>NZ_JAEUAO010000001.1 GCF_019511375.1 Rhizobium herbae
GGCGACAACGTCACGGTTGACGTCGAGCTGATCGTGCCGATCGCGATGGAAGAAAAGCTGCGCTTCGCCATCCGCGAAGGCGGCCGCACCGTCGGCGCCGGCATCGTCGCATCCATCGTCGAGTAATAAACTCGGTTGGAAGCGGCGCGCCATAGGCGCCGCTTCCTCGATCATTTGTTGGTCGAAGCATGCGAATAAAATCGTATGCCTCTCGAATTGACGGAAGCGCGAAAAATCGTGCTTCCGTAGGCGTTCGGTCATTGTGTCGGACGCCGATTCCGTATATGTGGCGGGTCGAATTGCAGAATCGGACAGAGAGCGATTTGCTCTTTGTGCTCTTTGAAGCATCAGCACCCGGAAACGAATAACGAACTGCCTCACCTGGGGCGTCCGCTTAACAACAAGGATAACTCGAATGAACGGCCAGAATATCCGTATCCGCCTCAAGGCGTTTGATCACCGGATTCTTGATGCCTCCACGCGGGAAATCGTTTCGACGGCCAAGCGCACAGGCGCTTCGGTTCGTGGTCCGGTGCCGCTTCCGACGCGGATTGAGAAATTTACGGTCAACCGCTCGCCCCACGTGGACAAGAAGAGCCGTGAACAGTTCGAGATGCGCACCCACAAGCGTCTCCTCGATATCGTCGATCCTACCCCGCAAACCGTTGACGCGCTGATGAAGCTCGATCTGGCTGCCGGCGTGGATGTGGAAATCAAGCTTTAAAAACAAGGAAGGTACGTGGACTTTTGTCCAACGGCTTCCAAAAACGGGCGACCCTTTGATCGGATGATCCATTTTGGATCGGATGAAAAAGGGAGACCTTAAACCAGAGATGTGAGGGAGTTTCTCCGTCACTAACTCTCAAGAGGAATGAACCAATGCGTTCAGGTGTGATTGCACAGAAAGTGGGAATGACCCGCGTCTACAACGACGCCGGGGAGCATATCCCGGTAACAGTATTGCGGATGGAGAACTGCCAGGTAGTTGCCCATCGCACGGAAGACAAGAATGGCTACACCGCAGTTCAGCTGGGTGCCGGCCAGTCCAAGGTCAAGAATACCAACAAGGCGCTGCGCGGCCAGTTTGCTGCCGCAAGCGTCGAGCCGAAGGCCAAGGTCGTTGAATTTCGCGTCTCGTCGGACAATCTGATCGACATCGGCGCCGAACTGACCGCAAGCCACTTCGTCGCGGGCCAGCTTGTCGACGTTACCGGTACATCTGCCGGTAAGGGTTTTGCCGGTGCGATGAAGCGTCATAACTTCGGCGGTCTGCGTGCAACGCACGGCGTGTCCGTATCACACCGCTCGCATGGTTCGACGGGTTCCAACCAGGATCCGGGCCGCGTCTGGAAGGGCAAGCGCATGGCTGGTCACATGGGCCAGACGCGCATCACCACCCAGAATCTGGAAGTGGTCTCCACCGATGAAGACCGCGGTCTGATCCTCGTCAAGGGCGCCGTACCCGGCTCCAAGGGCGCATGGATCGTCGTTCGCGACGCCATCAAGTCCGGCACCCCGGCTGACGCTCCGCGTCCGGCCGCCGTGCGCGCAGCCAAGTAAGGGGGCCAGATCATGGATCTCAAAGTCACCACCCTCGAGGGAAAAGAAGCCGGCCAGGTCTCCCTGTCCGACGCGATCTTCGGTCTCGAGCCTCGTGAAGATATCATTGCCCGCGTCGTTCGCTGGCAGCTCGCCAAGAAGCAGCAGGGCACGCACAAGGCCAAGGGCCGCGCGGAAGTTTCGCGCACCGGCGCCAAGATGTTCAAGCAGAAGGGTACGGGCCGTGCTCGTCACCATTCGGCGCGCGCTCCGCAGTTCCGCGGCGGTGGTAAGGCTCATGGCCCGGTTGTTCGCAGCCACGCTCATGACCTGCCGAAGAAGGTTCGCGCTCTCGGCCTGCGGCATGCGCTGTCGGCCAAGCTTCGCGCTGAAGAGCTGATCATCGTCGACAACCTGGTTGCCGCCGAAGCCAAGACGAAGACGCTGACTGGCGCATTCGCGACGCTCGGCCTGACCAATGCACTGTTCATCGGTGGCGTCGAACTCGACAGCAACTTCAAGCTCGCAGCCCAGAACATCCCGAATGTGGACGTTCTGCCGGTCCAGGGCATCAATGTTTACGATATTCTGCGCCGCGGCAAGCTCGTCTTGTCCAAGGCTGCAGTTGAAGCTCTCGAGGAGCGGTTCAAATGACTGACCTTCGCCACTATGATGTGATCGTTTCTCCTTCGATCACCGAAAAGTCGACGCTGGTTTCTGAACAGAACCAGATCATCTTCAACGTCGCCAAGGGTGCGTCGAAGCCGGAAATCAAGGCTGCCGTCGAAGCACTGTTCGGCGTCAAGGTCACGGCTGTGAACACGCTGCTCCGCAAGGGCAAGCTGAAGCGTTTCCGCGGCTTCGCCGGCCGGCAGAAGGACGTCAAGAAGGCGATCGTCACACTTGCTGACGGTCAGACCATCGACGTCTCCACCGGACTCTGAGGAATAGAACAATGGCATTGAAAAGTTTCAATCCGACGACCCCGAGCCAGCGTCAGCTGGTCATCGTCGACCGGTCCGGCCTCTGGAAGGGCAAGCCTGTCAAGGCGCTGACCGAAGGCCTGTCCTCCAAGGGCGGTCGTAACAACACCGGTCGCATCACGGTGCGCTTTCAGGGCGGCGGTCACAAGCGGACCTACCGTCTGATCGACTTCAAGCGTCGCAAGTTCGACGTCGAGGGCACGGTCGAGCGCATCGAATACGACCCGAACCGCACCGCCTTCATCGCGCTGATCAACTATGCCGATGGCGAGCAGGCCTACATCCTTGCTCCGCAGCGTCTTGCTGCCGGCGACAAGGTGATCGCTTCGGAAAAGCAGGTTGACGTGAAGCCGGGCAACACCATGCCGCTTCAGTTTATGCCCGTTGGTTCGATCGTTCACAACGTCGAGATGAAGCCGGGCAAGGGCGGCCAGATCGCCCGTTCGGCTGGCGCCTACGTCCAGCTCGTCGGTCGCGACCAGGGTATGGCGATCCTTCGCCTCAACTCCGGCGAACAGCGCCTGGTACACGGCTCGTGCCTTGCAACGGTCGGCGCTGTGTCGAACCCCGATCACGGCAACATCAACGACGGCAAGGCCGGCCGTTCGGTGTGGCGCGGCAAGCGTCCGCACGTTCGCGGCGTCGTCATGAACCCTGTTGATCATCCGCACGGCGGTGGTGAAGGCCGTACCTCGGGTGGCCGTCATCCGGTCTCCCCGTGGGGCAAGCCCACCAAGGGCAAGCGCACGCGTTCGAACAAGTCGACCGACAAGTTCATCATGCGCTCGCGTCATCAGCGTAAGAAGTAAGAGAGGAAGTCTCCAATGGCTCGTTCAGTATGGAAAGGTCCGTTTGTTGACGGCTATCTTCTCAAGAAGGCTGAGAAGGTTCGTGAAGGCGGTCGTAACGAAGTGATCAAGATGTGGAGCCGTCGCTCCACGATCTTGCCGCAGTTCGTCGGTCTGACCTTCGGCGTCTACAATGGCAGCAAGCATGTGCCGGTTTCCGTGTCCGAAGACATGGTCGGTCACAAGTTCGGTGAATTCTCTCCGACCCGGACCTATTATGGTCACGGTGCGGACAAGAAGGCAAAGAGGAAGTAATTATGGGCAAGGCAAAAGCCGAACGCCGGCTGAAGGATAATGAGGCGCAGGCAATTGCGCGCACGATCCGCGTCAGCCCCCAGAAGCTCAACCTGGTTGCGGCGATGATCCGCGGCAAGAAGGTCGACCGGGCTCTGGCCGAACTGGAATTCTCGCGCAAGCGCATCTCGGACACGGTCAAGAAGACCCTCGAGTCGGCGATCGCAAACGCAGAGAACAACCACGATCTCGACGTCGATAGCCTGATCGTCGCCGAAGCTTACGTCGGCAAGTCCATTGTCATGAAGCGTTTCCACGCTCGTGGCCGTGGCCGTGCATCGCGTATCGAAAAGCCCTTCGCGCATCTGACGATCGTTGTTCGCGAAGTCGAAGCCAAAGGGGAGGCCGCATAATGGGTCAGAAGATCAATCCAGTCGGCTTCCGCCTCGGCATCAACCGCACCTGGGACAGCCGCTGGTTCGCAGACAACGCCGAATACGGTCAGCTTCTTCATGAAGACCTGAAGATTCGCGCTTACCTGATGGAAGAACTGAAGCAGGCCGGTATCGCCAAGGTCGTCATCGAGCGTCCGCACAAGAAGTGCCGCGTCACGATCCACTCGGCTCGTCCGGGCCTGATCATCGGCAAGAAGGGCGCAGACATCGAAAAGCTCCGCAAGAAGCTTTCCGAGATGACCAACTCCGAAACGCACCTCAACATCGTTGAAGTTCGCAAGCCGGAAGTTGACTCGACGCTCGTTGCCCAGTCGATCGCCCAGCAGCTGGAACGCCGCGTTGCTTTCCGCCGTGCGATGAAGCGCGCTGTTCAGTCGGCCATGCGTCTTGGCGCCGAAGGCATCAAGATCACCTGCGCCGGCCGCCTCGGCGGTGCAGAAATCGCCCGTACCGAATGGTACCGCGAAGGCCGCGTGCCGTTGCACACGCTTCGCGCCGACATCGACTACGGTGTAGCCGAAGCCTCGACCGCTTTTGGTATCTGCGGCATCAAGGTCTGGATCTTCAAGGGCGAAATCCTCGAGCACGATCCGATGGCGTCCGAGCGTCGCGCGTCCGAGAGTGATGCACAAGGCCCGAGCAGCAGCAGCCGCCGTCGCGAAAACGCGTAACAGTCGTTCCTGGCAGCTAATATCGGAGAAGTAAAAAAATGTTGCAGCCAAAGCGTACTAAGTACCGCAAGCAGTTCAAGGGACGCATCAAGGGCGTTGCCAAGGGCGGTTCCGACCTTGCTTTCGGTGAATTCGGCCTGAAGTCTCAGGAGCCGAACCGCGTTAACGCGCGCGAGATCGAAGCGGCCCGCCGCGCGATCACCCGTCACATGAAGCGTGCCGGCCGCGTGTGGATCCGCGTATTCCCAGACGTACCGGTGACGGCAAAGCCGACCGAAGTCCGCATGGGTAAAGGTAAGGGTTCGGTCGAATACTGGGCTTGCAAGGTCAAGCCCGGCCGAATGATGTTCGAAATCGACGGCGTCAGCGAAGAACTCGCCCGCGAGGCGCTTCGCCTTGGTGCTGCGAAACTCTCTGTCAAGACGCGCTTCGTACAGCGCATTGCAGAGTAAGGAGTAAAGCCCATGAAAGCCAACGACGTTCGCGCTCTGAGCGCCGACCAGCTCAACGAAGAGCTTGCCAAGCTGAAGAAAGAGCAGTTCAACCTGCGCTTCCAGAAGGCCACCGGCCAGCTCGAAAAATCGTCGCGCATCAATGAAGTCCGCAAGGATATTGCGCGCGTGAAAACCATTGCCCGCCAGAAGGCGGCAGAAGCCAAGGCTTAAGGACCGAAGAATATGCCAAAACGCATTCTGCAGGGCACAGTCGTCAGCGACAAGAACGACAAGACCGTAGTGGTCCGCGTCGAGCGTCGCTTTGCGCACCCAATCTTCCAGAAGACCGTTCGCCGGTCGAAGAAGTACAAGGCGCATGACGAGAACAACCAGTATAAGGTCGGCGATGTCGTTTCCATCGAGGAATGCGCGCCGATTTCGAAGGACAAGACCTGGACGGTCGTTTCCGTTCAGGCCTAATTCCGATTGATTTGCGCCTGGCTCTTGCGCCGGGCGTAAAAATCTGTATGAAGCAGCGTCAGAACGCTCCGGTGTCGAGCGTTCTTTTGCTTTGAGCGCACGGAAGGTCCCGTCTGGGAAACCACCCTGGCAACGATCCATCCCGCGCGACTGTACGATTCCCTCATTCGGAATCGATTCGAAGACGAAACGTGCAGCTATTCAAAGTGCTGTAGCGTCACTGCGTGCCCGTTCGGCGCGCGGCGCTGCGGAACAAAGTTTTCATAAGCCGGAGAAGGGGGCAGTTGCCCAACCGGTCCGGTAACAACAAGAAGGCGACCTGACATGATTCAGATGCAAACAAACCTCGACGTGGCGGATAATTCCGGCGCACGTCGTGTCATGTGCATCAAGGTGCTG
Organism: Rhizobium herbae; assembly: GCF_019511375.1. GTDB lineage: Bacteria > Pseudomonadota > Alphaproteobacteria > Rhizobiales > Rhizobiaceae > Pararhizobium > Pararhizobium herbae_A. The sequence goes on from NZ_JAEUAO010000001.1 coordinate 6,044, forward strand.
GGCGGCTCCAAGCGCAAATACGCTTCGGTCGGCGACATTATCGTCGTTTCGATCAAGGAAGCGATCCCGCGCGGCCGCGTCAAGAAGGGTGATGTGATGAAGGCGGTTGTCGTTCGTACCGCCAAGGACATCCGTCGTCCGGATGGCAGCGTCATCCGGTTCGATAACAACGCAGCTGTTCTTATCGACAACAAGAAAGAGCCGATCGGCACCCGTATCTTCGGACCGGTTCCGCGCGAACTCCGCGCCAAGAACCACATGAAGATCATCTCGCTGGCTCCAGAAGTACTGTAAGGAGCGATTGAGATGCAAAAGATTCGCAAGGGCGACAAGGTCGTCGTTTTGACCGGCAAGGACAAGGGGCGCTCCGGAGAGGTTCTCCAGGTGCTGCCTAAGGAAGACCGGGCTGTTGTGCGTGGCATTAACATGGTGAAGCGTCACCAGCGCCAGACCCAGAGCCAGGAAGCCGGCATCATCAACAAGGAAGCTTCGATCCACCTGTCCAACATTGCTGTTGCCGACAAGGATGGCAAGCCGACCCGCGTCGGCTTCAAGGTTGTCGAAGGCAAGAAGGTCCGTGTGGCCAAGCGTTCGGGAGAAGTGATCGATGGCTGACACCAAGAAGTATGAGCCCCGTCTGAAGACGGAATATGTTGAGCGCATCAGCAAGGCGATGCAGGAGAAGTTCTCCTACACAAACGTCATGCAGATCCCGCGCCTCGACAAGATCGTCATCAACATGGGTGTTGGTGAATCGACGGGCGACTCGAAGAAGCCTTCGGTTGCTGCGGCAGACCTCGCAGCGATCGCCGGCCAGAAACCGGTCATCACCCGTGCCCGCAACTCCATCGCCGGCTTCAAGCTGCGCGAAGGCATGCCGATCGGCGCCAAGGTTACCCTTCGCGGCGCTCGCATGTACGAATTCCTGGACCGCCTGGTGAACATCGCGCTTCCGCGTGTTCGCGACTTCCGCGGCCTGAATCCGAAGTCCTTCGATGGCCGTGGCAACTTCGCCATGGGTATCAAGGAGCACATTGTGTTCCCTGAGATCAACTACGACAAGGTTGATCAGATGTGGGGCATGGACATCATCGTTTGCACGACGGCAACGAACGACGACGAAGCGCGCGCTCTGCTCACAGAGTTCAACTTCCCGTTTCGCCAGTAAGCCGTAACGACAAGCAGAAGGATTAAGTTGAATGGCGAAGACGAGCGCAATTGAAAAGAACAATCGCCGCCGTAAGTCGGTTGCCCAGGATGCCTCCAAGCGGGCAGCCCTGAAGGCAATCATCATGAACCAGTCTCTTCCGATCGAAGATCGCTTCAAGGCGACCCTGAAGTTGGCGAGCCTCCCGCGCGACGGATCCAAGACCCGCGTTCGCAACCGTTGCGAAGTCACCGGTCGTCCGCGCGCATATTATCGCAAACTCAAGATGTCGCGTATTGCGCTTCGTGAACTTGGCAATTTCGGCAAGGTGCCGGGCATTGTTAAGTCGAGCTGGTAAGGAGACGGGCACATGGCAATGACAGATCCGCTGGGCGATATGCTCACCCGTATCCGCAACGGTGCTGCACGCCGCAAGTCGAGTGTTTCCACTCCGGCTTCCAAGCTGCGCGCACGCGTTCTGGATGTCCTTCAGGCTGAAGGCTACATCCGCGGATACTCCGAAGTCGAATTTGGTAACGGCAAGTCCGAGATCAACATCGAATTGAAATACTACGAAGGTGCGTCGGTGATCCGTGAGATCGGCCGCGTATCCAAGCCGGGCCGCCGGGTTTATGTCTCGGTCAAGTCCATTCCGCAGGTCGCGAACGGTCTCGGCATCACCATCCTTTCGACTCCGAAGGGTGTGATGGCCGATCATCAGGCACGCGAACAGAACGTTGGTGGCGAGGTTCTCTGCTCCGTATTCTAATACGGCAGCAGTGATCTCCATAACGGACAGACAGGTTTGAAATATGTCTCGTATCGGTAAAAAGCCCGTTCCGGTTCCTGCAGGTGTCACGGCCACGGTTAATGGCCAGACGGTGACTGCAAAGGGCCCGAAAGGTGAACTCTTCTTCGTTGCTAACGACGAAGTCGTCGTGAAGCTGGAAGACAACAATGCGGTGTCGGTGACCCCGGTTGACCAGTCCAAGGATGCTCGTTCGAAGTGGGGCATGTCCCGCACGATGATCGAAAACATCTTCAAGGGCGTCAAGGACGGCTACGAGCGCAAGCTCGAAATCAACGGCGTCGGCTATCGTGCGTCCATGCAGGGCAAGAACCTGCAGCTGGCGCTCGGCTTCAGCCACGACGTGATCTACAAGACGCCGGAAGGCATCACGATTGCTGTGCCGAAGCCGACGGAAATCGTCGTCACCGGCATCAACAAGCAGCAGGTCGGCCAGGTTGCCGCGGAAATCCGCGAATATCGTGGCCCCGAGCCCTACAAGGGCAAGGGCGTCAAGTATGCCGGCGAGCGGATTGTCCGCAAAGAAGGCAAGAAGAAGTAAGGATCACGCGAAATGGCTACAAGGAAAGATACACTTGTGCGCCGCGCCAGCCGCGTGCGCCGTCAAATCAAGGCAGTCGCCAATGGCCGCCTGCGCCTGTCGGTTCATCGCTCGTCGAAGAACATCTACGCACAGGTTATCGATGACGTTGCAGGCAAGACCGTTGCGTCTGCCTCCACGCTCGACACGGATCTGCGTTCGTCGTTGAAGACGGGCGCTGACACGGCAGCCGCGGCTGCCGTCGGCAAGCTCCTGGCGGAGCGCGCCTCGAAGGCCGGCATCAAGGACGTCGTCTTTGATCGTGGCGCCTACATCTATCACGGCCGCGTCAAGGCGCTCGCCGAGGCAGCTCGCGAAGGCGGCCTGAACTTCTGATGCAATTTTCCAGGCGTTACCGTCTGGACTTGAAGAGATTGCACGGATAATACCCCGTCGCTTCGGTTTACAGAAACCGAAGCGACTTTTGTCAATCTGCCGATTGCACCCGGAAAAGAAAAAGGACAAGGACAATGGCACAAGAAAAAAGAGGTTCTCGCGAAGATCGCCAGAACCGCGAGGAGCGCGACAGCGAATTCGTTGACAAGCTCGTAGCAATCAACCGCGTCGCCAAGGTGGTGAAGGGCGGCCGTCGTTTCGGCTTTGCTGCTCTCGTCGTCGTCGGCGACCAGAAGGGCCGCGTTGGCTTCGGTCATGGCAAGGCACGCGAAGTGCCGGAAGCCATCCGCAAGGCAACCGAAGCCGCCAAGCGCGAACTGATCTTCGTTCCGCTGCGCTCGGGCCGCACGCTTCATCACGACGTTCACGGCCGTCACGGCGCCGGCAAGGTTCTGCTGCGCTCCGCCAAGCCGGGTACCGGTATCATTGCCGGTGGTCCGATGCGCGCCGTTTTCGAAACGCTCGGGATGCACGACGTCGTTGCAAAGTCGACCGGTTCGTCGAACCCGTACAACATGATTCGCGCGACGTTCGATGCCCTGAAGAACCAGGCGCATCCGAAGGACGTCGCCGCACAGCGCGGCCTGAAATACGCCACGCTCCAGGCCCGTCGTGCGTCCGCCGGCGTCGCTTCCGAAGAATAAGGGAGTCTGAACAATGGCCAAGAAAGAAGTTGCAAAGAAGACGGTTACGGTCGTTCAGACCGGTAGCCCCATTCGCCGGCCTGCCGTACAGCGCGCGACGCTGATCGGTCTCGGTCTCAACAAGATGCATCGGGTCAGCACGCTGGAAGATACGCCTTCCGTTCGTGGCATGATCCGGGCCGTCCAGCACCTCGTTCGCGTCGTCGACGAGAAGTGAGGGGGATACCATCATGAAACTGAATGAAATCAAGGACAACGAAGGCTCGACCAAGAACCGCAAGCGCCTCGGCCGCGGTATCGGCTCGGGCTCCGGCAAGACTGCCGGCCGCGGTGTCAAGGGTCAGAAGGCTCGTTCGGGCGTCGCCATCAACGGCTTCGAAGGCGGCCAGATGCCAATCTACCGCCGTCTGCCGAAGCGTGGCTTCAACAACGTCTTCCGTTCGGACTTCGTTGTCGTATCGCTCGGCCGTATCCAGACCGCAATCGACGCCAAGAAGCTCGACGCCTCGAAGACCGTCGATGCTGCTGCCCTCAAGGCTGCCGGCGTCATCCGCCGCGCCAAGGACGGCATCCGCGTTCTGGCCGACGGTGAACTGAAGGCGAAGCTTTCGCTCGAAGTTGCCGGTGCTTCCAAGCCTGCGATCGAAAAGGTCGAAAAGGCCGGCGGCTCGATCAAGCTGCTTTCGGGCGCTGCCGAATAATTTGCTGTTTGATCGCCCGGTGTGCTTCACACCGGGCGATTTTGCTCCCATATGTGAGCCTCACGCCGGAGACGGATACCAATGTCGCGCCGGTTTCTGGAAGAAAAGCCACGGTGAGGCCAAGATTGCTTGACAATCCGCGTTTCAACCGGTTTAGGCTCCCTCCGTCGCTTTGTCCTGCAGGGCAGGGTGGCACCAAACTTCTAGCATTGTCTTTCTCAAAGGCACCAGCGCCTCTTAGAAAGATAATGCCAACGGATTGACCATCGCCGCAGTTGGCCGGGCTCCCGCCGCCGGAGATGGTTACGCGGAGAAATGCATGGCCTCGGCAGCGGAACAACTTGCCTCTAATCTCAATTTTTCGACGTTCGCCAAGGCGGAAGATCTGAAAAAGCGCCTCTGGTTTACCCTCGGCGCCCTTCTGGTTTACCGTCTCGGCACCTATATCCCGCTTCCCGGCCTCAATCCGGAAGCCTTTGCGCAGGCCTTCCAGGGGCAGAGCGGCGGCATCCTTGGCCTTTTCAACATGTTTTCCGGCGGCGCCGTCGAGCGTATGGCGATCTTCGCTCTCGGCATCATGCCCTATATTTCCGCCTCCATCATCGTTCAGCTTATGACCTCCGTGGTTCCTTCGCTCGAGCAGTTGAAGAAGGAAGGCGAGCAGGGCCGCAAGGTCATCAACCAGTATACCCGCTACGGTACCGTGCTGCTCGGTACGCTGCAGGCCTATGGCATCGCAGTCGGCCTCGAGAGCGGCAACGGCCTGGTCGTCGATCCGGGTTGGTTCTTCAAGGTCTCCACGGTCATCTCGCTGCTCGGCGGCACGATGTTTTTGATGTGGCTCGGCGAGCAGATCACTTCGCGCGGCATCGGCAACGGCATCTCGCTGATCATCTTCGCCGGCATCGTCGCCCATCTTCCGACGGCTCTTGCCGGAACGCTCGAACTCGGCCGCACGGGCGCGCTGTCGACGCCGCTCATTCTCGCCATCATCGTCATGGTCGTCGCTGTGATCGCGCTGATCGTCTTCGTCGAGCGCGCGCAGCGCCGGCTTTTGATCCAGTATCCGAAGCGCCAGGTCGGCAACAAGATGTTCCAGGGCGATACGTCGCACCTGCCGCTGAAGCTCAATACCTCCGGCGTCATCCCGGCGATCTTTGCCTCGTCGCTGCTGCTGCTGCCCGCAACGCTTGCAGGTTTCGCGAACACCGCCTCTCTGCCGTCCTGGGCAACAACGGTCGTTGCCGCGCTTGGCCACGGCCAGCCGCTCTACATGGTACTGTACGGCGGCATGATCGCGTTCTTCGCCTTCTTCTACACGGCGATCGTCTTCAATCCGAAGGACACGGCCGACAATCTGAAGAAGCACGGCGGCTTCATTCTCGGCATCCGTCCGGGTGAACGCACCGCCGAATACATCGACTACGTCCTTACGCGCATCACCGTGCTTGGCGCCATTTACCTGATGTTCGTCTGCATTCTGCCCGAAGTCATGATCGCGCAGACCGGTGTGCCGTTCTACCTTGGTGGTACGTCGCTTTTGATTGTTGTCAGCGTGACCCTTGATACTGTAGCACAGGTACAGGGTCACCTGATTGCTCAGCAGTATGAGGGGCTGATCAAGAAATCAAAGCTGCGTGGAGGAAAGAGGGGCCGATGAGACTGATATTTTTGGGACCGCCAGGTGCCGGCAAGGGTACTCAGGCCAAGCTTCTGACCGAGAAGTACGGTATTCCTCAGCTTTCCACAGGCGACATGCTGCGTGCCGCCGTCGCCGAGCAGAGCGACGTCGGCAAGCGCGCCAAGGCTGTCATGGATGCCGGCCAGCTTGTTTCGGACGAGATCGTCAATGAAATCGTTTCGAATCGCATCGACGCGCCGGATTGTGCGCACGGCTTCATCCTCGACGGTTATCCGCGAACCGTTCCGCAGGCGGTCGCGCTCGGCAAGATGCTCGAAGGCAAGGGGCTCCGCCTCGATGCCGTAATCGAGCTCAAGGTCGATGAAGGCGCCCTTGTGCGGCGCATGGAGAATCGCGTAGCAGAAACACTCGCCGCTGGCGGCAAGGTTCGCTCCGACGACAACCCGGAAGCGTTCAAGAAGCGCCTCGTCGAATATCGTGAAAAGACGGCGCCGCTGTCTGAGCACTATGCGGCAACGGGCGAGCTCAAGACGGTTGACGGGATGGCATCGGTTGAAACGGTGACATCGGAAATCAACAGGATACTGGCAACGGCTTCGGCCGACGCCTAAAAAGGCCCTTTCTTGAAAAAGGACGGGCGGGGAGTTGACTTTTTCAGCCGATTCCTTCAAAGACCGCGCTAACTCGCTGCATGCAAGGGATCGGCGCGGATTTCAAAACAACGAAGTCCGGGCGCGATTCTTTTGACGTGTTCCGAACACCACTTTAACAGTCGGTCTTTTTTAAGGCTGCATAACGAAGCACCTATTGCCGGATGGCAACTGGAAGCAAGGAGAACAGGCGTGGCTCGTATCGCTGGCGTCAACATCCCGACGGCAAAGCGCGTGGTAATCGCGCTCCGTTACATTCACGGGATCGGTCCGAAATTCGCACAGGAAATCGTCGAGAAGGTCGGTATCCCGGCCGAACGTCGCGTGCATCAGCTGACGGATGCTGAAGTTCTTCAGATCCGCGAAACCATCGACCGCGACTATCAGGTCGAAGGCGATCTGCGTCGCGAGACCTCGATGAACATCAAGCGCCTGATGGACCTCGGCTGCTATCGCGGCCTGCGTCATCGTCGCTCGCTGCCGGTTCGCGGTCAGCGTACGCACACCAATGCCCGCACCCGCAAGGGCCCGGCAAAGGCGATCGCAGGTAAGAAGAAGTAATTTCCCTGAAAGGGGAAGTGCAGAGGCTGGCGCCCGGCGCCGGCCTCTTTTGTGGTTTCGGAAGGGCGCTTAATGCGGCCTCCGGTGGAGCTGCTGGAATTACGGCAGTGACGATATCGCCGCGCGGTTCGGGCTCTCCGTTCGCGCATAGTGAAATTCAGGGCGGGGGTGTTCCTCTGTCCGGTGGAGCCGCTGGTGTTACGGCGGTGCAGAGATCAACGAAAGGTATACCATGGCCAAGGAAGCCACACGCGTTCGCCGTCGCGAGCGTAAAAACATTTCCACGGGCGTTGCGCACGTCAACTCGTCGTTCAACAACACGATGATCACCATCACCGACGCACAGGGCAATGCGATCGCCTGGTCGTCGGCTGGTTCGAAGGGCTTCAAGGGCTCGCGCAAGTCGACCCCGTTCGCAGCGCAGATGGCTGCTGAAGATGCGGCCAAGAAGGCCCAGGAACACGGCATGAAGACGCTGGAAGTCGAAGTTTGCGGTCCGGGTTCCGGCCGTGAATCGGCTCTGCGCGCTCTGCAGGCTGCCGGCTTCATGATCACCTCGATCCGTGACGTGACCCCGATCCCGCACAACGGCTGCCGCCCGCGCAAGAAGCGCCGCGTCTGATCAGTGACATTCATCAAGCCGGTGGAGGCCATGCTTCCTCCGGCGCTTCAAGGCTCGGTTGCCACGATTGGATGGTGGCAACGAACGGAAGGCAAGACATATGATTCAGAAAAACTGGCAGGAACTGATCAAGCCGAACAAGGTGGAGTTCTCCTCCTCCGGCCGCACCAAGGTTAGCCTTGTTGCCGAGCCGCTGGAGCGTGGCTTCGGCCTGACGCTCGGCAACGCGCTTCGCCGCGTTCTTCTGTCGTCGCTTCGCGGCGCTGCGGTAACCGCAGTGCAGATCGACGGCGTGCTGCACGAATTCTCCTCGATCCCGGGCGTTCGGGAAGACGTGACGGACATCGTGCTCAACATCAAGGAAATCGCCATCAAGATGGACGGCGATGATTCCAAGCGCATGGTCGTGCGCAAGCAGGGTCCGGGCGTTGTAACCGCCGGTGACATCCAGACGGTTGGCGATATCGAAATCCTCAACCCGAACCACGTGATCTGCACCCTCGACGAGGGCGCCGAGATCCGCATGGAATTCACCGTCAACAACGGCAAGGGCTACGTGCCGGCCGATCGCAACCGTTCGGAAGATGCGCCGATCGGCCTCATCCCGGTCGACAGCCTGTATTCGCCGGTCAAGAAAGTGTCCTACAAGGTGGAAAACACCCGCGAAGGCCAGGTTCTCGACTACGACAAGCTGTCCATGCAGATTGAAACCGATGGTTCCGTCACCGGTGAAGATGCAGTCGCTTTCGCGGCCCGCATCCTTCAGGACCAGCTCGGCGTCTTCGTCAACTTCGACGAACCGCAGAAGGAAGCCGAAGAAGAAGCCGTTACCGAACTGGCGTTCAACCCGGCGCTCCTCAAGAAGGTCGACGAACTGGAACTTTCCGTACGTTCGGCCAACTGCCTGAAGAACGACAACATCGTTTATATCGGCGATCTCATTCAGAAGACCGAGGCCGAAATGCTTCGCACTCCGAACTTTGGTCGCAAGTCGCTGAACGAAATCAAGGAAGTTCTCGCTTCCATGGGCCTGCACCTCGGCATGGAAGTGCCGGCGTGGCCTCCCGAGAACATCGAAGATCTCGCCAAGCGCTACGAAGACCAGTATTGAGCAAACAAAAGGCAGGTTAACCCTCTGCCTTTCCCCGTCAAACAGCAGGCATTGCGCCTGTATGTGCCAGGAAACGGCAGGCCCCAATAAGAGAAGGGGAACCTGCATTGAAGGAGAAAACCAATGCGTCATCGCAAGGCCGGTCGCAAGCTGGGCATGACCGCCAGCCACCGCAAGGCAATGTTCGCCAACATGGCCGCATCGCTCATCGAACATGAGCAGATCGTCACCACCCTGCCGAAGGCAAAGGAAATCCGCCCGATCGTCGAGAAGCTCGTCACGCTCGGCAAGCGCGGTGACCTGCACGCCCGCCGTCAGGCCATCTCGCAGATCCGCGACGTTGCTGTCGTGGGCAAGCTGTTCGATGCCATCGCATCCCGCTACGCCACCCGCAACGGCGGTTACCTGCGCATCATGAAGGCCGGCTTCCGCCACGGCGACAACGCGGCTCTCGCCGTCATCGAATTCGTTGACCGCGACACCTCGGCCAAGGGCGCCAAGGACATCGCTCGCGTTGCCGCCGAAGCAGAAGCTGCCGACGCTGCATAAGCTTTCCGTTTGATCGGAAGATGGGACAGCCGGGCCGAAAGCCCGGCTGTTTTGCGTTGCGCGGATCGGTGACCGTTTTTCTGTCTCCGGTCGTCTTTGCTTTTTGTCCCTGACATCCTATCTGTCTTTCCCGACAATCGATTTGGCAGGATGCCCCGCATGACCCGTTCGCCCCGTACTCTTGTCCTGTCCACCATGGCCGGGCTGGCTCTGTTTGCCGGCGCCGTGCATTTCATCGTGCCTCGTGCGGACACCTCCGACGGTGTGGAAAGGATGACGACCGGCTCGGTTGTTGCGCAGGCCGATACGCAGAAGGCGCTGCCGCAAAGTCGCACCGAAATGCAACTGTCCTTCGCGCCGCTGGTCAAGCAGACGGCGAACGCAGTGGTCAACGTCTATGCCGAAAAGACCGTCGAGCGCCGCTCACCCTTCGGCGATGATCCGTTCTTCGAGCAGTTCTTCGGCCAGCAGATGCCGAATCGCTCGGAAAAGCAGTCGTCGCTCGGCTCCGGCGTCATCGTCGGCAAGAACGGCCTGGTGGTCACCAACAATCACGTGATCGCTGACGCCGACGACATCAAGGTGGCGCTTGCCGACGGGCGGGAATTCGAGAGCACGATCATGCTGAAGGACGATCGGCTGGATCTGGCCGTCCTGAAGATCAAGTCGGACGGCCCCTTTGAAACCGTTCCCCTTGGTGATTCCGATGCTGTCGAAGTCGGCGATCTCGTTCTGGCGATCGGCAACCCCTTCGGCGTCGGCCAGACCGTTACCAGCGGCATCGTCTCGGCGCTCGCCCGCAACCAGGTCGTCTCGGGCGATTTCGGCTTCTTCATTCAGACGGACGCGGCGATCAATCCCGGCAATTCCGGCGGCGGCCTGATCAACATGAACGGCCAACTCATCGGCATCAACACCGCGATCTTTTCGCGCGGCGGCGGCTCCAACGGCGTCGGCTTTGCCATCCCTGCCAATCTCGTGAAGGTCTTCCTGGCATCGGCCGAGGGGGGCAATGGCAGCTTCACGCGCCCGTTCATTGGCGCAAGCTTCGAGCCGGTAACGTCGGAGGTCGCCGATGCGCTCGGGCTCGACAGGGCAAGGGGCGCGCTGGTCAGTTCGGTGATCGAGGGCGGGCCGGCGGAAAAGGCGGGCATCAAGCCGGGGCAGGTGATCGTGGCGGTCAATGGCATCCCCGTCGAGCATCCGGATGCATTGGGCTACCGGCTGACCACAGTCGGTATCGGCCATGATGCCAAGATCACCGTGATCGACAGCGGCAAGAGCCACGATATCGATTTGACGCTTGCCGAGGCTCCGGAAACATCGCCTCGCGACGAGCGGCTGATCGAGGGGCGCAATCCCTTGGCCGGCGCCGTCGTTGGCAATCTTTCGCCGCGCCTTGCCGATGAACTGCGCATGCCGGCATCGTCTGAGGGCGTCGTGATCACGCAGATCAATCGCGGCTCGCCGGCAGCCCGGGTGGGTTTCCAGCCAAAGGACATCATCCTCGCCGTCAATGGCACGCCGATCGACAAGTCAGCCACGCTCGAAGCCATCACGAAGGACGATCCGTCGCTGTGGCGCGTCGAGATCGAACGCGACGGCCAGCGTATTCGCCAGTTCTTCCGATGAGCGACCTGTTTTCTCCGATCGAACCGGCAGGCATGAGCGAAAAACGACCGCTGGCAGATCGGTTGCGGCCGCAAACCTTGGCCGAGGTCACCGGCCAGCAGCATCTGACGGGCGAGGACGGTGTTCTTGCGCGCATGATCGCGTCCGGCTCGCTCGGCTCGATGATCTTCTGGGGGCCGCCAGGAACGGGCAAGACGACGGTTGCCCGGCTGCTGTCGGGCGAAGCTGGGCTTGCGTTTGAACAGATATCGGCGATTTTCTCGGGCGTTGCGGATTTGAAGCGTGTGTTCGAATCGGCCCGCGCCCGCCGCATGTCCGGTCGTCAGACGCTGCTCTTCGTCGATGAGATCCATCGCTTCAACCGCGCCCAGCAGGACAGTTTCCTGCCCGTCATGGAAGACGGGACGGTCATTCTGGTCGGCGCCACGACGGAAAACCCGTCCTTCGAGCTCAATGCCGCTCTTCTGTCGCGCGCCCGTGTCCTGACGTTCAAACCGCATGACGAGGCGAGCCTTGCCGAACTCTTGGCGCGTGCCGAACAGGTGGAGGGAAAGCCCCTGCCGCTCGATGCCGATGCACGCGCCAGCCTGGTGCGCATGGCCGATGGCGACGGCCGGGCGGTGCTGACGCTCGCCGAGGAGGTCTGGCGGGCGGCGCGCAAGGATGAAGTGTTCGATGCCAACGCCGTGCAGGAGATCGTCCAGCGGCGCGCGCCGGTTTACGACAAGGGGCAGGACGGCCACTACAATCTGATCTCCGCCCTGCATAAATCGGTGCGCGGCTCGGACCCTGACGCGGCACTCTATTATCTCTGCCGGATGTTCGATGCCGGCGAGGACCCTCTCTATCTCGGGCGGCGGCTGGTGCGCATGGCGGTCGAGGATATCGGCCTTGCCGATCCGCAGGCGCTGGTGATCTGCAATGCCGCCAAGGATGCCTATGACTATCTCGGCTCGCCGGAGGGCGAACTGGCGCTGGCGCAGGCCTGCGTCTATCTCGCCACCGCGCCGAAGTCGAACGCCGTTTATACCGCTTACAAGTCAGCGATGCGCGCCGCCAAGGAGAACGGCTCGCTGCTGCCGCCGAAGCACATCCTCAATGCCCCGACCAAGTTGATGAAGGGCGAGGGCTACGGCGACGGCTATCGCTACGACCACGACGAACCGGATGCGTTTTCGGGGCAGGACTACTTCCCTGAGAAGATGGGCCGCAAGATTTTCTACGATCCGCCCGAGCGCGGCTTCGAGCGCGATATCCGCAAACGCCTCGAGTGGTGGGCAAAGCTCCGGAAGGAGCGTGGCCAGTAGGGCACACCAGCCATGCATGCCGGGCTCTTGCCAGCGTCAGGTCCGGATGGCATGGATTGCCAATGCAGACGGCTGCACGGGATCAAGCCATCGTTTGATAACCGAACATCCGCGAGGACGGCCTCGCTCCGTTGAACGGGGTTAAATCGTGGCCTGGATCATTCTTTTCCTCGCAGGACTTCTCGAAATCGGCTGGGCGATCGGCCTCAAATACACCGACGGCTTTACCAGGCTCACGCCGACGGTCTTGACCGCGACCTCCATGGTGGCAAGCGTCGTTCTGCTCGGTATTGCGGTTCGGACATTGCCGCTCGGTACGGCTTACGCCGTGTGGACAGGTGTCGGCATGGTGGGAACGGTCATTCTCGGCATCGTGCTTTTCGCAGAGCCGGCCACCGCCATGCGCCTTGGCTGCATCTCGTTGATTATCGCCGGCATCGCCGGGCTGAAGCTGACGGCCTGAAGCAGGCGCGAGCGGGCTGCGTCAAAACGGGCGCAGCCCGGTCTTTTGGGGCCATTCCGAGGTGTTCAATTTTCAGCGCAACGCGTCGAGCGTCGCGGTGGCCGCCTGCATGTCCCGCCAGCGGTTCTCGCGACGTTGGAAGGCTTCGTCATCCGTGCCCCAATGCTCGATCTGCCAGTCCTCGTCGAGATGGGCGAGTGCCCATGCTTCTTCAGCGGAAAGCCGTTTCTCGGCGAAAGCCAAGGCGAGCAGGGCGGACCCGGTGAGGGTAGTGATGGTGTGCAGGCAGGAAAGGCCGAGCGGCGTCGCATGGGCGCGCAATGCGTCGGCATAGGCGTTGATCGCCGCGCTTGGCTGCGTCTGATGCATCACGCCTTCGGCGAGGATGAAGCGCGCGCCGAGTTTTTCGGCGGCCCAGGACATCACCGGATCCCATCGTTCGGTCTGCCGCGCTACGAGCCCTTCCGGCTCGCTGGCGCGGTAGCAGAGGAGATCGGTCCCGGCAAAATTCAGAATGTCTTCGAAGACGGCACGAATATCCTTCGCGACACCGTCGATTGCGGTGTTGGCAAGCCGAGTGACGGGCATTGTCGCCGGGTCGATCACTTCCTTCTGTGCATCCCATTCGGCCGCCAGCAGTTCGGCGACGCGGGCCGTCGGCGCAGTCAACGGCTGCTTTGCCGGCGTGCGGACGGTGCGTCCGTCAAGCAGAATGGCGTAGCCGCCGTCTTCGGCAGGGCCGATCCCGACGGTCGAGTAGAATCGCTTGGGCAGCGGCTTCAGCATCTGTATCTGCGCGCGGCGCACGGGATCCGGATCGCTGAGCGCCCCTGTCAGATCGTCGCGAATATCAGCCATGATAGGTCTCCATCCAGTCCAGGATATCCATCGGAACATGGGCTATGTGGTCCGCCCCGGCCTCGATGAGTTCGCAAACCGAGGCATAGCCCCAGGAAACGCCGATCGCGGCAGCACCGGCGCTCCTGGCCATCTGCATGTCATAGATCGCGTCGCCGACCACGATCGTGTCCTTCGGGTCGATGCCGGCCTGCGAGCAGCACTCCGTCACCATCGCCGGATGTGGCTTCGACGGGCAGTCATCGGCGGTTCTGGAAACGAAGAATGTCTTTTCATAACCGTGCCTTGCGCAGATCTGATCAAGTCCGCGGCGTGACTTTCCCGTAACGGCACCCAGGATAACTGCATCGCGTGCCGAAAGCGTGGCGATGAGCGCTTCAATGCCCGGAAAAAGCGGCTCGCGAAAGTCCATCTCGGCCCGGACGCCACCATAGATCTTCTTGTAGTGCGCCGTCATGGCAAGCGCGCGATCGTCCACATGCGGCTGATGCATCAGCCGGGCGATGGCGATATCGAGCGTCAGACCGATGATGCCCTTGGTGGCGTCGAGGGAGACGCGGGCAAGGCCGAAGTCCTCGAAGGTTCGCGCCATGACCTCATGGATGAGGCCGGCGCTGTCGACGAGCGTGCCGTCGCAATCGAAAAGAACGAGCTTCATCAGTCTTCGTCTTCCTCGGCGCTTTCGAGATCGAAAGCGAACAAGTTCCAGGTCTGCATCATGTGCTGCGGCATCGGTGCGCTGACTCTCAGCCGGCCGCCGTCCGGGTGCGGAATGTCGATGTGGCGCGCATGCAGGTGCAGGCGGTTCTGCACGCCGCCCGGAAAATTCCAGTTGATGTCCGCCTCGAAATATTTCGGATCGCCCAGGATCGGATGGCCGATGTGGGCGGCGTGTACGCGCAGCTGATGTGTACGCCCGGTATAGGGCTCCATCTCGAGCCAGGCGAAGTTCTGGCCGGCCTGTTCGACGATGCGGTAGTAAGAAACGGCGTGGTCGGCGCCCTCCTCGCCGTGCTTGGCAATACGCATCCGGTCTCCGTCCGGCGTCTGTTCCTTGACGAGCCAGGTGGAGATCTTGTCTTCGCGCTTGCGCGGCACGCCCTTCACCAGCGCCCAATACGTCTTCTTGGTATCGCGCTCGCGGAACGCTGCCGTCAGCTTCTGTGCCGCGCCGCGGGTGCGGGCGATCACCAGTACGCCGGACGTATCGCGGTCGAGCCGATGCACGAGGCGCGGTTTCTCGCCCTTGGGACTGGTCCAGGCTTCCAGCATCTCGTCAATATGGCGGTTGACGCCGGAGCCGCCCTGGACGGCGATGCCCGGCGGCTTGTTGAGAACGATCACCTTGGCATCTTCATGCAGCAGCATACGCGACAGGAGTTCGTGATCGGAGGCATGGCGCAGGTCACGGCCGGCGATCGGCCCAGTCTTGGTCTTGGCATCCACATCCATCGGCGGGACGCGGATGACCTGGCCCGGCTGGATCCGCGTATCCGACTTGACGCGGCCGCCATCGACGCGGACCTGGCCGGAGCGCAGAAGCTTCTGCAGGGGACCGAAACCAAGGCCGGGATAATGGACCTTGAACCAGCGGTCGAGCCGCATGCCAGCTTCGTCGGATTCCACTTGTCTGTGTTCAATGCCCGCCATGATCGTGTTCTTACCTGCATCCAATTGCGATCGCGCCTGCCTCGACAAGGGTGCCGACCGGAAATCCGTGCGCAAACTGATATGACAGAGCAGGCCGGTCCATTGTGGACGCGCGGCGCTCTGAGACGGACGCTTTAGACCATTGCGCGCATAAGGGCCAGCCCGGCAAACACGGCGATTACCGAAAGAAGCACGCTGGCGCCGACATAAATGGCTGCTGTGACCGGCTCGCCGCGTTCGAGGAGGCCGATGGCGTCAAGCGAGAAGGCCGAGAAGGTCGTATAGCCGCCGAGAATGCCGGTGATCATGAAAACCCGCATCTCCGCCGATGCGCCGAATTTTCGTGCGATCACTTCCGCCAGAAAGCCGATCAGGAAGGATCCCGTAACATTGACCGCAAGCGTCCCCCAAGGAAAGGCCGGTCCGAAATTGCGCAGTGCCCAGAGCCCGACAAGGTAGCGGAGCACGGAACCGAAAGCGCCACCGGCGGCAACGAGGAGGATATGTGTCATGGAAAAGGCCATAGCCGAAACCGGCCGGACAGGGAAGGCGTAGTCTCGCCGGATGCGCTCTCAGCAGGAGCGGAAGCCGATTTCGGACCGGCCTGTCCCGCTTTGAGACGGCCGCGCAAAACCATTCCTTAACACGCAAGACCTAATATAACGGCTTCCGATGCAGAGCTTTTCAACGAGAACCGAATGACGAAACTGAAGTTCAGCTTCACGCACTACGACCTCAAGCAGCAACGCGCCGGGGTGACGATAGAGATCACGCTGACGGCCGTGGCCAATGTCCGGCTGATGACGGACAACAATTTCGCCCTCTACAAGCAGGCCATGAAGCATCAGTTCGTCGGCGGCGTGGCGCGCAAGTCGCCCATCCGGCTGACCATCCCGCAATCCGGCCACTGGCACGTCGTCGTCGACATGGAAGGCCATCACGGCCAGAGCGAATCGAGCATACGGGTCGTCGAGACCGCCACTGCGCCCCGTTTCCAATCCGCATCCTGAAGAAGAACCGCGCCGTGGTGCACGACGCTGTTCCGACGTCTCCGACCGAAGTTCAGCCCAGCCGCTCGGCGTGCCATTTCAGGTGATCGTCCATGAAGGACGAAATGAAATAGTAGGAATGGTCGTAGCGTTCATGCATCCGCAGCGTCAGGTCTATGCCGGTGCCCTTGACCGCTTCCTCGAACAGCCAGGGACGCAAGCCGCTTTCGAGGAAATTGTCGGCCTTGCCCTGGTCGATCAGGAATTCCGGAAACCGGGCGCCGTCCTTCACCAGCGCGCAGGCGTCATATTGCCGCCAGGCGGCCTTGTCGGCGCCAAGGTATTTTTCAAAGGCGCCGACTGACCAGTCAGCCGTTGAGGGCGCGACGATCGGCGCGAAGGCCGAGCAGCTCTTGAAGCGTTCGGGGTTCTTCAGCGCGATGGTCATGGCGCCATGGCCGCCCATCGAATGCCCGAAGATGCCCTGGCGGCTCATGTCGACGCGAAAATGCTGGCCGACGAAGGCGGGCAGCTCCTGCGTGACGTAGGTGTACATCTGGTAGTTTTCGGCCCAGGGCGCCTCGGTCGCATCGAGATAGAAGCCGGCACCCTTGCCCATCTGCCAGTTGGTCAGCTCGTCGGGAACATCGTTGCCGCGCGGGCTGGTATCGGGGCAGACGATGATCAGGCCAAGTTGGGCGGCCATGCGGCGATACTCGCCTTTTTCCATGACGTTCGCATGGGTGCAGGTCAGGCCGGAGAGATACCAGAGAACCGGGCAGGGGGCTGAGATCGCCTGCGGCGGAACATAGACCGCGAAAGTCATTTCGGTCTTGCAGGCCTGCGAATCGTGCGAAAAGACGCCCTGCATGCCACCGAAGGCGGTGTTCTGGGAAAGGACTTTCAAGCTGTGCTCCTTTGAAGCTGAATAGCGCGTCATGCCAGCGACACGGCCGCATTGACCGCAGCCGCCACCAGCACCGTATTGAAGAAAAAGGATACGACCGCGTGCAGGAGATTGATCTTTCGCATGGCGGTCGAGGTGACGGCAACATCCGAAGTTTGTGCCGTCATGCCGATGACGAAAGCGAAGTAAAGGAAATCGTAGCCCCCCGGCTCCGTCGTGCCCGGGAACTCGAGGCTGTGGCCGTCGCCCTGGTTGTCCCCCATTTCCGGGCTCCAATAGCGGTGGGCGTAGTGCATCGCCGCCATCGTATGGATGGTCAACCAGCCGAGCACGACCGATGCAAAGGCGATGGTGAGCTCGATCACTGTCTCCTCGGCATTGAGCGCCTGGAACAGGGAGCCAATGGAAACGCCGACGGCGATGAGCGTGACCGCAAGAATGACGATCGCGGGTTCGTCGGTGCCGGCAGCGTTGCGCTTCAGATAGTTGCCCGTCAATTTCGGCAGACGATATGCGATGAAAGCGAGATATGCGGCAAAGAACACGACCGCCGACAGTCCGACCGCGAGTTCGGGCGCCACAAACAGACAAACAACAGCGGTGAGGACGGCGCAAATGCCACCGGTATAAAAGGGGGCATGGCGGCGATGGGCGATCTTTCTGTCTGCCTTGCTCATGAACGCTCCCGGCGCTTTCTGTATCACTAGCGCTGTTTGGCGCGGCGGCAAAGCCGATCGAGCGTTTCGAGAAAAGCGGAACGATCGCGCGGCGAGAAGGCGGCGTTGTAGCCCTTGCTTTCGCCGGTTTCGCGCAGGTGAGCGCTGAGATCGCGCATCGCGGTCGCCATGCCGATGTTGGCCTTGTCGAAGATGCGTCCCGTTGGCCCGGTCACCTGCGCACCGGCGGCAACACAGCGGCCGGCCAGGGGAACGTCAGCCGTGACGACGATGTCGCCTTGGCCGGCTCGCTCCGCTATCCAGTTGTCGGCCGCATCGAAGCCGGCCGAGACGATGACATTGCGCACCATCGGGTCGCGGGACGGCCGCAGACCGGAATTGGCGACCAGCACGACCGGCAGGCCGTGGCGCTCGGCGACCTTGAGGATTTCAGGCTTTACCGGGCAGGCGTCGGCATCGACATAGATGGTGCTGGGGTGGGGTGTTTCTTCCGACATAGCCACTGTACTTCGTCTGCGACCGAATTTCCCGTCCGCTTCATCAGATTGCTGACCGCTGTCATGGCCGCAGCAGAAGCAGGCCGCATGCGGATGTTGCCGTTGTCAATAGGTCCGCGCCCCCTGAGCGGGACGCGGTACCCAGGCATAGCCTTAATAGATCACCACGCTGCGAATGCTTTCGCCGGCATGCATCAGGTCGAAACCTTTGTTGATGTCCTCGAGCGGCATGGTGTGGGTGATCATCGGGTCGATCTGGATCTTGCCGTCCATGTACCACTCGACGATCTTCGGCACGTCGGTGCGGCCGCGGGCGCCGCCGAAAGCGGTACCCATCCAGTTGCGGCCGGTGACCAGCTGGAACGGGCGCGTCGAGATCTCCTGGCCGGCGCCGGCAACCCCAATGATCACCGACTTGCCCCAGCCGCGATGCGAGCTTTCCAGCGCCTGGCGCATCACCTTGGTGTTGCCGGTGCAGTCGAAGGTGTAGTCGGCGCCGCCGATCGTGTCGCCATGGCGCTTGGTCATGTTGACGAGGTAGGGCACGATGTCGTCGCCGACATCCTTCGGATTGACGAAATGCGTCATGCCGAACTTTTCGCCCCAGGCCTTGCGGTCGGGGTTGATGTCGACGCCGATGATCATGTCGGCACCGGCAAGACGCAGGCCCTGCAGCACGTTCAGCCCGATGCCGCCGAGGCCGAAGACGATCGCGGTCGAGCCGATCTCGACCTTGGCGGTGTTGATGACGGCGCCGATGCCGGTGGTGACGCCACAGCCGATGTAGCAGATCTTGTCGAACGGCGCGTCGGGATTGACTTTGGCAAGCGCGATCTCCGGCAGCACGGTGAAGTTGGCGAAGGTCGAGCAACCCATGTAATGGAAGATCTTGTCCTTGCCGATCGAGAAGCGCGAGGTGCCGTCCGGCATCAGGCCCTGGCCCTGGGTGGCTCGGATCGAGGTGCACAGGTTAGTCTTGCGCGACAGGCACGAGTAGCATTCGCGGCATTCCGGCGTGTAGAGCGGAATGACATGGTCGCCCTTCTTCAGCGACGTGACGCCCGGTCCGACATCGACGACGATGCCGGCGCCCTCATGGCCGAGGATCGCCGGAAACAGGCCTTCCGGGTCGGCACCCGACAGCGTGAACTCGTCGGTGTGGCAGATGCCGGTCGCCTTGACCTCGACCAGCACTTCGCCGGCGCGCGGGCCATCGAGCTGAACGGTCATGATTTCCAATGGCTTGCCGGCCTGAACGGCAACAGCGGCGCGTACGTCCATGGTTCTTCTCCCTGAATGATTTGGCGCCACAATCGCAGAGTGGCGTGCGGCGCTCAAGCCGCAATCGGCTATTTTAAGTCGTGATTGTCATATGTCCTGTAGGACGCGGTTGATCTCCAGCTCGAGGGCAGAGATCGCTTTCCCAGTCTGCTCGTGCAGTTTCTTCACGTGCGCCAGCTGGTCGCGCAACTGGCCGGCAACGCTGTTGGAAAGATCGTCCTTCGGCGCCTCACCGATACCGGCGATCAGCCAGGCCGGGCTGACCCCCAGCACGCCCGCCAGCGTGAACAACCGGCTGGTGCGCGGTTCCGACCGGTCGCGCTCCCACGCGGAAATCGTGTCGCTGCGAACGCCCAGCCGGTCTGCCAGCTCCTGGACAGAGAGATTCATCGCATCGCGCGCACGCCAGATGCGGCCGCCAAGCGTATCATTGTCGCTTGGGCGACGAATCATCTCTAGAAAGGTATCGGTTGATAAGCGCATCGGTCTCTCCTTTTGCCTTGCTGGCTTGGGTGGTCGAGTTCCGGGGCGGCCGCGAATGCGGTCGGATGGTTCACCCAGACAGTCTATACTGACCTCCACTCGATCGGACACTTCAGCACGCCAAAAATACCGCCAAAAACGCCTTTCGTTTCGCCGGTCCGACAACAATGAAATGGAACGACAGCTTGAGCACGCCATCGCGTATAACCCCCGCCACCACCGTCATGCAGGGCCTTGCGATCATGCTGTTTGCGATGATCATCCTGCCCTGCATGGATGCGATCGCCAAATACATGGCCGTCTATCAGGGCATGTCGCCAGGGCAGGTGACGTTTTACAGGTTCTTCTTCCAGCTCGTTTCTGTGCTGCCCCTCTTGCTGACCACGGGTGGCCTGCGGGCGCTGAAACCCAGGCGGCTGTGGTTCAATCTGCTGCGCGGCGTGCTGCTTGCCGGGGCGGCATTGTTGTTCTTCGTTTCGGTCAAATACATGCCGCTTGCCGACGTCTTCGCCATCTATTTCGTCGAACCGTTCATGCTTACCTGCCTTTCGGCACTGATCCTGCGCGAAAAAGTCGGATGGCGGCGCTGGCTTGCCATCGTCATCGGTTTCGGCGGCGCAATGATCGTCATCCAGCCGAGCTTCGAACTCTTCGGCTTGACGTCGCTGCTGCCGGTTTTCTGCGCTTTCCTGTTTGCCTGCTATCTTCTGTTGAACCGGATTGTCGGCAGCGCCGACACGCCGCTGGCGATGCAGACGATCGCCGGGATCGGCGGCTCCCTGTTCATGATCGTGGTCATCGCCGTCGGCCACAGCGCGGGAGCAGCGGATTTCGTGCCGTCGCTGCCGCATTCCCCGCTCGGCTGGGTTCTGGTCATCGCCCTCGGCACGATTTCCGGCTACGGCCACCTCCTGGTCGTCAAGGCGTTTCAGGCCGCCCCGGTATCGCTTCTCGCTCCGTTCCACTATTTCGAGATCATCACCGGCACCGCCCTGGGATTCCTGATCTTCGGCGAATTTCCGACAGCGTCGAAATGGCTTGGCATCGTGATCATCGTCGGTTCCGGCCTTTTCATGATCTGGCGGGAGCGGCAGGCGGGGCTACTGCATAATTCCCTGGAATCGGAAGCGGTTTGAGAAACAGGCCGCGGCGCTGCAATGGCAAAATTTGAATGAATCGCGCAGGCGTTTGGCGCAGGAGCAGCAGGCACTCGATCGGCTCGGCGTTCTGGCGGGTATGCCGGCGCGGGATGCGACAGCGGCATAGGCCATTCCTGCATCGCTATGCCATCATCTATGCGACGGACCGGCTGTTTTCCTGAGCGTCGTCGTCGATTGTCGGGCCGAAAATGGCCTCGAACGCCTGGCGCAGCCTGATGTCGACATCGGTCATCATCACCGGCAGGCCGAGGTCGACCAGGCTTGTCACGCCATAGCCGCGAATACCGCAGGGCACGATGCCGCCGAAATGATCGAGATCCGGATCGACATTCAGCGAAAGGCCGTGAAAGCTCACCCATTTGCGCAGGCGGATACCGATTGCGGCAATCTTGTCTTCCGCCATCGAGCCATCGGGCAGGGCCGGCCGTTCCGGCCGGCGCACCCAGACGCCGACACGCTCTTCCCGGCGCTCGCCCTTCACGTTCATGCTGGCGAGCGTTTCGATGATCACGCCTTCGAGAGCAGCGACGAAGGCCCGGACGTCCTGCTTGCGCCGCTTGAGATCGAGCATGACGTAGACGACGCGCTGTCCCGGCCCGTGATAGGTGTATTCGCCGCCGCGGCCCGTCTGGTACACCGGAAATCGGTCGGGCATGACGAGGTCCGATGCATCGGCGCTGGTGCCGGCGGTATAGAGCGGCGGATGCTCGACGAGCCATACGAGTTCGTCCGCTTCGCCGGCCGAGATTGCCGCTGCTTCGCGCTCCATCGTTTCGACAGCCTTGGCATAATCGACGAGCGAAGGCGCGATTCGCCAGCGCACCGGCGCTGATCCTTCGGCAGAGAAGAATGTCTTTTCAAGGCTTTCGCGTTGCATGGTCGCCGGCAGTCCTGTTTGTGCGTGGTTTCTAGATGGTACGCGAAGGGCCAAGAGTCCAGCGTTCTCAGGGGGCGCGAGAGCGGCTTGTTGAAATAGTTGCTGTTGCCGTCAACTTTCTGTCATCCTGCTCTTGTGCACCCCAAATGCTTTTGCTACATGCACCCCCGCCGGAGCAATCGGGCACCTACCACGATGCGGTCGTGGCGGAATTGGTAGACGCGCAGCGTTGAGGTCGCTGTGGGGCAACCCGTGGAAGTTCGAGTCTTCTCGACCGCACCATTGGCTTTCAAGCCAAGCAAAAGAGCCCGCTTCCAGCGGGTTTTTTTATGTCCTGAACAGCGTTTAGCCAATCCTGCCGAGTTTTGCGAAACGCTTTGTCGCGCGCTCGCGCTTCAGCCGGGACAGCCGCTGCAGCCAGAAGATGCCGTCGAGCTGGTCGATCTCGTGCTGCAGGCAGATGGATAGAAAACCATCGACTTCCGTCTCGACCACCTCGCCGGAAAGCGTCTGGTAGCGGAGGCGGATCAGGCGGGGACGAACGACGTCTTCGGTGATTCCCGGCATGGAAACGCTGCCTTCGCTGTGCGAGACCGTGTCGCTGGACGACCAGACAAGTTCCGGATTGACGTAGATTTTAGGCCCCGATGCGGGGTCGAGTTCGATGACGGTGATTCGCTGCAGGACGCCGATATGCGGCGCCGTGATGCCGACGCCCGGCGCTGCACGCATCGTTTCCAGGAGGTCGTCGGCAAGGGCGGCGAGATCCTTGTCGAACCGTTCCACAGGAACTGCCGGCATGCTCAGCCGCGCATCGGGAAATCGCAGGATCGGTCGTATCGGCAAGGTCGCCTCCGCGTTTTTTAGGCCGCCTCAGAGCTAAACAATTCTCATGATTTTGCAACAGCTTGGGTAAAAGTGATGGCGCGATCGGTCCGCGGGCGAATCGGATGGTGGACCTGGCCGGTGGGTTGGTTTAGCAGGGAAGGGCGGTTCCTCTCGCGGGGGGCTCCGCGACCATCGGCATATGACATGGCCTTCCTGCTCCCGCCGGTTCGTGTGCCGGCGTCTTGGATGGCTGCAATTCTTGCGAGGGCGGGCACATGAGCAGCACCGGCGATCAGGAAAATGAGCGCACTGCGGTGGGCGAAGATGCCTATGACGGCTCCGACATCTATGCCGAAGACGGGTCGGTGCGTTCCGACTACCTGATGCATGTCGGCGCCGCGATTGCCGATCGCGATCTGCTCTATCTTCGCCAGCATGTTGCCCGCCTGCACGCGTCGGAGATGGGCGACGTGCTGGAAGCCATCCAGCCGGAGCAGCGCCGGGCGCTGGTTTCCCTTCTTGGCGAGGATTTCGACCTTTCGGCACTGACCGAAGTGGACGAGGCGATCCGCCTCGACATCGTCGAACACCTGCCGAACGAGCAGATCGCCGCTGCGATCGGCGAGATGGATTCGGATGACGCCGTCTACATCCTGGAAGACCTCGATCAGGAGGACCAGGAAGAAATCCTGTCGAAGCTGCCGTTCACGGAACGGGTGCGGCTGCGCCGTTCGCTAGACTATCCCGAAAGCACGGCCGGCCGCCGCATGCAGACGGAGTTCGTGGCGGTGCCGCCATTCTGGACAGTCGGTCAGACCATCGACTATATGCGCGAGGACGATGACCTGCCCGAAAGCTTTACCCAGATCTTCGTTATCGATCCGACCTTCAAGCTGGTCGGCGCGCTCGACCTGGACCGCATCCTGCGGACCAAGCGCTCGGTCAAGATCGAGACCATCATGCGCGAGACGGTACACCCGATCCCGGCCGAAATGGACCAGGAAGAAGCTGCCCAGCTCTTCGAGCAATACGACCTTTTGTCTGCCCCGGTCGTCGATGAAAACAACCGCCTGGTCGGTGTCCTGACGATCGATGATGTCGTCGACGTCATCCAGGAAGAGGCCGAGGAGGACCTGATGCGTCTCGGCGGCGTCGGGGACGAAGAACTCTCCGATTCGGTCATCAGCACGTCGCGCTCGCGCGTCGTCTGGCTGCTGGTCAACCTGGGAACGGCGTTTCTGGCGGCTTCGGTCATCGGGCTTTTCGAGGCGACGATCCAGCAGATTGTCGCCCTAGCCGTACTGATGCCGATCGTCGCCGGCATGGGCGGCAATGCCGGCTCACAGACGATGACGGTCACGGTGCGGGCGCTCGCGACCCGCGATCTCGATATTCACAATGCCTGGCGCATCGTTCGCCGCGAGGCCGGTGTCGGCCTCTTGAACGGGTTGCTGTTCGGCGTGTTGATCGGCATCGTCGCAGGCGCGTGGTTCCAGGACTACAATATCGGCGGCATCATCGCAGCAGCCATGCTGATCAACATGATCGCTGCCGCTCTGGCCGGGATCACGATCCCGTTGCTGCTTGACCGTTTCGGTGCCGATCCCGCCGTCTCTTCGGCGGTTTTCGTCACCACGGTGACGGATGTGACCGGGTTTTTTGCCTTCCTCGGCCTCGCAACCTGGTGGTTCCATGTCAGTTAGCGCTTACGGGAAAGTTGACTTTTACGTCAAAGTCAATCAGATTGTCCCGGGGACATGCGACCGCCCCTTTTCAGATGGGTGACCGGCGCGACACTTGAACCGCATCGTGAAGCACCGGCGTCTCGCTTCAGGTGCTTCAAGCCGCGGTTCCAAGCGAGGCAGGCGTGAAAAAATACTATACCATTACGGAACTGACACGGGAATTCGGCATATCGACCCGAACGCTGCGCTTCTACGAGGATGAGGGTCTCATTCATCCGGAGCGGCGCGGCCGCACCCGATTGTTCCGCTCGGCCGACCGCCGGTTGATCATGGAAATCCTGCGCGGTCGCCGCATTGGTTTCACCATCGCTGAAATCCGCGAAATCATCCAGGTCTACAAGGATCCGCCCGGCGAGGCGGGGCAACTGCGGCTTCTGATGAAGCGTGTCGAGGAAAAGCGCGAAGAACTGCAGCAGAAGCGCAAGGACATCGAGGAGACACTCGAAGAATTGAACAATGTCGAGGAAGCCTGTCTGACACGGCTGGCCGAGATAGGGGTTGGCACCTGACGCGCACGGTCTTGCGCCACGGTTTGTGTCAAATCCACCGGCTGGTGGCGCGGCAATAGCGCTCGAACTCGAACCCGAAGCGCGACAAAAGATGAAGTTCCTCATTGCGGATCGCAAAGGCGGTCGTCACGGCCACGGAGGCGCTGGCCAGAATGAAGAACCACGGATTGAGCGTGATCAGGCCGAAACCGACCATCATGACCGTGTAACCGAGATAGATCGGATTGCGGGTGAAGCGGAACGGTCCGCAGGTGACGAGATGCGATGAACCCCGATGCGGCAGGACGGCGGTGTGCCGCTCGATCAGCGTCTTCATTGCCCATATGTCCAGGAACAGCGCGATGAGAACGAGGGCCGCGCCGGCAAGCCACGGTATCCAGCCCTGGCTGTGAGCTACGGCAATCGGCGCCGAACGCCCCAGGGCCACCGCCCCCAGCATGGCGAGCACATAAAGAAAGGGCGGCCAGGGATATGTCAGCGGCTTGGTGCGATAGGCGTTCATGTCTATTCCTTCGCTTGTGCGTCCACGGTGCATTGGCCGGCGATGCGCGCAATGCGCTCGTCGGTATTGATGTCGATTTTGCCGGCGTTCAGCGGCTCGAAAAGATTCTCCTCCATCAGCTTGTCTAGCGTGCAGCCGCAGAAATTCGCGCAGATGGCGGCGGTTTCCTGCTTGCGGCAGGTCATCTCGCAATTGACGCGGAAGGCCTCGACCGGATCCGGCTTGGCCGCGGGAAAACCGAGAGAGAAGAGATAGACGAGCGCAAAGAGCAGCGGCTGATGCAGAAGATAGATGACGAGACTGTGGCGTCCGGCCGTAGTCAGCAGCATTTTCCACCGCGCGCTGCCGTCGGTGCGCAATCTCTCGAACCATCCGAAACCCGTTGCAATGCGCGCCGCCGCAATGCCCGCGAGGAACGGAGCAAGCCATGGGAGCAAGGGGACATAGTCGTTCGAGCGGGGTAAGGTTTGCGACAGGCCAACCCATAGCAGCGCCGGCGTGTCGAACACCGGTGATCGCAGGTAGAACGGTGCCGCGAAGGCCGCGGCTGCTGCCGCCAGGGTCAGGAGGGCGGGCAGCCTGAGGAAGATCAGGCCGATCAGGCTCGCCACGGCGATCGAATGCAGGATGCCGAAGAAGATGAAGCTGTCGGGGAAGGCAAACCAGGTGACGCCGGTGATGGCGAGGGCGGCGGCTGCTATTTTGGCAAAGCGGATGGCGAAGGAGCGGGCGCGAAACACGGGGTAGTGCCCGAGCACGAGGCTGACGCCGGCCAGAAACAGGAAACTGCCGGCGATTAGCCGTGCATACATCTTGAATGCCCCGGTCCCGACGGTGCCAGGTTCGATATAGCCGAAGAATTCCAGATCCCAGGAAAAATGGTAGGTCGCCATGGCGACCAGGGCGACACCGCGCAGCGCATCGATCGCCCAGATCCGGTCCCGTTCTTCGGCGGTTGCCGGCGGCGCTGTCCCATTGTCGCTTGCGTTGACTGCGTTGCGAATCGACATGGCTCTACTTTCCAATCTTCAGAACATACGGCGGCAAGCTTGCGTCTGGCGCAAGGATTCGCCGTGCTGTGTCAAAAACTTAAGGGTTTGTGTCGTCAAGAAGGGCTTCGCGCGCTTCAGAATAGAATTGTCGCCGCGTGAGGACGAAGATGACGAAGATGGTGAGCGCGATGAAGACGTAGGGGCTGACGAACCAGCCGAGATAGCCGATCGACAGGAAGATGCTGCGCAGGCCGGCATTGAAGTGCTTGGCGGCGAGGATGTTCATCTTGACTGCACGTCCGGCTGCGCGTTCGGCGCCGGGCCGGTCCTCATGCATGTCCGACATCATCGGAATGCCGCCGATCAGGATCGAGCAGTAGTTGAACAGGCGGTAGGACCAGGCGAACTTGAAAAAGGCATACGCGAACAGGCAGGCAAGGCCGCCGACCTTCAGTTCGAAGGCACTGCGCCCGCCACGAAAGACGTAAGGCAGGTCGTTCATGATCGTCTGGACCTGGTCCGTAGCTCCGAGCAAGGCGAAACAGCCGCCGAGCGCGAAGATCGTCGTGGACGCAAAGAAGGCCGTACCCGCCTGCAGGCCGGCAACGATCTGGGTGTCGATCATCTTCAGGTCGCGATTGAGCGAATTGAGGAGCCACCGGCGGCGGTTCTCCATCATCAGCCGCGTCAGGCTGATCCGCTGGAAGTGAACCTTCCCGTCCGTGGCCCAGTTGTATCCGGTCCACAGCAGCGCAAAAATCGCCAATGCGATATAATCGGTAAGTGTCATGATTGTGTTTTTGGCATGGTTTGCCGAAATTGCAAGGCGCTGCGAAAGTTCACCGTGCCCCTTGAAATCGGCTGCCGCGCATGGCGACTTATAGGTGAAGAATCGCCGTGATGGCGCGGGAGCCGCAAAGCGTGTCGCACCCGCGGGACCGGATGTCGGTCGATCGCCTGATGGCAGGCGCAGGATAGCCTAGTTTCTTAGACGTGATCATGGTCGGCGTGTTTCCGGCCAACCAGTGCCCAGGGCGGAGTTCGAATGTTTCTTTCGGTTTTTGACGTCTTCAAGATCGGTATCGGTCCTTCAAGTTCGCACACGATGGGGCCGATGTCGGCGGCCAACCGCTTTCTCGACCTGATCCTGTCGAGCGACTGGCCGCGGCCGGCCAATGCTGCCGTCGCCTCCATCAAGTCGAGCCTGCATGGTTCGCTCGCCTTCACCGGCATCGGCCATGGAACGGGCAGGGCGGTCATCCTCGGCCTGATGGGCGAGCGCCCCGATCAGGTCGATCCCGATCGCATGGATGACATCATCGAAACGGTCGAGCGCACCGGCCGCATCACCCCGCCCGGACATCCGGCCTATGATTTCCAGCCGAAGACCGACCTCGTCTTCGACAAGAAGGTACCCCTGCCGGGCCACGCCAATGGCATGTCCTTTTCCGCCTTCGACAGGGACGGGCGGTTGCTGCTGAAACGCGTCTATTATTCCATCGGCGGCGGCTTCGTCGTCACCGATACGGAACTCGAGGCGATGAAGGCGAGCAAGGCAAAGCCGGGCGGCGTCAAGGTTCCCTATCCCTTCTCGACCGCCAGGCAGATGCTGGAGATGGCGCAACGCTCGGGCCTGTCGATCGCCCAGATGAAGCGGGCGAACGAGGAATGTTCGATGTCGCGGGAGGAGCTTGACGAAGGGCTCGATCGCATCTGGGCGGCAATGAAGAGCTGCATCGACCGCGGGCTGACCGGCGGCGGTATCCTGCCCGGCGGGCTGAAGGTGCGCCGCCGCGCCGCCATGATCCACGACAAGCTGCAGGAGGAATGGCGCTCCAACAAGGTCAATCCGCTGCTCGCCAACGACTGGCTGAGCGTCTACGCGATGGCGGTGAACGAGGAGAACGCCGCCGGCGGCAGGGTGGTGACCTCGCCGACCAATGGCGCAGCCGGCGTGGTTCCGGCGACCATCCGCTATTATCTGCATTTTCACGACGATGCGGACCATCATGGCATTCGCGACTATCTTCTGACCGCTGCTGCAATCGGCGGCATCATCAAGTTCAACGCCTCGATCTCCGGCGCCGAGGTCGGCTGTCAGGGCGAGGTCGGCTCTGCCTCCGCGATGGCGGCGGCCGGGCTTGCGGCCGTGATGGGCGGCACGCCCGAGCAGATCGAGAACGCCGCGGAAATCGCGCTCGAACACCATCTCGGCATGACCTGCGATCCGATCGCTGGCCTCGTGCAGGTGCCCTGCATCGAGCGCAATGCGCTCGGCGCGGTCAAGGCCGTTACGGCCGCGTCGTTGGCGATCAAGGGCGACGGGCAGCATTTCGTGCCGCTGGATGCCTGCATCGAGACGATGCGCCAGACCGGGGTCGATATGCACGACAAATACAAGGAGACCTCGACGGGCGGCCTCGCCGTCAATGTCGTGGAGTGCTGAGTGTTCTCACAGCCTCTTGCGCCGACAGGACAGTAGAACACGGCTCAAAAGCCTGTCCCGCTAGAGCGCCAATTGCTCGCGCGATCTGCGTTCATCGCGTGGGAGGGTGCATCATTCGGTACCGGGCAAGTCCATTTTGTCGATTTTTCTTATTAGAAATAAATAAAATAAAAATCCTCTCTCGGCTGTTCTCTTGGCGTAGTCCGGTATTCAATGATCGAACCTGTTTCGACACAGGAATATTTGCATTTCACTTACTGAATCCAGTAAAATTTGGGGGTTGTTCAACGTCAAATACTGAGGAATGCTGAGACCTGCGCAGCGCGGGCGAAATCGTGATCGCGACCCTGCTTGCGACACAACGGATGCTTGAGATGAGGATCCTGAACCATCGCATCACGCGGGTAGCAGTCGGGATTTTGCTCCTGGGGCTTGTGGTCGTCGCCCTGTTGCCGGGCTTGACGGGATTCACCAGCCTGGATGGCACTGTCAATGCACGCCTTGCAGTCATAAACGCGCCGATCGACGGCGAGGTTGTCGGATCCCCACAGCGGATCGGAACGCCGGTAAGCGCGGGTGAGGTACTTGCGACCATTCGCAATGAACGCGTCAACCGGGCAGTTCTCGCGTCGCTGCGCTCAGAACACCGCACGGCCGCCGCACGCGTCGAGGCGCTTGAGCGGGAACGCGAGGAACTCTCCCGGCTGCGTCGTCAGCTTGCCGAACGGCTCGAGATATTCCAGCGCGCGACCATTGCCAGCCTTGAACAGGAATTGCAGATCCTGCGCAAGCGGGTCGAGGTGGCGCGCGCCCAGGATCTGGTGGCAAAGGTGGATCTCGGCCGCCGGCAGGATTTGGAGTCGAGGGGTATTTTCGCCCGCAAGATGGTCGAGTCGGCGCAGGCAGCCGGCGCGGCGACCGGCGGTGTGCTCGATGACGGCCGTCGCGGCTGGCTCAAGGCCTACTGCGAACGACACGGCGCGATCCATGTTACCCGCAGCGACAACGCCCATGCCAAGGCCGGCAATATGAACAATGGCTTGCGCGTCAGTTCCGGCGATTTCATCGCCATCTTCGACGCGGATTTCGTGCCATATCGTCATTTCATCAGGCGAACATTACCGTTCTTTTCGGACGGCACCATCGGCATCGTTCAGACGCCGCAGCACTTCTTCAACGTTGATCCGGTGCAATCCAATCTCGGTCTCGAGAACATATGGCCGGACGAACAGCGCCTGTTCTTCGACGAGATTGCACCGAGCAGAGATGGCTGGGATGTGAGCTTCTGCTGCGGTTCCTGCTCGATCGCGCGCCGCGAGGCGGTTGATGCGATCGGCGGCTTCCCGACCGAGTCCATTACGGAAGATCTGCTGACAACGCTTTCGATGCTCAACAAAGGCTACAAGACCCGTTACCTGAATGAGCGACTGTCGATGGGTCTGGCGGCCGAAAACCTCACCGGCTATTTCGTCCAGCGCGAGCGCTGGTGCCAAGGCGGCATCCAGACGCTCTACCTGCACAACGGCCCTCTGCGAGGACCTGGGCTTTCCCTCTTCCAGCGCATCATGTTCCTGCCGATGTCGTGGCTGGTGCAATATCTGGTCCGCTTCGTCGTCCTGCTCGTGCCGATCGTCTATTTCTGGTTCGGCGCGCTGCCGCTTCATTTCACCGAGGTCGCCGATTATGTCTCTCATCAGGTGCCACTCCTGGCCGCCTATTTTCTTTTGATGCTCTGGATTACGCCGACCCGTTACCTCCCGGTGGTCTCCAGCGCTGTTGGGACCTTCGCCGCGTTCCGCATGCTGCCGACGGTGATCTCCAGTCTGGTGCGACCATTCGGCAAGCCGTTCAAAGTGACGCCCAAGGGCAGCGGCAACGAGGAGAGCGTCTACGACGCCTACACTTTCAGCTGGATCGCGGGCTTCATCGTCGTTACCGCGCTCGGCCTGGTCGTCAACATCGTTCCTGAAACGGCGCGGATACAGGGAGCGTTTTCGCCGATCGCGGCGCTGTGGGCCGGTGTCAACATCGTGGTGCTCCTCATCGCCTCGCTGATCTGCTTCGAGAAGCCGCGGCGCCTCTTTCAAGCGTTCAAGCTCGACGAGCCCGCAAATGTCGATGGTTCCCCGGGCCGCCTTGTGAGCCTGTCCCTCGAAAAGGCGGTGGTCGCGGTTCCAGCGCAAACACGGTTTCAATCCACACGCTTGCGGTTGGCCCTCGACGGATTCGCGCCGATTGAGGCGGAGCTCAGGCAGGCAACCCAGCGGCGGGGAGACATCAGCCGCCCAGGCGACATGCGGCGTTACTACCTCCATCTTCATTTCGACCTTGACGGCGCCGAGCGGGACAAGATGATCGTCAAGCTCTATACGGGGCGCTATTCGCAGGACATTCCCGATATCGACAAGGTTGCCGTCTCGGTAAATCTGTTGCTGCGTGCCTTCGGGCGCACGCGCACGGCATAGTGGTTGCGACACGCTCTGGCGGGTCGTCCTGTGGAGCGGTCAAGAACAGGCTTGACCGCGATGGGCGACTGGGTGTTCAACACCGGCCATGGCCTTGCATCTCATCAAGCTCTGCGTCGGCGCGGATTCGATCGAGGACCTTCGCGAATGGGTTTCGCGGCGGGCCCTGACGGCGATTGCCGCCGGCCTGGAGCCGCATTCCTCCCACACGACCCGAATGGTCCCGAAACGCACCGAGGAATTGCTCGATGGCGGCTCTCTCTATTGGGTGATCAAAGGGCAGGTGCAGGCGCGCCAGCGGTTGATCGGCATCGAGACGTTTACCGACGCAGACGGCATCGGTCGCTGCAATCTCGTTCTCGGTCCCGAAGTGATCGAAACGGCCTACCAGCCGCGCCGGGCCTTCCAGGGGTGGCGCTATCTGGAGGACAAGGACGCGCCGCGCGACCTGACGGCTCTGGGCGGTGGCGCAACCGAGATGCCGCTCGAGCTGCGGCGGGAACTCGCAGAGCTTGGCCTTCTTTGACAGTGCAGAACGATGAAAGCCCGGCGATGCCGAGCTTTCCAGATATCGTCTGTTTTAACGGATTCTGATCCGGACCGGAAAGCGCCCCGAGGGCGAGGTGACATGCACATGGATGGAGGCATTCGGCTGGGTCGAGCGCCAGGCCCGCGCGCCATGCGTCAGAAGCAGCGTCACCAGATCCTTCGTCTTCGATTTCGGGCGGCTGCCGAGTTCGGCGATGCGCATCGCCGCTTCATGCAAGGGATGCAGGCCGTAGCGCGGCGCCTTCCGTTTCCTGTCTGAAGCGGGCGTCATGCCCGGACCATTCTCGTTCATTCCCATAACTGACCTCGTTACGCAAAACCCAATCCGAGGAGGACCGCCGGCAAACACGCACCGGGGATCGAAACTTTAATCCTATTGAAGGCTGGCCCAGCAAGAGAAGCCCTTGCGCTTCAATGTCTTGCAGGCATTCACGGCTTTGTCTTGATTGGCGAAGCCGCCGAAGCGTGCCCGATAGAGATGGCCGTCGCCGCTGGCGAAGGCCGCGGTAAAGGGCGTCGCGCCGCGCAGAACCTTGCCGCCCTTGTCCTTGGCGTTTTCGAGCAGTGTCATTGCCTGGTCCTTGTCCGGCGTCGCGCCGATCTGAATGACCCAGCCCGCAGGCTTTGATTCAGTGGCGGAGACCGGCGTTTCGGCTGCGGGCTTGGCAACGGAATTGGTGATCTGGTTGTCGACAGTGGCGGCCGGGACCGGCGCAGCCTTGGCAATCTTGCGGCTCTGGGCTTCCAGCGTGTTCGGCACGATGTTTTCGCTCAGCACCGGATTGGCGCTGACCTTTGCCGGTTCGGCATAGGCGACTTCGATGCTCTGGGTGGTTTCGCCGCTGTAGCGGAAATCCGGAACTGGGCCGCTGTTGGGCAGGTTGAAGCTACCGCCGGTCGCGGCAACTGCCGCTTCGGCCGGTTGTTCGGCAGCTTGCGCCTGCATGGTCGGCGCATCGGCCGTCTGCGCGATCAGGTCACCGCCGCCGCGACGCGAGGCTGCCGGCAGATATTTGGCGACGAGGGCGCGCATCTGCGCGTCGCGAGCGGCGCCGGACTTGCCTCCGAGCACGACGGCGACGATGCTGCGGCCGTCGACCTGTGCCGATGTCACCAGGTTGAAGCCCGCAGCGCGGGTGTAACCGGTCTTGATCCCGTCGACGCCGCGAACATTGCCGAGAAGACGGTTGTGATTGCCGATCGTCTGCTTGCCGAAGCGGAAGCTGCGGGTCGAGAAATAGGAATAATATTGCGGGAAATGCTGGCGAAGCGCGATGCCGAGGCGCGCCTGGTCGCGCGCCGTCGTCATCTGCGCGTCGTTAGGGAGGCCGTTGGCATTGCGGTAGGTGGTGCGGGTCATGCCAAGGGCACGGGCCTTATTGGTCATGATGCGGCCAAAGCGTTCCTCCGAGCCGCCAAGCAGTTCGCCGAGCGCGGTCGACGCGTCATTCGCCGAGCGCGTCACCAGGGCAAGGATCGCCTGTTCCACGGTGATCGAATTGCCGGCGCGTACGCCAAGCTTCGACGGTGGTTCGGCGGATGCGCGCTTGGAGAAGGGAACTGGCGTGCTCTTGCTGATCTTGCCGGCTTCAAGAGCCTCGAAGGTCAGGTAGAGCGTCATCATTTTCGTGAGGGAGGCCGGGTAGCGCAGGCTGTCGGCATCCTCGCTGTAGAGCACCTTGCCGGTCTTGGCATCGACCACGATACCGGCATATTGCGCAGCAGCGGCCGCGGAAATGGTCGTCAGCGACGCAGCCAACGAGACCAACAGCACCCGGCAAGCCCTTTGAAAGAATGGGGCGATGGTGCGTTGAACGGAACCGTTGAATATGGATTTGGACACTACACTACTCTTCATTCTTTTTTCACAGATGTCGTCCGGGCGTGGCCTCCGGAAACGACTGTTCTCAGAACTCTATCGGGATAGCGTTACCAATCGGTTTATGATGAATGATTGGTTTCCGAATTCCGCGGCTTGAATTGCATTTCGGACAGGTAGCCGCAGCCGAGAAAATGACGCGCGACCGGGAAGGGGGGAATGTCATGGGGCGAGCTTGCTGTTCACGTAGTTGAGGACGGCCGTGTCGATGGCTTGCCAATGTGGCAGCAATTGGCTCGAAAAGCGGTAAAGCACAACTAGATCGTGGCCTGCGTGGATATCGCGCTGGCAATCTGCGCTGGTGGATGTTGCCGGACTCGCTGGCAGGATGCAGCGCACGGCGTAGGGCGTGTCGCCGCCACGGTCCTCGGTGAAGAAAACTTCCTCGCCGTAGCCGGAGCTCTCTTTCATCGCGTGGCGCTGCAATCCGGCCGGGCCGGGCAGGGCGGGCCCGTCGAAAAGATGCTCGTAGATCGGTTCCAGCCGGCCGGACATGTCGCGCGACATCGTGCTCTGGGAAACTTGAAGGAAGATCAGCGATTCCGGGCGGTTGACGTCGTTGAAGAGGCTACGGGTGCCGTCGGTGTAACCCTGCATCCCGGGCCATGTGAGGTAGAGATCGGCGCGTTCGGCCGCACCGGTGCGGCGTTGCTCTTCGAAGCGGATCACGTTGGACGGCAGCCGCAGGTGGTCCTGTCCGATGAAAATATCGTTGATTTCGGTGCTCGTCGTATGTCCCGCCAGCGCCAGGTTTTCGCCATACCAGCGCCCTGCAACGCTGATGCTTGCGGTCAGCAAGGCAAGGCTCGCGACAACCGCCGTCAGTCCATAGACAAAACGCGGCGAGATCAGCGGGCCGTGATCCTCGGCGGTGGCTGCAGGGTTGGCTGTCATCGGCGGGTCGCAACCTTGCTCTCGTTAACGGGCGGTATATGCTCCAGCCGAATGCGTGCCGAAACGAAACAGCCTGGGCGGCACGGAACTTGCTGGTTGGCAGGATGACTTCAACGCTGCCGCAACATGGTTAATTTTCAATGAATTTCATGACGATCTTCATTCTGCTCGCCGCCGGATTCGGCGTCTCGTTCATTGTTCTGGATGTCAGCCGCGTCGCGGGCCACCGCCACTGGCCGGCGTCGCACGATATGGTGAGGAACAATTTCCGGCCGTTCGCCATCTTCCTGGCACTGTTTGCCGGCCCTGCTTTGCTCGCCCACGCGCTCCGGCGGATGCTGTTGTCCGGCGGCCTGCGAGCCGGCGATGGTGTCGCTGGCGTTGTGATCGCCTGCGGGTGGGCCTGCTGCTACGGCGTTGTGGTCGTCCAGTGTGTGCGTCTTGCCGGACTGCCGGCACCCTGATTTTGCAGGGGCAGCTTGCGCAACGAAAAGGCCGGTTCCGGGGACAGCGGAACCGGCCAGAAGGGCCTGGTCTGGGACGGGGATTGGGGACTGACCGAAGCACTCTTCAGACGCGGACCGGGCATCCTGAGCCGATCCGCGAAAGTCCGATAGTCATGACGGCTATTGCGATACGCTGCCGACGGCGACGGTGCGGCCATCCTCGAGCTTTACCCACCGGCTGGAATTCTGCTCCGATTGCCGCTTGAGATAGGTGTATTCGGTCTCCGACCACAGCAGTACCTTGTTACGCATGTTGTCGAGGATGAAGTCGCCGCGATCGGTCCGCACGGTCAGCACCGCATGGCCGTCGCCATTGGGTTGCAGGACGACCGTGATCAGGAGATCGGACGGCGAAAAGCCGGCCTGCATCAGCCGCTTGCGCTTCAAGAGCACATAGTCCTCGCAGTCGCCGACCTTGTCGGGATAGGCCCAATGCTCTTCGAGGCCGTAGATTTCCTTGTCGGTCATCGGCGCCACCGCCTGGTTGACGTCGTAATTGACCTGAAGAATCGTCTTCCAGCCATCCCGGGTCAGCACCGCCGGTGCCGGGCTACCCGGGTTGGACCCGCATTCCTGCGGCAGGTTGCGGCAGAATTCGTAATGTCCGACCGGCGGATTGGTCGGGCCATCGGTTGTCATGTTGGCTGGAAAAGCGAGCGCCGAATGCGTGGCGATTGCAGATAAGAGTGCGGCGACGAAGCCTGCCTTCAGGATTGTTCTGGTTGTCATGCGTGTCTCCCCGTTGTGGTTCGACAATGACACCGAGATTTTTATTGCACGCGAAAATCGGAAGTAAAATAAAGTACAAAACTTATTGAAATAAGTAGAAAACTCGAATTTAACTTGAATAAAACTTGATGCTCATTTGATTCAAATGCGAGTAAATTTTGATCGAATTTCCGCGCACATATCGGCGGTTAAGCGACGGGAAACCATTTATCCAACGGAGCAATCGAGGTTTTCTGGACGTCTCATCGGTGATGGACGGGGAGGGAAGCAATGCCGGCGCGAATGGCGGCTGGCTGGGACCGGCGCGGTGTTGTCCCGGATAGACTTTGTTTACCAGGATGATTGCTGGTTTTGCCCCGAAATCCCTGTAAACAGACGGAATTATTTTTTGTCCTGGCACGAAAAAAATGCGGCCGAATAACGAGTTTCAAAAATAACGAAACGCTGGCAAGGCTGGAACTGTGCCAAATCGGGACGTTCCGGCGTGTCTTCTGGCGCCGGTGACGTGATTTGCTGCTTGAGTATGGCGGTGGGATTGGCTTGCGCTACGGTCGGAATGACCACCCGGTGCGGGTATCGGAGCGCGCGCGATCTTGGGTGGTGGTTGAGGCACCGCCGAGGTGCGGCTCGCCATGTTCGACGGGGGCTAGAGAAACTCTCTCAGCGCTTCACGCGACTGGATCCCGAGGAATTCGATGGCCATGCCTTCCTGGAAGTGGCGCACGACGCGGCCCTTCATGCTGCCAAGCAGGACGGCCGTGCCAAGCGGCAGGCGGGTTTCGATGTCGACGGCGGCGCCGGACAGCGACAGGTCGATGATGCGGCAGACATATTTGCTGCCGTCGTCGAGCGTGATTTCAGTGCGGGTCTTGCGCGGCGCAAGGCGATCATGCCGCCGGTCTTCCGGCAGGCCAAGCTCGTGCTTGTTGGCAATCCAGGTCAATTGGGCGGCGAGCTTTTCGCGCTTTCGGTCGGTCGCATTGATCTGGATGACGAAGGCATTCTCGGCAAGCCGCGAAACGGTGCCCTCCAGCCGGCCGACATGGTCGACATAGGCGATGATACGCTCGCCGGTGCGCGGCCGCGCGTCGCAGGTGAAAAGAACGTCGCCTGGTGACATGTCGATCGCGGTGCATTCGAACTCGTCGTGGTTCGCAAGCATGAGCCGGCCGGTGAGGTTCACCGAAACGCGTTGAAACGCGCCTTCGTTGTGCTGCTTGGGCCCGGCAGTCTGCGCTTGCTGAAACGAATACATGACCACACTTATGCGATGTCCATCCGGGTCACAGCTTTACACTCTTCCGGTTAACAGAAAGTATTTCCTACCTCCGGTTGCTTGGCGGTCGACTAATCGCGCCGGCCGCCTTCGAAGACGCGCAGGTGAAGGACGCGCCGGATGGCGCCGGACAGGCTGGTATCCGCAGCAGGGCGCGGACGAGAGGGCCGGGCGGTTGCGGGACGGTTCTGCAGCAGCACGCCGGCCGCGTCCTTGTCGAGCCGGCGCATTTCGCCAAGCTCGAGGAAATTGACGGGGGTGGCCCCGAGCCAATGCGGCCGCGATAGCGCAACGAGCGCGCCGATGATGCGATCGACGCGGCCTTCGGGTGATTTCAGCGGCAGCAGGACAAGTTCGCTCGCGAGAGGCTCGGCCGTGCCGGCGATGGCCGCCGCCGTCAGGACGACGGGGGCCTTTTGTGCCATCACGTCGCAGGCGATCCGCTCGATCCAGGTGGTCTGCTCGCCAAGCCACAGCGCGTCGAATCGCGAGCCACGCAGTTCGCGGGCAAACAGGGCGCAGATGCGCGTGCCGGCCAATCGGAAACGGATTTCCCCCCTTGCTGTTTTCTCCAGGATGAAGATGTCCGGCAGAATGTGCCGGACATGAGCAGGCTCGATCTGGCTGCGGGCCGGAACGTCGCGACGTCCGCGCAACTCGTCCCAGTAGGCATAGATCTCGATTGTCGTTTTGCTGCGCATTTCCTTATTCCATTCTAAACGCTCTGTACCGCTTTGGCACAACTGGCGGCGGAAACGGGCCCCGCAGGATTTACGTAGCGATTTCCGTGCCACGCGGGAATTAAGGTTAATCTTTGGTTCAGATTGAAAGCCGCGGGCGCCGGTGGCATTCAAGGCCATCACTTCACGAAGGGTTGCCTTCGGCACACCAATTCAGGGCTCGGGGTTTTTGGGGGCTCACCGGCCGTTCAGTTTTTGACTGGACGGCCTTTTTTTCGTCTGATGCTTTCCGGACAAGCAGGGATATCAAATCCAGGCGAGATCCGCGCGAAGATGCCGCGCTTTTGGCGCGCGTGTGAATCGTATAGAGCAAGGATATCAGCGATGCGGCAGCGGACCGCGGAACGAATAGTGAGCAGCATGACAGACCAACCGGACGGCGTGACGCCGCCGCAGGATGCCGAAACGGAAAGGCCGGTGCGCGTGCGCGAACCGGCTTTCAATCTGCCTGCGGGCCTGGTCGGCATCCTGGCGGTCCTGGTCGCCATCCACGCCGTGCGCACCTATGTGCTGCCGCAATGGATTGATGACGAACTGATCTTCAACTTCGCTTTTCTCCCGGCCCGCTATGCGCATTCGCTGGCCGATCAGAGCCTCGCCTGGATCTGGAGCCCGATAACCTATTCGTTCCTGCACGGTTCCTGGGAGCATCTGATTTTCAACGGCTTCTGGATGGTCGCCTTCGGCGCGCCCGTCATTCGCCGGATCGGTATGCTACGCCTTGCGATTTTCTGGTGCCTGTCGGCCGTGGCCGCTGTCGCGCTGCACATCGCATTCCACTGGGGCGACATGGCGGTTGTCGTCGGCGCCTCAGGCGTCGTTGCCGGGCTGATGGGGGCAGCGGCCCGCTTCGTCTTTTCTCCCAGCGGTCGCATCAGCCGGCAGTTTGCCCATCTGAACCGCCGCCTGACGATTGGCGAGGCGCTGGCGAACCGCTCCGTGGTGGTGTTTGCCGGCATATGGTTCCTGACGAATTTCCTGATCGGCCTTGGCGTCTTTGCTTTCGGCGGCGCCGCAAGCATTGCCTGGGAAGCGCATATCGGCGGTTTCCTGTTCGGTTTTTTTCTCTTTGGCCTTTTCGATCCGCGCAATTGACCTTGGAAAGAGTGACGATCTCGCCGACGGCGCTTGATTTTCCCCAGGCCCTAGCGCACCATTCCCGTCCGAGGGCAGCCGATCAAGGGGAGAGCGATTGGCGGCCGGACGGGCAAATAGCGCGACAGGAATGACATCTGTCTTGCGGATTGGTCCCCGACCGGAAAGGCGCGACATGCGCTTTGCGGTTTGCCACTATCCCGGTCAGACGAGGTCGCTGAAACGGGAGGTCGTGAATGTCAGTCACTGCAATTCTCAATGAAAAGGGCCGCCAGGTTTACACGGTCGATCCGCACTCGCTAGTGCGCCAGGCGGTCCGGTTGCTCCATGAACACCGCATCGGCGCCATCGTCGTCGTCAAGCCCGGCGACCGGATCGCCGGAATTTTGACCGAGCGCGACGTGGTTGCCGCGATCGACAAGTACGGTGCGGCATGTCTGGACAAGCCGGTTTCCTCGGTGATGTGGTCCAAGGTGCATCGGTGCACGGAAGAGATGAGCATCCACGACATCATGGAAATCATGAACAACATGCGTGCGCGCCATCTTCCGGTCGAAAGAAACGGGCGCCTCGTCGGCATCGTTTCGATCGGCGATGCCGTGCGCCATCATATCCGCGCAATCGAAAGCGAGGCCGAGCACATCAAGGCCTATATTGCCGGGCAGGACGGCAAGACCGTCCACTTATAGCGCGGTAAACCGGACGGCGCGGCGAAGCGTTGGGTCCCAAGGCTTCGCCTGCAGCGTGCGATCGCCGCAACAGCGCCACGCGGCCCGCGCAAATGACGCTGTAGTCCTTCGGAACTGCGGTAGCTAAAGCATGTCGCGCAAAAGTGTGCAGCGGTTTTGCGCAAACGACATGCGTAAAAACAAAGACCTAAAGCGCGACAAGCGAATCCGAAAGATCGCGAGTCGCTTTAGGCGCGAACCATGACGTCTTGAAGCCGCTTGAGCTCGTTGAGCCTGGCCTTCGTCTCATGATAGCCGCGATCGATGGCTTCGCCGGCGCGGTGAAATTCCGACAATCCGATGTCATTCAGCTTGGGGTGCAGCGCCAGGTCAGGAGGATCGCCGGCAAGGCGAGCGCGCGAGATACGGTCCTGAATGATATTGAAGGCCTGGACCATGACGCTGGTCATGCCAAGGCGCGTCGTCGGGTGGGGCGCCGGCTGGCTGTCGAGCGCCTGGTTGTCGGCGCGATGCTTGATCACGGCCGAGCGGCCATAGAGATCGTAATTGAGGTTGACGGCGACGACGAGTTGCTGCTCGTAGGC
The DNA here is from genome assembly GCF_019511375.1 of Rhizobium herbae. Lineage (GTDB taxonomy): Bacteria > Pseudomonadota > Alphaproteobacteria > Rhizobiales > Rhizobiaceae > Pararhizobium > Pararhizobium herbae_A. The sequence goes on from NZ_JAEUAO010000001.1 coordinate 46,664, forward strand.
GCGGCAGACCGATACCGGCACCGGATTGACGAGCGCGCCATCGACCAGCGTGCGGTTGTTGCACTTGATCGGTTCGAAGATGCCGGGCAGCGCATAGGAAGCGCGGATCGCGGTGATCATCGAACCCTCGCTGAGCCAGACCTCATGGCCGGAATTGACCTCGGTCGCAACCGCGACAAACGGCCGGTCGAGGCTTTCGATGGATATATCCTGCAGATGTTCCTGCATCCGCTTCGTCAGACGCAAGCCCCCGAAAAGGCCTCCGCCGCCGATGGCGAAATCGAGCAGCCCGGCAATGCGGCGCATGGTGAGGGAGCGCGCAAAGGTCTCGAGTTCATCCAGTTTTCCGGCAAGATAGCAGCCGCCGACCAGCGCGCCGATTGACGTGCCGGCGATCATGCCGACTTCGATGCCTTCTTCGTCCAGCGCCTTGAGGACGCCGATATGGGCCCAGCCCCGTGCGGCACCGCCGCCGAGGGCAAGAGCGATCTTGGACTTTGCCGGCTTGATTGGTTCGGAAGGAGGTGAGGTCAGAGCGTGGGAAGGGCCACCGGGCGCCGATGCGTCTGCCGTGATCCCGCTTCGATTAAATGTCCAGTTCAACATCCGGCACCTCCATGCCGCAGAACGCACTGTTACAAGCCGTCACGTCTCGCATTGCTGCGTTGCAAGCGCATCGGTAAGACACAATCTACATTGGACTCTTCTGTCGCCGGTGTTTCCGACGGAACGCGTCCGAATGTTGAGATTACGCTCCCAGTCTGGTTGCGAAATCGTGAATCCCCCAGAAAACTGATCCAAAAAGCGTCAGATGCTTAATTTTTGCCGTAGACGCTGTCCGGAGGGAAATGAATTTCGGTATCAACAATGTTAAGCGTCGTGACGCCGTCCTTGGCGTCAACCCGACGATAGAAGCAGGAGCGGCGGCCGGTGTGGCAAGTCGCATCATGACCGGAAACGAGAACCTTCAGCCACAATGCGTCCTGGTCGCAATCGGTACGCAATTCCACAACATTTTGTAGGTTACCGGAGGTTTCACCCTTCTTCCAGAGGCTTTTGCGCGAACGGCTGTAATAGTGGGCGATGCCGGTCTCGATGGTCAGCGCCAGCGCCTCGGCGTTCATATGGGCGACCATCAGCAGGACGCCGTCCTTGGCATCGGTAACCACGGCGGTGATCAGTCCGTTGCTGTCGAAACGGGGCGTGAAGGCGGAACCGGTTTCCAGTTCCGCCTTGTCGGCGGGCGGCGGGGCAAATTCGAGCGTCATGGGAAAGCTCCGGTTGAAGGAGCTTATTTGAAGCCCCTGAGCAAGGTCATGAAGCGGGCCTGTTCGGCAGGCTCGGTCTTGAAGACACCGGTAAAGGTGGTGGTCAGCGTTGTCGAGCCCTGCTTTTGAACGCCGCGCATTGCCATGCACATGTGTTCGGCCTCGATCATCACGGCAACGCCGCGCGGCTGCAGCGTTTCGTCGATCGCCCTGGCGATCTGAGCCGTCATGGTTTCCTGCGTCTGCAGGCGCCGGCCATAGATGTCGACGACACGGGCGATCTTCGACAGGCCAAGCACCTTTCCATCAGGCAGATAGGCGATGTGCGCCTTGCCGATGATCGGCACCATATGGTGTTCGCAATGCGAGAAGAACGGGATGTCCTTGACGAGCACGATGTCGTCATAGCCGCCAACTTCCTCGAAGGTGCGTCCAAGCACGTCTTCGGCGGCGAGCTCGTAGCCCGAGAACAGTTCCTTGTAGGCCTTGGCAACGCGGGCGGGCGTATCGAGAAGTCCTTCACGCTCAGGATCGTCACCGGCCCAGCGCAGCAGGACACGAACGGCCTCCTCAGCCTCCTTCTGGCTCGGTCTGCCATCGGAGGCAGGCAGGGCGGGAAAATTCTTGACTATGGCGTCCATGATGGCCCCTTGATGTAACCTCGGTTACTTGACGTTTTATCTTTTCGGACAACTCGCCACTGGCCATTTACCTGACGCTTGCAGGCCTGGTTACCGTCGGCGGGCTCCGGGGCTTTCAGATTGACAGAGGTTAAGGGCTCTGGATCATCCGGCACGGTTTCCCAAACAACAGGCGACCGTTCGCTCTTGCGAACCTGTCGCCTCCACACGACATACCATATAATATGCTGGGATACATGTGAAAGGGGCGCAGGCGGAGACACTGTGTTTTTTTCCCGGATACGATAGAAAATCATGCGCGGATTGCCTGAAAACGCGCAAAATCAACCGGATCGCGTCGAATGATGGATGAAATCTATAACAGCAGGATTCTCGAGTTCGCCGGCAATATCCCGCGAAGCGGCAGGCTCGAGCATCCCGATGCCGAGGCGAGCGCCCATTCCAAACTGTGTGGCTCAAGAGTCCGCATCGGCTTGAAAATGGAGGGTGATATCGTCACCGACTTCGCCCACGAGGTGAAGGCATGTGCCCTGGGGCAGGCTTCCTCATCGATCATGGCGCGTCACGTTGTCGGTGCCACAGCCGGTGAAATCCGTCAGGCGCGGGAGGACATGCTGGCCATGCTCAAGGCGGACGGCGAGGGCCCCTCGGGGCGTTTCGAAGATATGCGGTTTCTGAGACCGGTGAAGGACTACAAGGCCCGCCATGCCTCCACCATGCTGACCTTCGATGCGGTGGTCGATGCCATCGGCCAGATCGAGGCGGCTCGTCTCGTCAAGGCTGCGGTGTGAAAATGTGCGGCGAGCCGGGGTGCCAGGGAAACGACGTTCAGGCGGTTCATCGGGCTTATTCCGGCCGCAACTATACGGGGCCGTTTCGCAAGACGCCCGGGCGGCTCTTCGGCATGGCGTTCATCCGGCTCTATCAACTGACGCTCTCCGGTTTCATCGGCAATTCCTGCCGTCACATCCCCACCTGTTCGGAATATGGCTACGAGGCGATTGCCCGCCACGGTTTCTGGCCGGGCGGCTGGATGACCGTGTTTCGCGTCATGCGCTGCGGGCCGGGCGGCACGAGCGGGCTTGATCCGGTGCCCGTGAAACTTGACGCGACCAAACATTGGTGGACGCCTTGGCGTTACTGGCGCCTGGGCTCTGCGACGAGCGGCACTGCCACAAAATGACGACCTACGTCGCCTTGCTGCACAGCATCGTTCTCGGTGGCGGACGCCGCGTCGTCATGTCGGACCTGCGGGCGACTGTCGAAAGCATCGGCTTCCGATCGCCGCGCACGCTGGTCGCCACCGGCAATCTGGTCTTCGAAGCCGATATGGAAGCTGTGGCCGACGTGGAAGCAGCGCTGGAAACGGCCTTCACTCGCGATTTCGGCAAACATGTCGATATCATCGGACGCTCGGCCGAAGACTGGCTTGCGCTTGCCGCCGGCAACCCGTTTTCGGATGCCGGCGCGTCGGAGGCACCAAACATTATCGTGCGTGCGATGCGCACGCCATTGAGCAGGGATGTTCTGCCGGGCTTGCAACGGCACTGCAGCGACGGCGAGAAAATCCGCATCGTCAACGGTGATCTCTGGATTCATTTCCCCGGCAAGCCAAGCACATCAAAGCTGGTTCCGGCGCTGACCACCAAGCGCCTCGGCATCGGCACGTTGCGGAACTGGAATACCGTGCGCGGCCTGCGGGCTATGATCGGCGCCTGATTGAGCCTGTTCTTTACTCGGCTGCAAAAACCCTCTATCACCCGCGCGTCAATTTGCCGGGTCTCCGGCCATCAACACCACCCGCATTCGTTGGCGGGACTGGACAAGGAAGAAATCATGTCTGACGCTGTTTCCCTTACATTTCCCGATGGTTCCGTCCGCGGTTACGCCGCCGGCACGACGGGCCGTGACGTTGCCGAATCGATCTCCAAGTCGCTTGCAAAGAAGGCCATCGCGATCGCGCTGGATGGCGAATTGCGCGACCTGTCCGATCCGGTTGTGACCGGCAAGTTTGAGATCGTCACCCGCGAGGACGCCCGCGCGCTGGAACTGATCCGCCACGATACCGCCCATGTGATGGCCGAAGCCGTCCAGGAGCTGTGGCCGGGAACGCAGGTGACCATCGGCCCGGTGATCGAAAACGGCTTCTACTACGATTTCGCCAAGGACGAGCCGTTCACGCCCGACGATCTGCCGAAGATCGAAAAGCGGATGAAGGAGATCATCCAGCGCAACAAGCCCTTCACCAAGGAAGTCTGGTCGCGCGACAAGGCCCGCCAGGTCTTTGCCGACAAGGGCGAGAAATACAAAGTCGAACTGGTCGATGCCATTCCGGACAACCAGGACCTGAAGATCTATTACCAGGGCGACTGGTTCGACCTCTGCCGCGGGCCGCACATGGCGTCCACCGGTCAGATCGGCAACGCCTTCAAGCTGATGCGCGTCGCCGGTGCCTACTGGCGCGGGGATTCGAACAATCCGATGCTGACCCGCATCTACGGCACGGCCTGGCGCACGCAGGAGGAGCTCGACCAGTACCTGCACATTCTGGCTGAAGCCGAGAAGCGCGACCATCGCCGCCTCGGCCGCGAGATGGACCTGTTTCATTTCCAGGAGGAAGGCCCCGGCGTCGTCTTCTGGCACGGCAAGGGGTGGCGTATCTTCCAGACGCTGGTCGCCTACATGCGCCGCCGCCTGGCCGGCACCTATCAGGAAGTCAATGCGCCGCAGGTGCTCGACAAGTCGCTATGGGAAACCTCCGGCCACTGGGGCTGGTACCGCGACAACATGTTCAAGGTGACGGTCGCCGGCGACGACACGGATGATGATCGCGTCTTCGCGCTGAAGCCGATGAACTGCCCGGGCCACATCCAGATCTTCAAGCACGGTCTGAAGTCCTATCGCGAACTGCCGATCCGGCTTGCCGAATTCGGCAATGTGCACCGCTACGAGCCCTCAGGCGCTTTGCACGGCCTGATGCGCGTGCGCGGCTTCACGCAGGACGATGCGCACGTCTTCTGCACCGACGAGCAGATGGCGGCGGAATGCCTGCGCATCAACGACCTCATCCTGTCGGTCTATGAGGACTTCGGCTTCCAGGAAGTCGTCGTCAAGCTCTCGACCCGTCCGGAAAAGCGCGTCGGCGACGATGCCCTGTGGGACCGCGCCGAAAGCGTGATGATGGAGGTGCTGAAGACCATCGAAGCCCAGTCGGAAGGCCGCATCAAGACCGGCATCCTGCCGGGCGAGGGCGCCTTCTACGGTCCGAAGTTCGAATATACCCTGAAGGACGCCATTGGCCGCGAATGGCAGTGCGGCACGACGCAGGTGGACTTCAACCTGCCGGAGCGCTTCGGTGCCTTCTACATCAATCAGAATTCGGACAAGCAGCAGCCGGTGATGATTCACCGCGCCATCTGCGGATCGATGGAGCGCTTCCTCGGCATCCTCATCGAGAACTTCGCCGGCCATATGCCTCTGTGGATTTCGCCGCTGCAGGTCGTCGTCGCGACCATTACCTCGGAGGCTGACGACTACGGCCGCGAAGTTGCCGAGCTGCTGCGTGATGCCGGGCTGAACGTCGAGACCGATTTCCGCAACGAGAAGATCAACTACAAGGTCCGTGAGCATTCGGTGACCAAGGTGCCGGTGATCATCGTCTGCGGCATGCGCGAAGCGGAAGAACGCACCGTCAACATCCGCCGGCTCGGGTCGCAGGCGCAAACGTCGATGACGCTCGACGAGGCGATCGCCTCGCTCGTCTCGGAGGCAACGCCGCCGGATGTGAAGCGGAAGGCTGAGCAGCGGAAAAAAGCCGCGGCCTGAAGCGCAGCCGCGTCGCGAACGATGGCGGGCGGGAGGTTCGCGCTGGCGCAGGCCCCCGGCGCCTGTCAGAAAACTGTAACACTCGAGGACTATCCGAGTGAGCTCCAGCCTGCGGCACCGAATACGCGCCGCCGGACGAAATTTCAAAAAGGCTTCTGTGCTGCGTTCGCCGGACGCGCCTTTGACGGAACGAGGGACAAAGTGCAGTTCAAGGAACTGTCCTACGCCAATGAGAATGATCGGCGGCTGAAGCGTTGGTTCATCCGCGCGATGGAAGGGCTTGCCGGGCGCAATCGCTATGCCAGGCTCTACAATCAATGGCGCCAGGATGTCGTCGGCAGAAGCGATCGGGTTTTCGGCGAGATGCTGGACCTGATCGATGTGCGCCTGCGCATCGATGGCGAATGGCCGCCGCGCCATCTGCCGGATACGCCGATCGTCATCGTTGCCAACCATCCCTTCGGCATCGGCGACGGCATCGCCGTCCTGTCGCTTGCCGAACAGCTCGGCCGACCGTTTCGGGTGCTGATCAACAATGAGCTGATGAAGGTGCCGGAGATGGCGCCCTATTCGCTGCCCATCTCGTTTGAGGAGACCAGGCAAGCGCTGGCGCTCAACATGCAGACGCGCCACGAGGCAGTTCGTCTTCTGAAGGAAGGCGTCACGCTCGTTGTCTTCCCGGCCGGCGGCGTCGCGACGGCCAGGCGGGGCTTTGGCCGCGCGGAAGACCTTCCCTGGAAAATGTTTCCGGCAAAACTCATCCAGGCCGCCAGGGCGAGCGTCATCCCGATCTATTTCGAGGGTCAGAACGGCCGGCTGTTTCACCTTGCGAGCAAGGTATCGATGACGCTGCGCATTTCGCTGCTCATCCGCGAATTTCGCCGGCTCTCCGGCACGACGATCTCGTCGCGCATCGGCAGGTTGATCGCCTGGGAAGAGCTCAGCGCGATTGCGGACCGTAAGGATATCCTGACGCGGATTTATCAGGCCGTCTTTTCCATGGCGCCGCCGCGTCGCCGGCTTCTCGGCAAGGCCGCTTCCTGAGAGAGACCGCTCAGTCCTGCGCGTCCGCGGCCCCGTTGGCCGCCGGCTGCGATCCCTTGTCGTCCAGCAACACCTCGACATCGGTATTGACGCCCGCCTTCACTGTGAAATCGCGCTGGAAAATCTTTTCGTTGTTGCGGGCAATCGCCGTATAGCCGCCCTCGGCGAGAACCAGCGTCGGGAAGGCGCCGACGCTCTCGCTGACGACGTCGCCGGAAGAGGTGAGGATCGACCAGGCGGTATCGGCGATCGCTTCGCCGCCCGGTTCCGATACCAGTTTCAAGGTCAGCTTCGCGGCCCGGTGCTGGATCGTTGCCTCGGTCAGCTTTCCTGCCTCGATCTGGATATCGGCGCGAATGACCGCATTGACCGAACCGTAGTTGGACACCACGTGATAGGTGCCGGTGTTCAGCCGGACAACGGTGCCCGGCTTTACGTCGGCGACGACGAGCGCACGCTCGCCATTTTCCTTCTCGTCTGCGGAAAAAATCGAGAAGCTCAGTTCACCCGGGGGAATGCGCACATCGCTGCCGGAGACCGCGTTCAGCATGACGCCGCCGGCGTCGAGAACGAGAACCTGCTTTTCAACCGGGCCTGCCTCCGCGATCTTGATCTTGCGGGTCGCGCCGGCGCGTCCGAAGGCAACGTTGACGAAATATTCGCCGGGAATAAGCTGGAATGCCGCCGATCCGCCTTCCGAGGTCGCCAGAAGCGGCAACTTGCCGTCGGAGCCGGGGATGGGGCTGAAAACGCGCCAGGTGAGGCCCTGTTCGACCGGGCTGCCCTTTTCGGTCAGCAGCGCTTCAAGCCGTATGTCCTTGGCCGTTACGCCTTGCGTCACCGCTTCGCGACCCAGCGGATTGAAGCTGTTGAGCTTCGGCATCTTTTGCGGCGTGGCTATGGCCGGGAAGCTCTTGAATGGATCCGCAAGATTTTCGGCGCGTGACGCGGGACCACCGGTGGCAGTGAAAGCGAGTGCTGCAAGGACTCCAAGAAACTGACCGGTCGTGATGCGCATGAGGGAGTTGACTTCCTGAGTGTGTGGCTCCACTTGAAGCGCCGGTATGGCAATTTCGTGGCTGCCCCTTTGATGCGAAATGCGATGGCGAAGTTCGGCGGCAAAACTAGTGGAAATGGACGGCGATGAAAACTGAAATCAGTCTGCGTGAGTATCTGGCGACCCGCCGTTCCATTCCGGCCTTTCAGATGGGCGGTCCGGGGCCCGGAAAGGCGGAAATTGAGGAGATGCTGAAGCTCGCCTCCCGCGTTCCCGACCACGGCAAGCTCGCGCCCTGGCGCTTCATCGTCTATCGCGGCGAGGAGCGGGCGCGAATCAGTGGCGAGCTTGCGAAGATGGCGCTTGCCGCCAAGCCTGATCTTTCGGAAGAGATGATCAAGGTGGAAAACACGCGCCTGACCCGTGCGCCTGTTGTCGTTGCCGTTGTCAGCAAGGCGGCGCCGCATTTCAAGGTTCCGGAATGGGAGCAACTGATGTCCGCCGGTGCCGTGTGCCTCAACCTGCTGATGGCAGCCAACGCGCATGGCTTTGCTTCCAACTGGCTGACGGAATGGTACGCCTTCGATGAAAAGGCCTATCCGCTGCTCGGTGTGCAGCCTGGCGAGAGAATTGCAGGCTTCATTCATATCGGCACGCCGCAGGTGCCGCCGACGGAGCGCCCGCGACCGGAACTTGCAGACATCGTCACCTGGGTCGGCGAGGACGCGTGATGTTTTACGAGACCGGGCAAAACGCCCACGGCCTTGCCCATGATCCCTTCAAGGCGATCGTCTCGCCGCGGCCGATCGGCTGGATCGGTTCGCGGGCGGCCGACGGCAGCCTCAATCTCGCGCCGTATTCCTTCTTCAACGCGATCAGCGACACGCCGAAGCTGGTGATGTTCTCGTCGTCCGGCCGCAAGGATTCGGTCCGCAATATCGAGGAAACCGGCGAATTCACCGCCAACTTCGTCAGCCACGACCTCAAGGATGCGATGAACATGACATCGGCACCGGTGGCGCATGGCGAAAGCGAGTTCGCCCTTGCCGGGCTGAGGCCGGTCGAGGGCAGGCTGGTGCGGGCGCCGTTCGTCGCCGAGGCCTATGCCGTGCTTGAATGCAAGGTGACGGAGATATTCCAGCCGAAGGCGCTCGATGGCTCGCTCTCCGATAGTCACGTGGTGATCGGGCAGGTCGTCGGCATCCATATTCGCGAAGACGCGATTAGGGACGGGCGATTCGATATGGCCAAGGTCAGGCCGATCGGCCGGATGGGTTACATGGATTACTGCGACGCAGGCGACGTCTTCGAGATGTTCAGGCCGAGGCGCTAGAGCAATTCCAGGAAAAGTGCGAAGCGGTTTTCCGTCCGGACTTGCGTAGCATTCCCGTGAATCGGGGGAAAAACGGAAATGCTCACGACGCGAGCGCCGCCAGCTGGGCGGCGTTGCGCGCGATCACGCCGGAAAAACCGTCGGCACGGCTGGCATCTCGTATTGCGCGCAACTCGTCGGGCAATAACGGCTCTTGGGTAAGCAGTTCATAACGAGGAAGACCGGCCTGCGCAGCCTTGAGCACCGTGGCTGCGCGGGCAAACAACGCCGGCGCGCCGGGCTCTCCGGCCGTAGCGCCATTCGCCGGGCTGGCTGTCGCTTTTGCCAGCGCCGCACCATCGAAGATCAGCCCCTTCAGGCGCTCCGACGCCTCGCCAATGGCGTCAGCCGAGAGAAAGAACGCCAGCAACGCGCCGACCTCGGCAAGAATGGCGAGCGATCCCGCCACCAGCCCGTTTTCCGCTTCGGCAACGCGCAGCATGACATCGAATTTCTGGATATCGGCCGCGCCGCCACAGCGTGACAGCACGAAGCCGTCCGGTCGCGCCGCTGCAAGGCTCGAAAGCGCTTCTTGACCGTTGTCGCCGTCCGGCATGCCGATACGCAGAAGCGTTGGCGCCTTGATGCTGTCTGATGCACGACTGTCGAGGATCGGCTGTACTCTGCCGGCTGCTGTCGCCCAGTCGTTGACGATGTCGACAATCACGGTGATGGGACGGCCGACCGGTGCGTCCGCCGGCATCAGCGCCTCGGTTGGCGCGCAGAGCAGTGAAGGCATGATATCGAAACGGTTAACGGACATGGTGAACCAATCTTAAACCTTTAATCGCTAACATACATCGAGACTAAAATGTGGTGCTGGTGTGTAGTGAGGCGTTGGTGATCATTCAAGCATTTCTTCGCTGGGTCGAAACCGCGAAAACCGGGGACCGGGTTCGGGCAGCGTCGGCTCTGGGCCGGGCCTACGTCACGGCGGAGATGAATTCGCTGGACCATCACGCCGCCGAAATGGCGATGACCTTTCTTCTGGATGACCCGTCGCCGAAGGTGCGGCTGGCGCTCGCCGAAGCTGTTGCCGATTGCAACCGAATCCCCCGCTCGATCATCCTGTCGCTGGCCGACGACCAGCCGGAAACCGCCTATGCCGTGATTTCCCGCTCGCCCGTGCTGAACGACATGGATCTCGTCGATCTCGCCGCCAGGGGAACAGTGGAGACACGTGCCGTCATCGCTGCCCGCCGGGCCATGTCGCCACCGGTTGCCGCTGCAATCGCCGAGATCGGTGGGGAGGAAGAAGTACTGATCCTGCTCGAAAACGAGCATGCCCGATTTTCCGGCCGTACGTTGAAGCGGTTGAGTGACCGGCTCGGTCACCTCTGGTCGGTCCGCAACCGTCTGCTCGAGCGCGACGACCTGCCGGCGGACGCCCGCCACGCGCTTGTCGAGAAGGTCGGCGCGGCCTTGTCCAGCTTTGGCCTGGTGCAGGCAGCGATTGGCGGGCGGCGCGTCGAACGCGTTACCCGTGAAGCCTGCGACAGGGCCGCCGTCGATATGGCCGGAGCCGTCCATGCCGATCAGATTCCGGCGCTGGTCGAACATCTGAGGGCGACCGGCCGCCTGACCCCCGCCTTCCTGCTGCATACCCTGTGCTCGGGCAGGATTGATTTCGTCGCGGGGGCCATTGCCAACCTGTCGGGCGTAACAGACAAGCGGGTGCGTTCGATCCTCTCCGACGGGCGGATCCACGCCATTCGCGCCCTTTTCGAAAGCGCCGGCCTCGGCTGCGATGTGAGCGTGCTCTTTGCCGAGGCGATGATGCTGTGGCGCAAGGAAAACCGGTCGGCTTCTGTCGGCGCTAGCGCCACCATTTCCTCCGTCCTGCTGTCGAAGTTGCGGGGCAGAAGGCATGCTTCGGAAGCATCCGGCGGGCTTGCCGATATTGTCGAGAAATTGACGATTGCCGAGCAGCGGCAGACAGCCCGCGACTATGCGCGTCTGGCCGCCAGGGATGCCGCCTGAGGTCAGGCGCAGGTTGCGGGCTCCGAGCAATCGCATCAGCGCCGAGAGTCACCCGTTGAGCCCGTCCAATCCATTCGACGCTTTCTTGCCATCCAGGCAGTCGTGCGCTTTTGCAGCGCGTTTCGATCCCGGTCTCGAGCTCCGCGAACTTGGCCGTGATGTGCGTGTCTCCAGCCAAGAGGCCAGACATATCCTCGGCCGCCACCGGAAGAGGACGCCATAAGCGCCAGCGCCGAAAGCCTGATCGCCACCGGTCTGGTATAGCCGCTTACTTCGTGAATGTTCGCGCCACCCAGGAATAGCCATCCTCGATATAGTGGACCGGCTTTGTCACGGCGTCGCGCAATTTCGATGTGTCGGGCAGGGCGCCGGTGACCAGCGCCAGCGTCCTGCGCGGCAGGCTCGGCTGCTTCTCCTCGACCGCGGGCGGCGTCGGAACCGGATCGGCTGTTGCCATATGCGTCTGGTCGAGCGTTGCCTGCGGCGTGGGCAAGGGGGCGGGGTCCTGCACGTTGGCCATCTGCTCGCCGGACCTTTCGCAGACGGCGACGATCACCGGGTAGTTGCTGTTGGAGAACTTCGGCAGCTGTTCCTGCGATTCGGCATCGCATATCGCAACGGTCTCCCAGGTGCCGTGCACAGTCGAGACGTAGTGGCACTGGCTGACATTGTCGCCGCAGCCGAGGATTGTCATGACGATCAGGGCAGGAACCATGGCGAATAGGTCTCCAGTTCGAATTCGGCATCAGCCGCCAAGGGCTCGATTCGTGTTCGCTGACGTAACGGGCGGTTTGCTCCGGAAGTAAGGCAGGCCGGAAAGATCTTCGAAACAAATTGTTTCCGTTCGTTGCGAGGGGTGACCGGCGGTTGTTGCCACGCGAAAACTGCCGTCTGTTCCTTCGCGCAAGCTGCTCGTATTATCGACTTGCCGGAGTGAATCGATCTGTGAAGGAATACCGCCAAGTGACCGTCGTCATTGAAAGAGAACCGCCCCGCCAGTCTGGCGTGCTGAGCTTGCTTGAACAATCAGACGCCTATGCGCAATCGCTCTACCCGGCTGAAAGCAATCATATGGTCGATGTGTCGGCGCTGGAAAAGCCGTCAGTGGCTTTCTTCGTGGCGCGGCACGAGGGCGAGGTGGTCGGCTGCTGCGCGCTGGTGGATGCCGGCGACGGCAGCGCCGAGATCAAGCGCATGTTCGTCGATCCGAAAGCGCGTGGCCTGAAGATCGGCCGCAGACTGTTGGAGACGATCGAGAGCCATGGCCGCGGTGCCGGCCTGTCGGCCATCCGGCTCGAAACCGGCATCTATCAACCCGAGGCCATCAGCCTCTATAGGACCGCCGGTTATGTCGACATCGGTCCGTTCGGCGCCTACCAGCCGGACCCGCTCAGCCTGTTCATGGAAAAGACAATTGGCTGACACGGAGTCGGCCAAAACCATTGCGCCACGTGAGTTAGAGGCGAAACCTGAAGCAGTTACACAGCCTGTTGAATCACCAAGCGCAGTTAGATATCGAGGTTTTCCACAAACACCGCGCGTTCCTGGATGAAGCGGAAGCGCGCGTCCGCCTTCGTGCCCATCAGATTGTCGACGGCTTCGCGGGTGCCTTCGAAATCCACTTCGTCGATGGCGACCTTCAAGAGCGTGCGCTTATCCGGATCCATGGTGGTTTCCTTGAGCTGCGCCGGCATCATCTCGCCAAGCCCCTTGAAGCGGCCGATCTCGACCTTGCCCCGGCCGTTGAACTCCGTTTCCATCAGTTCCACCCGATGGGCGTCATCACGGGCATAGAGCGTCTTTGCGCCTTGCGTGATGCGGTACAGCGGCGGCACGGCCAGATACAGGTGCCCGCCGCGGATCAGTTCCGGCATCTCCTGATAGAAGAAGGTGATCAGCAGCGATGCGATATGCGCGCCGTCGACGTCCGCGTCGGTCATGACGATGACGCGCTCGTAGCGCAGATCTTCCTCGCGGTATTTGCCGCGGGTGCCGCAGCCGAGCGCCTGGATCAGATCGGCAATCTGCTGGTTTGCGCCGAGCTTTTCGCGGCCGGCGCTGGCAACGTTGAGGATCTTGCCGCGCAGTGGCAGGATCGCCTGGTTGGCGCGGTTGCGCGCCTGCTTGGCCGAGCCGCCGGCCGAATCGCCTTCGACGATGAAGAGTTCGGCGCCCTCGGCCGAATTCTGCGAGCAATCGGCAAGCTTGCCCGGCAGGCGCAGCTTGCGCACGGCGGTCTTGCGGCTGACTTCCTTTTCCTTGCGGCGGCGCACGCGCTCGTCGGCGCGCTCGATCACCCATTCGAGCAGCTTTGCTGCTTCCTGCGGGTTGTCGGCGAGGAAATGGTCGAACGGGTCGCGCAGCGCGTTTTCGACGATACGCTGGGCTTCGACGGTGGCCAGCTTGTCCTTGGTCTGGCCGACGAATTCCGGCTCGCGGATGAAGACCGACAGCATGCCGGCGGCCGAAATCATCACGTCTTCGGTGGTGATGATCGCCGCGCGCTTGTTCTGCGTCAGCTCCGCGTAGGCCTTGAGCCCCTTGGTCAGCGCGATGCGCAGGCCGGCCTCATGTGTGCCGCCTTCTGGCGTCGGGATGGTGTTGCAGTAGGAATGCACGACGCTGTCGCCGCCATACCAGGTGACGGCCCATTCCAGCGCCCCGTGGCCGCCGGTCTTTTCGGTCTTGCCGGCAAAGATTTCGCGCGTGACCGTGAATTCCTTGCCCATCGTCGCCTGGAGATAATCCTTCAGGCCGCCGGGGAAGTGGAAGACCGCCTTTTCCGGTATCTCCGTTCCTTCGATCAGCGAGGGATCGCAGGACCAGCGGATTTCGACGCCGCCGAACAGATAGGCCTTGGATCGGGCCATGCGAAACAGCCGGGCCGGATCGAACTTGGCGTGCGCGCCGAAGATCTCCGGGTCCGGATGAAAGCGCACCTTGGTGCCGCGCCGGTTCTGGACATCGCCGAGTTCCTCCAGTCCGCCCTGCGGGATGCCGCGCGAAAAGCGCTGGCGGTAGAGTTTGCGGTTGCGGGCAACCTCGACTTCGAGAATATCAGACAGCGCGTTGACGACGGAGACGCCGACGCCGTGCAGGCCGCCTGAGGTCTCGTAGACCTTGCTGTCGAACTTGCCGCCGGCATGCAGTACCGTCATGATCACTTCGAGTGTCGACTTGCCGGGAAACTTGGGGTGGTTCTCGACCGGAATGCCGCGGCCGTTGTCGGTGACGGAGAGGCAGCCTTCGGCATCGAGATAGACGTCGATGAAGTTGGCGTGCCCCGCCACCGCCTCGTCCATCGAGTTGTCGATGACCTCGGCGAACAGATGGTGCAGTGCCTTTTCGTCCGTGCCGCCGATATACATGCCCGGACGGCGGCGCACCGGCTCCAGCCCCTCGAGCACTTCGATGGCCGATGCGTTGTAGTCGCCATTGTCCGTTTTCAGGGCAGGCGTCGCATTCGCGCGCCGTTCCGCCGCCGGTTGGGCAACGGCCGGCGCAATCGGCTTCGGCACGACGGGATCCGTCGCAGGCTTGGGCGCCAGGGGCAGTGCTGAAAAGAGATCGTTGCTGTCGGTCATTGGCTGTTCAGAGGTCTTTCCGTGATGAGGCTTTTCGCACGATCAAGGTTGCGGACGAAGCCGCCATGAATGGCTCGCGCGAATCGCCGGAATTCTGCCAGACTCTTGGCGTCAGAGCGACCAACTCGCCATGCTGTTCAGCCGCATGCCCGCAAATACACCGATCGCGCCTTCAATAGCGCCAACTGTTGCGTTGCGGAAGGCCAGATGGCAAGGCTTGGACCAAAAGAGGAACATCCCGAATGCACCTGTCCACAGCTCATTTGATTTTTCGTGGCCTTCTGGCCTGCGCCGTGATTGTCGCTTCGTCCTTTCCAGCTGCGGCCGCACAGCTGCAGCCCTTCAAGGATGAGCTGTTTTCCTATGGCAACGTCCTCGAAACGGCGGATGGCGGCGATTATCGCGTCGTCGACTATCAGGAGATGCGTGATATCAACGGCCGAGATCAGGTCCCCGAGCGCCGGGCAAAACGCGCCTATGTCTCGCTCGGCGTGAAAAGCGAGCAGGTCAACGAGACGATCGATGCGGCGGGACGATCCCTCGATGTCACCCGTGTCGGACGCGGGCAGGGGGCGGCGTTCTCGGTGATCTTCATCCACGGCCGCGGCGGCGACCGGCGCCTCGGCGCCAACGACTGGTCCTTCGGCGGCAATTTCAATCGGCTGAAAAACCTCGCCGTCGAAAACGGCGGCGTCTATTACGTGCCCAGCGTTCGATCCTTCGATGATCGGGGTGTGGCCGACATTGCCGGGCTGATCGCCTATGCGCAGCGCCAGTCCCCCGGCCGGCCGGTGGTGCTGGCCTGCGCCTCGATGGGGAGTTTCATCTGCTGGGGCATGACCCGCAATCCGCAGGCGGTCGCCGCCCTCAAAGGCGTGATGATCATGGGCGGCCCCACGGACCCGACTTTCCGCAGCAGTGCCGCCTACAAGGCGAAACTGCCGCTGTTCTTCAGCCACGGCAGCGCCGACAGCGTCTATGCCGCGGCCGATCAGGTCGCGCTCTACCGATCGCTGAAGGCGTCGGGCTATCCGAGCCGCTTCGTCCTGTTCCAGACCGGATCACACGGAACGCCGGTTCGCATGACGGATTGGCGCGATGCCTTGAACTGGATCGGACTTGATTGAATTCTCTGTAATCATGTCGGGAATCGTTAACCACCGAAGCAGATTGACACTCGTGCAGCGTGCACCGTTTCGCTTTTCTTAAAGCTGATCATGGGAGTGTCCCGGGCACGTATTCTCGGGGTTTGATTCTTATGGACGCTCGCACTGAAGCACGGCATATTCCGCTGTGCGTCGATCTTGACGGCACGTTGCTTGCCGCCGACACGCTCTGGGAGGGCGTGGCGATCGTACTTCTGCGCAATCCGCTGATGCTGTTTGCCGTGCTTTATTGGATGGCCAGGGGCAAGGCGCGGCTGAAACACGAAATCGCCGCCCGCTCGGGGCGACAGGCGGCCGACTGGCCGTATCGCCGGGCGGTGCTCATGCGCCTGGAGCGCGAGCGTGAAACCGGCCGTCAGATCATCCTGGTGACCGGCGCGGCCGAAAGCGTCGCCCTCGGGGTCGCTGCCCACACCGGCGTGTTTTCCTCCGTCCTTCACAGCTCGCCCGAGATCAACCTCACCGCCGGTCGCAAACGCGAAAAACTGGTCGAACAGTTCGGCGAGGGCGGGTTCGACTATATGGGCAACAGCCGCGACGACCTGCCGGTATTCGATGCGGCCCGCCGGGCGATCGTCGTGGCTCCGGACGCCGCGGCTGAAAAATGGCGCCGCACCCATGATGCCGAGCGGCTGGATATCGGCAAGACAAGCCGTCTCGCTGCCTTGAAATCGATCCGCGTGCATCAGTGGGCGAAGAATGTGCTGATCGGCGTGCCGATGGTGCTCAATCACGACATCCTGCATCTCAATGCGGTGATCAACGTGATCCTTGCCTTCTTTGCCTTCAGTTTTCTCGCCTCCGCCGTCTATGTGATCAACGATCTCTCCGATCTTGCCAACGACCGGCGCCACCCGAAGAAGTGCAACAGGCCGCTGGCAAGCGGTCAGATGTCGGTGCCGATGGGGCTGGTGATGGCGCTTTGCCTTGTCCTCGCATCTCTGTCGCTGACGGCTGTGCTGCCCCATGATTTCGCGCTCGTGCTCGCCTTTTACGCCGTCGCGACAACCGCCTACACGTTCGTGCTCAAGCGCAAGCTGCTGGTCGACGTCTTCACGCTTGCCGGGCTTTATACGGTTCGTATCGTCGCCGGTTCCGCCGCCACCGGCACGGTGCTATCCTTCTGGCTCCTGTCCTTCTCGATCTTCTTCTTCCTCAGCCTGGCGCTGGTGAAGCGTTATGTCGAGCTCGACGAATATGATGGACGCGAGGGCAACCAGGTTCCCGGGCGCGGTTATGTGGCTGTTGATTTCGAAATGGTCGGGCAGGCCGGCGTTTCCTCGGCCTTTGCCGCCGCGCTGGTGCTGGCGCTCTATATCCACAGCAAGGAAATGCAGGAGATGTACACGCTGCCCTGGGCATTGTGGCCGCTCTGCCCGCTGGTGCTCTATATGCTCTTGCGGATCTGGATGCTCGCCCGCCGCCGCATGCTGCATGAGGATCCCGTCGTGTTCATCATGCGCGACTGGCGCAGCCTCGTGACGATGGCGCTGGGCGCCATGCTTATTCTCGCCGGTGCGCTGGGCTCGCAATGACGGATGGTGCATTCGACAGCTGGGGGCGGATCGATTGCCGTCCCCGCCAAGGCATCTCGCCGGACGCCTATGAAAACCAGCGGGACAAGGCGGCCCCCGGCGCCTTTCTGCCCTTCGGCAATGGCCGCTCCTACGGCGACAGCTGCCACAATGACCAGGGTGCCCTGATCGATAGCCGCATGCGCAGCCGCATCCTCGGCTTCGATCCGGGGACCGGCATCGTCTCGTGCGATGCGGGCGTCACGCTTCATGCCATCCTCCAACAGGCGATCCCGCACCGCTTCTTCCTGCCGGTGACACCAGGCACCGCCGCGGTGACGGTGGCCGGCGCGGTTGCCAACGACGTTCACGGCAAGAATCACCACGCGCGCGGCACCTTCGGCAAACATGTGCTGCGGCTGACGCTGCTGCGCTCGACCGGCGAATTGCTGACGTGTTCGGCAACGGAAAATCCCGAGCTGTTTCACGCCACCATCGGCGGCATGGGGCTGACCGGGTTGATCCTGTCCGTCGATCTGCAACTGATGAAGGTCCCGTCCGCCCATATCCAGCAGCACACCATCCGCTTCGACCGGCTGGAGGACTATTTCGGCATGGTCGAGCAGGTGGATGGCGAGCATGAATATTCGGTGGCCTGGATCGACCAGCTGGCAACGGGAGGACGCGCGGGCAGGGGCGTGCTGCTTGCCGGCGACCACGCGGATGCGTCCTGCGAATTTCCCGACATGCCGCGCTCCACAAGCCTCTCGGTACCGTTTTCACCGCCGTTCAACCTCCTGAACCGGTTCACGCTGAAGGCCTTCAACGAAGTCTACTTCCGCAAGGAAAAACGCGGCGAGACGGTGAGGACCGTCAAGTGGCCCGGCTATTTCCACCCGCTGGACGCGATCGGCCAATGGAACCTGCTCTATGGACCGAAAGGCCTCTACCAGCACCAGAGCGTCTATCCGGCGGACAACGCGCCGGAGATCACAGCCCGGTTGATGGAAGCGGCGCGTGAGGCCGGCCATGCCTCCTTCCTCACCGTTCTGAAGAAGTTCGGGGAGCAAAGGTCGCCGGCGCTTTTTTCTTTTCCGCGACCCGGTTTTACGCTGACGCTGGATTTCGCCAATCAGGGTGAACCGACCCTTAAGCTCCTCGACAGGCTCGATGCCATCGTGATTGAGGCCGGCGGTGCGATCAATCCCTACAAGGATGCGCGGATGAGCCCGCAAACCTTTGATTCTTCTTTCCCGCAGTGGCGAAAACTGGAAGCGCTGCGCGATCCGGCAATGGTCTCGAACTTCTGGAAGAGAACCGCTCTGGCTTTGCCGAAATGAGAATAGATACAATTTGAATTAAATAAATACGGGAATTTCACGAAATATACGGCTCTTGCGTGTAGGTACCGCGGCGGGAACAGGGAACATCGACATGAAGTATATCATATTCATTCTCTTCACCGTGCTTACCAATGCCGCCGCACAGCTCATGTTGAAACAGGGCATGCTCACGCTTGGACCTTTGAGCTTCACGGCAGATACTTTCATTGCCCGCATCTTTCAGGTGGTTTTCAACCCCTGGGTCTTCGCCGGACTTGCGACCTTCGTCATTTCGATGGCGTCGCATCTCTATGTCCTGTCGAAGGTTGAACTTTCCTTCGCCTATCCATTCCTCAGCCTCGCCTATGTGGCAGTGGCCGTCTTTGCCTATTTCGTCTTCCGCGAGGACCTGAATGCCTGGCGCGTCGCCGGCATCGCGTTCATCTGCGTCGGAACGGTCCTTATCGCCCAATCCGGTATGTCAGGGGCAGGCATGTCTTCCCACGACAGCCAGCCGTCGCTTGACGCTGCGGGCGCAACAACAGCAAAAATCGGGAGCGCATCATGAAGCATATCATTTTCGGCGGTGACGGCTTCGTCGGCCGTCATCTGGCTGAACGCCTCGTCAAGGACGGCGAGGACGTCGTCGTCGCCGACATCGTCAAGTCCGACCTGCCGCACTATGCCCGCGCCCGTTTCGTGCGCTGCGACGTGACCGATCCGGACGACGTGATGAAGGTCGAGATCGGCCCGGACGACATGGTCTACAACATGGCGGCCAAGATGCTGTCGCCGCTGCAGGTGCGGGCCAAGCGCTGGGAATTCTTCTGGCCGGTGAATTATTACGGCGCCGAAAACATCATGAAGGCAACGGCGAAATCCGGTGCCAACCGCCTGGTGCAGTTCACCACCGATATGATCTACGGCCACACGGTGCAATCGCCGCAGACGGAAGACCATCCGGCCAACCCGCTCGGTGAATATGGCAAGTCGAAATGGGCGACCGAACAGCTCGCCGCTGAATGGCGCAAGCAGGGCATGAACATCTCGATTTTCCGCCCGCGCCTGATCATCGGCCCCGGCCGTCTCGGCATCCTCGAAAAGCTGTTCAAGTTGATCGACGCAAACCTGCCGGTGCCGATGATCGGTTCGGGAAAGAACCCGTATCAGTTCATCTCGGTGTTCGATTGTGCCGAGGCCGCCCGGCTTGCCTGGAAGGGAGGCGTGCCGAACGAGGTCTACAATCTCGGCTCCGACGACCCGCCGTCCGTGCGCAAGCTGCTGGGCGACCTGATCGTCCATGCCGGTTCCAGGTCGTTCCTGCTGCCGACACCGGCTTTTGCGGTCAAGGCGACGCTCGCGGCGTTCGATTTCATCAACAAGCCAATCATGGATCCGGAACAGTACCTGATTGCCGACGAGATGTGCATCCGCGAAACCGGCAAGCTGAAGCGCGAGCTTGGCTGGAAGCCGCAATACAATGACGGTGCCATGCTGATCGCAGCCTATGACGAATATCGCACCACGAAGGCCGGCAAGGCCTTCATCCACGCTTCAGCCGTCGCGGCAGAATGAACGAGGGGACCACCACGATGCTCGATAAGCCAGCCCGCGTCACCGTCGACGCACCCGCCCTCGATGCCCCTGCTCCTGGCGGCATCAGGAAGCCGGATCTGATCACCGTCGAACAGGCGAAGGCGATGAGCCTTGCCGAGATGACCACGCTCTTCAAGGATCACCTGAACCCAGGCCAGCTTCACTTCATGAAGCTGCTCGGCTTCAACAAGGTCAAGGTCGAGAGCGCCGAGGGCATGTACTACACCGACCAGAACGGCCGGAAGATCCTCGATTTCTTCGGTGGCTTCGGCTCGCTCGCCTTCGGACACAATCATCCGCGCATCCTCTCGGCCCGCAAGAAATTCCAGGACGAAAACCGTCACGAGATCGCGATCGCCTTCATGTCGCAATATGCGTCGGCGCTCGCCAAAAACCTCGCGGCCATCGCGCCGGGCGATCTCGACATGGTCTTCCTCGGCTCCTCCGGTTCGGAAGCGATGGAAGCGGCGCTGAAGGTGGCCGAGCGCGCCGCCGGGCCGAAGCGTCCGCGCATCGTCTATGCCGAGAACTCCTTCCACGGAAAGACCAAGGGTGTCTTGTCGATCACCGACGGCCCGCTGTATCGCGGCGAGTTCAAGCTGCTCGACAACAATGTCAAGGTGCCGTTCGGCGATATCGATGCCATCCGCAACGCCTTCGAGCGCGATCCGACGATCGGGGTTCTGGTGCTCGAAACCATCCAGGGCGGCGGCGGCATCATTTCGGCGCCGCCGGAATTCTGGCGCGAGGTTCGTGCGCTCTGCGACAAGCACGGCGTCATCTGGGTCGCCGATGAGGTCCAGTGCGGCATGGGCCGCTCGGGTCGCTTCTTCGCCTTCGAGCACGCCGGCGTCGTTCCGGACGTGACGGCGCTTGCCAAGTCGCTCGGCGGCGGCAAGTCGGCCATGGCCGCGATGATCGCCAGGCGCGACGTCTACATGAAGGCCTACGGCACCAAGAATACCGCGATGATCCACGCCCAGGCCACCTTCGGCGGCATCGGCGAGGCCTGCATCACCGCGATCGAAGGCCTCAACATCATGTATGACGAGGACTTGATCGAGAATGCGGCGGTGCAGGGCGACTATCTGCTCGAGCGGCTGAATACACTCAAGGCGAAATATCCGAAGATCATCAAGGATGTCCGCGGCCAGGGCCTGATGGTTGGCCTGGAATTCCAGGATTTCAGCCAGACCCTGCCGATGGTCCTGCGCCCGGTCGTGGGCGTGCTCGACGACAAGCTGAAGGGCTCGCTCTCGGGCTTCATCGGCGCCTTGCTCTTGAAGGACTACGACACGCTCGTCGCCTTCACCGAATATAATCGCAACGTCATCCGGCTCGAGCCGCCGCTGATCTGCGAACGCCAGCATGTCGACCAGTTCATCGATGCGCTCGATGATCTGCTTGGCCGCGGCATTATCCGCATCGTCAAGGATTTCATCGGCAGCCAGTTCGACTGAGTTCTCTTCCATCTGCCAAACAGCAGGCCCGGCATTCGCAACGCCGGGCCTGCTGTTATTTGAGCGTTGAAATCTCGACCCGGCGGTTGCGACCGTCCTCGGGGCTCTCCGGGAAGAGCAGGGCGGTTTCGCCGAAAGCGCGCACGACCAGCCGCTGCGGAGCGATCTTGTAGTGGGAGACCAGATACTGCGTCGCCGAGGCGGCGCGTGCCCGGCTGAGCTGGAGATTGTCGCCATCGGTGCCGGTCGCATCCGTATGCCCGCCGATTACGAACCGGTAGGCAGAGAGTTCGCTCGATTGCAGAGCCTTGCCGACATTGTCGAGAAGCTGTTGCGCCTGCGGCGTCAACTCGGCTGACCCGAAGTGAAAGTTGACGGCGAGATTGACCGTTGCGGCGAGCTTGTCGCCGTAGCTGTTGATCGTCTCCAGTTCCTTGGCGCCGACAATCTTCAACCCGCGTGTCTTCTCCTTCTGCGCCAAGATGGGATCGAGCGAGCGGACAAGAAAATCCGGCGTTGCGGTCGTCAGCACCTCCTGGGCTGATGCCGCCGCGGCAGGAATGATGAAAAACATCAGAGCCGTAAAAAGCTTACCGTGCATCGATCCGCCCCGTATTTGCCGGGCATGCAGTAAATCAGCAATGTTTTTCGAGGAGCCCATCTATATACCGTCAATTTCCAAGGGATGCTGGAGTTTCGGCGCATTATGGGATTTGAGGGGCCGGCAGGCTTGTTCCGACGGTAACAAGCCTGCGAATGCTGGAACGGGTGGCCGAGAGCCGCTGATCCTAATGCTTCTGGCCATTCACGGTCATGTCGAACTGCACGATGTTGGAATAGATCGGCAAGCCCGCAGACATGTTGTAGCGATCGCGATAGATGCCTCCTTCGATTTGAAAGCTGATGGACCTGCGATTCCACTTGGTCAATCTTGCGCTGAAGTGCTCGGTTCTGGTCGTGCCCTTCGCCGTCAGCTTGCCTTCGATCTCGGCCGTGTCCTCGCCGGTTTGCGTGATCTTTGTCGAGCGGAACACGATTTCGGGATGATTGGCCGTATCGAAAATCGCTGACGAGCGCAGAAACTTCTCGATGCGCGGCTCGCCGGTTTGCACTGTCTCGGGAAAGAGCGAGAATTCGACCGTGGATCTGCGGATGTCCTTGCCATCCAGCTGGAATGTGCCGGAAAACCTGCCGAATTTTCCCGAGATGCCGCCACCGCCGGTTTGCGCAACCGAGAAGTTGATCTCGGATGATGCATCGATATCGTATCGCCCGGCTGCGTCGTCGAGCGAGGGCGCGCGTGCCTCAGCACTTGTCGCCGCAAGGACCAGCGCCCAGGCGGCAAGGCTTGGTCCGTAAGATTGTCTCATCGATCGCTTCCTTCCGGCTGTTGATGGGCGTTGGACGCCGCACCCCGCCGGAATATTCCAAGCATGCGCCTTAGAACCACGTCCCGGTGCCAGAAGTGATGCAGAAGAGCAGCACCCGCATGCAGGGCGACGAGACCGGCCAGGCCGTAGGCGAGCCAGGCATGCGCGTTACTCCAGAACGTTTCTGCAGCCTGCGACTTTTCCATCGGCAGATGCGCAATGAGCAACCGGTTGAAAAGCAGGGTCGGAATATTGAGTGTCGAGGTCGAGGCGATCGCCCAGCCGGCCAACGGGACGGCGATGGTCAATGCCAGCAGGAGCGCGTGGGTCACCGAGGAGCCACGCCTTTCGAGGTTTGAGAGGCTGGCAACGGGGTCCGGATGGATATTGGAGAGCCACCAGATGAGGCGGATGAATGCCAGCGCCAGCGCCGTCATGCCGAAGGACTTATGCCATTGGTAGAGAGCGAACTGCAGTTCCGGATCGATATCCGGCCGGGTCATGGCGTAGCCCAGGATGATCAGACCCACGATGAGGAGGGCGATCGCCCAGTGAAGGACGATCGTGCCCCATCCGAAAGTATCCTGCCGGTTGCGTAGCATGAAGGCCTCCCATCGCGGATCCGTTTCGCAAGTCATCATTGCTTTGACGCGCGCGGGCAAGCTTTTAGTCCCTCACGCTCTTCTCGGCACCGCTTTCCTTTGCCCGGCATATTTGCTAGGCCGTTGCCGGCAAACGACTATCGCAGTGAGGAGATCGCATGACGCCCGAAATACGTCCGCTTGTGGCCGGAAACTGGAAGATGAATGGTCTGCGGGCGTCGCTCGACCAGATCAAGGCGATGGCGGAAGGCGTCAAGGGCGAGCTGTCGGAAAAGGTCGAGACGCTGATCTGCCCGCCCGCGACGTTGCTCTATGTCGCAACCGCACTCTGCGACGACAGCCCGCTTTCGATCGGGGCGCAGGATTGCCATGAAAAGGCCTCCGGCGCCCATACCGGCGATATCTCGGCCGAGATGATCGCCGATTGTTTCGGCACCCACGTGATTGTCGGCCATTCCGAGCGCCGCACCGACCATGCCGAGACCGACGAACTGGTCCGGGCAAAGGCCGAGGCAGCCTTCGCGGCCGGTCTGGTCGCCATCATCTGCATCGGCGAGACCGGTGACGAGCGCAAGGCAGGCCAGACGCTGGATGTGCTGAAACGCCAGCTTGCCGGCTCCGTTCCCGACAGTGCCACCGCCGAAAACACCGTCATCGCCTATGAGCCGGTCTGGGCGATCGGCACCGGCCTGACGCCGACGGCAGGGGATGTCGAGGAAGCGCACGCCTTCCAGCGTTCGCAGCTTGTCGCCCGCTTTGGCGCGGCGGGAGCAAAGATGCGCATACTCTACGGCGGATCGGTGAAGCCGGGCAACGCCAGGGAATTGATGGGTGTCGCCAATGTCGATGGCGCCTTGATCGGCGGGGCGAGCTTGAAAGCCGACGATTTCCTCGCCATCTACCGGGCGTACGAAGAATTGACAGCCTGAACCCGTCGACAGGCACTGCATAATTCCTCGGGTTCGATCCGGGGGTAGAATTATGCACCCGGTTGGAAATCACGGCGCCATTTGCGCGTCATGTTTGACGCACGGCGCTGTGGGGGCTTTTAATGCGCGGTGGCTTGGTATATGCAGCCGCCAACACTAATTTTCCCGCGTGCTGCGGGCGCTGAAACCTGCCCCGGGGTTCCGTGCGTCTCTCATGCTGGGCGATCACCCGATTGCGCTTCGGTTCCCGGCTTCCCAAAGCCCGACGAGGCATGATCCTAGGCAGGACTGGACAAAATGCAGACCGTATTGCTTGTCATCTATCTCATGGTTGTGCTGGCGCTGATCGGCGTCGTGCTCATTCAGCGTTCCGAAGGCGGTGGTCTCGGCATTGGGGGCGGTTCCGGCTTCATGTCCGCGCGCGGCACGGCCAACGCGCTGACCCGCACCACGGCGATCCTCGCTGCCCTCTTCTTCGTCCTGGCTCTGGGCATGGGCATTCTCTCCCGCTACCAGCCGGATGCGACAGACGTTCTCGACCGGATCCCCGGCACGACCAACAACGGCAAGGGCGTTCTTGATTCGCTCGGCGGCGGCGCGACCGCGCCGGCAGGCGAGACCCCTGCGCAGTCCGGCACCAACACCCAGACTCCGGCAACCGAGACCCCTGCGACGCAGACCCCGGCAACGACGGAGACCAAGCCTGCCACATCCAGCTCGGATGTTCCGACCGGCCAGTAAGGCCGACGCAAGATTGAACCGCCGGCGGAAGCCAGTCTTCCGCCGGTTTTCTTTTGTTTGGATTCTGCCGCCTTTAGCCTTTTGAACGGAAAAATTCTGGAAGATGAATTTTTCGGTGGCGGAATCATTTTTGAAACGGTATCCGGTGAAGCCCATGGCGCGATATGTATTCATCACTGGCGGCGTGGTTTCTTCCCTTGGAAAAGGGATTGCCGCAGCCGCTCTCGGAGCGTTGCTGCAGGCCCGGGGCTACCGGGTCAGGCTTCGCAAACTCGACCCCTATCTCAACGTCGATCCGGGCACCATGAGCCCGACTCAGCACGGCGAAGTGTTCGTGACCGACGACGGCGCGGAGACGGACCTCGATCTCGGCCACTACGAGCGCTTTACCGGCCGCTCGGCAACCAAGACCGACAACATCACAACCGGCCGCATCTACAAGAACATCATCGACAAGGAACGCCG
The DNA here is from genome assembly GCF_019511375.1 of Rhizobium herbae. Lineage (GTDB taxonomy): Bacteria > Pseudomonadota > Alphaproteobacteria > Rhizobiales > Rhizobiaceae > Pararhizobium > Pararhizobium herbae_A. The sequence goes on from NZ_JAEUAO010000001.1 coordinate 72,540, forward strand.
CGGCGATTACCTCGGCGCCACCGTCCAGGTCATTCCGCACGTCACCAACGAGATCAAGAATTTTGTCACCGAAGGCAATGACGACTACGACTTCGTCATCTGCGAAATCGGCGGCACGGTCGGCGATATCGAGGCGATGCCGTTCATGGAGGCGATCCGCCAACTGAAGAACGATCTGCCGCGCGGCACCGCGATCTACCTTCATCTGACGCTGATGCCCTATATCGCTGCGGCCGGCGAGCTGAAGACCAAGCCGACCCAGCATTCGGTCAAGGAACTGCAGGCGCTGGGCATCCATCCCGACGTCCTGCTCGTGCGCGCCGACCGCGAAATCCCGGAAGCCGAACGCCGCAAGCTGTCGCTGTTCTGCAACGTCCGTCCGTCCGCCGTCATCCAGGCGCTGGACGTGGCGAGCATCTACGACGTGCCGATCGCCTATCACAAGGAAGGCCTCGACAACGAAGTCCTGGCCGCCTTCGGTATCGAACCGGCGCCGGCGCCGCGCATCGAAAACTGGCTCGATGTCGCCAACCGCATCCGCACGCCGGAAGGCGAGGTGACCATCGCCATCGTCGGCAAGTACACCGGCCTCAAGGACGCCTACAAATCGCTGATCGAGGCGCTCTACCACGGCGGCATTGCCAATCGCATCAAGGTCAAGCTCGAGTGGATCGAATCGGAAGTCTTCGAACAGGAAGACCCGGCGCCGTATCTCGAAAAGGTCCACGGCATTCTCGTGCCCGGCGGTTTCGGCGAACGCGGCTCGGAAGGCAAGATTCTGGCGGCCCGCTTCGCCCGTGAGCGCAAGGTGCCCTATTTCGGCATCTGCTTCGGCATGCAGATGGCGGTCGTCGAAGCGGCCCGCAATCTTGCCGGCATCGAAAAGGCCTCCTCGACGGAATTCGGCCCGACCGGCGAACCGGTCGTCGGCCTGATGACCGAGTGGGTGAAGGGCAACGCGCTGGAGAAGCGCGCCGCTTCCGGCGACCTCGGCGGCACGATGCGGCTCGGTGCCTACAAGGCAAGCCTCAAGAAGGGCACCAAGATTGCCGAAATCTACGGCTCGACCGAGATTTCAGAGCGTCATCGCCACCGCTACGAAGTCAATGTCGACTACAAGGAGCGGCTGGAAGCCTGCGGCCTCGACTTCTCGGGCATGTCGCCGGACGGCGTTCTGCCGGAAACCGTCGAATACCCGGATCACCCCTGGTTCATCGGCGTCCAGTACCATCCGGAACTGAAGAGCCGCCCGCTCGATCCGCACCCGCTGTTTGCCAGCTTCATCGAAGCCGCCGTCGAGCAGAGTCGGCTGGTCTGACGATTTGCGGAGGGCCGGCGGCATCGGCCCTCGAACGTCATCATCTGCTGCGCGTCATATCTGTCGCTCGGCGGTGCAACTGGCTGTACAGTCGAGCACCGCCCTCAGTCCCGGGTCATCCTGAAGAAGACGGTCTTCGATCCATCGGCTGGTCCAGTCGTAGGCGTCCGAAAACAACGCGGAATGCCGGCTCCAGTCCATGAAGCCGATCGCATTGGACATCTGCGGGCAGACCAGGACATCGCCTTCGTCAAGCGCAATGTCCTGAGGCCGGTGTGCCAGCATGCTCGCAGTAATGACCTGAAGCATGCTGGGGACCTTCGGCAGGCGGGCGCGACCGAAAGGATTGAGCCAGGCGACGGCCAGTTCGGAAGCTCCGGGGATCCGGTCATAATCGATCTGGTATTTCTGCGGTCCGCTCTGCCCCAGGCTCGCCACGACATTGGGTCCGGTCTTGAGCACCTTCATCTGCTCCAACGGCAGATTGTTCATGATCGCGCCGTCGACCAGCATATCGCCCTCAGCCGTGAAGAACGGCGGCAGGACACCCGGAATCGAGCCGGACGCGCGCACCGCCTCCCAGAGCTTTCCGCGACGGTGGACATGGGGTTGACGGCTGCTCAGATTGGTCGAAAGGGCGAAGAACGGAAGCCAAAGGTCCTCGATGAGAACGTCGCCGTACTGCGCCTGCAGGGCGCGATCGAACACCTTGTGATCCAGAAGCGCGAAATGCGGCACGGTGAGGCGGCGAAACGCCCGGCCTTTGATGAAGATGTCGTGCGTGCCGCGATCGATCTGGTCTGCATCCAGCCCTTTCGCGAATCCTGCCATCATCGCCGCTCCGGAACTCGTCCCGCCGAGATAGTCGAAGCGAGCGCCCGCGGCGACGAAGGCCTTGTAGATGCCAAGATGCGCGCTGCCGAGCGACCCGCCCCCGGCCGCGACGAAGCCCAGGGCCTTGCCGGTAATAAATCGAACCAGGCGCCGGACGTCAGACTCGTCCTCGAGCGCGACGTGATGATGCTGGCCGACATGAGAACGCTCATCGAGCCACGCGGCGGTACCGGACACGGCGATCGCACGATTGTCGTGAACGAGGACGAGCCGTGCGGTCGACGGCCGATGAATCGAGAGCGCCAGTGCCTCGGACGAGTTCAGCCTCGGTGAACAGTGCGCGTCGGCAAGCAACAGGACGGTATCCGCCTGGCGAATGCAGACGCGGGTCCAATCATTCGCCTCGTCATCTGCAACGTAGACGATGATTTCGGTTTCCGCCTCCAGTTCGTTCAGCCAGTTCAGAACCGTCCGGTCGTCGACCGGAAGATCGCCGAACCGCGCGTGAATGTCGGCCCGGGCGACGAACCTGGCGTGGGCGCCCGCGTCGAGCGCTTTCTGCAGATGCCGGATGAAGACCGGTGAAATATGACTTCCGCCAGCCGGAACGATCGCAAGCGTTCTGATCCTGGCAGATCGTGTAAGGTGCGACGAACCTGGAGATTGCATCGCAAACCGGCGCGCCAGAAATGTCGTGACCGCCTGCCGCAGGCTCGGCAACGCCTCGGCCGCCCTCTCGAAGTGGCTGCCGCGGATTTCAAGGACGATTGAATCACGCGCCGCAAGCACGGTCGCCGTGCGTGGCAGTCCTGCGAAGAAACCGATCTCGCCGACGAGTTCGCCGTGTCCGATCTCGGCGATCGGGTCGGTCGCATCGCTCTTGTGGACCGTAAAGCGCCCCGACAGAACGATAAAGAACCCATCTGATGGATCGCCCTCGGCAACGAGAACCTCGCCGCGCCGCAGGAAACGGCGGTCGGACTCGGCTGCCAAAGCCTCAAGCGCCGCCACCGAGGTCCGATCGAACATCAATGTCGCCGACAGCAATCTCGCCGCGAGAGAATCGACAGAGGACATCCGAACCATCTCTTGGGAGCTCCGGTTTGATCGTGGTCTGTGCCTTTGAGACAAGGATCACTGAAAACCGCGAAATAGCAATGTCCACATCCGCACAAGGGGGGCGTTGCCGCACACTGCTCGCAACCTGAAGCAGGGGGCCGGCCCCACGCCAATCTCTCCCCTTAAGGGGGAGATGCCCGGCAGGGCAGAGGGGGGTATTCCCGATCACTGTCGTGTACGGTGATCCGGCAAGTTTCCGGTTAAAATTTTGATTCTTGTAGCATCTTCCGCAGGCCATGAAGAAAATCATCCCCATATATCCCCGCCTTGAAAAGCCGTGTCATGATGATGGCGTCCTGTCGCGGATACACCGCAAGACGTTTGCGGCGAGGCAGGGCTGGCGCTCCACGGGAAGCCTCGTGGCCTTCGGGCCACGAACGTCAGGCGGACCGGAAGGAGAGCCCCCGGAAAATGGATCCCCTCCGTCCTTCTGGGGCGGGCGTGCCTGTGTGGCACACATGTCGCGACAGGACGCGTGACGTACCGGAGCTGCGATGCTTAATGCCGGCACCGGAAAGCTGCGCCACGAAGTCGTCGCGAGGCAGAGGATCTAAAGTCGGGGTCTGTAGGGAGGAAAGCTCCCGAGAGAACGCCAAACGGGGCGCTGGAAGGCGTCACATATGCTTATTCGTTAGAGACGGTTTCCAGTGCCCCGTCCGATTGAAGTGCATGTTTGAAAACCACGGCGGCAAACCGCGCGGGGAAGTTTCGGCTGTCGTCCGCGCCGGATCGTCTTCTTTAAATCCCGCGTCTCCATCCGAGGTCGCGAGAGCAATTCCAATGCGGTGCGCTTTTCCATCCGCATTTGCCCCTCACCCTAACCCTCTCCCCGCATGCGGGGAGAGGGGACGTGCCCACGCTTGACTGCTGTAAATTGGCGTTAAACGGGTGCGGCATACCACCTTCTCCCCGTCGAAACGGGGAGAAGGTGCCCGGCAGGGCGGATGAGGGGCGAATAACCACGGCGTCAAATGGTGCACCATGGCTCGAAGAAAACCGGAAACGCCCTAGATGCGGGCTTTCGGGAAACGCGTGAGGCGGCTTTTTGCTGGGATTGCCGCCATGCGCCGGATGAAGGAGTGAAACAAGGATGGCGGACGATATCTTGCAACCGGTCGAGACGCTGCGCACGTTGCGGGCCGAGGTGCCGGTCAGCGCGACGCTGCATGTGTGGTTGAAGGCGATCCGCAGCGATGAGCCCGGCAGCATGGCCTTCATTCTCGACGGCGAGAAGATCGGTGACGTCTCGGTCAGCAATTGCGAGGAATATGTTTTCCGGCCCTTCGTCGCGGTGAGCGGGGGTAATCTCTCCTGTGTCTACGATACCGCAACCACGGCCGTTTCCGTCGCCTATTTCTTCAATGCGGCGGAAGTGGTCGACAAGGGCATCACGGTCATGCACACCAGCGTCGCCAATGCCCCGGCGCCCGTGCCGCACGGTTACCATTTCCGCCCGCCCTTCGGCTGGATGAATGATCCGAACGGTTTTGGCCGGTTCGACGGCCGTCCGCATCTGTTCTACCAGCACTATTCGCACGGGCTTCGCTGGAACACGATGCACTGGGGACATGCGATCTCCACTGATTACATCCACTGGCACCATATGCCGATCTTCCTGTTTCCCTCCGAGGACCTGACGGCGCGCCCTGATCGACGCGGCGGCGCTTTTTCCGGCTCTGCCATTCCACTGGAAAACGCAGCCGGCATCCGTGTTTTCTTCACCGAGCAGGTGAGCGAACGAATTCCGGAAACGCAGATCCAGTTGACCGCAACGTCGCACAACATCATCACCGCCAGCCAGGCCGAAGTGATCCTGGCAAGCCGGCCGTCCGGCCTCGGACTGACACTCGATTTCCGCGACCCTTACGTGGTCAAGGGCCCCGACGGCCTCTGGAAAATGGTTCTTGGCAGTCTCAGCCATCAGGGTGGTGTCATCCTGCTTTACGAGACGGATGATCCGGCAGCGGCGGCGGGCTGGCGTTTCGTCGGTACGCTCCTGCTCGAGGAACGGTTCGGTACTGCCGTCATCGAATGTCCATGCCTGATCCCCCTGGACGGGCCGGTCGAGGGGACTGAGACCCGTTGGGCGCTGATTTATGGTCTGATGAACAGCCTGGATGCCAAAACGGGACGCAAGAACTTGACACTCGTTATCGTGGGTCGGTTCGATGGCGTCCGCTTCCTTCGCGAATTCGAACAGGAACTCGATTTCGGAACCGACAACTATGCCTTCCAGGCCTTTGTCGACCAGGATGCAGCGGTGGGCATCGGCTGGCTGGCAAATTGGGCCGATGTTTCCCACACGATCGATTTCCCGACGGCCATGACCCTGCCGCGCAATCTGCTGCTGCGCGGCAATGAGGTTCTGACGCCGCCGGTGCCGGCGGTCGAGACTTTGCGGGCGGGCATGATCGATGACAGCCGGCTGATGGCCGGGGAGGCCGTGGCGCTGGACAACGGCGCGGTCGAGATTGTCCTCGACCTGACCGTGCCGGGCGCGGCGGTTGAACTGGCATTCGGCCACCCGCTGGTCACGCTTGGCGTCGGCGTCAACGAAGGGGGGCTGTTGATCACCTATGCTGCGCCCGGGCAGGAGGCAGGACCGCGTTACATTGCCACCGGCGCCAAGCCGCGGAACCTGCGCATTTTCCTCGATGTCGGCTCGATCGAAGTCTTCGCCGATGGCGGCCGCTGGGCAGGAACGAAACGGATCGAGGGTTTCGAGCCGGTGCAGTCCGTGCGCGTCGCCTCAGGCGTTGGTGCGATCCGATCGGCGCGCATCTACGCCTTGAAACTGAACCGCGCAACCTGACTGCGATGGTGGCTTTTCCCTAAAAACGTCTCTTTAACGTTTACCGGTTAGTAATCTCTCGGAGTGTGAGAGACCTGAGCGATGCGTATTGCGTTTATCGTCGCCCTACTGCTTCTTGCGGGGTGCGCGACCGCGCCGAGAGAAACAGGAAATGCCTGCGCGATTTTCGAGCAGCGTGATGGCTGGTTCAACAACTGGCAGCGCGCCGCCGAGCATGCGGAGCGGCAATATGGCGTCCCCGTGCCGATCCTGATGGCGACGATCTATACCGAGTCCGGCTTCCGCCCGAATGCCCGGCCGCCGCGCACCAAGCTGTTCGGTTTCATTCCCTGGAAGCGCCAGTCGACGGCCTATGGCTTTTCGCAGGCGCTGAACGGCACGTGGTCGCAGTACAAGCGCGAGACTGGCCATTGGATGGCGCGCCGGACGAAATTCTCCGATGCAATCCACTTCGTTGCCTGGTACCACGACCGAAGCAGCAGGAAGAACGGCATCGCCCGCAACGACGCCTACAATCTCTACCTCGCCTACTATCTGGGAGACGGCGGCTACGCCAAGGGCGCGTGGCGTGGCAATGCGCAATTGCAGCGCGCCGCGCAACGCTCGGCAAACATCGCCCGCACCTACGCCAGGCAGCTGCGCTCCTGCGACTGACCTGGATGCCTCACATTGAAAACGCAGGATCCCAATAGGGCGGTGTGCCGAACACGGCACGCAGATGATCGGCGAGCGCCCGCAGCTTGACGGAGGGGCGCCTGCCTTCCGGGTGCGCGATATGGATATATTCGAGCTCGGGCTGAACGCCGATGTCGATGGTTTCAAGTGTGCCGGCTTCCACCGCTGCCCCGACCGCGAACATCGGCACGAGCGCGATCCCCAGCCCGGCGACGGCCGCGTCCCTGATCATGTCGCCATTGTTGACGCCGAATCCCATCTGCCCGCGGACGAGGACCGTGCCGGCGGCCGTAGGAAAGCGCCAGTCGGCGACGCCGCGGTTGGTGTAGAAGATGCCGCGGTGCCGTTCAAGCTCCTCGATGGAACCCGGCTTTCCATGCTCCCTGATATAGGCCGGGGAGGCAACGAGCACCCGGCGGCTCGGCGCCAGCCGCCAGGCCATCAGCCGCGAATCGGCGATCGGTCCGTTGCGCACGACGGCATCGTAGCCGTCAGCAGCCGCATCAACCCGCCGGTCATCAAGGTCAAGCGTCAGATGAAGCTTGGGATGCGCTGAGAGGAACGGGTAGAGTGCCGGCCCGAGATGCATGCGCCCGAAGGTCACCGGCGCCGAGATCCGCAAGGGGCCCGAGATCGTCCCGCGCCGCTCGGCCATGTCAGCCGTTGCCTCGTCGATCTCCTGCAGGACGCGATTGGCGTGCTCCAGGAAGGCGTTGCCATCTTCCGTGAGCGTCAGCTTACGCGTCGTGCGGTGCAGGAGGCTTGCACCCAGACTGCGCTCGAGCTCGGCCAGCCGTTCGCTGACCACCGACTTCGACAAGCGAAGCCGTCGCGCCGCCTCGCTGATCGAACCGCTTTCAGCAACCGCGACAAAACTTGCAATGCCGTCGAGCTTCATCATCGTTCGGTTTTTCCGGATACGAGTTCCAAGATTTGCAGACTAATCCGAACGATAAAACAAAGCCATATTCCCTTTCAAGCAAACGGCACGAAGAGACGCCAACACGGTGCCTCAACCGCTCTGCCAGAAGAGGAAAAGATCATGGAACGCCTGTCTCAGAAAGTCGCAATCGTCACCGGTGCCAGCGCCGGCATTGGCCGCGCCACCGCCAAGCTGTTCGCAGCCGAAGGTGCCAGGCTTGTCGTCGGCGCCCGTCGCCAGAAGGAGCTCGATGAACTCGTCACAGAAATCAGGGCCGAAGGCGGCGAGGCCGTCGCCCTTGCCGGTGACGTTCGCTCGGAGGATTACGCCAGGGGTCTGGTGGAACTGGCCGTCGGGACCTATGGTCGCCTGGATATCGCCTTCAACAATGCCGGAACGCTCGGCGAGGCCGGTCCTTCAACCAGTGTCTCCGAGCAGGGCTGGAGCGATGCCATTGCCATCAATCTCACCGGCTCCTTCCTCGGGGCCAAGCACCAGATTGCCGAAATGGTCAAGCATGGCGGCGGCTCGGTGATCTTCACCTCGACCTTCGTCGGTTACAGCTTTGCCTTCCCGGGTGTTGCCGCCTATGCAGCCTCGAAGTCCGGCCTGATTGGCCTGACACAGGCTCTTGCCGCCGAATTCGGCCCGCAGGGCGTGCGCGTCAACGCCATCCTGCCCGGTGCCGTCGATACGGCGATGTACCGCGAGATGAACAACACGCCGGAATCGCAGTCCTTCGTCACCAACCTGCACGCCCTGAAGCGTGTCGCGGTACCCGAAGAGCTCGCCCGGTCGGTGCTTTATCTCGCTTCGGACGATTCCGCCTTCGTCACCGGTACGGCCTCGCTCGTCGATGGCGGCGCGTCGATTACCCGCACCTGAGCTCTTTGCCAGAACCCAAACAGAAGGAACTTCATCATGTCACGTTTGCAGAACAAGACAGCGCTGATCACCGGCGGCACCAGCGGCATCGGCCTTGAAACCGCCCGCCAGTTTATTGCCGAGGGTGCCCGCGTTGCGGTCACCGGCACCAACCCGGCAACCATCGAAGCCGCCCGCGCGGAGCTCGGCGACGGGGCTCTTATCATTCAGGCCAACGCCGGCGATGTCGAAGGACAGAAGGCGGTCGCAGAAGCGATCGCGAACGCCTTCGGCCATCTGGATATCCTGTTCGTCAATGCAGGTGGCGCCGATTTCCGCCCGATTGAACAGTTCGACGAAGAAGCCTTCGATCGCTCGGTTGCCGTCAATGTCAAAGGCCCATTCTTCCTGATCCGGGCGCTTCTGCCGATCCTTGCCAATCCGGCCTCCATCGTGCTCAACACGTCGATCAATGCCCATATCGGGATGCCGAACACCAGCGTTTACGCCCTGACCAAGGCTGCGCTCCTGTCTTTCGCCAAAACGTTGTCCGGCGAGCTGATCGGCCGTGGTATCCGCGTCAATGCCGTCAGTCCCGGCCCGGTCGCAACGCCCCTTTACGGCAAGCTCGGCATGTCCGATGCAGACACCGATGCCATGGCTGCGGCCAAGATCCCGGCCGGCCGATTTGGCAATCCGAGCGAAATCGCCAAGGCCGTGGTTTTCCTCGCCTCCGACGAATCGACCTACACCGTGGGCAGCGAACTCGTCATCGATGGCGGCATGAGCAATCTCTGAACCGGCGTTCTGCGTGGCCCGGCATTTTCAAGCCGGGCCCGCAGTGGCGACCGCAACACTACACGATTCAACATTTCCTTGAAATCGACGGTCAAAACGGGCAAAGCACCAGCCACCGACCAGTTTCAGGGAATTCCATGAACGCCGCGTCCCGCATCCCCCGCCTGCTCGACCATCTCGTATTGCCGGTCATTGACCTCGCGACCGCCCGTGATCGCTATGTCAGGCTTGGGTTTACCGTTGCAGCGGATGCGCTTCATCCTTTCGGAACGGAAAACGCCTGCGTCTTCCTTGCCGACAAGACCTATCTCGAGCCGCTGGGCATCGCCAAGCGCGAGGAGTGCGAGGCCGCAGCGCTCGCCGGCAACGTCTTCGTCGGCCGCGACCAGGCCTTCCGCTTTCGCCGCGGCCATGACGGGTTCTCGGCAATCGTGCTGAGTTCCGATGATGCCGCGGCCGATCATGCGCGTTTCCGCAACGCCGGTATTTCAGCCGGCGAGATGCTCGAATTTTCCCGCCCGATGAAGCTGCCGGACGGATCGCAGGCAACCGGCACGTTTCGCCTTGCCTTCGCCGCCGATCTGCGGTCGCCGGATTTCTTCTTTTTCACCTGTCAGCGCGTCGCGCCACTTCCGTCCGATCGCTCGGCTTTGGAAACCCACGCCAACGGCGTCATCGGCTTGAGCGAGGTGGTGCTCTCCGAGCCGAACCCAACCGATTTCCAGTACATCCTGCAGGAAGCGGTCGACGAGCGCGAGGTTTCCGCGCATTCCTTCGGCATGGACATCGAAACCCGCAACGGCGTCAGGATTTCCGTTCTCAACCAGGCGGGCACGTCGGGCTTCTTCGGCCGCAAGACGCCGGGCCATTCTCGCGGCCTGCGCGGCCGCGCCGTCGTCTTCAAGGTCGCCGACTTGTCGGCCACCGAGCAGCTTCTCACTGCCAACGCAGTGTCCTTCACCAGAAATGACAAACGCCTGATCGTTCCGGAAGCGCCGGGGCAGGGCGTGATTTTCGCATTCGGAGAATAATCATGCAGGCAAATGCAGATGTGGTGGCCGGCAGCGGCGCCGGCCAGGTGGTGTTTTCCAACACCCGGAAACTGTCGCTGATCGCCGGACCCTGCCAGATGGAAAGCAGCGATCATGCCTTCATGATCGCCGGCAAGATGGTCGAACTGTGCAAGTCGCTCGGCATCGGCCTCGTCTACAAATCGTCTTTCGACAAGGCCAACCGCACGTCGATTTCCGGCAAGCGCGGCATCGGACTTGAAAAGGCGATGGAAATCTTCGCCGACCTGAAGAAGGAATACGGCTTTCCCGTCCTGACAGATATCCACACGGAGGAACAGTGCGGTCTCGTCGCGCCGACGATCGACATCCTGCAGATCCCGGCCTTCCTCTGCCGCCAGACGGACCTCTTGGTCGCCGCTGCCAAGACCGGCCGCGCCATCAACGTCAAGAAGGGCCAGTTCCTCGCCCCCTGGGACATGAAGAACGTGCTAGCGAAGTTCACCGAAAGCGGCAATCCGAACGTGCTGCTGTGCGAGCGCGGCGCCTCCTTCGGCTACAACACGCTCGTTTCGGACATGCGTTCGCTGCCGATCATGGCCGGCCTCGGTGCGCCGGTCGTCTTCGATGCAACACACTCCGTGCAGCAGCCGGGCGGGCAGGGCTCGTCCTCGGGCGGCCAGCGCGAATTCGTCGAGACGCTTGCCCGTGCGGCCGTTGCCGTCGGTGTCGCCGGCGTCTTCATCGAGACGCACGAGGATCCGGACAACGCACCGTCCGACGGACCAAACATGGTGCATCTGAAGGACATGCCGCGGCTTCTCGAGACGTTGCTTGCCTTCGACGCGATCGCCAAGCGCTGAATGCGGAGCTTTGTGAAATTTTCTTGACGGCGGGGGCGAGGGCAGCAATTGCCGGCGCCCGCCATTGTATTTTCCGGTCCATGAATTATGACAGGGCCGTCCGTCCATTACCATGTTTGAAGCAGGGAAGAGATCATCATGACTGCAATCATCGACATCACCGGCCGCGAAATTCTCGACAGCCGGGGCAACCCGACCGTCGAAGTCGACGTCCATCTCGAAGACGGCAGCTTCGGCCGTGCCGCCGTTCCCTCGGGCGCTTCCACCGGCGCGCATGAAGCCGTCGAACTGCGCGATGGCGGCACGCGTTATCTCGGCAAGGGTGTCGAGAAGGCCGTCGAAGCCGTCAACGGCGAAATCTTCGAAGCCATCGGCGGTTTCGACGCCGAGGATCAGATCCTGATCGACAACACCATGATCGAGCTTGACGCCACGCCGAACAAGGCGCGCCTCGGCGCCAATGCGATCCTCGGTGTCTCGCTTGCCGTGTCCAAGGCTGCTGCTGCCGCCGCCGGCCTGCCGCTCTACCGCTATGTCGGTGGTCCGAACGCCCGTCTGCTGCCGGTGCCGATGATGAACATCATCAATGGCGGCGCCCATGCCGACAACCCGATCGACTTCCAGGAGTTCATGATCGTGCCGGTCGGCGCCGACACCGTGCGCGATGCCGTCCGCATGGGCTCGGAAGTGTTCCACACGCTGAAGAAGCAGCTTGCAGCCGACGGCCACAACACCAATGTCGGTGACGAAGGCGGTTTTGCTCCCGGTCTCGCATCGGCGCCCGCCGCTCTCGACTTCATCATGAAGTCGGTCGAAAAAGCCGGCTACCGTCCGGGTGAGGACGTCTTCATCGCGCTCGACTGCGCCTCGACGGAATTCTTCAAGGACGGCAAATACGTTCTCGAAGGCGAAGGCCGCACGCTCGAGCCCGGCGCCATGGCGGAATACCTTGCAGAGCTTGCCGGCAAATACCCGATCTTCTCGATCGAAGACGGCATGGCGGAAGATGACTGGGACGGCTGGAAGGCGCTGACCGATAAGATCGGCGGCAAGGTTCAACTCGTCGGCGACGACCTGTTCGTGACCAATTCAGCGCGTCTGCGCGACGGCATCAAGATGGGCGTCGCCAATTCGATCCTCGTCAAGGTCAACCAGATCGGATCGCTCTCGGAAACGCTGGATGCCGTCGAGACGGCGCACAAGGCACGCTATTCGGCCGTCATGTCGCATCGCTCGGGTGAAACCGAGGATTCGACCATCGCCGATCTCGCCGTCGCCACCAATTGCGGGCAGATCAAGACCGGTTCGCTGGCACGCTCCGACCGCACCGCCAAATACAACCAGCTGATCCGCATCGAAGAGCAGCTCGGGCCCCAGGCAAAATATGCCGGCCGGTCGATCTTGCGCGGCTGATTTCAAAACGTCGCGCTTCGCGCCTTCCGTCATGGTCGGGCTTGTCCCGACCATCTGCTGGCCTCTCGTTAATGCGCAGGGGGGAAGATGCTCGGGACAAGCCCGAGCATGACGGCGGAGAGGAATTTGTGAGCCTTATCAGCACTCTGCCCGCGTTCTCGATAGAGCGCGGGTTTTTTGTTGCCGCGGTTTATGGTCAACGGTCGGTTAATCAATGGCCGGTAGGATGCCGAGGTATTGCGTATCAGGGCATAATCGATGTGGACCAAACACCATAAGAAACGGAAGCTCGGGCGGTTTGTCATGCCGCTGATCACCGTCGCCTTTCTCTCCTATTTCGGCTATCATTCCATCCATGGCGAGTTCGGATTGAAGGCAACGGAGAAATTCGACCGCCAGCGCGCCGAGCGCCAGGCGCGTCTTGATGAACTGACCGCGCGGCGCAAGACGCTCGAAAAAGAAGTGGCGCTGTTGAGCGATGGTTCGCTCGAACGCGACATGCTGGACGAAAAGGCTCGCTTCGGGCTGAACATGTCGCGCGCCGACGAAATCGTGATATTTCATTGATTCTGTGATTAACCAAAATCAAGTTAATCGTTGATAACATAACAATATCAGTCGATTAGCAAGAATGTAAGCCATGCAAATATGGCATTGCTGTGGCGTCATTCTTTGCCTATGGTACCTGCAAAAGGCAACCATCAGGGAGGAATGAATGGCCCCGCGAAAAACCGCGTCCGTTTCCAGCCGCAAACCAGCCGCCAAGCCCGCCGCAGCCAAGCCCGCCAAGAAGGATTTCGTCAACGGTACCGTCGCCGAGTTCGATCGCGATGCCGATCTGAAGGCCTACCGCGAAATGCTTCTCATCCGCCGGTTCGAGGAGAAGGCCGGCCAGCTCTACGGCATGGGCTTCATCGGTGGTTTCTGTCACCTCTACATCGGCCAGGAAGCTGTCGTCGTCGGCATGCAGATGGCGCTCAAGGAAGGCGACCAGGTCATCACCGCCTATCGTGACCATGGCCATATGCTGGCCTGCGGCATGAGCGCGCGCGGCGTCATGGCGGAACTCACCGGTCGTCGCAGCGGTCTTTCCCGCGGCAAGGGCGGCTCGATGCACATGTTCTCCAAGGAAAAGCATTTCTACGGCGGCCACGGCATCGTCGGTGCGCAGGTATCGCTCGGAACGGGCCTGGCCTTCGCCAACCGCTATCGCGGCAATGACAACGTTTCGCTCGCCTATTTCGGCGACGGCGCCGCCAACCAGGGCCAGGTCTACGAGAGCTTCAACATGGCCGCTCTCTGGAAACTGCCGGTGATCTACATCGTCGAGAACAACCGCTACGCCATGGGCACCTCGGTATCGCGCGCTTCGGCCGGCCATGATTTCTCGCAGCGCGGCGTCGCACTCGGTATCCCGGGCTTCCAGGTCGACGGCATGGATGTTCGCGCGGTCAAGGCCGCAGGCGACGAGGCCGTCGAGCATTGCCGCGCCGGCAAGGGCCCGATCATCCTTGAAATGCAGACCTACCGCTATCGCGGCCACTCGATGTCCGACCCGGCGAAGTATCGCTCCAAGGACGAAGTGCAGAAGATGCGGTCCGAGCATGACCCGATCGAACAGGTGAAGGCACGCATCCTCGAAAAGGGATGGGCAAGCGAGGACGACCTGAAGGCTATCGACAAGGATGTTCGCGACATCGTCGCCGACAGTGCCGATTTCGCCCAGGCCGATCCGGAGCCGGATGTATCCGAGCTCTACACCGACATCCTGCTTTAATCCGGGGGAGGACACTCCATGCCAATCGAAATTCTCATGCCCGCCCTTTCCCCGACGATGGAGGAAGGCACGCTCAGCAAATGGCTGAAAAACGAAGGTGACAAGGTTACCTCCGGCGACGTGATCGCCGAGATCGAGACCGACAAGGCGACCATGGAAGTGGAAGCCGTCGATGAAGGAACTATCGGCAAGATCCTGATTGCCGCCGGCACCGAAGGCGTCAAGGTCAACACGGCGATCGCTGTCCTGCTGCAGGACGGCGAAAGCGCCGGCGATATTGCCGCGCCCAAGGCTGCTGCTCCTGCCGCCGAGCCTGCCAAGGTCGAAGCGCCTGCCGCCGCCGCACCCGTCGCCGCCCAACCAAAGGTCGAAGTTGCCGCCGATCCGGACATTCCGGCCGGCACCGAAATGGTCTCGACCACCGTGCGCGAAGCGCTTCGCGATGCGATGGCCGAAGAAATGCGCCGCAGTGACGATGTCTTCGTCATGGGTGAGGAAGTCGCCGAATACCAGGGCGCCTACAAGATCACCCAAGGCCTGCTGCAGGAATTCGGTCCGCGCCGCGTCGTCGATACGCCGATTACCGAGCACGGCTTTGCCGGCGTCGGCGTCGGTGCTGCGATGACGGGCCTCAGGCCGATCGTCGAGTTCATGACCTTCAACTTCGCCATGCAGGCGATCGACCACATCATCAACTCGGCCGCCAAGACGCTCTACATGTCCGGCGGCCAGATGGGTGCGCCGATTGTGTTTCGCGGCCCCAGCGGCGCTGCCGCCCGCGTCGGCGCCCAGCACTCCCAGTGCTATGCCGCCTGGTACAGCCATGTTCCGGGCCTGAAGGTCATCATGCCGTATACGGCAGCCGACGCGAAGGGGCTCTTGAAGGCCGCAATCCGCGATCCGAACCCGGTGATCTTCCTCGAGAACGAAATCCTCTACGGCCATTCCTTCGACGTGCCGAAGATGGACGATTTCGTCCTGCCGATCGGCAAGGCGCGCATTCATCGCACAGGCAAGGACGCGACCATCGTCTCCTTCGGTATCGGCATGACCTACGCGGTCAAGGCTGCGGCCGAGCTCGAGAAGGAAGGCATCGACGTCGAGATCATCGACCTGCGCACGCTGCGTCCGATGGACCTGCCGACCGTGATCGAATCGGTGAAGAAGACCGGCCGTCTGGTGACCGTCGAGGAAGGCTTCCCGCAGTCCTCCGTCGGCACGGAAATCGCCACCCGCGTCATGCAGCAGGCGTTCGATTATCTCGATGCGCCGATCCTGACGATCGCCGGCAAGGACGTGCCGATGCCTTATGCCGCCAACCTTGAAAAGCTGGCCCTGCCGAATGTTGGCGAAGTCGTCGAGGCGGTGAAGACCGTCTGCTACAAGTAACCGGGAGGGACGGTCATGCCGATCAATATCACCATGCCAGCCCTTTCGCCGACCATGGAAGAGGGCAACCTCGCCAAGTGGCTGGTCAAGGAAGGCGACAAGGTTTCTTCAGGCGACGTGATCGCCGAGATCGAAACCGACAAGGCGACGATGGAAGTCGAAGCCGTCGACGAGGGCACCATTGCCAAGCTCGTCGTTCCCGCCGGCACTGAGGGCGTCAAGGTCAATGCCGTGATCGCCGTGCTTGCTGCCGAAGGCGAAGATGTGTCAGCCGCCGCTTCGGGCAATGGCGCTGCACCGGTCGCAAAGGCGGAAACGCCGAAGGCGGAAGCCGCTCCGGCAGCCAAGGCTGACGCTGCACCGGCCGCTGCTCCGGCTCCCGCCAAGGTGTCCGCAGCTGCCTCATCCGACAACCGCACCTTCGCGTCGCCGCTCGCACGGCGGCTCGCCAAGGAAGCCGGCGTCGACGTCTCCGCCATCTCCGGCACCGGACCGCGCGGGCGCGTCGTCAAGAAGGACGTGGAAACGGCCGTCGCCGGCGGTGGTCTGAAGCCGGCCGCTGCGGCTGCTCCGTCTGCTGCTCCATCCGCTGCCGCTCCGGTACCGGCGGCAGCACCGCTCGCCAAGGGCCCGTCGGACGAAGCCGTGCTCAAGAACTTCGCCGAAGGCTCCTACGAGCTCGTGCCGCATGACGGCATGCGCAAGACGATTGCCAAGCGCCTGCAGGAATCCAAGCAGACCATTCCGCATTTCTACGTTTCGGTGGATTGCGAGTTGGACGCACTTCTGGCCCTGCGTGCCCAGCTCAACGCCTCGGCACCGGAAAAGGACGGCAAGCCGGTCTACAAGCTGTCGGTCAACGACATGGTCATCAAGGCCATGGCGCTTGCGCTGCGCGACGTGCCGGAGGCCAACGTCTCCTGGACGGAAGCCAACATGGTCAAGCACAAGCACGCCGATGTCGGCGTTGCCGTGTCGATCCCGGGCGGCCTGATCACGCCGATCATCCGCAGCGCCGAGACCAAGAGCCTGTCGGCCATCTCTAACGAGATGAAGGATCTCGGCGCCCGTGCCAAGAGCCGCAAGCTGAAGCCGGAAGAGTACCAGGGAGGCACCACCGCCGTGTCCAATATGGGCATGATGGGCGTGAAGAACTTTGCCGCGGTCGTCAATCCGCCGCACGCGACGATCCTGGCGGTCGGCGCAGGCGAGGAACGCGTCGTCGTCAAGAAGGGCCAGATGGTGGTGGCCAACGTCATGACCGTGACGCTCTCGACCGACCACCGCGCCGTCGATGGCGCGCTCGGGGCAGAACTGCTCGGGGCCTTCAAGCGCTACATCGAGAACCCGATGGGCATGCTGGTTTAGGACGGTTTCCCTCCCCCTAGCGGGGAGGGTATCGGCAGAGGGGAACGCGGAGTGCGGCCATGAAAACGGTCCTTTGCTACGGCGATAGTCTGACCTGGGGCTACGATGCCGAGACGCTCGGGCGTCACCGGCTGGAAGATCGCTGGCCAAGCGTCCTGCAAAAGGCGCTCGGTGACGGCGTTCATGTGATTGCCGAGGGGCTGAACGGCCGCACGACCGCTTTTGACGATCACCTCGCGGATTGCGACAGGAACGGCGCCCGCATTCTGCCGACGATCCTGCACAGCCACGATCCGGTTGATCTCGTCATCATCCTGCTTGGCACCAACGACATGAAACCGGTGATCTGCGGCACGGCTGCGGGCGCGACGCAAGGGATGGAGCGGCTGATCCACCTGGTGCGGCATCACGCCTGGTCGTTCGACAGCGAAAACCAGCCGGAAATCCTGATCGTTGCGCCACCGGCCATCCGCGAGACGGCGAATGCCGCCTTCGCGGCCATGTTCGCCGGCAGCATCGAGCAGTCGGCAATGCTGGCGTCGCTCTATGCCGATCTCGCCGACGAAAAGGGATGCGGCTTCTTCGATGCCGGTTCGGTGGCAGCGACCACGCCGCTCGACGGCATTCATCTCGATGCCGAGAATACGCGCGCCATCGGACGCGGCCTCGAGCCGATGGTCCGGATGATGCTCGGGCTCTGAGTGTCGGCGGTGCTGGTTCTGCGGGCGGCGCAACGCAAGGATGCGGCCGAGCTGGCGGTGCTGGTCGATATCGCATCGCACGGGTTCGCGACCTGGCTCTGGTACGGAGCGGTGATGCGGGGGGATAAGGACAGCGCCATGGAGCAGGGGCGGTCAAGAATGCGCAATGACCATGAGCCCGGCACCTGGAAGGACGCCATGGTGGCGGAATGGGATGGCGAGATTGCCGGCGTGTCGATCGGCTACGACCTTGAGGAAAGCGTTCGCGATATGGTCGCGCCGCATCCGGTCATCAAGCCGCTTCTCGATCTGCAGGTGACGGTGATCGGCAGCCGATTCATCGACAGCCTCGGTGTCTATCGGCACCACCGCCGCAAGGGTATCGGGCGAGCGCTGCTTGCCCGGGAAATCGAAAAGGCCAAGGGCAGGCAGGTCAGCCTGATCACCGAAAGCCACAATGAGACGGCGCAGGCGCTTTATTTCGCCAGCGGATTCGTGGAGAAGGCGAGGCTTCCGGCCGTGCCGCTCTTTGAGAACAGCAAAAGGCATGACTGGGTCTTGCTTGCCCGGGACATGACCTAAGGAGAGGCAGGAAACAGAATGGCAAATTCCTACGACGTCATTGTTATCGGCTCCGGCCCCGGCGGCTACATCGCGGCGATCCGCGCCGCACAACTGGGCCTGAAGACCGCCGTAGTCGAGCGCGAGCACCTGGCCGGCATCTGCTCCAACTGGGGCTGCATCCCGACGAAGGCACTGCTCCGGTCCGCTGAAGTGCTGCATCTGGCCGAACACGCCAAGAATTACGGCCTGACGCTCGAAGGCAAGGTGACGCCGGACCTGAAGGCAATCGTCGCCCGCTCGCGCGGCATTGCCGAGCGCATGAACGGCGGCGTCGGCTTCCTGATGAAGAAGAACAAGGTCGACGTCATCTGGGGCGAAGCCAAGCTCACCAAGCCGAACGAGATCGTCGTGGCAAAGACCACCAAGGCGATCGTCCAGCCGCAGGCGCCGTTGCCGAAGAATACGCTGGGCGAGGGCACCTATACCGCCAAGCACATCATTATCGCCACCGGCGCACGTCCGCGCGCGCTGCCGGGCATCGAACCTGACGGCAAGCTGATCTGGACCTATTTCGAGGCGATGAACCCGGACCGCATGCCGAAGTCGCTGCTGGTCATGGGGTCGGGTGCCATCGGCATCGAGTTTGCCTCCTTCTACCGCACGCTCGGCGTCGACGTGACGGTCGTCGAACTGCTGCCGCAGGTCATGCCGGTCGAGGACGCCGAAATCTCCGCCTTCGCCAAGAAGCAGTTCGAAAAGCAGGGCATGAAGATCATCCTCGACGCCAAGGTGACCAAGGTTGAAAAGGCGGCCGATTCGGTAACCGCCCATGTCGAGAAGAAGGACGGTTCGATCGAGAAAATCACCGCCGACCGGCTGATCTCGGCCATCGGCGTTCAGGGCAACATCGAGAACCTCGGTCTGGAAGCGCTCGGCGTGAAGACCGATCGCGGCTGCATCGTCATCGACGGCTATGGCAAGACCAACGTGCCGGGCGTCTATGCAATCGGCGACGTCGCCGGTCCGCCGATGCTTGCCCACAAGGCCGAGCACGAGGCGGTCATCTGCGTCGAAAAGATCGCCGGCCTGCCGCATGTGCATCCGATGGACAAGCTGAAGATCCCGGGCTGCACCTATTGCAACCCTCAGGTCGCCTCCGTCGGCTTGACGGAAGCCAAGGCCAAGGCCGAAGGCCGCGACATCCGCGTCGGTCGCTTCCCCTTCGTTGCCAACGGCAAGGCCATTGCGCTTGGCGAAGACCAGGGCATGGTCAAGACCATCTTCGACAAGAAGACCGGTGAACTCATCGGTGCGCATCTGGTCGGCGCCGAAGTTACCGAACTGATCCAGGGCTTTGTCGTCGCGATGAACCTGGAAACGACCGAGGAAGAACTGATGCACACGATCTTCCCGCACCCGACGATCTCGGAGACGCTGAAGGAAAGCGTGCTCGACGCCTATGGGCGTGCACTGAACGCTTGATTGTGTTACGGCTCGCCTCCATGTGAAAAGGCGAGCCGTATTTCCGGCCCGAACGGGCGCCGTCGAAACACGCGCCTGAAGGAAAGTGAAAGCCAAGATGGTCACCATTCTCGACCGAACCAATATCGAGAGCGACGCCAAGCGCATCCGCCATCCGGAAAAGGCCCACAAGCCGGATACCGAGATGCTGCGCAAGCCGGAATGGATCCGCGTGAAGGCGCCGGTGTCGAAGGGCTATCAGGAGACCCGCTCGATCGTGAAGGAGCACAAGCTCGTCACCGTCTGCGAGGAGGCCGGCTGCCCGAATATCGGCGAGTGCTGGGACAAGAAGCACGCCACCTTCATGATCATGGGCGAGATCTGTACCCGCGCCTGCGCCTTCTGCAACGTATCCACCGGCAAGCCGAATGCGCTCGACATGGCCGAGCCCGAAAACGTCGCCAAGGCGGTCAAGCAGATGGGGCTTTCGCATGTCGTCATCACGTCGGTGGACCGCGACGATCTGGATGACGGTGGCGCCGAGCATTTCGAAAAGGTTATCTGGGCGATCCGCGCGGCATCGCCGGCAACGACCATCGAAATCCTGACGCCGGACTTTTTGAAGAAGCCCGGCGCGCTGGAGCGTGTGGTCGCTGCCAAGCCGGACGTCTTCAACCACAACATGGAAACGGTGGCGGGCAACTATCTGACGGTACGCCCCGGCGCACGCTACTTCCATTCGATCCGGCTCCTGCAGCGGGTCAAGGAACTCGATCCGACCATGTTCACCAAGTCCGGCATCATGGTCGGCCTCGGCGAAGAGCGCAACGAAGTGCTGCAGCTGATGGACGACCTCAGGACCGCCGACGTCGACTTCCTGACGATCGGCCAGTACCTGCAGCCGACCCGAAAGCACCACAAGGTCGAGAAATTCGTGACGCCGGAAGAATTCAAGTCCTACGAGACCGTCGCTTATACCAAGGGCTTCCTGATGGTCGCCTCCAGCCCGCTGACGCGCTCGTCGCATCATGCCGGCGACGACTTCGCACGGCTGCGCGCGGCGCGGGAAAAGAAGCTGCTGGCTGCGGCCGAGTAAGGAGCAGACGCCTTGGCGGCGTTGGCGACGTGGCGACGCGGGCGACTTGGCGACGTCTACGGTGGTGTAGATGCCTGATTTGACGCTTTGCTGCGCCCCGCGCGGGGGTTGGATATAGGTAAGTTGCGATGGCAGACGGTGTGATGGGCAGGGTGAAGACGGCGCTTCTTATGCCGTACAGCCTTTTTCAAGTGGTAACCGGCAGGAAGGATTTCCGCGATCCGGTGCTTGGCAGTGAGCGACTGAACCGCAAGGGCCTGCATGTGTGGCGGGTGAAGACGACTGCGCGCATCATGGAGTGGCGCCGCCGAAAGCTAACGCACCTGATCTCTGACGCCGAGCGGGCCTTCTTTGCGGAAAACGGCTATATCGAGCGCCGCAATCTCCTGCCGGAGGCTGATTTCAGGACGCTGGTCGCCGAGGTGGAGTCGCTGAAGGCGCCGGCGCGGGAGATGCGGGAGGGCCGCGCCGTGACGCGCCGTATTCCGCTGACCCCGGACGTGCTGGCCCATTCACCGATGCTGCGCTCGTTTCTCAGGAGCGAGAAATGGACCGGTCCGATCCGCTATGCGGGCGGCTTCAACGTGGAGCCCGTCCTCAGCATCCAGACGATTTTCGGCGAGCCGACGGCCAAGCCCGGCGAGAAGGATCCGCAGACCGACCTGCACATGGATACGTTCCATTCCACCGCCAAGGCCTGGTTCTTCCTCTATGACGTACCGGAAGATGAAGGGCCGTTCACCTATGTTGCCGGTTCGCACAAGCTGACGAAACGACGGCTCGCCTGGCACAAGCGCATGAGCGTTCTGGCGTCGCGACGGCACGGTGGAGGGGCCTTCCGTATTCCGGCAACGTCGCTGAAGCACCTTCACCTTCCTCAACCGACTAAATTTTCGGTCCCTGCAAATACGCTGGTCGTTGGAGACACGTTCGGCTTCCATGCACGGGGCATTTCCGTGCGCAAGTCGGTGCGGGTCGAGCTCTATGCATCGCAGCGCCCGAACCCGTTCCTGCCCTTCATCAATCTCGACAGCGCCTGGCTGCCGTTTGTCAGTGGCCGCAAGGAAGTCATCAGTTGGTATGTCCAGGACTGGCTGGCGCGGCTCGGCCTCGCCCGGCTGATCTGGCAGCCCGTCGGCGAGGTCTCCGCACGCGACACCGTTGCCGATCGCTAGGCCGGCGCGGGAAAGAGGCTGCCGATTGCAGCTGACTGTGGCGCGACGCGGTCGCGTCATCCTGACCGCGCGGATTTTTGAGCGCTCGGGGCGCGTCAGCCTGCCATCTTGTTTTTGCTGAGATCATTGAATATCTGAAATCCATGCCCCAGTTCGAGACCCACCGGCCCGTCAAGCATACGCCCGACCAGATGTTCGATCTGATTGCCGATGTTGAAAAGTATCCCCAGTTCCTGCCGCTTTGCGAAGCCTTGGCGGTTCGCTCGCGCAAGGAGCGCGACGGCAAAGTGCTGCTGGTGGCGGACATGACGGTCGGCTACAAGGCGATCCGCGAGACCTTCACAACACAAGTACTGCTGAACAAGGCCGAGCGGTTCATCGACGTCAAATATCTCGACGGACCGTTCAAATATCTCGACAATCGCTGGCGTTTTGAACCGGCGGGCGAGGGCGGCTGCTCCGTCCATTTCTTTATCGATTATGAGTTCAAGAGCCGGATTCTGGGGGCCTTGATGGGCTCCATGTTCGATCGCGCCTTCCGGATGTTTTCAGAGGCCTTCGAAAAGCGCGCTGACGAGATTTATGCCGTCGTGTAAACGCATCCGCCCGTGACGCGTCAGCCTTCTGCCGCTTCCGCCAGCATGTCGAGCGCCGTCCGCACGGTCGCCAGCCGGATTGCATCGCGGCCGATGTCGCCGTAGCGCATTTCGCGATGACGCACCGCACCGCCGCGGCTCGCGGCTGCCAGATGCACGAGCCCAACCGGCTTTTCGTCCGTCCCTCCGCTCGGACCCGCAATGCCGGTCACTGCGATGGCGATATCTGCCTGAGAGTGGGAGAGGGCACCGCGTGCCATCTCGACCGCGGTCTGGCGCGACACCGCCCCATGCGCGGCAAGCGTTGCGGCATCCACCCCCAGCATCTGTATCTTGGCGTCGTTGGAATAGGTGACGAAACCGCGGTCGACCACCGAGGACGAGCCGGAGACTTCGGTCAGTGCACCGACGATCAGTCCTCCGGTGCAGGATTCCGCCGTCGCGACCATCAGGCGGCGTTCGGCAAATGCAGCGATCAATGCGCGCGCCCTGTGTTCGATTTCCACGGGCCAGCCGCTCATTTTCCGTCTCCCGCATAAACCACCGTTGCCGTCGCAATGGCGGCGATGCCCTCGCGCCTGCCGACGAAGCCGATCTTTTCGTTGGTCGTCGCCTTCACCGAGCACCGATCAAGCGAGATGTCGAGCATGACTGCGAGATTTTCGCGCATCGCCTGGCGGTGCGGCCCAACCTTTGGCGCCTCGGCGATCAGCGAAACATCGGCGTTCATGATAGTGCCGCCGTGGTCGCGAACGATCTTGGCTGCGTGTTCGAGGAAGATGCGCGAGGCAGCACCTTTCCACTGTGGGTCCGAGGGCGGAAAGTGATCGCCGATGTCCCCCGCGCCGCAGGTCGCCAGAAGCGCGTCCGTCAGGGCATGCAGCGCCACATCGGCATCGGAATGACCGAGCAGTTTCTGGTCGTGCGGGATGAAAACGCCGCAGAGCGTGACGCCGTCGCCATCGACAAGCTGGTGAACGTCGTAGCCATTGCCGGTGCGTACGTCGGGAATGGGATTCCGGCTCAGTTTTTCGTCCGCCATGCTGATATCCCGTTTGAGCGTCAGTTTGATATTGTCGACAGAACCCTCGACCAGAGTCACGGGCATGCCGGCCCATTCGGCAATCGAGGCATCGTCGGTGAAGTCGGCGCGGCCGGAAGCGGCGGCTTGCGCATGGGCTGAGAGAATTGGCTCGAAGCGGAAACACTGTGGTGTCTGTGCAGCGAACAGGCTGGCCCTCGACACGGTCTCGACGACCTTGCCGTCGGGCGAGCCCCGCTTCAAGGTGTCGGCGACTGCCACGGCGGGAAGGACGGCCTCTGCGCCGTCGGCCAAGGCCGAAAAGCAGCGGTCGAGCAGCGCATGATCGACAAACGGGCGCACGGCATCCTGGATCATCACATGCGTGATCCTGGATGTTTCGAGTGCCTTCAGCCCGGCAAGCACCGAGAGTTGGCGCGTTGGGCCACCATGGACGAGGGTGACGGTCGTTCTATTGTCAGCCAGGTGGCCCAGAGCCTGCTGGAACAGCGCTTCATCATCGGGGTGAATGACGACGACGATCGCCTTTTGCCGCGGCCATGTCGCAAAAACATCAAGAGTATGGGCGATAACCGGCCGCCCGCCGATCAGGCGATACTGCTTGGGGCCGTCCTGTTGCGACCCGGCGCGCTCGCCACGCCCTGCAGCGACGATGACGATACCACAGGAAAGCTGTTCATTTGCCGGCATTTTCTGTATGGCTTCCCGCGAATGCACCACCGTCCAGGCCCAACGCTGCTCGTTTGAGCGGCTTAACGATAAAACGGCGGCACACCCGTCCAAAATCTTCAGACGCGGTGGTGATTTACCGCGAAGGACGGGCCTTTACCAGTTCTCCAGGGAATTTTGTGGGGTGGCACTGAAATCGCTTGGCAAGCCTATCAACTATGTCTAAAAATAGTGCAGAATAAAGATGTGCCCGAAAGATAATCATTTGCAGATACCGGATTTGTCATCGCCGTTTCGGGTTGGGGGGCTTTCCTTTCGGAACCGCGTCGTGCTTGCGCCCATGTCGGGTGTGACGGACTTACCCTTCCGGCAGTTGGCCTGGCGTTTCGGCGCAGGTCTCGTCGTCACCGAGATGGTAGCAAGCCGCGAACTCGTGGGCAACGCGTCGGAAAGCTGGGCGCGCCTTAAAAATTCCGGCATCGATCCGCATATGGTCCAGCTCGCCGGACGCGAAGCCCATTGGATGGCGGAAGCGGCAAAGATTGCTGCCGGCAATGGCGCTGATGTCATCGACATCAATATGGGCTGCCCCGCCAAGAAGGTGACCGGCGGCTATTCCGGCTCTGCCCTGATGCGCGATCCCGATCATGCGCTGTTACTGATCGAGGCGACCGTAAACGCCGTCGACGTACCCGTGACACTGAAGATGCGCCTTGGTTGGGACGAGAACTCCATCAATGCGCCCGAGATTGCCAAAAGAGCGGAAGAGGCCGGTGTGAAGATGATCACCATCCACGGCCGCACGCGCATGCAGTTCTATAATGGCAGTGCCGATTGGGATGCGATCCGCACCGTTCGCGATGTGATTTCGGTTCCGCTCGTTGCCAACGGCGATGTCGCCACATCGGCCGATGCAGAGGAAATCCTGAGGCGCTCCGGCGCCGATGCGGTGATGATCGGCCGTTCCAGCCAGGGGCGGCCATGGCATGCCGGCGTCCTTTCGGGCGCGGCCAGGCATCCGGATATTGCGGGAATTCAGGGTATCGTCGCCGAACATTACGGCATGATGCTCGAATTCTACGGCGTCGATATCGGTCTGCGACATGCCCGAAAACATATCGCCTGGTATCTCGACCGATTCGCGCGGCATCTGTCGCCGCCGGCGAAGGCGGCAATCATGACCTCTACCGACCCGAAAGCCGTCCTTGCCCAAACCGTCGCAGCGATCGCTGCCGGATCGGGGCGCGAAGAAGAAAAGGATGCGGCATGACCGAGAAATTACGCGGGGAAGAGCAGAAGATCGCGGATTCCATGCCGATGGCCGTTCTCAACGCCATCCAGAACCCGGTTATCCTTGTCGATGAAAATGGCCTCGTGGCGTTTGCGAACTGGGAAGCGGAGTCGTTTTTTGGGGCCAGCGCCAACTATCTCGCCCGCCACGACATCAGCGCCTTCATTCCCTTCGGCAGCCCGCTGCTGACGCTGATCGAGCAGGTGCGCGAACGTCGTGCCGCCGTCAACGAATATCGCGTCGATCTGAGTTCGCCGCGGCTCGGTGCCGACAAGCTCGTCGATCTCTATGTCGCGCCCGTACTGTCGGAACCAGGTTCGGTGGTGATCGTCTTCCAGGAACGCTCGATGGCCGACAAGATCGATCGGCAGCTCACCCACCGCGCTGCCGCCCGCTCGGTCACGGGGCTTGCCTCGATGCTGGCCCACGAAATCAAGAACCCGCTGTCGGGTATCAGGGGTGCTGCCCAGCTTCTCGAAACATCGGTCAATGACGACGACCGGGCGCTGACGCGATTGATCTGCGACGAGACCGATCGGATCGTCTCGCTGGTCGACCGCATGGAGGTCTTTTCCGACGAACGGCCGGTCGACCGCCATCCCGTCAACATCCATTCGGTCCTGGATCATGTGAAGGCGGTCGCCATGGCCGGGTTCGCCCGGAAAATCCGCATTACCGAGAACTACGATCCGTCGCTGCCGCCGGTCTATGCCAATCGCGACCAGTTGATCCAGGTCTTCCTCAACCTGATCAAGAATGCCGCCGAGGCCGTCGCCGACAAGCCGGATGGCGAGATCATGCTGACGACCGCCTATCGGCCGGGTATCCGGCTCTCCGTCGCCGGAACGCGCGAGAAGATCTCGCTGCCGCTCGAATTTTGCGTTCATGACAACGGGCCAGGGGTGCCGGCGGACCTCGTGCCGCATCTGTTCGACCCGTTCATCACCACCAAAACCAACGGCTCCGGCCTCGGGCTGGCGCTGGTTGCCAAGATCATAGGCGGCCATGGCGGCATCGTCGAATGCGACAGCCAGTCGAACCGCACGACATTTCGCGTCCTGATGCCCGCGTCTAAGGGACCAACGGCGGAAGACAGCGAACCACTGACAGTAAAGGGACAATCTTGATGACGGCCGCCACGATTCTCGTTGCTGACGACGACGCTGCCATCCGCACGGTACTCAACCAGGCGCTCAGCCGCGCCGGCTACGACGTACGCATCACCTCCAATGCCGCGACGCTCTGGCGCTGGATCGCGGCCGGCGATGGTGACCTCGTCGTTACCGATGTCGTCATGCCGGACGAAAACGCCTTCGACCTGCTGCCGCGCATCAAGAAGGCGCGACCCGACCTGCCGGTGCTGGTGATGAGCGCGCAGAACACCTTCATGACGGCGATCAAGGCGTCCGAGAAGGGCGCGTATGACTACCTGCCCAAGCCCTTCGACCTGACGGAACTGATTGCGATCATCGGCCGGGCGCTCGCCGAGCCGAAGCGCAAGCCGGCCAAGATGGACGACGACACGCAGGACGGGATGCCACTGGTTGGGCGCTCCGCCGCGATGCAGGAAATCTACCGTGTCCTGGCGCGTCTGATGCAGACCGATTTGACGCTGATGATCACCGGTGAATCCGGCACCGGCAAGGAATTGGTGGCGCGCGCGCTGCACGATTACGGCAAGCGCCGCAATGGTCCTTTCGTCGCCATCAATATGGCCGCGATCCCGCGTGACCTCATCGAATCGGAACTCTTCGGTCATGAGAAGGGGGCTTTCACCGGCGCTCAAAACCGCTCAACGGGTCGATTCGAGCAGGCCGAGGGCGGCACGCTGTTTCTCGACGAGATCGGCGATATGCCGATGGATGCGCAGACACGGCTGCTGCGTGTGCTGCAGCAGGGCGAATATACCACTGTCGGCGGTCGCACGCCGATCCGCTCCGATGTTCGCATCGTGGCGGCGACCAACAAGGACCTGAAGCAGTCGATCAACCAGGGCCTCTTCCGCGAGGACCTCTATTATCGTCTCAATGTCGTGCCCTTGCGCCTCCCGCCGTTGCGCGATCGCGCAGAAGACATCCCGGACCTCGTTCGCCATTTCGTCCAGCAGGCGGAAAAGGAGGGTCTCGACGTCAAGCGATTTGATCAGGAAGCGCTTGAACTGATGAAGGCGCATCCTTGGCCAGGCAACGTTCGCGAACTCGAAAACGTCGTTCGCCGGCTGACCGCGCTCTATCCTCAGGATGTGATCACCAGGGAGATCATCGAAAGCGAACTGCGTTCCGATATTCCCGACAGCCCGATCGAGAAGGCGTCGAGCCGGCCGGGGTCGATGTCGATTTCCCAGGCGGTGGAAGAAAACATGCGACAGTATTTCGCGGGATTCGGCGACGGTCTGCCGCCGGCTGGGCTGTATGACCGGGTGCTGGCCGAGATGGAATATCCCTTGATTCTCGCCGCCTTGACGGCAACCCGCGGCAATCAGATCAAGGCTGCCGACTTGCTTGGTTTGAACCGGAACACCTTGCGCAAGAAGATTCGCGAGCTTGGCGTTTCCGTTTACCGTAGCTCTCGTAGTGCTTGACTTCTCAGCGATGACCGTTGCACTTTCGCCACAATATGTTGCTTAGAAAGCACACGGGTGGCGACGATTCCTGAAGTTGCGTCATCCGCCGAATCCGTTCCGGCGGATGACGCAGGGGGAAACGGAGCGCAGAGCTTTATTTCCTAGATAGCAAAAAAGCGTGAGGCGCTTGCCGTTGTTCATCGAACGGCGCGACGCCCGGGGGATGCATGTTGGATGGCCGAAGGGCTTATTGTGCCAGTGGCGAAAGATAAGACAGCGATGATCGGTCCCGACCGGCGCGCATCCTTCGCGTTTCCCGGTCTGATACTCGCGACAGGTGCGCTTGCCTGTGCGATCGTATCGCTGCTTATTCTGCTCGGTCTCACGCCGATCAAGCCGGAAACGAATATCATCATCGGCTCGGCCGCGATCAATGCGCTGTTCGTTATCGGGCTCATGTTCCTGATCGGTCGCGAGATCGTACGCCTTCTGAAAGCCCGCAAGCGCGGCCGGGCGGCGGCTCGACTGCATGTTCGCATCGTGGCGCTGTTTTCGATCGTCGCGATCACCCCGGCCATTCTGGTTGCGATCTTTGCCACGATCACGCTTGATGTCGGTCTCGATCGCTGGTTTTCGCTGCGCACGCAGTCGATCGTCAACTCCTCGCTCGACGTCGCGCAGGCCTATGTGCTTGAAAACGCCAGCTATCTCCAGGGTCAGACGGTCTCCATGGCCAATGACCTGGAGCGTAACCGTCAGCTCTACAGCCTCGACCGCACCGGCTTTATCGACCTGATGACGCGCCAGGCCCGCGGGCGCGGCATGTTGGGCGCTTTCCTGGTGCGGGCGGACGGCTCACCTATACTGCAGGCGAATATCCCCACGGAGCGGCCGTTGCCGGCGATTCCAAGGGACGCGCTGCTCAGCACCGCGTCCGGACAGCCGACCCTCATCCCCCCCGGTGTGACCAATCTGGTCGGCGCGGTCATCCCGATCGACAACATCGACGGGGCATACCTCTACACCGTGCGCAGCGTCGACCCCAAGGTCATGCGCTCGATGCGGCTGATGGAAGAGAACACCGCCGAATACAAGAATCTCGAAGCCGGACGCACGTCGCTGCAGGTAGCCTTCGGCGTGCTTTATCTCGGCTTTGCGCTGATTGTCCTGCTCGCTGCCATCTGGACCGCAATTGCGGTTGCCGACCGTATCGTGCGGCCGATCCGGCTGCTGATCGGCGCTGCCGACAGCGTGGCAAGCGGCAACCTGAATGTGGTAGTGCCGGTGCACACCGTCGACGGCGACGTTGGCAGCCTGTCGCGCACGTTCAACAAGATGATTGCGGAAATCCGAACGCAGCGAGACCAGATCCTTGAGGCAAAGGACGAGATGGACGACCGCCGCAGGTTTATCGAGGCCGTTCTTTCCGGGGTCACCGCCGCGGTGATCGGGGTAGAGGATGACCGGCGCATCACCATTGCCAATCCGTCGTCCGAACATTTCCTCTCGCGCCCGATCCTTGAGCTCGTCGGTGAAAGACTTGGCGACGTGGCCCCTGAGATCGAACAGGTGCTGAGCGAGGCGGCCAGCCGCCATCGCAACGATTACCGCAAGCAGATCAATATCATGCGCGGCGGCACGGAGCGCACGCTGAATGTTCAGGTGACGCGTGAGGAATCGCACGATGCGAAAGAATCCTACGTGATCACCATCGACGACATCACCGATCTGGTCATCGCCCAGCGCTCGACCGCCTGGGCGGACGTCGCCCGCCGCATCGCCCACGAGATCAAGAACCCGCTGACGCCGATCCAGCTTTCGGCCGAGCGCCTGAAGCGCCGCTACGGCAAGCAGATCAATCAGGACGACCGGACAGTGTTCGATCAATGTACCGACACGATCGTTCGCCAGGTCGAGGATATTGGCCGGATGGTCGATGAATTCTCCGGCTTTGCGCGGATGCCGAAGCCGACAAAGGAACGGGCGGACCTGCGCAACATCCTCAAGGATGCCGTCTTCCTGCGCGAGATGGGCAACACCCATGTCACCTTCATCCGCGATTTCGGCGACGAGCCGCTCGACGGCACCTTCGACGGGCGCATGCTCGGCCAGGCTTTCGGCAATATCATCAAGAACGCGGTCGAGGCGATCGAAGCCTTGCCGGCCGATGCCGTTCGCGGTGATCGCCGCGTGCTGATCCGTTCGCGACGCAATGAGACGAGCGGGCAGTTCGTTGTCGACATCATCGACAACGGCAAGGGGCTGCCGACCGAAAACCGTCACCGCATCCTCGAGCCCTACATGACGATGCGGGAAAAGGGCACCGGCCTCGGGCTTGCAATCGTCAAGAAGATCATCGAGGACCACGGCGGACAATTGGAACTGCATGACGCCCCCGCTGATTTCGATCACGGGCAGGGCGCCATGATCCGCATTATTTTGCCGCCGGCCGGACAGAGCGGCGGCACTGACGACAGACAAGACAAGGATACTTCCCATGGCGGCTGACATTCTGGTTGTGGACGACGAGGAGGACATTCGCGAGATTGTCTCAGGCATTCTCTCCGACGAGGGTCATGAAACCCGGACTGCGTTCGACAGCGACAGCGCGTTGCAGGCGATCAGCGACCGTGTGCCGCGCCTCGTCTTTCTCGACATCTGGATGCAGGGCAGCCGTCTTGACGGTCTGGCGCTTCTCGACGAGATCAAGGGCCGTTATCCGGACCTGCCGGTGGTCATGATTTCCGGCCACGGCAACATCGAAACCGCCGTGTCGGCGATCCGCCGCGGCGCCTATGATTTCATCGAAAAGCCGTTCAAGGCTGACCGGCTGATCCTGATCGCAGAGCGGGCGCTGGAGAATTCCAAGCTCAAGCGGGAAGTCTCCGAGCTGAAGAAGCGCTCCGGTGATCCCGTGGAACTGATCGGTACCTCCGTTGCCGTCTCGCAGCTTCGCCAGACGATCGAAAAGGTCGCGCCCACAAACAGCCGCATCATGATTCACGGACCGTCCGGCTCGGGCAAGGAGCTCGTGGCGCGGATGATTCACCGCAAGTCTTCACGAATGGCGGGGCCATTCGTGGCGCTGAACGCGGCGGCGATCACGCCGGACCGCATGGAAATTGCTCTCTTCGGCACGGAGGGAACGCCCGGGCAGGCGCGCAAGACCGGCGCACTGGAAGAGGCCCATGGTGGCATTCTGTATCTCGATGAAGTCGGCGAAATGCCACGCGAAACGCAAAACAAGATCCTGCGCGTGCTGGTCGATCAGCAGTTCGAACGTGTCGGCGGCTCCAAGCGCGTCAAGGTCGATGTACGCATCATCTCATCGACCGCCTACAACCTCGAAAGCCAGATTGCCGAGGGCACTTTCCGAGAGGATCTTTATCATCGCCTCGCGGTCATTCCCGTTAGAGTGCCGGCGCTTGCCGAGCGGCGCGAGGATATTCCGTTCCTCGTCGACATGTTCATGCGGCAGGTCAGCGAGCAGGCAGGTATCCGTACTCGCAAGATCGGTGACGATGCTCTGGCGGTACTGCAGTCGCATGACTGGCCGGGCAACATTCGTCAATTGCGCAACAATATCGAGCGCCTGATGATTCTCGCCCGCAGCGACGGCCCGGACACGCCGATCTCAGCGGATATGCTGCCGAGCGAGGTCGGCGACAGCCTGCCGAAGATCTCGGCGCAGGGCGATCAGCACATCATGACGCTGCCGCTGCGCGAGGCACGGGAAATGTTCGAGCGCGACTATCTGATCGCCCAGATCAACCGTTTTGGCGGCAATATTTCGCGTACGGCCGAGTTCGTCGGTATGGAGCGGTCGGCACTGCACCGAAAGCTGAAATCGCTTGGCGTCTGAAATCGCGCTCTCCTGTTTCTTGAGAAGTCACCCATGTCGAGAATTGCCTATGTGAATGGTGCTTACCAGCGCCACACCGATGCTGCCGTTCATATTGAGGACCGCGGCTTTCAATTCGCCGACGGCGTCTATGAAGTCTGCGAAATCCGCCACGGCTTCATCGTCGACCTGACCCGGCATCTCAATCGGCTCGACCGATCGCTGAGCGAGATCAGGATTGCCTGGCCGATGACGCGGGCGGCGCTCGTTGTCGTCATTCGCGAAGTTCTGCGGCGCAACCGCATACGCAATGGCCTGTTTTACATCCAGGTGACGCGCGGAGCCGCGCGTCGCGACCATGTGTTTCCGGCAGAGGGCACGCCATCGACACTTGTCGTCACGGCAAAGAGAACCGACGCTTCCCTCATTGCCAGGAAAAATGCCTTTGGAATCCGGGCGATTACCGTGCCGGAAAACCGCTGGGATCGTGTCGACGTCAAGACCGTCGGGCTCCTGGCGAACGTTCTCGCCCGCCAGGCCGCGAAGGAAGAGGGTGCCCAGGAGGCGATCTTCGTCGAGCCGGACGGCACGGTGAAGGAAGGTGCTGCGACCAATGTCTGGATCGTCGACGGGGATGGGAAGCTGCGGACGCGTCACGCCGATCATGGCATCCTTCGCGGCATCACCCGCACGACATTGATGGACGTGGCGGCCTCGATCGGTATCGACATAGAGGAGCGCGCTTTTTCGGTGGAAGAAATGCTTGCCGCTCGCGAGGTATTCATCACGGCGGCGACCAGCATCTGTTTTCCGGTGGTGGCGATTAACGGTAAAATCATCGCCAACGGCCACCCCGGCAGCGTGTCACAGAAAATTCGCGAAGCCTTTTTCGACATTGCGGAAAAGACTGCGATTTGATACCAAAATCCTGGGGGACGCTCGGAAGTGGACTTCCGACGGCGTTCGACATAAACAGAACGAATAATCAACCGGTTACATTGAACCGGAAAATAAGAAAGAAGCGGCGCCATGGCGGAACGTTCTCAGAACTTGCAGGATCTTTTTCTCAACACCGTCCGCAAGCAGAAGATATCTCTGACGATATTTCTTATCAATGGAGTGAAACTGACGGGCGTTGTGACGTCTTTCGACAATTTTTGTGTCCTCTTGCGGCGTGACGGGCACTCCCAGCTCGTATACAAGCACGCCATCTCGACAATCATGCCGGGCCAGCCGATGCAGATGTTCGAGAGCGAAGAATCCGCATCCTGACGGAAAGCAAGGCACATTACCAAACGTGATACAACATCGGCGTCGATCATCCCGGAGCTCGAAAGGCTTCGCGATGACATGCGCGCCGTCGTCATCGTGCCGGTTCTGAAAAAGACCGGCAGGCAAAATGCCGACGTGATTGCCGCGACATCGACCCGCAGCGACGAAAGCCGGCTCGAGGAAACCATCGGTCTGGCGCTCGCAATCGATCTCGAGGTCGTGCATGGCACGATCGTGCCCATTGCTCAGCCGAAACCCGGGACGCTGCTCGGAACCGGCAAGATCGAGGAAATCGGCCATCTGCTCGTCGAGTACGATGCCGGGCTGGTGATCGTCGATCATCCGCTGACGCCGGTGCAGCAGCGCAACCTCGAAAAAGAATGGAACTGCAAGGTCATCGACCGGACCGGCCTCATCCTCGAAATCTTTGGCCGTCGCGCCTCCACCCGAGAAGGCACGCTGCAGGTCGAGCTTGCGCACCTGAACTACCAGAAGGGCCGGCTGGTCCGCAGCTGGACACACCTCGAGCGCCAGCGGGGCGGTGCCGGTTTCATGGGCGGTCCCGGTGAAACGCAGATCGAAGCCGACCGCCGGCTGCTGCAGGAAAAGATCGTCAAGCTTGAGAAGGAACTGGAGCAGGTCCGGCGGACCCGCCAGTTGCATCGTGCCAAACGCAAGAAGGTCCCGCATCCGATCGTTGCGCTTGTCGGCTATACCAATGCCGGCAAATCGACCTTGTTCAACCGCATCACCGGTGCCGGCGTTCTCGCCGAAGACATGCTGTTTGCGACGCTTGATCCGACGTTGCGCCGCATGAAGCTGCCGCATGGGCGGATGGTCATCCTGTCCGACACCGTCGGTTTCATCTCAGACCTGCCGACGCATCTCGTCGCCGCCTTCCGGGCAACGCTGGAAGAGGTTCTGGAGGCCGACCTGATCCTGCACGTTCGCGATCTCGCCGATCCTGACAATCAGGTTCAGGCCCAAGACGTGCTGCGCATCCTGACCGATCTCGGCATCGACGAGAAGGCACGGGCAGAGCGCCTCATCGAGGTCTGGAACAAGATCGACCTGCTTGACCCGGACGCGCGCGCCGGGCTCTTGCAGAAGGCCGAAAACACGGACAATACGACGGCAGTTTCGGCCATCACCGGCGAGGGCCTGGACCACCTGCTTGAGGAGATCGGCAGCCGGCTTTCCGGTGTCATGACCGAATGCACGGTCGTGCTGCCTGTCGAGAGGCTGCAATTGTTGCCGTGGGTCTACCAGCATGCGATCGTGGATGCTCGGGAAGACATGGAAGACGGTTCTGTCAGCCTCGATCTGCGGTTGACGGCAGCCGAAGCGGAAGAGCTCGAGCGCCGGCTGGGGAACGGCCCAAAGGCTGCCGCCGAGGATTGGTAGTCGAGCCTTCGCGTGCCACTGCCCCCCAATGGTGCGAAAAGCCGCCAGTTTCCTTCCCGAGACAAGCGGAGTATTGTGACGCCTGAAGCTCCCGAGCGGGAGATGGCTGCCCTTTCCGGGCAGCACGTTGAAGCCTGTGACGCCCCGGATTGAGGAGGGCAACGACAATGGCCTCGATCGACTTCTGGTTCTCCATCGGAAGTACCTATACGTTTCTCGCGGTGATGCGCCTGTCGGAAATCGCTGCGAAATCGGGTGTCGAGTTTGACTGGCATCCCTTCAATGTGCGGGCCATCATGATCGAGATGGACAATATCCCGTTTGCGAAGAAGCCGGTCAAAGCCGCCTATATGTGGCGCGACATCGAACGCCGTGCCGCCAAGTTCGGGCTGACGACCCGGTTCCCGATTCCCTATCCGCTAACCGAGCTGGAGCAAGCCAACCGGGTCGCCGTGCTGGCGGCCGCGGAGGGCTGGTGCGCCGCCTATACGGTTGCGGCCTATCAACGATGGTTCGTCAATGGCGAGGCGGCAGGAAGCGAACCGAATCTTTCGGCAAGTATCGCGGCAGCTGGCCAGGATGCGGAGCGCGTGCTGAACATGGCGAACTCCGAGGCGGGGATCGACGCCCTGTACGCGGCGACCGATGAGGCAAGAGGACTGGGGATCTTTGGATCGCCGTCGTTTGTCGTCGATGGCGAACTGTTCTGGGGGCATGACCGCCTGGACGACGCGATCGAGTGGCAAACCAATCTCGACCGAGCGACGCCGGGCTGATTTCGGTCCGGAAAGCAGTTGGCGTGGGCTATTTGAGCTGCCGCTCGATCGCCTTTGCCGCTTGCCAGAGTTCTTCCATTCGCTCCAGCGTTGCCGCTTCCAGGCTTTCGCCTGCGGTTTCCAGCTCCGCCTCGATATGGCTGAAGCGGCGCCGGAACTTGGTGTTCGTTCCGCGCAGCGCCATCTCCGGATCGGCATTGACATGGCGGCCGATATTTACCACCGCGAAGATCAGGTCGCCGAGTTCATCCGCCACCTTGGCCGTGTCGTTGCTGGAGAGCGCCTCGCGCAATTCGGCAATCTCTTCCTCGATCTTGTCGAGGATCGGTTCGGGTGATGACCAGTCGAAGCCAACCTTGGCGGCACGTTCCTGAAGCTTTAACGCTTCGACGAGGGCCGGAAAGCTGCGCTGGACCGAATCGAGATGGCCCGTGCTCGTATCTTCGGGCAAACCGTGCCTGGCGCGCCGCGCGCGCCGTTCGGCTTTTTCGGCCTGCTTGATCTCGCTCCATTGCTGCTTGACCGCCTCCGGCGTATCGGCATCTGAGCGGGCAAAGACATGCGGGTGACGCCGGATCATCTTTCGGGTGATCGCCTCGACCACATCTGCGAACGTGAAGTGACCGGCTTCCTCGGCCATGCGGGCGTGGAACACCACCTGCAGCAAGAGGTCGCCGAGTTCGTCGCACAGATCATCCATATCGCCGCGCTCGATGGCGTCGGCGACCTCGTAGGCTTCTTCAAGCGTGTAGGGCTTGATCGTCTCGAAGGTCTGGACGACGTCCCAGGGGCAGCCCGTTTTCGGCTCGCGCAGCGCTGCCATGATCTCGATGAGGCGGGTGATGTCCTTGGAGGGCTGCATGGGGCTCAATTCAGCGGAATGGCGTTGCGGTCCTTGCCGGACTGGTAAGCATCGGACAGGGATTGATATTTTTCACGGATGCGCTTGTCCTGGGAACGCAGCGCCGGTTGCACAGTCTCATCGGATGTCGCGACGAGATCGGCAATCGCTGCGGATCGCCAGAAGGCGTTGTTCTTCGCGTAACCACCGGGATCGAGCCGGAAGACCTCCTTGAGGATTTTCAGGTCGTGCGGGATAAAAAAGGCGTCGCGCGAATCTTCGTGGCTGAAGAAATAATAGAAATTGTCGAACCCGGCCCAGGTGATGGCCGAAAGGCACATTGAGCAGGGCTCGTGGGTGGACAGGAAAATCAGCTCTTTCGTGTCCGGCTTCTCGGTGCGCTCATAAAACCGCTTCAGCGTATGGACTTCGCCGTGCCAGAGAGGATTTTCGGTTTCGTTGTTGGTTTCAGCGATCACCAGCGAGAGGTCTGATTTGCGCAAGATCGCGGCGCCGAAGATCTTGTTGCCGGCGCCAACACCCTTTTCCGTCAGCGGCAGAATATCGGCCTCGATGACGCTGAGAAGGCGTGCTGCGAGTTCGGCATTCGTCATCGTTTACGGCTCCCGGGTGGATTCGTTGTGCATTTAACGGCTGTGGACAGCAATAGGCAATGCCAAACGGATGCCTCGTCCCGTGTGGCAGCCACGCGCCGCCGGAGAGATTTGCTCAATTCATGCTGAAGTCGAGCAAAACAATACGCGGCTTCGAGAGCCTGCGAATTTCTGTTTCTTCAATTTTCCTTCTATAAAAGGGATATTCCCCAGAACCTGTAACAGGATCATTCCTAGCCCATGACCGAACAGCTGACCGTATTTCCGGCCTTCTTTCGCGTTGCGCAAAAACGCGTGGCGGTGTTCGGCAATGGCGATGAGGCTTTTGCCAAGGTCCGGCTGCTGATGAACACGCAGGCCCGGATCGTCGCGTTCGCCGATGAACCGGAGGCGGATTTCGCGGCCTTTCTGGCTGCCAATGCCATCGCGACGGTGCGTGAGCCGTTTTATGCCGGCCAAATCGAGGGCGCCACCCTAGTCTTCGCCGCGACCGGCGATGCTGCCCGGGACCGCGTTGTCGTCGCGGCGGCTCGGGAGAGGAAAATTCCGGCCAACGCCGTCGATCAGCCGGACTATTGCGATTTCCTGACGCCGGCCTTGGTCAACCGCGCGCCAGTCGCGGTTGCGATCGGAACCGAAGGTGCAGGCCCGGTGCTGGCGCAAATGATCCGAGCCCAGATAGATCAGATCCTGTCGCCCTCGCTCGGCGCGCTTGCTTCTCTGGCTCAGGCCTATCGCGATGCCGCCGACCGGATTTTGCCCCGCGGCGTGTCGCGGCGCGTCTTCTGGCGCCGCTTTTTCTCCGGTGCCGTTGCAGACCAGGTCGCGCTCGGCAATGTCGCCGAAGCCCGCCGCGAAGCGTCGCGGCTGCTCACGTCCGTGGATCGTGTACCAGGTCATGTCTGGCTGGTTGGTGCCGGTCCGGGTGCCGAGGATCTGCTCACCTTGCGGGCGCAGCGCGTGATGATGGAAGCCGACGTCATCGTTTATGATGCGCTGGTGCCGCAGGCGATCGTCGACATGGGCCGCCGCGATGCCGAGCGCCTGTCGGTCGGCAAGCGCAAGGGCTGCCATTCGAAGTCGCAGGAAGAGATCAACCAGTTGCTGGTTCGCCTCGGTCAGGACGGCAAGCGTGTCGTGCGGCTGAAATCGGGCGACCCGCTGGTCTACGGTCGTGCCGGTGAGGAAATGGCTGCGCTGCGCGACGCCGGGATTACCTATGAGATCGTGCCCGGCATCACCTCGGCTTTCGCCGCCGCCGCCGATTTCGAGCTGCCGCTGACGCTGCGCGGTGTGGCTTCGTCGCTGATCTTCACGACCGGCCACGACCTGACCGGCGATGTCCTGCCGGATTGGGCGCGCCTTGCCATTTCCGGCGCGACGATTGCCGTCTATATGGGGCGCACGGTCGCCGCATCGGTCGCTGCACGGCTGATGCAGGCGGGACTTCCCGCCGAAACGACGGTGGCCGTCGTCGAAAACGCCAGCCGTGCGGAGCGCAAGCTGCTGCACGGCACGCTGAAGGACCTGCCGGATCTGCAATATCGCGAGGAACTGGACGGGCCGGTCATGGTGATCATCGGCGACGCCGTCGCCGGAGCGAATTTCGAGCGTTCGGAGCCGCTTGTCCGGGCAAAGACCGCTGGCCAGACTGATCCAGAGCGCAGCGCGGAACAGTCGCGCAAACATAAAGACGAAGTGAGGAACTGACATGGCCGACAAAGTGCTGACCGCAAACCGCCTGTCGGACGGAATTTCCGTCTGGCTCGATGCCGCCGGCAATTGGGTGGAATCGCTGCAGGATGCTTTCGTCGCCCGGCATGCCGAGGCCGTGTCTGCCCTTGAGGAGACCGGAAAGGCAGCCTTTGCCGACAACAAGGTAGTTGACGTGAATGTCATTGACATCGAAGAAGTAGCGGGCGTTCTGCGGCCGCTGCGTTTGCGCGAGCGTGTTCGCGCCGAAGGGCCGACGATCGATTATGCGCCGGGATACAAGGGCCTGACCGGCCCCGTGCAGGCGGCTTGAGGAAAAGAAGACCGATGTACCGTTACGACGAATTCGACCATGCCTTTGTCTCCGCCCGCGTCGAGCAGTTCCGCGATCAGGTGACGCGCCGTCTTTCCGGCGAGCTTGCCGAGGATGCGTTCAAGCCGCTGCGGCTGATGAACGGCGTCTATCTGCAGCTTCATGCCTACATGCTGCGCGTCGCCATTCCCTATGGCACGCTGAACAGCCGGCAGATGCGCATGCTCGCCCATATCGCCCGCAAGTATGACCGCGGCTACGGGCATTTCACCACGCGCCAGAACATCCAGTACAACTGGCCGAAGCTTTCCGACACGCCGGATATCCTCGCCGAACTCGCATCCGTCGAGATGCATGCGCTGCAGACGTCGGGCAACTGCATCCGCAACGTCACGGCCGACCATTTCGCCGGTGCAGCCGCCGATGAGGTCGCCGATCCGCGCCCCTACGCCGAAATCCTGCGCCAGTGGTCTTCCGTCCATCCGGAATTCTCCTTTCTGCCGCGCAAGTTCAAGATTGCCGTCACCGGCGCCGAGCGTGATCGCGCGGCGATCCAGGTGCATGACATCGGCCTGCATCTGAAGAAGAACGACAAGGGCGAGATCGGCTTTGCCGTCTATGTCGGCGGAGGGCAGGGGCGCACGCCGATGATCGCCAAGAAGATCCGCGACTTCCTGCCGGAAGAGGATCTGCTGTCCTACACGACTGCGATCATGCGCGTGTACAATCTCCATGGCCGGCGCGACAACAAGTACAAGGCGCGCATCAAGATCCTCGTTCACGAAACCGGTGCCGAGGAACTGGCGCGGCAAGTCGATGCGGAGTTTGCCCAGCTGAAAAACACGGAGCTGAAACTTCCGGAAGCAGACGTTCAAGCGATCGCCACCTATTTCGCGTTGCCGCCGCTGACGGAGCGGCCGGAAGGCTGGGCCAATCTCGCAGGCTGGAAGAAGGCCGATCCGGATTTCGCCCGCTGGGTGCAGCAGAACGTGCAGCCGCACAAGCATCCCGACTACGGCATGGTGACGATCTCGCTGAAGCCGATCGGCGGCATTCCGGGCGACGCCAGCGACAGCCAGATGGATGCGATTGCCGATCTCGCGGAGGAATATGCCTTCGACGAAATCCGCATCAGCCATGAACAGAACGTGATTTTCCCGCATGTGGCGCTTGCAGATCTCGAGCCGCTTTATCGCGGGCTGGTTGCCCAGGGCCTTGCGACCGCCAATGCCGGATTGATCACGGATATCATTGCCTGTCCCGGCTTGGACTACTGCGCGCTTGCCAATGCGCGCTCGATTCCGCTGGCTCAGGAAATCTCCAACCGTTTCGGCAATCCGGACAAGCAGGCGGAGATCGGCGAGTTGAAGATCAAGATCTCCGGCTGCATCAACGCCTGCGGTCACCACCATGTCGGCCATATCGGCCTGTTGGGCGTCGAGAAGAAGGGTGCGGAGCTCTATCAGATCACGCTCGGTGGCTCCGGCGACGAGAACACCTCGATCGGTGAAATCATCGGCCGTGGCTTCGAGCCGGAAAAGGTGACGGATGCAGTCGAGACGATCGTCAACACGTATCTTGGCCTGCGCAAGGATGCATCCGAGATTTTCCTCGATGCCTATCGCCGGGTCGGGCCGCAGCCCTTCAAGGATGCGTTGTATGGCGGCAGCGCCCAGGAAGCGGCTTGATGCCTGGGGAAATGGGGCGCAAGGACAAAGACATGACGAAAATCTGGAAAGAAACCGGCTTCGTGACGGATGACCCCTGGGTCGTCGAAACCGAGGAGACCAAGGCTGGCTCGAACGAAAAGGCCATCCTCGGCCTCGATGCCTTCATCGAGAAGGCATCGTCCGGTGATAGCGGGCTCGGCGTACTGATCAATCCGGCCGACGATGTGACGCGGCTGCAGCCATTCCTCGAACAGGTGTCGCTAATCGCCGTGGCTTTCCCGGCATTCAACGATGGTCGGGCCTTCAGCCATGCCTCGCTGCTCAGGGCACGGCTCGGTTATGGCAAGGAAATCCGCGCTGTCGGCGATGTGCTGATCGACCAGGTGCCGCTGATGCTGCGCTGTGGCATTGACAGCTTTGCCATCACCAACGCAACGGCTCTCAAGCGCCTTTCCGAGGGGCGGCTGCCGGGCATCGACAATCATTACCAGCCGACAGCGCGTCCGTCGGCGGATGCGAAATCCTACAGCTGGCGCCGGGTCTCCTGAGCGCCGCGACAGTCTGAAGCACGCATCAATCCGCAAAAGGCGCTATAATTGGAACGGATTTGCTTCCAAAGCCGTGCCGATTGGAATATCCGCTGATACCTGAAACATCATTACAGGACCTGACGCCGCGATGAATGCTCCTGCCAAGATCGAAGAATTTGCCCCAACCGTGCCCGCAGGCGTGTTCGCCGAAACGGTGACCGCTGTGAAGCATTATACGGACCGGCTGTTCAGCTTCCGGATGACGCGTCCGGCTGAATTCCGCTTCCGTTCGGGCGAATTTGCGATGATCGGCCTGATGGTCGACGGCAAGCCGATCTATCGCGCCTATTCGATCGCAAGCCCGGCATGGGACGACGAACTCGAATTCTTCTCGATCAAGGTCCAGGACGGTCCGCTGACCTCGCATCTGCAGGGCATCAAGCCCGGCGACCAGGTTCTCATGCGCAAGAAGCCGACCGGCACGCTCGTTCTCGATGCCCTGACGCCCGGTAAGCGGCTTTACATGTTCTCGACCGGAACAGGTATCGCGCCGTTCGCAAGCCTCATCCGCGAGCCGGAAACCTTCGAAAAATTCGAGGAAGTCATCCTCACCCACACGACGCGTGACGTTGCCGAGTTGCAATACGGCTTCGACCTGATCGAGGAAATCCGCAACCACGAATTCCTGGCGGAACTGGTCGGCGACAAGCTTCGGCACTACGCGACGGTCACCCGCGAGGACTATCCGTTCAAGGGACGCATCACCAACCTCATCCGCGACGGCAAGTTCTTCTCAGACCTTAACCTGCCGGCATTCGATCCGGCCGTCGATCGCGCCATGATCTGCGGTTCGACCGAGATGCTGAAAGAGACCAAGGCGCTTCTGGAGGCCGCCGGTCTCGAGGAAGGCGCCAACAACAAGCCGGGCGAATTCGTCATCGAACGGGCCTTCGTCGGCTAGACATACTTGATTTCTGGAGCGGGGCGGCTTGCGGGCCGCCTCTTTTCGTTTCGGCGTCTGGAAGGGCAGGGCAGATACTGCAGAATTCCTCAAGTCGCTTTGTGCGTCATGTTTGACGCGCGGCGCTGTAGCGTTCGCCGAGATAGTCCATCAGATCTTCCATGGCAGTCGCTGCAGCGGTGGGGTCGGCTTGGTTGATGGCCCGGATCACCTTGACGTGCAAATCCACCGACCGGTCCATGTGCTGCGTCGAAGCGGTACTGAACCACAGCCTTCGCGCATGTGTCTGCAGGGGCGCCAGAGCCGATGTCAGATAGGCGTTGGGGCAGGTGGCTTCCATGATTTCATCAAAAGCCTTGTCGGCGGCCAGAAAGCCCTCCATGTCGGCATTGATCGAGCAGGCCGTCATCGCCTGAGCGCATTCGATCATCGCCGCGCGCGCTTGCGCACTTGCATGTTCGGCGACGAGGGCAGCGGCGAGCGGCTCCAGCGTGCGGCGCACCTGCATGACATGGAGGTGGTCTTCGGGCTGGATCATCGTGATCTGGAGGCCGACGCGGGCGCGAACCTCAATCAGCCCCTGCCAGGACAGCTTCTGGATCGCTTCCCGCACTGGTGTGCGGCCATGGCCGGCCAGATCGATCAGCTGTTTTTCCGTTACCAGCGAACCGGGCCTGAGCTTCAGGGTAACGATAAGGCTTTCCAGCGTCAGATAGGCCAGATGCGCCTGGGATGATTCCGACATGTCTCACCCTGAGTCCTGATATATCAGACACTGGCATACTCGAAAACGGATGGCAAGATTGCTGATATATCAGAGCCCTGCCAAAAGCCTTTGTCCTCAATTGGTCTCGGTCGCTGTCTGGCGCGGAACGTCAGTGGATGGCTGCTGAACGCCGTTTGCGATCGGCCGGGAACTTCGCATTTGCGGCACTTCCGGTCGGATAAAAAAGGGGCCCGATCCGCGATGATCCGGCCCCTCCTTTAGAACAGCGGATATTTCCTACAGAATGAAATAACTCTTCTGCAGCGTCAGGGCGTCGTCGAGGTGGACGGCAAAATCCGCGGCCTTGTCACCGTTCACATCGCCGTAGAT
Source organism: Rhizobium herbae (assembly GCF_019511375.1). Taxonomy (GTDB): domain Bacteria; phylum Pseudomonadota; class Alphaproteobacteria; order Rhizobiales; family Rhizobiaceae; genus Pararhizobium; species Pararhizobium herbae_A. The sequence continues at coordinate 115,891 of NZ_JAEUAO010000001.1, forward strand.
GTAGGTGTCCGACGACCCTTTCACGTATCGGATTTCGGCTGCCGCCCCGGTGAATGCCGCATTGCCGAGGAAGGCGAACGCCTGGTTGCCTGTGGCTTTGCTATTGGCGTCGATGGCGGAAAGGTCGATTCTGTCACCCTGTGACGCGGAAAAATCGAAAATCGTGTCCCGGCCGGAGGTGGCCACCGTCGATTCCGTGCGTGCCTTGAACAAGAACATGTCGGCATCGGCCCCGCCGATCAGATCGTCGGCACCTGCGCCGCCGTAGAGCCTGTCGGCGCCGGTCCCGCCGGAGAGCCTGTCGGCACCGGAGGCTCCGATGAGCACGTCGCTGCCGCCGTCGCCGTTCAGCGTATCATTGCCGCCATAGCCCTGGAGGGAATTGGCGACCTGATTGCCGGTGATCCGGTCGCTGCCCGATCCGCCCTTGGCATTTTCGATCAGGGAGCGGATGTCGCCATCGTGAAGCAGCGCGTTGAAGATGTTGCCGCGTGCAAAGTGGATGGTCTCATTGGAGTCGGTACCCAGGTTGGCCAGCTGGTCTTCGCTGAAAAGCGACGCCTTGCCGGGGCGCAGATCGATCTTGAGGTTATCGCTATAGGCGGTGAGGTCGAACGTATCGTTGCCGTCGCCGTCCCAGATGGTGGCGAGGATGCGATTGGTGCCCGGCGAGATCGCCACTTCGCCGTCAATGAGCGTCTGGCCGCTGGTCGGGGTCCATTTGTAGACAGTGTTGCCGCCATTGGTCGTGTAGTCGGCGCCATACATTTCCTGAAGCGCTGCAATATCGGCCATCATGAAGGTTTGCGGCGCGCCATATTCCTCATAGGTATAGCTGTCGCCGGTGTCGCCGACAAAACCCCTATAGGTCATCAGCGAATATTCGAGCGAATCATAGGCAGTCGGCAAGGCGCCGAAACCGTCGGTTTCGTGACCATGTTTCAGCCCGAGCGCATGTCCGAGTTCGTGGATCATCGTGTGCCAGGCGTAGCTGGCGGCGACGGGATTCCTGTAATCATATTGGGTGCCGAACCAGACATCGCCGTCCCAAGCATCTTCTCCTGGATAATCGACGACATAGGCCGTTTCGGGAAGATCGGACTGCGCAAGACGGATGTTGGCGCTGCTATCGCTGCCGCTGGCAAAGCTCACATTGGTGAAACCCTCGACGGAAAAGCCGTCATTCGCTGTGGAACCGTAGGATTGCTCCAGAGCAAAAAGCGCGGCGTTCATCTGCGCATTCGAGACGGCGGTGAATCCGAAGTTTTTTTCCGGGCCATAGCTGTAGCTGCCGGCGCTGGTCGGAAAAGCATAGGTTATGGTGGCATCGCCCCAGGCCGTATCGGTCAGAACGCCATCGATCAACGAATTGCCGGTCGCGGAAATAATATTTGTCGTCTTGTTCGTACCAGTCAAACCTATCTCCCGCTGACGTCTTGAGGCTCTTGGATGTAGTATGCCCCTTGGCCTTATGCCAAGGATCCGAGGCGAATCTAGGGGCAATGGATATCAAAAACTGTAAGCGTATTGTTAAAAGACGGAGTGATCCGTGGTAAAATTCAGGATGTCCGTGAAACAATTTCTTTTCATGTCCGCAGCCATCGCCGCCGCGATTCTGGCGGCGGATCCCGGCCTTCCCGCCCACACGCGGGTATCGACACAAGGACAGGACATGCTTCCCCCGCCGGACATAGAGGCCGCCGTCCGTTCCGAATTCAACAGTGCCGTCAAGAAGGGCACGCGCGAAGCCTACGAGCGCTTCATTCGCCGTCATCCGGATCACCCATTGGCCGAGAAGGCGAAAGAAGCGCTTGCAAAGAGTGACCTGAAGTAACCTCCGCTGGTCTCCTGCGGCTGCTTTTCTTAGAAGCGGGATTTGCCCGAAAACACAAAAACCTGAGCACGCCGAATAAAGCCCGACCGAAAATCGTATGGTCTACAATAGCTGTTGACGAAGCTTGAGGGGCTTGCCAGTCTTGCTTCGGGGATTCCGGCAGCTGCAGGAATTGTGAGGGATATTCCGTGAGCGCGGGTGCTGTTCTGGTCTGGTCGTTGATAGGATTCGCGGGGCTTCTGGCCGTTCCGGCGGTCAGTCACACCAATGCCGGCACGACCTTCTCGCTGATGGCCTCGTCCATGGCTTTCACCGGCATGGGGATCGCGCAGTTCATGGCGACCCGCCCACCGCTGGTGGAGCGCCTTTTTGGCGGCCTCGACCGCATTTATAGGACCCACCGCCGGATCGGCATCACGGTTCTCGTCCTGATCCTCGTGCACTATTTCATCACGCCGGATTTCAAGGGGCTGTCGCTGACCAGCGGCTTGAACAAGCTGGCGGCATCGATGGGCGAATATGCGTTTTACGGTTTCGTCGTCTTGCTGCTCCTGAGTATCTTCAAGTTCATCCCGAAGACCAAGATCGAGATCCCCTATCACTATTGGCGACTGACGCATCGCTTCATCGGGCTGCTGTTCGTCATGGTGGCCTTCCACCAGACCTTCATCAAGCGGCCCTATGACGCCACTGCGATGCTGGCGACCTATCTCAACATTATCGCGCTGGTCGGCACCGCGAGTTACATCTATACCCAGCTTTTCCCATGGCTGCGCACCCGGACATACGAAGTCTTCGATGTTGCCCGCCACGATGGCGCGACTATCATTTCGGCGCGTCCGACAGGGCGACCGCTCAAGGCAAAGCCCGGCCAGTTCGGCTTTTTCCGGGTGAGCAAGCCAGGGCTGCGCGAGCCGCATCCGTTCACGATCGCGGGCATGGAGGAGGGCGGCATCGTCCGTTTCGCGATCAAGCCGCTGGGGGATTACACAAAGGCGCTGCGGGAAAACATTGCGGTTGGCGACCGGCTGAAGCTCGAAGGCGGTTACGGCCGGTTCAATCATCGCCGCGGCGGCAAGAAGCAGATCTGGCTCGCCGGCGGCATCGGAGTGACGCCTTTCCTTGCCATGGCGGGGCGGCTCAAGGGCGATGAGGGCCAGGACATTCATATGGTATATTGCGTGCGCGACCGGGCCGAGGCGATCGGTCTGGAAACGTTTAAGGCCCAGGCAGAAAAACTTCCGAATTTCAGCTTTACTTTGCATGCTTCCAAAACCGACGGACGTTTCGATGCAGCGAAACTCGCGGCAGTGAGCGCCGTCGACCCGGCGGGGGCAGACCTCTGGTTCTGCGGTCCGCCGCCTCTGCGAAAGGCCATTGAAAAAGGACTGAAGGAACTCGGGAAAAAACCCGGACGGGTCGAGTTCGAACTGTTCGAGTTCCGCTGATACCGCATCGCATATTCTATCGTTTGAGAAAGCAAGGGGAACAAGCCATGCGCATGTTCGATCAACTGTCCGGGAATATCATCCGCAGCCTGCCGCGGCCTGTGCTGGCGATGGCGGCTGCCGTGCTGGCGATTGCCCACTGTCCCGGGACAGCCTCCGCACGCGATGCTTTTGCCGACGATGCCTATGCGACCTACAAGGCCAATGTCGACAACGGCAAATATCTGTTCAACGCCGCGGGTTGCGGCGCCTGCCACGGATCCGGCAGCAATACCCAATTGCTTTCCGGTGGGATGGAGATGGATACGGCGATCGGCAAGTTCTATGCGCCCAACATTTCACCGCACACCAACGGCATCGGTGGCTGGACCAATGCGCAGTTCCTCAACGCGGTGATGCAGGGCATCGACCGTGACGGCAACCATCTCTACCCGGTCATGCCCTATACGTCCTATGGCGGCATGAAGCCGGAGGACGTTCTCGACATCAAGGCCTATATCGACACGCTGGTCCAATCCGACGCCGTGTCGAAGGAGCATGAGATCGCCTTCCCCTATAGCCGTCAGACGACGATCACGCTGTGGAAGCGCAGCCATTTCAACGTTCCCGAATACCAGTCGCGTGAAGAAACGCAGCTGGAGCGCGGCCGCTATCTCGTCGAGAACGTCGGCGGCTGTGGCGATTGCCATACGCCGCGCACCACCACCTACGGCCTCGATGTCGAGAACGCCTATGCCGGCGAGAAAGGCCTGACTGGTGCGGTCGCGCCCGATATCACCAAGGCGCGCATGGCAGGCCTTGCCTCTCCCGAGGTCTTCACCGTCGGCCTGATCGACGAAGGCAAGAAACTGTCCGGTTCGCCGCTGACGGATCCCGTCATGCGCGAGATCGCGCACGGGCTTTCGGTGCTGACGGAGAAGGACAGGACGGCAATCTATGCCTTCCTGTCCGACCGCGAGGTCAAGCCGCCGGAGCCGGTCGCACAATCGACGACAGCGGTCTGCAAGGAAAGCACGCCGGAATCGGCGCTCTCCGGCGACAATGCAGCCCTTGCGGTGCAGGCCGATGCCTTCATCGGCAAATATTGCCGCAATTGCCATGGGCCGGGCGAAAGTTCGCAAGGCAGCTATTCGGCCGGCGACCTGAAATCGATCGCCGCCGACGCCGCCTTCGTGGTTCCCGGCGACGCCTCGAAGTCCCGGCTGTTCACGTCCGTCACCAGTGGCCGCATGCCGCTTGGCAAGCGCCCGACCGCCGAGGAGGTGAAAAGCCTCGAAGACTGGATCAATTCGCTCAACCAGTCGAACCTGCCGCAAACGGCGGCGACGAAACCGGACCGTACCAGGCCGATGCTCTCCTACCGCGATTTCATCGAAGCCGGATTGAAGGACATTTCCACGGTCGGGGAACTCGACCGGAAATTCATGCGCTACTTCTCCTATCGCAACCAGTACAACGGCATGATGGGCTGCGAGGCGGACAAGACCTTCATGAAGCGCATGGACGTGCTGGCCGGCGGCTTCAAGAAGCTCCTGAACTCGCTGTCCTATGGCCCGAAGCTGGTGCTGCCGCAGGAAGTCGAGGGGACGAACGGCTTGATGGTGCGCGTCGACCTTCGCGACCTGCAATGGTCGGCCGAGGACTATAACTTCCTGATCTCGCAATACTTCTATGGCGTCGACCCGGCGAGCGACGCCTCGCTGCTGGCCTTGACCAAGGAGACGGATACGGTTCTGCCGATCATGCGCATTGACTGGTTCATGGCCAATGCCGCCAAACCCAAGATCTACAATCAGCTGATGAAACTGCCGACCCAGATCCGGGAACTCGAGAAGCGTTTCCAGATTGACGTGGATGAAAACATCCGCCGCCGTCGGGTGCTCAGGGCAGGCTTTGCCGATGGTTCGTCCGGGGTGTCGGATCACAACCGGATGCTTGAGCGCCACGATATGCCGTTCGGCGGCTACTATTGGAAATCCTATGATTTCGGCGGCGATGTCGGCAAGCAGGTACTGAAGCGCTTCCCGCACGGCCCGAAGGAGATCGAACCGCTCGACGCCGGCCTGACCTCCTTCCAGCATGACGGCGGCGAAATGATCTTTTCGCTACCCAACGGCTTGCAGGGATACTACCTGTCGAACGCGGAGGGAAAGCAGCTCGATGTCGGCCCGACCAGCATCGTCTCGTTCCGCGAGCGGCCGATCGGCAAGGGGGTCGAGATCACCAACGCCCGATCCTGCTTCGATTGCCATGCCAACGGCATCCTGTCGAAACGCGACCAGCTGCGCGAGCATATCGAGACCTCGACGCTGTTCAGCAAGGATCAGCAGGCGATCCTGCTCGACATGTACGTGCCGCAGGAAGAACTCGACGCCGCCTATAACAAGGACCGGCAGCGTTTCGTCGAGGCTCTCGTGAAGCTTGGCGTGACCGAGCCGACGCCGGACGGCAGCGCGCAAAGCATGCTGGCGCCGGGGAACGCGGAACTCGTCACCTATTTCGGCGACAAATATGAGGACGAACTCGACTTCGAAGCTCTGGCGGCGGAATTCGACATGAAGCCGGACGAGTTCTCCGCGACGATCAAGCGGGTCGAGGATGCCGATGTCCTGCGGCTGGGGCTCGATTGGGTCACGACGCTGGAGGCGGGCGGCACGATCCCGCGCGCCGAGGTCGAGCAGCAATTCCCGCTGCTTCTGTCGCCGCTGATGCAGCTGAAAGCGCTCGATACGACGACGGTCAAGGTTACGGCGGCGGCCCAGACCCAGGAGGTCGCCGGTCAGACGGCCCAGCAGACACCCGTCAAAGCGGAGACGATTGCGCAGGCGACACCGGCCTATCGCCAGGAGAAGCCTGCCGAAGGCAAACTGGAGCTCGCACTCCAGGTCGCTTCGACGACGGCCAAGGTCGGCGATCAGCTCTCGTTCGAGCTGAGCTCCAACAAGGCCTGCGAACTGCAGGTGCTCTATGTCGAGGAGACCGGCAATGTCGAGGTCATACCCGATGCGATGATCGGCAACACGACCTTGCAGGCCGGCGAGAAGCGCCTCATACCGCAGCCGGGTACCGGCAATCTCACCTTCGACACGCCGGCACCGGCCGAGACGATGATCGCCTATTGCCGTGAAGGCGGCCTTGGCGACCAGAAGCTCACAGTGGAACGGGCACGCCAACTGGTAGCAGAATCGCATCTGCCGCCGACGCGCGGGCTCGCGATCAACCTCGCAAAGAAGGCCGAAGACGACAAGGGCGCAAGCGGCCTGCAGGTCGTGACGTTCGAAATCAAGCAATGACAGATCGCCCGGTCGCCGCCGGTGGCCGGGCGATGTTCGAACAACAGGGAATGGCATGGAGAAGACGGCGCCATGAAGATCGTGGTTGTGACATCGCTATTGGCATTGTTCGCCGCTGGCCCGGCCTGTGCGGCTTGCGATGCGCTGACGCAGGTTGCCGAGGCGACCAATGCCGGAAACGAGGCCCTGGCCAAGCAGATTGCCGGCGGCCGGGCGCCGGATTGCACGGCGGATGACAAGGCGATGATCAACCGCGTGGCGGCGCTCGCATCGTTCAACCGGATCGTCGGTGCCGTGGGGCAGGGCGCCAATCTCGCTGATTTCGAGCCGGAACTCGAAACGATCCGCACGAGCAACGCCGCACCCTGGCAGGTCTTGGATGCGCTCGGCGACATCAACCGCGATCGCAGGAACTATGAGGCCGCAGCGCGCTACTACCAGCTGGCGCTGGAGGACGCCTCGAACGAGGTGCTGACGCCCGGCTGGATGGCCCCGGACGCAAAATACATTGCCCGGCTCGATCGTATGGCGACCGAAATGCGGCTAGCGGCGCCGCGGCCGGTGAAACTTGCCATGCGCGGCGGCTGCAAGATCAGCTATCGCGGCGTATCGCTGAAGAAGAAATCGACACCGGTGCGATACGTTTTCGGCACCGCTGAGTTTACGCCGCAGGGGCTGGAATCGGCCAGGGACCTTTCCGAGTGCCTCAAGTCCGTGAAACCGAAGGCGATTACTCTGATCGGTCACACGGATCCGATTGGGAGTGCCGAGGCCAACCGCGCGCTGTCGCTTTCGCGCGCCGAGGCGTTGGGGCAATACCTCGCCGCCGAAGGTTATGCCGGAGAATGGAAAACCGTGGGCAAGGGCGAGGACGAGCCCTTCAAGGCGGACGATGCCAGCGCCTATGACGAGGAAACGCTCAACCAGATGCACCGGCGCGTCGAAGTCGATGTGGAGAACTGAGTGATGCTGCGTGCCCTGCTGCTTTCCCTGTTGGTCTCCGCCGCGCCGCTTGGCGTCGCTTATGCGAAAACCTACGCCCTGGTGGTCGGTGTCGATGCCTACCCCTATGAGGTGAGCCTTGATGGCGCAGTGAAGGATGCGACTGACGTCGAAGGCGCCCTGCGTAGGGCGGGCACAGACCAAATGGCGACTTTTTTCGATGCGGCCGCGCGCAAGGATGATATCCGAGCTGCATGGACGGGCTTTGTCGATGCGGCGGGCGAGGGCGATACGATCATCTTCACTTATGCCGGCCACGGGGCGCAGATGCCGGAGCTCGTCGCCGGTGATGAAGCGGATGGCCTCGACGAATTCCTGCAATTGCCGGGCTTCGACCGCAATCGCCCGGTGGAGACCGATCACGAGATCATCGTCGACAACGAACTGAACGCCTGGTTTTCGGAAGCCGAGGCCAAGGGCGTCCATGTCCTGTTTGTTTCCGACAGCTGTCATTCCGGCGGAATGAGCCGCGCCTTTTCCGGCAAGACGCGGCTTGCCCAAGCGGTCACCGTCAAATTATCGCCGCCTTCGCAGGAGGCGGTCTCGGGCGCTCAGGTTAAGGAGGCGCAGTTCCGCCAGGTGACGGTGCTTGCCGCTTCTCTGGAAAGCCAGCCGTCGCCCGAAGTGATCATCGGCGGCGAGGCCCGCGGGGCCCTGAGCTGGAGCTTTGCCCGCGCGGTCGAGGGATCGGCCGATCGCAATCAGGATGGCCGCATCTCCCGGATCGAACTGGAGGACTATGTCTTTGCCAATGTGAAGCACCAGTCCGAGGCCTTGCAGATCCCGAACTTCACGCCACAGGTGCCGCGCTCCGAGGACGAGGTGGTCATGCCGCTGACCCGCAGCGTAGCGGCAGCGGCCGATCCAAGCGCTCAGAAACCGAAAACGAATAAGCCTGTGAGGGAAACGGGCTGGGACGGTAAGTTGGCGCTGACGGTCAGCGGCTCGCAGACGGTCCTGGAAAGTACCGGCGGCAGCGGCGTGCCCTACCGCTGGGACGCGGCGAGCGGCGTCTTCTATACCCCGAATGGGGACGTGGCCGGTGAGAACGTCAACGAAGGCAATATCCAGCTCGTTGTCAACAAGTTCATTCTGCTTGATTTTCTGAAAGCAATGGCGAGCCAGAACCCCGGCAAGGTGTCGTTGACACCGCAAAGGGATATCTATGCGGCCGGCGACCGCCTGGCATTCGACGCACCCGCGTCCGGATACAAGAACATGATCGTCTTCAACCTCGCCAATACCGGCGAGGTACAATTGCTGGACGTGCAGGCGGAGGGGACTGAAAGCCACGAGTTCAAGCTGACCGACCTGCAGGTGGTCGAACCTTTCGGCGCCGATCATCTCGTCGCCATTTCAACCAATGAGCCGATCGATGCCATCGGCGCTGCGCTGGCGAGCAAGAATGTCGATGCCTCGACACTGCTGCAACTGCTGATGACGCGGATTGACGGCACCGATACGAGCGTCTCGATCCAGCCGCTCTACACCCGGGAAAAACTCTGATGGCCGCGCTACGAACTGTCGCAGGATTGCTCGGTGCATCGTTGCTGTTGGCGCAAGCGCCTGCGGCAAAGGCGGAGGACCGGGCACTGCTGGTCGGCATCGGTACCTATGAAAACCTGCCGGAGGACATGTATCTCCATGGGCCGAAGAACGACGTGAAGGCGATCGAGGGTCTGTTGACCGGGACGCTGTCCTTCAAGCCGCAAGCCATTCGCGTCTTGACCGACGACAAGGCCAGCCGTGAGGCGATCCTGTCCTCGTTCGATGAGTGGCTGATTGCCGGAACTGTACCGGGTGACCGGATTTATTTCTACTTCTCCGGGCATGGCCTGCAGGTGAAGGACGCCAGCAACGACGAAGAGGACGGGATGGACGAGGCGCTGTCCACCTACGATATCAAGGCCGGCGAAGCGGACTGGGCGAATGTCGTCCTCGACGACGATCTCGAGGCGCTCTTGGAAAAGATGAAGGGCAGGGCGGTGACGCTGGTGATCGACGCCTGCCATTCCGGCACGATCTCTCGCGCTCTCTCGGCCGAAAAGCTATCGGGAATGAGCGGTGCACGCTACCTGCCACGACCCTTCGCCCAGGCATCGAAGGACAAGGTGACGCGCGGCCTGCGCATCGATCTGGGTGTCGTCGACAAGCCTGCAGAACTGACGGCGGCTGGGGTCACCGCCTGGAGTGCCGCTGCTCCCTATCAGGTCGCCTGGGACGACGTGCGCTTGCCGATCGAGGACCGCCACGGTGTTTTTACCTCGGCTTATGTAGCCGGCTACAAGCCTTCGGAATCCGACGGAAACGCCAACGGTCTGGTGAGCAATGCCGAGCTCTTCCAGTATGTGACAACAAAATCCAAGGAATATTGTTCGGCCCAGGAAAACTGCGATAATCTCGACCCGCAGTTGGAGAGCGTGCCAGGTGTGCTTGGAACGAGTGTTGCCAAGCCGGAACCGTACAGGACGGAACAGACTGCAACGGCGACGGACCAGCAACAGGGCAAACCGGAGCCCATATACCAGGAGACGAAGGTCGACGCCGCAGCAGCGACGGCTTACGTCGATGCAAATCCGGTGACGGCCATCGGCGATATCATCGGCAAGGCGGATACGGGCGATGTGACGATCTCGCTCGATACCGGTTCCGCGCTAAAAAACGGCCAGCCCTTCAAGATTTCCGTCACGAGCAAATATGACGGCCATCTGATATTGCTGGACGTGAACGGCAAGGGCGTTGCGACGCAGATTTTCCCGAATGAGATGGCGCAGAAGACAACGCCGCTCTCGGCCGGCTCGACGCTGACCATCCCTGACGACTATTACGGCTTCGATTTCGAGGCGGATGGCAGCGGCGAGAACATGCTGGTTGCCATCGTCGTCGGCGACGATCTGGATCTGCAGGATGTCGCGCCCGCAGCGCAGGGGCTCAATACCGAACTCGATGCGCGAAAACGCCTGAGCGAGATCGTCGCCAAGCTTGGAAAGACCTGGACGGGCGACACCGAAAATCGCGGCCTGCGCTGGTCGCTCGGAACGCTGAAATACACGATAGAATAGGATTGCGCGCATTCAAGCGAGAAAGCCCGCGACGGTCGTCGCGGGCTTTCTGCTGTGGTGTTTCTGGATCGCGACAGACCCAGCTAGTGCAGGATCTGGCTGAGGAAGAGCTTGGTGCGCTCGTGCTGCGGATTGTCGAAGAACTCGGCCGGCGAGTTCTGCTCGACGATCTGGCCCTGGTCCATGAAGATCACGCGGTTGGCGACCTGGCGGGCGAAACCCATTTCGTGGGTGACGCACAGCATGGTCATGCCTTCCTCAGCGAGACCGACCATGGTGTCGAGCACTTCCTTGATCATTTCCGGATCGAGCGCCGAGGTTGGCTCGTCGAACAGCATGACGCGCGGGTTCATGCACAGCGATCGGGCAATCGCCACACGCTGCTGCTGGCCACCGGAGAGCTGACCCGGATATTTGTTGGCCTGTTCCGGGATCTTGACGCGCTTGAGGAAGTGCATGGCGACTTCTTCCGCCTGCTTCTTCGGCATCTTGCGCACCCAGATCGGCGCCAGGGTGCAGTTTTCCAGGATCGTCAGATGCGGGAAGAGGTTGAAGTGCTGGAACACCATGCCGACTTCGCGCCGCACTTCGTCGATCTTCTTGAGATCATTCGTCAATTCGATGCCGTCGACGACGATCTTGCCCTTCTGGTGTTCTTCCAGCCGGTTGATGCAGCGGATCATCGTCGATTTGCCGGAACCTGACGGGCCGGCGATGACGATGCGCTCGCCGCGCATGACCTTGAGATTGATGTCGCGCAGAACGTGGAAATCCCCGTACCACTTGTTCATGCCGACGATTTCAATAGCGACGTCCGTGGACGAGACGGTCAGTTTCGATGCCAAAGCTTCATTTGCCATGACGTTTTCCCCTTATGTTATCGTTTGTGGCCCTTGTCGAGCAGGCGTTCCATGAAGCCGGAATAGCGCGACATGCCGAAGCAGAAAAGCCAGAAAGTGAAGCCCGCAAAGACGAGGCCCGACAGTGGCGTGACGGGTGATGCCCAGTTGGCGTCCGAGAAGTTCTGGCGAACGATGCCGAGCAGGTCGAACATGCCGATGATCGAGACCAGCGACGTATCCTTGAACAGCCCGATAAAGGTGTTGACGATACCCGGGATCACCAGTTTCAGCGCCTGTGGCAGGATGATCAGCCGCATCTTCTGCCAGTAGCCGAGCCCCAGCGAATCCGCGCCCTCGGATTGTCCTTTCGGAATGGCCTGCAGACCGCCGCGCACCACTTCCGCCATGTAGGCGGATGCGAAGAACGACACCCCGATCAGTGCGCGCAGGAATTTGTCGACTGTCATGCCCTGGGGCAAGAACAGTGGCAGCATCACGCTTGCCATGAAGAGAACGGTGATCAGCGGGATGCCGCGGACGATTTCGATGAAGATCGTGCAGATCATCCGGATGACCGGCATTTTCGATCGCCGCCCCAGCGCCAGAACGATGCCGAAAGGCAAGGAAACGGCGATCCCCACGAAGGAAAGAATGAGCGTGACCATCAGGCCACCCCAGAGCGGGGTTTCAACATAGGTGAGCCCAAAGACGCCGCCGAGCAGAAGGAAGAAGGCGACGACCGGAAGCGCCCCGAACAGGAGAATGGCATTCCATCCCTTGTAGGGGATTTTCGGTATCAGCATCGGCACGAGAAGGGCAACGAACAGGATACCCACCAGTGTTGGGCGCCAGCGCTCTTCGATCGGATATCGGCCGAACAGGAACTGGTCGAACTTTGCGCCGACGAAGGCCCAGCAGGCGCCGCTCCACCCTTCCGGCTGCGAGCCGCCCTGGGCAACGGTCGCACAAACTCCACGACCACCACCGGTCCAGGCTGCGTCGATGAACAGCCATTTGATCATCGGCGGCAGGAACCATGCAAGCAGCAGGATGGCAATAATCGTCAGCACCGAATCCTGGGGCGTGGCGAAGAGGTTCTTCCGGAACCAGGCAATATAGCCTTTTTCCAGTGTCGGGGGTTGCGATGGGGCCAGCATGCTGGTGCGAACGAAATTGGCTTGAGGCGCGTTCATGATCTTATCTCTCCACCAGTGCCATCTTGGCGTTGAACCAGTTCATGAACAGCGATGTCGACAGGCTGAGCGTCAGATAGACGACGATCCAGATGCTGACGACTTCAACGGCCTGACCGGTCTGGTTGAGAATCGTGCCACCGACGGCAACCAGATCGGCGTAACCGACCGCGATAGCCAACGAGGAGTTTTTCGTCAGGTTGAGATATTGGCTGGTCAGCGGTGGGATGATGATCCGCATCGCCTGCGGCACGACGACCAGGCGGGTGGTCAGGCCCGGGCGAATGCCGAGTGCGTGCGCAGCCTCGGTCTGGCCGTGGCTGACACCGCGAATACCGGCACGGACGATTTCCGCGATGAAAGCCGCGGTGTAGAACGACAAGGCCAGGAACAGCGACAGGAATTCCGGACCGACCACCGAGCCGCCCGTCAGGTTGAATTTGCCGGCAATCGGCACGTCGAACGAAATCGGCATACCGGTGGCAAGGAAAGTCACGAGTGGCAGGCCGATCAACATGGCGAGCACGATCCAAAGGACCGGTGGACGCTTGCCTGTCGCCATCTGCTTTTTGTTCGCGTATCGCACAAAGGCAATGCTGGCAATGACCGCGATGATCAGCGCGTAGAAGGTAAACTGCGCACCGCTGTCGAAAATGGGCCGGGGAAAGGCAAGGCCGCGATTGTTGATGTACATGTTGAGCGGCAACGCCATTGACTCGCGCGGCTGCGGCAAGACGGCGAGAACGCCAGAATACCAGAAGAAGATGACGAGCAGCGGCGGAATGTTGCGGAAAACCTCGACATAGATCATCGCCAGCTTGGCGATCAGCCAGTTCTTCGACAACCGGCCGATGCCGATCAGAAAGCCGATGATCGTTGCCGTGATGATGCCTGTCACCGCGACGAGGATCGTGTTGAAGAAGCCGACGACCAGCGCACGGCCATAGGTCGAATCACTGGTGAAGGCGATCAACGACTGGCCGACATCGAAGCCGGCGCGGCCATTGAGGAAGCCGTAACCGGAAGCGATATTTGCACGCTTGAGATTCTCGATCGTATTATCGGTAACCCAGTAGACGAAAACGACGAGCAAAAGCAGCGTTATGCCTTGGTAGATATAACCGCGGACCTTGGGATCGTTCAGGACCGAACCGGTCGACTTGTCCCTGCCAGGCGGAATCGTGGCGTCAATTGTCATTCAGAGCCTCTTTATCCCCTATTCGCCCTGTTTCGAGCGATTCTTATTATTGGAAGAGAAAGCGGCCGGAGCCGCTTTCTCGCGTTGTCAAACGCGCTCAGCGGACCGGCGGTGCGTACTGGATGCCGCCCTTGCTCCACAGCGCGTTCAAGCCGCGTTCGATCTTGAGCGGGCTGCCGCTGCCGATGTTGCGGTCGAAGATTTCGCCGTAGTTACCGACACCCTTGATGACCTTCACGGCCCAATCGTTTTCGAGACCGAGATCGGTACCGATCTTGGTATCGGCTTCAACGCCGAGGAAGCGCTGGATGTCCGGGTTCGGGGACTTCTTCATTTCTTCGACGTTCGCCTGGGTAATGCCGAAATCTTCTGCATTGATCAGCGCGTAGTGCACCCAGCTGACGATGTCGAACCACTGGTCGTCACCCTGGCGAACGGCCGGGCCGAGCGGCTCCTTGGAAATGATTTCCGGAAGGATCATGTGATCGTCCGGGGCAGCCAGGGTCAGACGCAGCGAGTAAAGGCCAGACTGGTCGGTCGTGTAGACGTCGCAACGGCCAGCGTCATAGGCAGCGTTCACTTCTTCGAGCTTTTCGAAGACAACCGGATTGTACTGCAGGTTGTTGGCCTTGAAGTAGTCGGCAAGATTGAGCTCGGTCGTGGTGCCGGTCTGGACGCAGACGGCAGCGCCGGAAAGCTCAAGCGCGGACTTGACGTTCAGCGACTTGCGGACCATGAAGCCCTGGCCGTCATAATAGTTGACCGGGCGGAAGTTGAAGCCGAGCGCCGTATCGCGGTTGATGGTCCAGGTCGTGTTACGGGCAAGCACATCGACTTCGCCCGACTGAAGCGCGGGGAAACGGTCCTTGGCGGAGGTCGGCGTGTATTTCACCTTCGTGGCGTCGCCGAAAATGGCTGCGGCAATGGCTTTGCAGTAATCGACGTCGAAGCCGCTCCAGTTGCCAGATGCGTCAGGCGATGCAAAGCCGGTCAGGCCGGTGTTGACGCCGCACTGCAGGAAGCCCTTTGCCTTGACGTCGCCAAGCGTCGTTGCCGACGCGGCCTGAGCGCCAAGCCCCATGACGGCAGCGCCGATAAGCGCTGTCAGAATTCTTTTTGCCATTTTTAGAACCTTTTTCTGTTGTCTTTGTTCTTGTCCACACCCGCAGCTCGCAGTCGAGCGCAAGGCGCGGCCCCCGCCACCCTCCTGGCGCGAGTGCTCTATCTCATTCCCAAAACCGCGCAGGGTCAAGGACACGTTGCCGTTTTTCTAGGTCGCACGTAGAGAATCGTTGCTGGAGCCGCATGTTTGGGCAATTTTTAGCTGTTGAAAGCATTTTTTTGTATAAAAAACCGCCAGAATCCAGATTTTTGTCACGAGAATCGATTTTTTCAACGATTGGATAGCCGTTCGCCGCGAAGGCTCTTGACCCATCCGGAGAGCGGGTCGACAAGTGCGGCAACACGATAGACCTCGGACGGATTCTCCCATGAATGACAAGAAGAGCTTTCTCGCCGGCGCGGGTGCAAATACGCGGCTGGCTCACATCGGCAACGATCCTTCGGACTACCATGGTTTCGTGAACCCGCCTGTCGTGCATGCGTCGACCGTCCTCTTTCCCAATGCAAGGACCATGGAGACCCGGGCGCAGAAATACACCTATGGCACGCGCGGAACGCCGACCACAGACGCGTTGTGCGAGGCCATCGACGAACTGGAAGGCTCGGCCGGAACCATCCTCGTTCCTTCGGGGCTTGCCGCCGTCACTGTTCCGTTCCTGGCGTTCCTCGCTGCCGGCGACCATGCGCTGATCGTCGATTCGGTCTATTTCCCAACCCGGCATTTCTGCGACACGATGCTGAAGCGCCTCGGAGTGAGTGTTGACTACTACGATCCGATGATCGGTGCCGGCATCGAAAGCCTGATCAAGCCCAACACGAAGCTCGTACACACCGAAGCGCCGGGCTCGAATACGTTCGAAATGCAGGATATTAGCGCGATTTCGGCGGTCGCCCACCGCCACGGCTGCGTCGTGACAATGGACAATACCTGGGCGACGCCGCTTTATTTCAAACCGCTCGACCACGGCGTCGATATCTCGATTCACGCGTCGACCAAATACCCCTCCGGTCATTCCGACATCCTGCTCGGAACCGTATCGGCCAATGCCGCGCACTGGGAGCAACTCAAGGAAGCCAATATCACGCTCGGCATCTGCGCTTCTCCTGATGACAGCTACCAGATCCTGCGCGGCCTGCGCACCATGGGCGTTCGCCTCGACAGGCATCAGGAAAGCACGTTGAACATCGCCCGCTGGCTGGAGGAGCGCGAGGACGTTGCGCGCGTGCTGCATCCGGCACTGCCGAGTTTTCCGGGGCACGAACTCTGGAAGCGGGATTTTGCCGGATCCAGCGGTATTTTTTCCTTCGTCCTGAAGACCGATAGCCCGGACCGCTTCAAGGCCAAGGCCCATGCCTTCCTTGATGCATTGTCGCTGTTCGGGCTCGGTTATTCCTGGGGCGGCTTCGAAAGCCTCGCCCTCCATGTCGGCTTGTCTGATCGTAAGGTCTGTAAAGCGCCCAGCGAAGGTCCGGTTCTTCGCCTGCAGATCGGCCTGGAGGACGTGGCGGATATCCGCAAGGATATCGAGGCCGGCCTGGCGGCGGCAAAATCCATGTAATCCTCAGTCGCGCGGTTCGTATCCATAGAGCCAGTCGAAATCGGCGGCCAGGCTTTCAGGCCGCCGTAGCGCCAGTACCAGATCACGCCCGAACCGGACGGGGCCGCGGGCGTGATAGACGAACCGGTTGAAAGCGCCGCGGGAGCGGACATGCGCGACGCGAGCTTTCCTGTGATCGGCAAAGGCTGCGAGGGACTGCCCACCAGCGACGAAGGCCGCAAGTTCGAACGCGTCTTCAATCGCCATTGCGGCGCCCTGGGCGGCAAACGGCATCATCGCGTGGGCTGCGTCGCCGATCAGGACTGTTGTGCCGTGACGCCATGTGCCTTCGCTGACCTCGAAGAGCGGCCAGATCGTCGGCTCCGGCGCGTTCCGCAGCATGTTGACAATCTCCGGATGCCAGCCGGAGAAGGCGGCTAGCAGCTGTTTTCGCGCTTTGTCTGGCGCGAGGACGCGATCGGGCGCTTCCTTCGGATATTGTCCGCCGGTGATTGCCACGACATTGAAGCTGTGCAGCCGCGGTAGCGGGTAGACGACGAGGTGCGCACCTGCGCCGAGAAATGCTGACACGGTCGTCTTATCGAAAATCGCTGGGGCATTTGCCTGACTTAGCGTCAATCGCCACGCGACATTGCCGGAAAACCGTGCTTTGCCAGATCCTTGGATATGATTCCTGATCTTGGACCAGACGCCGTCGGCGCCGATGACGAGGCTGGGCTCCTTGCCGAGGACACGCGTCATGGAATCGCTTGATCCGTCATCGATCCGCAACCCAAGATGAAGGCGACACAGCGGCTCGGCTTCGACCGCGGCAAGCAGGACCTTCTGAAGGTCGGCCCTGTGCAGGACGCCGTAGGGTGCTTTCCAGCGGTGCCGGGCGAAGGATCCGGACGGCACCGACGCAATCGTTCGAAACGTGGTCCCGTGGATAAGGCGGATTTCCGCCGGTTCGCACCACACCTCTTCAAGCTGCGGCGTCAGCCCCAGTGCGCCGAGGATGCGGGTGGCGTTGGGGGAGAGTTGCAGTCCGGCGCCCGTCTCGCTCAGGACTGGAGCCTGCTCGAGGATGTCGCTCGCGATGCCCTTGCGGGCAAGGCACAACGCTGCCGTGAGGCCGGCGATGCCGGCTCCCACGATCGCAACCGCCCCAGCCTGCGTCATGGAAAAGACTTTCGCCGGAACGTGTCAGGCAGCCTTTGCATTGAAGGTGCAGCCATCCGGCACCGTCTCGTCCGCATGAAGCTTGGCATTGTAGCGGTACAGCGTCGAACAGTAGGAACAAACCTTCTCGTTGTCGTCGCCCATGTCGATATAGATGTGGGGGTGATCAAACGGAACGGAGGCCCCAGTACACATGAATTCCTTGACGCCGATCTCGATCACCGCGTGGCCGCCGTCGTTCTGAAAGTGAGGGATACCGTGCCCGGCCATGTCATGCTCCACTTGCGTCGTCTGGAAGAATAGTCGAATTCGGCGGCACCATAGAAAGCTTTGTGCAAAAAGTGTAGCGGCAAAGATGCCGCGGCCGCGCGTTTTTTGCCGCGCCGGGGTTTTCCCTATCGGGCCGGTATCATAGGTTCGGCGAAAAACAGGACATTCCCATGGATTTGAATCCCCCGCCTTTTTCGACATTTTCCCATGATGGGCTGAACATCGCCTATTTCGACGAGGGCGACCCGTCGGGCGATCCGATACTTCTCATTCATGGATTTGCCTCCACCGCCAATGTAAACTGGGTCTACCCGGGTTGGCTGAAGACGCTCGGCGATGCCGGATATCGGGTGGTCGCACTCGATAATCGCGGCCATGGCGCCAGCGACAAGCCGCATGATCCGACCGTTTACCACCCAGCGGCAATGGCCGGCGACGCGATCGCGCTGCTCGACCATCTCGGCATCGCCGAGGCGCATTTGATGGGTTATTCCATGGGGGCGCGCATTTCCGCCTTTCTGACGCTCGCCAATCCCCATCGCGTCCGCTCCCTCATTCTCGGCGGGCTCGGGATCGGCATGGTGACCGGGGTCGGAGAATGGGATCCGATCGCAGACGCGCTCACTGCGCCGTCCCTCGATGTGGTGACCCATGAGCGCGGCCGTATGTTCCGTGCCTTTGCCGACCAGACGAAAAGTGACCGCCATGCACTTGCGGCCTGCATCTCGACCTCGCGCGACCTCCTATCCATCGAGGAGGTGGGGCGGATCGATGTGCCGGTGCTGGTTGCCGTGGGTACGAAGGACGATATTGCCGGCTCGCCGCAAGAGCTCGCCACGCTCATGCCGCACGCGCGGGCGCTGGATATTCCCGGCCGGGACCATATGCTGGCAGTCGGCGACCGGGTGTTCAAGAAAGCCGCGCTCGAATTTCTGGCGAGGGTCGGGCAGGCGTGAAGCAGCCGCAGTGTTTTAACGCTCATTTTCGGACAGGCATTTATATCCTGGCCGATTTGGCCTATATCATCATCTGACGACGGACTACGAAGGAGAGCGGCGATGGTCGCCAGAACTGACATACGCCCGACCGAGACCGTGAAGATCATGGACCCGATCTGGGATGCCCTGCAGGAGGAGGCGCGCGCCGCCGCCCAGCAGGATCCCTTGCTTGCGGCGTTTCTCTACTCGACCATCATCAATCAGCGTTCGCTGGAAGATAGCGTCATCTATCGCATATGCGAGCGGCTCGATCACCCCGACCTGCAGGCCAACCTGCTGCGCCAGACCTTCGCGGAAATGCTGGAAGACTGGCCGGAATGGGGGACGATCCTGCGCGTCGATATCCAGGCGGTCTACGACCGCGACCCGGCCTGCACGCGGTTCCTGGAGGCAATCCTCTATTTCAAGGGGTTCCATGCGATCCAGACCCATCGGCTGGCGCATTGGCTGCTGAACCGTGGCCGCCGCGATTTTGCCCTCTACCTGCAGAGCCGCTCTTCCTCCGTATTCCAGACCGATATCAATCCGGCAGCACGCGTCGGCAAGGGCATATTCCTTGATCACGCAACGGGGCTCGTCGTCGGAGAAACCGCGGTGATCGGCGACAATGTCTCCATCCTGCATGGCGTGACGCTCGGCGGCACCGGCAAAGAGGGCAGCGACCGTCATCCGAAGATCGGCAATGGCGTGCTGATCGGTGCCGGGGCGAAGATTTTGGGTAACATCCACATCGGCAATTGCTCACGCGTGGCTGCCGGGTCGGTCGTGCTCAAGGAAGTCCCGCCGAAAACCACGGTGGCCGGCGTCCCGGCGCGGGTCGTGGGCGAGGCGGGCTGCTCCGAGCCGTCGCGTTCCATGGACCAGTTGCTGGTTTCGTTCGAGATCTGATTTGCAGCGATTTGTCGGCTGGCGGCCGAGCCAAGGGGTTTACACCGCTCGAGGCGCCGTGCAAGAAGCGGCGCAAATCAAACCCGCCATGGAGAAAAGACTTGAAGCCCGAAGAAATCAGAAAACTCGAAGCCTATTTCAAGCGCACTTTCAACCAGTCGATGGTCATCAAGGCGCGTCCGAAGAAGGACGAGTCCGCCGAAGTCTACCTCGGCGATGAGTTTCTGGGCGTTGTCTTCCGTGATGAGGAAGATGGGGAACTGTCCTACAATTTCTCGATGGCCATTCTCGACATCGACCTCTGAACGCTCGCTCCAGTTGAGTCGATTATTTCTAACCCGGCTCTGATTTCAGGCCGGGTTTTTTCATAAATCATATTATTCATTTATTTTTTTGGAAAAAACCGCTCCACTTCCGCCGTTTTTCATCAAGCTGTTGCAATGACAGTATTTTATTGCGCTGCACGTATACATTGACTTTATTGTGCAGCGCACATAGATTGCAGTTGTCGTGAGCGTCAAAAAGAGGAGCAGCCCGATGTTCAATTTCGAAGATGCAAACAAGAAAAGCAAAGAAACGATTGACACGTTGTTGAAGAGCTATGCCACGCTGACCAAGGCCTTCCAGGCGATCGCCACCGAAGCCGCCGACTATTCGAAGAAGAGTTTTGAGGACGGCGTTGCGCACCTTGAAAAGATCACCTCCGTCAAGAGCGTCGACGCTGCTTTCGAACTGCAGACCAACTACTTGAAATCGGTCTATGAAAGCTATGTGGCTGAGGCCTCGAAGATCGGCGAAATGTATGCCGACCTCGCCAAGGATGCCTACAAGCCCTACGAAGCCCCGATAGCCAAGGCGACGGCTGCCGTCAAGTCCACGACCGCTGCCGCAGCGTAACATAGCGATCCACGCCTCCACATCAGTTCTTGAAAAACCGGCTGCGCGTCGCGCGGCCGGTTTTTTGTTGCCCGCATCAGGTGGGGCGGCCGGCGGGGCAAGAAAGTTGGTCAATCTTTGGCTCTGTGACGCAAATATGATTGCAGTGCAGGAGAACAGCCTTAAAATCCGGAAAAGAGCCACTAGATTATGTTTCACGAAAAGGCCGTGAATACCTCCCAAGCATTTGCGGCCGGACAAGGGAATGAAGTAGAATGATCGCCATGCCGGTCTGGATGCAAAAAGACAGCGACGGGGATGGGGGCAATGCCAACCGCGGCACGTCTGTCATCACTCGGACAAAGCCGAAGACCAAGAAGCCGAGCCTGTACCGCGTACTGCTTTTGAATGACGACTACACGCCAATGGAATTCGTGATTCACATACTGGAGCGGTTTTTCCAGAAGGATCGCGAAGCGGCAACACTGATCATGCTGCACGTGCACAACCACGGCGTGGGTGAATGCGGTGTATTCACCTACGAAGTTGCCGAAACCAAAGTGACGCAAGTGATGGATTTCGCCCGCCAGCATCAGCATCCGCTGCAATGCGTCATGGAAAAGAAATGAGGAACTGACGTGCCAACATTTTCGACCAGCCTTGAAAAGGCGCTGCACCAGGCTCTGACGCTGGCCAATGAGCGCCATCACGAATATGCCACGCTGGAGCATCTGCTGCTGGCGCTGATCGACGATGCCGACGCGTCGGCGGTCATGGGGGCATGCAATGTCAATCTCGACAGCCTTCGCAAGACCGTCTCAGACTATGTCGACAACGAACTCGGCAATCTGGTTACAGGTTATGACGAGGATTCCAAGCCGACGGCGGGCTTTCAACGGGTTATCCAGCGCGCAGTCATCCACGTTCAATCGTCGGGTCGAGAAGAGGTGACGGGGGCAAACGTTCTTGTTGCCATCTTCGCCGAACGTGAGAGCCATGCCGCCTATTTCCTGCAGGAGCAGGAGATGACCCGTTACGACGCGGTCAATTTCATCTCGCACGGCATCGGCAAGCGACCAGGATCGTCGGAGACACGTACCCCCCGCGGCGCCGACGAGCCGGAATCCGAGCAAAAGCCTTCGCGCGAGCAGGACGAAGCCGGACCGAAGAAGCAGCAGGATGCGCTGACCGCCTATTGTATTAACCTCAACGAGAAGGCCAAGGGTGGCAAGATCGATCCGCTGATCGGCCGCCACTCGGAGGTCAATCGCACCATCCAGATCTTGTGCCGCCGTTCGAAGAACAACCCGCTCTACGTCGGCGACCCCGGCGTCGGCAAGACGGCGATTGCCGAAGGCCTCGCCAAGCGCATTGTCGAGAAGAAGGTGCCCGAAGCGTTGCAGGACGCAACGATCTTCTCTCTCGACATGGGCACGCTGTTGGCTGGAACGCGGTATCGCGGCGACTTCGAAGAACGCTTGAAACAGGTCGTCAAGGAACTGGAAGACTATCCGGGTGCTGTCCTGTTCATCGACGAGATTCACACCGTGATCGGCGCCGGGGCGACCTCGGGCGGCGCCATGGACGCCTCCAACCTGTTGAAGCCGGCTCTGTCCTCCGGGTCGATCCGCTGCATTGGCTCGACCACCTACAAGGAATATCGCCAGTTCTTCGAGAAGGACCGGGCACTCGTCCGCCGCTTCCAGAAGATCGACGTCAACGAACCGACGATCCCCGATACGATCGAGATCATGAAGGGCCTGAAGCCCTATTTCGAGGATTATCACAAGCTGAAATACTCGAACGAGGCGATCAAGTCTGCCGTCGAGCTTTCGGCCCGCTACATCAATGACCGCAAGCTGCCGGACAAGGCAATCGACGTGATCGACGAGACCGGCGCCGCGCAGATGTTGCTGCCGCAGAACAAGCGGCGCAAACTGATTACCGAGAAGGAGATCGAAGCGACGATCGCGACAATGGCCCGCATTCCGCCGAAGACCGTTTCCAAGGACGACGAGACCGTGCTCGCCAACCTGGAAAAGGAACTGCGGTCGGTCGTCTACGGTCAGGATCTGGCGATCGAGGCCCTGGCTTCGGCGATCAAGCTGGCGCGTGCCGGCCTTCGCGAACCGAACAAGCCGATCGGCTCCTATGTCTTCTCCGGTCCGACAGGTGTCGGCAAGACGGAAGTTGCCAAACAGCTCGCGGTCTCGCTCGGGGTGGAACTCATTCGTTTCGACATGTCGGAATATATGGAGCGCCATACGGTCTCGCGCCTGCTTGGCGCGCCTCCCGGCTATGTCGGCTTCGACCAGGGCGGTCTCTTGACCGATAGCATCGACCAGCATCCGCATTCGGTGTTGCTGCTCGATGAGATCGAGAAGGCCCATCCGGATCTGTTCAACATCCTGCTGCAGGTCATGGACCATGGCTCGCTGACGGATCACAACGGCAAGAAGATAGACTTCCGTAACGTCATCCTGATCATGACGACGAATGCCGGCGCGTCCGACATGGCCAAGGCCGCGATCGGCTTCGGTTCCTCGAAGCGCGAAGGCGACGACGTCGAGGCGCTGAACCGGCTGTTCACGCCCGAATTCCGCAACCGTCTCGATGCGGTGATCCCGTTCGGCTCGCTGCCGACGCCCGTCATCCACCAGGTGGTGCAGAAGTTCGTCATGCAGCTTGAAACGCAGCTTGCCGAGCGCAACGTGACCTTCGACCTGCATCCGGATGCGATCGCCTGGCTCGCCGACAAGGGCTACGACGAGAAGATGGGCGCACGGCCGCTGGCGCGCGTCATCCAGGAAAGTGTCAAGAAGCCGCTGGCCGACGAAATCCTCTTCGGCAAGCTGAAGAAGGGCGGTGTCGTCAAGGTGACCGTCGGTATCAAGGCCGATGGCACCAAGGGTCTGATCCTCGACGCCGTGCCGGAAACGGCGCGGATCAAGCCGAAGGCCGAGGTCGTCGCGCCGGTACGGAAATCAGCCAAGGCGGCAAAGCCGAAGGAAATGGAAATCGTCGGCGCTGATCCGGAAGGTAACGCCAAGCCGAAGAAGGCTGCGAAGGCAACTGCCAAGACTGATGAGCCCGGCAGTGCCATTCCCCCGGCAGCGCCCCGCAAGGGACGCACGGTGCCGAAGGTGCCGCGCAAGAAGTAAGCGGCTGCAACATACAGACACAGTGCCGGGCGGAATGGTCCGGCACTGTTTTTTTGTGGCATGAACCAGCGGATGCTCTGATGAAACATGGCGAGACGGCCGGCTCTGCGCGGCATTGGTTCCTGGCCGGCATGATGGGCATATTCAGCCTGCCGGCGACCATCCTGATGCTGTCCTTCGTCGGCTTTTGCGCCTTCACCGCGCAGGCCGGTATCCCGGTAGAGCAGGTGGTATTCATGGTCGGCGCCGTTTGGGCACTGCCCGCCAAGGTCATCCTCGTCAGCTCGATCCTCGGTGGTGCCAATGTCCTGACGGCCTTTATCGCGGTGACCCTGTCCTCCATCCGGCTGATGCCGATGGTGGCGGCCCTCGTGCCCGAAATCCGCACGCAGCGGACTCCGACCTGGCTGCTGCTGTTACTCTCCCATTTCGTGGCGATCACCGCATGGGTGTTTGCAATGGAGCGGGTGCAATCGGTGCCGCGGGAGCGGCGCATCGTCTTTTTCGCCGGGTTCGGCATAACGCTCGTGCTGGCCAACATGACACTCGTGGCGGTCGTCTACCAGTTCGTGACTGAGTTTCCGCCGATTGTCGCCGGCTGCCTGTTCTTCCTGACGCCCGTCTATTTTCTCGCGTCGATCTGGAGTTCGGCGCGTCACCCGGTAATTTACGTGGCGCTCGCTGTCGGCCTCGTCGCCGGTCCGGTATTCTACTGGGTCGCGCCGGAGTTCGACATCCTGCTGGCCGGCGTCGGCGGCGGAACGGTCGCGTGGCTCGCCGAGCGTAGCTGGCGCCAACGCAAGGAGGCGCGCGCATGACAGTGCTTGAAGGCTGGTGGGCCTATGTCTTTATCGCGATCGCTGGCTGGCTTGCGACGGATATCTGGCGCTGGCTGGGGGTGCTGGCGGGCAACCGGCTGCGGGAGGATTCGGAAGCTTTGAACTGGGTGAGGGCGGTTGCAACCGCTCTGGTAGCCGCGGTCATCGCCAAGCTCGTTCTCTACCCGACCGGGGTGCTGGAACAATCGCCGCTCTGGCTTCGCCTCGGATCTGTTGTCGCGGGCGCGGTGGCCTTTTTTGCCGCGCGCCAGAAGCCCGCGATCGGTATCGCCACGGCCATCGGTGTCCTGGCCGTGGGCTTGTACGCGCTCGGATTCTGAGCAGCCTCAGCCGGCAAGCGCCTGCCTGATTTTTTCGGCATTTGCCGCAAGAACCGACCCGTCTTCCATCTTGCCGGAATGCGACCGCAACGGCACGCCCTCGCGACGGGGAATGACGTGGAAATGCAGGTGGAACACCGATTGGCCTGCCGGCGCCTCATTGAACTGCATGATCGTCACGCCGTCGGCATCGAACGCTTCCTGCGCCGCAATGGCGATTTTCTGGACAACCGCAATCAACGGGCCGAGTGTTGCAGGATCGGCGTCGAGAATGTTGCGCGATGCTGCTTTCGGGATGACCAGGACGTGGCCTTCAGCCTGTGGCATGACATCCATGATGGCAAGCGTGCTGTTGTCTTCATAGACTTTCTGCGCGGGGATCTCGCCGCGCAGGATCCTGGCAAAAATATTGTCGCTTTCGTAGGCGCCGCTGTTCATCTGCCTCTTCCTTCCACGATGTGTCTTCAAATGGTTGCCGTGATCAGTCGTCCAGGTCCGGCCGCTCGCCTTTGCGGAACGGGCTGTGATCGGCAAGAATACCGCCGATCTGCTCGACTTCCCGCCGCTCGCGGTCGAGATAATCCGCGACAGCGCGTTTCAATCCGGGATGGGCGATGAAATGTGCCGAATGGGTGGTCACCGGAAGATACCCACGCGCCAGCTTGTGTTCACCCTGCGCGCCGGCCTCTACGCGCTTCAGTCCTCTGGAAATCGCAAAATCGATCGCCTGGTGATAACAGACCTCAAAATGCAGGAAGGGATGGTTTTCGATGGCCCCCCAATGGCGGCCGTAAAGTGCGTCGCTGCCGATGAAATTGATCGCGCCGGCAATATAGCGGCCGTTGCGCTTGGCCATGACCAGCAGGATGTCGTCCGCCATCCGCTCGCCGATCAGCGAATAGAATTTGCGGGTAAGATACGGACGGCCCCATTTGCGGCTACCGGTATCCATGTAGAAAGCGAAGAACTGGTCCCATATGCTTTCCGTCAGATCCCTGCCGGTCAGCCAATCGATGCTGATGCCGTGCTCAACCGCCGTCCGGCGCTCCTTCTTGAGCGCCTTGCGTTTGCGGGACGCGAGTGTTTCCAGGAAATCGTTGTGGGATGTGTAGCCGTCATTGAGGAAATGAAACTGCTGGTCGGTCCGGTGCAGGAAACCGGCGTTTTCGAATGTCGGCATTTCCTCTTGCGGCACGAAGGTCACGTGTGCCGATGACACCTTGTGGCGGCGCGCCAGTTCCTGCAACCCGGAAGCGAGTGACTCGCGAACCACGCCCGCATTGGCGCTTGTCGCACTCAAGAGCCGCGGTCCGGTCGCCGGAGTGAAAGGGACCGCGCATTGCAATTTCGGATAGTAGCGTCCGCCGGCCCGCTCGAGCGCATCGGCCCAGCCATGATCGAAGACATATTCGCCCTGACTGTGGTTTTTCAGATAGCAGACGAGACCGCCTGCAAGGCTTCCGTCGCTGGCCTCCATCAACAGGTGCTGGCCAAGCCAGCCGGTATCCGCGGTGGCCGAGCCGGATTCCTCCAGCGACGAGAGATAGGCGTGCGAAACGAACGGATTGTAGACACCGCCGTTCTGTCCTTTGGCGGTCCCGGACAATCCGTCCCAGCTTTCCTTCGAAATATCCTGAAAGGAGGTTTCGATGCGGATTTTCACTTCGCCTGTCATTCTCTAAGCGGTGAGCCTTTCCTTTGGATCAAATCCTTCGAACGTCATCTGGTCCGCATGATTGAACGTGTGATCCGCGCCAGCCTGATCCCTCACGGTCCAGGTCAGAACCGGTCTTCCAAGGGCGCGTTCCTTGGTGATGAACGAATTTGGCAAATCCCCATAGAAATAGGAAATGAAATCAAGACCAAGCTGCATCGCTTCTTCGTGAATGAAGAAGGACTCCGGCTGGTTGCCACCGGCCGTCAGCCCCAGAGGATAGGGTGGATCAAGCGCCTTCAGGTCCTTGAGCAGCCAGTGGTCGAAGCTCATCAGGGCAACATGGCCCTGGTAGCCTTCCAGCGTTTCGAGCACCGCGTCGGCAAAGCCCTCGTCGTCGCCCTTGCGGCCCTTGAGTTCGAGGATCAGCGGCACGCGCCCTTTCACAAGCCGTAGAAGTTGGCCGAGCGTCGGCACCTTGTCGGCGGTGCCGCCGATCGCGACGAGTGCAAGTTCACCGGCGGTCTTTTCTCGGATGTCGCCCTTGATGCCGCAAAGCCGCTGCATGTCGTCATCGTGGAAGATCACGGGCACGCTGTCTGCGCTATATTGCAGGTCGCATTCAATGGCGAAGCCATGTTCCACCGCCCGGGAAAAGGCAGACAGCGTGTTTTCCCAGATGGCATGGTTCATGTCGTGATAGCCGCGGTGCGCGATCGGTTGCGCGGTCAGCCAGGAGAGGTCTTTCATGGGACGGGATTCCGTTATGCGATTTCGATGACGGCATCGATCTCGACGGCGGCATTGAAGGGCAGGGCGGCCATGCCGACGGCTGCGCGGGCGTGAATCCCGGAATCGCCGAGAACCTTTGCGATCAGGTTGGATGCCCCGTTCATGACCAGATGCTGTTCGATAAATGTCGTGGTGGAGGCGATGAAGCCGTTGAGCTTGACGATGCGGCGGATGCGCGAGAGATCGCCGCCAAGTGCGGCCTTGGCCTGGGCGAGGATATTGATGGCGCAGAGTTCGGCTGCACGCTGGCCTGTCGCGACGTCGACACCGTCGCCCAGATGTCCGGTTATGGCAACCTTGCCGTTCTCCATCGGCAGTTGGCCGGAGATATATAGATGCGATCCGCTGATGACGAAGGGGACATAGTTTGCGGCCGGAGCTGCGGCTTGCGGCAGGGTGATTCCCAGCTCCTTGATGCGTGCTTCGATTTCTGCGGACATGGATAACTCCGTTGTGTTTTGTCACCAAATGCTGCATGCAAGGCGTGATTCACGAAGTGATAAAATACCGCTTCGCGATCATCTATGCCTCGCTTTCGCCGGATGTGTTCTTATAGCATTGGCAGCGAGTCCAACAGGAGGAAACGGATGTTTCGTTCAGGCTTTGCCTCCGCCATTCTGGCATGGGCGTGTTTCTCAGGCGTGACGGTCGGCGGCGCTTCTGCGGCTTCCGCCAATATCCTGGTGCCCCACCGTGCCGTGTATGATCTGGAACTCAAAGACGCATCCGAGCGCTCCGGCATTTCCGGCATGTACGGGCGGATGGTCTATGAATTCAACGGCTCCGCCTGCGAGGGATATACCGTCAGTTTCCGTTTCGTCACCAAGGTCGATACCGGCGAGGAAGTGAGGCTGACGGACCAGCAAACGACGACATACGAGGACCTGAAGAACGGCAATTTCCGTTTCCTGACGCGTTCGTTCACCGACGAGAAGCTGGACAAGGAAGTGCGCGGCTCCGCCCACGAGGCCGAGCAAGGCGTGAAGGTCGATCTGACTTCGCCGGACAAGCGTCAGGTCGATCTCGCCCAGAGCCTGTTTCCGACCGAGCACATGCTGGAGGTCATCGATCGGGCAAAGAAGGGGGATACCCTGTTCGAATCCCGCATCTTCGACGGTTCCGACTCGGGCGACAAGGCGCTGATTACCACGACGATGGTGGGCAAACAGCGAAACCCGGTTGCCGATGACGGCGACGCCGGCAAAGCCGGCGCCATGGCTTCCAAGCCCTACTGGCCGGTGACCATCTCCTATTTCAACGACGACATGACCGGTGACGCGCTGCCGATCTACCGCATGGAGTTCAAGCTCTACGAAAACGGCATCACCCGCGATCTGACGATGGACTACGGCGACTTCGTGCTGACCGGCAAGCTCGCTGATCTCGAAGTCTTCAAGCAGGGCGACTGCAAGTAGAGGCCGCGCCGTACTAATTTTATGTCTTCGCCCTTGATTTATCGGGCAACAGGGGATATGGGCACCGCATTCCACACGTAAGGTTTGGGACCGTCCGGGAGAAATCCGGCCAGTTCCACCCGGTGGCGCCTTCGAAGAAGGTGCTGTTTGCCTTGCGGAGGTTCAACCGGAAAAGGAGAAAAAGGCATGGCATTGCCTGATTTCAGCATGCGCCAGCTTCTGGAAGCTGGTGTTCACTTCGGTCACCAGACTCATCGCTGGAACCCGAAAATGAAGCCGTACATCTTCGGCGATCGCTCGAACGTTCACATCATCGACCTCGCACAGACCGTGCCGATGC
This sequence comes from Rhizobium herbae, assembly GCF_019511375.1. Classification (GTDB taxonomy): domain Bacteria; phylum Pseudomonadota; class Alphaproteobacteria; order Rhizobiales; family Rhizobiaceae; genus Pararhizobium; species Pararhizobium herbae_A. The sequence goes on from NZ_JAEUAO010000001.1 coordinate 145,158, forward strand.
TGTCGCGCGCCCTGCAGGTCGTCAGCGACACGGTTGCCAAGGGTGGCCGCGTTCTGTTCGTCGGCACCAAGCGCCAGGCGTCCGAAATCATCGCTGACGCTGCCAAGCGTTCGGCCCAGTACTACGTCAACGCGCGCTGGCTCGGCGGCATGATGACCAACTGGAAGACGATTTCGAACTCGATCCAGCGCCTGCGCAAGCTCGACGAAATCCTCGCTTCCGAAGCCTCCGGCTTCACCAAGAAGGAGCGTCTGAACCTTGAGCGCGAACGCGAAAAGCTGAACCGCGCCCTCGGCGGTATCCGCGACATGGGCGGCGTGCCGGACCTGATGTTCATCATCGACACCAACAAGGAATCGATCGCCATCGATGAAGCCAAGCGCCTTGGCATCCCGGTCGTCGCGATCATCGATTCCAACTGCGACCCGGACCAGATCGATTACCCGATCCCCGGCAACGACGACGCTTCGCGTGCGATCTCGCTCTATTGCGATCTGATCTCCCGCGCTGCCCTTGACGGTATCGCCCGTCAGCAGAGCTCGTCCGGTCGCGACCTCGGCGCCTCTGCCGAACTGCCGATCGAGCCGGCTCTCGAAGAAGCCGCCGAAGCCTGATCGGGCCGGACGGCGGGACCTTCCCGCCGCTCCTCTAGATAAAATCAGGGCAAGGCCGTTTACGACTGAAGAAGTGAACGGCCTTGTTCTTTTGCATCGGCCAAGGACACTGGCTTTCATGATGCGCATCATCGGGATGAAGCTTTCATCACGATGTCACATTCAGGGGTCATGCCCTGCCACATCCTCCTGGTATCGCGCCGGCATTCTGGCTTGCGGACCAGCCGAACAAACGAAGAGGCAAAAAAGATGAGCATTACTGCAGCAATGGTGAAGGAACTGCGCGAAAAGACCGGCGCAGGCATGATGGATTGCAAGAAGGCACTCGGCGAAACCAATGGCGACATGGAAGCCGCGATCGACTGGCTGCGCGCCAAGGGCATTGCCAAGGCCGACAAGAAGTCCGGCCGTGCAGCTGCCGAAGGCTTGATCGGCGTTGCCAGCAGCGGCAACAAGGCCGTCGTCATCGAACTCAACTCGGAAACCGACTTCGTTGCCCGCAACGATGCCTTCCAGGACCTGGTTCGCGGAGTTGCCGGCGTCGCTCTCGGCACCAATGGCTCGGTTGAAGCGATTTCCGCCGCCAACTACCCGGCGACCGGCAAGTCCGTTGCTGAAAGCATCACCGATGCGATCGCCACGATCGGCGAGAACATGGCGCTGCGCCGTTCCGCTTTGCTGTCGGTCGAAGACGGTGTCGTTGCCACTTACGTTCACAACTCCGTTGCGGACGGCCTCGGCAAGCTCGGCGTTCTCGTCGCGCTGAAGTCGACCGGCGACAAGGACGCGCTGAACGCCATCGGCCGCCAGGTTGCCATGCACATCGCCGCCACCAACCCGCTGGCCATCCGTTCGACCGAGGTTGATCCGGTCGTTGCCGACCGCGAGCGCTCGATCTTCATCGAGCAGTCCCGCGCTTCCGGCAAGCCGGACAATATCATCGAAAAGATGGTTGAAGGCCGCATGCGCAAGTTCTTCGAGGAAGTTGCTCTTCTCTCGCAGGCTTTCGTCATGAACCCGGACCTGACCGTTGAAGCTGCCGTCAAGGAAGCTGAAAAGGCTGTCGGCGCACCGATCGAAGTTGTCGGCATGGCCCGTCTTCTTCTGGGCGAAGGCGTCGAGAAGGAAGAAAGCGACTTCGCCGCTGAAGTGGCAGCCGTCGCCAAGGGTTGATTTCTTCATCCTGATTGGGAAAACCGGGGGGCATCGCGTGACAACGCGATGCCCTTCGTGTATCCGGCATCATCATCCGCTTGACGCAGGCTCCCTCGGAAAATGATAGAGGTGATATTGGCCGCGCGGGGATGAAAGATCAGTTTTACACACCATTTCGCATAGGTGTGCCTTCTTGGACAGGAGTGACGATGTCGGCCGAACCTCTCTTCAAACGCGTGCTGCTAAAAGCTTCGGGCGAAGCGCTCATGGGGAACCAGGGCTTCGGCATCGATGTCGCGGTTGCCGACCGGATCGCCTCGGACATTGCCCAAGCGCGCGCCATGGGAGTGGAAGTCGGCGTGGTGGTCGGCGGTGGCAACATTTTTCGCGGGGTCGCCGTGGCATCCAAGGGCGGCGACCGGGTAACCGGCGACCACATGGGCATGCTGGCAACGGTGATCAACGCGTTGGCTCTGGCGACGTCCCTGCGCAAACTCGACATCGACACCGTGGTGCTCTCGGCAATTGCCATGCCGGAAATCTGCGAAAGCTTTTCGCAGCGCGCGACGCTTTATCATCTCTCGCTCGGCCGCGTGGTGATCTTTGCCGGCGGTACCGGCAATCCGTTCTTTACCACCGATAGTGCGGCTGCGCTGCGTGCAGCCGAAATGGGCGCGGAGGCGATCTTCAAGGGAACGCAGGTCGACGGCATCTACACCGCCGACCCGAAGAAAGATCCGACCGCGACGCGTTTCGACCGCTTGACGCACAGCGAAGTTCTGGAGCGAGGCTTGGCTGTCATGGATGTTGCTGCCGTGGCGCTGGCGCGCGAAAACAGCATTCCGATCATCGTGTTCTCGATCCATGAAAAGGGCGGCTTCGCAGAAATCTTGACCGGCGGCGGCCGAGCCACCATCGTAACAGACAATTGAGTAACACAGGGCGGTAGCCACGCCGCCGCGATAAAACGGGAGTTTGATCCATGAGTGAAGGTATTGACCTGAGTGATCTGAAGCGCCGCATGGAAGGTGCGATCGCTGCGTTCAAGCACGATATCGCATCGCTGCGCACCGGTCGTGCATCCGCCAATGTTCTCGACCCGGTTATGGTTGAAGCCTATGGTTCGCGCGTTCCGCTGAACCAGGTCGCCAACATCACTGTCCCGGAACCGCGTATGCTCGGCGTTTCGATCTGGGACAAGTCCATGGTCGGCGCCGTCGATCGTGCAATCCGGGAATCGAATCTCGGCCTCAATCCGATCGTGGACGGCCAGAATCTGCGCATTCCCTTGCCCGAGCTCAATGAAGAGCGCCGCAAGTCGCTGGTGAAAGTTGCGCATGAGTACAGCGAGAAGGCCAAGATCGCGGTGCGCAACGTTCGTCGCGACGGCATGGACAGCTTGAAAAAAGCCGAAAAGGACGGCGACATTGGCCAGGACGTGAGCCGCAGCCAGTCGGAAAAGGTCCAGAAAATGACCGACGAGATGATTTCCGACATCGACCGCTTGCTCGCCGAGAAGGAAAAGGAAATCATGCAGGTCTAGACTGCCCTTTTCCGAGTCTCTGTTTTTCCGGGCTGCTGATGTCGAACCCATTGACTAGAAATGTTCCCACGCACGTTGCCATCATCATGGACGGCAACGGACGGTGGGCCAATTCGCGGGGGCTTCCCCGCACGATGGGGCATCGCAAGGGGGTAGAAGCCGTCCGTGAGGCGGTGCGGACCGCCGGTGAGGTGGGCATCCGTTATCTCACGCTGTTTGCCTTCTCATCCGAAAACTGGAGCCGGCCGGAGGCAGAGGTCTCGGACCTGATGGGGCTGCTGAAGGCCTTCGTCCGACGCGATCTTGCGGATCTGCACCGGCAGAACGTTCGTATCCGGGTGATCGGTGACAAGACCAATCTTCGCGGTGATATTCTGCCCTTGCTGATCGAGGCGGAGGACACGACGCGCAACAATACCGGCATCACGCTCGTCATCGCGTTTAACTACGGTTCTCGCGATGAAATCACCCGCGCCATGCAGGCTCTGGCGGTCGATGTCCAGCAAGGACGGTTGACGGCCGACCAGATCACGCCGGAGCGCATCGCCAGCCGGCTCGACACGGCCGGCATTCCCGATCCGGACCTTATCTTGCGCACCAGTGGCGAAGAGCGTCTGTCGAATTTCCTCCTTTGGCAGGCGGCCTATTCCGAGCTTCTGTTCGTTCCTGAACTCTGGCCTGATTTCAGCCGCGAGGTTTTCCTGGACGCGCTGAAGGCCTACGCGGGACGGGAACGTCGGTTCGGCGGACTGTCGCAGCCCACGCTGGCAGTTGGCTCCTGATGCAAAAAGAGCTGCAACTGCGCATCGTTTCCGGCCTTGTTCTGGCGGTCGTCACACTTGGCGCGACCTGGGCCGGCGGAACCGTCTTCCAATTGCTCTCCGTCGCCATCGCGCTCCTCGTCTATCATGAATGGTCGACGATCACCCGGCTCGCCGAGCGCGATTTCCGGGGCAATGCCTTCGGCTGGCTTTCGCAGGCGGCGATCGCCGCTCTCATTCTGTTCGACAATGCGCAGCTGACTTTGCTTGTCCTGGCAGCGTGTGCCCTTGCAGGCGCCATCTGGGTCTTTTTGCGGGGCGGCAGCTGGTGGCTGCCCGGCGGCATCGTCTATGCCGGTCTTACCGGCATCTCGCTCTCGGCGATCCGGGGCGACAGCGATATCGGCCTGGTCGCGATGATCTTTATTTTCGCGGTGGTCTGGGGGACGGATATTCTCGCCTATTTCATCGGTCGGGCGATCGGCGGTCCAAAGCTCGCGCCGCGCATTTCGCCTGGCAAGACCTGGTCGGGCGCAATCGGTGGCGCGGTCTCGGGCGTGATAGCGGGCGTCGTGGTATTTCTCAGCCATTTTTCGATGGACGACGTGCGCATTCCCTTGCTGGCTCTTGCCCTGTCGGTCGCCAGCCAGATCGGTGATCTCTTCGAATCCTATATCAAACGCCGGTTTGGCGTGAAGGATTCGAGCCGGCTCATTCCAGGTCATGGCGGTGTCATGGATCGTGTCGACGGACTTGTTTTTGCCTGTTTTGCCGCGCTTCTATTTGTCTTGGTGCAAGTCATGGCTGCCGGTGGACAAAATGCGCCCATGGGGGCGATCCTGCTGGGGCCGTAAAATGGCGCCGCACCTGATCGGGGGATGACATGGCTTACCTGGCCGATGTGCTTCACTTTATTCTCGGCTATATCGTGCCGTTTTTGCTGGTTTTGACGCTGATCGTCTTCGTGCACGAGATGGGCCACTACCTTGTCGGGCGCTGGTCCGGTATCCGCATCCTCGCCTTCTCCGTCGGTTTCGGCCCCGAATTGCTCGGCTACACCGACAAACGCGGCACGCGCTGGAAGGTCTGTGCCATTCCGCTTGGCGGCTACGTCAAGTTCTTCGGCGATGAGGATCCCGCGAGCGTTCCGGACTACAGCCGCCTTGATCAATATTCCACCGAGGATCGCGGCCGCACCTTCCTTGGGGCCAAGCTTTGGAAGCGTGCTGCCACAGTTGCCGCCGGCCCCATCGCCAACTTCATTCTGGCGATCGCAATCTTCGCCGTGCTTTTCGCCATCTACGGCAAGCCTGTGGCTGACCCGGTCGTCGCCGAAGTCAAGGAAAACAGTGCAGCCGCCCAGGCTGGTGTGCTGCCCGGCGACCTGCTCGTTTCCATCGACGGTACGCCGGTGACGACATTCGACGACGTGCGCCGCTATGTCAGCGTCCGACCGGAAACGCCGATCACCATCCAGATCAAGCGCAAGGGAGAGTTGCTGGATCTGCCGATGGTGCCTGAGCGCACCGAGATTACCGATCAGTTCGGCAACAAGATGGAGCTTGGAATCATCGGCATCCTGACGAACCAGGAGACCGGCAATTTCCGCCTGCAGCATTTTGGCCCGATCGAGGCTGTCGGGCAGGGGGTGATCGAGAGCTGGCATATCGTCACCGGCACATTCAATTATCTGGCCAATCTCGTTACCGGCCGGATGAAGGCCGACCAGCTTGGTGGGCCGATCCGGGTTGCCCAGGCCTCCGGCCAGATGGCGACCATCGGCGTCGCAGCCGTCCTGCAACTGGCGGCAGTACTTTCAGTTTCCATTGGACTTCTCAATCTTATGCCGGTTCCCGTACTTGATGGCGGTCATCTGATGTTTTATGCGGTGGAGGCCATCCGTGGAAAACCTGTCGGACCGGGGGCGCAGGACATCGCTTTCCGTATTGGGTTTGCCATGGTCCTGATGCTGATGGTTTTCGCCACGTGGAACGACATCAGCTCGCTTCTTGGCTAGGAATTCGAGGCTTGTGCGGGGCCGCAGGCCATTCGAGGGACGTTCAACGTCAGGGGAATTCAATGGGTTGATTGAAAGGAATTGTTTACGATAAAGCAATTCCGTAGTGGCCGTTAGGACACGGTTTCAATTGAAGTAAATAGAAATTAACGAGCTCCCTTGCTTGTATGAGAAAAGCGGTTAAAACGGCAACCGTGACCGGAGTCGGTACGAGTTCGCTGCGGGGCATTGGGAAGAAGGTAAGGTTTATGAAAGCTGGTTCAAGGTTTTTGAACGCGGTGTCGGCGGTTGCGCTGTCCACTGGGATTGTCGCATCGGGGACTGGCATTGTAACGCTTGCAAGTGCATCTGTCGCAGAAGCCGCAACGATCAGCCGCGTGGAAGTCCGCGGCGCCACTCGTGTCAGCCCGGAGACTGTCCGCGCAAACATCACCATCGTTCCCGGCAAGAGCTTCAGCAATGCTGATATCGATTCTTCCGTAAAGCGCCTCTATTCGACCGGCTATTTCTCCGACGTCAGCATCAATATCTCCGGCGGCACGCTTGTTGTCACCGTGAGCGAAAACCAGCTCGTCAACCAGGTTGTTTTCAACGGTAACCGCAAGATCAAGGACGAAAAGCTGCAGGCTGTCGTTCGCACGCGTTCGCTCGGCCCTTACAGCGAGGCGACGGCTGAATCCGATATTCAGGCCATCAAGGATGCCTATGCGGCCATGGGCCGTAACGACGTCACGGTCACAACGCAGGTCGTTCCGATTGCGGAAGGTCGCGTCAATCTCGCTTTCGTTATCAACGAAGGCGAGCGCACCAAAATCAAGCAGATCAATTTCGTCGGCAACAATGCCTATAGCGACGGCCGTCTCCAGGCAGTGATCGCGACGAAGGAATCGGGCATCTTCTCCTTCCTGAATCGCAAGGACGTCTACAACGCCGACAAATTGCGTGCGGATGAGGAACTGCTGCGCCAGTTCTATTACAATCGCGGCTATGCGGATTTCCGCGTCGTTTCGTCGGACGCAGTCCTGGATGAATCCAGCAATGAATACACCGTGACGATCACCGTCGAAGAGGGCGAGCGCTACAATTTCGGGCCGGTCAATGTCGAATCGACCGTCGAAGGGATCAATGCCGAAGAATTGAAGGGTCTGGTGCAGACCTCGGAAGGCTCGGTCTATAAGGCCAAGGACGTTCAGGAAAGCATTTCCGCGATTTCCAGGCGCGTTGCGGCGCAAGGCTATCCGTTCGCGCGCGTCACCCCGCGCGGCAACCGTGATTTCGGCAACCGGACGATCGCCGTCGATTATCTGGTCGATCAGGGCGAGCGCGCCTATATCGAACGCATCGAAATCCGCGGCAACACCCGTACGCGCGACTACGTCATCCGGCGCGAATTCGACGTGAGCGAAGGCGATGCGTTCAATCAGGAGATGATTGCCACCGCCAAGCGCCGCCTTGACGCGCTCGGTTATTTCTCAGCCGTCAATATCAGCACGCAGCCGGGCAGTGCGGCTGACCGTGTCGTCATCGTCGTTGACGTGCAGGACCAGTCAACCGGCTCGTTCGGCATCGGCGCCGGTTATGCGGCCGGCAGCGGCGGCGGCTTCCTTGTCGAAGCCTCGATCGAAGAAAAGAACTTCCTCGGCCGCGGCCAGTATATCCGCTTGGCCGCCGGGCGTGGCCAGGACAGCCGCACCTATAACGTCTCGTTCACCGAGCCCTATTTCCTCGGCTATCGTCTGGCTGCCGGTTTCGATGTCTTCAAGAACGAAAACGACTATGATGAAGACAACTACAGCTATGAGGACAGCGGCTTCAGTCTGCGCGTAACTGCGCCGATCACCGAAAGACTGTCGACCACGCTGCGCTACAACTTTACGCAGATGGATTATCATGGCGATACGGATGATCTTTCGAGCCCCTATGATCGTGTCGTCAATGGCTCGCCCTGGGAGCGGTCTTCGGTCTCGCAGACGCTGACGTATAATTCACTCGACGATGCCCAGCAGGCGCACGAGGGTATCCTCGCTTCAGCCACGCAGGAATATGCAGGCCTCGGTGGCACGTCTGACTTCTACAAGCTGACCGGCAAGTTCAAGTGGTACTATACGGTGCACGACGACGCCGATATCATCGCGTCATTGGCTGGTAGTGCCGGCCATGTGTTCAATACCGGTGGCGAAATGGAAGTGTTCGACCAGTTCCAGTTGGGCAGCAACGATATCCGCGGCTTCGAGCGCAACGGCGTCGGCCCGCGTGCTGCAAACGGCGACGCGATCGGCGGAACGACCTATTTCACGGCTTCTGCCGAGGCGACCTTCCCGCTGCCGTTTGTTGCCCGCGACGCAGGCTTCCGCGGCGCTGTATTTGCCGATGCCGGTACGCTTTACGGCAACGAGGTGGACGTGACTGCAGCCGACGGGGTTCGCGGCACCGACAGCTCGCTTCGGGCGTCCGTTGGTCTCGGTCTGCTCTGGGCGTCGCCCTTCGGTCCGCTGCGCATCGACTACGCAATCCCGGTTGCCAAGGAAGACTTCGACAGGGTTCAGAACCTCAAGTTCGGTATCTCGTCCTCCTTCTGATCCTTGCAGTCCAGAACTGCCTGCCAAAACTGTTCTGGAGTGTTGGCCATGGAATATAACTGGTTCTTCCCGCCGCATGAGGGGGTTCGCCTGATCGATCTGGCGGACCAAATCGGCGCGACGCTTGAGGATAAGAGCTCTGCCGACCGGATTGTCCGGTCGGTTGCTCCCGTCTATCGGGCTAAGGAGGGCGACATTTGCTATATGTTGTCCCGCAAGAGCCGCGATGAACTGGAAACCTGCCAGGCGACCGCAATCGTCTGCGACAAGACCATTGCACCACTGGTTCCCTCTCACATCCCTGTTTTGCTGACCGCGCATCCGCATACGGCTTTCGCTTTGGCGGGGACCTATCTGCATGAAGCGGCGATGCGTCCGTCGCGCAATCTTTCGCAGGCCGGAATTTCCGCTGCGGCGGTGATCGATCCGCAGGCGCGGCTGGAGCCGAATGTCGAGGTCGAGCCGATGGCCGTGATCGGTGCAGGCGCCGAAATCGGCGAGGGGACGCGGATCGGCGCGGGGGTGGTAATCGGACCTGGCGTGCGAATCGGACGGGACTGCACGATTTCCGCCGGCGCGAGCATCCTGTGTGCGCTCGTTGGAAACAACGTCATTATCCATCCCGGCGCCCGCATCGGCCAAGACGGTTTCGGCTATGCGCCGGGCCCAAAGGGCGGGATGATCAAGATCGTCCAGATCGGCCGGGTCATCATCCAGGACAATGTGGAGATCGGCGCTGGCACGACGATCGATCGTGGCACGATGGACGACACCGTCATCGGCGAAGGCACCAAGATCGATAACCAGGTTCAGATCGGCCACAATGTCCGCATCGGCCGGCATTGCGGCATCGTCAGCCAGGTTGGCATCGCCGGCAGTACCATCGTTGGCGACGGCGTGATGATCGGCGGCGCAGCAGCAGTAAATGGTCATATCAAGATCGGTGACCGGGCCCAAATCGCCGCCATGAGCGGCGTCGCCTCGGATGTTCCCCCCAACGAGCGTTACGGCGGAATACCGGCGCGTCCGATGCGCGACTTCCTTCGCGATGTCGCGGAAATCACGGCGCGGGTGCACAACAGACAGAAGAAATCGGGAGGCAACAATGAGTGAAGCAGGAACGACCGTTCTCGGTACGGCCGACATCCGGGAAATCTTGAAGCTGCTTCCTCATCGCTATCCGTTCCTGCTCGTCGACCGCATCATCGAGATCGACGGCGACAATTCCGCGATCGGCATCAAGAACGTGACGGCCAATGAGCCTCACTTTACCGGCCATTTCCCTGAACAACCGATCATGCCGGGAGTTCTGCTTATCGAAGGAATGGCCCAGACGGCGGGCGCCATCTGCGCCCGCAAGACCGGCGACGGCAGCAATCTGGTTTACTTCATGACGATCGACAATGCCCGTTTCCGCAAGCCGGTCGTGCCCGGCGATCGCGTCGAGTTCCATGTCGTCAAGCAGAAGCAGCGCGGTAATATCTGGAAATTTCATTGTGATGCAAAAGTTGACGGGCAACTTGTCGCGGAAGCTGATATCGGCGCGATGATTATCAGCAAGGAAGACGCCTGACCATGATTGCAGCCACTGCGAAGATCCATCCGCTCTCGGTAATCGAAGACGGAGCGGTGATCGGCGACAACGTCGTTGTCGGGCCATTCTGCCATATCGGCCCGAAGGTCGTGCTCGGCGACAGCGTCGAACTTATCAGCCACGTAATCGTGCTTGGCCGCACCACGGTCGGCAAGGGATCGAAGATCTTTCCGTCCGCTGTGATCGGCGGCGATTCGCAGAGCGTGCACCACAGCGCCGTCGACACGACGCTGACGATCGGTGAAAACTGCACGATCCGCGAAGGCGTGACAATGAATACCGGCACCGTCGAGCACGGTGGTGCGACGATCATCGGTGACAACAACCTGTTCCTCGCCTATGCGCATGTCGCGCATGACTGCCGTCTGGGCAACAACATCATCCTGTCCAACAACGTCATGCTGGCGGGACATGTGACGGTCGAAGACCGCGCCATTCTCGGCGGCGGTTCGGCGGTTCACCAGTTCACCCGCATCGGCCGGCAAGCCTTTATCGGCGGTCTCTCGGCCGTCAGCTACGATGTCATCCCATACGGCATGCTGAACGGGAACCCGGGTATCCTGAGCGGCCTTAATGTCGTCGGCATGGCGCGGGCGGGCATCGAAAAGGCGACGATTCATGAGGTCCGCCGCGCCTATAAGCAGATATTTGAAGGACCTGAGTCCATCCGTGCCAATGCTGCTGCCATTCGTGCGAATTACGCCGATTGTGCGCCGGCCATGGAAATTCTCGATTTCATCGCCGCCGAGAGCGATCGCGCTTTGTCTTCGCCAAGCCGAGCAAAAAAAGGCTGAGCGTTATGGCTATCGACAGCCGGCCGGAAACAGGCGGGAGGCTGGCCATCATCGCCGGTGGCGGCATGCTGCCCCATCACGTGGCCGAGGCCGCGCAGGCGATAGGCGAAAATCCGTACATCATCGCGCTCACCAACGAGACAGGACTGGATTGGTCTGATTTCGATCACCAGTTCCTGGGGATCGGCAATTTCAAGGCGATCAGCGCGGTCTTCCGCACCGAAGGGATCGATCGTGTCGTCCTGTCCGGCGCCGTTCGCCGTCGCCCGGAATGGCGTGACATCAAGCCCACTTTCAAGACGCTCGCCAGGGTACCCGGTGTGCTGAAGACATTGCTGTCGGGCGGCGATGATGCGGTTTTGAAAATGGCCATCGAACTCATCGAGGCAAGCGGCGCCCGCGTCATCGGCGTGCAAGACATCATTCCGGAACTGCTGGCGCAAACCGGGCCACTCGGCGCAATCGAGCCGGATCGGGACGACTGGAAGGATATCGAAGTTGCCGCCGCCGCCGCGGTCGCGCTCGGTCGGCTTGATGTCGGCCAGGGCGCAGTGGCTGTCGGCGGGCGCGTGGTCGCTCTCGAGGGGCCGGAGGGAACGGATGCGATGCTTGCCCGTGTTGCGGGGCTGAGGACCGAGGGACGGATTTCGACCCGCCGACGCGGCGTTCTGGTCAAGCTCTGCAAGCCGCAGCAGGATCTGCGCGCCGATCTCCCTTCAATCGGCACATCGACGATCGAGGGGGCCCGGGCTGCCGGGCTTGCGGGCATTGCCATAGAGGCGGGGCGTGCGCTGGTGCTTGAGCGGTCGGCGACGATTTCACAGGCGAACGAAGCCGGCATCTTCGTCACCGGAATCGATCGCGCATTTCTGCGAGACTTGCGATGAGCAAAAGCGACCTCAAGCTTGCCGTCATTGCCGGCGAGGTTTCCGGCGACCTGCTTGGGGCTGATCTGGTGAAGGCGTTGCGCCCCCTTGTTGGCGGCGATCTGTCCGTTGTCGGTGTCGGCGGCGAGGGTTTGGAAGCGGAAGGCCTGAACTCGCTGTTCGACTATTCCGAGCTTTCCATCATGGGCATTTCGCAGGTGCTGGTGAAATTGCCGAAGCTCATTTTGCGCATTCGCCAGACGGCACAGGCGATCGTCGCCTCAGCTCCCGATATCCTCGTTATCATCGACAGTCCGGATTTCACGCACCGCGTGGCAAGAATTGTCCGTAAATCCTTGCCGGACCTGCCGATTGTCAACTATGTCTGCCCAAGTGTCTGGGCGTGGAAATCCGAGCGCGCCGTCAACATGCGGCCGTATATCGACCACGTGCTTGCCGTGCTTCCCTTCGAGCCCGAGGTGATGCGAAGTCTCGGAGGTCCGCCGACCACCTATGTCGGGCACCGGCTGGCAAGCGACGCGGATGTCCTGCAGGTGCGAGCGCGACAACTGGGGAAACATGTAGCAGAAGCGGGCATGTTGCCTGCCACCTGCCTCTTGCTGCCTGGATCCCGCGCCAGTGAGATCACTCGTCTGCTGCCCGATTTCGGCGAGACGGCCAAGGAGCTTCGCAGCCGTCACCCGGACATGCGGTTCTTGCTGCCGACCGTCCCGAGACAGGAAGGTTTGGTACGGCAGATCACGGCGTCGTGGGCCACCAAGCCGGAAATCACCATCGGGCCTGCCGCCAAGTGGCAGGCTTTCGCTCAGGCCGACGCTGCAATCGCGGCGTCCGGCACCGTCATTCTTGAACTGGCGCTGGCCGGCATACCGGTGATTTCGGCGTACAAGGCTGACTGGATCATTCGGCTGATGCACAAGCGTATCAAGATATGGACGGCCGCCATTCCAAATCTCGTGGCAGATTACCCGGTCGTTCCGGAATATCTGAACGAGGCCATCCGGCCCGGCGCCTTGGCGCGCTGGATGGAACGCCTCACCACCGCCACGCCGGAACGCGAGGCCATGCTGTCCGGCTTTCGAACGGTCTGGCAGCGAATGGCGACAGAAAGGCCGCCCGGTGAGGCCGCCGCCCGGATCGTTCTCGAAGTTCTTAACGCAAAAAAGCCCGGCCATCTCTGACCGGGCATTCAGCCGGCTGCCTGAAACTCAGCGCTTGGAGACCGGGACGTAGTCGCGCTCCGGCGCGCCGATATACAGCTGGCGCGGACGGCCAATGCGCTGTTCCGGGTCCTCGATCATCTCGTTCCACTGGGCGATCCAGCCGACCGTGCGGGCAAGCGCGAACAGCACGGTAAACATGGTCGTGGGGAAGCCCAGCGCCTTCAGCGTGATGCCCGAGTAGAAGTCGATGTTCGGATAGAGCTTCTTCTCGATGAAGTAGCTGTCAGTCAGAGCGATACGCTCGAGTTCCATCGCCACTTCGAGCAACGGATCGTCCTTGTGACCAAGCTCGGCCAGGACCTCATGCGTGGTCTTCTGCATGATCTTGGCGCGCGGATCATAGTTCTTGTAGACCCGGTGGCCGAAGCCCATGAGGCGGAACGGATCGTTCTTGTCCTTGGCGCGGGCGACGAATTCCGGAATGCGGTCGACCGTGCCGATTTCCGAAAGCATGTTGAGCGCTGCTTCGTTGGCGCCGCCGTGGGCCGGACCCCAGAGGCAGGCGATGCCGGCCGCAATGCAGGCGAACGGATTGGCACCCGACGAGCCGGCGAGGCGAACCGTCGAGGTCGAGGCGTTCTGCTCGTGGTCGGCATGCAGGATGAAGATGCGGTCCATGGCGCGCGACAGAACCGGATTGACGACATAGTCTTCGCACGGCACGGCAAAGCACATGCGCAGGAAGTTCGACGCATAATCGAGGTCGTTCTTCGGATAAACGAAGGGCTGACCGATATGGTACTTGTAGGCCATCGCGGCAAGCGTCGGCATCTTGGCGATCATGCGCAGGCTGGCGACCATGCGTTGATGCGGATCGGTAATGTCGGTGGAGTCGTGATAGAACGCCGACAGGGCGCCGACACAGCCGCACATGACGGCCATCGGGTGGGCGTCGCGGCGGAACCCGGTGAAGAAGCGGGACATCTGCTCATGCACCATCGTGTGGTGCGTGACCCGGTAGTCGAAGTCCTTCTTCTGAGCGGCCGTCGGCAATTCACCGTAGAGCAGCAGGTAGCAGACTTCGAGGAAATCGCCGTGTTCGGCGAGCTGTTCGATCGGATAGCCGCGATGCAGGAGGACGCCCTGATCTCCATCGATATAGGTGATCTTCGATTCACACGATGCTGTCGAGGTGAAGCCGGGATCGTAGGTGAACTGGCCGGTCTGCTTGTAGAGCGTGCCGATATCGACCACATCCGGACCAATCGACCCCGATCGCACCGGTAACTCTACCGTTTTGTTGTCGACGGTGACGACTGCGCTTTTTCCTGTCATGGGGATCCTCCGTTTGCAGCAAATTGGCACACATGCCGCAGATATTAAAGCCGACCATGTGCTACCCGATTTACACACGGCTGCCAAGTTGAACGAAAGGCAAATTGTGCGATGCAAAAATAGGCATATGGCGACGCAATAATTACATGTTCCGCCAATATGTCCAATGGGATAATGGCGCTGAAAAACAGCCTTTTCAAACGGCAATGAGACTATGCCTGTTTTCTAGGCAAAAATCTCAAAGGTTGCATTTCGATATCCGCGGTTGCACAGTGAAACCGGGGCTGGCGCGGATGGAATAGCGTCCATGGGCAAGGGACAGGGGCCGATTGAGGCAACACGCACGCGATTTTTCGGCGCTCAACCCAGCGCGCTCGAAACCACCATCCAAGTACCTGAAATAATTTACGAACCGCTGAAAGCCGATGGTCGTGGGCTGCATGTCTCCTTTCCCTTGGCTATAGGCGCCCGGTTCCGGCGAAAGAAATGGCGCGCCGCGTTTCGGCGTGCGGTGGAGGAAGAGCAGGCTTTTGGCCATGTGTTCCTGTTTGCGCCGGTGTTTCTCGGCCTGGGCGCTCTGGCTTGGTTTTCCTTAGCCCAAACGCCTGGCTTTCTCAAAACTGCACTGCTGATGTGCATTTTCGGCATGGCAGCGCTCCTGCTTCGGCCGAGCTTCTGGCGCATGGTCGCCCTTCTCGCCACCCTGTTTTTTGCCGGCATGGTTTTGGCGGCGGGCGAGACGGCGCGGAAGAACACGGTGCTGCTGGACACGCCGGTTACGACCGTCGTTCGCGGCACCGTCATCGCCAGAGAGAGCACCGATCGGGGGTACTGGCGATATACCGTCAATGTCGCCCAAACCTCGCATCCCGCTTTGAAGCGGGCGCCTGCAACGGTGACACTCCTCTCCCGCAGCAGGTCAACGCCGGTCCAAATCGGTGGCGGGATTGAGGGCAAGGCGCGGCTTTCGCCACCATCCGGTCCGGCTCTTCGCGGTCTCAACGACTTTGCCTTCGACAGCTATTTCAAGGGCATTGGGGCGGTTGGATATTTCTATGGCAAACCGGCAGCAGTCGCGGTTGTGCCGGACAGCGCCACCCAAGGCCAGATTGCGACTTGGCTTGCGCGCGCGCAGGAGACGATCGCGCAAATGCGCGAGACGGTCGGTGCGCGCATCCGCAGCACGATCGGGGGCGATGCGGGGGCGATCGCCGCGGCCCTGGTGACGGCGGAAGAGCGCGCGATCAGTCGTCCGACGATCGAGGCTTTACGCGAGGCGGGGCTGGCGCATGTGCTCGCCATTTCCGGCCTGAACATGGTGCTGGCGGCAGGGACTTTCCTGATCGGCGCGCGAACGTTTCTCAGTCTCATCCCCGGGCTGGCACACCGGTTTGCGATCAAGAAGCTGGCGGCTGCCGGTGCCCTGATCATGGTGTTCGTCTATATCCTGATCTCCGGCGGGGCCGTTTCGGCCGTGCGATCGTGGATCATGATTTCCATCATGCTGATCGCCGTATTCTTCGACCGGCCGTCGATCAGCCTGCGCAACGTGGCGCTATCGGCATTGATCATTCTGGCGATCACGCCGTCCGCGGTGACGGGGCCAGGATTCCAGATGTCCTTTGCCGCAACGTTGGCCCTGGTGGCGGGCTATGGACATTGGCGGGAGCGGCCAGGCCGCGAACCGGTGTCCGGCAAGCGCACGGCAGGACCCCTCAAGGCCGTTAGCGGGTTTTTCGCGGGCTTGCTGCTCAGTTCCTTCATCGGCGGCCTATCGACGATGATCTATTCCGCGGGGCACTTCCATCGTCTTGCAGCCTATGGGCTTGTCGGCAACATCCTTGCCATGCCGGTGATCAGCGTTCTGGTCATGCCGTTCGGGCTGCTTGCGATGCTGCTGATGCCTTTCGGTTTGGATCGCTATCCGCTGCTCGTCGTGGGACAGGGGCTGGACTGGGTGATTTCCATCGCCAACATGGTATCGTCCTGGGGCGGCGAAGTGACGACCGGCCGGGTGCCGGACAGCGCCTTCATACTGATTGCGACCGGAGGTATTCTCGCCTGTCTGTCGCGGACATGGCTCGCTTTGTCGGGAATGGTGGTGATCGCCGCCGGGCTCCTGGCCGGATGGGGTGGCGCGAGCCCGCGTCCGGACCTCGTGATTGCCGAAGATGGCCGTCTGGTCGCAATGATCGAGCAAGGCCAGGCGGCGAGCAACCGCACCAACCCGGCTGACTTCGTGTTTTCGCAATGGCAGCGAGCCTTGCGTTTGGACGGGCATCAAAAGCCGCAGCAGCGCGCCGACCTGGCGCCCAAGGACGCGAATGCGCCGCCACCGGAAAGGGCAGGAAGCGGTGCGGGGCCGAAAAGCAAGACACCGATCGACAGGGATGCAGCGCGAACGGCTGTCCGCCGGCTGCTGGCGGAAGCCCCGCCGGTGCATTTCGCCTGCGTGCCGAAACACTGGTGTGCGGCAACCGCGCGCGCGGGATGGCGTATCGTCACGGTGGAAGATGCACGCCTTGTCGGCATCGCCTGTGACGAGGCCGACATCATCGTCACGCCCGTCATGCTGCAGTTTCAGGACTGCCGGTCCGGCGCCATGTTGCTCAGCGGTCAAAGCCTGAGGCGAACAGGCGCCGTCGAGATATTCGCTGTCTCCGTGGACGAGGCTGGCCGGCAGAATGGCAAGGCGGGGATGCGCGTTGAGACTGCCTTGGACCAGCTCCAGCGTCCTTGGGGTCGCCACAGGACCTATGATTGGCGAACCGGGGAGTTCAACGCTCCCTGAGTGCGTTGAAGCGCGCGCCTGCCTTGGGCGCGGTGACCGTCGAGCGCACGAATATACGTGATATATAAAGGAGTGCTTATTCTTGATAAAAATAGTCCACAAATTCTTGCGTTTCCGCCATAGTCTGTCGTATGAAGCCGCGGCGACGTTGGCGTTGCGCCTTCGTCAGGATTTGCGGTCCCACATCTTTCGGTGGGGTGGCAGGGCGATTGAATAAGGTGGGGATAGGTCATGCCGAACCGGGCGATGCCAAAATGGATGATGCTGGCCGTGCTGCTGGCGTTCTCGAATGCTGGAGCGATACACGCGCAGGAGAACCCGGCTTCCGGTGCGACCGAGACGCATCAGCCGGGTGAAGCAATGCCCGCGGGCGAAGTCAGCCAGATTGCGCCGGTCGATCGAGCCGACAATGCAGACGCTATGGCGCAGAGCCAGGAGCACAGGGCAACATCCGCCAATCCGGTGCTGCCGCATGACCTGTCGCCGCTCGGAATGTTTCTTGCTGCCGATATCGTCGTCAAAGGCGTGATGGGTGCGCTTGCGCTGGCATCGGTTGCCACATGGGCGATCCTGCTTGTCAAACTGTTCGAACTGGCCGCCGCCAAGCGAGGCGTCAAGCTGGCGGTCCGTTTGTTGACGGAGGCGGTTGTGCTGCGTGATGTCGGCGAAAGCCTGTCCGGCAGGTCCGCCCCGGCAAGCCGTATGATTGCCGCTGCCAACGATGAACTGGCGAAATCGGAAGCGGTTCTCGATATTGTATCGGCACAGGGCGTCAAGGAGCGCGTCGCCTCACAGCTCGCCCGCATCGAGGCTGGCGCCGGAAAGCGCATCGCGGGCGGTACCGGCATACTTGCGACGATCGGCTCGATCTCGCCATTCGTCGGGCTTTTCGGCACGGTCTGGGGCATCATGAATTCGTTCATCGGCATCAGCCAGGCGCAGACGACCAATCTGGCGATCGTTGCGCCGGGTATTGCCGAAGCGCTGCTGGCAACGGCCGTCGGCCTTGTAGCCGCCATCCCGGCCGTGGTCGTCTACAACTATTTCGCCCGTTCGATCAGCGGCTACCGCCTGATCCTTGCCGATGCCTCCGCCGCGGTCGAGCGGCTCGTCAGCCGCGACCTCGACTTCCGCCAGGCGCGCCGACACATGCCGCGCAAGGCCGAAAGCCATATGCATTCGGACGCCGGCATCGCACGGATCGGATAAGGATCATGGCCAGCAAAATCAGCGAAGGCGCCGACGACCTCGAAGAAAACAGCGAGATCAACGTCACGCCCTTTATCGACGTGATGCTCGTGCTGCTGATCATCTTCATGGTGGCGGCGCCGCTCGCCACCGTCGACATGAAGGTAGATCTGCCGCAATCGGCAGCGCAGCCGGCCAAGCGTGACGACAAGCCCGTTTTCGTAACGTTGAAGGCGGATCTGTCTCTGGCGCTAGGCAACGAGGAAACGGGCCGCGACAACTTCGTCGCAGAGCTTAATCGGATCACTGACGGCAACACGCAGAAGCGCATCCTGCTGCGCGCCGACAAGGCCGTCGACTACGGTGAACTGATGGAAGTGATGAACCTCATTCAGCGGGCGGGCTATACGAAAATCGGATTGGTCGGCCTGGAAGCTGCGCCGGCTGGTTGAGTGTCGTGCCTAGAATTTATAACCGATCGCAAGACCGGCATGGCTGAGGCCATCATTCGACCCGTCGCAGAGATTGGCATTCGACGAATGGTCCGCGGTGGCCAAAACCTGCCAGTTGTCCGTTATCCGGTAACCGACGGCGAGTTGTTCCCGAAACAGAAAGCGGCAGCCGAGTTTCGGCCCCTTCGTGCCGTCGTCATTCAAGTCGCCGTTATTCACCGCGCCGCCGAGACCGAGTTCGACAAAGAGCTTGTCGGTGACATTTGCGGTCCAGGCGAAGCCGCCATAGACCTGATCGACGCCGTCACCGGTTCCAACCGAAGCACCGAGATAGATCCTCGGCTCCTGGACGGATTGTTGCCACGTCACCGCGGCAACACTCGACAGGGGATCAAAGAAGATTGTGGCGGAGGGAAAGATGCCGGATTCG
Source organism: Rhizobium herbae (assembly GCF_019511375.1). Taxonomy (GTDB): domain Bacteria; phylum Pseudomonadota; class Alphaproteobacteria; order Rhizobiales; family Rhizobiaceae; genus Pararhizobium; species Pararhizobium herbae_A. The sequence goes on from NZ_JAEUAO010000001.1 coordinate 164,461, forward strand.
TGCGTGCCGCTCCCATTGATCGAGGCGCTGGTTCCAAAACGCAGCTCGTCGAAAGCCGCGTCGGCGGCGACTCCATCGTGATGCATTACGAAAGAAGAAAGCAAAGCGACTGAAACAAACCCAAGCTTTGTATTGGGCCTGTATTTCCTTCTAGAATTCGCCTGCACTCTATCCAGTCCCCTTGGTTCGCATGCATATCAGGAATCGTCACATTTTCCCTCTTGCCGGGATGTCAGATTACGACTGCCCGCTTTCGCCAAGCTTGCTTTTTTGCAAGAACTGCGTTCCATAGCTTGAAACGGCGGGGGCGCGGATTTATGAGCGTGACCAAGCCCGGTCGCCTGAGCGCTGCCGGTTGTTTTATCTGCGCGGGCAAAGAGCACGCAAACGCCGGAGACGATCCGGATCATGAGGGCAGGCAGGATGAATTTCGAAGCAGCACGCATCAAGATGGTCGATAACCAGATCCGCACCACGGACGTGACGTCGCATGCCGTTCTCTCGGCATTTCTATCGGTCCCGCGGGAAGAGTTCGTACCTGCCGCGATGAAGCCGCTCGCCTATATCGACACAGACATCGAGCTGACGGCAAGCGATGCGTCCGAACGGCGCTACCTGATGGAACCATCGCCGCTGGCAAAGCTACTGCAACTGGCTTCGGTTACCAAGACCGACAAGGTTCTTGAAATCGGCTGTGGCACGGGTTACGCGTCGGCGATCCTTTCGACGCTCGCCGCGTCGGTCGTGGCGCTCGAAAGCGATGCCGTGCTTGCCTCCGAGGCGACCGAAACGCTTGCGCGTCTCGGCTACTCGAACGTCTCTGTGGTCACCGGTGATCTTGAAAAGGGCCATGCGGCCGCCGCGCCATATGACGTGATCTTCGTCCACGGCGCGGTCGAGACCGTCCCTGATTCCCTCTTTGCGCAGTTGAGTGACGGCGGCCGCCTTGTCGCCGTGGTCGGGTCCGGCAACGCCTCTCGAGCCAAAGTCTGCCTCCATGAAAACGGCATCACCTCGGAGCGCCTGGCCTTCAATACTGCCGTGAAGCCATTACCAGGCTTCCGGCTTGCTCGCGAATTCGTCTTTTGATAGCCTCTTGATGAGGGGCCTCAACATTTGATTGTGAGTCCGCAAATTGCACGTGCGACAGCGTGATGTCCGTTTTCTCTTCAATCTGGACCGTTGGAGAGGGAGGCTGCGGTTGTCGATATCAAATTAGGGGTTTCTAAAAGTTCCTCTGGGATGATAAGAGCGGGGGTAATCGGTCGCTTGTGGAAGCCTCCGTCGGTCGAATGCAGGACGTTAGGCTTCCGGGCAGTCCGGATGCCGTCGCTTTGCCAAACTGGGAAGGGCTGGAGCACCGGCTTTCCTACCGGAGTAGAGATTTTGTCGATTTTCCTTAGAACAGCTGCGGCAGCAGCCCTGTCCACCGCCTTGTCGCTCCTGCCGTATGCCGTTTCCGCTGAAACCATCTATGGCGCGATGGAGAAGGCCTATCAGAACAACCCGGATCTCAATGCCGTTCGTGCCGGGCTTCGCGCCACCGATGAAGGCGTGCCGATCGCCAAGTCCGGCTATCGGCCGCGCGTATCGGCAACGGCCACCGGAACATTGACGCGGCTTGATCAGGAATTCATCCCGCGGCCTCTGGACTTTCATGACGGCTCGGCCGGAATCACCATTACCCAACAGGTGTTCGATGGCTTTCAGACCTTGAACAACGTCAGGGCGGCCGAAGCGACGGTCTACTCCAGCCGCGAAACGCTCAAGGCCAACGAGATATCCATCCTGCTGGCGGCCGCGGAATCCTACGCGAATATCGCGCGTGATCAGCGGATCGTGTCGATCCGCAAGCAGAATCTGGCCTTCCTCAAGGAACAGTTGAATGCCGCCGAGGCGCGGCTGAGTGTCGGCGAGGGGACGCGAACGGACGTCAGCCAGGCGCAAGCCGAACTGGCCAATGCGCAGGCGCTGCTCGTTAACGCGGTGGCCCAGCTGAAGGAAAGCGAAGCGGTTTATGTACAGATCGTGGGCGATGCGCCGAAGGGAATCAAGCAGCCGTCGCCCGCGTCGAAGGGCCTGCCGAAAAACCTGGACCAGGCGGTTGCCACCGGTCTGCGCGAGAATCCGTCCATCGCTGCTGCCCAGTATGAGGTCGATGCGGCGGGTTACAGGGTGAAATCTGCCGAAGGCACGATGTTGCCGGGGGTCGTCGTTCAAGGGGCTCTCACGCGCAACACTGGCAACGAGCCCGGCTCGAGTCTTGACAGCACGACAGCCAGCGTCACCGCACGGCTCGAGATCCCGCTCTACCAGGGTGGGGCGGAATATGGTCAGATCCGCCAGGCCAAGGAGCGACTGGGTCAACAGCGTATCCTCGTCGATTCCGCCCGTGCGGACGTTCAGCAGACAATCGTCAGCGCGCATGCACAGCTCGAGGCCGCACTGGCAAACATTTCAGCCAACCGCGCGCAGGTGAGTGCTGCAAACATGGCGCTGGAAGGCGTCATCGAAGAGCGCAAGGTGGGCCAGCGTACGACGCTCGACGTGCTTGACGCCCAGCAGACCGTGCTGTCCGCAGAGGAGAGCCTGGTATCGTCGCAGCGCAATGCCGTTGTAGCCAGCTATTCCCTTCTGGCCGCAATGGGACGGCTGACCGTCAAGAGCCAGGGCCTCCAGGTTGCCGAATATCGTGCGGAGGAACATTACGAGGCCGTGAAGGACAAGTGGTTCGGATTGCGAACCGTCGATGGTCGCTGACCCGCGCGCCTCACTCGGCCAGTGAATTTCGCGAAAGCCGTGCGCCAGCAATGGACGCGCGGCTTTCCCGTTTAAGGGCAGTGGGTGCCGTCACGAACAAATCTGTGCAAGAATCCAACTTGATGATTCGCGTCGTTTTTTTCGGCGCCGGACTCGCATACAGTCCGCGTCAACGACTGAGCGGCAATGTTTCGATCAAACGCGACCGCAGAACACGGGGAAGATCATGGCACAACCCAATGTAGCGCGTGAACCTTCGATGGACGAGATTCTCGCCTCCATTCGAAAGATCATCGAAAGCAATGAACCGGGCATACCCGGGTTTCCCGCCAATGACCTCGGTCCCGCCTCCAGCGAAGACTATCGCTCCGACGTCACCTATGACGACGACAGTTTCGAAGACGTGCACCTGACGATCGACGACGGAGTGCTGGTTGCGGAATTCGAGGCGGGGGTGCAACGGCCTTCTGTGCCCGCGGAGCATCCACCGCAGGAGCCACAGAGGGGCAGTGCGATGCCTGGTGTTTCCGCCGGGACACCACCGCAATCTCTCGCCGATGTCGCAGCGCGCGTGCGGGCTGCATCCGAGCGGCATGCCGCTCCGCTTCGGGCGCCGGAGGCTGCAGGCAATGCAGCGGTAAAATCGGACAGCCCGCTGGTTACGTCACGTATGGCGCCGGTTGCTGCATCCCAGCCGGCAAACGGCGCGCCGCACGTGGAAACTGCCGCGGTGACGCCTGCCGTGGTTTCCCAGCAGCCCGCGGCAGCCGCCGAAGAAAAGCGGGATGAAGCGCAATCGCCAAGCATCTCGGAGCCCACCGCGCAAAGCCATCCGCCTGCCGTTGTCGCTGAAAGGGAGGTTGCCGCCCTTGTTTCACCGGCCGTCGGCGAACAGGTCGCCCGGTCCTTTGGGGATCTGGCCCTCGCGATCGATAGCAGCGCCCGGCGTTCCTTTGACGAGATCGCCGAGGATATGCTGCGGCCGATGCTGCAGGAATGGCTGGACGACAACTTGCCGACGCTCGTGGAGCGTCTCGTGCGTGAAGAAATCGAGCGCGTCGCGCGCGGTCCGCGGCGCTAAAACTGAGAAAGTTTCCGACGCCAAGCCGCCAGCAATCGCACTGGCGGCTTTTTTGCTGTTATTGTTGACACCAATGCCTCGTTCGGATTTACAAACCACCCATATCAATCAGCAAGTTTGGCTTCAGAATGCTTGAAAAAACCTATGATTCCGCCGCTGTCGAACCCCGCATCGCCAAGATCTGGGATGACGAGGACGCCTTCCGCGCCGGCGCGGGTGCAAAACCGGGTGCCGAGACTTTCTGCATCGTCATTCCGCCGCCGAACGTCACCGGCTCGCTGCACATGGGCCACGCGCTGAACAATACGCTGCAGGACATCATGGTGCGCTTCGAGCGCATGCGTGGCAAGGATGTGCTCTGGCAGCCGGGCATGGATCATGCCGGCATCGCCACCCAGATGGTCGTCGAGCGGCAGCTGATGGAACGGCAACAGCACCGCCGCGAAATGGGCCGCGACGCCTTTATCGACAAGGTCTGGGAATGGAAGGCCGAATCCGGCGGTCTGATCTTCAACCAGCTGAAGCGGCTCGGCGCCTCTTGCGACTGGTCTCGCGAACGCTTCACCATGGACGAGGGCCTGTCGAAGGCTGTTCTCGAAGTCTTCGTCTCTCTCTACAAGGACGGCCTGATCTACAAGGACAAGCGGCTGGTCAATTGGGATCCGAAGCTTCTGACGGCGATTTCCGACCTGGAGGTCGAGCAGGTCGAGGTGACTGGCAGCCTCTGGCACTTGCGCTACCCGCTGGAAGACGGCGTCACTTACCAGCATCCCATTGCCTTTGACGAGGATGGCAATCCGACCGATTGGGAAGCGCGCGACTATCTGGTCGTCGCGACGACACGGCCGGAAACCATGCTCGGCGATACCGGCGTTGCGGTCCATCCGAGCGACGAGCGCTACAAGTCCATTATCGGCAAGCATGTCGTTCTGCCGCTCATCGGACGGCGAATTCCGATCGTTGCCGACGAATATCCGGACCCGACGGCGGGCACCGGTGCGGTCAAGATGACGCCGGCGCATGACTTCAACGACTTCGATGTCGGCAGGCGCCACCACCTCCGGCAGGTCAACATTCTGACCATTGATGGTCACCTGACGCTGGCTGGCAATGAGGATTTCCTCCACGAATTGCCGTCGGGCCATGATCTGGAAGCCCTCATATCCAAGCTTGACGGGGTCGAGCGCTTCGCTGCGCGCAAAATGATCGTTGCGATGTTCGAAGAGCGCGGCCTGCTCGACAAGATCGAGCCGCACAAGCATACGATCCCGCATGGCGACCGCGGCGGCGTTCCGATCGAGCCGCGACTGACGGAGCAATGGTATGTCGATGCCAAGACCCTCGCCAAGCCCGCGATCGCGTCGGTACGCGAAGGCCGCACGAACTTCGTCCCGAAGAACTGGGAAAAGACCTATTTCGAATGGATGGAAAACATCCAGCCCTGGTGCGTTTCCCGTCAGCTCTGGTGGGGTCACCAGATTCCGGCCTGGTACGGACCGGACGGACAGGTCTTCGTCGAAAAGACAGAGGAAGAAGCGCTGCATGCCGCCATCCAGCATTATCTCTCGCATGAAGGCCCGATGAAAGCCTATGTCGAGGATCTGCTCGAGAACTTCCGTCCAGGCGAAATTCTCACCCGGGATGAGGATGTGCTCGACACCTGGTTCTCGTCGGCGCTCTGGCCTTTCTCGACGCTCGGCTGGCCCGATAAGACCCCCGAACTCGACAAATACTATCAGACCGACGTCCTGGTGACGGGCTTCGACATCATCTTCTTCTGGGTCGCCCGCATGATGATGATGGGCTTGCATTTCATGAAGGATAAGGACGGTACCCCGGTCGAGCCTTTCCACACCGTCTATGTGCATGCGCTGGTCCGAGACAAGAACGGCCAGAAGATGTCGAAGTCCAAGGGCAACGTCATCGATCCGTTGGAGCTCATCGACGAATACGGCGCGGACGCGCTGCGCTTCACGCTGGCGATCATGGCGGCGCAGGGCCGCGACGTGAAGCTCGATCCGGCCCGCATCGCCGGCTATCGCAATTTCGGCACCAAGCTCTGGAACGCGACGCGCTTTGCCGGCATGAACGGCGTTGCCAACGATCCGAAGTTCGTTCCGGAAACCTGCTCCCTGACGATCAACCGCTGGATCCTGACCGAACTGTCACGCACCATTCGCGATGTCACCGAGGCGATCGAGAGCTACCGTTTCAACGAGGCGGCGGGCACCCTCTACCGCTTCGTCTGGAACCAGTTCTGCGACTGGTATCTCGAGCTGCTGAAACCCGTCTTTGGCGGGGAGGACGAGGCGGCAAAGGCGGAATCGCAGGCCTGCGTCGCCTATGTCCTCGACGAGACGTACAAGCTCCTGCATCCGTTCATGCCGTTCATGACCGAGGAGCTTTGGGCGCAGACCGCAGGTGAGGGCAAGGCGCGCGAGGGACTTCTTTGCCATGCCGAATGGCCGGCCGCCTCCTACGCGGATGATGCTGCGGCAGGCGAAATCAACTGGCTGATCGACCTGGTATCGGGCATCCGTTCGGTGCGCTCGGAGATGAACGTCCCGCCGGCCGCGATTGCTCCCCTCGTCGTCGTCGGAGCCAGCTTTTCGACCAGGGAGCGCCTGCAGAGCCATGCGGCTGCGATCCGCCGGCTTGCGCGCGTTGACGCAATCGACCTTGGGGCAACGGCGCCGAAGGGCAGCGCCCAGATCGTTGTCGGCGAGGCGACGGTCTGCCTGCCGCTCGGCAGCCTCATCGACCTTGCTGCCGAGAAGTCCCGGCTTGAAAAGGCGATCGCCAAAGTTGATCAGGAACGCGAACGCATCCTTGGCAAGCTGTCGAACGAAAAATTTGTCGCCAACGCTCGACCCGATGTCGTTGAGGCGGAGCGAGAGCGTCTGGCTGAGCTCGATGGGCAGAAGGCGTCGCTTGGTGTGGCGCTGACACGTGTATCGGACGCCAGCTGACGATCATGGCAACAAGGGCTTGATTGGATCGAAAAGGCGGCTTTTGCCGCCTTTTTCACGATCGTCTGATTCTCTTCCGCGAGGCAAAATGCGCGATGATGCCCTTGTCGCGACGGCTAACGGCACACATTTCCTAATCACGAGTCAAAAAGCGGCATTGTTGTGTCGATGTGACACTGGGTTACATTTACGAAAAATTCTTCCAAAAAACGTCGGGTACTGCAAATCCGGAGAAATTTTATCCTGATTTTTTTGAGGTTTTCCGCGTTTCAGATTTTCTTACGTAAATTTTTTATAATTCCCAGCCTTCTGCCCGCCAAATCCGGGTATTTGCCATTAACGGTCCGCAGCCGATACTCGTTTTCGAGCGGTTGGCGTGCGCGCCGGCTACTGATTTGTGTTCAGGGGAGGAACGGATGGCTCACAACAAAATCAACGCGGCTGTGACGGCGGCGGTTGTCGTCTTGCTCAGCACAACGGCGGCGAGCGCCGGTGGTCTCGAGCGTGGCGGCTACAATATCGATCTGTTGTTCGATCCGTCGACCTACGCTGCTGAGGCTGCTGCAACCTACGTCAACCCGCAGCGCGAACTTAACAATGTCGTTGATATCGATCCAACCAACGGCATCGGATCCAATGGCATCGGTGGCGGTGCAACAAATGGCGTCAGCGATACGGAAGGCTATTGGGTTCCGCGGGTCGGCGTTAAAGCTGGCTTTGGCGACAGTATCGACTGCATGGCCGATTATTCGCAGCCCTGGGGTGCGCATACCAATCCGGGCGCGAACTGGATGGGCGCAAACGACAATATCGAAACGAAGATCGAAAGCGATAACTACGCTGCGACCTGTTCCTATAAGTGGGATATGGGAAAAGGCCAGTTTCGCGTGATCGGCGGCGGCTTCTACCAAGAAGTCGGTGGCTTCAAAGAACGACTTGTGACGCCTGTTCTGGCGCCGGGATTCGATGGCGTCGGCCGGCTAGACCTTGACGGAAATGGCTGGGGTTGGCGCACGGGCGTGGCGTATGAAATTCCGGAATATGCGTTTCGCGCAAGTCTCGTCTACAACAGTGCTGTTGATCTCGATAACCTCGAGGGTACTATCGATCTAAGCCATGTGCTTCTTCCGAATGGTGCCGGAGGTTTCGTTCCCGGGACAAAATATGATGTGTCGAGCTTTGCTTCGATGCCGGATTCGCTGGAGCTTAAGGTCCAGACTGGGGTTGCGCCCGGCTGGCTGGTCTTCGGCTCGGTCAAGTGGACGGACTGGAGCCAGCTTCAGATCATCAACGTTACCCCGAACAGCACGCTCGATCCACGTAACCTGCCCACCACGCTTGACCTGCTTTATCGTGACGGCTGGACGGTTTCGGGTGGTGTTGGCCACAAATTCAACGATCAGTGGAGTGGAGCCGTCAGCCTGACCTGGGATCGGGGCACAAGCCACGGTTTCGGCAACCAGACGGACACATGGACGCTCGGAACGGGTGTATCCTATCTCCCGACGGAAAATGTCGAGTTGCGGCTTGCCGGCGCTATAGGTATCCTGACCAGTGGAAGCTCGGGACCACAAACGGTCGATGGTGTCGTGGTGGGCGACGACGTGACCTACGATTTCGATACCGACATCGTCAGTGCCGTCTCCACGTCGCTCAGGATCAAGTTCTGATCCAGCAACAGACAAGTCAGCAAATAGGCAGGCCCGGTGTTCGCATCGGGCCGCATTGTTTTCCAGTTTGCCGTCAGCGGCAGCCAGCCTTTCCTCTGCTCCTCACATTGCCGCGTTACGAGCCGCCGATAGTTTCCCTTCCTTGTGGCAGTGCGGGTTCAAAGAATTCAGTGACCTGATCAAAATTTTCTCGACTTGCCGTGCTGAGAATTGTGACGATTCAGCAACACATTCTTTCTATAGTCTGTGGCGGTCTGGAGAGGGGGGATTTGCGTCTATTTCCCGCCACAAACTGGGAGCACCGATGACCTTGACAAACCTGCAAAGAAGTTTTGAGCATGCGGCGTTTGAGGTAAGATGAGTCATCGCGTTTTCGAAAAATTCCAGGCTTCCCGCGACGTTACATGGCTTCGACACGGCTCTCAGGTCGTTCGACGGGCGTGTCGGTGCGAGCGCCTCAAGGTTGCGAGGGCAAGCCGTACTCTTGCCGGAAACGCTGACTACAGTTGGGAAACTGCCGGAATGAATCGACAGATTGGCAATGGGCGAAATGCTGCCGTCTGTCGTGGCGTTGGCGACAGGGATCTCGTTCGGACTGGCTTTGGCCAGCTCTTGGGATTGAACGGAAGATATAGACTACCATGCTGATACGCGGTTACCGGTCGTTGACGTTTCTTGTTTTTAGTGTTGCGCTCGCGCTGACCGCACAAGGCCGCGCGGCCTGCGCTTTTGATCCGAATGCAGGTGTCACCAAGGAATCTGGTCCGTTCGCACTCTTCAAATTCGGTTTCTCCGCTTACAAGAACGGCCGCAAGGACGAGGCAGTCGAGGCCTATCGTTATGCCGCCGAAAAAGGTCACACCGGCTCCCGCTGGGCCTTGGCCAACATGTATGCCTATGGTGACGGCGTGGCGGAGAATGACCTCGAAGCGTTCAAGATCTACAGCGAAATTGCCGAAAAGGGTGTCGAACCGGGATCTGAGGATACGGGCTATTTCGTCAACGCGCTGATTTCGCTTGCCGGTTACTATCGTCGTGGCATACCGGACAGCCCGATCAAGAGCGATCTCAGTCAGGCCCGCCAGCTTTATTTCCAGGCTGCCTCGACCTTCGGTGTGGCCGAGGCGCAGTTCCAACTGGCAAAGATGCTCCTTGCCGGTGATGGCGGCAGCGTTAATGTCCAGCAGGCCAAGAAATGGCTGAATCGCGCCCGCAAGAACGGCCATGCCGGCGCCATGGGCGTTTTCGGCAATGTGATTTTCCAGGAAGGCCAGACGGCACGCGGACTGGCTTATATGACCGCCGCGCTCGACCAGTGTTCGCCGAAGGATCGGCCTTGGCTTCAAACCCTTCAGGAGCAGGCCTTTTCACTCGCCAGTGAAGACGATCGCCGCGCGGCGATCGCCATGTCGCACAGCATTCATGTCGACAGCGATTGAGCGGCGATAACCAACTCAGACTGCAAAGTTGAACCGCGCCGCGACCGGCACATGGTCCGACGGCTTTTCCCAGGCGCGCACATGCTTTTCGATGTCCGTCGAAACCAGCCTGTCGGTCGCCTCGGGCGACAACATCAGGTGATCGATGCGGATTCCGAAATTCTTCTGCCAGCATCCGGCCTGATAATCCCAGAAGGTATAGAGCGGCGCTGCGTCCGTCGTCGCCCGGACAGCGTCAGTAAAACCGAGATTTTCCAGGCGGCGAAACGCCTGGCGGGTCTGCGGCTGAAACAGTGCGTCGTTCTGCCAGACCTTGACGTCCCAGCAGTCGTGCGGCTCGGCAATGACATTGTAATCGCCTGCGAGAATGAGCGGCTCTTCCAGCGCAAGGCGACTTTCGGCAAAGGCGCTGAGGCGATCCATCCAGGACAATTTATAAAGAAATTTTTCGGTTCCGATCGGATTGCCGTTCGGCAGATAGAGCGAGCAGACACGGATCGCGCCACCGTTGACGGAAAAGACCCCCTCGATGAAGCGCGACTGATCGTCTGCATCGTCGCCGGGCAGCCCGCGGTTGATTTCATCCGGCCGTATTTTCGACAGGATGGCGACGCCGTTGAAGCCCTTCTGGCCATGCGTCTCAACATGATAGCCAAGCGCTTCGATTTCCAGGCGTGGAAATCCCTCATCCACTGTCTTGATCTCCTGGAGGCAGACGATATCGGGCTGTGATTCCTTCAGCCAGGCTACAAGGACGTCGATGCGGGCCCTGACGCCGTTGATGTTCCAGGTCGCGATTTTCATATGGTCGGCATCCTTTTTGACTTGTGCATGGCGCGCCATCCTTTTAGCGGCGCTGGGTTTTTTTGACAAATCCGGCGTGGAGCATGAATTGCTTCCTGGCTTTGGCCCGCTATAGTCCGGCGCATGATCGATGTGCTCGTCTCCTACTGGCCGCATGTTCTGGCGGTGCTTTCCGTCATTCTTGGCGTGCCGGCGGCGATTCATGCAACGATGACCAAGGAGGAGGTACGTTCCGCGCTCGGCTGGGTCGGCATCATCCTTTTGTCTCCGATACTCGGCGCCCTGGTCTATGCGATCGCCGGCATCAACCGGATTCGCCGCTCGTCGATCGAGCAGCAGAGGTCGCAGTTCCGTGAGCGCGGGCCGGATGCGATGGGGGAATTCGACGTCTCCAGTGCAGCAGTCTCCGACCGGTTCGGTGAGCGATTCGCCGCGATGAAGATGCTGGGCGACCGGGTCAGCCGGCATCGCCTCTGTACCGGAAACAGCATCGCAATCCTTGACGGCGGGGACGCTGCCTATGCGGCAATGCTGGAGCAGATCGAAACCGCCAGCCGGTCTATTCTGCTAGAAACCTATATTTTCGATCGTGACGGCATCGGTCTGCGTTTTGCCGATGCGTTGATCGCCGCCGTCAAGCGCGGCGTCGAGGTCAGGGTTCTGATTGATGCAGTCGGAGCGCGGTACTCGGTACCGAGCATCGTCGGGCATCTTCAGGCCGGTAGTGTGACGGTCAGGGTCTTCAACGGCAACATCATCATGGGGCTGCGGTTGCCTTACGCCAACCTGCGCACCCACCGGAAAATCCTGATCGTGGACGGTGCGGCTGCGTTTACCGGCGGCATGAACATCAGGGCCGGGTTCACGTCGGAGTTCGCTCGCGACGCTCAGGCGCGCGACACGCATTTCCGTGTTGCAGGGCCAGTCGTTGCCGATCTCTTTCAGGTTGCCGCGGAGGACTGGTACTTTGCCAGCAAAGAATCTCTACAAGGCGAGAAATGGCGCATCGATCTGCCGGCGCAGGATCAGGGCAAGCCTTCGGTACTGATGCGCTCCGTACCTTCCGGACCGGACAGGGCCAATGAATCCAACCACAAGATGATGATGGGTGCGTTTTCCGTTGCCAGGCGCAATATCCGCATCATGTCACCCTATTTCCTGCCCGACAGGGAATTGATCAGTGCCCTTGTCACGGCGGCGATGCGCGGCGTCGAGGTGGATGTCATCGTGCCTGCGGTCAATAATTTGGTGCTCGTCGACCGGGCGATGACGGCGCAATTCGACCAGGCGCTGAAGGGCGGATGCCGTGTCTGGCGGTCCACGGGCGTCTTCAACCATTCCAAGCTGATGACGGTCGATGACCGCTGGGCCTATGTCGGCTCGTCGAATCTTGATCCGCGTTCGCTGCGGTTGAATTTCGAGATCGACCTGGAGGTCCTCGATGCGGGATTTGCCGGCGCGGTCGGGCAGCGCATACAGGCGGCGCTGAAGGAGGCTCAGCCGGTGACGCTGGCGGACCTAAGCGCAAAGCCGCTTTTGACCCGCCTTATCAACAAGATATTCTGGCTTGGCTCACCCTACCTGTGAAGTTGGTGCGTCTTCAGACCGAGAAACTGGTGCCGCATCCGCAGCTTGCGACTGCATTCGGGTTCTTGATCTGAAACGACTGGCCAAGCAGATTGTCGACGAAATCGATTTCGGCGCCGTTCATATAGACAAGCGACAGGCTGTCGATCAGCACTTTCGCGTCGCCCTTCTCGAGCACGAGGTCGTCGGCGTCGGCGTCGCTGACCAGATCGAACTTGTAGGAAAAGCCGGAGCAGCCGCCACCCTCGACGGACACTCGCATGGCTTTCTTTTCGGCGTCGGATTTCAGGATGACGCCGATGCGTTTTGCCGCCGAGTCCGAAAGGGTCACAGTTTCTGTTGTCATATCTACCTCCTGCCGGGGTCAAGAACCGGAGAGATTCGCTGTTTACTCCCGTCCGCCGTATTATACGCCGGGCGGCAATGTGGTCCACGCATGCAGCAAAGCCTTGTTTTCGTTCAAGCTCAGGAGCGACAGTCACTCGGCGCTTTCCTGCAACGCGCACTATAGGTATGAAGGCTTTAGTACCGCGTCAATGGGATGCAGAGTGGGAAATGACATTGGACAGACATGCGCTTGGTTTCGGTTCCGGTGAACGCGCGATATTCGCCTCCGATCCGTGGGCGAGCAGGGGGCGGTTGTACCCGGAGACCGGCAGTCCGACGCGCTCCGATTTCCAGCGCGATCGTGACCGCATCGTCCATACGACGGCGTTCCGCCGACTGAAACACAAGACCCAGGTTTTCATCGCCGCCGATGGCGATCATTATCGCACACGGCTCACCCACACGATCGAGGTAGCGCAGATCGCCCGTGCCCTGGCGCGGGCGCTGAAGCTGGATGAGGACCTCGCTGAAGGCGTCGCCCTCGTCCACGATTTCGGCCATACCCCGTTCGGTCATACGGGCGAGGACGCTCTGCACGAAATGTTGAAGCCCTATGGCGGCTTCGACCACAATGCGCAGTCCCTGCGGATCGTCACCAAGCTCGAGCGCCGCTATGCAGAGTTCGACGGGCTCAACCTGACCTGGGAGAGCCTGGAGGGCCTCGTCAAGCATAACGGGCCGCTGATCGCCAGGGACGGCGAGGGTACCCGCGGTCCCGTTCCTCAGCCGATCCTTGATTATTGCGCCCTGCATGATCTGGAACTGGCAAGTTTCGCCAGTCTCGAAGCGCAGGTGGCGGCGATCGCCGACGACATTGCCTATAACACCCATGACATCGATGACGGATTGCGATCCGGCTACCTGACGTTCGAGATGCTCGAGGAAATTCCCTTCCTTGCGGGCCTGATGCAGGAGGTCGGTGGCCGCTATCCTGGGCTGGAGGCGAGCCGCTTCACCCATGAGATCATGCGCCGGCAGATCACCGCGATGGTGGAGGATGTGATCACCGTTGCACAGCAGGGTCTCAAGGAGGTGCGGCCGCAAAGCGCGGCCGATATCCGCAATGCCGGCAGGGTGATCGCCACCTTTTCGCAAGCGATGTTGGAAACGGACCAGCAGATCAAGAAGATGCTGATGACAAGGATATATCGTCATCCCGACGTCATGCGCGTGCGCGCCAATGCGGCTGCGATCGTCGCCGATCTCTATCATGCCTTCATGGCCGATCCGCAACAGATGCAGAAGCACTACTGGATCGACCAGATCGCCGGCATGGCCGAGCCCGCCAAGGCCCGGCACGTCGGCGATTATATCGCCGGCATGACCGACACCTATGCGATCGCCGTACACAAGCGCTTGTTTGACCATACCCCTGAATTGCGGTAGTCACCGCGCCGGGCGGCTGTCGGGCTGCCGCACTGCCACTGAACGACAACAACGCGGTCTCGCAGCCAAGGCGAGCAGAGCGGACGGATGACATGAACCTTTTCACAGACTTCCAATCAAGAATTAAAAACGTTCTAGAAACGATTGATATCGTGCGTGAAAAGAGATCTGAACTCGATTTCGGGCGTATCAGCGTGGAATCCCCGCGCGACGCCAGTCACGGCGATGTGGCAACCAATGCCGCCATGGTTCTGGCCAAGCCGCTGGGTACCAACCCCCGCGCGCTCGCCGACCAGATCGTCGCGAAGCTGAAGGAGGACCCGCAGGTTGCGGACGTTTCCGTGGCCGGTCCCGGGTTCATCAACGTCAAGCTCTCGATCGCCTACTGGCAGAACCTGCTGGCCATCATGATCGCGGACGGTACCTCTTTCGGCAAGAGTGCGGTCGGCGCCGGACGCAAGGTCAATGTCGAATATGTCTCGGCCAATCCGACCGGTCCGATGCATGTCGGCCATTGCCGCGGCGCCGTCGTCGGCGACGCGCTCGCCAACCTCTTGGAGTTTGCCGGTTACGAGGTGACCAAGGAATATTACGTCAACGACGCCGGCTCGCAGATCGACACGCTCGCCCGGTCCGCTTTCCTGCGATATCGCGAAGCGCTGGGTGAAAAGATCGGCGAGATCCCGGCGGGTCTCTATCCCGGTGACTACCTCGTTCCGGTCGGCCAGGCGCTGGCGGATGAATTCGGCACCAGCCTGCGGATCATGCCGGAAGACAAGTGGATGCCGCTCGTCAAGGACCGGACGATCGACGCGATGATGGTCATGATCCGCGAGGATCTCGCCGCGCTCAACGTCCATCACGATGTCTTCTTTTCCGAGCGGACGCTGCATGCCAACGGTGCCGGTCCGATCCGCAACGCCATCAATGACCTGACCTTCAAGGGTCACGTCTACAAGGGTGCGCTGCCGCCGCCGAAGGGGCAGGTGCCGGAGGACTGGGAAGACCGCGAGCAGACCTTGTTCCGCTCGACCGAGGTCGGCGACGACATCGACCGGCCGCTGATCAAGTCAGACGGTTCCTATACTTACTTTGCCGCGGACGTTGCCTATTTCAAGGACAAGTTCGATCGCGGCTTCAACGAGATGATCTACGTGCTCGGCGCCGATCACGGTGGATATGTCAAGCGGCTTGAAGCCCTGGCGCGCGCCGTCTCGGGCGGAACGGCCAAGCTGACCGTGCTCCTCTGCCAACTCGTCAAGCTCTATCGCGATGGCGAGCCGGTGAAGATGTCCAAGCGTTCCGGCGATTTCGTCACGCTTCGGGATGTCGTCGAGGAAGTCGGGCGCGATTCCGTGCGGTTCATGATGCTCTACCGCAAGAGTTCCGAACCGCTCGACTTCGACTTTGCCAAGGTGACAGAACAGTCGAAGGATAATCCGGTCTTCTACGTGCAGTATGCGCATGCGCGCTGCATGTCGGTCTTTCGCCAGGCGGCCGAAGCGCTTCCGGGCGTTGATTTCGAGACGTTCGATCTGGCCGGTGCCGTCGCCGGCAATATCACTGATTCGAATGAACTCCAGCTTGTCGCCAAGCTCGCAGAATATCCGCGTGTCATCGAGGCGGCGGCACTGTCTCAGGAGCCGCACAGGATTGCGTTTTACCTCTACGATCTTGCCAGCGCCTTCCACGGACACTGGAATAAAGGTAAAGAATCTCCGGAATTACGTTTTGTTAACGATAAGAACAGAGAATTGACCATTGCCAGACTAGGGCTGGTGCGTGCCGTTGCCTCCGTTTTGAAGTCGGGCCTGTCTATTACAGGTACGGCTGCCCCGGACGAGATGCGATAGTAACGTCACCATTTCCCCACAAAGCACTGGCAAAAACTGGCTAGTAGTTGTGAGTGGAGCGCATGGCAGACAAACAATTGGCACGAAGCGGGACTGCGGAATTCGACGTCTTGTCGGATGACGATCCTTTGGCAGAGTTGGCCCGCATTGTCGGCTATGACAATCGGCCCGCAGTTCAGCAGTTGCAGGAACTCGAAAGACACCGCGAAGCGGTCCGTCTCGAGCCTGCATTCGATCTGGAGGACGAGCTGCTCCGCGAGTTCGACATCTACGATGCGCCGCAACACGCACCATCGATGGATGCGCCTGAGCCCGTCAGTGCAAAGGATCATGTTGCTTTCGCACCGCTTGTCGACGAACCAGATGTCGCTCCAGCCGCTGTCGCAGAGCCGGAATTCGTTGCTTACGAGCCGGAAGGTTTTCTCCCGGAAGTCGAGGCCGATGTCGCTGCATCCTCCGCGGAGATGGCGCCGCTCGCTGCAGAAGATCCCGTTTTGGCGGAGCCGGAGGTTGCGGTTGCAACCGGAGACGAAGAGCCTGTTGCCGATCACTGGGCCCCCCAGCCGGAGCCCGTTACGGCTCACGGGGAAAGCGCCTGGTCGGTTGATTCCTACAACCAGCCGGCATTTGACGCGCTAGATCTCGAGCGCGAGCTCGAGCTGTCCATCGGCTATGACATCGCCGAAGCGCCTGCGACCGAAATGGCCCCGGCGCAGGCTCATCATTTTGAACCTGAGTTGAATACTCCTGTTGACGCCGGGGCGGAGGAGTCGGCCGAACCGGATGTGGCGCCCATGGCTGCGGTTGAAGAGCCTGTTGCCCTTCAGTCCGTTGAGGACGTCTATGCTGGCGCCGGCCAGGCAGCAATCGCGGCCGAGACGAGCGTGGCGCAGGATGATCTTGCCGAATGGCAGCCGGAAACGGTAGTGGCGCCGAAGGCGGACGAAGCGACGTCCGCGTCCGGTGCGCATGTCCTCGATGCTTTGCTGACTGATATCGAACGGTTTCCTGTTCCCCCCAAAGCCGTGGTGAAACTGGTAACCCCGTCGGATGCTGCGCGAAAAGTCAACTATCCGTTCACGCCGACATTCAGTCGCGCTACTCCGGTAGCCTCCAATGGCGGAGTTTTGTCGCAGAGGGCCTTTGCGACGCCGCTTCCGGCGGCAGCCGTGCCGCTAGGCGCAACGGTCACCGAAACCGCGTATCAGCCAGCCGAAACGCCCGTCGAGCCGGTGGTGATCGAGGCAGCGCCTTCGCTGAAGACACCCGCCGATCCGGATCCGGATTTCGATCTCGAAACATTTGAACTCGATCTTTCCGGCATCGATCTCGATATCGATCCCTCGGAATTCGAGACTGCGTCCCACGGGCCCACTCTCGCGCCGGCTGCGGCGCTTGCAGAAGAGCCCGTTGCGGCTGAGGCCTTCGACGAAGCGCCACGGGATGAAGAGCCGGTGCGCGAAGAGCCTGAAAGTGTCTTGCCCTTCGATCCCTCGATGATTGCCGAGACGGAAGAAAACGTGACGGCGATCGCCGATCTGAACGTACCGCAATTGCCGACCGTCGAGCAGGAGCGTCCGGTGGTCCATCAGCCGGATTACGACCTCGATATCGACGCTGAAATGGCGCAGCTGTTCGGCGCGCCTGGCCGTACCAACGTTGGCGCTAACACGGGCGCTGATAGAGAACTGGGTTTCGGTTCCGTGCCGCATGCAATTCCCCAGGCGCAGCCCGTCACCGGCAGTGCGGCCGCCGAGGATGATTTCGACGAGTTCGAAAAGGCCATGGAAGAGGATTTCCGGCTGTCGCTGAGCCAGCGCCGGGAAGCCGACCCATCTTCGGATCGCCTGGCTGTCGGCTCAGGCTACGCGGCCAACAGCGACTTTGACGAAGAGGGTAGCGGTTCCGGCAAGCGTCGCCTGATCCTGCTGGCAGCGGCCGTTACCGGTCTTGCGATCTTCGGTGGCGTCGGTGTCTACGCATTCATGGGCGGCAACGGTTCGATGCTGTCGGGCGGGGAGCCGAAAATTATCCTGGCGGACAAGTCGCCAGTGAAGGTCGTGCCGGTCGAAAAGGGCGGAAAGACCGTTCCCAACCAGGACAAGGCGGTCTACGACCGTGTTGCCGGTGCGCAGGACAGCACGCCCGAGCAGGGCACGCTGGTATCCTCGACGGAGGAGCCGGTCGATGTGGTTCAGCGAACGCTGACGCCGGAGAACCTGCCGCTGGAAGGCGCCGGCGACGAACTCCCGGGCGTAACACCGGCAGACGAGGACGGGGACGAGCGGCTGTTGCCAGAAGACCAGACCGCCGAGAACGCCGCGACCGAAGAGGAGAGCTCGCCGGCCGTATCGCCGCGCAAGGTTCGCACGATGATCGTCAAGCCGGATGGCACGCTGGTTGCCCGCGACGAGCCGGTTGCCCAGCCTGAAACGAAGGTTGCCGCAAACGAAACGCCGGCGAAACAGGACGACCCGCAGGTAAACATGGTCAAGACGACGACCGTCAGCCCCCAGGTGGAAACTGGTTCGACGCCGAAGACCGTGCCCGCTGCCGACCAGGCTGCTGCGCCGGAGCAGAAAAGCGCTCTGGCGGAAGCCGCTGCGGCGAACGTCGAAGAGACAGCGCCGGTTCGATCGACAGGAACGACGGCGGTTGCCGAGACCAATCCGGTTCCGCAGACGCGTCCGGTCGAGGAGCAGGCGAAGGTCGTTGACACCTTCAAGACCGAGCCGGTCCGAAAGGCTGAGCCGGCAGCCGAAGCCAAGCCGGTAGAAACGGCCTCTGTCGCCCCGGGCACCTATGTGATCCAGATCGCCTCGCTGCCCTCGGAAGCCGAAGCCCAGAAGTCCTACAAGACGCTCTCCGGCAAGTTCGGCAGCGTCATCGGGGGCAAGGGCGTCGATATCAAGAAGGCGGAGATTGCCGGCAAGGGCACCTATTTCCGGGTACGCATTCCGGCCGGCTCCAAGGCGGAGGCGAATTCCCTGTGCACACGCTACAAGAGTGCCGGTGGCAGCTGCCTCGTGACGAAATAAGCAGGCGAGACCAAGAGATCAGCAAGAGGCGCGGCGAAACGGTCGCGCCTTTTTCGTCTGCAAACGCAACGGCACGCTGTGAATGACGGGACAGGAAAAATCGACATTCGCCTTTGCCTGCAGCAGTCACTATCATCGCTCCATGACCGAATCAAAAGCATTCATTTCAGGCTGCAAGGGCCTGACGATCACGACCGAGGAAAAAGCTTTCTTTGCAGGAGAGCGCCCCTGGGGCTTCATCCTTTTCGGACGCAATATCGGCGAGCCCGAGCAGATTTCCGATCTGGTCGCGTCTCTGCGCGACAGCGTCGGCAATCTCGATGCGCCGGTGCTGATCGACCAGGAGGGTGGCCGCGTCCAGCGCATCCGTCCGCCGGTCGTTCCGCAATATCCGAACGGTGCTGCGCTCGGTGAGATCTATCGCCGCGATCGCGAGCAAGGCTTGCGCGCCGCATGGCTGATGTCACGGCTGCACGCCTTCGACCTGATGCGCTTCGGCATCACGGTTGATTGCCTGCCGGTGCTCGACGTGCCGATCGAAGGCAGCAGCGATGTCATCGGCAACCGCGCCTATGGTCATGATCCGCAGGCCGTCGCGGCGATTGGCGCAGCAGCGGCCGCGGGCCTCAAGGCCGGGGGAATGCTGCCGGTGATGAAGCATATGCCGGGCCACGGCCGGGCTTTCGTCGATTCTCACCATAAGCTGCCGGTCGTCGATGTGCCGTTTGAGGAGCTCGCCAAGAGCGATTTTGTACCTTTCGCTGCCATGAAGAACGAACTCATGGCAATGTCGGCGCACATCGTTTTCACTGCCATCGATCCGGAAAATCCCGCGACGACTTCCCCGAAGGTGGTCGAAGGCGTCATCCGCGGCCATATCGGTTTCGATGGGCTGCTGATGTCTGACGATGTCTCGATGAATGCGCTGGCTGGCAATATCGAGGAGCGGGCGCGTGGTATTGTGGCCGCAGGCCTCGATCTGGTGTTGCATTGCCACGGCATTATGGATGAAATGCTACAGGTGGCGCGTGTCGTGCCGGTGATATCCGGCGAGACGCTCAGGCGCGTGAAAGCGGTGGAAGCCGGGTTCGCAAAGCCGGATGCATCGGATGAAGCCGCATTGCGGGACGAGTTCAACGGCATGCTGGCCATCGCGTAGGGGAAGCACGGCAATAAAAGAGGCAAGAGATCGTGAGCAACGCCGGCGACATGCAGAGGAAACCGGCGGCCAAGGCCCCGATGGAGCCGCTGTGGCAGGACGATGCATCGGATCGTGGCCTGCACGAGGACGAACTCGTCGTCGATATCGCCGGCTTCGAAGGCCCGCTTGATCTGCTGTTGCATCTGGCGCGCAACCAGCGTGTCGATCTCTCGCGCATTTCAGTGCTGGCGCTTGCCGAGCAATATATCGCTTTCATCGAGCGCGCCCGCAGCATCCGGCTTGAGCTTGCCGCCGACTATCTCGTCATGGCGGCCTGGCTCGCCTTCCTCAAGTCGCGCCTGCTCATTCCGCAGCAGAGCAAGGACGATGGCCCCTCGGGCGAGGAAATGGCCACGGCGCTGGCTTTCCGCCTCAAGCGACTGGAAGCGATGCGCGAGGCGGCCACCCGCCTGATCAATCGCAACCGGCTTGGGCGTGACGTATTCGCGCGTGGTGCGCCTGAACATATTCCGGTCGAAAGGAAATCGGCATTCGAGGCATCGCTCTACGATCTGCTGAGTGCCTATGCCTCGTTGCGTCAGCGTGAAGCGGTGATGCAGGTAACGATCGAGAAGCGGCAGGTCTGGTCGCTCGCCGATGCCCGCCTCGTCCTTGCCCGGCTGATCGGCGATATGGTCGACTGGACCGCACTCGACCACTTTCTGCTGCGCTACATGACGAGCCCCAAGGAGCGGGCGACGGCAATAGCCAGTTCTTTTGCCGCATCGCTCGAAATGGTGCGGGAAGGCCGGCTTGAAATTCGCCAGGATGGCGCGTTTTCGCCTATCTATCTGCGCCAGGGACCAAACAAGCTGACGGCCGAGATGCTGGCTGACATGGAGGCGGGGCGTGATTGACCCGCAAAAGAAACTGCCCGGCGTGATCGAAGAACGGGACGAAACGACCAGCAGGGGCATCCTGCTTGATCCGCGGACCGAACTGGAAGCGGAGCGCATCGCCGAAGCGCTTGTCTTTGCGTCCGCCCAGCCGGTGTCGGAGGGCTATATTGCCTCGCGCCTGCCGCGGGGTGCAAATGTTGCGCGTATCATGATGCGGCTGAAGGCCATATATGCCGTGCGCGGCGTCAATCTCGTACAGGTGGCTGATCACTGGGCGTTCCGTACGGCTGCAGACCTTTCATTCGTTGTCCAGACAGATGAAAACGAAGTGCGCAAGTTGTCGCGGGCAGCACTCGAAGTGCTGGCGATCATCGCCTATCACCAGCCGGTCACGCGCGCGGAGATCGAGGATATCCGCGGTGTGCAGACCTCCAAAGGCACGCTCGACGTGTTGATGGAAGCGGGCTGGATACGTTTCCGTGGCCGCCGCCGCACGCCCGGCCGTCCCGTGACTTTCGGCACGACCCGGGATTTTCTCGACCACTTCGGCCTGGAGGAACTGCGCGACCTGCCGGGTCTCGAAGAATTGAAGGGAGCGGGACTGCTCTCCGGCCGCATTCCTTCCAACTTCCAGGTACCGGTTCCGCTTGGCGATGAGGGACTTGGCGACGAGGAGGATCCGATCACGCAGCTTGATCTGGAGGAGCTTGGCCTTCTGGCGCCGAGCGGTGAGGACGGGGAATGAACGGCGGGCGTCCTGACGCCGCTTGTCTCCTCCATCGGCCCGTGTGTAGTGGTCGCATTGGCATCCTGCTTCCACCGGCGGCTGCGCTCGATTGATCCGAAAATCTGCGGGACGGGCCTATCTCTGCCGAACTCGCGGTGTAAGCATTGCGTGGCGTGCCGCTTTCCGTTAACGAGCGAGGTACATTGCCGTTTGAAAAAGATGGTCGAGCATCTTAAATCGGGGTTGCAGGTTTCAAGGGAGTAAGGACATGGGTTCCTTTAGTATCTGGCATTGGCTGATCGTTCTGGTCGTTGTTCTGCTGTTGTTCGGACGCGGCAAGATTCCGGAACTGATGGGCGACGTTGCCAAGGGCATCAAGAGCTTCAAGAAGGGCATGACCGAAGACGACACCGCCGCCGACAAGGGTGTCGATGCCAAGACGGTCGAACACAAATCCGACGAAGTCCGCTGATCATGCATTCGGTTCGGGGCCTGGCCGCGAGAGCAGGCCCTGCCGCTTTTCGGTGTTGTGGAGTCCTAGAGAATGCTTGATGTCGGCTGGACCGAGCTCGTCGTTATCGCCATCGTCCTGATCATCGTGGTTGGTCCGAAGGATTTGCCGCCAATGCTTCGGACGTTCGGCAAGATGATGACGAAGATGCGCGGCATGGCGAATGATTTCCGCCAGCAGTTCGATGAAGCGCTGAAGGAAGCCGACCTCGACGATGTTCGCAGGACGCTGAGCGACGCTCAGAAGCTCAACCCGGCACATAGTCTGCGCGAGGCAATGAATCCGCTTCGTCAGATGGGCAACGAGATCAAGGCCGACCTGCAGAAAGCGACGACTGTCGAGACGAAGCTGGTTGAACCGGCCGTGGCGCCCGCCGAAGTTCCGGCAGAAGCAGTCACTCCGCAGGAACAGCCGAAAGCCGAACCTGTCGCCGTCACAGCTGTCGCGACGGCCACGCCGGCGGAACGCGCGGCTGCGGTCGCTGCTCCCGTTGTCGAGCGAAACGCGACGACTGCTTCCAAGCCGAAAGCAGCGGCAGTCGGGGCCGCGGTGTCTGGACCGGAGAAGGCTGCCACGAAAAAGGCAAAAGCGGTGAGCGAGAAGAAGCAGCCGGAATCTGCCAAGGCTGCGCCTAAAAAGACGAAGAAAAAAGGTGACGCATGAGCGGCGATATTGAAGACAAGCCCCAGCCGCTGATGGAGCATCTGATCGAGCTGCGCTCGCGGCTTATCTGGGCGGTCGGCGCTCTTTTCGCGGCTTTCCTCGTCTGCTTCTATTTCGCCAAGGGCCTGTTCGATGTCCTCGTTCAGCCATTCAAGTGGGCGGTTCAGTGGGCGGGGCTTGATCATCGCAACGTTGAGCTGATCTACACGGCGCCACAGGAGTTTTTCTTCACGCAGATCAAGGTCGCGATGTTCAGCGCGCTCGTGATCTCCTTTCCCGTCATCGCCTCGCAGGTCTACAAGTTCGTCGCTCCCGGCCTCTACAAAAACGAGCGGGCCGCCTTCCTGCCGTTCTTGATCGCCTCGCCGATCCTCTTTCTGATGGGGGGCGCGCTCGTCTATTTCTTCTTCACGCCGATGGTGATGTGGTTCTTCCTGGCGATGGAACAGCATGGCGGCGAGGGGCAGGTATCGATCCAGCTTCTGCCGAAGGTTTCGGAATATCTGAGCCTGATCATGTCGCTGATCTTCGCCTTCGGCCTGGTGTTCCAACTGCCGGTCATTACGACGCTCCTGGCGCGTGTCGGCTTTGTCACTTCGCAGGGTCTGAAGGACAAGCGCAAATACGCGATCGTCATCGCCTTCATTGCGGCGGCAATCTTGACGCCGCCGGATCCGGTTTCCCAGATCGGTCTTGCTCTCCCGGCCATCCTTCTCTACGAGATTTCGATCTACACGGCCCGACTCGTTGAGCGGCAACGGACACGCGACGCACAAGCACGCGAAGATGCCGAGGCGAGCGAAAACGCCGGCTGACACGGGGTTCGTGTCAGCGCCCGGTGTTCGGGATCCACATTCGACACGACCGATCAGGACCTGAACGAACATGCTTGATATCAAATGGATTAGGGACAATGCCGAAGCCCTGGACGCAGCGCTTGAAAAGCGCGGTGTAGAGCCCCTGTCGGCCGCACTGATCGCGCTCGACGAGAAGCGCCGCTCCCTCGTTCAGTCGCTGCAGGACATGCAGTCGCGCCGCAATGCCGCTTCCAAGGAGATCGGTGTTGCAATGGCGCAGAAGAACAGCGAGCTTGCCGAAACGCTGAAGGCCGAAGTGGCTGAACTGAAGACCACCATGCCTGCGCTCGAAGAACAAAGCCGTCAGACCGATGCCGAGCTCGCCGACGCTTTGTCGCGCATACCCAACATTCCGCTCGAAGATGTGCCGGTCGGCAGCGACGAGCACGGCAATGTCGTCAAGCACAGCCACGGTCTGAAGCCCGGCTGGAATCACAAGCCCAAAGAGCATTTCGAAATCGGCGAGGCGCTTGGCTGGCTCGATTTCGAAGGTGCAGCCAGGATTGCCGGCTCGCGTTTCACCATCGTCAAGGGTCAACTGGCACGGCTCGAGCGGGCGCTGGGGCAGTTCATGCTTGATCTGCACACGAGCGAACACGGCTATTTGGAAGTTCAGCCGCCGCTGATGACGCGTGACGAGGCCATGTATGGCACCGGGCAGCTTCCGAAGTTTGCTGAAGACCTGTTCAAAACGACGGATGGCCGCTGGCTGATCCCGACTGCCGAGGTGCCACTCACCAACATGGTGCGCGAGCAGATCCTCGAAGGCGATGCGCTGCCGCTGCGATTTACAGCGCTGACGCCCTGCTTCCGCTCGGAAGCGGGTTCGGCTGGCCGCGATACCCGCGGCATGCTGCGCCAGCATCAGTTCAACAAGGTGGAACTCGTGTCGATCACCGATGCGGATAGCTCGATCGACGAACATGAGCGCATGACCGCCTGTGCCGAGGAGGTGCTGAAGCGTCTTGGACTGCACTACCGTGTCATGACGCTTTGCACCGGCGACATGGGGTTTGGCGCACGCAAGACCTACGATCTTGAAGTCTGGCTGCCTGGCCAGGATACCTATCGCGAAATCTCGTCCTGCTCGGTCTGCGGCGATTTCCAGGCACGGCGCATGAACGCGCGCTACCGCACCAAGGACGACAAGACCCTGAAATTCGTTCACACGCTGAACGGCTCGGGCACGGCTGTCGGTCGCGCACTCATCGCCGTCATCGAAAACTATCTGAATGAAGACGGATCGGTAACCATCCCGAACGTATTGTTGCCCTATATGGGCGGCCTGACCAAGATTGAAAAGGCCGGTTGAGCCGCATCCTGCGGCAGGGGTAGAGATGCGAATTCTGCTGACAAACGACGATGGCATTCACGCCGAGGGCCTTGCTGTTCTCGAACGGATTGCCCGGACGATTTCTGATGATGTCTGGATCGTTGCGCCGGAAACCGACCAGAGCGGCCTTGCCCATTCGCTGACGCTGTCGGAGCCCTTGCGTCTGCGGCAGGTATCGGAAAAGCATTTCGCGCTGCGCGGTACGCCGACCGACTGCGTCATCATGGCGGTGCGCAAGGTGCTGGATTTCAAACCGGACCTCGTCCTCTCGGGCGTCAACGTCGGCGCCAACATGGCCGATGACGTCACCTATTCCGGCACGATTGCCGGCGCCATCGAGGGCACGATGCAGGGCATCCGATCCTTTGCCCTCAGCCAGGCCTATCGGCATGCGGACGGCGGGAACGTCCCGTGGGATGTCGTCGAGACCCATGCGCCCGATCTTCTGCGCAAGCTGATGCTGGTTGACCTGCCTGATGGGACATTCCTCAACCTCAATTTCCCGAACTGCGCACCGGGCGCCGTTGCCGGTACCGAGGTCACCTCCCAGGGCAAGCTCGATTTTGGCCTGACGATCGACGAGCGCACCGATGGCCGCGGGCATCCTTATTTCTGGCTCCGATTCGGTGAGCGCTTTGGCGATTTCCGGGCGGGAACCGACATTCACGCGCTGCGCGAACACCAGATTTCCGTGACGCCACTGAAGCTCGACCTGACGGATTATACGGTGCAGGACCGCGTTGCGCGCGCGTTGCTCGGCGGAGACGCCGATTGAGCCCGCGCGCCGTCGAACAGGAAGGGTTTGCCGCTCTTTTGCTGCGCCTGCGTGCGGAAGGTATTTCCAGCAAGGAACTGCTCAATGCCGTCGAGCAGACGCCGCGCACGCTGTTTACGCCTCCCCAATTTCAGGACAACGCCTATTCGTCGCGACTCGTGCCGCTCGATTGCGGTTCCTTCATGGAAGGTTTCGATTTCACCGTACGTCTTCTACATCATCTCAGCCTCAAGCCCGGACAACGCATCCTCGAGGTTGGTACCGGTAGCGGCTTTACCGCCGGCGTGATGGGCCGCATCGCCGAGCGCGTGCTGACGATCGACCGCTACAAGACGCTCGTGACCGGTGCCCAGAAGAACTTGGAGAAGGCGGGTATCCGCAATGTCGTCGTTCGTCACGCCGATGGCAGCATAGGGCCCGCGGGGGAAGGGACGTTCGATCGCATTCTGGTCACCGCGGCGTTCTCCAGTCTGCCGCGCGTTTTTTCCGATCACCTCGTTTCCGGTGGCGTTCTCATTGTGCCGATCATGATGAGCGAGACCGAATGCCGGATCGTCCGGCTCACGCGCACCGGCAGCCGTTTCGACCGCGAGGACCTGTTCGAAGCGCCTTACCTTCCCATCGTTCCGCAACTCGCCTCGTTTCTCTAGGCGCGATGCCGGACGAGATTTACACAGACCGCACGCTTGTCGCGCTCTACGACAGTCTCAACCCTGCCGGGGCGGATACTGACTTCTACTGCCGGCTGGCGAAAGAGCCCTGCCGTGTGCTTTGATCTTGGTTGCGGCACGGGGCTTTTGACCGTCAGGCTTGCCGCGCTTGGGCATCACGTGACCGGTGCCGATCCGGCTCCGGCCATGCTGGATATCGCGCGCCGGCGTCCGGGCGGCGAGACAGTGCGTTGGATAAATGGCGATATCTATGCGGTTGGATCTGAGGAACGCTTCGATCTGGTGCTCATGACGGGCCATGTTTTTCAGGTGTTTCTCGATGACGACCAGGTTCTGGCGGTCGTCTCTTCCGTGCGGCGGCATCTTGAAAACGGTGGTCGCCTCGTGTTCGAAAGCCGCAACCCGCTCGCACGCGCCTGGGAACGCTGGACGCCGGACCATTCCTTCAGGACGATCGCACATCCGAGATTGGGCACGGTCGAAACCTGGCATGAAGTTATCGACGTGCGGGCCGGACAGGTGAGCTTTCGAACCTATACCCGCATCGGCGGCCGGAATGAGCGCGCTATCTCACAGAGCACCTTGGCATTTCGCAGCCACGCGGAGATTCGGCGTCTTCTCCATAAGGCAGGCTTCGTGGATGTCTCCTTGCTGGGCGGATGGGACGGCCTGCTGTTCAGCGCAGGAAGCAGCGAAATCATCGCGATCGCACGCTGATTCCACCATTTGCTGTTGCGTTGCAGCATGCTGCACAGGCCCGCTTGTCGCGGCAGCCGGAATTATTATCGCACAATCAATTGGTTAAGTTTTCGTTAATCGTGGTCAGCCTGGCGCAAGTTTCTGAGCCTAACCGAAAGCTGCGTACAAAAGTCATACCTTTGAGCTGACCTCGGACTTGATGGGTGTTTGTCAGTTCCATTTCAGGCGTCCCAACGCAGGAGACGGCAGATGCAGATCGCGAACAGATTAGGCTCGACGGGTACTGGCGACGGCCTGAGCAACCTTGCAGGCCGCGCCGCGGCGCAGGTCACTTCGGGCAGCCGCGAAGAGGGCAATGCAGCCGTCTCGCCGGCCGGCGGCTACGACCCATCCTCGCGTGTTTCCTTGTCGATAGAGGCACTGCTGTTTCTCGGTCGCACGAAGCGCGTGCAGGAAAAATACCCGGCACTGACGGCTGAGGAATGGGGCAACAAGCTGTCCCCGCAGCTCGCCGCCCGCGAGTATCAGGCCTTCGGGAAATACGGCGAGACCGGCGACTACAAAGCCTACTACCGTGCATTCATCGAGTACTACGACAACCTTCGCCCGGAGGATCAGAACAGCCTGCGCTATTTCGGCACGCGCGAGGCGGCGCTCGCCGGAGCGCGGTCAGTGGAGTATAGCGACGACAGCGGCGGCGAGGGTGGCGCAGCCTTTCAAACCCTCGTCAGCGTCCTGCTCGACACCGACAAGCCTCAATCCGAGTTCTCAACCTTAGAGGATGCGGGCGGCATGATCACCGGAGACATGTTCGGCTGGGATAGCGGCGCGATCAGCTACGAGGATGTCTCCCAGACGCGCGGCGCTCTCTCCGAGGTCGAGAGGCTCTACCAGGAAAACTTCTGAACCTTAAGCCCGAGCATTGCGCGTCGATGGTCGTGAAAAATACGCAATCCCGTCTGACGACTGGAAAGAAGCCGGTATGAGCGGTCACCACGCCACGGTCGATTCACGCGGTCCACCGGTTCGATTTGCCGCCGGCACCGCCATCGTCGGTGTTGTCGCCAATCATGGTTATCAATTCATCAAAAACTATTGCCCCGGCCGCCGGTTTTAACCGCGCGGTAACTCTAATGCGCTTTAATCACCCTACACTGAGTTGTGTTCCAAGTGGGTAGCGTCATGCGTATGAGAGTTTCGTCGAGTGCAGGAAAGTCCGTCGTCCGTCTTGTTGCGGCGGTGTTGCTGGCAGGCGCCGCAACAGGTTGCAGTTCTGATGCAACCCGCTTTGGAGGACTCTTCTCCAAGTCAGATAATTTTACGACGAACTCGATCGCGGGCAGCAATGTCCCGATCCCGCGCAGTGATGTCCAGGGAGGCGGCATGGCGGTTGTACCGGCGGCCGCAGGCGACAGTCGCGATCAGGCCACGAGCCAGCCGTTCCCCGATCCGGTCAATACCGCAACGACGCCGGTTTCCCGTGCACGGGAAGCGTCGACGCCGATCAACGTCCAGCGTGTCGCACTTGCTGATCCGGCTGCGAAGGCGCGCGATACCTCGCTGACGCAACCTTTCCCCGCTGCTCGCGAAACGGCGAAGGCCGAGCAGAAGATTAAGGCCGATCCGATCTCCACCGGTACGACGAAGGGCGGTTGGTCGACGGCGAATGCTCCGGCAGTGCTTCTGCGGCAAGGCGATAGCGTCGCGACATTGTCCAAGCGTTTTGGTGTTCCCGAAAAGGAAATCCTCAAGGCAAACGGTCTGAAGTCCGGTGCCGACGCAGAGCCCGGCCAGCGCATCCTTATCCCGACCTTCGGCGTTGCCGGAAGTGCGGCAAAGGCGGCTGCTTCCGATGCCGCCGCGAGCCTCGATGTCGACAAGCAGAAGAAAATCCCGCTGCAGCCGGACAATCGTGATGTCGCAATCCTGCCCGGCCAGTCTCAGTCCCGCGAAAAGGGCACGACCCGTACTGACATGGCAGCCGGCAAGCAGCCGGTTGCCGGCGAAGGCGGCAAGGGCGGAACCTATACCGTCAAGGCGGGCGATTCCCTGAACAGGATCGCCAAGGCGAACGGCGTTTCCGTCGAGGAACTGCGCAAGGCGAATGGCTTGACGACCGCGGCGATCCGCATCGGCCAGACCTTGAAGGTTCCGGGCGCCGACACATCGGCTCCGGACCAGGTGGTTACCGCCTCGGTCCCCGGCAAGACGGTTGATGCCAAGGCGGAGACCAAGCTTGCCAAGACCGAAGAGGCAAAGCCCGCGCAGTATACGCCGCCGGTCGCCAAGGAATCGGTCACCGAAGTCGCCTCGAAGGATGACGGCTCGGAAGCCTCGCCGAAGGGAACGGGGATCAGCAAGTACCGCTGGCCGGTTCGTGGACAGGTCATCGCCGGATATGGCGCCAACGTCGAGGGCAACCGCAACGACGGCATCAACATCTCGGTACCGGAAGGCACCCCGATCAAGGCGGCGGAAAACGGCGTGGTCATCTACTCCGGCAGCAGCCTAAAGGAACTCGGAAACGCCGTTCTGGTGCGCCACGACGACGGCACTGTCACCGTTTATGGCAATGCATCGGAGCTGAAGGTGCAGCGCGGTCAGAAGATTCAGCGCGGCCAGACGCTGGCGGCGTCCGGCATGAGCGGCACGGCAACGCAGCCGCAGGTGCACTTCGAGGTGCGCAAGAACGCCAGCGCCGTCAACCCGGCAACCTTCCTGGAATAGCCAGGCTTGTTGCCAGCTCGTCATCAAAAGAAAAGCCCCGCAACGGGGCTTTTCTTTTTTGTGTCAAACCAGGTCGATCTTCTTCTTCAAGCGGCCGGCCAGATCCTGGATGAACTGCCAGGCAACGCGGCCGGAGCGGGCGCCGCGCGTGGTGCTCCACTCCAGCGCCTCGGCATGCAGCTGCGCAGCATCGCTTTGAAGACCGAAATACGTTGCGTAGCTGTCGATCATCGCCAGATAGTCTTCCTGGCTGCATTTGTAGAAGCCGAGCCAAAGTCCGAAGCGATCGGACAAGGAAACCTTCTCCTCGACCGCCTCTGAGGGGTTGATCGCCGTAGACTGCTCGTTTTCCATCATATGGCGTGGAAGCAGATGGCGGCGATTGGACGTTGCGTAGAGCAGGACGTTGGCTGGGCGGCCCTCGATGCCACCGTCCAGCACCGCTTTCAAAGATTTGTAGGACGTGTCGTCATGGTCGAAGGACAGGTCGTCGCAAAATACGATGACCGGCACTGGCGCTGATTTGAGGATCTCCATCAAGACCGGCAGCGTCGAAATGTCTTCGCGATGCACCTCCACCAGTTTCAGGCGAATACCGGAATCCCGCGCCACGCTTGCATGAACCGCCTTGACGAGCGACGACTTGCCCATGCCGCGGGCGCCCCACAGCAAGACGTTGTTTGCCGGAAACCCTTCGGCAAATCTCAGGGTGTTGTCGAACAGAATATCGCGGACATGATCGACGCCGCGGATCAGCGTGAGATCGACCCGGTTCGGCTTGCTGACGGGCTGGAGATGCAGCCGTTGCGGGACCCAGACGAAACATTCCGCTGCGCCCCATTCATTGACGGCAGGGGCGGGGCCGGCAATCCGCTCGATGGCCGCCGAGACCTTTTGCATTTCGGTGATCAGAAGGTCGATTTTCGTATCCTGCATCAAAAAGCCTCCTGAAATAGGGCAACAGGTTGTGCCGTTGGGCCAAGCGTCCGGTAGCATAGCTGTTGTAACGGTAAAAGGCGTGAAATCCGGTAGAAAGCGCTTCTCCTCCAGCCGATTTCCTGTATGAGGCTGAAGGTAGACGCCGGTTAGCCCGTGGTTGCATTCACATTGGCTATTCTTATATTCGGCGATCCGAACCATGGGCTGCCCGCCCGCAAAACCGCATTCAAGGAGTGATTGATGTTCATTACCGAGGCATTCGCCCAGACGGCACCCGGCGCAACGGCTGGCGGCGCTGATATCCTGATGTCTATCCTGCCGTTCCTGCTGATCTTTGTGGTAATGTATTTCCTGATCATCCGGCCGCAGCGCGCAAACATGAAGCGCCGCGAGGAACTCCTGAAGAACATTCGCCGTGGCGACCAGATCGTTACCGGCGGCGGCATCGTCGGCAAGGTGACGAAGGTCATCGACGACAGCGAACTTGAAGTCGAAATTGCTGACGGCGTCAAGATTCGTGTGGTACGCAGTGGTGTATCCGAAGTCCGTGTAAAGGGCGAACCCGTCAAGGAGTAGGCTCGCAGGGAGGCCGGATCGGACCGGTCACCTTGTAACGACACATCTTCGAGAGCTTCATGCCGTATTTTTCCCGCTGGAAAACCATCATCGTCTGGCTCGTCGTGCTGCTCAGCATCGTGGTGGCTTTGCCGAACGCGGTCGCCGAGGCAACTCTGGAGCGCTTGCCAGACTGGGTTCCGAGAAAGCAGCTGATGCTCGGTCTCGATCTCCAGGGCGGATCCCAGATCACCCTGAAGGTCGAGCGCGAAGATGTGGTGAAGACCCGCCTCGAGGCGATCATCGATGCGATCGGCGCGCGGTTGCGGTCTGCCGGCATCGCCTATTCCGGCCTTTCGGGCACGGGCCAGGATATCCAGCTACGCCTTCGCAACCCGGCACAGATTGAGGCCGCGCAAACGGCCCTGAACGCTTTGACGGATCCGGCAAAGATCGGTGGCGCTGCCAAGGACGCGGTCCGCGAGGTTGCTATCGGCGCTTCTCCTGACGGGTCCATTCGCGCCAGCATTTCCGACGAGGGCATTGACCGCAGGGTTTCGGCCACGGCCGATGGTGCCATAGCCGTCCTGCATCGTCGGCTGGCGGATCTCGGCGCCCAGCAGCCGAAAATCCGCAGACAAGGTGCCGACCGCATCATCGTCCAGATTCCCGGCCGCTACGATCCGGAACAGGTCAAGTATATCCTGAGCCAGGCGGGCGCTCTTTCGTTCCGAAGCATCGATATGTCGATGGCGGTCCAGGATGCCGTCAACGGCCAGCCGCCGTTAAATTCGGAAATTCTCTACTCCGCCGACGACCCACCGATCGGTTATCTCGTCCGCAAGCAACCCATCATCTCCAACCAGGACATTGTCGAGGCCAAATCGGCGATCAATGCGCAGTCCGGCAATCCAGTCGTCAACCTGCGCCTTGGCCCGGAGGGTGCGGCGAGGTTTGCGAAGGCGACGGCGGACACGACCGGTACGACGATTGCGGTGGTGCTCGATGGGGCGGTGATTGCGACGCCTCTGGTGCGCAAGGCGATCACCGACGGCACCATACAGCTGTCGGCTGAAATGAGCCCGGAGGGTGCCGATGATCTGGCGCTGCTTCTGCGCGCCGGTTCTTTGCCGAGCCCGCTGACAGTCGTCGAGGAGCGCTCGATCGGCGCAGGGCGTGGGGCGGATTCGATCCATTCCATTCTGGCTGGTGGCGCGATCGGCGCCGTTCTCGTCATTCTTTTCATGCTGGGCTTCTATGGCTTCTTCGGCGCGGTGGCGAGCCTGGCCGTGACTTTCAACGTCGTCATGATCGTTGCCGTGCTTTCGGCGACAGGACTGGCTCTGACCCTTCCCGGCATCGCGGGTATCGTGCTGACGATCGGCATGGCGGTCGATTCAAACGTGCTGATCTACGAGCGCATCCGCGAAGAGGTCCGTCACGGCAGATCGCTTCGGGAAGCCTTCGATTTCGGTTTCTCGCGCGCATTCGCCGCCATCGTCGACGCCAATATCACCACGCTGATCGCCGCCATCATCCTGCTGTTTCTCGGAACAGGGGCGGTCCGCGGCTTTGCCGTGACGTTGGCGATCGGTATCGTGACGACGCTGTTTACCGCCTTCACTTTGACGCGCGTTATGCTCGACGTATGGCTGCACAGGCGCCGGCCGAAGCAATTGCCGGATGGGATACGTACCGGCGTGTTCGACGGCGCAGCGTTCCGGTTCATGGCGATCCGAAACTACGTCTTTTCCCTGACGGCATTGCTGTCTCTCATCAGCATGCTGCTGTTTGGCGCGATGGGTATCAATCTCGGCATCGACTTTGCTGGTGGTTCGGTGATCGAACTGAAGGCGCGCGAGGGTGCTGCGGATATCGAGGATATTCGCGCGCGGCTGGACGAACTCAATCTCGGGGAGATCACGGTCAAGCCGTTCGGCTCGCCGCAGGATGTGGTCGTGCGTGTCCACTCCCGCGAAGGTGGAGAGAACGCCGAGCAGACGTCGGTGATGCTGATCCGGGGCGAACTGGAAGACGCCTATGAATTCCGCCGCGTCGAAGTCGTCGGCCCCTCGGTCTCCGGTGACCTGACGAAAGCCGCGACCATCGGTGTTTTCGCGTCACTTCTGGCCATCCTCATCTACATATGGGTCCGGTTCGAATGGCAGTTTGCCGCCGGCGCGATCGTCGCCACCTTGCATGACGTGCTTTTGACTATCGGTCTCTTCGTCGTCACCGGCATGGAATTCAACCTGACGAGCATTGCGGCGCTTCTGACCATCGTCGGCTATTCACTGAACGACACGGTCGTGGTCTACGACAGGGTTCGCGAAAACCTGAAGCGTTATCCGCGCATGCCGTTGCCGATTCTGATCGATACCTCGATCAACCAGACGTTGTCGCGAACGGTTCTGACCGGCGCGACCACCATGTTGGCACTGGCTGCGCTGTCGATTTTCGGTGGCGAGGCAATCCAGTCTTTTGCTTTCGTTATGCTGTTCGGTGTTGCGATCGGCACGTTCTCCTCGATCTATGTTGCCGGCCCCGTCCTCATTCTCTTCAGGTTGAGGCACGGCGCACCGGGCAGTGATGTCGAAAAGAGCGGCAGCGCCGGCATACGCCCGGTCAAGGGGGCTCGGTAGGCATGCGCAGACCCGTAGAAATCCGCAGGGCACATTTCCCCGGTCGGGCGCCGATAGAGAGCTACGGCAATGGCGGCTTCCGTTTCGCCGACATGTCGCATCGCGGATCGCTGCTAATGCTGCCTTCCGGCATCTATGGCTGGGACATGGTCGAAGGCGATCCGCTGACCGTGGAAAATTTCCAGCGCGTTTTCGATGAAGCCGCCGATATCGAGGTGCTGCTCGTCGGAACGGGCAAGGACATCCGGCCGCTGCCAAAAGAGTTGAAGGCGCGATTCAAGGAGCTTTCAATCTCTTCCGACCCGATGAGCACGGGTGCTGCGGTGCGCACCTACAACATCATGCTTGCGGAATCGCGCGCCGTCGCTGCCGCCTTCATTGCCGTCTGACGATGATATCTCCCGAAAATTCGAGGTCGGCCGCCGTGGCAGTCTACGATTTCAGTCTCACGGCGTTGCGCGAGAGCGACCGCGACCGGTACCTTGCCTGCCTGCTGTCGCCGCAGGACAAGCGCGGCCCACTGTCGGCTCTCTATGCCTTTCACGCGGAGATTGCCCGCGTTCGTGACGTCGCGCGCGAGCCGTTGCCGGGAGAAATCCGCTTGCAATGGTGGCGTGACGTGCTCAGCGATACGGGCGGCGCGAGCGGCGAGGGGAACCCATTGGCGGAAGCACTGCTCGCCTGCATCCGGGCCTACAATCTGCCGGTGCCCGTGCTGCAGAACATGATCGATGCCCGCATTTTCGATCTCTACGACGATCCGATGGAAAGCCGCTCGGCGCTTGAGGGATATGCGGGCGAGACGGCCTCGGCGCTGATCCAGCTTGCCAGCCTTATTCTCGATCCTGCTCATGCCCAGCAATCGGCGTCGGCGGCAGGCCACGCCGGTGTCGCGCAGACTATCGCCGGACTGCTGCTGCTTTTGCCGCTGCACCGGCGTCGGGGGCAGGTTTATTTCCCCGCGGAATTGTTGGCTGCCACGGGCCTGGATCGCGACGCTTTCCTCGCCGGAACGGATGAGGACGCGGTCAGTCGGGCGATACGCGCACTGTCCGGCCTCGGTCGTGACCACCTTGCCAAGGCTCGCACCGACGCGAAAGGCATTTCCCCGGCCAACCGGTTTGCCTTCATCACACTGGCGCTGGCCGAACCGGTTTTTGACCGCGCCGAGCGGGCCGGTTCGAAATTGTTCGAGCAATCGATTGTGCCATCGCAATGGCGCCGGCAATGGTGGATGTGGAAAGCCGCCCGCAGCGGCCGGTGGTAAGCCGTCAACGGCATTTCATAGTCGTAAATGCTGTTTTTCGAATCCGACGGCACATTGGCGCAAGCTTCGTCTTCTAGGCTCGCGGCGTGTTATTGTCGCCACCGGCACGAAAAAGGAGCAGGCACAATGGTCTGGCCGATCGTCATCCTCTGCATGCTGCTCGCAGGGACCTTCTACATGCGGATGAAGGAGCGCGCCGACAAGGACCGGCAGGAGCCGGATACCGGGTCGGCTATCCTCGATTTCGGCAGGGCATTTCCAGGTGAGGCCATCCGGGCCATTCACGCGACGGCAGATGAGAAGGCCTATTTTGTCCGTCTTCACGACGGCAAGGCCGGGTTCATGGCCTCACACGGAAACCATTTCGTCTGCCATCTGATCGAGCCCGGCAAGGTCAACGTCAGCAACGCGCCAAGCGGCCGTGGCCTGGTGGTGCATTTCGCTGACTTTACCTCTCTCGATGGCGTCTACGAGTTCGCCAGCCCGGCCGTGGCAGCCGAGGTTTCCCTCTGGCTGCTCGGCAGCTTCAGCCCGCAGTCGGAGATCAGGGCTGTGCCGGCAAATTAGCGTCCAAGCCAGGCCGCGCAGTCTTCGAGTGCACGGGCTGCGACGAGCTGTTTCTTCATCACCGTCTTGTCCTTGCCCCGGAAGCGCTTGACGCCTTCGGGTTTGGTGATGGAACCGGGTTCCAGGAGCGGAAACAGGCCGAAATTGATGTTCATCGGCTGGAACGAGCGTTTGCCCGGTTCGTCATCGGAAACGATGTGACCGCCGGTGATGTGGTTGAGCAGCGAGCCGAAGGCCGTCGTTGCTGGCGGCAGGGGCAGAGGCTCGCCTTTGCGTTCGGCGGCAGCGAAGCGCCCGGCAAGCAGGCCGATGCTGGCGCTTTCGACATAGCCTTCGCAGCCGGTGATCTGGCCTGCAAACCGCAGTCCCGGGCGCGACTTCAACGTCAGCGATCGATCGAGCAGCACGGGCGAATTGATGTAGGTGTTGCGATGCAGGCCGCCGAGGCGAGCGAACTCGGCGTTCTCGAGGCCCGGGATCATCCGGATGACTTCGGCCTGCGCGCCGTATTTCAGCTTCGTCTGGAAGCCTACCATGTTGTAGAGCGTGCCGAGTGCGTTGTCCTGACGCAGTTGTACCACCGCATAGGGCTTTACGCTTGGATTATGAGCGTTGGTGAGGCCCATCGGCTTCATGGGGCCGTGCCGGAGCGTCTCGCGGCCGCGCTCGGCCATCACCTCGATCGGCAGGCAGCCGTCGAAATAGGGGGTGCCTTCCCATTCCTTGAAGCCGGTCTTGTCGCCGGCGATCAGCGCGTCGACGAAGGCATTGTACTGCTCTTCGTTCATCGGGCAGTTGATGTAGTCCTTGCCCGTGCCACCGGGCCCGACCTTGTCGTAGCGCGACTGGAACCAGCAGACATCCATGTTGATGCTGTCGGTGTGAATGATCGGGGCTATGGCATCGAAGAAGGCGAGCGCATCCGCGCCGGTTTCGGCCTGGATGGCGCTCGCCAGTGACGGCGCAGTCAGCGGACCGGTGGCGATGATTGCGAGGTCCCATTCCTTGGGCGGCAGGCCGGACACTTCTTCGCGCACCACGGTGATCAATGGGTGATTTTCGATCGCTTGCGTTACCGCATGCGAGAAGCCGTCGCGGTCAACCGCGAGGGCGCCGCCGGCAGGAACCTGGTTTTTGTCGGCCGCCGACATGATCAGCGAACCGGCAAGGCGCATTTCCGCATGCAGCACGCCGACGGCATTGCTGGTGGCGTCGTCCGAACGGAAGGAGTTGGAGCAGACCAGTTCGGCGAGGTTATCGGTCTTGTGAGCGTCCGTGCCGCGTACGCCGCGCATTTCATGGAGGCGAACAGGGATGCCGGCCTCGGCGATCTGCCAGGCGGCCTCCGATCCGGCGAGACCGCCGCCGATGATATGAATCGGGGAATAGGAAGATGTATTTGTCATGCGCCGTTATTTAGAGCAAGGCGGGCGCGAAGGGAACCTGTTCTGCATAGCGATGCGCCATGCAAGGTCCCGGAATCAGAAACGGCACCCCGGGGTGCCGTTTTTAGTCCCTCGACATATCCTGTCCGATTAACGGAAGGAGCGCGAAGCGATGTTGCGGATGTCGAAGCGGGTGATGCCGATGTCCGACAGGGCGTGGTTGGACAGGTTGCCGAGTTCGGCAACGGTACGGCGGTAGTTGATCCAGCTTTTTGCGATACGAATCGGGTTCATGATCTTTTCCTTGAGAAGCA
The DNA here is from genome assembly GCF_019511375.1 of Rhizobium herbae. Taxonomy (GTDB): domain Bacteria; phylum Pseudomonadota; class Alphaproteobacteria; order Rhizobiales; family Rhizobiaceae; genus Pararhizobium; species Pararhizobium herbae_A. The sequence goes on from NZ_JAEUAO010000001.1 coordinate 202,107, forward strand.
AATGAGCAGTGCAGTGATTTGCCTGCTTCGTTGGGATGTATGTACGCCTTTCGCGGAAAAAGATGGAGTGCAAAGAAAATGCATCTGCTATGCATTTGTGCACTGCATTGCTGCTTCACTAGTCATTTTGCGCGCGTGCTGAAAAAGAAGCCATAGGTTAACGGCAGCCCATGGCGCGGCGGCAACCAATTTAACTGTTTGTCCTGTTTCGTTTTTTTCTTTGGGTCTTTTGGAGAGATCACGCGTGACAAGCGTCGGCGGGGCGCGAATTGTCCGGTCCGTGTACCGCCAATCCTCCATTGCCAGGAAGATGGGCATGCAAAAATGCTGCGCTGCAGCGGCCGGCCTTGCATGCGGAGCGTGCCGGCTTCGACCATGATGGCCAGGTAAAATTCAGACGAAAAAAAACGCCCGCCGGATTGAACCGGAGGGCGTTTGGCAGCTGCGCATCAGGCCGGAAAAACCGGCCGGTTGCGAGACTTACTTGACTGCCTGGCGGGCAACGTACTGGATGTCGCCGCGGCCGATGCCGAGGTCGTTCAGTTCGCGGTCGCTCATGCGGCCGAGTTCGTTGCAGGTCTGACGGTACTTGCGCCAATTGTTGAACGAGCGAGCAATGTTCACGATGCTGGTCCTTTCCAAGGTTCCTGCCAGCACCATCTGCTGGCCTTTATCTGATGATTGGAATATAGGCCGCCAACCCCTGAAATTACAGAGACAATGCTGCATCGCACCCATGCGCGGCTTGCAATCCTTTTTGGGGATTCGCCACGATTTGACCAAATTCTGTGCGGCGCGTGAGCGCAAAAGAGGTCGGGAGGAGCTGACGCCAAAAAACAACGCCCGCCGGGGGAGGAGGTCCGGCGGGCGTTGCTTGTTCTGATCGGCAACTGGGAGGAGGAGAGTTACCGATCCCATCGGGGGCGCTGGGAGGAGGAGTGCGCTGCCCCGAAGTTGGCCTCAAGATAAGTCTGACTGTCGGAAATGGGTAGGGGCAATGGCGAATAGCACCTATGTCAGACGCGCATGCCTAGCTCGTTTTTGCGGCATACTCATGCCGAATATTTCGGCATCTGCAAACTTCGTTATTCTTCAAGGTACTGGAGTATAATGATGTTTTCGGCTTCCGAACGAATAACGCCCGCTGGGGGAGGAGGTCCAGCGGGCGTCATTTACGGTGACAGGCAACCGGGAGGAGGAGTGTTGCCCGTCTGATCGGAGCGGCGCTGGGAGGAGGAGTGCGCCACTCCGAATTCTATGATGCGGACCTTTTAGGTCCGCCGACCTTTTCCGCTTCTTGGAGCGGAAGCGGCTGGTCTTGCCGCTGACGGCCCTGATTGCTTTCGCTGATCTCGTTCCGTCTTCTTGAATTCAATATAGTTCAGCAAAGCTAATTTGTGCAGTGCAATATCATCATGGATGCTATGCGAATTCTGCAAGGCCCGCTCGATCGCCCTGCTGCCCATTCGAAGGCTCAGATTCGCACGAAAATCTTTACGGTGCATTAACGATGATCGTTCGTTTCCGCCTTCCCCAGGCCTCGCGTCGCCCGAAGGCTCAACTATGATTTGCCGGTGCCTATGATATGTGTAGTGGGCGAGGCGCATGCAAGGAGGGCGGGTATGTATAGGGGGCGGATCGAGAAGGACCTCAATATCTGGGTCGCGAAGGGCATGCTTGGCGCCGACGCAGCGAAGGCAATGCTTGCCGAATATGATTCCCGCGAGACGGTTTTCAGTGCAGGCAGGGTGCTGCTGGCGTTGGCGGCGGTCCTCCTGTCGGCTGCCATCCTGTTGCTGGTTGCAGCTAATTGGGAGGCGATTCCCCGGCTTGTCCGTGTCGGCGGTATCGTCGCCCTGATCTGGGCCTTCTATCTGTTGGCAGCTGTGTGCCTGGGACGCGGTTGGCGCGGCCTGGGGGCTGCCTTTCTTGTCCTCGGGACCATGACGTTCGGCGGCGCGATCGCGCTGGTCGGGCAGATGTATCACCTGTCAGGCGATGCGGCCGATGCGCTGCTGATCTGGTTCGCGGCTGCCTGCGTCGCGGCGCTTGCGTTTCGTTCGGCGGCCCTTTCGGTGATCTCGGGCTTTCTGGCGTGGGCTGTTTTTGGCCAGTTGGTGATGGATAATGACGCAAGCTTTGCGGGCAACGGCTATATCTATTTCATTCCGGGGCTGATTGTCCTGGTGGTCGCACTGGTCCGCTATACCAATGCTGGTGCAGCCCGCCATCTCGCCTATCTGCTCGCCCTGGCCTGGCTCGGCTGGCTCTATCTCGAACTGCCGGACGTCCGGCTTGCCGCCGCTCTGTTCGGCCTTGGCCTGCTGGCGTTCCTGCTTGTCAGTTTACCGATGTCGCCGCTCTATCGCTTTGCTCAAGAGGCGGGCGCTGCGCCCGCGTTCTACAGCTTTGCGCTGGCGATCCTCGGGCTCGCGGCATTGCATGCGGATATGGACGGGCTTGGCCAGGAGGTCGCGCTCGGCGCAACGACGCTTGGCGTCGCTCTGGGCGGTATCGCTGTTGCCGGCCGGCTGAACGGCGCCGTGCGGTTTCTTGGCTATGCGGTCTTCGCCGTTGAAATCCTCTATCTGGCCTTCGAGACGCTTGGCAGTATTCTCGGTACGTCGGGCTTCTTCCTGATTTCGGGCGTCGTTGTCGGGCTGATCGCCTGGCTGGTGATCCGCCTGGAGAAACGGCTCGCCGCGAAGCCGGCAGTGGAGGGCATATGACATGAGCGAGAATCCGATCTTTCGCCCGCTGGTCGCAGCGATCATCGTGGCTCTGCTGCAGACTGCCTTTCTCGGCTACATGATCGAAAGCCGCGCAGCGGCGCCGATGTCGTGCTGAAGACCGTTCCCGTCGATCCGCGCGATCTGCTACGCGGTGACTATGTCATTCTCGCCTACGACATCTCGACCATTCCCGCTGATAAGATCACCGGCGGTTTTCCGACGGAAGCTACGGATGCGCAGCTATCGGTGCGGCTCGAGAAGCAATCGGATGGTTTCTGGGGCGTGGCGGAGGCCTCCTTCGGTTCGCTCTCACCGAAAGACGCCAGCGTGATCGCGCGCAGCGCGCCCTTCTACTTCTATCCGACGCCCGACAACCCTCCTTCCTCTCTGAATGTCGAATATGGGATCGAACGGTATTATGTGCCTGAAGGCGAGGGCAGGGTGCTGGAGGAGGCGCGCAATACCAGCGCACTTGCCGTGACAGCAAGCGTTGACCACGATGGCCGCATGCAGATCCGCGTGATCGCGATCGATGGAAAACCGCTGTACGAAGAGCCGCTCTACTGATCTTTACAGTTGTGTTTTCCGCCAAGTGACAAGAACACGACGGCAACCGTATTTTTCCTTTGATCCATTGCAAACGGGTGATATAGAGACGCCGCGCTCGGGAACGCCCTGAACCCGGCGCAGAATGTGTTGCGGCTTTTGCAGCGATGTCTTCTGTGCCGATGCGAGCAGGCGCTGCGGTTTTCTGAACGCGGGTATGGTGAAATTGGTAGACACGCCAGATTTAGGTTCTGGTGCCGCAAGGCGTGGGAGTTCAAGTCTCTCTACCCGCACCAGAATAAGGGACGTCCAGGGCTGGTTCTTGGCGTCGATCGAGAAGACGGCGCCATTTTGCTTGCAAAACGGTGACTGATTTGCGTAAAGCCACTCCCGGCAAATGGATCGGCTCAAGTGCTCGTGTACAGAACACCGACAGAGCCCTGTCAACGTGAAATGAAGGTTTGAACATGCAGGTTATCGAAACGCTCGCTGAAGGGCTGAAGCGCGAACTCAAGGTCGTCATTCCGGCCAAGGACATGGAAGCTCGTATGAACGAGCGCCTCGAAGACGCCAAGGGCAAGGTCCGTATCAACGGCTTCCGTCCGGGCAAGGTGCCGTTCGCGCATCTGAAGAAGATGTACGGCAAGTCGATCATGGCCGAACTGGTCAACGAACTGGTTCGCGAAAAGCCGACCGAGATTCTGTCGGAGCGCGGCGAAAAGTCGGCGACCCAGCCGGAAATCGCGATGACCGAGAACGAGGCCGAAGCCGACAAGATCCTGAACGCAGAGGTCGATTTCGAATTCACGCTGGCTTACGAAGTCCTTCCGGCGATCGAGCTGAAGGATGTGAGCGGCATCAAGGTGACGCGCGAAGTCGTCGATATCGACGACGCCGAAGTCACCGAGCAGATCCTGAAGATCGCTGAAAACGCCCGCACCTACGAAAACAAGAAGGGCAAGGCCGCAAACGGCGACCGCGTCACGATCGATTATCTCGGCAAGGTCGACGGCGTCGCCTTTGACGGTGGCAAGGACGAGGATGCCGAACTGGTTCTCGGCTCCAACCGCTTCATCCCGGGTTTCGAAGAGCAGCTCGTCGGCGTGAAGGCAGGTGACGAAAAAGTCATCACCGTAACCTTCCCGGCCGAATATCCGGCTGCGAACCTCGCGGGCAAGGAAGCCACCTTCGACATCACCGTCAAGGACGTTGCCGCTGCTGCCGAAGTCGAAATCAACGACGAGCTCGCCACCAAGCTTGGCCTCGAATCGGCTGACAAGCTCAAGGAAGTCGTCCGCGGCCAGATCGAAAGCCAGTACGGCTCGATGACCCGCCAGAAGGTCAAGCGCCAGATCCTCGATCAGCTGGACGAGCTCTATCAGTTCGACACGCCGCAGCGCCTCGTCGACGCCGAGTTCGACAACATCTGGCGCCAGATCAACACCGACCTGCAGCAGGCCGGCAAGACCTTCGCCGACGAAGACACGACGGAAGAAGAAGCTCGCGCCGAATACCGCAAGTTGGCGGAACGCCGCGTGCGCCTCGGCCTCGTTCTCTCTGAAATTGGCGAAAAGGCCGGCGTTCAGGTGAGCGACGAGGAAATGCAGCGCTCGCTGTTCGAACAGCTGCGCCAATTCCCGGGCCAGGAAAAGCAGATCATCGACTACTTCCAGAAGACCCCGGGTGCCGCCGCTTCGCTGCGCGCGCCGATCTTCGAAGAAAAGGTCGTCGATCACCTGCTCTCCGAAGTGAAGGTCACCGACAAGATCGTCAGCAAGGAAGAGCTGATGGCGGATGACGAAGAGGGCGCTTCGGAAACGAAGAAGGCCGCGCCGAAGAAGAAGGCCGCTGCCAAGGCTGAAGTTGCCGAAGGCGAAGAAGCCGCTGCGCCGAAGAAGAAGGCCCCGGCCAAGAAGAAGTCCGCTGACGATAGCGCCGAATAAGTCTGGCGTTTCCGGAAATCTGAAGAGGCCGTCCCGTGAGGGGCGGCCTTTTTGCCATGCGTGAAGATTTCTGAGGAACCAAGAGACCCGCTGTCGCGACCTGTCGGACACCGCGCCTGAGCTCCGCAGATTTGAGCGATCAGGGCAAGGCGCAGCAGTGCCTCAGCGCCCCCGTTGGCAAACTGCGTGCGGCACGATCACCTGCAGCGCCGCGTCAAGCACGACGCGAAAAGCACGCCGTAGCACGTTGAACGTGCTGCATAAATTTCAGGAATTATGCGGTGGGTCGCCTATCCCTTTGCGACGAGTTCGCCCATTCGGTTCCCGGCATCGAGGCCAGCGATCTTGTATGCTTCGGCGAGCGTCGGATAGTTGAAGGTGTTTTCGACGAAATACTCGACGGTGCCCTTCAGATTGAGCACGGCCTGGCCGATATGGACGAGCTCGGTCGCACCTTCGCCGACAATGTGTACACCGAGCAGGCGGCGGGTTTTTAGCGAGAAGATCAGCTTCAAGAGGCCGGAATCAAGACCCATGATATGGCCGCGCGACGTTTCCCGGAAGCGCGCAATGCCGCATTCATAGGGGATACCGCGTTCCTTGACCTCTTCCTCGGTCAGGCCGCAGGTGGAAATTTCCGGTACGGCATAAATGCCGTAGGGGAAGAACTTCGGCGGTTCCTTGGCGATTGCGCCAACGGCGACGCGCGCAGCGATACGCCCCTGTTCCATCGAAGTCGAGGCAAGGCTCGGAAAGCCGACGACGTCGCCGGCGGCATAGATATTTGGCACCGATGTCTGGAACGTTTCGGGGTTGACGCTCAACCGGCCGCGGCTATCGGCTTCCAGCCCGGCTGCGGACAAGTTCAGCGTGTCGGTGGCGCCCATGCGGCCGGCGGCGAACAGCACCATCTCGCAGATGATCACACGGCCGCTGTCGAGCGTGATCGAGCACTTGCCGTGCGGCGTCCGCTCGACCTTTTCCGCCTTCTGGCCGAGATGCAGCTTCATGTTGCGGTCGCGCAACTGGTAGGTAAAATCCTCGACGATTTCCTTGTCGATGAAGTCAAGCATCGTCGCCTTCGGATCGATCACCGTGACGTGTGTGTCGAGCGCGCTGAAGATCGTAGCATATTCGATGCCGATGACCCCGGCGCCGATCACGGCCAGGGAACGCGGCAGATCTTCGATTTCCAGCAACTCGTCGCTGTCCAGCACCGTCTTTCCGTCGAAAGGGATGTAGTCCGGGCGGAACGGTTTTGTGCCGACGGCGAGAAGAATGCTCGTGCCGGAAACGCGAATGGTTTCTCCATCGTCCTTGACGATCTGCAGCGTCTGCGGGTCGATGAAGCTCGCCTTGCCGCGCAAGTGCTGGACGCGGTTGCGGGCAAACTGGTGTTCGAGCACCTCGACCTCGTGATCAAGCGTGATCAGAAGCCGGCGGCGCAGATCGTCGGCGCTGATTTCCTGCTTGACGCGATAGGCACGCCCGTAAAAGCCGCGCTCGCGCCAGCCGGTGAGGTTCAGCGCGGTTTCACGAAGCGTCTTGGAGGGGATGGTCCCGGTATGGACAGAGACGCCCCCCACTCGTTTTCCCTGCTCGACGACAAGAACTCTCTTGCCCAGTTTGGCCGCTTGAATCGCGGCCCTGCGTCCAGAAGGTCCACTGCCGACAACCAAAAGATCATACTGGTTCATGACGAGTTTCCGGTGATGGCTGGAGAATCATTGTGCGTTGCGGCAATGTTCACTCGCAAGCGTCTATAACGTCAATCTTACAGTCTAGTAAGGCCTTATAAATTACGCTCGGTCTCGCAGGTGCCTGTTTTACGAAATGCGTTTATATATTGCCGACGAATTTACAATGGGAGATGGTGCCATGGCCGTACACGAGACCGACGTCACGCGCGTCCATGATTTCAACCAGGACCTGCCTCCGCAGCAAGAATCAACCGACGTGCTCGGAAAGCCCCGCAGCCGGCCTGGTGTTGTCGCCGCGGCGGTTTACGAAGATGGTCAGCGCATTCGTGACATCGAAATCCAGGAAGCCCACAACTGGAGGGACCGCGACAAGGCAGTCGTCTGGATCGGCCTGCATGAGCCCGACGAAGCGTTGCTGCGGGAAGTGCAAGCCGAATTCGGTCTGCACGAGCTTGCCATCGAAGACGCCGGCCATGCCCATCAACGCCCCAAGCTGGAGATCTACGGCGAGGCGATTTTCGTTGTCGCGCGGACGGCCCATATGGGCGGAGACGAAATCGTCTTCGGCGAGACCCATCTGTTCGTCGGCCGCGGCTATGTCGTGTCCGTACGCCACGGACCATCCACCTCCTACAATCAGGTCCGACAGCGGTGCGAGGCTTCGCCGGCTGCGCTGGCGCATGGCGAGAACTACATCCTCTATTCCATCCTCGATTTCATCGTCGACAACTACATGCCCGTCGTCGAAGGGATTCATGCCGAGGTCGAGGAACTGGAAGAACGGGTGCTGCGCGATCGGCTGGACAAAAAGGATATCGAGAGGCTCTATTTCCTGCGGCGCAGCCTGCTTCGGTTACGCAATGCGGTCGTGCCGCTGGTCGATGTTTGCCGGCGTCATGAGCATCTCGATCTTCCCGGCATGGATGCAACATTGCACGCGCTGTTTCGCGATGTCACCGATCATGTTCGCCGGGTCCAGGAAGATATCGACACCCTGCGCGAAGTGCTTGCCTTCACCTTCGAGGCCAGCCTGATGATCGGCCAGTCCGAGCAGACGGAAATTTCGCGCAAACTGGCGTCCTGGGCGGCCATCCTGGCGGTGCCAACCGCAATTGCGGGCATCTACGGCATGAACTTCGACGAAATGCCCGAGTTGAAATTTCGCTACGGTTATTTTCTGATCCTGGGGGTCATCGTCGTCACCTGCAGCCTGCTCTACCGAATGTTCCGGCGAGCGAAGTGGCTCTGAACGCCCGCCTCAGATCAGCCGTAGCCCCTTGAGGCTGGCATGGCCGTCCTTGCCGATGATGATGTGGTCATGAACGGTGATGCCGAGCGGCTTTGCCGTTTCGATGATCATTTTGGTCATGTCGATATCGGCGCGCGAGGGGGTCGGGTCGCCGGAGGGATGGTTATGGACGAGTATCAATGCCGTGGCCGAGAGTTCCAGGGCGCGCTTAACGACTTCGCGCGGATAGACAGGTGTATGATCGACCGTGCCGGTCTGCTGCACTTCGTCAGCGATTAATGCATTGCGCTTGTCAAGGAAGAGAATCCGAAATTGTTCACGGGTCTCGTGCGCCATGGCAGCATGGCAGTATTCGATCACGGATGACCAGGAGGCGAGAACCTGCTTGCCCTTGAGTTCGCTTTTCAGCGTGCGGTGAGCGACGGTCGAAATGAGCTTCAGATCGAAAGCCACGGATTCGCCGATGCCCTTCACTTCCTGCAGCAGGGTGGGAGAGGGGGCGAAGACGCCGGCCAGTGTCCCGAAGCGCTCGAGCAAGGCTTTGGCGATGGGCTTGGTGTCGCGGCGCGGAATCAGCCGAAAAAGCAGCAATTCGAGGATTTCGTAGTCTGCCAGCGCCGTGTCGCCATGGTCTCTGTAGCGGGTTCGCAGGCGGTCGCGGTGGCCATGGTAGTGCGCCTCTTCCTGCTGCGCGGCCTGGATGCCGAGCCCGGAGCGTTTTGCTGGCTGTTCCGCGAAAAAGCCCCTTTCGTCAGCCGGTTGCGAATCATCGCTGTCGGGAGAGAAAGGGGGCTTGGTCATCGCGAACCTATGTTGGCAGTCCCGGACGGTCGAGACCGGCCGGTGACAGAGTGAAAATCTCGCAGCCGTCGGCCGTCACGCCGACCGTATGCTCATATTGGGCGGAGAGGGACCGGTCGCGGGTGACGGCGGTCCAGCCATCGGCCAGGACCTTCACATGCGGGCGGCCGAGATTGATCATAGGCTCGATGGTGAAGATCATGCCCTCGCGCATTTCCGGACCTTCATTCGCCCGGCCGTAGTGCAGAATGTTCGGGGCGTCATGAAACAGCCGGCCGACACCGTGGCCGCAGAAGTCGCGCACAACCGAGCAACGCTCCGCTTCGGCAAAGCTCTGGATTGCCTCGCCGATGGCACCGGTGCGTGCGCCCGGTTTCACCGCGGCAATGCCGCGCATAAGGCATTCGTAGGTGACTTCAAGCAGCCGCTCGGCGGCGCGCTTGATCTCGCCGACCGGATACATGCGGCTGGAATCGCCATGCCAGCCATCCACGATGTAGGTGACATCGATATTGACGACATCGCCCTCGCGCAGCGGCTTTTCATTGGGAATGCCATGACAGACGACATGATTGATCGAGGTGCAGGAGGACTTCGTGTAGCCGCGATAATTGAGCGTGGCGGGCAGGGCGTTGTTGTCCATACCGAATTCGAACACAAAGCGATCGATCTCGTCGGTCGTCACACCCGGCTTGACGCGGTTTGCCAGTTCGTCGAGGCATCGGGCAGTGACCTGGCAGGCGCGCTTGATGGCGGCGAAATCCTCGGGCGTGTAGAGGCGGATGACGCCGGTATTCTTGTAGGGCGCAGACGCTGCCTCGATATAGGTGACCATTACAATACTTTCAGTTGCCTTTCCCTGCTGTCATAGATCAGCAAAGGCGGGTTCGTCCATCATGATCAGGCCGTCCGGCGTAATTTGCTGCGGGGAAACCCGGCATTTGACGACGAAGGCCTCAACGCCGCGCTGGCGGGCCCGTTGGAAGGCCTGGGCATAGAGAGGGTCAAGGTCGTCGCAGACCCTGAAGGTCGCGCAGTCATCCCTTTGGATCAGATAGATCATGATGCCGCGATGGCCGGCCTCGACCATGTCGCCAAGTTCCTCGAGATGCTTGGCGCCGCGTGCTGTCGGGCTATCCGGAAATTCGGCAAGTCCTGATGCGCGGCTGAAATGCACGTTTTTGACCTCGACATAGGCGCGGCCGCGCTGAGGGTCGGTCAGAAGCATGTCGATGCGAGAGTTGCGACCGTATTTCTGCTCCCGCTGCAGGGTCGAATAGAGATGCAGATCGCCAATCTGGCCTGCGTTGATCGCTTCCTCTGCCAGCCGGTTGGGCAGGCCGGTATTGATGCCGACGACAGTGCCGCCCACGTCCACCATCTCGAGCATGTAACGATGTTTGCGCGTCGGGCTGTCATGCTCGGAGAGCCAGATGGGCGATCCCGGCGAGGTCAGGCCGCGCATCGATCCGGTATTGGGGCAGGAGCCCGTGATCGCGCGGCCATCCTCCAGAACTGCGTCGAAGAGAAAGCGCTTGTAGCGTTGGACGAGGACGGCAGGCACGAGTGGCCGTTCGAAGATCATGAAGCCGAATTCCGTTCTGCCTCAGGCGCGGGCGCGAACGTAGGAGCCGGGGGCTTCCTCCAGGGTATTGAGTGTTCCGCCGGTCTTGCGGGCGGGAACGCGCTCGCTGTCGAGAGCCTCAATCCAGGCATGCCAATGCGGCCACCAGGAGCCCGGAGTCTCGGTGGCTGTTTCCACCCAATCCTCGAAATCGCCCGTGGCGGGACCACCCGTCCAGAATTGGTATTTGTGCTTGTCCGGAGGGTTGACAACGCCTGCAATATGCCCTGATCCGGCCATGACATAGGTGACATCGCCGCCGAAAAACTGGCTGCCGACGAACACGGATTTTGCCGGCGCGATGTGATCTTCCTTGGTAGCGAGATTGTAGATCGGGATCTTCACGTCGCCGAGCGAAATCTTCTTCCCCGCCAGCACCATCTTGCCCTTGGTCAGATTGTTCTCGAGATAGCAGTTGCGCAGATAGAAGGAATGGTTCGCCGCCGGCATGCGCGTCGAATCGGAGTTCCAGTAGAGCAGGTCGAAGGCCGAAGGTTCCTGGCCCTTCAGGTAGTTGTTGACGAAATAAGGCCAGATCAGGTCCGATGCGCGCAACATGTTGAAGGCCATGGCCATTTTCGAGCCGTCAAGATAGCCGTTCTCCTTCATCCGCTGCTCGATTTGGGTGATCTGCTCCTCATCGGCAAAAACCTTGAGATCACCGGCATAGGTGAAATCGACCTGCGTCGTGAACAGCGTCGCCGAGCGGATGCGCTTGTCGCCCTCCTTCGCATGCAAGGCGAGCGTTGCGGCAAGCAGGGTTCCACCGACGCAATAGCCGATCGCGTTGACATCCTCTTCGCCGGTTGCCAGGCGGATCGTGTCAAGTGCGAAGCCGATGCCTTCGCGGGCATAGGATTCCCAGTCCTTGTTGGCATGGCGCTCATCAGGGTTGACCCAGGAGATCACGAAGACGGTATGTCCCTGGTCGACTGCCCATTTGATGAAGGATTTTTGCGGATTGAGGTCAAGCACGTAGAATTTGTTGATCCACGGCGGGCAGATCAGCAGCGGTCGCTTGAGGACGGTCTCGGTGGAGGCGTCATACTGCAAAACCTGGCAGACATCGCTCTGGGCGATCACCTTGCCCGGCGTAATGGCGATGTTCTCGCCAACTGCGAACTTGCTCGTATCCGTTTGCCGCAGTTTGAGATCGCCTTCGCCTGCCGAGATGTCCTCGGCGAGCATCTGCATCCCCTTGACGAGGTTTGCGCCGCTCGATGCCACCGTTTCGCGATAGAGTTGCGGGTTGGTCGTGACGAAATTTGCCGGCGAAAGGGCGCTCGAAATCTGCCGCACGTAGAATGCGGCCTTGTGCCTCGTGTGATCATCGAGGCCGTCGGCATCGCGCACCATCCGGTCCGCCCAGTTGGAGGTAATGAAATAGCTTTGCCGCAGGAAATCGAAGAACGGATTGGCGACCCAATCGGCGTCGGCGAAACGCTTGTCGTCCTGTGGCACCTCTTCCGGGTCGGCGACGGCTTCGCCGCTCATTTTCTGCAGCGTGCGTGTCCACATCGAAAAGAAGCTGCCCATCAGGGAGGTTTGAGCCTCGAGGGTCCGTCTGGGATCGGACAGCCAATATTCGGAGACTTTCGACAGCGTCTTGACCATATCGACGACCGGATCGGCCATCAGGTCGGTCTTGCGACCGCTCTCGCGCGGCGCAAGCCAAGCGGATGCCGCCTTGCCGAGTTGCTCCACCGTGCGCGCGAGGTTTACCGCTAAGGCTTCGGGATCCTTGACGATATATGGATCGACGGATTTCGGGTCGAAGCCGGGGAAACCATCCGTATTTGGGCCGGAGGGGTTCTCGGTCTTCCTGTGTTCTGCCACCCCGTTTCCTCCACAGATGTTTGTTTGTTTTGTCTTTTTACATTCTGCCTTAAAATGATTACAAGTGCCAGCGCATGTTGGACATGCCTTTTGGCAGTCGGCAAACCTCAGGCGAAGATCGAGCGGCACGGGCCGGGCAGGGGCATGATGAAAAAGTCGGGAAAAGCAGAGATAGTGCGGGTGATAGCGGCCTGTGGAGCGGTTGGTGTTGCCCTTGTGCTCGCCGGTTGCACCTCAGCGACGGTTGACGAAAAGCCGTCCGCTTATTCCGCGACCATGGCCAAGCCTGTGCCGGCGGATGTCTATCCGGTAATCGAAGGCAAGCGCCCTGCGGCGAGCGCACAGATGAGCAATGAGGAAGCCGCCGCCCAGGAAGCGCGGCTCACGGCATTGAGTTCGGCCCGCGCGTCCGGCAAAATCTCGGAAGCGGAATATCAGCGCCGCCTGAATGAGCTTCAACAGCTTGCTGCCAATCACGGCGCCGAGACGCTGAAGCAGATACAGAATTAGCACTTGCGTTTCCGCTGATTTGGACGCAAAGCGTTTCGTGGCCGCGTGGGCCGATTGCACCGCGCGTTTCTCCGTGCACGGATGATTCGAACGACGGAGACCGCGCAAGACGAGGTTTAAGATGGAAGAGTTTCACAAAGTCCGGCGTCTGCCGCCTTACGTTTTCGAACAGGTCAACCGTTTGAAAGCGAGCGCGCGAGCGGGTGGAGCCGACATCATCGACCTTGGGATGGGCAACCCCGACCTGCCAACGCCGAAATCTGTCGTCGATAAATTGTGCGAAGTCGTCCAGGACCCCCGCACCCACCGCTACTCCTCGTCCAAGGGTATCCCGGGCCTGCGTCGGGCGCAGGCCGCCTATTATGCGCGCCGCTTCGGCGTCAAGTTGAACCCGGATACACAGGTCGTCGCGACGCTGGGCTCGAAGGAAGGCTTTGCCAACATGGCGCAGGCGATCACCGCACCAGGTGACGTCGTGCTTTGTCCCAACCCGACCTATCCGATCCACGCCTTCGGCTTCCTGATGACCGGCGGCGTGATCCGCTCGATCTCGGTTGAGCCGGATGACACGTTCTTTCCGCCGCTTGAGCGGGCGATCCGACATTCGATCCCCAAGCCGATTGCGCTGATCATCAATTACCCGTCCAACCCGACGGCGCATGTAGCGACGCTCGATTTCTACAAGGAAGTCGTGGCCTTCGCCAAGAAGCACGACATCATCATTCTGTCGGATCTCGCCTATTCCGAAATCTATTTCGACGACATGCCGCCGCCGTCTGTTCTCGAGGTGCCGGGCGCGATGGATATTACCGTCGAATTCACTTCGATGTCGAAGACATTCTCCATGCCCGGCTGGCGCATGGGATTTGCCGTCGGCAACGAGCGCCTCATCGCTGCGCTGACGCGCGTCAAGTCCTATCTCGACTACGGTGCCTTCACGCCGATCCAGGTTGCGGCGACGCATGCGCTGAACGGAGACGGATCCGACATCGCCGAGGTACGAAATATCTACAAGCGCCGCCGCGATGTTCTGGTTGAAAGCTTCGGCAAGGCCGGATGGGACGTGCCGCCGCCGGCCGCCACAATGTTCGCCTGGGCAAAGATCCCGGAAAAATTCCGTCATCTCGGTTCCCTGGAGTTCTCCAAGCTGCTGGTCGAGAAGGCCGACATTGCGGTGGCACCGGGCATCGGCTTCGGCGAGCAGGGGGATGACTACATCCGCATCGCGCTTGTCGAGAACGAACACCGTATTCGGCAGGCTGCCCGCAGCTTGAAGAAGTTCCTTTCGACGGCGGACGACACTTTGCACAACGTCATTTCGTTGAATGCCCATCGCTGAGGTGCCGAGTCTGGTTCCCTCGAAACTCTGCTCCGCCGCCTGAGGCGGAGCGTTCTCGACATGTTAGGAATAGTGAATGTCAGATGCCCTTAAAATCGGCATTGCGGGCTTGGGTACCGTTGGCTCCTCGCTCGTGCGTATCCTCCAGGAGCGTCATGAGGCGCTGGCAACGACATGCGGCCGGGCCATCGAGATCACCGCCGTCACGGCGCGCGACAGGAAACGTGATCGCGGCGTCGACCTTTCCACAATGCAATGGCACGACGATGCGCTGTCGCTCGCCCAGACGGCCGACATCGACGTCTTCGTCGAACTGATGGGCGGTGCCGGCGAGCCGGCCTATTCCGCCGTCAAGGCAGCACTGTCGCGCGGACTTCACGTCGTCACCGCCAACAAGGCACTGCTCGCCGCACACGGCATCGAGCTTGCGGGGCTTGCTGAGGAGCATGGTGCGCTGCTGAACTATGAAGCGGCCGTAGCTGGTGGCATTCCGGTCATCAAGGCACTGCGTGAATCGCTGACCGGCAATACGATTTCCCGCGTCTACGGCATCATGAACGGCACGTGCAACTACATACTCACCAAGATGGAGAAGGAGGGGCTCTCCTTCGAAGCCTGCCTCAAGGAAGCGCAGCGTCTCGGTTATGCGGAAGCCGATCCGGCCTTTGACATCGAGGGCAACGACACCGCGCACAAGCTTGCCATTCTGACCAGCCTTGCCTATGGCACGGCGATTGCCGCAGATGACATCTATCTTGAAGGCATCACCAATATCTCGATCGACGATATCCACGCGGCCGCCGATCTCGGCTACCGCATCAAGTTGCTCGGGGTCGCGCAGCGCACCGAAAGCGGCATCGAGCAGCGGGTGCATCCAACCATGGTGCCGCTCGATTCGGTGATCGCGCAGGTCGATGGCGTGACCAACGCCGTGGCGATCGAGTCCGACATTCTCGGCGAACTCCTGATGGTCGGCCCGGGCGCCGGCGGCAATGCGACGGCATCGGCCGTGCTTGGCGATATTGCCGACATCGCAAAGAGCCGGCCCGGCGCACAGCATGTCCCGGCCTTCGGCCGTCCGGTTACCGCACTGCTGACCTACAAGCGTGCGCAGATTCAGAGCCATGAGGGCGGTTACTTCATCCGCCTTAAAGTCATCGACAGGGCTGGTGTTTTCGCGAAAATCGCCACCCATATGGCGGAAAATCACATCTCGCTCGAATCGATCGTCCAGCACTCGAAGCATCCGGTCGAGACCGGCGAACCGCAAACGATCATCCTGGTCACCCATGCAACGACCGAGCAATCGGTGCGCAAGGCTGTCGCCTCGATCAAGAGCGAAGGCTATCTCGTCGGTGATCCCCAAGTGATCCGCATCGAGCGCCCAAAGGCCGTTTGATTTTTTGTCGTGAGACTTTTTTGCGGCCCCATCCGGCTATCGGCCCGGACGGGGCCGCTGTCGTTTCCGGTTTGCGGACCGCGCAAAAGATGGCTACGAACGGTCAAGCAATCATGGGGGTATCATGAGCGAGTTGGTAGATACGGTCCAGCGGGCTTTTCTCGGTGTCGAGCGCTCGGTAAGCGGGCAACGCTGGGTCTCTCGGCTCGATCAGGCCGGCCAGAACCGCGCGCTCGCCATCAGCCAGGTCCATGGTTATTCAGATCTCATCGCCCGGGTGCTTGCAGGCCGTGGCGTGACGATGGACGATGCCGTCGCGTTCCTGGAACCGACGATCCGCTCGCTGATGCCGGATCCCGATACGCTGACTGACTGCAGCAAGGCCGCCGCTCGCATCGTCGCTGCCATCAGGAAACGTGAGAAAGTCGCGATCTTCGGCGATTACGATGTCGATGGGGCCGCATCGTCCGCCCTGATGTACCGGTTCCTGCGCCATTTCGGCGTGGACGCCGAAATCTACATTCCGGACCGTATTTTCGAGGGCTACGGGCCCAATCCGGCTGCGATCAACCAGTTGATCGACAATGGTGCCCGCCTGATCGTCACGGTGGACTGCGGCTCGACCAGTCACGAATCGCTCGCCGCGGCCGAAACGCGGGGCATCGATGTTGTCGTGATCGATCACCACCAGGTAGGGGCGCAACTGCCGCCGTGCGCGGCGCTGGTCAATCCGAACCGTGAGGATGATCTTTCGGGGCAGGGCCATCTCTGCGCCGCTGGGGTGGTCTTCCTCGTGCTCGTCAATGCCATGCGTCAACTGCGAGAAGGCGGAGACGGCCGGGTTGCTTCGTTCGATCTCCTCGCGCTGCTCGATCTTGTCGCTCTGGCGACCGTCTGCGACGTCGTGCCCCTCAAGGGGTTGAACAGGGCCTATGTGGTAAAGGGGCTTGTCGCTGCCCGCCATATGCAAAATCCGGGGCTTTCTGCCCTCTTTCGCAAGGCGGGACTGGGCGGCCCCGTAACGCCTTATCACTTCGGTTTCCTGATCGGCCCGCGAATCAATGCCGGCGGGCGTATCGGCGATGCAGCGCTTGGTAGTCGGCTGCTTACGCTTGACGAAGAAGGCGCGGCCGAGCAGATCGCTGCAAGGCTCGATGAATTGAACCGTGAGCGCCAGGCGATGGAAATTGCCATGCTGGCCGAGGCGGAGGCGGAGGCTCTGGCGGAATATGGCAACGGTGACGCCGCCTCCATCATCGTCACAGCGCGCGAAAACTGGCATCCCGGCATCGTCGGCTTGCTGGCGGCGCGGCTCAAGGAAAAATTCCGCCGCCCGGCCTTTGCCATCGCCTTCGATCCGAGCGGCAAGGGAACAGGATCGGGCCGCTCTATCAGTGGCTTCGATATCGGACGAATCGTCCGTGCTGCCGTCGATGCCGGCCTTCTGGCGAAAGGCGGCGGCCACGCCATGGCGGCGGGCTTGACGGTCGAGCGCGCCAATCTCGGCAAGCTGCGGCATTTCTTCGACGAAAAAGCGCAAAATGCCATCAAGGATCTCGTCTCGGCCGAGACGCTGAAGATCGATGGAGCATTGGGAGCGGCCGGCGCCAATCTGGCACTGATCGACCAACTGGAGCAGGCGGGTCCCTACGGAGCAGGCCACCCGCAGCCGGTCTTCGCCTTGCCGTCACACTTTCTGCGCGATTCACGTCAGGTGGGCGCCAATCACGTAAAGATCACGCTCGAGGGGCAGGACGGCTCGCGCGTCGAGGGAATTGCTTTCCGCGCAACTGAAACCCCGCTTGGTGATCTCCTGCTGTCAGGCCGCGGCACATCCATCCATGTGGCGGCATCGATTTCTGCTGACCTATGGCAGGGAACGCGACGCGTTCAGCTACGCGTGATCGACGCTGCGAAAGCGCTCTGAACCGAGCGTCTCGCGGTTGTGAGAATAGACGGCAATGCTGTGGGGAATTGGGTAACCATGGCACGCCCTAGGGGAGTCGAACCCCTCTTCCCAGAATGAAAATCTGGTGTCCTAACCGATAGACGAAGGGCGCATCAGTGGTGTGGGCGTCTTATAGTCAGACACTTGGAATGCTGCAAGCGCTAAATCGCATTTTTTTGAGTTTTTTCGCAGTAAAAACAGCGGCAAAGTAGAACTGATACGTTCGTGCGGAAGCGTTCACCGGCAAGCTGTTTTCGCCGGCAGCGCACAAACTTCCATCTATGGGAGAGGTTCACAAATGGCACGCCCTAGGGGAGTCGAACCCCTCTTCCCAGAATGAAAATCTGGTGTCCTAACCGATAGACGAAGGGCGCATCAGTTGTGTGGGCGTCTTATAGTCAGGGGTTTTGAATACCGCAAGCGGCAATTTTCATTTTCCTGCAAAAAAGTCCGGATAAGGCGGCATTCCTGGGGAAAAGCGAAAATACCAAATCAAAACAAACGCTTGATGTCATACTTGTCGACGGCGGCAACGCCAGTTCCAGTCACGGACTTCACCGGTATCGATATGAACGGATTCGGTGTGGCAATAGGTTCCAACGCCTCCACGTCCGGGGATGGTGCGCAGATATTCGGCGAGATCCCACTTGCTGACGCCGGGCACTTGGATGTCGGCCGCCTGGCAGGTCGTGTGAAGGGAATACCGACGGCCGCCGGCCCGAATGTTGTGTTTGAGATCCCGCAGGCCGGACGTCACCATGACCTTGCGGCCGTAATGGGTCTCGACGACCTTCAGGAGTTGCAGTAATTCCGGACGGAAACAGCCGGTCTCCACTTTCTCGGTTTGCAGCTGGAGACCGTTCGGCGCAAGCCGCGCCAGACCGGGCAGGGCGGCCACTTCGACCGCGGCACTGTCGTCGTCATGACCGGGCTGGGAATCGTCCACTGTCGCAAACATCGAGGTGGTCTGGACGCCCGGCAAGTCCGTGAAGCCGAGCGCTGCAATCTGGCGCTGCGGCGTGTTGGCGGCGACGAGTGTCTCCTTCACCGGTGTTTTGGCGAAACGGTCGCTGTTAAACTGGCCCTTGGTCTTGCGCTTGGCGGCAAACAGAGCGGCGAACGTCAGCGGCTTCTGCGTTGCATTCTGCTCGTCGCCATTATCTGGCGTGTTTTCGGGTCTTGCAGCCGCGGTGGCGACGGCCGTCTGATTTGCAGACACCGCTTGTGCCGCCGCTGGCTGCGGCGTGACGTCGCCGCCAGTCAGGGCGTTGGCGGTCGAGGGAATCGGTACCGCCGCCGGAAGAGCGGTGCCGTCCGCGCCGGGTTCGGCGCTTGCCACCTGCTGCGTGGCGGGAACCGCACCCTCGGCATTGCTGGCGCCTTCAAGCGGCAGCGCAGCCGGGCTGGTCGCGGGTTGGCCGCCATTGAAGAGGCTGTTCGTGGTTGGGCTGACCCCGGTTTGTTGCCCCACAGGCAACGGTGCATTGCCCACCTCCCTGTCGGCATTCTGCATCTGGGCAGGAATCGCATTCGGCGTCTGGACCGCAAAGATGCTGCTGGAGGTTGCCTTGACACCAGTGCTTTGCATCGTAAGCGATGCCGGCTGGCTGTTGCTCCCGGCGGCAACCATCGCGTTGGCGGCGACCGGGTTTCCGGCCTGTGCGCCGGCGCCGACGGCCGCCACCTGTTGGTCCTGGTAGGTCCCGGGCGCTGCCTGCGCCGCATCCGCAGACGCGGTTTCGGCAACCGTCTCTTCAGCCACCGAGGGCGCTTCAGCGGTTGCCTTGCCAGCCGAGACGCAGCCGGAGAGGGCCATGACCGAAACCGTCAGGGCGAGAGCGCAGCCGAAACTGCAAATCGTCGGCGCTTTTTGCAGAACACGCAACGTTGGATCCCCACTCAATGCGGGCCCGGGGCGACATATCGTTGCCGTCATGGCCGATCATTTCGAAGGCACAAACAGCGCATCGTGGCGCGATACCTGTCTTGGGCATACGCACCGCTCTTGCGGTTTGACCGGTTCAACCGGGGCAGCATGGCGTCGACCTTAAGAGGCGACTCACATCCTGATCCCCCTAACGTTCGCGCGCACAGTAGTGAACGCGTCGTTGCTTGTAAACCTGCGCTGACGCAGGCGCTGGTTGTCACGCGGTGGGAGACTTTCACCAAGGCGGTGGTTGAGCCGTTCCGCCATGAACCAGGCGATTTTCATCTTTCGAGGGGTTATCGCCCGGTCTCATTGTGCGGGGCTTACCAGGCGCCGGTATTGCCCATCGACAGCCATGGCTCCTGCGGCGGCAGGTTTTCGCCCTTCTGCAGGATTTCGATCGATATGCCATCCGGTGAACGAACGAAGGCCATGTGCCCGTCGCGCGGCGGCCGGTTGATGGTGACGCCGTTATCCATCAGATGCTGGCAAGTGGCGTAGACATCATCGACCTCGTATGCCAGATGACCAAAGTTGCGGCCACCGGCATAGTCCTCGGTATCCCAATTATAGGTGAGTTCCAGGCAAGGGGACAATTCCGCTTTCGCATGGTCGAGATCGCCGGGGGCAGCAAGGAAAACGAGGGTGAACCGGCCCTTTTCGTTCTCGTAGCGGCGGATTTCCACAAGACCGAAAAGCGTGCCATAAAAGTGAAGCGCCGCGTCCAGATCTTTGACGCGAACCATCGTGTGCAGATAACGCATTGTAATATCCCTGTTTTGCTGAAGATGCGGTATATTTAGCCGCAAGTCAGCCAGAGGCAAGGCTTGAGAGCTAGCCTTGATCGACGGCAAATTTCATCCGAGGGCTTGCGCAATTGCGGCGGGACGATGTTATTCTGACCGTCAAGAATCAGTTAACCGTAATGAGTGTGACGCGTAAACGAGGGGCTGGCGGGCAATGGCGGACAGGATTTCAGCGAAAGGCGTCACGCCGGACGAGGACATCGGCAACGATGCGCTTGATCTGATCGAGATTACCGGTGTGATCAAGTGGTTCGATGTTGCCAAGGGGTTCGGTTTCATCGTCCCCGACAACGGCATGCAGGACGTGCTCGTTCATGTCACCTGCCTTCGCCGCGATGGTTATCAGACCGTACTCGAAGGCGCCCGTGTCGTTGCCCTGATCCAAAAGCGCGACCGCGGCTATCAGGCTTTCCGTATCCTGTCGATGGATCAGTCGACAGCGGTCCATCCGTCGCAACTGCCGCCGGTCAAGACACATGTTCAGGTGACGCCGACCAGCGGGCTGGAGCGGGTGCTCGTCAAATGGTTCAACCGCACCAAGGGCTTCGGTTTCCTGACGCGGGGCGATGGTACCGAGGACATCTTCATTCACATGGAAACGCTCCGTCGGTTCGGCCTTACCGAGCTGCGCCCTGGTCAGACTGTTCTGGTTCGCTTCGGCGATGGCGACAAGGGGCTGATGGCTGCCGAAATCCATCCGGACGTACCGGCACCGACCGGTCGGGCGCATTGATGCCGGTGCGTTTCTCGCGCCGTACCGGAAGCGCCCTTGCGGCGCTTTTTTTATGGCTGGTCCCGTCTTGCGCCTCTGCAGCCGAGCTCACCTTCGCCACGGAGCCCCTGCAGATCATCACCGCCGGCGGCAAGGTGCACAGGTTCACTGTCGAGTTGGCCGTTGATGGTGCCCAGCGTGCCCAAGGATTGATGAACCGACGTCACATGCCACGAGACCGTGGCATGTTGTTCGATTTCGGCGAGACGCGCCAGGTGATGATGTGGATGAAGGACACCTATCTTCCGCTCGACATGCTGTTCATCGCCAGAGACGGCGAGGTCAAGACCGTGCGCGAAAACGCCGTGCCCCTGTCCGAATCCATTATCGCCTCGCGCGTCCCGGTCGCTTTCGTTCTCGAATTGAACGCCGGCACCGTCAGCCGTCTCGGCATCGCCCCGGGCGACATCGTCGACAGCCAGCATATATCCGCGGCAAAGCCTTGAAACAGCATTCGTGCATGCGTTGATTGCACAATTTAGCTGTTGCAGGGGCAAGGGTAAGCGTGTATCTCCGCGTCATCGATGGGTCACGGAGTGTAGCGCAGCCTGGTAGCGCATCTGGTTTGGGACCAGAGGGTCGGGAGTTCGAATCTCTCCACTCCGACCATCGAATTCTTCCTTTCAGTGTTGATGCTGGTTGAGCCGTTGTTTCGGCGCGGAACCCATTTGGGCACCACTGGGTGCCGCCGTGGAACGCTCTCTGCCGCTAAGCCACGAAGGCCCGTAAAATCGGCGGATATATCGCCGGAAGGTCATTCCGTTTTGATCCATTCTGCGCTATGGCAATGCGCAGCGACCGGCAGCAGAGATTCCGGCGTGACGGAACGAAGGTGGAGACCGCTCAAGACATGTCCGCGAAAATCTATCGACCCGCAAAAACCGCCATGCAGTCGGGCAAAGCCAAGACGCATTTGTGGGTTCTTGAGTTCGATCAGGAAAAGCCGCGCACGATCGACCCGATCATGGGCTATACGAGTTCGGCCGACACCCGCCAGCAGGTCAAGCTGACCTTCGAGACCGCTGAGCAGGCGATTGCCTATGCCGAACGCAACGGCATCGACTACCGCGTCATCGCGCCGAAGGAAGCGACCCGCAAGAACGTGTCCTACAGCGATAATTTCCGGTTCAGCCGCACGCAGCCCTGGACTCACTGACGCCAGGCTGCCAGTTTCCCGAGGTCAAGGCCTCCAACAAGCGGCCCCTTAGCTCAGCTGGATAGAGCACCTGCCTTCTAAGCAGGTTGTCGCAGGTTCGAGTCCTGCAGGGGTCGCCAAAAACACTTGGAAAACAGGGTATTGAGTTGAGCTCTTGCGGAGTGAGGTTAGGCGGCCGATCGCCACGTAGCTGATTCTCCCGTTTTCGCCGCAACTCATGGTCCCGACGGTGTACGCATCATCGCGTTTGCGGGGCAAGCACCCGCTTCCGCTCGCAGATCGAGAAGACGTCGGTATCTGGATGCACGGCAACGAGATTCGTGTGCCACCGGCACAAACCGCAAAAATTATCTCAATTTGGTTGCAATTGGCCGGTTACAGCTTGGCACCCGCCTGTTGATGCCGATTTTTCAAAAGGAAACTCCATGGCCTCCAAATTGCGAGTAGCCGTTCTCTTTGGCGGACAATCCGCCGAACATGACGTTTCGATCCTTTCCGCCCGCAACGTCGTCAAGGCCATCGACGCAGCCAAATACGAGGTCATGCCGATCCTTATCGATCGGGCCGGACAATGGTTGCTGATCGAACTGCTGGATGGGGATTTGCCGGCCTCCGTGGCCTATGTCGGGACAAAGGTCTGCTTGCTGCCCGGTGGGCGCGGTCGTCTTGTCGCCGTCGAAGGCTCCGCCGTCTCCCGCGAACTGCCGGCGATCGATATCGTGTTTCCCGTTCTGCACGGATTGCACGGCGAGGACGGGTCCGTACAGGGGCTGGCTCAGATTGCAGGGGTTCCCCTGGTCGGCTGCGGTATCCTGGGGTCGGCCATAGCCATCGATAAGGACATGGCCAAACGCCTCTTGCGCGAGGCGGGTCTACCGGTCGCCCGTTCCATCGCCGTTAGACCTGGCGAGCACCTGGTGTTCGACGAGGTCAGCAAGGCTCTCGGATCGACGCTTTTCGTGAAGCCCGCGCGCCAAGGCTCGTCGGTAGGGGTCAGCAAAGCGCGCACCGGCAGCGAATTTCATGACGCGCTCGGCGAGGCGTTCAGGTTTGATACGAAGGTTCTCGTGGAGGAGTTCGTCCAGGCTCGCGAGATTGAATGCGCGGTTCTTGAGAACCCCGACGGAACGCTCGTGGTCTCGGTCCCCGGCGAGATCGTGACGGGCGAGGGGCACGGATTCTATACGTATGAAGCAAAATATCTCGACGAAAAGGGTGCCACCATAAACATCCCGGCGCCGCTTCCCGAACCGACGGCGCGACAGTTGCAGGACATGGCGAGACAAGCATTCATCGCGCTGGGCTGCGAGGGGCTAGCCCGCGTCGATTTTTTCGTCCGGCCGGACATGACAGTCCTTATCAATGAAATCAACACCATGCCGGGATTCACCGATATCAGCATGTACCCCAAAGCAATGGCGGCGACCGGAACGTCTTACCCTGAACTCATTGACCGGCTGATCGAGCACGGACTGGCGAGAGCCAGACGGGCCCTCTGATCGGAGGAACCGGCTGCGGCAGTCGGCAGTGTGCGGACGGTCTCTAGCCGGACACCTTAATTGCAAAATGAGATCACGGCCGCAGCATCGGAGGAATGCCGACCGGCCAGGCTCGCTCGATGCCGTGTTGGAACCAAGTTTTCGCCGGCGCGTTCTGCGGCCATGGACCAGATTTTAGCCGACATCTTTCCCGCGACGCAAATTCCCTACCCGGTCATCATCGCCCGCTTCTGCGGCGCGATTTTCTTTGGCGGACTGATCGGTTTCGAACGGGAGGCGCGGGACAAGGCGGCAGGTTTGCGCACCCATATACTTATCAGCCTTGCCTCCGCCGTCTTTGCGATTATCTCGATCGAAAGCGCGCATATGCCTGGGCTTTCCGACGCGCAGGTCCGCATTGACCCGCTGCGGGTTGTCGAGGCGGTAACGGCCGGGGTGGCCTTCCTTGCGGCCGGCACAATTATTCTCTCGCAAGGGGAGGTGCGGGGCCTGACCACCGGTGCCGGAATGTGGCTTGCAGGGGCAATCGGCCTCGCACTCGGCTTCGGCCACTGGCTGATCGCGGCGTTTGCGCTCGCGGCCGGGTTGACGGTGCTTTATGCCGTTGGAAAGCTCGAAAATGCCTATAAATCGAATCGGCCGCCAGCCGCGGAGCCGGAGATGAGCCGTAACGACAACAAGAGCCGGCAGGCCAAATGAAAAAAACGGACCGAAGGCATTTCTGCCGTTCGGCCCGTCCGGCAAAGTGGCGGATAGGGGGAATGTTCAGACATCCACAGGCTGACCAGCGCTGCGAATGGGAGGTCTCTTACCGCCCCATCATGCCCGATCGCCGATGTTTCATTTGACAAAATGCGCGGAAGATTTGACATTTTTGCCATGCCGCAAAAAGAGCCTCCCGAACACTGCGTCGCCGTCGTCATCGTCGTCCTGCCCGAATCGTCGATCATGTCGCTCGCCTCGGTGCTGGACCCGATGCGGGCTGCAAATCGCGTCGCAGGAAAGGCGCTGTTCCGCTGGAAGATTCTTTCTCCCGATGGCGAGCCGGTTCTTCTGACCTGCGGTGTGTCGATCGCCGTGGACGGCCGTTTTACGTCCCGCGCGGCGGGCGATTTTCTGCTGGTGATCGGCGGGTTCAATCTCGAGCGTCACGCGGGAAAGACGTTCATCGCCGCCCTGCAAGCCTGCGCCCGGCATTTTGCCGTCGTGGCCGGCATCGAATCCGGCTGCTGGCTGCTGGCGCGCTCCGGCCTCGTCAACGGTCGGTCGGCAACGGCGCATTGGGAGGAGCTCGAGGATTTCGCGCTGACCTTTCCGGATGTTTCGGTCAAGGCCGACCGCTTCGTCACCGACGGCAAATTCTGGACTTCGGGCGGCGCGTCGCCGACCTTCGACATGATGCTGCACATGATCCGGCAGCGATTCGGCTCAGCCGTCGCGCTCGATGTGGCGAGCATCTTCGTCTACGACGAGACGCATGCCGCGTCGGATGCGCAGCCGCTGGTCTCGCTCGGCCGCATGGAGGCGCTCGATCCGGACCTTGCCCGGGCCATCCGGCTGATGGAGCGCACGCTCGACCGGCCACTGTCGATCGCAGCACTCGCCCTGCGCGCCGGTCAATCCCGCCGCAAACTGGAAACGCGTTTCGCCAAGGCGCTCGGCATCAGCCCCGGCAGCTACTATCTGCGGCTTCGTCTGCAGGCGGCCCATCGTCTCGTCAGCGATACGGAATTGAGCGTCCGCGACGTTGCCCTTCGCAGTGGCTTCGACAGCCTGTCCGCCTTCTCCCGCGCCTTCAGGCATCAATACGGCGAAAGCCCCTTGAAATTGCGCCGGGGAAGAGGGCGTCAATGACCGGCTGATGCGCGCGACGTCCTTTTATTTCCCACGTCAGGACTCCGCCAATGCATCCTTTCTTCTCCAGCCGCGTTGTCTAGCCGTAAAAAGGCATAAGGATCGGTCATGATGCAGGGCGGGGGTAAAACAGGCGGCAACAGGAAACATTCCGGCCGTCGAAATGAACTTGAAGAGTATTTCGCAGAGCTAGGCGATGATCCGGTCGAGCGAGACGCGGGCTTTCAACAGCCCGAAGTCTCCAACACGGGCGGCGCTCAGGAAGACCTGCGCCGACTGAAAGCCTATGTGTCTTATCTTGGAAGCCGCATATCGGAACTCCCGGAGTCACGCTTAGTTGCACCGGCGCGCCAGCGCCCGAACTATGCCGCCATGACAGCCGGTCTAGCCACCGTATTGATGGTCGGTATCGCGGCGGTCTTTGCCACGCGGGTTCTCAGAGATCTGACCCCGGTCGGGCGGCCTCGCCGATGATGTGTTCGGGTCCGGGTATTCGCGCTCGCCGGAGGAAGGCCATGCCGACTCGGGTCAGCGGCGCTGCACCGGCTCTCGAAAACTCACGACAGCAATGTCAGATCGGGGTCGGGCTGTCCGGAGCGTCGCCTTCAACCGCTCCTGGCAGGCCGAATTCCAGCCGCGCGTTTGCAAAGTCTAGATCAAGCACCTCAAGCAGTTTCTCGCCGAATGCTGCAGTCTCCTTGGTTGCGTCAGACCACTTAAAAAGACGCCCATCCTGTAAAGACAGGACAGCAAAATCGTCAGGTCGGCTTTCGACAGGATGGCGGTTCGCTACCATGCAGAGAGATGCATTTACCAGTCCAGCGCTCAAAGCTTGGCGTGTGTTCCAGAGGTGGACTGCTGTGCGACGGCCGTTCAACTCGATGAGGAAGTTCGGCGTAAACTCAACCTTGAAAAGTCCCTTGGGGCTGCTGAACACGAAACTCTCGCAAGCCGAGAGGTCGCCGAGGTTCTTCTGTCTCCAGTCGAAGAATTGGCGGAGCCCGCGAATGGCAGACTCACGCTCGGCTCTTTTGCCGATCTCAGCCGTCGACGCTAACGCTTCCTGAAGGCCGAGATTTTCGAATGCGATTCGCTGAACGCGTTGCCGAAGGCTTTTGTGAAAATCATACCCGCCACTGCTCGGACGAAAGCGGTCGCGTACAAGGCGTTTCTGCGGCTTGGGATTGGCATTGATCAATTTTAGAAAGCGGAAAATCCGAACTTGGGCACTTGGCTCATATTGCTGAATTCCTATGGTCTATTGATCTGAAGTGACTCCCGCGATCCCTGAACTACTTCTTGTTTTGTTTGGCCTCCCAGGCAGGGCAACCCCGCCTGGGACATTCTTTGAGTTGGTGCCTATGGCGACCCGGATTTCACCAATCACCGCATCGAGCACCCGAAGGCCAGTTTTTGCTTCAAGTCTGGCCAATTTGGAGCCGGATTGGCCAGAAATGGCTTCGGTTCCTCAGTTGTTGTTGTTGTTATCAAGCACAGGTATCAGCTGCAGCCGCTCGTCGCTCCACACGTGTCGCACTTCTCGCAGGTCCCGTTGCGGACCATCGTGAAGTTCTGGCATTCCGAGCACATGTTGCCCGTATAGCCTTGAGCGATCGAGCGGATGCGGCGTTCGGCTTCCAGCTTCTTGGCGTCGGACTTGGCAGCGGCGGCTTCGGCTGCGGCCTTGTCGGAGAAGAGGGCGGTCACGTCGGGTTCGGCCTCTTCCGCGATCTCTTCGGCCAGTTCGGCGGCGCGTTCCTCGTAGTCGCGCTTGAAGGCGACGATTTCGGAGGTCGAGACCGCGGCGGCCGGCTCGAGCTTGCGGGCGGCGGAGCCGGCGAACGCCGTTACATTGGCGCCGCCGGAGGCTTTGGCGGGTGCCGCGGTTGCAGCCCCCTTCGGCTCGCCGGAAGCGCGGTCGATCTGGCCGCCGGAGACGAGGGTCGGCTTGTGGCCGCGGGTCCAGCCGGTCGAGATCAGGTTGGTCTTGCCTTCCTGGATACCCTTGCCGAGCGCCGTGTTGGAGAAGTCGGACGTGTCGACATGCGCGAGGTCGTGGCGGTTCAGGTAGGAGACGGCGAGTTCGCGGAACACGTAGTCGAGGATCGAGGTTGCGTTCTTGATCGCGTCGTTGCCCTGCACCATGCCGGCCGGCTCGAACTTGGTGAAGGTGAAGGCCTCGACATATTCCTCCAGCGGCACGCCGTATTGAAGCCCAAGCGAAATCGCAATGGCGAAATTGTTCATCATCGCGCGGAAGGCAGCGCCTTCCTTGTGCATGTCGATGAAGATCTCGCCAAGGCGGCCGTCGCCGAACTCGCCGGTGCGCAGATAGACCTTGTGGCCGCCGACGATCGCCTTCTGGGTATAGCCCTGGCGGCGGTTCGGCAGCTTTTCACGCTCTCGGGTGACCCGCTCGATCACACGCTCGATGATCTTCTCCGTGACGGTGACTGCCTGTGCGGCGGCCGGGGCCTGGATGAAGTCCTCCATGGCATCCTCGTCGTCCTCGTCCTCGATCAGCGAGGCGTTGAGCGGCTGGGAGAGCTTCGAGCCATCGCGGTAAAGGGCGTTGGCCTTCAGCGCCAGCTTCCACGAGAGCATGTAGGCGGCCTTGCAATCCTCGACGGTCGCCTCGTTCGGCATGTTGATCGTCTTGGAGATCGCGCCCGAGATGAACGGCTGGGCCGCCGCCATCATGCGGATATGGCTTTCGACCGAGAGATAGCGCTTGCCGATCTTGCCGCAGGGATTGGCGCAATCGAAGACCGGCAGGTGCTCGGCCTTGAGGAACGGCGCGCCTTCCAGCGTCATCGCACCGCAGACATGGATGTTGGCGGCCTCGATGTCCTTCTTCGAGAACCCGATATGCTCGAGCAGGTTGAAGCTCATGTCGGCGAGCTGCTCGTCGGAGACTTTCAGCGCGCCCTTGAGGAAGTCGGCGCCGAGCGTCCACTGGTTGAAGACGAACTTGATGTCGAAGGCAGCCTTGGTGGCGGCGTTGATCGCCTCGATCTTGTCGTCGGTAAAGCCCTTGGCCCGCAGCGAGCCGGGGTTGATGCCGGGCGCCTGGTTGATGTTGCCGTGGCCGACGGCATAGGCCTCGATCTCGGCGATCTGGCTTTCCGAATAGCCGAGCGTGCGCAGCGCTTCAGGAACGGCGCGGTTGATGATCTTGAAGTAGCCGCCGCCGGCGAGCTTCTTGAACTTGACGAGGGCGAAATCGGGCTCGATGCCGGTCGTGTCGCAATCCATGACAAGGCCGATCGTGCCGGTCGGCGCGATGACGGAGACCTGGGCGTTGCGGTAGCCGTGCTGTTCGCCGAGTGCCACGGCCTTGTCCCAGGCCGCCTTGGCATGGGCGATCAGGTCGGCATCCGGGCAATCGCCATGGACAAGGGCAACCGGCTCGACCGAGAGCTTCTCATAGCCCTGGGTTTCGCCGAAGGCGGCGCGGCGATGATTGCGCATGACGCGCAGCATGTTGTCGCGGTTCGGCTTGAAGCCCGGGAAGGGGCCGAGCTTGGCGGAGATTTCCGCCGAGGTTGCATAGGAAACGCCGGTCATGATGGCGGTCAGCGCACCGGCAATCGCCCGGCCTTCCTTCGAATCGTAGGGAATGCCCGCCGACATCAACAGGCCGCCGATATTGGCGTAACCCAGGCCGAGCGTGCGGTACTCATAGGAGAGCTCGGCGATTTCGCGCGAGGGGAACTGCGCCATCATCACCGAGATTTCGAGCACCAGCGTCCACAGACGCACGGCATGCTCGTAGTCGGCGATATTGATGTTCTTGGTGGCGGCGTCCTTGAACTGCAAGAGGTTCAGCGAGGCGAGATTGCAGGCCGTGTCGTCGAGGAACATGTATTCCGAGCACGGATTGGATGCGCGGATGGGGCCGGCGGCCGGGCAGGTGTGCCAATCGTTCATCGTGGTGTTGAAGTGCAGGCCCGGATCGGCCGACGCCCAGGCGGCGTAGGAGATCGATTCCCAGAGATCCCGCGCCTTCAGCGTCTTCATCACCTTGCCGTCCTTGCGGGCGGTCAGGTTCCAGTCCCCGTCATTTTCTACCGCGCGCAAGAAATCGTCCTTGAGCGAGACGGAATTGTTGGAATTCTGACCGGAGACCGTGAGGTAGGCTTCCGAATCCCAGTCGGTGTCGTAGGTCTTGAACTCGATGTCCTTGTAGCCCTGCTTGGCGAACTGGATGACGCGCTGGACGTAGTTTTCAGGAACCTGGTCCTTCTTGGCCGCCTTGATTTCGCGCTTGAGGGCAGGGTTCTCGGCAGGGTCGAAGCAGGCGTCGTTGTCACCGGAGCAATTGACGCAGGCCTTCATGATCGCCTTCAGGTGCTTGGCGACGATCTTCGAGCCGGTGACGAGGGCTGCGACCTTCTGCTCTTCCTTGACCTTCCAGTTGATGTATTCCTCGATATCGGGATGGTCGATATCGACGACCACCATCTTGGCGGCGCGCCGCGTGGTGCCGCCCGACTTGATGGCGCCGGCAGCGCGGTCGCCGATCTTCAGGAAGGACATTAGGCCCGACGACTTGCCGCCGCCCGACAGCTTTTCGCCTTCGCCGCGCAGATAGGAGAAGTTGGAGCCGGTGCCGGAGCCGTATTTGAACAGGCGCGCCTCGCGCACCCACAGGTCCATGATGCCGCCTTCGTTGACGAGGTCGTCGCCGACCGACTGGATGAAGCAGGCATGCGGCTGCGGATGCTCATAGGCCGACTTCGACTTGACCAGCTTGCCGGTGAAGGGGTCGACATAGAAATGGCCCTGGCCTGGGCCGTCGATGCCATAGGCCCAGTGCAGGCCGGTGTTGAACCACTGAGGCGAGTTGGGAGCCACGCGCTGGGTGGCAAGCATGTAGGCGAGTTCGTCGCGGAAGGCGAGCGCATCGTCTTCAGAGGCGAAATAGCCGCCCTTCCAGCCCCAATAGGTCCAGGTACCGGCCAGGCGATCGAAAACCTGGCGGGCGTCGGTTTCGGAGCCGTACTGCTCTTCCTTGGGCAGATCCTTCATTGCGGCAAGGTCGGCTTCGGAGCGCCACAGCCAGGAGGGAACGGAATTTTCCTCCACCTTTTTCAGGTGCTTCGGAACGCCCGCCTTGCGGAAATATTTCTGCGCCAGAATGTCGGCCGCGACCTGGCTGAACTGCGCGGGAACATCGATGTCCGCCAGGCGAAACACAATCGAGCCATCCGGATTCTTGATCTCGCTGACGGCCTTGCGGAATTCAATCTCGGCATAGGCCGACTGGCCGGCCTTTGTGAAACGACGTTCGATCTTCATTGTCCCGTGTCCTTTGTTCGCCGCACGCCCGAGCCACCGAAGCGCTGGGCAAAAATGTCCCCGTCCGGCCGCACGCGGTTGCGCAGCCAGCTTTTGTTTCCGCGTCAATGTGGGAAACCCATTATCGGGTTTTCCTGTATCTTGTGCTGATTTTGGCTGCAAACACTAAATATAGTATTAACAACTTCTTTACGCCAGCTTTTTGTGACGTGCTTGGCATCAGGGGCAATCACAAAAAATAACCGCCGCGGCCGGCGATCTTTCACCGGACTGCCTCTACCAAAACGATTTTTTCTGAAATGAACCGGCCTCGTAACGTGTCCGGTCCCGCTGACGCCGCAACGTGAATCCATTAACGGCATCGGACCCGATTCCGTCAAGGGCTGGTTTGCGGCGTATTTATGAACACCAGATGTTGTGTGCACCCCCTGTGGAAAACGGGGACAGAAAGCAAATCCAGCAAAATCAGGTGCTTCTTGGGCTTGGCTGCCACGGCTCCTCTAAAGGCAAGCGGATTTCCGAAAAATTTGCGGGTAAGAATTGACCATAGCGATCATACGCCATAGCCAAACGGGCCGTCTTGTGGCGCTGGGGAAAAACTGATTCGGACACGCGGCGGGGTTTGAAGGTCCGCTCGCTAGCCTTGCTTCGACAAGGTTCTTGGCCCGTCACAGGGCATCCAGATTGATGCCGACGGTGAGCGTGCCGATCGGCTTGTGTGTCTGCGGATCGGCCACCGTAAAGCTTGCCTGCGACTGCAGCGTCTGGGTCGATTCATCCTTTTCCGCCCGATCCACGAAAAGCGTGCCGGTGCCGGCAAGGTAGGTCTTTTGCCATTTCGGCTCGTCGCCTTGCCAATAATCGGAACCAGGCTCGCTCACGCCGATGCTGAGGCCCTTGGCGTCGATGACGAAGATTTCGGTGATGGCACCGCCCGAGGCTGCCTGCTTGGCCTTGAGAAATTTCGACAGCGCCGTGGCCGCCACCGAATCGATCAAGGGGCGCCTTTCGCTCGACCGTTGGCTGCGCCACTCGGCATCCATGCGATTAATATCGGCTTGTGACAGATGCGCATGACGTTCGTTATGATCCTTCAGCGCTTCGATGACGACGGGGTCCTCGATCCACGCCCGCACATTGGCCTCGACATACGCAGTGACCGGTGCGACGTGAACGTCGCCGGCCACGCACGCCGTGATCGGCAACGACGAGAATTCTGTAACGGCCGCGACCAAAACGAGCGTCATCCGCATGATGGTTCGTCCTCTCTTAAAGAACCCGCATCGCGCACACCTGCCGGCCTGCTTCGGATTCTCACCACCGCAGCGGATCGCGGCGCCGGATGGTTCAATCTATGCGCTCAAACTACTCAAAAAACTGCTAACATTCGATATTGCTCATAAATACGCGACCCGCGCTTCCGCTCGCGCGGAAGTGCCGCCGCACCAAATGTGCATTTTGTCTCAGCCGCGGGAGCCTTTCGCAATCGGCTCCTGATAGGTGAAACCCATATCCCAGGGGAAATAGATCCAGGTGTCCTGGCTGACCTCGGTGACGAAAGTGTCAACCTGCGGCCGGCCCTTCGGCTTGGCGTAGACGGCGGCGAAATGCGCCTTCGGCAGCATTGCCCGCACCACGGCGGCTGTCTTGCCAGTATCGGTCAGGTCATCGATGATCAGTACGCCTTGCCCGCCATCGGCCTTCAACTCCTCCGAAATGCCCTTGAGCACATACATCTCGCCCTGTGCGTCATACTCGTGATAGGAAGCAACGCACACCGTCTCTATCAGGCGGATGTTCAGTTCGCGGCAGACGATTGCCGCCGGAACCAGCCCGCCGCGGGTGATGCAGACGATCGCCTTCCATTCGCCGCCATTGCCGGCAAGGCGCCAAGCGAGCGCCCGCGCATCGCGGTGAAACTGGTCCCATGAAACGGGAAATGCTTTATCGGGAAGTGACATTGCGAAGCTCCGGTTGATGGCGGCATTTTGCGTTCGGGAAATGGTGCGGACGACGGGGGTCGAACCCGTACGGATTGCTCCGAGGGATTTTAAGTCCCTTGCGTCTACCAGTTTCGCCACGTCCGCGTGATTTTCCTTTCAGACACTTGGCTGATTTCGTCAAGCGAATGTTTTTCTGCTTCCCTGACGGACTGCACGGCGGGCGGGACATGTCGACTGCGGGGGCAGAGCCAGGTACGGCCGATCAGATCCGCGTGATGCGTCGCAAATGAAGGCATGTTCGACCAATTGGCTATGCCGGAATCGGAAAACCCCTCAAACGACAGGGTTATCCCTGTTCCGCGGGCGACCTATATTTAGCATGCCAGGAAACATGGAGGCGCGGTCGCGGTGTTGCAGGAAATCCCACTAACATGGAAGACAATCCGAAATCGCTCCTATGCCGGCATGCTCGGGCAGCATCAGCTGGCCTACATATTGCAGCATGACGGTCAGAGAGCCTGGAAATGGATGGTTTCCGGCTGCAACGGCACGACGCGTTATGACTTCCAGTCCGCCGACACTCTTGATGAGGCCAAAGCGGCCGTGCAGGCAAGCGTCGACCGGTGGTTCCGCCAGGCCGGACTGCTGGACGGGGACATGCCTTTCTGAGGCGTTCCAGAATCTTCCACGGCACATGGCGCGGCCCGAGCTTGCGATCGCCAAAACGACCCACAATGATCCGGCTTTACCGAGACTTCGGGGCTGATCCGCGGGCAGGTTCCGCCTGCCGGCAACCGGCGGCGCGGTTAACCCTACGCATGAAGGTTAACAAGTGGTTTCAGTTGCTGCGGCCGGCCTTTGCGGCTTTAATCCATATGCCGAGGGAGGGAAACTCGGCGTTTTCAGCACCTAAAAATACGCCCCTCTTCGGGACCGGAGAGGGGCTCCACTCTTCCGGCATGCTCGCGATGCTGAGCCGGTTGCCACCCGGTAAGCGGGGCTATTTGTCCTCGACGACCGCTTCGGGACGATCGCCGCCATCGGCGTGTTCGAAATGCCAGAGGCCGCTTGGATCCTGAAAGCTGATTTCCTCGTCGTCGCCGCCGACCTGCTGTTCGGCGGCGACGGCCCTTGCCGCCGCCAGAGCCATGTCGCGGGTTGGAAAGGTCTCGGAAAAGACGTCGGCAAGCTTGTAGGCCCATCCGCCATCATGCTCAACGATCTCATATACCACTCTGGCCATGTCTTACTCCCTGGAGCGCGCCGCATTCGATTGCCTTGGCGGCCTCGGCAGGCCCGGAAGGAACGGCCCGTGCAGGCGCTGTTCCAATAGCCGAAATGCGGGTCGCAGGTTTTTTCCATTTTGCGTCCGGGCAGCCCAAGGTAGCACGAAAGTCGCGTCGTTTGGTAGTTTCCGCCTGACCAAGCTTGAGAACCGGCAACGGCTTGATACCGTCAGGAAAATTGGAGTTCCTGCATGGATAGTCTTGACGTCTCCCCCGTGGCTGCCCTGCCGTCGGAAAGCTCGGTCACCGCGGCTCTTTCGGCAATTCCGCTTGATTGCCGCTGGAGATCGGATTTATCAGTTTGCAGGTTGCCGTCAGAGCCCGAAGGGTGACCGTCGCGACTTTCAATTGAACGATCCGAACAGGACTTGCCGATGACCAGCGAAAAAATCGTCACTGCCGCCATGCTCGCCATTGGCGACGAATTGCTGTCGGGCAGGACAAAGGACAAGAATATCGGCCATCTCGCCGATATGCTGACCATGGCCGGCATCGATCTCAAGGAGGTGCGTATCGTCTCCGACGACGAGCCGGCGATCGTCGCGGCCCTGAACGCCCTGCGGGGGCAATACGACCATGTCTTTACCTCCGGCGGCATCGGTCCCACTCACGACGACATCACCGCAGATGCGGTTTCGCGGGCGTTCGGTGTCGAATGCGTTCATGATCCGGAGGCAATGCGCCTGCTCGGCGCGATGTATGAGCGGCGCGGCATGGAGTTTACCGAGGCTCGGCGACGCATGGCGCGCATGCCGAACGGCGCCCGGCATATCCCCAATGCGGTTTCGACTGCGCCGGGCTTCATCATCGGCAATGTCTATGTCATGGCCGGCGTGCCTCAGGTCTTCGAGGCCATGCTGGACGCGCTTTTGCCGCAGCTCGAGGCCGGCACGAAGGTCAAGTCGCGCTCGGTGCTTTCACCCTTCGGCGAGGGGGATATCGGCGGGCCGCTCGGAGAGGTGCAGAAGGCTCATCCGATGACCAGCATCGGCTCCTATCCGAAATTCGACGGAAAGTCGTTTTCGACCGACCTCGTCATCCGCGCGCGCGACGAGGCGCTGCTCGATGCGGCAGAGGCGGACGTGCGGGCGATGATCGAAAAGATCGCGGCTGCGAAGAAAGGCGCATAAGCCACCGATTTTTCATGGTGTTTGTGGCGCCGAGATGGTGAATTTCTGGTCGACGCTGGCGGTCTTGCCGCTGTTCAGATCGTTGAAATGGAAGCGAAGGATATAATCGCCTGCCGCGGCGCCGCTGACGTCGGTGGTCAATGTCGCATAGATTTCCTGGTTGCGGAAAAAGCCGGTGAAGGTGAAATCGCCAAAGGCCTTCTGGCTGGCGAGAACTTCGCCGGAGGCGCTCAGGATGTCCAGATCCACGGTGAAATGCGACTGGAGCTTGCCGGTCTCGCTCGCCGGTTTCCAGCTCAGACCGACGGGCTCGACATAGGAAACGAGCGCTTCACCGGGCTTGAACTGCGCGTCGGGCTTCGGATCGTACATGGCGTATCCCGCCGGGTCAGCCGCGACGAACACCGCCTTGCCGATGGAAAAGGGAAGCGTGGCGGAAAAATCGCTGATTGCGGTGCGCATGACGTCGTGAGCGCCGACGGCATCGCCGGATGCCGCCAAGGCCTCGGCTTTGATGGCCGCGTCCGCAAGCTGACCGGCAGTGGCCGGCCCGGCCAACAGCGCCAGCATCAGACCCGCGCGGATCGCAATCGTCGGAGCCTTCTTTCGTTCGTCGGTGCGCATTGTCTCCCCCACGATCTGCGTCCGTCACGGATTTTCGGGATTTGCAGGCGGGTGTCAAGGTGAGGGGCATCCGACTTTTTAAACATGATCCTTAAGGTATACTTAGTGCGAATAGC
Organism: Rhizobium herbae; assembly: GCF_019511375.1. Classification (GTDB taxonomy): domain Bacteria; phylum Pseudomonadota; class Alphaproteobacteria; order Rhizobiales; family Rhizobiaceae; genus Pararhizobium; species Pararhizobium herbae_A. The sequence goes on from NZ_JAEUAO010000001.1 coordinate 238,148, forward strand.
TGTGGTTTCGCGCCATGTGTTGTGGCATAGGCATGGCGACACGAACCCGAGCGAAAGACCGCATTTCATGAAGCAGGACGTTGATCACGCCGTCGAGGCACTGCGCACTCTGTTCCCGGCTACCCCGCTGCAGCTCAACGAGCACCTGAGCGCCCGCTACGGTGCGGCGATCTACCTGAAACGCGAGGATCTTTCGCCGGTTCGCTCCTACAAGATCCGCGGCGCGTTCAACTTCTTCCGCAAGGTGATCGAGGCGGGCGGTACGGGCAAGACCTTCGTCTGTGCCTCGGCCGGCAACCACGCCCAGGGCTTCGCCTTCGTCTGCCGGCATTTCGGCGTGCCGGGCGTCGTGTTCATGCCGGTGACGACGCCGCAGCAGAAGATCGACAAGACGATGATCTTCGGCGGCGAGTTCATCAGCATCCGGCTCGTCGGCGATTTCTTCGACCAGTTCTACCAGGCGGCGCGCGATCATGTGGAGAAGATCGACGGCGTCATGGTGCCGCCCTTCGATCATGCCGACATCATCGAAGGGCAGGCGACGGTCGCGGCCGAAATCCTGGAGCAATTGCCCGAGGGCACAATGGCCGATCTGGTAATCATGCCGGTCGGCGGTGGCGGCCTTTCGGCCGGGATGACGGGTTACCTCAAGGGCGTCATTGCCCCCGAATCCTTTGTCTTCTGCGAGCCGGAGGGCGCCCCAAGCCTGCGCCGCAGCCTGGAGACGGGCTCAGTGGTGACGCTCGACCAGGTCGACAATTTCGTCGACGGCGCGGCGGTCGGGCGGATCGGCGATCTCAATTTCGCGGCATTGAAGGGTTTTTCCGTCGACCAGGTGCTGCTCTTGGCGGAAAACGCCATCTGCGTGACGATGACCGACATGCTGAATGTCGAGGGCGTCGTGCTGGAACCGGCCGGTGCGCTGTCGATCACGGCCCTGGAGGCGCTGGGGCGCGACAGACTGCAGGGCAAGACCGTCGTTGCCGTGGTCTCCGGCGGAAACTTCGATTTCGAACGCCTGCCGGATGTCAAGGAACGGGCGATGCGGCACACTGGCCTGAAGAAATACTTCATCATCCGCATGGCGCAGCGTCCCGGCGCGCTCAAGGATTTTCTTGGCCTGCTCGGTGAAGAGGACGACATCGCCCGCTTCGAATATCTGAAGAAATCGGCACGCAACTTCGGCTCGATCCTGATCGGCATTGAAACCAAGCATCCGGAGAACTTTCCCCGGCTGAAGGCCGCTTTCGACGCCGCCGGGCTGCGCTATCAGGATATCACCGACAACGAGATCCTGGCCAATCTGGTGATTTAACCGGACCGTATTTTTCCTGTGATGTTTTATGGTTGGGCGATTTTGTTAAACCATTTTATGATATCGGCGGCGATCGCTGCGGTCGTTTTCGGCGACAGGGCGTCACCGGCGATGACGTGACCAAACGGGTCGCCGATGTCGCCGGGATCGAGCAGCGTTGCCGAGCCGCCCCAGCGCCTGGCGGTGCCTGCCGTTTCAACGGGATCGACGACCTGATCTTTAGGCGAATGGATGAAGAGAACCGGCGTCGCGATCCTTTCGAACGGTAGACCGCGCACCTGGCGGACAAGTGCCGCCATCGGCAAGAGGGCGGCGACCGGGTAGTCGTTCGTCCAATGGGCGGCATGGAGCGCATTCGACGGGACGAAGCTGCGGCGCTGCCCAAGGAGAAGGCGTGCACTCGCTGCGGCAAACGGCGCCGTCAGCAGGCCGGCGCCGCGCGCCTTGATTCTGAAATTCGGCGCGAGAAAAACGGCGCCGGCAACAGAGGCGGACAATCCGGGCTGGGAGAGCGCCCAGGTGGCGAGCGAGGCGCCGGTGGAGGTCGCTATGATCAGCGTTCTCTCGCCGATTTGCTTGGCAATATCGAGTGCTTCCGCCATGTCCTTTTTCCACGCCTCGACGGAGGCCTCGGCCATTGCGTCGGCGCTGCGCCCGTGTCCGGCCAGACGGGTGTAGAACAGATTGGCACCAAGGGCCTTGGCGACGAGATCGGGCAGGGGGCGGACCTCGCCCTTCGAGGCGGAAAACCCATGGATATAGGCAACAGCGAGGGCTGTGCGGCTCTTGCCGGCAGGGTCGAACCAGACGACTTCCTTGGCGAGGCCGGGCCGGATGTCGGGAAACGCCGATTCTGCGGCGGCTAGCCGCGCATCGATATCGTCGATCGGGGCAGCGGCAAAAGGTTTCGTCATCATGCGGGCAAAGCCGTTGCCATCCCACGTACTCCCTCCGGCAACGGGACCGCCGCCTGCGTTGAACTTAGCCTTTGACAGGTTTGTTTGCCATGGTAAGTCTTTCGCATGGCTTCGTTCTTGTCAAAATTGTTCGGTGGCGGCTCCAAAGCGGAGACCCCTGCATCCTCCGCGAAGACGGAAACCTATGGCGATTGCCTGATTCGGGCGACACCACAGAAGGAAGGCGCGCAATTCAGGCTCGCCGGCTCCATCGAGAAGGACGTCGATGGGGTCGTCCGCGTACGGACCTTCATCCGGGCCGATCTGTTCAGCTCGGAACAGGATGTGATCGATGCGACCCTGCGCAAGGCGCATCAGATCATCGACCAGCACGGCCCTTCGCTGTTCGCCGACGACGTCGCTTCACGGCAGGTCTAAGGGTCCGGGCTCCCCGCAGGCGATCTGCCACATCTGTTCCGGGTCAAATCTGAGTATGGTTGCGCCACCACGCCCTAAGGCGGTTTGGTAAACGTTTCTTTAAATTTGCGATTTATACAGTTTGTGGGATCAAATCCGGGCGCCTGCTGTCGATGACCAATGTCTTTCTTTTTCTCTGCGAAGGTCTTGTCTACGTCGGGGTCATGATCACGCTGCTGCACCTGCGCCATCTGCTCGGTATCGGCGTCTTCATTGCGGCCCTTGGCGTTCTGCATTTCATCGAGACCTATCTCGCCGCCGTCTTCTACGTGCAATTGCCCTTCGGCGTGATTTCACCGGGCTCGGCGGTACTGTTCTCCGGCAAGCTGATGATGATCCTGCTGCTTTACCTGAAGGAGGATGCGGCGACGGTGCGCCAGCCGATCTATGGCCTGCTGGCGGGCAACTTCCTAACGGTCGCACTCGGCCTGATCCTCCAAATGCACCAGACGGTATCGGTTGTGCCAAACCGGACGGCCGATCTCGCCTTCATCGACGAGATGGGCTGGCTGATGCTGTGGGGAACGCTGCTGCTTTACCTCGACTCGCTGCTGATCATTCTGCTCTACGAACGCCTCGGACGCTGGGTGCGCGGTTTCCTCACGCTGCGCTTCCTCCTCTGCGGGATGGCCGTGCTGACCTTCGACCAGGCCGGATTCTACATCGCGCTGCACGCGCTGAACGGCGCGCCGGCCGAGGTGTTCTGGGGCGGCTGGTTTGCGAAGATGGGAGCCGCCGTCTTCTACGCCGCGATGCTTGGCGCCTATATGCGATTTTCCAGCCATTCGATGCAGTCCGTGTCGCGCCAGCCGATCGGCGACATCTTCAACACGCTGACCTTCCGCGAACGCTACGAAGACCTCCTGTCGAAATCCGGCCGCGACATGCTGACCGGCGTGCTCGATCGCAGCCGGTTCGAGTTCGAAGCGCCGAGATTGATCCGAAATGCGACGGCATCGGGCGGTGTCGTCAGCCTCATCATGATCGATGCCGATCATTTCAAGAGCGTCAACGACCGGTTCGGCCATCTCGAAGGCGACAAGGTGCTGAAGGCGATTGCGGCCGCGATCCAATCGGGTCTGCGCCAGAGCGATTATTTCTTTCGCTACGGCGGCGAGGAATTCGTGGTGCTGTGCGACGTCCTCGATCATACGAGCGCGCTGGCGCGCGCCGAGGACCTGCGCAAGCGCGTCATGACGGATGTGAGGACATCGGATCATTCCACTGTCACCGTCAGCATCGGCCTTGCTTCGACACCCGTTGACGGTTCAACGACGCGAGATCTGCTGTCAAAGGCTGATAGTCGCCTTTACGAGGCGAAGCGCAAGGGACGCAACTGCGTGGTTGGCAACGCCTGACCGCGCCTCAAGACGAGCCGATCATACACCCACATTCGGCCGGTCGATGATCTCGCGCAGCGAGAAGCTGGAATTGATCTTGACGACATGTGGCAGGGCGGAGAGCCAGTCCCGGTGGATGCGCTCGTAGTCTTCCAGATCCTTGGCGGCGACGCGCAGGATATAGTCGTATTCCCCCGACATCAGATAGCAGACCAGCACGTTCGGGCAGAGTTTCACCGCCGCCTCGAACTCGGCCAGCGTCTTGGCGAACTGACCCGACAGCGAGATGTGGACGATGACCATGATGCGGTAGTCAAGCGCCTTATGCGACAGGCGCGCGTGATAGCCGCTGATGACACCGGTCTTTTCGAGGATGTCGACACGGCGCGAGCAGGCGGAGGCGGAAAGCCCCACCTTCTCTGCAAGTTCCGCATTGGCGATGCGGCCGTTCTGCTGGAGAATCCGCAGGATCGCAGCATCGATTGCATCTATCGCCATTCGTCGAATTTCCTTCGAAATTTATCGTATCTGCGCAAGGATATTCGAAATATTATGCTCAAAGTCGGCATCTTTGCAAGGACATGCGACCTGCTTTCTGTTTCTCTACGCAGGTAGAAACTGCAACGGCCCATGCCGAAAATGAGAGGAACGCGAAATGCGTGTCGGTTGCCCGAAGGAAATCAAAAACCATGAATATCGTGTCGGCCTGACACCCGGATCGGTGAGGGAATATGTGGCGCATGGCCACGAGGTGATCGTCGAAACCAAGGCTGGCGCAGGGATTGGCGCGGAAGACGATGCCTACCGCGCAGCCGGCGCAAAGATCGCGGCCACGGCCAAGGACGTCTTTGAAAAATCCGACATGATCGTCAAGGTCAAGGAGCCGCAGCCCTCGGAATGGGCGCAGCTTCGCGACGGTCAGATTCTCTATACCTACCTGCATCTGGCTCCCGATCCGGAACAGACAAAGGGCTTGCTCAATTCCGGCGTCACGGCCGTCGCCTATGAGACGGTGACCGACGAGCGCGGCGGACTGCCGCTTTTGGCGCCAATGTCGGAGGTCGCCGGGCGCCTGGCGATCCAGGCCGGTGCGACGTCGCTGCAGAAGGCGAATGGCGGTCGCGGCATCCTGCTCGGCGGGGTTCCGGGCGTGTTACCGGCCAAGGTCACGGTGATCGGCGGCGGTGTCGTCGGTCTCCATGCGGCTCGCATGGCCGCCGGTCTCGGCGCCGACGTCAGCATTCTCGATCGCTCCATTCCGCGTCTGCGGCAGCTCGATGATCTCTTCGCCGGCCGCGTGCATACGCGCTTTTCGACCATCGATGCTCTGGAAGAGGAAGTCTTCTCGGCCGACCTCGTGATCGGCGCGGTACTCATTCCGGGTGCGGCTGCGCCCAAGCTCGTCACGCGCGAAATGCTTTCCGGCATGAAGAAGGGTGCCGTCATCGTCGATGTCGCCATCGACCAGGGCGGCTGCTTCGAGACCTCGCATGCGACGACGCATTCGGATCCGACCTACGAAGTCGATGGCATCGTGCATTACTGCGTCGCCAACATGCCGGGCGCCGTTCCGATCACTTCGGCCCAGGCATTGAACAATGCGACCCTGTTTTATGGCTTGCAGCTTGCCGACCGCGGCCTGAAGGCGATTGCCGAGGACCGGCATCTGCGCGCGGGCCTCAACGTCCACAAGGGCCGCGTGACGAACAAGGCGGTCGCCGAGGCGCTCGGCTACGAAAACCACGCGCCGGAAGCCGTGCTGAAAATCGCCTGACCCCAGTCATAGGCGACACTGACTATAGCGGGGCCGACGATTTCGGCCCCGTTTTCATGCGCGTTCGATGCGGCACTGATAGCAATTGTTGCGGGCCGAGCGGACATGCACATAGGCGATTTCCGGGCGCTCGAGCAGTTCGGCAGCGCGGGCGTCGAGTTCATCGACCGGCGTCACTGCGCCGCTCCCATAGACGATACAATCGTCTGCACCATAGCCGCGCAGCAGATAATCCTTGCTCGTCGTCAGGATCGGCGGAACGGCCTTGCCATCCGCATAGGCTTCGCATTCCTGCGCATGCAGGAAGATCGGGCCGGTCTCGGCATAGGGCTGCAGTGTCGGGAAGGGCCGGTACGCAAGGATCAGGTAGGGGTCGCCGGCGGCGATGTTGGCAAGGCAGTGGCGGCAGGGCATGCCATCGCCATCCGAGACACGCAGTTCGGGCGTCAGGCCATAGGCATCCGGTTCGCGGCGGCGGTAGCGTGCCGCGAGACCGCTCGGCATAGGTTTGTAACGCAGGGCCATGTGATTTCCTCCAGTTCCGTGCAGGAGGAATGCCATGCGTGGGCCGCTCGCGACACCCGATTCTTGCCGAATCGGCTGCTTACAGACTCCGGGCGAGCGCCAGCAATTCTTCGTCGCTCAGCGGCTGCACCGTCGCATCGTGGGTCGAAACCGGAGAGAAGCCGAAGCGCTGGTAGAGTTGCAGCGCGCGAGGATGGTCGAGCGTGTTGGTCGACACACGGACGACTTTCGGATTGGAGCTCCAGGCCGCATAAAGCGTCTGCAGCAGGAACCACTTTCCGAGCCCGAGGCCAAGGGCGCGCTCGAACATCCCGAAATGCGATAGCTCGACATTGTCCTCGTCGACCTGCAGCAGCTCGAAAAATCCAGCCGGCGCGCCGTTGACGTAGAGAACGGTTACCGAGTTGCGCTTGTCGTGCAGAACAGCAGCCAACTCCGCATCGCTCAGCCGCAACCGGTCGACCCAGCTCCAGCGCCGGCCGACCTGCAGATAGAGAAAGCGGTAGAACGGCAAGGGGATTTCCGGCACGCGCATGATCGCAGTCTGGATGTTCACCGGTACGGGCAGGCTCTGCTTCGGCGCAGCCGTCATTTCCAATTCGGTGACGCGCACCGCGAGCGGCTCTCTAGCTTGTTCCTCGATCATTTCGATCACTCTTTTCCCGTCACCACCGGCGTATCCGTCCGGCTGCCCCATTCCGACCAGGACCCATCATAGAGCTTATTGTCCGTATGGCCCAACGATTGCAGCGCAAGCGTGATGATCGCAGCGGTGATACCGGAGCCGCAAGTGGTAACGACAGGTTTTTCAAGATCGATGCCGGCAGATTCGATGGTTTCCCTGAGCGCATCCAGGGACTTGAGCTTGCCGCCGGTAGAAAAGACGCCGGAGGGGAGGCTTTTCGCGCCCGGCATGTGGCCGGAACGCATGCCGGGCCTTGGCTCGGCTTCGTCGCCGGTAAAGCGGGCGGCACCGCGCGCATCGGCTATCTGGCTTTTTCCGGTGGCGACGATGTCGATCATTTCGGCGAATGAGGTGATCGCTGAGGCGTTGAACTGGGGTTGGAATTTGACAGCAACCGGCGTCGGGACATCCGCGATCATCGGTCGGCCTTCCGCCTTCCAGCCGTCCATGCCGCCATCCAGCACGAAGACCGACCTTGCCCCCATGGTGCGTAGCAGCCACCAGACGCGCGGCGCGGTGAAGATGCCCGGGCCGTCATAGACGACGATCGTGTCTGTCTCGCTGACGCCGAGCTTGCCGACGGCATCGGCGAAGGCAGCGGGCGAGGGGATGGTGTGCGGCAGGCCGCTCGTCAGGTCGGCGATGACATCCTGATCGTAGAACACTGCCCCCGGGATATGCGCGGCGGCATACTCCGCTTTCGGATCGCGCTTCTGTGCTGGCAGATACCAGGAGGCATCGATGATCTTGACAGTCGGATCGTTCAGCCGCTGTTCCAGCCAATCGGCAGAAACGACGAAGGCGCTTTTCTGTTCGCTCATTGCTCTATTCTCCGGTCAAACGATTGGCCCGGTTTCGGGCGTGCCGAACCGGATGCGGAAACGGCGGTTTTCCTTGCCCTTCTTTTCAATTTTGGCGATGAAGACGGAGCCGACTTCCTGGGTTTCGGATACGTGCGTGCCACCACAGGGCTGGCTGTCCACCGCGGAATTCTCACCGATGCAGACGAGGCTGACGCGGCCGAGGCCCACAGGCGGGCGAACGTTCTTCGATTTGACGATGTCGGGATTGGCGGCAAGGTCGGCGTCGGTGATCCACTGCAGATAGACCGGGTGGTTTTCGTTGACGAGCTTCATCAGTGCCAACGTCACCTCATCCTTGTCGATGGTTTCGCTCATGTCGAAATCGACGCGGCTTTCCTCCTCGCCGACGGCAGCGCCGGTAATCGGGAACGGGCAGACGACAGAAAGGAGATGGCAGGCCGTATGCATGCGCATCAGCCTGTAGCGGCGCGGCCAGTCGATATGCAGAACGAGCTTTTCGCCGACCAGCGGAACCGGCTGATCGGCAGCGGGAACGTGGATGATGATGTCCTTGGTGTCGCCATTGCGCGTCGTGGCGATTTCGATGCGTCCGCCGTCGGCGCGCTCGAAGAAACCGCTGTCGCCGGGCTGGCCGCCCGACGTCGCGTAAAAGCAGGTCTGGTCGAGCTCGATGCCGCCGTCTTCCCTTATTCCCGTAACGATTGCCTCTGTCGTCGAAAGGTAGAAATCATCGCGAAAAAGGGCAGTCGTCATCATGAGATGCTTATCCGGCGGGTTCGTATGGCACCGTTATACCGGAATTCCTGGTCAGCCAGGCCGGAACGGGAAGGCCCTTGGACTTCAGAAACGTCGGGTTGAACAGTTTCGACTGATAGCGGTTACCATAGTCGCAGAGGATCGTCACGATGGTATGACCCGGACCCAGGTCTTTTGCCAGGCGGATGGCGCCGGCAATGTTGATGCCGGTAGAGCCGCCAACGCAGATGCCTTCGTTTTCAATCAGATCGAACACGAGCGGAATGGCTTCGCTGTCCGGGATCTGATAGGCGAAATCCGGCGTGAACCCTTCGAGGTTGGCGGTGATGCGACCCTGGCCGATGCCCTCGGTGATCGAACCGCCCGAGGCTTTCAGCTCACCATGGGCGTAGTAGTTATAGAGTGCGGCACCCTCCGGATCGGCAATGCCGATCTTGATGTCCGGGTTCTTCGACTTGAGCCCGAGCGCCACGCCCGCGAGCGTGCCGCCGGAACCGACCGCGCAGATGAAGCCGTCGACCTTGCCGTCGGTGTCGCGCCAGATTTCCGGCGCAGTCGTTTCGACATGCGCGTCGCGATTGGCGACATTGTCGAATTGGTTGGCCCAGATCGCGCCGTTCGGCTCGGTCTTTGCCAGTTCGGCGGCGAGGCGGCCGGAAAGCTTCACATAGTTGTTGGGGTTCTTGTAGGGAACGGCGGGGACCTCGACGAGCTCGGCGCCGAGCAGCCTCAGCGCGTCCTTCTTCTCCTCGCTCTGGGTTTCCGGAATGACGATCACGGTGCGATAACCGAGTGCCTGTGCCACCAGCGCAAGACCGATGCCGGTGTTGCCGGCCGTCCCTTCGACGATGACGCCGCCCGGCTTGAGCTGGCCGGACTTTTCCGCCTGGCGGATGATCGACAGCGCCGCCCGATCCTTCACCGACTGGCCGGGATTGAGAAATTCAGCCTTGCCGAGGATGGTGCAGCCGGTTGCCTCGGACGCGCCCTTGAGGCGGATCAGCGGCGTGTTGCCGATGGCGTCGAGAACGGAGGGCAGAACGGACATGAGCGAACCTCTTGACTGCGGGCTATCGCATCAGGCCGCGGCCTGAGCTGGTGATGATGATCTTAGCAGGACATGTGCAAACCGCATCAGCCGTTTTCAGCTTCGCGGGTGCAACATGCCGGAATCCTAGCGTCTTTTGGGCTGGAGTTCCGGGTGAAGCAAGAAAAAGTGTTTCATCTGGATGTCGTCGCGGGCAAAAATTGCCCGCTGCAGAGCTTTTGAGGCTTCGTCGTGGCGCAGCAGTCTTCGAGGCTGCTCATCCGCGGCATGGATCTGACCACCAGAATCGCCTGCCTGCCGTCGAATGGCCCGAATGCGGGAACAAACTGGATTTCGAAACGTATTGTTTTGTGATCTCCGCGCTACCGATTGGCGTGGACCGCGAAAGGAACGTCCATGACCGATTTTGTTGCACATCCCGAGCAGGGTTTGGCTTGGGTCACGGGGGCGAGTTCGGGTATTGGCCGCGCATTGGCATTGCGCCTTGCAAGAGACGGGTTCGACGTGGCCGTGACGGCCCGGGACCACGAAAAGCTGGTGCAGCTTCAGAGAGAAGCGCCAGGTCCCGGAAAGATCATCGTGCTCGACGGCGATGTCACCGATCCTCGCGATATGGAGCGCGCGCTCGCGTCCATCGAATACGAACATGGCGCCATGGCGCTGACGGTGCTCAATGCCGGCGTTTCTATCCCCATCCACGGGGAAGACATGCATCGCGAGGATTTCGAGAAGACCTTTGCGGTCAACCTGCACGGCACCGTCAATTGCCTCTTGCCTGCCGTGCGCCACATGCAGGCGAGGGGGCACGGGCAGATTGCCATCGTCTGCGCGGCTGCTGGTTATGGTGGCCTGCCCACCGGTGCCGCCTACGGCGCGACGAAGGCCGCCTTGATCAACATGGCCGAGAGCCTGAAATTCGACCTCGACAAGGCCGGCATCCGCCTCCAGATCATCAATCCGGGTTTTGTTGCGACCGCCGAGACGGCAAAGAATACATTTTCGATGCCGGCCTTGATCAGCGCCGAACAAGCGGCTGATCGCATCGTCTCGGGGCTGAAATCAGGCAGTTTCGAAATTACCTTTCCGAGGCGCTTCACCTATATGATGAAGATTCTCAGGTTCCTGCCTTATGGAGCTTATTTCTGGCTCCTCAACAGGCTGACGGGATGGAAAGACCGGCCCCTCGTGACGCCGCGTCCCGCTGCAACGGCGATGGCACGCGACCCTCAGGCCGTGTGAAGGACGACAACCGCGCCGAAGACGAGGACAAGGCCTGCCCAGCCGATCGGCTTCAACTTCTGACCGAACAGGACGCGGCCGCAGATCGCCGTCCCGAAAATCCCGGTTGCGCCGAGAATGGCATAGGCGATCGCCAGTTCCATGCCCTTGACAGCTTCCACCAGCAGCGCAAAGGCTGCAAGCACGAGCAGGATTGACAGAACGCCCCAGCCGCGGCGCGCAAACCCGTTGGACTTGGTGGACGCCAGATTGGCTGCGACATCCAGGACACCCGCCAGCACCGCGAAAAGGAAATAGACGTTAGACGCGGTCATCGGCCACTTTCATGTCCTCTTCGTCGTGGACTTCGCCGGCATTGACGAGAACGATGCCACCAACCGCCATCAGCAGGCCGATCATCTCCTGGTTGCTCAGCACGTGATTGAAGACGAAAACGGAAACCAGGGTGATCAGTCCAATGCCGGAACCTTCCCATATCGCGTAGGCGACGCCGACCGAAATCGTCTTCACCGCCTTGGCGAGAAACACATAGGAGAGGGCGATGGAGGCATACATCACGGCGTAGCCCCAGGTGCCGCCGCTGGACGAAGCCGCTTTCATCACGGTTAGGCCGATAACTTCGGTGGCAATGGCGAGCGCCAGAAAAACCCATGCAAGACGCACGTCATCCCCTTTGGAACGGTATTGAAAAGATGCTGCCTGCATAAGCGTCCGGGCATCGGCGGTAAAGCCATGGCGACGGCTTTGTTGCTGAAAGAGAAGACAGAAGGATCCGGCGACCGAGCACCGCCGGCGATACTCTCATTCGTAGACTATCTGTCGGACGTCGATGTTCCGTGCCCGGAAACCGGCCTCGCAATAGAACAGATAGAATTCCCACAGGCGCTTGAAGCGCGCATCGAAGCCGAGCGGCTCGACCTTGTCCCAGACGCTCCAGAAGCGCTGACGCCATTCGGCGAGCGTGCGTGCGTAGTCGAGGCCGAAGCCGAAGTCGCCGCTCATCTTCAAGCCGACCTTGCGGCCAAGGTCGATCAGATGCTCACGCGTCGGCAGCATGCCGCCGGGGAAAACATATTTCTGGATAAAGTCCGGATTGGCGCGGTATTCGTGGTAGGCCTCCGGCTTGATGGTGATGATCTGCAGACCGGCCTTGCCACCCGGTTTCAGGCAGCGTTGCAGTTGCGAGAAATAGGCCGGCCAATATTTTTCGCCGACGGCCTCGAACATCTCGATCGAGACGATCCGGTCGTAAAGCCCGTTTTCGTCGCGATAATCCTGGAACTTGATCTCAACCTTATCCGACAATCCGGCATTCCTCATCCGCTCGTTGGCAAAGGCGAGTTGCTCGCGGCTGATGGTAAGACCGGTTACCTTGCAGCCGATCTCGCCCGCCGCATATTCGGCAAAGCCACCCCAGCCGCAGCCGATTTCAAGCACGTGATGGCCGGCCTTGATCCCGGCAGCATCGGCAAGCGCCCGGTATTTGGCGCGCTGCGCCGATTGCAGATCACTCGCCCCGGTCGAATAGAGGGCCGAGGAATAGGTCATGGTCGGGTCCAGCCACTCCTTGTAGAAGGCGTTGCCGAGGTCGTAGTGGGCGGAAATGTTCCGCTTTGAGCCCGTCTTCGTATTGGCATTCATCCAGTGGCGAAATTTTTCGACCAGCCGCAGCACGCCGCGGGCACCATTGGAAAAATTGCGTCCGACATCGGTGTTGACGAGGAACAGCTCGAGAAAGGCGCCGACATCCGGGCTGTCCCAGTCACCGTCCATATAGCTTTCGGCAACGGCGATGGTGCCGCCGCTGAGGGCCCTTTGCGGCATGTTCCAGTTGTGGAGGGTAACCGAAGCGACGGGCCCCTCTATCTTGCCCTTGACGACGACCTTGCGGCTATCGGGCAGTGTCAGCTTCAGGCAGCCGGCCTGCATGTGTACGAGGCCGCGCAGCACCATTTGCGCCTTGGCGGGCAGACCCTTGATGATCCGCGATAGATTTTCAGAGGAAAGACGCTCACCATCCTTCGGCTCGCAATAACAGGTGTCTGCTGCATTCATACGACAGATCCTCGGCAATCATTGCTCTCGCCATAAAGTAACCTCATTTTGGCCGGGTCGCCAACGTTGATTTCATGAGAAAATTCGGCCCTGTGCTGCCTGCGGGACTGCAAACGACAGACAGCAGCCCCACGAAAGGCGGAAGCGGCCCGGAAATATGGCGCGATCAAAAGTGCCCAGGCGCACCCAGCCGCGGGCTGCATGTCAAGCCGAGGAACGTCCTTTGACCGTTCGACGAGCGCTCAATCGATCTTTTGTGAACGGGACCCCCTCGTTCTGCGGGTCAGGGCGACGATCAAGCCGAGGATCACCGAGCCGATAACCCACACCCACAGCAAGGCAGCTGCCGTGGATGTTTCGCCGATTGCTTTGCCGGCCTGCATTTCAGCATGCAGGCCTTCGCCGACCTTTTCCGACGTGAACATGATCGCGTAAAAAAGCGACGAGGCCATCACGGCATTGAAGGCCAAGAACGTCCACCACACAAGAATTCCGAATACTCCACGCCTGCGTTTTTCCGTCCTGACAATTGTTGTCATCGACTTCCCCCACTCCCCATGGCTGTAGAGTGGCAGATTGCACCCGGCCGTCAAGATTGCCGAAAGGAGTGGTCGGCGCGCTACGCCGAAAGGCGCAACGCACATTGCTTTGACCGTCGCCGTTGCTCTCCTTTTCAAAAGCACCCAGCCCAGAGACGGTTCGGCTCAACTCTCCGTCACCGATCCTGCTCTTTTCAAAAAGAGCCCGGCAACCTCGAGGATTCAGCTCTTCTGAAAGGCAAGGTGAGCCCCCAATCCGATCAGCATCGCGCCACCGGCGCGCTGCATCACCCGCCGCGCATGGGTTGATCGGCGCAGCCGGCCGATCACGGCGCCGGCCAAAAACACACAGACGATATCGGCGGACGTAAACACGAGATTGACGATCGTCCCGAGAATGGCAAGTTGCAGCCAGACGGGGAACGCGGCGGAAACGTCGACAAATTGCGGCAGGAAGGCCACAAAGAAGATCGCCGTCTTGGGGTTGAGAACCTCGACGGTGACGCTTTCAAAAAAAGCCCGCCGGCCGGATTTCGGCTCGGTGCCGGGCAGGGCTTCATGCCCATCGGCCCGTGCACGAAACAGCGCAATGCCGAGCCAGACAAGATATGCCGCCCCGGCCAGTTTCACGGCCATGTACAGCACCGGCACGGCGTGGAACAGGATCGACAAGCCGGCGGCCGCGGCAAAAACATGGGCGTATCCGCCAAGATGAATGCCCAATGCGGCCATAAGCCCTGACCACCGGCCGCGCGCAATCGTCTGGGCCGCCGCATAAAGCATGGCAGGACCCGGAACATAGGCAAAGACGGCGGTGGTGGCGAGAAAGGCGATCAGCAGTTCGGTCGATGGCATGGTCGGCTCCGGTTCGGCAGGCGAGGCGCAACTTTCTCTGTACACGGCAAATTACGGACTGTCGCGCCAAACGATGCCAAAGCCTGGAGGGAATCACGCGCGGTGATTTCAGAACCGATAGCGCAACAGCCGGCCGATTTTCCCAAGCGCCGGAAGGGCAGCAAAGAGGCCGATCGTCAACCGTGCCGCCCAGGACAGCCTTTCGATTTGCTTCGAATCGTAGGCGCGCGGATCGTAGGCCAGCAGCTCCGTCTGCAATTTCAGCCGCGGGACCTGCCTTTCGAGTCCACGCGGATCGTCCATTGCCCAACGCAGCCTGGCTCCGGTCGCGCGCACGGAAGGCTGCCAGCTGATGAGCGCCAGTCCGAGCCGGCTATAGCCATCGAAGACCACCTCGCCACGCGCAAGGTGCGCCGTAAGCCGCCGCAGCAATCTTGGGACCTCATCCTCCGCCAAGTAGGGAAAGAGCCCCTCGGCGACGATGATCGTCGGACGGTCGGCGGGTACATCTGCAAGCCAATGCCGGTCGATGACGGACGACCCGATGAGACTGCAGGATTCCCGCTCCGGATAGAGCTTGCGGCGCAACGCGATTACCTCGCAATAGTCCACCTCGAACCACTGGATCGTCGGCGGCGGATCGATGCGAAAGACACGACTGTCCAACCCGCAGCCGAGATGCAGCACGCTCGCGTCGGGATGGCGTGCGATGAACTCACGCGTCCAGCCATCGAGCGTATGGGCACGCATAGCCACGCCGATCATCATGTCACGATCCACGTTCAGCCTCGAGAAATCGTAGTCGATCCGGCTGACAGCTTCAGCGGCGAAGCGATCCTTGAGAAGCGAATCCGGCATGCGGCTTTCCCCCGCCTTCGCAGAAAGCGTGATGAGGAGGGTTTCCTTCTCCTTGGTGAGCGACACCTTTTCACCTGTCATGGTGCACCCGTGTAGCGAGGGCCGGCGCTTCAAGCCGCTCCTTGCGCAAATCTCGTCAGACGCATGGCGGCGCTGTTGCACGCAAGACCTTACCGGGCAGTATAGGCGACAAAACAGCTGCGATTAAGGACGGGCGCAAAAGGGCAGGCGGAGCGAGCGCTCGCCGTCGACACGCAACGAAAAAGGGCTGCGCCTTTGACGCAGCCCTTGAAACTGGCTCCCCGGGCCGGATTCGAACCGGCGACCTGTCGATTAACAGTCGAATGCTCTACCGCTGAGCTACCAGGGATCATCTGCGCGCTGCAGAAGTGAGGCTGCTAATACAAATGCTTTTCCGATTTGCCAAGCGGTTTTTCAAAAAAAGTGCACAATCTTGTCTGACTGTGGAGAACGCCCATATTGAGGAGAGTGCCCGCTTGGGCGAGGACGACCGAAATTCCCTGCTCCAATGGGGTTGGGGGCGTAGTTCGACAGGTGACCATGGCAGAATCGCAGAAAACGAAAAAATTCGGTATCGATCCGCGCACGCATGAACTCATTCTCGGCTCCTGGCGGCTGCAGCTGCCGCAATCGCGAGCCTGGCGCATTGCCCTTGGTGCCGTGTTGATCTTTGGCGGCATTCTCGGTTTTCTGCCCTTTCTTGGCTTCTGGATGATACCGGTGGGCCTGATCGTGCTTTCGCACGACCTTGCCTTCGTCCGGCGCCAGCGCCGCAGACTGTCCGTCTGGTGGGCGCGCAAGCGGGAGACGACGAAGACCAACCCGCGCTGATATTAGCCGGGTCGGTCATCCGCTGAGCAATGCCTCATGCATAGGTCAACGATTGCCACAGAGCCGACGACTTCTGTTCCAGCGGATGAGTACCCGGCGCTACTGCCTAGCCGCTGGAACCGGTCTGCGGGGTCGGATCCTTGTCGACCGGGGCCGGCTGCATCTGCTCGCCCGTTGCCGGCGTATTGCCGCCGGTACCCTGGTCGGCCGGGATGCCTTCCTTGGCCGGCGCAATCTCCTCGACCTGTGTTGCCGCATCATTGTCGGTGCTTTCGCCAAACAGCTCGGCGCCCGCCCAGGCCAGGCCCGCCAGCACCAGGCCGCCGATGAGAACCATCAGAACCGGGCGTCCAAGCAGCCCCTGTCGCGCCGCCACGCCGCTGACCTTCACAGTGCGGTTCGCGTCTTCGGCCGAAACCTTGTTACCGCGTTCATCGACTTCCATTTCCCGCCTCCTCGCAACGACATCCGGGCCGCTGCAATGTTTCAACACCAGCGGAAAACGGCCGCACAGGTGCAAATGTTCCCAAGCGACACAGGCCGACGCGGGTTGCTGGGCGGCGACGTCGGATTTCTACCGCCATCGGGGTAATTTGCCCTTCTGCAAAAGCGCCGCGAATTTTAGGGACTTGCGGAACACATATGGAACATATAGTGTTCGTTCTTGATTTGTTTCTCGATTCCGGAGTGATCTTTCATGCTGACCCGCAAGCAACAGGAACTGCTTCTGTTCATTCACGAAAGAATGAAGGAATCGGGCGTTCCGCCATCCTTCGACGAGATGAAGGATGCGCTTGATCTCGCCTCGAAATCCGGAATTCACCGGCTGATCACGGCACTCGAGGAACGCGGCTTCATCCGGCGTCTTCCCAACCGGGCCCGCGCGCTTGAGGTCATCAAGCTGCCGGAAGCCTATTCCGCGAGCCTCCAGCCCAAGCGCGGCTTTTCGCCGAGCGTCATCCAGGGCAGCCGCGATGCCGCCCCGGCGCCGGCCGCCAAGCCTGTCATAGCCAGCAACGAGAACAACTCCGTCTCCATCCCCGTCATGGGGCGAATCGCCGCCGGTGTGCCGATCTCGGCGATCCAGAACAATACGCACGATATTACCGTGCCGCTCGAGATGGTCGGCAGCGGGGAACATTATGCACTGGAAGTCCGTGGCGATTCGATGATCGAGGCCGGCATTCTCGACGGGGACACCGTCATCATCCGCAATACCAACAGCGCCAACCCGGGGGAGATCGTTGTCGCGCTGGTCGATGACGAGGAGGCGACGCTGAAACGGTTTCGTCGCAAGGGCGCATCGATTGCGCTCGAGGCAGCCAACCCCGCCTACGAAACCCGGATTTTCGGCCCTGACCGCGTGAAGATACAAGGCAAGCTCGTCGGTCTGATCCGACGATACCACTAAGCTCGGAGCCAGAGTGAGTCGCCTTCGAAACGGACGGGCGGACCGGCGATACCGCGAGGGATGCTGGGCATGTCCCGGCCAGGAACAGCGGTTGTGGGTACCGGTTTCTCCCGTGAGAAATAACTCGAATTTGCTCAGGGCGTCTTGCACTGGATCCGAAATCGGTCTAAACGCCCGTCACGATTAAGTTATGATCGTTACGAGGCCTCGTGGCGGAGTGGTGACGCAGAGGACTGCAAATCCTTGTACCCCGGTTCAATTCCGGGCGAGGCCTCCAAAATTTTCCACATTAGCAATTGGATAGGGCTGCCGCTTCACCCCATGTCGGCAACCTTGTTTGACGCCACCTTGACCTGGCACGCGGCATACAAACTGGCGTAAGGCTCGCGGCGAGCCGCCGAAAGCCGGCGACGTGCTCCACCCTGTCGAAAAGAGCATTCCGGCAAAACTAAGTTCGCTATGCGCCACAAGCAACGCCGGCGCGGTGCAGCCGGGTCGCGATAAACCGCATTCGCGGAGGCGAAACGAACGCGCCGTCAGCACCGTGGCGAGGGGCAGGCGGTCAATGATAGTAGAAACACTCGCAATCGGCCTTGCTGTCGTCCGGTGCATTCCAGACGCGAGCTGCCAATCTCTTGGCCGCGCCGGTCTCATCCAGTCTCAGGCCCAACAGCGAGACGGCAGCCAATTTTGGATTGACCGCATCGATCTCGATTGTTGATCCGACTTGATGGACGCCCTGTTTCGGCGTCCAGGTGAAAAACTGCACGCTGTAATGCATGGCGTTCTCCTTCACCCCGGGGGCAAATCCCGATCCAAAGATGGAACCGGGATCCGAAAGACAAACGCAACCGGGTCGCAACAACCGATGTGGTTTGCCTCCACCCGGAACCTAACACAATTTGGCGATCGAGTGAATCGTTATCGCGGGCTCCCGATCGGAAACTGCCGCTTCGGCGTTCGCTTTAATATCGGCTGGTCGCCGCAGCTGTTCCCGCAGGAACAGTGCCATTGTTCGATGTGAAATAGAGTGTTCACCGAACACCGTCTTCCGAAGCTGAACAATCGGCGCGATGTTGTCTTTAGGAAATCCTGCCTGACATGAGGATCGCTGTCATGAAGAAGAAAGAACCGCTGTTGCGTATCGGAGATTTCGTTATATGGTCCACCATCTTGGCGAGCGTGGTGGGATACCAGCTTTGGACCCACGCCAGCGCACCGGCCCTCACAACCGTCATCGCAACCATCGACAAGGTCGCCGGCTGAGCGGCGTTTTGGGATCCGGACGCGGCCAACGCGGCGGTGTCAGAGCCCCTGATTATCTCGGCAGGTTGATGCGCAACTGCGCGGTGAGCTTGAATCCCGCATCGTGGCCGCCGCTCATACGGAAAGCTGCAGCGATCGGGGGCGAACGTGATTGCATCACCCTTGCAAACATGGCTGTCAACCACGCCGTTGACACCTTCCAGCAGGCCACGGACTACGTTAACAGCCGCCTGGCCTTCGACAATTTCATGGCCGAAGCATCCAAGCCGACGCGCTGAGATACCAATGTTAACTATGCCGGATGCGGATGCGCCGGATGATCTCGGCATGGATGGACAGGCAGGCTAGCGCGACCAGGGCGACAAGGGCTGTCCCGAGCAGCGTCGCGGGTATCGGAAGCGACCAGTGATAAGCCCCCGGCAGGGTTGGTCCCAGGCCGACTGCCTGGGGGCTGTGTGCGCCGGTATTGGCGAATATAAGCGCTAGCAGAGCGACATGGGCATGGCAAAAACGCGCCCTGATGAACCGCTTGGGTTGCGCCGCGAAGTAAACTCCACAGGCAGCGACGGAGGCCAGTGCCGCGATAACGTGCCACACCTCCACTCCTGGAAGGTCAAGCAGTACAAACGCTGGTCGGCGTAGGACGGGCAGTAATGTCAGGTATAGCGCCCAAGACGACGGGTTGCCGGGAAAAGCCGCCAGCAGGATGATGCTCGCCGCAAATAGCATACCGGCGGCATAGACGAAGGTGGGGCCGAGACGAACAAACGTTAGAACAACAGCGCGCATATGCTTCCTTCATTCGGTAGCGGGCGCATGGTTCGGCGCAGAAATATCAAGCCCATGCTTTGAGCCAGGATTGCCGAATCACCAACACCTATTTGTTTCACCCTACGCGCCGACTGAACTTAATCAAAATGGAAATCAAAGGGTCGATCGCCGCTCAGCCTCCCTACAGCGTGGAAACGACCAGCGATGATCAGTCGTTGTCACACCGCATCAATAGTACGGCGAAATGCACTCCTGGCGAGGCCCATAATAGGGCTGGAACGTGTTATCATAGGCTCGGTACGAACGATAGCGCGCGTAGCACCATTCGACATGGGCCGAACTAGCGTCCGAATAGACCCTGCGCGGGGGCGACGCGATCGCTCCGCCGATGGCCAACCCGGCTCCGAATGCGGCCAGCGGATACCACCATCCGTCGTTGTGCTGACGGTAACCATCTCGATGGTAGCGGTAGCCCCGGTAGCCATTGTAATAACCGTAGCGTGGGCCGGCGCTGTAGCGAGGGCTGTTGTAACTACGTGCGTGCGGCGGGCCGCCACGGTGGCCCGGTTTGTGATGGACTAGGTCTACCCCCTGAGAACTCGAGGACATCGACACAGGCGGCACAGACATCGCCTGCGCAGGCACCACGCCCGTAAAAGCCGTAGCAGCTGCAACTAACAATGCACCCATCTTTTTCATTTGCTTACCCCAACAGTTTTGGTCGAGTCATTTTCGGGTGCTTGCGATGAACGTAGAATGAACGGCGTTGGATGCCTGTCCTGCCGTCCGTCAAATTGTAGGCGTGTCAATACACCATCTTTAGGCGTGCTGTGACTGACTGCAGTGCTGAAATTTATGGCGGAAGAGGTGGGATTCGAACCCACGGTACGGTTTCCCGCACGCCGGTTTTCAAGACCGGTTCCTTAAACCACTCGGACACTCTTCCATCTAACTGAAACGGCTAGTCTTTCCGCATTGCGCGGAGAGCGAAGAAACGGTCCTTGCGACCACTTTTCTACCCAATCATTCGATGGCTGGCTTTTTAGCAGTTTTGATCGCGGCGTCAACTTGTTCTGCCGCCGTTGGCTTGCATCTGCTACCGTGCGCTTCCAGCCCAAAACGGGTGAGCAATGGCTTGCGGCCCCCCGGCTCAGCCAAATTGCTGCCCTTATCCGCGACGCCAGCGGAGCGATCGGCGGCATCCAGCGTACCGTTGTCGAATATATGTGTTGAAAACCCACGCTTGGCTCAAGCATATGTTTCTAATCAAGAACTGCATCGTATAGATGGCTTGTCATTGATAAGTCCTGGCCGGAAATATTAACTATTCATAAACCATAACCTCAATTGTTCCATCCTGGCACGGTTAACCATTCGCAATTTCGCCACGTTGTTGTCATGATTAATCGACTGTTACGTTTCGTGACGCCGGTTCTTTCGCGTGGGGGCAAGCGCGAAAGAGTACCGAGGTCGGCTTTTACGAATTGCGATTGTGGGACACATGACATCCAATCAGACTGCGGCTCTTCTCTTCAAGGGATTACGCTTTGCCGCCATCCCGATGGTTTGCGCCGCGCTGACGGCGTGCGGATCGACGGGCAGCGTCAAACGGGACAAGCCGCGCAGCAAGGAATATTTCGCCGAGTCGGTCTATGGCGTGAAGGCGAGCCCGCGGGTTGCCGATGGCCGCAATATCCCCAAGGGCGGCGGCCGCTACCAGGTCGGCAAACCCTACAAGGTCAAGGGCAAGTGGTACCAGCCGAAAGAGGATTTCGGCTACAACAAGACCGGCATGTCCTCGTGGTACGGTTCGGCGTTTCACGGCCGCCTGACGGCGAATGGCGAAGTCTACGACAAGTACCACCTGTCGGCCGCCCACCCGACGTTCCCGCTGCCGAGCTATGCCCGCGTCACCAATCTCGAGAACGGTTCTTCGGTGGTGGTGCGCGTCAACGATCGCGGCCCCTATGAAATGGGCCGTATTATCGACGTTTCCTCCAAGACCGCCGATTTCCTCGATATGAAGCGCAAGGGCAGTGCCAAGGTGCGCGTCCAGTATATCGGCAAGGCGCCGCTCGAGGGCAACGACATGCCCTACCTGATGGCGTCCTATGTCAGGAAGGGCGATCGCACGCCGAACGCCTTCCCCGAAGGACAGATCGCAACCGGCGTGATGGTCGCGTCGAACGAGCCGTTGCGCAAACAGGCCGGCAGCCTCGGCACACTGACCATGCCGTCGAAATCGAACCTGGAAATGGGCGTGCCGGTGACGGCGCTCGCCGAAAACGCAACGCCGATTGCCGCGTCGGCGGCGCTCGACGCCTTCGTCATGCTGCCGGAAATAGGGCCGATCCCCACCGAGCGGCCGGAGTACATTCCGCTGCCCGACGGCAACATGGCCTATGCGGCGGCCTATGTCGAAGCGCGGGTCAGCACCTCCGAAACAGCTTTCGATGCCATTCTGGTCGACAGGAACCCGCTGACGCCAAATACCATTGTCGAATATGCAAAACGCCAGGGCGTCCTGCGCTAATCCGAGATGCGCCGATTGATCCCCGGTGAGCCGGCTGCTATGGCCGGAGAGGAACCGGAGTTTGGAATGCGCGCACGGCTGTTCTCGGTCTTCATTTTCGTTGCATTGTATATCTGCGCGCCCTTGATCGCGCAGGCTCAAGCTTTTGAAACCAAGGCCAGGCAGGTCTACCTGATCGATGCCGAAACCGGCACGGTCCTCTTTGCCAAGGATGAAAACGCCCCGGTGCCGCCGGGATCGCTGGCCAAGCTGATGACCGCCGAGATCGTCTTCGACGCGCTCGGCAAGAACGAGCTGACGCTCGGTACCGAATTTCCTGTCTCCGAGCATGCCTGGCGGACCGGTGGCGCGCCATCCGGCACCTCGACGATGTTCGCCGCCCTGAAGTCGCGCATCCGCGTTGCCGATCTCCTTCAGGGCGTGACCGTCCAGTTTGCCAATGACGCCTGCATTATCCTGGCTGAAGGGATGGCCGGAAGCGAGGGCGCCTTCGCCAGGCGCATGACGGAGCGGGCTCGTGAACTTGGAATGAGCGCCTCGGCTTTTTACAACGCGACCGGACTTCCCGATCCGCAGAATGCGGTGACGATGCGCGACATGGCGCTGCTCGCCCGGCACATCCACACGCGTTACCCGGAATTTTTCCATTATTATTCCCAGGCGGAATTCGAGTGGAACAAAATTCTCCAGCGCAACCGCAATCCGCTCGTCGCAGCCAATATCGGCGTCGACGGTTTCGTGACCGGATTTGCCGAGGGGTTCGGATACTCGATGGTCGCGACCATGCAGCGAAACGGCCGGCGTGTCTTTCTCGCGATCGGCGGGCTGGCAAGCGACAAGGAGCGGATCGAGGAGACGCGCCGGGTGCTCGACTGGTCTATGACCGCCTTTGAGCGGAAGACGTTGTTCTTGGCCGGCGAGGCGGTGGGCGAAGCCGCCGTCTACGGCGGAGCACAATCGCATGTGACGTTGGTGACCCGCGATGCCGTCGATGTGCTCGTCCCCGTCAATAATCCCGAACGCCTGTCGGCCAAAGTGATCTATCGCTGGCCCCTGACGGTCCCGCTCGAAACTGGCCGGCACGCGGGCACCCTGAAGATCTGGAACGGTACGCGGCTGCTGCGCGAGGTTCCGGTCGAAACTGCAGCGGCCGTCAGGGAGGGGTCGCTGAGCAGCCGGGCGGCCGACGCGCTGCAGGAACTGCTGTTTTTCTGGTTATGAGGAAATGACGGCATCGACGGTTTCGCCGCCCGGGACAATCCGCTAAACAGAATTCGAGTTGCAAGCGCTGCACCGCTAGGGGCAGCCGGAATACAAACGCGCCCGTCCCACGGCGGGCGATGGCGGTCATACGGGAATCAAGAGTGTCAGTCGGAAAAGGCCTGTTCGTTACATTCGAGGGCGGCGAGGGCGCCGGAAAATCAACCCAGATTCGCCTGCTTGCCGATTCCCTGCGTGACCGCGGCTTAACGGTTCTGACCACGCGCGAGCCGGGCGGCTCTCCCGGCGCGGAGGCCGTGCGGCATGTGCTTCTTTCCGGCGCGGCGCAGGAATTTGGCGTGCGCATGGAAGCCATTCTTTTTGCGGCCGCGCGCAGCGATCATGTCGAGCAAGTCATTCGTCCGGCACTTTTGAACGGCACGATCGTCCTGTGCGACCGGTTCATGGACTCCTCGCGCGTCTATCAGGGCGTGACCGGCAACCTGGAAGGGTCCTTTATCGATGCCCTGGAGCGGGTCGCGGTCAATGGCGTGACCCCCGATTGCACCATCATCTTCGATCTTCCCGCTGCCGTCGGTCTCGAGCGCGTGCGCCGCCGCGCGGCAATGGCGGGAGCGCCGGCCGGCGAGCAGGTCGAACTCGACCGCTTCGAGAAGGAAGAAATTGAAACGCACGAAAAGCGTCGCGAGGCTTTCCTTGCTATCGCCAGAGCCGATCCGCGGCGCTGCCATGTAGTCGATGCGGCAGCGAGTGCCAGCGACATTGCCGCGGCGGTGCTTGCGATTGTCGAGCCGTTGTTGTCCACGGGCGGCGATGGACCGGAAACGGAAGCCGCCCAATGACCAGTGATCGATTTGACGTGCTTGATGGCGCACTGCCGCCAGCCGAAAATACCAGGCTCTTCGGTCATGCCGAAGCGGAGCATTTTCTGGCGCAAAGCTACCGGTCGGGGAAGGGGCATCACGCCATCCTCATCGAGGGGCCGGCGGGCATCGGCAAGGCAACACTTGCCTTCCGCTTCGCCAACCACGTGCTGACCCATCCCGAGCCTTCGCTGGCGCCGGCGGAGCTCGCCGATCCCGATCCAACCGCGATCATCAGCCGGCAGATTGCTTCAGGCGCGTCGCACAACCTTTTGCATTTGACGCGGCCGGTCGACGACAAGACCGGCAAGGTCAAGAGCGCCATCACCGTCGACGAAGTGCGCCGGGCCGGCAAATTTTTCTCGCAGACCTCCGGGACCGGCAACTGGCGCATCGTCATCGTCGATCCGGCCGACGATCTCAACCGCAATGCCGCCAACGCGATCCTGAAAATTCTCGAGGAGCCGCCGAAACGGTCGCTGTTCCTGGTGCTGACTCATGCGCCGGGCAAGTTGCTGCCGACCATCCGTTCGCGCTGCCTGCCGCTGCAGCTGAAGCCGCTGGCACCGGACGACTTGCGCGACGCGCTGGCCAATCTCGGTTTCGACCTTTCCGGTCCGAACGCGCATAAGGTGCTCGCGGCGGCGGATGGCAGCGTCTCGGAAGCGTTGAAGCTGATCAATTATGGCGGTCTGGACATCATGACGGCCTTCGAGACGATCCTTGCGGGCCACGGACCGGCAATCCGCAGGGACATGCACAAGCTCGCCGATGTCCTGTCGGCCAGGGATAACGAGACGATTTTTGATTTCTTTTCGGCTCTGGTCAGCGGACATATCATGCGGGCAGCGCGACAGGCAGGTGTTGCCGGCGACATCGTCCGGGCCGAACGCTTCGCGCGGCTGTCGGCGACCATCGCCGAGCGGCTGTCACTGGCGCAGGCCTATAATCTCGATCGCAAGCAGACCGTGCTTTCGATCCTGGACGACATCAAGACCGAATCCCTCCCGCCGGCCTGAACTTCCACTGGCGATGGAGCACGGCGGCAAGATCGATAGGGCTCCGTTCGGCGGCAGGGAATTGCTGCGTGCAGCAACAGGCGCGGGCAGTTTTCTGAGGGCGCACTGTTTCATCCGGCCATGGGATACGCTAATAGCCAGACACCAAAAGATCAGACAGCAAAAGATCAATACAGGCCGAAACCCGATCATGACCGATACGTCCCCGTTTTACATCACCACCGCTATCTCCTACCCGAATGGCAAGCCGCATATCGGCCACGCCTATGAGTTGATCGCGACGGATGCGATGGCCCGCTACCAGCGGCTTGACGGGCGCGACGTTTTCTTCCTGACGGGTACGGACGAACACGGCCAGAAGATGCAGCAAACGGCCCGCAAGGAGGGCATTTCGGCCCAGGAACTGGCTGACCGCAACTCAGCCGAATTCCAGAAGATGGCGGTTCTCCTCAACGCCTCCAATGACGATTTCATTCGCACCACCGAGAAGCGTCATCACGAGGCGGTAAAGAATATCTGGATTCGCATGGGCGAGGCGGGCGACCTCTACAAGGACAGCTATTCGGGCTGGTATTCGGTGCGTGACGAGGCCTACTACCAGGAAGGCGAGACCGAACTGCGTGCCGACGGCGTTCGCTATGGGCCTCAAGGGACGCCGGTCGAATGGGTGGAAGAGGCGAGCTACTTCTTCAAGCTTTCCGCCTATCAGGAAAAGCTCTTGAAACACTACGAGGAAAATCCGGATTTCATCGGCCCCGCCGAGCGCCGCAACGAGGTGATTTCCTTCGTGAAATCCGGCCTCAAGGATCTCTCCATGTCGCGCACGACGTTCGACTGGGGTATTCCGGTGCCGAACGATCCAGGCCATGTCATGTATGTCTGGGTCGACGCGCTCACCAACTACATCACCGCGACCGGTTATCTCACCGATCCGGAAGGCCCGCGGGCGAAATACTGGCCGGCGAACATCCACATGATCGGCAAGGACATCATTCGCTTTCACGCGGTCTACTGGCCAGCATTCCTGATGTCGGCTGGCCTGCCCTTGCCGAAGAAGGTCTTTGCGCATGGCTTCCTGCTCAACAAGGGCGAGAAGATGTCGAAGTCGCTCGGCAACGTGGTAGACCCCTTCAATCTGGTCGAGCACTTCGGCCTCGACCAGATCCGCTACTTCTTCCTGCGCGAAGTATCCTTCGGCCAGGACGGCAGCTACAGCGAGGAGGGGATCGCGACCCGGATCAACTCCGACCTCGCCAACGGCATCGGCAACCTTGCCAGCCGTTCGCTGTCGATGATCGTCAAGAATTGCGACGGGAAGATCCCCGAATGCGGACCGCTGACCGAAGAGGACAAGGCGATGCTGGCTTCGGCGGACGCGCTGCATGCCGTAACGCGCGACGACATGAACGCCCTGATGATCCACCGGGCGCTCACGTCGATCATTGCGGTGGTGTCGGAGGCTGACCGCTATTTCGCAAGCCAGGAACCGTGGGCGTTGAAGAAGACCGATCCGGCCCGCATGGCGACCGTGCTTTACGTCACCGCCGACGTCGTGCGCCAGATTGCCATTTTGCTCCAGCCGTTCATGCCGGAATCGGCTGGAAAGCTGCTCGATCTTGTTGCCGTTGCGCCCGACAAGCGCGGTTTCGCGACGCTTGGAGAAGCGGGGCGTCTGGTCGCCGGAACGGCTCTGGAGGCGCCGAAGCCGGTGTTCCCGCGCTACGTCGCGCCGGAAGCGTAAGGACGCTCGAATGCTGATCGATACCCATTGCCATCTTGATTTTCCGGATTTCGAGGCCGAGCGCGACGCGATCGTCGAGCGCGCGCGCGCGGCAGGCATCGGCCAGATGATCACCATTTCGACGCGCGTGAAGAAGTTCGAGACGATCCTTGGCATTGCGGAAAGCTATGCCAATGTGTTCTGTTCGGTCGGCACGCATCCGCACAATGCCGACGAGGAACTGGATATCGAGACGGCCGACCTGGTGCGGCTTTCGGCGCATCCCAAGGTCGTGGCGATCGGCGAGGCCGGGCTCGACTATTTCTACGATAACGCCCCGCGTGATGCGCAGGCGATCGGCCTTCGCCGCCACATTGCCGCCGCGCGCGAAACCGGTCTGCCGCTGGTGATCCATAGCCGCTCAGCGGACGAGGACATGGCAGCAATCCTGACCGAGGAAACAGGGAAGGGAGCCTTCCCTTTTCTGCTCCATTGCTTTTCTTCAGGGCCGGATCTGGCGCGTGTCGGCGTCGAGCTCGGCGGCTATGTTTCCTTCTCCGGTATCCTGACCTTTCCGAAATCTGAAGAACTGCGCGAGATCGCCAAGACCGTGCCGCACGACCGGATGATCGTCGAAACCGACGCACCCTATCTGGCGCCGAAGCCGTTCCGAGGCAAGCGCAACGAGCCCGCCTATGTCGCCCATACGGCGCAGGTCCTGGCCGAGACGATCGGCGTTTCGACGCAGGAGATCGCCAAGATCACCACCGAAAACGCGTTGCGCGTTTTTTCAAAGATGCCGAGGCTCTGACGTGGCGGCGAGGCGGGTTTTCACCATTCTCGGCTGCGGCTCGTCTCCGGGCGTGCCGCGCATCAATGGCGACTGGGGTGCCTGCGACCCGGCCAATCCCAAAAACCGCCGCACGCGCGCGTCCTTGCTTGTGCAGCAGATTGGTCCAGATGGCGGAACGACAGCCGTCGTCATCGATACGGGACCCGATTTCCGCGCACATATGATCGCGGCAAAGGTCAAGAATGTGGATGCCGTGTTCTACAGCCATGCGCATGCCGACCACATCCACGGTATCGACGACCTGCGCGGCTACGTCCAGCACACGGGCAGGCGCATGCCGATCTGGAGCGATGCGGCAACGCTGGACCGCATTCGCGAGGCCTTTCGCTACTGCCTCGAAACACCGCCCGGCAGCAGCTATCCGCCGATCGTCGAGGCGAAGGTCATCGATCCGTCGCTGCCGGAAATTACGATCACCGGCGCCGGTGGTGCGATCGTCTTCCAGCCTCTGCTGCAGCACCACGGCAGCATCGTATCCCTCGGTTTTCGCATCGGCGATTTTGCCTACTGCAGCGATGTTAGCGGTTTCCCTGAGGAGACGATCGCCAAGCTGTCGGGGCTCGACACGCTGGTGATCGACACCTTGCAATACAAGTTCCACCCAAGCCACCTGTCGGTCGAACAGTCGCTTGGCTGGATCGAACGCTTCGCCCCCAAACGCGCCGCGCTGACCCACATGCATACGCCGCTCGACTACGAGACGCTGATGCGCGAGACACCGGATCACGTCGAGCCGGCCTATGACGGGATGCGGTTTGAATTCGACGTGACCGCCGAGGCCGGGCCGGTCAGCTGAAAAAAGGCTGCAGGTTGCGCCGGATACGATCGAGAACGGTGGCCCCGGAAAGATCCGCCACGAAACGCTGGCCGGTGATCGTCTCGTAGGCCTCGATATAGACTTTCGAGGTCTGTTCGACGAGCTCGGCCGGAATTTCCGGGATCGGGTCCTTGTAGGGATCGCAACGTTCGGTCACCCAGGCACGGACGAAATCCTTGTCGAAGCTCCTCGGCCGCGCGCCGGAGGCAAAGCTCTGCGCGTAGCTATCGGCAATCCAGTAACGGCTGCTGTCGGGCGTGTGGATCTCGTCGGCAAGAACGATGCGGCCGTCCTTGTCGGTGCCGAATTCATATTTGGTATCGACGAGAATAAGGCCACGTTCGGCGGCGCGCTCCTGGCCGCGCTGAAACAGCGCCAGCGCATAGCGGGATATGGTTTCCCATTGTTCCGGCGTCAGCAGCTTTTGCGACAGGATGTCAGCGGCGGACAACGGCTCGTCATGGCCGCCGTCGAAGGCCTTGCTGGTCGGCGTGATGATCGGCTGCGGAAGCTTCTCGTTGTCTTTCAGGCCGTCCGGCAGCCGGATGCCGTACATCTCGCGTTCGCCGTTCCGGTATTTGGTCAGGATCGACGTGCTGGTCGTGCCGGCAAGATAGCCGCGCACGACAATCTCGACCGGCAGGATATCGAGCCTCGTGCCGATGACCACGTTGGGATCCGGATAGTCGAGGACGTGGTTCGGGCAGATATCGGCCGTCTCCTCGAACCAGTAGCGCGCCGTCTGCGTCAGCACCTGGCCCTTGAACGGAATCGAAGTCAGGATGACGTCGAAGGCGCTCAGCCGATCCGTCGCAATGATGATCCGGCGGCCATCCGGCAGATCGTAGTTCTCGCGAACCTTGCCCTTGTAGCGTCCCGGCAATTCGGGAATGAAGGCGTCTGAAAGAATGCGCAAAGCGCTCATCGGGTCGGTCTTTCGCTGACGGTTGAGATAGGTGTCGCTTAAGCCTTGGGGGCGGCGATGGTCAAGCGGAGGCCGCAACAATTCGACCTTCCAGATGAGATGCGGGTGCGCTTCGCTGTTCGACAAAGCCTAGGCGCGACGGGATCGCTCGCTGCTGCGACAGCATAGCCTTGGTACGCCCAACGGGACTCGAACCCGTGTTGCCGCCGTGAGAGGGCGGCGTCCTGACCACTAGACGATGGGCGCTCGGGGCAATCGACATCTACGCGTTGTCACATCGACTGACATTCAGCAACATACAACAAAAGAGAAGAATAGACACTAGAGACCACAAAACGGTCAGCCAGGATAAGTGGTCGAAAGCCACCGCGTCCTGCTGCAGCTTGTGGTGATGGCCCAACGCATGGAACGCACGCTTTCTACCAGACGGCAGTTTTCACCGGCAATGTACCGCACACACCGGAAAGCCGTAGGACAATCATGTTCCATAATCTATCTTATCCGACTTGGGCATGTAGGGGCTATTTAGTGATGCGACAGTTGGGCCAGTTAGAGATGCGACAGTCGTCGCCTCTTGGGATGCTGGTCAAACGTCAGCGTTTGGAAGGAAGACTGGCGACGTGAAGCGTGGTTGAGACCATGAGCGTTCGGAGTCGTCATGTCTTGTTTGATCACCATGTCGCAGAAGGAATTGCCTCCAGATCCAGGAACTGGCCCGTCACCGCAGCGCCATCGCTCGACGATCTGTCGCGAGCCTAAACGCGATTACGTCCAGGATCACGATCTTCCGGAATTCGGTCCCCTGCGACGCAGCGACCGCCCTGCGGCACGGGGCATCGTTTCTGTACCTTATGGCAGCGCCCACATGACAGTCTATTATCACCAAGACGCTTAGTCGGCGGGCTGGCGCGGAGCCGCTGGATCGCAAGACTGCCGCGCCGGACTTTTTCAAGCGCTACGTGGAGCGCTTTCATGCCTTCTGGCCAGTCGGGCTTCACGCGGCGATGCCCCTGGGCGGACTGAAAGCCGAAGCTGATACTTCAGCCATCTTTACCGGGGATCACGTACAGTTGATACCTTATCTCTAATATTAGGATATGATTACAACCATCGGAATTCGTTCAAATAAACATCATTATTGTCCTGGAAATGGAAACTGAAAGGGAAACCGTGGCTGCCCGATCAGCGTAGCATGTTCGTGATCAGCAAGGAGACCGGCCGATGATTCCGTTGAAAGCCTGTGCATGCATTGCAGTCCTGTTGACCTTTGCACCGCTGGCCCGGGCGGCTGAGCCGGTCGATACGGCCCAGTCGATCATCCAGAGCCAGATCGAGGCGTTCCTCAGCGATGACGCGGAGACGGCCTATTCCTTCGCCTCGCCGCAGATCAAGGAAAAATTTCCCGACAAGAGCATCTTCTTTGACATGGTGAAGCGCGGTTATGCCCCCGTCTACCGGCCGGGCAATTTCGCCTTCGGACGCAGCAAGGTCGAAGGCGATACGGTGGTGCAGGAAGTGCTGATCTCGGGACCGGACGGCAAGGACTGGACGGCGCTGTACTTCCTCGTCAAGCAGCCGGACGGCAGCTACAAGATCAACGGTGTGCAGATGCTACAGCAGGCGCCCGGCCCCGAAATCTAATCAGTGCCGCTCAGGCGGCCTGCTTGGCTTCGGCCTCGCCCCGCGCCCAGGCTTCCTGCGTTTCCTCAATGAAGGTCTGGTAGCGCCCCTCCTCGATCGCCTGGCGGATGCCGGCCATCAGGTCCTGATAGTAGGACAGGTTATTCCATGTCAGAAGCATGCCGCCGAGGGACTCGCCGGAACGCACGAGATGGTGCAGGTAGGCGCGTGAATAGTCGCGCGACGCCGGGCAGGAAGACTGGTCATCCAGCGGCCGCATGTCCTCGGCGTGGCGGGCGTTGCGGATGTTGATGCGGCCGTGGCGGGTGAAGGCGAGACCGTGACGACCAGACCGGGTCGGCATGACGCAGTCGAACATGTCGATGCCCCGCGCGACCGATTTCAGGATGTCGTCCGGCGTACCGACGCCCATCAGATAACGTGGTTTCTCCGTCGGCAGATGCGGGCAGGTCGTGTCGATCATGTCGAGCATCACCGCCTGCGGCTCGCCGACGGCAAGGCCGCCGATGGCATAGCCCTTGAGACCAAGCGTCGACAGCGCCTCTGCCGAACGCTCGCGCAGCGACGGGATGTCTCCGCCCTGAACGATGCCGAACATCGCCTTGCCCGGTTGATCGCCAAAGGCGGTCTTGCAGCGCTCGGCCCAGCGGAACGACATTTCCATCGCCCGCTCGATTTCCTTCGGCTCGGCCGGCAGACGGACGCATTCGTCGAGCTGCATCTGGATATCGCTGCCAAGCAATCCCTGGATTTCGATGGAACGCTCCGGCGACATGTGATGCAGCGAGCCATCGACATGGCTCTTGAAGGTCACGCCCTTCTCGTCGAGCTTGCGCAGACCCGAGAGCGACATGACCTGGAAACCGCCCGAGTCGGTGAGGATCGGATAGGGCCAGCGGATCAGCTTGTGCAGGCCGCCGAGCCTGGCGACGCGCTCCGCCCCGGGCCGCAACATCAAATGGTAGGTGTTGCCAAGGATGATGTCGGCGCCAAGATCGCGCACCTGGTCGAGATACATCGCCTTGACGGTACCGACCGTGCCGACCGGCATGAAGGCGGGCGTGCGGATCTCGCCCCGCGGCATCGAAACCGTGCCGCGGCGAGCCTTGCCATCGGTGGCCAGAAGATTGAACTGAAACGTCTCGGTCATGGATTATCCCGGAAAAGCAGGCTGGAATCGCCGTAGGAATAGAAGCGATAGCCATGGTCGATGGCATGGGCATAGGCGCGCCGCATGGTCTCAAGGCCGCTGAAGGCCGAGACGAGCATGAAGAGCGTCGATTTCGGCAGGTGGAAATTGGTCATCAGCACATCGACGGCGCGGAAGCGGTAGCCGGGCGTGATGAAGATGCCGGTCGGACCCGACCACGGCGCGATCTCGCCATTGTCACGGGCAGCACTTTCGACCAGCCGCAGCGACGTCGTGCCGACGCAGACGACGCGCCCGCCCCTCGCCTTGACAGCGTTCAACCGTTCCGCCACGGCGGCGCTGACATGGCCGATTTCCTCGTGCATGACGTGATCGTCCGTGTCATCGACCTTCATCGGCAGAAAGGTGCCTGCCCCGACATGCAGCGTCACGAAGTGACGCTCGACGCCGATCGCGTCGAGCGCGGCAAACAGCCGGTCGGTGAAGTGCAGACCGGCGGTGGGCGCTGCGACGGCGCCCTGCTCGCGCGCATAGACCGTCTGGTAGTCGGTGCGGTCCCTCTCATCCTCCGGGCGCTTGGAGGCGATGTAGGGCGGCAGCGGAACGTGGCCGACGGCGAAGATCGCTTCGTCGAGCGCAGGACCGGACAGATCGAAACGCAACGTTACCTCGCCTGCCTCACCCTTTTCCTCGACGGTCGCATCGAGCGAGCCCAGCAGGCACGTGTTGGAGCCATGGCCGATCGCGATGCGGTCACCGGATTTCAAGCGCCTGGCGGGCCGCGCAAAGGCTTTCCAGCGATCGGGCGCCGTGCGCATGTGGAGCGTCAGTGAGACTTCGGTCACGACATCATCGCCGCGCCGGCGCAGCCCTTCCAATTGAGCCGGAATGACCTTGGTATCGTTGAAGACCAGCGCGTCGCCCGGGCGCAGGAAGGACGGCAAGTCCAGCACGCCATGATCGGCCAGAGGCTCCTGCGCTTGCGGCTGGACGACGAGCATGCGCGCGCTGTCGCGCGGGCTTGCGGGCCTGAGCGCAATATTTTGCTCGGGGAGATCGAAATCGAACAGGTCGACGCGCATCAACAGTCTTCTTTAAACGGCAAACCCGCCCCGGCGCCCGTTGGCGATCCGGGACGGGTTGTTGCATTAGCCTAGATCAGGCGTTGGCGGCAAGTTTCATCGAAACGATGCTGTCGGGATCCTTGACCGGCTCGCCGCGCTTGATCTTGTCGACATTTTCCATGCCGGAGATGACCTGGCCCCAGACGGAATACTGCTTGTTGAGCCATGGGCTGTCGGCGAAGCAGATGAAGAACTGCGAATTGGCCGAGTTCGGCATCTGGCTGCGGGCCATGGAGCACGTGCCGCGAACGTGCGACGCGTTGGAAAACTCCGCCTTCAGGTCGGGTTTGGACGAACCACCCATGCCGGCTCGAGCCGGGTTGAAGCTCTCGCTGCCCTTCTTGCCGTACTGCACGTCGCCCGTCTGCGCCATGAAATCGTTGATGACACGATGGAACACCACCCCGTCATAGGCGCCTTCGGCGCACAGTTCCTTGATGCGGGCGACGTGGCCGGGTGCCAGGTCCGGCAGCAGCTGGATGACAACCTGCCCTTGAGTGGTTTCCATGATGATTGTGTTTTCCGGATCCTTGATCTCGGTCATGGCATTTCTCCTTGTTGGAACTTAAGTTTACTTGCCGACCTTGACGCTGATCATGCGGTCGGGATCGGTGACGGAACCGTTGTTTGCCTCGTCGCCCATTTTGATCTTGTCGACATTCTCCATGCCCTCGACGACCTTGCCGACGACCGTGTACTGGCCGTTCAGGAAGGAGCCGGGCGCGAACATGATGAAGAACTGCGAATTGGCGGAGTTCGGATCCTGGCTGCGGGCCATGCCAACCGTGCCGCGATCGAAGGGAACCTGGGAGAACTCGGCTTCGATATCCGGCTTGGACGAGCCGCCCATACCGGCCATCTCCGGCTTGAAGTCCTTCTCCATGTTGCCGTACTGGACATCGCCGGTCTGGGCCATGAAGCCGCTGATGACGCGGTGGAAGGCGACGTTGTTGTATTCGCCGGCCTGCGCCAGTTCCTTGATGCGGGCAACGTGCTTGGGTGCGACCTCCGGCAGAAGTTCGATCACCACCGGACCGTCCTTGAGCTGGATGGTGAGGTATTCCTTGGCCTGGGCAAAGGCATTGCCGGTCAGCGATGCAAGGGCAACGGCGCCTGCGAAGGCGAAGTGGAGGATTTTCATGATAGCTCCCGTTACAGAAATGAATAAACGCGTCAGGGCTTGCGTTTGGCGCTCAGGGCCCGGTGAACCGCCTTGGGCACGAAGGCGCTGACATCGCCGCCCATGGCCGCGATCTGGCGGACCAATGTGGCGGTAATGGGCCGCGAGGCCGTTCCGGCCGGTAGAAACAGGGTCTGAATGTCGGGTGCCATCTGCCGGTTCATGCCCGCCATCTGCATTTCATAGTCAAGATCGGTGCCGTCGCGCAGGCCGCGGACCAGCAGCGAGGCACCGTGTTGGCGCGCCGCATCGACCACCAGATTGTCGAACGAAACGATCGAGATATCGCTCGCTCTCTCGGGAAGGAACTCGCGCAGCGACTGACGGATGAGATCGGCCCGCTCGTCAAAGGTAAACAGCGGCGCTTTGCCGGGATGAATACCGATCGCGACGATCACTTTCGGCGCCACGTTCAGCGATTGGACAAGCACGTCGAGATGTCCGTTCGTCATGGGATCGAAGGAGCCGGGATAAAAAGCTGTGATCATCGCGCCAGTTTCCATTTCGAAGCCTTTTGTCACGGACCGGGGACAATCGCAAGGGAGGCCGCAAACGGCGATGCGGCTGTTCCCCCGGAAACAGCGGACGGCGCGGATGAATACTAGATGAATGTAACGTTCAAGATCGCGTCAGCCAGGATTGAGTATCTGACGAAATATGAACGGAACTTTTTTTGAGATGCGGCCGTTACTGAGCTGAAAGGATCACGGCTATGGTACTTATTCTCCTTCTGTCCATGATTATGTTTTTCGCCATGCTGTTTGCAACCGCAAACGCCCTCAGAAACGAAGTACGCATCGAGCGCACGGATGTCTTGCGCGATCGCATGACGAAATAGGAATTTCGCCATGGCCATCACGATGATGCTCATCGCGGCAGTGATCAGTATTGTTTTCCTCGTCGATTTCGCCCGGACCATTAGCGACCTTAAGCGCGACCGGGTCGCGATGAAGGACAACAACCGAAACCCCGGCGGATTTGGCGTCTGACGCATTAAAATCTTTCGACGACAGCAGCCACCTCCAGGGCCGCTGAATTGAAAACCGGACGGTTCCCCTGCCCGTCCGGTTTTTCTTTGCCTTGAGCGGGATTATTCGTTCCGCGGTGCTGGCGGCCGATCGTTTCCTCATAAGCCGCCTTGAGCGCCGTTTCGAGCGTAAAGCTGATGCCGATGATATGGAATCACGTCTGTAACGGTGCAGCAACAGGCGCGAACGAACAACTTCGACGGCAAAGAAAAACCGGGCGACAGGATCGCCCGGTCTGATCTTTGCAGGACGGAGAAACGATTATTCCTCCGTGGCGGCCGGCGTATCGGTCTCCGGGACGCCCGCGCCGTTGGCTCCCTCGTCTTCCTCGTCGGCTTCCGGCTCGCTGATCCGCTCGACCGAGACGACCTTCTCGTCCTTGGCCGTCGAGAAGATCGTCACGCCCTTGGTCGCCCGGCTGGCAAGCCGGATGCCGCCCACCGGCACTCGGATCAGTTGGCCGCCATCCGACACCAGCATGATCTGGTCGTTGTCTTCGACCGGGAAGGCTGCAACGAGTTCACCGATTTCGCCTGTCTTCGAGGTGTCCGTGGCGCGGATGCCCTTGCCGCCACGGCCGGAGGTGCGGAAGTCATAGGTGGACGACCGCTTGCCGAAGCCCTTGACCGAAACCGTCAGAACGAACTGTTCGCGCGCCTTCAGTTCCTCGTAGCGCTCGTTGGAAAGCTCGCCACCGTCGGAAACCTCTTCTCCGACCAGAGCGATCTCCTCAGCCTCGCCTGTTGCCGCGCGCCGCTCTGCTGCAGCGCGCTTCAGATAGGCGGCGCGCTCCCACGGCTCAGCATCGACATGCCCGACGATCGCCATCGAAATGATCCGGTCGTTTTCCCCGAGCGAGATGCCGCGGACGCCGATCGAATTGCGGCCGGCAAAGACGCGCACGTCATCGACCGGGAAGCGGATGCACTGGCCGAGAGCCGTCGTCAGAAGCACGTCATCCTGATCGGTGCAGGTCTCGACGGAGAGGATTTCATCGCCCTCCTCCTCGAGTTTCATGGCGATCTTGCCGTTGCGGTTGACCTGGACGAAATCCGACAGCTTGTTGCGCCGGACCGTGCCGCGGGTGGTCGAGAACATCACGTCGAGGTTTTGCCAGGTGCTCTCGTCCTCTGGCAGCGGCATGATGGTCGTGATGCGCTCGCCGGCTTCGAGCGGCAGCATGTTGATCAGCGCCTTGCCACGCGACTGCGGCGTGCCGATCGGCAGACGCCAGACCTTCTCCTTGTAGACGATGCCACGGGAGGAGAAGAACAGGATCGGCGTGTGCGTGTTGGCGACGAAAAGGCGGTTGACGAAATCTTCGTCGCGCGTCGCCATCCCCGAACGCCCCTTGCCGCCCCGCCGCTGCGCCCTGTAGGTCGTCAGCGGCACGCGCTTGATGTAGCCGAGGTGGGACACGGTAATCACCATGTCTTCCCGGGCGATCAGATCCTCGTCGTCCATCTCCGGACCGCCCTCGACGATCTCGGTGCGGCGCGGCGTGCCGAATTCGTCGCGCACGGCGGCAAGTTCGTCCTTGACGATCGTCATGATGCGGACGCGTGAGGAGAGGATGTCGAGGTAGTCGCTGATCTCTGCGCCGATCTTGTTCAGCTCATCGCTGATTTCGTCGCGTCCCAGCGCTGTCAGGCGGGCGAGGCGCAGTTCGAGGATCGCCCTCGCCTGCTCTTCCGACAGGTTGTAGGTCAGGTCGTCGTTGATCCGATGGCGCGGATCGTCGATCAGCCGGATCAGGCTCTCGACATCGGAGGCAGGCCAGCGGCGCGTCATCAACTGCTCGCGCGCCGTCTGCGGATCCGGCGCTTCGCGGATCAGCTTGATGATCTCGTCGATATTGGCAACCGCGATCGCGAGACCGACCAAAACATGGGCGCGTTCGCGCGCCTTGCGCAACAGGTACTTCGTGCGCCGACTGACCACCTCTTCACGGAAGGCGACGAAGGCGCGCAGCATGTCGAGGAGCGTCATCTGCTCCGGCTTGCCGCCGTTCAGCGCCACCATGTTGCAGCCGAAGGAGGTCTGCAGCGGCGTGTAGCGATAGAGCTGGTTGAGGATTACCTCGGCATTGGCATCGCGCTTCAGCTCAATGACGACGCGGTAGCCCTGGCGGTCGGATTCGTCGCGCAGGTCGGATATGCCCTCGATGCGCTTTTCCTTTACCAGTTCGGCCATCTTCTCGATCATCGTCGCCTTGTTCACCTGGTAGGGAACTTCGGTGATGATGATCTGCTCGCGGTCGCCGCGCATCGGCTCGATGGTGGCGCGGCCACGCATGATGACCGAGCCACGGCCGGTCTCGTAAGCCGAGCGAATGCCGGAGCGGCCGAGGATGAAGGCGCCGGTCGGGAAGTCCGGTCCCGGGATGATCTCCATCAGTTGCGGCAATTCGAGCGCCGGTTCATCGATCAGCGCGATGCAGCCGTTGATGACTTCGGCGAGGTTGTGCGGCGGAATGTTGGTCGCCATGCCGACGGCGATGCCGCCAGCCCCGTTGACCAGGAGGTTCGGGAACTTGGCCGGCACGACCGAAGGCTCGTGCAGCGTGCCGTCGTAGTTGTCGCGGAAATCGACGGTTTCCTTGTCGAGGTCATCGAGCAGCGCGTGCGCCGCCTTCTGCAGCCGGCACTCCGTATAACGTTCGGCCGCCGGCGGATCGCCGTCGATCGAGCCGAAATTGCCCTGGCCGTCGATCAGCGGCAGGCGCAGCGACCAAGGCTGCGCCATGCGCGCCAGAGCGTCGTAAATCGCCATGTTGCCGTGGGGATGGTATTTACCCATCACGTCCCCGGTGACGCGGGCGCATTTGACGTATTTCTTGTTCCAGTCGATACCGAGCTCGCTCATCCCCCAGAGGATGCGGCGGTGAACCGGCTTCAGACCATCGCGGACATCGGGAAGCGCGCGGCTGACGATGACGCTCATGGCGTAATCGAGGTACGACCGCTGCATTTCCTCCATGATGGAAATAGGCTCGATGCCTGGTGGATTCTTGCCGCCGCCGGGTGTGGTTTGTTCAGTCAATTTCGATCACGATCTTTGTTCAGAATCAGACAGAGTTTTATAGCCGAATGCATTGGCCAGCGCCAATTTCGGGGCCGGGTTTTAAACAGCCTTTTCGGCTCTTCGGCGCTATGCGTGGCATTTGCAAGGCAAAAGCGAAGGAACGGTCCGAAACAGCTCTTTCCTTCGCCGATCCGCTCGCCTAACAATCCGCAGGACGGCCATCATAAGCAAAGCCGCGACGGGGAAGCCGCATGTCTCACATCGATCTCTTGATCAATGCGCTGACCACCATTCTGGTCACCATCGATCCGCCCGGCCTTGCGCCGATCTTCCTCAGCCTGACAACGGGCATGAGCCGCCAGGAACGGTTCCTAGTGGCACGCCGCGGCACGCTGATTGCCTTCTTCATCCTCTCCGCCTTCGCCCTCTTCGGCAACGGCATCCTTGGGCTGCTCGGCATTTCGATCGGCGCGTTCCGGATCGCCGGCGGCCTCCTGCTCTTCTGGATTGCCTTCGAGATGATCTTCGAGAAACGCAACGAGCGGAAGGAAAAGACCGGCGAAGCCGCCATCACCCGCGACCACATTCACAATATTGCGGTGTTTCCGCTGGCACTGCCGCTGATTGCCGGCCCCGGCGCGATCTCGGCGACGATCCTTTTATCCGGATCCTTCTCCGCCACCATCGACCGGGCACAGCTCATCCTCGTCATCGCCTTTTGTCTTGCCCTGCTCTTTGCCGCCCTGGTCATCGCCGAACGCATCGACCGCTTCCTAGGCGTCACCGGCCGCGCCATCCTGACCCGGCTGCTCGGCGTCATCCTCGCAGCGCTTGCCGTTCAGTTCGTCGTGGATGGCGTGAAGTCATCAATGGCGCTTTGACGCGCACGCATCACCGAACGCTCAAGCAGCAAAAAGGCCCGGTTTCCCGAGCCTCTTTCTGTATTGTGACGCGACGGATCAGAACGGAATGTCGTCATCCATGTCGCGCGAAAAGTTTCCGCCACCGCCACTCGAGCGGCCGGCCGGCGCCGATGCAGGCCGATCGTAGTCGTCGCCGTAGCCGCCGGAGCTTGCGCCACCGAAATCCGAGCCGCTTCGACCGGCGCCGGAACCGGCGTCGCCCCGCCCGCCGAGCATCGTCAGCGTCGAGTTGAAGCCCTGCAGGACAACTTCCGTCGAATAGCGATCCTGACCATTCTGATCCTGCCATTTGCGGGTCTGCAACTGGCCCTCGATATAGACCGTCGAGCCCTTCTTCAGATATTGCTCGGCAACCTTGCAGAGACCTTCGTTGAAGATCACGACGGTGTGCCACTCCGTCTTTTCCTTGCGCTCGCCCGTATTGCGGTCGCGCCAGCTTTCCGAGGTCGCAATCCGCAGGTTGGCGATCGGCCGGCCGTCCTGCGTGCGCCGGATTTCCGGGTCCGCCCCGAGGTTGCCTATCAAAATCACCTTGTTGACACTACCCGCCATCTTGCTTTTCCTGTTATCCCGCCCGGCATCGCAGCCCGGCCACCAAAATTCTCAAGCGCGCATCTTAGCGGCTGCCGGCCCACCATACGCCCCTTCGCACCGCGTCATCCACAACAGATTTTGAATTTTTGTTCTTTATTTGTTCTAGTAAATCCGTAATATCGTGTCAACTGACTCGGGAAAGCCCGCCTGTTTTTTTGGATTGCGCCTCGACATGCGCCGTGCCGTACTTAAATAGGAGCATTCACCGGATTTACAAAGCTGGACACGATGAGCGAACACAAGACTATTTCCATTCGCGGCGCGCGCGAGCACAATCTGAAGGGCATTGACCTCGATTTGCCGCGCAACAAGCTGATCGTCATGACCGGCCTGTCCGGCTCCGGGAAATCGTCGCTCGCTTTCGACACGATCTATGCGGAAGGCCAGCGCCGCTACGTCGAGAGCCTTTCGGCCTATGCCCGCCAATTCCTCGAGATGATGCAGAAGCCGGATGTCGACCAGATCGACGGGCTGTCGCCGGCGATCTCGATCGAGCAGAAGACGACCTCGCGCAACCCGCGCTCGACGGTCGGAACGGTCACCGAAATCTACGACTACATGCGCCTCCTGTTCGCCCGCGTCGGGGTGCCTTATTCGCCGGCCACCGGCCTGCCGATCGAAAGCCAGACGGTCAGCCAAATGGTCGACCGCATCGTCGATTTCGGCGAAGGGACACGGCTCTATATACTGGCGCCGATCGTGCGCGGACGAAAGGGCGAGTACAAAAAAGAACTCGCCGAACTGATGAAGAAGGGCTTTCAGCGCGTCAAGATCGACGGGCAGTTCTACGAGATTGCCGAGGCACCGTCACTCGACAAGAAGTACAAGCATGATATCGACGTCGTCGTCGACCGCGTCGTCGTGCGTCCCGACCTGACGGCGCGCCTGGCCGACAGTCTCGAAACCTGCCTGACGCTTGCCGACGGCCTGGCCATCGCCGAATTTGCCGACAAGCCGCTGCCGCCGGAAGAGACGTCAGCAGGCGGCTCGGCCAACAAATCGCTGAACGAGACGCATGAGCGCGTGCTCTTTTCCGAAAAATTCGCTTGCCCCGTATCCGGCTTCACCATTTCGGAGATCGAGCCGCGGCTGTTCTCGTTCAACAATCCCTTCGGCGCGTGCCCGACCTGCGATGGGCTCGGCAGCCAGCAGAAGATCGACGAGGCACTGATCGTCCCCGAACCCGACCGGACGCTGAAGAATGGCGCCATCGCCCCTTGGGCGAAGTCCTCGTCGCCCTACTACAACCAGACGCTCGAAGCACTGGGCAAGGCGTTTGGCTTCAAGCTGTCAAGCAAATGGAGCGATCTGTCCGACGAAGCCCGGCATGCAATCCTGCAGGGCACCGAGGAAAAGATCAGCTTCCACTACGAGGACGGCGCGCGATCCTACAACACGACGAAGACCTTCGAGGGCATCGTGCCCAATCTGGAGCGGCGGTGGAAGGAGACCGACAGCGCCTGGGCACGCGAGGAGATCGAGCGCTACATGTCGGCAGCCCCCTGCCCGGCCTGCAACGGTTTCCGCCTGAAACCGGAAGCGTTGGCGGTGAAGATCGACAAGCTGCATATCGGCGAGGTGACCGACATGTCGATCCGCGTCGCCCGCGACTGGTTCGACGCCTTGCCGGGCCACATGAATGCCAAGCAGAACGAGATCGCCGTCCGCATCCTGAAGGAAATCCGCGAGCGGCTGCGCTTCCTCAACGATGTCGGCCTGGAATATCTCAGCCTCTCGCGCAATTCCGGCACGCTGTCGGGCGGCGAAAGCCAGCGTATCCGGCTGGCATCGCAGATCGGCTCCGGCCTGACCGGCGTCCTCTACGTGCTTGACGAGCCGTCGATCGGCCTGCATCAGCGCGACAATGCCCGGCTGCTCGAGACGCTTCGGCATCTGCGCGACATCGGCAACACGGTGATCGTCGTCGAACACGACGAGGATGCGATCCTGACCTCGGACTATGTCGTCGATATCGGACCCGCCGCCGGTATCCACGGCGGCGAGGTGGTCGCCCAGGGTGCGCCATCCGACATCATCGCCAATCCGAATTCGCTGACCGGGCGATATCTTTCCGGCGAGCTGTCGGTCGCCGTGCCGTCGCAACGTCGCAAGCCGAAGAAGAAAAAGGAAATCACGGTTGTCGGCGCCCGCGCCAACAATCTGAAGAACATCACCGCCTCGGTCCCGCTCGGCATATTCACCGCGGTCACCGGCGTTTCGGGCGGCGGCAAGTCGACCTTCCTGATCGAGACGCTCTACAAGGCGGCCGCACGGCGCATCATGGGCGCGCGCGAGAATCCGGCCGAGCACGACCGGATCGACGGTTTTGAGCACATCGACAAGGTGATCGACATCGATCAGTCGCCGATCGGCCGCACGCCGCGCTCGAACCCGGCGACCTATACCGGCGCATTCACTCCGATCCGCGACTGGTTCGCCGGCCTGCCGGAAGCGAAGGCGCGCGGCTACCAGCCCGGTCGTTTCTCCTTCAACGTCAAGGGCGGCCGCTGCGAGGCCTGCCAGGGCGACGGCGTCATCAAGATCGAGATGCACTTCCTGCCGGATGTCTATGTCACCTGCGACGTCTGCCACGGCAAACGCTACAATCGCGAGACGCTGGACGTGCATTTCAAGGGCAAATCGATCGCCGACGTGCTCGACATGACGGTCGAGGAAGGCGTCGAGTTCTTCGCCGCCGTGCCCGCTGTGCGCGACAAGCTGGTCACGCTCAACCAGGTCGGCCTCGGCTACATCAAGGTCGGTCAGCAGGCCAACACGCTCTCGGGCGGCGAGGCACAGCGCGTCAAGCTCGCCAAGGAACTGTCCAAGCGCTCGACCGGGCGCACGCTGTATATTCTGGACGAACCAACAACTGGCTTGCATTTCCATGATGTAGCGAAGCTTCTTGAAGTTCTGCATGAGCTCGTCAACCAGGGCAATTCGGTTGTCGTCATCGAGCACAATCTGGAAGTCATCAAGACCGCCGACTGGGTGATCGATTTCGGACCCGAAGGCGGCGACGGCGGCGGCGAAGTCATTGCAGCGGGGACACCGGAAGATATCGTCAAGGAAAAGCGATCACATACCGGCG
Organism: Rhizobium herbae; assembly: GCF_019511375.1. Lineage (GTDB taxonomy): Bacteria > Pseudomonadota > Alphaproteobacteria > Rhizobiales > Rhizobiaceae > Pararhizobium > Pararhizobium herbae_A. The sequence goes on from NZ_JAEUAO010000001.1 coordinate 281,340, forward strand.
CTTTCCTGAAGGAGCTTCTGGAACGGCGTCCGCTTCGCAAGGCGGAAGCGGCGGAGTAAAAGACAGGACCGAAGGGGGCGACGGCATGACCAAATCTGGCACGATCCGCTGTGGCATCGGCGGCTGGTCCTTCGATCCTTGGGAAGGCACGTTCTATCCTGAGACGCTGTCGAAGAAGCGGCAATTGGAATATGCCAGCCGGCAACTGAAGGTCATCGAGGTCAACGGCACCTATTACAGTTCGCAGAAGCCGGAAACCTTTGCCAAGTGGGCGTCCGAAGTGCCGGATGATTTCGTCTTCTCGCTGAAAGCGAGCCGCTTTGCCACCAACAAGAAAGTGCTGGCCGAGGCGGGTGATTCGATCAACCGGTTTCTTGGCCAGGGGCTCACGGAACTGGGGCCGCATCTCGGCCCGATCCTATGGCAGTTCATGCCCACCAAGAAATTCGATGCCGATGATTTCGGTGCCTTTCTGGCACTGCTGCCGGAGAAGCAGGATGGCCTGACTCTGCGGCACGTCGTCGAGGTGCGCCATCCATCCTTCCGCACGCCGGAGTTCATCGCGCTGCTGGCGAAACACAACGTGGCCGTGGTCTGCGCCGATCACGCCGACTACCCGATGATCGCCGACGTCACCTCGGACTTCGTCTATGCCCGCCTGCAGACGGGCAGCGACGATGTCGAGACTTGCTATGACGAAAAGCGGCTCGATCTGTGGGCCGATCGGCTGAAGACCTGGGCGTCGGGTGGCGCGGTGGCGGAGCTTGACCTTGGTGATCCCTCGCGCAAGCCTGAAAAGAAGCCTCGCGATGTCTTTGCCTTCTTCATCAGCGAGGGCAAGGTCAATGCACCGAACGGCGCGCGGGCACTGCAGAAGCGCGTCGACTGATCAGGCCGGCAGCGCTTCGATGGCCGCTGCGAGATCTTCCGCCGTCAGCCCCTCGCCCGCTTTCGCGCCGGCTCGTCCATGACGCCAGACACCGGCGGCGGCCGCTTCGAAGGCGGGCATGCCCTGCGCCAGATGGGCGCCGATGATACCGGCGAGCGTATCTCCCGATCCTGCCGTCGCCAGCCACGGCGGCGCGTTGGTGTTGATCGCGGCGCGGCCGTCGGGCGCGGCGATTACCGTGTCGGCACCCTTGTAGACGATGACGCCATGACTGCGTTTGGCCGCGGCGATGGCGCGGTCGACCTTCGAAAGGGCCTCGTCGGCCTCGATATCCGGAAACAGCCGGGCGAACTCGCCGTCATGCGGTGTCATGACCAGTCGCGTTTCACCCTTGGCGCAGGCTTTGAAAAGCGGGCCCGAATCGTCCTTGAAAGCCGTGATGCCATCGGCGTCGAGCACCAGTTTGTGGCTAGCGAGCATCAGGGCGTACCGACGCACCCTCTGCAGATCGCCAAATCCCGGGCCGAGCACGAAGGCGCCAACGCGTTTGTCAGCCAGCCACTGCGCGAGGTCGTCTTCGCCTTCGATCTGCTTCAACATTACGGCCGTCAGATGGGACGCATTGGCTTGCAAGGCCGCGGCCGGGGAAGCGATCGTCACCAATCCGGCGCCCGCCCTCAGACCGGCAATGGCCGACAGGCGTGCCGCACCCGTCGAGAGCGGGCCGCCCGAAAAAACGCCAAGGTGCCCGCGCTTGAACTTGTGCGCGGCGGGGTCCAGCGTGAACGCGTATTTCCGCCAGAGATGCGGGCCGTTTGCACTAAGCCTGCCGGCGCGGGCGGACAGGATGCGTTCGGGAATGCCGATATCGAACACCTCCAGCGTCCCGCAAAGCATCCGCCCCGGCATCAGCAAATGTCCCGGCTTGCGGGCGACGAACGTGACGGTGTGACGCGCCCGAAAGCCTGCGCCCAGAACTTGTCCGCTGCGGCCATCGACGCCGGAGGGCAGGTCGACGGCGATCACCGGAAGGTCCTGGCTAGCAACGGTCCGCATCACCCTTGCCGCTTCCGGCGGGACGGGACGCGAAAGGCCTGCACCGAACAAAGCATCGACGACAACGTCACCGGCGGTCGGGGCATAGTCCGCAAGCGGTTTCACCGCCGTTCCGAACGCCGTGCAGGCCCGGGCCGCGTCGCCTTTCAGGGCTGCCGGATCACCCAGGGCATGGACGTCGACATCGGCGCCGCTGTCCCGCAAGGCTGCGGCGGCGATATAGCCGTCGCCGCCATTGTTGCCGGGACCGCATAGAACGACAAACCGCAAGGCGCCGGGATAAAGCCGCAAAGCGGCCGCTGAAACGGCCGTTCCAGCGGACGTCATCAGGCCGAAACTGTCGATCCCCGAGCGCGCGGCATCGGCATCAATCGCAGTGATTTCGGCGGGCGTGACGACGGTGTGATTTCTATCGGCTGACATTGCATCAAAATGCCTTGCAGCCGGGGCAGTCGCAAGCTCAAAACACGGATGCAGTATGTCCATTTTTTATGCATTTGCACATATTTAGCCCCCAAATGTGACACTTTATGAAGCGTGAACCGGAACAACGCGTCAGCAACGTTATTTCCGTACAAAAATTCATAAAAAATAGGCAAAAGGCGCTGATTATTCTGAAGAAACGGCTATGATCGCCTCCGTTGGAGGAGTTTTCATCCAAAACGGCATCGCATTTGCCATTCTGGCATGTAAAATGCATATCGAGGGCAAGCCGGCATAAGCCTGCTATAACGGGAGAAGCGGAGAGAAATTTTCTCATGAAAAAGATCGAAGCGATCATAAAGCCTTTCAAGCTTGACGAAGTAAAGGAAGCCCTTCAGGAGGTTGGCCTTCAGGGCATCACCGTCACGGAAGCGAAGGGCTTTGGGCGCCAGAAGGGCCATACGGAGCTTTACCGTGGGGCAGAATACGTTGTTGATTTTCTCCCGAAGGTGAAAGTCGAAGTCGTGCTGGCAGACGAGAATGCGGAGGCAGTAATCGAGGCCATTCGAAACGCCGCCCAGACCGGGCGTATTGGCGACGGAAAGATTTTCGTCTCCAATATCGAAGAGGTCATCCGAATCCGCACCGGTGAGACGGGCATCGACGCCATCTAATCAGCCTGGCCGTTCGGTCCGGGCTACTACCTCGTCATCTCAAGAGAGGGACTTTCAAAACATGACGACTGCCAATGATATCCTCAAGCAAATCAAGGATAACGACGTCAAGTTCGTGGATTTGCGCTTCACAGACCCGAAGGGCAAGCTGCAGCACGTCACGATGGACGTATCCGGTGTTGACGAGGACATGTTCGCCGATGGCGTGATGTTCGACGGTTCGTCGATCGGCGGCTGGAAGGCGATCAACGAGTCCGACATGGTGCTGATGCCGGATCCGGCAACCGTGCACATGGATCCCTTCTTCGCGCAGTCGACGATGGTCATTGTCTGCGACATTCTCGATCCGGTCTCCGGTGAAGCCTATAACCGCGATCCGCGCGGCATCGCCAAGAAAGCCGAAGCCTATCTCAAGGCATCGGGCATCGGCGACACCGTCTTCGTCGGTCCCGAGCCGGAATTCTTCGTGTTCGACGATGTGAAATACAAGGCCGACCCCTACAACACCGGCTTCAAGCTCGACTCGTCCGAACTGCCCTCCAATGATGACACCGACTACGAAACCGGCAACCTCGGCCACCGCCCGCGCGTCAAGGGTGGCTACTTCCCGGTTCCGCCGGTCGACAGCTCCCAGGACATGCGCTCCGAAATGCTGACGGTGCTGAGCGAAATGGGTGTCACCGTCGAAAAGCAGCACCATGAAGTGGCCGCTGCCCAGCATGAGCTCGGCGTCAAGTTCGACACACTGGTGCGCAACGCCGACAAGATCCAGATCTACAAGTACGTCGTGCACCAGGTCGCCAATGCCTATGGCAAGACGGCAACCTTCATGCCGAAGCCGATCTTCGGCGACAACGGCTCGGGCATGCACGTGCACCAGTCGATCTGGAAGGACGGCAAGCCGACGTTTGCCGGCGACGAATATGCCGGCCTGTCGGAAACCTGCCTCTTCTATATCGGCGGCATCATCAAGCATGCCAAGGCAATCAACGCCTTCACCAATCCGACGACGAACTCCTACAAGCGTCTGGTGCCGGGTTATGAAGCGCCGGTTCTGCTGGCCTATTCGGCCCGCAACCGCTCTGCCTCGTGCCGCATCCCCTTCGGTACCGGTCCGAAGTCGAAGCGCGTCGAAGTTCGCTTCCCCGATCCGCTGGCAAACCCCTATCTCGGCTTTGCCGCCATGCTGATGGCCGGCCTCGACGGCATCAAGAACAAGATCCATCCGGGCAAGGCCATGGACAAGGATCTCTACGACCTGCCGCCGAAGGAACTGAGGAAGATCCCGACAGTCTGCGGCTCGCTGCGCGAAGCGCTCGAAAACCTCGACAGGGACCGCAAGTTCCTGACCGCCGGCGGCGTCTTCGACGACGACCAGATCGATGCTTACATCGAACTCAAGATGACCGAGGTCATGCGCTTCGAGATGACCCCGCATCCGGTCGAATTCGACATGTACTACTCGGCCTAAAAGCGGCTTCTGGGCCCGCGCGAGCGGGTCCGGCTCAAACAAAAGGCCGGTCTCGCGTGAGACCGGCCTTTTCATTTGTACGGTTGGAACCGGCTATTGTTTCTTCAGGCGCTGCTTCAGCAGTTCGAGATATTCCTCGTTGCCATCCGGCTGCCCGGTTGCGGCTTCCGGCGCCTTGCAGGCCGGCTTGTAGTCAAGCGCCATGCCTGCCTTGACGCAAACGCCGACCTGCCAGCCGGGCGGCAAGGCGGTCAGATCGACATCCTTCCATTTCGGATGTCCGGTCGCCTGCAGCTTTTCGAGATTGTTGAGAATGAGGCTTGAGAACTCCGACACCGCCTTGCAGCTTTCGCGCTGATAGGCGTTGCGCTTGACATCGTAGTCATAGGTCATCAGCACGGCCTTCACGGCGATCAGATCGACCGGTTCTTTCTGGAATGCGTAAGTCCCGGCATCGATGCGCGAGGCCGTGTAGGTGGCAAGCAGCGGCGCCTCGGTGATCGGCAGGAGATGAAACTTCGCGCCGTCGATCGGGTTGTTCTTGAACAGCGCCGCCGGAGCCCCTGCGACGTAGAAGAAGGCGTCGATCTCGCCGGCCAGCAGTTTCGGCAAAGCCGTATCCGGGTTGATCGCGACGCGTTCGCCGGTCTTCACCTGCAGAATGTCGAGAATGAGCGAGGACGTCAGGAAGGTGCCGCTGTCCTTCACGCCGACGGCAACCTTCTTGCCGTCCAGGTCCTTCATATCCTTGATATCGGCGCGGGCGAGAACGTGGATTTCCTCGTTATAGAGCGGGAACATGATGCGCACGCCACGCACCGCCTGCTGCACCTCGGGGTCGTTCGCCTCGAAGGTCTTCAGATATTCGAGCACGTCACTCTGGACGATACCGAACTGGGTGTTCTTGCGGTTTCTCACCCCGATAAAATTTTCCAGCGAGCCTGCGGATTCCTGGACGTTGAGGGTCAGCCCGCAACTCTTGCCGAGTGCTGCGACATCGCGGCCGATCTGGATATAGGTGCCCTGCGGTCCGCCGGTCATGATGTTTTTTTCAAACTCGGCCGCCGATGCCGGACCGAATAGACAGGCCGCGACGATCGCGGCGGCAACGGAGGCCAGTCGAAACACCATTTTTCCTCTCCCGAAAACCGCTTGCGCTCGGCAAGCGGAGGAATATGTCAGCAATCGCTTTTGAAATCACGCATGAGGTTGCGCATCAGGACGAGCGGCACCTTGTCGAAGACGCTCTCGAGGGCATCCGTTACGCAGGCGCCGGCGATGAGCTTGTCCTTCAGGCGCTGCGTCTTTTCCTCATCCAGAAAGCCAAGACCGCGCGTCGTGCCGATGACATTCTCTACCAACTGGCTGTCGCGCGGCGTTAGCGCGCCTGCATTGGCCCCGGCCGTACTCGGCAGATCGGTGGACAATGGCGTGTCGGGTTTTTCGCTCGTTTCCCTGGCAACGGCGGCGGCGGCGGCGTCGTCGGCAAGCTGTTTTTCCAGTGCCGCCACTCTACGGCGCGCCTCGCCGAGGCTCTGCTCCAACGTCTCGATCCGGGCATCACGCGCTTCGAGCGCCGATTTGAAGGCAGCTGTCTCCTGCGCGTCCGCCTGCTTTTGTTCCAGTGCCTTGCGGGCAGCAGCAGCGTCGGCCATGGCCCGTTCCACGGCCGAGCGCAGACTGGTTAGCTGCGTGTTCAGGGCCAGCTTCTCGGCCGCTAGGCTTTCGGCCTCATTTTTAGCGCTCGCGGCATCCGATTTGGCGGCGGTCAAATCGGCGTCTAGTTTGGCGATCGTCGCGGTGAAATCGTCGGCAGCAGATTTCGCCGCGGCCCTTTCGGTGGAAAGCAGTTTTTCGAGCCTCGAAATGTCCGCATCGCGCTTGTCGAGCAGCCGGTTGAGCTTTGGCACTTCGTTGAGTTTCAGTTCGGCATATTCCTGCTCAAGCTCTCCCGCCCAGTTGCCGGAATTCTTGCGGAATTCGGCGAGGTCGCCGGTGACCTTGTCTCTCTCGGCGGTCACTTTGCCCAACTGGTCGGTCAGCGACCCTGCCTGCGCCTTCAATTCGGCAATTTCCGCCTGCATGGCCTGGCGGGTGAACCAGAAATAGCCGCTGGCGGCGATGAGCACCGCGCACAGAATGGCCGGCAGCAAGAAGCCGGACGAGCCGCCGCTGCGCGTCACCTGGCTGTTTCTGCCCCACTGATTGCTCATGCCCGATCCGCCACGGAATAACTCCCCTTCAATTCAGGTACGACGAATTTCCGGAGGAGGCAAGCACGGCAATCCGCATACCCGTGGCCCTTCTCGCCGGCCGCTACGCAGCCATGGCGTGCCGACCTTGCCTATTGATGTTTGTTGAAAGACCACCACATATTGGGGGAAAGGAACCTCTCATGATGAAACAAAGAGAAGCAAAATTTCAGATTGGACAGGTTGTTCGCCACCGTGTGTTTCCGTTCCGCGGCGTCATCTTCGACGTTGACCCGGAATACGCCAACACCGAGGAATGGTGGAATGCTATTCCCGCTGAAGTCCGCCCGAGCAAGGATCAGCCGTTTTACCATCTGCTCGCGGAAAATGACGAAGCGGAATATGTGGCCTATGTTTCCGAACAGAACCTCGTTTCGGACGACAGTGGAAGGCCCATGCGCCATTCGCAAGTGAATGCCTTCTTCGATCCGCAGGGAGCCGGCCAGTATAAGCCGAAAGCTGTCGTCCAGCACTGACGTCAACCATCCCGGGCGGCTTCGCACTGTAACAAAAAGCCCCCGACGAAAATGAACTGACACCCGAAGGTTGATGTCCAACTTTCGGGGGTCAGTTCAAGTCCGGGGGTTTTTGCTGTATCGCGTTGCGATCAGTTCTGCTTGGCGGCCTTCTGGGCTTCTTCCAGCTTCTTGCGGGCGTCTTCGGCCTTCTTCTGCATTTCTTCCTGCAGCAGGCGCTGGCGCTCTTGCAGCTTCGACTGCTCGATCGGCTCGCCGTCGAACACGCCGGTAAAGCCATTGAGCGAAATCTTGATCGGGTTCGGCGCGCGCTGGAAGTTGACCGAGGTGAACACCACTTCGCCACCCTTCTTCAGGCTGGCGAGCACGGCATCACTCAGCGGCACTTCCGCGATGCACTTGTCCGGCATGCAGATAGCGTAGTCGAGCTTGACGCCCTTGCCGCCGTCGATCTGCATCTGGATGCCCGGCGGGATGAGGCGCGCGGAGGGGACAGAAACCTGCATTACCTTGCGTTCTACCTTGCCGCGAACGCTGATAAGGCCAACGGCCGTGATCAATTGGCCGTTGTTGGCTGACAAGAGGTTCTGCACGATGCAGACATCGTTGTCTTCCTGCTTGGTGCAGACCTTGAACCAGCCCTGTGGCGGACGACCGGCAGCCTGCTCCTGCGCGAAGGACGCCACGGGCATCGCGGCGACGGCAACAGCGCCGGCAAATGCCGAAAGTGCGGCCTTTTTGGTGAAGTTCGACTTGAAGATCATAACGATATCCGTCTCCTGAATTCCGGTGTCTGAGCAGTCTTTAAGCCACTCGTCATCTATGGTCAGCCGCCCGCTCTCCTGTTGGGCAAATAAGGCAATTGCATGACCCTCGTCTCCGGGAACACCTGTTACAGCGAGCGGGCGCGGATATCCAGTCTTTCCTTGATTTTTTTCCGGCCATCGCTTGGGCCACACCTGGATTTTTGCGGTCTGTGCCGGTTGGAAATGCCTGTCAACGTGCTAGTTTGCCGTGATTCATACGAGAGAAGACAGCAGGAGGCGGGCTTGCGGGCATTATTCTTAGGGTTGATTTCGCTGCTTGCCGCGCTGGGCACGGGCGTCGCGGCTAGGGCCGAACCGGTCCACGGCATCGCCATGCACGGGCAGCCCGCCCTGCCCGCAGATTTCAAGAGTTTCCCCTATGTCAGACCGGACGTGAAGAAGGGCGGCCGCGTCGCCTATGGCGTCGTCGGCACTTTCGACAACCTCAATCCCTTCATCCTGAAAAGCATGCGCACCACCGCGCGCGGCATGCTCGACCCGGAATACGGAAATCTCGTCTATGATTCGCTGATGCAGCGTTCCAGAGACGAGGCCTTCTCGCTCTACGGCCTGCTTGCCGAGACTGTCGAATGGGACGACGACCGCAGCTTCATCCAGTTCAACCTCAATCCGAAGGCCAAATGGGCCGACGGTCAGCCGGTGACGCCCGAGGACGTCGTTTTCACCTTCGAACTGTTTCGCGATAAGGGCCGCGTGCCGTTCAGCACGCGACTGGCGAAGGTCGAGAAGATGGAAAAGGTCGGCGACCGCAGCGTCCGCTTCACCTTCAACGATGAGGCCGACCGTGAATTTCCCTTGCTGATCGCCATGACGCCGATCCTGCCGAAACACGCGACCGATGTGGCGAGCTTCGACCAGACGACGCTCAAATTTCCCTTGGGTTCCGGACCCTATCGTGTGGCGGAGGTCAAGCCCGGCGAGCGGATCGTCTACAAGCGCAACCCCGATTACTGGGCAAAGGATCTCCCCAGCAAGGTCGGCTTGGACAACTACGATGAAATTTCGGTCGAATATTTCCTTCAGGACAATTCGCTGTTTGAGGCCTTCAAGAAGGGCGAAGTGGATATCTACCCCGAGGGCAGCCCGACAAAATGGACACGCAGCTACAATTTCCCGGCGGTGCAGTCCGGCAAGGTGATCAAGGATACGTTCACGCCGAAGACGCCGTCCGGCATGCTCGGCTTCGTCTTCAACACCCGCCGGTCGATGTTTGAGAACATCAAGCTGCGCCAGGGGCTGGCGCTTGTCTTCGATTTCGAGTGGGTCAACAAGAACCTGTTCGACAATGCCTATACCCGCACGCAGAGCTTCTGGCAGAACTCGACCCTCTCCTATCTCGGCGTCCCGGCGGATGATCGCGAACTAGGCTTGATGGGCGACATCCGCAGCCGGATCAATCCGGCCATACTCGACGGGACTTACCGGCTGCCCGTCACCGATGCCTCTGGACGCGATCGCAATGTGCTGCGCGAAGCCGTAACACTGCTGCGGGAAGCCGGGTACAGCATCAAGGACGGCAAGATGATCAACGAGAAGGGCGAGCCGCTCGCCTTCGAGATCATGACCCAGAACGAGGGCCAGGAAAAACTGGCGCTTGCCTACCAGCGCTTCTTTGCAGCCCTCGGCATTACCGCATCGGTGCGTACCGTCGACGATTCGCAGTACCAGCAGCGCAGCCAGTCGTTCGACTATGACGTGATCATCAAGTCCTTCCCCTCTTCTCTCTCGCCGGGGGTCGAACAAATCTCCTACTGGGGATCGCAATCACGCGACCAGCAGGGCAGTTCGAATTTCGCCGGTGTCGCGGACAAGGACGTCGACAGGCTGATCAGCAATATCCTCCAGGCCAGGACGACGGAGGATTTCGTCGCCGCCGTTCGGGCTCACGATCGGTTGCTGATCAACAATTCCTATCTCGTGCCGCTCTACCATGTCGCTGCCCAATGGGTGGCGCGTGCCAAGCATATCGGCCGGCCGAGCGTCGTGCCGCTCTATGGCTACCAGTTGCCTGCCTGGTGGGACGAAACCGTGCAGTGATGCGGAGGCCGGTATACTTTTGGTAACGCATTGAAACCGAAAAGGCCTGCGACTATGTCGCGGACCGATGGTCTGCAGCAGAAGGAATCGGCACCATGGATCTCGTAAATATCGATGTTGTCTCGGACGTCGTCTGCCCCTGGTGCTATCTCGGCAAGGCGCGGCTCGATCAGGCAATCGCCAATGTGGCCGACGAGATTCATGTGACGGTGAACTGGCGTCCCTTTCAGCTCAATCCCGACTTGCCGCCCGAAGGCGTCGATCACAGGTCGCATCTTGTCGCGAAGCTCGGAGGACAGGCCGCCGTCGACCGCGCGCATCAGATGTTGATCGGACTTGGCCAGCAGGACGGCATTGCATTTGACTTCGACGCCGTGAAAGTCAGCCCGAACACGCTCGACGCGCACCGGCTGATCCGCTGGGCTTTGACCGAGGGGCCGGAAGTCCAGAGCAAGGTTGCTTCGCTGCTGTTCAAGGCAAATTTCGAGCAGGGCCGCAATGTCGGCGATCACACTGTGCTGCTCGACATCGCAACTGAAGCTGGTCTCGATCGTCATGTCATCGCTGCGTTGCTCGCCTCCAATGCCGACAAGGACGCTGTCGGCGAGGAAATCGAGGCGGCGCGGCGCATGGGTGTCACCGGCGTGCCGTGCTTCATCATCGACAGCAAATATGCGGTGATGGGCGCCCAGTCCGTCGATGTCCTGACCGATGCGCTACGGGATATCGCCAGGATGAAGAATACGGCTCAGATCAACTGACGTTTTTGCCGATTTGAAAGCCGCACGAAATCTTGCGCGGCTACTCTGTTTGGGCTCAGGCGCCCTTCGCCAGACCCGCCAATTGCGTCATGACAATGGCGGCGCCTGCCAGCCGCTTCTCCGGCGTCGGGAAATCACGCTGGAAGAAGATGCTGTGGTCGGGGCGGATCTTCGCCATGATGCCCTGCTTGGCGATATAGCCGACAAGTGCGCCCGGATTGGGGAATTCCCGGTTGCGGAACTGCACCACGACGCCCTTCGGCCCTGCATCGAGCTTCTCGACATTGGCCGTGCGGCAGAGCGACTTGATGTAGACGATCTTCAAGAGGTGCTGGACTTCGAGCGGCAGCGGGCCGAATCGGTCGATCAGTTCCGCACCGAAGGCGTCGATCTCCGGGAGTTCGGTGATCTCGCCGAGACGGCGGTACAGGCCAAGACGCAGATGCAGGTCCGGCACGTAGTCGTCCGGAATCATCACCGGTGTTCCGACCGAGATCTGCGGCGACCAGCCGGTATCGGCGATTTCCTCTTCGCCCTTCAATTCGGCGACGGCCTCCTCCAGCATCTGCTGGTACAGCTCGAAACCGACCTCCTTGATATGGCCGGATTGCTCGTCACCGAGCAGGTTGCCAGCGCCACGGATGTCAAGGTCGTGGCTCGCCAGTTGGAAGCCGGCGCCCAGCGTATCGAGCGACTGCAGCACCTTGAGCCTGCGCTCGGCCGTGCCCGTCAGCGTCCGGTTGACCGGCAGCGTAAACAGGGCAAAGGCGCGAACCTTGGAGCGCCCGACGCGGCCGCGTAGCTGATAGAGCTGCGCCAGGCCGAACATGTCGGCGCGGTGCACGATCAGCGTGTTGGCCGTCGGCACGTCGAGACCGGACTCGACGATCGTGGTGGAGAGCAGAACGTCGTAGCGTCCCTCGTAGAAGGCATTCATGACGTCCTCGAGCTCCGTCGCCGGCATCTGGCCATGGGCAACGGCGACTTTCAGCTCCGGTACGTCGGATTTCAGGAAATCATGGATTTCCGAGAGATCGGCAAGACGCGGGCAGACGTAAAAGCTCTGGCCGCCGCGATAATGCTCGCGCATCAGCGTTTCGCGGATCACCAGCGCATCGAAGGGCGAGATGAACGTGCGCACCGCCATGCGGTCGACCGGCGGCGTGGTGATCAGCGACAGTTCGCGCACGCCGGTCAAGGCAAGTTGGAGCGTGCGCGGGATCGGCGTTGCCGACAGCGTCAGCACGTGCACATCGGATTTCAGCTCCTTCAGCCGCTCCTTGTGCTTGACGCCGAAATGCTGTTCTTCGTCGATGATCAAAAGGCCGAGATTGGCAAAATTGATCGAGGCGCCCAACAGCGCATGCGTGCCGACGACGATATCCGTCTTGCCCTCGGCCACTTCCTTCTTGGTCAGCGCCAGTTCCTTGGAACCGACGAGGCGCGATGCCTGGGCGATGCGTACCGGCAGGCCGCGGAAACGATCGGTGAAGGATTTGAAGTGCTGGCGGGCAAGCAGCGTCGTCGGCACGACGACGGCCACCTGAACGCCGTTCATCGCGGCCACGAACGCGGCGCGCAGCGCGACTTCCGTCTTGCCGAAACCGACGTCGCCGCAGACGAGCCGGTCCATCGGTCGGCCGGCTGCGAGATCCTCGCGCACGGCCTCGATCGAATTCAGCTGATCTTCGGTCTCGTCATAGGGGAAGCGGGCCGCGAACTCGTCATAGAGCCCGTCCGGCGTGGCGAGCACCGGGGCATGCCGCGTCAGGCGCTCTGCAGCAATGCGGATGAGGCCGCCGGCCATATCCAGCAGGCGCTTCTTGAGCTTGGCCTTGCGGGCCTGCCAGGCGACCCCGCCGAGCTTGTCGAGTACCGCGTCGCTGCCTTCCGAGCCGTAGCGCGACAGAAGATCTATGTTCTCCACCGGCAAGAAGAGCTTTGCTTCGTCCGCGTAGACCAGTTCCAGGCAGGCATGTGGCGCCCCTGCCGCCTCGATCGTCCGCAGACCGACGAACCGGCCGATCCCGTGTTCGGCGTGGACGACGATGCTGCCTTCGTCGAGGCCGGCAACCTCGGCGATGAAATCGGCACCACGCTTGCGGCGCTTCGAGCGGCGCACCATGCGGTCGCCGAGAATATCCTGCTCGCCGATGACGACGAGATCGCCGGTCTCGAACCCGCTCTCGAGGCTGAGAACGGCGGAGGCCGCCTCGCCGGGTTTCAGCGATTTCAATTCCGAAAGCGCCTTGACCGGTTTGACGTTTGCAAGCCCGTGCTCGGCCAGTACCTGCAGCAGGCGGTCGAGCGATCCTTCCGACCAGGCCGAAATGAGAACCCTGGCGCCCCTGGCGCGGCGGTCTGCGATGTATTTCACTGCCTGGTCGAAGACGTTGACCCGCTCGGCGTCGCTTGCCCCTTCCGTCGCATTCTTCGCCCAGCGCACGCCGAGCCGCGCATCGATGGTCATGACCTGGCGTGCTTCGCCCTCGTGCTCGCTGAACGGCGAGAGGCGAACGGCATTGCGCGAGACCAGCGCGGCGTTGAAGTCTTCGGTACCGAGGTAGAGCAACTCCGGCGGCACGGGCTTGTAGGGCGTACCCTGCGATATCTGAGCCTTGCCTGGTGCTGCGGAGGATTGACGGGCCTCGTAGTAGTCCGCGACCAGCTTGGAGCGCTCGGCGGCGGCCTCGCGAGCCACGTGATCGGTCACGATATGGAAACCGGCAAGGTAGTCGAACACAGTATCGAGCCGGTCATAGAACAGCGGCAGCCAGTGCTCCATGCCGGCATAGCGCCGGCCTTCGGAAACCGCCTGATAGAGGGCATCGTCGCGGGTCGCCGCGCCGAACAGCGAGAGGTACCGGGTTCGGAAATGGCTGATCGTCTCAGGCGTGAGCGACACCTCGCTCATCGGATTGAGGTCGAGCGAGCGGGCCTGGCCGGTGGTGCGCTGGCTGGCAGGATCGAAGGAACGGATCGTTTCGAGCGTGTCTCCGAAAAAATCGAGACGCACCGGCTCGTCGCTGCCGGGAACGAAGACATCGAGTATGCCGCCGCGCACCGCATATTCACCGACTTCGCGAACGGTGGCGACGCGCTCGAAGCCATTGCGTGCAAGCCGCGCTGCGACATCGTCCATCCGGATCGTGTTGCCCGGCCGGGCGGAGAAGGCCAGGCTTTCGATGATCGCCTGCGGCACCATCTTCTGAAGTGCCGCATTGACGGTAACGAGCACGATGGCCGGATGCGGCTTCTTCGCATGCGCGATCAGGCCACTCAACGTCGCCAGCCGCCGGGCCGAGATGTCGGCACTTGGCGATACGCGGTCATAGGGCAGACAGTCCCATCCGGGCAGCGTGAGAACCGGAATGTCGGGCGCGGCAAAGCCGAGCATCTGCTCGACGTCGGCAATCCGCTGACCATCTGACAGAATGTAGGCGACGGGGCCATTGGCTCGTGCCAGTTCGGCAAGAACAAGCGGCTCGACGCCGGCGGGCACCGGGCCGATGGTCAGTTCACGGGTTGCGCGGGCAACTTTACTGGGGTCAAATCCGGCAATCATCGATCGTCTTTATTCTCGGCGCCAAGCAGCTTGTCGAAATCCGGGCGATAGGAAGCAATGCGTTCAAACAGCGGCGTCCGGAAGTGTTGCGGCACCGGTCTCTCGCCGATGATCCACTTGACCAGATCGTTGTCCTCCTCCGCCATGATGGTTTCGAGCTCGTCAAGGTCGGCGTCCGCGAGCCCGGCAAGTTCGTTGTCGGCGAACTGCCCGAACACCAGGTCCATTTCCCTGATGCCGCGATGCCAGGCACGAAAAAGAATGCGTCGGCGGCGCGGATCAAGATCGGCGCTCGTGCGTGTGATGCCCGTCATCGAAAGTCCTTCCTGCCGCTGCGTCGTTTGGGAGCGCGCGTTGCAGTGGCTCTATAAACGCTGAAAAGACGATTGTCAGCCTTGCCAAAGACCTAATCCTCGTTTCAGTCTGGCGCGCATGCGCCCGGCCCTCCTCGACCCCCTGTTCGCCCCCCTGAATTCGCTTCCCGGCATCGGCCCGAAAGCGGGCGAGCTTTATGCGCGGCTGCTGGGACGCGAAAGCATCGACGATTGCCGGGTGATCGATCTCGTTTTCCATGCGCCGCATTCGCTGATCGACCGGAGGCACCAGCCGGGTATCGCACGCGCGCCGCAGGGCGCCATCGTCACGATCACCGGCCGGGTAGACCGGTACCAGCCACCGGCGCCCAGAACCAGCCAGCCCTACCGCGTCTTCCTGCACGACGACACTGGCGAACTGGCGCTGACCTTCTTCCGGGTCAAGGGAAACTGGCTGGAGAAGGCGCTGCCGCTCGACGAAACCGTGACTGTCAGCGGCAAGATCGACTGGTTCAACGGTCGCCCCTCGATGGTGCATCCGGATTACATGGTGCGCGCAGCGGAAGCGGAAAACCTGCCGCTCGTGGAGCCCATCTACCCGCTGACGGCAGGCCTTTCGGCCCGTATCCTGCGCAAGTCGATCGAGGCGGCCCTGGCCCGGATTCCCGATTTCCCGGAGTGGATCGATGACGCGCTCCTGGAGAAGCAGAGCTTCGCCTCGGCCCGCGATTGTTTCCTTGCCCTTCACGAACCACGCGATGAAACCGATCTCGACCCGCAGGCGCCCGCTCGCCGCCGGCTTGCCTATGACGAGTTTCTGGCCGGACAGCTATCCCTTTCGCTCGTCCGCCAGCGATTGCGCAAGGTCTCTGGCACGCCGGTGCATGCAACCGGCAAACTCAGCAAGCCGGTGCGCGACGCCCTGCCCTTTTCGCTTACCGTGAGCCAGGCGACGGCGATCGGCGAGGTCTTGAAGGATATGGCGGGAACGGAGCGGATGCTGCGTCTGCTGCAGGGCGATGTCGGCTCGGGAAAGACGGCGGTGGCGCTGATGTCGATGCTGGCGGCCGTCGAGGCCGGTGGCCAGGCCGTGCTGATGGCGCCGACGGAAATCCTTGCCCGGCAGCATTTCGCGACGCTCTCGAAAATGGCAGCACCGGCCGGTGTTGCGATCGATGTCCTGACCGGCCGCACCAAGGGCCGCGAGCGCGACGCCATTCTGGAGCGCATCGCCTCGGGTGAAACGCAGATCGTCATCGGGACGCATGCGCTGTTCCAGGACACGGTCAGCTACAGCAACCTGCTTCTTGCAGTGGTCGACGAGCAGCATCGTTTCGGGGTGCACCAGCGGCTGCGACTCACCGCCAAGGGGATTTCGCCGCATATGCTGGTCATGACCGCGACGCCGATCCCGCGCACACTGGTCCTTGCCGCCTTTGGCGACATGGATGTTTCCAAGCTCACTGAGAAGCCGGCGGGCCGCAAGCCGATACAGACCGTCACCGTCTCGACCGAGCGAACGGGAGAAATCGTCTCGCGGCTGCATATGGCTCTCAGCGACGGCAAAAAGGCCTATTGGATCTGTCCGCTGGTCGAGGAATCGGACGCCTCCGACCTGATGTCGGTGGACGAGCGGTTCCAGACGCTCAAAAGCCATTTCGGCTCTGAGGTGGGCCTCGTGCATGGCCGCATGAACGGCGCCGAAAAGGACGCAGTCATGCTTGCCTTCAAGAACGGCGAAATCCGGCTTCTGGTGGCGACCACCGTTGTCGAAGTCGGGGTCGACGTGCCGGATGCGACGATCATGGTGATCGAGCACGCCGAGCGCTTCGGGCTGGCGCAGTTGCACCAGTTGCGAGGCCGCGTCGGGCGTGGTGACGAAGCCTCCACATGTATCCTGCTCTACAAGGGACCCTTGAGCGAAAACGGCCGGGCGCGGCTGTCCATCCTGCGGGAAACCGAAAACGGCTTCCTGATTGCCGAGGAGGATCTGAAACTGCGCGGCGAAGGCGAATTGCTCGGCACGCGTCAATCAGGCACGCCCGGTTTTCGCATTGCCAGCCTCGAGGCGCACGGTGATCTGCTCGAAATCGCGCGCAAGGATGCCGCCTATGTCATCGAGCGCGATCCGGAACTGACATCGCAACGCGGCACAGCGCTGCGCACGCTGCTTTATCTCTACCGGCGCGACGAGGCGATCCGCTTTCTCAGAGCCGGCTGAAGAACTTGCCGCGTTTTGTCGCCGCTGGCACCATCTCCCCCGGCACCTGCAAGGCCTTCGGCAGATAGTCAGGCGCCACCAGACCGCCGGAAAGCAACAGCTTGGCGGCATCTTCGGGGCTCATGTCGAGGGGCACGATCTTTTCACGCGGTACGAAGATGAGAAATCCGGCCGTCGGAACCGGCGTCGGCGGCAGGAACACGGTGACCATATCGAGACCCCGCTCCCTGAACTTGACGGCGATTTCGCCTTTGGCATCCGTCGCAATGAAAACCAGCGACCAGAGACCCGGGCTCGGATACTCGATCAGGCCGGCTTTTTTGAACGAGTTCGACTGGTCCTGCAGCACCGTCTGGAATATCTGCTTCAAACCCTTGTAGATCGAGCGCACAAGCGGCGTTCGCACCAGCAGCGACTCACCGAAACCGACGATGCTGCGGCCGATCAGATTGGCGGTGAAGAAGCCGACAAGCGTGATCAGCAACAAGGCAGTCAGCAGGCCGAAACCAGGGACCGGATAAGGCAGGAAATTGTCCGGATTGTAATCGAACGGCAGATAGGGCTTCACCCAGCTGTCCGCCCAGAGGATGAACGACCACGTGATCCAGGCGGTGATGGCAAGCGGCGCGCAGATGATCAAACCGGTGAGGAAATAATTCCTCAACCGCGTGGCGAAAAATCCGCGTGCCTGTTTGTCCGTCATACCGCCCTGTTTACCCGTCTACACCGCTGTAAAAAGCCGCGTTGTATGTCACAATGCCGGAGGCAGGAGTCGAGGACAAGGGCTGCGCCAAAAAATATTGCGGCGCACAATCAGCGAATGTGATCTGAGGATCGTTCCGAAATCCGAACTTGCGATAAAGCTCGGGATTGCCGACCACGACGCAGCCTGCCGCCCTCCGCTCCCGCAGGATTTCCAAGCCTCTGCGGATCAGCGCGCCGCCGATGCCCTTGCCCTGCCGTGATGGCAAAACCGACACCGGTCCAAGTCCAAACCATCCCGCCGAACCGTCCGAAAATTCTACCGGCGAGAAGGCGACATGGCCGACCACTTCGCCCTCAACCTCGGCGACCAGCGACAGGCTGAGCGCGCCGGCGTGGCGCAGGCGATCGACGATGAAATGCTCCGTTCCGTCGCTGTATGGATGATCCTTGAAGGCTTCCCGCGTCAGGGAATGGATCGCTTCGACATCCCCCGGCTTTTCGGGCCGAATCATCACTCCACGGTGACCGATTTGGCAAGGTTGCGCGGCTGGTCGACGTCGGTGCCCATGAACACGGCGGTATGATAGGCGAGCAGCTGGATCGGCAGCGCGAAGATCATCGGGGCGATGATCTCGTCGACGTTCGGCAGGATGATCGTGCTCATCGTCTCGAGCTTGGAGGCTGCGGCACCCTTCTCGTCGGTGATGAAGATGATGCGGCCGCCGCGGGCTGCGACTTCCTGCATGTTCGACACCGTCTTTTCGAAAAACCGGTCATGCGGCGCGATGACGATGACCGGCATGTTTTCATCGATCAGGGCGATCGGCCCGTGCTTCAATTCGCCCGCGGCGTAGCCTTCGGCATGGATATAGGAGATTTCCTTGAGCTTCAGCGCGCCTTCCATGGCCAGCGGATAGCTTGTGCCGCGGCCGAGATAGAGCACGTCCTTGCATTTCGACAGCTCGCGCGACAGGCTCTCCATGGTCGGCTGGATACTGTTCAGGACCTTGCCCATGATGCGCGGCATTTCGGCAAGGCTGCGGACGAGAGCCTTTTCCTCGGCCTCCGACACGGTTCCGCGGGCCCGACCGGCACCGATCGCGAGTGTCGCCAGCACGGAGAGCTGGCACGTGAACGCCTTGGTCGAGGCAACGCCGATTTCCGGACCCGCCATGATCGGGAAGACCGCATCGGACTCCCGCGCAATCGTCGATTCCTTGACGTTGACGACGGCGCCGATCTTCAGACCATGTTCCTTGCAGTATCGCAGCGACGCCAGCGTGTCGGCCGTTTCGCCCGACTGCGAGATGAACAGAGCGGCGGACTGCGGCGACAGCGGGATCTCACGATAGCGAAACTCCGAGGCGACATCGATTTCGACCGGGAGGCGGGCGTAGCGCTCGAACCAGTATTTGCCGACGAGGCCGGCGAGATAGGCCGTGCCGCAGGCGGAGATGGCAAGGCTCGGAACCTTGGCGAAATCGATCGCCGCAGTCATCGGGTTCACCTTGTTCTCGATGAAGTCGATGTATTGGCCAAGCGCGTGCGAAATCACTTCCGGCTGCTCGTAGATTTCCTTTTCCATGAAATGCCGGTGATTGCCCTTGTCGACCATATAGGCCGCGGCAACCGAGACCTGGCGCGGGCGGGCAACCTGCTTGCCGTCATGGTCTAGGATCTCGACACCATCGGCAGTCAGGACCGCCCAATCACCGTCGATGAGATAGGTGATTTCATTGGTAAAGGGCGACAGAGCAATCGCATCGGACCCGAGGAACATTTCTCCCTTGCCGAAGCCGACAGCCAGCGGCGGACCGCTGCGGGCGGCCATGATCGTGCCCGGCGCATCCTGGAAAATAACGGCAAGCGCATAGGCGCCGGTAACCCGGCGCAGCATGGCCTGCATCGCATCCTTCTGGCTCATTCCGTCGCGGACGAGCTTGGCGAGCAGTTGCGCCACGACTTCGGTGTCGGTCTGGGTGCTGAACGTCGCGCCCGCATGGGCAAGCTCGTCCTTCAACTCGGAGAAATTCTCGATGATACCGTTGTGGACGACGGCGACCCCGTCGGTGAAATGCGGATGGGCATTGTTTTCGGTCGGCGCGCCATGCGTCGCCCAACGCGTATGCGCAATGCCGGTCTTTCCTGCAAGCGGCTCGGCACGCAGCTTGGTTTCGAGATTGACCAGCTTGCCTTCGGCGCGGCGCCGGGCAAGAACGCCGTCGTGGATCGTGGCGACCCCGGCGGAATCATAACCGCGATATTCGAGCCGCTTGAGCGCATCGACCAGACGCTCGGAGACAGGCTGATTTCCAACGATACCGACAATGCCGCACATAGCTGAATTCTCCGCAATTTTTTCGTGAGACCGGTGCCTGTCTGACGCCGGTTAAGGTACATTTCTTGGATGCCGTTTTGGCGAATTTCCATAAATGCGCAATCGAGCCGAATGTCACTTTCGGTTTCACGCTTTAACCGTAGCACAACGGGCGGATTATTTCTTTCTGGCGGCTTTTTCGGCCTGATAGCGATCGCGCAGGATTGTCGCCCGGCCCGGCTTGATCTCTTGACGCGCGCGCCCGAAAGCGACCGCATCAGCCGGGACATCCTCCGTCACCACGCTGCCGGAGGCAACCAGCGCGCCGTCGCCAACCGCAACAGGCGCAACGAGAGAGGAATTCGATCCGATGAAGGCGTTCGCGCCGATGCGGGTGACGTGTTTGTTGACGCCGTCATAGTTGCAGGTGATCGTGCCGGCCCCGATGTTGGTTTTCTCGCCGACGAAAGCATCGCCGATATAGGTCAGGTGGTTGACCTTGGCGCCGGCGCCGATCTCCGCCTTCTTCACCTCGCAGAAATTGCCGACTTTGGAATCGCGCCCAAGGTTGGCGCCGGGGCGCAGCCGTGCATAGGGACCGACCGTTGCGCCAGCGCTGACATGGGCGCCCTCGAGATGGGAAAAGGCGTGAATGACCGCACCGCTTTCGACGGTGACGCCGGGGCCGAAGACGACGTTCGGTTCGATCATCACATCCTGACCGATCTCAGTGTCGAAAGCGAGGAAGACGGTTTCCGGGGCGATCATGGAAACGCCGGAGAGCATCAATTCGTGGCGGCGACGCTTCTGCCAGGCCGCTTCGATCAGGGCCAGTTCCGCGCGATTGTTGCAGCCCATCAGTTCAGCCTCGGGCGCCTCAACGGCAATGGCCTTGCCCCCGCCGGCGCGAACGATCTCGACGATATCGGTGAGGTAGTATTCACCTTTGACGTTGGCATTGCCGATCTTGTCAAGCAGGTCCAACGCCTTCTCGCCATTGATCGCCATCAGCCCGCCGTTGCAATAGGTTATGCGCTTTTCCTCTTCGGACGCATCCTTCTGCTCGCGGATAGCCAGGAGCTCGCCGTTTTCGACGATCAACCTGCCATAGCCGGTCGGATCTGCCGTCCGGAAGCCGATGACGACGACATCATTACCCTCCGCCAGCGCCCTTCGGGCGGCCGTCAGCGGCCCGGCCGTGATCAGCGGCGTGTCGCCGAACACGACCAGTATGTCGTCATATCCCTTGGCGATCGCCTGCCTCGCTGCCAGAACCGCGTGCCCGGTTCCAAGTCGTTCGGTTTGCAGGAAGGCCGAAATATCGATGTCGGCGCGTTTCGCCGCCGAGGTCACGGGATCCGCGTCCCGCCCGACCACCAGCGCGACCGATGAAATGCCGGCATCGACGAGCGATTCGACCACATGCGCAATCATCGGCCGACCGGCGACCGGGTGCAGCACCTTGGACATGGAGGACTTCATCCGCGTGCTTTCGCCCGCTGCCAGAATTACCGCCAGGCATGTTCGTGTCATCGCAAATTCTCCCGCTTTCATGGCTTCCCGCGCTTCGCAGCCGGCACGATTCTGCCCGTTACATAGCAGGAAGATATTGCAAGGAACATAATTCGGGCCGCCAACGTCCTGTTAACCGGGATAAAACGCGATCATGTCATAAGCGGGAGATGATCGTGTTTGACAGCTCCAACAGCCGGGAATGATACGGACGATGCAAGCTCACACCGACGCAATGTCGTCCGGCAGACTACCGGGATTTGGCGCAATCATCGCCCGCAGGCCGCTGATCGTCCTGGCGCTGACCTTCGCCTGCTTGCCCCTGGCGCTGATCCGAACCCTGGTGATGCCGATCGGGCCCATGTACTGGGACCACTACATCTATCTCGACGCGGCAAACCGCATCTTCGACGGCCAG
The DNA here is from genome assembly GCF_019511375.1 of Rhizobium herbae. Lineage (GTDB taxonomy): Bacteria > Pseudomonadota > Alphaproteobacteria > Rhizobiales > Rhizobiaceae > Pararhizobium > Pararhizobium herbae_A. Next base: position 303,258 of record NZ_JAEUAO010000001.1, read on the forward strand.
ATCCCGTCCATCGATTTCTTTGCCCCGGTCGGCGGGCTCGGCTACTATCTCTTTGCCGGATGGCTCTACCTGTTTCCAAACGGACACGCGCTTCTCCTGTCCAGTTGGTCGATGATGACGGTGACCGTGCCGCTGATGGCTCTGGTTGTCTCAGACGTGCAGAAGCGATCGCCAGCCCTCGCCTATGCCCTGCTTCTCCCCTTCCTGTTCTTTTCGCTGCTGCCCTTCAACACCGGTGAATTCTATCCTTATCCCGGTTCGGAGGGCTTCGGGATCTATAACCGCCAGATTTGCCAACTGCTCTATGTCCTTGCGGCGGCTCTGGTCTTCGTGCGCGGATACGGAGCGCTGGCAGCGGCGACGGCGCTTGCGATGCTTGCCCTTCTCTTCACCAAGGTGACCGGCGTCGCCGCCGGCACTGTCCTTTGCCTGATGGCGTTTCTGGCCGGACGTTTGCCGTTGCGCGCAGCACTTGTGTCCGCAGCAGTATTTTTTTCAACGATCGGTCTACTCGAAGTCGCCACCGGTGCCGTTTCCGCTTATGCCGCGGACATCCTGTCTCTGATCCAGCTCAACGACGCCAGCCTGTTGCCACGCCTGCTGCAGGCTGCCTCACTCAATTTCGGGGTGATCCTCAGCTGCTTCATCCTCGCTTTCGTCCTGCTGTTCAATGAGTTTGCCACGTTCCTCGAGAAGATGCGGACTTTTGCCGCGAAGCCGGCGTTTGCCTCGCTCGGGGCTGTTGCAGACCAATCATTCTTCTGGCTGGCGAGTTTCGTCGTCGCGGGCCTTCTCTTCGAGAGCCAGAATACCGGCAGCCAGGCCTTCATTTTCCTCTGGCCGCTGCTGCTCGCCATTCTGCTGGAAAGCTACCGGCGCAAGGGGCCGTCAGTCGCATTTGCAGTGATCGCGATCGCCACGTTGGGCGCAGCGCTGCCGCCAGTGGTCACCGTTTGCCAAAAAGCGGCACGCGCCTGGATCGGCGCCGTCAACACCGCACCGGTCGAAAACAGCAACCTGAAAGGCATGGGCGCCGTCAGCGCTCGCGACATCCTCAACCAGCGGGCGCAACGCCTGCGGGCGAACTATGTCGACTATCGCTCAACCTACGAAGCCCTGGCATCGGCCAACGAACTGCCCTCATTCCTGCTCCACAGCGACCTGGATTTCCAGGTGCTCTGGCTGCAGGCGACGGATGGCGCGATCGCCGCGATCGGCGACTACGAGGCTGCCAACAAGGTCCGGTTCGAGACAATCATGACGATCGATTTCACCAATCCCTTCCCCTGGCTGATGGATCGCCACGCCCCGAAACACATCGCCATCGGCGCCGATCCGTACCGCGCCGTACCTACCCCTGATCAACGCGTCGGCGACGCCGTCGCCGCTGTCGATCTTGCCCTTTACCCGACCTGCCCGCCGACAGCGGCGCGTCTGAAGCTTTTGAAACTCTACGAGCCGGCTCTCGCCGCCGGTCACCGCCGCATCACCTTGACACCCTGTTTCGACGCCTTCGTGCGCAGCGGACTTGCCGCCGGACCTTGATCCTTATCGGGGCAACCGCAACCGGCTCTCGATCAGAAGCCCGCTCTCGTCGAGAATAGGATGGGCCACCGAAACGATATGCGCGTTGATACGCTTGAGATCGCGCAGGATGTCGAGATGCAGCGAACTCGTCTGCAGGCTATCGGCGCGGCCGTCGCGCAGACGCTCCAGATGCCGCTCCGACGAGCGCTTCTCCATGTGACGGACGTCGACTTTCACCTCCATGAGATGGCGGGCGAGATCGGCATCCCGTGTGACGAATATGGTCTGGGCAATCCGCAGATTGTCGATCGTCAGATTGAAGAGCGTCTTCAGTTCCTGGTAGCCCTCTTCCGAAAACTTCAGGCCGTTGTCGATCTTCTTCTTCACCTGCTCGACAAGGCTTTTCTCGATGATATCGCCAATATGCTCGAGGTTGATCGCATAGTCGATGATGACGATGGAACGCCGGCCGTGTTCGTCGTTCAAACCGCTACGCCCAAGGCGCGACAAATAGAGCTTGACCTCCTGCTGCAGCACATCGACCTGCTTCTCGAGCGCTGCGACGTCCCGGAGTTCCTGGAGATCATTGTGATGGAAGGCGTTCATCGACGCGATCAGCATCCTCTCTATCAAATCGCCGACGCGCAGCACCTCTCGGGTCGCCCCCGAGAGCGCGATAACAGGCGTCGTCAGCGCCCGATCATCGAGGTGGAGCGGTCCCGTCTGCGCCCTCGGCTCGTCCGGAATGAGCCGGAGCATGGCGCCGGACAGGAGCGCCGAAAACGGCCAAGCGGCAATGGCCAGCGCGATGTTGAACAACAGATGGATGTCGACCGGCAGTTTTGCCGGGGAAAGCGAGAGCGTCTGCAGGAACTCCGCGGCCGGCGCCGCAAGTGGCAAAGCTATCGCGCAACCGATTGCGCGAACGGTGAGATTGCCGGCCGTCACACGACGGGCCGAGGCCGAGGCTGACAGCGTGGCGATGAAGGGCGGGATTGCGCCGCCGAGATTTGCGCCAAGCACAAGCGCGATCGTCAGGCCCGAAGACAGAATGCCCGCGGCCGAGAGTGACAGGATGAGAACGACGACAGCCAGGCTCGATGAGGAAATGAAAGCCAGAGCCGCGGCAAAAAGCAGCGCGACCGGCCAGGCCGTGTCGAGCATGGTGAGGAAGGCGGCAAGTGCCGGCGATTGCCGCATCGGCTCCGTCGCCAGCCCGAGCAGGTGCAGCGACAACAGCATCAAGCCGATACCGACGAGCGCGGTTCCCGCACCCTGCTTGGCGCTCGACCGCCCTGCCCGGTAAAGCATCACACCGCCGAGAATGAGCAGCGGCGAAAGCCAGTCGACACCGGTCGCAACGATCCACGCCGTTACCGCGGTACCGACGTTTGCGCCGAGCAGCACGATCTGCGCCATCCGTGCGCGCACAAGCCCCTTTTCGACGAAGGAGGCAATCATCAGCGCCGTCGCGGTCGAACTCTGCAACGCGATCGTCGCGACGAACCCTGCCAGAAACGAACGCGCCTGTCCGCTTGTGCCCTGCGCTAGTCCCGTTCTGAGCCTGATCCCGAACGCGCGCGTGGCGCCTTCCTTGACCTGGGAAAGGCCGAAGAGCAGCAGCGCGACCGCTCCGAACAGGTTGATCATGACGATTGTCGATTCCATAAAGGCACTCCGGCTTTCCCGCCAAGGCTGCTCCACGACACGGCGAGTCGGCATACGCTTGTGGATCAACATTAGCAGTTTCAGACACACGATCACGCGTCCAATGGCGGATTGTGACAGAAATTTTTCAATTGCCGGCTAATAATTCCGACATCGAAAGGTCTCGTAACGGCGGGCGGTGAGAAGGCCGTGCGCCGGGCTGAAAGTGCTCGATGCACGGCCGCAAGAGCCGGCCACCGGCGCCGCACCATTTCGCGCCGACCAGAGCCCGGTTTTGCTGAATTTTTTTGCGTGTTTCGACCCTTCAATTCCGCACCGGATTGCTCTAAGGAACGAAGCCGGTAGCCGTCCGGCGGCCTGAATTGCGACGAGGTATGCAGTCCCATGCTTGAATTTCTCCGAAGAGCCGCCCAGACCTGGGTTGTCAAAGGCCTCTTGGCCCTTCTCGTTGTGTCGTTCGGTGTCTGGGGTGTATCCACGTCGCTCGTCTCGGGTTCTGCCGATGCGGTGGTGACGGTTGGCGACGTCAAGGTGTCTCCGAGCGATTTCCGCCTCGCCTATGAACGGCAGGTTGCCCAGCTTTCCCGGCAGTTCGGCACGCGCCTGACCCGCGAACAGGCCAGGGCATTCGGCGCCGAAGCGCAGGTCTATTCGCAGCTTGTCGCGGGTGCCACGCTCGACCAGCTTTCCAATGACCTGAACCTCGGCCTGTCCCAGGACCGGCTGGCAACATTGATCAGCGAAGACCCGGCCTTTCGCGGCGTCAACGGCCAGTTCGACCGCCTGACCTTCTCGAGCGTCCTGCGCAACGCCGGACTGCGCGAGAAGGACTATATCAACAATCGCAGCCAGGTTGCCGTGCGCTCGCAGATCGTCGAAGCGCTGTCCGACGGCTACATCCCCCCGAAGGTACTGGGCGACGCGCTGCGCCAGTACCGCAACGAGACGCGGACAATCGACTATCTGCTACTGTCGAATGCCAATATCGATCCGGTCAAGGCTCCCTCGGACGAGGTGTTGAAGCCCTGGTTTGAAAGTCACAAGGCAGACTATCGTGCGCCGGAATTCCGCAAGATCAGCTATGTGAAGCTGGAACCCTCCGACATCGCCGATCCCGCATCGGTGACCGAGGAAGAAATCCGCGCCGAATACGAAAAGCGCAAGGACAGGTTCCGTACACCGGAAACGCGCACCGTCGAACAGCTTGCCTTTCCCTCACGTGCGGAAGCTGACGCCGCGGCAGTCAAACTGTCCACAGGCACCAGTTACGACCAGTTGGTGACCGATGCCGGAAAAACCGCGAGCGACGTCCAGCTCGGCGATTTCACCCGCGACCGCATGCCCGACGCCAAGCTCGCCGATGCCGCCTTTGCGGTCAAGGCGGACGGCCAGACCACACCGGTCATAGATGGCGCCTTCGGCCCGGTCATCCTGCGCGTAACCAACATCAAACCGGAAGCCATTCGCAGTTTCGACGAAGTCAAGGAAGAGCTGCGCAAGGATTTGGCCCTGTCGAACGCCGCCGATGAGATCATGGGTATCCATGACAAGTTCGAGGACGCCCGCGTTTCCGGCGCGTCGATGCAGGAGGCGGCCAGCCAGACCAATCTCAAGCTCGTCGTCCTCAACGCCGTCGATGCGCGCGGCAATGATGCCGAAGGTGAGGCAATCGCCGGCATTCCTGAAGCAAAGACCCTGCTCAGCGAGGCTTTCAAGGCCGAGGTGGGAGCGGAAACCCTGCCGGTCAATCTCGGCCGCGATGGTTATGTCTGGTTCGACGTGGAAGCGATCACGCCCGCGCGCGACCAGACGCTCGACGAGGCCCGTGAAAAGGTCGTCGCCGACTGGACGGCGGAGCAGCAGCGCAACGCCCTTGCGGCCAAGGCAACCGAACTGAAGGGCCGGGTCGAAAAGGGCGAGACGCTGGCGGCGATTGCCGCCGAGCTCGGCATAGCCGTCGAAACGAAGTCGGGTCTGCGGCGGTCGAGCGAAGGCGCAGCCCTGAGCCCCGCAGCGGTCGCTGCCGCGTTCGGCGGACCAAACGGTCACGTTGCCAACGCGCCCGGCGTCGGTGGCGACGGTCAGATCCTGCTCAAGGTCACAGGAGTGGACGACAGCAATCCCGGCGATGCGCTCGACAATGATGCCCGCCAGATCGACGCCATCGCCCGGGCCAGTGGCGACGATATCCTCGATCAGATGGTCAGCGAGCTTCAGAAGGGTTACGGTGTGGCCATCAATCAGCAACTCGCAGACGTCGCCCTGTCGCAGTAGCGGTAAAGCAAAAGGAAAAACCTGCATGCCGGATTTGAAGCCCTTTGTCGCCAAGGCCGCAGCGGGAGAGGCGCTGAACCGCGAGGATGCTCGCGCCGCGTTCGAGATCATCATGTCGGGCGAAGCAACGCCGTCGCAGATCGGCGGCTTCCTGATGGCGCTGCGCGTGCGCGGCGAGACGGTGGACGAGATCGTCGGCGCCGTTGGCGCCATGCGGGCACGCATGCTGACCGTTGAAGCACCGGCAGACGCCATCGATATCGTTGGAACCGGCGGCGATGGTGCCGGGACCTACAATATCTCGACGCTGGCGGCCCTGATCGTTGCCGGTGCCGGTGTGCCGGTGGCCAAGCACGGCAACCGCGCTCTGAGCTCCAAGTCCGGCACGGCGGACGCGCTGTCCTGCCTCGGCGTCAAGCTCGATATCGCCCCCGAGGCTATTTCGCGCTGCATTTCGCAAGCCGGCCTCGGTTTCATGTTCGCCCAGCAGCATCATTCGGCCATGCGCCATGTCGGCCCGACGCGCGTCGAACTCGGCACGCGGACGATCTTCAATCTGCTTGGCCCCCTGTCGAATCCGGCTGGCGTCACGCGGCAGCTCGTTGGCGTGTTTTCGCCGCAGTGGCTTGTTCCGGTCGCGGAAGTGCTGCGCGATCTCGGTTCGACGAGCGTCTGGGTCGTGCATGGCGAAGGCCTGGACGAGATCACCACGACCGGCGTGACGCAGGTTGCGGCGCTCGAAAACGGCGCTATCCGCACGTTCGAATTGAGGCCCGGCGATTTCGGGCTTGAAACCGTTGTGCTTGCCGATCTCAAGGGCGGCGACGGAGCCCATAACGCCGAGGCGCTCAAGGGTGTGCTCGAGGGCGATGCAACGCCCTACCGTGATATCGCGCTTGCCAACGCCGCCGCCTCGCTGGTAATCGCCGGCCGCGCCGCTGACCTGCGCGAAGGCATGGTTCTCGCCCGTCATTCGCTGACAAGCGGCGCGGCGAAGGCAACGCTGGAACGGCTTATCCGCGTCTCGAACGCGGCGTAGGGAGAAATTCGATGGCCGACATTCTGCAGAAGATCGAGGTCTACAAGCGCGAGGAAATCGCCGCAGCCAAGGCCAAAGTCAGTCTGGCGGACTTGAAATCGATGGCCGCCGAGCAGGAAGCGCCGCGTGGGTTCTTCAAGGCTCTCGAAGCGAAGCGTGCCCAAGGCGGCTTCGGGCTCATCGCCGAGATCAAGAAGGCAAGCCCCTCCAAAGGTCTCATCCGCGCCGATTTCAACCCGCCGGCTCTTGCAAAGGCCTATGAAGCCGGGGGGGCTGCCTGCCTTTCGGTGCTCACCGACAGCCCAAGCTTCCAGGGCGCGCCCGAGTTCCTGACGGCGGCGCGAAACGCGTGTTCGCTGCCGGCGCTGCGCAAGGATTTCATGTTCGACACCTATCAGGTTCACGAAGCCCGCGCATGGGGTGCCGACTGCATCCTGCTGATCATGGCATCGCTCAACGACAACGATGCACAAAGGCTCGAGGACGAGGCGTTTTCGCTGGGCATGGACGCGCTTGTCGAGGTCCATGACAAGGAAGAACTCGAGCGCGCGCTAAAGCTTTCTTCGCCGCTCGTCGGCATCAACAATCGCAACCTGAAGACCTTCGAGGTCGATATCGCGCTCTCCGAGGCGTTGGCGCCACTGGTTCCCGCCGACCGGCTGCTGGTCGGCGAAAGCGGCATCTTCACGCATGAGGACTGCAAGCGCCTGGCAAAGAGCGGCATCTCGACCTTCCTCGTCGGCGAAAGCCTGATGCGCAAGGACGATGTCACCGCCGCGACGCGTGCCCTTCTCACCGGTACTGCCGACATTCTGGCCGCCGAGTGATGACCAAGCCCTCCCTCACCCATATCGGAGCCGGCGGCGAGGCCAATATGGTTGACGTCGGCGACAAGGAAGAAACCGTCCGCATTGCCGTTGCCGAGGGATACATCCGGATGCGGCCGGAAACGCTCGGCCTCATTCTCAAGGGTAATGCCAAGAAAGGCGATGTGATCGCCACCGCGCGTCTCGCCGGCATCATGGCAGCCAAGCAGACGGCCAATCTGATCCCGCTCTGTCATCCGCTGATGCTTTCAAAGATCTCCGTGGAGATTACTCCGGATGAGGCCCTGCCCGGCCTTCGGATCGAGACGATGGCCAAGCTGACGGGCCGCACCGGCGTCGAAATGGAGGCGCTGACAGCCGCAAGCGTTGCCTGCCTGACGATCTATGACATGGCCAAGGCGGCCGACCGGGAGATGGAGATCGGCGGCATCCGGCTTGCGCGGAAATCCGGCGGACGTTCGGGCGAGTATGTCCGCAAGGAGGACTGATGGCGTTGCTGCCTGTTTCGGAAGCGCTGGACAGGTTGCTCCGTGGAGCAGCGCCTGTACGGCGCAGTGAAATGATCGGGCTGCATGCCGCGGCGGGGCGCGTGCTGTCGGAGGACGTCGCAGCACGGCTCACACATCCCGCCTTCGACAACTCCGCCATGGATGGTTATGCCGGACGCCATGAGGACTTTGCCGTCGTCGGCGCAGAGCTGACGGTCATCGGCCGGTCGGCCGCAGGGCGCGCCTTTCCAGGCCATGTCGGCCCCGGCGAGGTCGTCCGTATCTTCACCGGCGCCCCGGTCCCTTCCGGCGCCGATACGGTGCTGATCCAGGAAGATGCGCAGATCATTGGCGACCAGCGCATCCGCACCAAGTTCGATCCAGGCAAGGGCCGGCATATCCGCCCGAAAGGACAGGATTTTTGCGCCGGCGACGTGGTGCTTCGCAAAGGCGATCTGCTGGATGCGGGGCGGCTGACGGTCGCCGCCGGCATGAACCATCCGGAACTTTCGGTCTTCACGCGTCCAAGAGTGGCGATCCTCGCGACCGGCGATGAACTCGTGCCTCCAGGAAGCCTTCCCGGACCGGATCAGATCATCGGCTCCAACACCTATGGCATTGCTGCGATCGCGCGCGACAACGGTGCCGAGGTCATCGATCTCGGAATCGTGCGCGACGACAAGGCGGCCATCGCGGCGGCAGTCGCCCAGGCATGCGCCGCCGGAGCCGACGTGCTGGTCACTTTGGGCGGCGCTTCGGTCGGAGATCACGATCTGGTCCAATCGACGCTTGTCGCAAGCGGCATGACGCTCGATTTCTGGCGGATCGCCATGCGCCCCGGCAAGCCGCTGATGGTCGGAACGCTCGACGGCATGACGGTGCTCGGCCTGCCGGGAAACCCCGTGTCGAGCCTCGTCTGCGCCCTGCTGTTCCTCGAGCCGCTGCTGTGCCATCTCGGCTCCCTGCCCGCGCGCGACCGTCGCGGCAAGGCAAAGACGGTGACGACGCTTCCCGCCAACGACAAGCGCCAGGACTATGTACGCGCGCGGCTGTCTCGCGACACCGATGGAACACTCAAGGCGGAGGCGTTTGCGCGCCAGGATTCCTCGATGATGCACGTCTTTGCCCAGTCCGATTGCCTGATCATCCGGGCGCCTTTTGCGCCGGAAGCGACAGCCGGCACCATCTGCGATATCATGATCCTGCGACACCCGGCTCGCTGACCGCTTTTCTTCCCGACTTTCCGCCCTTCCCGAACGCCCGCCTGCGCCTATCTACTCTCAGGTAAATGACGGTCGCGCAGGGAAGGAACCGCCGTGAGTCGCAATGCGCTCTACATGATCATCGGGGGGCTCGCCGTCCTCGTCGTGGTCCTCGGGATTTATGTTTATGACAAGGAAACCCAGCAATCAGGCATCGAATTGAAGATCGGCGAAGGTGGCGTTTCGATCCAGGAAAACTAAATAGTCGTCCAGCTTCCGTCATGAGATCGACACGTCAACGCTTTATTAACCAAGATAGTCGAATAATTCGTCCAGTTGATCTGACTACGGATGGACTAGCAGGTCATACGCCAAGGCGAATCGAGGAAAGGTCGGGTCTGTCCCGGCCTTTTTGCTTTTCAAGAAAACAGTTCCGCTTCAATGGGCAGCGCGCGAGACGAGGATCTTGTCGATGCGGCGGCCGTCCATATCGAGGACCTCGAAGCGGTAGCCGAAGGCCTCCGTCACATCGCCCTCTTCCGGGTTCTTGCGCAATTGCTGCACGAGGAAACCGGAGATCGTTTCATAATTTCCGTCCGAATCGATTTCATCGATGCCAATCGTCAGATGGATTTCGTCGATCGGCGTACGCCCGTCGACCAGGTAGGAGCCGTCCTCGCGAGGGCGAATCAGCGCGTGTTCGATGTCGTCGTAGTTGGACGGCAGCACCCCGACGATCGCCTCAAGAATATCGGCCGTGGTGATGATCCCTTCGATGCTGCCATATTCGTCGACGATCATGGCCATGTTGATATGCGACGACTTGAAGGCTTCGAGCGCCTTCAAGCAGGAGGCCGTTTCCGGCAAGGTGTGAATATCCTTGATGAAGTTGCGAAGATTGAAGCCCCTGCCCGGCGCGTTCAGCACTTCCTTGACGAGGACCGCGCCCAGCACTTCACCATTGGCGTCGATGACCGGATAGCGAGAATGCGAGGATTGCTCGATCTTGGCGCGGATCGTATCGAGACTATCGGTCACTTCGATGAAGCTCACTTCGGTGCGGTGCGTCATGATCGATTTGACGTTGCGGTCGCCGAGCCGAATGATCCGCCTCAGCATCTCGTGTTCCGACTTCTCGATTGCACCGCTTTCGACGCCCTCGGCCATGATCGCCTGGACTTCCTCTTCCGTCACATGGTCGCTGTCGCTCGATACGCCGAACATCCGCATGAAAAGCGCTGCCGACATTTCGAACAGGTAGACGATTGGGGCCGCGAGCCGAGAGAGCAGCAGCATCGGCGGCGCGACGAACATCGCCACGCCTTCCGAGTTCTTCAGGGCCAGCTGCTTCGGGATAAGCTCGCCGATCACCACCGACATATAGGTGATGAATGTCACGACAACCGCAACCGCGACCGGGCTGCCATAGGGGTTGATCCAACTGACGGCGTTGAGCCACGGCGCGATTTTTTCGGCGATGGTGGCACCACCGTAGGTACCTGCCAGCGTCCCGACCAGCGTGATGCCGACCTGGACGGTGGAGAGGAATTTGCCGGGGTCTTCGGCAAGTCGGAGAGCCAGTTCAGCGCGGCCGTTGCCCTGTTTTGCCATCTGCCGCAGCAGCGGCCGGCTTGCCGATACGATTGCCATTTCCGAAAGCGCAAAGAAAGCGTTGATCAATAAGAGCACGAAAATGACGATCAGTTCGAACATAACCCTCAGACACCATTGATGGAGATCTGCGCAACGGATACGCGGCGCACATGCTGTAGTCCTACCAAATAGGCGGAAGATGCCATTGCAGCAAGGCAGCAACGGCACAATTGACGCCAAAAGGCGCAAATCGTCGGAACGAACACGTCCGGGTTTTGCTGCCGAACGCTACATCCTATCGGCTGGCGGACTGCGTTTCACCATGGTCCCGCAGTGACTCGCGAATGCGGTCCCGGCCGACGCGGATGACATTCTCCATAGCCGCGCGTGCGCCGGCCTCGTCGCGCCGGCTGATCTGCTCGACGATGCGGATATGGGTACGCGCGACATCGTCGATGAGCTCGCGGTCAGAGGCAGGCGAGCTCAGCTTGAAGATGCCCACCAGCGCGGCCTCGATCAGGCTGCCGACGGTACGCATGAACGGGTTGCCGGAAGCCTCGAGTATAGCCAGATGTAAGCGCAGATCGGCCATGGCCAGCGTCTCGGCGGTGTGCTCGGGGTCACCCATGGCAACTGCCAGCCGCATCATGCCGCTGATTTGCGCTTCTGTGGCATTGACCGCGGCAAGACCTGCCGCATGCGGCTCGAAGGCCATCCGGATCTCGCTGAGGTGATAAAGAAATTCCTCATCGACCCCGCGGTGAAAATGCCAGGTCAGCACATCGCCATCGAACAGGTTCCACTGGTTCTTGGCGGTGACGCGTGTTCCGATGCGGGCGCGCGGCACGATCAGGCCCTTTGCCGCCAAGGTCTTCATTGCCTCGCGCAACACCGTGCGGGAAACCTTGAACCGCATGGCAAGCTCCGGGTCGCCGGGCAGGATGGAGCCAACCGGAAACTCTCCCGAGACAATGGCTTTGCCCAGTTCGTCCACCACCTGCGCGTGGCTTGTGCGCGTCTTGGTGCCGGTAATGACGGTTTCGAGCAGACCCTTGCGCAAGTAACTCCCTCCTCAGGAATACCTCTTGTTCTGGCGTGACAACAACAGGATCGCCTTTTGCATCAGTATAAATGCAAACAGCAAAGCACCGATCAGAATTTTCGTCCACCAACTCGATAGCGAGCCATCGAACGTGATGTAGGTCTGGATCAGTCCCTGGATCAAAACGCCGACGAGTGTTCCTCCAACAAAGCCGGCGCCCCCTGTCAGAAGCGTTCCCCCGATTACCACCGCGGCAATCGCATCCAGCTCGACCCCTACCGTGGCGAGCGAATAACCTGCTGATGTGTATAGGGAATAAACGATTCCCGAAAGCCCGGCGAGAAAGCCCGAGAGCCCATAGATCAGAATCGTCGTCCGCCCTACCGGAACGCCCATCAAAGCCGAGGTCTGTGCACCGCCGCCAAGCGCGTAGACGTTGGTGCCGAAGCGTGTGCGCTGCGCAAGCAGGATGCCGAGGGCGAAGACCAGAACCATCAGTCCGCCGATCAGGGTGATCCGGCCGCCGCCCGGCAGTTTGTAGTAGAAGCCCTTCATCGCGGCGTAGAACGGATGCTTGATCGGAATCGAATCGATCGACAGCACGAAGGCCATGCCGCGCGCCAGGAACATGCCGGCGAGCGTGACGATGAAGGCCGGCATTTCCAGATAGTGGATGATCGCGCCCATGATGGCACCGAACAGCGTGGTGATCACCAGAACCAGGGCGAACGCCGCGAGCGGGTGTATGCTCGTGCTTTCCAGCATGACCGCAAGGAAGATGCCTGTGAAGGCAATCACCGAGCCGATCGACAGGTCGATGCCGCCGGACAGAATGACGAAGGTCATGCCGACGGCAGCGATACCGAGGAAGGCGTTGTCGGTCAGCAGATTGCCAACCACGCGTGTCGACAGGATGTTCGGATACTGCGCCGCGCAAACCGCATAGGAAACGATGAAGATGACGATGGTCGCAATCAGCGGAAGGTATTTCTGGTTCATCGGACGGATTTTCGGCTGAGGAAGGTCACGCCGGCCTGCACACGCGGCGACTGGATGACGAGGATGATGACGATGATGGCGGCCTTGATGATCAGGTTGAACTCCGGCGGAAAGCCTGAGAGCAGGATGCCGGTATTCACCGCCTGGATGATCATCGCGCCTGCCAGCGAGGCGATGATGCTGAACCGGCCGCCGAGCAGTGATGTGCCCCCGACGACGACCGCGAGGATGGCGTCGAGTTCCAGCCAAAGCCCCGCATTGTTGGCATCCGCGCCCTTGATATCGGCAGTGACGATCAGCCCGGCAATCGCCGCACAGAGACCCGAAAGCATATAGGCCGCCATCAGCAGAAGCGGTGTCTGGATGCCCGAGAGCGTACTGGCGCGGCGGTTGATGCCAACGGCTTCGATCAGCATCCCGAGCGCCGTGCGCCGGACCAGCAGCGTGACCGCAATGCCGAATACCAGCCATATGACGACGGGCATCGGCAGGCCTGCGAAAGCGCCGCTGCCGATGAAGATGAGGCCCGGGTCGTTGAAGGTGAGGATCGCCCCCTCGGTCACCAGCTGGGCGATGCCGCGTCCGGCGACCATCAGCACGAGCGTGGCGATGATCGGCTGGATGTTGAGAACCGAGACGAGAAAGCCGTTCCAGACGCCGCAGACAAGGCCCGTGCCGATGGCGAGCAACAAGGTGACTGTCAGCGGATCGCCCCGTACGCTGGAGGCGGCGGCCACGGCGCCGCAGATCGCCATGACGGCACCGACGGACAGGTCGATCCCTTTGGTGGCGATGACGACGGTCATGCCGACTGCCAGAAGAGCGACGGGAGCGCCGCGGTTGAGAATGTCGATAACGCTGCCGTAGAGCCGGCCGTTCTGGATTTCCAAGGCGAAGAAACCGGGAAAAACCAGCCAGATCAGCAAAAGGATGATTGTCAGCGCGACAAGCTGGGGAAGCAATCGGTGGCCGAAGCGGAGTGCACTTTCAATCATGGATGTTCTCCCGCGCCGGGCGCGGCGGCGATGGCATTGACGATATGTTCCGTGGTGATCTCGCTGCCGGTCAGTTCCGCCACATGCGCACGGTCCCTGAGGACGAGGACCCGCGAACTATAGGCCACGAGCTCCTCGAGCTCGGACGAAATGACGATCAGCGACATGCCTTGTGCACACAGCTCGCGGATCAGCCGAATGATCTCCGCATGGGCGCCGACATCGATGCCGCGCGTCGGTTCGTCGAGAATGAGAAACTCCGGATTCGTCGCCAGCCAGCGCGCCAGGATGGCCTTCTGCTGATTGCCGCCGGACAGAAGTCTGATCGGCTTCTCGCGGTCGCTGGTGCGGATGTCGAGCGCTTTGATGTAGCGGTCCGCCAGGGCGTTCTGTTCCGCCGCAGACAGGGGACGCGCCCAGCCGCGGCGCGCCTGCAGGGCAAGCGCGATGTTTTCGCGCACCGACAATTCGCCGATGATCCCGTCGACCTTGCGGTCCTCGGGGCAGAAGCCGAACCGCGCGGCGATCGCGGCCCGCGGCGATGACAGGTTGGCGGGCTTGCCACCGATTTCGGCGGTGCCGCTGTCGGCCTTGTGGACACCGAACAATAGTTCCGCCGTTTCGGTGCGCCCCGAGCCCAACAGGCCGGCGATACCGACGACCTCGCCCTTGCGTACGTCAAGATCGAAAGGCTTGATCGTGCCGGCCTTGCCATAGTTGGAAAAACGAAACTGAACCGGTCCGCTGGATGATTCGGCTTCCGCCACGGCCTTCTCGGCGGATTGAAGCTCGTGGCCGAGCATCATGGTCACGAGCTCGCGCCGCGGTAACGATGCGGTCTCTCGTGTGCCGACCAGCTGGCCGTTGCGCAACACGGTGATTCGGTCAGTGAGGTCATAGACCTGCTCGAGGAAATGGGTGATGAAGACGATCCCCAGTCCCCGCGCCCTGAGGTCGCGGACGATGCGAAACAGCATCTCCACTTCCTGCGCATCGAGGCTGGCGGTCGGCTCGTCGAGGATCAGCACCTTGCCGGAAAGGTCGACGGCCCTGGCGATCGCCACGACCTGCTGGATCGCCACCGAAAAGCTGCCGAGCGCCGCGGAAACGTTGATATTGATGCCGTACTGCGCCAGAAGCGCGTTGGCACGCTTCTTCATCTCGCCAGTCTGGACAAGACCGAAGCGGCGCGGCTGACGACCGAGAAAGAGATTTTCGGCGACGCTCAGATTCCCGAGCAGATTGACTTCCTGGTAGACGGTACCGATCCCCAGCTTCTGGGCATCAAGGGTATCGTGCGGATCGATCTCTGTACCGTCGAGCGTCAGCGTCCCGGCATCGCGGCGGTAGGCGCCGGTCATGCATTTGATCAGTGTGGATTTGCCTGCCCCGTTCTCACCGAGAAGGGCATGGACTTCACCGCGACGGAGCGAGAAATTGACTTTGTCGAGCGCGACCGCGCCCGGAAAGGTTTTCACGATCCCGACGGCCGTCAGAATGTCGTTGGTATTGTTGAGCATGAAAACCAGCGTCCCAGGAAAACGTAGGTCACCCGTAAAGTACGGGCTGCCGCAGGCAATGGCATCGGCAGTGGACATCCGAAGCCTGTCGGACTGGCGGCAAGCCAGCAGCCTTGAGGCGATCATGCCGGCATCGCTTTGCGGCTGGCGCTTCCTGCCCGCAGGCGGGAAGCGTCAGCGTCCAGCAATGCCGGCAGCCAATCAGTAGCCGAGGCCCTTCTTTTCCTCGTAGACCTTTTGCGGATCGTCGGCCTGGGTATAGAGCTTCGATTCCGTCTGGATCCACTTGGCTGGCTTCGTGCCGTCCTTCAGAAAGGCTTCGAGTGCGTCGAGCGCCGGGCCTGCCATGTTCGGCGTCAGTTCGACGGTCGCATTTGCCTCACCGGCCGCCATCGCCTGGAAGATATCCGGAACAGCGTCGATCGATACGACGAGGATGTCCTTGCCCGGCTTCAGGCCGGCTTCCTTGATCGCCTGGATCGCGCCGACGGCCATGTCGTCGTTATGGGCGTAAAGCGCGCAGATGTTCTTGCCGCCGTCTTCCGCCTTCAGGAAGCTTTCCATGACTTCCTTGCCCTTGGTACGGGTAAAGTCACCGGTCTGGCTGCGGATGATCTTCAGGTTGTCGTGGCCCTTCAGCGCTTCCTCGAAACCCCTCTTGCGGTCGATTGCCGGGGATGAACCGGTAGTGCCCTGAAGCTCGACGACATTGCATGGCTTGCCAGCGGTGGTGTCGACCAGCCATTTGCCGGCAACATTGCCTTCATGAACGAGGTCGGAGGTCACTGCGGTCAGGTAGAGATCGTCCTTCGAATCGACTGTACGGTCGAGCAGGATAACCGGGATTTCGGCATCTTTGGCTTCCGTCAGCACTTCATCCCAGCCGGTTGCCACAACCGGGGCGATCAGGATGGCATCCACGCCTTGGGCGATGAAGGAGCGCAGTGCCTTGATCTGGTTTTCCTGCTTCTGCTGCGCGTCGGCGAATTTCAGGTCGATGCCGCGCTTTTCCGCCTGCTGCTTGGTCAGCGTGGTTTCGGCGGCACGCCAGCCGGATTCGGACCCGATCTGCGAAAAACCGATCGTCAGATCGGCTGCGGAAGCCGAACCGAACATGCAGGCCGCCAGAATCGTCGCACAGCTAAGGGCATTCTTGAATTTCATGATTTCCTCCCAAAGAAAGCTGCTCCTCAGCAGCGAGGATAAAAAATCATACTATATGATTTATGTAAACAGGGTTTGGCGCCGTTTTTGCAATTTTTCCAAAGCCGGAATCGAAAGAGGGCGGCCTTGCGGCCACCCTCCCTGATTGCACACAAAATGATGCCGGATTTATTGCGGCAGCTTGTCGTCGACGCCCTCGACGTAGAAGTTCATGCCGAGCAGCGTGCCGTCATCAGCCGTCTCGCCCGCCTTCAGCCATTCGGAACCGTCCTGCTTCTTCAGCGGGCCGGTGAAGGGCTTCAACTCGCCAGAGCGGATCTTGGCTTCCGTTGCCTCGGCCAGCGCCTTCACGTCGTCCGGCATGTTGGTGTAGGGCGCCATCGTCAGGATGCCGTCCTTCAGGCCGTCCCAGCTCGACGTGGATTCCCACTTGCCGTCGATGAATGCCTGCGTGCGCTTGATGTAATAGGCGCCCCAGGTATCGACGATTGCCGTCAGCTGCGTCTTCGGACCTGCCTTGACCATGTCGGAGGCCTGGCCGAAGGCCTTGATGCCGCGCTCGGCAGCAACCTGCATCGGCGCCGTGGTGTCGGTATGCTGCGTCAGCACGTCGACGCCCTGGTCGATCAGCGCCTTGGCGGCGTCGGCCTCCTTGCCGGGGTCGAACCAGGTATTTGCCCAGACGACCTTGATCTTGAAGTCGGGGTTGATGGTGCGAGCGCCGATGACGAAGGAATTGATGCCCATCACCACTTCCGGAATGGGGAAGGACGCGATGTAGCCGGCGACACCCTTCTGCGAGATCTTGGCCGCGATCTGGCCCTGGATGTAGCGGCCCTCATAGAAGCGGCTGTTGTAGGTCGCAAGGTTGGGAGCCGTCTTGTAGCCGGTCGCATGCTCGAACTTCACGTCCGGGAACTTCGCGGCAATCTTGACGGTCGCATCCATGAAGCCGAAGGACGTTGTGAAGATCAGGCCGCAGCCGGAACGGGCCAGGCGCTCGATGGCGCGTTCGGCGTCCGGGCCTTCCGGAACGTTTTCGAGGAACTGCGTCTCGACCTTGTCACCAAGCGCCTTTTCGAGTTCCTGACGGCCGAGGTCGTGGGCCTGCGTCCAACCGCCATCGGTCTTGGAACCGACATAGACGAAGCAGACCTTTGCCTTGTCGGCGGCGCTGGCCGCGGCGGAGAAGCCGATAACGGCTGCCGTGGTTGCGAGTGCAAAGAGGATTTTTTTCATTGTGACCCCTGTAGGTTTTAGAGTTTCGGTCGTTGTTCTTGTTATCGGTCCGGCACAAACGGCTTGCCGAGTGATGCCGGCGTGTTGATCAACGTCGTGCGTCGATTGTGCGAAATGAGGATTAGTACGACAATCGTCGCCAGATAGGGAAGAGCAGAAAGAAACTGCGAGGGCACCCCGATGCCAAACGCCTGGGCGTGCAACTGGCTGATCGACACGGCGCCGAAAAGATAGCCGCCGGCGACCACCCGCCACGGCCGCCAGGAGGCAAAGACGACCAGCGCCAGTGCGATCCAGCCGCGCCCGGCCGACATGTTTTCCACCCATTGTGGCGTGTAGACCAGCGACAGCTGGGCTCCCGCGAGCCCGGCGCAGGCGCCGCCGAACATCACGGCAAGGTAGCGCATGCGGATGACATTGATGCCGAGGGCATGGGCCGAGGCGTGGCTATCGCCGACGGAGCGCAGCTTCAGTCCCGCCCGGCTCCTGAACAGAAACCAATTCACGCCCACGACGACGGCAATCGAGAGATAGAAGATGAGGTCCTGCTTGAACACGAGAGGGCCGAGGAACGGGATGTCCGACAGGACCGGAAAGACGATCTGCGGCAGCTTGATGCCCGACTGGCCGACATAGGCCTCGCCGATCATGCCGGATACGCCGAGGCCGAGGATGGTCAGCGCGAGACCGGTGGCCACCTGATTGGCGACAAGCGTCAGGGTCAGAAAGCCGAACAGCAGTGAGAACAAGGCTCCGGATGCGATGCCGGCGAGGATGCCGAGATAGGGCGATCCCGTCACCTGCGTGGCGATGAAGGCGCAAGCCGCCCCCATGACCATCATGCCCTCGACGCCGAGATTGAGGACGCCGGCACGCTCCGTCACGAGTTCGCCGACGGCCGCCAGAACCAGCGGCGTCGCTGCGGTAATGACCGTCAGGAGGATGGCCTCGAAAATACCCATCAGTGGGCTCCTTCCGTGGCCGTTCCCGTCAGGTTCGACCAGACGAGCTTGATCTTGTAGCGGATGAGCGTGTCGCAGGAGAGCACGAAGAACAGCAGAAGCCCCTGGAAGACGCGTGTCACCTTGTCGGAGACACCGAGGGACAATTGCGCCGCCTCGCCGCCGAGGTACGTCAGCGCCAGCACGAGACCGGCCACGATGATGCCGAGCGGGTTCAGCCGTCCGAGGAAGGCGACGATGATGGCGGTGAAGCCGTAGCCGGGCGAAATGACCGGCCGCAATTGCTGGATCGCGCCACTGACCTCCGCGATGCCGGCAAGGCCGGCGAGCGCCCCCGACAGCAGCATCGAAAACCAGATCATCTTGCGCGTCGAGAACCCCGCAAATCGCCCTGCCCGCTCGGATTGGCCGAGCACGGTGATTTCGAACCCCTTCAGCGTGTAGCGCATCATGAACCAGATGGCGACGGCGGCGAGGATGGCGAAACCGAAGCCCCAATGGGTTCGTCCGGAGGCGATCATCTCGGGCAGGACGGCAACAGGATCGAAAGTCCGGGTCTCCGGAAAATTCAGGCCGCCCGGATTGCGCCAGTAACCGCGTACCAGCCAATCCAGGAACAGCTGCGCGACATAGACGAGCATCAGGCTGGTCAGGATTTCGTTGGTATTGAGATGCGCCTTGAGGAAGGCCGGAATACCCGCAAACAGCGCGCCGCCCAGCATGCCGAGGAGAAGCATCAGCGGCAGCACCAGCGGCGAATGCCATTCATGGAAGACCACCGGCAGGATGGAGCCGGCGATAGCGCCCGCAATGAACTGCCCTTCCGCACCGATGTTCCAATTGTTCGACCGGTAGCAGACCGACAACCCGACTCCGATCAGGATCAAGGGGGCCGCCTTGATGGCCAGTTCATGCAGCGACCACACCTCCATCAGCGGTTCGATGAAGAAACTGTAGAGGGCCGTGATCGGGTTCTTGCCAAGCAGCAGGAACATGATGCCGCCGAAGATCATCATCAGCGCCAGAGCGATGACGGGCGACAGGAGCGAGAAAAGCCTGGAGACTTCGGGGCGTCTTTCCAGTTCAATGCGCATGTGCCGTCTCCGCGGTCTCGGTCTTGCCATGCATGCCGCCCATCAGCAGGCCGATCTTTTCACGCGAGAGCTCGGCAGCCGGATAGATGTCCGAAAGCCTGCCTTCGCTGATCACGGCGATCTCCGTCGCAACTTCGAAGATTTCGTCCAGATCCTGGCTGATGACGAGTACGGCCGAGCCGGATTTGGCGAGATCGACCAGCGCCTGGCGGATCCGGCTGGCGGCGCCCGCATCGACACCCCAGGTCGGCTGGTTGACGACGAGCACCGTCGGCTGCCGGTCGAGTTCGCGGCCGACGATGAATTTCTGCAGATTGCCGCCGGACAGCGAGCCGGCGGGGGGATTGTCGCCGCTCTTGCGCACGTCCATGGCTTGCGCGATACGCCTGGTTGCGCTCTTGACCGCGTCCTGGCGAATGAGGCCAAGCACGCCACCGCCGAGGAAGGCACGGCGATCAGACTGGCTGCGCGCGAGGATGAGATTATCGGACAGCGAGAGGGCCGACACGGCCGCATGGCCATGGCGCTCTTCCGGCACGAAACCCGCGCCCATCAGCCGGCGCGCATTGATGCCGCGTGTTCCGACAGGTTTATCGGCGATGCGAACGACATCATCGATCGCGGCCGGATATTCACCCGACAGGGCGTCGAACAATTCCCCCTGCCCGTTCCCTGCAACGCCGGCGATGGCCAGCACTTCGCCGGCATGGACCTTGAGGCAGATGTTTTTCAGCGCAACCGCGAACGGTGTCCTCGCGGGAGCCGATAGATGCCGTGCCTCAAGCTTCACGGCGCCCCTGGTGCTCGTCCCCTCCGCGCTCACATGCGCGACATCGCTGCCCACCATCATGCGCGCCAGCGAAGACGGCGTTTCCCGGCGCGGATCGCAAGCGCCGGTGACCTTGCCGTGCCGCAACACCGTTGCACGGTCGCAGATGCGTTGAACCTCCTCCAGCCGATGGCTGATATAGAGGACTGATCGGCCTTCGGCCTTCAGCTTGTTCAGCGTCTCGAACAGCCGGTCGGCTTCCTGCGGCGTCAACACCGAGGTCGGCTCGTCGAGGATGATCAGCTTCGGGTTCTGCAGCAGCGCGCGGACGATCTCGATGCGCTGACGCTCGCCGACCGAAAGATCCGCCACATGCGCCTTCGGATCGAGCGGCAGGCCGTAGCTGCGCGACAGCGCCGACGCCTCCTCCGCGATGCGGTTCAGCGAGATGCCGGGCGCCATCGACAACGCGATGTTTTCGGCAACCGTCAGCGCCTCGAACAAGGAAAAATGCTGGAACACCATGCCGATGCCGAGCTTGCGTGCGGCACTCGGGCTGGCTATCCGGACGGTTTGCCCCTGCCAGACGATGTCGCCGCTGGTGGGCGCCAGAACACCGAACAGCATCTTGACGAGAGTCGATTTGCCGGCACCGTTCTCCCCGAGAAGAGCGTGAATTTCACCCGGTCTGATCTCGAGATCGATGCCGTTGCAGGCAGCGAATGTGCCGAACAGTTTCGTCAGTTGGCCAACGGTCAGCAATGGACCGGTGGCGGGTTGTCCCTCAGCCGACACGCCGCCCTCATATTTTCTTATCCTGCTGCCTTGTCTGCCTTTTCGGCCTTTTTCAAGGAATCAGCAATGTTGTTCCACTCGTTTTTCTTGCTTCGAGATCCGCGTGCGCCTTGCTTGCGTCGGCGAGCGCATAGGTCTGATTGATATTGATACGCACTTTGTTGCTTTGCACAACATCAAACAGCGAGTTTGCACACGCCTCCAGAGCGGGGCGCGTCGAAACGTAGCTGAACAGGGTCGGTCGCGTTGCGAACAGCGATCCCTTTTGTGCGAGAATGCCGATATTGACGCCCTCGACCGGCCCGGAGGAATTGCCGAAGCTGACCCACAGGCCACGCGGTCTGATGCAATCGAGCGAGGCCGGGAAGGTATCGCGACCAACGGAATCATAAACGACGTCGACGCCCTTGCCGTTGGTGATCTCCTTGACCCGCGTGACGAAATTATCTGTACGGTAGTTGATGACATGGTCATAGCCATGGGCAAGCGCCAGATCGATCTTGTCTTGCGAACCGGCCGTGCCGATGACGGTCGCACCGAGCGCCTTCGCCCATTGTCCGGCGATCAGGCCGACACCGCCGGCGGCGGCGTGGAACAGCAGGGTCGTTTCCGGACCGACCTTGAAGGTCTGGTTGAGCAGGTATTGCGCCGTCATGCCCTTCAGCATCATCGCCGCCGCCGTCTCCAGCGTGATGTCGTCGGGCACTTTCACCAGTTGCGAAACCTCGACGTTGCGCTCGCTGCTATAGGCGCCGTCGGAGGAGGCATAGGCGACGCGGTCGCCGACGGCAAAGGTGCTGACGTTATCGCCCACCGCCGTCACGATACCCGCGCCCTCCTTGCCCGGGATGAAGGGAAGGCCTTCGGCGGATTTGTAGAGACCGGTGCGGAAGTAGACGTCGATGAAGTTCACACCGATGGCGACCTGACGAATCTGGACTTCACCCGGGCCTGGCGGCGACAGCGTGATTCCCTCGATTTTCAGTACCTCCGGCCCGCCAAGCGCGCGCACGACGATGGCCTGTGCCATGTAACCTCCTCACCCCCGCCCGAGACGGGGAAATAGCTGCAAGACGAAACCGATGATGTAGAGATAGAGCCCGGTGCCGACAACGCCGGCGACGACCCAGCCGGGCGTATTGAAATGCAACAGCAGCGCATAAATGCCAAGCGCGGACCAGATGGCAAAAACGGCGAGATTGAGCGATCGCAACCGCTTGACCCGTACCGGATGAAGGAAGTTGATCGGCATGAAGGTCAGGAAGACGGACACGAACACGACGACCGAAGCGGCAATCTCGCTGGCGTCGATGACGAACAGCGTGAACACCACCATGTTCCAGACGACAGGAAAGCCGGAGAAGAAATATTCGTCCGTCTTCATGCCCATGTCGGCATAGTAGATCGCGCTCGACATCACGATTGCGCCGGCAGCAACGAACGACCAGGGTTCGCCGATCATGCCGCTCTGATAGAGCGCAAAGGCCGGCAGGAGAACGTAGGTTACATAGTCGATGACGTTGTCGAGCGTATCGCCCGACCAGTTCGGCAGGACTTCCTTGACGCGCACCTTGCGGGCGATCGGCCCGTCTATGCCGTCGACGGCCAGCGCAAGGCCCAGCCACCAGAACATGTCGACGAAGCGGTGTTCAGCTGCCGCAACCACGCCGAGAAAGGCGAGGAACGAACCGGAGGCCGTAAGGATATGAACGGAAAAGGCACGGATTTCGGCGTAGGGCACGCGCTTGTAATTGAAAAACTTCATCAGCAGCCGCACCCGTCCTTACTCTGCACTTGCCCGAAGCGCTCCGGACCGGCCGCGCCGAGAGCTCACGCTTCCTTGCCCGCATTGTCGTGCGGTGTTGGCGGTAATATGCACCGTTTCAGTTTGGCTGCCAGCAAAAATCACCGACCCTTGAAAAACCATCGGATTCAGCTGTGGACGCATCTGCGGCAGCCTGCGCCACTTCACCCCATTTCAATCGGGAGCGGTGGCGGCTAAGATCGGGACAATATCGGCAAGCACAGGCAGGAAGCGCACGCCATGGATCATTTCGAAATCGCGATCGTCGGAGCCGGGCTTGCCGGGTCGCTCGCCGCCCTCGCGCTAGCCGATTCGGGCCGAAGCGTCGCGCTGATCGCGCCGGCGCCCGGACGCCCCGATGGGCGCACGACGGCGCTGATGGATCACTCGCTCGATCTCGTGCGGCGACTGGGGCTCTGGGAGAGGATCGAACCCCTGGCGGCTCCGCTTGCCACCATGCGCATCATCGACGGGACCGACCGGCTGCTGCGGGCACCGACCGTGACCTTTCATGCGGCCGAAGTAGGGCTCGACGCCTTTGGCTACAATATTCCCAACGCGCCCTTCCTCGCGCTCCTGGAGAAGGAGGCTGGAACGCGCCCGTCGCTCGTGCGGATCATCGCGAGCCTGTCGCGGATTGAAACCGGCTCCAGGCCGACCCTGACGCTGGATGACGGCCGTATCGTCACCGCCGACCTGGTCGTGGGTGCCGACGGGCGTAGATCCGCAGTGCGCGCGGCCGCCGGCATAGATGTGCACAGCTGGTCCTATCCCCAAACCGCGGTGGTGCTCAATTTCGCCCACCAGCTGCCGCATCAGAACATCTCGACCGAGTTCCACACGCCGGACGGTCCGTTCACCCAGGTCCCGCTCCCCGGCTCGCGCTCCAGCCTCGTCTGGGTGCAAAAGCCGGACGCCGCCGCGGCGACGCTGGCACTTTCGGCCGAGGAACTGTCGCTTGCAGTGGAGCGGCGGATGCAGTCGCTTCTTGGAAAAGTGACTGTCGAAGGCACGGCCCAGTCCTTTGCGCTCTCCGGCATGGCCGCCAGGGCTGTCGGCAAGGAGCGAACGATCCTGATCGGGGAGGCAGCGCACGCCTTCCCGCCGATCGGCGCGCAGGGGCTCAACCTCAGTCTTCGCGACATCATGGCGGCGAGCGCACTGCTTTCCGATCTTCCGGTCATCCCCGCCGACTTTGGTGCACGCTACGACCGCAGGCGGCGGACCGATGTCCTGACCCGTACCTTCAGTGTCGATCTGCTCAACCGTTCGCTGCTGTCCGGGCTGCTGCCGGTGCAGTTGCTGCGCGCCGCAGGACTGCAGGCTCTCGCCAGCGTCCCGCTGCTGCGCAATCTCATGATGCACGAGGGGCTGAACCCCGGCAGCGCGCTGCAAAAGCTGCGTAGCTCTTTGCAGGAAAAGATCGGCTGGCAGCGCGCCTGAACCGATCTGGCCAAAGCAGGTTTCGGAAAAGTGTTCCACGGTTTGCCGATCAAAACCTGCGACAAAACAAGGAAAGCTAAACAGACTTTCGTTGGCTTGCCGACGAAGTCTGCTTAGCCGATTTGCATCAGTACCGGAAAGGTCTCCTGGAACCAGATCGCCATGGAGCTGATGAAGCCGAAGACGAAAGCAAGGCCCGCAAGGATCAGGAAAACGCCCATCAGCTTTTCCACCAGGCCGAGATGGCGGCGGAAACGCGACAGGAACCGCATGAAGGCGCCGGAAAAGCCCGCGGCGATCCAGAAGGGGACGGCCAGCCCGAGCGAATAGACCGCCAACAGGATCGCGCCATCGCCGACGGTGTCGCGTGCGGCGGCGACCCCGAGGATCGTGCCGAGCACGGGACCGATGCAGGGTGTCCAGCCGAAGGCGAAGGCAAGCCCCATGATATAGGCGCCTGACAGCGTTGCCGGCTTGCCGCCACCCTGGAAGCGGGCTTCCCGGCCAAGCAGCCCGATGCGCAGGACGCCGAGGAAATGCAGTCCCATGACGATGATGACGAGACCGCCGACGCGCGACAGGATATCGATGTGCTGGCGCAGGACGAGGCCGATGGTGGAGGCTCCTGCCCCGAGCGCCACGAAGACGGTGGCAAAGCCCAGCGTGAAGAAGAACGCCGCACCGAACACCGCGCGCCGCGTGCCGGCCACGGCGGCCTCACTTTTACCACCGCGAAACTGATCGACCGAAATGCCCGCCATGTAACAGAGATAGGGCGGCACCAACGGCAATACACAAGGCGAAAGAAACGACAGCGCGCCCGCCACGATGGCGGTCCAGATGGAAATATCAGCGATCGACACCCGTTAAGAACTCCAGCCTGCAACACGCTCGCGCCGTCTTAGCGCCGATGGCCCCTCCAAACCAATCACCTTTTGGCGATCTCCATGCAAATCATCGAATTTGCAGTTTCGTCCGTTTTTTTGGGTTGACCAAAACAAGCCCGCTGTGCATATGTCCGCCCACTTCCGCCGGGCACGCAACGCCCCGGTTTTGAGGGAGCGCGTAGCTCAGCCGGTAGAGCAACTGACTTTTAATCAGTAGGTCCAGGGTTCGAATCCCTGCGCGCTCACCAACGAAATCAAATACATATCGGCATTCCAGAAAATATTCCATCCTGCCCTGGCAACCAAATGGCAACTTGATGACCGGGAACTGCCGGTCACTATCAGCACACATTCCACGGTTTCACCGCTGTTCTTGATGAGGTTGAGTGTCCCAGTGGGTACCGTTGCGTCCCATTGACATCCGTCGGTGATGACGTTGAGCAGTACCCGCTTGTAGGCTGTATCAAGGTTGTCACAATTGGTCGCCCTTAGGTCTCACGCCGATCATTCTGGATAGGTTTTCTTTCGGTGAATCCGCAAAGATGAAATCAGGGTACACCTTGCCGCGCCTTCCGCCCTGCAACCATCTGGTTGCGGCTTGGGCTGAAGCGTCAGTTCAAGCAGCCCCATCATCTCACGAGAATCAGGTCGTTGATGCCCTGGCGATGGGGTCTGTTGCCTATCAGTGCAAAATCCAACTCAGCCCGGAAACGTGTGGCTGTCAGGCGTCAAACTATCGGTGAAATCATCATTTTGTGGCTAAACCGGGCATTGAACACAGCAAAGGAATCTTGCTAGGAATCAGGCAAGAAATGAGAGCCCGTCCCAAAGGAAAGACTTTTGCGTAAATTCGAAGTGCCTGAAGATCTTCTCTTGCCCGAAAACGAGGGAGAGTTACTTTTTGCCCAACGAGTAGCGGAGCTCTCGTATCTTTACACGAAAGAGAGCTACAGGGTATCAACTACGACGGTGCCTTTCCTAGCGTATGAGTGCTTGTCGGTAATCGATGATCACCGACAATTTGGCCTCCATATCTCCGGAGTGGAACGCGTCTTAGATGAACTCAAAAGAAAAAGCCACCAAAACATCATAGTTCAGAAAATAATAGATGTACCTCTTAATTTCTATTTTGATCATGATTTGAGCAATATTTCTAAAATCGAAGATTCGATTCGCGTGTTCTCTAAGCAACTCACTCCAATTAGGTACTTAAAGGAAGCCTCTAGCATTACTTTATCTGCTGGAAACGCAGAAAAGACAAAGATTGATTTTCTTGCGTCAGAAATAACCTGCGCGTTGATTAATCTTGGAGTCAGTCAAGATTACATATATCAGGAATCATGTAGAATATTCTTCAACGAAGCGAAACCGGAAGCGGGACGCCGTATCGAGAAATTTTTAGAATCTGTCCGGGCTTTTGAAAGCGGTATTCCTACATTTTCTGCGTTGATCCCCATCCAGGCAGGGATCGTGGAACTCAACACAGATGTATTGAAGCTTTTCCGCAGTGAAATTGTTGAGCAGATACCGGACGATTTTGTAGCCCCGCCAGAGTTTGTTACTGAAAGCGAAGGGAAGCATCTTCTTTTTCTCACCCAGGTAGGGTCGCCTGATTACCAGTCGGCTGCAAAGCTTTTGAAGCGTAATGTAGTCCGTATACATGATCTACTAGGGCTCTTTTATCATAAGGGGTCAAACGAAATTGGCCCATGCATATTGATTGCAAAGACCGGTGAACCTGGCACATCAGTACTGGTGCGCTCTGATCAAAACCTGATGCAATTGATCTCAGACAACCCCCGTACTCTAGCTGCCCGAAAGCTAGAGACCATGATTAAAACCCTAAGGCTTCCACGTGGAGAAGACAGTGAAAAGTTTTTTCGCGTCGTTGACTTCCATGGAATGAGCCTGAGCTCTCCTATCCCTGAAAACCAACTGATCAATCTTTGGACGTCCCTCGAAACGATCGCGCCAAGTCTTAAAGGGAAAAGCATAGTTGGAAGCGTCTGCGAAGGATTGCTTCCCATCATCGGTCTTCAGTACATCTCGCGGACATTCCTAAATGCAGCGAGGGACATCAAGCGATGGGATAAAAAGAAATTTAGAGAGGCCATGAAAGGGATTGAGCGCGGCGAAGGAATAATCGAAAAAACGTTTTTGCTAATCTGCGATCCTGCTTATGATGCGCTCTGCACCTCCCTTTTGGCCGAGATGCATGATTTCCCTCTGTTAAAATTCAGAATTTTCGATCTGAACCGGAAGTACAAAAGCGGAAAATCTGCTGAAATACAAATAAAGTGTCACCTTGAGAAGGCTGAGCAGCAACTACATCGAATTTATAGAGCGCGTAATTCGATAGTCCATAGCGCGCAAAAGGATCAATTGACCGAGAATCTAATTATAAGCGCGCACGAATACTTTGATCAGGTTTTCTCTTTAACTGTGGAGCTGTGTAGCAAGCCCTTTACGTTCGACAACTATCGAGATGCGTTCAGCTTTAGTAAGATGGCTTTCAATTCGTACATCAAATCGCTTGGGGAAATTGGCGCCGATCCGCCCTCCGACGCGAGTAAGTTTGTGTGGAGGGCGTCGTGATAACCGTCACAGAAATGCTTAAAGGTTGACGCCCAGCATCCACCCCAACTCTGTGAGCCGCATTTTTATCATTCATGCGGTTCCTTGCAGCGGCTTCCGCCAACCCGTGTCAACTATCTGAATCCTGTGCTTTCGTAAGAAAGCCAAGCTGCCTCGCCCGTTCAACGGCCGCGCCGTTTTCACTGGATAGCCACCAGGACCTTTGTTGAGGTGCCCACCGAGCACCTAGCAGCTTCGCCTCATCCTTTCGGGCAAACGGTACGGTCAAATACAGCCGGTCCTGATCGGTAGCCTTGGGAGCATGCTGCATTCCTGGAAGTTTTTGGCGCTTTTTGTCGAGCCTATAAAGCGCTTCGGCAATCCGTGGATCGTCCAACGATCGCAGCGCTATTTTTCCAGCCCATGCCGGCTCCGGCCACCGACGCCACGTCTTAAACGTCCCGGGCGCTGGCACTGGCGCGAGTTCATCCATGAGTTCCCCATCGAGCGTGAAAACATCCATTAGAACCGACGGATTCCCAAAGTAGGGGGCGGCGCCCGTGAACTCACCCGCTGCAACTATCCGCGCGCAGGTTTTGCCCCAAGTGAGGCGTCGAATCCAAAGGCCGGGGCCGCCATTGGACTTGATCATCTCAAAAACATTACCGTCTTCGCCAGTCTGCCAATTTGTCAACGTTACCTCCTGGTCTTCGGCTGGTGGCTGCTGTTGGATCCCTCCACGATCTTTGCTACCTTTTGGGACAGTTCTTCAAGCGTTGCGGTACTCCGCTTGCTCTTGGAGCAGCACGCGGTTGAATTGTTCGGACAGCCAAGAAGCTACATCCTGAGCCATTTTCTTCGCACTTTCATAGTTCTTCATGATCTCTGGATCGTTCTTTTCGAGTACATCCAAATAGACGAAACTGACGAATACCCCGAACCAATTCCAGAGATTTAGGGTCTTCAGAGCGTAATCAGCGAGGAGCGCTAGACTTGGACGCCCCACAGCGCCTAGTACGAATTCATTACCTTCTCCGAGAAAGCGATGAGCCACATGAGAGCGGTTTGGATGTGCGGCCATGCTGAAAAATTTGTATAGATCCCGCATTTTCTCCTCGGATTCGCCCATCGGATGCTTACCCAGCACGCGGCGAACTTCGGCATTGCCGATTTGCTTTCCTGCGCTCCACATATCGGCAATTTGAGGGTCCAAGAAGCAGGCCACCATGAGCGACAACGACTCGTAGGCGCGTCGCGCGAGCGGATACGCTATTTCCAGCTTGCCTTTTACGATCAATGGTCGTGCTTCGTAGAGAAAATCGAACACATCAGCCATCAGGTCCCGCAAGGCGGCATCCCGTTTCGAGCGAGGGGGAGTCTTTCCTAACATCAGCGTAATGCGGCAGATCAACGCGCCATACTGGTCGGTGACGTTTATGTATGGTCGCAGCATTTCGGAAAGCTCCTGTGTCCGAAGGGCCGCGTACTCATCCAAGGTAGCATACATGGGTTTTGCTTCTTCGTTGCGATCCCGCATTTCGGATTCCTAGTTGCGTGTGAGCCACAGCAGTAAGGGGACTGTCAGCTGTCAAGGAGTTTTCGGCGCAATTAAAGGACCGCTTTGTTGCCGGAGAGAAGCCGCAAAGGCTGACTACGACGGAGCGTGTGTTAGAACTATACGCATCCATAAAGTCGAGCGACAACGACGGAGAAACAATGCCACATCCGAAGCCATTTTACAGGACTTTCCGTGGAATGAAGCCGAGCCCCAATTCCGGCTACAGCCAGCGGGCCTACGTGCGCGACAAGGAATACGCTAGTTCCCCCCTCCATTACATAAGGGCATTCAACATCATTCAATCCGACTTGCAGCGTATATTTGAGTATGTGGAGCCAAGCGATGAAAGCAAAGGCTCTTATTCATATCGAATTCATGAATTATTGATGCGTACCTGCATTGAGGTTGAGGCAAACCTTAAAGCAATCCTAAACGCCAATACATATACACCAGAGATTAAATATGGAAAACCATTCTTTAATATAAAGGTCTATCAGAAGGTTGACGTTACACATCACCTTTCTTCTTATCAAGTGCTGTTACCAATTTGGCATGGCCCCAAGAAATTTTGGAAGCCCTTTGAAGGATGGAAGCAGGAGGCTAAGGGTCTGCCATGGTATCAGGCATACAATTCCAGCAAACACGACAGGCAGGAAGCATTCAAATCAGCGAACTTGGAAATGCTAATCTCAGCCGTTGCTGGCTTGTTAGTGGTATTGTCGTCCCAGTTCATCACAGAGGACTTTTCATCGGGAGCGGACCTCATAAGCGCTGGCGGTGATGATTACCATGATTTGGAGCCAGCGCTTGGCGGCCTCTTCCGTATCAAGTTTCCCGACGATTGGGCGGAAGACGAGTTGTACGAATTCAATTGGTCCGTTCTAAAGAACGAACAGGATCGCTTTCAAAAGTTTGATTACGACGCAAACTAATTTCCAACCAGACCGTGTGTCTATCGATCTTGCACGGGATTAGCCCACGGATGCCATGAGCCAATTAAGCCCGTTTGATTACAACAAGGCTGTTGCGGAACTCCCGGTTCTTCGCGACTTTATCGATTTCATCAACAGACAAATCGGCGTCTACACCGACAGCGTAAGTAGCTACGACGGCAACAAGATCAGGATTGAGCGTCAGGTTGCAAGGGTGCTTCACCGAACCGGTAAGCAGATAGAAGATGGCCAAGAAGTAATGATGCACACGAGCTTTGAGGATCATAATTCCCCGAAAGTCATCCACATAAGCGTCACGTCAACCGATCAATACATGTCGGCGAACTCCGAAAAGGGCTTCAATCATCAGCAGACATGCTGGGCCATCATCGTTTTCATGTTCGCGTTTTGGAATGAGGAAGTTCGGCCGAAAATCGCCAGGATCAGGGAAGTTGAAGTTCAGAAAGTAGTAGTGGATGCGTTTGGTGATCTTCGCATCGTCCGAAATGCCATTATTCACAACAAGGGGATAATGTCTGCAAAGGAGTACGGGAAGCTTAAGGTGATGAGCCAATTGTTTCAGGCAGACAAAACCATCCGGCTCTCGCACGATCAGATGCACTCGCTGTTCGTTTACATAAAACAGGCAATAGCTTCCATTATCATGGAATACGTCGGGCATCTTCCCGGTGCTCCCGAGATATCTGAGATCGCAGGCGTCGCGATCCAAGCTCCCCGCTAGACTGACGAGTTGGCCTTCTGGCTTGAGGGCGTGCCCACACCGCGGCAGTGGTTATCGCTGCGGCGCGGCGGGGTCGCCAGTTTGTCGCTACGGCCCACCGCGTGGAAGCGGGATGGCGGTTGGGCGTTGCGACATCAAGAAGTGCCTAAAAAATCTGGCGCGATTTCCAAGCGGCCCAACCGAGTCGCGCCTCCCCCTCCCAGGCCCGAATCGGGACCGCCCCTCCGTTCACTGCGGGGCACGGTCGCCAGACGGGCACAATGGACGGCCATATATGGCCGCTGGCACGTTTCATGGCTCTGCAAGGCCTCATGATACCGGGCAGGCGGTCAGATGCTTGTCGGTCAATTTGTCGCTGTGGCCTGCCTCGCCTGCTTGCATCGCGGTAGCGGTTTTCTAATATTGACAGTCCGGGGAATTATGATCCCAATGTTTGAGCCCGGTTATATGGAGGTGCCAATGCAATCTCTCGGTCAAACCATCAGTTTCATAATCGAACGCCGCCCCGGATTGTCTGATTGTGAGCTGGCGTTCGCGATCTACGGAAAGCGAACTCAGCAGCTGGTTAATGGCGAATGCAGGCAGCTAGAATCCTGCGGCGCGGTCACTCGGCGCAAGCGACTTGACGGCCTCGTAGGGAACTATCCAGCTAACGAAGTTTCACACCGCTGGCATTAGCCGAAGGGGTGTCCCGAATTCGCGCCCAGAGCCCCCGACTGACGGCACGTCATGCCGTGAATGAGTATAAGAGAAGGCGGAAACGTGAGCTTACTTGAACAGTTTGATGCCGCGATGTTTGACATTTATCGTCGGGCGAAACAGGAGGCGGATTATAACGCCTCGCTATTTTTGCAGATGTTGACGGTGAAAAAGGGGCTAGCAACGGCCAAACAGCTAATAAACGCGCAGAAGCCATCAGACGGCTACACGCACTTATATGAAAGAGGGCACCTCGAACTGACAGTCGAAGCACTGGTGACCGAAAATCCAAAATGGCATGGGTTGTTTACGTCGGATGAGTTGGCTCGGGCGCGTAAGAGGTTGATTGAATACGGGTATCAACCGAAAATGCCTGGCAAGAAATCTTGATAAGTGCACTTGAGTACAGCGACGAAATTTCGTTGAAATTGATTTCTTCTACGATTCCGACTTTTTAAGCATTCATTTATAGCTTGGAGAACGCATTATGAGACGCTTCTTCGTATCCGCCGTGGTTGCATCTATGTTCTTTTGCCAATTTGGTCTACAAAATACTGCAAAAGCCGATGGTGTTAGGGATCAGTGCGACGCGGCAGCCTTCTTTGCTCACGCTGTTATGATGGGAAGGCAGTCAGGCATGTCGATCAAGGAAGCTCAAACACTTGCTAATAATATGCTAACCAAGTACAAAGCGCCGCCCGCAGCCAGAACATACTATAGAAGTATTGTAAGCGAAGTGTTCAGACATCCTCGCTATCAGGAAAAAGATATGCAGTCACGGGCAATGAATGAATTTCAGGATTTCGTCTTCACAGATTGCATGAAATTGCTATCCCGTTAGGCTTGATTTACATGCTTCGTGTCTTTCTCGTCCTTGCTCAGATGCTGATCGCCTCATTAGCCAACGCTAAGGAAGGGCTCTGGATTGAAATGGCGGCAGTCCTGGCTACCTATCGAGACGTTTGCGATCGGCCTGTGTCCGATGACGCGATTTTGATGGCGGTAGGAGGTACCATGATCGAGTACGCTCTTCCCCGTGCGGAGGTCATGAACCGCGCAACGAAGCGCGGCCGCCATATTCGTGACCACGTCCTCCAGAACGGAATTCAACACACTTTCTGTACCGCGTTCGAATTTTATCTGAAGAACGGCTATCCACAGTAAGGCCGCTGTGGTGGCACGGCACGGCCATATAAGGCCACCAGCGCGTTTTTTGGCTCGCTAGGCGCTAGTGCCGCCCGAGACATCGATCACGCTTGTCGGTCAAATGTCGCGCTGAGCACAGATAGCCAGACCCAGCCACACAAGCCCCTTTCAACGGCGTAGAAAAGAGTACGACGGTGCTGATGATCAAGGCCGATTGCCCCAATCTGCATGTTTTGACGAAGAACCCGGCTCCACTACGAAAGCCGGGTCCAATGGTCGGGTTATACCTGTCAGAAGAACAATCGCTTCCTCATCAATGGCTAGTCAGTGGGTTGTCTGCTCAGGTTGTAGTGTGCATTTTTCGCTGTTATGTCGTTGAATGGGCTGTGTTAAATTGGGGTTTATGCAAATAGGGGCTCTCTATTATAGGGCAGGCTAGCTTCCCGGCTTCTTGCGAACGACCTGCTTCAGATGATGGCGGCTGAAACGGCGGCGCGCTCTTCCAACCTTGCGCCCTGATTGCTGCAGTCGCTTTTCCTCACGGTGTTGCAGTTCTTTCAGATAGCCGCGAACCTGGGCAGGGCTGTTCTGGGTGACCTCGGTCGCCCATTCCTCGCCGCCAAGCCGATCGACATCACGGGCCGCGCGAACGTGCAGGAACAGCATTCCGGCTCGCATGGCCCAGTAATCCTGAGCCGTCATTCCAGCCGGCACGAACCGGCCGGCGGCTTTTTGGCAGCCAAGCCTCTGCAATTGCGCTTTCCCTAAGAACAAGCGACCCAGCTTGGAATGATCGATCTCGGCTTGGATAAGGTTGCGCCGGACGAAATCGGCCAAGTCGGCACCGTGTAAATCGTGAACCTGCTTCCCTCTAAGCCGCAGTTGGTCCTTGATCGCGTCTCCTTTTAGGGTCCACTCGGCTCGAACAGCGTAGCCATTAAAGGCGCCACCGGCACACTTCCGCTCACGACCATACACTTTGAGGCGGGTTCTCGCCGACCTGTCTTCAAAGTAGAACGTCGGCAATGGCAGGCAGCCACGGGGGCCAGTAATCTGCGCCGGGTCAACGACCACCCGCAGGTGACCTCGCCTGTGATAGCGCTTGTCAAGCTGCCCGACGACACGGGGCAGCATCTCGGCTGTTGTTTTGGCTGAGCTGCAAGGGAAATCAACTGCCACTTCGACCTCTGTGGCAGCGTGGCGTCCCAGTAATGCGGCATACGGCAGAAGGGCGGCGAGACCGCCGCCCCCTGTCGTACACGTGGCCCTAATCTCTGACCAGTAGCTGCCATTGGGCGGGCTGGCCCGCACGCCAAATTTGAAGAACGCAGCGTTCAACTCTGACATTGGCAGGGCTGCCCGAAGTTGAACCGGCGGTACCGTCGATCCAAGCCTCACCTGATCAAACTCGATGCATGCCGTGCCTAGGCCGGGGAAGGTAAGATAAACCGGCATGGCCTTACTTCGTCTCCGACGTGCTGGTGCGGCTCTGTCTTGCTGCCCATTTTTGGATAGTTCTCAGGTCGTATCGCACCGAACCGTTTTCGTACTTACGAAAGGCGGGGCCGCGTTTCTGAACCCTCCAATTCTGCAACGTCTTCACCGACAAGTTCAGATAGTCGGCGGCCTGTTGGGTATTAAGATGGATTCCGCTCGGGGCGAATTTCCCTGGTCCCGTGAAGAGCAAATATTTCGGCCACCGCTTCCCCTTTGGTTTCCGCTCGGTCTCGGCCCCCGTGAGCCGAACGCGTGTCTTCTTCGGGCGCTTTTCCGTTTGATCGTGGTGTCGGGTTAGGGCCATGGCAAACTCCTTTTCGTGCTGGCGTCTGCATAGCTATACGTTTCCCGATTCCGTCCTTTCTTCCCGGCCCACCTAAATTCTCTTCCCGGCCTACATCAATTTGAATAAGCGAGCTTCATCAAAGAGTTAGTTCTCATTCAACCGCACGCGACGCTTCTTTCGCCGGCTAACGGATTCAGGCGCGGGATTCATCGCCGCACTCACGGCGACGCCAATGGCATTAGATGCGGCGCGAAGGGGGTCTATCTGCAAATGAGCGTACCGGGCCGTTGTCTGCGCCTGCGTATGCCCCAGCAGTTTGCCGATGATCGGCAGGCTTTCCCCCATACTGGCAGCAACCGATGCAAAGCTGTGCCGAAGGTCATGGATGCGCAGATCATCCAGGCCAGCCTTCTTCCGAAGTCGCCCCCAGGGACCTTTCACATTGACAAGGTGCTGACCGCTTCGCCCCCCGACAATGGCGTACGGGTTATCCAATGCCCGAGGCAGTCTACGGAGGACGTCGAGGGCGGCATCATTGAGCACGATGTCCTTCTTACCTGTCTTGGAGTCCGGCAGGCGAAGCAGCCGGTGCTCCAGGTCAACATACTCCCATCGAAGCGTGGTTATTTCAGACAGGCGAGCACCTGTGAGGATCAGAAGCCGGATCGCCGCGATCATATGGGGGCTTTCAGCATTTGACGCCTCCGCCTCAGTAAGCACTTCACCCAGGCGCTTCAGCTCGCCATCCGTGAGGTACCGTTCCCGCTTGTTTTCCCGGAACTTAGCCACGTGGCGGCACGGGTTGGTGTTGTCATCCCGCAGGCCCCACTGCTCGGCAAGGTTAAACATCTTTGACAGCACGGCCAACGCGCGGTTAGCAAGATATGGCCTGTCTCGGAGGTCGTGGTGAAACCGACTTACATCAGGGCGCTTTACGTCGGCAATCCGATGGCGGCCCAGTGTGGGAATAATCAGCTTCCGAACTAGGTGTTCGTAGTCCTTCGCCGTTTTTTCCTTGACGCGACTCCCGACGTAATCCTCCAAGAACCGCTCGCAGAGCTCCGTGACGTTGACGGCGTGCTTCCTATGGTCACGTTCGCTGGCCGGGTCTTTACCTGCGGCTTTCTGGCCGAGAAGACGCAGTGCCTCTGCGCGGGCACTGTCGGCCGTACACGGTGATCCATGACGGCCAATGGTAATCCATCGCTGGCGGCCGCCGATCCGTGTCTTGAGCCCATAGTATTTCGCGCCGGACGCGCGGCAACGAACACCGAAGCCTTTTACCTCCGAGTCCCACACCGTTTCCCCAGGCATTAGCTGATCCACGACCCGCTTTGTGATTTTCTGAAGCACGTTCCATCTCCAAGATGGTTGCCAATTAGGGTTGGCAACCAAGTGGCTACCAATCTACAGGGAATATGGGGTGACGCAAAGGAACATAAAGTGCTAGAAATGCGATATATCTAGGCGCTTGCGGGATCAGAAAGGAATAAGCGGGATACACGGGAATCTGACTTTTAATCAGTAGGTCCAGGGTTCGAATCCCTGCGCGCTCACCAGAATCTAAAACAAACCTTTACGTCATGGGCAAACCCCAAATCGGGCCGAGGTAACGCAGGGGTAATGCGGTCACTGCCTAGGTGACTTTTAGTCGCTCCTCGCTATTTCCGATTCGCGATAATCTGGGGCACTGCGGGAGCACCTCAGGAAACGGTCACCGCAGGTGCGCGCGCTATGCGGATTTCGAGTTCTTCCAGCCGTCGGGCAAAGCCGAGATTGCTCGGCTGGAGGGCCACGGCCTCGACGAGCATGTTGCGCGCGGTCGCGAGCGTGCCGTCGCGGATGTGACGGTTGGCCCGATGGTAGAAATAGCTGACCCGTTCGATAGGCGAAAAGCCGTGGCCGAACTGCGCGAAGAGCCTGTCTGCCCAGGTGGGATGGCGGGCAATCGCCGTAATTGCAATCTGGTAAAGCCGCATGGGTGCATCTACCCGGACCTCGCGGGCGAGCCCGCGCAGGCTCATGAGGTTGTCCGCACGGCAAGCGGCAAGGAGCGACAGGCAGCGCTCCGTTCCCGCGAAGGCCCGGACAGTGCCGTGCCCGGTCATCGGAACCGGCACGAGGCGTGTCTCAGCCTGTTGCGCCGCTATTTCCTCCGCATGCCGGCGATCGACGGCATGGAACGGATCGTAGAAGAGATAGGCGCGGCCGGCCGCATGATCGTGAGCGATCCCCATATTGGCATGGAGGCTCGGCGCGAAGTGGCGCTTGAAACGGCCGTCGAAGGGCACTGCATTTGGGTCGATGGAAATCTGCGGGCAGAACGCTATGGCGACGCTTGCGTCGAAGCGCCGGCGATAGCGAAGCGCCGCATAGCCTCCCTGCGAATGTCCATAGAGAATGCGCTCCGGTGCCGCTCGGAGGATCGGCGCGACCGCAGCGACCGCTTCGACGATACTCGCTGCCGGAAACCAGTTGGGACGCCGGCTCATGAAACCGAGCGCGGCGATGTCCGCCTTTTCGCAGAACCGCTGACCCCAGAAACGACTGCCGTTCGCCAGCATTTCCATCTCGTTAAAGGTCACTAGAAGATAAGGTGATGATCCGGGGCGGTGGATCACTTCGACGTTCTCGTCAGAATAGACGATCACTTAGCAACTCCGACAACAGGACGACGGATGATAAAATGGTTCATATTTTGAAGTAGATTGCGACGAACTGTATTTCCGATAATAATACTATAAGTCATGCACGGAAATCCAGTCGAGAGCTACTTTTTATCTCTCGACAGACGCAGGATCAAGCACCTAGCTTTTAGATCAGTCCGCCGCCAGCGGTCTTCTCAAGGTCTCGCCGTCTTCAATACCTTCTACCGCGCCGGCTCGCCATGCTTGGCGTCCTCACTTTCATACTCTGTTCGGCCTTAGCGTGCGATTTCGAGCAGTTCTTGTTATGACCCAACATGTTAGAAAACGACTAAATATTTGATTTCGTTGATTAAGGTGACCTTCGCGGTAAGCGCCAAATCCCCGAATATCCCCGCCCCCGAAACCGCCTTTACACTACCTCCCGTCCCGCCTTCGGATACGCTGCCAGCCGTGGCAGTCAGGCGGGGCCGGCGCCGGGGTCGGGGAAAGGACGGAAGTCCTTGGGAGCGGGGTTCGCAAGAAGGTTCCCCTCCGCAGGCCGATGCTGCTGCTGCGGGCGTGCAATCGCACAGAGGGCCGACAAGGCCGTAGCGGAACGAGTTTGCGGGCACAAACCGCCGAACGGGGCGCTGAGAGGTGTCACCTATTTTATTTTCACGAGGCAGCTTTCAGCGCCCCGTCCGAACTGCTCCTTGACAACCACGGCGGTTTTCCCGCGCGTGGACGAAGGTGCATGTCCGCATGCGGCTGGCTGTCAAACCGCGCCGGGCGGCCGGTGGTCGTTGATCTCGATCCAGTATCCGTCGGGATCCTGAACGTAGATTTGGGCGAAGCCGTTGCGGTGCCGGCCGATGCGACCGGGATTGCCCGGCCAGTCGGTAAAGGGAATGCCGAGCGCGCCAATATGGGCGACGAAGGCGTCGAAATCGGCCGTGGAGATCGCGACATGGGTCTCCTTCGTCACGTGCGTGGCGCCGAAATCGCCGGCGATGAGATGGATCGCATCACCACCGCCGATTTCCAGCCAGGCCACATTGGCGCTGCCTTCGCGCGGGATCGGCTCGAAGCCCATGACATCCCGGTAGAACGCGACGCTGCGCTCGAGATCGCTGACCAGCAGTGCAACATGGTCGAGGCTGTAACGATGGCGCATGACAAAACCTCCGGTAACACCGCATAGCATGCCGGGCCTTGGCGCGGAAGGCCACCCCCTCGCCGCGCGGACGCATGCCGCGTGGGCCGGACTGAGGCCGTCAGCGCCGGCGCAGGGCAAAACCGCCGAGCGCGGCATGGGCGATGTCACCTTCTATGCGACGCCCCACCCTCACCGTCCGGCGAACGGGTCGGCCAATGCCGCTTCCGGGCGGCTGATCGGGTATTTGGTGGCGGAAATGCTCGCCGCCAGCTTCTGCGGCCCTTCGCGCTTCAGCAGCGTGCGGAATCGCGGATGCATGCCGCCATCGACATAGGCGCTCATCGACGTCGTCGCGGGAAGGGCCTCGGTCATCGCCGCGTCGACCTTGCGCTCCTCCGCCTCGATCTTCGCCATCGCCTGCGGCTCGAGCTGGTTGACGACCGCCGGGCAGGCGGCGAGCGGATCGGCGGGTTCGCCGCCCTCGAATTCCTTGTTGAAGACGTAGCGGCTTTCGCAGACGGACACCTTCGGCTGCCGGTGCGTCACCTCGAAGGCGTCGTAGCCCTCTTTCAGCGTCCGCCAGAAGGGCATGTTCTGATCGTCGCGGTGTTCGATCATGTTCTTCGCAGTCATGCGGAAGGGAAAGGCCTGGACCTGGAAATTCTCCTGTCCGCTCGAAAGCGCCTTCTGCACGATCGCATAGATCTCACCGACGCCCTGGTCGGTCATGGCGTAGCAGCCGGCCGAAGAGCAGGCTCCATGCACCATCAGCGCCTCGCCGGTGTGGCCGAGCGCCGCTTCGAGCCGGTTCGGATAGCCGAGGTTGAAGGAGACGTAATATTGCGAGTTCGGATTAAGCTGGCCCGCCGAGACATGATAGAAGCCTTCCGGTGCCTGCCGGTCGCCGATCCTTGTCTTGGGGCCGAGCTTTCCCGACCAGCGGCACATCGGATAGGTCTTGAACAGCGCATATGTGCCGGACTTGTCGACCTTCCAGACCTCGAGCTCGCTTTCCTGCTTGAAGATGCGGATCAGCACCGGGCTTTCCGGCTTCATGCCCTTCTTCGACATCTCGGCGATCATCTTGCCGGAGAGCTTCGGCGGCGCCTCGGAGAGGTCGTCCAGCCCCATGCAGCCGGACAGCGCCACGCCGAGGAGAAGGGCGGCGGCCGTCCGGGTGAGAACGCGGCGGGCGGTGCGCATCACGGCGCCGGAAAGGGAAATCGAAGGAAGCATGAAAGCGTCTATTGCCGGAAAACGTGCCAAAGTTGTGTCGAAAGATTTGAAATCGGGGTGCCGATCGCCCCGACTACGGACAGAATCCGATGGAGCGGTTAGCGTTCCGTTAATCAGAAGCACGACTTGTTGCGGCGGAGCCGCCGGCACCTCATTGCCAGACGACGATTCGTGCCTTGGCCGGCACCCGCTCGTAGAGATCGATCACGTCCTGGTTCAGAAGCCGCACGCAGCCCGACGACACCGCCTTGCCGATCGACTGCCACTCCGGATTGCCATGCAGCCGGTAGAGCGTGTCCTCGCCATTCTGGAAAATGTAGAGCGCCCGCGCGCCGAGCGGATTGTCGAGCCCAGGCGGCATGCCGCCGTTCTCGATCGAATATTTCGCAAGGCTCGGCTGGCGGGCGACCATCTCGTTGGGTGGCTTCCAGTGCGGCCAGGCCTGGCGCCAGTGGATCACGCCGTCGCCCTGCCAGGCGAAGCCTTCGCGGCCGATGCCGACGCCGTAGCGCATCGCCGTGCCGCCCGGCTCGACGACATAGAGGAGCCGCGACGGCGTGTCGACGACTACGGTGCCGGGCGCCTCGCTCGTCGGGTCGTAGACGCGCTGCCGGTAGAATTGCGGGTCGATCTGTTGATAGGGCACCGCCGGGATCAGATAGCCACCATCCTCCACCGGCCCGTACATCACCTGCAGTTCAGCCTCCGAGGGTGGCCCGACCGGCCTCTGGACGATGCCAGGCGTCGGTACCGGGCGTCGGCGCAAGGGACCGGTGGTGCAGCCGGCAAGCGTGCCAGCCGATGCCGCAAGCGCCGCGAGAAATCCCCGGCGGGAGAAACGATTGTCGATTGTCATGAGCCCCATCGATCGCATTGCAGTGACGCAGCCCCGTCCCTGCCTGACGATGGTGGACGACGGTCGGCCGGTGCCGCCCCATCGCGATTCGTCGGGCAGAATCGGGTCGCGATTGTTATGCCGCTATTCGCGCCGGTTTCCAACGCCGCAAGACAGCCCTGCCAACACGATTTGCCGCCCGGTCACCGCATCGTGATGCGCCGTGACGGGACGGAGGATGCCTGCTGCGACGCATTGGTAAAATTCGTCTCAAATGCGAGCACCCGATTTCACGTAAATGAAATGGCGCCTGGATTAATGCGAATGGATTGCACACCTGAAGGAGCCCCCGTCACCGGGCAGATCGTCATGAGCCAGGTCATTACCATGTCAGCCACCACGGCGGCTTACGCGGCGCAGGCCGTCAAGCCGTCCGCGCGGATGAGCGGCGATGGCCCGGCCGAGGAAGCGATCACCTTGCTGTCGGCACGGCCGAAGGACGATGTGGCCAAGACGCATGCCTCGGTCGCGGCTCTGCGCAGCCCGACATCGCTGTCGCTGATGCTGATGAGTTCCAACGGCCGCCAGCCGCAAGGCACGCGTGGCGACGTGGTTCGCCGCTACATGGAGTTCGGTCCAGACGAACCGGAAGCCGACGAGAACGCCGAGGCCCGCGAAGGATAGACTGTCCCTTGCAGGAGGAAGACGGCGGCGCAGTGTTCCGCGCCGCCCCGTGACGGGAAATACTCAGTTGTGCTTGTGGGTGCCGCCAGCGGCATCGCCGACGGCAAGCATGTAATCGACCTTGCCGGCCTTTTCGAAGGTCAGGGTCACCGGCACGCTATCGCCCTCGGCAAAGGGCTTTTTCACATCCATGAACATCAGATGCAGGCCGCCGCTCGTCAGCGCGACGGTTGCGCCGGCCGGAATGGCGATCCCCTGCTCCAGCTTGCGCATCTTCATCACGTCGTTCTGCATCGTCATCTCGTGCAGTTCGACGCGGCCCGCCGCCGGGCTCTCGACGGAGATCAGGGTATCGTCCTCGCTGCCGTCGTTCTTCACCGTAAAGCCGCCGCCGCCGACCTTGGCGCCTGGCAGCATCGCCTTGAGGGCGCCGCCGGAAATCTCGAGCGATCCGGCCTTGACCGTCGTCGTGTTGCCCCTCCCCGCCATTGCCGCCATGTCGTGGCCGTGATGCCCTGCGGCCGTGGCCGGTGTCACGGTGACCGTCGGCGCCGGATGTTTCAGCGAATGGGCGTCCTGGCCGACAGCGGGAATCTCGTCCCAGACCAACTTGTCGGTTGCGCCGCAAAGCTGCGTTACCGGGAAGGCGATCTCAGTCTGCTTGTCGAAGCCGGAGATCGTCCCCTTGATGACGAAGGTGTCGTAATAGTCGTCCGACAGATTGCCGTTCTTCCAGCGGATTTCGAGCGGCCCGGACGTCACCGTCGTGCCGTGATTGTCATAGCTCTTCTGGTAGTCTCCCCTGATGATCTCGATTTCCCAGCCGGCCTTCGGCTGCGGCTTGGCGAAGACGAAGCCTTCCGGCAGTTTCACCTGGACTTCGGTCGTCGCCTTTCCGTCGCAACCGTGCGGTATCTGCAGCACGGCCTTGAAGCCGCTTTCCGAGGCAGCTTCGTCGTTTTCGAAAGACGCATGCGCATGGGCAGCTGCGGCCCCGGCCAGCGAAAGGATGAATGCAAGAAGGGCTGTTCTGGTCTGTGTCATTGATCTGGTCTCCGCACCGGAATTGCTACAGCGGCAATCCGGTCAACGCCGCATCAAGCGGCTGAAGTGACTAAAAACATGGAAGGATCGCTGAAGCGATGAGGTCAGATCGACACCGGAGGTGCCCGCGACTGCGGCAGGGTGCGCGGATACTCGACGAAAATGGCCGGAAAATCCGCCCTGCCTTCGGCAGGCGCGGCCACCCGGAGGATGAGATAGGCATCGCTCGGCGGCGTCGGCAAGGCAATCGAAGCGGCGAGCCGGCAATAGTCGCAGAGCGGTACAACGCCTTCGTGCGAGGCATTGCGCGGGCCATTGTGATCGACACCCTCCGATCCGAAGCAGATGTCGGCAATCGTGCCATCCGGCAGGACGTAGTTCGCCGCCATCTCCGGGGCAAGCTGTCGGGCGAACGCCGGCTGATGCGCAAAGGACAGGAACAGGAGGGCAAGTGCTAAAAGCACGCGCACCATCATCTGCCACTGTCGTCCGGCTCCGGCCATCGATTGTCCTCGTCTTGGCCGCCTGCGTTATCGTTTCGGTACGAAAAAAGCAAAGGCTACTTTGACGCACCGAGGAGGTATGTTGAAACAGTTGCGGCAAAAATCTGTTCGAGCGCGACATTTTGCGCTTGCCAAGCAATTGGGATCGCCGTTATCTGAACCCGATCTTGTTGGGAGAATCCGGTTGATACCGGTGCCGAAGGAGCAACCGCCCCGGAAACTCTCAGGCCAAAGGACCAGCAAGGTGCCAAAAGGACTCTGGAGAGAAGCGTTTTCGCTCGCCGAAGGGATAACAATCTCAGGCAAAGGGACAGAGGGGGCTCGAGGATACGCCGCAGTCAATGCGCGTGGAGATGAGCCGGCGCGTTGCGCCAGACCTGGAGGCCGGATTTGGACGATCATTCTCCCCTGAAACGGACACCGTTGCATGCGCTGCACGTGTCACTTGGCGCCCGCATGGTGCCCTTTGCCGGCTATGACATGCCGGTGCAATATGCGGCCGGCGTGTTGAAGGAGCATCTCCACACCCGCGCCGCTGCCGGCCTGTTCGACGTTTCGCACATGGGCCAGATCATCCTGCGGCCGAAATCCGGAAAGATCGAGGACGCAGCCCTTGCGCTTGAAAAGCTCGTGCCGGTCGACGTGCTCGGCCTTGGTGAAAACCGCCAGCGCTACGGGCTGTTCACCAACGACCAGGGCGGCATTCTCGACGACCTGATGATCGCCAATCGCGGCGACCATCTTTTTCTCGTCGTCAACGCCGCCTGCAAGGATGTTGATTTCGCGCACCTGCAGGACCATCTCGGCGCGACCTGCGATCTCGCCTTGCTCGATGACCGCGCGCTGATCGCGCTGCAGGGGCCGCGCGCCGAATGTGTTCTTGCCGAACTGTGGGCGGATATCGCCACCATGCGCTTCATGGACGTGGCCGAGGCCGACCTGCATGATGTGCCCTGCATCATTTCCCGCTCCGGCTATACGGGCGAGGATGGGTTTGAAATTTCCATCCCGGCCGCCTCCGCCGAAGACGTCACGCGCCGCATCCTCGAGCATCCGGATGTCCTGCCGATCGGCCTTGGAGCCCGCGATTCGCTCCGGCTGGAAGCCGGGCTCTGTCTCTATGGAAACGATATCGACACCGGCACGACCCCGGTCGAGGCCGCGCTTGAATGGGCGCTGCAAAAGGCCCGCCGGGCCAGTGGCGCGCGCGAAGGCGGATTTCCCGGCGCGCCGATCATCCTTGGCCAGTTTGCCGAAGGCGCCGGTCGCCGGCGCGTTGGCCTGAAGCCGGACGGCAAGGCCCCCGTGCGCGGCGGCGCGATGCTCTATGCCGATGCGCAGGGTCACACGCAAGCCGGCGTCGTCACGTCGGGCGGCTTCGGCCCGAGTGTCGATCATCCGGTTGCCATGGGCTACGTCGCGGCTCCCCATATAGCAAACGGCACCCAACTTTTCGCTGAGGTGCGCGGCAGATACCTGCCCGTCACCGTCTCATCCCTTCCCTTCATCACCCCGACTTACAAACGTTGATCCGGAGCAAAACCCGATGCTGAAATTTACCGACGAACACGAATGGCTGAAAATCGAGGGTGACGTGGCGACCGTCGGCATCACCGCGCATGCAGCCGAACAGCTTGGCGATCTCGTTTTCGTCGAACTGCCGGAAACCGGAACGAGCCTCGACAAGGGCGCAACGGCGGCCACGGTCGAATCCGTCAAGGCCGCTTCCGACGTCTATTGCCCGCTCGACGGCGAAATTATCGAAAGCAACCAGGCGATCGTCGATGACCCGTCTCTGGTCAACAGCGATCCGCAGGGCGCCGGCTGGTTCTTCAAACTGAAGCTCGCCGATCCGTCTGCCGCCAATGCGCTGCTCGACGAGGCCGCCTACAAGGAGCTGATCGCCTGATGAGCATGCCAAAAGACTTCACCTTCACCGACTACAAGCCGTATGACTTCGCCAACCGCCGCCATATCGGGCCCTCGCCCGACGAAATGGCGGC
The DNA here is from genome assembly GCF_019511375.1 of Rhizobium herbae. Taxonomy (GTDB): domain Bacteria; phylum Pseudomonadota; class Alphaproteobacteria; order Rhizobiales; family Rhizobiaceae; genus Pararhizobium; species Pararhizobium herbae_A. The sequence continues at coordinate 348,111 of NZ_JAEUAO010000001.1, forward strand.
GATGCTCCAGGTAATCGGTTATGACAGTCTCGACGCGTTGATCGACGACACGGTTCCCCCGTCGATCCGCCAGAAGAGCCCGCTTGCCTGGGGGGCCGCGATGACCGAGCGCGAGGCGCTCGACAAGATGCGCGAGACGGCCAACCGCAACAAGAAGCTCGTGTCGCTGATCGGCCAGGGCTATTACGGCACGATCACGCCGCCAGTGATCCAGCGCAACATTCTCGAAAATCCTGCCTGGTACACGGCCTATACGCCTTACCAGCCGGAGATCAGCCAGGGCCGCCTGGAAGCGCTCCTGAACTACCAGACGATGGTCTGTGACCTCACCGGCCTCGACGTTGCCAACGCCTCGCTGCTCGACGAGGCAACTGCCGCTGCCGAAGCCATGGCGATGGCCGAGCGCGTGTCGAAATCCAAGGAAACCGCATTCTTCGTCGACGAGAATTGCCATCCGCAGACGATCGCGCTGATCAAGACGCGCGCCGAACCGCTCGGCTGGACGGTCGTCGTCGGCAATCCCCATACCGATCTGGAATCGGCAAGCGTCTTCGGCGCGATCTTCCAGTATCCCGGCACCTACGGCCACGTGAGCGACTTCACCGGTCTGATCGCCCGTCTGCATCAGGCCGGCGCGATCGCGGTCATCGCCGCCGATCCGCTGGCACTGGCTCTGTTGAAGTCGCCGGGCGAAATGGGCGCCGACATTGCCATCGGCTGCACCCAGCGCTTCGGTGTTCCCGTCGGCTACGGCGGCCCGCATGCGGCCTACATGGCCGTCAAGGACGCCTACAAGCGCTCGATGCCCGGTCGCCTCGTCGGCGTGTCGGTCGACAGCCGCGGCAACCGCGCCTACCGGCTTTCGCTGCAGACGCGTGAACAGCACATCCGCCGGGAAAAGGCGACATCCAACATCTGCACGGCACAGGTGCTGCTCGCCGTCATGGCATCGATGTATGCGGTTTTCCACGGTCCGAAGGGCATCAAGGCAATCGCGCAGAGTGTTCACCAGAAGACCGTTCGGCTCGCCATGGGGCTCGAGAAGCTCGGCTACACCGTCGAGCCTGACGTGTTCTTCGACACGATCACCGTCGATGTCGGCAAGCTGCAGGGGATCATCCTGAAGACGGCTGTCGCCGAGGAAGTAAACCTGCGCCGGATCGGCACCACCAAGATCGGCATCAGCCTTGACGAGCGGTCGCGGCCGGTGACGCTGGAGGCCGTCTGGCGGGCGTTCGGCGGCGATTTCAGCGTCGAGGACTTCGAACCCGGCTATCGTCTGCCGGGAGGGCTGCTGCGCACCAGCGAATATCTCACTCATCCGATCTTCCACATGAACCGGGCGGAAAGCGAAATGACGCGCTATATCCGCCGCCTGTCGGACCGCGATCTGGCGCTCGATCGCTCGATGATCCCGCTCGGCTCCTGCACGATGAAGCTGAACGCGACAGCGGAAATGCTGCCGATTACCTGGCCGGAATTCTCGGAGATTCATCCGTTCGTGCCGGCGGACCAGGCCGAAGGCTATCGCCACATGATCACCGACCTGTCGCAGAAGCTCTGCGCGGTGACCGGTTACGATGCGATCTCCATGCAACCGAATTCCGGTGCACAAGGCGAATATGCCGGGCTCTTGACGATCCGCGCCTATCACCTTGCCAATGGCGACGGTCACCGCGATGTCTGCCTGATCCCGACCTCGGCTCACGGTACCAACCCGGCCTCCGCGCAAATGGCCGGTATGAAGGTGGTGGTCGTCAAGGTCAGCGACAACGGCGACATAGACATGGAAGATTTCCGTGCAAAAGCAGCGCAGTACGCTGAAAACCTCTCGTGCTGCATGATCACCTATCCGTCCACCCACGGCGTGTTCGAGGAGAACGTCCGCGAGGTCTGCGACATTGTCCACAAGCACGGTGGCCAGGTCTATCTCGACGGTGCCAACATGAACGCCATGGTCGGCCTTGCCCGGCCGGGCGATATCGGCTCCGACGTCAGCCATCTCAACCTGCACAAGACCTTCTGCATTCCGCATGGCGGCGGCGGCCCGGGCATGGGACCGATCGGCGTCAAGGCTCACCTGGCACCCTTCCTTCCGGGACATCCGGAAACGGACGGCGGCGAAGGTGCCGTGTCGGCAGCGCCGTTCGGCTCGGCCTCGATCCTGCCGATCTCGTGGAGCTACTGCCTGATGATGGGCGGCGAAGGGCTGACGCAGGCAACCAAGGTGGCGATCCTCAACGCCAACTACATCGCCGCACGCCTGAAGGGCGCCTACGGCGTGCTCTACAAGTCAGCCAGGGGCCGCGTGGCGCATGAATGCATCATCGACACGCGCCCACTGGTGGACAGCGCCGGCGTCACCGTGGACGACGTCGCCAAGCGGCTGATCGACTGCGGTTTCCACGCGCCGACCATGAGCTGGCCGGTCGCCGGCACGCTGATGATCGAGCCGACGGAATCGGAAACCAAGGCCGAACTCGACCGCTTCTGCGATGCCATGCTGGCGATCCGCGCCGAAGCTCAGGCGATCGAGGACGGCCGGATGGACCGGGTGAACAATCCGCTGAAGAACGCGCCGCATACGGTAGAAGACCTCGTCGGCGACTGGGACCGCCCCTATTCGCGCGAACAGGCCTGCTACCCGCCGGGCGCCTTTCGCGTCGACAAATACTGGTCGCCTGTCAACCGCGTCGACAATGTCTTCGGCGACCGCAACCTCGTCTGCACCTGCCCGCCGCTGGAGGCCTACGCCGAGGCGGCAGAGTAACGCTTGAAACCAGGGGGCGCTTCATGCGCCCCTTCCCATGCTGCGGTCGTTGCGTGAATCCTGCCGGCTGCCTCGGAACCGTTAAACCGCGTCCGGCAAGGTCAGGACAAAGCGCGCGCCCTGGCTAAAGGACGTGTCGAGCTCGATCGAGCCGTTATGGCTGTCGGCGATCCGTTTGGCCAATGCCAGCCCGATTCCTGTGCCCGGATAGACCGATTCGTCCCGGTGAAGGCGTTGCAACACATCGAAGATCTTCTTCGAAAACCGTGGATCGATACCGATGCCGTTGTCCTGGAAATAGATCCGGACACAATCGTCAATCGTTTCGCTATAGATGCTGATGACCGGCTTGACCCCCTCGCGGCGATACTTGACCGCATTGCCGATCAGGTTCTGGCAGAGCCGCTTCAGCAGTTCTGGATCGCCCTTGACCTGCGGCAAGACATCGAACTCGAACCTTGCGTCTGCCTCCCGAATGAACGTGTCCAGATTGAGGATGGCGTCGGAAACAACGTCCGACATGGAAACCGTCTGCCAATGGGTGATCTGGTCGGCGATCTGGGCGTAATCGAGGAGGCTGTCGATCAGTCGATCCATGCGCCGGGCGCTCTGGCGCAGATAGTCGGCATAGACCGGCAGATCTGCGAAATTGCCGCTCGCGACATCTTCGCTGATCATCTCCGAAAACATCGATATGTGGCGCATCGGCGCCTTCAGGTCGTGAGAAACCGTGCCGGTGAACTGGCTGAGCGCTTCGTTCTTGCGCTTCAGCTCGGCACTTTGCTGGGCAATCCGCACCTGCTGTCGCTTCAACTCGGTGATGTCGCGCCCGGCAGTGATGTATTCGACAAGGTTGTCACCGTCGAACACCGCCATGTTGGACCAGAAGATCCAGAAGTCACTGCCATCGGCCAAAGACCGGCGCTGTTCGCGCGCGAAGATCGGATCCTCCGGCGAGAGGTTCCTGAGAAGGCGGACCATGCGTTCACGGTCCCGTTCCGGAACAAGGTCCAGAAAGGGCTTTCCGGCAAGCGCGCTCGCCGGCTTGCCGATGAACTCGGCATAGGTCTCGTTGACGAAGGTGCACGTCAGGTCCGGAGAAATCCGACAAATGAAATCCGGCAGGTTCTGGACGAGCGTGTAATATTCCAGCCTCTGCCGGTCGAGCGCCAGTTCCGCCTCCTTCAGGGCCGTGACATCGATGCGCAGGACGACGGTATTGCCGTCACCGGCCTTGAGGTTCTCCGCCTGCATCCAGCGCCCGTCACCGAAGGGAAACAAATGCGGCTTGCCGCTCGGTTGGCGAAAATCCTGCAGTCGGCTTTCGATCCACGCCGAGGCCTCCGGCGAGCCGCTCGGCATGGACGGATAGTTGCCTGCGTCGTGGACGGCTACAAGGATTTCCTCGGCGGACATGCCCATCTGGAGACCGTCACCGGCCTTTCCCAGTATGCGCCTATAGGCTTCATTGAAGGCGATCAGTTTTTCCTGGCTGTCGAAAATCGCAAAGCCTTCCGGTATCGCTTGCAGGGCGGCGTCGAACATCTCGGCGGTCTTCCTTCGCGCCCTGTCGAGCTCGAGAAGATCCGAAATGTCCTGCACGACCCCGATGAAGCCCTGCGCCGTGCCATCCTCGCCGCGGATTGCGGTGACCCGCAGACGGGCGGAAAACACCGATCCGTCCTTTCGACGGTATTGGTAGACGTCATCGGAAACGTCCTCGCCGGCGCGTTCGCGCGTGTCCCGGCTGAGATAAGCGTCGTAGTCTTCGTCCGTGGCATAAAGTATCCGCGCCGGACGGTTGGCGATTTCATCCGCCGTATAACCGAACTGCTTGGTGATCGCGGGATTTGCGGAAAGGATGATCCAGTCGGAATCGATAACGACAACCGGATCGGGAAAGCTGCCGTAGAGGGCCTGGACGAAATGTTTCTGCGCAATCGGCATCGCGTTACTCAATTCCAGGCCCGGCCGCGTTTGTCAGATGTGCATAAAAACAGAAAAAGAGACTGGCGGAAACCAGTCTCCCTTGGAATTCTCGTGCAAATGTCTGCCCTTGCGCCGAAAGCCTAGCCGGCTCGCACGACCGCATCGCCCTTGGCCGCGAGCGCCGCGAGGTCCGCCGGCTTCAGTTCGACCGACTCGCCGCAGCCGCAGGCGGAGGTCTGGTTCGGATTGTTGAAGGTGAAGCCCGAGCGCAGTGTCGTCACTTCGAAGTCCATGCGGGTACCGAGCAGGTAAAGGACGGCTTCCGGCGCGACCCAGACCTTGGCGCCCTGATGCTCGACGAAATCGTCCTTGGGATTGGCTGTAGTCACCAGGTCGATGGCGTATTCCATGCCGGCGCAACCGCCCTTCTTGATCGACACGCGAATACCCTGCGCATCGCCGCCGGCATTCTCGACGATCGCCTTGACGCGACTGGCGGCCGCATCGGTCAAACTCATCACTGCAAAGCCCATCGGCCATTCTCCTTAGCGCAGTCAGGTTCAAGGCCTGATGCTTTCCCGAGTCCAGAATGTAATGTGCGGCGGTTAAGGGATCAATACGCCTGCCGACTGATCAGTACCAGCCGACGGCCACCTGCGCCTCTTCCGACATGCGGTCCGGCGTCCATGGCGGATCGAAGGTCATGGTCACCTCGACGCCGGACACGCCTTCGACAGCACCGACCGCATTCTCCACCCAGCCCGGCATCTCTCCGGCCACCGGGCAGCCGGGCGCGGTCAGCGTCATGGCGATCTTGACCATCCGGTCGTCTTCGATATCGATCTTGTAGATCAGCCCGAGCTCGAAGATGTCGGCCGGGATTTCCGGGTCATAGACGGTCTTCAAGGCCGAGATGATATCGTCGCTGAGACGCGCCAGTTCGTCGGCCGGGATTGCGGAATGGACGATCCCTTCGCGGACATCGATCTTCTCTTCGGTCGTATCAAGGCTCATCAGACTATTCCTTACGCAAAGAATTTGCGGGCATGACCCAGCGCATCGACGAGCGCATCCACTTCGGCTCGCGTATTGTAGAGACCGAAGGATGCACGGCATGTGGAGGTGACGCCAAAGCGTTTCAAGAGCGGCTGGGCGCAATGCGTTCCGGCCCTGACAGCGACCCCCGCCCGGTCGATCACCATCGACACGTCGTGGGAATGGATCCCTTCGAGCTCGAAGGAGAAGATACCACCCTTGCCGGGCGCCGTCCCGAAGATGCGCAACGAATTGACGGATGAAAGGCGTTCAAGCGCGTAGGCCGCCAGATCGGCTTCGTGGGCGGCAATGGCCGCGCGGCCGAGCTTTTCCATGTAATCAAGCGCATAGCCGAGACCGATCGCCTGGACGATCGGCGGCGTGCCCGCTTCGAAGCGGTGCGGCGGATCGTTGTATGTGACGGTGTCTTCGGTCACCTCGACGATCATTTCGCCGCCGCCCATGAAGGGTCGCATTTCCTTCAAGCGGTCCGCCTTGCCGTAAAGCACGCCGACTCCCGATGGACCGTAGAGCTTGTGTCCGGTCATCACGTACCAGTCGCAATCGATGTCCTGGACATCGACCGGCATGTGGACCGCGGCCTGGCTGCCGTCGATCAAAACCGGGATGCCGCGCTCATGAGCAATGCGGCAGATCTCCTTGACCGGAACGACCGTTCCCAGCGCATTCGACATATGCGTGATAGCCACCAGTTTGGTGCGGTCGCTCAGGCACTTGACGAAATCATCGATATGAAACACGCCCTGGTCGTCTACCGGCGCCCAGACGAGCTTTGCGCCCTGCCGTTCGCGGATGAAATGCCATGGCACGATGTTGGAGTGATGCTCCATGATCGAGATGACGATCTCCTCGCCCTCGCCGATCTTCGGCATGCCGTAGCCATAGGCAACCGCATTGATCGCCTCCGTCGAGGACTTTGTGAAGATGATATTGTCGACGGACGGCGCGTTCAGGAAGCGACGCACCTTTTCGCGTGCGCCCTCATAGGCATCGGTCGCGGCATTCGACAGGAAATGCAGGCCGCGATGGACGTTGGCATATTCGTTGGCATAGGCATGGGCAACGGCGTCGATGACCACCTGCGGCTTCTGCGCCGAGGCGCCATTGTCGAGATAGACGAGCGGCTTGCCGTAGACGGTCCGCGACAGGATGGGAAAATCCCGGCGGATCGCTTCGACGTCGTAGCCAGGCACCGGCACCGTATGTTCCATGTCGTTGTCCAATCAGGCGTGCGTCTCGAGCCAGGCCGCGATGATCGCTTCCAAAGGCTCGATCACGGCTTCGTCTTCCAGTTCCTCGACGATCTCGTCGACGAAGGCATTGACCAGCATGGCCCGCGCCTTGTTTTCCGGAATGCCGCGGGCACGCAGGTAAAAAAGCTGCGTCTCGTTGATATCGATGACCGTTGCGCCGTGGCCGCACTGGACGTCGTCGGCAAAGATTTCCAGCTCCGGCTTTGCCGAAAAATCGGCGTCGTCGGAGAGGAGCAGCGTGTTGCATGCCATCTTCGCGTCGGTCTTCTGGGCATCGGGAGCAACGCGGATCTGCCCCTGGAAAACGCCCTTGGCGCGGCCGAGAAGGACGTTGCGGATGATTTCCGTCGATGTCGTGTTCGGAACGTCATGGCCGAGCGTGAAGGTCACATCCGTATGCGTTTCGCCGCCGAGCAGATTGATGCCGCGCAGCTTGAAATCCGAGCCTTCGCCTGTCGTGACGCCATGAACTTCCTGGCGAACCAGCTTGCCGCCGGCATTGATGACGAACAGCCGCAGCCTGGCATTAGTACCAAGGTCGAAATTGACCTGCGCCAGATGGCTGTCGGCATCACCCTGCTGCTGCAGGATGATCCAGGTGATTTCCGCGCCCTCGTCGAGGATCAGGTCGCAAACGGTCGTCACGAGGCTCGGCGCGTCGCCGACGGAAAGATGGCGTTCGATGACCACGGCCTTCGTGCTGGCGCCGCACGTTACCGGGAACCGGGTGTGGCTCTGGCCGGCGCTCTGCACCAGCTGAAGTTCCAGCGGCTGTTCGAGCTCGGTGCCTTCCACAACCTCGATCTCGAAACCGTCGCGCACGAAGCTGCCGTTGATACGGCCGATCGCGTCGTCGGCATCGCGCTCCACGAGATCGGCCGCCGCAACGCCCTCAACGAGGCTGTCGGCATAGGAGCGGACGTTGACGCCGGCGGGCGCACCCTTGGTAGCGGCCTTGCCGTTCAGGACAGCGAGTACCGACGAACCGGCGACCAGCGGGTCAACCTGCTGCGCGAATGCGGTTGGGTCGACAGCCGGAACGCTGCGCAGAAGTGCGCGCAGGTCGGTATAATGCCAGGATTCGACGCGGCGCGTCGGCAGGCCCTGTTTGCGCAGATCGGCAAGCAGCGTGTCGCGCGCCGAAAGCACGGCGCCTTCGCCGGGCAATTCGCCGATCTGGGCGGTATAGGCATCGACGAGGGCCGTTTCGGCGGCCGTCATCGTTATCGCCGTTTGCATGTTCATCCCCACCACTCCTCAGGCCGCCGCGTCGATGATGTTGGCATAGCCGTTGGCTTCGAGATCAAGCGCCAGCGACTTGTCGCCGGACTTGATGATCTGGCCCTTGTAGAGAACATGAACGCTGTCCGGCACGATGTATTCGAGCAGGCGCTGGTAGTGCGTGATGACGACGACGGCGCGATCGGGCGAGCGCAACGCGTTGACGCCGTCGGCGACGATCTTCAAGGCGTCGATGTCAAGGCCGCTGTCGGTTTCGTCCAGCACGCAGAGCTTCGGCTCAAGAAGGGCCATCTGCAGGATTTCCGCGCGCTTCTTCTCGCCGCCGGAGAAACCGACGTTCAAGGGGCGCTTCAGCATGTCGGGGTTGATCTGCAGCCTGGCGGAGGCTTCCTTGACGCGGCGGATGAAGTCCGGCGTCGAAAGCTCCTCCTCGCCGCGATACTTGCGCTGCTCGTTCAGCGCCACCTTGAGGAACTGCATCGTTGCGACGCCCGGAATTTCAACCGGATACTGGAAGGCAAGGAAAATCCCCTTGGCGGCGCGCTCGGACGGGTCGAGTTCCAGAATGCTCTCGCCGTTGTAGAGGATGTCGCCTTCGGTGACTTCATAGTCTTCGCGGCCCGACAGGATATAGGACAGCGTCGACTTGCCGGAGCCGTTCGGCCCCATGATCGCGGCGACTTCGCCCGCCTTCACGGTCAGGTCAAGGCCGCGGATAATCTCGGTGCCGTCTTCGGCGATGCGGGCATGGAGGTTCTTGATTTCAAGCATTTCGATCTTCCCTTTGGGAAATGAATAGACATCGTGCGCAGCGTTGCGCGCATCGGGTTCAATGTGTGAAGCCGCTTAGCCCACCGAGCCTTCCAGCGAGATCCCGATCAGCTTCTGCGCTTCGACCGCGAACTCCATCGGCAGTTCCTGGATGACTTCCTTGACGAAGCCGTTGACGATCAGCGCGATCGCCGCCTCTTCCGGAATGCCGCGCTGCAGGCAGTAAAACAGCTGGTCTTCGGAAATTTTCGACGTCGTCGCCTCATGCTCGAACTGGGCCGAGGCATTGCGTGCCTCGATGTAGGGCACCGTATGCGCACCGCACTTGTCGCCGATCAGAAGACTGTCGCACTGCGTGAAGTTGCGGGCATTTTCCGCCTTGCGGTGCGTCGAGACCTGACCGCGATAGGTGTTCTGCGACACCCCGGCGGCAATGCCCTTGGAGATGATGCGGCTCGACGTGTTCTTGCCGAGATGGATCATCTTGGTGCCGCTATCGATCTGCTGATGACCGTTCGAAACGGCGATCGAATAAAACTCGCCGCGCGAACCATCGCCGCGCAGGATGCAGGACGGGTATTTCCAGGTGATGGCTGAGCCGGTCTCGACCTGCGTCCACGAGATCTTCGAGTTCTTGCCGCGGCAATCGCCACGCTTCGTCACGAAGTTGTAGATACCGCCCTTGCCTTCCTTGTCGCCCGGATACCAGTTCTGGACGGTCGAATACTTGATCTCGGCGTCATCGAGCGCAACCAGCTCGACGACCGCGGCATGCAGCTGGTTTTCGTCGCGCTGCGGCGCGGTGCAGCCTTCGAGGTAGGAGACGTAGGCGCCCTCTTCCGCAATGATCAGCGTGCGCTCGAACTGGCCGGTGTTCTTCTCGTTGATGCGGAAATAGGTCGAGAGCTCCATCGGGCAGCGAACGCCCTTCGGCACGAAGACGAAGGAACCATCGGTAAAGACGGCGGAATTCAGCGTCGCATAATAGTTGTCGGTCGTCGGAACGACGGAGCCGAGATATTTCTGCACGAGTTCCGGATGTTCGCGGATCGCTTCGGAGATCGACATGAAGATCACGCCGGCCTTCTTCAGCTCTTCCTTGAAGGTGGTCACGACCGAGACGGAATCAAACACGGCATCGACGGCGATCTTCGACGTCGCGACGCCCGCCAGCATCTCCTGCTCGCGCAGCGGAATGCCGAGCTTCTCGTAGACCTTCAGAATTTCCGGGTCGACCTCGTCGATCGACTTCGGTCCGCTCTGGTTCTTCGGCGCGGCATAATAATAGATGTCGTTGAAGTCGATCTTGGGGTAATTGACGCGCGCCCAGGTCGGCTCCTCGAGCGTCAGCCAACGGCGATAGGCACCAAGACGCCATTCGAGCATCCATTCTGGTTCCTGCTTCTTCGCCGAAATGAAGCGGATGATCTCTTCGGACAGGCCCTTGGGCGCCTTGTCCATCTCGATCTTCGTTTCGAACCCGTATTTGTACTGGTCCACATCGATCAGGGCGACCTGATCGATTGTTTCCTGCACGGCAGCCATGTCGTTCTCCAATCTCGCCGGATACAAGGTCCGGCAGCTTGTCAGTACGATGCGATTTTCGTCGCACCGCTTATGTAATGGCTAAGGGGCCATTTTCATCCCGTTTGCCAAGCGGAAAATTGAATTTCCGCAATTTTAATGCTTTCAGGCGGCGGCACCCGAGAGCCTGCGACGCGCCGCGACCTTTGCAAAGACCTCGGCACACCGGTCGACTTCGGCCCGCGTCGTAGACGACCCGATCGATATCCGCAATGCGCCCTGTCCCGGATCATGCCCCATGGCCGACAGGACATGGCTCTGGCCGACCTTGCCGGACGAACAGGCCGACCCTGCCGACAAGGCGACGCCTTCCAGATCGAAGGCGATCTGGCCCGTCTCGGCCTTGAGGCCGGGCAAGGTGAAGAACGTCGTATTGCCGAGCCGTGGCCCGCTTTTGCCATGGATGATGACGTCGGGCGCTGCGGCGACCATTTCGCTTTCCAGATCATCGCGTAACGCCGACACGGCCGCCATTCGCCCCTCGAGCCCATCGACCGCGGCGCGCACTGCGGCCCCAAAACCGGCGATGGCGGCAGGGTTTTCCGTCCCCGAGCGATGGCCCTTCTCCTGGCCGCCGCCACGGATCAGCGCCGAAGGCATCAGGATTTCGCCTCGTGCGATCAGTGCACCCGCGCCCTTTGGTCCGCCGAGCTTGTGCGACGAAATGATCAGGAAGTCGGCGCCAAGATTCTCGATCGACAACGCGATGCGGCCCGCGGCCTGAACCGCATCGACGACCAGGATGCCGCCGGCCGCCTTGACCAGATGCGAAACCTCCTCGATCGGCTGGACGATGCCGGTTTCGTTGTTGGCGAGCATGACGGCGACCATCGGCAGGCCGGTCTGGCGGTCGTGTGCCGCAAGTGCCGCCTCGAGCGCTGCCAGGTCCAGCATGCCCGCGGGCGTCACGGCGATTTCGCTGATGTCGTTCCGGCTGAAACGGCCGCCTTCGCGGATGGCGGGATGCTCGATGGCCGACATATAGAGATGGCCGATCGAAAGCGGCGTCTTGCCCATGCGGAAGTCAGGCGTCAGCACCCAGTTTGCCGCTTCGGTCGCGCCGCTGGTGAACGTCACGCTGGCCGGCTGCGCGCCGCACAGTGCGGCCACGTCGCGCCGCGCAGTCTCGACCAGCGCGCGGATCTTGCGGCCTTCGCCATGGACGGATGACGGGTTACCGGCAAGGTCGAGCGCAGACAGGCACGCCTCTCGCGCGGCCGGCAAAAGCGGCGCGGTGGCATTCCAGTCCATATAAATGCGCGCTTCCCTCATGTTCCCTTGCCAAAGAATGACCGGTTGCCATGTTAAAGGCAGCGGCCGGTGCATTTTCCTTGAAATTTTCGCGTCGCTTGCCGTAAGAGACGACACTCGTCACGGAAAGACCGTGTCAAAGTTTTGAATGGTTCTAAACTACGTTGTAAAAAAGCTGACTGCTTTCGTCAAGACTGCTGAAGCCCGGGAACGCGTTTTTTAGTGCCATAAACATGCCCGGAGAACCAATGCCCGAAATCATCTTCAACGGACCGGCCGGTCGCCTCGAAGGCCGTTACCAGCCGTCCAAGCAGAAGAACGCCCCGATCGCCATCGTCCTGCACCCGCATCCGCAATTCGGCGGGACGATGAACAACCAGATCGTCTACCAGCTGTTCTACATGTTCCAGAAGCGCGGTTTCACCACACTGCGCTTCAATTTCCGTTCGATCGGCCGCAGCCAGGGCGAATTCGACCACGGCGCCGGCGAACTGTCCGATGCAGCTTCCGCACTCGACTGGGTCCAGAGCATGCACCCGGATTCGAAGAGCTGTTGGGTCGCCGGCTATTCCTTCGGGGCGTGGATCGGTATGCAGCTTCTGATGCGCCGGCCGGAGATCGAAGGCTTCATGTCGATCGCGCCGCAGCCGAATACCTACGACTTTTCGTTCCTGGCGCCCTGCCCGTCATCCGGCCTGATCATCAATGGCGATCTCGACAAGGTGGCGCCGGAAAAGGACGTCAACAACCTGGTAGACAAGCTGAAGGCGCAGAAGGGCATCCTGATCACCCACAGGACCGTGCCCGGCGCCAACCACTTCTTCAACGGCCAGATCGATGCGCTGATGGCGGAATGCGAGGATTATCTCGACCGGCGGCTGAACGGCGAATTGACGCCGGAGCCGGCGGCCAAGCGCATCCGCTGAGATCTCAAAAGGCCGGGTCGTTTCCGGCCTTTTCATTTGCTGATGATCGTCACGCCTGGGCCTGACGCAGTTCGCGGCCACAAGATCGAGAGCCTGTTCGCAAAGCTCAGGGACTGGCATATCGCCCTCACACCTTCTTCTCGGCGATCTGCATCCCAGCCGCTGTCTCTTCCGGCTCTGATCAATAAGCCCCGAGTCTAAGCCTTGCCCAGATGCTTTGGCCAGAATTCCTGGTGGACTTCGGCGGCCTCGCCTTCCAGGTTCGTCGGGCCAACCACAGTGACGGCACGCGCGCCGCTCTCCAACACTGCCCGGCTCGGCACATTCAACCCGATCCCGGCAATCTCGCCGAGCCGCGTTTCGGAGCACGCAAACACCACGCGCCCAATGCCCGACCAGTAGATCGCCCCGGAGCACATCGCGCATGGTTCAGTGCTTGCGTAGAGCGTGCAGTCAGCGAGAAAAGACGGGTCGTAATGCTGTGCCGCCAGTTTAATGAGGTTCATCTCGGCGTGATTTGTCATGTCGCGGCCGGTGAAGACGCTGTTTTCGGCGCGCAGGATGACTTCGCCGTCCTTCACCAGTACTGAACCAAACGGTTCGTCGCCGTTGGCCATCGCGGATTTCGAGAGCGCAATCGCCTCGCGCAGAAACGGCTCGTGCTTTTCCATGAGACCCCCAAGAGTTAGAGCGGGATGATCTTCCCTCGGATCGAAGCGATTTCCAAGGGCTGCAAATCAGATTCAAGATCGGTGATCTGCATCGAGCAATCAGTCCTCAGCCTGGCGGTTTCCGGCAAGGGAAAACGTTAGGCGGGGCGCAAGAGCCCTGATTTTCGGGCATGCTGAGGACGCCGCCGGTGACCGCAGCGGCGACGCCCGTCGTGCCTGGAAAGGTCAGCGGCAAGTTCAGCAAAGAGCGAACAGCGAGATAGGCCCAGGCTTCCGCTTCCATGGCGTCCCCGTCGAAACCGGCCTCCTCCGCAGCGATGACCCTCGCGTTCTCTACCCGGGCAAGGTCCAGGAGATCCTGCATGATGACACGGTTCAACCGCCCGCCGCCGCAGACGATATAGAGCGCTGGTGGTTCGGGAAGATGCTTTGCCGATTTCAGAATGGCTGCGGCCGTGACATGGGCAAGCGTGCGCGCACCGTCCGCCAGCCCGGCCTCCCCCTTCTGCGGCGGCAGGAAATCATTGCGATCCAGCGATCGGCGCTGGTTGGAGGAAAAGAAGGAACTGCCGAGATAGCGATCGGCGAGGCTCGGCAACACCTTTCCGGTGCTGGCGATTTCCCCATCCTGGTCGTAAGCGGCGCCCGTATGCATCTCCACCCACTGATCGATCAGCGTATTTCCCGGCCCGCTGTCATAGGCCACGATCTCTCCGTTCCTGCCGATGAAGGTGAGATTGGAGATGCCGCCGATATTGACGAATACCGTCGGCAAGGCCTGGCCGGCGCTTGCAGCGAGTGCGGCGTGGTAGACGGGGATGAGCGGCGCGCCCTGGCCGCCGTGGACCATGTCATTGGCGCGCATGTCGAAGACGACCGGGATGCCGGTCGTCTTTGCAAGAAGTGCGCCGTCGCCAAGCTGCACGGTGAGCGCCTCATCCGGACGATGGAGAACGGTCTGCCCGTGAAAGCCGATCACATCGATCTCGCCAGGCGACAGATCATGCCGATACAGAAAATCGCTTACGGCAACGGCATGCCGTAGCGTCAGGGTTCGCTCTACCGCACTAAGGTCGCCTGGCCGCGCGGTCCTGTCGGTCAAATCCCGTGCTGCAACCAGGGCCCGCTTCAGTCGGTCGCGGAAAGACGGATCATACGCTATGCCCATGGATGGTCCGCGTTCGACGACGTTTTGGCCATCGGTGCGAAGGAGCGCGATGTCGATGCCATCCATGCTCGTGCCGCTCATCAGGCCGATGGCCGTTCTTATGGTCTTGGTCATCAGCGTTCCAAACTCGCAGGCCGTGGCTTAAACATTCCCGACGCAGACAGGTGCACTTTTCAACAAACAGTGCTAAACGCCCCGCACATATCCAACAAGCGTTAATCCAAACAGCCCACCGAAAGAGACAGGTCATGTCCGAGTTCAAGTCCGATTTCCTTCACACCCTCCAGGAACGCGGTTTCATCCACCAGACGTCCGATGACGCCGGGCTGGATGCGCTGTTCAACAAGGAGATCGTGACGGCCTATATCGGGTTCGATCCGACAGCACCCAGCCTGCATGCCGGCGGTCTCATCCAGATCATGATGCTGCACTGGCTGCAGGCGACCGGCCACCGGCCGATCTCGCTGATGGGCGGCGGCACCGGCATGGTCGGCGACCCGTCCTTCAAGGACGAGGCACGCCAGCTGATGACGCCCGAAACGATTGCCGCCAACATCGCCAGCATCAAGTCGGTGTTCTCCAACTACCTGACCTACGGCGAAGGGCCGAGGGATGCCCTGATGATCAACAATGCCGACTGGTTGCTCGGCATCAACTATCTCGAATTCCTGCGCGATGTCGGCCGTCATTTCTCGGTCAACCGCATGCTTGCCTTCGACAGCGTCAAAACGAGGCTCGACCGCGAACAGTCGCTGTCCTTCCTGGAATTCAACTACATGATCCTGCAGGCCTACGACTTCGTCGAGCTCTACAAGCGTACCGGCTGCCGCTTGCAGATGGGTGGCTCCGACCAGTGGGGCAACATCGTCAACGGTCTCGACCTTGGCCACCGCATGGGCACGCCGCAGCTCTACGCGCTGACCTCGCCGCTGCTTACCACCTCTTCCGGTGCCAAGATGGGCAAGTCGGTCAACGGCGCGATCTGGCTCAACCCGGATATGCTGTCGGCCTACGACTTCTGGCAATACTGGCGCAACACGGAGGATGCCGACGTGTCGCGCTTCCTCAAGCTCTACACGACGCTGCCGATGAGCGAGATCGCCCGCCTGTCGCAGCTTGGCGGCGCGGAAATCAACGAGGTCAAGAAGATCCTTGCGACGGAGATCACGGCGATGCTGCATGGCCGCGCTGCCGCCGAGGAAGCCGCCGAAACCGCGCGCAAGACCTTCGAGGAAGGCGCGCTTGCCGAAAACCTGCCGTCGATCGACGTGCCGGCGGCAGAGCTCGAGGCCGGCGTCGGCGTTCTCACTCTGTTCGTCCGGGCCGGCCTGGCGGAATCCAACGGCAAGGTGCGGCAGTTCCTGAAAGACGGCGCAGTCCGCGTCAACGACAAGGTGATCAGCGACGACCGGCAGGTGATCGGCACAGGCGAGATCACCGCCGAAAACGTCATCAAGCTGTCGCTTGGCAAGAAGAAGCACATTCTCGTCCGG
This sequence comes from Rhizobium herbae, assembly GCF_019511375.1. Lineage (GTDB taxonomy): Bacteria > Pseudomonadota > Alphaproteobacteria > Rhizobiales > Rhizobiaceae > Pararhizobium > Pararhizobium herbae_A. The sequence continues at coordinate 364,225 of NZ_JAEUAO010000001.1, forward strand.
CCCGCCTGATCGGCGGCAACGTCGTGCGACCACTGCGAAACCGGCGGCGACCCCGCCGGTTTTTTATTGAAACTCGAAGATGCTGCGGAATACCCCGGGCGCGATGATCGACAATGGGTTGATCGTCAGGTTCGGCTTTACGAACGGTCCCGTCAGCTTGAAGGTGATCCCGAGCAGGCCGCGGTCGCGGCCATTGCCGAGGAGCACGCCGATCAGCGGCAGTTCGCCAAACAGCCGGTTCAGTCCGTAAGCCGGCATGAACGTGCCGGTCATGTCCATGTTGCCGTTCTTGTCGCGCACCGTCCCCTGGAAGGTGGCGCCGACATCATTGCCACGCACAACCCCGCCGTCGACCGCGATTATCCCGCCGTCGAGCATGACATTTGCGAAACCCCGCTCGAAACGCGCCGAACTGACGTCGATGTCCCTCTTCACTGCCTGGTTCAGACTTCGGCCGTCAGCGCCGGTCGGCGTCGAAACGATCGATTGCAACCGGGCTTCGTTGACCAGCGAAAACTTGCGGATATCGACAATCCCACGCCAGGAACTGGCGCCCCTGTCGCGCAGCTTCACGTTCAACAGGCCGCCGCGCATATTGCCGTAGATATTTGCGAACCGGGCCAGCGATCCGGCATCGCCGCTGGTCAGTTCCAAGATATTGTCCGGACCGATTTGCGTGAGCCTGGCCACGACCGCTTGGCCGCTATCGGTAACCGCGGAGAGATTGAGCGCGTCGATCTGCTTGCCCCGTGCGACGTATTTCAGATCGAGGTTCGACAGGGTTTCGGAATGGAATCCGATCACCCGCTGCAGGTTTGCCTCCAAGGAGATCCGCGTGGAATCCATCGTGTCGTTGCCGGAAGAGGTGCGCAGACGTTCGATGACCGGTCGGATATCGGCGGCGTTGCCGCTGACGTTGATTGCAAAGCCATTCTTCTGGCGCTTGACGCTCACTGCGTAATTGTCGTCCTGGGCCAGCCGCACCGACGAAAACTGGCCGGAGACCAGACCCGATTTATCGATCACCAGCCTGCCATCGGCGCCAAAACTACCGCCGTCCAGCTTCAGGTCGTCGATCTGCGTGACGCTGTCGATGGTCGAAGCGGAAAACGTCGCCTTGGCGGCAATTCCCGGTCCCTTCGACCAGCCGATCCAGGGCAGCGAAATCGACGCGTTGCCGAAGTCGGCCGAAACCGTGTGGCGATCGTTTTCGTCGATCAGGATGTCGAGCGACACCGGTCCGCTGATGATCTGCGTGAGGCCGGGGGCGAGCTTGGCGAGCATCCCTTCCCGAAGCGTCCCTGAAATTTCGCGTTTTCTCGCCACGGTACCGCCAGCGCCGACAGGTTCGACAAGCGAGATGTCCATCGGCCCGCCATCGATGTCGGCTTTCGCCTCCAGCACAGCCTGTTGCGGATCGATTCTCAGCGTACCCTGGATGTTGGAGATCGCACGCCCGGATATCGGCTTGTTGACCGTTACGCCGTCGAGCAGCATCTGCGCCTGCCATTGCGGCTCGGGTGGATTTTGTGCTCGCACAAGCCCAAATCGTGCGCCGACCTGCGCCGTCATGTTACCTGCAAAGTCCTCTGGCTTGAACGGCGTTCGCTGGAGGGCGGAGATGGGCCGGTAGCTGACGAGTTCGGCGATCGCATCCGCCTGCCCGCCGACGTCCACCTTCATTTCGGCGATCAGCGGCTTTTCATAGGTGTTCGGGATGACGAAATTGCCGCCCTTCAGGGAGACCGAGCGGCCGGATGGGAAATAGGCGGTTCCCCGCTCGATCTGCACGTCGAGATGCTCGCCCTTCAGCGTGAATGCTCCGGCCGCGTCGCGTAACGGAGGGATGTCGCCCGTGATATTCACGCGGGCGTCCGCGATGTCGAAGCGAACGTTGAGTTCATCGCCGTTCAGATCGATCGGTCCGACGGTCCGGGTAACGCGTCCCATCGGCAGGAAGACTTCGATCCTGCCATTGGTGACGGTTCCGCCATAGACATTGTTGACGACCCAACGACGAGCGTTCTTTCCGACCCACCACGGCCAAAGCTGCTTCACCGCGGCCGACTGCAACTTGTCCGTGACAAGCGCAAAGCTGACCTGCGGCGACATTTCGCCGAAGGTCATGGCAAGCGAACCGGCCGCGGCGCCAAGCCTGCTCGATACCGCAAGTTCGTCGAAGATCAGTTCATGGCTCTCCGACAGAAAGCGGCCCTGCGCCTTGGCGTCGAAGATCAGCGGCGGTTCATCGACATCGACAGGCGCGGAACTGGCAGACTGCAGCAGAATATCCAGCAAAAAGCCCTTCTTGCCGGCCGGCGCGGTGTGGTCGAGATCGGCGATCGCACCGGTAAAAGGAAAGGCCGAGCGACCAACCCGTACGATGGAAGGCAGAATTTCGATCCTGCCCCGGCCGAAGTCGTAGGTGACGTTCAGCTCGGATTGCTTCAGCTCTGAGGTGAATGCGCCAGCGTAGAACGCCCCCGCGCCAGTCCGGGCTCTCAGTTCCAGCGCAGGCGGCGCACCATCGGCAGCGCGCGTAGCGGTGATGCTCAGATCGGCTCCACTTCTGATGCCGAAGGCGGGTTCCGTTGCAGTCTCATCCCGGTGAAGAAGCGCCGAAAGCGGCAGTCCGGTCGCTGCGCCATCAAGATGCGCAATGCGATCGCCCTGCCGGCTGGCGCGCAGGTGCAGTTCAGCGGCTTCACCAGCCACAAAGAAGGCCCCGTCGATCTGCATCGAGCCGTCATTGCTGCGCTTGAAATCAACGGCATCCACGACCACCGGAACGACGCGGTTGCGTGGCCCTAAGAAAGACAGTTGCAGGTCCGCGATCCTGACGGATTCGGTATTGCTGCGACTGATCAACTGCGCGATGCCGTCCATCTGGTTGAAAACGAATTCCAGTCCGCTGGCGACATCGGCAACACGTATCGTCGTGAGATCGATCGGTTTACCCTGCGGCAGCAAGGAGGCATCAAGCGTCGCTCCCTCTGCCTCCAGCCTCGACACGGCAACCCGCCCGCTTAAAAGCGCCATCGGATCGATCTCGATAAAGACGGAATTGGTGGTCACCAGCCGTTTGTTGGAGGCATTTTCGACGAGGGCGACATCCTGCGCCTTGAGCGCGAGGCCGCCATTCGACGTCAAGCGCAACACCGTGCTGCCGACCTCGGCATGATAGCCGTCGCCGATCGCCGCGTTCAGTGCCGTCTGAGCCCGCGCGTTGAGCGGTCCGTCCAGCAACCCGCCTTCGATCGTCGCTAGTAGCACTGCCCCGACAAGAAAGGCAATTGCTGTCACGACGGTGATTGTCGTCAACACCAGTTGTGTAATGCCGCGCTTGCGCGGCGCATGCAGGATGCACGGGTCATACGCCTGCGCCGATGGCAGGTTATGCAAAGCGACGATGTCTTCCTTGCGAAACGATACCCTTTCGCCGCGGATTTCACTCATCAGGGAGGCGGCCTCCCAGGATAGTCAAAAAGTTCATTCGCTCGCTTTTTCCAGTCCGTTGCAATGCCCCGCGACGCCAGGCAGCAAGACTCTGCCACAAGCATCTTGCGCACATTCTCGTGGCTGATTTCATTCGGACATCCGTCCGGGAATGCCACCAGGCACTGCGTCGCCCTGAGGCATTTATGTCCGTTTCACAGTAGTTAAAGAAGAACGGCAGGGCAAACGCTGTCTGCCGCCAGGCATCTCGCTCTCCGATCGGATTGCGCGTTCCACACGGCGCTGGACGCGGCGGGGTCGGATTCGATAAGCCTCTTGCGATAACCGACGCAGCTCATGGCGCAGAAAAAAGGATTATCCATGGCGAATTTGGAAGAAGGTGCATCGGCACCGGAATTTACGCTTCCCCGTGATGGCGGCGGCACCGTCTCGCTGGCGCAATTCAGGGGGAAATCCGTTGTCCTGTTCTTCTATCCGAAGGACGACACCAGCGGCTGCACAGCGGAATCCATCGCCTTCACTGCGCTTGCGGGCGATTTCGCAGCCGCGGGCGCCGTGGTGATCGGCATGTCGCCCGATTCGGTCAAGAAGCACGACAAGTTCGCGAAGAAATACGATCTTTCCGTCATTCTGGCTGCCGATGAGGAAAAGTCAGTCCTGAACGCCTATGGTGTCTGGGTCGAGAAAAGCATGTATGGCAGGAAATACATGGGCGTCGAGCGGACCACCGTGCTGATCGACGCAAACGGCATCGTCCGGCGGGTCTGGGGAAAGGTGAAGGTTCCGGGGCATGCCGAAGAGGTGCTGGCCGCCGTGAAAAGCCTTGCGGAAAGTGGCGGAAAATGACGGAACTGCCGGCGATTCGGAGCCTGCGCGACGGAGCGGCGCGCGCCATCTGCGCCGCCGACCTCGACGTGAAGACACTTCTGACGCAAGAAGTCGCGCGCCGCTGGAATGCGCGCAGCCTGTCCTTGCGGTCGCCGCTCGATACCCAGGTCCCGGATCGTCCGGGCCGCCCTCTAAAACCGGATCTCATACCGCCGAGACAGGTGCCGAAGCGGGCACTGACAACGCAGAAGGGACGGGTCGCCCTGCTCCACGCCATTGCCCATATCGAACTCAATGCCGTCGATCTCGCGCTCGACATCGTTGCCCGGTTTGCCGGTGAGCCGGTGCCGAATTCGTTCTTTGACGGCTGGATGCGGGTAGCCTTCGAGGAAGCCAAGCATTTTCGCCTGGTCCGAGACCGGTTGCGGCAGCTCGGCGCGGACTATGGCGACCTGCCCGCCCATGACGGTCTCTGGCAGGCGGCCCATGACACCCGCAACGACCTCACGGCACGTCTCGCTGTCGTGCCGCTCATTCTCGAGGCGCGCGGCCTCGACGTGACGCCTGCCCTGCAGGCGAAGATGCGCGAAGCCGGCGACCTGGAAAGTGCGGCGGTGCTCGATGTCATCTACGAAGACGAAAAGGGCAATGTCGCCGTTGGCGCCAAATGGTTTCGCTTTCTCTGCGCCCGCCAGAAGAAGGACCCGGCCGCGGCATTTCAGGCGCTCGTGCGGGCCAATTTCCGTGGGCCGCTGAAGGCACCGTTCAACGACATAGCGCGGGCGGAGGCCGGTCTGACGCCGTCATTCTACCGTTCGATGACGGCCTCGGTGAACACCTGACGCCACGCCGGCGTTGGCTCGGCAAAGGCTTTATTAACCTTAACAGTGTCTAATCAACCGCATCAAAACGCGCAGAATCGCACGCGGCGGGGGTGAGTTGGTGTCTAGGGAAAGCCGGGTTTTCGGCAAGCGCGCACAAAAGCACATCATCATCGTCGCAAGCGGTGACAAGGTTCGCCACATGACCTTCCAGCCCTGGATGGCGGCGCTGTCGATCTGCTTCGTCTCGGTGTTTTCGATCGGCTACCTTGCCGCAACGTCGTATCTCGTCCTGCGTGACGACCTGATCGGCGGAACCATGGCGCGCCAGGCGCGCATGCAGCACGAATATGAGGACCGGATCGCGGCTCTGCGCGCCCAGGTCGACCGGGTGACGAGCCGCCAGCTTCTCGACCAGCAGATCGTCGAGGACAAGGTCGAAAAACTGCTCGAGCAGCAGATGGCGCTGACATCCCGGCACGGCAAGCTCGGCACGCTTCTCGATCGGGCGGAGGAGTCCGGCATCGCGCAGGACGAGGACCAGGAGGTCACGGCTCCACAGGCCCATGACAAGCGTGCCGATGCAAGCGGCGGCATCAAGGCGATCGAGCGGCTGATGGGGATCGGCGGCCGTCAGACGCAACAGCCAATGGCGCTCGCCTATGCCCCGCAATCCGCGTCCAAAGGACAGGAGACCATATCCGATCGGGCCGACCGGCTGTTCTCGAAGGTCACCCTCTCGCTCAAGGACATAGAGCAGGACCAGAAGCATCGCATCCAAAGCCTGACGGCCGGCGCTTCCCAGGCCACAGACGCCATCGTCAACATCGTCGCCCGCACGGGTATCAAGGTTGTCGACGACGAACCGCAGACGGCGGCCGCAAGCACGGTGGAAGACGAAGCGGCGGTCGGGGGGCCGTTCGTCGAGCCGGAAACCGCCGAAGCCTTCGACAATTCCCTGGTCGCGCTCGACACCGCGCTTGCCCGGCTCGAACATGTCCGCAACCAGGCCAGGAAACTGCCGTTCAACAATCCCTCCCCTGCGAGCGACGTCACCAGCCGGTTCGGCAATCGCCTCGACCCTTTCCTCGGGCGGCTGGCCCTGCATGCCGGGATAGATTTTCGCGCGCCGAGCGGAACGCGAATCGTCGCGCCCGCGCCCGGCACCGTCATCACGGCCGGCAAGAACGGCGGCTACGGCAACATGGTCGAGATCGACCACGGCAACGGCATCACGACGCGCTATGCGCATCTATTGACCATTCTCGTCAATGTCGGCGACACGATTTCGACGGGCGAAGCGATCGGCCGCTCCGGCAGCACCGGTCGCTCGACCGGGCCGCATCTGCATTACGAGGTCCGCCTGAACGGCGAGGCTGTCGATCCGATGCGCTTTCTGAATGCCGGGATCAGGCTCAGCCGCTATATCAACTGACAAATACCGTCTTGCCAAGGTGCCCTTGAGAGGCATGCCGGAGCCATCCTGCCGACGGCAGGCCGTTTATTCACCCTGTTGCAGGGCAAACCGCCGGTTTTCTTGACTTTGTCTGCCTATGGGACTATGAGCCCCAGCGACGGCAACGAAAGCATTTGCCGAGTCACCAGAGTTCGACCGAACCGGAACGGAAACAGATTTCCCTTTGACCACTTTTTCAGACCTTGGCCTGAGCCAAAAAGTTCTTTCCGCAGTTACCGACGCGGGCTACACGATTCCTACGCCGATCCAGGCCGGTGCCATTCCGCCAGCCTTGCAGCGGCGCGATATCCTCGGCATTGCCCAGACCGGCACCGGCAAGACGGCATCGTTCGTGCTGCCGATGCTGACGCTGCTCGAAAAGGGCCGCGCCAGGGCCCGTATGCCGCGCACGCTGATCCTTGAGCCGACACGCGAGCTCGCAGCCCAGGTTGCCGAGAACTTCGAAAAATACGGCAAGAACCACAAGCTCAACATCGCCCTTTTGATCGGCGGCGTCTCCTTCGATGAGCAGGACCGCAAGCTGGAACGCGGCGCCGACGTTTTGATCTGCACGCCCGGCCGCCTGCTCGACCACTGCGAGCGCGGCAAGCTTTTGATGACCGGCGTTGAAATTCTCGTCATCGACGAAGCCGACCGCATGCTCGACATGGGCTTCATCCCGGATATCGAGCGCATCGCCAAGCTGATCCCGTTTACCCGTCAGACGCTGTTCTTCTCGGCCACCATGCCGCCGGAAATCCAGAAGCTCGCCGACCGCTTCCTGCAGAATCCGGAACGTGTCGAGGTCTCCGTCCGCTCCTCGACGGCAACGACCGTGACACAGCGCTTTGTTGCGACCCACAGCAAGGATTATGAGAAGCGCGCCGTTCTGCGTGACCTGATCCAGAAGCAGGAAGAACTGAAGAACGCCATCATCTTCTGCAACCGCAAGCTCGACGTGGCCGACCTCTTCCGGTCGCTGAGCCGCCACGGCTTCTCGGTCGGCGCACTGCACGGCGATATGGACCAGAGTTCACGCACGAAGATGCTCGCAAGTTTCAAGGACGGCAACATCCAGCTGCTCGTCGCCTCCGATGTGGCCGCGCGCGGCCTCGACATTCCGGATGTGAGCCACGTGTTCAACTTCGATGTGCCGATCCACGCGGAAGATTATGTCCACCGTATCGGCCGCACCGGCCGTGCCGGCCGTTCCGGAGCCGCCTTCACGCTGGTTTCCAAGCGTGACACGAAATTCGCGGACGCCATCGAAAAACTGATCGACAAGAAGATCGAATGGCTGAATGGCGACCTTTCCGCCCTGCCCGCCCCGATGGAAAGCCACGACAGTGGCCGGTCCGAGCGCGGCGGACGAGACGGCAAACGCGGCGGCCGCCGCAACGACCGGGACCGTGACCACGCTCCCCGTCCGGTGTCCAGTCATAAATCGGACATCAAATCAGACGACATATCGACGGATCAGGAACCGGTTACAGCAAAGGCAGAATCTGTGAGACCAGAACGCAAGGCAGACACGAAACCGCAGAATGCCGGCCGCCACAGCAACCGCCCTGCGCCGCAGCCGCACCCGGCCAACGACGACAATCGCGACCGCCGCAACCGCTACCGCCGCGATCACGACGACGGTCCGACCCCGATCGGCTTCGGCGATGACATTCCCGCCTTCATGCTGATCGCCGGCAAAGCCTGATCATCCAGGCAGTCGCATGGCGAATCCAGGCATCGATTTCCCCGGTGTGGGATCAGGGCTTGCCGTCTTGAATGACGGCAAGCTTTTGCTTTGCAAGCGTCTGAAGGCACCGGAAGCCGGCCACTGGAGCATTGTCGGCGGCAAGGTGGATCACATGGAATCGGCCGCAGAGGCCGCGCGCCGCGAAGCTGAAGAAGAAAGCGGCCTTTCGATCCATTCCGCGCGTTTTCTCTGCCTCAGCGAACAACGTGTCGAAGCCGACCGCCAGCACTGGGTCTCACTGATCTACGTCACTGAGGATTTCTCCGGTGAGCCGCGGCTGATGGAGCCGGACAAGCTCTCCGAAATCGGTTGGTATGCGCTCGACGACCTGCCGCAGCCGCTGTCGGTGTTCGCGCAGGACGCAGTCAGGGCGCTGAAGTCGATGGCTACTTCTTAGCCCGCAAGGCGGCTTCATAGGCGAGCCGCACCCAGCGGGCCATCACGGGCGGATCATCGAACGCTTCGTCCGGAACCGACCAGTAAGGCATTTTCACCGGCTTTCCCTTGCCGTCATAAGCCCATTGTGAACAACCGGCAGCCTCGAAATCCGGTGCGCTTTCGGCATCGGCCTTGAGCAGGATGTCACCATCCACCTCCAGCGCCAGGATACGACCCTCGAAATAGATGCCCTTGCCGCCAAACATGCGCTTGACGGTTACCGGGCCAAGCGCTGCGAACATCTCCTCGATTGCCGCATTGTCCATTTTTCGTCAGCCTTTCAGCCAGTTTACCCGGGCTCCAAAGGGCGTCTACAGCGTGCGATAATCCCGATCGAGGTAGACGAGTGCCGGTTTTTGTACGCCGAGGGTGACGGCCACGACCTCACCGAACAGCACGATATGCGTAGCGACCGTCTTGACGTCGATCAACCGGCAATCGAAGGCGGCGACGGCCTCGCGAAGAATAGGCGAGCCGGTTTTCAATTCATCCCATGTGCCATGTTCAAATCGTGCGGCAGGAGCGATATTATTGCGGCCGGAAAAGACCTCGGCGAGATCCATCTGGTCGGCGCCGAGCAGATTGAGGGCAAAGCTGCCGCTGCGCGCGAAGATATCATTTCTCGGGTTTGCCCCATTGAGGCAGACAAGCAGGGTCGCGGGCTTGTCCGACACAGAGCATGCCGCAGTGATCGTCACGCCGCGGCGTTCGCCTTCATGCGCTGCAGTCACGATATGAACGTGGCCGGCCAGCCGGCTCATGGCATCGCGGTAGGTCAAGGGGTCCAGTTGGGTCTTGTCCAACACGGCAGTCTCCAGATCGGGTTCGTTTTAACACATAGACGCTGCGACAAAATATGAAAGCCATCGGCCGATTTTTCTTGGTTCCGCGCGGCAATTGCCGTTCAGGCGGCGAAGGTCTCGATCTTTTCCTTTGACGCCTTCGGCCACATCTTTAAAACATGCGCATTATCCACCTGGAAAAACACATGTTCCGTTCGATTGTCGCAAGCCTCCTCATTGCCGGATCGGTGCAGGCCGCTCCAGCGACGGCGGCGGGCGTGAAGATCGCGGTCGTCGCGCCGGTTGAAGGACCGTTCGCGCTGCTCGGAAAGCAGATGCTCGACGGCGCGCGTTTCCAGGCGGATGATCGCGGGTCGGAGATCATCTCGATCCCGGAAACCTGTGAACCGAGCGACGCGGAAAATCTCAGGAAGGCCCTGCTTGCCAGCGGCGCTGAAGCCGCGATCGGGTTTCTGTGCACGGAAAGCCTCGAGGCAACGCTCCCCGCGCTCGCCGAGGCCGGTATTCCTGCATTGACGCTGAGCGTGCGGTCCGACGTCCTGATGGAGGACGCACTGAAAAAGAAGTGGCCGCTCTTCCGTCTCGTGCCCAGCGCCCGGATGGAAGCAACCAAGGTCACCGAGATCATACTGTCGCGCTGGAAGAACCAGCCGCTGGCGCTGATCGAGGACGGGACGATCCATGGGCGCGAGCTGGTGGAGAGCGTGCGTGTGGCACTGGCCGAAGTCGGACTAACGCCGGTGTTTTCCGATACCTACCGACCGGCGCAGGAGCAGCAGGTCAGCCTGGTGCGGCGATTGGCAAAGAGCGGCGCGACACATGTATTCACCGGCGGCGATCGGGCTGACACGGCCATCATCGCCCGCGATGCCGCCTCCGAACAGGTTGCGCTGACGCTGATGGGTGGTGAAGCCCTGAATGCAGCCGATCAGCATGTCGCGCTGGCAAACGGCGTACTGGCGGTAGCATTGCCGGATTACGCGGCCCTGCCGGAGGCGAAGGTCGCAAGCGACGCGATGACGGCGGCCAAGCTTATTCCCGAAGGCTATGTCTTGCCGGCATTTTCCGCCGTCACCCTTCTGGAGCAAGTGAAGGACCAGGCTGGCAAGGATGACACGCCGCTCATCGAGGCACTTCTCAAGGGACCCTATCCGACGGCGATCGGCCCGATCCGCTTCAACGCAGGCCATGAACTGGCGGACAATCCCTTCCGGCTTCTCGAGTGGCGGGACGGACGTTTCGTCCCCGCTCCGACCGCCACGGGAATCGAATGATGCGCACCGGCCCGAAAAATTCGATTGCCGATGTCGAGGGCCTCAGGGTCGGCAATGCCGAGGATCATCGTCTGAAATCCGGCGTTTCGGTTATCGTCTGCGATCAGCCAGCCGTCGCCGCCGTGCAGGTGCTCGGCGGTGCCCCCGGCACGCGCGAGACGGATCTGCTTGATCCGCACAACACGGTAGAGACGGTCGATGCGGTGGTCCTGGCCGGCGGCTCGGCTTTCGGTCTCGACGCGGCATCGGGCGTTCAGGCGGGCTTGCGCGAAATGGGACGCGGCTTCGCCGTCGGCCCCGTGCGTATTCCCATCGTTCCCGCCGCCATCCTGTTCGACCTGATCAACGGCGGCGACAAGGACTGGGGCCGGTATCCGCCCTATCGCGAACTCGGTTACCAGGCGGTGCAGGCGGCATCTGACGATTTCATGACGGGCACTGCGGGAGCGGGCACCGGCGCGCTTACCGCGAGCTTCAAGGGCGGCCTCGGCACTGCCTCGACGGTGATGGACAACGGCATCACCATCGGCGCGCTGGTTGCCGTCAACGCGCTCGGCTCCGCAACCATCGGCGATACCCCGCATTTCTGGGCGGCCCCGTTCGAAGAAGGCGAGGAATTCGGCGGGCTCGGGATGCCGCAGCCCTTCCCGCAGGATGCCCGCGACCTGCGCATCAAGTTCCGCACCGGGCAGCGCGAAACGCAAAACACCACCATCGCCGTCATCGCCACCGATGCGCTCCTGACGAAGGCGGAAGCGAAGAGGCTGGCGATATCAGCCCATGACGGTTTTTCGCGGGCGCTCTGGCCATCGCACACGCCGCTCGACGGCGATCTCGTATTCGCGCTGGCAACGGGCACGAGCGGAAAGGCCGTTTCCGTGCAGGACTTCGTCGATCTCGGCGCCGCTGCGGCGTCGACCATGGCCCGCGCGATCGCGCGTGGCGTCCACGATGCGACCCCTGCCGAGAACGATCTCCTGCCAGCCTGGTCGACCAGGGATAGCGCAAGATAACGTCGAGGCGGCGTTCGCTAACATTGTTTGCAGTGATGAGCAGTGTTATTGGCCGCAAAACAGTTTTGGAGCCCAGCATCATGCCCCTGCCTATCCGGATCGCCCCGTCAATTCTCGCCGCCGACTATGCCAAGCTCGGGCAGGAAGTGCGCGATGTCGTCGCCGCCGGCGCCGATTGGATCCATCTCGACATCATGGACGGACATTTCGTGCCGAACATTTCCTTCGGCCCGGACATCATCAAGTCGCTTCGTCCGCACACCGACGCCTATTTCGACTGCCACCTGATGATCGCGCCAGCCGACCCCTATCTCGAGGCCTTTGCCAAGGCTGGCTGCGACAGCATCACCGTGCATGCAGAGGCGGGCCCGCATCTCGATCGCTCGCTGCAGGCGATCAAGGCGCTCGGCAAGAAGGCCGGCGTTTCGATCAATCCGGCAACGTCCGAAAGCGTTCTCGACTACCTGCTCGACAAGCTCGACCTCATTCTGGTGATGACCGTCAATCCGGGCTTCGGCGGCCAGAAGTTCATTGCGCCGATGGAAGAAAAGATCCGCCGCATCCGGGCGATGATCGGCGATCGTCCGATCGATCTCCAGGTCGATGGCGGCATCACCGTCGACACGATCGCTTTTCCCGCATCGGCCGGCGCCAACGTCTTCGTGGCAGGCTCGGCGGTCTTCAGCGGTGGCCATGTTGACGCCTATCGCAAAACCATCGACGCTCTGCGCGCCAATGCCGAGGGAGCACGCGGGTGAAATTCACAGGCGGGATCGCTGCTGCGGTTTTTGCCTCGGCCTTAATGGCCGAGGTGGCCTGCGCCGGCGATATCGCCTCGTTCCAGGCCGTCGGCTTTTCACCGGATGGCAGCGTTTTCGCCTTTGAGGAATATGGCGTCCAGGACGGCTCCGGCTTTCCCTACTCCAACATCTTCTTCATCGACACGCGGAAGGATACGTTCCTGCCGGGCACGCCGATCCGCCTGCGGATCGACGACGAGCAATCCGGTCTTGCCAACGTTCGCGCGCAGACGCAGGCGAAAGCGGCGGCTCTCGTTGCTCGCCACGACATGACAGCCAATCCGGGCTTGATTGCGGCCTTCAATCCCATCACCGAGACCGAAGCGCCGGCCCATCGGCTCGCCTATCGGCAATATGCCGTCAAGCCGCCGGTTGGTGGCATCTTCACGCTGACGCTGAAGGAAATCGCGCTGCAGCCATCTGCGCGCTGCAAGGATGTGACGCCGCAATCGCTCGGCTTCGGCCTTGCCTTCGAAACAGAAGATGGCCAGACGTCGGATCGCGTCCTTCATACCGATCCTGCCGTCCCCGAGAGCCGCGGATGCCCGACCGGTTACCGGATCGGCGGCGTCGTAATCCACCACCCGGCCGGCCGGGATCCCGTCCATATCGTTCTGGTACAGGTATTGAGCTTCGGTTTCGAGGGAAGCGACGGTCGTTGGATCGCCGTTCCGGTGCCTGCGGCGCCATGAATCGAGTTCAGGTCTCCCGGGCAAAACATTATCCAAGCTTGATGCGGCGCACGGGCCGGAGGTTTCTGGCAGCTCTTCCGGCCACGCGGGACATTCTCCTTGGCGCACCGATCTGGGGTGCGATGATGGCGCTTTCGGCGCTTGCAGCGCTCTATCTGCGCAACGGTGCCGAAACCTCACATTTCTACAGCATTCTCCTGCTGTTCTTCCTCGGCGGGCTGATCGCCTGGCCTTTCGCCCTCGTTCTTGGCCGCTTCTGTGCGCAGGGCCGCGCCAGCGAAACGCGCTTTGCCGCCTTCTTTCTCTGCTTGAGCCTCTGCACAATCGCTGCAACGGCTTTCCTGTTTGCCTTGGATTACCGTAGCTTCTACGCCCGCTGGCACGCCCCTGCCGGTACGTTGACCTGGTTTTATCAGTTCGGTTTCACCTCAGCCGGCGCCGTCTATCAGTTCATCGTCATGGGCATTCGCCTCTATCTGCCGGTCGGATTTGTCGTCCTGGCAGCCGCCAGTTTCTGGCTGGCGCGCAAGATGCCTGATCAGCAGCGTTGAGATTGGCTGCCATCTTTGCTAGAGGCTCAGCCAACTCCACCTTTGACGAAAGCTGAAAGCCCATGATCCCCCGTTACTCCCGGCCGGAAATGGTGGCCATCTGGTCGCCGGAAACCAAATTCCGCATCTGGTTCGAAATTGAGGCGCACGCCTGCGACGCGCTCGCCGAGCTTGGCGTGATCCCGAAGGAAGCGGCAAAGACCATTTGGGAACGGGGTGGCGCGGCGACCTTCGACGTCGAGCGCATCGACGAAATCGAAGCCATTACGAAGCACGACGTCATTGCGTTCCTCACGCATCTTGCCGAGATCGTCGGTCCGGATGCGCGTTTCGTGCATCAGGGCATGACCTCTTCCGATGTGCTCGACACCTGCTTCAACGTGCAGCTCGTCAAGGCCAGCGACCTCTTGCTCGCCGACCTCGACAAACTGCTGGAAGCACTGAAGCGCCGGGCCTTCGAACACAAGGACACGGTGACGATCGGCCGTTCGCACGGCATCCACGCCGAACCGACCACCTTCGGCATAAAGCTGGCACTCGCCTACGCCGAGTTCGAGCGCTGCAAGAAGCGTTTAATAGCCGCCCGTGAGGAAATCGCCACTTGCGCCATTTCCGGCGCCGTCGGCACCTTCGCCAATATCGATCCGCGCGTCGAGGAACACGTCGCCAGGGCCATGGGGCTGGCGGTCGAACCGGTGTCGACCCAGGTCATCCCGCGCGATCGTCACGCGATGTATTTCGCCACTCTCGGCGTCATTGCGTCGAGCATCGAGCGTCTGGCAACGGAAATCCGTCACCTGCAACGCACCGAGGTACTGGAAGCCGAGGAGTATTTCTCGCCGGGCCAGAAGGGTTCGTCGGCCATGCCGCACAAGCGTAACCCGGTGCTGACGGAGAACCTCACCGGCCTGTCGCGCATGGTGCGCGCCTTCGCCCTGCCGGCCATGGAAAACGTCGCCTTGTGGCACGAGCGCGATATTTCCCACTCCTCCGTCGAGCGCATGATCGGTCCGGACGCCACGGTAACGCTCGACTTTGCACTCGCGCGCCTGACGGGCGTCATCGACAAGCTGCTCGTCTATCCCGACAACATGATGAAGAACATGAACAAGTTCCGCGGGCTTGTTCACTCCCAGCGCGTCCTGCTGGCGCTGACGCAGGCCGGCGCTTCACGCGAGGATGCCTATCGCCTCGTTCAGCGCAATGCCATGAAGGTCTGGGAACAGGGCAAGGATTTCCTTGAAGAGTTGCTTGCCGACAGCGAAGTCCGGGCCTTCCTGCCGGAAGCGGATATCCGCGAGAAATTCGACCTTGGCTATCACACGAAGCACGTCGATACGATCTTCAATCGCGTTTTCGGTTGACACCGTCAGGGGAGCCGGACAGGCTCCCCTTTCCATCCTCGAAGAGTGTCCGGTTTCGGCCCACATCGCTCCATATTGAACGGTTTTCTCAAGCCTTTCGTCAGTCTTGTGTGCGAGGCTGCGGCAAACGGGCAAACTATCAGGAGGCGATGGGGCATGCCGCAGACGATCGAGCGCAAGGTGGCGCGCACGACAACCGCATTCACCGGCACCGTGACGTGCAAGGGAGGATCGAGCCGCGGGATCGTCAAAGACCTTTCGGCAGCCGGAATTTGTTTCCAGCTCTATTTCGACATCAATGCCAAGACCGGTCAGGAGGTCTCGATCGAAAGCAACGAATTCGGCCATCTCACCGGCGTCGTGCAATGGTATCGCGGCGACAAGATCGGCATTCGCCTCGACCCGTCGTCAAAAACCGCGGCGCAGATTTCCTCCTATTTCAAGTATTTCCGCTAGCCGGATGCAATCATCAGACCGAAGGTGCCGCCGTCCGGGCGGCAACCTTCGGTTTTTCAGATCGCTGCGCCCTGTTTGGTCTCCGGCGCAACCACCAGTTTGCGATAGAGATGCCACGTCGCATGTCCAAGGATCGGCATGATGACGGCAAGACCGACGAAGACCGGGATCGAGCCGACGACGAGGCCTCCCGCTACAATCAGCCCCCACACGGCAACGGGAACCGGATTGGTCAGCGTTGCCCGCACCGACGTCTCGACCGCTGCCACGGCGCCGACATCCCTGTCGAGTAGCAGCGGGAACGATACGACGACGGTCGACAGCACGATCACGGCAAAGACGAAGCCGACGGCGTTGCCGACCAGGATGAGGTTCCACCCCTGTTCCGTTCCGAAAACCTGGTTGGCGAAGGCGGAAATCGATGCCGGCGGCACATCGCCGAACATCTGCACATACAGTGACTGGGCAACGAGCAGCCAGGCGATGAACAGCACGAACAACATGAAGGCCAGAGCGATGATCGATGGCAGGGCCGGCGAACGGCGAACGTCGAAAGCGTGCCGCCAAGAGGTGTTCATCCCCATTTCGCGCCGCCGGCTGATCTCATAGAGACCGATGGCGGCCACCGGGCCAAGCAGGGCAAACCCCGAAGCCAGCGGATAGAGAATCGGCAGCATGTTGGCGCCCGAACTCCATGTGGCAAGCACGACACCTGCGATCGGGTAAATCAGGCAGAGAAAGACGTAATGAGACGGCTTGGCGTTGAAGTCCTGCCAGCCGAGACGCAACGCGTCGAAGACATCGGCTACGCCGATCTTGCGAACTACCGGATGCTCGATAGTGGTGCTGGATCCTGCCAATACATGGAATGTTGTCATGACCAATTCTCCTCCTTGAACACGCGTCGTCACGTCATTCGAGAACAATCAGTATTTCCGTTCGAGGGGATCTCGGCCTCGCTGACCTTGATCCAATGCTCCCGATATTGGCGGCATTTGCCGTCACGGAACGTCGTGACCAATCATCCCGTGCAGCGAGCATATACCAGATCTGCGTCTCTTTCACTTGACTTCCGCCGGCCTCGGGCACAAATCGCGGTTATTATGAAAGCATCTGAAGCAGATATCCTGATCGTTCCCGGTTACACCAACTCGGGCCCTGACCACTGGCAGACGCGGTGGCAGAACAAGCTTGCCACGGCGCGGCGCGTCGAACAGGCAGAATGGTCAAAGCCCGTCCGCGAAGACTGGGTTAAGAGGATGATCGAAGATATCAACGCGGCGACCAGGCCTGTTGTCATCGTGGCGCATTCGCTCGGCGTCGCGACAGCCATTCATGCCCTGCCGCACGCCCAAAAGAAGATTGCCGGCGCTTTCCTCGTCGCCCCGCCGGAAGTGACAAACCCGAAAATCCGGCCAAGGCATCTGATGACGTTCGGCCCCTACCCGCGCGATCCGCTGCCGTTCCCAAGCATGGTGATCGCAAGCCGCAACGATCCGTTCGGATCCTACGATCATGCCGGCGATATCGCCAACGCCTGGGGCGCGCTGCTGGTCGATGCCGGCGAGTCGGGCCACATCAACGCCGAATCGGGTCACGGTCCGTGGCCGGAAGGCACGATGGTCTTTGCCCAGTTTCTCAGCCGCCTTCGCCCCTGAGCCGACATCAAGCGCCCTTACTACGCATAGAATCACCCGATTACGACGATTGTAATGCCGGCCGCAAGCCTGCGCAGCGACTTCTCGGCTCGAAGGTTGCCCGTCTCCACAACCCGATCAGCCGCCGGATGCTCTACGAATGATGGTTCGTCCAGGCATGAGCGCATTTTCCGAGCGCGTTTACCGATAGCGAAGCAATATCAGGCCAGCCAACGTCGGCGCCAAAACAAAAAAGGCCGCCCGCAAGCGGACGGCCTCGCAGGCTTTCGGTGACCCGTATCAGCCGTTCTGGATCTGGGTGACTGCCTCGGAGAGAAGCTCCAGCATCTTCAGGCGAATGTCGTCTTCAGTCTGGGCGATGCCGGCAGCTTCGAAATCCGCGCGGATCTTGCGCACGACGTCCTCATGTCCAGCTTCCTCGAAATCGGCGGCGATGACCTCCGTGGCGTAGGCATCGGGATCGCTCTTGCCCAGAAGCCCGGCGGCCCAGAGACCGAGCAGTTTGTTGCGGCGCGCCCCGGCCTTGAACCGCAGCTCTTCATCCAGCGCAAATTTCGCCTCAAACGCCTTTTCGCGGTCCTGCATACTGGTCATCCGTCGATCTCCCTGAAACCATCCCGTAAACAGCTTTTCGCCCCATAAACCAAAAGCCCGCCAAAAGTGCAATGCGAAGTTTTCCGCTTTGACGACTTTCCGTGTTACGCTCCTGCTAATTCAGGGGATCGGATCAGACGCCGATTGTGAAATAGTTTCTTTTGGGCTATGGACCCGATTAGAAAATGCCAAGGCGCAGCCCAAGAGCGCCGACAACTTATAGAGAACACTATTGATGAACCGTCGCCGCCGTATTTACGAAGGCAAAGCCAAGATCCTTTATGAGGGTCCTGAGCCGGGTACGCTGATCCAGTTTTTCAAAGATGACGCAACCGCCTTCAACAAGAAGAAGCACGATGTCATCGACGGCAAGGGCGTGCTCAACAACCGCATTTCCGAATATATCTTCACGCACCTGAACAGGATCGGCATCCCCACGCATTTCATCCGCCGCCTGAACATGCGCGAGCAGTTGATCAAGGAAGTGGAAATCATTCCGCTGGAGATCGTCGTGCGCAATGTGGCCGCGGGCTCCCTGTCCAAGCGCCTCGGCATCGAGGAAGGCGTGGTCCTGCCGCGCTCGATCATCGAGTTCTATTACAAGGCCGATGCGCTCGATGACCCGATGGTCTCCGAAGAGCACATCACCGCTTTCGGCTGGGCAAGCCCGCAGGAACTCGACGATATCATGGCGCTCGCCATCCGCATCAACGACTTCCTCACCGGCCTGTTCCTCGGCGTCGGCATCCAGCTCGTCGATTTCAAGATCGAATGCGGCCGCCTGTTCGAAGGCGACATGATGCGCATCATCTTGGCAGACGAAATCTCGCCGGACAGCTGCCGTCTGTGGGACGTCGAAACCAAGGAAAAGATGGACAAGGACCGGTTCCGCCGCGACATGGGCGGCCTCGTCGAGGCCTACCAGGAAGTGGCTCGCCGTCTTGGCATCATGAACGAGAACGAGCCGCCGCGCGGCACCGGCCCCGTGCTGGTGAAATAAGCAGGAAAAGACAACAGTGATCAACGCACGCGTAACAGTGACGCTGAAGAACGGCGTTCTCGACCCGCAGGGCAAGGCCATCGAAGGCGCCCTCGGCGCCCTCGGCTTCGACAGCATCGGCCACGTCCGCCAGGGGAAGGTCTTTGATCTGCAGATCGACACCGCCGACAAGACAAAGGCCGAAGCCGACCTGAAGGCCATGTGCGAGAAACTTCTGGCAAACACGGTGATCGAGAACTACACTATCGCTCTCGACTGAGGGTTGAAGGAGCAGTCTCATGGGCGACGTGACGAAGGAGATGATCTACGCTGAAGTCGTGGAACTTGACCGGCGTCTCGGCGAAACCGTGAGTTCCCTTGAAGAATTGGTCTCCTTCATGAAGGAGACCAATCAGGAACTGGCAGAAGGCCGGGCGCGAACAGAAGCGCTGAAGCAGGCACTGTTCGGGGATCGCTTCGATCGAGCAGGCGTATTGCATGGCTGACGTCACTCAGGAACTCATTCACGAGATACTGCGGCGTGTGCATGCGCGAGCTGACAAGGCCGATACCGGCATACGCGATCTGCGAAGCGAAATAGGCTCCATAAGACTTTCGTTGCACGCGCACCAGAACGACATCAACACGCTATACACAATGCTTCATCAAATAGATGAACGCTTGGAGAGAATAGAAAACCGCCTCGAACTGCGCGAGCTTGCCGAGGCCCAATCCAGGTTTGAACCGCACCCATGAAATCAGCCGTCGTTCAGCTTCCAGGCCTTAATCGTGACCGCGACATGATTGCGGCGCTCACCAAGATTTCCGGCAAGGCGCCGGTGACGATCTGGCAGACGGAGACGGATATCCCGGATGTCGACCTGATCGTCATCCCCGGCGGCTTCTCCTATGGCGACTACCTGCGCTGCGGCGCGATCGCCGCGCGCATGCCGGTGATGCAGGCGATCAAGGCGAAGGCCGAGGCCGGCGTCAAGGTGCTGGGCGTCTGCAATGGTTTCCAGATTCTCGTCGAAGCGGGCCTCCTGCCGGGCGCGCTGATGCGCAATGCCTCGCTGAAATTCGTCTGCAAGGAAATCCAGCTGGAAGTCGTCAACGCCAATACCGATTTCAGCCGCGCCTACGAGCAGGGCCAGATCATCCGCTGCCCCGTCGCCCACCATGACGGCAACTATTTTGCCGACGCGGAGACGTTGAGGGCTATCGAAGGCAACGGCCAGGTCGTTTTCCGCTATGCCGCCGGCACCAATCCGAACGGTTCCATCAACGACATTGCCGGTATCGTCAATGCGAAGGGCAATGTTCTCGGCATGATGCCGCATCCGGAAAACCTGATCGAGGCTGCTCACGGCGGCGCAGACGGCCGCGGTCTCTTTGCTTCCGCCCTGGATGTAATAGCTGCTTAACAATCCGCCTGATAGAAGGCTCCCACCGAGACGAATCACAGGGGCCTTCCGATGCGCGGCACAGCTTTCATCCGTTTTCTTGCCACTGCCGGCGTGGTCGCCACGCTTGCCGCCGGCTGCCAATCGGCCAGACCGCCAGCGCCTGCGCAGAACACGGCGGCTCTGCCCACCATGGAACGCGTGGCGCTCGGTGCCAACGCTTGCTGGTTCAAATCCGGCGACGCAGCCTTCAAGCCATATCGCCTCGCGCCGGAACTCAATTCCTTCTCCGGACGCCCGCGCATCCTGCTCGTCAAGCGAAACTCACCCGAATCACGCCCGCTCGCCGTCGTCCAGGCGGAAGGACACCCGGCCCGGCTTCAGGCCTTCGGACCGCTGTTCAATGAACCGGTTGGAACGAGAATGGCGACGGACGTGAAACGCTGGGCCGCTGGCGGTACCGGCTGCCGATAGCCGCAGGCACTCTTATCACCGGCTACTTCTCCCGGTTTTTTCGCACTCCACGCTCCAGTTCGAGCGAACCAGGTGATGAAGCCTGCCTGAAGGCGCCGGATGTTTGCTTGCGGGTTTCATCCCGAAATGCCGTTCTCACCTGTGTCACGAATTTGCGTTACGCCCCTCAAGCGCGTAGACCGGCTGTTTCAACGAATTCCGTCATTCTCGTGCGTCAACGGTCAAGGGCACATTCATGAGCGTCACGATTTATCACAACAACCGCTGCAGCACGTCCCGGGCGGTGCTCGAAATGATCCGCGAATCCGGCATCGAGCCGGTCATCGTCGAATACATGAAGACGCCGCCCACCCACGAGCAGATGCTGGGCCTTCTGTTGGCCATGGACTTGCCACCACGCGCCGTGTTGCGCACGAAAGAAAAAGTCTATCACTCGCTCCACCTCGACGACGAGACCAAGACGGACCGGCAGATCCTCGACGCCCTGCTGGCGCACCCCGAACTGATCGAACGTCCGATCGTGGTCAGCGAAAAAGGCGTGGCCATCTGCCGGCCGAAGACGAAGGTTCTCGACCTTCTCTAGCCGGCTGGCGACGGTCACTTCCAGAACGGTTGCGCGGCTTCGCGCCGCGCCTGCGCCGGCGTCAAGCCGATGTCGGCAAGCTGATCATCCGTCAGCTCTGCCAGAGCAAGACGGCTGAGCCGCTTTTCCTCCCGCTCCGCAATCCATGAGATCACCCGTGAGAGCAGGCGCTTTGCCCGTGACGTTGCGCCGATGGGTGCCATGATTGTATCGGTCTTCAGCGAGCAAATTGCATCATCTGCAGCACAAATTGTACCCATTGCCATTACTCCATCAATTGTCACCGTCACCTTCGGAATGTTGTATTGTAATAATTGACACAGAAATTGATGCAATGTAGAAATTGTTACCATGACAACTTGGATGCCAGACCCCAGCCTGGGCCACGGCCCTCTTTACGCGCGGATCGCCGACCAGATCGAGCAGGCGATTGCCGGTGGCATGCTGCCGGCCGGAACGAAATTGCCGCCGCAGCGCAATCTCGCCTTCGATATCGGTGTGACAATCGGCACAATCGGTCGGGCCTATCATCTGGTGCGCGAACGCGGCCTTGTGAGCGGCGAGGTTGGCCGCGGTACCTACGTGCTCGACAATGCAGAACTGCGGCCGGCTGAACAGGCCGATCCGATGACCGCGGCACTTGCCGGCACGCGCCCGATCAAGGCTCCACCGGGCAAGCTCCGCTTCGACAGCACGGCGGCACCGGATATCGGCCAGGGCAAATCGCTCGAAAAGGTGCTGATTGACATCAGCCGCGAACACCACGCCGACATCGCCAGTTATGCCCGCGATTTTCCGGCGCACTGGTTCGAGGCGGGCAGCCAGTGGCTTGCCAAGGGCACGTTCAGGCCGCAGCCGGACCGCATCGTGCCGACCCTTGGCGCGCATGCGGGTGCAGTCGCCGTCATCGCCGCCGTCACTGCTCCAGGCGACAAGATCGCCTTCGAAAACATCACCTATTCGCAGATCAGCCGCAGTGCCGGGCTGATCGGTCGACGCACGATCCTTCTGCGCACGGACGACTACGGCCTCGACCCGGACGATTTCGAGCGCGTCTGCGCCCAGCAGCACCCGAAACTCGCCTTCCTGATGCCGACCGCGCAGAACCCGACGGTCGTCACATTGTCACTGGAGCGTCGGCAGGCGATCGCCGACATAGCGCGCCGCTACGGTGTCTGGCTGCTTGAGGACGATCTCTACGGCGCGATGACGGGCGACATGACGCCGCTTCTGGCCGAGCTTGCGCCGGAGCGGACGTTTCTTGTTGGCGGATTGTCGAAGTCGGTGGCGGCCGGGGTGCGCGGCGGCTGGGTGGCCTGCCCTCCCCATTTCAGTCAGCGGATCCGTATCGCCCACAAGATGGTGAGCGGCGGCATGCCGTTTCTGCTCGCCGAACTCTGCGCACGCCTCGTGCTGAGCGGTGAAGCCGCGATCCTGCGCTCGAGAAGCATCGAGGAGATCCGCGCACGCGAGCAGATGGCGCGTGATATCTTTTCGGGCATCGAATTCAACTCGCATCCGCATGTGCCTTTCCTCTGGCTGAAGCTCTCCGAACCCTGGTTCTCGGGAACCTTCAAGCATGCGGCTTTCGAAGAGGGCGTGCTGGTCGACGACGAGGACGAGTTCAAGGCCGGGCGGACCGACAGCGTCTTTCATCGGGTGCGGATCGGCTTTTCCTCGCCCGCCGACCGCAACGAGGTGCGGCGCGGATTCCTGACGCTTCGGCGATTGCTCGACAGCGGCCGTACCGGCTACGACAGCTTCGCCTGATCAGGCCATCGGTCCGGGCGGCAAGAAGCGCACGATCTCCTGTGTTTTTCCGGCATTTTCCTGTCGCATCCCCGAGTAGCTTCGGCTAAAGAAGCCCCGACGTGATCTCTTTGTTTTGACGCATCCCCACTGGCAGACGGAGCCTTTGCCGTCCGGGGTGCTCCAACGGACCGAATGGACCCCGATGACCATTTCCAATAGCCGCCCCATCACCGCCGACCTGATCGCCTCGCACGGCCTGAAGCCGGATGAGTACCAGCGCATCCTCGACCTGATCGGCCGCGAGCCGACGTTCACGGAACTCGGCATCTTTTCGGCGATGTGGAACGAGCATTGCTCCTACAAGTCCTCGAAGAAGTGGCTGCGCACGCTGCCGACCACCGGTCCGCGCGTCATCCAAGGCCCGGGCGAGAATGCCGGCGTCGTCGATATCGACGACGGCGACGTCGTCGTCTTCAAGATGGAGAGCCACAACCACCCGTCCTATATCGAGCCCTATCAGGGTGCTGCGACCGGCGTCGGCGGCATTCTGCGCGATGTCTTCACCATGGGCGCCCGCCCGATCGCCGCCATGAACGCCCTGCGCTTCGGCGCGCCGGATCATCCGAAGACCCGTCACCTCGTTTCGGGCGTCGTAGCCGGCGTCGGCGGTTATGGCAATTCATTCGGCGTGCCGACCGTCGGCGGCGAGGTCGAGTTCGACGCGCGCTACAACGGCAACATCCTCGTCAACGCCTTTGCTGCCGGCCTCGCCAAATCCGACGCGATATTCCTGTCCGAAGCGAAGGGCGTCGGCCTGCCGGTCGTCTATCTCGGAGCCAAGACCGGCCGCGACGGCGTCGGCGGCGCAACCATGGCGTCAGCCGAATTCGACGAGTCGATCGAGGAGAAGCGCCCGACCGTCCAGGTCGGCGACCCCTTCACCGAAAAATGCCTGCTCGAAGCCTGCCTCGAACTGATGAAGACCGGTGCTGTCATCGCCATCCAGGACATGGGTGCTGCCGGCCTCACCTGCTCCGCCGTCGAAATGGGCGCCAAGGGCGATCTCGGAATCGAGTTGCAGCTCGACCAGGTTCCGGTGCGCGAAGAGCGCATGACGGCCTACGAGATGATGCTGTCGGAAAGCCAGGAGCGCATGCTCATGGTGCTTGAACCCGCCAAGGAAGAGGTCGCCAAGGCGATCTTCGTCAAATGGGGCCTGGATTTCGCCATCGTCGGCAAGACCACCGATGACCTGCGTTTCCGCGTCATCCATCAGGGCGAGGAAGTGGCAAACCTGCCGATCAAGGAACTGGGCGACCAGGCTCCGGAATATGATCGTCCCTGGACCCCGGCGAAAACGGCTGCGCCGCTTGCTGCAGACGATATTCCGCAGGCCGATGTGGCCGATGCGGTCCTCTCGCTCGTCGGCTCCGCTAACAACTCGTCGCGCCGCTGGGTTTATGAACAGTACGACACTCTGATCCAGGGCAATTCGCTGCAACTGCCGGGCGGCGATGCCGGTGTCGTGCGCGTCGATGGACATCCCACCAAGGCGCTTGCCTTCTCCTCGGACGTGACGCCGCGCTATGTCGAGGCAGATCCGTTCGAAGGCGGCAAGCAGGCCGTTGCCGAATGCTGGCGCAACATCACCGCGACCGGCGCTCTGCCGCTGGCTGCCACCGACAACCTCAATTTCGGCAATCCGGAACGACCGGAAATCATGAGCCAGTTCGTCCATGCCATCAAGGGCATTGGTGAAGCCTGCCGCGCGCTCGAATTCCCGATCGTTTCCGGCAACGTCTCGCTCTACAACGAGACGAACGGCCAGGGCATCCTGCCGACCCCTACCATCGGCGGCGTCGGCCTGCTCGCCAACTGGTCGCAGATGGCGCGCATCCGTTTTGCGGCCGAAGGTGAACAGATCCTCCTCGTCGGTGCGCCGGAAGGCCTTGGAACGCATCTCGGTCAGTCCGTCTACCTGCGCGACATCCACGGCCGCACCGACGGCCCCGCCCCGCATGTGGATCTCGCCCATGAGCGCAAGACCGGCGACTTCGTCCGCAGCCTCATTGTCGAAGGCCTGACGACCGCCGTGCATGATTGCTCCTCGGGCGGACTTGCACTGGCGATTGCCGAAATGGCGATGGCGTCGGGCATCGGTGCAAAGGTTTCCGCAGTCGCGGGCCGCGATCCGATCCCCGTCTTTTTCGGAGAAGACCAGGGACGCTACGTCGTCACCGTGAAGCCCGAGCATGCAGACGTCGTCGCCGAGCGGGCAAGGGCTGCGGGCGTGTCGGCGCCCGTGATCGGAACGACCGGCGGTACCGAAGTCGTGCTCGGCTCGGCCAAGCCGCTCGCCGTCGCGCAATTGCGGTCGGTTCATGAAGCATGGTTCCCGGATTTCATGGAAGGCAGCCTGCCGGAATCAAACTGACGCGGAATCCAGCGTCCTTGCGCACCGGCTTTCCCGCTGAACCGACCATCAATCTATCGGTGCGCGGAAAGAATGCTGAACGAAAGAAACAGCGGTCTTTCCGACGCCTGTCCGAGCCCTATCTGGTGGCTCTCACATGAATACGGATGGGTTCAGGGGAACGCATGGGCACAGGTCAAGCGAACTGGTACACACGGCTGAACAAATTGCGCCGCTCGTGGCGGTATCGCCTGGCTTATCGGCTCACGCGGCCGCAAGCGCCGAAACGGCCCACCCCTTTTCATGGCCCGGCGCTGATCGTTGGTTCTGCGCCGGTTTCCAACCTGCCAGACGGATTTGACAGCCGGTTTGCCGTTATTTGCGTCAACGGTTCCCAGGCCGCGACGGCGGGCTGGGGTATCGACGCGCCGGATGTCACGTTCCTGCAATTCAACCAGGTCGAAGGCAAGGGCGAGCGCGCTGTCGCCGTGCGACGCGCGCTGTCGGGCAAGCGCTGCGGCATTCTCTACGTCCTGCGCTGGCCGAGGAGCGAGGCACGATTGCGCGAAGGTCTTGCCGCCTTCGACTATGGCTTCAATGAATTGCGGCTCATCGACCAGTATCACCGAACCCGGCTGGCTGAGGTCGTGCTCGGTCGCGTCGTGCCGGAGAGCGACAACGAATCCAAATTCTCGAACGGTATCACTGCCGTTCTCTACGCCATTCACAGCGGCGCAACGGACGTCATCATCACGGGGATCGATCCTTCTTCGGCCGGCCATGTCTACAACGACCTCAAAATGCAGAGGCTGCATTCCGACACCGACGTAAAAATCCTGATGGAACTGTTGGAACGCGGTTTTCGCCTCTATACAAGTGATCCTCATGTGGCAGAATCGACGGGATTGCCGCTGTGGAGCAAGAAAGAACTGAGGGAGTGACGCATGCCGATGACACCGGGCGATATTGAAGACATGATCAAATCCGGTATCCCGGGCGCCAAGGTGACAATCCGGGACCTGGCCGGCGACGGCGACCATTATGCCGCCGAAGTCGTGGCAGAGGCCTTTCGCGGCAAGAGCCGGGTTCAACAGCACCAGATGGTCTACAATGCGCTGAAGGGAAATATGGGCGGTGTTCTGCACGCGCTCGCCCTTCAGACATCTGCACCGGAGTGAGGTTTTATGGCCGGCCTGATGAATGAACTGGTCAATGGCGTTGTCAAAAGCGTCCTGAACGAAATTCTCAAGAAGACCGGCAGCCGTGCGGCGACGAAACGCCAGAAACGGCAGGCGCGGTCGGCAACCACCGGCCGGTTCAAGAAGGCGACGGCGAAAAGAGCCGTAAGGCCCGCGAAGAAGCAGGTGAGCCGCCGCAGGACGTCCGCCTCGCGGAGCAAGACGCGCTGATTTTGCCGGCGGCATGTTGCCACCGGCAAAGCCATCAATTTTTGTTGGGATCGGGTGATGAAAATCACCGGCCTGCATGCTATCTAGAATGGATCGACACCCCCGGCCCTTGACGCCGGAGCACGAAGGACGACGACATATGAGCGGAATCAACGAATTCATCGACAACGAAGTAAAGAGCAACGACGTCGTTCTCTTCATGAAGGGCACGCCGCAATTCCCCCAGTGTGGGTTCTCGGGCCAAGTGGTCCAGATGCTCGACTATATCGGCGTCGACTATAAGGGCATCAACGTCCTTGCCGATGCCGATCTTCGCCAGGGCATCAAGGACTATTCGAACTGGCCGACCATTCCGCAGCTCTACATCAAGGGCGAATTCATCGGCGGCTGTGACATCGTCCGCGAGATGTTCCAGGCCGGCGAACTCCAGTCGCATTTCGAAGAAGCCGGTATCGCCGTCAAGGGCGCCGCCTGAAATCTGACTTCGGTTACAGAGCAACCTGAAAAAGGCGGGTCACCGCCTTTTTTGATTCCGACCAATTGTGAAGCCTCCCTAATATTGCGCGACCTTTAACAGTCGCTGCCAATGTGAAGCGGCTGTCACAGGATGGTCGCAAAAAAGGGCGTAAGCACACCGCAGGCAGACATTCGTCGCCAGCTCGCGAACCAGTGCCAACCCAGCCAGCCCGGATCATCCGGTTTATTGTTCGAAAGCGGTCGGAGCCTCGCTTTCGACCAGATATGGGACTACCGGCTCCAGCATTTTCATCCGCGTCTGCTCTGCGTTTGGGAACACATCGTTTTCGGTTCAGGCGCCAGGCACTTCTGCCCAGGAATATTCCGATGACCGTGACCACCGAAGCACCGGGCCTTCCGGCCTTGTCGAAACCGCAATTCGTTGCGCTGATGGCCATGCTGATGGCGATCAACGCGATTTCGATCGATATCATGTTGCCGGGCCTGCAGGAGATCGGCGCCAGCCTCGGCGTTGCCGATGAAAATACCCGCCAGTATGTCATAACCGCCTATCTCATCGGCATGGGTTGCGCGCAACTGTTCTTCGGTCCGCTTTCCGACCGGTTCGGCCGCAAGCTGCCGCTTCTCGGCGGCCTCGGCGTCTATGCCCTTTGCGCGCTCGCCATCGTCTTTGTCCCGAGCTTCGCCGGACTTCTGGTGCTGCGCTTCATGCAGGGCATCGGCGCCGCGGCTACGCGGGTCATCACCATTTCGATCGTTCGCGACGTCTATGGCGGGCGGATGATGGCGGAAGTCATGTCGCTGGTCATGATGGTCTTCATGATCGTACCGGTCATTGCACCGAGCGTCGGCCAATTGATCATGATCTTTGCCGAATGGCACATGATCTTCGTGGTCATCTGCCTGTTTGCGGCTCTGGTGGCGACGCTGGTGACGCTGCGGCTGCCCGAAACGCTCTCGGTTGAACATCGCCGCCCGTTCACGGTCGCGTCCATCGTCGATGCGTTCCGCATCGTGCTGGGCAATCGCGTCTCGCTCTGCTATTCGCTGGCCGCATCCTTCATCTTCGGCTCGCTGTTCGGCTTCATCAATTCCGCGCAGCAGATTCTGGTCGGCGTCTACGAGCTTGGCCACTGGTTCCCGCTGGTCTTTGCGGGTTTCGCCAGCATGATGGCCGTCGCTTCCTTCGCCAACTCGCGGCTCGTCCAGCGATACGGCATGCGCCGCCTGTCGCACGGCGCGCTGATCGGTTTTGCCCTCGCCAGTTTCCTCTGGGCCATGGCCTCGTTGTTCGGCGTATTGCCTCTCTGGCTCTTCGTCGTGCTCTATGGCGCGGCCATGTTCCAGTTCGGCCTGATCGGTCCGAATTTCAACGCCATGGCGATGGAACCGCTCGGGCATGTTGCCGGAACCGCCTCCTCGGTGCTCGGCTTCACCCAGACAATCGGCGGTGCGACCATTGGCGCCCTGATCGGCCAGGCCTTCGATGGCACCGTGACGCCGCTTGCCATGGGCTTTCTGTCCGTCTCCGTCATCGGCCTGGTTTTCGTGCTGATCGCCGAAAAAGGCCGCCTTTTCACCCCGCATAATCCGTCTCATTAACGACTGCGTCCTCCCAAGACATCGATAGGTCCTCTCATGTCCGCCACCACCACCGCTGAACACATCGAAAATCTCGGCTCCTCCCGAATAGGCCTCGGCTTCTTCGAATTCGTCATCACCATCGCGCTGATGACCGCGAGCGTGGCGATCGCCATCGACATCATGCTGCCGGCCCTGCCCGCCATCGGCCAGTCGCTCAAGGTCGCCAACACCAACGACACCCAACTGGTCATCGGCATCTTCTTCCTCGGTTTCGGCTGCTCGCAGATCATCTTCGGCAGCCTGTCTGACACGTTCGGACGGCGTGCGATCCTGCTCGGCGGTCTTGCCTTCTTCACCGTGACGATGCTGGGAGCCGCCGCAACCGAGAGTTTTGAAATGCTCCTCCTCCTGCGATTCGTGCAGGGCATCGGCGCTGCTGCGGTTCGCATCACCACCATGGCGGTGGTGCGCGACTGTTTCGGCGGCCGCGAAATGGCGCGCGTCATGTCCTATGTGATGATCGTCTTCATGATCGTGCCGATCGTCGCTCCTTCGCTCGGACAGGCGGTGATCCACTACGCGAACTGGCACTGGATCTTCATCCTGCTCGGCTGCGTCGGCGCGATCCTCTTCGTCTGGGCGGGCCTGCGGCTGAAGGAATCCCTGCCATCGGACGAACGGCTGCCTCTCTCGATCGCGTCCATCGCGTCCGGATTCCAAACGGTGCTCGCCAATCGCGTCACCTGCGGCTACATGATCGGCATGACGCTCTTCACCGCCGTCATCTGCGCCTATATCGTCACCGTCCAGCAGATCTTTGGCGAGGTCTACGGCCTCGGCGACTGGCTGCCGATCGCCTTTGCCGGAACCGCCGGAGGCATTGCAGTCGCCAACTTCGCCAATGGCTATTTCGTCCGCAGCTTCGGCATGCGGCGCATCTCGCATGCGGCAACGATTCTGTTCACTCTGCTGTCCGGCCTGGGGCTGCTGATTTCGCTCGGCGGCAAGCCGGACTTCCTGCTCGCCTACCTGCTGTTTTCCGTGCTGCTGATGATGTTTGCCGTGATCGCCACCAACTTCACGGCGATCGCGCTCGAGCCCATGGGACATCTGGCGGGCACGGCGACGGCGATCACCGGATTCGTCTCGACGACCGGCGGGGCTCTGTTGGGCGGCGCGGTAGGCCAGATGTTCAACGGCACGGTGCAGCCGCTGTTTGCCGGTTTCACCGCTTTCGGAGCGGTAACGATCATCGCGACGCTCTGGGCGGAAAGAGGCAAACTCTTCACGCATCCGGGCGACGATCGCGCCGCGCTGGAGGCAGGCGGCGGTCATATGTGACCTCGCAGTCACGAACAGGCCCGCTCGACCGATGCCGGGCGGGCCATCTTGTCTGCATTGCCTTGCCGCCTCAGACGGTAAAGACCTCTCGGCGCAACTCCTGCCAGCAATCCCTGTTGGACGCGACCAGAAGGCCGCCATTCACATGTTCCGGTCGATAGGGTGAACCATCGAAGCGCGCGGCATAAGCGCCCGCCTCTTGCGCGATCAGCGTGCCGGCAAGGTGATCCCACGGCATCAGTTTCTGATACATCAGGAAATGGAAATACCCGCTGGCGAAGGCGCGGTACTCATGCGCCGCACAGCGGTAGCTCGTGGCGATCCGCACCTTGGCCATGTTGCTCATGACGATGCGGCGGTTTTCCGCCGAATAAAATCCGGTCGACGCGCAGCCGACGAGGCTTTCGAGCGGCAAAGACGGCGTGACGTTCAACCGCTCCTGCGAACCATCAGCCTTGCAAAGCCAGGCGCCTGCACCTTTCTCGGCGATCACCCAGTCGTTGCCCATCGGGTCGTAGATGAGGCCGGCGACGGTTTCGCCCCTGGCGACCACGGCGGCCATGACGCCGAAAAGCGGCATGCCGGCGGCATAGTTGAAAGTGCCGTCGATCGGATCGACGATGACGGCGAGATCGGCGCCGGCAAGGCCGTTGAGGAGCGCCGGATTGGCGGCAACCGATTCTTCGCCGATGAAAAGCGCATCGGGTGCGACCTCGGCCATGCGCGCCTTGATCAGGCGCTCCGCCGCTTCGTCGGCTTCGGTCACAAGGTCGATGGCTTCCGATTTCATCCGCACGTCGCCGCTGCCGAGATTGCGGAACTTCGGCAGAATCTCCCTGACCGCAGCCTCCTGCAGGATGTTGGCGATGGCTGCGATATCGATGGCAGATGTCATGCTTTGGGCTCCGCGAACAGGGATTTGAAATCGAACAGTTTCGGGTCGAGCAGGTGCGACGGATTGACGTGGCCGAGCGCCCTCAGCATCGTGTCCTTGCGGCCCGGCATCCGGCGTTCGATATCGGCCAGCATCGCCTTCATGGCATTGCGCTCCAGCCCGTCCTGCGAACCGCAGAGATCACAAGGGATGATCGGAAATTCCATCGCCGCGGCGAATTTGGCGAGATCGTCTTCGGCCGCATAGGCAAGCGGCCTGAGCACCATCAGATCGCCATCGTCGTTCAACAGCTTGGCCGGCATCGAGGCGAGCCTGCCGCCATGGAAGAAATTCATGAAGAAAGTCTCGAGGATATCCTCGCGGTGATGGCCGAGCACCAGCGCGTCGCAGCCTTCCTCGCGGGCGATCCGGTAGAGATTGCCGCGGCGCAGGCGCGAACAGAGCGCGCAATAGGTGCCGCCCGCCGGCACCTTTTCCTTCACGATCGAATAGGTATCGCGATATTCGATCCGGTGCTTCACGCCGATCGAGGTCAGGTACTCCGGCAGGACATGCTTGGGGAAATTCGGCTGGCCCTGATCGAGGTTGCAAGCCACGAGTTCGACCGGCAGCAGACCGCGCCATTGCAGGTCCATCAGAAGCGCCAGCAGACTGTAGCTGTCCTTGCCGCCGGAGACGCCGACCAGCCAGCGCTTCTGGCCCTTCAGCATGCCGAAATCCTCGATCGCTTGCCGCACCTGGCGCAAAAGACGCTTGCGCAGCTTGTTGAACGACACCGACGACGGCATCTTGGCAAAAATCGGATGCAGCGCGTCGTCAAGGGCGTGATCGCCGCCGGCTGAACGCTCGAGATCGGCGCCCAGAGATTGGGTGGAAATATCCATGACAGAGTCCCGGATTGGAAAACGCGCAGATTATGCCCTGCACTTGCCCGTCTGCGCCCGCAAGATCAAGGAAAATGCGCGGGCGACCCTGTGAAAGTTCCGCAACGGCGATCTCAGCCGCCGAATACGGACCAGCCTGTGCGGCTTGCCAGCATTTCCAGAGCCAGCGAGCCGAGCAGCGAATTGCCGTTGTGATTGAGCCCGGGCGACCAGACCGCGACGGAGGCCTTGCCCGGCGCCGCGACCAGGATGCCGCCGCCGACGCCGCTCTTGCCGGGCAGACCGACGCGATAGGCGAAATCGCCCGAGCCGTCATAATGGCCGCAGGTCAGCATCAGCGCATTGATGCGCCGGGCCCTCTGGCGCGAGACGACGGAATGCCGGGTCAGCGGATTGCTGCCGGAGGCTGCAAGGAACAACCCTGCCTTTGCCAGCTGGACGCAGCTCATCGCCAGCGCGCACTGATGGAAATAGACACCGAGAACGTGCTCGACCGGGTGGTCGAGCTTGCCGAAGGAGCGCATGAAATTCGCAAGGGCGAAATTGCGATAGCCGGTCGCAGCCTCCGAGCGCGCCACCTCGGCGTCGATGACGATGTCTTCCTCATCGGCGAGGTAGCGGACAAACCGGACGATCTCGCCGATCGCCTCGCGCGGCGTATGGCCCGCCAGAACGAGGTCCGTAATGGCGATCGCACCCGCGTTTATAAAGGGATTGCGCGGAATTCCATGCTCGTGCTCAAGCTGTACGATCGAATTGAAGGCGGAACCGGAGGGCTCGCGCCCGACCCTCGTCCAGATGTTTTCGCCGTGCTTGCCGAGCGCCAGCGTCAAGGTGAAGACCTTGGAGATACTCTGGATCGAGAAGGGCATCTCGGCGTCACCGGCGCGGTAAACGCTCCCATCCACGGTAACGACCGCCATGCCGAAACGTGTCGGGTCGACGCGAGCGAGCTGCGGGATGTAGTCGGCAACCTTGCCTTCGCCCAGCCGCGGTGTCAGCTCGCGGTAGATATCATCGACAATCGACTGCAGGTCCAACGGTTCGGTGCCGGGCATCAGTCATTCTCCGCATCAGTGCAACGCAACAAAAAAGCCACCCATCTCTGAGTGGCTTTTCCGAATTTCACAAGGCCGGGGCCAGAAGAAATTATCGCGAATAGAATTCGACGACGAGGTTCGGTTCCATGACGACCGGGTACGGAACGTCGGTCAGGCCCGGAACGCGAGTGTAGGTCGCAACCATCTTGTTGTGATCGACTTCGATATAGTCCGGAACGTCACGCTCGGCGAGCTGGACGGCTTCGAGAACCGAAACGAGCTGCTTGGACTTCTCGCGG
The DNA here is from genome assembly GCF_019511375.1 of Rhizobium herbae. Lineage (GTDB taxonomy): Bacteria > Pseudomonadota > Alphaproteobacteria > Rhizobiales > Rhizobiaceae > Pararhizobium > Pararhizobium herbae_A. The sequence goes on from NZ_JAEUAO010000001.1 coordinate 397,712, forward strand.
ACTTCGATGACGTCGCCGGCCTTGCAGCGGTAGGAACCGATGTTGACGCGAACGCCGTTGACCTTGACGTGGCCGTGGTTGACGAACTGGCGGGCAGCAAAGACCGTCGGAACGAACTTGGCGCGGTAGACGATCGCGTCGAGACGCGATTCGAGCAGGCCGATCAGGTTCTCCGAGGTGTCGCCCTTGCGGCGGTTGGCTTCGTCGTAGATCGCGCGGAACTGCTTCTCGCGGATGTCGCCGTAGTAGCCCTTGAGCTTCTGCTTGGCGCGCAGCTGAACGCCGAAGTCGGAGAGCTTGGACTTGCGGCGCTGGCCGTGCTGGCCCGGGCCGTATTCGCGACGGTTGACCGGGGACTTCGGGCGACCCCAGATGTTTTCGCCCATACGGCGGTCAATTTTGTACTTGGACGATTCGCGCTTGCTCATCGCATTTCCTTTCAAACGGTTACACCGGTCTGTTGCCAAACCGGATCAAGGAAACACGCCCTCCTCTGAACCTCGTTTTAGAAGCTCTGACAGGTTTCTCACATTACGCTAATGGAGAAGCCACGGGACATGTCGGTTCGCGCATTTCCCTTTCCGGCTCGGCCGGAAAGATAAGGCATATGCGCCATTAAAAAGTAACACCGGGCATTTCGGCCCGGCGTTGAGCGGGTCTTTAGGTAAGTTTCACAAATTTGTCAACGACCGGCAGAAATAATCCCGTAAATCCGCCCTATTCCGCAGCGCTGCGGCTTCTCGCGTCATCATGGGCTGCGTCGGCAGCGCCGGGGGCCGTTTCCGCCTGCAGGTCGGGAAAAGCCACGATCCGCTTGCCGGAGAGGTCGCTGTGAACGACGATCAACCCCTGCTCTTCGAAATAACCGAGCAGGCGGCGGGCTCGTCGCGTGGAGTGCGTGCCGTAGGCTCGGGCGATCATCGCGTCCGAGGGACACGGCAGGCCACGCACGGCCGATTGCGCAACGAGCAGGAAGACGCCCTGCAGGTCTTCGGTCACTTGCCGCGACAGTTCCAGCGCGGACGTCCAGATCTCGCTCTCGGCCGTTTCCGCATCGACGCCCGAACGCGCAACCGCCATCTTGCGACGGAAAGCGGCAAGCGACAGCGGCGCACCGGGGACACGGCGGATGCGGCAGCGCACCAGGAAATCCTGGAACAGTTCGGCATCGGCACGAAAGGCGGCTTCCGGGTTTTCGAGGATTTCTGCGAGCAGGCCGTCAAGCAGGGCCTCACGCTCTCCTGCGGGCATTTCCGGCACCGGCGCCCTCGGTTCGATCAAAGCCGTTGGCTCCGGACGCGGTCGCGACAACTCCGCCAGAATATCTGTGGCTGGCCGCGGCTGGGCGCTCGGACGGCGGACGATCGGGCGGATCAGTTCTTCCGGGTCCGGCGTGAAGATCAGATCTTCCACATCCGCGACCGCCTCGGGCAACGGCGTCAGCTTCGGGCTGGTGGAGCGGGCCGAGGTCTCCACATTGCCGATCGTCACCGGCAGCGGACGGCGCGAAAGGGCCGGCCCGAGCGCCACGAAGGAACCGCGCTTCAGATCGCGGAACATTTCGGCGGTGCGCCGGTCCATGCCGAGCAGGTCGGCGGCGCGCGCCATGTCGATGTCGAGAAAGGTGCGGCCCATCAGGAAGTTCGAGGCTTCAGCCGCAACGTTCTTGGCAAGCTTTGCCAGTCGCTGGGTCGCGATAACGCCGGCCAGCCCCCGCTTGCGGCCGCGGCACATCAGATTGGTCATGGCACCGAGCGAGATCTTGCGCGCTTCCTCCGAGACGTCCCCTGCAACGGAAGGCGCAAACATCTGCGCCTCGTCGACGACGACCAGAACCGGATACCAATAGTCGCGGTCGGCATCGAACATCGCATTGAGGAAGATACCGGCATTGCGCATCTGCTGCTCGATATCGAGACCTTCGAGCGAGAGGACACAGGAAACGCGGTGCTGGCGAATGCGGGTGGCGATACCGATCAGTTCGGCTTCCGTCCGCTCGCCCTCGATCACGACATGGCCGAACTTGTCGGCGAGCGTGACGAAATCGCCTTCGGGATCGATGATGCACTGCTGCACCCAGGGGGCCGACTGTTCGAGAAGGCGGCGCAGGAGATGCGATTTGCCTGAGCCTGAATTGCCCTGCACCAGAAGGCGCGTCGCCAGAAGCTCCTCGATATCGAGCGGAACGGATGCGCCATCGGACGCCGTCCCCATATCGATGCCGACTTTCATATCCACCTCGTTTCAAATGCCATGCCGAATGCGCCGCCACGAACCCGCAAGCAGGAAGCCTTAGCACCGTTTCGGCAGGTTTTCGCCCCGATGCAACCAAAACCCACAGCTAAGAAAGATTTCGTTTACCGTACGGTAAGTCCGAAGCCCTGCATCAGCCGACGCGTCGAGAAATCCGGATTGCCCGACGTAAATAGAGCCGGATCGATCCCGTTCAGCGGTTCAAAACCGTCCGGCAGCGGCACCAGCCGGCGCGCCTGGCGCGCGATCGCCTCTGCCGGATCGAGCCAGTCCACCGGCCAGGGCGCGAGGCGGCGAAAGACATTGGCCATGAAGGGATAGTGGGTGCAGGCCAGCACGACGATGTCGGTCTTGCGGCCGTCCTCTTCGACGAAACACTGTTCGATCTCGGCGAGTACCGCCGCATCACTGATCACCTCGCCGCGAATATAGGCTTCCGCCATCCGCGCCAGATTTTCCGAGCCAACGAGCCGAACATTGCACTGCGAGGCAAACGACTGGATGAGATCGCGCGTATAGGCGCGCTTGACCGTCCCGGGCGTTGCCAGCACGGAAACCAGTCCTGTGCGAGTGCGCTCCGCTGCCGGCTTGATTGCCGGGACGGTGCCGACGAAACGCATGTCCGGAAAGGCGGCGCGCAGATCCGCCCCGACGAGGGTGAATGCTGTATTGCAGGCGATGATGCAGATTTCCGGATCGTGCGCGGCAAGCAACTGCGCGAAGAGTTTGATGATATGCTCCTTCAGGGCCGGCTCTTCCCAGCCACCGTAAGGAAAAGCCGCGTCGTCGGCGACATAGATGAAATGCCGCTCGGGCATCAGCACGCGCGCCTCGCGCAGCACGGTGAGCCCGCCGATTCCGCTATCGAAGACGAGGATGGGCTTCAGCTCAGAGGTCGTCACCGGCATTGTCTACCTTTTTCGCGCGCGAGTTTTCCGGTGCTCCGGCACCGCGAGGTGCCTCGCGGGTGAAGCGGTCAAGCGATGAGATGACGCCTCGCACAAGACGGATTTCAGATTCGGTAAAGGCAGGGCGGGTCAGGACAGCGCGCAGATTTTCCACCAATTTCGGCTTTTTGGCGACGGGACGGAAATATCCGCGGGCATCGAGTGCTTCCTCGACGTGATCGAACAGGCCTTGCAGATGTTGCTTCGTCGCCGGCTTCTGCGAGAGCGCCTGAAACGACGTTTCCTCAGGCGAGGCCATGCTCGTCTTCAGCCACTCGTACGACATCAGGAGGACCGCTTGCGCCAGGTTGAGCGAAGCGAAGGCCGGATTGACGGGAAAGGTGACGATCTCGTCGGCGAGCGCGATTTCCTCGTTGGTGAGACCCGTGCGTTCGCGACCGAAAAGAATGCCTGTCGCCTGCCCGGCAGAGAATTTTTGGCGGAGCGTTTCGGCCGCGACAACCGGAGACCGGACCGGCTTATAGCCATAGCGATCACGCGCAGTTGTTGCATAGACGAAATTCAGATCGGCGATGGCCTCCTCCGTCGAAGCATAGAGCTTGGCGTTTTCGATGACGTGATCCGCGCGGCTGGCGGCCGATTTCGCCTTTTCGCTCGGCCATCCGTCACGCGGATTGACGAGGCGCAGCTCGGCAAGGCCGAAATTGGCCATGGCGCGTGCCACCATGCCGATGTTCTCGCCAAGCTGCGGGTGCACCAGAATGATCGCCGGGCCCTCCGTCAATAGTTCGCGCTCGCTGTTGGTTCCTGCCATGCCTTCGCCTTCCCGCAGATCAGGGCGCTTCACTGGCACAAAGCAGCGAGAAAATCAAAACGGATGATGAAAGGCTGCATCAGGGCCGCGCCCGCCGCTCCAGCCATGCCTGCAGCGAAAACCACTTTCCCTCCGCGACGAAGCGCAGCACGTCGTCGATCCGGTACGTCCCTGAGGACGAACCGTCCTTTTCAAGGAAGAACATCAGGCGGATCGAACGCGCGGGGGCTCCATCGCAAGCCGGCAGATCCATTGTCGCCTCGAGCATGTTGCGCGTGTCGCTGCGCGTACGGTCCACGATGCCGGTTTTGCCGATGGGACATCTGTTGGCATCCCCCGTCATCGGATCGGTCTCGAACAACGTCGCATCGCCCCGCTTGCGGGATTCCTTCAGCGCCTCGGTGTAAGCATTGACGAAATTACCGCTGAAGTCGTTCAGCAATTGGATCTCGGTGAAATAGGGATCATAACGATCCGGCTCGTCCAGCGAATTGACGACGATCCGGTCGACATAGCTGCGGACCAAGTCCTCGCGCCCATCTGCGAGAGCCGGTCCAGCCAGCACGATCGACGCCGCCATGCATGCCGCCTTCATCTTCATCCAGCGCTCCTGCTTTCGCCTCACCGCACCCAGAGGCGTTTAGCGCGAATCGGCGATCGGCGACAACCGGCCACACGCCGATTTTGAAGGCCGCACCATCGAGCCCGCTACTGCTCGCCTGCCCCCTGGCTTGCAATGCCCTCTAGTTCCACCTTCAGCGAGCCCACGCCGTTCGGCCTGACAATATCGTCGATAACCGGATGGCCGGCTTCTTCGATCACGAGGAAATGCAATTCGCTCGGCTTCCAGTCGGCCGCGCGCTCGCCCAGGCAATGGGTGTTGTCGAAGGTCACGGCGACATCGCTTTTGCCCTCCACGGCGGGACCGGCCGAAACGTTCAGGTCCTTGATCGAGCAACTGTCCTGGCCGCTGACGATAACATCGTAGTCGAAGGGGGAATCGCCCTCGTCATAGGCCGGAAACTTCGCCGCTTCGCGGTAGGCCTTGGCAAAATCCTGGCTGTAGATGCGTTGAAGGCGCGCCTCGGAAAAATAGTCCTCGCCCGTCTGCGCATCTTCCGCCCAGCCCCTGACCGCTTCCTGCATGATCTCGTTGACGGGCGCTGCCGGATCGGCAGCCTCGGCCATCGAGACCGCGCATGAGGCAAGAAGCACCAGTACCAAGCGTTTCATAACTTTCTCCCGATTCCCGTCGCTGACCGGCGGCCAGCACCGTCCTGTCACGGTCATAGCCATTTTCCTGGCCTCATGCGAGGCCAGTCTTGCGCACCACGGCGGCACGCCGCCTGTCGATGTAGTAACCGGCTAATACCCGGCCGCAAGGCGCACATGGCATTGTTTTTTCGCACGCAACACGATGGAGGATGAGATGAGCGGCAAGAAAATTCTGATGATCTGCGGCGACTTTGCCGAAGACTACGAGACCATGGTGCCGTTCCAGGCGCTTCTCGCCGTCGGCCATACCGTCGACGCCGTTTGCCCCGGCAAGACGGCCGGCGAGCAGATCGCCACGGCGATCCACGATTTCGAGGGAAACCAGACCTATTCGGAAAAGCGCGGCCATAATTTTACGCTGAACGCCACCTTCGCCGACGCCAGGGCCGATAGCTACGATGCGCTGGTGATCCCCGGTGGAAGGGCCCCGGAATATCTGCGGCTCGACGCGGCCGTGATCGCCATGGTTCGGCATTTCTTCGATGCCGGAAAACCGGTCGCAGCCATCTGCCATGGCGCACAGCTTCTTTCTGCAGCCGACGTGCTGAAGGGGCGAACCTGCTCGGCCTATCCGGCATGCCGTTTCGATGTCGAACTCGCTGGCGGTCGCTACGCCGATATCCCGGTCGACCAGGCCGTCACCGACGGCAATCTGGTGACGGCCCCCGCCTGGCCTGCCCATCCCGCCTGGATCGGCCAGTTCCTCAAGGTTCTAGGCACCGAGATAAGCCATAGCCCCTCCCTGACGCGCTCGGCGGCCTGACAAGCCTTGTCAGATCGCAGCAAAGGGCGGACACTCCGGGCCTTGATGCCGCTCGAAACGCGCGAAAGCATTTTTGCGCGGCATCATGGCTGAGCCCTGGGAGGAATAGATGTGCAGACTATTCATCGGCGCCGATCCGGCGCTGTGGCAGAGTGTGACGCGTTCGGTGCGGATCGACGGCGTGGCGACCAGCATCCGGCTTGAAAGTTTCTTCTGGTCGATCCTCGAAGACATTGGCGAACGCGATGGCATGTCGGTCGGCCGCCTGATCGGACGGCTCTACACGGAATCGCTCGAGGAAGGACATCCGCCTGAAAACTTCACCTCGTTCCTGCGGGTCTGCTGCGGGCGTTACCTTGCACTGCAACTGGACGGACTTGTGCCGACGGGCCGCGACGCGCCGATCGCCTCCCTCGATGCGCCGGCCGTCCTGGCGCAGGAGAAACGCGGCTATCCAAAGTCTCCCGCGGGCTATTTCCCAAGGGCTGCACGCGGTCATTAGGCGGCTCTCCCACCCCGCACGAAGCGCTGACGAAATCACGCCGCCATGCCTTTGCCTGTCGTGAACTGGATGCTATAGGGGCGCAATCCCGTTTCCATCCCAACCCCATGCAGAGGTTTGCATCATGACAAAGATCAAGGTCGCCAATCCGGTCGTCGAGCTCGACGGCGATGAGATGACCCGCATCATCTGGCAGTTCATCAAGGATAAGCTGATCCATCCATATCTGGATATCGATCTGGAATATTACGACCTCGGCATGGAAAACCGCGACGCTACCGACGATCAGGTGACGATCGATGCGGCCAACGCCATCAAGAAGCACGGCGTCGGCGTCAAGTGCGCGACCATCACCCCCGACGAGGCCCGCGTCGAGGAATTCAAGCTGAAGAAGATGTGGAAGTCGCCGAACGGCACGATCCGCAACATCCTCGGCGGCGTGATCTTCCGCGAACCGATCATCTGCAAGAACGTGCCGCGCCTCGTCCCCGGCTGGACCAAGCCGATCATCGTCGGCCGCCACGCCTTCGGCGACCAGTATCGCGCCACCGACTTCAAGTTCCCCGGCAAGGGCAAGCTCTACATGAAGTTCGTCGGCGACGACGGTAAGGAAATCGAGCACGAAGTTTATGACGCGCCGGCGGCTGGCGTTGCCATGGGCATGTACAACCTCGACGAATCGATCACCGAATTCGCCCGCGCCTCGCTGAATTACGGCCTGCAGCGCAAGGTTCCGGTCTACCTGTCGACCAAGAACACCATCCTCAAGGTCTATGACGGCCGCTTCAAGGACATCTTCCAGAAAGTTTTCGACGAGGAATTTGCCGACAAGTTCAAGGAACTGAAGATCTGGTACGAGCACCGCCTGATCGACGACATGGTCGCTTCGGCGCTGAAGTGGTCCGGCGGCTATGTCTGGGCCTGCAAGAACTATGACGGCGACGTCCAGTCCGACATCGTCGCGCAGGGCTTCGGCTCGCTCGGCCTGATGACCTCGGTACTGATGACGCCGGACGGCAAGACGGTGGAAGCCGAAGCGGCCCACGGCACCGTCACCCGCCACTACCGCCAGCACCAGAAGGGCGAGGAAACCTCGACCAATTCGATCGCCTCGATCTTCGCCTGGACCCGTGGTCTCGCCCACCGCGCCAAGCTCGACGACAACGCTGAGCTCGCAAGGTTCGCCGATACGCTTGAAAAGGTCTGCGTCGATACCGTGGAAGCAGGCTTCATGACGAAGGACCTGGCACTTCTCATCGGACCCGACCAGCCCTGGCTCTCGACCACCGGCTTCCTCGACAAGATCGACGAGAACCTGCGCAAGGCAATGGCCGCCTGATCGCGGTCAACAACAGCGACTTGAGAAACCCGGCTCCGTGCCGGGTTCTTCATTTCGGACGTCAGGTTTCGGCAGACTGAGCCTTTTGCGCCCACTCGCCGATCAGATCGACGATATCCGGCGCCGGCATCTGAAGCCCCGCCGCGCTCAGGCAGACGCCGTTGATGCCCAGTCCCCGGTTTGCCGCCCGGGTGTAGCGCACAACGCGCGTAAAGGGCAAAGACTGCTCGGCCTGCGGAGACAGGATCAGTTCGACGATGGGCTGGTTGCGATAGGAGATCAGCCGTGCGGCGATAATGTCCGGCCAGTTGATCGGCTTGGGCGAAATATCCGGCACCAGCAGACCTTCCTTCAGGAATTCGACCGCCGGACGCCCGTCGAAGACCTTCACGAGGATGAGGATGCCGCAAAAACCGAAAAAGACGATGGAGACAAGGCCGATGAAGACCCCAAAGGCACCGGCCCCCTGTTCGGCATAGGTTGTCTTCGCAATGAACGCGCCAAGCGCAACGAAGGCCACTGCACCGCCAAAAAGCAGCAACGTCTTCGTCTTCGATCGATGGATTGCCAGAGCGTTCTCGGTCATTGAATCTTTCCCCAACTGCAAGCGGCTCTCCAAACCGCCGTTGCCATAAACGCGCGGCACACAGTAAACTCTAAACCAGAGGCTGCGCAACATCCCCCAGCACACGCATCATTTTTATTTGGAACCTTTTCCGCTCCCGATCGTTCGCGACCTGAACCTTTCTGCGTGCCGGGCACGCTTCACCTCCCAGAAAAGATCGTGACAGCTGATAAATGACCGTTGCTCTTGACAGATCCCATTCGCACCTTCCGCGCATCGCGCTTGTATCAACCCACGGATACGTCGCCGCCGAACCGCCGCTTGGCGCTGCCGATACCGGTGGCCAGGTGGTCTACGTCATCGAACTCGCCCGCAAACTGGCGCTCCTCGGTCATGAGGTCGATATCTACACGCGCCGCTTCGAGGACCAGCCGGAATTCGACCAAGTCGACGAACGCGTGCGCGTCATCCGCATACCCTGCGGCGGCAGAGAGTTCATTGCGAAAGAATATCTCTACCGGCACCTGATGGAGTGGTGCGAGAATGCCGCGCGCTTCATCCGCCGGAATAATTTCACCTACACGCTGATCAACAGCCATTATTGGGACGCCGGGATTGCCGGCCAGCGCTTGTCGGAAGCGCTAGGCGTCACCCACATCCATACGCCGCATTCGCTCGGCCTCTGGAAGAAGCGGCAGATGGAGACGGATTACCCGGACAAGGCGGATACTTTCGAAAGGGAATTCAACTTCTCCGAACGCATCAAGCACGAATTGATCATCTATCGTTCGTGCAGCATGGTGATCGCCACGACACCGATCCAGGTGGAAGTGCTCGTCAACGACTACAACCTGCCGCGCGACCGGGTGCACATGATCCCGCCCGGCTATGACGACAACCGCTTCTACCCCGTCTCCAAGGCGACCCGCGACATGGCGCGCCAGCGCTTCGGTTTCGAAGGCAAGGTGGTGATGGCGCTCGGGCGGCTTGCGACCAACAAGGGCTACGATCTCTTGATCGACGGATTTTCCGTGCTCGCGGAGCGCGAACCGGAGGCGCGGCTTCATCTCGCCGTCGGCGGCGAGAACATGGACGAGCACGAGGCGGGGCTGCTTCAGGAATTGAAAGATCGCGTCGCCGCCCTCGGATTGCAGGAGAAGGTCGTCTTCTCAGGCTTCGTGACGGACGAGGATTTGCCGGACTTCTACCGCGCCGCGGATATCTTCGTTCTCTCCAGCCGCTACGAGCCCTTCGGCATGACGGCGATCGAAGCCATGGCCAGCGGCACGCCGACAATCATCACCATTCATGGCGGGCTGTTTCGAGCGGTCACCTACGGGCGCCATGCGCTGTTTGCTGATCCCTTCGATAAATACGATCTCGGCATTACCATGATGAAGCCGTTGAAACACGAGCGGCTCTATGGCCGCCTGTCGCGCATGGGCGCCCACAAGGCACGCAGCCTCTTCACCTGGACCGGAATTGCTCAGCAACTCATCGGCGTCGTGGAGGGACGCCCGATGCCGCAGGCTGTCGACGACAACGAATGGGCCGAGCCATGGACGGACGGAGATTGAGACGCGTGCGGCTGCTCTGCAGCGATATCGACGGCACGCTGGCAGGCGACCAGGCCGCGGAGGTGCGATTTTGTGAGGCCTGGCAAAGCCTTCCGCAGGAAGATCGGCCACTGCTCGTCGTCAACAGCGGCCGGCTGATCGAGGACCAAAGGGCCTTTTTCGCCACCAGGGCCCTGCCCCCACCGGATGTCTATATCGGCGGCGTCGGGACCATGCTGCACAATGAGAGGGATCCATCCCACGCGATGCTCTATACCCGCTCCATCGGTGCCGGTTTCGACCGGACGCTGATTGCCGCAGCACTCGCCGACCTCGCCGATGTCGTCGTCCAGCCCGACCCGTATCAGCACGCCCACAAGTCAAGCTGGTACCTGCCCGACGCGGACACGGCGATGCTGGCGAGCATCGAGGAACGGTTGGCAGCTGCGGGGATACCGGCCCGCCTGGTCTATTCCAGCAACCGCGATCTCGACATTCTGCCGGCGGGCGTCGACAAGGGGGCGGCACTCACCTGGCTCTGCCGCCAGCTTGGACTTTCGCACGACGATGTCGTCGTTGCCGGCGACACCAACAATGATCGCGCCATGTTTGACCTGCCGGGCGTGCGCGGTATCGTCGTCGGCAATGCCCTTCCGGAGTTGCAGGAAATTGCCGCGGAACGGCCGGATGTCTATCGCGCCAAAGGGTTGATGGCGGATGGCGTCTTGGAAGGACTGATGCACTGGGGTGTCTTCGGCGCGAAAAATCCATGAGCGCCTCTGACGGGATAAAATACGCAGCACCCGCCTCACGCTCCGGGCGCTGCGATCCGCTCATTTCAGCGGCAGATGGATATCAGTCAGCAGCTCCGTCGGCGCGGCGTCACGCGGATTGTTGATGTATTCCTCGAACATCACAGTGTCACGGACTTCGCGGCCGGACTGCGGCAGCCATTCGCCATAAAGCCAGCGATAGGCCCTGTGCAGTTCAGCGTAGGGGCCTTTGTGCCGCAGCACGGCATATTCGCCGCCATCGAGATGCAGGTGGACCAACGGTGCTTCCGCCGGGACATGCTCACCTTCGGTCACACAGGCAAACGACCGCAGCTTGTCTTCCGGCACCAGTTCCGGATCATCGAGATAGACGCCAATCATCTTCATCTCCGGTGAGAAGAGGTGTCGTGCCTGCAGCGTGCCCCCAAGCGTTTCGAAGGCACGGCCGATTGCCATATAGGAGCCTGTGTGGCTGACGCCGACCAGTTTGCGGGCCGGCAGGGTTTTCGTCGTTACGTCATACATGTCGCCAATTCCTTTTTTCGACACAGATTCAAAGATCGTGTGGCTCCCCTCCCTGCGATACCGGGCCGGCGGCATGCCGAACACAGATTTGAAAATCCGGTTGAAGGACTGGAGATTGGGATAGCCGGTTCGTCTTGCAATCTCTTCGACGGAGAGGTTGGTGCGCACGAGATCGCCGGCGGCCCTGTGCAGCCTGAGCCGCTTGACGGTCGCGGCTAGTGTTTCGCCGTGCACGGCCCGGTAGATCCGGTGCCAGTGATGCGGCGAAAGACAAGCAATCTGCGAAAGCCGATCGAGATCGAGCTCCTCATCCAGATGGTCGTGGATATAGGCCGATACGCGCCGCAAGCGCTGCTCGTAAACCGCCCAGATGCCCTCTTCCCTCATGTCGATCCTCATGCAAGCCGAACAGGGAGACAGAACCATATCGGGATTTGACAAATCCTGCGAAGTTGCAGCGGCAGATTTGAACATGCGCGAGCATCGGCCAAAGAAAAAACCGGACCTCTCAGCCCGGTTCTCGTCTCTCAAACAATTCCGTTGAAGCCGGCTTATACCAACCTGCGCTGATATTGACCGATTTCGCCGGAGCGATTCTGGTTTCAGGTAAGGAGGAAGCCGTCCGGCGAGGATTTTCGACGCTGCCCGGAGGCCAAAAGCGCCCGGCACTTCGGGTGGGCCGGATGTCGGCCACCGGCGTCGTCGCAATCCTCGACCGATGCCTGAAACGTCGCTCTGCTCCTAGCCGGACGACCGCATCAGGCCCACGAAATCGGTCAATATCAGCGCAGGTTGCTATTACGCCGCCAGCGCCGCGCCGACCGCATCGATGGCATCCTTGGCCTTGGCACCGTCCGGGCCGCCGGCCTGCGCCATGTCGGCGCGACCGCCGCCGCCCTTGCCGCCGAGTGCTGCGGAGGCGACGCGGACCAGGTCTACGGCGCTGAAGCGACCGGTCAGGTCGTCGGTGACGGCAACGACGGCGCTCGCCTTGCCATCGGCGGAAACGCCGACAAAGGTGACGATGCCGGAGCCGAGGCTCTTCTTGCCATCATCGGCGAGGCTCTTCAAATCCTTCGGCTCGACGCCGGTCACGACCTTGCCGAGGAACTTGACGCCGCCAATCTGCTGCACCTGATCGGCAGAACCATTGGCGTCGCCGCCGCCGAGCGCCAGCTTCTTCTTTGCCTCGTTCAGCTCGCGCTCCAGCTTGCGGCGCTCGTCCATCAGTGTTTCGACGCGGCTCAACACCTCTGCCGGCTGCACCTTCAGCGTCGCGGCAAGCGACTTGACCCGCTCGTCCTGCTCGTTGAGGTAGGCAAGCGCCGACGCACCGGTCAACGCCTCGAGGCGGCGAACGCCGGCACCGACGGCACTTTCGCCGACGATCCGCACCAGGCCGATTTCGCCCGTGGCGCCGACATGGGTGCCGCCGCAGAGTTCGACCGAATAGGGCCGGTTGGCCTTGGAGCCATGAATGCCCTGCCCCATCGACACGACGCGGACCTCATCGCCGTATTTCTCCCCGAACAGCGCCATCGCGCCCTCGGCGATCGCATCGTCGACGCTCATCAGGCGGGTGGTGACGGGCGAGTTCTGCACGATGATCTCGTTCGCCATGTCTTCGACCAGCTTCAGTTCGTCGGCCGTCATCGGCTTCGGATGCGAAACGTCGAAGCGCAGGCGCTCGGGCGCGACCAGCGAACCCTTCTGCGCCACATGGGTGCCGAGCACCTCGCGCAGCGCCTCGTGGAGAAGATGGGTCGCCGAATGATTGGCACGCAACCGCGAGCGGCGGGCATGATCGACGGTGAGCGCAGCGGCATCGCCGACCTTCACCATGCCTTCATCCACGACGCAGGCATGGACGAACAGGCCTTCGCCACGCTTCTGCGTGTCGGTCACCGTCAGCCTGGCGCCGTCGGTCGAGATCACGCCGGTATCCCCAACCTGGCCGCCGGACTCGCCGTAGAACGGCGTCTGGTTGAGCACCAGCTGGACCGTCTCGCCCTTCGCAGCGGTCTCGATCGCCTTGCCGTCGCGCACGATCGCCTGAACGACGCCTTCAGCGGTCTCGGTGTCGTAGCCGAGGAAGTCGGTTGCCCCGAGCTTTTCCTTGAGTTCGTACCAGATGGTTTCCGTGGCCTTGTCACCGGAGCCGGACCAGGAGGCGCGAGCCTCCGCCTTCTGCCGCTCCATGGCCGCGGAGAATGCGTCCGTATCGACGCCGATGCCGCGGGCGCGCAACGCGTCCTGCGTCAGGTCAAGCGGGAAGCCGTAGGTATCGTAGAGCTTGAAGGCGGTTTCGCCGTTCAGCCGGTCGCCTTCCGAGAGATCCGCCGTCGCATCCGCGAGAAGGCCGAGGCCCCGCTCCAGCGTCTTGCGGAAGCGGGTTTCCTCGAGTTTCAGGGTTTCGGAAATCAGCGCTTCGGCGCGCATCAGCTCGGGATAGGCGCGGCCCATCTGGCCGACCAGGGCCGGCAGGAGCTTCCACATCAACGGCTCCTTGGCGCCGAGCAGCTGCGCATGGCGCATGGCACGGCGCATAATGCGACGAAGCACGTAGCCGCGCCCTTCGTTCGACGGCAGGACGCCATCGGCAATCAGGAAGGCGGAGGACCGCAGATGGTCGGCGATGACGCGGTGGCTGGCGCGACGGTCGCCCTCGGCCTTGACGCCGGTCGCCTCTTCCGACGCCTCGATCAGCGCGCGGAACAGGTCGATGTCGTAGTTGTCGTGCTTGCCCTGCATGAGGGCCGCGACCCGCTCGAGGCCCATGCCGGTGTCGATCGACGGACGCGGAAGATCGACGCGCTGTTCCTTCGTCACCTGCTCGTACTGCATGAAAACGAGGTTCCAGATTTCGATGAAGCGGTCGCCATCTTCATCCTTCGAACCCGGGGGGCCGCCCCAGATATGGTCGCCGTGGTCGTAGAAGATTTCAGAACAGGGCCCGCAGGGACCGGTATCGCCCATGGCCCAGAAATTGTCGCTGGTCGGGATACGGATGATCCGGTCGTCGCTGAAGCCGGCGATCTTCTTCCACAGGCCGAACGCCTCGTCGTCGGTGTGATAGACGGTGACCAGCAGACGCTTGGCGTCAATGCCGAAATCCCTGGTGATCAGGTTCCAGGCAAGCTCGATCGCCCGCTCCTTGAAATAGTCGCCGAACGAGAAATTGCCGAGCATTTCAAAGAAGGTGTGATGGCGCGCAGTATAGCCGACATTGTCGAGGTCGTTATGCTTGCCGCCGGCACGCACGCATTTCTGCGCGGTGGCGGCCGTGGAATAGGGCCGTTGCTCGAGGCCGGTGAAGACGTTCTTGAACTGCACCATGCCGGCATTGGTGAACATCAGGGTCGGGTCGTTGCGCGGCACCAGCGGGCTCGACGGCACGACCTCATGGCCGTTCTTCTTGAAGTAGTCGAGGAACGTCGACCGGATTTCATTCACGCCGTTCATAGTGCGCCCTTACCTCTGCATCAGATGTCCGCAGCCCTGGCCGAGCCGCGAACCGGAAAACTCTTGAAAATCGCCGATCGCCGATATTCGCCGATCCTGCTCCCGCCCGTTTGGAACACAGGCTTTTATCGTCCGCGCCAACCCCTGTCCAGACGGCAAAAGCAAACCGGCCGCCCTGTCAAGGAGCGGCCGGCAAAGACATTCAGTAAAATCACGCGAACTTATGCCAAAGCCGCATCGTCATCGTCGTCTCCGGCTTCCGGTCCACCGTTTTCAAGGAATTTTTCAGCGATCAAACCGGCATTCTGGCGCAGGGCGAGTTCGATCTCGCGCGCCGTATCCGGATTGTCGCGCAGGAAGGACTTGGCGTTCTCGCGGCCCTGGCCGAGACGCTGGCTGTTATAGGAGAACCAGGCGCCAGACTTTTCGACGATGCCGGCCTTGACGCCGAGATCGACAAGCTCGCCGGTCTTGGAAACGCCCTCGCCATACATGATGTCAAATTCGACCTGCTTGAAGGGAGGCGCCATCTTGTTCTTGACGACCTTGACGCGGGTCTGGTTGCCGACGACCTCTTCGCGCTCCTTGACCGAGCCGATGCGGCGAATGTCGAGGCGCACCGAGGCGTAAAACTTCAGCGCGTTGCCGCCCGTTGTCGTTTCCGGCGAACCGAACATGACGCCGATCTTCATGCGGATCTGGTTGATGAAGATCACCATGCAGTTCGACTTGGAGATCGATGCGGTCAGCTTGCGCAGCGCCTGGCTCATCAGGCGCGCCTGCAGACCCGGCAGACTGTCACCCATTTCGCCTTCGATTTCAGCTCGCGGCGTCAGCGCCGCCACGGAGTCGACGACGAGAACATCGATCGCACCCGAGCGCACCAGCGTATCGGTGATTTCAAGCGCCTGTTCGCCGGTATCAGGCTGGGAGATCAAAAGGTTTTCCAGATCGACGCCGAGCTTGCGGGCATAGACCGGATCCAGCGCGTGTTCCGCATCGACGAAGGCGCAGATGCCGCCCTTCTTCTGGGCCTCGGCGATCGTTTGCAGCGCAAGGGTGGTCTTGCCCGAGCTTTCCGGTCCGTAGATTTCGACGATACGCCCCTTGGGCAGTCCGCCGATGCCGAGTGCGATGTCGAGACTCAAGGAGCCCGTCGAAACGGTTTCAATCTCGACGATGCTGTCCTTTCCACCGAGCTTCATGATCGATCCCTTGCCGAACGACCGTTCGATCTGGGAAAGTGCCGCTTCAAGTGCCTTGCTTTTATCCACCGATTTGTCCTCTACGAGCCGCAAAGAGTTTTGTGCCATTTGATCCACCTTTAGGTTATGGAAGCTGCCGAGGCAATGAAGCTGCCGATGAAAGCTATGTACACTTTTTGTTCTCATTTGGCAAGCGGCGCCTATACAGCTGATTCCATGGAAAAAATGACGGCGTGTTCGTTTCTTGTTCCCGTTCTTTCAGAAGCCCATAAAAAAGCGGGATAGCGGACACCCTCGAATAACGGACACAACGAATCGGATCTCAGGGGCACACGGGAAAACGCATGACAGGCAGCAAAGTTTCCATCTTCGGCGGCGCGCATATTGACCGGCGCGGGCGCATCTCCGGCGCGACGGCCCCGGGCGCCAGCAATCCGGGCAGCTGGTTCGAGGAGGCTGGCGGCGGCGGCTTCAATGCGGCGCGTAATCTGGCGCGGCTCGGGCTTGAGGTATGCATGATCAGCCCGCGCGGCGGCGATGCTGCGGGCAACACGGTCGCAGAAGCCGCCGCTGCAGCGGGCGTGATCGACAACCCGTTCGTCTTCCTCGATCGCAAGACGCCGAGCTACACGGCCATTCTCGAAAACGACGGCAATCTGGTGATCGCGCTTGCCGACATGGATCTCTACCGGCTGTTCTCCCCACGGCGGCTGCAGCAGCGCGCCATGCGGGAGCTTGTTTCCGCGAGCGATCTGATCGTCACCGACGCCAACCTGCCGGAGGAAACGCTTGCGAGCCTCATCGAACGGGCCGCGCAGGAAGCAAAGCCGATCGCGGCCATCGCCATTTCTCCGGCCAAGGTGGTGCGCCTTGCAAACAGTCTCGCCGGCCTCAGCTTCCTGTTCATGAACGAGGCGGAAGCGCGCGCCCTGACGGGCAGCGACGTCACGGAAGCGGCAGAATGGCCCGCGCTTCTGCAGGCTGCCGGTCTTTCCGGCGGCGTCATCACCCGCGGCGGCAGGCGGGCGCTCGCCTTTCGCCAGGGGCAGGCCGTTGCCGTCACCCCGCCTGCCCTCGATGCGCTCGGCGATGTAACCGGCGCCGGAGACGCGCTGGCCGCCGGTTTCCTGGCGGCATACCTCGGCGGCGAACCGCTGGACATGTGCCTGCGTTCAGGGGTCGCTGCCGCCGGCATCACCGTGCGCTCGCCGCTTGCCGTATCGGAAAAAATGTCGCGCGAGATGCTTGGGGAGGCAATTCGGCTTGTGCCGCCAGCCGAAATCCTGTCATGAACGCGCCCGAGAGAGCCACAAAGGACATGCGATGACCAAGCCGTTTTCACCCCTACTGCCGATGGAATATTCCGACGAAGTCGCGGCCGCCAAGGCACGCGGCGCGCCGCTGGTGGCGCTGGAATCGACAATCATCACCCATGGCATGCCCTTCCCCGGCAATCTCGACATGGCCCGCAGCGTCGAGGCAATCATCCGCGAGGAAGGCGCAGTACCGGCGACGATCGCCGTCATCGACGGTATCCTGCACATCGGCCTGGAAGACGCGCAGCTCGAAACGCTCGCCCAGACCGAAGGCGCGATGAAGCTGTCGCGCGCCGACCTCGCCTTTGCGATTGCCGAACGCCGCACGGGCGCAACGACTGTCGCCGCAACCATGATTGCCGCGGCGCGCGCCGGCATCCGGGTCTTTGCCACCGGCGGCATCGGTGGCGTGCATCGCAAGGCCGAGGAGACATTCGACATTTCCGCCGACCTCGACGAACTGGCGCGCACCGGCGTGATCGTCGTCTCAGCCGGCGCCAAGGCGATCCTCGACATTCCCAAGACGCTCGAAGTGCTGGAAACGCGAGGCGTTCCGGTCGTCACCTATGACAGCGACATCTTCCCGGCCTTCTGGTCGCGCGATTCCGGACTGAAGAGCCCGCTGATGCTCAATAGCCCGGCGGCAATCGCCAATTTCCAGAGGATGCGCGACCTGCTCGGCGTCGACGGCGGCATGCTGATCGCCAATCCGGTGCCGGAGGAAAGCGAGATCCCGCGCGACGAAATGGAGATCTACATCGCCCGCGCGCTC
This sequence comes from Rhizobium herbae, assembly GCF_019511375.1. GTDB lineage: Bacteria > Pseudomonadota > Alphaproteobacteria > Rhizobiales > Rhizobiaceae > Pararhizobium > Pararhizobium herbae_A. The sequence continues at coordinate 415,740 of NZ_JAEUAO010000001.1, forward strand.
GACAATGCCGAACGCGACGAGATTTCCGGCAAGGCCGTCACGCCCTATCTGCTCGACAGCATCTTCGGGCTGACCGATGGCAGAAGCCTCGAAACCAATATTGCGCTGGTCGAAAACAATGCGCGGCTTGCCGCTGAAATCGCCGTTGCGCTGGAATAGTTCACCGGTACGCAGAAAGCAAAGGCCGGAGTGATGTCCGGCCTCAGATCGCTGACAAACCTCACAACACCCCCTGACGTCATCCTCGGCCTTGTGCCGAGGATCTGCCTCACGCCCGTTAAGCTATTGAGCTTAATTATTTATTTTTAAATTCTGACAGGCTTAGATGCCTGGGACAAGCCCAAGCATGACGGAATTGGCAGATAACCGGCTTTATCAGCAGTCTGGGCCGGAGTGATGTCCGGCCGTTTTCTCCTCAGCTGTCGAGCATTTCTCGCACGGCAACCGCAAGCTGCTTCAGCGAAAACGGCTTCGGCAGGAAGCCGAACTTGGCGTCGGCCGGCAGGTTCTTGGCGAAGGCGTCTTCGGCATAGCCGGAGACGAAGATGAATTTAAGGTCGGGATAGTTCTTGCGGATTTCCCGAAGCAGCGTCGGCCCGTCCATTTCGGGCATGACGACGTCGGAGACGACGATATCGACCGCGCCGTTCAGTTCCTCCATGATCTCGAGCGCCTCGACGCCAGAGCCTGCCTCGTGCACGGTATAGCCGCGGGTCTCCAGCATGCGCTTGCCGCCCCGGCGAACCGCTTCCTCGTCTTCCACCAAGAGCACGACTGCCGAGTTGCCGGTGAGGTCGGTCGGCTCCTCCGCCTTGGAGGGGGGCTTGGTTCCGAGCATGGTGGCGGCTGGCACGTCAGCCACCTCGCCCGGCAGCAGCGTTTCCTCGACATAGCGCGGCAGCAGGATGCGGAACGTCGTGCCCTTGCCGACCTCGGATTCGGGATAGATATAGCCGCCGGACTGCTTGATGATGCCGTAGACCATCGACAGCCCAAGGCCGGTCCCCTTGCCGACTTCCTTGGTTGTGAAGAAGGGTTCGAATATCTTGTCGAGGATCTCGGGTGGAATGCCGGTGCCCTGGTCGGACACCTCAACCATCACATAATCCTCCTCCGGCAGTTCACGCCGGTTCAGCGCCGCGACTTCGGCGGCCGGCAGGTTGCGCGTGCGCAGCGTGATGACGCCGCCATTGGGCATCGCATCGCGGGCATTGACCGCAAGGTTGAGGATGACCTGCTCGAACTGGCCGAGATCGGTGCGCACCGGCCAGAGATCGCGGCCGTAGTCGACCTCCAGCTTGACGTTGGTTCCAGTCATGCGGTCGACCAGCATGCGCAGATCGCCGACGACGTCGGTCATGTTGAGCACCGTTGGCCGCATGGTCTGCTTGCGCGAAAAGGCGAGAAGCTGGCGAACCAAAACGGCAGCACGGTTGGCGTTGCGCTTGATTTCCATCAGGTCGGCAAAGCTCGCGTCGGAGGGCCGGGCCGAGAGAAGCAGGTGATCCGAAGAAAGCAGGATCGCGGTCAGCACGTTGTTGAAGTCATGGGCGATGCCGCCTGCCAGCGTACCGACGGCATTCATCTTCTGCGTCTGCGCCATCTGGGTCTCGAGCGCCTTCTGCTCGGTGATCTCCACCGCATAGACGATCGCCGCCTCTTCCGGCGCCTGATCGCTCTGGTCGATGACGGCATTCACATAGAAGCGGAAATGCCGCGTCTCATCGGTCGGATGCAGCGAATCGATCGGGGCGATATCGCCCTGCCGGTCCTTGGCGGCCTCGAGCGCCTCGCGCAGTTGCGGCCGCTCCATCTCATGCACCACGGCTTCGAGCAATGCCCCATGCTCCATGTCGTCCTGCGACACGACGCCAGAAAACAGTTTGAGGAAGGGCGCGTTGGTTCTCAAGATCCGTCCGTTGCCATCGACGGAGGCGATTGCCATCGGCGTGTTGTTGAAGAAACGGGTGAAGCGCATGGCGGCTATCGAGGCCGATTGATCGCTTTCGTCATCCGTGGCGCGGGCAAGCACGATTGTCCGGCTCTCGCCGGGAGCACCGTCCCGGGTCGAGGATACGCGGTGGATCATGCGCACAGCAAAACTCTGGCCGTTGGCCTTCTTGAGATCGAGGTCGAGTGTCTTGGTCTTTTTCAGGCCCGGTTCGGCCTGTACGGACTGGACGAGCGCCAGCCCCTCGCCCGCCACCAGATCGGCGATGGTCATCGATCCGGGCTGGAATTTCGTCAGGTCGAGGCCGAGCCAATCGGCGAGCGTCGCGTTGATATAAAAGATCTCGCCCTTCTTGCCGGCGGAGAAGAACCCGGCCGGCGCGTGATCGAGATAATCGATGGCGTTCTGCAATTCCTTGAAGAAGCGCTCCTGATCGTCACGCTCGGAGGTGATGTCGGAAATCTGCCAGATGTAGAGAGGGTTGCGACCACCGTCTTCGAGCGGCAAGACGCGGGCCTTCAGCCTAAACCAATGGGCGCCCGATCCGGCAGAACCGCCGCCCGGGTTCAAAGGCTTCAGCAGACGGAATTCCTCGTGGCCGGCCTTGCCTTCATGCAGGCCGTTGGTCAGGCGGTATATCGCCTCGGTCGCCTCTCTGTTGCGCGACAGGATCGTTTCGAGCGACTGGATTTCCGTCGCCTTGGTCGCCCCGGTGAGCGCGCCATAGGCGGCATTGGCATAGATGATCCGGCCCTTGCGGTCGGTCACCAGCGTACCGTCCTGGTGGCCGTCGAGAAAGGCCCGGGCAAGCTCGTCCGGGCGGGATTGCGGCATGACCTCGATGAAGCCGATGACCGAGGACACCAGGAAGAAAATACCGACCATCGCCAGCACGCCGAGAATGCCGAGCACGATCTCATTCTCGAGCTGGTTCTTGAAGACGACGAAGGCAACGGCTGAACCGGTCAGGACGATGGCGAGCAGAATGATCCGCAGTACCGTGCCCGGCCGGCTTCCACGGTCCACGATCGGCATGTGATAGTCACCTGCCTGCTGCAATTTCGTCATAGGGCCCTCGTTTGCAACCGGTGCCGCGCGCCTCCGGAATGAATGCGCGGGTTCGGTCCATCTGCTCCGCTTGGCGGCAGCTCGGGCGGATCTGCAATCCGCGCCGGCGGACAGCGAAACACCAAGCAGGAATCATCTTTAACAGCCGCAGGGAAGTGCAGAAAGCACTTGCATGAAAGCCATTGGCGTGAATTCACAGGGAATGTCCAGCCTGATGTCGCCAAAGCCCACAACGGCACTAGATCTATGATAAACCAATCAGACTTGGACAAAGAGCAACATCGCTTGTCTCGATCTGAAAAAAGCCGTCAAATGGGCGCAGGTCAGGATAATCACGAAGGAGAACGCACATGATCGAAGATATCGTTGGTAACAACGGTACCCGTTTCATCATTGCCGCGGGCGCTGTGGCTCTTGGCCTTTTTTGCCTCGTGGCGGTGCTCTGGTTCATCCGCAACCGCCCCTCTTCTCCCTTCATCCGCGGTGGCAAGAACCGGCAGCCGCGGCTCGCCGTGCTCGATGCCGCAGCCGTCGATACCCGCAGGCGTCTGGTTCTGGTCCGCCGGGACGATGTCGAGCACCTGATCATGATCGGCGGCCCGACGGACATCGTCATCGAAAGCCGCATCGGTGCCCAGCCAGCCCCGCAGGCCGGCGCCGCCTCGTCTCTTCCCGAAGCCATCGCCGCGAGCCCGGTCGCGGAACGTCGTGCGGCACCGGCGGCAGAAACCCGGACCGCGCCCGTCTCTGCGATGGGCCAGGTGCTTTATGGCGAAAACATTGACCAGGTCCCGGCACCGACGGCCAGAGGCGCCCAGCTACGGGCGCAGCCGGAGGTTCGCGAGGCAGTGCCCGAGCGTATGGTTGCCCAGCCGCGCCTTCAACCCGTGACCTCGAATACCATACCGACGGTCGCGGTCGAGCGGGCCGGGTCACCGGAGGACATTTTGGATGCAGCGCGCACACGTGTGCTGGCCGCAACACCACCGGCTTCCGGGCAGCGTCCCTTGACGCAGACAAACCCGGTACCGGTCGCATCCGCCACGCAAACCACCCAGCCCGCGCCGAGCCAGAGAGACAGCTCCGTCGCCGAATTCGAACGTATTCTCGACGCCCAGATCACCGGTGACCTTGGCAAGCTGACGGCCGACGACGTGCGCGTTGATCAGGACCAGCGCGCGAACGCGGCTTCGCAGAGCGCCATGATCCGGCAGGAACCACGGCTGGGCAGCGTTGCGGGCGCGAGGACGGAACCGACGCTGGAAGACGAGATGAACCGGATGCTGAACGAGATTGCCGTCAACCGGAAGAACTGACGGGTTGCGTGCCACAACAGTCCGGACAACAAAAAACGGCGCGAGGTTCGCGCCGTTTTTTTAATGTTGGGACCGGAAGCTTATTCGTCACGATAGACTTTTTCGCGTCGCTCGTGGCGTTCCTGTGCTTCGATCGAGAGTGTGGCGATTGGCCGTGCGTCGAGACGCTTCAATCCAATCGGCTCGCCCGTCTCCTCACAGTAGCCGTAGGTTCCCTCATCCAGCCGCTGCAGGGCTGCATCGATCTTGGAAATCAGCTTGCGCTGCCGGTCACGGGCCCGAAGCTCGATCGCCCGGTCGGTTTCCGAAGATGCCCTGTCTGCAAGATCGGGGTGGTTTGCACTTTCCTCGGCGAGGTGCCCGAGCGTCTCACGCGCCTCGCGCAGGATGTCGTTTTTCCAAGCGTTCAACTTTGCTCTAAAATATGCACGCTGGTTGGTATTCATGAATTCCTCGGTCTCGGACAGGACAAAGGAACTAAGATCGATCTTCTCACTCAACGCGATTCTCCTGAAGAACATCTCATTGCGGCGGTGTATAGACCCATGCAGGCGCCGTTTCAAGTCTCTGAAAAATACCACACCGTTTTTTAAGCTTTGCTTAGTGCCGAGGCTAACGGGCTAATATTTCATCAAAATTACAGGTTCAAAATTTTTCGCGAAATTGTCTTGCAACCGATAGCAGCCATACATGCCGAAAGTTGCGGGCGCAGGATCGGAAAAATCCGCAACAGCCCGATTTCGGCACGGCAGACGCCCAAAAAACGGGCGCATAATTCCCCTGCTGAAGAAGACGCCAACGCGCCATATCGGGCATCAGTGTTCTGAAACCGACACTCCGGCACACAACTGATAACCGGCCTGTTGAAAAACAAATCGCCGTGGCTTGATCTTTGCGCAAGGCCAGCGGACAAAGTTCGTCTGAAGCCGAGCGATCGACGCGGTTGCCGTCGATCCATTTTCGGGATCCCGCCCTATGCCTACCCCACCTGCCCCGGCTTTCCGGCTCTACCTTCTCCGACACGCCAAGGCCGGCTGGGCACTTCCGGGTCAGAAGGATTTTGACAGGACGCTTGACGACGATGGTCTTGCCGCCGCGAAAATGATTGGCGGAATGGCGGCGGATCGCGGTTTTGCGCCGGCGGCTCTTCTGAGCTCTCCCGCCGTTCGCTGCCGGCAGACGGCAGAGGCTTTCCGGTGCGCAATGGGCGAAGACAGAACTATCCGCTATATCGAAGCCCTCTATACCGGCGCCGAAGATGCCTATCGCGACATCATCCTCGGGCAGAGCGGTGCTGCGTCGCTGATGGTGGTCGGGCACAATCCGGTGATCGAGGAAATCCTGCGCGAAGTCCTCGGCGAACAGGCCGCAGCGATCCCTTACGGATATCCGCCCGGCGCGCTTGCGGTGATTGACTTCCCCGACCGACCACAGGCCGGCATTTTGCCGCCAGGTAAGCTTGTGGCATGGCTCGATCCGGCATGTCATGCCCGGTAAATGCCGCGTGGCAATACTTTTTTCGGCCGCTTCGGCGTCCTATATCGCAAATGACCAGGCTGGCCTCCGGGCCAGATGCCAACGCGTTCCGAGGCCCGAAATTTGCCATCACTCCTGACCCGCCTTTCCGATGACGCCCGGCTTGCACTCGGTACCTTGACAGATCGCGCTTCCGGTTTCGTCAATCCGACGCTGCGGCTCGGCGTGACCGGGCTTTCGCGCGCCGGCAAGACCGTGTTCATCTCATCCCTCGTCCACAATCTCCTGAATGGCGGCCGCCTGCCGATCTTCGAGGCTGTCCGCTCCGGCCGCGTGTCGAAGATAAGGCTCGAGCCACAGCCGGACGACGCGGTGCCGCGCTTCCAGTATGAGGATCATATTGCAGCCCTTGTCCGCGATCGCGTCTGGCCGGATTCCACCCGCGCAATTTCGCAGTTGCGCATCACGCTGGACTACGAAAGCGCCAGCGGCTGGAACCGGATGTTCTCACCAGGCCGGCTCTCGATCGACATCGTCGATTATCCGGGTGAATGGCTGCTCGATCTGCCGCTGCTGACCCAGGACTTCCGCGCGTACAGCAACAAGACGGCGGGGCGGGCGAAAACCGGCATCCGCGCCGAGCTCTCCGCCCACTGGCTTTCACTCGCAACCTCGCTCGACCTCACGGCGCCCGCCGTCGAGGCGGACGCGCAGCGGCTGGCGGAAGCCTTCACCGGCTACCTGCAGGCCTGCAAATCCGACGAGCGCTCGTTGTCAACGCTGCCGCCGGGCCGCTTTCTGATGCCTGGTGATCTGGAAGGCTCACCGGCTCTCACATTCTCGCCGCTCGCCAACCTCCCCGAGGGCCGCGCCCCGAAAGGCTCGCTCTGGGCGATGATGGAGCGACGCTACGAGGCCTACAAGACCCATGTGGTCAAGCCGTTCTTCCGCGAACACTTTGCCCGGATCGACCGGCAGATCGTCCTGATCGACGCGCTGCAGGCGATCAACCGCGGCCCGGAGTCGCTGCTCGACCTTGAAGGTGCGCTGGCTGATGTTCTCGCCAGTTTCCGGCCGGGTACCAATTCCTTCCTGTCGTCCTTCCTGACGAAGCGTATCGACAAGGTGCTGATCGCCGCGACCAAGGCCGATCATCTGCACCATGAGAGCCATGATCGCCTGGAACGGATCGCCGCCCGGCTCGTGCAGCGCGCCATCGAGCGCATCGGCGTGAGCGGCGCAGGGCTCGAGGTGATGGCTATCGCCTCCGTCCGGGCAACCCGCGAGGCGACGGTCAACCACGATGGCCATGTATTGCCGGTTATCGTCGGCACGCCGATCAACGGCGAGACGATCAACGGCGAAACCTTTGACGGTGAACGGAAAACAGCCATATTTACCGGAGACTTACCGGAGAATCCTGATTCACTTTTTCAGGATCTTGAATCCAAACCGGAAGAGAGCCTGGTTCCCGACCTGCGCTTCGTGCGCTTCCGGCCACCGCATATCGAGGAAACCGGCGGCGGACTGAAGTTGTCGGTGCCGCACATCAGGCTCGACCGGACTATGCAATTTTTGTTCGGAGACCGGCTGGCATGAGCGATACGCCAAAAACGCCAAGACGAAAGCCGGCCGTTTTTACTGTCGAAGGCGAACCATCGACGGCGCCCGCCCGGCGAGAACCGGCGCGCCGCTCGCCGGCCAGTTTCGACCAAAACATCGTCATGACACCCGATGCCGACGACCCGTTCCTTGCGACCACCAGCGCCCTGCCTGCGCCGGCGGAGGCGACCCCGCGCCGCCGCCGCTTCTCCTTCGGCAAACTCGCCCTGGGCGCCTTCGGTATTCTGGTTTCGCTGGCCGTCGGGCTCTGGCTCGACAGCCTGGTGCGCGATCTCTTCAGCCGCGCCGATTGGCTTGGCTATCTCGCGATTGCCGTCGTCGCAATCGGCCTGTTGGCTTTCCTCATCGTCATTTCCCGGGAACTGGCCGGTATCATGCGGTTGAACGCCGTCCAGGCGCTGAAGCAGGAAGCAATCGACGCGCGCCTGGCGCCGACGCCAAAGCCGGCGCGCAAGGTGATGGCCCATCTCGCGCATCTGCTTGCCGCCAAACCGCAGACGGCACGCGGACGCCTGCGCCTCAAGGAAACCGAACCCGAAATCATCGACGGCCCTCACCTGCTTGACCTGACCGAGCGCGAACTGCTGACGCCGCTCGATCGCGAAGCCCGCACGCTCATCCTCAACGCCTCGAAACGCGTCTCGATCGTCACGGCGGTCAGCCCGCGTGCGCTGGTCGATCTCGGTTACGTCATCTATGAGTCCGCCCGCCTGATCCGGGCGATGGCCGACCTCTACGGTGGGCGTCCAGGCACGTTCGGATTGCTGCGGCTGATGCGCGACGTCATCGCCCATCTTGCCGTCACGGGCTCGATCGCCGTCGGTGACAGCCTGATCCAGCAGGTGCTCGGCCACGGTCTGGCCTCCAAACTGTCGGCCCGGCTGGGCGAAGGCGTCATCAACGGCTTGATGACGGCTCGTATCGGCATCGCCGCGATGGACCTCTGCCGGCCGATGCCGTTTCGGGCGCTGAAACGCCCCGGCATCGGCGATTTCATCGGCGATCTGGCGCCTGGGGCGGCCCGGTCGAAAGCCGCCGACGATACCGGTGGCTAAGCAGGTTTCGGAAAAGTGTTCCACGGTTTTCCGATCAAAACCTGCAACCAACCAAGAAAAGCTAAGCAGATGAATCGTTGGCTTGCCAACGAAAGTCTGCTTAGATGCCCGCATACCATTCGTAACCGAGATCTTCCCAGAAGCCCCCCTTGCCGCTGCCATACGGCGCGAGCGTCGAGGCAAGTTCGATACCCTTGATGTATTTTGCCATCTTGTAGCCGAGCTGCCGCTCGATGCGCACTCGCAGTGGCGCCCCGTTGGCCACACGCAGCGCCTCGTCGTTGCAGCCATAGGCAAGAATGGTCTGCGGATGGCGTGCGTCTATCAGGTCGATCGATTCGTAGTAGCGCACCGCGCCGGACAGGCCGAGGTCCATGCTGTCATAACAATGGAAGACGACGAAGCGCGCTTGCGGCTTCACCCCGGCCTCGTCGAGGATCGTTGCGAGCGGCACGCCGGTCCATTTGGCGATGCAGCTCCAACCCTCGACACAGTCGTGCCGGGTGATCTGCGTGCGGGCCGGCATGTTGCGCAGTTCATCCAGGCTGAAGCTCAGCGGCTTTTCGACCAGCCCGCCGATGGTCAACCGGTAGTCGGCGAACTGCTTCTCCTTGAGGCCCAGATAGTCCGCATCGGTAGGATCGGTCGAGCCGTTCGGCCGCTGTCCCTGACGCACCTCGCTCGCCGAGAATTCCGGCGCAAGTGCATCGGCATCGATCAGCATGCGCTGGACCCGGTAGGTGAGGCTGTTTGCCGAAGCAAGGACATCCCGCACGGGGCTTTGGCTGGACAGGAAACCGTCCAACGCGTCACAGCCGGAGAGCGTGACGGTCGAGGCCGCCGCCCCGGCAAGCGTGAGGAACCTGCGGCGATTGATGATGAACCCGCTCATGCCGTGTGCTCCTCTTCCTTTTCAGGGTCGGTGCGATACCAGCCCGTGATGATAGAACGCATTTCGTTAAGCGGACCGGCTGCAACGACCATGAAGATGTGGATCAGGAAGAAGGCCACGAGCAGCGCCATGCAGACGAAGTGGATGGTGCGCGCCGTCTGCCGTCCGCCGAAAACGTCGAGGAGCCACGGCCAGGCGGCATTCATGCCCGGCGACATGGTGATGCCCGTGAGGATGATCAGCGGGAAGACGACGAGCAGGACGCCGGCATAGGCGATCTTCTGCAGGACGTTGTAGCGGCCGTCGTGATGAAAGCGGAACCGCAGGTGATCGGAAAGGCTTTTCGGCAAGCCCCTGATATCCGCGCGGGACGGTAGAATATCGCGGCTAATGTGGCCGCTGATCAGGCTGGCGACGAACCAGACGAGGAAAGCCGCCACGAAGAACCAGGCAAAGAAGAAATGGATGACCCGCCCGGTCGCCAGATCCTGGTAGGATGGCAGCGTCGCCCAGGCCGGAAATCCGCGGTAGGAGGGATTGTCCGCCGGTCCGCTCATTCCGAAAATACCGGTCGTCCTGTAGCTTTGCCCGAAGATCGTGGTGTAACCGTCGATCTTGCCGTCGGCGGCCTGCATGGCGCGCATGGACAGCACGCTGTTGTCGAACTCGAAGCCCGATTGCTTGCCGATATAGAGTTCCGGGTGGGCATTGAAGATCTGCAGCCCGCTCAAAAGCAGAAAGAACAGGGCGATCGCCCAGGTCCAGTGCGTGATGCGCGTGGCAATCCGGTGGCGGTAGATCACCTTGCCCTTGCCACCATGGTGCGTCAAACGCGATTCGATGTCGTCGATGATGGTCATGGCAAGCCTCCTTACTGCATAATTCCTTAGACCCTATTCGATCTAAGGATAAAATTATGCAGCGATTCCAAATGGTACAGCGACCTTTGCGCGTCTGATAAGACGCGCGGCGCTGTATATCAGCATCTACGTAACAAACCCTGATCCGGTTTCAACGCAACTCCGCTCACCCGCGCACACATCCCGGTGAGGCGCGCGTGAAAGCCCAGGATTGCCAAGGATTTCAGGCGTGGTAGAAAGTCCGCATGAAACATTTCGTGAGTCTCAAAGCCGACCTTTCGAAGGGCCGAAGCAACACTCCATTAACCATTTAAGTGCAAATGTAACCTCACATTCCTGACATCGACCATCAAGGATCGTTTATGTTTTCGCGCCCTTCTTTGATCGCTCGCGGCATTGCCGCAGCCTCGCTTGCAGCTCTCGCCTGCGCAGCTTCTCCGGCATTCGCGGGCGCCAACGACAAGGCGTTTTTCGAGCAGGTTTCCGGCCAGTGGAAAGGTCCGGGCGAGATCGTCGCGGGAAAATACAAGGGCACGAAATTCACTTGCGACCTGACCGGTGAAGCAAACGGAAGCTCCGCCGGCATCAAGCTCGACGGCTTCTGCCGCGTCGGCGTCTTCAAGCAGCCGATGTCCGCCGTCATCACCCAGTCCGGCAAAAGCTATAGTGGCAAGTTCCTCGATGGCGCCGACGGCAAGGGCCTTGATATCGTCTCCGGCAATGTCGGCAAGGACAAGGTCGTCGTCGGCATCAACCGCAAGAAGCTGAACGGCGCGATGATCGCCCGCCTGCAGGGCGAATCGACGCTCAACATCACCATTTCGGTGAAGGTGGAGGACACGATGGTGCCGGTAATCGGCGTCAGCCTTAACCGCCAGCTCGATACCGTCGCCGTCGGCTCGATCAAGAGATAGCCGGCGTTTTAGCGGCGTTTGCAGAGAGCCGGCTCGTCCGGCTCTTTTGCGTTTCAAACGGCCGATTGAGGCGCGCCCTGCCGCCACCAATCGCTGCGCGGATCGGCCACTTCGATGCCCGCGACATCGGCGCTCTCGAGCCATTCGGCCACCGATTTGCCGGCCACGACAAGGTCCGGGGCGAAATCGGCGAGCGGCTTCAGCACGAACCCGCGCTCCATCATGCGCGGATGCGGTATTTCCAGCGTCCGGGAACTTTGGCTCAGGCTATCATAGGTCAGCACATCGATGTCGATCGTGCGCGGCCCCCAGCGCTCCAGCCGCTCCCGTTTCATCTGGCGCTCGATCGACAGGCAGGCATCGAGCAGCTCGTCGGGCAGGAGCGAGGTTTCGACCGCAGCACAGGCATTGAAAAACCAGGCCTGGTCCGTCTTGCCCCACGGCGGTGTCCGGTAGAGCTTCGAGACATGCGTCACCCGGCAGTCCGGCCGCGTGTCGAGAAGCACCAGTGCGCGCGCCATCGAGGCGGCCGGATCACCGATATTGCCGCCAAGGCCGAGCGTCGCCAGATGGGAAGGCATCTCAGGCAAAATGCTCGACCGTCACTTCGACATAGTCGAGAACACCGGGAACCGGTGCGTTCGGCTTGCGGATCGATATTTTCGCGCGGCGAATCTGCGGAAAGACCGTACAGAGCGTGGTGGCAACCTCAAGCGCCAGCGCTTCGATCAGATAACGCCGACGGCCAGTGATGATCTTCTCGATCTCGGTGAAGGCGACACCGTAATGCACTGTATCGTCGATGGAATCCTCAATCAGAGCGGTTCCCTGCTCGACATCCAGCTCGGCATCGACGAAGAATCGCTGCCCGAGAAATTCCTCTTCGTCGTGAACGCCATGGCGGGCAAAGAAGGCGCAATTCTTGAGGGTGATCGTGTAGATCGCTGTCATGGCTGATTTTCCGTCCCGTTTTTTTCCTGCGCCCGTCTTCTTATCGCCACCATAGCATCCGCCACCAGAAGCGCATCCCTGTTGATTGCGACATCATGTACCCGGAAAACCGCTGCACCCGCCATTCTCAGCAATGCGGTCGTGGCTGCCGTGCCGACATCCCGCTCCGGCGCGTCGCGGCCGGTGATCGCACCGATGAAGCGCTTGCGCGACGTACCGGCCAGAAGCGGCAGTCCGAAACCTCGCAGCTCACTGAAACGCGTCATCAGTTCGACGTTCTCGTCGGTGTCCTTGGCAAAACCGAAGCCGGGATCGAGAACGATCCGGTCACGCGCGACACCGGCAGCAGCCGCTATCTCCAGCGAGCGCTCGAGAAAATGATATTGATCGCGCACGACATCTGTGAGTTTTTCGCGGTCGCGGCCGGTATGCATGATGCAAAGCCCTGCCCCGGTCGCTGCGGCCACATTCGCAAGATCGGGCTCACGCTGCAGGCCGTGGACGTCATTGATGATATGCGCACCGGCGGCAACCGCCAGCCGCGCGGTCTCGGCCCTGTAGGTATCGACGGAGACGATCGCATCCGTTCGCTCGGCAAGCGCCGCAATGACCGGCAGGACGCGCGCCTGCTCTTCGGCCGCCGTGACCGGGGCAGCGCCGGGTCGTGTCGACTCGCCGCCGATATCGAGGATTGCGGCGCCCTGATCAAGGCAGTGCAGGGCCTGCGAGACTGCGGCTTCCGTATCGTCATAGGCGCCGCCGTCCGAAAACGAATCCGGCGTCACATTGATGATTGCCATCAGCAGCCCGGCCGGCCCCAGGGTGAGTTTTCGGCCATGGGCCAGTTTCCATTCAAAGGGATCGAAGGCGTTGTCCATGATGGTTTCACTCCCTCCTCACCCTCAGCAGACACAACGTCACCACAAATGAGGGCCAATGTGCCACACCTTGCGGCAAAGGCTCGGATTGTTCTCTTGTTTTCCGCTTTGTCCGGGATGCCGGCTATTTGCTGTTGCGCTGCGGCTGGCTATGCCCCAAGCTCCAGAGAAGTTCAACTGCCGAGACCTGTAAAGCTATGATGACTGGCCGCATTTCCTTCGCCGCGTTTCTGATTTTGAGTATCGTCGCGGGCCATTCCTCGTCGGCATACGGCGACACGGTGATAAGCAAGAGCATCACCTATTTCTCCGTAGGGGGCCGCACGGCCGAAGAACTGGACAAGGCGCTTTCGGAGCGCGGTCCGATGATGAATTCGACCGGCGCGCGACATCCCGGCGCCACCAGGATCAAGTTCGGCGGCACGGTAACCTATGTCAAGCACGGCAATCGCTGCGCCGTCGGCAGCGCCAAGGTGACGCTCAGCACCAGGCTCATCCTGCCGCGCTGGAAGAACCGCAAAACCGCAAACCGGGATCTGGCGCTGGTCTGGGACACGTTGGCAAGCGATATCAAGCGCCATGAGGAGCGTCACGCCGAGATCGCCCGCAACCATGCCCGCAAACTGGAGAAGGATTTTCTGGCCCTGAAACCGGAATCGGATTGCGAGCGGATGCAGGCGCGTGTCGCTCGGTTGAGCGAGACGGCGATCCAGCAGCACGACCGCGATCAAGCCCGCTTCGACCGGACCGAGGCGGCCAATTTCGACCGCCGCATGATCCGGCTGCTGCAGTACCGACTCGACGGGATGACGAAGGCCCGGCGCTGAGCGGTCTGTCGTCGGCGAGCCAGCGCTTCATCTGCTTGGCTCTCCTGTTTTGTCGCGGGTTTGGATCGGAAAACCGTTGGACACTTTTTCGGGACCTCTTAGGGCGTTCCAAAGCCTGCAGGCGCACAGGTCATCCGCCAGCACAAAAAATTGCAGTGTCAACAGAATATCACTGGTGATTTTTACCATGCAACAACATGGAACGAATCAGATATAGTGTAACCATTGAGTGAAGAACAGAAAAAACGAGCTGTCTTCACCTTCACCCCGGACCTGGTTGGCCCGCATTCATGCGGGACACTTTGAACTGGAAGTATTGTTTCGCGCTTGACTGTTGTGTTCGGCCGATTGTTCAGCCGCGCGGGTTATTGCGCATGTGGCGTTCTCCTGGCGTGTCATGAAGCAGCAGATGTTCCCCTCCCTCATCTGTTGCGATGCGCCCTCCTAGCCCCGCTCGTCGATCGCGACCAGTGGGGCTCTTTCTTGGGAGGACCGAACGGTCGCCCGAAGGTCAGGCCTGGCGCTCGGGAACGTGAACCACGAGCCCGTCCAGGCCTTCGCTCATCTTGATCTGGCAGGAGAGCCGCGAGGTCGGCTTCACATCGTAGGCGAAATCGAGCATGTCCTCTTCCATCGCCTCGGGGGCACCGACCGTCGCCGACCATTCTTCGTCCACATAGACATGACAGGTCGCGCAGGCACAGGCGCCGCCGCATTCGGCCTCGATGCCGGGAACCGAATTGCGCACGGCATTTTCCATGACGGTCGAGCCGTTTTGAACGTCAAAGTGATACTGCGTGCCGTCGAAGGCGATGATGGTCAGTTTGGGCATTTGGTTTTCCGGATGCTTGGCGTTGTATCGGTATGCCGCAGGAACAATCACGCCGCCCCTCATAGCAGAGGCGGCGGCGGAGCGCGGCAAATTCATCCGGTTTCTTCCAACAATTCGCAACACCAGTCAACACGAAGGGACTTCGCATCCGGCCTCTTGCCGCGACCCTTCGTCGCTGCGGGGTTTCCGGGAAAGTCTGCCGCTAACGGCAGAGCTTCAGGATGAACAGTTCGGCCTCGATCACGGCCGCGCTCAGCGCTGCAAGATGGTCGGCCTGCTCCGGCTCGGCCTCGACAGCGCCGGCTGCCTCGGCAACACCGAAAGCACCGACGGCAAGGGCTGCCCCCTTGAGGCGGTGCGCGATCGCCCCGGACATGTCGGCACTGGCGGACGACAATTCCTTCATCAGCTGCCGCGCCTGCCGGGCAAACATCTGCAGCACTTCGATTTCCAGGAGCTTGTCGCCCATTGTCTGGTTCGCAAGGTGAACCAGATCGATCGCCCGCGCCTTCGCGGGACATGCCCCGCCGAGATTGTCGGGTGCTTCGAACGCGATCTTGAGTGCCGCCATGTGCCAATATCCTTACTCTGTTTTTTTCTGACGCAACCGGCCCGTCACCGGTGACATCGTGTTTTTTCAGTTCTGCCTTCCCACCAGACCGGATTTGCCGCCGGTTTGTCTGGAAGTGCTTGACCCGTCAGGCTATCATGAGGCTCGAAGATGGTGCGGGCGTTACCCTCCCGATGCCTGTCCGGCTGTCCTTGCGCTCGTCTCAGGAGCCCATTAGGCCGGATCGGGCGCTGCTATCCGATTAAAACGCGGCGCAAAGAGGGCAGGTTTTTCTCGGCATGGTTAACGGCCATTAAACCGCCTGATTACAAGGGTTTCTGCCGGAAATCGGTCCATTTTTCATTAAGAACTTGTTAGGATTTTAACGAATGCCCGGGGCGTTTAATTGTAAGACACCGGTGAATGTGTCACTACGGTACGTTGAGGGATATGTTCATGCCTTAAGGTGCAGACAGTCCTGACGGAAAGCGGCATCGAATGAAGCACCTACGGGGCTGATGTGCTGTTCCGTCGGTGCGTGGTTGAAATGGGTGCATGTCGGGTCCTGCGCAGATGTGATGCGCGTATCCTGCCGTCACCGTCCGAGTATCGGAGGTGCTCCCAATGCAGGCGGTGTTGCAAAGGGTCCTTCCGAAAGGGACAGTTTAGTAACGAGGCGTATCCGCATGGCGACAAATAAAAGCAACGAGTCGATCGACGACAAGGCATTTCAGGCGTTGGAAGACGCTTTGAAAATCGACTTTGACGAGCTTAAGTCTGCCCTCAACGACAAGACGTCCCTGGATGATCCGGAGGGAAAAGTGTCTGAAGCAGTGAGCCAGGCACCGGCACCCGGCCAGGCGAAGACGACCAAATCCAAGGATGAGGCAGCCCGCTCGGCACGCACGACGGAAACGCCACGAAGCCTCGCTCCAGAACCGGCCCCCAAGGCCCCTTCCTTCGCGCCTGCCAATGACGATGGCCGCAGAACGCCCGCCGCCATCCTGCGCTCGCTGGACGTGCGCTCCGGCCGCTCGGCGATGCGGATTGCAGCCGCCGTCTCCGCGCTCTGGACGATTGGTGGCCTCGGTGTCGCCAACCTGCTCTATGGCCCGGAAATCTGGCAGATTCGCTCGCTTGGCGACCTGTCGGCCATGCCGGGCGCCATCGGCGCGGCGATCTTC
This sequence comes from Rhizobium herbae, assembly GCF_019511375.1. Lineage (GTDB taxonomy): Bacteria > Pseudomonadota > Alphaproteobacteria > Rhizobiales > Rhizobiaceae > Pararhizobium > Pararhizobium herbae_A. The sequence continues at coordinate 432,117 of NZ_JAEUAO010000001.1, forward strand.
ATCATCCTGCCGGTGATGCTGTTCTTCTCCTTCGCCATGATGATTTCGCGCGCGCAGGAACTGCGCAGCGCCGCCCGGTCGATGGCCGAGGTCGCCCTGCGCCTTGCCGAACCCGAAACGGCGGCTACCGAGCGCATCATGACGGTCGGCCAGGCGGTTCGCCGCGAAGTCTCCGCGATGAACGAAGGCATCGAGCGTACCATCGCTCGTGCCACCGAGCTCGAAACCCTGGTGCATTCCGAGGTCAACGCGCTCGAGCGCAGCTACAGCGACAATGAGCTTAGGGTGCGCACGCTGGTCCAGGAACTTGGACTGGAGCGGGAGGCCATCGTCGGCCACGCCGAGCGCATCCGCTCGTCGATCGCCGGCGCCCACACGCAGTTGAAGGACGAGCTTGCAACCGCAGGCGATGAAATTTCCAGCCGTATCGCAACGTCGGGCGAGGCCTTCGCCTCGATGATCGAAACTCGCGCCGCCGCCCTGATGGAGCGCTCGAACAGCGCAACGCAGACGATCGGGGCGATGCTGTCGACCCGCACCGATGCCTTGCTCTCGGGCCTCACCACCGCCGGCGTGTCGCTCAGCAACGAGTTCGACACCCGCCTCGAAAATCTCAGCCAGACGCTGGCCAAGCGCGGCCAGCAACTGCTTGGTCAATTCGAAACACGCGCCTCGACGCTCGACGCCAATACCGAGAAGCTCAATGCCGCGCTGAACGAGCGCGCCCGCCAGCTCAACGAGACGCTGATTGCCCGCACGCGCGATCTGAACGAAAGCCTCAATGTCGGCCAGCAGGCCATCACCGGCGGTCTCGATGATATTCTCAACACGCTGAACGCCACGCTGGACGAAAAGGGCGCAAGCTTCCGCCAGAGCCTGAAGAGCAGTTCCGACGACATGATCATGGATCTCGACCTGCGCTCGGGCTTCTTCGAGGAGAAGCTGCAAACGACGGTCGGACAGCTGGCGACGGCCTTCGATTCGCGTTTCCACGAATTCGCGACCGCCTTCGACAAGCGCGCCGGCATGCTTGATTCCAAGCTCATGGAAAGCCTCGCGCGCATCAACCAGTCGGTGAGCGGCGGTGCCGAATCGATCGGCAGCATGCTGGACGGCGGTATCGAGCGCTTCGAATCCGCCCTGTCCGAACAGTCGCTGACGCTCGCCACCACGCTCGGTACGACACAGGACTTCATCGAGCACACGATCAGCGGCAAGACCGCCGAGCTCAGCGATGCGATCGGCAATGCGCACACCCGCATCGACAGCGTCCTGTCCGAACGCTCCAGCACGCTGATGAGCGCACTCACCGCGGCACAGGACCGGATCGAATCCGGCTTTGCGCAGCGCGCCGGTTCGCTCGAAACCGCTCTGACGCAAAGCCAGGAGCGGCTCGCCGAAACGCTTGACGCCCGCACGAATGCGATCACGACCAGCAACCAGCAGCTTGCCGACAATATCGTTACGCAAACCAGCGGCCTCATCGACGGGCTGCAGGCCATCCATGGCCGTATCGAAGACACGCTGATCAACCGCGCCGACGAGATCACCACGGCAATCGCCGCAAGCCAGCTGCGCCTCGACGACACGCTTTCGCAGCGCACGGTCGAACTTTCGAGCCTGCTTGCCGCAAGCTCGGAATCCATCGACAGCGCCTTCGAGGGCACCGCGGAACGCATCGATACCATCCTGTCGCAGCGCACCGGCGCGCTCGCCAACGTGCTGAATTCCTCAACGGCAGCAATCGACAGCGCCTTTGACGGCACGGCCGAACGCATCGATGCGATCCTGTCGCAACGCACCGGTGCGCTCGAAAACGTGCTCGCCTCGTCGACGACCGCAATCGACAGTGCCTTCGACGGCACGGCCGAACGCATCGATGCGATGCTGGCACAGCGCACCGGCTCGCTCGCCAACGTTCTCACCTCATCGGCGGGCGCGATCGAAAGCGCAATCGGCGGCACCACGGAACGGCTGGAAACGCTCTTGTCCGAACAAAGCCGCACGCTCGGCGACACGCTTGCCAGCCAGACGGCGACGCTCGACACCATTCTTTCCGAGCGCTCGGCGGAGATCACCGGCACCTTGTCCGCTCGCGCAAACGAAATGGTCGATACGTTGAGCAGCCGCACGGAAGAAATCGCCGATGGCCTGTCCTATCGCGCCAGCGCGATCGCGGAGACCATGGCCGACCGGGTCAGCGATATCGAGCAGCAGCTCTCCGGTCGCGTGGGAGCGATCGCCGAAAACCTCAGCGGCCGCGTCAGCGAGATCGCCGGCACGATGACCAGCACTTCGGCCGAGATCGCCACTGCCCTTTCCAGCCATGCCTCGGAGCTGGCCATGTCGATGGCAGACAAGGCGTCCGATATCGAACAGACACTGTCCGGCCGGGCCGGTCAGTTGGCAACATCGCTTGCCTCCACCCATGAGCAGATCCGGGCGACGCTGGACGATCGTCTCAACGCGATCAATGTTGCCGTGACGCATGGCACCGACCAGCTTTCCGAGGTCCTCGGCGAACAGGCGACCTCCATTGCCACGACGCTCGCCACCAGCGCCAGCATGCTGGAAATGACGCTGGAGGAGCGCCAGGCGGAACTCGGCAACGTCATCGACAAGAGCGCCGCGGCACTCGAACAGCGCATGCTGGCAAGCACCAGCCACGTGGCAAATCAGCTCGGTGAGAGCGCCGATCAGATCAGCCGCGCCGCCGATACGCTGTCGCATCGGATGGACACGTCCCTCTCCAACATCAACAGCAGCGTCGACGAAACCGGGGCACGCATCGAGAACACCCTTGGTGTGCTGGAAGGCAGGATTCGCAACAGCGTTGGCGGCGTCAGCGAATTCATTGACACCGCCGGCCAGAAGATCGCCGACACCCTCTCCGAGAGAGTTTCGGAATTCGATGAGGCCAGCCATAGGGCCGCCGCGCGCATTGCCGACAGCCTTGCCGGACGCGCCGAAGAAATCGATCGGATCGGCAGCGTCGCTGCGGCCCGGATCGCAGACGCTCTCTCCAACCACACGTCCGAGTTCGATCAGGTGAGCACCGCTGCCGCTGCAATGATCGCCGACAGCCTCGCCAGCCGCACCGAAGAGATCGACCGCATTGGCAATAGTGCCGCAGCGCGGATCGCCGAAACGCTGTCGGACCGCACGGCGGAGCTGGACAGGGTCAGCGCGACGGCGGCAGCCCGCATCACCGACAGCCTGGCCGGGCGCACCTCGGAAATTGACCGTATCAGCGGCGCGGCCGCAACCCGCATTGCCGATACGCTGTCCAGCCACACCGCTGAACTCAGCCGGGTCAGCGATGAAGCGGCCGCTCGTATCGAAGCCAGCATCGAGGGCGGTACGGGCCGCATCGAAGAGCGGCTTGGCACCATGGACCGTGCCCTGTCGATCGGTCTCGACAACGTCAGCCGGACGATCGAAGGCAAGGCCGCCGGTCTCGTCACCAACCTGCGCGGCGCCGTCAGCGATGCGGCACAGGGGATCGACGCCGAAGCCGTCCGCTCCGCCGAGCTCCTGGCCAAGGCTGGCGACGATTTCGCCCAGGCAATGGCCGCACGCCAGGCCGATTTCCAGTCCAGCATCGAGCAGACCGCCGCAACCGCCGCGATGCGCAGCGCCGAACTGGCGCGCTCCGTCGGAGAAGCCACCGATGGTGCGGCCGCCCGGATCGCCCAGACCCAGGCCCGCGTGGCGGAACAGGCATCGTCGCTGCAGCAGAGCCTTACCGACGTGGAGAAGGCCCTGGAGGCGCGCGGCAACACGATCCGCACCACCCTCGACGACAGCACGCGTGAACTCAACTCGATGCTCGCCGGCCGTTCGGCCGAGCTGTCGCGCCTGATCGACGAGAAGGCCCGCCCGGTCATCGATCAATATGCCGCCACCGGCAAGGAAGCCGCCGACCGCATCAGCGAGGTCGCCCGCGAGAGCGCGGAACGTCTGCGCGCCGAGAATGCGACGCTGCTCGAGAGCCTGACCGCCCGCACCGGCGAGACGCTGAATGCCATCTCGAGCCGCGCGGAAGAAACCGCCAAGGCAATGAAGATGGTCGAGAACCGACTGCAATCGACGGCCTTGGGGCTCATCGATCAGCTGGCGGCGAGCAACTCGTCGATCGCCGGCGTCATCGAGCAGGCAAGCGCCAACCTCGGCGCCATGGACGAACAGCTGGAATCGACCACAGCGCGGTTCTCGGAATCGGCCAATCGCGCGTCCGAGATGCTGTCCACCTCGACCCGCCTTCTCGAAGGCAAGGTCGCCAAGCTCGCCGAGATCTCAGGTTCGACCCTGTCGCAGATCGGCGGCATCGTCGGTCGCTTCGAGGACCATTCCAAGGTGCTCAGCCAGGCATCCGATCTCCTGGGCGCGGCGCAGTCCAATCTGGTCAGCACCCTCGAAGAGCGGCAGGACGCGCTGCGCACCCTCTCCGTCGGCCTTGTCAGCCGCTCGGAAGAGATCGAGAAGACCATGCATGCCCTCGAAGGCTTCGTCGACGGCGCGTTCCAGCGCGCGGAAGAGCGGTCGGCGCAAATCGCCGGCAATCTGCGCTCGGGCATCCAGACATCCTTCAACGATGTCGGGCGCATCCTGACAGACGCAGAACAGCGCGCCGCCGCTGCTGCCGAGGCGATGCGCAATGCCGTCGTCAAGGCAGGCAGCGAGGCCAGCATGTCGGTCGAATCGGTATTCGTGCGTGCCGAGGAGCGCTCGAGCGAGATCGCCAGCAACCTGCGCGCCGGCGTCGAGGCTTCCTTCACCGATGTCAGCAAGACGTTGTCGGAGGCCGAAGCTCGTGCAACGTCGGCGAGCGAGGCCATGCGCGCCGCAGTCGCCAAGGCCAGCGAGGACGCAGGCCTTGCCGTCGAGGGTGCCTTTACCCGCGCCGAGGAACGTTCCAAGGAAGTAGCCTCGCGCCTGCGCGGCAGCGTCGGCGCCTCGCTCTCCGATATCGACCGGATGATGACCGAAACCGGCAAGAAGTCGGACGGTGCCGCCCGGCAGATAGGCGAATCTATCCGCCAGGCCGTCGAAGAAGCGGTCGAACGCTTCAGCGGCGCAACCGACGAAATCCGCCGCGCGGCCAACGAGATCCGCCGCGAGCTCGACATGACCCGCGACGAACTGAAGCGCGGCGCCTTCGACCTGCCGGAAGAAGCCAAGGAAAACGCCTCGGTCATGCGCCGCGCCGTTGCCGAACAGATCAAGGCACTGCAGGAACTCTCCGACATCATCGGCAAGTCTTCCGGCCAGCTCGAGATCGCCCAGCCCCGCCAGCAGGCGGTCGCACAGCAGCAGCCGGTGGCAGCGGCTCCGGTCCGCACCGTGGCACAGCAGCCGGCCCCAGAGCCGCGCCGCCCGGAGCAGGAGCCCCTGCTGCGTGGAAGCCTCGGCCTTGAACAGCCACGCCCGGCCGCCCAGCAGCCGGTTCTCCGGCAGCAGGAGCCGGCCGCGGTAACAGCGCGTCCGCAGTCCGCGGAAGGCAGCGGCTGGATGCGTGACCTGCTGCGCGGCGCATCCCGCGATGAGGAGGCCTCGGCGCCCGTCCCGGCACAACGGCCAAGTGAAGCGCAGCCTGCCGCCCGCGCCGGCGACACCCGCAATCCGCGCCATGTGATGGAATCGCTGAATTCGCTGTCCGTCGACATCGCCCGCGCCATCGACCATGACGCGTCAGTCGATCTGTGGCGGCGTTACCAGCGCGGCGAGCGCGACGTCTTCACCCGCCGCCTCTACACGCTGAAGGGCCAGCAGACCTTCGACGAGATCAAGCGCAAGTACGACCGCGAACCGGAGTTCCGCACCGCCGTCGACCGCTATATCGCCGACTTCGAAAAACTGCTCGGCGACGTGTCGCGCAATGATCGCGACAAGGTGATAACGCAGAGCTACCTGACGTCTGATACCGGCAAGGTCTATACGATGCTGGCACATGCCGCCGGGCGGTTCAGCTGAGCATCAGCCAAAAACGCAATCACCTCAAAGGGCCCATCTGAAACGATGGGCCCTTTTTCTTTTCTGAGTACAGCGCAGACCGATATTTCAAACGCAACAAAAAAGGCGGCCACCCTGGCCGCCGAGCGCCGGACAAGGGGCGGCTGGCGCCGAAATGCTCCGCACTTCCCCGCTTCGGATATGGGTGCTGCACGGAGTGCGCAGGAGAATGCAGGCCGCTCCGTCGAGGAATATCGGCCGTACGTGGTGTATGCCGCTTTTGGCTGCGGCTTCGCCGATAAAGTCTATTTCACCGGCGTTCGCACCGGATCACACGAGCGAGAGTATCGTTGCCTATCGACGGTGAGGCTCCGCGCCCACTTCGCGAGCACTGGCGTTGCAAACAACTCAATAAAATCAACAAAAGCACCCTTCCGTTTTCCCCGCCCCGCAGCCCGCGCCTACAATGCCTGTGTCCTGTCGCGGATACACCGGTGAGCGTTGCCGGCGAGGCGGGACCGGTGCCCTGGAATTTCGGTGCAAACGCACGCCGGATTTCAGGGGCTGCGCGGAAGGTGGTTCTCCTCCGGTCTCGAGATGCAAGAGGCCGGGCGTGCCGGGCATGCCACGCCAACTTGGTCCAGGGCATGGCCTACCGACGGAAAGGCGGGGCGGATAAGCGGCCCCTGCCACGGGCACACAAATCCTTGGCCGCAAGGGCGAAGGACGCAGAAGAACCTAGAGGCGCGGCAAAAGACACCGAACGGGGCACGGCATCGTGTCAGTTCAATTCTCTTTGTCACGGCACATGCCGGGCCCCGGCCGATCTTGGTCATGGGACATAGAGACGGGAAGCAAAACACGGACGGAAAGCCGCCGCGTGAACGCCGTCGGTTGCCCGCCGAAAGGAGAAAAATCCAATGGACGAAATCAGGCCGGACAATACCGAACCCTTGACGCAAGTCGAATTCGAGCGGATCAGCCGAGTAACGGCGACTGACATGGACATCCACACCTTCTGCCGCATTCGAAAATGCCGCCGCGACGGTTGCTGCACCGGCCCGATGCGCAAGCGGATCGTTCCGGCAAGCATCGCCAGGGGACCGACCTTTGCGACCCTGCTACCGGCGTGCATGGCCGCCGCCGACAACGCTTGGCTCGTGGCCTTCGCCAAGCATCTGCGCGTGCTGCACGCATCGGCAATGTCCGGCAGGAGGCCGAACACCCCCCCGAATCAAAAAAACCTCCGGCGGAGCCGGAGGTCTGGATCGTGGGCAGAAAATCCGTGACCGGATCAGTGTTCCTTGTTGGCGTAAACCGACTTCTTCGTCAGGTAGATCAGGCCGGTGAAGATCAGCAGGAAAACCATGACCATGAAGCCGGTGCGCTTGCGGTCTTCAAGATGCGGTTCTGCGGCCCACATCAGGAAGGCGGCAACGTCGCGGGAATACTGCTCGACCGTTTGCGGCGCACCATCGTCATAGGTGACCTGGTCGTCGGAGAGCGGCTTTGCCATGGCGAGCGCCGCGGCGTTGGCGAAATACGGATTGTAGTGTGTGCCTTCAGCCACTTCGGTACCGGCCGGCGGTTCCTGATAGCCGTTCAGGAGCGCATGGATATAGTCCGGGCCGCCTTCCTGATACTGCGTGAACATGTCGAAGATGAAAGTCGGGAAGCCGCGCTCGACGCCGCGTGCCTTGGCGATCAGCGAGAAATCCGGCGGGGCAGCGCCGTTGTTAGCGGCAGCGGCTGCTTCGGTGTTCGGATAAGGCGACGGGAAATGGTCCGAAGGCACGGCCTTGCGGGTGAACATCTCGCCGTCGGCGTTCGGGCCGTCCTGGACTTCGTAGTTGGCTGCGAAGGTCTTCACCTGCGCTTCGGAGTAGCCAAGTCCTTCGAGCGTGCGGAAGGCGACAAGGTTCATCGAGTGGCAGGCGGAACAGACCTCGGTGTAGACCTTCAGGCCGCGCTGCAGCTGACCCTTGTCATAATGGCCGAACGGACCGGAAAAGGACCATTCTACCTGCTCCGGCTTATGGATCGGGAAATGCGGGGTGCCGCCAGCATGTTCCTCTGCCGCAGCGCCTTCGGCTTTGTGTTCGCCGGTTTCCTGGGCGAACACGATACCGGCACCAAGTCCGGCGACGACTGCGAGCGAAAAGATGCCTGTAACAAGCTTTTTCATTGTTGTGGGTTCCTTAAACTTCGCAGACATCACGCGGCAACGGGCTTCTTCTTCGCAGCCTGCTTTTCCAGCACCGCTTCGGTGATGGAATTCGGGATGCGCTTCGGCGTTTCGATCAGGCCAAGGACCGGCATGATGACGAGGAAGAAGCCGAAGTAGTAGAGGGTACCGAGCTGCGACATCACCACGTAGAGGCCTTCCGCCGGACGCGAGCCCAGCCAGCCGAGGATGATGGCGTTGATCACGAAGAGCCAGAAGAACAGCTTGTACCACGGCCGGTAGACGGCCGAGCGCACCTTGGAGGTATCGAGCCAGGGCAGGAAGAACAGGACGATGATCGCACCGAACATCACCAGAACGCCGCCGAGCTTGGAGTCGATCGGGCCGATGTTGAAGGTGATGGCGCGCAGCATCGCGTAGAACGGCAGGTAATACCATTCCGGAACGATGTGGGCGGGCGTCTTCAGGGCATTGGCCGGGATGTAGTTGTCCGGATGGCCGAGGAAGTTCGGCATGTAGAAGACGAACCAGGCGTAAACCAACAGGAACACCGATACACCAAGCGCATCCTTGAGGGTCGCGTAAGGCGTGAAGGCAACCGTGTCCGTCTTGGTCTTGACTTCGACGCCGGTCGGGTTGGTCTGGCCGACGACATGCAGGGCCCAGATGTGCAGGACGACGACGCCGGCGATCATGAAGGGCAAGAGATAGTGCAGCGAGAAGAAGCGATTGAGCGTCGGCTGATCGACGGCAAAACCACCGAGCAGGAACTGCTGGATCCACTCTCCGACCAATGGGAAGGCAGAGAAGAAGCCGGTGATAACCGTGGCTCCCCAGAAGGACATCTGCCCCCAGGGCAGGACATAGCCCATGAAGCCGGTTGCCATCATCAGCAGGTAGATGACGACGCCGAGAATCCAGAGGATTTCACGCGGCGCCTTGTAGGAACCGTAGTAGAGACCGCGGCCGATATGGAGATAGACGGCGATGAAGAAGAACGACGCGCCGTTGGCATGCATGTAGCGCAACAGCCAGCCGTGGTTGACGTCGCGCATGATCTTTTCGACGGAATTGAAGGCAACCGTCGTCTCAGCCGCGTAGTGCATGGCCAGAACGACGCCTGTCAGGATCTGCACGATCAGCATGACCGACAGCATGGCGCCGAATGTGTAAGCGTAGTTCAGGTTGCGCGGAACCGGATAGGAAATGAAGCTGTCGTGCACCAGCCGCGGCAGCGGCAGGCGCGAATCGACCCACTTCTCGATCCCGGTCGTCGGCATATAGGTTGAATGATCACCACTCATAATCAGTATTCCCCTCAACCGATCTTGATGACTGTGTCGGAAGTGAAAGCAAACGTCGGTACGGCGAGGTTTTCCGGCGCCGGGCCCTTACGGATACGGCCGGCCGTATCGTAGTGCGAGCCATGGCAGGGACAGAACCAGCCGCCGAAATCGCCAGCCTGGCCGAGCGGCACGCAACCGAGATGCGTGCACGAGCCGATCATGACGATCCAGTTTTCCTTGTCCTTGCCGGCGGAGCGATCGAGATCGGTCGCCGCGGCATCGGCCGGAAGATTGGCATTGCGCGCGACCGGGTCTTTCAGGTCGGCGAGAGCGACGGCTTTCGCCTCTTCGACTTCCTTGTCGGTGCGGTTGCGGATGAACACCGGCTTGCCGCGCCATTTCGCCGTCAGCGACATGCCTGGCTGCAGGCTGGAGACATCGACCTCGATCGAAGCGAGCGCCAGTGTCGAAGCGTCGGGCCGCATCTGATCGATGAACGGCCATGCGACCGCACCCGCGCCAACGACGCCCGCCATGCCGGTCGCCAGATATAGGAAGTCGCGGCGAGTGGGCTCGCCCAGGGTTTCGCTTGATGTCTCGTGTTCGCTCACGGCTAAACCATCCTCTCACGCAATGTTTGCGGAAACCGCACTGTCCCCGGCGTCGACCCGCTCTTGTGCTGCCACTTGAGCGAAAGAACAGCGCCAAATCAATAAGCCGATGCACGATTTGAAGAAAACTTTCGCCCCTCCACCTCATGCATCAAAACCGGGCGAATCCCACGCGTTGAAGAAACGGCAGATTCCCCGGCAATCCGGCGCGTTCTATGCTTGATCGCAAGGGATGTCTAGCCTTCAGGGCGGCAGGTGGGCCACAATGTCGCGGGAAAACCGAAGCCAATGTTCGCAAACCGCTTTTCACGCTCTGACCCCGTCGAGACACGGCGTTCTTGCGCTTGCATACGACCGGTTTCGAAGCGCTTATTCGGCAGCCGCGTCGCGGGCAAGGAAGCCGCCGGACTGGCGCAGCCAGAGATCCGCGTAAAGACCGCCGATGCCAATCAGCTGTTCATGCGTCCCGTCCTCTACGATCCTGCCCTCGTCCATGACGATCAGGCGGTCGAGTGCAGCGATGGTGGAAAGCCGGTGCGCGATCGCAAGCACGGTCTTACCATGCATCAACCGGTCGAGATTGGACTGGATCGCCGCTTCCACTTCCGAATCGAGCGCGGACGTTGCCTCGTCCAGAACCAGAATCGGCGCGTCCTTCAGCATCACGCGGGCGATCGCCACCCGCTGGCGTTGGCCGCCCGACAGCTTGACGCCGCGTTCGCCGACATGGGCATCGAAGCCGCGGCGGTCGCGCTGGTCCTGCAGTTTTTCGATGAACTCCAGCGCCTCGGCCCTTCTTGCCGCATCGCGCAGGCGGCTCTCCGTCGCGTCCGGTCGTCCGAAGAGGATGTTGTCGCGGATGGAGCGGTGCAGAAGCGACGTATCCTGGCTGACGACACCGATCTGGTTGCGCAGGGACTCCTGCCGGACCGCGGCGATGTCCTGTCCATCGATCAGAATGCGGCCTCCTTCCAGATCGTAGAATCGCAAGAGCAGATTGACGAGCGTCGTCTTGCCCGCCCCGGATCGGCCGACGATGCCGACCTTCTCGCCGGGTCGGATGACGAGCGACAGATCCTCGATGACGCCGTTGCCCCTGCCGTAGTGGAAACGGATATTCTCAAAACGGATGGAGGGGCTGGTGATGACGAGATTTGCGGCGCCCGGCCGATCGACCAGCTGGATCGATTGCGAGATCATGTCGGCGGCATTCTGGATCGTGCCGATATGACGCATGATGCCGTTGAACTGAACCATCATGCGGCTCAGGAGAAAATTCAGCCGCAGGATGAGCGCCATGGTGAAGGCGACGGCACCGGAGCTTATCAGCCCGGCAAGCCACAGGTGCAAGCTCAGCCCCGCCATCGTCACGATCATGATCCCCGACAAAAGCGCCATCGAGGCGCGCACACCTGTGATGAACCGGGTGAAGCGGATGATCGTATCCTGATAGATGTCGAAGCCCTGCCGCATGTAGCGGTCATTTTCTTCATCGCGGGCAAAGAGCTTCAGCGTCTGGATGTTGCTGTAGGCGTCGACCATGCGGCCGTTCAGCATGGAGGCGGTTTCCGCGGTCTCGCGCGAATGCTCGCGGATACGCGGCACGAAATAGCGCGCGAGGAACGCAAAGCCGATCAGCCAGAGCAGCACGACGACGGCAAGCGACGTATCGAGCTGCCCGACAAGCACCAGCGTCGAAACGGAATAGATGCCGACGAACCAGACGCTTTCCATCAAGGATGTGACGACGTCGCCGACCGCCTGCCCGCCCGACCAGACCTTTGTGACGATGCGGCCGGAGAAATCGTTCTGGAAGAAGGACAGCGACTGCCGCGCCACATGCAGATAGGACTGCCAGCGCACCAGATTGTAGAAACCGGGCGTAATGATCTGCTGGTCGACCAGCGCCATCAACAGCGAAACCAGGAAACGCACGATGCCGATCAGGACCAGCATGCCGAACAACTCGGCTCCATGGGCCGCGAGCAGGCCGCTCCAGCCCTCGCCCGGTTTGACCGTCGCAAGGATATCGACCAGACGGCCGACGAACCAGAACAGCGTTGCCTCGATCGCCGCCGTCATGCCGCCGAGGACAAGCATGGCGACAAACGGCGCTTTCGCCTGCCGGATATAGAACCAGACGTAAGGGATAAGCCGGGCCGGCGGCTGCAGTCCTTCGCGCGCCGCGAAAGGCTGTATCCAGTTCTCGAAAAAGGCAAACAGGGCGCGCAGCATGTGTCCGATATAGCCCTTCTGAAAAATGCGGCAATGCGGAATGCGAGCCGGCCGGATTACAATTGCGTAATGCGACCGGCCGGCCATTTCGAACCATCGTCCCTCCCCGCGATGACGGAGAGGGACGAGCCGCGCTATTCCGCGGCCTCTTCCTTTTCCGGCTCGTCGGCGATGAAGCCGCCGGACTGCCGGGACCAGAGATCGGCATAGAGCCCCTGCTTGGCGACCAGTTCGGCGTGGCTGCCGGTCTCGACGATCCTGCCGGCTTCGAGAATGATGAGCCGGTCCATCTCGGTCAGTGTCGACAGGCGGTGGGCGATCGCGATCACCGTCTTGCCCGTCATCAGGGCGAAGAGGTTCTCCTGGATTGCGGCTTCCACCTCCGAATCGAGCGCCGAGGTCGCCTCGTCGAGGATGAGGATCGGCGCGTCCTTCAGAAAGACGCGCGCGATCGCGATCCGCTGGCGCTGGCCGCCGGAGAGCTTGACGCCCCGTTCGCCGACCTGCGCGTCCAATCCCTTGCGACCCTGGTTGTCCTCGAGCAGCTCGATGAAGTCCCAGGCATTGGCCCGCTTGGCGGCAGCGATGATGTCGGCGTCGGTGGCTTCCGGATGGCCATAGGCGATGTTGTCGCGGATCGAGCGGTGCAGCAGCGAAGTATCCTGGGTGACGACGCCGATCTTGGCGCGCAGGCTATCCTGGGCCACTGCAGAAATATCCTGCCCGTCGATACGGATCGTGCCCGCTTCGAGATCATAGAACCGCAGCAGCACGTTCATCAGCGTGGTCTTGCCGGCGCCGGAGCGGCCGACAAGACCGATCTTCTCGCCCGGCTTGATGACCAGCGAGAGATTGTCGATGACACCCTTGTTCTTGCCGTAGTGGAAGCGGATGTTCTCGAACGTAATCGCCCCTTGCGGCGCCGTGAGTGCCGGCGCATCCGGCCTGTCGACGATGTCGTGCGCCTTGGTCATCATGCCCATGCCGTCATAGACTGTGCCGATGTTTTCAAACAGCGCCGAGACTTCCCACATCACCCATTGCGACATGCCGTTGATGCGCATGGCAAGCGCCACGGCAATCGCAATCGAGCCGACCGACATGCCGCTGCTCATCCAGAAATAGATGCCAAGTGCCGAGACCGAAAACAGCGCAATGCAGTTGTTCGCGTAGACGAGCACATGGAACAGCGTCACCTTGCGCATCTGCCGGTGCACGGTTTGCAGGAACACGTCCATGCTTTCCCGGGCATAGACCTCCTCGCGGCCGGCATGCGAAAATAGCTTCACGGTGGCGATGTTCGTGTAGCTGTCGACGACACGGCCCGTCATCATCGAGCGGGCATCGGCCTGATCCTTGGAGATCTTGCGCAGGCGCGGCACGAAGTAGCTGACGATCGAGACGTAGATGGCGATCCAGATCACCAGCGGCGCGACGAGCCGCCAGTCGGCCGCGGCAACGACCACCAGCATCGAGGCGAAATAGCTGACGACATAGACGAAGACGTCGAGGATCTTCATCACCGTTTCGCGCACGGCAAGCGAGGTCTGCATCACCTTGGTGGCGACACGGCCGGCAAACTCGTTGGCAAAGAACGTCATGCTCTGGCGCAGCAGGTAACGGTGCATCTGCCAGCGCGCGATCATCGGATAGTTGCCGAGCAGGATCTGATGCATGATCAGCGAATCCAAGGCGACAATCGACGGCAAGCCGATCAGGATGAGCGCGCCCATCCAGAACAGCTTCGCACCCTCGGTCTCCAGAAACGTGTCCGTTCTGGCCGAAGACAGCCAATCGACGACATTGCCGAGGAACTGGAACAGCGCCACTTCGCCGATGGCGATCAGCATGGTGCAGACCGCCATGGTCAGCAGCCAGGGCGCCGCAGGCCTCGTATAGTGCCAGCAGAAGGCAAACAGTCCCTGCGGCGGAACCCTGGGCTCCTCGACGGGATAGGGATTGAGGCGGGATTCAAACCAGCCGAACATTATCAAGCTCCTTCAGGAATCCAGTGAAGGAAGGCGGGAAAAACCCGCATTCATCGATTCGAAATTCTAAGACCGGAGGGACAGCGCAATGATGCACGCGAGACGTGTTCGTCCGGAAAGCGGGCGGTCGTGCGCAATCATGCCAGGAAGGAAAAGCGCGAAACCGGTCAGTCCATCAGGACTGGAGACACAGCCTGGAGGCTGGCGATCATTCGGTAATCCATGCATGCCTCCGTCGGTTCGCGTTGAAGATGCAAAAGACTTAGAATGTTTTGCGCCGATATGCCAGATTGTCGCAGGCACTTTTTTCATCATTTTCCCGCTCGCGCCGGTTTCTGTTGCCATTACGGCACAGATTGATTACGGCCGGTGATGAACGCCATAAGCCGTGTTGATATGTCCGCACACCCACTCCGCATCGCACTCTACCAGCCGGACATTCCCGGCAATACCGGCACGATCCTGCGACTTGCCGCCTGTCTCGGCCTGGGCGTCGATATCATCGAGCCCGCCGGTTTCGACCTGTCGGACAAGAACCTGAAACGCGCCGGCATGGATTACATCGCCTCCGTTACCTTGACGCGACACGTCAGCTGGGACCGCTTCGAGGAAGCGCGGCTGGCGCAGGGCCGGCGGCTGGTGCTTGCCTCCACCAAGGCCGCCGAACCCTATACGCGCTTCCGCTTCCTGCCCGGCGACACCCTGCTGTTCGGCCGCGAAAGCGCCGGCGTTCCCGACTGCGTCCATGACAAGGCCGACGGCCGGATCATAATTCCGATGATCCAGGGCCAGCGGTCGCTCAACGTCGCCATGTCGGTGGCGATGATTGCGGGCGAAGCCATCCGGCAGATGTCGATCTGACGCCCGCCGGCGCCCCTCATGCGGCCACACCGCCATAGGCGTTTTCAGCCCGGGCCGCCTTCAGAGCGCCTGCCCACCACTTGAGCCGCCGCAACATGACGAGCAGGCCGGCCTTGGCTTCTGCCGCCTTGAACGGATTGCCGGCGGCATCGAACTGCGACCAGACATTGGAGAAGCTCACTGTATCGCGGATGGTCACGGTGTGCAGTTCGGCAAAGACCTGGCGCAGCTGCTCGACGGCTCGCAACCCGCCCGACACGCCGCCGTAGGAGATGAACGCCACAGGCTTGGCGTGCCACGGTTCGTAGCACGAATCGATCAGCTCCTTCAGCGCCGCCGGATAGCCGTGATTGTATTCGGGTGTGACGACGAGGAAGGCGTCCGCCTCGGCGATCTTCTCCTCCAGCGCGGCGACATTGACGGCCGCCTCTTCTGCCGGCCCCTTGAGCTGCCGGGGATCGACCAGCGTCACCGTTATGCCGCCTTCGCCCCAGAGCTCGTTCAGGACCCAGTTGACGACCGTGTCACAAAAGCGGCCCTGCCGCGCGCTGCCATAGACGACGGCGATGGTCATTTTCTCGTTCATACTTGGGGTTGCTCCGTTGTTGATCGGTTGGAGCAACTGGTATAAAACCTCAACTAAACTTGAGGTCAATACGCCCCATGGAAAAAAGCAAAGCCGATTTGCCGCCCCGCGAACTCAGTGTCGGAGAGGTCGCGGCCCGCAGCGGCGTCGCGGTTTCGACGCTGCATTTTTACGAGACCAAGGGCCTGATCAAGAGCATGCGCAGCCGCGGCAACCAGCGCCGGTATCCCCGCAGCGTGCTGCGCCGCATCGCCGTCATCAAGATCGCCCAGCGCACAGGCATCCCGCTCGCCGATATCCAGAAGGCGCTCTACGCGCTGCCGGATGACCGCCAGCTCCTGGCCAGCGATTGGGAACGCTTGTCGGAAAATTGGAAGGCGGATCTCAACGAGCGCATTGCCAAGCTTACCGCTTTGCGCGACCAGCTCACCTCCTGCATCGGCTGCGGCTGCCTTTCCATGCGCGATTGTCCGCTGCGCAATCCACACGACACGCTGTCGGAAAAAGGCACCGGCGCCTATCTGATCGAACACGCCGGCGAATGATGGTCAGGCCGACGCGCCGGCAGTTTTTTGAACGAGGCGCTGCAGTGCCAGCATGCTGAAAAGCGTGCCGAGCGAACCGACGAAGGCGATGGCGAGCGCCGCGCCGTTGCCATGGGTGCTCAGCACATAGGTGAAGAACGGCGGCGCCGCAGCGAAAGCGAGATTGAGCGGCAGACCCAGACGCGCGGCGACGCTGGCATATTCGGCAGGCGTGAAGAATACCAGCGGCAGCGTTGCCCGGCTGACGGACATCGCACCGCTCGAAAGCCCGTAGAGCAGCAGGAAAACCAGGATCGACCATGCCGTCCCGCCGCCCACCGAAAGGACGGTGAGACAGACCGGCATGATCAGGGCAGCAACCAGTCCGGTCGTCAGCCCGTTCCACCGGTTGGCGCCCAGGAAATCGAACAGCCGCGCCGACATCTGTACGACGCCGATCGCCGATCCGAAGCCGACGGCCAGATAGTCGGCAACATCGAAACTCCGGAACAGATCGACGACGACGAGCTGAAAACCCCAGGTGATGAAGCCGTTGAGTGCGATCGCGGCCGTGATCAGCGCGATGATGCGGCGATGCCCTCTGCCTGGCCTTGGGCTGACGGTTCCTCTGCTTTCACGAGAGGGTGCAGCAACTGGCATCTTCGGCAATGCAAAGAGATGGAGCGGCACGCAGACGAGCAGCATCAGGCCGCCGTAGACGACCGACACGCCGCGCCAACCGATCTGGGCCTCCAGCAAACCGGTCGCCGGCCAGGACAGGCTGGGCGCCAGCGCCATGAACAGCATCTGGGCGCTGATCGCCCGCCTGGCACCCTCGCCCGCGAGTTCTGCCAGAAAGACATGCGCCGATGTCGTCAGGCAGGCGGCGCCGGCAATCCCGAAGATGGCCCAGGCGATGAAATAGCCGACGGGTCCGCCGGCGACCGAGAGCATCAAGAGCCCCGGAACGGCAAGAAGCGAGCCTGCGGCCAGCACCAGCCGGGCGCCATACCGCCGATAGAGCCCCGCGACCGGCGGCGAGCAGACCGCCATCGTCACCAGCATCAGCGTCGGCCCGAGAAAGACCGTTGCACGGCTGAGGCCAAGGTCCGCGGCGACCGCCTCGCCGGTCACCGAGATCGCCATGAACAGCGCGCCCCAGCCGATGATCTGGGTTATCGAAAGGATGACAACGGAGCGCGTAATCGGCGAGCACGGAAAAGCCACAGCGAAATCTTTGGAAACGGCCCGAATCGGGCGGGAAGGATCGATTCGATTATGCGCTCAGGCGGTAGAAAAGCCAGCAGCCCTGCAATCAATCCGCGCTTGGCAGGCGCCGCATGGTGAACTCGATTTCATCGCCCTCGAGTTGGCGCCAGCTTTCGACCTCCGTCCAGTATGCGGCCTTGGGCCATCTATCGAACCATTCCTGCGCCTTTTGCCGCGCGTGGGCGCGATCGAGGCGGAATGTCTCGCGCACGAACAGGCCGTCTTTTCTTTGCGTGCCGCCGCTGCGATGCCGGGCAATCTGGCGTCGCAAGCCTTCGAGTGGCGGCCCCGCTGGAATTTTTGCCATCAAGCCCTCCTTTCGCCAGTCGAGCCTTCAGGAACAAAGATAGGGAAATGGTCCTGTTTTTGCGAGTCTGAATTTCAGCCGCATGCGCTGTGGCAGACTGACCCTAAACCGCCTGGTGCCGTTGCCAAGCATGGCACAAATATGATCTTTCCCAGAATCGCGACATATCGGCGGGGCTTAACCCCCGATCCCCGCCAAACAGGATGATTTCGATGGAACGACCGGACCTGCCGCAGGGACTGCCCGCGGATATCGAGGACAAGAAAGCAAAGGCGAAAGCCTGGTTCGAAAGCCTGCGCGACACGATTTGCGCCGCATTTGAAACCGTCGAGGACGACCTCACGGGTCCCTTGTCCGACCGCGAACCCGGCCGCTTCGTCGGGAAGGACTGGCTGCGTGACGGAGGGTCAGGCGGGGGCGGCCGCATGTCGATGATGGAAGGCCGCGTTTTCGAAAAGGTCGGCGTTCACACCTCGACCGTCCATGGCGAATTCTCGCCGGAATTCCGCAGCCAGATTCCGGGCGCGAACGAGGATCCGCGGTTCTGGGCGTCGGGCATTTCGCTGATTGCCCATCCGGTCAATCCGAACGTGCCGGCCGTCCATATGAATACCCGCATGGTCGTCACCACCAGCCACTGGTTCGGCGGCGGCGCCGACCTGACGCCGGTGCTGGATCGCCGCCGAACACAGACCGATCCGGACACGATGCTGTTTCACAAGGGCATGGAAATCGCCTGCAAACGCCACCCGGTTGCCGACTATCCGCGTTTCAAGCAATGGTGCGACGAGTATTTCTTCCTGAAACACCGCAACGAACCGCGCGGGATCGGCGGCATCTTCTACGACTGGCTGCACTCGGAGGAAGAGAAAGGCGGCTGGGATGCCGATTTCGCCTTCACCCAGGACGTCGGCAAGGCCTTCAGCCTGATCTACCCGAAGATCGTGCGGACGAACTTCAACAAGCCATGGACGGAGGAGGACCGCGACGAGCAACTCGTGCGCCGCGGCCGGTACGTCGAATTCAACCTGCTCTACGACCGGGGAACGATCTTCGGCCTGAAGACCGGAGGCAATGTCGAGTCGATCCTGTCGTCGCTGCCGCCGGTGGTGCGCTGGCCCTGATATACGTCCGGTTCTGCGAACGAAAAACCCGGCCGCGCAGACGGCCGGGTTTTTCGTTGATGGGAAGCGTATTTAGTCGCAGATTCTGATCCTCTTGATGCGCAGGTTGCCCCAGCGGTCCCAGCGCTTCACTTTCTTGATGTAGCAGGACGGCTCGTAGTAACCACCGTAGTAGCCGCCGTCATAGAAGCCGATCGAGAAGCCGCCATGGTAGTGCCCGTGGTGATGACGATGGTGTCCATAGTGGCCGGCGTAGGACGGCGCGGCGAACGAGATGGCGGCGATTGCAGCGACGGTGGCGGAAATGACGAACTTGCGCATGATGTTCTCCTCTGTTGGTTGCTGATGAGTGTGTCTCATCCAGTGACCCAACATTCTCATGCGGCACGCATTTGCGCTGTTTCGAACGGAACAGGGCCGAACAAAAGCCCCGCTGGCGCGTTGTTTTGCTAGCCCTGTTTCGGAGGATTGGCGTAATGGTGTTCAAGGAGCGGACGTTTTACGGCGAAACGCCGGAAGAGTTTTTTCCGCAGGACCAGGCGGACCTGGAGACGCGCGTCGCCAATTGCCTGGCAACGGTTGATGGGCTCGACGCCTCGGATGTCTCAGTGATCGCCAAGGGAAACACGATCCTTCTGACCGGTAGTGTTTCGACCATCGAAGAGGTGGAAAGAGCTGAAGAAGCCGCGCGCACCGTCGAGGGCGTCGACGAAATCGTCAACAGCATCTCGGTCGCCTGATCAGATCGCCGTCAGCGTCCAGGCAACAATATCGGCGGCGACCTGCGCAAAAGCGCCGTCCAGCGCAGCGACGAAAGCGAGCTGCCCGCTGCCACGCACGGGAACCGTCGCGGCAAAGGCCTTTTGCTTTGTCACCGTACCGTTGCGGTCGTTAAGGAGCTTGGCGAAGATCTCGACGACGGCCGTATCGGCGCCATCCGTCGATATTTCGAACGACCGGATATCCGTGATCACCTGGTAATCGATGGCAAGCCCCTGGCCCGGCTTGCCGACGCCGGCGACCTTGCCGGTATTTTCGAAGGTCTGGACCAGCTTCGCCTGAACCATTTTTGGCAGCCTGTCGCTCCATTGGGATTTGGCCAGATACTGGATTTCGGAGCCGGACAGCCGGATAACGATCTGATCGCCGTCGAGCGCCTTCAGTGCGGACGGCTCGGGAACGAGGATCTGCTTGCCGGTAGACGCCGGCCCCTCGATGACCGGCGCGGAAGAAAGGCTAAAGGTGTCGTTGCTGGGTTTTCCGGCGCAGGCTGAGATCATGGCGGCCAGGAAAAAAACGGTGCAGGCCCGGATCAATCCTGCCTTTCGACCAAACAGCGCGTCCGGAAAATTCATTTTCAAACATTATCCTTCGCCAATCAGCAGCAACGTAAAGGCTCATCTGGTCAAAACAAGCCAAATTGCTGCCAAGCCTCCGCAGGTACGGCAGAATTCCGGCAAGGCTTGCAGCCTTGCCACGCACAATCGACGTGTAGAAAGCCATACGCGATTCGCGAGCTAAGTCAGCGGGAAATATCGAAGCAAAAACAGAAACGACATGCAGAGATTAACGGCGAGTGCGGCCGTCATATTGTTTGACGGTCTCGCCTCCGAACAACAGCCGCTGCGGATCCCTGTCGAACGTCGAGATCGTGGCATCGAGGTTCTGGACCGTCCGGCGCGTCTCGGTGACCAGCGCCTCGACATCCCGCAACCCGGAGCCGGAGAACCGTTTCAGATTGTCGGCGATCGGACCGATCTGCGCGGTCAGATTGTCCGCCATCTTGCGGAAGGAGGCGAGCGTTGCACGGGCATCGGCCGACAGGGACGGCGCGTCGGCATCGCCGAGGAAACCGTCCAGCTTGACCAGAATGCCATCGACACGGCTCGATGCGGCATTCAGCTTGTTGGCCATCTGGGTCACGTCGGTGATCGTCTGGTCGATGTCGTTCTGGCGGCCCTTGATCCGTTCGGCGAAGTCGCTGATGGAGGCGGCCGTCTTGCGGACATCGGCGCTTGCGGCCGACACGTCGTTGACGACGCCATTCACCTTCTGACTGTCTACCGCCGCAAGCAGCGTATCGACGCGGCTCAGCGTCGCGGTGGCATTCTGGCCAAGGCGCTCATAGGTCTCTGCGGTCTTGCGGAAGCTGGCGATCGTATCGGCCACGCCGCCGGAGGCCGCGCGCAGGTCCTCGCTCATCTTCTCGACATTGCTGACGATATGATCGATTTTTCTCGTATCGACGGCTTTCACCAGAGCATCGGCTGACGTCAGCGTCGAATCGAGCTTGCCGGCCGCCGCCGTGATCGATGTCGACAACGCGCTGACGCTCTCCAGGAACGCATCGATGCCATCGGAGTTGTCTGCCAGGGCTCTGGAAAAGCGGTCGGCATTGGAGATCGTGCTGGTCAGCGGCCCACGCACATCCCTGACGAATCCCTGGATATCGCCGATCGCAGCATTCGCCCGGTCCATGATCTTGTCGGCTGTCGCCAGGAGGCTCGTGACGCTGGACTGGTCGGCGGTCATCTGCGCCGACCTGCCCTCTTCCAGCGCCTTGCGCAGGATGTTTTCCTCGCCCTTGTTGCCACCGCTGAGCTCGATATAGGCCGCACCGGTCAGGCCCTGGATTTCAAGGGTCGCAGTCGTTGATTTGAGAACAGGTGCGTCCGCAGAGACTTCGGTCACGGCAACGGAATAGCGGGGATCGTTGGAATTGATTGCCAGGCTGCGTACGGAACCGACGGGAATACCGTTGAACCGCACCGGAGAACCGACGCTCAATCCATTGGCCGAACCGGGAATGCTGATCACCAGTTCCACCATCTCGCCGCTGCGCCCGTATTGCGACATCCAGTATACGAAGCCGAAGGCCGCGAAGATGACCATGACGGTGAAAAAACCGACGATCGCGTAGTTGGCTTTTGTTTCCATTGCTACCGGTATCCTTCGAGGAGGCCGCAAGCGCGGTTCCTTGCTTCAATCAAAATCATGAGCGGCACTCAGGAGGCCTTCCTGTCGCCGCCACGGACAATCGAGCGCGCACGCTTGCCGCGGAAATAGGACTTCACCCAATCGTCGTCACAGGTCAGCATATCCTCAATCGTGCCTTCGACGAGAACCCGCTTTTTCCCGAGCACTGCGATCCGGTCGCAGACAGAGAACAGGCTGTCGAGATCGTGAGTCACCATATACACCGTCAATCCCAGGGTGTCGCGCAGTTTGGCGATGAGGTTGTCGAACTCGGCGGCGCCGATGGGATCGAGGCCGGAGGTCGGCTCATCGAGGAAAACCAGGTCCGGATCGAGCGCCAGAGCCCGCGCCAGCGCTGCACGCTTGATCATGCCGCCGGAGAGCTCCGAAGGAAACTTGTCCGCAGCCTCCGGCGCCAGACCCACCATGTCGATCTTCAGCCGCGCCAATTCGTCCATCAGGTCCTGCGGCAGGTTCAGATATTCCCGCATCGGCACCTGAATGTTTTCCATGACCGTCAGCGAGGAAAACAGCGCGCCGTGCTGAAAGAGCACGCCGAGGCGCATATCGAGTTCCATGCGCTCCTCTTCACTGACCTCGTCATATTCGACACCGAGGATCTTGATCGAGCCGGATCGGCGCGGCAGCAGGCGCAGCACCGTGCGCATCAGCACCGATTTGCCGGTACCCGAGGCACCGACGAAGCCGAGGATTTCGCCGCGATAGATATCGAGATTGAGCTTGTCGAGCACGATATTGGAACCGAACCCGACCGTCAGGTCTTTCACGGACAGAATTATTTCCGCGCCATCTCCGCCGCGCGCCTCTTTCTCGTTTATCGTTGCGTCGTCTCTCGGCTCCACCGGCCAAACCTCTTCCATCAGAAATCGATCGATGCGTAGAACATCGCAAACAGGCCGTCGACCAGGATGACCACGAAGATCGACTTCACCACCGATTGCGTCACGTGCCTGCCGAGCGATTCCGCACTGCCGCCGACTTTCAAGCCTTCCACCGCAGCGACGACGCCGATGATCAACGCCATGAACGGCGCCTTGATCATGCCAGCCAGCACGGAGGAGAAATCGACCGCCTCCTGCAACCGCGCCAGGAAGGTAGCGAAGGTAATGTCGGAGTAACCCCAGGCGACGATGGCAGCCCCCGTCAACGCAGAGAAATTGGCGACGATGGTCAACAGCGGCAATGCCACCGTCAGCGCCACCAGTCGCGGGAATACGAGTACCCCGATAGGGCTCAGCCCCATCACCTTCAGCGCATCGATCTCCTCGCGCATCTTCATCGAGCCGATTTCGGCCGTGATGGCGCTGCCGGAGCGTCCGGCGATCATGATAGCCGTCAACAGAACGCCAATTTCGCGAAGCTGCAAGATGCCAACCAGATCGACGACGAACAGTTCGGCGCCGAAATAGCGAAGCTGGAATGCGCCCTGCTGGGCGATGATCGCGCCGATCAGAAATGACATGAGCGTGATGATCGGAACGGCCTGCACACCCATCCGGTCGATCTGGTTGACGATCGAAGCCGGAGACAGGCCGCTGTGACGTCCCAACTTCAGTTGCGCGCCGCGAACGGCGGAGCCGAGAATGAACATCGCCGCCACGGTATCTTCCCAGGCAGACAAGACAGCCTCGCCAATAGGGGCAAAGAAGCGCGCGAAACGGGAGGTGAATTGCTTCGGCTCGGCGCCCGGCTCCGGCAATTCGTCAGGCAAGGCACCCAGAAGCTCCAGATAACGCGGATTGTTGCTGGTCAGCTTGACGTCGCCTATCCTGGACATAAGGCGGCTGATGATCCATGCGCCGGCCGTATCCATCGCCGTGATGTCACTCAGATCGAATTCGGCCGCTTTGCCGTCTTTGGTAGCAAGCTCGCTCAACCGCGACATGATCGTATGCACGGATGCGCTGCGCCAATCGCCGCTGAACCGGTAGATCCGGGTTCCGCTCTTGCCCGCCTCGTCCAGTTGCACGTCGGTGCCGGTTTTCATTTGCGAACGCGTCACGTCTGTTGGCTCTTTCGGAGATGGCTGCATTTGATAAAACGTCAGCGACTCATAGCCGTTCGGGCCCCATCTGTCACCGATTGAAACGTTTCTGAAACAAACGGTTGGTCGCTGCGCTATGGATACCACAGGAGACACCGATGACCCGTTTGCTTGCCACTGCCGTCGAACACTTCCCGATCGCCGGAAGCTTCACGATTTCGCGCGGCAGCAAGACAACGGCCTCTGTGGTCACTTGCCGCATTTCAAAGGACGGCGCTGCCGGCATCGGCGAATGCGTGCCTTATGGTCGCTACGGCGAGACCATCGACAGCGTGATCGCCGAAATCGAAGCGATCCGTTCGGAAATCGAGGCGGACCTTGACCGCGAAGGCTTGCTGCGCGCCATGAAGGCCGGCGCGGCACGCAATGCCGTCGACTGCGCGCTCTGGGACCTTGAAGCGAAATCCTCCGGCAAACGCGCCTTTGCCCTTGCAGATCTCGCCGAACCGGCGCCGCTCACCACCGCTTATACCATCTCCCTTGGCGAGCCGGAGGCAATGGCAGCCCAGGCCGAGCGACACGCCCATCGGGCGCTGCTCAAGATCAAGGTGGGAACCGCCGACGATGCCTCCCGCATTCGCGCGGTGCGAGCAGCAGCCCCCGACAGCGCCATCATTCTCGATGCCAATGAGGGTTGGACGGAAGCCAATCTGGCCTATCATTTCGGCGTCTGCGCCGGAGAGGGCATCGCTCTGATCGAACAGCCCCTTCCCGCCGGTCACGATCGCCTGCTGGCGTCCGTGTCCCGTCCCGTTCCCGTTTGCGCCGACGAAAGCGTGCACAAGACCGAAGACCTGTCGAAACTGGCCGGGCTCTACGATGCCGTGAACATCAAACTCGACAAGACCGGCGGCCTGACGGAGGCGCTGCGCATGCGGGACGCGGCGCGCGCCCTGAACCTGAAGATCCTGGTCGGCTGCATGGTCGGCACTTCGCTGGCGATGGCGCCGGCCGTTCTGCTGGCACAAGGAGCCGAATTCGTCGATCTCGACGGCCCGCTGCTTCTTTCCCGCGACCGGGAGCCCGGCCTGCTTTACGAAGCCTCCAAGGTCTTTCCGCCGCTTGCAGCCCTCTGGGGCTGAAGAGACCAGGCCGCCAACACCGAGCCGCACCCGACAAGAGCGACCGCAGACATCGAATAGAAACCCTCAACGCCGAACCAGCTGTAAAAATAGCCGGAGGCAAAGGTGAAGATCGCCGTAAACACGCCGGTATAGAAGAAATACAGGCCTTGCGCAGAAGCCTCCTGCTCCTCCGGCACCCGCCGGACCAGCATGATCTGCATGCCCGTATGCATGATCGCGTAGGTGAAGGCGTGAAAACACTGCAGCACGAAATAGCCCCAGAAGCCGAGATCCATCGGGAAGATGATCCATCGCACGACCGCAAGGCCGCCGCCGGAAAAGATCATCGTCCACAGGCTGAAGCGCCGGATGATCGCCTTGGCGCAGGCAAACATCACCACTTCGGCTGCGACGCCGGCACTCCACAGCAGGCCGATCTGCGTGCCGCTGAAGCCGATATGCTGCCAATAGATCGCCGAGAAGGCAAACAGCATCGCATGACTGCCGTTGACCAGGGTCACGCCGATCAGAAGCATTTGCAGGTCGAGTTTGCGCAAGGCCTTTGGCGGCGGCTCCGTCAGCGTCGTCAGCGTCGAGGGACGCCGCGGCCGGCCGACGCGCGGCGCAATGAGGGTCAACAGGATCATCAGCAGGAAAGCGCAGGCCATGGCCGGCAACACCATGGCACCGCCATACACACCGATCATGACGCCGCCGAACATCGTCGCGCCGATAAAGGCAACGGAACCCCAGAGGCGCATGCTGGCGTAGTCGAATCCCCAGCGCCGCACGCCGGTCAGGGCAATCGCCTCGACGATTGGCAGATACGGCGAATAGACCCCGCCCTGCAACGCGTAGATGACCAGCACGAACCAGAAACTGTGGGACACGAACAGCGCCAGCGCCGTCAGCAGCGACAGCATCGCCGACCAGATCAGCACGCGGGCCCGCTCGCCGATCCTGTCCGCCAGAAGCCCGGCCAGCGGCGCCGTAATGACGCGTATGAACATCGGCACCGCGAGAACGATGCCGATTTCGAAATCGCTGAGCGACAGCGTGCTGAGCCATACCGGAAAATACGGCATGGCAAAACCATTGACGATCAATGGCGCGCAGAAGAGCAAGGCCATGCGCGGCACGAAATAGGCCGGCGCAACCTCTCGGTAAGGAGGCGGGGACGAGGGAATCATGGAGGGACCTGATTTATACGTCCATGATTTATCACAGCGCCGCCGAACGAAGCTAGAAGCTAGATTTCCCTACAGCCGTTGCGGCGCCGCTTCTATGCCGCCTGTTGCGAAAGTGCCCGCGCCATCATCGCTTCGACCTCGGTCGTATCCTCGCGAACGACAGGAACGCCGCTCAGCTCACGCCAGGTGATCAGTTCCATCGTGCCGTCGTGATGTTCGGCAATCGCCGTACAGCTTTCCACCCAGTCGCCGGTATTGATATAGCGAACACCGTCGATATCCTCCATCACCGCATGATGGATGTGACCGCAGATAACGCCATCGGCATTTTCGCGTCGCGCCTCATCGGCGACCACGCGCTGGAATTCGCCGATGAAATTGACCGCATGCTTGACCTGCAGCTTCGCCCAGGCCGAGAACGACCAGTAAGGCAGTCCGAGACGGCGGCGCACGGCCGACAGCCCGACATTGATGAGGATCGCCATGTCATAGGCCCAGTCACCGAGATAGGCGAGCAGCCGCGCATTGCGCACCACGACATCGAATTCATCGCCATGCAGCACCAGATATGTCTTGCCATCGGCGCCCTCGTGAATATGCCGTTGGGCAACCTCGATGCCGCCGAAATGCACGCCCGGAAAATCGCGCATGAATTCGTCGTGGTTGCCGGGTATGTAGATGATGCGGCTGCCCTTGCGGGCTTTGCGCAACAGCTTCTGCACAACATCGTTGCACGACTGGGGCCAGTACCAGCTGCGTTTCAGCCGCCAGCCGTCGACGATGTCGCCGACGAGGATGATCGTCTCGGCTTCCGTGACCCGCAGAAAATCCAGGAGATAGTCGGTCTTGGCAGCCTTCGATCCCAGATGCACATCGGAAATGAACAGGGTCCTGAAACGACGGACGGGCGGGTCTTGCTCTTTCTCGGTCATGCTGCCTCGCGGATCTATCGGGCCTCTCTTCCCCTGTCAAAAACAGACTCTTGTTTCAGGAGAATGACAGACGGTGGATAGTCATTTTTCGATTGAAACGGCTGTCGCGGAGAACCAGGGATAATCGGGCAGTTCCAAACTGTACGGGGCGTCCGTTTCGTGCAAAAAGAGCCTCGACGATAAGGTAGGGATTCACGAATATGAGCACTGGCGACAAGGCCAAGACCCCAACGGTTCCAGCAAGCGGCGAGCTCGACGAACAGGCGCTTTTCTTCCACCGCTATCCGCGCCCCGGCAAGCTCGAGATCCAGCCGACAAAACCGCTCGGCAACCAGCGTGACCTGGCACTCGCCTATTCGCCGGGCGTCGCGGCCCCGTGCCTCGCCATCCGCGACGATCCGTCCACGGCCGCCGACTACACGGCCCGCGCCAACCTGGTCGCCGTCGTTTCCAACGGCTCGGCCGTTCTCGGCCTTGGCAATATCGGCCCGCTCGCTTCCAAGCCCGTCATGGAAGGCAAGGCCGTCCTGTTCAAGAAGTTCGCCGGCATCGATGTGTTCGATATCGAGATAGATGCACCCGAAATCGACCAGATGGTCAATGTCGTGGCAGCGCTGGAACCTACCTTCGGTGGCATAAACCTTGAGGATATCAAGGCGCCGGAATGCTTCGAAGTCGAGCGCCAATTGCGCGAGACGATGGACATCCCGGTCTTCCACGATGACCAGCACGGTACCGCAATCATCGTTGCCGCCGCCATTCTCAACGGCCTTGAACTCGCCGGCAAGGATATCGCCAAGGCAAAGATCGTCACGTCGGGCGCAGGGGCTGCGGCCCTTGCTTGCCTCAACCTTCTCGTCAGGCTCGGCGCGCGGCGCGAAAACATCTGGGTTCACGATCTCGAAGGCCTCGTCTATGTCGGCCGCGAAGTGCTGATGGACCAGTGGAAGTCGATCTATGCGCAGGATAGTGCAAACCGGGTGCTCGCCGACAGTATCGCCGGTGCCGACGTCTTCCTCGGGCTCTCCGCAGCCGGCGTCCTGAAACCGGAACTCCTGGTGCAGATGGCCGAGAAGCCGCTGATCATGGCGCTTGCCAACCCCAATCCGGAAATCATGCCGGAAGTTGCCCGCGCTGCGCGTCCCGACGCGATGATCTGCACCGGCCGGTCGGACTTCCCCAACCAGGTCAACAACGTCCTGTGCTTCCCCTACATCTTCCGCGGCGCGCTCGATTGCGGCGCCCGCACGATCAACGAGGAAATGAAGATGGCCGCCGTGCGCGCTATCGCAGCGCTTGCCCGCGAAGAGCCGTCGGACGTCGCCGCGCGCGCCTATTCCGGCGAAACGCCGGTCTTCGGTCCGGACTACCTGATCCCCTCGCCGTTCGACCAGCGGCTGATCCTGCGCATTGCGCCGGCCGTCGCCAAGGCTGCCGCCGACACTGGCGTTGCCAACCGGCCGATCAACGATTTCGACGCCTATCTCGACCAGCTCAACCGCTTCGTCTTCCGATCAGGCTTCATCATGAAGCCGATCTTCGCCGCCGCCAAGAACGCCCAGAAGAATCGGGTAATCTTCTCCGAAGGCGAGGACGAGCGCGTGCTGCGCGCAGCCCAGGTGCTGCTCGAGGACGGCACGGCACGGCCGATCCTGATCGGCCGTCCGCACATCATCGAGACACGGCTGAAGCGCTACGGCCTGCGCATCCGGCCGGACACGGACTTCGAGGTCGTCAATCCGGAAGGCGATCCGCGCTTCCGCGATTATGTCGACGAGTATTTCTCGCTGGTCGGTCGCCTCGGCGTCATTCCGGAGGCTGCCCGCACGATCGTCAGAACCAACCAGACCGTCATCGGGGCTCTGGCCGTCCGGCGCGGCGAAGCCGATGCGCTGATATGCGGCGTCGAAGGCCGCTACAGCGCCCATCTGCGTGCCGTTTCTCAAATCATCGGCAAACGTGAAGGCGTGCTCGACTTCTCGGCGCTCAGCCTGTTGATCTCGCAGCGCGGCACGACCTTCCTTACCGATACTTACGTGACGTTTGACCCGACGGCCGAAGAGATCGCGCAGAAGACGGTCATGGCCGCCCAGGAAATCCGTCGCTTCGGTATCACGCCGCGCGCAGCCCTTGTCTCCCATTCGAATTTCGGATCGAGGGATTCCGACAGCGCCGCCAAGATGCGCAAGGCGATGCAGATGGTGCGCGAGCTCGCGCCGGACCTTGAAGCCGATGGCGAAATGCACGGTGATTCTGCGATTTCGGAGATCCTGCGCAAGCGCGTGATGCCAAACACCACGCTGACCGGCGAAGCCAACCTGCTCGTCTTCCCCAATCTCGATGCCGCCAACATTACACTCGGTGTCGTCCAGACCATGACCGACAGCCTGCATGTCGGGCCGATCCTTCTCGGTACTGCCCTGCCAGCGCACATCCTGTCGTCATCCGTCACCTCGCGCGGTGTCGTCAACATGGCGGCACTCGCGGTCGTCGAAGCCTCGCATCCGGCGTGAGGCAGATCGATTGAGCCGGACCACACCCGGCTCGATCGACACAATGGATCCGCTCAAAAACACAACTTTACGTTGAAAAACCTGGAAACTTTCCGTTAACCAAAGATTGCGCTAGACAAAGAGTATAAACAGTTATCATGGTAAAATACCTTTAAATAACAGGGTATTTGCAACATGACTGACCAACAGGCGTTCTTTGACCTGCTGGACATTATGGAAAACGAGAAACTCGTTGAAGCAAAACGGTTTTTCGCCCTGATGCGCAGCACTTTCAGTATTGCAAATCTACTTTACGCCGATGTTGATATATTAACATCGGGCTTCGTCGTGCACAGGCTCCACCATACGTTCAGCGTCAGCGCGGTCAGAACCTATCTCGATGAAGGATTTCTGCGGATCGATCCGGTCCTTCGCTCGATCATGAGTGGGGTCAGGCCGGTGGACTGGGCAACCGCCCGCGAGCTTCACCCCGAAAGCGAACCGCTCTTTCGCGCGCTGAAGCGGCTCGGGGCTGGGACCGACGGCGTGACCCTGCCGCTCGCGACACCGACGCGCCGCCTCGCCTTTCTCGCCATCCACGCCGATGTGCCCGCAGAAGAGTGGCCGGCTTATCGGCGCTGCCATCTGCGTGATTTCCAGCTGCTCGCCAATCTTTTTCATGCCTCCCTTCTGGAAAACGACGACCACCTCTCCGAGCACGGCGACAAGACACTGACACATCGGGAGACGGAAGTGCTCGGCTGGGCAGCGGCCGGCAAAAGCTATTGGGAAATCGGTACCATACTCGGCATCTCCGAACGCACCGTGCGCTTTTTCATGACCAATGCCCGCCGCAAGTTGAACGTTGTCTCCAACGCCCAGGCTGTCGCCCAGGCCGTCCGGCGCGATCTTATACCGACATTCTGACGCGACCGATGAGCGTCTCCCAGGCCGCTCCCCATCCCTTCCCCAAGCCGGAATCGCCACCTCAGTGCGTCCAAAAGGACGCACTGGATTTCACCATATAGCGACGTGCATCCGAAACCTGTCACTACCGACAGTTTTGCCGGCCGCCGATCACTGACAGCATTTGCCCCTCGCATTGGCGATTACAGGAGCAAAAAAATGATCAGGATCTTTAACCGCAACAGCCGCAAACAGTTTCCCCAGGACATCGACGCCATGTTCAGGCTGCGCAAGCGTGTTTTCCACGATCTGCTGAAATGGGATGTGTCGGTACGCGGCGACTGGGAGATCGACCACTACGACGACGCCAACCCGCTTTATGTCCTGTCCTATTCGGACGAGACAGGAATGCTGCGCGGCGCGCTGAGGCTGCTTCCGACACTGGGGCCGAACATGCTCGACGACACCTTCCCGATCCTGCTCGGCGACAATCCGGAGATTCGCAGCGCCGCCATCTGGGAATCCAGCCGATTCTGCATCGATCCGACGATCTCGCAGGATCGTGGCTCCAACCACGTAACCATCGCCGCGGCGGAGCTGATGTGCGGTGTCGGAGAACTCGGACTGTCCTCCGGCCTCAGCCATATCGTCACCGTAACGGACGTTTTCCTGGAGCGGATGTTCCGCCGCATGGGCTGCCCGGGGGAGCGCATCGGCGAACCGCAGCGCATCGGTTCGGTCCATGCCGTCGCCGTCGCCTGGGAGGTAACGACCGAACTGCTGGAGACGATGAAAGCCGTTGCCGAAATCGGTGGATCGGTTCTCGAAAGGCCGATGTCGCTCGAACACGCTCGCGCGGCCTGACGCCGGCCCCGGAGGGCGGCAACCGCGGCTCTCCGGCCACATCGGCGGACGTTCCTCGGGCTGGCGTTAACGCTGGCGAGCAGACTGCGTTGCGCCTCTTTCGAATGGCGGTATGATAGGCACATGGCTGGGAGCGCGGAAAGCCCGCGCCCGCTGGATTGCCACTTCGCTCAGACGAGAGAAAACAGTGATTTTCCGATCGGTTCGCTTCGCGGCGCTCATCGCTCCGCTTGTTTTGGTCATGGCGGCAACGGCCGACGCCTCGAGGGTGTGCGAACGGCTGAATGCGCGGCTGTCCAATCTGCCGAAGGTCGTCGCCTCCAATGCCAATCTGCGCGACTATGCCGCGGCCATTTCACGGCAGAATCTCGAACTGCGCAAGGCGCGCAGCGACCGGCGACGTCTTGGATGCAGTTCCGGCAGCGTATTTGTCGTCGGTGGCCCGAACGACGAGGCCTGCGCAAGTCTGGACTCGTTGATCGATCGGATGGAGATGGATCTCGAAACGCTGAAGGCCCGCCGCCATGTCGCCGCCGGCGGTGACATCGAGATCAGCCGTCGCCGGATCATGAATGCCCTCGAGGTCAATCGCTGCGCCGAGGAGCAGGACGAGATCCTGAGAGCGGCGGCGGCGGAACCCGAAATCCACCGCAACATCCTCAGAGACCTGCCGCCGATCAGCGGCAGCGACCCGGCCTTGCGCGACGGTGCCGATTTCTCCGGTATTACCGACCCGGGCGATGGCTATGGCGGCAGCCTGCGGACATTGTGCGTTCGCACCTGCGACGGCGCATTCTTCCCGATCTCGTCGAGCGCCACGCCCGCCGATTTCCAGCGTGATGCCGAGGCTTGCCAGCGCCGATGCCCGGGTGCGCAAACAGCGCTCTACTACCATGCGCTTGAGACCGAAGAGACTGATCAGATGGTCTCGGCGTCGACGGGCGAGCCTTACAGCGAGCTGCCGACGGCTTTCGCCTATAAGACACGGGACTTCGGCAAACCCGGCCAGTGCGGCTGTGCACCCGCCCGGCAGGCCGTAACGCATCAGAGCACGCCGGCAGATGCCAGCGGCGTTGTTGAAATCCGGACCCGCAAGGCTGACAAGGCCCCGGCAAAGGCGACGATTGCCGACCGTCCCTATGACCCGCAGAACACCAGGGTACGCGTTGTCGGACCGCGCTTCCTGCCTCAGGAATCGTCGATCGACCTGAAGCATCCGACCGGCCCCGCATACCAGCCGCAGCAGACCAACTGATCAAGCGCCCTGTTTGATGCCCCAAGCATCGGCAAAGACCAGTTCGTCGAGCGGCACGCGCTGCCGCCAGCCCCTGACGGCCAACTCGGGTTCCACGTAGAGCTGATCGACATAGCCAAGGCAAAGCCAGGCAATGATCTCGATGTGATCGGGTATGCCGAGCACCGCCTTGACGTCTTGTTCATGGAAAATGCTGACCCAGCCGACCCCCACACCTTCCGCCCGCGCGGCAAGCCAGAGGTTCTGCACCGCGCAAACCGTCGAAAACGCATCCATGCGCGGATTATGCGTCCGGCCGAGAACGACCTTGCCGGCGCGGGTCGGGTCGCAGGTGATGCACAGGCTCACCGGCGCCTTGCGGATGCCCTCGAGCTTGAGCGAGCGGTAGGTGTCGCGTGCGGCGCCCTCGAACATCAGCGCCGCCTCCTCATTGGCCCGCTGAAAGGCTTCGAACACCTTCCGGCGCCTGTCTTCATCGCGCACGACAATGAAGTTCCATGGCTGCATGAAGCCGACGGATGGCGCGCTGTGGGCGGCGGCAAGCAGCCGCGCGATCACATCGTCCGGCAGCGGTGTCGGAAGGAACTGATCGCGCACGTCGCGGCGGGTTTCGATGACGCGATAGACGGCGGCGCGCTCGTCCGGTGAAAATGCCTCCGCCCTTACAAGGCGGTCTTGCGGTTCCATTTGCATCGTTTGCTCCCCAACAATGCGAAACCTCCCGCCGTCCGCGCGGGGCTGGTCTATCTCGTCAGGCCGGTCTTCTGACTGCGGATCAACCCGTCTTGCCGCCTTCCCAAATCACGCGAGGATTCAGTGGCACATTTCTGAAAAAATTCAGAAATTCAATGTAGCAAGACAGTCCCCGTCACAGCGTTGGGCACGTTCCGGATTTTCGCCGAATTCCCGATTCTCCCGTTTTCACGGGCACCTGAACTGTCGTGATAAAGGCATAGCGGGCCGCCGAATGCAAGCGGCCCGCCAATACGACTTACAGGGCGGCAACCGGATGCGGCGAGCCGTCGTAAGCGCCCCAGATCGACTGATCGAAGCAGATGACAGAGCCGGTCATCAGGCCGGATTCCGCCGACGACAGATAGGCGCAGGCCCGCGCCACCTCGGCGGGATCAACCAGCCGGCCAAAGGGCTGGCTCGCCGCCGCCTTTTCCAGCCAGTCCCTGGCCGCGCCATGAAATTCGCGCTGGATGCGATCCTCGCCTTCCGTCGCCATCCAGCCGATGTTGAGCCCATTGACGCGAATGCGGTTGCGCAGCACCGCATAGGCGGTGTTCTTGGTCAGCGTTTCCAGCGCCCCCTTGGAGGCGCAATAGGCCGCGATGAACGGCTGGCCGGCCTTGGCCGACATCGAGCCGATATTGACGATGGTACCCTCGATATGTTCCCGCCGCATGATCCTGATCGTCTCCTGCATCAGGAAGAACGGCGCACGCACGTTGACGGCGAACATGCGGTCGAACAGTTCCGGGCTTGTATCGAGGATGGTGCCGCGATCGGTAATCGCAGCCGCATTCACCAGTGCATCGACACGGCCGAACTCGGCGTCACAGGCCGCGACGACCTTGCGGGCATCCTCCACCTCGCCGAGATCCGCCTGCACGTAGATTACTTTCGCGCCGGTCGCCTTGCCGATCTCGGCCGCCTTGGCCTCGCCTTTCCTGGTATTGCGCCCGCAGATGACGATGCCCGCGGCACCCCGTTCGGCAAACAGGGTCGCAATCGTCGCCCCAAGCCCCTGTGTGCCGCCGGTCACGATAGCGATCTTGCCGTCGAGGCGGCCATAATCCTTGCTCATTCCGTTTCCTCCGTTTTCAGTTGATTCGTCAAAAACGTCCGCCCGGAAACTGGCCGGACGTCTGCCATGCCGGCTGCGCTGCCGTCAGTTTCTTTTTCTCGACGCCCGCTGCGTGTGGATAGTCGCCAATCTGCGTCGTCCGCTCCACCTCGCGTCGGAAATCCTCCAGATCGCAGGCTGATTGCGTCAGCCACACCCGGTCCGCCCGCTGTTTCCAGGCATCGTCGGTTTTCATCGTTTTCCTCCGCCGGATGCCGTTCGATGGCCTGACTATACGGGCCACCTCCCGGCGGTGGAAGTGATCACTCCGCGCAACATAGCTGCAAGGGTTCGTTAGATCGCCCGACGCGATCATGGCCATGATTGGCACAGGCGGGCGATGCGGCCTTTAAGAAAGGGACGCGGACATCATTGCGATCCCGGGCCTCACGCGGACGACGTCAATCTCTCGATGTCGTTGCAATTCGAGCGACGGCTCCTGACGAAGAAGCTTCTTCAAACCGGCTGAGCCATACGACTTCACTGTGAAGTTCGGCTCAACTTCGCGCAGCGCCACTCCCAGCGCACAAAGTGAAACCCATCCGTCGCCTTCGCCAGCACCCAGTCTTTTGAAGGCCTTGCTCAAAAGTGGCAGCGACATCATTTGCTTGGCCGGCTGATCCCGCGGTTTCGCTGGAGGCTTCGAGGTTGTTGCAGCCGGAGCGGTTGCCTGCTGGCCGACAATGTGGAACGCATCGCAGCTTTCACGAAACGATGCGGATGCCGGCTTCGCGCCGATGCCCACGACAAGCTTGCCGGCTCCACGCAGATAGATGGCAAGTGGCGTGAAATCACCATCCGAGGACACAAGACAGAAAACATCAACCCTGTCGGCAAGCATCAGTTCCACCGCGTCGATCGTCATGCGAATGTCGCTGAAATTCTTGGCCTTGTTCGGGCTTGAAACCTGGATGGTGTCGACCGCATAGGGCGCTGCTGCCACAAGCCAGCCTGAGCATCTTCCTTGCGCAAAATCGCCGTAAGCGCGGCGTGTCACCGTCGCTCCATATGCGCCGGCTTCCCGCAGAACGGGCGGGGCGAAATCTCCGGGCACATTTTCCGCATCGATCAGTACGGCCACTCGGTGATGAATGGGCATTTCCCGTTCCCCTGTTTTAGAAACAATAGGATCAGGAATGATTGCGTACAAGGGTCAGACACAACCGCCGAAAGGCGTATTTTATACCTCTCGAGGCACCGGCTGATACCGCACGAAGGCGAACGCCTTGCCGTCGGGCGACCAGTTGGGCACGTTGATGGTGCCCTGCCCGCCGAACAGCTCGAACAGGACGCGGGCATTGCCACCGTCGGGATCCATCAACCGCAGCCGCACGTCAAGGTCGCGCGGATGGTCGAAGACCTCGCCGTCATAGGACAGCACGAGCAGGTGCTTTCCGTCGGGCGACGGATGCGGAAACCAATCGCCGAATTCACTGTCGGTGATGCGCATGACATCCGAACCGTCCGGGCGAACACGCCAGATCTGCATGCGCCCCGTCCGGCTTGAGTTGAAGTAGATCCACTCGCCGTCATGGCTGTAGTCGGGCCCGTCGTTGCGGCCCTCGCCAAAGGTCAGTCGCGTTTCGTCGCCGCCGTCGACCGGGATCGTGTAGATATCGAACACCTGGTCGCGGATACCGCAATAGGCAAGCGTCTTTCCATCCGGCGACCAGCCGTGCCAGTAGGACGGCCTGTTCTGCGTTATCTGTCTCGGCTGGCCGCCCGTCGCCGGAAGCGTATAGATGGTGGAGGCGCCGTACTGCGTCTTGTCGCTGATGACGATCGTCTTGCCGTCGGGCGAGATGCCGTGGTCGTTGTTGCAGGTGCGGGCAAAGCCGGTGTCGATCAACGCCGGCTCGCCACCCGCAAGCGGCAGCCGGTAGAGCAGCCCGTCGCCATTGATGACGAGCGACCGTCCGTCCGGCGACCAGTTCGGCGCCTCGACCAGTTGTTCCGTCTGCCAGACGACCCGGCTTTCGCCGGTCTCAAGCGTATGGATTTCGACCGAACTGCGCATGTCGCCTCCTGCTTCCTCGTTTACCGGTCGCGAAAGCGGTTGGTGATCGGGTAGCGGCGGTCGCGGCCGAAATTCTTCCTTGTGATCTTCACCCCCGGCGCCGACTGGCGGCGCTTGTATTCGGCGATATAGAGCAGATGCTCAATCCTGTGCACGGTCGCCTCGTCATGGCCGCGCGCAACGATCTCCTCGGTACTCATCTCCTTTTCGACGAGGCATTCGAGAATGTCGTCAAGCACCGGATAGGGCGGCAGTGAATCCTGGTCGGTCTGGTTCGGGCGCAGTTCTGCCGACGGCGCCTTGTCGATGATGTTCTTCGGGATGACCTCGCCGGAGGGACCGAGCGCACCGGGCGGCACCGTCGTATTGCGCCAGCGCGCCAGGCTGTAGACCTGCATCTTGTAGAGGTCCTTGATCGGATTGAAGCCCCCGTTCATGTCGCCGTAAAGGGTTGCATAGCCGACCGACATTTCCGACTTGTTGCCGGTCGTCACCACCATCGAACCAAACTTGTTGGAAAGCGCCATCAGGATGGTTCCGCGGGTGCGGCTTTGCAGGTTTTCCTCGGTGATGCCCTGCTCCGTACCCTCGAACATCTCCGAAAGCGCGCCCAGGAAGCCCTGCACCGGTTCCTCGATCGGCACGACGTCATAGCGGCAGCCGAGCGCCTTGGCGCATTCCTCCGCATCCTTGAACGAATCCGAGGACGTATAGCGGTAGGGCAGCATCACCGTGCGCACCCGCTCCTCACCGAGCGCATCGACCGCAAGTGCCGCACAGATCGCCGAGTCGATACCGCCCGAGAGGCCGAGCACGACGTTCTTGAACCCGTTCTTGTTGACGTAGTCACGGAAGCCGAGCATGCAGGCGCGGTAGTCCGCCTCCTCCTGCTGCGGCAGACGCGACATCATTCCTTGCGGGCAAACCCAGCCCTCACTGGTCCGGCTCCATTCGGAGACGGATATGCCCTCTTCGAACTGGCTCATCTGGAAAGCGAGCTGCCGATCGGCATTGAAGGCGAAGCTCGCGCCATCGAAGACCAGCTCGTCCTGGCCCCCGAGCTGATTGGCGAAGATCATCGGCAGGCCGGTCTCAATCACCTGGCGGAGCACGACCTGGTGGCGCACGTCGATCTTGCCGCGATAATAGGGCGAACCGTTGGGCACGAGCAGCATTTCTGCGCCGCTTTCCGCCAGCGTTTCGCAGATCCCCATGTCGTTCCAGATTTCCTCGCAGATCGGAATGCCGAGCCGCACGCCGCGAAAATTGACCGGTCCCGGCATCGCGCCCTCGGTAAAGACCCGCTTTTCGTCGAATTCGCCGTAATTCGGCAGATCGACCTTGTCGCGAACGACCAGAACCTGTCCGCCGTCGAGAACGGCGACAGAGTTGTGGCGCCCCGTTTCGCCCTGGCGCGGAAAACCGACGATGACACCCGGCCCGCCATCCGCCGTGTCGGCGGCAAGCGCATCGACCGCCTTCTGGCATGCCTTGAGAAAGGCCGGCTTCAGGACCAGATCCTCCGGCGGATAGCCCGAGATGAAGAGTTCCGTCAGGAGAAGCAGGTCGGCCCCGCTGCGGGCCGCGTCGGCGCGCGCCTCGCGTGCTTTCGCTAAATTGCCGGCGACATCGCCGACAGCCGGGTTGAGCTGGGCAACGGCGATGCGGAACGTGGTCGAAATGGTCTTTTGCGCGGTCATCAAACAGGCCCGTACTGAATTTTCCTATCGCGGATGCAGCAACAACCGCGCAGAGATATCTAACGCATTCCGCGCCAAAAAAACCCGTGCCTGTCGTGAAAATGGAAAAAAAGCGTCCGCGTTGATTTCAGTCCGTTGACACAACCACATGGCGCGTCGGCACGCGGTTTTCACGCCAGGGAACCCCTAAAAATTGCGCCAGCAAGCCTTAACACACTCATTCATCCCCCGTTCAACATGACGCCTGTATGACATTGAGACGACAGTTTTATGAAAATTGGAGAAGGCCTTGGCCAGTTTCGAATCGGCAGTGCGCGCTGCCACCGCCACCGAGGTCTACGGCCCGCAAATCGCTTTCGGCGCCCGCTACAACAGGGCGCTGTCGATCGCGGGCCGCCTTTCCCTATCTCTGCTTCTGTCTATGGCGCTGATCTTCGCGATCGAATGGATCACCCGCGATTCGGCGTCCGAGTCGCTATCGTACTTCCTTGATCCGATGCGCCCGGCCTGGACGACGGCCGGCATTTTCTTCCTCCTCTTTCTTGCAGTCGATGCTGCGTTCGGACGGGAAAACTACAGCGTCATCCTGATTGCGCCGCTGGCGCTGATCCCGGCTCTGGTCAGCCGCCAGAAGCAGATTTTCCTCTCCGACCCGCTCTATCCGACAGACTTCTTGTTCGGCCGACAGATCATGGAACTGATGCCCGTTCTGGTGCGGGACCGCCCCTGGACCGCGGTCGGCATCGTCATCGGTCTCGTCGTCTCGATCACTGGCCTGATCTGGCTTTCCCATTTTGCCTGGCGGCGTTTTCCGGTGATGACGCGCCGCCAGCGGCTGACCCGGCTGGCGGTGGCCCTGCCGCTGCTCGCGTCCTTCTACCACATCATGGACTACAACAATTTCTCGTGGATCCGTGACCGGCTGAAGGTCATTCCGATCATGTGGGACCAGACGGAAAACTATCGCCACAACGGCTTCGTCATGGCTTTCGCCCTCAACCTGCCGATGGCCAACGTCACGGCACCGGCCGGCTATATGGCCGATGCCATCGACAAGATCCCGACGAAGCCGGTGCCGGCCGGAACGACGCATCGCGGCAAGCCGGATGTCATCGTGCTGATGAGCGAGTCCTTCTGGGATCCGACGCGCCTGCCGAACGTCAAGCTGTCGCCCGATCCGATGCCGACCATTCGCAAGATGCAGTCCGGCAACGTGTTCTCGCCGGAGTTCGGCGGTATGACCGCCAATGTGGAATTCGAAGCACTGACCGGCTTTTCGAATGCCTTCCTGCCCTATGGCAGCATTCCCTACCAGCAGTACATCCGCAACCCGATCCCGTCGCTTGCCACCTTCTTCCGTGGCGAAGGATATGTTGCGCGTGCCGTTCATCCGTTCCAGAAATGGTTCTGGAACCGCAGCGCCGTCTACAAGGCCTTCGGCTTCGAGCAGTTCAAATCCGAAGAGAACATGCCGGTGATGCAGAAGCGCGGCATCTTCGCCTCGGATGAATCGCTGACCAAGGAGATCATCCGCCAAGCAGATCAACTGCGCGATCCGTTCTTCTTCTTCACCGTCACGCTGCAGGGCCATGGCCCCTATGAAGCCAACCGCTACGCAAGGAATACCATCAAGGTCGAAGGAAACCTTCCGGAGGCCGACAGGCAGGTCCTGGCGACCTATGCGCAAGGTATCAAGGAAGCCGACGACAGCCTGAAGATGCTGATGAAATGGGCGAGGAAGCGCGACCGCGAGACGATCATCGTGCTTTTCGGCGACCATCTGCCGCCGCTAAACACGGTCTACCCGAACACCGGCTACATGAACGACGTCACGGCCTCGCGCAAGGGCTCGCTCGAGCAGATGAAGGACCAGCACGAGACACCGTTGGTCGTCTGGTCGAACAAGACCGGCCCGGTCAAGGATATCGGCACGATCAGCCCGGCCTTCCTGTCCTATCATATCCTCAAGCAGGGCGGCTTCGAGCATCCCTATTACACGGGTTTCCTCGGCAACGTCTTTGACCAGTATCACGTCATCGATCGCTATATGCTCATAGATGACGCCGGCAAGGACACCGCCGCATGGTCGCGGCAGAAGACCACGCCGCCCCTTATCCGCGACTATCGCTTCCTGCAGCACGACATGATGTTCGGTAAGCGGTTCGGAACCGACCGGTTCTTCCAGTCGCACGCGGATCTGTTTGCGAACGCCATTGCGGCTGCTCCCTAGCTAGGCATTTCCCAGCCC
The DNA here is from genome assembly GCF_019511375.1 of Rhizobium herbae. Taxonomy (GTDB): domain Bacteria; phylum Pseudomonadota; class Alphaproteobacteria; order Rhizobiales; family Rhizobiaceae; genus Pararhizobium; species Pararhizobium herbae_A. The sequence goes on from NZ_JAEUAO010000001.1 coordinate 472,606, forward strand.
GCAGGCCTGGTCCGCGTTGGAAAGGTCGTCGATGTGTCAGAGGCGGCGACCGGCGGCAATTCTTCCACGGCGGCGCGTTGGAGTTCGTGACGCAACGATGTTGATCGGTACGGTCGCGGCTAGGATCCGGCTACACCGTTGGTGGGGACAAGCCGCGGTACTTTTTCGACGTCGGAAAACCGGTGAACGGCACCGGCATTGACCAGGCCGTTCAATGCCTGCTGCATCAGCTCGACGCCGTTGGCGAAGACATCGGTCGGCATGATGATCCGCTGGCGGAAAACCGGTTTCGGATTGTTTTCTCCGTCCTTTTCGGTGGCCGAAAGGCTCATCATATCGATCCTGACGATCGAGTTGGTGATGGTGATTTCACCGATGCCGTCGACGTACAGTTCGCTGCTCATCGGTTCCTCCATCAGTCACGCGACCGTCAGGCCTTTTCCATGAAAACGCCCCTACGCCGCCAACTGCGGCCTGAACGCCACATCGACATAGTAGTTGCTGCTATTGTAGCTGTTCGTCGGGAACAGCCCGGCCGAGCCGTAGGCATAGACGCCGTTGCCGCCGCTGAGCGCCGATGACAGCCCGTGCAGATTGCCGTTCGAGACCTGTGAACCAAAGAAGTTGCCGGTCGCCGAATAGAACCCATTGGTGCTGTAGGAGACGACATAGGTCGTGTTTGCCTGGATCGCCACCTGCTGGGCAAGACTGACCGATTGCCAGCCGCTCGAGCTTTCGTTCGTAAAGTTTGCGCTCGCGAGCAGCGTGCCCGTCGACGTCCAGAGATATCCGGTATGCGGGCCCGTGTTGCTTGGGCCCTTGTAGAAGCGGAACCCGGTAATCCAACCGGCAACATCCGCCTGGAACTTCATGCCCAGATTGACATCGCCCGGGTCGTTTTCAGTCACGGTCGTCGGCGTGGCGCTCGACGAGAACAGGTTCTGTTCATCCTGCGGAACGACATTGAGCGAGACAAGGCCCGTGTCGGTTCCGCCCTGTCCGTCTGAGACCGAGTAGGTAAAGCTCGCGGCACCGGTGTAGCCGTTCGTCGGCGTGAAGGTGACGGTGTTCGACTGGCTGTTGAAGGCAACGCTGCCGTTCACCGCATTTCCGACACCGGTAATGACTATCGGATCGCCATTCGGGTCACTGTCATTGGCAAGCAGTGTGCTCGCCTGAACAGTAAAGGCCGTGTTGGCTTGAGTCGAGAACCCGGAATCGTCCAGTGCGACAGGGCTGAGGTTTCCCGTCGCCTGTTCGTAGAGCACATCCACCCAGTAATTCGTTGCGCTGTAGGTCGCAGACGGGAAAAGTCCGCCCGCGCCATAGGCATAGACGCCGTTGCCGCCGCTCGACGCACTGGACGGCGCCGACAGCGGGCCGTTCGTGTAGCTCGTGGCGAAGAAATTCGGCGTCACCCCATAGAAGCCATTGGAATGATAGCTGGCAACGTACGTCGTGCCTGCGGAAATCGACACCGGCTGGGCGAAGGTCACGGTCTGCCAGCCGCTGGCGCTCTCGTTGGTAAATGTTGCGGACGCAAGCAGATTGCCACCGCTGGTCCACAACGAGCCGGTATGCGTGCCGGTATCCTGGGCGCTCTTGTAGTAGCGCAATCCGGTTATTAAGCCGGCCGACGAGGCGACGAATTTCACTCCCAATTCCACGGCCTCGGGGTCGTTGACGGAAGTGACGCTGGGCGCATTGGACGGAGAGAACAGGTTCACCGTCGTCTGCGATTGGCCGACCGTCAGGCTCACGACTGCGGATGCCGTTCCGCCCCGGCCGTCCGATATGTTGTAGGAGAAGCTTGCAGGCCCGATATAGCCCGAAGTCGGCGTGAACGTCACCGAATTGGTCTGGTTGTTGAACGCCACCGTGCCGTTTGTGGCACCGCCCACACCGGTGATGGTCAAAGGATCGCCGTCGGGATCATTGTCGTTGGCAAGCAGTGTCGCTGCGGCAATGTTAATCGAGTTGCTGTTGGAGACTGTAAAGCCGTTGTCGTTGCTGGCGACTGGCACGGTGTTGGCAGTCGAGCGCTTGTAGACGACGTCGACCCAATAGTTGGAGGCCTGGAAGCTGCTCGTCGGAAATGCGGTGCCAGACGAATAGGTATAGACCCCGTTTCCGCCGCTTGTCGCGGAGGAAGGAGCCGTCAGCGATCCGTTGACCTTCGCGCTGTTGAAATAGTTCGCGGTGGCCGCATAGACCCCGGTCGTGTGGTAGGAGGCGACATAGGTCGTCCCCGCCGTGATCGCAACCGGATTCGAGAAGGTGGCGGTCTGCCAGCCGCTGGTAGACTCGTTGGTGAAGTTGACGGTGGCGAGCAGCGTGCCCGTCGACGACCAAAGCGAGCCTGTATGCGCTCCGGTCGCATTCGCCGGCTTGTAGAAGCGTATGCCCGTGATCGTCCCAACGACGGATGCGGTGAACTTCATTCCAAGCTCCAGCGGTGCGTTATCGACGACCGCCGCCCCTGTGGGCCCCTCGGTCCACTGGAACAGCGAGACGCCGGCCGGGTCCTGTTCGACCGTCAGGGTCACATTGGCGGTCGACGTGCCGCCGCGCTGATCCGAAACCGTGTAGGTGAAGCTTGCCGGCCCACTATAGCCGGCGTTCGGCGTGTAGATGACATTGCCCGTCTGCGTGTCGAGCGCCACGGTCCCGTTGGTCGCATTGCCGACCGCGCTGACGGTCAGCGGGTCGTTGTTCGGATCCGTGTCGTTCGCCACAAGTGCCGTGAAGGAGATTGGGAGCATCCCGTCCTTGCCGACCGAGAACCCCGAATCGGCGACCGCCGTCGGTGCCTGGTTGGGATCGGGCGTGAAAACGACATCGACCCAGTAATTTGCGTTGGAACTGTTACCCGGAAATACACCGTTGTTGTCGGCACTGTACGCATAGACGCCGCCGCCGGGTTGAACATTGAGCAGGCCGTTCGTGTAGCTTGACGAGAAATAGGTATCGCTCGACGAATAGTATCCACCGGTATGGTAGGACGCCACATAGGTCGTTCCGGGAGTAATCCGCACGGGATTCGAGAACGTTACCGTCTGCCACCCCGTTATGGATTCGCCGGAGGACGTGCCGGTGGCTATCCGCGTCCCGGTGGATGTCCACAGGCTGACGACGTGCTGGCCGACATTGTAGAAACCCTTGTAGAACCGAATGCCGTTGATAACGCCGTCCGTCGCCGCCTGGAAGCGGACGCCGAGTTCCACGCCGTCGCGATCGAGATTGGTTTCCACCTGCGGTTTGCTGGCAAGGGTCCAGAGGCTCGACGTCGAAGGCAGGTTGACCGTGACCTGTCTACTCGCCGAAGGATTGCCCAGGTTGAGGCTGTCGTCCACGGCGCGCGACATGATGCTGTAGGTTCCGGACGCCTGCACGACCCAGCTGTAGCTCCAGCTTTCGCGGCCGGTTGCCTTCCACCAGCTCTGGCCGCCGTCAAGCGACACCTCGACGCCCGCGACGATGCCGCCGCCGGTATCCTGTGCGGTGCCGGTGACCGTGACCTTCTGCCCTTCGACGAAGCTCGCGCCCACGCTCGGAGAGGTGATGGTCGAGGTCGGCTTGAGGGTGTCGGTCGATTGCGTCGCCAGGATCAGGCTTGCGTCGAGCGTTCCGGGCTGAATGCCCATGTCGGCGAACATGTTGACCATCGCCTGCTGGACGTTCGGATCGGTTGGCGTGGCCGCGCCCTCATGGTTCGAATCAAGACCCCATGACCAGAAGACGGTACCCGCACCGAAGACGAGCGCGCCGCTCTCGGCCCGGTACATGGTCAGGCTGTGGTTCACGGTGGCGGGCCCGATCGACGTGCCATAGTCGCGCAGATAGGTATCGACCGAAACCGTCGATAGCGACATGTTGATCAGCCCGGCGGGCCGGTAACCGTTCTCGACGTCGGAATCCCACTCGTATCCCAGCAGGTTCTGGACGAGAGAGAAGGTCTGGCCCGGTTGCAAGTCGTCAACGTCGGTATTGCGCCAGAACCGAAGGTTGGAATAGTCGTAAGGGATCGTGATCGTGTCGAGCCGGTAGCTGTCGACCGTGAACATGGTGCCGGTGAGCGAGTTTTCCGGCTCCTGACCGGGATCGGCAAATCGCGGGTCTCGCCAGGTACCGGTACCCGTCGAGGTTGGGTCGGGTGTCCCGCCCCAGGTTTCCTTGTAGCAGACCATGGTGCGGTAAGGCGTACCATTGCCGTCGATGCTGGTTTCCCAGCGAACCTTCCAGTAGACTTCGTTGCCGCTCCAGAAGGCAAGGTCGACGCCCGCGTCGCGCGCCGCTTCGACGTTGGTGCGCTGCTCGGCCGACCAGTACTCGTCATGACCGACCGAAAGATAAGCCTCGTGATTGAGCAACAGGCTTCCGCTTCGCGTCGCATCGACGCCGGAGATGTAGGAGACGTCGTAGCCGTTCTGCTCGAGCCAGCGGATCGCCGAATGCTCCGCCCCGAAGATGAAGTCGTGCGTCCCGCCCTTCACGCTCGTGTTGGTGACGAACGGACGATTGTAGCTCACCGCGGTGGCACGGCCGATCGAGTTTACCCCGCAGCCGCAATTGGGCGGCAGATAGCCGATCAGATTGGCGGGATCGACCGGCACGTCGCCGAAATAGAGGCTCGCCCCACCCCATTCATTGTAGGCCTGCCAGGTGGTGTCTGACGTCTGGAAGACGATATCGCTGGCCGCACTGTCATCCCGGACAATGAAGGGGATGTGGCTGGCGCCCACGGTCCCGTCCTCGCGGACGAGCTTGGCGATGTAAACGCCGGAGACGGCATCGAAGGGAATAGCCCAACTCGCCGAGACTGCCCAGTTGCCCGCGTCGATCAGGCCGCGCGACATGTCGACGATCGGATGTGGCTGGACCTGCGCGGATGCGAGATTGACGTCAACGGTGGCCACCTTGCGGGCTCCGTCGCCGCCGTAATAGCCGAGCCGGTAGATATCGATCCGGTAGTTGGTCGAATCGGTCGCGATCTTGAAACTGACCGTCTGGCCGATATTCGTGCTGATCTCGGTTGCAAAGCCCTGGATGTTGCCGTCGCCATCACCATCGATGCCCCATTCGCTGACAGGGTTGCCCTGCTTCTGGTTTTCCAGGACAATCTTGTTCGTAGTGGTTGGGGCCGGGTTGAGCTGGCTTGCAGTGCGCGTTCCATCGGAAAACTGGAAATTCTCGACACCGGTGACTGTGTCTGCTCCGTCTGGAGAGCCGCTGCGGGTGTCTGCAATCGTGTAAGTGACCCCCGAAAGCGAGATCGTATAGTTCGCCCGCGCGCCGCTGAAGATCACGGTGTCACCTGTTCCGGCCCCGCCATCGATCGTATCATTGCCGCCGCCGCCGTTAAGCGTGTCGTTTGCGGACCCGCCGGTGAGCACATTGGCGCCACTGCCGCCTGTCAGGCTGACGGCCGCACTCGATCCGCTCGCATTGACGTTCTCAAAGCCGGTCGTATTGGCCGTATCGCCGGAACTCTGGTCGACGGACGACAGGTTGATCGTTGCTGCACCGTTGACCAGCAGCGTATCGATGTCGGCCCCGCCGGCGATCGACACGTCCGAGCCATCATAGGTGATCATGTCATTGCCTGCGCCACCGTTGAGCGTGTCGGCGCCGGCTGCGCCGACTATCGTATCGGCTCCGCCGCCACCGGTAAGGACGTTGGCATTGCCGTCGCCGGTGAGGCTGACGGCCGCGCTTGAGCCGCCTGCATTCACGTTCTCAAAGCCGGTCGTGTTCGCGGTATCGCCGGAACTCTGGTCCGCAGACGCGAGATTGATGGCTGCCGCTCCGGTGACCACCAGGGTGTCGGTGTTTGTCCCGCCGGCGATAGACACATCCGAGGCGTCATAGGTGATCGTATCGTTGCCTGCCCCGCCGCTTAGGGTGTCGGCTCCGCCGCCGCCGACGATCGTGTTGCCCCCGGACCCGCCGGTGACCGTGTCGGCCTGAGCGCTACCGGTAATCGCGATCGCTTCGCTCTGGCCGCCCAGCGTGATCGTGACGCCGGTTGCGGCGCCTGAGGCCGAGATCGCTTCGACGCCCTGGATCGATCCATCCGTCGCGCCAAGCGTATTTAGGTCGCTCGATGTCGAGGTCAGGTTGATTGTATCGCCGGTTCCAGAGCCGAGATTGACCGTGCCGGAGCCGATGAGGATCGCATTCAACTGGGCGCCGCTGAGCGTCACCGTATCGGTGCCGGACGTACCGGTGAGGTTACCGGTTTCGACATTGTCGACTGTCGGCATGGTGAGCGCCGAGATGTTTCCGCTCGCCCGGACGTTCAGCACGTCTGTCGTCAGCAAGCCGCTGCCGAGATTGATCGTGGCAAATCCGGCCCATTGCGACGCGGTCATCGTGACGGTATCGCTGCTCGTACTTCCCGTCAGCGTCTCGATGCCGGTAACCGTGCCGACCGAAAGGTTGGTCGTGCCGCCGGCCGTCAGCACAATCTGGTCGCGCGTGCCGCTGGCGCTGTTGCCTCCGCCGTCGATCGACTCGCCGGCAACGAACTGGCCGGCACCCAGGTTGATCGTGTCGTCGCCGCTACCGGCGACGATTTCATCTGCGCCACCGCCGCCAGTGAACGTATCGCCGCTGGCGTCCTGAAGCTGAGCGACCGTGCCGCCGGAAAAGCCGGTGAGCGTTCCTGTCGTCGCGTTCGCTCTGTCGGTGCCGCTGGTACCCGTGAACGTCGCCATGATCCCGGAATAGGCGATCATGCCTTCCGCCGACAGCGGCGGACCACCGGCACCGTCACCGCGATCCAATGACCAGGTTCCGCCGCAAAGTTCCGATCCGACGATACCACTTGCAGCGAGAACGCGAACGCCTGCCCGAGCGGCAAGAGTGTCGACGAAGGCGGCGCCCCGTTTCCCGGCGCCGGTCTCGCATGCCCAGACCAGCAGGGCCTTTTCCGTTCCAAGAGCGGCGCCGAAGGCGGGAAGATCGGCAGCATCGTCCTCGATCGTCTCATACGACACCGCGCCTGCCGCAAAACTCAGTTCACCGGGCCGGCCATGGGCGATCACGTGAATCGCGTCGAGATCGGCCCGCCCCTCCAGCATTCGCGCCATCTGAGCCAACGCTGGTTCGTCGGGCGAAAGCACGACCGGCTCGACATCTGGCCGCAGACCGGCAATCAGTGTCTCGAAATCCGTTACGGCGGGGTCGATGAAAGCGATCTCGCGAGTGTGGCTCATGGTGCTTCTCGGACGGTTTGGATGATGTTGGGATGTCTGGTCGGCCTTGCGGCCGCGTCGAATTTCTCAAACCACGTAGCTGCGGCCCAAGATGGACCGGCCATATCAAGCTTCTAAAAGCGCATCCTGCCAGCTTTTAACCGGTCACAAACCTTGGCAATCGGTCTGCAGGACACTCCCAAAGGTGGTAAGAGGAGCAGGTACCATCCTCCAATGTGATGATGGATCAAGAGGGGCTCTCGGCAGGTGAAAGCGTCAGGTTTTGCTTCTGCCGCCCCCCTGTCGAATTTCAACGATGACGCGCGGGCTGGAGCAAGCCAGCGTCGTTTGCTCGCCTTGTTTCAGGAGAAACGCATGATGCATGTCGCCAAAAGCAGCCCCAGTATCCAAATCGGCCGGATCCTGAACGAAATAGGGACTTTACGCGTTTGACGAGCAACGTAACGTGCGCTCTTCTCGTGCTAAACGGATACATCCATCCATTGGACCTTCGACAAAGTCATGACCGGTGTGCCACCATCAGAGATTGAAAGCCCGCAGACCGGCTCCGCCGCCCAGATCGAGGCATTTGCGTCGAATCCGGCCCTGTTTGCCGTCCTGCAGCAGGGCGCACGCCACATGATCGAGCTTTATCACCATTTTCCACGGATCGGTCGCCTGGTTGCCGCCCAGCAGAAATGGCTCCTCACGCAGGCCGCCTATGCGCTGCACTTGCAGCGTAATCCGGCTGATCCCCTCTCCGGCATCACGGCGTCGCGGCTTCTCGACATCATCGGCGAATTCGGCGCGGCCAGCCGCAACACGGCGACAGCCTTTCTGGCCGAGCTGCTTGCGTACAAGCTGATCCGCGATACACCGGGATCGCCCAGCAAGCGCAGCCGCCCCCTGGAGCCGACGGAGATCAGCCACGAGGCGATGATGCTGTGGTTTCGCGGGCAGATGCGCAGCCTTGACCTTCTCGATGGCGGCGAGCGCGTCGCTCGGTTGGAGGCCAATCCGGAGCTTTTTCGCCGCGCCCAGCCGATCGCGGCCAAGCGCCTGATTGCCGACAGGGCATGGCGGGAGCCGCCACCCAGCATCTCCTGTTTCGTCTGGACCGAATATGGCGGCTTGATTCTCGACGATTTCTTCTCGCGGATCGTCAATGCCGTACCAAAGGACGGCTACCATTGGGTCGAAGACCTGCGCTTTGCAGAATTGTCCGCCCACTATTCTCTGTCGCGCACGCATATCCGACGCCTGTTCACGCGTGCCGAAGCGCTTGGATCGCTGGGCTGGCAGGACCGGAACAACAATCGCAACAAGGTCTGGGTCACGGTTTCGTTCGTTGAAGACTACAAGCGCTGGCAGTCGATCAAGTTCTGCGCACTGGACCAGGCCTTCGGCGAAGCAGCCCGCTCGATCGAGGCTGAGAACCACGCCTCCGGAACAACGGGTACCGGCGCAACCCCCTCAGGCCTTTGACTGCCTGTATTGCGGCAGCCCGTCGTCGATCTCGTAGAAATCGCCCTTGTCGGCGCAGAAAATGTGGTAGCCGAACGAAAGACCGGTGGGGGGATCGAAGGCTCCGGCCATGATCGAGGTATAGTCGAGGCCACCGCTTTTCCAGAACAGCGCCGAACCGCAGGTTTTGCAGAAGCCGCGCTGCGCCTGCGGGCTCGAGTGATACCAGGTGATATTGCCCGCCCCTTCGATGTCCAGTTCGCTGTCGAGAACGTTGGTGGCCGCATAATAGAGCCCGGTCTGCTTGCGACACTGCGAGCAATGGCAGCCGATCACCTCCCGCAGCTCCCCCCGCGTGCGAAAACGGACCGCGCCGCAATTGCACGAACCGCTGTGTTCCTCCGCCATGTTCATCCCTCACACTATTATTGGCCCGTCTTGCGGGCATGAAAAAACCGGGCCAGCATCTTGAGCGGGCCCGGTTCTGTCAATTTCAATAGATTCAGCCAATGATCAGCGGCGCTGATCAGCCTACAGCGCCGCGCGTCTTATCAGACGCGCAAAGGTCGCTGTAGCACTTTGAATTGCTGCATGGTTTGGTCCTTAAATCGGCAACGATTTAAGGAAACATGCAGTAGATCAGCCGTTGACGACCATCCGCTTCTCGTCGCGGCCACCCTTCATGCGCTCGGCAAGAAGAAAGGCCAGTTCAAGTGCCTGGTCGGCATTGAGACGCGGGTCGCAATGCGTGTGGTAGCGATCGGCGAGATCGGCGCCGGAAAGCGCGCGGGCGCCGCCGGTGCATTCGGTCACGTCGTTGCCGGTCATCTCGACATGGATGCCGCCCGGATGCGTGCCTTCGGCGCGATGGATCTGGAAGAAGCTCTCGACTTCCGACAGAACCCGCTCGAACGGCCGGGTCTTGTAGTTGTTGAGCGTGATCGTGTTGCCGTGCATCGGATCGCAGGACCAGACGACCTTGCGGCCTTCCTTCTCGACGGCACGGATCAGCCGCGGCAGATGCTCTGCAACCTTGTCGTGGCCGAAGCGGCAGATCAGCGTCAGTCGGCCGGCTTCGTTCTGCGGGTTGAGCAGATCGATGAGTTCGATCAACCCGTCACCCGTCAGCGACGGACCGCATTTGAGCCCGAGCGGGTTCTTGATGCCGCGGCAGTATTCGATATGCGCGTGATCGGGCTGACGCGTACGGTCGCCGATCCAGATCATGTGGCCGGAGGTCGCGTACCAGTCGCCGGAGGTGGAATCGACGCGGGTCAGCGCCTGCTCGTAGCCGAGCAGCAGTGCCTCGTGACTGGTGAAGAAATCGGTTTCGCGAAGGCTCGGATGGTTCTCGGAGGTGATACCGATCGCCTTCATGAAGTCCATGGTTTCGGAGATCCGATCCGCGAGCTTGCGGTAGCGCTCGGCCTGCGGTGAATCCTTGACGAAGCCGAGCATCCACTGGTGCACGTTTTCGAGGTTGGCATAGCCGCCCATCGCGAAGGCTCGCAACAGGTTGAGTGTCGCAGCCGACTGCCGGTAGGCCATGACCTGGCGTTCCGGGTCCGGGACACGGGCCTTCTCGTTGAACTCGATGCCGTTGATGATGTCGCCGCGATAGCTCGGCAGTTCGACGTCACCCTGGCGTTCGATGTTCGACGAACGCGGCTTGGCGAACTGGCCGGCGATGCGGCCGACCTTGACGACCGGCTGCTGCGCGCCGAAGGTCAGCACGACAGCCATCTGCAGGAACGCGCGGAAGAAGTCGCGGATCGTATCGGCGCCGTGTTCGGCGAAGCTCTCGGCGCAATCGCCGCCCTGCAGCAGGAAGCCGCGGCCTTCCGAAACATTGGCAAGTGCGCTTTTCAGGCGGCGCGCTTCCCCCGCAAAGACCAGTGGCGGATAGGTCGCAAGCTGCGCTTCGGTCGCGCTCAGCGCTGCCAAATCCGGATAGTCCGGCACCTGCTGGATGGGCTTCTGCCGCCAGCTGTTCGGGGTCCAATTCTGTGCCATGTCGATCACCTGTTCTCTTGCGCAAGGTCCGCCCGGCCGTCGCATCGCCGGAACGTCCCATACAATGCCGCCATAAACCGGATTTGGGTCGCTTGTCAGCGAAACAATTCCCGCCCGCATTTCTCCCTGCGGGAGGAACGCCGATTTCGCGGATGCGGGCTTATAAACGTTAACATGGGGATTGAAAAGCGATTGTTCCAGCAAAGTGCGGGCCGCAGGATTTTAGCGCGCACTTTGCCGGCAACACATCCATTGCCGAGGTGAAGGCCTAGCCGACCCTCTCGCCGTTCTTGACGCGGTAGCTCGGCGCATACATCGTCACCAGTTCTTCCGCCGCCGTCGGATGCACGGCCATGGTGCGATCGAAGTCGTCCTTGGTGCAGCCGGCTTTCAGCGTGATTCCAAGCAGTTGTGCCATTTCTCCCGCCTCATGGCCGAGAATGTGGACGCCAACGACCTTGCGATCGGCGGCGGTGACGATCAGCTTCATGATCGTCTTTTCGCTGCGCCCCGACAGGGTCGCCTTCATCGGCCGGAATTCCGCGCGGTAGACTTCAAGTTCGTCGTATTTCTTCGCCGCATCCTCCTCCGAGAGCCCGACGGTGCCGATTTCAGGCTGCGAGAAGACGGCGGTGGCGATCAGGTCGTGGTCCGGCGAGACCGGGTTGTGCTTGTATTCCGTTTCGATGAAGCACATGGCCTCGTGGATGGCGACCGGCGTCAGCTGAACGCGGTCCGTGACATCGCCGAGCGCATAGATGCCCGGCGCGCTGGTGCGGGAAAACGCATCGACGACGATCGCGCCGCGCTCGTTGATCGCAATCCCCGCCGCCTCGAGGCCGAGCCCCCTGGTGTTCGGCACGCGGCCGAGCGCCAGCATCACCTGATCCACAGTCAACGTCCCGTGCTTCATCGTTTCGGCGGCCAGCCGGCCGTCGGCGGTCCTGGCGATGGACTGCAACAGGTCCTCGCACAGGATGCGGATGCCCTTCTGTTCCATCGCGGCATGCAGGCCGCGCCGCATATCCTGGTCGAAACGCGACAGGATTTCCTTGCCGCGATAGATCAGCGTCGTCTCGACGCCGAGGCCATGGAAGATGTTGGCGAATTCGACCGCGATATAGCCACCGCCGGCAATGACGATCGATTTCGGCAGTTCCGGCAGATCGAAGGCCTGGTTCGAGGTGATGCACAGCTCATGGCCGGGCAGCGCCTCATGCGGCGTCGGATGGCCGCCGACAGCGATGACGATACGCTCCGCCGTCACGGTCTTTCCGGTGGCGACGAGCCGGATGCTGTTTTGCCCGGTCAGTTCCGCCCGCGTGTTGAGGATTTCCGCGCCGGCATTGGCGAGCCCCTTCTGATACAGGCCTTCCAGCCGCGTGATTTCCTTCTCCTTGGCGGCGACGAGCTTCTTCCAGTCGAATGCGCGCTCACCAACGCTCCAGCCGAACCCCTCCGCATCTTCGAAATGCTCGGCAAACTGCGACGCATAGACATAGAGCTTCTTCGGCACGCAGCCGCGAATGACGCAGGTGCCGCCATAGCGGAATTCCTCGGCAATGGCGACCTTCTTGCCCATGCCAGCTGCGAGGCGGCCGGCGCGCACCCCACCGGAGCCGCCGCCAATCACGAAAAGGTCATAGTCGAAAGACGTCATGCTGAAAAACTCCCGGACGGGTCGTGAGCGAGGAAGCGGATCGTCTGCGAGGTGCGGTCGGATGACCACACGGCGCCATCGCAGCGATTCCCGCCATGTGACGCTGATATAGGGTCGAGCGATATCAAATGAAAAGCCCGGAATGATCCGGGCTTTGCAATTCGACGTGAACTTTGCGCCGCAACCGGCAGGCTGCTTATTGAGCAGGCTTCTCGGCGCCCGGCAACGGCTGCTGTCCAGCCGTCAGGGTAGCGTCAAGCTCCTTGGTTGCAGCCGCATTGAGGTCGCGAGAAATGCCCGCCGCCCAGATGTCGGCAGCCTTCATCATTTCGCGGGACGCGATCGGGCCATCCTTCAGGAGCTTCTTGCCGGCATCCGACGTATAGAATGCCGTGATCGCATTCAGCTGCTCGACGGTAAAGGTCTTGGCATAGATCGTCGCTGCCTCGCGTTCCAGATCAGCGCGGCGCACGGCAAGCTCGAGCGCCTTTTCATCGACGGTCTTGGTGATCAGTTCCTGATGGTTCGGCGAAGACTGGATCAAGGTCGTCTTCAGGCGTTCGGCCAGATTCGGCAGGATATTGTCAAAACCGTTGGTGGCGCCGACCGCCTCGATCGCGGCGCGCGCAGCCTTGACCTGCTCATCCGTCACATCCTGCGCCCGCAAGGCAGGAACCATGACGGCGGAAAGAATGATGGCAGTTGCAGCCATTGTGCGGCCGAGACCTGCGAGATTGATCATATCTGAAACGCTCCTGTCAGTTAGATGCCGGGCCGCGTGCGCTCCTGCACCTGCGAACCCCGCATAATCCAATTTCAAAGCCGCCGCCACCATCGGGTCCCAGCCCCGCCTTGGGACGGCAACGTTGTTGTAACACTCTGCCGGGCCTGTTTGCGCCGCGACCGGAAATTCTGCCAACATCGCCTGGCGCGCGAAGAGACAGGCTAAGCCGTCATCACCCTCGCCCCTGCCGCACCGGCAATGATGGCAAGCGATGCGATGCCGATGAAAAGCCCGTGTTCGACCACGCCCGGAATAGCATTGAGTTCGTGTGCCAGCGCATCTGCATCAGGAATACGGCCAAAAGATGCATCGAGAATCAAATGTCCGCCATCGGTCATGAAAGTTCCATCGCCGGAGGCGCGCACCGCGATTTCGCCGGAAAGACCGAGCCGCGAGGCGAGCTTTTCAACAGCAATACGCGTTGCGGCAAGTCCGAAGACATTCACTTCGATCGGCAGCTTGAAGGCGCCCAGCGTGTCGACCACCTTCGTCTCGTCGGCGATCACGATCATCCTGGAGGACGCGCAGGCAACGATCTTTTCCCGCAGCAGCGCGCCGCCGCCGCCCTTGATGAGGCGCAACCTGCCGTCCACCTCGTCGGCGCCGTCGATTGTCAGATCCAGTTCGGGAAGCTCGTCCAGCGATTTCAGCGGCACACCGAGTTCAACGCAAAGCCGCGCGGTCCGTTCCGACGTCGGCACGCCTTCGATGCGAAAGCCAGACGCCACTTTCTCGGCGAGCAGACGAACGAACTCCTCCGCGGTCGAGCCTGTCCCGATGCCGAGCCGCATGCCGTCTTCGACATAGTCGAGCGCTGCCGCAGCAGCCTTGATCTTCATTTCACGGGCGTCCATGCGCCACGCACTCCTCAACATCTTATCCCACGGACCCGGCAAAAAGCCTCGGGTCCCTTGTTCCGATGAGACGTTTACACGGCTGCCACGGCAAACAAAAGCCCAAATAGCGGGCGAGACACAAATGCCACCGCAGCTTATCGGAAAGTGGCGATTGCTTTTTCCCGCCGGCTCCCCTACCCGAACAGTTGTCTTGTCGCAGTGAGAGGTTTTCGTGTCCGCCCCTGTTGTCGTCTTTGATCTTGATGGAACCCTGGTCGATACCGCACCGGATCTCGTCGCAAGCCTCAACCATGCTGTTACCCAGGCAGGCCTTGCGCCCGTAACCTATCACGACCTGACCCACCTCGTCGGACACGGCGCCAAGGCGATGATCGAGCGCACGTTCACCCTGCGCGGCAGGCCGCTGAGCGCCCACGATCTCGACTGGCAGATGAAGGAATTCGTCGATTTCTACCACGGCTCGATGCCGGGTGAGTCCATCCCCTATCCCGGCGTCATCGCGGCCATGGACCGGCTCGCCGAAGCTGGCTACACCCTCGCCGTCTGCACCAACAAGCTGGAAATGCTGGCGAAAAGCCTGTTGGAAGGGCTCGCACTCACCTCTCGCTTCGCCGCAATCACCGGCGGCGACACGTTTCATGTGCGCAAGCCGGATGCCGAACACCTCTTGTCCACCATCCGCCTTGCCGGCGGTGCGCCGGAAAAATCGGTGATGATCGGCGATAGCCTGAACGACATCCTCGTTGCCCGCAACGCATCCGTCCGCTCGATCGGCGTGCCCTTCGGCTACTCCGATGTGCCGGTCGAAAGCCTGGCGCCCGATCTCGTCATTCGCCATTTCAACGAACTGACACCGGAGCTGATCGAGCGTTTGATCGCGCAGGCATGAAAAAGGCGGCCTTCTCGCCGCCTTTCCCGCGTCATCGATCTTCCGCTCTCAGCCTTCGGCGCGTCGCGCAAGCCGCGTCGCTTCAAACGCACGCCCCATATACATGTCGCGCTCATAGACATCGTCGAAATATTCGACCGCGCCGTCCTTGTTCGGCCAGGCGGTAAAATAGGCGACATAGACCGGAATCCGCTGCGGCACCTGAACGCCCTTGTTGCGACCGTCGGCGATCTGCGCGGCCACGTCGTCGACCGTCGTGCCGAGCACGGCGGCGGCCATCCGGCGCGGATCGGCAAGACGCACACAGCCATGGCTGAGCGCGCGCTGGTCCTTCTTGAAGAAGCTCTTCGACGGCGTATCGTGCATGTAGATCGCGTGGCTGTTCGGGAAGAGAATCTTCAATTCGCCGAGTGCATTGTCGCTGCTGGGCGGCTGGCGCACGGCAACGCCGTTGGTCGAACCGTTCCAGTTCACGTCATATGACGAGACGGCACGGCCGCCCACTTCCACCTGGTAGCCGAGGCGGTCGAGATAGCCGGGGTCGCTCCTGAGCTTCGGCAGCATCTCGTTGATGATGATCGACTGCGGCACGCCCCAATAGGGATTGAACTCCACCGTCTGGATCTCGTCCTCGAAGAAATAGGTCTGGTTCGCCTTCGAACCGACAACCACGCGCATTGAGAACTGTTCGGCACCCTGGTCGTGGTAATAGACCATGAAGGCGGGCTGGTTGATGAAGACGTAGCGGCTGCCGAGGTCGGCCGGCAGCCAGCGCGCCTGCTCCATGGCAATGCGCACCTTCTCGATCTTGCTCTGGGTCGTATCGCCACCGGTCAGGATGCGGATCGACGCCTTGCCGACGACGCCGTCCGGCTTCAAGCCGTTTTCCTTCTGGAACCCTTCGACCAGTGCGACCAACTCCGGCGTATAGTCCGGCGTTCCTTGATAGGCGGAAAGTGTGAGCGCGTGCTCGACCTTCAGCGCGTCGGAACCCTTTTGCCGGATGCCAGCGATGATGTTGGCCAGTTCGGGATTGCTGATTCCCGGCTTCAGCAGCGTGCCTGGCGCAATCGCGATCCGTGGCGCATCGCCCGCCTTTGCGTTAAGCGTTTGCAGTTCCCGCTTCAGGGCCAGGAATTCCGGACCGGATGGCGTCTGGGAATTGAGGTAGGCCGCAACATCATGGCTGCGGGCAATGTTCTCGAACTTGCCCTTCAGATTGACGCTCTTGCGCTTGAAGTCGTGGTAGCCGGAAATCTTGTTCGGATCGATGCGCCCTCGAACGGTGTCCTGCACATAGGTCAACGTCGCAGCCGACAGGCGGATCTCAAAATCCACCAGCGACTTCTCACGCGCCGTCGTGTCGGCGCTGTCGAACGTATCGGACGGCACGGCAACCGCGTAATCCTGCGGATCAAGCCCGACGCTGGCCGCATCACCGAGGACAGCGAGCGCAGCCTTTGCCGCTGCGTTCGGGCCATTCGCGTCAATCCAGACAAATCCTTCCCGGCCTGCGTAGAACGCCTCGACGGCCTTGGCCACGTCCGACGGCGCATAGGCGGTCACATCGGGCAGAAACCGGCGGAAATCAGCAAGCGACGCGCCCTGTGCCGGCTGCACGTCACTGCCCACGGAACCGGTCACGACCGGATCGAGGAGCTTTGCCGTATCGATCCGCCGCAGCGCTTCGGCCTTGTAGGTATAGTAACGGGGCGAGGTCACGCGCGGCAGGGCAACGGGCTTTTCCGCCGGGCGGGTTTCCTGCATGCCGCCGTAGCGCGGCCACACCTGCATCTCTTCCACGGGCTGCCTCTTCCTGCGGAAGAGATCCATCAAGGTATACGCCTCTGCGCCCTGTACTCCGAAAGAGGTGAACGCGCACCCGGCCAGGAGTGTCACGATCGCTGCAGTTTTCATCAATTTCATTGGCTCACACGTCCCCGTATCGCATTGCCGCCATCAGCGGTCCGCGCCCGATGCCCTTCATGTCACCGAGCTTGGGTACTTATAAGAAAGGATGGTGAATGAAAAGGAAACGCCACGCCTTTCGAGACCGTCGCGGCCCTTCGTGGTCCGCAAAAGATCTCGGTCAAAAAGACGGATGAGCACCGCCAAAAATTTGAATTCCTTCAATTATTTTTCCGCACCTTGAAAAGGTTGCGACAGCTCGGGAAAATTGCAGACAAGCGCGACGAAACTATCCGTGCACATGTGTCTGAAAAGGCACATCGCCGCCGTGGCTCGGCCCGCCAACCCCAAGACGCGTGGCTCGGGCAAAGGGCCGCATTTTAAACGATTGTAGCATGCGCCGGCCCCTCGCAACCTCTTTACAAGCACCGCGCACCTGGGCCAGAGAGAACCGCATCACAGCTTCAGAAGGCCGCCGGACGACGGCCCATCACCTCCGGTCTCGAGACCGCATGACGAAAGCAGGGATTACCATGACATCAACGCGCACGGAAACAGATACGTTCGGCCCGATCGAAGTCGCCAGCGACCGCTATTGGGGCGCGCAAGCGCAACGTTCGCTCGGCAACTTCAAGATAGGCTGGGAAAGACAGCCGCTGTCGATCGTTCGCGCACTCGGCATCGTCAAGCAGGCCGCCGCCCGCGCCAACATGGAACTGCAGGGCCTCGACCCGACGATCGGCAACGCTATCATCGAGGCGGCCCAGGAGGTCATCGATGGCAAGCTCAACGATCATTTCCCGCTCGTCGTCTGGCAGACCGGCTCCGGCACCCAGTCGAACATGAACGCCAATGAAGTGATCTCCAACCGGGCGATCGAAATGCTCGGCGGCGTCATGGGCTCGAAGAGGCCGGTTCATCCGAACGACCACGTCAACATGAGCCAGTCGTCGAACGACACCTATCCGACGGCCATGCATATCGCCTGCGCCGAGCGCGTCGTTCACGACCTGTTGCCGGCCCTGAAGCATCTGCATGCGGCGCTCGAAGCGAAGGTGAAGGCCTTCGATCACATCATCAAGATCGGCCGCACGCATACGCAGGACGCCACGCCTCTCACGCTTGGCCAGGAGTTCTCCGGTTACGCGGCCCAGGTCGCCTCCTCGATCAAGCGGATCGAAATGACCCTGCCCGGCCTTTGCGAACTGGCGCAGGGCGGCACCGCCGTCGGGACCGGCCTCAACGCGCCGATCGGCTTTGCCGAGAAGGTCGCCGCCGAAATCGCCAAGATCACCGGCATCGGCTTCGTCACCGCGCCGAACAAGTTCGAGGCGCTGGCCGCCCATGATTCGATGGTGTTCAGCCATGGCGCGATCAACGCTGCTGCCGCCGCCTTGTTCAAGATCGCCAACGACATCCGCCTGCTTGGTTCCGGCCCCCGCTCCGGCCTCGGCGAACTGTCGCTGCCGGAAAACGAACCCGGCTCGTCGATCATGCCGGGCAAGGTCAACCCGACCCAGTGCGAGGCGCTGACACAGGTCTGCGTGCAGGTGTTCGGCAACAATGCGGCTCTGACCTTTGCCGGCAGCCAGGGCCATTTCGAGCTCAACGTCTACAATCCGCTGATGGCCTATAATTTCCTGCAGTCGGTGCAGCTGCTGGCCGATGCCGCCGTGTCGTTCACCGACAATTGCGTCGTCGGCATCGAGGCCCGCGAGGCCAACATCAAGGCGGCGCTGGATCGCTCGCTGATGCTGGTGACCGCCCTTGCCCCGAAGATCGGCTATGACAATGCCGCCAAGATCGCCAAGACCGCCCACAAGAACGGCACGACGCTGCGCGAGGAAGCCGTCGGCGGTGGCTATGTCACCGACGCGGAATTCGACGCCATCGTCCGCCCCGAAACGATGATCAGCCCTTCCTGAGGCCGTCGCCGGAAGCTGTTCAGCAACATACTGTCAGGCAGCGAGACATCGCTGCCTGACAGGCGACAAAGTCGGCCATATCCCGCTTCCGTCGTGCTCCGGCCTGTCCCGAGCATCCAAGTGCGTGAATGAGCTTGAGGGCTATCATACTCAACAGCTTAGCGGGCAGATCCTCGGCACAAGGCCGAGGGTGACGTCGCGGATGTTTTGAGGTTTGTCAGCAATCTGAGGCGGCGAGATATCGGTTGGCCGCGGGCCACATATGCGTTCAATCTTACCGACTGATTTTGCCAAATGTTAAGCCTTCCAAAATCTTTTACCCCTAAAACTTGCAGGCGGTAGCAATAAGACAGGAGCCCGTGATGCAGGCGGCTTTGAGCAAGGCGCAGATACCGGACATCGCCGCGCAGGTGACCTATGCGATGCGCATCATGGGAATTGCCCCCCTTCCGCGAAACTACGAGCTCTATTACGAAGCCTATATCGGCTCCAATCCGAAGCTGACCAAGGAACTGGCAGCACTCGGCAGCCGCGCCAACCAGGAAGAACTGGACGAGATCGGCGCACGCTACTTCGCCCATGTGCACCACGCCGCCGGCATCGACCGGGCGCATACGCACCTGGCAAGCGAACTGGGCGATCTTCTCAGGCTTCTGCGGGAGGAACAGGACGCGCTTGAAAACTACAATCGGCTGCTGGACGAAACCTATAAGAACATAACGGGCAGGAGCAACGCCAGTGCCGAAATCCTGCGACAGGCCGTCAGCATCCTGACCGAAGCGACGGCCGACACGATTTACCAGGGCAAGGAACGCGCCGAAAACGTCTCGCTGAAATCCTTCGAGATGGAGGTCATCCGGCAGGAACTGGATGAGTACAAGCGCATCGCCAACACCGATTCGCTGACGCGCCTTGCCAACCGCCGGGCCTTCGACGAGAAGCTCGCCGCCATCTACAATTCCGAGCAACTCCGCTCGCAAACGAGCCTTCTTGTCGCCGATATCGATCATTTCAAGAAGATCAACGACAGCTACGGCCATCCGGTCGGAGACAAGATTCTGGCGACGGTCGGCACGGTCATCCGCGCCAATCTTCGCCGAGACGTCTTCGTCGCCCGCACCGGCGGCGAGGAATTCGCCATTATTCTCAACGACAACACGCTCGAGGAAAGCCTGCAGGTGGCCGAGCGCATCCGCACCGCGCTTGCAACGACCCCCTTCAAGAACTCCAAGACCGGCGTCAATTACGGCCCGATCACGCTCTCCGTCGGCGTCTGCCAGGCAACGCAGGCCGACGATCCGGTCGACCTCTACAACAAGGCCGACATCGCGCTCTACTGCGCCAAGAATGCCGGCCGCAACCGATCCATGCTGTTTGAAGAGGGCATGAAGAAAGACACCGGCAAGAGCTGGCTGATCTATCGCAAATAGCAAATCTGAAGGTGCCCAAGTGGCGCTTTCGCCGTCCTCTTCTTGCGTTCCCCAGGAAACAGCCGCTCACCCGGTGATTGCCTAGAAAGGCTCCATACAAGGGAGCCAGCCGGAGGAAACCGGAAAAATCTCCCGCACAAACCGGGAGATACCGACATGAAAACCATCATAGCAGCCCTGATCGCTACCGCCCTTCTTGCCCCCTCTGCACAGGCAGCCGGCGCGAGCGGATCCTTCGAAGTCGCCTCGCTCCAGTCCTCGGCCGAAAAGACCGGCTGGTTGCAGATTCTGTCGCAGGGCAAGCAGACAAAGGCAAAGACCGCGACGAAGAACATCAACCGATCGCCGATCCCGCGTGAACTGGTTGCCTTCGGCGAAAACGTCGCGCCCGGCACCATCATCGTCGACAATTCCGACCGCCGCCTCTACCACGTGCTCGGCAATGGCATCGCCATGCAATACGGCGTTAGCGTCGGTCGCGAGGGGTTCATCTGGACGGGCACCAATACGGTGAGCCGCAAGGCCGAATGGCCGACCTGGAACCCGCCGGCACAGATGCGCGCCCGCGAAGCCAGAAAAGGCCACATCCTGCCCGTCAGCATGAAGGGCGGTATCGAAAACCCGCTGGGCGCACGTGCGATGTATCTCGGCTCGACCATCTATCGCATCCACGGCACCAACCAGCCGTCCTCGATCGGCAAGGCGATGTCCTCCGGCTGCATCCGCATGGCCAATGAGGACGTCGAGCACCTGTACGCCAATGTGACGATCGGCACCAGGGTCATCGTCCGCGACTGACCGAATTCGCGTTTGAAGATGTTTGGCGGCAGGCGGTTGCACCTGCCGCTTTGGCGATGGCCAGGAGTTCGGGCCGGTATTCGAAATGCATCGTGTCGTAGTGATACCAGCGCCCGCCCCAGATGAAGCCGTTGCGCTCGAATGCATCGACGATCGTCATCGGAAATTTGTTGTCGCGTCGCTGCACCCGGCCCGGCTTGCCGCCCGCCCAGATCCAGTAGTCGGCGTAGCGGCTATTGAGATCGATCGCCGCACCAAAGCTGTGCACGGACAGGTTCGAGGCGCCGGCAACCTTGCGCCAGTTGAAGGTACCGGCGGAAGGCGTCAGAAAGATCTTCAGGTCGGGCATTGTTTTCAGCGCGTCACGAACCTTCTCCAGCGCCTGCGCGACGCCCTGCCTCTTCGTCACCGGCAACTTAACCCCGAACCAGTCGATCTCCACCAGCGACGCCTCCACCTCGCGCGCCGATCCGCCGTAAAGGCGCTTCATCAGGGCCTCGCTGCGAATGCGGCCCGGATCGAAATTGACCGTTGGGCGGGTTTCGCAGGGTCCCGCCGGATAGATTTGCGACAGGCTGTCCTCGATATCGCCGGACGCGAGTTTCCGCGCGTGGTCCTTGGCCGTGCCGTCATCGATCGGCAAGGCCGGTTCGCCGTCGCCAAAGAGGATTGATCCACCCTCGCTCCCGACAAGGGTTTGCGGATAGGCGTCGATGAGCAGCTTTACCTTTCGCGCAAGACTGAGTTCGTCCGCTTGAGCCGGGACAGCCAAGAGCAGCATCGCGGCGAAGACAAGCGCCCGGTCAAGCGAGCGTGACATTGATATAATCACCGCCGGCGCCGCGAAAGACCTGCACGTTATCAGCACGTTGCCTCGTTTCATTCGAAGTTGAGCAGCGGTTACCACATTGTCTTGGCGGCACGCTCCGGCCATTCGCGATCGTAGGTTTCCCGATCGAAATCGGCCTTGGCAGCCTTCAGCAGCGCCCCCGGCGTCGGCAGCGACCGTGGATCGATGAAGCGCTCGGGGTTCCAGAGTTGCGAGCGGATCAATGCACGGGCGCATTGGAAATAGACCTCGCCGATGGTAACCACGATGACGCTACGCGGATGCTTGCCGTCGACCTCGAAGGATTTGATTAGGTCCGGATCGACGCTGACGACGGCCGTGCCGTTGATCCGCATGGTCGTGTTCGAGCCGGGAACGAGGAACATCAGCGCGACGCGCGGGTCGCGGACGATGTTGGCGAGCGAATCGACTCGATTGTTGCCGCGCCAGTCCGGCAAAATCACGGTCTTCTCGTCTACTATCCTGACGACATTGCCGTCGTCTCCGCGCGGCGAACAATCGAGCCCCTCGGGACCAACAGTGGCAAGCGCGGCAAATGGAGAAGCCTCGATCATCCGCGCATAATCCGGCGTCAGCTTGCTTGTCACCTTGACCAGCGACGCCTCTCCGGCTGCCCCATAGAGCGTGTTCAGTTCCTCGACCGAGCGAATGATCGTCATGCCGTTCTCCCAGAAATCAGGATCCTTCGACGGATAGCATGACGCCGTCATGACGGCACCCGCAAAAAATTGCTAGGCTGCAGCCCTTCTCTCTTCCGCATGAATAAAGGCATTGATCCGCTCGATCACGGGCGGCGCCGAAACGATGCGGCGGTGGCCAAGACCGTTGGCCCAATGGAGTTCGACATTCGCTCCAGCCGCAGCATAGCGGCGCGCATGGTCGGCAGAAACCTCCTTGTCGTCTTCCGCATGGATCACCAGCACCGGCACGGTGAGCACGCCGAGAATACGGGCTGCATCGAAGTCCTCGATTCGCCGCCCGGACAGCTGCACGACCATGCCTTCGAGCGCTGCCTGGGCCTTGTGAGAAAGACGAAGAAGCTTTCCGAAACCTTTGAAAAGCCAAGTCATCTCGCTCGGCGCACCGATCAGCACCATGCTTCCGGCGATACGGGACGGCACGTCGCAGACCAGGCCGCCCGCAGCGCAGGCGAGACTGGCACCGCCAAAGGAATGACCCACGGCAACATCGAACCCGTCAAAGTGCCGCCAGGCGGCGTCGATCGCGCGCACCGCCGCCGGCATCGTCAGCGTTCGCCCGGGTGAGGCGCCGTGTCCCGGCCAGTCAAGCGCGATGACTTCGGCGCCTCCTGCCAGAAGGCCCTTTATCATCGCCGCCAGATAGTCGCTGCGCGATCCCCAGCCATGAACGAGGAGCACGCGCTTTGCCGCGCCGTCGCTCGGCGCGCGAAAGCGCTTTGCCACCACCCAGCCGCCGGCATATGAAAGCGTAACTCGATGAGCGCCGGCCATGACGGGTTCCGCCGCCGTGAGCGCTGCCTTTTCCTTGGCGTTCGACGGCTTGCGCGAGGGCGTGACGCTGAACAGCCGGAACGCCAGCCGTCCCGCGGTCTCCGGAGAAAAGGCCGACACGCATCTGAGGGCAAGGCGGGTGACCTCGATCGCAATGGATGCCATAGTGGGATTCCCCTTAAATGTTCAATGTTGAACATAATTGTACAACCATGAACAAAAAGCAAGTGCTGACAGCATCGTCGGCTTCGCTGCCGCTTCGGTCGGCGGGACACCTGCAATCCGATAGACTTTTGCGAGGGTCACCCATACAATTCAATGTCCTGCATTCTGTGAAAGCGAATGCGACATGGCCGAAGAGCACGCCCAGCGCCGTCTCGCAGCTATAATGGCTGCCGATGTGGTCGGCTACAGTCGGCTTGTCGATCTTGACGAGCAGGGCACGCTGGTCGCGCTGAAGGAGAGGCGCAAGGAAATCCTCGTGCCGCTCGTTCGCCAGCATCACGGTCGTATCGTCAAGATGATGGGTGACGGCGTTCTGGTGGAGTTCGCCAGCGCGGTGAACGCCGTGGCTTGCTCCGTCGAACTCCAGAGGCGGATGGCGGCGGCGAACGAGGATCGCCCCGACGACCGCCGGATTGTCCTGCACATCGGCGTCAATCTGGGGGATGTCGTCGTCGAAGACGGCGATCTCTTCGGTGACGGCGTCATTGTCGCCGTACGGCTTCAGGCCATGGCCGGGCCTGGAGAGATCTGCATCTCCGGCAGCGTCTACGACCAGGTCAAGCGCAAGCTTGACGTCCAATTCGACGATCTTGGCCCGCAAGCGATCAAGATCGTCGCCGAGCCGGTCACCGTCTACCGCATCGAAACGCTGGCTGGCTGGGCGTCTCGCGGACCGGCGGAGCGGGCGCCGTTGCCGCTGCCCGCCAAACCCTCCATCGCTGTCCTGCCATTCACAAACATGAGCAACGACCCGATGCAGGAGGAATTCGTCGATGGCCTGACCGAGGACCTGATTACCGACCTGTCGCGGAGCAGCGGGCTATTCGTCATCGCCAGCAACTCGGTCTTTGCGTACAAGGGCAGGCACATGGACGTGCGCCGCATCGCGCGCGAACTTGGCGTGCGCCATCTCCTGGAGGGCAGCGCCCGGCGGGCTGCGGGACGGGTTCGCATCAATGCGCAATTGATCGATGCAATCGAAGGCGACCACCTGTGGGCCGAACGGTTCGACCGCAGCTTGGAGGATATCTTCGCCGTGCAGGACGAGGTGACCGGCAAGATCGTCGAGGCCCTTGTCGGTCGTTTGACGACGCACGCGGCCCGCAACCGCCCCGCGAACCTGGAGGCCTATGAGCTCTGTGTTCGGGCGCGGGCGCTGAGCTTTCAAACCGCGATCACCGCGAGAGAGGCGATTTTCCTGCTGGAGCGGGCCCTCGCGCTCGATCCGCGCTATGCCGAGGCGCATCGCTGGCTGGCCTTGAACCTCTGGCTGGGATGGGAATTCTTCGACGCGCCGGTTGATCCCAATCGGGCAAGGGCTCTGGCGGAGGCCCAACGGGCCGTGGCGCTGGACCCCAACGACGCCGGGAACCGCTGGGTATTGGCTATCATTCTCGGGCATGAGCGCCGCTGGGCGGAATCGGATGCCGAGTTCGACGCCACGGTCAGGCTGGACCCGAATTACGCCGATGCCTGGGCGATGCGCTCCGATCTGCTTACGCTGAAGGGCCAGCCGGCCGAGGCCGTGGAATACGTGCGCAAGGCGCTGAGACTCAATCCGTATCCTCCCGGCTGGTACTATTGGATGCTGGGGCAGGCCCAATATGCGCTTCGCGACTACGAGTCCGCAGTCCAGACGCTGCGCAGGCCCGAAACCTATCGCAACGCATCACGCCGCTTTCTCGCGGCGAGCCTGGCGCAACTCGGGCGGCTGGACGACGCCCGCCGTGAGGCGCAAATGTTCATGATGAGCAATCCGGGCTTCTCCATCCGGCACTGGTCCGCGTCGCAACCTTTCCGCGATGAAGACGTGCGTCGGCATTTTATCGAAGGCTATCGGCTGGCGGGACTTCCGGAATGACGGCAGCCGTGGTGTCCGGCCAGGGCCAGGCTTGAGCAAGCAAGGTGCATTCGAGCGCGAGGCGGGTGACCTCGATCGCAAAGGATGCCATAGTGGGATTCGCTTTAAATGTTCAATTATGAACATTGCTGTATAACCATGAACAAGAAGCAGCCGACGATCGAACAGCATCATTTTCCCTGGGACCATCCGCGTTTCCGCAGCTGGATCGCAGTCGCCCGCGCCTGCCAGCTGATGCAGCAGACGCTGACGCGCGCGCTTGCCGATCTCGACATCAAGCCGCCGCATCTCGACATTCTGATCAACCTCTATCGCTTCGAGGGCATCTCGCAGCAGGAGCTCGCGCGAAAACTTCTGGTCGGGCGATCGAACATGAGCATGCTTCTGCCCCAGCTCGAAAAACGCGGGTTGATCGAGCGGCGCGGTGACGAGAAGGACAAGCGCGTCTTGCGGCTGTCCTTGACCAAAAGCGGCCGGGAACTGACGGAGCAGGCGATGGAAATCCAGACCACGCTGATCGGCAATTCGCTGGACAACGAGCCGATCGAGGAGTGCCTGATTGTCGCCCAGTCGATGGAGCGTTTGATCGCCCGCCTGTTGAAGGAGGAAACCGATCTCGACTGACGGTGCCGGCCGTTAGCGCGGCTTTTCCGCCTTGTCGCGGGTCATGCCCTTTTCAAGGAGATCGCGCTCATAGGCGGCGAACAGGGTTTCGCCGTTCTCTCCCAGTTCGCGCAGGTAGGTCCAGGTGAAGATGCCGGTATCATGGAAATCGTCAAAGCCGATCCGCACTGCATAATTGCCGGTCGGCGTCATCGAGATGATCGAGACATTGCGCTTGCCCGGCACCGTCAGTCCCTGGCCCGGCCCATGGCCCTGAACTTCGGCGGATGGCGACAGCACACGCAGCATCTCCGCCGAAAGATCAAAAGAGGCGCCGTCATTAAAAGTCACCGTCAGCCGGTGGCGGTCCTTCGAGACGCGCAATTCGGTCGGCCAGATGTCGCTCATGATTTCGGTCTCCCTGCTTTATCCGAGCACTAGCGCAGATTTTTGCCGGAGGAAATCATGACCTTGCTTCCCTCGCCTGAAAGAAAGTATTTCGTCGGTTTTCGGATGGTTTTAAGTGCTTTCGCCTTGACGCCGCCCGTTTTGCTCACGACATTGATGCAACAGGAGAATTTCGTTGAATACCGTCACCATCGACCAGGCCGGCGCTGAGAAGCTCATTGGCGCAAAAGCGCCGATGATCGATCCGTTCGGCCGCGCCGTCACCTATCTCAGGGTTTCAGTGACGGATCGGTGCGACTTCCGCTGCACCTATTGCATGGCGGAAAACATGACCTTCCTCCCGAAGAAGGACCTCCTCACCCTGGAGGAATTGAACCGGCTCTGTTCCGCCTTCATCGCCAAGGGCGTTCGTAAGCTGCGACTAACAGGCGGCGAACCGCTGGTACGCAAGAATATCATGTTCCTGGTCCGCGAGCTCGGCAAGCACGTCCATTCGGGCTCGCTCGATGAACTGACCCTGACCACCAACGGCTCGCAGCTATCGCGCTTTGCCTCTGAACTCGCCGATTGCGGCGTCCGGCGAATCAACGTCTCGCTCGACACGCTTGACGCCGCCAAATTCAAGCAGATCACCCGCTGGGGCGAACTGTCGAAAGTGATGGAAGGCATCGACGCGGCGCAGGCCGCAGGCATCCACGTCAAGATCAACGCCGTTGCGCTGAAGGGCCTCAACGACGCCGAGATTCCAGACATGCTGCGCTGGGCGCACGGTCGCGGCATGGACCTGACGCTGATCGAGACCATGCCGATGGGCGAGATCGACGAGGACCGCACCGACCACTACATGCCGCTTTCGGAAATGCGCGATCGCCTCGCGCGCGAGTTTACCCTCTCGGACATCGCCTACAAGACCGGCGGCCCGGCGCGCTATCTGAGCGTCACCGAGACCGGCGGCCGGCTCGGGCTGATCACGCCGATGACCCATAATTTCTGCGAGAGCTGCAACCGGGTGCGCCTCACCTGCACCGGCACGCTCTATATGTGCCTCGGCCAGAATGACGCCGCCGACCTGCGCACACCGCTGCGCGCCTCCGACGACGACGCCTACCTGTCGCGCGTCATCGACGAGGCGATCACCCGCAAGCCGAAGGGCCATGACTTCATCATCGACCGCACCCGCAACAAACCCGCCGTCGCCCGCCACATGAGCGTCACCGGCGGCTGAGCGTGCCTGGCCAGAGTAGCGTCCAGGATACAGGGAAAGCCACCTCGTCCCTCACGGCGG
Source organism: Rhizobium herbae (assembly GCF_019511375.1). Taxonomy (GTDB): domain Bacteria; phylum Pseudomonadota; class Alphaproteobacteria; order Rhizobiales; family Rhizobiaceae; genus Pararhizobium; species Pararhizobium herbae_A. The sequence continues at coordinate 500,234 of NZ_JAEUAO010000001.1, forward strand.
CGACGGATGCAAAAAACGGAACAAACCTTTCTGCAATCACGTTGGGTTAAAACCGATCAACGCAATCTGTGGAACGCCGCCATGTTCGCTTCCATCGAGGAATTGGTGCGCAGCTGTTTCGATTGCTACCTGACGGCCGACAGGCTTCGTCTGGAAATGCTGCTCGCACAGGACTTCACCTTCACCAGCCCTTACGACGACCACATCGACCGTAAAACCTATTTGGAGCGCTGCTGGCCCATCGCCGGCACGTTCGAATCGCTTGACCTGCAGCATCTCGTCGTTTCTGAAAACCGATGCTTCGTGACCTACAATGCGACGTGGAGGAACGGAAACCGGGCGCGGAACACCGAACTTTTCGAGGCATCGGAAGGCCAGATCCATTCGGTCGAGGTGTTCTTCGGCCTGCCGCCCGGCGGTCCAGTCTCACAGCCGCCAGGCTGGAACGACTAAACCCGCGCATACCGGCGCGGGTTTTGATCTGCGTTGAGGGGCACTTTAGGCTGCGTAGCTTCTGGCGTATCCCTGGGCCCGGCCACCGGCCATCGAACGGCTGGTCCCCGTCTTGAAGCGCTCGATCTTCTCGTTCAGCGCCTCCACCTGATGGCGCAGGCCATGGATTTCGGCGGTGTTCTCCTCGACCATCGCCGCGTTCTGCTGGGTCAGCAGTTCGACCTCGTGGACGGCCTGGTTGACCTCGTTCAAACCGCGATACTGGTCGGCGGCGGCCGCCTCGATATTGCTGACGAGCTGGTGGATCGTCGAGATGTGGTCGTTGATGACGGTCAGCGCATTGCCGGTTTCCTGCACCAGCTCGACGCCGCCGCGGACCTGCGCCGAGCTTTCGGAAATCAGCCCCTTGATCTCGCGGGCAGCACCGGCGCAGCGCTGGGCAAGCTCGCGGACTTCCTGAGCGACGACCGCAAAGCCGCGGCCTGCCTCGCCGGCACGGGCCGCCTCGACGCCGGCGTTCAGCGCGAGCAGGTTGGTCTGGAAGGCGATCTCGTCGATGACGCCGATGATCGTGCTGATCTTGTCGGACGAACGATTGATTGCTGCCATCGCTTCGATCGCCTTGCCGACGACTTCGCCGGAATGCTTGGCGTAGCTTTGGGTCTCGTCGACAGACACCGTCGTCTTGCGGGCGCTTTCGGCGGTCGAGCGGACGATTTCGGTCAGCTGGCCCAGAGCGCGCGAGCTTTCCTCCAGGGCGGCGGCCTGCTGCTCCGTGCGGCGGGCAAGGTCATCGGCCGACGAGGCCAGATTGCCGGTGCCGCCCGTGATCTCGTCGGTCACCATGCGCACATCGATCAGCGTCGCGCGCAGCGCCTCGACGGCATTGTTGTAGGTGCGGGCCATGACGATGTAGTCCTCGGAGAGGTTTTCGGCCATCCCTTCTTCCAGGTTGCCATCGGCAAGCTTGGCCAGCACGTCGGAGAGAGCGGTCAGCGCCGCCATCTGCTCGGCCTCGATGCGGGCCCGCTCCTGGCGGCGGCGGGCCTCTTCTTCTGCCGAAAGCGTGCGGGCGGCCTCGGCTTCCTGTCCGAGCCGGACGTTCTCCACCGCATTGTCGCGGAACACCGCCACCGAGCGCACCATGTCGCCGATCTCGTCGCCGCGGTTGCGGCCTTCGATCGCGACTTCGAGGTCGCCTTGCGCAAGCCGCGTCATCGTCTCCGTCACGCGCTTCAGTGGGCCACGCAGGGTTTCGATCAGCATCAGCCCGCCGATGATGGCCAGCAGCGTGCCGGCGACCATGGCGATGATCGAGACATCGGCGGAGCGCTGGCTGTCCTGCTTGCCCGCTTCCTGAGCGCTGCTGACGAAGCTTTCCAGCGTCTGGCTGGCATCGGCAACCAGCGTCGAAGCCTCGCCCTTGGCGGCCTGCCAGCGTGCGCCGACGTCGATCAGCTGTGCGGTGCCCGTGTCGATGGCTTCAAGCGAAGGCTTCAGCTTGCTGGCAAGGTCGCGCAGGGCCGCGTTCTTGCCGCCCATTTCCGAAAGCCTGGTGACGGTCGCACGCACCGCAGCAATGTCGGCAATCACGTTCTCGCGGCTTGGTTCATCGAGTTTGCGATGCAGCTCGCTGATGTGCAGACGCGTATCGTCGAGCCCCTTGAAGGTTTCATTCATCAGATCGATCAGCGTCTTCAACCGAGAGATCTCGCTGTCCATGCTGACGAAGCGCTTGGCAGCCGTGTCCGAATTGGTCGCTGCCTCCTTGGCGAAATCGGCTTCGTATTTGGAGAATTTGATCAAAGCCGTGCTGAGCAGGCCCTTCTTGACGTCGTTGGTATCAGTGCTCTTCAGGATAGCTTCGATTTTCTGCGTGTCCGCCCTCACCTCAACGATCTTCTTCTGCACCTTGTCGGATGCGATCTTCTCCGCTTCGGCAATCTGCTTCAACAGATGCGGCAGAAGATTGGTCGCCTGCTGCACCTTGGCATCGGGCGCGATCGCCATGGTCACCGGCAGGCGGAATTTCTTGATGCGCTCGGCAAGCCCCTGATAGGCCGCAGCATCGAACAGCAGCGCCTTGGCGAAGGTCTCCTTCTCACCGGATTGCTTGTGCAGGATATCGATCTGCTTGAAGGCGGCATTGCCCTGCGCCGTCATATCGGCAAGGGCGGCATCGAGGGACGCCGTGACGCTGTCCCGCTCGGTCTTGATCGCCCAGAGTTTCTCCTGCTGCTGGCGCATTGCTTCCGCAAGGGCAACGACAGAGCTGATCTTGGCCTTGTCGTCTTCAGCCGTCAGCAGGTCGTTCAGCGCGCGGATGCCCCCTTGCTGCTCATCGATCCGGCCGATCAGCGTTGTGCGCGTCTCTTCGGTCGGATTGTCGACGAAGCTCTGCAGTCCGCTGCGCAGCGCCTGGAAATCGGAGAGGTTGTTAATCGTTTCGCGCGTCACGGTCATGTGTCCGTTGAGCGTGCTTGCGGTGAAATAGCCGACAAGGCCGATCCCGGCGATGAGAGCCACAAGCGGCACGACGAACAGGAGAACCTTGGTGACAATGCGAAGACGCTGCAGCGAACGATCGATCAGGGACATTCCGAACTCCAGGTGTTGAGCAAATCGGACATTCCCGCCAGACTGCTCTCACGGTGGAGAACGAACATGCCGGGGCGCGACCATGGCGCGTGTCCGGCGAGTCACCCGGCGACCGGAGCGGAAACAGAAGCGCTCGATCAACCATATCGCATCATGCGAAGGGCAGCGGAATATCGGCACGATAGGCAGCGAAACTTAATATTTCCCCAAAAAATCCGGTGGCTTAGGCTGAGGCGCGAAATTGCGCCCAGTCTTGTTTGCATATTCTAGAATATTGATGGCAACGGCTGTTGTTGCAGATATGCCCATAAACGGGACAGCCACCCGATAGACGTTGCACAAAAGTCAGGCCGATGCTTTAGAGATGGGCAAGCCACCCTATGTGCTTTCGAATCAGCTGCATTCCATGACCGCGAGGCTGGATGCCGGCGAGAACAGGCCAATAAAAATAATGCGATCCAATGCCAATTTTCGCGGCGCGATCTTCATGTGCCTCGCCATGGCGGGCTTCACCTGCAACGACGCTTTGGTGAAATCGGTCACCGGCGTCATGAATGTCGGCCAGATCATGCTGGTGCGCGGCTTCTTCACCTCCGTGCTCCTGCTGCTGCTTGCCCGTCATTTCGGCGCCCTGCGTTCGGTCCGCCTGGTCCTGAACCCCGTCATCGCGCTGCGCATCGTCGCCGAAGTCTTTGCCTCCATCACCTATATCATGGCGCTCGGCCAGATCCCGCTTGCCAACGCCTCGGCCATTCTGCAGGCCTTGCCGCTTGCCGTGACGCTCGGCGGCGCCCTGTTCTTGTCGGAACCGGTCGGCTGGCGGCGCTGGCTGGCGATCCTTGCCGGCTTCGTCGGCGTGCTGATCGTGCTTCGCCCCGGGCCCGAAGGGTTTACCGGCGCGGCACTCAGCGTGGTCGCATCCGTCGTCTGCGCGGCGATCCGCGATCTGTGCACGCGGCGGATCGATCCGGCCGTGCCATCCCTCTTCATCTCCGTCGTCACCGCAGTGGTCATCACCCTTGTCGGCGCCGCCCTTGTCGTGCCGCTCGGCGGCTGGCAACCCATGACGCTGGTATCCGTCGGCCATCTCGGCGCCGCAAGCCTGCTGCTCCTCGTCGGCTATCAGTGCATCGTGCTTGCCATGCGAAACGGCGAAATCGCCATCGTCGCTCCCTTCCGCTATACCAGCCTCGTCTGGTCGATCGGCATCGGCGTCCTGTTCTTTGCCGAGGAACCGGATTTCTGGATGGTCACCGGCGTTGCGGTTATCATTGTCTCGGGCCTCTACGCCTTCGCCCGCGAAAACAAACGTCGGGCGGCGGCCGTGGCGCAGCAATCGGACCCCGGATCGCCGAAATGAGCGGACTCAACGACAGGCATTCGATGAACGCATCGCCAGATCGCCCGCCCGCCGTGATCCTTGCCGGTGGCAGGTCGTCGCGCATGGGCAGCGACAAGGCGGCTTTACTGCTGGGCGGCAGGCCGCTTCTCAGCCGCATCATCGATCGCCTCGCCCCACAGGCTGCCGGGGTCGGCATCAACAGCAACATCATCGCGCGATTGGACTTCGCCCCCGGCATTGCGGTCTTTGCCGATACCGTTCCCGGCCATGCCGGCCCCATGGCCGGCGTGCTCTCGGCCATGCGTCACGCAGCTGCGTGCTTTCCCGCCGCAAGCCATGTCGTCACGGTCCCGACCGACACCCCGTTCGTCCCACGCGACCTGGTCGAGCGCTTTCAACGAGCGCTCACTGAGCCGGCGCAGATCGCCGTTGCCTGTTCTGCCGGCATCATGCATCCGGTCTCTGCGCTGTGGCCGATCAGCCTGGCGGATGAGCTTGAACACTGGCTGCCGACGGACGAGAAGCGGCGCGTGCGCAGCTTTATCGAGAGCCATAGCATGGCGGCGGTCGATTTCCCTTTGATCGACACCACGGAAGGCTCGGTCGACCCCTTCTTCAACATCAATACGCCGGCGGACCTGGAAACGGCCGAGCGCTGGCTGCCGCTCATCGAGGACATGGAAAGATGACGTCACCCAAGATCTTTGGAATCGCCGGCTGGAAGAATTCAGGCAAGACCGGCCTCGCCGTCCGGTTGGTCACCGAACTGACGCGGCGCGGCTACCGCGTGTCGACCGTCAAGCACGCCCATCATGATTTCGATATCGACAAGGTCGGCGCCGACAGCTTTCGCCATCGCGAGGCAGGCGCCCATGAGGTAACCATCGTTTCCGGCACCCGCTATGCCATCATGCACGAATTGCGCGGCGCGCCCGAGCCGAGTTTTGCGGAAATTCTAGCCCGCCTCGCCCCGTGCGATCTCGTCCTGATCGAGGGCTACAAGCGCGAGCCGATACCCAAGATCGAGGCGCGGCGACTGGAAGCGGCAAACCGCGAACCGCTCGCCCCCACCGATCCGCATATCGTCGCCATTGCGTCCGACCATCCGGTCAAGGATCAGGGTCTGCAGCTGTTCGATCTTAACGACACGACAGCGATCGCCGATTTCATCGAGGCCACCACCGGGCTTTCCAAACACCCGGAGTGATCCCGCACTTCGATTCGCAAGGCCACGTCAGCCCGTCTGGCTGCACCGGCGCGCATGCAAAACGGCCCGGTGCTTAATGCACCGGGCCGTCACATCTCGATGAGAGGCCGGACTATGGTTAGTTCTGGGCCACCGGACGGACGAGCGGCGTCACCCGACGGATCGTTACCCGGCGGTTCTCCTGTTCGGCTTCCAGCGTGCGAACCTTGAGGAAGCGCTCGCCATAGCCCTGGGTTACCAGGTTTTCGGCCGGAATGTCGTAGACCTCCGTCAGCAGCGAGGCGACCGATTCGGCCCGTTCGTCCGAGAGGACGAGGTTCGATTCGTCGCTGCCGACCGCGTCCGTGTGACCTTCGATGAAGAAGGTCTCGCCCGGATCCTTCTCGATCACCTGCAGCATGGCGTCGGCGACCTTGCGCAGGGTTTTCGCCTGCGACATCGGCACTTCGGCGCTGCCGGTCGCAAACGTGATCGTATCGAGATCGATGCGGCGCACCTTGTCGCGGATACGGGCCGAGTTCCTCACCTCGTCGATCGAATAGACGCGCTCGACCTGCTCCACCGGCGGTTCGGCCAGGAAGTCGTAGTAGTCACGGTCCGGCTCGCTCGACGTATCGATGATGTAGTCGCGAACCGGCACGCGCAGGCGCATCGGCGGCAGATCCTCACCGACGTCGTAAAACGGCGGACGCGGGCCGGCATCGACCTCCGGAGCGTAGATCATCAGATATTCGCGTCCGTCCCGATCGATGCGCGAACGCTGCACGATGTCACCGTAGCGATTGTAGATCGTGATGATGCGCACCCCGTTCGGCCGCTCGATGACCTCGCGGTACCGGCTACGCGACAGTTCTTCATAGTAGGTTTGCTGGGCATTGCGGCGCAGACGCGGACGATCGTCGCCGCGCACGATGATCTGGTCGCCGAAATCGAGAACGGTGCGGCTGTCACGCGTCTCCTCGATCCGCGGCCGGAGGCTGCTGTCGCTGCCGGTAAAGGCATCGATCAGGTCATTCGCATTGAATTCCGGCACCCGCTCGACGCGACGGCCTTCTTCCCTGATGTTGGCTTCCAGTTCCTCCTGGGTCGGACGGCGGTCCCTGCGGCTTGACTGGGCTTCCTCGTCGCTCTTCGGAACCTCGACGTTTGCTTCCTGGGCGCGGGCACGTTCACGCAGCCTACGGCGTCTTTCACGGGCATTGCTGTCGGCGTTGTCGGCGTCCTTGTCGCTGTCAAGAATCGCAGCGCCCTTCTCGACCGGCAGGACGACCGTTTCATCCGTCGCAGCCGGATCGCGGGCAATCTCCTGCTTTTCTTCCTCGCTGCGCGTATCGACGATTTCCGGGATGGGCTGGCGGCGGTCGCGTCGCTTGCGAGGCGTTTCGGTCGCTTCGGCGTCACCGTCAATCGCCGGGCGCAATGCGTCCTCGGTCGCGGGCTGCTGGCCTTCTTCCTGCTGCTGTTCGGCCTGCTGGCGCTTCCTGCGCTCGGCGCGGATCTTTGCCCGCTCCTCGGCAGTCTTCGCGGCCTCGTCGTCGGCGGAAGGCTGGGCTTCCTCCTGCTGCTGCTGTTCGGCTTGCCGCTGCTTCTTGCGCTCGGCGCGGATCCTTGCCCGCTCCTCGGCAGCCTTCGCAGCCTCATCGTCGGCGGAAGGCTGGGCTTCTTCCTGCTGCTGCTGTTCGGCCTGGCGCTTCTTGCGCTCGGCGCGGATCCTTGCCCGTTCCTCGGCAGCCTTCGCTGCCTCGTCGTCGGCTGACGGCTGAGCCTCTTCCTGCTGCTGCTGTTCGGCCTGCTGGCGTTTCTTGCGCTCGGCGCGGATCTTTGCCCGTTCCTCGGCAGCCTTTGCAGCCTCGTCGTCGGCGGAAGGCTGAGCCTCCTGCTGCTGCTGCTCGGCCTCCTGCCGCTTCTTGCGCCGTTCGGCGCGGATGCGCTGCTTTTCCTCGGCCGCCTGGCGGGCTGCCTCGTCGTCGGCGGAAGGCTGGGCCTCCTGCTGTTGCTGCTGCTCCGCCTCCTGCCGCTTCTTGCGGCGTTCGGCGCGGCTCGGCTGCTCTTCCTGCGACGGCTGGGCCTCTTCGCTCTGCTGCTGTTCCTGCTGCTCCTGCTGCTGCTGCGCGCGCTGCTTGCGCTTCTTGCGCAGCAGCTCTTCCGGTGACTGTTCGCCGCCTTCCTGGGCGATGCCGTCTTCCTGCGCAACCTCGAACGGCTTCATCAGGCTGTCGGCCAGAGCCGGCTGGATGGCGATCGACATCGACAGCATTGGAAATGCGACGGTCGCGAAGAGTTTGGATCGAATGGTCATGTATTTCCTCCTTCAGAGGTCCCGTTGTCGTTTTCAACCGGTAGGACGTCCCGGCCTTCTTCTTTCTTCACCGTTTCGGCAGACCCAAGCCGTCCAAAGGCGGTCAAAAAAAGGCACACCGGCCAAATCAGCCCACGAGGATTAGCGAAATGTGCATTAACTCAGCATGAATGCACCGTTCATCTTTCCCAGGCATGCGCCGCCAATCATCACAAACGGCTTCGCCCCGATAAGGTTCAGAGTTTTCATGAGGTCACCGCTGCTTTCCTGTTGATTTTTTCGCGTAAAGCGTACGAATATCCGCGCACCCCGGCCGCAACGATGGCCGGCATATCGGCGGCCGCGAAGAAGAAAAAAACGCCCCGCCAGCCAACAGAGAGGACCAATATGCGTATTTCCAGACGTCTTGCCATGGCCGCTTCGGCAGCCGTAGTTGCATTGATGGCCAGCAGCGCCATGGCTGCAGGCGAAAAAATCGTGATCGGCACGGAAGGCGCGTATCCGCCCTTCAACAACCTGGAGTCGGACGGTTCGCTGACCGGTTTCGACATCGACATCGCCAAGGCGCTCTGCGAAGAGATGAAGGCCGAATGCACGTTCGTGACGCAGGACTGGGACGGCATCATCCCGGCGCTGATCTCGAAGAAGTTCGACGCAATCATCGCCTCGATGTCGATCACCGCCGAGCGCAAGGAAAAGGTCGACTTCACGAACAAGTATTACAACACGCCGCCGGCCATCGTCGTCCCGAAGGATTCGCCGATCACCGAAGCGACGGAAGATGCATTCGACGGCAAGACGCTCGGCGCGCAGTCTGCGACGACTCACTCCAACTATGCGGAAGCGCATTTGAAGAAGTCGGAACTCAAGCTCTATCCGACCTCGGAAGAATACAAGCTCGATATCGCCAATGGCCGCATCGACGGCGTCATCGACGACGTCGTCGTGCTGTCGGAATGGCTGAAGACGGCCGATGGCGCCTGCTGCAAGCTGCTCGGCGTGCTGCCGATCGACCCGGTCATCAACGGCGAAGGTGCCGGGATTGCCGTGCGCAAGGGTGACGACGCGCTGCGCGAAAAATTCAACGCCGCGATCGACGCAATCCGCAAGAACGGCAAGTACAAGGAAATCAACGACAAGTATTTCCCCTTCGACGTTTACGGCAGCTGAACCGGAGCGCGGCTGTGCACCCCACATTCGCGAAAAGCATCGAGCAATGACGAAAATGCAACGGCGGAAGCTTGCCCTTCCGCCGTTTTTGTCTGACAAGAACTATATAAAAAGAGGCTCATCAAAAAACGCTTCAAAGGGGAATGTTCTGGCATGAGCGGATTGTTTGCCGCCCTCTCTTCGGCCGTGGCGTGGCTCGCCTCGGTGATCGACCCGCTATGCGGTCCAATCGGAATTTTCCGGTTGTTCGGCTCCGGCACGCTGCTCGCCTGCGACAATGCCGGCTGGGGCGACGAGATCTCCTACGGCTTCATGGTTACCGCGACGCTGGCGATCGCGACGCTGCCGGTCGGGCTCGTGTTCGGCTTCTTCATAGCGCTGGCCAAGCAGTCCGAGGAAAAATCGCTTCGGCTTGCCTCCAACATCTACACGACCATCTTCCGCGGACTGCCGGAACTGTTGACGCTGTTCATCGTCTATTACGGCCTGCAGATCCTCGTGCAGCAGTTCCTCGCCTCGCTCGGCTATGAGGGGCCGGTGGAGATCAACGCCTTCGTCGCAGGCATGATCGCGCTTGGCGTGGTGTTCTCCGCCTATTGCTCGGAAGTGCTCCTGTCGGCCTTCAAGGCCATACCGCGCGGCCAGTACGAAGCCGGCGATGCGCTCGGCTTCCACCGCGGCAGGACGATGCGGCTGATCATCCTGCCGCAACTGGTGCGTATCGCCCTTCCCGGCCTCGGCAATCTTTGGATGGCTTTGCTCAAGGATACGGCTCTCGTTTCGGTGATCGGCCTGCCGGATATCCTGCGCCAGACGGGTGTCGCCGCCCGCGTCAGCAAGCAGGCCTTCGAGTTCTTTGCCGTCGCCTGTCTTCTGTTCCTCATCCTGGCGATGCTGTCGTCCATCGTCTTTTCGGCGCTCGAACGCTGGGCCAGACGTTCGGAGGCCGCCCGATGAGCCACGCGGAAACCATGATCCCGCCGCAACCGGCACCACCGGGCATCGCCCGTCCGTTCACGGCGCAGCGTCTGATCGGAAATATCGCGCTCGGCGTCTGGCTCGCTGCAAGCGTCGGCCTCTTCCTGCTGATGGTCGATGGATGGGACCCGGAAAAATTCGCCAAATACGGCCCGAGTTTCATCTCCGGCCTCGGCGTCACCCTGGGGCTCGTCGGCGCCTCCATCACGCTCGGCGCGCTCCTGTCCCTGCCGATCGCCTTCGCACGCATGTCGAAGAACAAGATTCTCGGATGGGCCGCCTATGCCTATGTCTATTTCTTCCGCGGCACGCCGCTGATCGCCCAGTTGTTCCTCGTCTATTACGGTCTCGGCAGCTTCCGGCCGCAGATGGAGGCGATCGGGTTGTGGTGGTTCTTCCGCGACGCCTGGAACTGCGCGCTCCTCACCTTCACGCTCAATACCGCCGCCTATCAGGCGGAGATCCTGCGCGGAGCAATCCAGAGCGTGCCGCGCGGCCAGACGGAAGCGGCTGCAGCGCTCGGGCTGCCGGGGCGCGTCGCCTTCTTCAAGGTGATCCTGCCGCAGGCGCTGATCGTGGCGCTGCGGCCCTATGGCAACGAGATCATCCTGATGATCAAGGGTTCGGCCATCGTCGCGATCGTGACGGTCTTCGACCTGATGGGCGAAACCCGCCGCGCCTTCTCCCGGACCTTCGACTACCAGATGTACGTCTGGGCGGCGATCCTCTATCTGATCATGGTGGAGATCCTGCGTAATCTCTGGGCCTGGCTGGAAGACCGCATCACCCGCCACCTGAAACGCTGAATGTCAGGTTCGTTTGGCAGCACTCGCCTCGTCCGGCTGCCAACATACTGATTTTCCACATTTATTTGTTCGGTGCGACGATTTTGTTAATTCCCCGTTAACCAAATCGGTGCTTCAATTGCAGGGACCATCATTGAATAGGATGAGGTCCAAAATGACACATGAACTGGAATTGCAGCTCAAGGGTTACGGCCTGACGACGGCCCAGATCCTTTATCGCATGCCTGATCATCCGAGTTTCCTGCAGACCTATATCTGGCAGCACTACGATATCGCGCCCGATTTTCCGGAAATGAAAAGCTTCCTGAAATTCTGGCAGGAAACGCTGGAAGGCCCCTTGCATTCGGTCCGCTACGTGCACCGCAAGCTGATCTCGGCCTCGGACTGGCGGGCGCTCAAGGGCGAGTTCATCATCAACTGACGCTTCGCCCTACAGCGCCGCGCGTCTTGCCAGACGCGCAAAGGCCGCTGTGGCACTTTGAAGTGCTGCATGTTTTTGTTCTTAAATCGGCTACGATTCAAGGAAACATGCGGTAGGCGTGAAAGAATCTATACCGACCGGGTGATGCCGCCATCGATGCGGATGTTCTGGCCGGTGATGTAGCCGCCGCGGTCGGTCGCCAGAAGCGCCACCAGTTCGGCCACTTCCTGCGATGTGCCGTAGCGCCCCATCGGAATACGCTGGCGCCGTTCCTCGGTTTCCGGCAGGCTGTCGATGAAGCCCGGCAGGACGTTGTTCATGCGGATATTGTCGGCTGCATATCTGTCGGCGAAAAGCTTGGTGAAGGCGGCAAGCCCCGATCGGAAGACGCCGGAGGTCGGAAACAGCGGGTCCGGCTCGAAGGTCGCATAGGTCGAGATGTTGACGATGCTGCCGGATTTCTGCTGAAGCATGATCGGCGTCACCAGCCGTGTCGGGCGCACGACGTTGAGGAAATAGACCTCCATGCCCTGGTGCCAGTCCTCGTCCGTCAGTTCCAGCACCGGCGCGCGCGGGCCATGGCCGGCCGAATTGATCAGCGCATCCACCCTGCCCCATTTGTCATAAGCCGCATCCACCAGCCGCTTCAGGTCGTCGTTCGACTGGTTGGACCCCGTGACGCCGATGCCACCGAGCTCGTTTGCCAGCGCCTCGCCCTTGCCGGAGGAGGAAAGAACAGCGACCCGATAGCCTTCCGCCGCCAGCCGGCGTGCCGATACCGCCCCCATGCCGGACCCGCCGGCCGTGATGATTGCTACCTTCTGCCCCGTCATCGCCGTCTCCTTATGTCACTGAAGGCGCGATAAAATCAGCAGCGGTGCGGGATCGCAATCAAGAAATCCTGCACATGCCATCAGCCTGCTTGTTTCACGCGATCACACATGAACCTCGCCGTGCGCCAGTTCGCCCTCGCCGGGCTCCCTGGCAAGCGCCGCATAGGTCATGGCAGCATAGAACAGGACGACAAGGCCGAGCACCAGCCAGCCGGAAACAGGGCCGAGCGCGGCATTGGCGGCGAGACCGGCGAGGGAGCGCACATGCCGCGCCTCGCTGCCGTCGGGCTGGAGAACAGGGGACGAGATCTTCAAGGCCCAGGCCAGAAGCAGAATCAGGTACATCCAGCAATAGTTGCGCCGCAACCGTCGACAGACTGCCGCACGATAGGTCATCAGGAAGGCCGGCCGCCGCAGGCTGTCGGCGATCGGCGCCGCCCAGTTCACCTTGAAGGGCGCCTGCGGACAGAGAATCTGGGCAAAATAGCCGCGCTCCATCCGCCGAACGCGCGCGCGATAGACGTCGAAGAAACGGTATCGCCGCGCTTCGATGAGCAAAAGCAGCGAGACGAGAAGCATCGCAAACAGCAACACGCCGTGATGGGACGTCGGCGCCGACAGGGAAACCGAAAGCAGTGCGGCCACCACGGTGATGGCCCAGTTCGACGTCCGATCGATGCGGTCTCGCCAGCCCGCCATTCGGCCGATCTCGCCGCGATAGTAATGGACGAGCGCGGTCAGGACTTCCGGCGACGTTGTCGGCAGGGGCGGGCTTTTGGCATCGCTGCCGTCCTTCAGCAGCTCGACGGGGCTGAATTCCGCAGCCATGGATCATTTCCTCCTGAATTTTGTTGGTTTTGCCCATCATGCGCCCAAATTTCGCGGCGATAAACGCATTTCGAACCGCAAACGCCTGCGCGCGCGGGTTTTCGCATTGCCAAATTGGCAACGGCGCCGTAAAGACGCCGCCATGCAGAAGATCGATGAAGAAGCCCTCGCCGAAGCCTATAACCGCGCCCTCGCCCTGGAGAAATCCGGCAATGTCGATGCGGCGGTGAAAGCCTATGAGGAAGTGCTGGCGATCGATCCGGACGATCACGGCGGCGCGGCCGTCCGCATCGCTTCGATGGGTCGTGGCGAAACGCCCGACAAGGCGCCGGACGCCTATGTAGCCACCCTCTTCGACCAGCACGCCGATGTCTTCGAGGACGTGCTCGTCGAGCAGCTCGATTATCACGTGCCGATGATGGTGCGCCAACGGCTGCAGGCTCTGAAGCTCGGCCCGTTTGCCCGCATGCTCGATCTCGGCTGCGGCACGGGTCTCACCGGCGGCGCGCTGCGCGACATGGCAGACGATATCACCGGCATCGACCTGTCGGAGAACATGGTCGAGATCGCCCACGAGAAGGACCTCTACGAGACGCTCTATGTCGCCGAGGTCGTCGATTTCCTTGAGGACAATGACGACGAACCCTTCGACCTGATCACAGCGACCGACGTGCTGCCCTATCTCGGCGCGCTCGAGGCGCTGTTTTTCGGTGCCGCCGAAAACATGAACCCGGGCGGCCTGTTCATCTTCTCAAGCGAAACCCTGCCCGCGGAAACCTTCGCCGGTCGCACCTTCATGGTCGGCCCGCACCAGCGCTTCGCCCATGCCGAAAGCTATGTCCGCGAACGCCTCGACGCCATCGGCTTCGACATCGTCGAACTCACCGACATCATCGTGCGCATGGAAGAAGGCGAACCGATCACCGGCCATCTGGTGATTGCAAAGCTGCGGGGCTGACTATCTTTACAGCGCGGCTGTTTGCCGGCCCAATCGCGACCGGATGATGGTGCCAACCCGCGGACGGATGCCTCGTTCGTCCGTCCGCAGGTGTGCATCATCCCTCGCTCAGCTTGCCCGGCCGTTCCAGATGATGTCGCCGACCGTCAGCTTTTTCGGAATGATCTGCAATGCGTAGAACTCGTCGGCCAGTGCCTGCTGATAGGCCGCCGCCTCCGGGCCGACGGTCGAGACCGCAGCAAGGTTGAAGCCCTTGCGCGTCAATACCACGCGCTGGATGTCCTCCGGCACGCCGGTGATCTTCGACAGCGCCGCGACGGTGCCATCGAGATCGTTTTGCGCCGCGGCCCCGACCTTTCCCAGTTCGTCGAGGACCTCGAGCAGCACATCGCCGTGCGCGGCGGTGAAATCGCCATTGCTGAGGAAATAGCTCCAGCTCTCGGCGATCCCCTCGGCCGTCGTCAGCACCCGCGTCTGCGGGGTCTTTTCGGCGACGGCGTAGTAAGGATCCCAGATCGCCCAGGCATCGATCTGTTTGCTGGCAAAGGCTGCCGCCGCATCGGAAGGCGAAAGGTCGGCCGCCTCGATGTCGGTGATGCCGAGGCCTGCCGTGCGCAGCGCCTTGACGGTGAAGTTATGGGCGCTCGATCCGCGCTTGAACGCCACGCGCTTGCCCTTCAGGTCACCGATCGACTGGATCGGGGAATCGGTGTGCACAAGGATCCCCGAACCTGCGGCGGAGCCCTTGTAAGTCCCCGCATAGCGCAGGTTTCCGCCGGCCGCCTGCGCAAACAGCGGCGGAACATCGCCGGTCGGGCCGAAATCGACAGCACCGGCGCCAAGCGCCTCGAGCAACGGCGGGCCGGAGGAAAATTCCGCCCAGGTGATAGAAATGCCGCGATCAGCGAAACGTTTCTCCAGTGCGCCGGTTCCCTTGGCCAGCGCCAGGACGCCGTTCTTCTGCCAGCCGAACCGCAATTGCTTCAACGGTTCGGACGCGGCACGGCCGGTTCCTGGCAGCGCCGCCGCGAGCGCGGCGGTCCCGAAAAGCGATAATGACTGTCTGCGTGTGAACATGATGGATCCCTCTCGGTTCGGCTGGCGCATCACAGGCAGCGCCACTGTCAGCAACACTGGATCAATCTACTGAAACTATATACAATATTAATATCAAAAACGGCCGGCATCCCGGAAAAGGGCGGTCTGCAAATTCCGTTCAGACAAAAAATCATTCTCCCATGCCGCCTCTCGAACGACCGCCGGTGGAAGCCAGGTATGCCGCTCTTGCCCTGACACCGCCTGGGCCTATTATTCTGTGATGGAAATTGTTGAAGTCTTCCAGCGTCTCGGCGTGGCACTCGCGATCGGCCTCCTCGTGGGCTGCGAGAGGGGCTGGCAGGACCGCGACGTGCCCTCGGGCGGCAGAACCGCCGGTATCCGCACGTTCGGCCTTTCGGGCCTTCTCGGCGGGTTCGCCGGCTATATCCAGACACTCGCCGGCCCCATCCTGCCAGCGGTGTTGCTGCTCCTTTTCGGCGCTGCCTTCATCGTCTTCAAACTGCGGGAGGCCGAGGCAGACGAGGATTATGGCGCCACGACCGTCGTCGCCGCCTTCGTTGTCTTTGCGCTGGGCGCGACGGCGGTGCTCGGCGACGTGCGGGCCGCGGCGGCCGGCGGGGTGATAACCACCGCGTTGCTCGCCGCCAAGCGCAGCCTCCATGGTTTCTTGAAGCAATTGACCTGGCTGGAGATCAGGGCAGCCCTCATTCTTCTGGCCATGACGCTCGTCGCCCTGCCGCTCCTGCCGAATGAAACCATCGATCCCTGGGACGCCTTGAACCCCTTCGCACTGTGGCTGCTGACGGTCACGATCGCCGCCATTTCCTTTACCGGTTATGTCGCCATCCGTTTCGCCGGACCCAGTCGCGGCATCCTGTTTGCCGGTGCCGCCGGCGGACTGGCCTCCTCCACGGCGCTGACACTGTCCTTTGCCCGCTTCGCCGCCGAGGCGCCGGAGAGTGCCCGGCAGTTGGCCTCCGGCGCCACCATTGCCGGGGCGCTGTCGCTCATCCGCGTCCTCGTCATCGGCGCCGTCATGGCGCCCGTCCTGCTGATACCGCTCGCGACTGCGCTGGTGCCAGCCGTACTTGTCATGCTGGCCGCAAGCTTCTTGATCGTCCGCCGTGGTAACGGCAAGCATGGTGCACCCGATCTTCAACTGGAAAATCCATTCGAGCTTGGCGAGGTGCTGCGTTTCGGCGCCCTGCTTGGCGCCGTGATCGTGGTGTCGAAGGTTCTGGTCGACAGGATCGGCCAGGCCATGCTGTTTGCAGTCGCGGCCGTATCGGGCCTGATGGATGTCGACGCCATCACCCTTTCGGCGGCGCGTATGACGGGCACCTCGGTCGATGTTGCCGCCGCGGTCGCGGCGATCCTGATCGCGGTGGTGGTCAATCTCATGACGAAAGTCGTGCTGGCATTCACGGCGGGCGGCAGAGGACCCTATGCAACAACGCTCGCTTTGGCGACGCTTGCGGCCATCGCGGCTGGTGCAGTCGCTTATTTCACCCTGAGTTCGTTCGTCCCGGCATCCTGATGTTGCTTTCCATGAATTGCGGCAGCACAGGCGGCGTTCTCACTTCCGCCTCTCGACCATTTCCGCTAAGTCTCTCGCGATACGGGATACAGGAGTTATGGAATGGCTAAAGTCGCATTCATCGGTCTCGGCGTCATGGGGTATCCGATGGCCGGTCACCTGAAGGTCAAGGGCGGCCACGAATTGACGGTCTACAACCGCACGATCGCGAAAGCCGAGAAATGGGCAGCGGAATTCGGCGGCCGCGCCGCGCCGACACCGGCTAAGGCAGCCGCTGGCGCCGATTTCGTCTTCTGCTGCGTCGGCAATGACGACGACCTGCGCGCGGTGACGACCGGCAAGGACGGGGCCTTCGAAGCCATCGCGAAGGGCGCCGTCTTCATCGACAACACGACCGCGTCGGCCGAAGTTGCCCGCGAGCTTGACGTCGCCGCAACAGCCGGCGGCTTCCACTTCATCGACGCCCCGGTGTCGGGCGGCCAGGCCGGCGCAGAAAACGGCGTTCTGACGGTGATGTGCGGCGGCGATCCCGATGTCTTCGAACGCGCCAAACCGATCATCGACGCCTATGCGCGCATGGTCGGCCTGATGGGTCCGGCAGGCTCCGGCCAGTTGACCAAGATGGTCAACCAGATCTGCATCGCCGGCCTCGTCCAGGGGCTCGCCGAAGGCATCCACTTCGGCAAGAAGGCCGGTCTCGATATCGAGAAGGTCGTCGACGTCATCTCCAAGGGGGCTGCCGGCTCCTGGCAGATGGAAAACCGCCACAAGACCATGAACGCCGGCAAATATGATTTCGGCTTCGCCGTCGACTGGATGCGCAAGGACCTCGACATCCTGCTCGCCGAAGCCCGCCGCAACGGCGCGAAATTGCCGGTCACGGCCCTCGTCGATCAGTTCTATGCCGAGGTCCAGGCGCTCGGCGGCAAGCGCTGGGACACGTCCTCGCTGCTGGCGCGGCTGGAAAAATGACGCTGTCGCCTTCCTCTCCGGCAGACGCGGTGATCGACCATCTGAAATCGCTCCAGCGGGAGGAAAACCGGGCCGGGATGGCACGTTTCGGCATCGAAACTGCGACCGCGCTCGGCATCTCCAATGCCGAACTGCGACGGATCGCAAGGGTGATCAAGGGGGATCATGACCGCGCGCTGGCGCTGTGGGGGAGCGGCATCCGCGAGGCGCGGCTGCTTGCCTCTTTCACGGCCGAACCGAAGGTGCTGACCGTGGAGACGGCCAGACACTGGGCCGGCGATTTCAACTCCTGGGAAATCGTCGACGGCGTCGCCGACCTCTTTGTCGGTGCCCGGCTGGAAGGCATCCTCATCCCGGAATTTGCCGCCGACGAACGTGAATTCGTCCGGCGGTCTGCCTTTGTAATGATCGCCGTCAGCGCCGTTCACCTGAAGGACGAGCCGGACGACACGATCCTCGCCTGGCTTGCCCTCGTCGAAGCCCATGCCGGCGACGAGCGCAACTTTGTCAGGAAAGCCGTGAACTGGGCGCTACGCCAGATCGGCAAGCGCAACGCCTATTGCCATCGCCCTGCCCTGTTGCTGGCCGAGGCCCTCGCTGCAGGAGAGGACCGCAGCGCCCGGTGGATTGGCAAGGATGCCGTCCGCGAGCTGACCAGCGCCGCCGTGCTCGATCGCCTGAAGCCGTAGTCGCCCCGGGCTACTCGTCGCTGGATTTGGCCTGCTCGATCTGCATGTAGTCGAGCGGCAGTTGCGTCGTGTACTTGATCTGCTCCATCGCAAAAGCCGACGACACGTCGCGGATTTCGATCTTCGCGATCAGTCGCTTGTAGAAGGCGTCGTAGGCGGCAATATCGGGCACGACGACGCGCAGCAGATAGTCGACATCACCGCTCATGCGGTAGAACTCCACCACCTCCGGAAACTCGACGACAACCTCCGAGAAGCGCCGCAGCCATTCGATCGAGTGCGCGTTCGTGCGGACGGAAACGAAGACCGTCACCTTGGTGTTGATCTTCACCGGATCGAGCAAGGCGACCCGACCGCGAATGACGCCATCCTCCTCCATCTTCTGGATCCGGCGCCAGCACGGCGTGGTGGAGAGGCCGACCTTCTTGGCGAGGTCGGCAACAGCGAGGGTGGAATCCTCCTGCAAAAGGCGCAGGATTTTGCGGTCAAGACGATCCATGAAAGGTCCTTTCGAATATTTTTCTCTCTATATCGTGAAAAACGCCAAATGGAAGAAAATTGTTTCAGACAATCAATTTTTTCACCCGCTCGCGAAGGACTGGCAGGACCTCGGCCTCGAACCACGGATTTTTCTTCAGCCAACCGGTATTGCGCCAGCTCGGATGCGGCAGGGCCAGCACCGCCGGTCCGCTGTTCGAGCCAAGATGGGTGCGCCAGTTGCGCACCGTCTCTGTCATCGTCGCGCTGCGGCGGTCGCCGAGGTGCCAGCCTTGCGCATACTGGCCGATGGCGAGCACGAGCTCGATCTGCGGCATGGCATCCATGGCCGCCTGCCGCCATCGCGGCGCGCATTCCCGGCGCGGCGGCAGATCGCTGCCCTTGTCGTCGTAGCCTGGAAAACAGAAGCCCATCGGCACGATGGCAAACAGGCGCGGATCATAGAACTGATCCCGGGTCACCTGAAGCCATTGCCGGAGCCGGTCGCCGGACGCATCGTTGAACGGCAGCCCGCTTTCATGGACACGCAGGCCCGGTGCCTGGCCGCAGATCAGGATGCGCGCCGCAGGCGAGATCACCGCGACCGGGCGCGGTTCATGCGGCAGCCGATGATTAGGGCCGCGCGCCGGCGTGTCGCGGCAGATCCGGCAGGCGGCAATCGCCGCGCGCAGATCCGCCAGATCATCCCTTTGCTTGTCTGCCATTCCCTCAAGCCTTGAAATCTTGGAGTGCGTCCGCAAACGCGGCGAATCGACCCGTCCGAACGATTCCAAGCGACGCTCAGGTCTTCCACCATGCACCGAGCCGCGACATTGCAGTGTCCAGCCAGCCGTCCGGTATATGGGGTGCCTCATCCATTCCGCCATGGGTCTGACGCCATGTGCGCGGGGCATCGAACGTGCCTGCCCATATGCCGAGCCGCTTCGTCCTCGCAGCGTCCTCATCGGCCTCGTAGTCGCCGAAGGCAACGGCATAGCCCGAACCGACCATCGCGGCATTGAGGTCGCGGCCGCCCGACGAGCACGTCGCGAGAAGCCGGCCGTAGCGGTCGCTGCCGCCTGCTTCGCACATCGTGCCCGCATCGCCGATCAGGGTGGCCAGATGGTCCCTGGCCGCCTGGCCGCAAGGCCACGGCTGATCGTCGCGCCGACAGATCTGGCGAAGCTCCGGCGCATCGATACCGACGAGCCTGATACGCTTGCCGCCAAGGACAAGCGTATCGCCATCGATAACCTTGGCGCGGCCCGAGCTTAGTTCCTGACGGCTCGCGTCGAGGCGCGTCACGACCAGCCCGAGAAAAAGAAAGATCGAAACCGTCAGGAGAAGATCGCGGATGACGCTCGCCCGGCGCTTCATGGTCTCGCTTCCTGCAGAAAATCGTCCGCGCACCTTACGCAAGGCGCCTCCAAAAACAAGAAATCGCAGCAACTTCTTAAGGATTTCCTCTTAAACTTCAACGGATTCCGTGAGCGCGTTTGAGATCATGAGTAAGGGCGTCAGCACCTCGACCGACAAGATCATTGTCGACAAGTCGCGCAGCCATCGCAACAAGGCTGTGTCGAAAGCCGTGCGCGCGACCCGCGAACGGCTCCAGGCCGGCCCGTCACATGCGTCCGGTTTTGCCAGGGAGATGCTCGGGTTCCATATCGATTCGATGCTGCAGGGCGCCATCGCCATGCCGATCTTCCTCTCTCTGGTGACCGGCGTCGGTATCTATCTCTCGCAAAGCCTCGACATCGTCGCCTGGGGCCTGATGACGCTCTGTGTTCATGCGATCGGCATCCTCCTGGCACGCCGGGCCAAGGGCCGCGAAATCCCTGCGGAAAAAGTGTCCCAGTGGCGCCGCCGCTTCCTGATCGTGCAGATCGTTCTCGGCCTCAGCTGGGCAGCCTTCATGCTTCAGGACTGCAACAGCTGCGGCGAGGTCAATTTCGGCTTCTACAAGGGCGCCGTCCTCTTGATCGCGCTTGCAGCAACGGCGATGGGCACGTTTCTGCTGCGCAATGCCCTGCTCTTCACCTTCATTCCGGTCATGCTTGTGCTTGCCGGCCTGACGATCAGGACCGGCAGCCCCGGTTACCTGGCCCTGACCGCGGTCGTTTCGACGTCGCTGATCTTCCTCGTCTTCATGACGAACCGCATGCATCGTGCAAACATCCATATTCTGTCGATGCAATCCGAAAAGGATGATCTGATCGCCGAACTCGAAGTCGCCAAGTCGATGTCGGACGAAGCGCGCCGGCGCGCCGAGGAGGCAAACCTTGCCAAATCCCGCTTCCTTGCCTCGATGTCACACGAGCTGCGCACGCCGCTCAACGCCATCCTCGGCTTTTCCGAAGTCATGTCGACCGAGGTGCTCGGGCCGCTCAACAATCCGATCTACAAGGAATATACCGGCGACATCCATCGCTCCGGCCAGCACCTGCTCGACCTGATCAACGAGATTCTCGATCTGTCGCGCATCGAGGCCGGTAAATACGACCTCAATGAGGAAGCCGTCCACCTGGTCGAAATCGCCGAGGATTGCATCGGCATGGTGCAGCTGCGCGCCCGCACGAAGAACATCACCATCACCGAGCAGTTCGAACACGGTATGCCGGCGATCTGGGTCGATGAGAAGTCGATTCGTCAGGTGACGCTCAATCTCCTGTCGAACGCCGTCAAGTTCACGCCGTCCGGCGGCGAGATTTCGGTGAAGGCCGGCTGGACGGCCGGCGGCGGTCAGTATCTTTCCATCAAGGACAATGGCCCCGGCATTCCCGAAGACGAAATCCCGGTGGTGCTCTCGGCCTTCGGCCAGGGGTCGATCGCCATCAAGAGCGCCGAACAGGGAACCGGCCTCGGTCTGCCGATCGTGCAGGCGATCCTTGCCAAGCACAACGGCCAGTTCATCCTGCGATCCAAGCTGCGCGAAGGCACGGAAGCCATTGCCATCCTGCCTTCAAAGCGGGTGCTGCAGAGCATCCCCGCCGTCGAGGACGCGCCGGCGGTCGAGCGACGCAAGAAAAGCTTCGCCTGAGGCCTGCAACCGCGTGCAGCGGTTCGGCGTCACCGACAACGGGGGGGCCGACTGCAAAGTCTGCAGCGACATTTGCGCGTCAATCGGCCAGCACATGCGCCGGGCCGTGGACGCTGATCCGCACCAGATCGCCCGGCCCGGGAATCTCGAAGCCGACACATTTGATCGACAGGAAATCCGGCATGGCGCGATCGGTGCGGTCGATCCGGACGAGAACCGTGCAGTCGCCGCCGCCGAACTCCACGTCGTCGATGCGCCCGCAAGGGCCATCCGGCTCGCGCCCGGCAACAGCCGTCGTCAGCCGGATCTGTTCGGGGCGCAGCATGATCGTCGCCTGCCCCGTTTTCGTCCCCGGCTCCACCGCGAGTGAACCCAGAATGCACTGCGCGCGGCCAGGCACGATATCGGCGTCGAGCAGGATGGCCTCGCCGAGGAAGGTCGCTGTTTCGCGGTCGCGCGGCTTTCCGTAAAGCGCCCGCGGCGGCCCGAATTGGACGAGCCGTCCCTGCCGCAGCACGGCCACCTGATCGGCAAAGGACAGCGCTTCTGCCTGGTCATGCGTCACCAGGATCGCCGTCGCACCCGCCGCCCGCAGCACCCGCGCCACCGTCCGCCGCATCGTATCGCGCAAGCCCGTATCGAGTGCCGAGAAGGGCTCGTCGAGCAGCATCAGCCGCGGCTTTAGCGCCAGTGCCCGCGCCAATGCGACACGCTGCTGCTGTCCGCCGGAAAGCTGGTGAGGACGCCGTGCCGCCATGATGCCGTCGAGCTCGACCATCTCCATCAGCTCGGCGATCCGCTGGTTACGATCCGCAGCCTTCTTCGCCAGCCCGAAGCCGATATTGTCGGCCACCGTCAGATGCGGGAAGAGCGCGCCGTCCTGCGAAACGATGCCGATACCGCGCTTGTGCGCTGGCACGAGCGCGCCATTGCCGGCAAGCGCCTTTCCGTCCAGCACCAGCGCTCCGCTGTCGGGCGTCTCGAAACCGGCAATGATGCGCAGGAGCGTCGTCTTGCCGGAGCCGGAGGGTCCGACGATCGCGGTGCGGCCGCCCGCCTCGATCCTCATGTCGATCCTGTCCAGCGCCACGGTCGGGCCGTAGGATTTGCTGATGGCATCGATGGTCAGAAACGTCATTGCCCGGCTGCCCGTCTGGATTGGATGTAAAGGAGGAAGGTCAAAGGTAGCGACAGAAGCACCATCATCACCGCATAGGGTGCCGCCGCGACATAGTCGATCTCGCTGGTGAGCGACCAGAATTTGGTGGCCAGGGTCTCGACGCCGGTGGGTGACAGCATCAGCGTCGCCGTCAGTTCGTTGGCGATGCCGAGCGCCACCAGCGCGGTACTCGCCGCAACGCCCGGTGCCGCCAGCCGCATCGTCGTCTCGCGAATCGCCTGGAACGGCGTGCGCCCGAGCGCCATCGCGGCGCGTTCGAGTTCGACGGGCGCCTGCGCGATGCTGGTGCGCAGGCCGACCATGGCGCGCGGCAGGAACAGCAGCACATAGGCAAGGAAAAGGGTCGCGAATGTCTGGTAGAGCGGCAGGAACAGCTGCACGGTGATTGTCACCAGCGAAAGGGCCACCACCACGCCGGGAAGCGCGCCGACATAATAGTGGCAGGCCTCGAAGATCCGCTGCAGCCGGCCGGGCGCCCGAACCGACAGCCAGGCCATCGGCGCAGCAGCGATCGTCGCCAGCACGCCGCCGGCGATGGCCAGGAAGACGGTCTGGCCGAACGCGCCGCCAAGGAGATCGATCCGCCAGATCTCGGCGCCGCCGATATAAAGCCAGCGCGTCAGGGTGACGAACGGCACCCCGATCGCCAGAGCCGCCGTCGCGGTGTTGAGGGCAAGGGCCGGAACGACCATCCAGCCAAGCCGCCGCGTGTCTGTCGGACGCGCAGCGCCGGAACCGACGCGGGCATAGCGCTCGCCGCCGCGCAGGAGCACTTCGATACCGAGAAGCAGCAGGCAGCAGGCGACGAGGACGCCGGCCAGCATGTTCGCCGCCGGGCCGTTGAAGGCCGACTGGAACTGGTCGACGATCGCCGTCGAGAACGTGTCGAAACGGATCATCACGTAGAGGCCGTATTCGGCGAGAAGATGGAGGCCCACCAGCAGCGAGCCGCCGCAGATCGCCAGCCTGAGCTGCGGCAGGATGGCACGGAAGAAGACCTGCCACGGGTTGAGCCCGAGCGAGGCGGCGGCATCCTCGATCGCCGGATCAAGACGCCTGAGTTGGGCTGCAATCGGCAGATAGAGGAACGGGAAATAGGCGAGCACCGATACGAGCACGCCCCCGGCCAGGCCGTGCAGGCTGGGAAACAGGCTGATCCAGGCATAGCTGTGCACGAAGGCCGGAACCGCAAGCGGCGCCACCGCAAGCCAGGCCCAAAGCCGAGCGCCGGGCAGGTCGGTCCGCTCCGTCAGCCACGCAAGCGCCAACGACAGCACGATCGTCAGCGGGATGGTGCAGAGCTCGAGCAGCGCCGTATTGATCAGCAGCTCGCCGACACGACCGCGAAAAATCAGTTTTGATGCGGTCTCCCAACCGGTCTGCAGGGTGACCCAGACGATGAAGCCGAGCGGTACGAGACTGACGAGCGAAACGAAGCCCGCAAAGATCGTGACCCATAAGTAGGGAACCCGAGAGCAAGCTCTTGCGGTGGCGGGCAACCGCCGCAGGGCGGAAGGGGACGTGGCATGAAACGCGGTGGCGCTCAAGATCTCTGCTCTCAAAAGGCATTCGCAGCAGTCCTTTACGCGCCGCTGCGAATGTTTCCGCCACAGCGCCGCGCGCCGGATATAACGCGAAGAAAACGCTGTAACACGTTTAAACTGCTGCCTGATTCCTCGAGGCAATTGCGGCTTGAGGAATTCTGCAGCAGTCTGGATGATGGTCCCTAAGCGGAGAGTTCCGTTCAGGTTTAGACCTTGCCTATCACAGCAGACCGGCCGCCGTCATCAGGTCCGTGACTTTTGCGCTGTTCAGCGTCGCCGGATCGACCTTCGGGTATTGCAGTCCGGAGAGCGCAGGCAGCGCTGCGTTCGACGCTTCGCCGTTGCCGACGGCATATTCAAAGGAGGTGCCGTCGCGAAGGATCGCCTGGCCGCCCTTGCCCGTCAGCCACTTCAGGAATTTCTGGGCGTTTTCCTTGTGCTGGCTGGCCGCAAGCACGCCGCCGCCGGAGATGCTGACGAATGCGCCCGGGTCTTCATTCTTGAAGAAATGCAGCGCCACATTCTTGCTGTTCTCGCCGGTCTTTGCCTGATCGCCGAAATAGTAATAGTGATAGATCACCGCGCCTTCGACTTCGCCGGCATTGACCGCCTTCATCGCCGTCGAGTTGCCCTTGTAGGCCGTGAAGTTCTCCTTCATCGACGCAAGCCACGACGCGGTCGCTTCCTCGCCCTTCAGCGACAGGAGCGCGCTGACGATCGCCTGGAAATCGGCGCCGGAGGGCGATGCTGCCCAGCGGCCCTTCCAGCTCGGATCGGCAAGCTCGAGCAGCGACTTCGGCAGCTTGTCTTCGCTGAGCTTGGTCTTGTCGTAGGCAAACACGGTCGAGCGGGCAGCAATACCGGTCCAGTGGCCATTGGACGGACGGAAATTCTCCGGCACCTGAGCCAGCGTGTCGGCGGCGACCGGCTCGAATAGGCCTGCCCCATCGACCAGCGACATGGCCGGTGAATTCTCCGTCAGGAACACGTCGGCCGGCGATGCGGCACCTTCCTGGACGATCTGGTTGGCGAACTCCATGTCGCTGCCCTTGCGCAGGGTCACCGGAATGCCGGTTTCCTTGGTGAAGGCCTCGGCCCATTCGACACCAAGGCTCTCGTGCTGGGCATTGTAGACGACGATGCCGATGTCGTCGGCCTTGACGGCAGCCGCGCCAAGCAGCGCAGCGGCCAGCGCCAGCGTGGCTGCGGCACCCGGGGTCGATATTTTCATGGAAGCCTCTCGAAATGTTTGGCCGGACCATCCTGCCCGGCGGCTCCGGTATATAATTATGATCTTGCGCGTCAACTTTGATCCGCACCGGCAGGCCGCGCCGCCGCTCAATTTAATTTGAATGCCGCGGCGGGAATAAACCGCGGCGGGCCTGGCCGGCTTTCGGAAAGGTGTCCCGCGGCTTGCCGGTCAAAACCTGCGACACAGCCGGAAAAGCCAGGCAGACGAATCGTTGGCTTGCCCAACGAATGTCTGCCTAGATCGCAAAAAGTTTCGATAGGAAGACCACATAGGCCGCGTAGCCGGCATTGGCGACGATGACGCAGAGGCAGGCCAGCGAGCCGAGATCCTTGGCATTCTTGCCCATCTCGGAAATTTCGGGAGAGACGCGATCGACGATTTCCTCGATCGCCGTGTTCAGGGCTTCAAAGGCGATCATCAGCAGGAACAGCACCAGCATCGCGACATATTGGAAGAAGGTCGCGCCACTGATGACGAAGGCGACCATGGCGGCCCCGAAGGCCATGAGTTCGTGGCGAAATGCCGCCTCCCCCAACAGGCGCTTGGCGCCGCCCAGCGAGTAGCTGGCGGCGGCGAAGAAATGCGCGATGCCCGTCAGTTTTTTTACCGGCTTGCCCATGCCACGAAAGTCCCTGTCCAGATACATGTTCGCTCTCCTAGCGCCGCGTGGAGCGAATGCATCGAGCATGCAATTCTGACACCGGCCTGAATGTTGTCGAACGGCTGCAGGTTGCCATCAAAATCACCGCCTCCGCATAAGTTAGAAGGCATGCCGTATCAAGCCCCATCATGGCCGGACGATGGCGGCAGACACGGCAATTAACGGTATTGGCGGGCTTTCCTGCCGGACCGGAGACCAAATCCCGGCATCGCCCCGTATCCTGCATTGCAACCGGTGGCGATATCCCGCGCCCGTCAGCTCTTGTTGCTGACGCCGGCCTGGGCAAACGTCGCCATGCCCGAATGGCAGGCAGCGGCGGCCTTGACGATCCCGGCCGCAAGGGCGGCACCGGTGCCTTCGCCGAGCCGCATGCCGAGCGCCAGAAGCGGCGTCTTGCCGAGCATCTCGATCGCCTTCATATGCCCCGGTTCGGCCGAAACGTGACCGATCAGGCAGTGGTCGAGCGCTGCCGGATTGACGGCCCGCAGAATGGCAGCGGCCGTCGTTGCCACATAACCGTCGATGATGACGGGGATCTTCTGCATGCGTGCGGCGAGGATAGCGCCGGCCATGGCGGCGATCTCGCGACCGCCGAGGCGTCGCAGCACTTCCAGCGGATCGGCCAGATGGTCGGCATGCAGCGCTACCGCCTTTTCGACGGCGGCGATCTTGCGGGCCAGCACCTCGCCCTGCGATCCGGTGCCGGGACCAACCCAGTCCTCGGCCGTGCCGCCATAAAGCGCCAGATTGATCGCAGCCGCGATCGTTGTGTTGCCGATGCCCATTTCGCCGATGCACAGGAGATCGGTGCCGCCGGCAACTGCCTCCATGCCGAAGGCCATGGTGGCCGCGCAGTCGCGCTCCGACAACGCGGCCTCTTCGGTGATATCGGCGGTCGGATAATCCAGCGCCAGGTCAAACACCTTCAGTCCAAGATCATGGCTGACGCAGATCTGGTTGATGGCAGCGCCGCCGGCGGCGAAATTCTCGACCATCTGCGCCGTTACCGAGGGCGGGAAAGGCGTCACGCCCTGTTTGGTCACGCCGTGATTGCCGGCAAAGATCGCCACCAGCGGCCGGTTGACAGCGGGCGCCCTGCCCGTCCAGGCGGCGAGCCAGAAGGCGATCTCCTCCAGCCGGCCGAGCGCACCCGGCGGCTTGGTCAGTTGCGCATCACGCTCGCGCGCCGCCACCAGCGCCGCACTGTCGGGGCCTGGCAGATTGCGCAGCAACTCACGGAAATCGTCGAACGGCAGGCCGCTGGCACTCATGGATCGGTATCCTCTTGTCGTCTCGTCGTCAGCGGATGCTTCGCCCGCAAAGGTGCTTCCTCATAGAGCGCGATGAGAAATCCGGCAACGGCATTTGCGCCTGTTCGTGTCGCCGTCGCATGATCAGCCGGAAAACACCGATTCGCGAGGGGCAGATCGCTGGAGCAGCCTCTTCAAGCGCTTGCAAGCGGGTAAGATGCTCCGGAGTAAGCAAGCAGTGCGTTTTTCCGCATCTGCTCGAACGCGGGAAAGCGCCAGGGGGAGCCAATGTTCGATATCCGCGATTTCATCGACGACGTGGCGCGCTCGGTCGCCTTTCTCAGCCGCATCCACATGCCGCAGCGCCATTTCGTCAATTTCGACGGACGCTTGAGCCGGGCTGTGCGCGCCTTCCCGGTCGCGGGGCTGCTGATCGTGCTGCCGGCCGCAGCGATCGTCTCCATCTTCAGCGCCATCCAGGCGGCTCCCCTGTTTACCGCCTTCGTCGCAGTGGCGATCCAGGCGCTGATCACCGGCGCCCTGCACGAGGACGCCCTCAGCGACACCGCCGACGGCCTGGGAGGCGGCCGGTCCAAGGAAACCGCGCTGGGCATCATGAAGGACAGCCGAATCGGCTCCTACGGGGCGGTCGCGCTCATTCTGTCCTTCGGCCTACGCGTTTCGGCGCTTGCCGCGGTAATCCCGCTGGTGTCGCCGAGCGGCGCCGGCCTGCTCGTCCTTGCCGCCGCCGCACTCAGCCGCACGGCGATGGTCTGGCACTGGTCGAAACTGCCGCCGGCCCGCAAGGATGGCGTCGCCGCGTCAGCGGGCGAACCGGATGCGGCTGCGGTAACCTTCGCTCTCTTTCTCGGCGTCGTTTTGGCGGCGCTTCTTCTGCTTGTCTCGGGCGTCTCGCTGCTTGCCGCGGTGCTTTCCATCGCCGCCTTTGCCGCAACCGTGCCTGCCTTCAGCCAGATCGTCGCCGGCAAGATCGGCGGCCACACGGGCGACACAATCGGCGCAACACAACAACTGAGCGAAATCGCGGTTCTCGCCGCCCTTGCGCTGGCGATTTGAAACGCCGATATATTTCGAACCGCTCTTGATGGACGTTACGCCTCAATGGAATCGCCCTGCATCCTCGTCTGTTCGATCGACATGAAAACCGGCTACTGCTTCGGCTGCGGCCGCACGCGCGACGAAATCGGTGCCTGGACGCTCTATACGTCCGAACAGCGCCGCAACATCATGAAGCTCCTGCCCGCCCGTCTCGAAACGGTGGAACGCAAGCCGCGCCGCGAAACACGCCGGGCCCGCATGGCGCGCGAACGGGTCGACCAGCAATGAACCGGCTGGCCATCCTTCTCGGCATACTGGCGGTCGGGCTCGTCTTTCTCATCCTGAACCACGACAGCGGCCGCACCTTCGGCATCATGAACGACGACTTCGGCCGCCTCGTCTCCCTTGGCGCCATCGCCGCCCTGATCAGCACCGGCATCCTCCGAAGCCGGCACCATATCGGCCAGAGCCTTCGCCAGTTCGCCATCTGGGTGCTGATCATCCTGGTTCTCGTGTCGGTCTATCTCTACCGCCAGGACCTGCAATCCTTCGGCAACCGGCTGGCGGGTGGCCTCATCCCCGGCCGGGCCACGGTCTTCACCGACAATGAGGGCCGCCAGGAAGTCGTGCTGCACAAGGTCCTGAACGGCCATTTCGAAACGCCGGTAACGATCAACGGTACCAGTGTCCAGATGCTGGTCGATACCGGCGCGAGCACCGTCGCGATATCCTACGAGGATGCCGAAAGGCTGGGTCTCAGCCCAGCCGGCCTCACCTATTCCCAGACCGTTCTCACCGCCAACGGCACGGCCCGTGCCGCCCCCGTCACCCTTGCCGAGGTCGCCATCGGCCCGATCGTCCGCAACAACATCCGCGCGACCGTCGCCGAGGCAGGCAAGCTCGACCAGAGCCTGCTCGGCATGAGCTTCCTCTCGACGCTCGATTTCCTGCAGATGCAGACGGATGAGTTGAGGTTGAGGGATTAGGGATAGTGAGTAGTGAGTAGTGAGTAGTGAGTGGTTTATTCCTCCACCTAATCACCGAACCACTGCTCACTAATCACTGCTCACTCCCCCTCAATTCCTCAACCGATACCCCGTCCTGAAGATCCACGTCAGCAATCCCATCAGCACCGCCAGGAACACGACGATGATCGAGAAGCTCACCGCCGGATTGACGTCGGCGATCTCGAAGAAGCTCCAGCGGAAGCCGCTGATCAGGTAGAGCACCGGGTTGAAATGGCTGACCGCCTGCCAGAAGGGCGGCAGCATGTCGATCGAATAGAAGCTGCCGCCGAGGAAGACGAGTGGCGGGATCACCAGCATCGGAATGAGGTTCAACTGCTCGAAATCCTTGGCCCAGATGCCGATGATGAAGCCGAACAGGCTGAAGGTGATGGCCGTCAGCACGAAGAACAGGATCATCACCAGGGGATGGGCGATATGCAGGTCGACGAACAGCGCCGCCGTTCCCAGAATGATCGTGCCGATCATCACCCCCTTGGTCGCCGCCGCCCCGACATAGCCGAGCACGATCTCGGTCATCGAAACCGGTGACGACAGGATCTCGTAGATCGTGCCGGTGAATTTCGGAAAATAGATGCCGAAGGAACCGTTGCCGATGCACTGGGTGAGCAACGTCAGCATGATCAGCCCGGGCGTGATGAAGGCGCCGTAGGAGACGCCGTCGATCTGCTGGATGCGTGTGCCGATCGCCGCGCCGAAGACGATGAAATAGAGCGAGGTGGAGATGACCGGCGAGACGACGCTCTGCAGCAGCGTGCGCCTTGTCCGCGCCATCTCGAAAAAATAGATCGACTTGACCGCTTCGAGGTTCATGCGCGTGCTCCCACCAGTTCCACGAAAATATCCTCGAGCGAGCTTTGCCGTGTCGAGATGTCCTTCAGCCTGATCCCGGCCTCGGCCAGGGCCGTCAAAAGCGTCGTGATGCCGGTGCGCTCGCTTGCCGTGTTGTAATCGTAGATCAGCGAGTGCCCCTCATCCTCGATCGTCAGTTCGTAGCCGGAGAGCGTCTCGGGGATGGTCGAGATCGGCTCCTGCAGGTCGACGCGCAGTTCCTTGCGCCCGAGCTTCTTCATCAGTTCCGTCTTCTGCTCGATCAACAGAATCTTGCCGCCATTGATGACGCCGACGCGATCGGCGATCTCTTCCGCCTCTTCGATATAGTGTGTGGTCAGGATGATCGTCACGCCGGTGGCGCGCAGCTTCTCGACCACCTGCCACATGTCCTTGCGCAGGTTGACGTCGACACCCGCCGTCGGCTCGTCGAGAAACAGGATGCGCGGCTCGTGGGAAAGCGCCTTGGCGATCAGCACCCGTCGCTTCATGCCGCCGGAAAGCTCGCGCAGCATGTTGTCCTTCTTGTCGTAGAGCGACAGGTCCTTCAGCACCCTCTCGATATGTGCCGGGTCCGGCTTCTTGCCATGCAGGCCACGCGAGAAGGACACCGTGTTCCAGACGGTCTCGAACTGGTCGGTCGTCAGTTCCTGCGGCACCAGGCCGATGATCGAGCGCGTCTCGCGAAAATCCCTGACGACGTCGTAGCCGCCGACCTTGACCTCGCCGCTCGTCGGATTGACGATGCCGCAGATGATCGAGATCAGCGTCGTCTTGCCGGCGCCGTTCGGGCCAAGCAGCGCAAGGATTTCGCCCTCCTCGATCTCGAGGCTGACATCTTTGAGCGCCTGAAAGCCGGACGCATAGGTTTTCACCAGATTGGAAACGGAAACGATGGGGGCCATGAAGTGTGTTCCGGAGGGATACGTGCGGAAAGAGACGCTCTATATGGACCTTTCTGCGGCAATGTTCACCCCGGCATCGCAAAAAATAGGCAGATGCATCGGCGTAGAGCGGCAGCGGCACGGCGAGGATCGATCTTGCTCCACTGACGAGACCGGGCCGACCATGCCACCCGAACCGAACGTAGCGACAAGGGTGGCGCTCATGTCCTTGGCACCACGAAACGGTCGTGAACGATCATGCCCGCCAGCATGGCAACGACAAACCAGACCGTTGCCGGCAGCCCGAGCGACAGTGATGCCAGCGCCGGTCCTGGGCAAAGCCCGCCAATGCCCCAGCCGATGCCGAAGATGGCCGAGCCGACGACCAGGCGACGGTCGATCAGCCGGCCCTCCGGCAGGTGGAACCGGTCGTCAAGCAACGGCGCGGCCATGCGTCTGGCGAGAAGCGTGCCCAGAGCCGCGACCGCCACCGCGCCGCCGAGAACGAAGGCAAGGCTCGGATCCCAGGCACCGGTGATGTCGAGAAAACCCCGCACACGGCCGGGATCGAGCATTCCGGACAAAGACAGGCCGAGGCCGAAAACGAGCCCGGAAACCAGGGCGGCGATCATCCGTGGTCCGGCAGGCTTTGTCATGAAATCGCTCCCATCAGGAATACGGTCAACACCGCCGCTGTGATGAATGTCGCGACGGCAGCGAGCGACCGCGGCGACAGCCGCGCCAGCCCGACGACGCCATGGCCGCTGGTGCAGCCGGAACCCATCCGCGAGCCGAAGCCGACGAGCAGGCCGGCAATGATGAGCAGCGGCGTCGAGGCCTGGATCGTCACGGCCGGCCATGCCCCGGCGATCAGCCGATAGGCTATGGGACCAAGCATAAGGCCGGCCACGAACGCCGCGCCCACGCCCGGTTGCCGGCCCTGCAGAAGCCGTCCGGCAATGCCGCTTATTCCGGCGACGCGGCCGTTCGCCAGCATCAGGATCGCCGCCGAAAGGCCGATCAGCATGCCGCCGGCAAGCGAGATCAGATATACGCTCATAGGCGGCCTCCATCGGCGCAGAAGATGTCGTAGAGGGCGGTGACGAGGCGCGCGGCCCGATCTTCGGTCAGGCGGTAAAAGATCTGCTTGGCATCCCGCCTCGTTTCGACGAAACCGCCATCGCGAAGAACACCCAGTTGCTGCGACAGCGTCGGCTGATGAATGCCGAGCAGTCCCTCGAGCTCACTCACCGAGCGCTCCCCTTCGACCAGCGTGCAGACGATCATCAGCCGGTTCGGATTGGCAAGGATGCGCAAAAACTCGGCGGCGTCCGTGGCGCGGGCTGCCATGTCGGCACGCAGGTGCGGCTGGGTGGGCGGTGCTGTGTTCATGTGCTTACTCCCAGGCGCCGCCGCTCAGTGCATCAAGCGGAATTTTCAGATAACGCCGTCCATTGTCCTCCGGCTCGGGCAGCCTGCCGCCGCGGATGTTGACCTGCAGCGCATGCAGGATGAGCTTCGGCATCGGCAAGGTTGCATCGCGCGCCTTGCGCAGGCGGATGAAATCCTCGGCACTGCGCCCGGCGACATGCGAATTGTCCCGCTTCTCGGCGCCGACCGTACTTTCCCACAGCGGCGGGCGGCCATCCGGCTGGTAATCGTGTCCGGTAAAGATGCGCGTGTCCTCCGGCAGCGACAGGATCGCCTGGATCGTTTCCCACAGCCGCCGGGCGTCCCCGCCGGGAAAATCGGCGCGGGCGGTGCCGCTGTCGGGCATGAACAGCGTATCGTGCACAAAGGCCGCATCGCCGATCACATAGGTGACCGAGGCCAGCGTATGCCCCGGCGAGAACATCACCCTTCCCTCGATCTGACCGACATTGAACGTATCGCCGTCGGCAAACAGCCGATCCCATTGCGAACCGTCCGTGGCAAGGCCCGGCAGATTGTAGAGCCCGCTCCAGAGCCGCTGCACGTCCACGATGCGTTCGCCGATCGCGGTTGGCGCGCCGGTTTTCTCTTTCAGATAGGCTGCGGCAGAAAAATGATCCGCATGGGGATGCGTATCGAGGATCCAGGTGACCTTGAGTTTCCGCTCCGCCACATAGGCGAGAATGGCATCGGCCTCGACGGTGGCCGTCGCCCCCGATTTCTCGTCATAATCCAGGACCGGATCGATGATCGCGCAAGCGCCTGTCTGCGGATCGGACACCACATATTGCACGCTTCCGGTCCGCGCATGGTAAAACCCCCGCACATCCGGTTTTTGCGCAGCAATCGGGGCGATGGCCTGCAAAGACATGGGACGAACTCCTGAGCTTCAGTCAATTAACAATTAAATATATTATGTATTGTTAACTTACAAGAAAAGAACTGCGGCAGAACGTCATGGCCCGCTCGGACGAGTAGTCCCCGCAATCCCTCATCGTGGAGTTCAGGAGAAAGCCGGCTGCGCCGACGTCTTTGGCTCAATCGCAATGGCGGTAACCAGACTTGCGGTTCCGCAGGTCGAAATGGAAGTGATCCTTGTGCTGCGGGTCGCTGCCGGGGCCGAGCACGGTGTTGAAATATTTGCAGCTGTCGCTGCGCACCGCCTTCAACAGCCCCTTTTCGCGGAAGGCGAAGAAGCCCGGCTTGCGCACATCGATCTCCTTGCCGGACTTCAGCACGAACTTGCCGACGTCGATGGCATTGCCGCGGGCATGTTCCGACATCGGGTTGCCGCGCCGCGAATTCATCGTCCGGCAGGAATAGCCGCCGAGCGGCTTGATCGTCTTGACGCCGGAGAAGTAGCGGTAGCGGGCCGACGGCGCGAGCTCGTTCTTCACCCATAGGGCAAAGGCTTCCGTCACCTCGCAATTCAGCTTGACGGCGGGCTTGACGTCGATGCCGCCGGAAAGGCCGGTGAGCTCGATCGGATAGTCGATGCCGCAGGCCTTGCTGTCATGGATGCGCGCAATGTCCCTGAACTCGACCCGCAGTTTCTTCAGCCGCTGTCGGCAGGCGACTTCGGAGGCTGGCATGCGACCGGTGAAATCCGGTTCGCTCAAAGGGTTTTCGGCCCGTGGCAGGAACGCCACCTGCTGCTCTTCCTGCGCCTCTTGCCTGCGCAGCATCACCCGCTGCTGCTGCTCGAGAAACTGCGCCTTGCGCGCCTCCTCGGCGGCGATCTTCTCCGGGCTCAAGGGCGGCAGGTCCGGGTCATAGCCGGGATCGGCCTCTGCCGAAGCCACAACGTTCTGCGGTCCGCCGAGCTGCCGCACGTTATCGCCGCCGATGCCGCCGACCACCGGCTGGCTGGTGTTGCCCTCGGCGATTTCATTGCCCACGGCCAGATCGCGGTTCTGCTCCTCGGCAAGACCGACGACCGGCGCCGAGGCCGGCTCGACACCCAGCATCGCGTCCATGTTGACGCCTTCCGGTGGGACCGTCATCGGCTGCACGCTGGCCATCGCGGACGGCTGTTGCGCCTCGTTCATCGGCTCGCTGTCGATCATCGGCAGCCGCCCGCTGGTCTGCATCCGCGGATCGACGGGAACGGCACCGTCGGAATTTTCGGAGAACGTGCTGACCGGCGTTGCCGCCGAGGGATAGGCCGTCTCCCGCCTCCCCCGTGCCTGATCACGGACCGGTTGGATGGCGTTGACCCGGGCCGACGAATCGATCCGGGCCGGCGGGCTCAAATCATCCGTCGAACAGGCCGTCAGCGAAAGCGACAGCACGAAAACCTGCGCGGGCCGCCGGAAAAGGGAAACCATACTCATCGCCGCCCACTGCTCCGCGCGTCGAAGCGGAAAGAACGCCGCAACGCAGTTACACCTGTTGACGATGTGCGGGAACACACCATCCGCTATCCGCCCGGCCCCGCATGAAACCTGAGGTCAGCCTGTGTCGAAAGGCGGGCACCGGTTCGCAAAGGTCGCGATGACAGCAGATTTTATGCAAACAGGGTAAACGAAGCCTTTCGGTTCCCTTAGCGGATATGGTCCCTGCCCGCCTCGAAGCGCACAAAAGCCATGCAGTTCCGTCACAAATGCCTGACGGAGAGCGCCCCGCCCCATTTACCGTTGAGATAGTCGCAGACGAGCTGGCGGTGGCACTGGTGCGGCAAGGCTTCCGAGCAGAGCAGGCAACTCCCTGCGAACGCGGCAGGCGTAAGCCGGCTCTCGATGCGGCGCTCCGCCATCAGTTCCATGAACCGGTGGCGCATCGTGTTCCAGTCGCCCTTCTCCTTCTTGAAGGCGGTGAGAATGTCTTCGGTGGGTGCGAGCAGCGGCTGGTGGACGTAATCCGCGCCACACAGTTCTTTAAGAAAATACGGCAGATCGCCGGCCTTGGCGAAGCCGGCGAGCTGCGACGTGTTGTGCAGCCTGATGTCCACGACCCTCTTCACGCCGGCCTGCCTCAGGCGGCCAAAGAAATCCGCGGCACTGCTCTGGGTGAACCCGATCGTGGTCACGTCAATTGGCATCTGGCATCTCCCTGGCTGCGCGCGCGCCGATCCTAAGCAGGTTTCGGAAAACTGTCCCACGAATTTCCGATCAGAACCTGCGAGAAATGCCAAACAGATCAGCGCATCTCCAGAAGCAGCGCCCGATGGTCGGAGACTTCGGGCTGCGCTACCACGTCGAAGCCGACGACCTCCACATCCGGCGTCACCAGCATGTAGTCGGCAAAGCGTCCCGGTTTTTCGTAATGGGACGTGCGCGTATCCGTGTGCCCCCGCGAGATGACGAGATCGGAGAGGCCGAGATCGGCGAGCGCGGCGAACATCGCGCTTTCCGGCAGGACATTGAAATCGCCGCAGACCACCAGCCGCTCATCGCGGCGCCAGAGATTGAGGATGATTTCGATCAGCGCCTCCGTCTGCTTTTCGCGCGCCGGCGTATCGCCCTTGCCGCTGAGATCGCGAAGGCCGTGCATCTGGACGATGGTGACCGGAAAGCCGTCCTTATAGCTGAACAGCCGGACGCAATGGGCATTGCGGGCCCGTGGATGCGGCCCCCAGCCATCCGGTGAAAATTCGCCGTGGACGAAATCGCTGGCCTGGCCGATGACGGCAAGCGTTCGGCGCACGAAGGTCGCCAGCCCGAATTCGGAGGGAATTTCCTCGTTACCGTCAAACAGCGTGCCGCGCGCCGTCGGGCAGAAGAACGCATCATGAGAAGGAAGCGCGGCGCGGATCTCGTCGAACAGATTGGCGCGCTGCGGCAGTTCCACGTCCTGATCCCGATAGACCAGCCAGTCCGATGTTGCAGCCGGCGTGCGCACCACTTCCTGTAGGCAGATCACATCCGCGTCCACATCGACGAGATAACGCATCAGCGGTGCATAAACCCGGCCACCCCAGGCGTTTAATGAAACAATGCGCAAAGACATGCCCCAGCTTCCTGTTTTCCGTCTTCAATGGCAAACCGCCCCCAACGGGGCGGTTCGATCGTCAGACCAGCGTGCCCGCCTTACTGGCACGGGCCGTTGTCGATCACCCGGAACCCCTCGGCCTCTGCCGTGCAGGCATTCGCAAAGGTCTGCCGCTGGCGTCCCTGGCGGGCGCAGACCGGCGCGAATTCGCGGGTGCAGGACTGCGGCCGGCGATCGGGGTCGCGGCCCGGACGCAGGCCGCTATCGTCGATCGGATCCGGGCGACGGCATTCGCCGCGGCCGATCACGCGGAAGCCTTCCGCCTCGGCCATGCAGCCATTGGAAAACGTCTGCTGGCGGCGTCCCTGCCGGGCGCAGACGGGAGAGTATTCACGCGTGCAGACCCGCGGCCGGTCGTCGCCGAAATCGGGCCGCTGCGGCCGGCATTCGCCGCGGCCGATGATGCGGTAACCGCTGGACCGTGCCTGGCAGGCATTGGCAAAGGTCCTGCGGTTGTCGCCGCGATCGGCGCAGACCGGGTCGTATTCCATCGTGCACATCTGCGGGTAGGAGGGCTCCGGCCGCGGCTCGTCGACGACGGTGCAGGCCGAAAGCCCGCCGAGCGACAGCGCCATCAGCGCCCCGATACGGATCGTCACACCTTGAAATGGCGTCACCGGCAGACCTCCCGATTTCAGCGCCCTCGTGGCGCTGCAAACAGACGTTTAACGTCTTGAATCACCGCGCCATTCTGGCTGCAAACCCGCCATGGTCAAGGCCGGGCCCGCAAATGCCCGTATCGTGTCGACGCTTGCCTCGAAAATACATCCTTGCTAGCATTCGTGCCGGGACGAGGTTACCGGGCTGCCGGATCAAGAGCGGCCGTTGGAGGTATTCATCAGCAATCGCTCGCTCTCGCTGCCTTTTGTAGCGGCACTCCTGGTCTTGGCGGTTGCTGGTTGCAGCCGCCCGCCGGAGCTCATAGGCATCGACAATCCGGCAGTCCCGGCCGCGTCGGTGCGTGACGTCAGCCGCAAACGCATCTTCATCACCACCACGCGCGAAGCCACCGAAGTCGTGGGTGCATTCTACTCGGCAAACCGCGCGCCTGAGCTCGGCCTGGCCTCGGTGGAAGTCACGGTTCCGCCGATCCACACCCCGGGGCGGCTCGAACGCGCAAAGCGCCTGCCTCCCGATCCGCGCACCGAGTTCACGATCGTCGATCCGGTAATATACAAGAGCGACGACGCCTTTATCTCGGAGATAAACCGCGAACTGGCCACCCGTCCGGCGGGCCAGCGCAAGCTGCTGCTCTTTATCCACGGCTACAACAACACGACGAGTGACGCCCTGCTTCGCCTGGCGCAGTTCGTCGAGGACACGGGTTTTAAGGGCGTGCCCGTCCTTTTCACCTGGGCCTCCGCGGCCAGGGCCCCCCGCTACGTCTACGACCTCAACAGCGCGCTTGTTGCGCGCGTCAAGATCAAGGAGATGGCCGACATCCTGGTCCGGACCCGGGCCGAGAGTGCCGACCTCTTCGCTCATTCCATGGGCGCGTTTCTGATGATGGAGGGCCTCGTCGACGCCGAGCAGGCCGGCTACCTCGGTCGCCGCAAAACCATCAACCACTTCATCCTGGCCGCTCCCGACATCGACATCGACCTGTTCCGCACCCAGATCGGGCTGCTGCCGCAGGCCGTGCGCGAGAAAATGTATATCCTCATCTCCAGGGACGACAGCGCGCTTCGTCTCTCGCGTCGTATCGCGGGGGGCGTCCCGCGTGTCGGCGCGGCGGATGCGCAGGAGCTGGAACGCCTCGGGCCCACGGTCATCGACCTTTCCGAGATCGACAATTCAAGTTCGGGTAGCCATTCGAAGTTCGCTGGCTCTCCGGAAGTCGTCCGACTCATCGGGGCCGGGTTGAACACCGCCGGCAGGCGCTTCGGCGAAAGTGCTACTCCCGGCCTCGACCGGATCCTCGACGGCGTGCCGATCCGCATCGTGGGGAACTGATGCCGGACGATCGCCGCGGGCGATCGCGGCGAAGACTGCGCTGGCCGCTCGCTACCCGCCGCCTCGCGCTATCGCCGGAACGGAAAAAGCCCGCGTCCCTGCGGACACGGGCAATCGGCATTTCCGTCTTTTTGAAGCGATCAGGCCGCCCGCCCGTAGGCAGTCTGGCTGGTGGTGGCGGAAAGGCGGAAGGTCTCAAGCAGGCTCTTCAGCTCGCGGCTTTCCTGCGCCAGCGTCTGGCTCGCCGCCGTCGTCTCCTCGACCATCGCCGCGTTCTGCTGGGTCATCTGGTCCATGCTGTTGACGGCCGTGTTGACCTCGGCCAGACCGGTCGCCTGCTCGCGCGCGGCGGTGGCGATCGAGGCCACATGGTCGTTCACGCGGTTGACCAGCGCCTCGATCTCCATCAGCGCATCGCCGGTCGAGCGCACCAGCGTCACGCCGGTTTCGACTTCGCTCGCCGAATTGCGGATCAGCTCCTTGATTTCCTTCGCGGCACCGGCCGAACGCTGCGCCAGTTCGCGCACTTCCTGGGCGACGACCGCAAAACCGCGGCCTGCCTCGCCTGCCCGCGCCGCCTCGACGCCGGCGTTGAGAGCAAGCAGGTTGGTCTGGAAGGCGATCTCGTCGATGACGCCGATGATCTGGCTGATGCGGCTGGACGCGCCCTCGATCCGGCTCATCGCGGCAACCGCATTGCGGACGATCTCGCCGGATCTGGCGGCACTGCCCTTCGTCTCGTTGACCATCTCGCGCGCTTCGGCGGCGCGGTCCGACGCGCTCTTGACGGTCGAGGTGATCTCGTCGAGCGCTGCGGCCGTCTGCTCCAGTGCTGCGGCCTGCTGCTCGGTGCGGCGCGACAGGTTGTTGGCGGCCTGCGAAATATCGCCGGCGCTGCCGTGCACCACTTCGGTCGATTGCGCGATCGACTGGATGACGCCGCGCAGCGCCGCCACCGCCGTGTTGAAGTCGTGCCGCAGCTTGGAATATTCCGGCGCGATGCGGCCGATGTCCGCCGTCAGGTCGCCGCTCGCCAGCTTTTCCAGCGCCGCGCCGACCGTTGCCATCGCATCGGCCTGCGCCTGCGCCCCGGACTGCAGGCGGTGTTCGTTGCTGCGGCGCTCTTCGTCGAGCTGTTTCTGCTGCTCGGCCTCACGCTCTCGAAGCTCGATGCGCTCCTTGACCGAGTCGCGCAGAACGACCAGCACCCGCGCCATCTGGCCGACCTCGTCCTTGCGGTCGGTTTCCGGCACCTCGGCCGAGACATCCTCGTCGGCGATCGCCCGCATCGAGGCCTTCAGGCGTTCGACCGGGCGAACGACGCTGCGAACGATCGTGAAGGCGGCAAACAGGATGATGAGGGCTGCCGCGCCACACATGACGGCAACATGCATCAGGCCTTCGCGGAACATCGCAGCCAGGTCGTCGGCATAGACGCCGGTGCCGACGACCCAGCCCCAGGGCTTGAAACCGGCGACATGCGAATATTTCAGCACCGGCTCCTCGGCGCCCGGCTTCGGCCAGTAGTAGTCGACGAAGCCCTTACCGTCGGCTTTGACGGTGTTGACGAACTCGATGAACAGATGCTTGCCGTTCGGATCCTTGTTTTCGGTGAGGTCCGTACCGTTCAGTGCAGGCTTGATCGGATGCATCACCATCTTCGGCTGCATGTCGTTGATCCAGAAATAGCCGTTGCCCTGATAGCGCATCGCGCCGACCGCCTCGACGGCGCGGGCCTGCGCATCCGCCTGGCTGAGCGTGCCGGCCTGCTCCTGCTTGTAATAGGTGTCGAACACGGCGATCGCGTTCTCGTTCATGGCTTCAAGCATCGCCTTGCGCTGTGTCACCAGCTTTGCCTGCTCCTCGACGAGGCCGAGCACCATGACGGCCGCCATTATCAGCAGCGCCAGCGCCACCAGCGCATAAAGGCGCACGGAAATTCGAAAATGTTTCATGGACGCAAACCCCTCCGCAGTGTCGAACTGCACAATAACCGCTCGTATTTTCAAACTCCCTAACAATAGATGGCTAAAATTGACGGTATTCGACCTACCTTTTGTTAACCCTCGGCCCGAAACTTCCCTGATGGTGATCCAGCGGAATTTTCCCGCAGGTCTTTTCCGAGGCCTCCTCCTTGGGTTACATCGGACCAAACGGAGACGATGAACCATGACGAAACCGAATGGCGACCTGACCTTGCGCACGCTGGCGATGCCGGCGGACGCCAATGCCGCCGGCGATATCTTCGGCGGCTGGGTGATGGCGCAGATGGACCTGTCCTGCGGCATCCGCGCCGCCGAACGGGCCCGCGGGCGCGTCGTCACCGCCGCGGTCAAGGAAATGGCCTTCGAGATGCCGGTCAAGATCGGCGACACGCTCTGCATCTATACCGATGTCGTCAAGGTCGGCCGCACCTCGATGACGCTGAAGGTCGAGGCCTGGGCGCAGCGCTACCTTTCGGATCGCATGGACAAGGTCACCGACGCACTGTTCGTGATGGTGGCGCTCGATGAAAGCGGTCATCCGAAACCGGTACCGCCGGAAGCCTGAGAACGACGAGAACGTCGCACCGCCCGTCTCCTGCCGGCCAGCAAAAATCCGGTCTCCTGACCATCTATCGCGGAAAACCATTTCCCGCCACCCCTGATCTACAAAATAAATAAACTCTATGATCTAAGTGGATTTATTTAGCATGATCCCATGTTCTGCGGAGAAGACCTCACGTCCTCCGCCAACCACAAGAGGGATCGATGCTCACACTCACCAGACGAATTTTCGGCGCCGGCCTGCTGGCTGCCGGCCTGTTTGCAGCCTCCAGCGCCGTCGCCGCCGAACTCACCGAATTCAGGATCGGCTACCAGAAGACCGGCCTGCCGGTCATTGCCCGGCAGCAGAAGATCATCGAGGAGGCGCTGGAGCCGAAGGGCATCAGCGTGTCCTGGGTCGAGTTCACCGCCGGCCCGCCGCTCGTCGAAGCGCTGAATGTCGGTTCGATCGATGTCGGCTGGACCGGCGATGCGCCGCCGATCTTCGGCCAGGCGGCGGGCTCGGCCATCGTCTATGTCGCAGCCCTTCCGTCGCAAGGCACCGGCGAGGGGATCTTCGTCAAGCCGGACTCGCCGATCCGGTCGGTGGCCGACCTCAAGGGCAGGAAGATCGGCGTCGCCAAGGGCACAAGCTCCCACAATCTCGTCGTCGCAGCGCTTGAACAGGCCGGTGTCGGCTTCAGGGACGTCACGCCGGTGTATCTGAGCCCCGCCGATGCCGCCGCCGCCTTCGCCAGCGACAAGGTCGACGCCTGGGCGGTGTGGGATCCCTTCTTCGCCATTGCCGAAACGCGCTACAAGCCGCGTATCCTGACGACGTCGGCCGAGACGCTGAAGGTCAATACCTATTTCCTCGCCAACCGCGATTTCGCCGCCAATCACCCGGAGACGGTTTCGACGACGATCGCAGCGCTGAAGGAAGCCGCCGTCTGGGCGGACGCCAACCGCGACAAGGTCGCCGAGGCGCTGCATGAGGTGACCGGCGTACCCCTGGAAGCGCAGACGCTCGCCGCCGGCCGCGCCTCCTTCGGCATCGGACCGGTCACGCCCGAGATCGTCGCCAGCCAGCAGCAGACCGCCGACCGCTTCTTCAGGCTCGGTCTGATCCCCAAGGCGATCACCATCAGCGATGCCGTCTGGACGGCGCCGACCAACTAAATTTCCTCCCGGGAAATACAGGCGTGCCGGTCGAGCCGGGCCGGCACGCGGGCAACGGACACAAAGGACAGACGATGAAAACCACCGGTCGATCGATCCTGAAAAACGCTTCGGGCTGGGCCTTGCCCGCCATTATCCTGCTTCTCTGGGAGATTGCGGCCCGCACCGGCCTGATCTCGCCCAACGTCATGGCCGCCCCCTCGGCGGTTGCCGAAGCCTTCTGGCGCCTGCTTCTGTCGGGCGAACTCATCCGCAACATCGGCGTCAGCACCGCCC
The DNA here is from genome assembly GCF_019511375.1 of Rhizobium herbae. GTDB lineage: Bacteria > Pseudomonadota > Alphaproteobacteria > Rhizobiales > Rhizobiaceae > Pararhizobium > Pararhizobium herbae_A. The sequence goes on from NZ_JAEUAO010000001.1 coordinate 542,941, forward strand.
GCGCCCTTTCCGGATTCGTCATCGGCGGCTCGATCGGCCTCGTCTTCGGCCTCGCCAATGGCCTCTCCGGCCTGTCGCGCAACCTCACCGACACCACGCTGCAGATGGTCCGCAACATCCCGCATCTGGCGCTGATCCCGCTGGTCATCCTCTGGTTCGGCATCGACGAGCAGGCAAAACTGTTTCTCGTGGCGCTCGGCGTGTTCTTCCCGATCTACGTCAACACGCTGCTCGGCATCCAGAGCGTCGATCCGCAGCTGGTCGAGATGGGCCGCGTCTATGGCATGTCGCGCCCGACACTGTTCTTCCGCGTCATCCTGCCCGGCGCCCTGCCCGCCATCTTCGTCGGCCTGCGTTATGCGCTCGGCATCATGTGGCTGACGCTGATCGTCGCCGAAACCATCGCCGCCTCCTCCGGCCTCGGCTACATGGCGATGCAGGCCCGCGAGTTCCTGCTGATCGATGTCGTCGTCCTGTCGATCCTGATTTACGCGCTCCTCGGCAAGCTCGCCGACAGTCTTGCCCGGCTGCTCGAGCGGCTGACGCTGCAATGGCACCCGGCCTTCCAGACCGCCTGAAGACAAGAAGCGCAACCCTCGGAGTGACCTGAATGTCTGTCATTGCCCTTAATCCGAAATCCGAACCCCTTGGCAAGACGCCGAAGGAAACGGCCGAAGCGCGTGCGCTGCGCGAAACTACGCCGAGAGAGTGGTTTCCCTACGCGGCGCCCCAGGCCCGCGGGCGCGATCCGCAGGATATCGCCTTTTCGTTCCGCGATATCGGTCGCAAATTCGGCGACAAGACCGTCCTCGACAATATCGACCTGGATGTTCCCGCCGGCCAGTTCCTCGCCGTCATCGGTAAGAGCGGCTGCGGCAAGAGCACCCTGCTGCGGCTCCTGACCGGGCTCGACAGGCCGACCACCGGCACACTGACGGTGAACAAAGGGGAAAGCGGCGAAAACCGCACACGCATCATGTTCCAGGAGCCGCGCCTGCTGCCGTGGGCACGGATCGCCAAAAACGTCGAAGTCGGCCTGACCGGCATTGCCGGCGGCGAGGAATCCCGCGAAAAGTCGCTCGCAATCCTGCGCGAAGTCGGCCTTGCCGACCGCGCCGGCGAGTGGCCGTCGGTGCTTTCCGGCGGCCAGCGCCAGCGTGTCGCGCTCGCCCGCGCCCTCGTCGCCCACCCCTATATCCTTGCCCTCGACGAACCGCTCGGCGCGCTCGACGCCCTCACCCGCATCGAGATGCAGCAGCTGCTCGAGCGCATCTGGCTGCAGCAAAAGTTCACCGCCGTGCTCGTCACCCACGACGTTGCCGAAGCCGTCGCGCTGGCCGACCGCGTCATCGTCATCGACAAGGGAAAAATCGCCCTCGACCTCGACATCCCCTTGGAGCGCCCCCGCCGCCACGGCTCGCCGGAACTGGCACGGCTGGAGGGGGAGATTTTGGACACGCTGTTTGGTGAAAAGGCAGGCCAGTAGTGAAAATCTGGCGGTTGGTACCTGAGACGGTTTTGAGCCAAAGCGGAAGTCCATCTGATCCGGTCGAACTCTCACTGATGGCCCTAAGCGGACTACTTCCAATCCCGTGGTCAAAACCGAGTGCGGTATCGCTCAGCCGCGTGAGGTCATCCATACGCCAACCAACGTCACCGCCAGTCCAGCGAACATCGCGACAGTCAGGGGCTCTGAAAACAGCATCCAGGCCCACAGCATCGTCACAGGTGGACTAAGGTAGATCGCTGCGCTCACCTTGGCCACGGGGAACAGCCGCAGACTGGTATAGTAGACGGCGTAGGCAAGGAACGTTGCTATCAGGACTAGCCAGATCATGCCGACCGCGAAATCACGGGTCATCGGTGGCGCAAGGCTGCCCTGCGTCAACGCGCACATGCCGAAGAGAAGCGAACCCATCAGGGTCTGGATGCAAAGACTCTGATGGACAGGCATATGCTGCGTCTTGCGTCGCCTGTGCAGGACCGAGGCGACGGCGAATATCAGCATCGAACCGACGGTCAGCCCGTATGCCCAGACCGGGGCCGTGCCGAAACTGAGGCTGTCGAAGGACACGATCAAAACGCCGATGACGGCAATCGCGGTTCCGAGCCACTGCCGTGGGGTCAGCCGTTCGCCGAGGACGGGCTGTGAAAGAGCAGCGATCGCCAGTGGCAACAGGTCGGCGATGAGCGCGACCAGCCCCGTGGGCACTTTCTGCTCGATAGCCAGGGCGAAGCCTCCCAGATACAGGAACACGGCCATGGTGCCAAACAGGGCCTGATCCCTGACCGCACGCATGGATATGCTCGGCCCGATGGCCAACGCGAAAGGCAGAAGGATCAGTCCCGAAAGCAGCGTCCGCCAGAACAGGAGAAGCATGACGCTCGCCTCCTGGTTTGCATACCGGATACCGACGAAGCCTGAACTCCATCCGATGATCAGGAGGGTGGCGAGCAATGGCCATAGCAGAGGGTGGCGGCTCGAGGTGGCGGAAGGAAGAGAGACGGCGGTCATTAGGCGCTCTGGTGGGAGGAATACGATCAACCAATAGGCGGATCCTACAAACCGCGCACATGACAAATTTCGATGGCCTTATGACTTTTTGCAAATCAGCGTCATGGATAGCGCAATTCGTGATAAGTTCGTGAGATTGGAACGGAGATGGCCATGAACGAACTCAACAGTCGCCGCCTCGAGATCGACGCATTGCGGGCGCTTTCCGCGATCCGCCAACATGGCGGCATTACCCGCGCGGCTATCGCTCTGGGCCTCTCGCAGTCCGCCGTAAGCCATAAGATCAAGAGACTCGAAATCAGTCTCGACTGCGAGCTGCTCGGCCGGAAGTCGGCGGGTCCGATGTTCACCGCTGCGGGAGAAGACCTGCTCGACTACGCCAGCCGTATCCTCGGATTGCACGACGAGGCTCTGCTCAGCCTATCGAAGACCCCGCTCGCGGGACGGCTTGCCCTCGGCCTCACCGAAGACACGGCGTGTACCGACCTCGCCCGCATTCTCGGGCGGTTTCGGCGTCTGCATCCGAATGTCTCGGTCCGTGCCAAGGTCCGTATGAGCCTTGTCCTACGCGCCATGCTCGAACGTGGCGAACTCGATGCCGCAATTGTCCAGGTCTTCAGCCACGAGGTACGCCCCGCCGATGTCGTCCTATACCGTGAAGACCTTCACTGGGTGAAGCATCCAGATTTGGCGCTCCCGCAGGACGGCCCGATTCCGTTTCTGTCGTTCGACGACGAGTGTTTCTACCGCCAGTGGGCGCTCGACATCGGCCAGGACGATGCGGTTCTCGAAACCGTCTTCGAGTGTTCAAGCGCCGCCGGTATTGTGTCCGCCGTTAACGCGACGATGGGTGTAGCGCTACTGAGTGACCGCCATATCCGAGGCGAGATGCAGATATTGACCGACCGTCTGCCGCCGCCGCCATCCTTGGCCTATGTTGTGAGACGTGCACGTAAGGCGAGAAATCCGGCTCTCGACAGCCTGGTTCGAGAAATTGAGACGGACATTGGTCGCCAAGGAGGTCTGGCCCTCGCTGGCTGATAATAGTTATGTCCGCTTGTGGCGCACACGTGTCATCGCAGACCGGTTAACTGCGGCCCCCTTTCTATCCAAAACGGAAGTCTACCAAGCGTCAGGTTTTCACCACTAAAGGTGTGGCCTTTCGGGCTTGTCGCCCGCGCTCAGCCGTCAGACGGCCTTGAGATAAATCGACGACGGGCTGAAATCGAGCCCCGGGAAGATGGTGTTCGTCAGGCTGCCCGGTGAAATATCGAACTGCCGGTAGAGCATCGCCGCCGCAAGTTCGCGCACGTCGCCGGTCGGCATCAGGTCGCGCCCGTTGAGCAGCTGTTTTTCCCCCAGCCCCGGCCATTGCCCGATGACCTTGCCGCCAGAGATGCCGCCGCCGGCAATCAGCGCCAGGCCGCCGGTTCCGTGATCCGTCCCCAGCGACCCGTTCTCGCGCGCGGTGCGGCCGAACTCGGTAATGCAGACGACGATCGTCTCCTTCCAGACCTCCGGCGAAAGCGTGCTGCGAATGGTCAGGATGGCCGTCGCCAGTTCCGCGGCGGGTCCCCTGAAAGCCATCTTCTGGCCGGCATGCGTGTCCCAGCCGGTGAGCGAGAAACTGGCGATCCGGTAGTCCTGCATCAGCATGCCCGCGGCAAGGCGCGCAATATCGACGGCCTTAACCCCGCGCTTGCCGTCGCCATAGAGTTCGTCGACCGAAAAATCGGTTAGCGACGCTTCGGCCATCGCCTTTGCGAAGACCGGGTCATTGCGGTAAAGCCGCTCGAAAAAGCTCCGCTCGTCGTTCTTCATCGCCAGATCCGTGCGCGGCGACCAGACGTCGACATCGTTGTCACCGCTCAGCAGCAGTTCCGCCGAGGTGTTGACGTCGATCGCCTTGCGGGCCGGTCCGGACAGCATGGCCGACAGCGCCCGGTTCAGCCAGCCGCTCTTTTCCTCGCCGACCGCCGAGCCGCCGCTTTCCAGAACGTCCTGCCCGTCGAAATGGCTGCGCCCGTCCCGGTAGGGCGTCGAGACCGCGTGCACGAAGGCAAGCTCGCCGCGTTGCCACAGCGGCAGCAAATCCTTTGCGTCGGCATTGAGGCCGTAGAAACCGTCGAGATCGATCAGGCCGCTCTCCGGCGTCAGGGCAAGCGTCGGGCGATGAAGCCTGAATGCGCCGTCGGCATAGGGCTGGACGAGGTAAAGCCCGTCCATGGCGCCGCGCAGGATGATCGTCACCAGTCGCTTGTCGCCCGGCGCCGCCGCCAGCGTCAGGGACGTCATCAGCGGCGCTGCGGCAGCGCAGCAGGCCGAAGTGAGAAACGCCCGGCGGCTCATCGACAGCTTGACCATCTGCGGCTTACCTTCTGTTGAATTCCGGGGATGCGAGAACGAGCGAAAGCCCCATCTGCCGGCTGGGGGCCCGCGAGACGATGTCGATCGTGTCCTGGCGGGCGGCATCGCGCAACGCGGCCTGCAGGAAATCCCGCGGGTCGCGGTCGCCGCCCAGCCTTGCCGCGGCAAGCCGCGCCCAGGCGATCCGGTCCGCCAGAGGACCGCCGGCGATCCAGGTCGAAAAATTGTCCTCGAACCCGGCCGGGCTCGGCGGCCGCCACAGCGGCTGGCCGAGCCTTGCCGCGGCCTGCACCGTCAGCGGGTTGACACGCAGCGTCGGCATCGCCAGATCGCCGGCGGCAGCGGGCATTGTCGCCCTCGCCTCCATCGCGCCCCGATCAGCCGCCTGCGCCATCGTCCTGTGCTTGGCCAGGCCGCCGTCCTGCAAGTCCTCTTGCGTGGCGAACAGCGCGCGCAGGCCGGATACGATGTAATCGAAGGGTGGCTTGGCTTTCTGTCCTTCGTCCTCCCAGCTTTTGCGATGACGAAGCATCGCCGCATAGACGGCGGTCAGATCGCCGTCCTCGTCCTCCCAGGCGGAGGTCATCGCCCGCACCACCTCCGGCGGCGGCGTGTCGGCCAGGAAATGGCCGGCGATCTTGCGGCAGACGTGATCGCGTGTCGCCGGTGCTGCCGCCAGATCCTCGATCAGGGCGAGGATATCCGGCAGCCCGCGACCGCGGCCGCCATAGGTTCTGCCCAGCACATCCCGCGCCCCCGGTTCGGCGATCTTCACGGCATAGCGGGCGCGGTAGCTGCGCCGATCGATGGTCATGCCGGTGAGCACGAACGCCGCATTGCGCACATCCGCCTGGCTGTAGCCGCTGCCGGCGCCGAGTGTATGAAGCTCCAGGAGTTCGCGGCCGAGATTCTCGTTCAACCCGAGCTTGCGCTTCAATCCCTGCGGCGAGTTCGGCCCGAAGGATTTCACCTGGTCGAGATAGATCAGCATCGCCGGATGCAGGACGGCCGCCTTGACGAGGTCGGCGAACCGGCCGCCGATATTCGGCCGGATCGCCTCGGCCTCGTAGACGGGCACCAGAAGCCGCATGAATTGCGCCTTGACCGAGCTGACGCTGAAGTGGTTCAGCCAGAAGGTCGCCAGCCGCTCGTTGAAGCCGTTGGGCGACAGCACGGCCTGCATGAACCGCGCATGCTCGTCCTCGCTAAGATGCGTGTTGATTTCGACCATCAGGCGCTTGCGGTTGACGCGTTTCGTCGCCTCATCGGCGGTCTTGTTGGCCCGCTTGAGCGCGTCCTGCTTGTCCGCCGCCTCGACGATCCGCCGGCGGGCGGCGCCAAGCCCGCCATGCGGGAACAACAGCGTTTCCCGCCGCCCCGCCGGCAGTTGCGCCAGCAGTTCCTCGACACTTGCCGGCGGCGCCTCGCCCGGCCGCAATCCCGTGCCGAACCGCAACGCCGCCATGGTCGAAAACGCCAAGCTCATCAAACCCTTCCCTCGCGCATTCCAAATAGCGCTACGGCATGCTTGTGGCGATTCTGCGAAGGACCGGCAGGATGGCGAAGAGATCAGCCCTTGAACACGAAGGCCGCGCCGCCGGCGATCAGCAGGAAGCCGATTGCGTGGTTCCAGGTCAGGGTTTCCTTCAGCCAGAAGGTCGAGAAGGCGGCGAAGACGACGAGGGTGATCACCTCCTGCATCGTCTTCAGCTGGGCGGCGGAATAGACCGTGTTGCCCATCCGGTTGGCCGGAACCGCCAGGCAGTATTCGAAGAAGGCGATGCCCCAGCTGGCGATGATCGCCATATAGAGCGGCGACGAGGCGTGTTTCAGGTGGCCGTACCAGGCGAAGGTCATGAACACGTTCGACAAAAGCAGCAAGAGGATCGGCCAGACGGCGGCCGGATTGATGGCAAAGGGCATGGGAGGAATCCTGGGAGAGGTGGAAAGCCGTCCGCATCTAGCTGCACAGCGCAATCCGGGCAAGACCCCGCGGCCGCTTTTCACCCTGCGGTGCGGGCGCCGCAGTGCCGCTCGCCATGTGTCAGAAACTGGCAGTAGCCGGCCTGTCCGTTGCCTTTTTGTACTCATCGCCCCCTTCCCTTTCCGCCGGACTCTCTCCATATTCCCCGGCATGTCGAAAGCACCGAAAAAATCCCCCCGCCCCGAGCTTGGCGGCTTCGAGGAAGCCCCGCAGGCGGCGTTCGAAGGCACGCCGCTGTCGTCCAGCGTGTCAGACTGGGCCGAAGAGCTGCAGCGCATGGCTGAGGCCGAGACGATCGAGACCCGCCACGACGTCGCCTCGAAGGCGGGAAAACACCGCAAGAAGGTCGAGATTGAAGCATCCAGAGCGAAGCGCAGCGGACAAGCGTCCGCCGCCGATCGTTCGGCGCCCTCCCGCGGCGCCGCAGGCGCGCAAAAGAAAAACGGGGCGGAGGCCAGCCCGAAGGGCGGTACGGCCGTGAGCGCAAGCAGAAGTGCGCGCGGCACCTCGATGGGCGGCACGACCGACCCGAAGACCCGCGCCGCCGCGGGGCTCAATCCGGTCGCCGGCCTCGACGTCTCGCTCGAGGATGCCGACAAGTTCACCGCCGGCTCCGGCGTCACCGCCACGGTCGAAGCCCTGTCGGCCCTGATCGAATCCGGCAATCCGTTGTTCAAGGACGGCAAGCTGTGGACGCCGCACCGGCCGGCGCGGCCGGAAAAGTCCGAGGGCGGCCTGCGGATCGTCATGAAATCCGACTACCAGCCCGCCGGCGACCAGCCGACCGCGATCCGGGACCTCGTCGAGGGCCTCGAAAACGGCGACCGCACCCAGGTGCTGCTCGGCGTCACCGGCTCGGGCAAGACCTTCACCATGGCCAAGGTGATCGAGGCCACCCAGCGCCCCGCCGTCATCCTGGCGCCGAACAAGACGCTGGCCGCCCAGCTCTGTTCCGAGTTCAAGAACTTCTTCCCCGACAATGCGGTGGAATATTTCGTCTCCTATTACGACTACTACCAGCCGGAAGCCTATGTGCCGCGCTCGGATACCTTCATCGAGAAGGAGAGTTCGATCAACGAGCAGATCGACCGCATGCGCCACTCGGCCACCCGCTCGCTGATCGAGCGCGACGACGTCATCATCGTCGCCTCGGTCTCCTGCATCTACGGTATCGGCTCGGTCGAGACCTATACCGCCATGACCTTCCAGATGACGGTCGGCGACCGGCTCGACCAGCGCCAGCTCCTGGCCGATCTCGTCGCCCAGCAATACAAGCGCCGCGACATGGATTTCCAGCGCGGCAGTTTTCGCGTGAGGGGCGACACCATCGAGATCTTCCCGGCCCACCTGGAAGACGCGGCGTGGCGCATCTCGATGTTCGGCGACGAGATCGACGCCATCACCGAGTTCGATCCGCTGACCGGCCAGAAGACCGACGACCTGAAGTCGGTGAAGATCTACGCCAATTCGCACTACGTCACCCCGCGCCCGACGCTCAACCAGGCGATCAAGTCGATCAAGGAGGAGCTGAAACTGCGCCTCGCCGAGCTGGAAAAGGCCGGCCGCCTCCTGGAAGCCCAGCGGCTGGAGCAGCGCACCCGCTACGACGTCGAGATGCTCGAGGCGACCGGCTCCTGCGCCGGCATCGAGAACTATTCGCGCTACCTCACCGGCCGCAAGCCCGGCGAGCCGCCGCCGACCCTGTTCGAATACATCCCCGACAACGCGCTGATCTTCATCGACGAGAGCCACGTCACCGTGCCGCAGATCGGCGGCATGTATCGCGGCGACTTCCGCCGCAAGGCGACGCTGGCCGAATACGGCTTCCGCCTGCCGTCCTGCATGGACAACCGGCCGCTGCGCTTCGAGGAATGGGACGCCATGCGCCCCGACACCATCGCCGTCTCGGCCACCCCGGCGGCCTGGGAGCTGGAACAGTCCGGCGGCGTCTTTGCCGAACAGGTCATCCGCCCCACCGGCCTGATCGATCCGCCGGTCGAGGTCCGCTCGGCCAAGACCCAGGTCGACGACGTGCTCGGCGAGATCCGCGAGACCGCCGCCGCCGGCTACCGCACCCTCGTCACCGTGCTCACCAAGCGGATGGCCGAGGACCTCACCGAATACCTGCACGAGCAGGGCGTGCGCGTCCGCTACATGCATTCCGACATCGACACGCTGGAGCGCATCGAGATCATCCGCGACCTGCGGCTCGGCGCCTTCGACGTGCTGGTCGGCATCAACCTTTTGCGCGAGGGCCTCGACATCCCCGAATGCGGCTTCGTCGCCATCCTCGACGCCGACAAGGAAGGTTTTCTGCGCTCCGAAACCTCGCTGGTCCAGACCATCGGCCGCGCCGCCCGCAACGTCGACGGCAAGGTCATCCTCTATGCCGACACGATCACCGGCTCGATGCAACGCGCCATGGAGGAGACCGCGCGCCGCCGCGAAAAGCAGATGGCCTATAACGAGGCCAACGGCATCACCCCGGAATCGGTCAAGGCGAAGATCTCCGACATCCTCGATTCGGTCTACGAGAGAGACCATGTCCGCGCCGATATCGGCATCAAGGGCGTCAAGGGCGGCATCACCGAACTGGTCGGCAACAACCTCGCCGCCCATCTGGAGGCGCTGGAAAAACAGATGCGCAACGCCGCCGCCGACCTCGACTTCGAAACCGCCGCCCGCCTGCGCGACGAGATCAAGCGCCTGAAGGCCGCCGAACTCGCCGTCATGGACGACCCGATGGCACGGCAGGAAGCGCGGACGGCCGAACGCCGGACAGGGACAGAAAACAATGTGGCGCGGGCAATGGAAGGGTCTGCGACGAAGGGGAAGGCCAACCGCGAGTCGATCTCCCCCCTTGAGGGGGAGATGTCCGGCAGGACAGAGGGGGGTCCCCCCTCAACCGCCGAGTCCGCCGCGATACCCCCCTCTGCCCCTCTCGGGGCATCTCCCCCTCAAGGGGGGAGATCACCCGCCGGCCTCTTCGCCAAACCCGGCCTCGACGACATGGGCCGCGACGTGGCCTCTCCCCGCCAGCGCGGAGAAGGTGCCCGAAGGGCGGATGAGGGGCAGTCGCTGTTCCGCAAGAACACCCTCGACGAAATGACCGTCGGCCGCACCGAAAAACCGCTCAACACCCGCGGCAAGCTGCCGGAAAAACCGGTGCTGCCCGGCCAACCGGAAAAACGCGACCCCGCCTCCTCCCCGTCATCCTCGGGCTTGACCCGAGGATCCAGCGCCGACGACGCCAAACCCCTCCTCCGCGCCAAACCCGGCGTCGGCTCCTATGAGGATGCCGGGGATGTGAAGCGGCAGAAGAAGACGAAGGGGAAAACGGGGCGGCCGGGGCAGTGAAAGACCGGAAATTTCGATGGCCACATCCATAAGATGTGCTAAACCTTGCTCATCGCGTAATCGCTGTTCGCAGGACTCAGCTTAATGGAAAAATTCTTCAGAGCTTCAATCGACAATATATTTAAATTTGGCGATACAGATATATTTCCTTTTCCATTTGAGAATAAAATTATATACGATGAAAAAGAAGATTTTTTACGTAAACTTATTGAAGCTCACAGTAACATTGAAGAATATTTTGCTCAGAACTCCCCCGATGACATTCGTTCAATGGTACCTATTAACCACACTGGCTTTCGGTGGGCGGCTCAACTAGATCCGTTTTGGAATGCGTTTTTACTCGGAATCGTTATATCCCTCGCAGAAAAGATAGAAGATGCAAGGATTGCGGAAAGCATCGTATATTCATATAGATTAGACAAAGAAACGTATCTCGATGGAAAGCTTTTTAAAACAGAAATATCCTGGTCAGACTTCATGAAGAAAACTATACAATTGAGCGACGAATACGAATATATAGTTACATGCGACGTTGCGGATTGTTACTCAAGAATAAGTCATCACAAACTTGAAAATTGCCTAAAGTTGATTGACGCAGATCACATTGCGCAAAAATCGATACTTAGTTACGTAGGGTTTTTAACGGACAAACGCTCATCCGGTCTACCGATTGGCGGGCCTGCATCCAGAATATTGGCAGAGCTGTCACTCAATAACGTGGACCAATATTTGCAGGGAAAGAATATAAAATTTGTCCGATACGCTGACGACTATCATATTTTTGCGCGAACAAAGAAAGAAGCGTACGAATTTCTTTTCATTATATCTGAGGTTCTGGACAATGAAGGACTTAGCCTTCAAAAATCAAAAACAAGGATCATATCCAGCAGCGAATACAAAAATATTTCGTCATCTATTTTTGGCGATGATGAGGATGTAAAAACACCAATCCAAAAGCTTATGTCTCTGAATCTTCGATATGATCCCTACGCGCCGAACGCGGAGCAGAAATATGAAGAGCTAAAAGAGAAACTTAAAGAGATAGATATTGTCGGCTTGCTGAATGAGCAATTATCCCAAACAAAAATTCACATTGCAGCCGCACGGAGAATTGTTTCCGCTTTGGTGGGGATCGAGAAATTTGCGCAGTATGGAGCTATACTATCAATACTTGACAACATGGAGAATCTATTTCCAATAAGTTCAAATATATTTATAGCGATATTGGCGGTATTCGATAACTTTGATGACGACCAAAAGGATGAAATATGCGCTAGATTGAGGGATATGTACGATGCCGGTCATGAGGTTGCCGGGATAGATTGTTACATTTCTTACATCGTTCGCATAATTGGCAGAAGGAAAACTGTTACAAATCAACAATGGCTTGTTAGATGCTATGAGGGAGAAACCAGCCCGCTAGTCAGACGAGACGTGATTATCGTATTCTCGAACTGGCAAAATTTTCCTTGGCTCTCCCTGTTTCGTCGCAGATTTGAAACAGCCGGCGCTTGGGAGAGACGCGCATTCATAGTTGCCTCATATTCCATGGGCGATGAGGGGCGTCACTGGCGGCAGCACGCAAAGCAACGCTTTGATCATCTAGAGAAGCTAACTGCTGAGTGGCGGAGCAAGCGCGCTCAGCAATCGCCGGTACTGCCCCTATGATTTCGGAGCGAGAGTTTTCCGTCCACTACGGCTCATTCTGGCGAGATAGTCTTCCGAATCTAGAGGCAGTGACAAGGTCACTAAATCTGGCAACGGTCACGGAGTGGCTTCCTATGGCGGAGATTAACGATCCCACTAGACGAGACATTATCGCTGAGACTGCTTTCAATGTCGCCACCTTGCGTTTCCTAGCCACAGGTATGGCGTATTCTGAAATATTAGAAACAGCCGAATCAGTCGCAACAGTTCAACTCGAGGCGTTACGAAATCGCTATGCTAAGGAGAAAATTTCGCCGTTGAATACCACGGAGATCGAAGAGGTGGATCGAGCGCAAAATCGTATTTACGAGTTCGGGCTGAAAATAAATCATAATAATAACTTAATATTTAAGCCGACATTTAGCGGACACGGCTTCATTCATTTGTGCGAAGGCGATTTGCGGACAGATCGAGAGATAGTCGAGTTCAAATATGTTTCTAGAAATTTTAGGAGCTCAGACCTAAAGCAAACATTAGTATATTGTTGTTTAAATTTTTTTGAAGACAAAAATAGTTTTGAAAGAATAATATTAGTAAATCCATTTCGCGGAGCAATATTGGAAGTTAGAACAGATGAGTTAGTAAATGCATGCGGAGGGGTATCCTTCGATGAATTTGCTTATAGATTTTCCTACTACGTCTGCTCTGGAGACGTATCCAGGTGAGAAGTTCTGTTGGAACAGTTGTCTACCAGATGACATGCTACAAATTGGCCTCTCTTTCTAACATCCTTGCCAGACAGCCTGACGGAGCTGCTCTTCGAAGCCCGGTGCGAACCCGTCACCCTCCTTTTCAAAGGGAGAGGTAACCAGCAACACTCTCCCTGCCTAAGACGGGGACGTTCTCGCCCCGCAAAGCCCCGCCACCCCTCCCTCTTCCCCTGTGGGGATAGTCCACAAAATCAACACCTTAGCCAAAGCCCACGCCCCAGATTTTGCCGCTGAGCGGCTGTCGCGCACATCCCCGTTCATCCCCGCCCCGCACCCCCATGCCATACTCCTCCCGTCCCGCCACGGATACCCTGCCAGCCGTGGCAGCGAGGCGGGGCCGGCGCCGGGTTCGGGGAAAGGACGGAAGTCCCCGGGGCCGGGGTTTGCAAGAAGGTTCCCCTCCGCAGGCTGTTGCTGCTGCGGGCGTGCGATGCACTGAGGGCCGATGAGGCCGTAGCGGAACGAGTTTGCGGGCAGAAACCGCCGAACGGGGCGCTGGCGAGAGCCACCTACCCAATACTCCATGAGGCTCTTGCGAGCGCCCCGTCCGAAGCAGGCCCGAAAGGCCGGCCAAGGACATTACAGCGCCGCGCGTCAATGACGCGCAAAGGTCGCTGTAACGCTTTGATCTGCTGCATACCCTTAGATCGATTCCGATTTAAGGAATTATGCAGGAGGAAGAAACGAAACCGCGGGCCGGCCGGTCGCGTGAAGGCACAGCCGTGCGTCCCGCCCGCATCCGCCACGGAGACAGCCCATGCCCGCCTCTTCCCTTGACCAGCACCGAGCGGCACTTCCCCAGCGCGCCATCGAAATGTTCGGCTTGCCCGGTGACATTTGCCCCGACGCGGTCTGCCGGCGCAACGGCCGGTGCCGGTCCTGCGCGCCGCAGGGGCCGGCTTGCCTTGCTCTTCTCGGCCCCGAAGAGCGGGCCTTCTACAAACGGCTGCTGATTTTCGCGCAGGACTTCGATCGCGAGCTGCCCTCGCTCGTCACCAGCTATTGCCGTTTTGCCGACGACCCCTTCCTCATGCTCGTCGGTGAGGTCGTCCGCCGTGCCCGGCCGCGCGGCCACTGGCTGCACCGTTCCCTGCCCTTGTGGTACAGGCACGCCACCGGCAGGCCTCGCCCCGTCCTGTCGCTGCAGGCCGCCATGAAGGCGCCGAGGCGATACTATTGATGCGCGCGCCCGCCCTACTCCGCCGCCTTCACCTCCGGCAAGAGCTCCAGCTCGTAGGAATAGCCCTCGAGCATTCCATAGGCCTGCTCGATCGCCTCGATCTGTGCTTCGGCGCTGCGGATGGCGTCGGCGATCGATTGCGAGCGGGTGCGCAGCATCGAGCCGAGCACGTCGGCGGCGGGGCGACGGCCGAGCCGGTCGATGTGCTGGCGGACGCGTGCGCGGTGGCGTTCGAGCTCGAGGATGTGGAAGCGGCTCTTGACGATGTCGTCCGACAGTTTGCGGCGCATGGCGGCGAGCGGGTCGAAGCTGCCGGGCTCGCGCTCGTCGAGGATGAACTCGTTGACCAGCGTCTCCAGCATCAGGATGCCCTTGAGGTCGCGCGGGTCGGCGAGCTGCGGGTCGTAGCCGGTATTGTCATAGACCTTGCGCCGCACCGGGTCCTTCAACAGGTCGTAGCAGGCCTGCAGCCGGCCGAAGGCCTCGATATCGCCCCCCTGGTCGGGATGGGCCGTCTTCGCCGCCTTGCGCCAGGCCGCCTTGATCGCCTGCTCGTCGGCATCGCGCGCAAGTCCAAGCGTTTCATAGGGATCGATCACCAGGCCACCTCGTCTTCCAGCATCCGTTCGTCCCCGCCCTACCCCGTCGCGCCGGCCGCATCAAGCCGGAACCGGAGGGCGGTCGGCCCCTTCTTCCGCCATCGCCGGGACGAAATTGTGGAGACATGGCGGCCAACGGACGGTTTTCTGAGGCTGGCTGTGCCATTGCGGCACGTACCGCAACCTGCGCAGATTGCCCGGGAAAAAGAACAGCATGGGGTTGAAATTCGGGGCATTAATCGCTTGCTATTTTCACGATTTGCTGCCAATTGTTACAGCGTTCGGGCGTTTGCATCCCGGAGACTGGACTGGCTGTATGGTCCCGGAGCAATCCGGGCGTGCCGAAAAGGCACTGTAGGCGTTCTTTCCCCGTTATCGACTTCACCGACTGGCTTTCCGGAATAAAGACAAAACCGGGAAGAAAAAAGGCCTCCACCCTGGCAGGGGTGAAGGCACATCATCAAGGGAAATAAGGACTTCTCCCATGGCCACCAAGGGCACCGTAAAATTCTTCAACCAGGACAAGGGTTTTGGTTTCATCACGCCGGAAGGCGGCGCCAAGGACGTTTTCGTTCACATCTCGGCACTGCAGGCCGCTGGTCTCCAGACCCTGAAGGACGGCCAGCAGGTCACCTTCGACACCGAGCCGGACCGCATGGGCAAGGGCCCGAAGGCCGTCAACATCCAGGCTGCCTGAGCCGGATCTGATCGCTTTGCGATGACCGACTTGAACGGCGTCCCTCGGGGCGCCGTTTTTTATGGAATAGCGAATAGCGAATGGTTGATACCCGAAGATCGCCACTCGACAAGCCTCGAACTCCACTCACTATTCACTATTCACTATTCGCTATTCGCTACTCACTATTGGCCCTTTCATTCCGCCGCCTGCCGCGCCTCTGCCGCGGCAAAGATCGCGTCAAAGGCGGCGGCGATCACCTCCGGCCCGGCGCCGGCCCGCGTCGCATCGGCCGACAGGATCTGCCGGAACCGCCGCGCCCCCGGCCAGCCCTGGAACAGGCCGACCATGTGGCGCGTCACATGGATGAGCCGCCCGCCGGACGCGATATGCCGGGCCGCATGCCCCATCATCGCGTCGCGCACCCCGGCCCAGAATTCCAGCGACTGGCGGTGGCCATTGGCGGTGAAGGCCTCGGCGCCGAGATCGACCGGCGGCGCCCCCGTCAGCGGATGCGAAAAATATTGATCCACGGCCGTCAGCATGGCGCTATCATGATAGGCGGTCCGGCCGAGCATGACGCCGTCCACATGCTCAAGCTCGTCAAGGGCTTGATTCAAAGTGCCAAGACCGCCGTTCAGGCCTATGAAAAGAGAAGGATTTTCGCCCTTAAGCCGATGCACCAGACCATAATCCAGCGGCGGAACCTCGCGGTTCTCCTTCGGCGACAGCCCCTGCAGCCAGGCCTTTCGCGCATGTACCCAGACGGCATCGGTGCCGGCCTTTGTGACGCAGGAAACGAGATCGCGCAGCGCCACCTCCGGCTCCTGGTCGTCGACGCCGATCCGGCATTTGACCGTCACGGGGATCGACACCGCCGCCTTCATCGCGGCTACGCAGTCGGCGACAAGCGCAGGCTCGCGCATCAGGCAGGCGCCGAACGTGCCCGACTGCACCCGGTCAGACGGACAGCCGACATTCATGTTGATCTCGGCATAGCCGAAGTCCTCGCCGATCCGCGCGGCTTGCGCCATCCTGCCCTGATCGTTGCCGCCGAGCTGCAGCGCCACCGGCTGCTCGGTGTCGTCGAGCCCCAGAAGCCGCTCCCGGTCGCCGCGCAGGATCGCCTCGGCGACGATCATCTCTGTATAGAGCAGCGCATGCCTGGAAAGCTGCCGCGCCAGGAACCGGTAGTGACGATCGGTCCAGTCGATCATCGGGGCAACCGCAAAGACGGGAGCGTTGAAATAGCGTCCGCCGCCCGGCCCCGCCGGCATTTTGATGTCGTCACTCATGAAACTTGTTCTCAGTTCGATGCCTGCCGCAAATCGGCAGAAGCAGCATCCGCTCAAACCCGCGGCCGATATGGTGCCGCCTTATATCGCGAGGCGCCCAGTAAATCTACCTGCACCGTTTTCATACAGGCGGCTCATCGTCGGCAGCGTTCGCCGCCACGGGCTTCCACATGCTGGACGCCTGAAACGCTCA
This sequence comes from Rhizobium herbae, assembly GCF_019511375.1. Lineage (GTDB taxonomy): Bacteria > Pseudomonadota > Alphaproteobacteria > Rhizobiales > Rhizobiaceae > Pararhizobium > Pararhizobium herbae_A. The sequence goes on from NZ_JAEUAO010000001.1 coordinate 559,524, forward strand.
GCCCACTGGCCGCTCGCCGCCGGGCCGGCGTCGGCGCCAGCCATCAAGGGGCAGTTGTGCAGGGTAAGTCAACGTAGGGCAGTAAAGGAAAGAAATACGAGATTGCTAAAAAAGTCACTGGACCGCCAGCAGGCTGGCGGATCGAGAGGGGCGTTTTTCACGCCCGGTTGCAGGCGGCAGCTTCTCAAGTCTGCCCGGTCAATCCGTCAATGCGCCTGTAGTCTTGCCTCTTTGGCGGCGGAGATGAAGACCTCCCTCGCTTCCTCGGGCGACTTGCGGCCGTCGAGCGCGGCGCGGCACAGACTTCTGGCAGCGACATAGCGCGGGCCGCGCAAATCCGGCCAGGTGTCCATCAGGCAGATCAGGGCATCAAAGGGTCCCTGAACAAGCTGAGAGCCTTTTTGTCCAAACCCGACCTCTACGGGACTGGACCACTTGGCAAATGGCATGAGCGTCTCCTCCGATTTTCTTGCCACCAGAGAAGAAGGATAACTCATTTGGTTCCCGTTGGGCAAACAGCAAAATGAAAAAAGCCTGCCGCGGGAGGAGGTGCGGCAGGCTTCTGAAAATGACCCACGGTCGGGAGGAGGAGACCGCTGGTCGATCGCAGCTTTCCGGGAGGAGGTGAATCGCTGCGATAAATATGACTTTATTATTGCATTGCAGCAAAATCAAGGCAATTCTTCATGCAACGCAATATTTACCAGTAACGGTGGCGCTGCGGGGGTGGGCTGGCGGCGCTGCCGACCAGGTAGCCGGCAAGAAAGGCCACCGCACCGACCACCAGGAGCGCTGTGCTGGTCGCAGACGGGTGGTCGCGGGCCGTCAATGCCACTGCACTCGCCTCGTCCTTGACATAGGTGGCCGCCTGTTTTGCTTTTGCCGCCACGCCGCTTGCCTCATCCAGTTCACCTGTGAAACCAGTTCGCAAATTTTTGTTATCGGCCATCTCGGGACTCCTCTTCTCCAGCAACGAAACATCTCAAAAGTAATATTGTTCCATCGAAAAACCGGAGAGGATGCCCGCATTCTGGGCGTATGCTCGAAAAATACCTCCAAGCAGAGTCTTTGCTGGAAAATCACGTATCGTTACGTCACGAAATCCAAGCTTTTGCTAAAAATGACTGTTGTGATTCGTTTACCTGTGGCATGTTATTAGGGGAAGGCGCCTCACAAAAACCAATTTCGGAGTAACAACTGCGGCCCAGAATCAAAAAAATACGCGACGGGAGAGAAAACATGGCAGAGGAAAATCTGTATCGCATAGTCGAAGTCAGCTTGAATCGCGGAACCGATCGCCGTGACGTCGGCATTATGACCGTGCGCCAGGCGCTTGAGCTTCCAGACGTCCCCAGCCTTGAATACACCCATCCGGACCTCAATTCCCGAGCCGGCGGCCGGTTCCTGACGCGGGACCAGCTCGAAGCCTATGCCTGCAGCTGAAGCATCTTTCGCCACCCCTTGAAGGGGTGCTATCGTCAGGCATTCGCAATCGAATGCCTGGATATTTGATGACTACCCTAATTCCCCTTCCCGCCCCGGTGCTGCTGCCGGTTGCGAATTCCGATCGGGCCTTTCCCGTTCGCCGCGTTTATTGCGTGGGCCGTAACTATGCGGCCCACGCAATCGAGATGGGCCACGATCCCGACCGGGAGCCGCCCTTCTTCTTCCAGAAAAATCCGGACAATCTGTCGGTGCGCGCGGAGTTTCCCTATCCACCGCTGTCGAGCGACGTGCACCACGAGGTCGAACTCGTCGTCTTTTTGAAAAGCGGCGGCGACACTATCGACAGCGGCGATGCTCTCGATTGCGTCTACGGCTATGCGGTGGGCATCGACTTCACGCGCCGCGATCTGCAGGCCGAGGCCAAGGCGGCGGGCAAGCCATGGGCGGCAGCGAAAGCCTTCGAGCACTCGGCGCCGGTTTCACAGATCGTTCCGGCCGAGACAATCGGCCACCCCGAGGCTGGCAATATCTGGCTGGCGGTCAACGGCGACCGCAAGCAGCAGGGCGACCTCAACCAGATGATCTGGAAGGTTCCCGAAGTCATCGCCGAATTGTCGAAACTGTTCACGCTCGCTGCCGGAGACGCCATCATGACCGGGACCCCCTCCGGCGTCGGACCGGTGTCGCGCGGCGACGTGGTTTCCTGCGGCATCGATGGCGTTGCCACGCTGACCGTCACGGTCGTCTAAGCACAAGAAGGTAGAATCCATGCCGCTTTATGCACTTGGCCCGACACGCCCTTCCGTTCCGGCGGAAGGCAGCTATTGGGTGGCGCCGGACGCACATGTCATCGGCAAGGTCGAACTGGGCGAGGATGTCGGCATCTGGTTCGGAGCGGTGCTGCGCGGCGACAACGAGCCGATCAGGGTCGGCGCCCGCACCAATATTCAGGAAGGCGTCGTCATCCATGTCGATCCCGGCTTTCCTGTGACGATCGGAGAAGGCTGCACCATCGGCCATCACGCCATCGTGCATGGCTGCACCATTGGCGACAATTCGCTGGTCGGCATGGGCGCGACGGTGCTGAACGGCGCGGTGATCGGCAGCAACTGTCTTATCGGGGCCAATGCCCTGGTGACGGAAGGCAAGGTCTTTCCCGACAATTCGCTGATCGTCGGCGCACCGGCAAAGGCGATCCGGCTGCTTGATGACGCGGCCGTCGACGGCTTGAAAAAGTCGGCGATCGGCTATGTCAAGAAATGGCAGCTTTTCGCGACAAGCCTGTCGGTCATCGGATAGTTGCCCTCAGAGCTTCAATCGCCTCAGCCGGAGTGCATTGACGACGACGGAAACCGAGGACAGGCTCATGGCGGCGGCGGCGATCATCGGCGACAGCAGCGAGCCGGTCAGCGGGTAAAGCAGACCGGCTGCGATGGGTACGCCCACGGCGTTATAGACAAAGGCGAAGAACAGGTTCTGGCGAATGTTCGACAGCGTCGCCCTGGACAGGGTTCGCGCCCGCACGATGCCGGACAGGTCACCCTTCAACAGGGTGATGCCGGCGCTTTCCAGCGCCACATCGGCGCCGGTGCCCATGGCGATGCCGACATCGGCTGCTGCCAGAGCCGGGGCATCATTGATGCCATCGCCCGCCATGGCGACGACGCGCCCCTCGGCCTTCAGGCGCTGGACCAGTGCTTTCTTGTCTTCCGGCAACTGGTCGGCCGCGACATCGTCGATGCCGAGCGCCTTCGCCACCGCGTCGGCTGTAACGGCACTGTCGCCCGTCGCCATGACGACGCGGATGCCATCGGCATGCAGCACGCGGATCGCCTCGGCCGCATTGACCTTGATCTCGTCGGCCAGCGCCAGAAGACCAGCCAGTTCGCCATTGACCGCGACATAGAGTGCGGTGCGGCCATTCTGGCGCAGCCCTTCGGCGTGACCGGCAAAGGCTGACGTATCGACACCCACATCCGCCAGCATGGCGGCATTGCCTGCGAGCACGAGATCGCCATCCACTCGGCCGGAGACGCCCTTGCCGTTCACCGCCTCGAAGTCGGTAACGGAAACCAGCGGCACGTCCCGCGCCCTGGCCCCTGCGACGATGGCCTCGGCCAGGGGGTGTTCCGAGGCCTTTTCCAGGGAGGCGGCGAGCATCAGCAGCCGGTTTTCCGGAAAGGTTGGCCCCACAAGCACGTCCGTCAGGCGCGGCTTGCCTTCCGTCAGCGTACCGGTCTTGTCGACGATCAGCGTATCGATGGCCGCGAGACGCTCCAGCGCTGCGGCTTCACGGACGAGCACGCCGGACCGGGCGCCCCTGCCGGTCGCCGTCATGATCGAGATCGGCGTGGCGAGACCGAGCGCACAGGGACAGGCAATGATGAGGACGGAGACGGCAGCGACCAGCCCGTAGATGAAGGACGGCTGTGGACCAAGCACCAGCCAGCCGACGAAAGCCGCCGCCGCGACAAGGACGACTGCAGGCACGAACCAGCCGGACACCCGGTCGGCAAGCTTCTGGATCGGCGCGCGCGACCGCTGGGCCGACGCGACCATCTCGACGATCTGCGACAGGACAGTATCGCTGCCGACCTTTTGTGCCCTGACGACCAGCGTGCCGTTGCGGTTGATGGTGCCGCCGGTGACCTCGGCGCCCGCGATCTTTTCCACCGGCAAAGGCTCGCCGCTGATCAGGCTCTCGTCGACGCTGGAGTGGCCTTCGGTGACGATGCCATCGACCGGCACGGCTTCGCCGGGCCGTATGCGCAGATGATCGCCGACCAGGATGTTTTCAAGCGGCGCGTCCTGTTCGGTTCCGTCCGGCTGTATGCGGCGCGCCGTCTTCGGTGCGAGGTTCATCAGGGCGCGGATCGCATCGCCGGTGCGCTCGCGGGCGCGAAGCTCGAGGATCTGGCCGACGAAGACCAGCGTCACGATGACGGCCGCAGCCTCGAAATAGACGGCAACCTCCCCGTGATGGCCGCCGAACTCCATCGGGAACAGGCCGGGCAACAGCGTCGCAACGACGCTGTAAAGATAGGCCGCGCCAACGCCGAGCATGATCAGCGTCCACATGTTGTAGTGGCCGGTGCGCAGCGACACCCACCCCCGCTCGAAGAAAGGCCTGGCCGCCCACAGCACGACCGGCGTTGCAAGGAGGAGTTCGAGATAGGTGGCGACGCGGGCACCGATCCACTCGCGGATCGGAAGCCCGACCATCGGTCCCATCGAGAAAATCACCAGCGGCACGGCGCAGGCAAGGCTTACCCAGAAGCGACGGGTAAAATCGACCAGTTCGGGATTGGGGCCTTCGACAGGGGCGCCCATCGGCTCGAGCGCCATGCCGCAGATCGGGCAGGTTCCGGGCGCGTCACGGACGATTTCCGGATCCATCGGGCAGGTATAGAGCGTCGCCTTCTTCACAGCCTTCGGCTTGTTTCCGGCATGGCCCGACAGGTAGAACCAGGGATCAGCGCCGAAGCGCCCGTGGCAGCGTTGACTGCAGAAATGATAGGTGGTTCCCTGATAGTCGAGGCTCGGCTTTCCGGCATTGAGCTTGACGGTCATGCCGCAGACCGGATCAATGGCCGTTTCGGCCTTGTCCGTTGCCGGAGGGGCATGGATTTGATCACGCGCCTGGGCGGAAAACAGGAAATCGGACATCGAATCGTGATTGTTCACAGCTGAACCTCGGGCCTGGATGGTCACACATCCGCTGGCAGTGGGAAAGACTTTGACAGACCGGGCAGAACTATCCGCTGGTGCAGTTCTGGCAGTGGCCGCGAATCTCGATCGTCGTCTTTTCGGTCTTGAAATGCTCCCTTCCGGCCAGGACGGAAAGCCGCTCCTCGATGCCGGCATCATGCATTTCGGTGACCTGGCCGCAATCCTCGCAGATCGCAAACGCGGTGACGCCGTGATCATGGTGATGATGGTCCGGATGCGAGCAGGCGACAAAGGAGTTCATGCTTTCAAGCCGGTGGATCATGCCGAACTCGAGAAGCTTATCCAGCGCGCGATAAACCTGCAGCGGCGCACGAAAGCCGTGATCACGCAGCTTGTCGAGGATCGTGTAGGCGCTGAGCGGACCTTCCGCATGGGTCAGCACATCGAGCACCAGCGACTGGTTCCTGGTGAGTTGCTGTGCCATCAGTGGTGTCCTCCATGCGTCGAATGAATGGCCGTCTCGATTTCTCCCTTGCGGCCGAAGGGCAGCAGGCTGAGGACGAAAAGCCCCATTGCCGCAACCACGATCGACGGACCGGACGGCGTATCGAAATGCAGCGAGCCGAAAAGGCCGCCGGTGACGGCGAGCGCGCCGATGACCGAGGCGAGCACGGCCATGATTTCGGGCGACGTGGCAAAGCGCCGGGCGGTGGCCGCCGGAATGATCAACAGCGAGGTGATCAGCAGGATGCCGACGATCTTCATGGCAATGGCGATCACCAGGGCCATGAGCAGCATGAAATAAAGGCGCGCCCGCTCCGGCTGCAGGCCCTCGGCCTCGGCCAGTTCCGGATTGACGGTGGAGGCAAGCAGCGGCCGCCAGAGATAGACGATGGCAAACAAAACGAGAATGCCACCGCCCCAGACGAGATCGATATCGGCCTCGGAAACTGCGAGAATGTCACCGAACAGGAAGCCGACGAGATCGATGCGCACCCATGTCATGAAGGCGACCATGACGAGGCCGATCGACAGCGCCGAGTGGGAGAGAATGCCGAGCAGCGCATCTGTCGACAGCGCGCCGCGCTTCTGCAGCAGCAGCAACAGCAGCGAAACGACGGCGGCGACGATAAAGACGCTGAGCATCAGATTGAGGTTGAACAGCAGCGACAGCGCCACGCCGAGCAGCGCCGAATGGGCCATGGTGTCGCCGAAATAGGCCATGCGCCGCCAGATGACGAAGCAGCCGAGCGGACCGACCGTGATGGCAAGGCCGATGCCGGCAACGAGCGCGCGGGTGAAGAAATCGTCAAACACGGCGCGTCTCCTTGTTGCCCAGGCCCTGCAGGCGGCTTTGATGGCCGCAGCCGCAATCCGGATCGTGGACATGATCGGCATGGTCGTGATCGGCATGCCCATGCTCGGCGTGGGCGCCATGGTGGTGGCCGTCATCCGGATGGCAATGTTCGGTGATGCTGCCATCGGCATGCAGCACGCGACCGTCGGGCAGATGGGTATGGTCGTGGTCGTGGCTGTAGACGGCAAGCGTTTTGGCCGCCCGGCTGCCGAACAGTTTCAGATATTCCGGGCTCTGGCTGACCACTTGCGGCGTGCCGCGGCAGCAGACATGGCCGTTGAGGCAGATCACCGTATCGGTCTCGGCCATCACCACATGCAGGTCGTGCGAGATCAGGAGGATGCCGCAGCCGGTCTGGTTGCGGATGGACTTGATCAGGTCGTAGAGCGCGATCTCGCCGGAGAAGTCGACGCCCTGCACCGGTTCGTCGAGTACCAGCAGGTCGGGTTTGCGGGCAATGGCGCGGGCAAGCAGCGCCCGCTGGAATTCGCCGCCGGACAGGTGCTGGACCTCGGCGCGGGCGAGATGCGCGATGCCGGTGGAGTGCAGCGCTTCCTCGATCTCGCGGCCCTTCAGCGGGCCGGTCAGCGTCATCAGGCGCTCGACCGTCAGGGGCAGAGTCCAGTCGATCGCGAGTTTCTGCGGCACATAGCCGACCCTGAGGCCCGGCTTGCGCTCGACCCAGCCTTCGTCCGGCTTCAAAACACCGATCGCGGCTTTCGCCGTCGTCGATTTGCCCGAGCCGTTCGGGCCGATCAGCGTGACGATCTCGCCGCGGCTGATCGAAAACTCGACGCCGCGCACCAGCCAGCGGCCGCCGCGGCGCACGCCGGCATTGTTCAAGAGGACGAGAGGCTTCTGGTCGGGGTCGCGGAAATTCAGCATCAAAAAAATCCGGGTGAGGTGTTGCCAGCCGCTATGCCACACGTTATAGCATAACGCAATTGATGTAATAACATTACATTGATTTACAAGACAGGAGTCCCCCCGCATGAGCCTGAAAAAATCCCTGCTTTTGACATCTTCCCTGCTTTTTACCGCTGGCGCCGTGCATGCCGAAGTCCCGAACGTCGTCGTTTCGATCAAGCCTATCCACTCCCTGGTCGCCTCAATCATGCAAGGACTTGGCGAGCCGGCGCTGATCGTCGAAGGCGCCGCCTCCCCCCATACCTACAGCATGAAGCCCTCCAACGCCTCGGCGCTGGAGAACGCCGACATCGTCTTCTGGGTCGGGCACGGGCTGGAAGCCTTCCTGGAAAAGCCGCTGGAGGCGCTCGGCAGCGGCGCAACGATCGTCGAGCTGGATGATGCGCCAGGACTCGAAAAGCTGAAATTCCGCGAAGGCGGCGCCTTTGAGGCGCATGACGACGGCGACGAGCACGAAGCAGGCACAGAGGGCGCAGAGGATCACGCCCACGAAGAGGGCCACCATCACGATGAGGGTGAATTCGACATGCACCTGTGGCTCGATCCGGCCAATGCCAAGGCGATGGCAGCCGAGATCGAAAAGACGCTGACTGCTGCCGATCCCGACAACGCGGCGACCTACAAGAGCAATCTCAATGCGCTCAACATGCGGCTCGACGCGCTCGACAGGACACTGGAGGAAGCCGTCGCGCCGATCAAGGACAAGCCATTCATCGTCTTTCACGACGCCTACCAGTATTTCGAACATCGCTATGATGTGAAGGTGGCAGGTTCGATCACCGTCAGCCCCGAGGTCCTGCCCGGCGCCGAGCGCCTGTCCGAGATCCACGCCAAGATCGTCGAACTGGGCGCGACCTGCGTCTTTGCCGAACCGCAATTCGAGCCGAAGCTCGTCAATGTCGTGCTCGAAGGCACGCCGGCGAAACCCGGCACGCTCGACCCCGAAGCGGCCACCATCGAAGCCGGGCCCGACCTCTACTTCCAGCTGATGCAAGGTATCGGCACATCGCTGAAAACCTGCCTTTCCAACGGCAGCTAAGCAGGTTGCCCGAGAAGGCGGCTCCCGGCTCGTCTCAGGCTGCCGACAAGTGCCGCAAACCTCCCTTTCGTCATGGTCGGGCCTGACCCGACCATCCAACGAGCTGAGTCGGACCCCTCAGGCCGCCTCTTCAGGTCACTGCAGGTTTAACAAAAGGGAACAGAATAATGCCCGGCATCTTGTAATGACATCAGCCAGTTACAAGACTTATCTCATGCATTACATTCTCATTCGACAGTGAATGGCAGCGCCTCGTAAGTGAACCGATCGAAATCGGCGACCTGCGCCCGGCCGGACGTATCGAAAGCGAACACGCCTGCGAATGCGCCGGTGAACGAGCCGTGTTCGCCGCGCCCGCCCTCGTCGGATACGACGCCGGCATCGAGCAACGGTCCGATCTTGCGCCAGGCACGGTAGCCGTCAGGGTGCCAGAAGAACTGCAACTCGTTGCCCCGGACTTCCATGGCCAGATGGACCCGTCCGAATGGAACGGTGACACCACTTTCGGCGGGAAACGTCATGCGGCCATGCGGAAAATCTCCGGCGCAGGAGAAGATCGTCACGACCCGGCCGAGCTTTTCATGCAGCGTGACGGCAAGCGCGTGAAACTTGTGGCGGTTATAGTAGTGGGTCAGACCGGCGGCCTGCTGATAGGTATCCGGCTCGAATTCGACGACCGTCTCGGCGCGGAAGGAATGGTGCTCCTGGCGGCGCGCCACCAGCGCCTGTTCGAACCAGCTGCCGATGCTCTCTCGGCCGAACAGCCGCAGATGGCCAGGCTTGTCCGTCAGCGAAAAAATCCGCTCGGGCCGTGGCGTGCGCAGCCACTGGAATTCCTCGGGCAAGGCGGGGCCGTCGAAATCGGTTTCGACCCTTGCCGGTTTTTCGATGACGGAGGTCTCGCCCGGCGCCGCAACCTCAATGGCGGGCACGACACCACCCTGTTCCAGGTAGAGCCATCCGTCATCGCGCCAGACGCATTTCTGCAGCGCCGTCTCGCGGCCGAGCGTGCAACGGCGCAACGGCGGCAAAGGCCGGCCGGTGAGATGCGTATGATAGGCCTGCCCGTCGGGCGTCTCGACATATTGCCCATGCCCTGCCCTTTGCAGCACCGCGTCCGGCGCGTCCTTCGAGGTGATCAGATGCGTCTGCGGATGGATCTCGTAGGGACCTTCGATGGCTCGCGAACGCGCCATCGTCACGACGTGATCATATCCGGTGCCGCCCTCGGCCGTCGTCAGATAGTACCAGCCGTTGCGCTTGAAGAGATGCGGGCCTTCGACGAGCCCTTGCGCGCTGCCGGCGAAGATATTCCTGATCGGCCCGACGAGCCTTTTCGCGGCCGGATCCCACTCCTGCAGCAGGATACCGTCGAAGGCCGGCGACTTCGGCGCCCCGCCGAAGCTTTCGGTGCGGTGGTTCCATTGCATGTTGACGAACCACTTGCGACCATCGTCATCGTGGAAAAGTGATGGATCGAAGCCGGAAGAATTGACATAGACCGGGTCCGACCACTCGCCTTCGATCGAGGGGGACGTGACGATGTAGTTGTGCGCGTCCTTGAAGTTGCCGTCGAAGCGCTTGACGTCGGTATAGACGAGCCAGAACAGGCCGTCGGCATGGGAAAGGCACGGCGCCCAGACGCCGCAGCTGTCGGGATTGCCGCGCATGTCGAGCTGGCTTGCCCGCTCCAGCGGCCGCCGGACGAGGCGCCAGTTCACCAGATCACGCGAATGATGGATCTGCACGCCCGGATACCATTCGAAGGTGGACGTGGCGATATAGTAGTTCTCGCCCACGCGGCAAATCGAAGGGTCCGGATTGAAGCCGGGCAGAATGGGGTTACGGATCATCGTGGGCATAACGGACTTACCTCATGGATTCTCAGGCGATTATCCATCCCCAAACGGGTTGCCAATTCAAGTCCCTGGCGGACAATCGGCGGTGAAATTCGCCTTGACCATCCGACTGGCGGACCTGCTTCCAAGCACACTGTGCCTCGCCAGCTCGTCGGCACAACAGCGCGATTTCCCTCGGGTTTCTGCCCAACCTTTGAGCATTGCCGTAAAGCCTGGATACAACTTTGGTATAACCTTGCCAGACGACACGGGAAAATCCCGTCTCAGGCTTGAAACAGGGCTTGAAATCGGCACTGTGGCTGTGCTTGGCAACAAATATCGAAATCAGCTTAGCGGGGGAGGAACCTTTATGGCCGCACTGCTCGGTATCAGCAGGCTCATTGACCGCATTACGGAAATCATCGGCAAATCAGTCTCATGGCTGATCCTGGTGGCCGTTCTGGTCAGCGCCGGCAATGCTATCATCCGAAAAATATTCAATATGTCGTCCAACGCCTGGCTCGAGGCGCAATGGTATCTTTTCGGTGCGGCCTTCATGTTGGCTGCCGCCTATACGCTCAGCCAGAACGAGCATATCCGCATCGACGTCGTCTACGGCAAGTTCTCGCGCCGTGTGCAGCACTGGATCGACCTGTTCGGTCACGTGTTCTTCCTGATGCCGTTCGTATTGCTGATGACATACTACCTCGTCCCCTACTTCCTCATGTCCTACCGCTCGCAGGAAGGCTCATCCAGCGCCGGTGGCCTGATCGTCTGGCCAGCCAAGGCAATCCTCCTTTGCGGCTTCATCCTGCTCGTGCTGCAGGGCGTTTCGGAGATCATCAAGAAAATCGCGATCATGACCGGCAACATGGACGATCCGACGCCCTATGTGCCGACCCATGCACCGCTTGACGAAGCCGTCATTCCGGAGGCGCGCCCATGATGGCATTCATCGCTGAAAACCTGGCACCGATCATGTTCGTTTCGCTGATCGTGTTCCTGCTCCTGGGCTATCCGGTCGCCTTTTCGCTCGCCGCCAACGGCCTGCTGTTCTTCATCATCGGTGTGGAGCTTGCTCCTTTGTCTGCCGGTTCCATCAATCTCTCCTGGCCGCTGCTCAATGCACTGCCGGAACGATTCTGGGGGGTGATGTCGAACGACACCTTGCTCGCCATCCCCTTCTTCACCTTCATGGGCATCGTGCTCGAACGGTCCGGCATGGCCGAGGATCTGCTCGACACGATCGGCCAGTTGTTCGGACCGATCCGCGGCGGTCTCGCCTATGCGGTCATCTTCGTCGGAGCATTGCTTGCAGCCACCACCGGCGTGGTTGCGGCTTCGGTTATCGCCATGGGCCTGATCTCGCTGCCGATCATGCTGCGCTACGGCTATGACCGGCGCGTCGCCTCCGGCGTCATCGCGGCGTCCGGCACGCTTGCCCAGATCATTCCGCCGTCCCTCGTCCTGATCGTTCTTGCCGACCAGCTCGGCCGTTCCGTCGGCGACATGTATGCCGGCGCCCTGATCCCCGGCCTGGTGCTCACCGGGCTCTACATGTGCTACATCCTGATCATGACCATCGTTCGGCGTGACTCGATGCCGGCTCTTCCACTCGAAGCCCGCACGCTTGGCTCGGGCGTTGGTTCGCTCCTCGTTGCGCTCGCCGTTGCGGCTGGTATCGCTTATGCGGCTCATGTCTACCTCGCGCCGACACAAGGCGAGAACGCCGATATTCTCGGCGCGACTGTCGGTGTGGCGTTCATCTACCTCGTTGCGCTCATCGACAGGGGAGTGAAGATCAATGCGATGTCCAAGCTTGCCCAGCAGGTCATCATCGTGCTGATCCCGCCGCTGGCGCTGATCTTCCTCGTTCTCGGCACGATCTTCCTCGGCATCGCCACACCGACGGAAGGCGGCGCCATGGGTGCTGTCGGCGCTCTGATCATGGCGGCAGCAAAGGGACGACTGACGCTTGATGTAATCCGCTCCGCGCTGGCCGCCACGACGCGGTTGTCGGCCTTCGTGCTGTTCATCCTGATCGGCGCACGGGTGTTCTCACTCACCTTCTACGGCGTCAACGGTCACATATGGGTTGAGCATCTGCTGGTCGGAATGCCGGGCGGTGAAACGGGCTTCCTGATTACGGTCAATCTGCTCGTCTTCTTCCTGGCGTTCTTCCTCGACTTCTTCGAACTCGCCTTCATCATCGTGCCGCTGCTTGCGCCGGCGGCCAACGCGCTCGGCATCGATCTCATCTGGTTCGGCGTCCTGCTCGGCATCAACATGCAGACGAGCTTCATGCATCCGCCCTTCGGCTTCGCGCTGTTCTATCTGCGCTCGGTCGCGGCCAAGGTGCCCTATCTCGACCGGGTGACGGGCAAGCTCACGCAACCTGTGACCACGGGGCAGATCTATTGGGGAGCAGTGCCATTCGTCGGCATCCAGATCCTGATGGTCGCGCTGACGATCATGTTCCCGCAGATGGTCATGCACTACAAGGGCGACGCCGCCGTAGTCGATCCGGCCACGATCAAGATCGAGGTTCCGGGGTTTGGAACCGGCGGAGGCGGCCTGACCCTGCCGGACAACGGCGGTGGGCTTGGCCTGCCAGGTGGCCTGCAACTGCCGGGCGGCAATCCGCTCGACGGTGCTGCTCAGCCACCGTCCGATCAGAACGGTGCCAGCGGCGAGCAGAAGAAGCCAGCAAACGACCTGAGCGCCCCGCCGTCCTTCGACTGATCAAAACAGACGGGCCGGTGTTCGCACCGGCCTTGCTCCAAACCGATGGCAAAGAAAAACCCCGGAGCAGCGCTCCGGGGTTTCTCGTTTCGGCGATAAAACCAGCGGTTAGAGCTTGCCGCCCCGCTGCTGGATCATCATGAACGTGTCGTAGTTGTATTCGGCGATCTGGGCGTTCAGGTAATACTCGCCGCGGAATGCCTTGATCGATTCCCAGATCTTCTTGAAGGTCGGGTTCGAGGCTTCCATGCCGGCATAAACCTCATTGGCCGCATCGAAGCAGGCCGACAGGATTTCCGGGCTGTACGGGCTGAGCTTTGCACCAGCGCCGACGAGACGCTTGATCGCCGCAGGATTGAGGTAATCGTACTTCTGCAGCATGTTCGCATCGGTTGCCTGGCAGGCCGTGCGCAGCAACGACTGGTAGTTCTTCGGCAGACCGTCGAAAGCCGCCTTGTTGAACATGGCATGCACGGTCGGGCCACCTTCCCACCAGCCGGGATAGTAGTAGTACGGCGCAACCTTGTAGAAGCCAAGCTTCTCATCGTCATAGGGACCGACCCATTCGGCAGCGTCGATGGTGCCCTTTTCGAGCGACGGATAGATGTCGCCGCCGGCGATCTGCTGCGGCACGACGCCGAGCTTCTCGACAACCTTGCCGGCAAAGCCCCCGATGCGCATCTTCAGGCCCTGCATGTCGGCGACGGTCTTGATCTCCTTGCGGAACCAGCCGCCCATCTGCACACCGGTATTGCCACCGGGATAGCCGACGAGGCCTTGCGTGGCGAGGAACTCGTTGAACATGTCGATGCCGCCGCCATGGTAGTGCCAGGCGTTCATGCCGCGGGCGTTGAGCGCGAAGGGAACGGCAGCGCCGAGCGCCCAGACCGGATCCTTGCCCCAATAATAGTAGGAAACCGTGTGGCAGGCTTCGACCGTGCCGGCCGCGGTGGCGTCGGCCGCCTGCAGGCCCGGGACGATTTCGCCGGCGGCGAAGACCTGTATCTGGAAATTACCGTCCGTCGCCTCCGAAACGTACTTCGACAGCACTTCGGCGCCGCCATAGATCGTATCGAGCGATTTCGGGAAAGACGATGCCAGGCGCCAATTGACCTTGGGGCTGCTCTGGGCGATGGCGGGCGCTGCGAGCGTCGTTGCCGCCACGGCGCCAACGCCGCCGAAACCTGCACGCTTGATGAATGAACGGCGATCCATGTTCTCTCCTCTGTTTCGCGGACAGCCGGCCTTGCCGATACTGTTCCTCCCCGCGGGGTGCAGACCGCACCAGCCGGTTTCGACTAGTTCAAACGGACCTGCGCGCTTCTGAATTCACGACATTCGGGCGCGCCTTTTGCCAATGGCGTCGCGTGCCCCGCTGGCAGATTACACGCTCGCCCCCTCATGTCCAGCCGCGCAAATAATGCACTATCTTCGACTTTTGTCTAATACAACTTTCAATGTTTGCAGCGACTTACGGAACCGTGGTTAAATTTGCTCGCGCAGCAGCCTGAGGGGAAAATCCGGGCAGACAGGCCGTTGATCCAAGCCTCAGGAGATGGGAGGGGGCACCGGACCAGGCGATCCGATGCCCCCATTAGAAACCCCAATGCTGGTGCCGCTTACGCGCGCTCGGCCGACGAAGCCCAGAGGTTGATGTCGGCCTCTTTGGCATAAACATCGATTTCCGCCAGTTCATCGGCCGTAAACGTGTCGTTCTTCAGCGCGGCGACACAATCGACGATTTGCGACGCGCGGCTGGCGCCGATCAGCGCCGAGGTGATATGGCCGCCGCGCAGCACCCAGGCGATCGCCATCTGCGCCAGCGTCTGGCCGCGCTTCTCGGCGATCTCGTTAAGCTTCCTGATGTTGTCGATGATCGACGGGCGGATGAAATCCTTCTTGAGGAAGTGATTCTGCGCCGCGCGGCTGTCTGCCGGAATGCCGCCGAGATATTTCGTCGTCAGCATGCCCTGCGCCAGCGGCGAGAACACGATCGAGCCGACGCCGAGGCCTTCAAGCGTATCGACGAGGCCGTCATCCTCGACCCAGCGGTTGAGCATCGAATAGCTCGGCTGGTGGATGAGCAGCGGCGTGCCGAGGTTCTTGAGGATCGCGGCCGCCTCGCGGGTGCGCTGCGAATTGTAGGAGGAGATGCCGACATAGAGCGCCCTGCCCGACCGCACGATGTGATCGAGCGCCGCACAGGTTTCCTCGAGCGGCGTCTGGGGGTCGAAGCGGTGCGAATAGAAGATGTCGACATAGTCGAGGCCCATGCGCTTCAGGCTCTGGTCGCAGGAGGCGATCAGGTACTTGCGGCTGCCCCACTCGCCATAAGGCCCCGGCCACATGTCATAGCCGGCCTTGGACGAGATGATCAGTTCGTCGCGCAGGCCGGAAAACTCGGTGCGCAGGATTTCGCCGAAAGCGGTTTCGGCCGAGCCCGGAGGCGGACCGTAATTGTTGGCCAGGTCGAAATGGGTAATGCCGAGATCAAACGCCGTGCGGCACATGTCGAGCTTGCGCTCATGCGGCGTATCGTGGCCAAAATTGTGCCACAGGCCGAGCGACACCGCCGGCAGCTTCAGCCCACTCTTGCCGCAGCGATTGTATTTCATCATCTCGTAGCGATTGTCAGCGGGTTGCCATGCCATGTCAGTGATCCTTCCCATTGTGTCCGCAGAAGCGAGACAGCGATATGCCACGGAGCCACCAACTGAAACAAGGGCGCCGCAATCGAAGTTCAATTCCTCGAGCAGTTATGGTCGTCAACAAACGGGCAAATATCGGCGCCGATAACCGGACGGTAACCGCATTGATTTCATTATCGGATAGGGGAATTCAATTGTCGACGGGTGAACCGTGCCGCTCACCAACATTACCAGCATCGAAAAGGCGGACTTTCTATCGAAGACCGCAGCCTTTCTGAAGACGTGGGAAAATGCTGCCCTCATCGGCAAGACCGCGCCGAGCGCACATGGCGCCATCCATGACGACGGGAAGCAAATTCCGACCATCGGCTACGGTCTGAACCTCAAGGCGATGAGTTACAGCGCCATCTCGGCGGCCTACAAGCTGGCGCTGACGGGCAAGATCGAGGGCAAGCTGTCCGCCTTGCAGGAAAGCGGCCTGAAAATCATTGCGAAATGGAAAGCCGACACGACGCCGACGGCCGCAGACGATGTCGCGCTGATCAACAAGTCGCAAGGCAAAGCCGGCACGGCGGCGGAAAAGAAGGCACTCCAGTCGCTCTGGCTCACCGATGCACAGGCGACCGTTCTGCTGGAGGCAAGGCTCAAGGGTAAGGCGGGGTTGTTCGCCTCCTCGACTGAGGCGGACCTGGCCGCAAGGCTTAACGGCTTCGGCGCCTCGCTGCCGGAGGAATCGCAGGAACGCCTCGTCCTCTATTCGCTGTACTATAATGCGCCAACCCTGATCGGTCCCGGCATCTCGACTGCCATCAAGACCGACAACCATGCCCGGTTCTGGTACGAAGTCCGTTACAACCACGCCAATTTCGACATCAAGGGCCTGCAGAACCGGCGCGAGGACGAATCGAACAAGGTGGGCATCCTTGCGCCGGCCGATCGAAAGGATGCCGGCGCCGTGCTCAAGGCGATGGACTTCCTCTTCGATCGCGAAGGCGGGGTATCGAGCGTCTACGAGAAGATCGCCGCCCGCGATAAGGTGATCAACGAGGCGGATCAGGTCAATGCCAAAACCCAGTCGTTCGAGGCACAAATCGCCTCCTACCTGAAAACACTGTCGGACAAATACGCCTTTGGCGACCAGTTGCACTTCGTCCAGGCGGGCGGCGCGGGCAACGACACATTTGCGCCGGGTGTCGCGAGCTATGCGCGGCTCGATGCCGCAACGATGCGAAACGAGACGAACACCAACGATCTCGTCATCGCCGGCGATGGCGACAACAGGATAAGGACCGGAGGCGGCGACGATTGGGTCTATTCCGGCAAAGGAAAGGACAACATCGATCTTGGCGATGGCGATGACCACGTATCCGCCGGTGCCGGTAACGACGTCATAAACGGCGGCGGCGGTGGGGACATCATGAAGGGTGGTGCGGGATACGACATCTATTTAATCGAAAGCGTTTCGGATCGTGTTGTCGATGTCGACAGGGGGAAGATCAGGACCGAAGTCTCGCTCAAGGCCCTGACGCAGAATATCGACACCTATGTCAACCTCAAAGCCGGACTGACGCACAGCCTGACGCTTGATGCCGACAAGCTGCCTGCCGACCCCGACGGCGACACCATCACTTTCGAAGGCAGCAGCGGCAACGATGCCTACCGCTTGTCACTGACCGACGACACCATGCTCGTCCATTTCAAGACCGGCAACGGCAACGACAAGATCACCCTCACCGGCCGGGAAAACCCCGCAACCGGCACCACGACGATCGCCGTGGAAGACGCAGCAAGTACGGATCGCTTCGACATCTCTGTTTTCAGCGCCCTTTCTCTTGACGCTTTCGAAGGCAAGGCGGACGAGATCGGCAACTACTATTGCAAGCTTGAGAGCCAGTCGGGCGTCAGCACCATGGCAATCTGGTATGCATCAGACGGCGGCGGCGGCACCGTCACTCTCAACAATGCCATCACGATCTGCTCCACCATGCCGATGTCGGAGGCCATGTTTCTCGTGTGATCGGGTGAGGCACTGGCCCGCCGCAGGGGATACAGCGGGCCAGCAAACCCCTTACCGCAGAAGCGCGTTGGCTTCCTCGATGCCGAGCGCCGCCGGCTGCGTGCAGGTCGTCGTCAGTTCGACGAACTGGCCCGTCTCGCCCGACTTGAGGATCGACACCATGACATCGACGCCGTGCAGCGCGCGCTCCAGCGAGCAGCGGGCGTCGCGACCTTCGAGAATGGCGAGCGCCAGGTCGGCAAGGCCGGCCGTACGGTAGTTGGCCATCGGCCCCTGCGGATGCTCCTGATTGTCGACGGCGAAGGGATGATCCCACATCTCGACCGGCTGGATGTCCTTGTCGCGGCCGCTGGCCGAGACAGTACCGCCGAAGAAATTCGGATCGGGCACGAAGAGCGAGCCTTCCGTGCCATAGAGTTCCATATTGCCGTGGCGGTGCGACCAGACATCCCAGCTGGCCGACAGCGTCACCGTCGCGCCGTTCTGGAATTCGAGCAGCGCATGGATATTCGTCGGCGTCTTCACCGGAATGACCTCGCCCTTGCGCGGCTCGCTGGTGATGGTGCGGGTCGGGTTGGCCATCGAGGTCAGCGCCGCCACGCGCCTGACCGGACCGATCAGGTTGACGAGGTTGGCGATGTAGTACGGCCCCATGTCAAGGATGGGACCGCCGCCGGGCAGGAAGAAAAAGTCCGGGTTTGGATGCCACATCTCCATGCCCGGGCCCATCACGTGGCACGTGCCGGACGTGACACGGCCGATCTTGCCCTGGTCGATATAGTCTCGCGCCAGCTGGTGCGCGCCGCCAAGGAAGGTGTCCGGTGCGCAGCCTACCTTCAGGTTGTTGGCGGTGGCGATGCCGCGCAGCTGCTCGCCCTGCTCCAGCGAAAGCACGAGCGGCTTTTCGGAATACACGTGCTTGCCGGCCTCCAGGATCATCTTCGAGACGGGGAAATGCGCTTCCGGGATCGTCAGGTTGACGACGATGTCGATCTCCGGATTGGCAAGCAACGCCTCGATGGTCTGCGCCTTGACGTCATATTCGGATGCGCGCGTTTCGGCGGCAGCCGGATTGATGTCGGCGCAGGCGACGACCCTGATGCCCCTGAAGAGCGGCGAAAGCTTGAAATAGGTGGTGGAGATGTTGCCGCATCCGATGATGCCGACGCCGAGTTCTCGTGTCATGATCTGCTCTTTCCTTCAGTAGGTCTTGATCGATGCGATCGAGCGCTCCGCCGTCGCCTTGAAATCCTTGGGGTTGTCGTGCTCGACGATGTAGTATCGGGCAGGTGTCGCGGCGAGCACCTTGAACAGCCTCTTCCAGTCAACGGTGCCATGGCCGACATCGGCCCAGCCGTCCTCATCGGCATTTTGGCCGGCTGCGGCGATGTCCTTCACGTGGACGGCCCTGATGCGGCGGCCATGTTTTTCGATCCAGGCAAAGGGATCGGCACCGCCGCGGATGACCCAGGCGATGTCTGCTTCCCAGGAGAGGTTCGGTCCGCCGGCAAAGATATGTTCCTGCGGGATCGAGCCGTCAGGCAGTGCGAGAAATTCAAAGTCATGATTGTGCCAACCGAAGTCCAGGCCGGCGTCACGGATTGGCTTTCCTGCCTTTTCCAGGCGTTCGCCGAACGCCCTCCAGCCGGCCGCGTCCGTCGGCCGCTGATCGGGAAGCAGATAGGGGCAATAAACGGCCCTGATCCCGAGGGTGCTGGCGATCTTCAGAACGCCGGCCGGATCGGATTCGAGCATGTCGAGGCCGAAATGGGCGGTCGGCATCGTGACGCCGCTTTCGTCCAGGTCGGCCTTCAGGGCGGCAAGTGCTGCGTCGTCGAGCGAGGCGTATAGTGCGCCGTAACCCTCGACATGTTTGTAGCCGACGGCACCGACCGTCTTGAGGACGTCGGAGAGCGGCGGGAAATTTCGGGCGCTGTAAAGCTGGAAGCTGACGGTCTGCATGGGCAAGTTCTCCTTGGGAGTTAGGGGAGCAAGGTGTCGTCTCCGAGGTCGTCAGAGGGCTCGGGCGGGTGTCTTCTTGGGTGACGGAAAGCGGTGGGCACTTCGCAGCATCAAGATCTCGCTAACCGGTGCCCTGGCAGGACTGCAGGTCGTAGCCGATAAAGACCGGCTTCCAATCTGCGGCCTGCGGCTGCTTGGGTGTGAAACGGATGACACGGCGTTCGCCGGCCGTCAGGTCGAAGGCGTTGTCGGAGTAGCGGCCCTCAATGTCGGTTTCGATCATCACGTGCAGGGCAAGGCCACTCGCCGCAACGGTGATCTCGTAAGTGCCGTCGACGCCCGGGGTCGTCGAGATCAGGAGATCGGACGGGACCAGATCGAGCGCCTTGTAGGTGCCCTGAACATGATGCCCCTCGCCGCGCATGCCGTTCGAGGCTTCGAAGGACCAGAACAGCAGCATGTTCTTCGGGATATCCGCGGCGGCGATCGACAGCAGTGTTGCGGCACCATCCGGGCTGCAGGTGCCGGCGGCAGCCGCCAGGGGCTGCTTCTCGCCCGACAGCGAAACGAGAAAGGTCTGCAGTTCGATCGTAACGGGGTCGGAGGTGTCGTTGACCATCGAGAAGGCGATGGTCGTTCCATCGTCGGAGGGAATGGCGGCGACAGCCACCGGCTGGAAGAACCGGCGTACCATGTAGTGCATGGCCTTCCAGTTGCCGCCATAGTCGAGGCTCGCCCAGGAGGCGACCGGCCAGGTGTCGTTTAGCTGCCAGTACAGCGTTCCCATGCAATGCGGCTTCAGCGACCGCCAGAATTCGACGGCAGTGCGGATCGCCAGCCCCTGCTGAATCTGGCTGAGATAGACGAAGTTGGAAAAATCCTTCGGAAAGCGGAAGTAGCGGAACATGGTCGCCGCGATACGCTCATTGCCGCCTGCATTCTTCTGGTGCGATTCCATCACCGGCGAGGCGATGTTCAGGTCCTTCTGTTCCGCGAACTGCCGCACGATCGGCATCGAGGTATAGGACTGGAAGCCGAACTCGGAGCAGAAGCGTGGTCGGACCGTGCGGTAATTGTCGAACGACTTGTTCTCGTGCCAGACGGACCAATAGTGCATGTCGCCGGAGCCATCCGCGTGCCAGGCGTCGCCGAAGTTGAGCGGCCCGACAGACGGGCTTGACGGCCACCAGATTGCATCGGGCGCAGCCGCCTTGATGCCGGTCTCGATGGTGCGGTTGAGGCGGTCGTAGGAAACGAGATAGCGGTCGCGATCCTTGCGGCTCTCTTCAAACCAGGTAAGCGCGCCGACGAGCTCGTTGTCGCCGCACCAGAGCGCGATCGATGGATGCGATGACAGCCGCTTGACCTGGTAATCCACCTCCGCCGCGACGTTTTCGAGGAAATCCGGGGTCGAGGGATAAAGATTGCAGGCAAACATGAAATCCTGCCAGACCATCAGGCCCAGCCGGTCGCAGAGGTCATAGAACCAGTCCGTCTCGTAAAAGCCGCCGCCCCAGACGCGGATCATGTTCATGTTGGCATCAACCGCCGAGCGCAGCAGATCCTCGACGCCCTCCGGCGTCACCCGCGAGGCGAGCGCATCGGCCGGGATCCAGTTGGCACCGCGGCAGAAGATCTCGCGTCCGTTGACGCGGAAGGCAAAACGGCTGCCGGCCTCGTCCTTGTCCGTTAGAAGCTCGATCGTCCGCAAGCCGATCTGGCGGCTCACGGTTTCACCCGGAAGCGAGACGATGAGTTCGGACAACGCCTGTTTACCGCTGCCTGCCGGCCACCAGAGCCTCGGATTGTAGACGGTAAAGACGTGCGTGACCTGTGTCTCGCCGGCATTGACGGCGCAATCCAGGTGCTCCCTTGCGCCGTCGAGCGAAAAGTCGATGCCGACGACGCTCGGATCCTGTGCAAAGAGGGTCACCGTCACCTGAAGGTCGATTGCGCCGCCGGCCTGCGGCACCTGGCGGGTCGTGACGTGTTCGATGCGGGCAGCTGCGAGTTTCTTGAGGGCGATTGCGCCGTAGATGCCAAGCGGCGCGACGGCAATGTTCCAGTCCCAGCCGAAATGGCATTGCGGCTTGCGCAGCATGTTCCCGTTCGGGATCGGGCAATTGGTGGTCGAATAGGGAATATAGAAGGGCTGGGCGGCCTGCGCCTGCGCCCCGGCAGCGATCGCTGAATGGATGACGATGCGCAACCGGTTCTGGCCCGCTTTCAAGAGCGAGCTTACGGCCGGGCGATAGCGTAGAAAGCAGTTCCTGGCATCGAGAACCAGCTCGTCGTTGACATAGACCGAGGCGACGGTGTCCAGGCTTTCAATATCGAGATACCAGTATCCGGGGAGATCGGCCGCGTCGATGTCGAACGTGCGCTCAAGCACCCAGTCCTTGTGTGCCACCCACTGGACGTCATCCTCGTTGCGGCCGGCATAGGGATCGGCGATCGCGCCGGCCGCCTGCAAAGCGCTGTGCACGTCGCCCGGAATGGCCATCGTCAGCGCATGACTGTTGTCCGACGAGGCAAGCAGCCACTCGCCCGACAGGTCGAGAGCCACGGTTTCGGAGGGGAAGACATCAGCAGACATTGTCAAAAATCCATTTGCGGCCCAAACGCAGGGATGGGCGCCATCATCTTCGAAGTGGCCGCGGGACGCGGCCGCTTGATGTTGCGGTTGATCAGATCCTGTTTTCGGTGGCGGCGTCGAAAACCGAGGCCATCGACATGTCGAAACTGATTTTCAGCGCAGTCCCGGGCGCATAGCGCCGCGCACCCGCAATGCGCACCGACATGGTCTGCCCTGCATGTTTCAGCCACAGGAGATTGTCGGCGCCCATTGGCTCCTCGATATCGACGATCGCATCGTGAACTTCCTGGCCAGGCACGTTTTCATCGACCTTCACATGTTCCGGCCGCACACCGAGCACGACCTTGCGGCCAGTCTCGAGTGGTCCGCGGGCCGGATAAGCCTCCATGCCGAAATCGACGCCATTGACTTCGATCACCTTGCGCCCTCCCCGGTCCTTGATCTCGCCGCGGAAGAAATTCATCGACGGCGAGCCGATGAAGCCGGCGACGAAGAGGTTTTCCGGGAAATTGTAGATCGTCATCGGATCGGCAAGCTGCTGGATGACGCCGCTCTTCATGACGGCAATACGATCCGCCAAGGTCAGGGCTTCGATTTGATCGTGGGTGACGTAGATCATCGTATTGTTCAGCGACTGGTGAAGCCGCTTGATTTCGACGCGCAGCTCCGAGCGCAACTTGGCGTCGAGGTTGGACAGCGGCTCGTCGAACAGGAAGACGTCGACGTCGCGGACAAGGGCGCGGCCGATCGCGACGCGCTGGCGCTGGCCGCCCGACAGTTCCGAGGGTTTGCGCTTGAGCAGCGGCTGGATCTGCAGGATTTCGGCGGCGCGCGCAACACGCTTGTCGATTTCAGCAGCCGGCAGCTTGGCGACGCGCAGGCCGAAGGAAAGGTTCCGCTCGACCGTCATCTGCGGATAGAGCGCGTAGGACTGGAACACCATGCCGATGCCGCGGTCCTTGGGCTCCTCCCAGGTGACGTTCCTGTCCTTGATGAAGATCTGGCCGTCGGTGACGTCGAGAAGACCGGCAATGCAGTTCAAGAGCGTGGATTTGCCGCAGCCGGACGCGCCGAGCAGGACGAGGAATTCGCCGTTCTGGATGTCGAGGTTAAGCGTGTCGAGCACGGTGACGGCACCGAAGCTCAACGACAGATCCCTGACCGATACGCTGACGTTGTTCATGCACTCACCCTTTCACTGCGCCGGCGGCGATACCGCGGACAAAAAGCCGTCCGGAAACGAAATAGACGATCAATGGAACGGCCCCGGTCAGAATGGTCGCCGCCATGTTGACGTTGTATTCCTTCACGCCCTGGACCGAGTTGACGATGTTGTTGAGCTGGACGGTCATTGGATAATATTCCGGTCGGGTGAATACGACGCCGAACAGGAAGTCGTTCCAGATGCCGGTGATCTGCAGGATCATGGCGACGACGAAGATCGGCAGCGACATCGGCAGCATGATCTTGAAATAGATCGTCCAGAACCCGGCACCGTCGATGCGCGCCGCCTTGAACAGCTCTTCCGGAAGCGACGAGAAGTAGTTGCGGAAGAGAAGCGTCAGGATTGGCATGCCGAAGATGGTGTGGACGATGATCAGGCCCGTCAGCGAGCCATAGAGACCCATTTCGCGCAGAACGATGACGATCGGATAGATCATCACCTGATAAGGGATGAAGGCGCCGACGATGAGGATCGTGAAGAACAGGTCAGCCCCCTTGAACCGCCAGTTCGCCAGCGCATAGCCATTGATCGAGGCGATTGCGATCGACATGATTGTCGAGGGAATGGTGATGCGAACGGAGTTCCAGAACCCTCGGGACAGGCCATCGCAATTCAGCCCCGTGCAGGCGGTGGCCCAGGCTTTCACCCAGGGCTCGAAGGTGATCTCGACGGGCGGCGAGAAGATGTTGCCCAGCCGGATTTCCGGCATGCCCTTCAGCGACGTGACTATCATGACGTAAAGCGGCAGCAGGTAGTAAGCGGCGGCGAAGATCAGCGCGCCATAGATCATGATGTTTCTGGACGAAAACATCGGGCGCGGCTTCCTACCCTGTGGGCCGGGCGCCAGTCTCGAGGCGCCATGGGCGGCCTGCCCTTTGAGAGGTATTGTGTCAGCCACGCTTGCGTCCTCCGAATTCCAGATAGGCCCAGGGCACGATGATGATGGCGACGGTTATCAGCATCATGGTTGAGGCAGCGAAGCCCTGACCGAGGTTCTGCGCCAGGAACATGTAGTCGTAGACATATTTGGCGGGCACTTCGGAGGCGATGCCGGGACCGCCGCTGGTCTGCGCCACGACCAGGTCGTAGACCCGGACGATGCCGCTCGCGATGATCACCAGCGTGGTGATGAAGACGGCGCGCATCATCGGAATGATGATGAAGAGGTAGGTCTTCCACATCGGAATGCCGTCGACGCGTGAGGCCTTCCAGATGTCCTCGTCGATGCCGCGCAGGCCGGCGAGCATCAGGCACATGACGAGGCCCGTTCCCTGCCAGAGGGCGGCGATCAGGATGCCGTAGATGACGATGCTTTGATTGTAGAGCGGATCGAAGGTGAAGCTCGACCAGCCGAGCGACCGGACCACCGACTGCACCCCGAATTCCGGATTGAGCACCCATTGCCAGACCAGGCCGGTGACGATGAAGGAGAGCGCGAATGGATAGAGGAAGATCGTCCGAAACGTGTTCTCGAAGCGGATTTTCTGGTCCATCAGCGCAGCGAGCACGAAACCGATCACCAGGCTGAAAATCAGCGAGAAGAAGCCGTAGATGGCAAGGTTCTGGATGGACATCAGCCAGCGCGGGGCTGCCCACAGGCGCTCATACTGATCAAGCCCGACAAACGACATGCGCGGCAGGAGCTTCGAATTGGTGAAGGAATAAAACACCGTCCAAAGCGTGCCGCCGAGAAAGATCACGACGGCGGTCAGTATCATGGGAATTGAGGCAATCTTGGAATGCAGATTGCGCAACAACTGGTTTGGCCGGCCGGCATGCGCTTGGCCCGTCATGTCTCACTCCTCCCCTGGATCAGGTTCATCCCGTTGAAAGCGGCGGCGCACACCGCAGCATTTCGCTCCATCGTCAAGTCCGAAGGATCGCCGGCCCGTGAGCCGGCATTGAACCTGCGGGTTTGAGTTTCGAACCGGCCCCGCGCGAGGCGGAGCCGGCTTTCGATAGAGTAGCCGTGATCAATCGGCCGACGCGATGATTTCGGTGAAGCGCTTCTGCGCATCTTCCGGCGTCATCGAGGGGTTGGCGAAGAACTCCGAGAAGAGGTCTTCCTTCTGCTTCTGGCTGTCTGCAGACAAAAGCTGGTCGGTGCCCTGGATCACATTGCCCTTGGCAAGGATCTCGAGACCCTTCTTCATGCAGTCATTGGCTGCGTTGAGGTCGACGTCACCGCGCACCGGTAGCGACCCCTTCTTCAGGTTGAACGCGACCTGCGTCTTCGGATCGAGCAGCGTCGAGGCGAGCACTTCCTGTGCCTTCGACTTTTCCTCGTCCTTCAGCAGCGGGAAGTAGAAAGCATCGCCGCCGGTAGAGATGATCTCGTTGACGCCGAGACCCGGAAGGCAGGTATAGTCCGTGCCAGCTTTCTGGCCAGCAACCTGGAACTCGCCTTGCGCCCAGTCGCCCATGATCTGGCCGCCGGCCTTGCCGGTGATGACCAGATTGGTGGCCTGGTTCCAATCCTGCACGTTGCTGCCCTTGGACATCTTGCGAGCATCATCAGCAGCCTTGAAGACCTTGGCGATATCGGGACCCGCGGCCACTTCCGCATCCTTCTCGCCGAACACCTTGTTGAACACGTCCTTGCCGGCAATTGCGACCATCAGCACGTCAAACGCACCGGCCGACTGCCAGGGCTGGCCACCGACGGCAAGCGGTATGATGCCAGCCTTCTCCAGGGCCGGTGCCGCGGCAACGAATTCGTCCCAGTTCTTCGGCACCTCGACGCCGGCCTTCTTGAAGGCCGCATTCGAGAGCCACAACCACTGCCAGGAGTGGATGTTGACCGGCGCGCAGTAGATCTTGCCTTCGATGGTGCAGCTGTCGAGCAGGCTCGACGGCTTGACGATATCCTTCCAGTTCTCCCTGGTGGCCACGTCGGTCAGGTCGCGCATCAGGCCCGCCTCGACCAGCTCCTCAGCTTGCCGGCCGTGATTGAACTGCGTGGCGCCCATCGGATCGCCGCCGGTGATGCGGCTGATCATGATCGGCCGGGCGGTACCACCCGAACCGGCAATGGCACCGTCAACCCAGTGATTGCCGGTGGCATCGAACGCTTTTGCCAGTTCGGCGACCGCCGCGGCTTCGCCACCGGACGTCCACCAATGAGTTACTTCCAGATCGGTAGCGCTGGCTACGCTCCATGGAAGCACGACAGTCGCCGCCAAAGCAGCCGCCAACAAACGCAATTTCATGAGTTTTCCTCCCTCACTGTAACGTTACCGTAAAAAACTTAGTTCAATCGTTTTGCATGCGCAACAGCCACAACGCGAAATTCCTGAGAAATTTTTCATCGCTACTACTACGTGCATCTCGCGGGCGAATGAGAGATCAGCCTGCGTCATTCATGTTGCCGTGCAGCTTGGGCGAAAATTCATTTTTTCCGGTAATTTCAGCCTGCTTCTTAAGAAGCGTAACTTTTGAAACCATATCTTCTTTTCGCAAGTGCAACTACTTCATGATGCATTGCGAGATACAACTCTACGAAGAGACCGCAGTGGTATCGATAAAAAAAGCGCTCGACAAGCAAACTGTATCGTTACAGATTTTTGACAAATTGAGTGCCCTTCGGCGACGGGTGCCCATATGCCGTAAATCGTATATAAGGCATGAATGACCAGAGGGTCTGCCGCAGGAAACGATGCGGCCGAACATGAAAAGGCGATAGGCGGGAATGGACGAAAAGACCAAGAGCAACCAGGCCTCGGCGTCCCCCTCATTGCAGGAGCGCCCGACCCTGAAGACAATCGCCTTCATGACGGGCCTTGGCATCACGACGGTCTCGCGCGCCTTGAAGGATGCGCCCGATATCGGCGCCGAAACCAAGGAGCGTGTCCGGCTTGTCGCCAAACAGGTGGGCTACCAGCCGAACCGCGCCGGTGTGCGCCTTCGAACCGGCAAGACCAACGTCATCAGCCTGGTACTGTCTCTCGAAGAGGAGGTGATGGGACTGACGAGCCCGATCGTCGTCGGCATCTCCGAGGTGCTCGCCTCGACGCCGTACCACCTCGTCATCACGCCGTACAGATTCTCCAAGGACGCCCTCGCCCCGGTCCGCTACGTGCTCGACACGGGTGCGGCCGACGGCGTGATCATCTCGCGCACGGAACCGAAGGATCCGCGCGTCGCACTGATGATGGAGCGAAATTTTCCCTTCGCCACCCATGGCCGCACCGATATGGGACTGATCCACCCCTATCATGATTTTGACAATGAAGGATTTGCCTATGAAGCCGTCCGGCGGTTGGCGGAGCTCGGGCGCAAGCGAATCGTCCTCCTGCAGCCGCCGCCGCATCTGACCTTCCACCGCCACATGCGCAAGGGCTTCGACCAAGGCATCCGCGATTTCGGCGTCGAGGCCGTCGCCTTCGGCGCGGTCGATCTCGACAACAGCCTGACGGAAATCCGCGCAGCGTTCGAGACGCTGATGCGCTCCGACGACGCACCCGACGGCATAGTTTCGGGTTCGGGCGCCGGTTCGATCGCGTTAATCGCCGGCCTCGAAGCCGTCGGCAAGAAGCTCACGCAGCATGTCGATATGGTGTCCAAGGTGCCGAGCGACTTCCTGAGCTGGCTGCGTCCCGAAGTCATCACCATGAACGAGGATATCCGCCACGCCGGCCGGGAGCTGGCCAAAGCCGTGATCGGCCGCATTGCCGGTTTGCCGGCAGAAGAATTGCAGAGCCTGAGCCGGGCGATCTGACGCGCTTTTCATCGAAGCAAAAAGCCGCGCGAAGCAATCCGCGCGGCTCTTTTGTAGAGGGGCCCGACGCGTGCCGGGATCAGGCGCTCAGGCCGCTGCCCCAGGGTCCATGGTGCGCATCTTCGCCGTCGATGCGATCAAAGCCATGGGCGCCGAAGAAATCGCGCTGCGCCTGGATGAGGTTCGCCGTACCGCGTCCGCGACGGTAGCTGTCGAAATAGCCGAGCGCAGATGCGAGTGCCGGCACGGGCAGGCCGCCGAGGGCGGCCGCGGACACGACGCGGCGAAGCGCCCCGTCGCTCTCCTTGACCATCCTGGCGAAGGCTGGCGTGACGATCAGGTTGGCGACATCCGGATCCTTGGTGAACGCCGTGGTGATTTCATCGAGGAACTGCGAGCGGATGATGCAGCCGGCGCGCCAGATCTTGGCGATGGTCGGCATCGGCAGATTCCAGTTGAATTCCCTGGACGCCGCCGACATGACGGCAAACCCTTGAGCATAGGCGCCAATCTTCGATGCTAGCAGTGCGCTCTCGAGGTCCTTGAGGAAAGCAGCCTTGTCGGCCACCCTGAACTCGCCGACATTCGGAAGGCCCAGCACCTTTTCGGCTGCTTCGCGCTCATCCTTCATCGAGGAGATGCTGCGTGCGGCGACGGCAGCTTCGATGCCGGTCGCCGGAACGCCCATGTTTTGCGCCTCGATTACCGACCATTTGCCCGTGCCCTTCTGGCCGGCCTTGTCGAGGATCAGATCGACGATCGGCCTGCCGGTGATGGGGTCTGCCGCCTTCAGCACCTTCTCGGTGATTTCAATCAGATAGGAATTCAGCCGGCCCCTGTTCCACTCGCCAAAGACTTCGCCGATTTCGGTGGCGCCCATCTTCAGGCCATCACGCAGGATGCCGTAGATCTCGGCAATCATCTGCATGTCGGCATATTCGATGCCGTTGTGGATGGTCTTGACGAAGTGACCGGCGCCGTTTTCGCCGAGCCAATCGACGCACGGGACGCCGTCAAATTTCGCGGCGATCGAGGTCAGCACCTTTTCGACGCGTTTCCAGGACTCCTGCCTGCCGCCGACCATGATGGACGGGCCGTGGCGCGCGCCCTCCTCGCCGCCCGAAACGCCCATGCCGATGAAGGTCAGGCCGCTGTCCTTGAGATTGTCGAAGCGACGCATCGTATCGCGGAAATTAGCATTGCCCGCATCGATCATGATGTCGTTCGTCTCAAGATAGGGCTTGAGCAGTTCCATCTGCTGATCGACGGCCTCGCCGGCCTTGATCATGATGATGATCGGCCGTGGGGGGCGGATGGCGGCAACGAACTCCTCGATGGTCTCACAAGGCACGATCTGGCTCTGCAGTTCGCCGGCATCGGCATAAAACTTCCGGGTCGCTTCCACCGTGCGGTTGAATACTGCGATCCTATTGCCCTTCTCGGCAATGTTGAGCGCCAGATTCGATCCCATAACGCCAAGACCGATAAGGCCGATTTCCGCCTGTGCCACCGTATGTGCCTCCGTTAGACAGTGAAGCGGCCGATGCCCGGCTGGACATCCGCCATAACTACACCAGATTGACTTATGCAGGGCGGTTTCGTTCGGCAGGGATGCCTCAAAGCGCCTTGCATGCTGACGGAGTTTTGGCATTCAAATCCATTAACGACAAGCGATTGTTGTCGAACGCGAGACATTTCCGGGTAGCGCGGGTAAGCGTGGACGAACGCCCCGAACGCTCCCGCGGCACGGCGATTTTCCGTCTTGCCCTGCGCCGCTTTCCCAACGAACTCGCAGACATGTGGAAGGAAAGTACCGATGAGCCCCAGGCAAGCCAGGATCGTTCACATCAGCATCGAGAGACATTGGCGTGACGTTTACGACTTCGCAGCCAAGCCGGAAAACATGGTGCTCTGGGCCTCCGGCCTCGGCAGCGGCCTGGAGGCCGATGGTGAGAACTGGGTGGCGCATGGCCCGCTCGGAAGCGTCCGCGTGAAATTTGCGCCGGAGAACGATTTCGGCGTGATGGACCATATCGTGACGATGGAATCGGGACTGGAAGTCCACAATGCGCTGCGTGTCGTGCCCAATGGCGACGGCGCCGAGGTTATGTTTACGCTGCTGCGGCTGCCCGATGTCAGCGATGAACAGTTCGAGGCCGATTTCAGATGGGTTCTGAAAGACCTCAACACATTGAAAAAACGTTTGGAACATAGCGAGGACAACAACCATGGGACAGAAGGGCGTTGATCGCCAGATCGACAATATCGAATTCGTGGTATCGGATATCGCCCGTTCAAAAGCGTTTTACGGCGCTGCATTCGGCTGGTCGTTCACCGACTACGGTCCGCAATATTGTGAATTCAGCGACGGTCGCCTGACGGGCGGCCTGACGACCGGAACGGTCAAACCGGGCGGACCGCTGGTCATCCTGTATGCAGACGATCTTGCAGCCACCCAGGCCCGGCTGGAAGCGGCCGGCGCCCGCATCGTCAAGGACACCTTCTCCTTTCCGGGCGGCAGGCGCTTCCATTTTGAGGATCCGGACGGCTACGAACTCGCGGTCTGGTCCGACAAATAGCCGGCATGCAACTCGGCGCACGGGCGGTGCTCCCCGTCGCCCGTCGTCTCACGCGGCGATCGAACGACGGCGGTCGGCGATCTCCTGGAGGATCAGGATTGCGCCGATGATCTTGCCGGTGCTCGACATGCAGGGCGTCATCCGGCAGCGCACGGTTATCGTGCGGCTCTCAAGCTCCTTGGCGTAGGTGTAATCCAGGAGTTCGCCGGTAAAACATCTGTCGAGGTTCGGCTTGACCCGTTGCTCGAAGCGCTGAATACCGACGAACTCGACGATGTGTCTGCCGACGAGGTCCATCGGACGCGCGTCCAGTTGCGCGGCATTGACGGAATTCGTGTAGAGGTAACGGTAGTCGGGGGTGATGACGGCGATGCGATCGGGCATGCAGTCGAGGATCGCCTCGTTCAGGAAGCCCTCGTCGACGTGGCCCTTCCGGAGGCTGCCGGACGTTCGCGGCGCAAAGGATTTCTCGAAGCCGTCACCACTTCCCGCCTGCAGATAACGGTCCGCCAGGGTCTGGAGGACGTCGCGCTGGCGCAGCACGCTGGAAACGTCGGCGGCTTCCTTCTGCAGCAGATCGAGAACGAACTGGAATTGCAGGCGGGCGTCCACCGAATCCCGTGCCTCTTCGTGATAGATGGCTTCCAGAAGCGGTTCAATTTCGCGGTCGAGAATATTTATCAAAAGGTCATCGCCGGATTTGACTGCATATTGCAGCTGGGAATATTTGAACCAGAAAAGGTCGATCAGTGCCTTCAATTTTCCACCCCACCGCTACGCAACCCGTCATGCCCCGATACGCGATCGCAATATAGATCGATTGGCGCGGCGCATCGTCCGTCGTCCGGAGCGCCTGCAATCGGCTTGCCTTAGGAAGTCAACTTACACTCGTGCAAACCGTATTCAACACCCGAGCACGGGCCGGAAACGTTACAGTTGAAATTATTTCAGGCACTTGCCGATTTGAGCGACATTCGTCCGGCGATGGCTGGTAGGGAGCCGCCGACGAACGGGGCGGGCCTTCCCCGCGCCGCTGCCGATCAGTCCTTCAGGCTGCGCTTGATGTTCCAGCGGTCGTGATACCAGAGCCACTGCCCCGGATACTCCCTCACCCAGCTCTCGACCTTGTCGTTGAGAAGCTGCGCCGTCGCGTTGACGTCAACGCTGCCGTCAGCCCTGCGCGGAATGGCAATGGCCGGTTCGAGCTCGAGCCGGAAGCGTCCGTTCGGCAGCCGGATCGAGCGCGCCGGATAGACCTCGCAATTGAACTGCCGCACCAGCTTGGCAAGCAATGGATTGGTGCGGACGTCCCGGCCGAAGAACTTGGTCGTCAGTCCCTTGCGGAACTTCTGGTCGACGAGCACGCCGACGGCGCCGCCCGCCTCCAGCTTGCGCGCGAGCGTGAACGAGGAGCCGGCATGTGACGGCACGAGACTGCCCATCCGCTGCTTGCGGAAATTGAACACCTTGTCGGCGACGTAAGGGTTGTTCGGTGGGCGGAAAAGCACCGTCACGTCCAGACCGAAGGCCGCACCGGCGACCGGCAGCAGCTCGAAATTGCCGCTATGGGCGGTAAAGACGATGAACGGACGCGGATTGTCGCGCAACTCGACAAACAGCGGGATGCCGGAAACCTCGATGCGGCCCGGCTCCGGGTTTGCCGGATCGAAATCGAAGAGTTCGTCGAGGAAGACGTATTCCGCCGCCAGCCTGCCGATACTCCCCCAGCTCTCGAGCGCGATCGCCTCGATCTCCGCCTCGCTCTTTTCGGGAAAGGCATTGCGCAGATTGGTCATCGTCAACCTGTGCCGGCGCTTCAGCCTCGGCCCGAGCCAGCGGGTGAAACGATCGGCAAATTCGATGGCGCCATTGGCCGGAAACAGCTTGAGCGTACCGAGCAGCAGGAAGACGAACTGCGCAATCGCCCATTGGCGGAAATGCTCCACCGAAAGAACCAGCCGTGTGATCAGCATGCGCACGATTGTCAGTCCATTCGCAGGATGATTTTGCCGAAGACCTGCCGCGTTTCCATGCGCTCCAGCGCCTTGTCGATTTCGTTGAAACCGACTTCGGTGTCGATGACCGGATGGACGAGGCCGCGCGCCATCTTCTGCATGGCGTTGGCCATGTTCTCCATGCGGCAGCCGAAGGAGCCGAGCAGCTTCAACTGCTGCTGGAACAGCATCATCAGGTTGATCTCGGTGGAAACGCCGGAGGTCGAGCCGCAGGTGACCAGACGCCCGCCACGCTTCAGGCTGAACATCGAGGCTGCCCACGTGTCCTTGCCGACATGTTCGAAGACGACGTCGACGCCCTTCTTCTTGGTCAGCTTGCGCACGACACCCTCGAAGCGATCCGTGCGGTAGTTGATGACATGATCGGCGCCAAGCGCCTTCGCCTTCTCGATCTTGTCGTCGGAACCGACGGTGGTGATGACGGTGCAGCCGATCTTCTTGGCAAGCTGGATCGCCGCCGAGCCGATGCCCGAGCCGCCTGCATGTATGAGGATGGTTTCGCCGGGCTCAAGCTTGGCATTGTCGAAAAGCATGTGCTCGACCGTTCCGAAGGTCACAGGTGCGACAGCCGCAGCCACCGCATCGACACCGGGAGGAGCCGGCACGAGCAGGCGCGCCGGCAGGTTGACCTTCTCCTGGGCAAATCCGTCGAGATGGAAGCCATGCACGCCGCCGACATGCTCGCAGAGATTGTCCCGGCCTTCGCTGCAGGGGCGGCAGAGGCCGCAGGTGCGCGCGCCATAAATCGAGACGAGCTGGCCCGGCAGCACATTGGCGACGCCAGGGCCGATCTGGTCGACCACGCCAGACGCTTCCGCGCCGATCACCAGCGGCATCTTGCGCTTGGCAAAGGCCATGCCGCGCCAGCCCCAGACATCGATATGGTTGAGCGCGACGGCCTTGACACGCAGCGTGACCTCACCGGGCCCCGGCGCCTCCGGCTCGGGAAGGTCGGTGATTTCCAGCTTCCGGTCGTCGATCAGTTGCAAAGCGCGCATGATATTCTAGTCCTTCACCCAAGGGCGTCTTCATCAAAAATGTCGCGTGCCGGATTAGGCGGGTTCCGCCGTCATCACAAGGCTGGCGTTCTGGCCACCGAAGCCGAAGGAATTCGACAGGACTGCAGAGACGCTTGCATCCCGCTTCACGTTCGGCACGACGTCGAGCACGATCGACGAGTCAGGATTGGTGTAGTTGATCGTCGGCGGCAGTGTGCCGGTCAGCATCGTCTGCAACGAGAAGACCGCCTCGACTGCACCGGCCGCGGTCAGCGTGTGGCCGATCATCGACTTGTTCGACGACACCGGGATGCTGGCGAGTGCCTCGCCGAACACCGCCGACATGGCGCCATATTCCATCTTGTCGTTTTCCGGTGTCGAGGTGCCATGGGCGTTGATGTAGCCGATGTCGCTTTCGGCAAGCCCGGCATCGTCCAGTGCCGCGCGGATCGTCGCGATCGCCGGGCCGCCGTCAGGCGACGAGCGGGTGCGATGGAAGAGGTCCGCCTTCTCGCCGCAGCCCTTCATGATGCCGAGTACGCGGGCGCCGCGGGCAAGCGCCGCCTCCAGGCTCTCGAGCACCAGCGTTGCCGCACCTTCGGCGATGACGAAACCGTCGCGATCCTTGCTGAAGGGCTTGGACGCCTTCTCCGGCGGATCGTTCTGGGTGGAAAGCGCCGACAGCAGCGAGAAGCGGATCAGCGCTTCGGCGCTGACCGAACCGTCGGTCGCAACCGTCAGCGCGCGGGTGGTACGGCCCTGGCGGATCGCCTCGACGCCGAGCTGGATCGCGGTCGCGCCGGAAGCGCAGGCGGTCGAAAGTGTGACCGGCAGGCCGCGCGTGCCGAAGCGATCGGCGAGGCGCTCGGAAATGGCGCCGAACAGCATGGCTTCGTGGAAGACGGGATCGGCGTTGTTGCGCAGCACCGCCATGAACCGGTCATAGGCATCGCCGGGGCGTTCGGAGGCCGGTGCGCGGTCGGCGAGCGAAAAGCGGTCGCTCCATTCCGGCTCGATCGGCGGCGCGGCAAGGAACAGCGGCCCGTTGAAATCGCCGGACAGCCCGGCCTGCGCCAGCGCCTCCTCCGTCGTCGCACGGGCGAAGGCATAGGACCGCTCGACAGAGTTTTCCGCCGGCACATCGATGAAATCGACGGTGCCGGAAATGCGAGTCGACAGTCCTTCCGTCGGAAAGCGCTTGATCGCGTGGATGCCGGAGACGCCGGCGGTCAGCGCCGCCCAATTGTCCTTCAGCCCCTGGCCGAGCGAGGTGATGACACCCATGCCGGTCACCGCGATGATCGGCCGGCCGAGATGATCGGTGAATTTCGATTGCGTCATGATGGCTCGCTCCTCACGCATTGGCCGACAGGAGGGCAACGCCCTCGCCGCGAACATGGCCGACAGTTGTGACCACGGCCGCCGTTGCCCTGGCGGTCATCGCCTTTTCGTGACCGGCGTCGAACGGCGGAACCTTCGCTGCGCCGTCAAGCGTCAGTGCAGCGAGCGCCAGGCCGAGCGGGAACTGGGTCTCGAGCGCATGGCCGGTCAGGCCGCCATAGGCGCGAAGCGCGGCACCCGGAACTGCTGTCTCGAGTACCGCCTGCTCGCGCGCGGCCAGATCCTGAAAGCCGGTCGTGCCGCAGAAGACAACCGTCCCCTCGCCCGCCAGCGCCTTCGCCGGCTCCAGCAGCCGTTCGAGCCGCGCTTCCAGCCGGCCAGCCTCGCGGCTGCCGCGGTCGCCCTCGATCGTGTCGATGGTCGCATAGATATGGGCGCCGCGCGCCTCCGCATGAGCGCGCGATTCCAGGACGAGGAAAGCGCCGACCGAACCGAGGATCATGCCGCCGCCGTCTTCGCCCCTGCGCGCCCAGAGCGGCTGCCATTCACCACGGGCGTGGCCCTGGATCGCCTCGATCAGCAGCAGGACGTCCTTTCTTTCGGCCACGAAGGCGCCGCCGACGAGCGTATGACTGGACTGGCCCGCCTTGATGCGGGCGAAAGCGGTTTCCACGGCCGAAATGCCCGCTCCCTCTTCGCCCATGAAGGTACGGGACGACCCGGTCACCTTGTGCACGATGGAGATGTTGCCGGCCATCAGGTTCGAAAGCTGAGCGAGGAACAGCGTCGGACGCAGCTCCGTCGTCAGCTTCTCGTTGAGCAGCCGTTCGCGGTCGTTGCGCTTCAGGCCCTCGTCGACGATCAGCGAATCGACGGTGATGTCGCGTTCCCCGCCCCCGGCCGCCACGATCATGTCCATGCTGCTGCAGGCCTCGACGTCATCCTTGAAGCCGGCGTCATCCAGTGCGAGCCCTGCCGCGAAGACGCCGAGGCGCTGCCAGTTTTCCATCTGCCGCTGGTCGCCGCGTTTTGGAATCTGTTGCGACCAGTCGATCTCCGGCAGCGGGTGCACCGGATAGGGGGCGAAGCGCTCGGTCTCGACGCGCACGACAGGCGTCTGGGCGGCAGCAAGAAGCGCAGCATGAACCTCCGTGCCGACGCCCTGGCTGGTGACGATGCCGACACCGGTGATCACAACATCATTGGCCGATTTGCCCATCGTCATTCCCCCGTCGCTTGCGTGGCTGCCATCGCGGCCATCAGCCCCACTTCTTCGGCACGCTTCCTTACGATCGTGCCAAGCGGCACCTGATCGAACGGCATGGTGCGCAGTTTCAATTGCGCGTCGCAGACCTTCTTGCCCTGCGACGTGATTTTTGCCTTGGTAACGGCAAAGCCGGAGCCGTCATGCTCCAGAAAGGCCTCGATGTCGAGCACGGCTTCCGGTTCGACGAAGGTGCGCATCTTGGCGCCATCGACCGACATCAGGAACGGCATGGCCGCAAAATCGGTCGCCGCCAGGACGAGAAAACCCGAAGCCTGCGCCATCGTCTCGATCAGGAGAACGCCGGGCACCAGCGGATAGCCGGGAAAGTGGCCCTCGAAGACGGGGCTCTTGGCAGGGACGACCGAGCGCGCCGTCAGCGTCTTGGCGGTAAGATCGAGGGTCTCGACCCGGTCGATCATCTGAAAATATTCAAGGAGCATCAGGAGCAAAATCCAGCTGGCCCGGAGCGCGGCGCCTCGCGATAGAGCGCCTTTGATGCTCCGGATTTCAAATCCGCACGGACCTCGCCTGGTATGGCCCGCCCGAAAACGGTGCGGCGGCGCGATCATGCGACCGTCAAGTAAAAACGCAAATGCCGCCTGTCAAGCGCAGTCCACGCGACAGGCGGCATTGATATGGTTGTTCGTGTTCCCGCGTGGTTGAACGCGGAACATTCGTCAGCCCTTGGCGGCCCTCAGTTCGTCGATCTTGGCGCAAAGGTTCTTGAGGACGAAATATTCCTCCGTCGAGACTTTGCCTTCGTTGACTTCCTGGGTCCACTGCTCGAGCGGAATCTTGATGCCGAATTCCTTGTCGATCGCAAAGACGATGTCGAGGAAGTCCAGGCTGTCGATGCCGAGATCGTCGATCGTGTGGCTTTCCGGTGTAATCGTCTCGCGGTCGATTTCGCTTGTCTCCGCGATAATGTCCGCAACCTTGTCGAATGTAGCTGTCACGCGCTTACCTCTTTCGAATGCATGTTTTGGCGAACCTATAGGTAATTGCGGCTGAAAAGCCAATGGGCCTGAGCCCGAGAGTTGCAATTATGGCGATGGTGTTGCGCAAACATCAGATTGCTGGCCACCGGGCCTCGTCAAGCCGCGTCGGCGCAAGGCAGGTGCTAAGAATAACGAAGCTAGAATATACTCGCAGCGACAGCGGCGAGCCCGACCGATACAACAAGCGTTGCACAGGCGCGGTAGAATACCGAAACGCCGGTTTCCACGTCGCCGACCGTTGCGACAGCCCGGCCGGAGCCATTGATCATCGGTTCGTTGACAAGAGAGCCCGCATAGATTCGCGGGCCTGCGAGTTGCACGCCGAGGGCACCGGCCATTGCCGCCTCCGGCCAGCCGGAATTGGGCGAACGGTGCAGACCATGATCGCGCAACGCCGTGCCGACGGCGTTGCGGGCGGCACGGCGGCCGTCCGTGAACGCGGCACCCGCGGCGATGAGGAAGATCGACAGCCGTGCTGCGGGCAGGTTGGCGAGATCGTCGAGACGGGCGGAAGCCCAACCGAAATGCAGATATTTCGGGCTCCTGTGACCGATCATCGAATCAGCGGTGTTGAGCATCTTGTAAGCGAGGAGCCCGGGCAGACCGAGAACGGCATACCAGAAGGCAGGTGCGACGACGCCGTCGGAAAAGTTTTCGGCCAGGCTTTCGATCGCCGCACGGCAGACCGCAGGCTCGTCAAGGGTTTCCGGATCCCGGCCGACGATCATCGACACCGCCTTGCGCCCGCCTTCCAGCCCGCCGGTGCGAAACCCGGAGGCGACGCGCGAAACGTGATCGGCAAGACTTTTCTGGGCGAGGAAGATGGCGACGAGGATCGCTTCGAGCGCCATGCCGACGGGACCCAAGGCAGAAAACAGCCGATGCAGCAGCCAGCCGCAGACGAGGCTCCACGCCAAAAGCGCGGCGATGACGAGGGCACCGCTGAATTTCAGCGTCTCGT
The DNA here is from genome assembly GCF_019511375.1 of Rhizobium herbae. Classification (GTDB taxonomy): domain Bacteria; phylum Pseudomonadota; class Alphaproteobacteria; order Rhizobiales; family Rhizobiaceae; genus Pararhizobium; species Pararhizobium herbae_A. Next base: position 597,866 of record NZ_JAEUAO010000001.1, read on the forward strand.
CGCCCAGACGCTTGCGATTGAAGGTCCGGTCACACCAGCCGATCATCGCGCCGAACAGAACGACCGGATGCGGCAGACGGCGCCAAAGCCAGTCCGGATCACCGACCATGCGGTCGAGCAGCAAGGCGGCAAAGAGGACAACGAGGGTTTCAGTCGACATGCAGGGATCCGTTCAGGCGAGGTCTGCCCGGCGCAGGGCATCCGCCAAGCGTGTATCGCCTGCAACGTCCGGCGCAAGTCCAATCCTCAGCCAGGACGGCGCATAGTCGAATTTTCTCGTCAGGATCTGAGCCTGGCACAGATGCGCGTGGAGTTGGGCGGCCCGCTCAAGTTCCACCAGGATGAAAAGCGGCGTACCGCCGATGATTCTCAGCCCAGCATTGCGTAGAACGGCGTCAAGCGCGGCGTGGCGCTCCATGATCGCCGATTGAACGGCCTTCGTATCGCCGTTCATCAGCGCCTGCGCGATCACCAGCGCCGGCCCCGATACAGGCCATGGCCCAAGCCACTCGCGGAAGGCTGAAAGCACCGGCTCGCCGGCAATGACGAAGCCGAGCCGCAGACCGGCGAGACCGAAAAACTTGCCGAACGAGCGAAAGACGATCAGATTGCCGTGCTCGGCCGCCGAGGGCGCGACGCTCAGATCAGGCCGCGTGTCACCGAAGGCTTCGTCGACCAGCAGCATGCCGCCATTCGCCTTCATCCGCCGCGCCATGTCAGTGATCTCGCCCGGAAAACGGGCGCGGCCCGTCGGATTGTTGGGATTGACCAGGATCGCCAGCGCGTGCTCGCCCACCAGTTGGTCAGGCCCCGTTATCTCATCGACGGCAAAGCCTTCGGCCAGCAATACCCGGGCATATTCGCCGTATGTCGGGGCGAACACGGCGACACGCCGACCGGCTTCAACCAGACGTGGCAGAAGCTGGATCGCCGACTGCGTGCCGGGAACCGGAAGCGGCAGGATATCCCCGCTGCGATAGTAGCGGGCGGCGGCGTTGCGCGCGGCGTCGACTAGGTGACGGTCCGGCAGCCGGTGCCAGGCGTCGAGCGGAATATCCGGCAGGGCAACAGGATTGGGATTGATGCCTGTCGACAGGTCGAGCCAGTCTTTCGGCTCGCCGCCGAAGACGGCTGCGGCTTCGGTGATGCCGCCGCCATGGATAATCGGCGCGCTCATGGGACCAGGGCCATATCGACGATATGCATGAACGAGCCGGCCACCCGCCCCCGCCGCAACCCGGCAGGCCCGAGCGGCGTGCCGACGGCATCGGTGGTGTCGAACAGACGCGCGGCATCGCCCTCCGACAGGATCGAAGCATAGTGAAATTCATGCGCCATCAGGGGACCGTCAAAAAAACTGGTGTCGAGCGGCTCCACCCGCCGGTAGCCGAGATGCCGCTTGCGCTCGGCAAAGCTGGTGGCGAGCGGCAGGAAGCCCAGCATGTCGTAGCTTGCGCCATCGGCTGCGACAAGCGTCTCGCCAAGCACCATGTAACCGCCGCACTCGCCGAAAATTAAGGCGCCACTGTCGCGTGCCACCGTCATGCCCGACTTGAACTGCGCGGCATTCGCCAATATCCCGGCGTGAAGCTCGGGATAGCCGCCCGGCAGATAGACCGCGTCGGCGTCCTTGGCGGGCGCCTCGTTGGCGAGCGGCGAAAAGAACGATAGTTCGGCACCCGCCTTGCGCCAGCCGGACAAAAGGTGCTCGTAGCAGAATGCGAAAGCGATATCGCGAGCGATCGCAATTTTCTGGCCAAGCGGCTTCAGTTGCAGCACATCCGTGTTTGAACGGCGGGGGAACGCCGACCGTGCCGCCGACAGGATCGCATCCAGATCGCAGCCCTGTTCGACATGCATCGCCGCCCGCTCGATAAACGCATTCAGTTCGCCATGTTCACCCGCCTGCACGAGCCCCAGATGGCGTTCAGGCAGCTGCAGGCAAGCATTCTGCCGAAGCACGCCGACAACCGGCATGCCGGTCGTCTCGAGCGCCTCGCGCAACATGCTTTCGTGGCGATCGCTACCAACCTTGTTGAGGATCACGCCCGCGACATGAACGTCGGCGCGATGGCCCGCAAAACCGCGCACCAAGGCCGCCACGGAATGGGCCATGCGGGCGCAATCGACAACGAGGATGACCGGCAGTTCGAGCAAGGCAGCCAGATCAGCCGGCGAACCGGTCCCGTCGGCGGCCGCATCGTAAAGCCCCATCATCGCCTCGATGATCAGCGCCGCGCCGTCGGCGGCAGCCTCGGCCGCGTTGGCGCGCAGCAGGTCCGGCCGCATCGCCCACGGGTCGTAGTTGAGGCAGGCCTTGCCACTCGCCGCCGTATGAAAAGCCGGGTCGATATAGTCCGGCCCCGCCTTGCCCGGCGCCGAGGCAATGCCCCGATTGCGCAGGGCGCGCATCAATCCGAGGGTCACCGTCGTCTTCCCGGAACCGGAAGACGGTGCCGCAATCAACAGGCCTGTCATGCCGGGTCCTTGAAGGCGCGGCTCGACAGCGGATCGGCATTCAGAACCCGACCTTCGAGGGCGCCAAGCCAATCGAGTGCCGAGCGCAGGCGAACGACTTCGCCAACCACGACGATGGCCGGCGGTTCGAGCCCAGCGGTGGCGACATCTGCCTCGGCGCGCTCCAGCGTCGTTTCCAAGACCGACTGCTCAAGCGTCGCGGCGTTGCAGACGAAGGCGACGGGCTCCTCCGGCGAGCGGCCGGCGGCGATCAACTTGGCGGCGATCTGGCCGATATGCTTCATCGCCATGTACATGACGATGACCGGCGAGCCCTTGGCGATGCCCTCCCAGTTGATGCGGTCGGGAACGACGCCGGACGAATCGTGGCCGGTGAGAAAGGTCACGGCGTGGTTGACCTCGCGATGCGTCACCGGAATGCCGGCATAGGCAAGCCCGCCGATGCCGGCCGTGATGCCCGGTACGATGCGAAACGGGATGCCGTGCTCGACCAGCGTCAGAGCCTCCTCGCCGCCGCGGCCGAAAACGAAGGGGTCGCCGCCCTTCAGCCGCAGCACCCGCTTGCCCTGGCGCGCCAGTTCGACCAGTCGGAGCGAAATGTCCCGCTGCTTGGGCGAAGGCTTGCCGCCGCGCTTTCCGGCAAACTCCAGCACCGCGCCGGCTTTCGCCATTGCCAGGCAATCGGAATTGACCAGGGCGTCGTGAACGATGACATCGGCCTGGCGCAGCGCATTGAGCGCATGCAATGTCAGGAGGCCGGGATCGCCCGGACCTGCGCCGACGAGCCATACGGAGCCGGGCGCGAGTTCGGGCAGACCGGAAAACAGCGCTTCCGTCATGGCTTCATCCCCGGCGCAGTTCGCGACATCAGAGCAGAATCAGATTTTGACGATGACGAATCGTTTTGCTGACAATCTGCGCCAACACCCTGACTTTTTTCGACAAACCCGCCGCCGGCCACCGCCGCGGTCGCGTTTGCAGACTTGATTTTCGGCACGATCAGCGAACTTGCCTTGCCGGCCGCAGCCAGCGCCGCGGCCTCCGCTACGCCATGGCAGCCAGTCAGCGCAAAAACGATGTCAGAAGGGCTTTTCAGCCGTGCGGTTTCGGCCTCGAGGGTGCCTGCATCGAAGACACGGAAAGGAACGGAGAAGTGGGCGGCAGCGGCGATCATCGCCGGCTCCTGGGCGCGCGCATCGAGCGACGCCACACAGGCAAGGGCATGGCGATCGATCCTGGCGGCCGCCATCGCCTCTTCGGCAAGCCGGATCACCTCGTCGGACGGCGTACCGCGCTCGCAGCCGAGGCCGAGAGCGAACAGCGCTCCTTCCGACGGTTTGCCGGTATTCACATGCATCAGAAAAAAGGCCTCCCCACGCCGTATGGTCACGATACGCGGGCCTTCGACGCAAAAAGCTTCGAAGCGGTCTGGACAGCACCGGATGAAGCCCCCTGGATGGGTCGGCCGCACCGGACGCTCTTTCAGCCCACCATGATGGGCACCGTCGCACGCCATTCTTTTTACCGAACAGCACCTGACGGGTCAAACCGGATTGCGTCATTCGGCATGCGGCCAACGCCACGATGCGGAATGTTCCAACGTCGATGGGGATCAACCACGCGAGGCTTTGCATTTCCGGGCAACCTCTGACAAACAGGGGCGAATTCCCCGCTTTCAGCGAGTGTCCCTTGCACGATCTTGCCCCCCACCTCTTCGCCCTGCTGTTTGCTGCTGCATTTCTTGCCGGGTTCATCGATTCGATCGCCGGCGGCGGCGGCATGATCACCATACCCGCCATGCTGATCGCAGGCATTCCGCCACTCGAAACGCTGGGTACCAACAAGCTGCAGTCACTGTTCGGCTCGGGATCGGCAAGCCTTGCCTATGCCCGGCATGGCCATGTGAGCCTTCGCGAGCAACTGCCGATGGCGGCCATGTCGGCCCTGGGGGCTGCGCTCGGTGCCATACTGGCGACGGTGGTGCCGGGCGATGTGCTGAAAACCGTCCTGCCCTTCCTGCTTGTGGCGATCGCGCTTTATTTCGCCGTCAAGCCCAGTCTTGGCGACGCCGACAGGGCGCAGCGGATGACGCCCTTCCTGTTCTCGCTGACGTTGGTCCCGGCCATCGGCTTTTACGACGGCGTTTTCGGCCCGGGTACGGGATCGTTCTTCATGCTCGCTTTCATAGCCATTGCCGGGTTCGGCGTCCTCAAGGCGACCGCCCACACGAAATTCCTCAACTTCGGCTCCAATGTCGGCGCCTTCGTCGTCTTCGTGCTCTACGGCGCAGTCCTGTGGAAAGTCGGCCTTTTGATGGGCGCCGGCCAGTTCGCCGGCGCGCAGGTCGGTTCGCGCTTCGCCATGAAGAACGGCGCGAAGATCATCAAGCCCCTGCTGGTCGTCACCTGCATCGCGCTGGCGATCAGGCTGCTGGCAGACCCGGCGCATCCGCTGCGGGTCTGGCTTGGTTGGTAGCCGCAGAGACGCTCAGTATTCCACCCCGACCTGCGCCTTGATGCCGGAGCGGAAGGGGTGCTTGATCAGTTCCATCTCGGTGACGAGATCCGCCGCATCGATCAACTCTTCCTTGGCATTGCGGCCGGTCAGGACGACATGGGTCATGTGCGGCTTTTCTTCCTTCAGAAACCGTACGACCTCCGCGACATCGATATAGTCGTAGCGCAGGGCGATATTGATCTCGTCGAGCAGCACCATGGAATTGCGCTCGTCGCGGATCAGTTCCTTGGCCTTCTCCCAGGCCTTCTCAGCCATGGCGATGTCGCGGGCGCGGTCCTGCGTTTCCCAGGTGAAGCCCTCGCCAAGGGTGTAGAACTGGCAGAGATCGCCGAAGTGCTTTTCGATTAGATCGCGCTCGCCGGTCTCCCAGGCACCCTTGATGAACTGGACGACGGCAGACGGCATGCCGTGGGCGATATGGCGGAAAATCATGCCGAAACCGGCCGTCGACTTGCCCTTGCCCTTGCCGGTATTGACGATGATCAGGCCCTTCTGATCCGTTTTGGTCGCCATGATCTTTTCGCGTGCGGTCTTCTTCTTCGCCATTTTCATGGCATGGCGGGCAAGATCGGCTTCGCTGCCGGCGGTCTCGTCGGTGATCTCGTTCATGTCAGTCTTCCTCCTTCGGCAGATCATCCTCGCAGTGCAGCCAGGAGACGCGCTCATTCCAATACCAGTGTCGAGTGATTTCGACGCCCGACGCGTCATCGAGCGTTGCCACATAAAGATCGATTTCTCCCGGGCGCTTCCGCGTCGCGAAACTCATCGGCGAGCCGCAATTGCCGCAGAAGCCGCGGCTGACGCCGGGCGACGACGCGTAGTGGCACAGCGTCTCACCCCGGAACGCCACACTGGACGTCGCAACGCAGAGGAACGTCGTCACCGGCGAGGACGTCGCGCGCCTGCAACTCTCGCAGTGGCAGTGCCCGGTGCGGATCACGTCGCCGGAAATCTTGAACACAAGAGACCTGCAGAGGCAACGGCCGGTCAATTCCATCACGAAGCCCTCCGTCTTCCGCTAAACCCGTCGAGTTCGAAACGCGCCGAATTGGAACGCGGCGACCACAGGCCGCGGTCGATGGCCTCCAGCAGCTTGTCGGTCATCTCGCGTAGCGCCGCCGGGTTCTTGTCTTCCATGAACTGGCGTACGCGATCATCCACGACATAGGCTTGGTAGACCGCCTCGAAATGGTGGCTTCGCACTGCCCCGGTCGTTGCCGCGAAGGCGAACATGTAGTCGACCGTAGCGGCTATCTCGAACGCGCCCTTGTAGCCGTGCCGCATGACGCCCTCAATCCATTTCGGATTGACGACGCGGCCACGCACCACCCGGCCGATCTCTTCCTCCAGCGAGCGGATCACCGGTTTTTCCGGGCGGGAATGGTCGTTGTGGTAGATCGACGGGCGCGTGCCCGATATCTGTTCCACCGCAAGGCTCATGCCGCCTTCGAACTGGTAATAGTCGTCGCTGTCGAGCAGGTCGTGCTCGCGATTGTCCTGATTCTGGACGACGGCCTCGACCGTCTTCAGCCGCGCTTCGAGCAACCCGCGCTCGGCCTTGCCGTCCTCACCGGCACCATAGGCGTAGCTTCCCCAGGTGAGATAGGCATCGGCGAGATCGGCGCGGCTTTCCCAGCCCCTTTCATCCATCAAGGCCTGCAGCCCTGCGCCATAGGCACCGGGCTTTGCGCCGAACACGCGGTAGGAGGCGCGCCGCGCGGCCTCCTTCGGCGCAATGCCGGCCGCTTCGAGGCGGCTGGTTTCGGCCCGCATCCGTGCGGCGATCATATTGTCGGCATCGTCCTCCTCAAGCGCCCCGATAGCCCGGATCGCATTGTCGAAAAGCGCGATCTGATCCGGGAACGCATCGCGGAAAAAGCCGGAGATGCGCAGGGTCACGTCGACACGCGGCCGCCCCAGCACGGCAAGCGGCACGATCTCGTAACCCGTCACCCGCCGCGACATCATATCCCAGGTCGGCCTGGCACCGATCAGCGCCAAGCCTTGCGCAATATCGTCGCCGCCGGTCCGCATGTTCGAGGTGCCCCAGGCCGTCAACCCGAAAGAGGTTGGCCATTCGCCGTGATCCTGCAGGTAGCGGCGGATCAATAGCTCCGCGGACTTCTTGCCGAGCTCGAATGCCGCCGGAGTCGGCACGGCGCGGCTGTCGACGGAATAGAAATTGCGCCCCGTCGGCAACACGTCCGGTCGCCCGCGCGTTGGCGCGCCGGAAGGACCGGGCGCAACGAAGCGGCCGTCGAGGCCTCTCATCAGCGCCGTGATCTCGGCTGGGCCGGATTGAACGATCGACGGTTTCAAGCGCGTTTCGATGTCCTGCAGGACCGCTTGCGTTGCGATCCAGTTTTCCGGACAAGGGAGTTCTCCCCCAACGAGTTTGGCAGCCAGAAGTTCGATACGCTCGACGCTGTCGCCAGCGGTGCGCCAGGGGGCCTCGCTGAGCCCAGCAAGGATGGCAGGTTTCGGACCGGTCCAGGGATCGGAGAGGACACTGTCGAGAGGGTCGAAATGTCTTTCATTTATTCTTGTCGTTGAGGAAGAAATACCCCCCTCTGCCCTGCCGGGCATCTCCCCCTCAAGGGGGGAGATCGCTGGAGAGCGGCATTGGCTTCCGTTTGAAGCTTCCTCTGGAGCAATCTCGACAACCGTATATGGCGAGTGCGATCGCTCGGGACCAATCTCCCCCCTTGAGGGGGAGATGTCCGGCAGGACAGAGGGGGGTGCAGCGACATTGACCAGCCCCGCATCCTTGGCTATCGCCCGTTGCAGGCTCTGATCGCCGCCCTCGCCCTGACCGCGCGGCACGCGTGCCAAAGCCAACGTCAGATCGGTGAGAAGGCGACCTTCCGGTGCGACGCCGAACACGTGCAGGCCGTCGCGGATCTGCAGTTCCTTGAGGTCGCAGAGATAGGCGTCAAGCTTCTCCAAAGCCTTGTCCTCGGCGTCCGTGCGCGCGATGCCGGCGTCCTGATCGAGGCCGATGTCGCGCACGAGGTCGAGGATCTGCTTGCTCAGGAACCGCAGGCGGCGGGGATCGCCGCCAGCCGCGTCGTAATATTCGTCGACCAGCGCCTCGAGATCCTTGAGCGGCCCGTAGGATTCGGCCCGGGTCAGCGGCGGCGTCAGATGGTCGATAATCACGGCACTGGTGCGGCGCTTGGCCTGCGTGCCCTCGCCCGGATCGTTGACGATGAACGGATAGAGATGCGGCAGCGGCCCGAAGACGGCCTCGGGATAGCAGGTCTCGGACAGCGCGAGCGACTTGCCGGGCAGCCATTCGAGATTGCCGTGCTTGCCCATGTGGATGATCGCGTGGGCGCCGAATTCCTGCCGCAGGAAGGCATAGAAGGCGAGATAGCCGTGCGGCGGCACGAGGTCCGGCGAGTGATAGGTTTCCTTCGGATCGATGTTGTAGCCGCGCGCCGGCTGGATGCCGACGACGGTCGCGCCGAAGCGGGCGAGCGGCAGGGCGAACCGGCCGTCGCGGACGAACGGATCGGCCTCGGGCTTGCCCCATCTTTCAACGACATGATTCTGAATCTGAACCGGAAGAGACGCGAAGAAGGCTTTGTATTGATTGAGCGAAATCGTCTCGCGGATTTCGCAATCCGCCCGCGCCGCGTTGGTTGGCCCTGCCATCAGATGGCGGATCAACGCGTCGCCGTCATCGGGGATATTGTCGATTTCGTAGCCAGCGGCGGCCATCGCGTTCATCACTTCGATCGTGCCGGCCGGCGTATCCAATCCGACACCGTTGCCGAGCCGTCCGTCACGATTCGGATAGTTCGCCATGATGATTGCCACCCGCCGCATGCGCGGCGCGGTCTTGCGCAGCTCCGCCCAATTGGCGGCCAGTTTCGCGGCGAAGGCGATACGGTCGGCGAGCGGCTCGTGGCCGACGATATTCGCCTCGACATCCGGATCATAGACGGTGGCCGCCTTGAACGAGACCGCGCGTGACAGGATCCGACCATCCACCTCGGGCAGCGCGACGTTCATCGCCAGATCGCGCGCCATGAGACCCTGAGGCGAGGCCTCCCAAGCCTTGCGGGTCGAGCCCGAGAAAATGACCTGCAGGACCGGCGCGTCGGTGAACTCCAGCACCGTCGGCTGACGATCCGCACCCGGCGCAGATACCGCAAAGCCGGTGGCGTTCATCACCACGTCCGGCGGCGCCTCGCCGAAGATCGCTTCCAGCGTGCCGATCGACACGGCGTCCTTGAGGCTTGAGACGAAGACCGGCAGAACGGTCATTCCCTCGGCCGCGAGCGCCTCTATCAGGGCTTCGACGGGTTTGGTTTCGCCGCTCTGGACGAGGGCGCGGTAGAAGCAGAGCGCGACGACGGGTGCATGCGCCTTCGTGTTACCCCCCTCTGCCCTGCCGGGCATCTCCCCCTCAAGGGTGGAGATCGCTGGGGGACGCTCCCGCCTTTCAAACCCTTCCGAACTGAGTGCGATGTCCTCTTTGGGCTGGCCCAGTTGCCGCGGGTCAATCTCCCCCCTTGTGGGGGAGATGTCCGGCAGGACAGAGGGGGGTATCTCACCATTTGCACGAAAACCAACCGTCTTCTTCCATGCCTCGACACCGATGACACCTTCGCCGGGCCACCAGATGCCGGCCTTGAGCAACGGCGCGGCCGGCTCAGGCTTCTCGGTGCCGCCGACCAGCGCCTCGGCATAGGCGAGCAGCCGCATCATATTGTCGGCGCCGCCCTCGGTAAAATAGGCCCACATCCGGTTGCGGTCCTCGGCGGCAACCGTCGAAAACGGCTCAAGGCCGGGATCCGGCTTGTCATGACCCGGCAGGACGGCGATCTGGAACTTCTGCGTGATGGCAGCGGCATGCAACGCCTCCAGCACATATTGGAAGTAGCTGGCGCCGCCGAGCGGGCGAACGATGATCAGCCGCGCATGCCGTGCCGTGCGTTGGACATAGGTATCGACCGACATCGGGTGCTTCAACGCCAGAAGACTTGCGACCCGCAGGCTGGATTTGTCTTGCCGCATGCGGTGCGCGGCCGCGATCGCCGAAAGCTCGGTGTCGGCGGCGGACAGGAACAGGATATCGGCGGGCGACTGACCGAGGTCGATCGCTTCCTCGCCGTCCGAGATGGTGCCTTTCTGGGCTAGGAGGAGATGCATGACATTCTCCGGGGGGCGAAGTACCCCCCTCTGTCACTGCGTGACATCTCCCCCTCAAGGGGGGAGATTGGGAGCAAGCGTTGCCCACGTCTCCACTCAGCGGAGAAGCGTTGGGCCACCTCGCCCAATCTCCCCCCTTGAGGGGGAGATGTCACGCAGGACAGAGGGGGGTATGCCGCAATCACCATTCTCTAAACCGCCGCTGCGATTGCGGCGCGGACGGCTGCCTCGTCCATCTCGTGCAGGCCGATGACGACGAGGCGGGTGCCGCGGGTCTCGCCCGGCGCCCAGGCGCGGTCGAAATACTGGTCGATGCGGGCGCCGACGGCCTGGATCAAGAGGCGCATCGGCTTGCCGGGCACGTCGGCGAAACCCTTCAGACGCAGGACGTCGTGTTCGGCGATGACGGTCTTCAGCTTCTCGACGAAAGCGACGGGGTTCTCGATCGCACCGAGTTCCACCACGAAGCTTTTGAACTCGTCGTGATCGTGCGCTTCGCCATTCTCGTGTTCCATCTCGTGATGGGACTTGCGGTTGGCGATGTCGCTTTCGCTACCCACGCCGAGGCCGAGCAGCACGGCGGCCGAAACCTCGCCGTTCTTCGCCTCGATCATCGACGGCTTGCGGCTGGTGCGGGCAGCAACTTCCTTGCGGACGAAGGCAAGGCCGGTCGAATCGAGCAGGTCGGTCTTGTTGAGAACGACGAGGTCGGCGGCAGTTAGCTGATCCTCGAACAGTTCCTCGATCGGGCTTTCATGATCGAGATTGTCGTCCTCGACGCGCAGGGCATCAACCTTGTCGTGGTCATCGGCGAAGCGGCCAGCGGCAACGGCGGCACTGTCGACGACGGTGATGACGCCATCGACGGTGACTTCACTGCGGATGTCCGGCCAGTTGAAAGCCGCGATCAGCGGCTGCGGCAGGGCAAGACCCGACGTTTCGATGACGATGTGGTCCGGGCGGTTATCGCGCTCGAGCAGCTTCGTCATCGTCGGGATGAAATCATCGGCGACGGTGCAGCAGATGCAGCCATTGGTGAGCTCGATGATGTCGTCCTCGCTGCACGCTTCGGCGCCGCAGCCCTTCAGCACGTCGCCGTCGACGCCGAGGTCGCCGAACTCGTTGATGATCAGCGCGATGCGCCGGCCGTCGGCATTCTCCAGGATATTGCGGATCATCGTCGTCTTGCCGGCGCCGAGAAAGCCGGTAATGACGGTTGCCGGGATCTTGCCGTGGGCGGCTTTTGCGAGTGTCATGGATCAACCCTTCATTTTCAGCGGCAATCCGGCCGCGATAAAATAGACTTGCGCGGATTTCTCCGCAATGAGCTGGTGCAACCGGCCGGCATGGTCGCGAAAGTCGCGCGCCATGCGGTTTTCCGGCACGATGCCGAGGCCGACCTCGTTCGAGACGAACACCAGCCGCGCCTTAGCCTGCGGCAGCCATACGGCCAGGTCTTGAAACTCTGCCGGCAGGTCGCGATTCTCCATCATCAGATTGGTGACCCAGAGGGTCAGGCAATCGATCAGGATGACACGGTCGGCCGCGTCGATCGCTTTCAGGCGGGCGGCAAGTTCGAGCGGCTCCTCATGCGTCTGCCATTCCGGACCCCGCCGGATGCGATGCTCGGCAATCCTTGCCTGCATCTCGCCATCCCAGGCCCTTCCGGTCGCGACGTAATGCATGCCGAGACCCGACGTGGTGACGAGTTTTTCAGCGAACGTCGATTTGCCGGAACGGGCGCCGCCGAGGACCAGCACGGGTCCTGCTGTCGTCGATGTCATGGAACGACCCAGCCTTAATGTTCGCCGGGAAATACGCAGGCGCTCAGGCGAGAAACGCAAGAATTGCCGCTGCGAGAGCGGGACGAGAAAGCCATGACAACCTCCGTGCTGGCATCGGGAGCGTGTCTCCCTGGATCGGGCGAACCCCCTGTCCAAGATGGGGGCCCTTGAGAATGGCAGGTCTCCTGGCTCACGGCGTCACGGACCTCATCAAAGGCCCGAACGGGTTCGCCTTGCCTTCCCGAAGTTTTTTCGCCAATTGCGCGACGCGCAATCGGCGGGCATCACGAAGAGGTGGACGATTCGTAGACATAGAGGCGTCCGGCCCCGGCTGATCATGATGCCACTCCAGTGGCTTTTCCGGTTGGACCGACCATTCCGCAAGCCGCACCACGCGGCCTTTCCGGAAGTCGGTTTTCCCGGATGGCGAACCCTGACCGTTCTACAGTCGCGGGGTCGGCTGCGATAAGAATGCCCGGATTGGGTCCATCCCTTCACATTCCCATTTACTCCCGAACCAAAACGCCGGTGCGGGAACCATCCAATGGCTGATGATTAGGCGCTCCGCCGTACCCTGTCAATTGAAACGCCGCCTGACAGTTGCTCACGGCATCAGCGAATCCAGCCAGCGCGGATCAAGTACCGCCGCGAGTTCCGACGCGACATCGTCGAGCGCCCGGTCGACGGATTGACGATAGTTTTCGCCGCCACCTTCGATGCCGAAACTCTTGAGAAGGGCAGCGCGATAGGCGTCGCTGGTAAACAGGCCATGCAGGTAGGTACCGCTAACCCTGCCGTCCGCCGAGACGGCGCCATCCGCCCGGTCGTCGATGATCACGGCCGGGCGAGCACAGTCCGGTCCGGTCGTCCGGCCCAGGTGGATTTCGTAGCCCTCCAGCGCCACATCATAGACGGCCGAACGGGCAGCGCTGTTGCGCACCGTCTTTTCCGGCGCCATTTCGGTTTCGACGGACAGAAGGCCAAGCCCCTCGATCTCGCGGACATGTCCCTCGATACCGTGCGGATCGGTAACGCGGTCTCCGAGCATCTGGAAGCCGCCGCAAATGCCAATGACGCGGCCGCCGCGCCGCACATGCGCCCGAAGGTCGCGGTCCCATCCCTGAGCGCGAAAATCGGCGAGGTCGGCGATCGTCGCCTTCGAGCCTGGAATGACCACAAGGCCTGCGTCGGCCGGCATGCGCTCACCAGGCCGGACAAAAACGAGATCCACGTCCGGCTCGGCGGCCAGCGGGTCGAGGTCATCGAAATTGGCGATGCGCGACAGCACGGGAACGGCGACCTTCAGCGCCTTGCCGCCGCCTCGCGCCAGTCTTTCCAAGACGACCGAGTCCTCGGCCGGCAGGCGGCCTGCACTTTTCAACCAGGGCACGACACCGAAACAGCTCCACCCGGTAAACCCCAAGACGGCCTTGATCCCATCATCGAAGAGCGACACATCGCCCCGGAACTTGTTGATGAGGTAACCGGCAATCATCCGCCTGTCCTCATCCGGCAGGATCGTATGGGTGCCGACCAACGATGCGATCACGCCACCACGGTCGATATCTCCGACAAGCACGACGGGAACGTTGGCGCGGGTGGCAAAGCCCATATTGGCGATGTCGCCGGCGCGCAGATTGATCTCGGCGGGTGACCCCGCCCCTTCCACGATGACAAGATCACGCCCGGCGCTGACCGTTTCGAAGCTCTCAAGGACTGCGGTCATCAGCTTCGGCTTCAGCGCCTGATAGTCTCGTCCTCTCGCCTGTCCTGCCACCCTGCCCTGCACGATGATCTGGCTGCCCGTTTCCGACTGGGGTTTGAGAAGAACCGGGTTCATGTGCACCGAGGAGGGAATGCGGGCCGCCATCGACTGCAGCCACTGGGCGCGACCGATCTCGCCGCCGTCATCCGAAACCGCGGCGTTGTTGGACATGTTCTGCGGCTTGAATGGGGCGACCTTTACGCCGCGATTGGCCATGAGGCGGCACAGGCCCGCCACGAGTACCGTTTTTCCGACATCGGAGCCGGTTCCCTGAAGCATGATCGTCTTTGTCATGGCGTCTCGTCTAGCACTGCCGGCGCCACAAGCAAAGCCATGTTTTGCCGCATTTTTGCCGTCATTTCTGCCGCCCGTTCACACGTTGTTACAGACCGCTGCAAGTCTTGCGCGGCCTTGCTCCAGCACTATCCAGAAAACGACACCACACGGCGAAAACGATTGTTGCCCCGCGCCAAATCCGGCGTATATCCGCGTCATCAGTCACGGAGCGATTGGCGCTCCGCACCCGAGGTCCTAACGCCGATGCTGTTTATCTTCTCAAAGCCCAATTTCGTGCAGATCGCCTGGAACTCCAAGGCACCGGAAAGCCAGTCGCGCGTTCGCAACGCCGTGATGCCGGCACCGTTTGGCCCGCTCGGTTTCATTCGCACGCGCAGCGTCGGCTGATCCTTTCTCCCAGGACCACCTCGCCGCGCCTCAGCCAGGGCGCGGCTTTTTCTTTTCCACGACTATTCACTCGCGGCCCAAAACGCGAAAACCGCACCCGTCCCTCTCGGAACTGTGCGGCCTGCCAAGATACGCATGGCTTCTGCGACAAACATCCCGCAGAACGCTCCGGCCCGGGACGCAATACCTGATCCGGCCGGGCGGCAAGTCTCCTCCGCCGCAGGCAAACAATTAGCCCCACAGTGTTACCGGATGGTTAGCGAGAGATTAACCAAAGATGAATTCCGGTTTTTTTTGATTTTTTTTCGCCTTCGGAAAAATCCGTTTGGAAGGCGCATACGGAACACTATTTGTCTGCAATAAAACGCGGTCCGAGGACGCTTTGTGAAGCAGTACTAATTTTCTGCCAAGTACGGCGGCATTTTGCACAAAATCTTGCCCATCCGGTTAAAATTCAACAGCTTGCGCCTCACATTCTCGCACGTCAAAAACTTTGCCGGGCGATCGCGGAGGTTGATTTCTCAGGAGGAATACTTACGCTGCCCGCAACGGTAAAAGAGAGATGACCGGAGACTACGGTCTGCGGTCAGGCGAGAAACTCGAACACCGTTGCAGCGGGGATAAAAGACTGGCTCAAAAAAGCACCTGCCTGCTTCAACCTGAACAATTGGGCGCCCAGGACTGCAGTATTCTGGCTCGCCCCAAAGATTTTTGGCTGCACTAAGACTGGGAGGTCTTAAAAATGAAGAAGCTCCTCGCTTCCACGATTCTCGCTGCCGGCCTTTACGCCATGGCCGGCTCCGCACAGGCCGCAGAATGCGGCGAAGTCAGCATCGCAGAAATGAACTGGGCATCGGCTGGCGTAGCTGCGCATGTCGACAAGTTCATCCTTGAAAACGGCTACGGCTGCACGGTGACGCTCGTCACCGGCGACACCATGCCGACATTCACCTCGATGAACGAGAAGGCCCAGCCCGACATGGCGCCCGAATTGTGGGTCAATGCCGTGCGCACGCCGCTCGACGCCGCCATCAAGGAAGGCCGCCTGATCGAAGCCGCTCCGCTGCTCAGCGAAGGTGGCGTCGAAGGCTGGTGGATTCCGAAATTCATCGCCGATGCTAATCCGGACATCAAGACCGTCCAGGACGCGCTGAAGCATCCTGAACTGTTCCCGGCGCCTGAGGATCCGTCCAAGGCCGCGATCTACAACTGCCCGTCGGGCTGGAACTGCCAGGTGTCCTCCGCCAACCTCTACAAGGCGCTCGGCGCAGAAAAGCTCGGCTTCGAGCTGATCGACACCGGTTCGGCGGCCGGCCTCGACGGCTCGATCTCCAACGCCTTTGAAAAGAAGACCGGCTGGCTCGGCTACTACTGGGCTCCAACCGCCATTCTCGGCAAATACGAGATGACTCGTCTCAGCTTCGGCGTGGAGAACGACAAGGCTGAGTGGGACTCCTGCACCGCAGTTCCGGATTGCCCGAATCCCAAGGTCAACTCCTATCCGACCTCGGATGTCTACACCGTCGTGACCAAGGCCTTCGCCGAGAAGGCCGGCGTTGCCATGGACTACGTCAAGACCCGCAAGTGGGATAACGGCACGGTCAACAAGGTGCTCGCCTGGATGGATGAAAACCAGGGCACGAACGAGGACGCCGCAAAGCACTTCCTGGAAACCTATCCAGACATGTGGACCAAGTGGGTCGCACCGGACGTCGCAGAGAAGGTCAAGGCGGCTCTCTAATCAGCGCCTGCCGACGGGCGGCGGAGCTTCACGCTCTGCCGTCTCACTTTCTGAATGAGCCGGCAACGTAGCAAGTCGCGACGACCGCAAGACAATGGGCCAGTGTCCGGCGGCGCAAGATGCCGCCGCTGCTTCACCACATGCGAATATGAAAACGAAGATCGTCGCAAACGGCATAGTCGCCCGCGGCGGAACTTGTCATATTCACGAAATGCCGGGGTCCACAGAGACCACCCAAGTCTGCGCACGAGCCTTGAACAAGCCCGATGACGCAGCCGGCCCTATAAAATTTCCGGCAAAAAAGGGGAACACAATGGCAATATGCAGTTACTTGCCAGATCTGCTTTGTAAATTTCCGGCGATCGACGAGACGACAATCCGCATGGCTCGCAAGAGCGTGGACGAAGGCTTCAAAGGTCTCGTCCGCAGCTATGTGAATGCCATCGATGCGCTTGTCCAGCCACTTCAGTGGTTCCTGAACTACCTTGAAAGGCTGTTCGTCAGTTCGCCCTGGATCGTCATTCTGGCCGCGATGGTTGCGATCGTCTATTACGGCAGCCGCAACATACGCATCACGTTCGGCACCATCGTGTCCATGTTCGCGATCGGCCTTGTCGGGCTGTGGAACGACACGATGATCACGCTGGCGATGGTCACGGTCTGTACGCTGATCGCCATCCTGGTCGGGATTCCGATCGGTATCGTCATGGCTCGCTCCGAGCGAGCCCAGTCGATCATCAACCCGATCCTCGATGTCATGCAGACGATGCCGAGCTTCGTCTACCTCATTCCGGTCGTCATGATCTTCGGTATCGGCAAGGTTCCCGGCCTGATCG
Source organism: Rhizobium herbae (assembly GCF_019511375.1). GTDB lineage: Bacteria > Pseudomonadota > Alphaproteobacteria > Rhizobiales > Rhizobiaceae > Pararhizobium > Pararhizobium herbae_A. The sequence goes on from NZ_JAEUAO010000001.1 coordinate 614,831, forward strand.
CCGTGGTCATCTATGCCGTGCCTCCGATGATCCGGCTGACCAATCTCGGAATCCGGCTTGTCGACAAGGAGGTGCTGGAAGCCGCGGACGCCTTCGGCTCCTCGCCGTGGCAGCGGCTGAAGAACGTCCAGATGCCGCTCGCCCTGCCGACCATCATGGCCGGCATCAACCAGACGATCATGATGTCGCTGGCGATGGTCGTCGTCGCATCGATGGTCGGCGTCGGCGGTCTTGGCCGCAACGTGCTGCAGGCGATCAACAACCAGTTTTTCACCGTCGGCTTTTTCAATGGCTTCGCGCTCGTCGCGATCGCCATCATTTTTGATCGTACCAGCCAGGCTTACGGAAAGCGGCTGCAGAAGCATTCGGAGGTGATCCATGGCTAGTCACGCAATCGAGGTCAAGAACCTCTACAAGATCTTCGGCCCTCGCGGCGGCGACTTCGTCGATCAGGTGAAGGCCGGGATGACCAAGGGCGAACTGAACGAGAAGCACGGCCATGTGCTCGGACTTCAGGACATCAACATCTCCATGCCCGCCGGCGGTGTCATGGTGGTCATGGGCCTGTCGGGTTCCGGCAAGTCGACCCTCATCCGCCACATCAACCGGCTGATCGATCCGACGGCCGGCGAAGTGCTCTATGACGGCGTCGACGTCTGCAAGATGAACGAAACCGACCTTCGCGAATTCCGCCGCCACAAGACGGCGATGGTGTTCCAGAAGTTTGCGCTGCTGCCGCACCGCACGGTCATCGAAAACACCATATACGGGTTGGAAATCCAGGGTGTGCCGGATGCGGAATGCCGCAAGCGGGCGCAGGGCTGGATTGAGCGGGTGGGCCTCAAGGGCTTCGAGAACCACTATCCGAACCAGCTTTCGGGCGGCATGCAGCAGCGCGTCGGCCTTGCCCGCGCGCTGACCAACGATGCCGACATCCTGCTGATGGACGAAGCCTATTCGGCGCTCGACCCGCTCATCCGCGTCGACATGCAGACCGTCCTGCTCGACCTGCAGAAGGAATTGAAGAAGACGGTGGTTTTCATCACCCATGACCTCGACGAGGCGCTGAGGCTAGGCGACAAGATCGCCATCCTGCGCGACGGCAAGGTGATCCAGCAGGGCACTGGCCAGGACATCGTCCTGAAACCGGCCGACGAATATATCACCGCCTTCGTCAAGGAAGTGAACCGCGGCCGCGTGATCAATGTCGAAACGATCATGAGGCCGCTGTCGGGAAATCCGGAAGGCATGCCCGTCGTGGTCGGAACCGTGCTCGAAAGCGCTGCCCGGATGATGACCCTCGCCAACCAGACTATTGCCCATGTGGTGGACGCCAATGGCAAGCCCGTCGGATCGATCGACCTCGGCACAATCATCTCCGCCATGGTGACGCCGATCAGCCACGAAAAGGTGGCCCAGGCAGCGGAGTGATCACACGCTGATTTGAAGCACCGTGAAGCGCCCGGAAACGGGCGCTTCCCGTTGAAGCCGTCGTTCACCTTGGCTTAACCATAAACCGTCATGCTAACGGAAACGCCTCATCCACCGGGGCGGTGGCGCCAGGGCGCCTTCCTCTATCCGGCCCGATCAGATGCAGGATCATGCTTCGACAGCGTCGCGGGATTTTCACCGCCTTGCCGTCCCTCTTCGGGGGAGCGACAGCCTTCTTGCGGCGCAGGTCACGCGAAAAGTGGCCGCATTCCTGTCCGGCGCCGGGCTGTTCCTGATGACCTTCACGCTTGCTCCGTTCCAGGGCACCTACGACCCCGACCCCACGGCGGTGAAGGACGGCAACATCGTCAATCAGCTCGGCTATCTCGCTCTCGGCGGCGTATATCTTTTCGCCATGCTCCTGATCGTCGACGCGCGCGTGTTGAAGCGCATCGCATCGCCGACATGGGGCGTGGTCTTCGCCATCGCCTTCGTTTCCTGCCTGCAATCCTATGATCCGGCGTCATCGGCCCGCGGCTTGATGTTGAGCCTGGTGGCGATGATCCTGGTCGCCGGCGTGCTCGTCCTGCCGCGCAGCGAGAAGGATTTCGTCAAGGCCGGCGCAAACGCCGTTCTCTTTCTGATCCTCATCGACTACGCGGCGCTCGTCCTCGCACCCGGCCTTGCCATTCACACCGCCAGCGGTGCTGAACCGTGGCATGCCGGATTCTGGAAAGGCCACCTGATCCACAAGAACGTCACGGCGCCGGTGTTTTCCGTGCTGTGCATGTTCGGCATCTACTGCCTGCGGGCGGGCGCCACCGTGCGGGGCCTCCTGATCGCCCTTCTCGCAGCCAATTTCGTGCTTCACACGGGCTCGAAGACGACTATCGGCTTCCTGCCCCTGGCGATCATGCTGGTGCTCGGCGGCCGTGCGGTCGGCAAGCCGGGCCTGATGGTCTTTACCCACTTCATCTTCGCGACCCTGATTTTCTGCCTGACGCTCGGCACCATCTATTCGAACCTGTTCCTGTCGATCACCACTGTACTGCTGGAAGACCCGACCTTCACCGGCCGCGACGACATCTGGAAGTTTGCGAGCACAAGCATTCCCGACCACCTGTGGGTTGGCCACGGGTATGCGAGCTTCTGGCAGTCGCCGATCATTCGCGGCCTTGAAGCAAATTTCGAGGCGAATTGGGACGTGCGGGGTATCGTCTCGGGTCACAACAGCTATCTCGATGCCGTTCTCACCTTCGGCCAGCCGGGCGGGCTGCTGATGATCCTGCTGCTCTTCGTCAAACCCTTCTACGACTATATGCGCGCCACCGGGCGGCCCGCCAGCCGCCATTTCGCGGACTTCTGCATCATGGTCATCATCTTCATGACCTATAACGGCATGATGGAAAGCTTCCTGCTCAACCGCGCCGATCCAATGTGGCTGATGACGGCCCTTGCCGTTTTCGGCTTGGGAATTGCGGCGCGAATGGGCGTGCGCATGCCGCACTGACCGACGTCGAGACCATTGCAATCACATAAAGATATCTTTATATGCTTGTGTCTCGATTAAATCAGGAATCCGCCATGACCGCGCACGCCAATCCGCTTTCCGACCTTCTCAACGCCAAGGGCGTGCTGCTCGCCGACGGCGCGACCGGCACCTCGCTGTTTGCGATGGGTCTGGAGGCAGGCGAAGCGCCGGAGCTCTGGAACGAGGCCAGGCCTGAAAACATCACCAAGCTGCACCAGGACTTCGTCGACGCCGGCGCGGATATCATCCTAACCAATTCGTTTGGCGGCACGCGCCACCGACTCAAGCTGCACCATGCCCAGGACCGCGTCCACGAGCTCAACAGGCGGGCCGCGGAAATCGCCCGCGCGGTCGCCGACAAGGCACCGCGCAAGGTGATCACCGCCGGTTCCGTTGGCCCGACCGGCGAGTTGCTGGTCCCGCTCGGTGCCATGACCTATGAGGATGCGGTCGACGCTTTCGTCGAGCAGATCGAGGGCCTGAAGGCCGGCGGCGCCGAAGTCGCCTGGATCGAGACGATGTCCTCTCCGGACGAGATCCGTGCGGCCGCTGAAGCAGCGGTGAAGGTCGGCCTTCCCTATGTCTACACCGGCTCGTTCGATACGGCCGGCAAGACGATGATGGGTCTGCATCCGAAGGATATCCACGCGGTAGCCGGGGATATCGGCGATGGCCCGGTCGCCACCGGCGCCAATTGCGGCGTCGGCGCCTCGGACATCCTCTCTTCGCTGCTGGACATGACTGAGTCCAACCCGGCCGCAGCGATTATCGTCAAGGGCAATTGCGGTATCCCGGAGTTCCGCGGCTCGGAAATCTACTATTCCGGCACCCCACCGCTGATGGCGGACTATGCCCGCCTTGCCCGCGATGCCGGCGCAAGGATCATCGGCGGCTGCTGCGGCACCTCCTGCGAGCACCTGGCGGCGATGCGCGTCGCGCTCGACACCTACGTGCCGGGCGAGCGGCCGACGGTCGAAACCATCGTCGAACGCATCGGCCCGTTGCGCAACAAGACCGCCAATGAAGCACCTGCGGCTCCTGCACGTGAACGCGCCGGCCGCCGCCGGGGGTGATACACGCGCCAAGCGGAATGTGACGGAGGCTCGGGACCGGACGGTTCCGAGCCTTTCTGTTTCGGTCCTGCCAATTTCACCCCGTCGAATCCAGTTTTGCCCCAGCCTGATCGGCTAGACGCTGAACTGTCACAAGACGAACAGGACGAGAGACGACCGACGATGCAGGCAGCAGCGACTTTTCCGGACCGCGATTCCGTTGCAGAAAAACTTTCAGCCCTTGGCGAGAGCGACCAGTCCTACCTGAAGCTGCTGATGGAGAATGCCGCACAGGACGAAAATGTGGTCGAGGGTCTCTACCGCCACTTGAGTCTTGCGGCGGAAGCCCGGCTGTTGAATTCGCTCAAGCTCGAAAGGCTGGGCGAATGGTTGGGCTCGAACGCCCCTGCCCGTCTGCAGATCCGCCTTATGGAAACGGCGCGCTCCAGTCAGCACGCTGCCTACCAGGCCTTCAGGACTGGCCTCGTCAGATCGGGAGGCCTCGAAAGGGCCTACCCGAAAGCCTGACCCTTCGCTGGCCTCATTCGGCACCGAGGCTCTTTGCCAAACGGACGAGGTTGAGGAACTCGGCGCGGTAGCCATAGGTGTCCTCCCCCTTGGCGCTCGCAGCCAGATTGAGGATCGAACCGTAGGGATAGGCCGACACGGCATCCGTTCCCCGCAGCTTCTGGCCAAAGGCCGCGACCGCAACGGAGAACCGCACATCCTGCCCTGCCTGCTGCAAAGACGGCACGGCATTGTCTTCCGTCACGGGCGTCGTGATCAGGCTGCTGGTGTTGCCGTCCGGCTTCTTGTAGCGGATTTTCAGGAAAGCCAGTTCGCCCGACTTCTCCACCGGATCGGCCTGTTGGGTTGCCGGCGCGACGCCGTAGCGCAGATCGTCGTTGAGGACCGCGGGGCTGCCCTTCGGCGTGATCTCGTAGATCGCTGTAACACGGTGGCCGGAGCCGATGTCGCCGGCGTCGACCCTGTCGTTGTTGAAGTCCTCACGCTTCAGGGCGCGGGTCTCATAGCCGATCAGCCGGTATTCGGCGATCTCGCGCGGATTGAACTCGACCTGGAACTTGACGTCCTTGGCGATCGGGAAGAGCGACGACCCCGCCTCCTCGACCAGTGACTTCTGCGCTTCGGCCAGCGTGTCGATATAGCTCGCCGTGCCGTTACCGTTCTGCGCCAGCGTCTGCATCAAGGCATCGTTGTAATTGCCGCGGCCAAAGCCAAGCACCGAGAGGAAGATGCCGCTCTTGCGCTTCTGTTCGATCGTCGCTTTCAGTTCCTCGTCGCTGGAAGGGCCGACATTGAAGTCGCCGTCGGTCGCCAGCATGATCCGGTTGACGCCGCCCTTGACAAAGGCCCGCTCCGCCAGATCGTAGGCCGCCTCCAGCCCCTGCGCTCCGGCCGTCGAACCGCCCGGCTGAAGCGTGTCGATCGCGGCCAGGATTTTAGCCTTGTCCCTGATCGCGGTCGGCTCGAGCACCGTGCCGGCATTGCCGGCATAAGTGACGATCGAAACCGTATCCTCCGGCTTCAGCTTGTCGACCATAAGGCGGAACGCGCTCTTCAGGAGCGGCAGCTTGTCGGGTTCATCCATGGACCCGGAAACATCAATCAGGAACACCAGGTTCGCGCGCGGCGCCGTTGCAGCCACCACGTCATACCCCTTGATCCCCACATGCATCAGCCGCGTATTGGCATTCCACGGCGTCGGCAGGACGGTGACCGTTGCCCTGAACGGTTCGGATTCGCTTTCCGGGCCCGGCCAGTCGTAGGGGAAATAATTGATCATCTCCTCGACGCGCACGCTGTCCGGGTCCGGCATCTCGCCCGCCATCAGCGCCTTGCGCACGAAGGAATAGGAAGCCGTGTCGACATCCGCCGAGAAGGTCGATACCGGATCGGTGGCGACGCTCTTGACGGGGTTGGTTTCGCCTGAGGTAAAGCGATCGCGGTTTTCTTCCGGCGGAGGCATTACGTCACTTGGGACGATGGACGGCGCGGGCATGCTGCGTATGGCAGAGCCTCCAGCCAACATTTCGATCCCACCCGCCGGAGACGGAGCAGCATGCCGTTCGCGGACGATTCCATAAGCGTCGTCAGTGACCATGCCGGTTTCTCTTTTCACGGCAATTTCCGCCTCAGCTTCTGCCACTGTGCTTGAGGCTTCCGGCGTTACCTGTTTTTCCGCTGCGACGTCGGTCGCGGGCTTTGCGGCAATTGCGCCCTTTGTCTCTGAGCCGTTCGATGCATCTTTGCCCACCACCTCGATTTGCTGCTCGCCCGTAGCGACCGGCAATCCATTGCGCGCCAGCTCCAGCGAGAGGAAAGCAGCGGCAGGCAGGACGAGCAGCGTGGCGAGTGCCGAGCCCGCGAGGAATTTCCTGTTCATGATGGGGCTCCATAGCCGGTTGAATATGGAGCTTTGACGCCGGTGTCCGGCGGTTCCTTGGGGTGCGCCCAAATTATTTTCGGCCTCGTCGAACGCCTGCATCGCAAGCGACAGCGCACGCGCGCGCGATTCGGACGACGGCGCCGGCGGCGTCATGTGGCCAAGATTCTTCAGTTCGTCGTTCATCATACCGTCTCCCTGCCAAGCAGGATCTTCAGGCGTTTGCGCGCCTCGTGCACATGCCAGGATACCGTCGCCTGCGAGCATCCCATGACCTCGGCCGCCGCGGAATGGCTGAGCCCCTCGCCATAGACGAGGAGCACCGCGTCGCCTTGTTTGTCGGGCAATTGCCGCACGGCCTCCCACAGCGCCTCGACCTGATCCTGATTGTCATTGGCGCAAGCGCTGGTCGGATCGGCGAGAAATCTCGCCGCATTGCGCTGTTCACGCGATCGGCTGCGCTGATGGTCGCGTGCCGCGTTCAGCGTCAACGCATAGAGCCAGGTGCGAAACCGGCTCGCACCGCGAAAGGCCCGGATGCCGTTCGCCAGCTTCAGGCAAACAGTCTGGGCAATATCCTCGGCATCGCTGACATTGCCGGACCAGCGCCACGCAACGGCATGCACAAAATCATAGTGCCGTTCCACAATCAGAGCGAAAGCGTTGCGGTCGCCCCTCTGCGCCCTTTCGATCAGTTCTTCGTCCAAGTTATCAGCCGGGATTTGTTGCAACTGGTATTGAGACGTTCGGCGACGACGAATCCTTTGGGCGACAGGCGAATTATTCTATTGGCCGGGCGCTTTTTTTCGTCACGGCGATGATCGGCCCCATCGGATGGGTATTGTCGTAGCGATTCATACTGGGCGCGAACAGGCTGGAGATCGAGCCATCCAGGAACAGCGCGTTGGCGCAATCGAGCTGATCGCGAAACAGCGTCGCGAAATCATGGAAGCGCACCGGTTCCAGCGAAATGGCGAAAACCGCTTTACCGTCGCGCGCGACACCGACGCCGTTGCGAATCTGCAGGCTGTCGCTTTGCGGCAGGAACGCAGGATGCAGCGTCCCCTCGATAACGAGCATCGGCCCGGACTGCGTCGCGAAATCCGGTTTGATCCCTGCCGCGACATAAGCCTCGGTCTCCATCACGCCGGCCCGGTCTCCCTGCAGGAAAAACACCCCGTTCGGCTTCAGATAGAAATTGCCCCAGCTTTTGCCGCGATCGATTGGCTTGCGCTCGACGCCGTCGGTGATCAGCAATCCGACAGAGCTGAGGTCCGCCTCGTACATGCCGCCGTTCATCGCAAATTCGAGATACTCGCCCTCCTGCCGCCGGTCGCGGACGAGGTTTTCAAAACCGCCATAGGGCCGACCGTCGTGGCCGCGATGGAAAATGCGGATGTCACTTGCGGCGGGGTCGAAGCTGCACACCGCATACGGTTGCGTTAGATGCATCACCTTACGGCATGCAGCAGCAGCGTCGTCAGCGGAAGGAGCAAAAGCAGTCATGGCCAACCCGATACTCCAGTAGCGGAACATCCAAATCCCTTTTCATGAGAGCATCCGAGTCTGCTCCGCGACAAAAGCAAAATGCCGGCCGACATGCTACACATTCAGGGCGGCCATATGAAACTGCAGCTGTTCCGGCTGATAACGGTACTGCACCCCGACCGGACAGGCATTGCGGGCGAGACATCCGCTCACCATGCAGCCGGCTTGCCCTTCCCCTGTTGCCAGATGCGCGCGACAGGGCGAGATCTGAAATCCGGTCGTCAGGACGGCAGCCGCCGGACAGGCCGAGAGGCAGGCCTTGCCGGAACAGTCGTCGCAGGGATGCTCATGGCGCACCGGCGGTGCAGCGACAAGAGCACCGCCAAAGCCGAGCGCACCGCGGTAGCCATGCCACAGGCCGTATTGCGGATGGATGAGGATGCCGAGAGGAGAAGGCCGCAGGCCCTCCGCGCGCATTGCCCATTGCTGGAAAGGCTGCCACGGCGGATCCGAAGGGAAATACGCCGTTGCGCCGAAATCTTGCGCGACCGGCTCGATCACAGCTTTCGACCAGGTGTCGAGCGGGTTGCGCGCGTCCTTGTTTGCCGGCGCATCGCGCCAGCGTTCGAATGCCGGCCAGATGGAACTGCCGATATTCCCAAGCAGGACGACGCTTGCAGCGGCCGCCCCCTCTTTCAGGACCGGTGCCCTGTCGCCATCGGCAAAATTGACGACGCCGCGCAAAAAAACTCCGTGCGGCTCAAGGACCGCACGGAGTTTCGTCAAAACGTCATTCGACGATGTCAGCGGGCCGCTCATTTCGGCTTCGGCCCCTGTCGGTCGTAATGCGGACGCCAGACCTCCTTCTGGATGAGGTCGGCCACCTGTGCCGCGCCGCCTTGCTCCCTGGCGTTCTCGGGCTCGCTTCAGGTGAAGGCGTCCGGCATCGAGTCTTTCTTGCGAGCGATATAGTCCTTGAGCGCGTCGTCGATCGCCGGATCGAGATGCGGTGCCTCGTAGTGCTCCAGCCAATTGCGGGCCAAGGCATTGGCGCGCTGCTCGATTCGCTTCTCGCCCTCGATTTCCCACTGCTCGAACGAGTTGTTGTCAGCAAGCGCCGAGCGATAGAATGCCGTCTGGAAGTTGGCCTGCGTATGGGCGCAGCCGAGATAGTGGCTGCCCGGACCGACCTCACGGATGGCGTCGAGCGCCTGTGCGTTTTCGGAGAGATCGACGCCTTCGGCCATCTTCTGCATCATGCCGAGCTGGTCCTGGTCGATCATGAACTTCTCGTAGGACGACACCAGACCGCCTTCCAGCCAGCCGGCGGCGTGCAGCGAGAAATTCGTGCCGGCAAGCAGCGTCATGTTGAGCGTGTTGGCCGACTCATGCGCCGCCTGCGCATCCGGAACCTTGGAGGCACAAAGCGAGCCGCCGGTGCGGAACGGCAGACCGAGCCGTCGCGCAAGCTGGGCGGCGCCGTAGGAGACCAGCGACGGCTCCGGCGTACCGAATGTCGGCGCACCGGACTGCATCGAAATCGAGGCTGCGAAGGTGCCGAACAGCACCGGCGCACCCTTGCGGATCAACTGGGTGAAGGAAGCGCCCGCCAGCACCTCGGCGAGGATCTGCGTCAGCGTCCCGGCCACCGTCACCGGGCTCATGGCGCCCGAAAGAATGAACGGGGAGATCACGGTCGCCTGGTTGTGACGCGCGTAGACCTTCAACGCGCCGACCATGGTCTCGTCGAACACCATCGGCGAATTGGCATTGATCAGGTTGAGCGTGACGCAGTTGTTTTCGACGAAGTCGTCACCAAACACCATCTTGGCCATGGCGATCGTGTCCTCGGCGCGCTCGGGCGCGGTCACGGAGCCCATGAACGGCTTGTCGGAATATTTGATATGGCTGTAGACCATGTCGAGATGGCGCTTGTTGACCGGAATATCGACCGGTTCGCAGACCGTCCCACCCGAGGAATGCATGGACGGCGCCATATAGGCGAGCTTCACGAAATTGCGGAAGTCTTCGATCGTCGCATAGCGCCGCACACCTTCGAGATCGCGCACGAAGGGAGGTCCGTAGACCGGCGCAAAGACGGTCGCCTTACCGCCGATCTGCACGCTGCGTTGAGGATTGCGGGCATGCCAGGTGAACACCGGCGGCGCGGACTTCAGAAGCTCGCGGCACAGGCCCTTCGGGAAATGCACCCGCTCGCCCTTGACGTCGGCCCCTGCTTCCTTCCACAGCGCCAATGCTTCGGCGTCCTCGCGGAATTCGATGCCGATTTCTTCGAGAACCGTGTCGGCGTTGCGCTCGATCAGCTGCAGGCCTTCTTCATCGAGAACCTCGTATTCACGGATCTTGCGGGTGATATAGGGAAGCGACGGACCAGCGCCGCCGCCGGTGCGCGAGGCGCGCCTTGCGGCCGCACCCCGTCCTTCGCCGCGCGAGCGGCGTCCGCCACCACTTTCTTCCGTGTGTTCCGTTACTTCGCTCATGTGCCATCCTCTCCCGCGCGTATCCTGCGCACTTGTCGAGCCTATGCTACCAAGCCTCGGCATCGGAACGGTTCTCTGTGCGCCAACAAGTGGCGCAACTCGGACACGGTCTTAACAGAGCGCCCTGCCCGAAGACAGAGCGCGCCGCATTTTCACCCATCCTGATGAACCGAAGGTGCAATATCTGGCAGAATCGTCGCCGGGCTGTCATATAAAACCTTGTTTTTGTTGAGTACAGAGAGCTGCGCTGCTGCATCACCCAGGCGCCGTCGTTTTTCGTCGCTTGCGACGTCGCATTCGAAAAGAGCTTTTGGAACCGACAAAGCTAAGTATAGTGCGTCCGTCCGGGAGGTTGAGCCGGGCAGCGCCAGGAACCGAGGAAACCTATCATGGCAGACGACGAAATCATTCTCGAGGATCTCTCCGACGACGAACTCGTGCAGCAGATGCATGACGACCTCTATGACGGGTTGAAGGAAGAGATCGAGGATGGCACCAACATCCTTCTGAAGCGCGGTTGGGAGCCTTACGACATCCTCACCCAGGCACTGGTCGAAGGCATGCGCATTGTCGGCATCGATTTCCGCGACGGCATCCTGTTCGTTCCCGAAGTTCTCTTGTCCGCCAACGCGATGAAGGCCGGCATGGCCATCCTGCGCCCGCTGCTTGCCGCCACCGGCGCGCCGAAGCAGGGCAAGGTGGTCATCGGCACCGTCAAGGGTGACATCCACGATATCGGCAAGAACCTCGTAGGCATGATGATGGAAGGTGCGGGCTTCGACGTGGTCGACCTCGGCATCAACAACCCCGTCGAAAACTATCTCGACGCCATCGAGCGCGAAAAGCCGGACATTCTCGGGATGTCGGCGCTGTTGACGACAACCATGCCTTATATGAAGGTCGTGATCGACACGATGAAGGAAAAGGGCGTGCGCGACGACTACGTCGTTCTCGTCGGCGGCGCGCCGCTCAACGAGGAATTCGGCAAGGCCGTTGGCGCCGACGCCTATTGCCGCGATGCCGCCGTTGCCGTCGAAACCGCGAAGGACTTCATGAAGCGCAAGCACAATCAGCTGTCCGGCGCCTGATCAAAACCCGATTTGACCATGTGAAACCGGCCGCGCTGATGAAAAGAGCGGCCGGTTTTCCTATATATCGGGCTAACGTTAGTTGGCAGCGCGATTGACCTTACGGCCGGCATCCTGGGTTGCATCCACCGCGTTGGCCGTATCCGCGCCCATGCCGCGGATCGTGTTGCCGCATGAGGCGAGCGTGGTGATCGAAAAAAGCACGATGCCGATGGTGGCGAGTGTCTTGGCTGTCATGGCTTGGGTTCCTTGAACTGAACAGGTGGGCAAGATGGCAGAATCATTTCCTGCTATGCAACGCGCGAAAGCGGAAAAAGTTCACGTCATCGGTTGTGGTGCGATTGCCCGCGAAATCCTCGCCGTGTGCGAAGCAAACGGGCTCGACCACGTCGACCTCATATGCTTGCCCGCGATCTGGCACAACACCCCGGAAAAGATCACCCCCGGCATCAAAGCGGCGATCCACAAGGCGCGCGCCGAAGGGTTCAGCCGCATCTTCATCGCCTATGCCGATTGCGGCACCGGCGGCCTCTTGGACAGGCTCTGCGAAGAGGAAAAGGTCGAGCGCATTGCCGGGCCGCACTGTTATTCCTTCTTTGCCGGCAATGCCGCCTTCGCTTCCCGCTGGGAGGACGATTTCACGTCGTTTTTTCTGACGGATTTCCTCGCCCGCCAGTTCGAAGCGTTCGTGATCGAGCCCTTGGGACTGGACCGCCATCCGGAGCTGCGCGACGTCTATTTCGGCCACTACAAGAAGCTCGTCTACCTGTCGCAGGTCGAGGATGAGAAGCTGCAGCAAAAAGCGAGAGCTGCGGCAGAAGCGCTCGGTCTCGCTTATGAATACCGCTTTACCGGTTTTGGCGACCTGACTCCGGCTCTGCTTCACGCCTGACATTTCCCAGTCCGGAAACCATCTGTTAGCCCTGCGTCGAATTTTGCCGCGCTGATCACATTTGATTTAAGTGCATCGTAACGGCTGCCCGCGACACTCCCTGGACAAACACAACAAACGGGGACGGGGATGACGGACACTTTCGCAACGGCGGCACTGCCACGGACTGACGCGCGCAGCCACCCGCAACAGCTTTCCCAGCTTCTGCGTAACCTGTCGCTCACCGCCGGACCGAAGATCACGCTGCGCGATCTCGCCGTTGCCATGGAAGATCGATCGTTCGGTGCATTTCTCGTCGTCTTTGCCCTTCCCAACCTCATCCCGCTGCCGCCTGGCTCCACCTTCATTCTCGGCCTGCCGCTGATCTTCGTCGCCTGGCAGATGCTCGCATCGCGGCACGCCCGTATCTGGCTGCCGAAGCGCATGGGTGACTACGCCTTCGAAAACGCCACTTTCTTCGTCTTCGTCAACCGCATCTCGCCCTGGCTGCAGCGCGCCGAGACGCTGATCAAGCCGCGCGGCTGGTTTCTCGGTGGACGACTGGCCGAACGGGTGATCGGCCTCTTGGCCCTGATCCTCGCGATCGTGATCTTCCTGCCTATTCCCTTCGGCAACTGGCTTCCCGCCTTCGCTCTCGCCGTCATCGGCTTTGCCCATATGGAGCGGGATGGCCTCGGGCTTGTGGCCGGCGCGCTGATCGGCGTCGTGTCACTGATCCTGGCCGGCACCATCATTGCCGCTGCGGCGGCGGTCCTGACGTTCGTCGTCTGAAGATTGCAGCGATGGAAGCGGTACGAGACCAAACCATTGTGATCGTGACGGCGGGTGGGCGAAATCCGCAGGTGCTGATCAATGCGCTCAATGCCCGTTTTGCCAAGATCACGGTTCTCATCGAACAGCAGGAATCAAAGGCGCTCTTCCTGAAGCGCCGCGCCCGCAAACTCGGCTGGATAATCGCTGCCGGCCAGTTCGCGACGATGGCGGTGTCGAAGTTCGGAAAACGGTTCACCGAGCAGCGTGCCCAAGACATCCTGCGCGATTATGGCGTTAGTGATGCGGTCGACACAGCAGTCCCGGTCATTGAAATCGAGTCGATCAACAGCACGTCCGCGATCGGGCACATCCGCCGAATCGGGCCCGCTGTCGTGTTCCTGGTCAGCTGCCGCATGCTCTCGGCTTCGACGCTGGCTGCCATGCCCTGCCCGGTTATCAATTTTCATGCCGGCATCAACCCGCAATATCGCGGCCTGATGGGCGGCTACTGGGCGCGTGTCGAGAACGACGAGGCGAATTTCGGCGCGACCGTGCATCTCGTCGATGCGGGTGTCGATACCGGCGACATTCTCTATCAGTCGCGCATGACGCCGTCGAAAAGCGACACGTTGCACACCTACCCGCTGCTGCAGACCGCAGCCTCGACCGACATCGTGATTCGCGCCGTCGAAGACGTCCTTTCCGGTACCCTCAAGCCCTTGCCCGCAAACGGGACTTCCCGCCAATGGTACCACCCGCCGATCTGGACATGGCTGTGGAACGGCTTCACGCGCGGCATCTGGTAGTTATACCCTCAGCATGGACAATGGGTCGCTTTTGAGCATGACGCGCGTCGTGCCAAGGTGAGCCATGAGGCGCATAGATGCGCATTGTCGGCCAAGAGGAGAATTCGGGCATATGGCAGACCGCATTATCGTTTACTGGCGTGACATTCCCGCGCAGGTCATCATCAAGCAGGGCCGCAAGAGCGCCAAGCGCGAACTCAGCCTGCGTTTTACCGAGGCGATCGACATGTGCGCCATGCGCACCGGCGCCGCCGACAGCGGCGATTATCTCGCCGAATGGCGCAAGGCCGATCCGGTCCCGGTATCCGACGACCTGGAGGCGGAAGCCGAGAAGGCGGCCTCAGAGCTCGAAGCAGCCTACGACAGGGAGCGTCTCGTCGCCCTCGTCAAATCCGGTGGTAAAGACAATGGCTGATCCAAAACCCGGCAATGCCGCTCCCGCCAAGAAGGCCGCGACCGGCGCCTATACACCCTCCGGCGTCTCGCCCAATCGCCGCGCGCGCCGCAGCTACACGATCCGCCTTTGGGCGGTGCGACATTCGCGTTTCCTCGAATGGTTCTACAGCCGCTTCGCCGACATGTTCCTGCTGCTTCATCCTCTGTGGAAGGCGCTCGGCTATAACCGGGTGGAAACGCCGATCACCTTCGTCGAGCGCAACGTCAAGGGCCTGCTGTTCGACTGTCGCATGTGCGGCCAATGCGTGTTGTCGTCGACCGGCATGTCATGTCCGATGAACTGCCCGAAGCAACTGCGCAACGGCCCCTGCGGCGGCGTGCGCGCCAATGGCAACTGCGAAGTGGAGCCGGACATGCCCTGCGTCTGGGTCAAGGCCTGGGAAGGCTCGCGCAACATGGTGAGGGGCGATGCGATCATGAACGTGCAGAAGCCCGTCAATCAGTCGCTCAGGGAAACCTCCTCCTGGCTGCGCGTCACCGCGCAGGCCGCCGAAGCCCGCGAAGCAGCCGCGGCAGCACGCAAGGACGCATGACGCATGGCCCATATCGATGAAAATCCGCTCGGCCGCCATCTGCCGCTCGACCCCCTGCCCGGCCACTCCTCGCGCGGCCGGCTGGAGCGCGTGTTGCGCCGCGGCGAATTTGCCGTCACGGCCGAACTGAACCCGCCCGACAGCGCCAATCCGGAAGACGTCTACGAACGCGCCGCGATCTTCGAAGGCTGGGTCGACGGCATCAATGCGGTCGATGCATCCGGCGCCAATTGCCATATGTCGTCGGTGGGGATCTGCGCGCTGCTGACCCGCATGGGCTATGCGCCGATCATGCAGATCGCCTGCCGCGACAAGAACCGCATCGCCATCCAGGGCGACGTGCTCGGGGCCGCCGCCATGGGCGTCACCAATATCATGTGCCTGACCGGCGACGGCGTGCAGGCCGGCGACCAGCCTGGCGCGAAACCGGTTTTCGACCTCGACTGCATGTCGCTGCTCGAAACCGTGCGCATCATGCGCGACAATTCGAAATTCCTGTCGGGCCGCAAGCTGACGTCGCCGCCGCAGGTCTTCCTCGGCGCGGCGATCAACCCGTTTGCACCGCCCTACGACTTCCGCCCCCACCGTCTTGCCAAGAAGATCGAGGCCGGCGCGCAATTCGTCCAGAGCCAGTATTGCTTCGATGTTCCGATGTTTAAGGAATACATGAAGAAGGTCCGCGATCTCGGGCTCGACGAAAAATGCTTCATCCTCGTCGGGGTCGGTCCCATGGCATCGGCCAGAACCGCCAACTGGATCCGCAACAACGTGCCGGGCATCCACATCCCCGACGCCGTGATCAAGCGGCTGGAAGGCGCGCAGGACCAGAAGAAGGAAGGCAAGCAGCTCTGCATCGACATCATCAACGAGGTGAAGGACATCAAGGGCGTCTCCGGTGTCCACGTGATGGCCTACCGGCAGGAGGAATATGTTGCCGAGATCGTCCACGAGTCGGGCGTGCTGAAGGGCCGCACGCCCTGGAAGCGCGAAGAAAATCCGGGCGACAGCATGGTGGCCGAGCGGCTGGAGCATCTCAAGGAAGGCAAGCCGGAAAATCAGGAAGAGATGGCCGAGATCGCAGCTCACCATCCGCATTGACAATGCCAGTGAACAACCAGGGCGTCGCCACATCCGCGCCTATCGCAAACCATTCCGGCGCAGTACACAAGAACGCGCCCCACCGACCCAGAGGATCAGTATGACCCGCACCATCGTTGCCTCCGCCACTCGCGAAATCATCATCGGCTTCGACCAGCCCTTCTGCGTCATCGGTGAACGCATCAACCCCACCGGCCGCAAGAAGCTCGCCGCCGAGATGATCGAAGGCAATTTCGAGACGGTCATCAAGGATGCGCTGGAACAGGTGGCAGCAGGCGCCACGATGCTCGACGTCAATGCCGGCGTCACCTCCGTCAATCCGAACGAGACCGAACCGGGCTTGCTCGTCCAGACGCTGGAAATCGTCCAGGGCCTCGTCGACGTGCCGCTGTCCATCGACAGCTCGGTCACCGCCGCAATCGAAGCCGGCCTGCGGGTCGCCAAGGGCCGGCCGCTGGTCAACTCCGTCACCGGTGAAGAAGAAAAGCTCGAGGCCATCCTGCCGCTCGTCAAGAAGTACGATGTTCCGGTCGTTGCCATCTCCAACGACGAGACCGGTATTTCCATGGATCCCGACGTTCGTTTCGCCGTTGCGAAAAAAATTGTCGAGCGGGCGATGGATCATGGTATCAAGCCGCATGACATCGTTGTCGATCCGCTCGTGATGCCGATCGGCGCCCTGGGCGATGCCGGCCGTCAGGTCTTCGCGCTGCTGCACCGGCTGCGCAACGAACTGAAGGTCAACACCACCTGCGGCCTGTCGAACATCTCGTTCGGCCTGCCGCATCGCCACGGCATCAATGCCGGCTTCATCCCCATGGTTATCGGTGCGGGCATGACGTCGGCGATCATGAACCCCTGCCGCCCGCAGGAAATGGAAGCGGTGCGTGCAGCCAACGTGCTGAACGGCACCGATCCCAACTGCGGCAACTGGATCATGACCTATCGTGATCACAAGCCGGCCGAAGGCGGCGCTGTTGCCGCAGCAGCATCCCCGGCAGGCGCCGGCGGTGGCCGCCGCGGCGGACGCGCCGGCCGTGCCGGCGCAAACGCAAGGGCGGAATGACCGCCCGGAAAGAGACAGCCCGTGAATGCCGACCTTATCGATGAATTCGCCGTCCTCTGGTTCCAGGCACCGCTGGTCATGTCGAGCCGCATGCAGGATTTCGCCTGGGCCGGCGTTCTCGGCGGCTCGAACGAAATGGGCCGAATGGTGACGGAAAAGGTCGCTGCCGCATTTGAAAGCGTCTCGGACGTGAATGTCGCGCTCGTCAAGGAAAGCATTGCCACGGCTGCCGCATTCGCCACCGGCACTTTCGCGGGCATGCCGGGTGCATCCGATCGCGTGGCGGTGGCCGCGCTCATACCATACGGCAAGAGGGTCCGGGCCAATGTACGGCGTCTCACCAGATAGGAATGACCTGATCGTGTCGGCACAGGAAAACAGAACCGATCCCCTTGTCCTGTTCATGCCCTCCGGCAAGCGCGGGCGGTTTCCCGTCGGCACGCCGATCCTCGATGCTGCACGCTCGCTCGGCGTCTATGTCGAAAGCGTCTGCGGCGGCCGCGCCACCTGCGGCCGTTGTCAGGTGTCGGTGCAGGAAGGCAATTTCGCCAAGCACAAGATCGTCTCCTCGCTCGAAAACATCTCCGTCAAGGGACCGAAGGAAGAGCGCTACGAGAGCATTCGCGGCCTGCCGGATGGCCGCCGCCTTTCCTGCTCCTCGCAGATTCTCGGCGATCTCGTCATCGACGTGCCCCAAGACACCGTCATCAATGCGCAAGTCGTGCGCAAGGCCGCGACCGACCGCGTGATCGAGCGCAATGCCGCCGTCCAGCTCTGCTATGTCGAGGTCGACGAGCCCGACATGCACAAGCCGCTCGGCGATCTCGACCGCCTGAAGGTCATGCTGGAAAAGGACTGGGGCTGGAAGGATCTGCTGATCGCGCCGCATCTCATTCCGCAGATTCAAGGGATTCTCCGCAAGGGCAATTGGGGTGTCACCGCTGCGATCCACCGCGACATGGATTCGTCTCGCCCCTTCATTGTTGGCCTTTGGCCCGGCTTGAAGAACGAGGCCTATGGCATCGCCTGCGACATCGGCTCGACGACGATCGCCATGCATCTGGTCTCGCTGCTCTCCGGCCGGATCGTCGCCTCGTCGGGCACGTCCAACCCGCAGATACGCTTCGGCGAGGACCTGATGAGCCGGGTCTCCTATGTGATGATGAACCCGGATGGGCGCGAGGCGATGACCAAGGCGGTGCGCGGCGCCGTCAATTCGCTGATCGGCAAGGTCTGCGACGAGGGCGAGGTCGACCGCCACGACATTCTCGACATGGTCTTCGTCGGCAACCCGATCATGCACCATCTCTTCCTCGGCATCGATCCGACGGAACTTGGCCAGGCGCCGTTTGCACTCGCCGTCTCGGGCGCGCTGCAATACTGGGCGCACGAGATCGACATCGACGTCAACCGCGGCGCGCGCCTCTATATGCTGCCCTGCATCGCCGGCCATGTCGGCGCCGACGCCGCCGGCGCGACGCTTGCCGAAGGTCCGTATCGGCAGGACCGGATGATGCTGCTGGTCGACGTCGGCACCAACGCCGAAATCGTGCTTGGCAACAGGAACCGTGTCGTCGCCGCCTCCTCGCCCACCGGCCCAGCCTTCGAGGGTGCCGAGATTTCGTCGGGCCAGCGGGCGGCACCGGGCGCGATCGAACGCGTGCGCATCGACCCGCAAACGCTGGAGCCGAAATTCCGTGTCATCGGCGTCGACAAATGGTCGGATGAGGATGGCTTCGCGGAAGCCGCCGCCGCGGTCGGCGTCACCGGCATCTGCGGATCGGCGATCATCGAGGTCGTCGCGGAGATGTATCTCTCCGGCATTATCTCGGAAGACGGCGTGATCGATGGCACGATGGCGGAAAAAAGCCCGCGCATCATCCGGAACGGCCGTACCTTCTCCTATCTGCTTCATGACGGCGAGCAGCGCATCACGGTGACGCAGAACGACGTGCGTGCCATCCAGCTCGCCAAGGCAGCGCTTTATGCCGGCATCAAGCTTTTGATGGAAAAGCTCGAGATCAACCATGTCGATACGATCCGCTTCGCCGGCGCCTTCGGCTCCTTCATCGATCCGAAATACGCGATGGTTCTCGGGCTCATTCCCGACTGCGAGCTCGCCGAAGTGAAGGCCGTAGGCAACGCCGCCGGGACCGGCGCGCTGATGGCCCTTCTCAACCGCGGCCATCGCCGCGAGATCGAGCAAACTGTCAGCAAAATCGAAAAGATAGAGACGGCGCTCGAATCGAAATTTCAGGAGCATTTCGTCTACGCGATGGCACTGCCCAACAAGGTGGATGCCTTCCCGAAACTGGCTGAGGTGGTCACATTGCCGGAGCGCAAGGTGCTGACCGACGATGGCGGTGGTGAAGGTGGCGGCAGACGCCGGCGCCGCAGCCGCGAGTAACGCCGCCGGGGGGAACCAAATGACCGCGGTGACGTTGTTGCGTCACTGTGGACCAGACGCCCTTTCACACCGGAAAACGAAGCGCGCAGCAAGCCGATGCGGCAAGCTCGCGAGGGAAGGAACTCGTCTATCGGGCCGATCTCGAAGGCGGCATAACCCGCAAGCCGGGCAAGCGCGCTTTCCTCTATTACGATGCCGCCGGCCGGCGCATTACCGACCGGGCCGAACTTGACCGGATCGCAGCCCTTGCGATCCCGCCCGCCTATTCCGATGTGCTGATCTCCCCCGATCCGAACTCGCACGTGCAGGCAACCGGGCGAGACGCCAAGGGTCGCAAGCAGTATCGTTATCATCCCGACTGGTCGGCCGAGCGCGACAAGGTCAAATTCGCCCTGCTGCCGGATTTCGCCGCTACGCTGCCGAATATCCGCGAAAAGGTCGATACCGACCTGCGCCTGAGAAAACCGGGCTTGGACAAGGCTTTGGCGACGGTCGTCTGGCTCCTGGACAATCTTTATATCCGCGTCGGCAACACCAGTTATGCAGAGGAAAACGGCTCCTACGGGTTGACGACGCTACGCAGCCGTCACGTGAAGATCGAGGGCTCCAGCGTTCATTTCAATTTCACGGGCAAGTCCGGCAAGGAATGGCGCCTCAGCTACCGCGACCGGCGGATCACCAAGGCGATCCGGACGCTGCAGGAACTCCCTGGCCAACAACTCTTCCAGTACCTCGACGAAGATGGTTGCCGCCGTCCGATCCGCTCGCAGGACGTCAACGCCTATATCCGCGACGCCTGCGGCGCAGATTTCTCCTCCCGCCAGTTCCGCACCTGGGGCGCGACGCGTATGGCAGCGACGGCATTGGCGGCCATCGATCCGGCTCCCAGCCAGCGGCAGCGAAAACAGCAGGTGAACGATGTCGTCGATGCCATCGCGGCACGCCTGGTCAATACCCGCGCGGTCTGCCGGTCATCCTATATTCATCCGCAGGTCTTCGAGGATTTCGAGAGCGGCGAACTCGCCGCGCTCCGGAAAATGCGGCCCAGCCGAAGCGAAACGCTGACGCGCTGGATGGACGACGACGAGATCCGGGTGCAGCGCTGGCTGAAGAAGGGCGGCACCTGAAAGCCCGCCCTCATCCGGCCTATTGCAGGCCGACGAAGGCGGTGCGGACGTCTTCCGCGACAGCCAGGATCGGGGCCGAGGCATTGTCGATCACCTGCAGGCCGATATTGTAGTGGCCGAGTTCCGGCAGGCCCTCGGCATCGCCGAGCGCCACCAGGTCGCCCTGAACCAGGTAGCGCGGCAGCGGCGCGATCGCGAGATCCGCCTGGATGGCGGCACGCTGACCGGTCGTATGGGCGCTGAGAAAAGCGATGCGAAATTTGCGCCCCGCTTTGGTCAGTTGCTCCACCGCATCGGCACGCCAGACGCAGCCATCTTCCCACATGGAGATCGGCAACGGATCGCGCGTATGCGCCGTGCCGCATTTCGTCCCGGCCCAGACCAGCTTTTCCGACAGGAGGATTTCGCCGCCGCCGGTATTTTCTCCGGCCATGCTGTTGAAAATGGCGATATCCATCCGGTGTTCGTCGACACGCTTGCGCAAGGTGCTGCTGTTGCCGATGGTCACGTCGACGGTGACATTCGGATAGGATTCGGAAAAGCGCTTCAGCACTTCGGGCAGGATGCGCTCGCCGATGTCCTCGGGCGCGCCGACGCGCACGACGCCGTTCATGTCCGGCAGCAGGAAGCGCGAGACGGCCTCGTTGTTGAGCGCCAGCATGCGCCGCGCAAAGCCGAGCAGCACCTCACCCTTCGGCGTCAGCGACACGGACCGCGCATCACGCAAGAACAGAACGCAGCCAAGCATTTCCTCGAGTTTCTTGATCTGCATGGAAACGGCCGACGGTGTGCGGTAGACGGTCTCGGCCGCCGTGGTGAAGTTTCCGGTCTCGGCGATGGCGACGAAGGTTTTCAGAATGTCCAGTTCGAGAAGCGGAAGGACATGCCGCAGCATCATGTTCATGGGTCGAAACCTTTCGGATCAGATTTTCTGAATGATACCATTACTTCATTTCGTTTGATTGAACCTCATGTGGGAGCGATAGTCAAGTTGCAAACATCGAAGACGTGATGAAAGGAGCTTCCCATGTCCCTGCAACACGACACCACGACGAGCCGCAAGAATGCCGTCAGCCTGCGCCCAGCCGGCTTTACATTCGCAATGCGCCAAATGTTTGCGCCCCTCGTTCACCAGGTCAGCGAGGGACACCACGCTCGCAAGATTGCACAAGCGCGCAGGGCAACAGAGCGCGAGATCGCCACTTTGCCAGCCAACCTGCGGCGGGATCTCGGCCTGACCGACACGGCCGTGATCGAGCGCGAACGGTCCTGATCAAGCGGTGGAGAGTACCTCTCTCACGACGGCTCTTGGAAACGGCAACGTTGCCCTCTAAACTCTTCCTCTCGGCTGCGCAAAGGCCGCCGGGAGGAATGAGGGAGGAGCCTTGCAATCCGTTAAATACCGCCTTGTCCTGGCGATTTGCCTGGTTCCCGCCCTCCTCTACGTCGTGATTTTCCAAGGCGGAGCACTGGCGACGCGCAGCTACATGAATGAAGCATCGCTTCAGGCAAGCTCGGCCTTGCGTCTGGCGGTTTCGGCACTGAGCGGACATCTCAGCCGCTATGAGCCGCTGCCGGCGCTGATCGCCGATCATGACGGCATCAAGGACCTGGTTGCGCATCCGAACGACAACTCTCTGCGTGAGGCTGCGAATCTTTACCTGAAAGAGATCAACACTCTGCTGGAATCCTCCGATATCTACGTGATGACGATGGATGGAAGCACCATCGCAGCCAGCAACTACGAAGAGCCGACAAGCTTCGTCGGCCAGAATTTCAGCTATCGGCCTTATTTCCAGGAAGCGGCCAAGGGAAATCAGTCGCGGTTCTATGCGCTCGGCACCACCTCGCTGAAGCGCGGCTATTATTTCGCCTCGCCCATCATCGTCGAGAACAACATCACCGGCGTCATCGTCTTCAAGGTCGATATCGATTCGATCGAGACCTCCTGGCGCGGCGGCGAATACAAGATCTTCGTCTCCGACCCTGAAGGCATCATCTTCATGACCGGCAGCCCGGAATGGCTCTATTCCAGTATCCTGCCTCTGAATGCCGAACGCCTGCAAAGGACGCAGGCGTCGCGGCGCTATGCCGAGGCCGTTCTGAAACCCCTTGAGGTCAAGCGCGACAGGCTGGAAGAACACCAGTTGATGACGATAAGCACGGCCGCCGGACGGGAATATCTGGTGTTGTCGCAATATATGCCGGAGGCCGACTGGACGGTGAACGTGCTGATGGAAACGGCGTCCGTTCGCGCCCAGGCGCGCACCACCATCATCGCCGTCGTCCTCTTCCTCTGCCTCGCCGGCCTGGCGCTCGCCATTTTCCTGCAGCGGCGCGCACGGTTGGAGGAACGCATGCGCATGCAGCTTGAAGCCCGCAACGAACTGGAGCGCCGCGTCGAGGAGCGAACGGCAGATCTCGCCCTCGTCAACCAGCGCATCGAGGAGGAAATTGCCGAGCGGCGGCTGACCGAGCAGGAATTGCGCAAGACGCAAGCCGATCTCATCCAGGCGGGCAAGCTCGCCGGACTTGGCCAGATGTCGGCTGCGCTGAGTCATGAACTCAACCAGCCGCTGGCCGCTGCCAAGACCTACGCCGACAGCGCCGCAATGCTGATCGACCTCGAGCGCGTCGGCGAAGCCCGCGACAATGTCCGGCGCATTTCCGGCCTGATCGATCGCATGGCATCGATCAGCCGGCACCTGCGCAATTTTGCCCGCAAGCCGAACGAGAAACTACGGCCCGTCGCACTCGATGCGGCGATGGCCGACACGCTGGAAATCGTCGCTGCCCGCCTGAAAGCAGCCGACGCCGATCTTGAGATCGATCTGTCGGACACGCCGATGGTCAAGGCCGGCTCCGTTCGGCTGCAGCAGGTTCTCGTCAACATCATCACGAATGCGGCAGACGCAGTCGAAGGCCTCGCCAACCGGCACATTCACGTTTCCGCCGAGCACCTGGACGGCAAGGTGATCCTGACGATCAGGGACCACGGCCCCGGCGTGCCCGCGGCGATCGCCGAGCGCATCTTTGATCCGTTCTTCACCACCAAGGGCGTCGGCAAGGGACTTGGCCTTGGCCTCTCCATTTCCTACAACATCGTCAAGGATTTCGGCGGCAGCCTGTCTGTCACCAACCATGCCGAGGGCGGCGCCGTGTTTCGCATCGAACTGGAAGCCGCCACGGCGGCGCAGGAGGCTGCCGAATGAGTGAACCACGCGTCCTGCTGGTCGACGACGAGGAGGAAATGCGCCATTCCACCGCGCAGGCACTCGGTCTTTTCGGGCTTGAAGTCGATACGTTTTCCAGCGCCGAACTTGTGCTGGAACTGATCGGCTACAGCTTCTCCGGGGTCGTGGTCAGCGATATCCGCATGCCCGGGATGGACGGCATGACCCTGCTCCAGCGTATCCGCGAGGTGGATGCGGAAATCCCGGTGATCCTGGTTACCGGCCACGGCGACGTCCAGCTCGCCGTCAAGGCGATGCGCGAAGGCGTCTACGATTTCCTCGAAAAGCCGTTCACCGCGCAGCATCTCGCAGCCGTCGCCCGCCGTGCCATGGACCGGCGCAGCCTCGTGCTGGAAAACAGGCGCCTGCGGGCTGTGGCCGGCAAGAGGGACGATATCGAGGCGCGGCTCCCCGGCCGGACCCAGGCCATGGTCGATCTGCGCTACCGGCTGCGTGCCATTGGCGCGACTGACGCCGATACGCTGATCATCGGCGAAACGGGCGTGGGCAAGGAAGTGGTCGCGCGCGCCTTGCACGATATCAGTGCTCGTGCCGACCGCCCGCTGATCGCCATCAACTGCGCAGCACTTCCGGAAAACCTGATCGAAAGCGAACTCTTCGGCCATGAGGCTGGCGCCTTTCCCGGTGCGCTCCGCCCCCGCTACGGCAAGTTCGAGCACGGCCGCGGCGGCACCATCCTGCTTGATGAGATCGGCTCAATGCCCTTTGACCTGCAGGCAAAGTTTCTGCGCGTATTGCAGGAACGGGTGATCACCCGGCTCGGGTCGAACGAGCCTGTGCCGCTCGATGTCCGTTTCATCGCCACCAGCAAGGTTGATCTCGAGGCGGAAGTCGCCGTCGGCCGCTTTCGGGCCGACTTGCTGTACCGGCTGAACGTAGCGACGCTGCACGTCCCGTCGCTGGCGCAGCGCAAGGCCGACATCCCCCTCCTCTTTCTCCAGCTCGTCCGGGAGGCCGCCGCCCGTTACATGCGCAACGACATTGAAGTGCCGCCGGAACTGATGACCGAGATCGCCGAGCGCACCTGGCCAGGCAATGTTCGCGAATTGCGCAACGCTGCAGACCGGCTCGTGCTTGGCCTCGATCCGAAACCCGAGGAGACCTCAGCCCCGGCGGAACGACAGCGTTTGGCAGACAAGGTGGCAGCTTACGAGCGGGGCATTATCGCCAGCGCGCTCGCTGCCCATGGCGGCAGTCTGCGGCCCGTTTACGAGCAACTCGGCATCTCGCGAAAGACGCTTTACGAGAAGATGCAACGATACGGCCTCGACAAAAAATTGCCGGTGACAGACGGCGATTACGCTGCATGATTATGAAATGGGTGGAAATCCACCCATTGCAGACGGCAATTGTTTCCAATCTCACCCATGGTGCACTGCACCCTCTGCGAAAAGACGCGAAAGCCTCCGCGCGACGGTTGCTCCCATAGCCGCGCGGGTCCCAAATGGGCCATCCAGAATCGGTGCGGGAGGAGCTGCGCCGGCTGGCCAGAATTCATCAGGGAGGGACTTCGATGAAAATCCTTAAAACTTTGTTTGGTATGACCGCGCTTGCCGCCGTTTCGCTCATTTCGGTTTCTGCAAACGCGCAGACCTATCCCGAGCGGACGATCACCATGGTCGTGCCCTTCTCGGCTGGTGGCCCAACCGACACCGTCGCCCGTCTCGTCGCTGAATCAATGTCGAAGGATCTCGGCCAGCAGATCATCGTCGAAAACGTCGGCGGCGCCGGCGGAACGCTTGGCGCCGGACGCGTCGCGCAGGCCGATCCGGACGGCTACACGATACTCCTGCACCATATCGGCATGGCGACCAGCGCCACGCTCTACCGCAAGCTCGCCTATGACACGCTGAACGCCTTCGAATATGTCGGCCTCGTCACAGAGGTGCCGATGACCATCGTCGCGCGCAAGGATTTCGAGCCGACGGACCTCAAGGGCCTGATCGACTACGTCAAGGCCAACAAGGACACGGTGACCGTCGCCAATGCCGGCATCGGTGCAGCCTCGCATCTCTGCGGCATGATGTTCATGAGCGCCATTCAGACTCCGCTTGTCACGGTTCCCTACAAGGGCACCGGCCCTGCGATGACCGATCTTCTCGGCGGCCAGGTCGATATAATGTGCGACCAGACCACCAACACCACCAAGCAGATTCTCGGCGGCACGATCAAGGCCTATGCCGTGACCTCGCCAGCGCGCATTCCTGTCTTGCCCGACGTTCCGACCGCCGCCGAAGCCGGCCTGCCAGACTTCCAGGTCGGCATCTGGCACGGCGTCTACGCGCCGAAGGGCACGCCGGCGGAAGCGGTCGACCGCCTGTCGAAGGCGCTACAGGTGGCGTTGAAGGACCCGAACGTCGGTGCCCGCTTCGCCGAGCTCGGCACGGTGCCCTCTGCCGAAGCCGACGCTACGCCGGCTGCGCTGAAGGCCAAGCTGGAAGCCGAGATCGCCCGCTGGAAGCCGGTCATTGAAGCGGCCGGCCAATACGCCGACTGATCGGACCCACCGTCATGGCAAGGGCCTGACGCGTCTTTCGCCTTCCTCCTCTCTTGGGAGGGAGGCATTCGTTTATCTCTCTTTCCCTGGCTATCCTTTGAAGAGATGATGGACGCGGATGACCGGGCCCGTTTCAAGGAGGCATCATGAAATCCTTATCTCTCGACACCACCAACGCGCTCTGCGGAGCAATCTTTATCGGCCTCGGCGGCTTCTTCATCTACCAGTGCCTTAACCTCGAGCTCGGCACGGCGTTCAGGATGGGGCCAGGCTATTTTCCGCTACTGCTTGCCATCATCCTGACCCTGCTCGGCTTCGTCGTCCTGATCCAGGCGGCGCGCGTGCACGGCGAGCAGCTTGGACCTGTCGCCTGGCGCGGGATGCTGTTCATCCTGCCGGCACCGATCTTCTTCGGATTGACGGTGCGCGGGCTCGGCTTCGTGCCGTCGCTGTTTTTCACCGCCCTGATCGCCTGCTTCGCCTCGCACCGGATGAAGCCGCTGACCGCGATTGCGCTGTCAATCGCGCTGACCGCCTTTTCGGTCGCCGTCTTCAGTTACGCGCTTGGGCTGCCTTTCGAGCGTTTCGGCCCCTGGGTCAGATTCTAGGACATCATCATGGACCTTTTCAGCAATCTCGCACTCGGCTTCTACACCGCAGGCTCGCCCGAAAACCTCCTCTTCTGCCTGATCGGCGTGCTGCTCGGTACGCTGATCGGCGTTCTGCCCGGCATCGGCGCCACGGCGACGATCGCCATGCTTCTGCCGATCACCTTCCAGCTGGAGCCCGTCTCCTCGCTGATCATGCTCGCCGGCATTTACTACGGCGCGCAATATGGCGGCTCGACCACGGCAATCCTGATCAACATGCCGGGCGAATCCTCCTCCGCCGTGACCGCCATCGACGGCTATCAGATGGCCCGCAAAGGCCGGGCCGGCGCTGCATTGTCGATCGCCGCCCTCGGCTCGTTCTTCGCCGGCACCGTTTCCACCTTCCTGGTGGCGATCTTCGCCATTCCGCTGACCGGCATCGCCCTTCAGTTCGGCGCTGCCGAATATTTCTCGCTGATGATCGTCGGCCTCGTCTCCTCGATCGCGCTTGCCCACGGCTCCATCGTCAAGGCTCTGGCCATGGTCGCGCTCGGGCTGCTCCTCGGTCTCGTCGGCACGGATATCTACACCGGGACGCCGCGCTTCACCCTCGGCATCCGCGAATACGCCGATGGGCTGAACTTCGTCGCGGTTGCAGTCGGTGTCTTCGGCGTCGCCGAAATCCTGCGCAATCTGGAAGGTGAAAAGACCCGCACCGTGCTGATGGCCAAGGTCAGTGGCCTGTTGCCGACGCGCGACGATTTCAGGAAGATGTTCGCACCGGTCGTCCGTGGAACCGTCATCGGCTCGGCCCTCGGGATCCTGCCGGGCGGCGGCGCCATCCTGGCGGCCTTTGCCTCCTACACCGTCGAGAAGCGGCTTTCGGATACGCCGCAAGAATTCGGCCAAGGTGCCGTCGCAGGCGTTGCCGGTCCGGAATCAGCCAACAATGCCGGTGCGCAGACGTCGTTCATTCCGCTGCTGACACTCGGCATCCCGGCCAACCCGGTCATGGCGCTGATGGTCGGGGCAATGATCATTCAAGGCATCGTTCCCGGCCCGAACGTGGCTCTCGAACAGCCGGCGCTGTTCTGGGGCATTATCGCCTCAATGTGGATCGGCAACCTGATGCTGGTCGTGCTCAACCTGCCGCTGATCGGGCTCTGGGTGAAGCTGCTCACCATCCCCTACTACGTGCTCTTCCCGATCATCATGGCCTTCTGCTCGATCGGGGTCTACAGCGTCAATTCAAATGTCTACGACCTCTATGCCGTGGCTTTCTTCGGCATCGCAGGCTACCTGCTGGTCAAGCTGCGCTGCGAGCCCGCGCCGCTGCTGCTCGGCTTCGTGCTCGGGCCGCTGCTGGAGGAGAACCTGCGGCGCGCGATGATCCTGTCGCGCGGCGATCCGACGACGTTCGTCACGCGGCCGATCAGCGCCTTCCTGCTCTTGATCGCGTTCGCCGTCCTCGTCGTCGTCTTCCTGCCGGCCGTCAAGGCCAAGCGCGAGGCGGTTTTCCAAGAGGAGGATTGATCCACCTATCGCCTGCAAGGCATGACCGGTGTCCGTGTATACCGGTCATGCGAACAGCGGAGCCGGCTGACACTGTTGGAACCCTGCTCAGGTCAGGCTCGGGGGCGAAATAAACTGGAAGTATGCCCATACCAGCCCCACAGCGACGATGATCGCCAGCCAAGTGAGAACCTTGCGCGTTGCGCGCGTGATGGCCCGCAGTTCCCTCTTGGGCTTCGGCCGCTGAAATTTGATGATGTTGTCGTCGCTCATGTCGGTCCCTGTCTCACATCCTCGAAATCCATAGCACATCTCATGCAACGGCGCCCTCGCCTCGACAGCATCGCATTCGCCGGCAACACCGCTCGAACGGCGCGACAATCTCATCTCAAGCGAGCCTCTCTCGCGGGGCAGCAAGATGCATCGGCTATTCATGCATGAAAAACCCGGCTCTAGGCCGGGTCTCGACTAAAAGCGGCCGTTGAGCCCGCTAGTGCTTGGTGCCGTCCAAAAGCGCGTCGATGAGTTTGATCTGCGAACGAGTGCCGCGCTTGTACTCGTTGATCAATATCTTCGCTTCGGCAGTCGCCTCCTTGCGCGGAATGCGATGCTGTGTGCACCAAGCGTCAAGAACCGTCTGGAGCAAGTCAAGGCCTTTTGGCGGTATTGCGATACCGGATTTCTGCATCATTTTCCTCCCAGAAATTGGTATTTTTTTGTAGGAAGCTGCCTCCTCGCAGCCTCCAGCCCGGACTTTAGTCGAAAGTAGTAGGCGTAAATGTGGCGTTTCGGGTGAGGTACGTACCCGTTTTTGACAGGCGCCAGGGCGCTGGATTTCGATCCTCGGATTCACTCGATGTTGGGTCGAAAAAGTCTTTCTGCTGGATTCAGCATCGCAAGGCCCCGCACCATGTTTGACGCCGTAACAAGGGTGTTTCGTGCCTCTGAAAGCATCATGATATTTGATGCATGGGATCAATTATATTCGCTTGAATGATGAATGGCCTTGCGGCATTACTCTCCCATGGTCGCGACCTTTTGAAGCCTCCCAATCAAAAGGAAACCAAAACATGGCATTCTTCAGTCTAGAACATGCCTCCGATCCAAGGCATTCGTCGCTTGCATCATCCCTCGCTGGCTTGCGCGCACGCGCCATCGCATCATGGCAGCGTCACCGCGCAGAACGGGTGCTCGAAAGCCTTTCCTATGACACTCTGAAGGACATCGGCTTTCCGTCCGTGGACATGGCCCGCAAGGATACGCAGGAAAAATGACGGATCAGATGCCCGCAGCGGCAGGTGACGATCCTCCGTGTCGAACGAATGTGAATGACGCGTGAAAAGGGCATTTCGACCATGATGGCGAAATGCCCTTTTCTGTTTTCCGTTCCTACCGCCGGCCCCCGAGCCATGGCCTGTTTCCGACACCAATTGACGAGCCGGGCGTGTCGCAAATGGCAAATCACCATCCCAGTACGCGGTGGCCGTAGCCTCTACAACCTGCCGGAGAAAAGACAAAATGCGACATTTTTGTCGTTCTGAGTGGAAATAGTGAGTATTTTTTGGGCCTTCGGACGATTTTTACGCCAGCTTGATGCATGTCGCAGATATTTATTTCTTTGCAGTCGCTCGCGTCCATGCCAATGTCGCTTTTAGAAAAGCCAGCTGACGCTTTTCCACGAGACAAATGCGACATCCGCGACGCATGGGACCCTCTCAATGAACAAGCCATTGACCAAAAAACGTTCTCTCGTCTTCTTCCTGGTACCGAACTTTTCCATGCTGCCGTTTTCCGCGGCAATCGAGACACTCCGTATCGCCAACCGCATGCTCGGCTACGAGGCCTACACCTGGCGCCTCGCCTCCACCGATGGGACCCAGGTCCTGTCGTCCAGCGGTATCGGGCTTGAGGTGAACACCTCGCTTGCCGATGAGCGCAAGTTCCTCGGCGGAGAGAACCGGCCATCGATGGTGCTCGTCTGTTCGGGCATCTATGTCGAGGACTTCAACAACAAGTCCGTCAATGCCTGGCTGCGCGAAGTCTATAATCGCGGCGTCTCGGTCGGCAGCCTCTGTACCGGCGCGCATGTGCTGGCGTCGGCGGGCCTGCTGACGGGCAAGCGCTGTGCGATCCACTGGGAAAACCTGCCCGGCTTTGCCGAAAGCTTCCCGCAGGTCGATGTCTATGCCGACCTCTACGAAATCGACAGCAACATCTACACCTGCGCCGGCGGCACCGCCTCGCTCGACATGATGCTGAACCTGATCGACCAGGATTTCGGCGAGAATCTCGTCAACCGCGTCTGCGAACAGGCGCTGACCGACCGTGTGCGCGGCCCGCACGACCGCCAGCGGCTGCCGCTGCGCGCCCGCCTCGGCGTCCAGAACGCCAAAGTCCTGTCGATTATCGAACTGATGGAGGGCAATCTCTCTGAGCCGCTGTCGCTTCTCGAAATCGCCGACAGCGCCGGCCTGTCGCGGCGCCAGATCGAGCGACTGTTCCGGCAGGAAATGGGGCGTTCCCCCGCCCGCTACTACCTGGAAATCCGGCTCGACCGTGCCCGGCATCTGCTGGTCCAGTCGGCCATGCCCGTGGTCGAAGTGGCCGTCGCCTGCGGCTTCGTCTCGGCCTCGCATTTTTCGAAGTGTTATCGCGAACTCTACAACCGCTCGCCCCAGCAGGAGCGTGCCGACCGCAAACTCACCCTGCAGGCCGCGCGCTAGAAACACCTGGCTCGATTTTCAGATCCGGCGTGGCGGCTGAACCCGGCCGCCGGTCAGGACACCATGGCCTTGAGAAGGGTCAGATCGGAAACGATCCGGTTGCGGCCGCCATATTTCGCCATGTAGAGGAATTGGTCGGCGGCGTGAAGGTAGTTGTCGAAGGTTTCCGGCCCCTCGATCGTGGCGAGCCCCATCGATATCGTGATCGACAGTTCCTCATCGTCCGCCACTACCTTCGCCGCTGCGATATCGCGGCGCACCGTTTCACAGAATTCATGGGCGGCGCAGATCCCGAGCTCGTTGAAAAGGATCCCGAACTCCTCGCCGCCAAGGCGGGCAAGCAGGTGCTCCTCTCCAATCAGCGCGCGAAGGCGTTTTGCGACCGCCGTGAGGACGAGATCGCCGACCTCATGGCCGTAGGTGTCGTTCAACCGCTTGAAATGGTCGATGTCGATAATCGCGATCGACGTGGTCCCGCCCCGCCGCAAGCATTGATCGACCATCCTTGAACCGTACTGGAAGAAATAGCGCCGATTGTAGATATCGGTCAGGTAGTCGCGGGCGGCGATGGAGTGCAGGGCCTGGATGCGCTTCTGGATGTTGGCGACCTGAAACAGGCGGCTGTTGAATTCCTCGACGAGCATCGGCTTCTGGATGAACTCCGTGCCACCGCTCTGCAGGAACCTGGCGGCATGGGTGCGGTCGCCGCCGGAAGCGACGGCGACGACGCTGAGTGCATCCTCGCCATGCCTCTGGCGAATTTCCTTGAGCAAGCCGTAAGCCGTCATGTCGCAAAGCGCGATATCGCTGAGCACCATGTCGATGCCGTTGCCGGTATCGAGCAGGCGCAGGGCCTCCGCACCGCTGCCTGCCTCGGTCACGTTGAACTGCTGCTTCTTCAGAAGCGCCAGAAGCTCGGCGCGCGAGGACTCCCCGGAATCGGCCAACAGCACATGGGTGCGCGCATTGGTCAGCGCCCGGTCGACGACCGAAATGAGATGAGTGATGGAATCGGGTTGATTCTTGATGACGCAATCCACGACTTTTCGCGAAAGGACGGTATCGCGCGTTCCGTCATTGAACGAGCCGGTAAATACGATCGCGGCGATGTTTCTGGAAATCACATAGTCCAGCGCCTCGCAATTCGGCGCATCGGGAAGATTGAGATCGAGAACCGCAAGAGAAAATTCGTCCGCGCCATTTTCCAAGGCAGCGTGCAGGGCGGCAAGCGATGAGCAATGGGTGACGGAAACCCCGTGGACGGTTTCCAATCCGTATTTGAGCACGGTCGAGAACATGCGGGAATCCTCGATCAGGAGCATGCGGCTACCCGAATGCTTCTGCACGCTGTTTCCCCGCCTCGACATCTTGCGAAAGCTCACGTTCCTGCCAGCCTCTTATGAGCCGCAGGCGCCGCTTTCGCTGAACGCTGGCTCTCGAATGTCATTTTCCCGATAACAGAATCTACACGCGGACCGACACCCCACCCCTCATCGCGTCACGCCAGCAAATCCACTTTTGATTGCAATATCGTTAACCCCTTAGGTCCAACGACAAAAATCTCCAGCAGCGCCCCGAAGGTGGTGTCCTCAGAAGCGAGCTCTCAGGCTTTGCGAACGTTTTTTGCACCCAAGGTCTGGATTTTCGTCAAGGTGTCGAGATTCTGGTTCACGCGGCAGTAGAACTCTTCGTTGACGAACGGGCGCAACATGAAATCGTTGCCGCCAGCCTTCAGGAACCGTGCCGACAGCAACCGGTTGTCCGAGGAGGAAACGCCAATGATCCGCAGTTGATGCGGCCCGTGGGCTGCGCGAATGCGGCGCGTCAACTCGAAGCCGTCGATATCGGGCATGTTGTAATCGGTGATCATCAAGCCGATATCCGGATGCTTTTTCAAAAGCTCCAGCGCTGCGGCGCCGCTTTCGGCTGAACTGGTACGGAAGTTGTAGCGCTTCAGCTGCGTCGTCAGCAGCGCGCGCGCCGTCGGGCTGTCATCGACGATCAATACGTGGTGCCGGTGGTTCGTCAGGAACCGGCATACGGATTCGGCCAGCATGTCGACCGCGAAAACACTGTCCTTGATGACGTAATCGACGATGTCTTTGGAGAGGATTGTTTCGCGCGTGCTTTCCTGGAAGGTGCCGGTGAAGACGATCGTCGGCACGCTCATGTCGATGAGGTAGGACAGCGCCTCGCCGTTCTCGGCACCGGGAAGGTTGATGTTGGAGATGGCAAGCGCCGCAGGGAAGGATGCGTTCTCGACCGAAAACTGCAGATCCTCGTAGTCGCGGCAGACGATCACGTCGATGTCGAGAAGCTCCTTGAGCCGCTTGGAGACCATGGCGGAGAAGAGATTGGAGTCCTCTGCAAGAACAATACGGTGCTGCTGCAAGGATTCGCCGGAATAGTACATTCCGGACACGCCGAAAAATGACATAGATCGCCTATCTGAAAAGATTGTCCCCGGGGCCCAAGCTACGCAGAAAGGTTTTCGCAGTCGTTAATTGCCTGCTGAAATATGGGATCAACTTGAAGCAAGGGAAAGCCAGCTCAGACGGCGGCGCTGTTCGAGAACCTCCCGCATATCCCAATTTTCAGCATCGCCATTGCCGAAGGCAGCTTGACCCGCGATACTGTTCGCGGCGCTCCCCGCTATTACTTCACGACGGCCGACCCGTTGACGATCTCGATGGTTTCGTCGCCCTGCAGGCCGAGGCGGTCGCCGCTCGGCGTCGTGATGAAACAGCCGCTGGGGCAGATCGATTCCGTGCTGCCGGCACTGATTGCCACTTCCATGCGGCTTTCGCCTTCCACGACAACAAGCACGGCAGGCTCGCCATCCTTGTTCGTCACAGTGGCGGACCAGGCCGGAAAGGCCGCGATGACAGTCAAAACAAATGCACTTACGAATGCCTTCATTGCCCCTCAGCGCCATGGCGCCGCCCTCTTGGCAGCTCGCGCTTCCAGGCGACATGCCCGGACGAGGCGAGACACCCTTCTGCCCGACGTCAGCGTAACGCACGCCGGAAGAATTGCATGATAAATATTGCAGGTCGGCTGAATAGGGTCTGAATGACAAAGGGAGGAGCAACGAGCGCTTGGGCATCGTCTCGCGGTTCGGCCCAGCAAAAAAAGCGCGCCGCCCGGTTTCCGGGCAGGCGCGCTCTGTCGTTAGCAGATTGGAACGCTGTTGGGATCAGGTCCGCGGCTTGAGGTTTTCCGGATCGTAGAGCGGCTTGTATCCGACGCCGGCGACCTCGACCGGGTAGGTCTCGGCGAAATATTCGACGTTGAGCTTGCGGCCGACCTGGCAATATTCCCAGGGCAGATAGGCGAGCGCGATGTTCCTGCCGATCGTCGGGCCATAGGCGATCGACGTCGTGTAGGAACGGCGGCCGAGGCTATCGATCAAAACTTCGCCGCTATCCGGATCCATGACCGGCAGCGAGCCGACCGGGTAGCGTTTCACGCCCTTGGCATCGGTGTTCTCGGTCATCACCAGCGTGCAGAGCATGGCCGGCTGATGGTCACGGGCCTTGTATTCCAGATGCTTGGCCTTGCCGCGGAAATCGGCTTCCTTCACCTTCGGGCGGGCAAGGTCCGCTTCAATGAGGTTGTATTGGGTGAGCAGGTCGGCGTTCTGCAGTCGCAGGCTCTTTTCCATGCGGCGCGAGTTCGCATAGGTCTCGACGCCGAATGCCATGACGCCGGTGGCGCGCAGCGCATCCCAGACAGCGAGGCCATCCTCGTATTTCATGTGCAGTTCCCAGCCCTGCTCGCCGACATAGGAGATGCGGAAGGCGGTGACCGGCTTTCCGGCGATTTCGATCTGCTTGATCGCGGCGAAGGCGAAGTTTTCGAGATCGAGACCGGCCGGATCGGCGACCACCTTCTTCAGCGTCTCGCGGGCATTCGGGCCCCAGATGCCGATGGTGATGAATTTTTCCGAGACGTCGGTGATCGTGACGTCGAGGCCACGGTCTTCGGCAACGCGCTTCATGTAGTGGAAGTCGCGCGGGCCGGCATCAGCGCCGTTAACGAGGCGGCAGCGGTCAGCCATACGGAAGACCGTGAAGTCGGCGCGGACCATCCCCTCGTCATCGAGGAAGTGAGTGTAGATGCCCTTGCCGATATTGCCGTCACCGCCGATCTTGGCAGCGCACAGCCATTCCAGCAGCTCGACATGGTCGGGTCCCTCGATGTCCACCATGTGAAAATGCGAGAGATTGACGATGCCGCAATCCTCGCTCATCGCCAGGTGCTCGGCATTGGAGACGCGCCAGAAGTGGCGGTTGTCCCACTCGTTCTCGCGAGCCGGCACGCGGTCGCCGTACTTCTCGAGCAGGTGCTCGTTGGCGGCATAACCATGCGCACGCTCCCAGCCGCCCAGTTCCATGAAGTAGCCGCCGAGTTCCTTCTCGCGCTCGTAGAAGGGCGAGCGCTTGACATTACGGCTGGTGGCATAGGGCTCGCGGGTATGAACTGCCGGGAAATAGATCTTCTGGGCAGCCTCGTAGCAGCGGTTGGCGATGAACTCTTCCGTCAGTTGGTGCGGATAGAAGCGCGCATAGTCGATGCTGTTGTGGTCGATCTCGGTACGGCCGTCCGTCATCCAGTCGGCAATCAGTTTGCCGTAGCCCGGACCGTCCTTGACCCAGATCGCGACGCAGTACCAGAGACCGCGCACCTTCTGGCTCTCGCCGCAGGACGGGCCGCCGGCGGCAGACACCTGCAGCAGGCCGTTGAAGGAGTGGCCTTCATTGTACCCGAGCTCGCCGAGGATCGGCGTCAGTTCCATGGCGCGCTCGAGCGGCTCGATGATCTGCTCCATGTCGAGGTCGCGCTGAGAGGGCGACAGGCGCGCCTCGTGCTTTTCGAGCAACTCGCGCGGATGGCACATGCGCGGGTTGTCCTTCTCGTAGTAACCCCATTCGATCTGGCCGCCCTCCGTGGTCTTCGGGTCGCCGGTGTCGCGCATATAGGCGGAGTTGCCCTGGTCGCGCAGCAGCGGGAAACCGATTTCCTTGCCGGTGCCTTCGAATTCGTTATACGGACCGAAGAAGGTCAGCGGATGATCGACCGGCATGACCGGCAGGTCTTCGCCGACCATCTCGGCGATCAGGCGGCCCCAAAGACCGGCGCAGACGATGACGTGATCGGCCATGATCGTGCCGCGATGGGTGACGACGCCCTTGATGCGGCCATTCTCGACGATCAGCGACTTTGCCGGCGTATTGCCGAACATCTGCAGCTTGCCCGATTTCTCGGCAGCATCGACCAGCTTGCCGGCGACCGTCTGCGAGCGCGGAATGACGAGACCGGCATCGGGATCGAACATGCCGCCCATGACCTGATCCTCCTCGATCAGCGGGAACATTGCCTTGATCTCGGAAGGCGAAACATAGTGGGCGCGGGTGCCGAAGGCCTTGGCGGAAGACAGCTTGCGCTTGATCTCTTCCATCCAGGTGTCGTCGCCTGTGCGCGCCACTTCCAGGCCGCCGATGCGGGCGTAGTGGCCCATCTTCTCGTAGAAATCGATCGAATATTGCGTCGTCCACACCGAGAGATAGTCGTGGCTGGTCGTGTAGCAGAAGTCGGACGCATGCGCCGTCGAGCCGATGTCGGTCGGGATGCCGGACTTGTCGATGCCGACGATGTCATCCCATCCCCGCTCGATCAGATGATGAGCGATCGACGCGCCGACGATACCGCCGAGCCCGATGATTACGACCTTCGCCTTTTGAGGAAATTCTGCCATTGCGTATGACCCTGATTGAATACTGGAAGCGGACTTTAGGGCTTGGCCCCGCCGGAGTAGAGCCTGTCTACGACATAATCATCATGCTGCACGACCAGCGCCGGGCGGTCCACAGATGCGAACGATCAACGATAAGCCGGATAGCGCCTCGTCGTTGTTGATCCCCGCACCGTCAATCCTTGTCGCCCACCGCTTCGACGCTGACCCTGCGGGGCCGCCGCTGGGTGCCGCTGCGCCTGACCGGCTCGTCCACAACCGGCTGTTCGACGGCTTCGTCAGGCGTTTTCCTGGCTGCCACGATCTCCGGTTCGGGCTGAGGGAGCGACACTTCGGGTTCCAGGGTCTCCTTTGGAAACGGCGCGCCAAGCCCTTCTTCCCGGAAACGCTCGTAGATCGCCAGCCTGAGATCGTTGCGCACGCCGTTGCCGTTGACGATGTCGGCAAGATAGATCCGCAATTCGAACGTCATCGTCGCTTCGCCGAAGGCGCTGAAAACGGCCTGCGGCTCGGGGTTCTTCAACACCAGCGGGTGAGCATTAGCAATCTGCAGCAGCGTATCCATGACCTGCCGCGGCGCCGCATCATAGCCGACCGTCACCGGAATATCCGATCGGCCGAGCTTGTTGCGATGCGTCCAGTTGCCGACGGAGGCGTTGATGAACAGCGAATTCGGCACCATGATCGTCTGGCGCTGGAACGTCTCGATTTCCGTCGCACGAACCGAGATGCGCCGGACGAAGCCCTCCGTCGTGCCCGTCACCACCCAGTCGCCGACCTTGAACGGCCGCTCGACGAGCAGAATGAGCCCGGAGACGAAATTCGAGACGATGTTCTGCAGGCCGAAGCCGACGCCGAGCGAAAGGGCACCGGCAACCAGCGCCAGGTTCGAAAGATCGAGCCCCGCCGCCGAGATGCCGATCAGGCCTGCCAGCGCCAGGCCGAGGTAACCGACCCCGGTCTTCACCGAGTTGCGGACGCCGGGATCGATGCGGCTGCGGGCCATGACATTGCTGTCGAGCCAGCGCTGGAACCAGCGGGTGACCACAAAACCGGCAGCAAACAGCAAGATCCCTGCGAGGATGCCGGTAATGGAAATGGTGATGCTGCCGATCCTGATCTCGGTAAAGAGGCGATAAGCCCAGGCCTGGATATCGGCAATCTGGAAGCCCCATTGCAGAAGGATCAGCGGAATGAACAGCAGGACGACCAGCGCGTAGATGCCAAGCCCGGCAACGAGACCCGCCTGATCGAGGCCGATCTGCTCCATCCCGAAACGCCTTTCGAGATAGCGACCGACGACGGTGTCGGCGAGCGCATTCTGTTTGGCGACGGCCTTGCCGGTCAGGATGCCGAGATACATCGTCACCAGGATTGCACCGGTCATGACGATCTGGGTGGCGACGAACCGGGCAAGGCCGACGTAGCCCGACAGCGCGGCCATGATCAGCGCGGCGCCCGTCAAGACAAACAACAGCCAGACGGGACGCGGCCAGGGCTTGCCCTGACTATCCAGCGTTTGGCCGGCCGCAACGAGAGGCTTGATCAACGACATCGCCATCAGGATCAGGCCGATGATGATCGAGGCGATCAGGCTTTTGACGACGGTGAGGACGATCGGCGACCCCATCACTTCGCTGATGGTGCTGGCCAGATAATCCAGCCCATTGACCACCGTCATGGCAAAGATCGACCATGCCAGCAGGCGCGCTCCGCGATCGGAAACGCGCACAAGGCGCCAAGCGCTCTGGCCGGGCGCAAGAACGGCGTTCGCCAAGGTCGAGACGAACAGCACGGCCACGCAAACGGCCAAGGTGACCGAAACGATCGGTGCAATGTCAGGCCGCAAGACATTGAAGACCTGCAGGAAAAAGTAGCTGGTCGTGGCAAAAGCTGCCGCCGCCATGGTCGGTATCATCGTCGACCAGAACGCCACTGACAGGCGGGTGATGTAACCCGGTTCCTCGTTCAGGACGCCGCGGTGGATGAACGGAGAAAACAGCCGGCGCGTGCCGGCGAGCAGGACGAGCGCGGCGCAAAGCGACAGGAACAGCGCCGACAGCAATTGCAAACGCTTGAAGTTCCAGGCGAAGGTCAACCAACTGCCAACGGTGCGCATGAATGTCTGGCGTTCAAGGCTGATGGCGGCGATCGCGTCCATCACCATTGTCCGGTTGATATCGGTATGCTTCAGCAGCGTATTGCTGAACAGGACACGCCGTGTCGCGGTGATGCCGTTTGACAGCTTGGTCGCCTGGACCGACAGATCCTCGGCAGTTCCCGTCAGCGCGTTGATCGCTCCCCGTTCGGCAAGAAGGCGTTTGCGCTCCTGCGCCACGACATCGGCCTCGGGTGGTGCCCCCTCTGCCGGCGGGTCGCCGAGTTCTGCCAACCGCGCTTTGATTTCATCGAGCCGCGGCCGGATAGCAACCGAGGTCGCGATAATCTGCTTGGCGGCAGCATCGATCTCGACCTTGAGTTCGGCGAGACGGTTGTCGTCATCCTTTGCCTTCGTGATGACCTCGGCAAGCCGCTCAAGGTTCTTGCGCGCCGTCTCGAGTTGCGCGGCCGCCTGAGCCTGCGGGGTTGCCGCAGCCTCCTGCTGCTGCAACTGCTGCTGCGGATTGGCATTTGCGGCCGGCTGCTGTGCCATCACCGGCACAGGGGCTGCAACCATCCACAAAGACAAGAAAACGGCAAAGAGTTTCGACGTCATCGGCAATCACATAATCCCTTTCCGGCGGCACCGCTGCAAAACAGAATCGAAGCGCGGCTTAGACGGTTCGGCGCCCTGCATAGGCCGCCGCGGCACCAGATGCAAAATCCGATTTCTCCATCGCAGCGGCCATATCCTGTGCCGGCATCAGAATTTGGAATCCGGTTGAGACAGGAAGTCGATCTCCGCTGCCGTGGAAACGCGGCCCAAAATCGCATTGCGATGCGGAAATCGACCAAATTTCCGGATGATCTCGCAGTGTCGAATGGCAAAATTGAGGTAGTCGGCATCGCCAAGCTCAGTGAACAGCTTCACGGAACGCGCCTGATCGACGAGGTTTTCCGAATGTTCGAAGGGCAGATACAGGAAGGAGCGCTGATCGACCGACATCTCGCGATCGGCGCCGGCATCGATGGCAAGGCTTGCTTCCCTCAGTGCCAGACCGTCTGTCGCAAACGCCAGCGGCGAGCCCCGGTACATGTTGCGTGGAAGCTGGTCGAGAACGATCACGGCAGCAAGCCGGTTCATCGGCGTCTCCCGCCATTCGGCGTCCACGCCCCGCGAAAGCGCCAGATGGGTCGTGCGAAACCGCCGATCGCATTGCTGGTCCAGCCCCGGAGGGGGATCAAACCAATGTTCCGGGCGCAACTCGTCGAACCAGAATGACAGGACCTCATCTGGTGTGCATATGCCGGTGGCTGCCGCCATCTCCTTCTCCTATTCCACGTTCTCTATGCTCAAAACCGCACAGCACCATTCCTGGCCGTCAAACCGACGATCAAGCTAAGGCGAGACATAGGAACGCGTCTGCGTGTTTCCATAGCATCGAAATCCCGATCGACCCGCCTTGCAATGCATCTTGCCTCAAGAAAATCCTGGGTCGCGCCATACCTCGCCGAGGGTCTGGAAAAAATCGGCATATACACTATTTTCGCGAAAAGGCGGGGATCATTCGCCTGGGGAGTTCAGCAATGAAAAAGATGATTGCTGCGGCTGTTGCCGCACTGCTTGTGACGTCCTGTGCCGAAACGCAATCCAGCGAACTCGAACCGATACGAGGCAGCATCACCTATGGCGGGCAGCCCCGGACCAAGCTGACCAAGTCGCCGATCGGCAGTACGTTCAATCACTCGTTCCTCGATCAATACGGCAATCGCTGGATCGAGACCTATCGTATCCAACCCGATCGTTCGCTCGCACTCATTGCGCGGCGCAGAACCACCGATTTCACGCTGGATGCCGGCGGCCGAGTGTAAGGCCGTCCGGCCACACGGACACGGGTCGCGGCAGAATGGACGTTCCGTGCGGCACTGCTGCGTGGTAAAGTCCATTAGCAATGGATCAGGAGCCCGGTGCGACCCTGAGGCAAATGATTTCGGCATTGGCCCATGCGAAGGCAGGACTTTCTCCCGGTGATCCGGGAAAGGAAAAGTTCTGCGTTATAATATCCCACCTAATGAATAGAGTATGCCTGCTAACACGGAGGTAGACATGCGAGCGAAA
Organism: Rhizobium herbae; assembly: GCF_019511375.1. Lineage (GTDB taxonomy): Bacteria > Pseudomonadota > Alphaproteobacteria > Rhizobiales > Rhizobiaceae > Pararhizobium > Pararhizobium herbae_A. The sequence goes on from NZ_JAEUAO010000001.1 coordinate 656,017, forward strand.
CAACTCACGAAATTTTTCACAATGGCGCTTCTCGCCAGCAGCATTCAGATCGGAGGATTGGGTTTCGCATTTGCCGATACGACGCTTCTCAATGTCTCCTACGACCCGACGCGCGAACTCTACAAGGATTTCAACGCAGCCTTCGCTGAAAAGTGGAAAGCGGACACGGGCGAGACGGTGACGATCCAGGCGTCACACGGCGGCTCCGGCAAACAGGCACGTGCCGTCATCGATGGGCTGGAAGCGGACGTGGTGACATTGGCGCTCGAGGCCGACATCGACGCAATTGCCAAGGGAACCGGGAAGATTCCGGCGGACTGGAAGACGAAACTCGAGAACAACAGTTCTCCTTATACCTCGACCATCGTGTTCCTGGTGCGCAAGGGCAATCCGAAGGGCATCAAGGACTGGGGCGACCTGGTGAAGGACGATGTCCAGGTGATCACGCCGAACCCGAAGACCTCGGGTGGCGCACGCTGGAACTTCCTTGCGGCCTGGGCATGGGCACGCGCCGCCAATGGCGGCGATGACGCCAAGGCGCAGGAATACGTAACCCAGCTCTTCAAGCACGTGCCAGTGCTCGACACCGGCGCGCGCGGCGCGACGACCACCTTCGTGCAACGTGGCCTCGGCGACGTTCTGCTCGCCTGGGAAAACGAAGCGTACCTCTCGCTCGAGGAACTCGGCCCGGACAATTTCGACATCGTCACGCCGTCCATCTCGATCAAGGCTGAGCCGCCGGTCGCGCTGGTAGACGGCAATGTCGATGCCAAGGGGACCCGCAAGGTGGCGGAAGCCTATCTGCAGTATCTCTATTCGGATGTCGGCCAGAAGCTTGTCGCAAAACACTACTATCGTCCCTTCAAACCGGAGGCCGCTGACCCCGAGGACATCAAACGTTTTGCGGATGTGAAGCTCGTCACTATTGACGAATTCGGCGGATGGAAGGAAGCTCAGCCAAAATATTTTGGGGACGGTGGGCTCTTTGACCAGATTTACAAGCCAGGACAATAAGACTGTATGACCGCACGCACAGCTTCGCTGTGGCAAATCAGGCAGCCGAGCGTCATTCCGGGATTCGGATTGGCGCTCGGCGTTACTTTGTCATGGCTCACTCTCATCATTCTCATTCCTCTTTCCGGCCTGGTGTGGCGCTCCAGCGCCTTGGGCTGGGCAACCTTCTGGGAACTGGCCACCGACCAACGCACTGTCAACGCCCTTCGCATCAGCTTCGGCACGGCCTTTCTAGCCGCGCTGATCAATGTGTTCTTCGGCGTCGTCCTCGCCTGGGTCCTGGTGCGCTACCGCTTTCCGGGTAAACGCGTGATCGACGCCATGGTCGACCTGCCGTTTGCTCTGCCGACCGCCGTTGCCGGCATTGCTCTGACGACGCTTTACGCGCCGAACGGCTGGATCGGCAGTCTTTTGACGCCACTCGGGATCAAGATCGCCTTCACGCCGCTCGGCATCGTTTTCGCGCTCGTCTTCGTCGGCCTGCCCTTCGTCGTCAGGACCGTGCAGCCGATCATGGAAGAAATAGACAAGGAAGTGGAGGAAGCCGCAGCGACGCTCGGTGCAAACCGGCTCCAGACGATCAGGCGCGTCCTGCTGCCGGGACTCGCCCCTGCGGTCCTTACCGGTTTTGCGCTGGCCTTCGCCCGCGGCGTCGGGGAATACGGCTCGGTCATCTTCATTGCCGGCAATCTTCCCTACGTTTCCGAAATTGCCCCGTTGCTGATCGTGATTCGCCTGGAGGAATTCGCCTATCCGGCCGCAACCGCAATTGCCGCCGTCATGCTTGTCATTTCCTTCGCAATGCTGTTGATCATCAACATGATTCAGGCCTGGAGCAGACGGAGGTACGGCTATGGCGCATGATGGCACAGCTTCACCGACCGGCACCACCAACACCGAACTCGTCCGCATCGCCACATCCGAGCATCGGCTGGCACGCTACGGGCTGATCGCTACGGCGCTCACCTTCGTCGGGCTCTTCCTCGTTCTGCCACTGGCGGCGGTATTCACCGAAGCCTTGCGCAACGGTCCCGGCGAGTTCCTGACCGTTCTGTCGGATCCCGAGACCTTTGCTGCGATCAAGCTGACACTGCTTGTCGCCGGCATCGCCGTGCCGCTCAATCTGGTTTTCGGCATCGCCGCCGCATGGGCGATCGCAAAGTTCGAGTTCAAGGGCAAGGCGTTTCTAACCACGCTGATCGACCTGCCCTTCTCGGTCTCCCCCGTTATTTCGGGTCTCGTGTTCGTTCTTTTGTTCGGCTCGCACAGCCTGCTCGGTCCCTGGCTGCAAAGCCATGGCATCCAGATCCTGTTTGCCGTGCCGGGCATCGTGCTTGCGACGGTCTTCGTCACCTTCCCCTTCGTCGCCCGCGAGCTGATCCCGCTGATGCAGGAACAGGGGACGAGCGATGAGGAAGCGGCATTGTCCCTGGGGGCAAGTGGCTGGCAGACCTTCTGGCATGTCACGCTGCCCAACATCAAATGGGGCCTGCTTTACGGTGTGCTGCTGTGCAACGCCCGCGCTATGGGCGAGTTCGGCGCAGTTTCCGTCGTTTCCGGCCACATCCGTGGCCTGACGAACACCATGCCGCTTCAGGTGGAAATCCTCTACAATGAGTATAATTTCGTTGCCGCCTTTGCGGTCGCAACGCTCCTCGCCCTGCTAGCCCTCGTCACCCTCGTTCTGAAGTCGCTGCTCGAAATGAAATACAGTGCCCAGATCGCTGCCAGCCGCCGGCACTGAAAGGTCAAGTCTACATGGAAGTTCGCGTTCAAAACATACGCAAGGAATTCAGCCGCTTTCCTGCACTCAACGACGTGTCGCTCGATATCCGCTCGGGCGAACTGATCGCGTTGCTCGGCCCCTCCGGCTCCGGCAAGACGACGTTGTTGCGACTGATCGCAGGCCTTGAGAGCCCAACCGAGGGGACCGTCTATTTCGGCAACGAGGACGCTTCGCGCAAGACCGTGCAGGAGCGCAATATCGGCTTCGTGTTCCAGCATTATGCGCTGTTCCGACACATGACGGTGCTCGACAATGTTTCTTTCGGCCTGACGATCCGGCCGGCAAACCGCCGTCCTTCCAAGGCCGATATCCGCAAGCGGGCTCTGGAACTGCTCGATCTCGTGCAACTGAGCGGCCTGGAAAAGCGCTACCCGGCGCAGCTTTCCGGCGGTCAGCGCCAGCGCGTGGCGCTTGCCCGTGCCATGGCGGTGGAGCCGAATGTCCTGCTTCTCGACGAACCCTTCGGCGCGCTCGACGCGCAGGTGCGCAAGGAACTGCGCCGCTGGCTACGCGAAATCCATGATCGCACCGGCCACACCACGGTCTTCGTGACGCACGACCAGGACGAGGCGCTGGAACTCGCCGACCGCGTCGTCGTCATGAGCAAGGGCAAGATCGAGCAGATCGGAACGCCTGACGAAATCTACGACACGCCGAACTCACCCTTCGTCTTCGGCTTCATCGGCCAGTCGAACATTCTTCCGGTTCGTGTCGAAAACGGCCAGCTCTGGCTCGAAGACCGCTCGATCGGCGTCAGCGCACCTGGAGAAGCGGACGGCCCCGCGCAACTCTATTTCCGCCCGCACGACGTTGAACTGCTCGACGGCGGCGGCTGCATCGCCGGCATCGTCGTTCAGACCCGGCGCGTTGCCGGAACGCGCCACGTCGAGCTCGACGTTGGCGGCGCCAATACAACGGTCGAAATCGAACTGCCTCCGGAAAAGGCAACTTCCGACCGGTCCCGCCTCGCCTTCAGGCCGACCCGGTGGAAGCTGTTTCGCGACTGACGAAAGTGTAAGCCGTGACACACCGGGGAAAGCCCCGGTGACCGTGACGTTTGCCGCAGCCGCAGATCACCGCATTTCCTCGCCCACGACAAATAGCTGTTACTTTGACGCGTGCCCTCACAAGAATAGCTTGATCCGTGGGGCCGAGCCGTCGCATCCTCTCGGCTATCATGTTGATCTCTGTGGGGCGCGGGATGAACTATAGACGCGAAATCGACGGGCTGAGATCGATTGCGGTCATTCCGGTGGTGTTGTTCCACGCCGGCTTCCAGCAGTTCAGCGGCGGCTTTGTCGGTGTCGATATCTTCTTTGTCATCAGCGGCTATCTGATAACCTCCATTATCATCGCGGAACGAGAAAGAGACAGTTTCTCGCTGCTGAAATTCTACGAGCGTCGGGCGCGCCGCATCCTTCCCGTGCTCTTCTTCGTCCTGTCGTGCTGCCTGCCGTTTGCCTGGGCCTGGATGCTGCCTGACCAGATGACGAGCTTCGCCACAAGCATCATCTCCGTTTGCCTGTTCGCTTCGAATTTCTTTTTCTGGGGCGAGAGCGGCGGCTATTTCGCCGCGGCTTCGGAAGAGCAGCCGCTGCTGCACACCTGGAGCCTGGCGGTGGAAGAGCAGTACTACATGCTGTTCCCATTGTTGGTGATACTGATCTGGCGGTTCGGCCGCCGGGCGCTGATCGGTGCCATTTCCGTGATCGCCGTCGCCAGCCTGCTGCTTGCCCAATACGGTTCGCAGAATTTTGCGACCGCGAATTTCTACCTGCCGCACACGCGCGCCTGGGAACTGCTGGCGGGATCGCTCTGCGCGTTCGCGCTGAGTGGCGGTCGGCAATACAAAAGCAACATTCTCGCCGTGACGGGACTGGCGATCATCCTCTTCTCGGTCTTCGCCTACGATCAGACGACCCCCTTTCCGTCCCTTTATGCGCTCGTCCCCGTTCTTGGCGCCGCCCTGGTCATCCTGTTCGGGTCGGAGGAGACGATAGCGGCGCGCCTGCTCTCGATGCGCCCCATGGTCGGCATCGGCCTGATCAGCTACAGCCTCTACCTCTGGCATCAGCCGGTGTTCGCCTTCGCGCGCATCCGCAGCCTGACCGAGCCTTCGGCGCTGATGATGGGCCTGCTTGCACTTGGCTGCTTTCCCCTCGCCTATCTTTCCTGGCGTTTCGTCGAGACGCCGTTCCGCAAGGGCGCCAAGACAGTTCTCTTGCCGAAACCGGTCCATATTCTGGCCGCCGCCGCCGTCACGGCCTGCCTGTTCATCGGACTGGGCTTTTACGGCCTTTCCAATGGCGGCCTGCAGTTCCGCTTGCCCCGTGAGGCACAGATCGCCCTTGCCCAGGAACGCCATGACCCTATCATGGACACATGCCTGTTCGACAAGGGCGAGGCGTCCCTGCCCCACCCGGTTCGAGACTGCCTGACCAAGAATTCGGCCGCCAGCAAGACAATCCTGATCGGCGATTCTCATGCTGCCGCGCTCGCCGGAGAAGCGCTCCGCGCCTTCGAAGCCAAGAACCTCGACCTCTATGTGATGACCCATTCGGCGTGCGTCGGGTTTTCCGGATTCTACGTTTCCAGTCCAAAATACCGGTTGCGCTGCAATTCCTTTTTCACCGGCATAGAGGACTATATTCGAAAGAGCGATACGACGACGATTGTCATGGCGAGCCGCTGGAGCCTTTATGTCGACGGGACGCCATTCGACAATGGCGAGGGCGGCGTCGAGCTACTGAAACCGACCTATGTCGACCTCTTCGACCGGTTGGGCGAGCAGACGAGCCAGGACGATCCGTCGCGCAAGGCCCGGGTATTGAAACAATACGTGGAGGATATCCGGAGCCATCTCGATGGCGGCCACAATGTGGTGCTCGTCTATCCGATACCCGAGGCCGGCTGGAACGTGCCGGAACTCGTGGCGAAAAGCGCGATGACCGGCCGCACGGACCTGCAACTCAGCACCAGCTTTGAACGCTATCTGCAGCGAAACCACGCGGTCATCGCCGCCTTCGACGGCATTTCCCATCCCAATCTCTTTCGCGTGAAACCGGCCGATTTCCTTTGCGGCACATTCGTTGAGGAACGCTGCATCAACAGCGTCGACGCCGACAAGGTTTTCTACTTCGATGATGATCACCTGTCGGATGCCGGCGCCGCACTGGTCGTTCCGGCTCTGTTGGAAGCTGTGCAAAAGATCGGGGAGCGAGAGGTGGGGCCGACGCTCGTCAAGCAGTAGACCGCGATACCTGCCTGTGCGTGCGCACTAGGCGGCGGGAAAACTTCGCCGCGTTCACCGAACATGTCTTAGTGAATGGCGACGTCTTGAAAAGGCGCTAAACTGCAGCCGACCGTCACGCAATCGGGGCATGCACCCCCACCCTCAGGAGGAAGCGCCATGACGAACACCAGCGCGCATATGAACGTTCTCTGTGCCAAGGATATCGACACGCTGCGGCTCGTTTTCGACCGGTTTTGTGAGACCCATCAGAGAGCACGCTCGGACACTGAGATGGAGATTTGCGCCAATATCCTGGTCCGGCTCTACCAGAGCGGCGAACGGGACCTTGCGGCTTTGACGACCGCCTGCGAAAACGCCCTGCGTCGCGACATTGCCATAAGGGCTTGAATGAATGGGAGTTCCGCTACCGGGTCTGCTCGGCGGCATCTTCCGGCGCGACGACAAGAGGATCCGGGGGCGTCGTCTTTTTGGTGATTTCGTCCGGCGCATAATGTCGCACGACCAGCACACTGAGAATCGAGCCGACGATAAAGCCGATCACGGCGATCATGAGTGCGCGAGAGGACATGTCCGTTCCTCCAGACGAACCCTCGACGACCGGGCTTTGATGCCCTGCCGGACCGCGTTTCCCGGGCGCGGGCCGGACTTTTCTAGAACCGGCGCCTATTCATAGATATAGACGATCCGGCGGCTCTGCGGATCGACCAGTATCGGCCGGTCATTGATCCGGACATAGCTGTACCGGTAGTTCGGAACCGCGGAGATCACCACGTCACTCGGCAAGGTGGCGCCGACTACGATGTCTCCGTCATAGGCAGCCGGATCCACCGGCGTGCGCTCGATATAGGTAATCACTTCCGGCGGCGGCACGATGGTGCCAACCCTGCCGATCATTTCATCGCCCGGCGCAGGATCGGCAGGTCCGGCAATGCTGCCCGTCTGCTCGTAGGTGACGACCGGCACACCCAGATCAACGCGGTGTTCCCGAACGACGACCGGCGCACCATTGTAGTCCACAGTCAGTTCCTGGGCGAAAACCCAGCCACGCATGCCGTTGACATCGATGCGGCACCAATTCTCGCCGTCGAGGCAGCCGTCAAGCACTGCCGAGCTGCCGCGCGTCGCGATCCCAACGGACGGATATTCCGTACCGGGGCCGGAATAGACCGTAAGGTCGGTTGCCGTCGTCGCCAGCATGGCAGCTTTCGCGAGCCCTGCGCCTGCGAGCAGCAAGGCACCGGCAAGCAAGGAGTTTGAAATCCACCGCATTGTTCTTGATCCTAAATTGAACGGTGAGTCCCAAACGCCTGACCAGCCCGCAAGGTTCCCTAAAGCGGTTCATTCGGAGCCTGGCTGGCCGCCTTTTTTCGAACCCCGCCGCAGCGTCGAGATTCTTCGGTTCGACAGGTGCTCGCCTACTGTTCCTCGAACTTGACCATCGTCCCACCGCCGCCTGATCGGTGGGAAAAACCTCAATCCGCGAACGTCGACGAACACCGGCAGCTCTATGGCGTGCGCGATGATTGAAGCGATGTTTGCCGGCTGTATGGGACGGCAGCCGTCGTAGAACTCCCGGGCTTGATTGCCAGCCATGGCGGTTGGGTAAAGGTCTGTCTGCACCCGCCCGGGCAGGTCAGATGCATCGGCGCCTTGAGATTGACAGCGTACTGCGGGCGCATCGAAAATTTCTGGCGATGGGACGGGTAACGCTCACTCGCGCATAAACGTCTGCATTTCCTCCTGTGTGACCTTGGCGTTCTTGTCGGCATCCACCCTGTCGAAGATTCGCTTATGAATGGTGGACACTTCCTCGAACGAGAGAGCCCCGTCCCCATCGGCATCCGCGATTGCGAACATGATCTTCATCATGTGCCCGCGCATCGCGCGCATGGGCATTCCGCCCATCATACCGGGATGCATCATGTTGCGGCCCATCATGCCGAACTGACCAGACTGTGTTCCCTGGTCCTGTCCCGCGTCACCGCTGGCATCAGGCGTTTGCGTAGCCTGGCCGGAGTTTGCCTCAGGATGATGTGGATCTGCGTCGTCTGTCTGCGCACCGACAACGGATGTCGAACCGATGGCAATCAGCGCGAACACGATAACTCCGCGCGTCAACTTGGCCGATGTCATTTCGTTCTCCTTCTCAAGGTGATTGTCTACGTCATCGATGGTCCTGGCTTTGGCTCGGTCGTGTTCTCCTCCGCTGCCACTTGCTTCAATGATACGCTAGCTGCGAAACTGCGCATTGCGCCAGATCAAGCGATCCACGGCATCGCCCCGCGAGGCATCTGGCAAACGGCACGACGCTCCTTCCCGACAGCCTAGTGTGACATGAGAATGGGCATTGAGAGATCTGTCAGGAATGAACGCGTGACGCCGCCGAGAATGAATTCACGCAGCCTTGAGTGCCCAAAGGCACCGGCCACCAACAAGTCGGCATGTTTTTCCGTTGCGACCGATTGAATGGCGGCAGCGGCACTGTCGCCATTTACGTGGAGGGTGATGACTTCGACCCTCAGACCGCTCTTGCTGAGCGTTTCTGCCAAACGGTCGCGGATGTCTTCGTCGATCAATTTGTCGTCCGTGACGGACACGAGTACGACGCTTGAACACTTTTCCAGGAAATATCGCGCCCCGGTCACTGCTCTTGCAGCCGTCGCGCTGCCATCCCACGCGATCGCGATTGTCTCGATACGTCCAGGGCAGCTTGCGGCGGGGAAGATGACCGCCGGGCGACCACCGTCGAAAAGAACGCTCTCAATCAACGACCTGGCTGTCGGAACCAATTCCAGTATCGAAAAATCATACGCCCGTGACAATTGGGCGACCCGTTCGCCGACCAGGGGTTGCTTTGCCTCAAATGGCGCCACTGTCACGTCCTGCTGAGCAGTGTTCGCTAGCGTTCGGAGCTTTTCCGTCAAAGCCTTAGCGCGTCGGCGGCTAAGTTGGTCTGCATCATGGACCATTTTCTCAACATCAACAATTGTGGGAAACGGGTGGGATATCCTGGGTATTCTCACCTGCAGGACACTGGCACTCAGCGTGGCCCCCTGGTGGCGCGACAATTCAAGTGCGTTTTCAATGATCCAGTCGGAGCAGGTATCCGGATAGGTGATCAGCGGCAGATGAAATTGCGCTTTCATGAACCCGTCCTCCCAAACCGAGCGCATCGAAGATGCACTTTATTGAAGAATAATTCACGCGAAGCCTTCCGTCATTGATGCCGGTCAAGTGAAGCGACGCAGATGCTGGTCGGTCTCGATGTTGACGAGAGGGTCGGCGCGCAGCCGTACGCCGGCGAGGTGGAACGGATCAAGCGCCGTCCACCTGCCCCCCTCTGTCGTCATGCCGATGATCCGGTTTGCGCCCCACTGCGGCGCCAGCGCCATTTATCGATTTCCATCACGACCAGCACCGACGAAGCGACCAGAGGCAACGCTACCCATTCCCGGGGCGATATCGGCGCCAGTTGCAAGGTATCTCGCAGCCAGGGAATATACATGGCAGAAATATGCAGCGCCTGCGCCGCTGCAACGCTCACGACCAAAAATGGATTGGCAAAGACACCGAGCGCAAAGACGGACCTGCGCTCCGAGCGACTGTTGAAGGTCTGGAAATTTTCAAACAGAACCAGAAGCAGAAGCAGCATATTGCGCGCCTGCGCCTCGCTGTAACCCTGCTGTAGCAACCAGTAGAATGTTGCGAAACCGCCAAATCCCATCACGAGCGCGGATTGCCAGATGCGCTGGATCATCAGTCGGTCGAAGATCGGCTCGCTTGGCCGACGCGGCGGACGGGAAAGCTCGTCGCCCTCGGCTCTTTCACCGGCCAACGCCACATCCTGGATGCCGTTGGTCACGAGGTTGAGCCAGAGCAGTTGCACAGGCAGCAAAGGCATAGGCAGGCCGAGCGGGATCGCGAGCAGAAACAGCACCACCTCGGCAGCACCGGTCGACATCAGCATGAAAATCACCTTGCGGATATTGGCGTAGGCTACCCGCCCTTCGCGAACGCCGCTGACGATCGATGCGAAATTGTCGTCGGTGATAACGATGTCGGCGCTCTCCTTGGCGACCTCGGTGCCCCTGCGTCCCATCGCTACCCCGACATGAGCCTGCCTCAGGGCCGGCGCGTCGTTGACGCCGTCACCGGTGACGGCGACAAAGTGCCCATTGCGCGCCAACGACAGCACGATCGACAGTTTTTGGGCCGGCGATACGCGTGCATAGATCCTCGCGCGCCGCGTGAGTTCATCAAGGATCTCCGAGCCGCTCTCTTCGGCGTTTCGGACGTCCGCGCCGGCCACCACCTGATCCGGACCGAAGACCAATCCTGCCTGTGAGGCAATCGCGGCCGCGGTGCGGGGATCGTCGCCCGTCACCATCGCAACCTCTATTCCGGCGGCATGGCAGTCCCTCATGGCTTCAGGCACTTCCGGCCGCAGCGGATCCTGCATGCCGACCAAACCGAGGAACACCAGATCGACAAGGTGATGATGACCGTAGCCTTCGTCGATTTCGTCTTCGATCTCACCCTCTGCGAAGGCGAGGACGCGTAGGCCCCGCGCGGCCATCTCCTCCTTCTGCCGGATCAGGATTGCGCGGTCGACTGGCACGGCGCGACCGCCAATATCCATACGATCGGCCATGCCGATCAGTGTCTCGGCTGCCCCTTTGACGAAGATTCGGACGCTCTTTCCCCGACGATGAAAGGACGCTGCGTATTTTAGATCCGGCTCATAGGGGATCCGAACAAGCAGGGGATAGTCTTCTTCAATCGCATGCTGCACGATCCCTGCCTTGCGCGCGGCGGCAAGCAGAGCGACATCGACGGTGTCACCAACGCCCTTCCAGCCGTCGCTTTCTTTCGTCAGCCTGCCTTCATTCGGCAGGGCCGCAGCCTTGAGGAGGGCAAGCGCCATATCACGCGCCTGATCGGGCGTTGTTCCCGAGCCATGAATGCGGCAGGCATCGAGATCCGCTCCCGCCTCGCATGACAGCTCCGTTCCGTCCGGCAGGAGAATATCCGTCACCGTCAACTCGTTGCGGGTCAGCGTGCCGGTCTTGTCGGTTGCGATCATGGTACACGACCCAAGCGATTCGACGGCCGGCATTTGCCGCACGATGACATTCGCTTTCGCCATGCGGCGCATGCTGATGGCCAGTGCCACGGAGATCGCAACGGGCAGGCCTTCCGGGATTGCGCTGACGGCCAAGCCGACCGACATCATGAACAGATCCTGCAAGGCCATCCCGCGTGCGAGCCCCACGATGATGAGCAGTGCCACGGCGAGCCCGACCATCCAGGCAATCATATGCGAGAATCTCTCGAGCCGGATCATCAGCGGCGGACGCGAGACGTCCGGCTTGTCGAGTGCGGCGGCGATTCTGCCGATCTGCGTCGCCGCGCCTGTCGCGATCACGACGCCTCTTCCCCGGCCGCGCGTGATGAGCGCGCCCGCAAAGGCGGCGCAGTCGCTTCCGTCCTCCAACTCCGGGCCGGCCGAAGCCTTCTTGCGGACCGGAGCGGACTCGCCGGTCAGCAGCGATTCGTCGCAAAGCAGATCGTTCACGGCGCTGAGGCTGATATCAGCAGGTACCCGCCCGCCCGCATCAAGAGAGACGACGTCACCCGGCACGAGCAGTTGCGCATCGATCTCCTGGGGCTGGCCGTCACGCATAACCGTCGCATGCGGCTGCTCAAGCTTCCGAAGGGCCGCGGCGGCTTGTCCGGCCGAATGCTCCTGGAAGCCACCGATAATCCCGTTGATCAGCAAGACGGCGCCAATGAAGAGAGCGTCCTTCACGTCACCCAGGGCCAGCGAAACAAGAGCCGCCGCAAGAAGGACATAGATCAGCGGGCTGCGAAACTGACGCAGAAATGTCGCCAGGAAAGAAGGAGATCGCGGTTCCGGCAGGACGTTCCGGCCAAATCGCGCCAGCCTCGCTTTTGCTTCTCGGCCGCTCAGCCCGCTGTCAATGGAAGCACCGGTCGGGGCGGCATTTTCAACAGTCGAAACGTCGGAATGCATTGTTGCTCCGTCCGATAAATGTCCCCCTTCGCGGCAGGCAAGGAAGAGAGTTCCCGGTCGAACTATATAGCCGGCGTGCGCGAGTATCCTTTGACGTGCGTCAATCGATTCGAACACGCCGAGAAAATGCCATCCGTGGTCTGCAATACGCCGCCGCGATCGCTGCCGAAGGGAAATTGGCGGTGTTTTGATCCCAATCAATGAACTTCAAAGCCGAAAGGGCTCTCATCGATGCTGCCGCGGGTGGTTCGGTGGGTCCGGCAAGGCTGTCGTCGCGAGGTGTTCGAGATCGATGGGCGCCGCTGCGAACCACCACGAAACACAAAGCCTGAAAAGGAGATCAATCATGAAGACGTCGCCCACGAAATTGCAAGTCAAGACCGAGGGCACGACACCGGTGGCGACCGGCCAATCCTGGAGCCTGTTGGATAACCTGCGCCAGGACATCGATCGCTTGTTCGATGACTTCCATCCCCTCTCGTGGCGCTCCCCCTTCAGTCGTGGACGCAGAGGCGGCGCGACCGCGGGCGACACCCGCTGGGAGATCGCTCCGGCTGTCGACGTGGTCGAACGAAACCAGGAATACGAGATTACCGCCGAACTGCCAGGAATGGATGAAAGCAATATCGAAGTCAGCGTCTCGAACGGCATGCTGACGCTCAAAGGCGAAAAGACGGAAGAGAAGGAAGAGAAGGAAAAGGACTACTACCTCTCCGAACGCAGCTACGGCTCGTTCCAGCGCAGCTTTCCCATCCCCGATGTAGTCGACGCCAACAAGATAGAGGCGTCCTTTGCGAAAGGGCTGCTTACAATCAAGCTGCCGAAATCAGCCGATGCCCAGAAGAAGGAAAAGAAAATCCCCGTCAAATCGGCCTGATTCCCGTTCTGACCATCAATTGGCGCGTCGGTGAAGAAACGGCGCGCCTGCCTCACGAACTGTTGAGAAGCGTTTGCCGCTGACCGACCAAGAACGGTAACATCTGCCAACCGGTCCTGAAAACTAGCGTTTGCGGAAGGCTCGACAGGTCACGAGAGGCACCGATGCAACTCCATTTCCGCCGTCACGCCCTCGTGCGCTGGCTATCAGATCATAGGCAACCGCTGTTGGTCGCGGTCGCGCTGATCGGGCTTGTTGGCGGATTCGCACTTCACGTCATGAACATGCCCTCGTCATCACGACTTCTTTGGGGATGCGCGACGGTTCCCATATTGGCCGCACTCCTTGTTACTGCCGGCAACTCCCTTTTTCGCGGCGACTTCGGCCTCGACCTGATTGCCGCTCTCTCCATGACCGTGGCCTTGGCGTTCGGGGAAACGCTGGCCGCAAACGTCGTTGCACTTATGTATGCCGGCGGACAGATGCTCGAAGCGTTCGCGTCCGGCCGTGCGGCGAAAGAAATGACGGCATTGCTCGGAAGGGTCCCGAAACGGGCGATCCGTTACAGCGGTGACCGGCTCGAGGAAGTGCCCATCTCCTCGCTCGTTCCTGGTGACCGACTTCTGGTTCGGCAGGGTGAGGTTATCCCTGTCGATGGTTCGATCGTATCGGGGTCCGCCCTCTTGGATCAGTCTGCCCTGACCGGTGAGTCCCTCCCCGTCGCGCGCGGGCCGCGGGATGAGGTCCTGAGCGGCAGTACCTCGCTCGGTCACGCCTTTGACATGCACGTCCTTCGTCCGGCAGCCGAGAGCACCTATGCAGGCATCGTGCGACTGGTGGAGGCCGCACAGAAAAGCAAAGCGCCCATGGCGCGCCTGGCCGATCGCTATGCCGTCGTGTTTCTTTTTGTGACGATCGGGTTGTCCGTTGCAGCATGGCTTCTGTCCGGCGAGCCTCGCCGCGCACTGGCGGTCCTTGTTGTCGCCACCCCCTGCCCCTTGATCCTGGCCGTACCGATTGCGCTCGTTTCCGGCCTCTCCCGCTCCGCGAAAATCGGGGTACTGATAAAGGGCGGTGATGTGCTTGAGACGCTCAGCCGCGTGCGTGTGGCTGTGTTCGACAAGACCGGCACCCTGACTTTCGGCGCAGCGGAAATCGTGGAAATCCATGCGGCTGCCTGGATCTCGAAGGTCGAGCTTCTTCGGCTCGCAGCGTCGCTGGACCAGGCTTCGAACCACGTGATGGCGGCAGCGCTCGTCGCCGCTGCCGCCAAGCGCGGACTGCCGCTCTCCTCGCCCGCCAATGTCCGAGAAGAAGCTGGGGCAGGGTTGGAGGGCCTCGTCGATGGAAGAAAGGTCGTCATTGGAGGAAGCGGTTATGTTGCCGCCAACAGCAGAAAAGGCGATCCGAGATCGTTCCGCTCGGATGGAAAGCCGGGCCAAATGGTCGTGGCGGTAGCAATTGATGGCATCGTTGCCGGCACAATCATCATGGCCGATCAAGTCAGAACGGACGCCTCCACTGCCGTGGCCCGCTTCCGGGAAGCAGGAATCACAAAAATCATTCTTGCCACGGGGGACCGTCTCGACGTCGCGTCTGTGATCAGCGACGGGCTGGAAATCGATCAGGTCCTCGCAGACCTTACGCCGGAGCAGAAAGTGGGGGCCGTTTTCGCCGCGCGTCGATCCGGTCCTGTGATGATGGTCGGTGATGGCGTGAATGACGCGCCAGCCCTGGCATCTGCGGATGTCGGCGTGGCGATGGGCGCGCGCGGCGCGGCGGCATCCTCGGAGGCCGCCGGTGTGGTCCTGCTCGTCGACAGGCTTACACCTCTCGCACAGGCGCTCGCGATTTCGCACCGGACGCTTGCAATCGCGCGGCAAAGTGTAATTGCCGGTCTCGGCCTGTCTTTAGCCGCAATGTCTCTGGCGGCTTTCGGCTATCTGCCGCCGGTCCAGGGTGCACTCCTGCAGGAGATCATCGACCTCGCCGTCATCCTCAATGCAATGCGGGCGCTGCGGTAAGTTGGCCGCGCCGTCGGTGTTCTGCTATTTTCAGGCGACCGATGCCGAAGGTCTTTGCGCCGGATCAAAATGAAGTGACGTTTTTGGTGTCACTATTGCCGTTGCGAAACCTGGTGCCGAAAAGGAGCCCAATGCCATGATGGTCAAGGAGATGACGCGCTCGGAGTGCATCGGCCTGATTTCCGCTAACCGCCTGGGACGGTTGGCCTGCTCCAAAGATGACCGGCCTTATATCATCCCGGTTTACTACGCCCTTGACGGCAATTGCCTTTACAGCTTTTCCATGCCGGGACAGAAAGTCGACTGGATGCGCGAAAATCCTCACGTCTGCGTCGAGGTCGACGAGTTCCAGGGTGGTTTCGGCTGGAGAAGCGTCGTCGTTTACGGGAAATATCAGGAATTTCCGGACACCGATCAATGGCATCACCAGCGGCTGCATGCCTGGTCAATTCTCGAACGGCATGTAGATTGGTGGGAACCAGGAGCATTGAAGCCGATGCCGCAACCGATGGCAAGCGCTTCGCCTCACCTGTTTTACGGGATTGATATCGTCGAGGTGACCGGAAGAATGGCGGTGAGCGGGGACAACTAGCCGCAGAGCGGGATGTCTTGCAGCCAATACAGACAAGGATGCCGACCCGGTCGCGCAACCGGATCGGCACGGGGCAGGACCGGATCAGTGGGTCATCAAGACGCAGACGCTCGGTTCCTCGATGATCGACTTCGTGACGCCGCCGAAGATGCGCTGCCTCAGGCGAGAATGACCATACCCCCCCATCACGATCAGATCGGCCGAAACATCAAGCGCATGCTGATTGAGGACTTCGTCAACGGGACGCCCGCCGCTCGGCAACCGGTCGACCGTGACCTCGATCCCATGCCGCGCAAGATAGGCGGCAACATCGGCGCCGGGTTCCTCTCCGTTTCTCGCGGACGCTGCCCGAGGGTCAACCATGGTCACATGAACCGAGTCAGCGTCCTTCATGACGTCGATTGCTTCGCGCGCTGCCCTGGCGGCTTCCAGACGGGAATCCCAGGCAAGTATGACTGTCCTTGGAGAAAGGGTTGGCTTGCCGCGCTTTGGAACGAGAAGAACGGGTCGCGCGGACTTGAAAAGGCAACCGTCTATGGCACGGGCCCGCAGTTCCGGGTCCAGTTTGAGGCCGGGTCCAAGGAGCGAGATGTCGGCATAGGAGGCACGCTCGCCGATTTCCTCGTCGGACCATGCCATCTCCGTGTACATCGTGTCGACATCGAACGAGATGCCGGTCTGGGCAAGCAATGCCTTGGCCTCTTCCGCCCGTTCGTCAAGTTTCGCAATTTCGCGGTTGCGCTCTTCGAGCCAGTCGATCGACACGGCGGCAGCATATTCGCCGATCGGCGGCGATGCCGACAAAGCGACAACCAAGGCGGAAAGATGCGCGCCGGCGGAAGCACATAGCTCGGCCGCTACGCGCAGATCACTGTCGGACTGATTGATCCCGGTCACGCTGAGAATGGTCTTGTAGCTCATTGAATGTTCCCTTCGAAGATCGTCGAACTGTGAACTCTGAGCTTAGACCTTCCCGCAGCGTCCACATTGATCTCCGTCAAGGATGGCCGCGCGTTTTGCCGTGACGAGCGCTTCGGATCCAGACTCGTCAGGAACGGATGGAGATCCCGCTTGCGGCGCTCGATGACTTCATAGAAACCGACAAAGACCTCGATTCGCAATATCAATCGAGGAGTTCGCGAAGCCGCGTTGCAAGCTCGCGTGCGGAATAGGGCTTCTTCAGCCAGCTCCCCCGTTCCGTGAGTTCCCTTCCGGCGATGCTCGGTTCGGCATAGCCCGAGGTGAAGAGCACCTTGATATCGGGTCTTAACGCACGCGCATGCTTGGCCAGCTCGTCACCGGTCATGCCACCGGGCATGACGATGTCGGTGAACAACAGCTCTATTTCGGGGTGAGCGGAAAGCATCTCCAGGGCGTCGCTTCCATTTGCGGCTTCCAGGATCGTGTAACCCGCATTGCTCAGCCGCATGATCGCCACCCGACGAACCCGCGCGTCATCTTCCACGACGAGAATTGTCTCACGCCCCTTTGGGATTTCGTGGTCGGCCGAAGATGCCGCTCCCTCGGCTATGGCGGCATTATCCCCTTCGACAAAGGCAGGAAGGAATAGACGAACGCTGGTACCCTGGCCGGGCTCACTGTAGAGTTGAACATGGCCTCCCGATTGTCTCACAAACCCGTAGACCATGCTCAGTCCAAGGCCGGTGCCAGAACCAACACTTTTGGTGGTGAAGAAGGGTTCAAAGGCGTGACGCCTCACTTCACTCGACATCCCGCAGCCCGTATCTGTCACCGAGATCAGAACGTAAGTTCCGGTCCTGACTTCGGGATACATTTGCGCGTAGTCGCGATCGAGAGATGTGCGCGATATCTCGACGGTCAGCCGACCTCCGCGCGACATCGCATCCCGTGCATTGAGCGCCAGATTGAGAAGCGCGTTTTGAAGCTGGGACGCATCTACCATTGCCTGACCCGGTGTCCCGTTTATGACGCTTCGCAACTCGATCGTCTCCCCCAGTGTCCGGCGCAGCAGCTCGGAGAAAGTGGAAACGTGCTGGGCCACGTCGACCGGTTTCGGATTGAGCGGCTGCCGCCTGCCGAAAGCCAAAAGCTGGCTCGTCAATTTGGCGCCGTCATCCGTCGCCGCCTGTGCCTCCCGCAGCAATCCCCGGAGTGTCTCGTCGTTGAGCAGCGGCTCCATCATTTCCAGATTGCCGCTGATGACGGTCAGGAGATTGTTGAAGTCGTGAGCGATACCGCCGGTTAGCTGTCCCACCGCCTCCATCTTCTGAGACTGCCTCAGTTCCTCTTCAACCCGCTGCCTACTCGTCAGGTCACGGATGAACCCGGTGAAGATGCGCTTTCCGTTAGCTGTCGCTTCACCAACCGAAAGCTCCATCGGAAAAGTCGTTCCGTCCTTGCGTATACCCGTAACGACACGGCCGTAGCCGATAATGCGTCGCTCGCCGGTGCGAATGTAGTGTGACAGGTAACCGTCATGGGCGTCCCGATCCGGTTGCGGCATCAGCATGCGAACGTTTTTTCCAACCACCTCGTTCGCGGTATAACCGAAGAGTCGCCCCGCCGCAGCGCTGAACGATCCTATCACCCCGGTGTCGTCGATGACGACCATGGCATCCGGCACAGTGTCGAGAATCGACCGCAAATGCGCTTCCCGTTCGGCGAGACCGGCTTGGCTTTGCTTCAGCTCGGAAATGTCGTTGTCGGTTTGAACGATCAATGGGACGGTTGCTTCCCTGCCCTGCGATTGAACCCATCGGCTGACAGTTGAAATGGCACGACCGTCCTTGTGGTGGTGGACCAGTTCGCCTTCCCAAGTCCCCCTCTCGGTGAGTTGCGCACGCACCTGTTCGATCGGTTCCGGAAACTCGGTAGCAAGCAGATGATGGACAATCTGGCCAATAGCCTCGGGGCGAGCAAACCCGTAGAGCCTCTCGCAGCCCCTGCTCCAGTAACGAATCCGGCCGTCAAAACTATGTATGATGATATTGGCGTCGTCGAGGAATCGGATGACGTCATCCAAACGCAATTCTGACGCGATTCCGCCGTCTGTCATGTCGTCCATGCGGTTTCCACCTCGGCCGGCCGTTAGCGAAGTTCAAGCAGCCCCTAGACAACGTTCTGTCGGGGCTGCGTAGGGATCAGCATAGCTCTCACCGGCAAGCGACGCGAGTGTCACTGGTTTCACGATAACGACGGAATGGCGGCCGGCGGCTACGATCACACCACGATTTGTAAGCTTTGTCATTGTCCGCGAAACCGTTTCAATCGTTAGTCCCAGATAGTCAGCGATATCGAGGCGGGTCATCGGCAGTTCCACGATCGGCATGGCTGGGCAGGTCTGCGTGACGCGGCGCGCCGTCGAGAGCAGAAAATTACAGACTCTCTCTTCAGCGTTCTTGCGCGACAAGAGCACCATCTGGTCCTGCGCCGCCGCCAGTTCATCGCTCAGGCGCGAAAATAGCTGCTCGCGAAGCTCCGGTTGACGCGATATTTCCTCCTGGAAGCGGTTGCGCCCGAAACGCCGCACCGTGACCTGCGTGACGGCCTCGGCGCTGTAGAGGTACCGGTCGCGAAGAGACGCGCCCAGCAGCTCGCCTGCATAGATGAATCCCGTAATCACCCGCCGGCCATCGTTTAACACCCTGACGATACGAAACACGCCGGCGACGACCTCAAAGACATTGGCGGCGGGGTCCCCCTCCCAGAACAATGTCGATCCAGCCTCGAAACGATCCATCGCCTGCTTGGAGAAAATATCGCGCAAACTCGGGGTCCCGGTATCAACGGCACGCAAAATTGCATTCGACATAACAGCATGCAAGGATTGTGGTCGCGCAAGCATCGTGCCCTCCTGTCCGATCGATGTGGTTCCGACAAGTTGAGTTGGCACGGTGACGGCGTGACGATGAGGATGTAAGGTTTTGTGCAAGTGTGTAACAGCTTGTAACAGCGTGGCCGCTGTCCGGGGGCGCTATGTCAGACACTGCAACACGGAGAGAGCACATACTGGTCGTTGATGACGATGCCAGAATTCGCCAGATGCTTATCCGCTACTTCGAGGGTGAGGGATTTCGCGTCAGCGCGGCGGCGGACGGCCCCACGATGCGAGATTGTCTGGCAAAGGCCGCGATGGACATCATCCTTCTCGATCTCGTTCTTCCCGGTGGTGAAGATGGTTTGAGTTTGGCACGAGATATCCGCTCCCGATCGAATATCCCGATCATCATGTTGACGGGGCGAGATGACGTGATCGACAGGATCGTGGGGTTGGAAGTCGGCGCCGACGACTATATCGCCAAGCCCTTTCACCTGCGGGAAGTTCTGGCGCGCGTGCGCAGTGTGCTGCGTCGCCACCAGGCCCCGGTCGCAAAAGGCGATGACGAGACAACGGGAAATTTCTGCTTCGACGGCTGGCGGCTTAATGTTGGCCGCCGCCGATTGCTTGCGTCCGACGGCAGCGACGTAGCCTTGACAACGGGCGAATTCGACATGCTTTGCGTGCTTGTAAAGCATGCCGGGCGTGTGCTCACCCGCGAATTGCTGATGGACTTGACGCGAAGTCGCAACATGGAGGCTTACGACCGCACTATCGATGCCCAGGTGGCGCGCCTGCGCAAGAAGATCGAGCGCGACCCAAAGAACCCGACGCTGATCCAATCTGTTCGCAATGTGGGCTATGTCTTCAGTGCGAAGCCGACGCAGGAATGAACCGTCGACGGGACCGTCAGAGATCGCCGGTATCAACGTCAACCGACACCAGCAGGCCGTGATCGCAGCGATCGAACTCACCTTTCCGCAGGGTTCTGCTCAAGTTGTCAGCACCCAGCCCCCAGACCCGCATCATTCGGCATTTATGATTGTGCGCCAATGTCCTGAGGTGATCGAGCAGCGCCTCGGAGACGCCCGCGACGTCGCCGGCGCTGATCGCGACGAATATCGGCACGTCGAGCAATTGACCGTATCGCGGATGGCTTCTGACGCGGAACATACAGATGCCTCGGATATATCCTGCCCTATTTGTCGCGATGATTATCTGGTTGGCGCCGGCCAGATTGACACGTCGCCGAATTATGGCCTCGCAGATTTCGCGCCACTCGGCCTGTTGCAGCGCCTGTTCCACATTTCGCACGAGCGGATAGGTTACGTCGATCTGTTCAGCGGAGATCTGAGCGATGGTGTAGGCGGCAGGCATCAGGTAGCTCCTTGTCTTCAAGCGCTCTTTCCCGTTGCGCCGGTCATCGCTCGCCCCGTTTCGGACTGAAGCAGCGCGCTGCCTCATTGTCGTTCACTGCACCCTCTTCCCTGCCTCCAAGGGCAACTTATTCATCCGCTTGCCGATGCCACTTTCGGCACTTCATGGGCGGCAAGCATTGATCCCGGTCAAATCACTGGATCCTTTCGCGTCCAGCAGATTTCAGGAGATTGACGCTGCAACGCGCGAGCGCACCGTTAAGACATGGGCATAGAGCCGGCGCGTGCCGCTTCTCTCG
Source organism: Rhizobium herbae (assembly GCF_019511375.1). Classification (GTDB taxonomy): domain Bacteria; phylum Pseudomonadota; class Alphaproteobacteria; order Rhizobiales; family Rhizobiaceae; genus Pararhizobium; species Pararhizobium herbae_A. Next base: position 677,071 of record NZ_JAEUAO010000001.1, read on the forward strand.
CCTGGCGTTTTATGATGTTTCAGTTCCACAAAACCGTCACGGATGATGAGGCCAGTCGCCGATAAAGCGCGCGACGGCGCGCAATAGGCCACCAGCCATAAAGAAAGATTTCCAGAGCGCGCCAGTTTGCAACCCAGCCAAATATCAGCAGGCTTTCGCTGATCACGCGGGAAAATGCCGCCGCCCCTGACAGATTGTTGACCATCTGGCTTGCGATGAGGCTGAAAGCCAAAATCGGGATACCGATGATCAAGGCCCGCCGTCCCTCCCGCAGCAGCTCTCTCAGTTCCCGGTTTGCCTGGGCAGCACGACCCTCGAAGTTGTGTTGCACGGCATGCGTCACAGTCTGCTCGGATTCAGTATTCGCTTCTTCCTTCGGCAATTGGATAACAATTTCAATCGGTACGTTAGCAGGTGCTTCCTGTGCCCACTCGACGATAAATCGCTCGGCATCGTCGTCGAGGTCGCGTTCCCTGAACGGTGTGGGGTCGAGCGAGTTGAAAAGACGAGCCATCCGGTCGACCCGGATGAGGATTGTATAATGGCTGCCATCTGCTCGCATGAAGCTCACTGCCGTTATTTGCCCTCGGTGGGATCAGAGTGGCGGGGCGATCTATTCGGCCCATAGTGACTATGACTGTACTCCCCTCCGCCTCGCCCCATTCGTCAACGGGCACGGCTCGAGTTTGACGCACATCAAGTTGCGTCCCGCCTTTGACGGCTATGCTGGCCAACGACTGGACGTCCCGCCAAAGGATCCGAGAACCCATGCCTGACCAGCCAACTATCCGTTTCCATGGCGCCGCCGGCACGGTCACCGGATCCTGCTATCTTATCGAATTTCGCGAAACGCGCATCCTTGTCGATTGCGGTCTGTTCCAGGGGTCCAAGACGGAAAAGGAACTCAACTATCGGGTCTTTCCCTTTGATCCTCGGATGATCGATGCGGTCATCTTGACCCACGCGCATATCGACCATTCCGGGTTGCTGCCGAAGCTTGTCAAAACCGGATTCGATGGGCCGATCTTTGCGACGCCCGGCACGATCGATCTCTGCTCCGTGATGCTGCCGGACTCCGCCCATATCCAGGAAAGCGAAGTCGAGCACCTGAACCGACGCAACCAGCGCCGGGGCCGCCTGACCGTTGCGCCGATCTATACCGCCGAGGACGCGGCCGTTGCAGTGACGCTGCTGCGCGCGGTGGAGCTTGAAACATGGCAGACCGCGGCGGAGGGCATCCGTTTCAGGTTCTGGAACGCCGGCCACCTGCTCGGCTCCGCTTCGGTGGAAATGGAAATCGCCGGTTCCCCCCCGGTCAGGATGCTCTTTTCCGGCGACATCGGGCCCAGCCACAAACTTCTGCAATTCGACCCGGAAGCGCCCGCGGGCTGGGACTATGTCGTTTGCGAGAGCACATATGGCGACACGGACCGCATCGAAGCCACCGACCAGACTCGCCGCGAGGTGTTGCGCGCGGAGGTCGTGGCGGCAACCCATCCCGACGGGGCGCTTCTCGTCCCGTCCTTCGCCGTCGAACGCACGCAGGAGTTGCTCGCCGATCTGGTGTATTTGATGCAAGCTGGCGAGATTGCGACATGCCCGATTATTATCGATTCGCCGCTGGCGACGCGAGCCAGCGCGATCTTTCGCAAGCATGCGCGGGACATGGAAAACGGGGCATTGCTGGCCAGGGCCATGCAGGCCAGAAACGTGCGGTTCACCGAGACGGTCGAACAATCCAAGGGCGTCGATTTCATCAAGGGATTTCACATCGTAATCGCCGCAAGCGGCATGTGCGAGGCAGGGCGCATCCGCCATCGGCTGAAGAACTGGCTTTGGCGGGACGAAGCCACAGTCCTGCTTGTCGGATATCAGGCAGCGGGCACACTGGGGCGTATTCTCGAGGATGGCGCCTCAATGGTACGCATCCAGGGAGACGACATAAAAGTCCGCGCGCGCATTCGCAGGCTCGATATCTACAGCGGACATGCCGATGGGCCGGAACTGGCGGAGTGGGTCCGCGCGCGTCAACCCGTTAGGGCCGGTGTCTTTCTCGTCCATGGAGAAGACGCCGGAATTTCAGGTCTGCGGCAGCGCCTATTGGCTTTCCTGCCGGAGCAACGGATCACGTCCCCGCATTTGGACGCAACGTTCCGGCTGACACCGGAGGGGCCGGTCGATATAACTGATGCGGCGCAGCCGCCACGGATCGACCCTGTTCGGGTCGGCAGCATGGACTGGCACAACGACGTTCAATCGCTTGTCCTTGATCTGCAGGATAAACTGGCAAAGACTGCCGACGACAAGGCGAAACGCGTAATTATCCGCAAGCTTCGGCGGGCGCTCGCAGAGTAATTTCCCCCGCAACGATGCGAGGATGAGATAGGTCGTCGGGCGCAGGCGCCGTGGAATTTTTGCCGTGACCATAAGCCCGGCCGCACCCCGATTCCCACTTCTTGATTCTGGTCAATGAGCAAAGCCCGTAATCGCATATGCTGGAGCAGTTATGGAGAGGTCGTAAGCTACCGAATGCAGGCGGCGTTGCCCGCTTCAAGTCGACCGCAATTGAGTGAGAACAAAAATGAAAACTGCAGAGATAAAACGAGATCTCGAAGATCGCCGTCGCGGCATTGAGCGGCGGCTCGCAGCGATCGAACGGGACCTTGGCAAACAACTGGATGCCGACAGCGCCGACCGGGCAATCGAAACGGAGAACGACGAGGTTCTCATGGGCATGGAACGCAGCGGTCGCGAAGAATTGAAGGCGATTTCATCTGCGCTTGATCGCATCGACAGTGGAACCTACGGCCGATGCGTCCTTTGCGGGGCCGAAATTGGTGAACAGAGGCTCGAAGCTCTGCCCTTTACGCCGTATTGCGTCGAATGCGCACGTGGCGCAGCCGACAGCAGCCGAACCTGACGGACCGAATCCGGAAGTCTCGCTTGGAGCAAAAGAACGGCGTAAAAGGACGTCAATATGGGATGGAAGACAATTCGCGCCTTCCAGGCAGGCTCCACCGACGTCAGCGAAAGGCCCAAGCCAATGCGAGCGATGGTCATTGAAGCAATTGGCAGGGCGCTGATCGCTGTCGAGCGGCCGCTTCCATTGCCGCGTGCGGGTGAAATCCGCATCAGGATCGAAGCCTGCGCCATCTGTCGCACGGACCTTCACGTCATCGATGGCGATCTGCCGCAGCCTAAGCTGCCGCTCATCCCAGGTCACGAGATCGTCGGCATCGTCGAAGCGGTGGGCGACAATGTCGATACAGCAAAAATCGGCCGCCGCGTCGGGGTGCCCTGGCTCGGCCATACCTGCGGGACATGCCCCTACTGCCGATCCAATGCAGAAAATCTCTGTGATGCCCCCTTGTTCACCGGCTACACCCGTGATGGCGGCTTCGCCACCCATGCCGTTGCGGACGCAGGCTATGCGTTCGATCTCGACCCCACAGCCGATCCCGTGTCCCTGGCGCCCCTGCTGTGCGCCGGCCTGATCGGCTGGCGCTCGCTGAAGCGGGCCGGTGACGGCCGATTGATCGGCATTTACGGCTTCGGAGCCGCCGCACACATCATCGCCCAGCTCTGCATCTGGCAGGGGCGGAAGGTTTATGCATTTACGCGCCCCGACGATGCGACGGCCAGGCGCTTCGCCCTCGACCTGGGCGTTACCTGGGCCGGCGGTTCGGATGAGCCGGCGCCGGAACCGCTCGACGCCGCGATCATCTTCGCGCCGGTCGGCAGCCTCGTGCCGGCGGCGCTCAAGGCGGTGCGCAAAGGCGGGCGCGTGGTCTGCGGAGGCATCCACATGAGCGACATCCCCGCCATGCCTTACGCCGTGCTCTGGGGTGAGCGTGAACTCGTTTCCGTGGCGAACCTGACGCGTCAGGATGCCCGGGAATTTATCCCGATCGCGAACGAAGCGGGCGTGAGCACCCACACGGCCGTTTATCGCCTTGAGGACGCCAACCTCGCGCTTGCCGATTTGCGGGCGGGCAAGGTGAGTGGCGCAGCAGTCCTTGTTCCGTGACGGGACGCAGTCACGCGGGGCGCGCCGAACAACTCGTCGGCGTTCGAGCCGAGTGCGGCTGCGGTCAGTCGGGCTGTGGCGTCTATCTCGCAGCTTATATTGGTTTCCACGTTACGGATCTGTTCGTTCCTTGAGCTAAATCAAGGTCGATACAAAGCGCGGCGCTAATCTCGCTAGCCGATGGCCCGGCCGTCCGGCTCGGACCGGCCAAAGGAGATGCGAAATGAACGTTAATGACACCGACGACGACCTGACCACACGCACGGGATTTCGTTTCCATGTCCGGCACGCTACGCCACAGGACGGTGCAATGGTTGCGGAATTCTTCAAGCACGTGACGCCGGAGGATCTCCGATTTCGATTTCTTTCCGGCATGAAGGCAGTCTCCCATGAAAGGCTCGCCGAAATGACGCGCATTGACGATCCTCATATCGTCAATTTTCTCGCCCTCTCTCCCAATGAAACGCTGCTTGCAGTGGCAATGCTGGCGACTGACGAAGACGATCAACGAGGCGAGGTCGCACTTACAATCCGTGATGACTTCAAACATCAAGGAATAAGCTGGGAGGTGCTCGCGCATATTTGTCGCTATGCGCAACGGCACAAAATTACGAGCATCGAGTCCATCGAAAGCCGCGAAAACCATTCAGCGATCGAGTTGGAGCGCGATATGGGTTTCAAGGCCCTCGACTACGACGACGATCCGACGCTTGTTCTGCTGCGGCGAGAGCTCGACACCGCTGATGTTGCCGACATGGTCAGAGGGTGACGGCGCGCAAGGTGCGCTGCGCGCCGGAGGCCTGTGTTCGACGGCGTCGTGCCGCAAAAGAATGGCTGATCGACGGGAAACGGAAAGCCCGACCTTCCGCTGTCGGCAGGCTCTCGGAACATTCATCCCAGAACTTGGTTAAGGTTGTGATCGTGGCCTTACGCTCGCTCGTAATCGGCACCGGTCACTCCTCGAGAAAATCGCATTCCTTCGCACGGGTGTCTTTCGAGGATTTTGGAGAAAGGTCGCCAGAACGGATGAACCGGAGGGCAAGTAATATGAAAAAGTCAATTTCAGCCTGCGCCATCTTGTTCACCCTGACGGCTTGTGTAGCAGCATACGACGCCGGGCCGGTTCGACCCATACCCGGAAGCATCACCTATGGTGGCCATCAACCGCGCACGAAATTGACGAAAGCGCCAATTGGCAGCACGTTCACTCACCAGGTCATCGACGAGTACGGCGTTCCAGCCATTGAGACTTACAGGATAGAGCCGGACCGCTCACTCACGCTTATCCATCGCGATCGCCGGTGGGACTTTTTTGACTTCGATTGAAAATCCGCCACAGGATGCGTCACCGCATTTGGCAGCAGACTAGCGGGTCAAGGAGCGAGTGTGACTGACTGCGGGAAACGTTAACAGAAGATGTGGTGCCATGTAATTGGTCGGAGGTGGTCAGAGGCGCTTCTGCTAAAGGCCAAGCCGCTGTGGCTATAAAATAGCCCGTCATCCCTTGGACGGTCCTGGCACGGCATCAGGCGGACGCGTCCGAGTTCTCGCTACTTGGCCTCGATCCGGAACTTCGCGTGGCACGACGTGCAAGTTTGAAGCATCATGTGGAAAGCGTGTTCTGCGGGCATTGACGCTGCATCTCTCGTTGCATCGACCTTTCTTGCGAGCGGTCCGCCTCCCAAAGCATCTCCCGTTTGCATCCGCGTTCCGGGTCCAAGCCTGTCGGGATTTCGGTCAGCTGCGACAGACAACGCGGATGCGTAGGTGCCAAGGTCTTTTGCCAGCTTGTCGAACTGTTGACGGTCGGTTTCAATGCTTGGGCTGGCTTGTGAGCCAGCCGTGGTGCCGGAACCGTCGAACAGCGCTGACAGGGTAGCTCCCGAGTGAGCCCGAATGGTCTCGGCGGCCGCTTTGAACGCTCTTGCGTCGTAGGGCGACACGTCCTTGAACATGGCGTTGATGGACTTGGCGGCGCTTGCCATCGCCTTCATGCCGTCTTGTCGTTGGATAACGTTGCCGGGCGCGGCAGTTTGTGCGGTTGCTACTGAGATCACCGTGGCGAAAACCGCTATCGGAAACACAAGAACCGCTAGTTTCATCGCGCTCTCATTCACCTGCATGCTTCACTCCATTCTCCCGGGGCTAGTCCTCCCAGTGTTAGCCACCGCAGCAGCCGGAGCTTCGACTTTGCTGCCCGGAAAGGCCGTACGTTTGATTAAGGTCAACGCAACTCTTGCAACCACACGGCACTATGCTTGATTATAGGAATAAGGATCGAGCGAAAACATGATCGCCTTAAGCCAGACCATTCGAAGATGCGGAAGAGAGTTGCTGGCCGTTTTGGTCGCAATTATGTTCCTAGTCGGCCCGATGGCCGAGGCTGCTCCCGTTATATGCGATAACGACTTCGCTCAAGTTGTGCAAACTGACACGTCCAAAAGCGACTTAGCTCGACCGGGTGATCTCCACCCTGTCGAGCACAAGGCTTGCTGTAAAAGCGTATGTAGCCTGTGCAACGTCATTCTCCCGGCTTCGAACGCTGTTGTTTTTCACCTGGATTCCGACGCTCAGCGATACCTTGATCCTCAGCGGTCGATCACCGGCCTCAGCTCTCGACCTGCTCTCGGCCCTCCCCGATCCATTCTTTGAACACTTCCGCTCAACGGCGGAATGATGCTCGGTTGCCTGCGCTACCCGCAGGGCGACCTTTTCGGTGATTGCCGACATCGCCGTACGCGTCTCCTTTGAACTCTTGCGCTAGCCAAGGGAAACGCCCCGGACAAGAGACGAATTATCCCGGAGGTAATCCAATGGACGATCAAAAGGACCATAAAGGTCATGACCATCACCATCATCATCACGGGCACAATGTTCAGGCCGCGCGGGCAGCCGATAAAAGCGCGGTCACCGATCAGCCCGACGGCGTAATATATACCTGCCCAATGCACCCGCAGGTGAGGCAGATTGGACCGGGGAACTGCCCGATCTGCGGGATGGCGCTCGAACCGGAAGTTATTACAGCCGAAACCGGACCGAGCCCCGAGTTGCTCGACATGAGACGCAGGTTCTGGATCGGCCTGGCTCTGACGGTGCCAGTGCTTGCCCTGGAAATGGGTGGTCACCTTACCAACCTCCATATGTTGCTCGACGCGCAAACATCGAACTGGCTGCAGCTTGTCTTCGCAACGCCTGGGGTCTTGTGGGCAGGCGCTCCGTTCTTCGAACGGGCGTGGCGGTCAATCGTCACGCGTCACCTCAACATGTTCACCTTGATAGCGATGGGCACGGGCGTTGCGTGGGTCTACAGCGTCGTGGCGACATTGGCACCCGGCCTTTTCCCGGCCACATTCCGGTCCGGCGGATCGGTGGCCGTCTATTTCGAGGCCGCCGCCGTCATCACGGTGCTTGTTCTGCTCGGACAGGTCCTGGAATTGCAAGCCCGCGAACAAACGGGAGGCGCAATTCGCGCATTGTTGGACCTTGCACCGAAGACGGCCCGCCGCATCCGCAGCGATGGAACTGACGAGGACATCGCGCTCGAAGCCGTCGCCGTCGGTGACCGGCTCCGCGTTCGGCCTGGCGAGAAGGTGCCGGTCGATGGCACGCTCGTCGAAGGTCGCAGCTCGGTCGATGAATCGATGATCACAGGAGAGTCGATGCCCGTCACCAAGGAGGTCGGTGCCAACCTGATAGGCGGCACGATGAACCAGACCGGCGGTTTCGTCATGCAGGCCGGAAAAGTGGGACGCGATACCATGCTGTCGCAGATCGTGCGCATGGTCGCGGACGCCCAGCGCTCACGGGCCCCTATCCAGCGACTGGCGGACGAAGTCTCGGGCTGGTTTGTCCCCGTCGTCATCATAATAGCTGTCATCGCATTCGCTACATGGATGGCGTTTGGACCGGAGCCACGTTTCGCCCATGGGCTTGTTGCCGCAGTCGCGGTGCTCATCATCGCCTGCCCGTGCGCCCTTGGTCTCGCCACTCCGATGTCGATCATGGTTGGTGTAGGACGGGGCGCACAGCTTGGCGTGTTGATCAAGAACGCCGAAGCGTTGGAACGCTTCGAGAAAATCGACACGCTGGTGGTCGACAAGACGGGCACGCTCACTGAAGGCAAGCCCAAGGTCACATCGATTGCGACGACGGAGGGGGTGACCGAATCCGACTTATTGTGGGTTGCCGCGACCTTGGAACGGGCGAGCGAACATCCGCTCGCGGCCGCAATCGTCGATGCCGCCAATGAACGCGGTGTGGCACTCGGCACTGCGGAAGACTTCGACAGCCCCGTCGGCAAGGGGGTTACAGGGGCGGTCGAGGGCCGCAAGGTAATCATCGGAAGCCACCGCATAATGGCGGACGAGAACGTGGACGTTTCGTCCCTCGCCGACAAGGCGGAAGCTCTTCGTGGTGAGGGGGCGACCGTGATCTTTACCGCCCTCGACGGCCGCGTCGCCGGTCTTTTCGCCATCTCCGATCCCATCAAGGCAACGACACCCGCCGCTGTCCAAGCGTTGCTGAAGGAAAGTGTCCGGGTCGTCATGCTCACCGGAGACAACAAGACTACCGCCAATGCTGTCGCACGGAAGCTGGGGATCACGGAAGTCGAGGCGGAAATCCTGCCGGACCACAAGAGCGAGATCGTCGCACGCCTGCGCAAGGAAGGTCGGATCGTTGCAATGGCCGGAGACGGCGTGAACGACGCGCCAGCCCTTGCTGCCGCCGATGTCGGCATTGCCATGGGAACGGGAACGGACGTGGCCATCGAAAGTGCCGGGGTCACTCTGCTCCAGGGCGATCTTCAGGGCATCGTCCGGGCACGGCAGCTGAGCCATGCCACGATGAAGAACATCCGGCAGAACCTGTTCTTCGCCTTCATCTACAACGCTGCTGGCGTACCGGTTGCTGCTGGCGTTCTCTACCCGGCTTTCGGGCTTCTGCTGTCCCCGATCATTGCCGCAGCGGCCATGGCGCTGTCCTCCGTCAGCGTGATCGGGAATGCACTCAGGTTGAGAGGTGTGCGGATATGAAGTGGGAACGCAAATGGACGTTGCTCGTGGCATCCCTCGGTGTGATCGTGGCGTTCTTTGTGCTGCGGGAACACTGGGCGCACGCCCTGGGTCTGGCCCCCTACCTGCTGCTTTTGGCGTGTCCCGTGATGCACCTTTTCCACGGGCACGGTGGTCATCGCCACGATCAACACGAACATCGGGCGGGAAAGGATGATCTACGGTGACCTACACCCGTTCGGCGCAAACGGAGATCGAGGTTGCGGCGTCCGCCGAGGCGCTGTTCGATTACCTGGACGACCCGGCCCGCCTCGGGGCGCACATGCAGAAGCCGTCGGCGATGATGCTCGGGGGGCGGATGACCTACGGGTTCGACGAGGCACAAGGCCGTGCCGTGGGCTCGGTCATCAGGATGGTGGGAACAATCCTCGGCGGAGGTCTGTCGGTGGAAGAAGTCGTTGTCGAGCGGCAACCTCCACATCGGAAAGTATGGGAGACACGGGGACGGCCGAACCTTCTTGTCATCGGAGCTTACCGAATGGGCTTCGAGATTGCTCCCTCGGGCAAGTCCTCCCGTCTGCTTGTGTTCATCGACTACGATTATCCGAGTTCGGCGGCAGGAAGGATCGTCGGCGCGATGTTCGGGCCGATCTATGCACGTTGGTGCATCAACCGGATGATAAAAGACGTGATCAGCGCGTTTCACGAGTCCTAATAACAGGCAGAAAGGCCAGGGAGGACGCCGTTCACCGAAACCCTCCCTGGCTGGTTCTAAGCCGCCATTTTCTGGCAGCTCTCCGCGCAGCGGCGGCAGGCATCGACGCAGCTCTGCATGTCACCGATACGCTCGCAGTCGTCGGCGCACTGACTGCAGATTTCGGCGCACTCGCGGCAGACGTGCTTGTGGTGCTCCGAACCGATGAGCATGAAATGAGCCGAGGTTCGGCAGATTTCCGCGCAGGCCATCATGAGCCTGAAATGCTGTGGCTCGGTGTGCTTGCCACCCATCTCCAGGCAGTGGTTCATCGCAGTCGACAGGCATTCCCGATAGCAGGCCAGGCAGTTGTCGATGCAGGTCTTCATCTCCGGTGATTGATGATGATGCATGATCTTGGTCCTTTCGCAGGAATTGAGAGGTTACTTGGCGTGTTCGTTCACCCAGGCGGTCATCTCCTCGATCTCCTTCTTCTGCGCGTCGATGATCTTCTCAGCCATGGCCTTGGCCTGTTGGTCGTCACCATATTTCAGCTCGACCTCCGACATGCTGATCGCGCCCATGTGATGGGCGATCATTCCGCAGACGAAGGAGACGTCAGGGTCTTTGGCCATCATCCCTTGCATCATGGCGGGATGCATCTGCTGCATGCCCTCCATCATCGCCTTCTGGTGCTCGGCCATTTGCCCCATCTGCATTTCCGGCATCTTCATATCGCCGCTGGCGGACATCTCCGATTTACAGGCCTCTGGCATCGCCGTTTGCGCGGAAGCGTTGACCGATACGGATAGAAGGATCGCCGGTACGGCTACGGCCGCGACCGCGCTTTTGAGAACGGTTTTCATTTTACTCTCCTGTTTGAGTGAGAATGCGCGTGTTCGAATTCAGAAGAACTGTGGCTTGGGCGGATGATGGAATGCACGCACGAGCAGGAACGGAGTAGGTTCGTTCAGCATTGGCCTAACAGGTCGAGGAGCGACTGCATGCGCATCCGCACACGGCGGCTCTGTGAGAATCAGGCAACAGTGCAAATTGGCGCAGCAACCGACATGATGGACGGAGATTGGATAGCGATGGCCCAGCTCGGTGATCGACAGACAATTGTGATTGGCGCTGAATTGGCCAGCCACCGCCGTGCCGTGGAGGTTCACCACCATGAGGCACAGAGCCGCAATTCGGACCAAGCGGTAAAATGTTCTCAGCACTGGCATCGGAGGCGCAATTCCTTTCGCCTTCAAACGCGCCTTTCAGAAGAATGTTCCGGTCTCCGCTGGTGCTGAAAACTTAGAACCCCAGGGCTGTGGTTGTCCCGAGCGCAGCCGCCGCGAGTACGAGATGGTGGCAGGGGTCTTTGTGCAACGCCATATAATCGTCGCGAATCATCGGCTAGATGAAGCTCGTAATTGACAACTTCCGGGCTGATGGTAGTCCTCGGGCATGGGTATGTATCGAATCACATTGGCAAGAATGCTGGTTCTGCTTCGGCTGGTGATCATCGCATCACTGGCTGGATACTCCTTGCCCACCGCTTCGGCAGCGATGCATGGGTCGATGGCGACATCGACAACCGTCCAATCTGACGACCACCATGAGATGACAAACGGCGACCACGTCCATGGTGACGAAAGCGCCTCTTCGGATGACACGCAGAAAATTGCCAAGCAGGAGTGCTGCAACGACTTCTGCGTCAGTTTTGCGATTATCGCCACCCCCGAAGTGAGCGGCGGCCCCGTGGTGACGGCTTCCATCCGCGAATTCATCGACGACAATCGTGTCGTCGGCGAACTCGTGCCGCTGCATCGCCCCCCGAATATCTGAATAGGACACGCCCGTCCTTGCGGGTCTTAACGTGCGTAGGCGGGTGTTATTGCCCGCGTACGCCGCTGCCATCTCCTATTCGGATTACACCATGAAACCTGTTTTTCTGGTGGTTGCCTTGCCGCTCTTCGCAAGCGGTTGCGCTGCCACGTTGCCTCCTGAAGTCATTGCTTCGGGCGACCTTGCCGACCTCCCGGTCGACGTTCGCCCGGTCCACTACCAAAGCCCCGTTTCGGGCTATACGCACCGCGTCCCGGTCGATCCCAAACCGTGGCGTAACCAGAACGACGCGCGGGCTCCTGAAGGAGACGCGTCATGACGGTGATCAGGCTGAAACTTGCGGCGACTGTCGCGCTCCCGCTCATTCTCGGTGGATGCGTCTCGGCGGCCGAATACTCCGCTCCGAACTCCGGTTTCTCGTCCGTATCCAACAAAACCGCCGAAGCGGCCGGAAAGGACACCGTCTGGATTCAAAACCGCCACGATGCCCAGGCCGTCTCGGTCCGGATCAAGACCTTGCTGCCGAAGAAAACCGTCGACGTCGAGACAGCGGTGCAGGTCGCCCTCCTCAACAACAAGGGCCTCCAGGCAGCCTATGCCGATCTTGGCGACTCGGCTGCGGAAGCATGGCAATCGACCATGTTCGTGAACCCGACAGTCGAAGTGGGGTTGATCGGAATTGGCACGCCAGGGCTTGAAGCATTCAAGACCGTCGAAGGCGTGATCGCCACCAACCTCCTGGCCCTCGCCACGCACAAACGGAACGTGGGCATTGCCGATACCGAATTCCGCAAAGCCCAGCTCAATGCGGCCCTGCAGACCTTACAGCTCGCCGCCGATACCCGGCGGGCTTGGATCAACGCCGTTGCCTCCTGGGAAACGGTCGCCCAGCTCAACCAGGCGCAGGCGGCGGCAGACGCGGCCTCGGACCTTGCACAAAAGCTCGGCGAAACAGGTGCGCTGACCAAGGGCGGCCAGGCCCGCGAGCACGTGTTCTATGCCGAATTGGCGGGCCAGACCGCAAAGGCGCGGCTTGCGGCCCGTCTCGCGAAAGAAGAACTGACGCGCCTGATGGGACTTTGGGGATCGGACACCGACTATCAGATTCCCAATCGCCTGGCACAGCTCCCGAAGGGTCTGATCAAACGAGACCTGATCGAGGCGGAAGCCCTGCAACGTCGCGTTGACCTGCAGATGGCCAAGCTCGATCTCGAAGCCACGGCCAAGTCGTACAACCTAACGGAAGCGACGCGATACGTGACCGATCTCGAAATCCTGACGGGGTTCGAGACTGAACGTGAATTGGAGGACGGCGAGAAGAACGTCGAGACGACCGGCAACGTCGCGCTGGAGTTCGTCATCCCGATCTTCGACAGCGGCAAGGCCCGGATGCGCAAATCGGAGCTGGCCTATATGCGGGCTGCCAACCTGCTTGCGGAAAAGGCGGTGAACGTTCGTTCCGAGGCGCGGTCCGCCTACCAGGCCTACCGCTCGAACTACGACATCGCTCGCCACTACCGCAACAGCGTCGTACCTCTGCGCACAAAGATCGAGGAGGAATCCCTCCTCACCTACAATGGCATGATCACCAATACGTTCGAACTGCTCGCCGACAGCCGGGAGAAGGTCAACTCGATACTCCTGGCGGTCAACGCAAAACGCGATTTCTGGTTGGCCGAAGCCAATCTCGCACCTGCCATTTATGGCGGCGGCGCGAGAGCAGCCGGTGGCGAAACGGAAGTCGCAGCGGCTGCCGAAAGCGGCGGCGGCGGTCACTAGGAAAGGACACAGACATGTTCAACAGAAGACAGATACTCGGCGCGAGTGCCGCACTGGTGTCGACCGCCGCCTGGGCGAAGACCTCCAACATGGGACTGCCTGAGGCTGCAGTAATGGAGACCGCCGAAACGCAGACGCCCGTCCGCCCCTCATCGGGACCGAATTACACCCCGGTCGTGACCCTGAACGGCTGGACGCTACCTCACCGGATGAACAACGGCGTCAAGGAGTTCCACCTCGTCGCCGAACCCGTCGAGCGCGAGATGGCAGAGGGCATGACCGCGCACCTCTGGGGCTACAACGGCCAGTCCCCGGGTCCGACCATCGAGGCGGTCGAAGGCGACCGTGTTCGCATCTTCGTGACGAACAAGCTGCCGGAACATACGACCATCCACTGGCACGGCATGATCCTGCCGTCTGGCATGGACGGCGTCGGCGGGCTGTCGCAACCGCACATACCCGTCGGCAAGACCTTCGTCTACGAGTTCGACCTCGTGAAATCGGGCACCTTCATGTACCACCCGCATTCCGACGAGATGGTCCAGATGGCCATGGGCATGATGGGGATGTTCATCATCCACCCGAAGGACGAAAAGTTCATGCCGGTGGACCGCGACTTCGTGTTCCTGCTCAGCGCCTATGACATCGACCCGGGCACCTACGTTCCGCGCATCATGGAAATGACGGACTTCAATCTCTGGGCCTGGAACAGCCGCATCTTCCCAGGCATCAGTCCGCTTGTAGTGTCGAAGGACGACCGGGTGCGGGTGCGAGTCGGCAATCTCACCATGACCAACCATCCGATCCACATGCACGGCTACGACTTCGAGGTCACCTGTACGGACGGGGGCTGGGTAAGGCCGGAAGCCCGCTGGCCGGAAGTCAGCATCGACATCCCGGTCGGCGCGATGCGGGCCTACGAGTTCGATGCCAAATACGTCGGCGACTGGGCGATCCATTGCCACAAGTCGCACCATACGATGAACGCCATGGGGCACGACGTCCCGACCTTCATCGGCGTCGACAAGAAGCAAGTCACCGAGAAGATCAGGAAGCTCCGCCCGGAATACATGCCGATGGGAACCGCTGGCATGGCCGACATGGGCGAAATGGAAATGGAAATTCCGGAGAACACCGTTCCGATGATGACCGGGTGGGGACCGCACGGCCCCATCGAGATGGGCGGCATGTTCTCCGTCGTCAAGGTCCGCGAGGGGATCGCAGCCGACGATTACACCGATCCCGGCTGGTACGAAAATCCACCCGGTACGCAGGCCTGGGAGTGGACGGGTGAGCTTCCCGACACGACCAAGGCGAAAGACGCAAAGACAAAGATCACGCCGAAACCCATGAAGCACGGTTGATCGTGAAATCTATCCCATCAAACAACCAAAGGACTGAATCATGAAGACTGCAATTATGGCATTGTTCCTCGCGGCGCTCGCGTCTCCGGCCCTTGCCTCCGGCTCACATGCTGGTGGTCACGGTGAAGCCATGGCTGTCGGTGAGCCTGGCAAGAAGGCGCAGGCCACCCAGACCATCCGCGTTTCCATGAAGGAGACGGACGACGGCAAGATGATCTTCACGCCGAACACCTTCAAGGTCCGCAAAGGCCAAACCATCGTCTTCTCCATCAGGAACGCGGGCGAGCTGGACCACGAGTTCGTCCTCGACCAGGAAGACAAGATCATGGAGCACAAGGCCGTGATGGAGAAGTTTCCGGAGATGGAACACGACGACCCGAACGCGATCCGTCTGGCCGCTGGAAAGTCCGGCGAGATCATCTGGAAGTTCACCAACGACGGCACGTTCAAGATCGCCTGCCTCGTTCCCGGGCACTACGACGCTGGAATGCATGGCGACGTGACCGTTGCCAAGAAGTGATCCGACCCAAAGGAGACAAGACAATGAGATCAGTTTTCACACTCGCAGCCACCGCCATCGTCGCAATCGCCCTCGCCTCCGGCGCTTTCGCGGCGGAATTCACCAAAGGCACCGTCAAGAAAGTCGATGCCAAGGCAAAGAAGGTCACTCTCATTCATGAGGAACTGAAGGAGCTTGATATGCCCGCGATGACGATGGTTTTCCGCGTCAAGGACGACGCCTTGCTTGAGAAACTCAAAGAAGGCGCGAGCATCGAGTTCGTCGCCGAGCGCGTCGAGGGCAAGCTGACCGTCACGGAAATCAAATAGTACGATATCGCCGGATAATGCACGCGGCTGTTTAAGCGGCCGCGTGCGACACCTCTGCTTTACCGAGAGAAAGCGGACTCGGTCGACCCACAAGGTCTCGAAAACCCGCGCTTTCAAGCGACGAGCAATGACATCTTCACTCAGCGCCCAGTGGGACGCAGCGCGGGAAATGCGTTCAATCCTTTTGCGATTTGTCGCTTTCGCCATCCTACTTGCCAACCTCCTACTTGGCGGCAACGAGGGAGCGGAAAGGATGCACGTTGTCGTCGTCATCAGCTACTTTATCATCAGTGTCGCGTCGGTGGCGACCGCGCGCTTCCTGCCTAACCTCTCCTGGCTTAAGACAGTCTTTGTCGTTCTCGACGCGCTGCTGGTCGCCCTGATTCTATACGCGCACATTCTTGGCGGACCGGTTACCGAAAACCACAACCTGACGACGACCAGTTTGGTGGTGGCGTTCATTCTACTCAACCATGTCGGACTGAAACAAGATCGTCGGCTGGTAATTGTCTTCTCCGGCATCGTCCTGGTTTCCTGGATAGCCATGCTGGCGATCACGGCCGCCAGACATCATACCGCCGACGCAATGTCGCTGCTTGCGGCATTCTTCAACCAGGACCTGGGCCTCACGGTAAGCTTCGGCTTTACAGCCTTCGCCATCTATTTGCTCGCGAGGGATCATGACCGGACACGGAAGGAAGCCCTAAGAGCCGACAAGCGTCGTCTCAACCTTTCGCGCTTTTTCTCGCCGCTTGTTGTCGCGGACCTCCAGGAGGGCAGCTCAAACCTTGATCTTGAACGTCGCAGCGCCGCAATCATGTTCGTCGACCTGCGAGATTTTACGAGTTTTGCCGAGACAGCGCCTGCGCGGGAACTGGCATTGGTTTTGGCGGAATACCGCCACCTTGTTTCCGGGACCATCTTCCAACACGGCGGGACAGTCGACAAATTCATTGGGGACGGAGTAATGGCGGTCTTCGGCCAACCTGCCCCGACAGAGGACGACGCAGATCGGGCCCTGGCATGCGCTCTCGACCTTGTCGATGCACTGAACGATTGGAAGAATCACAGCATGCTTAACGGCTGCCCTGCCCTCAACGCGGGCATCGGCTTGCACTACGGCACGGTCGTTGGCGGGGTTCTGGACAGCGGATGCCACAGCGAGTTCACGGTGATCGGAGACGCTGTAAACGTCGCGCAGCGACTGGAGACCTTGGCCAAATCACTCGACGCACCACTTGTTGTATCGTCTGCACTGATGGCTCGACTGCATAATCCAGTTCCCTCCGCCCTCTGGATACCGCAAAGTTCAGTGCCGCTGCCGGGACGTAGGCTCCCGATAGATGTTTGGTATTTGCGCCGTGAAGCAGGTCTCAATCCCGCCGAGAACAATTCGGGCTACGAGACAGGGGTCATGCAGACCGCCCTCCAGAGATCGTCCTTCCAGTCATCCCCTCTCGGGCCCAATGTGCGCACCGGATAGTCGATGCCTCGGACGGACACTTTGGCGGGATCGCTGCATTTCACCAGTGCTCGATGCTTTCCAGGGTCAGTGTAGGCCGAACCGTTCGTAGCGTCACCTTGTGAAAGCGATATCAGGACGTCGTAATCGTATCCAGCTCGCTCTGTCGCGCGATTGCTGACGAGACCAAGATTGACAACAGTGTCGTCGTCGAAATGCGCAGTGTGGAATATCACAGGCTCTGCCGCCACCGCGCTTAAGGCGGAAAGCACTCCGACGGCGAGCGTGAGCACAAAAGCACGCATTCCCACCTCCCATGGTTCAGCGAAGCCAATACCATATCACGTACGTAGCGGCTTTCCTAAGCGCGCTGTTGCAGGGCTCTTATTGAAGGGGTGGCCCAGATCAGCGAGGCAGGTTTTCGGGACGCGGTGTTCGCATCAGCTCTCCGGCAAAAGCGACTGAACCTCTCAAGTAGCGCTCGATGGGTGCAAGCTCCTCAACGCCCGGCATGTTTCTCACGGTCTCGTCCGGCCTGCACCACGGGGAAGGCAGGCTGGCGATCCCGCTCATACCCCTATCGAGTTCATTTGCTGGAATGATTTGCACCGCACCCGATTGTGATAATTAGCTTTTCGTCCAGGCACCGAGCGTCGGACGAGATACCAGTCATAGCGTCCGCTCCCAACCCGAGCGGGTCGTCGGAAAGCAGCCGTTCGAAGATGCCGAGCTGCTTTTTTTCGATATGCTAGTCCCCGTTGCGACCGTCCGAGTGAAATCCGTCTACGTCCGGCACACGAACAGCAACCGGCTTTTGGCGAGAGGAAGCATTTGGGAACGTTGTACGCGCTGTTTTATTGCTGGTCGGGACAAGGAGCGCTCGCATTGGTTCTAGTGCGGAAGATTCGGTTCGATATCCTTCAATTAGACGGCTCGATGCCCTGCAGCCCGCCCTGGGCTGTCTCGAAGGAATGGTAAACGTCTCTCCTTCTTTGACGAGCGGAACCGAAGCATCCCAAAGCGCAACCGCCAAAGCCTACTATGGGCTCAGACTAAATCCGCCCTGCAACTCGGCCGCTCTAAAGCTGGCGACGCGCATTTTGAAATGCGCCCTTATACGGGAACGCATGTCAACATATCGGTACCATGGCCGTCAAATTCTCGTCGGGATTTTCTCGGGAATCTACGCTCTGCTGCAGGCGATTCAGGGCCTTTGGATTCACGAAACCAATCGGAAAAACAGCCTGTCTTTTCAGCAATCCCCTTGTTAAACCAAGGGGATGACTGGTGGGTGATCACGGGCTCGAACCGTGGACCCGCTGATTAAGAGTCCCATCGCATGTTAGGCAAAATCAGTCCTGTACGGCGAGGTCGCCTGTAAAATGCCGCCCGATAAAACCGAACGTTTCCAGCGTCGTCAAACGCAAACTGTAAAATGAAATCCACCGTTTTCTGCCTCTGTGGAAAAACGCTAAAAGCCAGCAGCCATCGGCGTACTCAGAATTCCCGGAAAATATGTGAAGTCCCCAATAACGGTTTCAGGTAGCTGGTACGGGAGATTCATATCGATACACCGGCGCAGATAAAACAGACTGTTCGGCGACGAAAAGGCGTTGCATGATCTAGGGGCAATGTTATTGGGGCGCTATTGGCGGAATATGCAGCAGTTCTACAAACAAGGTAACTTCAATGCGTACTGGCCGCCACGTTGGTCGTTTAGCACAGCGCTCTCGCGATCAAAGCTGCCCCAGGTTGTCAGCCTCATTCCAATCTTGGGCTATGCTGTGCTGTGGAGCGATTCCTTTCGGCAGCAACTGATGAGGTTCGACGGACTTGGAACCGGGCTTTGGCTAGACCCAATAGAGCGCATTGAACTTCTCTATTTCGGTAGCGTTTTGGTGCTCGCTGGTTTGCTGCTACTTTATTTGTTTTGCCCAAGGCAAGTGAGAACCTTCGAGAGTGCAACCGATTATATGGAGGGAGTGTTTAAGGCCCTGAATATTCACGAACTCGAATTGGTACATGCCCGCCTTGCGCCGCTATTCACTTCTGTCGATCAGGAAGCGTCGCCACCCTTTCTCGGGGCCGTTGACGTGAGGCATATCAAGAAGGGTCTTGAAATGATTCAAGACGACGATCATCGAAGAAGCACATTGATGCTGGCCGGGACCCGACAGAGTCACGCACGTGCACCCCTCAAGGCCCACTTTCTCATTCTCGATAGATCGCAACCGATATTAGCTGGCCTTGCGTTCCTACTTTTGACAGCCGGTGCCTTTGTATTCTTGGTGCCTAGCCTCGAGGTCTTTTTGATGGTTGTTAGCCGGGCTATTTTTGGGCATGCCACACCAACAGTAAATGGCTAGTGCAGATATTGACCTACTGCAACGCGACGAGCTTTTCGCAACTAAAACCACGAGTGCGTCCGAACGGCGCGGCTAGGATGCCCGTCAGCTTGGGAAGCTAGGCTTAAATAGGCGATTTCATATGGTTGGCTGTAAAACAGGCTGAAATGGGCCATAGATGTTTCAATCACTTAGACGGACAATGTAAAACTTGAAGCCGCTGTAGAGCCGGGGCGAACATCACCAGCCCGTTACCATTTACGAAGATGTCTGGGGATGCGCCCGGCAGGCGCTTGCTGAGATTGCTGGCAGAGCAATACATTCAGCTCAATATTGTTGACCCTAAAGGACTTGCTCGCATGGATCTGAGTATTCTCGAAAATGCACTGGCTCTTGCGGGCACGGCAATCAGTACGACGGGTAAGGCCGCCAGCACGGCCGAAGCGATTAAGAAGCTCTTCTCTTCCGACAAAGCACCGGACGCTAGCGAGGCCATGAGCCTTGTGAATAAGCTCGCGGTGGAGCTGACAGCCGCTAACGTGATGAATCTCGATCTGAGCGGCTCCCTGAAACAGCTTAGCCAGGAATTGAAGGCTCAAGACGAGTTCGAACAGGAGAAGGCGCGCTATCAGCTCGTTACCACGTCTCAAGGGGACATGGTCTATAAGCTACGCGAAGACATGGCGAACGGGGACCCCATGCACTTCGTCTGCCCGGCATGTCTCAAGAAAGATAGGCTGATTGTCTTCATCCAGGGCGAAGGTGATTATAAGCGGTGTCAGGTGAATCACGATCACCTCTACACATTTGGCCGCACCGAGTACCGTTCCAACCGAGAGTACAATTCGTACTAGGGGCATTGGAGCCTCCCGCCCTGCCCCGAGGGCATGTCTTAAAGATCCATCGACTGGCAAGCGCGAAGATGCTAGAGCAGCAACTTAAGCGGGGATAAGACATCGTGCAAAGTCCGGGACACATCAAGAATCCACTCACGATTATCGCTATTTTTGCGGGACTGTCCGAGATCAGCGGTACTGTGGTTTTGCCGTTAATCGCTGCTGAAAATCAGTTTTACTTTATGTGGTTCGTGATGGCGTTCCCCATGCTCCTCGTAGGCGCATTTTTCTGCATCCTGCTCATGAATTATAGAGTTCTTTACGCCCCATCTGATTTCAAGAATGAAGATCACTTCGTTGCCTTGCTGCCGAAGGCGTCAATATACGACCAAGTGAAGAAGCTTGAAGAGGAGGCCCCACACATCGCGATTGACCCTACTGAAGGGTGGAATGGCGAACCTCCTGCTATCGAGGAGGAAAGACAATCCGAAGGTATTCTTGAGCCAACGGCCTCTGAAAGTCCGAGGGAACATTCCGCGGAGAGCGCTTTTTCCCGTTTCAAAACTTGGGCCAGAGTCAGAATCGCCAGCGAAATTGAAGATCAAGTGTTTGATAGGCTGCAAAAACAATATTCGCAGCCTATATCGCGCGGAATTGCTAGCGATCGGGGCATAATCGACGGGGCGGTTCAAGACGGAAACAAGTTTGTGATCTTCGATGTTAGGACCGCCGAGTCAGATATGCGCGGTTGGGAGGCGTACCATATCTTCGATACGATGTTAGAGAGAGCAAGGTCGCTCACATATCCTCCGTCGTTGGACCTCGTGCTTATTCTGGTGTTGGTGATCCCGGGGTCCGCCTCGAAGGAAATGCCTCAGGTCACCAACGCGGCAAAGGATTTCGAAAGGAAATTTAAGATTAAGACGGCCGTCGTTACGTTCCAGGCACCGCTCCTAGACCGCTGAGGGCGCGAATCCAAATGTCCTTGCGCGCTCAATAAAGTCCGCTGGGGCGGATGCCTTTCAATGCCATCAGTTTCAATGCCATCAGTATGAGGATCTCGGATCAATCCCAGATCGCCGAAATCGCGGCGGAGAGCCTGTCCCATGCCGGTATGGGGAAAGTTGGTCTTTTCAACGGACTGGCTATTTTCTGGACACTTTTCCTTCCGCTGCTTTCCTTATCCTTTTCGAAGAAGTGTCCAGACGGCTTTTGGCGATCTTGACGATCGCCGTCTCGGCAACATATTCCGAACCAACAAGGTGATGCGGCCGCCTTTTCACTAACCTGAAAGGCAACGACCATGAGCCGCACAAACCTGTACGATGACGCATTCACCTTCGCGATCGATGCGGTCGACGCCGATGGCAAGCGCAAGGAAAAGCTGGCCGGCGCGAACAACATCTGCGCCGCCAATCGCGCCTTCGACGAACTGCTCTTTCATTTCAATCCCGGTGAAATCCTCCTGCTGAGACAGCGCGGTCGCGTCATTCGGCGGGAGGTGGCCGTGGGCGGCTATCGCGAGCGCGTCATTGCCGAGGCGCTGGCTGCCCAAGGAAATAGCCAGCCGGCGCCATAAGCCGTACAATGGCGGCATGACAAAGCCTCCGAAGTCAGCGCCGATCGGAGTTCCACCGGCTGCCGGCCCCCTGCCCCGCCGCAGCCGTAGCGCCATGCGTCCGAAGCAGCCACAACCAGATCATCCGATGCCGGCGCGCATAGACCCCTGCCTAGCGACGCTCGTTGCAAAGCCGCCGAAGGGCAGCGATTGGGCGTTGGAGGTGAAATGGGATGGATACCGCCTCGCCGTCCACATCGAGAATGGCGGCGTGAAGATCCTGACGCGTGGTGGCCATGACTGGACGGGCCGCTTCCCCTCGATCGTCGCCGAGGCGCCCCGCCTGCCCCTGAAGACGGCCATCCTCGATGGCGAAGCCGTCGTGCTCGATGGGCAGGGCCGCTCCGATTTCGGCTTGCTGCAGCGCGCGCTCGGCCACCGGCCGGCATCGCATGAACCCGGCGAAATCATGCTCTACGCCTTCGATATCCTCTATCTCGACGGCCGCGATCTGCGTCGGCTGCCGCAGCGCGAACGCAGGCGGCTGCTCGAGCCGCTGCTGGAAGGCCGCACGGGCGCCATCCGTCTATCCGAGGAGGTGGAGGCGGATGGCGAGGCGTTCTTTCGCGTCGCCTGCGAGCTCGGCCTTGAAGGCATCATCGCCAAGCATCGGGCAAAGCCCTATCGCTCCGGCAAACGGCCGGAATGGTTGAAGATCAAATGCGTCCGCCGCGACCATTTCGCGATCGTCGGTTTCGAGCCGTCGACGGTGCCAGGCGCGATCGGCCGGCTGCTACTGGCCGCCCGCCAGGGCAGCAGCCTCGTCTATGTCGGCGGCGTCGGAACGGGCTTCACACAGCAATCGTCAGCCAGGCTGCGCGAGCTGCTGGAGCAGATCCCGACGACGACGCCGGCGGTCAAGCTAGCCCGCAAGAATGCCGTCTTCACCCGGCCGATCCTCGCCGCCGAGATTGAATATCGCGCATGGACGGAAGACGGCAAGCTGCGCCATCCGTCGTTCAAGGGCATACACGAAATCAATGACGTCGCGACGATCTATCGGATCGAGGGGTAGTGCGTTACCCCACGAATTCCCTTTCCCTCCTGACGGCGAAAGCGCACAATAACCTGCCGCCGGCGGTCTAACGGGCAACCCGACGTTTGAGAGATAATTGCGCTTTCGCCCAAGTGGAGGGATAGCCATGTCCCTATGCCGCGAAGTGATCAGTGACGCCTCCATCGCTATGATGAGACGCGTGCTTTGCAACGAATGTACTCGCCGGCAGATCAAACCTGACAGCATCGAGGGTGAAGAACTGGCGCGCGTGATCATGTATGCATTTATTGGCGGCATGACCGAGGAACGCGAACTGTCCTGTCTCGTGCGCAATCTGGTTGACTGAGCGTCCGGTTAGGGCAGCGGGCTGGGTAGTGGTGGGCAGCAGATGATCTGGGGGTGATGGGGTTAGTTCAACTACGGCTCCGCTTCTTCGCGACCTGGTACTCGCCTTCGATGACCGCCATACCAATAAGATAGATCAAGATATCCGCAGCTTTTAGATCTTCGGCCGTTTTGAGCGCTATCTTGAGCATCTCAACCACCCTCACCAAATCGTCCATTGTCTCCCCGCCCCAATATCAATAGTTGAAATCAAGAGACGATAACTCAACTTCAAACAGTCGCAAGAGCAGACGAGAGGGTGTAACCGATCAAATGATCACATTCTGCGGCGCTAAGTGCCGGCGCGTGACCGTTTAGCTAGCGAGGCTCAACGTAGATAACGGCATTGGCAACCAGCTGCTTTTTTTGTGATCCCGTGAACGCGCCCCAAACCTCACCGTGGTGTGGGTTGGCGGGCAGCGGATCGTAGCCTACGGAAAAACCGACCCCCCTCAAGAACGCCGCGGTGAATCTGACCGCCCCGATGAATGGCGGCTGAAGCACGTAAACCTGAGGATTATGACCGCTTTCAATAATCGAGTTTTCTAGGTCGACAGACATCCCACCATTTTCACCACTGGAGGCTTGGAAGGCGGCGGAAGAGACCCGCCGACCCTGCGGAGCCTTCTCGTCATCCACTAGGTGGTAAGGCGAAATCCGTCTAAGGACCCCGTGGGACCCCAGGATTTCGTCGTGATCGTGAATTTTGACATTCCCATTTTCATCAAGCGGCGGTGGCGCGAGCGGCAACTGCATTCTCCAGCTCGTTCAGCCATTCGGCAACAACGGTGAATTCATTAGACAAAGCCATCTCTTCGCAAAGGTCATTAGGACCATATCGGGTGGCAACGACGTCGAAGGGAGCTCGGATATGAATCTCGATATCATATTCGAGAGAATGCCACTCAATCTGGAGGTCGCCGTTGATTCCAGGAACGACTTGTGGCTCGTGGACATCATGCGGACATGCTGATGAGATCAGTGACATCGCGAAGTTCGCACAATGAAATGACACGGGTCCCGCACCATAGCCGTTCCAGCCTCTCGGCAAGCGAATCAGTTTTTCAACGCGGCTCACGAAGCGATCATGCCAGGGTAGGCTCGATACATTCAGAACGCGCTTCGCAGGAATACGCTCAATCGTAGCGCCACCAAGGTCTGTAGTGGTACTGGTTGGTGGGAATTTTTCGTCGGGTGCTGTCGATACCGATGCGGCGGCTATCACAAAATTCTCTCCCAAGTATTGTGTGCGGCTTCCGATGTTATATGGGTAAATTCGTTTACAATTGTAACCCTGGCCGCACGCATGAACTCCATCACATTTCCGGGGGTCCCGACGCTAGGGCTACCGCGAACCGTAAATTGAAGAATCGCAATGCGGTCACCTTTATAGTCGATTGCAGATATAACCTCGCAAATCAATCTTGCGTAAGGTGATCCATCTGGTTTCGTGAGTATTCTTCGATACACTGCATTCATATCCGCCGGAGGTTGCCCTCCGAAATCAAATATTCGCAAAGAGCCCGAAGGATCAAATTTTGACCCTGTCCCAGCCGCAACATGGTTAGTGTAAGTCACTTCAACTTGGTTGCATACGAGGCTTTTACCCGATGGTGATAACGTGCGGAAATAATCCGACAGTTGCATCAACTCGGTCTGGAACTTAGCTAGGAGCGTGTCAAAGCGCGGGTACTCGCCGTTTGGCCCAATCTTCCTCCAATTGTGCAGTAGTCTATCGTTCTGGAATTGGATCAGTTCATGCTGGTCCGACGTCAAAAACCAATATCGGCTGTGCTGAGTACCGTTTCCGACACTAAATGACAGCTGCTGGGTGCCGGGCGGCCCAAATGTTTCAAAGGTGGGCTGAAGCGGGGGATTTTCCGTAACAATAGGGTACGCGTTCTTATAAAGCTTCCAGACATCACCCGCAAAAATGTGCTGGTAGCCTTCCGCAGGGGGGAACTGAACACCCAGAACCACTTCGTTCAAAGGTGGGTTCTTATAATCTGGAAGGTCTTTAGGTCGCGTCGAAGTCGCCATTTTACGTCCATTATTGTATCGCTCGATCGATATGGCACTTTCGCCGAGATTGCAACGTGGTCATTGTGATAGGGTCACACGACCATCATAATTGAAATGATGAAGGGGTGATGGACACGACGCGATTTCCAGATCCTCGGCGGTGAACGCTGAACTGGCAAAAGCAACCCCCAACCTGACTTTGGCCGCACCGGCCGGGACCGTAAGGGGATCGATCGACAGCACCATATCGTAGGCCGCAGCATCTGGCACCGCCCCGACTGCGTCACCATCCCATGCATCGAAGGCGCCCGTCGTGTTGTCCGATGCCAGCAGTGCGCGATGGCGAATACTAGCCTCGACGACCAGGTCAGCGGAATTAGCCGCCGTGTTGGCTGTAGGAACAATTTCAGTTGCCATCACGTCCTCCTATTGGAGGGCTGATCAGCCCTTTGTACCTTCAAGGCGTGACAGGGCTTGACTGATACGTGCATTCTGTCAGCTTACGCGCTTAGGACGCGGGGGCGTCTGCAGGTACTTCAGGGGATACTTCATGAAAATTCGTATTGTTGCGCTGGCCTTCGCGCTGGCAGTTGTTGGCTGTGCAAAGCGTCCGGACGCTATCGTTCCTGTTGATATTCCGATGGCCGCTTACACGAATCTCGGCTGTCCGGCCTTGGTGCAAGAATTGCTGAAAGAGCAGAACAATCTGGCGGCCCTCTCCAAGCAACAAAACCAGGCAGCCACGGGAGATGCGGTTGGCGTCTTCCTCATTGGTGTTCCAACGTCGAGCACGTTTGGCGGCGACAAGGAGGGTCAGGTCGCTGTTTCCAAGGGCAAGGTCAACGCCATCAATTCGGCTATCATGAGCAAGGGCTGCAAATAGCGGCCAATAAAGAAAGGGCGGCGAATGCCTCGCCGCCTCCTCTTTTTTTGATCAGTTGTCCTTCTCGATCTTAGCGCCAAACCAACGCAGAAACAAAACTTCAGACCCGCGCGGCCCAAGATAGGCGAGGCTACCGACGATAGTCGGCCGGAGCAGCGGCCCCGCGTCGATCCAGATTGCCACCCCTTCCCCGATTATTGCCATGCCGAGCGCCAGCGGGCACTCCCAGGCAAGTTCCTTACCGAAGAACTTCTTCCGGTGGGACCGGCGAACTTCGGTGGTGTGCCACATCAACCTCCCCATCACGGCGGCTATGATCGTCGTCAGCCCGCCGCCGAGCTGCGCGATGAGCATCTCGACGAGCGATTGATACTTTTCGGGCATATGCCGCGTCTCCCCGTCATTGTCTGTCAGCGAATCGGCGGCTGCGGCTTGAACAAGCCTATAAATCCGTCGCGCAAGATGTTGACCGCGGTCTTCATCGCGCCCAGTACGGCAATCGCGATCGTGGTATAGGTCGGGTCGACAAACGACTTCGAGCATTCAATTGCGCCACCGGGAAGCGTCGTGCAGCCGGTGGCGAGCAGGATCGCCGTCACAAAGCCCAGGAGGGCGATGACGACATTGAGAATGTTGTGAAAGAGATTGCTGTTCACGACGATGCTCCTTTCAAGCTTCGTTGGTGGAAAGTTTCCCGTCGCTCTGGACGGTCGGAAGTGCTCCTTCGGGCAACGGCTCGCCTTTCGGCCACCAGTAGCCAGTGACGCGCGAGACGGCGAAGGGCTTGATGTTGACGGCGTCGGCTTGGTTGCCACCGAGCACCATGATGTTGCCGGCCACATCCCGACCGGTGACGAAGCCGACATGGCCGCCGCCGTTGCGTTTGAAGGTGACGAGCGCGCCGACGGCTGGCTTTTCGAGCTTCACACCCCATCGCTCATAGGAACGGGCCATGCCGGACCGCGTCGAGGCGATGCCGACGGATTCGAGAACGAAACCAACGAAGCCGGCGCACCAGGGTGTTTCGTCGTCCGCGAACGGTAGGCCGAGAACCTTCCACATAGCGAGGATTTCCGGCGCATGGTTTTTGCCCTTGATCTCGCGAAGGCCAGAATATCGCCGCGCAAACGTCAACCAGCGCGGCTCGCCGGTTCCGAGCGGCTTCTGCCCAGCGACCGCATAGCCAAACAGCTTTTCGAGTGTGACCGGACCAACATAGGGCCGCGCCTGCAGCCCCTTGGCGACCTTGAAAGCGATGATCGCCTTTTCGGTTGATGGCCCCATGATGCCGTCGGCGCCCGCCGGACCGACCGAATAGCCAAGCGCAAGCAGCCGCTTCTGGATGTCCAGAATGGTTTTCATAACGATGTCCTTTGATGTGGAAGTAAGATCAGGACGATTGCTACGTGGCGCCGTCCGGCGAGGACGGCTGATGCCCAGCTCCGCGTACCCGCCGCAGCCGAGCCCAATTTGTACCGGCTATGGCCAAGCGAATGCCGGCAGCTCGGCGATCAATTCCGCGACGGTCGGCTGTGTTCGCTCGCCGGCCGTCACCCTGCCCAGTTCCGCCGTGGCGTAGGTCCAGACGGCCGATCGCCAGGCAAACAGCGCCTCGGCCTCGGCTGCGAATTGCGGATTGGGATCATCGCGATAGCTGACGGCCGACTGGATGCTGTCGTAGTTGCGCTCGTGCGCCTTGGCTTCCAGGTGCGCCTGGATAGCGCCGGAATATTCGGCCATCGCTGCCGCCAAGGCTTCGGCCGCGCGCTGCTCGGCCGTGACGACCTTGGAAAAATCAATTGTCATCGGCCGGAGCCTCCTGATTGTTGAGATCGACAGGCAGCGACACCGGCCCGTCGCTGGTCGTCACAATGGGCTCGGGGAACGAGACGTTCTGCGACGGGTTCGAGCGGTGCGGAAAGAGCAGCGTCACTTCCAGTTGACCACCTTGACGATGGACAGGGCCGGCGAACCATTCGCTATCGATCGAGCCGTAGGGAAGCGTTGCTCCGTCCGGCAATGGCGATAAGTCGAAGGCGACGCCATTGACCGTCAGGACGTCGCCGGCCACCGAAACCGTCAGGCTCTCATCACGCCGTTGCGGGGAAAGATTAATGCGCATCAGAACCACCTCCCGACTGCCGCCATATTCATCAGCTTGGCGTTTCCGGCCGGATTTGAAGACGAGTTCCACGCAACGTAGTTCACGCTCGTCAGAGTCTTGGAAAGCGAGCTTCCTCCGCCGACATAGCCGGCGTCATTGCGTTCGAAATCGTAGGTAATTTTCGGCGTGAAAATTGCGAACGCGGCCGGGAACGTCCAGAGAAACGAATTGCTGCCGAACAGAGAACCGCGCGCTGTCGTGATCGCCTGGGACGCCAGGTCTTGCCCGATCGTGCAAATCAGCGTGCCATCGGCGAATTTGACGTACTCGCCGTTGCCGTTGTTGCCCTTTTCGATCAGTGCGCCCGTGGCAATACCGCCCGACTGAGAAACCGGGCCCTGCACGGGATGCTCGATGCGCTGCCATGCGTTCGGCCAGCTCGCCGCGTTGACCGTCGATGTGTAGCGCTTCCACGCCGAGCCGGATGCTGTGCTGTGCATGATCTGGGTATAGCCATCGGCGTCAACGCGGCGCATGACAACCAGAATACCCGTGTACGTCGTCGCTGCCGCAGACGTCGGGCCATTCAACCAGCTGCCACCAATCGTGTAGATGCCGGGATAGGTGATGGTGTTGAAATCGCCGTCAATCAGTCCTACGCCGGCGTTACTCGGCAACGGCGCGACGCCGCCATGCACCGGGCCAAGCTTGGCGAGCAAAGCCGTCATGGTGTCCGCGGCCACAATGTCGCGCCCCTTGGCCTTGAAGTCGGCAAGTGCCGCCGCGCCCGGCCCGCTGAAATAGGGAAGCTTGTCGGCCGCGCTGATCAAACCGGCGATCGCGGCGAGGTCGCCATCGGTCAGCGTTTCGAGCAGCACACGGACACGATCCTGGAACCGCGTCACGTCACCCTTCGGCTGGATCGCATAGGTGGCCGTATTTTGGGTCGGTCCCGGCCAGGGATAGGCGAGCGTAATCGCTGAGCCGGCAATAGCGGCGATCGGGATAGCCAGCCCAACATGGGCGCCGAAGAAATCGCCTTCGCGCACATTGGCCCAGCTGACCGATTGCCCGGTCACCGACACCTGGCCATTGGTAACAGAGGCCGTGCCGGAGCGGATCAGATCGTCATTCGCCATTGGCTAGCTCCTCCGATGCTGCCGGCATGGTGCCAATCCGGTCGCGCAGGGTTTGATTTTCCGCCAGCAGCGCGGCGATCGTCTCGTTGCGGTTGATCAGATGCTGCGCCAGGGCGAGGTTTCGTTCACGCAGATAGTCGGCAAGGTTCGCCAGCTCATTGAGCCGGGCGCTGAGGCTGATGGGAAAGGGCGTTTCTGCCGCCATGGGGCTGTCGGTCATTCAGTTGGCTTTCTTATAGACGACGGGGGCGATGGTGCGCCGGCCGATGAAGAAGTCTTCTCCGGCCGCGGATTTCTTGACGACGATTTTGTAGTTGAAGACCCCGGCGCCAGCGGTCCGCATGTGATAGAAGGTCGCCGTCTGCGAAGCGCCGAGCGCGTTGAATTCGAGTGTCGATTCCTTGATCATCACGTTGTCTTCGCGCAGTTCGATCAGCAACGAGGCTTTGCCGCCGACCAGCGTGGTGGCGCGGGCAATGATGTCGGCATTGATGACGATGCCGTCATTGACGGTTTTCGAGACGTTCGTATCGGCGACGCCCTGGAAGACGGTCGTCATCGTCACGTTGTCGATGCTGGCGACGTCAAACAGCTTGGTGGCGGCGCCCTGGGCAAGTGCCGAGGTCTGGACCGAACCGTCTTCGAAGGTGATCTTGCTGGTGGAGATATTGCGGATGTAGGCGGTGTCGATGTAGACGCCGCTGCCATCGACCGCAAAGATTTGCGAGCCCAGCTCGTCGTCACCGGCGGCAACGGCAAACCGGCCGGCATTGACGACGACGCGCGGAAGCTGGCCCGGATCGGAGGGAACGTAGGCGTAAAAACCGGCGGTCCGATAATCTTCGGCCGTCCCGAACCGCGCCTGCAGGCCGACTTTCGAGTAGCCGCTGATGCCGGTGTTGACGACTTCGAACCGCAACCGCGCATCGGCCGTCGCTTCGCCGACCTGCGCCGACAGCGAACTGATCGACGTCCCCTGCGCCGTGATCGTGTTGCCCTGCGATGTCACCGTGCCAGACAGCGCATTGAGCGCCGAGACTGTTGCCTTGTCGTTGAGGCTGGCATTGATCGCGTTGATCGACGCGCCGTGGGCCGTGATGAGGTCGCCCTGCGCGCTGACCTGGGCAACGGTGGAATTGAGCGTCGAGACATCGGCCTTGCCGGCCAGGCCTGCCGTAAGCTGTGTGACTTGCGATGCGAGCGCCGCCGTGGTGCTGGAGGCGACGGTGATCTGCTCGATGTAACTCGCAAATTCGCCTGTGGTCGTGGCGATCTCGCGGCGCAGCTGCTGCTTGTCGGCGAAGTTGGCGAGATCCTGCTCGGCAATGCTGCGGGCCAGCGCCTTGCTGTCGTCAATCAGCTGCCGGATGTTGTTGTCCTGCCAAATCCATTCGCTGAGCTGGACAATGTCGGCCTTGACCGCCTCGGTGACTTCGAGGAGATGCAGGTCGGCGACGGAAAAACGAACGTCGGGCGTCGTCACCGACAGCCAGGCCGACAATGCGGTTTCGCGCCATCTGAGCGGGACAAGCTTTCCTGCCACCTCATACTCTGTCGCGGGCAGACACCAATTGCCTGATAACGTCCAGGCATAAGGCGCGTCGTATGGTGTCGCCTCCGAACTGAAAACGACATCGCCCGTCGCCTTGTTGCGAACGAAGACGAGAACGTTCCTGACATTGTCCAGATTGGCTGCGCAGCTCACGCGGATGGCCGGACGCCGGGCTAGCCCGGTGCTGTCGTTGATGGTCGTCGCAGAAACGCTCCACCCTTGCATTGGCTGGATGGGCGCATAGATCCGCCCGACCCAGCCTTCCGAGGTCGGCAGCTCGAAATCGCTCGACCAGTCATAATCGGTCGGATCAATCTCTCTAATCGTGACGAGCTGATTCATCGTCATCTCGCCTTCGATGGCGAGGACGAGGAATTTCTTGTTGGTGTAGCCGTTCCGCTCCGACGACCAGGCGACGACATCGTTCGGCTCAAGAACCCACGCATCCGGCGGCAGGTAGAATTGATGCGTGCGGAAGCGGCGCTCTTCCTTGATCATCGCCCTCATAAGGCGCTGCACCTGGCGCTTATAGGGAACCGCCGTAAACTGCAGGCCGCTGACCGGCAGTTCTCTGTTGCCGTCTATTTCAAACAGCGTCTTGCCGGTAGCGGGATCGATGAGCGTCTTTGCGCCGAGCCTCGGAGCGTCCTTGCTCGCCCACTTTTCCGCCGGGTCCGGAAACGTTGCCTCGATCGCATTGAACGTTTCGTCCAGACCGGGAAACGGCTGGAAGCTCTGGCCTTTGGTGACGATGATGTCGGCATCGGTAAAGAAGAAGGTGGCAGCACCGAAGGCGCCGAGCTGCAGCTTGAACGAACCGCCCACCTCAGCCAGCCGGCCGTTGCAGCCGGCCCGCAAGTCGTCGATGACATCGAGCGGCTCCATATCGCCGGTGATTTCATAGCCGCCGCGAAACTGCGGCTCGGAAGGCTGGCCCGTCACCTCGATCAGGCGCGCAGCTTCCTGCGCCGCCGCGATCCATGAGGATGCCGGCAAGCGAGACGCATGCAGGTTCTGGCCACCGAAAAACCATTCGTCGCCGTAGTACATCCCCCGGATGACGTTGTAGATCATCACGGCGAGATTGTAGGACGGCTCCCAGGTCGACGGATTGTTCCAGCGGTGCGAGCCAGAACCGCCATTCGTCGAGTCCTTGCGGATATCGTAGAGCTTCGGCGGGCCGGGCTCGAAGATGCAGGCCGGCACCCCATTGCCGAAATACTTCTGGTTAAACCGGTAGGTCATGATGGCGTAGGGGCAGCCCCGGCCGATCATGTCTTCGGTCCACGGCCGATCCTCATCATCGCCAAACATCGCGACGAGATACGGATCGGCAACAGTCTGTGTGCCGTCCTTGAACTTGATCCAGGCGAAGGGATCAGAGTTTTCGTTATCCGGGTCCTTCAGGAATTCCTTGATCGGATAGCCGCGAACAGCATTGACCTTGTCGAGCAGGATCGTGCACTTCTGGTCACCGATCCACAGGCCGAGGGTCGTGATATCGCCGCACGGAATATTGCCGACTTCGATGACATCGGCGAGGAACGCATTTGGCGTGTTTTCCAACTCGCCAAAGGTGCCGATATACTTGCGCTTGCCGGCCGTCGCGTAACGCCCGATGACGGTCGAGACCGGCAGATCGTCGCCCAGCTCGACATCGAGCTTCACCCCTTGCGGCGCCTGCTTCTGCTTTTTCTGCAGTGCCTTCTGGATCAGCGACGACGCGAAGCTGAGGGCAGCGCTCAGCGCGGTCTTCACCAGGAAGCCGAGAATGCCGCCCTTGGCGATGATGGCGCCGATCGCCGCGATGACGGGTCCGGCATGCGCAGGCTCCGCCGACGCCAGCACCCACCATGCGACGTTTAGAAATAAGACAAACAGCTTCATCGATTATCCGACCTTGAAGGCCCTGTCGGCGATACGTCGGTCGACGCTGCCTATTCCATTTTCCGTGAGGGCGAAGATCCGTTCGCCATTCAACACGCCGAGCGCATGGCGAAACGGCGTGTCGACGGGCAGGGTCATGATGTCCCCGACATGCGCCTCCGATGGATGCGCATATTCGGGCACCTTCGTCGCAACCAGGTCCGCCAGATCGTCGAAGCCCTCATCGCGCATCAATCGATAGGCAGACACCGCATCATGATACCTGCCTTGGTAGGGCGCACTGAAATCGACGCCGGTCAAAACATGGACGATCCGGCCCGCAAAGGCCGGGCCGCAATCATTGTCGCCCCAGGCAAACGGCTTCCGACGCATGTCGTCGAGGACATCGTTGAAGGGCCCGACCCAAAGAGGAACTCGCTTCAGCTCGATCAATCCTTTACCCCCCATGGTATGCTCCACGACCGGATGGACGCGGCATATTTGCCGAACTGATCCGGATCTGCCGGGTTCGGGCTCCTCAGCTTCTGCGCCTCGTAAGACGACTTCTGCGGGTTCTTGCGGGTCAGCATCGAGATCGCATCGGACACGACACTGATTTCCACACTGCCCTCGCCGCCAACTTCCGGCGTCGTGATGGGCGACCCATCCACCTCGCCGAGGAACACAAGCGGCGGCGTCGAGACGAGCTGGCGAGACGTTGGGTCAAGTAGAGCCTCCCAGATCTCGACTTTCGCCAGGCGAACATCCAGACCGCGCACAAGCGCCTGTATCGGTTCGGCGATCTGACTGACGGAAACCGTCACGGTCTGAATGGTGAGATCGGCGACGCGCGGGATCGGCGACACCGTCAGATTGACACTGCCGACAAACAGCCGGCTCGACGTTGCCCCGCTGATTCCCGACACGACGGTCATCGTCACGTCTTCATGGCCGCTCCAGAAGCTCACCAGCGCGGGATCGCCCGTCTCAAAATCACGGCCGGTGATGCTGATCAGCTTTCGCGGC
The DNA here is from genome assembly GCF_019511375.1 of Rhizobium herbae. Taxonomy (GTDB): domain Bacteria; phylum Pseudomonadota; class Alphaproteobacteria; order Rhizobiales; family Rhizobiaceae; genus Pararhizobium; species Pararhizobium herbae_A. The sequence continues at coordinate 710,848 of NZ_JAEUAO010000001.1, forward strand.
ACGATCCCGCGCTCGCGGGCATTCTGCAGCGCGGTGAGGAAAGCAGAATCGACATCCCTCATTTTTTCTGGATCACCTTGAAGCCGGCACCTTCGGTAAACATGCCGTTGCCGGTTCCCGGATTGTGCGAGCCCGGCACGATGACGCAGCGACAGGCTGGCTTTGCCAGCGTGACGACGTCGTTGATACCGATGCCGACAGGGACATGCGGAAAAACCCCGATGAAACCGGTGCTTCCGTCGCCCCCCGCTGTCGCGCTCTCAGAGATTTCGAGGAACGCGTAGCGCGTTGGATCGGCGCCGTAGGCGATCTGCATTTTGTCTCCTGGCAAAAGATGATAGCCGGCAGGAAGTCCCTTGAGGGCGATCGACGCGCGATGCGATGGGATCGAATCGACCTGCACAACCGAGCTACCGAGCAGCACACCACTCGGATCACTCTGCGGATACACCGACAACGGATCGCACAAGAAAAACGCTTCCTGCGCCCCATGCAGCTTGCGGATGATGGCGGCAATCTGCTTTGCCTCGTCATGATAAGCCAGGTCGAGCACAACTTCCCCGGTCCAGAGGGGCGGCGCCAATTCCGCCTGGATGATCTGACCGCTTCCCAATCCGGAAAGCTCGTCATTGCGCTGAATGCTCCAAACGATCGTTTGCACATTCAGTCGGTCGGACAGCACGGCTAGCGGGTAGGGATAGGAGACCGTCATGCTCGCTTCCTCGGGTTTTTATTGATCTGCTGGACCATATCCGGCAGCTTTCGATTGTTTTCGCGTATGCCTTCAGCGGTGGTTCTTTCGGACTCCTCCCTCGCGATCTGTCGAAGGCGGGCATGTGGGTTGCCGTCCTCGTCAAAGGATATCCGGACATCCATCACGTCACGCGATCCACCTGAACCACGCGATCCTGTGTCGTTTGCGGCAACCCGCGCCGGTGGAATACTCGGCGATCTCCGCCCAACGATCCCGCCATCCGCATAGCCGGGATAGCCGAGCCGATTCGCCTCGACGGCAGCCACGCCGCCGTGGCGCCGGATATCGTCCTGGCTCCAGACGATTTCGCCGGCATGCACAATACCTGCCGGCTTGTTGCGGGCGCCGGGACCGGTCCAGCCGCCAGCGTCGAAACCGTTCGTCAGGAAGCCGAGGAGCGTCGTATTGGGCGTGAATGAAGGGCTGAATAGCGAACTCCAGTTGAAGCCGCCAACCAGGCTGCCGGCGCCGCCGCCCTGCAGGCCGGAGAGCTGCTGACCAAAGCTGCCGAACCCCTTTCCGAGTGCGCCGAGCCCGCTTGACGCCTCGCCGGTCGCGCTCACCATGCCGTTCAGACTTCCTGAGGCAGACGACGACGCGCCGGCAAATTTCGTCAACGACGCTTCCGCAGCCTCCAGCCGGCCGGAGAAATTATGCGCCGCTTCCGGGTTTCCCCACGAGAAGCCCTGCGGACGCTCGAAGCCGGCAAAAGCAGCCGTGGCGCCACGCACATCCTTCGCGCCGGTCAGGGCGCTCCATGCGCGGCTTTCCGGTCCCATCAGCTCGCGATAAGCGAATTCATGCTGCGCGAGCGGATTGGTCTTCCAGTTCGCACCAACCGCCGCCAGCATTTGCGGGCTGCGATCGTTCCACTGGAACAGACCGCGCGCCTTGCCGCCGTCGCCGATCGCGGCCGGATTGAACGCACTCTCGGCACTGATATTGCCAAGCACGCCGGCAACCTGATGATCAGCAAGCCCCTTGAACTTCCAGAAATTCCATGCGAGCTGCTCGCCAGTGCCGGCGACGGCCGAACCAACGGCCGGAAGCGCCGAGCGCGCAACCCCGATAACCGGAGCCGCTCCCACGGTGGCAGCAACATTGTCGTTGGCGGCGGCGCCGGTCAGGATCGAGAGCAGACCACCGCCCGTTCCATTGCCTGCGCCAGTGATGGCATTGACCAGATCGTTGATCAGCGAATCCGTGAGCCGGGTCGTGACCTTGTTGAGCGCATTCAGAAGGGCGTTGCCGAATGCCTGCCCGATGCTGTCACCCTGAAGAAGGCCGTCGCGGAAATCGGAGAAGAAGCCGCCAACATCCTTGCGCAGCTCGCGGACCCGGTCTAGCTCCCGAACCGCGTCCGCATAACCGCTCTTCAGGTCGACTTCGAGGCCGGCCACGCGCTGCGACAGTGCAATCTGCTGATCGATTGTCGACCGATACATTTGGTCGCGTTCGAACTGCAGCTCGCTGGCAAGTTTCAGTTTGGCCGCTTCCTGCGCCGCGTTCCGGTAGGCATCGGCAAGCGCCTTGATTTCCGCGCGCTGCTCCGGCGTCGCGATGCGGCCCTTCTCCTGCGCCTTTTGCAGAAGATCGAGCTCGAGGCGAAGCGTCTGCGCGGCAATCCCGGTCAAACCGGAAACCTGCCCTTCGAGCTTCATCTGTTCGATGCGATCGTTTGCCGACTTCACCAGGTCGCGGTAGGCATTCGCCGTCTGCGTTGCAGCCCTGCTCGGCTCGTCGCCCAACTGGATCGGTTTTTCGCCGGGCGTCGGTACCGTGGTCAGGTGACCATCGGAATTGAGAATGGTGGTCGGCCCCGGATCGCCGCTCAATTCATTGGTCGGCCGGCGCGTCGGCGTCGGCGCGTTGATCGGCCGGAACGCGTCCGACTGATAGGTCTTGCCGCCTTCGGTGAAGGTCGCGCCTGATAGGATGGTCTGAACGTCCGCGCCACCGGCAATTGCCGTGATCCATTCTTCCCGGACCTTTCGGGCCGCCTCGATGCCGCGATAAATCGACGCCGTAACCACGTCGAACGCATCGCGAAACTGCAGGACCTTCGGTGTTCCGTACTGCTCGACGCCGATCGCCAACTGTTGCTGTGCGTTGTTCAAATCGGCAAGCGTAGCGGTACCGTCGGCGAGCTTTTGCCTGAGATCGCCGAACGCACCGGAGAAATCACGGATGAAAGCAGGGTCGGCCGCAAAACTCTGAAACTCCCGGCGGGCGTCGATAAAGGCACGATTAATCCCCTCGATCCCATCCGCCAGCCCGTCCAACTGGCGACCGGCGAGAACATCGACAGCGGCGGCGCCGTCCTGCAGGTTCTTTGCGCGGTCCAGCTCGTCGACGTAGGACTTCAGCGACGGGGTCGCGTCGCCCCACAGCTTCGCCGCTTGCCGGATCAGGTCATTCTGCTCCTCGAACAGCTTGCTGGCCTTCTCTCCGCCGCCCTCTGCCGTTGCAAAATACTGGATAAGCGCCGCCGTGCCAGCGACGAGGCCGATCGTCACCAGCGACACGGGATTAACGAGCGACAGAAACGCGGCGCCAAGCCCCTTCACGGCGCCGGCGGCCCCCATCGGGCCAAGCACCGCCGAAAGCTGCGTGCCCTGCTGAAGGGCGATCTGCAGCGGCGACATCCCCATCGCCGCCGTGACGGCGATGTCCTGAAACTGCGCAGCGACATTGGCGGTCTGAAAGCCGCTGTCGTGGCGCACATTCTGGTTGGCGGCCACCAGCCCCTGCTTATGGGACTGGTTCAGCCGCTCCTGAGCCTCGCGCACCTCATTGATCTGTACGACCTGCTGGGCGCGAAGACGGGCGATATCGGCATTCGCCTGCTCTTGTGTCGTAACGCCGAGCAGCACTGCCCGATTGACCGCCTGCAGCGACTGCGTCATCTGGCGCTCCGCCTTGATCTGGACGGCAATCACTGGATCGACACTGGCGCGAACCCGGTCGTAGGCGGAGGCGACGGCATCGATCGACTGAGGCACCTTGCGCTCGAAGATCTGCACCTGGCGGTCAAAAGCCGCCTGCGCCTTGGCCGTGGCAGCCGCGGCCCGATCGCCGAGGTGCTCATAGGCCGCCTCGGCGCGGCGCGCGCCGGCCTCGACACCAGAGGCATCAATCACCAGCTCGACGACTCTCTGTTCATTCGCCACGGGAACTACCTGCGCTTTGGGAGATGGAGGATGAAGGGAAGCTGGACGCCGCTAGGCTTCGAAGCCCTGGGCGTCCGCCTTGTCCGTTACCTTGAGATAGAGATCGTCGAGCTGCTCGATGATCGCGATCTCCCAGGGATGGAGGTAAAGGCGGCTGTGACGGCAGAACGCATCGATATCAGGCCAGCTGATCGGCGCAGGCCCCGCGAAATCGCTGCCCTTTCGGCGGCGTATCCTATTGAAAGCGTCCCAAAGATACTGAAGCGCGTAGGGGAAAGGCGGCAGAGCCAATTCGGCCTCATATCGGGCGATCTTTTCCGGCTTCCGCGCACGCTTCAATAGACCTTCGATGAGCTCCCGGTGCGTCGAGCCATCCTCGCCCACCATCGAGAGGGCGAATGAACGCTCCGCGAACGTGACTATTTCGTCCCGGAGCGCGGCGTAAAACGCTTCTCATCACCGAAGGCTTCGGCGATCTGCACATAGGCCCAGCCCATCTCCGGCTTGATCAGCAGATCTTCCGCCGCTTTTTCGGAAAATTCGATCGGGCCGGTACCGATGTTGATCGGGTTCCAGCCGATGATGCGGCCAACGATGCTCTGCACGGTTTCGCGGCGGGCGTCGTCCGGGGTCTTTTCCTCGGATTTGTATTTCTTGCCGTTCACCTGCGCCTGCTCGATCTGCTTCTGCCGGAACAATTCCTTCCGGGCCGCAGCGTCATTGAGCGCGATCGTCTTCGGGTGCGACGGGCCGGCAAGCCGGATGTTCCAACCGGTTTTGCGGCCATCGGGCGCCAAAATTTCCAGTGTGCTTTCGTCCACCGGCAGGAAGCCGCTGAGATCGACAGCAACGGTGTCTGATTTGAATGTTTCGGTCGTCATCGTTCTGTCCTTTGTCGGAAGGGTAAGCGGCGGGTCCGACAACCCGCCGCCCATTGCGCGCAACGCTGGTCAGCCTGTCGGGACTGATGGGTTTTATCTCCTCGGGCGCGGGGGTCTGCCCTCACTGGAGATGAAGCCGGAGGGATCGTTTGATGCGCTGGGATCGAGCGCCGGTATCACGGCCCGCTCCTTGTCGGAAAGATCGAGCGGCTGACCGAATTTGCCGGTCTCGCTGATCGAGATCGACAGGAGATCGCCGGGGCGATGCGGCCAGACGACCGCCAGGCCGGAGGCTTTCGCATCTTGGATGGCTGCATGAAGACGCTCTGCGGCGTCCCGTACAGCCTGTTCAGCATTTGCCATGGCAGGTCCTTTCGAGGGTATCAGGCAGCGTTGCTGACCTGCATTTTCACGGTGGTCGGATCGAAAGCGCCGCCGCGGGTATCCTTGCCGACCAGGTCGGCCGGGATGCTCAGCGTCACGGTGCGCGCGCCGCCGGTCTGTGCCAGAGCCGATTTGGCGACACCGCCGAGCGTGAAATTGGGCACGAACAGCGAGAAGAAATCAGTCGGCGAAGCTTCGTTCTCCTGCGCGAGCAGATGCACGGACAGCTGCGTCTCAGCATTGAAGTCGGCAAGCGCCTGCAGATCCTTGCGCAGCAGCGTCATGTTCATCGACACCTGCATAGTGCCGAGGAACACATCGGGCGCGATGCCCGTCTTGTTGACGACCGAGGGAGCGGCCGGCTGCAGGTCAAGGGTGAAATCGAACGATGTCAGATCCGCCACATCGCTGGAGCCGAAACGGATCACCGATTCACTTGCAGCGAGCGACAGGGAAACCGGTTCGGTCGGCGAGGTCAGCAAGGGCGACGAGCCGCCCGTCAACGCCTCAACAGCGCCGGTTCCAGTCCAGCCGAATTCCGTGTCGAGCTGACCGTCCGCATTCATGCGGATCATGCCGCGCGACCAGCGGCAATCGGTAAACACTTCGGAGGAATCGAGATCGAACTCATATTCCTCGATCGTGAAGTATGTTCTCGGCAACGCACCCGCCGCACCGTTGATGAGGACACGACCCACCCGGACGATGCTGAAAGCAGTATCGGCCGCGGCGTTGGCAACCAGCGTCTCGGCGACCGTCATCACCGTCGCTGTCAGGCCGACGATGCGCAGATTGACACCATTGTTTGCAGCGTCCGGGAGGCCGGTGGCGCGGACAACATCCCCAACACGAAAGCCTTTGGTGATCCAGCTGCCGGAAGTGCCAATGATGGCGCTCGTCGACGTCGTGACACTGGTCACGTCGGCCTGCGTAGCAGTGAGGTCAGCCGCCGACCAGGCGCCTCGCATCAGCGCCTCCCAAACCGGATCGGCGCGTCCGATACCCAGTTCGCTGGTATAGGTGCCGGCGGTGCGGCGGCTCCCGTGACGGCCGCGCAGCTGCTGCCCATCGGTGCGGACGATGTTCGACTTGACCGCCTGCTTTGTCAGCAAGCCGCCGGCGCCGCCCGAGGTCGGCAGCAGCAAGCCGCCAGCGCCGGACGCCTGTACGCCTTTCCCAGACTGCGCCTTGAGGGCGACATAGCCATTCCAATTCTCTGAATACGTCATGGTGACGCTCCCTTAGCCTATCCGCATCGAGGCGGGTTGATGAAGGTGATTGTCGCGATCAGCCGCGATGCCAGTAGACAAAAGGGCACATCATCGTCGTGCCGAACCAGTTTCCATCATCCGACTTGGCATTACCCTCCGCCGGATAGGGATCTTCTGTCCGGACGCAGCAGCCCGGCGAAACGTCGTCATAAAACTTCTGGCGCCGGAAGATTTCCCCGATCGCCACCGCGAGCTGCTTGCCCTGCGATGCGCCGGTGTTTACCGGCGTGAAGACGTGCACGATGATCAGCCCGTCATAGCGATAGACATGATTGCCAGGCCGGCCTTGACCAACGATCTTGCTTCCGCTGCACTCGATTTCGAGATTGACCCACGGCTGCAACACCCCATCACCGTCGACCGGCGGCCATGGATCATCCGGCTGCGCGTTCTGATCAGTAATGCGGGTTGCCTGCCAATTGGCGGCAAGCCTCTGGCGGATGGCCTCTTCGGCGCCTGCATAGTCAGCCATCAGCGTTCCCTGATAAGAAGAGCCGGGAAGCGGAGGCTTGCCCGCTCCTGTTCGCGAGCCTTGGCGGTTGCCGCCCGGATTTTGCCTTCGCCGCCGCCAAGGAAAGATCGATAGGTGAAGCGCACCGCCACGACGTTTCCGAAGCGACCGGCGACGATCCGTTGCGCTTGTTGATAGACCTTCGAGGTTCCCGGAACCCGCATCGTCATTCTTCCAACCTCGATCTTCCGGCTGTACGGAAGCGGATTTGAGATCGAGATTTCCGAACCCGGCGCCCAGCTCTTCAGGTCCGGCTGCGCGATACCGTCGATCAGGATGATATGGCTGCGCCGATACTCGCCGGAGAGAACCGGCGACAGGTCGAAAAGCGTTTCCATTGCAAACTGCACGATCTCGTCGAGGCGACGGTACTGGTAAACAATGACACCGTCGGCGCGGACGCTTTCCTCGGCTGCGCCAACCCTGCCGTCGACGATACGGGTGAAGCCTTGCGGCGCTGGCTGGCTCCGCATGATGGCGGCATGCTCCGCTTTTGCCGTTCGCACCAGCAGCTCTTTCGTCGCTTCAAGCGTTTCCTGCCTGATGATGCGGATCGTCTCGCCAACTGTAGCCATCAGCCCTTCACCGAAACATTGATGCGAACGATCACGTCGTTCATCTTCACGAACTCCGGCTTTCCGATGATTGCGGCAGGCGCATTGTCGATGACGAGATAGCCGCTCGCCTTCGGCAGAGCAGCGATTTCGATCCCGGTCGGCGAAAGAACCACCTTGCGATCAGACTGCGTTATGGCGCCGGCGATCTCGTCTGGCTTCATCCCACGCACGAAGGCGCGGGTCTCAACCTCATCCACCGCAGAGTTCGTCTTGCGGATCTTGACAGCCTGGCCATGCTTGGCGATATGGCGATCGAGCGAGGCAATGGCCTGTTCCGGTGTCATATCCGCACCACCCTCAAGCCCCGCAGCAGGTCATCGACAATCTTGTTGATGTTGGAACCGGCTTGGTCGAGCAGCGTATATTCGGTTTTTCCAACCCCTTCGACCTCTTCAGATCGATAGAAGGCTTTCTCGCTGCCCACGGTGATGGCGTGCAGAGCCATCATAATGACGGCCTGTTTCGCCTGCGGCGGAACATCCGCCGTATTATACCCGGCGCCATATCGAATCCGCACCGCATCGGGTGCAGTCGCGACTTCCGGAAACGCAAAGCCAGTGCGGAATAAAACCTCGTTGCCGACCACTCGGTAGTTATCCGAGCTGATGGTCTGTTCCGTCTCGTCGGCATCGAGGTATTTGACCGAAAGGTCGCCATTCAGCGGCCCATAGATCGCCGCCCGGCGGCTGCAGGGAAAGCCAGCCAACCACAGCTCAAGAGTTTGCTTGCCGATCGCGCGGCCAAGGTTCCCGTTCGGTCCGTCGATGATCCCTTGGGCCGCCGCGATGGCGCGTATTACGACCGCGTCATTACTTGAATGCACGCCGGGCACGTCGGCCGGCGTTGCAATCGCTTCAGGCACTACGATGACGCGCGTCGTCATGGTTGCGTTCCCTAGCCTTCGACCAGGACGTGGAACACGCCAACCTTGCCGTTACCCCCTTGAGCAATGGCGATCTTAACGCGGTCATTCGCAGCGGCTATCTTGTCCATGACGCCGGTCCCGCCGGCAGCATAGAGAACTGCCGCGCCGGCCTGCGAATGGGTGGCCTGACGCGGCGCTCGAACCGCCGAAGCATCGACATTGCTCTCGGTCCAGAGATTGATGCCGGTGGCTTCGCCGGTCAGCGTGAAATCGACACCAGCCGCGAATGCGTTGGCGGCATCCTTCACATATTCGATCTGGCAGATTTTGCCGGAAAAGCGCGGCGTGTAGGCCGTCGCCGTTCCGTCCGCTGCCGTCGTTACCGTCACCTTGAAGCGTTTCATTTCGGTCTCCTTTGGATGGCCAAATGGCCGTTATTTGGCCTTTGGGCCGGTTGCGGCCTTGTTCGCCGTGGGGCGTTCAGCCTTATTGAGGACAGCGCGCTCGGCCTTGGCCGCGAGTTCGGCAGGGATCAATTCGAGAGTGCGCGGAGAAAGGTGGCCGAGCTCGGCTTTTGTGCCGGTACGGATCTCGCCTTCCTCGTACATGCGGTCGCCGTCGTGGCGACGCAGGACTTTCCATCTGAGATTTTCAGCCATCATCGTCTCCTTCGGTTCAGAGAGCGGGCGGCATCGCACCGCCCGCCTTACTGAGCCGAGCGGACTTAGGCAGCGAGAGCGGTGTCGAAATCGCCGTAGATGAACGCTTCCGGACGATAGACGGCCAGGGCGAGACGCTCCTCGCCGAGGACGGTGACAAGGTTCTGGATGAAGTCCTTGTCGACGTAGCCGACCTCAATGCGCGATTCCCAGCGATCGAATACCTGTGCGCCCTGGCGATAGGCGCCGGTCAGGAACTTGCGCGGGGAAATCGCCTGCGTTTCGACGACGGGAAGGCGCCAGAGCGTCGGAGCGATCGAGCCCTGCGGATTGCCGATAATGTAACGGCCGATTTCGTCCTTCATCATCTCGATGTAGGCCCAGTCAATCGGGTTGAGTACATGACCGGTCGCCGGATATTCCGCCAATGCCGCCTGCAGCATCGCAAGACGCAGGACGTCGATCATGTTGATATCGGCGATCGCGATCGGTGCAGCGAAGGCAGACGCCTGCGGGATGATACCAAGGAGATTCTGCCCCGTGCCGTCGCCGTTCAACAGCTGCTGCTCTTCCTTCAGTGCCAGACCATAGTCGAGACGCTGGTCAATCATCGAGCGGAGCTGCGGGATGTCGTCGAGCACCTGCTTCGACGCCTTCATCCAGTGCGCAATGACCTTTGCGGACGTCGTGACAAGTTCAAGCTTCATGTCCGATGAAGGCTTTTCGGCGCCTTCAGCGACCATGCCGGCGTTGTTCGTGAAACCGGTTTCCTTGACGTATTCGAGGGTGTTTCCGCCCATCTGCCCCGGCGTCAGAAGACCACGAACCGTCAGGCGGCGCTGCGGCAGCTCCTGAATGCCGGGCAAACGCGTCGGCGCGATAGCATCGCCGACCGAGCCTGCCGCATCAGTGGTTGCAGAGGTGAGCGTGGCCTTGACCTTCAGATCGGCGCCACGCGCGTTCTTCGAGAACCCGGATTCCTTCCATTCCTTGAACCCGTCGCTCTCGACGAACTGCTCGCCGAGGGACTTCTGGCCTTCCTCGCCAGGACCACCCGACCGGGCAAGCTTCTGTTCCATCTGCGCGACATGCTCGGTCAGCTCGTTCATCTTGACGAGAGCCTCGTCGGCCTTCTCCTTCAAGGAGGCGGAAAGCGTTTCGCCCGCCTTGGCCTTGCCGAGAGCTTCTTCGGCGACGGCCTTGACGCCGTCGATCGCCTTCTGGTGGTCGGCCTTGATTTCGGCCGCAAGTTCAGACGCCGTTTTCGTTTCCGTGCCGTGATCCGGAGCGCGAAGATAGCGGCCGGCGGCGCGTTCCAACGGGGTCATTGCACCGAGCATGGTGATGCTCGACATAGCCGCGAAAACGGCGAGTCTACGTCCCGACATGGGAATCTCCTGAATTTGGTTGAGGATTGCGAGGCTCAGCCGCGCATTGCTTGCAGAAAGGCAAGCGCTTCGTCCGCATCGGCAGATTCCCTCTGCCCTTTCAAGTGGAGGCGCGCGGCACGCTCCGCCTGTGAGTTTGAGAATCCCAATCCCTTGAGCCACATCTCAAACTCGCGCTCTGTCAGCCGGTCCCCGGCTTTCAGTTTCTCGGTAAGCTGATGCAGCTGCTTGGCTGCCTTCACGCTCGAAATCGTCGCGTCTTCATTCGCGCCGATCGACACAATCGAAACTTCCTTCAGGTCGAGCTTTTCCAGCGTCCAAACGCCGGTATCCGTGTCGACCGAATATTCCTTGATGCGATAGCCGATCGAGAGACCGTCAATATCGCCGTTTTTGAGGTGCGAGTACGCTTCGCGGGCCTGCTGAACATCCATATTCAGCTTGCCTAGGAGGAAAAGACCCCTGCCGTCTTCCTTTGCATCCAACCATTTGCCGATCGGTTTGCTCGCGTCATGCTGCCAAAAGAGCTTTGGCATGGTGCCGGCGGCCTTGTGAGCGGCCAGAGACTCGGCAAATGCGCCCTCGGCGATGACATCGCCGTAACTGTCGGGCTTGCCGCCGAAGGTCGAACCGTAGCCCTCGAATTCGCCGGTTTCCTTCAGGGAATCTGCCTTGATCTCGACGCAAGGGCCGGTTTTGGCAAGCTGATCGGCGCCCGCCGACTTGATAAGCGGACGTGCTGCAGTCACAGTCATGCGGATGCTCCCTTTCCTTCGGCGATCAATCGACGGACGGCCTCTTCGTCGATTTCGGTGATCGGCACGTTCTGCATTTGCATGCGCGGCACGTCGCCACCCTCGAGCGGTGGCAGATTTTCGAGCGCGCGAACCTCATTGATGGTCATGGCGCCGATCGAGGTCATCTGCTGATAGAACCGTGCCCTCCCAACGCTGTCACCGCGCAGCAAACCGTCGAGATTGAATTCGATCGACACTCCGTTGGCGCGATCTGCAGGGGTCAGCAGCTGCTTTTCGAGAGCCTGCTCAATCCTTTTCAGGCGTCGGCGCAGCGTGAATTTCTGGAAACCGAGGGTTTGCTGCTCGATACCGGTGCCCCAGCTCGTCGTTTTCTCCGTGTGGCCGACCATGAAAGGCGGCACACCGAAGAACCGGCAGATTTCTTCGACGGAAAAGCCGCGAGACTCCAGCATTTGCGCGTCTTCCGGCGAAATCGTCAGTTGTTCCCACTTGGTGCCGCCTTCGAGGATGAGTGGCCGGCCGGAGTTCATGGCGCCGAAGTATTTCTCGGTCAGCTTCTTCTCAGCGATGTCGCGCTGCTCATCGGTCAGCCACTTTTCAAATGTCAGCACGCCGGATGGGCGCAGCCCGTTCTTGAATGTGCTCGCCGCCGAACGGTCGACGGCGCGCGCCAGGCTGAACGCGTGGCGGCCAAAGTGCAGCGTCGACAGTCCGCCGAGCGGGTTACCTCCGAATCCGCGGATATGAAGGATCGACTGGTCGGTTTCCCGGTAGGACTTCCCCTCCTGCGTCCACCGATACTCAATCGAGCCGTTTGTCAGCCGCCTGACCGAAACCAGCTCGGGAATGATCGGATGAAGACCGACGACCTTGCCGACGCTGCGCTCAATCCGGGCATAGGCATTGCCGCGAAGCTCGATCGAAGCACTGATGAACTCCCAGAAATCGACCGCCGTCTGATCGTAGTTGGGACTGTCATGCAGAACGCGGTAAAGTGGGTGCTTCTTGGCAATCTCCCGTTCACCGGCGGCGTTCAAGCGATAGACCACGACCGGCAAGCTTGCGATGGTGCCGGACAAGAGGTTCACGCAAGCCCACACCGCAGATAGGCTGAGAACGCTTTCGGCGCTGACAATCTCGCCAGCATCTCCGCGCTCGCCGTCCTGATGCCAACCTTTCGGATCGCGCAACGACAACATACGGACCGCCGCATCGGCCATTTTCCGAATTATCTTCACGCCGCACCTGCCAGGCTTTTGAAGAAACCATCCATGCCGTCGCCCACTGCCTCCGGATTGAGGAACATCAGCATTGCTGCGTTGAACAATGCCATTAGCGGATCGATTTTCGACGCACCGGCCGCCTGCTTGGTGACGATGTAGTTAGAGCCCTTCAGCTCTGTCTTTGCGTTGCCAACCGCCCACGCCATCAATGGCTGACCACAGTGTCGCAAGGTTTTGTCCTTTAGCTTTCGAGGCAGCGTTGTGACGGCAGACTGAAGCTTCCACCCCTGCCCTACGGCCATCGTCAGATCACCTGCCATCCCCCGCTCGGCAAGAGCGTCGAGCAAGCTAGCAATCCCGAAAGCATCGAGACCAATACCCGCCTTCTCTGGCAACAGCCGCGACAAAAAAAGGCGCTCACAGATATCTGTGATCTCGACGACGTCCTGATCAGCCTCTTCGCAAACAATCAGGTCACCCTGCTTCTGAAAGTCGCGCAGTCGTGGCGCGATTTCTTTGCGCCGCTCGAAAACATCCGGGTAGGCCCATGCGCGGCCCCACTGCAACCAGTTCCGGGTCTTGGCATGCCGGCCGATCACTGAAAGCGCCATCAGGTCGTCGAGGCCTCCGCCATCGATGCCGGCTACGCACACATCGCATTCCGCCATAATCCGATCGAGCGTTAGACCAGGCTGAACTGCCGCCTCCCAGTAGGTAGCCCCGGCCCAACGATCAGCGTGCAAGCCGAGACCGATCTCGACGTTGAAGTGCTGCGAGGCGATGAGCGCCAGCTTTTCCGGACCTTCGCGCTGGGCCGTAGCGATCTCACCGGCGAGATAATCCTCATTCACCGAGCGGTTGAGGTTCGGATTAACGAGCCCCCATGTTTCCCGCCGCATCCAGCCGCCATCGACTGCGTCTTCCGGTGGCAGCTCGTAGAGAACCGCCAGCATGGGAAACACGAAGTTCCCGTCGCGAACATCCCGCGCCTTCTGCAACTCCGCCTTGAACACGCCCGATGGCGGCGATTTCGATTGCGTCGTGATCTGCAACAGGAACCCATCCGGCCGCGCCGCAAGCGATCCGCGGATTTCGACGAAGATGTCAGCGGCCTTCGATACCGTCGAGAAGACATGCGTCTCGTCGATGAGGATATAGGTCGCCTTTGAACCGGTGATGACGTCGGCAGCCGCAGCCTTGACGATGATGACTGCGAGCGTCCGCAGGTTCGTAATTTTCTTCAGGTGGTCTTGCGGCTGGAAGAGCTTCGTCAGCTCCTCGTCCAACCGGATGATACCCGCAGCCTGCTTGAACGAAATGTCGGCGATCTGCTTCGTCGGCGCGATCAGCAGCAATTCCGCTTCTGGCCTCTCGTTCAGGATAGCCGCCGTCACGATGATCGCGGCCGCGATCGACGACTTGCCGTTTTTCTTCGGCACCAGCAGGAAGAATTCCCGCAGCGCCCGGCGCTTCGTCTCCGGATCGTAACTGCCGAAGATGACGCGGACGAAACCGAACACCCATTCGTCGCAGACCTCGCCATAGGTCGGATTGCCGATGATGTCCGGCACCCGCAGGCGCTTGAAGATCCGCAGCGCCTTCTCGGCGACGGCGTCGAACAGCGGCAGATCAGGGATCAGCGGCCGCTTTTCGCGAATGCGATCCTTCCAGTCCGGTACCGCTGTCGACCAGGTCGAAGCCGGAACCCACGCCGTGTCCATTAGCAGTGCCCGCCTTTCTGGATACCCGGCAGAAGATCGCTGCCCCAGCCGCTACCCTCGCCGGCCGTCTTCGCTGCAGCGCGGGCCGCCTCCTTCTTGCCGAGCTTTTCCGCGCTCTTCTCCTCGGCTTTCTCCTGCGCGTCCCGAAGCCGGTGATCGACCAGCATCACGTCGGACCGCTCGATCATCTTGCCGAGTTCCTTGAGCGCCGCGACGTTGCCGGCGTTCGCCTGCTCCATGGCAATCTCGAAACGGCGGGCATCGAGCTTATCGCGCATCGCGTCGCGATCCTTCAACTCGGCTCTAAAATACCTCTTCACGGTCGCCGGAGAGATGCCGAGAGCATTGGCCATCCGCCCGATCGACCAACCAAGCGCCAGCAACAACTTGATTTTGTTCCGGTCCTTCTCGGTCGGCTCATATGGCGGCCGTCCACGCTTGCCCTTCCAATCCGGAATAGGCTGTCCGAAGAGGTCTAAAACCTGTTCCATCAGAAAAAAATCTCTGCGTGAGAGGGGCGCGGGTCCGGAAGGGGGCAGGCCTGCAGACTTTCGACCCGCCCCCCGCGGGAACAATGATTCGTGTTTTGAGTTGCTGTCGCGGAGGAGGTTCCGCGATGGATACCTTGATTTTCAAAGTCGCAGTTCGAATGGCAACCGGCTTCTCAATCGGCTTTCTTACGTTGCTCATCATAGTTTATGGGAACCCCAGCGCACTGGGCCACGGCAACGGTATCGACGTGGTCGGGCTGTGCCTTCAGACGTATGCTTTCGGCGCGCCCTTTGCGATTGGATACCTTTGCACCGGCCTGGGAATGGGTGCTCTATGACTGGCGGTGGGTAACTCACCAACCGGCCTGCGCTCGCTCTTGCTTCTGCTTCTCGCTGTCGTGGTAGGCCTTGCTCACGGTCTGCAGGTTGTTCTCGTCCCAGAAAAGCTGCTCATCACCGTGATGCTGGATCTTGTGGTCAACCACCGGACTGTTCGGCGCCGGATACTTGCCGACGCATAGGACACCGGTCTGCTTGCATGTATACGCGTCACGCACCAGCACCTGCAGTCTCAGCTTCCGCCATCGTTCCGTCTTGTACCAGGCGCGCCAATTGACCGTCTGGTCACGTTCGCGAAGACGCGCCGCCTCGTCGCCTGGCATGCGTCCCAATCGTGGTGCGAGAGTGGAAAGCCTGGGCTTAAGTGTTGCGAGCCTACCCATACTCTAGACAAACAAAAGGCGACCCGAAGGCCGCCCAATTCAACAACAGAGGGGATATAGCTCATAGCTTGCGCACTGGCCTTGAATCGATGCCTCTCATTCGAGGCGTTCAAGGCAGGGTCTGCCCGGCATACCTACGCGGAGGTTTCCCTCACTCCTGGCCCCGTGTACGTCGGGGCGAGTCAAACGCTTGCACTGGATCAGCAGATCATCCGCAGACAGAAACTCACAATTTCACGAGCAACGCAAGAGGGGCTTTGATCACGTGGCGCTGCTCGCCGATGGTCAACTCAACCGTTCCGGCGATGGCGATCTTCGGCATTCCACGCACCGCGTAGGCCGTGTGAATCTTCCCGATCCGGCCCGAAAAGCCGATGAACGGCCCCTCGTCGAAGCGAACCCAATCCCCCACATGGAACGCCTCGGCATGCACCGCCTTTGCATCCCATGTTCCAAGCTTGATCTTGAATCTGTTCAGATCTTCATCCGCAACACGATGCGGATTCTCAAGGCCGCCGACTATGCCCGTCACACCATCCACCCGCCTCAGACCGCAGAAGGCTGCAGCAGAGGGAACGAGGTTTACCAGCAGGTAACCGGGCAGAGCCGGCCGGTCGAGAAGCTTCACAACCCTGTGCCGGCGCACCGCCTTTCCGCCGTCGATCAACGGCAAAAAGCAGCGAATATTTTCTTTGGCCAAGCGTTCTTCCACAGACTTTTCCCGCCGTTCTGCCGTCTGGACGACGAACCAGAACGGCGTGCCCTTCTGATTCGCTCCCGCCATCGACAACATCGAGGCCTTCATCTGCCGCAGATTTGCCGCCTTTTCCAGCGCCGGAAGGGCGCGCATCAGGTCGACCCGGTCACTCAAAATGATCTTACGCTGCATCGTCATGGCCTTTGCCTCGCTGCTGGAAGGTGCCTGTTATCTGGGAGAAGCGGTCGAGTGCGTCGCGCACCGCTGTGTCGAGATCTTGCTGATGATCCTCGTCGATCGCCGGGAAGTATATCCATTCGGGCAGCCGTCCCTCGTCGAGGAAAGGCCAGTTGCGACGCTCGTGCTCGCGCTTCCATGCTTTGAAGAGTTCCCCGTCGCGATGCACCTGGTGGAAACCATGCGCCGCATCTTCCAGCGCCAGCGGGCAGAGCCAGCCCTGCGCGTTGCGCGCCCGCTCGTGCATCGTGTTCACAGTAGGCCAGCCCATCTTGCGGCGCTTCTCGGCAATCACGCCGTCCATCGAAAGCTTGCCGTCAGCGATCATCATTCGCTCTGTTGCGGTCAGAGCGCTGATCGGTCCCGTGGCACCGGCAAGGAGGTCAGAAAGGCGCGTGGCCTGCCACAGCTTGCCATAAGGTCCGGCCATGACGTTCTTTGGCTTGGTCGCCTCCTGCATGGACGGTACGTTCTGCCACAGCCGTTCGGCGAAATAGGTCGATGGCGCCGGCACATGGCTTTTCTTCTGCGCCTTCAACAGCGCCAGCCAGGCGGGAAAGCGATCCGTCGCCATCTGCCTTTCCTCGACTGAGAGCCGCATCCAGAACCCCAACGCCGGCTTCTTCGGCATGCCGTCAAAGCCCGGCCAGTCCTTGAGCAACTTCCAGCCTGCCGCCTCAATCTTTTTCAGATCCTCTCCCGCGGGCTCTCTCTCCTCGTTAGAAGGGGTCGTTAGAGATGTATCGTTAATAGGTGCCACTCCAGGGATGGCAGGGGGTGCCATCCCTGACGTGGCAGGGGGTGCCACTATAGTGGCAGGGGGGGTCTCGTCCGAACCCGTTGAATTAGGATGAAATTCCTCGGCCTCGTCTCCGAATGCCGCAAGCATTGCATCCGACACTTTCCGGTCGAGGATGACGCGGTAATAATGCGCCGAATCCCGCCCATCGATGCTGTCGACCTCGCGTTTCTCCACGACGCCGACCTGATAGAGTCGGTTGAGCGAGGCCTGCACGGTCGAGCGACCGCAGCCCAGTTCCTCGGCCATTTTCACCTGGCTGCGCCGGCACCAACCTTCCTTGTTGGTAAAGCTGCCGAGCAGGCAAAGCACCCTCAGGTCGCCGCCCTTTAGGCGGGTGTCGGTGACGATCCATGCGGGAATAATGGAGAATCTTGCGTTGCTCACGCCGCCACCTCCATTGCATGCCCGCCCCATTGCGCCGCCATGGCCGCAGCAATCCCCGGATAGGTCTCCGAGCGGATTTTCCATCGGTCGGCTGAAGGCGGCGCCCGATGAACGGCCGACCAGCGCTTGTGCTCATCCGTGCCGATAGCGGGAGGCGTCAGACGGTCCGTGGCGACGAGTAACGGCAATCCGCGCAGATACAACGACGTCGCCTTGAATGCCTCGTCGCCGAACCACCACGGCTGCACGGTCTGCGCCGGCTTCTGGTAGTTCCGAATTCGCTCTTTGGCATGCCGGTGCATGACGGGATTTTCCACCGCAACACGCTCGATCGGCGCATTCCAGCAATCGGAAAACAGCGCGGCGCCCTCGTCGAGATCAGCCCACATCTGTGCGCGGGTTTTTCCCGCCGGCGGCTTCGTCAGCCACCGAACGCCGGAATTGCAAAGGCGGGTGCAGGGAGGATGCATGACAGCGAGCAGATCCCAGCCCTCACCGAGCAGCTCGCGCACGTCACAGACGATATGCCGGTTACTGCCATCGTCGGCAGGCAACAGGTCACACGACCAGGCGTCATGCCCCAGATCCGAGAAGGCGCGACGCACGCGGCCGGAGGTTTCGCAACCGATGAGAACGCGCATCGGCTACTCCTCCTGCCCGTCCGCAGGAAGGCCGAGCACGATGCGGTACATCCGCCCGCGCGCGACGATGACTGCCATGCTCTGTAAGCCGGCATCGCTCGCCCTGCGCGTACTGCGCAGTTGCAAGAGTTCCGCGTCGAGATAGGTCAGTCCTTCGGCAAAACCCGCATGCATCAACCGGTTGCGGATGGTCGATTCGCAGGTCATCAGCGTCGAGAGCGAGCACTCCAGCAGCGCCGCGGCCCGCTCGGCGTCGTTCGCCGCATCCGCAATGCGCGCGATCTCTGGTCGCAGCGCATTCATCGCCCGATCTCCCGTTCGATCCGCTTGCCGATCCGTTCCAGCTCGTCGATCTTGCCGCAAAAGGAAACGAAGCGATCCGCAAGGCTTTTCTGTTCGGCAGTGATCGTCGCGAATTCCAGCTGCAGGCTGTCGCGCTGCGCCAGATAGTCGTCAAACAGCGGGTTCGAGCCGGCCGGGCCGAAGAACTGGTCGCGCACCTGCGCCACCCAGTCGCGCGGCACGCCGAGATCCTTGGCAACGGCGCTATCGGTCCAGGG
This sequence comes from Rhizobium herbae, assembly GCF_019511375.1. Taxonomy (GTDB): domain Bacteria; phylum Pseudomonadota; class Alphaproteobacteria; order Rhizobiales; family Rhizobiaceae; genus Pararhizobium; species Pararhizobium herbae_A. The sequence continues at coordinate 729,584 of NZ_JAEUAO010000001.1, forward strand.
GGCCTTGTAGGCGTCTTTCGAATAGACCGAATCTAGTTTGTCGTTGATGATACGGCGGTCCTCTCGCGTCATTTCGCGCGGCGGTTCCGCTGCCACGGGCTTAAGCGTCGCCATGGTCGTGCCTTCCTTCCGTTTCGGTTTGCGAAGGCACTGTGGGCAGACATCCTTTTTCGGGACGCTGCCAACCTGCCAACCTTTGTTCTGGAAATGCTGGGCCGCCGCGATGGGCGGTTTGCGGCTCTGGCCGCGCTCGTGCGGGAAATAGGCGACAGCGCCGCATCCGCAGGTGATCTTCATCGCCCTCGTCTGGCTGTCGCCGTAGGGGATCGTGACTTCGTCGAAGAGGCGACCGAGGCTCATTGTCCGCCGCCTTTCATCCAGAAATCATAATCGCCCCGCAGCGACAGGAACCGCTTGCGCGCCGCCTCGTCGTCGTTCAGCTGCTTTTTCGAGGTGATCGAGAGCAACCCCTTCAGCCGGGTATCGGCGGCCTGCTTGTCCGCCACCGGCCCGCCCTTGGTGCCCAGGAACCGCTGGAAGCTGCCGCTCTGGCAGAGCATAGCCGCCTGCGCCGCGAAATCCTTACGCCGCTCGGCCTTGCCCCTGTCGTCGAGCGCAGCCACCAGGTCGCGGACCTTCGCCGCCGCGCGGTCCTGCAGAGCGAGGAACAACACGAGGAGATCGAAGGCGCCGGTGATCAGCTCGTATTCATGCGGCAACACGTCGGCATGCACAGTGCAAAGCAGTTCCCGTTCGCCGGTCGAACGGCGCGTGACGATCCGCGTGCGGCCGTCCGAGGCTTCCAGCGTCCACTTGTCGCCGACGAGCTGCGCCGCGATGCCGCGAAACTGGGTGAGTCGCGCCTTCTCAGCCTCGCGCTGTTTTTCGCGTTCTATGTCATCCCTGAAGGGGAGAGCTTTGCCGTGACCAGAGGGGCTCATGCGAACATCTCCATCTGCCATGGCTGACGCGAAAGGTTCGTTGCTGCATTCACCGTGGCAGCGAATCTCACGGCTTCCTGAGGGTCGTTTCCATCTCGGCCTTGCTTGCGAGCTGCGTAACTCCACGCCATACTGTCGGCTGTGGCCAGCAACTCCCGAACGCCGGGATGAAGCAGAGATGTTTTCTTAACGCCAAAGCCGTGAAGCAGAAGATCGGGGCGTACCGCCGAAATCGCCTGTAAAACAGCGATGATCGCACGCGGGTCGCCCTCACGCTTACAGACCGAACCGACGCCGACCCACATGCCGGCCTTGAGCCGATCGCCATACATCCGAACGTGATTGGCGTAATCCTGCGGCGCAAACCCCTGAAGAACGGGCATGACGTGGAAAGGAATCGGCCCGCCAAACAAGCGCTTCAATTCCGCGACAAGCGCGTCGTAGCGTTCAATCGTCAGACGCTGGTGGTCGGCGATCGTAAGACCGGTCTTCGACAGAATGAAAGGTTCGCACATGTAATCTTGTGCGACCGCCGCAGCGATTTTGACCACGCCGGACGTGTGTAACCGATGAAGTTCGGCGGCATATTCTTCGACACCGTGACGATATTTTCCATGGAGGAACAGTTCGGTAAAAGCACCGCTATCCACCAAGACGTCGCCGCAATTCACTGGCTTTTTCCGCCGCCACAGGCGCTTGATGCTGATGCACGCCAGATCGACATGCTTGGCATCGGCCGGCTGGTGCAGGCCAACATAGAACTTGACGTGGCCGATCACGCCGCCTCGCTTTCCGCCTCGTGCGCGGCGCGAAAACGAGCGAATTCATCGGCGGCCCAATCCATCCGGTGAACCACCGTCTGGCTGCCATAGGTGCCGTCTTCCTGCCACTCCCAGACGCACCACATCGTGTTCATCTGGGAGGAAGCCTTGTTCCCCTCCCAACCGTCGCGGTGCATCATCGGCAGCCGGCGCTTCATCACGTAAATCCGCGCCGGCGGGCATTCCTCCATGTAGAAGGTCCGGTCAGGGTCCTCGAAGCCGGCCAGCACATTGAGGTTGAGCAGCAGCGCCATCTTGCGTGGCCGAATGACGCGCAGCGCATGCGCAATGCAGGAGTTCATCTCGTCGCCATAGGGCGGGTTCGAAACGATGTCGTAAGACGGCCCTCCGGTTCCGGCCGCGTCTCGCGAAAATCGATCACCGCTTGGCACTCGCCGTCCTTCGTTGCCGTGCTGTAATCGACGAGGTCGGACAGCACCACATCGTAGCCCACCGCCTCCAAAACGCGCGCAATCGCGCCGCGCCCGCAAAAAGGCTCGCTCACGGTCGCCGAAAACTGTTCGAGCGCAAGGATCGCCCATGTCCCTTCCGGCGCCGTCTCGTAGAGATTGTTGCCGCGCTCTTCCTTCGTCGCCGTCTTCGCGCCGATCGCATGCTTCAGGTTTGCACGGGTGGGTGCAAGGCCAGCCGCAACACGCGCTGCAATTGCGCGCTCGGCGATGCCCGGCGTCTTCTCTTCCGCCGCCGCCAGTTTTCGCGCGTCGTGGATTTCCTGTTTGGTGAGGCCCGCTTCGGCGAGCTTGAAAAGGTCGTCACCTGCGACCTTTTTCGGCCGCCCCATCTTGGCCGCTTCGCCCGCCTGTTGCGCCGCGTCATAGGCCTTGGCGAGGCTGATCTTGCAGCGGGTTTCCATCAGGAGCGCGTCGCCCTGCAGCTGCCGGAATTTCGGCACGAGCGCGCGCGTCGCCGCATATTTCGCCGCAAACCGAGCCTCGGCCTGGGAAAGGTCATAGGCCCCGTCCGCGATCACCCGCGCTCGCTGGATGTCGCCCTCGTCGAACAGCCGCGCCGCCGTCTCCAGCATTGAGACGATCTCCGGCATGCCCGCACCGCGCACCACCGAAACGGCGGGAACCGGCGGCTGCGCGGCCGTCGAGACCGCCCGCGGCCCCTCGATCAACCCCAGCGCCGCAGCCGCCGCGCGGCCGGCATCGGTCGGAAAGCACAGGCCGGGATCAGTCTCATGCCGCCGCACCAGCCCGTGTTCATGCAGTTTCTTGATGCGAATCTTGCCGCCGGTGGCGTCAGTGCGGAATTCGCCGTCGACGACGGCCGCCTGCAGCACGGCCTTCTGCTCGGGAGAAAGCAGGGTAAGAATATCAACCATCAGTGCGCCCTCGCCAGGCGGTCGAGGTAATATTCCCCTGCCGGATTGATCGCGAAGTGATGCGGAAAGACGGGATGGCGCTTGGCATAGGCCGCCTGCACAAGCGCCGCGCCCGCCAGCTTTTCGGCAAGGCCGCGCGCGAGAAGAAATTCGCCGTCGCGTTCGCCAAGCTGGCGCAGGAAACGCCGCTCGATCGGTTTGAGAGGGGTAGTAATCGCAAGGCTTCCCCGCATCACGCGCCCTCCCCGACGATAGCGACGCGCCCAGCCTCGAAACCGTTGATGACATTCTGCAGCGCCCGGATCGCCTCGCGCGCCTCCGCGCAGATCGTCCGCTTTTCCAGCGCGTCGTATTGGCCATCGGCGCCGGCTTCGAGGATCGCCCGCGAAACATCCATGGCCTCGGCGAGCACCGAATGCGCGTCATGAGCCGTGATCGTCCGCGCCTTCAGCGCCTCGCTTTTCGGCGTCAGCTCATAGCCAAGCTCGGCCGCCGCCTGGCCGATGATGATCGGCGAGCCGGCGCGCATGTCCGCCTCGATGGCGATGTCGATCGGAATGATGGTCTGGCCGTGTTCGTGGCTGCCATCGTTGCGTCGCTCCCCGAGCGTCGCATATTTGACCAGTGTCGAGACTCCGACGCGGGTGAGAAGCGCAAAGGACGTCACCCCGCCGCCGAGCCGGTAGCAGGCATCCGTCACGCCCTTCAGGGCAAGAATGGATTGTTCGGAAATAAGGCGCACGAAAACACCCCGCGAATTGCAAGGAAAGAAAAAGGGATAAGGATTCACTGAAACCGCGCGGCCGGGCCGCTACGGATAGGACGACCTCAGATCACGGAGGGCCTTGACCCAATGGAACGACAAAAGAAAAAGCGGCATCCCGATACATCCGCGTCGAACGCAGCGCATCGGGATGCCGGATCGCCATGCCTGAGCCAGGGAGTGCCCCGGCATGGCTGGCCCGCCGCTGGGAGGAGGAGCCGGCAGGGATGGAAAGAGGCAGCGTCATTCGGCGGCCTCCGGGTAACGGTGAACCGGAGCGTCAAACTTCTCCGGCCGGTTCGCCTTCAGCCAGCGAAGCCGCGTTTCGTGCATGGCCTGCAGCGTTACCGCCCCATCGGTCATGTCGAGCACGCGCGCCGTCAGGTCGGCGTCGCAGCCGTTCTCGCCGGTTTCGATCCGCTGGAATGAGCGCGCCCCGCCTGCCAGCGACAACAGGCCAGCGCACGCGCTCTGAGACAATTTGCGTTCCGTTCGCCACGATTTGAGATCCATGGCTGCATTTATGGCTCATTTGGCCATAAACCGTCAAGCCATGGCGTGGCTTATTTAACCATGGTATTTTATGGCGAATATCGCCAGATTGCCCGCACGATGAGAAAGACGATGAAAAACAACCCGAATAGCCTGTCCAGAATTCGCGAAAGCCGCGGATTGACGATGCAGGCGCTTGGCGATCTCATCAACACGGATGCATCAACCATCAACAAGCTGGAAAAGGGCATCACCAAACTGAACGCCCAGCGGCTTCAAGCGCTTTCTGCCGCGCTCGGCGTCACCGCCGATGAAATTCTCGCGCAACCGGGAACGACGCTTGAGCCGCCCCGCGAGCTGCGCTCGACGGTATCGACGGGAACGCGGAGGGCAGCCGCACCGGGCTCGCCTTATGTCGCCACCGGTCTCATCCCGCTTTATGGTTTCGCTGCGGGCTCACTGGCCGGTGAACACCAGGTTATGACCGATGTCATCGACGAGGTCCCGGCGCCACCGGCCTTGCAACATGTCCGCGACGCCTATGTGATGATGACCAAGAATGATTCCATGGTGCCCCGCTATCTGCCGAATGAATATCTCTATGTTCATCCGCATCAGGCCGTACGGGCGGGCGACCATGTCATCATCCAGGTCCAGACGCACGACGGCAGCGGCATCGATACATGGGTGAAGCGATTCGACACCGAAACGGCCGACGAGATCTATGTCTCGCAATATAATCCGCCGGGACGGCTGATCTTCAAGAAGAAATACGTCAAGTCGATGCACCGCGTCCTGCCGCCGAACGAACTCTTCTGAGTCCCATGATCAGCCGACGTTTCGCCGCGATCACCGTTGCCGCCCTTGCGTCTTCATCGTCATTGCCGGCGGCGCAGCTGCCACTCTGCGACGACGGTAAGCGCGTCAACTGCATTGTAGACGGCGACACGCTGTGGCTGGACGGAACGAAGATCCGCATCGCCGATATCGACGCGCCGGAATTGTCGAAACCACACTGTCAAAGGGAGCTGGCACTCGCCGAGCGCGCGACAGTGCGCCTGCAAAGCCTGCTCAATGACGGCCGGTTCGAACTCGCCCCTGCCGATCGGGACGAGGATGCCTATGGCCGCAAGTTGCGCCTCGTCATGCGCGGCAGCCAGTCGATCGGCGACATTCTCGTTTCAGAAGGGCTGGCGCGTCGATGGGACGGCGCAAGGCGCAGCTGGTGCGATTAGCCACCGCTCAGGTGAGTAGCACGGCCAAGCCGACCACAAAGCCTATGAAAACAGCGACCCCGATCGCACCGGCAACAATCGACCCTCCCGCCGATCCATCGCCAGTCTGCTTGCCTGCCCGACTTGACAGTTTCTTTGAATAGGACAGCCCGGTCCCCGGAATCCCGGCCGAAACATGTGAGCCCTTGGTACCAGCCGTGAGACCGGCACCCTTCGGGCCGACGCGAACGCTTGCGGATTTCTTGTTGAGATTGACTTTTACCCCCGGCGCGATTTTCAGCGACTTGCGAAATCGAAAAGCCATTGCCATCCCTCCCCGAAAAGTTGCAGGAGCATGCTTGCAGAGCAGTAAGCCATTTTAAATGGCTGTTATCGCCATTTTGTGGCTTGACGTGTTTTGGCTATTTAAGCCATATTGTCGCCGGCAACCAACCAACCCGGAGACACACAATGCTCACCAACAAATTCCAGAATGCCACGCGCACCCAGCTCGTCGAGGCGATGGCTTCATCGATGATCCGTCACGGCGAAGGCTGCACCGCGGCCGATATCAAGCTTGACGGTTTCAGCCAGGCGCAGATCGACGCCCACGGCGATGCTGCCCGCGAGCTGGCCATGGCAAAAGCCGAGACGGTCACCCGCGCCCGCATCCCCTCCCGCCGCGCGGCCTGACCGCCATGAACCAGCGCCCGCCCGAGCCGATCAACGGCCAGCACTATACGCTCACCCGCTCCGAACGGGCGAAGCGCTCCCCTTTCATGGAGGCCGTCAAGGCGGAGATCGCCCGGGAAGATGCCAACGATCGCGTCTTGACCTCGTGGGGCATTGTCCTGATTTGCGCCGCCATGGTCGTCACCCTCTGCGTCATTGGCGGCTTCTTTCTGGGGAGGCTGATGTGAGCAGGCCCGTCCTCAATGGCCCCTATTTTGTCCTGCCCGCCAGAGACGACGCCGAGCAGTTGGCCGATCTCGACCGGCAGGAGCGACGCCTCGATTTTATGCGCGGCTACACCTGCGGCGTCGTCACCGCGATCACCGTCATCATCACCGGCTTCTGCGCGCTGCAGTGGCTGTCTTAAAACCGGAGCCCTCCCCCCATGAAGAAAATCCGCGATTTCAGCCAGATCATCGGCATGCTCGAGAACGGCCAGCTCAACCCGGCGCTATCCGCCGAGGTGGCCGACACGCTCGAAAAGCTCACCGCCCTGTCGGACCAGAACCCGGCCGCCACCCACAAGGGCAAGACGACCCTGACCCTCGAATTCGCCGTCAAGGATGGCATGGTCACGATCGCCACCGCCTTCGAATCGAAAACGCCCAAGCGCCCGCGCAAGAATTCCGTCTTCTGGGTCGTCGAGGACGGCGCGCTTTCGACCGAGCACCCCCGCCAGCACGACATGTTCGGCCCCCGCCCGGTCTCCTCGACCGAGGGTGAGCGCCAGACCCAGTAAGCACACCCAGCTTTAACCCCGAACCCCACGAAAGGAAAACCCGTGGAAACTATCGATAAAGGCGCGGTCGATGCCGTCGCCGCCCTCGTAAGGCAGACCGGCAGCCATCTGGTGTCCGTTTCCCTGCCGCAGAAGATCAACGGCCTGCCGTCGTCCATTCCGGTGCTCGTGCATCCGGAAACCGGCAAGGTCACCGGCCTCTATCACGAGCTTGCCCCCTGGCGCACCAAGCCGGAGCGCAAGACCGGAACGGCGATCGCGGAGACGCTCGAATCCTTCATCGACCTCGTCGATCGCCACAAGCAGGAAAACAGCGTCATCTTCGCCAAGACCGACTGGCGCAAGCCGTCGCTCACGGCGGTGATCGACTATCATTCGGGCACCGACCCGGATAACGGCAAGCACCGCATCCACTACCAATTCCCCCTCTCGGAAGAATGGAACGCCTGGCTCGCCGTCGACGGCAAACAGATGGCGCAGGCGCAGTTCGCCGAGTTCATCGAAGACCATATCGCCGATCTCTCGACGCCGGATTTCAACGAGGCAGAGGACTTCGAGAAGATGTTCTCCGCCAAGGTCGCCTTCCCCAATGACATCGTCATGCTGTCGCGCGGCCTGCAGATCAATGCCGAGACCCGCGTCAAGCAGGTCATCAAGCTGCAGACGGGCGAAGCGCAGATCACCTTCGAGGAGGATCACAAGAACGCCCATGGCGAACCGCTTGTCGTGCCGGGCGTCTTCATCCTGCAGATCGCGCCGTTCTTCATGGGCGAGGCCAAGCGCATCCCGGTACGCCTGCGCTATCGCCTCTCCGGCGGCGAACTGAAATGGACCTTCCAGCTCTACCGTCCGGATCGCTACATCACAGAACAGGTCCGCACGGATCTCGAAGCCGCCGCCGCAGAAACCAGCCTGCCGAAGTTCGAAGGCAGCCCGGAAATGTCCGCCTCGTAATCGAGCGCGGCGAACAAAGGGCGGCCCGCCCAGCGAGAGCCGGCCGCCCACCACAGTCTGAACATCACTGACCAACCCGATTGAGGATCATCTCCATGTCCGCAAAAGCACCGTCACGCCCAATCGCGCCCCCGTCCGAGCGGTTGACCGCCGACCAGCAGGAAGCAATTCGCCGCATGGTCGTCGAAGGTCGATCCGGCCCGGAGATATCAGCCATCCTCGGCATCCCGCTCGCGTCTTTCGAGAGCTTCGCCGCTTCCAACAAGAAGGCCTGGTTGGGGCGCACCGACGCCGAGTTCAAGGTGACGCCGAAGAAAACCATCCTCTTCCGCCCTATCCCGTGCAAGGACGGCAGCTGGACAATCCGCCCCTATTCGGTCGCCCGCATCAGCATGCATGTCGCCGCGCTGGAGGCCGGGCTGTGACCGAACCCACCGCCAAGACCTTCTGGTTCCGCGTCCATTTCCACGATGGCAAGTCGCTCGATTATCTCGCCGGTCACCCGCTGATCGCCGAGAAAAAGGCCCGCGCCGCCCATCCCGGCGGCTTCGTCAAGAAAATCAAACTCATTCGCGAGGAGAAGCCCAATGCACGCTGAAATGCTGGAATCCGCCGCCACCGCGCTTGTCTGGCAGGCCCTCTGCACAGATGAGGGCGAACCCTTCGCCGCCTTCGTGCGCGGCCATTTGAACCCCTTCACGCTGGCCGGAGACGCCGAGGACGCGATCGTCAAGGCTTTCGACGAAATCGGCCTGGCCGACGACGCCCGTGAGATCATCGACGCAGCCGGCGGCGCCGTCATCTCCCAGTTCTGGTTGCGCCCCGCTGACGGAGACGGCTTCGGCGGCGTAGAATTCTATCTGATCGCCAACCCCGACCAGCGTCGCGCCTTCCCGGTGACCGGCGTGAGGTTCATGTGATGACCGATCTGTTCAGCGCAGGCGCGGCTGTTTTCTCGGACTGCGGGCTCTATCGCATGCGGCTCGACCGCGGCGTCGCCGATCGGGGTTTCGTCTTCGCCTATTTCGGCATCAACGGCGCGACGGCAACGGCCGATGACAACGACCACACGGTGACGAAGTGGACCGGCTTCACCAACCGCAACGGCGGCGCCCGCTTCATCGTCGGCAACGTCTACGCCTTCTGCGCCACCGACGTGCGCGAGCTGGCGAACGCCGCCGATCCGGTCGGCCCGGATAACGACCGCTATCTGGCCGAGATCATCGCCGAGGCCGACATCCTCGTGCCCTGCTGGGGTAGCCGCGCCAAGCTTCCGCCGCGCCTGTGGCCCCGCCTCGATCTCGTCGCCGACAGGATCTTCGCCGCCGCAAAGCCGGTAAAAATCTTCGGTCTGACCCGATCCGGCGACCCGCTCCATCCCCTCACTTTGCCCTATGCAACCCCGCTCACCGATTGGAAACGCTGATGGCTGACGGAACCAAGATCGAATGGACGGACGCAACGTGGAACCCGATCACCGGCTGTTCAGTCGTCTCGCCCGGCTGCACAGCCGGCCGCCTCCTCGATGGCGTCGAGCACAACGGCTTTCCGGAGGTGCAGGGCTGTGGAAACAATGTGGACGACTGACGATGAGCCGCGCCCGCACTTACACCAAATCCGAAATATCCGATGCTGCAGCCGCAGCAGCGATCCATAACGTTCGCGTCATCATGCACCCGTCAGGCGAGATCGAGTTCTCGCCGCGCAGCTTCGCTGCGAGGCTTGAAGATGGCGACACGGCAGAAAAGGCATTGAAAGGGTGGCTTGATGGAGGGAAAGTTAGTGGGCGTTCATAAGGTCAATGTCAAACTGGCAGGCGGCGGGGCGGAAACCTATTACTACGCCTGGCGCGGCAAGGGTGCCCCGCGCATCCACGCGAAGCCAGGCACGAAGGCATTTACTCAGGAGTTCATGCGCCTCACGCGCGACCGGCAGAAGACCGTCGTTGATGGAACGATCGGCTCGCTGATCGATGATTTCCGCAAGACGGCCGGCTATCAGAAGCTGGCGCCGTCGACGCGGCGCGACTATGAACGCCAGTTCGCCACCATCCGCCTGAAGTTCGAGACCTTTCCCGTCCCAGCGATCGAGGCCCGCGGCAGCCGCCGGCTTTTCATCGATTGGCGCGATACCATGAGGGAAGCGCCACGCTCGGCGGATATGCACATCGCCCTGCTCTCGCGCCTTTTCGCCTGGGCAAAGGGCAATGAACTGATCCTGCGCAACCCCCTGGAAAGCGTCGAGAGGCTGCATGACGCCACGCGCCGCGACATCATCTGGTCGAACGAACAACTGACGAAACTGTTGGCCGACGCAACGCCACATCTTCGCGACGTTGCCCTCATCGCGCTGTGGACGATGCAGCGGCAGGCCGACGTGCTGACAATGCCCACGCTCGCCTTCGACGGCGAGCGTACGTCGATCAAGCAGGGCAAGACGGGAGCGCGGGTAAGAGTTGTGGCGGCGCCTGACATTCTGCCGATCCTAGGGAAAGCAAAACGCGAGGAGCGCCAGCGCGTGCTGGTGAACTCCTACGGCCAGAACTGGACGTCCAGCGGCTTCCGCGCTTCATGGCGCAAGGAAATGGCGCGCCTCAAGATAACCGGCGTCACCTTCCACGATTTGCGCGGCACGGCCATTACCTATGCCTATGCGAACCTCAATCGGTCACATGATGAGAAGATCAAGCTCATAGCGGAGATTTCCGGCCATTCGGCAGAGGAAGCCGAATCAATCATCCGCAAGCACTACCTCGCCGGCCAGGAGGTCATCGACGCCATCGGCCGTGGAACGAAAAAGGCATAAACTGTAAAATGGCGAGTCTGCTGTAAAATGCGCGTTGGTAGAAAGGCGCTAAGTATATGAAATTGGTGGGTGATCACGGGCTCGAACCGTGGACCCGCTGATTAAGAGTCAGCTGCTCTACCAACTGAGCTAATCACCCATCCAGAACCGCGTTGCTGCGGTCTGATGGGGCGTATAATGGCCTTCGCCGGGCTTGTCTACCCCCACAACGATTTTCTTTTCGGATTTCTCAAAAAAATCTGTATTGCCGTTTAGGGCCTGTTTTTCAAAGATAAAGTTCGCCGGCCGCGGTCTTCACCGCCTGACCGCCGATCCGCGCGGTCGCGATTTCACCACCGGAAACGTCGAGATGAAGATGCAACAGCGACGGCCGGCCCATCTCGACGCCCTGCTCGATCAGGAACGGATGATGCCCGTCGATCAACTGGTCGAAATAGTGGATGGCCCCGGAAAGAGCGGCGACCGCCGCGCCCGTCGCCGGGTCTTCGACGATGCCCATGGCCGGTGCGAACATGCGGGCATGGAAGCGGGCGACATGATTGATCCCGCCGCGGCAGTAGACGTAGGCGCTGGCGAGCCGTCCATCGGCGATCGGCGTGATCTTCTCCCACAGTGCCGCGTCGAATTCGACGGCGGCTGCCGCCGCCATGTCGTGCACGGGGATCATCACGAACGGGACACCGGCACTCCAGAAGGTCGGCACGTGGTTCTCGAAACCGATCTGCGTCGCCTTCAGGCTCAAGGTATTGGCAATCTCCTGCCGGTCGAGCTTGGCGCTGATCTGTACCGATTTGCGCGGCATGTCGAATTCCGCAAAGGTTGCTGACTGGGCCCGGAGCCGGACGGCGCAGCGGACCGGACCGACATTTTCCTCGAGCACCTGCACAAGATCGTAGTCCTCGCCATCGCCATCACGCGCCGCCTCGGCCAAGGCGACCGCCGCACCGACCGTGGGATGGCCGGCGAAAGGCAGCTCGTAGCCAGGCGTGAAAATCCGCAGCCGGGCGGCATGGGCAGGGTTTTCGGCAGGCTTGACGAACACCGTCTCCGACAGGTTGAACTCACAGGCGATCGCCTGCATCGCCGCATCGCTTAGCTCATCGCCATCGAAGACGACGGCCAGCGGGTTTCCTTCCAGCCTGTTGGCGGTGAAGACGTCGTAAATGGCAAAACGTCGCGCCACTGTAATCTCCCTGTATGTCTTTTGGTGTCAGACCTTGCACGGCAGAGAACCTGCGGCAAGCGTAAAAAAGCGGCAGCGCATGTTTGTGAAGACCCATTCCAGGATCGGCACCATGAAAGGCTGGTAGAGATGCAGGCCCGGGTCGGCGCTGCGAATGGCCAGGGCTTCGTCGATTTCCGGCTCCTTGTCCTGCGCGATATGACCGGTAATGCGGCCGATCAGTTCCGTGGCAATCGCGGAAAACCCAAAGCAGCGGAAAACCGTGATGATGCCCCGGTCATGCAGCGCATGGAACCCCGACACGCGGTCGGCATCGGACAGGACGAGCCCGGTCTCTTCCAGCACTTCACGCGCCATGTTGCCGTCCATGTCGCAGAGGCCATCGCGGATATCGGCTGGCTCCAGCGACCCGGCCGCGCAATAGACGCGTCCCGGATTGGCGGTGTGCTTTCCCATCCGGATTGCGATCACCGCGCCGTCGGACGAGACGACGACCGGCAGGGCGAACAGGTGGATTGCCGACGTCACCGGTCGCGTCTTTCGCCACAACAGGAATGCCGAGAACGGCACGATATGGGTTTCTCCGGAAATCACGCCGTCGCTGATCTGCACCGCGCGCGACAGCATCATGCGGCCATCGTAAAGTGCCGGATTGGCAGAAACCTCCCGCGCCCAGTTTTCGGCGATCCTGTGGCGCTCGGCGAGATGGTAGGGATGCGGTCGGTCCACGACGCGCAAATCGACACGGCTCACGGGAAATATCCGCCGTTCATCGGGCCAATCGGACATGTTGCTCGTCAGTTGCGCCATGGGGATCAGACGTTGATGGAAATGACAACGGGGCAATGGTCGGAGGCTTTCGGCCGGTCCCATCCGGTTCGCGGATAGCGCTCGACCTCCTGACCCATCGGGAAGATCGTCCGGTAAGGCTGACCGGCGCGGATGATTTCCGGCACGCTTGCCGGGTTGCGTTTGGCAAGGGCGGGCGAAAGCCAGATATAGTCGAGCTGGCAGAGGTGCCGCTCCTCCGGTCCACGGCTGTGAAACAGCGTCCATCGATCAAGTTCGGGCCGCCGCCGCATGGTATTTTCGACAAAGCCGTCATGGCTGAAAATGTCGAGTGCGCTCTGCGTTTCCTGCCGTGGCACGAAACTGTAGCCGTTGCGCCGGTCGCCGAGTACCTCGATCCGCTCCTGGTAATCGTTCATGTCGCCGCAGATCGCGAACATCTTGTCCGCGGTGTTACCGGAACCGAAGCGGTCCTCTATGATGCGGCGCACCGCATGAGCCTCCGCGATTCGCAGTGGCATCGTCGCGGCGCGCCCGTCGAGCCCCTCGCGCGCCGGTCCCATCGACTTGAAATGCACGACGAACAACGTCAGCGGCCGACCGCCGATGCGGAAATCCAGTTTGAGACAGTCCCGTTTGAAGATGCGGTCACCGGGCACATTGGTCGCCGCGAGCGCATCGTTGAAAAGACCGAAATCGGCATAGGTGATGGCGGCGTGGGATTTGACGTCGACACATTCGATCTTCTGGCCGTCGCGGGTTTCTTCGCGCACCATCACGGCGACGTCGATGCCGCGGCCGTCATTGCCCTCGACCAGATATTTCTGCCGGTAGCCGCTGCCGATCATCTTGAACAGATAGCCGTATTCGAAGGCCTGCAGCGCCGCCATGTTGTCGGTTTCCTGCAGGCAGAGAATATCGGCGTCGCAATCGGCGATCGCCAACGCCGACATCTGCCGCGTATCGTCCGTGTGGGCGATGGTGCGGGCTTCCTCGAGCCGCTGATATTCCGCCTCGCTCCTTACGTCGAAAAGCCGCAGGACACGGTCCTGCTTGAGGTTGTTGCGAAAACCGGAGAAATCGAACCGGCTCATCAGGTTCTCGATATTGAACGTGGCAAGGCGAAGGGACATCAGACGATTCCGTATGCGATCGCCGCGACTTTAGACAAACACCGGCAAATGTCGAACGCCTTTCTCCAGGACGGATCCACCTCTTCATCGTCAGACAACCGACCAAAATTGGGGGCGGACGGTTCGCGGCGAATAATCAAGTTTGATGAACCGTTGCTCAAACGCAGGATTGATCCACGGTACAAACGTGCAGCAAGGGGGAATGCAATGCCGCATTGCACACAGATACTGAGCGCCGCGCTCGTCACGATCGCTTTTCTCACCGGCGCCGGCGCCACCGCAGCCAATGCCGACAGTTTCGGCGCAATTGCGCTCTCGCCCGCGACCGGAGCAACGGGCTGGTCGCATGACTATGCGTCGCGCTGGGAAGCCGAGGAGGTGGCGCAGTCCCATTGCTACCAGCATGCCGGCGATTGCCGCGTAGCGATCTGGTTCAAGAACGCCTGTGGCGCGGTGGCACGCGGACCGGACGGCTGGGGCGCAGACTGGGCATCCGGACGCGGGCAGGCCAAACGGGCAGCGATTGCCGCATGTTCCAACCATTCCTACGGTTGCGAGGTGATCCGCTGGCAGTGTTCAGGTGCATACTGACAAGTCCGCGGTCCTGGCCGCGAGCGTCCTGGCGGACGGGCTGTAAAGGTTCCGCAAGGCACCGCAGCGCCGTCTGTACCTTGGCACCCGCTCGTAGCGATCGCCAAGCTCTCCTCATTACCCGCGTTGAACGAAGCACTTGGTCTTGTTCCTCGGGCGACGTCTTCAAGCGACATATCTGGGTGGTTTCCGTCGTCACCGTCTAAACCTGTTGATGACATTGGAAATATCTGCAAATCGTGAGTGGACGCAGGGGCCGGGGGAATCGATGAAACAGGGTACGCCATGGGGCGCGCGGCTGCGCTATGAGTTCGACAAGAGCATGGCCGCGGGACCGATCGCGCTGATCGGCTGGCTGGCGGTCATTTCACTCATCGTCATTGTCGTCGCGGGCGCCTTTCTCGCTCTCACGCGGATTGCGCCGGAAGGCGGCCAGCCGGTGAGCTTCGTTGAAGGTGCCTGGGAATCGCTGATGCGCACGATGGATGCCGGAACGATGGGCGGCGACGTCGGCTGGAGTTTCCGCGGCGTTTCGCTGTTCGTGACGATCACCGGCATCTTCGTCTTCTCGGCCTTGATCGGCGTGCTCAGTTCCGGCCTGGAAAACAAGCTCGAGGAGCTGCGCAAAGGGCGCTCCCAGGTGCTGGAAAACGACCACACCATCATCCTCAACTGGTCGCCGTCGATCTTCGACGTCATCTGCGAGCTCATCATCGCCAACACCAGTCGCCGCAAGCCGCGTATCGTCATCATGGCCAACAAGGACAAGGTGGAGATGGAGGACGAGATCGCCGCGAAGGTGATTGACCTGAAGAACACCCGGATCATTTGCCGCAGCGGCGACCCGACCGACCTCTACGACCTCAGCATCGTCAATCCGCAGACATCGCGTTCCGTCATCGTGCTGTCGCCAGAGGGCGACGATCCGGATTCGCAGGTAATCAAGAGCGTTCTTGCGCTCGTCAATGACCCGCACCGCCGGTCAACCCCCTACCAGATCGCTGCGGAGATTCGCGACAGCAGGAACGCTGATGTTGCCCGCATCGTCGGCGGCAGCGAGTTGCAGCTCATTCTGGCCGACGACCTGATTTCGCGTATCGTCGTCCATTCCAGCCGCCAGTCGGGCCTGAGCGCCGTCTATTCCGAACTGCTCGATTTCGACGGCTGCGAGATCTACACGCTGGAACAGCCCGACATCACCGGCAAGAGTTTCGCCTCCGCCGTCATGGCCTACGAAACCTCGACGTTGATCGGGCTTTGCGACGAAGAGGGCAAGCTGCATCTCAATCCGCCGCCGGGCCGCGTCTTCAAACAGGGCGAGCGCGCCGTCATCATCGCCGAGGACGATGCCGCAATCAAAACCGCAAGCAATAAAATCCGTATCGAGAAGGAGGCCATCCTGCCCGCGGTAGCACGCGATCCGAGACCGGAGCGGACTCTGCTTCTCGGCTGGAACCGGCGCGGGCCGATCATCACCTTCGAACTCTCCCGCTATGTCGCCCCCGGGTCGCTCCTGACGATCGCAGCCGATACGCCGGAACTGGAGGACGACATCAAGGCGCTCAAGGTCTCCAGCGACAACATGGCCGTCGACTACCGCGTCATCGATACGAGCAACCGCGCCGAGCTCGATGCGCTCGATATTCCCGGTTACGACCATGTGCTCGTTCTCGGCTACAGCGACCACATGGCGCCCCAGCCCGCCGATACCCGCACGCTGGTGACGCTGCTGCAGTTGCGCAAGATCGCCGAACAGGCGGGTCGGCACATCAGCGTCGTCAGCGAGATGACCGACGTGCGCAATCGGGAGCTGGCGGAAGTGACCCGCGCCGACGATTTCGTCGTCAGCAACAAGCTGGTCAGCATGATGCTGGCGCAGGCTTCCGAGAACGCATCGATGGCGGCGATCTTCGATGAACTGCTCGACGAGGACGGATCGGAAATCTACATGCGCCCGGTCAGCGACTACGTGGCGATCGGTGAACCGGTGACCTTCTACACGATCTCACTGGCGGCCCTGCGCCGCGGTGAGGTCGCCCTCGGCTATCGTCGCCAGCGCGACGACGATCCGGATCTGCGCAGGCTCGGCGGCGTCACGGTCAATCCCTCGAAGTCGGAAAGACTGCTCTACAGCGAGACAGACCGCGTCATCGTCCTTGCCAGGAACTAGGCAACAAGGACAAGAGAAGGCGAAGGCTTTTCGCCGCGACGGTCCTTTCCTTTTCACCGAACGGCCCTAGATTTGCCGCGTCTGCATTCTGACCGTCGATTGGAAAATCATCATGGACTATCGTGTTCTCGGCCGCTCCGGCCTCAAGGTTTCGACACTGACCGTGGGCACCATGACCTTCGGCGGCAAAGGCTGGGCGAAGACCGTGGGCGATCTCGGCGTCAACGACGCGCGCAGGCTCGTCGATCTCTGCCTCGATGCCGGCGTCAACCTGATCGATACGGCCGATGTCTATTCGCAAGGGGTGTCGGAAGACATTATCGGCGAAATCACCGGCGGTAAGCGCAAGAACGGCGTGCTGATCGCAACCAAGGCCCGGTTCCCGATGGGCGACGGACCGAACGACGCCGGCTCCTCGCGACACCATCTGATCCGCGCCTGCGAGGCAAGCCTGAAACGCCTGAAGACGGACGTCATCGACCTCTACCAGCTGCACGAATGGGACGGCCAGACGCCGCTTGAGGAAACCATGGAAGCGCTCGACATGCTCGTGCGCCAGGGCAAGGTCCGCTATATCGGCTGCTCGAATTTCTCCGGCTGGCACATCATGAAGGCGCTTGGCGTCAGCGCCGCCGATCACCGCCAGCGCTTCGTCAGCCAGCAGATCCATTACACGCTCGAATCCCGCGACGCCGAATATGAACTGCTGCCGATCTCGATCGACCAGGGGCTCGGCGTGCTCGTCTGGAGCCCGCTGGCAGGCGGCCTCCTTTCCGGCAAGCACCGGCGCAACAAGACGGCGGCAGGGTCGCGGCAACTGGCCGGGTGGGACGAGCCGCCAATCCGCGACGAGGACCGCCTCTGGGCCATCGTCGATGCTCTCGTTGACATTGCAGAAAATCGCAGCGTCTCCGCCGCGCAGATCGCTCTCGCCTGGCTGATCGGCCGCAAGGCCGTCACCTCCGTCATCATCGGCGGCCGCACCGAAGCCCAGTTCAGGGACAACCTCGCCAGCGCCGACCTCGTGCTCAGCGACGAAGAACGCCAGCGCCTCGACGCGGTCAGCGCCCCGCCCGTGCTCTACCCTTACTGGCACCAGCTGCGCACCGCCAAGGATCGGCTGGGCGACGCAGATTTATCGCTGCTGGGGCCGCACGTATAATGCCTATTGTTCAGCTTCAAAGGGATTGAGCACTTTCACCGGGAAATGCCCGAAATCCCTGACCATTGCGGGTGACGATGATCAAGCCATGAACAGTCGCGGTTGCGGCGATCATGGCTTCTGCAACGAGATGCGACGGGCGCCGGTGCATAAGCTTCGCCCATTGGATCATGCATTGCCCGTCGAGCGGCAAAACGCTCATGCTTTGCATCAGCTGGCCAAGCCACACCTCGATCATCCGGGCGCGCGCGATGTCCTGTTTTTGCGCGGCTTCAATTCCCTGCTGGATTTCACCGATGGTAATTGCCGAAATCGCAAGCATTCGCTCGTCCGTTGCGGCGATCCAAGCGAGAACAGCGCCGCGCGGCCGGGGCCGCCTCAGCTCGGAAACGACACCGGTATCGAGACGATACATGCCTATTCTTCCATCGAGAGCGACCGCCATGCCCAGTCGCTACGCGAAGGAATGTCGAGCTCGAAACGTGGCTCGTCGGCGAGCAAGACATCCTTCACGCTTGGCTTTGCCCGTTTGTTGAGATCGTTCCATTCTTGAAGCGGAACGAGGACCGCTTTCGCCTCGCCTCGTCGTGAAACGACCTGCGGTCCTTCCGTCAAACACGTCCTCAGAAATTCGCTGAAATGAGCTTTCGCGTCCTGAACCTGCCATTCGCGCACTGATTTGCTCCATGCAATGCAACCGGGGCACTTCAAATCGTCGTAAGCAGCAGGCTCGTCTCGGATTTCGACACGCCGTCCATTGCCCGGATATGACGCAGCACGCGGTCGAACTCTGCCAGATTCTCCGTCTGGATCTCGGCAACCAGGTCCCAGGCGCCGTTGGTCGTATGCAGCGCGCGAATTTCCGGGATACCGCGCAGCATCTTGATCGCCGATACCGTCTTCTGGCCGGTGATCTCTATCAGCATAACCGCACGGACCGCGTTCGGATCCTCCGCCGCCGCGATCCGCACCGTGAATCCGGCGATGATGCCCTCGGCGGTCAGCCGATCGATTCGGTTCTGTACCGTTCCGCGCGAAATTTTAAGCAGTTCCGCCAGCTTCGAGATCGAAGCGCGGCCATCCGTTCTGAGAATTGCCAGCAAACGCCGGTCGATCGTGTCCATGAGCCCCGCCTCCTATCAATTCGCCAAATTACCTGTCATTTTGGCAGAAATCTCAAACAAATTTCCATAAAGTTGCCATTTCGCTTTATCGGTCGGCCGCCTAGTCTCGTCAGCAGCCTCATCAATGCGGCCGCCCCAGCAGTTTCCGGAGGATTGATCCGATGCCATCCAGCCGCCCCTCCCATCCGCGGTCGCGCGCCGGCGAATTGTCCATTGAAATGACCCGCTGGCCGAGCGTGACGGAGAGCGATGACGAGGCCACCTTTTCCGGACGGCTGATGGCGCTGCTGGGCGGCACCCCCTATTTCCGAAGGCATCCGGAGCAACTGCTGGCCCTGGACAGCCATGGCAAACCGGCCCGGCAGAATGTGCTGGCGCTGGTGCGCGGCAAAGGCCGCCGCTGCGTCGTGCTGGCGGGACATTTCGACACCGTGTCGATCGCCAACTACGGCGCGCTTGCCGCGCTTGCCTGCGAGCCTGAAGCGCTCACCAATGCCCTGATCGCGGAATTATCGAACAAGGCACGCAACCCGGCGGAAGACAAGGCATTCACCGACCTCTCGAGCGGCGATTTCCTCGCCGGTCGCGGCCTGCTCGACATGAAAAGCGGGCTGGCCGCCGGCATCGCCGCACTTGAGCGTTTCGCTGAACGAGATGAACCGCCCGGCAACCTGTTGTTTGTCGCCACACCGGACGAGGAAAACCGGTCGCGCGGGATGCGCGCGTTCCGGGACGCCCTGCCCGCCTTCGCGGAAAAATTCGATCTCGACATCGTCGGCGGCATCAATCTGGACGCCAGCGGTGACGATGGCGACGGCGAGGAAGGTCGCGCCGTCTATCTGGGCTCTGTCGGCAAGTTCTCGCCCTTTGCCTTCGTCGCAGGCCGCCCGACCCATGCCGGCTATGCTTTCGACGGCGTCAGCGCGCATCTGATCGGCGCCGAAATCATGCGCGCCACGGAATTCAACAGCGCCCTTTGCGACGAGGCCCACGGCGAGCTTTCCCCGGCACCGGTCTGCCTGGAGGCAAGGGACGTGCGCCACGGCTACGAAGTCACCACGCCCGGCCACGTCTGGCTCTCGTTCAACTGGCTGACCCACCGGCGCACGCCGGCAGACGTGCTCGGCGAATTCCGCGCACTCGTCGGTGCCGCCATGCAAACGGCACTCGATACGCAGGCACGCAATGCAAAGAGCTTCTTTGACCGGCAAGGCACCGGCCACGCCAGGCCGCACGAGGGGCGGGTGCTCACCTACGCCGAACTGCACGAACTGGCCGTCGCTCACGGCAGGCAGGCTGCGGCCGATCGGCTCGACGCGCTCGATCGATCCCTGTCAGGCGGAGAAGACCCGCTGTCGACAACCCGCCAGATCGTCGCGGCGACGCTGACGGAAGCCGGCCTCGAAGGACCGTTGGTGATTATCGGCTTCTCCACCCTGCACTATCCGCGCGTCCATCTGGACGGCGCCGGAACCGAAGGCCGCATTTTCGAGCGGAACGTGATTTCCGCCGCCGAAAAATGCGCGGCACGGCATGGGACAGGCATCAAGGCAAAGCAGTTCTTCGCCGGCATCTCCGACATGAGCTTCTTCGGACACCGTCCCGCCACCGAACAGACGCAGATTCTGTCCAGCAACACGCCGTGCTCGGCCTTCATCGACAGGGCACCGGACGGAGTTCTGTCCTATCCGGTGGTCAATATCGGCCCATGGGGCCGCGACTATCATCAGAAATGGGAGCGCGTCCACATGCCCTATGCATTCGACGTGCTCCCGGATTTGGTTTTCGAGACGGCCGTCGCCTGCCTCGAAGATGAGAGTTAGGCGGCCAGCGCCTCCTTGCCGATCAGCCCGCCGAGGCGGGAAATCCCCTCCTCGATCATCGCCTCGTCGGCGCAGGAGAAGCTGACGCGGCAGGTGTTGGCGCCGGAACCATCGGCAAAGAAGGCCTTGCCAGGCACGAAGGCGACCTTGGCCGTCACCAGCGATTTGGCGAGCAGTTCGGCACCATCCATGCCGGCCGGCAAGGTCAGCCACACAAACATGCCCCCTTCCGGCACCGTCCAGCTCACGTCCGCCGGCATGTATTTGGCGAGAGCCGCAAGCATGGCATCGCGCCGCTTGCTATAGACGGCCTTGAGCTTGGCGACCTGCTTGTCGAAGCCACGCTCGGCAACGTGGCAGATCGCCATCTGGTTGACGGTCGAGGAATGCAGGTCGGCCGCCTGCTTCATCAGCACCAGCTTGCGGATGACGGTGTTGGAAGCACAGACCCAGCCGACGCGCAGGCCAGGAGCCAGCGTCTTGGAGAAACTGCCGCAATAGATCGTCCGGGCGTCGTTGATCGATCCCTTGCGGGCGATCTCGAGCGAGAGAATCGGCGGAACGGCCTCGCCGTCGTAACGCAGCGACTGGTAGGCCGCGTCCTCGATGAGAGCGATATCGAGTTCTTCGGCAAGCGCCAGCGCCTTTTCGCGCGCGGCAAGGTCGAGCGTCTCGCCGGTCGGGTTGGCGAACTCGGCCGACATATAGGCGAATTTCACCCGGCCGCCTGCCTCGGTGGCCGCGTCGCGGTAGGCCTGCGGCGTGCGATTGCCGGAAGGTGACAATTGGTCGTAGGTCGGCTCATAGGCGTTGAAAGCCTGCAGCGCGCCGAGATAGGTCGGCCAGGTCACAAGAGCCGTATCGTTCGGCGACAGGAAAAGCTTTCCGAGATAGTCGAGCGCCTGCTGCGAGCCCGAGGTGATCAGGATGTTTTCCGCCTCGCAGGGAATGCCGATGGCGGCCATGCGGCCAGCAAGCCACTGGCGCAACGGCAGGTAGCCTTCACTTACCGAATATTGCAAGGCAGCACTGACGGCCGGCCCGCCGAAGATGTCGGCATAGGCAGCCTTGAAGTCCTCGTCCGGAAACAGCGCCGGGTCGGGAATACCGCCGGCGAAGGAGATGATGTCCGGCCGGTCAAGCAGTTTCAGAAGTTCGCGGATTTCCGAAGCGCGCATCCGCGAGGACCGCGTCGCGAATATCTTTTCCCAATCGAGCATGGAGTTTCCTCAGATTATGATTTTGCCGGAGCACAACACAGCCGGCCTATTAAGTCAATAATGCTGACCTATATTTCGATGAGGAAGCAGTTTTTCTCTGCTTGAGCGGCGGATGGCCGACAGAAATAGTCGACGGGGTTGGGCAGCCGATCTGCAATGCGTGAGGGGGTGCGGCCAAACTGCGATGCTCGCCTGGACGGGCGCGCGACCTGATCGCGCCAAGGCGCCTGCGGTATCGGAACCGGCTCGGTTCCGGAAGACGAATCAGGCCTCGTGGTGCCCGGACATGCTGAGCGCCAGCAGCAAGACGATGGCGCCGAGGATCAAGGCGTCGAACAATGCGAAATGGTAGAAGAAGGTTTCCATCACAGTATCCTCCTGCCGGACAGAATACTGCAGAATCCGAAATGTTCCAAACATTGCGCATCAACGGTCGACGGCAAATGGAAACGCCGGAGATTTCTCTCCGGCGTTCAGTATAGAGCAGGCGCAACAGATTATGTTGCTTTGCAGCAAAGATTAGTTCTTGGCCTTGTCGACCAGCTTGTTCTTGCCGATCCACGGCATCATGCCGCGCAGCTTGGCGCCGACTTCCTCGATCTGGTGGTTGTCGTTCATGCGGCGGATACCCTTGAAGCGGGCAGCACCCGAACGGTATTCCTGCATCCAGTCGGAGGTGAACTTGCCGGTCTGGATGTCGTGCAGGACGCGCTTCATCTCAGCCTTCGTCTCAGCCGTGATGATGCGCGGGCCGGTGACGTATTCGCCCCATTCCGCCGTGTTGGAGATCGAGTAGTTCATGTTGGCGATGCCGCCTTCATAGATCAGGTCGACGATCAGCTTCACTTCGTGCAGGCACTCGAAATAGGCCATTTCCGGCGCATAGCCGCCTTCGACCAGCGTTTCGAAACCGGCGCGGATAAGTTCGACCAGACCGCCGCAAAGAACGACCTGTTCGCCGAAGAGGTCAGTTTCGCACTCTTCCTTGAAATTCGTTTCGATGATGCCCGAACGGCCGCCACCGACGCCGCAGGCGTAGGAGAGGGCAAGATCAAGGGCGTTGCCCGAGGCGTTCTTCTCGACGGCAACGAGGCAGGGAACGCCGCCGCCCTTCTGGTATTCGCCGCGAACCGTGTGGCCGGGGCCCTTCGGCGCGATCATGACGACATCCAGCGTGTCCTTCGGCTCGATCAGGCCGAAATGAACGTTGAGGCCGTGGGCGAAAGCGATCGCGACGCCGTCACGGATGTTCGGCGCGATTTCAGCCTTGTAGATGTCGGCCTGCAGTTCGTCCGGGGTCGCCATCATGATGAGGTCGCCCCACTTGGCGGCGTCCGCAACCGTCATGACCTTGAAACCGTCGGCTTCGGCCTTCTTGATGGTGGCCGAACCGGCCTTCAGCGCAATAACGACATTGTTGGCGCCCGAATCCTTCAGGTTCAGCGCATGGGCGCGGCCCTGGCTACCATAGCCGACGATAACGACGTTCTTGGACTTGATGAGGTTGAGATCGGCATCACGATCGTAATAGACGCGCATTGTATTTTCCTTCCCTTTGCTTGTCTCTTAAAGTCTTCCGGCCGCCCTTAAGGCTCGACCGAACCCTTTTCACGGCCATAGAGGCGAAGGAAGGCCGAAACCGCCCGCTCCGCTCTGCGTCCGAAATCCTTGGCCATGCGGCCGCTATCCTCGCCGAGCAGCATGCGCAGGTGCAGGTCTGAAACGATCAGCCCGTAGAGCGTATCATAGGCCTCGTCCCGATCGTCGAACGCAAGCAACCCGGCATTGCGCCCGGCTTCCAGCAACGCCCCCGCCCGCTTGCCGACCTGCCGCCGGCCGCGTTCCTGCAGCATCGATCCAAGCTTGGAGCCTTCCCGGCTCGCCTGCCCGATGGCCAGCCGGTTCAGCGCCAAAGACACGTCGCCCGCCAGCACCTCCAGAAGGTCGCGCGCGAAGAGAACCAGATGCTCCCGCAAGGTATCTGCCGTCAATGCCTCGGCGTTGTCTTCGAACGTGCGGACCTTGCTTGCCTGGTAGCCGATCATCGCCGAAAGCAAACCGTCGCGATCGCCGAACCATTTGTAGAGGCTTTCCTTCGAGCAGTTGGCGGCCCGCGCCACGCCAGCCGTCGTCAAGGCTTTCTCGCCGCCATCGACAAGCAGCCGCAACGCGCTGTCCAGAACGGCGTTCTGGCGCGGCGAATAATCCGGCTGATGCGGGTGGGCGGCAAGCTGCAAAAATCCATCTCCATTCACAGTACCGTACGGTACGGTTCGCTGCTTATGCCGCAAAGCCTAAGCCCGGTCAAGGCTCTTCGCGAAGGAAATAGAGCGCCACCTTGTTGCAAGGCAGGGCGCCACGACGCCGATTGCCAACCGCCAGGCATATTGAAGACAACCAAGGCAAACCCCAAAAATGGACACCCGGCATCCGTCCATCCCAGTTCCGTTTCAAGAGCGCCTCCGCTACCGTGCGGCTGCCCACGCACCCTCTCACTCCCCGGAGTTTTCGTGCCCTACCTGAATACAGCCGCCACGCTTCTGTCCGCCGCGCTGATGCTGATGCCCTTGTCGGCCGCCGCTCAATCCGATGAAGAGGTCTTCAACCGGATCGAAGCGCTGCATGGCAACGCCGGAGATCTCGCCGAAACGCTCTTGACCTGGTGGAAGCCATGGGCAATGGCGATGCGGCAACGATCGCCGGCCTTGCCGAATACCCGTTGCGGGTCGCTGCCAATGACGAAAGCTATGACATTCAGAGCGCCAACGATTTCATCGAAAATTTCGACGCCCTCGTCACGCCGGAAACACGCGAGGCCGTCGCGAACCAGGAATATGACCAGCTCTTCGTCAACAGCGACGGCGTCATGCTGGCGGATGGCGCGGTCTGGATGAGCGGCATCTGCGACAACGACGATTGCAGCTCGTCCCACTGGGCCGTGACCAGCATCAACAACTGAGAGCGCCGGAACGAAAGTCTGCCTATCGCGCGCCGTGCTCGTCAGCGGATCCATCGCGCATGGTCTCCTTCTGCGTAATCAGACGCGCGCTGTGCTGGCCGCTTAGATAACTCCACAACCAACTCCAGGCAACGGCGAAGCGGCTTCGCGTGCCGATGAGGAAGTAGATATGGGCAATCCCCCATACCCACCAGGCGAGCGCCCCTTTCATTTTGAAGCGTCCGAAATCGATGATCGCCGAGCGCTTGCCGATCGTCGCAAGGCTGCCCTGGTGGCGATACCGAAAACCGGCAGGCTCCGACTGGCCGTTCAACCTGGCTCGAATGACCTTTGCCACGAAAGCGCCCTGCTGCTTTGCCGCCGGCGCGATACCCGGTACCGGGCTGCCGTCCTCCCGCAAGACCGAAGCCGTATCGCCGATGACGAAGACATCCGCATGGCCGGGTGCGCTGAGGTTCTTCTCAACGATGGCGCGGCCGGCGCGATCCGCCTCGATGCCGAGCCACCGGGCGGCCGGCGAGGCCTGAACGCCCGCGGCCCAGACCATCGTGCGACACGCAACGAAAGTGTCGTCGATCGTCACGCCCGCCTGCGTGCAGGACGTAACCCTCTGGCCGGTCCGAACTTCGACACCGCGTTTTTCCAGCGCCCGACGGGCATAGGCCGATAGATCTTCCGAAAATCCCGGCAGGACACGCGGCCCGGCCTCCACGAGGATGACCCGCGCTGTGCGAGTGTCGATGCGGCGAAACTCCTTCGGCAGGGTCGACTTCGCGAGCTCGCTGATGATCCCCGCCAGTTCTACGCCGGTCGGCCCAGCGCCGATGATGGTAAACGTCAGAAGCGCTTGACGCACCGCCGGATCGGCCTCGATTTCCGCCCTTTCAAAGGCGAGCAGCACGCGCCTGCGAATGGTCGTTGCATCCTCCAGGGTCTTCAGCCCGGGAGCGACCGCTTCCCACTCGTCTTTGCCGAAATAGGCATGGGTAGCGCCGGTCGCCACAACCAGGGTGTCGTATCTGATGCTCTTGCCACTTGTCAGCCGGATGGCTTTCGCCACCACATCGACCCCCTCGACCTCGGCCAGCAGCGTCGTCACCTCCGGCCGATCTCGATACAGCCGGCGGATCGGCCATGCGATTTCAGAGGTCGCAAGCAGCGTCGTCGCCACCTGATAGAGAAGCGGCTGGAAGAGATGATGGTTCCGCTTGTCGACGAGCGTGATGTCGAGGGCCGCGCCCTTCAGGTCATTGACCAATTGAAGGCCGCCGAAGCCACCTCCGACGACAACCAGATGATGACGGCTCGATGCTGGCATGCACAATCTCCGTTTTTCACGGCAGTGTGTACGCTCCCATGAACGCACACAACTGCGCTGTCGGAATGGCTACCCTGTTGAAACCTCATCCGACTCGGCAGCGGGCGGAGAGGAAGTCGAGAAACACCCGCACCCGGGCCGGCATATGACCGCCCTGGCCGAGAAACACCGCATGCACCTCTTCGCTGTCCGTCGCGGTGAAGGCCTCTAGCACCGGCGTCAATGCTCCGCGGGCGAAATCCTCCCGCACCTGAAAGTCGGCAAGACGTGCCAGCCCTGCCCCGGCAAGTGCAAGCTCACGCAAGGCTTCGCCGTCGCTCGCCCGGATGTTGCCCGCCGGCCTGATCGTCATGTTGATGCCGTCAGCAACAAAAGGCCAGCCGCCGGCTGCGCGGACGTAACTAGGCCCGAGAAGATTGTGTATCTGCAGGTCGTCGGGGTGGCGCGGGGCACCCCTGCGCTCGATATAGCCGGGTGCCGCGGCGATGTGCATCTTCACCGTTCCGAGCTTGCGCGCCATCAACGCCGAACTTTTAAGGGGGCCCGCCCGAACGGCCACATCGGCGCGGTCCTCCAGGAGATCGACGACACTATCAGTCAGCGACAGGTCCAGTGACACATCTGGATAAAGCGCCATGAAGTCCGAAAGCACCGGCAACAGGATATGCCGCCCGAAGGGAATGTTGCAGCTGACACGAACCCGGCCGCTCGGATTGTTGGCCAGCGCTGCCGCGCCTTCGGCCTCGTCGAGATTGGCCAGGACCCGCACGCCATGCTCATAGTAACGGCAGCCTTCCGGCGTCAGTTGCAGCTTGCGGGTCGAACGGTTGACAAGCCGCGCGTTCAGCCGCGCCTCCAGCCGCGAGACCAGTTTGCTGACGGCCGACGGCGTCATGGCGAAGTGGCGAGCGGCGGCAGAAAAGCCGCCGAGATCGACGACCTGCACGAACACTTCCATCTCACCCGATCGATTGACGTCCAGCCGCGCCATTGTGACTTCACCTCACAAGTCCTGTGCTTGTCCGCTGTCTAGTTCCGAAATCGCGCCGCGTCCATATCTCTTCCATCAGGACACAGGAGATCGTCATGCGTGACCAGCACAAAACCGCACTCATCGTTGGCGCCCGGGGCGTCATCGGAAGCAACCTCGCCCGCCACATGGAAACACTCGATGACTGGTCGATCATCGGTCTCTCGCGCCGTGGCGGCACCGCTACGCCGAAAATCCGGCACATTTCCGTTGATCTGCTCGATCCTGCTGATTGCGCGACGAAACTTGGCGATCTCACTGAAGTGACACACATTTTCTACGCCGCCTATCAGGACCGTCCCACCTGGGCCGAACTGGTCGAGCCCAATTTGGCCATGCTGGTGAATGTCGTCACCGCCATCGAGCGTGTGGCGCCGAACCTTGAGCATGTCAGCCTGATGCAAGGCTACAAGGTCTACGGCGCGCATCTTGGGCCATTCAAGACACCGGCCCGCGAAAACGAAGACAACCATATGCCGCCCGAATTCAACATGGACCAGCAGGCGTTCCTGCAGCACCGACAACAGGGCAAATCATGGACCTGGTCGGCCCTGCGTCCCTCCGTCGTCATTGGCGTCGCCACCGGCAATCCGATGAACCTTGCCATGGTGATCGGCATTTACGCCGCAATGTCGAAGGAACTCGGCCTGCCCCTGCGCTTTCCCGGCAAGGCGGGCGCCTACGACACGCTGCTCGAAATGACCGATGCCGGCCTTCTGGCCAGGGCCACCGTCTGGGCCGCCACCAATTCGCAATGCGCCAATCAGGCCTTCAATATCACCAACGGGGATCTCTTTCGGTGGAACGAGATGTGGCCGAAGATCGCCCGCTTCTTCGAGGTGGAAACCGCCGCTCCTCTCCCGATGTTGCTCAACGTCGTAATGGCGGACAAGGCCCGGCTCTGGAAGGCAATGAAGGAAAAATACGGCCTTGCCGACCATTCTTATGATGCCGTTTCCTCCTGGGGTTTCGGCGACGCGGTGTTCGGATGGGATTACGACTTCTTCGCCGACGGCACCAAGGCGCGCAGACTGGGATTCCATGACTATGTGCAGACTGACGAGATGTTCCTGTCGGTCTTCACTGAAATGCGGCAACAGCGCATCATCCCTTGAAGCGGCACCGCCTTACCGCGCATAGTCCACCGGCACGGCCATTCCGCTCTTCAGCACCTCCATCGAGATTGAGGCGGACACGTCGAACAGTTCCACCTTGCGGACGATCTGCTTGTAGATCACGTCGTAGTGCTCGACCCGCGGCAGCACGACCTTCAAAATATAGTCGTAATTGCCGGTCAGCCGATGCGCCTCGACGATCTCGGGAATATCCGCGATCACCTTGCGGAAGATGTCTATCCAGTCGTCCGAATGGTGTGCCGTCTTGATGAGGGCGAAGACGGTTGTCGGAACACCCATCAGGTCGCGACTGAGCACCGCGATCCGGCGGGCGAAATAGCCAGCCTCCTCCAGCCGCTGAATACGCCGCGAGCAGGCGGAGAGTGACAGGCTTACCCTTTCTGCGAGGTCGCCAACGGACAGGCTCGCATCCTCCTGCAGCAATGACAGGATCTTCCGGTCTCTTTCGTCCAGCACGCCGCGCTCTCCCGACTCATCCGACGCGCGCAACATCAATTTGCGCAATTTTGGAAAAACACGCAAAAAATACGCGCAAACAGTCGCGATGTCACGCAATAAAGCGAACACTTTCCGTACGCTCTCGGCGACAATTCCTTCATCGGAAAACACAGCAGGACAGGAACAGCCTCATGCACAAGATCGGCCTCATCGGTGGAATGAGCTTTGAAAGCTCGGCAGTCTATTACCGCATGATCAACGAAGCGGTGCGCGAACGCCTCGGCGGGCTGCATTCTGCCGAAGTCATGCTGCATTCGGTCGATTTCCAGAGCATCGTCGATCTGCAGAAGGCCGGCCGCTGGGATGATGCTGCCAAGCGCCTCTGCGAGGTCGCACAGGGCCTCGAGGCCGCTGGCGCCTCCTGCGTGCTGATCTGCACCAACACGATGCACCTGATCGCCGATGCGGTTCAGTCATCGATCTCGGTTCCGTTGATCAACATCATCGACGAAACCGCCGCATCGATGAAAGCCGCCGACATCAAGCGTCCGCTGCTGCTTGCCACGCGCTACACGATGGAGCACGGCTTCTACACCGGCCGCATGGCAACCCACGGCCTCGAGGTCATGGTTCCGAATGCCCACGACCGCACCCTCGTTCACGACATCATCTTCAACGAACTCTGCGCCGGCGCCGTGCTCGACACCTCGCGCCAGGCGCTGATGACCGTCATCGAGCGCGCCAGGAGTGAGGGCGCCGACGCGATCATCCTCGGCTGTACCGAGATCTGCCTGATCCTCGACCCGCACAGCCTGCCCCTGCCCGGCTTTGATTCCACCGCGATTCATGCCGAAGCAGCCGTCGCGTTTGCGCTGAAGGGTCTTCCGCAACTCGGCCAACAGGCGGCCTGACCTCCGGTTCGCAATTTATTTGACTCAGTCAACTAACTAATGGCAGTCTCCAGCAGGGAGATTGCCATGAATACACTCGTGACCTTGCATGATCCGCAGCCGGGGGACCATATCGAGACCGTGCGGGCCTTCAACCGCTTCTACACCAATCAGCTCGGCCTGCTCGGCCGCGCCTTCCTCGACAGCCGGTTTACGCTGACCGAAGCGCGCATCATCTACGAACTGGCAGCCCGCCCCGGTCTGCCGGCAAA
This sequence comes from Rhizobium herbae, assembly GCF_019511375.1. Classification (GTDB taxonomy): domain Bacteria; phylum Pseudomonadota; class Alphaproteobacteria; order Rhizobiales; family Rhizobiaceae; genus Pararhizobium; species Pararhizobium herbae_A. The sequence goes on from NZ_JAEUAO010000001.1 coordinate 759,631, forward strand.
AAAGCTGATCGAGGAACTGCATCTCGACCCCGCTTATCTCAGCCGCATCCTGAAGAAATTTCGCGGTGACGGGCTCCTGACCACGCGACCGGACCCGCAGGACCAGCGCAGCCAGCTGCTCGAACTGACCGCCGAGGGCGTGTCGCAGGCTCGCATCCTTGCCGTCCGCTCCCGTGAGGCGATCGCGGCCATGCTCACGCCGCTCAATGCCGCACAGCAGGAGATGATCGCCACGGCCATGGGGCGGATCGAAACGCTGCTCTCGGCCCCCTCCGCCAGCAACTTCATCCTTCGTCCGCATCAGCCCGGTGACATCAGCTGGGTTCTCGGCCGCCAGACGAAACTCTATGCCGAGGAATATGGCTGGAACGGTGAATATGAAGGGCTAATACTGCAGATCGCCGGCGATTTCATCAATCATTTCAAACCCGGCCGCGAGTTCTGCTGGATCGCCGATTTCGGTGGCGAGATCGCCGGCTCGGTGTTCCTAGTGGATGCCGGCGGCGGCACCGCCAAGCTGCGGCTGCTCTATGTCGAGCCCTTCGCCCGCGGCCTTGGCCTCGGCCGGGCGCTGGTTCGCCAGTGCATCGCCTTTGCCCGCGAGGCCGGCTACGAAACGCTGACACTGTGGACCAACGACGTTCTCGTCAGTGCCCGCAGGATCTACCAGGCAGAGGGCTTCGTTCTTGTTGCCGAGGAAAGGCATCGCAGCTTTGGAACGGATCTGAACGGCCAGACCTGGCAGCTTGGTCTCTGACCGCCGCGGTGATGCTGCGTGCCGCGGAGCAGGCTGAGGTCCTCTTGCCACTTGCATTCCGTCAGGCCGGCAGGCCCAAACGGATCGATCACCGTGACCGTCCAGCCGCATCGGCGCGCGCGGATCGTCACGCAGCCGTTGCGTCATATTCCGCCCGCGCCGCCCGGATCGCATCGTGGTGCTCCTTCGACCAGTCGACCAGCCCTTTGACAAGCACCAGGAAGGACTGTCCCAGCGGCGTCAGCCGGTATTCGACGCTCGGCGGCTGGGTCGGAAAGACCTCGCGGCCGATATAACCGTCTCGTTGTAAATCGCGCAGCGTCTGGGTCAGCATGCGCTGGGAAATATCGGGGATCAGCCGGCGCAACGCCGAAAAACGCATCGGGCCGTCGGCGAGCGCCAGGATCATCAGCGTATTCCATTTGCCGCCGATATTGTCGATGACGTCGCGCACCGGGCAATCCTCGCGGGAAAAAGCCATGCCCATGACGACGATCACCCGTTCGCCCACCGTCTTGCCTGCCATCTTGTTCATGGGGCCGGTTCCCTTCACGTAACCACCAAATAAAAAACTGCCTCCTTTACATCCGTCGAGCGATAACGAATTAAGAGAAGGTCTCATTTGGGAACCATATCTCAAACCGGACGCTTCAGCAACGCGCTGCAGCGCCGTTTGACAACAAAGGAAGCACCATGCCCGAAACCCTTCTCGTCACCGGCGCCGCCGGCCAGCTCGGCCGCCTCGTGCTTGATGAACTCCTCGCCTCCGGCAAGGTCCAGCCCGCCAACATCATCGCCACCAGCCGCGATGCCGCCAAGCTCTCTGACTACGCTGCCAAGGGCGTCCAGACTCGCTCGGCGAGCTTTGACGATGCAGCTTCGCTGGAAGCAGCCTTCAAGGGCGCCGACCGCATCCTGATCATCTCCACCGACGCGCTGGACGAAGCCGGCAAGCGCCTGCGCCAGCACCAGACGGCGGTGGCAGCCGCGCAAAAGGCCGGTGCCAAGCACATTCTCTACACCTCGATGCCGAACCCCGAAACCTCGGTCATCCCCTTCGCCCTCGATCATCTCGGCACGGAAAACGCGATCAAGGCGACCGGTATCCCCTACACGATCCTGCGCAATGGCTGGTACATGGAAAATCTGTTCATGGCGCTGCCGCACGCGCTCGCCGAGGGCAAGTGGTACAGTGCATCCGGCGAGGGCCAGCTCGCCCATATCGCACGCAAGGACATCGCCAAGGCAACAGCCGCAGCACTTGCCTCCGGCGCGAGCGGAAGCGCGACCTACACGCTGACCGGCGAGACCAAGTACACCGTCAACGAAATCGCTGCCACCGTCTCGAAGGTCACCGGCAAGCCACTTGACGTCGTGCATGTCACCGACGAGCAGCTCGCAGGCGGGCTCAAGGCCGCAGGCCTGCCCGATTTCCTCATTCCGGTCGTCGTCTCCTTCGATGCCAACACACGCGAGGGTCACATCGATATGGTCACCGATGATGCCGCCACGCTTTCCGGCGAGAAGCTGGCGACGCTCGAAAGCTTCCTTGAAGCCAGCAAACCAGCCCTTCTCGGTTAAGCAAAAGTGAGGGGCTCCGGACACGCCGGGCTCTCACACGACTGACAAAGCTCGCAGCAGCCGCGACGTCATCCTCGGCCTTGTGCCGAGGATCTGCCTCCCGCCCTGTTAATCGCTTATTAAAAAATTCACTTATGGGTCAGATGCTCGGGACAAGCCCAAGCATGACGGAAGAAGAAGGAGATGGCCGACTGCGTCATCTCCGGCCACACGGAAGCCCTTCTCAAAACAGGCGGACGTCTCAGATATCCTGGCCGCAGGCGCGGCAGAAGCGGCGGACGGTTTCCGCCATGCCGTATTGCAGCGCATCCGCTGTCAGGCCGTGGCCGATCGAAACCTCGGCGAGGTTGGAGATGCGCGCCGCCAGCGGCGGCAGGTTGGCGACCGTCAGGTCGTGGCCGGCATTGACGTCGAGACCAAGCCCGGTTGCAAGCTCGGCCGTGCGCCCCAGTTGCTCGAGGAGCACGGCAGCCCGCTCGGGTTCGTCGTAGCAGCCGCCATACGGGCCGGTGTAAAGCTCGATCCGGTCGGCGCCGGTCTCCTTGGCAATCGTCAGGGCCTCGATGTCCGGGTCGCCGTCGGCAAACAACGACACTCGAAAACCCTTCTTCTTCAGGCGTCCGACGACCTTGCCGAGCAGGTTGTGGCTCTTGCGGAAGTCCCAGCCGTGGTCCGAGGTCGCCTGCGTCGGATCGTCGGGGACCAGCGTCACCTGCTCGGGTTGATGCTCTTCGACCAGTTCGAGAAACTGCTCGTTCGGAAAACCTTCCATGTTGAACTCGGCCGCCGGATAAAGATCGTCGATCAAGGCGCGAATCGGGGCGAGATCGGAGAAACGGATATGCCGCTGGTCCGGTCGCGGGTGCACCGTCAGGCCGCTGGCGCCGGCCTCAAGCGCTATCTGGCCCAAGCCCGTCACCGATGGCCAGGGAAGATCGCGCCGGTTGCGAAGCATGGCGATCGCATTCAGGTTTACCGAGAGTTTCGCAGGCATTTCAGCGCTTTCGATGGGAGATGGCGTTGCGGCGGGTCTTTTCTAGCGGTTCCTTGCGCGACCCGCAACAAAGCGGCGATCCGGAAAATGTACCCGTCACAATAAACCGGGCACCGTCCGGCCGAACATCTTATCTGAAACGCAAGTTTAATGATTCGAGCACTGACAAACCCGGAAATATCCGGTTAAATGCAGACTCAAGTACAAGCGATACGCTCGCGGATGGCGAGCGGCGGTGCTGAAATCCCACGGAAAGACCCGAACCGAACCAATGAACCTTCGTTTTTGCTGCGACTTCACCGAATCGCCTGTCATTCCAGATGGAGCACGGACGCGGGCGTGTGTTTCAGAGAGAAGGCGCTGATGAACACGCGCGAAAGGCCAAACGACCGTGCCATCCTCGATGCGCTGGACAGCGTTCTGTCGAGTGCTGCGTTTTCGCGCTCCGAGCGGCTGCGCGCCTTCCTGAAATATGTCGTCGAGCGGGAAATCGAAGGCAACGGCCATCAGTTGAAGGGGTACGCGATCGGCATCGACGTCTTCGACCGGCCGCAGGCCTTCAATGCGGATAGCGACCCACTGGTGCGCGTCCATGCGGGCAAGCTGAGGAAATTGCTCGCGGCCTATTATGCCGGCGAAGGCGCCGGCGACGCGTGGCGCATCGATATTCCGAAAGGCACCTATGTGCCTGAATATCTGCGCCAGCGTGCAGCCCCGCTTGTGCAGGCGCAACCGGAGCGCCCGTCGGTTCCGCCGCGCCCGGCCGTGTCCCGCCGGATGCCCTGGCTGCCGGCACCGCTCTCCTCGCCGCTCGCCGTGCTTTCCGCCCTGCCGCTCTTGATCTTCGTGCCCCTGTCCTCGCCCGCCATGAGCGTCAACATCCCGGCACAGTCTCGTCTGCACGGAGCCGTCCTGGAGCGCAAATTCGCCGACGATCTTCCAAAGATAACGGTTCAGACGCAATGGCCGCGCACCAGCAAGGCGGGGCGCTTTGCCGATGCGTTTCGCACCGCCGCGTCGCACTACCGGACGATCGCCGCCGTGCCCGGCACGGTGCTCTGGCCGCTGCCGAAATCGCCGGCAACCGACCCGCTGGCGTTCACCATCTCCATCACCCAGCAGGAGTCGCCAGCCGGTCTGCGGGTTCTGGTCACTCATGACGCGACCTCCGAAACGCTTCACGAAGGCTTTCTCGACCAGGCGCATGTGGCCGGCGAGGCGGATATTCTTTACGAAAGCCTTGCTCTCGCGGCAAAGACCCTGGCTGCTGACGGCTACATATTCCGCTATGCGAGCAGTGCCACGATCGACAGCCCGCTGATGAAATGCATGGCGCTGACCGACGCCTACCGGCATCTGCAGACGCGCGCATCCTTTCGCGAGGCCAAGGCTTGCCAGGAGAAGCTATCGGCCGAACATCGCCGGAAGCTGAGCTTCGTCATCAGCGCAGGCGCCCTGCCCTCGACGCTCATTCGCTGAGGCACATTGCCAAAAGTGAGCTGTGAATGACGCGACAGCCTGAAGTCACGGCCCGCAGCGCGTCTGCCGAAACGCGAATTCTCTTAGAGATCCCGGATTTTATCCCTAATCTTGCTAGCTATCGCTCTTCCCGCACTGCGTGTATTCTGCTCGGGCATACGGGGATAAAGGCCTGATCGCTCATCAGGCAAGCACAATGGTCGCGAGTATCCATCCAAGGGCCGGGTGGTGTGCATGGCATGGAGGGCCACGGGGAAAGGCAACTGCCGCGTCGTTTCGATGCGTAGCCGGCAGATTGCCGCCTCCAGGATTTTCTCCCGCGCATGATCAGCGAGGGCGATTTCATACGATGGCAGAACAGTCGACGACCATCCAGTCCGCACCCGGCAAGCGGAGGACTTCCGGCTTCCTGCCGCACCTGCCCCTGCCCGGAACCATTCCCGACAATCACGTCGCCATCGCCGACATGGCGGACGCCTTCGGCGTCACTCACCGCACCTTGCATTTCTACGAGGAGAAGGGACTGCTCGCCGCCGACAGGATGGGGCCGATGCGGGTCTACGGCCTCGAGGACATCCGGCGAATGGCCATCATCAACGCCTGTCGCGAGATCGACATGCCGATCGCCGAAATCCAGGACCTCATGCGGGCGCTGACAGCATGCCAAAGCCAGGGTGACGCCGCGCAGATATTCGAAGACGCGCTCAATGCCCGCAAGCGGGAACTGGCAGCCCAGCAATCGATCCTGCGGCGCCAGATGCAGCGGGTCAGCGAGCTTCTGGAATCGGCGGCGGACGGCGATGGTGGGGGACCTGCCGCCGTGACGCCGATCCACCTGTCGCCGATCGAAGCGAAGTGCCTCGCCTTCATGGCCGAAGGCTATCCGGCAAACCGGATCGCCAGCCTGATGGACATGGACCTGACCGCCGTGCTGACGCTTGAATCCGACATCATCCGCAAATTCAACGTCAACCACCGCTTCCAGGCGGTGGCCAAGGCGGTGCTGATGGGTCTGGTTGCCGCCGAGTGAACGGTCAGCGCACGATCGTCAAGGTTTCGGCAGCCCGCGTGATCGCCGTATAGAGCCAGCGCTCGCGTGTGTCGCGGAAGGCCCAGCTTTCGTCGAACAGCACGACGTCGTTCCATTGCGACCCTTGAGCCTTGTGCACGGTCAGCGCATAGCCGTAGTCGAATTCGTCGTAGCGCTTGCGCGTCGACCACGGGATTTCGCCCTCGACATCCTCGAACGCGGTTTTCAAGAGCTTGATCTTGGCGGCGCCGCGATCCATGTCGTCGTCTTCCGGGCGGATCATCAGGTTGATGCCGGGCTTCACCGTCTCCTTGGACGAGGTCATCACCTGCCAGAGCGAGCCGTTGAGCAGCCCCTTGGCCGGGTCGTTGCGCAGGCAGACGAGCTTGTCGCCGGATTGCGGATAGTCGGTGGTGAACCCCTTCAGCTCCCGCAGCCGCATATTGTAGCGTCGCCGCGTCTTGTTTGTCCCGACCAGCACCTGGTCGGCGTCGAGCACCAGGCTCTGCGTCACCTCGTTCTTCGAAATCACCCTGGCCGTCGTACCGTAGTCGCCGTGCATGATCTCCTTGCCCTCGCGCACATGCATGGCAAGCTGGATGATCGGATTATCGCGCGCCTGGCGGTGAATGTCGGTCAGCAGGTAATCCGGCTCCTCGTTGGTGAAGTAGCCGCCGCCGGACACGGGCGGAAGCTGGCCGGGATCACCGAGCACCAGGATCGGCGTGCCGAAACTCATCAGATCCTTGCCGAGCGCCTCGTCGACCATCGAGCACTCGTCGACGATGATCAGCGCCGCCTTGGCGACCGGCGACTGCCGGTTGATGGCAAACATCGGCGCGATCGAGGTCTTGCCGGTTTCCTCGTCGGAGACCTCCTCCTCGCCGCGTGGCCGGTAGATAAGCGAATGGATCGTCCTGGCGTTGGTCGCCCCCTTGGAGCGCAGCACCTGGGCGGCCTTGCCGGTGAAGGCGGCAAACAGCACATCGCCGTCGACATGCTCGGCGAAATGGCGCGCAAGCGTGGTCTTGCCCGTTCCGGCATAGCCGAACAGCCGGAAGAGCGGCGAGCGCCCTTCCTTCAGCCAGCGCGAAACGGCCTTGAGGGCCTCATCCTGTTGCGGTGCGAATTCCATCGTCGATCTATTGCCCGATTCGCGCCGACCTGTCGCCCGGCTTGCACCTGAAGCTCTGCCACCTCGCCCGCGCGTCCAAAAATTTGGCTATTATTGCGAAACAGCGCAAGAAACCGCCACAAGCCGCGCATATCGCAACGAGACGGCCCATGATAATAGTCCCGCCGAAGCCGCCTCCCAAGCGCTGCCTGTTCTGAATACCGAAAGTGCCGATGTGAGACCCGATCCTGCCGAAGACCCGTCCGTACCCGCAACGTCGGGTATCGGCCGCTGCAATGCCGCCGTGCAATGGTGTCTGCTGCTGCTTCTCTCGGCCGTCCTTGCCGGCTGCCTCGAACTCGCCAGCATTCCCGCAGCCCTGCTGATGGGCCCCATGGTGGCCGGCGCCTTTGTCGGCATGAACGGCGGTACGATCCGTCTGCCGCTGCCGGCGCTTCGTTGCGGCCAGGCCCTGATCGGCACGATGATCGCCGAGACGATGAGCCCCGGCATTCTGGTGACCTTCTTCGCCAACTGGCCACTATTCCTTGCCATCGTCGCCGCCGTCATCGCGATGAGCACGCTGAGCGGCCTCGTGATGAGCCGGCTCAAGATCCTGCCGGGAACGACGGCGATCTGGGGCTCCTCCGCCGGTGCGGCGACATCGATGCTGGTCATGGCCGATGCCTACGGCGCCGACATCCGCCTCGTCGCCTTCATGCAATATCTGCGCGTCGTCTTCGTCGCCGCCGCTGCCTCGCTGGTCGCGCGCTACTGGGCGCAGGTCGACGCAGCGGGACAGGAGATCATCTGGTTCGGGCCGATCCACCTAGTCTCTTTCCTTAAGACCGCCGCGGTGGCCATCGTCGGCGGCTTTCTCGGCAAATGGCTGCGCGTGCCGGCCGGGGTCTTCCTCCTGCCCTTCCTGCTCGGTTCCGTTCTCAGCGTCTCGGGCATGCTGACGATTGAAATTCCCGAATGGCTGCTTGCGATCAGCTATGCCATGCTGGGCTGGAACATCGGCCTCGGCTTTACCCGGCCGATCCTCGCCCATGCCCGCCGCGCGACTCTGCCGACGATCATCTCCATCCTCGTGCTGATGAGCGTTTCGGGCCTGCTCGCCTTCGTCCTTGTCAAGGCGGTCGGCATCGACCCTCTGACTGCCTATCTCGCCACCAGCCCTGGCGGCATGGATTCGATCGCCATCATCGCCGCTTCCAGCAAGGTCGACGTGCCCTTCGTCATGGCGCTGCAGACGGCGCGGCTGCTGCTCGTCATGGCGGTCGGACCGTCACTGGCGCGGTTTGTCGCTTCAAGGGCCACGCCACGGCGATAAGTTTTTCCGCAATGCCGGGAATAAGATGCGGCCCGGATGTGTCTTACGTTCGAACCGGCTCGAAAGGCGGTTCGTTCGGAACGATTTCAAAAGAGGACACATCCAATGAGATTTCTGCCGCTCGCTACTGCCTTTTCCATCGTGGCGGCCACTTCCGCCATTGCCGCTCCCCCGGTCCAGACGGTCAATACCGACAAGGGCAAGGTCATCGCCGCTGAAAACGGCATGACGCTCTACACCTACAAGAAGGATGAAAAGGGCGAATCCTATTGCTATGATAAATGCGCCGCCAACTGGCCGCCCTATCTCGCCGATGCATCCGCCAAGGCCGAAGGCGAATACACGCTCGTTGAACGCAAGGATGGCAAGAAGCAATGGGCGCTCAAGGGCATGCCGCTCTACTTCTGGATCAAGGACGCAAAAAAGGGTGACGTCACCGGGGACGGCGTAGGAAAGGTCTGGGATGCCGCACGCCCCTGATGAGGGTTCTCGCGCGAAGGGGGCAAGCCCCCTTTCCGCGGAAACGTTTGAAAATCAGGTCCTGACGTTGATGCCGTCGCTGCGCCGCTATTCCCGCAGCCTTGCCAAGTCCGACAGCGACGGCGAAGACCTCTTGCAGGATTGCGTCGAGAAGGTTCTCGTCCGCCGCAGCCAGTGGCGCGGCATCAACCTGCGTGCCTGGGCTTTCACGATCATGACCAATCTCTATCGCGACCGCCACCGCCGCTCCAGCCAGCATCCATCCGTCGAATTCGACGAGACGCTGGGCTTGACGGCGGAGGATGTTTCCGGCGATCCGCTGGAAAAGACGCGGCTGCAGCAGGCACTGAACGCACTGACGCCGGAATACCGCTCGGTGCTGATGCTCGTGGTCGTCGAGGGCTATGCCTATCAGGACGTCGCCGAAATGCTGTCTATCCCGATCGGCACGGTCATGTCGCGGCTGTCGCGAGCACGCCGACAGATGGCCGCGCACCTTGCAAGGGACAATATTGTTACGCTGCGGAGACCGAAATGACAGACGAACACACCCCGGTCACCGAATCCGACCTGCATGCCTTCGTCGATGGACGTCTCGACGATGAACGCCGGCGTCAGGTCGAACTCTTCCTGAAAGACCATCCGGAAGAAGCCGCCGAGGTTCAATTGTGGCAGGCGCAGGCCAGGGACCTGAAAGCCGCCTTTTCCGGCTATGCCCGCTTCGGCGAAAACGACCACACCCTGCTGCGACCTACGACGCAATCCGGGCCCCCGGCATCCTTCTGGCGCAAGACGGGTCTGCTTGCCGCCTCGCTCATACTTTTCCTGTCCGGTGCCGCTGCCGGCGTCTATGCCGACCGGTTCTACGCCGGCAAGCCGCCGGTCGCGACCGCCTCGGCTCTCGAAAGCCTGCCGGGGCAATCGAAAACCGCCTTTCTCGTCTATGCCAGCGAAAAACGGCATCCCGTCGAAGTCGGCGCGGACGACCAGGCACACCTGATCACCTGGCTTGGCAAACGCCTCAATTACAAACTGGTAGCACCCGATCTCCGTTCAGAGGGTTTCTCCCTCGTCGGCGGCAGGCTCCTGCCCGTCAATGGCAAGGCCGGCGCGATGCTGATGTACCAGGACGCCGGCGGCGAGCGTCTCACCGTTCTCCTCGGCAGGAATCCGCACAGCACCGAGACCAGCTTCCGGTTCGAAACCTCAGGATCGATCGAGACCTTCTACTGGATCGACGGGGAGATCGGCTATGCGGTAACCGGCGAAGTCACTCGCGCGAAACTGCAGGCGATCGCCGAGGAGTGCTACCGCCAGTTCGAAAGCTGATCCTCTCCGGCACCGCTTTTCAGGTGCTGCATGTCAGCGGAAGAGTTTTAGGATTTGTGTGGCTCGCTCCTGGGGCAAGCTCGCCATGCGAGCGACCTCCGCCTCGAGGACCTTCTGCTCGCTGATATCGCTGATCACGCCGTACCAGCGTTCCAATTGGCCTCTTGAATTGAAAAAGGGCTTTGCCCGGCTCGACACCCACCGCCATTCGCCGTCATTCCATTTGATGCGGAACTCCGTCGAAAACGGCTGTTGAGACGGCAGCCACGCGAGCCATTCCTGTCGTACCCTCACCCTGTCCTGTTCGTGCATCCGCGCATACCAGTCGGCAATCCTGTCGGCCATGCCGCTGGCTTCACCGACCCCGAGCGCCGGGCTCATATAGTCCACCTCGCCTGACGGCCTGGCCGCCCATGCGACGTTCGGACTGAGCTCCACGGCACGACGGAAATGTTCCTCGTCTGCCTTCAGCGCGATTTGCGCCGCCTTGCGCTGGGTGATGTCGATCGCGGCGATCGACAATCCGATCGCATCACCGACGTCGTCGCAAACGCATTGGCAGGAGATGTGATAAGCGCGCCCCGTTGCCCGATGGCTGAATTCGCGGGATGTGATCGACCGTTTTTCTATGATGCGCCGCAGAAGGCGGGTCATCGCCACGTCATGACGCGCGGGCAGTCGCTCGGTTAGGCGATGGCCGACGATGTCCTCCGCCGGCCGACCAAGGATTTGCGCCAGCCTATCGTTGACGCTGACATATCGCAGATCGAGATCGGCGAATCCAAGCGCGATCGGCGCGTCCTTATACAACGCTTCCAATTGATGGAACCGTTGCAGTGGAGAAACGCGCGTCGATGTCCTCGGCATGCCTCCGGCGCTGGGCGCAAGCGACCTTGCGATTTCCGCCGCAGGCGCCGGTTTGCCGAATAGCCAGCCTTGGGCGATGTCGCATCCAAGGCGTCGCAGGATCGTCGCCTGTTGCTCGGTTTCTACCCCCTCCGCAACAACCGTCATTCCTAAACTTTGGCCAAGGCCGATGACGGAGGCGACGATCTTGCGGCTGCCTGGGTCGGTTTGCATCGTCTGGACGAAGCTGGCATCGATCTTGATCGTCTCGAACGGAAACGCATGCAGCCTGGTAAGACTGGCAAAACCAGTTCCAAAATCGTCGAGTGCGACACCAATACCGACGGATTTGAATCGCTCGACGGTTGTCAGCGCAACGCCGTCGTCGCCGATCAAGGCACTTTCGGTCATCTCGATATGGACGCGCTGCAACGGAAAGCCGGTTGGTTCGATGATCGCCATGAGGAAATCGAACAGATCGGGATCGCGAAATTGAAGCGGCGATAGATTGAATGCAAGGATCGGTTCGCCGGGAAATTGAAGGGCCTGGGTGCATCCCTTGCGAAGAATTTGCCGTGTCAGCGGGCCGATCAGACCGTACCGCTCGGCAGCCGGAATAAAATCGACAGGGCCAATGGCCGGCAACGCGGGATCCACCCATCGCGCCAGAACCTCGAAACCCACAACCGAGTCATTCGCCAGATCCACGAGCGGCTGAAATGCCGGTTCGAACCGGCTGTGACGCAGGGCATCCTTGAGTTTAGCGAGGGGAACAACTTGTGTCAGGGCAGATTCTCTCGGTGGACTTTAAGCGGCGGCACAACAGATCACGCTATATTAGCTGATAATGTCTTCATTTTTACTTAAGTCCGGCAGCTGTTGGCCAGCGATCAGCGCAAATCCGGCCCCGATGTCGGGACCGGAACTGTGCGCGTGCTTTCTGGTCTCACGCCCCGCTCTCGCCAATCGCAACAAATGCCTTGGCCCCATCGCGCGTCGGCATCAGCCGGGACAATTCACCTCAGAGGGCCGGATCGTTTTCCAGAAGGATCGGCTGTCCGTGCGGCGTTGCTTCCGCCGCCCTTTGCCAGCTTCGGGTGAGATGGTCGAGCTGCGCTTCCGAGGTGATCGACAGCTCCGTTACCAGACGCGACAGAGCTGCGACCCAGCAATCGAAATAGTCGCTGCCGTCGGCGCAGCGGCCTGGTTGATAAAGCTCCCGCGACAGAGCCTCGGCCCACTCGCTCCAGGAAAACACGCCCTTCTCGTGCAGGCGCACCGTCATGGCGAAGGCTTCGGCCTGCCATGGTTCGGCAAAGACCGGGTCGCCCTCCACGGATTTCGGCAGTTCCGGCGAACCCGCCAGGAGGTTTGAAGGTTCATGCGCGTTCAAGATAGCTCTCCCAGGCATCGATCGAAACGGTCAGCGACGGATCGGCGCCCTCGCCCCAGACTTCGCCGGCGTCGAAAACGACCGTATAGACCCATTGCGGGTTCTCGCCTTTGCCATGCGCATTGTCGTCGGGAAAGACGAACGAGCCCTGCACCGCCTCGACGACGCCGGTCTTGGCGCGTGCATAACGCGGCAGGCGCGTATGGGTTTCCGGATGGAAATTGCGGGTCCGCACCCGCTGCCCCACGGCAAAGACCGGAGCCTCGGCCACCGGCCGGTCGCAGGGACCGCCCTTTGCCAGCACGCCGGCCACCATATCCCCCGTCAGGATTCGCTTCGGCTGCGCACCCTTTTCCAGCATCCGGCCCTCGGCCAGTTCCGCGGACGAGACGAACCGGTGCCGCGTAAGCAGCGTTTCCAGCGCCCGTATCCAGATTTCATAGTAGCTGGCGGCGAGATAGGTGGCGGGCGGCAGGCTTTCGCGGGCATGCCGGCTTTCGTCCAGCGTCCAGGCGCCGAAAGCGCCGCAGGAGAGCGTCAGCCCAAGCGCGCGCTTTTCCCATTCCGCATGGAAATAGGGCTCGTCCTTTTCCGGCGCAACCGGGCCCAACCCATGCTGGCCGCCAAGATCCTGCGCGCCATTCATCGTCCTGCTCCCACCGGTTTGGCCAGACCCGTGCCGATCATCGAATCGCGCGTCACAAGATCGGCAAGCGCTTCCTGATCGAGCCCTTCCGTTCCCTCCGGCCGTTCCGGAATGACGATATAGCGCAGTTCCGCCGTCGAGTCCCAGACGCGGATTTTCTTGGTTTGCGGCAGGGTTAGCCCGAATTCCTCAAGTACACTGCGCGGATCGATCACCGCGCGTGAACGGTAGGGCGGCGCCTTGTACCAGACCGGTGGCAGCCCCAGCACCGCCCAGGGGTAACAGGAGCACAGCGTGCAGACGACGAGATTGTGCGTCGCCGCTGTATTGAACACCGCCCTCATGTGCTCCCCCTGCCGCCCGCCATAACCGAGGCTGGCGATCGCCGCCGTCGCATCGCGACTGAGCCAATCGGCAAAATCGGGTTCGCTCCAGGCCTTGGCAACGACACGGGCACCGTTGCGCGGGCCGACCTTCGTTTCGTAAGTCTCGACGATCGCGTCGATCGCTGCCGGGTCGATCAGCCCTTTCTGCGTCAGCACCGTCTCCAGCGCCTTCACCCGCGCCTGCATATCGGAAAAATGGTTGTCGTGATGGTGGTGGTCATCGTGATCGTGCATGGCGTCCTCGCATGTCATTGGCTGGTTTGCGTGCTTGGTGCCACGGGTGGCAGTCTCTTGCCCATGTCTCCAAGCAGCAGATTTTCGAACGGCAACCGTCGCCGCCGCTGATCGAGGTAACAAGCGCCCCCGGCATGCTCAAACCCCCATCTGCCCTGAACTCCGCAGCTAGCGCAGCATCGGCCAAAGGCTGGCGACGAGCAAGACCGCCATGCTGATATTGAACCATTTCAGCCGGTGCGGATCGGACAGCCACTGCCTGAGCGCCGAGCCGAAGCCGGCCCAGGTCGAGACGCTCGGCACGTTGACGATGGCAAAGACGATGCCGACCCAGATGACGCTGGTAAGATAGCTTTGCTGGCTCGTATAGGTCGCCATTGCGGTAACCGCCATCACCCAGGCCTTCGGGTTGATCCACTGGAAGGCGGCCGCCTGCAGGAAGGTCATCGGCACGGCCTTGCCTTTCCCTTCGGCAAGGTTCCGTGACGTCCCGATTTTCCAGGCGATCCAGACGAGATAGGCGCCGCCTGCGAATTTCAGCACGGTGTAGAGCAGAGGCACGGAATACAGAAGCGCGCCAAGGCCGAGACCGACGGCGATCAACAGCGACAGGAAGCCTGCGCCAATGCCGAGCATGTGCGGAACGGTGCGGACAAAGCCGAAATTCACGCCCGATGAAAACAGCATCATGTTGTTCGGCCCCGGCGTGATCGATGTCGTAAAAGCAAAGAGAAACAACGCCAGTAGCGTGTCGGCCTGCATGGAAACCTCCCGAATTTCAGGTCAAACTAGCTGACCTGCCGGCGGGGGCCACCCAAAACTTGTCACCGTGACAAGACACGGGCGATTGTCGGCGCCGACGTTTTTGAGTCACGGCCTTTGCGCTGCCAGGATATGCCTTAAATGAGACATCGACCCTTCCTACGACTGGGCCGATCTGCGGCCGAAAGAGGATTCCGATGCACGACGCCATTCCGACCACCACCCTTCCCGACGGCAGGACCGTTCCCGTGATCGGCCAGGGCACCTGGCACATGGGCGAGCGCAAGGCGAGCGCTGCCGAGGAAGCCAGAACCCTGCGGCACGGGCTCGACCTCGGCATGACGCTGATCGACACGGCGGAAATGTATGCGGACGGCGGCGCCGAGCGGGTCGTCGCCGAGGCAATCAAGGGCCGGCGCGCCGACGCGTTCGTCGTCAGCAAGGTTCTGCCCACCAATGCCAGCCGCGACGGCACCATCAAGGCCTGCGAGGCGAGCCTGAAACGGCTCGGCACCGATCATATCGACCTCTATCTGCTGCACTGGCGGGGCCGCTACCGGCTTTCAGAAACGGTCGACGCCTTCGAGACGCTGCGGCAGGCTGGCAAGATCGGCGCCTGGGGCGTCTCCAATTTCGATTCCGACGATATGGATGAACTGTTCGCCGTACCCGAAGGCGGCAATGTCGCGACCAATCAGGTGCTCTACAATCTCAACCGCCGCGGCATCGAATATGATCTCCTGAAGGACGCCCAAGCCCGCGGCGTCCCGATCATGGCCTATTCGCCGCTCGACGAAGGCCGGCTGCTGCGCCATCCGGATTTGATCCATATCGCCAAGGCGCATCAGGCAACCGTCGCCCAGATCGCCCTCGCCTTCCTGATCCGCAATCCCGGCGTCATCGTCATCCCGAAGACCGGGATGCCGGAACGGGCCCGGGAGAATCGGGCATCCGTCGAGGTGCATCTGACGGACGACGATCTTGCCGCACTCGACAGGATATTTCCGCCACCGTGGCGGAAAGTGCCGCTGGAGATGATCTGACAGCATGGCAAGGGGCGCGGCATGACTCGAAGCGGCGCCCCTTGCCCGATTACATTCCCTGCGGGCCGCGGTTCATCGCCGCGATGCCGGTGCGGCAGACCTCGATAACGCCGAGCGGCTTCATGATGGCGATGAACTGGTCGATCTTCGACGATTTGCCGGTGATTTCCAAAATGAAGTGCTCCAGCGTGGCATCGATCACCTTGGCGTGGAAGGCATCCGCCAGGCGCAGCGTTTCCGCCCGGCTCTCGCCATCGCCGCTGACCTTGACCAGGGCCACTTCGCGTTCGATCGGCCGGTCATGGCCAAGCTCGGCGGCCCTGACTGTCAGGTCAACGACCCGATGGACCGGCACGATACGCTCCAGCTGTGCCTTGATCTGTTCGAGCACATGCGGCGTGCCGCGCGTCACGATGGTGATGCGCGACAGGTGCGTCTGGTGTTCGGTCTCCGAGACGGTCAGGCTCTCGATATTGTAGCCACGGCCGGAAAACAGGCCGATGACGCGGGCAAGAACGCCCGGCTCGTTATCGACGAGAACCGAAAGCGTGTGGTTTTCCGCCTTCTCGGTTTCCTTGGCGATGAAATAGGCGGAGCCGGTCGGCTGAAGATGTGCGTTCATGATCTCGTCCTTTTCCTATTCATCAAACCAGCTGGCGGCCCTTGGCGTCGATCGCGTTGGCGACCGCCTCGTCCGTGGCTTCGTCGGGCAGCAGCATCTCGTTGTGCGCCTTGCCCGAGGGGATCATCGGGAAGCAGTTGGCGAGATTGGCGACGCGGCAGTCGAAGATCACCGGCGCCGGGCTGTCGATCATCTCAAGGATCGCCGCATCGAGTTCGCCCGGCTTTTCACAGCGGATGCCGACGCCGCCATAGGCTTCCGCGAGCTTGACGAAATCGGGCATGGCTTCGGTATAGGAATTCGAGAGGCGGTTGCCGTGCAAGAGCTGCTGCCACTGGCGCACCATGCCCATGTACTGGTTGTTCAGGATGAAGATCTTGACCGGCAGGTTATACTGCACGGCACACGACATTTCCTGAATGCACATCTGGATCGAGGCGTCGCCGGCGATGTCGATGACGAGGCTTTCGGGATGCGCGACCTGGACGCCGACTGCCGCCGGGAACCCGTAACCCATCGTGCCGAGGCCGCCCGAGGTCATCCAGCGGTTCGGATGTTCGAAGCCGTAGAACTGCGCGGCCCACATCTGGTGCTGGCCGACTTCCGTGGTGATATAGGTGTCCCGGTGCTTGGTCAGCTCATAGAGCCGCTGGATGGCGTATTGCGGCATGATGACCTCGTCGCTCGCCTTGTAGGCGAGCGAATTGCGTGCCCGCCAGCGGGCGATGCTGGCCCACCAGTCATCGAGGCGGCCCTTGTCGACGTCCTTGGCGGTGGAAGCCCGCCACAGGCGAACCATGTCTTCCAGAACGGAACCGACATCGCCGAGGATCGGAACGTCGACGCGCACGTTCTTGTTGATCGAGGACGGATCGATGTCGATGTGGATCTTCTTCGAGTTCGGCGAGAAGGCATTGAGGCGGCCGGTGATGCGGTCATCGAAACGGGCGCCGACGCATACCATGACGTCGCAATCATGCATCGCCATGTTCGCTTCGTAGGTGCCGTGCATGCCGAGCATGCCGAGCCAGTTCTTGCCGGAAGCCGGATAGGCACCGAGGCCCATCAGCGTCGAGGTGATCGGAAAGCCGGTCAGTTCGGTCAGTTCGCGCAGCAGATGCGAGGCCTCCGGGCCGGAATTGACGACGCCGCCGCCGGAATAGATGACCGGACGACGGGCGCCCTTCATCAGCTCGATGGCCTGCTCGATGCGGCGTATGTCGCCCTGCACCTTCGGCTGGTAGCTATGCTGGACCTTCGCGGCCGATGGCGGCGTATAGGTGCCGGTGGCGAACTGGACGTCTTTGGGAATATCGACGACGACCGGTCCAGGACGGCCGGACTGGGCGATGCGGAAGGCTTCATGGATGATGCCGGCCAGCTCGTTGACGTCCTTGACCAGCCAGTTGTGCTTGGTGCAGGGCCGCGTGATACCGACCGTGTCGCATTCCTGGAAGGCGTCCGAGCCGATCAGCGAGGTCGGCACCTGGCCGGTCAGGCAGACGAGCGGGATACTGTCCATCAGCGCGTCCTGAAGCGGCGTGACGGCATTGGTCGCACCCGGCCCGGAGGTCACCAGCATGACGCCGACCTTGCCGGTCGAGCGGGCATAGCCTTCAGCCATATGGCCGGCGCCCTGCTCGTGGCGCACGAGGATGTGCTGGATAGCGTCCTGCTGGAAGATTTCGTCATAGATCGGCAGGACGGCACCGCCCGGATAGCCGAAGATATGCTCCACGCCGTTGTCCTTCAGTGCCTGAAGAACAATTTCCGCCCCTGTCATCTGGTTTTCTGTGCCGCTCATTGGCCTGTTTCCGTCCATGTTTCGCGATTTTGGCTGTGAGTATCGTGTTTGATGGCATAAAAAAAGGCCCCGTGAGGGCCTCGTGTTTGCGCATGGGTGGCTATCGCCGGATGGTTACACCATCCTGCCCATGCGCCGCCCCACCACAAGAATTGCAACGATCTTTTTCATGGGGCGCAGTGATAACCAGAAATGGCGACCCCGTCAACGCCTTTCCCGAAAACAACCGGCGGGGGTCGCAAAACGGCACAGAATAGCCCAAGCCCAAGAAACGACTTATTAAATCCCTTCCGGTAATATAGTGAACTCTTGGCCAGAGGTTTCGCAGTGCTGAACAGTGACCTTCATTCGTCGATCAGTGCAGGAGAACAGGATCGGCGCGATGCTCTGACCCGGGGCAATCGCTTCCTCGGTCGCGTTGTCGCGTGCAGCGGATCGCGGGCAATGATTGCTGCCGTTGCCGAAAAGGGTGAGACCTCGCTGACCGAATTGTGGTCCGTCGGCAAGCTGATCTCGATCAGCGTCGGCAACAACCGCGTGGTCGCGCTGGTCTATTCGATGCAGACCGTCACCAATGAGTGGGGCGAGGAACTCGACAACGTCTTCCGCATCGAAGTCGAACTGATGGGCGAAGTGCATGTCGGCGCTTCAGGGCGTGAGGAATTTTCCGCCGGTATCAGTCAATACCCCCATCTCGGCGCCATCGCCCACCGCATCCGCTCCGCCGACCTTGCCCGCATCTACGACACGGGCAAGAACGATGTCTGCGTCATCGGCAAGCTTACCCAGGATGAAAGCCTCGATGCCGCCATCCATGTGCCCTCGATGCTGTCCAAGCATTTCGCTATCGTCGGCACCACCGGCGTCGGCAAGTCAACGGCCGTCAGCCTGCTGCTGCGCAAGGCGATCGCGGCCGATCCGAAGCTGCGCGTCCTGATCCTAGATCCGCACAATGAATTCGCCGCCGCCTTTCCCGATATTGCCGTGGTCGTCGACACGGACAATCTCGATCTGCCCTTCTGGCTGATGAAGCTTGAGGAATTCGCAGAAGTGATCTTCCGCGGCCGGCCACCCGTTCCGGAAGAGCTCGACATCCTGCGCGACGTCATTCCGGAGGCGAAGAGGGCGTTCAAGGGCGCGGCGGAGAGCGGCCTTGCCCGCCGGACCAGCGAAAAAAGCTCGATCACCGCCGACACCCCCGTCCCCTACCGGATGGCCGATCTGCTGGCGTTGATCGACGAGCGCATCGGGCGGCTGGAAGGCCGCAGCGACAAGCCATACCTGCGCTCGCTGAAGGTCAAGGTGATCGGCGCGATCAACGATCCGCGCTATAACTTCATGTTCTCGTCGAACACAATCACCGATACGATCCTCGAGACCATCGCCAAGATCTTCCGCATTCCCGGCGATGGCAAGCCGCTGACGACATTTCAGCTCGCCGGCATTCCCTCGGAAGTCGTCAACTCCGTCGCTTCGGTACTCTGCCGAATGGCGTTCGAAATAGGCCTTTGGAGCAATGGCGGCGTGCATATGCTGGTCATCTGCGAGGAGGCTCACCGGTATGTCCCGGCCGATGCCAGCCTGGGCTTCGTTCCGACCCGTCAGGCAATCGCCCGCATCGCCAAGGAAGGTCGCAAATACGGCGTGTCGCTCGGCGTCATCACGCAGCGCCCTGGCGAACTCGATCCGACCATCCTGTCGCAGTGCTCGACGGTCTTTGCCATGCGCCTTTCCAACGACCGGGACCAGGACATCATCCGCTCGGCCATCCCGAACTCGTCGATTTCCTCGACCAGTTTCATCTCCTCGATCGGCAATGGCGAAGCAATCGCCTTCGGCGAGGCGGTCGCCGTGCCGATGCGCATGCGCTTTACCCGTATTGACGAAAGGAATCTGCCGAAAGCCAATGGCGTCGGCGTCAGGGCAACGGACGAAACCCCCGACACAGTCGACCTGCGCTCGGTAGTGGCCCGCATGCGAGCCCTGAATGGTCCGGACATCTCAAGCTTCCAGCAGGCCTATACGGCGAGCCTCGGGCTCGATGACGACATTGGAGCTCCGGCCTATCCCAGCGCCGAAAGCAGCAGGCCTCCAGGACTGGTTGCCGAAGCTCGGAACGAGCCGCACACGCCGGCAATCGAACCGTACAACCCGGCCATGCTGCCGCGCGCGGAGCCGGTTAATCCGCAGCTTGAGCGCTTCAACCAGATCCGCAATCAGTTGCTCTCGGAAGACCTTCCGGCTCAACCGAAACCGGAGCCTTACCATGCGCCACCGCCGCGCGTCACCCCAAGCTTTGCCCAGCCCGGAACTGACCTGACCCGCCCATCACTGCGCGAAAGCCTCCTGAAGAAACCGTTGAGCAGCATCATCCGCAAGTAAGTTTGCTGCAGCAGGCAGCATGGCGCTCATAAATCGGCTTCCGATAAGGGACGGAAACGGCACCTGCCCAGCCCGCGAGCCGCCTCCCAGGTTTCTATTAGTACCAGCGTCCTCTGCCGTACCAACCGCCGCCCAGGAGAAGAATGATAACAACGATGATGAGAAGTGTGGTGATATCCATGTAGGTCTCCCGCGAGCACCCGATCATCTCCATCCTGCTAATTGCGCGGTGCGCTGTTCATGCCGGTGCTCCAATCGGTATTAACGTCCAGTGTCAGCGTTGGTTGCATCGTCGGCGTCCGGATCCCAGCGCAGCCAGCTCTCGTCGAGTTGATTGCGAAACCATGTCATCTGCCGCTTGGCATATTGGCGCGTGGCGGCGGAGGCAGTTTCGATCACCTCGGCCTTCGTCATCGCCCCGGCCAGCATGGCGGCAATCTGCGGCACGCCGATCGCCTTCATCGCCGGCATCTCTGGCTTCAGATCAAGCGACAGCAGCGCCTCGACCTCCTCGACGGCCCCGCCATCCAGCATCTGGGCAAAGCGCCGGTCGATCCTTCGGCGCAGCACGTCACGTTCCGGCAGGACGACGATCTTCAGCGCTTTTCCCGGATCGATGGCGACCGGCCCCTGCCGTGCCTGGAAGACCTGGATGGACTGCCCGGTGGCCTCGAAGATTTCAAGCGCCCGGGCAATGCGCTGGCCGTCGCCCGGCCGCAGGGTCCCGGCGGTTTCTGGATCCTTCTGTGAAAGGATGACGTGCAGCGCCTCGGCACCCTCTTCCTGCAGGCGCCTGCGGACATCGTCGCGAACGGCAGCCGGAACCGCTGGCATGTCCGACAAGCCCCCCGTCAGCGCCTTGAAATAAAGGCCGGTGCCGCCGACGAAAACCGGAATGCGCCCCTCGCCGCGCACGGCCTGCAGAACCTTGCAAGCGTCGCGAAGCCATTCGCCGGTGGAATAAAGCTGCGACACCGGAACATGCCCGTAGAGATGATGCGCAATGCCCTGCATGTCCTGTTCGAACGGCCGCGCCGTCAGCACATGCAGCGTATCGTAAACCTGCATGCTGTCGGCATTGATGACCACGCCATTATACCGCTTCGCCATTTCCACGGCCAAAGCGGACTTGCCGCTGGCGGTCGGCCCGGTTATCAGGATCGCGTCCTGTCCAATCTCAAGGTTCTTCATCATGGCCTTCGTTGCCACGCTTGTTGCCAATCCGTCAAACCCCGTTCTGACACCGGCGCTCGCCGAAGAAGCCGCGGCCGCGGTCGATGCGTCCGGCCTCTACTGGCTCGCTGACGGTATCGCCTGCGACATTGCGCTGAAGGATGGCGCCAATCCCGATTGGCAGGAGGCGCTGCTGCGCGGCGTCGTCGGCGATGCGCCGGTCGACGTCATCGTCCAGCAATCCGAGACGCGCCGCAAGAAGCTTCTGATCGCCGACATGGATTCGACGATGATCGGCCAGGAATGCATCGATGAGCTTGCCGCCGAAGTCGGCCTCAAGGACAAGGTCGCCGCCATTACGGCACGCGCCATGAACGGCGAGATCGCCTTCGAGCCGGCGCTGATCGAGCGCGTGGCTCTGCTCAAGGGCCTGCCGGTCACCGTCATCGCCGACGTGATCGCCAGGCGCATCACGCTGACATCAGGCGGCAGGCAACTCGTCGCGACGATGAAGGCTAGGGGCTATTATACCGCGCTGGTTTCCGGCGGCTTCACCGTCTTCACCCAGCCGATCGCCGAAACGCTAGGCTTCGACGAAAACCGCGCCAACATCCTCCTCGAAGAGGGAGGCTACCTCACCGGCACCGTTGCCGAGCCCATCCTCGGCAAGCAGGCCAAGGTCGATGCGCTCGTCGACATCTCGGCCCGGCTCGGCATTTCGCCGGCCGAGGCGCTGGCCGTCGGCGACGGCGCCAACGATCTTGGCATGCTGCATCTCGCCGGATCCGGCGTTGCCCTGCATGCCAAACCCGTCGTCTCGTCGCAGGTAAAAATCCGCATAGACCACGCCGATCTCACCGCCCTCCTCTATATCCAGGGTTACAGGAAAACGGACTTCGTTCTTTGATCGTCCTCGAAACGGCAAGGCTGCGCATCCGCAACTGGCGGGAGACAGACCGGCCGCTCTTTGCCGAAATCAACGCCGATCCGAAGGTGATGGAGTTCTTTCCACGCCGGCGCTCGCGCCAGGAATCCGACGCCCTGATGGACGAGGTTCGGCACCGGATCAGCGAAACCGGGCTCGGCTTTTTCGCGCTGGCGCTGCGGGATACGGATGAGCCGATCGGCTTTCTCGGGCTCGCCCGCACCGATCTGGAGCCGTTCCTGCCGGACGGCACGGTGGAAATCGGCTGGCGGCTGGCTGTTCGCTTCTGGCGCCAGGGCTATGTCACGGAGGCGTCGCAAGCGATGCTCCGGCACGGCTTCGAAACGCACGGCCTTGCCGAAATCGTCTCTTTTGCGGTGCCAAGCAACACGCGCTCGACGGCGGTGATGCAGCGCATCGGCATGCGGCGAGACCCGGCGCGTGACTTCGAACATCCGCGGGTGCCAGACACTGCGCCGCAGCTCAAGCACCATGTGCTCTATGCCATCAGCCGAAAGGAATGGCTGGCACGATAAAGGCGGGCTTTGCGGCCCGCCTTCTGATTTCTTCCGTGATCGCGCCTGCAGAACGCCTCCGCGTCGAGGCGCGGCGCCGCAGCCGCAGCCGCAGCCGCGAGCGCCTATTCCATCCGCACGGTGACGAACCGCAACTCGCCAGCCTTGTTGGCAATCATCAACAGCGCATTGCGGCGGCCGTCGGCCTTCAGTTCCTCGACCCGCGCCGATACGTCCTCTGGCGTCTTCATCGCCTCCTGGCCGATTTCGACGATCACGTCGCCCGCCGCGATCCGCCGTTCGGCTGCCGGCGACTGTGGCTGAACCTCGGCAATGACGACGCCCTCGACATCCTCGGAAATGCCATAGGTCTTGCGGCTTTGCGCGTCGAGTGTGGCGAGCTTCATGCCGAGCACGAGGTCGGATGCCGGCAGGTCTGCCGCCGGCGGCTCGGCCTGGTCGGTTCCTTCCTGGGTTTGCGGGTTCTGATCCGCCTCGGCGCCCGCCAGGTTTTCACCATCCTCGAGCCGGCCGAGCGTCACCTTGACGGTGATCTCCTTGCCGTCGCGGATGACGACGACGTCGACAGCCTTGCCGACCGGGCTTTCGGCGACGGCGCGCGGCAGGTCGCGCATTTCAATGACATCGCGTCCGTCGAACTTGACGATGACGTCACCCGTCTTGATCTGGCCGCCGTCGGCCGGCCCGTCCTTGATGATGCCGGCAATGAGCGCCCCCTTCGGGGTTTCCATCTTCAGGCTTTCGGCAATTTCGTCCGTCACCGGCTGAATGCGCACGCCGAGCCAGCCGCGATGGGTCTCGCCGAACTCCCTGAGCTGGTTGATGATGTTCTGCGCCAGTTCCGTCGGCACGGAAAAACCGATACCGATCGAGCCGCCGCTCGGCGAGATGATCGCCGTGTTGATGCCGATCACTTCGCCCTTCATGTTGAACAGCGGACCGCCGGAATTGCCCTTGTTGATGGCCGCATCCGTCTGGATGAAGTTGTCATACGGCCCGGCATTGATGTTGCGGCCGCGCGCCGAAATGATCCCGACCGTCACCGTTCCGCCGAGCCCAAAGGGATTGCCGATCGCCATCACCCAGTCACCGATGCGCATCTGGCGGGAATCGCCGAACGGAACGGCGGTCAGCGGCTTTTTCGGCTCCACTTTCAGGAGCGCAAGGTCGGTCTTCGTGTCGGTGCCGATCAGCTTGGCCTTGAGCTTGCTGCCATTGGCGAAGTTGACCTCGATGTCGTCGGCGCCCTCGATCACATGGTTGTTGGTGACGATGAAGCCGGTGGGGTCGATGACGAAGCCGGAGCCGAGCGAATTGACGGTGCGCTGGCGATTGCCCCCCTCGCCACCCTGGCCCTTGAAGAACTCGTCGAAGAAATCCTGGAAGGGCGAGCCTTCCGGCACCTGCGGCATCGGCGCCTGGTCGTCGTTCTTAACATTCTGCGAGGTCGAAATGTTGACGACGGCATCGAGCAGCCCGGCGGCGAGGTCGGCGACCGAATCCGGCCCCTGCTGGGTCGCAACCGGCGCCTTTGTCTGCGCCGTGGCGACAGACGCAAGCGGCACGGAATTCATCGCAAGCGCGGCACTTGCCGCCAGCGTCGCGGTGCGGAGGAAGGAAGCGCGGATGGACAAACCCATGGGGTCCTCTCGATTAGGGGTGACACGTCGGAGAAAGACGGGCCGGCAGCAGGTCGTTCGTCGTGCCGGCGCGCGTGACAGCTGCGGGATCGCATCTCCGCCAGCCTTCCGCCGCCAATGTGGCCTAGATTCTGTCTGAAGATAAGGCGGATTTGGGACGCGTCCAGTCATCTTTTCGTTAGCACTGAAAAGCCCGCGTGGCCGCGGACGGGTTCAGCTGGTGATGTCGTGGCCATGCGCCTTCAGCGCTGCCACGGCCTTGTCCAGGTCCGAACCCATGATGAAGACGTAATCGGTGCTGAAGGTCGAATTGGCGAAGATGCCGACGCCCGCCTCCGACAGAGGGTTGAGCACGGAGGCAAGCACGCCCGGGACTGCGAAGCTGAAATGCTGCTCTATGCGCAGGCAGCGCCAGCCGCCGGATGACTGCACGCCTGGGGGAATGCGCGCGGCCCGGCACACCAGCGTCATCTCCTCGCGCGAACTCGATACGGTCCAGAACCCCGGTCCCATCAACCATTCCGGCAATGGCGTCCCGATATTGAGCCTGGTGATCGCATATTCGGCGTCCACCAGACGGATCAGCAGTTTATGTGTCATTTTCTATCCTCGAACCATCCAGACAAGTGCCACGCCGATGGCGACGGAAACAAGTCCGAACAGCCGCAACTGTTGCTCCGGAATATGAGGCAATCGTTTCGCCATTTCCACCAAAACCAAAGGGGCCAGTGCGTACACCAGCCCCTCGATGATCAGGAAAAATGCAATTCCCGTCAGAAAATCACTCATTGCGCCGATCAGTTTCCTGTCGCAGGCTGAGCGGCAGGCGGTTCGGCGGCTCCATCCGAGCTATTGAAATAGCGGAAGAATTCCGAGTCCGGCGACAGCACCAGCGTCGTATCCGGACTGCCGATCGCCTGATCATAGGCCGTCATCGAGCGGTAGAACTCGAAGAACTGCGGATCGCGGGCAAAGGCATCGGCAAAGACGGCGGTCCGCTCGGCTTCGCCCTGACCGCGAAGGATTTCCGAATCGCGCTGCGCTTCGGCAACGAACTCGACAACCTGGCGGTCGGCAACCGCTCTGCGCGTTTGACCTTTCTCGTTACCGCGAGCCCGGATCAACTCGGCTTCGGCCAGACGCTCGGCCTTCATCCGCTCGAAAGTCTGCTGCGAGACTTCCTGCGTCAGGTCGGTGCGGCGGATGCGGACATCCTCGATGTTTAGCCCGAGCGATTCGGCATCGGTCTTCAGATCGGCGCGCACTTCGCGCATCATCGATGCCCGCTCGTCGGAAAGCGCGGATTCAAAGCCGCGAAGACCGTAAACCCGGCGCAGCGACGCGTCGAGGCGGGTGCGCAGCCGCGATTCCGCCGATTCCCGATCGCCGGAAACCGTCTCGCGGAAACGCCTGGCATCGGCGATCTTGTAGACGACGAAGGCATCGACCTCATAGAACTTGCCGCCGGAGACCTGAACGCGGATGTTGTCGAGATCGAAGCGCAGGGCCTGCCTCTCGACATACTGCACGCGGTCTGCATCCATGAAGGCAAAGGGAAGCTTGAAATAGAGCCCCGGCTCGCTCTTGACGTCCTTGATCTCGCCGAAACGAACGACGATCGCCTGCTGACGCTGGTTGACGATGAAGACGGAGGAATAGGCCGTCATCAGCACAAGCGCGAGAGCGATCAGGATATAGGGGAGACGGTTGTTCATTACTGGGCCCCTCCCGACTGCGCGGGCTTGCCGATTTCATTGAGCGGGAGATAGGGCAGGACGCCCTGCCCGTTCTTCTCGTCGAGGATGACCTTCTTGGACTTGCCGAGGACATTCTGCATGGTTTCGAGATAGAGGCGCTTGCGCGTCACGTCGGGCGCCTTGGCATAGGCGTCGTAAACCGAGATGAAGCGCTGCGCCTCACCCTGTGCTTCCTTGACGACGCGGCCCTTGTAGGCTGCCGCCTCTTCGCGGAGCTGGGCGGCCTGACCGCGGGCCTTGCCAAGCACCTGGTTGGCATACTGGTTGGCCTCTTCGACAAACCGGTCTTCGTCCTGCTCGGCGCGCTGCACTTCGTCGAAGGCATCGGCCACTTCGCGCGGCGGTGCTGCATCTTCGATGGCAACCGTGTTGACGGAAATGCCGGCGCCATAGGTGTCCATCGTCGCCTGGATCGTAGTCTTCACGTCGGCCGCGATCGCCTGGCGGTTATCGCGGAAGATGTCCTGCGCCGGCCGGCGGCCGACGACTTCGCGCATGGCGCTTTCCGCGACCTGCTGCAGCGTCTCTGCCGGGTTCTCGACATTGAAGAGATAGGCCTTCGGGTCAGTCACGGAAAACAGCACGGAAAACTGCACGTTGACGATGTTCTGGTCGCCGGAAAGCATCAGGCCGGCCGAGGACTGGCTCGCCAGGCTCGACTTGCTGCCGATATTCTGCTGCTGCTCGGTGATCTTGACCAGTTCGACCTTTTCAAGCGGCCAGAAATGATAGTGCAGGCCCGGCATGGAAATTTCTTCCTTGGGCTTGCCGAACCGCATTTCGACGCCGCGCTCGTCGGGCTGGACGGTATAGATCGAATTGATCAGCACGAAACCGACGATGAGGAGGCCGATGATGGCCGCAACGCCACCGTTGAAACCACCCGGAACAACGTTTTTCAGCTGATCCTGTCCCCGGCGGAAGATTTCCTCCAGATCCGGCGGGCCGCCATTGCCGCGGCCGCCGCGCGGGCGGTTCGGCCCCTGTCCCCAAGGACCCTTATTTCCGCCGCCGCCGCCCCAAGGACCGCCGCCGCCGCCGTTCTGATTGCTCCAGGGCATTCATACCTCTTCCACGAAAAAATTCCAGGATCGACACCCTGCGGACACGCCGCTGGCCGTGATGTGAACCCGTTATAGGTATCTCCAGAACGGCTTTCAACGCGGCGCATCCAACTTCACCGTAAATCCGGTAAAATAGTTATCTTTACTTAGCTTTTGCGCCGCCAGGTCGAGAATCGCATGGCATGGCTGTCCTTTTCGCCCTGCGGCAGCGGCTCATCGACGATCTTCTCGAAAATGCCGGGATCGACCGGCGGAAAGCGCGTGTCGCCATCCACATCGGCGGACACTTGCGTGATGTGCAGGATGTCGGCCTCACGCATCGCCTGCCGGTAGATCTCGCCGCCCCCGATGACGCAGACCTCGTCGACCCCAAGCGCCCTTGCCTGCTGCCGCGCCAACGTGATCGCTTCGTCCAGCGAACGGACTGCCGTCGCACCGTCGGCACGGAAATCCGCATCGCGGCTGATGACGATGTTGGGCCGCCCCGGCAAAGGCCTGCCGATCGACGCCCAGGTCTTGCGCCCCATGATCACCGGCTTCCCGAGCGTCAGCGCCTTGAAGCGCTTGAGGTCGGTGGGCAGATGCCAGGGAAGACCGCCGTCCCTTCCGATCACCCCGTTCGTCGAAACGGCAACGACGATTGTAACCTTGGCCTCAGTCATGAAACCCGTCCGGCTTGCTGTCGATCTCGCGGGCACGGGCAAGTGCCGGTCGCGACGTCAATGCCTGCACATAGCGATCGACGCTGAGGCTCGCCGGCAAGAGCCTGCGCATCCAGGCGAGCGCGCCGCCCAGCATGATGTCGGCGCCGCTGATCCGCTCGCCCAGCAGATAGGGCTGCTTGTCAAGCGTCGCGACCACGTGCGCACACATATCCTGGTAACCTTTCGCAAGCTCCGGACTGGTCTGCGTCAGACCGCTGATGAAGGCGGTTCCCACCGGTTCGATCACGCCGGCATAGTAAGCGAGCCAGGACAGATAGGCGCCGCGCTCCGGGTGGCCCTGCGGCCGTCCCATCTCGCAATCGGGATAGAGCTCCGTCAGGTATTGCGTGATCGCGGTCGATTCGGTCACCAGCGACCCGTTATGCAGCAGAGCGGGAACCTGCTTGTGGGGATGCGGATTGTTGTCGTCCGGCCCGCCCGAACCGTCCCGGCGGCGGATCGAGACGTAGCGGACATCGTATTCCGCCCCGAGCTCCTCCAAAAGCCACAGGATGCGGCCCGAGCGCGACAACGGCGCATGGATCAATGTCAGCATGTGGTCCTCCCCGACCGTAAGGTTTCGGCGACGTTGTCAGCGCGCCGGGGTTGCCCTCATCACACTGCAACCGGCGCCTTGATATGCGCATCGGCCTCATAGCCGCTCAGCTCGAAGTCTTCGAATTTAAAGGCAAATAGATCCTTCACCTCCGGGTTCAAGTGCATCGTCGGCAAGGGTTTGGGCGTTCGGGTCAGTTGCTCGCGCACCTGGTCGAAATGGTTGTGGTAGATATGCGCATCGCCGAAGGTATGCACGAAATCGCCCGGCTGCAGGTCGCAAGCCTGCGCCACCATCAGCGTCAGCAGCGCATAGGAGGCGATGTTGAAGGGCACGCCGAGGAAGAGATCCCCCGAGCGCTGATAGAGCTGGCAGGACAGCTTGCCGTCCGAAACATAGAACTGGAACAGGCAGTGGCACGGCGGCAGGGCCATTTCGTCGACCAGCGCAGGGTTCCAGGCGGAGACGATGTGACGGCGCGAGTTCGGGTTGTTTTTCAGCCCTTCGACGAGCCTGACGATCTGGTCGAGATGCCGGCCGTCATGGGTCGGCCAGGACCGCCACTGGTAGCCGTAGACGGGACCGAGGTCGCCGTTCTCGTCGGCCCATTCGTTCCAGATGTTGACACCGTTTTCCTTGAGATAGGCGATGTTGGTGTCGCCCTTCAGGAACCACAGCAGTTCGTGGATGATCGATTTCAGGTGCAGCTTCTTGGTCGTGAGGACCGGAAACCCTTCGGACAGGTCGAAACGCATCTGGTAGCCGAAGACGGAGCGCGTACCGGTTCCCGTCCGGTCGCCGCGGTCGCAACCGGTCTCCATCACGTGACGCAGAAAGTCGAGGTATTGTTTCATGAGTCCGCCACCGATTCGTATTGCGGGTAAAATAGGCGCAAGTCGGCGGCGAACCAATCGGTAAATCCAGGCTTTCCCCAAAGTGCGATCGCGCCCAAGAGCTCGCCCGAGGCGTTTTGAGCTCGCCCGAGGCATTTTGCCGCTCGAGAGCAGAATGTCTTCCACCCTCCTCCTATGTGGAAGGCCAGCAAGCGTTTTTGCGCCTGACGCGCGCGTTGACGCTGAACTGCCCGGGCACGCAGCAGACATACACTGTATTTTCCCGCAAGCCCCTTTTCTTGAGACCTGTTAACACCTATATGTCACATGCCGTCTTCGGGCGGCTATGGCGATAAACAGGCGATGAAATAAACCTATTGGACCCGGGGGCGGTACCCGGCGCCTCCACCAAAAACCGGTCGGACATGTCTTGCGGACCGGCTTTTGATGGGGGCGAAATAGGATCGACAAGGGTGTAAAGATCGACTTTTCGCTCGGCATTGTACCACCGTTATCGGGCTAAAATTGTAGTTGCAAACGACAACTATGCGGAAGCTCGTCTCGCTGCTTAATCGCGGTGTGACACTTCAAATCAAGTCCTAAGGGGTCGCACTCTTAGGCGGGGTCCGAAGGCACCTGGCAACAGAAGCCTTCACCTTCTCCCCTGCCTTGAAATGGTCTATAGATGATACAACTGACTCGGATGCGAGGACTTTCCTGCTAAGAGAGCAGATGGCATAGAGTGTGACAGGGTTGAGTTACAAGAAAGACGGGGATCTTATGGGCCAAGACCATATCCGCTACGACATTCTCGCGCAGGACGCGCTTCGCAGCGTCATTCGCAAGGTCTTGACCGAAGTCGCAGCCACAGGTCATCTTCCCGGCGATCACCACTTCTTCATCACCTTCCTCACCGGCGCGCCGGGCGTGCGCATCTCCCAGCATCTCAAGGCCAAATATGCCGAGCAGATGACGATCGTCGTCCAGCATCAGTTCTGGGACCTGAAGGTCAGCGAAACCCAGTTCGAGATCGGCCTGTCCTTCTCCGACACGCCTGAAAAGCTGGTCATCCCGTTCAACGCCATCCGCGGCTTCTACGATCCCTCCGTCAATTTCGAGCTCGAATTCGATGTTGCCGCCACCGAGGAGGACGAAGGCGCCGAGATCACCGCCTATCCGATCGCTCAGAGCGAGACGACGGCCGATGCCGGGACCGATGCTGCGGCAAAGTCCGGCGATGACGGCAAGAAGGAGGGCGGCTCGGTGATCTCGCTCGATTCCTTCCGCAAGAAAAACTGAAGCCCTTCTTCAGGACAGGTTCCCCATGACCGGCGACGTCGTCAATCTCCGTCAGTTCCGCAAGCAGAAGGCGCGGACGGAAAAGGACAAGCGCGCCGAGCAGAACCGCATTTCGTTCGGCCGGACCAAGGCTGAGAAGCGGCTCACCCAGGCGCTGAACGACAAGGCCGGCAAGGCCCACGAACAGGGCCGGCGCGAAACGACGCCGGACGAGACCGACGGCCAGTCTTAGCAGCCCAGTCCGCTGTTTCAGCGCAGGATCAACGCGTTAACGAGCCCGCCGGAATCAAAATCCAAACGACCTGAATCATTTTCTGAGGCACGATCGTTGATCCGCAAGCATTCCGCGACACTGCATGGCCACCGCACCAGCTTCTCGCTGGAAGAACCTTTCTGGCTGGAATTGAAGGCGATCGCTGACATGAGGCAGATCGCGCTTGCGCAGCTGATCGCCGAGATCGACGACGCACGCCTCGCCGAAAGCAACCTCTCCTCGGCACTCCGGGTCTACGTGCTCAACTGGGTCAAAACCGGCGCCGCGTCAAACATGACGCCTATCGTACACGACAGCGGCCCTTGACACCGTGGCTAAGGCCCCTCTTGCCCCCTGAGAACTGTGTCCTGTACTATGGTGTCCACCGCACGAAAGCATCGGGGATGCCCCCCTCTGTCACTTCGTGACATCTCCCCCTCAAGGGGGGATCGGGAGCGAGAGGTCCGCCCCATCCCAATCTCCCCCTTGAGGGGGAGATGCCCGGCAGGGGCAGAGGGGGTAAGGCGGCTACCATCGTACCGTGTATGACGCACAAAGGATCATGCCGTAAGATTGGCTATCGACAACCGACCACCGCGTCACCGGCCCGTGCATCAGCAAGGCTGCCGCATCGGCCGCTTCTGCGACGGCCCTACTGCGGCGTCACGCCCGGCAGCGTATTGAAGTTAAGCCCCTGCTGCGGGGTCTGGACAGTCGGCTGCTGTCCAGTCGTTACCCCCTGCTGCGGCAGTTCGCCGCCGGTCGGATCGAACGGCAGAAGGTTCTTTTCTTCCTCGGCCTTGCGCGCAGCCTCTGCCGCCCTGGCCGCAGCCGCGTCCTCGGCCGCCTTCTTCTCGGCAAGCGCCCTTGCCTCGGCTTCCGCCTTCTGCCGCGCTGCCGTTTCGGCGGCAAGTTGGCGCCGCCGCTCCTCTTCGATGGCCCTGAGCCGCGCCGCCTCGCGCGCCGCGGCATTGGCCTTGTAGAGCGCTACTTCCCGCCGCAGCCGCTGTTTTTCCAGCACGTTGGCCTGCAGCGTCTCGACACGGCGGCGTTCGCGCTCGAAGGCTCTGAGCGACAGGTAATTCGACAGGTCGGTGGCATCGAGCGATAGGCCGGGCGACTTGAGCAGGCCGGCATAGGAAAGCCTCACCTGCGGCTCGGCGCCTGTCAGCGCCTCCTCGCCCGGATGGAAATTCACGGTCACGCCCGCCTTCATCCGCTCGTCCGGAAAGCTGATCTCCGCATCGGCGGAAAGACCGGCGGCAGCGTCGCCCGCCGTCACGTTCTGTGCACGCAGCGTGCCACCGGCGATGTTGAAGGGCACCGTCACCGTGCCGAGCGCCGCCTGTCCGGTCAGCACATTTTTCTCGGCAATCGCCTTGACGACATCCGCCGTGATCTCCCGCTCCAGCCGGTCGGCCGCTGCGATAATATCGGGCAGCGCCGCCGTATTGAGCCCGTGAACGACGGTATCGCGAAGCGTCGCCGTTCCGGATCCGCTGGCTGACTCGGCCATGGCTCGCGCGGTCTTGCCGGATGCCTCCATCGCAATCGTCAGGTCGACCTTGGCCTCGGCCACCGCCGTCCCACCCGCTGTCCATGCGGCCGTGGCAAGGTCCGCATCCTTGAGGTCGAGCCGCGTCTGGAAGAAGCCGGAGGCGTCCCCATTGCCGAGCAGCAGGCGGCCCTCGACCTTGCCGCCGAGCCAGTTGCCGGCGAGCGTGCCGAACTCGATCTGATCGCCCTTCCAGACAAGCTTGCCGGTGAGGTCGGAGACCGCGCCATAGACGCCCGGCCAGAACCGCTTGGCAGAAAAATCGAGCGCGACGTCGAGCCCGCTCCATGGCGGCTGCACGACAGGCGCCGTCGACAGGTCGCCGCTCGTCGTATCCTGGACCGGTCCGATGATGCCTTCGCCGATCCAGGCAAGATCAAGCGTGTCGAGCGCGATCTTGCCGGTCGCCTTGCCCGGTGTCCTGCGGTCGATGGCGATCGTCCCGGAAAAGGCATTGCTGTCGGCGTTGCCTTCGATTGCCGAGAGCGTCACCGCCTCCGGCGTCGTCGCTACGTCGGCTTTCATGGCGAGCGGCAGCCCCGTCCCCGTCTGCGGCAGGCCGATGCCCTGCAACAGCAGGAAAGGCTCGAAGTCCCGGCTTTCGAGCGCGATCTTCGACTGGCCGGAGAGGAAATTCTCCCGTGACAGGTCGATATCGCCATTGGCGGTCAGCGACGTCCGCTCGGTGGTAAAGGTGAGCGAACCGTTGGCCTTCTCCCCGTCGGTGCCCTGCAGCTTGACCGAGAAGATCGCATTCGCATCGACGTCGAAGGGCAGCGGGTCGAAGCCGATCTGGCCGAGCAGCACCGGCGTCGAAGGGTTCTCCATCGTCGCCTCGAGCAGGATGCCTTGGCCGGCGAGCGCCTGCGCCACATTGGGCGCCTGATAATTGGCGGCGATCTTCGTGCCGTTCGCCGTGCCGATGATGCCGAACGTCACCGGCGCCTTGCCGTCCTGGCCGCCGGAGGTCACCGTCACGTCGAGCGCCGCGTCAGTATAGTAGGGCCCGCTTTTCACCAGCTGCTCAAGCGCCGGGTGGGCTGCGGCATGACGTTCGATCATCTTCAGGAACGGCGTCAGATCCGGCGAGGCGAGCTTCATCTTGGCCGAGACCACGGGCGTGCTGAAATCCCCGCTCATCCGCCCCGAAAGCGCCAGCTGCGTTCCGGCGATATCGCCGATCGAGACACGTTCGGCCTGCAACTGGCCGTTTTTCAGGGTCGCCACCAGTTGCACGTCGCTGGCGTCTTCGTCGAAAGCGGAAAAATGCTCGGCCGAGAGATCGGCGGCTATGGTATGCGAAAGCACCGTTTCGGTCGAGGCGTCGCCAGCCACGAGCCCTGCCAGCGCCTGCAGCGCCTCCAGGTTGATGCGGTTACCCTTGAGCTGCAGCGACAGGCTCGGCGGCACGCCGTCGAGTGCCTGCCGCTCGATCCGGCCGTGAAGGACGGCGGGCCCGGCCGCAACCTCGAGGCGCTCGAACTGCTGCAGCGTGTCGGTCAGGTTGACGGTCGCCGAAAAACCGGCGGTCTTCAGCTTGCGGATCGCCGGATCGACCGAGCCGGCAACCCAGGCCGCCAGGCCCGACGGCTGGTTTGACGCGACGAGCATTTGGCCGCGGAAGGCGCGCTGGCCGCTCAACTGCAGCCTGCCTTCGGCCTCGAACTGCGTGCGGCCAGGCAGTTGCGCCACCGCCTTGTCGACCATCCAGCCTGCCCCGGCCGGCCTCAGGTCAAGGCGGACGTCGCGCACCGTCGTGTCGCCGATGACGATCGCCGGGAGTTTCAGGCTCGCCCGGCCGGGCACCTGTGGGATCGGGATATCGGCCGCGATCGCCATCATCGCCGCCAGGCGCTGGCGAACGGAAATTGCCGGGTCGCGGCCAGTCTTGCCTGCTTCGCCGCCATTGCCGATGCGGCTGACATCGATCTGCTGGCCATCGGCCAGAAGCAGGAATTCCTGTTCCTTGCCGGTATCGAGCGTCGCCTCGCCGGTCACCAGATAGGGATCGTCCTTCGGGCCGATTTCGAGCCGGTATTCGGGCACGCGAATGCGCTCGTTGGTAAGTTCGAAGGCGCCGGTCACGCGAAGGGCGCCGGATTGCTCGGACACGTCCTGCGCCTCGGCGGGCTTGTTTTCGGTCAGCGTGAACTTGCCCTGGTAGAGCGGCTTGAAGTCGACGATCTTCAGGTCGCCGTCGAGTTCGACGCCAAACGGGCGCTTGTCCGGCGTCAGTCGCGCCCGCAGGCCGAGCGTTCCGGCCTCATTATCGGCTGCGCTGCTGGAGAAGGAGAAGCTGCCAGCCTCGCCGTCGAGTGCCGCGCGGCCTTCCATCTTCCACGGACCTGCAAGCGAGCGGGCGGAGAGATCGGCCTCGAGCCCGGTGATGCGCCGGGTCCGGCCCGTCTGCTCGTCGACGAAGTCGATCTGGCCGCCGGCAATGGCAACGTTTTCGAGGATCACGACCTTTGCCGGAATGGAGGCCTTGCGTCCGCGCGCCCAGTCGAGCGTGCCATCCGGCAGCAGCCGCACCTTGGCCTTCGGCTGTTCCAGCCGCATGTCGAAGATCAGCGCTTCGCCGGAAAGAAAAGGCGCAAGCTCCGCATCCATCGAAAATCGGGCGATCTGGATCAGCGGCTCGCCGCTCTCGGACTGGCCGACGCGGACATCGTTGAGAGTGACCGAGGGGAACGGGATCAGCCGGGCATCGACGCTGCCGTGCACCACCACGGGCTTGCCCATGATCCGGCTCGCCTCGCGCTCGAAATCCTTGCGAAAATCGGTCCAGTCCACGAATAGCGGTGCAATCAGCGCGGCAAACAAAGCCACCACCAGAAGACCACCGACGAAAACCAGAATTCGCGAAAGCACCAGTTGAAAGTCCTAACCCGTTTGCTGCGGAAGATGGCGCCCCGGCCGGCGCTTCCTGTAATCGATCATGGTATTAACATCGCTTCGGGCTTTTCACATGGCAAAAATCTTGCCGGGGTTGAAGATGTTGCCCGGATCGAGCGCCCGCTTCACCTGCCGCATCAGATCGAGTGCGTCGCCAAGCTCCGCCTCGAGGAACGGCATCTTGCCCTGCCCGATGCCGTGCTCGCCGGTGCAGGTGCCATCCATCGCCAGCGCCCGCTCGTTGAGGCGGGCGACGAAAGCCTCCGCCTTGGCGATGTCGGCGCCGTCCTTGTGGTCAAACAGCAGGCCGACGTGAAAGTTCCCGTCACCCGCATGGCCGACGATCGGAGCGATCAGGCCGTTGGCGAGAATGTCCTCCTGCGTCGCCTCGACGCAATCGGCAAGCCGCGAGATCGGCACGCAGACGTCGGTGGAGAGAATGGCCAGCCCGGGCGCCAGGCTCTTCTGGGCCCAATAGGCATTGTGCCGCGCCTTCCACAGCGCGTTGCGCTCCTCGGCGTTGGCCGTCCAGCGGAACTCGGAACTGCCGAATTCGCCGGCGATCTCGGCGAATTGCCTGGATTGCAGCGCCACGCTCTCCGCGCTGCCGTGAAACTCGACGAACAGCGTCGGCATTTCCGGGAAGGACAATCCGGAATAGGCGTTGCTCGCCCGCA
This sequence comes from Rhizobium herbae, assembly GCF_019511375.1. GTDB lineage: Bacteria > Pseudomonadota > Alphaproteobacteria > Rhizobiales > Rhizobiaceae > Pararhizobium > Pararhizobium herbae_A. Next base: position 795,716 of record NZ_JAEUAO010000001.1, read on the forward strand.
TCTGCACGGCGTCCAGAAGCTCGATCCGCGCCACGGGAATGCCCGACTGGATGGTCAGGATCACCGTGTTGCAGGCGTCGCCGACAGAAGGAAACGAGCAGACGCCGCCGGCGATCATCTCCGGGATACCCTGCAGCCTGAGCGTGATCGAGGTCAGGATACCGAGCGTCCCCTCGGCGCCTACGAAAAGACGGGTAAGATCGTAGCCCGCAGACGACTTCCTCGCCCGATGCGCCGTGCGGATTTCCTTGGCCCCTGCCGTCACCGCCGTCACGGCCAGCACATTATCCTTCATCGTGCCGTAGCGCACCGCATTGGTACCGGAGGCGCGCGTCGACGCCATGCCGCCGATCGAGGCATTGGCGCCCGGATCGATCGGGAAGAACAGGCCTGTGTCGCGCAAATGGATGTTCAGCGCCTCGCGCGTGATGCCCGGCTGAACGGTACAGTCGAAATCGCTGGCATTGACTTCGAGCACCTTGTCCATCCGGCTGACATCGACGCTGATGCCGCCATGCGGCGCATTGATGTGGCCTTCGAGCGACGACCCCGTGCCGAAGGCGATCAGCGGAACGCCATGTTCGCTGGCGATTGAAACGATCGCCTCGACCTCGACGGCGCTCTCCGGAAAGACGACGCCGTCGGGCAATTGCGCGGGAATATAGGTCGTCGCGTGGGCATGCTGCGCCCGGATGGCCTCGCCCGTCTGGAAACGCGCTCCGAACCGTTCGCTCATCAGCCGCACGGCCGTTGCTATGCCGGTTTCGTTGCGGCTGCCCGCCTTGATCGCCTTCAACGCCATGTCTCGCTCCCGAACGCCGCTGCACATCGCGGAAATTCTTGGATTTCAATGCGCTACTGTGCAAATCGGAATCATTTTGTCCAGAACCTCGTCCTGAACTTCACGGGTTTAGCATGGAATTGCGCCGAAGTGAGACAGTCGGGACACAGGGCAGAACGAGCCCTGTGTGATGTTGACAGAGTCACGCGCGCTGATCTGTTGCATCACGACTGCCGGCTGTCGTCAGCCGTCGCGGCAGGCCCTCTTCTCGCCGTCGGGGAGAAGGTGGCGCGAAGCGCCGGATGAGGGGCGGTTGACGCCGAGACCACCGGCCCGAACAATTTGGACGCCCCTATTCCGCGGCTTCGGCCAGTTGCAGCGCTTCGGCCTGCTCCAGCTCGCGGTGCAGCCGCCGTTCCTCATCGACATGCGGTTTGGTGAACCGGGCAATGACCAGATAGGCGACCGGCGTCAGATACAGCGTCACCACCGTGGCAAGCCCGAGGCCGCCGACCAGCACGCCGCCGAGGGCGATACGAGCCTCGGCGCCGGCTCCGCTTGCCAGCACCAGCGGCACGGCACCGACGATGGTGGCGATCATCGTCATCATCACCGGCCTCAGCCGGATATTCGCCGCGTTCTCGATCGCCGAGCGCAGGTCTTCGCCGCGGTCGCGCAGCTGATTGGCGAATTCGACGATGAGGATGCCGTTCTTCGCCATGATGCCGACCAGGAGCACCAGGCCGATCTGGCTATAGATGTTCAACGTATTGCCGGTGAGCAGCATGGCAAAGACGGCGCAGGCAAGGCCGAGCGGCACTGTCGACATGATGATCAGGCCGCTGACCAGACTTTCGAATTGTGCGGCCAGCACCAGGAAGATGATCACCAGCGCAAAGCCGAAGGTGATGAACATGCCGTTGGCGTTCTCATCGAGCGTCGCGGCTTCCGCAAGCGGCACGACGCGCGACCCGGGCGGCAGGAGCGGCTCGGCCATCTGCTCGACCATCGACAGCGCGTCGCCGAGCGCGACATCGGGCCCGAGACCCGCAGAGAGCGAGACGGAGCGCAGCTGCGACTCACGCGACAGCTGCGGCGCAACCGCCCTTTCCTCGACGGTCGCAATCGACGACATGGGCACGATCTTGCCGTCGCCCGTCTTCAGGAAGATGTTCTGCAGGTCGGTCGGGTCGTTGACCGGATTGGTCGTCGACAAGAGCTTGACCGGATACGCCTCGCCGTCGACATAGACGTCGAGCACGCTGTTGCCGTCGAGCATCGCCTGCAGCGCCGACGACAGGCCCTTGATATCGATGCCGAGATCGGAGGCGCGTTCGCGGTCGATCGTCACCGAAAGCTGCGCCTGGTTCTCCTCGTAGTTCAGTCGGACGTTTTCGAAACGGCCGCTGTCTTCCATCTGCCGCACCAGTTTCGCCGCCGCCTCGCCGAGCTTGCGGTAGTCGTTGCCGACCAGTGCCACCTGCAGGCCGTTGCCGGCGCCGCGGATGCCGAGGCTGTTCGGCTGGATCGGGAAGACGCGGATCGACGGGATATTCGCCGTTATCCTGGTGATGTCGGCGGAAATCTGTTGCTGGGTGCGGTCCCGGTCGCTCCAGGGCGCCAGCGTCAGCACCATGAAGCCACCGTTAACCGAGCCGCCCTGGCCGGAAACGGAGAAGACATTGGCGATCTCGCCGCTGTCGACCAGCGGCTTCAGCCCGTCCTCGACGCGGCGCATCTGCGCCTGCGTGTATTCCAGCGAAACGCCCTGCGGCGCCTGCATCCGCAGCATGATGCGGGCGCGGTCCTCCGTCGGCGTCAGTTCCGACTTCAGAAGCGTGAAGGCGCCAGCGCCCGCCGCCGTCACCATGGCAGCAACCATGAAGACGATCAGCGGCGAGTTGAGGCAGGCCCGCAGCGTCCGCCGATAGAAGCGCGCGGCAAAAACGCCGATCTTGGCCATGAACCCGGTATGGCCATGCTCCTCGCCATGCGGTTTGAGCATGCGCGACGCCAGCATCGGGCAGAGCGTCAGGGATACGAAGGCCGAGAGCAGGATGGCGAAGGCGAGCACGAAGCCGAACTCGCGGAACAGCCCGCCCGTCTGCCCCGGCAGGAACGACAGCGGCACGAACACCGCCGCAAGCGTCGCCGTCGTGGCGATGACGGCGAAGAACACTTCGAGCGTCCCGAGCACCGCCGCCGCCCGCGGCCCCATGCCCTCGCCACGTCGCCGCACGATGTTTTCAAGCACGACGATGGCGTCGTCCACCACGAGCCCCGTCGCCAGCACGATCGCCAGCAGCGTCAGGATGTTGATCGAGAAGCCGGCAACATAGATCGCCGCGCAGGTGCCGACGAGCGCGATCGGCATCGTCAGCGTCGGGATGAGCGTCGCCCGCCAGTCGAGCAGGAAGAGATAGATGACGATGGTGACGATGATGACGGAGGCAATGAGCGCGATCTGCACCTCGTGGATGGCGCCCTCGATGAACACCGCGTCGTCGCTGGTGACCTTGAGCTGCGTGCCCTCCGGCAGGATCTCGTCGATGGTTGCCACCGCCTTCTTCACGCCCCGCGAAATATCGAGCGTGTTCGACTGCGCCTGCCGGATGATGCCGAGCCCGATGCCCGGGCGGCCGTTTGACCTCAGCGACGACGTGCCGATATCCGGGCCGAGCGTCACCGTCGCGATATCGCCGAGCCGCACATTGTCGCCGAGGATCAGGTTCTCGAATTCCTCCGGCGTCTGCAGGCCGGCGGTGGCGCGCACCGAAATGTCCTGGTCGGCGCTTGTCAGCGATCCGGCCGGCACGTCGAGCGAGGCGGTCGCCAGCGCATCGCGCAGATTGGCGACGGTCAATCCGCGCGACGCCAGCTTCGACTGGTTGACGTCGATGCGGAAGATCTTCTCCTGGTCGCCGTTGATCTGCACGTCGGCGACACCCTCGACGGCGGCGAGCCGGTCGGTGATCTCGTTTTCGGCAAGCAGCGTCAGGTCTTCCATCGACAGCGTGTCGGACGTCAGCGCCAGCCGGAGGATCGGCTGGCTGTCGGCGTCGGCCTTGACGATGCGCGGCTCGTCGGCATCCTCCGGCAGCTGGTTCGCCACCCGCCCGAGCGCATCGCGGATATCGTTGGAAGCCTGGCCGATATCGGTCGTGTCGGAAAATTGCAGCGTGACGCGGCTCTGGGCATATTGCGACGTCGAGGAGATGTCCTTGATGCCCTGGACGCGCGACACGGCACCCTCGATCACCGAGGTCAGCTCGCGGTCGACCGTTTCGGGCGAAGCGCCGTCGAACTGGGTGTTGACCGAGACCACCGGCTGGTCCACCTGCGGCAGTTCGCGGATCTCGATGCCATTCAGCGCTGCCAGACCGGCAACGATGATCAGCGTGTTGACGACCAGCGCAAAGATCGGCCGGCGGATGAACAGCGCCGTAAAGCCCGCCGTACGCCCGGCTCCGTGATGGTCGCCGGTGGCGTTCAACGGGCCGCTCATTTCGCGGTCTCCACTTCTGAGACCTTCTGCTCCTCGACCCCCTCTCGCGATTTCTGTTGCGGCGGCTTCTCGTCGCTCGCCACACGCACCGCGCCGCCGTCGCGCAGGCGCTGCACGCCCTCCATCACCACGGCATCGCCCTTGGCGAGGTCTGCCTCGACCAGCACCTTGTCGGAATTGCGCTGGATGATCTTGACCGGGACCTTCTGCGACTTGTCCTGTTCGACGCGCCAGACATAGGAGCCGTCGGCGCTCCACTGGATCGCCAGCGGATTGACCGTCGGATAGTCGTCGCCGGGGAAGCGGACCGAGACGGAAAAGGACATGCCCGCCCTCAGCGTATCCTCCGGATTGTCGACCCGTGCCCTGACCCGCAACGTCCGGCTTGCCTGGTCGATGCGGTTGTCGATGGCGTCGATGGCACCCGAAAACTCCGAGCCCGGCAGCGCGATGGCCGAGGCCGTCACCGCCTGCCCGACGGCGATCTTGGTGGAAAACCGCTCCGGCACCCAGAAATCGACAAGGATCTGCGAGCGGTCGTCGACGACGGCGACCGGCGTCGAGGTGGTGACATAGTCGCCCGGATTGACGGTGATGATCCCGACGATGCCGCCGGAGGGCGCAAGGATGTCGCGGCGCTTCAGGTCAAGCTGCGCCGTCTGCAGCGCAAGTTCGGCGGTCTGCATGGCGAATTCCGCATCGCGGGCGACGGCGACCGACACGGTGTTGCCGAGCCTGCGGTTGCGCTCGACCTTTTCGCGGGCGCTGTCGAGCGCGACCTTGGCCTGGGCCGCGGCAATCTTCTGCTCGTCGCTGTCGAGACGGGCGATCACCTGGCCCTTCTCGATCTCGTCGCCGGATTTGACGAGGATCTCGGTGAGGTTGCCCGTCGCCTGCGGCGTGACGGCGACTGAGACGATCGCCTCGCCATTGCCGATCGCGTTCAGCCTGTCGTTGACGACGGCGCTGTCGACCGGCTGCGTGACGACGAGCGGCGCACCGCCGCCCTGCCCGCGCCGGCCCGCACCCTGACCCTGCGCCCGGCCCTGCCCGTCACCCGTCTCTGCCGCCGGCCTTGCGGCAAAGGCCACCAGTTGCTCGGGCACACCCGCCTTGGCAAGCATCGCGCCGGCGCCCGGCACGAAGCGGACCCACGCACCGAGACCTACCGCAAGAATGACAAGACTGATCGACACCTGCTTCCAAAGCCGCATCAACGAACTCCATTGAAATCACGGCTCCCGGCCATGGCGGCGCGCGGGGTCCATCAACAAGGCCAACTATCCCCTTTTGCCGCAGCCCGGGCAATGCCAGAATACCATCATTACGCAATTGTAATGAAAGCAATTTTCGGCCCTGAGCGGCCGCTTTCCAGTCAAACGAACCCGGAGGCCCCATGAGCACAATCGCCAAGTATCCGAACCCGGAAACCGATCCGCGCGTCAAAGCCGTGTTCGACGACATCCGCGCCACCCGCAAGTCCGACTTCATCAACAACATGTGGCATTACCTCGCCTTCGATCCCGGCCTGCTGGAAGCCACCTGGGCCGAGGTCAAGGCGGTGATGGCAACGCCGTCGGCGCTCGATCCCATGGTGAAGGAGATGCTCTATATCGCCGTCTCCGTCACCAATGGCTGCGGCTACTGCGCGCATTCGCATACGGCCGCCGCCAGGGCCAAGGGCATGACCGCCGAGCAGCATGCCGATCTCCTGCGCGTCATTTCGCTTGCCGGCAAGACCAACCAGCTGGCAACCGCGCTGCAGGTTCCCGTCGATCCCGTCTTCGATGCCGATCATCGGCCCTGATCGCGGCACAAAAGCGGTTGTTTCCCCAATGAAGCTGGACTTCCGGAATAAAAGAAGAACGGAATTCTGGCCTTTCGGCACCGAATCACTACATTGAGCCGCATGAGCAATGGATTTGACGACATTCCCTTCTTCGACGAGGAGCCTGCGCCGCGCCCGTTGCGCGGCCGTGAGCCGGCGCCGCCGGCCCCCTCAGGCGGCATCGCCGCCCGCGCCATGGCTGCGCGTGACCAGCATCGGGCGCCCGATTATCTCTCCGGCCTGAACCCGGAACAGCGCGAAGCGGTCGAAACCCTCGACGGTCCCGTTCTGGTGCTCGCCGGAGCCGGCACCGGCAAGACCCGGGTGCTCACCACCCGCATCGCCCATATCCTGGCGAGCAGCCGGGCCTATCCCAGCCAGATCCTCGCCGTCACCTTCACCAACAAGGCGGCGCGTGAAATGAAGGAGCGCATCGGCGTGCTGGTCGGCGCCGCCGTAGAGGGGATGCCCTGGATGGGCACCTTCCACTCGATCGGCGTCAAGCTCTTGCGCCGCCATGCCGAACTCGTCGGGCTGAAGTCCTCGTTCACCATTCTCGACACCGACGATGTCGTGCGGCTGATCAAGCAGATCATCCAGGCCGAGGGCATCGATGACAAGCGCTGGCCGGCCAAGCAGTTCGCCCAGATGATCGACGGCTGGAAGAACAAGGGCTTCGGCCCGGCCGACATCCCCGAAGGCGATGCCCGCTCCTTTGCCAACGGCAAGGGCCGCGAGCTCTACGCTTCATATCAGGCCCGGCTGATGACGCTGAATGCCTGCGATTTCGGCGATCTTTTGCTCCACCCGATCCGCATGTTCCGCGCCCATCCGGATGTGCTGAAGGACTATCACGACAAGTTCCGCTATATCCTCGTCGACGAGTATCAGGACACCAACACCGCCCAGTACATGTGGCTGCGGCTGCTTGCCCAGCGGCCGAAGGGAACGCCGCAGAACGTCTGCTGCGTCGGCGACGACGACCAGTCGATCTATGGCTGGCGCGGCGCGGAGGTCGACAACATCCTGCGCTTCGAGAAGGATTTTCCCGGCGCCAAGGTGATCAAGCTGGAGCGCAACTACCGCTCGACCGAGCACATCCTCGGCGCCGCCGCCCATCTGATCGCTCATAACGAAGGCCGCCTCGGCAAGACGCTGTTCACCGACCGCACAGACCCCGACGACGACAAGGTGCAGGTGCACGCCGCCTGGGATTCCGAGGAGGAAGCCCGCGCCGTCGGTGAGGAAATCGAGCAGCTGCAGCGCCAGCAGCACAACCTGAACGACATGGCGATCCTGGTGCGTGCCTCCTTCCAGATGCGCGAGTTCGAAGACCGCTTCGTCACGCTCGGCCTCAATTACCGCGTCATCGGCGGCCCGCGCTTCTACGAGCGGCTGGAAATCCGCGATGCGCTCGCCTATTTCCGCCTCGTCTGCCAGCCTGCCGACGATCTCGCCTTCGAACGCATCGTCAACACCCCCAAGCGCGGCCTCGGCGATACGACGGTGCGCAGCCTGCACGACTATGCCCGCGGCCGGAATATCCCGATGCTCGCGGCGGCTGCCGATCTCATCGAAACCGACGAGATGAAGGCCAAGCCGCGCAAATCGCTGTTCGACGTCGTCACCATGTTCAAGCGCTGGCAGGGCCTGCTGGAAACCACGCCGCACACCGAGCTTGCCGAAACCATCCTCGAAGAATCCGGCTATACGGACATGTGGAAGAACGACAAGTCGGCCGAAGCGCCCGGACGCCTCGAAAACCTCAAGGAACTCGTCCGCTCGATGGAAGCGTTCGAATCCATGCGCGGCTTCCTCGAACATATCGCCCTGGTGATGGATGCCGAGCAGAACGAGGATCTCGACGCCGTCTCGATCATGACGCTGCATTCGGCCAAGGGCCTGGAATTCGAAACCGTCTTCCTGCCCGGCTGGGAAGAGGGCCTTTTCCCGCACCAGCGCGCCCTTGACGAAGGTGGCCGCTCTGGACTCGAGGAGGAACGCCGCCTCGCCTATGTGGGCTTGACGCGCGCCAAACGCCGCTGCCACATCTGGTTCGTCTCCAACCGTCGCATCCACGGCCTGTGGCAGTCGACGCTGCCCTCGCGCTTCCTCGACGAATTGCCCGTCGCCCATGTCGACGTCGCCGAGACCGACCAATCCTATGGCGGCTACAACCGCGGTGGCTACGGCCAGTCGCGTTTCGACAGCCAGGAACCCTTCGCCAACGCCTATTCCACCCCCGGCTGGAAACGCGCCCAACAAAACAAGACCGACGCCACCCGCGACAACTGGGGCACCCGCTCCGGCGTCGGCCTGGAGCGCATCGGCTACGGCGAGAGCGGCCCGCGCGCCCGCACTATCGACGGCGAACTCGTCGCCAAGTCGAAGATCGACGAACCCTCGAAATTCAACGTCGGCGACCGCGTGTTCCACATCAAGTTCGGCAACGGCAACATCGCCGGCATCGAGGGCAACAAACTGACCATCGACTTCGACCGCGCTGGGCAGAAACGGGTGCTGGACGGGTTTGTCGAGCGGGTGTGAGGTCACCTTGGGGATGGATCCTCGGGTCAAGCCCGAGGATGACGACCTTCGGGGCAGATCGGCAATAACAGCATCCTCACATCGGAGGCATCCGGTTTCCCGTGTCAAACCCCTCCCCTCCGTCATCCTCGGGCTTGACCCGAGGATCTATCGGGTCGCAACACCACCTCCCTCAGTGCCTATTCCTTCCCGATATGGCATATTAGCCGAAAGCAAACCAAGGGAGCAGGCAACGTGCAGCGGAAGCTGGCGACGATCATGGTGGCGGATGTCGTCGGTTCCACGCCGGCGATGGAAACCGATGAGGAAACGGCGCTGACGCGCGTCGCTTCGTGCCTGCAGGCGGTGGAAGACATGGTGGCGCGCTATGAAGGCCGGGTCTTCAGTACCGCCGGCGATGCCGTGCTTGCCGAGTTCTCCAGTCCGGTCAATGCGCTGCGGGCATCCATGGAAGCGCGAAACGCCATTGCGGCCGTGCCCGGCGCCACGGCTTTCGACATTCGCTTCGGGCTTCACCTCGCCGACGTCGCCGTTTTCGGCAATGATCTGCGGGGCGATGGCGTCAATGTCGCAGCGCGGCTGCAGTCGACGGCCGAAGCGGGCGCCATCGATGTTTCAAGAGCTGTCTACGATCACGTTCGCCGAATAGCGCCGTGCAAATTCGAAGAGATTGGCGAACGTAATTTGAAGGGCATATCCGAGCCGATGCTGGTCTACCGGGTGGGGCAGACCACGGACCGGCATCGCTACCTGACGGCGCCGACCCGCAATGCGACGCTCGCCGTCAGCAAACCGAACTCCGTCGCAGTCATTCCCTTTTCGACCTCCTCAGCGGCGGACCAGGACCAGCTCTTCCTTGCCGAAGGGCTGACAGACGACCTGACGCTGGAGCTTGGCCGGCTGAAGAGCCTTTTCGTCAGTTCGCGCTCCGCCTCGACCGCGCTCGCGACGCGCGATCCCGTCGAGGTCGGCAAGGCGCTCGGCGTCCATTATGTCGTCATCGGTTCGGTGCGCAAACTCGGACCGGTCGTGCGGCTGAACATAGCCCTCGTCGAAACCGAGTATGGACATGTCGTCTGGTCCGATCGGGTCCAGCGCCCGTTCGACGAGATCCTTGACGTGATCGACGAGATCACTGCACGCGTGGCCGCGACCGTCGCAGGACGTATAGAGCAGGCCGAGATCGTCGCCGCCCGCCTGAAACGGCCCGAGAACATGTCCGCCTACGAATATTACCTGATCGGGCTCGATCATCACCGGCTCATCGGCGTTGCCGACCACCACATCGACGAGGCGATGCGGTGGTTCGAGAAGTCGATGGAGGCCGACGCGACCTTCGCGCGGCCGGTCACCATGCATGTCTGCGCCTGGAGTTCACTGCCCAGCTTCGACCGGAGTATCGGCGAGTTGCGCGTCGCGCAGGCGCTTGAACTCGACCCGACGGACCCGGAGTCCCACCGCGTCATGGGCGCACTCAAGATGATGGGCGGCGATTTCGTGACATCGCGCCATCATCACGAGCGCGCCCTCGATCTGGCACCCAACGAAGCCTATATCATCGGCCGCTGCGCTGCGTTCTATACGTTTGCAGGCAATCCTTCGCGCGCGCTGGACTTGCTCGATCGCGCCGAGGCGCTCGATCCATTCCTGCCTGTGTGGATTACCGAGGAGCGGGTCGCGGCCCTGTATGCGCTGGAACGGCACAAGGATATGTGCGCAGTGGCGGGTGCCCTGCCGTTCCAGACCCGCCGGACACTGATGTATCAGATGGCAGCGCAAGTTGCAGCGGGCGACATCGAGCGGGCGCGCAGGTTGGCACGTCAAGCACTGGCGCTCGACCCTTAGCTATCAGCGGATTATATCGGAACACAGGAGCTGTTTGAGGATAAGGCGATCATTGCCGAACTGATCGAGCGCGCATGTGCGGCCGGCCTGCCCCGAGCCGCGGTCGAGGTCGAGGTCCAAGAAGCATCCTGAGCCGCGGAACTGTCCCGACCGTCGATGCCCTGTCAAAGTTGCTCGTGGGCGCCCCTATTGCGACGGCGACCCTCCCGTCCAGCCCAATGCTTTGAATGTGAACCTAACGAGGCAAATCCGACGTCTGCTTGACCACCTGGCTCGGAACATGGGTTTTGACGTTCTGCATGCCCTTTATGCGGCTCAGATGTTCTGACTGGAAGCGCCGGTAGTCATCGATTTCCGCGGCAACGACGCCCAGGAGTCGCCCAGCATCAGGTAACACTCCAGCACCTGCGGAACTGGCGACTGATCCCTTATTTTCCCGATTGCTGCCGGTTATGGTAGGCTCCGGCACCTGAGGGGCGGATGGCGTAGTCATGACACGCGCACAGCAAGTTGGCGTCATTGTCGGTCTGGTGATCGTAGCGATCCTGACGATCCTGCGGGCGAGTGATCCGCAGCTGATGCGGCAGGCCCGCGAAGTGGCATTCGACGAGTATCAGCGCGTTGCGCCGCGGGCATTCCAGGACCTGCCGGTGCGGGTGATCGACATAGACGAAGCGTCGCTGAAGGAATTCGGCCAGTGGCCATGGCCGAGGGATCGCATGGCCAGGCTGGTGGACCGGCTCTCGGAAATGGGTGCAGCGGCGATCGCCTTCGACATCCTCTTCTCCGAGCCCGATCGCCTGTCGCCACGTGCGGTCATGCGCGATGTCGTCGGCGTGGATCCCGCAATCGTTGCGCGGCTGCCGGACAATGACGAGATCTTCGCCCGCTCGATTGCCGAAAAGCCGGTCGTGCTCGGCTTTGCGCTCTCCAACGATGGCAGCGCCCGGCCCGAGGTCAAGGCCGGCTTTGCCTTCACGGGCGAACCGCCCTTTCATGCGCCGCCCCGCATCACCGGCGCGACGCCGATGCGGCCGCAGCTTGAGGCCAGTGCCGCCGGCATCGGCCATATCAGCCTCAATCCCGGCGATCCGTCAGCAGTGGTGCGCACCGTGCCGCTGTTGCTGAGCGACGGGCGGCAGCTCTATCCGAACCTTGCCATCGAGGCGCTGCGCGTGGCGCTCGGCGCCTCGACCTACGTGCTGGCCAATGCCCCGGATATTCCAGACACCATCACCCTGATCAGGATCGGCGATTTCGTCGTGCCGGTGACCGCCGCAGGCGCGCTCTGGCTCTATCTCACCCCCGACAGGGCCGACAGGTATGTTTCGGCGCGTCAGATACTGGCCGACAAAGGCGTGTCGCCTGAAACACGTGCGGCAGTGGAAGGCAGCATCGTCTTCGTCGGCACCTCGGCCGCGGGCCTGCAGGACATTCGCACGACCGCGCTCGGGCAGAACGTACCCGGTGTCTCGCTCCAGGCGCAGATCGTCGAGCAGATCCTCTCCGGGCGCTTTCTCTCGCGGCCGGACTGGGCCGATGGCCTCGAAATCCTGTCGATTGCCGTGGCCGGCATCCTGCTCGTCCTCCTGACCACCTTCGTCAGCCCGGCAGTCGCGCTGGTCTGCGGCCTGCTGGTCACGGCGCTTGCCCTGGCTGCCTCCTGGCTCGCCTTCCTCTACGGTGGCCTGCTCCTCGATCCGCTGGCACCGATCGTCAGCGGCTCGATCACCCATTTCGCGGCCACCGCGTTCCGCTTCCTGGTGATCGACCGGGAACGCCGCGAGGTCCGGCTGGCCTTTGGCCACTACCTCTCCCCCTCGCTGCTTTATCGCATCGAGCACACGCAGGGCGCGCTGCGTCTCGGCGGCGACGACCGCGAACTGACGGTGATGTTCGTCGATATCCGCAACTTCACCGAGATCAGCGAACGGCTGGCGCCGACGGCCGTGGTCACATTCCTCAACACGTTTCTCGACGCCCTCAGCGGCCACATCATCGCCAATGAAGGCACCCTCGACAAGTTCATCGGCGATTCGATCATGGCCTTCTGGAACGCGCCCGTCGATGTCGGCGACCATGCGGCCAAGGCCGTACACGCCGCATTGGCCATGCGCGAGACGCTCGCCCGCCTCAATGCGGAGGACGCCTTCGGCTTTGGCAACGGCCAGAGGGTCGGCATCGGCATCGGCATCCATACCGGCCTTGCCTGCGTCGGCAACATGGGAGCGGAAACCCATTTCAACTATTCGGCGGTCGGCGACACGGTCAATGTCGCAGCCCGCATCGAGGCTGCCTGCAAGGATGTCTGTTTCGATATCCTCGTCTCGGAAAGCACGGCGAAGCTGGCGCCGCGATATGCACTGCTCGAGGCAGGCGCGCTCGCCCTCAAGGGCAAGAGCACGCGGACCCGCACCTTCGCCGTCGTCGGCGACGAACGTTTCGCCGCGTCGGCCGAATTCGCCGCGCTGAAGCATGTCCACGGGCGGTTGATCGACGCGCTGGCGGCACAATCGCCGGCCGCTCGCGAAATCCTGCGCGAAGCAAAAAGCCATAGCGGGGGATCGTCGGCGGATCTCGCGGAGTTCTATCGCCGCATCGCGCGCAGGGCAGACCACTTTCTCCAACGTCCCGCCGCACCGCCGCGCGTCCTTCCGGGCGGCAAGACGCTGCATTAGCCGCCCATGGGTACCGCCGTCGGCAGCGTCAGCCCGTCTCGGCAAGATGGCAGCGTCGTCGACGGCAGATCCGCAAGGACGCCCCGCCCGTCACTTCCCGTTCCGGCCTTTGTTGCCGCGGTCCTTGTCCTGGCCGCGGCGATCGCCCCCCTTGCCGTCCTTGTCGCGGCCGCGATGATAGCCGTCGTCATGATCCCCGTGATGCTGGCTGCCGTCGTCGACGCTGTGGCCGTCGCGGTCATGATGCCGGTGGCCCTTGTCGCGGTCTCGCGGCTTGTCCGGCTTCTCGTAATCGGGCTTGTCCGGCTTCTCATAGTCGGGTTTGTCAGGCTCGTCGTGATCGCGAGGCTTGTCGGGCTTGTCGTCCGGCGGGTCGTCGTCGGGTTCGACGATCGGCTTGACGGGAGCAGCGCGTTTTGCCCTGGGTGGCGGCTTGTCCTGCGGCACCGCAAGGCTCGCAAGGCCGCAACCGCCGCCGCCGATCCCCGAAAGCCTTTGATTGCCCGAGAGAAACGGCAGCGCCCTGGTATCGCCGAGCGTCTCGAAGATGCCGCGATCGACCTTGCTGGTATCGGTCAGGCTTCCGTTGGGCTTGGCAACCACGCAGTCGCAGCGCCGCGTCAGTTCCCTGCAGCCGCCCGGGCCGCAAAAACTGGCGGCCCCGCCCAAGAGAACGACCGCCGTCGTGCCGTCGGCACCGATGTAGAAATCAAAGGCGGTGCCGCGAACGCCGATCGTTCCGGCTGGCGTCAATATCTCATAGGCCGCATGCTTGGAATTGCCGCTGATCCAGCGAAACGTGCCCTTGGCTGCCTTGACGGTGAGCTTCTTCACCGACCGCGAGCCATCGTAGACGAATTTGTCGATGACCACGGACGATCCCCAGCCGACGGCGAGCTTGGTGCCGTCCCGGAAGACAAACTGGCCGAGCCCGGATTTGGACGTGCGAATCCGTTCGTCCTGATAGACCGGATCGTCGACCGCAAGCTCGCCGCTCGCACCCGTCACCGCCGTCTTGATGTGGACGGCCTTGCCGATCGATTGCGCGGCAACGGAGGGCGTTGCGGTGGCGAGCAGAACACTGAATGCGGCGAGCGCAACCCGATCTGGAGCAAACATCTCCCCCCTCCTCGAGAGGGAGGAACATTAGCATATCGTAATTTATATGTCTCGCGCGCCGGCAGACATCGATGCGGCCGCAGGCAGTGTCTAGGCGCCCTTCGAAAACAGCGAGGCGAGCGTCTTCTTCGGTGCGGAGAAGCCGCCCTTCATGCTGTTGACGATAACCATATGCGTGATCTCGCCGCGTTTGAAGGCCTTGAGGAAGCGCGGATATTCCTCGAAGGCGACGCAGCCGTGCGAGTCGCCCCGGTTGCGCAGGAGGTAGCTGTGGGCGAGCAGGCCGACCCGGCCATGCGGCGCAACCCCGTTGACGGGCGTCAGACGCACGGCCTCGACGCCGTGGAACAGCGCCTCGCGCATCGTCACCCTGTAGGTGCCGGGCGGCGTCGGACCCTTCATCTTGACATGGACGTAGGCGGGATTGTCGCGCATCTTGCCGATGCCGGAATGCGCCTCGAGTTTCTCGCCGTTCGGCATGTAAACAACGCCGGCCGAGATATCGTAATAGGCGACACCCTTGCGGCCGCGGAAGGTCGGGCGAACCTCGTCCCCATCGTCCATGGGAAGACCCGGCTTGGCGTAGGCAAGCTCCCTGGCCGCCGGCTTGGTACCGTCGGCAGGTTTGCGGGCGCTGTCGGCAAGGTTTCTCGGCTTGGAGAGCGGCAGCGGGCCCAGATCCGGGAGCATGCCATTCAGCGACGAGGCCGGTTCCTGCATCACCAGACTGAAGGGCTTGCCCAGGCCTTCCCTGAGCGAGACGTTTTCAACAAGCGCATTGGCCACCATGGGCGTCGAGCCGGTGATCACGTCGTCGCCCTTCGCCGCAGCCGCCTTCGCCAGCGCCAGAACCTGTGTCTTTTCGATAAAGTCGACAGGGGGCTTCGCCAGGGCAATGGCAGCAATGCTCTTTTGCGGGGCAATCCTGGAGGCCAGATGGACACGCGGCAGGACTGTGAGGCGCGAGAATTTGGCAAGCCGCACCAGGCGCTGCTGCTGCGGGGCAGCGCGAACGATCGCATTGAGCCCCAGAGACGCTTCCAGGCGCGGACTTTTATCCGACGGCAGCGACGGTCCCATGCTTTGCATGGCCGCGAAGGTCGCAATCATCCAGACCGCCGCGGCAACACCAACACCGATAAAGGTCGCTCCGGAAACGAGAGAATACGCTTTTTTCGCGCGGTCTGCCGGTTTGCCGGATGAGGCGACATGACTGAACTTTTCGACCGCAAACGCCATGATACTCGTTACCCAAAACGCATTACACAATCCGAAGGCAACGGAACGCATTGCCGAGGAGGTCGGTCCAATGCTTGAGGGGCGCCAAACTCTGCGCTTTCCCGGGCATGCCGATCGATCAGAAGAATGACAAAGTATGGTAACCAATTCCTTTACGCTGGCCCTCGAACGAACGAGGAGGGAGAGGCGGGAAGACGGGCAGCAGTTGCGGCATATAAAAAGGCGAAGAAGGCTACGCCCTCCCCGCCCACGACATCATGGTCCAGCGGACATGCGGTATGCATCGACAGCAGCACGGAACCCAAGATTCGAGAGGCTGCATCTGCGCCTGGTCTCAAACCTCAATTTTTGGCGATATTATGGACGCGAAGCGGTGGGCGGGTTCTTTCTCGGCCAGGACTGCATGCTTGGCCTGTGTTCCGATACGATTTGATAGAGCGCAGTCCGCAGTTTCCACTGCGTGCAAAAAGTTGTGGCAGGCTTCACGATGGCAGGTCGGCCCCTCGCCGATGAAGCGCATTCGGGGTGGTTGCGACGCCTAGATCTGCGGTAGCCAGCGACAATCCTCCCTGAATGTGTGAAGAGCGGTGGAAATTGAGGGGAAGTAACCGGCTTGGATAAAATTGCAGCGAATTTCGGCCGAAAAAATTAAAGTGCCATGACTACGAGTTCAGGCTTATCCGCGCAAACGGACCAAACCTTTTAAGCGCCGCCCGGCAGGAATTCGCCCCATGAGTTTTCTTTCCGCCATCGCCGTCATTTCCCTTGCGATAATGTTTCCCGTGCTGCTGTTGCTGCGCAAGAGCGGCGCGCCGGGCGTTGGCAGTTTCATCCTCGCCTGCGTTTTCTCGACGCTTTGCGCCGGCGCCAGCCTTGCATCGACGGCGACGCCACCCTGGTTCAACGCGGTGGTCGGATCGACGCTGATGGTCGCTGCGTCTCTGGCCGCCTTGAACGGCTTTCGCGAATTCCTCGGGCGCAGGCCGCTCGGATTGCCGCTGCTTGTCGCAACCCTTGCCTGCACGATGATTGTCCTCGGCGTCCTCAATCATCTGTTCGAAAATACGGAACCGTCTTTCGCTTTCAGTGCCGCTTTGGCAGGGCTGGTCTATCTTCTCACCGGTGTCACGATCCTGCGCCATTGGTCGGGGCAAAAAGCGATCGCCCCTTATGTGCTGTTCTGCTGGTTGTCCGCCCTCGCACTGGCCGCCCTGCACGCCATTCGGGTCATTGGCGTAGCCGCCGATCTGGGCAGCGCCATCGAACCGCAGATATGGTCAACGGCGCTCGTGGCTGCCGGACACCTGATGATTCCGCTGTTCCTGCTCGGCGTCGTCCTGCTGCTGCACGGTTGGGTGATTGCCAATCTCCGTCATTTGATCGCCCATGACGAACTGACGGGCGCCCTGTCGCGGCGGGCCTTCATGGCCGAATGCGAGCGAATGTCCAACGCCGCCGCCGGTTTTGGCCGCCGGACCGCATTCATGCTGCTCGACCTCGACAGGTTCAAGCAGATCAACGATCAGCACGGTCACGCCGGCGGCGACGCGGCGCTTGGACACTTCACCAGAATTGTCAATCAGACACTTGCCGGCCGTGGCTTTCTGGGCCGTTTGGGCGGCGAAGAATTCGGCATCGTGCTGACCGGAGTCGGCCGCCCGGAAGCGGTCGCCCTCGCCGAGGCGATCTGTTCAGCGGTCAGAACAACACCAGCCAGCAACGGCAAAGGCAGCGCGATACCGCTGACGGTCAGCATCGGCATTGCCATCGCCGAGCCTGGCGGCGCATTGGCCGATCTGATGATGCAGGCGGATCTCGCGCTCTACGAAGCCAAGGCGACGGGACGCGACCGGTTGAGTATTGCCAACAGCCTGGAAGCGGCTTCCGCAGCCAGCGCCCGGGCGCTGGCCGGTGCCGCCGCGCAGATGCGGGCGGCGGCCATGGCGGTTACCTCGGCACAGCCCCTGTCGAACGTTGGCTGAGACCCGCCATGCGGCTTGCATTGTCAAGCGGCCATACTATGTCAGGGATACCGTCTCTGGAGAACATTCGATGCCGATGCTCCTTCGTCTTCTCACCGCCTGCGCGCTTATCGCGGCAAGTATCGCATCCCTGCCCGCGCAAGCCGAAACCGTCGGCGAGGTCGGCGTCGACTGGCTCGGCAACGATATCCTGATCGATGCGGTCACCGATCCGAAGGTCGCCGGCGTCACCTGCCATGTCACGTATTTCGACCGCAGCGTCATCGACCGTCTGAGAAAGGGCAATTGGTTCGAGGACCCCTCCAACAACTCGATCGCCTGCCGCCAGACCGGACCGGTGACGATCGGCGATATCGATCTCGGCCAGGAGGGCGAGGAAGTGTTTCGCGAAGGGCTGTCGCTGATCTGGAAGAAACTCGTCGTCAACCGCATCTACGACAAGAAAAACAATACACTGATCTATCTCGCCCATTCGCGCGAATTGACCGACGGTTCCGCCAAGATGTCGATCTCGACCATACCGCTTTTCGGACAGCCGGTGACATGGAAGAACGGCGCACCGAAGTAGACCGCGTCATCGCTCTGCGAGGACATCCCTGGACGTCATGATGCGCACGCCTGCAGCTGCCATTTCGGCAATTGCGGCCTGCACGCCGGCGGGATCGATGCCGCGGCTTGCATCGGCGATGAACCGGACGTCAACGCCGGGCATCATCGCCTTGGCGTCAAGCGCAGTCGCCTTGACGCAATAATCGGTGGCCAGGCCGCAGATATCGAGCGTGCCGACGCGCGCCCGCGCGAGGTAGCCGGAGAGCCCGGTCAGCGCGGCGTGATCATTGTCGCGAAAGGCAGAGTAACTGTCGACCTCGCGGTTTTCGCCCTTGCGCTGGATGTGGTCGATGCCCGCGAAGTTCAGGCCGGGGTGGAATTGAGCATCTCGAGTGCCCTGGACGCAATGATCCGGCCACAGCATCTGCGGCTTGCCGCTCAGCGTGCCCATCTCGAAAGGCTTCTTGCCGGGGTGCTGCGAGGCAAAGCTGCCGTGATCGGCCGGGTGCCAGTCCTGCGAGGCGACGACGAGATCATACCTGCCCTCGGCGATCAGCCGGTTGGCGACCGGCACCACATCTTCGCCATGCGGGACGGCAAGGTTGCCCCCCGAGCAAAAGCCATTCTGGATATCGACGAGCAGAAGGCATTTCACGGCAGTCTCCTACATTGCAACAACAGGTTCGGGCAGAGAAAGGCGCCCGTATTTCGCATCGCACAATAGACGGAGTGTCGGGAAAAACCAGCTGCTTCTGCCGATGATCAATCTACCACGAACGCAGCAAAACACCGCGCGGTTTCCCGCGCGGTGCCTGCCTTCTCGGCAATGACAGCTCAGGCCGCCTGCGCCAGTTCGTCGGCAATGACCGTGTCGAGGTTGAGGAAGCAGACCATGGTCTTTTCCAGTGCGACGATACCGCGGCAGAAGGCGCGCTGTGCCTCCGGAATGATCTCCGGCGCCGGCTGCAGGTCCTCGCTCTTGATGGTCATCATGTCGGAGACCTGCTCGACCAGAAGCCCAACCAGCTTGCCGGCGATATCGGTGACGATGATTGCCGAGCGCTCCGACGGCTCGGTCATCTTCATGCCGAGGCGGCAGGCCATGTCGATGACCGGGATGACAGCGCCGCGCAGGTTGATGAGGCCGAGCACATAGGGCGGCGTATGCGGCATCGGCGTCACCGGCGCCCAGCCGCGAATTTCGCGGATCGCCATGATGTCGATGCAGAACTCCTGATCGCCCAAGTGAAACGAAACGATTTCGAGATAGGCACCGGACTGCTTGATTGCGTTTGACATGATCAGAACTCTTCCCAGTTTTCAGCGGACCCCGATGCCTTCAGCACGGACGACGCAGGGCTGTTAAAGGCGCCCGCCAGCTTGCCCATCAAGGCCTTGGCGGGAGATGGCGCGGGCCGCGCCGTGGCCGATGTGGCGACGCGAACCGGTTGACGGATTTGCGGGGCGGACACGCCGCCACCGAGCTTGAACTGTCCGATCAGTGCGGTCAGGCCTTCGGCATCCTGTGCCAGCGTATGGCTGGCGGCATTGGTCTGCTCGACCATCGCCGCATTCTGCTGGGTCATCTGGTCCAGTTGGCCGATGGCGGTATTGATTTCCTGAAGACCTGTCGACTGCTCGCGGGCGGCCATGACGATCGAGGTCATGTGCTCGTTGATGCGCACCACATCCGTACCGATACGGCCGAGCGCCTCGCCGGTTTCCTGCACCAGGCGTACGCCTGTTCCGACTTCAGCGCTGGAGCGCCCGACCAGAACCTTGATATCCTTGGCAGCACCCGCTGCCCGCTGGGCGAGCTCGCGCACTTCCTGAGCCACCACGGCAAACCCCTTGCCCGCTTCGCCGGCACGGGCAGCCTCGACACCGGCATTCAGCGCAAGCAGGTTGGTCTGGAAGGCTATCTCGTCGATGACGTTGATGATCTTGCCGATTTCAGACGATGCGTTTTCGATCCGGGCCATGGCTTCGACCGCCTCGCGAACGATACGCCCCGATTCCTCCGCATTGGTACGCGTCTCGCCGACCATCTGGCTCGCCTCCTCGGCGCGCTGGGTGGCGGTGCGCACCGTGACGGTGATCTGGTCGAGCGCTGCCGAGGTTTCTTCGAGGGAGGCTGCCTGTTGCTCGGTTCGCTTGGCGAGATCGTCGGCGGCGCCGCGCATCTGCTGGCTGTTTGACTGGATCGAGCTGCTGTTTTCGCGGACGCTGGCAAGCACGCTCTGCAGCTTTTCGACCGTGTGATTGAAATCGAGGCGCAGAGTTTCGAGATCTCCGCGGAACGGCTGGTCGATCGTTGCCGTCAGATTGCCTTCGGAGAGGCGGTTCAGACCCTGCCCAAGCGCGGCAACCGCGGCCTGCACCTGCCGGGCCTCTTCCGCACGAGCTGCTTCACCCGCCGCGCGCTCGGCTTCATTTTCGCTGCGGCTGGCAGCAGCCGAGAGTTCAAGATCGCGCTTTTCGACGGCAGCTGCCCTAAACATCTCGACGGAACGGGCCATTTCACCGATCTCGTCGCTGCGATTGACCGCCTCTACTGCAGTTTCATAGTCGCCTTCCAGGATGCGCAGCATGCTGTCGCGCACGACAAAAACCCCCCGGCGAAGCACGTTGCCGTGGAAATAGAGCATGCCCAGCAGCGACCCCATGGCAAAGAGCCCAACGACGACCTGGAACAGGAGGGATTCGTGCGAGCGCTCCGTTGCATCGGCGACGCGCGCAGCCAGCGCCAGGCCAGCCTCTTCATAAAGTTTTCCAAGCGACACGGCCATGCGCTCGCCGGCGCCATCAATCGTATCGTCTATCGCAACGTAGGCATCCGCGGGAGCGCCCTCTTCCACCATTTTCTTCAGATCGACCCCAATGGCCTTGGTGATCTCGGCGAGATCGGCCTCGAATGACGCCATGATCTCCGGCTTACCGAGTGATGCGGCCAGTTCTATTGCGGCCGGCTTCCCGGCCTCCAGCACTGAGGTAAAATCAGCAATCGCCTTCAGCCGTTCCGGCGCGACCTGGCGCTCTTCGCGATCGACGATCGTATCCATCGCCACCAAGGTCAGCTCGACGCTGGCAAGCCGCATGGTCCCGGCGTTCTTGATGGCATCCTGCGCGATGATGGCGTTGTCGAGCGCTTGGCTGACATGCGAATTCTGATACCAGCCAACAGCCAGCATCGAGCCAAAGCCGATGAAGGCAGCCAACCCCAGAGTGCCGAGTCGCTGGCTGACGGAAAGTTTACGGTCGAGTTTTGCAGACGTCATACAGTATCCAGTTCGTGAGGCGGCAGCGAGCGTCGCGCGCGCAGGAAAAGGGAGCGATGATGCGGGAAACGGGCTGAAGCAAACCGGCGACGTCATGTCGGCAAGGGGTCAGGCACCCCTCCACGCGCTTAGAACATGGCAAACACAAATTAACCATTCGCTAAAATGAGGACCGAATTCTCGCGATCCGAAGGGCTTGGACCGCGCTCCAAACGTGCTCTCCACACCTTTCAATCTTCGACGCTGCCGGGTAACATGGCGGCATGCAGGACAATGCGAAAAAGCACCCGCCAACCCTGATGGTCACCGCCCTTGCCGGCGGGGGCGTCCTTCTGCTTCTCGGCGCTTTTCTCGGATGGATCGTCCAGGGGCCGGCAATCTTCCTGACCATGGCCGAAAACGGCCTTTCCTGGTGCTTCTGATCCTGCCTGCCGCATATTGACGCTGGCCACCCGAATGTTTGCAACCTGCGGTCCGAAGGTCTATCTGGGGCATGAATATTGGTTATATGGACCGGACATCATCATGAAAGCACTTCGCATCGTCCTTTGGGCTGCCGTCGCCATCGTCGCTTCTGCCCTCGGCTGGATGACCTATCAGATGACCGCCTCGAAAGACCAGATCGCGGCCGGTCCTTTCGGCGTGCCATTCGAGCTCGTCTCCCAGACCGGCCAACCGATTTCCGAGAAGGCTTTCACCGGCAAGCCGACGGCTTTGTTCTTCGGCTTCACCCATTGCCCGGAGGTCTGCCCGACGACCCTGTTCGAATTGAACGGCTGGTTGGAAAAGGTCGATCCGGAGGGCACCAAGCTGCAGGCCTATTTCATCAGCGTCGATCCCGAACGCGATACGCCTGAAGTCCTTGGCCAGTATGTCTCGAACGTTTCCAAGCGAATCACCGGCATTTCCGGTCAGCCGGACAAGGTGATGGAGATGATCAAGGGGTTCCGGGTCTACGCCAAGAAAATCCCGCTGGACGAGAAGAAGCCGGACGGCGATTATACGATGGACCACACCGCCTCCGTTTTCCTTCTCGATTCCGAAGGCAAATTCACCGGCACGATCGCTTACGGCGAAAATCCGGACACCGCGGTGAAGAAGCTGGAAAATCTGCTCAAGACATAAGATCGCCGCGAGGGGCCGATGGGGGAGCGCACCGGAAGGTCAATTCTGATTGCCGGCGCGGGGCCCACCGGACTTGCTCTGGCGCTCGAACTGGCGCGGCGCGGCTATCGACCCCGTCTGGTGGCAAACGCCCCCGGACCGGCACCGATCAACGAGAGCCGGGCGCTCGGTATCAACGCCAGAACCCTGACGCTTCTTGAAGCTTGCGGCGCCGCGCCCCTCATCCTGGCCGAGGCCCGGCGCCTGACCGAATTCAGGATATCTTCGGCAGGCAAGTCGCTGCTGACGATCGACACCGAAAAGTTCCGCGGCCCCTATTGCCCGATCTACGCATTGCCACAGGGCCAGACGGAGCGATTGCTGCTCCAGCGGCTGTCGGCTGTCGGCATCAGGCCTGAATGGTCAACGCACCTTCAGGCGGTGTCCGGCGATGTCAGGGACCCGATCGTGACGCTTCTGCACGCGGACGGCGGGGCAGAGACGGTGCTGCCGGACGTGTTGATCGGTGCGGACGGGGCCCATTCCGCCGTGCGCAAGGCCTGCGGCTTCGCTTTTCCAGGCGATGCGATCGCAGGCCGGTTCTTTCTCGCCGATTACCGCTATTCCCAGCCAGTCGATACCAGTTTCGTCCAGATGAATTTCCTCAATCCGGGCGTGCTCGGCCGCCTGCCGGTGTGCGAAGACAAGCTGCGCTACGTATCGACGATCGAGGATTTCGAAACGCGCATCGATCATCCGGCTACGGTCCTGGAACGGACATGGGCATCGGACTTCACCATCAGTTTCCGCCATGTCGAAGCGATGAGCCGCGGCAATGTCTTTCTTGCCGGCGATGCCGCCCACGTGCATTCGCCGGCAGGCGCGCGGGGCATGAACCTCGGCATCGAGGACGCCTGCTGGCTCGCCTGGCTGATCTCCGAAGGACGCGAACAGGACTATTCCAGCCTGAGAATGCCCGTCGTCAAAACCGTGCTCAGGGAGACGCGGCGCAACACCACCTTCATCACCCTGAAGAATCCCCTGCTGACCGGTCTACGTTCCCTGCTGATGCCGCTGTTGACCAGCATTCCCGGCTTCTCCGCCGCGGCGCTGCGCAATGTTTCTGGCCAGGATACGCCACCGCCACCCTGGATTCCCGACGCCAGGTAGTCCTGCGCTTTACCTTTGATCGGCGGGCATGCTAGAGCGCGCAGGCCGCCCGCCTATCAAGGATCAAGACATTGAGCGATCTTCGCCTGTTCATCACCACGACCGAAAAGCAGTCGGAAGTCATCATGGACCTGATGACCGAAGCGTTCGAGGATGACGGCTACGCCATCGCCACGATGGAGATGGATGAAAAGAAAGACATCTGGGAGGCGTCGCTCTACATCGATTTCGACGAGGAAGACGAGATGCGGGCGCGCTTCGCCGAAGTCGTCGCTCCACATTTTCCCGATGCGACGATCGAGCGGGAAGTCCTTCCCGACGTCGACTGGATCGCCAAGTCGCTGGAGGGCCTCTCGCCGGTGCGCGCCGGCCGTTTCCTCGTGCACGGCTCGCACGACCGCGACAAGGTGCGGGTCAACGACATCGCCATCGAGATCGATGCCGGGCAGGCGTTCGGCACCGGCCACCACGGCACGACGGCGGGCTGCCTCGAAGTCATCGAAACAGTGATGCGCGCCCGCAAGGTCCGCAACGCGCTCGATCTCGGCACCGGCAGCGGCGTCCTGGCGATCGCGGCGCGCAAGCTGAAGCCCATTCCGGTCCTTGCAACCGACATCGACCCGATCGCCACACGTGTCGCCGCCGAGAATGTGCGCCGCAACGGCATCGCCACCGGCATCACCACCATTACCGCTCCCGGGTTCCACTCGCCGGCCTTCGCCGCCCATGGTCCCTTCGACCTGATCATCGCCAACATCCTTGCCCGCCCGCTGATCAAGATGGCGCCGCAACTTGCCGGCCATTTGGCGCCCCGCGGCTCGGTCATCCTGTCGGGCATCCTGGCATCGCAGCGCTGGAAGGTGCTGTCGGCCTATAATGGCCAGCATCTGCGCCATGTCCGCACCATCTGGCGCAATGGCTGGGTGACGATCCATCTCGACCGTCCCTGACGGGTGGCATTTTAAACGTCCGAACAATGAAAAACCCGCCTGTCCGTCATGGACAAGCGGGTTTTTCAAAACAAAGGCGATGCCGAAGCACCGCCCGCTGACCGGCAAGCCGGTCATGTCCGCGAGCTTGAGGAGGAGGAGCGCTCAAGCGGACCCTTCATGATCTGAAATTGGCCACCCGGAGGGAGGAGGAGAAGGGCGACCAACCATATACAGACCATGCAGCTCTTGCCTTTCGGCATTCGCGTGAACAACAGACCTGCGTCCGTGTTCGTTGAGCGGGTTTATAGACTATTTGTGAAATGGGTCTAGGTGCATTGCAGCATGGGAGCCATGCACACGACGCATAAGTATGATAATTGTGACGGTTCAGACGCTGGAGGACAGATGCTGGCGACAATCCTACCTCTCATCGGCCTGATGCTCATCGTCTGGGCTCTGGGCGCGGTTCTCTGGTCGATGCGTCGGGGAAAAAGGCAAAGCGGGACCAAATGGCCCGCCCTACCCCGTCATCAACGCCTCGGAAGAGGAGATGCAACGCCGGCTCGACGATCGCTGGTCGCAGAACAATCAACGGCTGACATCGGAGGTTATCCGCAAATTCCTTGACGGCTAGGCAGGAAACACGGGCTTTCGCAGCTTCGCCTGTTTCCTCTACAGCGCCGCGCGTCTTACAAGACGCGCAAAGGGACTTTGAATTGCTGCGTGGTTTTGTCCTTGAATCGGCCAGGATTTAAGGAAACATGCAGTAGGGTGCCCGCAGCCTTTCAGGAATCGGTCCTTTCGCCAGGGCTCCTCTTGGGACCGACCCATCGCAGGAAAATCAGATGTTCCAGTCTTTCGAAGTCACCTCCACTCCCCAGTTCGGCAAGGAGCGTGTCACAGCATTGCGCGCCGCGCTGGCCGCCCTGAACGTCGACGGCTTCCTCGTTCCCCGCGCCGACGAATTCCAGGGCGAATATGTCCCTGCGTCGGCCGAGCGCCTGTCCTGGCTGACGGGCTTCACCGGTTCCGCCGGCATCGCGCTCATCACGCAGGAGCAGGCGGTTGTCTTTGTGGATGGCCGTTACGTCACCCAACTCAGGGAGCAGGTGGACGGCACGGTGTTCGAAGGCGGCGACCTGGTCGGCGAACCGCCGCATCTCTGGCTTGAGCGGCACGGCAAGAAAGGTTTTCGCCTTGGCATCGACCCGTGGCTGCATACGGGCGCCGAGGTGCGCAAGCTCCAGAAGGCGCTCGAAGGACTAGGTGGCACGCTCGTGTTCCTCGACCACAATCCCCTTGACCGGCAGTGGGCTGACAGGCCCGCAGCGCCGCTCGGCCGCGTCAAGATCCAGCCGCTGGATCATGCCGGCGTGCTGGCCAAGGATAAGCTCGCGACAATGGCGCAGGACGTTGCCAAGGCCGACGCCAGCGCCGTGGTGCTGACCGACCCCTCGTCTATCGCCTGGACCTTTAACATCCGCGGCAGCGACGTGCCGCACACGCCGCATCCGCTGGCCCGCGCCATCGTTCATGCCGATGGCAGGGCCGATCTGTTCCTCGACAAGCGCAAGACAGGTATCGAGGAGGAAGCCTATCTCACCCAGCTTGCGAACCTTGAGGCCCCCGCCTCGTTCGAGGATCGTGTCGCAGCGCTCGCAGCGACCGGCGCCAGGATCATGATCGATCCGGAGCACGCGCCCTTTGCGCTCGCCGAGCGCATCCGCGTGAGCGGCGGCACGGTGATCGAGGCGATCGACCCCGCCCGCCTGCCGCGCGCCCGCAAAAACGCGGCAGAACTCGAAGGCTCAGCCCGCGCCCACCTGCAGGACGGCGTGGCCATGGTCGAGTTCCTTGCGTGGCTCGATGGGACCCAACCCGGAACCATCACGGAAATTGCCGCGGTCGAAAAGCTGGAAGCCTGCCGCGCGGCTGTCGGCGAGCGGATGCAGAACCCGCTCAAGGACATTTCCTTCGACACGATCTCAGGCGCGGGCGAACATGCGGCGATCATGCACTACCGGGTGACGACTGAGAGCAATCTGACCATTGCCGACGGAACGATGTTCCTGATCGATTCCGGCGGCCAATATGTCAACGGCACCACCGACATCACCCGCACCGTCGCGATCGGCACCGTGCCGGAAGAACAGCGACGTTTCTTCACGCTGGTCCTGAAGGGGATGATTGCCATCAGCCTCGCCCGCTTTCCCAAGGGCTCTCGCGGCGTCGACCTCGATCCGCTGGCCCGTATCGCGCTTTGGAAAGCCGGGGCCGATTTCGCCCACGGCACCGGCCACGGAGTCGGCTCCTATCTCTCGGTGCATGAAGGGCCGCAACGCATTTCGCGTGCCTCAACGCAGGAACTGCTGCCCGGCATGATCCTGTCGAACGAGCCCGGTTATTACCGCCCCGGCGCCTTCGGCATCCGTATCGAAAATCTCGTGCATGTGCTGGAGCCAACCTCGATCGAGGGTGGCGACCTGCCGATGCTCGGCTTCGAGACGCTGACCTTCTGCCCGATCGACCGGCGTCTGGTCGTGACCAGCCTGCTGACGGACGAGGAACTCGCCTGGCTGAACGCCTATCACGCCGAGACGCACGAAAAACTGTCGCCGCTGATCGCGGACGAAAAAGTGCTGGAGTGGTTGAAGGCGGCGACGGCGTCGCTGGAGCGATAAGAATCCCGTCGTAGTTGGAAGAGTTTGCGATTGCCCCTCACCCTAACCCTCTCCCCGCACGCGGGGAGAGGGGATGACGGAGGTCGCCGCTTGTCCCTTCTCCCCGTCAAAACGGGGAGAAGGTGGCCGACAGGCCGGATGAGGGGCAACTCCGACGTGATTCGCTCCCTACAGGCTCCAATACCGAATCGTCATGACGGCGAGCCAGCCGATGGCCAGCATCCAGAGAGACGAAACCCGCAGACCGACGACGAAGGCGACGAGCATGGCGGCTGCGACATCGAAGCCGCCATAAACGAAGGCGGGCGCGACTAGCGTCGACAGGACGGCAGCAGGCACCGAATTCAGCGCCGCTTCCATGCGCGGCGGAATGCGCTTCATCTGCGTGATCATCACATAGCCGCCGATGCGGGTAAGGAACGTCGCAACGGCTGCCGCTAGGATGATGTAGATCAACTGCATGTGCTCTGAGCTATCCATGATCATACCTCGTGTTCCAAGGTGACCGGCTCTTCATGCCGCTTCGGCAGCGGCAGGCAGCCGGCAAGCAGGATGCCGGCGATCGCGCCGATGCTGACATGCCAGGGCGAGCCGACGAAATGCATGGCCGCAATGGATGCCAGCGAACTGGCGGCGACGACCGGCAGCCAATTGTCCCGCTTGCGGAAGCCGAGAACCAGACCCATGAAGTAGATCGGCAAGAGCACGTCGAGACCGATCGCACGCGGTTCTCCGATCATCTGCCCGAAGATTGCCCCGAGCAGCGTCGTGATCTGCCAGGGTATATAGATGATCATCGCAAAGCCGAGATACCAGGTAAACGTCACCGGTTCACCGCGCTCGGCCCGCTTCTCGGTTTCGGCATATTGCGGATCGACCAGCAGGAAGAAGGTGAAGAACTTCTGCACGGCGGAAAAATGCCGGATATGCCGCGCGATCGATGCCGAATAGAGGATATGGCGAAAATTGACCGCGAAGATCGAAAGCACGATCAGCCAAGGCTGGACCTTGTGGCCGAACAGCTCGATGCCGACCATCTGGCTGGCACCCGCATAGAGCGTCGCGCTCATGAACACCGCATCGAAGAGCGAAAAGCCGTTGTCGATCGCAAGCGCACCGAACAACGCCCCAAACGGCGATGCCGACACCATGACGGGAAAACCGCCGCGAACACCCTGCCAGAAATCGTCTTGCGTCATGAGGGAAACTTTCCGGAACAGCCAGCGCTCAAGCCACGCCCTTCCCGAGCGTGGAGCGCACAGATAGGCCGCGACCGGCCGCGGAACAATTCAATAAGATTGATGCAGCAATCCGAATTTCTGATCGAACCGGACCGGGCAGGCGCCCGGTCCCATGCGCCCCTCAGCGCTTGAGCTGAAACGTGTGCTCGATACCGGGAAAAGTCCGCGCCTTGACCTCGTTGGCATAGGCTTCGAAGGCCGCGGAAATCTGCGGCGCCAGTTCGGCGAAATGCTTGACGAAACGCGGCTTGAACTCGCTGAAGATGCCCAGCATATCGTCCGACACAAGGATTTGCCCGTCGCAGGCCGGCGACGCGCCGATGCCGATGGTCGGTGCTCTGAGCTCGGCGGAAATCTCTCGCGCCAGCGGTTCGATCGTGCCCTCGACGACGATGGCAAAAGCCCCCGCATCGTCGATGGCCTTGGCATCGCGCCTGATCTTCGCCGCTTCCTTGTCGTTGCGGCCAACCGAGCGGTAACCGCCCATCGTGTTGACGAGCTGCGGCATCAGCCCGACATGGCCGAGCACCGGGATGCCGCGCTGGGTGAGAAAATCGACCGTCTCGGCCATCTCCGCGCCCCCCTCGAGCTTCACCGCGCTGCAGCCGGTCTCCTTCAGCACGCGCGCTGCGGTGGCGAAAGCCTGCTCCTTGGACTCCTGGTAGGAACCGAAGGGCAGATCAACGACGACGCACGCCTTTTCCGAGCCGCGCATGACGGCCTGGCCGTGCGCGATCATCATGTCCAGCGTGACGCCAACGGTCGAATCCAGGCCGTAGAGCACCATGCCGAGCGAATCGCCGACCAGCATGAAATCGACATGCGGATCAAGCAGCCGGGCGATAGGCGTGGTATAGGCCGTCAGGCTGACGATCGGCCGTTCGCCCTTGAGCGCCTCGATGTTGCCGGGGCTGAGGCGACGCTTCATTGCCTGTACACTCATGCTTAGGCCACCTTTGCAAATTTTGCGGTTTTCGGCGTGAAAACCCGATTATCGAGCAGTTTGGTGCTCCCGAAACGGACAAAAAGCAACAGAAGAACCGGCTTTCCGCCGATCTCCGTCACTGTGTGCAGTGTTTCCGGATCACGAATAGCAACCACTTCCGGCACGGCCAGAGGTTCCGAAGCGATGAAATCCGCAATTGCCTTTTCGAGGGCCGCGACCTCCGTCAGCCCGGCGGCGATCAGCCGCTCCGCCTCATCGAGTGCCTTCGGCACGATCGCCGCAGCGGCCCGTTCCGCGGGTGTCAAGTAGACGTTGCGCGACGAGCAGGCGAGGCCGTCGGCTTCGCGCACAGTCGCAACGCCGACGATCTCGACCGGTTGCGCCAGATCCTCGACCATGCGGCGAATGATCTGCAACTGCTGGAAATCCTTCTCGCCGAAATAGGCGCGGTCCGGCTGGACGATATTGAAGAGCTTGGTGACGACAGTGGCGACGCCGGCAAAATGGCCGGGTCGCACAGAACCTTCAAGCTCGCTGCCAAGCGTTGGCACATCGACCACGGTTTCCATCGGCCGCGGATACATGTCGGAGACACCGGGCGCAAAGAGGAAATCGGCGCCGGCTTCGACGAGCATCGCCTGATCACGGGCGAGATCGCGCGGATATTTCGCCAGATCCTCGTTGACGCCGAACTGCAACGGATTGACGAAGAGGCTGACGACGACGATGTCATTCGCCGCCCTCGCGCGACTGACCAGTTCCATATGGCCGACATGCAGATAGCCCATGGTCGGCACCAGGCCGATGCTCTTGCCGGCGCGGCGATGGTCCGCAAGACGGGCGCGCAAAGCTGCAATCGTGGTGATCGTTTCCATCCCGGGATCCTCCAATCCGCCTACAGCGCCGCGCGTCGAACATGACGCGCAAAGGACGCCGTAGAATTTTGAAACTGCTGCATAATTACGCCCTCAAATCGAATCCGATGTAAGTAATTATGCAGTAGGCTGCCGCCTTAGACGTGGCGGCTGGCTCCTGCCGGATTTCACGGGCGCCCCGCAAAATCCGGCGCGATTTCCCTAACGTGTGCGGTGCAAAAAGACAATTCAAGAATTGCCTGAGGAGAAATAGGAGCCCGGCGCAGCGGGACAATCATTTGCCGCGCGTTTTGACCGTCTGCTCGATGGCGCCGAAGATGGAGTGTCCGGTCCGATCGTTCATCTCGATGCGAAGGGTATCACCGATGGAAAGGGCGCCCTCGGTCTTGCCGAGACCTGTTCCAATGATGCTGCCGGCGAGCAGCGGGTGAAGAGCTGCTGCCGCAGCGATCGCGCTTGCAGGCTCCTGCTTGCCGCTGCTGCCGCTATCGACGGCTTTTCCGTTGCGGCGGACGAGCAGTGCGAGGTCGCCGCTATTCCAGCCCTCGTCCAGTTCGTCGGGCGTCACGGCAACCGGAGAAAACGTCGAGACGGCCCTCCCGTTGCCGACCGAAATGTCACTGGCAAGCAGAACGAGAAGAACGCCATCCTTCGCATCGGCACTGGCGACCTGCGCCTCGACGTCGCCGGTAATGACGGCGACCTGCGCGGTGACAGCGATGTCGGACGCCCCCTCGGCAAGTAAGAGGGCATCGCGCGGTCCGGAAAAACCACCGGAGCCGCCGGTCGAGAAGAAGGCGCGCGGCAACGGCGAAGCAGCATCATGCTCATGGAACCGCATGGTCGGCTGCGAGCCGCTCTCCACGCCGATCGCGACCTGCTGCAGTCGGGGGGCCACATAGGCCCAGTCGTCCAGTGCCGCCTGAAGCGTACGGGCGATATGGCCGACTTCCGAGCAGCGCGTGAGATCCTTCGATACCACGACGAGTTTTCCGTCCCGGGTTGAATCCTTCAGGGTAGCAAGCTTCATGGATGGGTGTTCCTCGGTTCCGTTCAAAAACGGCGGCTCTGCGGTCGCCTGCACCTATAGGATACTATTTGACGGCGGGTGTCGCGCCGAATTTGCGGGGGGCGCTTGAGAAGCGGCGTGACGCCACAATGCGCTCCCGACGCTGCCACAACGGAAATGCGCTGTCTGCAGCCGGACGGATTTGCGGCGGAGCGTTGACGAACGGCTAGCCCAGCAGGCCTGCGGCGTAATAGAAAAGAGCGGAAATGATCGCCGCCGACGGCAGCGTGATGATCCAGGCGATCACGATATTGCCGGCAAGCCCCCAGCGCACGGCCGACACACGTCGTGCGGCACCGACGCCGATGATCGCGCCGGTGATCGTGTGCGTCGTCGAGACCGGGATCCCGAGCCAGGTGGCGCCGAACAACGTGATGGCACCGCCGCTTTCCGCGCAAAACCCCTGCATCGGATTGAGCCGGGTGATCTTCGAGCCCATCGTATGAACGATCCGCCAGCCACCGAAGAGCGTGCCGAGCGCCATGGCCGACTGGCAGGTGATCACCACCCAGAACGGCACGTGGAAGGTCGGGCCGAGATGGCCCTGGCTGAACAACAGGACTGCGATGATGCCCATGGTCTTCTGCGCATCATTGCCGCCATGGCCAAGCGAATAGAGCGAGGCCGAAAGGAACTGCAGGCCGCGGAAGCTGCGATCGACGGCAAACGGCGTCTGGCGCAGGCAAATCCACGAGACGATGAGAACGAGCATGAGGGCCAGGAAGAACCCGATCATCGGTGACAGGAAGATCGCGCCGACCGTTTTCAACAGGCCGCTGAGCACGATCGCATCGCCACCGGTCCTCGCAAGGCCCGCACCGACCAATCCGCCGACCAGCGCATGCGACGAACTCGAGGGAATGCCGAAGATCCAGGTGACGATGTTCCAAATGATCGCGCCCATCAGGGCGGCGAAAATCAGCTGCGGATTGACGATCGCCGGATCGATGATGCCCTTGCCGAGCGTTTCGGCTACATGCAGGCCGAAGAACAGGAAGGCGATGAAATTGAAGAACGCCGCCCACATCACCGCATATTGCGGCCTCAGCACGCGTGTCGAAACAATCGTGGCGATCGAATTCGCCGCGTCGTGCAGACCGTTGAGGAAATCGAAGAACAGCGCGATGCCGATCAGACCCGCGAGCAGCGGAAAGGCGAGCGTGGCCTCCATCAGACGTTCTCGATCAGGATGCCGCTGATTTCATTGGCGACGTCTTCGAAGCGATCGACGACCTTCTCGAGCTCGCCGTAGATTTCGCTGCCGATGATATAGGCCATCGGGTTCGACGTGCCGTGATGACGGAACAGGTCCTTCAGACCCTCTTCGTGCAATTCGTCGGAACGGCCCTCGACGCGGGTGATTTCCTCGGCGATGGCGCTGAGGCGCGCGGCATTCGTGCCGATGCGGTCGAGCAGCGGGATCGCCTCGGCGATCAACCGAGCCGCCTCGACGACGAGGACGCCCATTTCTTGCATGCCGGGATCGAAACTCTTCTGCTCGAACAGGCGGATGGTCTTCACCGTCTTGTGCATCATGTCGATTGCGTCATCCATTGACTGGATCAGATCCTTGATGTCGCCGCGGTCGAACGGTGTAATGAAGCTGCGGCGGACGGCCAGCATCACTTCGCGCGTGATGCCATCGGCCTCGTCCTCCAGCGCGATGATGCGGTTGCAATGCGCGTCATGATCGCCCTCGCCGGCAAGCAGCGCCCGCAGCGCATCGGCCGCGCCCGCGACGGTACGCGAATGCGCATCGAAAAGGTCGAAGAACTTGTCCTCGCGCGGCAGAAGTTTGCGAAACCAACCCAGCATTGTTCAATCACCCGTCTTCGCCATTGTCACGAAACTGTCATAAATCGACAGTCCTCATAAAGAAGACAGTGACGCAAGGGAAGCTTTCCGAGCTGTTGAAGCGGGGTTACCCACCGATCAGGACAAACCAGCCATCCTCATCGGTGGTTTCGACGCCGAGTTCACGGGCTTTTTCCAGTTTCGAACCGGCGCCTGGGCCGGCGACGAGCAGGTCGGTCTTCTTCGACACCGATCCGGCAACCTTGGCGCCCAGCCGTTCCGCCATGGCCTTCGCCTCGTCGCGAGTCATTTTTTCAAGCGAGCCGGTGAAGACGACGGTCTTGCCGGCAACCGGGCTCGAGCTTGAAACAGGCGCCTCTGCGTCAAGCGGTGTGACCTGTTCCAGAAGGCGCGACACGACGTCGATGTTGCGCGGCTCCTTGTAGAACTCGACGATCGCCCGGGCGACGACCTCGCCGATGCCGTCGATCGTGTTGAGATCGCTCCAGGCTTCCGACGTCGTGTCCGCAGCGGCCTTCATCGCCTCGGAAAAAGCGGCGTAGCTGCCATAGGAGCGCGCCAAAAGCTTTGCCGTCGTCTCGCCGACATGGCGGATGCCGAGCGCATAGATCAGCCGATGCAAGGCCACCTGCCGCCGGTCGTTGATTGCGTCATAGAGCTTGCGAACGCTGACCTTGCCGAAACCGTCGATGTTTTCGAGCTTGGTGAGCGGCGAGCCGCTCTGCCGCTTCTCCAGCGTGAAGATGTCCGGTGCCGTCTTGATCGACAGCGCGGGATCCTCCGCCTCGAAGAAGAAATCGATCTGCTTGGAGCCCAGCCCCTCGATGTCGAAAGCATTGCGGGAGACGAAGTGCTTGAGATGCTCGACGGCCTGCGCGCGGCAGACAAAGCCGCCGGTGCAACGGGTCACCGAATCAAGCTTGCCGGTCTTCTCGTTACGCTCGCGCACCGCGTGGCTGCCGCAGACGGGGCAGATCTTCGGGAACTGGTAGCGCTCCGCCGTTGCCGGACGTTTTTCCATCACGACATCGAGAACCTGCGGAATGACATCGCCGGCGCGCTGGACGATCACCGTGTCGCCGATGCGGATATCGTGCCCCTCCTCGCGGATGCGCTCGCCACTGTTGCCGATGCCCTCGATATAGTCGGCATTGTGCAGCGTCGCGTTGGTGACGACCACGCCCCCGACCGTGACCGGCGTCAGCCGGGCCACCGGCGTCAGTGCCCCCGTACGGCCAACCTGGATGTCGATGTTCTCGACGGTGGTGAACGCCTGCTCGGCCGGGAACTTGTGGGCCGTTGCCCAGCGCGGCGAGCGCGAGCGGAAGCCGAGGCGCTGCTGCAGGTCTAGCCGGTCGACCTTGTAGACGACGCCGTCAATATCGTAGTCGAGATCGGGACGCTTGAGGCCGATATCGTTGTAATGCTCAAGGATCGCCTCTATCGACGACAGCCGCTGCATCAGCGGATTCACCGGAAAGCCCCAGCTCTTGAAGACCTCGACCATGCCGAACTGAGTATCGGCCGGCATCTCGGAGATCTCACCCCAGGCATAGGCGAAGAACTTCAGCTTGCGGCTGGCCGTGATCGTCGGGTCGAGCTGGCGCAACGACCCGGCTGCCGTGTTGCGCGGATTGACGTAGGTCTGCTTGCCTTCTGCCGCCATCTGCTCGTTGAGCGCCAGGAAATCGCCCTTGGCCATATAGACCTCACCGCGCACCTCGACGACCGCAGGGGCATCGGACGGAAGCGTCTGCGGGATTTCCTTGATGGTGCGGATATTGGCGGTGACATTCTCGCCGGTCGTGCCGTCGCCGCGCGTGGCGGCGCTGACGAGCCTGCCGCTCTCGTAGCGCAAGGACATGGAAAGGCCGTCGATCTTCGGCTCGGCGGTGAACGCAATGGAATTGTCCGGCAAAAGGCCGAGGAAGCGGTAGACGCTGGAAATGAAATCCCTGACGTCGTCGTCGGAAAACACGTTGTCGAGCGACAGCATCGGCCGGGCATGGGTGATCTGCTGGAAGATCGCCGAAGGTGCCGCGCCGACCTTCCGCGACGGGCTGTCGGCGCGAATCAATTCCGGAAAGCGGGCCTCGATCTCCTCGTTGCGCCGCTTCAGCGCGTCATAGTCCGCATCCGAAATCTCCGGCGCGTCCTTGCCATGGTAGAGCGCATCGTGATGCGCAAGCGCCTTGGCCAGCCGCTCCAGCTCGGCGGCGGCATCTTCGAGCGTCAGGTCTTCAACGGCAACGGATTCGGTCGACATGCTGGACTC
The DNA here is from genome assembly GCF_019511375.1 of Rhizobium herbae. Classification (GTDB taxonomy): domain Bacteria; phylum Pseudomonadota; class Alphaproteobacteria; order Rhizobiales; family Rhizobiaceae; genus Pararhizobium; species Pararhizobium herbae_A. The sequence goes on from NZ_JAEUAO010000001.1 coordinate 831,175, forward strand.
CCTGTTTTGGGAGTCGTTTTAGAGAAATTTCGAGGAATGGGAAGACGTTGAAGCCCTCCACGCTCGATGGATCCTCCCTCTCAAGGGATCGTAAAATTAAACGTTCCCAGCCAGCAGCCTCGCTGCCGCCGCCCTCGCCTCCTCGGTCACCGAGGCGCCGGCAAGCATGCGGGCGATTTCCTCGGTGCGGGCGTGGTCGTCCATGCGGGCGACGCGGGTGGCGATGGCTTCGGATTTTTCCGCCGACGGGCCCTTGGAGATCAGCAGATGCGTCGCGGCGCGGGCCGCCACCTGCGGGGCATGGGTCACGGAGAGCACCTGCACGTTCTTCGACAGCCGCTTCAGCCGCTGGCCGATGGCATCCGCCACGGCGCCGCCGACGCCGGTATCGATTTCGTCGAAGACTAGGGTCGGCGCCGAGCCGCGATCGGCAAGCGCCACCTTCAGCGCCAAGAGGAAGCGCGAGAGCTCGCCGCCCGAAGCCACTTTCATGATCGGCCCCGGGCGCGTACCGGGGTTGGTCTGTACGTGGAACTCGACCACGTCGATGCCGTCTGCCGTGGCGGCGTCCGGGTCGGATGTCACCTCCACCATGAACCGGGCCCGCTCCAGCTTCAAGGCCGGAAGCTCGGCCATCACCGCTTCCGAGAGCGCCGTCGCCGTGTTGTGGCGCTTGGCGGAGAGTGCGGCGGCGGCGGCATCAAAGGCGCGCTTGGCGAGGCCAAGCTGCGCGTCGAGCTGCTTCAGCTTTTCCTCGCCGGCGTCGAGATCGGCAAGATCGGAAATCATCTTCACGGCGAGTGCCGGAAGCGCGGTTACCGGGACGGAATATTTGCGCGCGGCGGCCCTGAGGGCAAACAGGCGCTCCTCGACGCGCTCCAGTTCCTTCGGATCGTATTCGGTTTTCCGAAGTGCCGCCTCGACAGCCATCTGCGCATCGGAAAGATGGTTGAGCGCGGTGTCGAGATATTCGACGGTTTCCTCGAGAAGACCCGGGGCCTCGTGGCTCTTGCGCTCGAGCCGGCGCACCAGCGAGGCGATCAGCGGAACCGGCGATGCATTGCCGTTGAGGAATTCGCTCGCCTCGTTGATATCGACGGCGATGCGCTCGGCCTTCATCATCCGCGAACGGCGTTCGGCCAGATCGTCCTCCTCGCCATCCTGCGGCGAAAGGGTCTCCAGCTCATCCACCGAAGACCGCAAATAATCGGCTTCGCGGGCGGCCGCCTCGACCTTCTCGCGGTGCTTCCTCAGCGTGCGCTCGGCGTCCTTCCAGACGCGATAGAGGCCCGCGACATTCTCCGCCTCTTCGGCAAGGCCGCCAAAGGCATCGAGCAACGTGCGGTGGGCATGGGTATCGACGAGAGCGCGGTCGTCGTGCTGGCCGTGGATTTCGACGAGCAACTGCCCCGCCTGGCGCATCAACTGGACGGAAACGGGCTGGTCGTTGACATAGGCCTTGGTGCGGCCGTCGGCCGATTGCACCCGGCGGAAAATCAGGTCGCCGTCATCGTCAATGCCGTTCTCGCGCATCATGAGGCGAGCCGGATGGCTCATGCCGACATCGAAGACCGCCGTCACCTGCCCCTTGTCGCCGCCGTGGCGCACCAAAGAACCATCGCCGCGCCCGCCGAGCGCGAGCGAGAGACTGTCGAGCAGGATCGACTTTCCGGCGCCGGTTTCCCCGGTTAGCACGGACAGTCCGGCGTCGAAGGACAGGTCAAGCCGTTCGATCAGGACGATATCGCGGATCGAAATCTGTGAAAGCATCCTGTTTCAAATCTCTTCGCCTGGGTCTTCGTTTTCATGCATGTCGTTGTCCCAAAACCGCTGTGCACGTTTGGGCGCCATGCATCAAGCGCCCAGAAGCTTCTTGCCCGCGCGCGAAATCCACGAATTGCCGCTTTCGCGCGGTTCGAGGCCGCCGGTCTGCAGCAGCTTGTAGGCATCGGCATACCACTGGCTGTCCGGATAGTTGTGGCCGAGAACCGCCGCCGCCGTCTGCGCTTCGCTGGTGATGCCCATGGCAAAATAGCTTTCCACCAGCCGCGACAAGGCTTCTTCCACCTGGTTGGTGTTGGGATACTGCTCGACCACGGTACGGAAGCGCGTGATCGCGGCAAGATATTCCTTGCGCTCGAGGTAATAGCGGCCGACCTGCATTTCCTTGCCGGCGAGTTGGTCCTTGGCAAAGCGGATCTTGGCCTCGGCATCCTCGACATAATCCGAATCCGGATATTTGGTAACGACAGCCTGCATCGCCTCGATCGTTCGCATGGCCGGTTTCTGGTCCTGCGTTACCGCCGGAATCTGCTTCGAGTAGGCGAGGCCGACGATGTATTGCGCGTAGGCCGCATCTTCGGATTCGGGATAGAGATTGAGATAACGGGTCGCGCCGTTGATGGCGTCCTGATACTGGCCGTTGCGGTAATTGACGAAGGACCGCATCACCAGCGCCTTGCGGGCATATTCCGAAAAGGGATGCTGCTGGTCGATCGCGTCGAACTTGCGCGCCGCTTCCGTCGTCTTGCCGGCATTCAGGTTGGCAAGGCCCTGATTGTAGAGGACATCCGGCGGATCCGTTTCCGCGGCCAGCTTGGTGATATCGATGTCGGGATCGTTCTGGCAGGCAGTTACCAGAACACTGGTCGCGGAAGCCGCAAGCGCAACGACAGCGACACGCGCCATCTTCTTCAATTCAAACTGGCCTGCAAATACCATTCGTAAATCCCAACTCGCACAGCGGTAAGAATACCGCCGCCTATGAACCGCGTTTTAGATCAAGATGCAACAAGACCGCAACGTCATGGCGATCGATTAACGCAATTTTGTGGCGACGGGATCATGAAAAAGCCGGTCGAAAGACCGGCTTTGGGCAAAATCAGCAACGGTTTTCCGCCTCCGCAGAACCCAATCCGACTTACGGAGCGTTGACGACCATCCCTTCGCGCGGGGCTGCACGCTGGCGCCGCGTTGCAGTCTCGACGATTTCATAAGCGGTCGGATCGCTCATCAGAGCCTTCAGTGCGTTCGCGTTCATCTTGTGGCCGCCGCGATAGGAACGGTAGCAACCGATGAACGGCATACCGGCCAGGGCAAGATCGCCCACCGCATCCAGCGTCTTGTGGCGCACGAATTCGTCCTTGTAGCGCAGCCCCTCGACGTTGATCACCGTGTCGTCGTCAGAGATGACGACCGAATTCTCGAGCGATGAGCCAAGACCGCGGCCTGCCGCCCACATGCGCTCGACATCGCGCATGAAACCGAAGGTGCGGGCGCGCGACAGTTCGGTCTTGAAGACCGAAGGCGTGATGTCGCCCTTCCAGTCCTGACGGCCAATCAGCGGGCAATCGAAATCAATCGCCACTTCGAAGCGCATGCCGTCATAGGGTGTGAATTCCGACCAGGAAGAGCCCGATTCGATACGGACCGGCTTGAGGATACGGATATAGCGGCGCTTGACGGCAAGGGCCTTGAGGCCCGTCTGTTCAATCGCCTCGATGAAGGGAGCCGAGCTGCCGTCCATGATCGGCATTTCGGCGCCGTGCACTTCGATGAGAAGGTTGTCGAGGCCAAGCGCGTAGATCGCCGCCATCACATGCTCGATCGTCGCGATCGAGGTGGCAGGAGAGAAGCCGAGAACGGTGCAGAGATCGGTGTTGCCGACCTGCGAGGACACCGCCCTGAATTCACTGATCGCCCGATCGCCGTCCATCCGCTGGAAGACGATACCGCTATCGGCTTCCGCCGGATGGAAGGTGATTGCTACTTCGGCGCCTGAGTGAACGCCTGTGCCGCTCAGAGTTACAGAGTTTGCAATGGTTGTCTGAAACCCAAGCAGTCCAATTCCCATTCCCATGCTTCTCGCCTTCAAAATGCTTCCTGGCGCTGCGGCCGAATTTCTCAAGGGACCCGAGCCGCACGCTTTCAAACGCCGCAAGACACACACTCGGAAAGCAGCGCCACGCGCCGCCAACCGGTCCAATCTGCAGCCTGCGATGCATCGAATCGCGGTTCAGCCCCATCAGTCCCAAGTGTGAAGATAGTTGCACGCGACCGTCATTCCAAATCACTGTTCGTTTCGGTTTGTTACGCTGGCCAAGGACAACATTAACCACTGAAAATAATTGATAATCCATAAAAAAATGCCCGGGCGCGAGCCCGGGCATTTCGGCAAGGTGGAAGGAGGGTGGAAAATCAGTTCGACTGACGGCGCAGGAACGCCGGGATTTCGAGCTGATCGTCTTCATGCACGCGCGGCTGCGAGACGGCGCGGGCACGATCCTCCAGGGGAGCAGCCCGGCGCGGCGCATAGACGCTCGCTTCCGGAGACAGCGGGCGGCGCTGCTGCGAGGCGGCGCTCGGCGCGCCTGCGGTCATGTCGGCCGTGACATTGTGGTCTTCCTCGTCGCGGCGTCCAAGCGAACTGGTGATTCGCTTCAGGAGACCCATGGGACCGCGTTCTTCCTGCGGCACCGGCTGGGCGCGATGCTCGGCCTCGGCTTTCACCATCGGCGGAAAGTCTTCCACCTTCGGCATGCGGACCGGCTCTGCCTGCTGGCGGATCACCGGCGCAATCGGCTCATGACGAACCTGGGCAACCGGCGCCTGAACGGCAGGCTGCGGCTGGTAAGCCACCGTTTCCACGGTGCGCTGGACCGGGGCAGCGGCCTGGACGGCCGGCTGCTCGACCGCGGCAACGCTACCGAAGAGCTTGCTCTGCGGGCGGAACTCTTCCTGCGCCTGCTGAACCGGAGCAGCGGCACCTCCGCGCGGCATCGACAGGAACAGCTCCCGTTCGAGTTCGGCTTCGCGGATCGCGCGGGCGATGTCGTCGGAGGTCTGCGCAGCGGCCTGAGCGACCGCCTGCTGGAGGACCGGAGCCGGCTGAACGGCAACCGGTGCCGGCTGCGGCTGAACGGCGACGGGCGCCTGCTGGACGGGAGCCGCCGGGATGGCGGCCGACGGGCGAACGATCGGCCTTGCTACCGGACGAAAGTCGGCGGAGCGACCAGCCACCTCCGCGGCCGTGCGATCGATGCCCGTTGCCACAACCGAAACGCGGATGAGGCCTTCGAGTTCTTCGTCGAACGTTGCGCCGAGGATGATGTTGGCATCCGGATCCACTTCCTCGCGGATGCGGGTCGCGGCTTCATCGACTTCAAACAGCGTCAGGTCGCGGCCGCCGGTGATCGAGATCAACAGGCCCTGAGCGCCCTTCATCGAGGTTTCGTCGAGCAGCGGGTTGGCGATCGCAGCTTCGGCGGCGGCCATTGCGCGGCCTTCGCCGGATGCTTCGCCGGTGCCCATCATGGCGCGGCCCATCTCGCGCATCACCGAACGGACGTCGGCGAAGTCGAGGTTGATCAGGCCTTCCTTGACCATCAGGTCGGTGATGCAGGCAACGCCCGAATAGAGAACCTGGTCGGCCATCGCAAACGCGTCGGCAAACGTGGTCTTGTCATTGGCGATCCGGAACAGGTTCTGGTTCGGGATGACAATGAGGGTGTCGACCGACTTCTGCAGCTCGGCGATGCCCTGATCGGCGAGGCGCATGCGGCGCTGGCCTTCGAAATGGAACGGCTTGGTGACGACGCCGACCGTCAGGATGCCCTTGTTGCGGGCAGCCTGGGCGACGACCGGAGCAGCACCCGTGCCGGTGCCGCCGCCCATGCCGGCGGTGACGAAGCACATATGCGTGCCGTTCAGGTGATCGATGATCTCATCGATGCATTCTTCAGCGGCAGCCCGGCCGACCTCCGGCTGCGAGCCGGCGCCAAGACCCTCGGTCACCGCGACACCCATCTGGATGATGCGTTCGGCCTTGGTCATGGTCAGCGCCTGGGCATCGGTGTTGGCGACGACGAAATCGACGCCTTCGAGGCCTGCCGTGATCATGTTGTTGACAGCGTTGCCGCCGCCGCCGCCGACACCGAAGACGGTGATGCGAGGCTTCAGCTCGGTGATATCCGGCTTTTGCAAGTTGATCGTCATTGTACCCGTTCCTTCCTGGTTTCTGGCCGCCTTGCCGAGCCGGCCAAATCACTAAATTCCGTATTGCATCCCGCCAGCGCCGCCGAAGGGATCAGAAGCTTTCCTTCAGCCATTGGCCCATGCGGGCGATCCGGCTGTTGTTTCCTGCGAGCGACGACAGCAGACCGCCCTGCGACGCATGCGTTTCCATGTCCGCGACCTGCGGATAGATCATCAGGCCAACCGCCGTCGAAAAGGCCGGACCCTTGGCCGCCGCCGGCAGGCCCGACACGCCGAGCGGGCGGCCGATGCGAACGTTGCGGGCCAGTATACGGCGCGCCGCTTCCGGCAGCCCGGTGAGCTGGCTGGCGCCCCCCGTCAGAACGACGCGCTTGCCGACGATCGGGCTGAAGCCCGAACGCTGGATACGGTCGCGGATGAGTTCGAGCGTCTCTTCGATGCGGGCGCGCACAATGCGCGAGACAAGCGCGCGCGGCACATGCGTCGGCTGGTCGCGGTCGTCCTCGCCGATCGGCGCGACCGAGACGATATCGCGTTCGTCGGCGCTGTTGGGCAGGGCCGAACCGTGCACCACCTTCAGCCGCTCGGCATCCTCGATGCGGGTCGAAAGGCCGCGCGCCAGATCGGTCGTGACGTGATGGCCGCCCAGCGAAACGGCATCGGCGTGCACCAGCTTGCCTTCGGCGAAGACGGAGATCGTCGTCGTGCCGCCGCCCATGTCGATGGCGGCGCAGCCGAGTTCGACTTCATCGTCCACCAGCGCCGCGAGACCGCTGGCGTAAGGTGTTGCGACAATGCCCTCGACCGACAGGTGCGCCCGGTTGATGCAGAGTTCGAGGTTTTTCAGTGCGGCCCGCTCGGCCGTCAGAACGTGCATGTCGACGCCGAGCGAATCGCCGAACATCGCCAGCGGATCACGGATGCCGCGCTCGCCGTCGAGCGAAAAGCCGGTCGGCAGCGAATGCAGGATGACGCGGTCCTGGCGCTGCGACTGCTGGCCTGCAGCGGCGAGAACCTTCTTCAGGTCGGCAGCATCGACTTCCTGGCCACCGAGATCGATGGAGGCCGTGTAGACATCGCTTTGCAGGCGACCGGCCGAGATGTTGACGATCAGGCTGTCGATCGTCAGGCCCGCCATGCGCTCGGCGGCGTCAACGGCGAGACGGACGACGCTTTCGGCGGCGTCGAGATCGGCGATCACGCCGTTCTTCATGCCGCGCGACTTGTGATGCCCGATGCCGATGATGTCGATCGAATGCGTGCGACCCGGCAGGATCTGGCTTTCGGCGCGCGGCGTCAGCCGGCCAATCATGCACACCACCTTTGTGGAGCCGATGTCCAGAACCGAAACGACATGAGACCGCTTGGAATTGAGCGGCTTCAGGCGGGGCAGACCGAGATTGGAAGAACCGAAAAGGCTCATGTACGGTTCTCCTGTTCCTGCTTCTTCAGCATCTTCGTGCGCGCTTCCAGAACCACCTGCCGGCGGGCGGCGGCTTCGGGCGTCAACTGTATCGTCGTGCGATCTTCCAGCCGCAGATCGACCGCGGCGATATCCCGTTCCAACAGTTGCTGCCCCTCCTCCATCGTCGAGAGAACCTGCATGGCGCGGTCGAGATCGTGTTCAGGCAGCTTGATGGTGATGCCGTTATTGAGCATCAGGTCCCACCGGCGGCCGGCAACACGAACATAGGCTTTGACGCGCTTGGCGATTTCCGGCCACTGCGAGAAACGCTCGTAGAACTCGGCGGCAGCCGTTTCGGCGTCGCGACCGACGAACAGCGGCAGGTCCGCGAACTTGTTGTCGCGCAGCGGCGCAATCACGCTGCCGCTCGCTTCGATCAGCGACAGGTCCGTGCCGTGCTGCCAGATGCCGAAGGCCTTGCGCTCCTTGAGGCTGACTTCGATGGTACCGGGATAGACCTTGCGGACGGAAACCTCCTCGACCCAGGGCATTTCGCTGATCAGCTTGCGGGCGACATTGATGTCGAGCGCCACCAGCGACGTCGTGCCGTCGAGGCCAAGTTGCTGCAGGATATCGATCTCCGATGTCTGCTCATTGCCGGATACCTTGACGTCCTCGATCGCAAAACCGGCCGCCGTGGTCGTCGTCTGGGCGAAATTCTGGCTGTGGCCGCCGAGCGACATGCCGTAGAACCCGGTCGCCGCCAGGAAGGCCAGAGCCGAGACGGTGCCGGTGTGCGGAGCGAAGTGAATGCGGCCGGTTCCAAGGCTGACGAGGAAGCGCACGACGCGGCGCAGCGGGCGCGGCAGAACACGCTGACCGTCAAGATCAGCCGCCTCCAGCGGAGCCCGCACCCTTGCTGCCTTCCTGCCTTTCAACGCAAACACGACGCGTCCTCCACCATCCACCTGAGGAATTCACCGAACGTATGGCCGGCATGCGCCGCCATTTCAGGCACCAGAGAGGTTGGAGTCATTCCGGGCTGAGTGTTGACCTCCAGCCAGATGAGCTCTCCGTCTTCAGAGAAACGGTCGTCAAAGCGGAAGTCGGAGCGGCTTACGCCGCGGCATCCAATCGCCTGATGCGCCTTGACTGCGAGTGTTTGTATTTTTTGGTAAATATTCGGTAAAATATCCGCCGGGATGACGTGTTTTGAACCGCCTTTTACATACTTTGAATCGTAATCGTAGAAAGCATGCCCCTGCGGGATGATTTCGGTCACACCGAGTGCCTGGTCACCCATGACGCCGCAGGTCAATTCACGGCCATACACATAACGCTCGACCATCACGCGGTCGCCGTAGCGCCATTCGCTGGAGGTTATCACCTGCGGCGGATGCGACTGATCTTCCTTGACGATGACGACGCCGAAACTCGAGCCCTCGCGGACCGGCTTGACGACGTAGGGCGGCTTCATCGGGTGCTTAGAGCCGAAATCGTGGCGATCCATGATCAACGCATCGGCAACCGGAATGCCGGCCGCACTGGCGACATGCTTTGCCTGCGCCTTGTCCATGGCGAGCGCGGACGCCAGGACGCCCGAATGGGTATAGGGGATTTCGAGATATTCGAGGATGCCCTGGATCGTGCCATCCTCGCCGAAGGGCCCGTGCAGCGCGTTGAAGGCGACGTCCGGCCGCAGATCGGCAAGCACGGAGGCAACATTGCGATCGACGTCGATGCGGGTCACGCGGTAGCCCTCGCCCTCGAGGGCATCGGCGCACGCAGCCCCGGACGACAGACTCACCGGCCGCTCCGAAGAAAACCCGCCCATCAGGACAGCGACGTGCTTACCACTCATAAAAACCCCCGACATCACGCCAGCCTACACCTGCCCGCTTGCGCCTAGCTTGTTCGCCTCGCGAGTCGCATCCCTCAGGCGCAGATCCACTAAAACGGCATTATGGTTAATGAACCGTTTACTTTGGTTAACCCGATCCGAGGGAGGATAAAATATTTGGTATCGAATCAAGGAAATATTCGATTTGTCTCTTGGAATCAGAGAGTTAGGCTCGTTACAACGATTTTCTTGCGCGCTCCCGAAAAAGAAAGGCCCGTCAACGAAGCCCTGCTGATCGACGGCGGGATTGCGCCTTAAAACGAAAAAAACCGCCGCGGAGCTCTCCGCGGCGGTCTTTTTTTCCAAAGGTTGGTTCAGGCCGTCAGCTGACCGAGAAATTCCCTCACCTCGTAGCCCGGCATGAAAGTGCCGATGCGCTTGATCTCCCATTCGAGCGTGACGCCTGAGGTCTCATAAACGCGCTGGCGCACGGTTTCGCCGAGATATTCAAGGTCGTAGCCGCTCGCCTGGCCTGTATTGATCATGAAGTTGCAATGCATCGGCGACATCTGCGCACCGCCGATCATCAAACCACGGCAGCCCGCCTCGTCGATGAGCTTCCAGGCGGAATGGCCGTCCGGGTTCTTGAAGGTCGAGCCGCCGGTCTTTTCGCGGATCGGCTGCACCGTTTCGCGATGCTGGCGCACGGCGTCCATATCGGCGCGAATCCTGGCCTTGTCTTCCGGATAGCCTTCGAAAACCGCGTGCGTGAAGATCAGATCGTTCGCAGCAGCAGAGTGCCGGTAGGTATAGCCCATGTCGTCATTGGTGAGCACGTGCTTGTTGCCGCGGCGGTCGACCGCGTGAACCTCCACCACGCGCTCACGCGTCTCGCCGCCGTTGGCGCCGGCATTCATGCGCAACGCACCGCCGATCGAGCCGGGAATGCCGTAGTAGAAATGAAAACCGCCAATGCCATGATCCAGCGTCATGGCCGCGAGATTCTTGTCCGGGCAGATCGCGCCCGCTTTCACGCGGGTCTCGGAGACAAGCTCCACATCACCAAACCCCTTGGCCGAAAGGCGAATGACGACACCCTTTATGCCACCGTCGCGGACGAGCAGGTTCGAGCCTACGCCTGCGACCATGACGGGCACTTCGTCCGGCAGCAGCTTCAGAAAGGTGACGAGATCATCGGTGTCATGCGGCTGGAACATCAGTTCGGCAAGGCCGCCGGCACGGAACCAGGTGACACGGTCCATCGGCGCATCCGGCGTCAGGCGCCCGCGCAGCTGGTTTACGCTGTCCCCGAGAGAGGCTAGCAGCTTTGTACCATCAACCTGTTTCATGCGGAATTTCCTGAAATACCTGCGAGTTCCTTCGGAAGGGCCGCAGCCCAGTAAGTGATGCTGCCAGCCCCCAAGAGAACCACAAAGTCACCCGGTTGCGCAATGGCGGAGACGATCGGCGCGATCGCGTCCGGGCCTTCGATGAAGCGCGCATCGCGGTGACCGCCGGCCTTGATGCGGGAGACGAGCTCCGGCGAATTGACCCCTTCGATTGGATCCTCGCCGGCCGAATAGACAGGCGCGAGCAGCACTGTATCGGCATCGTTGAAGCAGGCGGCAAAGTCCTCGAAGAGGCTGTGCAGCCGCGAGAAACGATGCGGCTGGTGCACGGCAATGACGCGGCCCTTGCAGGCCTCGCGCGCGGCCTTCAGCACCGCCTTGATCTCGACGGGATGATGGCCGTAGTCGTCATAAACGCGCACATCGTTCCACTCGCCGGTAAAGGTGAAGCGCCGTTTGACGCCGCTGAAGGCAGCAAGGCCCTTGGCGATATCGTCGGGCTTGATGCCAAGGCGCTGGGCAACAGCGATCGCAGCGGTGGCGTTGGAGACATTGTGACGGCCCGGCATCGGCAGCCGCAGATCCGGCAACTTGATGACCTGGCCTGTGCGGCGGCGGCGGATTTCCACGTCAAAAACCGAGGTTGCCCCATCCATGCGAATATTGGAATAGCGCACGTCAGCCTGCGGGTTTTCGCCATAGGTGATGACCTTGCGATCCTCGATCTTCGAAACCATGGTCTGCACCTCTGGATGATCGAGGCACATGACGCCGAAGCCGTAGAAGGGCACGTTCTCGACGAACTGGCGGAAGGCGGCACGCACGGCATCGAAATTGCCGTAGTGATCGAGATGCTCCGGATCGATATTGGTGACGACGGCGACATCGGCGGGAAGCTTAAGGAAGGTGCCGTCGGATTCATCGGCCTCCACCACCATCCACTCGCCCTCGCCCATGCGGGCATTGGTGCCGTAGGCGTTGATGATGCCGCCGTTGATGACTGTCGGGTCAAGTCCGCCGGCTTCGAGAAGCGACGCAACCATCGACGTCGTGGTGGTCTTGCCGTGAGTCCCGCCGATCGCGATCGCATTGCGGAAGCGCATCAGTTCGGCGAGCATTTCGGCGCGACGCACCACCGGCAGCAGCTTTTCGCGCGCGGCGATCAGTTCAGGATTGCCCTTCTTGATGGCAGTCGAGACGACGACGACCTCGGCGTCGCCGATGTTTTCCGCCCTGTGGCCGACGAAGACCTCGATACCCTTGTCACGCAGGCGCTGGACATTGGCGCTGTCGGACTGATCGGAACCCTGCACCCTGTGGCCAAGATTGTGCAGCACTTCGGCAATACCGCTCATACCGATGCCGCCGATACCGATGAAATGAACCAGGCCGATCGTCTGCGGCATCTTCATGAGCGTGTTTCCTTGAACTGTGCAATCGTCGAGCCGCTGGCAATAGCTTCAACCATGGCGGCAAGCAAGCGTGCGGCATCCGGTTTGCCCGCCTGTTTGGCCCTTGCGGCCATACCGGCGAGCTTGGCGGGGTTGTTCATGGCCTCCGTCAGGATCCGGCTCAGTTTTTCGGCCGAAAGCTCTGCCTGGGCGATCACCTTGGCCCCACCGGTCGCTGCAATTGCGGCCGCATTGGCCGCCTGATCATGATCAAGCGCGTAAGGATAGGGCACCAGGATCGCCGGACGGCCGATCACGGCTATCTCCGACACAGTGGAAGCGCCCGACCGGCAGATGACCAGGTGAGCCTTGGCGATGCGCTCCGCCATGTCGTTGAAGAACGGTGCAATGTCCGCGCTCATCTCAAGCTTGGCAACGCAGCCTTCGACCATGGGCATGTCTTCTACGCGGGCCTGCTGGGTGACGCGAAGGCGCGCCCGCAGGCCGTCGTCGAGCAGGCTGATTGCCGTCGGCACGCTCTTGGAAAAATATTGCGCGCCCTGGCTGCCACCGAACACGACGAGGCGGAATTCTTCTCCTTCACCCGACGGTTGATACGGCACCTTGGCCGCTTCCAATACCGCCGGCCGAACAGGATTTCCCGTCGTCACTGTCTTTGCGGCATAAGGGCCATTCGTTTCCGGCAGAAAACCACCGGCGATTGCCTTGACGCGTTTGGCGAGTGCCTTGTTCGCCCGGCCCATGACCGCATTCTGCTCGTGGATCATCGTGGGAATGCCCATGCCGGTTGCGGCCAGCAGTGGCGGAATCGTCGGATAGCCGCCGAAACCGACGACGACCTTCGGCCGCACCTTCGCCATCAAGCGCCGGGCGACACGTATGCCGGACCAGAGAGTCCAAAGCGAACCCGCAACCTTCAGGGGATTCTTCGAGCCGATCGTCGCCGAAGGCACGACATGGATTTCATCGGCCGGGAATTTTCCCGCATAGCGCTCCGCCCGGCTGTCCGTCACCAGATGGACGCGATAGCCGAGCTCCTTCAACTCGTGCGCCAGCGCTTCCGCAGGAAACAGGTGGCCGCCGGTGCCGCCGGCGGCAAGCATGATGGTGCCTTTACTCATGATCAGTCCTTACTCCGCTGGAACGCCCATGCCCGAGCGGAACAGGCTGCGCTCGACGGCACGTTTTTCCGGGCGATGGCGAGTCAGCGCCAGGATGAAGCCCGCCGTCACGCAGATCGCCACCATGGAGGAACCCCCATAGGAGATCAACGGCAGGGTCATGCCCTTGGCCGGCAGGAGCTCCAGGTTGACGCCGATATTGATCATCGACTGGATGCCGATCTGCAGCACGAGGCCGGCAACGGCGAAGCGGGTGAAATCATTGCGTTCACGGAAGGCATGGGAAAGACCGCGCATGACGAGGAAGGCGAAGATCAGCACGATGACCATGCAGAAGATAATGCCGAACTCTTCCGCCGCGACCGAGAAGATGAAGTCGGTGTGGCTGTCCGGGATGATCCGCTTGACGACGCCTTCGCCGGGGCCTTGCCCCAGCCAGTCGCCGCGAATGATCGCCTCGCGCGCCGTATCGACCTGGAAAGTGTCGCCCTCCCCGGTCAGAAACCGGTCGATACGACCAGCCACGTGCGGCAAAATCGTATAGGCGACCACCAGCCCCCCGACCGCCGAACCGCCGAGCACGACGATCCAGAGCCACGGCATGCCCGCCATGAAGAACATGCCGCCCCATACGGCCGTCGTCAGGATCGTCTGGCCAAGGTCCGGTTGCGCCACGAGCAGAGCGACGACGATGCCGTAAAGCAGGATGGCGAACAGGTTGCCTGGAATTTCCGGCTGGCGCGCATGCTCTGAAAACAGCCAGGCACAGACGACGACGAAGGCCGGCTTCATGAATTCGGACGGCTGGATCGACAGGCCAGCCAGCGAAATCCAGCGACGGGATCCCTTGACCTCGGCACCGAAGAACAAGGCAAGCACCATGAGGGCAAGCGAAACCAGGAGCAGGATCATCGCCGTTCGGCGCACCTGCCGCGGCGAGAGAAAGGAGATGCCGATCATCACCGCAAGCGACGGCAGAAGGAACGCGGCGTGCCTCTTGACGAAGTGGAAGCTGTCGAGATTGAGCCGCTCGGCCACCGCCGGGCTTGCGGCGAAGGACAGCATGAAGCCGATCCCCATCAACAGAATGAAGGTCGCCAGGAAGAACCTGTCGATCGTCCAGAACCAGTCGGCCACGGGGCCACGCTCGGCACGGCTTACCATCTCTTCGTCCCCTTCAACGGCGCGTCCGGCGCCAATCCGTCTTCATCAGGGCTATCGGCCCTCATAATCCGCAAGCTGCGGCCTCATATCAGCATCGTCACGCCGTCGATCGCAGCCACATGGCCGACGAATGCATCACCCCTGACCTCGAAATTCTTATACTGGTCGAAACTTGCGCAAGCCGGGGAGAGCATGACGGCGGATGGCCCCGCTTCGTCTTTCGAGGCGTCGGCTGCGGCATGGGCGACGGCATGCTCCAAGGTCCCGGAAATCTCGAAGGGTACCGCCTCACCCAGTGTCGCGGCGAAAGCGGGCGCAGCCTCGCCGATCAGGTAAGCCTTGGCGATCTTCGGGAAGAACGACGACAGCGTCGTGATCCCGCCTTCCTTGGGCACACCGCCGGCGATCCAGTAGATCCGCTCATAGCTCGACAAGGCGGGCGCTGCCGCATCCGCATTGGTCGCCTTGCTGTCGTTGACGAAAACCACCTGCCCCTTGCGACCGACCGGCTGCATGCGGTGCTTCAGGCCAGGGAAGGAGGAGAGCCCCTTGACGATGTCTGCCGGCGAAACGCCGACGGCAAGGCAAGCGGCAATTGCAGCCGCCGCGTTCTGGGCATTGTGACCGCCGCGCAGCGTCTGGATGCCATCGAGATCGGCAAACAGGCTTGTTGCTCCCGAAAGGGCCCGCACGATCCGGCTGCCCTCGGCATAGAGACCATCCGCCAGCACATGATGTCGCGAAATCCGCACGACTTTTGTGCCGGCGCGTTCGACGCGGTCAGCGATCAGACTGGAAAAGCTGTCATCGACGCCGACAACGGCAACCTCGCTCGCGGCAACAAGGCGTTCCTTGATATCGGCATAATGCTGCATCGTGCCGTGCCGGTCGAGATGATCGGGCGTCAGGTTGAGAAGGATGCCCGCGGACGGATTGATCGTCGGCGCAAGGTCGATCTGGTAGGACGAGCACTCGACCACATAGAAACGGCCGCTCCTGGGTGGATCGAGCGTCAAAACGGCCGTGCCGATATTGCCGCCGAGTTGCGTATCACGCCCGCTCGTCTTCAGGATATGGGCGATCAGCGCTGTCGTGGTGGACTTGCCATTGGTCCCGGTAATGGCGATGAACGCGCAGTCCGGGGCATGGGCGCGCCGTTCGCGCACGAAGAGTTCGACATCACCGATGATCTCGACGCCGGCTGCATGGGCAAGATCGACGGTCCAGTGCGGCTTCGGATGCGTGAGCGGAACGCCCGGTGACAAAACGAAGGCGGAAAAGGCGCTCCAGTCCGCCTGTCGCAGATCACCGGTGCCCACACCCTCGGCAATCGCCTTGGCAACGCTATCGGGGTTATCGTCCCAGGCCGTCACCTTTGCGCCACCGGCGACCAGCGCCTGCGCCGTCGCCAGGCCGGAGCCGCCGAGCCCAAAAAGCGCGACCTGCTTGCCCTGAAATGTCGTCACCGGGATCATCGGCCTTTACCTCAGCTTCAGCGTCGCGAGGCCGACCATCGCGAGGATGACCGCGATGATCCAGAAGCGGATGACGACCTGGCTTTCGGTCCAGCCCTTTTTCTCGAAATGATGGTGGATCGGCGCCATCAGGAAGACGCGCTTGCCTGTGCGCTTGAACCAGAAGACCTGGATGATCACAGACAGGGTTTCGATGACGAACAGGCCGCCGATGATGATCATGACGATCTCATGCTTGGTGGCGACGGCGACGGTGCCGATCAGGCCGCCCAAAGCGAGCGAACCGGTATCGCCCATGAAGATCGCCGCCGGCGGCGCATTGAACCAGAGGAACCCGAGGCCGGCGCCGATGACGGCGCCAAGGATGACGGCGAGTTCACCGGTGCCGGGGACGAAATGAATCTGCAGGTAGTTTGCAAACACCGCGTTACCGGCAAGGTAGGCGATAACGCCAAAGGAGGCGGCGGCAATCATCACCGGCACGATGGCAAGCCCGTCGAGGCCATCGGTCAGATTGACCGCGTTGCCGGCGCCGACGATGACGAAACCGCCGAACAGGATGAAGAAATAGCCGAGGTTGAGGGTGAAGTCCTTGAGGAACGGGAATGTCAGCGACGAGCCGAAGGTCGAGCCGCTCGTGCCCGCGGACAATGCGGTCCGCATCATGAAGAAGACGGCAATAGCGGCAATGACGAATTCGATACCCAGACGAGCCTTGCCTGAGAAGCCCTTGTCCGACTGCTTCGTCACCTTGAGATAATCGTCATAAAAGCCGATGGCGCCGAAACCGAGCGTCACAAGCAACGTCGAAACCACGTAGACGCTGGACAGATCGGCCCACAGCAGCGAACTGCAGACGATGCCGGCGAGGATCATCAGGCCGCCCATGGTCGGCGTGCCGGCCTTCTTGAAATGCGTCTGCGGCCCATCGGCGCGGATCGGCTGGCCTTTGCCCTGGCGGACGCGCAGCGATGAGATCATCCGTGGCCCGAACAGGAAGACGATGATTGCCGATGTGAACAGGGCGGCGCCGGTACGGAAGGTGATGTACCGGAAGAGGTTGAAAAATTGAAAATGGTCCGCCAGTTCGACAAGCCAGATGAGCATAAGGGACCTTTCCCCAAAGGTTCGTTGCAGGTGTCATCCATCAGAATCACCGGATGGAAGAATAGCTGCGAAGTATCAAGAGTGTCAGCAGGGAACAGCGCCGCGAGAGCCTTGTCCCAGCCTTATTCGGCGTGCCCCGTCCCGGATGTCGGCGGATATTTCTCGAGCAAAGCCGCAACGATCCTGCCGCAACCGGTCCCCTTCGACGACTTGATCATCACCACATCGCCGGCCGCGATCGACCCGAGCGCAAATTGCTTCAGCTCATCGACCGTTTCACGGTATTCGACATGAACATCCTCGGGCAGCGCATCGCGCAAATGCGCCATCTCCGGTCCGGCAAGCCAAACGTCGCGGATATCGGCTTCGACCAGCGGCACAGCGAGCTCGGCGTGAACCCTGCCCGCGAATTCGCCCATTTCCAGCATGTCGCCGAGAATGGCGATACGCCGCCCGCCTGCGGGCAGTTCGGCATCCCTGAGGAGCGCGATGGCGGCGCGCATCGATGCCGGATTGGCGTTGTAGCTTTCGTCGATCAGCACGAAGGAACCCGATCCTATCGGCAGGCGGTACCTTGCGCCCCGCCCCTTCTCGGGCTGCAAAGTTGCAAGAGCCGCAACCGCGGCATCCACATCCGCCCCGACGAGAGCAGCAGCGCCGATCGCCGCCAAGGCGTTCTCTGCAATATGGAGGCCCGGCGCACCCAGCTGGATCTCCAGCGTCCTGCCGCCGATCGCCGCCCAGAGCACCGCGCCTTCCGCCCCTCCCGCAAACTCCACCATGCGGAAATCGGCCTTCGCGCTGCTGCCAAAGCTGTGCACGTGGGCAACGCTAAGCGCGGTTGCCGCCTTTTCCAGCGTCTCGAACTGCTCGTTATCGCGGTTGAGGATCACGTGGCCGTCGTCGACCAGGCCCTCCATGATCTCGGCCTTGGCAGAGGCGATCTCGCCGAGATCCTTGAAATTGCCGAGATGGGCCGCAGCGATCGTGGTGATGATCGCCACATGCGGACGCACCATGTTGACCAGCGGCCGGATTTCATCGGCGTGGTTCATGCCGATCTCGAAGATGCCGAAATCGGTGTTTTCGGGCATGCGCGACAGGGTCAGCGGCACGCCCCAGTGATTGTTGAACGACGCGACCGATGCATGCACGCGGCCGGACGGCGACAGTACGTGACGCAGCATCTCCTTGGTGGTCGTCTTGCCGACGGAACCGGTGACTGCGATGATCCTGGCGGCACTGCGGTCGCGCGCCGCACAGCCGAGCCGTACCATCGCCTCCAGCACGTCGTCGACGACGATCATCGGCGCGGTCAGCCGCCCGAGCGCCGGCAGTTTTGCTTCGCTGACGACGAGCAGCGCTGCGCCATTGGCGATCGCGATCCCGGCATAGTCGTGGCCGTCGACCCGGTCGCCCTTGATCGCAAAGAAAGCTTCGCCCTTGGCGATGGAGCGGCTGTCGATCGAGATGCCGGTGATGCCTTCAGGCAGGTTCCCCATCGGGCGGCCGTGCATGGCCGCCATCAGGTCGCTTACTGTCCAGAGAAAGCTCAAATCATTGACCTCCCAATGCTTTTCGGAGCTCGGCATGGTCGGAGAAAGGCAGGGTAACGGAGCCGATCGTCTGCCCTTCTTCATGCCCCTTGCCGGCGACAATGAGCGTATCGCCGGATGTCAGCATGGCGACGGCAGCCCTGATCGCTTCCGCGCGGTCGCCGATTTCGGTGGCTCCCCTGGCCGCCGCCATGATTTCGCTGCGGATGGTCTCGGGAACTTCGGAACGCGGATTGTCGTCGGTGACGATCACCACGTCGGCAAGCCGAGTGGCAATTTCGCCCATGATCGGCCGCTTGCCCTTGTCTCGGTCCCCGCCGCAGCCGAAGACCAGGATGATACGTCCGGTCGTGAACGGACGGACGGATGTCAGGACGTTTTCCAGCGCATCCGGCTTGTGGGCGTAGTCGACATAGGCGAGCGCGCCATCCCTGGTATGGCCGACCAGTTCGAGACGGCCTGACGCCCCTTGAAGCTGTTCGAGTGCCGCCATCGCCGCCTTGGCATCGACGCCGGTCGCCATGGCGAGACCGGCGGCAACAAGCGCATTGGAGACCTGGAAGTCGCCGGCCAGCGGTACGTGCACCTCGAAAATCTCATCGCCGACGTGAACCTCGGCGATCTGCTTGTGGCGGAAATGCTCGACGCGCTTCAGGCTCAGATAGTCGCCCTTGCGCCCGACGGTCAGAACATCGTGGCCGGCCGCCCTGGCTGCCGTGATCGCCGCCGCCGACCAGGCGTCGTCCGCAAAGATCACCGCCGGCGATCCTTTCGGCAGCACGCCGTCGAACAGCCGCATCTTGGCGGCCATGTAATCCTCGACGGTCGGATGGTAATCCATGTGGTCGCGGCCGAGATTGGTAAAACCGGCGGCGGCAAGGCGCACGCCATCGAGACGGCTCTGGTCGAGCCCGTGGCTCGACGCCTCCATGGCCGCGTGGGTGACGCCGGCATCGGCCAGTTCCGCGAGCAGCTTGTGCAAGGATACCGGATCCGGTGTCGTCAGCGAGCCGTAATCATTGCGGCCGGGCGCAATCACGCCCGTGGTCCCGATCATGGCCGCCGCGTGGCCGCAATGGGCCCAGATCTGGCGGGTGAACGAGGCGACCGACGTCTTTCCGGCCGTCCCGGTTACCGCCACCATCGTCTGCGGCTGCCGCCCGTAGAAATTTGCAGCGGCTAGCGCGAGCACGCGGCGAGGCGCCGAGGCGGCGAAAACCGGTATTGATGCATCGTTCGAGAGTTTATCGCCTGCGACCACGGCCGCGACGCCGCGCGCTATCGCGTCATCGATGAAGGCCTTGCCGTCCGCCTTGCTGCCCGAGAGCGCCACGAACAGCGCCCCTGGGACGACCTGCCGGCTATCGGCGGTGATGGCGGCAATGTCGATATCGCCGGCGGCGGCGTTCAACTGCGCGGCAATTTCCGGGAAATCCTTCCCGATCAGGTCTTTGATCTTCATGGATGTACTTTTCAGTTATACCGATCCGCCGGGCGGCGAATCCTCCAGATTGTCATTCCATGGTCAATAAGACACAAGCAAGGCAGAACCGTCTTCGCCGAACTTCGGCTCCACACCAAGAAGCGGCGCGGAGCGGCTGATGATGTCGTGCACCATCGGAGCTGCCGTATTGCCTGCAAGCGCTGCGCCATTGCCCTTGTCGGTTTTCGGCTCATCGATGAAGGTCAGGACCACATAGCGCGGATTGTCGATCGGGAAGCCGGCCAGAAAGGCGTTGAAATTGGCGGCGTTCGAATAGCGGCCGTTGACGACCTTGTCTGCGGTCCCGGTCTTGCCGCCGACATTGTAGCCCGGCACGCGCGCATTCTTCCCGGAGCCGTTGACGGCGTTCCAGCGGAACAGGAAGCGCATATCGTCACTCGTCGATTTCTTGATGACGGTCGTCGAGGCCGCCGCTGCCTCCTGTGCCGTGCGCGGCAGAAAGGTCGGTTCGATGAGATGGCCGCCGTTCAACAGGGCCGCACCCGCCACTGCGGTCTGCAAAGGCGTCGTGGAGACGCCGTGACCGAAGGAAATGGTGATCGAGTTGATCTTCTTCCATTCGCGCGGTTGGCTCGGCATCTTCACTTCAGGCAGTTCCGTCTGCATCTTGGAAAGCAGGCCTATCCTGGTCAGGAACTCCTTGTGACCGGCGATGCCGACGATATCGGCCATTTTGGCCGTTCCGATATTGGATGAATACTGGAAGATTTCCGGCACTGTCAGAACACGATGCTTGCCGTGGAAATCCTTGATGGTGAAGCCGCCGATGCGAATGGGGAAGCGGGCATCGAAGCTGTCCTTCAACGTCACCTTGCCGGAATCGAGCGCCATTGCGGTCGTAAACGACTTGAAGGTCGAGCCCATCTCGAACGTGCCGTTCGACATGCGGTTCATCCAACCTTCCTTGGCGCCATCGGCGGGCTTGTTCGGATCATAATCGGGATAGGACACCATGGCGAGAATTTCGCCGGTTTTCACATCCATCACCACGCCGCCTGCGGCCAGCGACTTGAACTTTCCCATGGCATCGACGACGACATCGCGCAGGATGTTCTGCACACGCAGGTCAATGGAGAGCTTGACCGGCTCAAGTTTCGCATCGCTGGTCATGCCGATGGCGGCAAGATCGGCCAGCCCCTGATTGTCGATCCAGCGCTCCATGCCGGCGATGCCGCGATTGTCGACATTGACGTGGCCGACGATATGCGAGGCCGTGGGGCCACCCGGATAGAAGCGGCGCTTTTCCGGCCGAAAGCCGATGCCGGGAATGCCGAGCGCCAGGATTTCGCTCTGCTGTTTTGGCGTGAGCTGGCGGCGCAGCCACTGGAACCGCGATTTGGATTTCAGCTTGTTGTAGATTTCCGCAACGTTGAGATTGGGCAGGACAGTCGACAGTTGCTCGACCGCCTCGTCGGCGTCGACGATCTTGTGTGGCTCGGCATAGAGCGAGACCGTGCGGATGTCGGTCGCCAGGATCTCACCGTTTCGGTCAAGAATATCCGGGCGCGATGCCATCAGATTATCGGCGCGGCCGATGCTGGAAACCGTGTCCGGTTTCGCCAGACCGTACTGCACGAGGCGGCCGCCGATGACGCAATAGACCGCCGCGAAGCTGACGATGACGATCGCGACACGACTTCTGGCTTGATTGCTGCTCTTCTTGCGGGTTCCCTGGAAAGGGATACTGAGATCGCCTGGATGATTGTTGCCGCCGGCTGAGAAATGGGCCTTGCTCTTGACGACCATGATGCGGGACAGAAAAGACATCAGCGCGCCACCGAACCTGTTGCAATGTTATCCGTCTTTGCTGCCGGCTTCTTCGACTTGCTTTTGGCCATCCCCATCACTTCGAGAACGTCCTGCGGCGGCGGCAGATCGGCCTTCAGCATCGGCAACTCTTCCGGACGGGCAAGCTGGGTCGAGGCGGTCGGCGCAAGCTGCAGGTCCTGCTGATAGACGGTCACCAGCTTTTCAAGGCGATTGGGCTGGGTAAGCAGAGCCCAGTCGGCACGCAGCAGGTCGATCGTGTCTTCCTCGAGCTTGATTCCCGCCTCGAGCCTGCGCACTTCTTCAAGCTTGTTTTCCGCCTGATGCTTGATCGTGTAGGTGACGGTCGCTGCGGCCGTCATGACGACGATCAGGACGATGTCAAAGGTACGCAACATGTCTCACCCCCCAATCTTTCCAAGGCTCGCAAGGTTCGGCAAATCGAATATGGACAGATCATCTGCCTGAGGCGGGGCATCGGTGCGGGCGCCAACCCGCATCTTGGCGGACCGGGCGCGCGGGTTCCTGGACGCTTCGTCTTCACTGGCCGCCACCATAGACTTGCCAACTGGTGCGAAGGTTGCCGCACGCTCATGCACCAGCGGCATGTGACGCGAACCGGAGGCCTTGCCGGAGCGATCCTGGAAGAATTTCTTGACGATCCGATCTTCCAACGAGTGGAAGGTGACGACGGTCAGCCGCCCGCCGGGCTTCAGCACTCGCTCAGCCGCAAACAGCGCCCTGGCAAGCTCGCCGAGTTCGTCGTTGACGAAGATGCGCAACGCCTGAAAGACCCGCGTGGCCGGATGAATCTTGTCCTTCGCCTTGCGCGGCGTAACGATCTCGATCAAACCCGCAAGATCCCGCGTCGTAACGAAGGGCTCTTCAAGCCGGCGCTTTTCGATGGCGCGGGCGATGCGGCCCGACTGCGGCTCCTCACCGAGGAATCCGAAGATGCGCGTGAGGTCCGAAACTTTCGCCCGGTTGACGACGTCTGCCGCGGAAACTCCGTCCGACGACATGCGCATGTCGAGCGGACCGCGCCTCTGGAAAGAGAAGCCACGCTCGGCCTCGTCTATCTGCATGGAGGAAACGCCGATATCGAGCACGACGCCGTCGAGCCCGCCTTCGGGAGCATAACGCGCAAGATCGGAGAACCGCGAATGAATGAGGGTGAGATGGCCTTTACTCGCCTCAACCAGCGACTGCCCGGCCTGAATTGCCGCCGGATCGCGATCCAGCGCGATCACGTCGGCACCGGCCGCCAGAATGGCCGAGGTGTAACCACCAGCACCAAAGGTACCATCGAGAACGATCTTGCCGGGGGCGAGATCGAGGCTCGCAAGCACCTCTGGGAGAAGAACCGGAATGTGACGGACCGGTCCGCCATCGGCATCGGCATCAGGTAAGCCTTCGCCTTGATCCGCCATCATTCCGTTTCTCCACTCTAGTCCGAACGCTGACCTCGCAACCGGCGTTCTTCCCGCGCCGCCGCCTGGCGTTCCAGAAACACCTGTGGCGCCCACAACTGAAAATGATCCGCCCGCCCCACGAAGGTCACCTCCGTGGTGATGCCAGTGAAGTCGCGGATGAAATCCGTAACCATCAATCGGCCTTCCTGGTCGAGCTTCATGAAGACCCCGCCCCCATGAATCAAGAGCGACATCTGATTGGCCTGCGGCGAAAATGGATCCTCGCCGCCGATCTGCCTTTCGAAACGGTCCAGCAACTCCGGACCGCCGGCGCTGATAGCCGGAAAGACGAAATCCTGAAAGCAATAAAGCTCCCGAATATCGAGTGCCGACAGAACAGAGCGAAACATCGAAGGAACGGAAACCCGCCCCTTTGCATCGATCCGGTTTGTCGCATGCGACAGGAAGCGGTTCATGACGCGATACTGCCGTTTCCGGTAAACGTGCAAGCCCCAACGGCCCGCACACACCCTCAAAAGGCACAACACTCCACCAGCGGGCGACATGCCCGTTCGAAAACCCTCCGTTTGGAGGCCCCGAGACTTGCGGTGAATCGGCCTGAATCAGCCCGTGCTTTGTGCATGATTGGGATAACATGGGACCATATGGGCGTCAATGGGATTTGCTTGATTTAGGCACGCGTCGTCAGCAAATATTGATAGTCCGTTAAGTTTAACAAATGGTTACGACAGCCCCTTCAATGCTTTGGATTCACTGTCGAATCATCGCCGGAAAAAATGATCATCCTAAATATTAGCAATATGTAAAACTAATAAGCATTCAAGCGGATACGCGATTCTGAAATCGCGATCGCCGGAAACGGGAAAAGGAGAATTTGCCAGTTGGCCTATAAGCCGGGTTCTGTATGGCCCCGGCCCGAAAGCCGGAACGTGGCAGCCATTCATCTGGGACAACGCTTGCGCGCTGCCTCCTGCAACCCACCCGGATGACTGGCCCGGAAAAGGCCGGAGCGCTTGCGCACTCCACGTCATCCCTATTCGGTCTTGCTCCCGGTGGGGTTTGCCTTGCCACCCATGTTGCCATGTGCGCGGTGGGCTCTTACCCCACCCTTTCACCCTTACCTGCCAAGGCAGGCGGTATCCTCTCTGTGGCACTTTCCCTGGGGTCGCCCCCGCCGGACGTTATCCGGCACCGTCTTTCCGTGGAGCCCGGACTTTCCTCCCCCCGCAGCCTTTCGGCCCTAGCGGAGAGCGGCTGCCCGGCCAACTGGCAGGCGGTGCATAGCCGACGCATCCGCCAATTGCCATAGATAAAAGAAAATAAGGCGGCGCCGTCCGCATTTCTACCGGTGGCAGACCAAAAAATCCGTCTGGTATTCCGGCGTATCCAACTGGCCGTTCTCGAGCAGCAACGCCCCGAGCCGCCCGATCTCGTCCGAGCTCTTTGCCGCCATGCCATTGCCACCGGTCAAGACGGCGATGCGATCCGATCCGGCAAAGCCGATATAGGGGTAACCGTGACGGGTGAAGGTCGTAACGCAAGGGCTCCACTTGAGCGATGCCGGCCTGAAAGTAGGCATGACACGAGACAGCAAGCCTGCCATATGGTCGGCTGCTGCCTGATTTGCGCCGCCGCGGAACCAGGCCCGCACCTCACCCTCGCTGCCAAGATTGATGTCGCTCGGATCGCCACCGATCTTGATGTAGGACTTGCCGTCGGGGTAGCGGATCGGCGGCAGCAGGTAATAGCTCTCGTCCTGCCGCGGCGCCGAACCGATCAGCGACGGCATCGCGGCAAAACGGGGCAGGTCGTCTTCCGCCACTTCGGCAAACAAAACCGTCCGAGCCTTGACGACGAGATCGAGCGGCCGGGCCAATAATTGCCTGGAGATCGAAAATCCGCCGGCGGCAACGAGCACGCGGCCGCCGATAAACGCGGCGCCATCGACAGTGCGCACCGAGACGGTTTCGCCGCCCTCCTCGACCGAGACGACTTCCGAGCCAATGATCGTGACGCCGGCCTTTTCAGCAAGAGCGACCTGTGCCCGTACCAGCGCCCGCGGGTTGATATGCCCGGCATGGCGGGGTTCGAACACACCGCCGTAACCGACCGGAAAACGGAACCAGGGGAATTGATCGGCAAGATCCCGTTCCCCGACGAACGGTGCGTCGACGCCGAGGCGGTCACGGGCGCAGATGACGTTGTCGAGAGTGCGATCCTCGCCACCCGGCAGAGGTGCCGCGATCAGGCAGCCGGATTGGCTGTAGAAACCGACGCCGCTCTCGCTCGCGATCTCGTCGTAGCGCTCGATGGACCGCCGGGCCAGCAAGGCCCACACGGGATCGGGATCGATCGTGCGGGTAATGCGGCCATTATCGTAATGACTACTGAAAACGCCCTCGTGGCTCGACCAGTTCTCCGGCTCGTCCGGCCCAATGAGCGCGATCCTGGCGCCGCTGCGGGCCAGATGGCGGGCGGAGGCCGCGCCCATCATTCCCTTGCCAACAATGATGAAATCGAATGTTTGCCCCATGCCTGCCGTCCTTGAAAACGATCCGACGGAGATAGCATGGCATTTGCGGGCTGGCATCTGTGAAGTTGAAAAATGCCGGCACTGACAACCCGATCCGGCACCCCCAGCGCCTAGTTGATGATGCTCTGGACCTTGCCGCAATAACGGCGCGACACCGGATTCATCCTCGTGGCGCCGTGACCGGCATTGTAGCGCAGGATCGTCCCGCAGGTGAAGCCGCCGGACAGTTCATGCGCCACGGCCAGATATTTCATACCGAACTTGATGTTCGTCTCTGGATCGAACAGGCCACCCTTGCCCCCGGTATAACCCATCATCCGGGCCGTCGCCGGTTTGATCTGCATCAGGCCGATTTCACCGGCGCTGCCGCGTGCCTTGGGATTGAAGTTGCTTTCGACCTTGACGACCGCGTGGGCGAGATCGACCGGAACGCCGTACTGCCTTGCATAGACCTGGATGAGGCCGCTATAGGTCGCAGTCTCGACGGAGGCGCCCGGCGCAGGATAACCCGTGGTTCTCGTGGCTGGCGTGATGGAGGAAGTGATGGTCTTGTCCATGCCCTCGGCATACGACGTTTCAACCCCGGAAAAGAGCATGCAGAAGCATGCCGCAGTCGCAGCAAGATGCGATAGTCTCATTTAGCTTGAAATCTCCACTTTCGGGCACAGCAGCATGTGGGCGCACCCCGCCCTGCCGTCTGCATTCCGATCTTCGTCATCAGCAGGAAGAGGCGATGCACCTCGAAATCACCTGCAATTCGGTACGGCCGCAAAAGACCCCGGCATCTTGACGATCATGTGGCAGTGCACAAATTTTGCAACAGGAGGGCTCAGGCAATCTGCGGAAAACCGCCGTCGCAAGTCCGCTCAGCGGCTGAAATTCGGCAGCGCGGACAGGAGCCTGTGGAGTGTATCGAGGGTCGAAATATCGGCGATGCCATCGACCCGGGCTTGGCGAAAATGGCGCTGGAAGGCGGCAACCGCCCCCTCCGTCTTCTCGCAAAAAATGCCTGTCACTTCAATTCCGTAGCCATAGAGCGACAGCATCGTCTGAACCGCTTCGACTGGCTGGCCCTGATCGCCCTTTTGGAAAAATCGTCCGCCGCCGATCGGGGCCGGCGAAACCCAGTGCCCGACGCCCCGCGAATGGAGCGCATCCCAGGGAAATTTTTCTCCCGGATCCACCTTGCGAATGGGAGCCACATCGCTGTGCGCAAGCACCCGTTCGGGGGCGATAGACCAGCGATTGCCACAATCCCGACACAATTCGGCGAGCGCCTCGATCTGCGCCGGGGGAAAATCCGGCAGGCCGCCGAGGTGACCGGCATTGGCGATTTCGATGCCGATCGAACGGGAATTGATGTCTGTCTCGCCCTTCCAGACGCTCTTGCCGGCGTGCCAGGCGCGACGATCCTCGGTAACGAGCTGATCGATTCGCCCATCCTCATGGACGAAATAGTGGCTGGAAACCTGGCTTTCCTCACGACAGAGCCAGTCGAGCGCGGCAGCCGCCGTTTCCATGCCGGTGTAGTGCAGAATGATCATGTCCGGTTTCAGGCCGGCTGCCCTTTCGCCATGGTTGGGCGATGGCACGGCGCGCGCCGCCGCGTAGTCACAGGCGAAGAGCGTCATGCAGCGCGGCGTTCTTTCTCGATCGCCTCATAGGCAGCATTGAGAGCCGCCATGCGATCGTTGGCGATCGCGTGCAATTCTTCCGGCACACCGCGCGCAACCAGCATGTCCGGATGATTTTCCGAGACGAGCACGCGGTAGCGTGTGCGGATGATCGAAAAGTCGTCCTTCGGCGAGACGCCGAGCACTTCGTAAGGATTGGCACCGGACGGATGAACATGCCGCGCCAGGATTTCCTGGAACTGCTCTTCGTCCATGCCGAAGATTTCACCGACGCGCCTCAGGAACGCGATCTCCTTTTCGTGCAGGGCGCCATCCGACTTGGCAATATGGAAAAGGCCGTCGATGATATCTTCCAGCAGCGGGCAATGCTGCTCGCAGGAAACGCAGAGCGACGCCATCTTTTCGGCATAGGCTTCGTAACCGGCGACGTCCTGGCGCGCAAGATTGTACAGCCGCGCAACGTTTTGCGCCTGATCGTCCGGAAACTTGAATATATCCCGGAATGCGGACACTTCGGCCTCCGTCACGACGCCGTCGGCCTTTGCCATCTTGGCGGACAGCGCGATCATGGCGACCGAAAAAGCCACCTTGCGGCGCGTCTCCGGGTCACCTTCAAACAGCGTCCGGACCGCCTCGACCACGCCGGCAAGCGCGTTGCCCGCCGCGGTGACGATGCTGAGGATGCGATCCCAAAGTGACATAGGCACGTTCTTTCCTATCGTTGCTGAGCCACATTGCTTTCGGGAGGCGGCAGCACGGGCAAATCGCCCATGGACGAGTGCGAAGAGGCAGACACAGCGGTGCGACCGCAATAGGCGGGCGGCTTATGAAGCAGCTTGAACAGATGTTGACGCAGATTGCAAGGCGTGGAACCCGCCGAATCGGCCCAGATGACGAATTTGTGATGGCACCTCACTATTTCCATCGGTGGATCCGACGCATCCAGGTCTGGCGCTCGGGGCGCGCAGAGCGCGCATTGGATAGGCTTGCACCTCTGCCTCGATGACGGGACGTCATTTAACTTCCAAGGGATTTGCGCTAGACAGACCTCGAACGATCTTGCCGAAATCCCGAGGAGACATTCATGCCCAAACAGAAAGTTGCAATGCTGACCGCAGGCGGCCTCGCCCCCTGCCTGTCCTCCGCCGTCGGTGGCCTGATCGAACGTTACACCGACATCGCGCCGGATATCGAGCTGGTTGCCTATCGATCCGGCTACCAGGGTCTACTTCTTGCCGACCGGATCGAGATCACCCGCGACATGCGCGAGAAGGCCGCTATCCTGCACCGCCATGGCGGCTCGCCGATCGGCAACAGCCGCGTGAAGCTCACCAATGCCGCGGACTGCGTCAAGCGCGGCCTCGTCAAGGACGGCCAGAACCCCCTGCGGGTTGCTGCCGAGCAGCTCGCTGCCGATGGAATCACCATTCTGCATACGATCGGCGGCGACGACACCAATACGACGGCAGCCGATCTCGCCGCCTACCTCGGCGCCAATGGCTACGACCTCACCGTCGTCGGCCTGCCGAAGACGGTCGACAACGACGTGGTGCCGATCCGCCAGTCGCTCGGCGCCTGGACGGCAGCAGAATACGGTGCGAAGTTCTTCGACCATGTCAGCAACGAACAGAGTGCCGCGCCGCGCACCCTCGTCGTGCATGAAGTCATGGGCCGCCATTGCGGCTGGCTGACCGCCGCCACCGCCCGTGCCTACATCCAGATGACCGACGACAAGGAATTCGTCGACGGCTTCATGATGAACGCCAAGATGAAGAACATCGACGGGCTCTACCTGCCCGAAACCGCCTTCGACCTCGAAGCCGAGGCGTCGCGTCTGCGCGCCACGATGGACAAGGCGGGCTTCGTGACCCTGTTCGTCAGCGAAGGCGCGTGCCTTGACGCCGTCGTTGCCGAGCGCGAGGCTGCCGGCGAGACAATCAAGCGCGACGCCTTTGGCCATGTGAAGATCGACACGATCAATGTCGGGGGCTGGTTCTCCAAGCAGTTCGCAGCCCTGCTTGGCGCCGAACGCTCGATGGTGCAGAAATCCGGCTACTACGCCCGCTCGGCACCGGCCAATGGCGATGACCTGCGTCTTATCCAGGGTATGGTCGATCTCGCCGTCGAAAGCGCGCTGAACAAGGTCTCCGGCGTCACCGGTCACGACGAGGATCAGGGCGGCAGGCTGCGGACAATCGAATTCCCGCGCATCCGCGGCGGCAAGCATTTCGACACCTCGGTCAAGTGGTTCGGCGAAGTGATGGATGTCATCGGCCAGAAATGGTCTCCCGCGGGCTGATTCGCCGGTTGGAATGCCTATTGACGGCTCCGTTTGCGCATGGCTTCCTCGATCGAACGCCACGTCCAGACGGAGCCTTTTTCATGTCGATAGAACACTGGCTGGCCTTCGTCGCCGCCTCTGCCATCCTGCTCGCTATTCCAGGCCCGACCATTCTCCTGGTGATCTCCTACGCGCTCGGACACGGACGCAAGATTGCAGGCGCCACGGTTGCCGGCGTCGCTCTCGGTGATTTCACGGCGATGACCGCCTCCATGGTCGGCCTCGGCGCACTGCTGGCAACATCGGCGGCGATTTTTACCGTTCTGAAGTGGGTGGGCGCCGCCTATCTCGTCTGGCTTGGCATCAAGCTGTGGCGAACGCCGATCGCGACCGAAACCGCCGACGCGACGATGACAGTGCCGGCCGAGAAACCGTTGCGGATTTTTCTGCACACCTATCTGGTCACGGCGCTGAACCCGAAGAGCATCGTCTTCTTCGTCGCCTTCTTGCCGCAGTTCCTTGATCTCGGCCGTCCCCTGTTCAGCCAGATGCTGATCTTCGAATCGACATTTCTGGTGCTCGCGGCGATCAATGCAACGGCCTTTGCCCTGATGGCTTCGGCCGCCCGCAGCACGATTCGCAAGCCGAAAGTTCAGGCCATCGTCAACCGCGCCGGCGGCTCGCTGTTGATCGGGGCCGGCCTCCTGACCGCTGGCCTGCGGCGCGCCGGCGCCTGAAACGGCGTCCCGTGCTTGCGGTTCCCTGCCCCATGAGTTAATGAAGATTCATAGATGGCGGCTCTCGGCTGCCGATTTGCAGGGGGCTGCGGGGCCTGACAGCAGGAAAGCGACAGCATGGCAAATTTCCGTTTTTTCGTTTCAAAACCGGCTGTTGCGGCCTGTGCTCTGGCCTCTGTTACGCTTGTTGGCGGATGCTCTAGCGTCGAGCGAACCCCGATGGAACAACTGATGGCGGTGCAGACGGTGACGCCGCTGCCGAAGCCTGGAACGGAAATGACGGCTTACGCTCTGCCGACCCCCGATGGCGCAGCGACCGCGACGGCCGCAGCGCTTGCGGCCGAGACCGCGATGATGAAGCCCGGCGAGAATCCCGCCGCAACACCGGTCGGCGCGAGCACTGAAGGCGTCCCGGCCGCCGCCCGGATGGCCGTCGCTGTCCCGACGGCAAATCCGCTGGTCACCCCGCAGGTGTCGGCGCAGGCCGCGACCCCATCGGCGCTGCCGCAGACGGCAATGGCCATGGTCCCGGCGGCCGCGGACCAGACCGCCACCGCCACTGCCCTGTCTCCGCAGATTCCCGAAGGCATGATGATGGCCGCGATGGAATCGGATTTCGATACCGGGGAACCGGTTGGTCTCGAGACCTTGGTGGCCAAGCGCATGATCGTGCCGGTGCAAAAACCGTCGATCGCGGCGGCGGCACTGGGCGGTGCCAAGGAGATGCTGGCGTCGCTGACCGGCGCGGAAAAGCCGACCAGTTCGCGTCCTGAACTCGACCGCCTGATCGCCTATTATGCGAAGCTCAACAACATTCCGGAGGAACTGGTTCATCGCGTCGTGAAGCGCGAAAGCACCTATAATCCGCGCGCCTATCATGCTGGCAACTACGGCCTGATGCAGATCCGCTACAACACCGCCAAGGGCCTCGGTTACGAAGGTCCGCCTGAAGGCCTGTTCGATGCCGAGACCAACCTGAAATATGCGACGAAATATCTGGCCGGCGCCTGGATGGTGGCCGACAATCAGAACGACGGCGCCGTCAAGCTCTATGCCAGCGGCTATTACTACCATGCCAAGCGCAAGGGCCTCCTTGAAACGCTGGGCATGAAGTAAGTCTCTTAAAGCTGGCGGAAGTCACCGGATTTCTTCAGAGGCGCTCAATTGACCGCCTCAACGACCTTTGCCTCCAGCATACGCACGTCATAGCCCAGGCTCGCCGGCGTGAGCCCGAGACGAACCACGGCAAGCCCAAGCGACGGGGAAAGCATCACGCTCTGCCCGTCATGCCCGTGCAGCCAGTAGGCATCCGCAGGCAATGGCGGGCCGCCATCCTTGCCGAGCTTCGTCCAGACATGTCCTGCGCCATAGCGCCCCTTTGATGCCTTCGTGGGCGTACGCATGAAGGTGACAAAATCCGGCGGCAGGATCTGCTCGCCTTTCCAGCTGCCGTTCTGCAACAGGAAGAGAGCGAACCGGGCCCAGTCCCGTGCCGAGGCATACATGTAGGAGGAGCCGACGAAAGTGCCGTGCGCATCCGGCTCCAGCACCGCGCTCGTCATGCCGAGCGGCCGGAACAGCGCCGCGCGCGGAAAGGTGAGCGCCTCACGGATACTGTCGAAGCTGTCCATCCAGAGCCGCGAAAGAATAGTCGACGTGCCGCTGGAATAGTTGAAGCGCTCGCCCGGCTGCGCCTCGAGCGGTTTCGAAGCCGAGAAATTTGCCATGTCACCCTCGAGAAACAGCATCCGGGTGACGTCGCTCACATCGCCATAATCCTCGTTGAACTGAAGTCCGCTCTGCATGGCCAGAAGATCGCCCAGCTTTATCTGGCTGCGCGGGTCGTTTCGCCATTGCGGCAGCAACTCCGTACGATCGAGCGCCATCTGCCCTTCCCTGATGCGCAGGCCGACCAGCGCCGCCGTTACCGACTTGGTCATCGACCAGCCAAGCAGCGGCGTGCCGCTGTTGAAACCCTCCCCATAGCGTTCAGCAACGATCCTTCCATCCTTGACGACGACGATAGCGCGCATGCCGGGCCCGGCAAGCTGCGGATCGGTCAGCAGCGTCTGCACCACGGGATTGACGTTTGCGCCGCTGCCGTCGGGCCAGGGTTTGCCCTCATCAGACTGCGGCGGCCTGCGGCGAAGCTGCCGGTTGCCCGGAAATGCGGCGAACTCACCTTCAGTGACATTGGTGCATCCGAGACCCTCGCGGTAGATCGCATGGCCCGGAGCGGCAAAGCCGAACATGCGGGCTGTCACCGCCTTGCGGGTTTCATCGACCGATATGCGCACCAGGCGCAGCAGCGGATGCCCGGGCGCCTGGACGTCCTCGGCGAGCACCTCATCGGCGTCGCGGCCGGCCAGGAAAACACTTGAGCAGACAATCTTGGCGGCATAGCTGTCGCCGACGCGCAGCAGTTCTGGCGGCATGACAACAAGCCAGCCGGCAATCGCCGCCATGGCGACCGACACCGAGCCCGCAAGCCATAACAATCGTCTGCGCATACGCACCGCCCTTGCTTCGCCACCGCCACAAAAACAGGATTTCATGCTTTTAGGAAGGGTTTATGGCAATCACTTTGGCGCGAGAAATGTTTCTAACCTATTGATCGCGCCGCTGTCTCGCCTGTTGGTAGCACAAACTGGCGATCACGTACGCGGCACAAACCGACCCCGAAAGAGAAGCGACCATTCACGTCATTCGCGCTGCCGGCAACGATCGCTTCATCCAACATATGCAAACGCAAGCGCCTTTTGTGAACCGGAATTTGCATAAGCCTTCCGTCATCAAAGTGTAGCGGACTCGTCTTAGAAGCCTTCCAACTTCCACAGATGGCAGGCTGACATGACCGATCTCGCCCCCGATGCAGGCTATGGCAAAAAGAACCACAAGCTTAAAACTGCGCTGATCCAGCACAAGGCGCTGACGCTCGACGGACTTTCGGAGCGGCTCTTCGGACTGCTTTTCACCGGTCTCGTCTATCCGCAGATCTGGGAGGACCCGGCCGTCGACATGGCCGCCATGCAGATCCGGCCGGAACACCATATCGTCACCATCGGGTCGGGCGGCTGCAACATGCTCGCCTATCTCTCTGCCGCACCCGAGCGCATCGACGTCGTTGATCTCAATCGACATCATATCGCGCTCAACCGGCTGAAGCTTGCCGCTTTCCGCCACCTGCCCACCCATGCGGATGTCGTTCGCTTCCTTGCCCGGCACGATGTTGCCAGCAACGTCCAGGCCTTCGACATGTTCCTCGCGCCCAAGCTCGACACCGCGACACGCAAATACTGGAACAGCCGCAGCCTGACAGGCCAGCGCCGCATCCGGGTTTTCGGCAAGAACATCTACCGCACCGGCCTGCTCGGCCGCTTCATCAGCCTCGGTCATCTTCTGGCGCGCTTGCACGGCGTCGATCCCAGCGAGCTTGCCAATGCCCGCTCGATGCGCGAACAGCGGCAGTTCTTCGACGAGCGGCTGGCGCCCCTGTTCGACCGCCCGGTGATCCGCTGGATCACCAGCCGCAAGAGCTCGCTGTTCGGACTTGGCATACCGCCGCAACAGTTTGACGAGCTTGCCAGCCTGAGCGAGGAAAAGTCGCTGGCCGGCGTGCTGCGCCAGCGTCTCGAAAAGCTTTCCTGCCATTTCCCGCTGAAGGAAAACTATTTCGCCTGGCAGGCCTTTGCCCGCCGCTATCCGCTGCCGCATGAAGGCGAACTGCCGGTCTACCTGCAGGCCAGCCGTCACGAGACGATCCGCAACAATGCCGAACGCGTGCATGTCCATCACGCCAGCTTCACCGAGCTTCTCGCAAGGAAGCCGGCCGGTTCCGTCGACCGCTACGTCCTGCTCGATGCGCAGGATTGGATGAGCGACCGCCAGCTCAACGACCTGTGGAGCGAAATTACCCGCACATCGGCGGAAGGCGCCGTCGTGATCTTCCGCACCGCCGCGGAAGCCAGCATCCTGGAGGGCCGCGTATCGCAGGGCCTGCTTGGCCAGTGGCACTACGATGCGGACAAGTCGCAGGCCCTGAACCTCAAGGATCGCTCTGCCATCTATGGCGGTTTCCATATCTACAGGAAAACGGCATGACGGCGATCGATACCGGCGCCAGCCATGCCCAGCGCATGGACCGAATGTACCGCACACAGCGGCATTTCTACGACCTGACTCGCAAATACTACCTCTTCGGCCGCGACACGCTGATCCGTGGGCTTGATGTTCCGGCCGGCGGCAGCGTGCTTGAAATCGGCTGCGGCACCGGGCGCAATCTGGCGCTGATCGGCCGACGTTTTCCGCAGGCGCGCCTGTTCGGGCTCGACATCTCGGCTGAAATGCTCGTGTCGGCCGAGGCGAAACTGGGCGGGCCCGGGCGGACGAAGACGGTTCTGCGCGTCGCCGACGCGACCGATTTCCAGCCGTCGGAATTCGGCGAGACCGGCTTCGACCGCATCGTCATTTCCTATGCGCTGTCGATGATCCCGGACTGGGAAAGGGCGATTGGCGCGGCGATTGCCGCGCTAAATCCCGGCGGCTCGCTCCATATCGCCGATTTCGGCCAGCAGGAACGACTGCCGCGTCTGTTCCAGCGCCTGCTCCAGGCATGGCTGAAGCGCTTTCACGTGACGCCGCGCGAGGCGATGGTGACCGTGCTCAAGGCCAACGCTGCGAGGTTCGGCGATGCCGTCGACTTCCGGCCGATCGGCCGCGGCTATGCCTGGCTTTTCGTCTATACCCGCTCGTCGAAATAAGCCGTCGCAGGCTGCGCATCACGCGCCGCGCCAAGGCCGGATCAACCGGCGGGCGGTGGCGGCAATGCCATTTCGACAATTGCGGCTTGAAACTAACTCAATTTTTACCATGATGTGGCGAATATGGGGCTCACGCCTCCGGGGGAATCACCACATCAGCGGGCACCATCGTGTGAGGCATCGTCGTCGATCGTTTCAGAACGGGAACCTCATGCGCCGGCTATTCCTGGCTCTTCTGCCTATTGTGACGCTTCTTTCCGGCTGCACGTCGACGGACTACGATCTGGTTTCCACCGCATCGATCCCGCCAAAGTTCCAGGACAAGGACCCGCAGGATTTCGGCGCACGCACGCCGTATAATCACAATATCCACGGCATCGACGTCTCGAAGTGGCAGGGCGAGATCGACTGGGTCAAGGTGAAGGAATCCGGGGTTTCGTTCGCCTTCATCAAGGCGACGGAAGGCAAGGACAGGGTAGACGCGCGGTTCAACGAATACTGGCAGCGCGCCCGCGCCGCCGGGCTGCCCTACGCGCCCTATCATTTCTACTATTTCTGCTCGACGGCTGATCAGCAGGCCGACTGGTTCATCGCCAATGTGCCGAAGAGCGCGGTCTATCTGCCGCCGGTCATCGATGTCGAATGGAACGGCGAATCGAAGACCTGCCGCTACCGGCCTTCGCCGCTGACCGTACAGAGCGAGATGAAGCGCTTCATGGACCGGCTGGAGCAGCACTACGGCAAGCGCCCGATCATCTACACCTCGGTCGACTTCCACCGCGACAATCTTGTCGGCCAGTTCAACGACTATCATTTCTGGGTTCGGTCGGTTGCCAAGCACCCGACGGAGATCTACCCGCAGCGCCGCTGGGCCTTCTGGCAATATACCAGCACGGGCGTCATCCCCGGCATTGACGGCGACGCCGACATAAACGTCTTTGCGGGGTCGCCCAAGAACTGGAAGAATTGGGTGGCAGCCGTTTCGAAAGCGCGCGAACAGGTCGAGAATTGAGCGACGAAGGCACGTCGCCCAACGGTGTGCTGCGGGTTTCGGATAGCGACATGCATGGAAACGAGGATCCGTTTTGCCGTGATGCGCGCTTCAGGGGCGTGTTTCTTGTTTCCGCCCCATTGCCGTGCGACAGCGGCTTCCATCATTTCACGACAACCGCGGCTCTTTTGCGGGCCGCATCCGGCCGGTCCCGGCCCGACAACAAGGACTTGCGATGACACGCGGCACACTGCGCTCCGTTCTTTCGATCGGCTTCATCACCCTTCTGACCTCGTCTTCCCTTGCGCAGCAAGCGACCGCGCCGGCAGCCCCATGCGGCGGCGACCTCGCGTCCTTCCTGCAAGGCGTCAAGGCCGAGGCGATTGCCAAGGGTATTCCGGCAGAAGCAGTCGACCGCGCGCTCGCCGGCGCTGCAATTTCCGAGAAGGTCCTGAGCCGTGACCGGGCACAGGGCGTCTTCAAGCAGAGCTTCACCGAATTCTCCCAGCGCACCGTCAGCAGGGCACGGCTGGACATCGGCGCCAAGAAGATGAAGGAATATGCCGCGGTCTTCGAACGGGCGGAAAGGGAATTCGGCGTTCCGGCCCCGGTGATCACCGCCTTCTGGGCGATGGAGACGGATTTCGGGGCGTTCCAGGGGGATTTCAACACGCGCAATGCGCTGGTCACGCTGGCGCATGACTGCCGCCGCCCGGAAATGTTCCGCCCGCAGCTGATCGCCGCCATCGAGATGGTCCAGCACGGCGATCTCGATCCGGCAACGACAACTGGCGCCTGGGCCGGCGAAATCGGCCAGGTACAGATGTTGCCGGAGGACATTATCGCTCAAGGCGTCGATGGCGATGGTGACGGCCACGTGAACCTCAAACAGAGCACGCCGGACGCGATCCTGACGGCCGCGAAGTTCATCAAGAGCCTCGGCTTCACGGCCGGCCAGCCATGGATCCAGGAAGTGAGCCTGCCGGAAAATCTGCCCTGGGAGAAGACCGGCTTGCAGTCCGGCATGACCGCCGGCGACTGGTTCGCACTCGGCGTCAAGCCGCGCGACGGCAACACCACGTTTTCGCAGCTTCCCGCCTCGGTGGTCGTCCCACAGGGGCGCCATGGCGTTGCCTTCATGACCTATCCGAACTTCAACATCTATCTCGAATGGAACCAGTCGTTCATCTACACGACTTCTGCCGCCTATTTCGCCACCCGCCTTGCCGGCGCGCCGCCCTATGAGAGCGGCAATCCTGAACAGGGATTGAGCGACGAGCGCATGAAGGCGCTTCAGGTGAAACTTCAGACCATGGGCCACGATGTCGGCAAGATCGATGGCATCCTCGGTTCCGGTACGCGCGCCGCGCTGCAGAAGGAACAGCTGCGCCTTGGCCTGCCGGCTGACGGCTGGGCGACGGAGACGGTTCTCAACGCTCTTTAACGTCTGTCTCACGCACGCCGTGCATACGCGCCCGCCGCCGGTGGTGGCGGGCAAGGCGCAACGCCCGGTACCGCAGGCGAAGCGACCAACGGGCGTCCGCGAGCGCTGCCCCTCCCTTCGACACCTCGCTCAGTTCGCGCGCATAGGCGATTGCAAACGCCTCGCGGTAGGTCGAAAGATGCTCGGAAGCGATGTTCTCCAGCCGGTGCATCACGCTGACCCACACCGGCGATACCAAGAGTGTGACGGCGGTAACAGCGATTGCGACCTTGTAGGTATCGAACTGCAGCACGCCGGCGCTCAAGCCGGCAGCCGCCAGCACGAAGGAGAATTCGCCGATCTGCGCCATCGACAGGCCGGCGATCAAGGCGATCTGCGGTGACGATCCGGTCTTTCTCAGGAGGAAGATGTTGAGCACCGTCTTGGCGGCAATGACGATCAGCGCGGCACTGAGGACCGACCAGAAATTCTCGCCGATGAAGGTCAGGTCGATCAGCAACCCGATCGACAGGAAGAACACCACTAAAAGCACGCTCTGGATCGGCTCGATCACCGGGATGACGCGGCTTCGCAGGGTGGAATTGCCGATGACGATGCCGGACAGAAAGGCGCCATAGGCGGGCGACATGCCGGCAAGGCCGGAAATCGCCGCCGCGCCGAAACAGACGGCAAGTGCGCCGAGCGCCAGGATCTCGACCTTGTCCTCGACCGCCTCGCTGAACGGAATCCTGAGTTTTCCATGCCGGCCGAACCACCATAGCAAGGCGGCAAGGATGGTGATGGCGATCAGCATCTTCACTGCGATCGCGGCGATCCGCATGTCCTCGCCACCGAGGCTCGAAACAAGGATCAGCATCGGTACCACGGCGATATCCTGGGCGATCAGTACGCCGACGGCAATTCGCCCTGTTTCGCTGCGCAGTTCGCCCATATCCTCCAGCATCTTCATAGCAACGACGGTGGACGACATGGCGATGACGAAGCCGAGGATCAGCCCTTCCGCCAGGCTGGCCCCTGTAATCAAGGCAATCAGGCCGGCGGCCATGATGGCGGCGACAACCTGGCCGCCGGCGACAAGCAGCGCCTGCCTCAGGCTGAGCACGAAAGCCTTGATCGAGAGCTCCATGCCGATGAAGAACAACAGGACGACGACGCCCATCTCGGCAAGTAGCGTGACGTTGCCGCTGGAGGAGATGAAGCCGAACCCGGTCGGCCCAAGCGCGACGCCCGCCAGGATGAAGCCGACCAGCGGCGGCTGACGCAGACGCAGGAAGCCCAGCCCGAGCAGCGCTGCGACCGCCACGACGATCGCGATGGGAATAAGCCCCTGCCCCTCATGCGCGGCAGCGGCGATGGATTGTGTCGTCAGCGGCTCCAGCGGATCGTCCTCGTGTCGATGGCCAAGCTCAGGAATCGGGTGGATAAATCCCGTTTCAAGCCTTACCCCTCGGTATGTTCCGAATGAACCGGGGGAAGGTCAAGTCGCATGCACGCAAAAACGGATGGATTGCATTACCGGATGACACCGGCCACCTGGGGCCTTCTGGCACTGCTGGGGCTGATCTGGGGCGGTTCGTTCTTCTTTGCGCGCATCGCCATCCAGCATGTGCCGGCCTTGACGCTCGTTCTGTTGCGCGTGGCGCTCGCGGCCCTGGCGCTGCACATCTATGTGTTCGGCCGTCACGACATCTATCGCGAGTTCAAGGCGCGCTGGCCGCAATTTCTGCTGCTCGGGTTGATCAACAATGCCATTCCGCACACGCTCATCTTCTTTGGCCAGACGCAGATCGGTGCCGGCCTCGCCGCGATTCTCAATGCCACGACGCCGGTCTGGACCGTCTTGATCGCCAATGTGCTGACGCATGACGAGAAGCTGAGCCTTGCAAAGATCGCCGGCTGCCTGCTTGGCCTTGCCGGAACGGCCGTTCTGATTGGGCCGAGCGCCTTGCCCGGGCTGCAATCAGGCGAAGGCATCCCCCTCTGGGCGCTGCTTTTTCCGGTCATTGCGGCAATCAGCTATGGTTTCGCCGCGACATACGGCAAGCGCTTCAGGGGACTGGCGGCGCCCGTGTCCGCGGCTGGGCAGCTGACCGCGTCGACGCTGATCATGTTACCGCTCGCTCTGGCCATCGACACGCCCTGGCGACTGCCGACGCCGCCGATCACCTCCGTCGTCGCGGTGCTTGCCCTGGCGCTGATCTCCACGGCCTACGGCTATATCCTGTTCTTTCGGATCATGAGCCGTGCGGGTGCGACGAACACCTCGCTGGTGACGCTGCTGGTGCCGCCCAGCGCGGTCCTGCTCGGTTACCTGTTCCTCGGGGAAACGCTCGAGCCGACGGACATCGCCGGCATGCTGCTGATTGCCGCCGGACTGGTGGTGCTGGACGGCCGCATCCTGCCTTCCCGTCGACCTTGAAAAGGGCTGGATTGCGCATTCCCTGCAAGCGGAAATGTCTCTTTTTGGTCACTCACCGCGCATTTCAGTGCGTTACATTAACGAAATCGAAGACATTGTGAAAAAAATGTGGCAACGTTTAAAGTTGTTTTTATTCAGCATGTTAACCCTGTGCATAACGGTATTTTAAGCATAAGGTACCGCAGCGCAGCATAACTTTTTCTTTCACCCGTGACATTTTCACCCTATGTTTCGTGCGTTAACGCAAGGAGGGCCGGTTATGGGAATTACACATTCTTTGAATGTCCTCATGATAAGTGCAGCGTTCGTTTTCGTAGCAACCATGCTTTTCATCTGAAAACGTCAGGCGAACAGTCCAATCGGTAAAGAAGGACTATAATACCGTAAACCAATTGCAGCATGCTAATCGCTCTACCGAGCACGGCAAGGCAACGCTGCCAGACGACAAAGCCCTTGAAACCGTTCGGTCTCAAGGGCTTTTTTCTGTCCGGATGCCGATGCAATCCGCCTACGCGGCAGCACCCGCTGCGCGGGCCGCGGCGCCAGCCGGGGCGGCCCGCTCAAACCCGACGAGATCGCAAACCGCAGCGACGAGCGGCGACCGGTTCATCGTATAGACATGGAAATCGCGGATACCACGACGGGCGAGATCGACGATCTGCTCGGCAGCAATATGGGTTGCCTCCTTGAAGCGCTCCTCCGGGCTCTCGTCGAGATGGGCCAAGCGGGCGACAACGACCTCGGGAATCCGCGCGCCGCACAGCCCGGCAAACTTGCTGACCTGCGCCAGATTGTTGATTGGCAGGATGCCCGGAACGACGGGTATGGTGATACCCGCGCGCCGCACGCGTTCGAGATAGCGCTCGAAATCATTGTTGTCGAAGAAGAACTGGGTCAGTGCGCGGGTTGCGCCGCTGTCGACCTTGCGCTTCAGCATATCGATATCGGTGGCGACGTCCGGGCTTTCGGGATGTTTTTCCGGATAAGCGGACACGGAAATCTCGAAGTCGCCTCTGCCCCGGATCGCCGCGACCAACGCGGCCGCGTTTTCGTAACCGCCCGGAAAGGGCTCGTAGCGAGCGCCGATCCCTCCCTGGGGATCACCGCGCAGGGCGACGAAATGCCGAACCCCACCGTCGATGAACTCGCTGACGATCGCATCCACCTCGCCCTTGGCGGCGCCGACACAGGTCAGATGGGCGGCCGTGTTCGGAAAGCCGGCCTCGTGGATCATCCGCCGCACGGCCGTCAGGGAGCGCGCCTTGGTTGAGCCACCGGCGCCATAGGTCATCGTCACGAATGCCGGTTTGAAGGCTGCGAGATTCTCGACGGTCTGGAACAATTGCGTTTCCATCTCGTCATTCTTGGGCGGGAAATATTCGAAGGAGAGCCTCAGATTGCCGCGTTCGGCCGGGTAAAGGGTGTGTATCGGCATGTCATGGCCTCCCGGCATAGGCTAGGGCTTTGCCGCCCTCGGATAAATCCGCGACCGTGGTCTGCCGCTGGTCGCGGGCAAGCCATATGGTCACGGTCAACTGGCGGTCGCGATCCTTTTCCGGGGCTAGATCGACAACCTCTTCGACACTGAGACCGGCCTTCTCCAGCCATTCGGCCATGGTCTGGCGCGAAAAGCCCAGACGCATATGGGCATGGTCGTCGCGCAAATATTCCAGCGTGTGCGGGGCGAGATCGATGATCGCCAGCCGGCCGCCGGGCGACAGCATGCGGGCGGCCTCGGCGATCGCCGCTTCCGGCTGCTGCAGAAAGTGCAAAACCTGATGGATTGTGACCAGGTCGAACTGGCGCCCGTCCAGCGGCAGGTTGAAGATATCACCATGCCGGATGGAAGCCTTGGTGATGCCTGCCCGATCCAGGTTGGCGCGCGCAACGGCCAGCATGTCGCGGCTTGCATCGACGCCGACGCCACGCCGGTAGAGCCCTTCGAACAGTTGCAGAATGCGCCCCGTGCCGGTGCCGAGATCGAGCAGCCCATCAACCGGTTCGCTGCCGACGACCTTTTTCAGCGCCGCCTCGACATCCGCCTCGCTCACATGCAGGCGGCGCAATTCGTCCCATTCGGCCGCATTGCGGCTGAAATAGGCCTGCGCCTTCTCCGAGCGCGCCTGCTTCAAAGCCGCCAGCCGCTCTGCGTCGCGCGTCAACACCGCATCAGAGACGCTGGAAGCGGCCAGGAGATCGCGCACCAACGCTACCCCCGCCCCCTCGCCTTTCAGGCGAAAATAGGCCCAGGCACCTTCCTGGTAGCGATCGATCAGCGCCACTTCGGCGAGCAGTTTCAGGTGGCGGGAAATTCGCGGCTGCGATTGTCCGAGAATTTCGGTAAGATCGGTGACGGTCAGGTCGCCGGCAGCCAGCAAGGCGAGAAGACGCATCCGCGTCGGCTCTCCCGCCGCCTTGAGGACGTCCACCAACGCGTCCAGTCCAAGCCCTTGCTCTCTCGCCATTGCCACCCTCATCAACACATAAAGATATGTTTATGTGATTTTCACGGCGGTCGCAAGATGAAATGTGGCGCAATGACGCAACGTTCACAAATGGAAAAGGCGGCCAAATGCAGCCGCCTTCCAGTTCACAATCCGAACACGCCGAAGAGGCGGCTCGTGGGCTTGTCCTTACCGGGTCAGACGCTTGTAGCTGACGCGGCTCGGATTGACCGATTCCGGGCCGAGGCGGCGGATCTTGTCTTTCTCGTAGTCCTCAAAGTTGCCTTCGAACCATTCGACGTGGCTATCGCCCTCGAAGGCGAGGATATGGGTGGCAAGACGGTCGAGGAACATGCGGTCGTGGCTGATGATCACGGCGCAGCCGGCAAAATTTTCGAGCGCGATTTCCAGCGCCGCCAGCGTTTCGGTGTCGAGGTCGTTGGTCGGTTCGTCGAGCAGGAGCACGTTGCCGCCGGCCTTCAGCATCTTGGCGAGGTGAACGCGGTTGCGCTGACCGCCGGACAGGTTGCCGACCTTCTGCTGCTGGTCGGTGCCCTTGAAGTTGAAGGCGCCGCAATAGGCACGCGAGTTCATGTCGAACTTGCCGAGCTTGATGACTTCGGCACCGCCGGAAATCTCTTCCCATACGGTCTTGTTGCCGTCCAGCGCATCACGGCTCTGGTCGACATAGCCGAGCTGCACGGAATCGCCGATGCGGAAGGTGCCGCTGTCCGGCTTCTCCTGACCGGTGATCATCCGGAACAGGGTCGTCTTGCCGGCGCCGTTCGGGCCGATGACGCCGACGATGCCGCCCGGCGGCAGCTTCAGCGTCAGACCGTCGATCAGCAGGCGGTCGCCATAGCCTTTCGAGATATTGTCCATCTCGATGACAACCTGGCCGAGCCGCTCGCCGACCGGAATGATGATCTGCGCGTCGCCGGGACGGATCTTTTCGGCCGCTTCGACCAGTTCGTCATAGGCCTTGATACGCGCCTTGGACTTGGCCTGGCGGGCCTTCGGGCTGGACGCGATCCACTCCTGCTCGCGGCTGATCGCCTTGCGGCGGGAGGCATCCTCGCGGTTTTCCTGCTCCATGCGCTTGGCCTTGGCAAGCAGGTAGGCCGAATAGTTGCCTTCATAGGGAATGCTGCGCCCGCGGTCGAGTTCGAGGATCCAGCCCGTGACGTTGTCGAGGAAGTAGCGGTCGTGGGTGATCATCATCACGGCGCCCGGATACTGGCGCAGATGGTTTTCCAGCCAGGCGATGGTCTCGGCGTCGAGATGGTTGGTCGGTTCATCGAGCAGCAGCAGGTCCGGCTTCGACAGCAGGAGCTTGCAGAGCGCCAGGCGGCGGCGCTCACCGCCGGAGAGCGTGGTCACGTCGGCATCGCCGGGAGGGCAGCGCAGCGCGTCCATGGCCATTTCGACCTGATTTTCCAGGTCCCAGAGGTTCTGGCCATCGATGATGTCCT
Organism: Rhizobium herbae; assembly: GCF_019511375.1. GTDB lineage: Bacteria > Pseudomonadota > Alphaproteobacteria > Rhizobiales > Rhizobiaceae > Pararhizobium > Pararhizobium herbae_A. The sequence goes on from NZ_JAEUAO010000001.1 coordinate 875,017, forward strand.
GGAGCCTGGCACCCTCTTCCGCCGTCTCGTCGGAATAGTTCATCATCAGTTCGTTGTAGCGCTCGAGGATGGCCGTCTTGTCGGCAACGCCTTCCATGACGTTTTCCATCGCCGTCTTGGTCGGATCGAGTTGCGGCTCCTGTGCCAGGTAGCCGACGGTCGCGCCCTCAGCGACCCACGCCTCGCCGGTAAATTCCTTGTCGAGGCCGGCCATGATGCGCAGCACGGTCGACTTACCGGCGCCGTTCGGGCCGAGGATGCCGATCTTGGCATCCGGATAAAACGACAGATTGACATTCTCCAGCACCTTCTTGGTACCGTAGGACTTGCTCAGCCCGGACATATGATAGATGAATTGACGTGCCATATAGCGACTGCTCCGACGGAATGGGATTTTGCCCGCTATGTAGGCGAATTATCCCGGCGGAGCAATGAAGAAACCGGCTTGCCTCAGCCATTCATTGAACGCCCGCGGCGTCAACGGTCCCCCTGCCGCATTTGAAATCGGTATCGCCGGCGGCCAGGATCAGAGGCGACAGGCCAGCACCTGCCGATACATCCCCGGAAAGTCCGATCGTCAATCCGGTGATCACATTGCGATCACCCGCCTTCTGGCAGCGCATCCGCACGCGTTCGCCCGCCCCCTTGCCGAAACTCTTGTCGAAGGCCTGCTTGATCTCGCCTTCCGTCACCTCTTGTCCGAGGCGAGCGGTAAACAGGGTTCGCACCGCCGAGCCGTTGAGTTCGTCGAGAAGACGCAGTTGCATGGCGAAATAGTCCTGCGCCGTGCCGCCCTGGCAGGTGCCGCTGCGCAGCCATTGATGCCGGTCGAGGCCCGATTGCGTTCCCGGCATGGCGATCAAGAGTTTCGCCTGCGTTTCCTCAGCCATCGCCAGCTGCGGCAGCTCCAGCCAGTCGCCTTTCCTGTCGCGCGCACGAATATCTGCCGCGACACCGCAATAACTCTTCTTCATCGGCCAGAGACCATGCAGGGAGAAATGCGTCGCATCATAGCGGTCGGCCGTCTGCCCGACGCATTCCTTGCGCTTCGGCCGCGTCTCGCAGAAACCCGGTTGCCAGCTGACGGCGAGAATATATTGCGTTTTTCCGCTCGTCGCCGCCTTGTCATCGGCAAGCACCGGATATGCGATCATTGCTGCCAGCACCGCAAGTCCCGCACGGCTGAGAAAGCCTGTAAAGATATTCCCTTGCATCGAAAGCCCTCCAGAAACAAGAACAAAACATGATCATTTAGAGACTAAAACGGGAAAAATGCAACCTTGAATCTATATCCGCCCGAACTTTCCTGACCTGATGCGAAACGAGCACCAAGCAGCGATTGCCTTTCGCTGATAAATCAAGTTGATAGCGGGGACGTGCTGGAACTTCGCCTGGGAGGATTGGCGTGTTTGCCAAGGTCGAAACGTTGCAAAGCCCGAGCGGAGCCGCGCTCGCCTGGCGCCACTCACCGGCAATTGCACCAGAAAAAGGCGCGCTGATCGTCAGCCACGGGCTTGCCGAACATTCGGCCCGCTATGCTCGTTTGGCCGAATTCATGGCCGGGCACGGCTTTCACGTCTATGCGCACGACCATCGCGGCCATGGCGCAACCAAAGCCGGCGATGCGCCGCTTGGGCGCTATGCACACCGGCAGGGCGTCGACAAGGTCTTGACCGATGTCAGGGCCATGCGCGACATGGCGGCCGCCAATCATCCAGGCCTTCCGCTTATCCTATTCGGTCATTCCATGGGCGGACTGATCGCGCTCAATGCCGCAGAGACCTATCCTGGCCTCTATGATGGCCTGGCGGTGTGGAATTCGAACTTCAATCCGGGTCTTGCCGGCCGCGCCGCGCAGGTCCTTCTCGGTTTCGAAAAGATGCTGAAGGGCTCGGATGTCCCAAGCGGCCTTCTGCCAAAACTGACCTTCGGCGCCTGGGGCCGGTCTATCCCCAACCACAGGACCGCGTTCGACTGGCTGTCGCACGATGCTGCGGAAGTGGCAAAGTATGTGGAGGACCCCCTCTGCGGTTTCGACGCCAGTGTCTCGTTGTGGATCGACCTCTTCGAACTTACATTCCGCGGCGCAACGCGGGAGCGGTTGCGACGGCTGCCTCAGAACCTGCCGATCCATCTTGTCGGCGGGGGCGAGGATCCGGCTACCAACGGTGCCCGGGAAATCAAGTGGCTGGCCAGGCGCATGGTATCCGTGGGCCTTCGGGACGTGACGACGGTGGTCTATCCAACGATGCGCCATGAAACGCTGAATGAAACGGGACGCGACAGCGCCATGCGGGACTTTGCCGTCTGGTGCCTGAAAGTGGTGGGGCGGACATAACGACGGCGTGGATGACCGACATTGCGGCAAAATTTACAGTCAGCGCAATGTTCATCGCGTCCGGCCTGACCGGAGGATCGACGGTGCCGGTCCAGCACCGATCAAATTGGCAGAACGTGTTGTCACGAGCTCTGGGAGGAGCGGATATGAAGACAGGCGGGGAACTGATCGTCGAGGCGCTGAAGGCGAATGGCGTCAAGCGAATCTCCTGCGTTCCGGGCGAAAGCTATCTGGCGGTGCTCGATGCGCTTTACGATACCGACATAGACGTGGTGGTCTGCCGCCAGGAGGGCGGTGCGGCGATGATGGCGGATGCCTGGGGCCGTCTCACAGGCGAACCGGGCATCTGCATGGTGACCCGCGGTCCGGGTGCGATGAATGCATCCGCGGGCTTGCATATCTCCCGTCAGGATTCGATCCCGATGATCCTGTTCATCGGTCAGGTGCAGCGCGACGCGCGCGAGCGCGAGGCCTTTCAGGAAGTCGAATATCGTCGGGCCTTCACCGAAATCGCCAAATGGGTTGGCGAGATCGATGATCCCGCACGCATACCCGAATTCGTCACCCGCGCCTTCGCCATAGCAACCTCCGGCCGCCCCGGCCCGGTGGTACTGACCTTGCCGGAGGACGTGCTCACGCAGAAGACCGAGGCGCCGGCCGCCAAACCCTATCAGCCTGTCGAAAGTCATCCCGGCAGCGGCCAGATCAAGGCGCTCGAAGGCTTGCTGGCCAAGGCCGAGCGCCCGATCGCCATTCTCGGCGGTACGCGCTGGAGCGAACAGGCCATCCGGCAATTCCAGGAATTTGCGGAACGGTTCACGCTGCCGGTCGGCTGCTCCTTCCGCCGCCAGATGTTGTTTGACCATCTTCATCCGAACTATGCCGGCGATGTCGGCATCGGCATCAATCCGACACTCGCCAAGGAGATCCGAGAGGCGGACCTCGTGCTTTTGGTCGGTGGCCGCTTCTCCGAAATGCCATCGTCCGGCTATACGCTGCTTGACGTGCCCTACCCGCGCCAGACGCTGGTGCATGTCCATCCAGACCCCGGCGAACTCGGCCGCGTCTATCGTCCCGACCTGGCGATTGCGGCGGCGCCGGTCGGCTTCACGGCCGCCTTGAACGACCTGAAGCCCGCCGCAGCGCCGTTATGGCACGATCGCACCACGGCCATGCATGAGGCTTACCTGGCCTGGTCCACACCACCGGAAACCGGCCCGGGCGATGTGCAGATGGGATCGATCATGCAATACATCGAGACCAACACGGCCGAGGATGCAATCTTCGCCAACGGTGCCGGCAATTACGCGACCTGGCTGCATCGCTTCCACCGCTTCCGCCGCTTCAACACGCAGGCGGCGCCGACATCGGGCTCGATGGGCTACGGCCTGCCGGCCGCCGTCGCGGCAAAACATCTCTTTCCAGCGCGCGAAGTGATCTGCTTTGCCGGTGACGGCTGCTTCCTGATGCACGGACAGGAATTCGCAACCGCCGTCCGCTACAACCTGCCGATCATCACGCTGGTGATCAATAACGGCATCTACGGCACGATCCGCATGCATCAGGAGCGGGAATATCCCGGACGGGTGAGTGGAACCGATCTTACCAATCCCGATTTTGCAGCCTATGCCCGCGCATTTGGCGGACATGGAGAGCGCGTGGAAAAGACGCAGGAATTTGCCGGCGCTTTCGAGCGCGCGCGCAGGAGCGGCAAGCCGTCGATCATCGAGATCAGGCTCGATCCGGAGGCGATCACGCCGACGCGGACATTGAGCCAGATCAGAAATGGCTAACTGACAGGCGCAAACGGCGCGCGATCGAGAGACGTGTGCCGTTCACAAGACTTCGTCAGCCGCGAATGTGCTGGGTCTGCTGATACACATTGGTCGAGCGGGCACCGGAGCGGCAATAGCCGAGCATCGGCCTTTCGAACGTATCCAGCGCATCGACCATCTCGCGCACGGCATCTGCCGTCACGCCCATCGGGCCGACCGGAATATGGGTGATGTCGAGGCCAAGTTCCTTGGCGCGGGCGGCGATGGTTTCGAACTGCGGCTGGTCCGGCTGCTCGAAGTCCGGGCGGTGGCAGACAATCGACTTGAACCCCATCGCCTTGATCGTATCGAGGTCTTCGACGGAAATCTGTCCGGTGACCGAATACTCATCGTTGATCTGGCGAATGTCCATGGGAAACCTTCCTGAAAATGGCGTCCGGACTGATGTAAGACCGCCAGCCTGAGGCGTCAATCGGAAAGCCGGTTTCACCGGATCTGGAACGCCAGTGCATAATCCACCGTTTCTCCCGGCGCGAGCATCGGCATTTCACCCGCAGCAGCAAGATCGGTCCGTTTGGCAATCCGGTGGGACGCGGGCTCGATGCTGATGACGTCGGCCGGCCCGCGCTGGCATCGCCACATCTGCAGGAACGGCAGGGTTGCGGTCGAAAACCTCACGATGACCGAGCGGCCGGACAAGGCGTCGAGCGGACCGAGGCTCACCTGCGCCCAGCCGTCATTCGCACTCTTCGCCGCCGGCAGACAGAAATGCGCGCTATCGCCCTCGCCAAACCGCCATGGTTGCTGCTCGTCGCCGAACATTGTCCCGCCAATACGCGTGTCCTCGCCAAGCATCGAGCCGCTTATGTTCATGTGGTACATCAGCATCGGAGCGAACGGTTTGGCACCCGTGTTGGTTACACGGTCCGAAAGCAAGACTTCTGCTTCGTCCGGGCTGATTGCCCAGCGTCGTGTCACCAGCGCCGTTGCGCCGTTGGCGAGCAGAACTTCGGTTTCGGCAAAACATCCCGGCGGCTCGCCCGGGGCCGGCATTTGCGTGCGCCGCACGGGCGTGCCGCAAAGCGAACCGTGCAAAGGAAACCTACGCCCGTCATCGAAACCCTCGACCGGTTCCGGATGGCGGATATGATCTGGACCGCAGGTAAAGAAGAAGCCCTGCAGCGCCTGATCGATGCGCCGGTCACCATCCGAGGGAATAGCGGCACCCGGAGAAATATCGACGCCATTGACGACAAACGCGCCGATATCCAGCGCCGATTGGCGGTCGAGCAGGATCTGGAATTCACTTTCCTGATCCCTACCGGATATCGTGATCGGCATTGAACGTTTTCCAAGTGCGTGATTCGGCGAGAACCGCCGGCAATCCGGTCCCGCGAATCTACCGCAAAGACAGCAGCAAATCTTCTGCTTGAAACGGCCAACCCACCGAATTAAATGGATTTTAGGGAACTGTTCATGATGAATTCAGTTATTTCATATTACCGTCCCATTTGATTTGTAGGCCCGACCACAACCGCCAGACTATAGGTTTCATCGTGACGCTTGTTTCCCGAACCGGAATTGCCCTTCTCGCTGCCGCAAGCATGCTCGCCCTTGCCACTACGGCAAAGGCGCAGGACAGCTTCGGCCGTTTGCCGGCCAATGCGGTTCTCGTCACGCCGGAGGGCGAAATTCTCGATTATCTGCCCGGAGGCGACGTGCAGATGATGCGCGACCGGCGTGGCCGTACCATCCTGGTGGATTCCTGGGGCAATATCGTGGCGACTGTGATGGGCAGCGGCCGGCAACTCAACGAAATCCGCCGCCGCGACACCTACGCCAACCAGGGCTTTGGTTTTTCCGAGCAGGAATATCCCGAACAGTGGTTTTCCGAGCCGGGCGACGTGACCGCTTCCATACCCGACTATCGCGATGTAACGCCGCCGAGCGTCGAGCGTCAGGCACTGCCGAACGAGTATCCGGCGCCTCTGGACGAGAACGATATGGAAGCCCTGCCGCAGGAAGAACGCCAGACCCTGCCTCCGGCCGCGCGGATCACGAAGAAATCCAGCGCCGAAATCACGGCCCTGCAGGTGTTTCTCGACCGCGAAGGATTTTCGCCGGGCGTGATCGACGGCAAGAGCGGCTCGAACGTCACCAAGGCGATCGAGGCATGGCAGCAGGCGACGGGCGAAACGCTGGACCCGAACAACACCGACGACATCATGGAACGGCTACGCTTCTCCGGCGGGCTGCCGATCACGACCTATACGATCACGGCTGCGGATGCCGCCGGCCCGTATGTCGCCGCCATACCGGAAGACTATGCGCACAAGGCCGCCCTGCCGCATCTGTCGTTCACCTCGACGGCGGAAATGCTCGGCGAAAAGTTCCACATGGACGAGGCCTATCTGCGGGAGTTGAACCCCGGCGTCGATTTCACGATTCCCGGCACTATCATCAAGGTGATCAACCCCGGGGAAATGAAGAAGGGCAAGGTTACCCGCATCGTGGCCGACAAATACCGCAAGCAGGTCTTTGCCTATGACGAGGCCGGCACACTGATTGCCGCCTATCCGGCGACGATCGGTTCGTCCGACACCCCATCTCCCTCGGGCACCGTGCAGGTCGATCGCATCGCATTCGATCCCGGCTATACCTACAATCCGAAGATCAACTTCAAGCAGGGTGAGAATGACAAGGTGCTGACCCTGCAGCCCGGCCCGAACGGCCCGGTCGGCACGGTCTGGATCGCCCTGTCGAAGCCGACCTATGGCATTCACGGAACGCCGGAACCCTCGAAGATCGGCAAGACCCAAAGCCATGGCTGCGTACGCCTGACCAATTGGGATGCGACAGAGCTCGCCAAGATGGTCAGCGTCGGGACCACCGTCGAATTCCTCGATTAAAAAAATCCGCGTCCTCCTCCAATTGGGGGAGTAAAGGGGCTCAAAACCTGTTAGAAATAAGGGGTATCTGGGCGCCGGGGTCATCCAATAGCGCGCCGACGGTTTTCAGCACGAAACCATTCACCGAGGGCTGCGCGTCACTCGGCCAGAGAGATATTGGGCACACTTTTGGGAGATGGAATAGGGGGTCGCGGTGCGTAGCTTGGAGCACCGCGGCCCCAACCGTTTGAGCGGTTTCGGCATCCCCGCGCTTCATGACCTCATCATGTTTCATCATTAAAAAACATTGCAGCAATGCTCTATCTGTCGGAAGAAAGTAAGTTCAATTTCGACAGACGAGGATGCCGCGATGGCCGCCGAACGCTCCCTTCCCAACCTTTGGCATGCCACGGCGCCTGCGGCTCCCGAGACCCGACCGCTGGCAAGCGACATCACCGTCGATGTCGCGGTGATCGGCGGCGGTTTCACCGGTCTTTCGGCAGCCCTCCATCTGACCGAAAAGGGCGTGAAAGTCGCCCTTGCCGAGGCAAAGATGATCGGCTTCGGCGGTTCGGGACGCAATGTCGGTCTCGTCAATGCCGGCATGTGGACGAAACCCGACGATCTCATTGCGACGCTTGGCGCCGAAGCCGGTACCCGTCTGCTCACCGAACTCGCCGACGGGCCGTCCGTCGTCTACGACCTGATCGCCAAGCACGAGATCCAATGTGAGGCGGTGCGCAGCGGCACGCTGCATATGGCCGTCGGCGCCGAAGGCCTGGCCGAACTCAGGGATCGGGAGACGCAGTGGAGCAAATTCGGGGCGCCCGTCGAGGTGCTGTCCGCCGAGCGCGCCAGGACGCTGACGGGTGCGGAAGGATTCGCCGGCGCCCTGCTCGACCGGCGGGCCGGCACGATCCAGCCGCTCGCCTATGCCCGCGGCCTTGCCCGCGCCGCACTCGCCGCCGGTGCCGAAATCTATACCGATACACCGCTGCTCGCCGCGGAGCGCAAGGGGGACATCTGGAAGTTGACGATGCCGGGCGGCACGATCACGGCGAAAAGCGTGATCCTTGCCACCAATGCCTATGGCAAGCTTATCGAGCGCACACCCTGGACCGCCCATACGGAAGAACTGACAATCCTGCCCTATTTCCAGTTCGCAACCGAGCCGCTCAGCGACAATATTGCCCGCGGCATCCTGCCGGAGCGCCAGGGCTGCTGGGACACCGGCCTTGTGATGACGTCGTTCCGCATGGACCAGCAGAACCGGCTGATCTTCGGCAGCATCGGCCGATTGGACGCGCTGGCGAAAGGTACGCACCGCGCCTTCGTCAAACGCTCGCTGCGCAAGCTCTTCCCGATGATCGGCGATCTCCGGCTGGAATACTGGTGGGATGGCCGCATCGGCATGACCACCAACCACCTGCCGCAGATGCATGTGATGGCGCCGAACGTGTTTTCGATCAGCGGCTATAACGGCCGCGGCATCGCCCCAGGCACGGTCTTCGGCCGGGCGCTTGCCAATCACGTCACCGGCGAGCCGAAGGCGCTGCCGCTGGCCGAAAAGCCGGTGACACCCGATCCGTGGCGCAACCTCAAGTCGGCATTCTACCACGCCGGCGCCCAGGCCAAGCACTTCGTCGACCGTCGTTTCTGATCGGAACATCCGGCAAATCGAACGCCGTTATTCGTCCTTTCCAACCGAATGGAACCTTTCGCCGTTTGTCCTGTTGAGGAAGAGGATTGAAAGGAGCCAGATATGGAACAGAAGACACCCAAACCAGGCCCTGCAGGAACAACCGAACAGTCGCCTCGGTGGGAAGGGCCTGAAGAGACCCGGCCGCGCGGCTATCTGCCCGCAAAGGACGATCCCGCGAAGGCGCGCGATGCGCGTGGCGAGAACCTGAACGATCCCGACCGTAACAAGGCGACGGACGTCGGCAAGACAAAGGGAGATCGCTGATGGTCGCCCGGGACAATCCGTCGCGTTCCGGCGGGAAAAGCGTTATTCGCAAGGATGCAGAAGGTCAGTTCGCCAAGCCGAAGAGGCGCAGCGACAACAATGGCGTTAGTAGCGCAAAGCCTCGTGTCATCACCGGATCGGACGATGCGACCGCCCATAAAAACCCGCCCGGCCAGAAAAAGCCAGGCAAGGAATGGGATCTGAACTATGATGAGCGCGAGATGAACGAGGGCGATTTTCGCGGCTGAAATACGTCATCGCAGCTTTCCGCAACAAGACGAACCGCGCAGATCGATCCGCGCGGTTTTGAGCTTAGGCAATCACGCAGCCCGGCGTGCCGGGCTGGCCAGTCGCAGCGGAACCAGCTTGCGCACTTCGTCGCCGAAGGCTCGGGCATTTTCGCAGGCCTTGTCGAGGTTGCTGACCCGGCCCGGGTCCATCATTTGCAGAGTACCCCCGCAGTCGAAGACATCGCAGAACGCGGCGCGCTCGATGATTGGCGTATCGAGGACCGGCACGGACCGCTCTGCCAGCAACTGCTTGACGACCTGGAGCGCCCGTGTGGTCACCAGCGAATTGACGCGGGTCAACACGACGGAATGGTTGATCCGGATGCCTGCCCTTTCCTGCAGATGACAGAGCAACTCAAGCACCTGGGCGCCTCCCTTGGCATCCATGGCACAGCCCTGGATCGGGATCATCACATGATCGGAAAGCCCGATCGCGGTAGCCATCAGGGTGTTGCGGGCGCCGGCGAGATCGATGACGAAATAGTCGGTCGTGGCCCGGTTTTCGCGAATATGCGTCTGCAGCGATGCTATCGTCACATTCGAAATGACGTCGATATTGGCGACTTTTCCCGAAATCTCATGCCAGTGGGAGATCCAGTGCTGCGGATCGGCGTCGAGAATGGTGACGCGCGCGCCATGGCGCGCGAGTTCCGTCGCGAGGATAAGCGCGGCAGTCGTCTTGCCCGCGCCGCCCTTGGTGTTTGCAAATGTAATGACTGGCATTGCTGTTCCTGTCTGAAAAGCGTCCGAGCCCCGGCATGGCTCTCCGAAAAGCGCAAAATCCATCGCGCTCCGGTTAATCAAACCTTTCAGATGGTGGTTAAGAAAATCTAAATACGCCCCTCATTAGAATTTACATGGCGGCCCATAGCGGTATCGAAGCGGCTCACCACGCAACAAATCGTCGCGATGTTGAGCCGTCAGGGATCGGCGTGTATCGCAGCGGCGTCTGAGGACCGGAAAGCCCGCGCGGCTGGCGGACGTCCGGCATCGCCTTCTGGCTGTGGGATGCGGTCCGGCGCCTTGTAGCAGATACGTGCAAGCGAACCGCTCGATTGCAGATGCGGCTGCCCATTCACCAGGCGCAGGACTTCCAATGCCAGTCCCTGCATGTTTCGCTGTGCCTTGGCGAGATTGCTGACCTTGGTTTCGTCGATCGTATAGAGCGAGCCGCCATGCTCGAAAATGTCGCGATAAACGCTGCGCTCGATAATCGGCGTATCGAGCAATGGCACGTTGCGCTCGGCAAGCCGCGCCTTGACGCTTCGGATGGCGCGCGTGGTCACGAGAGAACTGACCCGCGTCAGGACCACGGCATGATTGATGTGGCTGTGCGCATTGTTTGCTACCTGGCCAATGATGTCGAGCACATGCACAGCGCCCTGCGCATCCATGGCGCAGCCCTGCACAGGGATAAGCATAAGGTCGGAAAGACCGGCGGCCAAGGCGATCAGCGCGTCGCGCGCCCCGGAAAGATCGATGATGACATGGTTTGCCTGGCCGCTTTGAGCCCGCAGGTTGGCACCCAGATTGGCGAAGGTCACGCCGGTCACGACAGCTATGCCGTCAATCGCGCCGGGCGATTCGTGCCACTTGGCTGCGAACGCCAGAGGATCGCAATCGAAGATGACGACCTTCCCGCCCGCTTGCGCAAACTCCGTGGCCAGAAGCAATGCCACCGTCGTCTTGCCGGCTCCCCCCTTGGCATTCGCGATTGAAATTACAGCCATCTCACTTCCGCCGGCACGCTTTGCTGCCATCACCGCCCTACATGCAAGGGCGCCCAGTGCATTCAGCCTTGCAAATCAGGGTTAACGAACGGCAAACAAATTATTAGCCGGAAAACAAAAAACGGAGCGACCGCCGGGATCGCTCCGTGTAAATGTGACGACGGATCGGCGGGGCCATTTGAAAAAGGCGACCCGCCTGCGGTCAGATGCACTCCTGGAAGAGCTGCTTTGCGGCATCGAGTGTCAGTTCGACCGGATTGCCGCCCGCCGTCGGATCGACGATGGCCATTGCAGCCATCTCGTCGATGCGATCCGTGCCGACGCCGAGCGCAGACAGCTTGTCGGGCACGCCCAGCTCTTCGCGCAGCTTCAGGACGTAGTCGTAGAAGCCGTCGAAACCGCCGGAAATGCCGAGATAGGCGGCGGCCATGCCGATCTTGTCCTCGATGGCAGGGCGGTTGAAACGCAGCACAGGCGGCATGACGACGGCATTGGTCATGCCGTGATGGGTGTTGTAGATCGCGCCGACCGGATGCGACAGCGAGTGGATGGCTCCGAGCCCCTTCTGGAAGGCGACGGCGCCCATGGCGGCCGCACTCATCATATGGGCGCGGGCCTCGATATCAGTTCCGTCCTTGTAGGCGCGCGGCAGATACTCCTTGACCAGCCGCAGGCCTTCAAGCGCGATACCGGCTGACATCGGATGATAGAACGGCGAGGAATAGGCTTCCAGGCAATGGGCAAAGGCATCCATGCCGGTACCGGCGGTGATCACCTTCGGCATGCCGACCGTCAGTTCCGGGTCGCAGATCGTCACCGCCGGCAGGAACTTCGGATGAAAGATCACCTTCTTCGTGTGGGTCTGCGAATTGGTGATGACCGAGGCGCGGCCGACCTCGGAGCCGGTCCCTGCAGTCGTCGGCACGGCGATGATCGGTGCAATGCCATCGACGCTGGCGCGCGTCCACCAGTCGCCGATATCCTCGAAGTCCCAGACAGGCCGGGTCTGCCCCGCCATGAAGGCGACGCACTTGCCGAGATCGAGCCCTGAGCCGCCACCGAAGGCGATGACGCCGTCATGACCACCGTCCTTGAAGGCCTTGACGCCGGCGGCGAGGTTGACGTCGGTCGGGTTGGAATCAACCTCGCTGAACAGCGCCCGGCCGAGCCCGGCCGCATCAAGGATATCGAGCGCGTTCTGGGTGATCGGCATCGGTGCAAGGCCCCGGTCGGTGATCAGCAGCGGTTTCTTGATACCGAGCGCCTTGCAATGATCGGCGAGTTCCTTGATCCGCCCTGCCCCGAACTTGATGGCGGTCGGATAGCTCCAGTTGGCTGTGATGGTCATCGCTTAGGCTTTCTTCAGATGGTAGGATTTCGGACGGGTCAGGTTCTGGAAACCGATGACCGACAGCGAGCCGCCACGGCCCGTTTCCTTGACGCCGGTCCAGCAGAGCGCCGGATCAAGATAATCGGCGCGGTTCATGAAGACGGTGCCGGTTTCAAGCTCATTGCCGATCCGGGCGGCGCGTTCGGAGTCCTTCGTCCATAGCGACACTGTGAGCCCGTACTTGCAGTCATTCATCAAAGCCAGCGCTTCTTCGTCATTCTTCACCTTCATGATGCCGACGACCGGGCCGAAGCTTTCTTCCGTCATCACCTTCATGGAGTGATCGACATCGACAAGCACCTGCGGCGCAAGATAGGCACCGCCGTCATCCTGCGGGAACAGCTTCGGATCGACCAGCGCCCTGGCACCCTTGGCAACGGCCTCGGCCGTCTGGGCGCGGACTTCGGCGGCAAAGCGCTTATGCGCCATCGGTCCAAGCGAGGTCTCCTGCTCGAGCGGATTGCCAAGCTTGTAGGAAGATGCGAAGGCGACGGCCTTTTCAACGAAATCGTCGTAGAGGTTCTCGTTCACGTAGATGCGCTCGATGCCGCAGCAGCACTGCCCGGAATTGAACATTGCCCCATCCATCAGCGTATCGACAGCAGCGTCGAGATCTGCGTCATCCATGACATAGCCCGGATCCTTGCCACCGAGTTCGAGGCCAAGACCCGTAAACGTACCGGCGGCGGCGCGCTCGATCGACCGGCCACCTTCGACGGAGCCCGTGAAATTGATGAAATCGAAGCTCTTGGCCGCGATCAGTGCTGAAGTCGTCTGATGGTCGAGGAAGATGTTCTGGAAGACATCTTCGGGAACGCCGGCCTCGACGAAGGCGCGCACCATCCGCTCGCCAACTAGGATCGTCTGACTGGCATGCTTGAGGATGACGGCATTGCCCGCCATCAGCGCGGGCGCGACCGTGTTGATCGCCGTCATGTACGGATAGTTCCAAGGCGCGATGACGAAGACGACACCATGCGCGACGCGCTCGATGCGGCGCTCGAAGCTGGCACTGTCCTCTACGACGATAGGCGCCAGTGCATCGGCAGCGATGGAGGCGACATAGTTCGACCGCTCATTGAAGCCGCGGAACTCGCCGCCGTAGCGCACCGGCCGGCCCATCTGCCAGGCAAGTTCGGGCACGACCTCGTCAACCATCTCGTTGAGCCGCGCCACGCCGGCAAGGACGAGCTTGACCCGATCCTCGATCGGCCGTTTCGCCCAGCCTTTCTGGGCGGCGCGCGCGCGGGCTACCGCAGCTGAAGCGGTAGCCGCATCGACCGCGGGGCGCTCAGCGTAAACCTCCCCGTTCACCGGGGAAATGCATTGGATCATGGTCATGATCGTTTTCCTGTTCTGTCGTCAAAATTTGCGATCCGGCACCGGTCGTTCGGACAGATGTCGGATCGAAGTCCGTTGTTGAATGATGGCGTTACGCCCGCTCGAACCCACGCGCAACTTCCCAATCGGTCACGCGGCGATCATATTCCTCCTGCTCCCATTCGGCAGCGCGAGTGTAGTGCTCGATCACCTCCTCGCCGAAAGCGTCGAGCAGCATCTTCGAGGAGTTCATGGCCCTTGTCGCATCGCGCAACGTGCCGGGGATTTCGCGGATGTTCTTGCCGCCATAGGCATCGCCGACGAAGGGCGGCTCCAGTTCGAGCTGGCCCTCGATGCCGGCAATGCCGGCGGCGATCAGCGCTGCCATGGCGAGATAGGGATTGAGATCGGAGCCGCCCACGCGACACTCGATGCGGATCGCCTTGGTACCCTCGCCGCAGAGCCGGTATCCGGCGGTACGGTTGTCCTTGCTCCAGACGGCCTTGGTCGGCGCGAAGGTGCCGGCCATGAAGCGCTTGTAGGAATTGATGTAGGGCGCGAGAAAATAGGTGATCTCGCTCGCATGCGTCAGCAGGCCGGCAACGTAGTGGCGCATCGTGTCCGACATGCCGTATTTGGCTTCCTTGTCGAAGAACCGCGACGTCTTGCCGTCAAGGCTCCAGAGCGACTGATGAATATGTGACGACGAGCCGGCGGCATGGTAGTTCCATTTGGCCAGGAAGGTGATCGCCTTGCCGCGCGACCAGGCGATTTCCTTGCAGCCGTTCTTGATGATGACGTGCCGGTCGGCCATCGTCAGCGCGTCGGCATAGCGGACGTTGATTTCCTCCTGGCCGGCGGACGCCTCGCCCTTGGAGTTTTCCACCGGGATGCCGGCGCCCTGCAGGCCGTTGCGGATCGCCCGCATCACATCCTCTTCCTTGGTCGTCTGGAAGATGTGGTAGTCCTCGTTGTAACCGCTGACCAGCTTCAGGTCGCGGTAACCGCTTTCGCGCGCGTCGTCATAGCTCTGGTCGAACAGGAAGAATTCGAGCTCGGTCGCCATGTAGGCCTTCAGGCCCATGGCCTCGAGCCGGGCGATCTGCCGCTTGAGGATGGCACGCGGCGAATGCGGCACTTCCTTGTGGGTGTGGTGATCGAGCATGTCGCAGAGAACCAGCGCCGTGCCTTCGAGCCAGGGAATGCGGCGAAGCGTCGAGAGATCAGGCTTCATCGTATAGTCGCCGTAGCCCGCTTCCCAGCTGGTCGACTTGTAGCCGGACACCGTGTCCATCTCCATGTCCGTCGCCAGCAGGTAGTTGCAGCTATGGGTCTCTTCCCAGGCGCTGTCGACGAAGAACTGCGCATGAAAACGCTTGCCCATCAGGCGTCCCTGCATGTCCACCTGGCACGCCAGAACCGTATCGATGCGGCCTTCGGCGACATCTTTCTTCAATTCCTCAAACGAATAGCTCGCGCTCATTGCAAAAATCCCGTGCTTGATCGAATGGAGCAGTCAGGCGCTCCATTTGCTGGATGTCTGGCGGAAGCCGCGCAAAGGCGGCCCCCGCACTATCTCACCAGTTCATTTTTCCCCAACCGCCTTCTCGGCGGCGGCGATCACGGCGGCGCGGCGCGCAACCTCTTCGCCGATCGGCGGACCCTTGAAACGGCGCGTTTCGAAGCCGAACCAGACAATGGCCGTGACGATCAGGAAGCCGACGGTGATGTAGAGCGCCCAATCGTTTGGCGGTTGGATACCAAGCACGAAGATCAGAACCATCGCTATGATCGACAAGACGGCAAAGAGCTTGAACATGCCCTCACCGAGGTTCCACGGCCCCATCTTGTCCCACTTTGACGTCCCCCAGGCGAAAAGGCCAAGTGTGATCGGGATCGCAAAGGAGAAGAACAGGAAGATGACGGTGCAGGAAACGACGATCGTATAGACCGGCGTTTCGCCAATCGAAACGAGCGACGAGCCCCAGACGAAAAGCACGGAGAGGATCGAGCCGGTCCAGATCGCCGCAACCGGCGTGCGATAGGTAGGGCTGACCTTTGCGAGAGCCTTCGATGCAGGCAACCCGCCGTCACGCGAAAAGGCGAAGATCATGCGTGAGACCGACGTTACGGTCGCCAGACCGCACAGCCATTGACTGACGAAGATCGCAAGATAGAGGATGTCCTTGACAAGCGGATGGACCTGAGCATCCATCGCCCAGAAGAACACGTTCCAGCCCTGCTTGGCGGCTTCGTCCATGTTCGGGATCATCAGCACGAAGCTGCACAGCATGACGTAGCCGAACAGAGCCGACCACAACACCGAGGACACCATCCCCTTGGGAACGGAAACCGCTGCCTTGACCGTCTCTTCCGACGTATGCGCCGAAGCATCATACCCGGTGATCGTGTAGATCGGCAAAAGCAGGCCAAGCAGGAAAACCCAGGTGCCCGAGGTTGCCGGCCATACGTTACCGCCGGTTTCACCGGAGTAGTTGGAGAACGTAAAAAGGCGGCCTACCTCGTAGCTGTCGGCGGCGACCAGGCATGTAAGGGCAAGAAGGATCGCGGTGGCGAAGATCAGGTAACCGGAGAAGTCCGTGAGCTTGGCGGTGAGGCCGATGCCCATGTGGTTCACGATCGCCTGAAGGCCGGTGATGATCACCAGGAAGACGAGACGAACGGTCATGGAATCTTCAAGACCGAGATACGGCGTTCCGAAGGATCCCATGAAGAAATAATAGGTGCCGACGTTGATTGCGCCGAGCACGGTGACAAGACCCAGGAGATTGAACCATGCGGTCAGCCAGCCGGTGAAGCGGTTGCCGAGGATCGAGCCCCAGTGATAGAGGCCGCCCGCCGTCGGATAGGCCGAACTGATCTGTGCCATGGCAACCGCGAAGACGAGCGATATGAAGCAGCCCAGCGGCCAGCCGATACCGATCGCGGCACCACCCGCTCCCGACGTCGCCTGCGCGAGCGAGTTGATGCCGCCCGAAAGAATGCAGATGATCGAGAAGGATACGGCAAAGTTGGAAAACGAGCTCATGCGCCGCTCAAGTTCCTGCGCATAGCCCATCGAATGGAGGACTTTCATGTCCTCATGCTTGTCTGTGTCAGTATAGTTCGACATTTTTTTCCCCTGTATCGACCAGCCCTCCGGCGGTATTGCCGGCCGGCTGAAGTGCCAGCGTCCATGGAAGCCCATGGACCAGTCTCCGCGGACATGCCGCTCCCCAGGTCTTTTTATTGCGACAGTGACGCCAGGCTTTCGCCCAGCAGGCCCGTCAGATAATCGGCCATGACCCTTTGACCGATTTCATCCGAAACGAGATCGTTGCGGATCTCGATCATTACGTTGAGCAGGCCGTTCTTCAAGCCATGCTCAATGAGTGTATGCGTGACGCCGTCGGCCGGCCCATAAGGCTCGTTGCGACGGGTATCGTAGCGTTTCGTGTTTTCGGCGGCCGCCAGCATACAGTCGGCCAGCCTTTTGTCCGTATCGTGCAGGATACCGACTTCGACCTCGCGCTGCCTGCCGTGATAGACCGGCGTGAAGGTGTGCATGGTCACCAGCACCGGTGGTCTGCCGCTCACCTTGCGCGCAGCGATGAAATCCGCCAGCTCGTCGCGGAACGGCAGATAGAGCGCCTCCGTCCGCGCCCGGCGCTCGGCTGCGGAAATCGCAGCATTGCCGGGTATCTCGAAGACCTCGCTGACGGGCGGCATGGCAGCTTGCGCTTCCGGCGGGCGATTGCAATCATAGACCAGACGCGAAAACCGCTGATAGATCAGCGTCGCATCAAGGCTTTTCACCAGAAGCTCGGACACGGCCAGCGCACCAGGATCCCAGGCGATATGGCTGGACAGGGCCGCGGGTGACAGGCCAAGCGTGCCCATTCTCTGCGGAAGACGGGGGGACGCGTGCTCGCACACCAGCAGAAACGGGCTCGACGCCTGCAAATTTTCCACTGCGACAGGCGACCCCTCCGCCTCGGTCAAAAGCTTCATCAAATGCGATTTCCTTTTCAGTTGCCTTCAGGCCTGAAAGCAGGCCCGGTGAAAAGGGCCGCAGCATTCGTTAATGAAAAGAATTCTTCACGACTTCACCCGTGTCAACCGAAAACTGAAACGATCTCTTCAAAAAACCCATTGACTCCAATTGTGACAGCGATGTTTACTCTGTCACAAAGCCGGCAAAGACCGGCTCAGGGGATCGATATTGACAAGCTCTGAAGGCACTGTGACGGTGTCAGATGTGATCAACGCCCATTATTCCGTGCTGACGCGCGCGGAAAAGCAGTTGGCGGCGACGCTTCTCGACAATTACCCGGTCTCCGGGCTCGGCAGCATCACGACCGTTGCCGAGAATGCAGGCGTGTCGACGCCGACAGTTGCCCGCATGGTGCAGAAGCTCGGCTTCCGCGGATTTCCCGATTTCCAGCAGCGACTCCACCAGGAACTCGAAGCGACGATTTCCAACCCGATCAGCAAGCACGACCGCTGGGCCGCCAACGCGCCGGGCGCGCATATACTCAACCGTTTCGCCGACACAACGATAAACAACCTGCGCGCCACCCTCGCCCAGCTCGAGACGGCAGAGTTCGACGGTGCGGCCGCGATGATTGCCGACCGCAAGCGCAATATCTATCTGGTCGGCGGCCGCATCACCGGCGCGCTGGCCGATTATTTCTTTACACATCTGCAGGTCATCCGCTCCGGCGTGACCCGGATCGCCGCCAATTCCAGTTCCTGGCCGCACTACGTGCTCGACATGAGGAAGGGCGACGTCCTGATCCTGTTCGATATCCGCCGCTACGAGCAGGAAATGGAAACGCTCGCGCGCATTGCCCGCGACCGCGGCGTCGAAATCATTCTGTTCACCGACCAGTGGGGCTCTCCCGTCGCCAAGTCGGCACGACGTGTTTTCCGCATCCATATCGAGGCGCCATCCGCCTGGGACAGTTCGGTCATCATCCTGTTTGCCGTCGAGGCGCTGATCGAGGCCGTGCAGAGTTCCATCTGGGACGAGACGCGCGACCGCATGAAAACGCTCGAGAACCTGTTCGATTCAACACGGCTTTTTCGCAGGCCGCTTTAGGAGGAGCATGAGAGACAGAACGCAGCGCCAAACCTGACGAAGGATGTCGCGAACCGCAATTCGATAGGTGCTATAATTGCCGCCTGTATCCGGGCGGGTTCAAATTTTGAAAATAAAATGAAGGTGTTCCGGCTGCGAATGTCCTGTCGCAAAGGGAACATTGCCTGTCACATAAGCTTCATCGGACCCCAGTATCAGCTTCCACCGAAGCTGCTGACATAACCACAAGAGGAGAAGACCAGTGATTTCACATATGCGCCGCTTGCTTTCGCTTTCGACCGCCATGGTCGTGGCATCGACCGCCATCGCCGCTGCCGAGCCGAGCGCCGAACTGATTGCCGCTGCCAAGGCAGAAGGCACGCTCACCACGATCGCCCTGCCCCACGACTGGTGCGGCTACGGCGGCGTCATCGAGGGCTTCAAGGCCAAGTACGGCCTGACCGTCAACGAACTCAACCCGGACGCCGGTTCGGGCGATGAAATCGAAGCCATCAAGGCCAACAAGGACAACAAGGGCGACCAGGCCCCCGACGTGATCGACGTCGGCCTTTCCTTCGGCCCGTCGGCAAAGGCTGAAAAGCTGATCCAGCCCTACAAGGTCGAAACCTGGGACACGATCCCGGACACTGCAAAGGACGCTGAAGGCTACTGGTACGGCGACTATTACGGCGTCATGTCCTTCGAAGTGAACAAGGACATCGTCAAGGAAAGCCCGAAGGACTGGGCCGACCTTTTGAAGCCGGAATATGCCAACATGGTCGCTCTTGCCGGTGACCCGCGAACCGCTAACCAGGCCATCTCCGGCGTTTTCGCGGCCGGCCTTTCCGCTGCTGGCGGCGACGTCGCCAAGGCCGGCGAAGCAGGCCTTGCCTTCTTCAAGGAACTGAACGCGAAGGGCAACTTCGTCCCCGTCATCGGCAAGTCCGCTCCGCTGGCCCAGGGCACGACGCCGATCATCCTGCGCTGGGACTACAACGCGCTTGCCGACCGTGACACGCTTGCCGGCAACCCGCCGGTCGACGTCGTCGTCCCGGCTTCCGGCGTTGTCGCCGGCGTCTACGTCCAGGCGATCTCCGCCTATGCGCCGCACCCGAACGCCGCCAAGCTCTGGATGGAATACCTCTATTCCGACGAAGGTCAGCTCGGCTGGTTGAAGGGCTATTGCCACCCGATCCGCTTCAACGACCTCGCCAAGAACGGCAAGATCCCGCAGGAGCTGCTCGACAAGCTGCCGCCGGCTGCTGCCTATGAAAAGGCCGTGTTCCCGACGCTGGAAGAACAGGAAGCCTACAAGGAAGTCATCACCAAGGGCTGGGACACCGTCGTCGGCGCCAACGTCCAGTAAGACTGCCGCATCAAGGCCTTCCCGCGACCGCGCGGGAAGGCTGCTTTTCAATTTTCACCAAACGGTTTCCGGATGAGCGCCAAACAGGCCATTGATTTTAGGAAGACGGCCATTGACTGGCTTGGCATACTGCCTTTTCTGCTTTTTGCAGTGATGTTCCTGATCGCACCGACGCTCTACCTGGTCACGGGCGCGTTTCTCAATCCGGCCGGCGAGTTCACCTTTGATAACATTTCCGGACTCTTCACCGACAAGATCCTGGCCTCTTACTGGATTTCGATAAGGGTCAGCCTGGCGTCGTCGCTGGGCGGCGCGTTCATCGGCTTCTTTCTCGCATGGGCCGTGGTGCTCGGCGGCCTGCCCTCCTGGATCCGCTCCTCGCTTCTGACCTTTTCGGGCGTCGCCTCCAATTTCGCCGGCGTGCCGCTCGCCTTCGCCTTCCTTGCCACGCTCGGCCGCACGGGCCTGGTGACGTTGCTCCTGCGCGACTGGTTCGGCATCAATCTCTATGCCACCGGCTTCAACCTGTTGAGCTTCATCGGCCTGACCATCACCTATATGTACTTCCAGATCCCGTTGATGGTGCTGATCATCACGCCGGCACTTGACGGCTTGAAGAAGGAATGGCGGGAAGCGGCCGAAATCCTCGGCGCGACCAATACGCAATACTGGATGAAGGTGGCGCTGCCGATCCTCTTCCCGAGCATTCTCGGCACGACGCTGCTGCTGTTCGCCAACGCCTTCGGCGCCATCGCCACGGCCTACTCGCTGACCGGTTCAACCTTCAACATCGTGCCGATCCAGCTTTACGCCCAGATCCGTGGCGACGTCCTGCACAATCCGAACCTCGGCTATGCGCTGGCGCTCGGCATGATCGTCATAACCGGCATTTCCAACCTCATCTACATCTGGCTCCGCATGCGCGCCGAACGGTGGCAGAAATGAAGACACAAAAGATCGGCGCCTGGATCGCTGTCCTTTTCGGCGCCTCCTATTTCATCATCCCCTTGATCGCGACGTTCGAATTTTCGCTGCGGATGCGTCGTGGCGAATATTCCTTCGACGCCTACCGCTCGGTGTTCGCCGACGTCCAGTTCCGCGAATCCTTCAGCTATTCGATCGTGATGGCCATACTGACCATCGTCTTCGGCGTCCTGCTCGTCGTGCCGACGGCCTATTGGGTTCGCCTGCGCCTGCCGCAGATGCGTCCCTTCGTCGAGTTCATCACGCTGATGCCCCTCGTCATCCCGGCCATCGTGATCGTCTTCGGCTATCTCCGGCTCTACAATTCGTCGTCGTTCATTCCTTTCACCGGCTCCGCGCGCGGCACCGACCTGCTCCTGATGTTCTCATTCATGACGCTGTCGCTGCCCTATATGTACCGCTCGGTCGACACAGCCATGCGCACCATCGACGTCGCAACGCTGACGGAAGCGGCCCAGAGCCTCGGAGCATCCTGGCCGACCATCATGTTCAAATGCATTTTTCCGAACGTGATGAGCGGCGTTCTGTCCGGCGCCTTCATCACCTTCGCCATCGTCATTGGCGAATTCACCATGCCGTCGCTGCTCAACCGCCCGGCTTTCGGTCCTTATCTGCAGCTGATCGGCGCCAACCGCGCCTATGAGCCGCCGGCACTTGCGATCATCGCTTTTGCCATCACCTGGGCTTCGATGGCGCTGTTGCAGCTTGTCTCCCGTTTCAGCAAATCGGCTCCTTCCAAGCCCTGAGGTATTGATCGTCCATGTCCTTTCTTGAACTCTCCGGCATTCAGAAGAGCTTTGGTCCTGTACAGGTCGTCCATGATTTCGACATGACGATCGAGAAAGGCGAGTTCGTCTCCTTTCTCGGCCCTTCCGGCTGCGGCAAAACGACGGTTCTTCGGATGATCGCAGGTTTCGAAACGCCAAGCGGCGGGACGATCAGGATCAACGGCAAGAACCAGGAAAGCCTCAAGCCCAACCAGCGCAATATCGGCATGGTCTTCCAGGCTTATGCGCTCTTCCCCAACATGACAGTGCACGACAACGTCGCGTTCGGCCTGAAGATCGCCGGCATGAACAAGGCGGCTGTCGACGCGCGCGTCAAGGAAATGCTGGGGCTCATTCATCTCGGCCACCTCGCCGATCGCTTCCCCTATCAGATGTCCGGCGGCCAGCAGCAGCGCGTTGCCCTTGCCCGGGCGCTGGCACCGAAGCCGCAGGTGCTTTTGCTCGACGAGCCGCTGTCGGCCCTTGACGCCAAGATCCGCGTCTCCCTGCGCGAAGAAATCCGCATGATCCAGCAACAGCTCGGCATCACCACGGTCTTCGTGACCCACGACCAGGAAGAGGCGCTGTCGATCTCCGACCGCATCGTCGTCATGAACAGCGGCCGTGCTGACCAGATCGGCACGCCATTCGACATCTACAACAAGCCGGCCACCCGCTTCGTCGCCTCCTTCGTCGGTACGCTGAACCTGATCGAAGCGACGGTCGTCGACCCTGCCTCCAACCGCATCTCCATCGGCGACCAGGCCATCACGCTGCGTGAGCCTCTCGGCCCGGTCAAGGCGGGCGACACGGTCTCGCTGGCGTTGCGGCCCGAAGCGGGCTCGATCGCGGAAAGCGCCAAGGGAGATACGGCGCTGACCGGCCAGGTCGTTTCCAGCAACTTCCTCGGCTCAGTTATCCGCACGCGCATGAAGGTCGGTGACCCGGTGATCTCCTTCGACATGTTCAACGCGCCGGGCCTCAGCCCGCCGGCCGTCGGCGACGTCGTCACGCTGCGCTTCACCGCGAGCGATCTGCTGATCATCCGCGAGTAGCACCTGATCCGCAAAAATATGTTTCGGGCGACAGTTTGATTGGAAAAATCTGTCGCCTTTTTCGTCGCACGCGTCGCACCCTGCGTTTGACGCCCGCCAGCCAGTCCTTATAGTCGGTCTCGCACGTTCTCAGGGCGGGGTGAAACTCCCCACCGGCGGTAACGGGACGAAATTCCCGGAGCCCGCGAGCGCTTCATACGTCCGTATGAAGGTCAGCAGATCCGGTTGAATTCCGGAGCCGACGGTTAAAGTCCGGATGAAAGAGAGCAAGCAGATCGGGGTTTCCTTCCAAGGGATCACCGTGTCTGCGTGTTCGCCCAAGGGGATCATTGAAAAATGGCTCAACCCTTGAAAGGCCAGACTGACATGACAATCGCTTCCCACCCCACCCAGAAGATCGCCATCATCCGTGCGCGCTGGCACGCCGATATCGTCGATCAATGCGTCAATTCCTTCGTCGCCCATTGGGAAAAGCTTGGCGGCAAGCACTCGGACGTCGAAATCTTCGATGTGCCCGGCGCGCTCGAAATTCCGCTGCATGCGCAGACGCTCGCCAAAACCGGCCGCTTCTCGGCGATCATCGGCTCGGCATTCGTCGTCGACGGCGGCATCTACCGCCACGATTTCGTCGCCGGCACTGTTCTTGACGGCATGATGCGGGTACAGCTCGACACCGGCGTACCCGTCCTGTCCACCGTCCTCACGCCGCACAATTTCCAGGAATCGGAAGCCCATATCCGCTTTTTCCGCGATCACTTCGTCATCAAGGGTGTGGAAGCCGCCAACGCCTGCTCGCAGATCCTGCAGGCGCGCGCCCAGCTGGCGCTCGCAAACACCTGATGGGTGGCGGCGCGGCGTCCACAACGGATACCGCGCCGCAACCCATCGCGACGCGGCGCGGTGGTCGTCCCGAAAGACGGCCCTTCAGGCGGAGGGGACGATGCCCCGACAGGCCCAGGCAACGGCTGCAAATGACCTTGGTCCATCGGGCTCGCCCGCCTCATAGGCGTCACGCACAGCGGCATCAATTGCTGTGCGCCGCGCAGGGGCCAGGGCAGCGACATACTTGCCCAAAGGCCCCTCGCCGGCGGCGATGGGCTCCCAGTAATCGTCAAACGATTGGTAGTCCATGCGGATCACCAGCGATGCCTGCTCCACCTCCAGCAGCCCGTTTTCGATGAAGCTCTGCTTCATTTCGCCCGGCCGCATCATCGGCTGGAAACAATACGACCTCCGCAATTGGCGCGCGTTTTCGTCCAGCATGGCCACTGTGTCGACCATCATCCGCATGCCCGGCATACCGCCAAGATGGTCCCAGACCGCGGCTGCGACCACTCCGCCCGGCCGCACGACGCGCCGCATTTCGGAGACCGCCTTTCCCGCCTCGGGTACGAAGTGCAGAACCAGAAGCGAAAGCGCCCGATCGAAGTAACCGTCCGGAAACGGAAGGGCGCACGCATCGGCTTGCTGGATAGTGATCCGCGGATCGGCGTTGCGTCGGTTCGCTTCGGCGACAAAGACAGGCGAATAGTCGATCGCCGCGATCTCTCTGACATTGGCGGCTTGCGGCAGCGCAAATGTCAGGCTGCCGGTCCCGCACCCGACGTCGAGGACGCGTTCGCCATCCGCCAGGCCTGCAAAGTCGATCAGTAGAGGCGCGAGTTGCCGGCTCCAGCGCCCCATGAGTTGCTCATAGCCCGCCGCACTGTGGACATTGAAACTCGACGTCATGGCCGTGTCCTCCAGGCGGACATGCTAACGCCTGGCATGTTCATTGCCAAGGCGCGACGACCGGCCAGACTGTTCTCGCGCTACGCCAAGCCGATATACCCGATCCCCTTCTTCTCGATCTCGTCCAGCGACGCTTCATAGCCCGCATCCGCATAGCGGATGACACCGAGCGACGTATCATTCGTCAGCGCGTGGCTCAACCTTTCCGCTCCGCTCTCCGTGCCGTCAGCCACGACAGTCACGCCGCAGCTGGTCATATAGCCAGCGTAACCACCGCCGCCCGAATGGACGACGACGAGGTCGGCCATGGAGGAGCAGAGCAGCATCGCATCGAGCAACGGCCAGTCGGCGATGGCATCCGATCCGTCCTTCATCCGCTCCGTCATGATGTTGGGATGGGCCATCGCGCCGGCGTCGAGGTGATCGCGGGAGAAGGCGATCGGGCCCTTGAGCTCGCCGGATGCCACCAGCGCGTTGACAGCAAGCGCCAGTTCGGTGCGTTCACCATGACCGAGCCAGGCGATGCGGGCGGGCAGGCCTTCGAAGGGCACGTTTTCCCTTGCCAAGCGGATCCAGTTGGTAACGATCTTGTTGTCCGGGAACATCGTGAGGAGCAGGTCGTCGATGCGGGCAATGTCGCTCTCCTCGCCCGACAGCGCCATCCAGCGAAACGGGCCGATGGCGCGGGCAAACAGCGGGCGCAGGTAGGCTTCGGTGAAGATGCGGATGTCGAAAGCGTTCGCAACACCGCCCTCACGCGCCTGCGTCCGGATCAGGTTGCCGTTGTCGAAAACCTCCGCGCCCCGCGCCTGAAATTCCAGCATGGCCTTGACGTGATCGACGATCGAGGCGCGGCTGGCGGCCATCAGTTGCCCCTGCCCCTCGACCCGCAGGCGCTTCACCTCGTCGAGGCTCATGCCCTTCGGCACGTAGCCGTAGACGAGGTCGTGGGCGGATGTCTGGTCGGTGACTATGTCGGGGACGATGCCGCGTCTGGCGATTTCCGGATAGAGGGCTGCTGCATTGCCGACGAGGCCGATCGAGGTGGCCCGCTTCTCCTTGACCGCCTCACCGATCATCGCGAGCGCCGTATCAAGATCCGGCGCGACATGTTCGAGATAGCCGACCGCCTTGCGCTTTTCGGCCCTCACGGGGTCGATGTCGATGCAGAGGATCGCCGCGCCAGCCATCCGGCCGGCCAGCGGCTGAGCGCCGCCCATGCCGCCGAGACCGGCGGTCAGGATGAAGCGGCCGGCGAGATCGCCGCCGAACCGGTTTTCGGCGATGCGCATGAAGATTTCATAGGTGCCCTGGATGACGCCCTGGCTGCCGATATATTGCCAGGCACCCGCCGTCAGCCCGCCCCAGCAAATCAGCCCCTGCCGCTCCAGTTCATAAAACACCTCGGCCTTCGCCCATTGGCCGACGATGTTGCAATTGGCCATGATGACGAGCGGCGCCTTCGCATGGGTCTTCAAGAGCCCAACCGGCTTGCCGGACTGGATAACCAGCGTCTGATCCTCGTCCATTTCGATCAGCGCCTTGACGATCGCCTTGTGGGCGGCCCAGTTGCGTGCGGCCTTGCCGAGCGCGGCATAGACGATCAGATTGTCCGGATCCTCGCCGACCGACAGCACGTTTTCCAGAAGCCGCAGCAACGCCTCCTGCCGCCAGCCCTTGGCGCGCAGTTCGGGGCCACCGGGGATGGGAAAGTTCGGGTGACGTGGGTTGGCTTTGGGCATTGTCGGCTTCCTTCTCAATCTGCAGTCATGTGGCTCTCCACGCCACTCCGTGGAGAGCGCTAGCGGCAGTCACTTCGCCGGCAGCGAAAGAACATGGGCGAGCGCCGCATCGAGCAGGCGCTTGCGCAGGGCGTCGTCGCCGAAAGCCGCCGGGCCAGCGCGCACCCAGCCATTCATCGGACGATCCCCCATCACCATGAGTTCGATGCCGGGGTGTGCCAGTGCCCAGCCGTCATTGCCCTTGCCGAGCCGCACAAGCATGCCGTCGTTGCGCGCGCCGCAAAGAAGATTGCCATCGAGGAGGAAGGCAAGACCGCCGAACATCGGCTTCTCGGAAAGTCCGGGCCGTTCGCCAAGCTCCTGCCTGATCAGTTCCTCGAGACCCGCGTCGCGCGCCATTGCACATTCTCCTATATCTGGCCGGACAGGGCGTAGTGCGCGATGTCGATGCCCATCGCCTTCTCCACCGGCGGATAGACGGATGGATCAAGCACGCTGGAGGCTAGCGGGATGACCTTCTTCGGCACATGCAGCACGAAGATCTTCATGCCGACCTGCAACTGACCGACGCTCAAGGGTTCGCCATCCGGCGACAACGTCGTGATCACGTCCGGGAAGGTTGCCAGCCGCGCACCGCCGGCATTCTCCACCGCCATATATTCGTTCATGATGTGGAGTACCGTAGAGTCATCGCCCTTCCCGAGCGTCACCGTGCCGATATCGAAGGCTTCCCTGGTGTAGGCGACCGACTTGTCGGTGATCGTTCCTTCCGCGAGGATCGCGCCGTTTGTCGTCTTGACGATCGCATCGATGACGGCACTGCCGCCCCTGGCTTCCGCAGCGATGATCGCCTCACCCAGAGTCAAGGCGAGCGAGATGCCCCCGAGCGCTGCATTGGCCTTGACGTAGGACGCCCGCACAGGATTTCGCGCCGACGCGATGAAGCCGCCCGACATGTCTGAGGCAGTGCGCAGGATCGGCGAAACCTTGGCTGTCGCGCCGCGTACGACAAGTTCGATATAGCGGTTTTCCTCGCGATTGCCGCCGACGGCCGTCTGGATCATCGGCTCGGGCGAGCCGGCAAGACCGATCGATCCCATGTCGCCGGTCGGATGCGCGCGGATATCGCCGACGGCATCGACGACCTTGGTGCCGAGGATCGCCGAAGGCAGCCAGCCGTTCAGCGTCGACGACTTGCCGTTCTGGCCGACGATCAGACCGGCGATCTTTTCGCCCAGCGCCTCCTGCAGCAGTTGCACCGCCTTGACATAATCCACGCCGCGCATTTCCCAGGGCGTGGTCGAGGCCGGCGCACCGATCGCAGCGGCGGTCGCCACCCAGTCGTTCACGTCGAGTTCATCGATCGAGACCAGCTCCGGCTTGCCGATCGACACCGCCGCATAGCCGAGCATGCGGCCGTGATCGGCCCATCCGCCGCCGCCGGCCGCATAGACCGAGCCACCCTTGACCGCCGCCTCGACGTCCTTTTCTGTGAGTATCCGGCCCATCAGCGCGTTCCCTGTAAATCCACGTCGAGTTTCCTGACGGCCTCGAACAGGACCGCCGCACCGAGCGTGATGTCGTCATTGTCGGCCCATTCGTCCGGCGTGTGCGATCGGCCGTCGCGGCAGGCGATAAAGATCATCGCCGCCCTTGAAATCCGCGCCATCCAGGCCGTGTCGTGACCGGCACCGGAGGCCATGCGGCGATGTCTTGCGCCGACACGGTCGCAGGCCGCTTCCATATTGCGCAGCACCAGCGGATCGGCGGGGGTCGGGAAATTGTCAGAGATCAGCTTCGGTGAGGCGATTGATACGCCGGTATCGCGCTGGATATCGACGGCAAGCTGGTCGATCTCGGCAATGAAGCGCTCCATGTCGGACCGCAGTTCCGCCCGCGCATCGATCAAAAGCCGGGCTCGGGACGGCACGACATTGGCCGCGTTCGGCTCGATCGAAAATTCGCCGACGGTCGCGGTGAAATGCCCCCCGCCCTTGGAAAATTCCGTTCCGAGGCGTGCGACGTCCCCGACCATCCTGGCCGCCGCCGTCAGCGCGTCGCGCCTGCGCCCCATCGGCGTCGTGCCGGCATGATCGGCCTGGCCCTCGAACAGGATTTCGATCCGGCTGACACCGGCGATGGCGGTCACGATTCCCACGTCGCAGCGTTCGGCTTCGAGCACCGGCCCCTGCTCGATATGCAGTTCCAGAAATGCCTTGATGTCCGATCGTTTCTGCTGGGCCAACCGAGACGGGTCGCCGCCGGCGTCGATTATGCCTTGGAGCAGCGTCAATTCGCCATGAGCGCGGCTCAGCCATTCGTCGGGGATCAGCCCCGCCATGCCGCGGCTGCCGATGCAGGAAACCCCGAACACCGAGACTTCTTCGGCCAGGAAATCGACGACCTCAAGATCGTGGTCGAGCCGGATGCCGGCATCGCTCAGCGCTTGCGCGACTTCAAGCGCTGCTGCCACGCCGGCGATGCCGTCGAACCGCCCGCCTTCCGGCACTGTGTCCGAATGCGAGCCGAGCATGATCGTGCCGAGGCCCGACTTGCGCCCTTTCCGGCGGCCAATGAGATTGCCGGACGCGTCGATCCGTGTTTCGAGACCGGCGGCTTTGAAGCGCTGCTCCAGAAAGGCGCGCCCCTCCAGAAAGAGCGGAGTGAAGGCGCGCCGCGTATAGGGTCGGTCCGGTTCGGTGATCCGCGCCAGCCCCTTGATGATGTCGGCGATGCGGCGGGCATCGACCGGCAGATTGGTTTCGATTACGGCCATTACACGGCCTCGCGCAACGGCAAGCTCCGCAGCGGCCGGACGAACATACCGGAGCCGGGTGCGGCGAGTACGGACTTTCCGTCAAAGACAAGCGTGCCGCGATTGTAGGTGGCAGCCACGCGCCATGGGAGCCGAATGCCGTTATACGGCGACCAGCCGACGACGTTGTTGCCGCTTGCCGCCGCGTCGTAGGTGTAGGGTTCCGGCGTCAGCACGGCGATATCTGCATCCTTGCCGACCTGAAGAGCTCCCTTGCAATGATCGAGCCGGAAATGCCGGGCGGGATTGAGCGCCATCAATTCCGCTGCACGGGTCAGCGGAATGCCACGCTCCAGCGCGCCCTTGACGAACAGCGGGACCATCACTTCCAGCCCCGGCACGCCGGAGGCATTGGCCAGCATATCCGGATTGGTCTTGCGGTTTTCCGACCAGCTGACGTGGTCGGTCGAGACCAGCGTCACCGTGCCATCGGCCACATGCCGCCAGAGCTTTTCCACCTCGGCGCGCGGCCGGATCGGCGGATTGATCTTCGCCTTGCCGCCAAGCCGTTTTACGTCGTTCTCCTCGTCGAGGACGAGATAGTGAATGCAGCACTCGATCGTCGCGCGGTATCCTTGCGCCCGGTAGGCGGCAGCGATCTCGTAGCCGCGGCCGACCGAACAATGCACCACATGGGCCGGGCAGCCCGTCGCGGCCCCCGTCTCATAGATCTGATTGGTGGCGAGCAGTTCGGTCAGCGGCGGTCGCGACAGGCCGTGCGCCCGGTAGTCGGTAATCCCGGCTGCCTTGACCTTGGCGATCGCCGCCCGCACCGCTTCGTCATCCTCGTTATGGACGCCTGCCGCGAGCCCGGTCGGCGCGATGGCGCGAAAGCAATCTTCCAGCAACCCGGCGGGAATGCGCGGAAAGCGCTTCGGATCCGTGCCGAAAGTCGAGAACTTGAAGGCGGCGACGCCGGCCTCGACCATTTCGCCAATTCTCGCCGGGCCTTCCTCCGGATCGATCGTGCCGTAAAGCGCAAGATCGACGCGCGCCTGCGCACCGGCATGGTCGATCTTGCGCTTCACCGCCTCCGCCGAGCAGACGAGATTGCCCTCGTCATAGGGCATGTCGACGATCGTCGTCACGCCACCGGCAGCGGCAGAGCGTGTCGACCAGATGAAATCCTCCTGATCCCTCTGGCTCAGCGAATGCACCTGCGCATCGATTGCGCCGGGCAGGATCAGTGCCTGCCCGAGATCATGGCGTTCGCGCGCGGCGGGCATCGCGCCTTGTCCGACAAAGGCGATTTTGCCGTCACGCACCGCCACATGTCCGCCCTCGACGACGCGGTCGGCAAGCACCACCGTGCCTTTGAGAACGAGGTCGAAATCTGACATCTCAATTCCCTTTCATCTGCCGAGCGCGAAGAAATCATCGAACTCCGGCATCGGCGCCATTTCGACAAGGGTGTGCAGCAAGTCCTCTGACGCAAACTCGCGGTGCAGGGCCTCGATCTCCTTCGAGAGGGGGCGATCCTTCAGGTAGATCGTGCTCAGCGTGCGAACGCGATCATAGGCGACCTGCGTCACGCCTTGAGGCTTGTCACCGAGCAGATCGATCGCCTGTGCCGACAGCAGTGCCTCGATCGCCGCCATCTGGCGCAGATCGCGCACTTGCGTCTCCATGCGCTCGACGATCAGCGGCAGGAAGGTCGCTTCCTCTTCGAGACCACCGGCAACGACGATCGACTGCGCCGACAGCGGCACGGCCATCGACTGGACGCGCATATAGAGCTCGACCACCAGTTTCATCAGCGGACCGAGACCGCTCGCCACCTCGCCGGGGGCGACCAGATTGATCGGCAGGTTTCGCCGCACGCCGTTCGAGAGCAGGATGCAACGGTTCAGCATGTTGCGCGCCACATGAGAAAAGGCGATCTGCGCCGTCTCGATATAAAGCGTGGTCGTCAGCGGCAGCGAGGCACCCGAGGAATGCACCTGGCCGCCAAGCACCACCGGATTGTCGTCGGACAAATAGGTTGCATCGACCAGCCGCTCGGCCGCGACGAGCAGTGTATCGACAACCGCCCCGAACACCTGCGCAGTCATGCGCAGGCTCAAGGGGTCGTGAATCGCCGTCGGCAATGGCCAGTCCACGACGTTCGATTGGCCGTATAGCCAGGAGCCGACCAAGGCTTCGCCGCGCGTCGAAAGCGTCGCGGCAACCCGCCACGGATCGGCGGAAGCCCCCAATGACAGGGACGACATCAAGCCGGTCGCCATCGCAACCCGAACGGCGGAAGCCGCCTCGCGCAAGACGTCGGCCGCCGCTGCAAAAGCCGTGGCATTGACACTCAGCGAAGCCAGCGCATCACGGGGCTGCATGATGAAGGGTTCAAGCCCGGCGCGGCTGAGCGCTTCGGAGGCGGGCAGCAACTCGCCACGGAAAAATGCCTCGCCGGTCCCGGTCAAAACGGAGGCCACCTGCCCCATCAGGCCGATATCGGCGCAACCGATCGAACCATGCCGATGGACGGCGGGGACGACGCCCCGTTCCAAAAGGTCAAGGAATGCCTTGATGAGTTCGACGCTACAGCCGGTATGGCCACCAAGTGCCGTATTGATGCGGATGGCGATGGCCTTGCGGACGATGGCCGCAGAAAACAGTTCGCCCGTGCCGAAATGGTGGGCCTTGACGAGCGCGGCGTTGAATTCGACGAGGTCATCGACGGTCCATAAACGGTCCTTCATCGAGCCGACGCCGGTGTTTGCGCCATAGACCGGCAAACCCATGGCGAGACGATCGGCAATCACAGCATGCGCCGCGTCCACCCGCGCGAAAGACTGCTCGGCCACCATCGGCACATAGAGCCCCGACCCGATCTTCGCCAGTGCGGCGAAGTCGAGCGGATTACCAGTCAGGACGATGGTTCTCACCGATGCGTGCATGCTTTGACTCACGTTTGATGCCGCATATGCTATGCCCAATCTCCTCGAATGCGATATATCCCAAAAACCGAACATGAGATAGGAAGAACCGAACACCCGCTTTCATCCCGCGCATTCTTCAACCGAGACACACCGGCCATGGATATCGCCACTCTGTCCCTCGTTCATGCGATCCTCGAGGAAAAAGGAATTCGCCGCGCGGCGAAGGCCGGTAACCGACCGGTCTCAAGCGTCAGCGCCGCGTTGAAGCGTTTCGAAGCCGCAATTGCCGTACCGCTCGTCAGGCGCGAGGGAGGCATCCTGGTGCCAACGCTGGAGGCGCAAAGCCGGATGCAGGACCTTGCGGCCGCAAACCGGGCGATCCAGTTGCTGCTTTCGCCGGCCGGCCCCTTGAACACGGTCCCATCCATCAGCCTGACCGCGCTCGAGCGCTTCGTTAGCGTCGCACGCAGCGGCAGCATACGCGGCGGCGCCAAAACAGCTGGCACCGGCCAGCCGCAATTGACCCGGCAGATGGCCGATCTTGAACGAGACCTCGGTTATGATCTGCTCATTCGTTCCCCGTCGGGTATCGCCTGTACGGCAGAGGGTCTGGCTGCGATGCCAATCGCCGAAAGCCTGCTCGATATCTGGCAGCGACTTTCGCGCGCATCCGGCGATCGCTTCCGTCGGACGGCCGCGACATGGCGCCTCGGCTCGGTCATGCCGCTTGGGCCGGAGAGCGAGATCGCCCGCATGCTGGCAGTGCTCACGGCGGAATGGCGCCGCACCCATCCCCGACAGCCGCTGTTCATTTCCAGCACCACCGCCGACGAGTTGATCGCCGGCTTGAAAAGCCGCCGGTTCGACGTCGTGCTGCTTGATCTCGAAACCTTCCCTGCGGAGTTCGAAGGCAGGCTGATCTCGCGCGCGCCGCTTGCCCTGACCGGACACGCTTCTCTCTTCGACCGGCACGGCGCGGATCTGCATGCACTGCTACAGTCCAATCCGATCGCCGTTCCCAGCCGGAAAAGCGGGCTGCGTCAGCAGGCCGAACAATTCATTGGCGAGACGCTCGGCGTACACGAACGCAGTCGGCTGGCGATAACCGAGGTCGATTCCATCCCCGTCATCCTCAACCTGGTGATGAACCACGGGTATCTCTCGGTCCTTCCGGAAAGCTCCACGGCGCGCGTGCGAAACGCCCCTGCGATGCGCCGGCTGGGGTCTGGCTACATGCAGAACCTTTGCCTCGTCTGGCAGAAGAACGCGCTGTCGCGGCAGGCTGGAGAAGCGATGCTGGCGACGATGCTGGCGCTCGATGAATCGGAACCTGCGGACCACGCCGCAATTCCTTGAATCGACTCCGGAATCGAGCGCAACCTGAATCGGCGCATGAAGGGATTGAATCACTTCTTGAGCTTCAGGCGCCTGCGCGTTTCGCTCGGACTTTCGCGATAGTGGGCCCGGTAGCTGCGGGAAAAGGCCGAGGATGAATTGAAGCCCGTGGCGGCGGCGATGTCGGCAAAATCGGCACGCGTCTCGATGACCTTGCGCCGCGCCGCGTTAAGCCTCAGCGCCAGGTAGTGCGCATGCGGCGCGACGCCCATCGTTTCCTGGAACAGGTCCTGCAGATGGCGGGCGCTGACGCCGACCCTCCTGGCGAGACGGGTAAGCGTCAGCGGCGCATCCACCGTCTCCTCCATCAGCTTGACGGCCGTGCCGACGCGTGCGTCGAGAATCCGCATATTGCCGATCGCCGGCACCTGCAGGAGGTCGCCGCGCGTGCGCTCCTGCTCGTAGATGAACAGCCGCGACACCTCCAGTGCCAGCGAATAGCTGTGCTGGCGACGGATCAATTCCAGCATCAGGTCGAGCGTCGGCAGCGAGCCGCCGGTGGTGATGCGTTTGCCGTCGATGACGAAGCGCTCGTGCACCATCGTGATCTGCGGATAGGCGGCAGTAAAATCCTCGAAATCCTCCCAGTGGGTCGTGGCCGAATAATTGTCGAGCAGGCTGGTTTCGGCCAACATCCACGAGCCTGACTCGATGCCGGCCATCACTTCGCGATATCGGGCCGTCTGGGAAAGCTGCATGCGCAGATGCGACGTCGTATAGGCCTGCCAGTTATAGCTCGACAGGACGAAAAGCGGTGCGGTTTCCTTCTGCGGCCGAAAGGGACCAGCCACCGGGATCGGGATGCCGCTCTTGGTCTCGATCGCCTTGCCATCCGGACTGAAGATCTCCCAGTCGTAGAGCGCCTTTCCGGCAATGCGGTTTGCGGCGCGCAAGGGTTCGATCACCGAGGCGACCAGGATCAGATTGGTCTCAGGCAACACGAGCAGGTCTATATGCTGAGTTTCGTTCCTCGGAGCAAGCATTCGTCCATCTCCGGCTTTTGGTTCTGTAAATGTATAATACACATCCGAAAAGGGAAAGCAGCGCACTCATTCTTGGCTCGTAATGCACGACAGGAACAAGGGAGGCTTTTTATGCCGCTAAGCATGAACCGCGACGTTTTCATCACCTGTGCCGTGACCGGCTCCGGCGACACCGTTTCCAAATCATCGCATGTGCCGATCACGCCGAAGCAGATCGCCGATGCCGCCATCGAGGCCGCCAAGGCTGGCGCCGCAGTTGCCCATTGCCATGTCCGCGATCCCGAAACGGGCGCCGCCGCCCGTCGCCTCGATCTCTACAAGGAAGTGACCGACCGTATCCGCTCGGCCGATGTCGACGTGGTGCTGAACCTCACCGCCGGCATGGGCGGCGACCTGATCTTCGGCAATGTCGAAAGCCCGCTGCCGCTCAACCCGCGGGGCACCGACATGGCCGGCGCCACCGAGCGCGTCGCCCACGTCGCCGAATGCCGGCCGGAAATCTGCACGCTCGACTGCGGCACGATGAACTTC
Organism: Rhizobium herbae; assembly: GCF_019511375.1. GTDB lineage: Bacteria > Pseudomonadota > Alphaproteobacteria > Rhizobiales > Rhizobiaceae > Pararhizobium > Pararhizobium herbae_A. Next base: position 910,036 of record NZ_JAEUAO010000001.1, read on the forward strand.
TCGCTCGGCGACTACGTCATGACCAACACGCCGTCGATGCTGCGCGAAATGGCCCGCCAGATGACGGGGCTGGGCGTGCGCCCGGAAATCGAAGCCTTCGACACCGGTCACCTCTGGTTCGCCAAGCAACTCGTCGAGGAAGGCCTGATCGAGGATCCGGTTCTCATCCAGCTCTGCATGGGTATCCCGTGGGGCGCGCCAGACGACCTCAACACCTTCATGGCCATGGTCAACAACGTGCCGGACAACTGGACCTTCTCCGCCTTCTCCATCGGCCGCAACGCGCTTGCCTATCCGGCAGCAGCGGTGCTTGCCGGCGGCAATGTCCGTGTCGGCCTCGAGGACAATCTTTATGTCGCCAAGGGTCAGCTCGCCACCAATGGCCAGCTCGTCGAAAAAGCCGTGAGCGTCATCGAAGGCATGGGCGCGCGGGTGATCGGCCCCGCGGAAGTGCGGGAAAAGCTGAAACTGGTGAAGAGATAGCGCAGAGCTTGCCGCAACGGCCCCCTCATCCGCCCTTCGGGCACCTTCTCCCCGCCGGGGAGAAGAGGGTGTGCGGGGCACGCGCTTCGCACGCAATCAGCACCGCGCCTGAGGCGCGATGCCAAGACGGACAAATCGGCGGTCTCCCTCTTCTCCCCAACGGGGAGAAGGCGGCCCGAAGGGCCCGGATGAGGGGGAACCGCGAATGCAGAACTCACGAGGGAACGCACAAATCATGACCAAAATCACCAAGGCGGCCTGTATCGGCGGCGGCGTTATCGGCGGGGCCTGGGCGGCGCGCTTCATTCTGGCGGGCGTCGACGTCAACATGTTTGATCCGCATCCGGAGGCAAAGCGCATCATCGGCGAGGTCATGGCCAATGCCGAAAGGGCCTATGCCATGCTGACCATGGCACCGCTGCCGAAGAAGGGCGCGCTCACCTTTTGCAACAGCATTGAAGAGGCGGTGCAAAACGCGGAATGGATTCAGGAAAGCGTCCCGGAACGGCTTGCGCTGAAGCGCGGCGTTCTCACCGAGATAGACGCGGCCGCTTCCCCCGATGCGCTGATCGGCTCCTCCACCTCCGGCCTGATGCCGTCCGACCTGCAAGCCGAAATGAAACACCCTGAGCGCATGTTTGTCGCGCATCCCTACAACCCCGTCTACCTCTTGCCGCTGGTGGAACTCGTCGGCGGCAAGAAGACCTCGAAGGAAACGATCGCCCGCGCCGGCGTCGCCGTCGAACAGATCGGCATGAAGGGCGTCGTCATCGCCAAGGAGATCGAGGCCTTCGTCGGCGACCGCCTGCTGGAAGCGCTGTGGCGCGAAGCCCTCTGGCTCATCCAGGACGATATCTGCGATACCGAAACGCTCGACAACGTCATGCGCTATTCCTTCGGCATGCGCTGGGCCCAGATGGGCCTGTTCGAGACCTACCGTATCGCCGGCGGCGAAGCCGGCATGCGCCACTTCCTTGCCCAGTTCGGCCCCTGCCTGAAATGGCCCTGGACGAAATTCACCGATGTCGTCGATCTTGACGACGCCCTGGTCGAGAAGATCGGCGCCCAGTCGGATGAGCAGGCGGCCGGACGCTCGATCCGCGAACTGGAACGCATCCGCGACGAAAATCTCGTCGGCATCATGCATGCGCTGAAGAGCGGCGACGGCGGCAAGGGCTGGGGTGCCGGCAAGCTGCTCGCGGAATTCGAGCAGCGGCTTTGGGCCAACGCAGAAAAGCCGCAGGCCGATCCGGGCCAAGCCGAACCCATTCGCATCCTCGACACCAAGGTCAATGCCGCCTGGGTCGACTATAACGGCCACATGACCGAGCACCGCTATCTGCAGGTCTTCGGCGACACATCCGATGGCCTGCTGCGCCTCATCGGTGTCGATCTCGACTATGTCAAAAACGGCCACAGCTACTACACCGTCGAAACGCATATCCGCAATCTCGGAGAAGCCCGGCTCGGCGACGCGTTGTACTCGACCTGCCAGATCCTGTCGCATGACGAAAAGCGCCTGCACATCTTCTCGACCATCTACAACGCGGCATCCAGCGAGCCTGTCGCGACGGCCGAGCAGATGCTGCTGCATGTGGACAGCAAGGCGAGCAAGGCCGTCCCAGCACTGCCCGAAGTCATTGGCAAGGTGAAGGCGATTGCTGAGGCGCATGCGACTTTGCCGAAGCCCGAGGGTGTCGGGAGGTCGGTCGGGCAGAGACGATAAGGTCGAGACAGGGGCTGCCCCTCATCCGGCCTATCGGCCACCTTCTCCCCGTGAACGGGGAGAAGGGACGAGCGGCAAGCTCCGTTATCCTCCTCTCCCCACTCGCGGGGAGAGGGTGAGGGCGAGGGGCAGGTCTGAGGAGGCCGAAGCCCAGATAAGAATACGAGGGAACACATGGATTTCGCACTAACCGAAGAACAGCAGATGATCGTCGACACCGTTCGCGGCTTCGTCGAAACCGAAATCTATCCGCACGAGAATGAGGTGGAGCGCACTGGTTTCGTGCCGCGCGAACTCGGTCGGGAGATCGCGGCCAAGTGCAAGGCGCTCGGTTTCTTCGCCTGCAACATGCCCGAGGAGGTCGGCGGCGCCGGCCTCGATCACCAGACTTTCACGCTGGTCGAGCGCGAACTCGGCCGCGGCTCGATGGCGCTGACCGTCTTCTTTGGCCGCCCCTCCGGAATCCTGATGGCCTGCAACGCGGAGCAACGCCAGAAATACCTGCTCCCCGCCGTCACCGGCGAAAAATTCGATGCGCTCGCCATGACCGAACCGGATGCCGGCTCAGACGTCCGCGGCATGAAATGTTTTGCCCGCCAGGACGGCGGCGACTGGATCGTCAACGGCACCAAGCACTTCATCAGCCATGCCGACATCGCCGATTTCGTCATCGTCTTCATCGCCACGGGCGAAGAAGACACGCCGCGCGGCCCGAAGAAGAAGATCACCTGCTTCCTCGTCGATCGCGGCACGCCGGGCTTTGACATTCGCGACGGCTACAACTCCGTGTCACATCGTGGCTACAAGAATTGCATCCTGACCTTCGACGATTGTCGCCTGCCCTCGTCGCAGATCCTCGGGGAAGTCCACAAGGGCTTCGACATCGCCAATGACTGGCTCTATGCGACGCGCCTTACGGTCGCTGCGACCTCGGTCGGCCGCGCCCGGCGGGCCTTCGACTACGCCCTTTCCTACGCGGCCGAGCGCAAGCAGTTCGGCAAGCCGATCGGTGCCAACCAGGGCGTTTCGTTCAAGCTCGCCGACATGATCACCGACATCGATGCTGCCGACCTTTTGACGCTGTCGGCCGCCTGGCGTCTCGACCAGGGCCTGCCATCGAACCGCGAGATCGCCTCGGCCAAGGTCTTTGCCACCGAAATGCTCGCCCGCGTCACCGATGAGGCGATCCAGATCTACGGCGGCATGGGGCTCATGGACGACCTTCCGCTTGCCCGCTTCTGGCGCGACGCCCGCGTCGAGCGCATCTGGGACGGCACGTCTGAAATCCAGCGGCACATCATCAGCCGCGACCTGCTCCGGCCGCTGGGAGCGTGAGCATGGCGCCGTCAGCACACGCCCTCACCCCCCTCTGCCCTGCCGGGCATCTCCCCCTCAAGGGGGAAGATCAACGAGTGGCTAGCGTCCCGCCCACCTCGCTGGCCAGATGCCTGCAGCAACCTGACAAAGCCATGTGGCAACGATCACTTACGATGAGCAGGATCACGGCAATCTGCCGCGATCAATCTCCCCCCTTGAGGGGGAGATGCCCGGCAGGGCAGAGGGGGGTATTCGCCGGAGGTGGCGCGTCATGACGACATCCTCCCGCTCCCTCACCCGCCTGATCCGGCCCGGATCCATCGCCGTCTTCGGCGGCAAGGAGGCGCGCCGGGTGATCGAGCAATGCGACAAGATGGGGTTCAAGGGCGAGATCTGGCCGGTCCACCCTCGGGAGGACGAAATTTTCTGCCGCCGGTGCTACCGCTCCGTGGCTGATCTTCCATCCGCACCGGATGCCTGCTTCGTCGGCGTCAACCGCCAGCTCACGATCGAAATCATCCGCGACCTTTCCGCCAGGGGCGCCGGCGGCGCAATCTGCTATGCGTCCGGATTCCGCGAGGCCGTCAGCGAACTTGCCGATGGCAACGACCTGCAGGACGCGCTGGTCGCAGCCGCTGGCGATATGCCGATCGTCGGGCCGAACTGCTACGGTTTCATCAATGCACTCGACGGTGCCCTGCTCTGGCCCGACCAGCATGGCATGCAGCGCGTCGACCGGGGCGTCGCTGTCTTGACCCAGTCCTCGAATATCGCCTGCAACATCTCCATGCAGAAGCGCGGCCTGCCGCTTGCCTATGTCATGACGGCCGGAAACCAGGCGCAGACCGGCCTTTCCGAACTCGCTATCGCCGCCCTTGAAGACCCTCGTGTCACCGCCGTTGGCCTGCACATCGAGGGCTTCGACAGCATCGAGGCGCTGCAACAGCTGGCCGCGCGGGCGCGGGAACTGAGGAAGCCTGTCGTCACGCTCAAGGTCGGCAAATCGGAACAGGCGCAGCTCGCGACCGTCTCGCACACGGCCTCGCTTGCCGGCAACGACGCCGTTTCCGGCGCGTTGCTAAAGCGCCTCGGCATCGGCCGCGTCGATACTTTGCCGGAACTGCTGGAAACCCTGAAGCTGCTGCACCTTCACCCGCCACTGAAAAACCTCGACATTTCATCAATGAGCTGTTCGGGCGGCGAGGCATCGTTGATGGCCGATGCCGGCGTGAGGCGGAAGACCGTGTTTCGCCCCCTGAAGGACGAACAGCGCCAGCCGCTGCGCGAAAGCCTCGGCGACATGGTCACGATCGCCAACCCGCTCGACTACCACACCTTCGTCTGGGGCAACCGGGAGAAGCAGACGGCCGCCTTTACCGCGATGATGAAGGGCGACTATGCTCTCAATCTCGTCGTTCTCGACTTTCCCCGTCAGGACCGTTGCGACGCGGCAGATTGGAACACCACCTGCGAAGCCGTCATCGCCTCTGCCCGGGCAACCGGCGCCGTGGCCGGCATCGTCGCCAGCCTCGGCGAAAACATGCCGGAGGAAACGGCGCTATCGCTGATGGCAGCCGGTGTCGTCGCGTTCTCAGGCATCGATGAAGCGTTGGCCGCGGCCGAGATTTCCGCAGGCATCGGCGCAGCCTGGGCAAGGCCGGCGCCCATGCCGCTTCTGTCTGCGAAACCGCTGCCAGGCGAAATAGTCACCCTTAGCGAGAGTGAAGCCAAGGCCGAACTGGCGCAGTTCGGCCTCGCGGTGCCGACCGGCAGGGTTGCTGCCACCGCGGCCGAGGCCGCCGATGCAGCGGAAGAGCTGGGCTTTCCCGTCGTGCTCAAGGGCCTTGGTGTTGCCCACAAGACGGAAGCAGGGGCGGTCAAGCTCAATCTGATCGATCGCCAATCCGTGCTTGACGCGGCAGACGCCATGAAGAACCTCGCCACCGGCTATCTCGTCGAAAAAATGATCGCAAGGCCCGTCGCGGAAATCATCGTCGGCGCGCTGCGCGATCCCGTCGCTGGCCTCGTGCTCACCGTCGGAGCGGGTGGAACCCTCGTGGAATTGCTGGAGGATTCCGCGATTTTGGCCCTGCCGACAACGCCGGAGACGATCGGCGAAGCTATTTGCGGGCTGAAAATCAAAAAGCTGCTCGACGGCTATCGCGGCAGCCCGAAAGGCGACATCGATGCGCTGATGGCGGCTGTCGCTGCCGTGGCATCCTATGTCGCAGCAAACGCTTCCAAGCTCGAAGAACTGGATATCAATCCTATCATGGTGCTGCCGCAAGGGTCTGGAACCGTTGCCGCCGACGCCCTGATCCGTCGAAGGAAATGAGGCCTATGACCGGACCAATCAGAACCCGCCGCGAGGGCGGCATTCTCGAAGTCACCATCGATCGGCCGAAGGCCAATGCGATCGATCTGGTGACCAGCCGGATCATGGGCGAACTTTTTCGCGACTTCCGCGACGACCCAAAATTACGTGTGGCGATCATCACCGGTGAGGGAGAGAAATTCTTCTGTCCGGGTTGGGACCTGAAGGCCGCTGCCGCGGGCGACGCGGTCGATGGCGACTACGGCGTCGGCGGTTTCGGCGGCATGCAGGAACTGCGCGATCTCAACAAGCCGATCATCGCCGCAATCAACGGCATCTGCTGCGGCGGCGGCCTGGAGATCGCGCTTTCCACCGATCTCATCCTCGCTGCCGAACACGCGACCTTCGCGCTGCCGGAAATCCGCTCCGGCACGGTGGCCGATGCCGCCTCGATCAAGCTGCCGAAGCGCATCCCCTATCACATCGCCATGGACATGCTTCTGACTGGCCGCTGGCTCGATGCCAACGAGGCGCATCGCTGGGGCTTCGTCAACGAAATCCTGCCCGCCGGCAAGCTGATGGACCGAGCCTGGGAACTCGCCCGCCTGCTCGAAAGCGGCCCGCCGCTGGTCTACGCCGCGATAAAGGAAGTGGTCCGCGCCGCCGAAGGCGAGGACTTCCAGACGACGATGAACAAGATCACCAAACGCCAGTTCAAGACGGTCGACATTCTCTACTCGAGCGAGGACCAACTGGAAGGCGCGCGGGCATTTTCGGAGAAACGCGATCCGGTCTGGAAGGGGAAATAGCCGCCACGAATTCCACGCGACCGTCGGGGCGCGAACACTATTGCCTGACAGCGACGTGCCATAAGGCATACTTATGAAAACTGCAGATTTTTTGTATCAATACAGGTCGTCATTTGGACGATAGCATCAATTTCAACAGGGTCTTCCGGCAGCGGGACGCCCACTTCAGGAAAGGTACCGAGCGGCAGCAAAGCCCGCAAAAATGACTGGCCTCCCTGTCTTTCGGCAGGCATTCTAGCAGCAACCTGATCAACCGATGATCGAACAATAATCAGAACGGCAAAAGCCATCAAACAAAGGGAACAGGGGAATGAGCGACTACAAGAATTACCTCGCCAATCAGGTCAAGATCGGCAAGATGAACCGGCGTGAATTCATGGGCCGGGCAATGGCAGCCGGCATCGCCCTGTCGAGCGCCAGCACATTATTTGCCGCAAGTGCGGCGGCGCAGGAACCGAAGCGCGGCGGACATCTGAAGCTCGGCCTCGAAGGCGGCTCGGCCACCGACGCACTCGATCCGGCCAAGGCCCTCTCTCAGGTGCTCTTCTGCGTCGGCCGCAACTGGGGCGACCTCTTGGTCGAATCCCATCCGCTGACGGGTGCTGCCGTTCCGGCTCTTGCCGAATCCTGGGAGCCGTCACCGGATGCCGCCGTATGGACCTTCAAGATCCGCAAGGGCGTGCAGTTCCACGATGGCAAGGAACTGACGATCGAAGACGTCGTGAAGACGCTGCAGCGCCATACCGACGAGAAGTCGGAATCGGGCGCGCTTGGGGTGATGAAGTCGATCAAGACGATCGAGAACAAGGGCGGCGATCTCGTCCTGACGCTCACGGAAGGCAATGCCGACCTGCCGCTGCTTCTGTCCGACTATCACCTGATCATCCAGCCCGGCGGCGGCTACGACAATCCCAACGCCGCGATCGGCACCGGCCCCTACAAGCTGACCAGCTTCGAGGCTGGCGTTCGTGCGACCTTCGAAAAGAACCCGAACGACTGGAATCCGAACCGCGGCTATGTCGATAGCGTTGAGATCATCAACATGAACGACGCGACCGCCCGCATCGCAGCACTTTCCTCCGGCCAGGTTCACTATATCAACCGCGTCGATCCGAAGACCGTTGCGCTCTTGAAGCGTGCGCCGACCGTCGAGATCCTCTCGACAGCAGGCCGCGGCCACTACGTCTTCATCATGCATTGCGACAAAGCGCCATTCGACAACAACGACCTGCGCATGGCACTGAAATACGCGATGGACCGTGAAAACATGGTCCAGACCATTCTCGGCGGCTACGGCAAGGTCGGCAATGACTTTCCGATCAACTCGACCTACGCCCTCTTCCCGGAGGGGATCGAACAGCGCGTCTACGATCCGGACAAGGCCGCCTTCCACTACAAGAAATCCGGTCACAGCGGCCCGGTCCTGCTGCGCACGTCCGACGTCGCCTTCCCTGGTGCCGTCGATGCGGCGGTGCTCTATCAGGCAAGTGCCAAGAAGGCCGGCATCGAGATCGAGGTGAAGCGCGAGCCCGGCGACGGCTACTGGTCCAACGTCTGGAACGTCCAGCCCTTCTCGACCTCCTACTGGGGCGGCCGTCCGACCCAGGACCAGATGTATTCGACGGCCTATCTGTCCACCGCCGACTGGAACGACACCAAGTTCAAGCGTCCGGATTTCGACAAGATCCTGCTCGAAGCCCGTTCCGAACTGGACGAGACCAAGCGCAAGGAAATGTACCGCACCATGGCGATGATGGTGCGTGATGAGGGTGGCCTGATCCTGCCAATGTTCAACGACTTCGTGAACGCCTCGACCAAGCAGGTGAAGGGCTACGTCCACGATATCGGCAACGATATGTCGAACGGCTACGTCGCAACCCGCGTCTGGCTCGACGCCTGATGGCTGGCGGCGGACCAATCACGGGTCCGGCGCTATCGACGGGTCCGGCTGCGGGGGGCGAAGGCCTCTCGCAGTCCGCACCCGTCCCCGGAGCCTTGGTCACCCCCCCGACGGGTGTCGTGACCGGCACGTTCTGGCGCCGTTTCACCCTGCGCCGCCCCCTGGCGGCCCTTATCATCCAGCGCCTGGGTTTGAGCGTTGGTCTTCTCTTTGCCGTGTCGCTGATGATCTTCGGCGGCGTGGAAGCCCTGCCGGGCGACTTTGCCACCACCTATCTCGGCCAGTCGGCGACGCCGCAGGCGGTCGAAAACATCCGCAAGGATCTTGGCCTCGACAAGCCGTTGACCGAACGCTACCTCAATTGGCTCGGCGGCGCCGTCAAGGGTGATTTCGGCACGTCCTGGGCAAGCAAGAATTCGGTCAGCGAACAGATCGGCAACCGGCTCGGAAACTCGCTGTTCCTCGCCTTTTTCGCAGCATTGGTGTCGGTGCCGCTCGCCGTCGCGCTCGGCATGCTTGCCGTTCAATATCGAAACCGGCTGCCCGACAAGATCATCAACGTCGTCTCGCTGGCGGCAATCTCGCTGCCTGAGTTCTTTGTCGGTTACCTGCTGATCCTGTTCTTCGCGGTTCAGCTGGGGGTCGCGACCTTCCCGGCCACAGTCTATGACAGCATGGGATTTGGCGAGCGGCTTTCGGCCATCGCACTGCCGGTCGCGACCCTCGTGCTCGTGGTTCTCGCCCATATGATGCGCATGACGCGGGCTGCGATCCTCAACGTCATGTCATCGGCCTATGTCGAGACCGCGGAGCTGAAAGGGCTCAGCGCCTTTCGCATCATCGCGAAGCACGCAGCTCCCAATGCCGTGGCGCCGGTGATCAACGTCATCGCGCTAAACCTCGCCTATCTGGTCGTCGGCGTCGTGGTGGTGGAAGTCGTGTTCGTCTATCCGGGCATGGGCCAGTACATGGTCGATGCCGTCACGGTTCGCGACATGCCGGTGGTGCAGGCCTGCGGCCTGATCTTTGCCGCCTTCTACATTTTCCTCAACATGGCGGCGGATATTCTCGCCATCCTCGCCAATCCGAGATTGAGGCATCCACGATGAGATTGAGCTCCATTCCAATCAGTGCATGGGTCGGCATCGCCGGCATCACGCTGGCTCTGTTCTGCGCCCTCTTCGCCCCCTGGATCGCTCCCTACGGCGAACGTGACGTGGTCGGCGATATCTGGCTGCCGATGGGCGGGGACTTCCCGCTAGGTACCGACAACCTGGGCCGCGATCTGCTTTCCCGCCTGATCTTCGGCGCCCGCACGACGATCTTTGTCGCTCTGGCAGCAACGGTCATTTCCTTCTCGCTCGGCATGCTGCTGTCGTTTACCGCGGCCGTCACCGGCGGCTTCGTCGACCAGCTGTTCTCGCGTTTCAACGATCTGATGATGGCGATCCCGACCTTGATCTTTGCCCTGGTCGTCCTTGCCGTCCTGCCGCAACAGCTCTGGATCCTGATCCTCGTCATGGCCGTGCTCGACAGTACCCGTGTCTTCCGCATCGGTCGCGCCGTGGCGCTCGACGTCGCGGTGATGGAATTCGTCGAGGCGGCGCGGCTGCGCGGCGAAGGCACGAGCTGGATCATCTTCCGGGAAATCCTGCCCAACACCCTGTCGCCGCTTCTGGCGGAATTCGGCCTGCGCTTCGCATTCTCGATCCTGTTCCTGTCCACCCTCTCCTTCCTCGGCCTCGGCATCCAGCCGCCCGCCGCCGACTGGGGCGGCATGGTCAAGGACAACAAGGACGGCATCATCTTCGGCATCTCGGCAGCACTCGTGCCCGGCGGCGCGATTGCCGGCCTTGCCATCTGCGTCAACCTTGTCGTCGACTGGCTGATGAAGAGAACCTCGAGCCTCAAGGGAGGGCGCGGCGATGCCTGATCTGCTTTCCGTCAAGAACCTGAAGATCGAGGCCACCAGCTATCCGCCGGGCGAGCCCCCGAAAACGGTAACTCTGGTCGAAAACGTCTCCTTCGATCTGCAAAAAGGCAAGGTGCTGGGCCTCATCGGCGAAAGCGGCGCCGGCAAATCGACCATCGGGCTTTCGGCGCTCGCCTATGGCCGCGGCGGCGCGGTCATCACCGGCGGTCAGGTGCTGCTCAACGGCAAGGATATCCTGACGCTCGGTCGCGACGGCGTTCGCACCATCCGCGGCTGCAAGGTCTGCTATGTCGCGCAGTCGGCAGCCGCCGCCTTCAACCCCGCCCACAAGCTCGGCGAGCAGGTGATCGAGGCCGCTCTGCGCCACAAGATCATGAGCCGCCCCGAGGCGGAAAAACGCGCGCTCTATCTCTTCAAGGTGCTCGGCCTTCCCAACCCCGAGACCTTCGGCGACCGCTATCCGCATCAGGTCTCCGGTGGCCAGCTGCAGCGCGCCATGACAGCCATGGCCCTCTGCCCGAACCCGGAGCTGATCGTCTTCGACGAACCGACCACGGCGCTCGACGTCACCACCCAGATCGACGTGCTGGCGGCGATCAAGCATGCGATCGAGGAAACGCATACGGCTGCCCTCTACATCACCCACGATCTCGCCGTCGTCGCCCAGATCTCCGACGACATCATGGTGCTGCGCCACGGCAAGACCGTCGAATACGGCACCACCAAGCAGATCATCGAAGCCCCGAACCAGGACTATACGCGCGCCCTGGTCAGCGTCCGCCAGACCAAGCGCGAGGAAGCCCGCGACCAGAGCAACACGTTGCTCAAGATCGAGCATGTCAGTGCCGGCTATGCCAACGGCTTCAAGGTGCTGCATGACGTGTCGATGCATCTGCCCAAGGGCCAGACGCTGGCGATCGTCGGCGAAAGCGGTTCCGGCAAATCGACGCTGGCCCGCGTCATCACCGGGCTGCTGCCGCCGTCGGACGGCAAGATCACCTTCGACGGCAAGGAGCTTCCAAGGGCGCTCAGCGGCCGTACCAAGGACGAACTTCGCCGCGTGCAGATGATCTACCAGATGGCCGATACGGCGATGAACCCGCGCCAGACGGTGCGCGACATCATCGGCCGGCCGATCTCCTTCTACTATGGCCTGCACGGGGCGAAGAAGACGGAGCGGGTCAGGCAACTGCTCGACCAGATCGAGATGGGCGACCGGTTCCTCGACCGCTACCCGGCCGAACTGTCCGGTGGCCAGAAGCAGCGAGTCGCGATCGCCCGGGCGCTGGCGGCAAAACCGGAACTCATCCTCTGCGATGAGCCAACCTCGGCGCTCGATCCGCTCGTGGCCGAGGGCATCCTGAATCTGCTTCTGAAGCTTCAGGAGGAAACCGCTGTTTCCTATGTCTTTATTACCCACGACATCGCCATTGTCCGGGCGATTGCGGATTCTGTCGCCGTCATGCATCGGGGCAAGCTCGTTCGGTTCGGGCCGAAATCCAAGGTCCTGTCACCGCCCTTCGACGACTACACCGATCTTCTCCTGAAATCCGTGCCGGAGATGGAACTCGGATGGCTGGAGAGGGTACTGACGACACGCAGGATGGAGAGCGCCGGGAATTGAACCTTCGCGACACAAGTGCAGCCCGAAGCCGACTGGCTCGGGCTGCGATCTCATTTCCCCGTGCAGGTCACATCGCCCAGCCGTTGCGCGGCCTCGCCCTCCAACGCGACGGTTGGATCGCCTTTCGCGGCACAATCACCCTTGGCGCCTGCACCGGAGCGGAAATGCACGACCGGCTGCCCTTCGATGGAGAAGCTCGGTACGATTTCGTAAAGTTCGGGCGGGCAATTCACGACGTCGGACAGCCTGAGCGCCGGCTGTCCGCCTATGGTGACGCTGGTCGCGCCAGAAAGCGCACAGGATGGCAAGAGCACGACCTGATCGGCGGCAACAGGCCCCGCCAGCACCAGGATCAAAACGCCGGCGACAACATTTCTTCCTAGCATCATCGTCCTTTCGCGACGTTGGTGACATGACCCGCAGTAGCATGAAGAAAAGATATGCATATGACCACAGGCAATTTCACCGTCGTCGAGAACCAATGGATCATGCTGAAGGACGGCACGCGGATGGCCGCGCGCATCTGGATGCCGGAGGGCGCCGACAGCAATCCGGTTCCGGCGGTCTTGGAGTACCTGCCCTATCGCAAGCGTGACGGCACCAGCCCGCGCGACGAATCCACCTACCCGGTATTTGCTGCTGCGGGCATCGCCGGCGTCCGCGTCGATATCCGCGGTTCCGGCGAATCCGATGGCGTGATCGACGGCGAATACACGCCGCGTGAACTCGCCGACGGCTGCGAGCTGATCGCCTGGATCGCCGCCCAACCCTGGTCCAACGGCAAAGTCGGCATGATGGGCATCTCCTGGGGCGGCTTCAACTGCCTGCAGGTCGCAGCCCTTAAACCGCCGGCACTGAAAGCGGTGATCTCGATCGCCTCGACGGTCGACCGTTACAACGACGACATCCACTACAAGGATGGCACGCATCTTTCCGCGCAACTCTCCTGGGCGGCGACAATGCTCGCCTACCAGTCGCGCTCGCCCGATCCCGCGCTCGTTGGCGACAGGTGGAAGGAGATGTGGCTGGAACGGCTGGAAAACGAACCCTTCTTCATGGAGGAATGGCTCGAACACCAGCGCCGTGACGACTTCTGGAAACACGGGTCGATTTGCGAGAATTTTGACGGCTTCCCGGTCCCGGCCATGGTCATCGCCGGCTGGGCAGACGGCTATCGCAATACGCCGATGAAGGCAGCGGAAGGCATGGGCGACCGCGTGAAAGCGCTCATCGGTCCCTGGGTGCACAAATACCCGCACTTTGCCTGGCCGAAGCCGCGCGCCGATTTTCATGGCGAAGCGATTGCCTGGTGGAACCGCTGGCTGCGTGACGAGGATACCGGCGTCGAAAACCTGCCCCAGATGCGCGCCTTCATCCTCGACGGTCCGAAGCCTGCACTGCGGCGCGATAGCGAGCCAGGCTTCTGGATTGCCAAGGAGACATGGCAGCCGCCGGAAATGCAGTGCTTCTACGTCGACCAGTTCGGCAGCCTGCAGGAAGGCATGCCGATCGCCGGCGCCCACGACCACAACGCCTATCTGAGATCGCCGCTCGATACCGGCACCGCCGCCGGCGAATGGTTTACGCTGAAACCGGACGCAGAAATGGCGGGCGACCAGCGGATAGACGATGCCGGCTCGCTCACTTTCGAGACTGCGCCGCTGACGCATGCGGTCGACTATCTCGGCCAGCCCGTGCTGACCGTCGAACTGGCTTGCGATGGCGATTGGGCAAACCTCATCGCCCGCCTTGTCGATGTCCATCCGGACGGGACGGCAACCCGCGTCACCTTTGGCGTCCTCAACCTTGCCCACCGCGACGGTTACGCCGAGCCGAAGCCGATGGAGAGGGGCAAGAAGACGCAGATCAGGCTGGTACTCGACGCCTGCGGTTACCGCTTCGGCGAAGGCCACCGCATCCGCCTGTCGCTCTCGACATCCTATTGGCCGATGGTGCTGCCCGCCCCATCCGATCCGGGGCTGACGTTCGATCTCGCCTCGCTCGGGCTCGCCCTGCCAAAGCTGGGTGACCATCAGGTCATCACCATGCCGGAGCCGGCAAATCCTGATCCGCTGCCGAAATATATCGAGCTTGCGCCCGGCAAGACCAGCCGCCGCGTCGAGCGCGACATGACGGCGGGCGAGACACGCTACCATATCTACGAGGATACCGGCCTGTTCGAACATCCGGGTACCGGCTTCGCCACGCAGGACATTCGCGACGAGACCTGGACCATCGCCACGGACGCCCCTCTGTCGATGACAGGGGTATCGACCTGGACCTGCATTGCCAGACGCGAAAATTGGTCTGTCAAGACCGTCTCGGTCTCGCGGATCGGCTGCACGGCAACCGAATGGCTGACATCCGCTTCGGTGACGGCTTTCGAAGGCGAAACGCAGATCTTCCAAAAGACCTTCGAGAAGCGCGTTCCCCGCGACTTCATGTAACCGTCAGACAGGCCTGACTTCGGCCAAGACGGCAAGCGCCCGTTGCCCGTCTGCGGCCGGCACGAAAATGTGGTCGTGGTAATAGGCCGCAACCACGTTTGCGCTGATGCCATGCCGCGTCAGCGCAGTCGCGACCGCCGCGGTCAGGCCAACCGCCTCGAGCGCCGAATGGACCGTCAGCGTGATGCAGCGCAGCACCGGCCCATAAGGCAGGCCGGCGCTGTCGGCCACGGTGCGCTCGAGGATAAGCGTTATCCCTTCATCCTCGCGGAAGAAGCCGAACGGCGACAGCGACAGCCAGTCCCCCGCTTCCCCACCCGCCACCGCGCAATAGACATATTCTGCGGGACGCAGGTCCGGGCGCATGTCGCGCAAGAGCACGTCGAGATCGGTAATAGCCGTCATATCCTCCAATCCATTCCTTCTGACATCACACGAGCGTGTAGCGCTGCGGCCGGCTTCTCACTTTGGCGTTACGCACGCATTTGCGATTTGACCCGCGAAGGAGCGTCAGGCCAGAGTTGGCTCATGAAGCAATGGCCCATGTCGCCGGATTGAGCCCGTGGACCACATTGCGGCCGCAGTGAAACAGGAGGAATGCCATGCCGTCCATCAAAACACAAACCGGCTCTCGAAAGCCCGGACGCTCCGTCGTGCTCGGCCTTGGCGCAACCGCGATCGCCGCGGCACTCTTCGCCATGTCCTCGACTTTCAGCAACGCCGCCGAAGAAGCCGTCGTCATTCCTCCTCCCGCCATTGACGAAACGGCCAGCGCTACCACCGAAAAGGCCGTCTTCGCCGGGGGCTGCTTCTGGGGCGTGCAGGGTGTCTTCCAGCATGTGAAGGGCGTGAAGAACGCCGTCTCCGGCTATTCCGGCGGCACGAAGGAGACGGCTGTCTACGAAACGGTCAGCAATGGCAATACAGGTCACGCCGAGTCAGTCGAGATCACCTACAATCGGAAAGAGGTCACCTACGGTCAGCTGCTGCAGATCTTTTTCTCGGTGGCACACAATCCGACGCAATTGAACTATCAGGGCCCAGATCACGGCCCGCAGTACCGCTCGGAAATTTTTGCCACCAATGGCGAGCAGAAGAAGATCGCGCAAAGCTATATCGCGCAGCTCGACAAGGCGGGGGTGTTCGGCGAACCGGTCGTCACCAAGGTATCGGACATGACCGCCTTCTATCCGGCCGAGGAATATCATCAGGACTTCCTGACGCTCAATCCGACCTATCCCTACATCGTCTACAACGACCTGCCGAAGATCGAGAACCTCAAGGCGCTGTTCCCGGCGAAATTCAGTGCCGAGCCGGTTCTGGTCCGCAAGGCCAAGGGGTGATCAGAGCGCTCCCGCGAGGACATTGACACCCCGACAGAGATGCAAAAAGCCTTCCCGCGCGCCTTCGCTCATGTGACGGGCGCGCAGCCATGCATGGATCATCTGCGGCTCGTTACGATAGGTGACATTGACGCCGGCGGCGATCAGGCGCTGAGCGTAGACTGCAGCGTCGTCGCGCAAGGGATCGAAATGCGCCGAGGTGATATAGGCCGGCGGCAAACCGGAGAGGTCGGCGGCTTTCAGCGGATGGGCAAAGGCGTTCTCCGCCGGCGCCTTCAGCACCTCGCGGTAGTAGAGGACATCCGCCGTCGACAGGCCCGGCGCCTCGGCCATTTCGGCATAGGAGCCCGACGTCAGGTCACCACCGAGCCCCGGATAGATCAGCACCTGCCCGACAATTCCGGTGATTGCCGCCGCCTTCGCCTTGAGCACGATGCCCGCCGCCAGATTGCCGCCGGCGCTGTCTCCCACAACGACCAGCGGCCGGCCATCGGCGAGAAGCCATGTCAGCACCTCGAAACAATCGTCGAAGGCGGCCGGCCAGATATGCTCCGGCGCCAGCCGGTAGTCGACGGCTACCAGTTCGGCCCGCGCCGCATGCGCAATCTCCGCACAGATGGCGTCATGGCTTTCCAGGGAACCGACCACGAAGCCGCCGCCATGGATGTAGAAGACCCGCGTCCGGGTTGCGATGTCCGCCGGCCGGTACCGGCGTATCGGAATGCGGTCGCCAACCAAGTCATCGTGCCGTGTGAGCCCCTCCGGCGACGGCGCATCGAACTCGGCGCACAGCGCATCGTACCACGCACGCTGCTGCTCAATCGGCGCATCCACAGCGTCAGCCGGATAAAATTCTTCGCAGCGCTTGTGGAAGGCAAGAATGCCGGACTCGGAAGGGAAAGGCTTTGGCTGCATCTTATCCACGATCTTCTGCTGCTCTTAATATCAAACCTATCAAAACCCTTTAAGCGCGCTATCCGAAAACCGGCATATTGGATCGCTTCTCATGTCAGTCCCATCAAAGGCCGGCATCGCAATCCACCTTGCCATCACCCCCTCGTCCTGTGTTAGCTGCGTCATGGCCTTCACACTCCGTCAGCTCCAATATTTCGTCGGCGTCGCCGAACAGGGCTCCATCACCCGGGCGGCGCAGAACCTGTCGATCTCGCAATCCTCGATCACCGAAGCCATCAAGGAACTGGAGACTGACCTGGGCGTCGAACTGTTCGAGCGCCACCCGCGCGGGCTGCACATCACCCATAACGGCCACCAGTTCCTGCGTCATGCGACCAAGATCCTTGCCGGCGTGTCCGATGCGCGGCGCTCGTTTTCGCAGGAGCGGGTCGAGCGCACCGGCGGCAAGCTCAATCTCGGGGTGACCTCGCTCGTTGCCGGCTACGTTCTCTCCGATCTCCTTGCCCGCTATCGCCGCGCCTGTCCGGAAGTGGAGGTCAGTGCCATCGAGGACAACGGCTCCTATCTCGAACATCTGCTGGTCGGCGGCGAGCTCGATGTCGCCGTCATGGTCATTTCCAATTTGCGCGACCGCATGGCGCTGCAGGCGGAAATCATCGAGACGTCCGCCTACCGTCTCTGGCTGCCGCTCGGTCATCCGCTGGTTTCCGCCGATATCATTTCCGTTGCCGATATCGCCAAGGAGCCGCTGATCATGCTGACAGTCGACGAAATCGAGGAGAATACCGGCAAGCTTTTGACCGCGCTCGGCGCACGTCCTCATGTCGCCTTCCGCACCCGCTCGGTTGAGGCCGTGCGCAGCCTGGTCGCCACCGGCGCCGGCATCGCGCTCCTGCCCGATCTCGTCTACCGGCCCTGGTCGCTGGAAGGCGACCGGATCGAAAGCCGGGACGTCTCTGGCGCGCTCCCCGTGGTTCAGGTCGGCATGGTCTGGCGCAAGGGATCCGGGTTGCCGCAGTCGGCCAAGGACTTCATCGGGGTTGCAGAGGCCTTGCGCAGCGGCAGGTCTCGCTAAAGTCGATCGATATCGGGAAAACCGATAGAAACATTCTGATTAATGAATTTGCGAAAGCGGCAAAATAGAGGCACCTTTTCTTCTGGGAACAGAACCGTGAAAAACACGGACCAAACCGGGAGATTAAAGATGAAGCAGATTCTGAGATCCTGCACCGCGCTCACCCTTTCGCTCGCCTTCGCCACCCATTCCTTTGCGCAGGAGCCGCTGAAGGAACTCGGCAAGGGAGAAGGCGAACTGTCGATCGTCGCCTGGGCCGGCTATATCGAGCGCGGCGAGACCGACAAGGCCTATGACTGGGTCACGGGCTTCGAAGAGAAGACCGGTTGCAAGGTCAGCGTCAAGACGGCCGCCACTTCCGATGAAATGGTTGCGCTGATGAACGAAGGCGGCTTCGACCTCGTCACGGCGTCGGGCGACGCGTCGCTGCGGTTGGTTGCGGGCAAGCGTGTCCAGCCGATCAACACCGCCCTCATCCCGAGCTGGTCGACTATTGACGAGCGCCTGCAGAACGCCCCTTGGCACACGGTGAACGGCACCCACTATGGCACGCCCTATGTCTGGGGGCCGAACGTGTTGATGTACAACACCGAGGCTTTCAAGGGCCAGGCGCCGAAGAGCTGGAACGTGGTGTTCGAAGAGATGACATTGCCGGACGGCAAGTCCAACAAGGGCCGCATTCAGGCCTATGACGGTCCGATCCATGTGGCGGACGCCGCCAACTACCTGATGTTCCACAAGAAGGAACTCGGCATCAAGGACCCGTACGAACTGAATGAAGACCAGTACAAGGCCGCACTCGACCTGCTGCGCGTCCAGCGCACGCTGGCAAACCGCTACTGGCATGACGCGATGATCCAGATCGACGATTTCAAGAACGAGGGCGTCGTTGCCTCCGGTTCCTGGCCGTTCCAGGTCAACCTGCTGAAAGCCGAAAAGCAGCCGATCGCCTCGGTCTTCCCGGAGGAGGGCACCACCGGATGGGCGGATACTACCATGCTGCATGCAGAGAGCGCCCACCCGAACTGCGCCTATATGTGGATGGAACACTCGCTGTCACCCAAGGTGCAGGGCGACGTTTCGGCCTGGTTCGGCACAGTTCCCTCGGTTCCGGCCGCCTGCAAGGGCAATGAACTGCTGACCGACGAAGGCTGTGCGGCCAACGGCTACAACGACTTCGAGAAGATCAAGTTCTGGAAGACGCCCGTTTCCAAATGCGAAAGCCAGGGCGAGTGCGTGCCCTATCACCGCTGGGTGTCGGACTACATCGGCGTCATTGGCGGCCGGTAAAAGAGTATAATACTGAATGCCCCTCACCTTAACCCTCTCCCCGTGAACGGGGAGAGGGGATGACGGAGATTGCCGTTTGCCCCTTCGCCCCGCTTGCGGGGAGAAGGTGGCCGACAGGCCGGATGAGGGGCACCTCGCAAACATCCCGGAGTCCCCCATGACCGCCGCCGTCCTGTTCGAAAACGTTTCCCGCCATTTCGGCACTGTCAAAGCGGTCGATGCGGTCGATCTTGAAATCGCGGCGGGCGAGTTCTTCGCGATGCTCGGCCCGTCGGGTTCGGGCAAGACCACCTGCCTCAGGCTGATGGCCGGCTTCGAGCAGCCGACCGGCGGCCATATCGAGATTTTCGGAGAAACGGCCGAAGGCGTTCCGCCCTATCGCCGCAGCGTCAACACGGTGTTCCAGGACTATGCGCTCTTTCCGCATCTCTCCATTCTCGATAACGTCGCCTATGGCCTGATGGTCAAGGGCATCGGCAGGCAAGAGCGGCACCGGGCGGCGGAAGACGCACTTGCCATGGTCAAGCTGCCGGGCTACGGCCAGCGGCGGCCGGGCCAGCTGTCCGGCGGCCAGCGCCAGCGCGTCGCGCTCGCCCGCGCCCTCGTCAACAAGCCGAAGGTGCTGTTGCTCGACGAGCCGCTCGGCGCGCTTGACCTCAAGCTGCGCGAGCAGATGCAGGAGGAACTGAAGAGCCTGCAGAAATCGCTCGGCATCACCTTCGTCTTTGTCACCCACGACCAGGGCGAGGCCTTGTCAATGGCAGACCGGATCGCCGTGTTCAACGACGGCAAAATCCAGCAGCTCGGCACGCCGGAGGATATCTACCAGCGGCCCCAGACCCGCTTTGTCGCGGATTTCGTCGGTTCGTCCAACATCCTGTCCAGCGCCATCTGCGCCAGGCTCGGGGTTCCCGCCGCAGCCGCAAGCCTGCGTCCGGAAGCGATTGCCATCGGCACGTCCTGGGCCGAGCAGCTCACCCTGCCCGGTACTGTCACCGCCCGCAGCTTCCTCGGCGCGGTCAACCGCGTCAGCGTCGACTGCGACGGAGAAAAGATCGTCGTTGCCAGCCCCGCCGCCATGCCCCTGCCCGACATCGGCGCTGAGGTGCAGCTCGCCTTCTCGCGCAACGACCTTCATGTGATGGAGGCTGCATGACCCTCGCCGCCACCCAAACCATCCTGCCGAACAGACCGCGCCTTTCCGGGCGAATTTCGGACTTCCTCTGGAAGCACCCGCAGGTGCTGCTCGCCGTGCTGCTCGGCCCGCCCGTCCTCTGGCTCGGCATCATCTATCTCGGCTCGCTGTTTGCGCTTCTCTTGCAGAGCTTCTTCTCGATCGACGATTTCTCCGGGCTGATCAATTACGAGTTCACGCTTGCGACCTACAGGCAGCTGCTCTCGGATGCCAATTTCGACATCATCGTCCGCACGGTCCTGATGGCTGCCACGGTCACGCTGTTTTCGGCGGTGATCGCCTTCCCGATCGCCTATTACGCTGCACGTTACGCCAGAGGAAAATGGAAGGCGGTCTTCTATCTAGGCGTCATGCTGCCGCTGTGGTCGAGCTACCTCGTCAAGATCTATGCCTGGAAGCTGATCCTCGCCAAGGAAGGCATTCTCACCTGGGCTTTCACCAAGCTCAACCTGCTCTGGCTGCTCGACGGCTGGCTTTCGCTGCCCGTCATCGGCGGCAATTCGCTCTCGGTCAGCTACACCGGCACCTTCCTCGTCTTCGTCTATGTCTGGATGCCCTTCATGATCCTGCCGATCCAGGCAGCGCTTGAACGCATACCGGCCAACTTGATCGAGGCCTCCTCCGATCTCGGCGGAACGCCGCAACAGACTTTCCGGCATGTGCTGTTTCCGCTGGCGCTGCCCGGCATTGTTGCCGGCTCGATCTTCACCTTCTCGCTGACACTTGGCGACTACATCATCCCGCAGATCGTCGGTTCGTCGCGCCTGTTCATCGGCCAGGCCGTCTATGCGCAGCAGGGCACGGCCGGCAACATCCCCCTCGCCGCCGCCTTCACTGTCGTGCCGATCGTCATCATGGGCCTTTATCTCTGGATGGCCAAACGCATGGGAGCCTTCGATGCGCTCTGACCGCTCCACCTCCGCCCCGCTGGGGTTGAAAGTTGCCGCCATCGGCGGCCTCGCCTTCCTGCATATCCCGATCCTCCTGATCTTCCTCTACGCCTTCACGACAGAGGAAAAGAGCTACCAGTTCCCGCCGCCGGGCCTCACCCTGCAATGGTTCGCCGTGACCTGGGATCGGCCGGACGTCTGGGCAGCGCTCACCCTGTCGATCAAGGTCGCGACGATCGCCACGGCCATCGCGCTGGTGCTCGGGACACTCTGCGCTGCCGCCGTCAGCCAGACGCGCTTCTTCGGTCGGGAAACCATCTCGCTGCTCGTCATCCTGCCGATCGCCCTTCCCGGCATCATCACCGGCATTGCCCTGCGCTCGGCCTTCTCGATGGCCGATATCCCGTTCTCCTTCTGGACCATCGTGCTCGGCCACGCGACCTTCTGCATCGTCGTCGTCTACAACAACGCGGTTGCCCGCTTCCGCCGCGTCTCCGGTTCGCTGATCGAAGCGTCGATGGATCTCGGTGCTGACGGCTTCCAGACCTTTCGCCATGTCATCCTGCCGAATATCGGCACGGCGCTTCTCGCCGGCGGCATGCTCGCCTTCGCGCTGTCCTTCGACGAGGTCATCGTCACCACGTTTACCGGCGGCCAGCAGTCGACGCTGCCGATCTGGATGCTTGAGGAACTGATCCGCCCGCGCCAGCGGCCGGTCACCAATGTGGTCGCCATGGTGGTGATGCTGGTGACGTTCCTGCCGATCCTGGCGGCCTACTATCTTACGCGCGACGGCGACCAGATCGCCGGCGCTGGAAAATGAACATGAGCGAATAGGGAGTAGCGAATAGCGAATAGGGTTTTTAAGTAGTTAGGCAGCTGGGTTACCCTATTCGCTATTCGCTATTCGCTATTCGCTCCGTCAAAAATAACGGAGAACGAACATGGATACGCAACTTTTGATCGGATCGACATTCGAGGCCGGAACCGAAGCGGAGGAACTGATCCTCAATCCGCGGACAGGTGCGAAAATCGCAGACCTGCCGGAAGCGTCTCAATCGCAGATCGAGCGGGCCGTCGATGCGGCGGAGAAGGCCTTTGCCACGTGGTCGATGACGACACCCGGCGAGCGCTCCGGCTACCTGCTGAAGATCGCCGATGCCATCGAGAAGGACGCCGACGCCTTTGCAGCCCTTGAAGCGCTGAACTGCGGCAAGCCGATCAATGCCGTGCGCAATGACGAGCTGCCGGCGATCATCGATTGCTGGCGGTTCTTCGCAGGTGCTGTGCGTTCGATGCATGCGCCTGTTGCGGGCGAATATCTGCCGGGGTTCACCTCGATGATCCGCCGCGATCCGATCGGCATCGTCGGATCGATCGCACCGTGGAACTATCCGCTGATGATGATGGCCTGGAAGCTTGCGCCTGCGATTGCCGGCGGCAACACCGTCGTCTTCAAGCCGTCGGAACAGACACCGCTGACGGCGCTGAAAATGGCCCGCCTGCTTGCCGACATTCTGCCGGAAGGTGTCGTCAACGTCATCCTCGGCCGCGGCGAAACGGTGGGTAACACGCTGATCAACCATCCGAAGATCGGCATGGTCTCGATCACCGGCGATATCGCCACGGGCAAGAAGGTATTGCAGGCGGCTGCCAAGACGGTCAAGCGCACACATCTCGAACTCGGAGGCAAGGCCCCGGTGATCGTCTACGACGACGCCGACCTCGAAGCAGTCGTGAGCGGCATCCGCACCTTCGGCTATTACAATGCCGGCCAGGACTGCACCGCCGCCTGCCGCATCTACGCCCAGGACGGGATCTACGAGAAACTGGTCGCTGATCTCACGTCGGCCGTTTCAACGATCAGATACAATCTCGCCGACGACACCGAAAACGAGATCGGCCCGTTGATTTCCAAGCGTCAGCGCGATCGGGTGGCGAGCTTCGTCGAGCGCGCGAGCGAACAGAAGCACATCGAGATCACCACGGGTGGAAACCTCGGCAGCAAGGACGGCTTCTTCTTCCAGCCGACGGTTGTCGCAGGAGCAACGCAGGAAGACGAGATCGTCCGGCGCGAAGTCTTCGGCCCCGTCGTCTCCGTCACCCGCTTCGCCGACAACGACCAGGCCGTCACCTGGGCGAACGACAGCGACTACGGTCTTGCTTCCTCGGTCTGGACCAAGGATATCACCAAGGCGATGAAGGCGGCGTCTCGCCTGCAATATGGCTGCACCTGGATCAACACCCACTTCATGCTGACCAACGAGATGCCGCATGGCGGCATCAAGCAATCCGGCTACGGCAAGGACATGTCGGTCTACGCGCTTGAGGATTATACGGCCGTCCGCCACGTGATGATCAATCACGGATAAAACGGCTCTGCCGACTGGCCGGCCGACACCACTTTCAAAGACCGCGCTTCTCAAAAACGCGGTCTTTTAAGTTGTATGCCGACAAGTGCTATAACCTGCAGGCTTTACTGAATGTTGCGCAAATCCCACACGGGCTAAAACATGAGTTTTCAAGTCATGCATTTTGCTTTTCGGCGAAAAGAATCTTGATAGAAGCAGTCATCTTTAAGACTGCTCTGTCCAGAAAGTGCATGACATGCCCGATCCTCGCCGCGCCACCCGGTCCACCGTCCTCTCCGCCCTTGCGGGCACTTCGCTTCTAGCCTTGTCGCTGACGGCCTTTGCCCAGGATGCGGCGCAGTCCACGACGAGCGAAGGCGCAACGGTGCTGGAGACACTGACCGTTACTGGCGGCAGCGGCGGCGTCATCACTGCCGATGGCTATGTCGGCACCAGCAGCGCGACAGGCGCCAAGATCGACACTCCCTTCCTGCAGACGCCGCAATCGATCTCGTCCGTGACCGAGCAGCAACTGAAGGACCGCAATCCGCAGACCCTTCTCGATACGCTCGCCTATACGCCGGGGTCGCGCGTCGGTGCCTACGGGTTCGATCCGCGCTTCGATTCCTTTACGGTGCGCGGCTTCGACGTCACCTATACCGGCGTCTTCCGCGACAACCTGCGCCAGCCAGGCGCCAGTTCGTCGCTGTTCAAGACGGAGCCTTACGGCCTTGAAGGCGTCTCGATCCTGCGCGGTCCCTCGTCTGCCCTCTATGGCGCATCCGGCGCCGGCGGCCTCTTCAACCTGATCACCAAGCGCCCGGCGGAGGAGCCTCTGCACGAATTGCAGCTGCAATACGGCACCGACAACCGCTATCAGGGACAGTTCGATTTCTCCGGCCCGGTCAACGACACCGACCCGGTCTACTACCGCATGACCGGGCTGCTGCGTGACGCCGACACCGAGCAGGTGAGCGTGCCGGACGACCGCGCCTATATCGCCCCCGCCTTCACCTGGAAGCCGGACGAAGACACAAGGCTGACCATCCTCGGCGAATACTCCCGCACCAGGACGGGCGGCACGGCGGCCTACTACAACGACCCTCTGACTGGCGAAGTAACCGACATCTTCGCCGGCAACCCGGATTTCAACGATTCCGTACAGAAGCAGGCCCGCATCGGCTACGAATTCGAGCACCGGCTCAACGAGACATTTACCTTCCGCCAGAACATGCGGGTCTCCACGCTGAATACCGATGCCGACTGGGCCTTCGCCTATGCGCCGAACGTCGTCGACCCGACGCTCCTCGACAGCAGTGCCGGCACATTCGACGAGCGCCTGACGGCCTTCGTGGTCGACAATCAGCTGGAAGCCCGGTTCGACACCGGCGCGCTCGACCATACGCTGCTTGCGGGCATCGACTACAGCAAACTGCGCTTCCGCTCGCTTTCCGGCACCGGTTTCACACCGCCGCTGGATACCAATAATCCGACCGAAGGCCGCCCTACCGATCCCATAGACTTCACCAGCCGTGTCGTTCAGGACCAGTGGCAGCTCGGCACCTATCTGCAGGATCAGATCCGCTACGACGCCTGGACCCTGACGGCAGGCGCGCGCTACGACTGGGTCTCGACCGATACCGACACGACGGATCTCACCACCGATGCGGTGGACTCGGTGTCCCAGAAGGACAAGGCGTTTTCCGGGCGCGTCGGCCTGACCTACGAAACCGATTTCGGCCTCGCACCCTATATCAGCTATTCCACCGCCTTTTCGCCGAACGCCGGTATCAACCGGGAGACCGGCTCCCCCTTCAAGCCGACGAAGAGCGAGCAGGAGGAAATCGGCGTCAAGTATCTGTTGCCGGACAGCAATACGATGATCACCGCCGCGCTGTTCAACATCGACCAGAAGAACAGCCTCTATTACGAGGTTATCGATCTGGGAAGCGGCCCCGAGAACGTTCAGGTGCAGCGCGGCAAGGTGCGCTCGCGCGGCTTCGAGATCGAGGCCAACACCAGCCTCGACAACGGCCTGTCGCTGGTCGCGTCCTATACCTACACCGACATCAAGATCACCGAGGGCGCGGCCGACACGGTCGGCAATTACGTCTCCTCCGTGCCGCGTCACATGGCTTCGATCTGGGCTGACTATACGCTTCCCGAAGACGGTCCGGGCTCGGGCCTCGGGTTTGGCGCCGGGGCCAGGTTCCTTGGATCGAGCTATGGCAACGACCAGAATACGACCCGCAATTCGTCGCGGGTGCTGTTTGATGCCGCCGCCCACTATGACTTCGCGGCAATCGACAAGAAGTATGAGGGCCTGCGTCTGCAGGTGAATGCCACCAACCTCTTCGACCGGCGCGAAGCGGTGTGCTCGGCGGGCTTCTGCTACCGAGAGCAGGGCCGCGCCGTCATCGGCTCGCTGAAATACAGCTGGTAAGGCCTTGGCCATGGCCGCGAACATTGATGCAGGGACCGCTTTGAGGCCACCCGGTCTCAAGGTGCTCTTTGTCGGCGAACACGCCTGGTGCGGCGAGAAGATGATGCTCTCCGCCGAACTCGAAGGTGCCGTCCCGCTGGTGGACTTCTTCGGTTCCGGCGGCTTTTGCGCTGCCCTCGATACCTATGCCGCCGCCCATGCCGGCACGGATCGGCGCGCGGTTGCCTCCATGTGGTCCCTCTACTATTTCTCGATCCTGACGATCCCCTACATCGTCGCACGTCGGGCCGGTTGTGCCCTGCCGATCGCCGTGCACGACATGACGATTGCCCTTGCGGAAGACGGGCTGCCGCGCGCACTGGGACTTGCCGGCGAAGGGGACTGGAGCGACGGGAACGACGATCTCCTCTCTTTCGTGGTTCCTCTGGTCAGCCAGCATATTCCCGAAATCATCTCGCAACTGAAGGCACAGGGCGGCATTGCCCCGAAACTCGCCTGGAACAATGCCGCCGTCTATATCGACTACGCCTTCAACGCGACGGAGCGTCAGCGCCCGGCCGATGGCGAGCCCTGGGCCGCCCGACCCTTATTCACGGAGCCGCGGCTGCCGGACGGTTCTCTCAATCCCTTCCTGGGTTGCCTTCGCCACGAGATCGAAGGCGAGCAAGCCGTCTGCCGCCGCAAGGTCTGCTGCCTGCGCTATCTGCTGCCCGGGATTCCAAGCTGCGGCGAACTCTGCGCCCTGCCCGCTCAAAGAAAGCAATGATCGTGATGCGCCTTTTCCTCCTGACCCTTGGCCTGTTCCTCGCCTTCGCCTCCGTGGCGAAGGCACAGGAGCGCTGGCCGATGACGCTTACCGACGCCCTCGGCCGCCAGGTGACGATCAAGGCAAAGCCGAAGGCGATCCTGCTCGGCAGCGGCTTCAACCTGGTCGCGCTGTCGCTGATCCACCCGGACCCGGTCAGCCTGCTCGCCGGCTGGTCCGGCGACATGAAAGGCGACAATCCCGAGATCTACAAGGATTTCGTCGCGAAGTTTCCGGCACTTGGCGATGTACCGATCATCGACGACGGCACCGGCGGCGCCCTGTCCTTCGAGACCATCCTGTCGCTGAAGGCGGACCTCGCCATCATGGCGAACTGGCAGGCGGACAGCGAACTTGGAAAAAGGGCGATCGACTATCTGGAAACGACCGGCGTGCCGGTCTTCATCGTCGACTTCAACAGCGACCCGATGGAGAATACGCCCGGCAACATGCGCCTGCTCGGCAAGATCCTCGAACGCGAGGAACAGGCAAACGCCTTCGCCGATTTTTACGAGGAACATCTGAAACGCATCACCGATCGGGTCGCGGCGCATCCCGAACCCGGCCCGACCGTTTTGATGGATGCGTTCCCCAATCCGGATCGCTGCTACTATGCTTACGGAACGGGCGGGCTCGGCGAGTTCATCGGCATCACCGGCAGCAGCAATATCGCCGACACCAACCTGCCGCGCCAGGGCGGCATGGTCAGCAGCGAATACCTGATTGCCGCGGACCCTCAAGTCTATATCGCCACGGCGTCACCGGGCGGCACCTACAGCGCCTTTTCCGTAGGCCCCGGCGTCGCCGCTGCGGAGGCCCGCAGGACGCTTGGCGCGGCCGTAAAAAGTCCCGTGCTAGCCAATCTTTCCGCCGTCCAGAAAGGCCGCGTGCATGGATTGTGGAACTTCTTCAATGCGGTGCCGCTGAATATCCTCGCCGGCGAGGCCTTTGCCCGATGGCTGCGGCCCGAACTCTTTGCCGACGTCGATCCCGACGAGAGCCTGAAGGAAATCAACGAGCGCTTTGCCGCCGTGCCCTTCAGAGGATCCTATTGGATCAGCCTGAACTAAGCAGGTTTTGGAAAGCTGTCCCACTCTGCACGGAGTGTAAGGCTCATTGGCCATTGGCCTATGCCGACTGTGCGTTCCTGCAGGCAGGCGAGATTCTCCCGGTCGCCCGTCTCGCGGGGATTTCATCATCGTTCATATATTGGTTGTATTTTTTTGACATGCAACCAATGGTGAAATTTGACGGCTCGTCGTATAGTCGAGCGGTTATTTCACACAGACGGAGAAGACAAGATGCATCCAATTGCTGAGAAGAACAAATATATCGGCATGCTTTTCATGAAATTGACTCCGGGCTATTTCGCGCTTGGAAAAGACGGAATAAAAAAGATGACGCTCGCTCATGTAAAATCCTTGACCAAGCATTCCTCAAAATTAACGCACGTACTCTGTTCGGGCATGGATTCCCGATATGACCAAATAACGATGATGGAAGCGGACACTCTGGAGGAAATCTACGACGCTTCGATGGACTTCAAGCTGGGAGAAAAGGCGGCTTATATTGAGATCGTCGACGTTGTGGTCGGAATAAAGGCGCCGCCACGAAGTCAAGCCGGTCCATCCAAAGTCACAGAATAACCTTTGCCCAATCTTGGATGCTTGGTTTTTCTGGTTGCGTCTCAGGTTTTGATTGAAGACTACGGGACACTTTTCCGAAACCTGCTTAGCAAAATGGCCGGGTGTAAATCCGGCCATTTTGACGATGGTGTGCTACGCGGCTTTCTTGAGAGCCGTCGCATTGACCGATGCTTCGGCAAGCTTCGTCAGGTCGTGATCGGTCTTGCCTTCCTGCTGCAGCGTTTCATCGAGCAGTTTGACCGCGTCGTTGAGACCGAGCATCATTGCCCAGGTCTTCAGCGCGCCATAGCGGGCCATTTCATAGTGCTCGACGGCTTGCGCGGCAGCCAAAAGGCCGGCATCGAGCGCGGGCGAGTTCTTGAATTCGTCGAGGATTTCCTCGCCTTCCTCGATCAGGCCGTCGATCGCCGGGCAGGTCTTGCCGACGGCGCGCTTGCCGAGGATTTCGAAAACCTGCTGCAGGCGTTCCAGCTGACCTTCGGTTTCGTCGCGATGCTTTTCGAATGCCGCCTTCAGCTTGGGGTTCTGGGCGCCCCTGGCCATTTTCGGCAGGGCCTTCAGAATCTTGCGTTCGGCGTAGTAGACATCCTTGAGCAGGCCGTAGAACAGGTCTTCCAGGGCTCTTTCTGCCATTGGTTTTCTCCTTTTGATGATTGAATCACGTCGGGGGCGACCTGCTGGAAACGGGCTAGTGACCGCTTTGTTCCACTTTGCGCGACAATCGCAGCCCTGCCCCGCACCCCGCTTCCCTCGCGTCCAAGCGCCGCTTATATAAAGAGCGGGAGGACTTTGATGATTTGGATATTTCCTGCGCTTGCAGGCCTTTTGATTGTCTATTTCGCGGCGCGTTCGTCGCGCTTCCAGCGATTTGCTGAGCCGGTATTGAGCCTGACCGTCGCAGGCGGGCTGATCATCGCTTTCGTTATCTGGATCAATGAAGGCCGAAACTCTCCAGACAGTGAGCCCGATCAGACAAAGCAGCAGACCCAGCCAGCGCTGACGCCGGACGACATCTCCGTTGACGGGCTGACGTTCACACGCAACCGCCCGGACACGAGCTATCGTGCCACAGGCACGGTGGCAAACAAGAGCGACTTCAATCTCGATTATTTCAGGCTGTCGGTGACGCTGGAGGATTGCCCGCAAAACCAGTGCAGGACGCTCGGTGAGGACACTGCCCTCATTCTCGCGCGCATTCCGGCGGGCCAGAACCAGAGCTTCGAAACCTACTTCACCTTCCCCAATCGCTACGGGGTGGAGCCGACGGCGCCCAAATGGTCCTACCGGGTCACCGAGGTGCGTGGCCGCATCCCGTGAACGGTGTCAACTCGCCCGGCTGATCTCATCGAGATACCAGTTGATATAGCGCAACTCGTTCTGCTCCATCGGCGCGATCGGGCCGGGCACGAAATAATGCGAACGGACGCCGCGCGACGTGTGTTCGATGATCGCCTTGTCCTCGTCGGTCGTCACCGTCCAGAGCCAGGTGAGCCTGGCGAGATCATAGTCCCTGCCCTCCTCGGCCTCGCCGTTGACGAGCCAGATCAGCTCCATCTCGCAGGTTTCCGGCCCCTTCGGAATGAATCGGTAGATCATCCCGTGATCGGGGTAGCAGACCAGGAAGGACGTGCCGCCGAGATGGATGGAGGTCACGCCGCCGTCGAAATCGGTAAAGCGGCCCATCAGCGTACTGAGCGGCGAGCCGTCCTGGCTGCCGGTCTTGACGCCGTCGTAAAGCGCATAGCGAAACGCATGGATGGTTTCCTTGCCGTTCGCCGAGGTCTGCCAGTGATCGCCGCAACCGACCTCTATGCCGAGCGCGCAGGTACGTTCTTCCATCGCGGCGTTCAGCGCCTCGATCATGTGCAGCGGCTGCTCGAGCGCATGGGTCTGCGAATATTCCGGGTGCGCCGGACCGCAATGGTAACATTCGACATAGTTTTCCACCGCCAGCTTCCAGTTGGCATCGACCGGATAGCTCCGCCGATGCGCCACCTTGGCCTGCCCCCAGCCATATTGGCCGCAGGTGGCATGGAGGAGATTTTCGACCTCGGAGAAGTCGAGCGGGTTTTCGGCAAAGGAAATGAAGATCAGGCCTTCGACCACCCGGACATGCAGCGCCTTCAGCCCATGATCCTCGCGCTTGAAATCCTTCGGCATCAGCCGCGCCGCCTTCAGGCTCCCGTCGTTGCCGTAGCTCCAGGCATGGTAGGGACAGACGAAGACACGGGCATTGCCCTTGTCCCTGGTGCAAACTTCGGCGCCGCGGTGGCGGCAGACGTTGAGGATTGCGTGGATGGTCCCGTCCGCATGGCGCGTCACGATCACCTGCTCGGAGGCCATCTTGAAGACTTCGAAATCATTGGGTTTCGGGATAACGCTCTCATGCGCGACGCAATGCCAGTGGCGGCGGAACACGCGCTCCAGATCCCGCTCGTAGATGTCCGGATCCGTGTAGAACGGCCTGGCAAGACCGTGGCCCGGCTTGTGGGCGGCGATCAGCTGATCGATGCAGTCGCCTTTGGTGCTGTCCTGCGAAAGTTCTGGCGCGAGCATTGTGACGTCTCCAAGAGTTCACCGGAAAATCCGCGTTCCGGCGCGCGCATTTCGTTTGCGGCGGGGTTGCTCTCACCCTAGCCCTCTCCCCGCCCGCGGGGAGAGGGTACGACGGAGACTAGTGGCCACAGCCCATCCCTCCTCGCCGTCATCCTCGGCCTTGAGCCGAGGATCCGGGCCTCGGGTCGTGGATGGTCGGGTCGAGCCCGACCGTGACGGAAAGAGAGAGCACGTCGTGAAGCCAACCCTTTCTGAGCGAAACCGGCTCTTTCCAACCCTCTTCACGAAGGTCGCAACTAAGCCCTCACCCGCTCCGCCTTCGGATCATACATTGGCGCAAGCGACGCCTGCGCCCTTACCCGCGTCCCGGCAATCTCGATCTCGTAGGCCGAACCCAGCACATCCGCCTCGCTCTCGCCTTCGCAGGGCACGTAGCCGAGCCCGATCGCACCGCCGAGATGATGGCCATAATTGCCGGAGGTCACCGTGCCGACGATCCTGCCGTCGCGCACCACCGCTTCGTTGTGGAACAAAAGCGGCTCCGGATCGGTCAGCCGGAACTGTACAAGGCGGCGCGACAGTCCCTTGTCCTGTTTCCTCAACACCGCATCCCGGCCGATGAATTCGCCTTTCTGCGTGCGCACGGCAAAACCCAGCCCGGCCTCCAGAACATGATCCTCATCGGTGATGTCATGGCCGAAATGGCGGAAGGCCTTTTCGATACGACAGCTGTCGAGCGTATGAAGACCGCAGAGTTTCAGCCCGACGTCCCTGCCCGCCTCCTCCAGCGCCTCGAACACATGCGCCGCCTGGTCGGTGGAGACATAGAGCTCCCAGCCAAGTTCGCCGACATAGGTGACGCGGTGGGCGCGGGCGAGGCCCATGCCGATTTCGATCTCCCGCGCGGTGCCGAAGGGATGAGCGGCATTGGAGAAATCGTTGGGGCTGACCTTTCCCATCAGCTCGCGTGCCTTTGGGCCCATGATGCAGAGCACCGATTCCGAGGCGGTAACGTCTGTGACGACCACGAACTCGTCGGCGATATGCTTGCGCAACCAGGCAAGATCACGTTGCAGCGTCGCGCCGGGAACGACGAGCAAAAACGCCGTTTCGGAAAGACGCGTGACCGTCAGGTCGCTCTCGATGCCGCCGCGGGCGTTGAGCATCTGGGTGTAGACGATGCGGCCTGCCGCGGCGTCCATCTGATTGGCGCAAAGCCGCTGCAGGAAGGAAAGCGCATCACGGCCCTCGACTCGGATCTTGCCGAAGGACGTCATGTCGAACAGGCCGACGCCGGTGCGAACCGCCAGATGTTCGTCGCGCTGGTTTTCGAACCAGTTCTGTTTCTTCCAGCTGTATTTGTATTCACGATCCTGTCCGGGCCTCGCAAACCAGTTGGCTCGCTCCCAGCCCGCCACTTCGCCGAACACCGCGCCACGGGCCTTCAGGTGTTCGTGGATCGGCGAGCGGCGCAGACCGCGCGCCGTCGCCATCTGGCGATAGGGGAAGTGGTCAGCATAGAGCAGGCCGAGCGTCTCCGTTACCCGCTCCCTGAGGTAAGTGCGGTTCTTCTGAAAAGGCTGCGCCCGGCGGATATCGACCTCCCAGAGGTCGAAGGGCGGCTCGCCGTCGTTCATCCACTGCGCCAGCGCCATGCCGGCGCCGCCGGAGGAGACGATGCCGATCGAATTGTAGCCGGCGGCGACCCAGTAGCCCTTTAGTTCGGGTGCTTCGCCGAGATAGTAGCGATCATCCGGGGTAAAGCTCTCCGGGCCGTTGAAGAAGGTGTGTATCCCGGCTGTTTCCAGCATCGGCATGCGGTTGACCGCCTTTTCGAGGATCGGCGCGAAGTGGTCGAAATCCTCAGGCAGCTGGTCGAAGCAGAAATCCTCACGGATCCCGTCCATGCCCCAGGGCTTGGCCACCGGTTCGAAGGCACCGAGCAGCATCTTGCCGGCATCTTCCTTGTAATAGGCGCATTCATCGGGCACGCGCAGCACCGGTAGCGACTTCAGCCCCACGACCGGCTCGGTGACGATATAGAAATGCTCGCAGGCATGCAGCGGCACGGTCACGCCCGACATATTGGCAAGCTCGCGCCCCCACATGCCGGCGGCATTGACGACGTTCTCGGTCGCGATGGTAAACGTCTCGCCGTTCTGCACGCAGGTGACGCCGGATACCCTGCCACCCCTCGTCTCGACGGCCGTGACCTTCACGCCTTCAATCACCGTGGCGCCGTTCTGGCGCGCACCCTTTGCCAAGGCCATGGCGATATTGGCCGGATCGCATTGCCCGTCGAGCGGCAGATGCACGGCAGCGATGACATCCGAGACATTGAGGTGCGGATACATCTCCTTGACTTCAACGGGCGTAATCTCGCGCACGTCGACATTGAAGGCGCGGGCAAGCGAGGCCTGGCGGTAGATCTCTTCGCGACGCTCCTCTGTCAGCGCCACGGTGATCGAGCCGTTCTGCTTCATGCCGGTACCAATGCCGGTCTCGGCCTCCAGCTTGACGTAGAGGTCGCGCGAATATTTGGCGAGCCGCGTCATGTTCTGCGAGGCGCGCAACTGGCCGATCAGGCCGGCCGCATGCCAGGTCGTGCCTGAGGTCAATTGCTTGCGTTCGAGCAGAACGACATCGGTCCAGCCGAGCTTGGCCAGATGATAGGCGACCGAACAGCCGGACACTCCGCCGCCGATGATGACCACGCGGGCCTGGGAGGGAATGGCCTTCGTCATGCGCGCAGTCTTTCATTGTTGGGGTCGAACAGCGGCTGGTCGGGTTGCACGATTGCCCTGAAACGGTCGCCGTAGATTTCGACCTCGATCTCTGTTCCGGGTTCCGCCAGATCGGCGCGCAGCATGCCGAGCGCAACGGACTTGCCGACGCGGTAGCCCCAGTTGCCCGATGTCGTCTCGCCGACCACCTTGCCGTCATGCCAGAGCGTCGACATATAGGGTGCATCACAGTCGTCGGCCTCGACGACCAGCGTGACGAAGCGCTTGCTCACCCCCTGCTGCTTCTCCTGCTCCAGCGCCGCCTTGCCCTTGAACGCGTGCTTTGTCCAGTCGACGAAACGCTCCAGACCGCCCTGCAGGATGGTGTAGTCGGTGGAAAGGTCGCCCTTCCAGGCGCGGTAACCCTTCTCGATGCGCAGCGAGTCGAGCGCCTCCATGCCGAAAGGTGTCAAGCCATGCTTCTGGCCGGCAGCCCAGACCGCGTCGAAGACGGCGGCCGTATCGTCCACCTTTGTGTGAAGTTCCCAGCCAAGCTCACCTGCGAAAGAAACGCGCACCAGTTGCAGCCAGCGGCCGGCGATCTGGCAGGACTGGTGCGTCAGCCATGGCTTGGAGAGATCGGCATCCGTGACTTCGGCCAGGATGTCGCGTGATTTCGGTCCGGACAGGATCTGGCACGCGAAGTTTTCCGTCACATCGTCAAGCGCAAACGCCGCGTCCTTCGGCAGATGCTTCTGCAACCACTCAAAATCGTGCCACTGCGCCGTCGCCGCCGTGATCAGGAAGAAGAAATCGTCCTCCAACGCCATCACCGACATTTCCGTGACGATGCGGCCCCTGTCGTCGGCAAAATAGGCAAGGCCGATGCGACCGGGTCTCGGCACCTTGCCGGTGATGAGACCCAGCAACCAGTCGCGCGCACCCTCGCCTTTCAACCGATAGCGGGAAAAGCCCGGCAGATCGAGAATGCCCGCAGCGTCCCGCACGGCCAGGCATTCCTCCTCGATTCGCTTCTGCCACGGCCCCGCCCGATCCCAGGTCTGCGTTGATTCTTCCGACGTATCGTCACCCGGCTTGGCGTACCAGTTGGCGCGCTCCCAGCCGTTATAGGGCTTGAACTGCGCACCAAGCGCCGCGATCCGGTCGTGGATCGGCGAGAGTTTCCTGTTGCGACCGGCAGGCCAGGCATGTTTCGGGAAATGCATCGCATATTCGTGGCCATAGACCTCCATGCCCTTGGCGATGCAGTAGTCCCGGTCCGAGGCAAAGCGCGTATAGCGGCGCGGGTCGCAGGACCACATATCCCATTCCGTTTGCCCTTCGGTCACCCATTCGGCCAGCACCTTGCCGGCACCGCCCGCCTGGCAGATGCCGAAGGTGAAGACGCAGGCCTCAAACGCGTTCGGCACGCCCGGCATCGGCCCGATCAGCGGGTTTCCATCTGGCGCGTAGGGGATCGGCCCGTTGATCATGCGCGACAGGCCGGCGGTACCGAGGATCGGCACGCGCTCGACGGCGTCGTTGAGATACCATTCCAGCCGCTCCAGATCGTCGGGGAAAAGCTGGAATGAGAAATCCTCCGGCATCGGATCGTCAGGCGTCACCCAATGCGCCTTGCAGTTCTTCTCGTAAGGCCCGAGGTTCATCCCGGTCTTTTCCTGGCGCAGGTAATAGGAGCTGTCGACGTCGCGCAAGAGCGGCAGCTTGTGACCGACCTCCTTCGACCAGGCGGCAAGCTCGGGAATTTCCTCGAACAGCATGTACTGATGGCTCATCACCATCATCGGCACGTCGCGGCCGAACCACTTGCCGACCTCGCGGGCATAGTAGCCGGCGGCATTGACGACATATTCGCAGCCGATCTCGCCTTGCGGCGTGGAAATGATCCATTCATCGTTTTCCCGGCGGGCGCCGGTGGCGGGACAGAACCGAAAAATCTTCGCGCCCATGTCGCGCGCCCCCTTTGCCAGGGCCTGTGTCAGCTGCGCCGGATCGATATCGCCGTCATAGGGATCGTAAAGCGCACCGGTAAGGTCATGCATCTCGACAAAGGGGTATTTCGACCTGATCTCGCCGGGCGACAGGATGTCGAGGTCCATGCCCTGGTAACGTCCCATGCCGACAACGCGCTTGAACTCCTGCAGCCGCTCCTTCGAGTGGCCGAGCCGGAGCGAGCCGGTCACATGGTAGTTCATCGGATAGTCGACCAATACACCGAGCTCGCGATAGAGCGAGGCTGAGTAGCGCTGCATGTTCATGATCGACCAGGAGGAGGAAAATGTCGGCACATTGCCGGCGGCATGCCAGGTCGAGCCTGCCGTCAATTCGTTCTTTTCCAGAAGCACGCAGTCCGTCCACCCGGCCTTGGCGAGATGGTAGAGCGCGGAAGCGCCGACGGCACCTCCCCCGATGATCACGACACGCGCGTGAGACGGCAGATTCGACATAACTGCTCCCTTGTTTGGCAAGAGTTTTGGAGAGGACTCAACGCTTCATCAAGCAGCCGGAATTCGCTTTATTGATCGAAAAATTCGATTAGATTGATTCCTGTGCCAAAAGGAAGATGCCGGAATGCAGATCGACCTCATCGAAACCTTCCTCGACCTGATGGAAACGCGCAGCTTCAATCGCACGGCGGAGCGGATGAACATCACGCAATCGACCGTCTCACACCGCGTCAAGGCGCTGGAGGCGCAGTTTAACCGCAAGCTCTTCACCCGCAACAAGGGCGGCACGACGCCAACGCCCTCCGGCCTGCGCTTCCTCGACCACGCGAAAGCCCTGCAGCACCAATGGCACGAGGCGACCCGGGCGGTGGAGAGTGCCGGAGCCTATGAGCGCTCCATGCGTCTCGGCATCCAGCATGATCTCGCCGAAGTCTTTGCCGGCCGCTGGCTTTCCGCGGTGCGCGCCGACCTGCCGGCAACTTCGATCTACATGGAAGCGGATTATTCCAACCAGATGAACCGCGATCTGGCGGCCGGCGATCTCGATCTCGCCATCCTCTATACCCCACACTACCTGCCCGACCTGCACTACGAACGCATCGGCGAAATGGTCTACAGACTGGTCAGCACCACGGCGCGGACAGTCGGTGAACTGCAGCCCGAGACCTATATCCAGGCCGTCTATTCGCCCGCCTTCGACCGGGCGCACAGGCTGGCATTGCCGCATCTGTCAGCGGCGCCGCTGGCTTCGGGACAGAACATAGCCGTTATCGATCTGCTGAAGACGCTGGGAGGCGCCGCCTACGTCATGAGCAGCACCGCGTCTGAACTTGCCAGGCAAGGCACTGCTTTTCCGATAGAGGATGCGCCGCCCATTCCACAGGCCGTCTATGCCGCAACGAGCATCCGCACACGACACGCGCACCAGCACAGACGCATCATCGGTGTCATGCAGGATCTGCTGGCTTCCTGCAGCGCCGCGCGGCCGCTTTAGCAACTCGAAACTGCCGCGCAATTTCCTCCTTGGATCGATTCCTTCAAGGAATTATGCAGTAGGCGCACCCTGCAGAAATCCATCAAGGCTGGACGGCAAGTTCGGCGTTCTGCGTTTTTAGCAACTGGGCCAGCATATCGGGACCGGAGACCGGATAGGCAATCGCGTAACCCTGCAGAACATCGCAGCCGAGCCGCGTCGAAAGCTTGGCGTGTTCCTGCGTCTCGACCCCTTCGGCGACCACTTCGATGTCGAGCGCCTTTGCAATGTCGACGATCGAGCGCAACAGCCGCTTCTGTTCGCGCGAGGTGGTGATCGGAAAGACCAGCCGCCGGTCGATTTTCAGCCGCCGCGGCCTCACCTTCGTCAGCCCGATGATCGAGGCGTGTCCGGAACCGAAGTCATCGATCTCGACGTCTATGCCCATCTGCTTGAGCGCAGCAACATTCGAAAGCACGCCTTCCTCGCTCTCGTCTAGAAAGATCGTCTCCAGCAATTCGAAGGACAGTGTATCCGGCTCGACATCCATCTGCTGAAGCTCGCCGATCAACAGCGGATCGGATAACCGCGCCGCCGAAACATTCACCGCTATCCGCGGAACGCGCACGCCCTGACGCATCCAGGCTCGTCGGTCCTTCAACGCCGCCTTGAGAATTGCGGCATCAAGGTCGTCCAGCATGCCAAGGCCTCCCGCGACAGAGATGAATTCTCCCGGCAACAGCAGCCCGCGTTTCGGGTGGCGCCACCGCGCCAAGGCCTCCAGGCCGACGATTCGGCGGGTGCGCGCATCGACCTGCGCCTGGTAGAAGGGAACAAACTCTCCCTTCTCCAGTCCGCGCGCAAATTGCTTGGCGACGCGACGCTCGTTGTTGAGCTGCGCCTTGAGCTGTGCCGAGAAAAGCTCCACCCTGCCCCGACCCAGTTTCTTGGCGCGGTGCAAGGCAATATCGGCCTCGGTGAGCAGGCTGGCGACATGCTTGCCGCTGGCGCAAGCCAGTCCGATGGATGCACCTGCGCGCAACACTTCGTCATTGTGCCATATCGATTGCTTCAGTTGCTGGGCGAGCCGCTCGGCAACGGTCTTCAAATCCTCGATGGAGTTGAAATTGGCGATCAGCGCCGCAAATTCGTCGCCGCCGATGCGCGCCACGAAGGCGTTGCTCGGCAATGCGGCGACAATCCGGCTGGCGGCCGATTTCAGCACATCATCGCCTACCGAATGCCCCGCCGTGTCGTTGATCTGCTTGAACCGGTCGAGACCGATATGAAGGATAGCGAGCTTTTCCAGCGCGGCATCCTCCGCAAGTTCCGCCAAACGACGATCGAAGAAGCTGCGGTTCGGCAGCCCGGTCAGGTAGTCGTGTTCGGCCGCGTATTCGATCCGCCGGGCGCTCGCTTCGAGAGCAACGGCGCGTTTCTCGGCAATCGCCTTTTGCCGCTGCAGCTCCCGATTGAGCAGGACATCCGCGGTCACGTCCCACTCCACTCCGATGAAGGTGATATTTCCGTCCTGCTCGAAGCAATGCGCCCTGGAGCGCAGATGGCGAATTTTACCGTCCGGCAGAACAATGCGATACTCGGACGCGTAGGCACCTTTGCCCTTGAGGGCGAAGTTGAAATCCGCCTCGGCCTGCTCCCGGTCATCCGGATGGACCGCGTTGGCCCACAATGCCGCCTTGACGCGCTTGCTCGTCTTGCCGGTTCCATAGAGCCGGTGCATCTGCCTGTCCCAGACGACTTCATCCTTCTGCGTATCGTGTTCCCATACGCCGATCCGGGAGGCGTCAAGCGCGAGCTCCAGCCTCCGAAGAATATTCTGGAATTCCTGTTCGGACCTCGCCGTCTTCATTGGTTTCTCTGTGAATGATTCTTTGCATAAGACGTGCGCGGCATTCTGCCGCAAGGTCCCTAAAGAAATATTGTCACACAATAATGCGAAATGTAATCCGCAATACAATCAACCATTCAGTGTTATCTGACAACAGATAGTCGTAGTCCGTGCAATTTTCGCTTAACCTGCAAAGATACATGTGCAAGCGGAACACTCTGCAACCGTGACGACAAAGCGGCATCGCAGGTCGCATCGTCGAATTGACATCGACCGAGCGACGTCATAATCATCGTCTGTCAATTGGTTCCCTTGGAAGCGAACGCTTCCGGGGAGTAAATGGGAACGTGACGGATGGACCCACACTGGGCATTTCAATCACGGCCGACCCCGCGACTGTAGAGCGGTCAGAGTTTGTCATGCCGGTCGATCCGGCAAAAGCCACTGCGGCGGCGGGTCTTGGCCCGCACCTTGGGAAGGCGAGACAGCCTCACTGGTGCCGAGCACCTGACGCCGCGAGCCAGGAAACCTGCCGGTTGATGAAGGGCATGGTGCCCAATTGGTGGGACGTTTCCCACACGCCATCACGGAGGTTGTCATGGCTACGACTACAGTTTCGAGCGTTTCGCTCTCCCTCAACGACCGCATCACTGCCGGTATCCTCGCCCTTCTGATCGGCAGTTTCCTGGTTTTCGGCGCGGGTCTCGCGAATTCTGCCGTGCTGCATGATACCGCGCACGACGTTCGCCACTCCTACGGCTTCCCCTGCCATTGATCAGCTGGTGTGGGAAGCCCTGCGCTTTTCACCTTCACGCTGACAACGGATCGCTGGTTTCCGTGGAAACCATGCATTGACGATAAATGCGCCCGTGCTGCGGCACCGGGCGGCATTTGCCGTGGGTATTTCAAACACAGCAAGCCGGAGAGCGTTGACCAGCATCCGCTCGGCTTGAACCTGGGGGTATCAAAATGATTGTCAAAACGCTTCTGGCCGCCTTGGTGGCCGGACTGATTGCGGGTGTCTTCACGACCGTGGCGCAGTCTGCGCGGGTCGTACCGATCATCCTTCATGCCGAAGAATATGAGGCCAAGGAGCCCGCGACGGAACAGCCCGCCGCCACCGAGGGGCAACAGCACTCGTCGCTCGAGTCAACGATTGGCGATATACTTGCGGCGTTTTCGCCGATCACTCCGGCCTACGCCCATGAGGGTGAGCATGAAGACGAAGGCGGCATCATGTTCGGCATGAGCCGGTTTTCAGGCACCCTGCTTGCCAACCTCGTAACCGGCACAGGGTTCAGCCTGCTCTTGACCGGCATCAGCTTGCTGATCGGCTATCCCATCACGCTACGCAACGGCGTCCTCTGGGGCGCTTGCGGCTGGCTGGCCGTCCACATGCTGCCCGCCATCGGCCTGCCGCCGGAATTGCCCGGCTTCCCGGCCGCCGACCTGCATGAGCGGCAGTTATGGTGGGTGGCGACAGTCCTGCTCTCCGGAGCTGGCCTGTATCTGCTTGTGCTGCGCCCCGAAATCCTTGCGAAAATCGCCGGCCTTGCCGTGCTGGCCGCGCCGCATATCTATGGCGCGCCGCAGCCTTCGGATATTTCGAGCCCGGTGCCGGCCGTTCTCGGCGCCGAGTTCGCGGTGGCCGCGCTGGCAACCGCGCTCGCCTCGTGGATCGTGCTCGGCCTCGTCTCGGGTTATATCAACGACCGCTTCGTGAAATCGGCATAACGAGCCGGCTTGCGGATCTCAGCCGCCTGCGCCTTCGAGATGGGCGCGCAGGCGGCTTTCTTGCGTCTCCTCGTCGAGAAGGACGCAGACATCGCAGAAGGTTCCGCCATCCGTCCGGTAATACAGGCAGCAACCGCTTCGCAGGCGAAAGACGCGCTCCACCGGCAGGCCATCCACGATTGCGGCGATCTTTTGATAACGCAGGGCACCCGACTTCAGCGGCGAACCTTGCGTGTTGACGATCGCAAGTGCCCCGGCCATCGCCTGCTCCTCCTGCGCCGACGCCGCGCCTATTTCGAGAAACGCACCCGCAATGCCGTCGGCAGCCAGCCGCCATTGCGCAACCGATGACAGACCGGTGCGTGCCTTCACTGCTTCGATGACCGGCGCAAGGCTGGCGATGAAGCCGTCATGGAACAGGGCCGCATTGTCCGGGCCTTCGCGAAAATCGCGGAAGCGAAAATGAAGGCGGCGCAAATCGGACGGGAAGACTTCCGCCCCGTTTTTGCGGGAATATGGTTCAAAGCGAATGGCAAGGCTGCTCGGATCGAGATCGGGGACGAGACCACTTCTCAGGAAAATGCCGCCGGCTGCGAGGCTGAGATGATGACTGTAGAAGGCGATCAGATGAGCGCCTTTTGTGCGGTCATCCATTCCGGCGCCGAACCGGACCTGATAGTCCAGAAGTTCGTCGATCTCGCGACACGCGGCGGCCACCGGCGAAAAATCCGTTTCGTCGCCGTCAACAGAGGCTCCCACCTGCGCAAACCGCTGCGCAAGCCAGGCCAGGGCCGCTTGCCCATCCTTCATCAGGGGGGAGGCCGGCCAATCGCCGGTATTCTCGTTCTCGTCCAAGGAGTGCCGCCCGTTTCTATGCCGGCCACCGGAGTATCTTAAAGCCAGCCGCCGGAAAAGCCGGCTCTTTTCAAGCCGCGCCGGATGACCGGCGATTCCCGCATCAGGTTCCAGAGGAGACCGGTGCGATGATTTTCAATCATCATCAACAGCAGACCCTGGTCAAGGCCGACGCTACGGCTGTTGAGCCAGCCTTCGGCGGTCTTGCCGGGAACGCTTGGATTGAAACTGCCCAGAAACCGTCCATCGCGGATCACCCCGGGATAGGCCGAGACGATGTGGCGCGTCGCCGAAATTGCGGCCTTCGGCTCAAACGGCAGACAGGCGAGCGGTGCCCATGGCGCAATCGTGCCGTCGTCCGGTCCGAGCGGCGCGCCGCGCGCTGCATAACCGGAAAACCGTTGATGGCGGCCATCCTTCAGGCGGCGCGGCCTCAAGGGTCCGTCGCAGGACGTCAGCCCCCACATATCAGCACCGTAGCCGGCAAAACCACCGGGATTGCTGATCGCATAGTCGCGCTGCACGGCAATCGCCCGGCGGGTGTTCTCAAAATAGTCTGTGTCCTTTGCCGCAACGGCCGCATCGCGAATGCCACGGAAATCGATAAAGGCATGCGAAAACAGGTGAATGAACAATGGCCCGGCATAGAGCAACGGTTTCTCCTCCACCGTCATCCAGTCAAATTTTTCGGCGAAGGCATCGTAACTCTCCCTGCCGATCGGGTAAGACGGAGAAGCAAGCGCCAGAACATAGAGGATGATCGCTTCGCTGTAGGATTCCCAGCGATAGGACAGAAAGCCGCTGCGCGGCTTCCACCCGAGCCAGAACGCCCCTTTGCCGTCGAGAGCCCAGGCCCAGTTGGCGCGCGCATAGAGCATGGCCGCGCACGACCGGATCTCTGCCTCGACCTCGTTTTCCTGGTTGAAATAGGCGGCCGCCGTCAACACGCCGGCGATAAGAAGCGCGCTGTCGATCAGCGACAGTTCGCTGCGCCATGTCCGCTGACCGGTTCGCATGTCGAGAAAGTGGTAGTAGAGGCCCTTGTATCCCGTCGCATTCTTGTCGCGGCCCTGCCGGCTTTCGGCGAAGAAACGCAGCGTCACCAACGTCTTGGCCGCGGCATCACCCCGGTCTATCCAGCCTCTCTCCACGCCCACCGGATAAGCGGAAAGGCCAAAACCCGTCGCCGCGATGCTGGACGGGACGCCGGGGAGAGACGTGTCGGCGATAAGCCCATTGTCCGGATTGGCATATTCAAGGAAGTAACCGAACGCCGCTTGCTGCAACCGGTCGAGAAGGACCGCGTCCGTATCGTTTTTCAAAAGCATTTCGTCCAGGACTCCAATCAACCGCAAGTTTCACCACAAGGCCGCCGCTTGGGCAAATCACCGATTGTTGAACTCGCCAATGTGCGAAAGGATCGCCTAACGCACGGCCTGTGGTACACTTTTTGCTCTTGCGACCGG
Organism: Rhizobium herbae; assembly: GCF_019511375.1. Classification (GTDB taxonomy): domain Bacteria; phylum Pseudomonadota; class Alphaproteobacteria; order Rhizobiales; family Rhizobiaceae; genus Pararhizobium; species Pararhizobium herbae_A. The sequence goes on from NZ_JAEUAO010000001.1 coordinate 953,166, forward strand.
CAGCAGTGATTGGATGACATGATGTTCACAACACTCGCGATGCTTCTCAGTCTCACAGGCTCAGCCGCCGTCACTCCGGCCGCCAGCAATAACCAGGTCGATGTCGCGCTCGTCCTCGCCGTCGACATGTCCGGTTCCATGGATATTGAGGAAGCGCGCGTGCAGCGCATGGGATATGTGGAAGCGCTGCGCCATGCGGAATTCATCAATGCTGTAACCGCCGGCCTCAATGGCCGCATCGCCATGAGCTATTTCGAGTGGGCCGGCAGCGTCAACCAAACGTCGCTGGTCGAATGGCAGTTGATCGATGACGCCGAGGACGCCGCAGCGTTCGCCGATCGGATCGCCGCCCGGCCGGTTTACACGCGACGCGGCACATCGATTTCCAACGCGATCGCGTTTGCCTCGAAACTCATCGCCACCAACCCCTATGATGCCACGCGTCGGGTGATCGACGTGTCCGGTGACGGCCCGAACAATCTCGGCCCGCCGGTCGACCCGGCCCGCGATGCCGCGGTCGCGAGCGGCACCGTCATCAATGGTCTTGCCATCATCATCCGCCCGTCCGGCAGCGCCGGCTCGCTGGACCGGTATTATGCGGACTGCGTCATCGGTGGCCCAGGTTCCTTCGTGCTGCCCGTTCGCCGATCGGAGGATTTCGCCGTGGCGATCCGGCAAAAACTGGTGATGGAGGTGAGCCACCGGCAACCGGTGGAACAGGTGGTTCCGGTCCAGCTCGGCCCCTCCACCGATTGCCTGATCGGCGAGAAACTGCGCCCCCGCCTCCTTGATCGTGTCTATCCCGAACTGGACCGGTAGGCAGTTCCAGGTCGGATCGTCGCACCGGTCCGGATCATGACCCCAATGGACCGGTGGGGCCTCCCGTTTGGACTTGTGATTTCAATGCCGCCATCGCGCGCAATGCCGCCTCGCGACCGGCAACAATCGCACCTTCGATGTAGGCCGGGAAGGACGAGGCCAGTTCCGAGGCGGCAAAATGGACGGGGGGTGCACCGGCCCGGATAACCGTTTCGGCGGTGTAGGCTGACAGATCGGTGATGACATCGCTATAGCCGCCGCCGCTCCAGCGATCATCGACCCAGTCGCGCATCCGCAAATCCGTATAGTCTGCGGCCTCGCGGCCCAGCGCCACGACCAGCCGGCGGATGATTTCGGACTGGATGAACGAAGCCCCCTTGCCGCTCCATTGCGCAGCCAGTGGTCCTCCGACGAACACGACGAGCGCCGCCGCGCGAACGCTGCTGACGTCGCAGGCGAAAAGACCAAGGACATCGCGCCACATCACCATGCCGCTCAACCCACGATCGCGCCAGAAAGGCCGTTCGTATCGCACGAACATCTTGATGACAGTGCCGCTTTTCCAGGCACCTAGCGCATCTGCCAGCGGCTGCGGCAGAGCTGGCTCGTGCGCGATCCGCGAAGCCATCACCGGCGGCGCGGCAACGATGATCTGCCGGGCCTTGAGCAGGCCACGATTGCCGGTGGTGACAGTTACCGATCGATCCCTTCTCGCGATATGCGTGACGTCCGTGTCAAGCTGCAAGCGGGGACCAAGCGTCGCCGCCAGGGCCTCGGCAACGGCATGTATCGTCCCTTCGACGAAATATTGCAGCTCGTTGCCATTGCTGGTGGTGCGCCGATCATTGTCGATCAGGTACCAGAGGGGAATTTCGCCGATCGGGCGGCACCAGAGCCCCTCGACCATCGCCTGATATCCTGCCTTCACATCCGGCGGATCGCTCTGCCGGGCAAGCCACGCCTGCACCGTCAGGCCGGCGATAACCGGGTCGTGCGGGTCGATCCTGTTTGCCCGCGCCCGGATACGGCTCGATTCCGCAAAAGTGAAACCGGTTTCCGTGGATTGGGAATCCCGCTGTATCAGGAAGGCGCCCTCCATGGGCGTCTCGGCAAGCATTTTGCCAAATCGGCGCGTCAGGGCCATGATTTCCGGCATCTCGTCGCAGATGAACTGGCCGCCCGTGTCGACCCGCACACCATCCGAAAAAGCCGCCGACTCCACGCGGCCCCCGACACGATCCCTCGCTTCGAGGACGATGACATCGAGCCCAGCGGCAACGAGCGCGTCCGCGGCCGAAAGGCCGGCAAAGCCGGCCCCGACGACGATCACATCTGTATCGAATTCACTCACCAATGGGCTCGCCGGTCGCGTTCAGGTTCTGGACTTGTCGCCTTCCGCTGCCTCAGGCGCAGCCGCGGCGCCTCAAACGGGGACGTTTACCCGCTCTATCACTTCCTGACCTCTCGCTCAAAGGGAAGATCAGACCGCGCCTGGTGCAAACGCCCCCATCGCCCCCGCATACACCTTGGCAAGCGGCGTCGCATAGGACCCGCGCTTGCTCGTCGTCAGCCGCTGCGCAATCAGCGCCTCAGCCTGCTTGACCGCCGCCGAAACCCCGTCGATGACGGGCACCCGGTATTCCTCCTGCAGGCTGTAGGCGAGATCGGCCATGCCGGCACAGCCAAGCACGATGGCTTCGGCGCCGTCTTCGACAAGTGCCATTTCGATCTGGCGACGCAGCTTGCCGAGCGCACCGGACGCCGGATCCTCCAGTTCCAGCACCGGAATGTCCGCCGCACGGACCTTCGCCCGACCGCCGAAGCCATAGTGGCGTGAAAGGTTCTCGAGCAGCACGCGCGAGCGCTCCAGCGTCGTGACGACGGTAAAACGCGGGGCGAGAAACCCCGCTGTCACCAGCGCGGATTCGCAGAGCCCCAGCACGGGAAAGCCGGCCAGGGAGCGGGCGGCATCAAGTCCGGTATCATCGAAGCAGGCAATCACCGCCGCCTGCACGCCGGTGGCATCGGCTTTTTTTATCTCGGCCAGCAAGCCCGGCAAGGCGAGCGCGCCATCGTAGTGGCCTTCGATGGAGACAGGGCCCATCTGCGAGGTTGCCGCGATGATTTCGGTCCCGGGGCCGGCGACGGCGCGGGCGGCTTCAGCCGCCTTTTCCGTCATGGAGGGGGTGGTGTTCGGGTTGACGACAAGAATGCGCATGCGGGATCAGACCAGTTTCGCTTGCCTGCGGCGCATCACCAGGATGATCGCGAGCGCCAGGAGGATGATTGTGAAGGAAAAGAGCGTCGTGACCGTGCCGAGCGCATAGAGCACCGGCGTCGTCACGTTGGTCGTCATGCCGTAGATTTCAAGCGGCAGCGTATTGTAGGTGCCGGCTGTCATCAGCGTGCGGGCGAATTCATCGTAGGAGAGCGTGAAGCCGAACAGCCCCACGCCGATCAGGCTCGGCGCGATCATCGGCAAAAGCACATGCCGGAACGTCTGCCAGGATGTCGCCCCGAGATCGCGGGCGGCTTCCTCGTAGGACGGCGAAAAACGGTTGAACACGGCAAACATGATCAGCACGCCGAAGGGCAGCGTCCAGGTGAGGTGCGCGCCGAAAGCCGACGAATACCAGGCCGGCTTGAGGCCGAGCTGCTGGAAAACGACGCCGATGCCGAGCGAGATGATGATCGACGGCACGACAAGGCTTGCGACCGTCAGGTAGAACAGCACCGTCGAGCCCTTGAACTTGCGGCGGAAGGCCAGACCGGCGAGCAGAGAAACGAGCACGTTGACCACCATGACCATCAGCCCGAGCGAGAAGGACCGCTTGAAGGATGCCCCGAAATCGCCGACCGCCTGCTGTTCGAAAAGGTTGTAGAACCAGTGCACCGAAACACCGTTGAGCGGAAAGGTGAGCCCGCCGTCCGGCCCCTGGAAGGACAGGATCAGAACGGCCGAAAGCGGTCCATAGAGGAAAAGCACGAATCCGGCGAAAAAGACCGCCAGCACGTAGAATTCCAGCGTGCGCTTTTCATGGGACATGGCTCAAAGCTCCTTGCGGATATCGACGACGCGCAGGATGGCGGCGACCATCAGAAGCACGACGATCAGCAGCACCACGGCGTTGGCGGCGGCGGCCGGATACTGCAGCAGCGACATCTGGTTCTTCATCATCAGAGCCACGGACGCGCTCTGCCCGCCCGACATCACCTGCACCGTCGAGAAATCCGCCATGACCAGCGTCACGACAAAGATCGAGCCGATCGCGATGCCGGGTTTTGCCAGCGGCAGGATGACGTTCCAGAGAATCTGCCGGCCGTTCGCTCCCGCGTCCCGCGCCGCCTCGATCAGCGACTTGTCGATGCGCATCAGCGTGTTGAAGATCGGCGTCACCATGAACAGCGTGTTGAGATGCACCATGGCGAGCACCACGGCGAAATCGGAATAGAGCAGCCATTCGATCGGTGCTGGAATGAGGCCCATCTCGATCAGCGTCGAATTGACGAGGCCGTTGCGACCGAGCACCGGGATCCAGGAGATCATCCGGATGATGTTGGAGGTGAGGAACGGCACGGTGCAGACGAGGAACAGCACCATCTGCATCGTCGTCGTGCGGATGTGGAAGGCGAGGAAATAGGCCACCCAGAAACCGATCAGCAGCGTCAGTCCCCAGACCAGCGCCGTGTATTTCAGCGTGTTCAGGTAGGTTTTCCAGGTGACCCAGGAACCGAGCGTATCGGTGTAGTTCATCGTCAGGAAATCCGGATAGAGCCCGGCGAAGTCGTAATCCCAGAAGCTGACGACGGCGATCATCAGGATCGGCAGCAGGAAGAAGAAGCCGAGGATCAGCGCCAGCGGAGCTGCCTGCAGATAGGAGGCAACAGCGGCCGCGATCTTTCCGATGCTTGCGCGGGGCGCCGACATGTCAGGCGCCTCGATCTGTGCTTCTTCTTCGGTGATGGATGCTGTCACGTGGCGGGTCTCCGTCCGAATATTGGTCGTGGATGCAGGGAAAACCCGTCATCCGCCTTGTCGGGGCACCTCCTCCCCCTCTGGGGGAGAAGGACGTTGCGGCTTGCTCCCTCTTCGCTCCGGCGGGGAGACGTGCCGAGCGAAGCGAGGCGATGAGGGGGCGGTGTGGCAGTCTGTGGAGCAAGCGGCTCCCCCTCATCCGGCCCTTCGGGCCACCTTCTCCCCGATGGGGAGAAGGTCAATTCATCAGGCAGCGATGAACTCGTTCCAGCGCTTGACCATGTAGCGGTCCTCGTCCATCACCGAATTCCAGCACGCGACCTTGCCCATGCGTTCCACGAACGAGCCGCCATCGCGCACTGCGCCTGCCTTCTCCATGACCTTGCCTTCCGGCGAGAGGATATCGCCCTGAGCCGGCTTGCCCTCGATCCAGTAGCCCCACTCGTCGGCCGACATGAATTCCTTGGCGGTGTCCATGGCGGCGGAATAGTAGCCCTGCCGGTTGAGGTAGCCGCCGACCCAGCCGGACGTGTACCAGTTGATATATTCATAGGCAGCGTCGAGCTGTGCACCGCTGAGGTGCGCGGCAAGACCGAGACCGCCGCCCCACGAACGGTAGCCTTCCTTGAGCGGCTGATACTTGCAGGCGATGCCCTTCGAGCGGACGGCAGCGACGGCCGGCGACCACATCGACTGGATCACGACTTCGCCCGAAGCCATCAGGTTGACCGACTCGTCGAACGACTTCCAGAAAGCGCGGAACTGGCCGTCCTGCTTGGCCTTGATCAGGAAGTCGATCGTCGCGTCGATCTCTTCCTTGGTCATGTTGCCCTTGTCGGCATATTTGATGTTGCCCATGGCTTCCATAATCATCGCGGCATCCATGATGCCGATCGACGGGATGTTGAGGATCGACGTCTTGCCCTTGAAGGCCGGGTCCATAATGTCGGCCCAGGTGGTGATTTCGCGACCGACAAGATCCGGACGGATGCCGAGCGTATCGGCATTGTAGATGGTCGGAACCATGGTGAACCACTGCGTCTCACCTTTGGCGAAGGTCTTTTCGCCCGGCGCTTCGACGAAACCGACAGTGTGCGGTGCCGTACCCTGAGCGATCACGCTGTCGGGCGTGAGCTTGCCGGTTTTGAACAGCGGCACGATCTTGTCGTAGTATTTCAGCTTCTTGATATCCATCGGCTGGATGACGCCGGCCGGAAACACCTTCTTGAGGATCCAGTATTCGATATCGGCGATGTCGTAGCTGTCCGGCTGCGTCACGGCGCGCTGGGCGGCGGCGTCGGAATCGGTCGCCGTCATCTCCAGCGTGATGCCGAGGTCGGCCTTGCACTTCTCGGCGATCGCGTTGATGTTGGAGACGCCGGTGCCGAACTGGCGCAGCGTGATCGGGTTCTGCGCCCAGATGGTCGGGAAGCCGCTGATCAGGCCGGAGCCGATCACGGCGCCGGTTGCCGCGGCACCGGTCTTCAACAGGCCGCGTCTTGAAATTCCCTTGGGAGTCTTGTTTTCAGTCGTCATTTCAGTTCCCTCTTTTTGATGTTGATAAAGGATCAGGCAGCCACGCGGCCAAGAAGCACCGCATCCTCGAGGCCCCAGCTCAGCGGCACGGCATCGCCGACCGCCACCGGTGTCTTGAAATAGTCGGCATCAGTGGCGATGACGGTGAAATCGTCGCTGCCGGCGCCGAGAACGGTGATCTTCACGGATGCCCCGCGATATTCGACATTCGACACCACCCCGTGGAACCCGAGTGTCTTTTCGGATGGCGCAGCGAGCCGGACCCGGTCCGTGCGAACGCCGATGTCGATGGGCGATCCGGCTGCCTGGGCTGGACCCGCGACGGTGAATTTCTGTCCCTCGGCCACTTCCAGCGTCACCTTGCCGTCGCCGCTCTCGACGACCCGTCCGGTCAGAACGTTGTGATCACCCATGAAGCGGGCTACGAAGGCGGTTGCCGGGCGCTCAAACACGTCCCGCGGTGAAGCCGCCTGCTCGATACGCCCATCATTCATGATGACGATGATATCGGCGAGCGCCATCGCCTCTTCCTGGCTATGGGTGACGTGGACGAAGGTGATGCCGAGGCTTTTCTGCAGCTTCTTCAGCTCCGCCCGCATGCGGATCTTCAGGAATGGATCGAGCGCCGACAGCGGCTCGTCGAGAAGCAGGGCCTCCGGGTCGGTGATCAACGCGCGGGCAAGCGCCACGCGCTGCTGCTGGCCGCCCGATAGCTGCGCCGGACGCCGGTTGGCATAGGGCTCCATCTGCATCAGCTTGAGCATTTCCAGCGCCTTGGCGCGGCGTTCCTCTTTGTCGACACCCTTCATCTTCAGGCTGAAGGCAACATTGTCGACGAGATCGAGATGCGGAAACAGCGCATAGGACTGGAACATCATCGCCGTACCACGTTTCGCCGGCGGCAGATCGGTGACGACTGTGTTGCCGAGACGGATATCGCCCGCTGAGATGCTTTCGTGCCCGGCAATCATCCTGAGTGTCGATGTCTTGCCGCAACCGGAAGGCCCGAGGAAACAACAGTAGCTGCCGGAGGGTATTTTCAGGCTGATGGAATGCACGGCAGTCGTGCTGCCATAAATCTTGGAAACGGATACGATATCGATTTCAGCCGCTTTGGACATCCAGTCTCTCCTGTGACGCCGAAAGCAATGCATCTCGCGTGCCAAACCGGATCACGAAAATATAAATTATTGAAATATAACCATTATCGAGGAAATATCAGAAATGCCGCGAATTTTTGCACGTTAGGATTTGCTTAAAATATATGCGTTTGTCTGCAATACGCGCAAAAAATCGTATACAATTTGACCACTTCGTGGCGACAAAATCTCGATTCACTTTGTACAAAAACCACGGTAGTATGCAGTGCATAACCCGGAAATGAGTTTGATGAAAACCGCAGCAGTCCCCTCCGACGATCAGATCGATATCAGCACGCAATCCATCCGCGATACCATCCGCGATGCCATCGTCGATCGCCGGCTGGCGCCGGGTACCAAGCTGTCGGAGGCCGATGTCGGCGCGCTGTTCAACGTCAGCCGCACGCTCGTACGCGCCGCCCTGCAGGCGCTCGCCTATGAGGGCCTCGTCAATGTCGAGAAAAATCGCGGCGCCTTCGTTGCCTACCCCTCGCCCGAAGAAGCCAGGCAGATCTTTGCCACGCGTCGCCTGATCGAGCCGGGAATTCTGCGCGAAGCCGCAAAACACATGGGTCCCTCGCATCTCCAGCACCTGCGGCAGCTGCTGATGGAAGAAGGCCGGCTTATGGCAGAGCGGGGCCAGACGGCCCGCCGCGCCGAGATCAAGGCCTCCGGCGATTTCCACCTGATGCTCGCCTCGATGACCGGCAATGCCGTCATGCAGCGTTTCATGGATGAGCTTGTCGCCCGCTCCTCACTGGTCATCGCCCTCTACGGCCAGTCGGCCATTTCAAGCTGCGGCCATCAGGAACATGACGACATCGTCACCGCGATCGAGAATGGCGATCTCGACCGCGCCTGCCATCTGATGATCCACCACATCGACCATATCGAGGCCGACCTCGATATGCGCGAGAACAAGGGCAGCGACCTTCGCGAAGCATTCGGCCTCTGATTTCGCCGCTCAATCCTCAACCGCCACATAAGCATATGCCGAAATGAACATCCGGTCGGAACCTTCGCCGGGGCCGTGCGTTACCGTGCCGTCAATTTGCAAGCAGCATGAGGACGACCTTGAGCGACAAACCCTTCCCCACCCCCGTCAGAGTGATCGTCAAGAACCATCAGGAAAACATCATCACCAGCGCTTGGGACGCCGTCGAATTCCTTCGCCGCTGGCCGGCAAGGCGTGGCCTGACCTATCGTCGCGCCCTGCAGCATTGCCTCGATGCACTCGACGGCATCCGCAGCCCGAAGAAGGCGTGGAGTTCCTTCATCGCCGCGTTGCGGGAAGAAGGCATGCTCGCCTGATTCGGCAAACCGGCTCCAGGGCTCGACCAAGCGTTTCGCCCCCACAGGCCGCGCATTGGGGCGCGGCCTTCATCCGTTTTTAACGTTTGACTGGATCAGAGGCAGTCGGCAGAGACGCGAGCGCCCGCGCTTGACATCGCGGGCGATCCACCCTGTAATTTGACTGCCTTCTCCGCTGCCCGGCATATGCAACGAGTTACCCCTCATGAGCGACAATGTCCCGGAAACGAAACTCACCGCATCCAAACGGCGCTGGGCCGAGGAAGGCAAGTTCCTGACGGGGAAGATCACTCGCTCGGAAACCGACCGCCTGCCGCCTGGCCAGCATCTGGTCAAGAACTGGCCGGTTCTCGATCTCGGCCAGCAGCCGCGGATCCAGCCGGCCGAATGGGCGCTGCAGGTCATCGGCGCCGTCGAAAATCCGGCGCAGCTCGACTGGGAAGCTTTCCTTCGCCTGCCGCAAAGCAGCAAGCTCTCCGACATTCATTGCGTAACAACCTGGTCACGCTACGACAATCGCTGGCAGGGCGTCTCCACCCACGACCTGCTTGATCTGGTGGTGCCGAAACCTGAAGCGAAGTTCGTGATGCTGACAAGCTATGACGGCTATACCACCAATCTGCCGCTCGCCGATTTCGCCTCCGAGGACGGCATCCTGGCAACGCACTGGGAAGGCGAGCCGCTGACGCGCGATCACGGCGGCCCGGTGCGCCTTGTCATCCCGCACCTCTATTTCTGGAAGAGCGCCAAATGGCTGCGCCGCATCGATTTCCTGGCGGGCGACCAGGCCGGCTTCTGGGAAAGGAACGGCTATCACATGCTCGGCGATCCCTGGCGTGAGCAGCGCTATACGCACGACTGATCGCTACGCGTGGCGTACTGCCCGTGGTTCCGGGCCGTCGGCCTGGCAATCCCCGTCTTTCTTTTCACCGACAACTTCGTAGATATCCAGCGCGGTCATCCTGCCCTTGACCTGCGCCTCGCCGAGCGGCCGGAAAGCTATCGCGTCGCCGCATTGCGCCACCACGGCACTGCTTGCAAGGATCGTCGTGCCATAGAGCTTGTTCATGCCCTCAAGGCGCGAGGCGACATTCACCGTATCGCCCATGGCGGTATATTGCAGCCGTTGCCTTGCTCCGACGCTGCCGACGACCGCCGTGCCGGTATGGACGCCGAAGCGGGTCCGCAACTCCGGCAGGCCCCGCGCCTTCAGATCGGCATTGAACACCTTGAGCTTCCTCTCGACCGCCAGCGCGCAGCGGCAGGCATTCTCCGCATGACGCTCGTTGGCGACCGGCGCATTCCACATGGCAAAGACGGAATCCCCGAGAAACTGGATGATCTCGCCGCCATGGGCGCTGACGGTCTCGTTGAAGAGATCGAAATAATCCGACAGAAGGGCGAGGACCTCCTCCGGCGTACGCTGCTCGCTCAACGTCGTAAAATCGTAGATGTCGGTAAACCAGGCGGTCACTTCCTGCCGGCGCGCGCCCCTGCCCGCGAACTCGCCGGATTCGATGCCCTTGCGCACCAGTTCCTTCGGCACGTAGAGGGCGAAGGTGAAGATCGCGTCGCGCGCCCGGCTCATCGCACGCCCGAGCGTCGATATTTCGGCGATGTGCGACGAGACTTCGCCCGGTGCGGTAAAATCCAGGTCCTGCAGCCGGTTTGCATTGGCCGTCAGGTGGCTGAGCGACTGGGTGATCAGCCGGGCCAAGAACAGGGCGGTCATCAGCCCGAGCATGACAATGGCGGCTGCGATGGCGAGCCCCTGGTAGAGGCTGCGGCTGGCGGCCGCCGTCAGCTCGTCCAGCGGCGCCGCCACCACCGTGCGGTGCCCGGCAAGCAACAGAACGGACTTCACCGAGGTCGCCATGATAAGATAGGTGCGGCCGCCGATGTCGGCGACGCTCACCCCGCCGTCCTTCGGCAGATTGGCCCTGATCCCTGCGAGCAAAGGATCTGCGCCCCTCGAAACACTCGGTTCGCCCCTCTCTTTGGGCGCCGTCATGCGGGCCATCAGTCCGCGATCGGAGTGCATGATCGGCCGGCCGGCGGCGTCCATCACGACGGCGACGGTCCCAGGGGTCAGGCGCTCGCGCGCCATGAACTCGGTGATGGTGCCGAGATCGATATCCGCACCGATGACGATGCCGCGATTGCTGCGATGCGCCTGCGAGATGCTCATGCCGAGCGTACCCGTCGTCGCCATCATATAGGGGCCGATCGCCGCCGCCTTCGTGCCGTTGACCGCTGCCTGATACCAGGGCCGCACGCGCGGGTCGAAGTCGGTGGCGGGAAGCCGCCGCTCCAGCGTCCGACGGCCGTCCTTGTCGAGGAAGACAAGGCGGCTCTTGCGCACTTCCGCCGCCATCGGCTCGATGACGCGGATGGCGATGTCGGCGCCTGCCGGCGCGACAAGTGCCTTGCGCCATGCCTCGGTCTTCAGATCGACGGCCTGCATAAAGGCGCCATCCGGATAGCCGGCATAGATTCCATCGAGATCCGGCGACTGGGCGATGACTTCGCGCAGGAGCGTGATCTTGTCGTCCAAGCGTTCCGGCGGCGGCACGAGGAAGGAATTGGCAATCGACGCGGTGAACCCAACCAGCGCTGTCGTGCGCCCGGACAGTATCCCCATCCGGTCGACCAGCCGATCGGAAAAGGCGCGCATGTCGGCCTCGGCATTGACGAGGGCGGAATCGCGAGCCCGCCAGTAGCCGAAACCCACAAGCGTGCTCGATACGACGATCAGCAGGGCCGCCATTGCAAGGCCCAGCAGCGACCTCAGCGGTCTGGTCCACCCGGCCGCATTGCTCTTGGCGACAGGGCCAACCGATTGTTCCGACATGCCTCAAATCCAAAATGTACTGATACAATCGCCATTTGCAGCCGAAGGAACAATAGCAGGGGCTGATAAACTCGTACAGCGAGAGACGACCGCGCCTTGGCCTATTGCGGCCCGGCCTCCATTGCCTTGCCCGAGACTTCCGCAGCCGCCTCGCGGATCGTCTGCATCAGAATGGCAAGCGGCATGGAGGGAATGGCGTTGGCCCGCATAGTCAACCCGACCGGCCCCCTCGTCTCGCTGGTATCGATCGGCAGCGCCACCAGCATGCCGTCCTCGATATCGCCGGTGACGACGCCCGTCGAAATGATCCAGATCGCGTCGCTTGCCCGCACGAAGGCGCGGCCGAAGGAATCGGAGACGGTCTCGATCTGGTTCGGCAGGCTGGCGATGCCGTTGGCGATCAGGAACCGCTCGACGAATGGCCGGATGATCGATGCGCGTGTCGGCATCAGCACCGGATAGCTGCCAAGATCATCGAACACCGAGCGCTTTGCCGACAGCAGCGGATGCCCATTGCGCACCACGAGAACGACCTGCTCGGAATAGAGGTGCTCGAAGGAAAATCCCGTCATCTGCTCGGGTGCCGCCAGCCGCCCGACCACGAGGTCGAGATCGCCGATCCGCAACTGCTCCAGCAACACCGCATTCTCGCCGGTGACGATCTTGATGCGGCTGCCGGTCTCCTCGTTGAGGAAATGCGTCATCGCCCGCGGCATGATGCGGGTCGACACGGTCGGAAGGGCGCCCACGCGCACCGGAGGCCCCTCGCCGGCGCGCTCCTGCGACACCGAATCCAGCCCCTGCCGAATGGCCGTCAGAGCCGCGCCCGCGTGCCGCAGGAAGGCCTCGCCGTAGCGGGTGATCCTGATGCCCCGGCCGTCGCGCTCGAACACGGCGACACCCAGCACCTCTTCCAGTTCGCGGATCGTCTTCGTCACGGCCGGCTGGCTGACATGCAGAAGGCCCGCCGCCTTCATCACGCTCTTCTGGCGCGCAACCTCGACAAAGGTCTGCAAATGACGGAATTTCACACGGGCGTCGATCATGAAACTCATAACCCTGAAGTTAATGATAAACGATAAAATGTCATTTTACTTAACCGGATTAAAGAACCAATCTGGCGGTGGAGGAAAATTCAGTGCAGTTTGCTCATATCAACGACGTCACGCTTCACTACCAGGTCATCGGCGCCGCCAATGACAAGCCGGTGCTTGTCTTTGCCAATTCGCTCGGCACCGACTTCCGCATCTGGCGGGACGTGATCGTGCGCTTCGCAGGCGACTTCGCCATCGTTCTCTACGACAAGCGCGGCCACGGCCTTTCCGATATCGGCGATGTCCCCTATTCGATGGATCTGCACGTTTCCGATCTTGCCGGCCTGCTCGATCTCCTGTCGGTGAAGCAGGCCATCATCTGCGGCCTGTCGGTCGGTGGCTTGATCGCGCAAGGTCTCTATGCGACGCGACCGGATCTCGTGCGCGCGCTCATTCTGTGCGATACCGCCCACAAGATCGGCACCGTCGAATCGTGGGATACGCGCATAGCAACCGTCGAGCAGGACGGTATCGGCAGTATCGCCGACGGCGTCCTGGAAAAGTGGTTCACCCCGGCTTTCCGCCGGCCGGAAAACAGCGCCTATCGTGGCTACCGCAACATGCTCGCACGCCAGCCGGTCACCGGTTATACCGGTACCTGTGCCGCGATCCGGGATGCCGATTTTACAGAGGCCGCCAAGCGCATCGCCGTGCCGACCCTCTGCATTGTTGGCGATCATGACGGTTCGACACCTCCCGACCTGGTTCTCCAGACTGCAAAGCTTATCCCGGGCGCGCGCTACGAGGTCATCCGCGATGCGGGTCATATCCCCTGTGTCGAACAGCCGGAGGCGCTGACTGCCGTGCTGCGCGCCTTCATCGATATTGTCCTGTCAGAAGAGTAAAGCCATGAATGACGCCGCCGCGCAGACCGAACGCTACCGCCAGGGGATGACCACCCGTCGCGCGGTGCTTGGCGACCGCCATGTCGACCGAGCCCAATCCTCGACAACCGATTTCGACCGGCCCTTCCAGGAACTGATCACGGAAGCGGCCTGGGGCAACCTCTGGTCCCGGCCGACCTGGTCGAAGCGCGAGCGCTCGATGGTGACGATCGCCTTGCTTGCTGCCCTTGGCCATGACGAGGAAGTCGCCATGCATGTGCGGGCAACGGCCAATACCGGCGCCAGCCGCGCCGACATCGCCGAAGCGCTTCTTCACGTGGCGATCTATGCGGGCGTGCCCGCCGCCAATCGCGCGATCAAGATCGCCAAGCAGGTTTTCGAACAGATGGACGCCGAAAAGGGAGCCTGAGGAAAAGCGAAATGTCCGACCTTTCCAACAAGAAGCCCGAGACCGGCGCGTTCTTCCAGCGTGACCGCGCCTGGCATGCACCGGCGCTGACGCCGGGCTACAAGACCTCCGTGCTGCGCTCGCCGCAAAAGGCGCTGCTCTCGCTCGACGGCACGATTTCCGAGATCACCGGCCCGGTCTTCGGCCATTCGATCCTCGGTGAACTCGACAACGACCTCATCCACAACTTCGCCAGGCCCGGAGAGAGCGCCATCGGCGAGCGCATCATCGTGCACGGCCGCGTGCTCGACGAGCGCGGCAAGCCGGTTCCCGGCGCGCTGCTCGAATTCTGGCAGGCCAATGCGGGCGGACGCTACCGCCACAAGAAGGAGACCTATCTCGCGCCGCTCGACCCGAATTTCGGCGGTTGCGGCCGCGCCATCACCGACGAGGAAGGCGGCTACCGTTTCCGCACTATCAGGCCCGGACCCTATCCGTGGCCGAACGGCGTCAACGACTGGCGCCCGGCCCATATCCACTTCTCCATCTTCGGCCATGGTTTCGCCCAGCGGTTGATCACGCAGATGTATTTCGAGGGCGACCCGATGATCTGGAAATGTCCGATCGTCACGACCATCCCGGACCGCCGTGCCATCGAGCAACTGATCGCGCCGCTCGACTGGGCCAACACCATCCCGATGGATGCGCGCGCCTACAAGTTCGACATCGTCCTGCGCGGCCGCCGCTCGACGCTGTTTGAAAACCGGCTGGAGGGCAACTGATGGTGCAGAATCTCGGCTACCTCAAGGAATCGCCGTCGCAGACCGCCGGCCCTTACGTCCATATCGGCTGCACGCCCAATTTCGCCGGCATTACCGGCGTCTACGAGACGGATCTTGGCTCGTCCATGGTCAATGACAAGACGCTCGGCGAACGCATTACCGTGCGCGGCCGGGTCATCGACGGCGCCGGCACGCCGTTGAAGGATGCCGTTGTCGAAATCTGGCAGGCTGATGCGGCCGGCCTCTACAACAGCCCGTCCGAACTGCGCGGCGCCGCCGATCCCAATTTTTCCGGCTGGGGCCGCTGCCCGACCAGCGCCGACGAAGGCGTCTTCACCTTCGAAACGGTCAAGCCCGGACGCGTGCCCTACAAGGACGGGCGCAGGATGGCGCCGCATATCACCTTCTGGATCGTCGCGCGCGGCATCAATATCGGACTGCACACCCGCATGTATTTTGCCGACGAACCCGAGGCCAATGCCGAAGATCCACTGCTTGCGCGCATCGAACACCGCCACCGGGTCGCGACACTGGTCGCGCCGCGAGAGGGCTCTATCTATACGTTCGACATTCATCTGCAGGGCGAGAATGAAACCGTCTTTCTCGACATCTAGGGCAAATTCAGGAAAAGTGTGAAAACGTTTGTGTCCGTGTAAAAACAAAGAGATAACAGCTTTTTCGTGATTCAAAGGAACAGGACACGGCAGCATCGGGAATACGCCCCTCTGTCACTTCGTGACATCTCCCCCTCGAGGGGAGAGATCGGGAGCAAGAGGCCCGCGCCACACCAATCTCCCCCCTTGAGGGGGAGATGCCCGGCAGGGCAGAGGGGGGTCAGACGGCCACTGTCGTGCAGAAGATCGCAAACGCTCTAGCGCCTGGGGAAAGTCATGACCGCCTCCGTTTTCGATCATCCGTTTCTCTCGGGCCTGTTGGGCGACGAGGAAATTGCCGCCTTCTTCTCGGTGGACGCGGACATCCGGGCCATGCTCTCGTTCGAGGCCGCGCTCGCCAGGGCGCAGGCCGAACACGGGCTCGTACCTGCCGAGGCAGCGGCGCGCATCGCCGAGATCTGCGGCACCTTCCTGCCCGATGTTCTGGCCCTGCGGCGCGCAACCGCGACAGATGGCGTGGTGATCCCCGAGCTTGTCCGCCAGTTGCGCAAGGCGATCGGCGGAGACGCCGCCGAAAGGCTGCATTTCGGCGCCACCAGCCAGGATGTGATCGACACCAGCCTGATGCTGCGTCTGACATCGGTTTGCCGGCTGCTGTGCGGCCGCCTGGACAAGCTTCGCGGGGCTTTCGCAGAGATCGACCGGCAGTGGGGCACAAACCCGCTGATGGCCCGGACGCGCATGCAGGCGGCGATCGCCATCAGGGTTTCGGATCGCGTCAATGCCTGGAATGCACCGCTTGCCAGTTACGAGGACCGGCTGGAGCGAATGGCCGTCGTGTCCTTCCCGCTACAGTTCGGCGGCGCCGCCGGCACCCTCGAAAAGCTTGGCGACAAGGCTGGCGTCGTGCGCGCTTCCCTTGCCGAACATCTCGGCCTCGCCGATCATCCGCAGTGGCAAAGCCAGCGCACGACTATCGCCGACCTCGCCCATATCCTGTCCCTGATCTCGGGCAGCCTTGGCAAATTCGGCCAGGACATCGCGCTGTTGGCGCAGGCCGGCGACGAGATCGAATTGTCGGGCGGCGGCGGCTCGTCGGCCATGCCGCACAAGCAGAATCCGGTGGCTGCCGAAGCGCTTGTCGCGCTCGCCCGCTTCAACGCCGTACAACTTTCCGGCATTCACCAGTCGATGGTTCACGAGCAGGAACGCTCCGGTGCAGCCTGGACGCTCGAATGGATGATCCTGCCGCAAATGGCCATCGCCTGCGGCGCCAGCCTGCGGCTCGCATCGGTGCTCGTGGACCAGATCAAGCGGCTTGGTGCGGCGAAGGGTTCGTCACGGTGAAGAACCGGGTATTCGCGTCGCGCCTAACGCGCCCCATACACGACCGCATCGGGAATACCCCCTCTGTCACTTCGTGACATCTCCCCCTCAAGGCAGGGCAATTGCATATGGAGCGAAGATGCTTGCGACAGGCACCCTCTTCTCCCCCGCGGGGAGAAGTGCCGAGCGTATGCGAGGCGATAAGGGGGCTTTCTCGGCGATTTCAGTGCCAGCACCCCCCTCATCCGGCCCTTCGGGCCACCTTCTCCCCGGCGGGGAGAAGAGGAGCGAGCGCAAATCCATATGCGATAGCCCGGCCCTCAAGGGGAGATCGGGAGCAAGAGGTCAGCCCCACGCCAATCTCACCCATGAGGGGGAGATCGCCGTAACACTTTGATCCCCGCATAATGATTTAAAGGCACTATACAGCAGGCAAACGCCTCAGTTCGCTTTGTTCTTGAGCGGCTTGCGCTTGGCGCTCTCGGCACCGGGCTTGTCGAACTTCGGCTTGTCGAATTTCGGCTTGCCCGGCTTCTTGCTCCAGGGCTTGCTGTCCGTCTTTTCCGGCGCGCGATCGTCGGCACCGGCAAGATCCGGTTTCGCGTCGAACTTGCGCTTCGGCTTTCCCTCTACCTTCCAATCGGGACCCTTCCAGTCGGGCTTCCCGGCCTTCTTGCCCGCAAACGGTGTACCGCGCGATCCGCCGGAAAGGTCCGGCATGCCGTCCAGTTGCCTCACCTGGATGCCCTTTTCGAGCGCCAGTTTCGGCCCGATCGCTTCGACGAAGCGATCCACCCAGTCGCGGGCGATCTCGACATAGGTCTCCTCGGCCTGCATCTTGATGGCGCCGATTTCCTGCTTGGTGATGCGGCCGATGCGGCAGAGCATCGGGATCAGCCAGCGCGGCTCGACATTCTGCTTGCGGCCGGCCGACAGCGAAAACCACACACTGTCGCCGAAATCGCCGCGCGGCGCCCTCGGCTCGCCACGCTCCAGACGCGCGCCGCGATCGCCCCGATCCGGCGTCGGCGTGAAGGATGGCGTGTCCATCAGGTCCTCCGGCGCCGAGCGCCCGGCCCGCGAAAGCCGCACGAAAGCGGCTGCAACCTGCTCGGCCCCGTGCTTTCCGAGAAGCTCGCGGACGAACTCCTGCTCTTCCTCGCGGATCGCTTCGTCGAAGGCCGGGTCGGCCAGGATGCGCTCGTCGTCGCGGCGGGTCACTTCGTCGGCAGACGGCGGCTTTGCCCAACTGGGCGTGATATTGGCGTCGCGCAGCAGCCGCTCGGCCTTGCGGCGGGCGCTGTTCGGCACGATCAGGGCACTGACGCCCTTGCGGCCCGCGCGGCCCGTGCGCCCGCTGCGGTGCAGCAGCGTTTCGGGATTCGTCGGCAGGTCGGCGTGGATGACGAGTTCGAGGCCCGGCAGATCGATGCCGCGCGCTGCAACGTCCGTCGCGATGCAGACCCGAGCACGCCCGTCGCGCATCGCCTGCAGCGCATGGGTTCGCTCGTTCTGGCTAAGCTCGCCCGACATGGCGACGACCGAGAAACCGCGATTGTTGAAGCGTGCCGTCAGGTGATTGACGGCCGCACGGGTCGAACAGAACACCAATGCGTTGCGCGCCTCGTAGAAACGCAGGACGTTGATGATCGCATTCTCCCGATCCGACGGCGCCACGGTCAGCGCGCGGTATTCGATGTCGAGATGCTGCTTCTGCTCAGCCTGCGTCGAGATGCGGACGGCGTCGCGCTGGTAGCTCTTGGCAAGATTGGCGATCGAGCGCGGCACAGTCGCCGAAAACATCAAGGTGCGTCGCTCGGCCGGCGCTTCTTCGAGGATGAATTCCAGGTCCTCGCGAAAACCGAGGTCGAGCATCTCGTCGGCCTCGTCGAGAACGACGGCCTTCAGCGCCGACATGTCGAGAGCGCCGCGGCGGATATGGTCGCAAAGACGTCCCGGCGTTCCAACGACGATATGCGCGCCGCGCTCGAGTGCCCGTCTTTCGCTGCGCATGTCCATGCCGCCGACGCAGGAAGCAACCGTCGCGCCGGTCAGTTCGTAAAGCCATTCCAGTTCGCGCTTGACCTGCAGGGCGAGTTCCCGGGTCGGAGCCACGGCCAGCGCCAACGGCGCGCCGGCTTGCGCGAAACGCTCCCGGCCATCAAGCAGCGTCGAGGCAAGTGCGAGGCCGAAGGCCACCGTCTTACCGGACCCCGTCTGCGCCGACACCAGCGCATCGCGGCCCTCAAGTTCTGCACCGAGAACCGCCTTCTGCACCGGGGTCAACTGGGAATAGCCGCGCTTCGTCAACGCCTGAGCGATCGCCGGAGCGATGCTGTCGAACTCTGTCATCTATTTGTCTTTCGGAATTCGGCTGCCGTGCGCGTCGGTCGACAAGGAAGAGCGCAGTCACCGCGGCCAGCACGTCGCGGGCCAATACATGCGCGCCCTCTTACTGTGCCCTGCGCGAATTGTACAGAGCCGAACGCCGAGGCCGGGGAAAACGCGCCAGGGCAAGGCCAGGGGCGAAGACACGAGCGGCCATGCAATCGTCTCGATGCATGGCCGCGCGTGATTGATCGCCGCTCTTCGCGCAGGGAAACTCAGCTCGTCAGGCGCGGTGACCGCACGACCTTGTTGAACAGGGTCTTCATGGCCGCCTCGATGCCTTCTGTCGGGCTCACTTCGAAATAGAAGCCCGGGGACGCACATTCCGCCATGCGCGTTCCGATTTCAGATTGGAAGGGCTTGATCCAGCTGTTGTACCAGTTGTTGTTCGGCAGCGGCAGATAGGTGGTGTAGAGGACGGCGACCTTGATGCCGCGATCCTTCAGCGTCTGGCAATAGGTGACGTCGATCGGCTCCTGGCAGCGCGTGCCCGTCAGCTTCTTCGTGCAGCCCTTCGGCTTGTAGCTGTCGCCGACCCCATCGGAGACGAAGAAGACGATCTTCTCCGGGCTGGCGGAACTCGTGCCATTGCCGGGCGTCCCGATCTCGGCGTTGATCTTGGTCAGCGCATTGTCGAAGCTGGTCTGCTGGTCGTTGTTGTATCCCTGGTAGGGAATGCTCATCAGCTTGATTTTGTCGGTACCTGCCTTCACCTTCGTCAGGTCGGCGGTCAGTGCCGCCACCTTGAGCAGCTTCACGTCCACCGCCGTTTCGCCGAACGTATAGGCGGCCATGCGGAACTGGTTGGAATAGCTCTGCGTCCGCTCGGCCTCAAGCGTCAGCGCCGCGACGGCCTTTGCCACCACGTCGATGCGGATGGTGATGCCGTTGTTGCGGGCGACGAAGTAGTTGCTGTCGGTGTTGATGACGCCCTTTTCCGAGACGATATGACAGGCAAAGGCGCAGTTTCTCGAGCCTTTGTCCGACACGTTCGCCGTCGCCTTGATCATGTTGTCGACGTCTGTCGGCGTGGCAGCGACCCCCATCGACGGCGTGTTGTCGAGCAGCATGTAGAAATCCATGAAGGATTGCGACTGGTAGGTCGCGGTGGCCTTGCCGGAGACGGAGATGCTCTCCTTGCCGATGATGCGCAGGAAGGACGTCTTCAGGGTTGCCTGATAGGTCAGTTCGGCATTGATGTCCTTGCCGCTCTTCCGGATCGAAGCATTCACGGTGTCGATCTTCAGATCGTCCGCCGCCTCCGGATCATACAGGGCGTTTCCCGCATCCATTTGCGCCTGAAACAGCGCCTCGGCTTCCGCTTCGCTGAGCGGAACCGGGCCATCTTGCGGCATGTTGATCGCCTGGGCGACGCCGGCGGATTTTTCCGCGATCGCGCCGACCACGGCGGCATCGGCGGCGTTCTGAAGCTGCGCCTTGAGCTCCATGGCACGGGCGAAGTCGATGGCCATGCCGGCACAACCAAGAAGAGGGACGATGGCGATAGCGCCCATCATGCCAAAGTTACCCGCCCGATCCACAAAGAGTCTTTTCACGATACGCACTCTGGTCACCCCGTCCCCGTTGCGCGGCCGACTGCCCACGCTTTTACACTCATAGGCCGAGACCATAGCCGTGAAATTCTAAACGGCAGTAAATCGCGATAGTTAACCAAAATAAAATTCAAACATAATTGTCATTATATAGAAACGCCAATCAATAACAAGAATAATACTCTGGACATTGCTGATTGAAAATGATCCATTTTAAATATTTCTGATGAATGATTCCCGGCAATTATAAACAACAAGCGTGGACAAAAGAGACAATATCGCTCTATATTGATCAGGCGCAGGACAACGACGTGATTTGGAGCGCGGGCACCAAGTCCGTGGCGCGCTTTGCTCACCAGTCATTTGAACGGCCACGTCCGAAAGGCGTGACGGCTTACCAGGCGCGGGGCTGCGGTCGGCACGATCCGGGTCGTGGTTGCGGCCGCAGGCATCCGATGTCTTTAGGAACAATCCGGTATCCATGTCACCGGGGCGGACATACAAGATTTGGTGGGCCCGGAGGGACTCGAACCCCCAACCAAGCGGTTATGAGCCGCCGGCTCTAACCATTGAGCTACAGGCCCTGCCCCGGATCCGTCCGGCACCGCCGACCAATGGCAGACGGCGGGTGGACAGGCTCTAGCGGAAAACGGGTTTTCCCACAAGACGTTGCCGCAATCCCTACACAATCAATCCTCAAGAAGGGTGACAGGGACGAGACACAACCGGAGAGAACCCATCCATGACCCAAACCTATTTTCGCCGCGCCCTGACGACCACTATCCTGGCGGCCGCCTTTGCGGGCTTCGCCGGCACGGCTGCCCTTGCCCAGGAGAAGGAGCCGCGCGAGGCGGTTGTCACCGTTTTCGGCGAGGGCCACGCTGAGGTGGCGCCCGACATGGCGATCCTCTCCTTCAGCGTCGTCAAGGATGCAAAAACCGCCCGCGAGGCGCTCGACGCCAACAACAAGGCGATGGCCGACGTGCTCAACGCGCTGAAGGCCGCCGGCATTGCCGAGAGCGACCTGCAGACCTCGGGCTTTGCGGTCAATCCGCAGTACCAGTATCCGGACAACAACGACGGCGGCAACCGTCCGGCGGTTCTGACCGGCTACCAGGTCGCCAATTCGCTGACCGTCAAGGTGCGCGACCTGACCAAGCTCGGCGAGATCATCGACCAGTCGGTGACGCTCGGCGTCAATCAGGGCGGCTCGATCCAGTTCACCAACGACAAGCCGGAAGCGACGATCATCGAAGCCCGCAGGCAGGCGGTGGAAGATGCCGTTGCCAAGGCCAGAGTGCTTTCGGAGGCAGCCGGCGTGGCTCTTGGCCGCATCGTCGAAATTTCAGAGAACTCATCCCGGCCCGAACCCCTGCCGATGATGCGCACCATGGCAAAGGAATATGCCGCCGATGCCGTGCCGATCGCAACGGGAGAAAACAGCTACAACGTCACCGTCAACGTCACCTTCGCGATCATGCAATAATATCGGATCGCCGGCGACCGTGGAAACTGAACCCCGCTTCGGCGGGGTTTTGTTTTCCCGGGCCTGAGATTGTCGGACAAAACGGAGTTTCGCTCTGCATCTAATCTTTTGCGGCGAGGATGCTACTGCGCCGAGGCAATGGACATCGCGCGGCCCGCTCCGAGTGCAACCGACGGCGTTAAAACAAGACGCCCCTCGCGGGTAGACCGCGAGGGGCGAGACTTCCGCCGGCCGGGGGTGACAAGGCGGAAAGAATTGGGGTCTGCCGACCGGCCGCTGATGCCAGCCTCAGGACGGCAAACTTGCTGCTAGCGGCCGATCACCGGGCAGCCGCGCGCATTGGCAAAGACGATCCGGCGATAGTCGCCATGGCGGCGGCCCTCGACGACGACGCGGCGCCACGAGACGTCGGCGACGTAGGCCCGGCGCAGGCCGTAGTCACGTGCCTTGTCGACCGCAAGCCACGGAGCACAACGACCGCGGCGCTCACGACCCCAGCCGTCACCCCAGTCCGGGCGATGGCGGCGATCCCAGCCCCAGTCGCGTTCGTCGCGATAGCCTTCGCGGTACTGAACATCGACGACGCCGCCGGAATGGATGCCGAATGTCAGCGTTTCGGCGGCAGCCGGGACGACCGTTGCGCCGAGACCCGTCAGACCGATGAAGCCGGCAAGTGCCAGTTTTGTAAGAATCCGTCTCATGAATGTTTCTCCGTGTTGGGTCAAATTCAAACGTCCGCCCGTTGTTTTTGCTTCGGGGCATGGAGCAAAAGATAAGCCGGGGCGGCTGAACGGAACCAGAATCCACCGTTCATCGGCGGTTCAGGCGACCGATGCTGGGAGCAAATCGCGCGGGAAGCGTGAGGTTAGCGGGCGAGTTCTTTTTCGAAGACCCGGATGTTGCGGTAGTGGCTGAGCCGGGTGACGGCGCCGTTTTCGATTTCGAAGACGAAGACGCTCGGGATCGAATAGGATTGACCGCTGGCGGCGGGGAAGCCGGGCATGGTTTCGCGGTAGGTGCCGCGGGCGGTGGCATCTATGGCGATGCGCTGGCCGAAGCCATCGTGCATCAGCACCATGTCGCCGAAGGTCTCGTCGAAATGGCGGAAATAGCTCATGACGCTCATGCGTAGCGGTCCGGCGCCGATAGTCCGCTGTCCCGTCAGCGAATCAAGCGCCACGTCCTCGGCGAGAAAGGTGGCAAGCGTGTCGAAATCCCGCTCGTTCAGGGCCTCCATGAAGCGGCTGGCGATCGTCTGCGCGTCAGTCAATGAACTTCCCTTCGATCAGTCAGGCCAGAGCCTTGCGGCACGAATCAACCCCAAAGCCCTGATTTTGTTCCGGGAATGGGCGACGAAAAGAAAAGTGATGTCTTGGCCAGACTGTAACGGCCGCTGCCCGTTTGTCCAGCGCAAAGCCCACAGCGCATCGCGTCAAAATGGATTGCTCAGCCACGACAGTGGCCGTCACCCCCCCCTCTGCCCTGCCGATGTGCATTAGCCAAGATAAAGGACGACCTCGCGCCGGTGCGGCCGGTCGCGGTGTTCGAACAGATAGAGGCCCTGCCAGGTGCCGAGCAGCAGCCGGCCGTCGGCCACCGGAATGCCGATGGAGACCTGCGTCAGCGCCGCCTTGATATGGGCCGGCATGTCGTCGGGTCCTTCCGCCGTGTGGACGATCCAGCGCATCGACGGATCGGTCGACGGCGGCACCAGCCGTTTGAAGAACCGGTCGAGATCGTGCTTCACGTCCGGATCGGCATTTTCCTGGATGAGGAGCGAACAGGAGGTGTGGCGGACGAAGACGGTGAGCAGCCCCTCCTCCCGCCCGCTCTCGCGGACAAAGGCCTGCGCCTCCTCAGTGAATTCGTAGAGGCCGGAGCCGCGGGTGGAGAGCGTGATGGTGGTCTGTGGCATTGTCTTTCTTCCGGCCCGCCCGCGGCAATGGCGGGCGGGATTGTCGGTTGAGCGTTGAAAAACGGAATAGTCATAGTTCCATGAAGCTCTTGAAGCCACCATAGATCAGCCGCTTGCCGTCGAAGGGCATGGTCCATTTGTCGCTGGCAAGCCGCGGGTCGGCCATGACCTTGGCGTTGATCTCGTCGCGCGCCTCGCGCGAGGGATAGGTGATCCAGGAAAACACGACGACCTCGTCCTCCTTCGCCTGCACCGCGCGCGGGAAGGAGGTAAGTTCGCCATAGGGCACGTCGTCACCGATGCACTCGACATAGGACAAGGCCCCATACTCCTTCCAGACCTCGCCGGCGGTACGGGCCATGTGCTTGTAGGCTTCGATATTGTCTTTCGGCACGGCGAGAACAAATCCATCGACATAATGCATTTGCGGTTTCCTCCACTGTGAAACATGCCAAGCCAAATGGCGCGGCAAGCCGGATCGTCAACCGAGAGGATAGAGAAATGGCGGCAGCGTCTGCGGATCGCACGCATCGGCATGCGGCCACTCCTCGCACAGCGGCGGGATCTCGGGCTCAGCCTCCGGCGGGCGAATGGGGCGCTCGAAATACTCGTCGCGGCAGGCGTCCCAATAAGCGATGAAGCCCTCCAGCCACTCATCATCGGCACCGGCAATGCAGAGCGGCAGCCAGACGGTAAGATCATCGTTGCCGCCAAGATCCCGCGGGATTTTCCGTCGCACCAGCTTGCCGGCGCAGCGTCCCTTGCGAGCGCAGCGGCGCAAGCCGCAGAAGGGGGAAATCCGGATCTTGTTCACGGCCATGCGCGACAGCACGACGAACTGTGGAAACGGCATCTGCTTGCCCCACAGGATTTTACGCTGCACCGGCTCTTCCTTTTTTGTCTGCTCTTCCATGCGGACACACCTTCTCGTTCACGCGGCGGCTTTTTCGCCCGTGCTTCAGATCATTTCGGTTCGCCGGCCTCAAGGAGCCAGGCGGGATCGGCCGGGGCACATCGGGTGCCTCAGGTAAGTAGGAGTAGGTGACACGCGATGTGCCCCGTTTCGGTGTCTTTTGCCGCGCTTCTCAGGTTCTTCTGCGCTTCTCCAGCGAGAAGCCTCCAATGCCCCGGCCCGGCCTCTTATCCGCCAGGCCTTTCAATATGGTGGGGCATGCCCTTGACCCTTGGGTGGCAAAGCCGCCCGGCGGGGTGAACCGCCCGTGGTGTGACATGCCCGGCACGCCCAGCCCATTTGCGGACCGGAGGAGAACCGCCTTTCACGCAGCCCCGGAGATTTCGCGTGCGTTTCGCCAAATCACCCGGGCACCGGCCCCGCCTCGCCGGCAACGCACTCCGGTGTATCCGATGGCGGGACGGGAGGAGTATGGCACGGGCGCCAAGGGCGGGGATGAACGGGGAAAATTTTGCGGGTGACGGCCGTGGCATGGTTGCTTCAATCGGAATCGATTCAAGGAGGAAATTATGAAGCGTTTTCAAAGTGCTGCGGTCTTAAAGGTCCAGACAGCACAAACATGGACAGTGGCCGTTTCACCCCCCTCTGCCCTGCCGGGCATCTCCCCCTTGCGGGGGGCTATCGCATATGGAGTGAAAGCGCTTGCGACGAACTCCCACTTCCCCGCCGGGGAGAAGAGGCAGCAAGCTGACTGCCGCCTGAGTTTGGGTACAAGGGGCGGAGGCCAGGCGCCTCGCTGCAGAATTCCTCAAATCTATTCGATTTTAGAATTGTGCAGAAATTTCAAAGCTCTATAGCGTCCTTTGCGGGGTCGTACACGACAGCACCTGAAAAAAACCCGGTTTCTCGGCGAACTCGGCGCCAGCCGCCCCCCTCATCCGGCGCGGAGCCTGTCCTCGGGCTTGCCAAAGGCAAGACCCGGGGGGCCACCTTCTCCCCGCTGGGGAGAAGAGGGGGCGCCTGAGTCAATGCACAACCTCGCTCGCTGCCGACATCAGTTCTTGCGGGTTCAGTGCCCGGCAAATGTTGCGGCCTTCCTGTTCAACTTCCGTGAAGCTCCAGCGCACCACGCCTTCGCGATCAAGCAGAAAATGGCCGACAAGCTGCATGTGGCCGGTCAAGCTCACTTGCCGGTCGGCTTCCGTCATTTCGTAGCCGTCCTTCTCGCTCAGAAGGTCCCCCGCCGTGGGCGGGTCCATCGGTTCGGGCAATTCGTCGGGCATGTCGACCCGCATCGTCATGACCTCGTCCATCCCGACCTTGCGCGGCCAGTCCGTCTCATTCTGCGTGAATTCGATGATCGGCAAGCCGAAGGCGCGGTGAGAGGCCCGCGCCGGGTCTGAGGCGGCAAGAAGATCGGGTATCGGGTGGTAGCGGAAATAGAGGCGCGCGCGCTCGACCGGGGTGTTGACCACCGCCAGAGACTGGACGCCTCTCTCGCGCAGGGCTGCGTTGAGGTCTGCCATCGCCGCCACATGGCGCCGACAGAACGGGCAATGCAGGCCTCGAAACAGGCCGATCAGCAACGGGCTGCGGCCGCGAAAATCATCAAGTGCGACCTTCCCCTCGTGCGAGATCGCGTCAAGCACGATGTTGGGGACCCGATCGCCCGGTTGTAACGGATGGTCGATGGAAAACGTAGACATGGGCAACCTCCTCGCCCGATCGCAAAGGCGGCACGACACGTGCTTCAAGGCCCATGCGGCCGCGAACGGCCTGCTCGAAGGCAAAACAGCACTCGGCCTGCGCGCTGCCGCGAAGGCCCGGATCAAGCGCTGCAAGGCCCGACCTCTCGCCTTACCGGCTTTAAGAATGCCCCCACATTGGCAAGTGGGCAAGCGCAAACAGCGGAACGAACGGACTTGCGGGCACGCGTCCGCTCGGTTCGACGTCCTGAAGCAACACGACTGCGGCCGCCTCACCCCTATCTTGCCGCTCCTTTAGGGGAACTTTGCGGCTTGCTTCCGCTCAATGACCCGAAAAGACGAGCGTCTGCACCGGCAGCAGCACCGCCTGCATGCGCAGGATCATGGCGTGCACGAGCCCGACCCCGTCGACCACATGAAGGTATAGCCATTTCAGCATGCCGATGTTCTCGTCTGCGAGTGCCTCGTGGTTGTTCGTATAGGCATTGGCGATGCAGCTGCTTCCCGGTGGAATGCCTTCCAGTTCCCCGCCATAGAGCGGCTCCAGGAAGACCGTGAGCGTTCCGGGCTTGCCCATTTGCTGAACATCGACGAGCTGATCCGTCGGCCGCAATTGTCCGGCCGCAATGACATCCTGAACGACGGTGACGACCATTGGAAGGATGGTGAACGGCTTGCCGACGCAGGTCGCCTCGGCAATCATTCCCGGCTTCATCACCTGCGCCTCGATCTGCCCGAAACCCGCGATGAGAGCGACGCGCCCCGCCTCCTCCGGCACGAGGATACCGGCGGGCCGCAGCATCGAGTTGACGATATCGCCGGGCCGCAGCGTGAACTGCTGAACGGAACCGGCGACGCCGGCCTTGACGAGCGTCTTGTCGAGCTCGACCTGAGCCTGCTTTTCGGCGGCTTCGGCGCTCGCCTTTTGCGCCGGCAGCAGCACGGCGATCTGCGTCTCGAGCGTCTTCTTCTTTGCCAGTGCGGCGTCAACGGCGCCCTTGCGGCTGTCGATGGACGTCTGCAGGCGTTCGACCTCGCGCCTTGCCACCGCATCGGTCTTCAGCAGCTCCGACTTCATCGCGTATTCGTCCACCGCCATCTGGTAGGCGCCCTGCGCCTCCTGGATCAGGCCATCGACGCCCGCCAGTTCGGTGCGCGCCACGTCCATCGCCGCATCGACTTCCGCGATGCGGCGGCGGGCGGTCTCGATCGCGGCCTTCTGCTCGGAGCCGTCGAGCCGGAAGAGCGGAGCGCCGGCTCCCACCTTCTGGTTGGGGCCGACATAGACCTCTTCGACGCGGCCGACCGTTTCCGGCAGGATCGTCACAGTGCGGAAGACCGCCGTGACGCTCTTTGTCGAGGGATGAAAGTAGAAGATCATGGTGATGAGCGAGACGGTGAGCACCAGGCAGGCGGTAATGCCCCAGCGCAGCTCGTACCACACGGTGTAAAGGTTGATTTCGCGGCCGATCCGCTTTCCCTGGGCATATCGGCGATAGAGATAGTCGGGCAAGACAGTCAGCATCGAGCAGAGTATCAACTCGAACATGTTCAGATCCCTCCACCGTGTCCGACTATCCTGGGCGGAGATTGGGTTGCCTCCTCAGGCTCCTCAGGCTCTTCAGGCAGCGGTTCCGGCTCCTCGGTTTTTTCGGCGTCGCGCCGCGAGAGTTTCGCCAGCGACTGGGCGATCGAGTTGAGCGGCGTCGAGAAATCCGGGATCTCGATGAAGGCGAGCAGCAGGCCGGCAATCCAGTAGATATGGTTGTGCGTGAAAAGCGAGATCAGGGCCAGAATGGCGACGATCTCCATCTGAACCTTGCTGGTCCGGTGGGCCCGGCGCTCGGGAAGGGCATGAAGCTGAAAATACAGGTTGCCGACGACGAGCACGGCGACCAGCAGGAAGATCACGACCCCATTGAAGAGATAGTCGGTTTGCCCGGGTTCGGTGATGAAAATCGGCAGGTGATGAGTTGCGGCAGGATGGATCGATTGCGCCATTGCATACCCCCTACGAACGCGTCTACGTCTGCCGCATTGTAGCGCGCTTCTTTTTGTTTAGCGATGGCGAATGACGGGTTTCGGTCGAGACGGGGCTGGAAAAGGCGGCGGGCCGGTAACAGCTTTCACCTCTCCAGATCGTCCTTCAGCCGCCCGAGCAGGCTCACCGCCTGGGCGGCATAGGGACCGATCCAACGGTCGTGAATCTCCTTGATCGGCAGCGGATTGAGATAGTTCCACCGCTCGCGGCCCTCGCGGCGGACGATGACGAGCTCTGCCTGCTCCAGAACCTTGAGATGCTGCATCACCGTGCAGCGGTCGAGGTCGGGAAAACGCGCGCATAATTCGCCCGTCGTTTGTGGATGATCCTTCAGCATATCGAGCATCGCACGCCGGCTGGAGGCGGCCAAGGCCTTGAAGATCAAGTCGTTTTTTTCATCGATTGACATGTTATATTTTTATAACATAATGGGACCGGAAACAAGCAGAAAACAGGAGGGAAGGATCATGGAACTGAAGTTCAAGGTCGCGGGCCGGATCGCCAAGCCGGTCTCGGAGGTTTTCGAGGCGGTCATCGACCCCGCGCAATTGTCGCGTTATTTCACCACCGGCGGCGCCAAGGGCCGGATCGAGACCGGCGCCACCGTCACATGGGATTTTCACGACTTTCCCGGGGCCTTCCCGGTGAAGGTGGTCGATGTCGTCAAGGACAAGAAGATCGTGCTGCAATGGGCCGCCAATGAAGCCAACCGGATGGAGGCCGACAATGCGGGCGCGGGCTATGACACGACCGTGACGATGACCTTCGAGCCCGTCGACGGAAACCGGACGCTGGTGACGATTTCAGAGGAAGGCTGGCGCGAGACGGCTGGTGCCCTCAAGGCATCCTACGGCAATTGCGAGGGCTGGACCGGCGCGCTGTGCGCCATGAAGGTCTGGCTGGAGCACGGCATAAATCTGCGCGAAGGGTTCTACAAATAGCAGGTTGGAGGCGGCGGCGGGTCAATCGTCAGGCAGGCCGCGCGACTTCCGCTCGCCCTCCGAAATGACGTTGCCGATGGCGAAACGGAACGATGTTACACGCCGAAACTCCTCATCCACGGTACACTCGAACTCGATATCGCGCCAAACCCGGCGGCTCACAAAGGCGCCGCCGGTGGCACGCAATGTCTGGCCGGAGATGAGCCCGCCTCCCTCGGAAAAGGGCACAATGCCTTCGGGCAGGGTTTCCGGTCGTGCGTGGCGTATTTGCTCCAACATCTCGAAGTTACAAATTTGTACGATCCGGCGGTTTGGCGGCAGTTTGCCGAGCGCCTGGCGCACCCGCGGATTCGAGAGTGCGTCGGCTGTAAACAATTCCCTGGCCTTCGGCAGATCGGACGGCGGCAGCAGCGGCCTCGCATCGGCTGCCGTGGCGTCGGCCGAGGCGGGCTGTTTCGGATTTGCCAGCGCGACGTCGGACGGCTTTTGCTCCGGTTTCGACAGCGGCTTCGGCACCGTGCGTATGGCCGCCACGCCTTCGTTCAGGGTCTGGTCGGCATCTTCGGTTTCGGGAAGATCGAGTTCGGGGGGCTTGGCGGCCTTCGGCGTCTCCCCGGAGGTGTCCGGCTTCTGGATCTCCTTCGCGGCTTTCTCCGTCACCTTGCTGTCGACCGGCGGTGTTGCGCGGTCGGAGCGCGGCTCGACCTCGGGCCTCGGCAGCGGCTCCGGTCGCGCGCCGCCCGCTTCCGTGCCGCCCTCTCTCGCGGCGGATTCGAAGGCCTGCGGCTGGTTCCTCTGCGACGCGGGCTGATTCTCGGCGTGGCGCTGCTCGACACCGGCCCGGGTCGCCGTTTTTTCCTGCGGCTTCATTTCGGCCTGCGGCTTCTGCGCCGTTTTCTTCTCGGGTTCGGGCTCTTTCTCCGGCTTCGCCTTCTTCTCTGCCGGTTTCTTCAAAGGCTCGGGTTTCTTCTCCGGTTCCGGCACCATCTCGACCTTGATCGTCTCTTCCTTCCGCGGCTCCGGCGCGGCGGGCGGCAGACGGAAGAGGATGAGCGCGGCGATTGCGACATGCAGCGCAACGGAGGCAACGAGCCCCGCGCCAAAAGTTCCCCGCCGGTTTTTCAGTGTCTGCTGCATGAGGAGTGGATATGGCCGGATACTGGCCGGCGCGTGACCGGCCGCAGATGGAAGGACGTTCAGCCGGGCTGGCTGGCCGGCGTGGTGTTCACTACCACGCCGCGTCTTGCGTTCCTAGCAATCCGTTAGCCGCGCCCTGCCCGCTCAAGCCTCGTGTTCGGATATCTCGAAACGGTCGGCATAGAAGGCCAGGTGATCTTTGATGGCGCTCATCGCATCGTGCGGCGCCTCGTAGGACCAGACGGCGTTGGTCAGCCGTTCGCCGCCGGAGGGCACGCTGAAATAGGAACAATCGCCTTTGTAGGGGCAATAGGTGGCGTGGTCGGTCCGCTCCAGCAGCGCCATGTCGACATCGGCGCGCGGGATATACTGCACCGGCAGATAGGAGGATTCCCGCAGCGTCAGGGCGTTACGGCTGTCGGCCAGGGTCTTTCCGCCCGCCTTCACCACCACGCGACCCGGGTTCCGCGTGATGGTGATCGGATGGTCGGGGCCAGGTATCCTGATCGGTTTTTCGGACATATGGCTCTCCCCACCCCGCGAAGGCTTTGTCGTTGGCTAGCCGACGATTCATCAGCTTCGCTTTTGTTGTTTTGTCGCAGGCTTTGATCGGAAAACTGCGAGACACTTTGCCGAAACCTGCCTAGCCCAGCGAGTTGATCAGTTCGCGGTAGGCAGCCTCGGGGAAGGCCTTCAATGTGCGCGTGCGCACATTGCCGGCCGAACCGAGGGACAGAGCAAACCGTGCAGCGACCGCGTCATCGGGCGCTTCGCAGACCGCCACCATGTCATGTTCGCCCATGGTCAGATAGAAGTCCTTGAACGAACCACCCATGTCACTCAGCAGCTTTTTCGCCGCGTCGAGACGCTTCGGCGAGTCGCGCACCGTCTTTACCCCCTGCTCTGTCCAGTTGATCAGCATGATATACATGGTCATAGCACACCTCCCATGCGGCACGACCTTCAAGGTGGCGCCGCGATTGACGCCTCCGCCTCCCGCCCATCGGATAAGCCATCCGACATAGCGGACGGCCGATTTCACTCAACAGAACGCGCACAATGAAAACTGGAGGTTTTAGCAAGCGGAGAAGTATAGTCCTGTCGGCCGAGGCGGACAAGCAAGGGAGGCGATCGAGAGGTGCAGTGAACTCAAGACAGAGCCAGCCCGACTGCATTACAAGCCGCTGGCACCTGCGCCCGGACACACACTGAACCACGAGACGCGAACGGCACAAAAAACCCGGCCAGCTTTAAACCGACCGGGTTCTGCATTTTTCAACTGGCGCCCGTTTAACTGTCGAGGAAGCTCCGCAGCTTGCGCGACCGGCTCGGGTGCTTCAGCTTCCTGAGCGCCTTGGCTTCGATCTGGCGGATACGTTCGCGGGTGACCGAGAACTGCTGGCCGACTTCTTCCAGCGTGTGGTCGGTGTTCATGCCGATGCCGAAGCGCATGCGCAGCACACGCTCCTCGCGCGGCGTGAGCGAGGCGAGAACGCGGGTCGTCGTCTCGCGCAGGTTCGCCTGGATGGCGGCATCGATCGGCAGAAGCGCGTTCTTGTCCTCGATGAAATCGCCGAGGTGGCTGTCTTCTTCGTCGCCCACCGGGGTTTCGAGCGAGATCGGCTCCTTGGCGATCTTCAGGACCTTGCGGACCTTTTCGAGCGGCATGGCGAGCTTTTCGGCCAGTTCCTCCGGCGTCGGCTCGCGGCCGATCTCGTGCAGCATCTGGCGCGACGTGCGGACGATCTTGTTGATCGTCTCGATCATGTGCACCGGAATGCGGATCGTGCGCGCCTGGTCGGCGATCGAGCGGGTGATTGCCTGCCGGATCCACCAGGTCGCATAGGTCGAGAACTTGTAGCCACGACGATACTCGAACTTGTCGACCGCCTTCATCAGGCCGATATTGCCTTCCTGGATGAGGTCGAGGAACTGCAGGCCGCGGTTGGTGTACTTCTTGGCGATGGAGATGACGAGACGCAGGTTGGCCTCGACCATCTCCTTCTTGGCGATGCGCGCCTCGCGCTCGCCCTTCTGCACCATGTGCACGATGCGGCGGAATTCCGAGATCGAGATACCGGTCTCCGTCGCGAGATTCTGGATCTCGGCGCGGATGTTGCGGATCATCGTGTTCTCGTTCTTGGCGAACTCCTTCCAGCCCTTGGCGGCCAGATTGGCGATCGACTTCATCCAGTTCGGATCGAGTTCGGCGCCGGAATACTGCTCGAGGAACGAATCGCGCTTGACGCCATAGGATTCAGCCAGACGCAGCAGGCGACCTTCGTTCTGCACGAGGCGCTTGTTGATGTCGTAGAGCTGCTCGACGAGGCTGTCGACGCGGTTCTGGTTGAGCGACAGCGACTTGACCGCCGTAATCAGTTCGTCCTTCAGTTCCTTGTAGCGGCGCTCCTGGGCGGGCGACAGCGTGCCGGTCGCGGCAAGGCGGGCTTCGACCTGCTGGTCCTGCAGCTTGCGCAGCTTCTTGTAGGTCTCGGCAATGGTGTCGAGCGTTTCCATCACCTGCGGGCGCAGTTCGGCTTCCATGGCGGCGAGCGAGAGGTTCGATTCGTCGTCGTCCTCTTCCTCTTCCTCCGGCGGCAGGCCCTCGCCGCCGACATTGGTGATGTCGTCGTCGCCACCGCCGCGCGGCCGGCGGTTCTTTTCCTTCTCCTCGGCTGCCTTGCGGTCGGCCTCGATCTTTTCCGGGCTCTGGAACTGCGGGGCAGCCTTGGCTTCCGGACCGGAATAGGTGGTTTCGAGATCGATGATCTCGCGCAGCAGCGTGTTGCCTTCGTTGAGCTCGTCGCGCCAGATGATGATCGCCTGGAAGGTCAGCGGGCTCTCACAGAGACCGGCGATCATGGTTTCGCGGCCGGCCTCGATGCGCTTGGCAATGGCAATTTCGCCTTCGCGCGACAACAGCTCGACCGAGCCCATTTCGCGCAGGTACATGCGGACCGGATCGTCGGTACGATCGGTCGGCTCCTTCTTCTTTGTCGTCGCAACGGCCGTGCCGCCGGAGGGTGCAAGTTCGCCGCCTTCGCTGTCGGCGTCGGCATCGCCGTCCTCTTCCTCGCCGGCCGCCCCGCCCTCCTCGGTTTCCTCGTCCTCGACGACATTGATGCCCATTTCGTTGAGCATCGCCATGATGTCCTCGATCCGGTCGGGGTCGACCTGGTCGGAGGGCAGAACTTCATTCAGTTCGTCCATGGTGACGTAGCCGCGCTTCTTGGCGGCCTTGATCATTTTCTTGACCGCGTCATCGGAGAGATCGAGAAGCGGGCCGTCGGGTGCGCCTTCGCGTTCGCCTTCTGCTTCTTCGTTCTCTTTGACTTTGGTTGCCATGTATTCGTCGCTTTCCTTGGACAGCATTCAACGCGTGAGCGGTGCAAAACTTTTTCGAGGCTCGGGCGCGTCAATCGCTCCCCACCGCGAATCATTACCCCTGACGTAACGGGATGACCTTTAATTCCTGATTAACCACGATAGTCACACCGAGGTTAGACCGGCCAGCTGCGACAGCGTCGCCGGTTGATCGTATCCGCCGTACCCATTTCACCTACTGTATTAGAGATGGTGATTCCCACAATTTTCGGTCCCGTCAAGCATTTCCGGCGAAAAACCGTTCAAAACGGCAAAAAAGGCTGAATCAAGCTCATCTCTTCAAAGATTCAGTTCCACGCCGGAAATGTAGGAGGGGTTCCCCAAAAGACAAGGGTTCGGAGGCTTCCCTTCACGCAAACCACCCGTCAAGTTGAAACCTGCTGCTGCCTCGCGTGGCACTGACGCAGGCGAGACGTGGTTTTACGACCTACCAGTCCATCACCACCTTGCCGGAATTGCCCGAGCGCATCGCCTCGAAACCATCGCGAAAATCGTCGATGCCGATGCGGTGGGTGATGATCGGCGAGAGGTCGAGCCCGCCCTGGACGAAGGCGATCATCTTGTACCAGGTCTCGAACATCTCGCGACCATAGATGCCCTTGAGATTGAGCATCTTGAAGATGACCTTGTTCCAGTCGATCTCGAAGCCGGTCGGCGCGATGCCGAGGATGGCAATCTTGCCGCCATTGTTCATCTTGTCGATCATGTCGCGGAAGGCCGGTGCGGCACCGGACATTTCGAGCCCGACATCGAACCCCTCGGTCATGCCGATGCGCGTCATCACATCGCTGAGATTTTCCTTGGACGCATCGACGACATGGTCGATGCCCACCTTTTCGGCGAGCGCCAGGCGCACCGGATTGATGTCGGTAATGACGACTTTTCGCGCGCCGGAGCGTTTCGCCACCATGGCGCCCATGATGCCGATCGGGCCGGCGCCGGTGACCAGCACGTCCTCGCCCACGAGATCGAAGGAGAGCGCGGTATGCACGGCATTGCCGAAGGGATCGAAGATCGCGGCGACCTCGTCAGGCACCTCATCGGGGATCGCCACGACATTGTATTCCGGAATGCAGACATATTCGCCGAATGAGCCGGGACGATGCACGCCGACGCCGAGCGTGTTGCGGCAGAGATGCCCCCTGCCCGCGCGACAGTTGCGGCATTTGCCGCAGACGATATGGCCCTCGCCCGAGACCCGCTCGCCGACATGGTACTTGGTGACCGCCGAGCCGATCTCGGCAATCTCGCCGACGAACTCGTGGCCGACCACCATCGGCACCGGAATGGTCTTCTGCGCCCACTGGTCCCAGTTCCAGATATGCACGTCCGTGCCGCAGATGGCGGATTTCTTCACCTTGATCAGCACGTCGTTCGGCCCGGGTTCCGGCACCGGCACATGCTCCATCCAGAGGCCGACTTCAGGTTTTGCCTTAACGAGCGCTTTCATCATGTTGGTCATCTGCTTGTCCCTCTGTGCCTGTAACCGCCCCTCATCCGCCCTTCGGGCACCTTCTCCCCGCGCGCGGGGAGAAGGGACAAGCGGCAAACTCCGTCGTCCCCGATCCCTGTCTCGTCCCCTCGCCCCGTTTACGGGGAGAGGGTTAGGGTGAGGGGCAGATCCACGGCAAACTCAAATCACGCCCAGTTCCTTGCCAACTTCCTCGAATACTGCGATCGCGCGGCGGACGTCCGCCTCGCTGTGCGCCGCCGACATCTGGGTGCGGATGCGGGCCTGGCCCTTCGGCACGACGGGAAAGGAGAAGCCGACGACGTAGACGCCTTTTTCCAGCATCTTCGCTGCCATCTCCTGCGCCAGCGCCGCGTCGCCCAGCATCACCGGAATGATCGGATGGCCCTCGCCGGCAAGCGTGAAGCCGAGCTTGCCCATTTCGGCGCGAAACAGCGCGGCATTGGCCTCCAGCCGGGCGCGCAGGGCGTCGCCATTGTCGATCAGGTCGAAGACCTTGAGCGAGGCGGCCGCAATGACCGGGGCGAGCGTATTGGAGAAGAGATAGGGCCGCGAGCGCTGGCGCAGCCAGTCGACCACTTCCCGCCTCGCCGAGGTATAGCCGCCCGAGGCGCCGCCGAGCGCCTTGCCGAGCGTGCCGGTGATGATGTCCACCCTGCCCTCGACGCCGCAATATTCGGCCGAGCCGCGGCCGTGCTTGCCGACGAAGCCGACGGCGTGGCTGTCATCGACCATGACCATGGCGCCGTATTTTTCGGCGAGATCGCACACCCCTGCGAGATTGGCTATGATGCCGTCCATCGAAAAGACGCCGTCGGTGGCGATCAGCTTGAAGCGCGAACCTTCGGCCTTCTTCAACTCCTCCTCAAGCGCTGCCATATCGTTGTTGGCATAGCGGAAGCGCTTGGCCTTGGAGAGGCGCACGCCGTCGATGATCGAGGCATGGTTGAGCGCGTCGGAGATGATCGCGTCTTCCTCCGACAACAGCGTTTCGAACAGGCCGCCATTGGCATCGAAGCAAGAGGAATAAAGGATCGTGTCTTCCATGCCGAGGAAGGCGGAGATGCGCGCTTCGAGCTGCTTGTGCTCCTCCTGCGTTCCGCAGATGAATCGGACGGATGCCATGCCGTAGCCATAGCGGTCCAGCGCCCGTTTGCCGGCCTCGGCGAGTTCCTCGTTGTTGGCGAGGCCGAGATAGTTGTTGGCGCAGAAATTCAGCACCCTGGCACCCGAGGCGACCTCGATCTCGCCCGCCTGTTTCGAGGTTATCACCCGCTCGGATTTGTAGAGACCCGCAGATTTCAGGCCCTCGAGTTGGGACGAGAGATGCTGGACGAAGGCTGAGGTCATGAAGGTCGCTTTCCAAACTGAGATCCGGTTGCGATGGAGACCTATCATATTCCCGCGCGGAAGAAAGCAGAAGACGGCGGCAGGGCGCGGCGTTGCCGCGACAGCCGGCGGTTGGAGCCCGCCCGGCCGCGCGCTGGCTGTCATGGCAGCATGCTGGTCCGGCGAATCGAGAAAATAATTGACTGAGTCAACTATTTCGGTGTCGATAGGCGATGTATTTTGTGCGACGAGAGAACCATGACCATAGTCGACAGATTTTCCCTGAAGGGCCGGGTGGCACTGGTGACCGGCGGCGGGCGCGGCCTCGGACTGGAGATCGCCCGGGCATTTGCCGAGGCGGGAGCCCATGTCGTCGTCAACGGCCGCACGGCAGAAACGCTCGAGGACGCGGTGGGCCGCATCGTGGCCGCCGGCGGCAGCGCGGAGGCTGCGGCTTTCGACATCGCCGACCGCCAGGCGCAGCGCGCTGCTCTCAGCGGCATCGAGCGCAGCCATGGGCGGCTCGACATTCTCGTCAACAATGTCGGCGCCCGCGACCGGCGGCCGCTGGCGGAGTTCGACGACGAGGCGATTGTCGACCTGATCCACACCGATCTCATCGCCGCCACGACGCTGTCGCGCGATGCCGCCGCGATCATGAAGCGGCAAAACCATGGCCGGCTGATCTCCATCACCTCGATCAACGGCCAGGCGGCGATGCCGGGCGACGGCATCTATCCCATCGCCAAACAGGGGCTGACCGGGCTGATGCGGTCAATGGCCGTCGAATTCGGCCCCTACGGCATCACCAGCAATGCCATCGCGCCGGGCTGGTTTGCAACCGAGACCAATGCCGCGATGGCAGCCGACGAGGACCTCATGCCCTTCGTGCGCCAGCGCATTCCGGTTGAGCGCTGGGGGCGGCCGGACGAGATCGCCGGCGCCGCCCTCTTCCTTGCCAGCGACGCCGCCTCCTTCGTCAACGGCCATGTGCTGACGGTCGACGGAGGGATGACGGTCAGGATGTGAGCAACTGGCCGGATCGAGGCACGGTGGTGAATCAATCTTTCGGCGCTTTCGCCCAAGCCACTGAAGAACAGCGGCTTTTCGGCGCTCTGGCGACCGAACGCACAAATTGCAGCGTCCGCACCGCCGATGGCAGGAAGACGCTGCAATCCGTTGAATCGATTCGCTGATCAGTCGGTGACGGTCAGAACGGCCTGCATCCCCGCTTCGTAGTGGCCCTTGAGATTGCAGAGCAGCAGGTAGGTGCCGGCCTCGAGATCAGCCTTCAACTGACCATCGGCGCCCGGCGCAAGATCTTCAACTTCACCAAGCGATTGGAGCTGCTTTTCGTCGACGCGATGCTTCTTGGTGAGTAGCGGAATCTTTGCGTCCGCCGATTTCAGACGAACCAGCACCATTTCGTGCTCCTCGCCCAAGGCGGCATTGTGGACCTTGAAGACCGCCGGCCCTGCCTCGACGGAGGTCTGATCGAGCGTCAGCGACATCTTGCCGCCGCCCTCGCCGTCTTCGACGACATTGATCGTCGTGGCGGCGAAAACCGGGGTGGCGATGAAAAGGGCGGCAAGCGCCAGGGATGCATTGCGGATAAACATGGAGCTTCCTGTCTGTTGTTGATGTTGCACTGCCGAGATAGGTGGCAATACTGACAGGGTGCTGAACCGCGGCAGCAAACCTTGACCGGGCGGTTGTCAATCCGCCGCACGGATCGCTTCCAGAAAGGCGGCACCGTAACGCTCACGCTTGGTCTCGCCGATGCCGGGGACGCCGAGAAGATCGCTACTGCTCACCGGCCGCTCCTTGGCGAGCGCGATCAGCGTCGCATCGGGGAAGATGACGTAAGGCGGCACGTTCATCTCCTTGGCGATTCCAGCCCTCAGCGTCCGCAGTTTCTGGAAAAGTTCCTGATCGCGATCAGACATATCCGTTCGCGCAACGGCGGCGCGAGACGACTTGCCGTTGCGCTGTGACTTGCCCGTGGTCGGCCTGTCCTTGCGGAAACGGACCTCGCGTTCGCGTTTGAACACGGCGCGGGCCTCCGGCTGCAGTTTCAACGCGCCAAATGCCTGGTGATCGACACTGACGAGGCCGGCGGCGAGCAGTTGCCGATAGACCGACTGCCACGTCTTCGACGGAATATCCTTGCCGGCGCCAAAGACCGGCATGTCGGCGTGGCCGAAGCGTGTCGTCTTCTCGTTGACGGTGCCAAGGAGCACATCGATCAGATGGCCGGTGCCGAAGCGTTCGCCGGTGCGGTAGATGGCGGCCAGCGCCTTGATCGCGGCATCCGTGCCGTCCCAGGTCTCGACGGGTTTGACGCAGGTGTCGCAGTTGCCGCAATTGCCGCCGTGGGCCTCGCCGAAATGGGCCAGGATGGCTTGTCTTCGGCAGGTCGGTGTTTCGCAGATGGCAAGCAGCGCATTGAGCTTGGCGCGCTCGACCCGCTTGATGTCGTCGGCCGAGCCGGCCTCGTCGATCATCCGGCCGCGCTGGATGACATCAGCCATTCCATAGGCCATCCAGACATCGGAAGGCAGCCCGTCGCGTCCGGCACGGCCGGTTTCCTGGTAATAGGCCTCGACCGAGCCCGGCAGGTCGAGATGGGCGACGTAGCGCACATCCGGCTTGTCGATGCCCATGCCGAAGGCGACGGTGGCGACGAGGCAGAGGTCCTCCTCCTTCAGGAACGCGTCCTGGTTGGCATCGCGGACGCTGCGGTCCATGCCGGCATGATAGGCAAGCGCGCGGATACCCTGCCCGTTCAGCCATTCGGCGGTATCCTCGACCTTGGCGCGCGAGAGGCAATAGACGATGCCGCTCGAGCCCTTGTGGCGCGACAGGAATCGCAGCAATTGCTGGCGCGGCTGGTCGCGCTCGACGATCTCATAGGCGATGTTCGGGCGGTCGAACGAGGTGGTGAAGACTTGCGCCCCGCGCAAGGCCAGCCTGTCGATGATATCGTCGCGGGTATGCGGATCAGCCGTTGCCGTCAGCGCCATGCGCGGCACGCCGGGATAGAGCTCGCCAAGCTGGCCCAACTCCCGGTATTCCGGGCGGAAATCATGGCCCCATTGGGAGACGCAATGCGCTTCGTCGATGGCAAAGAGCGCGATCCTCGCGGTGCCGATCATCTCCTTGAAGGCGGGCGTTACGATGCGCTCGGGCGTGACATAGAGAAGATCGAGCGCGCCGTTAGCAATCGCCCGGCGGACATCGAGGAATTCCTCGCGCGTCAGCGACGAGTTGAGCGCGGCCGCCCTGACGCCGAGCTGCTTCAGTGCCGCCACCTGATCGCGCATCAGGGCGATCAGCGGCGACACGACAATGCCGATGCCGTCTCTGCAAAGCGCCGGGATCTGGAAACAGAGCGATTTTCCGGCACCCGTCGGAAAGAGCACGACGGCATCGCCACCGGCGACGACCCTTTCGACGACGGCCGCCTGCTTGCCGCGGAAGGCCGAATAGCCGTAGACCTGCTTCAGGACGGCAAGCGGATTTTTCGCGCCTTCGTTTTCGAACAGGGGATCGATGCGGTCTTGGGGCTGCGGCATGGAATCGCTTTCGTGGGAGAGCGGGACTATGGCACAGTTTCAGCCGTTGCCGCGACCCCATACCCCGGCCGATGGCAAATCGGGGTTCACGCAGCGGCACGCCGGTAGAACGCCAGCGAACCGGCGAGCGCCAGAAGGGCGCCACCGCAGATGCGGTCGAGCCAGAGCGCGCCGGATGTCTTCAGCAGCCGCACGGCCTGCGAGCCGAGCGCCGCATAGCCGAACATGACGAGAAAATCGATCATCGCAAAGACGAGGGCGAGAACGGCATATTGCGGGACCTGCGGTTCGGCGGGCGCGATGAACTGCGGCAGGAAGGCCGAGAAGAACAGGTAACCCTTGGGATTGGTGACCGCGACCAGGAAACTTTTGAAGAAGATCGAGCGTGTCGAGCCTGAGCCGTTCTGCGCCGTGGCGTGCAGCGTCTCGTTCAAGGAGCCCTTGGAGCGCAACAGCATGATGCCGAGGAAGGCGAGATAACCGGCACCGATCCATTTGACGACGGAGAACCAGAATTCGGAAGCAGCCAGCAGCGCGCCGAGCCCGAGCGCGACGGCACCGATCAGGACGAAATCGGACAGGACCGCACCGATCATGCCGATGAGCGCGCGGCGCACGCCGAAGCGCGAACCGTTGGTCAGCGCCAGAAGCACGGTGGGGCCGGGCGTGGCGATGCCGATGAACGACACGAGTGCGAAGGCAAACAGCGTGATCGTGGTCATGAAATCCCTCCTGCGACTTGCAACGCAACGGTGCAAACTTCCCCCTGGAGAGGCGACTTTTGCAATTCCTCGGCCGGTCGGCAAGAGGCGATCTTGCTCTGCAGCTATTCGAACGGCTCTCTCTCGGCCGCGACGAAATCAAGCGCCGCGACCAATTTTTCCGGCCTGACTAAAAATTGCTGCAGTGCACCTGCATGGTCCAGGCACGATAGTCGGAATGAACAGTGATTTGATGCGGCATGTAAGAGAATTCGAGGCCCTGCGCGGCGTTTTGGCGATCTGGGTGGTGATCGGGCATGTGGCAACGGCGTCGGCGCTCCATGGGCGCCTGATCGAAGCGAAGCTCTACAATTTCCACGCCGTCACCGTCTTCATCCTCCTGAGCGGCTTTGCCATTGCTGCCTTGATCGACAAGAAGCCGGAGCGCTACGGGCTCTACATCACGCGCCGCGCGTTGCGGATTTTCCCGGCCTACCTGTTCTACCTGGCGCTCTCTGTCCTTCTGGCCGATTTCGCCCTCGAGACCTGGCTCGATGCCCCGTCCGGCGTGATGCAGGCGGCGAGGACGACGATCGCCGCCGATACACTCGCCTATTGGCCCTGGCATCTCGCAGCCCACCTGCCGGCGCTGCATGGTCTGGTGCCGCAGCACCTGCTGCCCTCGACCGACTACGCCTTTCTGGGACAGGCCTGGAGCATATCGCTGGAGTGGCAATATTACCTGATAGCGCCCTTCTTTATTTCCCTCCTGACGTCGAGGATGAATGCCGTCCGCTGCGGGTCACTGATTGCCGGCGCGCTTGTCACAGCTTTTATCGTGCCGCGGATGCCGGAAAGCTTCATCGGCGGGTGGCTTCCGGCGTTCACCCTGGGGATCGCGACCTTCTACTTCATGAAATACAGGGAGAGGAGACGAAGGGTCATCCCCTGCGACTGATCCCGATCGTGAAAACATGGGCGCTCGTCATGGCAGCATTGCTGCTGCAGCGCTCGATCGGCGTCCTGCCTTACCTGATCTGGGCAACCGTCGTCATGCTGGTGATCCGCGCCCGCGAAACGAGCGGCGGGGTGGCCGCGCTTTTCAGCAGGATGGCGCATGCGCGGCCGCTGCAGTGGGTGGGAAACATGGCCTACTCGGTCTATCTCTCGCACATGATCGTCCTGATCATGGCCTTGCGTGCAGTCGAGGTGCTCGGCATCCATGCCCCCTGGCCGCAACTTGCGTTTCTCGTTTGCGCGACGCTGATCGGGACCTTGCTGGTCTCAAGGCTCTCCTATGTCTACATTGAATTGCCGTTCCACCAATATGGCCGAAACATCGGCAGGAGCGCGCAGGCCGCAACCGCCTGACCGGGCGATCGACTACTTCCCCGCCGGCCCCTTCACCCGTCCCGACAGCACGCCGAAGCCGTCGATGATAGCCTCCTGGTTTTCCAGCCGCGTCACCTCCAGCTGGACCTCCTGCAGGTTGCGCAGGATCTGGCTGACGGCATCGTCGTCGCCCTCTTCGGTGGCGTAGGCGAGCTCGCTTTCGAGTTCGCGGCGCTGCCAGAGCAGCGCCTTGGTGCGCTTGTGCAGGGACAACGCCTGGATATAGCCTTCGCGCGCATCCTCGGGGGCGGCGGCCGTTGTTGCGGTCCAGAGGCGAGCAAAGCGGATCTGCTGGTCGAGCGACTTCAGAAGCTCGCCGAAGCCTTCGGCCTCCAGCTGCTCGACGAGGTTTTCACGCGACAGGCGCGGCCCCCTGGCAGCGGCGGCATTGAGCACCGACGACCAGAAGCGCTGCAGGTCGCGGTTGTCATAGTCGATCGCGGAAATCTCGTCATATTCCTCAAACAGCAGTTGCGGGTGATTGACGATGGTGAGCGCCAGCACGCTTTCCCTCAGCGGCGGCAAGGCCTGATGGCCGCTGACGAGCGACGAGCGGGCAAGCCGGTCGGAGATGCCTGAGCGTTCCGACATGCGCGCGCCCTGCTGGCCGCCGCGCCCCTGCCCGCCATTCCGGCTTGCGCCGCCCTGGCGCTGGTTGCGATCAAAACCGCGCTGGCCGCTTTGCTGGCGAGAAGCACCTTGAAAAAACTGGTTGAGGCGGTCGCGGATATCCTGGCCGTAATGGCGGCGGACGTTCTCATCGGCAATGACGGAGACGACCTGCTTCAGCGTCGCTTCCAGTTGCGCCCGGCTCTCCGGCGTGTCGAAGTTGCCGGCCTGTGCCTCGCGCAGCCAGACCATTTCCGACAGCGAGCGGGCCGAGGCAAGCACCTTGTCGAAGGGCGCGCGGCCCTCGTGGCGGACGAGATCGTCGGGGTCCTTGCCATCCGGCAGCATGGCAAAGCGCACGGAAAAGCCGGGCTTCAGATGCGGCAGGGCCAGATCGACCGCCCGGTTGGCGGCGCGGATGCCGGCACTGTCGCCGTCGAAGCAGAGCACCGGCTGCTGGGTCAGCTTCCACAAGAGCGCCATCTGGTTTTCGGTGAGCGCGGTGCCGAGCGGCGCGACCGCATTTTCGATGCCGGCCTGATGCAGTGCGATGACGTCCATGTAGCCTTCGACCGCAATGATCGTGCCGGCAGCATTTTCGTTTTGCGCGGCGCTGCCGCCGCGGTTGACCCCGGACATTGCCCGCCTGGCGCGGGCGAAATTGTAGAGCACGTTGCCCTTGTGGAAGAGCTCGGTCTCGTTGGAATTGAGGTACTTGGCCGGCGCATCCGGCGACATCGCACGGCCGCCGAAGGCGATGACCTTTTCGCGCGACGACAGGATCGGGAACATGATGCGGTCGCGGAAGCGGTCGTAGGAGACCGGGATGTCGGGGCCGTGGACGACGAGACCGCAAGCCTCGATCTGGTCCTTCGGCACGCCCTTGGCCGCAA
The DNA here is from genome assembly GCF_019511375.1 of Rhizobium herbae. Lineage (GTDB taxonomy): Bacteria > Pseudomonadota > Alphaproteobacteria > Rhizobiales > Rhizobiaceae > Pararhizobium > Pararhizobium herbae_A. Next base: position 997,281 of record NZ_JAEUAO010000001.1, read on the forward strand.
GATGCTCCTTCAGCGCGTTGCGGCTTTCGGGAGCATAACCGAGCCGGAAGGTCTCGATCGTGCGGCCGGTGAGACCCCGATCGCGCAGATAGGCCCGCGCCCTGGCGCCACCGGCGGTCTGCAGTTGGGCTTCGAAGAACTGCGTCGCCATTTCCATGACGTCCTGCAGGCCGGTGCGCTGGCGGTCGCGCTTCTCGGCCTCGACATCGGGCTGCGGCATCGCGACGCCGGCAAGGTCGGCGATCTGCTGCACGGCTTCGGGAAAAGCCATGCCGTCGAGATCGGTCAAGAAGCGGAAATGATCGCCCGACACGCCGCAGCCGAAGCAATGGTAGCGGCCCTTGCGGTCCTCGCAGTGGAAGCTCGGCGATTTTTCACCGTGAAACGGGCAGCAGGCCCAATAGTCGCCCTTCGAGGCATTGGTCTTCTTGCGGTCCCAGGTCACGCGCTTGCCGATAACGTCCGATATCGGAACGCGGTCGCGGATCTCGTCGAGAAAGGAGTTGGAAAAGCGCATGAATACCTCTGGGCCGGCTTCCATATAAGCGGCAACGACGGGCCGCGCCAGCAAGGCTGCGCATCATACCCGCAATTCACAGGTTGACGAGACACCGGCACTCCGCAAGCGACCGTGAATAAAAAGTTGAAGCCGAACGTAGGAGAAGCGATAAATCGCATCTGCACCCTCCGGAATCGCCCAATGTCCCTCGCAGCCCCCGATCTTGTTTCCAGCAGTGCATTTTTTGCCGCCATGCGCCGGCTCGCAGTCGAACTGACGACGATGTACGATGAAAATCCGCGGCTGATGTCGATCTTCGCCTCCCATCAACGCTGGCTGATGGCGCAACTGGGTCTATCGCTCCACTACGGGCGTGATCCGGGCGATCCCGCCAAGGGGCTTTATGTCGGGCGTTTCGTTTCGGCCGCGGTGGAGCACGGTATTGCGAGCCGCAACACCGCCGCCGCATTCATCCAGGAAATGCTCGCCTATCGCTTCGCCCGCCACAGCGACAATCCGCCCGACAATCGCATGCGGCCGCTGGAGCCGACGGACGTGGCCGTACAATCGGTGGTGAAGTGGCTTTATGCCCATCTTTCCATCCTCGACCATCTGGATGGCGGGACAAGAGCAGCTGTCCTGGCCGAGGACCCGGCGCTTTTTGTACAGCTCCAGCCCTCCATAGCACGGGGAATTCTGGGAAGTCGCGCGGTCCGCAACCCGGGCGAGACGTTCAACCTGTTCACCTGGGCCAATGCCGGCGGCGTCGTGATGGATTCCTTCATCGCCAGGATCGAAGATTTCGATCCGGACGCGCCGCAAACCCCGGTCGGCTCGATTTCGCCGGCGGATATCTGCCAGCGCTATATGATCTCGAAGACGCATCTGAAGCGGTTGCTGAACAAGGGGGCCGAGATGGGCAGCCTCGGTTTCGACAATGTCACGGGTCGCAATATGCTCTGGCTGTCGCGGGGATTCATCGGCGAGTACCTCACCTACCAGGCCGAGAAATTTGCGATCATCGATGCGGCCTTCCATCGGCAGGCCGCATCGGCACCGACAGTCAGAGAGCTGACAGCAGTTCCTTGAGGGTGGCGGAAGCCCTGGCGAAATCCATCTGGCCGGCGTAGCGCTCCTTCAAGACCGCCATGACCTTGCCCATGTCCTTCGGCCCGGCGGCGGCCGTTTCGGCGATCGCAGCCGCGACATTCGCCCGCACCTCGGCTTCCGACAATTGCTTCGGCATGAAATCCTGCACGACGGCGATCTCGGCGCGTTCCTTGGCAGCGAGTTCAGGGCGGGCGTTCTCTTCGTAGATCTTCGCCGATTCTTCGCGCTGCTTCACCATCTTGGCAAGGATCTGCAGAATTTCGTCGTCGCTGGCATCGCCCTTGCCGGCGCCGCGATTGGCGATGTCGCGGCTCTTGATCTCGGCTTGAACCAGCCGGATGGTCGACAGCCGCTCCGCATTCTTCGACTTCATTGCATCCTTGAGGGCGGCGGCGAGTTGATCGCGCATCATTGTCCTTACTCCTGTTAAATGGCGCTACATAAACCAGCCGGACAGCCACGAGCAAACGAATTGCGCAAATCACGGGTAAAAGCTGAAGGAAAAGCCACATCCGTGCGTCTTCAAGATTGACCTTGTGCGACGCGGCAGCTATTTACCGTCACCTGCACAAACATCGTGACCAGGCCTGACAGCGCGCGCCCAACGCCCGCTTCCGTGCGCCTGCGAACCAAAACGGCCAGCCGGCGTCCCATGGGACGCTCGCCACACGCCGCCTGAACGGGATGAAGACAATGACCGGCACCGCGCCCTGGACCACCGCAAAACCAACCGCCCTGCTCGTTCTTGCCGATGGCACGGTCATCGAAGGCAAGGGCATCGGCGCTACCGGCAAGGTACAGGCCGAAGTGGTCTTCAACACGGCGCTGACCGGCTACGAAGAGATCATCACCGATCCTTCCTATCTCGGCCAGATCGTCACCTTCACCTTCCCGCATATCGGCAATATCGGTGCCAATGACGAGGACATCGAGGACCTGACGCCGGCAGCCCGCCACGGTGCGGTCGGTGTCATCTTCAAGGCCGACGTCACCGATCCTTCAAGCTATCGCGCGGCAAAACACCTTGATGCCTGGCTGAAGGCCCGAGGCATCATCGGCCTCTGCGGTATCGACACGCGGGCGCTGACTGCCTGGATCCGCGAGAACGGCGCACCGAACGCGGTGATTGCGCACGATCCGAACGGCGTCTTCAACCTCGACGAACTGAAGGCGGAAGCGAAAGCCTGGAGCGGTCTCGAAGGTCTCGACCTCGCCAAGGTCGCCTCCTCCGGCCAGTCGTCGCGCTGGAGCGAAAAGCCCTGGGTGTGGAACGAGGGCTATAGCGAGCTTACGGAAACCGAGACGACGCATCACGTCGTGGCGCTCGATTTCGGCGTCAAGCGCAACATCCTGCGCCTGTTCGCCGGCCTGGGCTGCAAGGTCACCGTCATGCCGGCGACGACCAGCGCCGAAGAGGTGCTGGCGCAGAAGCCGGACGGTATCTTCCTGTCGAACGGCCCGGGCGATCCGGCCGCCACCGGCGAATACGCTGTTCCTGTGATCAAGGACCTCATCAAGAGCAACATCCCGCTGTTCGGCATCTGCCTCGGCCACCAGATGCTGGGCCTGGCGCTCGGCGCCAAGACCGAGAAGATGCACCAGGGCCACCACGGCGCCAACCATCCGGTCAAGGACCATACGACGGGCAAGGTCGAGATCGTCTCGATGAACCACGGCTTCGCAGTCGACTCCAAGTCGCTGCCGGAAGGCGTTGAAGAGACTCACGTTTCGCTGTTCGACGGCACCAATTGCGGCCTGCGCGTCACCGGCAAGCCGGTCTTCTCCGTGCAGCACCACCCTGAAGCCTCGCCCGGTCCGCAGGACAGCCACTACCTCTTCCGCCGCTTCATCAATCTGGTGCGCGAAAAGAAGGGCGAACCGGCGCTGGCCGAACGGTAATCGCAGTCATATGGAATTTCGGAAGGTCCGCGTTACGCGGGCCTTTTCGTTCACGCCGGCAAGGCCAGCAACTTCCTTTCCCGCGACAGGAAACGGAAGAAGCGCCAGGTGAGCGAGATGCTGGCGGCGGCGAGGCCGAGAACGAAGCCGTACCAGACGCCGACGCCGCCGAAACCGGCGTTGAAGGCAAGCACATAGGCCGCGACGAAGCCAATCGCCCAATAGGAAACCAGCGCCAGGATCATCGGTACCGTCGTATCCTTCAGACCGCGCAGCATGCCGGCCGCCAGCGCCTGTACGCCGTCGACCAGTTGGAAGGCACCGGCGATCACGATCAGCGGCCCGGCATAGGCGAGAACCTCGGCCGCATCCGGCCGCCGCGTGTCGAGATAAAGGCCGGCAAGCTCATGCGAGAAGAGCGAGAAGACGGCGCTGCCGATGAGGGCGAAGGCTGAGCCGAGCACAAGCACCGAGATCGCCGCCCGCTTGATGCCTTCCGCGTCGCGCCGGCCATGCGCAAGACCGATCCTGACCGTTGCCACCTGCGCCAGGCCAAGCGGCACCATGAAGGCGATCGAGGCGAACTGCAGCGCGATGCCGTGGGCGGCAAGCTCGACGGTGCCGATCATGCCCATCAGCAGCGACGCGACCGTGAACAGGCTGACTTCGGCAAGGATGGTGACGGCGATCGGAAGCCCGAGTTTGAGAACCTCCCGCAACACCGGCCAGTCGGACCGCCAGAAGCGGACGAAAATCTCGTAGCCGCGGGTTTCCGGCTGGATCTGGATATAGGCATAGAGCAGCACGAAGCTCAGCGTGTTAACCGCCAATGCGGAAATCGCCGCACCGACGATGCCGAGCGCCGGCGCACCGAAATGGCCGAAGATGAAGACATAGCAGAGCGCCGCATTCGCGACGAGCACGGCGATCGTCACATAGAGGATGACGCCGGCGCGCTCGAGCGCGCTCAGAAAGCCGCGCAGCACCATGAAAAGCAGCGCCGGGAACATCCCCCATAGCGCGACACGCAGGTAGCTGCCTGCAAGGGCCGCGACGGCGGGCTGCTGGCCCATCGACCGCAGGACCGTTTCGGCGTGCCACAACAGCGGCGTGGTCAAGACGCCGTAGCCCAGCACCGCCCACATGCCCATGCGCACGGCGCGGCGGACGGCGACGCGGTCGCCGCGCCCTTGCGCCTGCGCCACCATCGGGATGACGGCATTGGCAAAACCGGAGCCGAAGATGAAGACGGTGAAGAACGTCTGCGCGGCAAGAACCATCGCCGCAAGCTCTGTCGTTCCGAGCCGACCCACCATCAGGACGTCGGTGGCATGGATGGCGAACTGGGCCAGCTGCGCCCCGACGAACGGCACGCCGAGCGCGATGCTGGCGCGGTAATGCGAAGGCCAGGAATTATCGGTGCGGACGCCCGTTTGGGTTTGGGTCGAAGTCAGCATGACGAGATTTGAGCCCTTGGCTTCGTCGCAACCGGAATGGGTCGCACGACGGAAGAGACGGAAATAGAACAACCATCGGTAAAGCACCAGCAACAAAGACCAAAGTGCTTATCTTTTCATCTAAGCATCACAAAAATTGATCATTTTGCAGGCGCTTCATTCAAGCACGACGCGAGGCGCGTTCCCTTCCTCTCCTCCACCGAGGAATGACGTCACGCGTTCCAGATCCTCGACGAAAGCTTGCCGTGCCGCTTGCGCCTCGTCCCGGTCGCGGATCCGCAGCAAGTAGGACGGATGGACCGTCACGAGCAACGGCGTGCCGGTTGCGGTCTTGACGATGCGACCCCGTTCCCGGGTCAACCCAACGGAGCGCCCCATCAGCGCATAGAGAGCCGTTGCCCCAAGCGCGACGATCAATCTCGGCTCGAGCAGCTCGATTTCCGCTGCCAGCCACCAGGCGCAGCGCTGTATCTCTCCCGCATTGGGACGGGCATGCAGACGCCGCTTTCCCCGCCGCTCGAACTTGAAATGCTTGACGGCGTTGGTGACATAGCAGAGCGTGCGATCGACGCCAGCCTGCTCCAGGCATTCGTCCAGCAGCCGGCCGGCCGGACCGACGAAGGGCCTGCCCGCCTCGTCTTCGCGGTCGCCCGGCTGTTCGCCAACGAGAACGACCGGAGCATGAGGGGGCCCTTCGCCAAAGACCACCTGGGTCGCGTCCTTGTAGAGGTCGCAGCGCGTGCAATGCTTAGCCTGCCGGTGCAGCGCTGCGATGGAGGCGCCATCGGCCCGCTCGCCAGTGAAGGCGGGCGGCGGTTTCGGCTTGCGCAGGGTCCTGACAGGCATGGCTTGTTTCCCTTGGGGATCTCGCTGACGCGCTATTTCTGCCGCGGTTGCTGCAGCTCCGCTCCCGCGGCAACCAGCTTGCCTGCCTTTTTCGCGAGCACGGCCTCGAGCAGCGTTTGCGCGGCGTTGCGCACTTCGTCGTGGATGGCGGTATCCGCATCGAGTTCCTCATGCGACACCGCGTACTCCTTCCAGTAGCCGATGTAGCGATCGAGTTCGGCGAGCGGCCCGGCCGGCGTCAGCTGCATGTATTTCATCCAGTCCGACAGGCTGCGCCGGACATTTTCGGCACCCTCGACATCGCCATGGACGATGACGGAAAAGAGCCGGCCGGCCAGATGCCGCGGATAATGCCAGCCCTCCATCTCGATCTTCTTGGCAAGTGCCGCGTCCTTACCCTGCGTCAGGGTCGGGTCGGGATTGCCGCCATCGGCACAGACCAGCCGGTCCATCATCAGCTTGATCGGCGAGGATACCTGGTACCAGTTGACCGGCGAGACGATCATCACGCCGTGGGCTGCGACCCACATCGGATAAATCTCGTTCATCCAGTCCTGCGCCTGGCCGAGCGAATGGTTGGGATAGCAGGAACAGGGCCAGTGACAGAGGGCCGGCGATGTCGAAAAGCACGCCTTGCAGGGATGGATATGCCGTCCATATTCGGAGGCAAGGCGATCAAGTTGCAGAACCTCGACCTCGACATGACCTTGACGCTCGATGACTTCGCGCGCGATCGCGACCAGCCGATAGGATTTCGACATTTCGCCCGGACAGGTGTGCTCGCTGCGGGCCGAACCGCTGATCAGCAGGATCCGCGCCGGGGCCGACGGATTGTCGTGCCGCCGCTGGGCGTCGTCGACCGCCTGACGGGCGGCGATCCAGTCGACCGAAAGGTCATAGGCGGGGTCGGCATAGCCAGAGCCGGCTTTTTTCGTTTCCGGGCTTTTGCGGTGATGGTCATAGGCGTCCCATGCAGCCGACGCGATTCTGTCGAGTTCGGCGGCCAACGGATCAAAGGCCCGGTCCTGAAACTGGATGAGAAAGCGACGCTTGAATTCGCCCTCGTCGAGCCGCGGGCTTGGCGACCCCTTGCGGGGTGCCGGGACACGTCGTTCCTTGCCATCCCCTGCCGTGCCGCTCATGTTCGATCCTCCGCTCGACGCGCATGATCATCAAACGGAGTGGTTTGCCGAATGTTCCGGCGAGCACCCGCGCAGAGACGTCCGGGCAGTGCGTTCAACCGGGCTGGGTCGCGTTCCCCGCGCCAAGTGCGGCAGGGGCCGGACGCACCTTCAGGAGGTAGATGGCGATCGCACCGGCGACGAAGACGGCGGCGAGGATATAAGGTGCTCCGGCGAAGGTGACGGACGCCTGCGGCGCGGTGAAGGCACTGAAAACGTGGGCGAAGATCAGCGGGCCGAGGATCGTCGTGAAGCTGGAAATGCTGGACAGGGCACCCTGCAGTTCGCCCTGCGCCGATGGCGGTACCCTGGCCGAGGCGATGCTGCGCAGCGGCGGGTCAGCGAGCGCTTCAAGGCAGGTGGCGAGGATGACGGCATAGATCATCCACCCCTCAACCGACAGCGCATAGCCGAGAAGGCCAAGCCCGGTGAAGATCAGGCCGACGGCGCCGGCCTTCCATTCCCCAAGCCGCGGGATCGCCTTGGGCAGGACAAAGGCCATGACGAGGGCGCCGCAGACGCCGAAGATGCCAAGCGAAAGGCCGATCTGCCCCTCGCTCCAGCCGTAGCGATGAGAGGCGACGAAGGACCAGACGGCGGGATAGACCGCATGCGCCTGCCAGAGCAGGAAGAAGACAACGAGCACCCAGCCGATGCCGGGATAGTTGCGCATCTGCTTCAGCGTGCCGAGCGGATTTGCCCGCTTCCACTCAAAGTGGCGGCGGTTGTGGCTTTCCAGCGTTTCCGGCAACAGGAACAGGGCCATGAGGAAATTGACGAAGGACAAGACGGCCGCGCCGTAGAAGGGAACGCGCGGCCCGAATTCGCCGAGGATGCCCCCGAGAACGGGTCCGAGCGCAAACCCCGTGCCGAAGGCGATGCCGATCAGACCGAAATTCTTCGCCCGGTTGGTGTCGTCGCTGACATCGGCGATATAGGCGGCGGCGGTCGAGAAACTGGCGCCGCTGATGCCGGCGAGCACCCGGCCGACGAACAGCATCCAGTAGCTGACGGCGAGCGCGCAGATCAGGTTGTCGAGCGCGTAGGTCAGCACGGAGGCAAGCAGGATCGGCCGGCGGCCGAAACGATCGGACAGGTTTCCGATGAGTGGCGCAAAGAAGAACTGCATGCCGGAATAAACCAGCAAAAGCCAGCCACCATCGACCGCCGCCTCGCTGATCGCACCGCCCGTCAGTTCCTTAAGATAGCTGGGCAGCACCGGCATGATGATGGCGATACCCATGATATCGAGGAACAGAATGACGAAGACGAGGGACAGGCCGCGCCGCGCTGAGCTGGCATCGAGCATCGAACAAACCTCTGCTGCACAATTGCTTAAATCGGATTCGATTTAAGGACAAAATCAGCAGCAGCTTTAAAGCGCTGCAGCGTGCTTTGCGCGTCGTGTTCGACGCGCGGCGCTGTAGTGGCGGGCTGCTGCAAAAGAATACGGAACGCGAACGGAAACCGGCACGCAGTCTTTATCGAAACTCCTCGACGGAAACAATCCGTGAACATTTCAATGTTCGTGATGAGTGGTGCTGGAACATTGATGCGAGTCCGCAAACCCTACCCTTTCGGCCGGGTCTTCAGGAAATCGACGAAGGCCCTGAGGGGCGGTGGCATATGCTTGCGGCTGGCATAATAGAGATAGGGGCCGGGAAAGCCCGGCGCCCAGTCTTCCAGGATGGGCACAAGCTCTCCGCGGGCGATGGCGGGCGCGAGGAACTCCTCGAAGGTCGCGATAATGCCAAGACCGGCAATCGCAGCGCTGATCTCCATTTCGAGGCTATTGCTGGTAACGCGGGCCTGCGGCGAAATACGGATCGTCTCATCGCCCCGCTCGAATTCCCATGACGGCATGCTGCCGCTGGCAAAACGGTGGCGGATGCACGCGTGATCGAGCACCTCCCGGGGATGAAGGGGCTCCCCATGCGCCAGGAGATAGGCGGGGGACGCGGCGGTGACGAAACGCTGCCTGCGCGGGCCGATCGGCACGGCGATCATGTCCCTTTCAAGCCGTTCGCCATAACGCACGCCCGCATCGAAACCGGCTGCCAGCACGTCGATGAAGCTGTCGTCGCCGCTGACCTCCAGCATGATGCCGGGATAGGCTTTGAGAAAATCCGCAGCGATTTTCGGCAGGACGGCGCGGGCAACGACGGTGGCGACGTTGAGACGCAGCGTGCCGGTGGCGCTGTCGCGAAGACTGTTGACCTGCTCGAGCGCGGAAACAACCTCGCCCAGCGCTGGAGACAGGCGTTCCATCAGCCGCTCGCCCGCCTCCGTCAGCGTGACGCTGCGGGTCGTGCGGTTGAGCAGACGCACGCCGAGACGTTCCTCGAGCCTGCGCAGCGCCTCGCTCAGCGATGACGCCGATACGCCGCGCTTGCGGGCGGCGGCGCGAAAACTGCGCTCACGAGCGACGGCGGTGAAGGCATCCAGGTCGGCGAGCGGCAGATCGGTCATTGTACGATTTTCCAAACAGCTTGTGCACTTTAAGACGGATTATCGCACAACGCAAAGCGCTGTAAAACCGCCTCCGAAACAAGACGCCACGGCGCGCCAGACAACAGGAGAAGCGACATGAACCATGTTCAACTCGGCAAGACCGGCCCTTCCGTCTCGACCCTCGGCCTCGGCTGCATGGGCATGTCCGGCATGTACGGCCCCTCCGACAGGTCCGAAAGCATCGCCACCATCCATGCGGCGCTCGATGCCGGCATCAACCTTATCGATACCGGTGATTTCTACGGCATGGGCCATAACGAGATGCTGATCGGCGAGGCGCTGAAGGGCGTCGCCCGCGACAAGGTGATCCTCAGCGTCAAGACCGGCGCACTGCGCGACCGCGATGGCGGCTTCAACGGCATTGACAACCGGCCGGCGGCGCTGAAGAACTTCATCGCCTATTCGCTGCAGCGGCTGGGCGTCGACCATATCGACATCTACCGCCCTGCCCGGCTCGATCCGAACGTGCCGATCGAGGAAACGGTCGGCGCAATCGCCGACATGATCAAGGCCGGCTATGTCCGCCACATCGGCCTGTCCGAAGTCGGCGCAAGCACCATCCGCCGGGCGGCGGCCGTGCATCCGATCGCCGACCTGCAGATCGAATATTCGCTGATCTCGCGCGGCATCGAGGCGAGTATCCTGCCCACCTGCCGCGAGCTCGGCATCGGCATCACGGCTTATGGCGTTCTCTCGCGCGGCCTGATCAGCGGCCACTGGCAGAAAGGCCAAGGCTCGGCAAAGGGCGACTTCCGCAGCCAGAGCCCGCGTTTCATGGGCGAGAATGTCGACAGGAACCTCGCGCTTGTCGAGGCGCTGCGCAAGATTGCCGACACAAGGGGCGTCTCGGTTGCACAGATCGCCATTGCCTGGGTTGCGGCACGGGGCAGCGATATCGTGCCGCTCATCGGTGCGCGGAAGGTCGAGCGGCTCGAGGAAGCGCTTGGATCGCAGGAGGTGCATCTGTCGCTCGCCGATCTCGCCGCGGTCGAAGCTGCCGTGCCGCGCGATGCCGCCGCCGGGGGGCGTTATCCGGAGGCGATGCTCGCACATATGGACAGCGAGAAATAATTTGCGTCAAAGGGCACGGCGCGCCAGCCGGCTCTCGCTCCATGCCGGGAAATCCCGCATTCGGCTACCGAACATAGACGAGCTTGCACCATTGGCTCCGGCGTGGCTCCGCGCTTTATTCGGGCACGGGGTTGGCGGTGTAAATCTGCCACTGTCCGGGAACGTCGCGCAATTGCGCCGCAGCGCGCTCTTCGAACGCGATCCCCGCCCCGACAACGAGGTCCTTGACGGTTCGCGAAACGACGATTTCCCCGATCCCGGCATAGCCGAGCAGTCGCGAGGCGAGGTGAACGGCTATCCCGCTCAAATCATGGCCACGCCGTTCGCATTCGCCCGTGTGCAGCGCTGCGCGAATGTCGAGGCCTAGCCCCGACGCACTCTTACGGATTGCGCCTGCGCATTGAATGGCTTTGGTCGGACCTTGGAAGCTTGCAAGGAAACCGTCACCCGTGGTGTTGACCTCGACGCCGCCGAAACGGCGCAGTTCCGTGCGCACGAGGTCGTCGTGGCGGCGCAGCACATCCCGCCACCGCCGGTCCCCCAGTTCTGCCGCCATCGACGTTGAACCGATGATATCGGTGAAAAGCACCGTCAAGAGAACGCGCTCCGAAACGGGCTCCGGGCGCATGCCGGTCAGGAACTCTTCGATCTCGTCAAGCGCGCGATCCGCGTCGCCTGCCCAGATGACGTGATCGTCGCCCGGAAGCTCCACCCATTTGGCGCCCGCAATGCGATCGGCGACAAAGCGCCCCTCTTCGACGTTCACCCAGCGGTCTCCCGTGCGGTGCAGCACAAGAGTGGGAACATGGATGGCGCTCAGGATATTGCGCACATCGATTTCGGTGTTCCAGCGCCAGAGAGCGATTGCGTCCTGCGGCGATGCAGAATTGCGCAGATAACCCGCAAGCCAGTCCCGCGCTTGCCGGTCGTGAACGAGGCTTGGAGCGGCGTTGCTGAGATCAAAGGCACCGCCCCAGTCGCGCGCGATCGAAGCGAGTTCTTCCTCGACCTGCTCTGCCGTCTTGCCCCAGGGATAGTCCGGCGCCCACAGGCCTTTCGCGAAGGAACCGTTCAGCACCAATGCCACGGTGCGCTCCGGATAGGTCGCGGCAAACAGCATCGACATGTTGCCACCCTCGGAAGTGCCCATCAGCACCGCGCGGCGCGAACCCACCGCGTCCATCACCGCCTGCACATCCTGCATGCGTTGCTCGAGCGTCGGAAAGCCGACATTGCGATCCGACAGTCCGGTACCGCGCTTGTCGAAGAGAATCAGCCGCGCAAAGGCACTCAACCGCTCGAACACATGCACCAAACGCGGGAATTCCCAGGCATGATCGAGATTGGAGACCCAGCCCGGAACATAGACTATGTCGAGCGGCCCATCGCCCACCACCTGATAGGCAATGTTCAGCCCGCCGCTTTGCGCATATCGGGTGCTTGGTCGCATGCGCCACGATAGCACTGGCCACCCGTCGTGTGAATGACGGGCGCGAGGAACCGGCAGCCGCGTTAAACCGGAGGCTGAAACCCTGTAGGGCTGCGGCCGCGCCGATGCCGACTGGTTATCTCACATAGACGATCTTGCCACCATTCAGCGCGGTTTGGACGCCGACGACATTGAAGGCACTGATGCGCTTTCTCTGAAGCACCGCGCGGATCGCGGCATTGTTGCGGATTTCCTGCTGCGCCTGCGCGATCGTTTGCGGCGACGGATAGCGATATTTTTGAGGGACCTGCACGATGTCGTCTGGGCTGAAATAGCTTCTAATCCGGACGACGGTAACGCTCACGCTGGCTTGCGCACCGCGGGATCGCGACGACTGCGCAAAGGCCGGCGCAGCGCCGGAGATGGCCAGTGCCGCGCAAAGCACAACGATCATGGCTCTCTTCATGTTCTCTCCTCCCCTTGTAACGGACGAATGCGGTGCCGATGGGCCCATCAGCGCGCGTAGATGATCTTGCCGCCGTTTGCGGCGGTCTGAACGGCGAGGACGTTCTGCGGCTGGATATTCCGCCGTTCCAGAGCCTCTCTAAGAACAGGATTGGAGGCGATTTCGTCCTGCGCGCGGGCGACGGTTTCGGCAGAAGGATAACGATAGATCAAGGGAATACGGTCCTGGTCATCATGATAGCTTGGCCGCACGACGACCACGAGCAATCCGGGCTCCAGGGGCCGGCCAAAAAGAAAGGTGCCGAGCGTTCCCGCGGTGGCGGGGGCCGCTGCCGGCAGGGCCAGCGCGCCCGCCGCAAGTACGAGTGCGACGAATTTCCTCATGTCTTTTCTCCTTCATCGGCAAATTGCTCTGCACGCCTTTCGACAGAAGGAGATATAGGTCGCGCCTACTCGTTTTGCGATCAGCAGCCATGCCGGAACACGATTTTTTGAGCAGGCGCCCGACGCCCGCTCAGATGTCGTTGTTGAACGTATCGCAGGAGGAGAGCTTGCCGCTGTCGAAACCGCGCTTGAACCAGGTGGAGCGCTGCGCAGACGTGCCGTGGTTGAAGCTTTCGGGAACGACGTAGCCCTGGGTGCGCTTCTGCAGCGTGTCATCACCGATCTGGGTGGCAGCGTTCAGCGCCTCTTCGAGATCACCCTTTTCGAGGATCCCCTTCTGCTCGGTATACTTGCCCCAGATGCCTGCAAAACAATCGGCCTGCAGTTCCACGCGGATCGACAACTGATTGGAGGCGGCCTCGCTCATGCGCTGGCGCTCGCGGTTCACCTTCGGCAGGATGCCGAGCAGGTTCTGCACGTGATGGCCGACTTCATGGGCAATCACATAGGCCTCGGCGAAATCGCCCGATGCATCGAAGCGCTCAGCCAGTTCGTCGAAGAAGGCCATGTCGAGATAGACTTTCTGGTCGCCCGGGCAATAGAACGGGCCGCTGGCGGACGAGGCCATTCCGCAGGCGGAATTGATGCCGTCGCGGAACAGAACGAGTTTCGGCTCCTGATAGGTTTCGCCGTTTGCCTGGAAGATGCCGTTCCAGGTGTCTTCGGTCTCGGCCAGCACTGTCGCGACGAAGGCCTTGGTTTCTTCCTCCTGCGCGGAGCCCCTGGGTGACTGGATTTCGGTCTGCTCGACGCCGGGCGATCCCACCTGCCCGCCCTCCATCACCTGCAGGAGGTCGATGCCCATCATCTTCAGAACGAAATAGATGACGACGAGGAAGATGATCGTGCCGATGCTCATGCCGCCGCCGCGGCCGCCACCGGTCGGAATGCGGAAGCCGCCGCCCCGGCCGAAGGGGCTGCCGCCAAAGCCGCCACGAGAAGGCCTGGATCCTCGAACGTCCTCGACATTGCCCGATTGGCGGCGGCCTCTCCACTCCATGATGCAATCTCCCAGTCTCTGCTTGGCGGCTATCAGCCTTTGTTGGCAACCATATAACGCGCGAGACGCAATTTTGTGCAAGATCGAAACGATAAAGTTGCAAATGTTCAAATCCTGCGATGCCGCTGGCAGCACCGGCTTTGCCGTGCCAGTATGGCGATCACGTTTGGGAGGAGCGACGACATGAAGGCCATGCGGCTGGAATCGATCGGCAATCTGGTCGTTCGCGAGATCGAGAAACCCGTTCCCGGCCCCGACGACCTGCTGGTCCGCGTCGAGGCCTGCGGCATCTGCGGCACCGACCGCCACCTGCTGCACGGCGAATTTCCGTCGACGCCACCCGTGACGCTCGGCCACGAATTCTGCGGCATCGTCGAGGCGATGGGCAAGGACGTCAAAGACTTCAGGCTCGGCGCCCGCATCACCGGCGATCCGAACATCCCCTGCGGCCGCTGCCCGCAATGCCACGCAGGCAGGGTAAATCTCTGCCGCAACCTGAAGGCCATCGGCATCAGCCGCGACGGCGGTTTTGCCGATTATGTCATCGTGCCGCAGAAACAGGCCTTCGAAATCCCGCTCGACCTCAAGGCGAAGCACGGCGCCTTCTGCGAGCCGCTCGCCTGCTGCCTGCATGGCGTCGACCTGGCAGAGATCAAGGCCGGGTCCTCCGTCGTGGTTCTCGGCGGCGGCGTCATCGGGCTGTTGACGGTACAGCTCGCACGGCTTGCCGGCGCAACGACCGTCATTCTCTCCACACGCCAGGAAGCGAAGCGGCAACTGGCCGAGGAGCTCGGCGCCACCGCCAGCGTCGACCCCTCCGCCGGAGATATCATCGGCGAGATCGCCGGCCCCGGCGGCCTCGTACCCGGCGGCGTGGACGTGGTGATCGAATGCGCCGGCGTTGCCGAGACCGTCGAGCAGTCGACGCGGCTTGCCAGAGCCGGCGGCACCGTCGTCATCCTCGGCGTGATGGCGCAGGGAGACAAGGTGAAGATCGAGCCGTTCGACATCCTCTTTCGGGAACTCAGGGTGCTCGGCTCCTTCATCAACCCGTTTACCCATCGCCGCGCCGCGGACCTCGTGGCGTCCGGCGTCATCAACGTCGAAAAGCTGATCTCGCGGACAATCACGCTTGAGGAAGCGCCCGAGGCAATCTGCAATCCACCCGCTGCGGGAGAAGTAAAGGTTCTGGTGGTTGCCGGATGACCCCGGGACCGGCCCCGCAGCAACCGTGCAGGAAGCGCAGGGGAAAGCAGCAATCCGCTGTCAGCAAGCCAGATTTGGTGTAGACTGCGCACATGAGTGAAGCCCAGCCTTTATTCGCAACGCTGCGCCAATCGGCAAAGCCGGACATTGTCGATGCTCTCGAGCGGCTCGTCCATGACGCACCCGACCGCAAGCTTGGCCGTGTCAACGCGCTGGCGTTTGCCGCAAGCGAAGGACTTGACGAGGAGCAGGCGATCAACGGGTTCCTGCACGCGTCCCGGCTCGGCCTGTTCGAAATGTCGTGGAATATTCTTTGCCCCGGCTGCGGCGGAGTGCTCGACGCCAATACCTCGCTGAAGACGGTGCAAAACGATGTCTACCACTGCTCGCTCTGCGCCGCCGGCTACGAGCCGACACTCGACGAGATGGTCGAGGTGACGTTCACGGTCAGTCCGCGCGTGCGCCACATCGAAGCCCATAATCCGCACGAACTGCCGCCGCTTGAGTATCTCCGCCAGATCTATTGGGGTTCCGGCGTCGACCTTCCCGACGAGAATTACGAGGCAAAGGTCGAGGAATTCGTCCTCGAGGCGCTCGAACTGCCGGCCGGAGAAAAGGCCGTCATCTCGCTGCAATTGCCGGAGGCGTTCGTGATCGTCTTCGAACCGGTGACACATGCGGCGCAGTTCGTCGACGTGAAGGGCGAACCGACCAAGGAGCGGCAGCCCCTCTCGCTGGTCTTCGATCGGGGATTCCGGCACGGCGACACTTTGCAGCTACGGCCGGGCCCGGTGCGCATCCAGGTGGAAAACCATACGGACGTTCGCACCTTGCCGTCGGTGTGCCTGGCGAACGACGCCCTGCACGACATGCTCGGCCGGCGCCGCCCCTTCCTGACCGCCAAACGTCTGCTCTCCAACCAGACGTTCCGCGACATCTACCGCACCGACACGATCGACGTGGACCAGCGGCTGAAGATCACCAGTCTGACCTTCCTCTTCACCGATCTGCGTGGCTCGACCGAACTCTACGAGCGGGTCGGCGATCTCGCCGCCTTCGATCTGGTGAAGACGCATTTCAGCATCCTGCACGAGATTGTCAGGACCGAGGCCGGGGCCGTCGTGAAGACGATCGGCGATGCCGTGATGGCCACCTTCCCGACGCCGGACCGGGCAGTCGCGGCCGCAATGCGAATGCGCGACGCGATGCGCCGGCTCAACGAAGAACGCGGCGGCGAGGACCTGCTTCTGAAAATCGGTATCCATGAAGGGCCGTGCATCGCGGTCAGCCTGAACGAGCGGCAGGATTATTTCGGCCAGACGGTGAATATTGCCTCGCGCGTGCAGCATCTCGCCACATCCCGCGAGATCTTCGCCACGGGCTCCGTGCTGGAAGATCCCCGTGCCTTCCACATCCTGGCGGAGGCAGGCGTGACGCCGAAATCGCACAATGTGGCGCTGCGCGGCATCACCGATCAGATCAACATTTTCTTGATCCCGTGAACGATTGCGGTTGTCCGGCTGTCAAAGCGCGCGATTTTGCGAGTGGTTCGAACTGGGTTTGCGGGCAGGCGATGCCCTCCATCTTTGTTCTCGCATCGGAGCACGACGCCACGATCAACATTGGGCAAACGTTTCGCCGCTGCGCGGAACGCTATCGGAGCTATATGCGCCGGCCTGTGACGGATATCCCTCTCGATAGAGGGGCCTTCTTATACCCCGGTAACCGCACCCGAACTTTCCTGTCCATTCTCGCATTTTCGGGGTTCCGCTTGCCCGCACATTTCCCTATAAGCCGCTTCTAGCCTGAAAAGACCAAGCATGCGCGCCCCGGCCGGTGATCTCCCACCCTGGCCGGTTTTTCGCGCAAGCTGAAAAGCGGATAGAGACCATGCCAAAGCGCCAAGACATCAAATCGATCCTCATCATCGGCGCGGGTCCGATCGTTATCGGACAGGCATGCGAATTTGACTATTCCGGAACGCAGGCGTGCAAGGCGCTGAAGGAAGAGGGCTACCGGGTGATCCTGGTCAACTCCAACCCGGCGACGATCATGACCGATCCCAACCTGGCGGACGCGACCTATGTCGAGCCGATCACGCCGGAGGTGGTCGCCAAGATCATCGCCAAAGAGCGGCCCGATGCGCTCCTGCCGACCATGGGCGGCCAGACGGCGCTGAACACCGCCCTCTCCCTGAAGCGAATGGGCGTTCTCGACCGCTACAATGTCGAGATGATCGGCGCCAAGCCGGCGGCGATCGACATGGCCGAGGACCGGGCGCTGTTTCGCGAGGCGATGCAGCGCATCGGGCTCGAGACGCCGAAATCGATGCTCGCCAACGCCACCGATATCAAGGATCACGACCGCAAGGTTCATGAGGCCGAACGCGCCAGGGTGAAGGCGCAGCTGACCGGCGCCGAACTCGACAAGGCTCTGGACGAGCTGGAGAACCAGTGGAATCTCGGCGAGACCGACCGCAAGCAGCGCTACATGAGCCATGCCATGGCGGTGGCCGCGCAGGCGCTCGACGAGATCGGCCTGCCGACGATCATCCGCCCCTCCTTCACCATGGGCGGCACCGGCGGCGGCATCGCCTATAACCGGTCGGAATTCTTCGAGATCGTCAATTCCGGCCTCGATGCCTCGCCGACGACCGAGGTGCTGATCGAGGAATCGGTGCTCGGCTGGAAGGAATACGAGATGGAAGTGGTCCGCGACACGGCGGACAACTGCATCATCATCTGCTCGATCGAGAACATCGATCCGATGGGCGTGCATACCGGTGATTCGATCACCGTCGCCCCGGCGCTGACCTTGACCGACAAGGAATACCAGATCATGCGCAACGCCTCGATCGCGGTGCTGCGCGAGATCGGCGTCGAGACCGGCGGCTCGAACGTGCAGTTCGCCGTCAACCCCGAGAACGGCCGCCTCGTCGTCATCGAGATGAACCCGCGCGTGTCGCGCTCGTCCGCACTCGCATCGAAGGCGACCGGCTTCCCGATCGCCAAGGTCGCCGCCAAGCTCGCCGTCGGCTACACGCTCGACGAACTCGACAACGACATCACCGGCGGCGCGACGCCCGCCTCGTTCGAGCCATCGATCGACTATGTCGTCACCAAGATCCCGCGTTTTGCCTTCGAGAAGTTCCCGGGCGCCGGGACGACGCTGACGACGGCGATGAAATCGGTCGGCGAGGTCATGGCGATCGGCCGCACCTTTGCCGAATCGCTGCAGAAGGCGCTGCGCGGCCTGGAGACCGGACTGACCGGCCTCGACGAAATCGAGATCCCCGGCCTCGAAGAGGGCAATGGCGACAACCACAACGCAATCCGGGCTGCGATCGGCACGCCGACGCCGGACCGGCTGCGCATGGTCGCCCAGGCGCTGCGCCTGGGCATGAGCGAAGCCGACGTGCATGACGGCTCGAAGATCGATCCGTGGTTCATCGCCCAGTTCAAGGCGATCATCGACATGGAAGAGCGAGTGCGCGAGCACGGCCTGCCGGAAGACGCCGAAAACCTGCGCATGCTGAAGGCGATGGGCTTTTCCGACGCGCGGCTCGCGACGCTGGCGGCCAAGCGGCCGAAGGAAGTTGCCGAACTTCGCAACAAGCTGAACGTGCGCCCGGTCTACAAGCGCATCGACACCTGCGCGGCCGAATTCGCCTCGCCGACGGCCTATATGTACTCGACCTACGAAACGCCCTTCAACGGTGCTGCCCGTTCCGAAGCCCAGATCTCCGACCGCAACAAAGTCGTCATCCTCGGCGGCGGTCCGAACCGCATCGGCCAGGGCATCGAGTTCGACTATTGCTGCTGCCATGCCGCCTTCGCGCTGAAGGATGCCGGCTATGAAGCCATCATGGTCAACTGCAACCCTGAAACCGTCTCGACGGACTACGACACGTCCGACCGGCTCTATTTCGAGCCGCTGACGGCCGAAGACGTGATCGAGATCATGCGCGCCGAGCAGGAAAACGGAACCCTCGTCGGCGTCATCGTCCAGTTCGGCGGCCAGACGCCGCTGAAGCTCGCCGAAGCGCTGGAAAAGAACGGCATCCCGATCCTCGGCACCGCGCCCGACATGATCGACCTGGCCGAAGACCGCGACCGCTTCCAGAAGCTTCTGCAGAAGCTCGACCTCAACCAGCCGAACAACGGCATCGCCTATTCGGTCGAGCAGGCCCGCCTGGTCGCCGCCGAGATTGGCTTCCCGCTCGTCGTGCGGCCCTCCTATGTGCTCGGCGGCCGGGCGATGCAGATCATCCATTCGGAATCGATGCTGCAGACCTACCTGCTCGACACCGTGCCGGAACTGGTGCCGGAAGACATCAAGCAGCGCTATCCGAACGACAAGACCGGCCAGATCAACACGCTGCTCGGCAAGAACCCGCTTTTGTTCGACAGCTACCTGACCAATGCGGTCGAGGTGGATGTCGATGCGCTTTCGGACGGCGAGACGGTTTTCGTCTCCGGCATCATGGAGCATATCGAGGAAGCCGGCATCCATTCGGGCGACTCGGCCTGCTCGCTGCCGGTCTATTCGCTGGCCGACGAGATCGTCGACGAACTCGAGCGCCAGACCAAGGCGATGGCGAAGGCACTCAACGTCGGCGGCCTGATGAACGTGCAATACGCTATCAAGGACGGCACGATCTACGTTCTCGAAGTCAACCCGCGCGCCTCGCGCACCGTGCCGTTCGTCGCCAAAACGATCGGTGCGCCGATCGCCAAGATCGCCGCGCGCATCATGGCCGGCGAAAAGCTCGATGACGCGATCGCCGCCTATGGCAAGAAGCCGGACCCGCGCAACCTCAAGCATATCGCCGTCAAGGAAGCCGTCTTCCCGTTTGCCCGCTTCCCGGGCGTCGACATCCTGCTCGGCCCCGAAATGCGCTCGACCGGGGAAGTCATCGGTCTCGACACCGACTTCGCGCTGGCCTTCGCCAAGGCCCAGCTCGGCGCCGGCGTCGACCTGCCGCGCGAGGGCACCGTGTTCGTCTCCGTGCGCGACGAAGACAAGGAACGTGTCCTGCCCGCCATCCGCCACCTCACCGACATCGGCTTCAAGGTACTGGCAACCGGCGGCACCGCCCGCTTCCTCGCGGAAAAGGGCATTATCGCGACCAAGATCAACAAGGTCCAGGAAGGCCGTCCGCATATCGAAGACGCCATCCGCAACCGCCAGGTTCACCTCGTCATCAACACGACGGACGGCAACAAGGCGATCTCTGATTCGAAGTCGCTGCGCCGCGCGACGCTGATGCAGAAGGTGCCCTACTACACGACCATGGCCGGCGCCGAAGCCGCGGCCCGGGCGATCAAGGCGTTGAAGGCCGGAAGCCTCGAAGTCAGGACGCTGCAGAGCTATTTTGTTTGATGGCGGAAGAAATGACTCCGGGACGAAAAGCCCTTTACCCACCCTTCCGCTGCCGCCAAGACCTGAATAAACCGTCATCCAGCGCCGTCCTCGCATCAACACTCTGATTCGACATTGCCAATGGTGGCGGGAAAGGCGAGATTGCACCGCGTTTCCGCGGGAGCTCAAGCGATGCAGCAGGAAGAGACCATTGGCGGCGAACTCCTCGCTGGACGGCGGGAGTGGATCGGCCTTTTCGTGTTGTCGATCGCCTGCCTTATCTATTCCATGGACCTTTCGGTGCTGTTTCTTGCCATGCCGGCCATCGTAGCGGACCTTGATCCGAGCGCGTCCGAACTGTTGTGGATCAACGATGTCTACGGCTTCATGGTGGCCGGGTTTCTGGTCACCATGGGCACGCTTGGCGACCGGATCGGCCGCAGGCGTGTGCTTCTCGTCGGCGCTTTTTGCTTCGGACTAGCGTCCCTCCTGGCGGCATTTTCCACGACCGCCGAGCAACTCATCGCCTCTCGAGCCCTGCTGGGCATTGCCGGCGCGACCGTGGCGCCTTCAACGCTGTCGCTGATCTTCAATCTTTTCCACGACGAAGCAGAACGCACCCGCGCCATCGGTATCTGGGGGACCGCTTTTGCGCTCGGGGGCTTGGTTGGCCCACTGATCGGCGGCGTGCTGTTGCAATATTTTCACTGGGGATCTGTATTTCTCGTCAATATTCCGGTGATGCTGGCGCTTCTCATCGCCGGTCCGATCCTGCTTCCGGAGCACAAGAATGCCGCAGCTTCCCGGCTCGACCTTGTCAGCGTTGCCTTGTCGCTGGCTGCCGTATTGCCGGTGATATACGGCCTGAAGCACATGGCGGCCTACGGCTTTCAACTGGATCAGCCGGTGGCGATCATCGCAGGTCTCGTCTTCGGCTTTCTGTTCGTCCGCCGCCAGACAAGGCTTACAGATCCGCTGGTCGATCTTCGGCTCTTCCGCATCCCGGCATTTAACGCGTCGCTTGCGGTCAACATGGCCGGCATATTCTTCGTTTTCGCAGTGTTTCTCTACCAGAACCTTTTCCTGCAACTGGTGACCGGGTTGTCGCCGCTTGAAGCCGCGATCTGGTCGGTCCCGTCAGCCACGGTTTTCACCGTCATGTCTCTTCAGGCCTACCGCTTCACGAACCGGCTCGGTCCGGTCCGCACGGTGCTTTCCGGGCTTGTCGTCAACGCGGCGGGCACGGCTGCCATGGCGATCGCAGCCTATCAGCAGAGTGCCGTCGCGGTGCTCGCCTCCAGCATGGTGATCGCCCTCGGTTTCGTGCCGGTGATCCTGACGACGACCGGCCTCATCGTCGGCACGGCGCCGCCAGAGCGTGCAGGCTCAGCCTCGGCTGTTTCCGAGACCAGCGCGGAGTTCGGCGGAGCGCTTGGCATTGCACTTCTCGGCAGTCTTGGCGCCGTGGTCTATCGTATCGCCATGTCCGGCATCGATCTTGCCGGGCTGACACCGCCGCAAGCGGCCGCGGTTTCCGAGACACTTGCAGGTGCGGTCGAGACTGCCGCAAGCTTGAATGGCGGGGCGGTGCCGGCCTGGCTGGAGGCGGCCCGCTCTGCCTTTTCGCTCGGCTTTACCCTTTCTTGCGTCATTGCGACGCTTACTCTTCTGGCACTTGCAGCGATCGCCCGGCGCATCTACGCAAGAGCCGATCTCGACGAAAGCGCGATCGGCGCGCACTAGGACCCGGCGCTCGACCCGCTTCCCGGACAGTGAAGAGATTGGCGGCCGAGGGCGCGGGCGGCGTCCAGATGCGGCGCTGCGCAGCAGGTCGGAGGTCGCGACGCAGGCATCGCAATAGTTAACCCCATGGCCCGTCTCGTCTCCGCGGATCAATAGCCGCCAATGATCGGCAATATCTCGCCGGTTATGTAGCTCGAGCATTGCGGCGAGGCGAGGAAGACATAGGCTGGCGCGATTTCTTCCGGTTGGGCGGGGCGTTTCATCGGTGTGTCGGAACCGAATGTGGACACGTCCTCCGCCTCCTTGTCGGACGGATTGAGCGGCGTCCAGACCGGGCCGGGAGCAACCGCGTTGACGCGAATGCCCTTTTCGACAAGCTGCCCGGACAGCGCCCGGGTGAAGGCATGGATGCCGCCCTTGGTCATCGAATAATCCAGAAGCTGCTTGCTGCCCTCGATGCCGGTGACCGAGCCCGTGTTGATAATGGCGCTTCCTTCCTTCATATGCGGCACGGCGGCCTGGGCCATGAAGAAATAACCGTAGAGATTGGTCTTGAGCGTTTCGTCGAAATGTTCTTCCGTCAGGTCGAGCACATCGGCGGTATGGACCTGGAAGGCGGCATTGTTGACCAGCACGTCGAGCCTTCCGAACGCCTCCACCACCGCTGCCACGGCCTTATGGCAGAAGGCCCGGTCCTTGACGTCGCCGGGAATGGCCATGGCCCTGCGTCCCTCCGCCTCGATCGCCTTCACGGTGTCTTCGGCATCCCGGCTTTCTGCGAGATGCAGGATTGCCACGTCGGCGCCCTCCCGCGCAAAGAGTACAGCGACCGCGCGGCCGATGCCGCTGTCGCCGCCGGTAATCATTGCCACCTTGCCTTCGAGTTTGCCGGAGCCCTTGTAGAACGGCGCATCGTAGAGGGGAGCGGGATCAAGCCTGTATTCGGCGCCGGGCTTCGGCTGATGCTGTTTGGGAAACGGCGGCACCGGATAGAGCCGCGCGCCCGCCTGCATCGCCTTCGGTTTTGCGGATTTCCGCCGCTTGTCCTTGGTATCGGCCTTCTCGACCTGTTGCTGAATATCGCGCTGCTTTTGCGCCGTGCGGGCAGCCTGGCTTGCTGGTGCGGCCATGTCTTACTCCTCCTGTCTCATGAAACCTGTGTCGGCTTGATCGTGCCGACGGAAACGACACCATCGACCACGCCGCGCGGCCCGTCCGTGGCAAGCCCCTGCGGCTCGGGTATCTCGACCACCGTGTAGAGACGCTCATTGCGGAATGCGCTGGCATCGCGGGTCGAATTGCCTTCGGCCGGCGCTGCATCGATCTCGGTAAAATCGAGTTCGGCTTGCGCGGCGACCACACGGGCATCGGCGGGCGAAAAGGCACGAACGACGACCTCGCCCTGATAGTCTGCGTTGCCCCAACTGGGATCCGTGGCGGCTGCCACGGGAACCAGCCGATAGAGCTTCAACCGGTGTTTGGGAAGAATGCCGTTCTGCATGCTGTTTCCTCATTTCAAGGCACGACGTCCTTGCGCCGCTGCGCCTCGCTTTCTGCGGCCGTCACCCGCGACAGTGCCGCCTTGACGATCGATTGCATCTCGTCGTCGGCGATCTGCTGCATCGCGAAACCATCGTCGGGCTCGATGCCTGGGTCCTCCTCGTGATCGGACACGGTTTCGCTGTCGCGGGCGAGGCGCTCCAGGAACGCCCGGCCCTCGGCGCTTTCGGCGATGAAAGCGGTGAGCGCGATGAAGAGCTTGCGATGCGCGTTGAGCCTGCCTTCCAGGTGTTCCGGTGATGGGTTCGGCATGAGTTGATCCTCGTCTGCAGAACCAACGATCATGCATCGAGATTGTTCCCATAGCGACGTTGCAACGCCGGATGCGCTTCTGCGCATTCGGACCTGCTGCGAATAATCTGGCTTTTGCACGCCGCTTTCTGCTATAAGCGTCGTTCAAATGTTTCGGACGGTTCCGGAGTTAACGCTCCGGCGACCGTTTTCTTTTGCGCCGAACCCGCCTTTTAAGGCCTCGGTGCGGACTATGAAGGACAGTGAAATGGTCGATAAAGTGCCGATGACTCAGAGCGGATTCGTCAAGCTGCAGGAAGAACTGCGTTGGCGTCAGCAGGAAGAGCGCCCGCGGATCATCGAAGCCATTTCCGAAGCGCGTTCCCATGGCGACCTTTCGGAAAATGCGGAATACCATGCGGCCAAGGAAGCCCAGAGCCACAACGAAGGCCGCATCGGCGAGCTCGAGGATTTCGTGGCCCGCGCCGAGGTTATCGATCTGTCGAAAATGTCGGGCTCGAAGATCAAGTTTGGCGCGACTGTCAAGCTGGTCGACGAGGACACCGAAGAGAACAAGACCTACCAGATCGTCGGCGACCAGGAAGCCGACGTGAAGCAGGGCCGCATCTCGATCTCCTCGCCAATCGCCCGCGCGCTGATCGGCAAGGAAGTCGGTGATTCGATCGAGGTGGTCGCGCCCGGCGGCTCGAAGGCCTACGAAATCCTCGCGATCAACTGGGGCTGATCCCCGGCATATTGCACTGAAAGCCCGGATGGCGCGTAAAGCTGCCGCCGGGCTTTTTCTGTTACGAACAAGGGTACGCCAGCGTGGAAGACATCAGCAACGTCGAGGTCATCGCGCCAAACTTCAAGCGCCGCCTTTCCGGCGTCACCTCTACCATCATCCAACTCGTTCCGGTCCAGCGCGCGCTCGGCCAGAAGATCGCGACACTGGGCCCTGGCCTGCCGACGGGTTTGCCGCGCATCGGCTATTGCGCGTTGCTTCGGCTGTGGGGACGCCCGAGGAGCCGGTCGCTGCGGGTCTGGCATGCCCGGCGCAACGTCGAGATGCTGCCGGCGATCGTGCTGCGCGATGTCCTGCGGATGAAGCTCAAGATCGTCTTCACCTCGGCTTCCCAGCGCAAGCACTCAGGCTGGACCAAATTCCTGATCAGGCGCATGGACGCGGTGATCGCCACCAGCAACCGGACCGCCGCCTATCTCGACGTGCCGAGCACGACGATCATGCACGGCATCGACACTCAGCGCTTCTTTCCCGCGGCTGACAAGGCCGCGGCCAAGGCCGCGCTTGGACTCCCGGCAGACAGGAAGATTGCCGGCTGTTTCGGCCGGGTGCGCCATCAGAAGGGCACGGATCTCTTCGTCGACAGCATGATCGGCCTGCTGCCGCAACGGCCCGACTGGATCGCCGTTGTCGCCGGTCGCGCCACGGCGGCGCATGTCTCCTTCGAAACCGAGCTGAAGGAAAAGGTCGCTCGGGCCGGCCTTGCCGATCGCATCCTGTTCGTTGGCGAGCACACCAACATTCCGGACTGGTATCGGGCACTGGACCTGTTCGTCGCGCCGCAGCGCTGGGAAGGTTTCGGGCTGACGCCGCTCGAGGCGATGGCAACGCAGGTGCCGGTGGTGGCGACCGATGTCGGCGCCTTTTCGGAATTGCTGGTGACGGGGCAGGATGAAACCGGCATCCTCATTGCGGCAAACGCGCTGACGGAAATGGCCGAGGCCGCCGGCGTGTTCATGGACGATGCGGAGCGCGCAAGACGCGCAGGCGAACGCGGCCTCGCCCGCGCCCGCGAGGTTTTCAGTATTCAGGGGGAGGCGTCGAGGATCGGTGCGATCTATGAGAAGCTTCTGTCCGATACGGTTTGCGGTTGATCGTCTCAAACATATTCCTGCGCTGCGGCCCCTCATCCGCCCTGCCGGGCACCTTCTCCCCGTGAACGGGGAGAAGGCAGGTGCCGCACCCTCCGTCGTGCCCTCTCCCCGCCTGCGGGGAGAGGGTTAGGGTGAGGGGCAATGCTACAAAGAGATCGTTCAACCGGAAAAGCCTTCTAAATTTAAGGCTTGCGCTTGAACAGTTCGAGATAGGCGTTGGCGACCGCGTCTTCGGAAAACTGCCCCATCAGGGTCTCGTGGCCGCCCGAGGCGACGTGATCGGCAAGTTGCCTGTCGTTGATCAAGCGCTCGATCGCCCTCGTGAAACCATCGGTATCGCCGATATCGACGAGCAGGCCGTTTTCGCCGTCCCGCATGAACCAGGTCGGCCCCTCCGACCGACTGGAGACGACGGGCTTCTGCTGTGCCCAGGCCTCGAGAATGACGTTGCCGAGGGGCTCGTGGCTCGACGGCATGACGAAGATATCGGCTGCGGCCACGTAAGGACGCGTATCCTTCTGCCAGCCGAGGAACCGAACACGGTCGGCAATGCCGAGGTCGGCCGCGAGCTTGCGGACATTCCCCATCTCCTCGCCGTCGCCTGCAAGCCAGAGATAGACGCCCGGCAGCCTTGCCACCGCTTCCGTCAGCAGCGCAAAGCCCTTGCGCCGCACGAAGCGGCCCATCGACATGACGACCGGCGCATCTTCCGGCGTGTCAACGCGTCTGCGGTCGATCGGCGTGACGCGCCCGGTATTGGTGAAGTTGGAAATCACCTCGACGCCGCGCTTCCAGCCGAGACGGCGCACGTGCTCGCCGATCCCCGGCGTGTTGCAGACCAGCACGTCGGTGTTCTTGAAGTAGCCGAGATTGGTCGGGTAGTCGCCGAGCCGCGAAATCTTGATGCAGCCCTTGTAGTTCGGCATCAGCCGGCTTGCCCGGGTTGCCCAGGAAAACAGTGCATCCGGCCTTTCGCGGCGCGCCAGGTGCTTGACCTTCAATGGCAGCAGGATGCGATCCGGCGACAGGTTGCGGAAATTGCTTTCGATCAGCCGGGCATGCGGCTCGATGTCCTTGCGCCACAGACGGTTCGGACGGATGACGGCGGTCTGCTCGACGCCGCGCCGGGCAAGCGCATTGACGAGGTGGACGAAGAAGCGCTCGGCGCCGCCGTCCTTGCCGAAGTGATAGTGCATAACCTTCATGCGGTCCTCATTTGCCACGCCGCGCGCGCTCCATGTCGTCGAAATTCGGCCTGCGCTTGAGCGCATGCCGCTGATAGATCTTTGCCGCCGTCAGAAATGCGTAGACGCCGCCGGTTGCCGCCTCGATAAAGCCGGGAAGGCCGCAGCGCCAGAGGCCATTGCGGAAATAGAGCCGCAGGAAATAGAGCGGCGGGCTGAAGATCACCTTGTAGGGGCGCGGCGGCTTGCCGGCCGCAAACTGCTGGTCCGCCTTCAGCGTGGAGTATTTGTTTTCCTTGAGGATCTGCTCGTCGATAACAAGCGGCCGGTAATGCAAGAGGCTTCCCGTCGCCGCCGCCTCGACCTTGCCGTCGGGAACGATGCCCTCATGCACCTTCTGCGCGAGGTCGTAAGCGCCCCTGCCCTTGCGGATCAGCCTGAGGTTCTTGCGTTCGCGGACCTTTTCCGGCGTATAGCCGTAGCCAATCAGATAGGGCCGCCGGGCGACGCGCCAGCCGACGGTCTCGGCCGGCGCCGCAATCAGTGACGGCAGCAGCGCCTGCAAGGGTTCGTCCAGCCGCTCGTCGGCATCGATATTCAGGCACCACGGCTCCCTGCACTGCTCAAGCGCGAACTGCTTCTGGCCGGCATAACCGCGCCAGGCTTCGAACAGGAAACGGATCGGCCAGCCCTTGTCGATATAGGACTGCACCAGCGCCGCCGTGCCATCGGTGGAGCCGGAATCGACGATGACGATTTCCGCGCAGGCTCGAAGGCTTTCGATGCAATTGCCGAGATAGGCTTCCTCGTTCAGGCAGATGATGTATGCGGAAACCGGAAGCTTCGATGGCATGGAGGAGTGCCCTTCAGGCTGCGCGGGCGAAATGGGAGGTCTTGCGGTTGTTGCTCAGCATGACGTAACCGCGGCTCTTCAAGTTTGAAACCAGCGCCGCGATCGCATCCTCGCCGACGATGTGCGGGTGCAGTTCGACGATGATGTCGGCGACGTTTTTCAGGTCGACGGCGAGCAACTGGATTTCGGCGCCCTCGACGTCCATGATCAATGCAGCAGGATCGTGTTTTGCCAGCACGTCGCAGAGCGCCTCGCTTTCGACCATGATCGGCTTATCGTCGCGCTTGCGGTCGTAGAGGCTGGAGGAGATGATGTTGTCGCTCTTGAAGAAGGTGATGGGCGTCCCGTCGACGGTGACCGCGCGCATGGTCAGATTGGGCTTCATGCCGTTGAGCGCGAAATTGCGCCGGATCGTCTTCTCCAATTCCGGATTGGCCTCGTAGCAGAAGACATTGGCTTCGCCGCAGATGCGGGCGGCGACCAGGCTGACAAAGCCGATGCCCGTGCCGATTTCGAGCGTGCGCATGCCGGGCCGCAGAATATTGCCGATCAGGTCGCGTTCGGTGTCTTCGTAGATTTCGCGGAAGATCAGTTCCCGAACGTTTTCAGGGATATGACCGGCGGTCGTGTCGATCGCAATGCCGCCCAAGCGGACAGTGCGGACGTTGAACATGTACCGGAAGCTCTTGCGCAGCGATCGCAGCAGTCTTTTCAAAACACCTGAATCCTATCGTGATAACCGGAGACGCGGAAGCGGCCTAGATCTCTATCAGAGCAACATCCTTGACCTGCCGGATGGTCAGCATCGTGCGCACGGTATCGACGTTCTCCGTGGCCGTGAGTTCCTCAATAACGAAATCCTGAAACGCTGCAAGGTTTTCGGCCACGCACTGCAGGAGAAAGTCGGACTCGCCCGAGACCATCCAGGCTTCGCGCACCAGCGGCCAGTTGGCCGTCTGCTTGGCAAAGGCCTTGAGATTGGCATCCGACTGGTGCTTGAGGCCCACCATGCAGAAGGCAACAAGGTCATAGCCGAGCGCCGGTGCGTTCAAGAGCGCGCGATAGCCGCGGATGATGCCGGCCTCCTCCAGCTTGCGCACGCGCCTCAGACAGGGCGGCGCCGAGATGCCCACCCGTTCTGCCAGCTCGACATTGGTCATCCGACCGTCATGCTGAAGCTCGCGCAGAATCTTCATATCGATAGCATCAAGGTCGACGCGCATCACCATGGTTGAGCTTCCCGTTTTTCCTGTCGATCCCGCATGTCGCGGACCGTATTTGTTATTGCCCGCGATACTTCAAAAGCCGCGCCGGGCTGCCAACATAAATTCCGTAGGGTTCCGTCCTGCCTTTGACCACGGCATTCGCGCCGATGACGCAGCCTTTGGCGATATGCGAGCCGCCCAGGATCTTCGCGCCGGCGCCGATCCAGACATCGTCCTCGATCACGATGGGCTTGGCGACGACGCCCTGCATCGTGATGGCTTTGGAGACTTCGTCGTAACGATGGTCGAACGAAACGACGACGACGTGGGCGGCGATCCTCACGTCGTTGCCGATCCTGATGCCGCCGAGACCATAAAGGATGCTGTAGGGATTGATCGACACGTTCGAGCCGATCTCGATCGTGCCCTTCTGCGCGTCGATGAAACCGCCTCGATGGATCTTGAACCGATCGCCGATCACCACGCTGCCGCGGTAGGCATCGATCGACGCGCCCTGCTTGATCTGCGCCTTGCGGCCGACGCGCAAATAGCCCGGCAGAACAAGCCCGCGAAGGAGACAGTAATAATGCGAAAGCGATCCGATGCGCACGGCCGTTAAACCTCCGCGGGCCGGTCGGCAGACCAGACCGAGCGCATGAAGCCGTGCTCGATCAATTGTTCCGGCGAGGAATATTTCAGCGTGTCTTGATAGACGAAATCGAGCTCGCCGCTGGCCGCCACGGTATCGAGAATGCGCTGATACTCGCGCGCGCCGCCGAAATACTGCTTGTCCTCAACCGCCTGACGGGTTTTCTCGTGATAATCGGCAAAGAACTTGAAATGCAGGAGCACGCCGCAGATCGGCGAGAAATTGCGATCGAAGGGCAACGGCTGATGGATGCTGATCCCGAAACTGCACTCGTCGTCCCAATACATCAGCGGGTACTTCATCATCTCCGCTTCGGCAGCGAACTTGCGCCGCCGCGGCCCGCCCGCAAGGCTGAGGAAGCGCTTGGTCTTCTCGATGACGTAACCGCTACCGTCGATGCAGTCGGCAATCTCCCAGGGCATGGCATCCGTCGAGCCGTCGAAGGCGAACGCGCTCACCTCGCCCCCGGGATACATGTCGATCATCGGTGCCGCGAGCCGGCGCACGCCAAGACTTTCGAGATGGGCGATCAGTTGCGGCAGCGGTCGCTCGAAGCATCGGTCGTAGACGAGATATTCGTCCGCGTCGATATTTAGATACCAGCGGTTCTTGCCATAACGGGCAAACAGGGCTTCGCGCCACAGCTTGCCGCGCCTTGCCTCGCGATACCGCACGCCGGAGGTCCAGACGTCGACGTCCGGCTGCGCGCAGAGAAACGCGCGCGTGCCGTCGTCGGATTGATCGTCGACGCAGATGAAGCGGGTCACGCCGAGCCGGCGATAATGCAACAGCAGCGACCGCATGAATTTCAGATCGTCATGCGCCAGGAAAAGCAGCGGAACATCCGCGCTCCGCAACGGCCGGAAGGTTTGCGGCGACAACAGCGACAATGGCACCGTTTCGGTCCTGCTCTTGCGGCGGGACGAAACGCGGCGGCTGTCGAGCCAGGTGCCGAACCGGTGAAAAAGCGTGCGGCCGTAATCGAAGTCGCCGGGATTGCGAAACGGGTATGGGGATTGCCGCTTGTTCACTGCCACGTCTGTCCGATCGGCGATTGTCACAAGTTTTGTCGGTAACACGTATTAGGATGAAAAAACGAGAGCGTCTTTGCGCGCCATGCACAAAAACCTCGCGAAACCGGGGCAATCGCGCAACACATCTGTGTGTATCAACGGGGTCGCCCTTGAAACAAGGCTGCCGGAATCCCTAGACTAAGGGACAATTTCTCACCATATGACGAAGCCGGACGATGTTATACCGTTCAGGCGATCGAAGGACCGGCCCATGACTGCCCGACACACCAAAGTTCTCATCATCGGCTCCGGCCCGGCTGGCTACACCGCCGCCATCTATTCGGCGCGCGCCATGCTCAATCCGGTGCTGATCGCCGGGATGGAACAGGGCGGCCAGTTGATGATCACGACCGATGTCGAAAACTATCCGGGCTATGCCGATCCGGTCCAGGGTCCCTGGATGATGGAGCAGATGCTCAAGCAGGCCCAACATGTCGGCGCCGAGATCGTCAATGACCTCGTCACCAGCGTCGATCTCTCGGTGCGGCCGTTCAGGCTCACGACCGACAGCGGCACCGACTGGACGGCCGACGTGCTGATCATCGCCACTGGCGCCAAGGCCAAGTGGCTCGGCATCGAGAGCGAGGCGACCTTCCAAGGCTTCGGCGTTTCGGCCTGCGCCACCTGCGACGGCTTCTTCTACCGCAACAAGGACGTGATCGTGGTCGGCGGCGGCAATTCGGCCGTCGAGGAAGCGCTCTATCTGTCCAACCTTGCAAAGACTGTGACCGTCATCCACCGCCGCGACAGCTTCCGCTCGGAAAAGATCCTGCAGGAGCGGCTGTTCGCCAAGGAAAACATCAGGGTGATCTGGGATCACGAGGTGGTCGAATATCTCGGCACGCCGGCCAAGCCGCCAATGCCGGCGTCTGTCAACGGCGTCAAGCTGCGCAATACCCGCACGGGAGAGCTAAGCGAGATGCCGATCGACGGCGTCTTCGTGGCGATCGGCCATGCGCCGGCGGTCGAACTTTTCAAGGACAAGCTGCGCCTGAAGCCGAACGGCTATCTCTGGACTGCCCCTGATTCAACGGCAACGGACGTGCCGGGTGTTTACGCGGCCGGCGACGTTACCGACGATATCTATCGCCAGGCGATCACCGCGGCCGGAATGGGCTGCATGGCAGCACTCGAAGCGGAAAAATATCTGGCGGGCCATATGCCCGTCGCAATTGCGGCCGAATAGAAGCCGCGAACAATTGGAGCGGGAATCCCCGCTCCAGAGTGGGAACAGACAATCAGCTCTATGGTGGGAAACAACGAGGCCGTTTTCCGCCATAAGCGCCTATGGGGGGCTTCATGCCGCTAGACTGGGACAAACTACGCATTTTCCATGCGGCGGCGGAAGCGGGATCGTTTACCCATGCGGCCGACAAGCTGCACCTCTCGCAATCGGCCATCAGCCGCCAGGTGAGTTCGCTCGAGCAGGACGTCGGCATCAAGCTCTTTCATCGCCATGCCCGTGGCCTGATCCTCACCGAACAGGGCGAGATTCTCTATCGCACCGCCCACGAAGTGCTGATGAAGCTCGAAAGCGTCAGGGTCCAGCTTACCGAGACCACCGACAAGCCTTCCGGCAAGCTGCGCATCACCACCACCGTCGGTCTCGGCCAGGGGTGGCTGACCGACAAGGTCCAGGAATTCCTGTCGCTCTATCCTGAAATGCAGGTTCAGCTGATCCTCGACAACGAGGAGCTGGACGTCAACATGCGCCACGCCGACTGCGCCATCCGGTTGCGCCAGCCGCAGCAATCCGACCTGATCCAGCGCAAGCTCTTCACCGTACACATGCATCTTTATGCTGCGCCGTCCTACATCAACAAATACGGCGAGCCGCAGTCGATCGAAGATCTGGACAACCATCGCATCATCACCTTCGGCGAGCCGGCGCCCAACTACCTGCTCGACGTCAACTGGCTGGAGATTGCCGGGCGCGACCAGGACAATCCCCGGCCCTCGCATCTGCAGATCAACAGCCAGACCTCGATCAAGCGCGCCTGCCTGCTCGGCATCGGCGTCGCCATGATGCCCGACTACATCGTCGGACGCGATCCAGGCCTCATTCAACTGCCGATCAGTGCCGACATTCCGTCATTCGACACCTATTTCTGCTATCCGGACGAGATGAAGAACGCCGCCAAGCTGAAAGTCTTCCGCGATTTTATCGTCGCAAAGGCACGCAACTGGAGCTTCTGACACTGCCTTCGCAGTTGCACAAAAAATGTTCTCTATACTGCTTCTAGACAAACGACTGTTTTGACTGATTTTTTCCCAAAAGCTAAATCATCCGCCTCGAATAGGCGATTTAAATCGCTTGAAAAGTGTGCAGAGCTGCGTGCGACACATGGCTGTCATGCAGATTAAATGATTGCGGTTCGCCCAAAAAACCATCATACCGACTGCAGCTGATGCATTTTGGTGGCTTTTTTCCTCCCAGTGCCACCGCAGCAGCTGTTCCCCTCTGGAGGTTAATTACCTTCATAACTATAAAGGGCCCAAGTTTTCTTGTGGCCCTCTTTTTTTTGCCCTGAATTCAAGCACATCCTTGCGGTTGCAATTTTTCCCGACCACTCAGCATTGAAATCTTCGCGCCACTTGCCCATATCGGTTTTAGCTGATGCAGATGGTGGTCTTTTTCCTCCCAGTGCCACCGCAGCAGCTGTTCCCCTCTGGAGGTTTATACCTTCACACCTAAAGGGCCCGGCTTTTCCCGTGGCCCTCTTTTTTTTGCCCTGACGACGGTCCTTCAAGAAGTTGTGACTTGAATATCGCTAATCCACGATCTATATATCGATATATCGAGATTTATCGATACGTAGGCGACCGATGGACAAAGACGAAATCCTCAAGGCGTTGGCACACCCCAAACGCATGGAGATGCTGGGCTGGATGAAAGAACCGGACGCGCATTTTTCCAGCCAGCATCACCCCTTCGAGATGGGCATCTGCGCCAGCCAGTTCGAGCGCTGCGGCCTGTCGCAATCGACCGTGTCCAGCCATCTTGCGATCCTGCAGCGCGCAGGCCTCGTGACCACGCAACGCGTCGGCCAATGGATTTTCTACAAACGCAACGAGGAGACAATCCGGGCGTTCCTGAAAGACATCGGCGACACACTCTGACGGGAAACCGACCCGCCAGCCTCTATCCTCCCCCCGCAACGAACCAAAAGGACTTCCCATGGCTTCCCTCTTCGACCCCATCAGGATCGGCGATATCGAGCTTGCCAATCGCGTCGTCATGGCACCGCTGACCCGCAACCGCTCGCCGGGCGCCGTGCCCAACGCGCTGAACGTGACCTATTACGAGCAGCGCGCCACCGCCGGCCTGCTGATCACCGAGGCGACGGCGATCACCCATCAGGGCCAGGGCTATGCCGATGTTCCCGGCCTCTACACAAAGGAAGCGCTGGATGGCTGGAAGCAAGTGACCACAGCCGTGCACAAGGCCGGTGGCAAGATCGTCGTGCAGATGTGGCATGTCGGCCGGATTTCGCACACCTCGCTGCAGCCGAACGGCAGCAAGCCGGTGTCGGCCTCAGCCATCCAGGCAAAGTCGAAGACCTATCTGGTCAATGAAGACGGCACCGGCACCTTCGCCGAGACCTCCGAGCCCCGTGCGCTCGAACTCTCCGAAATTCCGGGCATCGTCGAGGACTACCGCAAGGCCGCCCGGGCAGCGATCGACGCCGGTTTCGACGGCGTCGAGATCCATGCCGCCAACGGCTATCTGATCGACCAGTTCCTGCGGTCCGGCTCGAACGTGCGCACCGACCAGTATGGCGGACCGATCGAGAACCGCGCCCGCTTCCTGTTGGAAGTCGTCGATGCGATCACCAAGGAAATCGGCGAAGGCCGCACCGGCATCCGCATTTCGCCGGTAACGCCTGCCAACGACTCGTCCGATCCGGACGCGCAGGCGCTGTTCACCTACGTCGTCGAAGGGCTGGCCAAGTACAAGCTCGCCTATATCCACGTGGTCGAGGGTGCGACGGGCGGCCCGCGCGACTTCCAGCAGGGCGAAAAGCCGTTCGACTACGAGGCCCTTCGCCAGGCCTATGAAACGGCCGGCGGCAAGGCCGCATGGATGACCAACAACGGCTATGACCGCGAACTTGCCATTGAGGCCGTCGAACAGGGCAAGACCGACCTCGTCGCGTTCGGCAAGCCGTTCATCGCCAATCCCGACCTCGTGCAGCGTCTCAAGGACAACGCACCGCTCAACACCCCGGACCAGGCGACCTTCTACGGTGGCGGCGCCAAGGGCTATACCGACTATCCGGTGCTTGAAAAGCAGGTCGCCTAACAATTCCAAAGTCTGGATCCCGCCCTTCACCGGGCGGGATTTTTTGAGCGGGAACCTGAAGCCCCTGAGGCGGAATTTGCGAGCCATCAGCGCCCCGCTATTCGGCATGATTTATCGGGCTGTACAACATCCCCGTCAGAGCCTAGAGCATCGGCAAACTGCCGGAGAGATTTGATGCATCTGCGCGACGCCGAAGAGGCCGACCTTCCCGCCATCCGCGACATCTACAACGACGCCGTCGTCAACACGACGGCGATCTGGAACGACACCCAGGTGGACCTCGAAAATCGTGCAAGCTGGCTCGCCGAGCGCCGGCGGCTCGGCTATCCGGTGCTGGTGGCAGTCGCCGATGATGGCACGATCGCCGGCTATGCCTCCTTCGGCGACTGGCGGGCTTTCGACGGCTATCGCCATACGGTCGAGCATTCGGTCTATGTCGAGAGGAACCGGCGCGGCGGCGGCATCGGCAGGATGCTGATGCTGGCCCTGATCGAGCGAGCGGCGGCCTGCGGCAAACATGTGATGGTCGCCGGCATCGAGGCCAACAACGAAGCCTCGATCCGGCTGCACGAGAAACTCGGCTTCGAAATCACCGGGCAGATGAAAGAGGTCGGCACCAAGTTCGGCCGCTGGCTGGATCTGACCTTCATGCAACTCATCCTGCCGGAGCACCGATAGTCGGTCTCCCGATTCCGCCGCATCGGTGCTATCAAGGACCGTCGAGATGTTTGGCGGATGGCTGAGCGGATGAGACGTGAAAGACCATGGCATCACCAGGCGTGGCTCGCGGCACTCTTTGCGGTCGCCTTGATCGTCACCACGTCCGCAGCCCCCGCAACCGCAGTAGCCCAATCGGAATGGCGCGCGCCGCCCTGCATCTATTCCGCCAGCACGACGGAGACGACGCTCTGCGTTCGCGCCCACAGCTACAGCCGCGACATCTGCACCGCCCTTGGCCATTTCGCCAAGACTAACGCCTTGCCGCCCGATTTCTTTGCACGGCTGATCTGGAAGGAAAGCCTGTTCCGTCCAGATGCCGTCAGCCCGAAGGGGGCCGAGGGGATCGCGCAGTTCATCCCCTCGACGGCGAAGCTGCGCGGCCTTTCCAACAGCTTCGATGCGCTCGAAGCCCTGGGAAAATCGGCTGAATATCTCGATGACCTGCGTGACCGCTTCGGCAATCTCGGCCTTGCGGCCGCCGCCTACAATGCCGGTGAAGGCGGGGTGGAGACATTTCTGCGCACCGGCAACCTTCCTTATGAGACACGCGCCTATGTGCTCGCCATCACCGCCCATCCGGTGGAGGAATGGAAGGACAATCCGCCGGAGACGCTCGATCTGCGGCTCGACCGGGACAAGCCGTTCTACGATGCCTGTACCGCCCTTGCCGACAAGCGCCGCCTGAAGGACGTGGTGTTCGAGGAAGAGGGCAACTGGGCGCCCTGGGGCGCGCAACTCTCGGCGCATTTCCAGAAATCCGTTGCGCAGCGGCTGTTCCTCGCCGCCATCAAGCGCATGCCCTCGCCGCTCAATGCGGAAAAACCGCTGATCCAGCGGGAGCGCAACCGCGCCTTCGGCAACAGGCTGCGCTACACCGCCCGCATCGGCCGCGAGACGAGGCGCGAGGCCGAGGCGGTCTGCGGCGAGATCCGCAAGGGCGGCGGCGCCTGCATCGTCTTCAAGAACTGAGGCGTGATCGAGCGATCTCCGACACGCGGGGCGCTGGCAAGGCGCGCTGCGAAGAGGCTTTCTCCGGTGGCAGGCAGCCAAGGCCGGCGAGCGTAGTGCGCACAGCCTCGTCGATCGGCGTCCAGGGTTCGGCGCCGATGACAGCCACCAACCGGTCGTTCGGCATGCGCAGCGGCTCTTGCCATGTGTAACGCATCTCCCGCAATTCCTTCAGCAACGGCACGAAGGGTGCTGCGAACGGCATCATCCACCAGGGAAAGGCCTTGACCTTGAGGCGCGGATTGCCGCTGGCGCGGCGGATGGCAGCGACCATCCTCGTGCCGTCATCATCCCAGAAACCCTGCATGTGATAGACGGCAAAGGCGGGCAGTGTCTCGCGGCGATCGGCGAGCCGCGCCATCGTTTCAGCGACATCCGGCAGATAGGCCCATTGGTGACCGCTGCCTTTCTTGCCGGGATAAGTCACCGCGGTGAGGGGTTTCCCGGGGGTGACGAGCCCCTGCGAGAACCAGTTGTTGGCAGCACCAGGCCCGAAGAAATCCCCTGCCCTGACCACAATGACGCGAACACCTTCCGCTGACGCGGCCTCGAGACGTCGCTCCATCTCGGCGCGGATCTTTCCCTTTGCCGTCACCGGGTTCTGCGGCGATTTCTCATGCAGCAGCGGGAAGGCGTCGGGACCGAAATTGTAGATGGTGCCCGGCAGAAGAACGGTCGCGCCTGTCGCCTTGGCGGCGGCGATCGTATTGTCGATCATCGGCAGCACCAGCGTACCCCAGTTGCGGTAACCCGCCGGATTGACGGCATGAACGATCAGGCTTGCACCTTCCGCAGCCGCAAGCACGTCCAAGGCGCTCATTGCATCGCCCTGCACCCATTCGAAGTCCGGGCTTCCTGCCGCGGCCTTGGCGGCATCGCGATGGAGGGCGCGTATCGTCCAGCCGCGGACTTTCAGGGTTCGGGCGACCGCGCCGCCGATGCCACCGGTCGCGCCGAGGATGAGGGCAATCTGTCTTGCTTGGCTGGTCATGTCTCGTCTCCTTGTTCGATGAGATGATCCTGATCGCAAACTTGGTTAAACGAAATTGCCAAAATTTCTTTATCTGATATACAAAAACGAATGAGCGAAATCGAGCCGAGCTGGGATTTCTACCGCACCTTCCTGACCGTGATGAAGGAGGGCTCGCTGTCGGCCGCCGCGCGCGACCTGGGGCTGACGCAGCCGACCGTCGGCCGGCATATCGACGCTCTAGAAGGCATCATCGGCTTCCAGTTGTTCATTCGCTCGCCGCAGGGCCTGATCCCGACGGAAGCCGCACTCGACCTCAAGCCGCATGCCGAGCAACTGGCGGCCAACGCGGCGGCACTGCTGCGGGCGGCGACCGGACAGGGAAAGACGGTGCGCGGCACGGTGCGCATCAGCGCCAGCGAGGTGATCGGCATCGAGGTGCTGCCGCCGATGCTTGCCACCCTCAACGAACGGCACCCGGATCTCGTCATCGAGCTTTCGGTATCGGACCAGGTCGAGGATCTTCTGCGGCAGCAGGCCGACATCGCCGTGCGCATGGTGGCGCCGGCACAGGACGCGCTGATCACCCGGCGGATCGGCGGCATTCCGCTCGGGCTCCACGCACACCGCCGCTATCTCGACCTGCACGGCGTGCCTGAAAAGCTGGACGATCTGCGC
The DNA here is from genome assembly GCF_019511375.1 of Rhizobium herbae. Classification (GTDB taxonomy): domain Bacteria; phylum Pseudomonadota; class Alphaproteobacteria; order Rhizobiales; family Rhizobiaceae; genus Pararhizobium; species Pararhizobium herbae_A. The sequence continues at coordinate 1,035,836 of NZ_JAEUAO010000001.1, forward strand.
GACCATCGAATGATCGGGTTCGACCGCGAAAGCGCCTTCGTCCGCGCCATGCGCAAACGCGTGCCGCTCCTCGGCATCATGCGGCCGACGCTGAAATCGGACAGCAACCTTGCCCAGATGGCGATGATCCGCGCCGGCTGCGGCATCGGCGTCTGCCAGGTGGAGCTTGCCAGGCGCGATCCGAACCTCGTGCGGTTGCTCGCCACCGAGTTCGAATTGCCGCTGGAGACCTTCGTCGTGATGCACGAGACCATGAAGACGACGCCGCGCTGCCGCGTCACCTTCGATGCGCTGGTCGAGGGGCTTCTGGCCTATGTCAGGAAATAGCAGACAGGGCTAAAGATGGCGCGTTTCGGCCGGTGTCGCACCCCAGTCGTCGTTGCGACCGTCGAAGTAAGTGAGCGGCGCGGCCATCAGTTCTTCGATGTCGAGGTCGTCGAGGCAGGCGATGTTGATATTGTAATATTTGGCGCCGGTCATGTTGGGAATGTCCACCCATTCGAACGGGCGGACACCGCAGTGCCGACAGAAGAGATGATGCGCGACGCCGGAATTGAACTGATAGTTGATCAGTTCATCGTCGCCGGCCACCAGGTGGAACGCCTCCGGCCTCACCTTGACGGTCCAGAGGCGCATCTTCCAACAAACCGAGCAATTGCATTTGCCGGTGCCGCGGCTGAGATCGAGATCCGCCTCGAAGCGAACCGCGCCACAATGGCAACTTCCGCAATAGGTTTTCAGCATTGGTGTTCTTCGCCCCCGACAGCCTCCCCATCAGGTTATTCGAAGAAGACAGTGATGGCCACCGCTTGACAGCTTAACCTCGCACCGAAACGGCGGTCTCTTGCCCGAGTCTTTCGCACAGCAAACCGCCCAACAAAAAACCCGCCGTTTCCGGCGGGCTCGTTGTCAGTCGCATTCCTGCCTTACTTGCAGGCTGCGCAAAAGCGCTGGATGCGCTTGCAGGCTTCTTCCAGCAGTTCTTCCGAAGTCGCGTAGGAGATCCGGAAGTTGGGACCAAGGCCGAAGGCGGAACCGTGGACAACGGCGACGCCCTCGGACTCGAGAAGTTCGGAGACGAAGTCCTCGTCGGTTTCGATGACCTTGCCCGAAGGTGCGGTCTTGCCGATCAGGCCCTTGCAGGACGGGTAGACGTAGAAGGCGCCTTCCGGCGAAGGGCACTCGATACCCTTGGCCTGGTTGAGCATGGAGACGACGAGGTCGCGGCGGCCTTCGAAGATCTTCTTGTTTTCCGGGATGAAGTCCTGTGTGCCGTTCAGCGCCTCGACGGCGGCCCACTGGGCGATCGAGCAGGCGCCGGACGTCTGCTGGCCCTGAATCATGTCCATGGCCTTGATGAGGGCGAGCGGGCCAGCGGCATAGCCGATGCGCCAGCCGGTCATGGCATAGGCCTTGGAGACGCCGTTCATCGTCAGCGTGCGGTCGTAGAGGGCAGGCTCGACCTCGACCGGAGTGGCGAACTTGAAGTCGCCATAGGTCAGGTGCTCGTACATGTCGTCCGTCAGGATCCAGACATGCGGATGCTTCAGCAGCACATCCGTCAGGCCCTTGAGTTCCGCATGAGTATAGGCGGCACCCGACGGGTTGGACGGCGAGTTGAAGACGAACCACTTGGTCTTCGGCGTGATCGCCCTTTCCAGATCAGCCGGCGTCAGCTTGAAATTGTTTTCCTGTGTCGCGGCGACAAACACCGGAGTTCCGCCGCAAAGCGCCACCATTTCAGGGTAGGACACCCAGTACGGCGCCGGGATAACGACTTCATCACCCGGATTCATCGTCGCCATGAATGCATTGAAAAGAATCTGCTTTCCGCCGGTGCCGACGATCGTCTGGGCGGCGGTGTAGTCGAGATTGTTCTCGCGCTTGAACTTCCTGGCGATCGCCTCGCGCAGTTCCGGGATGCCCGAGATTGGCGTGTACTTCGTCTCGCCGCGGTTGATCGCGTCGATGGCTGCCTTCTTGATATTGTCCGGAGTATCGAAATCCGGCTCACCGGCACCGAGCCCGATCACATCGCGCCCCTTGGCTTTCAGTTCCCGGGCTTTTTGGGAAACGGCGATGGTGGCGGATGGCTTCACACGGGAAAGGGCGTCGGCAAGAAAGGCCATGATGTGGTTTATCCTGATCAGGTTGAAACAGCATGCGCGCCAGCGGGAGCGGTCTTTGCCGGGCTCCGTAGCGGTTAGGTGTATGTCGAAAGACAGGCCCGGTTTCAAGCGCAAAGAGCCCGCAGAACCGGCAAAATGCGTGACCATGACAATGTTTCATCAGTCCCATCAGCGCCTGGGATGAATCACTTTCTCGACAGCGCCGCGCAGAAGCTTGAATCGACTCCGGATTTTCATGCCCGCTGCAGCAAAGCTTAAGCCAGCGGCAAGGCGTTCGAGTCCGAAGGACAATAACGCCTCACGCTCGGATTTTATTCTTCAAAAACAGGAGCTTTGCGACATTTCCGCAACGCCTTGATTTGGTCACAACAAATGCCGCGGCCTGCCGCAATTCCGTCCTCCTGCAGCCGATTTCCAGGCCTTTTCTGAGGGCCTACCCGAATCCATCCGCACCCAAGGGCCTTAAGCAATGTTTGTCGACACGGAAATCGGCGCTGCGACCCCGCGCCGCCAGTACACGCCCTATGTCGAATATCTGCTGGTCGCCGCACTTCTGGCTGTGACGATCGTGCTGTTTTTCGTGATGGGCTCTTTCTCGGAGGCCTCGGCCGAAACCGGACAGGGCCGACCGAAGCATTTAGCAGGCTATGTGCACCCCAACGATTTGGGCACCGGTGCCCTGCTCTTCCCATCCAAGGAACCCGGCGCCTTCGTCGAGGCACCGCGGCTGGCAACCGATGTGCTGATCGACGTCAACGGCCCGATCCTGCGCACGCGCGTGACGCAGCGGTTCCGCAATCCGAGCAAGGGTTGGGTTGAGGGCACCTACGTCTTCCCGCTGCCGGAAAACGCCGCTGTCGATACGTTGAAGATGCAGATCGGCGACCGCTTCATCGAGGGTCAGATCAAAGCCCGCGAGGAAGCGCGCAAGGTCTATGAGGAAGCCAAGGCCTCCGGCAAGAAGACGGCGCTTCTCGAACAGCAGCGCCCCAACATCTTCACCAACCAGGTCGCCAATATCGGTCCCGGCGAAACCATCATCGTACAGATCGAGTATCAGGGCAGCGTGCATCAGTCGGGCGGCGCGTTCTCGTTGCGCTTCCCGATGGTCGTGGCCCCCCGCTACAATCCCGATCCGATCGTCCAGACGGTCGATCTCGATCCCAGTTCCGGTTACGCCGTCAGCGATCCGGTGCCGGACCGCGGCAAGATCGCCCCGCCGGTGCTTGATCCTGCGGAAAATGCAAGGATCAATCCGGTGACGCTGACGGTCAATCTCAATGCCGGTTTCCCGATCGGCACCCTCACCTCGCCGTTCCATGAGACCGACGTCCGGACGGTCGATGACATGGCCCGCGTGATTAGCTTGAAAAGCGGCAGCGTGCCGGCCGACAAGGATTTCGAACTGAGCTGGAACGCGGCCGCCGGCAAGGCGCCGCATGCAGGCCTCTTCCGCGAGACGGTCGACGGCAAGACCTATCTGCTTGGCTTCGTGACGCCTCCGACTGATGAGGCCGCGACGGAAACGACGCCAAAGCGCGAAGTGGTCTTCGTCATCGACAATTCCGGCTCGATGGCCGGCACATCGATCGAGCAGGCCCGCGACAGCCTGGCGCTTGCCATCTCCCGGCTGCGTCCGGAAGACCGGTTCAACGTCATCCGCTTCGACGACACGATGAGCATGCATTTTCCCTCCCTCGTGCCGGCGACGCCGGACAAGCGCGAGGATGCGATCGCATTCGTGCGCGGCCTGACGGCCGATGGCGGCACGGAGATGCTGCCGGCGCTGGAGGCAGCCCTGCGCACGCAGGGGCCGATCGAGCCCGGTACGTTGCGACAGGTCGTGTTTCTGACAGATGGGGCGATCGGCAACGAGGCGCAATTGTTCGACGAGATATCGAAGAACCGCGGCGATGCCCGTGTCTTCACCGTCGGGATCGGCTCGGCGCCCAACACCCACTTCATGACCAAGGCTGCCGAACTCGGCCGGGGCACGTTTACGCTGATCGGCTCGGAAGACCAGGTGGCCGCCCGCATGGGCGAGCTCTTCGACAAGCTGGAAAACCCGGCGATGACCGACATCGCCGTCACCTTCGCCGGCGCGAATGCGCAGGATATCACGCCCAACCCGATGCCTGACCTCTATCGCGGCGAGCCGGTGGTGCTGACCGCGAAGCTTGATGGCACCTCACCTGCAGGCAAGCTGCAGATCACCGGCAAGACCGGCGAGCAGCCCTGGCGTATCGAGCTGGATGTCGCCAAGGCGTCTCGAGGCAACGGCATTGCCAAGCTCTGGGCGCGGCGCAAGATCGACGATCTCGAGGCAAACGCCTATGCCGTGAACGACGGGGCAGCGCTCGACAGAAAGATCGAGACCGTGGCGCTTGCGCATCACCTCGTTTCGCGGGTCACCAGCCTGGTTGCCGTCGACGTGACGCCGTCGCGCCCGGCGGGTGAGCCCGTTGCCAGCACCGACGTGCCGCTCAACCTGCCTGAGGGATGGGATTTCGAGAAGGTGTTCGGCGAGACGATGCGTCCGGAGGGCCAGCGCAAGGCCTCGCTCGACCAGGCCGAGGAACAGGCAATGCTGGTCGCCGACCGGATGGCGACAGCGCCCACGGCACGAGCCGCCGGCCTGATCGCGCAAGCGGGCAATCAGGTCCACCTGCCCCAGACCGCGACGCTGGCCGACCGGTATATCCTGATCGGCCTGATGCTGCTCGCCGTCGCGGTAATGGCAACATCAACCTTCGGCCTGTGGCGCTGGCAGATGCGCGGCCTGAATCTGGAGGCACGCAGCCGTGTCCAATAGACAGACGCTCGACGGGCGCGATGGCTTTCTGGCGCGCCTCAACATGCTGGAGACGCTGGTGCTCGCGGCCATTTCGCTTGTGGCGATCGCCGGCCTGATGCTGGTCGGTAAAGGCTTCTACATGAAGGTGAAGGCCGAGGTTTCGCAGGTGTTGCTGAAGCGAAGCTTCGAGGCGCAACTGCATGGCGCGCCCAATGTCAAACCATGGCCCTGGGCCGACTTTTCGACCGAAGCGGAAATTACCGCGCCACGCATCGGCAAGACTGCGATCGTGCTGTCGGGCGCCAGCGGTGAGGCGCTCGCCTTCGGCCCGGCGCGACTGACCAACACGCCGTCGCCGGGTGAACTCGGCACCTCCGTCATTGCCGCCCATCGCGACACGCATTTCCGCTGGCTGAAGGACGTCAAGCCTGGCGATCTTCTGGTGGTCACCCGCAAGGACGGAACGAACCTGACATTCCGAGCCGGCTCAAGCCGGATCGCCCGCTGGGACGAGAGCGGCATCAACGCAGATGCCCCCGGGCGCAATCTGGCGCTCGCCACCTGCTGGCCCTTCGATGCGACCGGGCAGGGCCCGCTGCGCTACATCGTCCAGGCGGAGCTCGTTTCCGATGCACCGCAAACGAAGCTTTCGGCACTTCCTCTCCCCATCCAGTTGCCGGTCACATCCTTTTGATCGGCCTTGATCCTTTCGCGCCCCACCCCAGGTATCAGCGAGCGAATGGAGGGTGAAATGAAGACGACGCTTGAAAAGCTGTATAGACCCGCCGGCCTGGCGATGATCCTTTTGGCAAGCCCTGCCCTCGCCTGCGCACAGGAACCTGCGCAATTCTCGACCGAGAAGGTATCCGTCCAGGTCGAAACGCTTGCCTCGGGGCTCGACAATCCCTGGTCGGTCGAAGTGATGCCGGATGGCGCCTTCATCATCACCGAGCTTGGCGGCAGCCTGCGCATCATTCGCGACGGCAAGACCTCCGCGCCGATCGCCGGCGTTCCGAAGGTGGCGCGGCAAGGGCAAGGCGGCCTCCTCGATGTGGCGCTCTCCCCGGATTTCGAAACCAGCCGGACGTTGTTCCTGTCCATGGCCGTGGCGAATGGCAGCCGTTATGGAACGGCACTCGTGCGCGGCGAGCTTTCAGCGGATGGAAAGAAACTGACCGGCGTCAAGGAACTCTTCCGGATGAACAAGTTCACCGGCAAGGGCCAGCATTTCGGATCGCGCATCGCGATTGCCTCCGACGGCAGCCTGTTCTTCGGCATCGGCGATCGCGGCGAGCGCGACCGCGCCCAGGACATGCGAGACCACGCGGGCGCCATCCTGCATATCGAGCCGGACGGCAGCATTCCCGCGGACAACCCCTACAAGGACGGCAAGGCCGGGCTGCCGGAAGTCTGGTCCAAGGGCCATCGCAATCCGCAGGGTATCGTCATCGACCCGAAGAACCGTCAATTGCTGACCGTCGAGCATGGCGCGCGCGGCGGCGATGAAATCAACGCGCCGCAGCCCGGCCGGAACTACGGCTGGCCGGTCATCACCTATGGCAAGGACTATTCCGGCGCCGAGATCGGCGTCGGCCAGGCAGCGGAGGGCTACGAGCAGCCGCTCTATTACTGGGACCCCTCCATCGCACCGGGCGCGATCGACGTCTATCACGGCGCGATGTTCCCGCAGTGGGACGGCAATCTGTTGGTATCGGCGCTGAAATACCAGCTGCTGGCGCGGCTGGAGCGCGATGAAACCGGCAAGATCGTCTCGGAGGAACGCCTGTTCGAAGGCGAATTCGGACGCATCCGCGACGTCAAGGTGGCACCCGATGGCGCGGTGCTGTTAGTCACGGACGGCGGCGCGCTGCTGCGGGTCTCGGCGACCGACAAGAAAAGCTGACGAGCGCGCCGCAGGCGGCGATCTCCTGTCGAGCCAAGCCCTGTTCGCCGTCCAGATCGGCTCCATGCTACACGGAGAAACGTCGCGCCGCTCAGCGACCTCGGCTGCGCGATCATTTTGCCGCCATGCTCAGCGCCCTACTGAGAAGCCGAACGCTGTTGCTTCCGCAACATGACGCCGCCGCAGGTTTCACTCGCGGATGACGGCGGCCTATGAAGAGCCGCCAGTTTTCGAGCAGCTAATATTTGGCGAAACTTCCTGAGCGGGCCACCAGACCTTGGCATTCTGCGACATATCATGCCGCAAACAGCTTAAAAAGCGAGCAGAATTCCGCAATGCTCAATATTTTCAATAGCTTGCAATATATCTGTACAAAAATCATATTTTTCAGCAGTTGATTGCTTTTTGAACAAACCAAATCGGCGCACTTGTTTCAAAAAACTTTTGCTTGCCAATTTAAAATAAACACAGCAAGCTTATCGGGTTCGGGCAATTTGCGAACACGGGAAGACCTTTAAATAATGCGCGCCGGACACGCAAAATGGACCGGGCAGTCGGACAAAGACAGAGTTTTTTCGATGGCTGGCTGCAATTACAGGGATCCTTTCCTCACAGTCGAGAACTGCCTGCCGCACGCCCCTTGGGCAAACATTGTAATGCTGCCCGCCGCACCGGGCAGAGGAAAAAGGACCTGACGCATGGCCGAGACTGGCATTGTTAAATTCTTCAACACCGACAAGGGCTTCGGCTTCATAAAGCCTGATAATGGTGGCGCGGACATCTTCGTGCATATCTCCGCAGTACAGGCCTCGGGCCTGAACGGACTGTCGGAAAATCAGAAGGTCAGCTTCGACACGGAACCGGATCGCCGCGGCAAAGGCCCCAAGGCGGTCAACCTGCAGATTTCCGGCTGAGCCGGGCGCTGCAGCCAGATTCACACGTTGAAGCCCGGCCTCGTCGCCGGGTTTTTTCATTCAGCATGCGTTCATTTTCGCCACAATATCCTGTTTTCAGCATTACGGACTGAAACTAGCCGACCCAAAACAGGATCGAAATACAATGAACAAGTTTATCAAAGCTGCCGTTCTCGCCCTTGCCACCGCGGCCACCGTGATCCCGACGGTAACATCCGCGCAGGCCGAAGACTGGGGCCGCCGCCATCACCACAACCATGATGATGCCATTGCAGCGGGTGCCCTCGGCCTTGCCACCGGCGTGATCATCGGCGGCGCCGTTGCCAGCCAGCCGCGCTACCAGGAACGCGTCTATGTCGATCCGGAACCCGAATATTACGAACCGCGTCGCGTCTATCGCACCCGCACTGTCGTCGTCGAAAGCGACGGCGGCCTGGAGCCATGGAGCCGGGCCTGGTACCGCTATTGCTCGCAGCGCTATCGCTCGTTCGATCCGCAATCCGGGACCTTCGTCGGCTACGACGGCAGAGAGCATTTTTGCAGGGCCGGCTAAGTCCGCGACACCATTATAAAAAGGCACGTGCCGAGCGGCGCGTGCCTTTTTTCTTGTTCTCTGGCGCGGCGCCGCGCCGCTACAGGCCGCGCAGATAGGGATTGGTGCGCCGCTCCTCGCCGATCTGGCCCCCCGGCCCGTGGCCGCAGATGAAGCCGACGCTATCGCCGAGCGGCAGGATCTTGTCGCGAATCGAATCAAGAAGCTGCTGGTGATTGCCGCCGGGAAGATCCGTGCGACCGACCGAACCGTGAAACAGGACGTCGCCGACATGGGCGAAGCCCTGTTTGCGATTGAAATAGACGACATGGCCGGGCGCATGGCCGGGGCAGTGCAGCACCTCGAAGACGTGATCGCCGAAGGACACCGTATCGCCGTCCTCCAGCCACTGGTCCGGCAGAACGTTCTCAACCTTCATTGCCAGCCCGTATTTTTCCGCCTGGGCTTCGAGCCTTTCGAGCAGCGGCTGGTCGTCCTTGTGCGGACCGATGATATTGATATCCAAGGCTTGGCTGAGTTCCTTGGCACCGCCGGCGTGATCGATATGGCCATGGGTCAGCCAGATCGCCTTCAGCGTAATGCCGTTTTCCTTGATCGTCTGCAGGATGACGTCGACGTCACCGCCCGGATCGACGATCACGCCCTCCTTGGTTTGGGTGTCGAACAGAACCGTGCAGTTCTGCTGGAAATGTGTAACCGGAATGATGCCCGCCTGTAGCATGCCGCCTCGCTTTGAAAACCGTGTTGCAAAGCATATAGGACGGAAGCGACCCAATGAAAACGGTCAATGACGCGAGGCCGGTTTTAGAGATCATGGGCGGCGGCCGCTGGGCAAAACAAGTCGCGTCAGCGTGCTGCGGCAACTTCGAGGGGGCTTTGCAGTGGTGGCTGGAAGTTGATGGTGGTCATCAGCAAGGCGAAGACAGCAAGCTTGGCGGCGATGACGGTGATGACGACGGGACGCAACTGGCGGGCAGTCGAATTCTCGTCCTGGGCGGTATCCTGTTGCATCTCAATATCCTCCTGCTGGCGACTAACCCCGCCATTGCGCAAATGGTTCCGGCAATAGTGGAACCATTCCAGTATTTTGCATTGACCTGCTTGTCGCAGTTCCATGGGGAACACCGGAACAATGCGCCGTTACTCACGCGTGGAATGGCCCGCCATTGCGGGGCTGGCAGCAATTTTCGTTGCGATACTACATGGAGAAGCGGCCGCTGCCGGGTTTGGCAACATGGTTGATCGACACGCGCAGCGGCAGCGCGCTCGCCTTGATTGCGGCAACAGAAAAGGCGGCTCGAAGGCCGCCTTTTTCAATTCCGTGCCGAGCGGTCACTCAGCGGCAGCGGCCACCGGGTAGACTTCCTTCATATAGTCGTTCATCAGCGTCTCGGAAATCGTCGCCGGCTTGAACGTATGGGGCCCGATCTCCGAGACAGGCGTCACTTCAGCGGCCGAACCGGTCAGGAAGCATTCGCTGAAGCCTGCGAGTTCCTCCGGCATGATCGCCCGCTCCACCACTTCGTAGCCGCGGCGCTTGGCGAGTTCGATGACCGTCTGGCGGGTGATGCCGTTGAGGAAGCAGTCCGGCGTCGGCGTGTGGATTACGCCGTCCTTGACGAAGAAGATGTTGGCGCCCGTGGCTTCGGCGACCTGGCCGCGATAGTCGAGCATCATCGCATCCGCATAACCCTTGGCTTCGGCGGCATGCTTGGAGATGGTGCAGATCATGTAGAGGCCGGCGGCCTTGGAGGCGCAGGGTGCAGTCCTCGGGTCGGGGCGGCGGTACTCGGCAATATCGAGGCGGATGCCCTTGAGCTTCTCTGCCGGATTGAAATAGCTGCCCCACTGCCAGATGGCGATGGCGACATTGATGCGGTTGTTCTGCGCAGAGACACCCATCGATTCTGAGCCGCGCCAGGCGATCGGCCGGACATAAGCATCTGCGAAGCCCTGGCGCTTCAGAAGCTCGATCGTTGCCGCATCCAGTTCCTCGACCGAATAGGGCACTTTGAAGCCGAGGATTTCGGCCGACCTGTGCAGGCGCTCGTTGTGCTCTGTCAGTTTGAAGACGCGGCCGCCATAGGCGCGCTCGCCTTCGAAAACGGCGCTGGCATAATGCAGGCCGTGCGTGAGCACATGGATCTTCGCGTCCTTCCAATCGACAAATTCACCGTTGAACCAGATCTGACCGTCCAACTGATCAAAGGGAACTGCTGCCATCGTCTCATCCTCCGGCGCGTGAACGCCATACTTTGCGTTGATTGTCTTTCCTGCCTCAGTTTTACCGTCAAACTGGAGCGAGTAAAATCCGTTTTGGTGATTTTGGATTGGCGATCAGAGCGGCGCGGCCTATCTTCAACGACAGGTCAGCGTCGAATATTCGCCCTTCCGCTGTGAAGACGCTTACCAATGGCGAAAAAATATGTCAACATAACTGACATATTGTTCCGGAAGTTTCGCAGGGTGCGTTGCAATTGAAAGGAAATGACGGCGTGGCAGGACAGCCGAACAAGAAGGCCGATGCGGATATCTCTCCGGCCGGCACAGACATCACGGACGCGGTGGATTTTGAAATCATCGAACTGCTCTTTTTCGCCTACCGGGATTTTACCTCCGACCCGGATGTGATTCTCGAAAAACGCGGCTTCGGGCGGGCGCATCACCGCGTGCTGCACTTCGTCGACCGCGAACCCGGTATGACCGTCGCCGATCTGCTCGACACGCTGAGGATCACCAAGCAAAGCCTTGCCCGTGTCTTAAAGCAGCTCATCGATTCAGGGTATATTCACCAAGTTGCCGGGCCGGAGGATCGCAGGCAGCGTAAGCTCTATACAACAAAGGAAGGCAAGACTCTGGCAAGGGCCTTGGCTGAGCCACAGTCGCGGCGCATAGCCGAAGCCCTGGCGAAAACCGGCCCGGGAGCTCGCGACACGATCAAGCGCTTCCTTGCCGGCATGAAGACAGCCGAGGAAAACTAACAGCTGGCCTGTCGGGCCGGCAGCGACAAGGCAGGGGCAATACGAAAGATGACAAAGACGACGAGGATCGACGACGATGCCGCCCATCTTCTGGTAGTCGACGACGACCGCCGCATCCGCGATCTTCTGAACCGCTACCTGATGGAAAAGGGCTTTCGCGTGACGACGGCTGCTGACGCAGGCGAGGCTCGCCGCAAGCTCGAAGGCATCGACTACGACCTGTTGATCGTCGACGTGATGATGCCCGGAGAAACCGGCATTTCGCTGACCCAGAGCCTGCGCAAGATAAAGAGCGTACCGGTGATCATGCTGACCGCGCTCGCCGAATCGAATGCCAGAATCGAGGGACTGGAGGCCGGCGCCGACGACTATCTGCCCAAGCCCTTCGACCCGCGCGAACTGGTGCTGCGCATCAACAACATCCTGCGGCGCAACGCCCCCGCCAAGCCGCCGAAGATCGAACAGGTGATTTTCGGCCCCTTTACTTTCTCCGTCGTGCGCAAGGAATTGCGCCGGGGCGCCGACCATATTCGCCTGACCGACCGGGAACAGGAGATCATGATGCTGTTCTCCCAGCGTGCCGGCGAAACCATTCCGCGCCACGAGCTGGTAAGCGACGACGCCGAGGTCGGCGAGCGGACCATCGACGTGCAGATCAACCGGCTGCGCCGCAAGATCGAGGACGACCCGTCAAACCCGGTCTGGCTGCAGACGGTGCGTGGCATTGGCTATCGGCTAAGCGTGGACTAGCGAAATGACACGGCTGAGTTTCCATGGCGAGCTTTGACATCCTGCGGCGCTATCGGACGCGAACGGGCGACAGCACCGGGAATCGCGTCATGCGCTGGCTACGGCGGCAATTGCCGATGGGACTCTACGCCCGCTCGCTGCTGATCGTCATCATTCCCATGGTCCTGTTGCAGTCGGTGGTCGCCTTCGTGTTCATGGAGCGACACTGGCAGCTCGTCACCCAGCGTTTGTCAGCCGCCGTCACGGGCGATATCGCGGCGGTCATCGACCTCATCGACGAAATGCCGGAAAGCGACTATGCCACGATCGTGCGGATTGCCCGGGAAAAACTGGACCTCAACATCGCAATCGAGCCGGATGGGGAACTGCCCGCACCACGCCCGAAACCTTTCTTCGAGATTCTCGACCAGATTCTCAGCGAGGAGATCTCCCGCCAGATCCACCGCCCCTTCTGGATCGATACGGTCGGCGATTCCGATTTCGTCGAAATTCGCGTCAAGCTCGACGGCGAGCGCATCCTTCGCGTCTTTGCTCGCCGCAGCCAGGCCTACGCCTCGAATACCCATATCTTCATCGTCTGGATGGTTGGCGCCTCGCTGGTGCTTTTGACCATTGCCATTCTCTTCCTGCGTGGCCAGATCCGGCCGATCCTTGCGCTTGCCAAGGCGGCGGAGAGCTTCGGCAAGGGCCAGAAGATCGACGATTTTTCGCCGCGCGGCGCCGAGGAAATCCGCCGCGCCGGCCTTGCCTTCATCCAGATGCGCGAGCGCATCGAACGCCAGATCGAGCAGCGAACCGCCATGCTGACCGGCGTCAGCCACGACCTGCGCACGATCCTTACCCGTTTCAAGCTGCAACTGGCGCTGGCCGGCGACAACGCCGATCTCGACAATCTCAACCAGGACGTCGAGGACATGCAGAGCATGCTCGAAGGCTACCTGTCTTTCGCTCGCGGCGAGGCGGAAGAGGATGTCGGCGAACTGAAACTGCACGATCTGATGAACCGGCTGACGCTGGAAGCCGAGCTGCAGGGCAAGACGGTGACAACCACCATCCAGGGCGACGACAACGTGCGCGTCCGCCCCAATGCCTTCACCCGGCTGGTCGCCAACCTCGCCTCGAACGCCTATCGCTATGCCAACACCGTCCATATCGACGCCAGGCACGGGACGAAATGGATTACCGTCACGGTGGACGACGATGGTCCCGGCATTCCGGAAGCGTCCCGCGACGACGTCTTCAAGCCGTTCTTCCGGCTCGACGAGGCGCGCAATCTCGACAGCTCGGGAACCGGCCTCGGCCTGGCCATCGCCCTCGACATCGCCCGCAGCCACGGCGGCAATGTCATTCTGTCTGATAGTCCGTTGGGTGGGTTGAGAGCGGTCGTCAGGGTGCCGGCTTGATCGGCAGGTCGGCCACCTATTTTGCGGCCAGAAGACGCGCCGCCTGCCCCTGAGCGGCAAGGACCTTGACGGCCTCTCTGTCGAACGACACAAACTTCTCACCGCCAAGCCAACGGCCCTCAAAGGCGATCACGCCATCGGCAAAATCGCCGCCGGCTTCCAGCATCAGCAGGCCTGCCTCCACCGCTGGACGATTGACCAAGACGTTGCGCGTATCAATCAGACGCCGGATGGCGGCAGCGATATCGGCACGCGCGGTCCCGTAGTTGCGGCCGAGCACCCAGACAAACTCACAAAGCGATTGTACGCTCACCCCAACGATATCTGCCTGCTCCATCGCCTCGACGGCGACCTCGCACTGCGCCGGGTAGTCGGCAACGAAGACACGAAGCAACACGTTTGTGTCGACAGTGGTTCACCGCGAATAACCGCCGGTCATCCCGCGCCGCGCGTTGAACCGATGCCACGCGTCGATCCGTTTGGGATATTGTGCCCTCATCGCGTCTAACGGGGCGAGAAGCCGCCCTTCCCTCTGCCAGTGCGCGTCGAATATCTCGATGATGCGGCGGTTGGGCCAGGGCTTGTTGACGATCGACATCAGCGCATCGAAAGCCTCTGCTTCGCGGCCGGCACCGAACCGGTGGGCAATGACGCCGTAGGCGAAAGCGGTGGAACGGCTGACGCCCGCATGGCAATGCACGAGGATGCGGCTGTCACGCTGCTCGATGGCGGGAAGCACGAGGTCGAAGAACGCCGTGATCGTTTCGGGAAAATGACCGGTGGCCAGCGCGTTTTCCTGATCGCGCAACCGCACGACATGGTGCGTCGCGCCGGCAATGCGCGGAACATGCTCTTCCGGCAGTTCCGGATCGAGAAGCGAGACGACGTGCGTGGCGGACCAATCGCCGGCGACAGCGGCCGCATCGCGCAGGCAGGTGACTCGGACGAATTCGCGGACAGCGTTCATGTCCATCGATGAAATTCCTACAGCATCTTCTTGCCGTTCGGCACCGGCTTATCCACCGCGGCCAGAACAATGTCGCCGTTTTCGTCCTCGAAACCGAGCGTCAGGACTTCCGAGCGGAACGGGCCGATCTGGCGCGGCGGGAAGTTGACGACACCGAGCACCTGGCGGCCGACAAGGCTTTCCAGCGTATAGTGAACGGTGATCTGCGCCGAGGATTTCTTGAGGCCGATCTCGGAACCGAAATCGATGACGATCTTGAACGCCGGCTTGCGCGCTTCGGGAAAGGGAGAAGCCTCGACGATGGTGCCGGCGCGAATATCGACGCGCTCGAAATCGGCATAGGCGATGGTCTCGGTCATGACAGGATCCCGATCTAGCCGGCCAGTTCTTCCGCCCGCTTGCGGGCTGCGGCGATCGCCTTGTCGAACAACGGCTGCATGCCGTCATCGGCCATGAGAATAGACAGAGCAGCGGCCGTCGTCCCGCCCGGCGACGTTACGTTCTGGCGCAGTTTCGAAGCGTCATCGGGGGACTGGTGCAAAAGTTCACCAGCCCCCGCGACGGTTTCCCGCGCGAGTCGCATGGCGAGGTCCGCCTGAAGGCCGGCCTTGCGGCCGGCTTCCGCCATGCACTCGACGAGGTAAAAGACATAGGCCGGGCCGCTGCCGGACACGGCCGTGACGGCATCGATATCAGCTTCGGTTTCGACCCACTCAACGGGGCCGCTGACTTTGAGGAGATTGTGCACGAGATCGCGCTGTGCAGACGATACCGCGCCGTTGGCAAACGCGCCGGTGACGCCGCGGCCGATCATCGCCGGCGTATTCGGCATGGCGCGCACCATGGCAGCGTCGCCCAGGTGAGACTGCATGAAACCGAGCGTCGTGCCGGCGGCAACCGAAACGACGACCGTTTCGGACCCGACAAGCCCCTTTAGCGGCGGCAGCACCGCTGCCATCATCTGCGGCTTGACCGCAAGGAAAAGAACGCCGGCCTTCAGGCCCGCAGGCGCTGTTGCTTCATGGCGTGCGCCATTGTCGGCAATCAGCTTTGCCATGGCCGGCGACGGCCCCGGATCGATAACCAGCACGTCAGCGCCAGCAATGCCGCTTTTCAGCCAACCGGCAAGCATCGCGCCGCCCATATTGCCCGCGCCGACAAGGACGATCGGTCCGGCAGCATTCACGCTCATGATCATGCCTCTCCGACAGTTTCGAACATCACCGCTTCGACAGCACTCTGCGCATCGATGCCGGACCAGACGACGAACTGAAAGGCCTGGAAATAGGATTCGCAGGCTTCAAGTGCGCTCGACAAAAGCACCTCGACCTGCTGATTGGTCGGCTCGGCGCCGCCGGCAAGAAGAAGCGACTGGCGGAAGATTACCACATCTTCCTGGCGCCAGAGATCGAAATGTCCCATCAGCACCTGCCCGTTGATATGGGAAAGCAGACGGATCACTTCATTGACACGGGTTTCGGGAACCTTGATGTCGAAGGCGCAGGCGAGATGCAACGCCTCGAATTCCTCCATCCAGGAGAAGGAGACATGATAGTCGGTCCACTTGCCCTCGACCGTCATGGCGATCTCGTCTTCGCCTGAGCGCTCGAAACTCCAATCATTGTTGGCTGCGACGAACTCGATCATGTCGACCGGGTTCGATTGGCGCTCAAGTTCCAGTTCCATCAGGCTCATGCATCACCCCAAAAGTCCCGATGCAGGCATGCGTCATCGCGCTCACACACGAAGGCTGCAAACTCAAACACCAGAAACGAACACTTATGATTGCCGGAAACACGATCATCCTGGCTTATGTACCCTGCCTGGAGCTTGCGTGATCCGTTTCGAATCATCATTTAAAATCAGTGTATAATGCGGGAGTCTGCATTCCAGCCCCCCGCATGAAAAATAGCGCCGGCGGTTGTGGATAGGCCCTGTGAAATTGATTCAGCGCCGGTTCATAAGCGACTCTGCTGTAAGCATTTTTTGGCAGTGTCCACAGGGCGAAAAATTTATGAAAAATGCTGTTGAGACGGCAACTCGCAGCCAGGCGCGCCGTGCCAGCCCGGAACACACGCGCTTGAAGCGAGCAAAAAGCGGCAGCGCAATCAGCCCGCCGCTTCGAATCTTTATTTTCCAGCCTCGGCCAGACGCGCCTCGAGCGCTGCGATCCGGGCCAGAAGCGCGTCGTTTTCCTCGCGCGCTTTCAGGGCCATCTCCCTGACCGCCTCGAACTCCTCGCGCTTGACGATATCCATCGAATTCAGCAGGCGTTCGCCCTGGGCGCGGAAGACGGTTTCCATCTCGCGCCGCACGCCCTGGGCGGCGCCGGCAGCGTCCGTCATCAACTTGGCGAAGTCATCCAGAATGCGGCTTGTGCCTGTACTCATCGTCTCGGTCTCCGATCCTTGCGTCCTTTGCCTGCCATCGCAGGCTTGGACAGAGGAGGTAGGAGGACGGACGTGCCGATGCAAGGAAAAATACCGGGATGACCGCCTTTCCCTCACCAAACGCGCCTTGACCGACCCTCCCCGGGGGCCCATGTTCCGCCAAAACAACGGACGGGACTGAAGTAGTACCTTGGAAACGATACCGACACTCTTCTCCATCATGCCGTTCCCGGACATCGATCCGGTGCTGATTTCCATCGGCCCCTTGCAGATCCACTGGTACGGCCTGGCCTATGTGGCTGGCATTCTGCTCGGCTGGCAATATGCCCGCAGGCTGGCGCGTAACGTTTCGCTGTGGCGCAACGCGGCACCGGCCATCACTGAAGCCCAGCTCGACGATTTCCTGCTCTGGGTCGCTGCCGGCATCGTCGGCGGCGGGCGCATCGGCTACATCCTGTTCTACGATCTTGGCAGCGTGCTGCAAAATCCGATCCGGGCGCTGGAAATCTGGAATGGCGGCATGTCCTTCCACGGCGGCTTGATCGGCACGATGATCGCCATGATGCTGTTTGCCCACCGCAACAGGATTGCCGTCTGGAGTCTTTTCGATGTCGTTGCGGCCGTCGTGCCGATCGGCCTTTTCTTCGGCCGCGTCGCCAACTTCATCAACGGTGAGCTTTGGGGGCGGCTGTCGTCCATGCCCTGGGCGGTGATCTTTCCGACCGGCGGTCCCTTTGCGCGCCATCCGAGCCAGCTCTATGAAGCTGCCCTCGAGGGTGTCGTCCTTCTCACGGCTCTTGCCGTGATGATCTATCGTGGCAACGCACTGAAGACGCCAGGCCTGATCTGCGGTGTGTTTGCCACGGGATATGGACTTGCCAGGATTTTCGTCGAATTCTTCCGCGAGCCGGATGCGCAGATCGGCTACCTCCTCGGCGGCTGGCTGACCATGGGTATGCTGCTGTCGCTGCCGATGGTCTTCATCGGCCTCTGGGCGATCGCGCGCGCCCGCCGCGCAAGTGCTGCAACCGTGTAAGGGCCCGCATGACGACGCTTCTTGCAGAAAAGATCAAGGCCATCATTCTCGCCAACGGCCCGATCAGCGTGACCGACTATTTCTCGCTCTGTCTGGCCGATCCGGAGTACGGCTACTACAAGACGCGGGAACCCTTCGGCCGGTCCGGAGACTTCATCACCGCACCGGAGATCAGCCAGCTGTTCGGCGAGATGATGGGGATTTTCCTCGTTCAGGCCTGGCAGCGGCACGGCCAACCGTCCCCGGTCAACATCGCCGAGATCGGTCCCGGCCGCGGTACGATGATGGCGGACATCCTGCGCGTCATCGCCAAGCTTTCACCTGCGCTTTACGAGGCAGCAACGGTCCACCTGGTTGAGACCAGCGAACGGCTGCAGAAGGTTCAGAGCCAGACGCTCGTCGCGCACAAGTTCAAGATTTCCTGGCATGACAGTTTCGACACGCTGCCGGACGGTTTTCTGCTTCTGGTTGCCAATGAGCTTTTCGATGCCATTCCCATCCGCCAGTTCGTCAAGACGGCGCAGGGTTTCAGAGAGAGGCTCGTCGGCCTTGATGCAGACGGTGACCTGACGTTTGCAGCGGGCGTCGCCAGTATCGATCCGGCTCTCCTGCCGCCGGCCGCCGCAACCGCCGCGCCGGGTACCATTTTCGAGATCGCCCCCGCCCGTGACGCCGTGATGGCGGCACTTTGCGAACGCCTCAAGGCTAGCGGCGGAACGGCTGTGATCATCGACTACGGCCACATGACGACTGGCCTCGGCGATACCTTGCAGGCGGTGCGCGAGCATCAATTCGATCCGCCGCTCAAACATCCGGGCGACGCAGATATCACCAGTCATGTTGATTTCGAACAGCTCGCCCGCAGAGCCGTCACCGAAGGGCTGCAGATCAACGGGCTCACCTATCAGGGCGACTTTCTTCTTGCGTTGGGTCTTGCCGAACGTGCCGCAGCGCTTGGCCGCGACAAGGACACGCAGACCCAGGAAAACATTCGCGCAGATGCAGAAAGACTGGCTGGAGCCGGTGAAGGGAAGATGGGCGAACTGTTCAAGGTCCTCGTCGTCAGCAGTCCGAACGTGGCTCTCGTGCCCTTCCAGAAATAGCTGCCGGCAGCAGCCCGTGACGACACCGGCTGTCGTTTCGACGGATTGACAGAGGCAGCCCCTGAGGCCAACATCCGGCCAAATCAGCCCGGGGCGGCATGCCAACAGCTCCGGGAAACCCGTCATATTGCAGCATTTCGAAAGGGCAAAACCCCCGATGAAGGATGATGCCCTGCCCTCGCCCATACAAAGCCCGCTTCTGTCAAAACAGGCGGGAAACGCCGTAAAACATGGCTATTTCACCCGCGCGGGCGGCGTCTCCGAAGGCATCTATCGAGGCCTCAATGTCGGGCTGGGCTCACACGACGAGCGCTCGCGCGTTGAAGAGAATCGGGCCCGCGTCAGCGCATGGTTCGGCGTCGAGCCGCAAAAACTGGCAACGGTGCATCAGGTCCACTCGCCCGACGTCGTTATCGTCGACGGCAGTTATGACGGCACGCGGGCAACGGCCGATGCACTGGTGACCGCGACGCCGGGGCTGGTGATCGGCGTGCTGTCGGCCGATTGCGGCCCGGTTCTTTTCGCCGATGCCGAAGCAGGCGTCGTCGGTGCTGCGCATGCCGGCTGGAAGGGGGCGCTTGGCGGCGTGCTCGAAAGCACCGTCGACGCGATGATCTCGCTCGGCGCTCGCCGCGAACGCATCGTCGCCAGCCTCGGCCCCTCGATCAGCCGGCGGAACTACGAGGTCGGTTCGGAGTTCATTCAACGGTTTCTCGAAAAGGATGCTGGCTACGAGATATTCTTTTTCCCGTCGCCACGCGAGGGTCACGCCATGTTCGATCTGCCGGCGTTGACGATCAAGCGGCTGACCGAGGCAGGCGTCACCGCGGAAAATCTCGACATTTGCACCTATGCGGACGAGGAGCGCTTCTTCTCTTACCGCCGAACCACCCATCGCGGCGAGCCGGACTATGGCCGGCAAATCTCTGCAATATCGATTCGGGAGAGATGACATGGCACTGCATTTCACGCAGGACGAATTTGCGAGCCGGCTTGAGCGGCTGACGACAAGGATGAAAGAGGAAAAACTTGCCGCCATGCTGCTGTTCGCGCAGGAAAGCATGTACTGGCTGACAGGCTACGACACCTTCGGCTACTGCTTCTTCCAGACGCTGGTGGTGAAGGCCGACGGCTCGATGGTGCTCCTGACCCGTTCCGCCGATCTGCGCCAGGCCAAACATACCTCGAACATCGAACACATCGAGATCTGGGTCGACCGCGTCAATGCCGATCCGACGATGGACCTGAAGAACCTCCTGAGCGATCTCGACCTGCTCGGTACGCGAATCGGCGTCGAATACGACACGCACGGCATGACTGGCCGCGTTGCCCGCCTGCTCGACCGTCAGTTGACCAGTTTCGGCGAGATGGTCGATGCGTCGCTGCTCGTCAGCCGCCTGCGCCTCATCAAGAGCCCGGCGGAAATCCTCCACGTCGAAAAGGCCGCAAGCCTTGCCGACGACGCGCTCGACGCCGCCCTCCCCTTGATCCACGCCGGCGGCAGCGAAGCCGATATCCTGGCGGCCATGCAGGGCGCGGTCTTTGCCGGCGGCGGCGACTACCCGGCCAATGAGTTCATTATCGGCTCCGGGGCGGACGCGCTTCTGTGCCGCTACAAGGCCGGGCGCCGGACGCTGGATGCGCAGGACCAGCTCACCCTGGAATGGGCGGGCGTCAGCGCCCACTATCACGCAGCGATGATGCGCACCGTGGTCGTTGGAGAGCCAACCAATCGCCACCGTGAACTCTACAGCGCCTGCCGCGAGACGATCCAGGCGATCGAAATGGTCCTGCGGCCCGGCAACACCTTCGGCACCGTCTTCGACGTGCATGCGAAAATTATGGACGAGCGTGGCCTTACGCGCCACCGGCTGAACGCCTGCGGCTATTCGCTCGGCGCGCGTTTCTCGCCCTCCTGGATGGAGCACCAGATGTTCCACATCGGCAACCCGGAGGCGATCGAGCCGAATATGTCGCTCTTCGTGCACATGATCATCATGGATTCAGACAGCGGCACCGCCATGACGCTTGGCCAGACCTACCTGACCAGCGACGGCGCTCCGAGACCTCTGTCGCGCTTCGGACTGGACTTCATAACTGCTTAGGAAAATTGATCTACCGTTCGCGGGATAGGCGGAGAAAGGTGGGGGCCTGATCACTCCGCCACCCGAGGAAACCGGACGGTAGAACGATGCGCCAGTCGATCATGCTCATTGCAGGCCTTGGAATTGCTGCGACCCTTTCGGGCTGCAACAGCCTGGACGATCTGACCCCCCAGGTCGACGTGGGCGGCGGTACCTTCCGATCCCCGCCCGTCAACCAGTCCGACCTCGACGCAATGTTGACCGTCCCTCCCCAGTCAACGACACCGGTGCAGAGTGCCCAGCTCGCTTCTCCCGCACAGGAGGGGTTTGTCGAGGGGGCGACCGGCACGGTTCTCGCCCAGGGCGACGGCGAATACACCGATCCGGCCGGATCGCTGGACGCGCAGGCAGGACGCCTGCAGCAGGGACTGGTCCCGGCACAGCAGCGGCTGGCGCGCCGCCAGGTCATCGCCGAAGAGGCCGAAACCACACCCGTCGACGAGCGCGCATCAGACGAACCACGCCAGTCGGCGGCGCCGTTGCGTGCCGCGGAAGAAACACCTGAGATCCAGAAACCGCAGAAGAGCGCCGCGATCGCGCCGGCGGCGACGCCGGGCACGATCCGATTCCTGCCGATCATCGGAGCCCCGGTCGAAGCCGTCACGCCGTTGTCTAAACAGCTCGGCAGCGAGGCGCGTTCCCACGGCCTGACCATCAAGAGCGCATCCGATACCAGCAGCCAACACATCCTTAAGGGCTATTTCTCGGCACTGAAGGACGGCGAGAAGACGACGGTCGTCTATGTCTGGGACGTGCTCGACGGTGGCGGTAACCGGCTGCATCGCATCCAGGGACAGGACACGGTCGATGCCACCGCTGCCAATCTCTGGTCGGTCGTGCCGCCGCAGACAATGCAGGCGATCGCCACCAGGACCATCGCCGAGTACCTGAACTGGCGGGCGAAAAACGCCGGCTAAGGTTGCCGGGCATCTCCTGTTCGCTGCCTTGCAGCGCCAAATCCCGTCGCAAAACCACGCCAATGCAAAACTTTTTAGGATAAACCACGCTGCAATGCGGCAATCCTCTTGCATTCAAAGTCAAGGAGGTTATGAAGCGCGCATAGGCTTGGGACGATCGAGGCCCCGGCTGGCTTACGGAATTTGCGCGGAGGCAATCCGCGCCAGCACAGGCGGACCATCGATGAAGGTTTTCGCAGGCAACTCGAACCGGCACCTTGCCGAAGCGATCTGCAATTATCTCAACCTGCCCCTGGGCAAAGCAACCGTCCGACGGTTTGCAGACCAGGAAATCTTCGTGGAAATTCAGGAAAACGTGCGCGGCGAGGACGTCTTCGTCGTCCAGTCGACCTCGTTTCCGACCAATGACCACCTGATGGAACTGCTGATCATGATCGACGCGATGCGCCGATCCTCAGCCCGTCGCATCACCGCCGTCATTCCCTATTTCGGCTATGCGCGCCAGGATCGCAAGCCCGGCCCACGCACGCCGATTTCGGCCAAGCTTGTGGCCAACCTGATCACCGAGGCCGGCGCTGACCGCGTCCTGACACTCGACCTGCATGCCGGCCAGATCCAGGGCTTCTTCGACATCCCGACTGACAATCTCTACGCCGTGCCGATCCTCGCGCGCGACGTGAAGGAAAACTACGATTTGCGGAACGTCATGGTCGTATCGCCGGATGTCGGCGGCGTGGTGCGTGCGCGTGCGCTTGCCAAGCGCCTCGACTGTCAACTGGCGATCGTCGACAAGCGCCGCGAACGCGCCGGCGAGTCGGAAGTCATGAACGTCATCGGTGACGTTACCGGCAAGGACTGTCTGTTGATCGACGACATCGTCGATTCCGGCGGCACGCTCTGCAATGCCGCCGAAGCACTTCTGAAGAACGGCGCGACCAGCGTCACCGCCTATATCACCCACGGCGTGCTTTCCGGCGGCGCGGTTGCCCGCGTCACCTCGTCGAAGCTGAAGGAACTGGTGATCACCGATTCCATCCAGCCGACGACCGCAGTGCAATCGGCCCACAACATCCGCGTCATCTCGACCGCCAGCCTGATCGGCGAAGCGATCAACCGCACCAGCCAGGAAGAATCGGTTTCCAGCCTGTTCGATTGATCAGGCAGCCGGAACCCGCTTGCCATATTCCGCTTCGAGCGCCGTATGTTTCGGCCAGAAGGGGGACGGCTCCCGATCGTTCAGCCTGTCGGCGAGAATATCGAGATGCGTGTGCCAACCGGCGGCGAAGCTCAGCATCGCGTCTCGCGACAGGATGCGGCTGTGGCTGACGGTGAGGAGAACCTTGCTGCCTTGTTCCGCCAGATCGAAACGAACCTCGGACGGTTCGCCCATTTCTTCCGCCCAGGTGTAGACAAGCAGCCGCGGCGGATCGCAGGTGATGACAGTCCCGTGCGATTCAATTGGTCCGGCATGCGCGGCATATTTTGCCGGAGGCCGATCGTCCTTCGCCGTCAGTCGTGAATTGTCGAAGAGATGGCAGACAGTTCCGCCCGCTCGCAATTCGATGGGGCCTGCCGCCATCCACTGACGGCGTTTTTGCTCCTCCGTCAGATAGGCCCATATCCGTTCGATCGGGCCGGGCAGCAGGCGCTCGATGCGTACAGTGTCCTTCGGATTGATCACGCCGAACTCGGCGACAGGAATGGATTCGACCAGGCTCATGACTTCTTCTCCTTTTCACTATCTTCGCTGTTGAGAATTTCCTCGAGAGTATCGAGCTGCGCATTCCAGAACTTTTCGTAGTAACGCATCCATTCAAGGCCAGCATGCATGGGCCCGACATCCAGGCGGCAGACATGAGCGCGGCCCCGCACTTCCCGGCGCAGCAGCCCTGCTGCTTCCAGCACCTTGACGTGCTTGGAGGCGGCCGCGAGCGACATGTCGAAGGGGGCGGCAAGATCGCCGACCTTCTGCTCGCCGGCGCTCAAATGTTTCAGCATGGCCCTGCGGGTGGGATCCGACAGGGCATGAAAGACGGCATCGAGTGGAGATAGATATTCAACCATGTAGTTGAACATAACAGGGCGCCAGCAATTGTCAACCGAATGGTTGAATATAGGCTGACGCAGCTTTGCGAAGGCTCACCGCGGCATGGGGATGGTGCAGGCCTCGCCGCCGGAAAACAAGCGCGAACGCGTGAGGAAGCGCCGCTCACGGCCGTTGTCGAGCGAGAACATGCCACCCCGGCCCGGCACGACATCGATGATCAGTTGGGTGTGTTTCCAGACTTCGAACTGGCTGGCGCTGATATAGACCGGCACGCCGCCGATCTCGCCGAGCTTCACGTCATTGTCGCCGACGATGTACTCATCCGCCGGGTAACACATCGGCGACGAGCCGTCGCAACAGCCGCCGGACTGGTGAAACAGGATATGCGGATGGTCCAACCGGATTTCCGTGATGAAGGCGAGTGCCGCGTCGGTCGCGAGAACGCGGGGCTGGCCGTTGGTGATGTCGGTCATGGGTTTCTCCAGGACAGTCCCCTCTCCCCGCCTGCGGGGAGAGGGTTAGGGTGAGGGGCAGATTTGAGCGCCCCCCATCCGCCCTTCGGGCACCTTCTCCCCGCAAGCGGGGAGAAGGAAGACGAAACCTCAGAAGAAGCCCAGGGGTTTCGGGCTGTAGCTCACCAGCATGTTCTTGGTCTGCTGGTAGTGCTCGAGCATCATCTTGTGGGTTTCGCGGCCGATGCCGGACTGCTTGTAGCCGCCGAAAGCGGCATGGGCCGGATAGGCGTGATAGCAATTGGTCCAGACACGGCCGGCCTCGATGTTGCGGCCGAAATTGTAGCAGCGATTGGCGTCGCGGCTCCACACGCCCGCGCCGAGGCCATACAGCGTGTCATTGGCGATTTCGAGCGCTTCAGCATCATCCTTGAAGGTGGTCACGGACACGACCGGCCCGAAGATTTCCTCCTGGAAGATACGCATCCTGTTGTGGCCCTTGAACACCGTCGGCTTGACGTAGAAGCCGCCGGCGAGTTCGCCTTCGAGCGTATTGCGCTCGCCGCCGATCAGCACCTCAGCGCCTTCCTGGCGGCCGATATCCAGATAGGACAGGATCTTTTCCAGCTGCTCGCTCGAGGCCTGGGCGCCTATCATCGTCGTCATGTCGAGCGGGTTGCCCTGCTTGATCGCCGCGACGCGTTTGACCGCCTTTTCCATGAAACGGTCGTAGATCTTCTCGTGCACCAGCGCGCGGCTCGGGCATGTGCAGACCTCACCCTGGTTGAGCGCGAACATCGCGAACCCTTCCAGTGCCTTGTCGAGATAGTCGTCGTCCTCACGAAGCACATCTTCGAAGAAGATGTTCGGCGACTTGCCGCCCAGTTCCAGCGTCACCGGAATGAGGTTCTGGCTGGCATACTGCATGATGAGCCGGCCGGTCGACGTTTCGCCGGTAAAGGCCACCTTGTTGATACGCGGGCTGGTGGCCAGCGGCTTGCCGGCTTCCAGGCCGAAGCCGTTGACGATGTTGAGCACGCCCGGCGGCAAGAGGTCGCCGACCAGTTCTATCCAGACGAGGATCGAGGCGGGCGTCTGCTCGGCGGGCTTCAGCACGACACAATTGCCGGCGGCAAGCGCGGGCGCAAGCTTCCACGCAGCCATCAGGATAGGGAAGTTCCACGGGATGATCTGGCCGACGACGCCGAGCGGTTCATGGAAGTGGTAGGCAATGGTGTCGTGGTCGATCTCGCCGATCGAGCCTTCCTGGGCACGGACGCAGGAAGCGAAGTAGCGGAAGTGATCGATGGCAAGCGGCATGTCGGCTGCCTTGGTTTCGCGCAGCGGCTTGCCATTGTCCCAGGTCTCGGCGCGCGCCAGGAGCTCGATATTGTCTTCCATGCGTTGCGCGATCTTCATGAGGATATTGGCGCGCTCGGTGGTCGAGGTGCGGGCCCACTTGTCCTTGGCGGCGTGGGCGGCGTCGAGCGCCAGCTCGACATCGGCGGCCTGGCTGCGGGCGATCTGGCAGAGAACACCGCCGGTGACCGGCGTCGTGTTGTCGAAATAGCGCCCGTCGACCGGCTCGCGCCACTGACCACCGATAAAGTTGCCATACTTCTGCTTGAACGGATTCTCGACGATTTTCTGATGCAACATTTGATTTCTCCTCCTGAAACAGACTCCAACATCTGCTGCCAGGAAGGTGCGCCGAAACCGTTCATGCGGATAGAGAGGCGAGACGTGCCGGGGCGGGCAAGTGTCTCAGATGTGCGACAGTTGAATGACGCGAAGCATGCTGCAGCGCGGTACGGGGACCGCGCTGGCGTCCGGCCGATCAGTTGATCGAGAGCTTCTTCATTTTCCGGTAGAGCGTTGCCCGACTGATGCCAAGCGTATCGGCCGCCTGCGAGACATTGCCGCTGCTGCGCGACAGGACGCGGCGCAGCGCCGCACGCTCGGCCTCGAAAAGATCCTCGCCCTGCCCCGCCGGCACCTCGTCGAGCACATCGGCGGCTGGTACGCCGGCGGCAATGCGCCGGTCATCGAGATTGAGGCGCAGACGCGCCGCCCGCGTCGCTCCAAGCACGAGGTCATCGCGGTCGATCGCAAGCAGCGCCGGGCTGCTCTTGCCTTCGCCAGGGACCAGCAGGATGCGGGCGCCGTTGAAGGCGCGGCGGAAGAGATTGGCCTCGATCCGGGCGGCGGCATCCCGGACAGCCTGCGACATCAGCAGCATGGCCATTTCGCCGGCGTCCTCCCGGCAGGTCGAGATGTCGATGGCGGCAGCAACCCGGCCGCAATGGTCGCGGATCGGGGCGGTCGAGCAGATAAGGCTGGTGTTGCAGCTGAGGAAATGCTGGTCGCGCTGGATGACAACAGGGCGCTCGTCGGCAATCGCCGTCCCGATGCCGTTGGTGCCGACGCTCGCTTCACTCCAGACGGTGCCGGACCAGAGGCCAAGCCCGCGAAAATCCTTGTCGTCGCCGGCAGCGCCGCGACGTTCGAGGGCAACGCCGTTGCCATCGGTCAAAAGCAGGCAGCACCCGGCTCTGCCGACTGTCGAAAACAATCGGTCAAGTTCGCCCTGGGCTTCTTCGATCAGATGCCCGGACGCCTCCCGCGCCGCCTGAAACTCGCGTTCGGACAGGCGCTGCGGCGCACGCGCCTCTTCCGGAGAAAGGCCATGCACCGTCAGGCAGCGGCGCCAGGATGCCGCGACAGGCGAGCTGGCCGCAGCCGAAGCATGATGTGCGACGGAATGAACGTGATCCGAATGATTCATCGGCTCTCCTCCCTGAGGGCTGACGCTGATGCAACTATAGGCATATTCGGCGAAACGTCCACCTCGACAAAGGTCCAAAGGCAAAACCGGTCAGCACCGCACACGCCGCTTCGCCTGCGTGCTCTTGCATGAAGATGACGATGTGATAGGGCAGCTTACCCCGTTTACCTCCAAGCTTTGATGGTCCCCGCACGATGATTCGTGAATTCTCGTTCCAGAGCCTTTTCATGGGGCTGCTTACCGCCTTTGTCGGCTTTGCCAGTTCCTTTGCCGTCGTGCTTAACGGGTTGACCGGCGTCGGGGCAACGGAGGCGCAGGCAGCCTCGGGACTGATGGCGCTGTCGGTATCGATGGGGCTGTGTGCAATCGTGCTCAGTGTTGCGACGAGGGTGCCGGTCAGCATCGCCTGGTCGACGCCCGGGGCGGCGCTGCTTGCCAGTTCCGGCGCGGTCGCGGGCGGCTTCAACACGGCTGTCGGCGGCTTCCTGGTCTGCGGCGTGCTCATCATTCTGGCCGGCCTTTGGAAACCGCTCGGCCGTGCGGTGGCGGCAATTCCTACGCCACTCGCCAATGCCATGCTGGCGGGCGTCCTGATCGGGCTCTGCTTCGCGCCGGTCAAGGCGATCGCCTTCAATCCGCTGTTCGGCCTTCCCATCGTACTCGCCTGGGTCATCGTCGGCAGCGCCAACCGGCTGTTTGCCGTCCCCGCGGCCCTGCTCGCCTTCGTTCTGGTGCTCGCCTTCGGTGTTGACATGCCGGCCGATGCCATGGCGCGGGTATTGGCGACGCTCATCCCGCATGTCGAGTGGGTCAGCCCGAGCTTTACCCTGGCCGGCTTGGTCAGCATCGCGCTGCCGCTGTTCATCGTCACCATGGCCTCGCAGAACATTCCGGGCATCACCGTACTCAAGGTCAATGGCTACGAGCCGCAGCCCGGGCCGCTCTTCACGACGACCGGTTTCTTTTCCATCCTGAGCGCGCCCTTCGGTGGCCATGCGGTCAATCTCGCCGCAATCACGGCGGCCATGTGCGCTGGCGAGGATGCGCATCACGACCCATCCCGGCGCTACTGGTCGGCAATTATCGCCGGGGCTGTATATATCGTCTTCGGCTTCCTTGCCGCGGCCGTTACCGCCTTCGTCAGCCTGGCGCCGCCGATCCTGATCCAGGCGGTCGCCGGTCTTGCCCTGATCAGCGCCTTTGCCGGCTCGGCCATGGCAGCCTTCAAGGAGCAGGATAGCCGCGAAGCCGCGGCCGTCACGTTCCTCGTAACGGCCTCCGGGGTCAGCTTTGCAGGAATTTCGGGTGCCTTCTGGGGGCTGCTGGCCGGCGGCCTCATGCTCGCACTCGCCCGGTTCACGCGATCGCGCGGGCGCCGATGACGGCATCGCTCGTTCCTGGGCTGCGCTTCACGCAGTTTTTTCGGCCAGAACCGGCACTTGCTTGCATTTCACGGTATTCTCGGTTATGGACGCGCGTCCGCGCAGACACCCTTGGAGGCAAACGCGGATGAGGCGGTCAAAGGCCTCGGTTCATCCCTGTCTTCATAGCAAGCGGATGAGCTCTCCAAAAACACCAGAAAGGTACTGCCATGAGCCACGCATCCTACGAGCTCAAGGCCGAAACGCGCGAACGGGTTGGTAAGGGGTCCTCCCGTGAACTTCGCCGCAACGGTCTTATTCCTGCTGTCATCTACGGCGACAAGCAGGCTCCGATTTCCATCGCCCTTTCCACGAAGGAAGTCACCCAGAAAATTCACGCCGGTGGTTTCATGACCACGATCGCCACGATCGACGTTGGCGGCGAGAAGATCCGCGTCCTGCCGAAGGACTACCAGCTGGATCCGGTCCGTGACTTCACCATGCATGTCGACTTCCTGCGCGTGTCCAAGGACTCGACGGTCACCGTCGAAGTTCCGGTTCACTTCGTCAACGAAGAAAAGTCCCCGGGCCTCAAGATCGGCGGCGTGCTGAACATCGTTCGCCACGAAGTCGAAGTGGTCGTTGCTGCCGAAGAGATTCCGGAATTCCTGACGGCCGACCTCTCCGGCCTGAAGATCGGCGACGGCATCCATATCTCGGACATCAAGCTGCCGAAGGGCGCGACTCCGGTCATCACCGACCGCGACTTCACGATTGCCACCATTGCCACCCCGGCCGGCGGCGTATCGGAAGCAGAAGAAACAGAAGCCGCTTCCGAGTAATCGGCGCTTTCAAAGCTCGATCGACAACCCGTCCCATTTCCCATGGGGCGGGTTTTTTGTTGCTCGCCGCCAGCGGCATTCGCTTGCAGCCCGCAACCAAAACTAAAACTCTTTACCCTGCGATTTCAGCAACATTTAAGACTTTCATGATGTGTTGTCCCCGGGGGATTGCTCCGGCTTCAATGTACGAGAATCCGAATGGGACGCGAGACTAGCAGCGCGACCGGGTGCATCCGATGATGCATTCTGTCGAGAACCGTTTTATTGCCATTGTCTGTGGCGCGATGCTTATGTTCGTCGCCCCTCTCATCGTCCTTTTCCTGACCCTGTCATCGGAACGCGTCGCCCGTGAACGGCTGCAAAACACGCAGATCCTCATGGAGGCCGGTGCCCAGGCTCTCGGCAAGCCCCTTTGGGATTTCGACCGCGACGGCGCCGAGCACATCGCAAAATCCCTGAGCGCCAACGTCGACGTCCTCAGCGTCCACATCAAGGATAGCTCCGGAACCATTTCCGTCCACGTTCCCCCTGTTCCCGTCGATCCGAACGTGCCGCACAAGACCCTCTCGAAAGAGATCCTCTACAATTCGCAGGATGGCCAGAGGTCGGTCGGCACCGTCGAAATCTGGGTGGCAACGCCGGGCCTGCTGTCGCGCTTCAGCAAGGACGAACTCACCGTCTTTGCCATTCTGGTTGTCGCTGTCGGCGTGGTCTTCGCCTCCGCCATCCTCGGAAACCGCATCACCGTGATCCGGCCCTTGATGCGCCTCACAGCCGCGATCGAAGCGACACGGCGGCTCGGCTCCCGCCACCATGTCGACTGGACGTCGGACGACGAAATGGGCACACTCGCCCATAATTTCAATGAAATGCAGAGCAATCTGGAGCGCGAGGAGAAGGAACTGAAGCTCGCGCATGCCCGCGCGACGGATATCTACAACCTGACACCGTCCATGCTGTTCTCACTCGATGCCGACAACCGCCTCACTGCGGTCAGCGACTATTGGCTGATTGCAACCGGTTACAGCCGCCACCAGGTCATCGGACGTACCTTCACCGATTTCGTCGACGACCACTGGCATGAGACCTATCGGGCGCGCCGCGGCAACGGCAATGCCACGCATGCCAATATCTGTGAAGTCACCGTGCCTTTCATCAAGGCCGACGGCGAGACCATGACGGTTCTCATCCTCGAGATGAAGAGCGCCACGGGCGACGAGCACTGCGGTCTTTCGCTCTCGGTCATGACCGACGTCACCGAACTCAAGCAGGCCGAGAGCCGCAACCACGCGCAGGCGATTACCGATCACCTGACCGGCCTTCTCAATCGCCAGGGTTTTGAGGCAGTGCTGGACGACGCCATTCGCAACGCCGACGAGACGACGACGCAACTGGCCTGCATCTTCATCGATCTCGACCGCTTCAAGTGGATCAACGACCATTTCGGCCACGCCGTCGGCGACGAGGTGCTGCGCCAGGTGGTTGCCCGCATCCGTACCACGTTGCGCCTGGAAGACACGATGTCCCGCCTCGGCGGCGACGAATTCGCCATTCTCGTCAATGCCGACGAGGTCGAAGCCCTGGCAAGCGAGATCGGCGACCGCATCTGTGCCAAGCTGCGCGAGCCGATCCTCGTCGAGGGGGCAGACCTTTCGGTGAGCGCCAGCATCGGCATCGCGCTTTACCCCGATCACGCGGCCAACGCAGCGGAGCTGCTGTTGAAATCCGACATGGCGATGTACGCCCGCAAACGTGACGGCAAGAACGGCATGCTCGTCTTCGACACCAGCATGCTCGACAGCGCCCGCGAGCGCCATGAAATGGAGCAGAATATCGAGGCGGCGCTGAAGGAGGACTGGTTCGAGGCCTACCTGCAGCCGATCGTAAGTCTCGGTGACGGCCGTATTGCCGGGTTCGAAGCGTTGATGCGCCTCAACCATCCGGAAAAGGGCATTCTGTCTCCCGCCAAAATCATCGGTATCGCCGAGGAGAACGGATCGATCGCTCGCGTTGGTGAGCGCGTGCTGGAGAAAGCAATCGGCAATCTCGCGCGCCTGACCCAGCTCGAAGGCGCCGATACGACCTATCTCGCCATCAACTTCTCACCGCTTCAGTTCACGGAAACGCTGCCGCACAAGCTCGCGGCGCTGCTTCTGAAACACCACATCTCCCCTGCCCGTATCGTCATCGAGATCACCGAGGCCGTGCTGATGCTCGACAATCCGGACGTTCACGCAGTGTTGAAGCAGCTCAGTGAATTCGGCTGCCGCATCGCGCTCGACGATTTCGGAACGGGCTATTCCTCGCTCAGCTACCTCAACCGCTTCCCCGTCGATATCGTCAAGGTCGACCAGTCCTTCACCCGCTCGCTCAGCACCGGAACCGCCGATGTTCGCCGCAAGAGCAGAATGCTGATCAAGGGCATCCGCACCATCTCCCACCAGATGGGCTGCACCGTCGTTGCCGAGGGCATCGAGACGAAGGAACAGTGGGAGCTTCTGCGCAAGCTCGGACTTGACTACGGCCAGGGTTATCTTTTCAGCCGACCGATGCCGATTGAAAACATGCTGCTCATGCTGGAAATGGAATCGGAAGTGAAGGCTACGGACTGCGCATGACAAAAACAGAAGAAAAGCAGATATGAAACAATTCGCCTTAGCACTGTTTTTGCTCCTGTCGGGCACGGCCCATGCCGAGACCCTCCGATTGCTGACCGAGGAGTATCCGCCATATAATTTCAGCGAGAACAGCGCTGTGAAGGGAGCGTCGGTCGAGCAGGCCGAACTGATGATGAAGGCGCTCGATGCCGAATATTCGCTCGAAATCCTGCCCTGGGCGCGAGCGCTGTCTCTGACGGAGAACCAGCCTTGGACCTGTCTGTTTACCACGGGCCATGACGAGGAGCGCGACAAGCGGTTCAAATGGGTCGAACCGCTGCTCGCCGACCGCATGGTGATGGTGCGCAAGGCGGGATCCGGCGTCAATCCGTCCAATATCGAGGACGCAAAGCGCTTCACCGTCGGCACACAGCGCGACGACTTTTCCTTCAACTTCCTGAAAAAGAACAGTTTCCCGAAGATCGATCTCGCCGCCGACATGGAGACGACAGAAAAGAAGCTGGTGAGCGGCCGCATCGACCTGATGATGACGTCCGAAAAGACCTTCGAGACCATGCGCGATCAAGGCCAGCCGCTTGAATCGGCTCTCGTGCTTGAGGGAAAACTGTACGGCTTTGCCTGCAATCTCAACCTGCCGGACGAATTCATTGCAAAGATGCAGGCAGAACTCGACACATTGATTGCCAATGGCACCCAGGACCGCATTTTCGCCAAATACGGCCTGCGACCGAACCGATAGCGGATCACAGGCGGCATTCGCGCCAGATGAGAAATGACGGATCGTCTGTGGTAAACAGTTGACTTGCGCGCTCCGACGCGGTGCAAGACAGCGCTGTTTGACTGGTAGAGATATATCCATGCTGATTTTCGCAGGGCTCGGCAATCCCGGCCCCCAATATGCAGGCAACCGCCACAATATCGGTTTCATGGCCGTCGACGCGATCCAGCGGCGGCACGGTTTTTCGCCCTGGTCCAGGAAGTTCAAGGCGCTGGTCTCCGAAGGAGAGCTCGGCGGCGAGCGCGTGCTGTTGATGAAGCCGCAGACCTTCATGAACCTTTCCGGCGAAGCGGTCGGCGAAGCCATGCGCTTCTACAAGCTGGAGCCGAAGGACATCCTGGCGATCTACGACGAGCTCGACCTTCTGCCCGGCAAAGCGCGTATCAAGACGGCGGGCGGTCATGGCGGCCACAACGGCATCAAATCGCTCGACGCCCATTGCGGCAAGGACTATCGCCGCCTGCGGCTCGGCATCGGCCATCCCGGCTCGAAGGAACAGGTACACAACCACGTGCTCGGCGATTTCGCCAAGGCCGACCGTGTCTGGCTGGACCCTTTGCTCGACGCGCTCGCCGACAATGCGGCGATGCTGGTCAGGGGCGAGGATTCGCAGCTCCTGAACAAGCTGGCACTCGCCACCGGCAGCAAACCGGAGCCCGAACTGGCACCAGCAAAGTCCGCCGGAAAATCGCATATCCGCCAGGCCCGCAACAGTACCCAGCCGAAAACGCTGCCGGCAACCGGACCGATGGCCGACATGCTGAAGAAGCTGTTCGGCAATAAGGGCGAATAGCCGGTGACGACCGGCGACTTGGCCATCCGGCCGGCGAAGGCGAGCGACCTGTCCGGGCTGCTCGCTCTCTACCGGCAGCTCCATGCCGACGATCCGCCGCTCCCCTCCGGTCTTGCCGCCGAAAGGTTCGCCGAGATACTGGCGCATCCCGGCATGACGGTCTTCGTTTCCGTTTCTGCAGAAACGATCACGTCATCGGTGGCGCTGAGCATCCTTCCAAACCTCACCCGCGGCGGCAAGCCCTATGCGCTCATCGAAAACGTCGTGACCGACGCGCGGTTTCGCAAGCGCGGCCATGCCGGGGCGCTGATCCGCCATGCCTTCGAGCAGGCCTGGCAGAAAGGCTGCTACAAGGTGATGCTCCTGACCGGCTCGCAGGACCCGGCGACGCTGAAATTCTATGAGGGCTGTGGCTTCGTGCAGGACAAGACGGGTTTTCAGAAAAGACGACCGGCCGGCATCTGACTATTCCTCCGGCTCCGTGGTGAACATCAGCGGAAATCCCGCCTGCTTGCCGAGATCGGTCGCTTCCTTCGCCTTCGTCTCGGCGATGTCGCGGGCGCAGACGACGATGACGCAGACGCCGAGCTTGTGCGCCGTCATCATCATCCGGTAGCCGGTCTCCTCGCTCATGCGAAATACCGCCTTCAGCACCAGGATGACGAATTCGCGCGGCGTGTAGTCGTCGTTGAGGAGAATGACCTTGTAGAGCTTCGGCCTCGCCAGCTTCGGCCGGGTCCTGGTTTTCGGTTTGATGGTGGTGTCGTTTTCACTCATCTGGATATCCTCTCAAAAACAAAGAGGGCCGGCGGAGGATGATTTCAACCCGGCAATATTCGCACCGCCGGAAACGCCGTTCAAGTGGGGCCGCCCGTGGCAACGATGACGCGGGTGCTGCGCGAGTGAGATGGCTGCGCCCGGCCATGCCGGCCAGTTTGCCGGCGCCGCAGGCGGCAAATCCGGAAAAAGCGCCGCCGTACCGCCGCAAGGCTTGACCATATCACCCCCTTCCCCCATAGGCAGGGCAAAGTTCTTCAAGATATGGACAAGGTGCCATGGGTTTCAAATGCGGTATCGTCGGACTGCCGAATGTCGGCAAGTCCACTCTCTTCAATGCGCTCACCAAGACGGCGCAGGCTCAAGCCGCGAATTATCCGTTCTGCACCATCGAGCCGAACACGGGCGAAGTGGCCGTGCCGGACCCGCGCATGCGCGCGCTTGCCGATGTCGCCAAGTCGAAGGAACTGATCCCGACCCGCATCTCCTTCGTCGATATCGCCGGCCTCGTGCGCGGCGCCTCGAAGGGCGAAGGCCTCGGCAACAAGTTTCTCGCCAACATCCGCGAGGTCGATGCGACGGTGCATGTGCTGCGCTGCTTCGAGGATGACGACGTCACCCATGTGGAGGGCCGCATCAACCCGGTCGGCGATGCCGAGACGATCGAGACAGAGCTGATGCTCGCCGATCTCGAGAGCCTCGAGCGCCGCACCGAGCAGACCCGCAAGCGCGCCGCCTCCAAGGACAAGGAATCGATGACGCTGCTGCCGGTCATGGACGCAGCCCTGAAGCTGCTTCAGGACGGCAAGCCGGTCCGCACGTTGCTGTCGACGCTGGATGCCGAAGAAAAGAAAATCCTGCAGGGTTTGAACCTTCTGACCGCCCATCCGGTGCTCTACGTCTGCAACGTCGCCGAGGGAGATGCCGTCTCCGGCAACGCCCATACCAGGGCGGTCGAGGAAATGGCGAAGGCGCAGGGCGCCGAAACCGTGGTTATTTCGGCTGCGATCGAAGCCGAAGTTGCACAGCTGCCTGAGGAGGAGGCCAAGGAATTCCTCGAGGCGCTCGGCCTTCACGAAGCGGGTCTCGACCGGCTGATCCGCGCCGGCTACAAGCTGCTCGACCTCATCACCTATTTCACCGTCGGCCCGAAGGAAACGCGGGCGTGGACGATCGAGCGCGGCACCAAGGCCCCGGGTGCGGCTGGCGTCATCCACTCGGACTTCGAGCGCGGCTTCATTCGCGCCAACACCATTGCCTATGACGACTACATCGCCTTCAACGGTGAAACAGGCGCCAAGGAAGCCGGCAAGGCGCGCGACGAAGGCAAGGAATATGTCGTCCAGGACGGCGACGTGATCCACTTCCGCTTCAACACCTGATTTCTTCGAAAACTCTTTCGCAGGGCGATCAGCGACGCTTGCCGTCGCGATCGCCGGCTGTATGTTGGCTGAAGACATATTTAAGGAGTTTCTTCGATGCGCCTGATCCCCGCACTGCTGCTCTCCACCGCGCTCGTGACCCAGCCGGCGCTGGCCGCGGAGATTACCCATGAAGGCGCCCGGCAGCTCGAGCAGAAATTCACATCCTACCTGCCGGACAGCGTAGCGAAATCGGGCCTGATCAAGGTCCGGCCCGGCACCGCGGATTACGAAGTCACCTTCGATCCGACCGTGCTCTTGAAGGATGTCGACCCAAAAACCTTCAGCATTTCCGGACTGAAGCCCCTTCTGTCATTGATCCGCCCCCTGGAAGACGGAGCGTGGAATTTTTCCCAATCCGCCGATCTCGACGTCAAGGGGCAGTTCACCGTCGGAACCGACAAGACGGATTTCAGCTACAAGATCGATGGCTTTCGAATGGACGGGGTCTATGACCCCGAAATTCTCTATCCCAAATCCGCGGAAATGACCGCCAATGGCATCTTCATGTCGTCCCGTTCTCCGCTGCAATCGGTGGAAGCACATTTCGGCACGATGAAGTCGATCCTCGAAAGCAAGCGGGGAAACCCGGGCACGATCGATCTTCGCTCCAATACGGCGATGAGTGCCTTCACTGAAACCGTCATCGATCCGGCCAAGGCGCGGATCGATGTCTCGGCAGACAGCGTGACCGCAGATGTCGCCATGAACGGTGTCGCCTACAAGCCGCTGCACGACATCATCTTCTTTGTTCTGGACAAGGTGAAAGCCGATAGACTGACGCCCGAGGATCAGACACGCCTCAAGGAGGTTGTGCGCGCCAACCTGCCGATGTTCGACGCATTGCTGGAATCCATCGATGTCGCGAACCTGAAGGTAGTCACGCCGGCAGGCACCTTCGGGGCGCAGACCTTACGCTATACGGTCAATTCGAACGGCCTGAAAGATGGTGCAAAAGCCGGTTTCGGGATCGTCATCGACAGGCCCTCAGTGCCACCGGGCGTCGTACCCGACGCGTTCGTCGCAGCACTGCCCGAGACGGTTAGTTTCGGCGCCGCTTTCGAAAACCTCAACCTTGCAAGCGGCATTGGCTACTTCCTGGACCACGCCGATTTCAACGCCGAAAAACCGCTGACGGACGAGCAGTCCACCGCAGCCGGCCGCGTGTTCCTGCCGGGTGGTGCGCTAACCTTGAGATATGAGGACGTCTCCGCCCGCTCGTCGGTCTACGATATCAGCCTTTCGGGTACGACGACCGTCTACCCGGAACAGCAGGGGCGCCAAAGCACCGACGTCACGATCTACGCAAGGGATTTCGACAAGACTATTTCCTATCTGCAGCAGAATGCCCAGACCGTTCCGCAGTTCGGGCAAGCGGCGTTCGTGCTGCTGATGATGAAGGGCTTCGCCAAGATAGAAGCCGATGGCCGCCAGATGTGGAACCTCGTGGTGGACGAGAGCGGCAAGATGAAGATCAACGGCCAGGAACTGGCGATCCCGCACTGATACAGGTGATCTCCCGCCAGTTTCCAGTGCCAGGGCTGGATGCTAAAGACGCCCCGGTAGGAGGACGACAACCCATGCTTCATTTCGAGGATTTTCCTGCCGGCACGCGGTTCGCGTTCAAGCCGGTGACGGTCAAGGCCGAGGACATCGTCGCCTTTGCCGCCGAATTCGATCCGCAGCCCATGCATCTGTCGGAGGAAGCCGGCAAGGCGAGCA
Source organism: Rhizobium herbae (assembly GCF_019511375.1). Lineage (GTDB taxonomy): Bacteria > Pseudomonadota > Alphaproteobacteria > Rhizobiales > Rhizobiaceae > Pararhizobium > Pararhizobium herbae_A. The sequence continues at coordinate 1,073,416 of NZ_JAEUAO010000001.1, forward strand.
TTCTCGGTGGCCTTGCGGCCTCCGGCTGGCACACGAGCGCCATCATGATGCGCATGCTTTGCGACAGCTATATCCACCGAACGGCGTCCGAGGGATCGCCGGGCGTGAACAGCATGGAGTGGAAGAAGCCTGTGCTTGCCGGCGATACGCTCTCGGGCACCTGCACGGTCATCGAGGCGCGGACGTCCCGTTCCAGGCCCGAGATCGGCATTGTGCAACTGCGTGGCGAGGTCATCAACCAGCGGGGAGAAACGGTGGCGATCTGTGACTACGCCAACATGATCCGCTGCAAACCGGCAGGAAGCGACGCATGAGGCTCTCCGAGGTTCACCCCGAAGGTACGAAGGTGATGACCGGCAGCGTTGCTTTCACCGCCGATGACATCATCCGGTTCGCCGAAAAATTCGACCCGCAACCGTTTCATCTCGATGCGGAAGCAGCGCGGCAATCGCTCTTCGGCGGCCTCTGCGCCTCCGGCTGGCACACCTGCGCGGGCTGGATGAAATGTTTCGTGCCCTATTGGCTGGGCGAAATGAAGCGGCTGGCGGCCGAGGGAATAGAGCCGCCGAAGCTCGGCCCATCGCCCGGTTTTCGCGATATGCGCTGGCTGCGGCCGGTCTTTGCTGGCGATGTGATCACCTATTTCGTCACCTTCGTGACGGCGAAGGATCTGGAATCGCGTCCTGGATGGCGGATCAACACCATCCTGTGCGAGGGCGAGAACCAGAACGGCGAGCCCGTCATCCGGTTCGAAAGCAAAGTGATCGAGTTTCCCTGACGCGTAAACTCAGTGGCCTTCAAACTCGATCAGCGTCAGCACCTTGACGCCGAGCGCCTCGAGCTTCTTGCGGCCGCCGAGTTCCGGCAGGTCGATGATGAAGCAGGCGGCGACGATATCGGCACCCATCTGCTGCAACAGCTTGGCCGCGCCCTCGGCAGTGCCGCCGGTGGCAATCAGGTCATCGACCAGGATGACCTTGTCGCCCGGTTTGATGGCGTCGCGATGCATCTCCATCTCGTCTATGCCGTATTCGAGACTGTAGGCGATGCGCACCGTGTCATGCGGCAGCTTGCCCTTCTTGCGGATCGGCACGAAGCCGGATGACATCTGGTGCGCCATCGCGCCGCCCAGGATGAAGCCACGCGCCTCGACGCCGGCGACCTTGTCGATCTTCGTGCCGGCAAAGGGATGGACCAGCTCGTCGATCGCCCGGCGAAACGCGCGCGGATTGCCGAGAAGCGTGGTGATGTCGCGGAACATGATGCCGGGCTTGGGGTAATCCGCGATGTTGCGGATGGAGGCGATCAATTCCTGCTGAAGAGAGGATCTCATGATGGAAGGCATGCCTTTGCGGACGTCTCAGGGAGATGAAGGCATAGCATCAAAGCCGGGCATTTCTATAGTGGTTTCTTGGGCGACAGCCGGCGAATGCGCCGTCTGTCGGCCTGCGGGCGCTGGAGCAGGATCGGAATTGCCGCCCTGCTCCGATCGTCGCCTCGCTACGGCGCTGACGTCGTCGTCTTCAACTTTTCCTGCACCTTCTGGGCAACTTCAGGATTGGTCTGCGCCGCGGTGATGATGGACTTGTATTCCTCCAGCGACATGTCCGGCGACGTTTCGACCGCGTTGATCATCTGCTTGTTGGCCTCGTTCTGAAGCTTCTGTTTGGCCGTCGCATCCTTCTCCGCGCCGATCTTGGCGGCATAGTCCTGCCGCACCTTGTTAACCTGCAGATAGGCCACCGCAAAAGCTTCGATCCTCTTGTCGCTGATGACGGCGGGCGCGGTGCCCTGTATCGGCTGCGTGGCTTGCGTCTGAGAAGCACCCTGGGCAAAAGCCGGCGAGTTGATGACGATCAGGCTCAGTGCGGCAGCGGTCAAGGCTGCCACGGGCATGTGGCGGATGGTCATATGCTTTCCTTTCCTTAGTCAGTCTCAAGGCGGCGATCGCCACCTGTCCGGAGGGGAATACCCCGGCACCAAGGTCAAGGATGGATCGGGCGACAATGTGACCACGAAAAGGAACGTTCAAGGCCATGTCCGGTCGTACCGCTCGCGACCTGCCGCGATGGAAAGACAGGGCATCTACAATCGTGGAACCATTCGATGGCATTTCCGGTTATACTAGACGGTATTCCGCTTGCCGGACCTGCCCCAGCGGAAGAGATCAAAAAGCAAGGAGGAGCATCATGCGATTGTTTGAATGCGGGACCCTCGTGCCCGGCTGCAACTGGCATACCAGGGCCGACAGTGATGCTGAAATCGTGCGCCGCGCCGTCGAGCACATGCGCCAGGCCCACGGCGAAACCCTGATCCGCGAAAACATGGTCGACAATATCAAGGCCCGCATCGTCGACGAAACGCAGGCAGCCTGACTTCAGACTATCGACTGGAGCCGGGCAACGAGCGTTGCCCGGTCGGCGTTGAAGTTACCCTCCACCCACTGATCCTCAAGCATGGCCAGAACCTCGCCGACCCGCGGTCCCGCGGCAATTCCGGCAGCAAGCACATCAGCGCCGGTCAGAGGGAATACCGGCTTCTGCCAGTTTTCCGTCTTCCCGAGCAGTCCCCACAGGCGACCTGTTTCAGCAAGCTGAGCCGGGTCGTTTTCCGATTTCTGCCGCGACGCGGCGAGAGCGAGCCTCAGGCTGGTATCGAGGCCGTTTGAGCCATGCCGATAAAGCAGTCGCGCAAAAACCGTATCGGCAATCACGGCCGGCAGACGCGGTGCTTTCGCCCATGCCAAGAAGAAGGCCGCCTCGGTTTTTGAAAGGCGCAGCCGTTTCGCCATCGCTTCCAGCCGCTCGACGTCCGGCGGCACGATGGCTGCGAGCCGCAGCAGCGGTTCGGGCTGCCAGCCGAACGCCTGTTCGGCGGCGACCAGGGCCGGGATGGCGTCGATGCCCCATTTTTCGCTTTCGGGCAGAATTTCGTTCAACACGCCCGCCTGGCGCATCCACAACAGCGCCCGTCCGGGATCCCTGGCAGAGAGCAGCTTCTTCATCTCCGACCAGACCCGCTCGGCCGAAAGCGTCCCCAGCTTGGAGCGAGCCTTTGCGCAAGCGCGGAGGCCATCCGCATCCGGCCGTCCCGAACCATAGTGAGCGAAGAAGCGGAAGAAGCGCAGCACCCTCAGATAGTCTTCCGCCACGCGCTCGGCCGCATTGCCGATGAAGCGAATATGGCGTTTTTCGATGTCGGGGAGCCCACCGACAAGGTCGATCACCTCGCCCTTAGCATTGGCATAGAGTGCATTGATGGTCAGATCCCGTCGCTCGGCGTCGACCTTCCAGTCCGAACCGAAGGCGACCTCGGCGCGGCGGCCGTCCGTCTCGACGTCGCGGCGCAATGTCGTCACCTCGAACGGCGCGCCCTCGATGACCAGCGTGACCGTGCCGTGGTCGATCCCCGTCGGGACCGACTTGATGCCGGCTTTTTTTGCCCGGGCGACAACCTCGTCCGGCAGAAGCGTCGTTGCCATGTCGATATCGGCTACGGGAAGCCCCATCAGGCTGTTGCGCACAGCACCGCCGACAACGCGGGCCTCGCCGCCATCGGCATTGAGGAGATTGAAGACGCGCGTCAGCGCAGGCGCCGAAAACCAGGGTTCGGCGGCAACGGAGGTCATGCATAGAGCCTTTCGTACAACATACGGACGATCCCGGCGGTAATGCCCCAGATATTCCGGTCGCCATAGGGCATGCGGTAGAAATGCCGCTCGGCGCCCTGCCAGGTCGCGCGACCTCGCCCATGATTTCGCGGATCCATCAGGAACGACAAAGGCACGTCGAAGACGGCATCGACTTCAACCGGGTTGAGCACAAGCTGAAAACCCGGCTGCACGACGGCAAGCACCGGCGTGATCCGGAAACCGGACATCGCCATGTAGTGAGGCAACCGGCCGACCGTCTCCACGAAACGTCGGTCAAGGCCGATCTCTTCTTCGGTTTCCCGCAACGCCGCGCGCTCCGGCGTATCGTCCTCCGGGTCGATCGCACCGCCGGGAAAGGCGACCTGGCCGGAATGCTTGCGCATCGTCGACGTGCGCTGGGTGAAGATGACGCGCGCTTCATCGCCGTCTTCGATGACCGGCACCAGCACCGCCGCATCCCTGAGCTTCAGCGTTTCGAGATGGGGTATGACATCCGGATTGAGCAGGAAATCGCCATGCTCGCGCCAGGCGTCCTCCACCGGGCTGCCGGATTGGCTGCGCGCGCGGCGGCGAAAATCACCGGCTGAAAACAGGGTATCCATCATACCGACAGCGCTTCCAGTTCCTTCACAGGCATGACCGTGAAGACCGCCCCGGCGGAACGCACTGCAAACATTTCGACGCCATCGATCGTCATGGTCTCGCCGAGTTCGACCAGATCGTACATCACGGAACGCGACACCAGGGCCTCAAGCCGCCCGCGCACATGCAGATAGGGTTTCAGTTCGTTGTTGTCGCCGTGGATGACGAAATGCAGCGCATGCTCCGGCCCCGCCTCGACGACGTCGCCGACATTGGTGCGGAAGGTCAGCACCTGCTGGCCCTGGCGCTCTGTCCTGCTCATCTCGACGGCCACGAAAGCCGCGTCGACGATGCGGATGCCCACTTTTTCCACAGGAGTTACGAGATAGGTTTTGCCGTCCTCGTCCTTGCGCAGGACCGTGGAAAACAGCCGCACCAGCGGCTGGCGACCGATCGGCGTGCCCATGTAGAACCAGGTGCCGTCGGCGCGGATTTCCATGTCGATATCGCCGCAGAATGGCGGATTCCATCGATCGACCGGCGGCAATCCCTTGCTTTGCTCGCCCGCTTGTCCGGCGGCGCGCGAGATCAATGCCGCAAGGCCCGCCGCATCGCCGCTCTGATGTATTTTGGCGTCCGCCATCGTTCCGTCCCGTTTGGCCCTATTCTTGCGTTTTATAGACCACGTGTTTCACGAGATAGTGCTTTGGTGGCGTCTTGTCAGCCACCCAGCAGAGCTTAGATTGAAAAACAGAGACGGAACGAGCGCTTTTGGCGATTCGAGACCGTTGCCGGCCACTGGAGACAGACGATGGGTGTGATGAAGACCACAGACGGCGCGGTTGACGAAAGGGCGATCATCGCCGCCGCGGAGAAGGCGCTCGGCGAAATCGCCTTGATCCGCAAGGAAGTGGGCAAGGTGATCTTCGGCCAGGAAACCGTCGTCGAACAGACACTGCTTGCCGTCCTCTCCGGCGGCCACGCGCTGCTGGTCGGCGTGCCTGGCCTTGCCAAGACCAAGCTCGTCTCGACACTCGGCACGGTGCTGGGGTTGAACTCCAGCCGTATCCAGTTCACCCCCGACCTGATGCCGTCCGACATTCTCGGCTCCGAAGTGATGGACCAGGACGAGAACGGCCGGCGGTCCTTCCGCTTCGTGCCCGGCCCGATCTTCACGCAATTGCTTATGGCCGACGAAATCAATCGCGCCAGCCCGCGCACGCAGTCGGCGCTGTTGCAGGCCATGCAGGAATATCACGTCACCGTCGCCGGCCGGCGCAACGACCTGCCGCAGCCTTTCCATGTGCTGGCGACGCAGAACCCGCTGGAGCAGGAGGGCACCTATCCGCTGCCGGAAGCCCAGCTCGACCGCTTCCTGATGCAGGTGGATGTCGGATATCCGGAACTCGCCGCCGAACGGCAGATCCTGCTTGAAACCACCGGCGTATATGAGAACGAGGCCCGTGGCGTCATCGATGCGGCGCAGCTTCAGGATATCCAGCATCTGATCCGTCAGATGCCCGTCAGCGAGAAAGTTGTCGATGCGATCCTCGCGCTGGTTCGCTCTGCCCGCCCCGGCAACGGCAATACGGCGACCGACAAGAATGTCGCCTGGGGCCCCGGTCCGCGCGCCGGGCAGTCGCTGATGCTGTGTGCCCGCGCCCGCGCGCTCTATGACGGCAGGCTTGCACCCTCCATCGACGACATCATGGCGCTTGCCGAACCCGTCCTGCAACACCGCATGGCGCTGACATTCGCGGCGCGGGCGGAAGGCATGTCGGTGCGAGACGTCATCACCGGCCTGGTGAAGCAAGCCAGGGGATAATGAATGGCTGCCATAGGGCATATCGTCGAGCGAACACCATCCGGAGAGGTCCTTTCCCGCGCGCAGATGCGTGCCAGACTGATTCCGGATTGCATGGTCGAGGCCAAGCGCATCGCCAACACGGTGATTTCCGGCTGGCATGGACGCCGCAAGCGCGGCATCGGCGAAAATTTCTGGCAGTTCCGGCCGTATAGCGACGGCGAAAGCCTGTCGCGCATCGACTGGCGCCGCTCGGCCCGCGACGACCATACCTATGTGCGCGACCGCGAATGGGAGGCCGCCCACACCATCTGGCTCTGGGCCGACCTTTCTCCCTCGATGATGTACAAGTCGAAGTTCGGGCATGTCTCCAAGGAAAGCCGGGCCTTGGTGCTGATGCTGGCACTCGCCGAAATTCTCGCCCGCTCCGGCGAGCGCATCGGCTGCCCCGGCGTCATGGAGCCCGTCTCGGCCCGCAACGCCGCCGAACGGCTGGCATCGGCCCTGATGCACACGCCGCTTTCGGGCGGATTGCCGCAGACCGGCATGATCCGCGCCGTCAGCGACCTCGTGCTGATCGGCGACTTCCTCGATCCCGTCGACACGATCATGGCGCGGCTTGCGCCGCTCGCCCGCCGCGGCATGCGCGGCCATATCGTCGAGATCGCCGATCCGGCGGAAGAGGCGTTTCCCTATGCCGGACGCACCGAATTCACCGACCCTGAAACCGGCGAGAAACTGACCGCCGGACGCGCCGAGATCGTCGCCGATGACTATCGCCGCGCCTATTTCGCCCGGCGCGACAGTCTCGGCGATATGCTGCGCCATCTCGGCTGGACCTTCACGCCGCACCGCACCGATCACCTCGCCTCCGAGGCGCTGGTGGCGGTGCACATGTATCTCTCCGGCATGCCCGGACGTGCGACCCATGGAGGCCAGCTGTGAGCCTGTTGCCCTTCATCTTCGCCAATCCGATGATGCTTGCGGCGTTGGTCGCTCTGCCCGCGATCTGGTGGCTGCTGCGCATGACGCCGCCGAAGCCGGTCACGGAAATATTTCCGCCGCTGCGCATCCTTGCCGGGGTGCTGAAACGCGAGGAGACACCCTCGAAAAGCCCGTGGTGGCTGACGCTGCTGCGCATGCTGATGGCCGCCGCCATCATCTTCGCAATTGCCGATCCGGTCTTCAATCCGCGCTCCAACACGCTGTCTGCCGATGGCCCGCTGGCGCTGGTGATCGACAATTCGTGGGCTACGGCCGCCGATTGGGAACGCCGGGTGGAAACCGCCGAAGCGCTGATCGGCGACGCGGAAGACAGGAATCTGCCGGTCGCCATCGTCTTCACCGCCGACAGCGAGCACAATGCCGTGCCGGGATCGGCGACTGCCGCCCGCAACCGGCTCGCAGCCGCCTCGCCGCAACCGTTGCAGCCCGAGCGGACCGCGGCCGTCAATGCTCTGAAGACTGCTCTCGACGGGACGGCTCCCGGCACGCTGGCTTTTCTTACGGACGGGATCGAGACCGGTGATGGCAAGGTGATGGCCGAGCTCGCCGCGCTTGCGCCCGCCAACTTGCGGCTGGTCGAAGGCCGTGGCGATCAGGCGGTGGCCATCACCAATTCGGCCAACGACGCAGATTCCATGGTGGTCACCGCCAGCCGGCTCGATACGAACAGTGCGCGGACGCTGCCGATCACGGCCTATGACACCCGCGGCCGCACGGTCGCCAACGGATCGGTCGCTTTCGCCGCCGGCGAAGGTGTGGCCACGGCAACGCTTGCAGCCCCCTTCGAACTGCGTAACGACTTTGCCCGCATCGCCATCGACGGCACGGCGACTGCCGGCGGCACCTTCCTGCTCGATGACGGGTTCCGCCGCCGCCGGGTGGCGCTTTTGAGCGGCGAAGCCCGCGACCAGTCGCAGCCGCTTTTGTCGCCGCTCTACTACATCAACCGGGCGCTGGCGCCGTATGCCGATCTCGTTCAGCCGAACGAAGCCGATCTGGCCGTCGCAATCCCCGAGCTCCTGGCACAGAAGCCTTCCATGCTGATCATGGCCGATATCGGCCGCTTGCCGGATGAGACCTATGCGCCTGTAACCAAGTGGATCGAAAACGGCGGCACGCTGATCCGCTTCGCCGGGCCTCGCCTTGCTGCCGCGCCCGCCGACGATCCGCTGGTGCCCGTCACGCTGCGGCAAGGGGAGCGCGCGCTCGGCGGCGCGCTGTCCTGGTCGCAACCGCAGCCTCTAGCCGACTATCCGGCACTCAGCCCGTTTGCCGGGATGCCGCGTCCGCAGGACATTCTCGTCAAGCGCCAGGTGCTCGCCGAACCGACGGCGGATCTCTCGTCGCGCACCTGGGCAAGCCTCGCCGACGGCACGCCGCTGGTGACCACCAAGGCGCAAGGGGCCGGCCGCATCATCCTGTTCCATGTCAGCGCCGAAGCGACCTGGTCGAACCTGCCGATTTCCGGCGATTTCGTCGAGATGCTGCGCCGCAGCGTGCAATTATCGCGCAGCGGCGGCGTGGCGAGCGAGGGCACGACGCCGGGACAGACCCTGGCACCCTACCGGCTCCTGAATGCCGACGGGGTGCTGACCAGCGAAACCGGCCGGGCGCGGCCGCTGGAAATTTCTGCCGGCAAGGCACCGGTTTCCAGCGCCGAAAACCCGCCCGGACTCTACGGCTCGGAAGAGGGTTTCAGCGCTCTCAATCTCCTTCCTCGAGACACCCGGCTGAAGCCGATCGATGCCACCGGCCTTCCCATGGCATACACATCCGAAGCGCTGATCGGCGCCGAGGCGTGGTCCTTGAAACCGTCACTGTTTGCCGTCGCACTCATCCTGCTGCTTGTCGACTCCGCCGTCGTTCTCTTCATGGGCGGCGCCTTTGCTCGATTGAGAATACCGGCCACCACTGCCGTCGTCATCGCTCTTGCCGCCGCCGCGCTTGTTGCAGCGCCGGGCCATTCGCTTGCCGACGACGGCAAGCCCGGCGACGAGAATATACTGGCGCGGCTCGACAAGACCCATCTGGCGTATGTCATCACCGGCGAGGCCGAGGTCGACCGGCTCTCCGAGCGCGGGCTTGCCGGCCTCACGGAGTTCCTCACCTATCGCACGACGCTGGAGCCGGGACCGCCCGTCGGCCTCGACATCGCGTCGGACGAACTGTCGTTCTACTCGCTGATCTACTGGCCGATCTCCGCCAATGCGCCGATGCCGAGCCCGCAGGCGGTCAGCCGCATCGATGCCTATATGCGCGCCGGCGGCACGGTTTTGTTCGACACGCGCGATCAGTTCTCTTCGCTTGGAACGAACTCCGGCAACACCAGCCCGAATTCAGAGCGGTTGCAGGCGATCCTCGGCGATTTGGACATTCCGCCGCTGGAGCCTGTCCCGACCGACAATGTGCTGACCAAGTCGTTCTACCTGCTGTCGAATTTTCCGGGTCGCTATAACGGCAGCCCGCTGTGGATCGAAGCACAGCCGGACAACGGCTCGCAGCCGACCGGCAGGCCCGCCCGCGCGGGCGACGGCGTTTCGCCCATCATGATCACCGGCAACGACTTCGCCGGCGCCTGGGCGATCGACGGCAATGGTGCGCCGCTTCTGCCAACCGTGCCACCGGACGAGCAGCAACGCGAATATGCCTATCGCTCCGGCGTCAACATCATGATGTATATGCTGACCGGCAACTACAAGGCCGACCAGGTGCACATTCCCGCTCTGCTCGAACGGCTTGGCCAGTGAGGGCTTGGCAATGACACTCGATTTCTCGCCGCTCCTCGCCTGGCCCTTCATCGCCGTTCTTGCGCTGATCGCCGTTCTCCTGTCGGCCCTCGGCCTCTGGCGTGGCGTGCGCGGCGCGGCGTTCCGCACGGCGGCGCTTGCGGCGCTTGTGCTTGCGGTTGCCAATCCGGTCTTCTTTCAGGAAGAACGTGAACCGCTGTCGACCATCGTCGGCGTCGTCGTTGACCGCAGCCAGAGCCAGGACAATGCCGGCCGGCGCGAAATGACCGATGCGGCCCTGGTGACGCTGAAGCAGCGGCTTGCCAAATTCCCGCAGATCGAGCCTCGCATCGTCGAGGCGGCTGATGACGAGAATACGGAAACGCCGTCGACGAAGCTTTTCACGGCCCTGCAGACGGCCTTGGCCGACGTCCCGCCGTCTCGTGTCGGGGGCGCGATCTTCATCACTGACGGCCAGATCCACGACATACCCGATATCAACCAGCCGCTCGGCTTCGACGCACCGGTCCACGGCCTGATCACCGGCAAGCCGGACGAGTTCGACCGCCGCATCGAGGTGGTCAGTGGCCCGCGCTTCGGCATTGTCGGCGAAGAACAGAAGGTCACATTCCGTATCGCCGATGACGGCATGGCGCCGGGCGGTACGGCAGAAGTGACCATCAGCCTCAACGGCAACAAGATCGCCACGGAAATGGCCGAGCCCGGCACCGATGTGCCGTTTACCTTCACCGTGCCGCGCGGTGGCAACAATATCCTCGAATTTGCCGTCGCCGCGGTCCCGGCTGAAGTGACGCAGACCAACAACCGCGCCGTTCATGTCATCGACGGCATTCGCGAGAACCTGCGGGTGCTTCTGGTTTCGGGCGAGCCACATGCCGGCGAGCGCGCCTGGCGCAATCTGCTGAAGTCCGATGCCGCCGTCGATCTCGTGCATTTCACCATTCTACGGCCGCCGGAAAAGCAGGATGGGACGCCGATCAACGAACTCTCGCTGATCGCCTTTCCGACCCGCGAGCTTTTCGTCGAAAAGATCAAGGAGTTCGACCTGATCATCTTCGACCGCTATCAGCATCGCGGCGTGCTGCCGATCCTCTACTACGACAACATCGCCCAATATGTGGAAAACGGCGGCGCATTGCTGATCGCAGCCGGCCCGGAGCATGCGGGCGACGATTCGATCGCAACCACCCCGCTCTCGGCCGTGCTTCCGGCCAACCCCACCGGCTACGTCAACGAGAAGGCCTTTTATCCACGGCTCTCGGATGAAGGCAGGAAACATCCGGTGACCCGCGGGCTGGAAGGCGCCGCCAGCGAGCCGCCGCACTGGGGCCGCTGGTTCCGCACGGTGGATGTCGACCGGCCGCTCGGGCAGACGGTGATGCAGGCAGCCGACGGCAAGCCGTTGCTTGTGCTGAACCGCGTCGGCAAGGGCCGCGTTGCCATGCTGCTCTCCGACCAGGGCTGGCTCTGGGCACGCGGCTTCGAAGGCGGCGGGCCGAGCGTCTCGCTCTATCGCCGCACGGCCCACTGGCTGATGCAGGAACCGGCGCTGGAGGAAGAAGCGCTCACAGCGCATGCCAGCGGCCGAACGCTGGAAATCGCCCGGCAGACGATTGCAGGCGATCCGGGTACGGCGACGCTGTCCTACCCCTCCGGCAAGACGGAACACGTTGCGCTCAAGGAGGCCGAGCCCGGTCTCTACAAGGCCACCGTCCGCACGGCGGAAACCGGTCTGTTCGAAGTAATCAATGGCGATCTCAACACGCTGGTGCATGTCGGCAGCGTCGATGCGCCGGAGTTCAAGGCGACGATCTCCACGACGGAAATGCTGAGGCCCTGGGCGGAAAAGACGAAAGGGCTGGTACGCCGCCTTGCCGGCGCCGAGGGACCGGTGGACCTGCCGCCGATCCTGCCGGTGCGCGGCACCGTCCGCGTCGCCGATGACCAGCGCATGTCGCTGCGCATGACCGACGAGACGGTGCTGAAGGGCGTCAATTCGCTGTCGCTGTTTGCCGGTTTCCTCGGCCTTGCCGCCCTGCTGTTCATGCTCTCCGCCACCTGGCACCGCGAGGGTCGGTGAGCGTTGGCGCAGCCGACGTGGCTTGCCCCTTCGGCATGAGTGCCGCGTGCGCGGGCCTTACTGGGCGGCGATCTTGGGCGTCGGCCATTCCTGGGATTGGCTGAACACCTCCCTTATCTGATCCCGCAGCCAGACACTCGCCGCATCCTTGTCGGCATGAGCGGGCCACACGACGGTCACGGGCGGGAAACGCAGATCGAGCGGAACCGGGCTGACGACCAACCCCATCAACGGCGCGTATCGCCGGGCGATCCGGGCGGAGATGGTGGCAATTACCGGGCTGGCCTTGGCCGTCGACAGGATTGACATGAAATCAGGCCCGGCGGAAACGACATTGAGGTCCGCTCCGGCAAATTCGAGCGCGTCTTCCACGCAGCCGTGCAGGCTCTCGCTCTGCGAGATGACCGCGTGATCGGCAGCGAGATAGTCGTCCAGGCCGACGGGAACGCCGAGCGAAAGCAAAGCGGGATTGTAGCAGCACTGCACCTCCGCCTCGTACAGCACCTCCGAAACCTGGCGCGTGGCGCGCGAATAGGTGCAGCCGATCGCCATGTCGAGCGCGCCGCTATCGATCATCGTATCGACCTGGTCCGGCGGACAATCCCTTGCGAGAATCCGGATGCCGGGCGCAAGCTTGCGCAGCCGGGCCGTCAGATCCGGCAAAAGCAGAAGCTGCACCTCCGCTGACATACCCAAGCGAAACACCCGGCTTTCCGTTGCCGGGTCGAAGACATCGGCAGAGAGGAGCGCTGCCTGGGCCTGTCGCAGGGCGTTGCGAATGGGCCCTGCCAAGGTGCGAGCACGCGCCGTCGGCTGCATAATCTGCCCCACACGGATGAAAAGCTCGTCCTCGAACAACATGCGCAGGGTCGAAATATTGTGGCTCATGGCCGGCTGGCCGATCTTCAGCCGCCGCGCAGCACGCGTGACGCTCCCCTCCTCCATCATCGCGTCGAAGGCGATCAGGAGATTGAGATCGAAGGCCCGTAAATTGAAATGATCGATAGATTCCATGCTCGGCATCGATTTGATTGCTGATAGTCGCATAGTTACGTTCTTGTGCACGGGCTTGCAAGGCCCTCACAATATCTGCTCAAGGAGTTCCCAATGCCAACCCGCCGGGCCATTCTCAAGGCAACTGCCACCACCTTTCTTGCCGCGGCCTCATCCGCAGCGCTTCCCGATCTCGTCTTCTCCAAGGCGCCGCTGAAAGGCGGCCAGGCTCCGGGCTACTACAGGCTGAACATCGGCGCCTATGAGGTTACGGCGCTTTCGGATGGAACGATCGCCATTCCGCTTGCGAAGCTGTATGCCAACACAACTGTCGCCCATGCAGAAGCTGCGCTCGCTGCTGCGTTCCAGGGGCCATCCTCTCAGACCTCGGTCAATGCCTATCTCGTCAATACCGGCGAGCGGCTGGTCCTGATCGACGCCGGCACTGGCACCTTTCTCGGCCCGACGCTTGGCAAGCTGGTCGCCAATATCCAATCCTCGGGTTACAAGCCGGAAGAGATCGACGATGTCATCCTGACCCATGTCCATACGGATCATTCCGGAGGCCTTGTCGCCGAGGGCAAGCGCGTCTTTGCCAATGCCACTGTCCGCGTCAACCGTCGCGAAGCCGAATTCTGGCTCGATTCGAACGAGGAAAAGAAGGCGACGGCAGCGGTGCAAAAGCATTTCGCTGAAGCGCGCGCCTGCCTGACACCATACATCGAAGCAGAGAAATTCGAAGTTTTCGGCGACGATGCCGAGATCTTACCGGGCTTGGGCTCCGTCCTCATGGCGGGGCATACGCCGGGCCACAGTGCGATCGTGATTGAAAGCCAGGGTCAGAAGCTGATGTTCTGGGGTGATATTACCCACGGCGACGTTCTGCAATTCGACGAGCCCGATGTGGCGATCGCCTTCGATGTCAACCAGCAGATGGCGGTTGCCGCACGCAAGGCCGCTTTCCAGCATGCCGCCGACGGCGCTTATCTGGTCGCCGGCGCCCATATCGCCTTTCCAGGAATTGGACATCTGCGCCGGGACGACACGAACTATGACTGGGTTCCGCTGAACTACAGCCTCTGACGCCGGTCAAGGGGCGCCAGCGCCCCTTCACCTTTCCACGTGATCAGCCCACCGGATCTCACCCTTCAGCCGGGCATGCACATCCTCGGCCATCGGCACAACGAGTACCCGGTTCGGATCGACCGGTCCTGGGAAAACCAGCGCTCCGTAGGTCACCTTCTCGAAACCGAGCGGCTGATAATACGGCGGGTCGCCGACCAGGACGACGCCTTCCGAGCCCTTGCGCCGTGCCGCCTCTACGGCGATCCGCACCAGTTCGCGGCCAATTCCGCGATTCTTGTGCGAAGGCCGCACCGCAAGCGGGCCGAGGAGATGGCCCTTGACGGAGCCGGCAAGCACCGGCGTCATCCGCACTGAAGCGATGGTTTCGCCATTGTCGGCGCAGACGAAGGAAAGCGACAGGTCGTGCGGCCCCTGCTCGCGGATACGCGCGGCGGCACGGGCGAACCGGCCGGGACCGAAGGCTTCTTCATTGATGATCTCGATCGCGGCGTCGTGAGACGCGTCTTCGATGAGATAGACGAGGTCGTGCTTTTTCATAAACATCAGAAAACCCTGCATGCGAGACGATAAATGTGATGGCTACGCCCGAAGGGCGTGTTCAGCATCAGCGTCGTCGCGGGTTTCCTGGAAAGAACATCGAATATGAATCCGGTTGCATGAAAAAGTCTGGGAGGCCCGATAGCAGAAAAACGGCCTCTGTCAAAGCCCAAAACGCACTGTTCAGCATTTGCTGGCTAATATGCGCGGCCGAGACGCGTTATCTACTCGACAATCAAGTCACGAACAGCGGCACTCACGCCGCAGGAGATCAATGATGGGCATGCTGGTCGAGGGTATCTGGCACGACGTCTGGTACGACACCAAGGAAACGAAGGGCCGCTTCGAGCGAGCCGCCGCACAGTTCCGCAACTGGGTCACCGCCGACGGTTCGGCCGGGCCCTCCGGCGAAGGCGGCTTCAAGGCGGAGGCCGGGCGCTATCACCTCTACGTGTCGCTTGCCTGCCCCTGGGCGCACCGCACGCTGATCTTCCGCAAACTGAAAAAGCTCGAGGACCTGATTACCGTCTCGATCGTCGATCCGCTGATGCTGTCGAACGGCTGGGAGTTCAAGAACGAGATCGGTGGAACGGTCGATCATCTGTTCGGCTCCAAAACGCTTTGGCAGGTCTATGTGAAGGCCGATCCACGCTATTCCGGCCGGGTCACTGTTCCCGTCCTCTGGGACAAGAAGCGAAACACGATCGTCTCCAACGAATCCTCGGAAATCATCCGCATGTTCAATTCGGCCTTCGACGGGCTCACGGGATCGAGGGACGACTTCTATCCCGAGCAACTGCGAAGCGAGATCGACAGCCTGAATGCGCGCATCTACGACGCCGTCAACAACGGCGTCTACAAGGCCGGCTTCGCCACGACGCAGGAAGCCTATGCGGAAAACATCACGATACTCTTCGATGTGCTGGATGAACTGGACGAGCGTCTGGCGACCCGGCGCTACCTGACCGGCGGACGCATTACCGAGGCCGACTGGCGTTTGTTCACGACGCTGGTGCGCTTCGACCCGGTCTATGTCGGGCACTTCAAGTGCAACATCCGCCGCATCGGCGACTACAAGAACCTGCAGGGCTATCTGCAGGACCTCTATCAGGTTGCCGGCGTTGCCGAGACGGTCAACCTGCGCCACATCAAGGAGCATTATTACCGCAGCCACACGATGATCAACCCGACCGGTGTCGTTCCGGCTGGCCCCGAGCTTGATCTCGATGCGGCGCATGAGCGCGAGAAGCTCGCGGCCTGATGCTACCAGAAATCGGCTGGCGGCGTTTTTCCCGAAAGCTCCGCCAGCCGCCTGTGGGTGGCAGGCGTCGTGTCCTTCGGCAGATCATCGAGGGCGAAAAAGCCGCTCTCGACGATCTCCAGGTCCGGCTTGCGCGGTACAGTCTGGCGGACATTGCGGCAGCGATAGAAGAGCACGTGGTCACGCTTGCTCGTCAGCCGGTTGAAATAGACATGGAAAAGTTCGGGAGGATCCGTCAGTTCCAGATTGCCCTCCTCACGCAGTTCCTTGACCAGCGCTGCAAAGGCCGTTTCGCGCCGCTCCAGCCCGCCGCCCGGCATATGCCAGCCAGGCACGTAGGAATGCCGGACCAGAAAAATCCGCCCCTTGTCGTCGAAACAGGCGGCGCGCACGCCCATGGTCATGCCTCGGGCGAAGGCGAAATAGCCGTGCATCAGGCGGGTAACCAGCCGCGTCTTCCAGCTGTGCATTTCCGGCGGCGCTTCGGTCATGCCGATCCGGTTCCTTTCATCGATGTCATGCGGAGGATAAAGCGCATCGCATGATTCCCCTTTCCGGGAATATGCGCTAGGTACAAATTATGTTCAAACTCGCGCATATTTCCGACATTCATCTCGGCCCCCTGCCCGATCTTTCCTACCGTGAACTCGCCTCGAAACGCATCACCGGCTTCGTCAACTGGCACCGCAACCGCCGTAACCACCTGGTCGGCAACACGCTCAACCTTTTGATGGACGAGATCGAGCGTGCCGATCCGGATCACCTGGCGATTACCGGTGACCTGGTCAACCTCGCCTCTTCGCGTGAAATCGAGATCATGACCGCATGGCTGAAGGAAGCCGGCGACCCGGAAAACATTTCCATCGTGCCCGGCAATCACGATGCCTATGTGCCGGGCGCCTATGAAAAGACCACCAAGGCCTGGTACCCCTACATGCGCGGCGAACGCGGACCGGCGGAGTGGAACGAGGATTTTCACTGCTATCCCTATCTGCGAGTCCGCGGCCAGGTGGCATTGATCGGCTGCTCGACCGCAGTCGCCACTCCTCCCTTCGCCGCCAGCGGCTATTTCGGCAGCCGTCAGGCGCGCGAGACCGTCAATCTCTTGCGTGCAGCCGGTGAAGCCGGTCTGTTCCGCGTCGTCATGATCCACCATCCGCCTATCCACGGCGCGACCTCCATGCACAAGCGCATGCTCGGGATCCGCCGCTTCGCCGCAACGATTTCCGCCGGAGGCGCCGA
Source organism: Rhizobium herbae (assembly GCF_019511375.1). Taxonomy (GTDB): domain Bacteria; phylum Pseudomonadota; class Alphaproteobacteria; order Rhizobiales; family Rhizobiaceae; genus Pararhizobium; species Pararhizobium herbae_A. The sequence goes on from NZ_JAEUAO010000001.1 coordinate 1,090,405, forward strand.
ACTGGTGCTCCATGGCCACACCCATCTGAACACGGTCTATTCCCTCAAGGGCCAGATCAGCCCGGTGCCCGTGGTTGGCATCGCTTCGGCCTCGCAAGGTCGTGGCGGCAGGAAACCGCCGGCCGGGTTCAACCTGTTTTTCATTTCCGGCAGCCCCGGCCATTGGAATCTCGTTCGCGAGCGGTTCGAACTCACCATGGACGGCCGTTCGGTGACGCTCGTCGAAACCACGCGCTTCTGAATCATTGATCGTTATCGATACTCGCCAAAACGGCAAAAAGCGCTATGCTGGGAAATATTCGGCGTTCGTCATCCGTCATACGGAACTGACCGGACCGCCGGCGTCATCAAAGACGTCGGGCAATCCCGTTTTCCGGGGGCAGTTTCAAAACCAGGAGATGACCATGATCAATCGCAAGACCGCACTGTTGGCTCTTTTTTCTGCGGTTTCCGCCTTTACGCTTGGGCAAACCGCCTGGGCCGCCGGTGAGGACACTACGGCCCCGCCGAAAAAGACCCAGACCTCCACGGAATGCAAGGACGGACAGGTTTGGGACGAGAAAAAGAAGGAGTGTGTCAACGCCAAGAAGAGCGGCCTTGACGACGACATCCTCTTCAAGGCGGCACGCGAACTTGCCTATGCCGGCCAATACGAAAATTCGCTGAAGGTGCTCGACGCCGTCAAGGACCAGAACAGTGCCCGCATCCTGAATTACCGCGGTTATGCCCACCGCAAGGCCGGGCGGATGGAACTGGGCATGAGCTATTACAAACGGGCGCTGCAAACCGACGAAAACTACATTCTTGCCCGCTCTTATATGGGCCAGGCCCTGGTCGAGCAGGGACAGATCGAAGAAGCAAAAGCGCAACTGATCGAGATTCGAGATCGCGGCGGCGAGAACACCTGGGCATATCGCGCCCTCCTGGAAACGCTTGGCGGCGTTCGCCACTACTGATCCCGCTCAGGCCGGGCGGCTCTGGTCGCCCGGCCTTTCATAGGGCATTGGGAAAATGCCTTGGAAGCGGCAAAATATGCGCTGCCTGCCGGCTGCCGACTTGCAGACCATGGGCCAAATGTTTCATATCAACCGGCGTGTATTTCGACCCGGACGAATAAACCCTCGCTCCGGAACGTTTCTTTGGAAGAGCAATGCGTCCAGCGGCCGAATCGAACGAATTCAGAAGGGACTTGGTCAGCGTCCTGCCCAAGTTGCGTCGTTTCGCAATGACACTGACGCGCAATGCCGCCGATGCCGATGACCTGGTTCAGGAGGTCTGCGAGCGGGCAATCACCCGCAATCACCTCTGGAATGGCGAAGGGCGGCTTGAAAGCTGGATATACGCAATGACCCGCAATCTCTGGATCGACGAAATCAGGAAGCGCAAGGTTCGCACCGGCGGCGGCACGGTCGATGCCGCCGAGCAGGACGAGTTGTCGGTCGAGGCATCCGGCGAGAAGGCGGTTTACGCCAATCAGTTGCACAAGATGATTCTTTCCATGCCAGAGGGCCTGGCGAGCGTCTTCGTGCTGGTGAATGTCGAGGGACACAGCTACCGCGAGGCCGCCGATATCCTGAAGATCCCGATCGGCACGGTGATGAGCAGACTTTCGACGGCACGCATGCGTCTGGCCGCAATGATTACTGAGACGACGGAAAGGAGGGCCTGAACGTTGCAAAACACGAAAGGGCTCGCGCTTGAAGTTCGCCTGTCGGCCTATCTCGACGGCGAAGTCAGCGAAGCAGAACGCAAGGAACTGGAACAGCTGGTGGCGCGCGACGACGAGGCCAGAATGCTGCTCGAAATGCTGAAAGCTGGAAATGCCTTTGGCAACAAGGCTTTCGAGGAATTTCTGCACGATCCGGTTCCGTTGTCGCTGGTTCGGCGGATCAAGCAGGGCCCGGGCGTCAATCCGAAGGCAGAGCGCGTCGTCAACGCTGCACCGCGCGAGACGAAGGTCCGGCTGTGGCCGCGGGCGCTTGCCGCCTCGATCACCTTGCTGCTGATCGGCAGTTCAACCGGCTACATCATCGGGAGGACCAGCAATGACGGTGCGCCCTCGGTGAACGTGGCGGCGGCCCGCACCTGGCTCGACGACATCGCAGATTATCATCGCATCTATTCGCGGCAGACCGCAGAACATCTCGTCGAAGTGCCGGCTTCGAGCGGCGCCAAGATCGAAAGCTGGCTAGCATCGAGTGTCGGCGTAAACTTTTCCCTGCCGGACCTGAGCACGCGCGGCCTCACCTTCGAAGGAGCCCGGCTGCTCGTCGCTGGCGGAAAACCGGTGGCGCAGCTGATGTACAAGAACGAGGACGGCGACGTCTTCGCCATCTGTTTCCTGAAAAGCAAGCCGGGCACATCAGATCGAAACATGGCAGAAAGCATACGCGACGATCTCGCAATGATTTCCTGGCAGAAGGGCGGCGCCTCCTATGTGGTCGTCGGTCCTTCGTCCGACGCAAATCTGCAGCAGTTGGCCGATACTGTTTCAACCGCAATCTGAATGGCGTCGCCGGCATAGCACAGCGCAGGGACCGGAGACCCTCCGGACACGAGGCGGACGGGGTTCCGCGCTTGCCACCCCTTGGAATAGGGTCCATTATCTGTCGCTGTAGGGGCCACGGCCACGCTCAAGGGAGCCGGTGGGCGCATGGCTCACGAGGCCAGCGGTGATGAACTGCGTTCAATGCGGTTGTGAAATCCAAGCCGGATTTGCCTTTTGCCCGAGCTGTGGAGCAAAGCAGCCGAAATCCTGCCCTGGATGCGGCTATCCCTGCCAGCCGGACTTTGCGTTTTGCCCGCAATGCGGCACAGCAATTGCCGCCGGGCCGGCAACCCAGAAACCACAGCAGCCCCGCTCGCAGCCGCCACCTGTCCCCATGGCGGTTGCCGAAGCCGCCTCCGAGCCGGCAATATCCGATCAGTCTGCCGATGCCGACCGGCGCACCGTTACGGTGCTCTTCGCCGATCTTTGCAATTTCACCGCGCTCAGCGAGCAGACCGATCCGGAGCTGCTCCAGACATTGCAAAATGAGCTGTTTGAAGAACTGACCGAAGCGGTGCAAACGTTTGGCGGGTTTGTCGACAAATTCATCGGCGATGCCCTGCTCGCCCTGTTCGGCGCACCGCAAGCGCATGAGGACGATCCGGAACGGGCATTGCACAGCGCGCTCGAAATGAGCCGCCGGGTGGCCGGCGTCGCCAAGCGCTGGAGTACCCGCATCAGCCTGCCGCTTGCGCTGCATATCGGCGTGAACACGGGACCGGTGGTCGCCGGCGGCGTGGGTGCAAGCAATAGCAAGGCCTATTCGGTGACGGGCGATACCGTGAACACGGCACAGCGCCTGCAGGCGATGGCGGAACCCGGCGACATCCTCGTCGGGCCCGTCACCCATCGTCTCACACGGCATGCGTTTTCCTTCAACTCGCTCGGCACGTTGCCATTGCGTGGCAAAGCCGAAGGCGTGCTGATACATCGGCTGACCGGACGCGTCGAGGCGGCGGCCAATCCCCGTGGCCTGTCCGCCCTCGGCCTCCACGCGCCGATGGTCGGTCGCGATGCGGAACTCGCTGGCCTGCTGCGCTGCCTGGATGCCGCCTGCTCGGGCGTTACGCAATTCGTCCGCCTGACGGGGGAAGCCGGCGCCGGCAAAACGCGCCTGGTGGACGAATTCCTCGAAAAAGTCCGGCACGAACCCCGCTTTGCCGATGTTGTCGTGCGACAGGCGGCCTGCTCGTCCTTCGGGGAGCCATCCTACGGCACCCTCGCCGCCATCGTGCGCTGTGCCTATGACATTGGTGGAAACGACAGCCCCGACGACGCCCGCCGGCAGCTCTCCAGCGGCCTGGACGCGCTCGACCTGGCGGCCGCAGAACGGGAGCGGCTGATACCGCTTTTCCTTTGCATTCTCGGTTTCGGCGATCCCGACGGAGTGCTCAAGCACGTGGAGCCGGAGCAGCTGCGACGGCAGATTTTCTATGCCATCCGCACCATTCTCGAGCGCCGCCTCCAACGGGCGCCGCTGCTTCTGATAATCGAGGATCTGCATTGGGCCGATACGGCCTCGCTGGAAACCTTGCGGTTTGCGATGGATCGGCTGGAGCGCAACCGGCTGATGCTGCTGACGACCCACAGGCCCGCATTCGAAACGGACCGGCTGAATTCTGCCAAGGCCAGCCTGACGATGCTGCGTCTGCCTCCCCTTTCTGCCGCCGAAGGCCACGAACTGCTTTCTGCCCTGTTCGGCGCGGGCGGACTGCCGGCACGACTGTGCAACCGAATCGTCGAGCGGGCCGGCGGAAACCCGCTTTTCATCGAGGAGATCGTGCGACGCCTTATCGAGAGCGGCGAGTTGAGGCGCGACGGCGCACGCTGGGAAGTTAACAAGGCGACGGCGGCTGCGGACATTCCCCTCAGTATCCAGGCAATGATGCTGGCCAGGATCGATCGGCTGCCGCCACGGGTACGGAAGCTCGCCCAGACGGCGGCGGTCATCGGCACGCGCTTCGAGACATCGGTCCTCGAAGCAATCTTCAGCGACCCGGCGGGAATAGAAACGGGTCTCGACCATCTGTGCGAGGCGGAAATCATCGAGGAGTCACCGGGCGGAGTTGCGTCAGACAGTTTTGGTTTCTGCCAGACAATGCTGCATGAGGTGATCTACGACAACCTGCTTCTGAAACGGCGTACCGAACTGCACGGGCTTATCGCCGAGACCCTGGAGCGGCGATATGGCACGCAACCGACCCGGCTCGAGGATCTCGCCCTGCTCGGCTACCATTTCGGCCGCTCTGCGCACAAGTCAAAGGCTGCCATTTACCTGACGGCTGCAGGAGACGAGGCTCGACGGACCTATGCCAATGAGGACGCGCTGCGCTTCTACCGCGAGGCATTTGACGCACTCGGCGATCGCCAAGACAGCGCGTGGCTCGTGCCATGCGAGCGGATTGCCGACCTTTACGGACCGGCCGGTCAACGCGACAGGGCGATGGAATTTTACAGGGACGCCCTCAAAGCCCACCAGGATGCCGACGATCACCTGGCGGCTGCGCGGATACTGCGCAAGCTCGGCCGGCTGCTCTTCGATGCCGGCAATCGCGATGCCGCGCGCAGCCGTTTCGCCGAGGCCGCAGCACTGCTCCAGGACACGAACGCCCCGATCGAACAGGCGCATCTGCTGCAGGAACAGGGTCACCTCGCTTTCCGCAGCGGTGACTATGCGGGCGCCGTCAGATGGGCCGACGAAGCATTGCGCTGCGCCGAGCGGCTGCCGCCGCAAAAAAGCGACGAGAGTGAAGCAAACGAAGCGACACTGGCGATCGCGCAGGCGCTCAATACCAAGGGGACGGCGTTGGCGCGGCTCGGGAAAACCAGGGAAGCCGTCGCCGAGGTCGAGCGTAGCGTCGAGGCGGCGCTCCGCTGCGGCCAGCTCAATGCGGCCTGCCGCGGATATACCAATCTCGGCGTCCTTTACACGATCATCGATCCGGCGCTCGCCATCGAGATTTGCCAGCGCGGCTACGAGATGGCGAAACGGATCGGCGATTTCGGGTTCCAGGCACGGTTGCTGACCAACATCGCCGTCGCCTACTGCACCTTCACCGACCGCTGCGCGCGAGAGGGAATGCCTGCGGTGCAAACTGCACTGGCGATCGACCGGGCACTCGACCAGCGGGACCATCTGCCGGTGCCGCTGCTGGTGCTGGCGCAGATCTATCAGTGCCACGGCGAGCCGGATCTCGCCAGACGACATTATCTTGAGGCTCTCGAGGCCGCTCGCGACTCCGGTGAGGCGCAATTGCTCTTTCCGTGCTACGATGGTCTGGCAACGCTCAGCCTCGACGCCAACGACATGCAGGGGGCGGAACGCTACTTCGATTTGGCGCAGGACATCTGCGCGCGGCATGATATCGACCCCAAAACACTAGTGATACTGCCGTTCCTTGACTAGCGGAGGAATTCAGCAATGGAGCAACACAACATCCAGGGCCCGTTGCGGCCCGGCGACCGCGCACCGAATGTGGTGCTTGACGCAATCACCCATGGCGGCAAGATCGCCATCGACGACTTTCGTGGCCGCAGACCCGTCCTTGTCGGATTGTTTCGCGGCCTGCACTGCGCGTTCTGCCGCCGCCAGATCGCGGCGATGGCGGAGCTGGAAACGCCTTTGCGCGACCAGGGCATCGACAGCCTGACGGTTGTCAACACACCGACCGAACGCGCGCGGCTCTATTTCCGCTACCATCCGATACCCAATCTGCTCGCCGCGTCCGATCCAGAACGGGTGTCGCATCGCGCCTTCGGCCTGCCCAATCTCGAATTCACCGAGGACGAGAACAGATGGCCGTACAAGGTCGACATGGGCACGGTGATGAGCATGCGCGTCGATCTACCCGGCGAACTGCCCGAACCGATGAACCCGGTGGCGGCTTCCGAATTTCTCGACAAGCTGGACGGATACGAAGTCACAGAGGACGACCGGCAGATGAAGGCCGACGGATACGGCCAGTTGACTGGGGAGTTCCTGCTCGACAGGGACGGCATCGTCCGCTGGTGCTTCACCGAAGTCACCGACGAGGGGCGGCACCTGTTCACCAGCCCGAGCCGGCAGGAATTGATGTCCGCCGCCGCCCAGCTTCCCGCATAAGCCAGCGCCAGCCGTACAGCTGTCCGCCGGCAGGCGCAATGATCCGTAAGGTCGCAACGCCCTCGGCGGCGGTCGCGCTGAGCCGCAACCGCCAGCCTGCCGACACCTGAGGAATTCAGAAAAGCCGGAGCGACGCGAAAAAGGGCCGCATCCATGGGGTGCGGCCCTTTTCATGCAAGGAAAAGGATTTCAGCCTGCCTGAAGAACCCGGTTCGCCGCGGAAACGATGGCTTCGAGGGAAGCCGCCACGATGTTCGTGTTGATGCCGACGCCAAAGAGTTTGCCGCCCGGATACTCCACTTCGACATAGGCGATCGCCGCCGCGTTCGAGCCGTGCTGCAGCGAATGCTCGGAATAATCGGCGACCGACATTTCGACACCGAGATAGATCGACAGCGCATTGATGAAGCCGTCGATCGGGCCGGTGCCCTTGCCTTCAATCCGCTTTGTCTCGCCGTTATCGGTGATTTCAGCCGCCACCACGCGCACGCCCTTGTGCTCGCCGACCGGATAGGTGTGGTGGTCAACGAAGCGGATGCGAGCATTCGGCTGATCGACGTAACGCTCGATGAAGCGCGCATAGATCGCCTTCGACGGCAATTCCTTGCCGAGTTCGTCGGTGATCCGCTGGATATCTTCGCGGAACTCCACCTGCAGATTGCGCGGCAGGTTGATGCCATAGTCCTCCTGCAGGATATAGGCGATGCCGCCCTTGCCCGATTGCGAGTTGATGCGGATGATCGCCTCGTAGGAGCGGCCGACGTCCTGCGGATCGATCGGCAGATAGGGCACCTCCCAGAGCGGCTTGTTGGCGACCTTGATCGCCTTCATGCCTTTGTTGATCGCATCCTGGTGCGAGCCGGAAAAGGCCGTGTAGACCAGTTCGCCGACATAAGGGTGGCGCTCCGGAATCGTCATCTGGTTGGAGTATTCATAGACGTCCTTGATCCGCTCGATATCCGAGCAATCCAGCTGCGGATCGATCCCCTGCGTGAACATGTTCAACGCCAGCGTCACGACGTCGACGTTGCCGGTGCGCTCGCCGTTGCCGAACAGCGTGCCTTCGACGCGGTCGGCGCCGGCCATCAGGCCAAGCTCGGTGGCCGCGATGCCGGTGCCGCGGTCGTTGTGGGGGTGCAGCGAGATGATCAAGTTCTCGCGATTGTCGAGATTGCGGCACATCCACTCGATCTGGTCGGCATAGATGTTCGGCGTCGCCATTTCGACTGTCGAAGGCAGGTTGAGGATCAGCTTGTTTTCTGCCGTCGGCCGGACGATCTCAGTCACCGCGTTGCAGATTTCCAGCGCGACCTCCAATTCCGTGCCGGTAAAGCTCTCCGGCGAATATTCGAAGCGGAAACCGCCCCCAGCCTTGGCCGCCATGTCGGTGATCATCTTTGCGGCATCGGTGGCGATCTGCTTGACGCCCTTGACGTCCTTGCCGAACACCACGCGGCGCTGCAATTCGCTGGTGGAATTGTAGAAATGAACGATCGGCTTGTTGGCGCCCTGCAGCGATTCGAACGTGCGGGTGATCAGTTCTGGCCGGCACTGCACCAGCACCTGCAGCGACACGTCATCCGGCACATTGCCTTCCTCGACGCACCAGCGGGCGAAATCAAAATCCGTCTGCGAGGCGGAGGGAAAGCCGATCTCGATTTCCTTGAAGCCCATGTCGAGCAACAGCTGGAACATCCGGGCCTTGCGGTCGTGGCCCATCGGATCGACCAGCGACTGGTTGCCGTCGCGCAGGTCGACCGAACACCAGATCGGCGCCTGGGTGATGGTCTTGCCCGGCCAGGTGCGGTCCGGAATATTGATCTGCGGATAGGGCTGATACTTGACGGCAGCCTCGGGCATGCCCTGCTTGACGGTGTGGGATTTCATGATCATTGCGGCTTCTCTTCGTGTCTGAGGCGCATTTCCCGCATGCAATAACCGATCGTGGATCGCATTGCGATGGCAAATGCTGGCTCTTGAGGTTCTTTTCGTCTGCTATTCAGGGAAGGCAAGGAGCTGGGGCCGGTGGGCTTTCGGCCACCGGGCGCTCCTTCAAAGAACCCGGCAACCGCGCATAAGGCCGAGAAGAAGAAGCGAGGCGCACGAACGGTCCGCAAAGGCGATGTGCCCGCGGGAAACCTGCTCGATGATCTGTGCGCCTGTGTTTGACATCAGCGCTGTATAAACGGAGAGCAACTCAAGAGCAAGATCAGGCTCACCAATTTGTGAACCTTGAAAATGCAGCCACATGCAGCTACATTGCTTTCATGGTTCAGATTCCGATCCGCGAAGCCAAGAACAAGCTGACCGAACTCGCTCGCCGCGTCGAGGCCGGTGAGACGATCACGGTGACCCGCAACGGCAAACCGGTGATGGAGCTTGTGCCCCCGAAGAAGAAGGGGGGGATCAACTGGGAGGGTTTTGAAAATTATAAAAGGGAACACGGCATAAAGGAAATAATCGGCTACGTAGCTCCCGATTTCGATGACCCCTTACCCGAGGATTTTTTGATAAGCCCTTTGCCGTCCGTCAAATGACGCCCTGATGAAGCTGCTGCTCGACACCCACATCTACATCGCCATGCTGAAATCTCAACCGGAACAGTTCGGCAAACAGATAGGGGCTCTTCTTAACGCAAGCGAGAACGAGCTGTTTCTCAGCGCCGCAACGCTTTGGGAAATGTCTATCAAATGGAGACTGGGGAAGCTGGATATTCTTCAGCCCCCAGAGCTTTTGCCGACGCTTGCCCGGGAATTCGGCATGAAAATCGTTGCCGTCAACGAACGCCATGCAATTGCCCATTCCGAGCCTGAGCCCCCGACCCGGGATCCATTCGATCGCCTGCTGCTTGCCCAATGCGCGGTCGAGGGCATGAAGCTGGTCACGATCGATGCCGCGCTCGCCGGCCACCCGCTCTCGGCAACCGCCGACTGAGAGCGAAAAACCCCGCCGGAAGACCAGCGGGGCAAAAGCTTCAAAAGCCGGCAAAGATTAGATATCGGCCTGCGAGGTGATGATCCGCGACACGAGGCCGTAGGACTTGGCCTCCTCGGCGGAGAGCCAGTAGTCGCGGTCGGTGTCCTTGGCGATCTTTTCGATCGGCTGGCCGGTGGCTTCCGAGAAGATCCGGTTCAGGCGCTCGTTCATCTTGAGGATTTCACGAGCCTGGATCTCGATGTCGGACGCCATGCCGCGGGTGCCGCCGGACGGTTGGTGCAGCAGGAAGCGCGTGTTCGGCAGGCAAATGCGACGCTCCTTCGGAGCCGCGACATAGATCAGCGCGCCGGCGGACGCGACCCAGCCCGTGCCGATCATCCAGACCTTCGGCTTGATGAACTTGATCATGTCGTGGATCGAATCGCCGGATTCAACGTGTCCGCCAGGCGAGTTCACGTAGATGCGGATATCCTCGTCGCTTGCGGCGGCAAGCGCCACGAGCTGCGAGCAGACCTTCTGCGCCAGTTCCTGATTGATCGGGCCATAGATGAAAATCGAGCGCGACTTGAACAGGTTCGCCTCGGTTTCTTTGCCCAAAGGCAGCTCCGTCTTCTTGTCGTCTTCGTCTTCGTTCATCCGCTGTCTCCCGCGAAATAAAATCAATTGTCCTGCCGCAGTCAGATAAGGCGACTCGAGCGCGAAAACAATGCAACAAAAGCGGATGGGTATGAAAGCGCAATCAGCAGCCCATTGCGGCTATGGTAAAGACGAGAGGTAGGGCAAATGCCGTATGGACAGGAGAGCATTGCGAAATAAGATGCGATGTCACGAATTCGCATCCGGCGGGCTGCTCCCACGCCCCGCCCTCCAGTGGGGACCATAATGAAAAGACGCATTCTTCTCGCCGCATTGGCCTTCGCCGCTTCGATCACTCCCGCCTTCGCCCACCTCGATCCGGCCGAGCACGGGTCGCTGATGGCGGGCTTCACCCATCCGCTCTCAGGCCTCGATCATCTCCTGGTGATGGTCGCCGTCGGCCTCTGGGCAGCACAGATCGGCGGACGCGCTCGTTGGGGCGTTCCGGCAGCTTTTGTCGGCATCATGGCCCTTGGCTTCGGACTGGCAGTCACGGGCATACACCTGCCCTTCGTCGAGCCTGCAATCCTTGCTTCGGTCGTCGCGCTCGGCCTGCTGGTCGCCCTGGCCGTCCGCTGGCAGGCGACCGCCTGCGCTGCCATTGTCGGCGTCTTCGCGCTTTTCCACGGCTACGCCCATGGCGGCGAGCTGGGAGCGGCCGGCGCCCTGCCCTTCAGCACCGGCTTCATCATGGCGACGGCGCTTCTGCACGCGGCGGGCATCGGCCTTGGTCTCGGCATCAGCCGCCTGCCTTCAGGCGCAATCTTTTCCCGGCTCCTTGGCGGCCTCACCGCGTTTGCCGGCCTCGCGCTGATCCTCAACTGATCGCCGCGCATTCAAAGAGAAGCGGCGGGCTCACAAGCCCGCCGTTTTCATTTTCAGCCGCGGCCGCGATAGGTCGGCACGCCCTGATCCGGCAACCAGACGCCTTCCGGCGGCGCACCCGTCTGCCAGAAGACATCGATCGGAATACCGCCGCGCGGATACCAGTAGGCGCCAATTCTCAGCCACTTCGGGTCGAGCAGTTCAACGATCCGCTTGGCGATGTAGATCGAACAATCCTCATGGAACGCGCCGTGATTGCGGAACGAATGAAGGAAGAGTTTCAGCGACTTCGATTCCACCAGCCAATCGCCCGGCAGATAGTCGATGACGATGTGAGCAAAATCCGGCTGCCCGGTCATCGGGCAAAGCGAGGTGAATTCCGGCGCGGTGAAGCGCACGACGAAACCCGTGCCGGCATTGCCGTTCGGCACCCGCTCCAGCAGCGCTTCCTCCGGACTTTGCGGGGCAGCCACGTTCTGGCCGAGCTGCGAGAGGCCGGATACATCGGTTTTTGTCATTTTTTCACTCCTTCGACAACCTTGACCCTGATTCCATGGGCCTTTTCGCCTTCCGGCTCGACATGAATGGTGATCTTTGCGCCGCGATTGACCTCCCGGATCGAGTCTTCCAGGCGATCGCAGATGTCGTGCGCCTCCCCGACCGACATCGTAGCCGGAACCACCATGTGAAATTCGACGAAGATCGCCGTTCCCGCCTGCCGCGTCTTCAAGGCGTGCACGCCGAGCGATCCCGCCGCATGGGCCGTGATCGCCTGCGTGATGGCCGCCTCCTCGTCCTCCGACACGGCCCTGTCCATCAGCCCGTCGATCGACCGCGCGATCACCTTCCAGCCCTCATAGAGGATGTTGCAGGCAACCAAGACCGCAAGCAGCGGATCGAGCACCGCATAGCCGCTGGCGATAGCCAGCACAAGACCAACCAGCACACCCGCCGAAGTCACGACGTCTGACATGATGTGATGTCCGTCCGCGGACAAGGCGGGCGAGCGATAGGCTCGCCCGGCGCGGATGAGCACATAAGCCCATATAGCATTGACGACGCCGGCCAACAAATTGACCGCCAGACCGAGCGCCGGCGTTTGCGGTAACCTCGGCGACAGGATGGCGGGTATCGCTTCGAAAACGATCAGCAGTGCCGCCACGACGATCAGCACGCCCTCGACGACGGCCGAGAAATATTCGGCCTTGTGGTGGCCGAAGGGATGATCGGCATCGGCGGGTTTGGCCGCATAACCGATCACGGCATAGGCTATGATGGCAGCCACCACGTTGACGATCGATTCCAGCCCGTCGGACAGCAGCGCCACCGATCCGGTCAGCCACCAGGCGAGCATCTTCAGCCCCAGCACGGCAACTGCGATCGGAATACCCCAGAACGCCAGGCGCTGTGCGGCCGACACCTCCTGCATTGTCTTCTCCCTGCACATGCAAACGAATTGCAAAAATCGGTTCTTTAGAACGCCGAAACCGCTGAAGCGGTTCGAGCGCTTCAGCGGTTTCGGTTGATGCGCATATGGTTCAAAGCGACCGACTTGTCAAAGCCCCGCTGGCGAAAAGCGCATGGTCGCCTCAAACCCGGGCGAAGTGCGCGGGGTTACGCAGCCTTGATCTTCGCCCGCTTGACCAGATGCGCCACCACATTCTCGATCATCCGCATGCCGGCATCGCCGCCGAGTGTCATGATCGATTCCGGGTGGAACTGCACGGCGGCAATCGGCTCCTTCATGTGCTCGATGCCCATGATCGTGCCGTCGTCGCTCTCGGCCGTGATCATGAACTCGCGCGGCAGCGTCGAGGGATCGGCGAAGATCGAGTGGTAGCGGCCGACCGTTACTTCCTTGCCGAGGCCAGAGAAGACGATGCCCGGCTCGAGCACGCGGATGCGCGAAGGCTTTCCGTGCATCGGGATGGCGAGTTGGCGCAGATCGCCGCCATAGGCTTCCGCCAGCGCCTGCAGACCGAGGCAGACCCCGAAGATCGGCAGATCGCGGGCACGCGCCTTCTTGATCGTCGCCTTGCAGTCGAAATCCTTCGGCATGCCGGGACCGGGTGACAGAACGACGAGATCCGGCTTCACCCTGTCGAAGATTTCCTCGGCGACCGGGGTGCGGACCGTCGTGACCGTCGCGCCCGTCTGGCGGAAATAGTTTGCCAGCGTGTGGACGAAACTGTCCTCGTGATCGACCAGCAGGATGTTGACACCGGTGCCGACGGAGGCGACGTCGCGGCCCGCACCGCGGGTATTAGCGGATTTTGCGTCGCGAATCGCTGCGATCATGGCGGAGGCCTTCAGTTCGGTTTCGGCTTCTTCTTCTTCCGGGTTGCTGTCGTTGAGCAATGTAGCGCCGGCACGAACCTCGGCAATGCCATCCTTGATGCGGATGGTGCGCAGCGTCAGGCCGGTGTTCATGTCGCCGTTGAAGCCAACCATGCCGATGGCGCCGCCGTACCAGGCGCGCGGGCTCTTTTCATGGGCTTCGATGAAGCGCATCGCCCACAGCTTCGGAGCACCGGTGACGGTAACCGCCCACGCGTGGCTGAGGAAACCGTCGAAAGCATCCATGTCGTCGCGCAGGCGGCCTTCGATGTGGTCGACCGTGTGGATGAGGCGTGAATACATCTCGATCTGGCGGCGGCCGATGACCTTGACGGAACCCGGCACGCAAACGCGGCTCTTGTCATTGCGGTCAACGTCCGAGCACATGGTCAGCTCGGATTCGTCCTTCTTGGAATTGAGCAGCTTGAGGATCTGTTCGCTATCGGCGATCGGATCGTCACCGCGCTTGATCGTGCCGGAAATCGGGCAGGTCTCGATGCGGCGGCCGGAGACACGCACGAACATTTCCGGCGAAGCGCCGACGAGGTATTCCTGGTTGCCGAGATTGATGAAGAAGGAATAGGGCGACGGATTAATCGCCTTCAGCCGGTTGGAGATTTCCGAAGGCTTGCTCTCGCAGCGCTCGAAGAATTTCTGGCCCGGCACGACTTCAAAGAGGTCGCCGCGACGGAAGCTCTCCTTGGCCTTGACGACGAGTTCGGCATATTCGCCCGGGCGATGATCGCCATGCGGCGGGATGCTGTCGATGGTCTGGAAAGGTTCGGGCGCGATATCGCCGGCCTTGCCCTCCGTCGTCATGCCATCCTTGGCGAAATCATAGCGATCGATCCAGGCCTTGGCGGCATAGTGATCGACGACGAGGATTTCGTCGGGTAGGAACAGCACCATGTCGCGCTGGTCGTCCGGGCGCTTCAGCTTCAGCTCGATCGCGTCGAATTGGAAGGCGAGATCGTAGCCGAAGGCGCCATAGAGCCCGAGGCTCGAATCTTCCTGCGAATGGAACAGATTGGTGACGGCACGCAGAACCGTGAACACCGTCGGGATCTTCGAGCGCTCTTCTTCGGTAAAGACCCGGTCCGGCGTGTTGATCGTCAGATCGAGACGGCGGGCGGTCGATTTGCCAAGCGTGATGTCGGCGATCCCGGCGAGATGCTGCGAAATCATCGACAGCAGCGCCTCGCCGCGCTCGTTATAGGCTTCGATCCAGAGCGAACGGCCGAAAGAGGATATGGCAAGCGGCGGATCGATGACCGCCGTGTCCCAGCGGGTATACCGACCCGGATATTCATAGTTGGAGGAAAACACGGCACCACGGCGCTCGTCGAGCCGGTCGACATAGCTCGCGATCGCGTCGCCATAGGCCGCCTCGCGCCGCCGGCGGGTGACGGAAATCCCGCCCTTGGTGGTATAGGCTTCCGCACCGTCTTCAAGAATTGTCGTCGCCATTTTTCGCTCCGTTCAGACCCGCCATTCCTGCGGCCCGAATACAAAAAAGCCGCCTCGAAACTTCCGGGCGGCTTATCGTCTCAATCACGCATGACTGGTCAAGGCCGCTTCAGCGAGCCCACCACCAGATCGAAAGGATGCGTGCCTGTGTCATGGCGAAAGTGTTAGCGTGAGACGAAAGTTTGCGCAAGCGGGCGACGGCGGAAAAATATCGGGCATTTCCCGCCGAGTGCCGAACTGGATCATGCGGGCAGTCTGGTCGACATCTGTGCCTGGAGGCCCTTTGGGTCAGCGGCGAAGGCTGCCGCAACATTGCGGGTCAGTTCGCCCGGAAAGACCTCCTCCACCCCAGTTTCGACGGCGTCGAGCGTGTCGCGGACAACTTCCAACGGCTGCAAACGTGGCTCCGGCAGGCTGCGTCCCATATCCGTTTCCACCTGCACTGGCATCGAGGCAACGACATGTGTTCCCTGCCCCTTAAGCTCAGCACGGATCGAGCGTGTGGCAGCAAGCCCGGCAGCCTTCGAGGCGGAGTAGGTGCCGGCCAGCGGCAAGGTCACGAGCGAAAGGAAGGAAAGCACATTGACTATGCTGCTCTGCCTGACCTTCGCCAGGATCGGCGCAAAGGCTTTCGACAGCGCCAGGATCCCGAAGTAGTTGACCTCCATTTCCTGGCGGGCGATCGACACGTCGGGAGCGGAGATGACGCCCTGCCCACCGGCAAAGCCGGCATTGTTGATCAGCAGCGTCACGTCAGTGGCGACCTTCGCGGCGTTTTCGATATCCGCTGCATTGGTGACATCGAGTTTGAGCGCGACGAGACGACCGGGATCGAGCGAAACGAGATCGGCAAGCGAAGCCGGATCGCGGGCACCGAGATAGATTTTCTTCACGCCCCGGCGCCGGAGTTCCGACACGAACGCCCTGCCGATACCGCGATTGGCACCGGTCACGAGGGCAACGGCATTTTCGATTTTCTGAGACATCCGTATATTTCCTTTATGTGTGCATATGCACTTTTGACGATCAAAAAAGCCGGAGATTGCCGGCCTTTTCATTCTTCAGGCTGTAGCGCCCGCCGGAATGGCAAGGAGCATCTGACGCAGTTCATCCGCACGCTTGGCACCGACCAGTTCCACATATTCCGCCTGCGCGGCATGCCAGCACTCGACGGTTTCCGCCAGTTTCGTCTTGCCTTGTTCCGAAAGCGCCAGCAGAAGCTTGCGCGACCCCTTGCCTTCTGGTTCGCTGACCACATAACCGTCACGCTCCAGCGGTTTCAGAGCCCGCACCAGCGTCGTGCGGTCCATGACCATCGCTTCGGCGATTTCCGACATACCGACCTTGCCCGCTTCGGCGATAAACGCCAGCAAGGAAAACTGCGCCGCCGTCACCCCCGCCTTGGCATAATGCCGTTCGTAGAGCTGCGACACGAAGCGCGCAGCCTGACGGATGGCGAAACAGTTGCAGGTGGCGACGGACGAGTTTGCTTTCATTTCATGACGTCTATATGTGCATATGCACTTTGTCAATGAAGTTTCTGTCTGCAGAAAAAATGGAGCCGCCTTTGCAGGCCGCTCCATTAGATTGATGACAAAGTTGGCCATCTCCCTCTTCCGTCATGCTCGGGCTTGTCCCGAGCATCTAGATCCGGAAATGAGTTTGAAAATAAGCCTATCAATAGCTGAACGGGTACGTGGCGGATCCTCGGCCAAGGCCGAGATGACGTCGCGGATGCTTTGAGGTTTGTCAGCGATCTGCATGGAGCGGCTTGCGGCCGCTCTTTTCATTCATCTGGGCCCGCCTCAGAAGCGCTGGGTCAGGGAAACCTTGAACGTGCGCCCGGGCTCGGAATAGTAGGCTCTGTCCGGTGATGCCGCGGAGAGTGTGACATCACGCACGCTGATGGCGTCGTAATATTCCTGGTCGAAAATATTGTAGACGCCTGCCCTTACCGTCAGATCTTCGACCTTTTCCGGTTTCCACCAGCCCGTCAGGTCGACCAGGCCATATCCGGGCGCCTTGAAGGTCGCGTCCGAATTGCCGGACACTGCTTTTGCGGCGATGAAGGTCACATCCGCGCCCCAGGTTTCCGTTGCGTAGCCTGCTCCGATGACGCCCTTCAACGGTGCCACCGACCCGAGTTTCAGGCCCGTTTCGAGATCTTCGCCGTCGGCATAGGTGAGCGAGCCGTTGATATGGAAGCCGGATGCGAAGGACTTGTGGGCGGACAGCTCGACGCCGTAGATGCGCACCCGATCGCGATTGACGTATTGGGTGATCCCGTTCGGGTAGGTGGCGGGATCCTGGACGGGTGCGGCATCGGTATCGATGAAGTTGCGGTAGCGGTTGTAGAATCCGGCGATGCGCCCACCAAAATCCTCGTCGCCGAGATTGGCGCCGATTTCGAAACCGTTGCTGGTTTCCGGCTCCAGGTCCGGATTTCCGAGCCTGAGATAGGTGCCTGGGCCGCCGTAATCGAGGTAGAGCTCGTTTGCCGTCGGCGAGCGGAACCCCATCGCCCACTGGGCGAAGAGTTCGACATCCGTCGCTGCTTCGTATTTGGCAAGCAGCTTCGGCGAAACGGCGTCGCCGGTCTGGCCTGGCGGCAGGCCATCGTAGTTTGGATTGGCGGTATAGGCGGCCGTTTCCTGGGGCGAATGGTCGTACCAGTCGTAGCGCAGGCCGGGCGTCAGCGAGAAAGCGCTGTTGCCGATGGCGATCTCGTCTTCGAGATAGATGCCGAATTTCCGGCTGTCGACATCCGGCATGTCCGCCTGGTTGGTGTGCAGGAAATCGCAGGCCGAATCGGGAGTGGTATCGCAGCTGTCATCGCCGGAGGAATATTGCGTCGTCTGGCCGATCGAGAAATCACCGCCGAGCCGAACAGTATGGTTGAGCCGCCCAGTGTCGAACGACTTCTCCATGGAACCGGCGGCGCCGACCGAACGGTTTTTTACCTCGCTGTTGCGCCAGTAATCGCCGACGACCGACGTGGAGCGATATCCCGACTTGCCGCTGTCACGGGTCAGATCCTGCCAGTAGAAGACGGCGTTGGCCGTATCGATCAGCGCGTCGTCGTCTACGGCTTCGAATTCGTAATTCAGCGAAACACGGTCACGCTTGATGTCCTCGTTGCCGTCCAGGTCGCCCGGCTGATAGTTGCCGAAGGTGCTCTGCTCGTTTCTGAGGTCGATGTCCTCGTCGCGGTCAAAACGTTCGCCGGTCAGCGTGAAGGTGTGGCCGGTATCGGTATATTGCTTGACCTTCACCAGCACGTTCGTCTGGTCGAAATCGGCGGGACTGGGCTCCGAGCGACCCGCACCATAGATGTCGGATGAGCCGGCATTGTCGGGTTCGTGGCCCCTCTTGTAACCACCCTGAAACAGTACGGCGGTGCTGCCGTATTGGGCCGCCGCTGCCGCTGACGTCCCCCAACTCTCGTCCGTGCTGTCGTAGGTGAACTTGAAAATACCACCCCAGGTCTTGCCCTCGCCGATCAAGTCCTCCGGCTGTAGCGTGTGAAGCACCACGGCGCCACCGAGAGCGCCATCGCCGGCGCGGCTCGAATCTGCGCCACGGACGATGTCGGCTGCCGAAAGTGTGTCGAAATCGAAGCTGTCGACGCCTCCGTCGGCATCACGGGCGCCGTCATCGAGATAGGGAATGACGATGCCGTCGATCGTCGTCTGGACCCGCGCGCCGTCCAACCCGCGAATATTGACGCTGCCATTGGCCCGATTGAAGCCAACGCCGGGCTGCAGCGCGCGGCCCAGGTCACTAAACGAGGAAACCTGATTGTCCTGAATGTCCTTAGCCGTCGTTTGCGTCGCAAGCGGAGTGTCCGCAACGCCGGTCTTCTTGCTAGCCTTGACCGACAACTTTTCCAGCACCGTCGTGCTCTCGTCGTCGGCAGCCGCTGTTGCCGTGGCGTCCTGCGCCTGGGAAACACAGGCGGCAGCAGAGAATAACGCCGCACACGCCAAGAGGGCAGCGCAGTGATGCCGGGTAATCATAGTCAGTCCTTTGACAAGTTCACCGGGCTGGCTGCTGAGACGCTGTGCTCAAAGGGGCTGGCTAGGTACGGGGGACGAAATATGGGCAGCGGGAATTGCCCTCGTTCGTCATCGGTTAGAAAACATGACTATCGCTGTCAACAATAATATCATACTTTTGCCAAACTCCGGCAGCCGATCCCGGCGGGTGCCGAATTGGCAACGTTCCGGCGTCCGCTGAAGTGCAACCATTCCCGCCCGAATGCGTTGTGGACGTGCTCCTGCCACGTTGGCAGGACCGGAGTTCGTTCATGCACCTTCGAATCGTCGCCTGTCTTCTATCCGTCCCCCTCCTCGCAGGCGCGAGCCTTCCGAAAACAGGTCCCCTCCCCGAGAAAAAGCCGACAGTGGCAGAGACGACAAAGCCGGCGGAGGAAAAAAGCGAGAAGGACGCTCCCAAGACGGAGAGGAAAGAGAAACCCCTTCCAATCCCGGGACATGCCAGGCCGTTGACGGAAAAACCTGAAACGCAGCCGGAACCCGTGCTGACAATCGAGCCGGAGGACCGCAAGGAGTATGACGCCTGCCTGGCCGCCCTGAAACAGATGGGTACGGCCTTCAAGGAAGAGAAACGGATCGATGACGGCAAAGGCTGCGGCATCGACAAGCCGCTCACCCTCGACATGGTGCTTCCGGGCGTCGCATTGAAACCGGAAGGCAAGATGCGCTGCGAGACGGCGCTGCAGCTCGCCCGCTGGACGAAGGAAGCGGTTATCCCGGCGGCCAAGGCGGCGCTGCCAAGCGAAGGACCACTGGCGTCAATCAACCAGGCATCAAGCTATGTCTGCCGGTTGCGAAACAACGGCACGACCGGAAAAATCTCCGAACATGCCCGCGGCAACGCCATAGACATCGCGTCCTTCACGTTCAAAAGCGGCAAATCGATCGAAATCCGGCCGCGCGACGAGGACTCGACCCTGGCCGGCGCCTTCCAGCGGGCGGTGACGGCCACAGGCTGCCTCTATTTCAAGACAGTGCTTGATCCCGGCAGCGACGCGGCTCATGAAACCCATCTGCATTTCGACGTTCTCGAGCGCAAGAACGGCTATCGCTACTGCCGCTGAAGACCATTGATCCGTCTCGCGCGCCTCCGGCATGAATAGTTGCGTGACGGGTGCTCTCGTCATCTTGCCAGCAGCAGGATCGGATACCATCTGCTGAGAGCGCTGGCCTTGAACCCGGGCTGGCTCCCCCTTGCAAAGGATCGCCCCATGCCTGTTTCCATGTACAAAATTTCGGTTCCCGTCTTCATCCGCGCGCTGAACGTCCTTGCCGGACTGCTCGACAAGGCCGAAGCCCATGCGGCCGAAAAGAAGGTACCGCTGGATGATCTGTTCAACGCACGCCTTGCGCCGGACATGTTGCCCCTATCCGGCCAGATCCAGCGCGTCAGCGACACGTCGAAAAACGCCATCGGCCGTCTGACCGGCGTTCCCGCCCCAAGCTTTCCCGATGAAGAAAAGAACTTTGCCGAGTTGCGCGAACGGATCGCCAAGACGATCGCCTTTCTCGAAACCGTCAAGCCATCCGACCTGGAGAAGAGCGACGACAGGGAGGTGACGATCAGCTTCGGAAAGCTGAAGTTCACCTTCACCGGCGTCGACTACCTGTTGAAGTTCGCCCTGCCGAACTTCTTCTTTCACGTCACCACGACATACGACATCCTGCGCAACCGGGGCGTGGCCGTCGGCAAGGTTGACTATCTCGGACCCTATAACTAGCGCGTCGCCGATCCAGGGCCCCGCACGCCTCGTTCGGGGTCCTCGAGTGACGAAGTCTAAAACAGTCCCTCGATGTATCCCTCATCATTGAGGAAGATCTTCTCCGACGACGGCGCCCTTGGGAGGCCCGGCATGGTCATGATCTCGCCGGTGATGACGACGATGAAGCCAGCGCCAGCCGATAGCCGGACTTCACGGATCGGAACCGTATGGCCCGTCGGCGCGCCGCGCAGATTTGGATCGGTCGAAAAAGAGTATTGCGTCTTCGCCATGCAGATCGGCAGATGGCGGTAGCCCTGCGCTTCCCATGCATGCAGTTGATCGCGCACGCTCTTGTCGGCGATCACTTCGCCGGCGTGGTAGATATCCTTGGCGATGGTCTCGATCTTGTGGAACAGCGACATGTCGTCGGGATAGAGCGGCGAGAACTGCGAGCGGCCATTTTCCGCCAGTTGTACGACTTTGCGGGCCAGATCCTCGATACCGGCCGAGCCTTCCGCCCAGTGCCTGCACAGAATTGCCTCGGCGCCGAGCGTGGCGACGAAACTCTTGATCGCCTCTATTTCGGCCTGCGTATCCAGCGTGAAATGATTGATCGCGACGACCACGGGAACGCCGAACTTCTTGACGTTCTGGACGTGGCGGCCGAGATTGGCGCAGCCCTTGCGGACCGCGTCGACATTCTCCTGGCCGAGATCCTCTTTCTTCACACCGCCGTTCATTTTCATGGCGCGGGCCGTTGCGACGACCACCGCCACATCCGGCTTGAGACCGGCCTTGCGGCACTTGATGTCGAAGAACTTCTCCGCCCCGAGATCGGCGCCGAAACCGGCTTCTGTGACGACGTAATCGGCAAGTTTCAGGGCCGTCGTCGTCGCCACCACGGAATTGCAGCCATGGGCGATATTGGCAAACGGGCCGCCATGAACAAAGGCGGGGTTGTTTTCCAGCGTCTGCACGAGATTGGGCTGCATCGCATCCTTGAGCAGCACGGTCATGGCGCCATCCGCCTTGATATCGCGGGCAAAGACCGGCGTCCTGTCACGCCGGTAAGCGATGATGATGTTGCCGAGGCGCGTTTCGAGATCCTTGAGGTCGGTGGCAAGGCACAGGATCGCCATGACCTCCGATGCGACGGTGATGTCGAAGCCGGTCTCGCGCGGATAGCCATTGGCAACGCCGCCGAGCGGGCCGACGATATGGCGCAAGGCACGGTCGTTCATATCCATGACGCGGCGCCAGGCAATGCGGCGAATGTCGATGTTCTGCTCGTTGCCCCAATAGATGTGATTGTCGATCAGAGCCGACAACAGGTTATGGGCCGACGTGATGGCATGGAAATCGCCGGTAAAATGGAGGTTGATGTCCTCCATCGGCACGACCTGCGCATAGCCGCCGCCGGCCGCTCCGCCCTTGACGCCGAAACAGGGGCCGAGGGAGGCCTCGCGAATACAGACGATGGCCTTCTTGCCGATCCGGTTCAGCCCGTCGCCGAGACCCACGGTCGTCGTCGTCTTGCCTTCGCCGGCCGGCGTCGGGTTGATCGCAGTGACGAGGATCAGCCGGCCGTCTTTCCCATCCTTCTGCCGGGATATGAACTCGGCGCCGATCTTTGCCTTGTCATGACCGTAGGGAAGCAGATCTTCCGGTGGAATACCGAGTTTTGCGCCGATCTCCAGGATCGGCTTCTTGTTGGCTGCGCGGGCTATTTCGATATCGGACTTGACCTCGGCCATATGGTGTCTCTCCCCTTCCACCCTTTTTTGCCTGTCAGCATAAGAGCGCGAAGCGGGGCTCCTGGCCACACCCTGGTTTGCCGCCGGATAGGTCAAAAACGACAAGGAATGTTCAAATCGAACAAAAAGGCGGGGGAACCGGAGCTCGCCCGCGTAAAAACACCGGCAATTGCCGCTTACCGTGCCAAGATATCGCGCATTTCAACGAGGTTGGAGCGGACGCGCAGGACATAGAAGCCGAGCGTTGCAAGGTGGGTCGGCATGATCCAGCCGTCCTCTCGGCCATTGGAGATGATCAGCGGCTGGATGCGCAGCGCCGCGCGCAATTGCTTGATGCTTTCCTGCCAGATCGGCGCCAGGCCGCGCTGGGTAATGACGGCGTCGAAATCGGCGCCCGCGGCGACCATGACACCGTAATAGCCGTAGAGCTGGCCATAGGCGAACCAGTAGCGATCGTCCGCACGCGTATCGAACCAGCCGCCATTGTGATTTTCCGACCGTTCGCGGATCATCGCCGAGGTGCTGCCGATATCGTTGGCGATGCGGTCGAGGAACTCAATCAGATTGTCGGAGCGGGCATCGAAGATCGATTCACATTTGACGAGCGATTCATTGAAGGCCTGCAGGTCGCGCATGGCACTGCGGTAGAAGCTTGGTGTCGGCGTTTTTGGCCCGAACGGATCGAGGCCGAAATACCACGCCGTTTCATCGAATTGCAGGTTGCTGCGGGCGCGCTGGAGATTGTTGTTGATGCCGGACGTGCCGCGCACGCGGCCGAGCGAATCCACCAGCTCGACCGTCGTGCGGCGCACGGCCTGGTTGACGCCACGCTGGAAAGACGCCTTGTTGTCGAGCCAGGGCGTGTGGTCCCAATCCATGCCGAACAAGCCCGCCTTGTAGAGCAGCATCGACGAGATCCAGGCATTCTGGTTGACGTTGAAATCGACGAGATCCGCCGTCACGTCGACGATCGCCGAGCGTTCGCAGGTGTTGGCGGGCGCCGTCTGCCCGGCGGCGGCCTTGACCGGCAGGCCGGCATCGTTCTTCCGCTCGGCGAGATTGTACCGGTTTACATAATCTGGATCGAAATTGGTCCAGGCCTGCGTCTGCCAGATGAAGTAGGCATAGAGCGCAATCAGCACCAGAAGGCCGATGCCGATCGGCCCCTTGATGATCCAGCTGCGGCCCCGGTACCAATTGCCAACGGCAATGAAAGGAAAGAGGATCCAGGCTATCACCAGGCCGATGCCGCGGCCGATCGCGGAAAATACACGCTGGAAAAACGCCACGATCGGATCAAGCATTACTGTCCTCCTTGAGCCCGTAAAGACGTTTACGGAATGCCACCTTGTCCCTGAGATATGTTCCGGTCAGCGTCGCCACAACATATTCCCTGAACTTTTCGCTGTAATGTTCATAGGCTGCATAAAACCCCTGCTTGTCAAAGACGAAGCGGGAGACGAAATCGCTCGGGTTCAGCTGTGCGATCAGCCGATTGGTGAGCCACTGGTCAGGATGCTCGGGCGCGGCGCGCACGAGCAGGAAGCGGTTTTCAGGTGCGACCTCCTGCATCTTGATCGTGCCTGACGTAGATACCGTGCGGATCATGGCCTGCAGGAACGGGTAGCCTCCATCCGAGGACACCAGCGCCGAATTGCGGTGCATCCAGGTCTGCAGCCAGATCGCGTCGACCGTGTTGAGGTCGGTTGTCGGCTCTGCCTGATTTACCAGCCCGCGCAGGATCATGTCCGCACGATGCTGATAGAGGCCGGAACTCTCCACCCAGGAGGCCTGCGGCAGTTGCAGCCGGTTGGTAGATGCCAGGAACTCGTAGATGCGCTGATGATCCGAGAGGCTGATATAGCCAACCTGCCACGGCCGCGAGCGGCGGAAACCGGGCACGGAAGGATCACAAATCACGGTCGTCGTCTTCTCATCGAGAAAGACGTAGACGCCGCCGAAATGATTGGCCCAGAAGGCCTCATGGCGAAACACCAGTTGATCGGGTACCAGTGCATTCTCACGGATGTCGCCGGTGATCTTCGCAAGCTCGACCATCCGGTTCAACATCGCATCGTCGGCCCAGGCGGTCGGTACCGTCTTCAGTTGATCTACCAGGCTCCTCAGTTCGGCCGCCTTGCCGAGCATGTCTTCGGCCGACAGCACGCGAAAGTGCACTTCGTTGATCGACAGCAGGTCGTCGATATCGGTGACGGTCGAAACGGAATCCTCGATCTCGCCGTAGAGCGCATCCTTGATCGTCACCGCATTGATCGCACGCGCATTGGCGGCGAAAAACTCGTGCATCAGCGCCGCCGTGTTGGAAAAGCTCGTATGGACGACCGGAAGCTCCTCCTGCGCCGGCGTCATGATGATGAAGCGGCGGTTGACCCGGTTCGGATCGAGATAGTCGCGATCGCCGAGTTCATCGGCGATCTCCGGCGAAAAGCCGGTCATGTCGATTCGGAACGAGGAAAGTGCCGTGGGGCGCAGGCCAAAGCCCTGCAGGGCCTTGTTGTAACGCGCAATCAGATGCGGCTCGGAAATTTCGAGCAGACGCCCATAGATGAGTTCGGCTTTGAGGAGGCGTTTCATGCGGTGTAGACCGTGGGCTGATCATCTATAAATTTCACGACGACGCCCGATTTCGACAACAAGGATGACCAGATGTTCGTCCCGAATTCGACAAAGAATTCGGAAATCTCCGACACGATATCTCCAAAGATCCCCGAGCCTTGCCCCCTGCAATGCTTGGCCAAGCTGGCGCGGATGGTCGAGCAGCGCCACACGGCCAAAAAGAAAATCTCGAATGCCCCGTACATCAGCAGCACCGATCTTTCGCAGACTCTTTTCGGCGTCGCTGGTGATATCAATCGTCCAGGCCAAGTTCTACCATGACCTCTTTCAGCGGGCGCGTCGTGCTTTCACCACGTTCCAGTCGTTCGAGCGCCCGCTCGGCAAGATAGATGTCTTCCAGATCGTCCAAATGTTCCTCGATCGCCTGCCGGATATAAAACGTCGCTGTTCGCCCCGTACGCGCTGCAAGAGCCTGCAGCCTTTCATATGTCTCGTCGGGTAGACGGATTGCCGTTTGCCTAGTCATAACCGCTGCTCGCAATGGGATACGTGTATACCATATAGCACGCCCACTCTCTAATTACCACGGGACAGAGAACCGGTTGGTGCTTCCTCACCACCGCCCGTCCTTCCGCATTGCCTCGATTTGCGCGATCGCCTTTTCCCTCTGGCGTTCACGGCGGATGATGTCGGCGACGGCTGCATCGTCGGATTTGTCGGTGTAACGGAATTCGCTGTCAGCGTAGCGGTTGATCTCCTGGATGACCATGGGAAGCGTGATCGGTCCGCGCAGTTCCTCGATCATCGCTTTTTTCTCGTCGTAGGACTTGTGCATGAAAACATGCGGCGCGACGAACCAGTCGTCGGGCAATTCCACATCCATCGCCCGCATTTTGATCGCATCGGTAATGTTCTTGATCGCCCGGCCGGTGAAGCGCGGTTCCGCCTCCTTGATCATGTGCAGATAGGCACCGACATCCGCGAGCGTCTCGATCTTTCCCTCTTCCTTCTCGAACCGTTCCCAGACGGCAAGCAGGCCCTCCTCCTTCGGCCGGGAATGGGCCTCGTAGGATTGCGAAACAGCCTTCTTGATTTCCTGCCCGGCAAAGAGCTGGTGCTCTCCGAGCGGTATCTGATGGTTCTTGCCGACCAAAAGCGCAAAAATGTCGATGTAGTCGCCTTCCGATTGCGGCCCGTCGACCAGCCAGCGGGCGCCGGCGCGCTGGCGCAGCGCGTCGTCGACGTTTTCCGGATAGTTGGAAAACATGCCGAATGTGCAATTGCCGCGGATCACCGTCGAGGCGCCGGCGAAACTCTCCATCAGCACCGCTGTCACCTCGTGCTGGCCGGCCGAGGCGCGATCGTCAGAGCGCTTTGCCGCGACCTGATCGACGTCGTCCACGGTGCCGAAGCCGATGGCGCGCGGATTGATGACGTTGTTGACGAATTCCTTGCAGTTCTGTCCGGACTTGCCCTGATAGGAGGAGATCTGGTCGACGCCGAAATTCTCATAGTGAAATGCGTAGCCGGCGATCTCGCAGTAGTCGCTGAGCATGCCGGCAAGCATCTGGATCAGGATCGTCTTGCCCGTGCCGGGCATGCCGTCGCCGATGAAGGTGAAGAGGAAGCCGCCGAGCTCGACGAAGGGGTTCATCTGCCGGTCGAAATCATAGGCCATCAGCATCTTGGCAAGCTTCAGCGCCTGATACTTGGCGATGTGGTTGCCGATGATCTCTTCCGGCTTCTTGAAGGTCATCACCAGCGGCTTGCGCTTGGCGCCTGGCGCGACGTCGAAGCCGTTCAGGGTGAAATCGTCCTGATCGAGCCGGATATGAACGTTTTCGAAGTTTGAAAGCCCGATGAACCGCGCCTTGCGGCCGATCAGTCCCTCTATCGCCACCCTGGCAAACGCCCGGGCCCGGCTCGTCAGTGCCGCATCGTCCGGCGCTCCGGCGATCGTCCTATCGAGAGCCGAAACCAGACTCTTCAAGGCATCCTGCGGCGTATCGAACAGGAAATCAGGCTCGGCGCCGTCCTCCACCGGTTCCCCTTCCCCGGCCAAGGTCGAGCCGAGATAGGCGGCGAAGGTGAACGCGGCGACATAGGCCGATGCCGACAACAGCGCCTTGAACTGGGCGGCATCGTCGCCAGCGAGAGGTGCCGCGGCGTTGCGTGACTGCAGGCTTTCAAGATTGGTCTGGCGGGCAAAGACATCGGCAACTGCAAGCGCCACCTGCAGGCCGCGCCGCGAGCGATAGAGCAGAGCGTGCTGGGCGGGAGACATCAGCGGGTCACCTGTGCGAACCGCCTGGATCGTCTTTGCCAGCTCCACTTCGCGGGTACGGCGCTGGCCGCCGGTCGAGACGGTGGAGACGAAGCGGCGCCCGGTTCCCGCAAGTGCTGTCTTCGAGGCCGGATCGTCGGCTTCCAGTATGATGACCTTGGTCACCAGGCCCTGGGCGACCGCCTGATGCCGGTCGATGTCGTCCTCATGCAGTGTCGTCAAGCCCGCGTTCAGTGACATTGTCTCACACCTCGCTGATGACCTGGTTTCCGGAAATCACATGCACCTTGTAGTCGCCGAAGATCTGTGCTGCATCGCCGGCGGCATAGAGCGCCTGATAGGCGTCGTGCGGCACCAGTGCATGTTTCTCATAGGAACTGACCCCCATGCGCGTCGCTTCGAGATTATCGGTATCGATATGGAATTCTTCCGCAGCCGGCGTCGACGACCAGAAGCCGCGCTGGGCCGGACGCTCGGCCTTGGAAAAGACCTCCTGCACCGTCCAGGTCAGCAGCCAGGCGTTTTCCTGCTTGCGGACCTTGGAGAGTATCTGATTGATCTTGGCATTGTTCTCGGTGATACCCGCCGAATAGAACGGCCCGAGAACGATGCGGCGCAGCTGCTTCGGATGAAGTTCGGGGAAATCCTTGTCAAGATTGGTGGCGATCGTCACCGGTGTCAGCGAATAGGCGCTGTTCTTCAACGCGAAATCATCGAAACGACTGGCCAGTTCCGGATTGAGAAGACCGCCGATCGGCAGGGGAATATCCACCTCCGGATTGAGCTTGCCGTCGTCGGTCACCAGCATCGCGACGATCTTTTCCGACGAATCCTCAACTGTCGCCATGTAGACCATCGGCAGGGTGCTCGATCCGTCAAAGACACCCCAGCAGACGACATAGTAGGGCCGCATCGTCTTTGGGTTGACGGCGACCCGGATCGTCTCGGGCATGATGAACGGCGAGAAGATGTCGCCCTTGCCGATCTGCTCGAGATAAAGCCGTTCGGCCATGCGCGACTGCAGCTCGGCAGGAAACGCCTTGTGGCGCAGGATGAAGTCGGCCATTTCCTGGCGCAACGCGTCGGCTTGCGGAATGCCCGAGAGCCGCTTTTCCGCCGACTGCCGGTCATTTTCCAGCTCCAGCACGTTCTGGAACACCGGAAAGCCGCTTTCGGCACGGGAAATACGGAACTGCTCGATGAACCCGATCCGGTTCTCCCAGCAGGAGAAGGACGCCTTCAGCCGCGCAAGATAAGGCACCACCACTTCGCCGACCACCGAATTGCGGTAGAGCGGCGAGTTGCGGTCACCGAGAAAGATTTCAAGACCGCCGAG
Source organism: Rhizobium herbae (assembly GCF_019511375.1). GTDB lineage: Bacteria > Pseudomonadota > Alphaproteobacteria > Rhizobiales > Rhizobiaceae > Pararhizobium > Pararhizobium herbae_A. The sequence goes on from NZ_JAEUAO010000001.1 coordinate 1,118,966, forward strand.
CGCCGACCGGATCGAGGCGAAATACTGGCCGACAGGACCTTGGGTCGCGGCGTTCATGATGGTTTGGCCTGTAACCGAATTGTTCGCATGTGGAACCGCCCCTCATCCGCCCTGCCGGGCACCTTCTCCCCGTAAACGGGGTGAAGGGACAAGCGGCGACCTCGATAGTCCCCTCTCCCCGCCTGCGGGGAGAGGGCTAGCGTGAGGGGCTCTGTGGGTTGATTTTCAGCGAGCATGGCGCCGCCTACTGCTTCACGTAATTGGCCGAATTGTGCTTTTCCATCACCGCCTGGAACCGCCGCGCAAACGCGTCGTCGGCGAGCTTCTTGCGGCGCTGGATGTCCTGGGTCGAGAGCATGTTCTTCTCGTGCATTTCCAGGAGATCGCCGATGTGGCGTTGGGCCGCCGAACCGATGCCCGCCATGGTTTCCTCGGCCGCGGTATCGACCTGGCTGCCAAGCGTGTTGATCTTATGGGCGACATCCTGCTGCGCGGCCGTCTTCAACGAATCCTCCAGCGCCTTGTAGAGCACGATGCGCTGTTCGGTATCGATCGTCAGCTTGTTGATCAGCGTGTTCTGTGCGGCGATCTGGTTGTTGAGCGAATCGACGAAGGTCTGGAACATCGAGGTGTAGCGCTCGAGCGTCTGGCTTTCGGCAAGCAGTTCCTGCTCCTTGGCCTGCTTCTCGTTGTATTCGGTGGCCAGAACCGAGCGCTCGCCTTCGAGTTGGGTGCGGGTCATCTGATCGGTCGAGGCGGCGATCTTGTTTTCGATGTCCATCAACAGCGGGTTCAGTTCCTCGATCCGCTTCTGGGTCGCCTGAAGGTTCGTCATCGTGCCTTTGCGACGCTCGATCACCTGCACGAGACTGGCTTCGGAGGTCTTGTAGCGGGCTTCGAGAACGTTCTTCTGTTCCTTCAGAATTCCGACGATGGTGTCGGATTTGGAGAGCAGTTCCTGCAGATTGGCGGCAAGCGACATGTTGCGCACGCGATCGGTGCGCATGCGCTGTGCGCTCTGCTTGGAGAAGATGCTGATGAACTTCTCGTAACCCGTGTAGCTCTTCATGCTCTCGAATTCTGCCCCGAAAACATTGGTCGCATCTTCCAGGCCGATGATGAGGTCGGCGATGTTGCCCTCCATCACCTTCTGCTGGTTGATGACGTCCTGGATACGGGCATTCTCGATATCGAAATTCGCGTCACCCAACTTGGTGTCGGCCTTCGCGAACTGGTCGAGCACCACGGCGGACTGGTTCATCTTGCTGCGCATCTGTTCGACGATGCCCCGCGTTTTCTCGATCTCGCTCTCAAAATTCTGAAGTGTCGCCATCGTTTTCCCCTCTCGCTCCGGTGCAAGACGCGCCGCGCAGGTCAATTATTCAGTCGTGACATCCGTTTATATAATGGGAGCAGCGATCTGAAGCACAAGTGCCAAGCGGCCGTTTTTCGATGTGCATCCTCTTGTCGGCAACTCGCCTGCCGCTTTCGCGTCATTTCGTAGCTGTGGCCTTCAAATAAGCAATGAGGTTTTCGATGTCCTGAGGCTTTTTCAATCCGGGAAAGGACATTTTCGTACCCGTGACCATGGCTTTCGGGCTGAGAAGATATTCGGCAAGCAGGTTCTCATCCCAGACCTTGCCGCCTTCGCCGAAGGCTTTCATGGCACCGGAATAGCTGTAACCGGCAAAGGTCGCAACCGGGCGGCCTATGACGCCCAACAGGCTCGGCCCGACCCGGTTGACCGGTTCGGACGCGGTATGGCAGGCCCCGCATTTCCTGAAGACCTGCGCGCCCGCTTCCGCATCGCCACCGGCATGGGCGAGGCACGGCCAAAGACAAAGACAGGCACTGATAAAAAAACGACGCAGCGGCATCGGGGTTTCTCCGGAAAGCGAACGGAACGCCGCCACCATGACACGGTGCGGCTGTCGCGCGATAGCCCGTCAGTCTGCCTTCATGACGTCTTCCCAATGGCGCCGGCAAAAGACGACGTATTTCTCGTTGCCCCCGACATCGACCTGGGCTCCTTCGCGGACAACATTGCCATCGGCGTCCAGCCGAACGACCATGGTCGCCTTGCGGCCGCAATGGCAGATTGTGCGGATTTCCCGCAACTCGTCGGCAATGGCGAGCAGCGCCATCGAGCCGGGAAAGAGCTTTCCCTGGAAGTCCGTGCGCAGCCCATAGGCCATCACCGGAATGCCGATGCGATCGGCAACGCGCGCCAGTTGCCAGACCTGATCCTCACCTAGAAACTGCGCCTCGTCGACGAAAACGCAGGCAACCGTTTCCTGCGCATGCAGGCGTTCAATCAAGGCATAGAGATCGTCTTCATGGGTGAAGGGGATGCCCTCATCGCTCAGCCCGATGCGGGAGGACACCCGCCCCGTGCCTGCCCGGTCGTCAAAGGCTGCGATCAGGATGACCGTGCGCATGCCGCGTTCGCGATAATTATAGGAAGCCTGCAGCAGCAGGGTCGATTTTCCAGCGTTCATCGTGGCGTAGCTGAAATACAGTTTTGCCATGGCGTCCTCTTCTGTATGCTGTCGCTCGTTCATGAACAGACCGGGCGAGGAAGGCTAGAGCGCGAGCGCAGAAACCACAGAAAATCGACACTTCCCGGCAGAACGTGAACAATGCGACATCTTACGTCGTTTTACGCGGGCTGTCTGGCGAATGTCCCAATAAACTCAAGGACAACACCAAGGGCGCTTGTATCGGCGAACATTTGGTGATTGGGTACAACCATAAGAGGCAGGGGAATGACCATGATGACCAGACTTGCATTGAAATTCATGATGACTGCAGCCGTTTCGCTGGCTGCGATGACGTCGGCTCATGCCGCCGAGCCTGAAAGCTGTGGCACCGTCCGCTTCGCCGATGTCGGCTGGACCGACATTACGGCGACGACCGCAACCGTCAGCGCCGTCCTGAAGGGTCTCGGTTACGAGACGGACATCAAGGTTCTGTCCGTTCCGGTTACCTATCAGTCGCTGAAGAACAAGGACATCGACGTCTTCCTCGGCAACTGGATGCCGACCCAGGAAAACGACGTGCGTCCGTTCCTCGACGACAAATCGGTCGAATCCTTCGGCCCGAATCTCGAGGGCGCCAAGTACACGCTGGCGACCAATGCCAAGGGCGCCGAAATCGGCATCAAGGATTTCAAGGATATCGCAGCTCACAAGGATGAGCTCGACGGCAAGATCTACGGTATCGAGCCGGGCAATGACGGCAACCGCCTGATCATCGACATGGTCGACAAGGACACTTTCGGCCTGAAGGGCTTCGAGGTGGTCGAATCCTCTGAACAGGGCATGCTCGCGCAGGTCGCCCGTGCGGAAAAGGATGGCGAGCCGGTCGTCTTCCTCGGTTGGGAACCGCATCCGATGAATGCCAATTTCAAGCTCACCTACCTTTCGGGTGGCGACGATATCTTTGGCCCGAACTTCGGCGGCGCAACCGTGTTCACCAACGTGCGTGCAGGCTACACCACAGAGTGCCCGAATGTTGGCAAGCTGATCACCAATCTCAAGTTCTCGCTTCCGATGGAAAACGAGATCATGGGCAAGATCCTGAACGACGGCATGGAGCCCGACGCAGCCGCAAAGGAATGGATCAAGGCCAATCCGGCCGCCATCGAACCGTGGCTTGCCGGCGTCACGACCAAGGACGGCGCCGAAGGATTGCCGGCGGTGAAAGCAGCCCTCGGTCTCTGACCGGCGGAGATGAGGCGGGGAGATGTCCCCGCCTTTTTTGAACCGCTTTTCGTTTCGTTCTTCCGACGTGGGATGTTTTCCGTGGATTTTTTGACCGAATATCGTGTTCCAATCGGGACAGGGGCGAAGGCCTTCGTCGATTGGCTCACAACCAATTTCGAGTTGTTCTTCGATCAGCTCGCAAATTTCCTGTCCGGCGTGGTGGCCGTTCTGCTGTTCGTTCTGCAGACACCGCATGCGCTGATCGTCGTCGCGATCGTCACGGCGCTATCCTGGTGGCTGCGCCGCTCGATCGGCATTACGCTGTTTACCTGCCTCGGACTGCTGTTGATCATCAATCAGGGGTATTGGAAAGAAACCACTGAGACGCTGGCACTCGTGCTCGCCGCCAGCTTCGTCAGCATGGCCGTCGGCATTCCGCTCGGCATCTTGGCAGCGCGCAGACCGGTGTTCTATGCCTTTCTGCGCCCGATCCTCGACCTGATGCAGACCATCCCCACCTTCGTCTATCTCATCCCGGCGCTGATCCTCTTTGGTCTCGGCATGGTACCGGGCCTGATCGCAACGGTGATTTTCGCCATTCCCGCCCCCATCCGCCTGACCCGCCTCGGCATTATCTCGACGCCGCCATCGCTGGTGGAAGCAGCCGTCTCCTTCGGCGCAACGCCGTCGCAGGTGCTGCGCAAGATCGAAATCCCGTTCGCCATGCCGCAGATCATGGCCGGGCTGACCCAGACGATCATGCTGTCTCTCTCGATGGTGGTTATTGCGGCTCTGGTTGGCGCCAACGGCCTCGGCGTACCGGTGCTGCGCGCCCTGAATACCGTCAATGTCGCCAAGGGCTTTGAAGCAGGCCTTTGCATCGTTATTCTCGCCATTGTTCTCGACCGCCTGTTCCGCTCGTCCGATGAAGGAGAAGGCGCATGACCGAAGCCGTCGTTTTCAAGAATGTCGACATCGTCTTCGGCAACAAGCCGGAAGCGGCCATCGCCATGGTCGATCAGGGCAAGACCCGCGACGAGATCGGCGCCGCGACCGGCCTGGTGCTCGGTGTTGCCAACGCCTCGCTGACGATCACAGAAGGCGAAATTCTGGTGCTGATGGGGCTGTCCGGATCGGGCAAGTCGACGCTTTTGCGCGCCGTCAACGGTCTTGCGCCGGTGGTGCGCGGCGAAGTGCAGGTGAAGACCGGGCACGGAACGATCAACCCCTACAAGACCAGCGCCAAAGCGCTGCGTGACTTCCGCATGCACGACGTCTCGATGGTGTTCCAGCAGTTCGCTTTGCTGCCATGGCGCACCGTGGAGGACAATGTCGGCTTCGGGCTGGAATTGGCCGGCGTACCGGATAACGAGCGCAAGAAGCGTGTTGGTGAACAGCTGGAGCTGGTCAACCTGACGAAGTGGGCCGGTCGGCAGGTCAAGGAACTGTCCGGCGGCATGCAGCAGCGCGTCGGCCTTGCCCGCGCATTTGCCACCGGCGCGCCCATCCTGCTGATGGACGAACCGTTCTCGGCGCTCGATCCGCTGATCCGCACCCGCCTGCAGGATGAACTCCTGGAGTTCCAGCGCCGGTTGAAGAAGACCATCCTCTTCGTCAGCCACGATCTCGACGAAGCCTTCCGGATTGGTAACCGCATCGCCATTATGGAGGGCGGCCGCATCATCCAGTGCGGCACGCCGCAGGAAATCGTCAAGAGCCCGGCCAACCAGTACGTCGCCGACTTCGTCCAGCACATGAACCCGATCACAATGCTGACGGCGATGGACGTGATGCAACAGGGCGTCAACCGCGCTGACGGCGCAGTTGGCGTGACGGCGACCGCCAAGCCGACAACGCCGCTGATCGACATCCTCGACGCGATGTCGCGTCAGCCGGGCAGCATCGGCGTCGTCGACAACGGCACCGTCGTCGGCACCATCAATGCCCAGAACGTCGTGGAAGGTTTGACCCGGCACCGCAACAGAAGTTGACCGGAACAGCGCGAATGCCAGTATAAAGGACGCCCGGAGACAACGGTTTCCGGGCGTCTCGCATTCCCGACATGAGGCAATCCGATGGCCGAAAGACCTTCCGTGCTGCGCGAAACCGACGACGAAGCACGCAAGCTTGCCCGCATCCTGCTGCGCTCCGCTCGGAGTGCTGCTCTCGCCGTCATCGAGCCGGAAAGCAACGGTTTTCCCTTCGTCAGCCGTGTGCTTCTCGGCATCGATACGGACGGAACGCCGGTCATTCTGGTTTCTGCCCTGTCGACTCATACCCAGGCGCTATCCGCTGATCGTCGCTGCTCGCTGCTTGCCGGAGAGATCGGCAAGGGCGACCCCCTCGCGCACCCGCGTCTGACTGTTCAGTGCGAAGCAGAGAAAGTCGACAGCAATGGCGACGGCCATGCCCGTATTCGCGCGCGTTTCGTCCGCCGGCATCCGAAATCGGAGCTCTATATCGACTTTCCGGATTTTGCCTTTTTCAGGCTGCGGCCGCTGAAGGCCAGCCTCAATGGCGGCTTTGGCCGAGCCTATGCGCTTGATGGCGAAGACCTGCTCATTCGCTCGCCGGCAATCGACGATTTGGCAGCGGCGGAAGAGCGTGCGATCGAGCACATGAACAACGACCATTCCGACGCGGCAAGCCGTTATGCACGGGTCTATTGCAAGGCAGAAGGAACGGACTGGCGAATCTGCGGTCTGGATGCGGCCGGGGTCGATCTCGCCTCTGGCGATCAATTAAAGAGACTGGAATACGATGCGCCATTGCAATCCGCGGCTGAACTGCGCATGATGCTGGTGAAACTTTACGGTTAAATTTACTCTACCTACCCCGAATTCTTACAGTAGGAGGTTGTGCTTTTATTCATCACGTCTAATTATCGCTTATTCACAATCATGACCAAGCGTGATGTGAACCTCGCACGGAGTACGGAATGCAAACGATCTCTCCTCAGAAACACGGCAAGGCTGAAATAGCTGCGGAGTTTCTGTCGGCCATGGCAAACCCGAAGCGTCTGCTAATTCTGCGTTCACTGGTGGACCAGGAAATGGCAGTCGGCGCGTTGGCAAACCAGGTCGGCCTCAGCCAATCTGCCCTGTCGCAACATCTATCCAAATTGCGTGCCCAAAATCTCGTCACTACTCGGCGGGATGCGCAGACTATCTACTATTCAAGCTCATCGGACGCTGTCCTGAAAGTGTTGAAAACATTGACGGAAATCTATGGCGAAGAAGCCGCCCCGGCCGAAAAGGTCGCGCAGCGCCGTACCGCCTGACACGAATGGGGGCCGGCCGCTCGCCGGTCCCCTCACCAGCCACGTCCGCCAAGCCTAGTTCTTCTCCTGGGCTCTGCTCCCCATCCACACGCTCTGCAGCAGGCACGATTTGACCTGCGGTGCCCTCCTGTAGCGGCGCCTCACACGCAGCGGTAATTGTCAGCCAGAGTGGCGACCGTTCGCGTCCTCCCGGGCTCTCCTCTGCCCAAGCAGTCTCTCGCACGCTCGAAAAGGTTGCACGACTCAGGCCGTCGCCGGCGAGAGCCCGATGTGCCGATGTTTACGCGACTTTGAGACTTGCCGTGCAGGATCGGCGTCATGAACACAACCTCTCAAAACCGGCTGTCGCGGCCCACGGTCAGGTGGGCGGTGCTCGGGACCGGTACCATTGCCTCCAGCTTTGCCCAAGATATCCGCTTGGTCGGGAATGCCGAGCTTGTTGCCGTGTGCTCGCGGACGGCCGAAGCAGCCGCCGCGTTCTCGCAGCGCGTTGGCGGGCTGCGAGTTCTCCCCAGTATCGAAGCCTTGGCAACTGACGCGCAAATAGACGCCGTCTATCTGGCAACGCCGAACACCGCCCATTTCGAACAGGCGCAATCACTGTTGCGCGCCAAAAAGCCAGTCCTTGTCGAAAAGCCGCTGGTGATGGCATCGGCAGAGGCAAGGCGTCTGGCCGAACTGGCCGGAGAAATGAAGACATTCGCCATGGAGGCTCTCTGGCCCGTGTTCCTGCCGGCGATCGACCGGCTGCGCAGCCTTATCGCCGACAACGCGATCGGTTCCGTCACCGGCATACGCGCGGAACTCGCCTATCTGAGAACTCCTGACCCGGACAGTCGCTTCTTCTCGAAAGCGCTCGGCGGCGGTTCGCTTTTTGACCTTGGCGTCTATCCCGTCGGGCTGACACTGGCCTTGTTCGGTTTTCCGCAGGCGGTGAGCGGGCGATGGCGCGCCGCACCCACGGGTGTCGACATGTCAGCCGAGATCCAACTGAACTATCAAGGTTTCAATGCCTCCCTCGCCTGCGCGTTCGATCGCAATGGCAGCAATCGCTTCATCATTGACGGTGACGAAGGAAGCCTGGTGATCGACGCGCCATTCCTGCGGGCAACCCGCATCATCGTCACGAGAAATTCGGTTGCCCGTCATCTGGCGATCCCGCCCGGCTCGAGCCGCCTGTCCCGCTTCGCCGGCAAGGTGGCCCACAGGCTGCCCCTGCCTGGCCTGACGGTCCACGATCATGATGTCCCCGGCAAGGGACTGCAATTCGAAGTCGAAGCGGCAAGCAAGGCCATCCTCGAGGGAAAATACGAGCATCCCTCAATGCCGCTGGGCGCAAGCATCGCGGCACTGGAAATCATCGAAACCGTGTTGGCTCAGCCGGCATCGTAGCCGCTCGGGGTGTGATCCCGCTTGCCGGCATTCAGCGCCAGAACGATATCCGTCAGGTGAAGCGCGGTCTCTCCGGAAAAGAATGGCTTGGCGCCTTGCCGGATCGCGTCGGCCTGCACGGCGATCCCGCGCATGAAATCGATCTGCGAGGGATAGGCCGGCAAAGCATTCTTCTGCGATGCACGCGGATAAGCGATCGGTTTGCCGGCAATCAGGCGAAACGCAAACTTCCGCTGAAACTGCCACTCCAGGCGATCGATCAGGCGATGAAGCAGCGGCCGTCGAGCGCCCGCGAGCTCGACATGGATGGGCGAGCGGTTATCCCATAGATCGCGCACAGCGATTGTGCCCTTGTCGCCAACGATCGTCAGCGAGCGATCGCGCGGCATGGCAAGTCCGCTGGTGAGACGGGCGACGAGCCCGGAGCGGAATGTCAGGCAGCCGACGGAAAAATCCGGCCCCAGCGCAAGATTTCCAGTACCCGGCCCCTTGTGGGGAAAGGTGAGCGCGGAAAACGCTGCGACTTTGGCCACTGGTCCGAACAGCGATACGAGCCAGCTTGTCGCATAGCCCGCATGTTCCAGGGTGCAGCCGATTTCGAATTCGTGAACCGCGGGCCATTTCGCACCGGACCGACTACGCCATTCCTGCCACTTGTCCAGGAAAACCGGACCGTCCTCCATTTCCGCGTAAGCGAGGCGCGGCGTGCCGATGATACCGGAGCTGAGGATTTCTGCGCAATGGGCCCGCGCATCGCTCAGCGCGTTGGCGGGCGCGCCGGCGAGCACCAATCCCTTTTCATTTGCCAGCTGGACCAGGTCCCGCGCATCTTCCACCGTCATCGCCAACGGCTTCTCGCAATAGACATGCTTGCCCGCGAGCAGCGCCGCCCTGTTGACGGCATGATGGCTCTCTGGCGGCGTCAGGTTGACGATGATGGCAATGGCAGGGTCCGCCAGTAGCTCCGCTTCGGACGCATAGGCGCGGACGTTCCAATAGCTGCGGAACTGCTGCAGCCGGGCAGCGTCGATGTCCCAAACGCCGTCCAGCCGCAATTGCGGATGATTTGCCAGCGTTGTCATGTAGTAATCGGCGACGAAACCGGTGCCGATGAAGGCGATGCCTGTCTGTCCACTCATCGCGCATCCGCCAGGAAAGAGGCGATATAGACCAGCGGCGCATTCCAATTGATAGCCATTTCGTTGGCCCCCCAGGCCATGATGTCATCGACAAAGCAAGTCTGCGGCGCGCAGCCCTTGAGCCTGGCCTTCGAGACGTCATCGACCAGCGTCGAATTCGGTCCGCCGGCCAGTGTCCCGACTGGCGGGTTGGGCAGTGTGTCATCCACCTGATGGGCATACCAACGGCTATGCTGGTTCTTCGCAAAGACGCTGCCATAGCCGGTGACATAGGACGTGTTCATCGCATTGCGCCCGAAGATGTAATCCATGCTCTCGCGCACGCCATCGAGGAACCGCTTTTCGCCTGTCAGGTCATACCCCGCCGAGACGACGATCATGTTTTGCAGGATGAGCTGGTTGGATCCCCAGTCATACCGGTTGTTGGCGGGCCGATAGATGTGCCCGAAGGGCTCCGTCTTCTGCAGGCCGAGGAAGCTTTTCGCAGCCGCGACGACGGAACCGCGGATCATCGTCCTGTCCCTCTCCGGCAGGATGTCGCCATAGAGCGCCAGATCGAGACGGCCAAGGCCGGCCACGCTGCGCCAGTTGAACGCGCCGGTGGCCGGAAAGACCGGCCCAGCCCAATAGACCGAGGTCTTCAGGTCTGAAAGATACTCGGCTTCGCCGGTAGTCAGGTAGAGTTCCGCTGCGGCCCAATAGGTTTCGTCTGCAATATCCGTGTCGTCGTAATCGCCGCCGCCCTGCAGGCCATCCGACCTCGGCGCATGGAGCACCGGATTGGCGGCGGCGGCGAGCCGCGCCTTTTTTGCGGCAGCCAGCAGCTTTTCAGCGAACGCCGCGTCGTAGGGCGCAAACAGCCGGGCGCCCTGCGCTGCCGCCGCCGCAAGGTTAAGCGTTGCGGCAGTCGAAGGGCGATGCAAGGCCCGCTCTTCCGGATCCAGATGCGGCAGCATTGGCACGCCGGTCCATTTCGTGTCGTGCACCTTGTGATGCGCCATGCCGGCCAAGGGCTGGCCGTCCGGTACCGTCATCTTCATCAGGAATTCGAGTTCCCAGCGAGCCTCGTCGAGAATATCGGGGATGCCGTTTCCGTTTTCCGGAATGCGCGACAGGCTGTCGCTGATCACCGGCGAAGCCCCCTTTCCGTAGATCAAACCGCGTTCAAATGTGCCGAGAAGCTGCGCCGCCGCAATACCGCCGTTGACCACGTATTTGCCCTGGTCGCCGGCGTCGTACCAGCCACCGGAGACGTCGAGCTTATAGTCGCAGGTCCAGTCATTGCCGTAGAGTTCCGCGGCCACCTTCCCGGTCAGGCACGTCACCCGTCTGTCGCCCTCATTGGGACTTGCCTGATCATGACCTGCCGGCCGGGCATAGGCCTCTCCGGCAATATCGCCCTTGATCTCGATGCCGCTGCGCTGCGGATAGAACCAGGAGAGCGCATCGACGCGCAATTTGCCGTAGACGTCATGGCCGACCGAAAAGGGATGGCTCTGCCTTCCGCCGACAACCACGCGGTAGCCCTCGCCGGCTGTCGCGAAGGTGGAAAAATCGACGATCTGCGTATCGGCTCCAACCGTTTCATCGAAACCGGCTGGCGAAGTCATGCCCTCGCCAACCACCATCCCCTGCGCGTCCTCAAGCTTGAATGCCAGCGGTTTGGCGGCCTCTGACAGAATTGTCGCCCGCTTCGGCCCATCGAGGAAATAACCGGCCTGGTTGACGAGGGCTGGCAGGCCGCGTGCCACCTTTTTTACCGCCACAGTCTCTTCGCGCGTGGCTTGGCTGATCACCACGTCATCGAGGCAAAGCTGCCAGGGCCTTTCGGCGCCGCCGAGATGGAAAATGATCTGCGCAGGTTCAGCTTCGGTCGCCCCGAAAACCGTTGAAAACCCCTCTTGCCCGGCCTGGGTTCCGACGTTGAACGTTGCCTGTGCCGTCCACGGCTCGGCACTGCGCTGGATCAGCACGGGGAAAATCCGCTCCTCGTTGGCCTCGGTCGTCATCTTCAGGCGATAGGACGTGCCGACGGCAAATTGCAGGTCGTTGACGCCGAGCAAGCGGTCCCATGGCTCCCCCCCGGCTTCGATATCGGCACATAATTTTCCGCGCTCGCGCGAAAGCGCGACGCCGCCGGCTGCCCAGAAGCCGTCCTTACCCTTTTCAAAAGTGCCGTCGGCAATCATGTCGGCTGCATAGCCCGGCGCCGTAAGGGCGACGACAAGCGCAAGCGCCAGACCGGCCGGAAGTTTTGGCAAGATTTCCATCCTGAGCCCAGGTTTCGGGAACGCGGCGTCACTCTCCGGCAAACAGGTTAAACTTCAGAAAATGCAGCGCAACAAGTCTTGCCTCGGCGGTCTGCGAACGAAGAACCCGTGGCCTCCTTGCAGCCATGAAACGCGTCTGGCCGTATCGGACCAAGGCTTGACGCTGAAAGGCGCCCTGATAGTTTGACCATCAGGTAAAGATTCCGCTTCATCCACCTGGATTTAGCCGCCGAAAAAACGCCACGGAGTACACGATGTCGAACCGCCTTAACGCCACGCCCAACGATCTGCGCGCCTTCTGGATGCCGTTCACGGCCAACCGGCAGTACAAGAAAGAACCGCGCATGTTCGTCAAGGCGAAGGACATGCACTACACGACCCATGACGGCCGGCAGGTGCTGGACGGCACGGCGGGCCTGTGGTGCGTCAACGCCGGTCACTGTCGGCCGCTGATCACCGAAGCCATTCAGCAACAGGCGGGTGAACTCGACTACGCGCCGGCTTTCCAGCTTGGCCATCCCAAGGCCTTCGAGCTGGCCAACCGCCTGATCGACATTGCGCCAGACGGCATGGAACACGTCCTTTACACCAACTCCGGCTCGGAATCGGTGGAAACCGCGCTGAAGGTGGCGCTCGCCTATCACAAGGTAAAGGGTAATGGCTCGCGCACCCGCCTGATCGGCCGTGAACGCGGCTATCACGGCGTCAACTTCGGCGGCATTTCCGTCGGCGGCATTGTTGCCAACCGCAAGATGTTCGGTACGCTGCTGACCGGTGTCGATCACCTGCCGCACACCCACCTTCCTGAAAAGAACGCCTTCACCAAGGGCGAGCCGCAACACGGCGCCGATCTTGCCACGGAACTGGAACGTATCGTCACGCTGCATGACGCATCGACCATTGCCGCGGTCATCGTCGAGCCGGTCGCGGGCTCGACCGGCGTGCTCATCCCGCCCAAGGGCTACCTGCAGAAGCTGCGCGACATCTGCACCAAGCACGGCATCCTCTTGATCTTCGATGAGGTCATCACCGGCTATGGCCGCTTGGGCACGCCGTTCGCAGCCCAGTATTTCGACGTGAAGCCGGACATGATCGTTACCGCCAAGGGCCTGACCAACGGCGTCATTCCGATGGGTGCCGTCTTCGTCACCTCGGAAATCCACGACGCCTTCATGAGCGGCCCGGAGCACATGATCGAGTTCTTCCACGGCTACACCTATTCCGGCAATCCGATTGCCTGTGCCGCCGCTCTCGGCACGCTCGACACCTACCGCGACGAGGGTCTTTTGACACGCGGAGCCGAGCTCGCTCCCTACTGGGCCGACGCGCTGCATTCGCTGAGGGACTGCCCCAACGTCATCGACATCCGCAATATCGGCCTGATCGGCGCCATCGAGCTTGCACCGATTGCCGGCGAGCCGACCAAGCGTGCCTTCTCAGCTTTCCTGAAGGCCTATGAGAGCGGCTATCTCATCCGCACCACCGGCGATATCATCGCGCTTTCGCCGCCACTGATCATCACGAAGGCGCAGATCGACGAGTTGATCGACGGCATCCGCAAGGTATTGCAGTCCAACATCTGACTGAACAATATTTAGTCATTTCTTACACTAAGCACGGGCCGGAACTAACGTTCCGGCCCGTTTCTGCGCGACTACTGTATAAATTCTGCGCACATTGCTCAAAAATCCACCTTGCGGAATTGTCCAGTGGCTCCTAAACGCTAGATCATTGGAGTCTACCCGTCCGCCAGAGACGGAAACCCAATGGGCTCGACTTACTTGACGGAGGCACCAGGCCTGCGTCGAAGAATGGCGATTGTGCCGGCATGCGGGGAAGCAACGCATCCAAGGAGAAACACGATGAATTTCAAGACACTGACGGGCGCCACCCTTGCCGCCACGCTGGCTTTTGCGCCGCTCGCCCATGCCGAGATCGTGATCGGCCTGATCGCTCCCCTGACCGGACCGGTCGCGGCCTACGGCGATCAGGTAAAGAACGGCGCTGAGGTCGCGGTCGCTGAGATCAACAAGAATGGCGGCATTCTTGGCGAACAGGTGGTGCTGAAGCTCGCCGACGACGCTGGCGAACCGAAGCAGGGCGTTTCGGCCGCAAACCAGATCATCGCGGAGGGCATCCGCTTTGTCGTCGGTCCGGTCACCTCCGGCGTTGCCATGCCGGCATCCGATGTTCTCGCCGAAAACGGCATTCTGATGGTGACGCCGACGGCAACGACCCCTGATCTGACGAAGCGTGGCCTTGCCACGGTCCTGCGCACCTGCGGCCGCGACGACCAGCAGGCCGAAGTGGCCGCAGCCTATGTGCTGAAGCAGTTCAAGGACAAGCGCATCGGCATCCTCAACGACAAGGGCGCTTACGGCAAGGGCCTCGCCGACGCCTTCAAGGCAACGCTGAACGCCGGCGGCGTCACCGAGGTCTTCAACGACGCGCTGACGCCCGGCGAGAAGGATCTGAGCGCGCTCACCACTCGCCTGAAAGCGGAGAAGGTCGATGTGCTCTATTTCGGCGGCTACCATCCGGAGGCCGGGCTGCTGGTTCGCCAGCTTCACGACATCTCCGCCAGCATCCAGCTCATCGGCGGTGACGGCCTCTCCAACAGCGAATTCTGGAGCATCGGCACCGATGCGGCTGCAGGGACTGTGTTCACCAACGCCGCAGACGCTCTGAAGAGCGAGAATTCGAAGGCGGCGGTGGCCGCTCTCGAAGCGGCAAAAATCCCCGCTGAGGCCTTCACCCTCAACGCCTATGCCGCCGTCGAAGTGATCAAGGCCGGCATTGAGAAGGCTGGAAGCGCAGACGATGCGAGCGCCGTCGCAACTGCCCTGAAAACCGGCGAGCCGATCACGACCGCCATCGGCAACCTCACCTATGGCGAGACCGGCGACCTGACGTCGCCGAGCTTCTCGCTCTACAAGTGGGAAAACGGCAAGATCGTCTCTGCCGAATGATTGGAATGGCCACCAACGGGATCGGGCGCTGCGGCGCCCGTTTTCCTTTTGGGCACCGTACACTGTGGGAAGTCCACTGACGCAGGCACCAATTTGTTGCCGTCTGCTATGCAATGTCGACTGCCAGCGGCTATGCTGGCAGCGAGCCGATCGCGGCCAGGGATTGAAGAGACAGGATCCACCATGAGCGAAAGACTTGAAAAACTGATCGACCAGGGTACAGGCCGCGCGCCTGCCGATGTCGTGCTCAAAGGCGGTCGCTTCTTCGACCTCGTAACGGGCGAACTTGTTTCGTCCGACATCGCCATTTGCGGCGACCGGATCGCCGGGACCTGCGGAAGCTATAAAGGCATCACGGAAATCGACATTTCCGGCAAGATCGTCGTTCCCGGCTTCATCGATACGCACCTGCATATCGAGTCCTCGCTGGTGACGCCGCATGAATTCGATCGCTGCGTCCTGCCCTACGGCGTGACCACGGTGATCTGCGATCCACATGAGATCGCCAATGTGCTCGGCACCGAGGGCATCCGGTTCTTCCTCGACTCGGCCCTTGAGACGATCATGGATATCCGCGTCCAGCTCTCGAGCTGCGTGCCGGCGACCCATCTGGAGACCTCCGGCGCCAACCTGCCGATCGAGAAGCTGCTGCCGTTCCGCGACCACGAGAAGGTCATTGGACTTGCGGAATTCATGAATTTTCCCGGAGTCATCCACAAGGATCCGGTCTGCCTCGCCAAGCTCGAAGCGTTTCAGGACGGCCATATCGACGGCCATGCGCCACTGCTGCGCGGGATGGACCTGAACGGCTATCTTTCCACCGGCATTCGCACCGACCATGAATGCACCACGGCAGACGAAGCGCTCGAGAAGATCCGCAAGGGTATGCACATTCTGGTGCGCGAAGGCTCCGTCTCCAAGGACCTGCATGCGCTGATGCCGATCATCACCGAACGCCTGTCACCGTTCCTGGCGCTATGCACCGATGACCGCAATCCGCTCGATATCGCCGAACAGGGCCATCTCGACTACATGATCCGCGAAGCGATCGCGCAAGGGGTCGAGCCGCTGGCCGTCTACCGCGCTGCCTCGATTTCGGCGGCGCGCGCCTTCGGACTTCGCGACCGCGGATTGGTGGCGCCGGGCTGGCGCGCCGATCTTGTCGTGGTCGACAGTCTTGAAAACTGCAAGGCGGAGCGGGTCTTCGCTGCAGGCCGTCTCGTCACCGATGAACTGTTCGCCACCCGCCGCCCGGTTGCTCCCGTGGGGCTCGACAGCGTCAAGGCAGGCCGTGTCAACGCCGCCGATTTCGGCGTACCCTATGCCGAGGGGGAGACCTCGGTGATCGGCGTGCTGCCGGGCAAGATCATCACAGAGCACCGGCGCTTCAAGCTGCCAACGTCCGGCAATCAGGCGGGCGTCGACCTCGGCCGCGACATCATCAAGGTCGCGGTCATCGAGCGCCACGGCGTCAACGGCAATCACGCCAACGGCTTCGTCCAGGGCTTTGGGCTGAAGAAGGGCGCGATCGCCTCGACCGTTGGCCATGACAGCCACAATATCTGCGTCGTCGGCGTCAACGAGGACGATATGGCGCTCGCCGCAAACCGGCTGGGCGAGATCAAGGGCGGCTTCGTCGTCGTCGAGGATAGCAGGGTGACCGGCGAGATCGCCCTGCCCGTTGCAGGCCTGATGAGCCTTGAACCCTATGAAAGCGTGCGCGACACGCTGCACCACCTGCGCGAGGCCGCCTTCGCTCTCGGCGCAACACTACAGGAGCCGTTCCTGCAACTCGCATTCCTGCCCCTGCCGGTCATTCCCCATCTGAAGATTTCGGATATGGGACTGGTGGATGTCGACAAGTTTGCGCTGATCGGGTGACCAACAATTTTATCTTGGAATAGCTGTCCGGCCCGCCTAAATTAATACTGACAGGAGTTAGCCAAATCCGTATCGGAACTTGGGCCGGAGGAGTTGCGAGAGTTTGCCGCGTGGTTTGACACACTCCAGGCCGAGCGTTGGGACATCCAGTTCGAACAGGATGCCAAAAGCGGCGCCCTGGACGCTTTGGCAGACAATGCTCTTTCTGATTTCAAAGCCGGCCGGTCTCGCAGCCTTTGAAACATCACGCCACAGCAGCGTTCTGGCAAGCATATGAATCATTGCCAGCGCATGTTCAGGAACTGGCCGACCGCAACTTCGAAAAGCTCAAATCGGATTCCCCAATCCCTACATTTCAAGCAAGCCGGTCGCTTCTGGTCTGTCAGGATTGGTTCGTCGTGGCGCGCGCTTGCCGTGCGTGACGGCGATAACCTCATCTGGTTCTGGATCGGTTCGCACGCACACTATGACAAACTGCTAAAGTGAAATCCGCCCGCAAAACGCATCCAGCGCCTCAAGCAGAATGTCGCCGTCGACCACCTTTGGTGCGAACCCTGGCATCGGCAAAACCTCGCCAACCCTAACTCCGCTCGGCAGTTGAACCGCCTGCGGCCCGCGACGCAAGTTGAAGACGAACAACAGCTTCTCCCTGCCCTTTTCCCGTGTAAACGCCAGAATGTCCTGGTTGGTTTCTAGGAAAGTCATGCTGCCGTCCAGCAGGGATGCGTGCTTCTTTCGAAAAGCGAGCGTCTGCCGGTAGTGGGCAAGAACCGAATCCGTCACCGTTTCCTGCTGGTCGACGGCCAGCGGGCGGTGTGCAATTGGAACCGGCAACCACGGCCTGGCAGTCGAAAACCCCGCATGGGGCGCCTCCTTCTCCCAGACCATCGGGGTGCGGCACCCGTCCCGCCCCTTGAAGGCCGGCCAGAAGCGGATACCGTAGGGATCGCGCAGGTCCGCCAGTTCGAGTTCCGCCTCCGGCAGTGCCAGCTCCTCGCCCTGATAGAGGCATATCGAACCGCGAAGCGCGGCAAGAACGGAGATCGCGAGCTTTGCCACGCGGCTGCGTTCCTCCTCGGTCTGCACGAAACGGCTGGCATGGCGGGTAACGTCGTGGTTGGAAAAGGCCCAGCAGACCCAGCCATCGGTGACGGCGTCCTGAAAGGCCTGAACGCAGCGGCGAATATGGGTCGCGGTAAAATCCGGCCCCAGCAGGTCGAAGGTGTAGCACATGTGCAGCTTGTCGCCGCCGCCGGTATAGGCCGCCACCGTCTTCAGCGACCGCGCCCCATCGCCCACTTCACCAACCGACGCACGATCGCCGAACTCATCGAGCAGGGCGCGGAAGCGCTGCAGGAAGCCGATATTTTCCGGCTGCGTCTTGTCGTAGAGATGGTTCTGCATGCCGTACGGATTGACGTCTGGCGCATCGAGGCCGATCGCATCCTCGTCATAAACCAGCGGCGGGTTGTCTCGCAGTTCCTTGTCGTGGAAGTAGAAGTTGACCGTATCGAGCCGGAAACCGTCAACGCCGCGTTCCAGCCAGAAGCGGACGGTTTCCAGCAATGCCTCCTGGACGTCAGGGTTGTGAAAATTGAGATCAGGCTGCGATCCCAAAAAATTGTGCATGTAATACTGCTTGCGCACGCCGTCCCATTCCCAGGCCGGACCGCCGAAGATCGATAACCAGTTGTTCGGCGCGGTGCCGTCCGGTTTCGGATCCGCCCACACGAACCAGTCGGATTTCGGATTGGTGCGGTCCGAACGGCTTTCCTTGAACCACGGATGCTGGTCGGACGTGTGCGAAATGACCTGGTCGATGATGACCTTCAGGCCCAGTTCGTGGGCTCTTTGCAGCATGGCGTCGAAGTCGGCGAGCGTGCCGAACATCGGATCGACGTCGCAGTAGTCGGAGACGTCATAGCCCATGTCGGCCATCGGCGATGTGAAGAACGGCGACAGCCAGATGGCATCGACGCCGAGGCTGGCGATATAGGGCAGCCTTAGCATCACCCCCTTCAAATCGCCGACGCCGTCGCCCCGCGTATCCTGAAAGGAGCGCGGATAGACCTGATAGATCACCGCGCCGCGCCACCAATCGGGATTGGACTTCAAGGGAGATGCCATCAAGAGACTCCGCGATCGCGAGGAACATGCCGGAAGATGTATCGTCGCAGAAAGAGCGAGTAAACGGCATTCCCCGCCGTCTGGGGAGATTGACGGGCCGTGGTGCAAAAATGATGATGGGTTCCCGCCAGCCACACCAAGCGGAGAAGCCAGTGCAGCGTCCGTTTCCGAACATCCTGGTGCCGATCCGGGAGCGCCGCCAAGCCCGCATGATCTTCGGCAGCCTGTCCGTTCATGACGAAGCAACCCTGGAGATGAGATGAGCGAGAAGTGGATCTCATTCAGCTTTGCCCATGCACTCGAATTCGCCGTTGCAGCACTCCTTGGAGCCGGAGCGAGCCCGGCCATGGCCGCATCTCTTGCCCGCGCCACGGTGGACGCCGACGCGCGCAGCCCGACGGCTGTCGGCTTTTCCCATCTCGTCGACTATCTCGACAGTCTGGTCGCCGGCCGCATCAACAACAAGGCCGAACCCAAGCGGACAGACCCCGCCCCCGCCCTGATCCGGGTGGATGCCGATGGCGGTATTGCGCAGCTGGGTTTCGACCTCGCCTTTGACGATCTGACCGACAAGGCCAGGACCTACGGCATTGCACTTTTTGCCCAATTCAACAGCTTTACATCCGGCGAACTCGGGGACTATGTCTTCCGGCTGGCGCAACAGGGCCTCGTTGGCCTGGCCGCCACCAACGGTCCCGCGCTGATTGCCGGGTCCGGCAGCGCAAAACCGGTCTATTGCACCAACCCGCTCGCCTTCGCAGCCCCCCGCAGGAATGATGCGCCGCTCCTCATCGACCAATCCTCCAGCGCCACCGCTTTCGCCAGGGTTCGCGAGGCGGCGGCACGCGGTGAACCGATCCCGGCAGGCTGGGCGGTCGACGCGACAGGGCACCCGACAACCGATGCGACGGAGGCCATGAGTGGCGCGATGCTTGCCTTTGGCGGTGCACGCGGCGCCAATATCGCATTGATGGTCGAGGTATTGGCGGCGGGTCTGAGCGGCGCCAACTGGTCGCTCGATGCGCCGGATTTCATGAGCGGCGACAGGACGCCCGGCAGCGGCCTCACAGTTATCGCCATCGCCCCCGCTCTGCTCGACGGAGACTTTGAAGACCGGCTCGCCGCGCAGTTGCAGCGGCTTTCAGACGGCTACGGCGTCCATATCCCCGGCGTCTCGAAATTCGCGGCCCTGAACCGCTCACGCGAGGACGGCATCCGCTTGCCTTCCGCGCTGGTAAGCCGTATCTCGGCTTTCGCAAGAAGGCGCGACTAAAGCGCCGCGCCCCGAACGGCGCGCAAAGGACGCTTTGGAACGTGAGAAACTGGGCGGGAGGATTTCATGGCAGGCAGGCTGCTTTCGATCGGCGAATGCATGGTGGAACTGATGCAGGCCGAGGGTGATCTCCTGCGCAAGGGCTATGCCGGCGACAGCTTCAATACCGCTTATTACGCCCGGCTGTTCCTGCCTGGGGACTGGTCCGTCGATTATTTCACGGCGGTCGGCACCGATGCGATCTCCGACGAGATGCTTGCCTTCATCGAAAAGACCGGCGTCGGCACCGGTTACATCCGATGCATCGAGGGACGTACGCCCGGGCTCTATATGATCCACCTGAAGGACGGCGAACGCAGCTTTTCCTACTGGCGCTCGGTCTCCGCCGCCAAGCTGCTTGCCGACGACGCCGACCACCTGCGTGAGGCCGCCGAAGCCTCCGATATCCTCGTCTTTTCTGGCATCACGCTGGCCATTCTTGCGCCGAACGCCGTCGAGACGCTGCTCTTGGAACTGCGCCGCGCCAAGGCGGCCGGCAAGCTCGTGGTGTTCGATCCCAATATCCGCCCGCGCCTGTGGGACGACAAGACCCGCATGCTGGAAACCATCTCCGCAGGCGCCCGCGCGTCCAGCCTGGTCATGCCGAGTTTCGACGATGAAGCCGCCCATTTCGGCGACGCCGATATTGCGGCTACAATCGCGCGATATCGCAGTCTCGGTGTGGCGAATGTCGTCGTCAAGGATGGGCCGAACGGCGTGACCCTGAGCTTCGGCGACAGCAAAACCGAGTTCGTCCCCTCGGCCAAGGTGGAGAAAATCGTCGATACGACCAGCGCCGGCGACAGCTTCAACGGCGCGTTCCTTTCCCGCTACGCCCTTGACGGCGATCCTGTCGCGGCGGCCCGGTTCGCTGCGCAGACCGCGGCCGCAGTCATTCAGCATCACGGCGCCCTGGTCGCCAGGGACAAGCTGGAAGCCCTGTTCTAAATCGCGGCATTTGCAATTCGCCGCGCCAAATACTATCCTTAGCTAAGTTTAGCCAAGGATCCGACCGATGACCACGGTAAACATGCTGGAAGCGAAAACCCGGCTTTCCCAGCTTGTCAGCGCCGTCGAGGACGGAACGGAAAGCGAAATCGTCATCGCCCGAGATGGCAAGCCGGCGGCGAGACTGGTGCCGATCGTCAAAGAAAAAGAGCCACGGCGCCTGGGATTGCTTGAAGGACAATTTCCGGAGATGTCGCTGGAAGACTTCAACGCGCTGGATGAGGATGTGGCCAAACTCTTCAGTGTAGAAGCCGAATGAGGTTGCTCCTCGACACCCATGTCGCAATATGGAGTTTGACTGATACCCGCAAACTTCCCGCCGAACTGCTCGCCATGATCGCAAACAGGGACAACGAGGTTTTCGTTTCAGCCGCGAGTATCTGGGAAATCGCGATCAAGTTCTCCCTGCGACGCGCCGGCGCGCCTCCTTTCGACGGGGAGGATGCTGTTCGGCATTTCAAGACTGTCGGATACAGTTTTCTCGACATTTCGGTCGCGCATGCGGCCGCGAGCGGACATCTAAAAACAGTTCATGCTGATCCGTTCGACCGCCTGCTGATTGCGCAGGCGGTGACGGAACCGCTAACCTTGATCACACGTGACAGCAAGGTCGCGGATTACAGTCCAACGTTCATCACATGGTAAGCTCAAGTCAGCCGATCATTTCCGCTTCTTGCGGTTCTCGAACGGATTTTCCGATGCCCTCAGATGGATGCGGATCGGCACGCCGGGCATCTGGAAATCGTTTCGCAGGCCGTTGGTCAGGTAGCGGATATAGCTTTCCGGCACGGCTTCGGGGCGAGTGCAGGAAATCATGAAGCCCGGCGGACGGGCTTTCACCTGGGTCATGTATTTCAGCTTCAGGCGGCGGCCCGACACGGCCGGCGGCGGATGCTGCACCTGCTGATGATCCAGCCAGCGGTTGAGCTTGGCGGTCGAAATGCGGCGGTTCCAGACCTTGTCGGTATCGATGATCGACTGCATCAGCTTGTCGAGGCCGTAACCCGTCTGGCCGGAAATCGGCACCGCACGGATGCCGCGGGCCTGCGGCAACAGGCGCTCGGTCTTTTCTCTAAGATCGGCAAGCAACGCCTGCGGGTCTTCCACCAGGTCCCACTTGTTGAAGGCGAGGATCGGCGCGCGACCTTCACGGATCACCAGATCCGCAAGCTGCAGATCCTGCTTTTCGAAGGGGATGGTCGCATCGAAGACGATGACGACGGCTTCGGCAAAGCGGATGGAGCGCAGGCTGTCGGCGACGGAGAGCTTCTCCAGCTTTTCCTGCACCCGCGCCTTCTTGCGCATCCCGGCGGTGTCGAACATCTTGATCGTGCGACCGCGCCAGTCCCATTCGACCGAAATGCTGTCGCGGGTAATGCCGGCCTCAGGACCGGTCAGCAGGCGGTCTTCGCCGAGAAAGCGGTTGATCAGCGTCGACTTGCCGGCATTCGGACGGCCGATGATCGCCACCCGCAAAGGCTTGGTGTCGTCATATTCCGGCTCGAAGTCCTCGTCGTCTTCCGCCTCCTCACCACCGCGAAGGTCGACATCGGTCTCGGCTTCGTCGATTTCCGGCGGGAAAGCGCGGTCCTCGCCGAGCGCTTCGACGATTGCATCGCGCAGATCGATCATGCCTTGGCCGTGCTCCGCCGAGATGGCGACCGGCTCGCCGAGGCCCAGCGTGAAGGCGTCGTAGTAACCGCCGTCCGAGCCCTTGGCCTCGGATTTGTTGGCAACCAGCACCACCGGCTTGCCGCGACGGCGCAGCATCTCGCCGAGCGTCTCGTCGGCCGGGGTCAAACCATGTTTGGCGTCGACGACGAAAAGCGTCAGGTCAGCCTCTGCGATCGCCGCCTCCGTCTGCGCCCACATGCGCCCCTGCAGGGTCTCGGGCCCCGACTGCTCGAGGCCGGCGGTATCGATGATGGTGAAGCGCAGGTCCACGAGCTTGGCGTCGCCCGGCCGCCGGTCGCGGGTAACGCCCGGCGTATCATCGACAAGCGCCAGCTTCTTGCCAACCAGACGGTTGAACAGCGTGGATTTGCCGACATTGGGGCGCCCGACGATGGCGACGGTGAAGTTCATCAAGTTATCCTGTCTTCTTCAGAGCATCATGCCCTGGCACTTGTTTTTGAAACGTCCGGTCAGGCCGCCTTGCCGCTGGCGGCGATCAGGTCGAGCAGCATCTGGGCGCGGTTCGCCAGATTGCGCGGGGTTTCGGCATCATCGACGATCTGCTGGAACCACGTCTTTGCCTTTGCCATGTCGCCGGCCTTGTAGGCTGAGAGCCCGAGGGCTTCGCGAGCGGAATGGCGCATGCCGTTACCCGGGACGGCGAGCTGCTCGGCTTCGGCCGAAACCTGCTCATAGGTGCCGGTATCGATCAGCAGATAGGCCGCACGCATCCGGGCCGCATCGCGCATCGCCTGTGGCAGGCTGGCATCCTTGGCAATGTCGGAGAAGGCCTGAACGGCAGCGGCGACGTCACCCTTCTGCGCGGTAAGCGTCGCCGCCCGCATCCTTGCCAGCACCGGATAGGCGCCGTAGCCTTCCTTCTCGAGTGCCGTCAGCGCCGCCAGAGCCTCGTCGGCCTTGTTTTCCTTGGAGAGCGTCAGGGCAGCCAGAAACTGGTCGCCCGACTGAGAGGCCGAAGTCTCGTGCCAGTATTCGTAACCCACCTTGCCGATGGTGCCGAGAACGATGAGGATGGCGATCCCGATGATGAGGCCGCCGAAGCGCGTCCAGACGGCCTTGACCTGCTCGGAGCGCAATTCTTCGTTGACCTCGCGGATAAAGCTGTCGTCCTGGTTCGCCATTTCCTGTTCCGGTTGCCCGGCCTTCCCTGCAAAGATGAAAGTAAGATTGCGCGCTTCTAGCGTATTTTGAGGCTGTTGTAAGGGGGCACGCGCATTTAGCCCTGTTTAGCCCATCACAATCGGGGCAACGCCGATCAGCCACTCGTGCAATCTCCAGATAAACAGGCCGTAGGCGACAGCACCGATGACTACCGCCAGCAGGTCGTTGGACGTGGAACGAAAGACCGGCAGCACCTTTTCGCCTGCCCGCTCCCGCCGCTTCAGCGAGATGCGCAGAATGACCGCCCAGGCCAGGAACGAGCCGAACAGCAATACCGAAGAGGTCTCGCCATTGGCAAGCAGATGGGCGAGCGCCCAGATCTTGATAGACAGGACCTGCGGATGCTTGACCGCGACGGCGATGCGGCCTGCCGGCAGAAAGCCGGCGGCGAGACAGATGAAGGCAAGCAACATCAAGAGCAGCGAAATGTGCGTCAGGAAGACCGGCGGGGTATAGAGCACGCCGGTGACCGCCCTTGCCTCACCGAAGCCGTAGATGATCAGCAGCAGGCCGACGAGGCTGATGGCCGTATAAATGCCCAGCCAGGCGCCCTTGCCCTGGCGCTCGATGACCGAGGCACGCAGGCCAGGTGCCACGACGCGCACGAGATGCATGCCGAGAAAGATGACGATGCCCAGAAGAAGAAGTGTCATGAAGCCCATCCGCCGTTTGTGAGATTTTCTGCCTCTTCGCATAGCCGGATCGGAGGCAAGATTCCAGCGCGATCAAAGGATTGCCTTATTCATGAGGCAGGGGTCGCAACTCCGCATCCGCCCTCCAAGGTTTCCGCATGCCCAGATCTTCCGCCGCTCCCGGCCTCGCTCTCGTATTGGCGCTGGTTCCCGCCCTCGCCCATGCGGTACAACCACCGGCTCCGCCAGCCCGAAAACAGCTCGTCATCATTTCCTTCGACGGCGCCCACGATAACAGGCTCTGGGAAAAGAGCCTGGAGATGGGCAAGCGGACGGGGGCGCATTTCACCTACTTTCTCTCCTGCACCTTCCTGATGACGAAAGCGGAAGGCGGCAAGACTTACCAGGCGCCCGGACAAAAGGCCGGACGCTCCAATGTCGGCTTTGCCCTAAGCCGCGAGGAAATACAGGCTCGCGTGCGCCACATCTGGCAAGCGCACCAAGCCGGTCACGATATCGGCAGCCACGCCTGCGGCCATTTCGACGGCAAGGGCTGGAGCGCGGCCGATTGGAAACGGGAATTCACCGCCTTCCACACCGCGCTCTTGAACGCCTGGAAGGCCGGTGGCATCGAAACCGAAGAACCTGAGGGCTGGGCCGATTTCGCCGCAAATGACATCAAGGGATTTCGCGCGCCCTATCTCTCCCTAAGCGACGGCCTACTGCCCGCGCTGAAAAAGGCCGGCTTCACCTATGATGCCAGCCTCGTGACCAAAGGCCCCGGCTGGCCTTCGGACGCGGACGGCATGCCGCGTTTCGGCCTGCCGCTCATTCCCGAGGGGCCGCAGCAGCGCCGGGTGATCGGCATGGACTACAATCTCTTCATCCGCCATTCGATGGGCGTGGAAAACCGCAAGGACAGCGCCGCCTTCGAAGAGCGCGCGATCGAGGCCTACCGGAACGCCTTTGACGCGCAATACCAGGGCGGCCGCGTGCCGCTGCAACTCGGTTTCCACTTCGTCGAGATGAATGGCGGCGCCTATTGGCGCGCGCTCGACCGGTTCCTGACCGAGACCTGCGGCAAGCCCGACGTTGCCTGTGTCAGCTACGCCGAGGCGTTGCCGCTGATCGCCAACGAGAAGAAGGCGGCCGCAGCCGCCTCCCAATAGTTGTCAGGCCAGGCTTTCGTTCTCGCCGGCTTCGACAAATTCGCGGTCGATTGCAGGCAGAGGTTCCCCCTGCATCGCAGCCTCGAACGCCTGAAGACGTTTGTAGATCGAAATCAGCTCAATCACCGTCGGCCAGGAATTGACGAGGTACTGGAAAGAACTCGTAACCTGCGTAAAGGCGCCCTGAATCTGCTGCATGAGACCAAAGGTGATCGTCGCCCCAACGATCGACGGAACCATAAGGAACAAGGGGAAGATGTTGTCTGTCTGCAGATAAAAATATCGTGCGACATTGAAGTAGGTGTAGTGGAAATACAGCCTGAAATAGTTCTTGCGGACGTTGCTGAACAATTCCTGAATGGTCTGGGGCTGAGCACGGTCGGCATGGTCTTCACCATACACGAGTTCCTTTCGATACGCCGCCTCGACACGCTGATTGCGGAACTCCAGGCCAGGCAGCCTCACCCCAACGATCGCCAACATGACCGTACCGAAGATTGACCAGGCAATCGCCGCAATGACAAGCGGATACGGTATCGCCCCGACGATGGGCAACTCTTTTACACTACTCGACAGCGCGTGGAGCACCGGCAGAAACGCAATCAGCGTCATGACGGAGTCGATCAAGCGGACACCAAGCCCTTCGACCGTCGTCGCAAACCGCATCGTATCTTCCTGAATGCGCTGCGATGCGCCCTCGATATGGCGCACTTTGGGCCAGACCGAATAGTAGAAATCGTTCATGGCGGTACGCCAACGGAACAGATAGTGGCTGGTAAAGAAACTGATCAGGACTGCCGAGATAATGTAGACCGTGGCGAGTTGGAAGAAGATGAAGGCATAGCCATAGATTTCCGGTGCTTGAACAGTGTTTGGCGCCTTCAACGCCTCGACAATGCGATCATATGTGGGACGACGCCAATTGTTGAGCGCAACGCTGATATCGACCGAGAAATAGACCGTGAAAATGATGAAGGTAGATCCCCAGACCGACCATGATTTCCAAGGATGCTCAGCTGCGTAGAAATGCCAGAAGAGGCAGAAGAGCACCATGGAGGAGATGAAATAGATATAGAACCAGATGGAAGCCGTCGTGAAGAAATGCCCCAGGCCGATGGGGGGCTCCTGACCTGGCGCCAATTGCGGCAGACCGAACTGGCCCCCGATGTCGGCCCCGACCGTGTACCATATGGCAACCACAACGATCGTCCAAAGCAGTGCGGAGGGGAAAAATAGCTTTGGCTGCGGAAAGAAGGAATGGAACAAGGCTTGCACTCGCGTTTCTTGAGCGGGCGAACGCCCGCGCTTCGATGCGCCGAACCTAGGGCAAAAGCCCTCACCTGCCAATCACGTCAAGCTAATGTTACCGCTATTTAATCGCGGCTACGGTGCGACGCATCTCGACGCCGGTCAGCGCTGCACAGAAAAGCAGCACGCCTGCCGCGAGCAATGTCGGCGCGGTAAAACTGCCGCTGCGCTCGGCGAGCACGCCCGCGACCAGCGGCCCGACGATCTGGCCGACGCCGAAGGCGGCGGTCATGAAAGCGAGCGCCTTGCGCGGGCTTTGGGGTGCGAGCGCCCGGCCGATCTGCAGGCCATAGGCTGTGACCATGATGAACGTGAGCCCCAGCATCAGGCCACCGATCAGCGGGGCATAGGGTGACGGCAGGGAGACTGCCAGCACAAGGCCGACAGCTTCGACCAGCAGCCCTGCCAGATAGACCCCGACGATTCCCAGTCGCGGCACGGCACGGTACCAGGCATGGACCGATACGGCGGCGCTCAGGCCGGTGATCAGCCAGGCGAAGAATTCGACGGTGTGGTCGGTCGCGCCCTGGCGCGCCATGGCGACAAGGAACGTGGCGGTGATGACGTAGCCGAAGCCGAACAGGCCATAGGTGAGCGTGACGACCACAAGCGGCCGGGTCCAGACGAGCGGTTTCTCCTTCTCGCCATTCCTATGTCCTGCCGGTCCCTCGGGCAGCAGCGCGGCCACGATCAGCGTGCCGAGACAGGCGATGACGGCGCCGCCGAACCAGGCCACCTGCCAGGTTGCGAAATCACCGAAACCGCCGGCCGGCAGCAGGAACACCATCAGCGAGGAAACCGCTATACCCATGCCGACACCGCCGAAATGCACCGACTGGACATGCGGATTGGCGGCGGCAAGCCCCCTGCTGAGCACGATCGCAGACGTGAAGATCATCGTAAAGGCGCTGGCCAGACCGGCAAGAAAGCGGATGATGGAAAACCACAAGAGAGACGACGTCAGCCCCATGGCCAGCAGCAGCACCGCAGTCGCAACCAGCGCCGAAAGGGCAATTGCCCTCTCCCGTCCCGCCGCCCAGCCATAGCCTGCTGCAACTGCTCCCAGCAGATAGCCGATGAAATTGGCGGATGCAACGATCCCGGCGTCGGCGGGCGTCAGGCCGAGACCAGCCATCATGCCGGGCAGGATCGGCGTATAGGAAAAGCGCCCGAAACCCATGGCAACCGCCATGGCGATGGCACCCGCAAACGCAGTGGGAGCAAGGCTCCGGCTCAGAGGACGGTCCAGTGTCGTCATACCGTCGTTATTGCAACGCAGCATGGCGAAGACAAACGACAAAATTTGATGCAGTCGTTCAAGGACGTGAATAGTCGCCCTTGCGGATCAACCTGGAAGGGTGACGACCATCGGCCCGTTGCGCGTGACGACCACCGTATGTTCGTACTGAACGGTCGGCGCGCGCGGCTCGCTGTAGAGCGTCCACTCGTCGTCGCCGCCCTCGGCCCATTGGGCGCCCAGCGACAAAAAGGGCTCAATTGTGAAGACCATGCCGTCGGTCATCCGGCGTTTCTCGTGCTTGTCCGGCCATGTGGCGATTTCCGTCGGTTCCTCGTGCAAGGAGCGGCCGACACCGTGGCTCGCCAGATTGGTAACGAGCGTATAGCGGTTCTTCCTGGCGAAGCTGCCGATGGCATTGCCGATCGCCGCCAGCGGCTTGCCTGTCTTGACCTCATTCAGGCCGACCCACATGGCACGCTTGCCGTCGCGGCAAAGCCGCTCGATCTGCGGCTTGATTGGCGGAACTGCAAAGGAGGAACCGGTGTCGGCAAACAGCCCGTTCTTCTCGGCCGAGACGTCGATGTTGACGAGATCGCCGGCCTGGATGATGCGCGCTCCGGGAATTCCGTGCGCGATCTCTTCATTGACGCTGATGCAGGTCGCGCCGGGAAAATTATAGGTGAGTTCCGGCGCGGAACGTGCGCCGGCATCCTCGAGCACCTTGCGGCCGATCGCATCGAGTTCCGCCGTTGTAATGCCGGGCTCGAGAGCGGCGCCCATGATCTGCACCGCATTGGCGCAGATGCGGCCGATTTCCTTCAACCGCTGCAGGTCTTCGTCATTGTTGAGGGTCATTTTTTCTCGCTTTCGGCGGTCTATGTAACGCGCCGAAAGCGGCCAATCCAGACGCCAATTGCAGGAAAACCGGCGATATCAGGTTTCCACCTGCTGCGCATCTTCGGCCAAAGCCGCGCGCACCCGCGGCGCCACCTTCGTGCCGTAGAGTTCGATGCCGCGCATGATCTGGTCATGCGGCATCAGGCCGATCGCCATCTGCAGCAGGAACCGGTCGTTCCTGAAGATCCGCTGGTGCCGGACGATCTTTTCCGCGACGGTTTCAGGATCGCCGAGAAACAGATTGCCGTTTGGCCCGATCGCCTGGTTGAAATGCGACCGGCTGGTCGGCCCCCAGCCGCGCTCGCGGCCGATGCGGTTCATTACTTCGGCCTGCGGGCCATAGAACTGGTCAGCGGCGGTTTGCGTCGTGTCGGCGATGAAACCGTGCACATTGATGCTGGTCTTCAGCTTGGCGGCATCCTGCCCGGCGCGCCGGGCGGCTTCGCGATAGAGATCGAAGAGCGGCGCATAACGCGCCGGCTCGCCGCCGATGATGGCGAGCGCCACCGGCAGGCCGAGCGCACCGGCGCGGGCCACTGATTGCGGCGTGCCGCCAACGGCAATCCAGATGGGCAGCGGATCGTTGAGCGGACGCGGATAGACGCCACGGCCGTTGATCGGCGCACGCTTCTCGCCCGCCCAGGTCACCGTCTCGCCGGCGCGTATGGCAAGCAGCAGATCCAGTTTCTCGGCAAACAACTGGTCGTAATCTTCGAGATCGTAACCGAACAGCGGGAAGGACTCGATGAACGATCCGCGCCCGGCCATGATTTCGGCGCGACCGTTGGAGATCAGGTCGAGCGTTGCAAATTGCTGGAACACCCGCACCGGATCGTCCGAGCTCAGCACCGTGACGGCGCTTGTCAGCGTGATATTTTTCGTGCGGGAAGCGGCCGCGGCAAGGATCATCGCCGGCGCTGATGCCACATAATCCGGGCGATGATGCTCGCCGAGCCCGAAGACATCGAGCCCGACCTGATCGGCCAGTTCGATCTCCTCGATGAGATGGCGCACCCGCTCCTCGCCTTCCCTGCCGCGCCCGGTCGGCGCGTCGGGATGAACGTCTCCGAATGTGTAAAGGCCAAGCTCCATGGCGTCCTACCTGTCTTTTCCGTCCGGTTGGCGGGCGAAGCTGTTGATTGACTTACACATAGCGAGCGATGCAGGCGCGTCATAGCATCGGCACCGAAACAGTGTGTTTCATGTTTCCCATGGGTTGAGAAGACGCACGCCGGTACCATGGAAATCGCGAAGATTGCGGGTGACAACAGTGAAATTATGGACGAGCGCCGTCGCAGCAATAAACGCATCCCTGTCGGGGCGAGGATCCGGCACGTGAAGAGGCGCGGCAGCCTGCACGACACGCAGGTCGACCATCAAGATACGCTCACGGAATATTGGAAATACTGCCGATACCAACCATTCGCGATAAATCGACGCCTGAATCGGATCACGCCTTTGCTTACGCAGTACGCCAATATCGAGTTCCAGTATGGTAATGACCGAAATGTAAAATTGATCGGGCGGAATCAATTTTGCCCAGGCGGTCACGTTCGGATCAGCGCGGCCGGCAGCAGCTTTCCGGAATTCCGAAACAACATTTGTATCAAGAAGATACATCAGTCGTCGAACTCATCCGGCTTCAAGCTAATCGTTCGAAGAATGGGAAATTCGAAATCATCGTCGAGTTTTTCCAGCCCCGGCATAGCAAGAAGTTCAAGGATATTCTTTTTGGGCTTGTCAGTGAAAACCTGCGCCCGCTCGACATGAGCGCTAACCATTTCCGTCATCTTGCGATAATCCTCGATCGACAACAGCACATGCGCCGGCCGCCCCCGGTCGGTGATGAAAACCGGGCCGTTTTTCGCCGCCTTCTTGGCACGGCCGGTATCCTGATTGAATTCACGGCTCGAAAGAGTGGTTACCATCCGCGTCCTCCATCAAATTGTAGCAACGTTACTACATTTAATATCGGGCAGCAACGTTTCCTAGCCTTCGCTCAGCGTCCGGCGGACGGCGTCCTTCCAGCCCTTGATCTTCGACTTGCGCGTTGCCTCGTCCATCGTCGGCTCGAACCGGCAGTCGCGCGCCCAGGATTTGGCGAAATCCTTCTGGTTCGGCCAGATGCCGGCCCGGCTGCCGGCAAGCCAGGCAACGCCGAGCGCGGTGGTTTCGAGTATGGTCGGACGGTCTACCGGCGCGTCGAGCAGATCGGACAGGCGCTGCATGGTCCAGTCGGACACCACCATGCCGCCGTCGACGCGCAGCACGGTTTCCTTGCCGTCGCTCCTCCAGTCCTTGTGCATTGCGTCGAGCAAATCGCGCGTCTGGTAGCAGACGGCCTCGAGAGCTGCGCGGGCAAACTCCGCCGGGCCGGTGTTGCGCGTCATGCCGAAGATCGCGCCGCGTGCGTCCGGATCCCAATGCGGGGCGCCCAGACCGGTAAAGGCCGGCACGAGATAGACCTCCTGCGATGGATCGGCGTTTTCGGCAAGCGTCCCGGTATCCGGCGCCGCCTCGATCATCTTCAGCCCGTCGCGCAGCCACTGTACGGAAGCGCCGGCGACAAAGATCGACCCTTCCAGCGCATAAGTGGTTTCGCCGTCGAGACGATAGGCGATCGTCGTGAGAAGGCGGTTCTTCGAGCGGACGATGTCCTTTCCGGTGTTGAGAAGTGCGAAGCAGCCGGTGCCGTAGGTCGATTTCATCATGCCAGGCTGGAAGCAGGCCTGCCCGATGGTTGCGGCCTGCTGGTCACCGGCAACGCCGAGGATCGGGACTTCCGCCCCGAGGATCGACGCTTCGGTGACGCCGAAATCAGCGGCGCAATCAAGGACCTGCGGCAGCATTGCTTCGGGAACGCGCAGGATCTCCAACAGGTCGCGATCCCACTCGTTGGTGGCGATGTTGTACATAAGCGTACGAGAGGCATTGGTCGCGTCAGTGACGAAAGACTTGCCGCCCGTCAACCGCCAGATCAGGAATGTGTCGATCGTGCCGAAGCAGAGTTCGCCCTTGGATCCGCGGGTACGCGCGCCCTTCACATTGGCGAGCATCCAGGAGAGCTTGGTACCGGAGAAATAGGGATCGAGCAAAAGCCCGGTCTTCTTGGTGAAGGTCTTTTCCAGCCCCTGCCGCTTCAGCTTGTCGCAATAGGAGGCGGTGCGGCGGTCTTGCCAGACGATGGCATTGTGGATCGGCTTGCCACTCTCGCGCTCCCAGACGACGACCGTCTCGCGCTGATTGGTGATGCCTATCGCTGAAAGGTCGCTCGCCTTGATGCCGGCCGTGCGGATGGCTTCCTTGATCGTCGAGGTGACGGTATCCCAGATTTCTTCGGGATCATGCTCCACCCAGCCGGATTTCGGGAAATGCTGCTTGAATTCCTTCTGTCCGGAACCGATCACCTTCTGCGTCGCGTCAAAAACAATCGCGCGGCTCGAGGTCGTGCCCTGATCGATTGCGAGAACATATCCGCTCATTCTGCCCCTCCCAGCGTTTCTGAGCCTGCCGATCTCTCCTCAAGACGGCAAGCGTTTCAAAAAACTTCAATACGATACAAAAACGAATGTCAAACGAAAACAAAACGCAAATCGATGCCCTTTCGTCCTGCAGGGGAAGCAGGGATTGCAGCGGGAAAAACGCAATTGTCACGCTGCCTGTTTTAGGCATAGTTTCCAGAGTGGATACAAGAAGAAGAGACCGCATGACCAAGTCCGCCGGCAGCATCCGCTTTATTCTGAATGACCGGGACATCGCGCTGACGTTAGTGTCGCCAACCGGGACGCTGCTCGATTTCCTGCGCCTGGAGCAGCGACTGACGGGAACCAAGGAAGGTTGCGCCGAGGGCGATTGCGGTGCCTGCACCGTTCTTGTCGGCCGCCTTCGCGGCGACGATCTTATCTATGAAAGCGTCAACGCCTGCATCCGTTTCACCGGATCGCTCAATGCGACCCATGTCGTCACCGTCGAGCATCTGGCCGCAAAGGACGGAGCGCTGCACCCCGTGCAGCAGGCAATGGTCGATTATCACGGCTCGCAGTGCGGCTTCTGCACGCCTGGCATCGTCATGTCGCTCTACGGGCTGTGGCTGTCCAAGGACAATCCAAGCCGCGCCGAGATCGAAAAGACGCTGCAGGGCAATCTCTGTCGGTGCACCGGCTACGAGCCGATCGTCAGGGCGGCCGCGGCTGTCGGGGCTATAAGGCCCGATTCGGTGTTCGACCCGCTGATGAAGGCGCGCCGGGATATTACAACCCGCCTCAAGGCAATCCGCAGCAATGAAACCGTATTAATCGGCGATGAAGCGGCCAGGCTTATCGTTCCTGGCTCGGCCTCGGCCCTGGCCGACGTTCTCGACAGCTACCCGCAAGCGACCGTGGTCGCCGGCTCCACCGATGTCGGCCTATGGGTCACCAAGCAGATGCGCGCAATCAATCCGGTCATCTTCATAAACGGCATCGAGGAACTGCAGTCGATTGAGGAGACGCAAGAGGGCATTGTCATTGGCGCAGGCGCGACCTATTCGGCCGCTTTCGACCTGATCTCGGCGCGCTACCCCGCCTTCGGTCGCCTGCTTGACCGGCTCGGCGGCGAGCAGGTGCGCAATATGGGCACGATCGGCGGCAATGTCGCCAATGGCTCGCCGATCGGCGACAGCCCGCCGCCGCTGATCGCACTCGGTGCGACCGTGACGCTGCGGTCGAAAGGCGGACGTAGGACCGTTCCGCTTGAGGACTACTTCATCGAATATGGACGGCAGGATCGCAGGCCCGGAGAATTCGTCGAGAGCGTCTTCGTCCCCAGCCTGCCGGATGGCGAGCTGTTCTCTGTTTATAAAGTCTCAAAGCGTCGTGACGAGGATATCTCTGCCCTTTGCGGCGCGTTCCGTATCGGACTCGATGGCGGCAACCGGGTGCAGTTGGCGCGAATTGCCTTTGGCGGCATGGCCGGAACGCCCAAGCGGGCAACGCAAGTCGAAGCGGCGCTGATCGGGCAACCCTGGAACGAAGAGACGATCACGACGGCGCAGAAAGCCTTTGAACGGGATTATCAGCCACTGACCGACTGGCGCGCCACGGCAACCTATCGCATGCTCGCCGCGAAGAACCTGCTGATGCGGTTTCTCCTGGAAACGTCAGGTGAAAAGGCCGAGCTCGTTCGGTTCGAGGTGACAGCATGATGATCCTCCCCGCAGTCTCCTCCTGCCTCTCCAACGGGGTCACCCCCCTCTGTCACTTTGTGACATCTCCCCCTCAAGGGGGGAGATCGCTTGGCGCATCGCTCTCGAAAAGAAAGCAGCTTCGCAACAGATCGCAAACGCACCAACATAGCGCGCAACGGCCGTGCGGACTTCCCATCTCCCCCCTTGAGGGGGAGATGTCGGCAACACCGACAGAGGGGGGTATTCCGGCCGGCAGCCCGTGGGGCGTAATGCAACGAACCGGAGGTGTTCTCTGATGGACAAATCCACCTTCGAAGAGCGCAAGACGATCGCCGGCCCGATGCATTCGCCGCTGCGCCACGACAGTGCCCACAAGCATGTCTCCGGCACTGCAGATTATATCGATGACATGCCGGAACCCGCCGGAACGTTGCATGGCGCGCTTGGAATGACGGACCGCGCCCATGCCGAGATCGTCGCGATGGACCTTTCGGAGGTCGAGGCCACTGACGGCGTCGTCTGCGTGCTGACGGCCAAGGACATGCCGCATTCCAACGACATCAGTCCCAGCCATCTCGATGACGAGCCGGTGCTTGCCGATGGCCTGGTGCAGTTTCACGGCCAGCCGGCCTT
The DNA here is from genome assembly GCF_019511375.1 of Rhizobium herbae. Lineage (GTDB taxonomy): Bacteria > Pseudomonadota > Alphaproteobacteria > Rhizobiales > Rhizobiaceae > Pararhizobium > Pararhizobium herbae_A. The sequence goes on from NZ_JAEUAO010000001.1 coordinate 1,153,947, forward strand.
TGCGGTGATCGCCGAGAGCCGCGACATTGCAAGACGTGCAGCACGCAAGGCGAAGATCACTTATCGCGACCTTCCGCACTTCACCGACATCACCGATGCGCTCGAAAACGGCGCGGAGCTCGTCACCAAGCCGCTCACACTGCAGCGAGGCGATGCCGAGGCGGAACTAGAGCTCTCTCCTCGCCGCCTCACCGGCCGCATGCGGATCGGCGGCCAGGAGCATTTTTACCTCGAAAGCCATGTCGCCTTGGCCATTCCCGGCGAGGACGACGAGATCACGGTCTGGTCTTCCACCCAGCACCCGAGCGAAGTGCAGCACATGGTCGGCCATGTTCTCGGCGTGCCGTCCAATGCCGTGACCGTACAGGTCCGGCGCATGGGTGGCGGCTTTGGCGGCAAGGAAACGCAGGGTAACCAGTTCGCGGTTCTTGCAGCCGTCGCGGCCAAGAAGCTCAATCGCGCCGTCAAATTCCGCCCCGACCGCGACGAGGACATGACGGCGACCGGCAAGCGGCACGATTTCTTGGTCGATTACGAGGTAGGCTTCGACGACGAGGGCCGCATTCATGCGGTGAAGGCGAACTACGCTGCGCGTTGCGGCTATTCCTCCGATCTCTCCGGCCCTGTCACCGACCGCGCTCTGTTCCACGCCGATAACTCATATTTCTACCCGCATGTGAAACTGACCTCGCAACCCCTGAAGACACACACTGTCTCCAACACCGCCTATCGCGGCTTCGGCGGACCGCAAGGCATGATCGGCGGCGAGCGCATCATCGAGGAGATCGCCTACGCGCTCGGCAAGGATCCGCTCGACATCCGCAAAGTGAATTTCTACGGCGAAAAAGGGTCGGGTCGCGACCTCACGCCGTATCACCAGCAGGTGCAGGACAACATCATTCACCGCATCGTCTCCGAGTTGGAGGCGAGCGCCGACTATCAGGCGCGCCGTAAGGCGATCATCGACTTCAACACGACCAGCCCGGTGATCCGCAAGGGCATCGCGCTGACGCCCGTCAAGTTCGGCATCTCCTTCACCATGACGGCCTTCAACCAGGCTGGCGCGCTGGTGCATGTCTACCAAGATGGTTCAATCCACCTGAACCATGGCGGCACGGAGATGGGCCAAGGCCTCTATACCAAGGTGGCGCAGGTTCTGGCCGACAGTTTTCAGGTCGATATCACCAACGTCAAGATCACCGCGACGACCACTGGCAAGGTGCCGAACACCTCGGCGACCGCCGCGTCGTCCGGCTCCGACCTCAACGGCATGGCGGCCTACGACGCAGCGCGGCAAATCAAGGAACGGCTCACCGATTTCGCCGCCGAACGCTGGCAGACGGAGCGAGAGAACATCAGCTTCGTGCCGAACCACGTCAAGATCGGCGAAGAACTGGTGCCGTTCCCTGACTTCATCAGGCAAGCCTATTTCGCCCGCATCCAGCTGTCTGCCACCGGCTTCTACAAGACGCCGAAAATCCATTGGGACCGCAACACCGGCCGCGGCACGCCTTTCTACTACTTCGCCTATGGAGCCGCCGTCTCGGAAGTTTCGATCGACACGCTGACCGGTGAATATATGGTCGACCGCGTCGACGTGCTGCACGATGTCGGCAAATCGCTCAATCCCGCCATCGATATCGGTCAGGTGGAGGGCGGCTTCGTGCAGGGCATGGGATGGCTGACTACGGAAGAACTCTGGTGGGACGACAAGGGTCGCCTGCGCACCCATGCGCCGTCGACCTACAAGATCCCGCTCGCCTCCGACCGGCCGAAGATCTTTAACGTCAAGCTCGCGGAATGGGCCGAAAATGCCGAGATGACCATCGGTCGTTCGAAGGCCGTCGGCGAACCGCCCTTCATGCTGCCGATCTCGGTATTGGAGGCGCTCTCCATGGCGGTCGCCAGCGTGGCGGACTACCGCGAATGCCCGCGCCTCGACACGCCGGCGACGCCGGAACGGGTGCTGATGGCGGTGGAGCGCCTGCGCAAGGCCAAAGCTTGAAGAGCAACTGAAATGAACTATGCCGCCGACAGGCTTGAGCGAGTTCGACGGCGGGTGCCAGCCATCGGCTGGTCGCCATCCCGGAAGCGATCGTCAAAGATATCGCGCCGGGCTCAGCGCCAATGACCGCTCACGTCACTGCAGCAACGTGCTGTCCTCGCGAGCCCGATCGAGAACGTAGCCGATGTCGTCGGGAAGCATGAGGCCATCGGCGACGAGCGCTTCCGAGCCAGACTTGACTGCGGCAACGTAGGCGTCGGCATCGGGATAGCGCTCGCTGAGGGCTTTGCGGCTGTCGGTTTCACTTGGCTTCCCCGGAAACGGAATGAAAGTGCCCGTCAGACTGCAAAGCTCGCCCTCTCCGAAGCCCTCCTTACGGAGGTTCCAGCCGGCATAAGTTCCGAGCGGCGCCCTCACAAAGGGCAGACTCACACCGCCGAGCGGATTGCCGTCATCATTTTGAGCGGGAAGGTAGACAGGATAGGCTTTTCCGCGCACGGGCGGCTGCGAGGCGTAGTCCATCACCCTGAGTTCGTTGAAAACCGGGCGCGCGATCTCGCCACCGATCCTCGGCAGCTTCAGGTCTTCGAGGCGCACGAGCGTTCCGTCGGTCAGGCTGGGATAGCGGCTGGCAGGTGGCGCCTTGTTCGCGGAGACCCAGTTCGCCAACGCCGCATACAATGCCCGCATCACCGGTGCCGCGCTCAGCGGATTCGTCGGATAGGCGCACGCTGCCTCGTGTTTGGACTGTGCCGACCAACCATTGAAGTGCGGCGCGCCGGCGATGAAATAAAGCCGCACATTATCAGGCATCTCCAGCGGCTTGCCATCCGGCGCTGTCGTCAAGAGCGAGGCGCGGGCCTGCCAGAATTCCGTCGAAGTGTCGGTGTGCATGATTTTAGGGCAGGTGTTTGTGGCAGAGCAGGCAGTCAGGATGCTTCCGCTCTTGCCGCTCAACGGATCGGTCGTCTCGGCATAAGTGAACGGGAACTGATCGCCCGGATAGTCGTGATCCTCGTGTTGGCGCGAATATCGGCCCGGCTGGGCGAAGCGGAAGTTGGTGAACGTCTTGCGCGAGCCGGCGATATGCGGGATGGCCCCGTCGAAGACCCTGTTGCCGTTTTCGTCGGCGTTGAAGCCCTGATAGATGAGGTCACGAAGAAAACGCCCCGATTGCGAGATCCCCATCCCGATCGTGTATTTCACGCCGTCGAGCGGACTTTGCGCAGCATGGCCGTCGTTGCCGCGCAGGAAGGAGATCAAGTCGCTCGTGGCGACGAAAGCCAGGCCAGCGGGGACCGCGTCCTTTGCCGGATAGATGAATTCGTAGATTGCGCCGGCGTCCATGCCGGCGGGCCGGGTGATTTCGATCTCGGTCGGGCTTAGATATTTGAAGCTCAGACCCTCCATCTGTTGCGGCTTGTCGGCCTCCCTGGCACGCGCCGTCAGGGTCGCCCTGGACGCATCGAGGTCCGCTGCCGGGTAGGTCAGCACCGCCGTGCTGACGCTGCCGGGTTCGTCAAAGATGAACTGCTCCCGCGATTGGCCCGACACACCGGTGAGAACAGGAAGGTCGAGGTTGAGAAAATCGTCGGCGAGATCCGTTTGCCATCCGCTCCAGACGACTGTATCGCCTCGGTCCATGAGAAACCCGTCGCCGGCATCGGCCGCGGTAGACGGAACCCCGGTCGATGCGCCGCGATTGAGAAGCGTGAAGCTGAGATTTCTGCCGCGGTTCGGCACCTCGTAGAAGAGGAAAGGCGAGCGCTGCATCGTATTCGCCGGCCGTAAGATTGAGACCTCGGTGCTGAAGACGACCTCACCCGACGCGTTCACTGGCGCCTTGTCTATGTCGACGATATTCGCAACGCGCGGCGACCTAGGATCAACGGCAAAGGTTGCGACCGCATCGATCCGTTCATAGACACCGGCATTGCCGAAGACCTTTCCTTCAAAAGCAGGTCCCGACGCCCTGATCTCAAAGCCGGTCACGCGAGCCAGAGCGCCGCTGGACAGCAGAGCTGCCGACAAGATGGCCGACACGAAGGTCAAGCGTTTAAACATGTGATCTCCTCCTGCTTGATCACCTTTTGGAAAACATTCGACGCATTTTCTCGCGCACGATCCTTCGCGCCGAAGATCGCGGATCTTCGGCCGTACCTGGTCGATCATGGCTGGAAGCGCCCGGAGCGGGCGCCGCCCGTAACCTTGCTAGCCGGCCGCCGCTTGTGAAGCTGCGTCGTTTTCGCTCGCGCAGGCGCTTGCGTGTTCACTCGATACACCTTTCAAAAGTGGATAACTTCTGTCGAGTGGAGGAATCTGCTCACCTGCCCCTGAGTTGTGCATGGAGGCTTAATACACCTAATTTGACCAGGTCCGCAATGGGTCGCACTCTGATGCCCGCAAGGTGCTTATCGAACGACTGTTGTGTGGCGAGACCGGCCATATCCCGTGAGCGTTGTCATGGCGAAAACCGGGAAACCGCAGCCACGTGTTCTAGTGTTCGCGCGCCGCCCCACCGCATCGAACACACCGCCGAGCCAGTCTTCGGCAGGCCTAATCATGACGCGGCGCGCGCCCGTCCATGAAACCCATGTCTCGTTTCATGTGATCCGACATCACTTCGAGATCAAGTTTCGGGTAGCCGGGCCGAAGAACGCGCAGCATCTTCGCCAGCACAGAACGCCATCCACCGACCCGGGTTCGTGGCATTGGTCGATATTTTTCAACGACTTGGCAATCCATGATCGCACCCTGGGTTTCTGTGAATGTGATTGCAGCATGCGTGCAAACGTGCTCAACTTCCAATCGAACAACCGTCTGCATGCATCAAGAGAACTTATCCATGAAAATGTCGAAACAGATGCCGCTGAACGCGCTTCGAGTGTTCGAGGCCGTTGCTCGATTGAACAGTTTCACGAAGGCAGGCGAGGAACTCGGCATGACCCAGACGGCGGTGAGCTACCAGATCAAATTGCTCGAGGAGAATATCGGTGAGCCGCTTTTCCTGCGCCGTCCGCGCCAGATCACCTTGACGGATACGGGCGGTCGGCTGGCGCCGAAGGTCTCGCAGGGCTTTACCATCCTTGCCGATGCGCTCGCCTCCGCGCGCGACGACCTGAACCAGATGCTGCATATCGATTCAACGGCGACATTCGCGCAGCAATGGCTGACGCGCTATCTCGGCGCTTTCCAGCTCAAGCATCCCAATATCGCCGTGCGGCTGACCACATCACCGATCATCATCGATTTTCTCCGCGACCAGGCGGATGTCGCCATCCGCTGGGGCAAGGGTGACTGGCCGGGCCTCAGTGCGCATCGCATCATGCGACTGGATTTCACCCCGATGCTCAGCCCGAAGCTGGCGCAATCGATCGGCGGCATCCACGAGCCCGCCGATTTGCTGAAACTTTCGATCATCAGCGCCACCGATCCGTGGTGGAAACAATGGTTTGCCGCAGCCGGTGTGGAAAACCCCGGTCTCGAACGGTACCTCGCCAACGAACTGGGAACGCAGTCCTTCGACGCGGGCATGGCCATCGCCGGCCAGGGCGTCGCGATCCTCAATCCCCAGCATTTTCAGGACGAGGTGGAAACAGGCCGTCTCTACCAGCCATTTGAGCTCACCTGCAATGACGGTCGCGACTACTGGCTGGTCTATCCGGAGAACCGCCGCCACGTCTCCAAAATCCGCGCCTTCAGAAACTGGATCTTGAGCGAGTTTCCGCGAGTCGACGGTTGAAGGGAACCACGGGATTCACTGGAATGGCCCTTCCCTCGGCCACGAATTTTCGCAATGTTGGATTGCGGAGGATGAAAGGGACTTGGAATGTATGAATTCGCCATCGCCTGGGAGTGGCTCGCCTTTGCCGTCCGCTGGCTGCACGTGATCACCGCGATTGCCTGGATCGGCTCTTCCTTCTATTTCATCGCGCTCGATCTCGGGCTGGTGAAGCGCGACCATCTGCCTGCAGGCGCCTCTGGCGAGGAATGGCAGGTGCACGGCGGCGGTTTCTACCACATCCAGAAATACCTCGTCGCGCCGGCGACCATGCCGGAACATCTCACGTGGTTCAAATGGGAGAGCTATGCGACCTGGCTATCCGGCTTTGCCATGCTCTGCCTGGTCTACTACGGCGGCGCCGACCTGTTCCTGATCGACCGGCATGTGCTTGATATCTCCGCGATCACCGCGATTGCCATTTCGCTCGCATCGCTCGCGATCGGCTGGATCTTCTACGACCAGCTCTGCAAGTCTCCGCTCGGCAAGAACACCTGGACGCTGATGGGCATCCTCTATGTCGCGCTGGTCCTCATGGCCTGGGGCTATACGCAGGTCTTCACCGGCCGCGCCGCCTTCCTGCATCTGGGCGCCTTCACAGCGACGATCATGTCGGCCAACGTCTTCTTCATCATCATGCCGAACCAACGCGTCGTTGTTGCCGACCTGATTGCCGGGCGAACGCCCGACCCGAAATACGGCGTCATCGCCAAGCAGCGCTCGCTGCACAACAACTATCTGACCCTGCCCGTCATCTTCTTCATGCTGTCGAATCATTATCCGCTGGCTTTCGCCACGGCCTATAACTGGGTGATCGCCGCACTGGTCTTCCTGATGGGCGTCACCATTCGGCATTGGTTCAATACCACGCATGCGAGAAAGGGGCGGCCGACCTGGACCTGGCTGGTCACGCTTTTGCTCTTCATCGTCATCATGTGGCTTTCCACCGAGCCGAAAATGTTGACCGGCGCCGCTTCGGCGGAAGTGTCGCCGGCCTTCCGGCAGTTCGCAGCCAATGCGCATTTCCCGGCAGTGAAGGATGCCGTTTCCACCCGCTGCTCCATGTGCCATTCTGCAGAGCCGGTCTACGAAGGCGTGAACCGGCCACCCAAGGGCGTGATGTTCGAAACGGACGCGGAGATCGCAGCCCACGCCCGCGAAATCTACCTCCAGGCCGGCCGCAGCCACGCCATGCCGCCGGGCAACGTTACCGACATGACGAACGACGAGCGCAAGCTGCTGACGGCATGGTTCGAAAGCTCGGTTTCGGAAGGCAGGACAGAATGACCGCCACCCTCATTCGTGGACGTACGTTGAGTTTCAAGCGCGCGCCCGCAGGCTTGGAGGACAAGCACGCCTATGCCTACGAGCCAGATGGCGCGCTGCTGATCGAAGATGGACTCATCCTTGCAAGCGGCAGTTATGATGCGGTCAAGGCGAAGGCGGCCGGTGACATCACCGAAATCGATCACCGCCCCCACCTCATCCTGCCCGGCTTCATCGACACACATCTGCATTTCCCGCAGATGCAGGTGATCGGTTCCTATGCCGCCAACCTGCTCGAATGGTTGAACACCTACACCTTCCCGGAGGAATGCCGGTTCGTCGAAACTGCGCATGCCGAGCGTATCGCGACGCATTTCTTCGATGAGATGGTGCGCCACGGCACGACCACGGCAGTCGCCTATTGCTCGGTGCACAAGACCTCCGCCGACGCCTTTTTCGCCGAAGCCCTGCGCCGCAACATGCGGATGGTGGCCGGCAAGGTAATGATGGACCGCAACGCGCCGCAGGGCCTGCTCGATACACCTGAGATGGCCTACGACGAGACTCGCGCGGTGATCGACCAATGGCACGGCAAGGGCCGCAACCACGTGGCCATCACCCCACGCTTCGCCATCACCTCGACGCCCGAGCAGATGTCGGCCGCGCAAGCACTGGTGCGCGAGTTTCCGGACCTGCACGTGCAGACGCACCTCTCGGAAAACCGCGACGAGATCGATTTCACCTGCTCGCTCTACCCTGAAGCCGCCGACTACACCGATGTCTACGCCCGCTACGGCCTGCTCGGCCCGAAAACGCTACTCGGCCACTGCATCCATCTGTCGGAGCGCGAAATGGATGTCATGAGCGAGACCGGCTCGATCGCCGTCCACTGCCCGACTTCCAACCTGTTTCTCGGCTCGGGGCTGTTTCCGCTGAAGAAGCTGGTGGGCCGCGATAAAGCCGTGCGCATTGCGGTCGCAACCGATATCGGCGGCGGATCGAGCTATTCCATGCTGCGCACCATGGACGAGGCTTACAAGATCCAGCAATTGCAAGCGGAGCGTCTCAATCCGTTGGAGAGCTTCTACTACATGACGCTCGGCAATGCGCGGGCGCTGTCGCTTGATAACAAAATCGGAACGCTCGAGCCCGGCACAGATGCCGACTTCATCGTGCTGAACATGGCGGCGACGCCGGCGACGGCGCTGAAAGCGGAGGTGGTGAACTCGCTTGCCGACGAGCTTTTCCTGCTGCAGACCATGGGGGATGATCGGGCGATTGCCGAAACTTATGTAGCAGGTGTGGCGGCGAAGACGGGGCTTGCGTAGAAAGACGCTGCCCTTGAGGCTATCGCGCGTGGAATGGAGGCTTACGGCACTCTCCCTCTTCTCCCCGCCGGGGAGAAGTGCCGAGCGTATGCGAGGCAATCAGGGGTTTTCTCGGCAGTCTCGGCGCCAGCGCCCCCCTCATGCGGCGGGGAGAAGAGGGAGCGCGCCCTGCCTACTCTTTCCAAGCCGACACCGCCTGCGGCTTCACCTCTGTCTCACCGAGAACGACGTTCGCACCTGCCGGTATTGCCCAAACCTCCGTCCCGTAGTTGAACGCAAACGTCATACCGCCGCGCTTGCGCAGCCGGATATGATCCGGAAGCGACACCGTTTCGAGACCCGCCTTTGCCGCCAAGTGGGTCAGGGTCTGCCGCAGGAGTTCCTGATCAGGCCAGCAGGCGAGATAGTGGTGCCCGTCCTTGGCCGTCAGCGCAGGGTCACCATTGGCGAAGGTCGCGAGCACCTCACCGTCCGCCTCGACATATTCCCGCCAGCGAATGGCAGCTCCGGAGACAGCGCCTGATACTGCATCGTCGAGCCCCGGACGCAGCGATGACACCTGCGTGACCCGAACGCCCGCAAGCTTCGCAAGCGGGCCTGGCGGCAGATTTTCCGGAATGGCAAACTGGCGCGTGCGCGAGCCGGAGCGCGGGCCGTAGAGCACGATACCATCGGCAGCGCTGAAGGCCTGCAAAGCAGCGTCGGCGACCATCATCAGCGAGGGCACGAGCACCAGCTTGTACCCTTCGAGGGCAGTACCCGGGGGGAGGAAATCGACATTCAGACCAAGCTTGCGCACCGCCTCGTACCAGCGGAAGGCCAGGTCGTGATACTGGAAATCCCTGCCCTGCGGCTGGATGACCGTCGCCCAATAGGTCTCGTAGTCGTAGACGATGGCAACCGGAGCCTGCTCCGTTGCCGGCAACACCCCGGTTTCGATGATCTCGCGCCCGACGATCTCCGCCTCGCGCCCGCCAACCGACAACTCGTCCGACCCCGGCAGATTGAGGCCCGCATGCATCTGTTCCTGCGCGAAGGGCGCCTGGCGCCAGCGGAAATAGCTGACGACTTCGGCACCATGCGCCAGCGCTTCCCAGGTCCAGAGCCGCACCATGCCGGGCTTCGGCACCGGGTTCCACGGCGCCCAGTTCACCGGTCCCGGCTGCTGCTCCATGATCCAGAATCGGCCGCGGCCGACGCCGCGATAAAGATCGTGGTGGAACGGCGCGATGTCGGGATGAGAGGTTTCCGCCCAGCGGTTTCTCTCTTCCTGGCTGAAGGGAAACTTCTCGACGAAACCGATCGGATAGCTGTCCCACGACGCGAGGTCGAGGTTTTCGCCGACCTTCCAGTGGTCGAAATCGTTGACGAAGCCCATGAAGTTATGGGTGATCCAGCGGCCGGGTGAATTCTTGCGGATGATCTCGCATTGCATCTTGTCATAGGCGGCCACCTGCTGCGACTGGAAGCGCCAGAAATCGAGCCGTGCCGCGGGATTGGTCTCGGTCACGGTCAGGTTCGGCAGCACGACATCCTCGAAGCTCGCCACCTCCATCGACCAGAAGACATTGCCCCAGGCTTCGTTGAGCTGGTCGGTCGACTGGTAGCGGAGCCTCAGCCAGCGGCGGAACGCCTTGAGGTCTTCCGCTCCCCAGGACTGCGTCGTGTCGTGGCAGCCATATTCGTTGTCGGTCTGCCAGCCGTCGAGCGCCGGGTGTTCGCCATAGCGCTTGGCGATGATCTCGACGATGCGGGCGCTTTCGCGCCACCAGACCTCGGAGGAGAAGGTATAATGCCGACGCGAACCGAAGCCGCGTACGCGCCCCTGCTGATCGACCGGCGCGATCTCCGGATATTCGTCCATCAGCCATTTCGGCGGCGTCGCCGTCGGCGTACCGAGCACGACCTTCAGTCCCGCGGCGCCGAGCGTATCCATGGCCCGGTCGAGCCAGGCGAAATCGAACTCGCCCCGCTTCGGCTCCAGCCGCGACCAGGCGAATTCGCCGATGCGTACGAAGGAAATGCCCATGTCCCGCATGCGGCGGGCATCCTTCGCCCACCAGGCTTCCGGCCAGTGTTCCGGATAATAGCAAACGCCAAGCATTATTTCGTCAAATCCCCGTTGATGATGGCGACGCCAGACGCGTCGAAGAGATGGCAGGCCTTGGGCGGAATGCCGATGCGGAAGTCCGCGCCCGGATGCGCTGTTGCCAGCCCGTCGGCCTTGACGGCGACGTCGCTGCCATCGGTGAGGCTCACATAGAACATCGTCTCGGAGCCGAGATATTCGGCGAGCCGGAGCTTTGCCGGCAGGATGGCCCCGTCCTTGCCGTCAGCATCGATATGCTCGGGCCGAATGCCCAGTGTCACCGCTTGGCCGTCACTGACGCGGGCATGTCCGGCCGGCAGCAGGATTTCGACGCCGCCGACCAGGGTGACGCGGATCTGATCACCGGCGGGCGAAGCCGTCGCCTTTAGAAAATTCATTTTCGGCGAGCCGATGAAGCCGGCGACGAAGAGGTTCTTCGGCCGGTGATAGAGTTCCAGCGGCGAACCGATCTGCTCGATCGAACCTGCGGAGAGCACCACGATCTTGTCGGCCATGGTCATGGCCTCGACCTGATCGTGGGTGACGTAGATCATCGTTGCCTTCAGGTCCTGATGCAGGGTGCTGATCTCGGTGCGCATCTGGACGCGCAGCGCGGCGTCGAGGTTCGACAGCGGCTCGTCGAACAGGAAGACCTCCGGATTTCGGACGATGGCGCGGCCGATGGCAACGCGCTGGCGCTGGCCACCGGAAAGCTGCGACGGTTTGCGGGCGAGCAGCGGCTCGAGCTGCAGCATCTTTGCGGCGCGCTGCATGCGCTTTTCTATCTCCGCCTTGTCATGGCCGGTCATGCGCAGCCCGAAGCCGATATTGTCGGCAACCGTCATGTGTGGATAAAGCGCATAGGACTGGAACACCATCGCCACGCCGCGATCGGACGGGCCGACATGGGTCATGTCCTTGCCGCCGATCTTGAGTTCGCCCGACGAGATTTCCTCAAGCCCGGCAACCATCCGCAACAGCGTAGACTTGCCGCAGCCCGAAGGACCAACGAAGACGCAGAACTCGCCGTCGGCGATCGAGAAATCGACGCCCTTGATGACACTGACCGAGCCGAACTGCTTGGTGACATTGCGGAGCGTGACGTCAGCCATTGGCCCTGCCTCCCGATGAAAGTTGAAATGTGGAAAACGCGGCGATCATCCCTTGGTCGCTCCCAGCGTCAGGCCGGCAATGAAATGCTTCTGCATCAGGAAGAACATCAGCACCGGCGGCATGGCTGCGACGATCGAGCCGGCCGACACCAGGTGCCAGGCAGCGATCCATTGGCCGTTCAGCGAATAGAGCCCCGCGGTCACCGGCATGGCGTGCTGCCCCTGCACCAGGACCGTCGCCCAGAAATAATCGTTCCAGATGAAAGTGAACACCAGCACCGACAGGGCAGCGATCGCCGGTCGCATCAGGGGAAGGACGATGTAGCGGAAGATGCGCCATTCGCTGACGCCTTCGACGCGGGCGGATTCGATCAGCGCAAAGGGTAGCGACGTGATGAAATTCCGCATGAACAAGGTGCAGAAACCAGTCTGGAAGGCGATATGGAAGAGCACCAGACCGGCGATGCTGTCATAGAGCCCGGCCCGCAGCGTCATGTCGCGCACCGGCACCATCAGGATCTGAAAGGGGATGAAATTACCCGCGACGAAGAGGAAGAAGATCAGGAGATTGGCGCGGAACCTGTAGACCGCCAGTGCGAAACCGGACAGGCAGGCGAGCCCGACGGCGCCGATGACGGTCGGGATCGTCACCTTGAAGGAATTGAGAATGTACCAGCCGATCGGCGAATCCCTGAAGACTGCCGTATAGTTATCGATGCCGGCGAAGCGCGAGGGAATGCCGAAATAGTTTCCGGCAGCCAGATCCGTGGATGGCCGCACCGAGGTGATGGCGACCCCGATCAATGGCAAGAGCCACAAGATCAATGCGATCGGCAGGATGATCGTATAGGCGTGGCGCACCCAGGGCGCAGCCTTCTGGACAGGGGTCGGAAACATCAGGCGTGCCTTTCCCGCATCAGCATGCGCACGATGAACAGGGTGATGAAGACCATCATGATCATGAAGAGGACGACGGCGATCGCCGCGCCATAGCCCATGCGGTAGCCGTATTCCGATAGCGCCTGCTCATACATGTAGAACGAAAGCACGCGGCTCGAGCCATAGGGGCCGCCATCCGTCATGATCGAGACCAGGTCGAAGGAGCGCAAGGCACCGATGACGGTGACGACGATGGCGATGAAGGTGGCAGGACCGAGCTGGGGCAGGATGATGTTCCACAGCAGCGACCAGCCCCTTGCGCCATCCATGCGGGCCGCCTCGACCTGTTCCGGGTTGATGTTGTTGAGACCGGTCAGGTAGAGGATCATGCAGTAGGCAATCTGCGGCCAGAGACCGGCGGCGATGATACCGAGCGTCACGTAGCGCTCGTCAGCAAGGATCGCGATGCTTTGGCCGGTCAGCGTCTTGATCAGCGCGGACAGAAGACCGAAATCCGGCGCATAGAACCAGGTGAAGATCAGGCCGACGACGACCTGGCTGATCACGAACGGAAAGAAGAACAGCGACTTGTAGAGCCGGATGCCGGTGACCGTCTGGTTAAGGAACAGCGCCACGGCAAGGCCCGCGGGCACGGCCAAAAGATAGAGCACCAGCCAGAGGATGTTGTTCTTCAGCGAGGTATAGAAGGCTTCGTCATCGAGAAGCTCGACATAATTTCCCAAACCGATCCAGGTTTTCGGGCCAAGTCCGTCCCAATCGTAAAAGCTGATCCAGATCGACTGGAAGATCGGAATAATCACATAGATTGCGAACATGATCATGCCGGGCGCCAGAAACAGCCAGGGCGCCAGGCGCTGCTGGTTGCGCTTCCAGAAACCGGATCTCGCGGAAACGGTGCTGCCCATCGCTGCCACCTCGTTGACGTAGTTTGAAAATCGACCGTAGTCTCGGCGGTCGCCCTCACCCGAGGCCTCTCCCGGCGGACGGGGAGAGGAATTGACCCGCGATCGCCGCGTGTCCCTTCTCCCCGCCTGCGGGGAGAAGGTGGCCGGCAGGCCGGATAAGGGACTGAAGCCGATTTGAAGGTTACTTGTAGATACGCCCGCGAGCCTTTTCGAGGCGTTCGAGAATCGCGTCGACATTGTCCGGCTTGACCATGAACTGCTGGAAGCCTTCCATTCCGACCTTAGCCATTTCAGCCGGGGCGTCGCGGTCGTAGAACTGTGCAAGCGCATAGGCGTTTGCCAGCATGTCGAACCCGGCCTTGAGGAACGGATCGTTCGACTTGGCGGACTGGTTGTTGACCGGAAGCTGTCCCAGGACCTCGTTCATCTTGGTCTGCGCCTCAGGCGTTGCAAGATAGGCGAGGAACTTGCGGGCATCTTCCTTGTTCTTCGCACCCGACGGGATGTGGAAGGACTCGGTCGGTGCATCTTCGGCCATCGGAATGCCGGCGGTGATCTCCGGGAACTGCAGGAAGCCGATCTGCTCTTCCTTCAATCCGCCGTCCTTCATGGCGGCGACGGCAAAGTTGCCCATGAGGTACATCGGTGCCTTGCCCTGGACGAACTGCGGAATGGCATCCTGCCAGTCGATCGCCGCATGGTTTTCGAGGAAATAGCCGGGCTTTACCAGTTCGGCCCATTTCTCGAACACCGCCTTCACCTTCGGATCGGTGTAGGGAACCTTGCCGGCCGTCAGGTCCATGTGGAATTCGTAGCCGTTGACGCGCAAGTTCAGGTAGTCGAACCAGCCGCCCGTCGGCCACAATGCCTTGGTGCCGATCGCAAACGGCGTCATTCCGGCTGCCTTCAGCTTTTCGCAGGCGGCGACCAGCTCTGCCCAGTTCTTCGGCGGCGTGATGCCCTGCTCGGCAAAGATGTCCTTCCGGTAGTAGATGCCCCACTGATAGTAGGAATAGGGAATGCCCCATTTCTTGCCGTCGATTTCCATCGACTTGACGGCGGACTTCAACTGGTCGTCCAGCTTGTTTTCAGTCCAGAGGTCGGTCACATCCTCGAACAGGCCGGCCTTGACGAAGGGGGCCATGCGGTTGCCCGAATACCAGGCGACCACATCGGGCGCATCAGCGGTCAAAAAGTTGCGGATCGCGGACTTGTAGCCTTCGTGGTCGAAATTGTTCCACTTGACGGTCACCTCCGGATGGGCCGTCTTGAAGCCTTCGAGCAGCGTTTCCATTGCCTTTTTCGGCGCCGGATCGGACTGGTCGGAGTTGATGACGAGTTCGCCTGCGAAGGCGGCGGACATGGTGAGCGCATAGCCGAGCGCGAGCCCGGTAGCGACTTTAAAAGAAATCATTACATCCTCCCAAGGATCAGCGTGTGGTGTTCATGCCCTTGTCTCCTGCGGTTTATCCTGGTCCTCTTTCCCGCATGAGCCGCTTGACCTTGCTGCCGAAACCCGCAATCTACTTCCGACATTCCGGCATTAATTTCCGTTATCCTAAGATCATCGAGGAGACATGGCGAGACGGCGCAAACCGGTGAATCTGCTCGGCGCGACAGCGGTCCATCCGGAGCGCGACCCCGCGCATCCTCTCGTCGTCTTTGGCGATCATCGCTTCTGCGCGGGCGACAATATCAATGTGCGGCGGATGGCGGGCCCGCACATGCACAGCCAGATCGAACTCAATTTCGTGCTCGAAGGCGAGATGACCTACTGGTTCGACGGGCGCGAACTCAGCGTATCCGAGGGGCGGCTTTGCCTGTTCTGGGGCATGATCCCGCATCAGGTAACGGACATTAAGGAGCCGACTCGCTTCATCTGCCTCTATGTGCCGATGTCCGTCTTTCTGGCGCTTCCAAGCCTCAGCCGCTTTCGCGACGCGGTCTTTCGTGGCGCCATGATCGAGGCCCTGGATATCCGCCCCTACGACCGCGACATCTTCATGCGATGGCGCGAGGAGCTTCTGTCGGGCGACGAGGAACTGGAACAGATCGTCCGCGAGGAACTCGGCGCACGCGTCCGCCGCCTTGATCGCGAAGGCTGGCGCGACCTGCGCGAGCAGGGATCGGCGATCGCCTCCTTTGCGCACCAAGATGCCGACCGGATGTTCCATGTCGAGCGCATGATGCGCTTCATCGCCGAACACGCACTGGAAAACATAACCGCCGAGGATGTGGGACGCGATGTCGGCCTGCATCCGAACTATGCCATGGGCATCTTCAAGCGCACTGTCGGCATGACCATCAACCAATCGATCGTCCGCCACCGGCTGGATACGGCCCAGTCGCTGCTCATTTCCACGGATCTGCCGATCACCACCGTCGCCTTCGAGGCGGGTTTCGGTTCGCTCTCCCGTTTCTATGAAGCATTTCACGACCGGTTCGGCACCAGGCCCGGCACATTCCGCCGTCGCCTTGCCAAGCCGCCCCGGGCACGCGAGGTTCACGCGACCGCCGGCGGGCAAATTGTGGCGCCCGACTGAAAGCCGCGCAGAGAGGTAAAATAATTTTACCTCTTGCCGTTCCCGCTCTTAACAACGGTTCGCGAAACATGGTATTGCCAACCACTCCCTTTGAGATGGAAAACCGCGCATGTCCCAAATCCTCGAAATCCGCGACCTGAAGGCGCTTGCCCAGCGCCGCGTCCCGAAGATGTTCTTCGACTATGCCGATAGCGGCGCCTGGACCGAGGGAACCTATCGCGCCAACGAGGAGGATTTTCATAAGATCAAGCTACGACAGCGGGTGCTGGTCGACATGACCAACCGGTCGCTGGAAAGCACCATGATCGGCCAGAAGGTCTCGATGCCTGTCGCCCTTTCGCCGACCGGCCTGACCGGCATGCAGCATGCCGACGGCGAAATCTTGGCGGCGAAGGCGGCCGAGGATTTCGGTGTGCCCTTCACGCTTTCGACGATGAGCATCTGTTCGATCGAGGATGTGGCATTGGCGACGACCAAACCCTTCTGGTTCCAGCTTTACGTCATGCGCGACCGCGACTTCGTCAGGAACCTGATCGAACGCGCCAAGGCGGCAAAATGCTCGGCGTTGGTATTGACGCTTGATTTGCAGATCCTTGGCCAACGCCACAAGGACCTCCGCAACGGCCTCTCCGCCCCACCGAAATTCACGCCCAAGCATATCTGGCAGATGGCGACACGGCCGCTTTGGTGCATGCAGATGCTGCAGACCAAGCGCCGCAGTTTCGGCAATATCGTCGGCCACGCGAAAAACGTCTCGGACCTGTCGTCTCTTTCGGTCTGGACGGCCGAACAGTTCGATCCGCGCCTCTCCTGGGACGACGTCGCCTGGATCAAGGAATTGTGGGGCGGGCCGCTGATCCTCAAGGGCATCCTCGATGTCGAGGACGCGAAGATGGCAGCGCGGACCGGCGCAGACGCGATCATCGTCTCCAATCACGGCGGCCGGCAGCTCGACGGTGCCCCGTCCTCCATCAGCATGCTGCCAAAAATCGTCGATGCGGTCGGCGACATGATCGAGGTCCATCTCGACGGCGGTATCCGCTCGGGCCAGGACGTGCTGAAGGCCATCGCGCTCGGCGCCAGGGGCACCTATATCGGCCGCCCCTTCCTCTACGGTCTCGGCGCCGGCGGCAAGGCCGGCGTGACGCTGGCGCTCGATATCATCCGCAAGGAACTCGACATCACCATGGCGCTGTGCGGCAAGCGGGATATCCGCAACATCGGCCGGGATGTGATTGCGCAGGGACTTTAACTTCCCCGATAGGTCGAATAGCTGAACGGCGAGAGCAGCAGCGGCACGTGATAATGGCTGGCTGCATCGGCGATGCCGAAGCGTAGCGGGATGAGGTCGAGGAACGCCGGTTTCGGCAGACTGGCACCCGTGGCGCGCAGGTAGTCGCCTGCATGAAACAGCAACTCGTAGGTCCCGACCCTGAATGCCTCGCCGTCGAGCAACGGCCCGTCTACCCGGCCGTCACTGTTGGTTTCGACCGTGCGCAGCAGGCGGCGCTTTTCTCCCTCGACCGCGAACAGATCTATCTTCAGGCCCTGTGCCGGTTTGCCGAGGGCGGTATCGAGGACGTGGGTTGTCAGGCGGCCGGCGTTGCTCATCGGGATTTGCTCGCGCTTACACGGGGTTCGGAATGATGAAGGGCTCGTCGTAAAAGACTTCTACCAGATTGTTGCCCGGGCCGTCGCGATCCACAACGAGGAAATCGCTGACCGCGTTGACGGCCATCAGGGGGTGATGCCAGACGTTGCGACCATAATTGACGCCCTGGCTCCCCGTCGCGAGGAAAACGCGTGGAATACCCGGCTTGCCGCCATCGTCCGGCGCGACGACCGCGAGCCACGGGCCGCCTCCGATCGGCGAAAAGCTCTGCGACCCCAAGGGATGGCGTTCCATCATCGTCAGGCGGTAAGGGAAGCTGCGCGGCTGGCCACGAAAGATATTGATGATCACGCGGGCGCCGTCGCCCGTCATGTCGGCACAAGCGAGCGCATGAAACCGCTCGGTCGAGCCGCCGTTGATCAGACGCATGGATGCCGGATTCGCTTCGATGACCGTGCCGAAGGAAGCGAAGGCGGCCGCAGTCAAAGGCTCGATCGTTAAAAGCTGTGGCATCAGTCTGTCGATCCCGCCGCAAAACAGCGTGGCGGAGCAATGTCAGGCATTGGCGTCTCCCGGAAGCATGGAATGCAAACGCAGCAGCGCAATCTTCTCGACCTGCGCTGACGCCGTCTCAAATTCCTCTTGCCGGTCGTTGTCAATCCGCCTTTCGAAGGCAGACAGAATATCGTCCTTGCTGAGCCCCTTGACCGCGATGATGAAGGGAAAGCCGAACTTTTCCGTATAGGCAGTGTTCAGTTCGGTGAAACGGGCGTGTTCCGAAGGGCTCAGACGGTCGAGACCGGCAGAAGCCTGCTCGGCCTTCGAATCGTCCGTCAGTTCTCCGGCGATCGCCAGCTTCCCCGCAAGGTCCGGATGGGCGCATAGAACCCCTAGGCGCTCCGCGTCCGAGGCGGCACGGAAGGCGGCAACGAGCGCGGCATGGACGGCGTTCGTCGTCAACGCGACCTGCGGATTTGCGTCGAAGGCACGCTCCGCCACCCAGGGAGAATGCTCGAAGACGCCGCCGAACCGTGCGACGAAGCTTTCGCGTGCGCTCATCACAATCCGCCCTCTGGCTTGTGATGCGCGTACCAATGCCGAGCAATATCGATACGCTTGGGGGTCCAGACCTTCTCATGGCTTAAGACATAATCGATGAACCGGGCCAGCGCCGCGGCCCGGCCGGGGCGGCCGACGAGGCGGCAGTGCAGGCCGACATTCATCATCTTCGGACTGCCCTCCTTGCCCTCGGCATAGAGCACGTCGAACGTGTCCTTCAGATAGGTGAAAAACTGGTCGCCGGCATTGAAACCCTGCGGCGTCGCAAAGCGCATGTCGTTGGCATCGAGCGTATAGGGAATGATCAGATGCGGTTTGTCCCTGGTCAGACCGGGAACCCAGTAGGGCAATTCGTCGGCATAGCTGTCGGAGGAATAGACGAAGCCGCCCTCCTCCAGAATGAGCTTCAGCGTGTTGTTCGAGGGCTTGCCCTGATACATGCCGAGGGGATGCGAGCCGGTCAGTTCCTTGTGCAGGCGCACGGCCTCGAGAATGTGCTTTCGCTCTTCCTCTTCCGGGAAGTCCTTGTATTCCAGCCAGCGGTAGCCATGGCTGGCGATTTCCCAGCCTGCCTCCTTCATTGCAGCGACCGCTTCCGGATTGCGCGCCATGGCAAGCGTCACGCCATAGACCGTCACGTCGACATTGCGGCTGGTAAACATCCGCCAGAGCCGCCAGAAGCCGGCGCGAGCGCCATACTCGTAGATCGATTCCATGTTGAGATTGCGCTGGCCGGGCCACGGCTGCGCGCCGACGATCTCCGACAGCAGTGATTCGGACGCCTTGTCGTTGTCGAGAATGCAGCTTTCGCCGCCCTCCTCGTAGTTGACCACGAATTGCACGGCTATGCGCGCATCGCCCGGCCAGCGGACCTGCGGAGGATTGCGGCCATAGCCGACGAGATCACGTGGATAGGATTGTTTTGCCATCAAATCACCCTTCGAATTTGCCGCGACGGTAGCATTCGGGATGGGAAATTCGAAGTCGAAATGGTGAAAATCGCCGTCTATCCAAGGCAAGGATAGGCGATTGCGTCTATGCAACAGCCTGCCTGCGATCAGCAATTCGCCTGCAGAAGACGCGCGGCAAGTGCCGCCCTTGTCGCGGCAGTGCGTGGCCGGTCCGATATCGCTGTCGTGCCTACGCGCGCGCTGGCCCCAACCGGCCGGTGTGCAGAGAGTTTTCCGAGTGGGTGCTGTGAATGGACACGAAGCGGCGCGCCGGCCTCCGGCTCGATAAAGAGCGCAAGGCTGGAAATCTTCAACGGCTCATTCAGCAAAGGCGCGAAAAATTCGCGAAGCGCATGCTCGAAGCGGTAGTTGAGGCTGGGATGTATCGGACCCGTCAGCGTCATGTGAAAACGAAACTCGTCCATCACATAAGGGTAGCCCCAGCGATGCAGATTGGAGAACTGCGATGCCGTCAGGCGGTCCGGATCCCGTCGTTCGATCTCCGCATCACTTAGCGGTGCACGGAAGGTGTCGAACGCCTGGACGACCGAGGCGGCAAGGTGGTTCATCTGTTCACACGGGACCGAGGGCGCCAGGCCGTAGAACTCGCCGAGCCTTGCGATTTCCATGCGCGGAATTTCAAACGGCGTCGCGGTGCTGGCAAAATGCATCAGGGCTTTCAGCAGCGCCGCCTCGCTCGTGTCCGAATGAAGCCGGAACGGTGCCTTGATGGTGCCGTGAAACCCATAGCGGCGCGGCACGGCCGTATGAAACGCCAGTTCCTGCCGGCTGAAGCCGGCGATCGACGGCGCTTCGGGGGCTTCGCCGGAATATGCGTTGCGGCCAAGCCAGCTTGCCGCTGCGACCGACAAGGGATCATAGATCGACGGCGTAAAATAGATGGCGTACCGCATCTGCTCCGCTCCGTTGCAACTCAATGCGAGCGGGTTAAGTGATTTGCGTGACAGAATGACGAATAATCACGGTCGCCAATCAGAAACGGTCAACTCAGTCCGAAGGACAAGAGATTTCTCCGAAAAAGCCCCTGATCTTGTCGGAACCAACCTGCTTTAGCTTCGTTTTGTCTGCGGTAGCACCAAAAACGGAGAAGAATCGTGACTTACCAAGATACCAATCGTCAGGACCCCAACATCAGGGAAACCCACGACCTGATCGCCAGCGACAAGGTCGAAGGCACCCGCGTTTATGGTCAGGATGGCCAGCACATCGGCTCGATCGAACGCGTCATCATCGAAAAGCGCAGCGGGCGTGTTTCCTACGCCGTCCTCGCTTTCGGCGGTTTCCTTGGCATGGGCGAGGATCACTACCCCGTACCTTGGGCCAAGCTGACCTACGATGAAAACCTCGGCGGATACCGCACGGATTTGACACGCGAGATGGTCGAGAACGCCCCGAGATATCACGGCGACGATGAATATGACTGGAACAAGGATAATGGTCGCCGCGTCTATGACTATTACGGCGTGCCGCCCTACTGGATGTAGGCAAGGCAGTGCCCGCTTTCGGCCCCGCTACCGCGGGGCCTTTGCTTTTTCCGACACCAAAAGATCGAGGTGAGTCCGACAGCAGAAGGACGCAGGCAGGGAATTGTCCGCTTCGCCGCAGATTTCGCCGATCACGGCCGATGCCAGCCGATGCGCGATGCCGAAGCTGATCTTGAACCCGCCGGTCAAGGCGTGGATACGCGGATGATCAGGATGACGCCCGGCCATCGGGTCCCGCCCGATCGCCTTCGGTCGCACGCCTGCCCAGCGCTCGATGACCGGGGCATTGCGAACGCGCGCCACCAGGTCCTCCGCACGGGCGAGAAGTGCATCAAGTTGCCCGTCCGTTGAAAAGGGTCGGTCGAAGGCGTTTTCGCTGGTGCTGCCGACGGCGACCATGCCGTTTTCGTGCGGTACAATATAAATCCCGTCGGTAAACACCACCGGCAGGCTCGGATCGATATCGGCTCTGAGCAGCGCCGCCTGCCCCTTGACGCCCGCACCGCTTGCGCCGGTCCCGCTCGTCAAGCCATCCAGGAAGGAGAAAGCGTCAACACCGTTCGCGATGACGCAATCACCGAAGGCCTGCGTGCTCCCGTCGGCGAAATCGGCGCGCCCGGCGATCGGATCGATGCGGACAAGCGCCCGCCCTTCTTCGATCCGGATAAGATTTGACCGGCGCAGGTACGTCGAGAGCATGGCAAGGAACGGCCGCGGCGCGACCCGGGCGGCGAGCGTATCAAACACGACGCCGCTTTCGGAGAGCGCGCTATTCAGCCACCCGTCAACGGGGGCCCGGTCACGGACATGCCAGTGGAACTGCCGGTCGCCGGCCCGCCAGTTGATCAGCGCGTCCTGTTCATGCCGAAGGGCGATCGTGCGCAGATGCGGCTTTGAAAGAGGCATGAGACGACCGCAACGGCGATAGCCTGCCGAGAGCCCCGTCGCCGCCTCGAGCGCCGCAATTTCGGTCTCTAGCGAAACGAGGGCGTCGAATTGGAACTGTTTCTTGGCGTTCCAGCGATCCGGCATATGCGGCATCAGCGCGCCGAGCACGCCGCCGCTTGCCCCGGCGCCGATCACGTCTCGCTCGACAATCAGGGTTCGCAATCCGGCCCTCTCGGCCATCACGCCGGCCCAGAGCCCCATGATGCCGCCGCCGATGATCAACAGATCTGTCATCGATTGACCTTCTCAGATAGGCAGATTATCGCTTCGCCCATGACCCGCGAAAACCTTGAAAATACGGCGGTGCCCGACCGGCAAACGCTTGAATGGCGCGAAGGCGATATGCCCTATTCGCAGGAGTTTGGCGACCATTTTTATTGCCGTGAGGATGGCCGGCTGGAATGCGGTCATGTGTTTCTTGGCGGCAACGGCTTGCCTGAACGGTGGCAGCGGTCGGGCCAGTTCCGCATCGGCGAACTCGGCTTCGGCACCGGGCTGAACTTCTGCGAAACCTGGCGGCGATGGAAAGAGACACGCACCGAAGGCGGAGAGCTTCATTTCGTCTCGTTTGAGCGCTTCCCGATGGATACCGGCGAGATCAATCGAGCGCTGTCACGCTGGCCGGAAATTGACGCAGAACGGCAGGCTCTCCGCGCGCAATGGCCGGCGCAGCCGAGTGGCATTGTCGACCTCGATTTCGGCGATATCCGCCTGACCGTCGTCTGCGGCGCAGCCCTCGACGAGATCGCCCGTTTCTCCGGTCTGTTCGATGCCTGGTATCTCGACGGTTTTGCTCCACGGCGCAATCCGGACATGTGGTCGCAAGAACTGATGCATCTCGTCCACGCGAAGACTGTGGACGGCGGCACCTTTGCGACCTACGCCGCGGCCGGCTTCGTCCGCCGCAATTTGGAGGCTGCAGGATTCATCATTGATCGCCGTCCCGGCTTCGGCAGCAAGCGGGAAATGCTCTGCGGCATGAAACCGACATTCCGCGTCGCTTGAAAACCAGCCCCCGCAACCGTCCTTCTCTGCCAAGGAAGTTTGCTGTCGCAAATGGCAACGCATGCTGGGCGACGAAACGGCACCATGCCTTTCTGTCCTAACCGATGGTATAGCCATGCGTGAGAATGAATTTCCGCACTCCTTTCCGGCCGGGCCAGATGCTCCCCTGGAACGCCGCCGCAGAACCGGCGGGCGCGGCGCCGAGCGGCAGCGAAGAGGCGCCGAAAATTCGAAATATCTCAACCTTGTCAACGAGATGTCGAAATCCACCGTTGTGACGGACGAGGCGCTGGAGGCCGTTCACGATGCCTCGCTGACGATTCTCGAGGAAATCGGCATGGACATTATCCTGCCGGAAGCGCGCGCGCGCATGAAGGCTGCCGGCGCGGACGTAACGCCCGGCACCGATCGTGTCCGGTTCGACCGCGGGCTGATCATGGACATGATCTCGACGGTTCCTTCCCGCTTCACGATGCATGCGCGCAACCCGATCCGCAATGTCGAGATCGGCGGCAACAATCTCGTTTTCGCGCAGATCGCCTCAGCCCCCTTCGTTGCCGACCGGGAAGGCGGACGCCGGGCCGGCAACCAGGAAGACTACCGCAAGCTGGTGAAGCTTGCCCAGTCCTACGACATCATTCACACGACCGGCGGTTATCCGGTCGAACCGGTCGATATCCACGCCTCGGTGCGCCATCTCGATTGCCTGGCGGACATGGTGAAGCTCACCGACAAGGTGTTCCACTGCTATTCGCTCGGGGCGCAGCGCAATCTCGATGCCCTGGAAATCGCCCGTATCGGCCGCGGCATCACCGCCGAGCAGATGGAGAGCGAGCCTTCGCTCTTCACGATCATCAATACCTCCTCGCCGCTGCGTCTCGACGGACCGATGCTCCAGGGCATCATCGAAATGTCCTCGCGCAACCAGGTGGTGGTGGTGACGCCGTTCACCCTGGCGGGCGCCATGGCGCCGGTGACGATTGCCGGTGCCGTCGTGCAGCAGAATGCAGAGGCCCTGGCGGGTATCGCGTTTACCCAGATGGTGCGGCGCGGTTCGCCGGTCATGTATGGCGGCTTCACTTCGAACGTCGACATGAAGACCGGGGCGCCCGCCTTCGGCACACCGGAATATATGAAGGCTGTCATTGCCGGCGGCCAGCTCGCGCGCCGTTACAAAATTCCCTACCGCACCTCCAACACCAACGCGTCGAACACCCTCGACGCGCAAGCCGCCTACGAGTCGGCGCTATCGCTCTGGGCGCTGACGCAGGGCGGCGGCAACTTCATCATGCACGCGGCGGGCTGGAGCGAAGGTGGATTGACGGCATCCTTCGAGAAATTCATCCTGGACGTCGATATGCTGCAAATGGTCGCCGAATTCCTGAAACCGCTCGACGTCGGCGAAGATGCGCTCGGTCTCGACGCAGTCCGTGATGTCGGTCCGGGCGGCCACTATTTCGGCACCGCCCATACGCTCGCACGGTATGAGACGGCCTTCTACTCGCCGATCCTGTCGGACTGGCGCAATTTCGAAACCTGGACCGAAGCCGGACGGCCGACGACATATGATCACGCCAACCGCGTCTTCAAGGCGAAACTGAACGAATATGAGCGCCCGCCGCTCGATCCGGCCATCGAGGAGGAACTCGATGCCTTCGTCGCCCGCCGGAAGGCTGAAGGCGGCGTTCCGACGGACTTTTAGCGAAACGGATCAGTGGGACATCGCCGAGCGGACCGACGAGATCAGCTTGTCGGTCGGCAGGTTGCTGTAGTCCTTGCAGATTTCCACCATGGTCTTGGCGCGCGTGGCGGGAGAGAGGATGGAACGCAGGTGGCCGAGCGTCTGCGGTGCAGCACAAAGCACGAGGCGGTCGAACGCCCCTTCCTGCGCATACATGTCGAGCTTGCTCGCGACGTCAGATGTAAACTTCTGCTGTTGTTCGCGCACCGGGTCGCTTGAATATTCCATCGCCGAGCGCCCGTGACCGACAGATGAATGGCTCCGTCCCGGCTTGTCGGCCATGATGTCCTGGACACGCTTCGTATCCAGCTGGAAAATCTCCTGCTCGGGGCTCTGATGACCGTCTTTGAAAAAATTCACTCCCTTCAACAGACGTGCCTGATTTCCATCGGCGGCAAGAATCCATGTCGTCGTCATCGTCGTCTTCTCCTCGAGCTTAGCCACCCAAATGTTTACAACATCTGTGGCGCGGCGAAATGAACGCGCAACGCACCTCACTG
Source organism: Rhizobium herbae (assembly GCF_019511375.1). Classification (GTDB taxonomy): domain Bacteria; phylum Pseudomonadota; class Alphaproteobacteria; order Rhizobiales; family Rhizobiaceae; genus Pararhizobium; species Pararhizobium herbae_A. Next base: position 1,179,196 of record NZ_JAEUAO010000001.1, read on the forward strand.
CGGGAACGCGGCACCCACCGGCACCAACGCGCAGGACAAAGGAAGGTTCCTGAAAATACCACAAACTCGAAGATGGGCAAAGGTGACAACCGCATCTGTCACCCGAATCACCGCCGTGTCAGGGGCGGAATCGCCATGTGTCCGGAACCGCTGACGAACCTCCTTTGCTTCAGTCTGCGGTATTACCGCAGCCCTCCGGTCCGGACCGGCGGTGTCAGGTTTGCATGCCGCACAGGCCGTTCCCTTCGCACCTGCAAAAACTAGCCCTTGACTTTTGGCGGCAAACCAACGACATGGGGGCAGCGTCACCTTCTGGCCGCCGCGTGAGCGAGCCCTGCGGGATTTTACCGATCCGTACCGAAGGATAAGCGCACCAGAGAATGTCCTGCCAAACGCGGCAGGATGCAGCGCAGACAGCTCAATCAACCCACAAGTTCCCAGATCACGCGGGGTTCTTGACGCGAAGCGAAACCGGAACCGCATGGTGCAGTTCCGGCGAAATTCGTTTTGCGCCCCCGAAAAGGTAATACATTGACCACTTTTAAAGACCTTGGCCTCTCCGAGCACGTTCTTTCGACCCTCTCCTCCCTGGGTTTCGAAACGCCGACGCCAATTCAGGCTGAAGCGATCCCGCTCGTGATGGAAGGCCATGACCTGGTCGGTCTCGCCCAGACCGGCACCGGCAAGACCGCGGCATTCGGCCTGCCGATGATCGAAAAGATGCTCGCCGACGGCAAGCGTCCCGATCCGCGCAACATTCGCGCCCTCGTTCTTGCTCCGACCCGCGAACTGGTGAACCAGATCGCCGCGAACCTGAAGGACTTCGTCAAGAAGACGCCGATAAAGATCGGCGTCGTGGTCGGCGGCGCCTCAATAAACAAGCAGTCGGAGCAGCTTTCCCGCGGCGTCGATATCCTCGTCGCCACGCCCGGCCGCCTCCTCGACCTCGTCGCCCGCAAGGCCGTGACATTGACGCAGGCCCGCTATCTCGTTCTCGATGAAGCCGACCAGATGCTGGACCTCGGCTTCATCCACGACCTGCGCAAGATTTCCAAGCTGGTGCCGAAGAACCGCCAGACGCTGCTGTTCTCGGCCACCATGCCGAAGGCGATCGCAGACCTCGCGAGCGAATATCTGAGCACGCCGAAGCGCGTCGAAGTCACGCCTCCGGGCAAGGCAGCCGACAAGGTCGAGCAGTATGTCCACTTCGTCGCCGGCCAAAGCCAGAAGACCGAGATCCTCAAGAAGACGCTGACCGAGAACCCCGATGGCCGCGCCATGGTTTTCTCGCGCACCAAGCACGGCGCCGAGAAGCTGATGAAGCACCTGGATCACGTCGGCTTCTCCGTCGCCTCGATCCACGGCAACAAGAGCCAGGGTCAGCGCGAACGGGCCTTGAAGGCATTCCGTGACGGCGAGACGCGCGTCCTCGTGGCAACCGACGTCGCCGCTCGCGGCATCGATATTCCCGGCGTCACCCACGTCTACAACTACGACCTGCCGGAGGTGCCGGACGCCTATGTGCACCGTATCGGCCGTACCGCCCGCGCCGGTCGTGACGGTATTGCCATCGCCTTCTGCGCTCCGGACGAAATCCGCCTGCTGCGCGACATCGAACGCCTGATGAAGATCGAGATCGCGGTTGCGAGCGGCGATGTTCCGGCCGACCGCGCCCGCCCGAAGGGTGCCCGCGGCGGCAATGGCGCCCGCAACGCGTCGCGCCCGGCCGGCAACGGCCACAATGAACGTCGTCCGCGCCCGCAGGGCGGCAGCGATAACGTGCAGCGCGCCGAGCGTTCGGCTCCGAGCCCGTTTGCCGGAGACGACCTCCTGCTGGGTGACAACCCTTCGCAGAAGAAGCAGCACCGCAAGGGCCAGGGCCCGGCCGCACAGGCTGCCCACGAACAGGCACTGGCCAAACGTCACGGTGGCAATCGCAATGGTGGACGCCCCGGCCAGAAGCACGGCGAATGGCGCAATCGCAACCACGGTGGCAATGCCGCTGGCACCCAGAACCGCGAAGGCGGCAATGGCGCCGCTGCTCAAGGCCAGCGCCGCCGGGCCAACGGCAACGGACCGCGCCGCGAAGAGGCGTAAGCCTTCTATTTAAGCGTCAATCGGACGGATAGCGGCGGGCTCGACCCGCCGTTTTTCATGCGTGGACGCGGTAGTCTTGCGGTTGGTGAGATAGACGCCGACAACAGCAATCGCGGTTCCGACGATCATCGGCAGTGTCAGCGCCTCATCGAAAAACAGCCACGCCTGCAGCGCGGCGAGCGGCGGCACCAGATAGATCAGCGACGCCGCGCGCGACACCTGCCCGCGGCGGATCAGATAGAGCAGCAAGGCGATCGCTCCCATCGACAGGCCGAGCACCGCCCAGCCGAGCGCGGCGAACAGCTGCACGCTCCAGACCACGCGCATGTCCTCGAGAAAAAACGCGGCCGGCAGGGTGACGGTCAGAGCGCCGACATATTGCAGCATCGCGGTCGAGCGGATGTCCTCATGCTGCAGATGCCGCTTCTGATAGATCGTACCGTAGGTGACGGCAGCCATCCCCAGAACATTGACGACGACCGGGAACAGATCGATCGGGGTTGCTCCCGTATCGATCGCCATTACCTTGGGCACCACCGCAAGCGCGATGCCGAGGAAACCGAGCCCCAACCCGAGCTTCTGCTGACCTGACAGGTTTTCCCCGATCAGGGCCGGAGCCACAGCCGCCGTCATCAATGGCTGCAGTCCAGCGATAATGCCCGAGATTGCCGCCGGGACGCCTTGGCCGATGGCCCACCATACGGCGCCGAGATAAAGCCCATGCAGGAAAATTCCGGAAACGACCGCATGACCGGCCGCCGCCCATGTCTTCGGCCAGGCCGCTCCGGACACAAGACAGAAGCCTATGAACAGAAGGGTCGCGAGCAGGTAGCGCAGAACGAGGAATGTCAGCGGGTCGGCATAGATGCCGGCATATTTCGCAATCACCCAGCCCGTCGACCAGAGCAAAACGAAAATGGCCGGAGCCAGGCGGTCGAGGGTCATGCATGCTCCTGCTGCGATTGCGTAGTCGGTGCCTGCGTAAAGCGGCCCGGGATGATGGTCAAAGCAAAATTCCTGATGCTTAGCATCAACGATTTGCGCATTTTTCTTCGCCTAAAAAATGTGCAGATCTATCCACTGTACCGGGCCATTTTATGAGAGATAGACATCGCCACCCCTGATTGCGGACAGGCGATGCGTAAACTCGCGTCATTACACTCGCCACGTTGAGGTACTCAGCCTAAAAAAGCGGCAATTCGACGCGAAAATTTCTTTTGCCTTCCAGCGAGCATGCTTCTTGCATTGCCCCTGCTGTTGTACTCAAATGGCAAAAAAAGGGGACCACACCGTTGGCATTTGACGAAATGATGAATGCGGACAACAGTCCGCGCCAGCCTTACACGACTTACAATGATTGGTACGCCAGCCAGGACAAGGCCCGCCTGATCGCAAAATCAAAAGAGGCCGAAAACATCTTCCGCAAGACGGGCATCACATTCGCGGTCTACGGACACGCCGACAGCTCAGAAAAACTCATCCCCTTCGATCTGATCCCGCGCATCATTTCCGGCCGCGAATGGCGCAAGCTGGCGCAAGGCATCGAGCAACGGGTCATCGCCCTCAATGCCTTCCTCGACGACATCTACCACAAGCAGGAAATCATCAAGGCCGGCCGCATTCCGCGCGAGTTGGTCGAGCGCAACGAAGCCTTCCTGCCGCAGATGATCGGTTTCCGACCGCCGGGCGGCGTCTACACCCACATCGTCGGTACCGACATCGTGCGCACCGGCGAAGACCAGTTCTATGTCCTGGAAGACAATGCCCGCACCCCTTCCGGTGTCAGCTACATGCTGGAAAACCGGGAAACGATGATGCAGATGTTCCCCGAACTCTTCCATCAGAACCGCGTCCGGCCGGTCGAAAACTACCCCTATCTGCTGCGCCATAGCCTCGCGTCGCTTGCGCCTCCCGGCTGCCAAGGCAAGCCGCGCGTCGCGGTGCTCACGCCGGGCATCTACAACTCGGCCTATTACGAGCACGCTTTCCTCGCCGACATGATGGGCGTCGAACTGGTCGAGGGCTCGGACCTGCGCGTCATCGACGGCAGGGTGAAGATGCGGACCACACGCGGTTACGAGGCGATCGACGTCCTCTACCGCCGTGTCGACGACGACTATCTCGACCCCCTCACCTTCAAGCCCGAATCGGCGCTCGGGATTCCGGGGATCATGGACGTCTATCGCGCCGGCAACATCACCATTGCCAACGCGCCGGGGACCGGCATCTGCGACGACAAGGCGATCTATTCCTATATGCCGGAAATCGTTGAGTTCTATACCGGTCGCAAGGCGCTGCTCGAGAACGTACCGACGTGGCGTTGTTCCGAGCCCGACAGCCTGAAATACGTGCTGGAAAACCTTAGTGACCTCGTCGTCAAGGAAGTGCACGGCTCCGGCGGCTACGGCATGCTGGTCGGCCCGACCGCCTCCAAAAAGGAGCATGCCGTTTTCGCCGAAAAGCTGAAAGCTCGGCCAGCGAACTACATTGCGCAACCCACCCTCTCCCTTTCGACAGTGCCAATCCTCGTCAACAAGGGCATCGCGCCACGCCATGTGGATCTGCGGCCTTACGTCCTCGTCTCCGACAAGGTGCAGATCATTCCTGGCGGGCTCACCCGTGTGGCTTTGAAGGCCGGCTCACTGGTGGTGAATTCCAGCCAGGGCGGCGGCACCAAGGATACCTGGGTTCTGGAGGACTGACACGCATGCTCGGAAGAACCGCAAACGGCCTTTACTGGATGTTCCGCTATATTGAGCGGGCCGAAAACAGCGCCCGGCTGATCGATGCCGGCCTGCGCATGTCGCTCACCCGCTCGCAGGCGTCGGAAGACGACTGGGACGGCGTGCTGCAAAGCTCCGGGGTCCGCGACATCTATGACGATCTCTATGAAAAACTGTCCAGCGCCGATGCCATCGACTTTCTGCTGCGCGACAGGGCAAACCCCTCAAGCGTCATGTCCTGCATTGACGCGGGCCGCAACAATGCCCGCATGGTCCGGACGGCTCTGACGCGAGAGACCTGGGAAGCCACCAACGAATGCTGGCTCGACCTCAAGGCGATGCTGGCCCGACGGGTGAAAGCCGCGGACCTGCCGGAGGCCATCGACGCGATCAAGCGCAAGACGGGCCTGATCCGTGGCGCTTTCCACGGCACCATGCTGCGCAATGAGATCTTCAATTTCTCGCGCATCGGCACCTTCATCGAACGAGCCGACAACACGGCGCGCATTCTCGACGTGAAATACTACGTGCTGCTTCCGGCAGTCTCGCAGGTCGGCTCCTCAATCGACAACGTGCAATGGGAATCGATCCTGCGATCGGTCTCGGCACATCGCTCCTACGGCTGGGTCTATGAGGCGGAGTACAAGCCGTCGCATATCGCCGACTTCCTGATCCTCAACGGCCGCATGCCGCGTTCGCTTGCCTATTGTTATGAGAAGATCGTCAGCAATCTCGGCTATCTCGCCCGCGAATACGGTGAAAGCCACGCAGCGCATGCAACGGCAGAGGAAACGCTCACCTCGCTGCGCAATCATTCGATCAAGGACGTGATGGACCAGGGGCTGCACGAATATATCGAGAACTTCATCAGCCACAATAACCGTCTGGGACAGGAAATCTCCGACGGTTACCGGTTCTACTAGGTCGGGTGGGAGGAAAGACTAAATGCGTCTGAAGATCAGCCACACGACCGAATACACCTATGACGAGCCGGTGCAATATTCACTGCAGCGACTGCGGCTGACGCCTCTGACCCAGCCCGGCCAGACGGTCATCAGTTGGGAAACCTCTGTCGAGGGCGCCCACATGGAGGTCGCCTATGACGATCACTTTGGAAACCGGGTCAATCTGGTCAGCGTCAATGGCGATCAGACGTCGATTCGCATCACCGCCAGCGGCGAAGTCGAGACAGAGGACAAAGCCGGCGTCTTTGGCGTCCACCAGGCCTATGCGCCGCTCTGGCTTTACCTGCGCGACACGCCGCTGACGAAGATGACGAAACCGATCCGCAACCTCGCCAAGGCGATGAGCGGCGACACGGACCTCGCCAAGATGCATGGGCTGATGGGCAAGATCAATGAGATTGTCGAATACAAGCCTGGCGAAACCGGAGCGCAGACGACGGCTGAGGAGGCCTTGCAAAAGAAGTACGGCGTCTGCCAGGACCATGCGCACATCATGATCGCAGCCGCCCGTACGCTCGGTCTGCCCGCCCGCTACGTCTCCGGCTACCTGATGATGGACGACCAGCCGGAAGAGGCGGCAAGCCACGCCTGGGCGGAAGTGCACCTGAACGGCCTCGGGTGGGTCGGCTTCGACGCCGCCAACAATGTTTGCCCCGACGACCGCTATGTCCGCATCGCCTGCGGGCTGGACTATCGCGATGCCGCGCCGATTTCCGGGCTCGTTCATGGGTCTGCGACCGAAGCCCTGAAGGTGGCGGTGACCGTCGAGCACCAGGGTCAGAGCCAGACGCAGAGCCAGTGAACGAACGCTGCGTCATGCCGAGGCGGCAAGCGTACCGACATGACCCCTCGCGCCGTAGGAAAGGATCACCCGGTCTGCGGTCATCAGGGGCACTTGATGAAAGCGCGCCGTGGCAACGATCATCCTGTCGGCAGGGTCAGCATGAAAGTCTCCAGGTAGCCGGACGCTGCCGACGGAAATTGGAGCCTCCAGGGGCGCAAGGGTGATGCCTGGCAGCGCCAGCGCACGACTGATCCATCGTTCAACGTCGTCGCCCAGCACGATACGCCCCTTCTGCGCCAGCATGGCGATCTCCCAAGGCGTGATAGCGGCAATCAGGATACGGCTGCGTCGCGTCATGTCATCGATTACACGTCGGGCCGTCTCGCCAAGACGCGGATCGTCCTGAACGGCCCAGATCAGAACATGCGTGTCGAGCACGATCACCGGCTCGCGTCCCATTCGTCTGCTGCGACGGCTGGCGAAAATGGATCGTCATAGGCAAGTACAGTGCCCTTCATTGCCCCGATAATGCTGGTACGCCCCGAAGCAGCCGCTATCGGCGAAAGCACGGCAACAGGTTTGCCGCGCTTGGTAATGACGATCGGTTCACCGTCATCAGCCATCTGCTCAATCAGATGCAGGCATTTCGCCTTGAACTCGGCAGCACCGATCGCTTTCGAGGACATGACTATATCTCCTGTACATGTAGACAGAATATATAGTCTCCTATCGGTGAGAGCGCAATGCAGGCGCCGGAATCAAAAAAGGCGGGACAAGATGCCCCGCCTCCTCTGATTTCGACTGCCGTACAGATCAGTGGCTGTCCCTGCCGACCGCGTTTCCGCGACATCCCTTGAGGAAGTCGAGGTCGGCGCCGGTATCGGCCCCTTCGACATGCTGCTGGTGCAGCCAGGCATAGCCGGAAGCGGGCAGATCGTGGTTCGGCTGCCATTCGGCGAGCCGCCGCGCCAACTCCTCTTCGGAAATGTCTAGATGCAGGCGACGGTTCGGCACGTCCAGTTCGATCATGTCGCCGTTCTTCACCACGGCGAGCGGTCCGCCGACCGCCGCTTCCGGCGAGGTGTGCAGCACGACGGTGCCATAGGCCGTACCCGACATGCGGGCGTCGGAGATCCGCACCATGTCGGTAATGCCCTTCTTGAGCACCTTGGGCGGCAGGCCCATGTTGCCCACCTCGGCCATGCCCGGATAGCCCTTCGGCCCACAGTTCTTCATGACCATGACGCAGGTCTCATCGATGTCGAGGCTGTCGTCGTTGATCTTGGCCTTGTAGTCGTCGATGTCCTCGAACACGACCGCCCTGCCCCGGTGCACCATCAGATGCGGTGAGGCAGCCGACGGCTTCAGCACCGCACCCTTGGGCGCGAGATTGCCGCGCACGACGACGATACCGCCCGAAGAAGTCAGCGCCTTTTCGGCAGGCAGGATGACGTCCTCGTTCCAGTTGACGACGTCCTTGACCTCGTCCCACATGGTTTCGCCGGATACCGTCAGCGCATCCTTGTGCAGAAGGCCGGCCTCACCGAGACGTTTCAACACGACCGGCAGGCCGCCGGCATAGAAGAACTCCTCCATCAGGTACTTGCCCGATGGCATCAGGTTGACGATGGTGGGCACGTCGCGGCCGCAGCGGTCCCAGTCGTCCAGCGAAAGATCGACGCCGACGCGGCCGGCGATGGCGAGCAGGTGGATAACGGCGTTGGTCGATCCGCCGATGGCCGCATTGGTGCGTATGGCGTTCTCGAAGGCCTCTTTCGTCATGACGTCGGAGGGCTTCAGGTCGTCCTTGACCATCTGGACGATCCGACGGCCGGTGAGCTGCGCCATGACCTTGCGGCGGGAATCGACCGCAGGGATCGCGGCGTTGCCGGACAGCGCCATGCCCAATGCTTCGGCCATAGAAGCCATCGTCGAGGCTGTACCCATGGTGTTGCACGTACCCGACGAGCGGCTCATCGAGGCCTCTGCCTCGAGGAACTCGGCCTGCGTCATCTCGCCGGCCTTCACCATTTCGGAAAACTTCCACAGATGCGTGCCTGAGCCGACGCGTTCACCACGGAAATAGCCGTTCAGCATCGGGCCACCCGTGACGACGATCGACGGCAGGTCGACGGAGGCCGCTGCCATGAGAAGCGATGGCGTCGTCTTGTCGCAACCGACCATCAGCACGCAGCCATCCATCGGCTGGCCGCGGATCGTTTCCTCGATCGAGAGCGCCGCAAGGTTACGGTACATCATCGCGGTCGGGCGGAAGGTATTTTCGGAGGCCGAGAACACCGGCACCTCCATCGGAAAGCCGCCAGCTTCCCAGATACCGGCCTTCACCTTTTCGGCAAGCTCGCGCAGGTGCCCGTTGCACGGCGTCATATCCGACCATGTGTTGAGGATACCGATGACAGGGCGCCCGTCGAACAGGTCGTGCGGATATCCCTGGTTCTTCATCCAGCCGCGGTGATAGATCACGTCGCGGCTCGTGCCGCCGTACCATTCCTGCGAGCGCAGCTTGCGCGGCCACTCAGCTTTTTTCTTCATTGTCTTCGTATCCTTTGAAGTGCCGGACCGGCGAATGCCGATGCAGCGAAAATGCTTACGCCAGCGTGTAGGCGGTCTTTACAACGGTGAAGAACTCGTTCGCGTATTTGCCCTGTTCGCGCGAGCCGAAGCTCGACGCCTTGCGGCCACCAAACGGCACGTGGAAATCGACGCCGGCGGTCGGCAGGTTGACCATCACCATGCCCGCTTCGGAATTGCGCTTGAAATGCGTCGCATGCTTGAGGCTCGTCGTCGCAATGCCGGCCGACAGGCCGAATGGCGTGTCGTTTGCAACTGCAAGTGCCTCGTCGTAGTCCTTCACCCGGATCACGGACGCGACCGGGCCAAAGATCTCTTCGCGGCTGATGCGCATCTGGTTGGTGGCTTCCGTAAACAGCGTCGGCTGCAAATAGAAGCCGGGATTGTCGCGCGCGATCGTCTCGCCGCCGAAGGCGAGCTTGGCGCCTTCCTGTCTGCCAATATCGATATAGTCGGTATCGGTGGCAAGCTGGCGTTCGTCGACGACCGGGCCGATATGGGTGCCGGGCTTCAGCGCATCATCGACCACCAGCGTCTTCAGCTTTTCCGTCAGAGCCGCCACGAACTTGTCGTGGATGCCTTCCGTCACGATCAGCCGCGACGATGCGGTGCAGCGCTGACCGGTGGAGAAGAAGCCGGAATTAGCGGCAGCTTCGACGGCGACCGTGAGATCGGCGTCATCTAACACCACCATCGGGTTCTTGCCGCCCATTTCCAGCTGGAACTTGCGGTTATGCTCTATAGAAGAAGCGGCGACGCGCTTGCCCGTACCGGTCGAGCCGGTGAAGGTGATGCCGGCGAGATCCGGGCTGTCGAGCATTGCCTGGCCGACGACCGAGCCCTTGCCCATCACGAGGTTCAACACGCCCTTTGGCAGACCGGCGCGGTTGAGAATGTCGGCAATCGCCCAGGAGCAGCCCGGCACAAGCTCAGCCGGCTTGAAGACGACAGTGTTGCCGTAGCAGAGCGCCGGCGCGATCTTCCAGGCGGGAATGGCGATCGGGAAATTCCACGGCGTGATGATGCCGATGACGCCGATCGGTTCACGGGTGATCTCGACGCCGATGTTCGGGCGTGCCGACGGCAGCACCTCGCCTGCAAGCCGCAAGGCTTCACCAGCGAAGAAGTCGAAGATCTGCGCCGCGCGGATGGTCTCGCCGATCGCTTCCGGCAGCGTCTTGCCCTCTTCACGCGCAAGCAGCGTGCCGATTTCATCCTTGCGAGCCAGAATCTCGTCGGCGGTCTTCTTCAGGATCGCATGGCGCTCCAGGATGCCCGAGCGCGACCAGGCCGGAAATGCCGCCTTGGCCGCGGCGATTGCAGTCCTCGTATCGTCGGCACTGGCGGACGCGTAGAGGCCGACCACTTCTTTAGTGTTTGAGGGATTGATGTTCTCGACGCCATTCGTGCCGACCCATTCGCCGGCAATCAGGTTCTGGTGCAATGTCATGGGCCTAAAGCCTCCTTGGTTTGCGCGGGCGCCACGTAACGGGCACCCGCAGTCAGTGCGTAGCGGGATCAGAGCTGGCTGATCGTGATCTCGTCCTCGCCGGCAATTGCCAGCGTATTGCGCAGCGGCAGCCCGAATTCCGAAGCCTCGATTTCGAAGATGTCACCGGCCTCGGTCTTGATGCCGTCTCCGAAGGAAAGCGTCGCGGTCCCGAACATATGGACATGCACGTCGCCCGGTGCCCGGAAGATGCCATACTTGAAGTGGTGGTACTCGAGATTGGCAAAGCTGTGTGACATGTTGGCCTCACCCGACAGGAATTGCTTTTCCCACAGCACCGCGCCGCCGCGGATAATGCGCGAGGTACCGCGAATGTCGGCGGGCGCTTCGCCAATGCGGATTTCGGGACCGAAGCTTGCCGGGCGCAGTTTGGAATGGGCAAGATAGAGATAGTTGACGCGCTCTGTCACGTGATCGGAAAACTCGTTGGCAACGGCAAAGCCGATGCGGAACGGCGCGCCCTTGTCGGAGATCACATAAATGCCGGCCATTTCCGGTTCCTCGCCACCATCCTGTGCGAACGAGGGCGAGACAAGATCGCCGCCGGGCGCCACGGTTTGCGAGCCGTTGCCCTTGTAGAACCACTCCGGCTGAACACCCTTCTCGCCGGGCTTCGGCTTGCCGCCTTCCAGGCCCATCTTGAACATCTTCATCGTATCGGTGGCGCCCTCTTCCACCTTGGATACGGCCGCATGCATGGCATCGCGGGTCGAGGCAGACCCGAGATGGGTCAGGCCCGTACCGGTCAGATGCAGATGCGCAGCGTCCGGATGCGTAATCGGCGGCAGGAACAGCCCCTTGGCATAGACGTCCTGAAGATCGACGTCTTCGCCGAGGCCATGCGCCTCGACGACCGCCTTCAGGCTTCTACCTGAATTGGCCGCTTCCATTGCCAGCGCATAGACGCTGGTTGCACCCTTCACGGCGCGGGCGCCCTCGCCCAGTTCGCGAACGGCCACCGTGATCGAGCCGTCATTGTTCTTCACCTGGGAAATCAGCACAGCCTTATCCTTTTCTAAATCCGGGCTGCTTTTCGGCGTCAAGCGGCTGGCTATCGGCAACAACAACCCTTTGGGAGACACGGAGCGCTCCCGTCCATGGCGGCAAAGCCGCCGTTATCGTCATGATGCGCGGGCCGGAGCGTTATCGTCTCAAAGAGCACAAAGCCGCTCCGGCACCAGATTTGCATCAGCCGGCAAGCCGGCTGCGCGGGACGGCCCGTAACGGGTCAGCCCTTGTTCTTGTTGTAGACGTCGAAGAACACGGCAGCGAGCAACACCAGACCCTTGACGAGCTGCTGGTAATCGATGCCGAGACCCATGATCGACATGCCATTGTTCATGACGCCCATGATGAACGCGCCGATGACCGCCCCCGTGATCTTGCCGACGCCGCCGGACGCCGAGGCACCACCGATGAAGCAGGCAGCGATAACGTCGAGCTCGAAGCCGACGCCTGCTTTCGGGGTTGCCGAGTTCAGACGTGCGGCGATGATCATGCCGGCGAGCGCGGCGAGAACACCCATGTTGACGAACGTGTAGAAGGTCAGGCGCTCGGTGTTGATGCCGGAGAGCTTGGCCGCCTTCTCGTTGCCCCCCATCGCATAGATGCGGCGGCCGATCGTCGAACGTGTGGTGACGAAGGTATAGAGCGCGATCAGCAGCGCCATGACAACGAGGACGTTCGGAAAGCCCTTGTATGTCGAGAGCTGGAAGCCGAGGAAAATTGCCACGGCACTGATGATCCCCATTTGCAGAACAAAGAACGCGAAAGGCTCGTTTTCCGTTCCATGCAGCTCGTTCGTCCGGCGGTCCTTGACGCCGTAGTAAATCGCCACCGCGACCAGCACGAGCACTGCGACCAGAGCGAAGAAGTTGGTGATAACGCCGGGTAGCGGATTGATGAAATACAGGAAGTCCGGAATGAAGCCGGTCGACAACAGCTGGAAATCCTTGGGGAACGGCCCGATAGGCCTGTTCTGCAGGACCAGATAGGTGAGACCGCGGAAGACGAGCATCCCGGCAAGTGTAACGATGAAGGCAGGAATTTTCCGATAGGCGACCCAATAGCCCTGCGCTGCCCCGACAAGTCCGCCGAGAATGAGGCACAGCGGCACGACGATGGAGAAGTGCAATCCCCACTTGACCAGCATGATCGCCGAAAGGCCGCCGGTGAAGGCGACGATCGAGCCGACGGAAAGGTCGATATGACCGGCCACGATGATCAGCAGCATGCCAAGCGCCATGATCACGATGAACGAATTCTGCAACACGAGGTTGGTCAGGTTGACGGGCCTGAACAGCACGCCGGCAGTCAGGAACTGGAAGAACAGCATGATGACCACGAGGGCGACGAGCAGGCCGTATTCGCGGATATTGTTCCTGAGATAGTCCCCGATGGAGGGCGTGGTTTTCGGAGCGCTGGTTTCGGCGACCATTAGTGTTTCTCCCCGGAGCGCATGATGGCGCGCATGATGGATTCCTGGCTTGCTTCTTGCTTCGAAAGCTCGGCGACGATGCGACCTTCGTTCATGACGTAGATGCGGTCGCAGGTTCCGAGAAGCTCGGGCATTTCCGATGAGATCATCAGGATGCCTTTGCCTTCTGCGGCAAGCTGGTTGATGATGGTGTAGATTTCGTACTTCGCCCCGACGTCGATGCCGCGTGTCGGCTCGTCGAGGATCAGCACTTCAGGGCTGGTGAACAACCATTTGGACAAAACAACCTTCTGCTGGTTGCCACCCGAAAGGTTGACTGCCTCCTGATAGATCGAATGAGAGCGGATTCGCAATTTCGACCGGTAATCGGTTGCGACCTTCCGTTCCTTGTGGTCATCGATCACGCCATTGTTTGCCACGGCGTTGAGATTGGAAAGCGTCGTATTGTGCATGATGTTGTTGTTCAGCACCAGCCCGAGCTGCTTTCGGTCTTCCGTCACATAGGCAAGGCCTGCGTCGATGGCACGCGGAATGGTGCTCACATCGACCTGCTTGCCATGCATGAAGACTTCGCCGGTGATCTTGTGACCCCAGGACTTGCCGAAGATGCTCATCACCGTTTCCGTCCGACCGGCACCCATCAGACCCGCAATGCCGACCACTTCGCCGGCTCGGACGTTGAAATTGATATTGTGCAGAAACTGCCGGTCGCGGTGTTGCTGGTGGAAGACGTTCCAGTTCCTCACCTCAAGGAGAGTCTCGCCGATCTTCGGCTCGCGCGGCGGATAGCGGTCTTCCATGTCACGACCGACCATGCCCTTGATGATGCGGTCTTCGCTGATGTCTTCATTGTGACAGTCCAGCGTCTCCACCGTGCCGCCATCGCGCAGGATGGTGATCTTGTCGGCGACCTTCTTGATCTCGTTCAGCTTGTGCGAAATGATGATCGAGGTCATGCCCTGCTTGCGGAATTCCATCAACAGTTTCAGGAGCGCGTCGGAATCGGTCTCGTTGAGCGAGGCCGTCGGTTCGTCGAGGATGAGCAGCCGAACCTTCTTGGAAAGCGCCTTGGCGATTTCCACGAGCTGCTGCTTGCCGACACCGATATCGGTGATGCGCGTCGTCGGCGGCTCCTTGAGGCCGACCTTGGTCAGCAGTTCCTGCGTCCGCGAAAAGGTCTTCGGCCAGTCGATGACGCCGTTGGTGGCGATTTCGTTGCCGAGAAAGATGTTTTCGGCGATCGAGAGCAGCGGAACGAGCGCCAGTTCCTGGTGGATAATGATGATGCCGAGATGTTCGCTGTCGGAAATCGTCGAAAAATGCCGAACTTCACGGTCGTAGTGGATCTCGCCATCATAGGTGCCGGCGGGATAAACGCCGCTCAATACCTTCATAAGTGTTGACTTACCGGCTCCGTTTTCGCCGACAAGCGCGTGAATCTCACCTTCGCGGACCTTGAGATTGACATTGTCCAAGGCTTTGACGCCCGGAAAAGTCTTGGTGATGCCCCGCATTTCCAGAATGATGTTGTCCATGGTCAGGTATTCCTGCGGCAGTCCGTGAATGATGAGGACAGACAGACCGACAATACAAAGTCCCTCATCAAGATAAAAGGGCCCGCAAGCAATCGCGGGCCCCCAAGTGGGAGAGACGGGATCAGTTGTTGATCTGGTCTTCCGTGTAGTAGCCAGCGCCGACCAGAACTTCCTTGACATTGGTCTTGTCAACGGAAACCGGCTTCAGGAGGTAGGACGGAACAACCTTGACACCGTTATCATAGGTCTTGGTGTCGTTGATTTCCGGCTCCTTGCCGGCGATGATGGCCTCCGTCATGTTGACGGCAACCTTGGCAAGCTCACGAGTATCCTTGAAGACCGAGGAATACTGTTCGCCCGCGAGGATCGACTTGACCGACGGCAGTTCGGCGTCCTGACCGGTGACGATCGGCATCGGCATGTCGCCCGAACCGTAGCCAACGCCCTTCAGAGCCGAGATGATGCCGATGGACAGACCATCGTAAGGCGACAGAACGCCATCAACCCTGGCGTCGGTGTAGGTCGAGGAAAGCAGGTTTTCCATGCGGGCCTGTGCAACAGCACCGTCCCAACGGAGTGTACCGACCTGGTCCATGCCCATCTGGCCAGACTTCACAACAAGCTTCTTGGCGTCGATCAGCGGCTGCAGAACCGACATTGCACCGTCGTAGAAGAAGAAGGCGTTGTTGTCGTCCGGCGAACCGCCGAAGAGTTCGATGTTTTTCGGCTCGGTGGCGCTATCGAGCTTGAGGCCCTGCACGAGCGAGGTTGCCTGGAGCACGCCGACCTGGAAGTTGTCGAACGTCGCGTAGTAGTCGACGTTGCCAGAATCGCGGATCAGGCGATCGTAAGCGATGACCTTGACGCCAGCGTCATGAGCCTTCTGGAGGATGTCGGACAGCGTCGTACCGTCGATGGCGGCGATAACGAGAACCTTGGCACCCTTGGTGACCATGTTTTCGATCTGAGCCAGCTGGTTCGGGATGTCGTCGTCAGCAAACTGCAGGTCCGGGGTGTAGCCCGATTCCTTGAACAACTTTTCCATGGTCTCGCCGTCCGAGATCCAGCGGGTCGAGGTCTTGGTCGGCATGGAAATGCCGACGGTGCCCTTGTCCTGGGCGATTGCCGGAACTACGAACGACGCGACGCTGAGCGCTGCGGCGGCGAGAAGTGAGCTAATCAATTTCATGTATCTCTCCCTGAGTGTTGATCCAGGCAAGCTGTCCGGCCGGCCTGGATATGCAGCGCTTCGCGCAGCCGAGAGACGAAAGTCTCCGGCGGAGGTTTAAGGGGTGAAAGAAAGCCCTCCCAGGCCTTACACGCTCCCAAGCACGCTGGCGCACATGGCGGCAAACTGGAATCAAACGTCATAACTGTCAAATACAATATGGATGTATATTTATAACAATTTTGATATAGTAATGTGGAACAGTGTGATTTTTTGCGCGTGCTAAAGCATTTTTCTCGGAAGGCGGGTAAAACATGGACGATCCGATACAGAATTCATCCGTTCCAGTGGATTATTCAGACCGTGGAATTTTTCGTTCCGGCCTGAAGATGAGCCACCTGCAGCTGATTCTCGCCATCGAGGATCACGGCCAGATCAGCGCTGCTGCCGACGCACTGAGCATCTCGCAGCCCGCAGCCTCGCGCATGCTGGGTGAGGTCGAGGCTATTCTCAAGGCACCGCTTTGCGCCCGCGTCGCGCGCGGTGTCGAATTGACGCAATACGGGCGAGCACTGGCCAGGCGCGCCCGGACGATCTTCCTGGAACTGCGGGAAACGGCGCGCGAAATCACCGAATTGAAGACCGGTAGCGGCGGTTCGGTCTCGCTCGGCTCTGTCACCGGCCCGGCACTCAATCTGGCGGTTCCGGCCGTCCGCCAGGTTTCAACCGCCTATCCGGGCATCGAGATCAACATCCAGATCGAAAACAGCAACGTGCTCGTGCGCGAGCTCCTCGCCGCTCGACACGATTTCGTCATCGGACGCATACCCGACGAGATGGACCCGCGGCAGTTCAATCTGATCGAGATCGGCGAGGAGGATGTCTGCCTGATTGTGCGCGATGGCCATCCGTTGCTTGACAAGGACGCTGTCAGTTCCACCGACCTCCCCGGCTACGACTGGGTTTTTCAGCCACAGGGAACGCTGCTGCGGCGCGCCGTGGAGGACAGCTTCCTGTCGACCGGAACGCCCCTGCCCGCGACCATCATCAACACCTCGTCGATCATCCTGACGGTCTCGATCGTCCGGCACACCAACGCGATCGCCCCTGTCGCACGCGACGTCGCCAATCTGATTGCCGCCAATGGAAGCCAGGCCGGCGAAATCCGCGTACTGCCCACTGATTTCAACATCAAGATCCGTCCCTACAGCCTGATCACCGCGCGCGGCCGCGCCTTGCCGCCGAGCGCCAAGCTTCTCTACGATCTGATTCTCAAGCAGAGCACCGCATGATCAGGCCCGCAAAACCTTGTCGTGCATTGATATCCGCGAAAAAGGGAGAAGCACATGTTCGGGATGTCGGTGTTCCAGTCGGTGCTGGAACGGCTGAAGACTGAAGAGGACGAGCAAGGCGAGGCTCACGACGAACAGCTGCGGCCTGCGAACATACGCGGCCTCAACGCTGGCTTTGTCGGCAGCCTCTCGTCGTCTGGCACGATCGACGGCGGCGCTGTGCAACGCGCCTATTTCGATACGGCAAGCGAGGCTATGCGCGCTCCGCCAATACCGGCACCCAAGCCCGTCATGCCGGATCATCTTTCCCGCATTCGTCCCGAGCAGGTTGCCGCCGACCTCGGCTTGACCGACATGGAAACCGCGGTGGGCCTGACCGACAAGCGCCGGCGCTTCGCCGCCGAAAACCATCCAGACCGCCATCACCCGGACTTCCGCAACAACGCCACAATTCGCATGAAGATCGCCAACATGCTGATTGACGAGGCACAGCGGCGCCTGCGCCTGATGCAGCGAAGCTGATGGATCAGGCCGGGTCGTCCGTTTTCGTCTCTTCGACGACAGCGGTCTTCGGCTTGAAGAAGATGATCAGGACACAACCGGTATAGGCCGTAACGGCCAGGAAGATCATTCCCCAGGTGTTCTCGCCATGCCAGAATTCGAACGCCGTCCATGCCGCGCAGAAGCCGACGATCAGAAGCCGAACCCAGAGTGGCCGGTAGAACGGATGGTCCGGGTCGATGAACTTGATCATGCAAAGCGTCCTTGGGAGGGGCCAACCTTAAGGCCCGCGACAATGATAACAGCTTTATGTCCAAAAAGGCGGTCGCCGCAAGAGGAACACGGTTACCCGCTTGACGGCGCCTTCCAAGATAGAATAATTATTCCGAAAATAACAGCCATTGCTTTTTTATTCCGATTTTAAGCGCACCGAAGGAGTAAGCGCCTGAAACAGGGAATGAGAAGCGGGAGAGAGACAATCGCGCCGGCCGCCTCTGCGAGCGGGTTGCCGGGCGCCCGAAAATCGCATCAAACGCCGGAGCAAAGCGACTTCCACTACGCCTGTCCGAAGTGAGCGTCATCACTTCGCCCATTCGCGGCACCCCGCCGCCCGTCAAAAAGAGATGTAACATGACTGTCAGATTTGGTCTTCTCGGCGCCGGCCGCATCGGCAAGGTTCACGCCAAGGCCGTCAGCGGCAATCCGGACGCGGTGCTTGTTGCCGTTGCCGATGCCTTCCCGGCCGCCGCCGAGGCGATCGCGCAGGCCTATGCTTGCGAAGTTCGCACGATCGAAGCGATCGAAAAGGCTTCGGATATCGATGCCGTCGTCATCTGCACCCCGACCGACACCCATGCCGACCTGATCGAGCGCTTCGCCCGCGCCGGCAAGGCAATCTTCTGCGAAAAGCCGATCGATCTCGACGTCGGCCGCGTGCGCGAATGCATGAAGGTGGTCGAAGAGACCAACGGCAAGCTGATGGTCGGCTTCAACCGCCGCTTCGATCCGCACTTCATGGCCGTTCGCAAGGCGATCGACGACGGCAAGATCGGCGAAGTCGAGATGGTGACGATCACCTCGCGCGATCCCGGCGCCCCGCCGGTCGACTACATCAAGCGCTCCGGCGGCATCTTCCGCGACATGACCATCCATGATTTCGACATGGCGCGCTTCCTGCTCGGCGAGGAGCCGGTCGCAGTCACCGCGCATGCCTCGGTACTCGTCGATCCGGAAATCGGCAAGGCCGGCGACTATGACAGCGTTTCGGTCATCCTCGAAACGGCCTCGGGCAAGCAGGCGATCATCTCGAATTCCCGCCGCGCCACCTATGGCTACGACCAGCGCATCGAAGTGCACGGCTCAAAGGGCGTGGTTTCCGCCGAAAACCAGCGCGCCGTATCGATCGAGATCGCCAATGGCGACGGCTATACCCGCCCGCCCCTGCACGATTTCTTCATGACACGCTACACCGAGGCCTATGCCAACGAAATCGCCAGCTTCATTTCCGCAGTCGAAAAAGGCACCACCATCACCCCCTCGGGCGCCGATGGGCTCGCCGCGCTGGCACTGGCCGATGCTGCGGTGAAATCCGTCGCCGAAAAGCGGCAGATCCGCGTCGACGCATAAGTCACGCGACGCCTGATCCGCAAGGAAAGGCCGGGTTTTCCCCGGCCTTTCGTTTGCTCTCAGGAGGAGTCCGCTGCCGTTGGAAGCTGCCGAAAGGCTGCGATGTCATGATCCATGTCGGTCAGCGCCCGGTCGAGATGACCGTCGAAGACCAACCGCTGCTCGTCGAAGATGACGGAAATCTCCGGTCGTCCCTGCAGCCGCACCTCATGCGATTGTTCGAGCCCTTCGTCGATGCCGCGCTGCAGCAGATCGAAGTAACGCGTGCCTGGCCCGCCGATGTAGATCGGCATGCGCTCGTGCAGGCTGAGCAAGCGCGACAGGCCGTTGCCGAGCGCGATGCCGGCCTGACGGAACGCATAGCCCGCCATCCGGTTTCCCTGCCGGGCGCTGGCGGCAACCTTGTCCATTTCAGCAAGCGGAACGAACTTCGCCGGAATAGTATCCGGCGGCACCTCGAATGCGGCACGCAGGATGCCATAGAACCCCGCCGACGCCTCGATGCAACCAAACGAGCCACAGCGACAGAGGCAACCGTTGGCCGCATGCAGCATATGTCCGAAATTGGGTGCGGTCGCCTCGAGCTCGCCAAACCGGTCCTTGCGGGCAATGCCGAGCCCGACGCTATGACCGAGTGACAGCGCTGCCAGTGCGCGAAACGAGCCGCTCTGAGCCGAGTCCGCCTTCATCCCCAGTGCCTGGGCGACCAGCAGGGTCTCGTTGTTCAACGTCACCTTGGCGCGCCATTCCGGCTTGAGCAGCGCAGCGAAATCGATCTGCTCGCCGCCAAAGACCGGCGACCATAAAAGCCGCGGCCCGTCCGCATCGACAGTACCCTTGCTGCTGATCGAAACCGCCAGGATTTGTGATTTGGCCAGATGCGAGCGATTGATCAGCCGCGTCAACGCATCGAGAAATCCATCGGCGAAAGGCTTGGTTCCCCCGATCTTGGGATTGCGCGGCTCTTCGAAGCGGTCGATCAGTCGTCCGGAATAGTCGACAAGGGAATATTGAACCACGTCCGAGGATATTCTCACGGCGATGAGGAACCCGCTATCGCGGCGCTGCGCAAACAGCACGCGCGGGCGGCCGCGGCCGCCATGGGGCTGCTGTTCCGCCTTCTCGATGACCTCGGCCCGCTCCAGTTCAGCGGTGATCGCCGAGACGGTGGCCGATGCCAATCCGGTCTGTTCCGAAATATCCGTATGCGACAGCGGGCCCATGCGCCTGAGCGCCGCAAGTACGAGTGCGCTGTTCTGCTGACGCACCAGTTCGGTGCTGGATTTGCTCAGCATCGCGCATTCCTGTTATCGCTGATGATTCTCACAAACACATGCTCCTCCCAAAGCATCTGTCCGGTGCAAAAGCCTTTGTCAAAGCCTTGTTGACAGCCCCAAAAAACTCTGACATCTATTTTCTCGACTGTCGAGAAAAAACTCTTGCGGGTTGGCGACAGGCATTTTTGCTGGCCGGGGGTCGTGCGGGAGGTTCGCACGGACGGCCAGCGGCCATTTGGGAGGACTTCATGAAATCAGTTTTGAAACTGATGGCAGGCGTTGCCATCATTGCGTCCATGCATTCCGCAGCCGTCGCCAAGGATCTGGTGGTCGGCGTTTCCTGGTCGAACTTCCAGGAAGAGCGCTGGAAAACCGACGAAGCTGCAATCAAGGCCGCGCTTGAAGCATCTGGTGACAAGTATATTTCCGCTGACGCCCAGGCGTCCGCCGCAAAGCAGTTGACCGACATTGAATCCCTGATCGCACAGGGCGCCAATGCCCTGATCGTTCTGGCGCAGGATTCCGAAGCCATCGGCCCGGCGATCGAGAAGGCCGCTGCCGAAGGCATCCCGGTCGTCGGTTACGACCGCCTGATCGAAAATCCGGCCGCCTACTACATCACGTTCGATAACAAGGAAGTTGGACGGATGCAGGCCCGCGAAGTGTTCAAGGTGAAGCCGGAAGGCAACTATGTCTTCATCAAGGGTGCATCGACCGATCCGAACGCCGACTTCCTGTTCTCCGGACAGATGGAAGTGCTGAAGGAAGCCATGGATGCCGGCAAGATCAAGAACGTCGGCGAAGCTTACACCGATGGCTGGAAGCCTGAAGTTGCTCAGAAGAACATGGAGCAGTTCCTGACCGCCAACGACAACAAGGTCGATGGCGTCGTCTCCTCGAACGACGGCATGGCCGGCGGTGTGGTCGCGGCTCTCGAAGCACAGGGGCTCGCAGGCTCCGTGCCGGTTTCCGGCCAGGACGGCGACAAGGCCGCTCTGAACCGCGTGGCACTCGGCACGCAGACCGTATCCGTCTGGAAGGACTCGCGTGAACTCGGCAAGAAGGCCGGCGAGATCGCCGTGGCGCTTGCCGGCGGCGCGTCCATGGATGCCGTCGAAGGCACTGTCAAGTTCTCCGGCGGCCCGAAGGGTGTCGAGATGAATTCGTTCTTCATCGCACCGCAGCCGATCACCAAGGATAACCTGAACGTCGTCATCGACGCGGGCTGGATTTCCAAGGAAGAAACCTGCCAGGGCGTCAAGGCCGGAACCGTTGCCGTCTGCAACTGATCCGATTCCGGACATGGGCAAATAAGGTCCCGTCAAGAGCGCCGCAGCGAGCACCGTTGCGGCGCTTCTCCGATGTCCGGAGCTCGAACGACAAGAAAAAGGGGGAGTATCCAGGAAATGGCAAATACCACCATTGCCGCACCTTCCGGCAGCGCACGCCAGGCAGAGGGCACGGCCTTGCAGAGATTTTTGCAGGCAACCGAGATAGATACACGGCTTCTCGGCATGATCGCGGCGCTTCTGATTATCTGGCTCGGCTTTCAGATTTCGACAGGCGGGCTCTTCGGCGGGCTCTTCCTGACCCCGCGCAACCTCTGGAACCTGACGGTTCAGGCCGCGTCCGTATCGGTCATGGCGACAGGCATGGTGCTGGTCATCGTCACCCGCAACATCGACCTGTCAGTCGGTTCGATCCTCGGTTTCGTCGGCATGATCATGGCAATCACCCAGGCCAAGATCCTGCCGCCGCTGATCGGCTTCGACCATCCCGCCACATGGATCATCGCGCTTGCGGTCGGCATTGCACTCGGAACCGCCATCGGCGCCTTCCAGGGGCTTATCGTTGCTTTTCTCAACGTGCCTTCCTTCATCGTCACGCTCGGCGGACTGCTGGTCTGGCGCGCCGGCGCCTTCCTCGTCATCAGCGGTGCGACGGTCGCGCCGATGGATACGACCTTCCGCATGATGGGCGGCGGCGCAGAAGGATCAATCGGCGCGACGGCGAGCTGGATCGTCGGCGTCATCGCCTGCCTGTTCATCGTCGCGTCGATCATCAATTCGCGCAAGCAGCGCAAGCGCTTCGGTTTCCCGCTGCGGCCGATGTGGGCGGAATATTTCCTCTCGGTCGTCGGCTGCGTCACGGTGCTCTGCGCCGTCTGGGTACTGAACAGCTATTACATGCCGGTCAACCTCGCCAAGAAATACGCCGAGGCCCATAACATTCCCTGGCCCGAAGGCGGCCTGCAGATCCCGCTCGGCATCGCCATCCCGGTTCTGATGGCCGTCGGCATTGCGATTGCCATGAGTTTCCTCACCACCCGCACCCGCTTCGGCCGCTATGTCTTCGCCATCGGCGGCAATCCGGAAGCAGCCGAACTCGCCGGCATCAAGACCCGCTGGGTGACAGTGCGCATCTTCGCTCTGATGGGCGCGCTCTGCGCCATCGCAGCCGCGATCTCAACGGCTCGCCTCAATGCTGCGACCAATGCGCAAGGCACGCTCGACGAGCTCTATACCATTGCTGCGGCGGTCATCGGGGGCACGTCGCTTGCCGGCGGCATGGGAACGATCGCCGGTGCGGTACTCGGCGCGATCGTCATGCAATCGCTGCAATCGGGCATGGTGCTCCTGCGTGTCGATACCCCGCTGCAAAGCATCGTCATCGGCGTCGTGCTGGTCATGGCCGTCTGGCTGGATACCGTCTATCGCGGTCGGGCCAAGTAAGAGGAGTTCGAATAATGACGCAACAACGCACTCCCCTCGTGGAAATGAAGAACATTTCCATATCTTTCGGCGGTATCCACGCCGTCGACAACGCTTCGGTCGATCTCTACCCGGGCGAAGTCGTCGCCCTGCTCGGCCATAACGGCGCCGGCAAATCGACGCTGATCAAGATCCTGTCGGGCGCCTACAAGCGCGACGCCGGCGAAATCCTGATCAACGGCGAGCCCGTCCATATCAGCAATCCGCGCGACGCCAAGAAATACGGCATCGAGACGATCTATCAGACGCTCGCCGTCGCCGACAATGTCGATGCCGCGGCCAACCTCTATCTCGGCCGCGAGCTCAGAACCCCCTGGGGCACGCTGGACGATGTCGCGATGGAAGCCAAGGCCCGCGAAGTGATGGGACGGCTCAACCCCAACTTCCGCCGCTTCAAGGAGCCGGTGAAGGCGCTGTCCGGCGGTCAACGCCAGTCGGTGGCGATCGCCCGCGCCATCCTGTTTGATGCCCGCATCCTGATCATGGACGAGCCGACGGCAGCGCTCGGACCGCAGGAAACGGCACAGGTCGGCGAACTGATCAAGCAGCTGAAGCGCGAAGGTATCGGCATCTTCCTGATCAGCCACGACATCCACGACGTCTTCGATCTCGCCGATCGCGTCTCGGTAATGAAGAACGGCCAGGTCGTGGGCCATGCCCGCACGGAGGATGTCACCAAGGACGAAGTGCTCGGCATGATCATCCTCGGCAAATGCCCACCCAAAGCCATCCCCGGCCCGGGCGCCATGCAGACGGCGTGAGCTTCGCCTTTGCGTGAAATCAAATGCCGCGCTCGTAGGCGCGGCATTTTTCGTCATCTCGTGCAGCCGTCACCGATAACATGCGGCAAACTCGGGATTTTCCTTCCAAAGCTGTGCATTGACCATTGATGCTGAGCATTTCCTGGGCTATGAACCGCTCACAGCCTGCTTCGGCGGTCTCGAACCGCCGCGGATGCACCCGTAGCTCAGCTGGATAGAGTGTTGGATTCCGATTCCAAAGGTCACAGGTTCGAATCCTGTCGGGTGCGCCACTTAACTCTTGTCCAACCCGAAGACATAGGTAACAGCCTGCCTCGCCAAGCAGCAAAATGCAGCGGAACGCACGATCCATGGGGACGATTGTTCCAGACATGCGCATAACGAAGCAGGTCGCCACAGCGCTCCGTCTGAAGGCCACAAAATAAGCGGAAACGTTGCGTCCGGCGCAGCCAGCGTCCGACGA
The DNA here is from genome assembly GCF_019511375.1 of Rhizobium herbae. Classification (GTDB taxonomy): domain Bacteria; phylum Pseudomonadota; class Alphaproteobacteria; order Rhizobiales; family Rhizobiaceae; genus Pararhizobium; species Pararhizobium herbae_A. Next base: position 1,203,698 of record NZ_JAEUAO010000001.1, read on the forward strand.
GTCTTGCCAGCCAGGCTTCCCCGCATGCCTAACTTGAAGGCGGCCCTCATCCCTTTGGATGAATGGTTGTAGCACCCTGCTTGTGAGATACTTGCACAGACGCCGAGGTCCCCCCGCGAGGCGCTTGCATCTCAGCGTGAACGCTTTTCATCACGACAACGCACGAACCAATTCCAACGATTGGTGAAGTTTGCTTACGAGGCGTGATCATGAAAACCTATGCGGCATTGCTTTTCGCAGTCGCCATACTGCTGTGCAACCCTCATAGCCGGTACGTCACCTTGCCTGGATATGCCTTCAAAACCGATCCAGCTTGCAAGCGCACGCAACCGATCTCCAGGTTCGACAGGCGCTGTGATTATCCCAGCCTTGGGTTTCCCGACTTCGTGCCGCCGATAATCGGGATCGTCGGAGTTTGACCCGACAGCGCCGCTCCGTCTTATCAGGCGCACAAAAGTCGCGCTGCAAGGTCCTCAAATCCGCTACGATCCAAGGAAACCTGCCGGAGGCGAGCGAAAGCGAGGCGGCCGGCGCCGCAGCTCCGCCGGCCAGAGCGGGGCGCGCCTCGGGAGCTCATCCCGTCTAAGCCGCGTGGCTGAAGCGGGCGACCCGCGCGTCCTTCATCAGGCTCCGGAAACTCGGTCCGCTGACATGCACCAATGTCTTGTGATCACCGCCCTCGAAATAGACGTCGCTGGCGTTGCCGAGGCTTTCGTCGAGGATCACCGGCACATCGTAGGCCGATCCGATGGGCGGCACCGCTCCGACGTCGCAATCGGCAAACAGCGAGCTGACCTCATCCTCCGAGGCGAGGCCAAGACGCCTGTTCATCACATCCTGCAATGTGGAGAGTTCGATCCGGTGGGTGCTCGGCACGACGGCGAGGACGTACCCCATTTCGTGATGGACGACCACCGATTTGGCCAGCCTGTTGCCCGGAACATGGGCCGCTTGCGCTGTCTGGCTGGTTGTCGCCGTACGGTGATGAGCGACAGTGTCGTAGGCGATACCCTCGCCGTCGATATAGTCCTGAAGTTTCCTGGCGATCGTCATCGTAGGTACCTCCTGATCTTGCGTGCTGACGCATGAAAGCGGCATTTTCCTCCCATCACCAGCGAAGTCAACGACGAATGGACCGCCTCTGGCACGAGCGGCGGCCCGCTTGGATTGACCCTTCCGGTTGTCGCAGAAGGATCGCCGTTGCTCCGACATCGCCTCTGCGGCCCGGCAGGCAGGCCGCTGTGCCGGTTCACACCGTCCGGCCGCCAGGCCTGACATTCTGGTTCATGCGGAACAGGTTCTGAGGATCGTACTGCTGCTTGATCTGCGCCAGCCGCTTGTAGTTGTCGCCATAGGCCGCCTCGACGCGGTCGGTCTCGTCTTCCGGCATGAAGTTGATATAGGCCGTTCCCGCCGAATGAGGCTTTGCCGCCTCGAAAAGCTGGCGCGCCCAGCCGATGCAGGCCTGATCCATTGCGGCCTCGCGCCAGCGCGCATGAACATTCATGACGAAATGCGAATTCCGCTGCGGAAAGGCTGTCGCCCCGGCAGCAATGCGACCGGCGGCACCACCGACGTGACCGATGAAGACCTCGCATTCCGGTCCGGGCAGCTTGCCGATCGCATCGAGCAGAACCTCGATCGCAGGGTCCGAAAGCGCGACGAAGTCGTGGCTCTTCCAGTAGTTGCGCGCGCCCGGCGTCAGCAGCGGATCGAAGGCCTGCTGCCAGCCGGCAAACGGATGCGGACTGACGACATCGGCGATCGGCTTGCCGATCGAACGCAAGCGTTGCGTCGCCTTCTCGCCGGCATCAAGATCGCCACACCAGCACACGGCGAGAACCAGGACCTCCTTGCCATGCCACTCCTGCGGCAGGAACGGCAGTGGCGGCGCCTGCCGCATAACCACCCAGCAGGTCAGTTCGTCGGGCGCCGTTTCGAGCACCTGTCGATATTGCTCAAGAACCGCCCGCGCATCGGCGATGGGATGCACGACGAGGCCGGAAAGGACCTGCGGACCGAGTTGGTGAAGCTGAAACTCGAAGGCCGTGACGATGCCGAAATTGCCGCCGCCGCCCCGAAGCGCCCAGAACAGATCGCTGTTTTGCGTCTGGCTTGCCCGCACCAATTCGCCGTTCGCCGTCACGACATCCGCGCAAACGAGGTTGTCGATCGTCAGGCCGAATCTGCGCGTGATCCAGCCGAAGCCGCCGCCGAGCGTCAGCCCGGCAATGCCGGTCGTCGAGTTGATGCCGGTCGGCACCGCCAGCCCGAACGACTGGGTTTCCTTGTCGACATCGGCGAGCGTTGCGCCCGGTTCGACCCAGGCTCGCTTGGCGGCGATATCGACACGCACCGATTTCATCGGCGACAGGTCGATCATCAACCCACCATCGCAGACGGCGTTGCCGGCAATGTTGTGGCCGCCGCCGCGCACCGAAACGAGCAGCTTGTTGTCGCTTGCAAAACGCACGGCACTAATCACGTCGGCTGCCCCGGCGCATTGGACAATCAGGGCCGGCCGGCGGTCGACCATTGCATTCCAGATTGTCCGCGCCTCCTCATAGGCGCTATCGCTGGCGTCGAGCACCCGGCCGCGCAGCCGCCCGGCAAGCGCCTCGATGGCCTCAGCACCAATCCATGTCTTGCCTGCCTGCAGATTCATGAGGCTCATATCGTTCATGGATTCGCTCCTCCCACGGTGAACCATGCCCCAGCCTGCGAATATTGCGCCTTTCGAATACACAGCACAAGGCGCGGTTCCGCCGATGCCGAGTGACCGCGCGACCGTGCTGCCGGCGGCACGCGACCGCGCCAGACCTCAGGCCAAGGCGACCTTCCGCACGAACCCCTTGCTGGCGACCATCAGATTCTTCGTGTAGGCGTCGCTGATCCGCCCGGCCACGAGATCGCCGGACGATAGCCGCTCGACAACCTTGCCCGATTTCATCACCGCCAGGCGTTCGCACATGTGGGTGACGACGCCGAGATCATGACTGACCATGATATAGGTGAGCTTCCGGTCGCGCCGGACCTGTTCCAGGAGGTTGAGGACTTCGGCCTGCACCGAGGCATCGAGCGCCGAGGTCGGCTCGTCGAGCAGCATGATCTCAGGTTCGATGATCAGCGCACGGGCAATGGCGATGCGTTGGCGCTGGCCGCCGGAGAGCTGATGCGAATAGCGGAACCGAAAGGACGAACCGAGGCCGACTTCATCGAGCGCGCGCAGGATGCGGCGTTCGGCGTCCCCTACCCCATGGATGGCAAGCGGTTCCTGCAGCAGGCGATCGACGGTCTGGCGAGGGTGCAACGAGCCGTAGGGATCCTGAAAGACCATCTGCACCCGGCGATAGAAGGCCTTGTCGCGATGGCGCGCATCAAGGGTCTTGCCGTCGAGCATGATCTTGCCGCCGGCAATCGGCGCAAGCCCCGCAATAGCGCGCAACAGCGTCGATTTTCCCGAGCCGGATTCGCCGACCAGCCCGAAGGATTCGCCGGATGCCACGTCGATGCTGACATTGTCGAGCGCCAGAAAGTCGTCGTAGGAGACGGTCAGGTTTTCCGCTGAAATCGCCGCCCTCATGCCGCCCACTCCGGTTTGCGGTCAAGCACCGGCAGGGGATGCCGGTCGCTACCGAGCGTGGGCATGCAGTTGAGCAGGCCTTGTGTATAGGGATGTTTGGCATTCGCCAGATCTCCCGCCGCAATCTCCTCGACGATCCTGCCGGCATACATGACGATGACCCGGTCGCAGAAGGAAGAGACGAGCCGAAGATCGTGGGAGATGAAGATCAGGCCCATGCCGCGTTCGGCAACGAGCTTGTCGAGGATGCGAAGCACGTCAAGCTGAACCGTCACGTCAAGCGCCGAGGTCGGCTCGTCGGCGATCAGCAGTTCCGGACCGGCGATCAGCATCATGGCGATCATGGCGCGTTGTCCCATGCCGCCTGAGACTTCGTGCGGATGCAGGTCGAAGACCCGTTCCGCGTCGCGGATCTGCACCGCCTCGAGCATGGCGATGGCGCGGTCGCGAGCCTCGCGCTTGCCGACGTTCTCGTGCGTGCGCAACGTCTCGACGATCTGGCGGCCGATGCTCATGACGGGGTTCAGCGAATATTTCGGGTCCTGCAGGATCATCGCGATACGGCTGCCGCGAAGGCTGCGCCGGACTTTCGCCGGTGCGGCCAGCAGGTCGGTGCCGTCAAAGTTGAGCCTGCTTGCCGATATGCGGGCATGCGCGGGGGTGAGCCCCATGATCGCTCTGCCCGTCTGCGATTTTCCCGATCCGCTTTCGCCGACGATGCCGAGCCTTTCCCTCCCGAGCGTGAAGGACACACCGCGCACCGCTTCGATCAGCCCGGTGCGGGTTGGAAACGAGACGCGCAGATCATCAACGGTCAGCATCGGGTTCATTTGCCGCTCTCCCGCGGGTCGAGCGCGTCGCGCAGGCCGTCGCCCAGCAGGTTGAAGCCGAGGCTGACGACGAGGATGGCGATGCCGGGCATGGTGGCGACCCACCACTGGTCGAGGATGAAGCGCCGGCCTGCCGCAATCATCGCGCCCCATTCCGGCAGCGGCGGCTGCGCGCCGAGGCCAAGGAAGCCGAGGCCGGCAGCCGTCAGGATAATGCCGGCCATGTCGAGGGTGACACGCACGATCAGCGAGGAGACGCACATCGGCATGACATGGCGCAACACGATGCGGAACGGCGAGGCGCCCATAAGCCGCACGGCGGCGATGTAGTCGGAATTGCGCACCGTCAGCGTTTCGGCGCGGGCGATGCGGGCATAGGGCGGCCAGGAGGTGATGGCGATGGCGATGATGGCGTTCTGGATGCCAGGCCCCATGGCCGCAACGAAGGCGAGCGCCAGAACCAGTTTGGGAAAGGCAAAGAAGATATCGGTGATCCGCATCAACACCGCATCGACCCAGCCGCCGGCATAGCCGGAGACGGCACCCACCAGCAGGCCGATGGGAGCGGCGATGATCGCGACAAGAACGATGACGAGCAGGGTCAGTCGCGATCCGTGCAGCAGGCGCGAGAGAATGTCCCTGCCCTGATCGTCAGTGCCGAGCAGATAGCCTTCGCTTCCCGGCGGCAGCAGCCGTGCGCCGGCAAGATTGCCGACGACCGGCGAATGCGGCGCCAGCGCATCGGCGAAGACCGCAACCAGAATGAGCAACAGAATGATGCCGAGCCCCGCGACCGCCAGCCGGTTGGCCGAAAACCGGCGCCAGGTCATATAGGCTCGGCCGAGACGCGCCTGCAGGCGCGATTGCGGCCGGTCTGACATCAGCCATTCACGACGGCTCATGGGGGCAGGCTGGCTGATCTCGCTCATCGCGCGCGCGTCCTCGGATCGAGCGTCCGATAAAGAAGGTCGGACAGGATGTTGATGGCGATGAACACCGAACCGATGACGATCGTGCCGCCCAGCACGGCATTCATGTCGGCGTTCTGCAGCGAATTGGTGATGTAGAGGCCAAGCCCCGGCCAGGCGAAAACCGTCTCCGTCAATACCGAACCTTCGAGCAGGCCGGCATAGGAGAGCGCAATCACCGTCACCAGGGGCACGGCGGCGTTGCGCAGTGCGTGCACCCAGATGATGCGGCTTTCCGAGAGGCCCTTGGCGCGGGCGGCGACGATATATTCCTGCGCCAGTTCGTTCAGCATGAAACTGCGGGTCATGCGGCTGATATAGGCGAGCGAGAAATAGCCGAGCAGGCCTGCGGGCAGGATGATGTGGCGGAAGACGTCGCGGAAAACATCCCACTGGCCCTGCCATGCCGAATCGATGAGATAGAGCCCGGTTACCGGCGTGAAGCTGTATTCATAGACGATATCGATGCGGCCGGGAAAGGCGACCCATTTCAGCCGCGCATAGAACAACAGCAGCGAAAGCAGTGCCAACCAGAAGATTGGCACGGAATAGCCGACGAGGCCGATGACCCGAACGATCTGGTCCGCAATCGAGCCGCGCTTGACGGCGGCCAGCACGCCGAGCGGCACCCCGATGAGACTGCCGATAATCGTGCCTAATGTCGCGAGTTCCAGCGTGGCGGGAAAAACGCGCCGGATGTCGGCCATTACCGGATTGGTGGTCAGTACGGAGGTGCCGAAATTGCCGGTCAGCGCATCGCGCACATAGATGTAGAATTGCTGATAGAGCGGCTTGTTGAAGCCCAGCAGTTCACGGGTTCGCTCCACGACGTGAGTCGGCGCCCGGTCGCCGAGAATGGCGAGCACGGGATCGATCGGGATGACGCGGCCGATGAAGAAGGTCACGGCCAGCAAGCCGAGATAGGTCGTGACGATGATGACCAGGAAACGCAGCGCATTTCCCGCCCAGCCATTGGCGCGGGCGCGCCTGCGCCCGGCCAGTTGTGTCGTTTCGGGAAGGGTCACCGGCCGTCTCCGGTCTATTCCTTGGAAACGTTGAAGACGTAGTTGGTATCGAAGCTCGGTCCGAGCTTGAAGCCTTTCAGATTGCCGCGATAGCCCGCGACCTCCGTCTGCTGGAAGATGATCACGAACGGGCTGTTTGCGAGCACCTTTTTCTGGAGATCCTTGTACATCTCAGCGCGCTTGGCGGCATCCTTCTCGAGCAACGCAGCCTTGCTCTGTTCCGTCCATTCCTTCGGGACGTCCCAGGCATTGCGCCAGGCGAGCGTCTTTACCTTGCCTTCGTCGGAATTGTCCGGATTGACAGTGAAGGTCTCGGCATTCGAGTTCGGATCAAAGTAATCCTGCCCCCACTGGCCGATATAGATGTCATGCGTGCGGGCGCGGTACTTGGTCAGCGTTTGCTTGCCATCACCGGGAATGATTTCCATCTTGATGTTGGCCTGGGCGAGCGTCTGCTGGATGGATTCGGCAATGCCGGTGATCGGCTGCGTGTTGCGCACGTCCATCGTCACCGAGAAGCCATCGGCAAGCCCGGCCTTGGCCAGCAATTCCTTGGCCTTTGCGACATCGAGCTTGTAGGGGTTCTCATCGAGCTCGCCGAGAACGCCCTTCGGCAGGAAGGTCTGGTGGATCTCGCCGATGCCCTTGATCAGGGTCGAACCAATCGCGTCATAGTCGACCAGATATTTGAAGGCTTCAGCCACTTCCGGCTTGGCGAGATTCTGGTTCTTCTGGTTGAGGCTGAAATAGTAAAGGGTACCCTTTGGCGCGCTCGTCGTCTTCAAATCGCCATTCTTGGCTACGGCGTCGAAATCACCCGGCTCGAGATTGCGCGCGACATCGATGTCGCCAGCTTCCAGCGCCAGACGCTGGCCGGAGCTTTCCTTCATGTGACGGTAGATGACGCGAGCGAGCGGTGCCTTCTCGCCGTAGTAATTGTCGTTGCGCTCCATCACCACCACTTCGTTGGCGCGCCACTCACGCATCGTGAAGGCGCCGGAACCGGCGTAGCCGGTCTTCAGCCATTCATTGCCGAAATCGTTGTCGTATTTGTATTCCTCGGATGGGGTGACGGCCTTCACATGCTCGAGAACCACTTTCTTGTCGACGACCGACCCAACGGTCGCGGTGAGGCAGTTCAAAACGAAGCTCGGCGCGTAGGCCTTGTCGACGGTAAAGACGAAGGTGGTTTCGTCGGCCGCTTTTGCCTTTTCGGTGACGTTGTCGCCGGTCAGACCGAACTGGGTGAGGATGAAGGCGGGGCTCTTGTCGAGCTTGACGACGCGCTCGAAGGAATAGGCGACGTCCTCGGCCGTCACCGGATTGCCGGAGGCAAATTTCAGGCCCGGCTTCAGCTTGAACGTGTAGGTCAGGCCGTCATCCGAAACCGTCCAGCTTTCGGCGAGATCCCCCACGACCTTCGACGTGTCGTTGAGGTCGAGCCGTACAAGATAGCTATACGTGTTGGCCGTGACTTCCGCGGTCGACAGCTCGAAGGCTTCGCCCGGATCCATGGTGATGATGTCGTCGATCGCCCAGCCCTCGACCAGGGTATCTGCCGGCGTCTCGGCGAAAGCGGGCGCACCCGCCATCAGGAGCAGCGACAGGGCTGCACCGGCAGTCAGCATTCGGGCATGCTTGTTCAGTGAGTGCATCATCATTCCGTTTCCCTCTTTTTGAGCCCGTTTCGGGCTTTGTTCTCGGTTCAAGCGGCCTCGTGCCAGGCTTGGGCCAAAACGCGCAGCCAGTTTTCCCGGCACAATTTCGTGAGTTCGGCGTCACCATATCCGGCAGCCCGAAGGGCAGCAATCAGGCTCTGATTACCCGCCGCATCGCCGATTTCCTGCGGAATGGTCGCACCGTCGAAGTCCGATCCAAGCGCCACGCAATCGATGCCCATACGCTCGACCATATAGTCGACATGACGGACCATATCCGACAGCGGCGTCCTGGCATTCTCCTGCCCATCCGGACGGAGCATCGTCGTCGCGTAATTGAGCCCCGCCAATCCCCTGCTATCGCGGATCGCATCCAGTTGCCGGTCCGTCAGGTTGCGGGCGACGGTGGTCAGCGAATGCGCGTTCGAGTGGCTGGCGATCAGCGGCTGGTCCGTGGTTTTCGCCACGTCCCAGAAACCCTTTTCGGTGATGTGGGCGAGATCGATCAGGATACCGAGGCGGTTGCATTCGCGCACGAGAGCAAAGCCGGCATCGGTAAGGCCAGGTCCGGTATCGGGTCCCATCGGAAAGGCGAAGGGCACGCCATAGCCGAAAATGTTGTGGCGGCTCCAGACCGGGCCGAGCGAGCGCAATCCCGCGGCATAGAATATTTCGAGTGCGGCGAGATCCGCTCCGATCGCCTCACAACCCTCCATGTGAAGCACGGCGGCGAAGACACCCTTTTCCATCGCAGCCCTGATCTCGGCCACCGAGCGACAGAGTTTCCAGGCGCCGGCGCGATCGAGCCGCAAGGCGATGGCGGCAAACTCCAGCGCGATATCCAGAGAGGGCTGCCGCTGCAAAGGTTCGGACAGCGGCGTATTGTAATGGCCATTCGCGTCCGGCGTCTTCAGCGCCAGATGCGCGGAGGGGATATAGATTGCCGAAAGACCGCCAGCGAGGCCGCCGCGTTTGGCGCGCGGTCCGTCGATGTGGCCTTCGCTCGTCCCGTTCACGAATTCATGGACCGGATCGGCGCCGTTCTTCGCATTGCTCCACAGCCGCAGCAGCACATCATTGTGCCCGTCGAAAACCGCCTGCATTCAAAAATTCCTGTCCTGCCTGGGCTGCTGCCCATTTTTGTCCAGTTGGTCAAGAACACGATGCTAGTGAATCGCGCGGCGAATAACAACGTGGCACCGATAAAATTCAGCGCTATGAAAATGCTTTCGGAATAAAGACTTACGCTACAGCGATCGGATTTCGTTATGCAAGAAATAGCTAATTTTCAGATCCGAAAAACAGGGAGAATTCAAAATAGGGTGTCATGCTGCTCGAAAATCTGGCATGGGCTTGCTGTTCACACACGGGGGTTTCAACGATGACAGCCGATCTGCTGCTTCGCAACATCGAGGCGCCGCCTCGCACGATCACTGGCGCACGATGACCAAGCAGCAGGAACGTCCCCGCCTTCACCTGCTTGGCGCCATCCTGCGCGCCGTATCGGTCCTCGCCATTCTAGGCTTTGCTGCCTGGGGCGCAGTCGCCCTCTTCTACCAGGCCCCCGGCCCCGCGCCCATCAGGCTCACAGCCGCGGTCCTTTGGGTCGCTGTCTCGCTGGCTGTGCTTGGTGCGTATCTTCGCTGGCGCTCGCGGCTTGCCGCTCTGATCTATCCGGTGCTGATTGCCGCGCTGCTCTTCTGGTGGCAGTCCCTCCCGGCCAGCAACACCCGCGACTGGGCCCAGGAGGTCGCACAGATGACGACCGGTGTGGTCAACGGTCCGGAAGTGACCCTCGCAAATGTGCGTAATTTCGACTGGCGGACATCGACCGACTACACGGTGCGCTGGGAAAACCGGACCTACGATCTGGACAAGATCGCCTCTGTCGATCTGTTTTTATCCTACTGGTCGGGCCCCGCAATTGCCCACACGCTCGTTTCATTCGGCTTCGAGGATGGCAGTTTTGTCACCTTCTCGGTGGAGATCCGCAAGGAGCAGCACGAAAGGTTCTCGGAAATCGGCGGCTTCTTCAAGCAATTCGAGACGAGTGTTGTCGCGGCCGATGAAAGCGACATCATCCGGGTCCGTACGAATATCCGCAAGGAGGATGTCTATCTCTACCGGATCAACATGGCCAAGCCGGCGATGCGCTCGCTGTTCATGGCCTATGTCGATGAAGCCAACACCCTCGCTGAAACCCCGCGCTTCTACAACACGATAACGGCCAACTGCACCACCATCGTCTTTGCCATGGTAAACCGCATCGTTACGGGCCTGCCGCTGGATTACCGGCTACTGTTTTCAGGTTACCTGCCCGCCTACATATTCGACGTCAATGGCTTCATGCCCGGCTTCACGCTGGAACAGTTGCGCGGGGGCGGCAAGATCAGCGCCAAAGCGCAAGTGGCGGATCGGGCTGCGGACTTCTCCCGGCGAATCCGCGAGGGCGTTCCTGGCATTGTCCCTTTGAGGCGGCCATGAAGCGGCATAGAGTAATACAATCTGCGCTGATATTGACCAATTTCGAGGCCCCGGCGAGTCGGTGACTATCAGCGCAAGGCAGCAGATAACAGGAAATCACGCATGAACCTCAAGGAGTTCGCAAGCCGGCTTGAACTCTCGCAGACGACGGTCAGCCGTGCGCTGAGCGGTTATCCCGAGGTCAAGCAGGCGACCCGGGAACGCGTGCTCAAGGCAGCGCTTGAATATGGCTACCGGCCGAACACCAGTGCGCTCGGTCTCGCCACCGGCCGCGTCGGGGCAATTGGCATCGTGCTCAAGGGCGGCGGCGAGTTCGGGCCGCATACGAGCGAGTTCATGGGCGGGCTTGGCGGGCGGCTGCAGCAGGAAGAGATCGACATCCTTGTCTCCACCGTCGAGTCCCAGGAAGCGGAACTGACCACCTATCGGCGGCTCGCCGCCAGCAAGCGCGTCGATGCCGTCATCCTGCATTCGCCCTTCCGGGACGATCCGCGCATTGCCTTGCTCAATTCGCTGCGCCTGCCTTTCATCGTGCATGGTCGCACCAATTATGCCGGCAATTTCGGCTGGCTGGACATCGACAATTTCGGTGCCGTGCGTCAGGCGACCAGACATCTCATCGATATCGGCCATCGCCGCATTGCGCTTCTTAACGGCTATCGCGGCCGGATTTTTGCCGAGCACCGACAAGAGGGCTATCAGGCTGCGCTCAGCGAGCGCGGTATCGCGATCGACCCCGCCTTGACGGGCAACAGCGAATTCACCGACGAAATGGGGTTCCGGCTGATGCAGGGCTTCCTGAAACTTGACCGGAAGCCGACGGCGGTTGTCGCCGGTTCCATGATGTCGGCTCTGGGCGCGATGCGCGCCATCAGGATCGCCGGCATGAAGGTCGGCGAAGACATATCCCTCATCGCCCATGACGACGTCTTTCCGTATATCAGCCCCGACCACCTCGTACCGACGCTGTCGACCACGCGGTCCTCGATCCGTGCAGCGGGCGCACGGATCGGCGAGATGGTGCTGGAGCTGCTCCAGGGAACACCGGCCGAGACCCTGCGCGAGGTTTGGCCGGTGGAACTGGTCATCCGCAACTCGACGGCTGCGGCAAGGACGAGCTGAATTTACACGGCCAGTTCGCGGCGCTCCCTTTCCGTCACGATCGCAAGATCGAGCAGCTTCTGCAACTCTGCGGCGTGACGGAAGCCTGGTTCTTCGGTTTTGCCGGCCGCGACCGCATTGATGAAGCGCTGGTAGTTGGTGAGCACGGTTCCGGCGTCGACCTCACGCCAGATGCCCTTCTCGACGTCCGTGCCGAGGCAGGCGCGCAGGGTCGCTCCATCCGGCGTGTCGATCACCTCGATCGCTCCCTTGTCGCCATGCATGCGCAGCCGCAACTCGTTCAGATGCCCGGTCGCCCAGCGGCTGGCATGGATGACGCCGATGGCGCCATTGGAAAATTCAGCGGTCATGGTGAAGCTGTCATTGGCGTCGAGGTCGTATTCGCCGATGCGGTTGCCGGGCGCCTTGTCGAAGGTCTTCAGCCGCGCGAAGATGTGTTCGATGTCGCTCGCTGCGCCGTAGCCGGCGAAATCGAGAATGTGGATGCCGACATCACCAAGGACGCCGTTCGAACCGTGTTTGGTCGACAGTCGCCAGAGCCACTGCGATTCCGTCGCCCAGTCACCCCAGGCCTTGGAGACCAGCCAGCTCTGCAGATAGGAGGCTTCGATGTGGCGCACGTTGCCGATCTCCCCCGCAAGCACCATCCGCCGCGCTTTCTGGACCTCGGCGACGTTCCGGTAAGTCAGGTTGACCATTGTCACCAGGCCGGACTTCTCGGCTGCAGTTGCCATCTCCGCGGCCTTGGCATGGTTTTCCGCCAAGGGCTTCTCGCAGAAGACATGTTTGCCCGCCGCCAAAAGCTTCAGCGTCGTCGGATAATGGATATTGTCCGGCGTGACGTTGGCCACTGCGTCGAACCCGCCCCAGGCGATCGCCTCCTCGAGCGAGGTGAAGGTATTGGGGATCACATGGCGCAGCGCGAAGGCTTGCACCCGGACAAGGTCGACATCGACCGCTGCCACCATCTCAACGCCCGCAATGGTCGCGAAGTTCATCGCATGGGTGTTGGCCATGCCGCCCGTGCCGAGAATGAGAAGACGGACCGGCTTCATCATCTGTACCCCGCTTCGCCGGCCTGGTGCAGCTTCGGCCCGCGTTCGACGATCGGCTCGAGCGCCTGCTCGACCGGCACGTTCGGGGCCTCATGGATGGCGCTGTAGGTGCCTTCGGGATTGTAGGCCCACCGCACAGAATTGCGCAGCACCTTGTGGACATTGGCGTCGTGATAGGTCGGATAGGTCTCATGGCCGGGGCGGAAATAGAAGATATTGCCAGCGCCGCGCCGCCAGGTCAGCCCGGAACGGAACACCTCGCCGCCGGCGAACCAGGAGATGAACACGGTCTCCAGCGGCTCCGGCACGGAGAACTGCTCGCCGTACATTTCCTCGTTCTCCAGCACGAAGTTCTCGTCCAGTCCTGCGGCGATCGGGTGGCGCGGGTTGATCACCCAAACCCGCTCGCGCTCGCCTGCCTCGCGCCATTTCAGCGCGCAGGGCGTGCCCATCAGCCGCTTGAACGGCTTGGAGAAATGGCCGGAATGCAGGACGATCAGCCCCATGCCTTCCCAGACGCGCCTGGCGACACGCTCGACGATCTCGTCGGAGACCGCGCCATGATCCTTGTGGCCCCACCAGAGCAGCACATCGGTTTTGGCCAGCCGCTCGGCGCTTAAGCCGTGTTCCGGCTGCTGCAGCGTCGCAGTCGTCGCCTCGATGCCAACATCGGCATTGAGCGCCGCGGCGATCGTGTTGTGCATGCCGTTCGGGTAAATCTCCCGCACGACCGCGTTCGTCTGTTCGTGGATGTTTTCTCCCCACACCACAGCCTTGATGGTCATAGCCACTCCTCTTCCTCATCCCATCGATTAGCGCTCGATGAAATTGAAACCGCTTTCAATTTGAAGCGATAGAGCCAGTGTCGCGCTTTTGCAAGTGAAATTCCGGCTTCCCCAGCAGTTTAGTGAAAGGTGGATTTCGAGAAAAGATTTAGCACGACGACACCGGCCACGATCAGGACCAGCCCCAAAACGGCTGCAAAATCAAGCTTCTGGCCGAAGATCAAATAACCTGCGAGAGAGATCAGCACGATGCCGAGCCCGCTCCAGATGGCGTAGGCGATGCCGACCGGAATAGCCCTTAGCGTATAGGACAGGAAATAGAAGGCGACGCCGTAGCAGACGACCATGACGAGCGTCGGCAGGAGCCTGGTAAAATGCTGGGCGGCCTGCATCGCCGAGGTGCCAAGCACCTCGAAAACGATGGCGAGCACGAGCATGGCATAAAGCATGGTGGGATTCATCTTGGCGCTCCGACGACCGGTTATTGCTGGGTAAGACTGACCAGGTGCGCCAGCATGTCGTGGCGCTTCGACTGTTCGATGTCGTGGCTCTTGAGCAAATCGGCCAGCCACAGGCCATCGGCGGCAAGCCGCGCAAGCAGACAGCCGGTCGAGGAATCGGTGCCGCCATGTTCACCGGCACGGTCCGCCACCCATTGCCGCCAGCGTGCCCGCAAATGCGGTTCGGACAGGAGCGCAATGGTCAGCACCTGCCAGCCCTGTGCGTCAGCCTCGTCCTGCAGAGAAAACACGCTGGACAGATAGGCGCGGGTAAAACGGCCTTGCGCGACGGGATCGTTGCGCATTTCCGCGGCGATCGTCTGGTCGAGCTTGCCGATCAAGTCATCGAACAACCCGTCGAGCAACGCCATCTTGTTGGGAAAATGGTGCAGGAGCCCACCCTTGCTCACCCCGGCGGCTTGGGAGACCGCGTCCAGCGTCACGCCCGCCGCCCCCTGCTCGAAGGACAGGCGCGCGGCGACTTCCAGCAATTGCTGGCGAACGCGTCCGGGTTGTTTTCGGCGATGATGAGCGACAGACATGTCTTATAAAGATACCGTCTGGACGGTTTGTCAAGAAGAATGATGAAGCGCCTCCCAGGCGCGATCAATCGCCGCAACGCCGATGCTGCAGCGAAAATCATTGGAACGGAAAAGCCCACCACGCTAGGAGTGGCCGCGATCAGGAACGGTGCGATGACAGACACGCAGACGGAAACGCTTTACAACGCCATCGGCGGCGACGGCACGGTGCGGGCGCTGACCCACAGGTTCTACGAGCTGATGGATACGCTACCGGAGGCCGCCCGTTGTCGCGCCGTGCACCCGGCCGATCTCTCCGGCAGCGAAGAGAAATTCTACGAATATCTGACCGGCTGGCTCGGCGGGCCACCGCTCTATACCGACAAGCGCGGTCACCCCATGCTGAGACGGCGCCATTTTGTCGCAGAGATCGGGCCGCAGGAGCGCGACGAGTGGCTCCTCTGCTTCACCCGGGCGCTCGAGGAAACCGTATCGCATCCGCAGTTGCGATCAATCATCCTGGAGCCGGTGACACGGCTTGCCCACCATATGCAGAACAAGGACGAATGAGCATGCGGAACGGCCAGTTGCGCCCGGCAATCCTCTTCATTGCCGGTCTGATGGGACTGTTTGGCGTCGTCAGTGCCGCGGCTGCCTCGCACGGGGCCGATCCGCGGCTGCTCGGAGGTGCCTCGGCGATGTGCCTGGCGCATGCCCCTGCCCTCGTCGCTCTCTATGCAGCCTGGCCGATGATGCGGACCGCAGCGATTGCTGGACTGTTGCTTTCCGCCGGCACGGCGCTGTTTGCTGCAGACCTCACGACGCGACATTTTCTCGGCCACGGCCTCTTTCCGATGTCGGCACCAACGGGCGGTGGTCTGATGCTGCTCGGCTGGCTCGCGATTGCCGCCGGGGCGTTCTTCAAGCGCGCGGATACTTGATTTAGCCATTACCCTGACAGACCGCGGTCAAGCGCCTTCGACGGCAGAAAACCCCTCGAATTTCGGCGGCCCGAGATACATCGTGCGGTTTTCGGCAGCGTTCTTGTGCGCGGCGCGAAAATTCTCCGACTTCGTCCAGGCGACAAAGGCGTCCCGGCTCTCCCAGATCGAACTCGACACGAACAGCGTATAGCCCTCGTCCGCGACGGTATCGCCACGCAGGAGCCGGAATTCCTTGAAGCCCGGCACTTCCGCAAGGCTGGAATCGCGGCCCTTCCAGACGTTTTCGAATGCATCTTCGTGGCCGATGGCGATCTTGAACCTGTTCATGGCAAAATACATCAGGTGTCCTTTCAAGCTCTGCCCTTCGCACGTGTGCCAGTGGCAACGCTCGACGGAAATGGCAGAATATTGTCCCTCCGCTTAGGCGCAACCCCGAATGCGTTGCGCGCCCGCGGACGCGACTGCCAGACAGGAAATGCCGTGACATTCGAGTTGTCTTCAAGCACCTGCGCCCGATTGGACAGGAGTTCGTAGAGTTCAGGGACCATCCCGTCGCCGATGTGCGACGCCAGTTTGTGCAGCCCGATCATCGTGAACTGATCGGGGCGATCGTTTTTCATCTTCGTCTCCGTAGGACCGGACGCGCAAAATGGCACTGGAAATCGAACTTTGGCGATCAGCCGGCGTTGTTCCGGCTCGCCTTCAGGTCCAGAAACGCCCGCTCCAGGCTCGACTTGCTGCCATTGCGAAGCGGCACGAAGGCCTTGCCCCACTTCTTGCAGCCGGTCTTCACCCGGAGGCACGCATCATGGCTGATACAGTCGATCGGGCAGAACACGCAGTCGACCGAGGGCAGGATATTGTCGATGCGCGAGACCGCCTCGCGCAAACCGCCATCGTGATGGATCAGTTCGGCCCCATGGGAGCTGGCGATCTCACGCAAATGCGCCACCTGGCAGTCACGCCCGCCGACATAGAGGAAGCTGCGGCCCTCGAGTTTCGATGTCTGCGTGTCGGCAAAGGATTGTGCATTCCGCGCTTCGGCCTGCCGGTTTTGCTTCTGCTTCGGCTTGAGCTGATGCCGTTTGTCACCCATGTCAGTCTCCGCTTTTTCTCGCAATCGCCGTCCGGCTGGTTGTGGGTGGACCCTATTTTACGTGTTAAAAAGTGTAAAGCATAAAGATGAGTTTTTTCCTCATATTTTTACGGATGCATGCTAACGGCCGAATTGCAGCGGAAGCGTAAAAGGCCAACTGCTTCGGTTGGCGCCCTCCGGAATTTTCGGAAACGGCGCGGCACGGCGCACCGCATTTGTGGCGGCCTCATCAAGGACCGGCGAGCCGGAGCTTTGGATGATTCTGATGGCGCCCACGTCGCCACCGGACGAAATCGTGAAAGCCACCGTCACCGTTCCCGTCACGCCGGCACGATCGGCCGACTTGGGGTACCGGAAATGACGGTTAACTTTGGCCCGGATTTTGCCGGAATAGCGCGTTTCCGCCGCGTTGCCGAGCATTTGCGATCTCTTGCCCGTTTTGCCGGAGTTAGCGCTTGCAACGGCATTCTCCACGCCGTCGGCTTGTCCTTTGTCGACCGATGCTTTCTGCTTGCCCGCGTCACCAGCCTGCTTTCTGGTGACCTCTTTCTTTTTAGGCTTTTCCTTTTCCGGCTTTCTCTTCGGCTCGGGCCTCTTTTCCGGTTCCGGCTTAGGCTCGTTCGGCTTTTCTTCGGGAACCACCGTCTCTACCGGCGCGACTGTCGCGGTCACCTCGGGCTGCTCCGCAGCGACCGGCGGAATGTCCTCTGCCGGAAGGATCACGTCGGCTTCCGTCGGCACGATGTCGCTCGTGGCTTCGGTCGCCACTTCGGATTGCACCGGTGCGACTTCCGCCACCTCGGAAGGTTTGACCTCCTCGGGCTCGACCTGCTCCGGCTCCATCGCCTCGGTCGGATCGCCCGCCTGGATCGTTTGCTCGAAAGCGTTGCCGAGAACCGCGACCTCCATCGCTTCGCCGCCGGCGACCAAAGACGGTTCGAACGGCTCTTCGCCCGGCTCAAACAGCTTGGCAACGCCCGCATGCGCCAGCAGCGAGAGGACGATGGCCCCGGTCCATTTTACCGTATTGTTCATCACGGAAACCGACGCAAAATGCGCCTCAGCCCTTCAACTCGACGGATGACTTCGACCCGGTTTTCAGCACCTTCATGCATGCATCGCTGGCGAGGCCCTCGCCGTCGCAGACCGGAGCGTCGTTGATCAGAAGGCTCTTTACGGCCTCGCACCTGGTTCCGGAAAGATCGAACTGGCGGACCTTGGTCTTGCCTGCCGGCAGATCGCGGAAATCGAGAACCGCCATGCGTTCGACCAGTCCCTTTTGATCGAAAAGCACGAATTCGAAGGACACTTTGGAGAGCGATTGCGCCAAGCCGTTGCCGGCCACGAATGTCAGCTTGCAGCCTTTGTCCGACGATGCCAGCTCGTTGATCTCAACCGTGAGATTGCCGGATGTCCCGGTATCCTGCGCCAGAGCGCCCGCGCCCGGATAGCACGCGAGCGTCAAGGCCAAGAGCAGCAGTCGGTCGAATTTCATCATTGTCTATCCACCCTCATCATTCGGTATCGCGGCCGCAGACGCGTCGAAAGAATTCAACCCGGCAATTAAACTTGACCAGCAGAATCCTGTATTGCGTCCTTAATAAAAGATGAGTAAAGAAGTCAAGATACCAATCACGATGACCCGGCTGGAGAAAGGGAGCAATCCCCCCTTTTCAGCCCCCATGATCATGGCAGGAAGCCTGTGACACCGAACCAATCAGATGCTGTGCCGGCTTTCCCACCGGCCGGCCAGACGCAACGCATCGTCGAAAGCCGCGACTTGTTCCGCGGCGAGAGCGAAATCCTGATCTCGCATGACGGCTCCATCTACCGCATGAAAATTACCCGTCAGGGCAAATTGATACTGAACAAATAGGCAATCTCCATGACCCAAACGCCCCGTCCGACTCCGTCCGAAATTCGCGCCTACCGGGCAGCCAACCCGAAAATGCGTGAGCGCGATATCGCCGCCCACCTGGGCATTTCGGAAGCAGCTCTCGTTGCCGCCGAATGCGGCCTGACCGCCACCCGCATCGATGGCGACGCCAACCGTTTCCTCGAGCGCGCCGCTGAACTCGGCGAGGTCATGGCGCTGACCCGCAACGAAAGCGCGGTGCACGAGAAAATCGGCGTGTTCGAGAACATCACCCCCGGCAAACATGCCTCTATCGTACTGGGCGAGAATATCGATCTGCGCATTTTCCCCGGCGTCTGGGCGCACGGCTTTGCCGTGACCAAAACCGATGGCGACACCGTGCGCCACAGCCTGCAGTTCTTCGACAGGCAGGGAACCGCAGTCCACAAGATCCACCTGCGCACACGCTCCAACCTCGAGGCATACAAGAGCATCGTCGATGACTTCCGGTTGGAGGACCAGTCGCAGGAATTTGTTGTCGGGGCCGCTGCTGAAAGCATCGAAACAGATCTCGGGCAGGTGGATGTCGCCGTGCTGCGCGACGAATGGAGCAGGATGACGGATACGCATCAGTTCCACGGTCTGCTGCGTAAGCTCAAGCTCGGCCGCCGGCAGGCGCTGCAATCGATCGGCGAGGATTTCGCCTGGAAACTGCATCCGCAGGCCGTGGAGGAGATGATGCGCGAATCCGCCCGCGTGGAGCTGCCGATCATGTGCTTCGTCGGCAATCAGGGCGTCATCCAGATCCATTCCGGACTGCTCGCCAACATCCAGACGATAGGCCCCTGGCTCAACGTCATGGACCCGACCTTCCACCTGCACCTGCGCCTGGACCACCTGGCGGAAATCTGGGCCGTTCGCAAGCCGACGGCTGACGGCCATGTGACTTCGCTGGAAGCGCTCGACGCCAGGGGCGAAATGGTCATCCAGTTCTTCGGCAAGCGCAAGGAAGGCTTCGCCGAGCGACCGGAATGGCGCTCGATCATGGAAAGCCTCGCCCGGCTCGACATCACCGCGGCGGCGTGAAGGATCCCGAGATGAAAAATTCCTGTGATTTCCGCCGGTTGCGTTCCTGGGAACTGGCTCTGGTCGTCTTTGCCGTTTCCGCGCCGTTCGCCTTGCCGTTCGCGTCGCCCCCGTCTTTCGTGCGCGCAGCCGTGGCGCAGGACATGCAGAAGATCGACACGTCGCGCCTGGTCTCCGTCGGCGGCGCCATTACAGAGATCATCTACGCGCTCGGTGAAGAGGGCAAGCTCGTCGGGCGCGACTCGACCAGCGTCTATCCCGAGGCGGCTTCGAAGCTTCCCAACGTCGGCTACATGCGGCAGCTGGCACCGGAAGGCGTGATCGCCACAAATCCGTCCGCCATCATTGCGGTGGAGGGCAGCGGCCCGCCGGAGACGCTCAACGTTCTCGAAGAGGCAAAGATCCCCTTCCAGACGGTTCCGGAAAAGTTCGATCGCGACGGCATCCTGGAAAAAATCAAAATCGTCGGCGATTTTCTAGGCGTACCGGAGAAGGCAGCGGCGCTGTCCGAAAAGGTCAACGCGGACCTGGACGCGGCGGTGGCAGATGCCGCCAGGCGGCCTGAAGCCGAACGCAAGCGGGTGATGTTCATCCTGAGCACCCAGGGCGGAAAGATCATGGCGTCGGGCACGGGGACGGCGGCAGACGGCATCATTGCGCTTGCCGGTGCCGTCAATGCGACGGCAAGCTTCCCCGGGTACAAGCCCCTGACCGACGAAGCGATCATCGAAGCAAGACCGGATGTGGTGCTGATGATGACCCGCAGCGGCGGCCATGCCGCCACCGACGACGAACTCTTTGCGCATCCGGCGCTCAGCCTGACGCCGGCGGCCAAGACCAAGGCGGTGATCCGCATGGATGGCTTGCATCTGCTCGGTTTTGGCCCGCGTACAGCAGGCGCCGTGCGCGCGTTGAATGCAGCGATCTACGGAAAACCGCATGCCTCGCAGTGAAATGACGGCAGGCAGCGGCCAATCGCGACCGTTTGCAGCGCGTCTGAAATCGGAATGGCTCCAGGGCGACCGGTCGCGGCTGGCGCGACTGGTGATCCTTGCGCTCATCCTGGCGGCGGCGGCGATGTTCGCCGCGTCCATCATGACCGGTGCGGCCGACGCTTCGCTGGGCAACGTGCTGCGCTGGCTCTTCGGCGTCGAGGGCGCGCAACAGGCGCTGAGCGTTCGCGACCGCATCATCATCCTCGATATCCGCTTGCCGCGGGCGGTCATGGGCCTGCTGGTCGGAGCCTCCCTGGCGGTATCCGGCGCGATCATGCAGGGCCTCTTCCGCAACCCGCTGGCCGACCCGGCGCTTGTCGGCATCTCATCCGGCGCCAGCCTGGGCGCCGTGCTGACGATCGTGCTCGGCAGTTCCCTTTTCGGTGCACTCTTTGCCGTCTTCGGCTTCTACACGCTCCCGGTCGCCGCATTCCTCGGCTGCCTCGTGACGACGCTCCTGCTCTACCGGATCGCGACCCGCAGCGGCCAGACGTCAGTCGCAACCATGCTGCTTGCCGGCATTGCGCTCGCCGCGCTTGCCAATGCCGTCACCGGCGTGCTGATCTTCGTCGCCGACGACAAGCAGTTGCGTGACTTGACCTTCTGGGGCCTTGGATCGCTCGCCGGCGCAAACTGGACGAAGATCCTCTCCGCCGCGCCGATCATCCTCGTTTCGCTCGCCGTCGTGCCGCTTCTGGCGCAAGGCCTCAACGCGCTGACCCTTGGCGAAGCAGCGGCCTTCCACATGGGCATTCCGGTCCAGCGGCTGAAGAACATCGCCATCGTCAGCGTCGCCGCCTTGACGGGCGCTTCGGTCGCCGTCAGCGGCGGCATCGGTTTCGTCGGCATCGTCGTGCCGCATGTGCTCAGGCTGATCATCGGGCCGGACCATCGCTATCTGCTGCCAGCGTCAGCGTTGCTCGGCGGCACGCTGCTGATCTTTGCCGACATGGTCGCGCGTACAATCGTGCCGCCCGCGGAACTGCCCATCGGCATCATCACCGCATTCGTTGGTGCCCCCTTCTTCCTGTGGATCCTGCTGCGCGGGCGTTCGCATATGGGGCTTTGAGGACAATCATGATCAAGGCCAGCAATCTCTCGGTCCGACTTGCCGGAAAACAGGTGCTGCACGGCGTCGACATAGAGGCGGCAGCCGGCCAGTTGACGGCCATCGTCGGGCCGAACGGTTCCGGCAAAACCACCAGTCTCAAGGCGATCGCCGGCGAACTCCCCTATGACGGCACCATCAGCATTAACGGTCACGACATCGCGACACTGAAACCGTGGCAACTCGCGGTGAAGCGCGCCGTCTTGCCGCAATCGACAGTGATCTCCTTTCCCTTCACGGTGCGCGAGATCGTTCGCATGGGTCTGTCCGTTGGCGCAAGGGCCGGCGCGGACGAAGCCGACCGGATCGCCAGAGAGGCGCTGGAAGCCGTCGATCTGTCGGGTTTCGCCGGCCGCTTCTACCGGGAGCTTTCCGGCGGCGAACAGCAGCGCGTCCAGCTTGCCCGCGCGCTGTGTCAGATCTGGGACCCCCTGCAGGATGGCGAACCCGCGTTCCTGTTGCTGGATGAACCCGTATCAAGCCTCGACATCCGCCACCAACTGACGATCATGCGGCTTGCCCGCAATTTCTGCGCCCGCGGCGGTGGCGTCGTCGCCGTCATGCATGACCTCAATCTGACCGCCATGTTTGCCGATCGGATGATCATGATGAAGAGCGGCCGTGTGCGCGCCGCCGGACATCCGAACGAGGTGATGACCGACGGCGTCATGGAAGCGGTTTTCGGCTGCGCCATGCGGGTCAACGCCACGCCCGCCGGCTCAGTCCCGTTCGTCCTGCCCCACACGGCCGCCGGCTAGCCCGCCGTTCCGCCGGTGGAACCAATCACCCTTCTGCGCGTTGAGGTCGCGAACCGCTGACACGGTGATGATGTCCCGTGTCGGCATGACAGACGCGGGGTTTGCCGTAAGTGGTGGACGCCAGCGACAGATAGGGGTTTTATTCTCATGGCAACAGGTCTCTTTTCCGGTTCCGGCGCAAAGAAGCGCTTCGTTGATACGCCGATGGACGATCAGATCACTGAACTGCGCGACGAAATCGCATCCCTTGCGCGCCTCCTGTCGCAGCGTGGCGCCGACGCTTCGAAAGATGTCCGGACCAAGGCGCATAGCGCACGCGAACACGCCGAAGCCGGCCTTCAGGAGCTGATCGAAACCGGCGAGCAACTGTTTGCAGACTTGCGCAGCCGCTACGCGCTCACTGAAAAGCGGGTCCGCCACACTGTTCGCGACCATCCCTTCGCGACGCTCGGGGCAGCGGCTGCCGTTGGACTGCTGATCGCAGCTCTCCTCCGCCGCTAATTAACCAGCTTCGGGCGGCGGTCAGCACTGCCCGTCGCATCGCTGGCTCTGTTTGCCAGCCGAACTTGCCTTCTTGCCGTGGAGAAGAAAATGGGTCCCTTGGCCGCCATGCTTTCGGCTCTCGTAGTGACGGACATTGGCATTGTCGTATCGCGCTACAAGCGCAACGGAGGCCTGTGGCTGTTGGCGTCCTTGTTTTTCCTGACCGCCTATATTTTCGTTCTTGTCGCAGCCGCAATCTATCTCAGCACAATATTTACGCCGCTGACGGCCACCGTCATGCTCGCAGCCATATCCCTCGCCATTGGCCTCGTCATCATCGGCATCATGTCCGCGCTCAATGCGCGGGACCGGCGGATCGCGGCCGAAAAGCGCCGGCGTTCGCAAGCGCAAACCAGCCTGGTAATCGCTACTGCCCTGACGCTGTTCCGAAAGCAGCCGCTTCTTGCCGCCGGTCTCGTCGTCGGACTGGGAGCCGCGCTTGGGCTGATGCGGAAACCCGGCAGCAGCGACCACTCCTGACGGCAAACCGGATCAAAGGGGGAGCCGGACGATCGCCGTCAGGCCCGCGGGCAGGAACTCTATCTTCACCGAACTGCCCATCACCTTGTCGAGGCTGCGTTCGATCAGGATCGAGCCGAAGCCGCGCCGCTCCGGCTCCCTGACCGGCGGACCTCCGACCTCGGTCCAGGTCATATGCAGAACACGATGGCCGTCCTCATCCACGCCGCGCGCGGTAAGGACGATCTTGCCGTCAGGAACCCCGAGAGAACCGTATTTTGCGGCATTGGTCGCCAGCTCGTGCAGGACCAGCCCGAGGCCGACCGCCTGATCCGGACCGAGTAGAATCTCGTCCTTGTGGATTTCGACCTGCCGCGCATAGTCGCGTACATGCGGCGCCAGTTGCTTGGCCAGCAGTGCAGAAAGGTGAATATTGCCCCATTCGTGATCCGACAAAAGCCCGTGTGCTTCCGATATGGATTGAAGCCTGCCGGCGAACGCCGTCATGAACTCCCGCGGATCGCTGGTCTGGCGCAA
This sequence comes from Rhizobium herbae, assembly GCF_019511375.1. Classification (GTDB taxonomy): domain Bacteria; phylum Pseudomonadota; class Alphaproteobacteria; order Rhizobiales; family Rhizobiaceae; genus Pararhizobium; species Pararhizobium herbae_A. The sequence continues at coordinate 1,227,610 of NZ_JAEUAO010000001.1, forward strand.
TGTCTGGCGCGCCAGCGACTGCAACATTGCCAGCGTGTTCTTGACGCGGTGGTTGAGCTCGCGCAGAAGCAGCCGCGTGCGCTGCGCTGAAATCTGTTCATTCGTCACGTCGATATTGATGCCGAGAAAAAGCGTTGGCTTGCCGTTGGCATCGCGTTCATGCACGCGGCCGCGGCCCAGAAGCCAGCGACCGGTGGAGGCGACCCGAAACGTGCCGTCATATTCCTCGTCCCGCGTCATGGCAGACCGCAGCTTCGACAGCGTTGCGATGCGATCCTCGGCATGAATTTTGTGGAAAATGTCCCTTGCCTGGGCGACTCCGGCGGGCGGCATGCCGAACATCCGCAGCATCGCGGGATTGCACGAAACGCTGCCGGAGCGGATATCCCACAGCCAGCTGCCGACATTGGCGGCATCGAGCGCCATGGCATGGCGCTGCTCCTCGCGTGAAAGCGCTGCCTCTTTCAACGCCCGCTGGCGCGCCTCGTGCTTGAGCTTGAACAACGCCGCCGCAGCGCGCGAAAGGCGCTGCAATTGGACGAGGAGTTGCTGCGGAAGATTTTTACGCGGCTTGATATCGAAAACACAGATCGTGCCAACGGGCTGGTCGTCGATGAGGAGCGGCGCACCCGCATAAAACCGCAGAAACGGCGCACTCGTCACCTGCGGCAGGCGCGAAAACCGAGGGTCGGTCGAGGCATCGCCGACAACGAACACTTCGCTTAGGGGCGCCGCGAGAGCATGCACGCAGAACGATTCCGTTGACAACGCCTGCGCCTCGGTGGTCCCAGCCGCGGCCTTGAACCACTGATGCCGCGTATCGACAAGGGTCACCAAAGCAATCGGAGCGCTGAAAAGATCGGCGGCAATCTCGGCGAGCTCGCGGAAATCGGCATCCGGCACAGCCATGTCCGGGACGACAGAGCGCAGGACACCAAGCCGTTGAGGCGATGTCATGACGGCCGCAACCGCCGTCGGAAGATCGCTAGTCATTTCATCCATGAACTTCCACACCCAACCACGGGGCGCCGTCATTTATTGGAGCGCGCTGCATCTGCCAATGCAGCGTGCCTGTTGCTCGCTGTTCTGCACGATTGCCAACCCCGGTGCAATCTGCCCGCAGATCGCGGCGCTCTGCGAAAGAGAAGTTCCGCCGGATCAGACGACTGGCGGACACCTAATGCCTGCTGTCAGGAAACGAAAGAGCGCGAGATGATGGGCGCCGATGTCGCGTCCGGTCCATACTCGCTCTCACCCGTCACCTGAAGAATATCCTGAAGGCGCTGGCGGGCGCGGTTGACCCGGCTCTTGATTGTTCCGAGAGCGCAGCCGCAGATCTCCGCCGCCTCCTCATAGGAGAAGCCGGAAGCACCGACCAGGATGATCGCCTCGCGCTGATCCGGCGGCAGCATTTCCAACGCCCGCTTGAAGTCCTGAAGATCGAGCGAACCATACTGGGAGGGATGCTGAGCCAGCGCTTCGGTGAAGTAGCCCTCGCTGTCCTGCACTTCGCGCCCACGTTTGCGCATCTGGCTGTAGAGTTCGTTGCGCAGAATGGTGAACAGCCACGCCTTCATGTTGGTGCCCATCTCGAAGTGGTCCTGTTTGGCCCAAGCCTTCATGATGGTGTCCTGAACGAGATCGTCGGCGCGGTCGTGCCGGCCGATCAACGACATCGCGAACGCGCGCAAGCTTGGAAGGGCTGCGAGCATTTCACGCTTGAAACTCGACTCCTCAGAGGTCATGCCGCCACTCATTCCGCCACGTCCGACAACGACCGGCGCTCGACCGCATCGAGTTTCTCCAAAAGGTCGAGAAACCGGTCCGGAATGGCTTCTTCCTGTACCGAAAGATAGAGTGCGCGAAGCTTGGTTGCAATCTGCCCATTCGGATTATCGGCGCGCATTGGCGTTGCCACATCGCGCCCAGCCCCAATTTTGTAGGTCATACAGTGAAAATACCTTGAGAGTTCATCTGGCTGCATAATGCACCGCGAAAAAAATCGTTCCCTCCAAAGGAACCTTTTTTTTCGCGTCGCGTTTCCGAACTGCATGGCCACCACCTCGGCCAGATTTAGGGAGCCCATACATGTCACTTTCCACGCGGATCGCTCCGTTCCTTCCCTATTTGCGCCGCTACTCCCGTGCACTGACCGGTTCACAGACGTCGGGTGACGCCTATGTGGCGGCTGTCCTGGAAGCGCTGATCGCAGATGTCACCATTTTCCCGGAGGCGAGCAGCGACAGGGTTGCGCTGTTTCGGCTCTATACGGAGCTGTTCGGCTCCTCCTCCGTTTTGATTCCCGAGCCGGTTTCCCCCTTTGCCTGGGAAAAGCGGGCGTCGATCAATCTCGCATCCGTGTCGCCGCTGGCGCGTCAGGCTTTCCTCCTTGTGTCCGTCGAAGGCTTCCGGACAAGCGAGGCGGCGGAAGTCCTGGGCACGACCGAGAGCGGCATGAACGAGCTGCTCGAGCGCGCTTCCGAGGAGATCTCGCGACAGGTCGCCACCGACATCATGATCATCGAAGACGAGCCGCTCATTGCGATCGATATCGAGCAGATGGTCGAAAGCCTCGGCCACAGGGTGACCGGCATTGCCCGCACCCGAGACGAGGCCGTGGCTCTCTTCAAGGCGACGCAGCCCAGTATGGTGCTCGCCGATATCCAGCTCGCCGACGGCAGCTCAGGCATAGATGCAGTCAATGACATCCTGAAGAACACGCCCATTCCGGTGATTTTCATCACGGCGTTCCCTGAACGCCTGTTGACCGGCGAGCGGCCTGAACCGACCTTCCTGGTCACCAAGCCGTTCAACCCCGACATGGTCAAGGCGCTGATCAGCCAGGCGCTGTTCTTCAACGAATCCACCAAGGCTGCGGCCTAAGGCTGTCCGCCTGGACAGCCGGAAAGTTGATTTCAACGCCCTGCCGCATCTGCGGTAAGAGCCAAACTTAACCGCATCGGAAAAAGCCGATCGGTTGGCCGTTTCGTTGCACAGGAGCCGAACACACAATCAATCAGAGCATGGAAGGCGTAATCGCGTGGCCACTGCAGGCAATTCAGTTCCTCTCGGGACCGGAGGCGCGGTCCTGATGGAGCTGGTTTTAAAGAAGTCTGGTTCGGGCTACCTTTATCAATCCGACGATCTCGACGTCGTTCTTTTCGGCAACCTGCCCAGTGTCCTGCAACCACTGGCAACTGGGCCGCAGGCGGATAAAGAGGTGTTCGGAGTTGAGGAAGGCGCCCGCCTGAGCGCCTTGAAACGCGACGTCGCCAGCTGCAATACGCCTGCTTCGACGGAAATCGAAGTGCTCTCCCCGACGGGCGTGCTCACCTATCGCATAGACATTGAGCGCGTCGATACCCTCGGCATGATCGGTATTCTCTCCGTGATCACCGATATTTCCGAAGCTCGCCATCGCGAGCGCATCCTGAAAACCCTGCTGCGCGAGCTCAGCCACCGCTCGAAAAACCTCCTGGCCATCATCCAGGGCATTGCGACCCAGACCGCGCGCCAGGCGCTTTCCCTCGACTATTTCCTCAGCAAGTTTCGCGGCCGCATTCAATCACTTGCCTACTCGCAGGACCTCGTGACGGATTCCAGCTGGCGCGGCGCGTATCTCTTCACGCTGGCGGAGCGGCAGGTGAGCGCCTACTGGCCTGCGACGGAGAACCCGATCTCCGTCCGCGGCGTGAACGCCCATCTGTCGCCGAACGCGACATTGCATGTCGGCCTTGCGCTGCACGAACTGATTGTCAACTCCGCCTCCTGCGGCGCGATCGCGGCCGGTATCAATTCGCTGACGATCGACTGTTTCGAGACGCTGCTGGACGATCAGGACGCGATCGAGCTCGCCTGGATCGAACATCTCCCGCCAGCGTTGGCGTCGCGGAATGAGGCTGAAGATCACACGTTTGCACTGACGGTCCTGGAAAGGGTCGTGCCGGTGGCCGTCGGCGGCAGGGCCATATACCTGACCACATCCGACCGTATCGAGTATCGCCTGACAATCCCGTGGCGGGAATACGAGATCATCACCCGCGTCGAGGAATGAGCCGGCCTCGGGCGACAGCAGCGGCTACACGGTGACAGATTGGCAAAAAAGAACAGCCAGCGTCCGGGGAAGACACTGGCTGATATCGACAACTCACCGAGGGGGCGTGTGAGTTGTGTGCCGGACATTATTAGGTGTGCGCGCATTGGGGGCGATGCGAAGCACTATCCGGACAGGGCGTAAACGGGCTCCGCGCAAAAAGGTTCCAGCGCCGTCTGTCTTTTTTCTGAAAAATTATCGCAGCGGAAGAAGTGCCGTCAAAGAGCCTCCAGCTCGGCCCGATGTTTGTAGAGGCTCAGGAATTTGCGAAAGTCTCGATCGTAGACCTCTTTCCGGGCGGGATTGGGGCGGCGCTCAATCCCGCCCGGTGACATCGCCGGTCCCGCAACACCAAGATCGGGATAGAGATCCCCGGCAACCGCCGCGACCATGGCCGTGCCGAGCAACACCGCATCGTTTGTCTCGGGCACGACGACCGTGCAGCCGGTGACGTCGGAATAGAGTTCCATCAACAGTGGGTTGCGGACATGCCCTCCGGTGACGTGCAGGGTGTCGAGATCATAACCGGCCTGCTTCATCATCTCCAGAATATGCCGTATCCCGAGCGCAATGGCGACGCAGGTGCGCCAATAGAGCCGGCACAGGGCATCGAATGAACTGTCGAGTGCCAGTCCGCTGATGACGCCGAGCGCGTGCGGGTCGGCGAGCGGCGAACGATTACCGTGGAAATCCGGAAGCACATGAAGGCGCGAGGCAAACTCCGCACCCTGGGCCGCGCGCAGTTCCTGGATGCGCAGCACAATGCGCGCGTGGATTTCCGCATCCGGCTCGCCGCCGGCGCTGTGGCTGCGCACGACATGATCGAGCAGCGCCCCGGTCGCCGATTGCCCACCCTCGACCAGCCAGCTGTCCGGAAACACAGCCTCGAAATAGGGGCCCCACATGCCGAAGCCCGGCTTCATGTCCTTTGAAAAGGCAACGATGCAGCTCGACGTACCGGCAATCAGGGCGAGCTGCCTTTCGAGCCTGTCCGGCGCGCCGGCAAATTCGCCGAGAACGCCGATGGCTCCCGCATAGGCGTCGATCAGCCCCGTCGCCACCTGGCATTTTTCGTGCAGCCCGAGTTCGGCCGCCGCCGCAGCCGTCAAGTGTCCGGTCGATTGTCCGACCGGCAAGGCTTTCTCCGGCAGGCCGCCGCGCTCAAGCAAATCCTCCAGGCCGATCATGGCCAGGAACTCCTCCTGCCAGCCGTTCGCCTTGTGGGAAAGGTAGTTCCATTTCGCGGTCAATGTGCAACGTGAACGGGCCGGATTACCCGTCGCCCGCCAGGAGAGGAAGTCCGCAAGATCGAAGAAGTAACCCGCCTTTTCCCATTGCTGCGGCAGGCTCTGCTTCAGCCACATGAGCTTCGGCATTTCCATTTCCGGTGACATGACCCGGCCGGAGTGAGCAAGGACAGGATGCTCGGTGGCAGTGCAGAAATCCGCCTGTTCCAGGGCGCGATGATCAAGCCAGACGATGGTGTCCCAGCGGGGATCACCCTTGCGGTTGACCGACAAGGGTGCACCACTCCTGTCGCGCACGACAAGCGAGCAGGTGGCATCGAACCCGATCGCGGCGATGGCTTCGGCCGGCACCCCCGCCTTGGCGCGGGCCGTTTTCACGGCGATGCAGACAGCCGCCCAGATGTTTTCGGAATCGTGCTCGGCGTGATTTTCCTCGGGCCGGTTCATCGCGATCGGATAATCGGCGCGCGCCAATTGCTTGCCATGCCTGTCGAAAATGCCGGCGCGGGCACTGCCGGTTCCAACATCGACAGCAACGATCAGATCGCGCATTAAACTGCGTTCCCGTCCGTTTGTTCTTTGCGGACAAAATGGATCAATTCCCGCATGTCGTCAAACAGGACGTCGGGAGAAAGCCGCTTGAGCGTTGCCAGATGCCGCTCGGACTTCGCATGCGATGCGCCCGCAAATGCAAAGACCCGCATTCCGGCAGCCTGGGCCGCTTCTATACCGGCTGGACTGTCTTCGACGACGATACAGTTTTCGGGCGGGGTGGCCATTTCTGCCGCCGCATGCAGGAAGAGGTCGGGTGCAGGCTTACCGCGCTTCACCATCGTGGAGCTGAACAGATAGGGGTCTAGCTTGTTGATAAGTCCGGTGATGGTCAGCGACAGGCGGATGCGCTCCATCTGGCTGGAAGAGGCGACGCAGCGCGGGATGTCGAGCTGATCGAGCGCAGTCCCGACACCGGCCACGGGCTGCAACTCCCGCCGGAAGCGCTGGTAGAGGTCGAGACGCATCCGCTCGAGAAAATGGTCGTCCACCGCAAGCCCGTAATCCTCGTGCAGGATGTCCGTCATCGTCTTCAGGCTCTTGCCGAGAAAACGCACGGTCGCCTCCTCGGCATCCATATCGACGCCGGCATTGCGAAGGACGCGCACGAGCACATCGATCGACAGGGGTTCGCTATCCACCAGGACGCCGTCGCAGTCGAAGATCACCAGCTTGGGTGGATGGCGCACGGTCATATCCGTCAGGCCGCTACCGGCGCGCCAAGGCGGCGGTACAGCACGGCCGCGACGTTAGGCGATAGCTGGAGCGTCATGACGTCATTCCCCGAGTTTTCCGTCGAGATAGAGTTGGAGCGTTGTTCGCGTGCCCTTGTCCCAAAGCGTCCGCAACGCCTCTGCAAACCGCCCCTGAAACAATGAGGACTGCGCAACTTCGCCGAAGATATCCGAAAGCGCAAGGAAGGCCTGCGGATCATCCTTCGCCTTTAGCGCCGCGGCATGCAGCCGGCCGGCGCTGGCGTCGTTGAAGGTGATTGCCTTGCCGCTGTCGGAGGTGCCGGCGAAATAGCGGCACCAGAGGGCAGAGACGAGCGACAGGCCAATTACATCCTCGCCGCGCCGCAGCCGGTCGGAGGTCGTCGGCAGGATGAATTTCGGCTGCCGATTGGAGCCATCCTGGGCAAGGCGCGGGATGGTGTCGCCGATCTTCGGGTTTAACAGCCGCGTCTCGACCTGTTTGAAATAGGCATTGAGGTCCGTGTTCGGCACCGGCGGAATGACAGGGATGATCTCGTCGTGCTCCAGCTTCGCCAGGAAGGCCCGCACGGTCTCGTCCTCCATCGCCTCGTGCACGAAATGGATGTCGAGGAGCGCCGCCGGATAGGCGATCGCCGCATGGCCGCCATTGAGAATGCGGATCTTCATATGCTCGTAAGGGGCAACTTCCGGCACGAACTGCACGCCGACCGTTTCAAGCGCGGGACGGCCCGCGGTAAAACGGTCCTCCAAAACCCACTGCTTGAATTCTTCGCAAAAGACCGGCCAGTTGTCCTCGATGCCGTAGTCGTCGGCGACGATGCCGATTTCCCGTGGACCTGTCGCCGGCGTGATGCGATCGACCATCGCATTCGGAAAAGCGACGCTGGCATCGATCCAGTCGGCAAATGCCGGGTCGGACAGGCGGGCGAGCCCCGAAACGGCGGCATGCGTGACTTCGCCATTGCCCGGAATATTGTCGCAGGACATGACCGTAAACGGCGCGATGCCTTTGTCCCTGCGTGCCTTCAGACCGGCGATGATCAGGCCGAACACCGTTTTCGGATCGGAGGGATTCCGGCTGTCGGCAACGATCGCCGGATGGCCCGGATTGAACTTGCCCGAGGCCGGGTCGATGAAATAGCCACCCTCGGTGATCGTCAGCGAGACGATCCGGATCGCGGGATCGGCGAGCTGCGCGATCGTCGCGGCAGCGTTGCCGGGCCGCAGATAGTCGATCATGGGTGCGGTAATACGGGCGGCGCTCTTGTTGTTGTCCTGCTCGACGACCGTCGTCAGGAAATCCTGCTCTTCGAGCTTCGTCCGCATCGATTCGTCGGAGGGCAAAACCCCTGCCCCCACGATCGCCCAGTCGAGATCCTTGCCGGTATTGAAGAGATCATCGAGATAGATCGCCTGATGGGCGCGGTGGAAATTGCCGACGCCGAAATGGACGATGCCCGCCTTCAGCTTCGAACGATCATAGGCCGGTACGGCGGCCGTCGCCTTGATGGCGTTCAGATTGGCGAGCGAAAGTTTGGTCGTCATGTCTTCATTCCTTTCGATGAGCTTCGATCAGCTCATCCAGTTGCCGCCATCGACATTGTAGGTTTGCGAAACGACGTAGTTGCTTTCGGCAGACGCGAGGAAGATCGCCATGCCCGTCAGGTCTTCCGCAGTGCCCATCCGCCCGTATGGCACTTCGGCACCGACGAGCTTTTTCTTTTCACCGAGCGGCCGGTTCTCGTACTTGGCAAACAGTGCATCGACCCCCTCCCAATGCTCGCCATCGACGACGCCGGGCGCGATCGCATTGACGTTGATGCCGTGCTTGATGAGGTTCAGACCGGCGGACTGGGTGAGGCTGATCACTGCCGCCTTGGTGGCGCAATAGACCGCGACAAGCGCCTCCCCGCGGCGCCCCGCCTGGCTTGCCATGTTGATGATCTTGCCGCCGCGCCCTTGCGCAATCATTTGCCGTGCCGCCGCCTGCATGGTGAAGAGCGTGCCGGCGACATTGATCGAAAACAGCCTGTCGTAGCTTTCGCGGGTGATCTCGACGATCGGCGCGAGATCGAACAAGGCGGCATTGTTGACAAGAATATCGAGCCCACCAGCCTTCGCCACGACCGCGGCGATTGCCGCATCGATCGAGGCTTGGCTGGTCACATCCATTTCCACCGCATAGGCCGACGGGCCAAGCTCGTCCGCAGTCGTCTTCGCGCGCTCGACATTGATGTCGGCGATCGCGACGGTCGCTCCTTCCCGGATGTAAGCCTCGGCAAAAGCGCGGCCGATACCGCGCGCCGACCCGGTGATAAGCGCGCTTTTTCCCTGTAACCGCGTCATCGAATTGCCAGTCCCTTGTCATTGAAGCGGTGGACGCGGCCCTCATCCGGGGTCAGGAATACCTGGTCGCCATGATTGACGCCGAAATCGCCACCGACGCGGGCAGTTACCAGGCCGATCCCCTCGACGTGAATGTGCAGGAACGTGTCGGAGCCGAGATGTTCCGCCACCCCGACGACGCCGCGCCATGTGCCCGACTGGGTCGAGAGCTGCAGGTGTTCCGGGCGGACGCCGACGGTATGGGCGCCGTAGGGCCGGGCGAATTCGCCGGTGGCAAAATTCATTCGCGGCGAGCCGATGAAGCCGGCAACGAAGAGGTTGTCGGGCCGGTGATAAAGATCAAGCGGCGAGCCGACCTGCTCGATGTTGCCGGCATTGAGAACGACGATCTTGTCGGCCATCGTCATGGCCTCGACCTGGTCGTGGGTGACGTAGATCATCGTCGTCTGCAGCTGGTGATGCAGCTCGCTTATCTCCAGCCGCATCGTGCCGCGCAACGCGGCGTCAAGATTGGACAGCGGCTCGTCGAACAGGAAGGCCGAGGGTTCGCGCACGATGGCGCGGCCGATGGCGACGCGCTGTCGCTGACCGCCCGACAGTTGACCTGGGCGACGGTCGAGATAGTTCGTCAGGTTGAGGACGCGCGCAGCTTCCGTCACCTTCTTGTCGATCGTGCCGTGATCGAGCTTGGCCATCTTCAGCGGAAAGGCGATGTTGTTGCGCACCGACATATGCGGGTAGAGCGCATAGGACTGGAACACCATGGCAAGGCCGCGCTTGGCCGGTGCCGCGCCGGTGACGTCGCGGCCGTCGATTTCGATCCTGCCGGATGTGGTGTCTTCGAGACCGGCGATCAGCCGCAGCAGCGTCGACTTTCCGCAACCCGATGGGCCGACGAAGACGACGAACTCGCCGTCTTCGATGTTGAGGTCGATACCCGGAATGACCTGCGTCGCGCCGAAGGACTTGTTGACCTTCCTGAGTGTGATGTTGCCCATGCGTTTCTCTCCCAACTCTTTTCTTCAGTGAGACGTCTTTTCGTCGTTCTTCTGTTATTTGACGGCGCCGAAGGTCAGGCCGCGGACGAGTTGCTTCTGGCTGAACCAGCCCATGATCAGGATCGGGGCGATGGCGAGCGTCGATGCTGCCGACAGCTTCGCCCAGAACAACCCTTGTGGTGAGGAGAAGGAGGCGATGAAGGCGGTGAGCGGCGCCGCGTTGGTGGTGGTCAGACGGATCGTCCAGAAGGCCTCGTTCCAGGCCAGGATGATGTTGAGCAACATCGTCGATGCGATGCCGGGGACCGCCATCGGCGTCAGGACGTAGATGATCTCGCCCCAGAGCGAAGCACCGTCCATCCGCGCAGCCTCCAGAATCTCGCCCGGAATTTCGCGGAAGTAGGTGTAGAGCATCCAGATCACGATCGGCAGGTTGATCATGGTCAGCATGAAGGTGAGGCCAAGACGGCTGTCGAGCAGGCCGAAATCGCGGAAGATCAGGTAGATCGGCACGAGAACGGCGACGGCCGGCATCATCTTGGTGGAGAGCATCCACATCAGGACGTCCTTGGTCTTCTTGGTCGGCGAAAATGCCATCGACCAGGCGGCCGGCACGGAGATCAACAGGGCAATCAGGGTCGAGCCGATCGACAGCATGACCGAGTTCATGAACGGCTTGAAGTAGTCCTTCTGGGTCTGCACCTCGACATAGCTCTCGACGGTGCCCGAGGGAATGAGGCTAAAGCCCTGGATCGCTTCGGTTTCCGATTTGAAGCTGGTGATGATCGTGTAGAGGATCGGGAAGAAGATGATCAGCGCGACGATCCATGCGGCGATGGTGAAAGCGGCGGTTCTTCTTGTCGAGACTGCGCGGGCCATGGTCCTTGCCTCCCTTATCTGTCGAGGTTCTTGCCAACGGCGCGCATCAGGAAGAAGGCGACGATATTGGCGAGGATGACTGCAATAATGCCGCCGGCCGAGGCGCCGCCGACGTCGTAGCCGAGCAGTGCGGTGCGGTAGATCAGGAACGGCAGGTTGGTGGATGCGTAGCCCGGTCCGCCATTGGTGGTGACGAGGATCTCCGCGTAGACGCCGAGCAGGAAGATCGTCTGGATCAGGATGACGACGGTGATGGAGCGCGCCAGATGCGGCAGCGTCAGATAGATGAACCGGTTGACGAAATTGGCGCCATCCATCTCGGCCGCCTCCTTCTGCTCGCCGTCCAGCGATTGCAGCGCGGTCAGGAGAATGAGCGTCGCGAACGGCAGCCACTGCCAGGCAACGATGATGATGATCGAAAACAGCGGATACTGGGCAAACCAGTCGACCGGCTGCAGACCGAGAGCCCGGCTCATATCGGCAAGCACGCCGTAGCCCGGATGCATGATCATGTTCTTCCAGACCAGTGCCGCGACCGGCGGCATGACGAAGAACGGCGAGATGATCATGATGCGCACGATCCCCTGCCCCAGTATCGGCTGGTCGAGCAGAAGCGCGATTGCGATCCCGCCGATGACGGTGATAAGGAGCACGCCGCCGACAATGACCAGCGTATTCCAGATCGACTGGAAAAACGCGGGGTCGGTGTAGAAATACTGATAGTTGAACAGGCCGGCGAAGCTGACATTGGCCGGATTGAGCAGATTGTAGTTCTGGAACGAGAACCACAGCGTCATAGCCAGCGGCACGATCATCCAGATCAGAAGCAGCCCGACCGACGGGGCAACCATAAGGCGCGCAAGCGCCCGTGTATTCTGTGTCGCCATTGAATAACCCTCCCGCTGGAGCATTTCCAGGAACGGTTTTCCGTCCGCAAATGCGCCGCTCTAGAGCCAGGTCAGGCCCGCCCCGGGGAGGGCTGCAAACCCGGTCTTCTTGGTCCTTGTCTCGCAAAGCCCCTGACGTCAGCCGCTCCTACGATGGAGATTCGCTTAACGACTGACGTCAGGTTCCAGTCTGACGACCCGGATGGCAGACCCGGGTCGTCCGCCCTTGGGAGGGACCTACTTGATGTAGCCGCCGCGGGTCATTTCGCGGGTGGTTACCTGCTGCGCCTGTGCAAGCGCATCATCCACACTCATCTGGCCGGCGAGAGCCGCCGAGAAGAGCTGGCCGACCGTCGTGCCGATCCCCTGGAATTCGGGGATGGCGACGAACTGAACGCCGACATAGGGAACCGGTTTCACGGTCGGCTTGGTCGGGTCAGCCGCATTGATCGAATCCAGCGTCATTTTGGCAAACGGCGCCGCCTTCTGATACCCGGGATTGGCATAGAGCGAGGTGCGCGTGCCGGGAGGAACGTTTGCCCAGCCTTCCTTCTCGGCAACCAGATTGAGATAGTGTTTGCTGGTTGCCCAGGACACGAACTTCTGTGCCGCATCCGCCTTCTGCGTGCCGGCAGGAATGCCGAGCGACCATGCCCAGAGCCAGTTGCCCCGCTTGCCAAGGCCAGTGTCCGGAGCAAGAGCGAAACCGACCTTGTCGGCAACCGTCGAATCCTTCGGGTTGGTCACGAAGGATGCAGCCACCGTGGCGTCGATCCACATGCCGCACTTGCCCTGCTGGAAGAGCGCCAGATTTTCGTTGAAGCCGTTGGACGAAGCGCCCTGCGGGCCTGCGTCGTTCATCAGCTTGACGTACATGTCGAGCGTGTTCTTCCATTCCGGCTGATCGAACTGGGGCTTCCAGTTCTCGTCGAACCAGCGGGCGCCGAAGGCATTGGCCGTCGCGGTCAGGAACGCCATGTTCTCGCCCCAGCCGGCCTTGCCGCGAAGGCAGATGCCGCTGATGCCGGCCGCACGGTCGGTCATCTTGCGGGCCGCTTCCCCGACGAACTCCCAGGTCGGAGCGTCGGGCATGGTGAGCCCTGCCTTCTCCATCAGATCCTTGCGGTACATGATGAACGAGCTTTCGCCGTAGAACGGAGCCGCATAGAGCTTGCCGTCCAAGGTAAGGCCGGCGCGGATAGCCGGCAGCAGGTCGTCGACGTCGTAATCGGCGCCGAGATTGTCGAGCGGCAGGAGCCAGCCCTGCTTGGCCCAGATCGGCACTTCATAGGTGCCGATCGTCAGCACGTCGTACTGGCCGCCCTTGGTGGCGATGTCGGTGGTGACGCGTTCGCGCAGCACGTTTTCTTCAAGGGTGACCCACTCGAGCTGAATGTCAGGATTTGTCTTGGTGAAGTCGTCCGTCAGTCCCTGCATCCGGACCATGTCGCCATTGTTCACCGTGGCAATGGTGAGGGTTTCAGCCTGGGCAAAACCCGCGATGACGACTGCCGAGCACGTGCCCAGCAAAAAAGTTTTCAAGTTCATATTCTTCCTCCCAGAAGAGTTGTGAGCATTTGCCTTGCTCGTGAGCAATTACTCGCACCTTTGCAAAAAATGTCAATCGCATTCGTTGCTGCAGCGCAGAAACGAGGGGCTAACCACTTGATAGCTATTATTGATTATTTGTGGGCATCAGCTCACTGTTTGAGCAAAAACTCGGCCGTCGCCTCATCGGTGATGAGGCCATTGATCACCCGCCCCTTGAGCGCGGCGTTCAGCGCCAGGTATTTTCGCTGGCCTTTGGCGATGCCGATGACGCTCGCCGAATCACGCGACGGCAGGGGCACGCTGGCGACCCGCTTGTTGATGCTGCCCGACATCATCTGGCCGTCGCGGTCGAACATCCAACCGCAGATTTCTCCGGCCGCTCCCTCGTCCATCAGTCGCACCATTTCGTCACGGGCGAGAAAACCGTCTTCGCACAAAGGCGCGCGATCGCCCAGTTCGCCGACGCCGACAAAGGCGACATTCGCCTCCGCGCCGAGCTGCAACGCCGATTTGACGAGTGCCTGATTGTGAAGCACCGCCCGCTCCTCCGGCGAGGAAACCAGAACCGGCAGCGGCATCGGGAAATGGCGCGCCTTGACGGCATCCGCCATGCTGAAGATGACGTTGTAATAGGCAGCCGAACCGTCGGGACCGATATTCCCGGTCAACGAGACTATTCGGTGCTGTGGACATTCCATTGCCGGCAATTGATCGATCGCCGCCTTGAGAGTCCGCCCCGTCCCGATGGCAAGGATGATCGGATCGGTCGATTTCAGCCAGCGCTCGATTTCGGCTGCGCCGGCTTCGGCAATGCCGACGGTCGTCGAGGTCGAGCCGGGATCGCTTGGCACGATATCCACCTGCCGCAGATCGTATTTTTCCTTGAGCCGCTGTCCGAGCTCGAGACAGGCCGCGATCGGATGGTCCAGGCGAACCTTGATCAGCCGCTCGGCCATGGCAAGCGAAACCAGCCGTTGCGCCGACTGCCGCGAGATCCCCATGGCCGACGCAATTTCGTCCTGGGTGCGCCCTGCGACATAGTAAAGCCAACCCGCGCGCGCGGCATCGTCGAGCCTGTTGCTTGCTTCCGGTTTGCGGGCCATCGTGCTGTACTCCTGGAAAAAGTGCTGACACTTTTTCCGGTCTCCTGTCAAACACAGACCTCGATGCTCGTGCTAAAGCCAGCAACGAACCCCCTGTGGCGCCGCGATTCCCGCGTTTTCATTTTTGAAATTTTACCGTTTGATAAAAAAATAAAGCGTGTTACCGTTTCATCATCCTGAGGCATGACATTTGGGAGCGATAAAATGGGAACGACTGAAACCGGAATAGTGAGCGGACGCCTGTCGCCCGCCGAATACGACAGGAATTTTGCCGATCTGCATCCGCCGCTCGACGAGCATGAAGCGCTGGTCGCCTCCGACCGCTGCTATTTCTGCTACGACGCGCCCTGCATGACAGCCTGTCCCACCTCCATCGATATCCCGCTGTTCATCCGGCAGATATCGACTGGAAACCCGATTGGGTCGGCCAATACGATCTTCGACCAGAACATTCTCGGCGGCATGTGCGCCCGTGTCTGTCCCACCGAGACGCTGTGCGAGCAGGCCTGTGTGCGCAATACAGCCGAGCACCGGCCGGTGGAGATCGGCCGGCTGCAGCGCTATGCGACCGATATCGCCATGCGCGACAACGTCCAGTTCTACGAGCGCGCCGAGCCGACCGGCAAGTCAATCGCCGTGATTGGCGCCGGCCCGGCGGGCCTTGCCTGCGCTCATCGCCTTGCCGTCAAGGGCCACGACGTCGTCATCTACGACGCCCGTGAAAAGGCCGGCGGTCTCAACGAATACGGCATCGCCACCTACAAGACCGTCGACGACTTTGCCCGGAAGGAAGTCGACTACGTGCTCTCCATCGGCGGCATCGACATCCGCAATCGCCAGATGCTGGGTCGCGACTTTTCGCTGAACGACATGCTTTCCAGGCACGATGCTGTGTTCCTCGGCCTTGGCCTTGCCGGCGTCAACGCGCTGCGTGCAGAAGGCGAAACGGCCGCGGGCGTGGAAGATGCGGTCGATTTCGTCGCGGCTCTCCGGCAGTCGGCAACCAAGGCGGACATCCCGGTCGGCCGCAGGGTCGTGGTGCTTGGCGGCGGCATGACCGCAATTGACGCGGCCGTTCAGGCAAAGCTGCTCGGCGCCGAGGAAGTGACCATCTGTTATCGCCGCGGCAAGGAAAACATGAACGCCTCGGAATTCGAGCAGGATCTTGCCGCCTCCAAGGGCGTGACCATCCGCCACTGGTTGCAGCCGAAGCGCATCTTGACCCGGGACGGCAACGTGGCCGGCATCGAGCTCGACTACACGGCGCTCGAGGACGGCCGCCTCGTCACCACCGGCGAAACCGGCGTGATCACCGCCGATCACGTGCTGAAGGCAATCGGCCAGACCTTCGAGGCCGACGGTCTCGGGGCGATTGCGCTGCAATCCGGCCGCATCGTCGTCGATGCCGAGGGGCGCACCTCGCTCGAGCGCGTCTGGGCCGGCGGCGACTGCGTGCTGGGCGGCGAGGACCTGACGGTTTCCGCCGTCGCCATGGGTCGCGATGCGGCCGAATCGATCAACCGGGCTCTCGCCGCTGCGACGCAGCCGGCCGCGGCCGTCGCCTGAAGGGGAGAATGAACAATGGCTGATCTCCGCAACAACTTCGTCGGCATCAAGTCCCCGAACCCGTTCTGGCTGGCCTCGGCGCCGCCGACCGACAAGGCCTACAACGTCGAGCGCGCCTTCAAGGCAGGCTGGGGCGGCGTGGTCTGGAAGACGCTGGGCGAGGAAGGCCCGCCGGTCGTCAACGTCAACGGCCCGCGCTACGGCGCGATCTGGGGAGCCGACCGCCGCCTGCTCGGCTTGAACAACATCGAGCTCATCACCGACCGCGACCTCTACACCAACCTGCGCGAAATGAAGCAGGTGAAGATGAACTGGCCGGATCGGGCCCTGATCGCCTCGATCATGGTACCTTGCGAGGAAAATGCCTGGAAGGCGATCCTGCCTCTCGTCGAGGAAACGGGCGCCGACGGTATCGAGCTCAACTTCGGCTGTCCGCACGGCATGTCGGAGCGCGGCATGGGCTCCGCGGTCGGGCAGGTGCCGGAATATATCGAAATGGTCGTGCGCTGGTGCAAGCAGTATACCCGCATGCCGGTGATCACCAAGCTGACGCCGAACATCACCGACATCCGCAAGCCGGCTCGCGCGGCAAAGAACGGCGGCACCGATGCCGTCTCGCTGATCAACACGATCAACTCGATCACCTCGGTCAATCTGGACACCTTCTCGCCGGAACCGTCAATCGACGGCAAGGGCAGCCACGGCGGCTATTGCGGACCGGCGGTGAAGCCGATCGCGCTCAACATGGTGGCCGAGATCGCCCGCGATCCGGAAACCTACGGCCTGCCGATCTCCGGCATCGGCGGCGTGACCACCTGGCGCGACGCGGCCGAATTCCTGGTTCTTGGCGCCGGCAACGTGCAGGTCTGCACGGCGGCCATGACCTACGGCTTCAAGATCGTCCAGGAAATGATCACCGGTCTTTCCAGCTGGATGGATGCCAAGGGCCACCGCGGTCTCGACGACATCTGCGGCCGCGCCGTCCCGAATGTGTCCGACTGGCAGTACCTCAACCTCAACTACGTCGCCAAGGCTCGCATCGACCAGGATGCCTGCATCAAATGCGGCCGCTGTCATATCGCCTGCGAGGATACCTCGCATCAGGCGATCACCCAGTATGTCAATGGCGTCAGGCATTTCGAGGTGATGGAAGACGAGTGCGTCGGCTGCAATCTCTGCGTCAACGTCTGTCCCGTGCAGGACTGCATCACCATGGTCGGGCTCGAACCCGGCACGCTGGATGAGCGCACCGGCAAGGTCGTCGAAGCGAACTACGCCAACTGGACGACCCACCCGAACAACCCGATGGCGCGGCAGGCCGCGGAATAAGGGATTTTCAATGCAAATCGGCCGCTTTGTTTCGGATCAAGGCGGCCGATTGCCGTTGATCCACGCTCCAAACCTGTTGTGAAGCGCCCGCATCGAGCGGGACCATGACTTTTAGAGAGCGAAACTGAAGGACCACACGCGCCCGGCCTATCCCCGGCGCCTGTGGTCCGCGTTGGACTTCGCCGCGAACCGAGAAATGCGCTCGGCGATAGCGCATTGGACACGAAATTGCGACGAAGCGTCCACAAAACGTGCGTTGCCCCTGATCGCGAACTCGTCGATAAGAAACACGACACGACGTCGCCAGCGGCCGCCAACCTCGGATATCTGATTGAAAATTGCCTCTTCTCGAACGCGCAAAAGGCTGCATCTGCTTTCAGGCGCCTGCCTGGGACTGTTCCTGCTGAGCCATTTTTCCAATCACGCGCTTGGCCTTGTCTCGGTCGAGGCGATGGAAAGGATGCGCGCTGTATTCAACCTGTTCTGGCGAAGCTGGCCGGGCACGATCCTGCTGTACGGCTCGTTACTGGTGCATTTTCTGTTGGCGCTTGAAAGCCTGTATCGCCGGCAAACCCTGCGCATGCCGGTTCGGGAAGCGCTGAAGATCATCTTCGGGCTTTCCTTTCCCTTCCTCATCGTTGGCCATGTGGTCAGCACCCGCATCGAATGGATGCTGACGGGCTCCGGTGACGGCTACTACGAGGTGCTGCCGGTTCTTTGGTCGAGCGCTTTCGGCGCAACACGGCAATCCCTTGCTCTCATTCTCGCCTGGGCGCATGGCTGCCTCGGCTTCTGGTTCTGGATGCGCGGCCGCGACTGGTATCCGCGCTACTTCCTGTTCTTCTATTCCTTCGCAGTCATCGTCCCGCTGCTCGCCCTGCTCGGTTTCGCCGTTGCTGCACGGTCCCTGGAGGTCGGGATGCCGTCCGAAGCATGGTTCATGTCGAACCATGCGCGGCCCGAAATCCTTGCACAAATCCGGCTTTCCATCGTAGCCGGCCTGTTGGCAATGATTGGCGGAACGCTGATCCTGCGTGCAATCCCGGTGCGGGGAAGAGTCAAGATCACCTATCCCGACCGCGCCATCTCCGTTCCGAAAGGCTTCAGCGTGCTCGAGGCGAGCCGCGCCGCAGGCATTCCGCATATCTCGATCTGTGGCGGCCGCGGCCGCTGCTCGACCTGTCGCGTTCGGGTCACGGAGGGTGTGCATCGGCTGCCCCCGCCAAACGAGGCCGAGAAGGCGACGCTTATACGTATCCGCGCACCCGACGATGTCCGCCTGGCCTGCCAACTGCGGCCGAACCACAACCTGTCGATCGCGCCCGTTCTCGGAGCCGACAATATCGGTTTGAAGGCCCAGCCGAGCGAGCAGCAGGCAGCCGGTCGCGAGCGGCGCATCGCGGTCCTCTTCTGCGACCTGCGCGACTTCACCCTGCTTGCCCAGAAGCAGTTGCCGTTCGATACGGTCTTCCTGTTGAACCGGTATTTCGAAACCATCGGCGAGGCTGTCGAAGCATCCGGCGGTGTGATCGACAAGTTTATCGGCGACGGCGCCCTGGCGATCTTTGGACTGAGCAACACGATCGAGGAAGCCTGCGCCCAGGCGCTGGCCGCAACGGTGCGCATCGCCAATGGCGTCGAAGTGCTCAACCGCAGTTTCATGACCGAACTCGATAAGCCGCTGCGCATTGCGATGGGCATGCATGCCGGTCCGGCAATCATCGGCCAGATCGGCTATGGCAGGGCCTCATCGCTGACCGCCGTCGGCGACACCATCAACGCGGCGAGCCGACTCGAAGGGTTTGCCAAGGAATATGACGCGCAACTGGCCGTTTCCGCCGACGTCGTGCGCTACGCCGGACTTTCGCTCGACGACCGTGAAAGCTACAACATCTCCATTCGTGGCCGTGCGGGCACGCTCGAAACACTCATCATCCAGAACGCGGCAGAGATCGAAATCATGATGGCTTCCGCGAACCATCCGAAGGAGACCCCGCTCTGACGGGAAGGCTTTTGCATATGGAGCAAAGGCGCTTGCGGCCCCGCGGGAGAAGTCCGAGTGCATGCGAGGCGATGAGGGGGTTTCACGGTGATTTCGGCGCAAGCCGCCCCTCATCCGGTCTGCCGGCCACCTTCTCCCCGCCGGGGAGAAGAGGAAGTGAGCGCCGATGGCGGTTAGTCGCTCCCGTTCTTGATTTCCAAGCCCTTGACGAACAATTGCTCGAGGAACCGCGCTGCGTCTTCGAATCGTCCCTCGCCCGACCGCTCCTCGCCAAGCACGTCGCGCACCTGCACGTCGAAATCGGCATAATGCTGCGTTGTCGACCAGATGGCGAAGATCAGGTGGTAGGGATCGCATTTGGCAATCTTGCCGGCCTTCGCCCAGGCCCTGATCACCTCTGCCTTCTCGTCCACCAATGCCTTCAACGGCCCCTTCAGTTCGTCCTCGATATGCGGCGCACCCTGCAGGATCTCGTTGGCAAACAGCCGGCTCTCGCGCGGGAAGTCGCGAGCCATTTCCAACTTGCGGCGGATATAGCTGCAAATCTCGGAAACCGGATTTCCCTCGGCGTCGAACTCACGCAGTGGATCGAGCCAGCTGTCGAGAACCCGGTCGATCAGCGCCCGGTGCATCGCTTCCTTGGTGCGGAAATAATAGAGCAGGTTCGGCTTCGACATGCCCGCCACATCGGCGATCTGATCGATGGTGCTGCCGCGAAAGCCGTGGGTGGCGAACACGTCCAGCGCCGCCTCCAGGATCTGTTCTTCCTTCTCCTCCTGGATGCGGGTTCGCCTTTGTGTTCGGGCTGCCCTCGGAAGTACCATGTTCCCCCCTGTCTTCTCACCAATCGCCGCCTGCGCACGACTTTGAAAACGCCCGAAAACCGCTTGATCTGAAAATTCGGGCGACACTTCCGTTTTTCGTCTTGAGTGCGGCAATGGAAGTTGTAATGTTTTACCAACCGGTCAAATTATCAGTCAGTTCAAATTCAAACGCAACGGCTGATCGCAGGGCAATCGAAAAAACCAGATGGCCCCGATTCGACCGACGGGAACAAGGGATGCGCGCCACCGCGTGCCGCCCGCAAAACGATGAGGAGAGCGGCCATGGTAGCAGCACCGGGCGAGAATATGCGCGTCAATGCGGACCGTCTTTGGGCGACGCTGATGGACATGGCGAAGATCGGCCCCGGCATTGCCGGCGGCAACAACCGCCAGACGCTGACGGATGAGGACGGTGAAGGCCGCAAGCTCTTCAAGACCTGGTGCGAGGACGCGGGGCTTACCGTCGGCGTCGACAAGATGGGCACGATGTTTGCCACCCGCCCCGGCACCGACCCCGAGGCGCTTCCCGTCTATGTCGGCTCGCATCTCGACACGCAGCCGACCGGCGGCAAATATGACGGCGTGCTTGGCGTGCTCGGCGCGCTGGAAGTCGTGCGCACCATGAACGATCTCGGCATCAAGACGAAGCACCCCATCGTCGTCACCAACTGGACCAACGAGGAAGGCGCGCGCTTTGCGCCTGCCATGCTCGCCTCCGGTGTCTTTGCCGGCGTCCATACGCTCGAATATGCCTATGACCGCAAGGACCCCGACGGCAAGACCTTCGGCGACGAGCTGAAGCGCATCGGCTGGCTGGGCGACGAAGAGGTCGGCGCCCGCAAGATGCACGCCTATTTCGAATACCACATCGAGCAGGGTCCGATCCTCGAGGCGGAGGAAAAGACCATCGGCGTCGTCACCCACTGTCAGGGGCTCTGGTGGCTGGAATTCACGCTGACCGGCCGTGAAGCGCACACCGGCTCGACGCCGATGAACATGCGCGTCAATGCCGGCCTTGCCATGGCCCGCATCATGGAGATGGTTCAGACGGTCGCGATGGAAAACCAGCCGGGTGCCGTCGGCGGCGTCGGCCAGGTGTTCTTCTCGCCCAATTCCCGCAACGTGCTGCCCGGCAAGGTCGTCTTCACCGTCGATATCCGCTCGCCGGACAAGGACAAGCTCGACCGCATGCGCGCCAGGATCGAGGCCGAAGCGCCCGGCATCACCGAGCCGCTCGGCGTCGGCTGTTCGATCGAGGCGATCGGCCATTTCGCGCCGGTCACCTTCGATCCGACGCTCGTCACCGCCGTTCGCACAGCCGCCGAAAAGCTCGGCTACAGCCACATGAATATCATCTCCGGCGCCGGCCACGACGCCTGCTGGGCCGCAAAGGTCGCGCCCGCCACCATGGTCATGTGCCCCTGCGTCGGCGGCTTGAGCCACAACGAGGCGGAGGACATTTCGAAGGAATGGGCGTCGGCCGGCTGCGACGTGCTGTTCCATGCGGTGGTCGAGACGGCGGTGATTATGGAGTAATCCGATGCGTCCCGCCGATTTGACGCTGAACGCGCCGGCTCAACAATCAAGGCTCTGCCGTTTTGCGTTTCTGGAATCACGAAGTGCTGCAGGAACGCCGCGCTGTTCTCGACCTATCCTCGCTGTGTTGAACGGTGAGATAGCGTCCCAATGCGACTTCATCCGGTTGCGCCCCCACTGATCGGCAAAACCACCAAGAACATGGAATGAGGGAACAAAAACAATGAGCACAGTCATCAAGAACGGCACCATCGTCACCGCCGACCTCACCTACAAGGCCGACGTCAAGGTCGATGGCGGCAAGATCGTCGAGATCGGTCCGAACCTCTCGGGCGACGAAACGCTCGACGCGACCGGCTGTTATGTCATGCCGGGCGGCATCGATCCGCACACCCATCTCGAAATGCCCTTCATGGGCACCTATTCCTCCGACGATTTCGAAAGCGGCACGCGCGCGGCGCTTTCCGGCGGCACGACCATGGTCGTCGATTTCGCGCTCCCCTCGCCCGGCCAGTCGCTGCTCGAAGCCTTGACCATGTGGGACAACAAGACCTCGCGGGCCAATTGCGATTTCTCCTTCCACATGGCGATCACCTGGTGGAGCGAGCAGGTCTTCAATGAGATGCAGACCATCGTTCAGGACAAGGGCATCAATACGTTCAAACACTTCATGGCCTACAAGGGGGCCTTGATGGTGGATGACGACGAGATGTTCCACTCGTTCCAGCGCTGTGCCGAGCTCGGCGCCCTGCCGCTGGTGCATGCCGAAAACGGCGACATCGTCGCGCAGATGCAGGCAAAGCTGCTCGCCGAAGGCAACAACGGCCCCGAGGCGCATGCCTATTCCCGCCCCGCCGAAGTTGAAGGCGAGGCCACCAACCGGGCGATCATGATCGCCGATATGGCAGGCGCGCCGGTCTATATCGTGCACACCTCCTGCGAGCAGGCGCACGAAGCCATCCGCCGCGCGCGTCAGAAGGGCATGCGCGTCTATGGGGAGCCGCTGATCCAGCATCTGACGCTGGACGAGAGCGAATATGCCAATCCCGACTGGGACCACGCCGCCCGCCGCGTCATGTCGCCGCCCTTCCGCAACAAGCAGCATCAGGACAGTCTGTGGGCCGGCCTTGCCAGCGGCTCGCTGCAGGTGGTGGCAACCGACCACTGCGCCTTCACCACCGCGCAGAAGCGTTTCGGCGTCGGCGATTTCACCAAGATCCCGAACGGCACCGGTGGACTCGAGGACCGCATGCCGATGCTCTGGACCCACGGCGTCGCCACCGGCCGCATCACCATGAACGAATTCGTCGCCGTCACCTCGACCAACATCGCCAAGATCCTCAACATGTATCCGAGGAAAGGCGCGATCCTCGTCGGCGCCGATGCCGACATCGTCGTCTGGGACCCGAAGCGCTCGAAGACGATCTCGGCGGCCACCCAGCAGTCGTCGATCGACTACAACGTCTTCGAGGGCAAGCAGGTGACCGGCCTGCCGCGCTACACGTTGACGCGCGGCGTGGTCGCAATCGAAGAGTCGACGGTCAAGACCCAGGAAGGCCATGGCGAGTTCGTCAGCCGCGAACCCTTTGCCGCCGTAAGCAAGGCGCTTTCGACCTGGAAGGAAATCACCGCACCGCGCAAGGTCCAGCGCACCGGCATCCCGGCGAGCGGGGTTTAAGCGGAAGTCGATGGTCCAGCGGAACACCCCCTTCTGTCCTGCCGGACATCTCCCCCTCAAGGGGGGAGATCGGCAAGAAGCGCCGGTTTCACAAATTATCGGTGATCGCCGGTCAAGCGACGGCACATTCAAGGTTCTCGTAGGACAGATGCGATGCGTCGACCCCATCTCCCCCCTTGATGGGGAGATGTCACGAAGAGGGGGGTTCCGCCGCCGCCCCCGCCTTTCAAGCCGGAACCAACCCATCCAGTTCGGGCAACAGGACCACGCTCTCCTGCTCCTTCGGATCTGTCCGCGCGATCACCGCCGAACAGGGCTGGTCCGACAGATTGGCCGGCAGATGCGCAACTCCGGCCGGGATGTAGAACATCTCGCCCGCCCGCACGACGGCGTGATGTTCCAGGCGGTCGCCGTACCAGGTGTGCGCCTCACCGGACAGAACGTAGATCGCCGTTTCGTGGCTTTCGTGCAGATGGGCCCTGGCGCGGCCGCCCGGCGGGATCGTCAGGAGATGCATGCAGATGCCGGTCGAACCGACCGCTTCGGCCGAAATGCCTTCGAAATAGCTGAGCCCCTGCTTGCCGTCATAGGTATGGCCGGGGCGGATGATCCGGCAGGTCGGTCTTGATGATTGCAACATATCCACATCTCCTGAGCAGCAACGTCGCGCGCAGCATACCTCATTCGAAAAATATGAAGTACGACTATCGAAGGCAGACAGCCGAATGACCACACAGCACAGTTCAAGGCAATGGCATTCAGGACGGAGCGCACCGGATCCAATGACAATCACACCCGCATCCGTCGTCTCGGCCCGCAATCTCGGCCTCACCTTCGAGACGAATGACGGCCCCGTCAACGCGCTGACCGGCGTCAATCTCGACGTCAACAAGGGCGATTTCGTCTCCTTCATCGGCCCTTCCGGTTGCGGCAAGACGACCTTCCTGCGCGTCATCGCCGATCTGGAAAAGCCGACTTCCGGCACGATCACCGTCAACGGCACGACACCGGAGGACGCCCGCAAGAACCGCTCCTACGGCTACGTCTTCCAGGCAGCCGCCCTCTATCCCTGGCGAACCATCGAGAAAAACATCGCCCTGCCGCTTGAGATCATGGGCTACGGCGCCGCCGACCAGAAGGCCCGCATCGAGCGCACGCTGGATCTCGTCAACCTGACCGGCTTCGGCAAGAAATTCCCCTGGCAGCTTTCCGGCGGCATGCAGCAGCGCGCCTCGATCGCGCGCGCGCTCGCGTTCGATGCCGACCTCCTGTTGATGGACGAACCTTTTGGCGCGCTTGACGAGATCGTCCGCGATCATCTGAACGAGCAATTGCTGAAGCTGTGGGACCGCACCAACAAGACGATCTGTTTCGTCACGCACTCCATTCCCGAGGCCGTCTATCTGTCCACCAAGATCGTCGTCATGAGCCCCCGCCCCGGGCGCGTCACCGACGTCATCGAATCCACCCTTCCCAAGGAGCGGCCGCTCGATATCCGCGAGACACCTGAGTTCCTGGAGATCGCCAGCCGGGTGCGCGAGGGCTTGAGAGCGGGGCATAGCTATGACGAGTAGATCGACTGTGGCGTGGTGCCGCGGCACGACGAGGTGTTTATCATGAACCCGTCCTTCATCCTGTGGCTGGCCGCCTCCATGGCCATATTCCTCAGTGCCGCAACGGCCTCGCGCTACTATGTCGCCAGCAACAACATCCTCGTCCTGATCGTCTCGCTTGGGCTCTACTGCGTCGGCAATCTGATGATGGTGCGGCTGATGCGTGAAGGCGGGCTGGGGCTTGCGATTTCGGCATCCGCGATTGCCCAGCTTCTCCTGGTCAATCTCATCGCCTTTGCCATGTTCGGCGAACGGCTGACGACGGCGCAGATGGCGGGCGTCGCCCTCGGGGTCGTCTCCATGGCGCTGATGCTCCTGCCGCTGAGCGGAAAGGCGTGAGCATGGAAAAGCAGAGCTTTTTCAGAGACAGGATCATGCCGGTGGGAACCATCCTGCTGGGTCTCCTGGTCATCTGGTACATCGCCACCGTCTTCCTCAACGCGCCCTTCGAGCGCGATACGGCAGCGCGCGCAGGAACGCCGATCAGCTTCTCGGAGATCCTGCCGAAGACAATGTTTCAGGAGCGGCCGGTGCTGCCGGCGCCGCATCAGGTGGTCGCCGAGATCTGGGATACGACCGTCAACAAGCCGATCACGTCGAAGCGCAGCCTCGTCTATCATGCCTGGATCACGCTGTCGGCGACATTGCTCGGCTTCGGCATCGGCACCGTGCTCGGCATTCTTCTCGCAGTCGGCATCGTCCACAACCGGGCGATGGACCGCTCGCTGATGCCCTGGGTGATTGCCAGCCAGACCATTCCCATCCTTGCGATTGCGCCGATGATCATCGTCGTGCTGAATGCGGTCGGTATTGCCGGCCTTTTGCCGAAGGCGCTGATTTCCACCTACCTCAGCTTCTTCCCGATCGTCGTCGGCATGGTGAAGGGACTGCGCAGCCCCGAGCAGATCCAGCTCGACCTGATGCACACCTACTATGCCAGCCCGTCCCAGACGTTCTGGAAGCTGCGCTGGCCGGCGTCCATGCCGTATCTCTTCACCTCGCTGAAGGTCGCGATCGCCATTTCGCTGGTTGGCGCAATCGTCGGCGAACTGCCAACCGGTGCCATCTCCGGCCTCGGTGCCCGCCTGCTTGCCGGCTCCTACTACGGCCAGACCGTGCAGATCTGGTCGGCGCTGTTCATGGCAGCCGCTCTGGCCGCAACGCTCGTGATCATCGTCGGCTTTGCCCACACGGCAGTCCTCCGGCGCATGGGGGTCAAGCCATGAATTCCGGTCTCATCGTCGGTTCCATCGCCTTCTGGCTGATTGCGTGGGCCATCAATGAATGGCTCGTTCGCAGGAAGTTTAAAAACCGGTCGGCGGTCCGTGCGGCAAGGCTCGCCGTGCCGCTTCTCTTCGGCATCACCATTCTCGTGCTCTGGGAAGGCCTCGTGCGCGGGCTGAACGTACCCTCCGTTCTCCTGCCGCCGCCATCGATGATCTGGACGCGGCTGATCAACTCGCTGCCGACGCTCTGGGCCGATTTCCAGCAGACCTTTCTCAAGGCCGTGATCACCGGCTACGCGCTCGGCTGTGGCCTTGGCTTTCTCGTCGCCATTGCCATCGACCGCTCCCCCTTCCTGCAAAAGGGCCTGCTGCCGCTCGGCAATTTCGTCTCGGCGCTGCCGGTCATCGGCGTTGCACCGATCATGGTGATGTGGTTCGGTTTCGACTGGCAGTCGAAGGTCGCGGTGGTCGTCATCATGACCTTCTTCCCCATGCTGGTGAACACGGTTTCGGGACTGGCCGCCACGAGTTCCATGGAACGGGACCTGATGCGCACCTATGCCGCAAGCTGGTTCCAGACCCTGCTCAAGCTCAGGCTACCGGCGGCATGGCCTTTCATCTTCAATGCGCTCAAGATCAATTCCACGCTGGCGCTGATCGGCGCCATCGTTGCCGAATTCTTCGGCACCCCGATCGTCGGCATGGGGTTCCGGATCTCCACGGAAGTCGGGCGCATGAATGTCGACATGGTTTGGGCCGAAATCGCCGTCGCGGCGGTGGCTGGCTCCGCGTTTTACGGGTTGGTTGCGCTCGTCGAGCGCGCCGTCACGTTCTGGCACCCGTCTGTCCGCGGTGGGCAGGCGTAGCAAAAAACCGCCTGTCCGTGGTTGGGCCGGCACAACAAAATGAGGGAACTGACATGAAGACAAGACTTGCATCTCTGCTGCTGGCAAGCGCTTTTTCGCTGTCCGCATTCCAGGCAATCGCCGCCGACAAGGTGGTGCTGCAGTTGAAATGGGTCACCCAGGCGCAGTTCGCCGGCTACTACGTTGCCAAGGACAAGGGGTTCTATGAGGAGGAAGGCCTCGACGTCGAGATCAAGCCGGGCGGCCCGGACATCGCACCTCCGCAGGTCATCGCCGGCGGCGGCGCAGATGTCGTCGTCGACTGGATGCCGTCGGCGCTTGCGACCCGCGAAAAGGGTGTACCGCTGGTCAACATCGCCCAGCCCTTCAAGTCCTCCGGCATGATGCTGACCTGCCTAAAGGAATCCGGCGTCGCCACGCCGGCCGATTTCAAGGGCAAGACGCTCGGCGTCTGGTTCTTCGGCAACGAATATCCGTTCCTCTCCTGGATGAGCCAGCTTGGCCTGAAGACCGATGGCGGCCCGGATGGCGTCACGGTCCTGAAGCAGGGCTTCAACGTCGACCCGCTGATCCAGAAGCAGGCGGCCTGTATCTCCACCATGACCTATAACGAGTACTGGCAGGTCATCGATGCCGGCATCAAGCCCGAGGACCTGGTTACCTTCAAGTATGAGGACCAGGGCGTCGCCACCCTGGAAGACGGCCTTTACGTGCTGGAAGACAAGCTCAAGGACCCGGCCTTCAAGGAGAAGATGGTGAAGTTCGTCCGTGCCTCGATGAAGGGCTGGAAGTATGCCGAGGCCAATCAGGATGAAGCGGCCGACATCGTGCTGGAGAACGATGCGACGGGTGCCCAGACGGAAGCGCACCAGAAGCGCATGATGGGCGAAATCGCCAAGCTGACGGCCGGCTCGAACGGCGCGCTGGACGAGGCCGACTACAAGCGCACCGTCGCTTCGCTGATGAAGGGTGGTTCCGATCCGGTCATCACCAAGGAACCGGAAGGCGCCTTCACGCACGAGATCACCGACGCTGCCTTGAAGTAGGCCATTTGCCGTACTTTGCAGACCGGAAACGCGCGGGCCAGTCTCGCGCGTTTCTCATTTGCATCACTCGCGAGCGGCTTCTGGGCAACAAAACTAAATAAATCAGAAATTGTGTTGATGGCACCATACAAATAAATTAATGAGGTGCCATTCTTCATTTGTATCGCCTTGCATCGCTGAAAGGGCCTAACTAAATAGAGCCCGAGGCATTTGAGGAGGATGCGGGGGAAATTTGAGCTCGGTATGATTGGGGCGACATTTTCTTCCCTTCCAGCAGGTGACGATGGCAAACCCTTCCTTGAAGGGCTGTGGCGTCACCAACTTTGATTTATCCGCAATTCGATGAAAGTAAGCCGATGGCCCGCAAAAAGACCCATGCGTTTGGTATTTCGATAACCGTTCTGCTGGCTTTCCTGTCGAGTGCGGCATTTGCGCAGCAAGCCGCAGCACCCAAGGCAGAGCAGAACCTGCCCTCGATCATCGTCAGCGAGGTTGAATCCAGGGCGATCGTCGATCGGGTTGTGGCAACCGGTGCGGTGAAGGCCGTTGAAGAGACTTATGTTTCCCCGCTTGTCGATGGGCTTTCCATCCGCGCCCTGAATGCCGATGTCGGTGACCGTGTGGAAGCCGAGAGCACGCTTGCCACGCTCAACCCGGACATGCTGTTGTTGCAGAAAAGCCAGTATGCTGCCAGCCTCGCCAAGGCGAATGCAGCACTGGCGCAATACGAGGCACAACTTGCCGAAGCGCAGGCCAATGCGGAAGAAGCCGTGCGCGTCAGCGAGCGGTCGAAGAAGCTTGCCGAAGCCGGATCGATGTCGGCGGCCCAAAGGGATCAGGAACTGGCCGCTGCGACGGCAGCACTGGCACGGGTTCGTTCAGCCGAACAACTGGTCTCCGTCGCCAAGGCCGAGATCAAGGTTGTCGAGGCCCAGATTTCCGATATCGATTTGCGGCTTGTCCGCACCGACGTGAAGACGCCGGTCACCGGCGTCGTCTCGGCACGGACCGCCAAGGTCGGGGCCATCGCCAACGGAAGCGGAGAACCGCTGTTCACCATCATTCGCGACGGCGCCGTTGAGATGAAGGCCGACATCATTGAAACCGACCTGCCGAAACTTGCGATCGGCCAGAGGGCCAAGGTGATGCTGGCCGACGGGAAAACAGAAATCGAGGGCAAGATCCGCCTGATATCGCCGGTCATCGATACGCAGACCCGCCTCGGCAACGTCTATATCAGCCTGCTCGAACCTGAAAAGGCACGCGTCGGCATGTATGCGCGGGCACAGATCATTGTCACCGAGAAACAGGCCCTGGTCCTTCCGCTGTCGGCGGTAACGAAGACAAAGGACGGCATGGTTGCCCGAAAGGTCGAGAACGATGTAGCCCGGGTGACCCCGATCGAGACGGGGATCGAAGACGACGGATTTATCGAGGTCCGCACTGGCCTGAAGCAGGGAGACCGGGTGATCACCAAGGCAGGCGCATTCGTCCGCGACGGTGATCGCATCAAGCCGGTGCTCGCTGCCACCGCAGCCGTATCGAACTGATCGAGGTCATAGCGATGAACTTTTCCGCCTGGTCGATCCGAAACCCCATCGCACCGATCCTCGGTTTTGCGCTTCTCATGTACCTCGGACTGCAATCGTTCTTTGCATTGCCGATCACAAAGTTTCCGAACATCGACGTTCCCGTTGTTGCCATCACGGTAACCCAGAACGGGGCGTCGCCTTCGGAACTCGAAATGCAGGTGACAAAGGAGGTCGAGGATGCGGTTGCCTCGATCGCCGGGGTCGACGAAATCCAGTCGACTGTCACCGACGGCCAATCGGTGACGAGCGTCGTCTTCCGCATCGAAAAGCCGACCGAGGAAGCCGTCCAGGACACCAAGGACGCCATCGACCGCATCCGCAGCGACCTTCCCGCCGATGTCGAAGAACCGGTCGTGACCAAGATCGATGTCGAAGGCCAGGCGATCCAGACCTTCTCCGTGACGTCGCCGGACATGACGCTGGAGGAACTGTCCTGGTTCGTTGACGACACGATCAAACGCGCGTTGCAGGGCCAGCTGGGCGTCGGGCGTATCGATCGCTACGGCGGCTCGGACCGGGAAATCAAGGTCGAACTCGACCCCAGCAAGCTGGATTCCTTCGGCATCACCGCGCCTGATGTGAACAACCAGCTGCGCAGCACCAACGTCGATCTCGGCTCGGGCCGCGGACAGATCGGCGGCAACGAGCAGACCATCCGCACGCTTGGCGACGCCCGCAATGTCGCTCAGCTGGCCAATACCACGATTGCCCTGCCAAATGGACGGTTCGTGAAACTGTCCGACCTCGGCACGGTCACCGATACCTATGAAGAGCAGAGATCGTTCTCGCGCTTCAACGGTGATGCGTCGGTTACATTTGCCGTCTTCCGCTCCAAGGGAGCAAGCGAGGTCTCGGTTGCCGAAACGGTGGCCAAAAGCCTCGACGCGGTTCGTGCCGCCCATCCCGAGGTCAACATCGCGATGGTCGATGATGCCGTCTACTTTACCTACGGCAACTATGAGGCTGCCCTGCACACGCTGCTGGAGGGCTCGATCCTTGCCGTTATCGTCGTGCTCCTGTTCCTGAGAAACTGGCGCGCAACATTCATTGCCGCCGTTGCCCTGCCCTTGTCGGCGATCCCGACATTCTGGATCATGGACCTGATGGGCTTCTCGCTCAATCTCGTCAGTTTCCTCGCCTTGACGCTGGCAACCGGCATTCTGGTTGACGACGCGATCGTCGAGATCGAAAACATCGCCCGACACATCAAGATGGGCAAAACGCCGTACCGGGCGTCGCTCGACGCTGCCGACGAAATCGGGCTTGCGGTTATCGCCACGAGCTTCACGATCATTGCCGTCTTCGTGCCGGTATCCTTCATGCCCGGCATCGCCGGTCAATATTTCATCCAGTTCGGCCTGACGGTCGCGTTTTCGGTGTTCTTCTCGCTGATGGTGGCGCGTCTGATAACCCCGTTGATGGCAGCCTACCTGATGCGGCCGGAAGATGGTGTTGACGACCACCATGACAACGACAGCCGTATGATGAAGGCTTATACGAAGCTGGTGAGCGCCACGACGGCGCGCTGGTATATGCGTTATGCGACCATGCTGGCCGCCTTTGCCTTCCTGGCCGGCTCGCTCTACCTGATGGCGCAGGTGCCCGGCAGCTTCATGCCGCCCGACGATTCCTCACGTGTCGTCCTTTCCGTCGAGCTGCCGCCGAATGCCACGCTTGCCGAAACCGATCAGACAACGACGCGCATTTATGATGCCGTGCGCGATGTCGACGGTGTCGAGAGCGTGTTCGTTCTCGGCGGCGCATCGCCGAAGGGAGACCTCGAATTGCGCCGCGCAACCGTGCGCATCATCCTGGGCACGATCGATCATTCCTTGCTGAAAAACCTCGTCAACAAGGGCCTCGGCGGTCTTCCGGTCATCGGTCAGTATATCCCCAAGATGCAAATGGATGGCCGAACCCGTCCGCAATGGGATGTCGAGAAGGATATCTTCGCCAAATTGCGCGGCATTCCGGATGTGCGCATCACCAAGCTGAACGACCGTGGCGAGCGTGAACTGACCTTCAACTTCCTGTCGTCGAACGAAGATGACATGAATGAAGCCGTTGGCGTTCTGGAAGCAAAGCTTCGCGCCTCCCCCATTCTCGCCAATGTGAGCTCCGAGGGCGCCCTGCCCCGGCCCGAGCTCCAGATCTTTCCACGTAAGGATGAAATCGCCCGCCTCGGCATAACGCCTCAGCAGATCTCGCAGACGATCCGGGTGGCCACCACCGGCGATGTCGATTCGGCGCTCACCAAGATCTCGCTCGATGACCGGCTGATACCGATCCGGGTGCAAACCTCGCTCGACGTCCGGCGCGACCTGCAGGCGATCGGCGCTCTCAAGGTGAAAACAGCATCAGGGGCGACCGTACCGATCGATAGCGTGGCCGATATCAGCTATGCGGAAGGGCCGAGTTCCATCCTGCGCAATGCCCGCAATCGCGTGGCATCGATCGGCTCGGACGTCCCGCAGGGGACCGCGCTCGATACCTCGACTGCCGAGTTCAAGCGTATCGTCGAAGAGACGAAACTGCCGCCGACGGTTCGGCTTGCCGAAAGCGGCGAC
This sequence comes from Rhizobium herbae, assembly GCF_019511375.1. GTDB lineage: Bacteria > Pseudomonadota > Alphaproteobacteria > Rhizobiales > Rhizobiaceae > Pararhizobium > Pararhizobium herbae_A. The sequence continues at coordinate 1,259,827 of NZ_JAEUAO010000001.1, forward strand.
GCGAAGATCCAGAGCGAAATGATGCAGAGCTTCGGCAATGCCATGCTGCTTGGTCTTTTGATGGTGCTGGTGGTCCTCATCCTGCTCTTCAAGGATGTGATCCAGCCGTTCACGATCCTTCTTTCGCTGCCGCTCGCCATCGGCGGGGTCGCGGTGGCGCTGATCCTGACGCGCAACGCCTTCTCGATGCCCGTGATGATCGGCGTGCTGATGCTCATGGGTATCGTGACCAAGAACGCGATCCTGCTTGTCGATTTCGCAGTCGAGATGAAGCGTCGTGGCATGGGGCGTGTCCAGGCCATGATCGAGGCGGGCCGGAAACGGGCCCAGCCGATTATTATGACGTCCATTGCCATGTCGGCCGGTATGATCCCGTCGGCACTCGGCGTCGGCGAAGGCGGGTCGTTCCGTGCACCCATGGCGATCGCCGTCATCGGCGGAATCATCGTCTCCACCGTCCTGTCGCTTGTCGTGGTGCCGTCGTTCTTCCTGATCATGGACGACGTCTCGCGACTGCTCGGCTGGCTGTTCGGCCGCATTGTCGGCAAGAAGGATGACGAGTTGGAAGTGTTGGAAAACGAGGCCTTGACGGAAATCGTCACCGATCAGGGCAAGACGATCACGGCACTGCAGGAGCGGCTGGACAAGCTCGAAGCCCCGAAACGCAGCGGCAACGTCATCCACCTCGCCGCGGAGTGATCTAACCCACGCGGAGTGACGTACAAACGGGAAAGGCCGGCCGCATCGCATGCGGCCGGCCTTTTCGTTAAGGCGACTGATGTCAGAGACCGCCTTCGACGCGCAGGAAATCGACGATCTTGTCGATGCCGTCGCCGCGCTTCATGTCGGAAAACACGAAGGGCCGGGTCGCCCGCATGCGATTGGCATCCCGCTCCATTACCTCGAGGTCGGCGCCGACATAGGGAGCCAGATCCTTCTTGTTGATCACCAGCAGATCGGAACGGGTGATCCCGGGTCCGCCCTTGCGCGGGATTTCCTCGCCCTGGCAGACGGAGATTACATAGATGGTGATGTCGGCAAGATCGGGCGAAAAGGTCGCCGCCAGATTGTCGCCGCCGGATTCGATGAAGACGACGTCGAGATCGGGAATGCGGCGGTTGAGATCGGCGATCGCCTGCAGGTTGATTGTCGCATCCTCGCGGATCGCCGTGTGCGGGCAGCCGCCGGTCTCGACGCCGACGATGCGGTCGGAGGGCAGCGCCTGCATGCGAACCAGGGCCTCAGCGTCTTCCTTGGTGTAGATATCGTTGGTGACGACGGCGACCGAATAGGTCTCGCGCATCGCCTTGCAGAGCTTGTCGGTCAGCGCCGTCTTGCCGGAGCCGACCGGGCCGCCGATGCCGACGCGGAGCGGGCCGTTCGCAGATTTCATCGAAGTCTTCCTTTCTCGCAAGTGATGTCGCAGCCGTCAGGAGCGGAAGAGCCGCGAATACAAGGTCTCGTGACGAAGCGCCGCTATGTCGGCGACGATTGTAGCAGAGCCGAGGTCGTCCGGCGTGCTTGAGGATGCGCATGCCGCCGTCTCGGCGATCGCGGCTTCCAATTGCGCAAGAACGCCGACGCCATGCCTCTGGCCCGTTACTCCGCAGCGGATCGCAACGGAAACCAGGTTCGATGCCGTGGCATGCAGATAGGCCGCCAGCGCCGGCTCCAATCCGGTGCCATGCGCCCCGGCGACAGCGCCAACCGCGACCGGATAGGCAACTGCACCGACCAGCGTAGCGAGCACCGGATGCGGCCAATGCGAAGCCGCAGCGAGGAAAGCCTCGCCCTGCAGCATCGTTTCCATGTGGCGCTCCCGCGAGCCTGCCAGGGCTTGCGCCAGTTCGCGCACCGCTTCAAGCCTGCTGCGATCGTCACAGGCCCGATAGCTCTCGGCCAGAAGCACGGCATCGTTCCAGCTTGAGCCATGGCGGATCAGCGCTTCCAGCCATCGCCTCAAGGCGGAAGCGTCGGTGATCAAACCATCGTGAACAGCCTGCTCGAGCCCACCGGAATAGGAGAATGCGCCGACCGGAAAAGCCGGCGACAGCCATGTCACCAGCCTGAGCAACGCCCGCGTGTCTGCCTGCTCAGTCATGGGCGTGATGATGACCGCCGTGTCCGTGTGAGTGTCCGTGGGAATGACCGTGATCGTGGCCGCCGGACCCGTGATAGGCGCCGCGCATCGGCTGGAACGGTTCCGTCACCTCCGCGACCTTCGCCCCCAGGCCCTCGAGCATCGCCTTGATCACCGGATCACGCAGGATCAGGATCCGGTCCTGGCGGATTTCCGCCGGCAGGTGGCGGTTGCCGAGATGCCAGGCAAGCTCGATCAGGTGCAGCGGATCACGCGCTCGGATGTCGTAGAGCGGCTCCTCGATCGCGGCGATGCGGACATAGTCGCCCGTATCGAGCACCAGAAGGTCGCCATCGGCGAGCATCACCGGTTCCTTCAGGTCGAGCATCACCACGTCGTCATTGTCGAGATGCAGCAGCTTGCGGCGCAGGTGCCGCTGGTCATGAGCAAGCGCGATCGTGTGAAGCGGCGTCTTGTCCGCCGGGCCAGGCGAAAGAATTTGGGTCGAGCGATAGGGCATTCAGAGAACCTCGACCTTGTCTGAGTGAACAACCTCGATACGGCCATCCGCCACCAGTTCCGCAGTCGCCTTCTGGAACGCGACGATATGCGGTTCGGCGAAATGCGCCTCCAGCGCCTCGCGGGTTTCCCATTGCTCGATGAACACCAGAGTGTCCGGTTCGCCGGGCTTCTGGTAGAGATCGTAGAAGATGCAGCCTGCCTCCCTGCGCGTCCCCGCAATCAGGGGACCGGCATCGGAAACAACCTCGAACCCCTTGCCGGGATGCGTCTTCAGATGGGCGATGACGTAGATCATGTGCACCTCGAAATGTTTTCCGCCACTGTAGCCATAAAAAAATCCGGCGCCAGACCCAAGAGCCCCGCACCGGATTTCAGATCGGCAAGGCCGCTCAACTCAGGCTGCAAGCTTTTCCGACTTCAGGGCTTCCAGGATGTTCTGTGGCGAGGAAACGCCATAGGGATCGCTGTCGCAATTGTCCGAATAGCCTTCTTCCTCGAACCACTGCTCGACGGCACCGTCATTGATGATGGCCGCATAGCGCCAGGAGCGCATGCCAAAGCCGAGATTGTCCTTGGCGACCAGCATGCCCATCTTGCGGGTGAACTCGCCGGAGCCGTCCGGGATCAGCTGGACGTTTTGAAGGTTCTGCGACTTGCCCCAGGCGTTCATGACGAAGGCGTCGTTGACCGAGATGCAGTAGATCGCATCGATGCCTTGGGCATTGAATTCGCCGGCGAGCTTTTCGAAATCGGGAAGCTGGTAGGTCGAGCAGGTCGGCGTGAACGCGCCCGGCAGCGAGAAGAGGATGACGCGCTTGCCGGCGAAATAATCGGCCGAGGTCACGTCCTGCCAGCGATAGGGGTTGGGACCACCGACGGCTTCGTCACGGACGCGCGTACGGAAGGTCACGGACGGCACTTTTCTGCCAACGATCATAGCTATCTCCTTGAAATTGCACTTCCCGTGCGGCGAGATCTCGGGAGGAGCCCGGCGCGGAAGCTGAAGCCGCTTTTTACCGCAAGCCGTACTGCGATGCAGCATGGGACAGGCAAGAAAACCGCGTCGCATGGCTGCCATGCGCCAGACGCATGAGAGGAAGTCCATTCCGTCGCGGAAACCTTGCCCTCTTCCCATCGGACAGCCGAAACTTCCCCGCGCGGTTTGCCGCCGTGGTTTTCAAACATGCACTTCAATCGGACGGGGCACTGGAAACCGTCTCTAACGAATAAGCATATGTGACGCCTTCCAGCGCCCCGTTTGGCGTTCTCTCGGGAGCTTTCCTCCCTACAGACCCCGACTTTAGATCCTCTGCCTCGCGACGACTTCGTGGCGCAGCTCTCCGGTGCCGGCATTAAGCATCGCAGCTCCGGTACGTCACGCGTCCTGTCGCGACATGTGTACCACACAGGCACGCCCGCCCCAGAAGGACGGAGGGGATCCATTTTCCGGGGGCTCTCCTTCCGGTCCGCCTGACGTTCGTGGCCCGAAGGCCACGAGGCTTCCCGTGGAGCGCCAGCCCTGCCTCGCCGCCAACGTCTTGCGGTGTATCCGCGACAGGACGCCATGATCATGGCACGGCTTTTCAAGGCGGGGATCAGCGGGGATAAAATGCACGGGGAGGAAAGGTCGTGGCCGTCGTGACACGACCTGTTGCCTCGTTTATCGAAATCATCGATGAAGAGGATTATGTAAGATATTTCATCGCGTTAACTATTGGCCGCCCCTCATCCCACGTACAGGCAGCGTCGGAAATACCCCCTCTGTCACTTCGTGACATCTCCCCCTCAAGGGGGGAGATCGGAGCAAGAGGCCAGCCCCATGCCAATCTCCCCCCTTGAGGGGGAGATGCCCGGCAGGGCAGAGGGGGTTGAGAAGGCTACCGTCGTGTACTGTGGAGGCCGGGCTGCAAATGGCGTTTTTCTGCGCTCCGATGCTCACCTACTATAGGTACGCTCCGCTTCGGTACTCGTAAACCAGCATTTTCGCCCGCGCCCTGACCAAACTCCAAGTCTGTTAGAACAGGAAATACCGCTGTGCCATCGGCAGCACGGTTGCCGGTTCGCAGGTCAGGAGTTCGCCGTCGGCGCGGACCTCATAGGTTTCCGGATCGACCTCGATATGCGGTGTCAGGCTGTTGTGGATCATCGAATGCTTGCCGATACCGTGACGCGTGTTCTGGACGGCAACCAGTTCCTTGGCGACGCCGAGGCGACCCTTGAGGCCCGCATCGAGCGAGGCCTGGGAAACGAAGGTGACCGAGGAATTCGTCCGGTTCTTTCCATAGGCGCCGAACATCAGGCGATAATGCACCGGCTGCGGCGTCGGGATCGAAGCGTTCGGGTCACCCATCGGGGCTGCCGCGATCGAGCCGCCAAGCAGAACCATGTCGGGCTTCACGCCGAAGAAGGCCGGGTTCCAGATGACCAGATCGGCACGCTTGCCGACCTCGATCGAGCCGACCTCATGGCTGACGCCATGGGCGATTGCCGGGTTGATCGTGTATTTGGCGATGTAGCGCTTGACACGAAAATTGTCGTTCTCGCCGCTCTCCTGCGTGAGCCGGCCGCGCTGGCGCTTCATCTTGTCGGCCGTCTGCCAGGTGCGGATCGCCACTTCGCCGACGCGGCCCATGGCCTGGCTGTCGGACGAGATGATCGAGAAGGCCCCGATATCGTGAAGGATATCCTCGGCAGCGATCGTCTCCTTGCGAATGCGGCTTTCGGCAAAGGCGATATCCTCGGGAATTGACGGCGACAGGTGGTGGCAGACCATCAGCATGTCGAGATGTTCGGCGAGCGTGTTCTTCGTATAAGGCCTGGTCGGGTTGGTCGAGGACGGTATGACGTTCGGCTGGCCGCAGATCTTGATGATGTCGGGCGCGTGGCCGCCGCCGGCACCCTCCGTGTGGAAGGCATGGATGGTGCGGCCCTTGATGGCGGCAATGGTATCTTCGACGAAACCGCTCTCGTTCAGCGTATCGGTGTGGATCATCACCTGCACGTCATATTCGTCGGCGACCGACAGGCAGCAGTCGATGGCGGCCGGCGTCGTGCCCCAGTCCTCGTGCAGCTTCAGCGAACTTGCACCCGACAGCACCATTTCGACGAGGCCGGCCGGCAGCGACGCGTTGCCCTTGCCGGCGAGCGCAAGGTTCATCGGAAAGGCGTCAAAACTCTCGATCATCCTCTCGATATGCCAGGCGCCGGTGCAGGTGGTGGCAAGCGTCCCATGCGCCGGGCCAGAGCCGCCGCCGAGCATGGTGGTGATGCCGCTCATCAGCGCTTCCTCGATCTGCTGCGGGCAGATGAAGTGGATGTGGCTGTCCATGCCGCCAGCCGTGACGATCTTGCCTTCGCCTGCGATCGCCTCCGTCGAGGGACCGACGATGATGGTGACGCCCGGCTGCGTATCCGGATTGCCCGCCTTGCCGATCCCGACGATGCGGCCATTCTTCAGGCCGATGTCCGCCTTGACGATGCCGGTATGATCAACGATCAACGCATTGGTGATGACGGTATCGACCGCGCCCGCGGCGCGCGTCACCTGGCTCTGCCCCATGCCGTCACGGATGACCTTGCCGCCGCCGAACTTCACCTCGTCGCCATAGGTGGTGAAGTCCTTCTCCACCTCGATGAAAAGCTCCGTATCGGCCAGCCGAACCTTGTCGCCAGTGGTGGGGCCGAACATATTGGCATAGGCCGCGCGCGACATTTTATAGGACATGGTCTACCTCTGAAGTTCTGAAAAATTGGGAGATTTCGATGCTGCCTTGTCGAAAGTCATTGTCGTTCGGCAGCCGTTTTGCTGGTTGACGACGGTCAGAAGGTTGGTGTCGAGCCGCCCGATCATTTCCCGTCACTCCCGCATCCGGCAGTACGCGCTTCCTTGGTCCACCGAGCGATGTCCCCGCCAGTGACCGGGAAATCGGGCTTCGCGGTTCCCTGCAAATCCGAAAGGCGGCGGCCTCGCGCGCCTATGCCACCCGGCGTAAACGAAAGGTGCGACGGGTTCGCCGGCAACGTATCAATGCGGTCCACATATCCCGCGGCGACCAACGCATCCACATACCTGCGTTCCGCCGCAAACGGGTGGCCCTCCCAACCGGTATGGCCGAAGCCGGCAAGCATGATGCGGTCGCTCGGCCGCCGCCAATGCGCCAGCACTTCGGCGATGACGATCAGGCCGCTGCTCGGCGCGACGTATTCGCCGGAGTGGAAATATCTCAACTCGGCATCAACGCTTTCATGCGTCGACGCCGGGACTGTATGGAAGGCTCGGCCGGTCGCCTTGGCGAAGGCCCGGAAGCCATCCGTGTAGTCGTCGCAGAGATCGTCGAGTTCCGGGTGGCGTTCCTCGATTTGCGGCCGCAGCGCCTGAAATTTTTCAGCCGCCCGAACGCACCAGATTTCGCGTGCCTGCCGCACGGCCGCATCGGCTTTCCACCGGCCACCACCCAGCATCGCCAGCGCCGGCCGGCCGGTGTTGCAGACGGCGACGACGTCGGTTTTCTCGCCGCCTGCGCCGCGGGAGCGGCAATCGTTGAAGCGGATCACCAGATCGGCCTGATCAACGACGGCCGCCGCACCTTCCGGTACCGGCCCGTTTCCGACGATCATGATGGACCGGCTCACCGTCACTTGGGCTTCCCTCAGTTTCCAAGGCCTTCGGTCAGGCTCTTCAGTTCCGCGGTGCGCTTCAGCGTCAGGTCGGCAAGGCATCCGGAAACCAGCATCGGTTCCATCGATCCGCCCCGCGCCGCGAAACCGGCAAGCTCGCACTGACCGTCGCGATAGCCGATCCAGGCGCGCTGCGCCTTCTTCAGCGCTTCGACGGCACCGACATAGTTCGGGTCGATCTCACCCAGTTCCTTGTCGGTCTCCTGCATCGCCGTCATCGTCGTCTTGTAGGCTGCGTTCAGTTCCTTGTCGGCCGCTTCATAGTCCTTGTTGGCGCAAATGTTCAGATCCGACTGGGTCATCGCCTTCTCGCAATCGACCTGCGGCTCGTCCTGCGCCTGCGCAAGCGGCGCAAAGGTCAGAAAGCCCGCCACGATTACGCTTGCAGGACGCAGCCGGCTCATAGCTTGCCCATGATCTTCTGCTGGAACCCGTAGACTTCGCGCTTGCCGGCAAAGGGAATGAGCGTGACGTTACGCGTCTGCCCGGGCTCGAAGCGCACTGCCGTTCCCGCCGGAATGTCAAGGCGCTTGCCGTGCGCCAGCGCCCGGTCGAAGGACAGACCGGCATTGGTTTCGGCGAAATGATAATGGCTGCCGACCTGGATAGGCCGGTCGCCCGTGTTCGACACCTCGAGCGTCACGGTCTCCAGACCGGCATTCAGCTCGATCTCGCCGCTTGAGGCAATGATTTCACCGGGGATCATGATCTGTCTCTCTCCTGTTCAGGCTGCCTTGGTCGGCGCGCAACCATCCGGCTTCGACACGCGCTCGGTGGATGCCGGGAACTTGCCCAGTTTGGCGGCAGGGCGAACGGGACGGCGCACGAGCTCGCCTGCGCAGTTCGGGCACTGTCCGTCCAGAACCTCGGATGCGCATTGTGTGCAGAAGGTGCATTCAAAGCTGCAGATCATCGCCTCGCGGCTGCCCGGCGGCAGATCCTTGTCGCAGCATTCGCAGTTGGGTCTCAGTTGCAGCATCGCCTGTTCCTTCAGCGAATGGGTTCGTGGACGGTGACGAGCTTGGTTCCGTCCGGAAAGGTCGCCTCGATCTGGATGTCGTGGATCATCTCGGGGATCCCTTCCATCACCTGCTCGCGGGTGATCACATGGGCACCGGCCTCCATCAGGTCGGCAACGGACCGGCCGTCGCGCGCACCTTCGACGACAAAGTCGGTGATCAGTGCGATCGCCTCGGGGTGATTGAGCTTCACGCCGCGCTCCAGGCGCCTGCGGGCAACCATCGCCGCCATCGAAATCAGCAGTTTGTCTTTTTCACGAGGGGTGAGATTCATGCGCGGCCACCAAGATTGCGTGTCGATTACAGGTTCCAGACTTTCGGCACGGAAGCGCCCTTGCGCAAGTGCGAAATGACCGGGATGAGGATTTTTCTTAAGGCAAAACCGTCGGCGGCGACGAGGCGGGCAATCAGCTTGTCCTGCCCGGCAACGTGATAGTGGCTGACCCCGCCATTGGCACCGCCGATCAGAGCCCGCAGCTTCTCCAGCTGCTGCTCGCAGTCCATGCCGCTGTAGAAGAGCGTGGCAAAGGCGACCTGCCCGCCGAGCGTGGCGGTCTCCTGCGCAAGCGCGGCGATGTCGCCGCTCAGGCGCAGATTTTCGGCGTGCAGCAGAATTCCCCCCTTGCGGATACGCCAGCAATCCTGAAACAGGCCCGTCCGCATTGCCTCGCCCATGGCCTTGCGGCCCAAAAGGACGGCCTCGACGGCCAGGAACTCGCCGCCCTCGGCGATTTCGACGTCGAGCCGACGCGACAGAGAGGCACGGTCGAACAGGATCGTCTCCTGCGGCAGCCAATGCACCGTCGCACCGGCCCCGACCGCGATTTTCGCCCGCACTGCCGCGGTTCCGGCACTCGCCTTGTAGATCTTCTCGCAAGCCTGGGTCGTCAGGGTGAGATGCGTGGCCTCTCCGGCCGAAAATTCCCACTCCATATGGTCGCCGCCGGTCAGCCCGCCGGAACTGTTGATCAGCACCGCTTCCATCGTGGCGTCGAACGTATCGGGCAGCCTGATCTTGGCGCAGCCTTCCTGGTAGAATTCGGCAAGCCGCGTGCGCCCGCCAAATGGCTTTGCCGCGAGCCGTCCCTTGCCCCACGCGCGTTGCGGAGCGATCGCCGCCGCTTCTGCCATAAGATCCGCCGTTAAACCGTCAGGTGGCGGCGTGCTTCCGGCGTGTCCAGCGTCTCTGCCGGCCCCTCGTGCACGATCTCGCCCCGATCCATGATATAGACATGGTCTGCAAGCTCGCGGCAAAAGTCAAGGTACTGTTCCACAAGCAGAATTGCCATCCCCGTGGAATCGCGCAGATACCGGATCGCCCGGCCGATATCCTTGATAATCGACGGCTGGATGCCTTCCGTCGGCTCATCGAGCACGAGGATCTTCGGCCGCGTCACCAGCGCACGGCCGATCGCCAGTTGCTGCTGCTGGCCGCCCGAAAGGTCGCCGCCGCGGCGGCCAAGCATGGAGCGCAGGATCGGGAAGAGGTTGAAAATGTCCTCCGGAATGAAGCGGTCCTTGCGCGCGACCGGCGCATAACCCGATTCCAGATTCTCCCTGACCGTCAGCAACGGAAAGATTTCGCGGCCCTGCGGCACGAAGCCGATGCCGTGCCTGGCGCGATTATAGGGCGCCATGCCGTTCATCGGAATGTCGTTGAAGGTGATGGTGCCGGCGCTTGGCCCATGCTGGCCGGTGATGGCGCGCAAGAGACTGGTCTTGCCGACGCCATTGCGCCCGAGGACGCAGGTGATCTTGCCCATGGGAGCGGTGATGGAGACGCCGCGAAGGGCCTGGGCCGCACCATAGTGCAGATTGATATTGTCGACCGTCAGCATTCCATCACCTTTTCAGCATCAGTTCAAAAGCGTCCGCCTCAGCGTCTGCAAAACGTGTTTCTGTTCCTGCGTCGCCTCGCCGCCAACGTTCGCAACATCGTCGGCGATGGCGATCAGTTCTTGCCGTTCGTCCACGGTCAGCGCCTTGGCCCACAGGTCACGGAACCGGCGGATCGGATCCTCGGGATTGACCACGTTCTTGACCGCCCAGTCGGCGAACACCAGCACCTCTTCCATGTCACCCGGCTTGATGATACCGGCCATGCGCTGGCGGATCAGATCGCGCGCCGCATCCTTCCAGACCGGCTTTTCATTGGCGAGGCACAGGAAGAATGCAGCCGCTGCAATCGCCGGATCGGCGATCGAGGCAAGCGGCGCAACCTCCGCCTTCTTGCGGAACTGCCGGCGCTTGTAGGCGCCGCGCATGCGCTCGACCGAGTCGATGATTTCGCTTCCCGCTTCCCGCACCATCTTCAAACGCCAGTACCAAACGGCCGCTCCGGCCAATACGAACACGACAAAACCGACAATATGCATGGATCAAACCCCGCACTGCGAAATGTACTGGCGGTGTTAAAGCCGCTTTCCCGGCGAGGTTCAACCTTTACGTTCATTCACCGCCCCAGATAGTTCTCGATGACCTTCGGGTCGCTGCTGACGAAATCGATGGAGCCTTCGGCCAGTACCGAGCCCTCCGCCAGGCAGGTGACCTTGACACCGAGATCGCGGATGAAGCCCATGTCGTGTTCGACCACCACGACCGAGCGGGTCCTGGCGATTTCCTTGAGCAGGATGGCGGTTTCCGCCGTTTCGGCGTCGGTCATGCCGGCCACCGGCTCATCGACGAGCAGCAGTTTCGGCTCCTGCGCCAGAAGCATGCCGATCTCCAGCCACTGCTTCTGGCCATGCGAGAGATTGGCGGCGAGATCGTCCTTGCGCGCCGTCATGCGCACCGTTTCGAGGATCTCCTCGATGCGAGCCTTGTCCTCAGCCGTCAGGCGGTAGAACAGCGTTGCGAAAACGCCGCGCTTCCGGTTGAGCGCCAGCTCGATATTGTCCCAGACCGTGTGGCTCTCGAACACCGTCGGCTTCTGGAACTTGCGGCCGATGCCGAGCTGGGCGATTTCGGCCTCATCCTTCCTGGTGAGGTCGATATCGCCGTTGAAGAACACCTGGCCCGAATCCGGCCGGGTCTTGCCGGTGATGATGTCCATCATCGTCGTCTTGCCGGCCCCGTTCGGGCCGATGATGGCGCGAAGTTCTCCCGGCTCGACGACGAAGGAGAGCGAATTCAGCGCCTTGAAGCCATCGAAGGAAACCGAGACGCCGTCGAGGTAGAGAAGGCTGCGGGAAGTCTTTGCATCCATCGGTCTTACTCCGCCGCCTGAGGTTCGAGTGAGGCAAGCCGGCTTTCGGCGCTGGCTGCCGCCTTGTCCCGGTAGGCGCGCTCGGCCGCATCGGCTTTTTTCTGCTCCTTGCGGGTCGCCAGATGTTGCTGGACCGTGCCGACGACGCCCCTGGGCAGGAACAAGGTTGTCGCAACGAACAGCGCACCGAGCGCAAACAGCCAGAATTCCGGGAAGGCGGCGGTGAAGATGCTCTTGCCGAAATTGACGAGGACGGCGCCGATGATCGGCCCGATCAACGTGCCGCGCCCGCCGACCGCGGTCCAGATGACGACTTCGATCGAGTTTGCCGGCGCAAATTCACCGGGATTGATGATGCCGACCTGCGGCACGTAGAGCGCGCCGGCGATGCCGGCCATCATTGCAGAAACCGTGAAGATGAAGAGCTTCATGTTTTCCACCCGGTAGCCGAGGAAACGCGTGCGGCTTTCGGCGTCGCGCACGCCGACCAGCACCTTGCCGTATTTGGAACGGACGATGGCCGAGCTCAGGATCAGCGCCAGGGCGAGAGCGACGGCGGTTGCCGCAAAGAGCGTCGCCCGGGTGCCGCCGGCCTGGACGTTGAAGCCGAGGATATCCTTGAAATCGGTGAGGCCATTGTTGCCGCCGAAGCCCATCTCGTTGCGGAAGAAGGCGAGCAGCAGGGCGTAGGTCATCGCCTGGGTGATGATCGACAGATAGACGCCGGTGACGCGCGAGCGGAAGGCGAACCAGCCGAACACGAAGGCGAGCAGACCGGGAACCAAGAGCACCATCAACGCGGCGAAGGCGAAATGATTGAAGCCGTACCAGTACCAGGGCAGCTCGCTCCAGTTCAAAAACACCATGAAATCCGGCAGCAGCGGGTTGGCATAGACGCCCCGGTCACCGATCTGACGCATGAGATACATGCCCATGGCATAGCCGCCGAGCGCGAAGAACGCGCCGTGGCCGAGCGAAAGAATGCCGCAATAGCCCCAGACGAGATCGAGCGCGAGCGCAAGCAGGGCGTAGCAGAGGTACTTGCCGAGAAGAGGGACGAGATGGCCCGGGACATGGAAGAAGTTGCCTTCCGGGATCAGAAGGTTGGCAAGCGGCACGAGCGCTGCCGCCAGAAGGATAAGCGCCACGGCCCAGAGGATCTTCTTCTCGTGCCGGCTGAACAGCATTTGCGTAATCATTGTTCGATCGCCCTTCCCTTGAGCGCGAACAGGCCGCGCGGCCGCCGCTGGATGAAGAGAATGATGAAGATGAGGATGAGGATCTTGCCCAGCACCGCGCCGGCATAGGGTTCGAGGAACTTGTTGGCGATGCCGAGCGTCAAGGCGCCGACCAGCGTCCCCCAGAGATTGCCGACCCCACCGAAGACCACGACCATGAAGCTGTCGATGATGTAGTTCTGGCCGAGATTGGGCGAGACGTTGTCGATCTGGCTGAGCGCAACGCCCGCCATGCCGGCAATGCCGGAACCGAGACCGAATGTCAAAGCGTCGACCCAAGGCGTGCGGATACCCATGGACGACGCCATGCGGCGGTTCTGCGTCACGGCGCGCATCTGCAACCCGAACTTGGAGCGCTTGAGCAGCAGGAGCAGCGCTACAAATACGCCGAGCGAAAAGACGATGATCCACATGCGGTTGTAGGTGATGGCCAGGCCGCCGACATCGAAGGCCCCCGACATCCAGCTCGGATTGTCGACCTGGCGGTTCGTCGGCCCGAAGATGGTGCGGATCGACTGCTGCAGGATCAGCGAAATGCCCCAGGTGGCGAGCAACGTTTCCAGCGGCCGGCCATACAGCCAGCGGATGACGCTGCGCTCGATGCCGATGCCGACGAGGCCCGTGAACAGGAACGCCGCAGGCACCGCAAAGGCGAGCGAATAATCACTCATCTGGGGCGCGACGGCATGAAGCGTCTGCTGCACCACATAGGTGGTGTAGGCGCCGAGCATGACCATTTCGCCATGCGCCATGTTGATGATGCCCATGACGCCGAAGGTGATGGCAAGGCCGATGGCGGCGAGAAGCAGAACGGAGCCGAGCGACAGACCGTACCAGACGTTCTGCGTCACATCCCAAATGGCGAGACTGGTCTCGATCGACGCGATGTTCTGCTCGATCGCCGGCTTCAGTTCTTCCGGCGCATTTTCCATTGCCCCGGTCAGGATCGTCAGCGCATCGCGGTTTCCGCGCGCCGCGATCGTATCGATGGCGGCCTTCTTGTCCTCGGCGCTGGCATCGGTCTTGAGCAGGATGACGGCCCGGGCCGCTTCCATGGTCGCCTTGACCTCGGCGTCCTTCTCCTGCGCCAAAGCGGCGTTCAAAAGATCGAGATTATCGGGATCGGCGTCCTTGAGCAGGTCCTGCGATGCGGCCAGACGGGCGGCCCGGTCGGGGCTCAGCAGCGTCAGCTGGCTCAGCGCCGCGCCGATCGCGCCGCGCAGGCCGTTGTTGAGCTTGATCCTGGCAAGATTGCCGGGGACGTCGGCCACCGGCGCGCCAGTCAGCACATCCACATAGGCGCCATCCGTCGGCGCGGCGAGGTAGACGGAGCCACCGGTCTTCGGCGCATAAAGTTTGCCTTCGCTGAGGTTTTGCAGGATTTCGGCAACCTTGGCGTCGCCCGAAGCCGCAAGCGCCTTGACGGCCTCGATCTTCTGGGGAAAGCCACCGGTCCCGAGCGCGTCGACCAACGGCCGGATATCTTCCTGCGCACGTAGACCGGTTGCGAGGCAACTGACCAGAAGGCAGAGAGCAACGAGGAAGGTCTGGAGGGCGCGATACATGAGCTCTTCAAGTTCCGTTTTGGCTGACGCTGCGAATTCCGGCGAGTGCTGGACCGCTGGCGCTGCTGCTTAAAGTTTCCGCAATGCGCACGTCCGACGATCAGATCGGACCGATGTGGCACCGGGAACCACGTCGTGACGCTCCACTCATGCAGAAAACATGCCAGTACCACCCTGGGGCAGACAGTCCCCCGTCCGGGTGGGAGGCCCGAACGGAGGGGTATTGGTGTCCGACAGAAAGGTGAGTACATGATTTGGGGGAAACGGCGGTCAGACCGTTTCCGGACTATGCTGGCCTTGATGAAAATCAGGAGCCTTTGCCGCCGCACTTGCCGGTGGCAACGTTGAAGTTGCCGCAAGACATCGGCTTGCGCCAATCAGAGATCAGGTCTTTCGAGTCGGGCAGGTAGTCGGACCATTCGTCGCCGACAACCGCCGGCGTCTGCTGGACGATTTCGAACTGGCCGTCTTCCTGGATTTCACCGATCAGCACCGGCTTGGTGATGTGGTGGTTCGGCATGACTGTGGAATAGCCGCCCGAAAGGTTCGGAACGCTGGTGCCGATGATCGTATCGAGAACCGCATCGGTGTCGGTGGTGCCGGCAGCTTCGACGGCCTTCACCCACGCGTTGAAGCCGATATAGGCGGCTTCCATCGGATCGTTGGTCACGCGCTTGTCGTTCTTGGTGAAGGCGTGCCATTGCTTGATGAATTCGGCATTGACCGGAGCATCGACGGACTGGAAGTAGTTCCAGGCGGCCAGATGGCCGACCAGCGGCTTGGTATCGAGACCGGCAAGTTCTTCTTCGCCGACCGAGAATGCGACGACCGGGATATCGGTTGCCTTGATGCCCTTGTTGCCGAGCTCCTTGTAGAAGGGAACGTTGGCATCGCCATTGATGGTCGAGACGACGGCGGTCTTCTTGCCGGCCGAGCCGAATTCCTTGATCTTCGCCACTTCCGTCTGCCAGTCGGAGAAACCGAACGGCGTGTAGTTGATCATGATATCCTCTTTCGGGATACCCTTGGCAATCAGATAGGCTTCGAGGATCTTGTTGGTCGTGCGCGGATAGACATAGTCGGTGCCTTCAAGCACGAAACGCTCGACGCCTTCTGTGTTCATCAGGTAATCGACCGCCGGGATTGCCTGCTGGTTCGGAGCGGCGCCCGTGTAGAAGATGTTGCGCGATGATTCTTCGCCCTCATACTGGACAGGGTAGAAGAGCAGCGAATTCAGTTCTTCGAAGACCGGCAGAACGGACTTGCGCGACGACGAGGTCCAGCAGCCAAAGACGGCTGCGACCTTGTTGACGGAGATCAGTTCGCGCGCCTTTTCAGCAAACAGCGGCCAGTCGGACGCCGGGTCGACGACGACGGCCTCAAGCTTCTTGCCGAGCAGGCCGCCCTTCTTGTTCTGCTCCTCGATGAGCATCAGCATGGCATCCTTGAGCGTCGTCTCGGAGATCGCCATGGTGCCGGAGAGTGAATGCAGGACCCCGACCTTGATCGTGTCCTCGGCGGCATGAACACCGGAGAATGCAGTCGTGGCAAGCGCACCGGCGAGGAACGCGCTCATGACGTGAGATTTGATTTTCATTGTGAACCCCTCTCGTTCTTTGGACGACGGCGCTTGGGAGACCTTTACCGTTCGTAAAGGAACTATCCGCCGGGGGCAGAGAAACCTGTATACGTCAATTGACGTAGACACGGGGGCGAAGTGTGCAATGCAGCACCTTTAAGGATCGCGATCTTCTGTGCTACCACTTTGTCGCGGACGCAAAGACAGCAAGGGGATCCGACACCGCCGATGACAGCCCGCCAGCGCATCATACCGGTCCGGCGTGAATATAACCGCTGGGTCGCCAACCAGACGCTGGAAGACTATGCGCTGCGTTTCACTGCCAAGAGCGCCCGGCAATTCTCCTCGCAGCGCATTTCCCAGACGGCGATCGGGGCGATCTCCTTTCTGGCGCTCGAGGCAATCGGCGGGGCGATCACGCTCTCCTACGGCACCACCAACGCCGTCATCGCCATTCTGGCGGCCAGCATCGTCATGCTCGCCGTCGGCCTGCCGATCAGCCGCTATGCCATCCGCCATGGCGTCGACATCGACCTCCTCACCCGCGGCGCGAGCTTCGGCTATATCGGCTCGACCATCACCTCGCTGATCTATGCGAGCTTCACCTTCATGCTCTTTGCCATCGAGGCCTCGATCATGTCGGCGGCGCTGGAACTTGCGCTCGGCATCCCGGTCTGGATCGGCTATATCGTCAGCGCTGTCATGGTCATCCCGCTGGTGACGCATGGCGTTCGGCTGATCAGCAAGTTCCAGCTGGTGACCCAGCCATTCTGGATCATTCTCAACATCCTGCCCTTCATCTTCATCGCGCTCGCCGACTGGAGCAAATTCGACGTCTGGGTGGCCTTTGCCGGTGCCCACAAGTCGGCCGGTGCCCCGGGGTCCCTGGCACCCTTTTCCATTGCCGAGTTCGGTGCGGCGTCGGCCGTGATCCTCGCCCTGATGGCGCAGATCGGCGAACAGGTGGACTTCCTGCGCTTCCTGCCGCCGGAAGGGCAGCGCAAGCTGCATCATCGGATCGCCGTATTCCTGGCCGGCTCCGGCTGGGTGATCGTCGGCGCGCCGAAATTGCTGGCAGGCTCCTTCCTGGTCGTGCTCTGCCTCAGCGCCGGCGTTCCGGTCGAGGACGCGGCGGATCCGGCACATATGTACCTGACCGCATTCGGCTACATGATCCCGTGGCACAATGCGGCCTTGCTGCTGATGGCCGCCTTCGTGGTCGTTTCGCAATTGAAGATCAACGTGATGAATGCTTACGCGGGATCGCTCGCCTGGTCGAACTTCTTCTCGCGCCTGACCCACAGCCACCCCGGCCGCGTCGTCTGGCTGATGTTCAACGTGGCGATCGCCCTGCTACTGATGGAACTCGGCATCTACAAGCTGCTGGAGGAAACGCTGGGGATCTTCTCGATCATCGCCATGTCCTGGCTCTGCACCATCTCGGCCGACCTCTTCGTCAATAAGCCGCTGGGTCTGGCGCCGGCAAACATCGAGTTCAAGCGCGCCCATCTCTATGACATCAATCCGGTCGGCGTCGGCGCCATGACGCTGTCGGCCTTGATCGCCCTCACCGCCCATTTCGGGCTGTTCGGGGCGATGGCGTCGTCGTTGGCGCCCTATCTTGCGCTGATCACCGCCTTCATCGCCTCTCCCGCCATCGCCTGGGCGACGAAGGGCAAATACTATCTCGCCCGCAAGCCGCGCCAGAGCTGGAAAAAGCTGTCCACCGTCACCTGCTCGATCTGCGAACATCCGTTCGAACCCGAGGACATGGCCTGGTGCCCTGCCTACTCCGCGCCGATCTGCTCGCTCTGCTGCTCGCTCGACAGCCGCTGCCACGACATGTGCAAACCGCATGCGAGCTTCAACTACCAGACGGCCGTGGTTGCCAGGACATTGCTGCCGCAGAAGGTGACGGAAACGCTTTCCACGCGCCTTGGCCGCTACGGGA
Source organism: Rhizobium herbae (assembly GCF_019511375.1). Taxonomy (GTDB): domain Bacteria; phylum Pseudomonadota; class Alphaproteobacteria; order Rhizobiales; family Rhizobiaceae; genus Pararhizobium; species Pararhizobium herbae_A. Next base: position 1,277,663 of record NZ_JAEUAO010000001.1, read on the forward strand.
TCGCCGTTGTGCTGTCGGTTGCAGGCATCGGCATCATCCTGGCGATGATAGCGCACCAGACCGGCAGCGCATCGCCTGAGACCGCCGCGGTGATCAACCGGACGATCGGCATTGTCTTCTTCGTCTTTGCTGTCGTCACCGGCATCGTCTGCTGGTTCTACGTCCTGGCGCATGACAGCCGGCTGGTGGCGGAGGAGGAATCCTCGCGCCAGAACACCTTGCTGCTGAAGGAAATCGCCGCCCACAAGAAGACCGACGCGGCCCTGCAATATGCCAAGGAAACGGCGGAGGCAGCCAACCGCGCCAAGAGCCGCTATGTCGTGGGGCTCAGCCATGAACTGCGCACACCGCTCAACGCCGTGCTCGGCTACGCGCAGATCCTCGAACGCGACGAGACCATTCCGGCACCGCGTCAATCAGCGATCAAGGTGATCAAGCGCAGTGCCGACCACCTGTCGGGCCTGATCGACGGGCTGCTCGATATTTCCAAGATCGAGGCCGGCCGGCTGCAGGTCTATTCCAATGAGATCAACATCCAGGATTTCCTCGACCAGATCGTCGACATGTTCCGCCCGCAGGCGCAAGCCAAGGGCCTGGTCTTTGCGCAGGAGCGGGCAAGCACCCTGCCGCAATATGTCCGCACCGATGAGAAACGGCTGCGCCAGATCCTCGTCAACCTGCTCTCAAATGCCATCAAGTTCACCGACACCGGCACGATCCGCTTCGATGTCGCCTATCGCAGCCAGGTCGCGACCTTCACCGTCTCCGATACCGGTCGCGGCATTTCGCAAGCCGACCTGCCCCGCATCTTCGAACCCTTCCAGCGTGGCGAGGCCGAACATGTCCGGCCGATGCCGGGCCTTGGGCTGGGGCTCACCATCACCCGGCTTCTGACCCAGACGCTCGGCGGCGAGATCGTCGTCGACAGCGAGCGCGACAAGGGTTCGACCTTCCGGGTCCGCCTGATGCTTTCGGCAATCAACCGGCCGACCGCCTCGCTCCCCTCGGTGCGCAAGATCGCCGGCTATGCCGGACCGCGCCGAACGATCGTCGTCGTCGACGACAACGAGGATCACCGCGACTTGATGCGTGAGGTGCTGATGCCGCTCGATTTCGTCGTCCTGACGGCAGCGGGCGGAACGGAATGCCTGACGCTGATCGAGGGCATCGAGCCCGATCTCTTCCTGATCGACATCTCAATGCCCGGCATGAACGGCTGGCAGTTGGTCACCCGCCTGCGCGAGTACGGACAAACCGCTCCGATCATCATGCTGTCGGCCAATATCGGCGACAGTAGCGAGGCAGAGAGTCACACCGGCCACAACGACAGCCTTGCCAAGCCTTTCGATATCCGCCAGTTGCACGACAGGCTGGCTGTCCATCTGGCGCTCAAATGGGAATACAGCGATATGGCTGCACCGGCGCCTAAGCCGAAGGCCAACGCCAAGGTCAAGACGCCCGGTGTCGCCCATGTCGAGGAACTGATCCGGCTGGGTGAAATCGGCTATGTCCGCGGCATCGAGGCAAAGCTCGCCGATCTCGCCCGTCTCGAGGAAAATCAGCCCTTCACCGAGGCGGTGAAGACCTATGTTCAGGCTTTCGACCTTGCCGGCTATGCCGATTTCCTCCAGACCATAAACAGACAAGGGAGAGCCGCCGGTGAATGACGCAGTCCATCCACGCGATATCGTGCTCATCGTGGATGATTCTCCGGAAACGCTGGGCTTCCTCACCGATGCACTCGAACAATCCGGGTTCTCGGTACTGATCGCCACGTCCGGCAAGGCTGCGATCAATGTCGTTGACCGCATCACGCCGGATATCATCCTGATGGATGCGGTCATGCCCGGCATGGACGGTTTCGACACCTGCCGCAGCCTCAAGGCCAACCCCGGCATCGCTCAGGTTCCGGTGATCTTCATGACCGGGCTTACGGAGACCGAACATATCGTCCGCGCGCTCGAATCCGGCGGCGTCGACTATCTTTCGAAACCCATCAACATCGACGAGCTGCGCGCCCGCATCCGCGTTCATCTCGCCAATGCGCGCTCGGCGCAAAGCGCGCGCGTGGCGCTGGATGCGGCCGGGCGGCACCTGCTTGCGGTGCGTGGTTCCGGCAGCATCCAATGGTCGACGCCGCAGGCAACGCGGCTGGTCAATGCCGCAACGGGCCGGGACGACGGGCTGGAGACGCTCGCCGACCATATCCGCACCTGGCTGGAGGAGCGCCAAAGACACGGTGTCTCCAAGGAGCCGCTGATGATCCACCAGCATGGGCAACCGGTCCTGCAGCTTGCCTATCTCGGCGCCATCGGCGGCGATGAATTCCTGTTCCGCCTCACCGGCGTCAGCCAGACCAGCGACGACGACATTCTCAGGCAGAATTTTTCGCTGACGGTACGCGAGGCCCAGGTGCTGCTCTGGATCGCCAAGGGCAAGTCGAACCGCGACATCGGCGAAATCCTGGGCTTGAGCGCGCGCACCGTCAACAAGCACCTGGAACAGATCTACGTGAAGCTCGGCGTCGAAAACCGTGCTTCTGCCGCGGTCAAAGCGGCGAACGCCTTGCGCGAGGTCTAGAGTGTGATGCCGAACAAGCGCCTTTCGCACGACATCAGGCTCTGCTTCCCTGGTTCCAGAGCGGATGCGGGGTCAGGTCGTTTCGACTGAAATCATTCGGCTCCAGCCGCCGTCAATAGGAATGCGGTGGGACGAAGAGACAGATGGTCCGGCTTCTTTCCTGACCGGCGACAGAGCACCAATGGTACTCGCCGTCCGGCGAGGTCCTGACGCGCGTATCCTTGTAGGGTACGACCTCACCGGTAATATTGATGACATAGCCTTGCGGCCTCTCGCTGATCGCCTTGGTGGCGACTGGCCGGCAATCCTGATTGGAGCAGCAGGAGAACGGGTAACTCCAGCCGGACGGCGCATCATGCGCCTTGGCCACCGCAGGCCACAAGCCAGCTGCAATCAGCGGCGGTATGAGCCAGGCGAGGTAGTATCTTCTTTCCTGAAGGACGAAGATCGCGACCGAAACATGTCCATCGGAGATGGGGCGGTAGGCTACCTTTGAGAAGCGCATGAAGAACTCCTGGTTTGGGACCACTGCTGTTCCCGCCGTCGAAGCGTTTCTTCCCGCATGCCGGCTGACGTCGGCAAGCTGCGCCGACGCCGACATCAGCATGACCCCTTCCGGGTCCTGCCTCCGTTCCTGGACATGGCGCCACGACAATCCCTGGGTGGTGCCAGCCTGCCTTATATTTGAGCATTATCCGCCGATTTGTCCGCGGCGGCAATCGGCGGCCGTCGACAAACGCTCCACGTTGCAATATCGCAACATTCTAATATTTAGCATTTGTAAGTCAGGGACTTATGCAGCGCGATCCGGAAGCTGCCGGCTTCGCGACAGCGCCGGGACGTTCCCGGCAGCTTTCATGCCCATCGAATTGGGGCTCCCGCGCGACGATCGGGGCGCCAGGGTAGCGCCCCGAAAGGTTGTCGTCAGCCTTTCAGGAAGGCGAGCATGTCGTCGTTCAGCTGCTGCTTGTGGGTATCGGTGATGCCGTGCGGCCCACCAGCATAGACCTTCAGCGTGGCGTGCGGCACCAGCGCCTTGGAAGCGCGGGCTGCAGCGTCGATCGGCACGATCTGGTCGTCGTCACCGTGGACGATCAGCGTCGGGATGTCGAACTTCTTCAGGTCCTCGGTGAAGTCGGTTTCGGAAAACGCCTTGATCGAGTCATAGGTATTCTTGTGGCCGGCCATCATGCCCTGCAGCCAGAATGAGTCGATCATGCCCTGCGAGGGCTTGGCACCGGGCCGGTTGAAGCCGAAGAACGGGCCTGAAGCGATATCCTTGTAGAGTTGCGAGCGGTCGGCGATCGACGCTGCACGGATGCCATCGAACACCTCGATCGGCAGGCCACCGGGATTGGCAGCAGTCTTGAGCATCAGCGGCGGCACGGCGGCGATCAGACCGGCCCTGGCCACACGGCTGGTACCATGGCGGCCGATATAGCGGCTGATCTCGCCGCCGCCCGTGGAGAAGCCGAACAGCGAAACGGCGTTCAACTCCAGGACTTCGATCAGATCGGCCAGGTCATCGGCATAGTGATCCATATCGTTGCCGTGCCAGGGCTGGGAGGATCGGCCGTGACCGCGACGGTCATGTGTAATGACGCGGAAACCGTGATCGGCAAGATGCAGCGCCTGGGCTTCCCAGCTGTCGGAAGACAGCGGCCAGCCGTGGCTGAGAATGACGACGGGGCCATCCTTCGGACCCCAGTCCTTGTAGTAGATCTCGACTCCATCGCGGGTGAGGATGGTGTTGACGCTCTGCTTTACCGGCGAGCGATCTGCCGACGCGCGCGCAGCCTGTTCCTCGGCGTGTGCGCGCGCGCCGGCCAGAGCGCCGGATACGGCGGCGATCCCTGCTCCGCCGACACCGGCAAGCAGGACGTTACGACGGGAAAAATTCTGGTTGTTGGCGCTATCGGACATTTGGTTGCTCCTTTGCGATGCCGCTGGCGACGCTGAGTTTATGACATACGATTTAATCGCGCGCGATATTAGTATCCGAGGCTTCCACTTGATCAGCTCAGCCGACGCAGAACAATTTGTGCTCAATCAAATCGTGCACGATGTTTATCCGCCGGCGTTTCGAATGTCAATGCCTTGCTTTAAATCGCGAACGATTTATCTTGCGCGCGACGGATAAAGGACGGGACACAATGGATCAAACATCGACCGGCAAGACCGACACGGTAAAACTCGACGACTTCCTTTGTTTCGCCATCTATTCCGCCAACCACGCCCTCAACCGCGTCTACAAGCCGCTGCTCGACGAGATCGGGCTTACCTATACGCAGTACATAGCCATGGTCACGCTCTGGGAGCAGGATGACCGAACGGTCGGCAGCCTGGGCGAAAAGCTGTTTCTGGAATCGAGCACACTGACGCCGGTGCTGAAACGTCTGGAAGGTTTGGGGCTCATCGCCCGGACGCGCGACAAGACGGATGAGCGGCAGGTGCGGGTGCAATTGACGGCAGCGGGACGCGCGCTTCAAGCTCGGGCGAAAACCATTCCGCCCTGCATTCTCGAGGCAAGCGGCCTGGAGGTGGAGGAATTGGCGCGGCTCAAGAAAGAGATCGCGGCGCTGAGATCATCGCTGCTGCGATAGCCACGCCCTGCAGGCAAGGTGTTGCGCTGTCTCCACGGCCAGCAGGGCTATCGCATATAAACTGAAGGCGATTGCGACAAGCTCCCTCTTCTCCCCGCCGGGGAGAAGTGCCGAGCGTATGCGAGGCGATGAGGGGGTTTTCTCGGCAATTTCGGCGCTATAGCCGCCGCCCCCTCATCCGGCGCTTCGCGCCACCTTCTCCCCGCCGGGGAGAAGAGGGAGACCGCCGCATATCCATATGCGATAGCCCTGACACCGCCGGGACCGATAATGCAAAAAGGCCCGGCAAAGCCGGGCCTTTCGCGATCCGATGGACCAATGGAACAACTATTCGTTCTGGAAGTAGCTGTACTTGCCGTCGTCACCCTTCTTCCAGGTGTACATGACGTAGTCCGGACGGGTGATGTCGCCCTTTTCGTCATAGCCGAACTCGCCGATGACGGTGTGGAACGGACCCTTGCCCTTGATGTTTTCGGCAACAGCCTGCGGATCATTGCTGCCGGTGGTCTTTGCAGCTTCCGCGATGACCTGCAGAGCGGCATAGGAGTACAGGGTGTAGGCTTCCGGTTCGAAGCCAGCAGCGCGGAACTTCTCAACCAGTTCCTTTGCAGCCGGGTTCTTGCGCGGATCCGGAGCAAACGTCATCAGCGTGCCGTTGACAGCGTCGCCAGCGATCGAGGCCAGTTCGTTCGAAACGATACCGTCGCCGGACATGAAGGTGGCCTTCAGGCCCTGGTCAGCCATCTGGCGCATGATGAGGCCGGCTTCGGTGTGCAGACCGCCCCAGTAAACCACGCTTACGCCGGCTTCCTTCATCTTGGCGATCAGGGCTGAGAAGTCCTTGTCGCCGGTCGTGACACCTTCGTAGACGACTTCCTTGACGCCTGCTTCGTTCATCGCCGCCTTGGTCAGATCAGCCAGGCCCTGGCCGTACGGCGTCTTGTCGTGAACAACCGCAACCTTGGCGTCTTTGAAGTTTGCAGCAATGTAGGCACCGGCAACTGCACCCTGCTGGTCGTCACGACCGCAGGTACGGAAGGTGTTCCACAGGCCGCGCTCGGTGAAGGTCGGGTTGGTGGAAGCCGGCGTGATCTGCAGGATACCGTTTTCAGCGTAGACTTCCGAGGCCGGAATCGAAACGCCCGAGTTGAAGTGACCGATGACGAACTTGACACCGTCGGCAACGAACTTGTTGGCTACGGAAACGCCCTGCTTCGGGTCGGAGACGTCGTCGCCGAGCACGATCTTGATCTGTTCGCCATTGATGCCGCCTGCAGCATTGATGTCAGCCGCGGCCTGTTCAGCACCCTTCTGGAGCTGCGCGCCGAAAGCTGCGTTCGGTCCCGTCAGCGGGCCAGCAACACCAACCAGGAGGTCGGCCCATGCAGTGCCGCTGAAAGCGACCATTGCAGTCAGCGCAACAGCCGACAAAAGTGACTTTTTCATCTTGTTACTCCCAAAAAATTGAGCGGGTGTCGTTTAAAACCGGTCACGATACCCACCATAACCGCGCCGGTATTCTCGTAACCGCAGGCGCCGCACCCGGCGCAACCGCGGGTTCCCTCTATTATTTCGATCGCCAAGAGAAGGGCGATGCCTTCTCATAGAGCCAGTAGTAATTGTTGGTCATCTGCCTCGTGCGATAGTAGCGATAGCCGGCGGTAGCAAACAACAAAAGAACGACGGTGTCCACGATATAGTACTGCAAAGTCAACATGCTGCCGTTAAAAAGCGCATGATGGATAAAGCGGATAGCGACGCCCAGAAGGAGGACGTAGATGATCAGCGTCGAGTATTTGCTCCAGCCCTCGGCAGCGCTCTTTCCCGTGCGCCAGGCCGTCCACCCGCCCATCACCACTGTGACCAGCGCGAACTGAAGAACGGTCGGTTCTTCGTAGAGAATGCCCTGCATTCCAACTCTCCCCTTCAAGGCCCCGGCAGACTGCGAGCCTGCGCAAAACGGCCCAATATACCAAATCCCACCTGCCGACTGCGGGAAACGCCGCCGGCAGGCATGGCGTCAATGATGGCCGCCCTCGAGATAGGCGGCGCGCACTTCCGGATTGGCCAGCAATTCCTTGCCGCTGCCGCTCATCGTGACCTTGCCGTTGACCATGACATAGGCGCGATGGGAGAGCTTCAAGGCAGCGAAGGCGTTCTGCTCGACGAGGAAGACGGTCAGGCCCTCCTGTTCGTTGAGCTTCCTGATCGCTTCGAAGATGCCCTTGACGATCAGCGGCGCAAGACCGAGCGATGGCTCGTCGAGCAGCAAAAGCTTGGGGCGGGCCATCAGCGCACGGCTAATCGACAACATCTGCTGCTCACCGCCGGACAGGGTACCGCCGCGTTGCGCCTGCCGCTCCTTGAGCCGCGGGAAAAGCGTGAAGATTTTTTCCACGTCCTCATCGAAATACTTCAAGTTGTCGAGGCTCGCGCCCATCTGAAGATTTTCAAGGACGGTCATGCGCGGAAAGATCCGCCGCCCTTCAGGAGACTGGGCAACGCGCAACCGGGCGATTTCGTGCGTCGGCATGCGGGTAATATCCTGTCCATCGAAGGTGACCGAACCGGCCTTCGCCTGCGGACTGCCGCATATGGTCATCATCAGGGTCGACTTACCGGCGCCGTTGGCACCGATCATGCAGACGATTTCACCGCGCCTGACCTCGACATCAACACCGGCGAGTGCGCGGATATTGCCGTAATAGGTTTCGACGCCTTTTACATTCAGGAGAGTATCGCTCATCAGTGCGTCTCTCCCGGTGCGATTTCCTCGATCTGTTCGATCACTTCTTCGACCTCATCGTCTTCAACACCGAGATAGGCCGCAATAACCTTCGGATCGTGCTTCACATAGTCCGGATTTCCGTCGGAGATCTTCTGGCCGTATTCCAGCACGACGACGTGATCGGAAATTTCCATGACCACCGACATGTCGTGCTCGATCAAAAGGATCGACGTGTCGGTGTCCTTGCGGATGCTGCGCAAGAGCTCGTTGAGAGCGAGCGATTCGCGCGGGTTGAGACCGGCCGCAGGCTCGTCGAGGCAGAGGAACTCCGGGCCTGTGCACATCGCACGCGCAATTTCCAGGCGACGCTGGGCACCATACGGCAGATCGCCGGCCGGATCGTCGGCACGATCCGTCAGGTTGGCCTTGTCGAGCCAGTATTTCGCACGCTCGATTGATTCTCCGACCGCCGCCTTGTAGGTCGGAAAGCCGAGCAGACCGAGGATGGTGTAGCCCGACGCCAGCATCAGCTTATTGTGCTGGGCGACCAACAGGTTTTCCAAAACCGTCAGGCCCGAGAAAAGCCGGATATTCTGGAAGGTGCGGGCCACCTTGGCATCGCGGTTGACTTCATAATCCGACATGCGCTCGAGAAGGTATTCCTTCCCGGCCTTCTGCCGCAATGTGATCATGCCCATCGTCGGCTTGTAGAAGCCGGTGATGCAGTTGAACACCGTCGTCTTGCCGGCCCCGTTCGGGCCGATGAGCGCGGTGATATCACCGCGATAGGCTTCGAACGACAGGTCGTTGATGGCCATCAGTCCGCCGAAACGCATCGACAGATGCTCGACTTTGAGGATTGGATCTTTCGTCATTGTGTCTGTCTCGAGGGCCATCAGCCGTGCCCTTCCTTGGTAAAGCTGCCGGAGACACTCTTGCGTTCACGCAGGAATGCCGTGGGTTCGCGCGAGCCGACGAAGCCGCGAGGCTTCCAGACCATGACGACGATCATTGCCAGACCAAAGATCAGCATGCGGTAGAGTTCCGGGGTGAAGTCCGGGCCGAAGATCTGCTTCAGGAAGTTCATTTCACGCAGCAGTTCGGTGCCGCCGATCATCACGGTCGCAGCGACGGCGATGCCGACCAGCGAGCCCATGCCGCCGAGAACCACGATCGCAAGAATGATCGCCGATTCCAGGAAGACGAAGGATTCCGGCGAGACGAAGCCCTGGCGGACCGCAAAGAACGACCCTGCAATCCCCCCGAACATCGCGCCGGTGGCGAATGCCGTCAGCTTGGTGGTAACCGTGTTGATGCCGAGCGAACGGCAGGCGATCTCGTCTTCACGCAATGCTTCCCAGGCACGGCCGATCGGCATGCGCCTCAGGCGGATCGTCACGAAGGCAGCCAGCATGCAGAGTGCCAAAGCGAGGTAGAACAGGAAGATCTTGTAATAGGCCGAGGACATCGGCAGGCCGAACGCCTTGGCGAAGTTGTTCGCGGCGCTGATGTCGAAGGACCAGATGCCGAAGACACTTGCCTTGGCGATGCCTGAGATACCGAAGGTGCCCTTGGTGACTTCCGTCCAGTTGATCAGCACCAGCCGGATGATTTCCCCGAAGGCGAGCGTCACGATCGCCAGATAGTCACCCTTGAGGCGCAGCACCGGGAATCCGAGGATGGTGCCCCATAGCGCTGCCAGGACGCCGGCGATCGGCAGGAGCAACCAGAAGGACAGGCCGAGATAGGAGGACAAGAGCGCATAGGAATAGGCGCCGACCGCATAGAAGGCGACGTAGCCAAGGTCCAGAAGACCGGCAAGGCCGACGACGATGTTCAAGCCCCATGCCAGCAAGACGTAGATGAGGATCTGGATGCCGAAATTGTCGACCCATTTCAGCGAGCCCTGAAAGCCGAACACAGCGACCATGACCAAAGGGTACGCGATCAGGGCAACGATGGCGAGCAGGTTGAAATTGCGTGCAACGAAGCCAGCCTCCCGCTCGACGACGGGAGCTGCGGCCTTCGCCGCCTTGCGCGCCTCCAGCCAGGGACGAACATAGGCGACCGCCAGGAAACGGCCGACCATGGCAAGGGCGACAAAGGTTGCCAGGAGACCCCAGCGCTGAACCAGGACAAGCTCGTTCAGAATGTTCTGGTCGGTCTTCAGCCCGACGAACAATACGAACAGCCCGAGAGCGATGAGACCCGCGTAAAAGGCCTCGCGCAGAGCCCGTGCCATCAGATTGGTGCTGACGGCCTCAGTGGTGTGCGAAATGTTTGCCATGAAACTATACCTTCTCGACTTCCGGCCGACCCAGAATACCAGACGGCTTGAAAATCAGCACGATGGCGAGGATCGAGAATGTCGCGACATCCTTGTAGTCGATGGTGAAATAGGCAGACCACAGCGATTCGATCAGACCGATCATCAGACCGCCGAGCACTGCGCCGGGCAGCGAGCCGATGCCGCCGAGAACGGCCGCCGTGAAAGCCTTGACGCCCGGCGTGAACCCGTCGGTAAAGACGATGACACCGTAGTACATCAGGTACATCGTACCGGCGACGGCCGCCAGAGCCGCACCCATGACGAAGGTGATCGAGATCGTCTTGTCGACGTCAATGCCAAGCAGCGCCGCCATCTTGCGGTCCTGCTCCGTAGCCCGCTGCGCACGGCCAAGCGGCGTGTGATTGACGATGTACCAGAAGATGGTCAGCAGAACCGCGGTCACCAGCACGATGATGATCTGCTTCAGTGAAATCGCAATGCCGAAAATGTCGTAAACGGACGACACCAGCGGCGGCACGGGCTTGTTGCGCGGGCCTTGCGTCACCTGAACGAAGTTCGACAGCGCAATCGACATGCCGATGGCGGTGATCAGCGGCGCCAGCCGGAACGAACCGCGCAGCGGGCGGTAAGCCAGCTTTTCGATCACCCAATTCCACAGGCCCGTCATGAGCATCGCGATGAGGATCATGACGAACAGGGCAAGGGCGACCGGAACGCCGCCAAAGAGCCCGACAAGGATCAGGTAGACAATCAGGGCTGCGAAGCCGCCAAGCATGAAAATATCGCCGTGGGCGAAGTTGACCATGCCGATGATGCCGTAAACCATTGTGTAGCCAATGGCGATCAAACCGTAAATCGAGCCAAGCGTCAGCCCGTTGACGAGCTGCTGGACAAAATACTCCATCTATATCCCCCGGGCCGGATCCGTTTCGGTCAGACCTCTTGTTTTAGAAGCTCTTAACGAGCCTTTTTCGATACGGATTCCATAATGCTTTCGAACAAAAAGTGAAGCGTAAAATGACAGCCTGCTGAAATTCTTTCCCAGTTTAGTGACATTGACGCTTTTAGGGCTAAAAAAAAGAGCAGTCGCATGCCGGTTTTTAGGCAGCAAACCGTGAAATCTACGGCGAGAGCCCCGCCAGTCGTTTCGGCAAGATCGCAGGTGCGATCCGCGGCACGAAGGGTTGCACCTTCGGGCGAACTGTCAGCATCTCAACGACAGACGGTTTCAGCCGGAGAAATCGATGGAGAGATCGAACTCCCGCCCCATCAGCCTCAGGTCGTCAAACAGCGATTCGGCAAGACTACGCGCGACGATCAGTTCGAATTCGTTCTCGCCGGTTCGCGCCAGATTGACGCTGATATGTCCGCACAGAAGATTCGACGCGGCGCCGATCGCGAAAGCGGAAGGGTGCAGATCGATTGCCACGCCCTTGGCCAGGATGCGGCGCGCGTTCGGACCCGACAGCCGCAGGACGATGCGACCGTCGCTCTGGTCAAGGACATAGGCGGTATCAGCAAGCACAAGCGAAAGGCTGCGCACCAGGCCGTCCGGCGTTTCCGACTGCGATACCACCAGCCACTCTCCCGGCCCGACGAATCGCAAGGATGCCTCGCTCATCGTACTCAGCGCCGCGGCGACGGCAGTTTCCTCGCCGTCAGCCGCCATGACCGTCACGATCGCCTGCCGGCGAGGAACCTCCAGGTGATCGACGGCCCGGATGCCGGGTTCCAGCGGAATGCGGCCTTCCAGTGGGTGGTGGGAAATGTAGGTCCTGATCATATCCGCTCACACCCTCAACCGCGTATTGCCGGGATCGACGAAGACCGGGTGACAGATCTCCGCCACTGTCTCGCTGCCGCCAAGCTTGTCCCAGACGACGACACGTTCGCCATAGCGTTCGCGGCCCGATTTGAGGAAGGCGAGCGCGATGTCATGACCGAGCGTCGGGGAGTGGCAGGCGGAACTGACATAGCCCTGGTCGTTCAAGGTCGACGCCTTGGCGCCCTCGCGCAGCAGGTGCGCACCGGCGCGGATATGCTGGTCCGTCTCGACGGGTTTCAGCCCGACCATCTGCATGCGGTCTGCCGCCGTCAGTCCGTAGCGCGTCGAAAGCCGCTTGCCGATGAAATCGTTTTTTTGCGCCGATACCATCCGTCCGAAACCGGCATCGTCCGGCGTCACGCGGCCGTCGAATTCGGCATGGGTGGCATGACCTTTCTCGATGCGCAGCACGTTCATGGCCTCCAGCCCATAGGCGCAGATGCCATGCGCGCTGCCCTCTGCCATGATCGCATCGGCGACGGCTTCACCCAAGCCCGCGGGCACCGCAAGCTCGTAGGCCAGTTCCCCGGAAAAGGAGATGCGGAACAGCCGCGCGTTAAGCCCGCCCTTCAGCGTCACGACGCCGGCAGAAAGGAATGGAAAGGCCTTATCCGAGACATCATCCTCGACCAGCGCCTGGACGACAAGGCGGGATTTCGGACCGGCAATCGCCATCTGCGCCCACTGATCGGTCGAGGAGCTAAAACGAACCTTGAGCTCCGGCCAGAGCACCTGCGCGCAATATTCCATATGGGACATAACCCCGCCGGCGAGCGCCGTGGTGGTGGTCATGACGAAGTGCTGCGGCGAAAGCCGGCTGGTGGTGCCATCGTCATAGACCATTGCGTCCTCGCGCAGCATCAAGCCGTAGCGCGCCTTGCCAACCGGCAGCTTGAGGAATGGATTGCAATAGAGCCGGTTGAGGAACTCGGCGGCGTCCGGCCCGAAAATCTCGATCTTGCCGAGCGTCGAAACATCGCAGAGCCCGACATGCTGGCGCACGTTGACAACCTCGCGATCGGTGCTGTCCCGCCATGTTTTCTCGCCGTGCCGGGCGAAATAGGCCGGCCGATACCACAGGCCGGAATCGACAAAGGTCGCACCGTTCTTTTCCGCCCAGCCATACAGAGGCGACTTGCGCACCGGCACGGCACGCTCGTCACGCGCTGTTCCGGCAAGGGCACCGATTGCGACCGGCGTATAGAAGGGACGGAAGGTGATGGTTCCGACGTCTCCGGGGCTGATACCCTGCATGCTCGCCAGAAGGCCGGTGGTGTTGACAGCCGACAGCTTGCCCTGATCCGTTGCCATGCCGGCAGTGGTGTAGCGCTTGGCATGCTCGACATGGCCGAAACCTTCCCTGAGAGCCAGACCGAGATCCTTGACATCGACGTCATTCTGGAAATCGACAAAGGCTTTCGCCCTGGCGCCCGGGGCGTACCACAATGCCGTGAAGGAGGGATCGACTTCCTCGCCCACCGCGGGCAACGGATTGCCAGCGGATGGAAAACCGAGATCAGCCGCGATCCTTGCAGCCCGTTCCGCGCCGTCCTGAAGACAACCGCCAAGGCTGTATCGGCCGGCGGCAGAGCCGGCGACGACCAGCCCCTTGCCAATGTCAGGCGCAAGAAACGTGTTCAGTTCCGGCGACCAGACCGGTTTCGCGCCACGCTGGCAGGCGAGATGAATGACCGGGTTCCAGCCGCCGGACATGCCGATCGCGTCGCAGGCAATCGTTTCCTCGAAGCCCGCGCGTTCAACGACAAGGCCGCGGATGCGCTGGCGCCCGCGCGTGTCGATGACCGACGCGGACTGGATGACCCGCACGCCCGCTGGTGCAGCGTCGTGCGGCGCTTCGCGACTGTCGATGATGGCCGCCACCTCGATGCCATGAGCGGCAAGGTCGCTGGCTGTCCTGTAACCCGCACTGCCGTTGGTGAAGATCGCCACCGACCTGCCCGCCGCAACGCCGAACCGGTTGGCATAGGTGCGCATGGCACCTGACATCATCACGCCCGGCCGATCGTTGCCGCCGAACACCAGCGGCCGTTCCTCCGCGCCCGTCGCGAGCAGCGCGCGCTTGGCGACGATACGCCAGAGCCGCTCCACCGGCAGCTTCGCCTGTGGCGCGACCACATGCTTCTGCACCCGCTCCAGCGCACCGAAGACATTGTCATCATACCAGCCGAAGACGGTCGTGCGCGGCATGATCGTGATATTCGGCAAAGCGCGAAGCTCGGCAAGGCATGCCTCGGCGAAATCCACCGCAGGGCGGTCGTCGATGCGTGTCGTCTCGGCCAGCAGCGAACCGCCGAGCCGGAAATCTTCGTCCGCCAGAATGACCCGCAGCCCGGCGCGGCCGGCAGTCAACGCCGCCATCAGACCCGTCGGTCCGGCGCCGACGACGAGCAGGTCGCAATGGGCCCAGCACTTCTCGTAGCTGTGCGGATCGTGTTCCAGCACGGCCCGGCCGAGACCTGCGGCGCGGCGAATGAGAGGCTCGTAGACCTTCTCCCAGAAGGCAGCCGGCCACATGAAGGTCTTGTAGTAGAAACCCGCCGACAGGAATGGCGACAGAAGACCGTTGAGGGCGCCGATGTCGTATTTCAGCGACGGCCAGCGGTTCTGGCTGCGGGCGTCGAGCCCCGCGCAAAGCTCGGCGACCGTTGCCCTGGTATTCGGGTCGGTGGCTGCCCCCTTGCCGATCGCAACCAGCGCATTCGGCTCGGAAGGGCCAGCCGTGACGATGCCGCGCGGCCGGTGATACTTGAAGCTGCGGCCGACCAGAAGCTGATCATTGGCAAGCAGGGCCGAGGCCAGCGTATCGCCTGCATATCCCTTCATGGCCCGGCCGTCGAACTTGAAGCCCAACGTGTTGCTGCGGTCGATGACGCCGCCGGATGCAAGGCGATAGGCGGTCATCGGCCACCCTCCCGCGCCACGGCTGCGCCATCCGTTACCGAAAAGACGTCATGGGTAAAGGTATCGCGCTCGACGACGAGCCATCGCCGGCAGCCGGCAACATGGTGCCAGTGCTCCTGATGGCGGCCCCGCGGGTTGGAACGCAGATGAACGTAATCATGCCAGGCCTCGTCGGAGGCCTCGGGGGCCGGGCGCGTCACCGACGCGTCGCCGCGGATCGAAAATTCCTGTCTGGGCCGTATGCCGCAGTGCGGACAATGAATGAGGCTTGCCATGCGGGTCTCAATGCAGATTGGGTTGCGGGCCGGCGCCGCGTTCATCGATGGCATAGCCGCGCTGGAAGCGATCGAGACGCAGGAAACGGGCGACGGGATGGGTCTCGTCCTTGGCGATGAGATGGGCGAAACACCATCCCGAGGCCGGCGTCGCCTTGAAGCCGCCGTAACACCAGCCGCAGTTCAGGTAGAGATTGGCGATTGGCGTATGGCTGATGATTGGCGAGCCGTCCATGCTCATATCCATGACGCCGCCCCAGGAGCGCAGGACGCGCACGCGCGACAGGCCGGGGATCATCGACACCCCCTCCTCCATCACATGTTCGACCGTCGCCAGATTGCCGCGCTGGGCATAGGAATTGTACCCGTCGATCTCGCCGCCGAACACGAGGCCGCCCTTGTCTGACTGGGAGATGTAGAAATGCCCGGCGCCGTAGGTGATGACATGGTTGATCGCCGGCTTCAGCCCTTCAGTGACGAAGGCCTGCAGCACATGACTTTCGATCGGCAGTTTCAGGTCGGCCATCTGACCGACGCGTGAGGTGTTGCCTGCCGCCGCAAGGCCCAGCCTGCCACAGCCGATGAAGCCCTTCGATGTCTCGACCCCTGTCACGAGACCGTTTTCGCGGCGAATGCCGGTGACCTCGCAATTCTGGATGAGGTCGACGCCGAGGCGATCGGCGGCGCGGGCGTAACCCCAGGCGACAGCGTCGTGCCGCGCCGTGCCGCCGCGCTTCTGCAGCAGCCCGCCTAGGATCGGGAAGCGCGCATGGTCGAAATTGAGGAAGGGGAGCATCTTCTTCAGCGCGGCCCGGTCGAGCAGCTCGGCTGCAACGCCCTCCATCCACATGGCATTGCCGCGGCGGATATAGGCGTCGCGCTGACTGTCATTGTGGTAGAGATTGATGACGCCGCGCTGAGAGAGCATGGCGTTGTAGTTGAGATCCTGCTCCAGGCCTTCCCAGAGCTTCATCGAGAATTCGTAGAACGGCTCGTTTGCGGGCAGCATGTAGTTGGAGCGCACGATCGTCGTGTTGCGGCCGACATTACCCGAACCGAGATAGCCCTTTTCCAGCACCGCGATGTTCTTGAGGCCGAATTCCTTCGCAAGATAGTAGGCCGTCGCCAGCCCGTGGCCACCGCCGCCGACGATGATCACGTCATAGAAGGGTTTCGGCTCCGGCTGGCGCCAGGCCCGCTTCCAGTTGAGGTTGCCCGAAAGCGCGTTCCTGACGATCGATAATGCCGAATAGCGCATGCCAGTCCCATTTTCCCCATCATGCTGCCGCGCCGCATCTGCACGGGCTGCGACCTGTGCAAAGGCCGCCTCGGCCCACGCCATGCTGTCGAATCTCTAGCCGAAGCGAACCCGCGACACAGTGCCAAATCCGGCACAGTCGGAAAAATTCGACGAACAAATCTTGAAAAGACCGGTAAGGAACGTGGATGTATACTCGTCGTTCCGGACAACATCATCGGCGGTTTCCGGAGAAATTCATCAGGGGCGCGGGAAGCAAATGCTGGACATACTGGAAGAAGCGGCCGTGGCAGCGGGGAAGGCAATCCTCGACGTCTATCATGCCGGCCCGGATGTCAGCTACAAGGCCGACTCCTCCCCCGTCACCGATGCCGACGAGAGCGCGGAAAGGATCATCCTCGATCGGCTGGCAGCGGCCTTTCCGGACATCCCTGTCGTCGCCGAGGAAGCCGTATCGGCCGGGTACGTTCCCGATATCGAGGGCAAGCCCTTCTTTCTCGTTGATCCGCTCGACGGCACCAAGGAATTCGTCGGCCGCAACGACGATTTCACCGTCAACATCGCCTTGGTCGAAAACGGCGAGCCTGTCGCCGGCGTCGTCTACGCGCCCGCGCTCGGCATCCTCTACGCCGCCAGCCGCAACAAGGCGGAGAAGGCCGTCGTCTCCGGCCAACGCGAAATCGGCCCGCCGACGATCATCGGCTGCCGCAGCCGCGGCGACCGCCTCGTCGCGCTGGCCAGCCGGTCGCACAACAGCGAGGAAACCATCGCCTACCTCGCCGAGCACGGCATCACCGATTACGAGTCCATCGGCTCGTCGCTGAAATTCTGTCTTCTCGCCGAAGGTCTGGCCGACATCTATCCACGCCTCAGCCGGACGATGGAATGGGACACCGCCGCCGGCGACGCCGTTTTGCGGGCGGCCGGCGGCGAAACACTCACCATGGACGGCAATCCCCTGTCCTACGGAAAGCGCAATCAGGCCTTCGACGTGGACTTCGCCAACCCGCACTTCGTTTCGCGGGGAAAAAAATGACCTGAGTTTTCGCAAGGCGCGCACCGCGCGTCTCGTCGCTGTGAGGCGGCAGCGGGAACAGTCGGGCGAAATTCCCCTTTGCGGCCAACGCAACATTGGAGCATCCGTCCCCGCTTTGCCGTGAACAGATACCCTTCTCCTGACGACAAAGGAGAACCGCCCGATGAGCGAGACCACCGCCAATCTCGAACTGCCCTATATCCTGCCCTCCCAGGCACAAAAGCACGTCACCCACAATGAAGCACTGCAGCGGCTCGACGCCGTCGCCCAGCTGACGGTGACCGCGAGCTTGCCAACCCCGCCTTCCGATCCACAGGAAGGAACTTGCTACGATATCGCCGCGTCATCCACCGGCGCATGGACCGGCAAGAGCGGCAAACTCGCCTTCCGCCAGGACGGCGACTGGATCTTCATCAGCCCGAAAGAGGGCTGGCGCGGCTGGTTCCTCGCCGAGGACAAATTGAAGATCCACAACGGCACCACCTGGGCCATCCATGACGCCATCGGCACACCGTCTTATCTCGGCATCAACACCACCGCCGACAACACCAACCGGCTTGCCGTCTCGGCCGCCGCCACGCTGCTGACCCATGACGGCAATGGTCACCAGGTGAAGGTGAACAAGGCGGTAGCCGGCGACACCGCAAGCCTGTTGTTCCAGAGCGGCTGGTCGGGCCGGGCGGAAATGGGCCTTGCCGGCACGGATGAATTCGCCATCAAGGTCAGCCCCGACGGCACCAGCTGGACGCCTGCACTCGATATTACCGGACAGGGCCAGGTGCGCATGCCGCAGCGGCCGTTGGTACGCGCCACCCGCGGCGGCGGCGTGCTGACGCCCGCATCCGGCTCGCAGACCGGGTTCTCTACCCTGATCGTCAACCAGGGCGGCTTCACCCTTGGCGCCACGGTCGCCGGCGGCGGCAACCGGCTGATCGTTCCCTTGAACGCCCCTTACCTCGTCGCCCTCGGCGTCGAAGCCAATCCCGCCGGAGCGTTTTCGGTTGCCGTAAAGGTCAATGGGACGACGACGATCGCCAGCATCAACGACAACGACGCGGCCTCCGCGTCCTACGGCAATTGCGCGATCGGAATGGCGCATCTGAATGCCGGGGACTGGCTGGTACTCGAACACACGGGAACCACGCCGCTCGATTTCGGCTTTGACAAAACGGAGCTGACGGTGGTCATGCTGTGAAAGCGGGCCACAGGCAGGGTTGTTTTTCTCCGAGTCACAGTAGACGACAGCATCGGCAACACCCCCTCTGTCACTTCGTGACATCTCCCCCTCAAGGGGGGAGATCGAAGCAGAGGCCAGTTCCTCGCCAATCTCCCCCTTGAAGGGGAGATGCCCGGCAGGGCAGAGGGGGGTGAGGAGAGTTATGGATCAGTCTCAACAGGCATCCCGAAAGAGGGACGATACCTCCTAGACCGGCACCGCCTCCCCGGAAACCGGCGCGTCGGCCGTCGCCTCCGTCTCCTCGCCCACTTCTTTCGGCGGCTTGATACGGAACCAGGCGAGATAGAGCGCCGGCAGGAAGAGCAGCGTGAGCACCGTGCCGACGATGATGCCGCCCATCATGGCGTAGGCCATCGGACCCCAGAAGATTTCGCGCGCGATCGGGATCAGCGCCAGGCTGGCTGCCGCGGCGGTGAGCATGATCGGCCGCATGCGGTGTTCGGTCGCCTCCCGCACGGCCTGCCAGGGCGCCATCCCCTCCTTGCGCAGATCCTCGATCTGCACGACCAGGATGACGGAGTTGCGTATCAGGATGCCGATCAGCGCCAGGATGCCGAGAATGGCGACGAAGCCCATCGGCGAATTGCTCGACAAAAGCGCCGCGACCACCCCGATCAGCGCCAGCGGCGCCACCGCAAAGACAAGGAACAATCGCGAGAAGCTCTGAAGCTGGATCATCAGGATCGTCGCCATGACGAACAGCATTAATGGCACGACCGCCGCAATCGGCGCCTGGCTCTTGGCGCTTTCCTCGACGCTGCCGCCGAGTGTCACCTTGTATCCAGGCGGCAGCTTTTCGGCGTAGGCGGCGACGTCCTTTTGCAGCTGCGCGACGATCGTCGCCGGCTGCGTCGGGCCGTTGATGCCCGCCTTGACGGTCAGCGTCGGCATGCGCGAACGCCGCCAGACCACCGGCTGCTCCATTTCGTATCGGAAGTTCGCGACCGCGGCGAGCGGTACGGAGGTGCCGCTTGCGCCCGGCAGCTGAAGATCACGCAAGGTCTCGATCGATTGCCGCTCCGACGCCTTGGCACGGGCAACGACGTTGATCAGATAGATATCGTCACGAACCTGCGTGACGGTCGTACCGCCGACGATGCCGTTCAGCGCCGAGGAGATATCCTGCGACGTGACGCCGAGCTGGCGGGCCTTGTCCTGCAGAACATCGACCTTGATTACGCGGCCTGGCTCGTTCCAGTCATAGACGATGTCGCCGAGCAGCGGATGGCGCCCGAGAACGCTGCCGAGTTCGAGCGCATGCTTGCGCACTTCGCCGATGTCCGGTCCGCTGACGCGGTATTGCACCGGACGGCCGACGGGCGGGCCGATGTCGAGCAGCTTCACGTAGGCATCCGTACCGATAAAGGTTTGCTTCAGGTATTTCTGCAGGTCGGCGCGGACCTTGTCGCGCACTTCCAGGCTCTTGGTCACGATGATCGTCTGGCCGAAGGACGTATCCGGCGGCTGGACGTCGAAGGACAAGACGAAGCGTACCGCGCCCTGGCCAACATAGGTGGACCAGCGTTCGATATCGGGATTGCCGACGAGCTTGTCCTTTTCGAACTTCGCCATCTGCGCGTCGGTCTCGGTGATCGATGCGTTTTGCGGCAGCGACCAGTCGACGATCAGCTCAAGCCGGTCGGACGACGGGAAGAACTGTTGCTGAACGTGGCCCATGCCGAAGACGGACGCCGCAAAAACGATCACGGTGGCGACGATGGTGGTCCAGCGCCAGCGCATGCACAGGAGGAGAACGGCGGCGAACATCCGCCCCAGGCGACCTTTCTTGCCGTGATGCAGCTTCATGGTCTTCGGCAGGATGGTGACGCCGAGCAACGGCGCAAACACCACGGCAACGATCCACGAGACCAGCAGCGAAACGGCGATGACGACGAACAGCGTGAAGGTGAATTCGCCGGCGGCGCTGTCGTTGAGGCCGACCGGAATGAAGCTCGCGACGGTGACGAGCGTGCCCGTCAGCATCGGAAAGGCGGTCGAGGTATAGACAAACGTCGCTGCCTTGCGCAGCGTATCGCCCGCCTCCAGCCGTGCCACCATCATTTCCACCGCGATCATCGCGTCGTCGACGAGAAGGCCGAGCGCGATGATCAGCGCGCCGAGCGAAATGCGCTGCAGCGAAATACCGAAATAGGACATGACGACGAAGGTGATGGCAAGCGTCAGCGGGATAGACAGGGCGACGACGAAGCCGGCGCGCATGCCGAGGCTGACAAAGCTGACGGCAAGCACGATGATCACCGCTTCCGCCAATCCGCGGGTGAACCCCGAAACGGCCTCTTCGACGATCAGCGGCTGGTCGGAGACGAGATGCACGCCGACACCGACCGGCAACTCGGCTTCCACCGCCTTGATCTGCTCCTCGACATGGGCACCGAAGTCCAGGAGGTTGGCGCCCTGCTTCATGCCGATGGCAAGACCGATCGCGGGCTGTCCGTTGAAACGAAACAGTGCCGAGGGCGGATCGGTATATCCGCGGGTGATCGTGGCTATGTCGCTCAGCCGGAAGAAGCGCTCGTTCACCTGCAGGTTGACCGCGCGCAGGCTTTCTTCCGAGGTAAACTGGCCGCTGACGCGCAGGCTGATGCGCTCTCCCTCGGCCTGCACGACGCCCGAGGGCGCGATGGCGTTCTGCGCCTGCAGCGTGGCGACGACCGCGTTCTGGTCGATGCCGAGCGCGGCGAGCTGGCGCGCCGAGAACTCAAGATAGATCACCTCGTCCTGCGCGCCAATGATATCGACCTTGCCGATGTTCGGAACGGTCAGGATCTGCCGGCGGGCGTCCTCGACATAGTCGCGCAATTGCCTCTGCGACAGGCCATCGGCGGTGAAGGCATAGATATTGCCGAACACATCGCCGAACCGGTCATTGAACGATGGCCCCACGACGCCGGAGGGAAACTGGCCGCTGATATCGCGGATCATGTTGCGCACGGTCACCCAGATCGAGGCGACATCGCGGGCCTTCGTCGACTGCTTCAGGTTGACGAAGACGAGCGTCTGGCCCGAAGTGGTGATGCTGCGGGTGTAATCGAGGGATTCCAGCTCTTCGAGCTTGCGCTCGATGCGCTCGGTGACCTGCCGCGTGGTCTCCTCGACCGAAGCGCCCGGCCATTGGGCCGAAATCGTCATGGTCTTGATGGTGAAGGACGGGTCTTCCTCGCGGCCGAGGCTCAGATAGGAAAAAAAGCCGAGCAGGCCGAAGACGATCATGAAATACCAGACCATCGATGCATGATCGAGTGCCCAGTCGGAAAGGTTGAACTTCTTCATGACCGCGCCTTGTTTTCGAATTTCACTTTCTGCCCTTCCCCAAGACTGTGCACTCCGGCTGTCACGACACGCATCCCGGCGTCGATGCCGGCGGTAACGACGATCCCGCTTCCGAGCGCAGGCCCGGTGATCACTTCGCGGCTCTTGACGGTTCCGTCACCCTCGTCGACCACCCAGACAAAGGATTTGCCGTCGCGCAGAAGGATAGCGGTCGCCGGCAGAACCATCTGCTCGACGGCGGCTTCCTTCAGGGAAGCGGTGATCGTCGTTCCGAGCCGGAAACTCTCCGGCGGGTTTTCAAGAGCTATCTTGATGCGGCGCGTTCGCGTGGCGGCATCTGCGGCCGGCGCGATCTCGCGCACCTTGCCGCTCACCGCCATGGCAGGATTGATCTGCAGGGTCACCGAAAACGGTGTGCCCACCGGCAACAGCGCATTCCCATCCGGGACATCCACCACGGCGTCGCGCTCATCTGGCCGGGCCACCGTCACAACGGCGGCGCCGGCGGCGACGACCTGCCCGACCTCTGCCCCGGTCTGCGTCACGACGCCGTCGAATGCAGCCGTGACTTGCGTATAGGAAAGCTGCTCTTTGGCTTTCGCCAAGGCGGCCTGGGCCTGCACGACCGAAGCTTCAGCGGCCGTCCTCGCCTGCTCGGTGTTTTCCACTGCCGCCTGCGTTTCCGTACCAACCTTGAAGAGTGCCTTGGCGCGGCGCTCGACGGAAACGGCATTGGCGAGCGTGGCTTGGGCATTGGCGAGATCTGCGCGGGCCGACCCGACCGCAAGCTGGAGCGCGGTAGGATCGAGCGTCGCCAACAATTGACCGCGGCGGACCACATCGCCGGTATCGACGTCGCGGGCCACAAGAAGACCGGTCGTGCGGGGACCGAAAGCAGTCTGAACCTTCGGCTGCACGGTGCCTGCGAAAGTGGAACCGGGCAGCCGCGTGGGGGTGACGATTTGCGAAAGCACCGGACGTATCGCCGGAGATGCCTGCTCCTCGCCCTTCTGGCAACCCGTGAGCATCAGTAGCGTCATAGGCGCGAAAACCAGCGCCAGCGATATCCGGTTCATTCCGCCTGCTCCTTGATGACGTCGACAGCCTCGCCGGGACGCAACATCTTTGCACCATCGACCACCACGGTTTCGCCCTTGGCGATGCCATCGGAAATGAGCACGCGGCCCTTCTCGTACGTCGCCACCGTCACCGGCTTCAGATCGACGGTGCTGTTCTTTTCATCCACCACCCAGACGGCAGGCCTGCCATCCAGTTCGGAAAGGCTGGTCCAGGGCAGGATAACCAGTTTCATTGGCCGGGAACTGGCAAAACCGGTGACCGGCGCGCCCAGCGTCATGCGGTCGGGCGTGCGGTCCATCGATACCTTAACGCGCACCGTGCCCATCGCCGCATCGATCGTCGGCGAGATCTCACTGACCACGCCTTCGGCCTTGACCAAGGGGTCGCTGACCAACGCCAGGCCGATCTTGGGCGGCTCCGCGGGCCTTTCGAAGAGCAGCGATTCGTAGACGTTGAAGATCGCATCGCGCGGGCCGTCCCTCGCAACGCTGAACATGGTTTGTGCGGCCTGAACCACCTGGCCCGCTTCGGCGTTGCGCACGGTGACGATGCCGTCGGCGTCGGCCCGAAGCTCGGTATAGGACAGGGCATCCTGCGACGTGCCGAGTTGCGCCTTCGCGGAATCGAGCGATGCCTCGGCAGTCCGCAAGGCCGTTTGCGCCTGATCGAAGGCTTCCTGTGTCGTGGAATTTTTCGCAAGCAGGGATTTTTGACGTTCGAAGGCGGACGTTGCCTGCCTCACCTGCGCTTCCGCCGAACGGACTGCGGCCTCCGACGATCTGACATCCGCCTGCTGCACCCTCGGGTCGATGCGCGCCAGAACGTCTCCGACCGTCACGTGCGATCCCACATCCGCATACCACTCCGTTACCTGACCGCTGACGCGGAACGAAAGATTGGTCTGGACATGGGCGACGACCTCGCCAGTGAGCATCACCCTATGCTGATAGTCTACAACGTCGGCGCTTTGCACCCGCACCGCCGCCTTTTCCTTCTCCGGTTGCTGCGTCTCGCCCTGGCAGGAGGTGAGAATCAGCATAACGGCAGTCGCCCCCAACCACCTGACCGGGCCGTAATGTTGTTTTCCGTTCATCTGCGGCTGCTCGCTCCGAAAATCGCGCTGAACCATTTATTGTGGCCCCTCAATATAGAAGGTCAGAGAACATGACAAGCCACCCGCACGGACAGGACGCAATTTTCACGCGAGAAGAATCGCCCCTCGTGGTCACCAAGCAGACTTGGTCTGCGAATTTATGAGAATTTCTTATAAAGGGCGGGAAAGACCGGATTGCCCTCTTGGCCGGGACCAAAGAACAGGACGTCCCTGACCCGTTCCGACGGCAGGAAACTCATGATCGACTGTTCACCCCAAGGCCGAGAAGGCTGCCGAGCGACCGGTCACTGAACGGCTTGCCGATGCGGGGAATGTCACGCAAAGCCGCAGGAAAACTTGCGTCCTCGCCATAGCCACTGACGAAGCCGAAGGCAACGCCGCGCGCGATCAGCACGCCGGCGAAATCGAAGCTCGTCTGGGAACCAAGCTTGACGTCGAGAAAGACGAAATCGAAGGTCTGCTGTTCGATGAGTGCCGCGGCCTGCGTGAGGTCGGTGGCAATCTCGACGTGCTCGACGCCCAGCGATTTCAAAATTTCCTCCGCCTCCATGGCGATGAGCAAATTGTCTTCCAGCACCAACACACGCTTCGTCAAAACTTGGACTTCCGTAAATGCCACCGATATCGGTCCCTGCCTCCGGCCGCTCACCTGTAAACGCGGCCGCAACCTTTCCAGTTAGAACAAGAACGGGGCGGCGGCATTTAAATAAGACATGTTGACGATCGAACGGCCGGTCCATCTCGGCGATTACGGTGGACGGGCGCTCTTTTGCAGTCAGATAAAGGGGCGCTTCCTTTCCGGATGCCCTTCCCAGCCCGAAATCTTCATCAGGCCTTTGTCGTCGAGAATATCGCAGCCGCGATCAGCCCAGCGGATCAGCTTCCGTTCCCCCAATTTTTTCAGCGTCTTGTTGGTGTGCACGATCGAAAGCCCGAGCGTATCGGCGACATGCTGCTGGGTGATTGGAATTGACACGCGCGCGCCTTTGAAAAGATGAACCGCCCTGGCGCGCTGATAGAGGAAGGCAAGCAGATAGGCCGCCCTTTCCAGTGCTGAACGGCGACCGATGCTGAGCAGGTTTTCATCGAGGATGCGCTCTTCCTGTGCCGCAATCCAGGTCAAGTCATAGGCGAGATCGGGGTAGTTGCGAAACAGCGTGCCGAGCTTGTCACGCTCGAAGACACACAGGATCACGGGCGAAAGCGCTTCGATCGAATGTTGCATCTCGCCTATCAGGCTGCCTTGAAGGCCGATCAGGTCGCCCGGCATCATGTAATTCAATATCTGCCGTCGACCATCGTCCAGCATCTTGTAACGAAAGCCCCATCCGGAAAGCACCGTAAAGAGATGGGCACTGTGCGAGCCCTCCGCCAGGATCGTCGTTCCCGCATCGACCGCCAGTTCACCCGTCTTGAAATTGGAAACGAACGCGAGTTCGTCTGGCGCGAATTCGCGGAAATGTTCGAGGGCCCGCAAAGGACACTGCTCGCAGGGCGTCTGTTTGCTGTTGCGGGCTTTGAAACGGGCCATCGGGTGTCCTCGGCGAAGTGAAATCGCTCCTGGAAACAGGGCTTTGATTTACAATGAAGATTAGAGGCTAACGTTTTCCCGGCAAGGGCTGTTTGCAAGGCGCCGGTGGACTTCTGCCCCCGGCAAGCCTAGTTTTCGCTTCGAGATCATACCCTTCAGAATGGGACGGAACCGCAATGAACCATCCAGCCTTTGCCAGCAACCATGTCGCCGTTGTGACCGGAGCCGCGTCAGGCATCGGCCTTGCCGCCGCCAGGCGCTTCGCTGGCCTGGGAATGAACGTCGTGCTCGCCGATCTACCGGGCGAACGGCTGGACATGGCGGCGCGCGAGACGGCGGCGCTCTCCCCGCATGGCCCGGACAGCGTGGCAGCCATTCCCACGGATGTGGCGTCGATCGAATCGCTGCAGGCGCTGGAGCGCGACGTCGTTGCCCGGTTCGGCCGCGTTCACGTGTTGATGAACAATGCCGGCATTCCGGGTAGCGCGATGTTCGGCGCGCAGGAGGCGTGGGAAAAGGTCTTGGCCGTCAATCTGTGGGGCGTCGTCAACGGTTCACGCATCTTTGCGCCCGGCATGATCGCCCACGGCCAGACCGGCCTTATCATCAATACCGGTTCCAAGCAGGGCATCACCACCCCACCCGGAGACCCCGCCTACAATGTGACGAAGGCCGGCGTCAAAGCCTTCACCGAAGCACTGCAGCACGAATTGCGCAACACGCCCGGCTGCAGGATCACGGCACACCTGCTGATTCCAGGGTTCGTCTACACGGCGCTTACCGCCCAGGGCCGGACGGAAAAGCCCGAGGGCGCCTGGACGCCGCAGGAAACGGTCGATTTCATGATGCAAAGCCTTGAAAACGATGACTTCTACATTCTTTGCCCGGACAATGACGTCGAGCGCGCCACCGACGAGAAACGCATCCTCTGGGCCGCCGGCGATATCATCGAGAACCGCCCGCCCCTGTCGCGCTGGCATCCCGACTATGCCGACGCCTTCAAGGCGTTTCTGACGAAAGATCGTCCGAAAATCTGCTAAGGGCAGCGGTCGCGGGCCTTTCCGCCTTCGCCCGGTAGACGCTGTGTTCATGCGGGCCGGGCTGGCGCCGTCCGGCTTTTGCTGCTTTCCTGCGGTCACATCAACAGGTTTCATGACATGACGAGCGGTATCCACCACATCACGCTGATCACCCGCAAGGTACAAGCGAATGTTGATTTCTATGCCGGTTTTCTCGGCCTGCGTCTGGTCAAACGGACAGCGGGTTTTGAAGACGCGATGCAGCTTCACCTGTTCTATGGCGATGCCATCGGATCGCCGGGATCGCTGGTGACGTTCCTCGTCTGGGAAGACGGGGCGCCGGGCCGCGTCGGTCATGGCCAGCCGAGCGAGATCGCCTTTGCCATTGCGCCGGAAAGCATCGGCTTCTGGCTAACCCGGG
Source organism: Rhizobium herbae (assembly GCF_019511375.1). Lineage (GTDB taxonomy): Bacteria > Pseudomonadota > Alphaproteobacteria > Rhizobiales > Rhizobiaceae > Pararhizobium > Pararhizobium herbae_A. The sequence continues at coordinate 1,304,873 of NZ_JAEUAO010000001.1, forward strand.
CGCTGCGATACAATATCTCCACAACCGGTCCGACCCAGGAGTTCGATGAGCCCGTCATCCGGCTGAAGGATCCCGACGGCGTCATCGTCAAGCTCGTCGGCACTGCGGCCCTTGCCACCGGCACACCCTGCGCCACGCCGGAGATTCCGCCGCAGGACGCAATCCGGCGGCTGCGCGGCGCAACGATCCTGACCGACAAACCGGAGGGGACGGCGGCCTTTATCGGCCGGCATTTCGGCTATGCCGAAACGGCAAGGACCGAGACCATCCGCCGCCTCGGCTCGGCCACCGGGGATATCATCGACGTGCGCGATGCCAGCGGATTCTGGACCGCCGCCCCCGGGACGGGCACGATCGACCACATCGCCTTCCGGGCTGCCGACAAGCCAGCCGTCGACGATCTGCGTAAACGGCTGGCGGCCGAGGACGCCGGGACGATCTCGGCCCACGACCGCAAATATTTCTTTTCGCTCTATGTGCGCGAACCGGCCGGCACGCTGTTCGAATTCGCAACCGACGCGCCCGGCATGACGGTCGACGAGGATGTGGCCTCGCTCGGAACACGCCTGTTCGTTCCGCAACATTTCGGCGGAAATCTGGAGTCCAACCTCGTCGTCCTGCCTCAATTCGCGCTACCCGGCGAGGAGCGTTTCGCCCAGCGAGACCTGCCTTTCATCCACCGCCTGCACCAGCCGGAACATCCGGACGGGCGCACCCTCGTGCTCTTGCATGGCAGTGGCGCCAACGAGACGAGCCTCTTGCCACTCGGCCGGCAGATCGCCCCGAATTCCCTGCTCCTCAGTCTGAGGGGCCGTAGCACCGAAGAGGGTTTCCCACGGTTTTTTCGGCGGATCACGCCCTTCAGTTTCGACCAGAAGGATATCGTCTCCGAAGTCGAAGCGTTTGCCGCGATGATCGATGGGGCCGTTGCGGCCTACGGCATCGACCGCGAAAGGATGGTTTTCATCGGCTATTCGAACGGTGCAAACATGCTGATCGCGACCATGCTGCTTCATCCGGGCCTGATCGGGAATGCCGCGCTGCTGCGCATGATGAACCCGCTGGAAACGGTGCCGGACGCCGATCTTTCCGGCACCAATATCCTGACGGTGACAGGGGCAACAGACGCCTATTCCCGCTATGCCCCGCCGCTTCAGGCGATATTGCGCAAGGCCGGCGCGACGCTTGAGACCGTCACGCTGAAGGCCGGACACGAGATCGGCGACATGGACGCAAAGGCCGTTCGCCAATGGCTGGGCAAAATCCTCGTTTGACGGCAACCACAGCACGACGCAGCGCCGGAAATACCTCCCTCTGTCACTTCGTGACATCTCCCCCTCAAGGGGGGGAGATCGGGAGCAAGAGCCCGGCGCCACGCCAATCTCCCCCCTTGAGGGGGAGATGCCCGGCAGGGCAGAGGGGGGTATTTCCGGCGCCGTCCCGCACGGAAAAGCCTTGTCGAATCCGCAGCTACATCTCAGGCCGTCTTGCGGGCGACATAGGCGGCGAAGGCCTCGACAAAGGCCTTCAGCCTTGCCTTGGCGTCTTCGTCGACAAGGCTGCCGTCCTTGTCGAACAGCGAGCCCGCTTTCGGCAGCATCAGCCGCTTGCCGGACCAGAGGTCGGCGCCCAGCGTGCGCAGGACAGGCAGCCAGGCGTTCTGGCTGAGCACGGTGCCGAATATGTTGGGCGACGTGCCGGCAAGCGCGAAGGCGCGGCCGGCAAAGACGTTCGGCGCGCCGGTCATCGAGGAACTCACCCAGTCGATGGCGTTCTTGAAAACGCCGGGTATGGAGTTGTTGTATTCCGGCGTGAAGAGAATGACGCCGTCGGCCGCCGCGATCTGGTCTTTGAGAAGCTGCACCGGCGCCGGCACCCCTTCCTTTTCGACATCGGCATTGTAGAGCGGGATGCCCTCGATGGTTCCCGTCGTGAACGTCACGCCCTCAGGCGCCAGCGGGATCGCCGCGTTCAAGAGGGATTTGTTGAACGATGCCTTTCTCAGGCTCCCGGAAATGCCGATCAGTTTTATCATCGATTCCATCCATGGTTTTCGCAAAAGATGGCCAGAAAAGCGAAAAAGTACAGACCGAATTGCCGTTAAAACGACGCTCCCGGCCTATTCTGCTAGACCAGCGGCTTCAGCCTCGCTTCGATCTGGCTGCGTTTGTGTTCCAGGAATGGTGGTAGCGACAGCCCTTCACCCAGCGTCTCCATCGGTTCGTCCACCGCAAAGCCGGGGCCATCGGTTGCGATCTCAAACAGGATGCCGTTCGGCTCGCGGAAATAGAGCGAGCGAAAATAATAGCGTTCGACCTCGCCGCTCGACGGCAGGCGGAAGGTCTGCAGCCGTTCGGTCCATTCATGCAGCGTCGCCACGTCCGGAGCGCGGAAGGCGACGTGGTGGACGGCGCCGGCGCCCTGCCGGGCAGCCGGCAACCCCGGCTGGACCGCGACATGCAGTTCTGCCGCCGGACCGCCCTTGCCCATCGAGAACACGTGCACGTCGCCGATGCCGTCCGGTGACGGATACTGACGGGCTCTGGTCATGTTCATCACCTCTTCCAGCACCGCCGCCGTAGTGGCGAGATCCGGCACGCTCATGGTGATGGGACCTAGGCCTCTGATCTGATGCTCGGCCGGAACCGGGCTCCTGTCCCATGGGTGAGAGGGCGCCAGCCCGCCGTCGTCTATCAACCGCAACCGCTGCCCCTCGCCGTCCTCGAAGTCGAGCGACGCGCGGCCGTCGATTTCGGTCACCGCCTCGGATTTGACCTTGAGCTGGTCGAAGCGGCTCTTCCACCAGGCGAGCGAGTCGCGGCTGCCAACACGCAGGCCGGTGCGCGAGATGCTGTGGGTGCCACGGCCTTCCGGCTGGACCGGCCAGTCGAAGAAGGTCAGGTCCGTCCCCGGCGTCGCCTGTCCGTCGGCGTAGAAGAGATGGTAGGCACTGGTGTCGTCCTGATTGACCGTCTTCTTGACCAGGCGCATGCCGAGCGTCTGCGTATAGAAACGCAAGTTTTCAGGCGCGTTCGCGGTAATCGCCGTCAGATGATGAATTCCCGTCAGTTGCAAGCTCATGGCTGCCTCCTCCATCGGAAAGGTCTTGAGCGAATATCGGTCGCTTCACCTGTTTAATAAAGGGGCACAGCCCGAACACAACGTTCAATGACCAGGCGCGGCGGCCCTGCAGCATCCCCGTTGCGTGGGGACGATCACGCCTGGCGCTGCAAATCGCTCAGATAGGTATTTTCGCTTCTCGAAACATCGAAAGAGACTGGATCGACGGTCACGATCATCAGCGTCTCCCCATGGGATGCGGCGCCTGCAAGCAGGCTGCCATCGGGCGCGGCGATGCGCGAGGAACCTGCGAAGGTGAAGCGCTCGTCAGCGCCGCAATGATTGACATAGGCGACGAAAACCTGGTTCTCGAAAGCACGGGTCTGGATCATGTGATCGGCAATGAAGGTGCCCGAGTAACCGGCCGGCAGCGCCGTCGGCACCAGCACCGCGTCCGCGCCCGCCAGAGCGAGCCGCCGGACGTTTTCCGGAAACTCCACGTCATAACAGATCAGCATGCCACACTTGACGCCACGATGGGTGAACAACACCGCGCTCGGCGCGGCGGCGGCAAACAGCGCCCGCTCGTAGTCGCCGTAGAGATGGGATTTGCGGTAGACGACGGGTTCTGCCGCGCCGTCGACATAAACGGCGCTGTTGAAGACTTCAGGACCCGCCCTCTCGGCAAAACCGGCGATCACCGCCACCCCGGTCTCCACTGAAATCGCCTGTAGCCTCTGCACCAAAGGTCCATTCGCAGGCTCTGCCAGATCGCGGATGATGTGACCGGCGCCATAGCCCGTCAGCCCGAGCTCCGGCGTGACCAGCAGGCTTGCGCCCTTGCCGGCAGCATCCCTCGCCGCCTCGCCGATGCGTGCCAGATTGGCGGCGACATCGCCGCTTTCCGATCTCATCTGCAGGGCGGCGAGCGTAATCATGTGTCGTCCGATGACATGGCGCCGAGCAGCTTCGGCAAATCGCCGAACCGCGCGACGAGGGAGAAGATGACGGCCGCCGTTGCCACGAACAGGATCGTCACCGAAGCCATGGTCGGCGTGTAACCGTAGCGGAGCGCGTTGAAGATCTTGATCGGCAGTGTTTCCATGATGAAACCCACGGTCATATAGGCGACGATATACTCGTTGAGCGACAGCACAAAGGCGAAGGCATAACCAGAGACGATATAGGGCAGGATCAGCGGCAGGACCACCGTTCGAAAGATCGTCTTGTCATCGGCCCCCATTGTGGCGGCCGCCTCGACCAACGACCGGTCAATCGCCGTGAAGCCAAGCGACAGGGTCACCAGCGGCAAAGTGACGAAGAAGATCGCATGGCTGACGACGGCGGTCCATGGCTGGCCGTAAAAGCCGGTGGTCGCCCAGAAGGTGAGCAGCCCGAGTGCCGTGATGACCGGTGGCAGCGTGAAGGGCGCCACGCCGAGCAACTGGAAGATGTTCGCCCAGGGAGCGATCCGTCGCCACAGGAACCAGGCAAGCGGCAGGGCGATCGCCACCGCCAGAGCCGCCGACAGGATGGCGAGCGTCAGCGAAGCAAGCAATGCGTTGCGCCATTCGGGATTGAGGAAGATTTCCCCGTACCAGGAGGGCGAAAAGCCCTTGGGTGGAAAGGCCAGCGTCTGCTTCGCGTTTACCGACACGCCGGCCACGACGATCATCGGCAGCGCCATGAACAGGCCGATCAGGAAGAAATAGACTTTGCTGAGCGCACTGGTCATGCTGCTTCTCCCTTGCGTCCGGCCATCACCGTCAGCGCCACCAGTCCGAGCGTCACCAGCACCAGGAACACCGCCATCGCGGCCGCAAACGGCATGTTGGACTGGTAGATCGCCTGATCGGTGATCAGCACCGACAGTGTCCAGTGCTGCGGACGGCCGAGAAGTTGCGGCAGGAGATAGGAACCGAGCGCGAAGATGAAGACCATGATCAGCGTCGCGGTGATAGTGTTGCGCAACGCCGGCACGACGACGGTGAAGAAGGCCTTGATGGGCGAAGCGCCAAGCGTGCGAGCCGCTTCCGTCAGCGTCGGATCGAGCCGCACCAGTGCCGGATAAAGCACCAGCACCGTATAGGGGAAGGCCTGATAGACCATGCCGGTCAGGACTGCGCCGAAGCTCGGCAAAAGCGCCTTCGCCTCGCTCATGAGCCCCGCCATGACCAGCAGATTAGTGATCCCGGCGGTGCGTGAAAACAGTGTCGACCAGGCAAAGCCGATGATGACTTCCGACAGCGACAGCACAGACAGCAGCGCCACCAGCCAGATGATCTGCACTTTTCTCGCCATGCGGGTCAGAAGGTAGGTAAAGGGGATGGCGAGCACGACGCAGCAGATCGCCACCGCGATCGCCAGCATCAGCGAGAAGCCGAGCACGTTGGCGAAGAACAGGCTGATGAATCGCTGGTAGTTCGAAAGTTCGAAGGCCGGCACATAGAAGCCGCCCTGCTGGCGCTGGAAAAACGAGACGGCGATCATCGTCGCAAAGGGCACGACGAAGAAGACGACGAGCATCATCGCCGGGAAGAACAGCGGCCCGTAGTCGGCCAGGCGTTGCGGCGTTTCGCGTCTCATTTGGCAAGCACCACGCAAACGTCGGGCAACAGCACCACGCCAACCGGCTGGCCGACGGAAACATCGGGCCGCGCCCGCGGCGTCGAGACCGCGATGATCTGCCGGCCGGCAACATCGACGAAAGTTTCGATCGTGCCGCCGAGATCGCGCACGAAGGTCACCGTGCCGGACAGCGCGCCGTCGCCCGGCGCCGTCAGATGCACGTCTTCGGGCCGGACAGACAGCGTCGCCTTGCTGATATTCGGGCCAAGGGAAATGCCGGCAACCGGCTGACCGAGCACGGTGACCCGGCCGGCGCTGTCGGTTTCCGCCTCGAGCAGGTTGGTGGAGCCGATGAAGTCGGCGACGAAGGTGTCGGCGGGGCGACGGTAGATTTCGATCGGAGATGCCGCCTGACGGATCTCTCCACGGTTCATCACCACGACTGTATCGGCCATTGTCATCGCCTCGCGCTGGTCGTGCGTCACGACGATGGTGGTGATGCCGAGTTTCTGCTGGAGCTGGCGCAGTTCGACCTGCATTGCCTCGCGCAGCTTGGCATCGAGCGCCGAGAGCGGTTCGTCAAGCAGGAAGAGTTTCGGCGAGATCGAAAGAGCGCGCGCGATCGCCACGCGTTGGCGCTGGCCGCCGGAGAGTTTCGATACCGGCCGGTCCGCATAGCCGGCGAGATGGATCATCGAGAGCAGTTCATCAACGCGCTTTTTCTGGTCTTCCTTCGGCGCGCTGCGGATGCGCAAGGGATAGGCGATATTCTCGCCGACCGTCAGATGCGGAAACAGCGCCAGCGACTGGAACACCATGCCGAGATTGCGCTTGTGCGTCGGGACGCGGGTAATGTCGTCGCCGTCGAGCCGGATTGCGCCGCCGGTCGGCAGGTCGAGACCGGCGATCATCCTCAGCAGCGTGGTCTTGCCGCAGCCGGACGGTCCGAGCATGCAGACGAACGTGCCGTGCGGCACCGTCAGATCGACATTGTTGACCGCAGTGAAGGTCCCGAATTCCTTGGTGACGTTGTTGAGGGCGAGGCCTGACATTGTTTTCCCTTTAAGACCGCGCTGATCGCGGCATCTGCTCTTGCTGTACATTAACGCACTGCGTCCGGAGCAATGCCCCTCACCCTAGCCCTCTCCCCGCTTGCGGGGAGAGGGGATGACGGAGTTTGCCGCTTGTCCCTTCTCCCCGTTCGCGGGGAGAAGGTGGCCGAAGGCCGGATGAGGGGCTTAGCTCAACCGACGATCAGTTCGGTCCACTTCTGGTTCAGCCAATCCGATTTCGTCTGGTAGAGGTCGTAGCGCGGAATGATCGGCTCGATGTCCGAGGAAACCGCCGCAAATTCCGCGTCCGTGAGGTCGGTCAATTCGCGCTTGACGGTCGGCGAGGTCCCGACCTTGCGCGACAGAACGGCCTGGATCGACGGCTGGCTCATATAGTCGATGAAGATGTGGGCCTCCTCGACCTTCTGGGAGGCGCGCGACAGCGCCCAGCAACCGGAGTCCTGAATGCCGCCTTCCTTCGGGAAGGTCGAGCGGACCGGATTGCCGTCGGCAGCGGCAAGGCCGGTGACGTCGTGATAGTACTGCCCCATCGGGATTTCGCCCGACTTCAGCGCCTGCTCGAACTGTGCCTCGTCGCGATACCAGAGCCGAACGTTCGGCTTGACTTCGGCGAGCTTGGTAAAGGCCTTTTCAATCCCCTCTTCGGTGTCGAGTGCATTGGTGCCACCAAAGAAGGTCTTGGCCGTCACTTCGAGCAGGAAGGAGTTGGAGACGAGCGCCAGCAGACCGAGCTTGTCGACATTCGCCGGATCCCAGAATGCGCCCCAGGAGGTCGGCGCCTCCTTGTAGACGTCAGTGTTGGTGACCAGCGTGATGTACCAGGAGACGGCGCCGATGCCGGCGATACGGCCATCCGGGTACTTGTTGACGAAGCGATCGATCAGATTGGAGGCATTCTTGATCTTGGAAACATCGAGCGGCGCCCAGAGGTCGGTCGCCTGGCCCTTCAGCATCGAAACCTGCGACATCATCGAGACGTCAGCAGGAGCCTGGCCGGCCTTGGCCGCCTGTTCGAGCTGGACAAGCCAGGCTTCGCCGGTCGGCTCGGCAACGGCTTCGATCGCGATGCCCGTCGCCTTGGTGAATTCCGGGAAGATGTTCTTGTCGAACGAATCCTTGAAATAACCGCCATAGACGCCGACTTTCAGCGACTTGTCCTGCGCCCGCAGGATCGATGGCATGGCCAGCATCGACACGCCGGCAAGGCCGGCGCCGAGCACGGCCCGGCGGCCGATATTGTGTTTCAGAAAATCAGTCATCGTCACTCTCCTGTTTTTGCCGGTGCCGCTCTTTTTCAGCTTCCGGTCTGTTCCCAATTTTTGACCTGGTATGCAAGTGCGGATTGCATGCCGGTCAATGTTTCAAGGTCCTAAGTTCCAGCACCTTTGCGTATCGCGTCAACGGAAAACACAAGGCGAAATAGATCAAGGCAACAAACCCATAGACCGTGAACGGCTCGAAGGTTGCATTGTTGATCGCATTTGAGGTTCTGACCAGTTCCTCAAAGCCGATAATCGACGTGAGCGCCGTGCTCTTGATCAACTGCACGAGAAAACCGACGGTGGGAGCCCGGGTGATTGCAAAAGCTTGCGGCAGGATGATCAGCCGCAATTGCTTGAGATAATGCAGCCCGAGACTGCTGCCGGCATCCCACTGCCCAAGCGGCACCGCCTGTACGCCGCCGCGCCAGATTTCCGCAAGGAACGCGCTGGCGCACAGGGTAAGCCCGAGCACGGCAGCGGTCCATGGTTCGATGCGAAACCCGAGCAGCGGCAGACCGAAGAACAACAGGAAAAGCTGCATCAAAAGCGGCGTGCCCTGGAACAGGCCGATGTAGTATTCGGCGAACTGCCGCATCCAGCGCCGCTTGGATATCCTCAGGAACAGGATGAGCAGGCCGACAATCGTGCCGCCCGCAAAGGCGACCGCCGACAGAAGCACCGTCCACCGGGCTGCCAGCAAGAGGTTGCGGATGATGTCCCAGAGTGTGAACTCGATCACGACACGCCTCCAGCCAACATGCGGTTGCCTCCGGCGATCAGCAAGCGGCGCAAGCCGATGCTCATCGCGAGGTAGACGAGCGTGACGATCAAATAGGTCTCGAACGCGCGGAAGGTGCGGGCCTGCAGCATGTCGGCCTCATAGGTCAGTTCGCGCACGGCAATCTGCGAAACGACGGCGGATTCCAGCATCATGATGACGATCTGGCTCGTCAGCGCCGGATAGATCACCTTCAGCGCCTGCGGCAGCACGATCTTCATGAAGACCACGCGTGGCCGCAAGCCCAGTGCAAGCGCTGCTTCCCTCTGCCCCTTCGGCACGGCATCGAGCCCGGCGCCGACGATTTCCGTCGTATAGGCCGTCATGTTCAGCGTCATCGCCAGAATGGCGGCGACGACGGGATCAAGGCGGATGCCAAGGCTGGGCAGCCCGAAGAAGATGAAGAAAAGCTGCACCAGAAACGGTGTATTGCGAACGAGCTCGACATAACCGGCAATCCCCTGGCGCAGAACGGCATGGCGACTGCGCCGGGCTGCCGCGGCCAAAATGCTGAGCACGATGCCGGCGATTGCCGACACCGCGATCAGGAAGATCGTCATGGCAGCGCCGCTCGCGATCAGCGAGACCGCATCGTTCAGCCAGCCGAAATCGAGCGCGTAGCCCAAAGGATCAATCCTTCAGGTTTTCAGGGTTGAGCGGTGTCTTCAGCCACGCTTCCGAGCTTTCGTTCAACTTGCCATCGGCCAGCATCTTGGCAACGGCATCGTTGATGGCAGCCTTCAGGCGATCCTCACCCTTGTTGAGCGCCAGATGCGACGGCGAGGTCAGGAGCTGGAACTTCTGCTCCGGCTTCAAGGCTTCCTGGCGGGCCAGAACCTGTGCGCCGACATCGTTGCCGACAACCATCAGGTCGGTCTGGCCGGAGATGAAGGCCTGGATCACCGAGTTGTAGTTGTCGAAGCGCTTGATGTCGGCATCCTTCGGTGCCGCTTCCGTCAGCGACGTGTCTTCGAGCGTGCCGCGATTGACGGCGATGCTCTTGCCGGCGAGGTCTTCCTTGCCCTTCACTTCCAGGGCAGCCGGACCGATGACGGCGATGTAGTAAGGCGCGTAGGCCGCAGCGAAATCGATGACCTCGGCGCGCTCCTTGCTGTAGCCGACGCTGACGAGCACGTCGACGCGCTTCTCGGTCAGGTAAGGGATGCGGTTCTGACCGGTCACCGGCACCGGAACGAGCTTCACCTTCAGGCTGTCGGCAATATATTGCGCAACGTCGATGTCATAACCCTTGAGGCTCATATCGGCGCTGGCCGAGGAGAAGGGCGGGAAATCGGCGAAGACACCGACATTCAGGACGCCCGCCTTGGTGATATCGTCGATGGCGTCAGCCTGGGCGTTGCCAGCGAAGCCGAGAACGGCGGCGCTGAGCATCAGGACGCCGGCCAAGGATGATTTCATTACATTTTTCATTGTCTTCCCCTTTATACGGACATTGCTTCGGGTGGTGCGGGCAATCCGGCCGCAGATGTGGGATCAGCCCCGCTTGCCGTTGACGAAGGGGCTGAACACCATGAGGCTGAGAATTTCAAACAGCACTTGCGCGCCGACATGCGCCGTATTGGTCGTCGCGTCGTATTGCGGCGCCACTTCCACGACATCGCCGCCGACGAGGTTGATGCCTTTCAGGCCGCGGATCAGTTCCAGCACCTCGCGAGTGGTGAGGCCGCCCACTTCCGGCGTGCCGGTGCCCGGCGCAAAGCTCGGATCGACACTGTCGATGTCGAAGGAGAGATAGGTCGGGCCGTCCCCGACGATCTGCTTCGCCTTCTCGATAATCGCCGGCATGCCCATGCCGGTGACCTCCTCCGCATGGATCACGGTCATGCCGGACTCGTAGGAAAACTCCCACAGATATTCCGCCGAACCGCGAATGCCGATCTGGACGGTGCGCGTCGGGTCGAGCACGCCATCGAGCACCGCGTTGCGGAACGGTCCGCCATGGTGGAATTTCGTGTGGTCGAAGGCGCCGCCGGTATCGCAGTGGGCATCAATGTGGATCATGCCGACCGGGCGCTTCTTGCCGACGGCTTTCAGGATCGGATGGGTGATCGAGTGGTCGCCGCCGACCGACAGCGGCACGACGCCGGCGTCGACGATCTGGTTGGTCCGCTTCTCGATATCATCATGGCTGAGTTCCAACCGGTAGCGGCTTTGGAACGGGACGTCGCCGATATCGGCGACGCGCAGGTCGAACACCGGTGCGCAATCGAGCACGTGGTTGTAGGGGCCGATGCGCTCGATGGTGCGCAGGGCGCGCGGCCCGAAACGGGAGCCCGTACGGTTGGTGACGCCGAGATCCATCGGCACGCCGACGATGGCAACCTGGAGATTGCCGAAATCGGGCGCGCTGGCATCGACCGGCATGTAGGGGGCGGTCAGGAAGGTCGGAACGCCGGCATAGGGCGCAAGGCGCGTGCCGGTCTTGGAGAAAATCTTGTCCGCTACCTTGCGGAATGCCGGATCGAACAACTCGCCGCCGTGGCTTTCGCCATATTTCGCCTTCAGCGCGCTCAGCTTTTTCTCGTCCCACGTCATTATCAGTCACCTCGTATCGGGCCGGAGGAGACGTGCGGGATCGGCAATCGAAAGCCTTCACATGGCTCGAATGTTCGCCGAAAACGGTTCGCGCATCGACATTGCGTCAAAGCGCTTGCCTGCATGTTCCCCAGGCTTTTGCCCTTGTTGCCGACATTAGGAAACAATTTTATTGGAAAATCAATTGACATTGTTATAGCGTTTGGTGTGAGAAAAACTCACATCATTTTCCGCCGTTCGGAGCCGTTTCCGTGTCCAGCCGCCTGCCCCCGCTAAACCCGTTGCGCGCCTTCGAGGCGACGGCCCGGCGTGGCTCCGTTTCGGCTGCGGCGCGCGAGCTCAACGTCACGCATGGTGCGATCAGCCACCAGATAAGAGCGCTGGAACTCTCCTTCAATGCGGCGCTTTTCGAACGCGGCGGCAAGCGGCTGAAGCTTACTCCTCAAGGGGCACTGCTGCTGCCGGCCGTTACCGAGGCATTCCAGGGGATCGCCGCGGCCACCGCGGCCATGACCCGACCGACGACCAGCGGTCAGTTGCGCATCGCCTGCGTGCCGGCGCTTCTGTCCTTCTGGATGATCCCGCGCCTGCACCTGTTCACCGAACAGTTTCCCGATGTGCAACTGACCCTGATTGCCTCGAACGACGCAGCCAACCTGTTTTCCGGCGATGTCGATATCTGCCTCCTCTACGGCGACGGCAATTGGCCGGATTGCTGGGCGCGTCTGTGGAGCCGGCTGGAACTGTTTCCCGTCGTCAGCCCGACCCTGCTCAACATGCGGCCGCTGCGCTCGGTGCGCGACCTGCGCGACCACGTCATCCTGCATGGCGACGACGGCCGCGAATGGAACACCTGGCTTGCCGCCGCCGATGGCATCGATATCCAGCGCGGCCGCCAGCATTTCATGAGCGACGCACGCCTTTCGACGGAAGCGGCGCTGCACAATCAGGGCGTGGCGCTCGGCGATACGATCACCGCCGGCAGCCTGATCGCCAAGGGCGAACTGATCGCGCCTTTCGATCTCACTGTGCCCGCCAATGATGCCTTCTATGTCGCCTGCCGCAACGAGGTCCGCGCCGCGCCCATCGTCAAGGTCTTCATCGACTGGCTGTTCTCGGCGCTGGAAAGCGACCCCATGCCGGAGTTGCAGACTTCGGCGCGCACCATCATCCGCGCCCGCGCCGCCAAGGTCAGCGCCCCCGAGCGCCTGCCATCCAAGGATGGCTTCAAGCCCGTCTCCTCTCCTGCCCGCGCCCGTCGGCCCGAACCGACCCCAAAGCGCCGGGTCAAGCCTTGAAAACACAGGATAATCAGAATGCCGCGCTTCAACCCGCTGATCGCCAGACTTTCGCCGCCGCCGGTGCCTTCCGTCCTCGCCTGGGCAAAGGCCTATGACGGCGCGCGTGGACCGCTTATCGACCTTAGCCAGGCTGTTCCCGGCTATCCGCCGCATCCCGAAATGCTGAAATGGCTCGGCGAGGCCGCCGCCTCTCGCGCATACACAGGCTACGGCGCGATCGAAGGCGAGCGGGTTCTGCGGGCCGCCTATGCCACGCATGTCTCAAGCCTCTACAACGCCTCGATCAATGCGCGGAACATCCACATCACCTCCGGCTGCAACCAGGCTTTCATCTCGACCGTGATTGCGATCGCCGGGGCGGGCGATACGGTCCTGATGACCAACCCGTTCTACTTCAACCAGGAAACCACGCTTGCCATGCTCGGCATCGGTGTCGAACTGGTACCCTGCGACGCAAGCGATGGCTTCCTGCCGGATATCGACGCCATCGCCTCATCGCTGAAACCAGGCGTGCGGGCGCTGGCGCTCGTCACCCCGAACAACCCGACCGGATCGGTCTATCCGCCGGCCCTGCTGCGGCGGATCTATGATCTTTGCCGCGCCAACAAGACCTGGCTGATCCTCGACGAAACCTATCGCGACTTTCTGGGCGAAGGCAGCGGGCCGCCGCACGATCTTCTGACGCTCGAGGGGTGGCAGGACGGCCTGATCTGCCTCTACAGTTTCTCCAAATCCTTCTGCATTCCCGGTCACCGCCTCGGCGCGATCACCGCAGGCCTTGCCGTCGTACGGCAGGTCGCGAAGGTCATGGACAACCTGCAAATTTGCGCGCCACGGTCGGCGCAAGCGGCCGTCGCCAGGGCGCTTCCGGCGCTGGACGACTGGCGCGCGAGCAATCGCGCGGAAATTGGCAGGCGGGCCGAAGCGCTGAAACAGGTGATGGGCAAGCTGACAGGCTGGAAACTCCAGGCGATCGGCGCCTACTTTGCCTATATCCGCCACCCCTATCCAGATATCAACTCCGAATTCGTGGCGGAGAAGCTGGCAAAGATTGCCGGCGTCGTCTGCCTGCCGGGCGACTATTTCGGGGAGGGCCAGGAAGGCTACCTGCGCTTTGCCTTCGCCAATGCCGACGTGCCGACGATCCTTAAACTGGAAGAACGGCTGTCGACCTTCCATCTGCCTGGAATCTGATCAGCCCCGGCGGGCAACCATGATGCCGGCAAGCACGACGGCGCCGCCGACCGCCTGCATCAGGCCAAGGGGCTCGCTGAGCAGAACCCACGCGAGGACTGCCGCCACGACGGGCTGCAGCAATAGCGTCAGAGACGAAAAGGCCGGTGCCAGGAAGGCGAGCGCATAGATGATCAGCGCCTGCCCGCCGGCGTGGCTGACAAGCGCAAGGCCGATCAGAATGGCCCAGCCGAACGGCGCCATTGGGATGAAGCTGTCTTCGAGGAGGAGTGCCAATGGCAACAGGCACACCGCTGCCGAAGCGGTGCTCCAGATCATGATCCGGCTGGTGGAAAAGCGGCTGCGCAGGCGGCCGATCGAAAGCATATAGCCTGCATAGAAGACGGCAGCTACGACTGCCATCGCGTCGCCGGCCAGATGCCCGTCGCCGAGTGCCGCAGGCCCGCCCTTGAGCACCACGACGCCGGCCAGCGTCGTCGTCAGGCCGGCGAGGAACACGCCGCTGACACGGGCGCGAAACAGCGCCCACGAGCCGAGCGTCACGAAGATCGGCGCCATATTGGCAAGCAGCGTCGCATTGGCGACCGATGTCATATGCAGGGACAGGTGCCAGGCGGCGAGATCGGCCGCAAGGAAGACGCCCGGCAGGACGAGCAGGCCGTAGTCGGCCAACCCGGCCGGCCGGGAATCCGAAACCGTCTTTTCCCTTGCCTTGGCCCAGATCAGAAGCGGCAACAGCGCCAGCGCCACCCGCCAGAACGCCGTCGCCATGGGGCCGACCTCCGACAGCCGCACGAAGATCGGCGACCCGCTGATCGCCACACCACCAACCAGCAGTGCAATCAGAGCAAGGCGGCTTGCGGACGCAGACGCGGAAGAACCAACGGCAGTGTCTGACACGAGAGTTGTCCACAGAATCTGCGCGGCACGGCGCCGCCACGCGATAACGCATCGGAGCTAGCAGAAACTCGCCGCCGGAAACAACGACTTCTCCTTATGGATGCATGAGAATTGGTGAAGCGAGCCCCGCAGCCGCAAGGCCGCGAGGCATATGTTTCCACACACGGGCCTCACCCCGCATCGGGCCAGTGCACCGTCTTCACCTCGAGGAAATCCTCAAGGCCGAACACGCCGCCTTCGCGGCCGTTGCCCGACTGCTTGTAGCCGCCGAAGGGACTGCCGTAGCGATGCGGGCCGCCATTGATGTGGACCATGCCGGCGCGAAGCCGCGCGGCAACGCGCTCGGCACGTTTGGCATCGCCGGTCTGGACATAGGCGGCAAGACCATAGCTCGTGTCGTTGGCGATTTCGATCGCCTCTTCTTCCGTTTCGAACGGCATGATGGCAAGCACCGGGCCGAACACCTCTTCGCGGGCGATCCGCATCCTGTTGTTGACGTCGGCAAAGATCGTCGGCTTGACGAAATAGCC
The DNA here is from genome assembly GCF_019511375.1 of Rhizobium herbae. Taxonomy (GTDB): domain Bacteria; phylum Pseudomonadota; class Alphaproteobacteria; order Rhizobiales; family Rhizobiaceae; genus Pararhizobium; species Pararhizobium herbae_A. The sequence goes on from NZ_JAEUAO010000001.1 coordinate 1,320,095, forward strand.
TTGCTTGAACCCCTGCGGCTTGCCGGCGCCGCCTACCAGAAGCCGGGCGCCTTCGGAAATGCCCGCCTCGATCAACGCCTGTACCCGGCTGAACTGGATATCGCTGACCAATGGGCCGATATGGCTGCCCTCTTCCGTCGGATTGCCGACCTTGACCTGTTTGCCGACCCGAGTGGCGATCTCGACGACCTTGTCGTAGACGGATTTCTGCGCCAGAAGCCGCGTCGGCGCGTCGCAGGACTGGCCGGAATTGTTGAAGCATTCCAGGACGCTGGCAGTAACGCGTTCTTCCAGGTCGGCATCTTCGAAGACGATGTTCGGCGACTTGCCGCCGAGCTCCAGCGTGACGCGCTTGACGGTATCGGCCGCATCCTTGCTGACGGCGATGCCCGCGCGGGTCGAGCCGGTGAACGACATCATGTCAACGTCCTTGTGCCGGGAAAGGGCCGCACCCACATTCGGCCCATCGCCGTTGACGAGGTTGAATACACCGGCCGGGAAGCCGGCCTCGTGCACCATTTCAGCGTAAAGGAGCGCATTCAGCGGCGTGAATTCACTCGGTTTCAGGACGCAGGTCGAGCCCGTGGCGAGCGCCGGGACGACCTTCAGCGCGATCTGGTTGATCGGCCAGTTCCACGGCGTGATCAGGCCGCAGACACCGATCGGCTCGCGCAACAACACATCGCCATTCGCCAGCACCTTGCGCATATGCAGGCGCTTCAGGGCATCGATGAAGCCCTGAAGATGACCGACGCCCACATCGGCCTGCTGCTCGCGGCTCATCGTCGCCGGAGCACCCAGTTCCATGGTGATGGTCTGCGCCATTTCGTCGTAGCGGCGCTTGTAGATAGAAAGCAGCTTTTCCAGAAGCGCCAGTCGTTGTTGGACGCTGGTGCGGCTATAGCTGACGAAGGCCTTCCTGGCAGCCGCAACGGCGCGGTCGATATCGGCCGCCGCGCCCATAGAGATCACGGCGACCGGCTTTTCCGTTGCCGGATTGAGCACCTTGAGATCATTCGGCGTGATCGGGTCTACCCATTCGCCGTTGATGTAGAACTTGCGTTTGTCGAGCATGTGTCGCTCCCTCCCGTCCGATCGTGTTCTGTTTTTCATGCAGCCAATCGGTGATCAATTGGCGGTAACGTGCGCCGCAAAAGCTTGGAAAATGACCGCCGTGCACGATGCGCACGGGGATCTTCAACAGCCGCTCCATGGATGTGAGATAGTCAGCGGCATTTGAGTGATAGATGTCCTCGACCAGCGGGCCATCGTAGAGGATGTCGCCGGAGAACAGGATTTCGGTAGCCTTCTCATAGAGCGCAATGCCACCCGGCGAATGGCCGGGCGTATGAATGACCTCGAAGACCCGGTCTCCCAGATCGATGATGTCGCCGTCATCGAGAATGCGCGTCGCAGGCGCCTTTTTTACGGCGTAGCAGGTCGAACAATAGGGTTCCGGCGGCAATGCATCGAAAATCTCGTCGGTGACGTAGGGATCGGCGAGCGTGTTTGCGCGGGTCGGGTTGGCGAGCAGATCGGCCTCGGCGGAATGCACCGCGCGGCATGCGAATTCGTGATGGCAGCCGATATGGTCGAAATGCGTGTGGCTGGCGACGGCAACGAGATCACGTTCGCTCACGAGCGGCACCCACTGACGCAGGGAAACCACGCCCATGCCGCTATCGACCAGCATGTCGCAATCACGGCCGCGCACATGCCAGATATTGCACCGGTAGAACTCGCGGATGAACGGCTCGCAGATGGCGGTTACTCCGTCATCGAGACGCTTGACGGCATACCATCTGTCGGGATCGATGCGTTCCATGCTCACGTCCAGCCGCCTCCCCGAGCAAGGCTACGACATTGGCGCGATTGACCGCAAGTGGCACGATCTTGCCTTCGGCCACCGCTTCAGGAAACAGCTCGCAACCTGCTTGTGATGCGCAGACGCCCTGAAAAACGAAAGCCCCTGAACCGGCGTCGATTCAGGGGCTTCGATCGAGGGCGGCGAATTCCGCCGCAAAAAAGATCAGATCGCCCCAAGAACGAGCGCGGAGACAAAAAGGAAAGCCGCAGCGAATGCTGCCGCCTGGGCGGCCATGTTCCAGGAAAACTGTGTTCCCGGGTTGCCGAAGGCGGTTGGGCGATTCTGCATCACCGGTTTCGAACCTTGCATCCTGTCCTCCACTTCGAGCCGTTGCAGATATTCTGCCGACCATGCCGTCACACCGGCTTTCTCCGATATTTTCCACCGACTTTATAGATATTATTTTCTTTATTTGTCGCCGGAGGGGGAAAAACCGTTCTCGGGCGCGATCGGCCAGAGGAAGAAACGCCGCAGGCGTCTTAATGTTCCCGGCCTTGTTCTCTTTCTCTCACGTGCCTGGACCATTGCTCGCTGAACCAGGGACTGAGCAACGAAACATCGGGCTGGCTGTGCGGCTTCGTCATCGCACCGGTCTCTTCCATGTAGGTCCATACCTTGAAGGTCGTCAGCTCATGCTTGCCGAAGGTCTGGATCAGCGGAATGTCGGCGGCGTCACGGCCGCGTGCGACCGGAATACGGCCCATGCGCGGAATATTGTGGCGGGCATCGAACGTGTACCATCGGTCCTGAAGATAGACTTCGAACCAGGCATTGAAATCCATCGGCGCGGGATCACCGGCAACACCGATATCACCCATATAGCCGTTGACGTAGCGGGCCGGCATGTTCATGCAGCGGCAAAGGGTGACGGCGAGATGGGCGTAGTCCCGACAGACTCCTGCCCGCTCCTCATGCGCTTCCATCGCCGTGCGCAAGTGTGGTGCATAGCCGTAGCTGAAGATCAGTCGGTCATGCACATAGTCGCAGATCGCCTTCACACGTTGCCAACCCGGTTCGATATCCCCGAACAACCGCCAGGCCAGCGCGCCAAAACGGTCGGTTTCGCAATAACGGCTGGCAGAGAGATAGGGCAGGCAGGCGGAAGGCAGCCTTTCGACCGGTACGGCCTTCGCCTCGAGATTGACGCGATCGTGGCGGCCGCTGTCGCTGACAACGGCATCGTAGCTCAACTTCAACCCGCCGGCGGGCACGACCATGCGCATGCAGACATTGCCGTGCGGATCGACGACCTCGCCGATTTTCACGGGCGGCTCGGCAACCGGTCCCCGCTCGCTGATGATGTCGGACCGCCTGGCACGATCGACGGAAAGATAGGTCATCATCGGCGTCGGCTGCTCGCAGCTGATGCCGATCTCGTATCCGAACCGTATGAACATAGGCTACCTCCCACCATCGGCGGGAACGGATTCCCGCATCATTGTTCCGGTTTCAGGCTTGGAAAATGAGAACCCAAGAGAGCTTCCGCTACAGAACGCAACTCGCACGCATGTCTTCATCACCCATCCCGGCGTCTTGAGGATCGAGCCTTGAGGATGAGGTGCCTTTACCGCCAACCGGGCGCCGTGCGGGCGTCGCCGCGAGGCAGACAATTACCGCAAATACTAAGCCGATCGCCAAACGCTGACAACCTACCGAGGGATGCCGGCGCCGATGTGCAAGCGAAAAGGTTCGCAAGGGATGCCCGAAGGTGTGCGCGGCTAAATCGCGACATCCGACCTTAAATTTTTGATTTATAAGCAGATTTAAATGACCAGCATCGCCCTGAAGTCGTTGACGTTCGTTCCTGTCGGACCGGGAACGAACAGGTCGCCGCTAGCATGAAAGGCGCTCCACGCATCGTGCCGGGCAAGACAGTCGCGCGGATCGCCACCGGCCGCACGCACCCGCGTCACCGTCCCCGCATCGGCGAAAGCCCCTGCATTGTCCTCCGAGCCATCGATGCCGTCGGTATCGGCCGCCAGGGCATGGATGCCGTCAACATCCTCGATGTCGAGCGCGAAGGACAACAGAAACTCGCTGTTGCGTCCGCCCTTGCCATAGGTGTTGCCGGAAATGGTCACCGTCGTTTCGCCGCCGGACAGGATGGCGACAGGTTTCTGGAACGGCCGGTTGCGCAAAACCGTTTCGCGCGCGATCGCGGCATGCATGCGGCCGATATCGGCGGCCTCTCCTTCGATGGCGTCTGAAAGGATCACCGCCTCGATGCCCTGCTGCCGGGCCTTGGCAGCAGCCGCTTCCAGCGAAACACTGGCCGAAGCGATGATATGACGCTGGTGACCGGCAAAGGCCGCGTCGTCCGGCCGAGGCGCTGCGGCTTTTGATGAATTCAGGTGCTGCATCACAGCCTCGGGCAATTCCATGCGGTAGCGCCCGACGATCGCAAGAGCATCCGCCGGTGTCGACAGATCCGGGATCGTCGGGCCGGATGCGACAAAGGCCGGATTGTCGCCGGGCACGTCGGAGACGATCAGGCTGACGACCTTGGCGGGTGCCGCAGCAACGGCCAGACGACCGCCCTTGATGCGCGAGACATGCTTGCGCACGACGTTCATCGCCGAAATCGGCGCGCCGGAAGCGAGGAGAGCGCGATTGACGGCAATTTCGTCCTGAAGCGACAAGCCGGCGGGCGGCGCCGGCAGCAACGACGAGCCGCCACCGGAAATCAGCGCCACGACGAGGTCATCCGGCGTCAGCCCCTCAACCAGCCGCAGCAATTCGGCCGAGCCGGCAAGCCCGGCCTCGTCCGGTACCGGATGCGCCGATTGCAGGATGCGGATACGCTCGCAGGCAGCGATCGGCCCGTGCCGGGCCACAACAGCACCCTCGAGCGGGCCGTCCCACAGGCTTTCGAATGCCGCCGCCATCTGGCTTGCCGCCTTGCCAGCGCCAACGACGATGGTCCGACCTTTGGGCCGCGCAGGCAAATGGGCGCGGATGGCCGCAAGCGGATCGGCCGCTTCGACGGCAGCCTCGAACAGGCTCGCCAGCAAGGGACGTGGTTCTAGCATCATTCAGGATTATCTCGCGATTTCGAAGTCGTAGACGAAAACGCCATCAACGCCGCCTTCCGTCGCAGCAACGATGCGGGCTCCCGCCTTCTCATGCTCGGGATGGGAAAGATAGGTGTCGCGCGCAGTCGCATCGGCGAAATCGATGATGAAGCCGCTATTGTAGCCTTTTCCGAGACCCTCCGGGCTGACATTGGGACCGATGTCGATGGCGAGATATCCAGGAACAAGCGGCTTCAACGCCGCTATGTCGGCGAGAATCGATACCCTCTCGGCATCCGGTACGCTCGTCTTGAAGCGGATGAAGACACAATGGCGGATCATGGTAGCTCCTATCGGATCTCGGCGCGTGCCCGCGGTCTGAGGTCGTTGCGTTCGTAGCTGAAAATCGCCGCCGGCAGCGGCTGGCGGTTGCGGATGATGTCGGATCCCTTTTCGCCCATCATGATCGTCGGGCCGTTGGTATTGCAAGAGGGCACGCGCGGCATGACGGAACTGTCGCAGACACGCAAGCCTTCAAGGCCATGGACTTTCAGCTCCAGGTCGACGACGGCGTCCGCACCGGTGCCCATCTTGCAGGTGCCGACCGGATGATGGTCGGTCTTGGCGTTGGCGCAGCCATAGTCGAACAATTCCTCGTCCGTCATCACCTTGGGTCCCGGCAAACGCTCGGCCATGACAAACGGCTTCAGCGCCGCCTGCTGGAGGATTTCGCGTGCGATCTTCAATCCCTCGATCGACATCTTCCGGTCATGCGGATCTTCCCAATAGTTCGGATCGATCAACGGAGCCGCCGCCGGGTCGGAAGAGGATAGCCGCACGGTGCCGCGCGAGCGCGGATGGAGATAGGCGGAGTTCAGCGTGACGCCGGCATTCTTCAGCTTCTCGACGCCCGCCTCGATGCCGGAGCCGAGACCGAGGTGGAATTGGATATCGGGCGAGCGGGCATTCGGATCGGCATACCAGAAGCCGCCGGTCTCGAAGAGCGAGGAGGCGACCGGGCCGGTGCGGAACAGCACATATTGCAGGCCCGCCCAGAGCGTGCGGTGCAATTTGGCGACGCCGTCATAGGTGTGGTCGCCGGTGCATTCGGAAATGACGAAGAGATCCAGATGATCCTGCAGGTTGGAGCCGACCCCCGGCAGATCGTGTTTCACCTCGATACCGACCGAGCGCAGATGATCGGCAGGCCCGATGCCGGACTGTTGCAGGAGCTTCGGCGAGCCGATGGCGCCGGAGGAAACCAGCACCTCGCGCTCGGCCCGGACAATCTCGGCGCCGCGCGACGTGGCGATCTCGACGCCGACGGCGCGTCTGCCTTCGAGCACGATCCGGCTCACCCGCGCGCCGAGCCTGACCGTCAGGTTCTTGCGGTTCCTGATCGGCGAGAGATAGGCGAGCGAGGCGGAGGAGCGGCGGCGATTGCGCTGGGTGAGCTGGTAGAAACCGACGCCGGCCTGTTGCCTGCCATTGAAATCATGATTGTAGGGAATGCCGAGCTCCTGGCCGGCACGGATATAGGCATCGCAGATCGGCAGGCCGGAGACGGGCATGGAAACCCCGAGCGGCCCGCCATAGGAGTGGTAGTCGTCGGCGAAACGCTGGTTGTCTTCGGCGCGTTTGTAGTAGGGCAGAACGCTACGGTAGTCCCAGCCGGTGCAGCCGTCCTCGCTCGCCCAAAGATCATAGTCGAGCGCATTGCCGCGCGTATAAAGCTGCGCATTGATCGAGGAGCCGCCGCCGATGACCCTGGCCTGCGTATAGCGCAGCACGCGGCCCTTCATGTGCTTCTGCGGCACGGTTTGCCAGCCCCAGCTTGCCACGCCCTTGGTCATCTTGGCGAAACCGGCCGGCATATGAAATAGCGGGTTCCAGTCGCTACCGCCCGCTTCGAGCAGGAGCACCGTGACGTCGGCGTCCTCCGTCAGCCGGTTGGCAAGGACGCAACCGGCCGGACCGCCGCCGGTGATGATGTAATCGTAAGTCATGTGTCTTCCTCAAATTCACGTCATGCCGAGCCAAAACCCCTCATCCGCCCTTCGGGCACCTTCTCCCCGCAAGCGGGGCGAAGGAGAGTGCGGCAAACTCAGTCGTTCCCTCTCCCCGTTTTCGGGGAGAGGGCTAGGGTGAGGGGCAATCGCCGCCGCACCCTCACAACCTTCCGATCGACAGCCCGCCATCGGCATTGATCACCGATCCCGTCGCAAAGCCGAAACCGCCGCTCGCCAATGCCGCAACGATCGTGCCGATATCCTCCGGCTCGCCCCAGCGCTTCATCGGCACCAGACCGTCATTGATCAGGGCGTCATATTTCGCGGAAACGCCGGCGGTCATGGCAGAGCGGATGATACCCGGCCGCACCTCGAAAACGGCGATGCCGGTTTCTGCAAGACGCAGCGCCAACCCTTGCGAAAAGGCGGCGAGCCCGGCCTTCGTCACGCAGTAGTCCAGCCGCTCGGGCGAACTCATCGTCGCCGAAACGGAGGTAATGTTGATCACCGAGCGTCTCGCCTCGGAACCGGCGGCCAGCATCGCCTTCACCACGGCCTGGGTGAAGAACACCGTGCCGCGCAGATTGGTGGCGACGATCGCGTCGAAATTCTCCGGCGCCAGATTAAGAAAATCGCCGCGCACCACCGATGCCATGCCGGCATTGTTGACGAGGCAGGCGATAGGTCCCAGTTGCGCCTGAACGGCATCGACCGTCGCCTGATGGCTCAGGAGATCGGAAAGGTCGGCCTGCAGGAAAATTGCCTTGGCGCCGAGCGCCAGAAGGTCGTCGAGCACGGTGCCGATCTGATCGGCGTCACCGATGCCCGTGATGGCGATGTCGAAACCGCCTTTGGCTAGCGCTTTGGCGATACCGAGGCCGATGCCGCGGCGTCCGCCGGTGACGATGGCAACGGGACGCTTCGTCATGCCGCCAGATCCTTTGCAACAATGTGGTCAGCGACGCGCAGGGCTTGCGCCGCGACCGTCAGGGCCGGATTGACCGCTGCCGATGTCGGCAGGAACGACGCGTCGACGACGAACAGGTTGCGGTGGTCGAAGGCGCGGCAATAGACATCGAGCGGCGCAGACGCCGGATCGTTGCCGATCCGCACCGTACCGCATTGATGCGACGGCGTGCGCTTGTCGAAGGGGCGCGATAGGACGATCGGGAATCCCGCCGCCTTCAGCGCCTGCTTCAGCTTCTTCACCAGCATCAGATGCGCCGGCCAGTTGGTGCGCACCCATTGCAGCACGATACGCTCGCCATCCACCATGATCCGGCTTTCCGAATGCGGGATATCCTCGCTCATGGCGTAGAAGTCGATAGCGTGCGCCGATATCTGACCGAGCAGCCATTCCGGCACGGAGGGCATGTTCGCCTTCAGGATGGGACCGGAGATGCGACCGAGAAGCTGCACATTGCCGAGCGGCGGGCCGCCCTCACCATCCGAAAGGTAGAAATCATTGAAGCCGAAGGTCTTCTGGTAGATCGACCTGTTCCGAAAGAACGGCGAAACCGCTATCACTGCGCTCGAATTGTGGTTCATGAAGTTGCGGCCGACCTGGTCCGAACTGTTGGCAAGCCCCTTCGGATGAGCGGCATTGGCCGAGCGCAGCAACAGCGCCGCCGACTGCACCGCACCTGCCGACAGGATGACCAGCTTCGGCGAGACGGTATGTTCGACGCCGTCCTTGATATAGCGAACGGTCTCGATCCGCTTGCCATCCGGCGCCGTTTCCAGCCGCGTCACCCGCGACCCGGTCTGCAACCGGACATTCCGATGCTGCAACGCGACCGCCAGCGCCGCGGTCTCCGCATCCATCTTGCCGTCGAAGCTGTTGGGGTGCGCGTCCCAGGGTGTCTTCGCCTTGGCGAGCCACTTGTCGATATCGACACCAAGCGGCAGCGAATAGGGATGCAGGCCGTTGCGCTTGAGCTTTTCGCGCACTGCGGCAATCGGGGGTTCGTCCGGCACCGGCGCAAAGGCGTAGCCTTGCGAATGCGGCGGCTCCGTCGGGTCCTCGCCGAGCGTGCCGCGCACCTGATAGAGCTTTTCGGCCCGGCTGTACCAGGGCTCCAACTCTTCATATGGGAACGGCCAGGCGGGCGAGACGCCCTCCAGATGCTGCATCTCGGCAAAATCCTCGCGGCGATAGCGCACCAGCACGGCACCGAAGAATTTGGAATTGCCACCGACGTTGTAATAGTTGCCCGGATTGAAGCTCGTCCCGTCGGTTTCGTACCAGAGCTCCTTTGGCCGAAAATGGCCGCGCTGGAAGATCGCTCGCGGGTCGCGGTTTTCCGGCCGGTCCTCTATATGACTGCCGGCCTCCACGATCAGGATGTCGGCGCCGGAACCCGCAAGGGCAGAGGCGATCGTCGCCCCGCCGATGCCGGAGCCGATGATGACGATATCGGGCTGCTTCACCATGGCGAGACTCAGCCGATGCGCTGCTGGCTTTGCGGATCGAAGTACACCGCCTTGTCCAGGTTGAAGGCAAGCCTTGTGTGTTGTCCGGGCGCGATACGCGCGTCGGCGCGCAGGCGTGCGACCACTTCCTTGCCACCGAGCTTGGTCACGGCGAACGTATCGGAGCCGGCCGGTTCGACCACTTCGATCAGGCACTCCCCTTCGACCAGCGAGCGGGCATTGCGATCGGCGCCGTCCGGATCGGTCAAGGCTTCTGGGCGGATGCCGAAGACGATCTGCTTGCCGGCATAGGCGGACAGGCCATTCACCTGCGCCACCGGCAGATGCATTGGCTCCGCATCCGGGCGTGCCAGCGAGACCCGAAGATCGTTGCCGCCCCCTTCGACGGTCGCGCTCAGGAGGTTCATCGCCGGCGAGCCCATGAAATCCGCGACGAACAGGTTGGCCGGATTGTTGTAGATCTCGGCCGGGGTTCCGAACTGCTGCAGCACGCCATCCTTCAGGACGGCGATCTTGGTCGCCAGCGTCATCGCCTCGATCTGGTCGTGCGTCACGTAGACGATCGTCGTCTTCATGCGCTGGTGCAGGCGCTTGATCTCGGTGCGCATGTCGACGCGCAGCTTGGCATCGAGGTTGGACAGCGGCTCGTCGAACAGGAAGACCTGCGGATTGCGCACTAGCGCCCGGCCCATAGCGACGCGCTGGCGCTGGCCGCCGGAGAGCTGGCTCGGCTTGCGCTCGAGCAGGTGGCCGATCTGCAGCATATCGGCGACCTGCTTGATCGCCTTCTCGCGCTCCTCCTTCGGCACCCCGCGGATTTCCATGCCGAAGGCGATATTTCCGGCCACCGTCATGTTCGGATAAAGCGCGTAGGACTGGAACACCATGGCAATATCACGCTTGGAGGGATGCAGCCCCGCCACCGAGCGGCCGTTGATGGCAATGTCGCCGGACGTAATCGGCTCCAGGCCCGCGATGGTATTGAGCAGCGTCGATTTTCCGCAGCCGGAGGGGCCGACCAGCACCAGGAAGCCGCCCTCCTCGATCTCGAGATTGATGTTCTTGAGGATTTCCAGCGAGCCGTAGGACTTGCGCAGATCGGTGATTTTCAGAAACGACATGGTCTTAACCCTTCACGGCGCCAGACATCAGGCCGCGGACGAAGTAGCGGCCGGAGACGATGTAGACGACAAGCGTTGGCAGGGCGGCGAGGATCGCGCCTGCGAAGTGGACGTTGTATTCCTTGACCCCCGTGGAGGAGGAAACCAGGTTGTTGAGCGCGACCGTCATCGGCGTCGAATTGGCGCCGGAGAAGGACGCGCCGAACAGGAAGTCGTTCCAGATGTTGGTGAACTGCCAGATGACCGAGACGACGATGATCGGACCTGACGATGGCAGAAGGATGCGTCGGAAAATCTGGAAGAAGCTCGCACCGTCGATCTGCGCCGCCCGAACCAGTTCGGTCGGGAAAGCCTCGTAGTAGTTGCGGAAATAGAGCGTCGTGAAGCCGAGGCCGTAGATGACATGCACGAAAATCAGGCCCGGCACCGACCCCGCCAGTCCGAAGATGCCGAGGATGCGCGCCATCGGGATAAGCACGATCTGGAACGGGATGAAGCAGGACAGAAGCAGCATGCCGAAGAAGATGCCGGAACCGGGAAAGCGCCACTTGGTCAGCACGTAGCCGTTCAGCGCGCCGACGATGGTCGAGATCGCCACGGCCGGAATGACCATCAGGATGGAATTGATGAAAAACGGGCGAAGTCCCGTCGGCTGCACGCCGATCTGCGCGGTCGACCAGGCGGAAAGCCAGGGCTCGATCGTCCAGGTCTGCGGCAGGCCAAGCATGCCGCCCTGACGGATTTCGTCGAGGGGCTTGAAGGAATTGACGACCATCACGTAGAGCGGCAGCAGCGAATAGAGCGCAAACAGGATCAGCACCGAATAGATGATCGCGCGCGTCAGGCGGCCGCTGGAAATGGCGTTGTCAGGGCTCTGGACGCTCATCGGCGCTTCTCCCCTTTGATTTCGGAATAGAGGTAGGGAATGATGATCGAGAAGATCATCACCAGCATGATGATCGCCGAGGAAGCGCCGATGCCCATCTGGTTTCGGGTGAAGGTGTAGGAATACATGAAGGTTGCCGGCAGTTCGGTTGCCTGCCCAGGGCCGCCACCGGTCAAGGCGATGATCAGGTCATAGGCCTTGATGGCAAGATGGGCGAGCACGACGAAGGCCGACAGGAAGACCGGGCGCATCAGCGGGATGATGATCCGCCGGTAGATGGTCGTCGTCGAGGCGCCATCGATCTGCGCCGCCTTGATGATCTCGTTGTCGACGCCGCGCAGCCCGGCAAGGAACATCGCCATGATGAAGCCCGAGGATTGCCAGACGGCAGCGATCACCACGCAATAGATCGCGTAGTTGCGGTCCTTGATCCAGTTGAAGGTGAAGCTCTCCCAGCCCCAGAGATGCATGGTGTTTTCCAGCCCGATGCCGGGGTCGAGGAACCATTTCCAGGCGGTGCCGGTGACGATGAAGGACAGTGCCATCGGATAGAGATAGATTGGCCGCAGCAGACCCTCGGCGCGGATCTTCTGGTCGAGCAGGATCGCAAGACCAAGCCCGAGCACCGAGCAGATGCCGATATAGAGCGTCGCGAAGATCGCCAGATTGGAGATCGCCCGCCACCAGTGCGGCAGGGCCCAGAGCTTGGAATAGTTGCTGAGACCCACGAAGTTGTAGGACGGCAGCATCTTGCTGTCCGTCATCGACAGGAAGCCGGTATAGGCGATGAAGCCATAGACAAAAATCAGGACGATGAGGAAGCTTGGAGCAAGTACCAACTTTGGCACAATATCCTGCAACCGGCTGCGGCTATCCATGTTTGTTACCACCGTATCGTTTGTTTGGGCGAGCCTGCCCCTCGTCCGCCTGCCGGCACCTTCTCCCCGCACGCGGGGAGAAGCCGAAGCGCCTTCCTCCCTCTCCACATGAGGGCGAGGAGACAGGCTCGAGGTCAGAGGCACGCCGAGCTCTCTGCTTGTCCCTTCTCCCCGCATGCGGGGAGAAGGTCGCGGCAGCGGGATGAGGGGCAACCCCTCAGGCCTTACTTGGCGGCTTCGACGGCGGAGGCCAGTTCCTTGACGGCATCTTCCGACGACAGTTCACCGTTGAACTGGCGCGTGACGACGTCATAGATCGCGTTCTTCACCGAGGCCGGATTGGCATGGCCATGGGCCATGGAACCGAACAGCTTACCGCTTGCATTGGCTTCGGCCAGGTCCTTGATCCCCTTCTTGCCGCAGGCGTCGAAATCCGTGTCCGGAACATCGGTGCGCGCGGGAACGGAGCCCTTGACCACGTTGAAGGCCGACTGGAAAGTCGGGCTTTCGATCGCCGAGGCCATCTGCAACTGGGCCGGCACCTTGTCTTCGGAAACCTTGAACATCGCGAACTGGTCGGAGTTGAAGGTCACGGCCCCTTGAGTGCCCGGGAAGCGCATGCAGATGAAGTCGGTGCCTGGCACCTTCTTGGCCTTGACGAATTCACCCTTTGCCCAGTCGCCCATGAACTGCAGACCGGCCTTGCCTTCGATGACCATGGCGGAAGCAAGATTCCAGTCACGGCCGGAGAAGTTGTCGTCCACATAGGAACGAAGCTTGGTCATGCGGTCGAAGGCTTCCTTCATCTTGTCGCCGCCGAGGGCTGCCGGATCGAGATCGATGAAGGCCTGCTTGTAGAAATCGGTACCGAGCGAGAGCACGACGGCGTCGAAGATCGTAGCGTCCTGCCACGGCTGACCGCCATGCGCCACCGGGGTGATGCCCTGAGCCTTGAAGTTGTCAAGCAGAGCGATCAGCTCGTCCCAGTTCTGGGGCTCCTTGCCGCCTGCCTTGTCCAGCGCTGCCTTGTTGATCCACACCCAGTTGGTGGAGTGGACATTGACCGGAGCGGCGATCCAGTGTCCGTCATATTTGGAGAACTGCTGCAGCGCGGTGGGGATAACCTTGTCCCAGCCTTCCTTGGCGGCGATCTCGTCGAGATTGCCGAGTGCGCCTTCCTTGGCCCAGTCGAGAATGTCGAAACCGAGCATCTGAACCGCCGTCGGGGCATTGCCCGAGGTGACGCGGGCGCGCAGCACCGTCATGGCTTCCGTGCCGCCGCCGCCGGCAACCGGCATGTCGGTCCATGAGATGCCCTTGCTTTCCAGATCCTTCTTCAGGACGTCGAGCGCTGCCGCTTCGCCGCCCGATGTCCACCAATGCAGAACCTCGACGCTGTCGGCCGCATGAACGGCGCTGATGCCCGCCATGCTGCCCATCATGATCGCTGCCACTGCCGTCGTCGTCAAAAACTTGCGCATCGTATTCCTCCCGTTTGCAAGTCGTAGAGCGGGAAAACTCCTCCCCCGCCGTTGAATGCCGTCCCGTCTCGAAACGGGAAGCAATTGGTCGCGGCCTCCGCCGCCGGCACATTTAAAACGTTATAAGTTACCTCAAGTCAAGGGTTGCTCACAATCTCCATATCAATAGCTTTAACATACTGAATTTGGATGATTATAGTCCCTTTTACCGATTCCGCACCGCAGCAAATGCCTCCGAAAAATGCGGTTTAAAACGTTTGCATAAAACACATTGCGCATCCGTTCGCGCAGCGTTACAAAGGCGGTCTTGTGTGTTCGCCTCGCGTGAGTATTTCATTGCCCGACACTCCAAAATCCGCCCGCTCGGAAAGCGTGCTGAAAGGCGGCAAGCCGACCCTGCGCACGATTGCCGACATCACCGGCTTTGCCGTGACCACGGTTTCGCGTGCGCTGAGCAATGCGCCGCAGATTTCGCTCGATACCCGCAAGCGTGTTCACCAGGTTGCGGCCGAAATCGGCTACCTGCCGGATCGTGCCGCCCAGCGACTGAAAACCGGCCGAACCAACGTCATCAGCGTGCTTCTCGATCCGCACGAGGAAATCCTCGGCTACGGCACGTCGCTGATGCTCGGCCTTGCCAAAGCGCTCAAGAACACGCCCTACCACCTGATCGTGACGCCGAATTTCATCAATGACAGCAATGTCGACGCGATCAGGCACATCGTCCGCAACGGCATGGCAGACGGGCTGATCTTCTCCCGCACCGAGCCCTTCGACCCGCGCGTGCGCCTTCTTCTCGAAAACGGCTTTCCCTTCGTCACGCATGGGCGAACCGAGTTCACCACGCCTCATCCTTACGTCGATTACGACAATTTCTCGTTCGCCTACGAGGCCACCAGACGGCTGATCGCCCGGGGCCGCCGCAAGCCGATGATCATCCTGCCGCCGAAGCGCATGACCTTTTCGCAGCACCTGCTGCACGGCTTCATGACCGCCGTTCGAGAGGCGGGCGTCACCTACGAGATCCCCACGGAAATCGACCTCGACTGTCCCGTCGACCAGATCCGCGACTACATCAGCCGCCGGGCAGGCCAGCCCGATGCCCCCGACGGATTTGCCTGCGGCGGCGAGGTCTCCGCGCTCGCGACCATCACCGGCATGAGCGACCATGGCCTGACGCTCGGCGTCGAATACGACATCGTCGCCAAGCAGACGTCGAAACTGCTGGTCAATATCCAGCCCAGGGTCGAGACCATCTATGAGGACCTGACGGACACCGGGGAGCAGATGGGGCGCATTCTTCTCGCGCGGATCGCCGGCGGCGAAACGACCGATATGCAGGTGCTGCTCAAGCCGCAGATCAACTTTCCGGCGGTTTGAGGCGTCAAATGTCGCAGCCCTTCGCTTGCCGGAGTTTACCCCCCTCTGTCGGCTGAGCCTGTCCTCGGGCTTGCCGGAGGCAAGACCCGGGGGCCGACATCTCCCCCTCAAGGGGGGAGATTGGCCGCTGATGTCCTCGCCAGCCTGACCATAACCTTTGTCGAGGCAAGGAAAAGAACTGATCTCCCCCCTTGAGGGGGAGATGTCACGAAGTGACAGAGGGGGGTAAGCGTCCCCGGTCTCCATCAAATCTGCAGCGGAGTAAGAAGCCACGCTCCGCTCTCCAAAATTCAAATCATGCATCACGTCCTCCTTTCTCCTCTCGTTTCGCAGTGCTCAAAAGCCCATTACGACGCGGCATCCACATGGCCGTGCGGCCGCCGATGTGCATGTTGAGCGTCTTGGTTTCGGTATAGTCTTCCACCGCATGGCGGCCGAGTTCGCGCCCGAGGCCGGACTGGCGATAGCCGCCGAATGGCAGTTCGCTGGCGCCGTCCATGAAGGTGTTCATCCAGACCGTTCCCGCCCTCACCTTGCGACCGATGGTCAGGCAAGTATCGAAATCGCGGCTCCAGACGCCGGCCGACAGGCCGTAGTCGATCGAGTTGGCTATCCGGATCGCCTCGTCGGTCGTCTCGAAGGTAAGGACGGAGAGAACCGGCCCAAACACTTCCTCGCGCGCCACCGCCATGTCGGGCGTCACGGCTGACAGAATGGTTGGCGACATGAACTGGCCGGAGCCGAGATCGAGCGCAGCACCTCCATGCGACACGGTTGCCCCATTGCCGGCGGCTGCCGAAACGTAACCGACGATCTTTTCCAGATGCTGCGGCGTGATGATGGCGCCGACCTGCGTCGACGGATCGAGCGGATCGCCGACCTTGACCTTTGCCGAGAGTTCCGCAACGCGGCGAACGACCTCATCGGCGATATCGCGGTGGACGATCAGCCGCGAGCCTGCATTGCAGCATTCGCCGGCATTGAAATAGGCGCCGAACACCGCCGCATCGATGAAATCGTCGAGATTGGCGTCCGGAAAGACGATCTGCGGGTTCTTGCCGCCGAGTTCCAGCGAGACCTTCTTCAGGGTCTGCGCCGCATTGCTCATCGTCAGCTTGCCGACGCCGGTCGAGCCCGTGAAGGAGACCATGTCGACATCCGGGTGGCTGGTCATCACCGCGCCGACATCCGGACCGGTGCCGGTGATGATATTGACGACACCGGCCGGAACGCCGGCGGCCTCGAGGATTTCACCGAGGACCAGAGTGGAACCCGATGTGAGCTCGGATGGCTTTACGACGGTGGTGCAACCGGCGGCAAGCGCAAAAGGCAGTTTTTGGCTGACGATCAGGAACGGAAAATTCCACGGCGTGATGATCGAGACGACGCCGATCGCCTCGCGCAACACGACGCCGAGCGTGCCGTCACCCAGGGTATTGTAGCTCTCGCCATGCAGGTCGCGGGCAAGGGCGGCCGCATAGCGCCAGATATCGGCGGCTCCGCCGAGTTCGCCCTTGGCCTGGCTGATCGGCTTGCCGGATTCGATACAGTCGAGATAGGCGAGTTCATCGGCACGGGCCGCGATCATGTCGGCGGCCCTGAGCAGGATCAGCGAGCGCTCCGACGCGGTCATGCGCGGCCATGGGCCATCGTCGAACGCCTTTCGCGCGGCGGCAATCGCCCGCTCGGCGTCCGCCTTGGTGGCGGCCGGATAACGGCTGATGGTGACACCGTGACCAGGCGCCACGCGCTCCAGCGTCCTGCCTTCGGCAGCAGCCCCCCACTTGCCGTCGATCAGCATCTGGAAGTCGCGCACCTTTGCGTCGACCAGTGCCTTGGGCTTCACCACAACCGTCATTACCATTCTCCCTTGAATTCCGCGGCGCGCTTGCCGGCAAAAGCCGCAACGCCTTCCTTCATGTCGCCGGTCTTGGCGGCCAGCATCGACCCCAGCGCCTCGACGGCCGCGCCGTTGTCCTCGCTATTGGCCGAAGCAATCATCAGCTTGCAGATTTCCAGTGCCGCCGGGCCGCGCTTGGCGATGCGGCCGGCGTAGTCCCTCGCGACCGCCAGCACCGTGCCGCTCTCCGCCACCGCATCGACCAATCCGAGCGCGCCGGCCTCTTCTGCCGTGAACATCTCGCCGCCGAGCACCATCCGGCGCACCACCTGCGCGCCAAACCGTTTGACCAGACGCTGCGTGCCCGACCAGCCCGGCACCATGCCGAGCCCCGTTTCCGGTAGCCCGATCTTGATCTGCGCTTCCGCAATGCGGATGTCGGCCGCCGCCGCCAGTTCCAGCCCGCCGCCGAGCGCGTGACCGTTCATCGCGGCGATCACCGGCATGCGCAACGTCGCCAGCCGCTCGAACACCCGGTGGCCGAAGCGTACCCATTGATGGCCGAATTCATTGGGGCTCATCGCCCCCCAGGCCTTGATGTCGCCACCGGCGGAAAAGGCCTTGCCCTCGCCGGTCAGGATCACGACACGCACGCTGCCGTCAGCCTCGACCGTATCGCAGGCGGCAGAGAGCGCCTTCAGCATGTCGATGTCGAAGGCATTCAGCTTTTCCGGCCGCGCCACCGTGAGGACGGCGACCGCATCGTCGACGGCGATTTTGATCCGGGCATCAGGCATCCGACGCTCCTTCCAGTTTCCGCACCGGCTTTTGCGGCAGCGTCAGGCCGATCGGCGCCTCGTGGAACAGGGCCTCGTCCATCACTTTGAGCCGGTCGGATACGATCAGCGGAAACTCCGCCTGATCGAGGATATGCATCTGCAGGTCGACGCCGGGTGCAATCTCGGTAAGCATGATGCCTTCCGGCGTCAGCTTCATCACACAGCGCTCGGTGACATAGGTGATGTCCTGACCTTGGCTGACGGCCCGGCGGCCGGAGAAAGTGACGTGCTCGACCTCATTGACGAGTTTCTTCAACTTGCCTTCCTTCTCGATCACCAGCTTGCTGTCGGCCATCGAGAGCTTCGCGCCGGCATTGAACATGCCCGAGAAGACGATCTTCCTTGCCCGCGCCGTGATATCGACGAAACCGCCCGCCCCCGCCGTCACGTGAGGCCGGAAGGAGAGTTTCGAAACATTCACCGAGCCGTCCCTGCCGATTTCGAGGAAGGATAGCAGCGAGGCATCGAAGCCTGCCCCTTGAAAATACGTGAACTGGTAGGGCGACGGCATGAAGGCGTCCGCGTTCGAGGCGCAGCCGAAGGCGAAATCGAGCAGCGGCACGCCGCCGACAGCGCCCTGCTCGATCACCCAGGTGACCGACCCATGCAGGCCTTCTTCGAGCAGGATACGCGGCACGTTGGCTGAAATGCCGAAGCCGAGATTGACGCAGCTTCCGCCCTGCAATTCCTGCGCCACGCGGCGGGCGATGACCTTCTGGATGTTGAATTCCGGCACGCGGAACGTTTCGAGCGGCCGGAAGATTTCGCCGGAAATGGCGGGGTCGTAATCCGTCAGCGTCGTCTGCTTCTGGTCCGGATCGACGACGATGTAATCGACCAGCATGCCGGGCACGCGCACGTCATGGGGTTTGAGCGAGCCGGACTTGGTGATGCGCTTGACCTGCGCAATGACGATGCCGCCATTGTTGCGGGCGGCCAGCGCCTGGTCGAGGCCGCCGAGATATGCACCCTCGTGCTCGTAGGTCAGATTGCCGCGCTCGTCGGCCGTCGTCGCGCGGATGATCGCCACCTGCGGCACGATCGCCTTGAAATAGAGCCAGTCCTCGCCTTCGAATTCGATCTTTTTCACCACCGGCTCGGCCGCGGCCGAGGCGTTCATCGCGCAGCCCTGGCGCGACGGATCGACGAAAGTGTCGAGGCCGATTCTGGTCAGGACCCCCGGGCGCTTGGCCGCCGCCTCGCGATGCATGTCGAAGAGCACGCCGGATGGGATATTGTAGGCCGCAACCTCGTCATTGCCGATCATCTGCCAGATCAGCGGCGGCTCGGCCGTTGAAGGTCCGGAGGGATAGGAGCCGCCGATGATCTTCTTCAACAGGCCCTTTTTGGCGATGTGGTCGACACCCTTGATGCCGCTCATGTCGCCGGCGGCGATCGGGTGCAGCGTCGTCAGATCGCGCGGATGGCCGGTTTCATCGAAGCGTTCGCCGATCGCCTTCAGCATCAGGTCGGGGCAACCGAGCCCGCTCGACGACGACACCGACACGATCGCGCCGTCGGGGATCAGGGACGCGGCTTGCGCAGGAGTGATATGCTTGCTCATCAGTCTCGTCTCAAAGTCCAGGTTCGATGCGAACGGCGCTGCCGCTTGCCGCCGCCTGCATGACGGCAAGGCCGGTCGCCAGCGACCAGATGCCATCCTCGCCACTGCAAAGGGGCTTGCCCCTGCCGGCGATGGCGTCCTCGAAGGCGGCGAGCGTGTTCTGGTAGAGATTGCGGTGGTTGATCGACAGTTCGGTCTCGCCATCGACGTTGCGCAGCGTGACCGTGCCGACCGGCTGCTGGGTCATGCAGTTGCGGCCGATCAGCGAGCCTTCCGATCCATGTACCTCAAAGCCGGTCGTCGCGTATTGCGTGGTGAAACCATCGTGGAATTGCGCGATGAGCCCGGATTTGAACCGCAGCACGCCCATTGCCGCGTCCTCCAGCCCGGCCTTCGCCATGCCGCCATATTGCCCGAAGGCGACGGCCTCGACCGGATCGTCGCCGAGCACGAAGCGCAGCGTATCGGTGTCGTGCACGGTGATGTCGAGAATGACGCCGCCGCCGGCGTCCGGCCTGTCGAGACGCCATCCCTGCAGATGCGGCGGGAGAAAGACCGCGTGGAAGACACGCGCCGCCAGGGGCTTGCCGATCGTCCCCGCCGCGATCGCGTCACGCATGGCGCGATGGGTGGCGGCTCCCCGCAGGTGATGATTGGTCGCCATCACCACACCGGCGTCGCTTGCCGCCTTCACCATCGCATGGGCATCGTCGAGCGAGAGCGCCAGCGGCTTCTCGCAGAGAATATGCTTTCCCGCCCGCGCGGCTGCCAGCACCTGATCGCGATGCAGTTCGTTGGTGGTGGAAATATAGACGGCGTGCACATCGGGATCATTGACGAGCTCGTCAACACCGGTCACCGACTTGGCGATGCTGTGATCGCGCGCATAGGCAGCACCGCGCTCGGCGCTCGTGCTCATCACCGACACGATCTCGCCACCGACGGTGCGGATCGCATCGATGACCCATTCATGCGCAATCGTGCTTGCCCCGATCAAACCCCAATGTGTCATAGCAAGGACAGCCTTTCTCGTTTGTCGGTCGCGGCCCCACAACTCTGGCGCACGACAAGCCGCACGGAACTGACGATCGCTTCGGCGTCTGCCCGTCCGGCATTGATCTGTTTGAGGAGCAGTTGCGCGGCGCGCCGGCCCATGCCTTGCGGATCGACGGAAATCGTGGTCAGCGCCGGCACCGCCGTCTGCGCCTCGATCACGTCGTCGAAACCGATTACGGCAAAATCCTCGCCCGGGTCGAGCCGGTGCGCGCGCAACCCGTCGCAAACCCCGAAGGCGACCGCATCGTTGAAGCAGACCGCCGCTGTCGGCCGCTCGCGCAGCAAGAGCGCCCGCTCGATAGCAGCCACGCCGCCTGCCCGCGACGGCGCGGAACTGATGACCAGTTCGCCATGAACAGCGAGATCCATGTCCGAGAGCGCATCGCGATAGCCTTGCAGCCGCTCATGGAAGACCGCCGTATCGGGAAAACCGCCGAGGAAGGCGATGCGGTGATGGCCGAGCCCGGCAAGATGCCGCACCGCTTGGTGCGTGCCGGCATGATTGTCCGAAACCAGCGACGAGACCTTGGCGCCGGCGACCTGGCGCACGACATTGACCACCGGAATGCCGCTCGCCACCAGCGGCTTCAGATCGGCCGCCTCCGTGCCGCGCGCCGGCGACAGGATCAGCCCTGAAATGCCATGCTCGCGCATCGACGCGATGACCTCGCGCTGCCGGTCGACGCTCTCGCCGGTATTGGCAAGGAACTGCACATAGCCGGCCGATTGCACGACCATGTCGACCCCGACGGCCAGCTCGGCAAAGAAGCTGTTGGTCAGATCGTTGACGACGATGCCGATGATTTTCGACTTGGCATTGGACTGGCGCAGATTGGCGGCGCCGCGATTATAGACATAGCCAAGCTCGCGGATGGCCGCATTGACCTTGGCGCGGGTCGCCTCGTTGACGAGCGGACTTGCCTGCAGGACGAGCGACACGGTCGACTTCGACACGCCGGCGGCGCGCGCAATATCGATGACCGTGACCCGTTCCTTGCCCACATTTTCCTCCCGACGAGGTCTTTTTGCCTCAACATCTGCCACTAGATAATTGGAACGTTCCAAAGTTGTCAAGCGGATTTCTTGAAAAATGTGCGGGGCGCCAACGGAAGGCCTTCGGTGAAACGCCGCGACGACATGGAGATCGTGCATCTTGTTGATTTTACTAGAAAAATGCTGAAAACCAGGAAGGCGTTCCATCGTACGCAACGTCAAAGTGAAGCAACTACGACCATTGCTCGAGTGCACCAAAGCCCCGGCAGCCACGTTAAATTCCTCTTGAAATTTGGAACGATCTAAATTATTCAGCCGATAATTTCCGAGGAGGAACCCGCATGTCCCTTACCCTGTCGCTGCCGCGCGCCGATGGCACGCTCGAGCCTTACCGCCTGTCAGGAACACCGATCGTGCGCCCCGCAGCAGTCCCCGCCTTCAATCGCATCGCCTATGCCGCCGCCCACGTCGTGTCCGATCCGCTGGCCGATCTGCAGCCGTGGGGCCGCCCTGCCATCGACTGGGAAGCGACCATGGCGTTCCGGCATCATCTCTGGGCGCTGGGCTTCAAGATTGCCGAGGCGATGGACACCTCACAGCGCGGCATGGGTCTCGATTGGCCCGGCGCTCAGGAACTGATCCGCCGCTCGCTGGCCGAAGCCCGTACCGTGCCGGGCGCCGATCTCGCCTGCGGCGCCGGTACCGATCACCTCGCCCCCGCCGATGCACGCTCCCTCGACGACGTCATCCACGCCTATGAAACGCAGATCGGTTTCGTCGAGCAGGAAGGCGGCCGGTCGATCATGATGGCAAGCCGGGCGCTCGCACATATTGCCAGATCGCCGGATGACTATCGCAAGGTCTACAGCCACATTCTCCGCCAGACGAAGGACAAGGTCGTACTCCACTGGCTCGGCGACATGTTCGATCCAAAGCTGAAAGGCTATTGGGGATCTGAAAAATTTAATGACGCGCTGGCGACGGTCCTGTCGATCATCGAGGACAACAGAGCCAAGGTCGAAGGCATCAAGATTTCGCTGCTCGACAATGCCTGCGAAGTCGCGTTGCGCAACCGGCTGCCGGACGGCGTACTCTGCTTCACCGGCGATGATTTCAACTATGCCGAACTGATCGAAGGCGACGGCCGGAAATACAGTCACGCCCTGCTTGGCATTTTCGATGCCGTCGCGCCCTCGGCATCGAAGGCGTTGGCGTCACTGGCGGCCGGCGACGTCGCAACATTCCGCAACGTCATCGAGCCGACCGTGCCACTGTCGCGCAAGATCTTCGAGGCGCCGACGCAATACTACAAGGCCGGCGTCGTCTTCCTCGCCTGGCTGAACGGCCACCAGAAGCACTTCACCATGCCGGCCGGCATGCAATCGGCCCGCGGCGTGCTGCACTATGCCGACATCTTCCGCCTTGCCGACAGGGCCAACGTGCTCGACAAGCCGGAACTGGCCGTCGAAAGGATGAAGGCGTTTCTCGTCACTCAAGGGTTCTGATATCCTGGACTTCACGATTGCTTCCCGCTCTTCGCAGAAACGCCTTCATTTCTTGTCCGATCTCGTGTTGAAGAAGGGCCTGGAAAATGCGGGAGAAGGCGAAGGCATGGCTGCGATGAAATCCTGGAAGCGCCGCTTGCGCAAATGGCGCAACCGCATTGCGAGACGCATCCTGAGCACCCGCACAGGCCGCGAGATGCTCGTCAACGCCATAAGCCCCCGGATCCTGACGATGACGGCCGATTGCGGCGACCACCTGATGACCTTCTCGCCACATGACTACATTGGCCGGAAAATCTATCGCAAGGGCCATTTCGAGCGCGAGAACGTCGATCGCCTGCTGGCGATCCTGCGCCAGCGCAATCTGCTGAAGCAGGACGCGGTTCTTCTCGAACTCGGCGGCAATATCGGCACGCAAACCCTCTATTTTGCCCTGAGCAAGGCGTTCCGCCACATCGTGACCGTCGAGCCCGACCCGCGCAATTTCAGGCTCCTGAAGACCAACATCGACCAGAATGCGATGGGCGACCGCATCACCGCGATCAACAGCGCCGCCGGCGAAAGCGAAGGCGCGCTCGATTTCTTCCTGCATCGCGACAACCACGGCAAGAGCAGCGCCCTGCGCCAGAGCGACCGGGACATCGCGATCACCGTGCCGGTGAAGCCCGTCACCGCCATCCTGGGGCAAGCGTCCATCGCGCCGGAGGAGATCGGGCTGATCTGGATGGATATCGAAGGATACGAGCCGGTCGCGGCCCGCTCGATGCAACCGCTGCTTGAGCGCCGCGTGCCGTTCTATATGGAGTTTTCGCCGCTCTTCTATGGACCTGACGGATCAAAGGCCTTCATCGATCACCTCGCACAATTCTACGAGAACTGCATCGTCTTCTTCGAAGAGCGGCAGGTGGAGATGAAGGTCACGGCAATGCCGGTCGACATCGAGCAGTTCGACGTCCTGCTCCTGCCCTGACAGCGTCGACCCGCTCAACGCTTCCGGTAGAAATATGTCCGCCCCGGCACGCCCCCGGCGGGAAGCGGCAGCGGCTCAAGCGCGGAATGGTCAAGCGGCAGGCCGCTTGCGGCGATGCCGCCGGAAGCAAGCGCAGCGGCGACCGATTGCGGCAGCCATGTCAGCGTCTGGGCGTCCTTTTCCGGATAGGCCGTGCCGATATCCGCATGCGCAAAGGCAACGTCCTTTCCGGCAAACTGCCTGATCGTCTCCCGGATGTCGCCAAGCACGAGATCGGCCTCCGGCGGCGTCGAGTCCGGATGAGAGCCCACGGCCCGGTCGAAAGCGATGATGCGGTTGGTCGGAAACAGCTCGCGGATGTGGTCATAGGTCCTGCCGTTTCCGAGCCCGATTTCCAGAATCACGCCATCGGCCGCAACCATCGACGTGTCCTTGATATGGTTGAGAACGGCGCGCTGCGACTGCATGCGTGAAATAAAACTATCGAGGCGGCTCATCTCATTCTATCCATCCATTCCAGATCATGCGGGCCAAATCATGCGGCCAAGATCATGCGCGTTGTCCCGCTTAACACGAGGTTGCGCGACAGGTCGACCGCAGCGGCATGAAATAAGCAGCTATTTCAGCGGTGAGAAGGATGCCGCAAAGTGCGGTCGCATCCCACACTTTTGACATCTGCGCTTGTCAAACCGCCGTCGCCTGCCCTGCACGAATGTGCTAGCCTGACGGCATGAACCAGCTTTCCAGCGAAACATTCTTCAATGCGATTCCGGTCTTCGTCGATTTTCAAGGCGTTGCCGATGCCAGCAATTATCGGGCGCTGCCCGCCGACTGGGCGCTCGCCACCGCCGACATCGTCGATTCGACCGGCGCGATCGAGGCCGGCAGCTACAAGGCCGTCAACATGGCAGGCGCCAGCGTCATCTCGGCGATCCTGAACGCGCTTGGCAAGCATGACCTTCCCTTCGTGTTCGGCGGCGACGGCGCGCTGGTCGCCGTACCGCCGTCGGGAATTGAGAAAGCCCGCAGCGCCCTCTCGGCGGTGCAGAAATGGGTCAGGGAAGAACTGCAGCTGACGCTCCGCGCCGCCCTCGTCCCCGTCGCAGATGTCATCGCCGCCGGCCTCGAGGTCCGCGTCGCGCGCTTTCAGGTCAACCCGAACATCTCTTATGCAATGTTCGCCGGCGGTGGCTCGAGCTGGGCGGAAACCCGCATGAAGGAAGGCCTGTATGCCGTCCCGCCGGCGCCGGAAGGCGCACGGCCCGACCTGACGGGCCTCTCCTGCCGCTGGAACCCGATCCAGTCCCGCCATGGCGACATCGTCTCGATCATCGCGGTGCCAGCCGATTCCGGCAACAATGAAGCGTTTCAAGCTCTGATTTCCGATGTCGTGGCGCTCGCCGCCGGCGAAGAACGAGATGGCCATCCGGTCGCATCCGAGGGACCGCAGCTGGGATTGTCGGCGGCGGGTTTGTCGGCGGAGACGAAAATCGCGCCGAAGGGCAAACGCCTCCAGCACCGGCTTTTCATTCTTGCACAATATCTGCTTCTCGTTGGGCTCTACCGTCTCGGCCTGACGCTCGGCAATTTCGATCCGCGCAGCTATCGGCGGGAAGTCTCCCGCAACTCGGATTTTCGCAAGTTCGACGATGGCCTGAAAATGACGATCGACGTCGCTCCGGAACGGCTGCGCCTGATCGAGGCGCGGCTGGAGGAAGCGGCCAGAGCCGGTGTTTGCCGCTACGGCCTGCACCGGCAGGATTCGGCGCTGATGACCTGCATCGTGCCGACGCCGCTCAGCCACGACCACATGCACTTCATCGACGGTGCTGCGGGTGGTTATGCGGTGGCGGCCAGCCGCCTGAAGAAGCAGGCGCTCGCCCGGCCGGCCGCCTCCGCTACGCCTTGAGGATCGTCTGGCCCGCGATACCTCGTCTTGCAAAAGCATTGCGGGTATCGACAATCAGCGGCGCCCAACGGGCAAGCGCGGCATAGTCCACCGCATCGTGATCGGTGGCGATCAACACCGCATCGAAGGCCTTCACCAATTGCTCGGTGAGCGGCACCGATTGCCGTCCCTTCAGAGCCATATATTCGCGCGTCCGGGGAATCTCGGCGACGTGCGGGTCGTGATAGGCCGAACTGCCGCCCCGCTCCTCGATCAGTTCGATCAGCTTCAGCGAGGGGCTCTCTCGGATGTCCGGCACATTCTTCTTGTAGGCAAGGCCGATCACAAGAACGCGCGAACGGCTAAGCGCCTTGCCGAGATGGATATCCAGCGCCTCGGCAAGCCGTCCCACGACATGACGTGGCATCGCCGAGTTGATCTCGCCGGCGAGCTCGATGAAACGGGTCGGCAGTTCGTATTCGCGCGACTTCCAGGTCAGGTAGAAGGGATCGATCGGGATGCAGTGGCCGCCAAGTCCCGGGCCCGGATAGAATGGCATGTAACCGAACGGCTTGGTCTTGGCCGCGTCGACCACCTCCCAGATGTCGATGCCCATCGCCTCGTAGACGACCTTCAACTCATTGACGAGCGCGATGTTGACGGCGCGAAAAACGTTCTCGGTCAGCTTCACGGCCTCGGCCGTCGCCGTGGACGATACGGGCACGACGGTTTGCACCGCAGCCCCGTAGAAGGCCTCCATCAGTTTCGCCGCTTCGGCGCCGTCGCCGGCGACCACCTTGGGGATGCTGGACGTATGGAAATCGCGATTGCCCGGGTCTTCGCGCTCCGGCGAAAAGCCGAGAAAGAAATCCTTCGCCGATTTCAGCCCGGTCTTCTCCAGGATCGGCCGCACGACCTCGTCCGTCGTGCCGGGATAAGTGGTCGATTCCAGCACGATCAGCTGCCCCGGCTTCAATGTTTCGGCGATCCGGTCGCAGGTCTTCGTGATGAAGGAAAGATCGGGGTCCCGGTATTTCGTCAGTGGCGTCGGCACGCAGATGACGACGATGTCGCAATCGGCAAGCCGCCCGAAATCCGTCGTTGCGCGAAAGCGACCCTTCGCCGTTTCCCCTGTCAGGACCGCATCCGGCACCGCCTCGATATAGGAACGCCCGGCATCGATGGCGACGATCTTCTCCGGGTCGATATCGAAGCCCGTTACGGCAAATCCGCTGCGTGCGAGGGTGATTGCGAGCGGCAGGCCGACATAGCCAAGACCGATTACGCCGGCATGGGCGTTGCGGTCTGTGATCTTCGAAAGAAGGGTTTCGCTTGGAGAGGAAAGGACGGTCAAATGCATATTCCCGGCTGATCGTGGCACGCGAAAGCGGCTTTGCTGATGCCGGTCAGTTGAGGATAAATTCACCGGGTGTCAAGCACGGGGCTTTATCGTGCTGTAGCCGACACGCAGCGGTCGACCAAATTGTTGGCGCGCAATCTGGTTTCGCCGATATCGCCACCTATATTGAGCGAGGGCAAATACCGGGCCACCTCAAAGCGGCTTGCATGTGCCGGATCGGCGAACCGTCGGATTTTCCTGTAGAAAGCGGCAGAAACGCTATGAACATCAACGAGACGAATGTTTCCGTTCACCTGCTGGACCGCGTGTCGAATTGGCTGCAGCAGGCTGCCCTCAACGGTGAAAATCTCGAAACCGTGGTGACGGGCTTCTGCGAAAGACTGGCAGCGGCCGGCTTGCCGCTCAATCGCGTCCACCTGAGCTTCTCAATGCTGCACCCCCTCTACGATGCATTGGGGTTCACCTGGCTGCGTGGCCAGGGTGTCACCGTCGAGGGCTACCGCGCCGACCCCAACGACGACAAACCCGATCGCTTTCTGCTCAGCCCCTATTATTACCTGCTCAGCAACAATCTCGACCACCTGCGCCGGCAGCTCGATCCGACGACCCCGTCCGAATTCCCCATCTTCGACGACTTGAAGGAAATGGGAGTGACCGACTACATCGCCTTCGTGCAATCCTTCGGCGAAACCTCCGGCCAGGGCATGATCGGCTCGTGGTCCACCGATGCCCATGGCGGCTTTAACGACAACGTCATCGACGCGCTGCTGCGCATCCAGAACAGCCTCGCGGTGGCCGCAAAGATGGCGGTTCTCGGCAAGCTCGCCGACAATATGCTCACCACCTATCTCGGAGAAAATGCCGGCAAGCGCGTCCTGTCGGGGCAGACCCGCCGCGGTGACGGCGAGACCATCCGCGCGGCGCTTGTCATGGCGGACATGCGCCAGTCGACCATGCTTGCCGAGAAGGAAGGCCGGCAGGTCTACATCGATACGCTCAACCAGTTCTTCGATGCGATCGCGACGCCATTCAGCCGCAACGGCGGCGAAATCCTCAGTTTTCTCGGCGACGGCTTTCTCGCCGTCTACCCCTGTGGCCGTCACCGCGACCCGTCACAGGTCGCCGCTTTGGCAGCGATGGCGGCGGTTCGCCAGGCGACGGCGCGCATGGCGGAACTCAATGATGGCCGCCGCAAGCACGGGCTGGCCGATGTCAAATACGGGATCGGACTGCATGTCGGCAACGTCATGTTCGGCAATGTCGGCCTCAACGACCGCCTGACCTTTTCCGCCTTCGGGGCCGCGGTCAACGAGGTCGAGCGGTTGCAGGGACTGACGAAGAAATATTCAAAACCGATCATAGCCAGCCAGTCCTTCGCCACCTATTGCGGCGGCGACTGGGTGACGCTTGGCCAGGAGAAGTTGCGCGGCGTGGGCCAGAAGGTCACGGTGCTTCTGCCTGGCGAAGCCAACATGAAGCTGGACAATGGCGAGGCCACGCAGGGCCGGTCGCCGGAGACCCGCTCGGAAGCGGAACAGGTCATGCTGCTCTATCGCAACAGCAAGAAGAAAGCGGAGCCTCGCGAGCTTCTCTGGAACAAGCTGTTGCAGTAAGGACCGGTGGCGGTGCCCCTGCGGCAGCCGTTGTCCGCGCGGGACGCAGGATTGCGCGATCCTGCTCGAATGATTGGTTTTTCTCCATTCGCGGCGCTTCGCCGCCGAGGCATTATATCGGTGCGAACTTTACCAGCCGTAGGTCATGGACAGGCCAATTTCCGTGCGATAGTCTGGGTTAAGATGAAGCCGGGTCTCCACTCGGAGGCGAGCTCTGCGTGACCGCGAGCAGCCATGATACAAGGACACCTGCTGGCATGAATTCAGGCGCGGACCTGCTGCGGATCGAGGATTTGAGTGTCTCGTTCGCGATGCTCGGCGGGCAGCTCGATGCCGTTCGCAAGGCGAGCCTGCGCGTCCTGCCGGGCAAGGTAACGGCTCTGGTCGGCGAGTCCGGCTCGGGGAAATCCGTCATCAGCCAAGCCGTGATGGGTATCCTGCCGAAGACGGCATCGTGCAGCGGCCGCATCCTCTTTTGTGATCCGGCGCTTGGCGGAAGTCCGGCCGATCTTCTGCAGATGCCGCGCGACGGGCAAGAAATTCGCCATCTGCGCGGCAACCGCATGGGCAAGATCTTC
Organism: Rhizobium herbae; assembly: GCF_019511375.1. Classification (GTDB taxonomy): domain Bacteria; phylum Pseudomonadota; class Alphaproteobacteria; order Rhizobiales; family Rhizobiaceae; genus Pararhizobium; species Pararhizobium herbae_A. The sequence goes on from NZ_JAEUAO010000001.1 coordinate 1,349,367, forward strand.
CAGGAGCCGATGACCTCGCTGTCGCCCCTCCATACGATCGGCAACCAGATCAGCGAAGCGCTCAAAATCCACACGGACAAATCTTCCAGGGAGCGGCGTGAGCGCACCGAGGAAATGCTCGCACTGGTCGGCTTTGCCAAACCGTCGCGCGCCTTCGACATGTATCCGTTCGAACTGTCCGGCGGCATGCGCCAGCGTGCGATGATCGCCATGGCGCTGATCTGCAATCCCTCGCTTCTTATCGCCGACGAGCCGACGACGGCGCTCGACGTGACCATCCAGGCGCAGATCCTGCAATTGCTGCGCGGCTTGCAGACGAAACTCAACATGGCAATGCTGCTGATCACCCACGATCTCGGCGTCGTCGCCAATGTCGCCGACGAAGTCGTGGTGATCTATCACGGCGAGATCATGGAAGCAGGACCGGTCGAGACCATCTTCCGCAAGCCCGCGCATCCCTATCTCAAGGGCCTGATGGCCGCCGTGCCGCATTTCGACATGAAGCCGGGAGAACGCCTGAAAGCGTTGCGCGAGGTGCCGGTCAACACCAGCAGCCTGCTCGGCAAGCAGAAGCTTGTTGCCCAGGCGGAACCTGCCAAGCCGGATGTGCTCCTTTCCGTGCGCGATATCAGCAAGACATTCAATACGCGCAAGTCGAGCTGGCTGACGAAGGATACGGCAGCCGGGACCAAGGCGGTGGATGGCGTCAGCTTCGACATAATGCGCGGCGAATGCCTGGGGCTTGTCGGCGAAAGCGGCTGCGGCAAGACGACGGTCAGCAAGATCCTGATGCGGGCCGTGACCCCCGACGCGGGCGCGGTCTTGCTCAACAGCAGCGACGGCCCCATCGATGTGCTGAACGCGGAAGGTGACGGACTGCAAACGCTGCGCACCAAGGTGCAGATGGTCTTCCAGGATCCGGTCTCGTCGCTCTCGCCGCGAATGACGGTCCAGAACATCCTCAGCGAACCACTCGAAATTCATGATCGCGGCAGTGGCAAGTCGCGCGTCGAGACGGTCAAGGCCTTACTCAAGGCGATCGGCCTCAACGAGCGTCATCTCAACCGCTATCCACACAGCTTTTCCGGCGGCCAGCGCCAGCGCATCGGTATCGCCAGGGCGCTTGCGCTCGGCCCGGATCTCCTGATCTGCGACGAACCCGTCTCGGCGCTCGACGTTTCCGTCCAGGCGCAGATCCTCAACCTGTTGAAGGACCTGCAGAAGGAACTGGGGCTAACCTATCTGTTCATCTCGCACAATCTCGCGGTCGTCGATTACATGGCCGACCGGATCGCCGTGATGTGTGGCGGGCGGATCGTCGAGGTCGCCCCGCGCGAGACGCTGATGGGTGCGCCCGTCCATCCCTATACGAAGTCGCTCCTCGCCGCCGTGCCTTTCCCCGATCTCGACCGGCCGCTCGATTTTTCCATTCTCGATCCGGGCGGCGCCTCCGACAAGCGCAGCTGGGGCAAACAGTTCTCCGATGAGGGAGATGACGGCGTTCTATCGACGACGGATCTTGGCGGCGGCCATCTGGTCCTTGCGCGGCGAAACGCCGACGTGAGGGAGTTACGACCGTGATTACCCGCAGAACGACACTTGGCATGCTTGCCTCCATGCTGGTTCCCGGCACCAGCCGCGCCGCGCCGGAGCCTGCATTTCTGCGACCTTACCTGCGTGCGCAAACGCTGCCTGTGCTCAGCGAGCGGATTCCGAAAAATCCCCGCCGCGTCAATCTTGCGGCCATGGGTCGCGAGCCCGGGAAATATGGCGGCACTGCCCGCATGCTGATCGGCAGCCAGAAGGATATCCGCTATATGACGATCAACGGCTATGCCCGTCTGGTCGGCTATGACGAAAACCTGCAGTTCCAGCCGGATATCCTCGAAAGCTTCGACGTACAGGAAGGCCGCATCTTCACGTTCAGGATCCGCGATGGTCATCGCTGGTCTAACGGCAGCTACCTGACAGCCGAGGATTTCCGCTACACCTGGGAAGATGTGATCCTCAACAAGGACCTGCGCAAGGGTGGCGTCCAGCGCGAACTTCTGGCCGATGGCAAACCGCCCGTCTTCGAGGTTCTGGACGAATTGACCGTCCGCTACACGTGGAGCGCACCGAACCCGGACTTCCTCCCGGGTCTTGCAGCCGCGTCCCCGATCATCCTGCTCCTGCCCTCTGCCTATATGCGGCATTTCCACAAGAAGTATCAGGACGAATTTCGTCTCTCGGCTCTGATGAAACAGTACCGCGCCAAGAAATGGGCCGACCTGCATATCAAGATGTCGCGGCAGTACCGCCCGGAAAACCCCGATCTGCCGACGCTTGATCCGTGGATGAACAGAACGGCGCCGCCGGCCGAACAATTCGTCTTCGAGCGCAATCCCTTCTTCCACCGGGTCGACGAAAACGGGCTGCAACTGCCTTATATCGATCGTTTCCTGCTCAATATCAGTTCGTCCGAAATCATTCCGGCCAAAACCGGGGCGGGTGAGAGCGACCTTCAATCGACAGGCGTCGATTTCTCAGACTATGCGTTTTTCAAGGACTCGGAAAAACGCTACCCGGTGAAGGTCAAGCTCTTCAAGAGAACCGAAGGCTCCCGCATCGCCCTTTTGCCCAACCTCAACTGCAGCGACAAGGTTTGGCGCAATCTGTTCTGGGACGTACGGGTGCGCCGGGCGCTTTCGCTCGCGATCGATCGGCACGAGATCAACATGGTCAGCTTCTATGGCCTTGGCAAGGAAAGCGCCGACACGATCCTTCCGGACAGCCCGCTGTTCAAGCCGGAATATGCCTCGGCCTGGGCCAGCCACGATCCGGACCAGGCCAATGCGCTGCTCGACGAGGTCGGTCTTACACAGAAAAACAGCGCGGGCATTCGCCTCCTGCCCGATGGGCGCGAGGCCCAGATCGTCATCGAGACCGCCGGTGAAAGCACGCTCGAAACCGATGTTCTGGAACTGATCAAGGATCACTGGATGAAAATCGGTTTCTCGCTTTTCATCAAGACATCGCAGCGCGACGTCTTCCGCAGTCGTGCGATGGGCGGCGACATCATTATGTCGATGTGGAACGGCCTCGAAAACGGCGTGCCGACGGCGGACATGAACCCTTCGCGCCTTGCGCCGAGCGCCGACGACCAGTTGCAGTGGCCGGTCTGGGGTATGCACTACCTGTCCCTCGGACAAAACGGCCATGCTCCGGAACTGCCGGAAGCGATCAAGCTCGTCGAGCTCCTGAAGGAATGGAAACGAACGGTCGATAGCGCCCAAAGAGCGCGCATCTGGCACGAAATGCTCGAAATTTACACTCAGAACGTCTTTTCGATCGGTATCGTCAACGCCACGCTTCAGCCGGTGCTCCACTCTTCCCATCTGCACAACGTTCCCGAAACGGGTCTCTACGGCTTCGATCCGACCTGTTATCTCGGCGTCTATATGCCGGATACCTTCTGGTACAGCAGCGAGGTTAGCTGATCATGTTGCGTTACATATTCTGGCGCATCCTGGCGATGATCCCGACGCTGCTGATCATCTCCGCGCTGGTCTTCACCATCATCGAACTGCCGCCGGGCGACTATTTCGAAAGCTACATCTCCGAACTGCGCGCCCAGGGCGAAGCCGTGGACATGGCGGAGATCGAGGAACTGCGCGCCCAATACGGCTTCGACCGTCCGCCGGTACTGCGCTATTTCCATTGGGTTGCCGGCATGCTGCAGGGCGACTACGGCTATTCCTTCGAGTACCAGCTTCCCGTCAACGAGGTCGTCGGCGATCGTCTCTGGCTGACCGTGCTCGTCTCCTTCGTCACCATCCTGTTCACCTGGCTGGTCGCCTTCCCGATCGGCATCTATTCCGCCACCCATCAATATAGCTGGGGCGATTATGGCCTCACCTTCCTCGGCCTGGTCGGCATCGCCATTCCGAACTTCATGTTCGCATTGATCCTGATGTATTTCGCCAATATCTGGTTCGGGACCTCCATCGGCCACTTGATGGACCAGAAATACCTGGCTGAGCCGATGAGCTGGGAGAAGATGAAGTCGATCCTGGAGCATCTGTGGATCCCGGTGCTGATCGTCGGCACCGCGGGCACCGCCGGCATGATCCGAAGGCTGCGCGCCAACCTGCTCGACGAGCTGCAAAAACAGTATGTCGTGACTGCCCGTGCCAAGGGCTTGCATCCGTTCCGCGCACTGGTCAAATATCCGCTGCGCATGGCACTCAACTTCTTCATCTCGGATATCGGCTCGATCCTGCCGGCGATCATTTCCGGTGCCGAAATCACCGCCATCGTTCTGTCTCTCGAAACAACGGGTCCGATGCTGATAAAAGCGTTGCAAAGCCAGGATATGTATCTTGCCGGCTCGTTCCTGATGTTCCTGGCATTCCTCACGGTGATCGGCGTCCTCATCTCCGACATTGCGCTTGCCCTGCTCGATCCGCGCATCAGACTACAAGGCGGTAGCACCAAGTGACGATATCCCTTCCCGAACCCGGCGCGCCGCTGGCGCACTACGTATCGACCGCACCGTTCGACCCGCATTCCGTCGACGTGATGACCGAGGAACAAACGCGCGTCTATCAGGCGTCGCAGATGCGGCTGATGTGGTGGAAGTTCAAGAAGCATCGCCTGGCGCTGTACTCGCTCTATTTTCTCGGTTTTCTCTACGCGATCATCGCCATTGTCGAGCTCTTGGCGCCCTATAACCTGCACACGCGCAACGTCGACTTCATCCATTCGCCGCCGCAGCGGGTTCACTTCTTCCATCAGGGCAATTTCGTCGGTCCGTTCGTCTATGGACGCACCATGACGCTCGACATGGACACGCTGCGCCGGATCTACACCGACGATGTGAACAAGGTCGAACCGATCCGCTTCTTCTGCAGCGGCGACAGCTACCGGTTCTGGGGCCTGTTCGAAGCCAACAAACACCTGGTCTGCCCGGCCAAGGACGGCGAACTGTTCCTGCTCGGCAGCGACCGTCTCGGTCGTGATGTCCTCTCGCGCATCCTCTACGGCGCCCGCATATCTCTGACCATCGGCCTGCTCGGCATCACCATGAGCTTCGTGCTCGGCATCGTCATCGGCGGTCTCGCCGGCTATCACGGTGGCGTCTTCGACCTGATCGTCCAGCGTGTCATCGAGGTGCTGCAATCCATCCCGAGCATTCCGCTGTGGATGGCGCTGGCGGCGATCATGCCGGTGACCTGGAGCCCGATCCTCATCTATCTGGGCATCACGGCCATTCTCGGCCTGCTCGACTGGACGGGACTGGCGCGCGCCGTGCGCTCGAAGCTTTTGGCATTGCGCGAGGAAGACTACGTTCTGGCAGCCCAGCTGATGGGGGCCGGCTCGAGCCGCATCATCGGCCGCCATCTCGTCCCCGGCTTCATGTCGCACCTGATCGCCACGGCAACGATGTCTATCCCCGGGATGATCCTCGGCGAAACCGCGCTCAGCTTCCTGGGCCTGGGTCTGCGCCCGCCGATTACCAGCTGGGGTATTCTTTTGACGGAAGCCCGCAGCGTCAGCGTCATTGCATTTTATCCCTGGCTGTTGTTTCCAACCATTCCGGTCATTCTCGTGATTCTGGCGTTCAATTTCCTGGGCGACGGTCTTCGTGATGCTGCCGACCCCTATAAGTGAAGTGGAACCTGATATGCTTAGGAAGAAGGGCAGCGCGAGAGGAGACAAGGGGCTCCGCTCATGACCCGTCGGATTGAGGACGCCCGGATCCTGATGTACAGCCACGACACGTTCGGCCTCGGTCATCTGCGGCGCTGTCGCACGATCGCGCATTCGCTGGTCGAAGACTATCGCGGTCTCAACATCCTGATCATCTCGGGCGCCACGATTGCCGGTGCCTTCGACTACCGGGCGCGCGTCGATTTCGTGAAGATTCCGAGCGTCATCAAGCTGCGCAACGGCGAATATACCTCAATGGACCGGCATATCGACCTGCACGAGACGCTGAAGATGCGCAAGTCGATCATCCGTCATACGGCGGAGACCTTCCAGCCGGACATCTTCATCGTCGACAAGGAGCCTTTGGGCCTGCAGGGCGAAGTCGAGGAGACGCTCGCCTATCTGAAGAAGCAGGGAACGACGCTGGTCCTTGGCCTTCGTGAAGTCATGGACGCCCCGCATCTGCTCGATGCGGAGTGGAAGGCCAACGACGTGATGCGCAAGATCGGCCAGTTCTACGACAACATCTGGGTCTATGGCCCGCCGGATTTCTACGATCCGCTCGTCGGTCTCGATGTCCCGCCGCATGTCCGGGCGAAGATGGATTTCGTCGGTTTCCTGCAGCGAAGCGTCTCGCAGGACGTCGAGTCCGAGCACAAGCCGAAAGGCGAGTACATCCTCGTGACCACCGGCGGCGGCGGCGACGGTTCCGATCTGATCCACGACGTGGTCGACGCCTATCAGGAAGATCCGACCCTGACGCACAAGTCATTGATCGTTCTTGGTCCCTATATGCCGGCCAAGCAGCGCCACAAGCTTTTGACGAAATGCGCGAAGATCCCCTCCCTCGAGGTGATCGAATTCGACAATCGCATGGAAGAGCTGATCGCCGGCGCCAAGGCCGTGGTGGCCATGGGCGGCTACAACACCTATTGCGAAATTCTGTCTTTCGACAAGCCGGCGCTGATCGTGCCGCGCGTGACGCCGCGCGAGGAGCAACTGATCCGCGCAAGCCGCGCCGCCGAGCTTGGATTGATCGACATGCTCCGGCCCGAGGAAGCACGCGACCCGATGCGCTTTGCCGCCGCCCTCAAGGCCCTGCCCGACCGCGCTCCGCCATCGAAAAGCGCGGCCGGCATGACGCTTGAAGGACTGGTAAACATATCGCGGACCGTTGGCGAATGGCTTGGCCGCCGCGAACATGAGCACCTGATCGTCGTTAAGGGGTGATTTCACTTTGACACAACGCCGCAAGATCGTCGTGGTGCTGAAGGGATATCCGCGCCTTTCGGAAACCTTCATCGCCCAGGAACTGCTTGGATTGGAACGGGCCGGCTTCGAACTGGCGCTGGTGGCGCTGCGCCGCCCGACGGACAAGAAGCGCCACCCGGTGCATGACGAAATCCGCGCACCGGTTCACTACCTGCCGGAATATCTGCACGAGGAGCCTTTGCGGGTTGCTCGCGCCTTCGTACACTGCCTTGCGAAACCCGGCTTCTGGCGCAGTCTTCCGGCATTCACGGCCGATCTCTGGCGCGACCGGACACGCAACCGGATTCGCCGTTTCGGCCAGGCGATGGTTCTCTCCGCCGAATGGCCGAAGGGCGGCGACTGGCTGCACGCCCACTTCATCCACACGCCGGCTTCCGTTACCCGCTACACCAGTACCATCACCGGCATCGCCTGGAGCTGCTCGGCTCACGCCAAGGACATCTGGACGTCGCCGGCATGGGAACTTGCCGGCAAGCTCGCCAGCACGCGCTGGACCGTAACCTGCACCCAGACCGGATTTGAGCATCTGCGCCATCTTGCCGGCGGCAGGCCGCACGTGCATCTGAGCTATCACGGGCTTGATCTCAGCCGCTTCGGCGTCTTTGACGGGGTGCGGTCGTCGTTCGACGGATCGCAGCCGGAAACGCCCGTGACGATCATCAGCGTCGGCCGTGCCGTCGAGAAAAAGGGCTTCGACATTCTGCTCAGGGCGCTCAGCCTGCTCCCGAACGATCTCCACTGGCGATTCGAGCACATCGGCGGCGGCGAACACTTGAAGAAACTTCAGGCGATGGCCGCCGAACTCGGCATCGCGAAAAAGGTGTCCTGGCACGGACCGCTGTCGCAGACGGAGGTTTTGCATCACTATCGCAGTGCCGATATCTTCGCCCTCGCCTGCCGCATCACCGCCGACGGGGATCGTGACGGGCTGCCGAACGTTTTGGTCGAAGCATCGAGCCAGGCGCTGTTCTGCGTCTCAACGAACATTTCGGGCGTACCGGAATTGCTCGTCGACGGCGAAAACGGGCTTGTTGTCCCGCCCGAGGATCCCCAGGCCCTTGCCAATGCCCTGGAAAGGGCCATCCGCGATCCGTCCCTGCGCCAGCGGCTGGGCGAAGCCGCGGAAAGGACCGTGCGGCGCGAGTTCGACCACCAGACCAGCATCCACCAACTGAAGACGCTCTTCGAGACGGAATGGCAGGCAGCGCAATGACCAATGCCCAGGCAGCGCCGGCGCGCGTCTTCTTCTATGTCCAGCACCTGCTCGGCATTGGTCATCTGGCACGCGCCAGCCGTATTGCCCGGGCGCTTGCCGAGGACGGTTTCGACGTGACTATGGTGACCGGCGGCACGCCGGTGCCCGGCTTTCCCGGGCCGCATGTGCGCCACATCGCCTTGCCGACGATCACGGCCGGCGACGCCGGCTTTTCCGGGCTTGCCGACATTAACGGCAAGCCGGTCGACGAAACCTTCAAGGACAGTCGCCGCGACCTGTTGCTGGCGGCGTTCCGCGAAAACCGGCCTGACGTCGTCATCATTGAAGCCTTTCCCTTCGGCCGTCGCCAGGTCCGCTTCGAACTTCTGCCGCTGCTCGACGAGATCGCCGCCACGGACAACCGGCCCATGGTGATGACGTCGCTGCGCGATATCCTGCAGGAGCGCTCCAAACCCGGGCGCGACGAGGAAACGGTCGCGGTCCTGAAACAGTATTTCGACCGGGTTCTGGTTCATGGGGACCCGGCCTTCGCCCGGCTGGAAGATACTTTTCCTCCCGCCGCCGAGATCGCCGACAAGGTCATCTATACCGGCCTCGTTGCAGCGCCGCCTCCCGCAGAACCGGCAGAGCGTTTCGACATCATCGTATCGGCCGGTGGCGGCGCCGTCGGCAACACGTTGATCCGTGCAGCGCTTGAAGCGGCAAAATCGATCGACAGGGGCCTGTCCTGGGCCCTGATCACCGGTCCCAACCTGCCGCAGTCCGATTTTGAGGCGATTTCTTCGGCTGCGCCGGCGCATGTCAGCGTCTATCGCTTCCGTCCGGATTTTGCGAGCCTTCTCAAGGGCGCCAGACTGTCTGTGTCACAAGCGGGCTACAACACGGTTTGCGACATTCTGCGGGCCGGATGCCATCCCTTGCTCATCCCGTTTACCGCCGGCGGCGAAACCGAGCAGACGGTCAGAGCCGAGCGCCTCGAAAGGCTGGGCCTCGCCCATGTCCTGCCCGAGGAAACGCTGTCGCCAAAGACCATGACGCAAGGGATCAGCGCGGCGCTCGCAGTCTCCGGCCGTCCGCCGCACAGCCTCGATCTCGATGGCGCGCAGCGCACGGCAGAAATTCTGCGCGGCCTCCTCTGACCGGCGATCAGACGGTGCCAATCACCATGAAGCGGGTGTATTTCTTCATCGCCAGCGCGCCGGCAAAGGCAACGTGGCGCAGTGCCGTCTGCTCCTTGAAGGCCTCAAGCGTCGGCACGCAATTGATGTGCGTCGGCTCGCTGAAATAATCGTTGGACTGCAACAGGACCTGCATACCCCGCGGCAGCAACGACAGCCATGCCGGAAGATCGGCAATGTGCTCGCAACTGGTGTTGATCACCAGATCGGGCCGGGAGGCCTCGTAATCGAGCCCGTACATATCCTGGCTGACTGCACGAAAACGCTCGCCCGCCCCGGCATTCAGCGTCTCGGCCACTTTGGCAACCTCCGGATCGAGATCGACGCTCTCGATCATCCCGATATTGAAGCGGCTGTCGTCGAAAAACATCGCCGGCAGCACGCCGTACCAGCCGCCGAGAACGACGATGTGATTAAAATTTCCGCCGAGACTTTCAAACAGGCTGTCGCGCGCCCATATCTTGCATCCAACCTGCTTGTGGTTGAAGGCCGTACCCAGGTCCGCGTCCGGATATCTGGCCACGACTTCCGCAAGACCTTCGACCAGAGAGCTTCCCGTATAGGCGGCCAGACCACGGATAATATCGAAGGCACTTTCGTGCCAATCTGTTGTGTTTGCTTCGTTTGTTCCAGTGGTTTTCATCATGCGCGTGTTGTAGTCTGTGCTTTTCTGGAGTGCAAGGAATGCAAGTCAACCTGAAGGATGCCGCTGCCGCTTCCGAAGCTCCCGGAGCGGGAAAGGACATACCGCATCTGGCAGGAATTGGCGCAACCATGCGGCAAGTCTTTGCCGCCCATTTCATGCGCGATTGCCCGCACGTCCTGGAAATCGGTGGCCACATACGGCCCATAACGCCTTACCTTACCCATCACCCGCTGTCCGTGACGTCGCTCGACCCGAAGACCGAAGCCTATGAGGCGCATGAACTGAACGGCAAACAGTGCCACGTGCGGCACATTCAAGCCAAGTTCCAACAAATCGACTACCACTACCAACCTGGTAGTTATGGCCTGGTCCTTCTCGGTTACTCGCTGAAGCCGTTTGGTCTCAAGGACCCGCTCGGTGCTCTGCTGTTTTCGCTGATCGACAATGCCAGGACTGTCGTCATCGAATACGCGCCCGAACTCGAACGCGCCGCATCGCAGGTGCCGCACATCGTCAGCCGCCCGACCGTCTCGATCAGGGGACAGTTCGACCTTCGTCTCCACGACCCGGAAATCGCCGACACGCCCTATGCCGCCCGGCGTTTCTACGTGCTCGACACCCGCTATTCAGTTAGTTGAACCTGCCCATGGAAAAACGTCTCGCCCGATATATCTGGACCCATACGCGCGCTCAGCAGCTCTGGATTCTGCTGGTCGTCGCGATCTCGATGGTTCCCTATTTCCTTTCATTCGACCTGCCCAAGCAGATCGTCAACGGACCCATCCAGGGCCAGGGCTTCGATCAGCCGGGCGCCACCCAGACTTTCATGAACATCAGCTTCGATCTGCCCTGGCTCGGGCCGGTCACGCTGTTTGACGGCATCGACCTCACGCGCATGCAGATGCTGTTTGCGCTTAGCCTCGTGTTCCTCGCTCTCGTGATCGTCAACGGCCTCTTCAAATTCTACATCAACACCTACAAGGGGCGTCTCGGCGAGCGGCTGCTGCGCCGAATTCGCTTCGAGCTCATCGACCGCATCCTGCGTTTCCCGCCCAACCAGTTCAAACGCATGAAGGGTGCGGAAGTCGCCAGCATGGTGAAGGACGAGGTCGAGCCGCTCGGTGGCTTCACCGGCGACGCCTTCGTGCAGCCGGCGCTGCTCGGTGGACAGGCGCTGACGGCATTGTTCTTCATCTTCATGCAGAATGCCTGGCTCGGGCTGATTGCCGCCGTCATGGTCGGCGTCCAGGCGGTGATCATTCCGCGCATGCGACGGCGCTTGCTGGTGCTCGGTCGCGAACGCCAGATCACTGCGCGCGAGCTTGCCGGCCGCGTCAGCGAAATCGTCGACGGTATCGGCACGATCCACGCCTATGATACCTCAAACTACGAGCGCGCCGACATTGCCTCTCGCCTCGGCCGCATCTTCAAGATCCGCTATGACCTCTACCAGTGGAAATTCCTGGTGAAGTTCATCAACAATTTCCTCGCTCAGCTGACACCCTTCCTGTTCTACTGCATCGGCGGCTACCTGGCGCTGCAAGGCCGCCTCGACATCGGCCAGCTGATCGCGGTGATCAGCGCCTACAAGGACCTGCCCGGTCCGCTGAAGGACCTGATCGACTGGGATCAGACCCGCCAGGACGTGCAGGTGAAATACCTTCAGGTCGTCGAGCAGTTCAGCGTCGAGCGGACGATCGATCCGTCCATTCAGGCCGTCGCCATTGAGGACCCCGGCCCGATGAAACACCCGCTGGCCGCGGTCAACCTGTCGCTCGCCGATGATAGCGGCGCCAAGCTCCTGGAGCGCGTTTCCGTGCAGATCCACCCCGGCGAAACGGTGGCGATCGTCGGCGGTGCGGCCGGTGGCGGCGACATGCTGGCCGAAGCCTTTGCCCGCCTTACCTGGCCCGAGAGCGGCAAGATCACTGCCGGCGGCGACGATCTGCTGGAACTGCCGGAATCCATCACCGGACGCTGCATTTCCTATGTCTCGGCCGACACCTACTTCTTTTACGGCACCCTGCGCGACAACCTGCTCTATGGGCTGAAACACGCGCCGTTGAAAGATGCCGCCTATGAAGGTAGCGGTGCCGCCCATCGCAAGTGGGAGATCAACGAAGCGCGAATGGCCGGAAACCCGGACTACGACGTCAATGGCGACTGGATCGACTACCAGGCTGCCGATGCGACGGATCGGGAAGACCTGTTTACGCCGGTCCTGTCGGTGCTGGATACGGTGCAGCTATCCAAGGACATTCTCGACCTGGCCTTGCGCAGCACCGTGTCTCCCAACGACCATCCGGGCCTTGCCGAAGGCATCGTCGAGATGCGCCATGCCCTTCGCGAGGAGCTTGAGGAAGCGGGCCTCAGCAGCCTCATCGTGTCCTTCGAGCCGGGAGCCTACAACACCGAGGCGACCGTCGGCGAAAACCTTCTGTTCGGCACGGCAACCGGTCCGGCGTTCATCGGCAAGGCGATTGCCAAGAACGCCTATTTCCGCTCCGTGATCGGCCGCACCGGCCTTGACCGCGCCATGTTCGATATGGGTTACAGCATCGCTGAAAACGCGGTGGAACTGTTTGCCGACCTGCCGCCGGATCACCCGTTCTTCCAGCAGCTTACCTTCATGACGGCGGACGACATTCCGGAGTATCAGCTGCTGCTGCAGAAACTCCAGGGCAAGGGCTTCGATGCGGCCTCCGAGGATGAAAAAGGCGCCATCATTCGCCTGAGCTTCCGCTATATCGAGCCGCGGCATCGTTTCGGTCTGCTGACCCCCGAACTGATGGCGAAGATCGTCGATGTCCGCCGCCAGTTCCATGACGGCCTGCCTGAGAGCATGCGCGGCGACATTGAACGCTACGACCCGGACCACTACCTGGCCTCCGCAAGCCTGATGGACAACATTCTGTTCGGCCGCATCAGTCACAAGCATTCCGACGGTTCGAAGCGCATTCGCTCCATCGTCAGCTCGCTGTTGAACTCGCTCGGCCTCTTGGAAAACGTGATCGATATCGGCCTGGACTTCAATGTGGGTGCCGGCGGCAAGCGCTTGACCGCCGTGCAGCGGCAGAAGCTCAATCTGGCGCGTGCACTGGTGCGCCGTTCGGATTATTATATCTTTAACCGTCCGCTACCCGGCCTCGACCATCGCCTTCAGGATGAAATTGTGCGCGACGTGCTGAAGCTGGTGCGCCGCGACGGACGCGATCCTGCGGTGGTCTGGGTGCTTTCGAATACCGCTCTGTCGAGCCTTTTCGACCGTGTCCTGGTCTTCGACCGAGGCATGCTGGTGGAGGACGGGACACATGCGGCACTTGTTGAGAATAACGGTATCTTTAAGGAACTTGTGTCATCATAATAGCAAGGGCAAAGTTCATGCGTGCGGCAGGGGCGCAGGCAGGGGCATTCTTCCAGATCGCGGCGCCGGTGCGTATGATCGGCAAATCCGGGGGGAGGAAAATGGGGAATGGGCACGGAAATGCTTCTAAAGGATGAAGTTCAAATGCTGCGGCGCGTGCCGCTCTTTTCGAATGTCGAGCCGGGAAAGCTGAAGCTTCTCGCCTTCACATCGGACCGTGTCAGCTACGATGCCGGCGAGGCCATCTTCCACCAGGGAGACACCGGCGATGCGGCCTATGTCGTGCTCGCCGGCAAGGCCGACATCCTGGTCGACTCCTCGACGGGGCCGATCAAGATCGCCGAGGTCGAAACCAATTCCATCGTCGGCGAGATTGCCATCCTCTGTGATGTCTCGCGCACCGCAACGGTGCAGACGACAACAGCGGTGGAAGCCCTGCGTATTCGCAAGGAACACTTCCTCAAGCTCCTGACCGATTTCCCCGAAATCACCATCGAGATCATGCGCGTGCTGGCCGACCGTTTGAGCCACACGACCAGCGAATTGTCCGAGGCGAGAAGCCGCGCGCGCAAGGCCGAGTGAGTAAGCCCCGGCTATCGCTCCCGGGCGGCCTCAGCTGGTCCCGAGCCTCTCCAGTGGCGCATTCGCCTGCGAAGCTCTCGAGGCGATGGCTCCGGTCGTCCGGTCGACACGGAAATTGCCCGACGGCAGACCGGAGATGGATTTCTCGAACATCCTGAAGACGAGGGCGAAGCGCGCCTGCGCCGTATTCGCATCGTCCCAACCACCCTCGGCATAAAGTCGGCCAACCGCCTGGTAAAGTGCCATCCGCCCCTCGGCGATCCATTCGAGAGCCAGATCGCTGCCCATCCGCAGCCGATACCAGTCGGCGAGGAAACTTATTGCGGAAATCTCGCGCAGCAGTTCGGCTCTTGCGCCGGCGGCTTTCAACCGCGCCGCAAGGCGACCTTGCAGCACCCGGTCGGCGCGGGCAGCCGCACTCGCGCCCACCGCGTCATCCGCCGCTACCGGATCCATCAGCGCCAGCGCCGCCAGGTCGGCAAGATCGAGGATGCGGATCAGCGCTGCCAAATCCTGCGGCCATTCCCGCTTGAGAAAACGCCGTCCGACGAGATGGCCGAGATGCTCGAACAGGAAGCCGCCATAGTTGCCCACATCCAGCATGCCGCCCGCATCCAGTCCGGAGGGCGCAATCTCCCGGTCGTAGGTCTGCCGCAACTGCGGGTTCAATGGCATGTCATCGATCCCGACGGTCTCGATGTCGAGCTGGCGCTCGCCGATGGTGATCACCTTATATGCACCTGGAAAGGCAACGAGCGCCGGCACCGCGACATTGACCAGAAAGCGATCGCCAACGCGATACCGCGCCGTGTCGTTGACATGCAGATGCCCGCTGAAATGCACGTCGATGCCGGCCGCGATCAGGGCTTCGGCTACAGCCGCAACCGGAATGCGCGCCGACATGCCCGTCCGGCCAAGCAGGGAAACTTCTTCGTCCGCTGTCCCGTCAAGAGGGTCGAGCACGGGGTAGTGGGAGAAAGCCAGAAGACTTTTGCCCAACCGGCGCGCGCGCGCCGAGACGTCTTTCATCCAGTCAAGGACGAACCGCTTATGCGTCAGCATGGCGTTCCAGCCGGCGCTGGTGCTGTCGGCCAGATCGCCCGCCTCACCCGGCACGGCGCCATCGACCGGGACGAAGACATTGGCATCGATCATCAACAGCCAGACGCCGGGAAAGGGCTCGACGAGATAGGAGGCATCCATCAGCGATCGCGTCGTTTTCCCGTCCGGCGAATGCACCTCGTAAAGCCGGGCCGCAGGGTCACCATCGCTGCCGAACGGCGTTTCCCAATGGAAGTCGCCGGCTCGCGGAAAAAAGCCAAAATCCGCCACGGCGTCGAGACCCTCCGGATAGCCCTGGCAATACATGGCTTGGCTCGTGACGATCGACCGGGCGCCCCGATCGCGCACGTGCGGATCGCTGCTGACAACGCTGTAGCTGCCATCCTCGTTCATGAACCGCTTGGCGCGGTGCCGGCCGGACGCGCCGAAGATGTCGTGATTGCCGGCGGTGGCATAGAAGCGCATGCCGTAACGGGCTGCGTAGCTATCAAGCACCTTTTTGACGCCCCGGACGGTTTCCACCTGCCCGTCGTCGGAATAGTCACCGAGCAACACCACGTGGTGAATACCGCTTGCTGCGATCCGATCAAGCGCGTGGTGAAGCGCAAAGTAGCTCTCGTTGAAGACGCGCGTCGACCGGGCGGTATCGGCGAGCAGCCTGAATGTCAGCCGGCGGCCGCCCTGCATTATTCCGGGAAAACCAAAATCGGCATAAGGATCATGAAAATGCGCATCGGCGATGACGGCGATGCGCGGATGCTTTGAGGGCGGCATACTGTCAGGGTTCCGTCAGCGCGTTCAAACGGGATTCGTTTGCTTTCGTATCTGCCACATGTGGAAAGAAAAAGCGAATTGGTGTCTCGCTTAACCCGGGCAGTTTGGCTAACATGATTGAAATTAGGCTTATTTAATCAAGCCTGCCATAAAAAGACGACGTTAAGAACCAAGTGGGACAGGTGCAGACGGACAGCCGCTACGGGCAGCCGTGACTGAGGCGAGAGAGTGAACGAAAACGTGTTTCGGGTGAGGTTATGGGGAGTGCGCGGCAGTCTCCCGGTCTCGGGAGCCGAATTTCAACACTATGGGGGCAACACCATCTGCATCGAAATGCAATGCGGACCACATAGATTGCTGTTCGATGCCGGCTCCGGGCTGATGCCGGCCGGCCAGGCGCTCACGGCCGCCGGCGTTGCCGATTTCAATCTGTTCTTCACCCACTGTCACTACGACCATATCATCGGCCTGCCTTATCTGCCCGCACTGTTCGATCCGCATGCGTCGGTGACGCTGTGGTCGGGACATCTGGCCGGGCGCATGTCGACCCGCCAGATGATCGGTGAATTCATGCGGCCGCCCTGGTTTCCGGTTGAACCTGACATCTGCCGCGCCGCCATCAATTGCCGCGATTTCCGCTCCGGCGACGTGCTGGCTCCCTATGAGGACGTGGCGATCAAGACCGGCAGTCTCAACCACCCCGGTGGTGCAATCGGCTACCGGGTGGAATGGGGAGGCCGCGCGGTGGCGCTCGTCACGGATACGGAGCATCGGCCAGGAACGCTCGATCCGGCCGTGCTCGATCTCATCGACGGCGCCGATCTCTTCCTTTACGACTGCATGTATACCGACGAGGAGATGCCGCGCCATGTCGGCTACGGCCATTCCTCATGGCAGCAGGCCATCCGCCTCGCCAAGGCCGCCCGCGCCAAAAGGGTTGCCTTCATCCACCACTCACCGCTGCGCACCGACCGCGAGCTCGACGCCATCCAGCGGCTCGCCGTGCAGGAATTCAAGGGTGCCTTCATGGCACGTGACGGCCAGACGATCGATCTGTGAACAAGTCGGGCGTCAGGGCCTGACAGGCCGGTCCTATTGATCTCGCAGAATATGCGTGACCCGGCACCAGCGGCAGCCAGGGTGGCGCGCGGTGCTCTCGAAAAGAGCCTTCAGGAAATCCCAGACGGCCTCGTCATGAACGAGATGATGGGTCAAAAGCCCGAGCGACCCAGCGTGGTCGAACATATGCCCGAGACGCGCGACGATCTCCGCAGCAAGCGTCATCCGATCGCGTCCGCCGCGCGTGCCGTGCCAGTCCATGACATCGACATGCGTATTCACCACCGGCAGGGCGGACGGCTTTTCCGGACCGTAGACCGACAGCCCCTCAAAGCCGAGGCCGGCAAGCTGCGGCACGAGCGCGGCATCGATCCGGTTCCACGGCGGCACAAGGATCGCGACGAAACGGTTCGGGTGCAGGTCGGCTAGATGATTAAACCCCCGTTGCAACTCGCCGAGCACGTCCGAAGCCGGGCGATGGCGGCCGAGCTCCTGCTTCTTTTCGTCGGCGCCCGCATGGTTCACATGCGACCAGCCGTGCACGGCAACAGCGCACAACGGCTCACGTTCCAGTCGGCGCGCGAGCCCATCACCGGTATGGGCCGGGATGACGGCGAGGGTCAGCGGTACGGAAAATGCCCCGGCGATCTCGAGCAGCCGCTCGAGCGGCTCGCTCGGCTCGACCGCATCATCGTCCCGCAGCCAGAAGCGCGCGACCTTGCCGGCCTGCTGCCACCGGTCCAGTTCCTCGGTGATGATCCTGGCAAAATCGTCCATTTCATTCCGCCCGCTTGCGATGCTGATCAAGGATAGCGCCCAACCGCACGGCGGCCCGATCGAGCGAGCGCTCCTCGCCGGCAAAAATCCGTGCCGCTGCGGCAAGCGCGCTGCGCTCTCCATCCCGCATCAGCAGCCGTTCGATCGCTTTCGCATAGGCGCCGATATCGCCCGGCCGCGTCAGCAGGCCGGTATGTCCGTGCGCCACGACTTCCGGCACCCCGGCGGTCTCCTGTGCCACCACCGGCAGGCCCGCCGCCTGCGCTTCGAGATAGGCGAGACCATAGGCCTCCCCGCAGCCGGGCCAGACATAGAGCGCGCTCTTCGACAGGAGATCGGCGATCTCGCCAGCCGTCTTCTGTCCGTGCCAGACAACGCGTCCTTCGTCGAAGCCGGCAAAAAGCGCCCTCACCTCGTCCGCACGCGGCCCATCACCAACGATGGACAGTTGCCAGGGCAGATGAGCCAGTCGCGCAAGGGCATCCGCGAGCATGACATAGCTCTGCATCTTGTCGCCGGAGCGCATCATCGCCACGCAGATCATCTGTCCGGGCTGAGGCGCAGGTTGCCTGTCGCGCAGCAGGCCCGAATCGATGAAGGGCGGCAACAGGGCGAGCCGCACATCCGGAGCGACTGCCGCAAGCCCATCGCGGTCGCGTCCCGTCAGGCAAATGTTTACCGAAGCGAGCTTCACCGCCTCCAGCACATTCTCCTGCATTTTCGCCCACAGGCCGGTGTTGCGTCGCGCGGAATAGGACGCTTCCGCCGTGACATAATCCAGGCCGAAATCGCGGGCGAGCGCCGGACCGATCAGATCGGGCGCCTTGTAGTAGGGGTGGTAACAGAACCAGGCGTCCGGCGGGCCGCCTTCTCGCCAGCGCGCCGAAAGTCGCCCCCTCTCCGCTTCCGCCGCAGCTGCCAAAGCCCCGACCGCCGCGCTCGATGCCTCGGGCATGAAGGCGCGCAGTTCCGAAACGATCTCCACCTGATGCCCCGCGCGCTCCAGCGCCGCCATCAGAAGACGCGCCATCAGCCGGTCGCCGGAGGGAACCGGATGGTTGGGCGATTTCAGCGGGCAATAGAAGGCGATCTTCATCAGAAGGCGGTTTAGAGCATGATGCCGAAAAGTGTAAGCGGTTTTCGGCATCATCGCGCTCCTGTGCATGCACCAGAACGGCCGACGCGGGGAATTCGCCGCAGCTCTACCTCCCGAACGCCAGTTCGGTTTCGGCATCGAAGAGATGCAGCGCATCGTCGTCCAAGGCGAAAGCCTGCGTGGTACCGACTGCCAGCTTTGTGCGCGGCGGCAGGCAGGCGGTGATCCGCTGCCCGCTGACGCGGCCGGTGACCACCAGTTCCGGCCCTGTCAGTTCGACAACCTCGACCGCGACCTTCAGCACAGACTGCCCGTCGCCTTCCCTGATCAGCCGCAGCGCTTCCGGGCGAATGCCGATCTTGACGCGCCTGCCGGGAGCGACGGCATCTTTGAAACGGACAGGCAGCGCCATGTGGCGGTCCGACCCGTCAAGCCGGAGGCCCTCGCCCGTCACCACGCCATCCAGGACGTTCATCGGCGGTGAGCCGACGAAACCGGCCACGTAGAGCGTGGCGGGATGGTCGTACACTTCCTCCGGCGTTCCCAACTGCTCGATCCGGCCATTGCGCATCACCGCAATCCGGGTTGCCAGCGTCATCGCCTCGATCTGGTCATGGGTGACATAGACGATCGTCGTGCCCAGCATCTGGTGCAATCGCTTCAGCTCCGTGCGCATCTCCATGCGCAGCTTGGCGTCGAGATTGGACAGCGGTTCGTCGAAGAGAAAGACCTGCGGCTTGCGGACCAGCGCCCGGCCGATCGCGACGCGCTGGCGCTGACCGCCGGAAAGCTGGCCGGGCTTGCGATCCAGCAGGTTCTCGATCTGCAGCAGCCTTGCCGTATCCAGAACGGCCTTTTCCCGCTCGGCAGTTGGAACGCCGCGCATTTCCAGGCCAAAACCGATGTTGCGGCGAACGGACAGGTTCGGATAGAGCGCATAGGACTGGAAGACCATCGCGATGTCGCGATCCTTGGGATGCACGCCCAGAACGGACCGCCCGCCGATCCTGACATCGCCGCCGGATGCCTCGGCAAGCCCGGCAATGATGTTGAGAAGGGTCGACTTGCCGCAGCCGGATGACCCGAGAAGCACCAGGAACTCGCCGCTCTCGAGCGAGATGTCGATGCCCTTGAGCGTTTCGATCGCGCCGTAGGTCTTGCGGATGTTGTCGATCTCGAGCGCGCTCATGACGCGGCCCCCGCGGACGCGGCAGAGAGCGGGCCGCCATAGCTGCGGGGAAGCGTGGAAATGGCGCGCGAGGCGACGCGGGTGCCGGCCGCCAGGCAATCGGAGAGCGGCAGGCCATCCGCCAGCGCGGCGAGGAATGCCGCATTGAAGACATCGCCGGCGCCGATCGTGTCGACGACCTGGACACTGGGGGCCGCGACGGAAGCGAACGTGCCGTCGGCATCGATGGCGATCGCGCCTTCGGCACCGCGCTTGACAACGACGATCGCCCCCTCCGGCATATGGCGCTTGATCTCTCGCGAAGCCTCGACCGCCTCGGAGAGGGTGGAAAGCGTGGTCGCTTCCACCTCGTTCAGGAGCGCGCAGCCGCAGCGGGAAAGCCAGTCGCGCGTAGCCTGCCTGTTTGCCTCGGTCCAGCCGTCGAGCGGCCAGCCTGTATCAAGAGCGAGCGTAATGCCATGGCTGTCGGCCCAGTCGAACAGGGCAGGATAATCGCCGGTCAGATCGTCGGTGAGGAAGGAACCGCAGAGCAGCGCATAGCCGCCCGAAAGCCGCGAGCCATCGAGAGCGGCCAGCACGTCCGCGAGCGAAAGGCGCGGCAGGTGGCCGCGCGTGGTGAAGAAGGTCCGCTCGCCGTCGGGGTGGGTGATGCCGACGGAAAGCGTCGTGCCCTCCGGCCGGATCGGCCATCTTTCGGCCCGGCGGCCAAAGGATTCGCGCAGCCAGCGGCCGAACTCGTCGGTGCCGGTATTGGCGGCGATGTCGAAATCCACCCCGAGCGCCTCCCAGGCAAGCGCCGAGTTGCCGGCCGCACCGCCGACCCGCAGTTCGTCGTGCTCGACGATGATCTCTGTCCCGGCCTTTGGCCAAGGCTCGGCGGGGCCCAGGATAAGATCGACATTGACATTTCCGATGACGGCGAGCGGACGCATGTCATTCACTCCGGGTGATCTTGGTCGAGCGCACCGGCGTCCCGGCATTTTCGACGCGTGCGGCGGCAAAGGCGATCATGAAGCGCTGGGCGACCGGCAGCATCGCGAGGATAGCGGCAAGACCGTCCGCCGGCGCAAAGCTCAGTGTCGTCGCGCCCTTGACCGGCGGCATGCCGGAGCAATCGAAGACCACGACCGGCGCACCGGTTTCAACCGCGGAAACCGCCATGGCAGTGACGAGATCGAGGGTGGCATCCTGGCCTCGAAACAGGACAACGCCGACCTCGGCGCCAAGCATCTCCATCGGCCCATGCCGAAGCTGTCCTCCCTCTAGCGAGAAACACGGGCGGCGGGAGAGCTCGGTCAACCCTAGCGCCAGTGCCTCCGCCAGCCCCTGCAGCCGCCGGCCCGATGTCACGACGACCGAGACCTCGCCGAAAGCAGAAAGTGCCGGCTCGATATCGACCTCGGCCGGTGCCTTGAGCGCGGCCAGTGCAGGCCCGGGATCAGTGCCGAGAGCCGCAAGGACAGCAAGATGCAAGGCAAAACTCACCGTCAGGCTTCGCGTCGCGGCAAAGGCCAGCTCGGTGCCGCCGGCGCCGACCAAAGACGGAGCCGACCGCGCAAGAAAGGATGTGCCCTCCAGGGTCAGTCCGAACGTATCCCGGGTGCCGCCGGTCTCCGCAAACCAGCGCAGCACCTCAGCACTTTCTCCGGATTGCGAGGTGATGAGCACCGTTCGTTCCTCGATCGGCAGCGGCATGCCGAGCTGTTCGGAAAGGGTGACCGCGATCGCCTCGATGCCCAAGCCGCGATACAGCGGCTCGACGGCGCGGTTGACGGCGTGCGAGCCGCCCATGCCGAGCAGCAGCAAACGGCCTGTCCTCCTGATCGAGGCAGCGACGGTTTTCGCCTGTTCGGCATTGTCCTCGTAGGAGGCGATGGCATCGGCACTTTGCCGCGCCATTTCGCGATCGATAGCCTGTAGCCCTGCCGGGCGATTGCCGATAGAAGTCATCGCTACCCCTTGACGCCACCGCTGGTGAGCCCGGAGATCAGGGCTCGTTGCATCACAAGGCCGATCGCCACGGGCGGCAGGGCGGCAAGCACGCCCGCAGTTGCGATCAGTCCATAATCGGAAACACGGCCACCGGCGAGATCGGCGATGGCGACAGTGAGCGTCTTGGCCCGCAGGTCGGAGGTGAACAGCAACGCGTAGAAGAATTCGTCCCAGGCGAGCAGGAAGGCAAACAGCGCCGAAGTGGCCATCACCGGCGCGGCAAGCGGCAGGGTGATGATACGCAACGTGGCAAACAGCCCGGCGCCATCCATCATCGCCGCCGCCTCGATCTCTCTCGGGATCGCATCGAAACCGGACTTCAACAGCCAGGTGGTGAAGGGCGCGAGGATGGTGAGATAGACCAGCGCCAGCCCGAACACGTTGTTGAGCAGGCCAAGATGCGACAGCCCGAAATAGAGCGGCACCGCCAGCGCCACGGGCGGCAGCATGTAGGTGGCGATCACCATATAGAGCGACCAGCCGACGGCAGGCGTGCGTGACACCGCCCAGGCGGCCGGAACGGCAAGCGCCAGCGCGGCGATCGTCGCCATGCCGGCGACGACGATGCTGTTGATGAGAGAGGCGACGAAGGCGGCACCGGCGCTGTTTTCGATGCTGGAGAGCAATACGCCGTACCGCGAAAAATCGACAGCCTGCGGCCACCAGCGCAATGGTTTTGCTGTGAGATCGGCGGCCGGCGATATGCTCATGACAAACAGCCAGACGAGCGGCGCGAGGATGACGGCGGCAAGCAGCAGCGCGCAGGCATGGATGAACAGGGAAAACGGCACACTCTTGCGCTCCATCAGGCGTTGCTCCCGGCGGTCTTGCGCACAAGCGCGGCATAGGCTGCAGCCAGCACCGCCACCAGCAAGGTGACGATCAGGGCCAGCGACGCCCCGGACCCGGCGCGCTGGAAGGAGAACGCCTCCTGATAGACGAGGATCGACAGGGTGCGCGTGCTGTTGGCAGGCCCGCCGCGGGTCATCACCCAGATGATGTCGAACACCTTGAACGCCTCGATGGTGCGAAGCACCAGCGCCACCATCAGC
Organism: Rhizobium herbae; assembly: GCF_019511375.1. Taxonomy (GTDB): domain Bacteria; phylum Pseudomonadota; class Alphaproteobacteria; order Rhizobiales; family Rhizobiaceae; genus Pararhizobium; species Pararhizobium herbae_A. Next base: position 1,372,317 of record NZ_JAEUAO010000001.1, read on the forward strand.
GGTCCAGCCAGGTAAGGCAGGATGACAAAGCGGAAGCGGGCAAAGGGACCCGCGCCGTCGACCAGCGAAGCGGCGGTGATGTCGCGCGGCACGGCCTGCAGCGCGGCAAGCGCGATCAATGCCACCAGCGGAAAATTCTTCCAGCAGTCGGCGACGATCAGCGAGGCGAGCGCCGTTGCGGGTTCGCCGAGCCAGGAGCGGTAGGCATCGAGCAGACCGATCTGCGTCAGCGCCGCGTTAAGCGCGCCATATTCCGGATTGTAGATCAGCCGCCACAGCGTCGCATTGACGACCGTTGGCAAGGCCCATGGCAGGATCATCAGCCCGCGCAGCACGGTGCGGCCATAGAATTGCTGATTGAGGAGAAGCGCGGCAAGCACACCGAGAACCATCTCGGCAAAAACGGAAATGATCGCGAATTGCGCCGTGGTGCTCAGGCTGCGCAGGAAATTGGAGCCCGAGATCGTCTTCACGTAGTTGTCGATACCGACAAAATTACCGGCGGTGCCGACGAGCCTGGCATCGGTGAAGGAGAGCCCGACGGTGTCGACGAGCGGCCAGCCGATCACGGCAACCATGACAGCGAGCAGCGGCAGCATCAGAAGCCATGCACGTGTGGTCATCGAGGTCCCGGACATTGGGGCGGCTTTTCCTGAAATCATCTGACGCAAGGGGCCGGGCGGCAGGGAGGGCGCCGCCCGGAGATGGCGAATGCGAGCGAAGGGGCGGACCCCTGCGCTTTTAGAGACCGCTGTTTTCGGCGGCGGTCTTCAGCGCATCCTCCGGACTGGTCTGGCCGAGCAGCGCTTCCTGGATGGCCTGCTGCAGGGCTGTCGAGAGCTCCTGATATTTCGGTGTCGTCGGCCGCGGATACATGGCCGCGAGCCCCAGCTTGGCAGCCGCGATCAGTTCTTCCTGGCCCTTGGTTACCGCCGGATCCTCGTATGACGATGCCCAGATCGGCAGGCTGAGCTTGGCGTACTGGTTCTGCACCTCCTGCGAGGTCATGAAGGTGATGTACTTCCACGCTTCGTCCGGATGCTTGCTGGTCGAGGTGATGCCGAGCCCCATCGATCCGTTCACGGCCGAAACCTCGCTCTTGCCGGCGACGCCCGGTGCCGGCACGACGCCGACCTTGCCGGCAACCTTGCTGTCCTTGCCTGCATTGGCCAGGTTGTACATGTAGGTCCAGTTCAGCGCGAAAGCGGCTTCACCGTTTTCGAAGACCTTGCGCACGTCTTCCTCGAGGAACTCCTTCGAGTTCGGATTGGAGATGCCGGAGGTATAGCTGGACACCATGTATTTCAGCGCATCGAGACCGCCACCCGTGTGGAATGCCGGCTTGCCGCCATCGAGGAACTTGCCGCCATAAGCACTGACCAGCGTCGTGTAGTCGCAGATCGCCGCTTCCGCCTGCGACCAGCTCCAGGTGATCGGCGTCGCAAGCAGGCCCTTGTCCTTGATGATCTTCGCCTGTTCGGCAAGCTCGTCCCAGGTCTTCGGGGGCGCCTTGATGCCGGCCTTCTCGAGGATTTCCTTGTTGTAGAACAGGTATTTCGTATCGAGGATCCACGGCATGCCGTAATAGGCGCCGTCATACTGGACGGTCGTCCAGGCGCCGGGCAGCACGCCCTTCTTCATGTCGTCGGTGATGCGCGAGGAGACGTCGACCAGGACCTTGTTGGTCGCGTATTCGGCAGGCCAGATCACGTCGAACAAGACGACGTCGTAGCCGCCGCCGGAGCCCTGCGCCAGCACGGTCTTGTCGTGCAGGCCCTCATAGGGCACGAATTCGAGATTGACCTTGACGTCGGGATTGGCCTTGGTGAAGGCCTCCGTCATGGCGCGGACATCCGCCTCGCTATAGGCCGCCTGCGCCATGAACAACGCGTTGAGCGTGGTTTCGGCATAGGCGTCGGTTACGAGGAATGCGCCGATCAGTGTGGCGCCGATGAGCGCGTTGCGCTTTGATTTCAACATGTCTTGCCTCCAGTGATTGACAACCATCGTTTCGCCGGCGCGCGACTGCGCGCATCGCTCCGGAATGCTGCCTTTCGGGCGGCATCCGGCATGTCTTGTCGAAGTGTTGCACGGCCCTGGGAGTGTTCCCGCAAGCCGTTTGGTTCCCATGAGAGCTCTGCGGCTCTCTTAATTAAGTCAATTGATTTGACTTATTTCTTGTTCAATATTCTAGTAGTGTCAAGAGGAATTTGCGAGTGAATGAGATGCGGGTGATACGAGGCAAGAGCGGCACCAACCAGGAGGGAACGAGCGCCCATAATCGCCGCGTCATGATCGACGCGCTGCGGCTGAACGGCAAACTATCCCGCGCCGACCTCGCGCGCGCGTCCGGCCTCACCAAGCAGACGGTCTCCAACATCATCGACGATCTCGAGCAGGACGGGCTGGTCGTGTCGCTGGCGGCCGTGCGCAACGGCCGCGGCCAGCCCTCGACGCCTTACCGGCTGGTTCCGGAAGGTGCCTTCGCAATCGGCCTGCAGATTGACCGCCACGTTACCCGGGTTATCGCGGTCAACCTCGTCGGCACCGTGCTGGTACGCGCCGAGGCCAACCTGCCACCGGGGGGCCCTGCGAAAGGCGTCAGAGTAATCCTCGATCTCATCCGGCAGGTGAGGATAGAACTCGCCGGTGTCGCGGAACATTCAGAGGAGCGCCTCGTCGGCCTCTGTGTCGCCATGCCCGGACCATTCGGCCTTGCCCCCGACAATGACGATCAATGGATGATGGCGGCATGGCAGAGTTTTCCGCTGCTTGAAACGCTCGCCGCCGGCACTGGGCTGGAAGTCGCCCTGCAGAACGACGCGGCCGCCTGCGCCACCGCCGAGCGCATGGTCGGCGCCGCTCACGGCGTCGACCACGCCATCTGCCTCTATCTCGGCTACGGCATCGGCGCCGGCCTCATCCTCAACGGCGAGCTCTATGCCGGCGGCAACGGCAATGCCGGCGAAATCGGCATGGCGCTTCTGCCGCCCAGCGCCGGACGCCCGGAACGATCACCGCTCGAACATCGCGCATCGCTTGCCTCGCTCTACCAGCATCTGAATGCCGATCCGGCCGATCCGAAACTTCATGACCGGTTGAATACATTGGTCAGCAATGCCGATCCGGCGGTCGCCTCGTGGATCGACGCCGCTGCCGAGGAATTACGCTGGGGGGTGCAACTGATCGAGACGATCTTCGATCCGCAGACCGTCATCCTGTGCTCCAGCGCACCGGAAGCACTGACACGGCGGATTTTCGACGCCATCCATCCACTGCTGCCATCCATCGCGGACCGCCGCGGTCGCGCCCTGCCGCGCCTGCAACTCGGCATGACCGATCCCTGGTCGGTCGCGCTCGGCGCCGCCGCCGAACCGATCAGCCGCGCCTTCGACCCGCGCTTTTCGGCGATTCTGAAGACGCGGGCGAGCGCCGGCGGCTGGTAGTTCCGGGTGCTGGAAAGGCAACCGGGCGACCAGTGCCTTAGCTGGTTTCCGGACGGCCGGTCAGGCAGCCCGAAAAGCCATGACGAAGCAGCCGAGTGCACCCATGGAGGAGAGCGTCCGCACATGGTTCCACCTCACCCACTCGACGAGATAGGTCGATGACCACAGCCGGGCCGCCTCCTCGCTTTGCGGCAGCAGCGCTTCCAGCTTATTGTTCATCGGCACATTGAAGACCATAGTCACCACAATCGTGCCGACCAGGAAAAGAAGCCCCCCAGCGAGCATATAAAGCCGTGCCGGGCCGCCGGTGAAGACCGCGACGGCGACAAGGACGAGCGCCAGCACCGCCGTTCCGAGGAACGCCAGCAAGAACAACGGATTGAGGATGACGACATTGATCGACTGCATGGCGGCGACGCCCTGCTCGGCCGGCAGACGGCCAAGCGCGCCCATGATGCAGACGGAGAAGATGAAGAACAGGCCTGCATTGAGGCCGGCGCCGATGGCCGCCGCGAAAATCAGAATAGAAAAAACGCCGGCCATCACGTCAGGTCCTCCCGGATATCGGTTGCAGCCGGCTTCCCGGCAATCATTTCCGCCGCCTTTTCCGCAATCATGACAACGGGCGAGTTGGTGTTGCCCCGAGACGATCGCCGGCATGATCGATGCGTCCACCATCCGCAGCCTTACAATCCCCCATCGCGTCGGCGATTTTCTGACAGAGACCGTATCGCGGCGCGGAAGGCCGCTCAAGCGCAAGTTCAATCGCCGCCGCCTTTTACGCGCAAAAGACGTGGGCGCTTGCCGGGTCGAACGCAAGCGAGGCTCTATCTCCCTGGCCAGGCCGGCGGTTGCCTCTTATCCGAATGCCAGGCGCACCTGCCGCGCATATCGAGGAAGCAGCCCGAATTGCGCAAAGCCTCGTGGACTGGTCGACCGGCCTAAGATTTGACCGCGCCAACCTTCGCTCATCATTTCGAACACAGCAACTTCGGCCAATCTAAGCGATTGACTTATCAGGACTGAGGCATAACTGTTGCTGAGCGCAACTGCTTTCGCCGGCAACGGTGACGAGTGGTGCGCTCCGGCCACGGCGGCACGTCACGATCCGCGGGTCGGTGTTTCGGGCAACCTGGAGGAGGATTGCAATGCGAAACCGAATTCTGATGATAGGGCTATCCCTGGCCGTACTCTGTCCGCCCGGCGCCCTCGCCCAGGAAGGCGATGCCGAGGCGGGCGCCGCCGTCTTCAAGAAATGCGCAACCTGCCACGTCGTCGATAGCGACAAGAACAAGGTCGGCCCCTCGCTGAAGGGCCTGTTCGGCAGGAAGGCCGGAACACACCCGGATTTCAGCTACTCGTCGGGGATGAAGGCGGCCGGCGAAGGCGGACTGGTCTGGGACGAAACATCGCTGCGCGACTACCTGCACAATCCAAAGGCGAAAGTAAAAGGAACGAAAATGGCTTTCGCCGGGGTGAAGAAGGACGACGAAATCACCAACCTGATCGCCTATCTCAAGCAATTCCCCTGACAACAAACATGCGCGCGCACTCTTTAGGCGTATGCACACTGCTAATTGCCTGAAATTGTTGTTCGTGCGATACTGATTTTGCAATATTTCTACAGGTTACGCATTCATGTCCGCAGCCGTCCGAGGCAGGGAGGGGACAGGAAATGGCTGTAGTGCTTATTCTCGTTATCGTGGCAGTTGGATCCGTGGTGTTCCATCTGTTCAGCCCCTGGTGGTGGACGCCGATTGCGTCTAACTGGAACTACATCGACAATACCATCATCATCACGTTCTGGATCACCGGCTTCGTCTTCGTCGCGGTGGTGCTGTTCGTCGCCTATTGCGTCTTTCGCTTCCGCCACCGCCCGGGAAACCGCGCCGCCTACGAACCGGAAAACAAGAAGCTGGAAGTATGGCTCGCCTCGGTGACAAGCATCGGCGTCGCCGCCATGCTGGCGCCTGGGCTTTTCGTCTGGCACCAGTTCGTCACCGTGCCCGCTGGAACCACCGAGGTCGAGGTCGTCGGCCAGCAGTGGCTCTGGAGCTTCCGGCTGCCCGGCGCCGACGGCAAGCTCGGCACCTCCAACACCCGCGCCATCGGCGACGGCAATGCGCTCGGGGTAAACCCCGATGACGCAAACGGCCGCGACGACCTCATCGTCGAGGGCGGCGAATTGCACCTGCCGGTCGGCAAGCCCGTCAAGATGCTGCTGCGCTCGGTCGATGTGCTGCATGATTTCTACGTCCCCGAATTCCGGGCGAAGATGGATATGATCCCGGGCATGGAGACCTATTTCTGGTTCACGCCCACCCGAACCGGGACGTTCGAAGTCCTGTGTGCCGAACTCTGCGGCACCGGTCACCCGCAGATGCGCGGCACCGTCGTGGTCGACAACGAGGCCGACTATCAAACGTGGCTGCAGGAACAGCAGACGTTCACAGAGCTTCTCGCAGCAAGACAGGAACAGACGACGATTGCATCCAGCACGTCCTCCTCGAAGTAGAAGGCGCGCCAAAGACGAACCGGGAGGGAAATGATGGTCGATATCAGGTCCGACGCAAGCCAAGCCATCCCGCCGGCTGAAGTGGAGGATGCCGAGCTTTATCATCCGAAGAGCTGGTGGACCAAATATGTGTTCAGCCAGGACGCCAAGATCATCGCCATCCAGTATTCGATGACCGCGACCGCCATAGGCATGGTGGCGCTGGTGCTCTCCTGGCTGATGCGCCTGCAACTCGGCTTTCCCGGCACGTTCGATTTCATCGACGCCGATCACTATTACCAGTTCATCACCATGCACGGCATGATCATGGTGATCTATCTCCTGACCGCGCTGTTTCTCGGCGGTTTCGGCAATTATCTCATCCCCTTGATGGTCGGCGCCCGCGATATGGTGTTTCCCTACGCCAACATGCTGAGCTACTGGCTCTATCTGCTCGCCGTCCTTGTCCTTGCCGCCGGCTTCTTTGCCCCCGGCGGACCGACGGGCGCCGGCTGGACGCTCTATCCGCCGCAGGCCATCCTTTCGGGCACGCCGGGTGGCAAGGATTGGGGCATCCTGCTGATGCTGTTTTCCCTCATCCTGTTCATCATCGGCTTCACCATGGGGGGTCTGAACTATGTCGTCACCGTGCTGCAGGGCCGCGCCCGCGGCATGACGCTGATGCGGATGCCGCTCACCATCTGGGGCATCTTCACGGCGACGATCATGGCACTGCTCGCCTTCCCCGCCCTGTTCGTCGCCGCGGTCATGATGCTATTCGACCGGCTTCTCGGCACCAGTTTCTTCATGCCGGCCATCGTCGAGATGGGCGAGCAGCTGCAACAGGGCGGCGGCAGTCCGATCCTCTTCCAGCACCTGTTCTGGTTCTTCGGCCATCCCGAAGTCTACATCGTCGCCCTTCCCGCCTTCGGCATCGTGTCCGATCTGATCAGCACCCATGCAAGAAAGAACATCTTCGGTTACCGCATGATGGTCTGGGCGATCGTCATCATCGGCGCGCTCTCCTTCATCGTCTGGGCGCACCACATGTATGTCAGCGGCATGAACCCGAAATTCGGCTTCTTCTTCGCCACCACGACGCTGATCATCGCGGTTCCGACCGCGATCAAGGTCTATAACTGGGTGCTGACCCTCTGGCGCGGCGACATCCACCTGTCGCTGCCGATGCTGTTTGCACTTGCCTTCATCGTCACCTTCGTCAATGGCGGGCTGACCGGTCTGTTCCTCGGCAATGTCGTCGTCGACGTGCCCCTGTCCGACACGATGTTCGTCGTTGCGCATTTCCACATGGTCATGGGCGTCGCACCGATCCTCGTCATTTTCGGCGCGATCTATCACTGGTATCCGAAGGTTACCGGACGGATGCTGAACGAGGCGATGGGCCAGATCCATTTCTGGGTCACGTTCCTCGGCGCCTACCTGATCTTCTTCCCGATGCACTATCTCGGCCTGCTGGGCATCCCGCGCCGCTATCATGAACTGGGCGAAACGGCCTTCATTCCGGAATCGGCCCACACGCTGAACGCGTTCATATCCGTGATGGCGCTCACCGTCGGCGCCGCCCAGATCCTGTTTCTGTTCAACCTCGTCTGGAGCCTGAAGAAAGGCAGAGAAGCCGGCGGCAATCCCTGGCGGGCGACAACGCTCGAGTGGCAGACGCCGCAGACCCCGCCCGCCCATGGCAACTGGGGCAAGGAACTGCCCGTCGTCTATCGCTGGGCCTATGACTACAGCGTCCCGGGTGCTGCCGAAGACTTCATCCCGCAGAACCAGCCGGGGCTTGGCCGCCCGACGCGAGAGGCGGCATCATGAGCGTCATGCTGCTCTTCCTCGCCGCCATCGCCGCCATCATCATCTGGTGGATCGCCCAGCAGCGGCTGACCTCCAGGCCATGGCTGGAAGTGGGCCACCTCGGACAGCCGGGAGGCGGCGAACGGTCGCCGGTCCCGGCGGTAAAAGTCGGCCTCTATGTGTTTCTCGCCGTCGTCGGCGCCCTCTTCAGCCTCTTCATCAGCGCCTATCTGATGCGGGTCGGAACGCCCGACTGGTGGTCGACGCCCATTCCCCGCCTGCTCTGGCTGAACACCGCGATCCTGATCGTCAGCAGTGCGGCGATGCAATGGGCGAAAACGGAAGCAGAGCGCGGCCGTGACGACCCCATGCGCACCGCCTTGCTGGCCGCGCTGGCAACCGCGATCCTCTTTCTGACCGGGCAAGTCTTCGCCTGGCGGGAACTGACTGAGGCAGGCTATGTGCTCGCCGACAATCCCGCCAACAGCTTCTTCTACGTGATCACGGGAATGCACGGTCTCCACATTCTCGGCGGCCTCGTGGCGCTTGGCCGGACGACGGTGAAAGCCTGGAGCGCCCCCGTTTCCCGGAGGCTGCGGCTGAGCGTCGATCTCTGTGCCGTCTACTGGCACTTCATGCTCGCCGTCTGGCTGATCCTGTTTGCACTCTTCGCTGGCTGGGCAAATGATTTCGCCGATCTTTGCCGGGAATTGCTCACATAAGGAGTGGTGACGATGGCGCAGTCCGTACCGACGCATACCGGCGAAACTGATGAGCGCCCGCACGGCCTGCGGGGAGTCGTGGCAGACTTTTCCTCCGACCAGCGTGCGTTCAAGAACGTGTCCTGGGGCAAGGCCATGATGTGGATCTTCCTGCTCAGCGACACCTTCATCTTCGGCTGCTTCCTGCTCGCCTACATGACCGCCCGCATGTCGACACCCGTGCCCTGGCCGAACCCCAGCGAAGTCTTCGCGCTGACGATCGGCGGCCAGGAAATTCCGTTGATCCTGATTGCCATCATGACCTTCATTCTGATCTCGAGCAGCGGCACGATGGCGATGGCCGTCAATTTCGGCTATCGCCGCGATCGGCGCACGACGGCTGCCCTGATGCTGCTCACAGCCGTACTTGGGGCATCCTTCGTCGGGATGCAGGCCTTCGAATGGTCGAAGCTGATCGCAGAGGGCGTTCGCCCCTGGGAAAACCCCTGGGGTGCTGCCCAATTTGGCTCGTCCTTCTTCATGATCACCGGGTTTCACGGCACCCATGTCTCGTTTGGCGTGCTGTTTCTGCTGATAATCGCGCGCAAGGTCTGGCGCGGTGATTTCGACACGGAAAGGCGAGGCTTTTTCACCAGCCGAAAGGGCAATTACGAGATCGTCGAGATCATGGGCCTCTACTGGCACTTCGTCGATCTGGTCTGGGTCTTCATCTTCGCTTTCTTCTATCTGTGGTGAGGTGGTCTGATGGAACAAGTTGCAGCGCATGCCCAAGCGCAGGTGAAGGAGCAGCATCAGCAGCATCCGATCCGGCTCTATCTCGTCGTCTGGGGATTTCTGTTCGTCCTCAGCGCCGGCTCCTATTTCGTCGACTATGTCGGCCTGCAGGGATACCTCAGATGGTTCCTGATCCTGCTTTTCATGATCCTGAAGGCGGGGCTGATCGTCGCCGTGTTCATGCATATGGCCTGGGAGCGGCTGGCACTCGTCTATGCCATCCTGCTGCCGCCGCTCCTGGTCCTCGTCTTCGTCGCCATGATGGTGTCGGAATCCAACTACACGATTTTCACGCGCATGGCCGTCACGGGCGGCGCTCCATAAAGCGGCCCCGGCCACCCGGGAGCAACCGATGCCCATTTCAGCCGAACGGCTCAAGGACCTTCTGCATGTGACGGACACGTCGCCGGGAATTGGCGCGAAGGCCAGTTTTGCTTGCAGATCCGGCTGTTTTTACCGCCACTTTGAGCGCCGCGCAAAGTGCTGTACTGTATGGTCCGGAGCCAACGTCCCGTCGCGCATTTCAACCGGTTGAAGAAGTAGCCGCGGATCATGGAACTTGCCGTTGCCCTTGGCCTGATCGTCTTCAAGGTCGCGTTTCTGATTGCGATCCTGCTGCTGCTGCCCTTGCCGCTGACCTGGCTGGAGCGCAAGGTCGCCGGGCACATGCAGCAGCGGATGGGGCCGATGCGCGTCGGCTGGCACGGGCTGCTGCAGCCGGTGGCGGACGGGATCAAGCTCCTGACCAAGGAAGACCACATCCCGGCCGAAGCCGACCGCTTCCTGTTCAAGCTGGCGCCGATCCTGGCACTCGCCCCGCCTTTCCTGGTGTTCGTCGCCATTCCCTTCGGCGAGAGCATCTCGGTCCTCGGCACCGAGATCACGCTTTACGTCTCCAACATGAATGTGGCGCTCCTTTTCGTTTTCGCGGTGATCGGCATCGAAGTCTACGGCGTGATTTTCGGCGGCTGGGCCGCCAACAGCAAATACGCCGTGCTGGGCAGCCTCAGGACCTGTGCGCAGATGATCAGCTACGAGATCCCGATGGGATTCGCGGTCATCGGCGTGGTGATGCTGGCGCAGTCGATGAGCCTGCTCGACATCGTACGGGCGCAAGCCGATGTCTGGAATGTCGTCTACCAACCGGTCGGCTTCTTCGTGTTCTTCGTTGCCGGGCTCGCCGAGGCGCAGCGCATTCCCTTCGACCTGGCGGAGGCGGAAGGCGATCTGGGAGCCGGGTTCCATACCGAATATAGCGGTATCCGCTTCGCGTTCTTCATGGTCAGCGAATATGCCATCGTGTTGCTGGTGTCGGTCCTGGTGGTGATCCTGTTCTTCGGCGGCTGGAACGGTGTATTGGTCCCCTTGCCACCGCTCCTCTGGTTTGTGCTCAAGGTCGCATTTTTCGTCTATCTGTTTATCTGGTTCCGCTTCACGTTCCCGCGCTACCGTTACGACCAGCTGATGGCGATCGGATGGAAAGTCTTGCTTCCTCTGTCGATGGCGAACATAATTATCACGGGTGTACTTTTAGGAGCGTAGTGGCTCCGTAGCGAGGCGGCGATGTCGCGCGCAAAGGACAGAGTTGGAACATGGATCGGCTGGGGGTTCTTCGCCGATCTGGCGAACGGCTTGGCTTTGACCTTCGGCTACATGTTCTCCAGGCCCGTCACCATGCAGTATCCGGACCAGGAAAAATGGCTGCCCTATCCGCGCTACCGCGGGCATCACTTCCTGAAACGCGACGAAGAGGGCGAGATCAAATGCGTGGCCTGCGAACTCTGCGCGCGGATCTGTCCCTGCGACTGCATCGAGGTCATTCCTTACGAGGATGACAAAGGCAAACGTCACCCGGCAAAATTCGAGATCGACACGGCCCGCTGCCTGTTCTGCGGGCTGTGCGAGGACGCCTGCCCGGCAGACGCGATCGCGCTTGGCCAACAATATGAATTCTCGAGTTTTTCCTCGCGTGACCTGGTGATCGGGCGCGACGATCTGCTCGCCAAGCCTGGCAAGGCGACAACCGGCGGCGGCGTGGTTGCCGCGCGCCTGAATACGAAGAAGGACGTACTCGTCGAGACGAAGGAGACGCAAGGCTACAACTGGTGGCGGAATATCCGCAGAACGTGAACCCGCGCCAGCTGTCAAGCCGAAGCGCTTGAAAGGAGGCTCAGATGTTTGTCGGCGAAATCATGAAGAACAAGGGCGTCGGTGTCATAGCGGTCGCTCCCGATCAGACGATGGTGGAAGTCCTCAGGCTGTTTCGCGACAACAACATCGGCTTCGTCGTCGTCAGCCAGTCGAACAGCGAATATCTGGGTACGCTGTCGGAGCGTGATTGCTGCAATGCGGTGGCAGAATACGGGGCCGAGGCGGCGATGATGCGGGTCGCGGACATCATGAACCGCAGCGTGGCGACCTGTTCGACACGGGATGTGCTGCCCGTCGCGATGGCGATCATGACCCAGCGGCGGACGCGTCACGTGCTGGTAAGGGACGGCGACGACATTGTCGGCGTGGTCAGCATCGGCGACGTGGTCAAACACAGGCTCGACGAAGCGCAGCGCACGGAGCAGGAGCTGCAGGATTACATCTGCGGGACCAGGTATCACTGATGTCGGCAGACGCCTGCAGACACTGGCTCAGGCGAGGCTAGCAGTGCCTCGCCCCTCCAAAACCTTCAGACACCACGCCAGACCCGGCTCGTGCGCTCGACCTCGAGAGTGCGATGCACCCCCTGGACCTCCACCGGGCACGGGTATTCGCCCCGTCGCATCAGGCTGTTGAGACGCAAGGCTCTGTAGTTTTCGGGAACGAACACCAGGCCATTGGGAAATTGCCTGTCTACCTTGAGCTGCGCCGTCAGTTCACCCCCGGCCGAACGCACGACCACCTGATCGCCGTCCGAAAGGCCGAGCCGTGCGGCATCCGGCGCGCTCATCATGACATAGGGGTCGTTGGCGACCGTATTCAGGATGTCCGAGCGCTCGGTCAGATAACCGTTGTGGAACAGGCCATTGCCGGTGATCAGCATGAGCGCGTCCGTTGCTGTCGGGGCAGGCGGCGGCGCGACGAACTCTCCGGTCGGTGACGTCGGCACCGCCGTTGTGAATGTGCCGTCGGCACCAAGCGCGTCCTGCCTCAACCCGCGATAGGCCGGCACCAGCCGGGCAATCTCGTCGAAAATTTCGTTTTGCGTCGATGGCTGCAGCGCCCGGCTGCGGAGCGCTGCAACGAAATCGAAGATCGAAAGGTTGCCGCGCGCCTCGAAGGCGGGTTCGCGGAATTTGCGGACCTTCTGGATGCGGCCCTCATTGTTGGTGAACGTGCCGGATTCTTCGCCATAACCCGACGCGGGCAGGACGATGTCGGCCATGCCCGCCGTATCCGTCAGGAATGTGTCCTGTACGATCAGCAGATCGGCCGCACCAAGCGCCCGCGTCACGAAATCACGGTCGGGATAGGCGATCAGAGGATCGGTTCCGGCGATGTAGAGCGCGCCCATCCGCCCCTCGGCGCAGAGTTCCAGCATTGCGTCGAGACCCACGCCGGGCTCGGACGGAATTTCGGTGCCCCAGGCCGCTGCAAGTGTCGCGCGCGCCACCTCATCGGTAACCGCCTGCAGTCCCGGCAGAGCCCCCGGCAGTACCCCCATGTCCCAGGCGCCCATCTGGTTGGCGCGGTCAAAGAGGAACTGCATCGCCAGACCCTTGCCGAGCAGACGGAGAACTTGCAGCAGGTTGTTGAGCTGCTGCAGCGTCGCGCGCGATCCGGGCGATCTCAGGAGATCGACGCTGACAAGTACGGCGACGCTTCGGCCCTCCCTGAGCGCTGCGGCCACCCGAGCCGGCCCCTCATCGGCGGCTTGCGCCATCGGCCTGATGGTCGCTTCGATGGTCGCGAGGACATCGCCAGGCAAGGCCGGGCCAGCGGCCGCAACAAGGCCGGCCACCATCGAAGCAAGACTCGCCGCTTCTCCGCCCGGCGGCACGCGAACCACCACCCGGGCATCGGCGTCCAGGCGGGATGGCCGCGGCGAAAGCATCAGCAGTCCGGTCTGCCGCCGCCGCGCTGCGTCCCGCAGCAGATATTCGGTGACAGGGTTCTCCTCGGTCACATTACCGCCGACGACGAGCACGCAGTCGTTGCCGATGACGTCGTCCAGCGGTGCGCGGCTGTGGAAGGCTGCCGCGAGCGGGCCGAGCGTATCGAAGGGCACGGACCATCGTGACGAGCAATCGATGTTGTTGGTCCGGAATACCGTCCGCATCAGCTTCTGGAACTGATAGAGCACCTCGTTCGGCAACCGCGCGGAGGCAAGCCCGCCAGCTGCCTTGTTCTCGACGGCCGACATGCGCCGGCGCAGGTACTCCCCCGCCTCATTCCAGGACACCGGAACCAGGGCGCCGTCGCGACGGATCATCGGCCGTTTGATCCGGTCCCGGCTCTCGATAAAATCAAGGCCGAAGCGCCCGCGCACGCAAAGCGTTTCGCGGTTGACCCCGTGTTCCTGCTTGGAGCGGACCCGCATGAACTCGCCCTTGCGCGCCCCGGCCGTGAGCTGGCAGCCGGTGCCGCAATGCGGGCATACCGTATCCGTCTCGGCCAGGTCCCAGGGACGCGCCTTGTAGCGATAGGGAAAGCTCATCAGCGCCCCGACCGGGCAGACTTCGACGCAGTTGCCGCACTGGTCGCAACTGGCGAGGCTGCCCTCGAAGCCGGTGACGGCCGTATCCATGCCTTTTTCCACGGTGCCCAAGGCGACTGCTCCAACCACCTCCTCGCACATCCGCACGCAGCGCTGGCACTGGATGCAGCGGTTGACGTTCATGATGATGACCGGGCTGAGGCGGATGTCGCGGGAGTGGAACACGCGTTTGGGATCTCGGAACTCGCTTCGGCGGGGTCCGTAGGCCATGACCATGTCCTGCAGTTCGCACTCGCCGCCCTTGTCACAGATCGGACAGTCGAGGGGATGGTTGGCAAGCAGCATGTCGAGCATGGAAGACCGCGTTTCGTCGATCAGGGTCGTGTTCGTCCGCACGACCATGCCATCGGTGACCGCGGTCGCGCAGGACGGCTGCAGCCGCCGCAGGCCCTCGATCTCCACCAGGCACATGCGGCACGAAGCCAGCGGCGGCAGCCGCTTCAGATAGCAGAAGGTCGGGATCTCGATGCCCAGATGCCGGGCAGCCTGCAGCACTGTCGAGCCTGGCTCGACTTCCAGCATTTGATCATCGATCGTGACTTTAAGCATGGTTTCCTCACTGCCCCGATCCAGCCTTCAGTGAAACGGGCACCTCCGCTCCTCGATATGGGCCGCGAACTCCTCGCGGAAATGCGCCAGTGCCGCCTGCAACCCCATCGCCGCCCCGTCGCCCAAGGCACAAAAGGTGTTGCCGAAGATGCCCTTGCAGAGCCTGTCCAGCTGCTCCAGGTCGCCGGGCGCACCCTCCCCGGCCTCGATCCGGCGAAGGACCTTCACCACCCAGTTCAATCCTTCCCGGCACGGCGTGCATTTGCCGCAGGACTCATGGTGGAAGAACTCGATGATCCGGGTGGCCACCTTGACCATGCAGGTCGCATCGTCGATCACGATCACCCCGGCCGAGCCGAGCATCGAGCCGGCGGCAGCCAGCGAATCGAAGTCCATCCCCACTTCCAGTCCGTGCTCCGGGATGACAGGCGCCGAAACACCGCCGGGAATCACCGCCTTGATCTTGCGCCCCGGCAGGGCCCCGCCGGCATGCTCCTCCACCAGTTCGCGTAGCGGTATGCCCATCGGCAGCTCGTAGAGGCCGGGTTTGCGCACCTGCCCGCTCAGACAGTAGAGCTTCGGGCCGGGGCTCCTGTCCGGGCCGATGCCGCGGAACCAGTCGGCCCCCCGCGTCACGATATGGGGCACGCAGACCAGCGTCTCGACGTTGTTGATCACGGTCGGGCTGGCATAGAGCCCGGCCACCGCCGGAAACGGTGGTTTCAATCGCGGCTGCGCCCGCTTGCCCTCTAGAGATTCGAGCATCGCGGTTTCCTCGCCGCAGATATAAGCGCCGGCGCCGCGGTGGATGTGAACGGTGAAATTGAAATCCGAGCCCAGGATCCGCGTTCCGAGATAGCCTTTGGCGCTGGCCTCGGCGATCGCCTGCTCCAGGCGGCGAATGGCCGTCACATATTCTCCGCGGATGTAGACATAGGCGGTTTCGGCCCCGATCGCGTAGGCGCTGACCGCCAGTCCCTCAATCAGCTGATGCGGGTCGCGCTCCATGATGATCCGGTCCTTGAAGGTGCCAGGCTCCCCCTCGTCAGCGTTGCAGCAGAGGTATTTCGGCCTGTCGACCCGCTTCGGCACGAAACTCCATTTCATCCCCGTCGGAAATCCGGCACCGCCGCGACCGCGCAGGTTCGATTGCTTGACGAGGTCAATGACCTCATCAGGTGTGTCCTGGCGCAGCACTTTGGCCAGAGCCTGGTAGCCTCCGCCGGCCTCGTAGGCGGAGAGCAGATGGCCGTCTTGGACATCGACGTTTTTGAGGAGAACCGGTTCGAACATGACGCTATTCTCCCGGCGGTGCGGCGGCAGCGGCCGGGTGCCCCGCCTCCGCCCGCAACCTGTCCAGAAGCGCGTCGATCCGCGCGATGTCGAGATCGCCGTGATAGGCATCGCCGACCTGCATCACAGGAGCCATCTCGCAGGCGCCGAGGCATTCGACCGTCGAAAGCGTGAACAGCCGGTCCGGGGTTGTTTCGCCCTTCCTGATCCCGAGGACCTCTTCCAGATGCCTTAGCAGGTCTTCCGATCGACGCAGCATGCAGGACACGTTGTCGCAAAGCTGCAGGTGGAACATCCCCACCGGCTCGGTATGGAAGAGGGTATAGAAGGTCGCCAGTTCATAGACCCAGATCCGCTCGACGCCGAGGATGTCGGCAACCTCCTCCAGCACGGGGCCCGGCAGATAGCCATGTTGCCTCTGCGCGATCAAGAGCGCCGGCATGATCGCCGAGCGCTGGTCTGGGTACCGCGCCGCTGCCTCTTCGATCTTTTCGCGCATGGTCATCGCGTCCAAATCTCCTATTTGTCCACCTCCGCCATCACCGGATCGAGGCTGCCGAGCACGGCGATCATGTCCGCCAGATAGCGGGCATTGGTGACCCCGAAGAGTGCCTGAAGGTTGACGAACGAGGGTGCCCGCACCTTCATGCGGAACGGTTTTGGCGACCCGTCGCTGATGATGTAGAAGCCGAGCTCTCCCTTTGGCGCTTCGATCGCCGAATAGACCTCGCCCTTCGGTACCTTGAAGCCATAGGCCGACAGATCGAAATGCTGGATCAGCGCCTCCATCGAACAGTGCACCCGATCCTTGTCCACCGGGAAGGCGATCGTCGGCATGTCGACCTGGAACGGCCCCTCGGGCATCTGCTCCAGGCATTGCTCGATGATCCGGATGCTCTCGCGCATTTCCTCGACGCGGCACCGCCAGCGCGCGTAGCAGTCGCCCTCGTCGCGGGTGATGACGTTGAAGTCGAGCCGATCGTAGATCTCGTAGGGCTCGTCGCGGCGGATGTCCCAGTCGACGCCCGAGGCACGCAGGTTCGGGCCGCTCAGTCCCAGATCGATGGCGTCCTTTTCGGCGATCACGCCGATCCCCTGCGTGCGCCTCAGGAATACCCGGTTGTCCTCGAGCAGCCGCTCATAGTCGCGGATGCGGTTGGGGAAGATGTCGCAGAACTCCCGGATCTTGGGGAGGAACCCCTCGGGCAGGTCCTCGCGCACCCCGCCGACGCGGCAGAACGAGGTATGCATCCGCGCTCCGGTGACCATCTCCAACAGGTCCATGATCATTTCGCGCTCGCGCATGGCATAGAGCAGCGCGGTCATGGCGCCGAGGTCCATCGGCAGCGCGCCAGTGATCAGGAGATGGCCGGAGATCCGCGCCAGTTCGGCCATCATCACGCGGATATATTGCGCGCGGATCGGCGCCTCGATGCCGAGAAGCTTCTCCACCGCCAGCGCGAAAGCCAGGTTGTTCGACGGCGGACAGACATAGTCGAGCCGGTCGGTCAGCGGGAAGATCTGCGTGTAAGTGAAGCTCTCGGCCAGTTTCTCCGTGCCGCGGTGGAGGTAACCGATATGCGGGTCGACGCGCGTGACATATTCGCCGTCCAGCTCGAGCACGAGCCGCAACACCCCATGTGTACTGGGATGCTGGGGACCAAGGTTGAGAAGCACCTCCTTGGTCCCGGGCGCTTCGCCTTCCGGCCTGCTCAGTTCCGTGACTTCGGTCATCTCAAGTCTCCGGCGTAACACGGCCTCCCGTTGGAATGTCCCTGGTGGCAAGGTCCGGCTGCGTCGGCCGCGGGCCTTCCGCACCAAACGGGTTCAACTCGTCCCGGTAGCCCCGGAGCGGAAAATCCTTGCGCTGCGGGAACCCCTCGAACCCTTCCCACATGTAGATCCGGCGCAAGTCCGGGTGGCCCTCGAACCTGATCCCGTACATGTCCCAGGCCTCGCGCTCATGCCAGTTGGC
The DNA here is from genome assembly GCF_019511375.1 of Rhizobium herbae. GTDB lineage: Bacteria > Pseudomonadota > Alphaproteobacteria > Rhizobiales > Rhizobiaceae > Pararhizobium > Pararhizobium herbae_A. The sequence goes on from NZ_JAEUAO010000001.1 coordinate 1,390,090, forward strand.
GGTGCGCCAGACCTCCGTCACCGAGGGCGCTCGCGGCGGATCGCCGAGGCGGCACTTTATCCGGACGCGCCATTTGTTCGGCAGCGAATAGAGGTGGTAGACGACCTCGTAGCGTGGCGCCTCAGGGTAATGATCGACCCCGCAAATGTCGGAGAGGAAATTGAATTGCAGCGCCGGGTGCTCCTTCAGGAACCGGCAAAGCTCGACGATGATGTCCGGCGGAGCGACAAAGGCATGAACACCATGGGTAAAGCCGATATCCTCGATTGCCTCGCCGAAACGCTCCATGATCGGGGCACGGTTGAGGGGCGTCTCAGCGCTCATGGCAACGCGATCCGGTCGAGGGGAGTCCCGGCCAGCGCCCGGGAGTTTTTTATCTTCTCCTGAAGCAGAAGGAAGCCGTGCATCAGCGCCTCGGGCCGCGGCGGGCAGCCGGGCACATGCACGTCTACCGGCACGAAGGTTTCCGCGCCCTGCACCACGGCATAGGTGTTGTAGACCCCGCCCGAGATGGCGCAGGTGCCCATGGCGATGACCCAGCGGGGCTCCGGCATCTGGTCATAGAGCCGGCGCACCACCGGCGCGAACTTCCGCGTGATGGTGCCGGCGATGATCATCACGTCCGACTGGCGGGGTGATGGCCGGAACACCACGCCGAACCGGTCGAGATCGTATCGCGCACAACCCGCCGCAATCATCTCGATGGCGCAGCAGGCGATTCCGAAGGTTTCGGGCCACAACGCCGACCTTCGGCTCCAGTTGATCACGCTGTCGGCCGTCGTGAACAACACGCTGTCCCGGATCGTGCTGTTTACGCCTCCCATTCCAGCGCCCCCTTCAGCCAGGCATAGGCGAACCCCACGAGGAGCAGCAATATGAAGACGAACATCTCGATATAGCCGACCAGCCCAATTTCCTTCAGCACGACGGCCCAGGGAAAGAGGAACATCGTCTCGACATCGAAGACGACCAGCAGGATCGCAAGGACAAAGAACTGCACCCTCAGGCGGCCGCCGGCGGCCTCGCCAGCCGGGTCCATGCCGCACTCATAAGGCATGTTCTTTGCAGGATAGGGATTGGACGGGCGCAGCAGCGAGGAGACAAAAAGCGTCGCCCCCGTCACCAGAGCAATTCCGGCAACCATGACAAGAACCGGCAGGAATTCCATCGCAGCCATATCGCGCGCACCGGCCACCCACCGAGGGCTCCTCAGGCTGCGACCGACACCTTTCGGGACCATGAACGCGGTCGCCCCAGGAAACGAAGTGGGCAATCCTTTCTTGGACTGCCAGTCTATTCCGTCGGGCGGATCAATGCAAATTCAATCGGTCAGCCGCCAAACACCGAGACCTGGGCAAGCCTCAGAAACCATGCCGGAAACAGGCCGATGCCAAGGGTCCCGACCGCCGTGAAGGCGAGCGTGGCGCGGGCCGACGGCGTCAACGCCGGGTCGAACACCCTCTCCGGCTCGCGCATGTAGATCACCATGACGATGCGGATGTAAAAGTAGGCGGCAACGGCACTCAGCAGTACGGCGATCACCGCCAGCATGACGAAACCCCGTTCCACCAGCGCAACGAGAACGTAGAACTTGCCGAAGAAACCGGCCGTCGGAGGAATGCCGGCCAGCGAGAACAGATAGAGCAGCATCAGAAGCGCGAGCCCGGGATGCGATTTGGAAAGGCCCGCGTAGTCTTCGATCACCTCGCCCGAGAAATCGCCGTTGCGCATCATGATGACGATGCCGAAGATGCCGAGGGTCATCAAAGAGTAGATCAGCAGGTAGAGCATGACGCTGGCGATCCCGTCTGCACCACCCGCCACCACGCCAAATATCGCAAAGCCGGCATGGGCGATGCTGGAATAGGCGAGCAGGCGCTTGAAATTATCCTGCACCAGCGCCACGAAGCTTCCGAGCGCCATCGTCACCACCGCGATGACCGCGACGATGATCCAGACCTCCGAGGCTGCGACCAGCGGGTTGAGGAAGACGCGCAGGATGACCGCGAAACCCGCCGCCTTGGGGCCGACCGACATGAACGCGGTGATCGTCGTCGGCGCGCCTTCATAGACGTCCGGCAACCACATATGGAACGGAACCGCGCCGACCTTGAAGACCAGCCCCGCGACGATGAAGACCACCGCCAGCAGCAATCCGGGATCGAGCGGATCGCCGGTCACGACGGCGGCCATCGCATCCAGTTGCGTCGTGCCGGTGAGCCCGTAGACCAGCGAGACGCCGTAGAGGAAAATCCCCGTCGATACCGCGCCGAGGATCACGTATTTGAGCGCCGCTTCGTTCGACCGCCGTTCCTGCCGCAGGAAGCCGGTCAGGACGTATGTGCAAAGCACCATCAGCTCGAGCCCCACATAGATCGACAGGAGATCGGTCGCCGAGGCCATGATCATCATTCCCGACAGCGTAAAGAGCAGCAGGACATAGTATTCGCTGCTGCCGATCCCCTCGATCTCGCCATATTTCCGCGAAAGCAGGAACGTCAGAATGGTGGCAAGGTAGAACACGAACTTGAAGAAGACCGCAAAGCGGTCGGCGACGAACATGCCCGTGTAGGCCGGCCGCACCTCGCCCGCCAGCATGAGTGTCGCGACGGCGGCAATCAGCACGATCGCGACAGAAGCCCAGACAAGGAAATGCTGCCGCCCCTTTCCCAAAAGCTGTCCAAGGATCAGCAGGATGCAGGCGCCGGAGATCACCACGATCTCGGGAAGGCTTGCAAGAGCCGACTGGAAGAGCGCAGCGGCCGTCATTGACCGCTCCCCTTGCTTTGCACATGCGTCAACAAGTGCTTCACCGAGACGTCCATGACGTCGAGAAAGGGTCTCGGATAGAGGCCGACCCAGATTACCAGGACGGCCAGCGGCAGGATCGCCGCCATCTCGCGGGCGTTCACGTCGCGCATCTTGTACCGGCCGCCGACACTGGCCGGACCGAGCGCGACCCTTCCATACATGCCGAGCAGATAGGCGGCGCCCAGCAATGCGCCGAAAACAGCGGCCGAACCGGCGGCCAGGCTGGCCGCAAACCCGCCCGACAAGACCAGCAATTCGCCGATGAACGAATTCGTCCCCGGCAGCGCCATCGACGAGAGGGTGAACAGTGCCAGAAACGCAGTGTAGACCGGCGCCGCCTTCATCAACCCGCCATAGTCGGCGATGCTGCGCGTATGTGTCCGTTCGTAGATCAAACCGACGAACAGGAACAGGGCGCCCGTCGTCACGCCATGATTGAACATCTGCAGGATGGCGCCCTCGAGCCCGCGCAGATTGAGCGCAAAAATCCCCAGCGTCACGAAACCCATGTGGCTGATGCTGGAATAGGCTACCAGCTTCTTCAGATCGTCCTGCGCCAGCGCAAGCAACCCGCCATAGACGATGGCGAGCGCCGAAAGCGAAAGCATCAGTGTCGAATAATACATCGACGCCTCCGGCAGCATCGGCAGTGAGAACCGCAGGAATCCGTAGGCGCCCATCTTCAGGAGCACGCCGGCAAGGATGATGCTGCCTGCCGTGGGCGCTTGCACATGAGCATCCGGCAGCCAGGTGTGGACTGGGACCATCGGCACCTTGACGGCAAACGCGACCAGGAAGGCAAAGAAAAGCCAGGACTGTACCCGGAACGGCAGATCCTGCGCAGTCAGCGCGAGGATATCGAAGGTCTCACCGCCGTTGAAATAGAGCACGATGACACCAATCAGGAACAGGAGGCTGCCCGCCAGCGTGTAGAGGAAGAACTTGAATGCCGCATAGACCCGGCCGTCGCCACCCCAGACCCCGATGATCAGGTACATCGGGATCAGCATCGCCTCCCACAAGACGTAGAACAGGAACAGGTCGAGCGCGCAGAACACCCCGAGCATCAGGGCCTGCATGACCAGCAGACTGACCATGAACGCCTTCACCTTGCGGTCGATCGCGACCCACGAGGCGAGCACGCAGATCAAGCCCAGCAGCGCGGTCAGGAAAACGAAGAGCGCGCTTATCCCGTCAATGCCAAGCGCATAGGTGATGCCGAGCGCCGGCACCCACGGGCGCCGCTCGGTAAACTGCATTTCGTGGGTCGTGGTGTCGAAGCCGGCCAGCATGGCGATGCAGAGAGCAAGGTCAAGAACGGTGACACTGAGCGCCGTCCACCGCACCGCATCGTCATTGCGCAGAAATACCAGGACCGCTGCCCCGGCGACGGGCAGGAACACAATGAGGCTGAGCAGCGGGAACGTCATCGCACCCCCTATTGCCACACGACGGCGAACACGGCGGTGGCTGCGATCACACCGGCGATCATCGCCAACGCATAGTGTGTCACGACGCCGGTCTGGAGCCGTCGCAACGTCCCGCCGCCACGCAGGATCGAACGGGCAACGCCGTTCACCACCGCATCCACGCCGTTGAGATCGACCCGCAGTCCGGCCCGGGCCGCCCCATGCAGCAAGGGCAGCGCCGCGGTCTCGGACACGTCGCTCACCGCCTTCTCATAGCGCGCCAGCGGTTTTTCGGCGATCCACATGAAGTATCGCGCGCCCCTGCGATAGAACCAGTCGGTATCGATGCTGATGGTGTTCTCGGGATCGAGCGCCCTGAGGAACAGCACGAAACCCAGGGCGGTGAACATCAGCAAGCCGAGGCTCTCGGTGACGTGGACGCCCGTATAGGGCTCGAAGGCTCCCGGATAGGGAAGAAGCGCATAAAGCTGCTGCGGGAACACCCCGATCGCAATGCAGAGCACCGCCGCCATGCCCATCGCAACCAGCATGTTGCGTGGCGGCTCCCGCGCCGCCAGCCCGCGGTCGGTACCAAAGAACATGTAATACGGCAGCTTGAGCCCGGTGTGCAGGAACGTCCCCGACGACGCCATCGTCAGCGCCAGCACGACCAGCGCGCGGTGATCCTGTCCGGCGGCGGCCACCACCATCGACTTGGTGACGAAACCGGAAAAGAACGGAAATGCCGAGATCGCCAGGGCGCCGACCATATAGAGCGTCACGGTCAGCGGCATGGTCCTGTAGAGCCCGCCAAGCTCGGTGAGCTTGCGCCGCCCGGTGACGTAGATTACCGCCCCTGCACCCATGAACAGCAGTGCCTTGTAGAGGATGTGCGCGAAGGCGTGGCTGGTGGCGCCGTTCACCGCCATCTCGGTCCCGATGCCGATGCCCGCCACCATGTACCCCACCTGGCTGACGATGTGATAGGCGAGCAGCCGCCGGCAATCATTCTCCAGCACCGCGTAGATAACGCCGTAGAGTGCCATCGCGGTGCCGAGCCAGACCAGAAGCTCGGCCCCCGGAAAAGCCCGTGCCAGCACGTAGACGGCGGTCTTGGTGGTGAAGGCGCTCATGAACACCGCCCCGGTGACCGTCGCCTCTGGATAGGCGTCGGTCAGCCAGGCGTTGAGGGGCGGCACGGCGGCGTTGAGCAAGAACCCCGCAAGGATCAGATAGGCGCCGGCGCCCATCCCCCCCTCGATCGGACCGAAGAGCAGCGAATTGGTGGCGACCGCGTGGAGAATGATGCCGCCGAGCAGGACGACGCCGCCGGTAATATGGACCATGAGGTAGCGGAACGCGGCGCGGATCGCCTGCCCGCCTCCCCGGGCGAAAACCAGATAGGCAGAGGCAAAGGCCATGCCCTCCCAGAACAGGTAGAGCGTCAGGTAATCGCCGGCAAACACGACGCCGAGCGCCGAGCCGACATAGACGAACGCCGCCACATGTTGGCCGGGTCGCGTCAGATGCAGTGCATAGACCATGCCGATCAGCGCCATGATGGTGAAAACGGTGGCGAAGACGATGCTCAGCCTGTCGACCTTTGCGACCAGGATTTCCTGGCCGATGACCTGCGCCGCACCGTAGCTGCCCGGCTGCAAGGTAAGCACGGCGAGGATCGCCAGCGTCGGGACCAGCACGAGATAGGCCTTGCGGATCGATCCGTTCAGGAAGGCGATCGGCACGGCGCCCAGAATGAACAGAAGGGCGGGATGGACAAAATCAGTCATAATAGTCCTCGCGCCGCATCAGCCCGCCCTGGTGGCCGAGGAACTTCGAAACGAAAATCAAGAGCACGCAGGACAGAAACCCGTAGACGGCCGACCAGCCGGGCACGCGCTCCCACAGGTATTCGGCGTGTTCGCGGAAGACCAGGAAATCGGCGACGACGACCGAGACGAGCACCAGATAGAACAGCCGGCGGCGGGGTGTCGCATAGGCCTCGTTGCCGAAGAAATCGACGATGCTCCTGATCATCTGACCACTCCTTGCGCCAAAGTGAGGAAATAACCCGGGAAGACGCCCATCAGCACCGACAGGAGAGCGGTGGCGACCAGCGGGATCGTCACCATCGGAATTTCGCGGATGGTCGCTGCGCTTCCAGCCATCCGGGCGTCGGATGCCGGGCTTTCCGGCACCTCAGCCCCGAAAAAGGCGACGTAGCTCACCGGCAGGAAATAGGCGGCATTGAGGATCGAGCTGGCCAAAAGGACGACCAGGAACGCGATTTCTCCCGCCTCCACCGATCCCAGCGCCAGATACCACTTGCTGACGAAGCCCGCGGTTGGCGGCACGCCGATCATGCTGAGCGAAGCGACGAAGAATGCCCCCATCGTCCAGGGCAGCCTGCGGCCGATGCCGGCCATGTCGCTGATCTTCCTTTTGCCGGACGCGCAATAGATCGAACCGGCGCAGAAAAACAGCGTGATCTTGGAGAAGGCGTGCGCTGCGATGTGGATGATGCCGCCGACCATCGCGACAGGAGACAGGAGAACCGCGCCCAGCACGATGTAGGAGAGCTGGCTGACTGTCGAATAGGCAAGCCGTGCCTTCAGGTCGTCCCGCGTCAGCGCGTAGACCGACGCCATAAGGATCGTGAACGAGACCAGATAGGCCGTGGCGATGCCGAGCCCCAGCCCGCTCACCAGCCCCGTGCCGAAGACATGGAACACCAGCCGCAGCACACAGAACACGCCCATCTTGACCACGGCCACCGCATGCAGGAGCGCGCTGACCGGTGTCGGAGCAACCATCGCGGCGGGCAGCCAGGCGTGCATCGGCATCACCGCCGCCTTGGCAAAGCCGAAGAGATAGCAGAAATAGACGACCGTCAGCAGCGGCGCCGATGCATTGCTCCCCGCCAGCAGGCCACCGGCCAGGAAGTCGAGCGATCCGGCAATCTGATACGTCAGCGCCAGCGCCGCGAGCAACACGCTTTTCGAGGCACCCATCAGATAGACGAGGTACTTGCGGCTGCCAGCCCATCCCTCTTCGTCCTCGTGGTGGTAGACGAGCGGATAGGTCACGAGGCTCAGCACCTCGTAGAAGATCACCAGCGTGAACAGATTGGCGGCGAACGCGCCCCCGACGGCGGCTGCAAGGCTGGTGGCGAAACAGGCGAAGAACCGGGTCTGCGCGTGTTCGTTGAGGTGGCGCATGTAGCCGATGGAATAGATCGCCGCGACGATCCACAACAGCGACGAGACGGTGGCAAACACCATTCCGAGCGCATCGACCCGGAATGCAAAGTCGATCCCCGGCAGAATAGCAAACAGGCGCAGATCGACCGTCCCGCCCGCCAGCACGGTGGGCGCCATGGAGGCGACGATCGCGAACATCGCGGTCGCGGCCACTGGCGAGACGATATCGCGGAGTTTCTCGCGGTTGTTCAGGAGAAGAACTGCGACGGCCGCCAGGCCTGCGACGGCGACGGCAAGAAGCGGCCGGATCGATAGGACCGGGTCCAAGCCACTATCCTTTCATCATGGTCACGTCGTCGACCTTGAGGGTGGATTTGTTCCTCACAAGGGCGACCAGGATGCCAAGGGCGACGGCGACCTCCGCCGCGGTGATGGCGATGACGAAGATGGCGAAGATCTGCCCGCGGAAATCGGCGTAGTAACGCCCAAAAGCGATGAAATTGATGTTTACCGAGTTGAGCAGCAGCTCCAGCGACATCAACACGACCAGAATATTGCGCCTGAGCAGCACGCCGGCGGCTCCGATCACGAAGAGCACGACGCCGAGCAGGATGGACCATGAGAGCGGGATCATCACTCCCACTCCTTGCGTGCTAGCACGATGGCGCCGACCAGGGCTGCCAGCAGGATGACGGAGGCGACTTCAAACGGCAGCAGATAGTCGGCGAAAAGCGTGGTGCCGAGTTGCCTGACGTCGTCGCCGTCGCGCGTCGCGACGGGCGCCGTAGCCGAAATGCGGTCGCTCCAGAGCACCAGCACGAGCATCTCGATCCCGAGCAGGCAAAGGAGCGCCAGAGCCGGCAGGTTGCCACCCGGCAGGAACCGCTGCAACACCGCTTCGCGCATATCGATCATCATGATCACGAACAGGAACAGCACCATGATCGCGCCGACATAGACGAAGATCTGGATGACCGCGAGCAACGGCGCCTCGAGCAGGACGAAGATGGCGGAGATGTGCAGGAAACAGGCCATCAGCGCCAGTGCGCTGTGAACCGGATTTCGAGCCAGAACCACGGTCAGGGCCGTGATCACAGACACCGTAGCGAACAGAAGAAAGAACCCCTGATCCATCGACGCCGACCCTCCAACGCGAACTGTCACTTGGCGCGGATCGGGCGAAATCGAAAGTGCGCCGCACTTCAGATGCGTTTATAAATTGTGCCCCAGTATCGGATTTTTCACAAGATTATTGTCACCCAAGCAAAACGCCGGCACCAGGTTACCATAATTTTCGCTGCTCACGGCAGCGCCCGCGCTGGCCCTGTGCGCTGCAGCAACGAAACTCGCTTGCATTGTTTATAAAATTGTCTATTACTAAACATATTGCTAAACATGATGGTTGAGGAGTTCATGTGAGCATTCCCTGAAGTGGGTGGACTTGCGGCGCCGGCAGCGGCCGGCCTTGGTTTTGGGAGGAACCTATGCTGAAAAGATCAAATGCTTTTTTCGGGTTGGTGTCGGCGTTTGCGCTGTCGTCGGCATTGCCCGGTCTTGCAAAAGCCGATGAATTGACACTCTGCTGGGCCGCCTGGGATCCGGCAAACGCGCTCGTGGAATTGTCGAAGGACTTCACCGCCAAGACCGGCACCCAGATGAAGTTCGAGTTCGTTCCCTGGACGAGCTACGCCGACCGCTTTCTCAACGAACTGAACTCCCATGGCAAGCTGTGCGATCTCATCATCGGCGACAGCCAATGGATCGGGGGTGCGGCCGAGAATGGCCACTACGTCAAGCTGAACGACTTCTTCGACAAGGAAGGCATCAAAATGGATGACTTCGTGCCCGCGACGGTCGTGGGCTATTCGGAGTGGCCGAAGAACTCCCCCAACTATTGGGCGCTGCCCGCCATGGGCGACGTGGTTGGTTGGACCTATCGCAAGGACTGGTTCGAGCGACCCGAACTGCAAAAGGAGTTCAAAGAGAAATACGGCTGGGATCTGGCCGCACCGAAGACCTACGATCAGCTGAAGCAGATCGCCGAGTTCTTTCAGAAGCGCGAGATCGACGGCAAGACCGTCTACGGTGCCTCGATCTACACCGAGCGGGGCTCGGAAGGCATCACCATGGGCGTGACCAACGTCCTCTATGATTGGGGCTTCCAGTACGACAACCCGAAGAAGCCTTACGAGATGGAAGGCTTCGTCAACTCGGCCGACGCGGTCGAGGGCCTCGAATTCTACAAAGCCCTCTATGATTGCTGCACGCCGCCCGGCAGCTCCAACATCTACATGGTCGAAGCCGCCGATGCCTTCAAATCCGGCCAGGTGGCCATGCAGATGAACTTCGCCTTTACGTGGCCAGGCCTCTACAAGGACGAGAAGGTCGGCGGCGACAAGATCGGCTTCTTCCCTAATCCCGCTGAAAAGGAACACTTCGCCCAGCTTGGCGGACAGGGTATCTCGGTCGTCTCCTACTCCGACAAGCAGGACGCCGCGCTGCAATACATCAAGTGGTTCGCCCAGCCTGACGTCCAGGCCAAGTGGTGGCAACTCGGCGGCTATTCCTGCCTGAAGTCCGTCGTCAACGCGCCCGACTTCGCCTCCAGCCAGCCCTACGCGCAGGCGTTCCTCGACTCCATGGCGATGGTCAAGGACTTCTGGGCCGAACCGAGCTACGCGTCCCTCCTCCAGGCCATGCAGAAGCGGGTTCACAACTACGTCGTGGCCGGCAACGGCACCGCTCAGGAGGCGCTTGACGGATTGGTGAAGGACTGGACCGAGGTCTTCGAGGACGACGGCAAGATCTAGTGTCTGGCCGCACACGCAGGCTCCTTCTCTGGATCGCGGCCCGGATCGGCAAAAGAACCGGGTCGCCCGATGTGTCATATCCACAGAGTTCAGGTGACGCTTTGACCATTTCCCCCACCTCCATCGTCGACAGTGCCGCGGCGGCCACGGCAAGAGCAACGCCGACAGCGCTTGCCCGACGCGTCCGCGGCCTCTCGGACAGGGCGATTGCCTGGGTGTTCATCGCGCCCGCCATCATCCTGTTGCTCGCGATCAACATCTTCCCGCTCGTCTGGGCGATTTATCTCTCCTTCACGAATTACCGCGCCAACCGGCCGAATGCGGTGGTGGAAACTGTCGGCATCAGGAACTACGCGCGCGTCCTGACGGATCCGGACATCTGGCAGGCCATGCAGACCACGGCGCACTTCGTTTTCTGGACGATCCTGCTGCAGACGGTGATCGGTTTCATGCTGGCCTATCTGATCGACCGCAAATTTCGCGGTCACGCCTTCTGGACGACAATCATCCTTATCCCGATGATGCTTTCCCCAGCCGTGGTCGGCAACTTCTGGCGCTTTCTCTACGAGCCCCAGATCGGCCTTTTCGCCTATGCGGTGTCGCTGGTCAGCGGCATTCCGACCTCCGAGATCCGAATGCTGGGAGACGTCTCGCTGGCGCCCTGGGCGATCATCATCGTCGATACCTGGATGTGGACGCCTTACGTGATGCTCATCTGCCTCGCCGGCCTGCGCTCGATCCCGGACTATATCTACGAGGCGGCGGAGGTCGACCGTGCTTCGGCATGGCGCCAGTTCTGGTCGATCACTGTGCCGATGGCGCTTCCCTTCATCATGCTGGCCGTCCTCTTCCGGGGCATTGAGAATTTCAAGATGTTCGACATGGTGACCTTGCTGACTGGCGGAGGGCCCGGCTCGATCACCGAGGTCGCCTCGATCACCCTGAAGCGCGCTGCCTTCGAAAGCTGGGCAACCGGCCGCGCCTCCGCCTTCGCCATCATTCTCTTCGTCGCGGTGTTCGGCCTCGCCAACATCTACGTCAAGGCCCTCAACAAGGTGAAGCAACGATGAGCTCTGCGAACTCCGCCCATTCGGTCGTCGAGCCGAGTCTCACAAGCAAGCGGGTCGCCGGCGCGATCGTCATCCTCTATGCGCTGATCACGCTGATCCCACTCGTCTGGATATTCCTGACCAGCATCAAGTCGCCGCCGGACTCGATCAGCTACCCGCCGAAGATCGTCTTCACGCCGACGCTCGAAGGGTATTGCAACCTTCTCACGACGAGGACGCGGCAGACGCCGGAATATATTGCCTCGCTGCCGGCGCCGACCGGCACCTGCGACGAGGTCACCCGCAAGCGCAACATGGTGATCGCCGGCCCATCGAACTTCCTGCCGCGCTTCGTCAATTCGCTGGTCATTGCCTTCGGCTCGACCTTCCTCGCGGTCCTCCTCGGCACCTTGGCTGCCTACGGCTTTTCCCGATTCCGCGTGCCGCTTGCCGATGATCTTTTGTTCTTCATCCTGTCGACCCGAATGATGCCGCCGATCGCCGTCGCGATCCCGATCTACCTGATGTACCGGGAGCTTGGGCTGTCGGACACGGCGATCGGCATGATCCTGCTCTACACCGCGGTCAACGTTTCGCTCGCCGTCTGGCTTCTCAAGGGGTTCATCGACGAAATCCCGCGCGAATACGAGGAAGCCGCGATGATCGACGGCTACACGCGACTGCAGGCATTCCGCAAGGTGGTCCTGCCGCAGGCAACAACGGGTATCGCGGCAACTGCGATCTTCTGCCTGATCTTTGCCTGGAACGAATATGCCTTCGCCGCACTTCTAACCTCTGGCGAGGCGCAAACCGCGCCCCCCTTCATCCCGACGATCATCGGTGAAGGCGGACAGGACTGGCCGGCCGTTGCGGCCGGAACGACCATCTTCCTCGTGCCGATCCTCGTCTTCACCATCCTCCTGCGCAAACAGTTGCTTCGCGGCATCACCTTTGGAGCGGTCCGCAAATGACGAATTCGATCGAAACGCCCCGTCCTGCCCGCCGGAAGCGACCGGTCTATCTGCGTCGCGGCCCGATGGAAAACATTGCGACCCTGCTGATCGCGGCAGGCTTCCTGATGCTGTTCCAGCCCTTCCTGCTGGTGCTCTATACCTACTCGCTGGTGGTACTGCTGGCGGGCACGGCGATGTTCATCATCGTTTCGAAATTTCCGGAGTGAGCCATGGCGGAAATCAGGATCGAACATCTTCGTAAGCAGTTCGGCAGCTTCGTCGCGGTCCAGGATTCGAGCTTCGTCGTCCATGACGGCGAGTTCCTGGCGCTGCTCGGTCCGTCCGGCTGCGGCAAGACAACCACGCTTCGGATGATCGCCGGGCTCGAACTGCCAAGCAGCGGCAAGATCTACCTCGACGGCGAGGATGTCACCTTCAATCGTGCCAGCGCCCGCGACATCGCCTTCGTCTTCCAGCTCTTCGCGCTCTATCCGCATATGAACGTGCGCAAGAACATCGGCTTTCCGCTGCTGTCGCAGGGCATGCCGAAGGCGGAAATTCGTAGCCGCGTGGAAGAGACCGCGCGTCTGCTGCAGATCAGCCACATTCTCGACAGGTCGGTTTCCGGCCTTGCCGGCGGCGACCGCCAGCGCGTGGCGCTCGGGCGCGCCATCGTGCGGCGCCCGAAATGCTTCCTGATGGACGAACCCCTCGGCACGCTCGACGCCGAATTTCGGGAGGTGATGGTGCACGAGCTGCGCGAGCTGCACAACCGCATCCACGCGACGACTGTCTATGTCACGCACGATCAGCACGAGGCGATGGCGATGGCCGACAAAATCGCCGTCATGAACCATGGCGTCATCGAGCAATTCGGCACGCCACAGGAGATCTACAGCAAGCCGGCGACCATGTATGTCGCTGATTTCATCGGCTCGCCGCCGATGAATTTCATGCGCTTCACCGCCAGCCTGCAGAAAGGTGCACGCACCGTTTGCCTCGATGGCATCGACGTCGCCGTTCCCGAGGTCCGGCAGGATATGGCTGAAGGCGAGCTGGCGCTCGGCGTGCGCCCCGAACATATCCGTTTCAGCGACGCCGCGCTTCTGCGCGGCGCCGTCTACGGCAGCGAATATCTCGGCACCAACCAGATCGTGGCGATCGAAACCAGGAGCGGCTTGATCAAGGCCCGTGTTCCGGCGAACCGCAACTTCCGCATCGGCGAAACGGTCGGCATAGAATTCAACCACACCAATCTCGCGCTTTTCGACTGCAGTTCCGGCCGCGCGGTTGATTCAACGCTCTATTCGGGGGTCCGACATGGCTGACGTCATTCTCAAGGGGCTCAACAAGCGCTTCGGCGACACCCAGGCGGTGAGCGGTCTCAACCTTGCGATCCGCGATGGCGAGTTCATCGTCCTGCTCGGGCCGACCGGCGCCGGCAAGACAACGACCCTCCGGCTCATCGCCGGCCTTGAGAGGCCCGACAGTGGGCGGATCGAGATCGCGGGCCGCAACGTCGCGGGCGAAGCCCCTGCAGAGCGCGACGTCGCTTTCGTCTTCCAGCAGTACTCGCTCTATCCGCACATGACGGTATACGAGAACCTTGCTTTCCCGCTCAAGGCGCCGGCGCGACAGTTGGCAAACGACGAAATCGACCGGCGTGTGCGCGAGATCGCACGCATGGTCAGGATCGATCACAAGCTGGAAAACCGTGCCACCCGCCTGTCCGGCGGCGAGATGCAGCGCGTCGCGATCGGCCGGGCGCTGGTACGCCGGCCAGCGATCTACCTGATGGATGAACCGCTCTCCTCGCTCGATGCGAAGCTGCGCGGCGAGCTTCGGCTGGAACTGAAACGGATCCAGAAGGAATTGGGCTCGACATTGCTCTACGTGACCCATGACCAGATGGAGGCAATGACCATGGCCGACCGCATCGGCATCTTGGCGGAAGGCAAGCTCATGCAGGTCGGGACGCCTCGGGAAATCTACGGCAATCCCTCAAGCCTTCATGTCGCCGCGCGCCTCGGCCAGCCGCACATCAATCTCCTGCCAGCCGATCTGCTGCCGGGGGGCAATCCTCCGGCAGGGACGAAGACGGTTGGCGCACGAACCGAGCATCTGGATATTGTTGCCGGCGAGGACGCAAATGCGCGGGTCGACTGGATCGAGCATCTGGGAGACCAGAACCATCTGCATATTCGCGTTCGCGATCACAAGCTCGTTACTCTGGCCGATCCATACCTCGCTGTCCGGCCGGGCGACAGGATCAAGCTGACGCTGCGCGATCCGCTCTATTTCGATGCGGGCGGACAGCGGCTCGGCTGACGACGGGAAACTGAACCAAACCAGGCATGCAAAAACACATGGGTCGCAATCAATGAAACATTTCTTCAATCGCCGGGAAACCATCGTCACCGAAGCTCTGGACGGCCTGCTTTCGACGAGCCGCGCCGGCCGGCTTGCCCGTCTGGACACGTTTCCCGAGATCAAGGTGATCCTGCGAGCGGGCTGGGACAAATCGAAGGTGGCGATCATTTCCGGCGGCGGCGCCGGCCATGAGCCTTCGCACGCCGGCTTCGTCGGCAAGGGCATGCTGACGGCAGCGGTTTCCGGCGAGATATTCGCCTCGCCAAGCGTAGACGCCGTCCTGACGGCGATCCGAGCGGTTACCGGACCGAGCGGCGCCCTGCTGATCGTCAAGAACTATACTGGCGACCGGCTGAATTTCGGGCTCGCCGCGGAAAAGGCACGTGCCGAAGGCTTCGACGTCGAGATGGTCATAGTCGCCGACGACATCGCCATCCCCGATATCACACAGCCGCGCGGCGTAGCGGGCACCCTTTTCGTCCACAAGATCGCCGGATACCACGCCGACGCCGGCGCCGATCTGAAAACCGTTGCCGCGCACGCGCGCGCCGCGGCGTCTGATATCGTTTCGCTCGGCATGTCGCTTTCCGCCTGCAGCGTGCCCGGCCAGGGCCACGAAGATCGCCTTGGCGCGAACGAGGGCGAACTTGGCCTTGGCATCCACGGGGAACCGGGCGCGGAGCGCATCGCCCTCCAGCCAGTCGTCAATATCGTCGCCACGATGGTCGAGCGGCTGGAGGCAAAAGTCGATGGCATGCAAAGCTACGCCCTGCTGATAAACAACCTCGGAGCGGTCCCGCCTCTCGAAATGGCCGTCATCGCCAATGCGGTCCTGTCTTCGTCCCTTGCCCGCAACGTCAAGCTGATCATTGGCCCGGCGCTGATGATGACTGCCCTGAACATGAATGGATTCTCGCTGTCCATGATCCGGTTGGACCCGGTCCGCGAGGCGGCGCTGGTGGCGGCCGTCGAGCCAAACGCCTGGGTGCCTGCGGTCGAACGCCACCGGATTGCCGTCGTTGCCGCGCCGCCGACGCCAGCCAGGTCGAATGGAGCCATTGCAGCCAGCGACGACGGTCGGAGCCGCGGTCTGATCACGGCGCTCTGCGAGCACCTCGTCTCGCTCGAGAGCGAGCTCAACCGCCTCGACGCCCGCGTCGGGGACGGGGATACGGGATCGACGGTGGCAACCGGCGCCCGCAGCGTGCTTGCCCGCATCGACACGCTGCCGCTGAAGGATCCGGCCGCGACCCTGGCATCGGTGGGTGAGATCCTGAGCACCAGCATGGGCGGATCGAGCGGCGTGCTGCTGTCGATCTTCTTTACCGCCGCTTCCAAGGCAATGGCCGAAAAGCGGGATATCGCTGCAGCGCTCCTTGCCGGGCTCGAGCGAATGACGTTCTATGGTGGAGCCGGCGTCGGCGACCGGACGATGGTGGATGCGCTTGCGCCGGCACTCGAGGCCCTGGCCTCCGGCAATGTCGCGGCGGCGGCCAAGGGAGCGGCAGCGGGCGCGGAGTCGACGAAGGCGATGAGGAAGGCAAGGGCCGGACGCGCCTCCTACGTCGGCGAAAGGGATCTGGAAGGAGTGCCTGATCCTGGCGCAATCGCGGTTGCGAGAGCATTCGAGATCGCGGCAGCTATGGCTTGAGCACGCGTCACGTGCGGGAGGATTGAGGTGCAGGGGGAGTCGGTGCTGGTTGCGGGACTGATCGAAGCGTGCCGTGTGACCATCGCGGCAAATCGCGATCATCTCTGCGAACTGGACCGCGAAATCGGCGACGGCGATCACGGCACCAACATGCAGCGCGGCTGCGAGGCGGTCAGCGCCGAAGAGAAGGATCTCGCGAGGCTGCCACTCCCCGACGCTCTGGAGAAGATCGGATTGACACTGGTGATGAACATCGGCGGCGCTGCCGGACCTCTCTACGGAACACTGCTGATGGAAATGGGCCGGAAGCTTCGCAACCGCGATCGGGAAGAGGAGTTTCCAGTCGTGTTGAAGCAGGCGATCGACGCCGTTGCCAGGCGCGGACGCGCGCATGCGGGAGACAAGACCCTGCTCGACGTGCTCTATCCCGTCCATGACGCGCTGGCGCAGCGCTCGCCACTGACCGATGTCGCCCGGCGGGCCGAGCTTTCGGCGGACCTCACCGCGCCCATGAAGGCGATGCGCGGCCGTGCGTCCTATCTCGGCGACCGTTCGATCGGCCACGTGGATCCGGGTGCTTCGAGCTGCGCGTTGCTGACCACGGCCATTTGCCGCTATCTCCAGGAGAACTATCCGGAATGAGTGAAAAGACCGCAAATGTCGGGATCGTCATCGTCTCCCACTCGCCGCTTGTGGCGCAAGGCATCGCCGACATGGTGCGCCAGATGGTCGGCGACTGCGTTCCGCTTGCCTGGTCCGGAGGCAATGTTCGCGGCGAGCTCGGTACCGATGCCGGCGGCATTCTGCGGGCGATCGAAGCGGCGTGGTCCGATGCCGGCGTTGCCATCTTCGTCGATCTCGGCGGCGCCGAAACAAACAGCGAAATGGCGATCGAGATGCTGGGCTCACCGCGCTCGAAATTCGTCTCCATCTGCAACGCCCCGCTGGTGGAAGGCGCGGTCATCGCCGCTGCGGAAGCCTCCGGGGGCGCTTCACTGGCGAAGGTCGTTGCCACTGCCGAGGAGCTTTCGCCCTGATGACCAGCGGATTGCGCAAAGACCTACCGGAGGCGGAACCGAGGCACGCCAGCTGCCAGACGGAGGTGGAAGTAAAGCATGGCGTGGGATTGCATGCCCGCCCCTCGGTGGCATTTACGCGGCTTGCCAAGTCGTTTCCCTGTTCGATCGAGGTCGCTGTGAACGGCGGCGACGTCTGGCTGAATGGCAAGAGCATCATCAAGATCATGGGTGCCCGAATCCGCAAGGGATCGATCCTCAGAATAAGGGCCGATGGAATCCTTGCCAAGGAGGCGATCCGCGCGTTGAAGGACCTCATCGAACGCAATTTCGATGAGGACAAGAAGCATGGCCGACCTGCTTAGACTGAAGGCAACGAGCGCATCTCCCGGCACCGCATCCGGACCGGCCTATCTGGCGCAGCAGCATCGCGCTCCACTCGCGCCTCGCCAGGGGACCGCTTCCGCAAAAGAAGCGTTGGCGGCCGCCATCGAGACGGCGATCGGCGAGCTTGAACGCCTTGCTGGAAGCGAAAGCGCCGAAGGCAGGGATATCATTGATTTCCAGGTCGAGGTTCTTCGAGATCCGACGATCATGGAAACGGCCGGCGCGCGCATCGCGGCAGGTATGAACGCCGCCTTCGCATGGGTCGGCGCCCTCGACGGATACATCCACGAACTGGAGGCCGCCGAGGAGGAGCATCTGCGCGCGCGCGCCATCGATATCCTGGACGTCAAGAACCGCGTCCTGCGTGCATTGACTGGCACCAGGGACGAGGACTTTCCCGCCGGGTCGATCTTCGTCGGCAAGGACATGGAGCCAAGTCGCTTCCTCGCGCATGACTGGTCTGCGGGCGGCGGCGTCGCCCTCTTCAACGGCAGCGCCGTTGGCCATGTCGCCCTGCTCGCCCGCGCCAGGTCGATACCGATGGTCGTTGGCAGCGGACACTTTGACATTGCAGAGGGATGCCGCGTCGTCGTTGATGGCGACGCGGGCGCCGTCGTCCTTGAGGGAGTGCCGGAGCCGCCTCTGTCCGCCGTCCCCCGCCGCGCCGAGGCTTCGTGGCGCAATGGGGGCACGCCCGATAGCGGCGAGGTTCGCACCGCGGACGGGGTGCCCGTCCGCCTGACGATCAATCTCAACGAGCCCGCGGAGCTCGATTTCATTGATCCTTCAACGGTCGCCGGCATTGGATTGATGCGCTCCGAATTCGCCGTGACCTCGATCACCGATGCCGCCAACGAAGAAATGCAATTGGCGATCTACCGTCACGTCTTGGAATGGGCAGCAGGCAAACCGGTCACCATCCGCATGCTGGACATCGGTGGAGACAAGATGCTCGCAGGGCTGGAAGAACCGGACTCCCAATCCGCGATGGGCATGCGAGGCATCCGGCTGCTGGTCGCGCGACCGGAAATCGCGCGGGTGCAGGCGCGCGCGTTGCTGCGCGCGGCCACTTCCGGCGACCTGCGCGTCATGCTGCCGATGGTGACCTTCCCTTCGGAAGTCGACGCGATGCGGCAGATGTTCCGGGAGGAAGCCGCGCAATTTCAGCGGCGGTCCGTCCCTCATCATATTCCGCCGATCGGCATGATGGTCGAAGTGCCGGCCGCAGCATTGATGCTCGACGAATTTGCGACGGCGGACTTCTTTTCCTTCGGCACCAACGACCTTGCGCAATATATTGCGGCGGCGGCCCGCGACAGTTCCGACCTCGCGGCCTATGGCGACAAGGCAAGACCGGCGCTCCTGCGCCTGCTTTCCCAGGCAATGAAACTTGCCGGCGCCACACCGGTGAGCATCTGCGGGGACATGGCAAGCGATCCGCGCCGTTTGCCCGAACTGCTTGCCGTTGGCCTTAGACATTTTTCCGTGGCGCCGACACAACTTCCCGCGATAAGATCGGCAATCGCCGGGTTGAACGCCGACGGGACACGGGCAGCCGGAGAGTAGTATGGCGCGCGAAACCACCGAAGACGCCATCATCGGCTACAAATCCATCCTGGCACAGATCATCGACAACCGGCCGTCGGGCACGCGCCAGCGGCTCGCGACCGAGCTCGGAAAACATCGCAGCTTCGTCACGCAGATCACCAGCCCGACCTACGCGACACCGCTGCCGGCGCGCCATCTGGCGACGATCTTCCGCGTCTGCCACTTCAGCGCCGCCGAACAGGAACGCTTTCTTGAAGCCTATCAGAACGCCCATCCCGGGAAGCTGCCGGAATTGGGGTCCTCCGAAAGGCTGCGGCACCTGTCACTGATGGTCCCCGATTTTGGCGACGAGAGAAGAAACCGCCTTCTGGAGGAGGCAATCTCGGAACTGGTCCAGAAGATTGCCGCGATCTCGGGAGGGATGGAATGATCCGCGGAACCGAGGATACCAATTGAACGCATCCGCTATCGCGGCCTTGGGAGGGGCTCGATGAAGAAGTTCATGAACACCGCGGAAACAATGGTCGCCGAAAGCGTCGATGGCTTCGTGCGCGCCCATGCGGATTTCGTCGTGTTCGGCACTGACCGCCAATGCGTCCGTCGTCGCCATCTCACGCCCGGAAAGGTCGCCGTCATTTCCGGCGGGGGTGCCGGTCACGAGCCCATGCATATCGGCTTCGTCGGCCAAGGCATGCTGGATGCGGCTTGCGTCGGGCACGTCTTCACATCGCCGACGCCGGGCCAGATCATCGGCGCCATCGAGGAAGCCGATAACGGCGCCGGATGCTTGCTGATCGTCAAGAACTACGACGGCGACATCATGAACTTCGAGATGGCGATGGAGATGGCCGCCGGTCGCCACGCGGTCGAGATGGTGATCGTCAGCGACGATATCGAGACCGCGCGGATCGGCGAGGGACGCGGCCGCCGCGGAGTAGCGGGCACCCTGATCGTCGAAAAGATAGTCGGAGCGGCCGCCGAACAGGGCAGGCCGCTTGCCGAGTTAAAGCTGCTCGGAGATGGGCTGAACGGGCGCATCCGCTCCATGGGCGTGGCCCTGACGGGCGTCACCGTGCCGCATACCCAGCGCTCGACTTTCACGTTGGGTGCAACCGAGATCGAAATGGGGGTCGGGATCCACGGCGAGCCTGGCCATTCCAGGCAGCCCTTCTCCACCGCGGACGACATCGTCCGATATCTGTGCGAAACGATCTCCCGGGACATCGACGTAC
This sequence comes from Rhizobium herbae, assembly GCF_019511375.1. GTDB lineage: Bacteria > Pseudomonadota > Alphaproteobacteria > Rhizobiales > Rhizobiaceae > Pararhizobium > Pararhizobium herbae_A. Next base: position 1,410,526 of record NZ_JAEUAO010000001.1, read on the forward strand.
AGCCCGGCACGAAGGCATTGCTCTTCATCAACGGCCTCGGCGGAACGCCCCCTGCCGAACTCTACCTCGCCTTCAACGCCGCTCGCCGTTTCATGGAAGAACGAAGCATTCCCGTTGAGCGCTCGCTGGTTGGGACCTATGTCACCTCGCTCGACATGCAGGGCCTTTCAGCCACCCTCGCCCTGCTGACCAAGGAGGAGATGACCCTTTGGGATGCGCCCGTGGCGACCGGCGCCCTCCGTTGGTGACAAGCCCGCGACCGGCGCAGGGCCGACCAACCCGGCCACGGGGCCCGGTCGACCTCAGCGGACCACCGCAGGCTGTTGGACAAATGGATAGGATGATCCCGCAGAATGCGGCCTGGACCTCGTCTTCGCCAAGCGCTGGACTCACTCGGCATTACGGACGGATCAACCGGCACCCAACATAACCTTTGCCGCGGCCCACCATCGGGGTGCTCTACGTTTTCGCATTCCTTCATTCTTTGCCTGCTCGTCACCGGCTGGTTCAGCTCTTGTGGCCTTGGGCTGCACAAGGAACTCAATCCGTTTCATGAATGCGCTGCCGTCGAACCGTTTTGACATTGTCAATGGACCGTCGCCGCAAGGCACTGTGTGGAAGAAAATCTCAAGATTGACCACTGGTATGGGGCGAATGCTGCGCAGGAGATCGATCTCCGGTCGCGTCGTTATGGCGAAGGAACAATGATCCGAACGGAGTACATCAAAAGCCTCCGGGACCGTCGATATTGCGACGGATTCATGCCCACGCTCAGCCAGTTTTGTGACAATCACATCGGCCGCTGCCTGAGGCAGAAACACAAGAATTTTCTTGGCGCAAATGGTTTCTGTAAACATGGCGACTTCCTCATCCGGAGATGAAGAAATCTAGCCGCTGCCAGTGCAAGGTTGTGTTTGGTTTTATTTAGTTTTGTTGCGGGTGTCGCTGTCAGCGGAATCGACCTGCCCAACATTTCTTAACATCACAAAACCCAAGTTAACGACCTCGTCTGAGACATTGCGAGCCCAGAGACCAGCGCGGCGGCACTTTGCACGCGTTGAAACTCTCCATGGGACCCAGGAGCCAGTTCGAATGTCATTGACCAAGACCTTTTTGAATCGTCCACGACGTGTCGCCATGGCTGCGGGGCTCGCAGCAGTTGCTTGCCCCCTGGCCCCGGCATGCGCCGCCGACCCTTACGAGGGTGAAGAGGCCGCTATCCCCGCGACCGCGAACTTCGACACGGGACGATTCGGTGGCATACGCCAGAAGCTTTCCGACTGGGACGTTATGGTCGGCGCCGGAGCCATATATATGCCGAAATTCGAAGGATCGGACGAATTCGAACTCGTCCCCATTCCCATGGTTTCGGCAACCTTCGGCCGCGTCACGGTCGATCCGGGCGGGTTGTCAGTCGATGTCCTCAACTCGAACGGTTTTAAGGTCTTGCTGAAGGGCGGTTACGACATGGGCGGTGGTCGCGATGAAGACGATTCCGATCACCTCAAAGGTCTGGGCGACATCGACGCTGGAGCCGTCATCGGAGCGCAGCTCTCCTATGAACTAGGACTGGTGGAACTCTACGCTTCTGTCGACAAGACGATCGGCGGCAGCGACGGTCTGCTCGGTGAGGTCGGCGCAAATGTTTCGCATCACTATGATCGATTTATCCTTTCTGCTGGCGCCTCGGCGACAGTTGCCGACGACAATCATATGGAAAGCTACTTTGGGGTAACCGCTGCGCAGTCCGCACGCTCCGGGTTGCGGCAACATGAGGCAAATGCTGGCCTCAAGCGCTTCGATATCGAAGCCTCCGTAACCTACATGGCAACGGAAAACTGGGTTATTCGCGGTCAGGCAGGGGTCGGCTTCCTGACTGGCGACGCGAAGGACAGCCCGATCGTTCAGAACGACGTGCAGCCGTCTGCGATGCTGATCGTCGGTTACAAGTTCTAGGGCTTGGTCCTTCGCCTCCCGCTCTTCAACGGCGGTTCACGACCGCAGCAGTACCAAGCGCGGCATCAACCTACGATGTGGCGGTGGCCGCCTATAGATCAGGCGCGCTAAATGCGGTCGGGGCCCTGCTTGCGCGGATCGACAGCACGTGGCGGCGCATCGGCGACCCTACGCTCCAGGCGCGCGTGTGGCGGCCGGGACGTGACCACGCCGCCCTTGGAATTAGAGAATATAAAGGAAACCAGCTCACATGCGAGCGCCCCCCCTTCTTGCTGCCCTTTTCCTGGGTGTGAATCTTGTTCCCATACCGGGGCCCTCGTTCGCGCAACAGAACGAGGCGGCAGCGCTTACCGTCGCCGTAGCAACGCCGGTGGAACGCCGATGGCCCGAAACGGTCCCGGCCAGCGGCTGGCTGAAGCCCTGGCACGAAGCGATTATCGCCGCGGAAATCGATGGCCTGCGTGTGACCGATGTGCTTGTCGATGTCGGATCGGTCGTCTCGAAGGGTCAGGCCCTCGTTCGGCTTGCCGACGAGACGATACGCGCCGAGCTGCGCAAGGAAGAGGCCGCGTTGGCAAGCGCCAGGGCGGACCTCGCCAAGGCAAGGGCAAATGCCGATCGGGCACGCAAGGTGCAGGGGAGCGGCGCACTTTCGGACGAGAAGATCAACGAATACCTGATCGCGGAGCAGACAGCGATCGCGGGTGTCGAATCTGCTGAAGCCTTGCTGGAAAGGCAGAAAATCAAGCTGGCCCAGACGACTATCCTGGCCGCCGACGACGGGCTGATCACATCCCGCTCGGTCCAGCTCGGCGCCGTCGTATCTTCAGGCACGGAGCTGTTCCGCCTCATCCGCCAGCAGCGCGTCGAATGGCAGGCGGAAGTATCGGCACGCTATTTGCCTCGCATCCGGGAAGGTCTGACCACCACGATCGTAGAATCCGGGGACCGACGCGTCAAAGGAACCGTTCGGCTTGTCGGACCGACGGTCAGCACCGATACCGGACGGGCGCTGGCCTATGTGGCGCTGCCGGCGGAGGCACATCTGCCCATCGGCCTTTACGTCACCGGCCAGATCGAACTTGAGACCACGGCGGCGCTCGCCGTGCCCGAGACGGCGCTCGTCCTGCGTGACGGCATCGCTTACGTCTTCACCGTGGACGCAGACAGGCGCGCCTCACGCGTTCGGGTGGAAACCGGCCGCCGCAACGGCAGCGAAGTGGAAATCCTCTCGGGCCTCGACCGCTCGACCGAGGTCGTGATGACGGGCGGCGCCTACCTTTCCGACAAGGCCTTCGTCCGGGTGACCGGAGACGCGCTCGTCCAGCTCGAAGAGGGACAATGGCGATGAACTTTTCCGCCTGGTCAATCCGCAATCCGGTTCCCCCCATACTCCTGTTCATCCTGCTGACCGTCGGCGGCCTCATCGCCTTCGACCGGCTCGCGGTCCAGAATTTTCCCGACATGGACCTGCCGACCATTCAGGTCAGCGCCACACTCGAAGGTGCAGCGCCAGCCCAGCTGGAAACAGAAGTCGCACGCAAGATCGAAGACAGGCTGGCCTCGCTGAGCCTCCTCGACCACATCACGACGACTGTCACGGACGGGTCGGTCTCCATCAACGTCTCGTTCCAGCTGGGAAAGGACAGCGAGGAAGCGCTGAACGAAGTGCGCAATGCCGTCGACAGCGCCAGCGGCGACCTCCCCTCGGTGATGCAGACACCGGGCGTGACGAAGGTGACGGTGCAGGGCTCCACTCTCCTTACTTATGCGGTGCGGTCCGCGCGCCTCAACGAGACGGAACTCTCCTGGTTCATCGACAACGACATGACGAAGGCTTTGCTCTCCGTATCCGGCGTCGGCGAGGTCAGCCGGATCGGCGGTATCGAGCGTGAAGTGCACATCGATCTCAACCCCCAGCTCATGAGCGCGCTCGGCCTCAGCGCTGCCACCGTTTCCTCTCAGCTCAAATCCGTGCAGTCAGACACCTCGGGCGGCCGCGCGGAGATCGGCGGAGCCAAGCAGGGGATGCGCACGCTGGGCGCGGTTTCCTCGATCGAGGAACTGAAGTCGCTCGCAATCCCGCTTCCAAGCGGCGAGCTGGTGCGGCTGGACGAGATCGGCACAGTAACGGACAGCTTTGCCGACAGGTCGTCGATCGCCTATCTGGATGGCGAACCCGTGATCGCTGTCGAGGTCAAACGATCGAACGGCTTCTCGGATACGGGCGTCGCGTCCGCCATCGAAGTGGCTATGCAGGACTTTGCCGCCGCCAACCCTGATGTCGAGATCGTCGAGGCCTTCAGCACGGTCGGGCCAATCATTGAAAACTACGACGGCTCGATGCACATGCTCTACGAGGGCGCAATCCTGGCGGTCGTGGTGGTCTGGCTCTTCCTGCGCGACGGGCGGGCAACCTTGCTTTCGGCTGTGGCGCTGCCGCTCTCGGTCATCCCGACTTTTCTGGTGATGTATCTTGCGGATTTCAGTCTCAACACGGTGACGCTGCTGGCGCTCTCGCTCGTGGTCGGCATCCTCATCGACGATGCCATCGTCGAGATCGAGAACATTGCGCGCCACCTGCAAATGGGGAAATCGCCGAAGAAGGCTGCGCTCGAGGCCGCCGACGAGATCGGCCTTGCCGTCATCGCCACGACCCTGACGCTCGTCGCGGTCTTCCTGCCGACCGCCTTCATGAGCGGCATTCCGGGCCTGATTTTCCGCCAGTTCGGCGTCACCGCAGCCGTGGCGGTCCTCGCCTCGCTGGTCGTCGCGCGCCTGCTAACGCCGATGATGGCCGCCTACCTGATGAAGGCGCATCCAGTCGAGATGGGAGACGGCCGGATCATGCGTGCCTATATTGCCCTCGTCAAAAACTGCCTGCGTCATCGCAAGCTGACCATCCTCGGCGTCTGCATATTCCTCGGGCTCTCGCTCTCGACGATCACCATGCTCGGCTCCGGCTTCCTGCCCGCATCGGACGACGCCCAGACGCAGGTCAGACTGACGCTTCAACCCGGCAGCACGATCGAACAGACCGACGCCATGACGCGGCTGGCGGCAGATATGGTTTCCGGTCTGCCGGAGGTGAAGCGCGTGTACTCCGCCGTCGGAAGCACATCGTCGAGTGATCTGATCGATTCCTCCACAACCAGGGATACGGCGACCGCCTCGCTCGTCGTCGATCTGACGAAGATCGGCGAACGCAGCCGCAAGCAGGCCGAGATCGAAAACGAGATCCGGCAGGCGCTCGCCGTTCTCCCGGGCGTCAGGATCGAGGTGGGCACGGGCGGCAACGGTACGACGTTGGACATCACGCTCGCCAGCGACGATTCCGATGCGCTCGATCAGGCGGCGGGCGCACTCGAAGACCAGCTGCGCAGCCTTCAGGGCATCGGCATGGTGACCTCCAGCGCCTCCCTGCAGGCCCCGGAAGTCCAGATCGTACCGGACCTCAACCGTGCCGCTGCCCTCGGTGTCACGGCAGAAGCGATCTCCGAGGCGGTGCGCGTGGCCACGAGCGGAGACTATTCCTCCTCGCTCGCCCAGCTCAACCTGCCGCAACGCCAGCTTCCCATCCGCGTCCGGTTCGATCCTGATAACCGGACGACGCTTGCCGACATCGCCAATCTCCGCGTTGCCGGTGCCAGGGGCAGTGTCGATCTCGGCTCGGTCGCCGACATCCGCATCGGCGGCAGCCCGTCGCAGATCAGCCGCATCGACCGCTCGCGAAACGTCACGCTGTCGGTCGAACTCAACGGCCGCATCCTTGGCGACGTCTATCGCGAGGCGCAGTCGCTGCCTGCCCTCCAGAGCCTTCCAGACGGCGTCAAGCTCGTTGAGCAGGGCGAACTGCAGCGCAGTTCCGAGCTTTTCGACAACTTCACCGTCGCCATGGCGATCGGCGTCTTCTGCATCTATGCAGTGCTGGTCCTGCTATTCCATGATTTCCTTCAACCGCTGACGATCCTCATGGCGCTTCCACTGTCTCTGGGCGGCGCCCTGCTGCCGCTGGTGCTGACGGGCACGAGCTTCTCCATGCCTGTGCTGATCGGTCTCCTCATGCTGATGGGCGTGGTGACGAAGAACTCCATTCTGCTGGTAGAATATGCGATCATGTCGCGGCGCGCGGGCCTCTCGCGCTTCGACGCCCTGGTCGACGCATGCCACAAGCGCGCTCGCCCGATCGTCATGACGACGATCGCCATGGGCGGCGGCATGCTTCCGGTAGCCTTGAGCCTCAGCGGCGGCGATCCGAGCTTCCGTCAACCGATGGCGATCGTCGTCGTCTGCGGCCTGATGACATCGACCGTCCTCAGCCTCGTCGTTATCCCCGTCATATTCAGCTTCATCGACGACTTCCTGCTGCTTCTGAAGCGGCTGTTCCGTCGTGAAACGGTTGTCCTCTCGCAAAGGAACGGGTGATGTCAGCACGCTTGCCTAACGGCCGCTCTGCTTGCCGATTTTTCAGAGCGTTACTGGGCATCGCGGTGGTGCTTTCCAATGAACCCGTCCCGGCCGAAGAAAATCTCGCCGGCGTCATTGCATCTCCGACAGTTGTTGTGCCGAAGGAGACTGTGGCGGAACCGCAGCAACAAAATTAAACACAATTGTTGCTGACAATCGTAGTGCGAACCAGGCTAAATAGTAAGCTGGACTCCGACACAAATGGCCAGCCTATGAATACCCTCGTGAGCAACGTTCCTGTTCAATCGTCATCCCGAATCCTCGTCGTTGAGGACGATCGGGATATCGCGAGCATGCTGATCGATCTCATGACGGAGGCGGGTTACGCCGTCCAGGCAGTTGGATCGGCGGTTGAAATGGACCGTGTCCTCAAAAAGAAGGGCTTCGACCTTATCGTCCTGGATGGAATGCTGCCGGGTGAGGACGGTTTCAGCATATGCAGACGGATCCGGTCGTTTGATACAATACCCATCCTGATGCTCACCGCGCGAACGAAAGAGATAGACAGGGTCGTTGGATTGGAACTGGGAGCCGACGACTACGTTACAAAGCCGTTTAAAACCAGGGAACTCTTGGCGAGAATAAAGGCGCTTCTGCGTCGATCGTCGTATTCAGCGCAGTTCAAGCCAAAGCAGGAGCCGATGACGTTTGCGGGCTGGCGGATCGACCCGGTCACCCGAGAATTGACAGACCGTGACGGTTTTCATGTGTCGCTCACGACGGCTGAGTTTGATGTACTGCTGGTGTTTTGCCAGAACCCCCGAAAGGTAATGAACCGCCAGGAGATACTCGCCCTCACCCACGCAGGCTCTGCGGGACCAGTGGAACGCAGCATTGATGTACACGTCAGTCGTGTCCGGCAAAAGATCGAACCGAATTACAAGGATCCGACATTCATCAAAACTGTGCGTCTGGGCGGGTATGTCTTTACTCCGGAGGTTGCGATAGCACCATGATTGATCGCTTCCGCAAGGCGTCCATACGAACACAATTCATGGTGTTCGCATCTATTCCTGTTCCTTTGATCGTCATCTGTATTATTGCGATTCTACCCGAGCCGTTCATTTTCCAAAATGAGAAAATGCTTATGGTCAAAGGCGCTCAAATCGAGTTGCTTGTGAATCAAGTCAGAAGCGCCAGAAATGACGGCGAAGTCGAGAATCTGGTGAGGGCAAGCGCCTCCAGCGGTCTCGAATTGAAGATTCTGCCATGGAGCGATGTCAGCAGGGAAGCGGCGCGTCAAACGGACGACCATCTCATCTCGGACGGACTTCAAGACGTCCTCCCTGCCGATTTAGAAGCGGTAGTCCTTGAGAACACTTCGGATGGCGAGGGACACAGCACACTTGCGGTGCGCCTTGATGCGCTGCGTGCTCTCGTAATCGGGTTCGCCGGTGCCGATATTTCCCCCTCGTCTTTCAGCGCAGTCGTCGAGTTCATTGCCAAAGCCAACATCCTGATGCTGCCGATGCTCCTCCTGGTGCTCTATATAAGTCGCATGGTCACCTCGCCTCTCGTTCGCTTTGCCGACGCGGCAAAGCGCCTGCGTCTTGACGGCAACGAAGAAGAACAGTTCACCGCCGAGGGCGCCAAGGAACTTCGCACGCTCGCGACGGCGCTCAACAACATGCGTCACCGTATTCGAAAAATGGTCGATGACCGAACGCGGATGCTGACAGCTGTGAGCCATGATCTTAGGACGCCACTGACACGACTGCGGATGCGCGTGGAGCGCTCGAAGGATCCCGCGTCCAGGGAAGCGATGCTCGCGGATATCGACAACCTCACCACCATGATCGAGGAAAGCCTCCAATATTTGAGTAGCACCGCTACAGTCGAAGCTTTCCGAAAGGTCGATATTTCAAGTCTCCTGCGGACGATCACGTGGGAATTTCGCGATCTCGGGCACAATGTAATTTACTGCGGACCTGAGCGGTTTGGATATTTGTGTCAACATAAAGCTCTCATACGCGCTATCACCAATATCACGGAGAACGCGGTAAGGTTCGGCACGAAGGTGGCTGTCGAACTGCGCAATAGCTCGCAAGGTGGAGCGGTCATCACTGTGAGCGACAACGGCCCCGGCCTTGAAGAAGGGCTCCAGGATAGAGTCCTGGAGCCCTTCTTCAAGGCCGACGAAGCCCGGTCACGAGATTCCAACAGCGGTTTTGGACTGGGGCTTTCGATCGCAGACGAAATCCTAAAAAGCCACGGTGGCTCGTTGTTACTTGAGAACATATTGCCGCATGGTCTGCGAGTAACGATACAATTGCCGCCGGCTCAGCTTGTTCAACGCCGAAGCAGCATGGCAGCCGCTGGGACAGGAGAAGCGCTCGGTCAAAAGGCGCTTGCCAAGGGGAGCTAGCCGACCGATTGAGCGGTTCCGGGGCCGCCTGCGGGGGCCAGCGTGACCCTCCTTGCAGATTCCCTGCGTGACTTAGGCGCTTCAACGCGCGGTCACCGCAGCATAACTTAACATGTCTTAAAACACAGAAATACGTCCTGCGCCTATCTGGGTAAGCGAAACTTCAGCCCTCAGGAGCGAGCCGTATGTGTATTCGATATCCAAGCCAGGCGGTTGACAGGCTGCTGGAAACAATTGACCTCAGTAGCGTCTACCTCGCCACCCTTATGGGGTGGTCTCTTCCAGTCTTGCCGTCCTATGTTCTTCTCCCGGCAATCGGACATTCAGGCGTCGCTGACCTTGTTTTGCGTCGTGTTTTCTCCACCGCCAGGGTTGTTGTGGGAATTCCTGGTCCACACCTCATCGGTAACTGGTGGTTTAGGCACGACCGCTACGCCACGGCGCCAGAAACGACTGGAACGGCTAAAGGGCAGCAAACTTTTGAGGCAGACCAGTGAGCAATGTTTCGCTTTCCACTGTCCAACTCACCCGCATCAACATCCTTCGAAGCCTCGCATTCTTATATTTCGGCGGTGTCTGTATCAGTCAGTCGTCCTGGCCGAGCGATGGCTTGGCTCACACGATTTTGGCCTCGGCAGGTCTCGTCGCAACATTTGTCGCGATTTTCGGGCGCATCTGGTCGACGTTATACGTGGGCGGACGGAAAAGTGTCACCTTGGTCATGGACGGACCATATTCCATGACGCGCAATCCACTCTACTTCTTCAGTCTGGTGGGGATAGCTGGTATCGGGGCGCAAACGGGCAGTATCTTGGCGCTGCTAATTTTCGTCACGACAGCCCTCGTCGTGTTTACGGCAACCGTCGCTCAGGAAGAGAAGTTCCTGCAGGAGCGTTTTGGAGCAGTCTTTCAAGACTATGTTGCTTCGACACCAAGGCTGCTTCCGAGGCCATCCCTCTGGCGTGACACGGACGAACTGGAAATAAAGCCCCGAAACTTTCTCAGGACGCTACGGGACGGTTCTATTTTCCTTGTCCCGTGGCCGGTCTTTGAGCTCATCGAAGCCGGACAGGGCAATGGAGTCCTGCCAGTTCTTGTTCGTCTTCCCTTTTGAAAAGCGAACCGAAGCATGAAGGCGGTTTCAACCACGACAACAACACGTTTATCGTCATGGCCAGGGCGAATTCCTCTCTCATCAAGGCACAGACACGCAGCGCGCTGGTGGCCACGTACGTTTATGCTCAAAAAAACGGAATTCGCTTCCGTGTGGCCTCGATCGCTACGCAGGTGGCCTACAACATGACCGATCCATTCAACACCAACTACATGCGTGCGGTCTACAACCTCGGATACGCAAAAATGGCGAGCAACGCCCTATGGAAAGATAGGCCCTCGTTTCCGACACGCTCATGGCCACACAGGCAGCGCATTGGCGATAGCCGCACCGGCCTTCCCTCACCCAACAGGAGAACGACATGTCACATTCCCGGATCGGCTTGGTAGCCACCCAACCGTGCTATCGACCGATTATGTCCGCTCTCCTTTCGTTGTCGCTTATGTCGATTGTCGCAGGGTGCGCTGCCGTGCCGCTCGAACAGGCGAATTCGCTGGCATCCTATGACGGTTTGACGTCAAACAACGGGCGTTTGACCAAGGCAAATTATAAGGTCGCTTCAACCGACCTGGTTACTACCAGAACGATCTACATCGAGCCAACGAAGGTTTCAGGCGCTGCAGCGCAATCCATCAAGAAATTCTCCGATCAGGCCTTGGTGGCGAATGTGATCAGCCGTGCCCTCTGCGTCGGTGTCAGCGATCGTTTCGCAGTTGTCGAGAGGAAAGAGGATGCGGATCTCGTTGTCCACGCAACCGTCACCCACATCGTGCCGACCAATGCCACGGTGGCCGGTCTGTCGACTGTAGCTTCACTGGGAGCCAACTTCGTTGTTCCTGTGCCCGTCCCGAGGCTGCCCATGGGACTTGGAGGTCTTTCGGTGGAGGCCGAGGCAACGACGAGGGACGGCAAACAAGTGGGTGCGATGGTATGGGCCAAGGGAGCAAACTTCGTGACCACCAATGCGCGCGTTTCGCAGATTGGAGATGCCTATTCACTTGCGGCGAGCTTCGGCAGTGATTTTTCCAAGATGCTCGTCACTGGCAAGACGCCTTTCAGGGGGCTCCCAAAAATCCCGTCCGGGCAGAGAATCAAATCCGGTCTTGGTGGAAAACCGAAATACCCCGCTTGCGAGAAATTTGGCCGGTCGCCCGGTCTGATAGACTTTGCAGCCTCTCAGGTCGGGATGCCGCCGTCCTGGACCGACAAACAGCCTCCGGCCCAGAGCCAGTAGAAACGAGACGACGAGCAAATGCTTCAAGTCTCCAAGAACTGCGTCGCACCGAGGCGCCGGTTTTTCCCACGGTTGGGGCGCCTATGCCGAATTCGCTGAAAGTCGGAAAGGTCAGCTGAAACCGGGCTTCGTCGCCTCGTCGTCTGCGACCATGATCTTCAGGCCATCGAACCCGACGAGTTGGTCACTGTCGCTCCACGCTACACCATCTGTGAGGGGCGGCTCACCTACGCAGCGTGAGCGGCAGCACACGCGCCCTAACCGTGAACTTGAGTTCGGGGAGCTTGACGACCGAGAGAGTGTATGATTGGATAAATGGATACAAAAATATTTCGGTGCTCCATGCCCTCTTCCTTCTCCGCAGAACTCCGCGCTTCCGCCACCGCAGAGGAGGAGGCGTATCGCCACATCCAGCGTGCTCTCCGACTTGGCCGCTACAAGCCGGGCGATCGTTTAATTCCTGAGGACATCGCAGCCGAGATTGGCATGAGCCGCATGCCGGTGCGAGAGGCGTTCCGGCGGCTGGCTTCCGACGGGCTCGTGGTTCTGCGGCCCAATCGCGGCTGCATCGTCGCCGGGCTCACCGTTGATGAACTCTACGAGACTTTCGAAATGCGTTCCGTGCTGGAGGGGCTTGCCGTCAGATTGGCAATGCCACGGATCGATGAGGACGAACTTGAAGAACTCGAGCGCCTCCTCGAGCGCATGGAACGTGCAGGCAGGAGTGGCAGCAATGACTGGGTGGTTCGGCACCAGGAATTTCACGGCAGGATATGTGCGCTGAGCCAAAGGCCCAAGCTCATGCACCAGATCGCGGCACTGCACGCGGTAATCGAACCCTATATGCGCATCTGGTTCGACTATGTCGAAAAGCCGCTGTCCGCCCGCGACGAGCATGCCGCATTGATCGCGGCCTTGCGCTCCGGCGATGCGCGTCATGCCGAACAGGTGATGCAGGATCATATTCTCGACACGGCTCCGATACTGGTCGAGTTCGTGACTCCGAGCCGGCGACAAACGCCGGCCGGAGAGAAATAGCTTCAAACCGGCAAGGAGACCGGGTGCAGGCGGCGGGAACAGCTAGATCAGCGTTACAAAAGGGGAACTGACATGAAAATTCATCGACTGGCCGCGGTTGCGGCTGTACTTGGTATGCTCGGCTTTGGCCAGACCGCCCTCGCACAGGACGCTCCAAAGGCGATTACCATCGCCACCGAAGGCGCCTATGCGCCCTGGAACTTCACCACAGCCGACGGCAAGCTCGACGGTCTGGAGATCGAACTGGCCAATGACCTCTGCACGCGCATGAAGATCAAATGCGCGATCATCGCGCAGAACTGGGACGGGCTCATTCCGTCGTTGCAGGTCGGCAAGTTCGACCTGATCATGGCGGGCATGTTCATCACGCCCAAGCGGCTCGAGACCATAGACTTTACCCAGCCCTACGCGGTCGATCCGGGTGGGTTCGCTGTCGCCAAGGACAGCGAGCTCGGCAAGCTCGGTCTTTCCGCGGAAAAATTCAATCTGGGCGACGAGGCTGCATCCATGGCCGCGATCGAGAAGCTGAAGCCGATGCTGAAGGGCAAGGTGGTCGGCGCACAATCGGCCACGATGATGCTCGAGTTCGTGAAGAAATATTTCGGCGACACGGTGGAGATCCGCGAGTACAAGACGACCGAGCAACATGACCTCGACCTCGCCGCGGGCCGGATCGACGCGCTCTTCGCGCAGCAGACGGCGCTCGCCGCAACACTCTCGAAACCCGAATTTGCCGATTACACCTTGGCCGGACCCGGCTTTGTCGGCGGCATGTTCGGATTGGGAACGGGCGCTGGCCTGCGCAAGGAAGACACCAAGCTCAAGGAGATGTTGAACGCGGCAATCGACGAGGCGATCGCCGATGGCACCATCAAGCGTATCTCGGAGAAATGGGTGAAGACGGATGTGACGCCGGTCAAGTAGGCGCGGGCGGACCTGTCCGGCGGAGCGGCGCGAGCCGTTTGCGCCGGGCAGCGCGCTGAAAGGCTATGACGTAGATGACACATTTTATGCATCTCTTGGGCCTGGAACAGGGCGGCTGGGGCGCCGCTCTGCTTCTCGCATCCGGTGTTACGCTTGCGCTGTCCGTTCTCGGATTTCTCCTAGGCGCGGTCTTCGGTGCCGCAGCCGCCGCGGGGCGGGCCTCTTCCCGCCGCATCCCCGCCTGGCTCGCCCATGTCTACGGCACCGTATTCCGCGGTGTGCCAGACCTGCTGACGATCTACCTGCTCTACTACGGCGGCAGCATCGCCCTGACACAGATTGGCAAGTTTTTTGGCAGCGCCGGCTTTGTCGGACTGCCGACTTTTGCTACCGGTGTCCTGGCGATCGGGGTCATATCGGGCGCCTATCAGGGGGAGGTCTATCGCGGCGCCTTCCAGGCCGTGGATCGCGGCCAGTTCGATGCCTGCAAGGCGCTCGGCCTCAACCGATCGCAATCGCTGCGCCTCGTCATAGTGCCGCAACTCATGCGCCACGCCCTACCGGGGCTCGGCAATGTCTGGCAGCTCGTACTGAAGGACTCGGCGCTGATCTCCGTCATCGGCCTCGTCGAACTGATGCGGCAGGCGCAGATCGGCGCCGGCTCCACGCGGGAGCCCTTCATCTTCTATGTTGCCGCCGCGGTGCTCTACTTCGTTATCGCCGCCGTGACCGCTTCCGTCTTCCGTTATGGCGAGGCGCGGGCCTGGAGAGGCATGGTCCACGCATGATCGACTTCGTCTTCTTTCTCGAGATCATTCCCGTCCTGCTCGCTGGCCTGCCGTTGACCCTGCAGTTGACCGCAGCCTCGATGGGCATCGGCTTCCTGCTGGCTCTGCTGCTCGCGCTCGCCCAACAGGGAAATAACCGGATCGTGGTCTGGCCCATCCGGGCCTTCGTCGCGGTCTTTCGCGGAACACCCCTGCTGGTGCAGATCTTTCTTATTTATTACGGCCTCGGCCAGTTTCGGCCGTGGCTTCAGTCGATCGGGATCTGGTCGCTGTTCCGCGAGCCCTACTGGTGCGCCATCGTCGCGCTCAGTCTCAATGAAGCTGCCTATGGAAGCGAGATCCTGCGCGGCGCGATAAAGTCTGTGCCGCGCGGCCTGGTTGAGGCAGCGACAGCCTCCGGCATGTCGAAGCTGCTCACGCTGCGCCTGATCATACTGCCTCTGGCGCTGCGCCAGGCGATCCCGAACTACAGCAACGAGATCATCCTCATGGTCAAGGGCACGTCTGTGGCCTCGATCATCACCCTGATGGAAGTCACCGGCATCGCTCAAGACCTGATTTCGCAAACCTATCGCGCCGTCGAGGTCTTCGTGGCCGCCGGCGCGCTCTATCTCACCCTCAACTTTGCAATCATCTCGGCGCTGAATGCCCTCGAAACCCGGCTTACGCCGTATCGGGCGAGAGCCTGAGACAGGCCCTGCCGACAATGACCAGGAGAACGAACCAAATGCGCAACTTCGAGAAGCCGACGCGATCCGTTGCCGTGTCGCGCCACGCGATGGCGGCGACCTCGCACCCTTCGGCAACGCTTGCGGCGCTGCAGGTCATGGAGGCTGGCGGCAATGCCATGGATGCTGCCATCGCCGCCTGCGCGGTGCAATGCGTCGTCGAACCGGGCTCGACCGGCATCGGCGGCGACTGTTTTGCGCTCTATGCGCCCGACGGGTCGGACAAGGTCATTGCCTATAATGGCTCGGGCCGCACGCCGGCCGCGCTGACGGCCGAATGGTTCGAGGAGCGAGGGCTGACAGAGGTCCCACGCCAGTCGCCCTCGGCGGTAACAATACCCGGGGCGATCGACGCATGGACACGCCTGCACGCCGATCACGGTCGGCTCTCTTTTGCTGACGTCCTTGCACCGGCCATCCGATTTGCCGAAGAAGGCTATGCGATCACGCCGCGGGTCCATCGCGACTGGTCGATGGAGCAAGAGCTGCTTGCCGCCGACGCGACGGCAGCGCGGATCTTCCTTCCCGGCGGGCGGGTCCCAAGGATCGGCGAAGTGCACAGGCAGCCGGAACTGGCGGAAACCCTGAAGCGCATCGCTGCCGAGGGTCGCGACGGCTTCTATAGCGGCCCAGTCGCCGAGGACATGGTCGCCTATCTGCGTTCTCTGGGCGGGCTCCACACGATGGATGACTTCGCCGAGGCGCGCGGCGAATATGTAACCCCGGTCACCACCGACTTTCGCGGCTATACGATTCACGAATGCCCGCCCAACGGCCAGGGCATCATCGCACTCCTGATCCTCAACATCCTGAGCCGCTTCGAAGCCAAGGGTAACCCGCAATCGCCGGACCGGCTGCACATCGAGATCGAGGCGACGCGGCTTGCCTATGCCGCCCGCGACGCCTGGATCGCCGATCCGGACAAGGCGGAAGTACCGGTGGACCAATTACTCTCGGACGCGCTGGCCGGCCGGCTTGCGGCAATGATCGATCTTAACAAAGCGCTAACCGACCTGCCGCCGTTCGAAATGCCGCTTCATCGCGACACCGTCTATATCTCGGTCGTCGACCGCGACCGCAATGCCGTGAGCTTCATCAACTCGATCTTCGACAGTTTCGGCACCGGCCTTGTCGCACCCCGCTCGGGCGTTATCCTGCACAATCGAGGCCAGAGCTTCTCGCTCAAGCCGGGTCACCCGAACCGTGTCGGCCCCTCGAAGCGGCCGTTGCACACGATCATCCCGGGCATGGTGACCCGCAACGGCCGGGTGGAGATGCCCTTCGGCGTGATGGGCGGCTATTATCAGGCACTGGGCCATGCCCACCTGATCTCCAAGATCCTCGATTACGGCATGGACATGCAGGAGGCGATCGACCTGCCGCGCGTGATGCCGACATCCGATGGCACGAGGGTGGAGGCCGAACACACGATCGACGGCGCAACGAAGGCGGAACTCGAACGGCGGGGCTTCACCTTCTCTCCGGCGGAGGACCCGATCGGCGGAGCACAGGCGATCCGCATCGACTGGGAGAACGGAACCCTGATCGGCGCGTCGGAACCACGGAAAGACGGAATAGCGCTGGGAATCTGAGGATTTCGGCCCTCAAAACTAGGTTGCACCAGCTTGAAGGAACGATATGGCACGCGCAATCCTCGTGATCGATGTCCAGAAAGTCTATACCGACCCGGCTTCGCCGTTGCATTGCGTCGGCAATGGCGACGTGATCGCCAACATCAACGCTATCGTGGCCGCGGCGGAAACGGCGGGTGACCTCGTGGTTCAAATCCGCCATGTCCATCGCGCGGATGGTTCGGATGCCGGCCGGATGTTCGATTTCAGCGGCGAGCCCGGCGAGATCGGGTTTGTCGCAGGCACTGAAGAGGTCGAGGATGACCCGAGGCTCAAGATTGCTGCCGGCGCCCTGTCCATCAGCAAGCAACGCTATTCCTCCTTCATCGGCACGGGTCTCGACCGGATGCTGCGGGAGCGGTCGGTAGACCGGATCGTCGTCACCGGGTTCATGACGAATTTCTGCTGCGAGGCAACCGCGAGGCATGGGCATGATCTCGACTTCTTCGTGGATTTCCCCATCGACGCGACCGGGTCCCCCGGCCTGTCGGATGCGGCAACACAGGACGCAATCAAGGCGGCGACTGCCGCGACGCTGGCCGCGGGCTTCGCAAGGGTCATGACGACAGCGGAATGGCTGGCAGGATCCTGAGCCCGATGAATGAACACAAAGCGCCTCCCCCGGCTCCACACTTCGAATGGATGACAGAAAGACCATGATCAAACGCAATCTGGGCCGGTCCGGTCTCTCCATCGCGCCGCTGGTACTGGGCGGCAATGTCTTCGGCTGGAACGTCGACGAACGAACAGGATTCCGACTGCTCGACGCCTTCGTCGATCACGGCTTCAACGCCATCGACACGGCCGATGTCTATTCCAACTGGGCACCCGGCAATTCCGGCGGCGAATCCGAATCGATGATCGGCCGCTGGCTAAAGGCCCGGCCAGGCATGCGTGAGCGGGTGGTGATCTTCACGAAGGTGGGTTCCGACATGGGCGGCGCCGGCCAAAAGGGACTGTCGCAGAAGTGGATCCTTGAAGCCGCCGAGCACTCCCTCCGCCGACTCGGAACTGGCGTCATCGACCTCTACTTCGCCCATGTACCCGATCCCGACATACCTCAGGAGGAGACGCTCTCGGCCTTCGGCACGCTCATCGAGGCCGGCAAGGTCCGGTCGATCGGCGCATCGAACTTCGATGCAGGCCAGTTGCGGGAGGCACTGGCGCGGTCCGGCAGCGGCCTGCCCCGCTACACGGTCCTGCAGCCCGAATACAATCTTCACGACCGTTCGGGCTTCGAAGGGCCGATGCAGGAACTCTGCGTGCAGGAAGGCATCGCCGCGGTCACCTATTTCAGCCTCGCCTCGGGCTTTCTCAGCGGAAAGTATCGCGGCAGAGCGGACCTGTCGCGTTCGGTCCGTGGGGAGGATGTCGAGAAGTATTTTACGCCCCGCGGCTTCGCCATCCTCGACGCTCTTCAAGCGGTTGCGGATAGGCACGAGGCAAGCCTCAGCGAGATCGCGCTCGCCTGGCTGATGGTCCAGCCGGCGGTGGCAGCCCCGATTGCCTCGGCAACGAAGACCGAGCACATTGGCAGTTTTGCGCGCGCCGCCGCGCTGCAACTGACTGCCGAAGATCTTACGCAACTCGCCGCCTGATGCACCAGTCACCTGGCGAGAATTTCGTCCCACCAGAACGCGCGAGGTCCAGCCACCATGCTGCTGAGGAATATTGAGGCCGGGCTAAAACGCGTCAGCCTGGATCGCTACCTGCTCATCCTGATCCTGACGGTGGTGCTTGCCACCATCCTTCCCGCGCAGGGCGGGTTTGCGACGGTGCTGTCGAAGGCGACATTCTGGGCGGTAGCCCTTCTGTTCTTCCTGTACGGCGCCAAGCTTTCGCTGTCGGCGACACTGGCGGGATTGACGAACTGGAAGCTCCAGGCAGGCTGCCTGGCCTGCACCTACATGCTCTTCCCGGTGCTTGCGTTGGGCCTGTTCGGCGTCTCGCAAGCCTGGTTTCCGGCTGCGATCGGTCTCGGTTTCCTCTATCTCGGTTGTTTGCCCTCCACTGTGCAGAGTTCCATTGCATTCACGTCCGTTGCCGGCGGCAATGTTGCCGGCGCCTTGTGTGCGGCTTCGCTATCGAACCTGCTGGGCGTCGTGCTTTGCCCGCTCCTGCTCGCCGCAATGCTTCACACCAGTGGCGGCGCGGGCAACCCGGCGGACGCGGTCTGGAAGATTGCGCAGCAGATCCTTCTGCCATTCTTCCTGGGACAATTATTGCGTCCGCTATTGTCGAATTTCCTGAACCGGAACAAGCAGGCCACCATGATCGTCGATCGCGGCTCGATCCTGCTGATCGTCTATTCCGCCTTCTCGGCAGGTGTCGTCGCCGGGATCTGGCACCGCCTTTCCTGGTCCGACATCACCCTTCTTGTCATCCTTTGTGTTCTGCTGCTCGGTGTCGTGATGCCCATCGTCCTCAACGCGGGCTTGCTCGTGGGTATGCCGAGGGGCGATCGACTGGCACTTCTGTTTTGCGGTTCGACCAAGAGCCTGGCAACGGGATTGCCGATGGCTGGAATTCTGTTCGACACGGCCGAAATCGCGCTCATCGTACTGCCGCTGATGTTGTTCCACCTCATCCAGTTGTCGGTGCTGGCCGTGCTGTCCCAGCGCAGTGTCGTGAGCGTCCAGGCAGGCTAGGCCTTGCCATGCTCCGTCGTCGTGGCGACGAAGGTTGCAACAGAATGCTAGGACATGAACCGGCTTGGCTCCGTGCGTGCTGCTGAATGATGTCGATGTCCCATCAGTTCTCTACGACACCATGTGGGAGGAGAATGCCTAATAAGCAGGCGCCACGACCAAACAGGGGAGGATAGAGACCGGTAGCCCGTCAATGGTACCAGAGCAATTTGTTGATCACCTGTTTAGCGCAAGCGGTGACCAGAAGGCCATCGCGTTGGAGCATAAGAATGAGCGATTTGGAACTCTGCTATTTATCGGCCACCGACGCGCTCGCTGCGTTTCGGAACGGAAGTTTGTCGCCGGTCGAGCTTCTGAACGCACATTTGGCGCGCATTGCTGAGCTCGGCACCGACATTAACGCTTTTTCATTCCTCTATGCCGACGACGCGATTGCCGCGGCAAGAGAGGCTGAGCGGCGATACCGCAGCGGTGAGAAGGTGCGGCCACTGGAGGGTATTCCCGTGGCCATCAAAGACGAGAGCCTGATCGCTGGCAAGGTCACGACATTTGGTTCGCTGATCTTCAAAGACGAGGTCGCTTCCGTAACATCGCCGGTGAACGAGCATCTGATCAATGCCGGGGCGGTCATAATCGGCCGAACGACAACGCCTGAGTTTTCGTGCGCCGGCTTTACCCACTCGCGCCTGTGGGGCGTTACACGCAATCCCTGGAATCGTGACTTCACGACCGGCGGCTCCTCCGGCGGCTCCGCAGCGGCCCTGGCAGCGGGGTTCACGACGCTCGCTTCCGGTTCGGACATCGGCGGGTCCATTCGCATTCCTGCATCGGCTTGCGGATTGGTCGGCTACAAGCCGCCATATGGCCGGAATGCCGATCTCGCTCCCTTTGGCTTCGATTTTTACAACCATCCCGGTCCGCTTGCCCGCAGCGTTGCAGACTGCATCCTGATGCAAAACGTCATGAGTGGGCCACACCCTCTCGATGTGGTCTCTCTCCGCCCGAAAATCGAAATAGCGAACCAACCTGCAGACATGAAATCGAAGCGGATCGCCTACTCTATCGATCTCGGTTTCAAACAGGTGAGCAAGGATGTGCGGAAGAATACCCTGGAAGCAGTTGGCCGCTTCAGAGACATGGGCGCCAAAGTCGTTGAGGTAGATCTGGGCTGGACCCTGAGCGCCGAGGACGCTGCGCGAGATTATCTCGCGTCGATCTTCGGGACATGGGTGGCGCAATATCTCGACACGCATGGCGACGAGCTGAGCGGCTATACCCGCGCCTTCGCTGAAAGTGCTCGTGCCAAGGGAATGAGAGAGTACCTCAGATCTCTCGAGCTCGCCGGCGAGATGTACGGGACTTTTGGCCCGATGATGGAGAACTTTGACGCCTTCATTTGCCCAACCCTGGCGCTCCCGGCCGTTAGTGCGGATTTCGAGCCTTCGAACGGACTTCAGATCAACGGGCAGGATGTCGAGCCGATGCTCGGCTGGCTGATGACCCATCCTTTCAACACGCTCAGCCGTTGCCCCGTCGTCAACGTGCCCTCGGGGCGCGCTCCAAGCGGAGTGCCGACCGGAATTCAGATCGTTGGCAAGACCTATTGCGATCAGGACGTATTGGGCATCGCGCTTGCCTATGAAGCCGAAATTGGAGCATGGTACGGGAGCGACGAGCAGCGTCCGGTGTTGGGCTAGTTGCATTTCTGATTGTGATGGCCACGCGGCTCAGCTGTGACCGGCCCGGCCGAGCTGGTGCAGTATCGCAATGCTAAAGCTTCTCTCACGCATAGGCTTGACTGGGTTTATCAAAGTGTAACTGGAGGTACGCGGGACGTGTATTTTGAGACCACCTTCCATGACGCGGTGGAGCAAGAAACGTCCTTGCCGGGCTGGCGGCAAGAGTACCGACAAGTATCCACCGGCGGCTATGACGGTCGAACGGCGGCCATTCTGCTCCCCGGTGTGGAGATCTTGCGCGAGACCATCAGTGTCGGCACGGAACAGGCGTTTTCCGCGCCCGAAGGAAGCGTGATCTTCTATTACTACCCGAAACGCGACGAAAGCGAGTTGGTCCGCGGCGAGAAAGCGCTCGGGGTCTCTGGCTTCGCTCTAAATTGGACCAATCGCATCGGCTTCATGGATGCTGGTAGTGATTTGCTGATGCTGGTTCTTAGGCGCAACGCCATAGCGCAGGAAGTCCGCGACAACAAAGCACAACTTGTCGAGGCTCCATTGGTAGATTCGGCCTATCTCGCAGATTGGCTGTTGTCGCTGCTCGGAGCCGCGAGCCAACAATCATATCCTTACGCGAGGGAAGACTTCGACGACGTGCTCGCGGACGTCATTACGGATCGTTTCGAGCTTCTTTTCCAGAAAAGCGTCGTTTGCGAAACACCCCAAATAGCTGACGCCGAAAAAATTTATAAGAAAATCCGTGATAGGATTTTCGATGCGCCGGACAGGCCGCATACGGTAAGATCGCTGTCGCGTGACCTCGGTGTATCGGCCTTCGATCTCAGGGCTTCCTGCCAAAGTTTCTCGCAGATACCCCTCGAGAAGATGCTGACTTTGCTTCGACTTAACGGGGCGCGTCGCGACTTGCTGCGCGCCCGTTGCGCGCCGCGGAAGGTTTCGGACATCGCCATGGACTGGGGCTTCTTTCACTGGAGCCGCTTTGCACTCCGTTATAGGTCGCTTTTCGACGAGACGCCGTCTGAGACGCTGAGGGGTCAGAATTCACCAGCAACCCGCCACCACTGTGCTTGTTCTGCTCCTCATCACGAATGTGCGCAGCGTGGCGAGTACACCGGATTTGAATGATCAGAGGGAGACGCTCACGTCCCCCAACCTACTATCCCCTTGACCTCCATAAAGTCGCGAATTCCCCAATGGCTGTACTCGCGGCCATTCCCGGACTGTTTGTATCCACCGAACGGCGCATGTGTATCCCAAGGCGCGTAGTTGACGTAGACGGACCCGGCCCGCAGTTTCCGGGCGACAGCTCTCGCCCTCTCCACATCGCCGCCCTGCACGTAGGCGGCCAGACCATAGATCGAGTCGTTTGCAATTCGTACTGCATCCGCCTCCGTGTCATAGGGGATGATCGAGAGGACCGGACCAAAAATTTCCTCTCGGGCAATCGTCATCTCCGGCGTCACGCCGCCAAAGATCGTGGGCCTTACGTAATAGCCAACGTCCAGCCCCTCTGGCTTACCCAGGCCGCCTGCAACCAGAATGGCGCCCTCTTCTATGCCGACACCAATCAACCGCTGAATCTTGTCGAATTGCAGCTGGCTGATCACCGGCCCCATATCGGTATTTTCAGACAGGGGATCTCCGACGCGAGTGGCGGCCGCGGCCCGTTTC
The DNA here is from genome assembly GCF_019511375.1 of Rhizobium herbae. Lineage (GTDB taxonomy): Bacteria > Pseudomonadota > Alphaproteobacteria > Rhizobiales > Rhizobiaceae > Pararhizobium > Pararhizobium herbae_A. The sequence goes on from NZ_JAEUAO010000001.1 coordinate 1,432,787, forward strand.
GCGATCTCGAGCGCCTCGGCATGGCGCTCGGCCGGGACCAGAAGGCGAGTCGGCGCGTCGCATGATTGGCCCGAATTGCTGAAACACGCTTCGATACCCTTGGTGACCGCGTCCTCCAGGTCAGCGTCAGCCAGCACGATATTGGCCGACTTTCCGCCCAGTTCCTGAGCCACGCGCTTGACCGTCTCCGCGGCCGTCTTGGCGACAATGATGCCTGCACGGGTCGATCCCGTGAAAGACACCATGTCGACCCGAGGATGACCTGCGAGATACTCTCCGACCACAGGCCCCGTGCCATTGATCAGGTTGAAGACGCCTTTGGGTACTCCAGCTTCTTCAAGCACTTCCGCGAAGATCATCGCGCTGAGAGGCGCCAGCTCGGATGGCTTAAGCACGACTGTACAGGCCGCTGCGAGAGCCGGCGCGACTTTGCACACGATCTGGTTCAGCGGCCAATTCCACGGCGTGATCAGCGCGCAAACGCCAATAGGCTCCCAGGTGATCATCGAGCTTCCGTTGTGCTCGTCGAAGCTGAATGCTTCAAGAGCGGCGATTGTCGACTCCAGATGAATCTGCCCCGCCCAGGCTTGCGCCTCGCGGGAAAATTTCAAGGGCGCACCGAGCTCCGTGGTGACGGCCTGCGCGATATCTTCGTAGCGATCGTTGTAGCATCGCAGAACGTTACGCAGGAGTTCCAACCTCTCGCTCTTGCTTGTTTGCGAGAAAGTCGGGGAAGCCTCGAAGGCCGCTTGCACCGCCAAGTCGGCATCTTCGGTGGTGCCCGTCGCGATCTGCATGAACGGATGTTCGTTTGCGGGATTGATCACGTCCATCCGGCCAGCGCCTCTCGGCATCACCCATTGTCCATCGATATAGAATTTCACTGCGTTGTCGGACTGCATGCTTGCTCCAGTAACTTTGTTGTTCGTTGCAGCCAGTGCCTTAACGGCGCGTGGCCTCCTCATAGCCGGAAAGAACCCCGACAACGTTCACGCCGACGTCTTCGACGGCATAGCCGCCCTCCAGGACGAACAGGGTTTTCGTCGCGAGGCCGGCCATGCGGGCGCCAATAAGAGGAAAATGGCTGTGCGAAAGTCGGAAGCGACTGATCGGATCACCCTCGAAGGTGTCAACGCCAAGAGAGATGATGACCACGTCAGGGCCAAACTGCCGGATGCCGGCAAGCGCGAATTCAAGCGCCCTCTCCCATTGCGTCCAGTCGGTGCCATCTGGAAGCGGTATGTTGAGGTTGTACCCTTCTCCGTTGCCGGAACCGCGTTCGTCCGCATAGCCAGCGAAGAACGGATAATCATTGCGGGGGTCGGCGTGAAGGCTGATAACCTGAACGTCACCGCGCTCGTAGAATATCTCTTGTGTGCCGTTTCCATGGTGATAGTCGATGTCGAGTATTGTCACTCGCGAAGCGCCAGCGTCCAGCAGGCGTTGCGCGGCGATGGCGGCATTGTTGAGGAAACAGTAGCCGCCATTGAAATCGGTTCCGGCGTGGTGGCCGGGGGGACGGCAAAGGGCAAAACAGGCCTGTTCCCCCTCGATGATCAAGTCCGCCGCAGTGAGGGCACTGTCGTGCGAAGCGTTAACGGCTTCCCAGGTGCCGTCGACAAAGCCTGTACTGGCATCGATCGAATATAGTCCAAGCAGCGCATCGATTGAATCGGGCGCAACATCCTTATACCTGCCTCTCGCAGGCCAAGCGTAGGGAAGAGCTGTACCCATGCGTCCGGCTTCCCGCCAAAGCCGCCACGCCGACGCCAGAAAATCGACATAGGCAGTCGTGTGAATCCGTTCGGCGGTCTCCAGGGATTGCGGCCGGGGGGCGAGGACGGGTCCAAGGCCCACCTCCTCGATCCGGCTCAATATGAACGTTGCGCGCGAGGTATTCTCATAACCTTCAACAACAGCGCCGTTGTAAAATTCGAACTGGCCCTGGTGTTCCTGTTGCCGCGGCGAGAAAATCGTTTTCATCGAGCATTACCCACGTTTCAAATACCCGGCCGGATGTGTGAGATTGAGAAGTCAGTTGATCTTCGTTCGCTGATTGACGGCGTAGATGCAGATGACGAGCGCCACGGAGATCACGAAGAACACGGCTGCTATCGCATTCACCTCGGGCGTAATCGTGCGACGGACCTGGCCAAGCATATAGGTCGGCAGCGTATCCTGGCCGGCCGTCTTTACGAATTCGGTGATCACGACGTCATCCAGCGAAGTGACGAAGGCGAGGATAAAACCCGCGAGGACGCCCGGGAAAAGCAGGGGCATCGTTACGAAGCGAAACGCGTTCCAAGGCGATGCGTACAGGTCTCCTGCAGCACGCTCCAGGCTGATATCCATCGTTTGAAGTCGGGCACGGATCGGAAGATAGGCGAACGGCACGCAGAACGCCGTGTGCGCCACGATCAGATATGTCAGACCCGTATAGCCGGTCCAGCCTCGAAGTGTAGCGCTTACAACCAGGAGCGCCACGGCAGTCACAATCTCAGGCACCATCAATGGAACCGAGATGACGCCGTAGGTGAACGTCCACCCCCGAAACCTTGGACCTCGGGTCATCGCCAAGGCAGCCAGCGTGGCCGCCGCTGTCGCCAGGACGGCGGATATGGCGGCAAGTTTCAGAGACAGGACAGAAGCCGCGATGACCTGTTGATTGTTGGCCGCGCTTTGAAACCAGCGAAGCGAAAAGCCTCCCCATTTCGCAGCGCTGGTCCCGGCGTTGAAAGCAAGAACGAGGGCCACGGCCAATGGCGCGTATAGAAAAATGAACGTGAGGATGGCCACGGCGCTGAAGCCGCGCTGATGGGTTACGGGGAAATTCTTAGCCATGTTCGTGCCCGCGGGTGTCGCCGTGACGGATATAGATGAGCAGGGCGACCATCACGATGCCCATAAGGGTCAGCGAAATAGCGGATCCGAACGGCCAGTCCCGACCTTGGCCGAACTGCAATTCGATGTAGTTGCCGATCATGAGATTTCTTCCACCGCCCAGCAGGATGGGGGTGACATAGGTACCGATTGAAGGGATGAAGACGAGAATGGAACCGGCAATGATGCCTGGCTTGGAAAGGGGTACGATGACTTCCCAAAGCACCTTGAATGGACGAGCGTAAAGGTCGGACGCCGCCTCGAGCAGGTTTCGATCCAGCCGTTCCAGGCTCGCATAAACAGGCAGGATCATCAGAGGAAGATACACATAGACCAGACCGAGGCAGATCGCGAAATTCGTGAACAGGATCTGGATCGGCGCAGATATCAATCCTGCCTTGAGCAGAAGGGTATTGATGATGCCTTCATTCCGGATGAGATCCTGTATGGCGAACGTGCGGATCAAGAGGTTTGTCCAGAAGGGAACGGTGACAAGTAAAAGCCAGACTTCACGGTTGAGTGGATTGCGTGTCGCGATGAAGTAAGCAGTCGGAAATCCTACGAGCAGGCACAGGAAAGTGGTCGCCAGCGACAAGGTAAGTGAGCGTAGCAGGATCTCGAGGTTCGTCCCAGACAGCGTCAGCGTGTCATCGAAAAGATCACGGTCAAAGAGTACGCGCGTCCAGGCATCGAACGATGGTGTGAAATTCACGCCGCCCGTCGGACCGGGGGTCAAAAACGAGAAAATCACGATTACCAGAAGCGGTGCGATCGCACCGATTATGACGACCAACATCGCAGGACTAATCAGAAGCCATCGCGTTCGGCTCTCTGTTTTCAACCGTGTGGATTCGAGGCTTGCCATCTCTACGTCTCCTCAGCCGGGCAACACCTGTGCCGTGTTCGGCGTGAACTTCACCGAGACCTGATCCCCGACCGCAATGGATGGATTTTCGTCCGGCGTGTTATACTTGCGGACCAACAGAAGACCCGAGCCATTGCTCAGCTCGACGGTGTACTGCGTCTCGGGACCGCAGAAACTTACCGTCTTCACAGACCCGGTAAGTTGGGTGGCCGGCTCCTGGGACAACGGAGAAATTCGCAAATGCTCGGGCCGGACGACGATGTTTACCAGGGCACCGGGGGCAACCGTATCCTTCGTTGGAATGGCGACGGCGCCGATCCCCTGAAGATCGATCATCGTCCCGCGAGCGTCCGGGTTGAGCCCTCTTCCCTGGAGGAAGTTCGTTTCACCGACAAAATTCGCCACGAAACGATTTGCCGGCCTGTTGTAGACTTCGTGCGGGGTTCCGACCTGCATTATTTCACCTGAGGACAGCACCGCGACACGATCAGACATCGTCAAAGCCTCCTCCTGATCATGCGTCACGAAAATAAAGGTGATGCCGGTCGCGGCCTGGAGCGATTTGAGCTCCATCTGCATTTCCTTGCGAAGCTTGTAGTCCAATGCCGAAAGTGACTCGTCGAGGAGTAGGACCTTCGGCTCGGATGCGAGCGCGCGCGCCAGTGCGACCCGCTGCTGTTGACCACCCGATATCTGTGCCGTCCGACGACCGGAGAGATGTTCCAGTCGCACCAGTTTCAACATTTCATCAACACGGGCAGCGATTTCATCGCGGGACCGTTTGAGCATTCGCAGGCCGAAGCCGATATTCTCCGCCACCGTCATGTGTGGGAAGAGTGCGTAATTCTGGAATACTGTGTTGATGGGACGTCGGAACGGCGGGACCGACGCAATATCCTGGCCATCGAGAAGGATGGTGCCCGTTGTCGGATATTCAAAGCCGCCTATCAGCCGCAGCAGAGTGGTTTTTCCGCAACCCGACGGGCCGAGCAAGGTGAAAAACTCATTCTTGAAGATGTCAAGCGTGGTGCTCTTGACCGCTGCGACGGTGCCATTCCCAGAACCGTAGGTCTTGGTTACCTTCTTCAGTCGAATAGCTACGCCCGGTGTAATCTCACCTGTCATATTGTCCTCAACATAAATCGCGCGGCGAGGGTCGATGCAGCAGCTAGAACAAGCGCGCTGACGTCGAACCGAATGAACATATCGCCAGCGGGCCGCCATGCTCGCGGACCTACTTCTGCACGTCCTGCCAGATGCGGCTGTAGAGCTGCGTGATCTTCGGATCGCAAAGCGTCAAAAGCTCGCCCTTTGATTCCATGTCGGCGGGAATGACGAGTTCCGGCGCACCCTTCATATCTTCCGAGTAGTATTTCTCAGCGCCGATGATGGCCGCTCCATATTTGGCATAGACCGAATTCAATGCTGCGTTTTCGGGTGCCATGATGAAGTTTTGAAAAAGCTTCGCGTTCTCCAGATTTGGAGCATCTTTCAGGACCACCACATTGTCGGAGCCATAGGTGAAGCCTTCTCTCGGAAGGCCATAAGCTATGCTGTGGTTTTCAGTACGCCGCTTCAACGCGGAACCACTCCAGTCGAGGGAGGCCGAGACATCTCCTGTGGCCATTCTCTGTATGCCGGCATAGTCGATTGACAGCCAGCTCTTCTTGGCCTCGACCAGGCGGTCGCGGACCTGGGTTAGCAAAGCCTTGTCGCTTGTGCACCATGCTCCGCCTTCGAACTTGATTGCGGCGAACATGATATCGTTCATCTCGGGAACGATATTGATCTTTCCCTTCAGTTCGTCCGGCGGATCCAGAATCACCTTCCAGGTATTTATGTCGCCTTTGAAGGCCGAGGTGTTGACGCTTATGCCGCTCGTATACCAAAGCCACGGCACGGAATATTTTCGGCCTGGATCGAAAGCGGGATCCCGCCACCTCTCTTCGAGGTTCTTGGCATTTTCCATCTGCCCTGGATTTGTTTCGGCAAGCAGCCCTTCTTGAATATAGGTGGGGATGAAGCTTTGCGAGGGAACCACGACATCAAATCCGGAGGCGCCTTGGCGCACTTTTGCAAGTGCCGTGTCGTTGGAATCGAAATCCGTCAACGTTACATGGACGTTGTGTGTTTTCGAGAATTTTTCAATCAGTTCGGGACTGGTGTATTCGCCCCAGTTGTAGATGTTGAGATTGCCTTCAGCCAGGGCGACGGTGGCGCTCAGGCCAAGAATGAATGCGGCGGATGTGACGGTGAATCTCATTTTCCCCTCGCTTGTTTTCTGGCTGGGTAATCCAGTATCCCGACATTTCGAAACCTGCAGACTTCCCGAGAATGCTCAGTTCCGGCTTCAGAATTGTGCAGGCTGCTTGCCTCTCGTCTAGCCATCCCCTCTGCTTAAAAGGGAGGCAGCCAACGGGTCATGCCGGCCGCCAAAGTCTCTCGCGGATCAGGTCCTGCGCCGTTGCTTCTATCCCCTTGCGAAGGGCATCGGTCATCATGTCGACTTGCGAGCGGCTGATGGTGAGCGGCGGCGACATGACGCACATGTTGATGAGGGGTCTGACAAGCAGCCCATTCTCCTGGCAATGAAAGTCGATCCGCTTACCCACGGTCAGGTCGAGATCGAGAGGATTCTCGGCTTTGGCGTCGGCAACACATTCAATCCCCGCCATAAGGCCGGCACCCCGAACCTCCCCGACGAGCGGGAGTTCCTCCAGCGTTCGCAACTGCTCCTGAAAATAGGGGCCGATCTCACGTGCGTGCTCAAGCAGGCCGTTTTCCAGCAACTCGATATTGCGGATTGCCACCGCGCAGCCGATGGGGTGGCTGGAATAGGTCAGGCCATGCACGAAATTGGCGTTGGGATGGTTTGAGCGGCGAAGTTCTACGAACAAACGCTCCGACACCATGACGCCACCGAGGGGAAAATATCCCGAGGTGACACCCTTCGCGAAGGTTATCATGTCAGGCTGAATTCCGAACACATCCTCCGATGCGAAAATATGGCCGAGCCGACCGAAAGCGGTGACAACCTCGTCCGCGATAAAGAGGATGTCATTCTCTGCGCAGAGTGCGCGCATGCGCTTGAGATAGTTCGGCGGCGACATCAAGACTCCACCGCTTGCCTGAATCGGTTCGGCAACAAAAGCAGCGATTCGCCCAGCGCCCTCATGCGCAATGAGCGAGCGAAACTCATCGACGAGGAAATCTTCAAAGGCCTCCACCGTCAGGTCGGCCGGTCGGTGGAAGGGGTTGGGGCAAGTCAACTTTCTTACGAGTTCGCTTGCGCCATCCATCCAGTCATGATCCCGTGGGCGGCCGTTCAGCGATGCGGTCAGGTAGGTCGAGCCATGGTAGCTTCCTTGACGCGAGACCAGCAACTTCTTCTGCGACTGTCCGCGCACGTTGTTGTAGAACTGCACGAGCCGTATGGCTGTTTCGACCGCGGAAGAACCGCCGGTTGTAAGAAACACATGGTTGAGATCGCCCGGCGCCCGCTCTGCAAGCATTTGCGCAAGCTTCTCCGCGGGCGCATTACTTGTATACCATGGTGTCGAGTAGGTCAGGGACATCGCCTGGTCGTGCAATGTATCGGCCAGCGCCTGGTTGCGATGCCCGACATTGATGCACCACATACCTGCCGGTCCGTCGATCAGCTTTCTGCCGCTCTGGTCAAAGACGAAGACATCTTCGGAAGACGTGATGAGCTCGCGAGCTTCAGCACCGATACTTCCGGCTACCGGGGCGGCCTGAATCAGATGAAACCGGTCGTTACGGAGAGCATCGGTCTCCAGTTGCGAGAGAGCTGGTTCAACCATAAAAATTCTCCACGTCTTTAATGCTGAGCTGTAGGATAATCGAGCATGAAAGACGGGGTTCGCTCTAGCCACCGCGCAGGGTGAGGTTGCCTAAATAATGGACATAATCCTCTTGGCCGGCTGGAGAGAGGTAGGTTTTCTCCCGGGCGTCGTGCGAGCTGCAGCGCGTAGTCAAAACTGGAATCGCCAACGCGGCATTCCGGGAGCCCTACGTCAGCTGCTTCCTGCCGTGGACAATGCGTTATGCCGCCTGGAGCGCGTATCCTCTGGATCTTTTAGCATTACGACATCTGCCAATGAGGAGCTAAGCCGAGGCAAACCGTGATGGGGATCGTCTAGCTGCGGTCGGTGTGCAACCGAAAACCTCGCGATAGGTCTTCGAGAATGAGATGGAGAGCAAAGAGTTCTTTCATTGCAATCCCTCCCTATTTGCGATGTTGAAATTCCAAGGCCTCGGACGCCATCGCATATCTCGGGGGGCCGCGAGCGGCTCCGGTATCCTCCTCAGAATCCGAAGCCGCAGTTTCCTGCTAGCTCGGCAGATACTCCGCGCTCCAAGTCTCGCTGACCGTACCAGAGGCAATCAGCCGGTCGATCTCGGCTTCGGTGTAATTCAGAGCCCGGAGAACAGCGCGTGTGGACGTTCCGTACTTCTCGGCCGGCGCGACGGCCGTGACCTTGCCGACGGTCGGACGAATGGCGAAGGGATCGAGCTGGGTGACGGTGTGCCCGCTCGGATGGTTCGGGAATATCGAGAAGGAATAGCTGCCACGATCGATCCCCGGCGTACTGTCGGCAATGCGGGAACTCCGGCTCCGGATCGTTTCGATATTCTCGCAGAGCGACACGCCGATATCGGCTTCCTGTAGCCGCTGCTGCCAGGTCTCCGCAGGCGCGGTCATAAAGGCCCGCGAGAGATAGGCCTCGCGATCCGATGCCGCCATTTCCGGTATGCCCTCCAAGCCTTCAACCTTGCCGAAGCGCGGCAGGTCGGCTTCCGAAGCGCACAAAAGAAGGTGATCTCCCGATGCCGTTTGGTAGAGGCGCGACAGGGCATGATAACCCTTGGTTTCGCGGCCGGACGGCTCATTGAAGGGACCGCGCCCTGCGTAGTCGTAGCAGAACGGTATCTGCGCGAGGCCGGTCAGCGCCGACAGCGACGTACGCGGGCGGCCGACGATCCCGGTTCTGGATTTCTGATAGAGGGCGGCGGCAATGCCGAGCGCCGCACCGAAGCCGCACATGACATCGATGGTGCCGACATGGGCATGTTCCTCCGGCGTTTCCATTGAGCCGCCGAAACGCAGCATGATGCCGGTCGCCGATTGCACGAGGTCGTCATAGCCGAGATAATCGGTGCGCGGGCCGGTGCGCACGCCGCCGAAGCAATCAAGCTGGCAGAAGATCGCTTGGCGGTTGAGCGCATTCAGGCTTTCGGCATCGAGCCCCATCGCCTTGACCTGACGGTCGGTGGCATTCCAGACCACAACATCGACGGAGCGCACCAGTTCCTCGAAGACAACGCGGCCATCGGGCGAACCGATGTTCAGCAGCAAGGACTGCTTGCCGCGCATGTGCGACATGCCGAAGATCACGGTGTTCCAGCAGTCGTAGAGCGGCTTGGCCGGATCGATCTTGATCACCTCTGCGCCGAAGCGGGCGAGATAGGCGACCGAGTGCGGGCCGGCGATCACGTTGCAGAGATCGAGCACCCTGACACCGTCCAACCAGCCACCGGGGGCGTCGGTCGGAACCGGTAAGGAAGGGCGTTCCATGTCCGCAAGCATCGCCAAGGCATCCTTGGCCGTTCCCCAACGCCGAGGGCGTGGCGCAAGCATGGCTTCGGCGCTCTCCTGCAGCCAGGCCATCGGCCCCGGCTGGGTCATTTGGCCAAGAATCGGATCGTCGACGTCGATCATAAGGCCGGCGGCCTTGGCGTGATCATCGGCGATCCATTCCTTTAGCCAGCGCTGTGGCGCGCCCGGAAACAGCCCTTCCCCGAAGACACGTTCCCATTCGGCCGCCGTCTTGGTCAGGAAAACGTCCTTCATGCGGGCCGCAATCTTGTCGGCCCAGAATTTCGGGAGTGGATAGACGCCAAGCGAAACGTCCGACGACCATTGCGAGACTGGAAGATAGGTGTCCTCTTCCTCGCGCAGCCCTTCAGCGACCAGTTCGTCATATAGACCGAGCGTTTGCAGGCAACGCTTTGCATGGTTTTTGTGGCTGGGGCAGACGACGTAGAACATCCGCCCATCGGCGCACATATAGCTGCGGTAGAAGGGATCGAGGAATTCCTGAAGGTCGTCATAGGACATATCCATAGGCAGGCCTTCGTTGCGCCGCCGTTCGATCTCCCGCTCGCGCTGGGTCTGGTAACGCAGCGGATAATCGTCGATCAGGATCGAGTTGTAAGACAGGCCCTCCATGACGGCGCTGGCCAGCGGCACTTCGATATGATCGCCGTGCCCGGTGCGCTCGCGCGCCTGAAGCGCCAGCACGGTCGCAGACGCGGCCAGCATTGTGCCGTAGGCGGAAGACAGCGGCAGCGGCGAGAAAGAGGGGTTGATACCCATCAGAACCCGGTTCAGGCCCATATCCGTGAAGACGCCGGAGGAAGCTGCGATCACCGCCTCGAAGGCCCGCCAGTCACGGCGAAGCTGATCGTCTGAGGCAAAGCCGGGGATCGATAGGGTGATCAGTTCCGGTCGCGCCTTGCGGAGCGCCGCAAAATCGACTCCCAGCCGGGCGAGCACACCAGGGCGGAAATTCTCAACGACAATATCGGCCTCGGCAACCAGCGCTTTCGCCTCATCCAACCCCTCCTTCGTTTTGAGATCGAGAGTGACGATCAGCTTGTTGCGGTTGAGGATCGCATTGGCGGGATTGTCCCAGAGCGGACCGCCGGGCGGATCGACATGCACGACGGTCGCGCCGAGATCGCCAAGGATCATGGCCACAGCCGGGCCGGCAATATACTGCCCGAAATCAACCACCCGAACACCTGAAAGCGGAAGCGCAGAACGCGCGATCAAAGTCATTGCTCTTATCTCCCCAAGTATTTTCTAGGCGCGCGCATCGGCGACGATCCAGCCGGCCGCCTTTTCGGCGATCATCAGCGTCGGCGCATTTGTGTTGCCGCTGGTGATCTTCGGCATGATGCCCGCGTCGACGACCCGCAGGCCCTCGATGCCCCGCACCCTGAGGCGGCTGTCCACCACCGCCATTGGATCGTCGTCGCGGCCCATCTTCGTCGTCCCGACGGGATGAAAGATGGTGTTGGCGATATCGCCCGCGAGCCGCGTCAGTTCCTCGTCGCTCTGGAACTGCAAGCCCGGTTTCCACTCTTGCGGCTGGTATTTCGCGAGCGCCGGCTGCGACACGATCCTGCGCACCTGCCGCAGGCTCTCGGCGGCAATACGGCGGTCCTCTTCCGTGCTGAGATAGTTCGGCGCGATGACCGGCGCGTCCGATGCCTTGCTGGAGCGGATGCGCACGCTTCCGACGCTGGTCGGGTTGAGGTTGCAGACGCTCGCGGTGAAGGCGGGAACATTGTGCAATGGCTCACCGAAGGCGTCGAGGCTGAGCGGCTGGACGTGATATTCCAGGTTGGCGTGGGCTTGGCCGTCGTCCGAACGGGTAAAGGCACCGAGCTGCGAGGGCGACATACTCATCGGGCCGCTGCGCTTCAGCGCATATTCGAGCCCGATCATCGCCTTGCCGAACAGGCTGTTGGCAAGCGTGTTCAGCGTCTTCGCGTTGGCGACCTTGAATACCGCGCGGATTTGCAGATGGTCCTGAAGATTCTCCCCGACGCCCGGCAGGTCATGAGCGACCTCGATTCCGTGGCGCTTTAGCAGGCCAGCCGGCCCGATGCCCGAAAGTTGGAGGATTTGCGGCGAGCCGATCGCGCCGGCGGAAAGGATGACTTCCTTGCTCGCACGAACCTCAGCAGTCCGCCCTTGCCGGTGAAGTATGACACCGGTGCAACGTTTGCGGCCGGACGCCCCCGCTTCAAGGATCAGCCGTTCGACATGGGATTGCGTCCAGATCGTCAGGTTCGGCCGGTTCTTCGCCGGGCGGAGAAAGGCTTTCGACGTGTTCCAGCGCCAGCCCGAGCGCTGGTTGACCTCGAAATAGCCGACGCCCTCATTGTCGCCGCTGTTGAAATCGTCGGAGCGCGGAATGCCGGCCTCGACGGCGGCCTCGGCGAAGGTTTCGAGGATGTCCCATTTGAGCCGCTGCTTCTCGATCCGCCATTCGCCACCGTGGCCGTGCATGTCGGAGAAGCGACTGTTGCCGCCGGTCTTCGGGTCCGCGCCGTTGTCCAGCCGGTAGTGATCCTCATGCGCCTTGAAATCAGGCAGACAGTTCTGCCAGGACCATGCGTCATCGCCGGTCGTCGCTGCCCAGCCGTCGAAATCCCGCGCCTGGCCGCGCATGTAGATCATGCCGTTAATCGAGGAGCAGCCGCCGAGCGTCTTGCCACGTGGGTAACGCAGCGACCGGCCGTTAAGCCCGGCATCCGGCTCAGTCTTGAACAGCCAGTCGGTGCGGGGATTACCGATGCAATAGAGATAGCCGACGGGAACATGAATCCAGGGATAGTCATCCTTGCGGCCGGCTTCTAGCAGCAGCACGCGCATCGCGGGATCGCGGCTAAGGCGATTGGCGAGCAGGCAGCCTGCGGAGCCTCCACCGACGATGATATAGTCAAAGCTACCGTCGGCGGGGTAAGAAGCGCGGCTGGTCATGGGCTTGCCCGCCTGCTGCGATACAACACCGCACAATCATAAGATTCGACGATATGCCGTGGCATTTTAGCCTCCTCCTCATCTCTATTTTCAGGAATAGCGGAGGAGCGATGCAAAAATCCAATGACAAATACCATCAAGCATTATAAGCGAAACTAATATGCTTGAATCCTTCGACCTGAGAACATTGAGGGCATTCGCTACTGTCGCGCGCGAAGGCAACGTCACGCGCGCCGCGGAGCAACTGCACGTCACCCAGCCTGCCGTCACCCTGCAATTGAAGCGGCTTGCCGCCGATACCGGGCTCACCTTGTTCCGGCGGACGTCCACGGGTCTGGAACTGACGCAGGAGGGAGCTCTTCTTGCCGCCAAGGCCGAGCAGGTGTTGGCGGCACTTACGGATTTTGGGCAGACGGCTGGGCACCTTGCAACGCGCGTGCGTGGGAAACTACGGATCGGCACCATCATCGACCCGGAGTTCACACGCTTGGGTGCGTTTCTGAAGGCCCTGATCGAAAGCGGGCCAGGCATCGAGACGACGTTGCGCCATGGCATGAGTGGAGATGTACCGGAAGGGCTTCGACGGAATGAACTGGATGCCGGATTCTTCCTCGGAGACCAAAGGGACTACGATCCTGTAGCCGAGCTTTCGGATGAAACTACCACCAAACTGTTTTACGGCAGGGAGCTGGCACAACTGACTTATCGCGTCGTCGCCCCGCCGGCGCTTGCCAGCTTCGTGCGCGGTGCGGATTGGGTACAGTTAGCATCCCTGCCCTGGATCGGTACACCACCCGCTTCGGTGCATAACCGACTGCTGGCACGCCTGTTCACCGATCTTGGCCTGCGCCAGAACATCGTCTCGCAGGTTGATCAGGAAGCCTCGATGGTCGCCATGGTCCGCACGGGCGTTGGCTTGAGCCTCTGCCGTGAATCGATCGCTCTCCATGAACAACAAGCCCACGGGCTCTTCATCGCCGATGCAGTGAAAATTTCGACAACATTGAGCTTCATATGCTTGGAAGCGCGTAGGAATGATCCCACTGTTGTGGCCGCCTTTGATGCAATCAAACGTGTTTGGGGTCTCATGGGCGCTGAGGTCGGACAGATTGGGGGACCGAGATCCGAACTACGCAACGACAGGGGCCACCAGGGCTAAAGCGGTCGGATTCCACGACGTCGAGTTGTGCACCGCGAAGGCCAATTCCCGCATCTCCGATATCGATGCTCAGCCAGGATATGGTGGCTCCGACAACAGCGGTGCACCTGGCTTCGACCGGCCAGCACCAGGCTATCGGTAGCGTTCCTGGTTCCAGCGGTGGCCCACAAGCGACAGAATGATGATCAGGCCGTTGAAGAACTGCACATAAAAGCCGCTAAGGCCTGCCGCCACGACGCCGGTTTGGATAAATGCGACGGTAAGCGTGCCGATGGCACCGCCCACCACGGTTCCGACACCGCCCCAGGTGGGCGTCCCGCCGACAAAGACGGAGGCGAGCACTGGCAGGAGATAGCCGTCGCCGGCCGTCGGCCACCACGTAAAGTTGATCATGGTGGAAAAGGTTCCCCCGATCGCTGCGCCAATCCCCATGAAGACGAAGAGCTTCACGCGCACGCGTTTCACGTTGATACCCATCTGTTTGGCACTATCCGGGTTGTCGCCGACGGCCTTGACGTGCGCTCCGAAGCGGTGGCGGTTGTAGAGAAGGGTCGCGAAGATCACAAAGCCGACCGCCCAGAAGATCTGGACCGGCACACCCAGGATCTCGCTGGAGAAGATCTTGTACGCCGGGCTGTCGCCAAGCGTGACCAGTGCTATCGACTTGCCCTCGTTCACTATCTGTATGAGCCCTCGCAGGAGAAAGTTCATACCGAGCGTAGCGATGAGTGAGGAAAGGCCGGCGTATACGACCAGGGCGCCGACGCAGAATCCGAGAACCAGCCCAGTCAGGATCGCCGCCGCCATCGCAATAAAGGGGTCGAAGTCGGCCTGCACCAACAGAGCGAATGTCCACGACGAGAAGCCCATCACCGCCGGGAAGGAGAGGTCGATCTCGCCGCCCGTTACAACGAAGACGAGGGGCACCACGACGAAAAGCGCCACTGGCAATGTGGTCAGAACAGAGCTGTAGATCGACCAGGTCATGAACACAGCCGGATTGGCGGCGATGAAGATCGACATCATCACCAGGAACACCGCGAGTGTACCGAGCGCTGCGCGATGCTCAAGAACGAGGCGGCGGAGCCGATGCTCGGAGGGATGATGCCATCCCGTCTCGACTTCGGTGGCCTTCGTGGTCCGGCTCCTCGGCCGGCTCTGATCTGCCAGATCCGTCATGGCGCCACCCCACCTGCTGCCTTGGCATGGCCCCCACCGGCGCTTGCCGCGCGCGCGACATGTTCCATGAAGCCAACCAGTTCTTTCACCGACTTTACCTTCGACCGGTCCGCCTCGAGCACGATCTTGCCGCGATCGAGCACGGCGAAACGGTCGGCGATGTCGAAGATATGGTGGATGTTATGGTCAATGAGGATGATTGAACGGCCGCTTGCCCGGACCTGCCGCACGAACTGGAACACTTTTGCCGTCTCGGCCAGCGAGAGGGCCGTGGTCGGCTCGTCGAGAACGATGAGGTCCGCCTGCTTGTAAATGGCGCGGGCGATGGCAACACCTTGGCGCTCTCCCCCCGAAAGCTGCCCGACGATGGAGCGCGGCGTGTAAGCCTCCGAGGTGAAGCCGATCTCCCGCATGAGCCGATCCGCCTCGGCGAGCTGCTGCTTCAGCTTGAGCCAACCGAACATTCCAACAAGCTCGCGGCCCATGAATATGTTGTGGACGATCGATTGCTGGAGAGCGAGGGCCCGATCCTGAAACACCGTTTCGATGCCCGCCTCGCGCGAGCGACCCGCATTCCATCCGGAAACCGGTCTTCCGCGCACGATGATCTCGCCGCACGTGGGCTTTACGACGCCAGCGAGGATCTTGATCAGCGTCGATTTGCCGGCGCCATTGTCGCCGATGAGGCCGAGGACTTCGCCCTTGTCGACATAAAGATCGATGCCGCCAAGCGCGTCGACGCTGCCGTAGCTCTTCTTGATGTTGCGGAACTCGATCAGGTGCTCCGCCATAAAAATGCTCCTTTCGAAGGCACGCTGGGCTCTCGGGCGGCCATCCGCCAACGGTCTCAGCGCAGTGCTTGCTTGGCGAGTTCGGCAACGATCTCGTAGTTCGCTGGCGTGATGAAACCGGCTCCGGTGTCGACGTTCATCGGCGCGAGGCCGAGCTTGACCTGTTGGCAGAGGCTGAGGATCGGCAGGTAACCTTGCAGGAAGGGCTGTTGGTCGGCGGTCAGTTGCACCCAGCCATTCTTGAAACCCTCGACGATCTGCGGGCTGGTGTCGAAGCCGAAGACAAAGATCTCTCCGGGCTTCTTGCCGGCTGCCTGCATGAAGGTCGGAATATTGCCCAGCATCTGGCCGCCGCCGACGCCGAGCAGCTTGGTGTCGGGATTGTTGAGCAGCGCGGCGGTGATCACTGGGATGGCGAGGTTCGGGTCTGACGCCCACTCTCCCGACGAGGGCGCACTGATCTGGACGACGTTGACGCCGGCCTCCGTAAGGGCCGCGACCGTGCCGCGCTCGCGTGCGCCGCGGTTCTCGTTGTCGAACACGCCTTCCATGATCGCCTTGTCGCCAGGTTTCATCCCCGCAAGCTTGACGGCCTCATTTCCGAGCGCCCGGCCTTGCGCCTCCTGCTGGGCGCCGACATAGCCCCCGCCGAACGCGGCGACCACCTCAGGCACCGGGACGTTCTGGTACATCATCTTGATCCCGGCCTTATGGGCGTCCTTGGCGAGCGGCATGATCGCCGCGTCGCCGGGATGGCCCATCATGGCAATGCCGTCCGGCTGGACCGCCACAGCTTCGCGCAGTTGCTGGACCATCTTCTCGCTGCTCCAGCTTGAGAAGATGTAGTCGACCTTCGGTCCGAGATCAGCTTCGGCCTGCTTGGCGCCATTGTAGACGATGGTACCGAAGGCGTCGCCCTCGCCGCCGCCTACGAAGAAGCGGATGTGGACATCCTTGCACCATTTGTCGTCGAGCGCGTGCGCCGGGATTGCGCTCATGATACCCACCAGCACGGCGACCGGGCAGAACGCGATGAACAATCGTTGGAACAGGCTAGGGACGATCGTCATGTTAGCTCCTCCGCCAATCATTGTATCGTTTATTTTTACTGCCTTTTCTGCTCCGTCCGTAGCATGTCGGGAGGCACTCTGTGAGGCCGGCAAGCACCTCATCTCATCGGCAACCTTCATCAAGCTTTCGACGTATCGGTTCTTCGCCTCCTTGATCGAGAGAGCGAACCGGAATCCATGTGATCGAGATGCAAGCGTTCCATCCAGCTTCACCGCCATCGCAATTGACGACGTGTTGGTCGGAATTCGACTGCCTTGTTGGTAGCATACCCCTTCCCCCGGATGTCGGCCAGTAGATCGTACAGGCTGAACCGGCCGGGATGGAGTTTGAGCGCTGATGCCAACTCCTCCGGGGAGTTGACTTTCGCTAGTGATCCGTTCGAACTAACGAACGGCCGCGCGGCGACAAGATTCCTCTAGCCGCGCGAGCCGTTGTGCACCGAAGCCCTGAGTATGTGGATGACTTATCGGGCAGAAAATTAGTCAGTTGAACGACGATGCATTGACTGACGGCCCATGTCGGTTCCGACTGCATTGCCGTCCGCAGTACTCGCTGCCGGCATCGCTGACGAAGGCGGCTTGCCGGTCGTACGGCTGCTGTAGCGCTCGCATAGGCCAGCATGCAATGGCCCTGGCGCCGTTGCGTTGATTCGTGTGGCGAGCCCCTGTCGTTCGATGTGCCGCCGCCCCTCGTCTATGCCAGACCTCTCCACGAAACCTTGCGTAGTCTTGTAGCGTACGACATTGGGTTTTGCTGGAGGACTGGTGTCTCCTCAGCATTCCGGTCTGCTGACGCCCGGGCCCTGGTTCCATTACAGCAGCGCTTATGTTGAAGGCGGCCGACGATTCGGTCGTTTACCGAGGCCTGGAGTGGATCAGGCGCAACTTTTTGGGCCGATCGAAGCCATTTGCCCTAAGCCGCTGTCCATATTTCTGCGGCCGGGAAATACGACGCCTTTGCCCTCGCAGCCTTCTCCCTCAGTGCAGCCATTTCTTCGGTAAGCAGTTCTACGGCGATTTTCTGGACGGCTGCCTTCAGCCGATCCTCCATTTCAAAGCGGTCCAACATGTAACTGGTTATTGCGTCCTTCATCAGTTCTTCGATGGCTGGATCATTTTGCTCCGGAGTGTCAGTCATGCTGGGCTTCCTTCACGCTGTAGCTGCGGGCATTTGCCCCCTCAGTTGGCACCTTTGAGGCTAGTCCTAAGAGTTATCTCAGTCCATAATACCTTAGGGTGGAATTCTGAATTCTCGGGATGCTCATTTGTCCTTTGGTTTAGCCCCACCCAACCACTGGGAGTCTCGCAGCGCTGCCGGAGTATAGAGATTTCCGTGAGCCTTGGCTGAACCTACAGTATCGTTTCGACAATCAGAAGGATCATTCGAGGAGTGCCTGCGGTCATGCTGGACGGAAGATCGGTGGCCGACGAAAATGTGGCGCTTATTGACGAGGCTGCACGACATCCACTCATGATTGGTTAGCGACCATGTCCGACATTTTTTCGAGCGACCCCGAACTCGACCGTTCGCCGACGGCCCAGGATCTGGCTCGGCTACAATTCACCACCTTGTTGTACTACCTCCAATGCACGAATCCGGACAACGGGCTGGTTCGCGACAAAACCGAACCCACTGCCCCGGCAAGCATAGCAGCAATTGGCATGGCTCTGGCGACAATACCCGTCATTGTCGAGCGCGGAGTGATTATTCGGGAACTCGCCGCAAAGATCACTGGAAAGCGACTGCGCTTTTTGTTGGACTGTTGGCAGGGGCCAGAGCCGGACGCCTCCGGATACAACGGCTTTTTCTATCATTTTCTGGATATGGAAACAGGCCGCCGGGCCTGGCAGTGCGAATTGTCCACCATCGATTCAGCTTTTCTGTTCGCCGGCGCCTTGACCGCAGCAACCTATTTCGACGGCGACACAGCCGATGAAGCAGAGATCCGCCAGCTCGCTATGGCGCTCTACGAGCGAGCCGACTGGAGGTGGGCTTGCGACGGCGGCCCCACCTTGACACATGGCTGGCGCCCGGAGAACGGGTTCATTCCCTATCGCTGGCGGGGGTACGATGAGGGTCTACTGCTTTATTTACTGGGGCTCGGATCGCCGACCCATCCGTTGCCACCGGAGAGTTACACCGCCTATACCGAGAGTTATGAATGGAAAACCATCTATGGTCGCGAACTCCTTTACTCGGGTCCGCTTTTTACCCACCAACTATCCCATATGTGGGTCGACTTTCGAGGCATTCGTGACGTGTTCATGCGCCGCCACGACAGCGACTACTTTGAAAACAGCCGTCAAGCGACTTTTGTGCAGCAGGAATACGCCATTCGCAACCCGATGGGCTTTACCGGTTACGGGGAACACTGTTGGGGGTTTACCGCCTGCGACGGACCGGGATGGGGTAAGCGGGAGATAAATGGCGTCGATCGGGAGATCTTCGACTATATCGCCCGTGGCGCTCCTTTCGGACCTGACGACGGGACGGTGGCACCATGGGTCGTTGTGGCCTCGCTTCCCTTCGCGCCGGAGATCGTTGTGCCGACAGTACGGCACTTTGCACGGATGAATCTCGGCATGACGCGGCTTTACGGTTTTAAACCATCGTTCAACCAGACATATGCCGTCGAGAACAGTCCGACCGGATGGTGGGTAAGTCCCTATCACTTTGGCATTGACCAAGGGCCGGTGGTGCTGATGATCGAAAATTACCTGACCGGCCTGCTCTGGAACATCATGCGTCGTTGCGAGCCGATGGTGAGCGGATTGCGTCGAGCAGGATTTTCAGGGGGCTGGCTTTAAAGTGGATGTAATCGTACCTCTCCCGAGCAGGCCAGATTCTAACAGGCCCGTAGTGGGCCGTTTCACGTTCCCTTCGCAGTGATCCTTTGGGCCCGGAGCACGCGTGGTCGAGTTGCACCCGCGTCCACGAGAGCTCTTTGTGGCATCACGAACCGCTTTCGCCCCCGCCACTGAGAGCCAGCGCAGAATGGATGCAGTCAAGCAAATCCCGCTCGCCAAACGGCTTGGTCAAGCAGCCGACAACGTCGGCGCCCAATGCAGATACCCCGACGTTCTCGTCCGGATAGGCGGTAATTAGAACAGTCGGAATGCTCCTGCCCAATGTGACGAGGCGGCGGTGCAGATCGAGCCCGCTCATTCCTGGCATGTGGATGTCCGTTACAAGGCAGCCCGTGCGGCGGAAATGGGGGAATTTCAAGAAATCGTCAGCAGATGAAAAGGTTTCGGCCTCATATCCCACCGACCTTATGAGTCCTTTGATAGCATCACGCATCGACTCGTCGTCGTCTACGATCGCTATCAAACGTCTCTTGGTTGACACTGCCGCCTCCGAACTCGCCGATGTCGTGCCGAATTCCAGCGTTGTGGCGCTTGACTGGATGAATTAGTATGCGAGGGCGACAACGCCATCGCAAGTTATACAGTCATATAGGTTGTCTAAGACGTGTTCAGCTAAGCGCTCGCGTATTCTGATCTGTGAAAGAAACCCGTTGCGGCACTGGCGAAGGAGAGAGGAGGAAGTGTTCTCATCGCGACTTTGGCGCTCTGCTGGTTGGGCTTCACCCGCTGCTTTTGCAGTGGGTACAGATAATATTTATCGCAAAACGGCGATTCGCCTTGGGGGAACTGACGATGACTGATGCGCCAGCAACCGTCATTGTCATCGACGATGACCCTGAAATTCGCGAAGCGCTCGGCAGTCTGCTGCGATCCGTCGGCTTTGCCGTGAATCTCCTCGCTTCGGTGGGTGATTTCCTTAAGTCTGGCCGACCGAACGGCCCGACCTGTCTCGTGCTCGATGTCCGGCTTCCGGGACAAAGCGGTCTTGATTTTCAGCTCGAGCTGTCGCGAGAAAATATTCAGCTGCCGATCGTCTTCATCACCGGGCACGGCGACATTCCCATGACTGTCCAGGCGATGAAAGGGGGCGCGGTCGAGTTCCTGACGAAGCCGTTCCGAGACCAGGATTTGCTCGACGCCGTCCACGTCGGCCTGGCGCGCGACCGCGCGTGGCTTGAAAATGAACAGGCATTGGCAACGTTGCGAGCGCGTTTCGATAGCCTGACTCCGCGGGAGCGCGAGGTGATGGCTTTGGTGGTGACCGGACGGTTGAATAAGCAGATTGCCGGCGATCTCGGTGTAAGCGAGATTACCGTGAAGGTTCACCGCGGCCAGGTCATGCAGAAGATGGGTTCCAAGTCCCTGCCCGAACTGGCACGCATGGCTGACAAGCTGAAGCTCGCGCCGAGAAAACCACAAGCGCATTCATAAAGGTCTTGGCCGCGCGTATAGGTCACCCCCTCCTCATTGCTAATCAATCCTTCCTGATGGCCAATAGCTCCGGCGGGAGCTCTCCCCTATGGTGCGGCTTTTCTCCCAGGCCGTATCGCTGTCGATCGGCCCCCTTGAGCCTCCCACCCTGGGAGGCTTCTTTTTGGACAAACAAGATCGCGCGCTCAATTGGATTTGCCTATAGGATCGCGCCCACGGATGTCAGGCTCCAGGCTTCACGGTCACGCCGTGAGCGACCAGCGGCTGTTTAAAGCTATCCAAGCGTATAGTATCCTCTGCAGCCCGTTGAGCAGTAGTTCGGAAATTGGTCTGGGCGTGATGCTTCCAAAGTATCGCGATAAGAAACCACAGTATAATTTTCAGTCGCTCCGTTCATCGCTAGTCTCCACTCGTTGCCTCACGACAGGCAGGTGGCAAGTTTCTCCCTTGCTACCAACAGCTTCGGCGCCCTCCTCTTTCCGAAGCTCTGCGGGTCCACGATCCGTCCGACCGCCCGGCCGCCGCTGGGCGGTCTTTCTTCAGTAGAGACGGACCATGCATCGAAGGGGCGGGTGACCGCTCGGTTGATCTGCTGGGACGGACCGACGAGCTGTGTTAAGAATGTGGGGAAGTGGTTACGGTTCATCATATATCTCGCTGGCCAGTTTGATTGGAAAAATGACAGGCGAGATGACGAAGTTCTCAAGTAAGCACATTCTCTTTCTTCGGCGTTGGTGGAGATAGCAGTTTGGACGTTCTTTGGGAGGATGGCGATCGCGTGTTCCACCGGGAACGGCGACGGGGCGCCGACGGCAAGTGGAACCGGGTACTGGTCTTGCTTCCCACGCTCGAGCATCCGACGCCTTCAAGCCTCGAACGCCTCGACCATGAATATGGATTGAAAGATGAGCTTGATAGCGCATGGGCGGCGCGACCGATTGAGTTAGTGCGCGAAGGCAGCCGGACCATGCTGGTGCTTGAAGATCGGGGCAGCGAGCCGCTCGCCCGGTGGCTAGGAACGGCAATGGAAACGGAGCTTTTCCTGCGCCTCGCAATCGGCATCGCCGCTGCGCTCGGCAGGGCCCACCAGCGCGGCCTCGTCCACAAGGACATCAAACCGGCTAATATCCTGGTAACCGGCGCGGGCGCCGAGGTGCGGCTCACCGGCTTCGGCATCGCCTCCCACCTCTCCCGCGAGCGGCAGGCACCCGAGCCGCCCGAAGTGGTCGCCGGAACACTTGCCTATATGGCCCCGGAGCAGACCGGGCGCATGAACCGCTCGATCGACACCCGCAGCGACCTTTATGCGCTCGGCGTGACCCTATACGAAATGCTGACGGGGAGCCTGCCATTCGCGGCTTCCGAGCCGATGGAATGGGTGCATTGCCACATTGCAAGGCAGCCGGTGCCGCCCGACGAGCGCACGGCGGGTGTTTCACCCACAGTCTCGGCCATCGTCATGAAGCTGCTCGCCAAGACGGCGGAGGAACGATACCAGACTGCGGGCGGGGTCGAGCACGATCTGAGCCGCTGTCTTAGTCAATGGAAAACGCAGTGCCGGATTGATGCATTCCCGCTCGGCGAACGCGACATCCCGGACCACCTGCTAATTCCCGAGAAGCTCTACGGGCGGGAGGGGGAGATCGAGACCTTGCTCGCCGCCTTCGAGCGAGTGGTCGCAAGCGGCGCGCCGGAGCTGGTGCTCGTTTCCGGTTACTCCGGCATCGGCAAGTCCGCCGTGGTCCACGAGTTACACAAGGTACTAGTGCCGCCGCGCGGTCTGTTTGCGTCCGGCAAGTTCGAGCAATATAAACGTGACATTCCGTACGCGACACTGGCGCAAGCATTTCAGAGCCTTATCCGAAGGCTTCTGGCGAAGAGCGAAGCCGAGCTAGTAACTTGGCGCGACTCTCTCAGCGAGGCCCTCGGCCCGAATGCACAGCTCGTGATCGATGTGGTCCCCGAGCTGAAACTCATCATCGGCGACCAGCCGCCGGTCGCTGAACTTCCGCCACAGGACGCGCAGCGGCGATTCCAGCTGGTATTCCGGCGGTTCATCAGCGTCTTTGCCCAGCGCGAACATCCGCTAGCGCTGTTCCTTGACGATCTCCAATGGCTCGACGCGGCGACACTGGACCTGCTGGAGGACCTGCTGACCCCGTCGGATCTGCAGCACCTCTTGCTGATCGGTGCCTATCGCGACAATGAAGTCACCGCCGCCCATCCGCTGATGCGGAAGCTTGACGCCATAAAGACCGCCGGCGGCAAGGTAGCGGAGATTACCCTTGCACCGCTTACTCAAGAACACCTCCGGCAGCTGGTTGCGGATGCGCTCCACTGTCCGCCAGAGCGTGCAGCGCCGCTCGGACAAATGATGCACGAAAAGACCGGCGGCAATCCATTCTTCGTCCGTCAGTTCCTGCTATCGCTCGCCGAAGAGAGAATGCTCACCTTCGATCATGACGCGGCATGCTGGACCTGGGATCTCGAGGGCATTCACGCCAAGGGATACACCGACAACGTGGTAGACCTCATGATCGGCAAGCTCACGCGCCTGCCGCCCGAAACGCGGGAGGCGTTGCAACAGTTCGCCTGTCTCGGAAACATCGCAGATACCACGATGCTGTCACTCGTTCTTGGGACCCCGGAGGAACAGGTCCACGGGGCCCTGTGGCCTGCCGTCGCTCATGAACTGCTCGAGCGTCTGGCGGACGCCTACCGGTTTGTCCACGATCGCGTTCAGGAAGCCGCCTATTCGCTTATCCCGGAGGAGCGACGCGGCGAGTTGCACCTTCGCATAGGGAGACTGCTTGCGGCGAACACTACGTCGGAGCTGATTGACGATCATGTTTTCGAGATAGTCAGCCAGCTTAATCGCGGAGCCGCACTGATCGTCTCAGCTGAGGAGCGCAAGCAACTGGCCGAGTTCAATCTGCTGGCCGGGAAACGCGCCAAGGCCTCGACGGCATACGCCTCGGCGCTCAACTATTTTGTTGCCGGTGCGAAGCTGCTGCCGGAAGACGCGTGGGAGCGCCAGCACCACCTAGTCTTCGCGCTTGAGCTGAACCGAGCAGAATGCGAGTTCCTCATTGGCGCGCTGGCGGAGGCGGAGGAACGGTTGGCACAGCTTTCCGATCGTGCCCTCTGCGCCGACGACCGGGCTACCGTCGCCTGCCTGCGCATCGATCTCTATGCTGCGCTCGGTCAGACAGATCGCTCGGCCGCCGTCGGTCTCGGCTACCTGCGGCAGCATCTCGGCATCGATTGGTCGCCGCATCCGGACGACGAGCGGGTGCAACGAGAATACGACCGGATCTGGTCGCTGCTCGGGACCCGCACGATCGAGGAGCTCGTCGACCTGCCATTGATGAGCGACCCGGCATCCCCCCCGACGCTGGATGTTCTCACCCGGCTTGTTGGGGCGGTATGGCATACCGACGCGAATCTCGCATGCATGGCAATCTGCCTGGCTGTGAATATGAGCCTCGAGCGAGGAAACAGCGATGGTTCCTGCTACCACTATGTGTCGCTCGGTTATATTGCCGGGCCGCGCTTTGGCGACTATGAGGCCGGATTCCGCTTCGGTCAGCTCGGCTGCCAACTGGTCGAAGTGCGAGACCTGAAGCGATTCCAGGCCAGGACTTTCAAGGACTTCGGGGCCCACGTCATACCGTGGACAAGGCATGTTCGAATGGGCCGCGACATCTTGTGGCGAGCGCTTGAAATTGCCACCCAGAGCGGCGACCTCACCTTTGCCGGATACAGCTATGCCAGTTTGAATTCGAACATGCTGGCGGTGGGAGACCCGCTTGTCGAAGTGCAACGCCAAGCGGAGATTGGACTGACGTTTGCGCGGAAGGTGCGGTTCCAGTTCGTCATAGACCTTGCTAGTGCCCAGCTCGGCCTCGTCCGGACGCTGCGCGGGTTGACCCGGAAATTCGGCTCCTTCGACGACGACGAATTTGACGAACTTGAGATCGAACGCCGGTTTTCGGACGATCCAAATTTGATTCTTGCGGAAACCTGCTACTTTGTCAGAAAACTCCAGGCGCGGTTCTTTGCGGGCGACTATGAGGCAGCCGTCGATGCGTCATTGCGGGCGCAGCGGCTGCCATGGACATCGGTGTCGCATTTCGAAGAAACGCCTGAGCATCATTTCTACGGCGCTTTGGCTCGCGCCGCATGCAGCGCCTCCGCTGTAGCTGACCAGCGGTGGCAGCATATGGAGGCTTTGGCCGCCCACCACCGACAGCTTCAGATCTATGCGAAGAATTGTCCCGAGAACTTCGAGAACCGAGCCGCGCTAGTCAGCGCCGAGATAGCACGCCTTGAAGGTCGCGAAATCGACGCGTTGCGTCTTTACGAACAAGCGATCCGCTCGGCGCGCGCCAACGGCTTCATTCATCATGAAGCCCTCGCCTATGAACTCGCCGCCCGCTTTTATGCGGAAGCAGGTTTCGAGGAATTCGCTCGTCTTTATCTCCGCTACGCGCGCAACTGCTATCTGCGCTGGGGCGCCGACGGCAAGGTGCGGCAACTCGAACAATTCTATCCTGAGCTGGGAGGCGAAGAACGCGCGTCTGCTCCAACCAGCACCATTGGTGCACCGGTCGAGCAACTAGATCTCGCAACCGTTGTCAAGATCTCGCAAGCCGTGTCGGGCGAGATTGTCCTTCAAAAGCTGATCGGCACGGTCTTGCGTACCGCCGTAGAGCAGGCGGGAGCCGAGCGCGGTCTATTGATCCTGTCGCGTAACGGGGAGTCACGGATTACAGCGGAAGCCACGACCGGCGGCGACACGGTCGTGGTGCACCTGCGTGACGAGATCGTGACCGCGAGCACGCTACCGGAATCGGTCCTTCACTATGTCTTGCGCACAAACGAAAGCTTGGTTCTCGGCGACGCCACAGCTCAAGCACCATTTTCCGCAGATCCCTACATCTGTCAGCACCATGCTCGTTCCGTGCTCTGCGTGCCGTTGGTCAACCAGGGCCAACTGACCGGAATACTTTATCTTGAGAACAACCTCGCCCCTCGGGTCTTCGCGCCGGCGCGGATCGCGGTGCTGAAGCTGCTCGCCTCTCAGGCAGCGATTTCACTGGAGAATGGCCGGTTGTATCGCGATCTCGCTGAACGCGAAGCCAAGATCCGCCGCCTAGTCAGGGCCAACATCATCGGGATAGTGATCTGGGATATTGAAGGTCGCATTCTTGAGGCCAATGACGCGTTTCTCCGCATGGTGGGATACGACCAAGAGGATCTTGCCACGGGTCGGCTATGCTGGACGGACCTGACGCCTGCCGAATGGCGCGACCGCGACGCACGGACCCTCGCAGAGCTGAAGATGGCCGGGTCAGTCCAACCATTTGAGAAGGAGTACTTCCGGAAAGATGGCAGTCGACTGCCCGTCCTGATTGGCGGTGCGCTGTTGGAAGAATGCAGAAACGAAGGTGTCTCTTTTGTCCTCGATTTGACGGAGCGCCGGCAGGCGGAAGAGGCGTTACGCGAGAGCGAGGAAGCCTTGCGCGACGCGCAAGGGCAACTCGCCCACGCAAACCGCGTCGCCACTATGGGGCAGCTCACAGCTTCCATCGCTCACGAAGTCAACCAGCCGCTCGCCGCGTCGCTCACCAACGCCCAGGCGGCCCTGCGCTGGCTCGGTACCCAACCGCCTAATCTGGATGAGGTGGTTCAGGCGCTCGGCCGGATCGTCGAGAACGCCAATCGCGCCGGCGATGTCATTGGCCGGATCCGCGCCTTGGTAAAAAAAGAACCCCCTCGTAAGGGGCAGTTCGACCTAAATGAAGCCATTCGCCACGTAATAGCCTTGACCGGCAGTGAAGCGTCCCGGCAACGGGTCACTCTACTGACCGAATTGGCGACGAACCTACCGTCCGTGAAGGGAGATCGCGTCCAGCTGCAACAGGTGATTCTAAACCTGATCATGAACGCCATCGAGGCGATGAGCGGCACTAATGAGGAAGCGCGCGAGTTATTGATCAGCACCGAGAAAGAGGCCTCAAGAACCGTGATTGTCAGGGTACGCGACTCAGGGCCCGGCCTAAACACGCAGAGTACGGAGCGCCTGTTTGAGGCCTTCTACACGACCAAATCCAGCGGCATGGGCATGGGCTTAGCGATCTGCCGTTCGATCATCGAGGCTCACGGGGGCCGGCTGTGGGCCACCGCGAATGAACCTCGTGGAGCCGTGTTCCAGTTCACCCTACCTATCGAAGAGGAGGAAGTAGTTCGCTCAGATTAAAAAGAATCAAGAGGAGGAGACCGTGAGTATCCGCAAATACGCCGTGCTGGGTCTCTCGCGTTTGCGAGTGTCTTCAGTTCTAATTGTCCGGATGGCCGAGGACGTGACGATCTCTGTCTGGGCGATCGACCGTGATATCCAACCGGCGCCCAGAAGCACGGTGGTATAGCTTATTCCCGCGTATAGGCCGTCCCCTCCTAGTTGATATCCGATCTTTCCTCACCGCCAATAGTCGGGTTAGGAGCGTGTCGTTATGGTCAACGGACATCCTGCGCGGTCCTGTCTGCAGCGTCAAAGTCGATCGGGAAAGTCGGGAAACGCGGAGGCTGGCTCTATTCCATAGGGAGCATGCATAAGATACAAACTATCATCTTGGGCGTAGGATCATGGAAACCATCATGTTCTGGCTGATAGGGGCAGCATCGACGAGCGGATTCCTGATCACGACCGTCTTTGCAATCGTAGCAATCGTACAATTCACGAAACGGGGCTACGTGGGCATTTCTGCAAGAATACCGCTGTCGTTGCCCGGCGCTGGGGAAGTGGAACGCTCGGAGATGCGCCTACAGGACGGGAAAGCCTGACCAAGGATTCCGCCGCCTCCCCGTCGAAACGAGAAGGTCAGTCATTTGCCGCGCTTGACCGGCGTCACACGCCAAATGACGTTGCCAACGTCGTCGGCGACCAGCAGCGCACCCGTCTTATCGAAAGTAACGCCGACCGGGCGACCCATGGCCTTGTCGCCGGCGCCGATGAAGCCGGTGAGGACGTCTTTCGGCCGACCGGCCGGCTTGCCCTGGCGAAATGGCACAAAGATCACCTTGTAGCCGCTGTGCACGCTTCGGTTCCATGAACCGTGCTGGCCAATGAAGGCACCTCCCCGGTATGGCGGCCGAAGTGAAGAGCCCTGATCGAAGGTGAGCCCCAGCGAAGCGGTGTGGGCGCCAAGCGCATAGTCGGGCTTGATGGCGTTGGCCACCAGGTCGGGCCGCGGCGGCTTGGCCCGAACGTCGACATTCTGGCCGAAATAGCTGTAAGGCCAACCGTAGAAGCCGCCGTCGCGCAGCGAAGTCATATAATCTGGCACTAGATCGTCGCCGATCTCGTCGCGCTCGTTGACGGCCACCCAGAGCCTGCCGCTTTGAGGGTTCCAGGCAAGACCGTTGGGGTTTCGCAAGCCGGAAGCAAAAACGCGCGTTCTGCGGCTGGTAAGATCGACCTCCAGCACCGCGGCGCGGTCTTTCTCGGCCGCCACACCATTCTCGCCGACATTACTGTTGGAGCCGACGGTGACGTAGAGCTTGTGGTTTCCGCGACCGGCAATCAGGTCCTTGGTCCAGTGGTGATTGATGGCGCCCGCCGGAAGGTCGACGATCCTTTGCGGCGCCGCCGTTATCCGTGTTTCACCGGAAGAATAGGGATAGGCGACGATCGCATCGGTGTTGGCGACGTAGAGCTTTCCCCGGAACAGCGCCATGCCGAACGGCGAATTGAGCCCCTTGATGAAGTTGGTGCGCAGATCGGCGACACCGTCGCCGTCCGTGTCCCGTAGCAGCGTGATACGGTTGGCGCTCTTCGTTGACGCGCCGGCTCGCTTCATGGCCTGCGCCATGAAGACCTTCCGCAGGCTGAAGCCGCTGTCCATCTTGGCAGGCGCATTCGTCTCGGCGACGAGTACGTCGCCGTTCGGTAGCAGATGCATCCAGCGCGGGTGGTCGAGGCCGCGAGCAAAGGCGTTCACTTTCAGCCCCTTCGCTGGCTTCGGCGTTGCCCCGCCGGGCCATCCCGTCGCTTCAGCGATATTGATGGTCGGGATCAGCGTAGGTTTCGGTTTTGGCAGCACCGGATCGGAGCCGTAGCCCCCGTTTGTCGCCGTGGCTGCATTTCTCTGTGTTGAGGAACTGACACAACCGGCTGTGACCGCTGCGAACAGAACCAGGACAGGAAGACCCATTGGGAGAGGAACTCTGAGAGAATTCATTGGGCCTCCTCGAATAGGAAGTTGCCTGCTGGTTGTCGTTGGACGCAAGGGGACCCCCGATTTATTCCCTGTTGCCAAACGAGGAGTAGGCTCCGCGGCGCGGCGAGTCAGTCAGCCTGGCTAGCTTCGTTACGCTGACGGGCTATGAAGCAGAGCCGGCAGGATCCTCCGGAGCATATCTGGCCAACTTTCCTCTGTCCGGAGTACTCGCGGTTTTGTCATTCGCAATGCTCCCCACGATGATCTTCCTTGGATGGTCCCCCTGCTTTTTCGTCGATTGAAGTAGTGAACCGTCAGTCGACGATCAAAAATTAATGATGGTCGCAAGTTCCCTTTTTGTTCGCGTTCGCCTATAACGCTGGACATCGTCGCCTTGGGTCCTCATGGCGGCACACTATGGCTGCGGGACATGACTACCTATCTGGACAAACTAAACGACCGCCAAAGAGAGGCCGTGGAATACGGTTCTGGCACCTTGCAAGGCGAGGCGAGCGGGCCGTTGCTGATCATCGCAGGCGCGGGCTCTGGGAAGACGAATACCCTGGCCCATCGCGTCGCGCATTTGATTGTCAAAGGCGCTGATCCACGCCGCATTCTCCTCATGACCTTCTCACGTCGGGCTTCAACAGAGATGGCCCGTCGTGTTCAACGCATCTGCAGGCAGGTGCTCGGCGATAACGCGGCAATAATGACCGATGCTCTCGCTTGGTCTGGTACGTTCCATGGCATCGGCGCGCGTCTGCTGAGGATGTATGCCGAACAGATCGGCCTCAATGTCGATTTCACGATCCACGACCGCGAAGACAGCGCCGATCTCATGAATCTCGTTCGCCACGAGTTGGGCTTCTCGAAAACGGATGGTCGTTTCCCGACCAAGGGAACATGTGTCGGGATCTATTCACGTGTCGTGAATTCCGAGAGTTCGATCGCTGAGGTTCTGAAATCGGCCTACCCTTGGGCGACGGGTTGGCAAGAGCAGTTGAAACAATTGTTCGCCGCCTATGTCGAGGCAAAGCAGGCGCATAACGTCCTGGATTACGATGATCTGCTGCTCTACTGGGCGCAGATGATGTCGGACCCGGAACTGGCAACGGATGTCGGGGCGCGGTTCGATCATGTCCTTGTCGATGAATACCAGGACACCAACAGCCTCCAGGCATCAATCCTGCTCGCCATGAAACCGGACGGCGCGGGACTTACGGTCGTAGGTGACGACGCTCAGTCGATCTATTCATTCCGGGCAGCCACGGTTCGAAACATTCTCGACTTTCCAAAGGCATTTTCGCCCGAACCAGCGGATGTCATTACCCTCGACAGGAACTACCGCTCCACCCAGCCAATCCTTGCTGCGGCAAACGGTGTCATAGACCTCGCCCGCGAGCGCTTTACCAAGAATCTCTGGACAGATCGGGCTTCGGAGCAGCGCCCGTGGCTGGTCACCGTCAAAGATGAAACCAACCAAGCGAACTACATTGCCGAGCAGGTGCTGGCCAACCGGGAGACCGGCATTGCGCTTAAACAGCAGGCCGTCCTTTTTCGCGCATCAAATCATAGCGGAGCGCTTGAAGTCGAGCTGACACGCCGCAACATACCCTTCGTGAAATTTGGTGGCCTCAAGTTCCTCGACAGCGCCCACGTGAAGGATCTGCTCGCCGTTCTCCGATTTGCGCAGAACCCGCGGGATCGTGTGGCTGGCTTCCGGTTGCTTCAGATGCTGCCGGGCGTCGGACCGCAAACGGCGGGGAAAATCCTCGACACGATCGCAGCAGACCCCGAGCCGCTGCAGTCGCTTGCCGAGATACCTCCACCGCCTAAAACAGGGGAAGATTGGCCGTCCTTCGTAACGATGCTCGCCTCCCTCCGGAAACGCGAAGGCGCTTGGCCGAGCGAACTGGAAACTGCCCGCATCTGGTATGAGCCTTACCTCGACAGGATTCACGAAGATGCCGATACACGGAAAGCTGACCTGCTCCAACTTGAGCAGATTGCGAGTGGCTATCCGAGCCGGGAGAGGTTCCTGACCGAGCTCACCCTCGATCCTCCAGACGCGACCAGCGATCAGGCCGGCGTTCCCCTGTTGGATGAGGATTATCTGATCCTGTCGACAATCCACTCCGCCAAAGGCCAGGAATGGCGATCGGTTTTCATGCTGAACGTTGTCGACGGTTGCATTCCCTCCGATCTGGGAGTCGGCACGACAGCGGAGATCGAGGAGGAGCGTCGCTTGCTTTATGTGGGAATGACCCGAGCGCGCGATAGCCTGACACTCGTGATCCCGCAACGGTTCTTCACTTACGGTCAAAACTCACAGGGCGATCGGCACGTGTATGCGTCGCGAACACGGTTCATTCCTGCGACCCTCTTGCAGTTTTTCGAAGTCACCAGTTGGCCGAAGGTTTCCCCTCAAGCCACTGACCGCAGTGCCCGCCAGATCAGGATCGACGTAGGCGCACGCACGCGCTCGATGTGGAAGTAGCTGTCAATGGACAATGACGTGACAGCATCGGTTCGCAAGGTCATCCACGTCGACATGGATGCATTCTATGCGTCGGTGGAACAACGCGACCATCCCGAGCTCCGCTGAATCACTCTCTATATCTTCACCGGCGTGTTTTGGCTCCCGGTGGTGTGGATGCAGATGAAAATGCGCCGGCTGGCCGAAGCGGCGGTGGAAGCCAATTCCCCCTGCCCGCTGAATACCACCATCTGTTCTGGCGTTGATTCGCCTTCGGATTTCCGGCATTTGCCGCTGTGCTTGCAAATTTTTGGCTGATGATCAGCCGGCCGGACCTCGGTGTGTGGATGTGAACGCAATATGTAACCTCCACCGCTACGAGATCTTGTCTCGCTGAGTGCAACAGGTTCCAACCAGGAATTTACAGGGCTGAAAATAGCAGGTCAGATCGAGAGCACTGAAAGGTGAACATTCAGACAAATCACCCCATCGAGTGGTCAGGACAGAGCCGTTGCGGTGGGTCGGGGTTTTCGTCTGGGTTGGGCACCGGCTCTTTGTCAGGCAAGCGATCCGGGTGGGGCTCCTTCACGGGTGAATCGGGCTCGTGGATCGGCGGGTCAGGCTCTTCGAGCGGCGGGATCGGCGGAAGTGGGCCCGGATCATCCGGGCCGGGATTTACGGGTGGGCTCACAGGGATTCTCCAGCGACTATCAAGACGGGAAACCCCACGTAAGGCGGGGTTTCGTGATCAGCTAAAGGTCTGGCGATTGCACCAAGCGTCGACGTCGGCCTTCGCACGATCCTTTTCGAGGCCGTAGCGTTCCTGGATCGCGCCCTCCAACTGATCGCGCTGGCCCGCGATCCGATCAAGGTCATCGTCGGTGAGTTTGCCCCACTGTTCCTTGACCTTACCTTTGAGCTGCTTCCAATTACCTTCCACACGGTTCCAGTCCATATCCGTTTCCTCCGATCGTTCTGCGTCATAGAAGCAACTTTCGGCGACCGGATTGGTTTCGATTAGTCGCAAACAAAACCCGGCCGCGCTCAGCGCTGGTTCGGATTGCACACCAATCAAAGTCCTGGTCTGCCGGATACCTTGGAGCACCCTCGAGTTGCTCCTTGGTGATGTTGACCTGCAAGCCGCCGAGGTCCGTGTTGTAGTCGAGACGTCCCACGGGGGATAGTAGTCAGTCATTGCCGATTCCCAACGGTACCGCAGGCTAATGCCAACAACCGGTCCGGTTATCGCTTCTTATGGTGGCTTTCCTGATTGCGTCCGCGAACGATGCTGCGCTCCTCATCCTGGACTGCCGCGCCTTGCTTGAGATTTCTTCCGCGGGCCGATGCGCTGCGCACAGCCGGGGACTTTTTGAGGTCGGCGACGGCGTCAAAGTCTGCGCCCGCGTTGGCGGTTTTTTCGCGGCTCTCGATGGTTTTGACCTGCTGGTCATGGGTTTTCTTGCTTTGCATAATGCTCTCCTCGACACAAGAGCTCCTCGTTGCTGATCCGTTCACGACCGTCGATTGGCGGCGTGATCCTGACGTTGCTCGGTCTGGATATTCTTGCCGTCCTGACCACGCTCCTTGGTGTGCTGCGCCTTGTCTCGGTTTGAAAGCACCGTGTTGGGAGGAAGCGTCGCATCGGAGGTTTCCGACATCGCACCGCTGCCGTCGGCCTTGCCTTGTGAACCTGCACCGGCATGTTTCTTGTTTGCGTTCGCCATTGTTCATCCTCGCTCTTCGCCGAGCGCCGTCAACGCCCTTGAAGTGTGTCGAACTTGCCGAGCCGAAAAATGTTCCGGTATTCGCATTTGATCGGGAACACTGCTTGCGAGCAACAGACTGGGTCACTCCGCCGGCATCTGCCGAATTCAAAAGTGTTCGTCGGGGGATCGATCGATATGTCAACTTTACAGCCCAAGTTGGTGGCAGTACCCTCCAATCCAATGGCGCTGAGGGAGGAGCCCGTCTGACGTCATTTGACTAACTCATCGACATGCCGGGCCGGCGACCGACCGAAGATGCAAGTCAGAGGCGGACACCGATATTTTCCGGATACTCGATGCCAGTCACAGCATGGCAACAAATGGGAGGATAAAATGTTCAAGACATATGTCGGCGGCATTCTCGCGGCCGCTGCCGTCACCCTTGCCTGTTCCACCGTTCTTGCAGAGCCCGAAATCGTCAGCGGGCCGGCTGCCGAGCCTGAGTGTTTCGCACCATGGTCGGCAGACACCAAATTCTTCAAATTTCCGAAGAAGGACGGTCCCTATCGCATCGCACTCGCCAATGGCTACATCGCCAATACCTGGCGCATCCAGATGATCCAGACCGCGAAGGCATACGCGGCTCAGCCCGACGTCGCTGCCAAACTTAAGGAATTCAAAGTCGTTTCGACCGGTGAGGATGTGCCCGCCCAGATCTCCGCGATCAATAATTTCATCGACTCCGGTTACGACGCCATCGTCGTCAATGCACAGAACCCCACGGCCTTCGGACCTGTGATCAAGCGAGCCAAGGAAGCCGGTATCGTTCTCGTCGCCTTCGACAACATCCTCGACACCCAGGACGCCATCAATGTCAACGTCGACCAGAAGGGCTTGGGCGTGTTGTGGGCGAACTGGCTGGCAAAACACCTGCCGGAGGGCGGCAAGATTCTCGAGGTCCGCGGCGTCCCCGGAACCTCGGTCGATACCGACCGCCACAATGGGATCCACGAAACTTTTGCCGCTACAGGCAAGAAATGGGATGTTGTCGAGGTTCTCGGCAAATGGGATGATCCGACGGCGCAGAAGGCAACCGCCGACGCCATCGCCGTACACAAGAAATTCGACGGCATTACTGCACAAGGCGGTGACACGGGTGTGGTCCAGGCGATGATAGATGCCGGTCATCCCTTCGTGCCTTTCGGTGGGGAGACGGAGAACGGCTTTCGCAAATTCTGCGCCAAGTATGCTGCGCAAGGCCTGAAATGCTCTTCAGCCGGCACTGGTCCTGCCCAGGTGGCGGTTGCCATCAAGACGGCGATTGCAGCCCTTGAAGGACAAGTCGTTCCACAATCTGTCAAGCTGCCTCTGGCCATTGTCGAGGACCCGAACTTCAAGGAAGGTCAGGATTTCTATCCCGATCAGTCCGATAATTTCTTCGTCGGCAATGCCTTCCCCACCTGTGGTATCAACTTCACGGCCCAAGAGATCATGGGGCAGTCGAAGGAAAACCAATAACGGTAGGATCCGATTTGGATGATCGTCGTGTCGCGGGGATGACCCGCGACACGCGCGAAACCCGCTCCGAGGGCCTTCATGATCACATCAGCAACATCTGCGGCGGCGCCGCTTTTCCAAATGGACGGCGTGTCAAAGCACTATGGTGGCGTCCGCGCGCTCGAGAATGCCGCCCTAACCGTAGAGCCGGGCCGCATCCATTCCATCCTGGGTGAGAATGGTGCGGGCAAGTCGACCCTAATCAAGATCATGGCGGGCGTAGTCGCTCCGGATGATGGGCGTATGCTGATGGATGGAAGGGAAGTCACGTTCCGTTCCCCTGCCGAGGCTTCCGCGGCTGGAATTACGTGCGTCTTCCAGGAACTGTCCTTGATCCCTGACCTGAGCGTCGCCGACAACATTTGCATTGCCCGTCCGCCGCGGCGCTTCGGCCTGATCGATCGGCAAGCGCAGCGTGCGATTGCGGAGGAAGCCCTGGCACGCGCAGGTGCCAACGACATTCATCCGCGCATGTTGGTCAAGAATCTTCCGCTTTCCCGCAGGCAACTGGTGGAGATCGCCAAGGCCCTGGCCTGGAAACCGCGCATCCTTATTCTCGATGAGGCGACGTCGGCGCTGACCGCAGCGGACGTTGCAAACGTTTTCTCCGTGCTGATGCGGTTGCGATCGGAAGGGCTGGCGCTCCTCTATATTTCCCATCGCATGCACGAGATCGCCGAACTTTCCGACGAATGCACAGTGTTCCGCAACGGCCACAATGTCATGAGCTTTGCCGCCGGCACTCGTTCCAATGGCGAGATCGTGGAAATGATGATCGGCCGCGAATACAGCAACGCCTTTCCGCCGAAACCAGAGCGAGCAGCCGGTACCGCCACTCCCGCTCTTACATGCCGCAAGCTCGGCTGGTTGGATAGACTGCGCGATATCTCCTTCACGCTCGGCAAGGGCGAGGTTTTGGGCCTTGGTGGCCTGGACGGCCAAGGGCAGCGCGAGCTGCTACTGGCGCTGTTCGGAGTGCTGCGCGGCACGACCGGCTCCGTCCTTGTGGATGGCAAGGCCGTCACGCTCACCAGTCCGGCAGCGGCAATTTCGGAGCAAATCGGGATCGCGCTCATCCCGGAGGATCGCAAGACCGAGGGTCTGATGCTGCCGATGACAGTGCAGGAGAATCTGTCCTTTTCTGCCCTGGATCAGGTTTCGCGGGGCGGCGTGATAAACCGAAAGGACGAAGCGCGGCTAATCGACGAGATGATACAGTTGCTGAGTATCAAGACGGCGGGTCTGGACCTGCCGGTCGCGGCCCTGTCCGGCGGCAACCAGCAGAAGGTCGTCATTGCCAAATGGCTTATGCGCAAGCCGAAAATCATTCTGCTCAACGATCCGACGCGCGGCATCGATGTCGCAACTAAACACGAAATATATCTGCTGCTGCGACGTCTTGCAGACAGCGGGACAGCGATTCTGTTCTATTCGACAGACTATGACGAATTAATCGGCTGCTGCAATCGTGTGCTCGTGCTTTACGACGGGAGCGTCGCGCGAGAACTAAAGGGCAGCGCCATGACTGAGCGTGCATTGATCGCCAGCGCGCTCAATGTCGAAGATGGACACGCGGGGACGCCAGCATGAGCGAGTGGCGGTTCTGGCTGAACGAGCAGCGCGGAATGCTGATGGCGGTGGGCATTTTTTTCGTCATGTTCGCGATTTACGTCTCCAATCACCCGGCCGGACTAACTGCCAACGTGGTCCAAACCGCGTCCAACAAGGGCGTGCTGCTCGCCTTCGTTGCCATGGCGCAGACGCTGGTGGTGATTACTGCGGGTATCGACCTGTCGGTCGGCATGATCTTCATTCTCACCAATGCGCTGGCTTCCTGGCTGGTTATAGGTTCACCTCTCGAAACCGGGTTCGGGGTTGCTGCAGTTCTTGCCACGGGTCTTGCCTGCGGAGCGTTAAACGGCCTGATCGTCATCTACGGCAGGTTACAGCCTATCGTCGCCACCATCGCGACAGGCGCCGTGTTTTTTGGCATCGCCCTGCTGCTCAGGCCTTTTCCCGGCGGCTCGGTCAACGAGGATCTGGCAGACATGATGACCGGCAAGATTTTTGGTGTTGTGCCGTCGAGCTTGGTCGCCCTTGTCGCTGTCATACTGGTCGTGTGGGTTCCATTCAGCCGGTCGGTCATCGGGCGGGCGGCGTATGCAACCGGATCGTCGGAAATCGCGGCCTATATGTCGAGCCTACCAATACGCCGCGCGAAATTTACGGCCTATCTGCTCTCAGGCCTTCTCGCCGCGACCGGTGGCCTGTTTCTCACCTTTTTCACCTATACTGGCGAAGCGGCGCTTGCGAGTGGAAATGCCTACACGCTGTTCTCGATCGCCTCGGTGGTGCTTGGCGGCGTCTCTCTTTTCGGCGGCAGGGGCACTGCCATCGGCGCGGTCTTCGGGGCGCTCGCTTTTCGGACCATCGGTGATCTTCTCTTCGTCTTTGATCTCGATCCGCTCTGGCAACCGCTGTTTCAGGGTGTGGTCTTGCTTGTCGCGGTCAGTTTGAGTGCATTTGGACTGTTTCGAGTGCGCAATCGCCTGGAGTGGTTCGGATGAAGGATGCCACACGAGAGCAGCCCGGGGCCTGGCTCCCTAAATTCGTTCGTCGGCTGGACCCCGCAATATCAACCGCTTTTGCCTGCATCATCGTGCTGCTGATCCTTGGCAGTTTATATTCAGCAAGCTTCCTGTCTCCGGAGTATCTCCTACAGCAGTTAAAGGTAGCATCCTTTCTTGGGGTCATCTCAACCGGTATGATGATGGTCATTCTGCTTGGGCAGATCGACCTCTCCATTCCGTGGTCGGTGGCCGTTGGCGGGATGATGGCCTGCGCTGCCGCCGCTTTTGGGCCTGTCGGTGAAACCCTCGCTATTCCCTTCGGCGTCGCCTGTGGGATGGTAATAGGCTTCGCCAATGGGATTGGCGTCGCCTATCTACGCATCCCCTCCATGATCATCACCTTGGCGACTAATGCCGTCGCCCAAGGTTTGATGGTTGTCTACACCGGCGGCTTCTCGCCACAGGACTCTGCCACGATCACCATGCGCTATCTGGCGACCGGTTTTCTTATACCCGGCGTTCCGAACGCGGTGCTAATCTGGGCGATCGTCGGTGCGGTAGCGACTTTCGTGCTAACACGCACCACCTTCGGACGGTCCGTATACGGCATCGGCAACCAGGAACGTGCTGCCTACCTTTCGGGCATCAATACGCGCCGGATCGTCCTGATCGCCTTCGTCTCTTGCGGCGCGCTCAGTGCCTTCGGAGGCACGCTTCTTGCGGGCTATGCTTCGAAGGCGGCCCAATCGATGGGCGACAGCTACCTGTTGCCTTCGATCGCGGCCGTCGTACTTGGCGGCACGTCGATCCTGGGTGGTCGAGGCTCTTACCTCGGCACGATCGCAGGCGTAATTCTGATTACGCTGCTGCAGTCCATTCTATCCGTCATGCAGATGCCCGAGGCCGGGCGGCAGATCACCTACGGTCTGGTCATCATCGTCATGCTGTTGCTATACGGGCGCGGCCCGGCCAATCGATAGGGTCTTCATCGGGGACTGCTGCTCGGCGTTATTCCGTTGCGTTTCTACTGCCGGCCCTCGCCTGTCATCCTCGCTATCTTTCACTTCTGCAGAGCCCGCCACAGCCGGATACGTGGCGATCCCGGGCGTTCCTCGTATCGCGCCAGGGTCTCGCAGCGTACCGACGCCGCAGCATTCGACCTAAATTTGGACAATAGAAGGGTGTGAATGCCGCAATCCGCCTCCGACTGGCTCGTTACAACCAGTCAGCTAGCGGCGGGCACCAGATAAGGCAGTGTCGCAGTCACCTCGCGGTACTTGCATCGCTGATTTGGCGCAGATCGTAGTTGAGGCGATATGTGCCGGGTGCGACAGGAAACATGGCGTAGGAGACCCCTTTTACCGTCTCGGTCTTATAGCTCACGCGTTGGCCGTCGCGGCTGATCGCAAATATTTCCTTCCCAGCGGTTCGCGCCGGGACCATGCCGCGCAGCATTGTTCCGGTTCGGCTATCGGCGAATGCCTCGAACGTAAGGGAGCTACCGTCCCAGGCGATGTGGGCGAAACCGGAGTTGTTGCGACTGTCGGTCCAATCAAGCAATTGCCGCACGGAAACCAGTGGTACGCCGCGGGCTCTCGCTGCGGTCGTCAACTGTCTGTCGAAATCGTCGCTGAAGTCGTAATGCGTCCCGAACGCACCATAATAACCCTGCGGTCCCAGCGCTCGGTCAAGCTGCGTTTCGATGGCTGACGGAAAGCTCATGCCGCTCTCGTTCACCAGATGCGACGCTACCTGGTAGACATCGATCATGCTGCCGTCGAGATCAGCGAACCGCATCGGTAAGCCGGAGCCTGTCATGAAACCGGGGCGGTCCTTAATCCATGCACCAGGCCAATAGTAGTAGTTGAGGTCCATGCGAACCCCATAACGCGCCTCGACCTTCGGCGTCGACACCCAGTCACTCCACGCGATACAATGCGTGCGGCTTCCCGTCTGTAGCGGCAGGTCCGGGTACTTGCTGCGGAACGCGTAGAGCTCCCGCCTGAATATTCCTGCGAGATCTGTTGCCCCGACATTGCCGCAGCCCGTGTTGAGATGCACGCCGATGTCAAAGCCCTCTGCGGCATAGGCATTGGCCTCCTTGGCCGACAAACCGACGCTGTTGAAAATCCATGACGTAGCGCGATAGCATTCCCACTCGGCGACTGAGCAACCCTTCGGCTCGCTCGCCCTGAGGTGATCAAACGAATCTTCGGTGCCGCTTAGCGTGCCATGATCATCGGCCGCCATCACCAAGACCGCCTTGTATTCCTTGGGGAAGTACCACAGCCTTGGCAGCGGTGACTTGCCCTCGAGCATGAAGTTCATAAGATTCACCAGCAGCCGCTGCTGCTCGTCAGCCACCGGAATGGCGATCCTGTCGAAATCGTTCCAGTCGGGTTGCCGGTCGCCTGTCTTGGCGCCGAAGAACAGATCATTGGGTCGGATGACAGGATTGCCGTCACGCTCGTCGCCGGCCCAGGCCGGATTGCCCTGACGCGTGTAAACGACCGACCGTGCAAGATCATAGGTAAAGGCCGCCGCCTGGCCTCCTGCTCTGCCAACGGTGCGCACTGTTATGGCTGGGTTCGCCGTTGCGTCCGACAGGCTGCTGTAGAGCCGCGCCACTTCGGTCGTGCCGTCCTTCAACCGGTAGAGATCGGCTGCGCCATGATAACGGACCGTCTCGTCGACAATGCCGTGTCCGGGCGCGCTTGCCGTATCGACCAGCAGATAGCCCTCGCTCAACGACGCGGCTTGGTCACTCAACCCGAGCAAGCCGGCAAGCTTTTTGTCCGGCCGCATGGCTATCAGGTCGCCACCTGTGTGGACCCAACCGGCAAACATTGCCGCCTGCGCTTCGCTGAGCGGCATTTCGCCCAACAGAACCAGATCGAACCGGTCCAGCAGTTCCTTGTTTACGTGCGACAGGTCAACGCTTTCGAACGAGCCGATACCTTCGGCGCGCAGAATCTCGCTGTAGTATTTGCTGAAGGGCAGAGCACCTGAGTCAATGATCAGGATAGGGCCGCCAAAACCGCGCTCAAGATCGCGCCGCGTCGTAAACGACCAGCTTTGACCGGTCGTCAGTCGGTTGCCCGACCGGTCGCCGGCACCCGCAGCAAGGCTGACGGTATACGTCGTATCGCTCGCAAGCGACTTGATTGGTGTAAGCACAGCCGAGCGCGTCCTCCTGTCGTACGAGACGCTCGCCTCGATCGCCACGCCCGCCCCTGAGAGCCGGAGCGAACTGCCGTCGATAGTCACTGGATCGATGTCTTCGCTAAACGTCACCGTGATCGCGGCGCCGAGATCAACGTTCCGGTCCGCCACGGGCGCAACCTGTGCCACGGTCGGCGTTGTTTCGTCTCGGGAGTCGGCACCAAGCCCTGTCGTCGTCAGCGTTGCCGCCGCGATCAAAGCCAGACCTTTCCTCATCGTTGTCATGTCGGCCGCGCCCAGCGACTCTCGCATGCCTCTAACTGGGCTGGTGCGGCTTGGTTCCAAGGTCAGACTTTGGTCCCGCTGGGGATGGGCCAAAAGTCGCACACGGGCCGACGTTGGTCCGAGGGCGAGCCAATGCGCGCATTTCCGACATCGAGATGCGCATCGGGGCGGTGCTGAGCCGGAAATGGTCGAGCAAGGGCGATACCGCACCCGCGAAGACATGAGAACGTCGGTCCAGAAGGGCAAGGCTGCCAGCAGCCTCGCCTACGGCTACCAGTTTAAGGCGGCTCATGACGAGCGCGGAGATCGCATTCCGGGTCTGCGCGAGACCGATGAAACGGGTAGCGCGCCCTAACGACCGCGATGACTGGATCATCATTGAACAGGCCGAGTTGCGCATCGTCACCGACGTCCTCTGGACCGCGGTCAAGAAGCGGCAAATGGAAGTCGAACAAAGCTTTTCCCGGACGACCACAAACCGCCTGAACAAAGCCCACCAGCCACAATATCTGCTCAGCGGCGTCCTCGAATGCGCGCATTGTTTCGGCCCATATGCGATCATGTCCAAGAACCGTTACGGCTGCACCAACCGGCAGAAGAAGTTGCCGATCGACCATCTCGGCGGGATTGTCTGCACGAATAGCAAGGTAGCGAGAGCGGACCATATTGCTGAGCAATAACCGACTATTTTGTTGAAAGAGTACGAAATTACGTTGCCGTGGCCGGAGCGGATCGTCTTTTCGCAATCGCGTGGATGTGTTCGGGCCCAATGCCGCAGCAGCCACCGACGACGGACGCCCCTGCGACCGCCAGAGGTCAATCCACTGCAGGTAATTTTCCGGACCGAGATCGGCGCGAATATCCGAGATGCCGGCGTAGGGCGTGTCCGAGGGCGGCTCTGGCGCAAAGGCATTGGCATAAACGCCGATGACTGCAGACGAGGCGGTTTCAACCACGACCTTGCGCGCAGCCAGCACGGCTTCGCTCATCACCTCCGGCTGGCTGCAGTTGAAGAAGACACCGCTCGCACCAGCCTCCAGCGCCTTCTTCACCGCTTCATCGGCATGTTCGCCGGAACGCAGTTCCGGCGGTCCGGTGCGACCATCTTCGTCCTTCAGGGTGTAGGAAACATAGATCGGCTTGCCGCTGCCATTTGCAGCTTCGAGAGCTGTCAAAGCCTCTACCGTCGAGCTCTGGGTTTCGATCAGCCAGAAATCAACATGCGGTTCAAGACCAGCTACGAGGGTTTGGAGAATGCGGGGGGCGTTATGCGCCTGGAAACGCTCTGGCCGGTAGCTCTCGAAGGGAGGCGGCAACGATCCCGCCACGAGAACCCGGCGGCCTGCGCCATCGGCGACTTCCCGAGCGAGGCGCCCTGCCCTGTCAGCCAGTGCCCGGCCATCGGCAGCAAAACGCTCCTCGCCCAGCATATGCGGCACGAGGCCATACGAATTCGTCGTGATGATGTCGGCGCCGCTGTCGACATAGGCCTGATGGGCACGGGTGACATATTCCGGCGCCTCGATCAACGACAGGGCCGACCATTCCGGCAGGCGGAAAGGTGCGCCGAGCCGTTCGAGAAGACGGCCCATGCCGCCGTCGAGAATGGTGAAATTCTGGGTGATTGTCATATTATCTTCCTTGCCGATCGGCCATGAAGCCGCGGCCAAAACGCCTTTCCAGTCGATTTTGGACAAGTTCGAGCCCGATCGACAAAAACCAGTAAATCGCTGCCGCCGTCAGCAGCATTTCCATATAGTGATAGGTGGCTCGCCCGTAGGACTGGGCAAGAAAGTTCAGCTCCCACAGTCCCATGATCGAGACGAGCGAGGAATCCTTCAACATCGAGATGAAGTTTCCGCCGGCCGGCGGGATGATGATGCGCATCGCCTGTGGCGCGATGACCTTGAACGCGATCACCCCGCGTCCGAGCCCCAGCGCCTTGGCAGCCTCAGCCTGTCCGCGCGGCACCGAGAGAATGCCGGCGCGGATCGTTTCGGCAAGATAGGCACCGTAATTCAGCGACAGCGCCAGGATGCCCGAGGCGAAGCCCGATAGAACAATACCGAATTGCGGCAGGGCCAGGTAGATGATCAGCACCTGCACCAGAAGCGGCGTCCCGCGGAAGAATGAAGCGTAGAACGTCGCCACACCGAAGGCCAGCGCGTTCGATGATAGGCGATTTGCTGGGCCCGCAGACGTCGCGCCAGTCCCAATATCAAGGTCAGGGCGGCGGCGTCAGCCTGTTCGTGCCTGGCGCGCTGTCGGCTGGGAACTGGTGGCCCGAGGAGCTCGGGCATCCTGCCTCGACCGGGGCGCAGAATGACCTGCGCTATTCCTTTTTCCCGACAACCCGCCGGCTGGCGATCGATGTCGGCGGCCGGGTTACGGTCTACGACACGAAAGACCATCGCATTGGCGGGTTCTCGCAGCAGCAAAGCGGCGACCAGTCGCTGAGCTTTACCTCTCAGCATGGGCTGATGAAACTTTCGGAACTGGATGTGGTGCGGCAGGGCGGCAAGGAACCGGCGGACACGCCGGGTACAAGAACATCCGCCGCCACGGCTGCGCCGTCGATATTCGCACCGACCGCGCCCGAACCCGCCGAGCCACAACAAGCGGCACATCCAGCGCGGGAGGCGGTTCGGTCGGAGGAGGACATCTTCGACAAGATCGAGCGCCTCGCGGCACTTCATGCGAAAGGCATTCTGACGGATCAGGAATTCCAGGCCAAGAAGTCGGAGTTGCTCAGCCGACTATAGCGTCCGATGAACAGGGGAATCCGCCGGTAGGCGGTCCAGAATGGTGGCGCCTGAAAAGACGCGCAAAGGTGTAGGTACCCGGGTCGCCCTTGGCGATGTAGAATGAGCCTTTCCTTTACAGCAAAGGAGCGTACCATGCCTTTCAACACGCAACGGCTCCAGTTTCCCGGTCATTCCGGCGCAATCCTTGCCGCCCGCCTTGATCTGCCCAACGGGCCATTACGTGCCTACGCAATATTTGCCCATTGCTTCACCTGTTCCAAGGATCTGGCGTCGGCGCGCCGCGTTGCGGCCGAGCTTGCGCGCGAAGGCA
The DNA here is from genome assembly GCF_019511375.1 of Rhizobium herbae. Taxonomy (GTDB): domain Bacteria; phylum Pseudomonadota; class Alphaproteobacteria; order Rhizobiales; family Rhizobiaceae; genus Pararhizobium; species Pararhizobium herbae_A. The sequence goes on from NZ_JAEUAO010000001.1 coordinate 1,476,658, forward strand.
TCGCCGTCCTGCGGTTCGATTTCACGGGACTAGGATCAAGCGAGGGCGAATTCGCCTCGACCAACTTCTCCTCCAATGTCGCCGACCTGCTTTCGGCCGCCGACTATCTGCGCCAACACTATGAGGCACCCTCGTTGCTGATCGGCCACTCGCTCGGCGGTGCAGCGGTTCTCGCCGTCGCCGGGCACATTCCCGAAGTGCGCGCCGTGGCCACCATCGGCGCGCCGGCCGATGTCGGCCACGTGTTGAAGAACTTCGCAACGAGCCTTGAGGAGATCGAGACGCGCGGCGAGGCAGATGTCGATCTTGCCGGGCGCACGTTCCTTATAAAAAAGCAATTCGTCGAAGACGCGCGCGGGCAGCGCATCAAGGATGCCGTTGTCAGCCTGAAAAAGCCGCTCCTCGTCCTTCACGCGCCGCTGGACCAGACGGTCGGGATCGAGAACGCCACCGAAATCTTCCTCGCGGCAAAGCATCCCAAGAGCTTCGTTTCGCTGGACAAGGCCGATCACCTGCTCACCGACCCTGAGGACGCAGCCTTCGCCGGCCGGATCATTTCGGGATGGCTGACGCGCTATCTCGCCGCCGACACGCCGCAGGGCACGCAGCCAATCGAACATGTCAGGGTGATGGAGACGGGGGAAGGCAAGTTCCAGAACGCGGTTCAGGCCGGCAGCCATCGGCTTTTCGCCGACGAACCCGAAACCGCGGGCGGTCTCGATTCCGGCCCGTCACCCTATGATTTCCTGTCGATCGCGCTTGGCGCCTGCACCTCGATGACGCTGCGCCTCTATGCGGAGCGCAAGGGGCTCGCGCTCGGCCGCATCGGCGTCGACGTCTCACATGCCAAGATCCACGCCAAGGACTGCGAGGAATGCACAGAAGCGGAGCGCAGCGGCAGCGCCAGGATCGACCATTTCGAGCGCGTCATCTCCGTCGACGGCGAGGTATCGGAGGAGCTTCGCGGCAAGATCGTCGAAATTGCCGGCAAATGCCCGGTCCATCGCACGCTCGAAGCCGTGGCGAAGATAAAAACCGTGATGAAGGTGAATTCTCGACCCAAGCCGGTCATTCGCAGCGCAGACCCGGAATTTCCGGTGTTGCCCGAATAGGGGGCATTTCTTATTCCTCACAGGCCGATGTGAATGCCGGATGGGAGGCGTGGCATTGGCGCAGGCTCGCCTAAATCCATTATGCGACCTGGCGATGCAGCGCCGGAGGGAGATTTCAGGAAGCGTGTGTTCGCCGGCCTGCGTCCTCTCCCCGGACTGACGAAGACCGCTCTTCCGCCGCGAGCAACTGGCCCGCCATGCGTTTGGCCTGCCGCGCAGGCTCGGCGATTCGGCTCATCTGCGCGACGGCCATCGCGCCTTCGTGCAGTAGGTTGATCTCGGTCGCGATCCGTTTCGGCCCCGCAAACCGCGCTGCATGGGCGAGTTCCTCGAAATACGCGAGCACTAGGCGCTTATGCATCAAGGCGGCGCGGAACACGGGATTGGCGCCATCCTTGTGCTCCCCCGCCGCGCTCACGAAGATGCAGCCGCGGAACTGCTTGTCGCTGAGCGCAGTTTCGAGGAAATCGAACGTCGCCAGAAGGCGCTCGACGGGATCGCTCGTATGCTGCTCGACAAAGGCACGCATGGCATTGCGGTCCTCCTCGTCGCGCCGTTCGAGCGCGGCGAGGATCAGGTCTTCCTTGGTTTCGAAGTGCCGGTACAGCGTGGTCTTGGCCACCCTCGCCTCGGCGATGATCAGGTCGATGCCCGTCGCGTGATAGCCGTGCTGATTGAACAGCCGGAGTGCGGTATCGAGCAGGTGGTCTCGGATTTCCGAACGGCGCATTATCGTCCTCGCAACAAGTAACAGATCTGTATCGTTCTTAGCGGTAGCGGGAGGCAGATACAAGGGGGTTTACTGAGGCAAGCCCTGCAGCGGGTATTCCTTTCGGCTCACGGTTCCCCCGAAGAAGAATAGTTCCCTGGGGAACAAGGCCGGAGCCCGTTCAGAAGTCGCCCTTGCCAAACGATACAGATCAGTATACATCTTCTTTTATTCGATACAGATCGGTATCGTTTGGACCGCGACATCCGGGCGGATCGCCCACTGCGGACAACCCAAGGAGAAGACAATGCCTCGTGTTCCTATCTATAGCACCGCGGCGTATCCACGCAGCCAGGCTCGAGCCGCTTCGCTCGATCTGGCCGAGCGCCACGGTCGGACCGTTGCCGCGGCGAGCCTCTATATTTCGTTGGTCGTGATCTATGGCTGGTTCGGCGGTATGAAGTTCACCGCCTATGAAGCGGAAGGGCTGACCGGTCTGGTCGGCAACAGCCCGTTGTTGAGCTGGACCTACTCCCTCTTCAGCGTAAGGGATTTCTCAAGCCTTCTCGGCTTCCTCGAACTCAGCGTCGGCGCCCTGATCGCGGCACGGCTCGTGAACCCGGTATACTCGCTCGTCGGCGGCTTGCTGTCAGCCGGGCTCTTCGCGACCACGCTTAGCTTAATGGTGACGACCCCCGGGGTGTCCGTGCCGGAGCTCGGCTTTCCGGCGATCACGGTCGCTGTCGGTCAGTTCCTGCTCAAGGACATTGGACTGCTCGCCCTTTCCCTCTGGATTGCCGTCGACTCGCTCGCGGCGCTCCGCTCAACCAGCGCTTGACCGAGGATGCGGGCGGAGCCCCGCCTCCGCCCGCACCCCGGTATTGCAATGAAAGAAACCCCAGATCGGCCGTGCCGGTCGGTTCAACGAAAGGAACGTCCCATGTATTTGACCTATGTTCTGTCGACAATCCGCGCCCACCAGCGCTATCGCCGGACCCTTCGAGCGTTCACGCAATTGAACGATCACCTGCTCGAGGATGTCGGCATTTCCCGCAACGAAATCGATGTCATCGCGCGCCGGCAGTACAGCCAATGAACCCCGGGGCTGCGTTACGGCTGATCGCAGACCGTAATGCAGAAGGAGATCACCTCATGAACACGCATCATGCCAGGGTCCTGATCATCGGGGCCGGACCGGCCGGTTATACCGCCGCCATCTACGCTGCCCGCGCCAACCTGAAACCGCTCCTTGTGACTGGGCTGCAGGCAGGCGGCCAGCTCACCATCACGACTGATGTCGAGAACTACCCCGGCTTTGCCGAACCCGTTCAAGGCCCGTGGCTCATGGAGCAGATGCGGCAGCAGGCGGAGAACGTCGGCACCGAGGTGGTGTACGATATCATCACCTCGGTCGATCTCTCCAAACGCCCGTTCCGTCTCAAAGGCGACTCCGGCGACACGTACATGGCCGATGCACTGATCGTCGCGACTGGAGCTCAGGCCCGCTGGCTTGGCCTGCCCTCGGAGAAGACATTCAATGGCTTCGGCGTCTCGGCTTGCGCCACCTGTGACGGCTTCTTCTATCGAAACAAGGAAGTGGTCGTTGTCGGCGGCGGTAACACAGCCGTGCAGGAAGCGCTCTACTTGTCGAACCTTGCCTCCAAGGTCACGGTCGTTCATCGCCGCGATCATTTCCGCGCGGAGTCGATTCTGCAGGACCGTCTCGTGGCGAAGCCGAATGTCGAAGTCGTCTGGAACCACGTCATCGACGAGGTTATCGGCGAGCACGAGCCGAGGAAGTCGGTAACCGGCGTGCGGATCCGCAACGTGAAGTCGGGCGAGGTGAAGGAACTGTCCACGCACGGCCTTTTCGTCGCGATCGGACACGATCCGGCAACCGCGTTGTTTCGCGGCCAGCTCGACATGGATGCGGATGGCTACCTCAAGGTCGGCTCCTGGTCGACGAAAACAACCGTCCCCGGGGTGCTGGCCGCCGGCGATGTCATCGACCCGGTATTCCGTCAGGCGATCAGTGCCGCCGGCATGGGATGTATGGCGGCCCTGGAAGCCGAGAAATTCTTGGCCGAGCATTCACCCGATCCGGGCGCCTGGGCCATCGAGCCGCGTGAAGCGGAGATGGTTGAAGCATAAGTGCAGGGGATCACCGACGAAACGAGGGGCCCCCCTTGGGAAGCGCGAGCCCGCCCGCATCATCTGCGGAAGTCCGTGCTTTCCCTGCGCCTTCCGGCGGCACTTGCATTCGAACGGCGCCGGAGTGACAACCGGTGTCCGGCAGCTGTCTCCCCTTGCCGAGATCATGGCCGTTTAATCAAGCGAGACCGATCCATGGAAATCAATCAGGTCAAGTATTTCCTCAATCTGGCTGAAACATTGAACTTTACTGAAGCCGCCCGTCGAAGTGGCGTGTCGCAGCCAAGTCTCACGCGAGCAATTCAGCGTCTCGAGGACGAATTGGGTAGTCCGTTGATCTATCGCGACGGCAAGGACAGCCGGCTGACCGCGCTCGGCCGCGACGTCCACGCCGAGTTCACCCGGATTGAACTCGCGCTCCGCAACGTGCGCGAACACTCGGAGAACACCACGCTCGGCCGGCGCCGTATCCTCGACATCGCGGTTGCCCCGACGATCGGTCCTGCTGCATTTGCCGCGTTCTTTGATGAGGCGCTCAACAGGCTTCCCTCTGTAAAGATCAACATGCATCAGCTCTTGTCTGGGGAAGGTGCAGACGAGGTGCTTTCAGGCAAGTACCACGCCTGCATCCTGCCCCGAGCGCCGCACCCTAACCACAAGCTCAATGTCGTGCCGCTGTTTCGCGAACGCTTCCTCCTCGCCTGCGCCGAGGGCCATGCGCTAGCCCGCAACGACGTCGTCGGCACCGAGGCGATTGCCGCCTATCCCTATGTCGACAGGCTGGCCTGCGAGTTCCATACTGAGATCGCAGAGCATTTGATGGACCATGACGCTGTCATGCAACCACGGTTCAGTGCCGATCGCGAAGACTGGGTCCAGCAAATGGTAGCCGAAGGCCGGGCGATCTGCATCATGCCCGAACGGTCGACCGTCGTGCACGGCGTGACCACCCGCCCGGTTGAAGGGATGTCTCTGGAGCGCGAACTGGTATTCGTGACGGTTTCTGGATCGGGTACAGCGCTCGAGATTCGCAAGATAGCCCAGCTTGCAGCTCGATATGACTGGGCGTGAACGGGGCGCCCCGCGACTATGGAAACTATGCACGCCCGATATTGGGAATCCCCATCCCCGGTCGCCACATCTGGGTAGCAAGATCTACAATGGAGTTAGGCAATGACCTACGCAAAGACGGACGAACTGGTGAGGAAGCTTACGCCAGAGCAGTATCGCGTGACTCAGCAGAGCGGCACCGAACGCCCCTTCACGGGGGAGTACAATGACAACAAAAGGCCGGGCATCTATGTCGACATCGTCTCCGGCGAACCCCTGTTCGCCTCGGCCGACAAGTTCGATTCCGGTTGCGGCTGGCCGAGCTTTACGAAGCCGATCGTATCGGAAAACGTCAATGAATTGCGGGACAATTCCCATGGCTTGATCCGCACCGAAGTGCGCTCCGCGCATGGCGACAGCCATCTTGGCCATGTGTTTCCCGACGGTCCTCAGGACCGGGGCGGACTGCGCTACTGCATCAACTCCGCTGCCCTGCGTTTCATTCCGCGCGGCGAAATGGAAGCCGAAGGCTACGGGGCGTTCATAAACCAGGTAGAGGATATCTAAAATGACCGACAGAGCTATGAGAGCTGTTTTGGCCGGTGGCTGCTTCTGGGGGATGCAGGATTTGATCCGCAAACTCCCTGGGGTTATCGCGACCCGCGTGGGCTACACAGGCGGGGATGTGCCGAATGCCACCTACCGCAATCACGGGACGCATGCCGAAGGCATCGAGATTGCCTTCGACCCGAAGACGATCAGCTACAGGCAGATCCTGGAGGTGTTCTTCCAGATCCATGACCCCACCACCACAAACCGCCAGGGCAACGATATTGGTAGCTCCTACCGGTCTGCAATCTACTACGTCGACGATGAGCAAAAGCGCGTAGCGGAGGAAACCATCGCCGATGTTGATGCTTCAGGCCTGTGGCCCGGCAAGGTGGTAACGGAAGTCGAGCCGGTGGGAGAGTTCTGGCAGGCGGAGCGGGAGCACCAGGATTATCTGGAGCGCTATCCCAGCGGCTATACCTGCCATTTTCCTCGCCCGAACTGGGTGCTTCCTCGCCGGTCGGCTGCCGAATAGCCAATCTGAAATCCTGGCGGCTAGGTTTGACCTTGGTTGAGCCAATCGCTTGATCGGCGAAAGTATCAGGTCCGCCCAACAAGCGGCGACCAACCATGGCCAGTGCATGGATCAAACACCACGCTGGCCGCGGGCAAGCCCGTTTCCTCACCCCTCCGAAAGGCGCCGGGCTCGCTTTCCCACAAAACGTCATAAACGAGAAATGTCGTCATGAATGCATGGTTCATCGTAGGCGCAGCCCACGCCGCCGCCATAGCCACCGCCATGCCGGCGGAAGCACATGGGCCCACCGAAACGGTTACGCCGCATTTCGAGAAGGCGATACCCAACATTCCGGGCAAGACAATGAAAGTGGTGATCGTCGACTACCCGCCGGGCGGGGCCTCCGTTCCACACAGTCACGCGGACTCGTCGTTCATCTTCGCCCACGTCCTCTCCGGGGAGATCGAATCGAAGGTCAATGACGGCGCGACCGAAACCTACCGCGCCGGCGAAAGCTGGTACGAACCACCAGCGTCCAAACACCTCGTCAGCCGCAACGTAAGCAAGAGCAAGCCTGCAAGGCTGCTTGCCGTCTTCGTCCTTGATAGCAACGAAGAAACGCTGACCACCCCCATCAAGTAACCTGACTTAAGGAACGGAAATGAGCAAGCGCCTCGACTACAACCAGATCGCGCCGGCCGGCGTCAAAGCCTTGGGCGGCGTCTACGGCTACATTATGCAGAGCGGTTTCCCTTCTGAGCTGGTCGAACTGGTCTATCTTCGTATCTCGCAGATCAACAACTGCGCCTACTGCCTCGACATGCACACCCGCGACCTGCTGAAGAAAGGGCAACAGATCGAGAAGCTCGCGCTCGTGCAGGCGTGGAGGGAAGCCGGCAATCTCTTCGACGAGCGCGAGCGCGCCGCTCTTGCCTGGGCCGAATCGGTGACGCGCGTGGCTGAGACCGGCGTTCCCGATAAAGCCTATGAGGCAGCGCGCGCCGTCTTTGACGAGCGCGAACTGGTCGATCTGACGATCGCGACCGGCCTGATGAACGCCTACAATCGCATGGCGATCAGTTTCCGAAACACGCCACAGGCTGCGCTTGAAAAATAATGGCAGCGACGCTTTGCGGACGGTCGTCGCGGGTCCGCAGCTTCGCCAGCAGCCGCCGGAATCGCAGCGACGGCCAGTAATGAATGCTTGAATGTGTCTGAAACTGGAGCGGTGCGCGAGGTCGTTTACCGAATGAGCGAATTTCTCATTAACATATCAGGTATGGGACCTGTCGCCGCCAGCTACGAGATCTGGGCGAGTTTGGCTTTGGCCGCAGCGCTGGGATTTGTTCTCGGTTTCGCGATGAACCGGGGATCGATCTGCACCGTCATCGCCACGAGGCAGTTGGTATCGGAGAGGAGGCCTGCACGTTTCATCGCTTTGATCGAATGCGCCGTCTGGGCGGCCCTCGTCTACGCAATCCTCGAAACGACACCGATGATGCAGGAGGGTTGGTCGCCACTCGGTTACCTGGTTCCTGCGGCCATTTTACTTGGGCTCGGCACCTATGTGAACGGCGCTTGTGTGTTTGGGTCTGTTGGGCATATCGGAAATGGCGAACTCGGATTCGCATTCACGTTTCTCGGCATCTATGCGGTCCTATACGTCGAATCCCTGTTTGATCTGCTTTCGCACCAGCCACCGACAAGCGCTTCCCCGTCGCTAGAGGCGGCGCTGCCCGCGCTGGCATTGTTGGCCATCGTAGTGCTGAGGCTCGGTGTCTCACGCAGATCCGAGTCAAATTTCTGGCAGTTGACGCTGGTGATGGGGGCGATCGGCATCACCTCTACGATCCTGGCGGTTCTTGCGCCTGGGTTCTCGATCACTGCATCCGTTGGACCGATCGCTTCGATACCGGTCGCGGGCGTCTTGATTTCAGGCTGCATGTTCAGCGGCAGTCTTGTCTCCGCAAGACTTGGGAAGCAAGGATTCACGCTGAAATGGCCGACAGCGGCGACCATACTCAAGAGAACGCTTGCGGGCGTCCTGATGGGATTGGGTGCGCTCCTCACTCCCGGTGGGAACGACACGCTGCTGCTAATTGGTTTCCCCACTGGCGCCTGGCAGGCGGCGCTCGCCTACCTCCTATTCGTCGCGACGCTGGCCGCACTCATTGTCAGGTTCGGATCAATGGCAAGACCTTGGTCATGACGCTGTTCCACCGGCGAAAACGATAGGTCGGGCCAGGGCTCAGAACTCGATCTGTCCGCCAACAAGATGGCCGATGAAATGCCTCGAGCGATTGAGCTTGCCACAAGTCAGGAGCATTAGATAATCGTCATGGAACTCGATTGAGGAGAAGATCGATGACTGGCACGTTGCACCCGCTGCTGGAGGAAGCTCTGGAAGCGCATGGGGGGCATGGCCGCTGGCGCAAGTTTATGGGTATTGCCTCAACTATATTGACCGGTGGAACGCTATGGGAGCTCAAAGGGGCTCCTTTGATCCCTGTGCCGAGGCGTGCAGCAAGCGAGTTCCGCCGCCAGTGGACCCGAGTTACTCCCTTTGGAGAACCAGACTGGACAATGACCTGGACTCCCGAGCATGTGGAGATCAGCGCCGGAGATGGCTCGATTATCGCCGAGCGAGAGAACGGACGTGAAGCATTCGATCGTAGTTTCAACGGACAATGGGATCCGCTGGATCTCGCCTACTTCAACGGCTATGCCATGTGGACGTATCATGCGACGCCGTTCGTGTTCGGCGAGCCCGGCTATGAAGCTCACGACATTGCCCCAATCGAGAACGAAGGCGAGACGCTTCGCGGCATAGCCGTGCGGTTCCCGGAAAGCGTACACAGCCACACGCGAGAACAGCGCTTCTACTTCGGCTCGGATGGGTTGCTGCGCCGTCACGATTATACTGTTGATGTGTGGGCGGACACGCCGGCTGCGCACTTCACGTCTGATTACATTGACGTTGATGGGCTGAAGTACCCAACCCGCCGCAGCGTGTTCACACTGAAGCCGGACGGCACTCTCGACCGGGATTTCAATGCCGTCACAATCGAGCTGTCGGATTACGTGCCGTTCTGAGATGATCGGGCGCCGAGTTCGCTCCGCTGCTTCCGCGGTACATGCCGTTACAAAAGTCCGGCCCGGCGGACACAGCGTCAATACACATGGGCGCTCAAATGGCGGCACTGGCTTCGAAAACGAGCCTCGACCCAAATGCGGAAAGGACGAGCATATGAGAACGTCTCGGATCATGGCGGCTGCGCTGCTGATCGTTGGAAGCGGATTGGCGCTGTCCGCGGCCAAGGCGCAGCAAGCGGGACTTCAGCGTACCGATCTCCTGCAGCACGACCTCGGCGTCCCCGGCCGCGAGGCGGTCCAGGTGCGCGTCGACTTCGGGCCCGGCGCAGTCTCCATCAAGCACTCTCATCCGGGCGAAGAGGTGGCCTATGTGCTCGAAGGCTCGCTGGAATATCAGCTCGAGGGCAGAGCGCCGGTCACCCTTCATGCCGGCGAAGCTTTGTTCATCCCGGCCGGAGTGGCGCACGTGGCGAAGAATGTCGGCAGCGGCAAGGCATCGGAGCTTGCCACATACCTCGTCCAGAAGGGCACCCCGCTTGTCGTTCCGGTCAAGTGAGCGTTTCGACATGGACCCTGAGAACCACATGGAAGGAAGTGCGGAAATGACCGAACAGGAAACCACCGACGCGTCCGCACTGTCCCGCCGGGCTCTGCTCCTGAACGGAGCGGCAGTGGCAGCCTTTGCGGCGCTTCGCCCTGCGACGGCCCTCGCGCAAGCGGACGCGACGCCTTTCGAGGCCGATAACATTCGCCCTTTCCGCGTGGATATCCCGCCGGCAGCGCTCGTCGACCTCCGGCGACGCCTTGCCGTCACACGCTGGCCTGACCCGGAGCCGGTCGACGATCGCTCCCAGGGCGTGCAGCTTGCCAAGCTTCAGTCACTCGTCCGCTACTGGGAAGCGGGCTACGACTGGCGTAAGGCCGAAGCGAAACTGAATGCCCTGCCCCAGTTTCTGACGAATATCGACGGCCTCGACATCCACTTCATCCATGTTCGCTCGCGTCATGCAGATGCATTGCCGCTCATCATGACTCACGGCTGGCCCGGTTCGGTCTTCGAACTGCTGAACGTCATCGGTCCGCTGACCGATCCCACGACGCATGGATGGACGGCGGAGGATGCATTCCATCTCGTCCTTCCGTCCATTCCCGGCTTCGGCTTTTCCGAGAAGCCGAAGGGTACTGGCTGGAACCCGGACCGCATCGCCCGCGCCTGGGACGTTCTCATGAAGCGCCTTGGGTACCAGGCCTACGTGTCACAGGGCGGCGATTGGGGTGCCATCATTTCTGATGCGATGGGCCGCCAGGCTCCTCCGGGTTTGCTCGGCATCCACGTCAACAGGATTGAGCGCTCGACCACCATCCCGCCGGACGTTGCTAGGGCCTTGCGAAGCGGTGATCCTGCGCCGGCGGAGTTGGCCGCCGAGGAACGGGCGGTGTTTGAAGAGACCAGGGAATTCCTCGCTAAAGGCTTCGGCTATGCGGCAATCATGGGGACGCGCCCGCAAACCATCGGTTACGGCCTCGCCGACTCGCCGGTTGCACTGGCGGCGTGGTTCTATGACAAGCTTGCCGACTGGGTGTTCACCCGGGGCGAACCAGAGCGCGCGTTCAGCCGCGACGAGATTCTCGACAACATCACGCTTTACTGGCTGACGAACACCGGGACCTCGAGCGGCCGGATTTACTGGGAGAACAGCGCCGGCAACAGCAAGTTGACCCCCATCGCGATCCCGGCGGCAGTGACGATTTTCCCGAGAGAAGTTTACCGGCCGCCGAAGAGCTGGGCGGAACGAGCCTACCGCAAACTGATTTACTACAACCGCGTGGACAAGGGCGGCCATTTCGCCGCCTGGGAAGAGCCGGACCTATTCAGCGCCGAGCTGCGCGCCGCCTTCCGGCCATTGCGTCAACTCTAGCCTTCGCAGGACGCGCGAGCCAGTGAATACTGCTACCACGGCGTTCTCATTTTGATAAGAAATGGCAGTCGAACGGTGGAGATCGCGCCATGGAGCACATCGACCATATCCTGATCGTCGATGACGATCGGGAAATCCGGGAGCTCGTGTCGAGCTACCTGAAGAAGAACGGGCTGCGCGTCACCGCCGTTGCCGACGGGCGGCAGATGCGCATGTTCCTCGAGGCCAACACGGTCGATCTCATCATTCTCGACCTCATGATGCCGGGTGACGATGGCCTCGTACTGAGTCGCGAGCTGCGCGTCGGCAGACACAAGGCGACGCCGATTGTCATGCTGACAGCCCGCTCCGACGAGATGGACCGCATCATCGGGCTGGAAATGGGCGCCGACGACTACCTCGCCAAGCCGTTTTCGGCGCGCGAGTTGCTCGCCCGCATCAAGGCGGTCCTCAGGCGCGCGCGCATGCTGCCCCCGAATTTGCAGATCTCGGAAGCCGGCCAATTGCTGCGTTTCGGTCACTGGAAGCTCGACACGACGGCAAGGCATCTTATCGACGCGGACGGCACCGTGATTGCGCTCAGCGGCGCCGAGTATCGGCTGCTGCGCGTCTTCGTCGACCATCCGCAGCGCGTCCTCAACCGTGATCAATTGCTCAACCTGACACAGGGACGCGAGGCCGAACTGTTCGACCGTTCCATCGATCTCCTTGTCAGCCGGGTTCGCCAGCGGCTTGGCGACGATGCCCGCGAACCGACCTACATCAAGACGGTCCGCAGCGAAGGCTATGTTTTCTCGGTGCCGGTCGAAATCGTGGAGCCACGCTGATGGCGACGCACGCTGTTCTCGAGGGGATTCGCCTGTGGCCGCACACACTCAGAGCGCGGCTATTCATCATTCTTCTTGCCGGCCTGACAATTGCTCATGCCATGTCGTTTACGGTGCTGTTTTCGGAACGCTATATCGCCGCCAGGTCGGTGATGTTCAATACGCTTGAAAACGACATCGCGACATCGATCGCCATCCTCGACCGGATCCCCGCGGCCGAACGGTCCGCTTGGCTCGGCCAACTTGCGCGCAGCTCCTACCGGTTCGTTCTGGGGCCGGGCCTCCCTGGCAATCCCGTGCTTGGGGCGGAAGACGCCGAGGTCGCCTCCAGGATCCGGGCCGCAATAGGCGCGAAGTACCCGATCGAGGTTGAATCCATCCCCGCAGTAGGCCGCCATCTTCAGGCGCATCTTCGCTTGAGCGACGGCGAGTCGTTGACGATAGACGTCACCCCAAGGGGCGTCATGCCGGTGGCTGACTGGTTGCCTTATGTCCTCATCGCGCAGCTCCTGCTCCTGGTACTTTGCAGTTGGACCGCGATGCGTCTCGCCATCCGTCCTCTCGCCAATCTGGCGAGTGCCGCCGACACGCTTGATCCGAACAGCAACGCGCCGCGCCTCAGCGAAACCGGCCCGACCGAAGTGGCCTATGCGGCGACGGCGTTCAATGCGATGCGCGATCGCATTGCTCAGTATCTGGAGGAGCGCGTGCAGATCCTCGCAGCGATCTCGCATGATCTGCAGACGCCGATCACGCGGATGAAGCTGCGTGCCGAAATGGCGGAAGATTCCGCCGACAAAGACAAGCTGGTTCAGGACCTCGATGAAGTCGAACGTCTCGTCAAGGAAGGAGTTGCCTATGCGCGCAGCGCCCACGGCAAGAAGGAAAAAGCCTCGCGCATCGATCTCGCCTCGTTCATCGAGAGTCTCGCCTATGATTATCAGGATACCGGCAAGTCGGTCACCATCGGTGGATTGAGCGACGGCGCGATCGTGACCCGGCCGCACGCCTTGAGACGTATCCTCACCAACCTGGTCGACAATGCCCTTAAATTCGCCGGCAGTGCGGAAATCGAGGTTCATCGCCAGGAGGGCACGGTGCTCATAAGAGTGCTCGATCGCGGCCCCGGCATTCCGGACGACCAGTTGCAAGCGGTGCTGCAACCCTTCTTCCGGCTGGAGCAGTCCCGCAGCCGCGACACGGGCGGGACGGGCCTCGGCCTTGCGATCGCACAGCAGCTCGTGACCGCAATCGGCGCGACCCTCACCTTGCGCAACCGCGACGGCGGCGGCCTTGCGGCGGAAATTGCGCTGAGCCAGTAGAGCCACCAAGAAACCCCAAGACACTGTTGATTGCAGTGGTCATGCTTTTCTCCTTGTGTTTGGGAGGCGCAATGCCCGGTGCAATTGGTGCGCAGCGATTGGCACACTGTCCTGGGCTGGCACGCGAAAATCGCCGACTGTCCTCCCCGACCGGAACTCGTCCGATCGGGGCATCTTGATCATTGTCAGACGATGTTGAAACTATCGCGCGCATTCCTCCGGATCGTCTGCGGTGGCTGTCCAAGCGTGCGAAGAAAGGCGCGGCGCATGCGATCGGGATCGGCGAAACCCGTTTCAACCGCGATCACGTCCATGGAGTGACGGCCCTGCTCCATCAGCAGCCTGGCCGCCTCCACGCGAAGATTCTCCACTGCCTTGGCAGGCGACTGTCCCGTCTCGGCCCGGAACGCCCGGCTGAACTGGCGCGGGCTCAGCCCTGCCGCATCCGCCAGTTCTTCCACCGACAACAGAGCGCGAAGATTAGCCTTGGCATAGTCGATCGACTTCTGGATCCGGTCGGACTTCGGCTCGAGCTCGAGCAAGGCCGAAAACTGCGACTGCCCACCCGCGCGCCGATGATAGACGACGAGCTTGCGGGCAACGGACCGCGCAACCTCCTGGCCATGGTCCTTCTCGATCATCGCAAGAGCAAGATCGATGCTCGCCGTCATCCCCGCCGACGTCCACACGCTTCCGTCGACGATGAAGATGCGATCGTCCTCGACTTTAACGGCCGGGAAGCGCTCCTGGAGCTGGCGCGCGAAGGCCCAATGAGTGGTCGCGCGGCGTCCATTGAGCAGGCCGGCCTCCGCAAGAACGAAGGCGCCGGTGCAGGGCGCTGCCACACGGCGCGACGTTTCAAGCGCGCGACGCGAAAATGCGATTAGCCCGGGCGTCATCGGCTCGATCGCGGTGCCGGCGCCAAACATGACGGTATCGTAAGGTGTATCGTCGAAGGCTTTTGTGAGGACGCCGAAGCCGGCCGACGACTTGATCTCGCCGCCCGCCTCTGAGAGCAGCTCTATCTCATAAGCCGGCTCCCCCAGTGCCAAATTGGCCATCTCGAAGGCGGTTACCGCCGCGAAACCCATGAGCTGAAATCTTGGAAAGACGACAAAGCCAATCTTGTGCATGGCACCTTCTCTGCTGGAATTTTCCGCGGGTACGATATTCCCGCTTGAGACAAACCGCCACGCGGACTTCCCCGAATCTGACACATAAAGCGCGTCACAAGACACGCTTCATGCCTTCCTTTCTTATGCGGGTCGCTGCCTTTGGGCGACTGCGTTCTCACTATCAAGGCGCTTCTCTCCGATAAACCTTGACTGGACGAGGCAATGGCGGCGAACGGCCTATTGCCACAACCGCCACAATGCCGAGCACCAGCATGAGGGCAACGACGAGAAAGCCGTCGCCAAATGCAAGCGCCGAGGCCTGCCGCCGGGCCGCCGACCACCCAGTCTGAACTGCCGCCCGCATGGTGGCGCCGGCGTCATTCGCAACCTGGGCCGCAACAGCACCGGCGAGGCCGTAAATCCCCTCCCCGTCAGAAGCGCGGTAGAGGGACACGGCCTCGGTGAGGGCGTCCGAATGGAATTTCTGGCGCTCGGCCACGAAGCTGGAGAGAATTCCAACACCGAGCGTCGTTCCAGCCAGGTTGCTGATATTGAATGTCAGCGACGCTGTCGGAAGGTCTGCAGGCTTCAAACTGCCCGTGCCGACAATCATGGCTGGCGTCAACAGCAACAATTGACCGGCAGAGTATAGGGCGAGCCCAGAGTGGAAATGTTCCCCTGCGGATGTCGTGGCTTCACTGCCCATGACCACGGTGCCTAGGACCAGGAGGACAACGCCAATTCCCATCGCCACGCGCAGATCGCATAGATGCAGGAACCACCATACCAACGGGAGAGCGAGCAACTGGGCAGCCGCGGCCCAAAACATGAGCTCGGAGACATCGAGCGGCCGATGACCCTCTACGGTCGCGAGGAATTGCGGCACAAGGTAAGAGCTCACGGCGAGGCCGGCGCGTAAGAGGAAATTGAGCCCGATCGGAAGGCCGAACTTCTGAGTGAGGAGGAGCTGGGGTGCTAAAAGCGGCAGAGCGGACGAGCGGGACATGAATATGAAGCCCACCCAAGCGGCCGCGGACAAGGTCGCGCCCCAGACGATTATCTCGCTTGCGAACCAAAAGCGGCGCGTACCCTGATTGAGAACCAGCATCAGGCTCGCAAGGGCGAGCGACAACAGGATGATGGACGTCCAGTCGGCCTTGAGCGCCGACCAGTTCAGGGCCTTGTGCGGAACCCAGAGGCGGGCGGCAAGAGCCAGAGCCGCGCCGATGACTGCCTGAACGACGAAAAGCGCTCGCCATCCGAAACTGTCCGAGACATAGCCGGCGATTGCAGCCCCCGCCGTCCCGGAAAAGAGGAGGGAAAATGCCAGAACGATCACTGTATAGGCAAGGCGCGGTCCGCCGGCCACCGTGAAGACGGCGACGAATGCCGCCGGCCCGAACCCGCCGGCTGCGAAGCCTTGCAGCGAACGGAATGCGATCATGGCACCAAGGTCGCTCGTCAACGCGCCAGCGAGCGCCGCGGCCGCAAACACTATGGAGCTTACAACCAGGTAACGGCCGACGCTCAAGGCTCCGATCAACAGGCCTGAGGTGACGATGCCGGCGCAACTCCCCATGGTATAGGCGGTAAGTATCCAGGAGCCCTCGTCCGCCGTGGAAAAGAGCCCATTCTGGATGTCGGCGATGTTTGCCGAAGCAAATTGGGCCGACAGGTTCACCAGGAAGGAACCGGCAAGCCCGGTCGCGAGGAACAGCAGATTTTGACGTGTAAGGGTGAGTGCACTCATTGAACCCTCCTCGGCGATCGATTTATTGACGATGTGGTTGGGCGATCCTTCGCGCCTTAACCACCCGCAGCCCGGTAGCGAGCCGCCGGCGCCGTGAGGGACAGGTTTGGCATGAGTTTCTGCCGCGCCGCTTCATAGGCCTCCCAATCGGCAGCGTCCGGCAGCGACGGGATGGTGATCTGCTCGCCGAGATCAAAGCCGGAGATCGCGGCGTCCACCATGTCCTCGGCGCGCATGACGATCTCACTCGGCACGTGCTCCAGAGGAGTCCCCGCAATGCCCCAGAAGTCGGTGGCCGTCGCGCCCGGGAGTACGGCCTGAATGCGGATGTTCTTCTCAGTGAGTTCCTTCTGGAGCGACAGGGTAAAGGCGAGCACGAAGGCTTTGCTGCCGCCATAGACGCCGTTCAGCACCTCCGGCGCGATACCGACGATCGAAGCGATATTGATGATCGCGCCCATCCCGCGGGCGACGAAGCCGGGAACCGCTGCGTAGGTCAGCCGCGTCAGAGCGTTGACGTTCAGCGTGATCATCTCCTCCATCTTGTCGACATCAGAAGCAAGCAGCGGGGAAGTGGCGCCGACGCCGGCATTATTGACCAGCAAGGTGATGCTGGCGTCGGTCCGAAGCATTTGCTCGACGCGGCCGAGATCGGGCTTGTTGCCGAGATCCGCCGCAACGACTTCAATGGCGCGGCCGGTCTCGTCGGTCAGGCGCTTGGCCAGGTCATTGAGGCGGGACTGGTTGCGGGCGACCAGGATCAGATCATATCCCCGGCGCGCCAGCCGATCGGCATAGATTGCACCGATGCCGGAGGAAGCGCCGGTAATCAGCGCGGTACCCTTTGAATGCTGGGTCATGACGGGCTCCGTTGGTTTGAGTTTGGAGCCTCGATCGTAGGGCAAGTGCACCTTGTCTCAAATGTCATATATCCGACTATTTAGGACATGGCCTTGCCAGCTCGGCGAGTCCTCTCTCATTTGAGCGCGCCGTCAAGCGCAATCGGCGTGCCCGGTCTCGACATCGCCTGCGCCTGACCAGGCGATGCCATCGGCCCGCCGACGAGCGCGCCAATCGCCGACGCCTCTCGCGGATCGGTGTCCCAGGCGCAAGGAGCAGCAGCGAGCGCCATGATCGCAACGGTCACCATAAGAATGCGCATCTAACTCTCCTCTTTTGCTTCTGGCCACGATGACCGGAAGCTCACCCGAATGTGAAAACGAAGGCTTCGACGCCGGGATCATGGAAGCGGATCTCGAACGTCCGCTCCCGCACCTCTCCGGACTGGCGAACCAATTGGTACAGCCGCGTTTCCGAGACCGTGCCGTTGCCGGCAGCGTCGATGTCCGAACCGTGATCCGGACCTGGTGCAACGCCGTCGACCTTCACCTGAAAGCGCACCTTCCTGCTGCCGGTCCCAGGTCCAAGAACAAGGTGCAGATCCCGCGCGCTGAACCTGTAGGTGATGCTCCCGCCGGCTCTATTGAGCGTCGCTTGCTCGGGTCCCATGGTCCAATTACCGGCAAGGCCCCACTGATTTAGGCGCAGCGCTCCAACTGTGTAGTCGCGCGCCTCATCGGCCGCGACACCTTCGGGCGATACGAAGTTCGCGGCCCGCATGTAGCCGACGTAGTCTTCGCCTGACTGGAGGTTGGCGAAATCGGGGGCGAACTCGGCGCCTTTGGCGTCCGGCTTCACAAGGCCGCCGTCATCCCCGCGGCGGCCTGCCGCTTCCGTCAGCAGTTCCTGTATGACGCGCTCCGACTGCTCGTGGTCACCCTCTCCGAAGTGATGGTGCCTGATCCGTCCCTCGGCATCGATGAAATATTGCGCCGGCCAATAGCTATTGCCGAAGGCGCGCCAGATCGCGAAGTCGTTGTCGACCGCAATCGGATAGCCGATCTTAAAATCACTGGCTGCCTGCTTGACGTTGTCAATGCGCTTCTCGAAGGCGAATTCAGGTGCATGTACGCCAATGACCACCAGGCCCTGATCTCGGTACTTCTCCGCCCAGGCGCGAACATAGGGGATCGTGCGAATGCAGTTGATGCAGGAAAAGGTCCAGAAATCGACAAGTACCACCTTGCCGCGCAGCTCTTCCACCGTCAGCGGCCTGGAATTCAGCCACTCTACCGCGCCGTCGAGCGGCGGGAGGATGCCTTCCACCGGCAAATTGCTTCGATAGTCCTGCTGCTGGCCGTCCACGGCCGGTGCCCCACCATGGCTGGCCGCCGCTTCGGAGGTGTCGCCGCGGAGCCGCATCAGGAGCGATTGCTCGAGGTTCGTCGTGCCTGCGTAGGACAGGCGTGCCAGGAGCCCGGTATCGATGCCAAGTGCAATTGCCCCGACGCCCGCAAGCACTGCGATGCCGAGCCCCTGCCGGAGACGTTCCCCGAAACCGAGCGATCGCTTCATCACCTTGAACACCCTTCCGCCGGCGAGCACCGCGAGCGCCAGCGACGTCGCCGCGCCTGCGGCGTATGCCGTCAGGAGAAGTGTCGTGCCGATATTGGCTCCATGAAGAGCGGCGCCAGTCAGCACGAGCCCGAGAACCGGGCCGGCGCAGGGCGCCCAGAGAAGCCCGGTCGCGAGTCCGAGGAGCAGAGATGCTCCAACGCTCGCCTGCGGAGCGGTTGATCTTTGTGAGAGGCGGTTGCCGAGCGCGATTGCCGGCCGGGCGACAACGGCAGCGATTCGCGGCGAGAGCAGCATGACGCCGAAGACCGCGAGCACTGCGATTGCCGCATATCGGCCTGCCTCGTTTGCCTGCACCGCCCAGTCTCCACCGATCGCGGCCAGCGTTGCGACCCCAGCGAATGTCACGGTCTTGCCGATGAGCATCGGAAGAATGCTGCTTGCGAATGGCTGGCCGGCCCGGGAAAACACGAAGGGCAGTACAGGAAGTATGCAGGGGCTGACTATCGTCAGCACACCCGCGAGATAAGCTATCGTGAAAAGGATCATCGTCGTCCCTCTGCAGTGGACCCGCGCCTGTTCCGGCGCCGGCCGCGTTGTCACGCAATGCAGGGGATCAGCGTGAGGTATCCGGCTTGTGTCCTCTCACTAACGGATCTGTATCAAAGTGCACGAGGCCCCTGGATCCTGAGAAGCCTCCTGGTGTCTGAAAAAGAGGCGGCGCCAGCCTGCGCCGATTACTGAAGTAGCTTGAGCAGTTCCTTCGCCGCCGAGGTGGACGAAGACGGGTTCTGTCCTGTGATCAAACGGCCGTCGACGACGGTGAAATCCGCCCAATCGGCGGACTTTTCAAAAAGTCCGCCGAGACGCTTCAGCTCGTCTTCGACGAGGAACGGCACTACCTCGGTCAGTTGAACCGCCTCCTCCTCCGAATTGGTGAAGCCGGTGACGCGCTTTCCCTTGACGAGGGGCTCTCCCTGATGGGTAACCTTGAGCAGCACAGCCGGGCCGTGGCAGACGGCCGCGACCGGTTTGCCGGCATTGTAGAACTCTTCGATGAGCGCGATCGAGTCCTCGTCGTCGGCAAGGTCCCAAAGCGGGCCGTGACCGCCCGGATAGAAGATGGCGTCGACGCCGCCCATCTTGACTTCGGCGAGCCGCCTGGTGTTGGCGAGTTCCTCCTGGGCAGCGGGGTCCTTCTTGAAACGCTCCATCGCCTCGGTCTGGTTGCCTGGTTCATCGCTCTTCGGATCGATCGGCGGTTGACCACCCTTCGGCGACGCAAGTGTGACCTCCGCGCCGGCATCCTTGAAGACATAATACGGCGCTGCGAACTCCTCGAGCCAGAAGCCGGTCGGCTTGCCGGTATTCCCGAGTTGGTCATGTGAAGTGAGAACCATCAGGATTTTCATCGCCATGCTCCTTCTCTTTTAAGGCGTGTCCCGACGCGGGCTCGCCGAGGATAATTTGGCGAGGCTTTTGCAGGATCGTCTGCCGCTCCAGCCTGGCGCGAATGTTTACTGGTGCCGCCTTCGGGTGAATACTCGCTCCTTGGCAGTCACTATTCCGAAGGGCGGCAGAATAAATGGATCGTATCGATGCAATGAAGGTGTTCGTGACGGCGATCGACGAAGGCAGCCTCGCCGGTGCCGCCCGGCGGCTGAAGCGCTCGCCGACGGCGGTCAGCAGAGCGCTGAGTTTACTCGAGGCGCATGTCGGCGTCGAGCTACTGCATCGGACCACTCGCACGCTGAAACTGAGCGAAGCAGGTCAACGCTATGCGGCCGCCTGTCGACGGGTGCTGACTGATCTGGAAGAGGCCGACATGCTCGCAGGAGGGGAGCGCTCCGCCCCCCGTGGGGTATTGACGATCTCCGCGCCACCAATCCTCGGGGAAGAGATACTTCGCCCCATCCTGGACGATTTCCTCGATCTCTACCCAACCGTTTCGGCCCAGCTTCTTCTGCTCGATCGGTTCGTCAACCTGATCGATGAAGGCGTCGACATTGCCCTTCGCATCGGCCAACTCGCGGATTCGTCACTCATCTCCACCCGGCTCGGCGGCGATGTCCGGCGTGTCGTGGTCGCCTCACCTCGATACCTCGCCAGTCATCCGCGTATCGTTGAGCCGGCAGATCTCGCCAAACACCAGATCTTGGCCTTCACCAATTTTGGCATCGACTCCTGGAGTTTTACACCGGCGAAGGGCTTGTCCATCCCCCGGACCGTTCAATTTACGCCGAGGTGCATCGTCAACAGCGTGCGCGCTGCCGCCTGTTCGGCCGCTGCCGGACGTGGTCTGACCAGGCTCTATTCCTATCACGTCGCCGAATATGTGAGAGACGGGCGCCTCAAGATCGTGCTTGCCGATGCCGAGCACCCGCCCCTGCCGGCCCATCTCATTGCCCCGCGGGGACGCATGTCGGTGCCGAAGGTCCGCACCTTCGTCGACTTCGCCGCGCCGCGTCTTCGCTCTGAATTTGCGCGCATGGCAGCGGAGGCAAACACGCTCACCTGATTATGTCGTAATCCGGTTGAGTGTCTGCCAGACGCAGGCAATTCTCCTGAAGATCGCAGGGATCTAATTTCGATTGCACAAACTCCGAGCGCGGAGGGCGGACGCAGGATGCGGCCGCTGCAATCGAGAAAGGATCACATTCATGAGTACCGAACAGAAAGTCGTAATCATCACCGGCGCGTCGCAAGGGATCGGCGCCGAATTGGTTCGCGCCTATCGTGACCGGAACTACCGCGTCGTCGCAACGTCCCGGTCCATCAAGCCGAGCGCCGATCCGGATATTCATACCGTGCCCGGCGATATCAGCAAGCCCGCGACGGCTGAGCGCATCGTGCTCGAGGGGCTGGAGCGCTTTGGCCACATCGACTCGCTGGTGAACAATGCCGGCGTCTTCCTCGCAAAACCGTTTATCGAAATGACCCAGGACGATTATGACCATAACCTGGGAGTAAACGTGGCCGGCTTCTTCCACATCTCCCAGCGCGCCGCCGCTGAGATGCTGAAGCAGGGCTCGGGCCATATCGTGAGCATCACCACCAGCCTGGTCGACCAGCCGATGGTCGGCATGCCCTCCGCTCTTGCCTCCCTGACCAAGGGTGGGTTGAACGCGGTAACCCGATCGCTGGCGATGGAGTTCTCCAAGAGTGGTGTTCGCGTCAATGCGGTCTCCCCAGGGGTGATCAAGACCCCGATGCATCCGGTCGAGACGCATTCGGCGTTGGCGGGCCTGCACCCGGTTGGGCGGATGGGTGAAATTCGCGACATCGTGGATGCCGTGCTCTACCTCGAGACCGCAGACTTCGTCACCGGGGAGATCCTCCACGTCGACGGCGGCCAGAACGCCGGACACTGGTAATCGGCACATCAGGGTTGACCGCGCCGCACGCACGAGCGCGGGCGCTCCTGAAACCCGGGTCCAATCACTCTTGCGAAGGAAAGGAGATTACAATGCCTATCGTCACCGTACAGGTTACCCGCGAGGGAAGCACACCTGCCCGCAATTCTGTCACCGCCGAGGAGAAGGCCGCGATCATCAAGGGTGTCAGCGAGGTGCTCCTCAATGTCCTGAACAAGCCGCTTGAATCGACCTACGTGGTGATTGAGGAGGTCGATCTCGACAATTGGGGCTGGGGCGGCCTTCCGACCGAGCAATACCGCCGAATACGTGCCGCGGCAAAATCCTGAATGAAGCCGTCAACTGTCCTGTACCGGCCGCGTCATGACATGACGGCGGACACCTGCGCGACTTTGATCTGCTGGATGTCGTCCCGTCGATAACGAAGCCCCACCGAGGAGGAAAAGGAATGGACAAACGATTCTATATCGGCGTTTTCGCCGCACTCTTCGCGGCCTTTGCCTTTTCGCTCAATTTTATCGTGCCCTTCATCATCGGTGATTACTCCACCTTTGATTTTGCTCTTTTCCGCCACGTCGTTTCTGCTCTGGTCGGCCTTTGCATACTGTTTTCGGAAAAATGCGGCGTGATGCACCATCTCACGCTCCGAAACTGGCTTTCGGCGACCTGGCTCGCCTTCATCGGCTATGTCGGCTATTTCCTGACGGTGACGGGAGGCGCCATTTTTTCCGGTCCGGTGATCGCACCCGCCTTTCTCGGCCTGGTCCCGATCGTTCTGGCAATTGTTGGCAACCAGCGGCAGGGATCATTGCCGTGGCGATACTTGTTGATGCCGCTCACGCTGGTGCTGATCGGCCTTGTTCTCGTCAACGGCACGGCATTTACGGCTGAGGGATTGAAGTCCTTCCGTTCGCTCTGGATTGGCATTCCGCTGGCGCTCGCAGCCGTCGCGCTATGGGTCTGGTTCGCCATTGCCAACCAGGCAGCAATCGTCACCCGACCTGAAATGCCTGCGGGCGTGTGGTCGGCGCTGATACTGGTCGGCGGAGGCATCTTGATGCTCGCGCTCTACCCTGTTGGCGCAGCATTGGACCTCTTCCAGCTTCCTAAGCTCGGCTTCGGGTGGGACGCCGCCGGCTCGCTCTATCTTTGGGGCACATCCCTCGCGCTGCTGGCCACGGTGTGCGGTGTGTGGGCGTGGAATGTCGCCTCACGAAGCCTGCCCGTCGCACTGACCGCCCAATTGATCGTCGCGGAAACCGCCTTCGGCGTCATCGGCGGACTGGTCGTTCACGGTCGATGGCCGACCGGGATCGAATGCGCCGGGGTCGCTGTCCTGATCGCTGGCGTCGTTCTGTCGATCCGTGTTTTCCATGAAAGGCAGGTTCGATCTGGCAAAGCATTGTCGCAATAGTCATGCGTTTAGCGGCGAAATCAGCTCGTTGAATTTTCGGGGAAATTTCTGTCGCAAAGCTCCCGTGCCAAAAGCGGAGCGAGTTTTCCTGCCTCTGGCACCCTTGATCGACTACCTAAAAAACCGAGATTAATTGCGCCCTCCCCCGACAATCGCCGCGCAGACCTCACCATTCATGGCCGGCTGGCGTCGATCCTTGCCTCGATGGAAGCGTTTCAGGACTACGGCGCGAGAATGCGCGAGCATTATCACCGCGACTACAGCACCCGCGTGAAGGCCGGCGAGTCGGTGATGTGAAGGGGAAAGCCTACTACCTGAGCGCTTCCAGGCTATGCGCACGCCTCGGTCAGGGGTCGGTCACGCGTGCTTTGCGTGATCCGGCAAGAATCCCCGTTGGTTAGACGGGGATTGCGATTGATTTATGCTGGAACTGGTTGCGGGGGCAGGATTTGAACCTGCGGCCTTCAGGTTATGAGCCTGACGAGCTACCGGGCTGCTCCACCCCGCGTCAAGCGCATTCGGATTTGCCGAATGTCGCGATCGTGTAACTGCGAAGCT
>NZ_JAEUAO010000010.1:2500-6655 GCF_019511375.1 Rhizobium herbae
TGGTGTTGAACTGACGGATGATCGCCTTGTCTTTAGAGAAATAAAAGTTTGCATCGGTTCGTCCGAGCCTGATGCCTGTTCTGATTACATTGTGAAGAGAAGATATGTCTGGAAGCTTCCAGGTGTTGAAGATGGTCGAAAGATCGTTTTTGGCGTCCGAGCCCAGTCCCATCGAAACCAGGAATGGTCTAGCCGACCGGAACTGATGGAGGGGCTGGAGGTAGGTAGGAAGCTTGTTACTCAAGGCATGTTTGTTGTTGGTGGTTTGGACCACTGAAACTTCGAGGCTTCAGGGCTTCGGGGATTTTGGTGTTTCTGGTCATCTCTGACGGCATGTTGATGGATGTTGCCTGACCGCGCATCCCCGGACAGATCTCGAGAAGCTGGTCTTAAGATTTGACCTCGAAGTGCACCGGCGTGCCTTCGTATGAGGATCAAATCGAACACGTCGATGGCATCTGGATCTGGTGTGGTTGTAAAAGGTAACCGCACCGTTGGATCTGGTCCTACACACTGAGAAGTGTCCGTATGGCCAGGTTTGGCACCCCTTCCGAGCGAAAGCGAGGAGGATAGGTTTGCCAAACCCAACTAAGGATGAGCATTGGCAATGAGAACGATCAAGTGAAGTAAGGGCAATTGGTGGATGCCTTGGCATGCACAGGCGATGAAGGACGTGATACGCTGCGATAAGCCGTGGGGAGCTGCGAATGAGCTTTGATCCATGGATTTCCGAATGGGGAAACCCACCTTAAATGCTTAGAAAATCCAAACTGTTCGCAAGGACGGCTTGGGTTTCTAAGCATTGTGATAAGGTATCTTACCTTCGAATACATAGGGGTAAGAAGCGAACGCAGGGAACTGAAACATCTAAGTACCTGCAGGAAAGGACATCAACCGAGACTCCGCAAGTAGTGGCGAGCGAACGCGGACCAGGCCAGTGGCAATGAGGAATAAAGTGGAACGGAATGGAAAGTCCGGCCGTAGCGGGTGATAGCCCCGTACATGTAGAACACTCATTGTCCTTGAGTAAGGCGGGACACGTGAAATCCTGTTTGAAATTGGGGGGACCACCCTCCAAGCCTAAGTACTCGTGCATGACCGATAGCGAACAAGTACCGTGAGGGAAAGGTGAAAAGCACCCCGACAAGGGGAGTGAAATAGAACCTGAAACCGGTTGCCTACAAACAGTCGGAGCCCGCAAGGGTGACGGCGTACCTTTTGTATAATGGGTCAACGACTTAGTGTGACGAGCAAGCTTAAGCCGATAGGTGAAGGCGCAGCGAAAGCGAGTCTGAACAGGGCGTTCAGTTCGTCGCATTAGACCCGAAACCGAGTGATCTAGCCATGAGCAGGTTGAAGGTTGGGTAACACCAACTGGAGGACCGAACCCGCATCTGTTGCAATAGATTGGGATGACTTGTGGCTAGGGGTGAAAGGCCAATCAAACTCGGAAATAGCTGGTTCTCCGCGAAAACTATTTAGGTAGTGCGTCGACCGAATACCCTCGGGGGTAGAGCACTGGATGGGCTATGGGGACTCACCGTCTTACTGATCCTAACCAAACTCCGAATACCGAGGAGTACTAGTCGGCAGACACACGGCGGGTGCTAACGTCCGTCGTGAAGAGGGCAACAACCCTGACCTCCAGCTAAGGTCCCCAAGTCATGGCTAAGTGGGAAAGGATGTGAGGATCCCAAAACAACCAGGATGTTGGCTTAGAAGCAGCCATCATTTAAAGAAAGCGTAACAGCTCACTGGTCTAAATAAGGGTCTTTGCGCCGAAAATGTAACGGGGCTAAAGCCATGCACCGAAGCTGAGGATGTGGTCGCAAGACCATGTGGTAGCGGAGCGTTCCGTAAGCCTGTGAAGGAGGACCCGTGAGGGCCTCTGGAGGTATCGGAAGTGCGAATGTTGACATGAGTAACGATAAAGGGAGTGAGAGACTCCCTCGCCGAAAGACCAAGGGTTCCTGCTTAAAGTTAATCTGAGCAGGGTTAGCCGGCCCCTAAGATGAGGCAGAAATGCGTAGTCGATGGGAACCACGTTAATATTCGTGGGCCTGGTGGTAGTGACGGATTGCACAAGTTGTTCAACCTTATTGGATTGGTTGGGCAGCGGAGCGGTTCCAGGAAATAGCTCCACCGTACAGACCGTACCCGAAACCGACACAGGTGGTCAGGTAGAGTATACCAAGGCGCTTGAGAGAACTATGCTGAAGGAACTCGGCAAATTGCACGCGTAACTTCGGAAGAAGCGTGACCCCGCCGCACGCAAGTGTGTCGGGGTGGCACAGACCAGGGGGTAGCGACTGTTTATCAAAAACACAGGGCTCTGCGAAGTTGCAAAACGACGTATAGGGTCTGACGCCTGCCCGGTGCTGGAAGGTTAAGAGGAGAGGTGCAAGCTTTGAATCGAAGCCCCAGTAAACGGCGGCCGTAACTATAACGGTCCTAAGGTAGCGAAATTCCTTGTCGGGTAAGTTCCGACCTGCACGAATGGCGTAACGACTTCCCCGCTGTCTCCAGCATAGACTCAGTGAAATTGAATTCCCCGTGAAGATGCGGGGTTCCTGCGGTCAGACGGAAAGACCCCGTGCACCTTTACTATAGCTTTACACTGGCATTCGTGTCGGCATGTGTAGGATAGGTGGTAGGCTTTGAAGCGGGGACGCCAGTTCCCGTGGAGCCATCCTTGAAATACCACCCTTATCGTCATGGATGTCTAACCGCGGTCCGTTATCCGGATCCGGGACAGTGTATGGTGGGTAGTTTGACTGGGGCGGTCGCCTCCGAAAGAGTAACGGAGGCGCGCGATGGTGGGCTCAGACCGGTCGGAAATCGGTCGTCGAGTGCAATGGCATAAGCCCGCCTGACTGCGAGACTGACAAGTCGAGCAGAGACGAAAGTCGGTCATAGTGATCCGGTGGTCCCGTGTGGAAGGGCCATCGCTCAACGGATAAAAGGTACGCCGGGGATAACAGGCTGATGACCCCCAAGAGTCCATATCGACGGGGTTGTTTGGCACCTCGATGTCGGCTCATCGCATCCTGGGGCTGGAGCAGGTCCCAAGGGTTTGGCTGTTCGCCAATTAAAGCGGTACGTGAGCTGGGTTCAGAACGTCGTGAGACAGTTCGGTCCCTATCTGCCGTGGGTGTAGGAATATTGACAGGATCTGTCCCTAGTACGAGAGGACCGGGATGGACATATCTCTGGTGGACCTGTTGTGGCGCCAGCCGCATAGCAGGGTAGCTATATATGGAATGGATAACCGCTGAAGGCATCTAAGCGGGAAACCAACCTGAAAACGAGTATTCCCTTGAGAACCGTGGAAGACTACCACGTTGATAGGCCGGGTGTGGAAGCGCAGCAATGTGTGAAGCTTACCGGTACTAATCGTTCGATTGGCTTGATTGTTCTCATTGCCGATGTTCATCAAAGATGAACATCTTCATTCTCTGTCCTGACGCGCATAGCGCTCCGGACGGGCCGCGCAACTCTGCGCGACGGCCGCTTGGCCTTGCGGAGCTGACGCTCCGGTAAGTGCCTCAAGCAGCTTGGAAAAAGACGTGTTCAAATAGACTAGTCACTAACGACTAATCCCTAATCACTCACGCGAGTGAACCAGCTTCTCTTTTTGGTTTTGCGCTGTCGCTAAGCGCAATTCTTGCCCTTAGTTGACCTGGTGGTTATTGCGGGGTGGCTGCACCCGTTCCCATTCCGAACACGGCCGTGAAACGCCCCAGCGCCCATGGTACTTCGTCTTAAGACGCGGGAGAGTAGGTCGCTGCCAGGTCTATTAAAGGCAAGAAAAATACCAGATCATCCGCCCGATAAACTCGCCGGATGATCGCCATCTTCTCTTCGAACGCCGGCTCAGCCGAAAAAACCGGGCCGCCCTCAAGCGGCCCTTTTGCTTCGGTAGACCGGCAAGACGAAAGACCGGACACACTTTCGGAAAAAACATCCGTCCGTGCGTCCCACACAGGAGCAAATCGCCTTCGGCAATTTGCTCCGGCATGACGCGTAACAGCTTCGCAGTTACACGATCGCGACATTCGGCAAATCCGAATGCGCTTGACGCGGGGTGGAGCAGCCCGGTAGCTCGTCAGGCTCATAACCTGAAGGCCGCAGGTTCAAATCCTGCCCCCGCAACCA
>NZ_JAEUAO010000011.1 GCF_019511375.1 Rhizobium herbae
CACGTCGACTGCCCCGGCCACGCCGACTACGTCAAGAACATGATCACCGGTGCGGCGCAGATGGACGGCGCGATCCTGGTTTGCTCGGCTGCCGACGGCCCGATGCCGCAGACCCGCGAGCACATCCTGCTTGCCCGCCAGGTCGGCGTTCCGGCGATCGTGGTGTTCCTCAACAAGGTCGACCAGGTCGACGACGCCGAACTGCTCGAGCTCGTCGAGCTGGAAGTGCGCGAACTCCTGTCGTCCTACGACTTCCCGGGCGACGACATCCCGATCATCAAGGGCTCGGCGCTGGCCGCTCTGGAAGATTCCGACAAGAAGATCGGCGAAGACGCGATCCGCGAGCTGATGGCTGCGGTTGACGCCTACATCCCGACGCCTGAGCGCCCGATCGACCAGCCGTTCCTGATGCCGATCGAAGACGTGTTCTCGATCTCGGGCCGTGGCACGGTCGTCACCGGCCGCGTCGAGCGCGGCATCGTCAAGGTTGGCGAGGAAATCGAGATCGTCGGCATCCGCCCGACGACGAAGACGACCTGCACCGGCGTTGAAATGTTCCGCAAGCTGCTCGACCAGGGCCAGGCCGGCGACAACATCGGTGCGCTGCTTCGCGGCGTCAACCGTGACGGCGTCGAGCGCGGCCAGATCCTGTGCAAGCCGGGTTCGGTCAAGCCGCACAAGAAGTTCAAGGCCGAAGCCTACATCCTGACGAAGGAAGAGGGCGGCCGTCACACGCCGTTCTTCACCAACTACCGTCCGCAGTTCTACTTCCGCACGACCGACGTGACCGGCATCGTGTCGCTGCCGGAAGGCACGGAAATGGTCATGCCGGGCGACAACGTCACGGTTGACGTCGAGCTGATCGTGCCGATCGCGATGGAAGAAAAGCTGCGCTTCGCCATCCGCGAAGGCGGCCGCACCGTCGGCGCCGGCATCGTCGCATCCATCGTCGAGTAAT
>NZ_JAEUAO010000012.1 GCF_019511375.1 Rhizobium herbae
GTCCAGGAATCGCCGCATGATAGCGGGCTGCTGTCGCCGTGACGCGTACACGGCATGAATGCCGAGTTCGTCCAGGCTGAATTCGGGCAGCAGTTCGATCAGCTCGCCGGTACGCAGCAGCGGCGCCACCTGGTAGGTCGGCAGCATGGCGATACCGGCACCGGCCCGCACCGCCTCCAGCAGCAGCGAGGCCTCGTTGGCGCTGATGTTGCCGCCCACCGCCACCGACAGCGAACGGCCGTCTCGGTGCAGCTGCCACAGGCTCTTGCCGACGTAGTGGTGGGTCAGGCAGTTGTGCGCGGCCAGATGCTCGGGAGCAGTCGGCGTGCCGCGTGCCTGCAGGTAGGACGGCGTCGCGCACAGCACCGAGCGGCAGGTGGCCAGCCGCCGCGCGATCAGGCTGGGATCGATATGGCGCGCGATGCGCACGGCCAGGTCCACCCG
>NZ_JAEUAO010000013.1 GCF_019511375.1 Rhizobium herbae
GCCGTGCGCGATGCGCTGACCTATGTGGATTTGTCGCTATTCCAGATCGTGGCCGGGCTGCGCTACGCGTTTCCTCGCCACATGCAGCGCTACGAGCGGGAGCTGCCGCATCTGGTTGCGCTGCATGATCGCGTGGCGGCGCTGCCGAACATCGCGGCGTATCTGGAATCGCCGCGTCGCATTCCGTTCAACACGATGGGCATCTTTCGCCACTACCCCGAGCTTGATGCGCTGAAATGACGAAACCCGGCGCGAGGCCGGGTTCGCGGTGAATGCACCGTTCAGGCTGCCAGCGGCGTAGCGGACAACTGGCAGGACAACTGGCGGGGCAGCCGTCGGCCAATATCTTCCAGCGCGGCAGGCCAGCTTTCAATGGCCGTCAGATCGTGGATGTCCTGCAGATCGATCAGCAAATCCACCACCTGATCG
>NZ_JAEUAO010000014.1 GCF_019511375.1 Rhizobium herbae
GCCCTGCAGGGCGCAGTGCGTGCGCGCAGCACCCAGCAGGTCGCGTTCCTCGACAGCGAAGGCCGCGCCTACTCGACGCCGGTGCATACCCTGCCCTCCGCGCGTGGCAATGGCGAACCGCTGACCGGCCGCTTCTCGCCGGCTCCCGGTACCAGCTTCGTGACCTTGGCCAGTGCCGAGCCGGATGCCCGCTTCGTGCTGGCCTCCAGTCATGGCTATGGCTTCGTCACCCGCTTCGAGAACCTGATCGGCCGCAACAAGGCCGGCAAGGCGATGCTGAACCTGTCGTCCGGCTCGTCGGTGCTCACCCCGTCGATGGTCGCCAACGTGGCCACCGACCGCATCGTGGCGGTGACCAGCTCCGGCAACCTGCTGGCGATCGCCGCCAACGACCTGCCGGAACTGGACAAGGGCAAGGGCAACAAG
>NZ_JAEUAO010000015.1 GCF_019511375.1 Rhizobium herbae
TGCTGAGAGAGACCGGATGGATCAACTTTCGCATGCGGGCCATGCTTGTCTCCGTGGCTTCCTACCCGCTATGGCTGCATTGGCGGCCGGTGGGCGTTTGGCTGGCCCGGCAGTTCGTCGATTACGAGCCGGGAATTCACTGGAGCCAGATGCAGATGCAAGCCGGCACCACCGGCATTAACACCACGCGTGTCTATAACCCGATCAAGCAGGCGCAGGACCAGGACCCGCATGGCCGGTTTGTCAGGCGTTGGCTGCCGGCCCTGCGCCGCGTGCCCGATGCTTGGCTCTTGCAGCCTTGGCGCATGCCGCCCGATGTGCAGGCGCGCTGCGGAGTGCGGGTGGGCGAAGACATCCCCGTGCCGCTGGTCGACCTTGAGGCAGCAACGCGGCAGGCCAAGATGCGCGTCCATGCGTTGCGTGCG
>NZ_JAEUAO010000016.1 GCF_019511375.1 Rhizobium herbae
GTCCTGCGCTGAGGCGCCAGGCGCCGCTGCCGGGCGGGAGGTGTCGCCCTGCGTTTGCGCGATCAGCTTGTCCAGCGGCAAATACAAGAGGCTGCCATTGCTCTGGTCGACCAAGACTTTCGTCGAATTGGCGTAAATGTCTTGCATGGTTTCCAGATAAATGCGGTCGCGCGTAACCTGCGGCGCCTTTGCGTACTCGCGCTGCACCGAGGCAAAGCGGGCCGCGTCACCTTCTGCACGAGCGATGACGCGTGCCTTGTAGCCTTGCGCCTCTTCACCCAGACGGGCTGCCGTACCTTTGGCACGCGGCACCACGTCGTTGGCATAAGCCTGCCCCTCGGAGATGGCTCGCTCGCGGTCCTGGCCCGCCTTGGTCACATCATCGAACGCGGCCTGCACCTGCTCCGGCGGCTGCACGC
>NZ_JAEUAO010000002.1 GCF_019511375.1 Rhizobium herbae
AGCTTCGCAGTTACACGATCGCGACATTCGGCAAATCCGAATGCGCTTGACGCGGGGTGGAGCAGCCCGGTAGCTCGTCAGGCTCATAACCTGAAGGCCGCAGGTTCAAATCCTGCCCCCGCAACCAACGATACTTGAATATTTGCCCATTCAAGTCGCTTCTCGCAAAGCTCCTCCGCACAAGCGTCGAGGAGCTTTTTTTGTTTGGACTGCGCTGTGAAACGGCTGTGCCCTGGTCATCATCGGTCAGGCCTGTAGCGCAGCTCCTTGCGGAGAGTGGTCAGCAACACGGGCGACAATGTTGCATCATGCGATAGCACGGAACGAGACTGGGCGTGAGATGCGAGACAGAAATGGCGGCGCGGTTCCAGGATTGTGGTCTTTGCAATGACTACTTGTTAAAATCACATCAAAACGATATTCCTCGGAAAAAGGGCGAAGGGGAGGATCGAATGAACCCTCGAAAGGGACATCGCATTGCGGCGCTGTCTGATGCCCTGTCACAGCACCGCATTCTCCATGTCAAGACGGCTGCCCAGCTACTCGGCGTTTCCGAGATGACGGTTCGTCGGGATGTGAGCGCCAACGCCGATCAGTTCGCATTTTTCGGCGGCCATATCGTGCCTGCCTCGGATGTGGAGAGCGACAATCCCTATGAACTATCCAGAGCCGCGGACAGTCACGCCGCGGCAAAGAGGCAAGCTTGCTCCCACGCTATCGAATACATCCACGACGACGACACGATCTTCTTCGACTGCGGCACGACGGTGCCATATCTTGTCGACCTTCTTCCCGATCACTATCACCTCACCGCGATCTGTTACGCCCTCAACATAGCCGAGCGGCTGACCCGCAAGCCGAACGTTCGCCTCGTCATGCTGGGCGGGCTCTATCATTCGGCCTCGGCGTCCTTTTCCGGTTCCGCAGGTCTGGAAACGCTTGATGCCCTCGGCATTAATGTCGCCTTCCTCTCCGCTGCAGGCGTCGACAGCCGCCGCGGCGCGACATGCGCGCATTTCCACGAGGCCGAGATCAAACGGAAAGCCATGTCCCGGGCCCAGAAGAACATTCTCCTTGTCGACAGCAGCAAGATCGGGAAGCTCAAGCCCGCTTTCTTCAGCGATCTGCAGTCCTTCGACGCGGTCATCACCGAAGATGGACTCAAAGACTTCCCGGAGTGATTGCCTTTTTTCCATTTGCTGGCAAGAATCAAACTTGACGCCGCCTCGGCACGGTGGAAAAGTAACAAATAATGTTATGAAAATAACAAGCAAGCCGATGGCGCAACACCGCCCAGCACGGGGAGGATAAGCAAGTGGAACGAGAAAGCGGGCTGCGCAGGTTGGCGGGCGACGAGGCCTCCCCCATGCTGTCGAACCATGCCCCGGTGCGCAACCCAGGCATGCCGCTGGATCTCTCCTGGGTGCTGGATTCACGCGTCAACCTGTCGGCGACCGAGCGCCGCGTCGCGACCTTGCCCGGTCGTCGCACGGTCAAGAAGGACGTACAGGCGGCCTGGCTGCTGAAGGCGGTCACCTGCATCGATCTGACGACGCTGAACGGCGACGATACGCCCGAGCGTGTCAAGCGGTTGTGCGCCAAGGCGATGAGCCCGATCCGCGCCGACATTCTGGATTCCCTCGGCATGGGCGGCCGTTCGATCACCACCGGCGCCGTCTGCGTCTACCATCGTTTTGTTGCCACCGCCGTCGAGGCGCTCGGCGATTCCGGCATTCCGGTTGCGGCGGTCTCGACAGGGTTTCCGGCCGGTCTCAGCCCGCACCATCTCAAAGTCAAGGAAATCGAAGCATCGGTTGCCGACGGCGCCAGGGAAATCGACATCGTCATCACCCGTGAGCACGTGCTGACCGGCAATTGGACAGCGCTCTACGAGGAAATGAGGGACTATCGCGCCGCCTGCGGCGATGCCCATGTCAAGGCAATTCTGGCGACCGGCGACCTGAAGACGTTGCGCAATGTCAACAAGGCCTCGCTCGTTTGCATGATGGCAGGCGCCGATTTCATCAAGACATCGACCGGCAAGGAAGGCGTCAACGCGACGCTGGCCGTGACATTGACGATGCTGCGGGCGATCCGCGCCTATCAGGAGCGCACCGGCATCAAGATCGGCTACAAGCCGGCCGGCGGTATTTCCGCGGCGAAGGACGTGTTGAACTACCAGTTCCTGATGAAGGACGAACTGGGCCGCGAGTGGCTGGAACCCGACCTCTTCCGTATCGGGGCATCGAGCCTGCTTGCGGATATCGAGCGGCAGCTGGAGCACCATGTCACCGGTGCCTATTCTGCCCTCAACAGACACCCGATTGGATGAGCCGATGACCGTTGCCAAATATTTCGACGAAATGTCCTACGGGCCTGCACCTGAAGCCGATACGGAAGCTCGCGAATGGCTGGCGCGCCACGCTTCCGGTTTCGGCCACTTCATCAATGGGGCGTTCGTGCCTTCCGCGTCGGCCAGGAGTTTCGACACGTTCGAACCAGCCACCGGCAAGGTGCTGGCGAAGCTCGCGACGGGCGGCGCTGAGGATGTGGACAACGCGGTTGCCGCTGCCCGCAAGGCACAGGCGTCATGGGCGCGGCTGCCGGGCCATGCGCGCGCGCGCCATCTCTATGCGCTTGCCCGGATGATCCAGCGTCATGCGCGCCTGATTGCTGTGGTCGAGGCGATCGACAATGGCAAACCGATCCGCGAAACCCGCGATCTCGACGTGCCGCTGGCAGCCCGCCATTTCTATCATCATGCCGGATGGGCGCAGATCCAGGACACGGAATTTGCCGATCATGTGCCGGTCGGCATCGTCGGCCAGATCATTCCGTGGAATTTCCCCTTCCTGATGCTGGCCTGGAAAGTCGCGCCCGCTCTGGCGCTCGGCAATGCCGTCGTTCTGAAACCTGCCGAATACACGTCACTGACGGCGCTTCTCTTTGCCGAACTCGCTTGCGCGGCGGGTCTTCCGCCGGGCGTGCTCAACATCGTCACGGGAGACGGCGAAACAGGAGCGCTGCTTGTCGGGCATGAGGATATCGACAAGATTGCCTTTACCGGATCGACCGAGGTCGGACGCGTCATTCGCGAGCGTACCGCGGGCAGCGGTAAGTCCCTGACCTTGGAACTCGGCGGCAAGTCACCTTTCATCGTTTTTGACGATGCCGACATTGACGGCGCCGTGGAAGGGGTCGTCGATGCGATCTGGTTCAATCAGGGGCAGGTCTGCTGCGCTGGGTCGCGACTTCTGGTCCATGAAGGAATTGCCGACCTTTTTCATGAGCGGCTGAAGCGCCGCATGCAGACATTGCGGGTCGGTCAGCCTCTGGACAAGTGCATCGACATGGGTGCGATCATCGCACCGGTGCAATTGACGCGCATCGAAGCACTGGTGAAAAAGGGAGTGTCAGAAGGCGCGACGCTGCATCAAGCCAAGATCGATATGCCGAAGGGCGGCAGCTTCTATCCGCCGACGCTTCTTAGCGGCGTGCAGCCGACATCGATCGTGGCGAGCGAGGAAATCTTCGGGCCGGTTGCGGTCTCCATGACTTTCCGTACGCCGGAAGAGGCGATCCAGCTTGCCAATCACACGCGCTACGGCCTCGCCGCGAGCCTGTGGAGCGAGACGATCGGCCTGGCGCTGAACGTTGCTGCGAAGCTCGCAGCAGGCGTGGTCTGGGTGAACGCTACCAATCTGTTCGACGCCGCCGTCGGTTTCGGTGGCAAGCGCGAATCCGGTTTCGGCCGGGAAGGCGGACGGGAGGGTTGCTACGAATATCTGAAGCCAAAGGCCTGGATCGGCCGCAAGGCGCGCCCAGCAACGCCTGCTCCTTCGCCAGTAAAGCCGGCTGCCGGCGATTTTACCCTGTCCACCATTGACCGGACGGCAAAGCTCTTCATCGGTGGCAAGCAGGCTCGGCCGGACGGCAATTATTCCCGTGTGATCACCTCACCCAAGGGCAAGGCGATCGGCGAAGTCGGCGAGGGCAACCGCAAGGACATCCGCAATGCCGTGGTTGCCGCTCAAGCCGCCACCGCCTGGTCGAATGCTACCGCCCATAACCGCGCTCAAATTCTGTATTACATCGCCGAAAACCTCAGCGGCCGCGCCGACGAGTTTGCCGGACGGATAACAGCGATGACCGGAGCATCTGCAGCCAGTGCAAAAGCGGAGGTTGACGCCGCGATTTCGCGTCTCTTTACCTACGCGGCCTGGGCGGACAAATATGAAGGCGTCGTTCACCAGCCACCACTGCGCGGTGTGGCCCTGGCCATGCCGGAGGCCCTCGGCGTGGTTGGCGTCATTTGCCCGCCGGAAGCGCCACTGCTCGGCCTTGTCAGTCTGGTTGCGCCGCTGATTGCCACCGGCAATCGTGTCGTTGTTGTGCCGAGCGAGCCCTATCCGCTGTCGGCGACCGATTTTTACTCCATTCTGGAAACGTCGGATCTGCCTGCCGGTGTCGTTAATATCGTGACCGGCTCGGCGATCGAACTGGCAAGGACCCTCGCTGCACACAATGATGTCGATGCGGTCTGGGCTTTCGGCTCCGCCGAGCTCTCGGCGATGGTGGAGAAGCTGTCTTCGGGCAATCTGAAACGCACGTTCGTGGACAATGGCAAGGCGACGGACTGGCTGGACAGGGCTGCGGCAGAAGGGGCGCTATACCTTCGCCGCGCCGTGGACGTGAAGAATATCTGGATCCCCTACGGAGAATAAGGAACACTGCTTGCTCGCCTGGGCGGGCGGCAAACCGCTGAGAAAGGCGTGAGCGCTCGCGATTTTTTAAGGCGTCAGATCGGCGTCGTTGACGAACGGCGAATATCAGGTCGCGCAGCAGACCAAGGGTCATAAACGAGCCGCCGGCGTCGGGTGACCTGCCGAAAAGGAGTTGCGGCATGGCCGGCTCTCGTCCATATATCCAGGCATCCGCCTCGCAGAGGCAATCAGGGCCCGGAGGCCGAATGAGCTCGCCTGCAGACAATGTCACGGTCGAACCGGCTAGTACACGGAAATTCCTCGTCCTTCTGCTTGGCTCCATCGGGGTGGTTTATGGTGATATCGGCACCAGCCCGCTCTATGCCTTCCGCGAGGCGCTCAGACCCTTCTCCCACGACGGCGTGACCCAGGCAGAAATCGTTGGCCTGATCTCGCTGATGGTGTGGACGCTGACGATTATAGTCACCTTCAAATACGTCCTGTTTCTGTTGCGGGCCGACAATGACGGCGAGGGCGGAACATTGTCGCTGCTGGCGCTGCTGATGAAGAAGACTGGTCGATATATGCCGGTGCTGTTCTTCGCTGGCCTTATTGGCGCAGCGCTCTTTATCGGCGACGCAATGATAACGCCGGCCCTATCGGTAATGTCTGCCGTCGAAGGGCTGAAGCTCGTCACGCCAGCCCTTGAAAGCTACGTGCTGCCGATCTCGGCCCTCATCATGGTGCTTTTGTTTGCTGTTCAGTCGCGTGGCACCGCGGCCGTTTCAAATTTCTTTGGACCGATTACCGTGCTTTGGTTTCTTGCCATGGCCTGGGGCGGTCTCCTGCATATTGGCGACGACTTCACCATTCTCCAGGCCCTCAACCCGGTGAACGCCGTTTGGTTCATCACCCATGCGGGCTTTGTCGGCCTCATCGTCCTTGGCGCCGTTTTCCTCACCGTGACCGGCGCCGAGGCGCTCTACGCCGATCTCGGCCATTTCGGCAGAAAGCCGATTCAGGTCGCATGGTTCACGCTCGTTTTTCCGTCGCTGGCCCTGAACTATCTTGGCCAGGGCGCATTTGTGCTGGCGCATCCAGAAGCCGCCACAGACCCATTCTACCTGATGTACCCGGATTGGGCACTTCTGCCGATCGTCCTGCTTGCCACCGCCGCCACCATCATCGCCAGCCAAGCCGTAATCACCGGCGCTTTTTCTCTGGCGCGGCAAGCGGTGCATCTCGGTTTCCTTCCACGCCTGCTGGTTGCATTCACGTCCGAGACCAACACCGGGCAGATTTACGTGCCGGCGGTGAACACCCTGTTGTTCGTTGGCGTGCTGGTTCTGATCTTCGCCTTCGGTGATTCGGAATCGCTTGCGACCGCATACGGTATCTCGGTCACCGGCGCGATGGTGGTCACGACCCTGATGGCGTTTCAGTTCCTCCGTTCGGTTTGGGGATGGTCGGCAATCATGACCGGGGTGACGCTCGCGCCTCTGCTCCTGCTGGAAACCGTCTTCCTTGGCGCCAACCTTCTCAAGGTCCACGATGGCGGCTGGGTTCCGATTCTGCTGGCGATTGCGATCATGCTGATCATGTGGACCTGGACGCGCGGATCAGAGCTGCTGCGCGAGAAGACGGCCCGGCACGACATTCCGCTCGAAGCCTTCATTCGCTCGGTTGAAAAGGATTCGGAGCATGCGCCCGTGCGGGTGCCTGGAACCGCCGTTTTCCTGACCAGTGTCGGGGACAAGGCCCCCGCGGTCCTCTTGCACAACATCAAGCACAACCATGTGCTCCATGAAAAGAACATCATCCTGACGGTCAAGACCACGGAACAGCCCTACGTGGCGGACGCGAATCGCGTGACAATTACGAAGTTGTCGGAGCGTTTCGTGCGGATCGAAGTTTACTTCGGCTTTATGGATGAGCCGAACGTCTCGAAGGCGCTTGCACTGTGCAAGAAAGCCGGCCTCAAGTTCGAGATCATGCAGACATCGTTTTACCTTGGACGGCGGACCTTGGTCAGCAAGGCGAATTCGGGATTGCCGGGCTGGCAGGACAAGCTCTACATCGCGCTTTCGGGATTGGGAATCGACCCCTCGGCCTATTTCAGCCTCCCTGCGAATCGAGTCGTCGAGATCGGCGAACAAGTCGCCATCTGACGGTCAAGCCGTCAAGGCCTGGCCGAAAATGCCTCGCCGTCCTGCAGCGAGGCACGATCGGAATAGCGGTAAGTTCTAGCCTTCCTTTTCAACAAGGACAGCAATCCGTAGCCGCCCGTCCACCTGCCGAAACCGCTTGCAATGTTTATATGCCCGGCCAGTCCCAGGTTTCTGGCCTCGGTCTTCCAGAGGCGGCAATACAACGACAGGGTTTCGAGAGGCATGTAGATATCGTTCAAGCTTCCAACGGTGATAGTTGGAAATGGAAGTGCCCGGGTCGGCATCCGGCCAAAATGAATGGCGCCGGGATGAAGCTTTTCGGTGGTCGACAGGTCACAGGGTGCAACGAGCAGCGCACCTTTGATCAGCCGCGCGGAGGGCCGATCTGCGCATTTGGCAGCGAGCAGGCATCCAAGGCTGTGAGCGACAATGTAGGCCGGCCCCTCGCAGACAAGAACCTCTTCGAGGCGCTCCAGCCAGACCTTGACCTTCGGCGATTGCCAATCATCCTGCTCGACCAGACGACTTTCGGCATCGTCCTTGAGCCAGAACCGCTGCCAATGTCCCTCGCCGGATCCATTCAAGCCAGGTAAGATTAAGGTGGGCGTCATCCGGGCTTCCTCGACTGCGAGAGCGTCAGTACTGCAAGGAGCAGCGAGACCGCTGTTCCAACGCGAATATTTCTTCCGATATCTCGGCTATCCGGTCGCGCAGGTCGCGCCGCCTCCGGTAATCCATGCGACCACTAATGCCCGCCTCATCAAGATCGAGCCTTTCCTCCAGCTGGTTTCTCATTGTTTGCAGTCGGTCAAAATGGCTAAGCAAGCTCATTGTGCCCTCGTTCCAAAGGGTGAAGTCCGATCCTCGCTGTCGAGGAAATGCGTGACCATAATTGCCCATAAAAATGATAGACAAAAGCAACGGCGAACTAGGCGCACCGACGATCGCAGAAAAAATTGGCGGTTGGCCGGAAAAAACGAGTCTGGCCGAGCGAGAGCGAACGGCCGCTCACAAAGCGGGCTATCGCAATCAGCATGGCAACAGGGCGAGCATCCGGCCGTGGAGCGGCCGGATTTGCGGGGCCATTCTTATGGCTCGCAGACACGGGCAAGAGTGCGGAAGACAGCGCATGTCCGGACTTGCCTGCCGGTAAGAGGCTCCTAGCCGTTGAGGCTATGCGCAAGCTTGTGGATGTGTTTGGCGCCGATGCCGCAGCAGCCGCCGACGATGGTGGCGCCAGCCTCGACCCACTCGCAGGCGAAATGCGAGTAGCGGTCGTCCGTCAGGTCATCGCGTGTGCCGTGAAGGATTTCGTTTGCGCCGCCTTCGCTTTCCTCGGCTTGGAACGCATTGGCATAGACGCCAATGTCGATGGTCACGCCCTTCCGTTGAAACACGGCGGATGCGGTTTCAACGGCGCGTTTCATGACCTCGGGCCGGCTGCAGTTGAACAGAAGCGCCTGTGCGCCTGAACCGGCTGCCCAGGCGGCGGCGGCTGCAACGGTTTCGCCGGATCTCAGCCTTGGTTCGTCAAGCGAGAGGGCCTCATTGCCGTCCTCAAGTGTGAAGGAAATCCAGAATGGCTTGCCGAGCCCAGCAACGGCGGCGCGCACGGCATCAGCTTCGGCGATCAAGCTCAGCGTTTCCCCCAGCCAAACATCGACATGAGGCGCCAGTCCCTCGATGAGGACGTTCAGGTATTCACCGGCGCGCGCGGGGTCGAAGCGCTCCGGTTCGTAGGAACCGAAAATCGGCGGCAGCGAGCCGGCGACCATGACCTTGCGGCCCGCTTGTGCATCGGCAGCCTCGCGTGCAAGCTTCCCTGCCAACGCTATCAGCGCCGGCCCCCGGGAGCGAAAACGCTCTTCGCCGATGTGGAACGGCACCAGCGCATAACTGTTGGTGGTGATGACATCCGCACCGGCATCGATGAAGTCCGCATGGACCTGCCGGACGATATGCGGGGTTTCCATCAGCGCAAGGGCAGACCATTCCGGTTGCCGCAACTCGGCGCCAAGGCGGATCAGTTCCCGGCTCATTCCGCCGTCCAAAATGCGTGTTTTGCTCATCAGGTAAGAACTCCAATTGTCAGTCAGAACAGTTCGGTCAGCGCCCGATCATCGAGGCAGCGCGGTTGCTGTCGGCATCATGCGCTCAGCGCCTGGTCCAGATCCGCGACAAGGTCGTCGACCGATTCCAGGCCGACGGAGAGCCGGAACACGCCGTCTCCGGCGAAGGCCCGGTAGTCCGCCAGTTGCGCCCCCTCAAGACGATAGGTGGAGTGCATCATTTCGGCCGTATCGAGAAGAACGACGATGCTGCGCTGGTGGCCGAGCGAAAAGGCGTAGTGCGCGACCCGAAGCTTGCTGGCGAGACGGACCGCCATCATCTGCGGATTTTCAGTCTGGAACGTCAGCAGCCCGCCGAAGACGTCCATCTGGCGTTTCGCCAGATCGTGCTGCGGGTGGGTTTCGAGCCCGGGATAGGTGACCGACCTGACGCGGGGGTGATCGCCGAGGAAGCGCGCGATCCGCAGGGCGGAAGCGGACACGGTCCGCAGCCGTGGAAACAGCGTATCGATACCGCGCATGACCAGCCAGGCATTCTGCGCCGACAGCGTTGCGCCAAGATAGACGCCGGCGCGGGAGCGAATTTTTTCGACCAGGTCTTTGCAACCGCAAACGATTCCGCCGAGCGCATCGCCATGGCCGTTGATGAACTTGGTCAGCGAATGGATGACCAGATCGACACCGAGCGCCAGCGGCCTGGTTGCGACCGGTGTGGCAAGGGTCGAATCGACCGAAACCAAGGCGCCATGTCGATGTGCCAGCGTCGCCACCTTGGCAAGATCGGTCAGTCGCAGGATCGGGTTGCAGGGGCTTTCACAATGGACCAGCCGCGTGTTGGGCCGGAAGGCCGCGGCCAGTTCGCCGAGGCGCGACATGTTCACGGCAGTCACCTCGATGCCGTAATCCGGCAATATTCGCCGCGCCAGTTCATTGGCGCCGGCGTAGCAGACGTCGCTGACGATCAGATGGTCGCCCTTCTTGAGAAAGGTCAGGAACGTGGCGGCAATCGCGGCGACCCCTGTTGCGGTTGCCAGCGCGTCTCCGGCGCCCTCGAGTGCCGCCATGCGCTGCTCAAGCTGTCGAACGGTCGGATTGGTCCAGCGGGCATAGAGAAAGGGCAGGGCGGTGAGGTCCGTGACGCCTTCAGCCGAAAAGGCCCCGTCGCCGGGCGTCAGGATGTTGTTGACCGACATCGAGATGTTGGGGGCGATGGCCTTCGTCGCCGGGTCGATGACTAGACCGCCATCGAGCGCCAGTGTTTCGCGGCGCAGCACATGATTGCCTTCGGACGATGGACGCAGCGGAACCGCGCCGTTTGGGCGATCCTCTGCCGCCAGGGAGGACGGTACGCTCGGGGACATGGAAGACCTTTCCTGAATTGCAGTGAGGTGTGGGAACTTAGTCCGGCCAGCATGTTTGCGACCGCTCAATCGAGGGGAATCTGCCGATAAGCGGCACCAGACGGGCCTGTCGCGCGCCGACGCGGAGAAGCGATACTAGCGTCGCGCCGGGACCTGAGCCTCGAGCAGCTTGAAGGCGCGGGTAATGAGAAGCGTCAGTAAGACGTAAAACACCGTGACGACCATCAGCGGCTCGTAGACCAGCAGCGTATCCTGCCTCACCTTGTACGCCACGGCATAGAGGTCCATCACGGTGACGGTGAAGGCGAGCGGCGTTGCCTTTAGCTGCAGCACGACCTCGCCGGCAATCGTCGGCAATGCAATGCGAATGGCGCGCGGCAACCAGATCCGCCTCAGTAGCGTCCAGGAGGACATGCCGAAGGATCGGCCCGCTTCGAGTTCACCCTTGGGGACCGCCAGGAGCGCGCCGCGCAGTACTTCCGCTTCATAGGCGGCATAGTTAAGGGTGAAACTCAACGCCGCGAAGAAGAAGCCTTCGCGTACGATCGGCCAGAGGAAACTGCCGCGCAGCCCCGGAACGAGCGGCAACAGCGACCCCACACCGTAGTAGAGCAGCCACAACTGAATCAGAAGCGGTGTTCCACGCAGGCAGGTGCAATAGCCCCGGGTAAGCCATTTGAGCCAGCGCGGGCCGCTGACCTGCGCCAGGGCGAGGCAGATCGCCAGGATGAAGCCGAAGCCGACTGAAATGACCAGAAGCAGCACGGTCTGAACTGCGCCCGCTGCAAGCAGCGGCCAGTAGGAGGAAATCCACGAAAAGTTCACCGGCCAATCCTCATGCGGTTTTCGGTTGTCCGCGCCGGAAGCGGCTCTCCAGCAGGCCGAAAACGACGTTGGAAAGCAGCGTAATGACGAGATAGAGGGCGGCGGCAGCAAGGAAGAACAGAAAATAGTGCTTGGTGTTGCCGGCCGCGAGCCGCGTGGCGAGCGCCAGTTCCTGATAGCCGACGACCGCGATCAGCGCACTGTCCTTGGTGACGGACATCCAGAGATTGGCTAGGCCGGGCAACGCATTCGGCATCAACGCCGGCAGCACGATGCGGCGAAACCGCAGAAAGGGGCGCATCCCAAACGCGCTGGCAGCTTCGATCTGGCCGACCGGAATGGCGAGGATGGCGCCGCGCAGGACCTCCGTCATGTAGGCACCCTGGACGATACCGAGCACTGCAATGGCCGCGACGAAGCCGTTTACCTCGATGGCTGGAAGGCCAAGGCTAAGCAGAATGCGGTTCAGGCCATCAGTGCCGGCGTAATAGAGACCGATGATCAGGATCAGTTCGGGAATGGCGCGGACCGCCGTCGTATAGACATCGAGAACGAAGAGAACCGGTCGGTTGCCCTTCAACTTGCCGATTGCCCCGAGAAGACCGATCAGCATGCCGACCAGATAGGCTCCCAGCGATATCATAACGGTCGAAAGTGCTCCGCTGAGAAGAACGCCACCCCAACCCGGCGGGTAGGGCGACAGCAGTTCCAGCATGGATTGGGTGGATGACATGACGTACCTTGGTGTCGGGAAGCTGCGGCGCATCTGCAAAGAGCGGCAGTTTGCTGTGTCGCGTAAAATCACGCGCGGTTCGGCTCAGCCCCAGTCGGGAAACGGCGCATGACGAAGCCGCCATGCGCCATTTCCGTCAATCATTCGCCATAGGGATCGAAGTCGAAGTACTTCTTGGAGATTTCGGCATATTTGCCATTCGCGCGGACTGCCGCGATGGCGGCATTGAGTTTTTCAAGCAGCGCGTGATCGTCTTTACGCAATCCGCCGCCAATGCCGGACCCCAGAATTGCCGCGTCGTCCTTCACATTGCCTTTGTCCTCGCAGCAGTCCTTGCCGAAATCGGATTTCAGGAATTCCGACAACGGAATGGAATCGCCGAAGACATAGTCGATCCGGCCCGCGGAAAGGTCCTGAAACGCTTCATCCAGCGTCGTGTAGGTTTTTTCCGATGCTTTGTCGGCAAAGTATTTCTTGTAGTAGTCGGACTGGATGGTCGAAACCTGGATGCCGATGGTCTTGCCGGCGACGTCATCGGGCGATGCGCCGGTCTCGCCATCCTTGGCGCCGATCAGCTTGCTCGGCGTGTTGTAGTATTTGCCGGTGAAGTCGATGGTCTTCTTGCGCTCGTCGGTAATCGACATCGACGACCAGATGACGTCAAACTTTTTCGCCTCAAGACCGGGAATGAGACCATCCCAGGACATGTCGACGATGGAGCACGTCTCCTTCATCTCGGCGCACACGGCATCCATCAACTCGATTTCCCAGCCGACCCACTTGCCGGAGGCGTCCTTGGTGAAGAAGGGCGGATAGGCTTCGTTCATGACGCCGAAGCGGACTTCGGCATTGGCTGCGGCGCTTGAAACGGAAAGCGCGGCGCCGGCCAGCAGGATAGACAACAATTTCATGTATTTCCCCTTTTTGATTTTGGGCTGATTGGGCGCGGGTGAATGATCAATTATCGAGCGCGCCCGTGAATTCGCGGCAGCGGGCGCTGATCGGTGCACCGAAGACCTGAGCCGGCGGTCCTTCCTCCTCGACGCGCCCCTGGTGCAGGAACATCACGTGACTGGAGACGTCGCGGGCGAACTTCATCTCATGGGTGACGAGCAGCATCGTCCGTCCCTCTTCCGCCAGATCGCGAATGACTTTGAGCACCTCGCCGACAAGTTCCGGATCGAGCGCGGACGTGGGTTCGTCGAACAGCATCACCGCAGGGTCGACGCATAGAGCGCGCGCGATCGATGCGCGCTGCTGCTGGCCGCCCGACATGAAAGCCGGATAGACGTGGCGCT
This sequence comes from Rhizobium herbae, assembly GCF_019511375.1. GTDB lineage: Bacteria > Pseudomonadota > Alphaproteobacteria > Rhizobiales > Rhizobiaceae > Pararhizobium > Pararhizobium herbae_A. Next base: position 13,158 of record NZ_JAEUAO010000002.1, read on the forward strand.
TCTCGTAGAGCCCCACCTTGGCAAGGAGCCCTTCGGCCCGGTCGATCGCCTCCTTGCGGTTCATTTTCTGAACGTAAACCGGGGCCTCGATGACGTTTTCGAGCACGGTCATGTGGGGCCAGAGGTTGAAGCTTTGGAACACCATGGCAAGGCCGGTCCGAATCCGTTCGATCTGCCGCCAACTGGCCGGATACGCGCGCCCGCCTTGGCCGGACTTGAGCAAGACGTCTTCGCCGTTGAAGACGAAGCGGCCGCGATCCGGAATCTCCAGGAAGTTGATGCATCGCAGGAACGTGCTCTTGCCGGAGCCCGACGATCCGATGAGCGAGATGACATCGCCCTTCGCGGCCGATAATGATACGCCTTTCAGGACCTCGTGGATCCCATAACTCTTGTGAACATCGTCCACGAGTAAGGCGGGAGGAGCCAGTCTCGTCATGCCTCACGTTCCCCGGTTCATTTTTTACGTTGGCTTGTGCCGATATTATCGAGCGCTCGTGCGCGGTATTGCCGCGCAATTGGTATGCACAACGCGGAATTTGCGCGCAAGCGCCTTCCCGGTGCGGAGAGTCGGCAAGAACGTCCGCCATGACGCGACCTTTAGCTGAGCAGAACGGCACGACCTCATTAATTTCCCTTCAGCGCTGCGGAAGCGCGGAAAGGACGCGCGCATTGTTTGATTTTTGACGAATCGCCGCGCTGACCTAGGATAGGCTGCGGCAAATCACTGCACGCGAAAACCGTGCACAGTCCTTCCCTTGAATCATTTTCGGTTTCAGGGTTATCCACAAAAGGCGAGAGGCAGATGACGGAACCACTGGACCAATTCGACCGGAACATCCTCGATATTGTGCAGCGCGATTGCCAGATGAAAGCGGAAGCAGTCGGCGAAATGATCGGCCTTTCTGCGTCCGCCGTGCAACGCCGCCTGAAGCGGATGCGAGAGGAGGGGATCATCTCGGCGGAAATTGCTCTCGTTGATCGAAAGGTTGCCGGAAATCCGATGACGTTCATCGCGGGCATGGAGATCGAGCGCGAAAACTACGATGCGCTGGCGAAATTCCGCACCTGGGTCGATAAGCAGGACCATATCCAGCAGGTCTATTACGTGACAGGCTCGGTGGACCTTATCGCGATCATTACGGCGCAGGACGTTGGCCAATATGATGAAATCACCGCGCAGATCATGTCGCAGAATCCGCAGATCAAGCGAATTCACACGAATGTTGTCCTCAAACCCGTAAAGCTGGGCCTGTTCGTTCCGACACAGTCCTGAGGTTCGGTCACCTTCATCAGGTGAGGCGCGATCGCAACAGACGGTAGTAACCGCCAAGCCGCGGGATCTCCCGTTCCAGTCGCTCCATCACCTGATCCTGCGCGCGCAGCGTTCCGGCATATTTGGCAGCAAGCATCTGCCTGTGGTTCTCCAGGGCCTGCGGCGCGGGCGCGGGCTGCAGGATTGTGAAGATCGGCGACAATGCAGTGCGGCCCTTGACGGTGATGCTGTCGAGTTCGACGCTGGTGAAATCAGCCGCGCTTAATCGCGCCGTCTGCTCGCCGATGAGCAGTGGCACCCCGTAATTCTTCGATTCGCCCTCGAGCCGAGATGCGAGATTGACACTATCGCCGAGCACCGAATAGTCGAAGCGGCGCGACGAGCCCATATTGCCGACGACGCAATCGCCGGTGTTGATGCCGATGCCGATCTTCAGCACATGCGGCGCTGTGCCTTTGCCCTCTGCCTCCCGGCGCAGCTCGGCATTCAGTGTCTCGATCGCTTCCAGCATGCGCAGCGCGGCACCCACTGCATGGCTGGCATGGTGGGGATCATCGAGCGGTGCGTTCCAGAACGCCATCAGGCAGTCGCCGATGAACTTGTCGATCGTGCCGCCGCTCTTAAGGACGATCTCCGACAGCGGGGTGAGCAGCCGGTTGATCAGGGTCGTGAGTTGCTCGGGATCGTCTTTCAAGGTTTCGGAAATCGTGGTGAAGCCGCGCACGTCGCAGAAAAGAATGGTCAGCGTCCGTCGCTCGCCGCCAAGTTTCAATTGCGAGGGATCGTTGGCGAGGCGCTCGACCAGCGCCGGAGAGAGGTAGCGCGAAAAGGCGCGCGTGATCTCCCGGCGACTGCGCCGCTCGGCAGCATAATCAAGCCCGGTCTGACCCGCAACGACGCAGATATAGGACAAAACCGGGCCAACCGGAGAAACGAACACGTGGCCGAGCCGCAGCAGCGCATAGCTCGCGGCCGCAAAAAGGAGCAGCACCAGGACGCTGACGGCCGCCGTTGGCCAACCCGTCGAACGAAAGACAATGCCGACCGCCAGCAAGGCACCAAAGGCAATCGCGGCGATAGCGATCGCTCGCCCGGCCGTTTCGATGAACAGGCCGCTGGTTATGTTGTCGAAGATCGTCGCCTGGATTTCGGCGCCGGAGATCAGTTGGCCGGTATGCACGGTGAACGGCGTCGCAAACGCATCCGCGCCGCCGGCTTGAAGCGTCGGTGCGTTCTGCAGGCTGAGCCCGACGATGACGACGCGGTTTCGAAAGAAGCCCTCCGGCAGGAACTGGCCGGGCTCGAGCGCCTGGTAATAGGACACGGTCGGATAGGTTCGCGCCGGCCCGAACATCTGGAGCAGTGCGGGGCCGGACCGCGCCTTTGTCTGCCGTCCGGCGGTCTGCGCCAGTTGTGCGGCAAAGCCGTCCGGATAGGCGGGCACCTTCCGAAGCGTACCGTCGCCACTCAACTGCACCGATGCGATCCCGGTTTTGGCGCCGCGGTCGATAAGCTGGGCCAGCGGTTCCGTCCGCACGAATTGATCGGCCTGCGGCGTCTCGATCAGCGTCTCGTCGCCCGCCAGCACCACATCCTGGCCCACCGCCGCAGCAAGGGCGGCGTCGTTTTCCGGCGCCACCGAAGGTTCGGCAAAGATGATGTCGACGCCGATGGCTTTCGCGCCGGCCCCGCGCAGTGCTTCGATCAGCCGTGCATGCAGCGCGCGCGGCCAAGGCCACTGGCTGCCGATCTCCGCCATGGAGGGCTCGTCGATCGCCACGATCACCGGCCCGTCCGTCGGCAGCGGTGGCGGTGCGAAGGTCGAGAGATAGTCGAAGCTGCGCAGGTCGACGAGCGAGAAGGGCGAGGTCAGCGAGGCGAGGGAAAGGACGATGACCGTGAGGGCGGCGAGCAGGCCGAGCCGGTTGCGCCTGCGTCGGATGCGCCCGGCGGCTGGCTCGGTTGAAGGGCCGCCCGTATCCCGGCGATGCGCTTTGAGTATCGTCATCAGAAGCGCACTTTCACCGTTCCCTTGAAGGTCGGCCCCCAACCGGGCACGCCGGACTGGAGCTCAAAGTCCTCATCCAGCAGGTTGAATGCGGCGAGATCGACCTCGACGCGCTTGTCGAAGGACTCCCATTTCACCCCGGCGTCAAGCGTCCAGTAGTCTTCAAGACGGATCCCCGAACTGTCCAGGCGGTCGCCGGTATAATTCGCGGCAAGCGTGGCGCGGATATTGTTGGTGTTGACCCATGTCAGGGCAATGCGGCCCGCCGTATCGGGAACGAATGGCAAGGCACTATCGAACGTGTCTCCGACCGCGGCGCCGCGGCCACTGGAATCGTTGGCGGCGATGGTGGCCGAAAGCCCGAAGCCGTGCCCAAGCCAGAAGTTTGCCGTCAGGCTTGCCCTGTCCAGCCGCCCCTCATCCATTGCGATCGTATCAACGGTGTAGGGCAACGTGGCCGTTATGGAATCGAACTCCTGGTGCTGGACATCGACCGAGGTGAAAAAGCGATCGGTCCATTCGGCGTCCCAGCGAAACGCGAAGGTGTCGACATCGCCGTCTAGCGCGAGACCGAGCTGGTTTGACTGGATGCCGAGCACGCCGATCGGGGCGAGCGTCGGGGTGTCCGATGCGGCGCCTTCGCGCAAATAGGCGGCCCTCAGCCATTGCCCCTCGAAGGGGCTCCAGGCAAGGCCGACACGGGGCTCAAGCCGTTCGATGCTGGCGCCTCCGCTTTCCAGATAGGTAGCGAAGAGGGACGCCTCAGCTTTCAGGGAGGGCGTTATCTCGGCAAGCGTCGAAGCATAGATCCTCCCGAGGGGCGAGGTCTCGCTGGACGAAACATCAACAAATGAAACGGGAGGCGCGATCGTTATGCTGGTGAAATGCGCTGTCTGTTTCAGCGCGCCGCCTTCCAGACCATATCGGAAGGTCAGGTCGCCTTCGCCATAAATGTGACCAACGGCAGCAACGACGCTTGTTGTCTCGCCGTCGCTGACTTCTTCCGAGGACGGAATTCCAAACCTTATACCGTCGTCCTGAGTTTGGGCCTTGGTGGACGAATAGAACAGCCCCGCATTGACGACATTCCGGTGAGCAATGGTGTGGCTCCATCCAGCCCCCGCGTTGAACGTCGTGGCCGACACGTCCAAGACACGCCCGTCCGGCGCCGGCGGCAACACTTCAAAGCTGGAATCAAGAGAAAGATCTGTATTCGCGTAATTCGTGTAGAAAACGAACCGGTCGTCAGGGGTCGGCGTTGCCGTCAGATAGCCATTCCCGGCAAGAAGCTCCGTCTCCGTTGCAAAGTTGCCGACAATGCCATCCAGCGGTCGACCTTGCGGGATCGTTTCCCACTGCAGAGTGCCGTAGACGCTGATGGGAAAGGGTGAATTGCTGAAACTGCGAAGCTCCGCCTCGCCGACATATCCGAGTTCTCCGTCGCCTGAAATCAGGCCGCCGCCGAGGGATGCTTCCACGAACGGCCTCTGGACGAGATTGGCGGTGCGGTCGCGACTGACGAGCATATGAGGCTCAATCAGCAGCCCCTGAATGTAGGACGAGAACGACGTGTCATTGAAGCTGTTTTCGATGATCTTGCCGTCATAGCTGTATTCGCTGGTAAACGGATTGACGCTGCCGCGCACCGCCTGGTCGATATAGCTCGAACCGGTAAAGGGATCGAACACCACGTCGCCATAGTATTGCCCCCATGCATCGAGCCCCTGTAGGCGGAAGGCGTCGTTGAGCGTCGAACCGGCTTCCTGGTTGGCCCCGAGCGGTGCGTAGTCGCCGCCCCGAGCACGCGTGCGCCGCATGATCTCCTGCGCATTTCGGATCGCGGCATCGGAGTCATATTCATCGATGGCGATCGTGGTGCGAACGACCGGGACAATGGGATCTTCGGGATCGAGCCGCTCGGCATTGTCGAGGGCCTGGGCCGCCGGCACGCGATCGCCCTTCTCGTAGTGGGCGGCGGCCAGCAGCAATTGCGCCTGGGAATAGCCTGGATTGGCGGTCGATCCGGCCAACAGGTCTTCCACGGCCTTGTCCATCTCGCCGGTCTGCAGGTGGTAGCGACCGCGCGCCACCAGCGCGATATCGAAGGACGGATCGACCTTTAGCGCTTCGTCGATCTCGCGCTTGGCTTCCGCCACACGCATCTCATCGAGATAGAGAAACGCAAGATTGGCGTGGCCGACGGGATCGAGTGGGTCGAGCTCGATCGCCTTCTTGAAGGCGGCTTCGGCTTCCCGGTTGGCATCCCAGTCGGATTGAGCAATGCCAATCGTGTTCCAGATGGTGCTGGAGCCCGGTGCGGTTTTGAGGGCGCGGTTCAGATCGTCAAGCGCGCCCTGGCGGTCATGCAAGATGTAGAGTTTGTAGTTCGCCCGCGCCTCCAGCCCTGTGGGATCGTCCGGGTCGATTGCCAGGGCGCGTTCGAAGCCATCGACAGTCTCCTTTTCATCGGCGAGCAGAATGCCGAGTTGGGCGCGTATGGCGGGCAGCGTCGGATCATTGGGTGTATTGCGCTCGCCCTCCTTGATGACCGCGATCGCTGCCGGGAGGTCCTCGCGGAAGCCGGCGGTCCAGGCCTTTGCCATGGCGGCATAACCGCTGCTGCCGACCTTGGGCGGTTCTTCGATGTGGTTGGGGTCGGCAAGAGACCGGGCGAAGTAGCCGCCATAGGCAGCAATCGCGCGGCGCTTGGCATCAAGCCTTGGCCGGGCTTTTTCGAACAGCCTCGCCGCATCCTGATAGCGGTTCTCGGAGCCGGCGATCAGCGCATCGATAAGATCCGCGCGCGCAACCTCAGCGCCGTGCAGGCCTCTCGCGCGTGCCTCTGCTAGCGCAGCATTTGCCTTCTGTTTTCCATCGAGCGCGAGATAGATTTCCGACAGGGTCAGCCAATCCGCCGCCGAACGCGCGCCGGCTTCCTCCATTTCGATACGGCGTCGCTCGGAGCGCATTTGCGGCACAATCAGTGGCGTTGCCGGCATCCACTGGAAGGCGGCCCGCAGCTGCAGGCTGAACAGCATCTGCTCGCGGTCCTTCGGCTTGGCGATGATGATCTTCGAGGGCGCCTGACCAATCGCCGCGACAGCGCCTTCCCCTTGGCTGACCGTCACTGAACCCTGCGCATTTGACAGTTCGACCAGCCCTTCGAGCACGATCAGCGAGGTCTTGCCGTCGGCGCCGACGCTCATCGTCCAGTCGGTGCCGCGAATGGCGGCTGTCGCGGCAGGGGTGTCGATGGATACGCCCTGCCCCCCGCGTTCGGCGCGGGCCCAGATCGTGCCGGACTGCAGCTCGAGCCCGGTATCGCCCGTGCCGCCCATCTGCTTGACGAGAAGGGACGTGTTGCGCCCGAGACGGACCTGGGTGCGGTCGGAAAACAGGACGGCCAGCTGGCCGGTGGCATTGGTGCGCAGCACGTCGCCGGTCAAAAGATCCTGCTTGAGGTCGACATAGCGCCAGCTGGAGACATCGACGAAACGTACCTCCTCGCCGGATTTGCGGGCAATGACCGATCCGGCGGCGGGAAGCGGACGCGGCAAAGGGTCTGCCAATGCTGCGGGCGCAGCGAGACAGAGCATTCCAAACGCATACACGACCCCCACGGATGCGTATTTCATGCAGTTCCCCAAAAAATGCACAGATGATCACTGGATTTGACCACCCCAAAAGTCAAGCCGGAGGGGCGCGCCAACATTGCTTTGCAGGAGCGGTGTAGGAATGAAGAAACACAAAACAACATCCGTGTGTATGCCTGTCGATACATGAAACAGCTCGGCTGCAACCTCTGGAAGACGCACACGAGCTGCGATCTATTCAAACGACAATCAAAGCCAGGCCTGTCTTGCTGCCGCCGGGCAAGGCGCCGCCGGCGCGAAGCGTTCATCGGCAAGCTCCGTCACGTCCTCAACGCTCCTAAATTCCTATGATTTTTATTTCTCTCCCCGGTCATGCGTCTCGAACGCTTATGCGGTTCGGCGGCATAGTGAGCGTGGGGCCTCGGCTGCGCGTCTATGTCCGCCAGCTTCGCCAGAAGATCGAAGTGAGCCCGACCAGCCGCAATACATTACCACCGAGACCGGCGTCGGATACCGGTTGCGCGAGGCTGATATTTAACCGGCTTGTGCTCAGACGTTGGTTCGCCGCAGCCAGTTGCGCAAGGCGGTAAGTCCTTCCGGGACATGCTGGCGGCCGAAGCCGATGCGCAGGCAGTTTTCCGGAACGGGCGTCAGGTCCGAGCGATAGACGCTCGACGGCAGGAAGAACACGCCCGCTTCCTCGACCACCCGCCTGGTGAATTCCTCGACGCCATCCGCGCCCCTGTAGCGGATGAAGGCGACACAGCCGCCATCGGGCTCGCGCCAGTCGAACAGGTGCGGGAACTCCGCGAAGAAGTCGTTCAGCACACCGAGGTTATTGCGAACGATCGCCCGCGTTCGCGCCAGAATCCGGTCGCGGCTTTTCAGCGCGATCCGCGCCAGGATTTCCGATGGCGCGGAATTGCAAATGGAGAGGAAATGCTTGTAGCGCTCGCAGCGCACCAGGAAGTCGCGATCCCTGGATGCCAGCCAGCCGATGCGCAGCCCCGGCAGGCCATAGGCTTTCGACATGACGTTAAGGGAAATGCCGCGCTCGTAGACGTCGACCGCCTGGGGCAGGCGAAGCGTTTCGTCCTTCTCGATCAGCCGGTAGACCTCGTCGCTGAACAGCCAGATGCCATGTTTGCGGCAGAGGCCGATGAGTGCATCGAATGTCGCGCGTGGAAGAATCTTGCCGGTCGGGTTATTGGGGAAGTTGATCGAGATAAGTTTGGTGTTCGGCCGCAGTGCTCTTTCGACAAGGCCGACGTCGAGTTCCCAATCATTGCTTATGTCGAGCGCCACGCCGGTCACGGCGCAGATGCTGAGCGGGATGGTTTCTGCCGCCTGATAGTTCGGCGTGATGACGATAGCGTGGTCGTCCGCGGTGAGCAGCACCTTCATCGCCACGTAGATCCCTTCCTCGGCGCCGGCAAAGCAAATCAGGTTTTCAGGGCCGACCGTATCATAGGTGACGGCGATTTGCTGGCGGAGTGCGGGTGCGCCAAAGGTTTCGGTATAGCCGAGGCTCAGGTTTTCGAAATCGGCCCGATCCTCGTCGCTTGCCATGGCAAGCAATTCCGGCAGCCGCATGCTTTCCGCGTCGGAGGCGGTCATATTGTATTTTGCGACGAACTCCCACCTGGACATGTAGGTTTCCAGCGCAAAGTCACGCATCGGCTTTATCACCACGGTTCTCCCCGATTGGCGGTTTCCTGTTTCCGGCGGATGACGCCGAGGCGATTGTAGATCGTCGCCCGCGACAGCTTCAGGATCTCGGCGACATAGGGAACGGCCCTGCGGATGGCAAAGACACCGCGGGCGTCCAGCATGCCGATCAGCTCATCCATGTCAGCGCTCGTGAGACCGGCAAGCGCCGCCCTGCGTGTGCCAAGGAAGTCGCCGATCACCGAATTGACCGCCTCGCGCCAGTCCTCCGCCATCAGTGCCGAGGTCTTCGGCATGGGGGCGGCGATGTCGACCATCGATTTCAACTGGTCGAAGGCGCCCGCGAAGGCCTCGATGTCATGGTTGATGCAGAGCAGCCCGATCGGCCTTTGCTCGGCATCGCGCAGCACGGCCGTGATCGCCTTCAACCGGCGGCCATCCCAATTGGATTTGCCATAGGGTCCGATCACATCGCCCTCGAGCGAGGATGTCAGGTCAGCCTCGTTGAGCGAGCTGTCCCCCGCCCTCCGCTTCGAGAAGGCGTTGGCGATATGGAAAATCAGTCCGCTGTCGAGATCGTGCAGAACGGCTTCCACATGTGGCGAGAACAGCGTGGCGATCGCGTCGCAGACCGGGATGAAAGGCGTCAATGGATGAGACATGCAGTCTTATCCACCGAGTTTTACAATTAGTCAATATAGACGAATTGTAAAAACTAGAGCGTTGCGCCCTGGCTCAGTTGCTGGCGAAAGGCCGGATCGCGCTGCGACAGCTTCTTGTGAAGATGCACCATCATCCCGGCCGCAAAGAGAGGCGTCAGCAGATTGAGAAGGGGCACGGCCAGGAAGGCTGCGAGAATGAGGCCTGCCATAAAGACAGTGCCTGCATGCTTGGCGCGAAACAGCCGGGCCTCGGCGGGCGGGCGGTGGCGCATGGCCGCGAATTCGAAGAATTCCCGGCCGAGCAGATAGCCGTTGACCAAGAAGAACGCGATCAGGTTGATGCCGGGGATCAGCAGCAGGAACAGGGCGACGATATTGCCGGCGATGATGACGCCAAGGAAGTTGATGGTTCCCGCAATCGCTTCGCGCAGCGGCAGCGGACGGCCCGCCGGTTCCTGTGCATAGTCACGCTTCTCGACAACCTCCGCCACGTCGTCGAGAAAGAAGCCGGCGATCAGCGCCGTGACCGGCGCCAGAAGCAGCGCCAGAGCCAGCGCGATGCCGAGGCTTGCGAATATGCCGATGACGAAGGCGAGCCACCCTTCCCAAGCGGCTGTGCCGGGGATAAGTCCGTCGAGCCATGGCAGGGCGAGGTAGATGAAGAGTTCGCGCAACGCCAGCCACAATCCGACAAGCGCCAGCAGCGTCAGGCCCAGGACCTTCCAGAAAACCGAACGCGTTTCCGGCGCAAAGAGATTGGCAAAGGAAAGCCGCGCCGCGTCGAATATCATCTATCGTCTCCGTGGTCATACGGCTTCTTCGCCGCCTTGGGCATGTAGGAGGGCTCACACCACCGGGCAAGGTCACGGCGAAAATCATGTGTGAACGAAGCGGAATGCGCTGCCATTCAACTGGTCACACCGATATGATGCTGCATGAAGCAATTGCGGAGATATGACGATGGATGGATTGGACGGAAACATATCGGTCGCGGGCCTTTCCGTCCTGCTGCAGGCGGGTAACCTCGATCCGGTGCAACTGGCAAAGGTGACGCTGGAAAGAATAGCCGGCTATCAGGATCAGGCGATTTTCACCGCTTTGCTGGAAGAGCGGGCGCTGGCGGAGGCGAAGGCTTCGGGAGAACGCATTCGTTCGGGCCGGTCGCGCGGTCTTCTCGATGGCATTCCTGTCGCCTGGAAGGACCTGTTCGACACGAAGGGCGCGGTGACGACGGCCGGTTCCGCCGTGCTGGCCGACAGCCCTCCGGCAGAGGATGATGCCGCTGTCGTCAAGGCGCTCACCGAGGCCGGCATGGTCAGTGTCGGACGCACCAATCTGAGCGAGTTCGCCTTTTCAGGTCTCGGCATCAATCCGCACTACGGCACTCCCCACAATGCCGCCTCCGGCGACGTGCCGCGCATTCCGGGCGGCTCGTCCGCGGGTTCCGGGGTGGCGGTGGCTGCGGGTCTGGTGCCTGTTGCGATCGGTACGGATACCGGTGGTTCCATCCGTATTCCCGCAGCCCTGAACGGCATCGTTGGCTACAAGGCAACGCGCGGCCGCTATTCGATGCAGGGCGTCTATCCTCTGGCTAAGAGCCTCGATTCGCTTGGGCCGCTCTGCCGCACGGTGCAGGACGTCGTATGGGTGGACGCGGCGATGCGCGGCCGTGCGGCGCCCGACATTGGCCGCACCGACGTCAGCGACCTGAAGCTGGTCATTCCCGAAACCGTCGTTTTCGATGATGCCGAACCAGGCGTGGTCACCGCATTCGAAGCGGCGATTTCCCGTCTTGAAAGGGCGGGAGCATGGATCACACGGCGCGCCTTCCCGATCTTTGCCGAGATCTTTGCGCTGATGGCGCGTCATGGCGCCCTGGTGACGGCCGAGGCCTATGCGCTTCACAGGGAGCGCCTGCAGGGCGCCGATGCCGAACGGATGGACCAGCGCGTGGTCGCGCGCACCCGGCTCGGCGAAAGGATCAGCATGACGGACTACGTCGCGATCCTCGACGCCCGCCAAAGGTTGATCGCGGCCCTGGCCGACAATCTCGAAGCCGGCGAACTGATGGCGCATCCGACCCTGCCGCATGTGGCACAGCCGATCGCGCCGCTGCTTGCCGATGACGACCTGTTTTTCAAGGTCAACGGCAAAACGCTGCGCAACACCTCGATCGGCAATTTTCTCGATGGCTGCGGCGTCTCCGTTCCCTGCGGCACGGGCGATGCCGGCATGCCGGTCGGCTTCCTGCTTTCCGGCCAGCGGAACGAGGACGAACAGCTTCTGGCTGCGGCGCTTTCGGCCGAAGCTGTCATCCGCGGTGACGCATGATCGTCTGCTTCGACATCGGCGGTTCGGCCATCAAAGGTGCAGTTGCACATTCGGCGGAACGAATAGTACCGCTCGGCCGCCGCGCGACGCCGCTTGATGATTTCGACGCGTTTGCCTCGACGATTGGCGATGTCATCGGCGAGGCGGGCGACAAGCCCGACCGCATCGCCATATCGATCACCGGCGTCGTCGATCCGGAAACCAAGGCGATCAAATGCGCCAATATTCCCTGCATCGACGGCCGCACGCTTTCTGCCGACCTGTCCGCGTTCCTAGACATGCCCGTGCTCGTCGCCAATGATGCCGATTGTTTCGCGCTGGCGGAGGCCGGTGCGGGTGCCGGCCTCGGCCACCGGATCGTGCTCGGCGTCATCCTCGGCACTGGAGTGGGTGGCGGTCTTGTGGTGGATGGCAGGTTGATCAATGAGGACGGTGGATTTGCCGGCGAATGGGGCCACGGCCCGGCGGTCGCCTCGATGGCCGGCACGCCGCCGATTGCCATTCCCGCCTTCGATTGCGGTTGCGGCCAGCGCGGCTGCGTCGATACGATCGGTGGCGCCCGCGGCATGGAGCGCCTGCACCAGACGCTGCATGACAGGACGCTGACGAGCGAGGAGGTAACGACGCTCTGGCAGCAGGGCGATGCCGACGCTGCCCGGACCATCGATGTGCTGGTCGATCTCGTCAGTTCGCCGCTGGCACTGACGGTCAACATTACCGGCGCGACGATCGTTCCGGTTGGCGGCGGCCTTTCAAACGTGGCTCCGCTCATTGCGGCGATTGACAGGACCGTGCGCTCGCGCATCCTGCGGAAATTCGATCGGCCTCTGGTCGTGCCGGGTGAATGCCGCATCGAGCCGGGTCTGATTGGTGCCGCCATCCTTGGCCTCGGCGGAGAAGCACAATGACGGACATTCTTCTGGAAGTCTGCGTGGAGGATGCGGCAGGCCTCGCGGCAGCTGTCGAAGGTGGCGCCGATCGCATTGAACTGTGCTCGGCGCTGTCGGTCGGTGGCCTGACGCCCTCGCCGGGTTTGATGAGCATCGCAGCCAAACTCGAAATTCCGGTCTATGCGATGATCCGGCCGCGTCCCGGCGATTTCGTCTTCCATGCCGACGATATCAGCGTCATGCGCGCGGAGATCGATGCAGTGCGCGCCGCAGGTCTTGCCGGCGTTGTCCTGGGGGTAAGCGGTCGAGAAGGTGGTTTGGATGTGGCCACATTGCGGCTCTTGGTTGAGCATGCTGTCGGGCTGGGCCTGACGCTGCACCGCGCCTTCGATCTGGTGCCGGACTTTGGCGAGGCGGTGGAAATCGCGGTCGATCTCGGCTTCGAGCGAATCCTCACGTCGGGCGGAGCGAAAAAGGCATCGGAGGGTGTCGACGCCCTGGAATCGATCATTACGGCAGCCGATGGGCGCATATCCATCATGCCGGGGTCGGGCGTGACCTTGGATACGATCGACGCACTGCTGTCACGGCTTGCAGTTGGTGAGGTTCACTCGTCCTGCTCGGTCGATCAGCCGGCTCATGATCCGCGGCTGGTATCGCTCGGTTTTGTCGCGCCGAGCGCCAAGCGGACGGATGCAGGTATCGTGCGCAAGCTCAAGGCGCGGCTGACCGCCACGCCCTGACAACCGCCCGACTTATGCCTTGAAAACGGGTTTGCCGCCGATCCAGGTGGAAACCATGTCCAGCCCCTCCGTCAGCACAACGAAGTCGGCGTCGAGGCCGGGCATCAGCCGGCCCTTGCGCGCGGCAATGCCCACGGCATCAGCGGGATAGGCAGATGCCATGCGGATCGCTTCGTCGAGCGGCAGGTTCAGCTTTTCATGGGCAAAGCGCAGCGACGACAGCATATCGATATCCGCGCCGGCAAGCGTCCCGTCGGCCAGCGTCAGGCGCCCATCCTTGCGAAAGATCTCGCGGCCGTTGAGCAGGAAACTGGTCTGGTCGGAGCCGATTGTCGACATGGCGTCGGTGACGATGAAAATCCGCCCCGGCCCGGTCTTGGCGCGCAGCGCCACGCCCATCGACACCGGATCGACATGAAAACCATCGGCGATGATCCCGGCATGGAGACTGCCGGTGTCGAGGGCGCCGCCGACGACGCCGGGCTCGCGGTGGCCGAGCGGACTCATGGCGTTGAACAGATGGGTGACGGTGCGCGCGCCGGCGGCGGCGTAGTCCACCACGGTCCTATAGCCCGCGTCCGTATGGCCAAGGCTGACAATGATGCCGGCTTCCGCCAGTGCCTTCACCTGGGCCGCCGTTGTATTTTCCGGCGCCACGGTCACCATCATCGCGTCGAAAGCGCCGGCGCAGGCGAGCATGGCATCGAGATCCGCCTGCTCCATCGGACGGATGAGAGCCGGGTCATGGGCGCCCTTGCGGGCAACGGAAAGATGCGGTCCCTCCAGATGAAGCCCGAGGAAACCGGGTACCGCTTCAGCTTTTGCCTGCCGTCCGCCTTCGATCGTGCGTGCGCGGACCCCGAACGTATCGGTGATCAGTGTCGGCAAAAGCGCAGTCGTGCCGAATTGCGCGTGGGCGGCGCAGATGGTGCGGATGGCATCGACGTCCTGGCGATCGTTCAGCATCACGCCGCCGCCGCCATTGACCTGCAGGTCGATGAATCCGGGGACCAGCAGTTGCCCCTGGGCAGCGGTCGTTTCCGTGCCGGCAGGCAGGTCGCTCTCCGGCAAAATACCGGTCACGGTCCCGCCGTCCAGCAGCAGCGACTGACCGTCGTGCCACAGAAGGCCGTCGAAAATCCGGGCCCCGGTGATTGCTTTCTGTGCGCTCATCGTGTCTCCGTTACCTTCTTGAGGGCGACGGGCGCGTCAGGGTTGAGGCCGCGCGATCGCGACCAGGATTCGACGAAACCGTAGAAGGGGAGGATCAGCATCAGCGCGTCGGTGATCGGATGGCCGGTCTCGACGAAGGGCAGCATCTTCGCTGCCTTGGCGTTGGAGGACGTGACGAAGGCAAGCGCGCCCTTCACGCTCAGACCATCGAGAATGTCGGTGACCGAGCCTTCCGCGGCGTCGCGCGCGGCAAGGCCGATGACCGGAAAACGCTTCCCGACCAGTGCCACCGGCCCGTGCAGCACTTCCGCCGCCGAGTAGGCTTCGGCATGCATGCCGGAGGTTTCCTTGAATTTCAGCGCCGCCTCGCTGGCAATCGCAAGGCCAGGCCCGCGGCCGAGCACGAATAGCGACTCCGCGTCGCCCAGTTCATCGGCCAGTAGCTGCCAGTCAAGCTTCACGGCCTTGGCAAATTGTGCCGGTAGATCGGCGACAGCGCGCTGAAGGGCCTGGTCGCCGGTCCATTCGCCGAGGACGGCAAGCCCGGCGACAATCGAGTTGACGTAGGATTTGGTCGCGGCCACGGCGATTTCCGGGCCGGCGAGGATATCGAGCGGATGGGTGCTGGCTTGCGAGATCGGCGAGGGCAGGGTGTTGGTAAGCGCAATCGTCACCGCGCCGGCCCTGGTGGCGGCGTCAGCCATCGCGACGATGTCCGGGCTCTTCCCGGATTGCGAAATCGCTATCGAAGCGGCGCCGGACAGCTGCATCTTCGCGCCGTAGATTGATGCGAGCGAGGGCCCAAGGGAGGCTACGGGGCGGCCGGTCAAAAGCTCGATCGCATATTTCAGGAACAGAGCGGCATGGTCGGAAGAGCCGCGGGCAATGGTGACGAGGAAGGCCGGATCCTTGTCGCGCAACGCCGCGCCGGCCTGTTTGATCGCGCCTCCGGACTGGTCCAGAAGGCGGGCCGCCGCTTCGGGAATCTCGTCGATTTCGCGCCGCATGTTGGTCTGCATGGTCGTGTCTTTCTTCTTTGGCCGTCGTTACGATTCCGGCAGGGTCAGTTCCGCCACGAAGTCGTAGGCGTCGCCCCGGTAGAGCGAGCGGGTGAACTCCACGACGCGGCCGGAGGCGAGATAGGAAATACGCTCGATCGACAGGCTCGCCGATCCAACCGGTACGCCGAGCATTGCCGCGTCCGGATCCTTCAGGCTGCAGGCGGAAATCCGCTGCACCGCGCGCACCGGCCGCGACTTGGTCTTGTCAAGCTCGGCATAGAGCGATGCCCCGATCCGGATTGGGTCGGGGAGGAATTCGGCGGAAATGCTCGCCCGCTCGATGGCGAGCGGCATGTCGTCGGCGATGCGCAGGCGGCCGAGACGCGCGACGAGCGAATCGGCGGCAAGGCCGAGCACCATCATTTCATCGGGCGACGGGTGAAACAGCCCGCGCTCGATCCACTGCGCCGTCGTTGTCAGCCCGCGTCGGGCCATGTCCTCGGTAAAGGAGGTCAGCCGTGAGAGCGACTGCTGCACACGGTTCACCGGCTTGACCACGAATGTACCCGAACCGTGCCGGCGCACCAGCAACCCGTCCTTGACCAGATCGTCGACCGCCTTGCGCACCGTCACCCGGCTGATATTGGCATAGTCGGCCAGGTCGCGTTCCGGCGGCAGTGCGTCACCGTGATTGAGCTTGCCCGATAGGATCGCCTCTTCAAGCGATTGCCGCAGTTTCAGATACAACGGGCCGGAGCCTCCGCCCTGCAGGCCGTCCAGCGGCAGTATTGCCTCGAGATGCTCGGTCATGCCCTTTCCCTCGCATCAGCCGCAAAACGCTTGGCGGCGAGCGCCACCGAGCCGGTGAGCGCGTCGGCTTCCGGCTCCACGAACAGGGGCTGGTGCCGCTTCGCCAGCCAGGGGCGATAAAGCGGTGCCAGTCCGCCGAGCAGGCAGAGCCTGCGGCTGCCGCGCGCCACAACCACGTCGAGCGCCTCGTCGATCGTTTGCGCCGATGCCCGCAGCAGCGTGATCGCCACCGGGTCGTTGTGTTCCGCGAACGCGAAGACCTTTGGCGCAAAACGCCCGAATTCGCCCGGCCGTGCAACACGCGCGAACTCCACCACGTCGCGCGGATCGGAGTTGAATTCCGCCATCACGGCATCGGTCAGGGGCGAGGAAGGGTGGATATGGTCGAAAGCCAGCAGGCTTTCCTGCAGCAGGGCATGGCCCAGACGCGCGCCGCTGCCGAGATCGCCGATCTGGAAACCCCATCCGCCGATATAGCGGACGTCGCTTCCCTGCCGGGCGATATAGATCGAGCCTGTGCCGAGGATGGCGACGGCGCCGTCGCTGTCGCCGAGCGCGCCCTGGAGCGCGATCAGCCCGTCGGATTCGATATCGGCCTTCGCAAACGGCAGTCGCCCCTGCACATAGTGCACGGCGTCGCCGACATTACTGCCGGCAAGCCCGAGGAGTGCAGAGGCTGAGCCGATCTCCGAGGGTGCGATGTTCGCCTCCTCGAACGCGGCCGTGGCTGCGCCGACAATATGGATCAGGGCATTGTCGGGATCGGTCAGAATGTTGGCAGCGCCGCTCTTGCCGCGCCCGAGGATGCGCCCTTTGGCGTCCGCTACGGCCGCGCGGCAGCTCGTGCCCCCGCCGTCGATTCCAAGAATGTAGTGTGGCATGGATACCTCCAAGAAGAAGGATACCAAAAAAATACCATTAACCAAGGGGGATTTGGTCTTTAATTGGAATTATCATTCAAGTCATTGAAACAATGATGTTATTTCACGCGTCGAAAATTTTCTTCACCCGAACGTTAATTTTCCCTAGACAATTGGTATTTTTTTGGCATTAATTTGTGAAGAGGGAGATTGAGCGCATGCCGTTAGTGAAGACCGAAGAGCGTCATGACAAATCGGTGGGATTGGATGTGATGCATCCGGCCCTGGCGCTTCGTGTGCTTGCGTCCGGCCAGCAGGCCGCGGCCAGGGCGGTCGATGCCGCAATCGAGCCGCTTGCCCTTGCTGCGCAGATCGCCGCCGACGTGCTTTCCGGCGGTGGCCGCCTTGCCTATGCCGGCGCCGGCAGTTCGGGTCTGATGGCCATGACCGATGCGCTGGAATTGCCCGGGACCTATGGAATCGCCAGCGACAAGGTCGTTGTCCTGCTGGCCGGCGGTGCCGCGAGCCTGACCGATCTCGCGGGCGGTTACGAAGACGACATGGATCTGGCGCGCAAGGATGTGCGCGATGCCGGCATTGGTCACGGCGATTGCCTGATTGCCGTGTCCGCCAGCGGTTCGACGCCCTATGCACTGGCTGCGGCCGACGAAGCGCGGCAGCGCGGGGCGCGTGTCGTCGCAATGGCGAACAATCCGGGCGCGGCGCTCTTTGAAGGTGCCGACGTCGCCGTCCTGTTGCAGACACCGCCCGAGGTGATTTCCGGATCGACCCGCATGGGGGCGGCCACGGCACAGAAGATCGCCTTCAACATGTTTTCGACCCTTGTCGGCATCCATCTCGGCCATGTCTACGATGGACACATGGTCAATCTGAAAGCCGACAATGCCAAGCTGCGCGGCCGCGCCGTTCGTATCGTCTCCGATATCGCTGGTATCGGCGCGCCGGAAGCGGGCCGCTACCTCACCACGTCATCGGGCTCGGTAAAGATCGCCATCCTTCTTGCTGCTGGGGCAAGGGATGTGGCGGCGGCAGAGGCCGCGCTTACTGAGGCCGGTCAAAACTTGCGCCGCGCTTTGTCAATCGTCGCGGCACATTGATTTCAAGGGTTCCAAAACCGCGCCATGCCGGCGCATATAAAAGGGAGAACGTAATGACCCGCACGACTTTGAAAGGCTTGCTGCTGGCATCCAGCATCCTCGGCTCCGCCGGGCTGGCGAATGCAGAAGACGTCACGCTGACGATCGAAAGCTGGCGCAATGACGACCTGACCATCTGGCAGGAAAAGCTGATCCCGGCTTTTGAAGCAAAAAATCCGGGCATCAAGGTGAAGTTCGCGCCGACCGCGCCGACTGAATACAACGCGGCCCTGAACGCCAAGCTCGACGCCGGTTCGGCGGGCGACCTCATTACCTGCCGTCCGTTCGACCCCTCGCTCGCAGTGTTTGAGAAGGGCCACCTAGCGAGCCTGAACGATCTCCCGGGCATGGAGAACTTCACACCGGTTGCCAAGTCCGCCTGGACGACCGACGACGGCAAGACCACCTTCTGCGTGCCGATGGCCTCGGTCATCCACGGCTTCATCTACAACAAGGACGCCTTCGACACGCTCGGTATCGCCGTCCCGACGACGGAAGCCGAATTCTTTGCCGCCCTCGACAAGATCAAGGCCGACGGCACCTATATCCCGCTGGCCATGGGCACGAAGGATCTCTGGGAAGCCGCAACCATGGGCTATCAGAATATCGGCCCGACCTATTGGAAGGGTGAAGAAGGCCGCGCTGCCCTGATCAAGGGCGAGCAGAAGCTCACCGACGCGCCCTGGGTTGAGCCGTTCAAGGTTCTTGCCAAGTGGAAGGACTATCTCGGCGACGGCTTCGAGGCCCAGACCTATCCGGACAGCCAGAATCTCTTCACGCTCGGTCGCGCCGCCATCTATCCGGCCGGTTCGTGGGAAATCGGCCTGTTCAACACGCAGGCGCAGTTCAAGATGGGCGCCTTCCCGCCGCCGGTCAAGTCTGCGGGCGACACTTGCTACATTTCCGACCACAACGACATCGGTGTCGGCCTCAATGCCAAGAGTGCGCATCCGGAAGAGGCCAAGAAGTTCCTCAGCTGGGTTGCCTCGCCGGAATTCGCCGATATCTACGCCAATTCGCTGCCGGGCTTCTTCAGCCTGAATTCGACGCCGGTGAAGATGAACGATCCGCTCGCCCAGGAATTCGTTTCCTGGCGTGAAAAGTGCAAGCCGACAATCCGCTCGACCTACCAGATCCTGTCGCGCGGCACGCCGAATCTTGAAAACGAGACCTGGGTTGCATCGGCAAACGTCATCAACGGCACCGAGACGCCGGAAGCTGCCGCCGAGAAACTGCAGAAGGGTCTCGACAGCTGGTACAAGCCGGCGAAGTAAGGAACTCACCCTCCCGTTGAGGGGGGTCGGCACGCAGTGCCGGGGTGGGGCGACCTCTTGCATCGAGCAATGGATCATCCCCACCCGCGCGCTCCGCGCGACCTCCCCCCTCAAGGGGGAGGTATGCAGGCGCCGGCGCATTGAGCGCAAAATCGTGTAATCTGAAACCACATCCCACCGGCGGCTTTCCGCTGGTTCAGGCATGCGCGGCGGGGACCGGCGGCGCAGCGCCTTGCCGCATACCGCGGCTGTCGAGGAAAAACGGGTCGGAGCGGCAGAGCCATGAGCAGCGCCACAATGTCTGAGGACAGCATCCAAACACTGGCACGGCCGAAGCGCTGGCATATCCTGGTTTTCCTGCTGCCGGCCTTCATCATCTATTCGACCGTGATGATCCTGCCGCTGGTGGAAACGCTGCGCTTGTCGCTGTTCAACACCGTCGACGGCCAGTCGACCTTCGTCGGCTTGGCCAATTTCCAGATGCTGTTCGGCGAGGAGCGCTGGGCGGCGGATTTCTGGCGGGCACTGAAGAACAATTTCATCTTCTTTGCCATCCACATGCTGGTCCAGAACCCGGTTGGCATCGCGCTTGCCGCCATGCTGTCGATCCCGAAGCTCAGGCTCGCAACCTTCTATCGCACCGCGATCTTCCTGCCGACGCTGTTGTCCTTCGTCATCGTCGGCTTCATCTGGAAGCTGATCCTGTCGCCGATCTGGGGCATCACGCCGTTCTTCATGGATCTGGTCGGGCTGAAATCCTTTTTCGCGCCCTGGCTCGGCAAACCCGGCTCGGCGTTGATAGCGGTATCGCTGATCTCCGTCTGGCAGAATATCGGCATCCCGATGATGCTGATCTATGCGGCGCTGCTCAACATCCCGGACGAGGTGATCGAGGCGGCAGAATGCGACGGCGTCACCGGCTGGAGCCAGTTCTGGAAGATCAAGCTCCCGCTGGTGCTGCCGGCGATCGGCATGGTGTCGATCCTCACCTTCGTCGGCAACTTCAATGCCTTCGACCTGATATACACCGTGCAGGGGGCGCTTGCCGGGCCGGACGGATCGACCGACATTCTCGGCACGTTGCTCTACCGCACCTTCTTCGGCTTCCAACTGCAGCTCGGCGACCGCTCGATGGGCGCCACCATCGCCACGGTGATGTTCCTGATCATCCTTGCCGGCGTGTCGCTCTACCTCTTCGGCATCCAGCGGCGCGTCCGCCGCTACCAGTTCTAAGGGAGAAGACCAATGTCAAAAGCCCGCGTCTCGCCCCTGCGTTCAGGCTTCGTGCATCTGGCGCTCGCCGGTTATACGGCAATCGCTTTGTTTCCGGTACTGCTGACCATCCTGAACTCGTTCAAGGACAGGAACGCCATCTTCCGCACGCCGCTCACACCACCGACGGCAAGCAACTTCAGCCTGATCGGTTATGAGACGGTGCTGAGCCAGGGTGATTTCGTCGGCTATTTCCAGAACAGCCTGATCGTCACCGTCGTCTCGATCTTCTTCGTGCTGCTGTTCGGCGCGATGGCTGCCTTTGCGCTGTCGGAATATCGCTTTAAGGGCAATACGATGATGGGGCTTTATCTGGCCATCGGCATCATGATCCCGATCCGCCTCGGCACGGTCGCTATCCTGCAGGGCATGGTCGCCGCCGGTCTGGTGAACACGCTGACGGCGCTGATCCTGGTCTATACGGCGCAAGGTCTGCCGCTCGCCATCTTCATCCTGTCGGAGTTCATGCGCACGGTTTCGGACGATCTCAAGAATGCCGGGCGCATCGACGGCCTGTCGGAATATGCGATCTTCTTCCGCCTGGTGCTGCCACTCGTCAAGCCCGCCATGGCAACGGTCGCGGTCTTCACGATGATCCCGATCTGGAACGATCTCTGGTTCCCGCTGATCCTCGCTCCCGGCGAAGCCACCAAGACGGTCACGCTCGGCTCGCAAGTCTTCATCGGCCAGTTCGTCACCAACTGGAACGCGGTTCTCGCCGCCCTGTCGCTGGCGATCTTCCCGGTTCTCGTCCTCTACGTCATCTTCTCGCGGCAGCTGATCCGCGGCATCACCGCAGGAGCAGTGAAGTGAGCGCCCCCATCCACGTCCTCGTCGCCGGCCTCGGCAATATGGGCCGCAGCCATGCACTCGCCTATCACAACAATCCCGGCTTTGAGATCGTTGGCCTGGTCAACCGCTCGAAGGTCGATCTGGTGCCTGAACTCCAGGGTTACACGATCCATCCGAGCTTCGAAGCGGCACTGAAAGAGCTGAAGCCCGATCTCTGCTCGATTTGCACCTATTCCGACAGTCACGCGGACTATGCGGTGATGGCGTTCGAAGCCGGCTGCGACGTCTTTGTTGAAAAGCCGCTGGCAACGACTGTTGCCGACGCCGAGCGGGTGGTGGCAGCGGCGAAGGCAGCCGGCAGGAAACTCATCGTCGGCTATATTCTGCGCCATCACCCCTCCTGGGTGCGGCTGATTGCCGAGGCCCGTAAGCTGGGCGGTCCCTATGTCTTCCGCATGAACCTCAACCAGCAATCGAGCGGGCCGACCTGGGCGACCCACAAGGCCCTGATGGACACGACCCCGCCGATCGTCGATTGCGGCGTCCACTACATCGACGTCATGTGCCAGATCACCGATGCGAGGGCCGTCGAGGTGCGCGGCATGGGCCTGCGGCTCTCCAATGAGATCGCGGCTGACATGTACAATTACGGCCACCTGCAGGTGATCTACGAGGATGGCTCGGTCGGCTGGTACGAGGCGGGATGGGGGCCCATGATCTCGGAGACCGCCTTCTTCGTGAAGGACGTGATGTCCCCGAACGGTTCGGTCTCGATTGTCATGGACCCGAACGCCAAGTCCGACGACATCGACACTCATACCAAGACAGCGGTCATTCGCCTCCACAAGGCCGAGACCGGGCCGGACGGAAAATTTCTTCACAAGGACGAAGACCTGACGATGGACGGAGAACCCGGGCACCAGGAACTCTGCGATCTGGAGCAGGCCTATGTGCTGAAGGCCATCACCGAAAACATCAATCTGGAACGACACATGGACGATGCCGTCCAGTCGCTGCGCATCTGCCTTGCGGCCGATGAAAGCGTGCGCACCGGCCGTCCGGTCAAGCTGTAACGAAGCATGTTCGTTCCGGTGCCGGGCAGCGGAACGAAACCATATGCGACAAGGAAGAGGCACCTCACGTGGGATCTTTGAATCTGAAATCCATCCGCAAGGCGTTCGGCACCCATGAGGTGCTGAAGGGCATCGATCTTGAGGTGAAGGACGGCGAGTTCGTCATTTTTGTCGGTCCCTCCGGCTGCGGCAAGTCCACGCTGCTGCGGGTGATCGCCGGTCTCGAGGATGCGACCTCCGGCAGCGTCCAGATCGACGGAAAGGAAGTCATCACCACGCCACCCGCCAAACGCGGCATCGCCATGGTGTTCCAGTCCTACGCGCTTTATCCGCACCTGACGGTAAAGGACAACATGGGCCTTGGCCTGAAACAGATGGGCGCCCCGAGGGCCGAGATCGACGCCAAGGTCGGCAAGGCCTCCACGATGCTGTCGCTGGACCCCTATCTCGCCCGCCGTCCGGCCGAATTGTCCGGTGGCCAGCGCCAGCGCGTCGCCATCGGCCGCGCCATCGTGCGCGAACCGAAGCTCTTCCTGTTCGACGAGCCGCTGTCGAACCTCGATGCGGCGCTGCGCGTCAACACGCGCCTCGAGATCGCCAGGCTTCACCGCAGCCTTAAGGCGACGATGATCTATGTGACGCACGACCAGGTCGAAGCCATGACGCTCGCCGACAAGATCGTCGTGCTCAATGCGGGCCAGATCGAGCAGATCGGGTCGCCGATGGAGCTCTACAACAAGCCGGCAAACGTCTTCGTTGCCGGTTTCATCGGATCGCCGCAGATGAACTTCATCGAGGCGGGCAGGCTCGGCGACAGCCAGGCAAAGACCATCGGCATAAGGCCTGAACATATCACCCTGTCGCGCAATGGCGGCGACTGGAAAGGCAAGGTCATCCATGTCGAACACCTTGGCGCCGATACCATCCTCTATCTGGAGACCGAGGATACCGGCCTCCTGACGGTGCGGCTCTTTGGCGAGCACCGCTACGATGTCGATGACGTCGTCTACGCAACGCCGGACAAGGCGCTGATGCATCGGTTTGGCGCCGACGATCGCGTTCAACGCTGATCTCCAGAGAGCGATTTTGATCGAGCGGTGACCCAGTCCATCGCTCGATCACGTTTATCTGTGCGTCGCATCATCGGCTTGCGCTCGTTCTGATTCTAACATACACACTTGTTTGTATAGTTGATATGGCCTCGGCACGTGTCCGGTGAGCCGTGTCTCATTGATATTTTTTAAACTTCCGGCCGCTGCCGCTTCCCTCTTGCGGGGAAGCTGGTCGCGCCGGACTTTTGCTTGGAACCGACGATGCGGATGAATCGATTGATCTCGACAGCGGCCGTGGCAGCACTTGCTTTGCTTGCCGGATGCCAGAAACAGGACGAGGAGGCTGCTCCGGCGTTTCCCCCCTCCCAGGTGGCGGTCGTGACAACGAAGACCGAAGAACTGCCGATCACCAACGAGCTTCCGGGCCGAATCGCCGCAACCCGGATCGCCGAGGTCCGTCCGCGCGTCAGCGGCATTATCGTCGATCGCGTGTTCCAGCAGGGCTCGATGGTCAGGGAAGGCGAGGTACTTTACAAGATCGACCCGGCCCCCTTCCAGGTCCAGGTCGACAGCGCCGAGGCGACCCTGGCACGCGCCAGGGCCGTGCAACTTCAGGCCAGGCAGGCCGCTGACCGGCAGACCCAGCTGCGCAAATCCGGCGCGGCGGCGCTGCAGCAGTACGACGATGCGATCGCGCAACTGGCGCAGGCAGATGCTGACGTCGCAGTTGCCGAAGCCGGTCTCGCGACCGCCAGGCTCAATCTCCAATATGCAAGCGTCACCGCGCCGATCAGCGGACGCATCGGCCGCGCCTTGATCACCGAAGGCGCGCTGGTCAGCGCCAACGGCACCGAAAACCTGGCAACGATCCAGCAGCTGGATCCCGTCTATGCCGACTTCACACAGCCGGCGACCGATCTGATCCGCCTGCGCAAGGCCCTGCAGGACGGCCAGCTGATTACGGCGAAAAATGAAGCGGCGGTAAAGCTGATCCTCGACGACGGCACGCTCTACGAGCAGGAGGGCAAGCTGCTCTTCTCGGAGGCCGCCGTCGATGAAACGACCGGGCAGGTGACGCTGCGTGGCGAATTCCCCAATCCGCACAACGATCTGCTGCCCGGCATGTACGTTCGCGTACAGATCCAGCAGGGTGTCGAAAAGAACGCGATCGCCATCCCGCAACAGGCTGTCCAGCGCAGCAATAGCGGCCAGTCGCAGGTCTATATCGTCAACGGCGAGAACAAGGTGGAATTCCGCAGCATCGCGCTCGGGCGCACCGTCGGCAATCGCTGGATGGTGACGGAAGGCCTGAAGGCTGGTGAAAAGGTGATTGTCGAGGGCTTCCAGAAGATCGGCCCCGGAGCGGTGGTCGTTCCGGCCGAATGGGACCCGAACGGCAAGCCTGCCGGTGAGGCGGGAGCGGCTCAGTCCGCCCAGGCGGACGGCGCAAAGCCCGCCACCGAGCAGAAGTGAGGGCGGGACCATGCCAAGCTTCTTCATAGACAGGCCCATTTTTGCCTGGGTGGTTGCGATCTTCATCATGGTGGCCGGCGCCATCGCCATCCCGCAGCTTCCCATCTCGCAATATCCGGATGTGGCGCCGCCGCAGATCTCGATCACCGCAACCTATCCCGGCGCCTCGTCGCAGGACACGTATCAAAGCGTTACGCGTCTCATCGAGGATGAGTTGAACGGCGTCGACGGGCTTCTTTATTTCGAGTCCACCTCCAGCGATCAAGGATCGAGCGAAATCAACGTTACCTTCGAGCCAGGCACGGATCCGGCACAGGCTGCGGTCGATGTGCAGAACCGTGTCCGCCGCGTCGAAGCGCGGCTGCCAGACAGCGTCAAGCAGCAGGGCGTGCAGGTGGATGAAGCTGGTTCCGGCTTCCTTCTGATCATTGCTCTGACCTCCACCGACGGCTCGATGGATGCCATCGGGCTTGGCGATTACCTGAACCGCAACGTTCTGAGCGAAGTGCAGCGCGTGCCCGGCGTCGGCCGCGCCCAGCTGTTTGCCACCCAGCGCTCGATGCGTGTCTGGCTCGATCCCGACAGGATGCTCGGCCTCAACCTGACGGCGGCAGACGTGACGACGGCGATCGGCGCACAGAACGCGCAGGTCGCGGCCGGTTCGATCGGCGCGCAGCCGAACCCGATCACCCAGCAGATCGCAGCGCCCGTGATCATCAAGGGCCAGTTGTCGTCGCCGGAGGAGTTCGGCGCCATCGTTCTTCGCGCCAATCCGGATGGATCGGCCGTGCGCCTGCGCGACGTGGCGCGGATCGAGGTCGGCGGGGAAAGCTATTCCTTCACCACCCGTCTGAACGGCAAGCCTTCTGCTGCCATTGGCGTACAGCTCTCGCCGACCGGCAATGCCATGGCAACGTCGGCGGCGATCAAGGCGCGCATGGACGAGCTTTCGGGCTATTTCCCGCAGGGGCTGGAATACTCGATCCCCTACGACACTTCGCCCTTCGTCAAGGTGTCGATCGAGAAGGTGCTGCACACCCTGCTTGAAGCAGTCGGCCTCGTCTTTCTGGTGATGTTCCTGTTCCTGCAAAACATCCGCTATACGATCATACCGACGATCGTCGTTCCCGTGGCCCTGCTCGGCACCTGTGCCGTCATGTATTTCATGGGCTTCTCGATCAACGTGCTCACCATGTTCGGAATGGTGCTGGCGATCGGTATTCTCGTCGATGATGCGATCATCGTCGTTGAAAATGTCGAGCGCATCATGTCGGAAGAGGGGTTGTCGCCGCGCGAAGCGACCCGCAAGGCGATGAAGCAGATCACCGGCGCCGTCATCGGCATCACGCTGGTTCTGGCTTCGGTGTTCATCCCGATGGCCTTCTTCCCCGGCGCTGTCGGTGTGATCTATCGTCAGTTCTCGCTGACAATGGTGGTGTCGATCCTGTTTTCGGCGCTGCTTGCCCTGTCGCTGACACCGGCGCTTTGCGCCAGCTTCCTGAAGCAGGTGCCGAAGGGGCATCACCATGCGAAGACTGGGTTCTTTGGCTGGTTCAACAGGCTGTTCGAGCGCACGTCCCATCGCTACAGCAGTTCCGTGTCATGGCTCACCCGCCGAACCGGTCGCTTCATGATCATCTATCTGGCGGTGCTGGCCGGGCTCGGCTACCTGTTCCTCAAATTGCCGTCCTCCTTCCTGCCGGATGAGGACCAGGGCTATGTCATCGTCATGATGCAGCTGCCGTCCGAAGCGACCGGACATCGCACCGACGAGGTAATCAAGCAAGCCGAGGATATCTTCAGCAAGGAACAGGGCGTCGATCGCATCGTCGCGATCAACGGCTTCTCGTTCTTCGGCGCAGGCCAGAATGCGGCGCTTGCCTTCGTGACACTCAAGGACTGGGCGGAGCGCGGTCCGGAAAACGCGGCCCAGGCGATCGCCGGCCGCGCCAGCATGGCGATGAGCCAGATCAAGGATGCGATCAGCTTTGCGCTGTCGCCGCCGCCGATCCAGGGGCTCGGCACGACGGGTGGCTTCTCCTTCCGCCTGCAGGATCGTGGCGGTCTCGGAGAGGCGGCCCTTGCACAGGCGCGCGATCAGTTGCTTGGTCTTGCGGCGCAGAGCCCGGTCGTCGCCGGAGTGCGTTTCGAGGGCATGCCGGACGCAGCGCAGGCAAACGTGATCATCGACCGCGAAAAGGCCAACACCTTCGGCGTGACCTTCGCCGATATCAACGCGACGATCTCCACCAATCTCGGCTCGACCTATGTCAACGACTTCCCGAATGCCGGCCGCATGCAGCGCGTGACGGTGCAGGCGGACGAGAACAAGCGCATGCAGACGGCCGATCTGCTCAATCTCAATGTTCGCAACTCGAATGGCGGCATGGTGCCGATCTCCTCCTTCGCAACCGTCGAATGGGTGAAGGCGCCGACGCAGACCGTGGGCTATAACGGCTATCCGGCCGTGCGCATCAGCGGCGATACGAAGCCCGGCTATTCGTCGGGTGACGCCATTGCCGAGATGCAGAACCTCGTCAAGCAGCTCCCGGCCGGTTTCGGCTATGAATGGACCGGCCAGTCGCTGCAGGAGATCCAGTCCGGTTCTCAGGCGCCGATCCTGATCGCGCTGTCCTGCCTCCTGGTGTTTCTCTGCCTGGCCGCGCTCTACGAAAGCTGGTCGATCCCCGTCTCGGTGATCATGGTGGTGCCGCTTGGCGTCATCGGCGCGGTTCTGGCCGTCACCCTGCGCGACATGTCGAACGACGTCTACTTCAAGGTGGGCCTGATCGCGATCATCGGCCTTTCGGCGAAGAATGCGATCCTGATCATCGAGTTCGCCAAGGAGCAGATACAGGCCGGCAGATCGCTGCTGGAAGCAACGATCGAGGCATCGCACCTGCGCTTCCGGCCGATCCTGATGACCTCGCTTGCCTTCACGCTTGGCGTTCTGCCGCTGGCGATCGCCACCGGGGCTAGCTCGGGCAGCCAGCGCGCCATCGGCACCGGCGTCATGGGCGGCATGATTTCG
This sequence comes from Rhizobium herbae, assembly GCF_019511375.1. Classification (GTDB taxonomy): domain Bacteria; phylum Pseudomonadota; class Alphaproteobacteria; order Rhizobiales; family Rhizobiaceae; genus Pararhizobium; species Pararhizobium herbae_A. The sequence continues at coordinate 41,297 of NZ_JAEUAO010000002.1, forward strand.
GCGACGGTTCTGGCCATCTTCTTCGTCCCGATCTTCTTCGTCTTCGTGATGAAGATCTTCGGGCGGACGAAGGCAAAGCCGGCAACGCAGAAAGCCGAGACAGTGGCAGCACCGGGCGAATGATGATGATAAGGGCTCGCCGATGGCGAGCCCTTTTTAGGAGGGGCGATGCGCAGAACCAAGGCCGAGGCGGAAGAAACACGCAACAGCATCCTCCATGCGGCGGAGCGGGTTTTCTATGAGAAAGGCGTCTCCAACGCGACCCTCGACGATGTCGCCAAGGCGGCCGGCGTAACGCGCGGCGCCATCTACTGGCATTTCGCCAACAAGACCGATCTTTTTCTCGAGCTTTACAATTCCGTGTCCCTGCCGCTGGAAGACATGATTGCGCGCGATATCGAGCAACCGGCCTCCGGTGTTCTCGCATTCATCGAAAAGCTGACGGTCGACTGGCTGGACGAACTGGCAAGCGACGAGCATCGGCAGCGTATCTTCACCATCCTCCTGCGCTGCAGCTATGGCGGGGACCTCATGCCGGTTCTCGAAAGACAGCAGGAGGTCGATGACAGGCACCTCGCTTCGCTCGAGAGCGCCTTCGCAAGGGCTCGGAACGAGGGCCATCTCAATGAAAACTGGACGCCGCACTCGGCGACCAGAGCATTGTGGTGGATGGTGGGCGGGCTCTGCACGGAATGGCTTCTCTTCGGCCGCCGGTTCGATCTGGCGGCCGAAGGCCGGGACGGATTGAAGCGGTTGTTCGCAAGCTTCAGGCCGGCAACCATCGACATCGAAGCTCCGGCTGATGTCCACTCGATTGCCTAGCGGAACACCACAGTCTTGCGCCCGTTGAGCATCACGCGGGCTTCCAGGTGCAGCTTGACGGCGCGGGCAGGGCGCCGATCAGCTTGACGCCGAGGCGATCAAGAAGCGTATCCTTGCTGGACAGGAGCGGGTTCATGCGGTCGGAGCTTTGGGGAAAGCGTTCATCCTCTGACTATGTATGAAGTTATCGCGCTCGCTGTCGAGTCTCGCGCGGCCGTTTCGCCTTGACCTTTTCGTGAGGTCTGACTATTTTTAGAATAATTCTAAACTAGGCATTTCGCATCATGTTTTCACGTCTTTTTTCCGGCTCCAAACGCAGCCTGTCATCGCTTTCCGAACAGGAGGTTCTGGCGCTCGCCATATCCTCCGAAGAGGACGACGGCCGCATCTACCAGGCCTATGGGCAGATCCTGAAGGACAGGTACCCGGATTCGGCCAGGATTTTCGAGGACATGGCCGAGGTGGAAAACACCCACAAGAACATGCTGATCGACATGCATCGCCGCCGCTTCGGCGAGCGGATACCGCTCATTCGGCGCGAACATGTCAACGGTTTCCTGACCCGCCGGCCGGACTGGCTGCGCCAGAACCTGTCGCTCGACGCCATGCGCCGCGAGGCCGAGGCGATGGAGACGCAGGCCTATAATTTCTACGTGGAGGCCGCAAAGAACACCTCGGACGCCGCGACACGGCAATTGCTGGGCGAGCTGGCGCTGGCCGAACAGGGCCATGAGGACGTGGCGCGCATGCTGACCGACAAGCATGTGCCGGAAGGCGTTCGCAGGAAAGAGGACGACACGGCCTATCGCCAGTTTTTGCTCACCTATGTGCAGCCGGGTCTTGCCGGGTTGATGGACGGCTCGGTCTCGACGCTGGCGCCGATCTTCGCCGCCGCCTTTGCCACGCAGGATACCTGGCAGACCTTCCTGGTCGGCCTTTCGGCCTCCGTCGGCGCCGGCATATCGATGGGCTTCACCGAGGCGGCGCATGACGACGGCAAGCTTTCGGGGCGCGGCTCGCCGCTCAAGCGCGGCCTTTCCTGTGGCATCATGACGGCGCTCGGCGGGCTCGGACACGCGCTGCCCTATCTCATTCCGCATTTCTGGACGGCAACGATCATCGCCGGGATCGTCGTCTTCGTGGAACTCTGGGCGATCGCCTTCATCCAGAACAAATATATGGAAACCCCCTTCCTGCGCGCCGCCGTCCAGGTGGTGATCGGCGGCAGCCTTGTGCTGGCGGCGGGGGTGCTGATCGGGAATGCGTGATACCGGGTGACAAAGAGAAGGGGCGGCGCATCCGGCGCCCTTCTCTTGAACTGGAAATCAGCTTGTCAGTTCCCGACCGAGCCGACCAGCACTTCCGCGCCGTTTTCGATGGTAACCCAGCGACCGGTGTTGAAGGAGGCCTGACGCTTCAAAAAGCGGTAGGGTGTCTTCGTCCAGAGTTTTACCTCGTTTTCGAGATTGTCGAGGATGAAATCGCCCTGGGCCGTGCGCACGGTCAGAACCGCGTGGCCCTCGCCGTCCGGCTTGCGGACGACGGTGATCAGCAGATCGGACGGCGAAAAGCCCTTCTCCATCAGCCGCTTTCGCTTCAACAGCACGAAGTCCTCGCAGTCGCCCGCCGTCGTCGGATTGGCCCAGACCTCGTCCTTGCCGTAGAGGTCCATGTCGGTCACGGGGGTGATTTGGCGATTGACGGCAAGATTGACCTCGCGGATGATCGACCAGCCGAAATCGGTGACGCGCGGCGCGGTCGAAGACCTGGACTTGATCTCGCATTCTACACGATGGGACTGGCAGAACTCGTAATGGCCGATGGGCTGGGAGGTGATGGCGCCCGTCTGCATCGAGAGGGCTGTTGCCGATGGCGCCGGAATTGCCGCGCCTGCCGATGCGAAAACAGCCGCGATTGCCACGACCATTTTCCTAACCCCAGTCAACTGCGCCATACACGTCCCCTGTGGCGCGGCTTTCTCCTGAAACAGTTCTGAAGAATCCCCGCGAAAAGCCGAAAATCTGAAAATCTCACGTCAGCTTTCGCAATCGATCCCCATCGCGAGCTGCTCTAATCGTTAACAAAGAGTTAACAGCGCGGCCGAAACGAAGTCAATCTGCAGAATCGGGGATTGCTGGATATGGTTAAAATGCGGGGCGAACCGGCATCGCAGATGAATTACCGCACGTTTTCAAGCCGTTACCATACCGTCGACGGCGGCCAGCATGCGCTCGATGTCCTCCGGCCGCGACAGGCGGTGATCGCCGTCGCGGATCAATGTCATCACGACATCGTCGGACGGCAGGTGCTCCATCAGCTTCAACGCATGGCCATACGGCACGTCCGGATCGCGCATGCCCTGCAGGATATGCACCGGGCAACCGGTCTCGATGATACCGTGCAGCACGCGGTTGTCGCGTCCGTCCTCGATCAGTCTTGCGGTGTATATGTTCGGGTCCGGGCCGTAGGGCGTCGGCTCCTCGAAATAGCCGCGTTCGGCAAGGGATGCACGCTCGGCATCCGTCAGGTTCGGCTCGATGAGTTCACTGGTGAAATCCGGCGCCGGCGCGATCAGCACGAGGCCGGCGACGCGGCCACCCTGCCCGCGGGCGCGCAGTTCCGCGATCAGCCGAAGCGCGATCCAGCCGCCCATCGACGAGCCGATCAGCACCATGCGCTTGGGATTGACGTGATCCAGTACCGCAAGGCTTTCTTCCAGCCACCGCGAAATGGTTCCGTGCGCAAACGTGCCGCCGGAAACGCCGTGACCGGAATAATCGAAGCGGATGCAGGCGGCGCCGGTCTTTTCGGCGTGCCGTTCGAGCTCGACTGCCTTGGTGCCGGCCATGTCAGACCGGTATCCCCCGAGCCAGACGAATGCCGGCAGCGATTTGCCGTGCGCCGCGGGCAGGACGCGCATGGCAATCCGGCGCTTATCCGCGCCGCTGCCGACATCGAGATAGTCAGGCTCAGCGTCTGCGTTTGGCAATGACATCGCGTCTTTTCCTTTTTTTGAGCGTTTCTCGCTGTTTTTCGTTCTAAAACAGATTCTCCGAATGCCTGACAGGTGGTGATTTCTACAAAAAGCTGTGGTATTGACTTTCCGGCAGCAATTTCCACATGACGGTCCATCGGCAGTTGAACGGCATTTTGCCGGGAAATCGCGCTACCGTCATGCATTCCATTTAACAGCTCGAGGAGAGTACGACCATTCGCAGACCGTTCAAAACGGACGCCCCGACAAAAGACGGGCCCCGCTCTAACAAGGAAATCCGGGTTCCCCGGGTTCAGCTCATCGACGCCGAAGGTGTCAACCACGGCAGCATCCCCACAGATCAGGCATTGCGCATGGCAGAGGAGGCCGGCCTCGACCTGGTGGAGATTTCACCGAACGCTGAACCGCCGGTGTGCAAGATCCTTGATCTGGGCAAGCTGAAATACGCAACGCAGAAAAAGGCAGCCGAGGCACGCAAGAAGCAGAAGATCATCGAGATCAAGGAGATCAAGATGCGTCCGAACATCGACACGCACGATTACGACGTGAAGATGAGAGCGATGAACCGCTTCTTCGAAGAAGGCGACAAGGTCAAGGTGACCCTGAAGTTCCGCGGCCGCGAAATGGCGCACCAGGAACTTGGCTTGAAGCTCCTGCTCCAGGTCAAGGAAGACACCACTGCGATCGCCAAGGTCGAAGCCGAGCCCAAGCTCGAAGGCCGTCAGATGATGATGGTGCTGGCGCCGAAGTAAGCGCCGCGTTTCCAGGCTTGCTCCTGATGAAAGCCGCCGAACAGGCGGCTTTTTCATATCAGGAGCCGGCAATGCGGAAATATCGGCGCGTTTTCCTCAATGCCATTGCACTTTGCGGGCGCTTCGGTTACAAGCCCCCGTCCGAACGGTCCGGCAGGGCATGCCGTGGCCGTTCTTTACGCTGGAGACGACCTCGTCAGTCGATCTCGAAATCAAGAAAAATGGAGTAGCAAAATGCCCAAGATGAAGACGAAATCCTCTGCCAAGAAGCGGTTCAAGATCACCGCAACCGGCAAGGTCGTAGCGGCTGCCGCAGGCAAGCGCCACGGCATGATCAAGCGGTCCAACAAGTTCATTCGCGATGCGCGTGGCACCATGGTGCTTGCAGAGCCTGATGGCAAGAAGGTCATCAAGAACTACCTGCCCAACGGTCTCTAAGACGTCTGGCACTTTTGGATTTTAAGGAGATCATGACATGGCACGTGTAAAACGCGGCGTAGCAGCTCACGCCAAGCACAAGAAGACACTCAAGGCAGCCAAGGGCTTCTACGGCCGCCGCAAGAACACCATCCGCGCCGCCAAGGCAGCCGTGGACCGTTCGAAGCAGTACGCTTATCGCGACCGCAAGGTCAACAAGCGCAACTTCCGCGCTCTCTGGATCCAGCGCATCAACGCTGCCGTCCGCGAGCATGGCCTGACCTATGGCCGCTTCATCGACGGCCTCTCCAAGGCTGGCATCGAAGTCGACCGCAAGGTTCTGTCCGACATGGCAATCCATGAGACGGAAGCATTCGGCGCGCTCGTCGCTGCCGCCAAGAAGGCGCTCGAATACCTCAAGGACGCAGGCACCACCAACGAGTTTGAAAGCGCGGTTCGTTAAGACCAGCGCTTCCCAAGCCTTTGCTATTTTAATTGGGAAACCCGCGCTGGTACGGCTGGCGCGGGTTTTTCTTTGACCGATCACGGGAAATGAACCATGTCCGATCTGCAAGCACTGAAAGAAAAGCTGCTGAGCGAGGTGACGGGTGCAGGTGACGAGGCGGCCATCGAGGCCGTGCGTGTCAACGCACTCGGCAAGAAGGGCTCGATCTCCGAGCTCCTGAAGACGCTGGGCACCATGTCGCCGGAAGAGCGCCAGACACGCGGTGCTGCAATCAACGCCCTGAAGACCGACGTCTTCGAAGCCATCGCCGCCCGCAAGTCGGCGCTGAAGGACGCGGCGATCGCCGAACGCCTTGCGCGCGAAACCGTCGATATCAGCCTGCCGGTGCGCTCGTCGCCGGCCGAGCGCGGCCGGATCCATCCGATCAGCCAGATCATCGACGAGATCACCGCGATCTTCGCCGATATGGGTTTCTCGATCGCCGAAGGTCCGGATATCGAGACCGACTATTATAACTTCACCGCGCTGAACTTCCCCGAAGGCCATCCGGCGCGCGAGATGCACGACACGTTCTTCTTCAATCCGGATGAGAACGGCGAGCGCAAGGTGCTGCGCACGCACACCTCGCCGGTGCAGGTGCGCACCATGGAAGCGCAAAAGCCGCCGATCCGCATCATCATCCCCGGCAAGACCTACCGGCAGGACAGTGACGCAACGCACTCGCCGATGTTCCACCAGGTCGAGGGTCTCGTCGTCGACACCAAGTCGAACGTCGCCAACATGCGCTGGATTCTCGAAGAATTCTGCAAGGCCTTCTTCGAGGTGGACGATGTGACGATGCGTTTCCGCCCGTCCTTCTTCCCCTTCACCGAGCCGTCCTTCGAGGTCGACATCCAGTGCGACCGCTCCTCCGGCCCGATCGTCAAGTTCGGCGAAGGCACCGACTGGATGGAAATCCTCGGCTGCGGCATGGTGCACCCGAACGTCCTGCGCGCCGGCGGCCTCGATCCCGACGTCTACCAGGGTTTCGCCTGGGGCATGGGCCTGGACCGCATCGCCATGCTGAAATACGGCATGCCGGACCTGAGAAACTTCTTCGATGCCGACGTGCGCTGGATGAGCCACTACGGCTTCCGCCCGCTCGACATGCCGACGCTGTTCGGCGGGTTGAGCGTGTGAGATTATGCGAGCTGTGCGCGACGACTGCTTCGAAAAAACCAATCTATCTATCGACGACATTAAAGCGCTCGTATCGATAGCCTAACCTGAGACGAGACCCATGAAATTCACCCTCTCCTGGCTGAAAGAGCATCTGGAAACCGATGCCGCCCTTGAACAGATCTGCGAGCGCCTGACGGCGATCGGGCTGGAGGTCGAGGATGTCGACGACAAGGCTGCTTTCAAGCCCTTCGTCATCGCCAGGGTCATTTCGGCCGAAAAGCATCCGCAGGCCGACAAGCTGAAGGTGCTGATGGTCGATACCGGCGCCGGCGCGCCCGTGCAGGTCGTCTGCGGTGCGCCGAATGCCCGCGCCGGCCTCGTCGGCGCCTTTGCCGCACCCGGCAACTACGTGCCAGGTATCGACGTGACGCTGTCCGTCGGCAATATCCGTGGCGTCGAGAGCCGCGGCATGATGTGCTCGGAAAAGGAGCTGCAGATCTCCGACAGTCACGACGGTATCATCGACCTCCCCGAGGACGCGCCGGTTGGAACCAGCTTCGCGGCCTATGCCGGGCTCGACGATCCGGTGATCGAAATCAACCTGACGCCGAATCGTCCGGACTGCACCAGCGTCCACGGCATCGCCCGCGATCTGGCCGCGTCCGGCCTCGGTACGCTGAAGTCTCCAAAGGCCCCCTCCTTCAGGGTGGAAGGCGAGACGACCACCAAGGTGAAGCTCGATCTCGGCGAGGACACCCATCTCTGCCCCGGCTTTGCGCTACGCCTGGTGCGCGGCGTCAGCAACGGCCCGAGCCCGAAATGGATGCAGCAGCGGCTTATTGCCATTGGTCTGAGGCCCATCAATGCGCTGGTCGACGTCACCAACTACATGACCTTCGACCAGGGCCGGCCGCTGCACGTCTTCGACGCCGCCAAGGTGACGGGCAACCTCACCGTTCGCCGCGCCCGGGAGGGCGAGAAGGTCCTGGCGCTCGACACGCGCGAATACGCGCTGTCGCCGGCCAACGTCGTCATTGCCGATGAAGACGGCATCGAATCGATCGGCGGCATCATGGGAGGCGAACATTCCGGCTGTGACGAGAACACGACCGACGTGTTGATCGAAACGGCGCTCTGGGACCCGATGAACATCGCCAAGACCGGCCGCACGCTGGGTATCATCAGCGATGCGCGCTACCGTTTCGAGCGCGGCGTCGATCCGGAATATATGGTTCCCGGTCTCGAGCGCGCCACGCAGCTGGTTCTCGACATCTGCGGCGGCATGGCGGCAAAGACCGACGTGGTCGGCTATGCCGGCTACACGCCGAAGATCATCGATTTCCCGGTTTCCGAGGTCAAGCGCCTGACGGGTCTCGAGGTCAGCTCCGAAGAAAGCGTCGCGATCCTCAAGGGGCTCGGCTTCGGTGTCGAGGGTTCCGGGGAACAGGTCTCGGTTTCGGTTCCCTCCTGGCGGCCGGACGTCGATGGCAAGGCAGACCTCGTCGAGGAGGTCATGCGCATCCACGGCGTCGACAATATCAAGCCGGAGCCAATCGAAAGCCTCGGCACCGTCAACGGCAAGATCCTGACCACGCTGCAGATCCGCACGCGTCAGGCCAAGCGGGCGCTTGCCGCCCGCGGCATGCTGGAGGCGGTCACCTGGTCGTTCATCTCCAAGGCGCAGGCCGAACTGTTCGGCGGCGGCGCCCCGGCGCTGTCGCTGGCTAACCCGATCGCCGCCGACATGTCCGACATGCGGCCTTCGCTGCTGCCGGGCCTTTTGACCGCCGCCCAGCGCAATGCCGACAAGGGCTTCGGCGACGTGGCGATCTTCGAGGTTTCCGGCACCTATGAGAACGATACGCCGGCCGGCCAGCGCCGCGTCGCCGGCGGCTTGCGCCGCGGAACGGCATCGCTCGCCGGCGCCGGCCGCTCGTGGTCGAATGCGGCAAAGGGTGGCGGCAAGCCGGTCGATGTGTTCGACGCCAAGGCCGACGCCATTGCCGTGCTCGAGGCCTGCGGCGTGCCGATGGGCAATGTCCAGTTCGAGGCAGGCGGCCCGTCCTGGTATCACCCGGGCCGTTCCGGCACGATCAAGCTCGGCCCGAAGATCGTTCTGGGCTATTTCGGCGAGTTCCATCCGAAGGTGCTGGAAGCACTCGACGTTTCCGGCGCTCTCGCGGGCTTCGAAGTCTATGTCGATGCCATGCCCGAGCCGAAGAAGAAGGCCACCCGCACCAAGCCGGCGCTGGAGCTTTCACCCTTCCAGGCCGTCAGGCGCGATTTCGCCTTCGTCGTCGACAAGACCGTGGAAGCGGGCGCGATCCTTAAGGCGGCGTCGAGCGCCGACCGTAAGCTGGTCGCCGGCGTCAACGTCTTCGACGTGTTCGAAGGCGCCTCGCTCGGCGACGGCAAGAAGTCGGTAGCGATCGAGGTCGTCATCCAGCCGGCCGAGCGGACGCTGACGGACGAGGATTTCGAAGCCCTGACTGGCAAGATCATCGCCAATGTGACGAAGAGCACGGGCGGGGTTCTGCGAGCCTGAACCTAGCCGCAAGAGGGGTTCTTCTCCCTTTTGCGGCCCGCCCGGGCGAGCCTATGCTTATCATGCCTCTCCCATGGCTTGCAGCTAGGGGCTCTCCCCGGTCATTCTCCTCGGGCACTTTCCAGCGCCCCGGCCAAGTAAAACATGAAGCAAACCCACGGCGAACTTTCCGGGCGTGGCTATCGGCCGCTGGGGATCTACTTTCCCCAGCTACCCGTGCAGATGATAGAGCTTGTTGACGATCACCCAGTGCCCGCCGATCTTCAGAAAGGACAGATAATCGGTGAAGCGCATTCCGGCAAACTCGTCGGTCACCTTGACGAAGGCAGCGTCGCCCTCGATGTCGGTAATCTCGATATCCAGCAGTGGCTGGGTTCCGGGCGTGGCCGGCGGTTCGGCGAGGATGGCGGCGATGAATTCGTCGCGGGACATCCATTCGACGGCACCCTGATAATTGCCGATGATCTTGGCATCTGGATGGAAGGCCTTGCGCAGTGCCGCTTCGTTGCAAAACGCCATTCCATCGACATAGAGATGAACGACTGTGCCAATTGCCTGTTCGTCCGACATACGGAGCACCTCCCTACTGCAGCATCCTTTGCGCGTCACGTTTGACGCGCGGCGCTGTAGCGTGCCGTGCGATCCTACCACGACGGCCCAAGGGAACAAGAACGAACCGAAGGTCATCGCGCAGAACGCATCGAGGGGAAGGGGCGAAGCCCTTGACGCCCCTGCCGGTTCGTCGATGCAAGCGAGGCATCCGAATAGCGCTTGCCCGCCACGCGGCTCGGAGACACGGCCTCGCACGTTCGCTGAATGAAAACGGGTGGAACGTAAACCGGCGCCGGCATAGTCTCCCGGAAAAGGGGAGAAGTTGCATGAAAAAGCCGGGTTCCATGAGGGCGCTCGAGGATCTGGGCCGCGTGCGCCTGTCGGAGAATTTCTTTCTCAGAGACTTCCTGTATTCCGAGATCGCCGATTTCTATGGCATGCCGAACATCCCCGACGATCCGGAACTGGCGATTGCTGCCGGCACGAAGCTCTGCGAAGAATTGCTGGAGCCGCTGCAGCGGACCTTCGGGCGGCTGCATATCCGGTCCGGCTATCGGTCCCGCTCGATCAATGAATTCGGCAATCGCAACAAGCTGAACTGCTCGACCAATGCAGCCAGTGCCGCCGATCACATCTGGGACATGCGCGACGCCGACGGCTGCATGGGGGCGACGGCCTGCATTGTCGTTCCCTGGGTCTGGGACCGACGCGCAGAACTCGGCGGCTGGCAGTCGCTCGCCTGGTGGATCCACGACAACCTGCCCTACGCGTCGCTCTGCTTCTTTCCGAAACTCTGGGCGTTGAACATCCAGTGGCACGAGCGGCCGGCACGCCGCATCCGCAGCTATGCCGCGCCGGCTGGCCTGCTGACGAAGGAAGGCATGGGGAATCATTCCGGCAGCCATGCCGTGTTGTATCAGGGCTTTCCGTCCCTGAACGCTTGAAAGCTCATCCGGTAGCGAACATGGCCATCGGCCTCTGTATATCTGTCATAGAGCCGCCGTGCCGTCTGATTGCCTTCGTCGGTATGCCAGTAAAGGCGGGCCCAGCCGTTTGCCTTGGCCTTGTCGACGAGATCGTCGAGCAGCGCCTTGCCGATGCCCTTTCCGCGCGCCGCCTCATCGAGGAAAAGGTCTTCCAGATAACAGACCGGCTCCTTCACCCAGGTCGCCTCATGCAAGAGGCAGATGGCAAAGCCGACGACGTGGCCGTCCAGCACCGCGACACGCATGAACAGCGGCGTTGCAGGATCGATGATCCGGCCCCAGGTCGTTGTCGTCACGTCCGGGGATACTGCCACCCGGTAAAACGCGACATAACTCGCCCAGAGCCTGCGCCAGTCCGCTTCGTCGCCGGGTGCCGCGTCGCGTATCTCAACCGTCATGCCTTCTTCCTCCCGGGTCTTTCTATTCGCTGGCCTCGTTTAGCAGCTGGCAGGCTTCATTGGAAAGGCGGATCGAAGCCGCCTTGACCAGGCTTTCGAGCTGGGTCAGGTTCGTCGCGCTGGAAATCGGTGCCGTGACGCCCCTGCGCGCCATGATCCAGGCCAGCGCGATCTCTGCCTGGGTGTTGCCGGTCTCCGCCGCTACCTCGTCCAGCGCGCCCAGGATCCGCATGCCACGGCCGTCCAGATATTTGCCGATGCCGCTGCCGCGCGCCGAGCCTTCCATATCCCTGTGCGAACGATACTTCCCCGAAAGAAAACCCCTCGCAAGGCCGAAATAGGTGATCACGCCGATCTCCTCGGCGATGCAGAGATTGCGCAGCGCACCATCGAAGGAAGCGCGGTCATAGAGATTATATTCCGGCTGCAGCACCTCGTAGCGCGGCAGGCTCTGCTGTTTCGCAACATCGAGTGCGGCGCGCAGCTGCTCCGCGTTCAGATTGGAGGCTCCGATATGGCGAACCTTGCCCTGCTGAAGAAGGCTCTCATAGGCCCTAAGCGTTTCCTCATAGGGCGTTTCCGGATCGGGCCAGTGCGACAGATAGACGTCGATATGATCGGTCTGCAGCCGACGAAGGGAATCCTCGACGGCCAGCAGGATCCATCTTGCCGAAAGCCCCTTGCGATCCGGCCCCATCTCGGAGCCGACCTTGGTGACAATCACGGCCTCGTCCCGCGATCGGCCCGACTGCTTCAGCCATTTGCCGATAATCGTCTCGGATTCGCCGCCGCTATGGCCCGGAACCCAGGTTGAATAGGCATCGGCAGTATCGACGGCATTGAAGCCTGCGGCGAAAAAGGCGTCGAGCAATTGGAAGGAGGTCTTTTCATCCGCGGTCCAGCCGAAGACATTGCCACCGAAGACCAGCGGCGCGATGGACAGGCCGGTGCGGCCGAGGGTTCGCTTTTCCATGAAGTCGCTCCAGGCTGGTAAGGGGTTTCGCTTGGGAGGCTCCGAAGTCTGCCCCATGGATGACATAGGCGAGGTACGGCGTTTTTACATGCCCCGCGGCGACTTTATTCCCGCGCAGCCAGCTTGAACGGCACCTGTCGCCCGGTTACTGTGCCGCCGAAACATTGAGGATAGGTCATGTTGCGTTTCGGTATTCTGTCCACGGCCAAGATCGGCCGCGAGCTCGTTGTTCCCGCCATCCAGGACGCTGAGAACTGCGTGGTCGCGGCGATCGCCAGCCGCGATCTCTCCAAGGCACGCGCGATGGCGGAGCGTTTCTCGGTGCCCCACACTTTCGGCTCCTACCAGGAAATGCTGGCTTCCGACCTCATCGATGCGGTCTACATTCCGCTGCCGACCTCACAGCACATCGAATGGACGATCAAGGCGGCCGATGCCGGAAAACATGTGCTCTGCGAAAAGCCGATGTCCTTGAAGGCATCGGAAATCGACGCCGTGATCGCGGCGCGCGACCGCAACAAGGTGCTGATCTCGGAAGCCTTCATGGTGACCTACAGCCCTGTCTGGCACAAGGTTCGTTCGCTCCTGCAGGAAGGCGCGATCGGCAGGTTGCGACACGTTCAGGGCGCCTTCACCTACTATAATCGCGATGCCACCAATATGCGCAACAAGCCGGAACTGGGCGGCGGCGGCCTGCCCGACATCGGGGTCTATCCGACGATCACGACGCGTTTCGTCACGGGCAAGGAACCGATCCGCGTTCAGGCGAGCACCGATCGCGATCCGGAATTCGGCACCGACATCTATTCTAGCGTCAGGGCTGATTTCGGCGATTTCGAGTTGAGCTTCTACATTTCCACCCAGCTTGCCGCTCGCCAGGTGATGGTGTTCCACGGCGATAAAGGCTTCATAGAGGTCAAGTCGCCGTTCAACGCCGATCGCTACGGTGCCGAAGAACTGGAACTCACAAACCAGAACCACTCGCAATCTCAACACTTCCGCTTTCAGGATGCGCGCCAGTACAAGCTCGAAGTCGAGGCCTTTTCTCGCGCCGCAACGGGGGAGACGGAAGAAGTGGTGACGTTGGAAAGCTCTGTGAACAACCAGAAGCTGATTGATGCCATCTACCGCGCCAGCGAAAAGGATGGATGGGAGCCTGTCTGAACGGGAAATACCCGCCCGCTGCAGAAAGCTGCGGGTTGCTCACATAGTCGTGGTCTTGGCCTATGCCTGCCTTCTTCGTGCAAGAATGAACGCGGCGAAGACCGGTGCGGCGATCCCCGCATTGTAAGCAAGTAACGCAAGAACGAGCGCAATCAGGGAGACGGCGCCGGCTGAAAAGAGGGCCGCAAGAACGAAGGCCGCGATGATCAGGCAACCGGCCAGAGCATAGCAAGGCACAGATCGCAAACCCGCCGTCGAAAGTCCGATTGCAAATGTGGTCAAGACTATCATCCGACCCCTCCCGATGATGAGCATAGCGCAATAATCTGCCCAAGGCTCGCTAAAAGTGGCTTTAACCCTCCGATTGCTCTTGACGAACCGGTCGCCAAACAGCTCCCAGACGGCCAGCATAAAGTACGTTTGCGGGAAATCTATGGCCGGTGCTTGGGTCAGGAATAGGCTAACGCCTTTGCCTGGATCGCCGCGTTGGACGCTCGAAAGGGCCAGACCGTCAGGCTGTCGTAACGGCCGGCGGCAAACAGGCCCGCCTGATTCCGCCCGAGGAAGACCTGACCCGCTGCTGCCGGTACCGTCGCATCGGTTGCGATTGTCCCGCCATTGTAGCTGCCTGACCGGCCGGCGGCGCTCCAAGCGAGACAGACGCCGAAGGCGGGCAAGGGCACGGTCACGCTCGCAATCGACAACGAACTGCCGGCAATCACGTTGGTCTGAGCCGTGTTGAGGCGCATGATCTCGTCACCCGTGCCGATGCCGGCAAGACGTCCTAGAGAACCGGAGATCCCCTGTCCCTTCAGGAGAAGGGTGGCTGCGCCCCTCTGAATCAAGGCTTCGCCGACCGGCGACAGACGGCAACTATCGGCGCTTCGCGCTGCTGGGGTGGCCGCCGTCTGGACGAACGAGGTGGCCGCCGCCCCGGTTTCCAGCTGCACCCGGCTCAATGCGCCGTTGACCGTCAGTGTCAGGCTTGTCGACGTCGCGGTGAAGGTCACCGGCGCGGCTTGCGTCACCGTGCCAGTCGCCGCGCCTGAGAGGTTCAGCGAGCCAGCGCCCCGACAGGAAACGGTGTATTGCGCTGCGTTGGTGACGGCGACCGTCTGCGTCTCGGGTGTGAACGCATTGAGGAAAAGATTGGTCGCGGGACCTTCCAGCAGCAGTTGGCGATAACCGTTGCGGTGGTCAAAGCGCGGGACGTCCGCCGCCGCCTGCTGGGCCACTCCTGCCGCATCGATGTATTCCGCGGCCGATCCGCGGGTGAACACGAACAGCTCCGAAAACGCAACTGATTGGGGCGAAACAAGGGCGTCCAAGGTGGCTGCGGCGATGCTTGCTGCAGCCACTGTGGTCATGGCATGGCGATCCCTGCGGAAATCGGCGATGAAGGCCGCCAGCCTGGCAACCCCGTCGTTGGCATCGGCAGCGGTAAAAGCTGCGCCGGCAAACCATGCGCTGCCTGTGCCGGCCAGACCAAGGCCTGAATTGAGGCCGAGCGACACCATCAGACGAGCCCAACGATGCTGCCGGCGGTCGTGCCGGTTGCCAGCACGCGATCGGCGCGCAGCGGCAGGATGCTCCCGGCCGAGACGCCGGCGAAGGTGACGGTCTGGCCCGACAGAAGTCGCACCGCGAGCACACCGCCAGAGCCGACATAGATCGCCCGCGTCATCTCGGGCAGGTCGATCGTGTCGCTGGGGGTGACAATAAATCCGTGCGTTGCCGGACTGGTGGGGGAAAGAATATAGCTGGAAAATCGGTCGGGCATGGGCTTGTTCCTCGGTTACGATTGACGTTGGTGCCATGATGCGCACGGCTTTCAGCGCCGGGGACAAACGGGGAAACTGAAAGGACTGTTGAGGGCGCCGGCAACGGCTGGTCATCGACGGTTGGGCGCGGCAAAATAGGCCATGAGCTCTTTCTTCGATTCCGATTCGCCCACCAACCTCACCGAATATTCGGTCTCCGAGTTGTCCGGCTCGATCAAGCGCACGGTCGAGCAAGCCTTTGATCAAGTGCGAGTGCGCGGCGAAATCTCCGGCTATCGCGGGCCGCATTCCTCGGGTCACGCGTATTTTTCTCTGAAGGACGACAAGGCGCGGATCGATGCGGTGATCTGGAAAGGCACGATGAGCCGGCTGAAATTCCGGCCCGAAGAAGGCATGGAGGTGATCGCCACCGGCAAGGTGACGACCTTCCCCGGTTCGTCGAAATACCAGATTGTCATCGAGACGCTCGAGCCGGCCGGCGCCGGCGCGCTGATGGCGTTGATCGAAGAGCGCAAGCGCAAGCTTGGAGCCGAGGGACTTTTCGATCAGGCACGAAAACGACCCCTGCCTTATATGCCGCGCATCATCGGCGTCGTGACCTCGCCGACCGGCGCCGTTATCCGTGACATCCTGCACCGGATTTCAGATCGTTTCCCGGTTCATGTCATCGTCTGGCCGGTGCGAGTTCAAGGCGACGGCTCGGGCAACGAGGTGGCCGCGGCGATCGAGGGTTTCAACGCCTTTGCCGCGGATGGCCCGATCGCCCGGCCGGACCTGCTGATCGTCGCCCGCGGCGGCGGCAGTCTCGAAGACCTCTGGACCTTCAACGACGAAGCCGTGGTGCGTGCCGCAGCCAATTCGCAAATCCCGCTGATCTCTGCGGTTGGACACGAAACCGACTGGACGCTGATCGACTATGCGAGCGACCAGCGGGCGCCGACGCCCACGGGTGCTGCAGAAATGGCCGTGCCGGCGAAGGCCGATCTGGAGGCGAGCGTCTCCGGCCTCTCCGCGCGCCTGAAGGCAGCGGTGACACGGCAGATGGACAATCGGCGGCACAACGTTCGTGCGCTGACACGGGCGCTGCCCTCGCTCGACCAGTTGCTCGCCTTGCCGCGCCGCCGCTTCGACGAGGCGTCGGCAGGGCTGGGGCGCGGGTTGCAGATGAACACGGCAAACAAGCGGCGCGCCTTCGAGCGCACGGCCGCGCATCTGCGCCCGGATGTGCTGTCGAGCCGGATCTACGAGCGGCGGCAGAAGCTGTCGGAGCATATGATCCGCGCTGAACGCATCGTCGAGCGCCTGATCCATCGCTCGGCTGCCAGGGTATCGTCGGCTGATGCCTCACTCAGAACCCTGCCCGGCCGGCTGCTTAGCCAGGTTCACCGTACCCAGGATCGCCTGACGGGCCTCGCAGGCCGAGCCGACAACGCGCTTCTGGCCGATCTGCGGCGACGACGCAGCGCCATCATCGCGCAGGACCGCATCCTTCAGTCGCTGTCCTATCGCAACGTGCTGAAGCGCGGTTATGCCTTGGTCCGCGACATGACGGGTGCCCCGGTCAAGGCAGCCTCGGCCCTATCGCTCAATCAGGCGATCGCGATCGAATTTGCCGACGGGTCTGTAAACGCCATGACCACGGAAAGCGGCGCGCCAACGCCGCCGCAACCTGCCAGGAAGCGAGCGGAAAAGCACGCGTCGCCCGAACCGCCGAAGCAAGGGAGCCTGTTCTAAGCATGGAAACCGCGTGCGCTTTCTGATTGTTCTCGCTCATCCCTTGGCCGGCAGTTTCGCCTCGAGCGTTGCCGCTGCGGCCACGGCGGCACTGGAGAAGAACGGCCACAGTGTCGATCTGCTCGATCTCTACAGACAGGATTTCGACCCCTGCCTGAGCGAGACGGAACGCCGCGGCTATTTCGACGTTCCCTACGATGCGTCCGGCGTCGATGATATCGTCGCACGGCTCAAGGCGGCGGACGGGTTGATGCTTGTGTTTCCGCAGTGGTGGTTCAATTTCCCGGCGATCCTGAAAGGTTTCTTCGACCGGGTCTTTGCCCCCGGCATCGCCTTCGATCATGACCATGCCGGCGGCCGCATCATTCCACGACTGACCAATATCAAGCTCTTCTGGGCGCTGACAACGACCGGGTCGCCGTGGTGGGTCGTCAAACTCTATATGGGCGACCCGGTCCGCCGCCTGTTGAAGCGGGGCATCGCCGCCTTTTGCTCCAGGGATGTACAATTCCGGATGATCTCGCTGCATGACATGGACCGAGCGACTGCCAAGCAGCGCACGGCACATCTGGCGAAGATTGAAAAGGCGATCGCGCGGATTTGAAAAGGCCTGAGGCCTGAAAAGAAACGCTTCCGTAACGAACCCGCCGGTACATTTGACCACTCGCAACCAGGGGGCGCCGGATGCCTGTCGAACTCACAGCCTCTCAGGCGCTGAATCTCTGGCATGCCGTCTCGCTGGAGCAGGTGCGTATCGACAAACGCGACCTCACTCTGCGCCAGATCTCCATTCTTCTGCATATTTACCTCGTGCCGCCACCGCATACCGTACGCGGGCTGGCCGCCATTCTGGGCGTCACCAAACCGGTAATCACCCGTGCGCTCGACACGATGGGCGATCTCGGCCTCGTGGCCCGCGCGCGCGATGAGCGCGACAAGCGCAATGTGATCATCAAACGCACGGTCGAGGGCGCACTTTATCTTGAAAAACTGGGCGATCTGATCATTGATCAGGGACGCAAACTGTCTATCTGAGGACGCATGCCTGATCTTCCCGACCGCCGGCTGAACGCCTATCGCCCCGACCTTGCCGAGGAGCGGTTGCGCGGCATTGTCGAGGCCGCCAATTATCTGAGCGGCTCGCTGGGCGTCATCTCCGTCCCGGTGGTGCAGATGCGAGCCCGTCCGGAACTCGAATGCGGCACCGACACGGAACTTTTGCTCGGAGAAACGGTCCATGTCTTCGACAGCGCGGGTGGCTGGGCCTGGGTGAAGTCCGATTTTGACGGCTATGTCGGGTATGTTCCGGACTATGCCGTTTCGCCTGTGGTTCACAGACGAACGCATATCGTCACCGCGCCCCGCACGTTCCTCTATTCCGGCCCTGATCTCAAATTTCCGACGGTGCAGGCACTTTCAATGGGCAGCCGCATTGCCGTGGTCGACGAGCGCGAGACCCGCGGCACACGCTATTTCCTGTTGGAAGGTGGACAGGCCGTCATTGCCAATCATTGCTCGGAACTGGGAAAGCCGCCCTTTGGAGACTACGTCTCCGTGGCAGCACGATTCCTTGAAACGCCGTATCTCTGGGGCGGGCGCTCCGGCTTCGGCATTGATTGCTCCGGTCTTGTCCAACTGTCGATGATGATGACTGGAACGACCGCACCGCGCGACACCGACATGCAGGCCAAGGGACTTGGCACCGCCATTGCCCGCGACGAACTTCGCCGCGGCGATCTCGTCTTCTGGAAGGGTCACGTGGCCATCATGCTCGATGAGCGGACACTGCTGCATGCCAACGGCCATACGATGAACGTCGCCCTGGAGGGACTGGAAGATGCGATCGCCCGCATCGGCTGGCTCTATGATCAGCCGACGGGGTATCGCCGGCCCTGATCAATAGCCGGCTTTGCGATCCACCAGATGCTGAAGCGGAAGACCGCTTTCGAAACGGTCGATCTGCTGCTCGACATGGGAAAACAGCGCCTTGACGTCTGACGAGGCAGCGACATGTGGGGTGACGTAGACGTTGCCCATGTCCCAGAAGGGGCTGTCCCTGGCCAGCGGTTCCTGCTCGAACACGTCGAGCGAGGCCCCGCCGAGCACGCCCGACTGCAGCGCTGCCAGGATGTCGGCCTCGACCTGGCTGCCACCGCGGCCGCCATTGATGAAGACCGGCGCGCCGAGTGGGCTGCCGCGCCTGAGCTTTGAGAATACAACGGCGTTGAAGATGCCGCGCGTCTCGTCGGTCAACGGCAACAAGCCGACAAGGAAATCGGTCCTGGCGAGAAACACATCCAGCTCATCGCCCGCGAACGTCTGGACGCCGTCGATCTCCTTCTTCGAGCGTGACCAGCCGATGGTCTTGAAGCCCATGACGCCGAGCTTGCGGATGGCGTCCTGACCCAGCACGCCGAGGCCCATAACACCGACCGTGATCTCGGCGGCTTCGGGCTGGCTCAGATCTTCCCAGACGCGAGCCTTGGCGCGCGCCTCGTATGCGCGGTGCTGGCGCAGATGCAACAGGCAGTTCATCACCACCCACTCGCTCATGCGCGTCGTCAGGCTGCGATCGACGAAGCGGACCAGCGGCACGTCCGGCAAGCCGGGAAGCGTCAGGACGTGATCGACGCCGGCCCCGCCGGAAAAGACGACTTTCAGATCCGGCGCACGCGAAAACAGATCCGGAGCGGATTTCCAGACGACCGCATAGTCGATGCCGGAGAGGTCGCGGCCCTTGTGCGCGGGATCGGCGAGATTGATGACCTCGCGGCCGGCAAAGGCACCTTTCAGGCCGTCTTCGACCTCCTGCGGAATGAACTTCAGATCGATGATGACGGGGCTTTTCGCAGGCATGAAACGGAACTCTATTGATTGATGGCGGGCAGGTTGACCGCCTCCAGGTTGAAGGCGGCGGCCATCAGCGCCTTGGTATAATCTTCCTGGGGGGCCGTGAAGATGCGTTCCGACGGTCCCTGCTCGACCACCTTGCCGAACCGCATCACGATCATGTCGTTGGCGAGCGCTCTGACGACCTTCAGGTCGTGGCTGATGAAGAGATAGGCGAGCGAATGTTTTGCCTGCAGGTCACGCAACAGGTCCACCACCTGCGCCTGCACGCTCATGTCGAGCGCCGAGGTCGGCTCGTCGAGCATGACGAATTGCGGTTTGAGCACCATGGCGCGGGCAATGGCGATACGCTGGCGCTGGCCGCCGGAGAACTCGTGCGGATAGCGCCACCGCGTTGCCGCATCAAGCCCGACCTCCTCAAGGGCAGCCGCGACGCGCGCATCGCGCTCCTTTTCAGACAGCGAGGGCTCGTGCACCTTCAGGCCTTCGCCGACAATATCGCTGATGGACATGCGCGGGCTCAGCGAACCATAGGGATCCTGAAAGACGATCTGCATGCGGCTGCGCAAGGGGCGCATCTGTGTGAACGAGTAGCCGGCTATCTCATTGCCGACAAAGCTGATGCGACCCCTGGAGGAAATCAGGCGCGTCAGGGCAAGGCCAAGCGTCGTCTTTCCCGAGCCGGATTCGCCGACCACCCCGAGCGTCTGACCGGCGCGCAGCGTCACGTCGATCCCGTCGACGGCCTTCACATGGTCGACGACCCTGCGCAGGAAACCCGCCTTGATCGGGAACCAGACCTTCACATCCTGCGCTTCGATCACCACCGGCTTCGTGGTGTCTGAGACCGGCGGCACACCTTTTGGTTCCGAGGCGAGGAGATGGCGGGTATAGGCGTGCTGCGGATTGGCGAAAATCTCCGCCGTCGGTCCTGTTTCGACGATCTTGCCCCTGGTCATGACGCAGACGCGGTCGGCGATCTTGCGGACGATGCCGAGGTCATGGGTGATGAACAGCATCGACATGCCGTGCTCGTCCTTGAGCTTTTTCAGAAGCTCGAGGATCTGCGCCTGCACGGTCACGTCGAGCGCCGTCGTCGGTTCGTCGGCGATCAGAAGCTCCGGCCGGTTGGCGAGCGCCATGGCGATCATCACACGCTGGCGCTGGCCGCCGGAGAGCTCATGCGGATAGGCCGCGAGGCGCTTCTCCGGCTTGCGGATTCCCACCTGATTGAGCAATTCCAGAACACGGGTTCTGGCAGCGGCTCCTGTAAGGCCCTGATGCAGTTCAACGATTTCGGCAATCTGCCGCTCGATCGAGTGCAGCGGGTTGAGAGACGTCATCGGTTCCTGGAAGATCATGGTGATGTCGTTGCCGCGCACCTGGCGCAGTTCGGCCTCGGACGCCTTCATCAGGTCCTTGCCGTTGAACAGGATCTCGCCGCTCGGATGGCTTGCCGCCGGATAGGGCAAGAGCTTCAGAATCGAATTGGCCGAGACCGACTTGCCCGAGCCGGATTCACCGACAAGCGCGACGACTTCGCCGCGCTTGATGTCGAAGGATATGCGGTCCACAGCCACCGACGTCTTGCCGCCCTGGTGGAAGGACACGGAGAGGTCGCGGACCGAGAGGAGGGTATCTGTCATCGAGCTGATCACCTGAACGTCTTTCTCGGGTCGAACGCGTCGCGGACCGCTTCTCCGATGAAGATCAAGAGCGACAGCATCACGGACATGACGACGAAGGCGGTCAGCCCGAGCCAGGGGGCCTGCAGATTGGATTTGCCCTGCGAGATCAGCTCGCCGAGCGAGGCAGAGCCCGGAGGCATGCCGAAGCCAAGGAAGTCGAGCGAGGTGAGCGTGGTGATCGAGCCGGAGAGGATGAACGGCAGGAATGTCAGAGTCGCCACCATGGCATTGGGCAGCAAGTGGCGGAACATGATCGTCCGGTTGTTGACGCCGAGCGCCCGGGCGGCGCGGACATATTCGAAATTTCGGGCTCGCAGAAACTCGGCCCGCACAATGCCGACGAAACCGACCCAGGAGAACAAAAGCATGATGCCGAGCAGCACGAAGAAGCCGGGCGGCAGGATCGCAGCGATGATCAGGAGGATATAGAGCACCGGCATTGACGACCAGATCTCGATGAACCGCTGCAGGAGTAGGTCCGTCCAGCCGCCAAAATAACCCTGCACGGCACCGGCGGTAACACCGACGATGGCGGAGAGAACGGTCAAGGCGAGACCGAAGAGCACGGAAATACGAAAGCCGTAGATCATCCGGGCCGCCACATCGCGGGCCTGGTCGTCGGTGCCGAGCCAATTGAGATTGCCGAGCGTGCAGCCGGGATCGTTCTCCCCTTGAGGATAGCCGGAGCAGCGTTCCGCCTTGTCCATCAGCCAGAAGGGTGCCGTGGGAGCCGAATGCGGAATGTTGGAATTGGCCGTCTGGTAGGAATAGCGGATCGGCGGCCAGATCATCCAGCCATTGGCGTTGATCTCGTCTCGGATATAGTCGGAGCGGTAATCCGTTTCGGCCAGGAAGCCGCCGAACTTCTCTTCCGGATAGTTGACCAGCACCGGCACTAGAATTTCGCCTTTATAGGAGGCAAGGACCGGTTTGTCGTTGGCGATGAATTCGGCGCAGAGGCTGAGGCCGAACAACACCATGAATATCCAGAACGACCAGTAGCCGCGCCGGTTCGCCCTGAAGTTCTCCCAGCGGCGCTGGTTGATCGGCGACAGCCGCCCGGGCGCGCCGGTGACCAGGGCCGGATTGGTGGAGATGACATCTGCCATCAGACATCCCTCCGCTCAAAATCGATGCGCGGATCGACCCAGGTATAGATCAGGTCCGACAAGAGGCCGACGAGCAGGCCCATCAGCGAGAAGATGTAGAGAGTGGCAAAGACGATGGGGTAGTCGCGCTTGACGACGGATTCGTAACCAAGCCGGCCAAGGCCATCGAGCGAAAAAATGTATTCCGTCAACAGCGATCCGGTAAAGAAAGCCGTGATGAAGGCGCCCGGAAAGCCGGCGATGACGATCAGCATGGCATTGCGGAAAACGTGTCCGTAGAGGACCTGTCGCTCGTTCAGGCCCTTGGCGCGCGCCGTAATGACATATTGCTTCTTGATCTCGTCGATGAAGGAATTCTTCGTCAAAAGCGTTGTCGTTGCAAAGGCCGACATCAGCAGCGTGATCAACGGCAGGGTCATGTGCCAGAAATAATCGAGGATCTTCTGCCACCAGTTCAACTGGGCAAAATTATCCGAGACGATGCCACGCAGCGGGAACCAGTCGAAGAACGAGCCGCCGGCAAAGAGCACGATCAACAAAATGCCGAAAAGGAACCCCGGCACCGCATAGCCGATGATGATGATGCCGGACGTCCAGACATCGAAGGTCGAGCCGTCCGAGATGGCCTTCTTGATGCCAAGCGGAATGGAGATCGCGTAGGAAACCAGAAGAATCCAGAGGCCGAGCGAGATGGAGACCGGCATCTTGTCGAGGATCAGGTCGATCACCGAGGTGTTGCGGAAAAAGCTCTCGCCGAAATCGAACCGGACATAGTTCCACATCATCAGGCCGAAGCGCTCGAGCGGCGGCTTGTCGAAACCGAACTGCTTTTCCAGCTTCGCAATGAACTCCGGATCGAGCCCCTGCGCGCCGCGATATTTTCCCGAAGACTCGTCACCGAGAGGCTGGACAGCGAGATCGCCACCGCCGCCGGACAGCCGATCGCCGCCCTGGTTTTGGCCGGTCAGATCGGAAATGACCTGTTCCACCGGCCCGCCGGGGGCGAACTGAACGACGGCAAAGGAGATGGCCATGATGCCGACGATCGTCGGGATCATCAGCAGAAGCCGCCGCAGAATATAGGCACCCATCAGCGAACCCCCCGCTTGCCGCTTGTTCCGGCAGTCAGATTCGATGCGCTATCGGCAACCCTTCTGTCATCCATCAATCCGCTGGTCTCCCTCAAGGCGCCGCTTGCCGCGACCGGCTCCGGCGCTCAACCTGATTCGCATATGTGCATTTGGAGTACACAGCGAGCCCTGTGCAAGGCTTTCATTGCGCGCCGGCTGTCTTCGACCACCAGATCGCCGGGAAGCCAACGGCGTATTTGGGAAGTTCCGCTGGATGCTCGAGCTTGGCCGAATAGGCGAGCCGCGAATAGCGCGCGGTATAGCTGGGCACAACAAAGTGATGGGCGAGCAGGACACGATCGAGCGCCTTGGTCGTGGCAATGAGTTCATCGCGATCCTTGGCGAAGATAATCCTTCGAATAAGGGCATCAATGCCCGGATCGCTGATGCCGGCATAGTTCTGCGAACCGTCGCGCTTGGCAGATTCCGAGCCCCAATATTCCGCCTGTTCGTTGCCGGGGTTCAGGGATTGTCCCCAGCCGGTATAGATCATGTCGAAATCGCGCGAGCGCCAGCGGTTGGTATATTGCGACGCATCCACCGTGCGAACGCTGACCTGAACACCGATCTTCTTGAGATTTTGCGCAAAAGGCAGCGCCACGACCTCAATCGTCGGCCCGTCAAGCAGAATTTCGAAACCGAAGGGTTCGCCGGTCTTGGAGTTGACCATCCGGTTACCCTTCAGTTCGTAGCCGGCTTCCTTGAACAGGGCGATCGCCTCGCGCAGATTATCCCGCTGCTTTTTCTGGTCGCCGCCGACCGGATTCTTGTACTCCTTGGTGAAGACTTCGGGCGGAACCTGATTCTTCATCTCAGTCAGGATTTCCAATTCCCGGCCCTGCGGCAAGCCGCTGGAAGCGAGTTCCGATCCGAAAAAGTAGCTGTCGATGCGGTCGTACTGATTGTAGAAGATCGTCCGCTTCAGCTCCTCGAAATCGAAGGCGTAGTTGAGCGCCTCGCGCACACGCTGATCCTGAAACTTCGCACGGCGCAGGTTGGGAACGAAACCGACCAGAACGCCGCTGTTGCGATAATCATTGTCAACGATTTCGCGTTTGATTCGGCCATCCTTGACGGCAGGGAAATTATAGGCTGTCGCCCAGCGCTTGGCGGAGTTTTCCGCCCAATAGTCGGCATTGCCGGAACGGAACGCTTCGAAGGCGACATCAAGGTCGGCATAGTAGGAATAGGTGTAGGAACCGAAATTGTTCTGACCGATATTGACGTTGAGGTTTTTGCCCCAATAGTCGTCACGCAGCTCGTAGCGGATGGTTGAGCCCGGCGTCATTGCCGCGATCTTGTAAGGCCCCGAGCCCATCGGGATTTCGAGCGTGGTTTTCGAGATGTCGCGCTGAACGCCCTTGGCGTCCTTGCCTTCCCACCAGTGCTTCGGAACGATCATCAGTTCGCCGACGATTTTCGGCAGTTCCCGATTGTTCTTCTCATCGAAGGAGAACGTGATTTCGCGGTCGCCGGTCTTTTCGGCCTTGGTCACATGCTTGTAGTAAAATTCCTTCTGGGGGTCGAGTTCCTTGGTTTTCTCGAAGCTGAAGACCACATCCTCCGGCGTCACCGGCTGACCATCTGCCCATTTGGCCTCGGCCCGCAGCCGGAACTTCACAAAGCCGAAATCGTCCGGATAGGCGATGGCCTCCGCCAGAAGACCATAATCCGAGGCGATCTCGTCCATAGAGGGCGTCATCAGCCTGTCGTAAACGAGATTGGCTGCCGGCGGCGATGCCATTCCCGCAGCGATTTCGCCCTTGGCAAGCAACGAATTCAGCGTATCAAACGTGCCCGAAGCCGTCAGGTTCACATTGCCGCCCTTCGGCGCATCGGGATTGACGTAGTCGAAGCGGGCAAATCCGTCCTTGTATTTCAACTCGCCCACCGTCGCGGTACCGCCATGCCATTCCGGCTCCTCAGCGATTGCTGGCGAAGCCAGGGGCAGAAGTACTGCCGCCAAAGTCAGTGCGTCTCTAAAGTTCATGCCAATTCGCCGCATCCAAGCATTTCCTTTTTTTCTTGCTTGAATAACAGAATAGGCAAAATCCGGGCAATTGACAGAAGCCGCCTCAAATCAGGCATTTTTTTTGGGTCAGCATCGCAACCTGCGCAAGGCCGACACAACGACACCTTGTCAGCCAGGCGAGGACAATCGCGACTGGAGCTGTGCTTCGGGATGCGGCATTATGACGACCGGGGAATCAGCGGGGAATGGCAGTGAGAATGGCAGGACTCTTTCGGCATCTGGGATCGATGGCACTGGCGGCGCTGGCAGGCTCGAGCCTCGTCCTCGGCGACGCAACCGCAGCCGACGGCACGCCGGCCAAGCAGATTTTCGGCAAGGTTCAGCTTCCCAGCAACTCGGCTGCGAGCCCGATCGGATTTTATGCCAAAGGCTGCATGGCCGGCGCCGTCGCCATCCCGACGGACGGGCCGACGTGGCAGGCGATGCGGCTGTCGCGAAACCGCCGCTGGGGCAATCCGGCGATGATCACGCTTCTGGAACAGTTCTCGAAGGACGCCGCCCGGCTCGGCTGGGGCTCCGGCATCCTGATCGGCGACATTTCCCAGCCGCGGGGCGGGCCGATGCTGTCCGGACACTCCTCCCACCAGATCGGGCTCGACGCGGATATCTGGTTCACGCCGATGCCGGCACAGCGGCTCTCGGCGCAAGCGCGCGAAGATCTGCCGTTCACCTCCATGCTCGACAAGAGCAAATTCCTGACCGTGAGCCCGCAGCGCTGGACGCCGACCCATGCCAAGGTCGTCATGCAGGCTGCGAGCTATCCGCAGGTGGAGCGGGTCTTCGTCAATCCGGCGATCAAGAAAAAACTGTGCGACACATGGACCGGCGACCGCTCGCTGCTCGGCAAGGTCCGCCCGATCTATGGCCATGACGAACATTTCCACATTCGCATGCACTGCCCGCCCGGCGCTTCCGGATGCAAGGCGCAGGCGCCGGTGGCAGGCGGCGACGGCTGCGACAAGTCGCTGGCCTGGTGGTTCACCAAGGAACCCTGGGCAAAGCCGGTGAAGAAGCCTGGCGACAAACCGGTGAAGCCAAGGTTTGCGACGCTTTCCGACCTGCCGAAGGCCTGTGCCGCGGTGCTGGCCGCTCCGGCAGCCTCCGAGCAGTCGGCGACCTTCGGCACCGCCTATGTCGCGCCCCAGGTCCAGCCAGCGGCGAAGTCCGGCGATGCAGCGATCCAGCAGGTGATCAATGCCGGCACCAACGATCTGCCGGATGGCACGATTCCGATCCCGCTATCGCGCCCCTCCCTGCAATAGGCTGTAGGGGCGTGGCCCTTAAGCGCTTTCCATCCGCGAAACTGTGCTGTACAGGAGATCAAATCGATTTAAATCGAGACCGTCATGGTCGGTTGACGCTGGGGATCGGGGATGACCAGTCAAAAATGCGTGGCGCTGATAGCGCATGACCAGAAGAAGGACGACATCGCAGCCTTTGCCAAGGCGAACGAAGCCGTACTTGCGCGCTGGAAGATCGTCGCCACCGGCACGACCGGCGGCCGGGTGCAGGATGCCTGTCCAAGCCTCGATGTCATTCGCATGAAGAGCGGCCCGCTCGGCGGTGACCAGCAGATCGGCGCGCTGATCGCCACCGGCGAGGTGCACATGCTGATCTTCTTCACCGACCCGCTTACCGCCATGCCACATGACGTCGACGTGAAGGCATTGATGCGCCTTGCCACCGTCTACGATATTCCGATGGCGCTGAACCGGGCAACGGCAGAACAGTTGATCGACTTCCATCATCCCTGATACAGCTCTCTTTGAGCCCGCACGATCACAACGGAATGTCCCATGCCCACGCTCACAGACACCGAAAGCAGCCTCACCTTTCCGATCCTGATCGGCGATATCGGCGGAACCAATGCGCGGTTTGCGCTGCTTGTCGACGCCTTCGCCGAGCCGAAGATGTTCCCGATCATCCCGACGACGAGCTATGCGAGCATCGAGGAAGCGCTGCAGACCAGCATCCTCGACAAGACCTCGGTGCAGCCGCGCTCGGCGATCATCGCGGTTGCCGGCCCGGTCAAGGGCGACGATATTCCGCTCACCAATGCTGGCTGGGTGATCAAGCCGAAAGACATGCTGACGGCGCTTTCGCTCGAGGACGTGATCATTATCAATGATTTCGAGGCCCAGGCGCTGGCGATCGCCTCGATCGGCGAGGAAGGCCGCGAGCAGATCGGTCCCGGCAGCATTCTCGAAGACGCCTCCTGCGCCGTACTCGGCCCGGGCACCGGTCTTGGCGTGGCCGGCCTCGTGCATGCGCAACACAGCTGGATTCCGGTTCCCGGCGAAGGCGGCCATATCGATGTCGGTCCGCGCACGGAGCGCGACTATCAGATCTGGCCCTTCCTCGAGCCGATCGAGGGCCGCATTTCGGCAGAGCAGCTGCTCTGCGGCCGCGGCATCATGAACATCTACCGCGCGGTCTGCGAATCGAAAGCCTGGTATCCCGAGTTGCCCGACCCGGCGGCCGTGACGACCGGTGCACTCGCCGAACGCGATGAGGCGGCGGTGGAGACCATCTCGCTGTTTTGCACCTATCTCGGCCGCGTAGCCGGTGACATGGCGATGATCTTCATGGCACGCGGCGGCGTTTTTCTTGCCGGCGGCATTTCCCAGAAAATCCTGCCTGCCTTGAGAAAACCGCAGTTCCGCGTCGCCTTCGAAGACAAGGCGCCGCATTCGGCGTTGCTCCGGACGGTCCCGACTTTCGTTGTCACCCATCCGACGGCCGCGCTTTCAGGCCTTGCCGCCTATTCGCGCACCCCGTCGCGCTTTGGTGTGGCAACAGAGGGACGGCGCTGGAGAACTTGAAGGGCAAGCCAGCGTCAAGGACTCGCCAAAGCGGGATCAAGGGACTATAGAGCCCTGAAATAAAGCGCCTGCAAGCGCGTCGGGCTTTAAGGAAACCTGCTTGAAACAAGCCAAGACAAAGCTGCCACCCGTTGACCGCGAGACCATTGCCAGCGTCCTGAAGCGGGTCATTGCCGAAAACGGACGCGCCCATATGCGCGGCTATATTTTCGCCATCGCCTGCCTCGGGCTTGTCGCAGGCACGACCGCCTTCACCGCCTGGATCATGGAAGCGGTGGTCAACGAGGCCTTCGCCAACAAGCGGGCCGATATCGTTCTCTACATATGCGGCGCGATCTTCATTGCGTTCGTGGTGCGCGGCTTTGCCACCTACGGCCAGGCCGTGGCGCTCTCCAAGATCGGCAATAGCATCGTCGCCAGCTACCAGCGCCGGCTCTATTCGCATCTGATGGCACTGAGCGTCGGCTATTTCAGCGAAACCCGCTCCGCCCGCATCTCGGCGCAGATCAGCCAGAACGTCTCCGGCATCCGCGATGTCCTCAACATGACGGTCACATCGCTGGCGCGCGATTTCCTGACGCTCATTGCGCTGATCGGCGTGATGATCAGCAAGGACTGGCTGCTGACGCTGATCGTCTTCGTCATCGCGCCACCATTGCTGATCGGCCTTCGCTACATCTCGCGGCGGCTGAAGCAGGCAACCCGGGAATCCGTCGAAATCAACAGCCACGTGCTCGGGGCCATGCAGGAGACCATTCAGGGCATTACCATCGTCAAGGCCTTCACGATGGAGAAGCAACTGAAAACCAAGGTCGAGGCGATTATCGACCGGGCCGAAAACCGCGCCAACCGCATCGCCCGCCTCAGCGAACGCACCGCCCCGATGACGGAGACCTTCGCCGGCTTCGCGATTTCCAGCGTACTTGCCTATGCGGCATTCCGGTCGATCTACAACGGCATCCAGCCGGGAGCCTTCTTCGCCTTCGTCACCGCGTTGCTGATGGCCTACGACCCGGCCCGCCGCCTTGCGAGGCTCCAGGTGTCGCTCGAGCGCGCCGTCGTCAATGCGCGGATGATCTACGAGATCCTCGACACCGTGCCGCATCAGCGCGACCTTCCGGGTGCCGGCAATCTCGCGCTCCGGCAGGCGACGATCGAGTTCAGGAACGTCCGCTTCGGATATAACCAGAGCGACGACATTCTGAAGGGTGTCAGCTTTGTTGCGGAAGGCGGCAAGACGACGGCTCTCGTCGGCCCCTCCGGCGCCGGAAAATCGACGGTGATCAGCCTTATTCCGCGCTTCTACGACCCCTCCGGCGGCGAGATCCTGATCGACGGGCAGGACATCGCCCACGTCACCAAGCAATCGCTGCGCAACGGCCTCGCCTATGTGTCGCAGCAGCCTTACCTCTTCGAAGGCTCGATCCGCGACAATATCCGCTATGGCCGCCCGGAAGCGACGGACGCCGAGGTCGAGGAAGCGGCAAGGCTCGCCTATGCGCATGACTTCATTCGCGCCCAGCCGCAGGGCTACGATACGCCGGTCGGCGAAAACGGCGTGACGCTGTCCGGCGGCCAGCGCCAGCGGCTGTCCATCGCCCGCGCGCTGGTACGCCAGGCACCGATCCTGCTGCTCGACGAGGCAACCTCGGCGCTGGATACCGAATCGGAAGCCGCCGTGCAGAAGGCGCTCGACCACGCCATGAGCGGCCGCACCGTGGTCGTCATCGCCCACCGGCTCTCAACGGTCGTCAACGCCGACAAGATCATCGTCATGAAGGATGGGCTGGTGGTCGAGGAAGGCACCCACGAGGCGCTTGCGAAGCGATCGGACGGTCTTTACGCTCGACTGCACAATCTGCAGGGCAGCACGGCCCAGCCGGCGGTGGAAGCGCAGGTTTGAACCAGGAATTGAGGGCAGGCATGAGCGGGACGGAGATGAAACTCGTGGTGGTGGGCGCCGCCGGGCGGATGGGCCAGACGCTGATCCGCACGATCAATGCGATGCCCGGCGCACAACTCTTTGCCGCCGTGGAACGGCCGGGCTCGGCATTCATCGGCCGCGATGCGGGCGAGATTGCAGGATTGGGGCCGATCGGCGTGGCGATCAGCGACAAGCCGCTCGAGGCCTTCGTCGAGGCCGAAGGTGTGCTCGACTTCACCTCACCGGCAGCCTCCGTCGAGTTTGCCGGTCTCGCCGCGCAGGCGCGCATCGTCCATGTCATCGGCACGACCGGCTGCTCGAGCGATGACGACGAGAAGATCAAGGCCGCAGCGCGGCATGCGCGGATCGTCAAATCCGGCAATATGAGCCTCGGCGTCAATCTTCTCGGCGTTCTCACCGAGCAAGCCACGCGCGCGCTCGGGCCGGCCGACTGGGACATCGAAATCCTCGAAATGCACCACAAGCACAAGGTCGACGCGCCGTCCGGCACTGCCCTCCTACTCGGCGAAGCTGCCGCAAAAGGCCGCGCCATAGATCTCGCCAGCCAGTCCGTGCGCGTACGCGACGGCCATACCGGCCCTCGCGTCGCCGGCACGATCGGCTTTGCGACGCTGCGCGGCGGCTCGGTGATCGGCGAGCATTCGGTCATCCTCGCCGGCGAAGGCGAACAGGTGACGCTGTCGCACAGCGCCACGGACCGCTCGATTTTTGCGCGCGGCGCCGTGACTGCAGCCCTTTGGGCCCGTGGCCAGAAGCCCGGCCTCTATTCCATGCTCGACGTGCTCGGGCTGTCCTGAACCTTAAAATCCCGGAGAAACATTATCATGAGCGGCACCCTCGTCCTTGTGCGCCACGGCCAGAGCGACTGGAACCTGAAAAACCTGTTTACCGGCTGGAAGGATCCGGACCTGACAGCGCTCGGCGTCGAAGAGGCCAATGCCGGCGGCAAGGCGCTTGCCGAATACGGCATCAAGTTCGACATCGCCTTCACCTCCGTGCTGTCCCGCGCCCAGCGGACCTGCAAGATCATCCTCGACAATGTCGGCCAGCCCGATCTCGAGACGATCTGCGACCAAGCGCTGAACGAGCGCGACTATGGCGACCTGTCCGGTCTCAACAAGGATGACGCGCGCGCCAAATGGGGCGAAGAGCAGGTGCATATCTGGCGCCGTTCCTATGACGTCCCGCCGCCGGGCGGCGAAAGCCTGCGCGACACCGGCGCCCGCGTCTGGCCCTATTACCTCACCGACATCCTGCCACGCGTGCTGAGAGGCGAGAAGGTCCTGGTTGCGGCGCACGGCAACTCGCTGCGCTCGCTGGTGATGGTGCTCGACCGGCTCACCAAGGAGCAGATACTCGCGCTCAACCTCGCGACCGGTGTGCCGATGGTCTACAAGCTGAACGCCGACTCCACCGTCGCCTCGAAGGAGGTTCTCGGCGACATGTCGGGCGCGCATTGAGCACAGAGACCAACAGATGACGAAAGGGCCGCCGATGCGGCCCTTTTTCATTGTCAAACCTTGCCGGCTTCCCAGCCGAGCATCGCCCGCTTGCGGGTAAGGCCCCAGTGGTAGCCGGTCAACGCGCCGCTCTTGCCGAGCGCCCTGTGGCAGGGCACGACGAAGGAGATCGGATTGCGTCCGACTGCAGCGCCGACGGCGCGCGAGGCAGTCGGCTGGCCGATATTGCAGGCGATATCGGAATAGGTGACCGCCTTGCCGATCGGAATTTTCAAAAGGGTTTCCCAGACGCGGATCTGGAAGTCGGACCCGATCAGCACGATGCGCAACGGCTCCTCCGGACGCCACTCGCGGGAATCAAAGATGCGGGCCGCATAGGCGGCGGTCGCTGCGCTGTCTTCGACGTACTGCGCATTCGGCCAGCGATTTGCCATATCCTCGAAACTGGCTTTTTCACCACCGGCATCGCTGAAGGCAAGACCCGCAAGGCCGCGATCGGTCACCATTACCAACGCCACGCCGAAGGGACTGGGATGGAAGCCGTAGCGGATCGTCAAGCCGCTGCCGCGCTGCTTCCATTCGCCCGGGGACATTGCCTCATGGGTCACGAAGAGATCGTGCAGGCGGCCCGGGCCGGAAAGGCCGACCTCGAAGCTGGTTTCGAGCAGCGGCAGTTCTTCCTGCCGCAGCAGGCGCTTGGCGTGGTCAAGGGTGACCGCCTGCAGGAATGCCTTCGGCGACAGTCCGGCCCAGCGTGTGAACGTCTTCTGCAATTGCGTCGGCGGTTGGCCGATTTCAGCGGCGATCACCTCCAGCGACGGCTGGTCGCGGTAGTTTTCGGTCAACATCTCGACCACCCGGCTGACAATCTCATAGTCGCTGCCATGCGGCGTTATGTCGGCAGCAAGCGATGTCGTGATATTCATGATCATATCTCCTCAAGGGCAGAGATAATCATCGCAACCGGGTCTCCGCCACCCGATTCCTGCCCTGGTACCTGATGGTTTTCGGTGGAATCGACCTAAAATCAGCCGGCACCAGATCAACGCGGTTGAGCATGATGTCGTCCGAAAGCCGCTTACACTTCTCGGCATCCTGCTCTAGCGGCGCTTGACTGTCGCCAGCGCGCAGGCAAAGGCGGTGGCGAAGGTTTCCCGGTCGTCGCGGTTGAGGAAGGAGCCGACATCGGTTGCCCGGCGCCGGTCGCTGATCTGCATGGAGACGATGCCGATCTCCTCGTGGCGGGAAATGTTGAACCGCGCCCAGAAGGTGTTGAAACGATGCTCGGTCATGCGGCCGGCCGGCGTGAACTTGCGCACGGACACGTCCGTGCGCGAGACACTCACCTCTTCACGGGCGCGGGCCGACCGGTAGTTCAGCCAGAACGCCCCGAAGAGCAGCAGGAAATCGAGCCCGAAAAAGAAAACGATCGGCCAGGCGCCGATGACGACGAAGACGACGATGTGGACGAGGCTGAGCAGGCCGGCGATCAAAAGCAAGACCTTGAAGCCCTTGAGACCGAGCGAACGATGGGGCGTCAGCTCGGCGGCGAAAACCGGCTGCTCGTCTGTCGCTATCTCGGCGTTGCCATCGTTCATGACCAATGACTATAGATGCATCATGAAAAACGCGAAATCAAAATCGGCGATTGTGGCGGTGAAAGCGAGACCAGCGACGGCGAGCCGCGCCAGAACCAAGCCGAAGACCGTCTACAGCAAGGCGGAAATCGAGGAGATTTTCCGCCGCTTCTCCGTCCAACGTCCTGAGCCGAAGGGAGAGCTGGAACACGTCAACCCGTTCACGCTCGTCGTCGCGGTGGCCCTGTCGGCACAAGCGACGGATGCGGGCGTCAACAAGGCGACGCGGGCGCTGTTTGCCGCAGCCGATACGCCGGAGAAGATGGTTGCTCTGGGAGAGGAGAAGGTTCGCGAATACATCACGACGATCGGGCTCTATCGCAACAAGGCGAAGAACATCATTGCGCTCAGCGAGAAGCTGATCGCCGATTTCGGCGGCGAGGTGCCGCGCACGCGCGAAGAGCTGATCACACTGCCCGGCGTCGGCCGCAAGACCGCCAACGTCGTGCTTTCGATGGCCTTCGGACATTCGACGATGGCAGTGGACACGCACATCTTCCGCATCGCCAACCGGATCGGTCTTGCCCCGGGCAAAACCCCGGACGAGGTCGAGGAGCAGCTGATGCGGATCGTTCCGGATCACTATCTCTACCATGCACACCACTGGCTGATCTTGCACGGACGTTATTGCTGCAAGGCGCGCAAACCCGAATGCCAGCGCTGCGTCATTGCCGATATCTGCAAGTCGGCGGAAAAGACCAACGAAATTCCCGCACCGCTGGTCGAGCTGCCGGCGCAGGTCATTTGACCGAAATGCCGTCGATCAGCGCGGCGATCGCCCTTTCATAGTCCTCGCGATTTCCGCCGGCTTCGATGGCGAGTGCAGCCCGGTCAAACGCTGCTGCGAGAAGACCTGTGAAAGCGTCGAGCAGGTCCGGGGCCTTGCCGCCGACGGCGAGGAGTTCCTTCAGGCCCTGCCTGAGGCTGGCTTCCGAATATCTCTCGTCCACCTGCCGCATGGCGGTTGATCCAAGAACGGCAGGCCCCTCCAGCAGCAAGAGCCGGGTGCGCCCCGGCACGGCCAAGGAATCGAAATAGGCACGCGTGCCGTCGAGAATGGCCTGGCGCGCTGTCGCCGAAGCTGCCGAGGCCGCTTCGATTTCTTCACTGACTTTCCTTGCCTCGTCGGCAACAACGGCAGCGAAGAGCGCCTTTTTGTCCTCGAAGTGATGATAGAGCGCGCCGCGGGTGACGCCCGCCGCCTCGACGATGTCCGGGGTCGTCGTGTCCGCATAGCCCTTCTCGATGAAGAGGCTCCGGGCCGCCGCGATCAGCGCTGCCCGCATCATTTCCGTCCGTTCGCTGTTGCTACGCCGCATTTCTCACCTTTACATACAATCTGTATGTATGTTATTTAAAGATACAAACAGATTGTATGTGGATTTCAAAGGAGAAGAAAGCCATGAAGATCACCGGCTACTATCCCGTCATCATGACCGGCGACGTCAGGGCAACAGTCGAATTCTACAAGAGCCATCTTCGCTTCGAGGCGCAGTTTACCAGCGACTGGTACGTCCACCTGCAATCGACCCTTAACGATCACGTCACGCTGGCTGTCCTCGATGGAAACCACCACACTATTCCGGAGTGCGGCCGCGGCATCGTTTCCGGGCTGCTCCTGAATTTCGAGGTCGAAGACCCGGACGCACTCTATGCCGAATTCCAGGCAGCAGGCCTGCCGATCCTTCAAACCCTCCGCGACGAGGATTTCGGTCAGCGGCACTTCATCACGGCCGACCCGAACGGCGTGCTGATCGACGTGATCAAGCCGATCCCGCCGACCGAGGAATATGCGGCGCAGTTTGACGCCTCCGTCTTGCCCGTCTGACGAAACACGGTGGCGGCGCCACATGCCGCGCAGGTCAAAATATCCGGGCAAAATCCGGACTGTGGCGCTCTTGCGTTCTTTTCCCTTCCCAACCGCGGAAAATCCGCTATTACCGGTCACCGGCTGACACAAACACTTCAGGCGGTTCCGAATGACCAGATTCGACGTGCTCACGATCGGCAATGCCATCGTGGATATCATTGCGCGCTGCGACGATGCATTTCTTGTCCACAACGGCATCATCAAGAGCGCGATGAACCTGATCGATGCGGAGCGGGCAGAGCTGCTCTATTCGCGGATGGGACCGGCCCTGGAAGCCTCAGGCGGCAGTGCCGGCAACACGGCCGCGGGTGTCGCCAGCCTCGGCGGCCGGGCCGCCTATTTCGGCAAGGTGGCCAACGATCAGCTCGGCGAGATCTTCACCCACGATATACGCGCGCAGGGCGTTCATTTCGAAACGGCGCCGCTCGACACGCATCCGCCGACCGCCCGCTCGATGATCTTCGTGACTGAGGACGGCGAGCGCTCGATGAACACCTATCTCGGCGCATGCGTCGAGCTCGGACCAGGCGATGTCGAACCCGCCGTGGTTGCGGACGCAGCCGTCACCTATTTCGAAGGCTATCTCTGGGATCCGCCGCTTGCCAAGGACGCGATCCGCGACTGTGCCCGCATCGCCCATGAAAACGGCCGGGAAGTGGCAATGACCCTGTCCGACAGTTTCTGCGTCCATCGCTACCGGGCGGAATTCCTCGAGCTGATGCGCTCCGGCACCGTCGACATCGTCTTTGCCAACCGCGCCGAAGCCCTGGCACTCTACGAGACGGACGATTTCGAGCATGCGCTTTCGATGATCGCCAGGGATTGCAAGCTTGCCGTGGTGACGCTCAGCGAAGAAGGGTCGATCATCGCCAGGGGATCCGAACGCGTCAAGGTCGAGGCAACGACGATCACCAACGTCGTCGATACGACGGGCGCCGGCGATCTCTATGCGGCCGGTTTCCTGCACGGCTACACGACCGGCAGGACGCTTGCCGACTGCGGCAGGCTTGGAAGCCTGGCTGCCGGCATCGTCATCGAGCAGATCGGCCCGCGCCCGATGGTTTCGCTGGCGGCAGCGGCAAAGGAAGCCGGCCTTCTCTGAAGGCCGACAGCCGCTCGTTTACTTGAAAGCTTCACCCGGATAGGCGCCCCAGATCTCGCCCTGGGCGATCCAGCCCTCCACCCCTTGCGCCTCGGCGCGGCACCAGTCGCCGTTGCATTCGCCGACATGCACGACGACACCCGGCTCCATGCGCGCGACAATGGCGCTGTTGGACTGCGGATCGTGCCGCATGTTGACGAAAATGCCCTGGCCCTTGCCGCGCATCCACGGCGCCGTGATTGCGGTGCGGTCCCCCGAGAGCAGTGCCTGGTTGACCCAGCCCTCCGTGCCGTCCGCGTCGCGAATGCGCCGCCAGTTGTCATATTCCTGAATGATTTCCACCGGAACGCCGGCCTTCATGTAACGCCAGGCGACAGCGTAGTCGACGCTCGGTCCGACACGCAGGTTGACGCTCTTGGATTTCAGGCTGACGAAGCGCGGCAGCGGCAGGCCGCTTGCGCCTTTGGCGGCCTGGGCGAAAGCCGGCATTGCATCGTTTGCGACGACAGACAGGAGGGCTGCTGTGACGACAGCGAGCCTGGAAATGAACTGACGCATGACGAAATCCGTTTTCCGTAAAGATTCAGGGACTTGCAGCCAAATCTCTGACCGGTTCTGCCAAAGACGGGCAAATCGTCAGGGGCACCTAGAGTTTTGTTTGTCTTCCACACCGGGTCTGGTAGAAAATGAACTGCAGGGAGAATGATCACTCATCTTGGTTAAAAACCCGTCAACAAGGGCTCGGCAGCAGCGATGACAAACAAGAAAAAGCCCAAGGTCTATATCACCCGCAGATTGCCCGATGTGGTCGAAACGCGCATGCGGGAACTGTTTGACGCCGAGCTCAACATCGATGACACACCGCGCAGCCAGCCGGAGCTCGTCGCTGCGGTAAAGCGGGTCGACGTGCTGGTTCCGACCCTTACCGACCGGATCGATGCGGCACTGATCGAACAGGCCGGACCGCAGCTGAAGCTGATCGCCAGCTTTTCGAACGGCGTCGACCACATCGACATCGATGCCGCCGCACGCAACGGCATCACCGTCACCAACACGCCGAACGTTTTGACGGAAGACACGGCCGACATGACCATGGCGCTGATCCTTGCCGTTCCGCGCCGCCTGATCGAAGGCGCCAACATCCTGACCGACCCGCGCGGCGATTGGGCGGGCTGGTCGCCAACCTGGATGCTCGGACGACGCATATCCGGCAAGCGTATCGGCATTGTCGGCATGGGCCGCATCGGTACGGCCGTCGCCCGCCGCGCCAAGGCCTTCGGGCTTTCGATCCACTATCACAACCGCAAGCGCGTCAGCGCCGAGACCGAAGAGAAGTTGGAGGCGACCTATTGGGACAGCCTCGACCAGATGCTCGCCCGCGTCGATATCGTGTCGGTCAATTGTCCCTCGACGCCCGCCACCTTTCACCTCCTGTCGGCACGGCGGCTCGCGCTGATGCAACCGACCAGTTACATCGTCAACACCGCGCGCGGCAGCATCGTCGATGAAACGGCGCTGATCAAATGCCTGCGCGAGGGCAAGATCGCCGGCGCCGGTCTCGACGTGTTCGAAAACGAGCCTGCCGTGAACCCGAAGCTGCTGAAGCTGGCGACCGAAGGCAAGGTCGTGCTGTTGCCGCATATGAGCTCGGCGACGCTGGAGGGGCGCATCGACATGGGCGACAAGGTGGTGATCAACATCCGCACCTTCTTCGATGGACACCGACCGCCGGATCGCGTCCTGCCGGGCAGGGTCTGATTACAGCGCCTTGCGCATCTCGATGAAGGTGGGGCGCGTAAAGCCGGGATGCGACGCTTCTGCGGTCCTGACAAAGCCCCACCGCGCAAACAGGCGGTGATTTTCTTCAAGCTCGATTCGCGTCTCCAGGCGCAGGCATGACAAGCCGTATTCGACGGCACAACCCTCGGCGGCCTGCAACAGCATTCGCCCGACGCCTCTGCCCTGCGAATCCGGCGCGACTGCAAGTTTGCCGATATAGAGGCATGCCGGTGGTTCCGGCTTGCAGAAGATGCAGCCGACCACATGACCGTTTTCCACGGCTGCATAGGCCTTCTCGGTCTCGGCTTTCTGCTTCAGCGACTGCCGCGTCAGGCGAAGGGCCGATGAGGGCGGATCGATCCGGAGATGCATGTAGGCGAATGAGGCGAGGATCAGCGACAACAGCGCATCCCATTCCTCGAATCCCCGGTCGATCGGCACGAGCTTCATCTGACCTTCCGGCCATATCTGATCATATCGAATCGAGCCGAAAGCGCGTCATACATCAGCAGGCGGCCGACCAGCGGTTCGCCGGCGCCGGTAACGAGCTTGATGACCTCCATCGCCTGCAATGTGCCGATCACGCCGGTCAACGCGCCGACGATGCCGGCCTCCGCACAGCTGGGCACGACGCCGGGCGGCGGCGGCGCGGGGAAGAGGTCGCGATAGGACGGGTTCTGCCGCCCATCGCTCCCGCTTTTCCATGGCTGGAGGACGGTGAGCGAGCCGTCGAAGCGAGCGACGGCACCGGTCACCAGCGTGATCTGCAGATGCTCGGCCGTATCGGCTGCAAGGTAACGGGTCTCGAAATTGTCGGAGCCGTCGACAACGATATCGTAGCGGGAAAACAGCTCCTGCGCATTGGGGGCGTCAAGTCGTACGTTATGCCCGATCACCGCGACATGCGGGTTGATGCGGGCAATGAACTCGGCTGCGCTATCGGCCTTCAGCCTGCCGATATCGGGCGTGGCGTGGATTACCTGCCGCTGCAAGTTCGACAGCGAAACGGTATCGTCATCGACAATCCCGAGCGTGCCGATGCCGGCCGCGGCCAGATACTGAAGCACCGGCGCGCCAAGACCACCGGCACCGATGACGAGTACGCGCGCGGCCTTCAGCGCCTGCTGACCCGCGCCGCCGATCTCCGGCAGGATGATGTGGCGCGCATAGCGCTGGATTTCTTCGGAATTGAGAGGCTCTGTCGTCATGATGGCGGAATGTCACCCGGAAACGGTGCCATTGGCAACCGTAAGATAACGCGCCCGCTCGCCGAGCGCCGAAAACATCGACTGGTCGGTGCCGGTCATGAAGGCCTGGCCACCGAGATCGTCGACGAGATCGAACAGTGCCGCGCGCCGGCCTTCATCGAGATGCGCGACGATCTCGTCGAGCAGCAGCACGGGCGCATGACCGGTCATGTTGGCAACGAGGCGGGCGTGGGCAAGCACAAGGCCGACGAGGAGCGCCTTCTGCTCGCCGGTCGAACACCGCCCGGCTTCCATGTTCTTCGCCCGGTGGCGGATCAGAAGGTCGCTGCGATGCGGGCCATCGAGCGTGCGACCGGCGGCGGCGTCGCGATAACGGCCGTTTCTCATCATCTCCAGATACTGTTCCTCCAGATCGAACGCGGGACGATGCCATTCGCCGTCGAGAAAACCGGACAACGCAAGATCGGCAGCCGGGTAGATGCCGCCCGCGTCATTCTTGTCCACCAGGGCTGCCAGAAGACCCAGCATCTCCTGCCGCGCCAAGGCCATCGATATCCCGAGTTCGGCCATCTGGCGCTCCAGTCCCGTCAGCCAGGCGGGATCCGCCCGGCCCTCGGACAGGAGCTTGTTGCGGCTGCGCATGGCGCGCTCGTAGTCGCTGGCGCGACGACCATGTTCCGGATCGAGCGACAGAACCAATCGGTCAAGGAAGCGGCGGCGGTCGCTGGAGCCGCCGGTGAAAAGCCCGTCCATGGCGGGTGTAAGCCAGAGCACCCGCAGATGATCCAGAAGCTCATCGACGGTTTTTGCCGTTGTTCCGTTGATGCGCAGGCGCCGCGCCTGCCCCTCCTCGGCCCCGGCCGTACCGGTACCGATCTCGACCGGACCATCCATGCCGTCCAGCTCCGCAAAGATGGAAAACCCGGTTTCCGCGCCGACCCGGGCCACATCGGCATAGGCGGCTCGGCGTAGGCCTCGCCCGGGAGACAGGAGGGAAACGGCTTCCATCAGGTTGGTCTTGCCCGCGCCATTGTCGCCCGTCAGCACCACGTGGCGCGCATCAAGCTGCAGCGACAGGCCCGCATAATTGCGGAAATCGCTGAGCTTCAGGCGGCTGAGAAAGACCTTGTGCGGCATGGCTTATCCGGTTGCGTATCCGGCTGAGAGCTATGCCGAACAGCGGCGGATGGCAAGACGAAAGGGCGACGCGGCCAGGACCGGACGCCGCTGGCGCGTTGCGCGGACTATTGCCAGCGGCGCCTACATCCCCTCCAGGAACGTCCCGGAAGGCAATGACAAACGCCGATAGGCTTGCGCGGATCAGGCGTGAATATTTGCCGCGCCAGCCGCCGAAACGGTCAGAGCCAGCTCCGGCGTAACGAGGCCAGCAGCTTCGGCCACCGACAGCGTATCGACGAACTCGGTCAGTTCGGTGACGCGTCCGTCTCTGAACGTGAACTTGTCCACGAACTCGGTATCGAAACGCGTATCCGTCGGGATGAACCGAACCGTTCCGGCGCGATGGACAAATACCGTGTCGCCATCAATGCAAAGGCAGGTATTTCCGACAGCCGTAAGGTCCCAGGTCTGCATGAGCGCCGTCAAGGTTGCGCGTAGAGATACCGGATCAACCACCTTTTGGGTCATCGGTCCCAGGCGGCCAGACCCCACGATGCGGAAACTGCAGGCGGGATCGATCCAGTTCATCAAGGCGTCGATGTCATCGGCATCGCGCGCCCGATAGATTTCCCCAATTGCGAGTTCAAGTGTGCGTCGATCAGTCATCGACCAGCCTCCTCTTTTCCCTCCGGGATCTTGCGCCTGTTTGGCCTGCATCGCAACCGGCACGGGCGGCCAACACACACCGCAGCGGACATCCAATGCGGGGCACGTCAGCCAGAGGAAAGGTCGAGTTCCGGGTAGTGGCGGAAGATGCCTTCCTCGTTGAAGGCAAGCCGGCGCTTGGACGCCAGATAGGCCTTGATCCGGGGCAGTTCGCTGACCTGCGCGTTGAGCGCGACGAGAAGCGGATAGTTCGGTTCGGCCGCCTGCATCGCGTTCGGGAAGGCATAGCGCAGCCCCTCCAGAAGATGAAACAGAGACAGGTCGACATAGGTGAGCGCACCGCCGACGGCATGGACCTGCCCGTCGCCATTCTTGCCGAGCTGCTTTTCGAAGTAGCCGAGGAATTTCGGCAGGCGTTCGTCGCGGAAATTTTCGGCCCGCCGCAGCGCCTCGTCCCTTTGTTCATGATAATAGAGCGACACGCCGATCGGGTGATGGACGTCATGAATTTCGCCGACGAAGTCGGTGATGGTCAGTTGCAGCCCGTTTGCCTCGAGCCGCCCCGCTTCGTCCTTGGGCGCAAGCCCGAGCCTGCCGCCGAGATAGAGCAGGATATTGGCAACGTGGGAAACGACGACATTTCCATCCTTCAGGAAGGGCGGCGCAAAGGGCGTGAATGTTCCCGCTTTGCCTTTCATCATCGCCATCATGCGGCCCGTGCCGCCCTCCGTGCGGGCGACATCGATGTAGTCTGCACCCGCCTGTTCCAGTGCGAGACGGACGAACTCACCGCGGCCGGGTATGCCGTCCCAATAAAAGAGCTCATAGGTCATGGGAAAACCTTTCGCTTGCGAACGCCAGGCCGGCGGCACCGGCGAATGGACAAAAAAAGCCGGAGGCATTGCTGCCTCCGGCCGGGATATATTGCCGATTGTCGGCTTGGCCAGTCACTCGATGTCGAAGAAATCCTTCATGCGGGAAAAGAAGCCGGCGGATTCCGGATTGTTGTCCTTCGAAGACAGCTCTTCGAACTCCCGCAACAGCTCGCGCTGGCGCTTGGTGAGCTTCTGCGGCGTTTCGATCTGGATCTGGATGTAGAGATCGCCGACCTGGCTGGAACGCAGTACCGGCATGCCCTTGCCCTTCAGGCGAAACTGCTTGCCGGCCTGCGTGCCTTCCGGCACCGAGACGCGCGACTTGGTGCCGTCGAGCGTCGCCACATCGAACTTGCCGCCAAGTGCTGCCGTCGTCATCGAGATCGGCACGCTGCAATAGAGGTCCGCGCCATCGCGCTGGTAGAACTCATGCGGCTTGACCGACAGGAAGATATAGAGATCGCCGGCGGGACCGCCGCGCAGGCCTGCCTCGCCTTCGCCCGAAAGGCGAATCCGTGTTCCGTCCTCGATGCCGGCCGGAATGTTGACCGACAGCGAACGCTCCTCGGTCACGCGGCCCTGGCCGTGGCATTTGCCGCACGGATCGGTGATGGTCTGGCCGCGACCATGGCAGGTCGGACAAGTCCGCTCGATGGAAAAGAAACCCTGGGCAGCGCGTACGCGGCCCGAGCCCTGGCAGGTGCCGCAGGTCTGAGGTTTCGTACCCGGCTTGGCGCCCGACCCCGAGCAGACATCACACGTGATCGACGTGGGTACACGGATCTGTGCGGTCTTGCCGGAATAGGCCTCTTCCAGCGAGATTTCCATATTATAGCGCAGATCGGCGCCGCGTTCGCGTCCGCCCGACGACCGCCGCTGGCGGCCGCCCCCCATCATCTCGCCGAAAATGTCCTCGAATATATCGGAGAAGCCACCGGCGCCGGCGCCGCCGAAACCGCCGCCACCACCCATGCCGCCATTTTCGAAGGCAGCATGGCCATAGCGATCATAGGCAGCCCGCTTCTGCGGGTCCTTGAGGGTTTCATAGGCGTGGCTGATATCCTTAAAATTCTTTTCCGCTTCCGCGTCGCCGGGATTCTTGTCCGGGTGATACTTCATCGCCAGTTTGCGGAAAGCGCCCTTGAGCTCTTTCTCGTCCGCTGTTTTCCCAACGCCGAGCGTTTCGTAAAGATCACGTTTCATACTTGCAGGTTGTCCTGTTGAATAGGCAAGCCGAAAAAGGCCGCCCGTTGGTCGCCTGAATTCCTTGCAACACGATTTAGTGAACCTTCAAGCGCGATACCATAGGCAATACACTATCCGTGCAGGTTTTTGTCGAAAAAGCGCAGATTAAAGCCGTCGCATCTGCGCTCCGGCACCGGTCGGAGCACCTGTCGCCGCCAAACAGCGGCGGCAACATCCTCTGTCAAGGCACGCGGCGCATTTCAAGGCCACCGGTTTGAGCAAAGGAAAAGCCCGGAGCGGGTGGCTCCGGGCTCGATAATTTCCAGTCGAAGAAGGCTTATGCGGACTTCTTGCGATCGTCCTCGTCATTGACTTCTTCATAGTCGGCGTCAACGATATCGCCATCGCGGGCAGCGTCAGCGGCCGCATCGGCATTGGCCGCATCCGCCTGCTGGGCTTCATACATCGCCTGGCCGAGCTTCATCGACGCTTCGAGCAGCGTCTGGGTCTTGGCCTTGATGTCTTCAGCATCAGGCTCCGAGGCTTCGACGGCGGTCTTCAATGCGGCGATCGCATCGGAGATCGCGGTGCGCTCAGCTTCCGTGACCTTGTCGCCATATTCCTTCAGCGACTTTTCCGAGGAATGAATCAGGCTTTCAGCCTGGTTCTTGGCTTCGACGGCTTCGCGGCGCTTCTTGTCGGTTTCGGCATTGGCCTCGGCATCCTTGATCATCTTCTCGATGTCCGCGTCGGACAGACCGCCCGATGCCTGGATCCGGATCTGATGTTCCTTGCCGGTGCCCTTGTCCTTGGCCGAAACCTGCACGATGCCGTTGGCGTCGATATCGAAGGTGACTTCGATCTGCGGAACGCCGCGCGGTGCCGGCGGGATGCCGACGAGGTCGAACTGGCCCAGCAGCTTGTTGTCGGCCGCCATTTCGCGCTCGCCCTGGCTGACGCGGATGGTCACGGCGGACTGGCTGTCCTCGGCCGTCGAGAACGTCTGGCTCTTCTTCGTCGGGATCGTCGTGTTGCGTTCGATCAGGCGGGTGAAGACGCCACCCAGCGTCTCGATGCCCAGCGACAGCGGGGTGACATCGAGGAGCAGAACATCCTTGACGTCGCCTTGCAGAACGCCGGCCTGGATGGCGGCGCCGAGGGCAACCACTTCATCCGGGTTGACGCCCTTGTGCGGTTCCTTGCCGAACAGCTGCTTGACGGTTTCCTGTACCTTCGGCATGCGGCTCATGCCGCCGACCAGAACCACTTCATCAATCTCGGCCGCCGTGACGCCGGCGTCCTTGAGAGCTGCCCTGCAGGGAGCAACGGTGCGCTGGATGAGGTCGTCGACCAGGCTTTCGAACTTGGCGCGCGACAGTTTCATCGTCAGGTGCTTCGGACCGGAAGCATCTGCCGTGATGAACGGCAGGTTGATTTCGGTCTGCTGCGAGGACGACAGCTCGATCTTTGCCTTTTCGGCAGCTTCCTTGAGGCGCTGCAGGGCCAGCTTGTCATTCTTCAGGTCGATGCCCTGATCCTT
Organism: Rhizobium herbae; assembly: GCF_019511375.1. Lineage (GTDB taxonomy): Bacteria > Pseudomonadota > Alphaproteobacteria > Rhizobiales > Rhizobiaceae > Pararhizobium > Pararhizobium herbae_A. Next base: position 86,060 of record NZ_JAEUAO010000002.1, read on the forward strand.
CTTGAACTCGGATGCGAGGTATTCGACCAGACGCATGTCGAAGTCTTCACCGCCGAGGAAGGTGTCGCCGTTGGTCGACTTCACTTCGAAGACGCCGTCGCCGATTTCAAGAACCGAGATATCGAACGTGCCACCACCCAGGTCGTAGACGGCGATGGTCTTGCCATCCTTCTTGTCTAGGCCATAGGCGAGCGCCGCTGCCGTCGGCTCGTTGATGATGCGCAGGACTTCCAGACCGGCAATCTTGCCGGCATCCTTGGTCGCCTGGCGCTGGGCGTCATTGAAGTAAGCGGGGACCGTGATGACGGCCTGCGTCACCTTTTCACCGAGATAGGATTCGGCGGTTTCCTTCATCTTCTGCAGGATCATGGCAGAGATCTGCGACGGGGAATACTTCTCGCCGTGCGCTTCGACCCAGGCGTCGCCATTGTCTGCCTTGATGATCTTGTAGGGGACCATGCCCTTGTCTTTTTGCGTGGTCGGATCAGCGAACGTGCGGCCGATCAGGCGCTTGATTGCAAAAAGCGTGTTTTCCGGGTTGGTGACGGCCTGACGCTTGGCCGGCTGGCCGATCAGGCGCTCGCCATCATCGTTGAATGCAACGATCGATGGGGTCGTGCGCGCACCTTCCGCATTTTCAATGACCTTCGCGTCCTTGCCGTCCATGACGGCAACGCAGGAGTTGGTCGTTCCCAAGTCAATACCGATTACTTTAGCCATGTCGTTCTCTCCTTGCAGCGGACTGTCGGAACCCGGTCAGGCATTCGTTTGACAGCCCCTAACGGGATGGTCTGTGGAATATTGCGCAGCGGAAGCCGCGGTGATGGGGCGTATATAAGGAGCAGCGTTTCGGACTGCAAGGCATTACGGAACGGCAAAGCGTGCGAAATCAGCGTGTTTTGTGAAGGAAATTCGCATACCGCAGCCGTCATCTTCAATCAAACGGCCGCACCTTATCCGATTCGACCGAATGTCTTTGTGCGTCCCCCTTTTATCCCGCCTCTGCCAGCCCACGCATAATTGCCCCGCTGAGATGAAAGCGGGCAGCGGCCACAATGAATTCGACAGACCGAACTGAAGCAAGCATCTTACAATCCAGCTATAGGTTTGCAGCAATCGCCCTTGAGCTTCGCGCTCTGACTCTATGCCTTCATTTGAAGGCAGGCTTCCGCCCTGAGCAACCACGGGTGCCGGCAGGCAATCCTTACGGTGGCCAATGAGTCGGAGACGGTTCCGAAACCCGCCCGACGACTCGTCAGTCGCCGTGGACCTCGAGGCGGGGGACAAGTCCGTATCCTTGGACGATGGCAGGCCGTCACGCCCGCGCAGGAGGCGCGGCTGGCGGTGAGTATCGGCCGGATGCAGGAGGCGATGCGGGCCGTCCACAGACGTGAGCCGAACTGGCGGCCGACGCCGCAAGCCTACGAGACGGTCGAGGGGTTGATACGAGCGAATGAATTTGTGGCGCAGGAGGCGATGCTTCGCGCGCTGCAGTTGAGGTTGCCGCGGACTGGGATAGGGCCACACGGAAAGGAGTGGATTGTCGCACCAAGAACCAACAGGCGGCTGACCAGGGCCGAACAGGCGGAAATCGATCGCATCGGCCGTACTTACGGATGCCATCGGTGTGGTACAAGGACTCAGGCTCCAAGAAAGGTCATTTTATCGGCGACCATCAGGTGCCGAAATCGATGGGCAAACCAAGCAGGATTTATCCACACTGCGTATGGTGCAGCAACTCACAAGGTGGGCTTCTATCAAAAGGGAGGTTTTGACGCTGTGACCGTGCAATATCTGTCGATAGCCCCTGAGTATCTCAGCTTTTACGTCGCAGGCCGCAGGAATGTCGATATTCCCCTGCATATGGATCGAAAAGGCGTTCTTTCTTCCGACGACTGCATCAATATCCCAGCCCTTTATTGGAACGACGGGGATACGAACGTAACTCTTGGCCCCGCATCTGAAGTTACAGGCACAAGGGCACCTGATTTCGACGGCATCCTGAACACGCCCAACAACGAACCTATTTTGTTTGATGCTATCGAGCCTGAATTTGCGATTGCGCAAGTGCCATCCGCGAAAACACGCATCAGAATCTGGATCGATCACCCGACAGAGCCAGAAAACGTCGTTATCGCCTGGGGGTAGACAATCGCATGGCGGTAGCTCAACCGCCGGTCAGGATTTCGAACAGGGTCGTCCGCCGGGTGGCGCCGGTGGTTTCGCCGACATCGGCCGGCGGCAGGAGGCCGGAATTGGCGCTATCCGCCGGTTGCTGCATGCCCTGACCAGTGGCGATCTGGCCATCGGAGACCGGCGCCTGCGGGAACTCGTCCACCGAGCCTCCCGAAATGACATTTTCGATACTCTCGGGGGATGCCTCACCACCATCGAAGGTCGGCTGGATGCCGCCCATACCGAAAATCGGCGCAGGCGAAAGGCCCTCATGCGCAGCCGTCATGTAGTGATGCCAGGCCTTGGCCGGAAGGCCCCCGCCAGTCACCTTCTTCATCGACTTGCCGTCGTCATTGCCGAACCAGACGCCGGTCGTCAGATTGCTGGTGAAGCCGACGAACAGCGCATCGCGGAAGGACTGCGTCGTGCCCGACTTGCCTGCCGCCTGCCAGCCCTTGAGCTTGGCGCTCTTGCCGGTCCCATGCTCGATCACGCCCACCATCATCTGGTTCATCTCACTGACGACGGCGGGATCAAGCACGCGCGGCGGATTGTCATAGGTGTTCTCGTAGAGAACCGTGCCATCGGCCGTCGAGATCCGCTTGATGACGTGCGGCGTCGCCTTGAAGCCGCCATTCATGAAGGGCGCATAGGCGGCTGTGAGTTCGACCAAGCTGACCTCCGAGGTGCCGAGGGCAATCGAGGCATTGGCCTGCATTTCCGATTCGATGCCGAGCCTGTGGGCGAGCTTGATGACGTTCTGCGGTCCGACCTCCATGACGAGCTGGGCGGCGATCGTGTTCAGCGAATTGGCAAGTGCCGTCGCAAGCGAGACCTCGCCGCGATATTTCTCGTCATAGTTCTCCGGCGTCCAGTTGCCGATCCTGACCGGCGCGTCGTTGCGGATCGACATGGGCGTACGGCCGATTTCCATGGCGGCGGCATAGACAAAGGGCTTGAAGGCGGAGCCTGGCTGGCGCTTGGCCTTGACGGCGCGGTCGAACTGACTGTCGGCATAATCACGGCCGCCGACCAACGCGCGAATGGCGCCGGTGCCGTCGATCGATACCAGGGCGGCTTGGCTGACGTTGAGCTTCTCGCCCGATTCCTCGAGGCTCGCGGCAAGCGTCTCTTCCGCCTTCTTCTCGAGGTCGAGATCAAGCGTGGTATCGACGACGAGGTCCTGGCTGATTTCGCCGACCATGCCCGGCAACTGGTCCATGACCATATCGGCCACATAGTATTGCGCACCGGACCAGAAGCTCTTTGCCTTGGTCGGCGGCTGCGACATGGCCGTCTTGATCTCGGCGTCGGTGATGAAGCCTTCCTCCCGCATGGCGCCAAGCACCACCTGCGCGCGCTCTTCGGCAGCCTTCGGATCGCGCGCCGGCGACAGGCGAGAAGGCGCCTTGAGCAGGCCCGCAAGAAGCGCCGCCTCGCCGAGGTTCACGTCCCGCGCCGACTTGTTGAAATAGCGCCGCGATGCCGCCTCGACGCCATAGGCATTCGACCCGAAAAACACCCGGTTCAGATACATCGCCAGAATCTGGTCCTTGGTGTATTTCTGCTCCAGCCAGATGGCGAGCAGCACTTCCTGCACCTTGCGCTCGAGCGTGCGCTCCGGCGAGAGGAAAAGGTTCTTGGCAAGCTGCTGCGTGAGGGTCGAGCCGCCCTGCACCATGCGCCCGGTGGTGATGTTGGTCAGCATCGCGCGCGCCAGGCCAAGCGGGTCGACGCCGAAGTGCGAATAGAACCGCCGGTCCTCGATGGCGATGACCGCCTGCGGGATATATGGCGACATGTTTTCGAGCGACAGCGCCTCGCCGCCGGTGGCACCACGATTGGCGATGATATCGCCGCTGACGGCAAGGATCTTGACGTTTGGCGGACGGTCGGGAATTGCCCAGCTCGTGGCGCTGGGCATGCGCGAGCCGTAATAGAGCACCAGCCCGCCGACGCCGATGGCACCCCAGATGCCGAGAACGACACACCAATAGATCATCGAGCGGATCAGGCCGGTCACTCCGCCGCCGCCGCGCGAGCCGCCGCGGCCGGAGCCTCTCTTCGATCTGTTCGTTTTCGCCGCCGATTTGGAGTGTCCAGACTTGCGGCCTCCACCACCGACGCGATCCGCGGCATCGACCCGCAGTTCACCATCGTCACGGCCCCGCCCGCCCTCGAAAGAAGGTTCTATTCTCTGCGGTGATTTGCGATTTCCTGCCATGCCGGGGTAGGGTTGCTCCAGATGAGCGTTTCGGGAAGCCAGGCCGGCCATTCCGCCGCCACGCCGATTTCAAACAGTGCGATGAAGTGTAATTGCGGCGATTTAAGGGGGAGTTAAATTTCCGCTCGAATAAAATCGTGCTCTTTCAACTCCTTGCGCGGAACCGTATCCGGTGCGCTCCCGACGCGAATGCGGGTATGGCGCGGCGTTTGCACAGCGCGCACCATCGAGCGCCGCACGTTCGCAGTGCACCGCAGCTTCTCGCAGGTTTCTCAGTTTGCGTCCGCCTTCGCGACGCGGCGCGTTGCGTCATCGAGGGCATTGCTGGCCTGCACGCCGTCCTGCTTTAAACCGCGCGCGGTGTTGCCGCATGCGGCAAGCGTTAATAACGACAGGCAGGCAACGGCGATCACGACTTTCGACATGGTTCTCCTCCCGTGACTTCGGCAATGAGAGAAAGATGATGCGCGGCGCGGAGAAATCAATTCGGTAGACCCGAAAAACTGGCATTCTTCCCGACGCCTTCAGAAACAGCGACTCCCCGGCGCCGGAAAATAAACTCTGCGGATCTTCGGTCCCGGATTTATAAAAGCCAAACGAAAACAGCGATCATCGCAAAATAAAAATAATAAAACTTGACTGCGCACTCCCGATAACCTATCTGAGCCTTGGTCGATATTTGTTAGATGACTTTGGTTTTTGCGACATTGAGCGCAATCGGACGAACTTTCCTTCAGATTCGAACATCAAGCCTCGCTGTAATATCTACGGCTTGGTTCACTATAATTTGCTAGAGAAAGGGATCGTTATGGCCACTGGCACTGTAAAATGGTTTAATTCCACCAAGGGCTTCGGCTTCATTCAGCCGGACGACGGCAGCCAGGACGTTTTTGTCCACATTTCGGCTGTCGAACGCGCTGGAATGCGCAGCCTCAACGACGGTCAGAAGATCAGCTTCGAGCTGGTTCGTGACCGCAAGTCCGGCAAGATGTCGGCAGACGGCCTCCAGGCTGCCTGATACCAATCTGGCGCGTTTATCCGCGCCGGAGAAATGCGCTTCCGCGGTTGACCACGGATGTACTGGCAGGTGTGTCGAAGCGCGTTGTGAAAGGTCGGGTTTTCCCGGCCTTTTTTGTCTTTGTGAGTGGCGCATCCGCCTCCAGAAATCGGCCACGACCTTCAAATCGCCGTATCCGCATTGAAACTTCCCTGGACACCAGGAGCAATGCGATGAAAACCATCCCTACTTCCCTGATGACCGCGGCCATGCTGACCGTTTTCTGCATCAGTGCAACGGCGCAGGACAAGACCGCCTATGTCGATGACCGTTCCGATGGGCCGGCGCTGATCCGCTCGCTCTACAATGCGATCAATCGCAAGGAATATGCGCGCGCCTACAGCTATTTCGCCGACCGGAAACCGTTCGCCGACTACCGGTCCTTTGTTCAGGGCTATGCAAAGACGGTGGGTGTCCAGGTGATCACCGGCACGGTAACGCCAGAAGGTGCGGCGGGAAGCATCTACGCGCCAGTGCCGGTCGCGATCAAATCGACGGAAGAGGATGGCAAGGAACGCATTTTCGCCGGCTGCTACGTCACCCGCATCGCCAACGCCGCGATCCAGGAGCCGCCCTTCGCACCGCTGCATATCGAGAGCGCCGAACTGGAGGAGGTCGATGGGCCCCTGGAGAAGGCGTTGCCGAAGGTTTGCTATCCGCCCTCGTGAAAGGAGGCTATTCGTCCCGCTTGCGCCCGCTGCCTGCCTGTCTGCCGGCGAGGAATTGCGAATGCTCGAAAACGATCACCACGAGGAGCGCGAAGAAAAAGGGCACGATCAGGTAGAACAGCCGGAAAATGGCAAGTGCGGCCAGAACACCCGCCGGATCCATTTCCGGCAGGCCGGCAATGAAGACCAGTTCCAGCACGCCAAGCCCGCCGGGCGCATGCGACAATAGTGCGGCCGAAAAGGAGGCGAGGAAGACACCGAGAATCACCATGTAGCCCGGATTTCCGGCTTCCGGCAGCGCGAAGTAGATGATGGCCGCGGCAGCGATCAGCTCGACGGGCGCGATCAGCAATTGCCGCAGCGCCAGCGAAGGCTTCGGGTATTCCAGTTGAAACCAGCGGGTTTTCAATGGCTGGAAGCCGACGAGGCTGCCGACGACGTAAAGCGTGATCAGCGCCAGAATGATCAGCCCCGTCGAGAGCGACGCACCGATCGGCAGGAAGGCGGCAAAGCGGGCGGTGATCTCCGGCTCGATCAACAGCACGATGGCGGCCAGCATCAAGGTTCCGAGCAGGAAGGTGAAGGAGCAGAAGGCGACGAGGACACCGGTTTCGCCGACGGAAAGCCCCTTAGAGCCATAGGCGCGATAACGCACCACCGCGCCGGAAAAAACCGATGCGCCTACCGTGTGCGACAGCGCATAGGCAGTGAAGGAGCAGATGGTGATGAACCACAGCGAAATCCTGTGACCGAGATGCTCCAGCGCCAGGTGATCATAAGCCGCCAAAGCGGCATAGGCGGCAAGGGTTGCGCAGCCGGCCAGCATCCACCCCTTGAGGGACACAGCTTTGAGGCTTTCGACGAAATCATGTGCCGAAAGGCCATGCAGTTCGTGATAGAGGCCGTAGACCGAAAACAGAATCGCGGCCAGCCCTATGACCGGCCAGGCGAATTTACGCACCAGGTTCATGAGCCAGGAATTCTTGAAGGCTGCAGGCAAGACATCATCCTGACGATGAGTACACCGCCAGCCAAACGGGTCAAGGGTGCTAACCGTTAACAACAGCCCTTGTGGCGCGCGGAAGCAATACGGCAGCGCACCCCGATGACAGCCATCAGCCGGCGAGCGCGGCGAGAATCCGAATCCACGAGCGGATACCTTTGTGGAAGGACTGCAGCTCGTATTTCTCGTTCGGCGAATGGATGCGGTCGTCCGAGAGGCCAAAGCCGACCAGCAGCGATTCCATTCCGAGCATCTTCTGGAAATCGCCGACGATCGGGATCGATCCGCCCATGCCGATCAACACGGCCGGTTTCGGCCATTCGTCGGACAGGGCAGATTTCGCCGCGTTCAGGAGAGCCGAATCGTAAGGAAGCTGGATTGCCGGCGAGCCGCCATGCTCGTGGAATTCGACAGAGCAATCGCCAGGGATTTTCGACGCCACATAGGAACGGAAGGCGGCCCGGATCCTGTCGGGGTTCTGGGTGCCGACAAGCCGGAACGAAACCTTGGCGGACGCCTGCGCCGCGATCACCGTCTTGAAGCCTTCACCGGTGTAGCCGCCCCAGATGCCGTTGACCTCGGCCGTCGGCCGGGCCCAGGTCAGTTCCATCACCGAACGGCCCTTTTCGCCGGATGGAATGGCAAGACCGATCTCGCCGAGGAATTTTTCGGTCGACATACCAAGCGTTTCCCAGGCCGCCTTGATCTCAGACGGCGTTTCCTCGACGCCATCGTAGAAACCGTCGAGCGTGACGCGGCCGGTCTCGTCGTGAAGGCCGGCAAGAATATTGGCGAGGATATGGATCGGATTGGCCGCAGCGCCGCCGAAATAGCCGGAATGCAGATCGCGGTCGGCCGCGGTGATGACGATCTCCTCGCCCACCAGGCCACGCAATCCGGCCGCGATGGCCGGCGTGTCGCGGTCCCACATGTTGGTATCGCAGACCAGCGCATAGTCCGCCTTCAACTCAGCCGCATTGGCTTCCAGGAAGGGCTTCAGCGATGGTGAGCCGGATTCCTCCTCGCCTTCAAACAGGATCGTGACTTCGCAGGGTAGCGAACCGTTGATGTCCTTATAGGCGCGGCAGGCTTCGACGAAGGTCATCAACTGGCCCTTGTCGTCGGCCGTTCCGCGGCCGGTGATGACCTTGCGGCCCCCGTCCAGTTCCTTGATCGACGGCTCGAAAGGCGCCGTGTCCCATAGATTGAGCGGATCGACCGGCTGGACGTCGTAATGGCCGTAGAACAGCACATGCGGGGCGCCGGCCTTGCCGGCTGCGTGGTGGGCAACCACCATCGGATGACCGGGCGTATCGCGCAGCGAGGCGTCGAAACCGAGGCCTGTCAGTTCGGCCACAAGCCATTCCGCCGCCTTGCGGCATTCCGCCTTGTAGGCCGGGTCGGTGGAGATCGACTGGATTCGCACCAGTTCGAAAAGCCGCTCCAGGCTCTGGGGGAGATTATCGTCCGCGCGGGTGAGAATGTTGGCCGTGTCTGTCATGTCCGAATCCTTGTTGTGCGGGCGAAACCTAGACAAAGATCGCAGCGGCTTTAAGCAAAATATTTTGATCGTCCGATCATGGCTGGCGACGGGGCCGATTTCTCAATCGCGCGCGCCATTGGCGATCGCCATGCGCATATATTCCAGCATCAGCTCCCGTTCGAAGTGCCGAAAGCCGGAGAAAAGCGACTGGTCCGCGGCAATCGCTGCCGCCTTGGCTTCCGCCTCCATCGCCCGCGCCTTGTCGGTCAGGAAAATCTGCTGGGCGCGTTTGTCGGTCGGGTGCTTCTTGCGGAGGATCAGCCCGTCGCGTTCCATCCGCGCAAGCGTATTGGCCATCGTCGCCTGCTCGATGTCGAGGCGATCGAGTAGCTGCTTCTGGGTGAGGCCCTCTTCGCTCCAGAGTTCCAGAAGAACGGGAAACTGGCCGGGTGCGAAGCCGAGCTTCTGGCCCCTCTGCTGCAAGGCACGCGAGAAGCTTTTTGCCAGGAGGCTCGCCAGGTATGTCGCCGAATCCATGCGGTCGAAGGCCATGGATATGGGTACCTCTCACCAAACTGGAACACAAGTTACATTGCAGGCGATGCACTCCGGCGGGAGTGCCGTTCACAAGGATGCGACGGCTCCCGTACACAAACAAAAACCGCCATGGCGGAGGCGGGGCCACGGCGGTCTTGTCAGAATTCGGACAAAGGCCCGGAGAGGGGGGATAGGCCTTTGTCCTAACATCTGGCTTCGGCGGGGGACAGGCCTTGCGCCAGACGACGGCGTGTTCAATTTGCCGTTGCCCATGATTTGTGGTGTGAAATGTGGCTTTTCAAGGGAGACTTGCGTCGAGACGACATTACAAATTGGTAACGTCTCCGTGAGGGCCCTCAATTTTTCCCCCGGCGATAAAATTCCTCGTGTTCCGGAATGAAATATGGACGCCCAACGCGGCTCACGCTATCCCTTGTCGCCATGAAAAAAGGTGATCATCTCTTCCTCGTCGACGGCTCCGGGTTCATTTTCCGGGCGTTCCATGCCATTCCGCCACTCAACCGCAAGTCGGATGGCCTGCCGGTCAATGCCGTTTCCGGTTTCTGCAACATGCTGTGGAAGCTGCTGACCGATGCGCGCGATACCTCCGTCGGGGTGACGCCGACCCATTTCGCGGTGATTTTCGACTATTCCTCGAAGACGTTCCGCAACGCGCTCTACGAGCAGTACAAGGCGAACCGCACGGCTCCGCCCGAAGACCTGATCCCGCAATTCGGCCTGATCCGGCAGGCGACGCGCGCCTTCAACCTTCCGTGCATCGAGAAGGAAGGCTTCGAGGCCGATGACCTGATCGCCACCTATGCGCGAATGGCGGAGGCAGCAGGCGCCGGCGTCACCATCATATCGTCCGACAAGGACCTGATGCAGCTCGTTACGCCGAACGTGTCGATGTATGACAGCATGAAGGACAAGCAGATCTCGATTCCCGACGTGATCGAGAAATGGGGCGTGCCGCCGGAGAAGATGATCGACCTGCAGGCGATGACCGGCGATTCGACCGACAATGTGCCCGGCATCCCCGGCATCGGCCCGAAAACGGCGGCGCAGCTTCTGGAGGAATTCGGCGACCTCGACACGCTGCTTGCCCGCGCCGGCGAGATCAAGCAGCAGAAGCGCCGCGAGAACATCCTCGCCAATGCCGAGCTTGCCCGGCTGTCGCGCCAGCTGGTCATGCTGAAAACCGACACGCCGATCGACGTTCCGCTCGAGGACTTCCAACTTCACACACAGGACGGGCCAAAGCTCATTTCCTTCCTCAAGGCGATGGAATTCACGTCTTTGACCCGTCGCGTCGCCGCCGCGACTGAAACGGATGCGGATGCGGTAGAGGCCGCAATCGTGCCTATCGAATGGGGCGCGGCGGCCCACGGACCCGATCTCGACAAGGGCGAGCTCTCGCCACCCCCGCCGCCGTCCGAACTGTCGTCGGCAACATCGCCGGCGCGCGGGAGCGCCGCCGAAGCCGCAACCACCCTTGCTGCCGTCAAGACGGCCGAGCCGGCCGCAACACCGCAAACCCTTGCCCAAGCGCGCGCCGAAGCCTTTGCCGCGGCAAAGATCGACCGCAGCACCTATGTGACAATCCGGGATATCGCCACGCTCGACGCGTGGATCGCCATGGCGCGCGAGAGCGGCATCGTCGCCTTCGATACCGAGACGACATCGCTCGACGCCATGCAGGCCGAACTGGTCGGCTTTTCGCTGGCAATCCCCGACAACAGCAAGAACCCGACCGGCACCGATATCCGCGCCGCCTATGTGCCAATTCTTCACAAGACGGGCGGCCACGATCTTTTCAGCGACGGCGTGAAGCTGGCGCCGGACCAGATCCCGGCCGCTCTTGCCCTCGAACGGCTGAAGGACCTGCTGGAGGATCCGTCGGTCCTGAAGGTGGCGCAGAACCTCAAATACGACTACCTGGTGGCACGCCGCCACGGCATGACCATTACCAGCTTCGACGATACGATGCTGATGTCCTACGTGGCTGACGCGGGTGCGGGTGCCCACGGGATGGATACGCTGTCGGAAAAATGGCTCGGCCACCAGCCGATTCCCTACAAGGATGTCGCCGGCAGCGGCAAATCCGTGCTTGGCTTCGACTATGTGGATATCGACAAGGCCACCGCCTACGCCGCGGAAGACGCAGACGTGACGCTGCGGTTGTGGCAGGTGCTGAAACCGCGCCTTGCAGCGAAGAACCTCAACACGGTCTATGAGCGGCTGGAGCGGCCGCTGGTCCCGGTTTTGGCGCAAATGGAAGAGCGCGGCATCACCATCGACCGGCAGATCCTGTCGCGCCTTTCGGGCGAACTGGCGCAAGGTGCGGCCGGCCTCGAACACGAAATCTACGCCATTGTCGGCGAGAGCTTCAACATCGGCTCGCCGAAGCAGCTCGGCGATATCCTGTTCGGCCGCCTCGGCCTGCCCGGCGGCGCGAAGACCAAGACTGGCCAATGGTCGACGTCGGCCTCGGTGCTCGAGGACCTGGCCGCCGAGGGGCACGAACTGCCGCGCAAGATCGTCGACTGGCGGCAACTGACCAAGCTCAAATCCACCTATACCGATGCGCTTCCCGGCTTCGTACATCCAGAGACCAAGCGCGTGCACACGTCCTATGCGCTGGCCGCCACCACCACGGGCCGGCTCTCGTCGTCCGATCCCAACCTGCAGAACATTCCGGTGCGTACCGCCGAAGGCCGCAAGATCCGCACCGCCTTCATTTCGACGCCTGGGCATAAACTGGTTTCGGCCGACTACAGCCAGATCGAGCTGCGGGTGCTTGCCCATGTCGCGGAAATCCCGCAGTTGAAGCAGGCTTTTTCCGACGGCATCGACATTCACGCTATGACCGCCTCGGAAATGTTCGGCGTGCCGGTAGAGGGCATGCCGGGCGAAATCCGCCGCCGCGCCAAGGCGATCAATTTCGGCATCATCTACGGCATCTCGGCTTTCGGCCTGGCCAACCAGCTTTCGATAGAGCGCTCGGAGGCAGGCGATTACATCAAGAAATACTTCGAGCGCTTCCCCGGCATCCGCGACTACATGGAGAGCACCAAGGCGTTTGCCCGCGAGAACGGCTATGTCGAGACCATTTTCGGCCGCCGCGCCCACTATCCGGACATCCGCTCCTCCAATCCCTCGCACCGCGCCTTCAACGAGCGCGCGGCAATCAACGCCCCGATCCAGGGCTCCGCCGCCGACATCATTCGCCGGGCAATGATCAAGATGGAGCCGGCGCTGGAAAAGGCCGGCCTCTCTCAGCGCGTGCGCATGCTGCTGCAGGTGCATGACGAACTGATCTTCGAGGTCGAAGATGGCGATGTCGAAACCTCGATCCCGCTGATCGTCTCGGTCATGGAGAACGCCGCGATGCCGGCGCTCAACATGAAGGTGCCGCTCAAGGTCGATGCCCGCGCCGCGCATAACTGGGACGAGGCCCACTGAGGACCGATCGCGGCGTCCGACGCATCTTGGCGCTGGACTCTCGATCGCGCAACGCGCCCCAAAATCGAACGCGCGAGAATCCTCTCATGGCCTGACAGGTTCGCGCCCGCTATTCTTGCATTTTCGACCACCGGATCGATCATCGACCCGCCCGCCCCTCAAGATGAGGGAAACGGAACTGCCGCCCCGGCGAAACGATTGCCGCCGTGACTGTCCGGCGATACCGGCGTGTAATTCCGGGCGGAACTGACCTTGATTCTTCCAAACGGTTGCAGTGGGAGAGCAAAGATGACCGGCCTCTCATAGAGAAATATTGAGCGTCTGCTCGCGCACGATGTAGGCCTTTTGCCTGTCGGTGATGTAGTCGCGGACGATCGGCGCGGCGTCACGCGACCGCGACAATTGCATGTGGAAGACCATCTGGCTGCCGGTGCGGAACATCATCTCGGCACTGATCAGATAGAATTCCCACATGCGGGCAAACCGCTCGTCATACATCTCGATGACCTTGTCGCGGTTCTTCTCGAAGCGGTCGCCCCAGTGCTTGAGCGTCGTCGCATAGTGGATGCGCAGGATTTCGAGATCCGTCACCCACAGGCTGTTCTTCTCCACCACCTCGAACACTTCCGACAGGGCGGGCGAGTAGGCGCCGGGGAAGATGTATTTGCGCAGCCAGGCGCTGGCCATGCCGGGCGGGCTCATATGACCGATGGAATGCAGCACCGCGAGGCCGTCATCCGGCATCAGCGCATTCAGCTTCTTGAAGAACTCGTCATAGTGATGCACGCCGACATGTTCGAACATGCCGACGGAAACGATGCGGTCGAAGGGTTCGTTGACGTCCCGGTAGTCACGCAGCTCGAAGCGCACCCGGCCATCGAGCCCGGCATCCTTGGCGCGCTGCGTCGCCAGCGCCTGCTGCTCCTTCGACAGCGTCACGCCAAGCACCTCGACGGCCTCGAGCTGGGCGAGATAGAGCGCCAGGTCTCCCCAGCCGCAGCCGATGTCGAGCACCTTCATGCCGGGGCGAAGGCAGAGCTTGGCGGCAAGCAGCCTGAGCTTGTTGCGCTGTGCCTGTTCCAGCGTTTCTTGCGGTTCGCGGAAATAGGCGCAGGAATAGAGCATGTGCTCGTCGAGGAAGAGCTTGTAGAACTCGTTGCCGAGATCGTAGTGATGGGCGACGTTGCGCTGCGCCTCGCCCTTGACGTTCGATTGCTGGCGCTTGCGAAAGCGCATCTTGATCGCCCGCAACGCCTTCTGGATCGGGTAGGAGCCGAGCGCCAGCCGGTTGATCGAAAACAGCGTCAGGAAATCACGCAGGCTCGAGCCGTCCTCGAACCGCAGCGTCCCATCCATATAGGCCTCGCCGGCGGCAAGTTCCGAGTTGAACACAAGAGTGCGGTAAAGCTTCGGATCCGTCAGCCGCATGGTTACTTCGGGACCGGGCTCGCCCGAAAAGACATGCGGCTGCCCGTTTGCGTCTATGACCGTCAGCTTGCCCTTGCGAATGAAGGATTTCATCATATGCGACAGTGGAAACATGCACACCTCGGTGGATAAAGCAGCTCGGTACGCGCCACTCTATCACCGGGTTTGCAAAATGCGCGGCCCAAATTCGCAAATATTCAACGGCCTGAAGCGGTCGCTCCGGCGCTTGCGGCAACGACGAGAACAGTGCCGGCGATCTGCAGCGCCGTCATCGGCTGGCTGAGCACGACAAAGCCCGCAAGGGCGCCGATGGCCGGTTCCAGGCTCATCAGGATGCCGAAGGACGAGGTGCTCATCCGCCGCAGGGCGATCATTTCCAGCGCATAAGGGATCAGCGGCACAAGGAGGGCGAGACCCGCAACAGCAACGACGCCCTCGACCGTCAGGCGCGAGACTTCCAGAAGCCCGAATGGCGTGGCGACGATGGCGGCCACGATCAGCGACATGGAAAGACCCTGCAGGCCCTCGAACGCATTCCCCGCCTTCTTCATCAGGATGATGTAGAGCCCCCAGCCGGTGGCGGCGCCAAAGGCAAAGAGTATGCCGGTGGGATCGCCGACCCAGCTATGCCCGTCATGGGCGAGGAAAAGCACGCCGGCGCCGGCGATCAGCGGCCAGACAAGCCGCCAGCCGAGGCCGAAGGCAAAGGTTGCGACGGCCAGCGGTCCGAGAAAATCGATGGCGACGGCAAGGCCGAGCGGGATGCGCTCGATCGCCGCGAAGAAACACAGCGTCATCCCCGCCATGGATGCGCCGAGCAGCCCGGCCGTCTGCCATTGTGCCCGCGAATAGCGCAGGATCGGCGGACGCACGACAATGGCCAGCAGTGCTGCGGCCCAGATCAGCCGCAGCCAGGTGGTGCCGAACGGGCCATAGGCGGCGATTGCCGATGCCGAAAACGCCGAGCCGAACTGCACGCTCGACATCGACAGAAGGCACAAGACGCCGCCAGTCAGCGCGGCGCTTGTCCCCGTCGTCAAGGGTGCCGCCACCGGCATCGCCGTCTCGTTGCCATAGGCCGGTGTGGCCGTCCGCTGATCCAAGTCCTCGTCCTCCAGGTTGCTGTCGTTTGTTGGCGTCGGCTCTAATGGAGGCTGGCGCAACCGGCAAATTCATATTTGTGGAGCTTAGCTTCACCGCATTTGATGCTCGCCAGTGACGACCGGAACATAATCGCTGCAGGATCGTTATCGTCGCACTGCAACCTTAAGCGAGGGAACCCACATGGATGTCAACGGTGTAGGATGGATCGCGGCCATCGTCATCGGCGGTCTTGCCGGATGGCTCGCAGAACAGTTCATGAAATCCGAAATGGGCATGTTCATGAACATCATTCTGGGGATTATCGGCGCCGTCGTCCTCAACGCCATTCTGGCGTTTGCGGGAATAGGTTTCACCGGCTGGCTCGCCTATCTGGTCATCGGCTTCGTCGGCGCTTGCCTGCTGATCGCGGCCGGACGCGCCGTGCGAAGGTAGGTCACCGAGGAGAGCGACGATGCTGACATTCGCAGCCGAGGGCAGCGGCCAGGGCAGGCTGGAAATCAACGGCCATTCCGAGCCGGTTTCCTACGAGTTGATCGTGGCGCGCGAAGAAGATCAGAGCAGCCAGGTGCGCATTCGCTTGAATGCTCCGCGCGACTGGCTGCTGAAGCAGGGTTTCACCGGCGATGCGGTTCTGGTGCGCAGCAACGGTTCGCGCATCGCGGTGCGGCGTGACGGTGTGCTTGATGCGCATTCCAGCGTGTGCGTCACGCTCGAAGGCTATGACGACACGCTGAGCGACCTCGGCGAGGTTTCCGAGGCCTATCCGGAATTGAAACACTGAAAGCTTGCGGCGGACACGGAAACGGGCGCGGTCCGAGGCCGCGCCCGTTTTCATGGCCGCGGTTAAGAAGGCTCAGTCCTTGGCGCGCTCGACGTAGGACGCGTCTTCCGTCAGGATGACGACGCGAGTGCCGACGCCGATATGCGGAGGGACCATGGTACGAACGCCATTCGACAGGATCGCCGGCTTGTAGGACGAGGATGCCGTCTGGCCCTTGACGACCGGCTCGGTCTCGACGATTTCGAGCGTCATGCGGGTCGGCAGCTCGATTGCCAGGGCAACGCCTTCGAACATCTTCAGTTGCACCGCCATGCCTTCCTGCAGGTAGGCCTTGTCGTCGCCGATGACGTCGGGGGCAACGGCAACCTGATCGTAGGTTTCCGGGTTCATGAAGTGGAAGCCTTCGCCGTCTTCATAGAGGAACGTGTGCTCGCGGTCTTCGACGAAGGCGCGCTCCACCTGCTCGGTCGTGCGCCAGCGCTCGGAGACCTTCACGCCATCGGAGATACGGCGCATGTCGACCTGGGTGACCGGCGTTCCCTTGCCCGGATGAAAGTTCTGGGCGGTCAGAACGGCGTAAAGCTTGCCGTCCACTTCGAGAACATTGCCCTTGCGGACTGAAGAGGCGATTACCTTGACCATAAGTCTTCCTTGTAACTGAGCTTGATGCGTCGTAGAGGAGCGCACGAAACATGCGCGTCAAAGACGCCAGAATGCGTTTTCGGGCCGCACCTATCCTATATTTGTGCAAATTGCCAGTGCGACGGCAGGGTCCGCCCGAAGAAACCGCCGAATTGCGCGAAAGATCGACTACTCGAGAAATCTGGATACAGGAACTCATGCCCGCTGCCTCCCCCTGGTGGACGCCCGATGTCCATGCCGATCGCCGAGGTTTCCTCCTCGGCCGCAACCGGATTCAGGCCGCTCTGCGCGCCTACTTCGCAGCCAGGGATTTCATCGAAGTGGATACCGCGACGCTGCAGGTGTCGCCTGGCAACGAGGCGCATCTGCATGCCTTTGCGACGCAGGCTGTCAATCATGATGGCAGCCGGGTGCCGCTCTATCTGCACACCTCGCCGGAATTCGCCTGCAAGAAACTTTTGGCCGCCGGCGAGCAGCGCATCGCCTGTTTCGCCCATGTCTATCGCAATCGCGAGCGCGGGCCGCTGCATCATCCGGAATTCACCATGCTCGAATGGTATCGCGCCGGCGAAAGCTACGAGGTGCTGATGCGCGATTGCGCCGATATCCTTGGGCTTGCCGCCGAGACCGCGCAGGCGAAGCAGTTGGCGTATCGCGGCGCCGCGGCCGATCCCTATCTGGAACCGGAGCGGATCACCGTCGCCGAAGCCTTCGAGCGTTTCGCCGGCATCGATCTCATCGCCTCGATCGATCGCAGTGGTGAAACCGACCGGGAGCGTCTGGCGGAAAGTCTCCGCAGCGCCGGTCTGCGCGTCGCCCGGGACGATACCTGGGCTGATCTCTTCAGCCGGGTGATCGTCGACAAGGTCGAGCCCAATCTCGGTTTCGGCCGCGCTACGATCCTTTACGAGTATCCGGTCGCCGAAGCCGCCCTTGCGCGCCCGACGCCGCATGACGCGCGCGTGGCGGAGCGGTTTGAGCTCTACGCCTGCGGCGTCGAGCTCGCCAATGCCTTCGGTGAACTGACGGATGCCGCCGAGCAGCGCCGCCGCTTCACCATGGAGATGGCCGAGAAGAGCCGTGTCTACGGCGAAACCTATCCGCTGGACGAGGA
The DNA here is from genome assembly GCF_019511375.1 of Rhizobium herbae. Classification (GTDB taxonomy): domain Bacteria; phylum Pseudomonadota; class Alphaproteobacteria; order Rhizobiales; family Rhizobiaceae; genus Pararhizobium; species Pararhizobium herbae_A. Next base: position 103,741 of record NZ_JAEUAO010000002.1, read on the forward strand.
TTTCCTCAAGGCGCTCGACATTATGCCGGAGGCAAGCGGCAGCGCGCTCGGATTCGACCGGCTGGTGATGCTGGCGACGGGGGCGGCGCGGATCGATCAGGTCATCTGGGCGCCCGTGGCCGAAACCAGCGACCGAAGAGGGGGCCGGTCGTGACCATCATAGGCGCTTTGAAGACGATCGATGATCTCGAAGAGGCGGGCCTGATCGCCGGCAGCCGCAACGCGCAGCTGTCGGACGTTGCCGCCCGCTACGCTATCGCCGTGACCCCCGCCATGGCGGCACTGATCGACCCCGGCGACCCGAACGATCCGATCGCCCACCAGTTCATTCCCGACGCGGCCGAGCTTGTCCGCCTGCCGCAAGAGCGCGCCGATCCGATCGGCGACACAGCGCACAGCCCCGTCGAGGGTATCGTCCATCGCTACCCGGACCGCGTGCTCTTGAAGGCCGTGCATGTCTGCCCGGTCTATTGCCGCTTCTGTTTCCGCCGCGAAATGGTCGGGCCGCAGGGGCTCGGCACACTTGCATCGCAGGCGATGGACAGAGCCTTCGCCTATATCGCCGATCATCCGGAAATATGGGAAGTGATCCTCACCGGCGGAGATCCGCTAGTGCTGTCGCCGCGACGGCTGGCCTCGGTCATGGAACGGCTGGCAGCGATCGATCACGTGAAGATCGTGCGCTTCCACACCCGCGTGCCGGTCGTCGAGCCGGAGCGCGTCGATGCGGCGATGATCGCCGCCCTGAAAGCAAGCGGCAAGACCGCCTATCTTGCGTTGCATGCCAACCACCCGCGCGAACTGACGATGGATGCCCGTGCCGCCTGCGCCCGGCTGGTCGATGCCGGCATCGTGATGGTCAGCCAATCGGTGCTGCTGAAAGGCGTCAACGATGATCCCGACACGCTCGCCGCGCTGATGCAGGCCTTCGTCGAAAACAGGATCAAGCCCTATTACCTGCACCATCCCGATCTCGCGCCCGGCACCAGCCATTTCCGCCTGACGATCGAGGAGGGGCAGGCGCTGGTCGCATCGCTGCGCGGCCGCGTCTCCGGGCTCTGCCAGCCGGCCTATGTCCTCGATATCCCCGGGGGTCACGGCAAGACGCTCATCAGCGCCTCGACGATCGCGGACAATGGTGGCGGTTGCTATACTGTCGCGGATTTCCAGGGCGAGACGCACGCCTATCCGCCTGTCGCGGCGGACTAAGCAGGTTTCGGAAAAGTCCCGGGGTTTGCCAAACCTGCTTAGAGGCGAATTTTCCCGAACAGGGCGCTCAGCTCGGATTGCCGGCTGGTTCCTGTTTTCTGGAAGATCGCGCGGATATGGCTTCTGACTGTTTCGTAGCCGGTCGTATGCCGGGCGGCGATATCGACGGCGCTCAGGCCGCTGGCGACGAGTAGCGATATCCTCGCCTCGGCGGGCGTCAGGTCGAACAGCGCCATCAGCGTTTCCGGCTTCAGCCGAATGTCCTCGTCGGGATCCTCGATCAGCGCGACGGCACAGGAATGGGAAAACACGTCGGAGAGATTGGGCCCGAACCGTTCGAAACGAACGATCAGCGGTCGTTTTCCGGGGCGTGAGAGACGCACCGCAGACAGGCTTTCAGCGGTGTCTCCGTTTGCCTGGATGGCGATCTTGAGTTCGCGGTTGAAGCGCGCGGTTTCGCTCGCAAGGCAGGTCCGCACCACGCCTCGCGAAATGCGCAATCCCCCGGTAAACAGGGCGTCTGCTTTCCGATTGGTCAGCGTGACGAGACCTTTGCGATTGAAGAAGATGCAGGCGATGCTGGATGTCTCGAAGGCTGCCGCCATGCCCATCACCTTGCTGGCGTCGATATGCCTGGCGAGCTGCATGGCTGTGAGCAGCCGTGATCGAATGGCGTGGAAATGCGGTGTGTCTTCCGGAGGCGGAGACGCTTCCGTCGCCTTGTTTTGCAGGACGAAATAGAGCTCGTCAGTGCCTGAGGAGATATCCATGAGCACGGAATCGCGGATTCCGTATCCTCTCAGGAATCGATAGTATTCGTGCTGCTCGAAGTGTTGCGTGGAGATGAAGTTTCTTTCCAGCACGACGCCTGATTGGTGGATTTGCGGCAGCAGCTGGGCGCGAAAATCCCGCGTGTTCCATTCTTCCCGCATATAGCCGTCGAGAAGATCGCCGAGACTCTCGGTGCATAACGCCGCGCCAAAGGCGCCGCGACCGGTCGGTTCCATGATATTGGCGCCTACTGCGCCCGTCGCATTGCTGATGGCCTCCACGGTGTCCAGCCAGCGCGACGGCTCGAAAACCGCCGCCTGGACGTGATCGAGGGCCTGTGCGAGTGCTCCGGCGTTAACGCGCATTTGTATCTGCTCACGTTCGCAATAACCAAATTTAGGTTTGGATTGCTCCGTGCGTCAATGGCGAAGGATAGGGTTTTTCTCGCGCCTGCGAGCCAATTTTGGTGCAGTGCACCGCCGCCAGACGGTCAACACAAAAAACCCGGCCACCGCGCGGTGACCGGCTGATTTGCAATTCAAAAGCCGGATCAGCTTTCCCTGATCGGCGCGATCGAGATTTCGACGCGGCGGTTCTGCGCCCGCCCGGCTTCGCTCGCATTCGAGGCGACGGGACGGTCAGGGCCATAGCCCACTGCCGACATGCGCCGCTGGTCGACGCCGCGCGAGCCGAGATAGTTGGCGACCGAAATGGCGCGCCGCTCGGAAAGGCCCTGGTTGTGGCTGGCGCTGCCGGTCGAATCCGTATGGCCGTCCACATCGATCAGCGTCTTGTTGAACTTGCGCAAGACGATCGCCACCGAGTCCAGCGTCGAATAGAAGCCGGGGTTCACTTGGTCCTGGTCGGTAGCAAAGGTGATGTTCGAGGGCATGTTGAGGATGATGCGGTCGCCGGCGCGCGTCACGGAAACGCCGGTGCCCTGCAACTGGGCGCGCAGTTCGGATTCCTGGCTGTCCATGTAGTTGCCGATCAGGCCGCCGCCGAGCGCACCGATACCGGCGCCGACAAGGGCCGCGTCACGGCGGCCGGCAGCACTTCCGCCGACCAGAAGGCCGGTCGCGGCGCCGAGGCCCGCGCCGATCAGCGCGCCGCCGGCGGTGTTCGACATCTTTTGCTGGCCCGTATACGGATCGGTGGTGGTGCAACCGGAAAGATAGACAGCGGCGATGGCCAGTACGGCAAATTTCTTGATCATGGAATCAGGGGTCCCCAATGGTGTTGTCTGTTTCATACTACTGATTGCGGCAGGAAGATGAAGAGCAAGGGTTCATCAGGGATCAAATCCGTTGGGTAAGGCGCGGGAAGGCCGCTGACAGCGCTCCCGCTTCCCTGGTGGCTATTCCGTCAGGTTGATCTCTTCCGTGCTGCCGCCCTGGCACGTGTAGCAGCAATCGCTGCAGGTCTCGGCATTGTCAGGGCCGGTGCCCCAATAGGTCGTCTTGTCGCCGGAAACCCAGGCGCCGTAGCAGATCTTCTCGCCTTCGTCGCAAGCGAGCGGAATCTGCTTGGTTTCGCCGTCGTCCAGCAGATAGACCTGATTGTTGCCCGGCCAGACATGATCGCGGTCCTGGCTGTAAAGCTCGACTTCGACGGCATTCGGATGGCTGTTCATCATCTGGAAGGTTACGTCGGCGGCAGAGGCGGCGCAGACGCCGCCCAAAAGCACGACTATGGAAAGCGCGGCAAGACCCGCGCGTTGACGAATGGTTTTCATGAATCCCCTCTGAATTGTGGGCCGTGCGGCCAAAATTCAGCTAGCATGAATATAACAACTGCGAAACGGTCGACTGGGGCCGGCGACGCAGATTTTTCGACACCATTTTTGGGAACAAGTAAAGGTGGAATAAGCGACGAATTTCGCCTTTAAGATGCGAGGTCAACCCTTGCTAAGGACTTGTAGAAAAAGGTCGATCCGCAGAAGCTGCCATCGGGCATCAGCGCATATTGCGGGATGACGCCGACGCGCTGCCAGCCGAATTTTTCATAAATCGATTCGGCCGGGCTGCCGGTTGCCGTGTCGAGCACGAGCACATGCCGCCCATGGCTGGCCGCCTCACTTTCGGCGGCTTCCATCAGCAATCGCGAAAGCCCATGGCCGCGCGCCTTCCGGTGCACGAGCAGTTTCTTCAGGTCGGCGCGATGCGGCTGGTTCGGCATCGTGCCGATGCCGAGCTGCACCGTGCCGAGGATATCGCCATCTCTTTCCGCCACGATCAGCAGCGTCTGTCCCTCGCTCACGGCGCGGCCGACGCCCTCCCAATAGGGCATGGCGTCGGCAGGCGAATATGGCGACATGAACCCGACGGACGCACCGCCCTCGACGCAGTCCGAGAGAACCTCGGCCAGCGCCGGCAAGGCAGCAGCAATTTCAGACGGGGCAAGGGTGCGGATCGAGATCTGGGGCATGGGCTAGACTTTGCTGCGGTTGAGAATGACGGCGTAGCGGGCCGGCGAGCCATGCGGATTGTGAAAGATGTGGGCTTCGGCAAGGCGCATGAACAGGCAGTCGCCCGCCTCCAGCATATGGGTTTCCTCACCGGCGGTCATGGTGAGCCTTCCCTCGAAAAGCCACAGATGCTGGGTCCAGCCGGGATCGAGCTGTTGCTGCTCGAACACCACGCGGGCGCCCGGCGGGAACTCGACCTCGACGATATCGACGGGCGAGCCGGTGCCGTCCGGCGAAACCGAGCGACGCAGGTAACCCGTGTCCGGATCACGCCAGACGCGCTGCTCTGCGCGCCGCAGAAGCGGCCTTCCTTCCGGCTGTTCGCCGGCGAAGAAGCGCGAAAGCGTCGTCTCGAGCGCACTGCAAAGCCGGGCAAGCAGCTGCGCGGTGGGGCTCGCCTCGCCGCGCTCGATGCGCGAGATCATGGCCCGGCTGACACCTGAGCGGCCGGCGAGCTCGTCGAGTGTCAGGGATAGCTGAAGGCGCAGCGTTTTCATCCGCGCGCCGATATCTGTTTCAAACGTGCCCGAAGTTGATTCCATGATAGGAGAATTAAATGATCCTATAGTGGAGTCAACTAGAAACTGAAAGACCTCGTTGAGGCTAATCGCATAACCCGCTTTCCCCATCCGCCGGAAATCGCCTACTCATGCCGTCGGAAACAGGAAACCGGGACTGCGTAATGCTCACGTTCAAGACTTCTACCGGGGTGGTCAATGTCGATACCTGGGGCTATCAGTTGCAGGGCTTGGGCGGCGACCCGCAAAGCCTCGACCTGCTCGTCTCCGCCACCCATGATCTGCTCGTCATCGATTCCTCTCGCGACGGCACGAACAGCGGGCGCTTCACCGCAGACGAAGTGACCCGCATGAAGGATGGCATGGGCGGCCGGTCCGTGGTCGTGTCGTATATCTCCATCGGCGAGGCATCCGATTTCCGCGACTACTGGGACAAGGACTGGACCACCACGGGCAGAGCCACCGGCAAACTGACCGACGAGGCGCCGGACTGGCTTGGACCTGTCAATCCCGACTGGCCGGAATCGCGCAAGGTGCGGTACTGGGATCCGGACTGGCAGAATACCATGTTCAACGACCAGAAGAGCGGCGATCTCGACGCCATCGTCAAGGCCGGGTTCGATGCGGCCTATCTCGACATCATCGACGCCTATTATTTCTGGGGCGCCGAAGTCTCCAGGGGTGATCGCCACGCCGGTGATCCGGTCAACCAGAAACAGGCCGCACAGCGCATGGTCGATTTCGTCGTCGCCCTGACGGAACATGCCCGTAAAACCAATCCGGATTTTTTCGTCATCCCCCAGAATGGCGCGTGGATCCTCAATGACCTGGGCAACGACAGCGCGCGCAAGCAGGCCTATCTCGATGTCATCGGCGGCATCGCCGTCGAAGATCTTTATTATCGCGGCGACAAGGACGAGAACAATCCACTGAGGCCCGACGAAGAGACGATCGCAATCCTGAAGCGCGACTTTGTCGACAAGGGCATACCGGTCTTTGTTGTGGATTATATCAGTGGCAGCGCGCGCGTCGACGCGTTCAACAAGATGGTCCTGGCAGACGGGTTCATTCCGTTTGCCGCCCCCGAGCGCGATCTCGACAGGCTGGTCGGCACTCATGATGGCGACCCGGCCTATATACGGCCCACTGCGCAGGCGGACACCCTGCGCGGCTCAAAGCTCGCCGACAAGATCGGCGGTCTGGGCGGTGACGACAAGATTGCCGGTCGTGAAGGCAACGACACGATTTCCGGCGGAGCCGGGAACGACAAGCTCTATGGCGGAGCGGGAAAAGACACGCTCAGCGGCGGGAGCGGCAAGGATCAATTCGTCTTCGACACCAGGTTCGCCGCCGGCAATATCGATAGGGTGGTCGATTTCAGCGTTGCCGACGATCGGCTTCTCCTGGACCATGACGTTTTTTCCAGGCTGCCGGTCGGCGCGCTCAAAGCCTCGGCCTTCGTCATCGGTACGAAGGCGGCCGATGCTGGCGATCGCGTAATATACGACAGCCGGACCGGCGAACTTCTCTACGACGCCGATGGCGTGGGCAACGGTGCGGCGATCCAGATCGCGCGGCTCGACAGCCACCTCAAACTGACAGCCGACGATTTCCTGATCTTCTGAGGCCCGCCACCTGGTTGATCGCGCGCTTCGACTTTTGCAGCCGTCTTGCGGCAGATGGCCGGCCTCCATGCATTTGGCCGGCCGCAATCGGTAAAATTCTTTGCAGTTTGGGAGGTTCCATTGTATGCGGGCGCATGAGCACAAATTCGACCCGCACACCCCTTTCGCACATCCGCAATTTCTCGATCGTCGCCCATATCGACCACGGCAAGTCGACGCTGGCTGACCGACTGATCCAGTCGACCGGCGGTCTTGCCGCGCGCGAGATGTCCGAGCAGGTCCTCGACAGCATGGACATCGAGAAGGAGCGCGGCATCACCATCAAGGCGCAGACGGTGCGCCTGCACTACGTCGCCAACAACGGCGAGACCTATGTTCTCAACCTGATCGACACACCCGGCCACGTCGACTTCGCCTATGAAGTCTCGCGCTCGCTGTCGGCCTGCGAAGGTTCGCTGCTGGTCGTGGATGCGTCCCAGGGCGTCGAAGCCCAGACGCTTGCAAACGTCTACCAGGCGATCGACAACAACCACGAGATCGTCACCGTCCTCAACAAGATCGACCTGCCGGCCGCAGAACCCGAGCGGATCAAGGAACAGATCGAGGAAGTCATCGGCATCGATGCATCCGAAGCGGTGCTGATCTCGGCCAAGACCGGCCTCGGCATTCCCGACGTGCTCGAAGCGATCGTTCATCAGTTGCCGGCGCCAAAGAGCGAGGGCGGCGAGGAAGCGCCGCTGAAGGCGCTGCTCGTCGACAGCTGGTACGATACCTATCTCGGCGTCATCGTTCTCGTGCGCATTCTCGATGGCGTGCTCAAGAAGGGCCAGACGGTCCGCATGATGGGCACCGACGCCAAGTATCAGGTCGAGCGCGTCGGCGTCATCACGCCGAAGATGGTGACGGTCGATGCGCTGGGTCCCGGCGAGATCGGCTTCATCACGGCCAGCATCAAGGAAGTCGCCGATACCCGCGTCGGCGACACCATCACCGAGGACAAGCGCCCCACGGCTGAGGCGCTGCCAGGCTTTAAACCTGCCCAGCCGGTGGTCTTCTGCGGCCTCTTCCCGGTCGATGCCGCCGATTTCGAGGATCTGCGCGCCGCCATGGGCAAGCTGCGCCTGAACGACGCCTCGTTCTCCTTCGAAATGGAAAGCTCGGCCGCACTCGGTTTCGGTTTCCGCTGCGGCTTCCTCGGCCTCTTGCATCTGGAAATCATCCAGGAGCGCCTCGAGCGAGAATTCGATCTTGACCTGATCGCGACGGCGCCGTCGGTTGTCTACAAGCTCTACATGACCGACGGCACCGAGCGCGAACTGCACAATCCGGCCGATATGCCCGATGTCGTCAAGATCAAGGAAATCCACGAGCCCTGGATCCGCGCGACGATCCTGACGCCGGACGATTATCTCGGCGGCATCCTCAAGCTCTGCCAGGACCGGCGCGGCATCCAGGTGGAACTCACCTATGTCGGCACCCGGGCGATGCTGACCTACGACCTGCCGCTCAACGAAGTCGTGTTCGATTTCTACGACCGGCTTAAGTCGATCTCCAAGGGCTATGCCTCCTTCGACTACCACATCACCAGCCATCAGGAGGGCCATCTGGTGAAGATGTCGATCCTCGTCAACGGCGAGCCGGTCGATGCGCTGTCGATGATGGTGCACCGCATGGCCGCCGAAAAGCGCGGCCGCGAGATGTGCGAGAAGCTCAAGGAGCTTATCCCGAAGCACATGTTCAAGATCCCGATCCAGGCGGCCATCGGCGGCAACGTCATTGCCCGCGAAACCATCTCGGCGCTGCGCAAGGACGTCACCGCCAAGTGCTACGGCGGCGACGCCACCCGCAAGCGCAAGCTGCTCGACAAGCAGAAGGCCGGCAAGAAGCGCATGCGCCAGTTCGGCAAGGTCGAAATCCCGCAGGAAGCGTTCATCGCGGCGCTGAAGATGGGCGACGAGTAGGGCTTTTCTTCCATTGGACATGCGCATAAATTAGGTGCATGTCCAATGGAGTTGACGATGCCCCAGCCTCTCCGCAAGCCAGCCAATCTTTCTCTTGATAGTAATCTCGTTTCGCAAGCGCGCGATCTCAACATCAATCTGTCGCGTGCGGCGGAGGAAGGCATCGAACGTGCAGTCAGAAGCGAGCGCGAGCGTCTCTGGCGGATCGAGAATGCCGAGGCGATCCGGCAAGAGACTGAATATGTAGAGAAAAATGGCATGCCTTTGGCCAGGTATCGCCAGTTCTGATGGCAAGATTTCATGTTTACAGGTTGAAATCGGAGCCTGTTCTGGTCATCGATCTTGAGGCAAATATATTGAGTGAGCTGCCTTCTAGGATGATGGTGCCTCTCTAGCCGGTGCGGGACATGTCATGGTCTATTTCTCGGCTCAATCCGCGCGTCCAGATTAATGGGGAATTGTACGTCATGGCGACGCGACGCTGATTTGGTCACCGCGGCAACGGACTTTCTGTTCCAAGGCTTTTAAATGGCCTGCACAGGCCCTGCGGATGACAGCCCGATATCCCATGGCGACCTTACCTTCCCCGCAACTTGAACTCCCCATTTGTCTCCACTACACCTTTATAGGCGCATGGCCGGAGGAGGTCGTGCCTCGGAGCCAGGAAGGGTATCTGCAATGCACAAGTTCAAGATTCTGAAGGCCGCTAACGACCAGTTCCGCATCCAGTTCCTGTACAATACGGAAGTGATGGTCTGGTCGGAGACCTATGCGTCCAAGGCGAGCGCGAAGAACTGCATCGAATCGATCAAGAAGAACACGCCGGGTGCGGCGACGGTCGATGTCAGCAAGGACGAGGCCGGATCCGGCTATCGTTTCGAGATCGTCGCAGCCAAGGACGGCGAGCATTTCGTCCGCTTCAAGGCGTCCAATGGCGAGACCATGGTCCGCTCGGAGAACTACGCGTCCAAGGCCAGCGCCAAGAATTGCATCGAGTCCGTCAAGAAGAACGCCCCCGACGCACCGGTGGAAGACGAAACCGCCAGCGCTTGATGGCCTTGCCACCTCGCCACCCGGCGAGACGGCGCACCCCTCAAGGACTTCAAATCAGCCCCAGTGAACTCCCCGCCAGCCCGGCCGAGAAGCACAGGAGCAGGCTTGCCGCTATCCGGCGCAGCAGTGGCGGGAATTCGCCATTGGCCCGGCCGATCAGGGTCGCGCCGGAACTGAGCCAGAGGCAGGCGACAGTCAGAACGATCATCAGAAACAGTCCGAGCCATGGCAGCATGGCCTGGAGGCTGCCATGCGGCAGGAGAACGAGGCCGATGATCAGCGCTTTCGGGTTGAGCACGGTGGTGATGAAAACCTGGCGGAAGGTAACGAGCGGGGCCCCCATACCGGCAGGCGAGATCGTCCAGAGCCTGGCGGCAAGCAACAGCACCCAGATCGCCGAACAGAGCTTGATGGCCGAGGCGGCAATCGGATGGGCGGCGAGATAGGGTCCGGCGAAGGTCGCAAGCGGCACGATCGTCAGCAGATAGCCGGCGGCCTCTGCCGCGATGAGGTGAGCCGAGCGCCGGAAACCGGCAGAGCCGCCGGCGACCGCCAGCAACGTGTTGGTCGGGCCGGGGGTGAGAAGCAGAAGGAATACGGCGGCGATAAAGGCGGGTGCGGTCAAGATGATCTCCAGGTGCTGGACGGCACCTTATCGCCTGTCGGCATATCCGTCTTGATCTCGCTCAAGCCGCTGCTTGCTTTTCCGCAAATTCCTTCACCAGCCCCTCATAGGCCTCCATCGGTGGAAATGTCTCGTAGCTGTGCACCGCCGCCGTGGTCGCCCAAGGCAGTTTCTCGCTGGTGAAGGTCTCGATGAAGGGCGAGAACCAGCTTGCATCGTCCAGCATGGTCGGGCGCAGGTTGACGAACCAGTCCATGCCTTCGGGGCGGGTGAACATCCAGCTCATGCAGTGCGGGCAGAAATAATGGCGGGTGGCGCCGTGCAGGCCCCCGATCACCGGTTCGCCCTTCGTTACCTCGAAGCCCTCGGCCGGAATGGCGGCGCTCAGCGAATAGGCGCTGGACGACATTCTCTGGCAGCCGGTGCAGTGGCAGGCCATGGTAAGAAGCGCCGGCGCGCTGATCTTCAGCCGCACCTGGCCACAACGGCAGCCTCCCTCCAGGGGGAAATTCTGAATTTTCATGATGGGTCCTCCGCATTTTTGGATCAATCTAGCGGAGCGACTGCAGTCGTCAAACCCATCCTTGTCTTCGCGCGCGGCTCGGTGGAAATCGAAGCCCTTGGCTTGGATGCCGGTTTCAGTCGGAGCCGCAGGGCCAGCTGGAGGGCGTGGTCAACCCTGAAGGCAGCCTGGTCTTGTCGTCGCCGCAGGCAAGATCGACCTGCGCCTGTTCAAGGCCCGTGGAGGCGGAAAGATCGAGCCCTTCGATCCGCGTCAGGTACAGGAAGGCCTGGTCGAAGACGAGCGGTCCCTCGAATTTTGCGCCCGTGAGATCGGCGCGGGACAGATTGGCAAGCGAAAAGCGCGTCCCGGTCAGCACCGCGCCCTTGAAATGCGCCCGGCCGAGCTCAGCCTTCTCGAAGTTTGCGCCGGTCAGCTGGGCTCCGCTGAAATCGGCCCGCTGCAGTTCGGCGCTGGCAAAGGAAGCGCCGGTGGCGACAATGTTGACGAAGCTCGATCGGTAGGCTTCGACGCGGGAGAAATTGGCTTTTTCCGCCCTTGCGCCGGCCAGCCACGCACGCACCAGATGGGCCTTCTCCAGGTTCGCGGCGGTCAGGTTCGAGCCGCTGAGGTCTGTCATGGAAAAATCGGTACCGAAGAGGTTGGCGCCTTCCAGTTCGCTGGATGACAGCATCAGGCTTTTCTTCGTGCATTCGCTCCAATCCAGCCCCGGCGCCGGCAGGCTGCCGCAGTCGGATGCCACGGCCGGCTGCGCGAAAAAAAGCAAACCGGAAAGAAGGAGTGCCGATGCCAGCGGGGCGGGCCTAAGAACGGGCGGGATCGTCTTTCGCGCGATGCGCAGCCTCTTCCCGCCGGGTCTCTCAACAAACATGCCCATTCACCACTCCGAATTCTCCGTCCACGGGGCTGCCCGGATGCATGGTCTCAACCCGTTCTACACCGCTTGCGCGGCAAGACAAGACCATTGATTTGTCGGCCACTACTGGAAAATGGGGAGCCGAACGGCAATGTCAAACCGGCAGCTTGTCCTATGCGGATGCCGCCGCCAGTTTTCGCGCCTCGCTGCCATCCGTTTCGATGCTTCCGATCGTCCGCACCCAGGCCCGCGCCAGCGCGAGACCTGCCGCATCGGCCTGTTCGGCATGTCGCGCGGCATGCTCCGGGTAGCGCTCGAGCCAGTGCGGATCGATTCCCATGATCTGGTCCTTGAAAATCCGGTTCCAGTCCTCGACGACGCGTGTTCCCGCCTCGAAGTGAAACTGCATGCCATAGGCGGCGCGGCCGATACGGAAGGCCTGGTTGGCAACGGCCGGATTGGTGGCGAGACGAACGGCGCCCTCCGGCAGGGTGAACGTATCGGCGTGCCATTCGAAGATCGGAAACGAGGCGCCGGCCGCATTCAACACCGGATCGCCTGCACCCGCGGCTGTCAGGGCGATGTCGTGCCAGCCGAACTCGCAGGTCTGGCCAAGCAGGTTCTCCGCCCCGTGCGCCCGCGCCAGAAGCTGGCTGCCGAGACAGATGCCGAGCACGGCCTTGTCGGCATCGGCAAAGGCGCGCATCAGGCGGGCAAGCTGCGGCAGGTAGGGGTGGATGTGGTCGTCGACAGCGCTCTGCTCGCCGCCGAGCACCACCAGCGCGTCATGCGCATGGACATCGGCTGGCAGCGCCTCGCCGGTGAAAGGCCGCCTGAGGTCGATCTCTGCTCCCGCCTCGCCAAGCGCCACGCCCACCTGTCCAAGGTCGGAATGGATCATGTTTTCCACCACCAGAACCCGCATGTCGTCTCCGCTTCTCCCGCCGTTTCAACCAGATTGACCATGCCGCGCCTCGGCGTTCAAGAGGGTTTCGAGCGGATTTGGCGGCCTCTGTTGCCCCGGGAATGTCCTCAAGCCTTGACCTTTTGGCCTGAAAGTAGCATTGGACCGCCTTGGTCGCGTTCCAAGCAACGCAAGACAGCGGAAAAACCATGAGCAAAGCTACATCCTCTGCCCCCTCGCAGCGCATGCTGAGGGTCGGCGAACAGGTTCGCGCAGCCCTGACCCAGGTGCTGCAGCGTGGCGAGGTGCGCGATCCTCTGATCGAGAAGACGGTGATCTCGATTTCCGAAGTGCGCATGTCGCCGGATCTCAAGATCGCCACCGCCTTCGTGACGCCGCTCGGTATTGCCGATCACGCGGCGACCATCGAGGCGCTGAACCGCAACGCCAAATATATCCGCGGACGCCTAACGCCGCATCTGAGGCAGATGAAGTACATGCCGGAAGTCCGCTTCCGCGACGATACCAGCTTCGACAACTACAAGAAGATCGACGATCTGCTCAAATCGCCGGAAGTGGTGCGCGATCTGAAGGACGAAGACGGCCCGACCGATAAAGACGGGGCGTGATGGCAAGGCATATCACTCTGGATGAGCTGAACGGATGGACCTTCGAGCAGCGCCAGGCATTCTACCGCAGTGGCCTTGCCCGCTTCGACAATGCCGAGGCCGTTCGCCTGGTGGAAATGATGGTCGCCTCGGGCCTGCCCTTCCGCAGGGGCAAGGAGATCGCCCATGGCGATCCCGAGATGAAGGCGCTCGAGGCCATCGTTTATTCGCCCTATAATGAGAAGCTGCTGCTCGATGCAGCGGCCGCGGGCAAGCCGCCGCTCGGCGCCATCGAACCGTTGATCGTCGAGGAGCTCGGCGAGGATTACCGGGTCGACAATGGCGGCACGGTCGCGGCGGGATACCTGATCGCAAGGCGGCTCTACGCCCTGGGATTCGAAAAGGGCAACAGCCAGAAGATGCCGGACGGCAGCGTGGCAAAGACAGCCGCGACGTTTCGCAAAAAAAGAGCATAGAGAATGTCAAAACCTCGCAAACCCAAGGGCCGCCCGGTTTCCGGCTGGCTGATCCTCGACAAGCCGCTGGATTTCGGCTCGACCGAGGCCGTGTCCAAGATCAAGTGGCTGTTCAAGGCGCAGAAGGCGGGCCACGCCGGCACGCTCGATCCGCTTGCCTCCGGCATGCTGCCGATAGCGCTGGGTGACGCGACCAAGACGGTTCCCTATGTCATGGACGGCCGCAAGATCTATGAATTCGCCGTTGCCTGGGGTGAGGAGCGCTCGACCGATGATCTGGAGGGCGAAGTCGTCCAGTCGTCCGACGCTCGGCCTTCCGAGGAAGACATCCGCGCGCTGCTGCCGAAATATACCGGCGTCATCAACCAGATCCCGCCGCAGTTTTCCGCCATCAAGATTGACGGCAATCGCGCCTATGATCTGGCCCGTGAAGGCGAAACCGTCGACATTCCGGCCCGGGAAGTGGAAGTCTTCCGCCTGTCGCTGCTCGGCTGCACGCCGAATCTGGCGCATTTCGAGATCGAATGCGGCAAGGGGACCTATGTCCGGTCGCTGGCACGCGATTTCGGTCGCGATCTCGGCTGTTTCGGCCATATCGCGTCGCTGCGCCGCAGCTTCGTTGCCCCCTTTGCCGAAGAGGCGATGGTGCCGCTTGCCGAACTGGTGGCGCTGGAAAAGATCGAGAATGAGGACGAGCGGCTGGAAGCGCTCGATGCCTTCCTGATCGATACCGGCGAGGCGCTGTCCAACCTGCCGCATATTGCCATCACGGAGGATCAGGCGCACCGCCTGAAAATGGGCAATCCGATCATCCTGCGCGGCCGCGATGCGCCCATGGCCGAGCCGGAGGCCTATGCTACGTCGCGCGGCAAGCTGGTCGCCATCGGCGAGATCGGCGAGGGCGAATTCCGGCCAAAGCGGGTCTTCGCCACCGGTTGAGTTCAGCAGCAATTCCTTCGATTCATCGGGGTTGCCTTCCCGGGATCGCTGGCGCATGTTCGGTCTGGATTCGCGCCAGTCGCGGTCCGGAGGGCTGATCTGATGAGGGAAGCTTGAACTTCACACTGGAAAAACCGAGCGAGAAGAGCGCTTCCTGGCTGGCGTTGCTTCGCTCGCGGCTGAGACGCCCACTGTCGTTCTATCTGGCGGCGCTGCTGCTTGTCGCCATCGTTCCTTCCTTCGTTTTCTCGATGATCATCCTGAAACGCAGTACCGACGAGCAGGAGCGTGTGATTGCGGCGCTGCTCAAGGGAACGACGGGTGCGGTCACCCGCGTCGTCGAGCGCGAGATCGACAGCATGCTGACCACGCTCAAAGTGTTGTCGACCGCCACGCCGATGGACACCAGAAATCTGGGCCAGCTCTATGAGCGGGCGTCGTCGGCCCTTGCCGATACCGATACCTATTTGCTGGCCATCGACCGTGCCCACAACCAGCTTTTCAACACCCGTGTGCCCTTCGGCAGCGCGCTGGGCAAGGCGTCCGATCCCGCTTCGATCGACCTGGCGTTCCGCAACGGCGGTCCACTCATTTCGAACGTCTTTTTTGGCAGGACTGCGGGAAAATGGGTGTTCAACGTCTATCTGCCCGTCACCACGCCGCTCGGCAACAATGATTATCTGCTGACGTTGACCCGGAACGCCGAAAACATGTCGAAGGCGGTCAGCAGGGACGTTCTGTCGCCCGGCTGGAACGCCGCCCTGGTCGACAGCGCCGGCAATGTGATTGCCTCGTCAGATCCCACCGTGGCGGTCGGCAAGCCCTTCTTCATGAGTATCGTGCCGGCGTTGCGTGTCGGCGTAGGCGAGGCGACGCATGACGGCGTCGCCTACCGGACCGTCACCGAGTTTTCCGTCCTCACCGGCTGGAAGGTCATCGCCTGGGCGAGGAGTGCCGATGTCGATGCGCCAGCGCTCTGGTCCTATTTCTGGCTGTCGCTGGGCGGGGTTCTCTTTGCCGGCATTGCGATCGCCGGGTCGGCCACCATTGCCGGGCTGCTGACCCAGGGCGTCAAGGTATTGGCACGCGATGCGCATCTCCTTGGTGCAGGACGGCCGATCTCGCCGCGCACGCATATGATTTCCGAAATCGAGACGGTGTCGACCGCGCTGGCGGAGGCGGCTCAGGCCCGCCGGAAGGCGGAAAACGAAATCCGCTTCCTGATGCGCGAGGTGGCGCACCGGTCCAAGAACCAGTTGACGGTCATTCAATCGATGCTCAACCAGTCGCTCAACGCGGGCGAAAGCCGGGCGGACTTTGTTGAGGCGTTCCGCAAGCGGATTGCCGGCCTTGCCCGCTCGACAGATCTGATGATTGCCAACGCCACGCAGGGCGTCGATTTCCAGGAACTTGCGCAAAACCAGCTGCAGCCGTTCATTCCCGATGACCCGCAGCGTGTTCGTCTTTCTGGCCCGTCCGTGCGGCTTGACCCACAGGTTTCGCAGACGCTGGGCATGGCGCTGCATGAGCTTGCCACCAACGCCATGAAATATGGTGCGCTGGGCAACAGCAGGGGGACCGTCGACCTCACCTGGTCGCTCGCTGACGGGGCATTTCTGCTCGTCTGGAGAGAGGCGGGCGCGGACATCGATGCGGACAGCGTCGCCGCCACACGCAAGGGTTTCGGGACCATCGTGCTTGAGCGTATGCTTGCGATGGTGCTGGATGCAAAACTGGAGCGGATCATGCATGCCGACGGCATCGAATGGCGGATGACCATGCCTCAGGAGCGGTTGAATGCAAACCTGTCGGTACAATCCTGATTCGGTTATGCTGCGCGACAGCTGAGGCCAGTTGAAAGAGCACACATGCGTTGCAAGACGATCACCGCCGCCACCGTTGTTGGGGTTTTCGCCGCCGGGATGGCGTCGGCTTGCGGTGCCGAATGCGTGGTTGCCGACCCGACGGGCACGCCGCTCAATGTTCGCGCTCAGCCGAACGGGCAGATCCTGTCGACGCTCGACAATGGGCTTTCCGTCGAGGTGATCGCCGAAACGTGGACAGGCGGCAAGCGCTGGGTCGAGGTGGCTGCCAATGGCGAGACGCTCGGCTGGGTCTTTGGCAATTTCCTCGATTGCCCGGGAGGCGACGAGAAGCTGAAATCGGCGCCGATGCGTCCGCGCTCAGCGCCGCCATAGGCGCTCCGGAAGGGTGTCATCCGCCCTCTTTCTTTTTGATGCCGGATGGTTTATAGGCAGCGCCAGCATCAGGCCCGATCAAGTGGACTTTTGCCTTCATGGCCGCAGCTAGACGACATCCCGGCTGCTGGCGACCCGAAATCCTAAACATTGAAAGGATGACACGATGTCGATCACTGCAGAGCGCAAGGCTGCGCTCATCAAGGAATACGCAACTGCTGAAGGCGATACCGGTTCTCCGGAAGTCCAGGTTGCCATTCTCACCGAGCGGATCAACAACCTGACCGAACACTTCAAGGGTCACAAGAAGGACAACCACTCGCGTCGTGGCCTTCTGGCAATGGTCTCCAGCCGCCGTTCGCTTCTCGACTACGTCAAGGGCAAGGACGAAGCGCGCTACACCAAGCTGATCACCGCTCTCGGCATTCGCCGCTAAGCCTTACGCCGGCGGGACCCTTCGAAGGAAGGATGCCCGCCGGTTCTTTTTTGCGGGATTGATCCCGTCTTTGCGCTTCCGGGCGAGCCACGCTGGCTCTGCCGAAGCGGACGCTCCAGCAGACCGGATGGGCCGGCTCTGCGGAACCAACCGATGACCTGTCATGGGGCAGGATTGCAGGATGCTTCGGCGCTTGCTCGTTTCCCGGCGCCCGAAGCCAATTGGCTTTCAGGAGCGGAACGACCGCCGGCCAGATTTGGAAGCCTCCCGTTGTCTTGCCCGTGATGCGTCATTTTTTGCGGACCGCCCGCGCCAGTTAGGCAGCGGCGCGGACTTGCCGCACACGAAGGACAAAACATGTTCGATACTCACACGGTAGAAATTGAATGGGCAGGCCGCCCGCTCAAGCTCGAAACCGGCAAGATCGCCCGTCAGGCTGACGGCGCCGTGCTTGCCACCTATGGCGAAACGGTCGTTCTCGCCACCGTCGTTTCGGCCAAGGCGCCGAAGCCGGGCCAGGACTTCTTCCCGCTGACCGTCAACTACCAGGAAAAGACCTACGCCGCCGGCAAGATTCCGGGTGGCTATTTCAAGCGGGAAGGCCGTCCGTCGGAAAACGAAACCCTCGTTTCCCGCCTGATCGATCGCCCGATCCGCCCGCTCTTCCCGGAAGGCTACAAGAACGACACCCAGGTCGTCGTCACCGTCATCCAGCATGACCTCGAGAACAACCCCGACATCCTGTCCATGGTCGCCACCTCGGCAGCTCTGACGCTCTCCGGCGTTCCCTTCATGGGCCCGGTCGGTGGCGCTCGCGTCGGCTACATCAACGGCGAATACGTGCTCAATCCGCATCTCGACGAGATGGACGAGTCGGTCCTCGACCTCGTCGTCGCCGGCACCCAGGACGCCGTCCTGATGGTCGAATCGGAAGCCAAGGAACTGAACGAAGACGTCATGCTCGGCGCCGTCATGTTCGGCCACAAGGGCTTCCAGCCGGTCATCGACGCGATCATCAAGCTCGCCGAAGTGGCTGCCAAGGAGCCGCGCGACTTCCAGCCGGAAGATTATTCGGAACTCGAAGCCGAAATGCTCTCGCTCGCCGAAGCCGAACTGCGCGACGCCTACAAGAACACCCAGAAGGCTGAACGCTACGCCGCCGTCGACGCCGTCAAGGCCAAGGTGAAGGAGCATTTCTTGCCCGAAGGCGTTGAGCCGAAGTACACGGCCGAAGTCGTCGGTGCCGTCTTCAAGCACCTGCAGGCGAAGATCGTCCGCTGGAACATCCTCGACACCAAGAGCCGCATCGACGGCCGCGACCTGTCGACCGTTCGCCCGATCGTCTCGGAAGTCGGCATCCTGCCGCGCACGCACGGCTCGGCGCTGTTCACCCGCGGTGAAACACAGGCAATCGTCGTTGCCACGCTCGGTACCGGCGAAGACGAACAATACGTCGACAGCCTGACCGGCATGTACAAGGAACGCTTCCTGCTTCACTACAACTTCCCGCCCTATTCGGTCGGCGAAACCGGTCGCATGGGCTCCCCGGGCCGCCGCGAAATCGGTCACGGCAAGCTCGCCTGGCGCGCTATCCGCCCGATGCTGCCGAGCGCCGAGCAGTTCCCTTACACGCTGCGCGTCGTTTCCGAGATCACCGAGTCGAACGGCTCGTCCTCGATGGCAACCGTCTGCGGCACCTCGCTTGCGCTGATGGATGCCGGCGTTCCGCTGGCAAAGCCCGTTGCCGGTATCGCCATGGGCCTGATCCTCGAAGGTGAGCGCTTCGCAGTTCTCTCCGATATTCTCGGCGATGAAGACCACCTCGGCGACATGGACTTCAAGGTCGCAGGCACTGCCGACGGCATCACCTCGCTGCAGATGGACATCAAGATCGCGGGCATCACCGAAGAAATCATGAAGGTGGCGCTTGAACAAGCCCAGGGTGGCCGCAAGCACATCCTCGGCGAAATGGCCAATGCCATCACCGAAGGCCGCAGCCAGCTCGGCGAATTCGCACCGCGCATCGAAGTCATGAACATCCCGGTCGACAAGATCCGTGAAGTCATCGGTTCGGGCGGCAAGGTCATTCGCGAAATCGTCGAGAAGACCGGCGCCAAGATCAACATCGAAGACGACGGCACGATCAAGATCGCCTCTTCGTCGGCTAAGGAAATCGAAGCGGCCCGCAAGTGGATCCACTCGATCGTCGCGGAACCGGAAGTCGGCCAGATCTACGAAGGCACGGTCGTCAAGACCGCCGACTTCGGCGCCTTCGTCAACTTCTTCGGCCCGCGTGACGGCCTCGTGCACATCTCGCAGCTCGCTTCCGAGCGCGTTGCCAAGACCTCCGACGTGGTCAAGGAAGGCGACAAGGTCTGGGTCAAGCTGATGGGCTTCGACGAGCGCGGCAAGGTCCGCCTCTCGATGAAGGTCGTCGACCAGGCAACCGGCAAGGAAGTCGCCAAGGGCGAAGGCGAAGCTGCTGAATAAGCGCCGCGCTTGAAAAGACTGCCACGGGCGCGGAGCGGATCGTTCCGCGCCCTTTCTCGTTTATCCCCGCTAGAGCGCTGCGCTTTTCCGCGAGTCACGAAAACGCTCTATCTCTTGTTTTTACGCATTTCCGGGCGGAAAACCGTTTCACGCGTTGCCTGGAAATGCCGCCTGGGACGTTCCACCATGAGCCGCGACGCGCTGAAAACCCTTTTCCATCCCTTCGAGACCGGGGTCGTTCCCGCACCCGGCAAAGACGAGCGGGTGCTGTTCCTCGGTGCCGAGGCGGGCTACCGGCTACCGGCGGATTTTTCGGCGTCGATCGCCGCGGTGCAGCCTCTGCGCCCGCTCTATCGCGGCCTGGAAGCCTCAAGGGCGAGCGTGACGCCGCTCGTCGAGGGCGAGGATTATGATGCCGCGCTCATCCTCTGTGGCAAGCACAAGGGCGAGAACGAGGACCGGATTGCCGAAGCGCTGAAGCGCACCAAGATCGGCGGCCTGATCGTCGTCGCCGGCGGCAAGGAAGACGGCATCCAGTCGCTGCGCAAGCGCGTCGCCCAGCTTGGCTGGGGCGGCGACAGCCTGCCGAAATATCACGGCATCGCTTTCTGGTTCGGTCGTCCGGAAGCTGCGGATGATGTGATCGCCAAGTTTGCCAAGAAGCCGGTTCGGGTCGAAGGTCGTTTCGACGCGGCTCCGGGCATGTTCTCGCATGAGCGGATCGATGCCGGCTCGGAACTGCTGGCCTCGCGCCTTCCGGAGGATTTCAAGGGCCACGCCGCCGATTTCGGCGCCGGCTGGGGCTATCTTTCGGTGATGCTGGCCGAAAAATCACCTAGCTTGAAGGGCATCGATCTCTTCGAGGCTGATTATCACGCGCTGGAGGCCGCACGCGCCAACCTCAAGGCCAACGCGCCGAACGTCCCGACGCGCTTCTATTGGCAGGACCTCACCTTGGAGGAAACACGCGACAAGTACGACCTGATCGTCATGAACCCGCCGTTCCACGAGACCCAGGCCGCCGATCCGGCGCTCGGCGCAGCGATGATCAAGGCGGCGGCCAAGGCGCTGAAGGTCGGGGGACGGCTGATGCTGGTTGCCAATCGCGGCCTGCCCTACGAGCCGGTGATGGCCGAGACCTTCAAGGAATGGGGCGAGACCTGCCGCAACGCCCGCTTCAAGGTGCTCTGGGGCAAGCGCTGAGGCGTCGAGGGCGGCCCTCCCGCAGCGCCCCCGGGACTCACTTTTGCAGTTGCGTTCGCCCTGAATAAGGTACACCATTTCCTCGCCGCGCCCTTGCGCGTCCAAGCGGACGCGCGGCCCTCGATGGAGTAAACAATGGGATTTGGACCAGCCCGCCCGCCCATCACGGAAGACGTTGCGGAAGTGATTGCAAAGGATATCAAGAGCGGCGAAGGCAAGGAACCAACCTCCGAGGTGCCCCTGGCTTTCCAGACCGGCCGCCGGCCGGTCGATCCGGAAACCCTCGACCAGGCGCGCAAGCAGATGACGATGTTCGGCATCTTTGCGATCGCGGTCCTGGCGGTGTTGCTCGCCGTCTGGTGGGCCGCCTGAGGTTCTAGGCGCCCTCGATTTCCTTGCGTGCGCAGCTTGCAAGGAAAGCAGACCGTCTCAGGCCGCGTTCGCGGGCGTCGGTGTTTATGGCGTCCAGGATGCCGTTTTCAAACGTCGATAAGGGGACGCGCGTCAGAAGGGCGCCCTTGGCCCATTCCTCGTGAACCTCTTCCCCGTGCATAGATTCGTCATGCGTGGAGGGCGCACCGCAATACGCGTTACAATGCGCATTACGGTGCCAGGCAATCCGCTTTTCAAGCGTGCGGGCGCTCCACGAAACTCAGCCTCGCAAAGCCCGCTCGAACAGCCGCGAAAGCCGCTCGGCGAAGGCGCGGGCGTCCTGCGGCTTGTCGCCGTCGAGAACGCGGGCCTGGTCCAGCAGAAGCTGGACCGCGTCGGTGCGGAATTCGTCGCTGCCGCCTGAAGCCAGCGCTGCGATAAGCCCGTGGCCGGGATTGATCTCGAGTATCGGCTTGGCGACCGCATCCAGACGTCCCGCACCCTGCAGCATCTTTTCCAGTTGGCGATCGTAACCTTGTTCGGAGGCAACGAGGCAGACGGCGCTTTCCGTGAGCCGGTCGGAGGCCCGCACGTCCGATACCGCGTCACCAAGCGCCGACTTGGCAAAGGCGATGAAATCGCTGACGGCGGGTGTCGTCTCCGCGGTCTTTGAAACATCGCCCTCGCTCTTCGGCACCTGGGCGAGGTCGGCAGCGCCTTGGGTGATCGACTTGAACGGCTTTCCCTCGAAATCCGGAGCGGCCGTCACCCAGAAGCTGTCGACGGAATCCGTCAGAAGCAACACCTCGATGCCGCGGGCGCGAAACCCTTCGAGCTGTGGCGAAGCCTTCAACCGGTCGAGATTGTCGCCCGCCAGATAGTAGATCGCCGCCTGCGCATCCTTCATGTCCTTGACGTAGTCGGCAAGCGACCGCGTCGCCTCGTCCGAAATCGTTGTGCGGAAGCGCGACAGTGAAAGAAGCTGCGCGCGACGCTCGAAATCGTCATAGATGCCTTCCTTCAGCACGCTGCCGAAGGCCTCCCAGAGCTTGGCAAAAGCGGTCTCGTCGCTTTCCTGAAGCTTCTCGATGGCGGTCAGCACGCGATTGGTCAGGCCCTTGCGGATCGCTGCGAGGATCGGGCTTTCCTGGATCATCTCGCGCGAGACGTTGAGCGGCAGGTCGGCCGTGTCGACGAGGCCGCGCACGAAGCGCAGGTAGCGTGGCAGAAGCTCGGCGTCGTCGGTGATGAAGACGCGTTTGACGTAGAGCTTCATACGGCCCTTGCCCTGGGGATCGAACAGGTCGAGGGGCTTCGATTCCGGTACGAAGGCAAGGCCGGTATATTCGTGGCGCCCTTCGGCGCGGAAATGCACGGTCAGCGCCGGTTCGTCATACTGGCCGGAAACGCCTCGGTAGAAATCGGCATACTCTTCCTTGGTGATCTCGTTCTTGGAGCGGGTCCAGAGGGCGGTGCCGTCGGCCACGCGCTCGGCTTCCGCGCCGGGCTTCTCGACCAGGTCGATCGGCACCGGCACGTGGCCGGACTGGTCCTTGACGATCCGCTGGACGCTCCATTTCGAGGTGTAGCTCCTGGCGTCGTCCATCAGATGCAGCGTGACGCGGGTGCCGCGCGCCGGAGCTTCCGCGAGTTCGGATTCGGAGACCGTGTAGCTACCCTTGCCATCGGATGACCAGACCCAGGCATGGGCAGTACCGGCCCGGCGGGAAACGACATCGACCTTGTCGGCGACCATGAAGGCGGAATAGAAACCGACGCCGAACTGGCCGATCAGCTGGGCACCATCCCCGGCCTTAGCCGCCTCGATGCGTTCCATGAACGCGCGGGTGCCGGACCGGGCGATCGTGCCGAGCGCCTCGACCATGTCGTCGCGGCTCATGCCGATGCCGTTATCTTCGAGCGTCAGCGTGTTTTTATCCGCGTCCAGCGTCAGCACAATGCGCGAGGCCGGATCGTCGGACAGGAGTTCCGGAGCGGCGATCGCCTCGTAGCGCAGCTTCTCGCAGGCATCGGCCGCGTTGGAGATCAGCTCGCGCAGGAACACGTCCTTGTCGGAATAGACGGAATGCACCATGAGGTGCAGCAGACGCGCAACGTCGGCCTCAAACACGTGGTTTTCGACGGGTTTTTCTTGAGCATTGCTCATGCTTGTCATGCCTCATCTTGTATTGCGGAATTCTTGCGCGCTCTGAACTGGCAAGGAATCGGGCAAAATTCAAGAGGGCATGAGGCGCGCGCCGTTTGCGAACCGCGCGCCGGTTGCGAGCAGCTAAAAAACTACTCCGTATCTGCCTTGCGCAGGGTGTCGAGTGTCGGCATCGACGTGATGTTGTAGCCCGAATCCACATAGTGGATTTCGCCGGTGACGCCGCGCGACAGGTCGGACAAAAGGTAGAGCGCGGAGCTGCCGACATCCTCGATGGTGACGGTGCGGCGCATCGGCGAGTTCTTCTGCTGCCAGGAGAGCATGGCGCGGGCGTCGGAAATGCCGGCGCCGGCAAGCGTGCGGATCGGGCCGGCGGATATGGCGTTGACGCGGATGCCACGCGCGCCATAGTCGGCAGCGAGGTAGCGCACCGACGCCTCGAGAGCGGCCTTGGCGACGCCCATGACGTTGTAGTTCGGCATGACGCGCACGGAACCGCCATAGGTCAGCGTCAGCATCGCCCCGCCGTCGGTCATCAGTTCGGCCGCGCGCTTGGCGATCTCGGTGAAGGAGAAGCAGGAGATGACCATCGTGCGGCTGAAATTGTCGCGCGTCGTATCGGCGTAGAGGCCCTTGAGCTCGTTCTTGTCGGAAAAGCCGATGGCATGGACGATGAAGTCGAGCGTGCCCCATTTTTCCTTCAGCGCGTCGATGACGGCATCGACGGAAGCGATATCCTCGACGTCGCAGGGAAGCAGGAACTCGGAGTTGAGTTCGGCTGCAAGCGGCTTGACCCGCTTGCCGAGCGCTTCTCCCTGATACGTGAAGGCAAGTTCCGCACCTTCGGCAGCCAGCGCCCGCGCGATGCCCCAGGCGATCGAGTGACTGTTCGCAACGCCCATGATGAGGCCGCGTTTTCCGTGCATGAGACCGGTCATGTTTTTATCCATTGTAGCGCTGGAAAACGAGCGTTGCGTTGGTGCCGCCGAAGCCGAAGGAATTGGACAGCGCAATATCGATCTTGGCGTTGTCGATGCGCTTGCGCACGATCGGCACGCCTTCGAATTCCGGATCGAGTTCGGTGATGTGGGCGCTTTCGCCGATAAAGCCGGCCTGCATCATCAGGAGCGAATAGATCGATTCCTGCACGCCGGCAGCGCCCAGCGAATGGCCGGTGAGCGACTTGGTCGACTGGATATGCGGGATCTTGTTTCCGAAGACTTCGCGGATAGCGCCGATTTCCTTCTGGTCGCCCACCGGCGTCGAGGTGCCGTGCGTGTTGACGTAGTCGACGTCGCCCTTCACCGTGGCAAGCGCCTGGCGCATGCAGCGGACCGCACCTTCGCCGGACGGAGCGACCATGTCGTAGCCGTCCGAGGTTGCGCCGTAGCCGGTGATTTCGGCATAGATCTTGGCGCCGCGGGCCTTGGCATGCTCCAGCTCTTCGAGAACCAGAACGCCGGCGCCGCCGGCAATGACGAAGCCGTCGCGGCTGGCGTCATAGGCGCGCGAGGCGGTCGCGGGCGTGTCGTTGTACTTGGAGGACATGGCGCCCATGGCGTCGAACAGGTTCGACATGGTCCAGTCGAGGTCCTCGTGACCGCCGGCAAACATCACGTCCTGCTTGCCCCACTGGATCATTTCCGTGGCATTGCCGATGCAGTGCGCCGAGGTGGAGCAGGCCGATGAGATCGAATAGTTGACGCCGTGGATCTTGAACCAGGTGGCGAGCGTCGCGGATGCGGTCGACGACATCGCCTTCGGCACGGCGAACGGGCCGATGCGCTTGGGCGAATTGTTCTTCAGCGTGATTTCCGCCGCATCGATCAGCGTGCGGGTCGAAGGGCCGCCCGAACCCATGATGATGCCGGTGCGCTCGTTGCCGCCAACATCCTTGTCTTCGAGGCCCGAATCGGCGATCGCCTGCTTCATGGCCACGTGGTTCCACGTGCCGCCCTGCGACAGGAAGCGCGCGGCGCGACGGTCGACAAGCTCGGTCGTGTCGATGTTGGGCGCCCCCCAGACCTGACACTTGAAGCCATGCTCGGCAAAATCATTTGAAAACGTAATGCCGGACTTCGCCTCGCGCAGCGACGCGGTGACTTCCTGCGCATCGTTTCCGATGGAGGAAACAATGCCCAGACCCGTGACAACAACCCGTCTCATGTCGATGACCTCTTCTTATTTGTCTCTGAGTGCGGCGTGGCCGCGGTTCAGGCAGCCTTTTCCTTCGACAGACCTACGCGAAGGTCGCTTGCTTGGTATATGGTCTCTCCATCGGCCTTTAGCCAGCCATCGGCCGTGCCGAGGACAAGGCGGCCACGCATGACGCGCTTGAAGTCGATGCCATATTCCAGGAGCTTGGTATGCGGACGGATCATGCCCTTGAACTTCACTTCGCCGGTGGAAAGCGCCATGCCGCGCCCCTCCTCGCCAAGCCAGCCGAGGAAGAAGCCGGTCAGCTGCCACATGCCGTCAAGGCCGAGGCACCCCGGCATGATCGGATTGCCCTGGAAATGGCAGGGAAAGTACCAATCATCGGGACGGACGTCGTACTCGGCGCGGATATAGCCCTTGTCGAACAGGCCCCCGGTTTCGGAGATGTCGGTGATGCGATGAACCATCAGCATCGGCGGCAGGGGAAGCTGGGCGTTGCCCGGGCCAAACAGTTCGCCGCGACCGCACGATAGGATCTCTTCATAGTTGAAGCTGGATTGTCTGGTCGTCATGAACTGTCGTTTCCCCGCTACATCCGTTTTTCGTTGACTTGGTTTAGAGCAAGACAGCCACAATTTGAAGCGTCGGCATGACGCTTCCCAGTTGTGTCGCATCTCCCTGCCCGGTCAAGCACAAGGTCTATTTCCGCCGTCGCATACATTATGGGGGCTGCAACAGCCAGAGATAATTGGCCTTTGCCCCAAGATTCCGGCTGTTTTTCACGGCTTGGCCGCCTTGCTGCCTCTGCCCACTATTGAAAGCAATCGCAGCAAAAGTTATATCGGCACAAGGAACGCGTTGTGCAATAGCCTGAAAGTTGGACCCGTCCGTATGACGAATGCCATGGAGATCCGTTCGGAAGAACGCCTGCGCCGCTCCGGCCTGAGGCCGACGCGACAGCGCATGGCGCTTGCAGACCTGATCTTTGCCAAGGGCGATCGCCACCTGACGGTGGAGGAATTGCACGAGGAAGCAGTCGCGGCAGGCGTGCCGGTATCGCTCGCGACGGTTTACAACACCCTGCATCAGTTCACCGAAGCCGGCATGATCCGCGTTCTCGCCGTCGAGAGCGCCAAGACCTATTTCGACACCAATGTGTCCGATCACCATCACTTCTTCGTCGAGGGCCACAACGAAGTGCTCGACATCCCGATCAACAGCATCACGATCGGCAATCTGCCGGAGCCGCCTGAAGGCATGGAAATCGCCCATGTCGACGTGGTGATCCGTCTTCGCCCCAAGCGCAGCTGAGCTTCCTCACATGACATCGTCCGGATGACGGCCGGGGCGTGAATCGCCGGTCGGCAACGTCCATCCGTATTTGAGCGCGCCGCCCCGCACGGCAAAGGCCGTCACGACGCCAAGGCTTGAGGCGATAAGCAGCGATGCGCCGAAATAGGTGGCTGCGGTAAAGACGCCGGAGCCGGCAAGTGCGGCCGTCACGTAGATTTCCGGGCGCAGCAGCACCGATGGTTCGCCCGCGAGCAGATCGCGCAGGATGCCGCCGAAGGTCGCCGTCAGCATGCCGGTGACCAGCGCCACAATCGGCGATCCGGTAGCCGACAGCCCCTTGGCGGCCCCCATGACGCAATAGGCCGATAGCCCTATGGCGTCGAGCCAGACGAGAAACTTGTAGCGTGATTCCATCCTGCGCGCGGAGAAGAAGACCAAAAGGCCGGCACAGCAGCAGACGACGAGATAGATCGGGTTTGTCACCCAGAAGACTGGTGTCGCGCCCAGGATGACGTCGCGCAGCGTGCCCCCGCCGATGCCGGTCACCGAGGCGAGGAAGATATAGCCAATGATGTCGAGCTGCTTGCGCGAGGCCGAAAGCGCCCCGGTCGCGGCAAACACGGCCACCCCGGCATAGTCGAGAATTTCCAGGATCGGCATGTTTCCCCCGCGCCAGAAAACCGAGAAGGACCACAATGGGGATGCCGCGTCAACGGCCGCCTATTGCGGGAAAAGCACATGCGTCCTGCCGCCGATGTAATAGGCGATCAGTCCGGTCCATTCGCGCATTGCAGTCGTGGTCAGTTGCGCGTTCAAGGACGGCTGGCTGAAATCCGGGCCAACGGAAAGCTGCCCGCTGGTGCGATAATCCACCGGCCAGGGCGTGACCGCAATGCCGAGCTTGCGAAACAGGCCCATCGACCGCGGCATGTGGAACGCCGAAGTGATCAGGGCGCAATCCGAAAGTCCGTTCCTCTCGAGCAGCCCCCTGGTATTGCCGGCATTCTCGAAAGTGGTTCGCGACCGGCTCTCCCGGATGATCCGTTCGGGCGCGATGCCGAAGGTGGAGAAGAAGACCGCGGAGGTCTCGGCGTCGCCGTCGTATTTGCCGCTGAATGAACCGTCGCCGCCCGAGACCAGGATCTTCGCGGCGGGATAGGTCTGCGCCAGCTTCAGCCCCTCGACGAAACGGTCGGCCGCCTGATTGAATTCCATGCCGCCACGCCCGGCGATCACTTCGTTCTCGAAGGCGCCACCGAGGATTATGATGCAGGAGAGATTGGCGGGCAGGCTTGCCGGCCGGGCAATGCGGTTCTCCAGCACCTGCAGCATCACCGCACCCCCGCTCGTGAACAGCGTCAGGAACAAGAGGGTCACGGCAAGCCCGCAGAAAAACCGGCCCAACTGCCGGAAGCCGGCGCCACCGAAAACCAAGCTCAAGATCAGAGCCAGGAAGATCAGCGAGAGCGGCTGCGCCAACAGCCAGAAGACTTTCGAGACGAGAAACATCCGGTGCCCGTGATCCGCCGCGTTGAAAGTGCTGCAGGCTAGAGAGAACGACGTTCAAACGCAAACGCTCGACGGTGGATCC
Organism: Rhizobium herbae; assembly: GCF_019511375.1. Taxonomy (GTDB): domain Bacteria; phylum Pseudomonadota; class Alphaproteobacteria; order Rhizobiales; family Rhizobiaceae; genus Pararhizobium; species Pararhizobium herbae_A. The sequence continues at coordinate 132,183 of NZ_JAEUAO010000002.1, forward strand.
TCGCAACATCCGCGACGTCATCCTCGGCTTTCTGCCGAGGATCTGCCTACCGCCCATTAAGCCGTTGAGTATAATTGTTTATTTTACAACTCACTGATGGGATTAGATGCTTGGGACAAGCCCAAGCATGACGCAAGAGAGTGGTGGCTGACTTTGTCATCAATCCGACGCGCCCCTTTCGGGGGCGCGCGAGGGTCGTGTCAGCTCCGCCCGAAAGCGGCGGTCGATGCGGTTGGCGCAGCAACTGCCCGCTTGCGGCGAAGATAGATCAGCGCCGCGGCCAGCAGGATGCCAAGGGCGATGATGATGATCGCCAGTACTGGCCGATAGGCGATCCAGGCGATGGCGATGACGACCGGCCCGAGGACCAGGGTCAGGATGCCGGCGACGATCGATGTGCCGAAGCCGACGATCGAGCCGACAAGGGGAATGACGTCGGCGATGATGCTGAGGATCGACAGCATGATGACGAAGCCGATGAACATGCCGAGCAGGCCGCCGAAGCGAATGAGCCAGGTGATCAGCGTGTTCTCGCTCTGGGCCGCCTCGAACATTTCGGCTGGGCCGACATTTCCGGCAGCGCTCAGGAACAGTTTGCGCCCATTGGAGGCCTTGTATCCACCAATCGTCGCACCCTTCTGCGCACCGACGAAGCTCGCTTCGGCAATGTCTTCGCGGCTGAAGCTGATGCGCAGGTCGCCGATCGCCGGGCTCTGGCGGTTCTGCGAGACATGGATCGTCGTTCCGTCGACCTTGACCGGCCTGTCGGAACCGAGAGCCGATGTCACCTGACCGGCGACATCGGGGGAGAGCTTGACCGGGCTGTCCTTGGCGAGATCGGCGACGGCCTTGCCATCGACGGTGAAGGCGCCGAGCGTCGCGGTCGCGACGGTGAAGCGCTCGCCCTCGATGGGCATGTCGGGGTTCTGATGCTGGTCGGCCTGCTTGAAGTCGGCGGAATCCACGCGGCGCGGGCGCCATTCCTTCTTGTAGCTGTAGGTCGTAACGGTCTCCTCGCCGCCGCCCAGCGTCTTCTTCGTCTCGCTCTTGCTGTCCTCCACCCACTGATACATCTCGACCTTGCGGTTGAGGCCGGCGGCACCTTGCGCCGAGACGCCGAGCGCCGGATCCTCCGGCGCACCATCAGGCTTCACCGATCCGGAAATGTGTACCAGCTTGCCTTCATTGGCCGGATCGATTCTGCCATTATCGACCGAAACGACAATGCCGGCCCCCTCGGCCAAGGCGCGGTAGGTCTGCACCGAGCGGCCTTCGTTCCAGGAGAGCAGCCAGATCATCCCAAACACCAGCAGCGGGCCGAGGATGAGGCCGATCAGTCCGTTCTTCAGCCGTGAAAACCATGAAGTCTTCGTCGTTTCGGTAAAACTCATGTGGCATCCCCTCTTGTGACCATCCGTGCAACGGCTGGCCTCGCACGCTTATTCGCGCTCTCCGGTGCTATCAGAAATCTGGTAAAATTAAATAGAGCGTTCGCCTGTCGCGCCGACCATTCTTCGGGTCATCCGGCAAGATTTCGCGACAGTCGTTCCGACGCGGGCATATTGTTTTTCCGTCGCGCACCTTGCCCGCGATCCGGCGGCAGTTATCTTGCCGCTGCAGGCGTAGAACGGGAGGGCGGCATGGCGGCGGCAAGCGATATTTTTGAAACGGGCACATTCGTTGGTCGCCTCTGGCGGCCGGATGTGGCAGGCCCCTCGCTGGTGGTGCTGCGCGGCGGCGATCTCTACGACATCACCTCGAAGGAGGTGCCGACGATGCGCGACCTGCTCGAACGCGACGATCCCATTGCCTTCCTGATGCAGCAGGAGGGCGAGCGTCTCGCATCGCTGCAGACGCTCATGGACGCGTCGATTGAGGCGACCGGCGATCTGTCGACCATGCATCTTCTCGCTCCATGCGATCTGCAGGCGGTCAAGGCGTGCGGCGTCACCTTCGCCCGGTCAATGCTCGAGCGCGTCATCGAGGAAAAGGCTGCCGGAAATCCGGCGCTGGCCGAAAAGATGCGCGAGCGCGTGACCGCCATCATCGGAGACAGCCTGCGCGACCTGAAGGCGGGTTCGCCGCAGGCGGCGAAGGTGAAGGCGGCGCTGATCGAGGAGGGCGTCTGGTCGCAGTATCTCGAAGTCGGCATCGGTCCCGATGCCGAGGTCTTTTCCAAGGCGCAGGTCCTGGCCTCGGTTGGCTGGGGCGCCTCCGTCGGCCTGCACCCGATCTCGCGGTGGAACAATCCGGAGCCGGAAATCGTGCTCGCCGTCGACAGCCGGGGTCGCGTCAAGGGCGCCACCCTCGGCAACGACGTCAATCTGCGCGATGTCGAGGGCCGCTCGGCGCTGCTGCTCGGCAAGGCCAAGGACAACAACGCGTCATCAGCCATCGGCCCGTTCATCCGGCTGTTCGACGCCAGCTATTCGATAGACGACGTACGCAATGCCGATCTGACGCTGACGATCAGCGGCCCGGACGGGTTTGTGCTGAACGGCGCAAGCACGATGCGGGAAATCAGTCGCGATCCGCTCGACCTCGTCTCCCAGACGATCGGACGCCACCATCAATATCCCGACGGTTTTATGCTGTTCATGGGCACGCTGTTTGCGCCCGTCGAGGATCGCGACGCGCCGGGGCAGGGGTTCACCCACAAGATCGGCGACGTCGTCACCATCTCCAACCCGCATCTGGGCTCGCTCACCAACACCGTGCGCCTGTCGACCGAATGCCCACCCTGGACATTCGGTTCGGCAGCGCTGATGCGCAATCTTGCGACGCGGGGGCTCATCTAACCCCAGAGCCTGTCAGCGGCGGCCCCGCAGCATGATGGGAGCCGCCAGTGTCATACCGGAGTTATTCATCCCCGCCGCCGTCATCCCCGCCGCCGTCATCCCCGCCGTCGTCGTCACCGCCGTCGTCGTCGCCGACATCGTCATCGGCTCCATCGTCGGCTGCGTCATCGGAGGCATCATCCGCTTCGGCAGCGGCATCATCGGCGTCGCCGTCGTCGGCATCGTCATTGGCGTCCGCTTCGGCATCGCCCGCGGCATCTTCCGCCGTGCCGTCGTCGAGGTCGGCCTCCGCCGTCTCCTCGACCTCCTCGTAGGTGACCTCCTCGCTTTCCTCGTAGCTGACCTCGGTGTATTCCTCGGTGACGGATATTTCCTCGACCGTCAGCTCGTAGGACGCCTCGTAGACGCTCTCTTCGACCACGTATCCATATTCATACGTCAGATCGACGAAATGGTTGCCGCCGGTGCCCCGCGCCTTGGCCGTGGCGCCGGGTGCGAGGACCAGGACCTTCAGACCGACGATTTCGGCACTGTAGCCGTCGATGGCAAGAATGGCCGTGGTGCCGTCGTCGGTGACCTTGACGAAATACACCTGTCCCTTGCGATGAACGCCATCGATCTTGAAGCCCTTTTTCTCCAGAGCCGTGGTGACGAAGTGCGCGGAGCGCATCTTATGGCCGGCCGCATGGGCGGCGCCGACGTTCGGGAAGGCGGCTGCGGAAAGGTGTAGGAGGACCGCTGCAACGCACAGCGAAGTTTTAAGTTTCATGGCAAATCCTGTCATGGAGGGCGCGCCGTAAGGTTGCGACGGCGCATGCGGAAAACGGAGGCAACCGGACTTTACTATCTGCAGAAAAACTAAATTTCCAAGAAACGAAGCCGGCGAACCGTTCGAAAGACCCGACCAATTTTGGGGCATTTGCCTGTTTGGCCCGCCATGCCCATCATTGAAATGGATGGCATGTGGAGTCTGCCTTAAAAGGTGACCAACAACGGTTCCGGGATCATCGCCCTGCTGCATCGGCAACAGGGCGCGGGCTGCTCGCCAGGCAACCTTGCATCTCGCTCGAACGGAAAGGGCTCTCCCCGTTCGCGTTCCATCGTTTGACGTTCTCAGTTCGCCGCCCAGCGGGTCGGATCGGCCGAAGCAACGCTGACGAAGCGGTAACCGGTCTGGCTGCGCCTGACGATCGTCTTGCGCAGGTTGTCGAGGGCGAATTCGCCAGCGGACGTCTTGACCAGCAGGATCGCGTGGCCTTCGCCGCGCGGCGTGCGCACGACGGCAACCCTGAGCGCGCTGGCCGGTATGCCGGCGCGGATGAGATGGCTGCGCTTGGTCATGACATAGTCGTCGCAGTCGCCGGAGGCCGGGTTGAGCGACCAGACGTCGCGGCGCTCGTTCAGCGGGCGGATGCTGCGGTTGACCGAGCGGTTGACGGAGGCCAGCAGCCCGCGGATCTTTGAGGTGTAAGCGACCTGTGACTTCGAGCTCTTGGTGCACTCCGCGATATGATCGAGGCAGTAAAGCGAAAATGCGATCGGTGCCACCGAGGTCTGGCGATGATCCTTTGCGGCGCCGCGCGCCGAGCCGAGATTGACGGCATAGGCCGAAGACATGCTGGTGGCGCCAAGAGCCGCGATGGTCGCCAACGCGATGACTGCTTTCTTGAACATGATCCCTGTCCCTGTCGTCCGCAGCCTTCTTCCAAGGCTTCGTTTGTTGGACCGAAATCATTTCGGTTCAGGCGGAGGGCGCATCATGCTGCGAAGCGGATCACATCCGTTTCGTCCATCTGTGCCATAAAGGTACAGGAGAACGTTCTTCTGCTCGCTTAAGTGGAAAGATAGAATTTTACCGATTGCGATTTTTTGCGCCGCAAGTCCTGCGCGGACCTCATGCGGCAGGCCCCGTGCCACATGGCGTTGCCGCTTCGAGGCACAAAAAGGGGCGCACAGCCCGATCTGCAAATTGTCGGCGTCTACTCGGTGTAGTAGCCGGAGTAGCTGTAATTGCCCGACATCTTGGTGCGGTCCTGCTGGTTGAGCAGCGTGACGATACCGGCGTCCGGGTTCTTGTTTTCCTTGAGCGCGGCGACTGCCCGCTTGGCGCTCGACTGCGACGTGCTGGCCCATTTGATGACGAAGACGATCATGTCGGCATGACGGGAAAGATAAAGGCCGTCCACGACCGGTTCGATCGGCGGTGTGTCGAGAATGACGTAATCGAAGTGCTTGCGGGCACTGGCCAGAATCCGGCCCATTTTCTCGCTCATCACCAGTTCGTCGGTGGCCACGTCGCTGCGGCGTCCGCCGAGAAGTACGGTGAGGTTCGAGAGCGGATCGCGCATGATGAGCGAGGTCAAGGTCGCGGAGTTGCGATCCTGCCGCAGATAGTCGATGAAGTCGTGGTTTGGCTCGAGATTGAGGTGCTTGTTGACGCTCGGCTTGCGCAGGTCGCAGTCGATCAACAGTGTCCGCTTGCCCGTCAGGGCATAGGCTCGGGCCAGCGACAGCGCCATCGTCGACTTGCCTTCCGCCGGAAGCGCGGAGGAGACCATGATGATCTTGCCCTCGTCGGCATCCTGCCGCTTGGGCGCCGGATCTTTCCTTTCCTGCTGGTCGAGTGTCAGCCGCAGCCGCCGCACGCTTTCGCTGAAGAGCGTGAGGGGCGCGGTGACCATGAGATCGGACAGGCTGGAGTTCGGGCTCGCCAGCTTATGATGATCGTCGCTCGCCTGACGTGGGGCAATGGCCGACAACGGCACTTTCAGCACGGCTTCGATCTGGTTTTCGCTGACGAAGCCGCCGATGAAGTATTCGCGCAGGATCGCAAGGCCGGTGCCGATGCCGATCGAAACGATCAGCGACAGGCCGAGGATCAATTTGCTGTTCGGGAACGACGGCAGGGTCGGGGTCAGCGCGGCCGAAACCACGCGGCTGTCGGGCAACTGCAGCGAGGCTTGCGCATCAAGCTCCTGCAGCCGCGACAGCAGGGTCTGGTATTGATTGCGGGCGATCTCGGAGGATTGCTGCAGGCTGTAGATTTCGGTCAGCACTTCCGGCGGCAGGTTGCTTTGCAGGACCGTGCTGCGGATCTTCTGCCGAACCTCGTTTGCCTGCTGCTGGTAGTTGTTGACCGACTGCTGCAGGGTGTTGACCTCCTGAGAGGCCGCGTTGGCCAGCGATTTGTCAAGCTTGGCAAGTTCTTCGCGCAGGCCGATGGCCTCAGTGCTCCTGTCGCCGGCCGCGGCGATCCGCGTCGCGAGGCCTTCGCGCTGGCGCTGCAACGCGTTGACCGCGTCTGAACCGAGCTGGGTCACCAGCGTCGAGAAATCCTGCGCCTGCAGCGATTTCTGCAGCGATTCGATGCGGTCGAGCATGCTTGCGCTTTCGCGATTGACCTTCTCGAGTTCGGCGCGAAGCGTGGTCAGGCCGTGCGAATTTGTCTGCTTCTCCAGCCGGTTGATATTGCTGGTAATATAGGCATCGAAGTTCCGTTCGTTTTCGACAATTGCGGCGTTGGCCGCCTCCGCCTGCTTCTGGATCGAATCGCGTTTGGTCAGCGTCACAGCGATCTTCGCGTTGATCTGCTCGCGAATATACGTCTCGCTCATCGAATTGGCGAGCTTTGCCGCCTTCTCGGGATCCCTCGAAACCACGCCGACGGTGATCAGGTAGGTCAGGCCGCTGCGGCTGACGGTGACGGCAGATTTGAACGCGGTGAGGACGCGTGACAGGGCCGCCTCGCCCGAGGGCGCCGGCGGCAATGGGATGCGCAGCCAGCTCAGGATCCGGTCTTTCAGCGAAACGCCGATGCCGAATTCGCTGTCCGAAACGAGGTTGTTTTCGCTGACGACGTTGAGCAGGATGTGATCGGATTTGAGAATTCCGACCTCGCTTTCAACGCGGGAATTGTCGGCATTGGGATTGGAAAGGACATTGTCTGAATCAAGCAGGTTTTTCGTGCTCGTATCGACAAGGACAAGAGAGGTTGCCGTGTATTTGGGTGTAAGGGAGTAGGTGACGATAATCGTCAGGACCAGTATGGCGGCAATTGTTGATAAAATCAGCCAGAGCTGGCGGCGTATCAAGCCAAGTATGCCTTTGAGGTCAATTTCTGCTTCCATATGCACACAACCAGGATTTGCGCAGCTGCCGCCGCTTATTTGAAAAAGTGAAAAGTATTTTATGAATGCTGCAATGCAATATGTATGGTGGTAGTTCTAGCAGATTACGCAAGACCGACAATTGCCAAGTTCAAACATCATCAACTGCATTGAATGATCTCTGGCGCACTGCGGCGAGAAAGTCGCACGGCGGACAATATACCGCTCATGTAGGCGCCCGTATCCACATTGACTCGCGCCTGACCTACTTCGACCCTGGCGACCGGGGTATGGCCGTGAATCGTGACGATGCCGCTTGTAGCTACAACCTTTCCGCTCGCCGAAGGCCGTAGCCACAACAGGTCCGCATCCGACTGGTCGGCGAGCGGCACTCCATCGCGAAGGCCGGCATGGACGAAGCAGAATCCCGGTATGCTCAGCATCGAGGGCAAGGATTCAAGAAAGGCGACGTGTTCGTCCGGAATGCGCGATTGCAGCAGGTTCCTCAGTGCCGGGCGACTGGCCGGCAGCTTTTGCAGGCCGTAGGAATAGAGCGTTTCCCGCCCGCCGAAATCCAGCCATTGATGGTCGTGAGACGGGTTGCGCAGGAAGTCGAGCATCACGTCCTCATGATTGCCGGCAAGGCAGAAGCGCCTGATGTCTGCACGCGGCTTGGCGATCAGGCGGTCGAGCACCGATGCCGATTTCGGTCCGCGGTCCACGTAGTCGCCGAGCATGATCAGCCATTTGGTGCCCTCACGCCTGCGGCAGTCTTCGAAGATCCGATCCTCCAGCCTCCCGAGAAGATCGTCGCACCCATGCACGTCGCCGACGGCATAGATGTGATCCGGGCCGCCTTCGAAGAAGAGCTTCTGTCGTTGCGCGGTCGTCGTCGTGCCGGGACCGCCGCGCAGGAAATCAAGGATGCCGCGGATCATGGCCCGTCCCTCGTGTCGGTGTTCCTGAGTTCGAATTGCCGTGCCCAGGCGGTGGCGACAATGGCGACGAACGCAAACGTTACGGCTTCGATCTCGAGGCTGAAATCGACCAGCGAGTGCAGCGCGCCGACAAGTATTACGCAAAGGCCGCTGCGGATCAGCATGTCCTGACCGGGCGCCTTCATATAGGCCACGCCAAGCTGCAGCACGATGATCGCGACGATCAGCATCGGCAGGCTGCCGAAGAACAGCCCGTATTCGGCCCAGAGCGACAGATAGGTGGAATGCGCCTTTTCCCAGACGAGATCGACGCTGACCGGCGCCTGATGGAACAGCGGATAGGCATATTCGAAACTATCGCCGCCGAAGCCGAGCAGAGGCCGGGTTTCGATCATCTGCAGCACCTGCTGGTAGAGCTGCATTCTCACGTCGGACGCATCGCCAACGCGGCCGAGGCGCTCCAGCAACAGCGTGCCGTAGCCAAGCATGCCAAGACCGACGAAAACAGGGATGACGAGCAGAAACAGCCAGATGCTGGTGCGGTTGGTATTGGCGGACTTCTTGGCAAGCGCCAGAACGACCGAGGCGATCATGCCGCAGCAGCCGGCGAAGAGACCCATGCGCGAGTTCGTGGCGATCAGCGTGATGACCAGGATCAGCCAGCCGAGCCCGATGACCACGACACCGTCCTTGCCAAGATAGGTCCCCAGGATCGAGGTGTCGTCTTTCCCCGATAGCCTCTCCGTCATCCGTTCGATCATGAGATTGACGCCGAGCACGCTGCCGAAGGACAGGAAGGTGGCAAACGAGTTGCGATTGATGAAACCGCCCAGCGCCGAGCCGAAATACTTCCATTTCGGAATACCGAGGATCGTGTCGCCGAACTGCAGCAGGAACAGCAGGCCGACGACGGCGTGGGTGACGATCGCCCAATAGAGGAGGTTGATGAAGGCGCGAGCGCGCTGGGGGTTGCTGGTGATTTGCAGCACGAGGAAGAAGAGCAGGCCATAGGTCGCCCAGCGCACCAGGGCGAGGATGGTATCGTGCGGCGTCAGGCTGATCGTATCGAGCCTGATAAGGACACCGAAGTCGGCAATGCTGGCAGCCGTTGACGATACGCCAAGGGGCAGAGCCTGAAAAACCATAAAGGCGCCGAGAAGGGCGAAAAGGCAGAACTGTACCGGCAGATTGCGTGGTGCGATCCTGAAGCGGGCGTTGGACAGTGCCATGCGGCCGAAGAAAACCGCGCCGCACAGCGAGATCAGCAGGCACCACAGCAGCCAGAGGGCGGGCTTGGTGCTGCCGAATGCGAAGGGCGAAAGGAACAGAACCAAGAGAATGGGCCACATCAACTGGTTGTTCAGCCGAAAGCGGTCCGAGTGGTAGCGCGTCGTCATGGTCTCAGACCTGCCGTGGCGCCAGAAAAGCGCGGGCCTGACGGCTGGATTGCGGCCGGGTCCCGGTGGGGACACGGCAAAGCGGAAAACCGGATCATCACTTGCCCATCGATCTCTTGACGTTGTTCACAAAGGCGGCTTGCCGGTCCTGCGGCATCGCTTCGACGACTGCCATGATCCGCGCCCGGAAATCGGGGTCGGAGACGTAACGCCGGGCGATGACTGCGACACCTTTCTGGCTGCTGGCGAGCAGCTTCAGGTCCACGGCTTCAGACTCGATGGTCTTAGCGCTCAGTCGTGAAAAATAGCTTTCCGCCAGATCGACGCGAAGGCGGGCGATCCATTGTTCGTTTGGGCCGGTCAGTTGCGATTGCCTCAAGGCGGCATTGAAGTCATCGTTGGCAAGCAGGCGAACGGATGCGGCGGCGCGCACGAGCCAGGCGAAGGAGTCTGTCGGTGTCGTCGCCACGATGTCCGCGGCCCGGGCGGCGCATCTCGACACCACGTCGCGCACTGCCTTGTCGATCATGTCGATGTCGCTGTAGGCCAGCACGATGCGGAAACAGTCCTTCATCACCAGCGCCTTCGAATAGGACGACAGACCGTAGCCGAAGTCCTCGTCGGCGAAGGCGCCGGGTGTCAGCGCCTGTTCGATGGGTTTGGCGGTAAACGGCGCCAGTTCGCGCCGCAGCCCGTAGCCGCTCGCTGCCGCAATCAGCAGGCAGCATACCATCGCGATCCATTTGCGCTGCCTTACCATGATGTGCCATCTCTGGCTTTGCTCCGGACCGGATGCTTTTCCAAGCACGTGAAGCCGGATGCTTTCTGAAAATGTCATTCCTACCGCTCGGTTATGATTAGCAGTCCCAAACAGGGCCGAATCGCAGTTCACCGAGGCGCGCGAACGGCTCGGCTTTCGCGCGTCGGCTGTACCGCACCATCTACGGTTGGACGAGGCCCATATTCAAGTTCGTATTTCCAGTATGCTTGTACCCTATATTGCGAGGCCGGACGGTAACAAGGGTAAGTTAAACCTGTCGTTTGGAAGCCCGGCGAAGTTTTTGGAGCGGCCCGGCACAAAAAAGCGCCCGATGGGCGCTTTTCGACGCGTCAAACCCTGTGCCGGTGCACGCTATCAGCTGGCAGGCTCCCCGCCCGGCATCTGGCCGATCGCTGCCGTTGCGGTGCCCGGAGTGCCAGCCCGAAGCGCGGCAGCGACCTGTTCGACGAACGGAGCCGCAGCAGCAGCATCTGTGCTGAGGCCGGCCTGCGCCGAGGCAACGACGTCGCCGAGAGCAACAGAAAGCGCCGGCTGGGAGATTGCGAGCGTACCGACCGCCTTGACCAGCGATAAGATCAAGGCGTCTTTTGCCGGACCGGCCGGCAGAGCGCTGATTTCAGCAGAAAGGCTTTGTGCCTGCCCGACGCAATTGCTCGAGCAGCTTGCAAGAGCGGCAATCGTAGCCGCAGCCGGCGCCGTTTGAGCCTGTGCGAAAGAAAGAGAAGCGCATAGCGCTACAGTCGAGATCAATAAAGATCGCTTAAACATCGATGAGCCCCTTTAAAAATGGATTGGACTTGGGAGTTTCGTTACAAAAATCAAATATACTACCTAACCTAGAAGTTTCCTGCGGTCTCTGTCAAGACGCAACCCGGATAATGAATTGATCCGACAGGGAAACCGCAGTCGAAAGCCGGCAAACTGTGCAGTGCAGCAACAAATATATGCAGTGCGATGCCTTTGATCCTTCCGGATGCACTGCGGGCTTCCTGTCGCCGCAAACGCTTGATGATTTGCGGAAAGTGCGTCGTGTGCAGGCGGCCTCAGGCGCCCGCCATCTCCGCGCGATACCAGTCGACGAAGCGTCTAACGCCTTCCTCCACCGATATGGATGGGGTGAAGCCCGTCAGTGCCGTTAGAAGGTCCGGGGCGGCAAAGGTTCGCGGCACGTCACCCTGCTGCATCGGCAGCATCCTGCGGACCGCCGGCCGGCCCACCGCAGCCTCGACTGTCTCGACGAATCGCATCAGTTCCACCGGCTGCCCGCCGCCGATATTGACGACGCGGAATGGCGCGTGATGCGACAGCGTATCGATGTCGTCAATACGATTGTCCTGCGCCGGCACGACGCCCATCAGCCTGACGATGCCTTCGACGAGGTCGTCGATATAGGTGAAGTCACGGCTCATGCGGCCTTCGCCGTAGATCTCGATCGGCCGGTCGTGAAGGATGCTGTCGACGAATTTGAACAGCGCCATGTCCGGACGCCCCCAGGGCCCGTAGACCGTGAAGAAGCGAAACGCGGTCGTCGGCACCTGGTGGAGATGGGAATAGCTATGGGCCATCAGTTCGGCCGATTTCTTCGTGGCGGCATAGAGCGTCATCGGCTCGTCGGCCCGGTCGGTCTCGGCAAACGGAATCTTCTCGTTGGCGCCGTAGATCGAGGAAGTGGAGGCGAGCAGCAGGTGCCTCGGCCGCACGGCCTTCGCCAGTTCAAGGATGTTCCACGAGCCGGTAAGGTTGGAATCGACATAGGCCTTCGGGTTTTCCAGGCTGTAGCGCACGCCCGCCTGTGCCGCGAGGTGGACGATAACGTCCGGTTCGCCGATCTCGGCTGCCTGCTCCAGCGCGGCCTTGTCCTCGAGCATGCCGATCACCGGCCGGAAGCCGTTCGAGCGCGCCAGGATGGCGTGGCGCCGTTCCTTCAGGCGGACGTCGTAATAGGGCGTCATGCCGTCGAAGCCGGTGACGAAATGGCCCTCGTCGAGCAGCCGCTTGGCCAGGTGAAACCCGATGAAACCTGCCGTCCCTGTGATCAGATAGCGCATGCCGCTCCTTGCCTTCCCTGCAATCGATCGAGATGCCGCCCCTATTGCGGCCGGCCGACGCTCGTATAGCTGAATCCGTGCTTGGTGACTTCGTCGGGGTGGTAGATGTTCCTGAGATCGACAAGCACGGGGTTTTTCATCGACGACTTCAGCCGGTCGAGGTTGAGGGCCCTGAATTCGTTCCATTCGGTGACGATCACGAGCGCATCGGCGTTTTCGGCGGCCTCGTAGGGGCTCTCGGCATAGCCAATGCCGTCGATAACATGCTTCGCGTTTTCCATGCCCTCAGGATCATAGCCGGTAACGATGGCGCCACCGTCGGTCAGCGCCTGGATGATGGCGATCGCCGGGCTGTCGCGCATGTCGTCGGTGTTGGGCTTGAAGGTAAGACCGAGCACGGCGATCTTCTTGCCGCGCACCTCGCCGCCGGCAGCGGCGATCACCTTTCGGCCCATGGCCCGCTTGCGGTTGTCGTTGATGGCGACGGTGGTTTCGATCAGCCGGACCGGGCTGTCGTGGTCCTGCGCCGTCTTGACCAGCGCCAGGGTGTCCTTGGGGAAGCAGGAGCCACCGTAGCCGGGGCCCGCATGCAGGAACTTCGCGCCGATGCGGCCATCAAGGCCGATGCCGCGGGCGACCTCCTGGACATTGGCGCCGACCTTTTCGCACAGGTCGGCCATCTCGTTGATGAAGGTGATCTTCATGGCCAGGAAGGCGTTGCCGGCATATTTTATCAGTTCGGAGGTGCGCCGCGAGGTAAAGAGCAGCGGTGCCTGGTTGAGGTAGAGCGGCCGGTAGACGCCGGTCATGACGCCGCGGGCGCGCTCGTCGTTGAGACCGATGACGATGCGGTCAGGTCGCTTGAAGTCGTCGATCGCCGCACCCTCGCGCAAAAATTCCGGATTGGAGACGACCGCGATGTCGGCATCCGGATTGGTCTCGCGCATGATCCGCTCGACCTCGTCGCCGGTGCCGACCGGAACGGTCGACTTGGTGACGATGACGGTGAAGCCGGTCACATGGGCGGCTATCTCGCGGGCGGCATCGTAGACATAGGAGAGGTCGGCATGGCCGTCGCCGCGCCGCGAAGGCGTGCCGACCGCAATGAAGATCACGTCGCTTTGCGAGACGCTTGCTGCCAGATCGGTGCTGAAGCTGAGGCGCCCCGTCTTGACGTTGTCGGCAACCAGCTGTTCCAGTCCCGGCTCGAAGATCGGAATGCGGCCGGCAACGAGCGCGTCGATCTTGCTTCCATCCTTGTCGATGCAGACCACCTCATGGCCGAAATCCGCAAAACAGACGCCGGAGACAAGCCCGACATAACCGGCGCCGATCATCGTGATTTTCATGACATACTCCAGAATTGCTCAGGCGCATCCATAGTCAAACACGCGCGCCTTGCCAATGGGCGGGATGTTTGGAGACTAGCTGGAGACAATCGTCGAAAATTCGGCATTGCCGCGGATCGTGTTGCTGACCGTGCAGATTTCCTCTTCCGCCGCCCGCGCAATGGCGTTGCGCGTCTCGTCGTCAATGTCGCCCTTGATCGTCAAGACGATGTAGAATGTCTGAATTCGCGAAAGTCCTTCCGTCGCCTTTTCGCCCGTCACTTCCGCGCTGATTTCCACCACCCTGTCGAGAACGCCCCTCTGGCTTGCTGCGATGCGGGCACTCATGGCCAGGCAGGCCGATAGCGACGCGTGAAGCAGGTCGAGCGGATTGAAGCCCGGCTGCGAGGGGCCGGTGACGATGCCGAGTTCGCCCCCGGTTGCTGACGTGACATGCGGAAAGCCGGTCCGGCCGAGAACCGCCGTTGCACCAGTCGGCCGGGATCGTGTCTTCAAGTCCGTCATGTCCTGTTCTTTCATGTGATCGAGGAACTGTGGCCGGCCTCAGCCAGCGATGGCCAGGCGGTCACAAGTGGATCAATAGAATTCCAGCCGGTGGACCGGCGACAAAGCGCATTTCAGGGAGAGAAAATTCCAATCGAAGGAAATTGGTGGAGCTAAGCGGGATCGAACCGCTGACCTCTTGCATGCCATGCAAGCGCTCTCCCAGCTGAGCTATAGCCCCATTTTGGGTCCGGCGATGCCGGTTCCGGGAAGTCCGTCCGGACAGTTCGTCCGGTCGGGTGGCGGCTTCATACTTCTGCTTTCTGCAGATGGCAAGCCGAAAAAGACAACCGGGCAAGTTTTTTCCGCTGAACCCGGAAAATGCGTCCGCATGGCCTGTTGAAAACACCGCGCGAACGCCATTTGCGTGTATTTTGAGAGGTTTAGACCTCGTCGTCGTCGTCCGAGACGCCGATCAGGTCGGACAGGCCGTCTTCGTCTTCGTCGTCCTGCTCGAGGAAGGTGTCATCGTCGTCGCCCTCGATCTCGACATCATCGTCGCCCAGGTCCGGCAGATCGTCGCCGCCGCCTGCTTCGCCGTCGGCATCCTCGAGCGACACGAGTTCGACTTCGGTGTTCTCGGTATCGACTTCCTGGATCTCGTCCTCCTCGGCAGCCTTTTCCAGCACCTTGGCGACGGAGGTTTCTTCGAAGAAGGAGAGGGGATAGGATTTGCCGGTGTAGGGAGAAACGATCGGATCCTTGTTCAGGTCGTAGAACTTACGGCCTGTTTCGGGATCGATGCGCTTTGTTCCAAGTTCCGCTTTTGCCACAGTCAAAGCCTCTTGAATGGCCGGGGTTACCGGCATTTGCCGGAATACCGGCGTTGAACGTGAAATGAATTAGCCGGTCCCCATAATCGTCTTGGCCTGATCTGTCAAAGCCTAACTTTCCGGATTCCGGAGCCGATGACCGACGCGGGCACGCCATGGTGTCTGTAGAAACGCTCGAAATTAGGCTGCCGATTCGAATGGCACGGGAACATCGAGGGCAACGAGCGCCCGCGCGTGGCATTCTCCGCGGCTTTCCGCTAACAAGGCGCACGACGACAACCGCATTGCAAGGACGTTTTCATGATCATCGCCATCGACGGACCCGCGGCGGCCGGCAAGGGAACCTTGTCGCGCCGGATCGCCGAGGAATACGGTTTCCACCACCTCGACACCGGCCTGACCTATCGCGCCACCGCCAAGGCCCTCATCGATGCGGGCCTGCCGCTCGATGACGAACTGCTGGCTGAGGAGATGGCGCGCGAGGTGGAGCTTGCGGGGCTTGATCGTGCCGTCCTCTCGGCCCATTCGGTCGGCGAGGCGGCGTCGAAGATCGCGGTGATGCCGCTTGTCCGCCAGGCGCTGGTCGAGGCGCAGCGTGCCTTTTCGAAGCGCGCGCCGGGAACGGTGCTCGACGGCCGCGACATCGGCACGGTCGTCTGCCCGGATGCGCCGGTGAAGCTCTATGTCACGGCATCCCCTGAAGTCAGGGCGCGCCGCCGCTTCGACGAGATCGTGGCAAACGGCATTCCGGCCGATTATCTGGAGATCCTGGCAGATATCGTCAAGCGTGACGAGCGCGACATGGGCCGCGCCGACAGCCCGCTTCGACCGGCCGAAGACGCGCACTTGCTAGATACGTCCGAAATGAGTATAGAGGCCGCATTCTTGGCGGCGAAGAGCATCATCGATGCCGCATTGAAGCACTAAGCAGGTTCGGAAAAGTGTATCACGCCGATCAAAGCCTGCGACGAGATAAAAAGCTCGGCAAATGATGCGTTGGCTTGCCAACGCAAGTTTGCTTGGTCCGAGACACCATCCCCGCGCCGGATTTGCTCCTCATCTGAATGGGAGCGGATGGTTTTCGGACAGGTTCAACACCAACCCCCGGCGCCTGTGCCCATATGAGGGCACATCAGGAGTATTCATGTCTCAAGCTAACCCCACCCGCGACGATTTCGCCGCGCTGCTGCAGGAATCCTTTGCCACGCAGGATCTTGCCGAAGGCTACGTCACCAAGGGTATTGTCACGGCCATCGAGAAGGACGTCGCGATCGTCGACGTCGGTCTGAAGGTCGAAGGCCGCATCGCTCTCAAGGAATTCGGCGCCAAGGCCAAGGACGGCACGCTGAAGGTCGGCGATGAAGTCGAAGTTTACGTCGAGCGCATCGAAAACGCGCTGGGCGAAGCTGTACTGTCGCGCGAGAAGGCTCGCCGCGAAGAAAGCTGGGTCCGCCTCGAAGTCAAGTTCGAAGCCGGCGAACGCGTCGAGGGCGTCATTTTCAACCAGGTCAAGGGTGGCTTCACCGTCGATCTGGATGGTGCCGTTGCCTTCCTGCCGCGCTCCCAGGTCGACATCCGTCCGATCCGCGACGTCACGCCGCTGATGCACAACCCGCAGCCCTTCGAAATCCTCAAGATGGACAAGCGCCGTGGCAACATCGTCGTGTCGCGTCGTACGGTTCTTGAAGAATCGCGCGCCGAGCAGCGTTCGGAAATCGTCCAGAACCTCGAAGAAGGCCAGGTTGTTGACGGCGTCGTCAAGAA
Source organism: Rhizobium herbae (assembly GCF_019511375.1). Lineage (GTDB taxonomy): Bacteria > Pseudomonadota > Alphaproteobacteria > Rhizobiales > Rhizobiaceae > Pararhizobium > Pararhizobium herbae_A. Next base: position 148,680 of record NZ_JAEUAO010000002.1, read on the forward strand.
CATCACCGACTACGGTGCGTTCGTTGACCTCGGCGGCATCGACGGCCTGCTGCACGTAACCGACATGGCATGGCGCCGCGTCAACCATCCGTCGGAAATCCTGAACATCGGCCAGCAGGTCAAGGTTCAGATCATCCGTATCAACCAGGAAACCCACCGCATCTCGCTCGGCATGAAGCAGCTCGAGTCGGATCCGTGGGATGGCATCGGTGCCAAGTACCCGGTCGGCAAAAAGATCTCCGGTACCGTCACCAACATCACGGACTACGGTGCATTCGTAGAGCTGGAGCCGGGCATCGAAGGCCTGATCCACATCTCCGAAATGTCCTGGACCAAGAAGAACGTACATCCCGGCAAGATCCTGTCCACGACGCAGGAAGTTGACGTTGTCGTTCTCGAAGTCGACCCGACCAAGCGCCGCATCTCGCTCGGCCTCAAGCAGACGCTCGAGAACCCGTGGCAGGCCTTCGCGCACAGCCATCCGGCTGGCACGGAAGTTGAAGGCGAAGTCAAGAACAAGACCGAATTCGGCCTGTTCATCGGTCTCGACGGCGACGTCGACGGCATGGTGCACCTGTCCGACCTCGACTGGAACCGTCCGGGCGAGCAGGTCATCGAGGAATACAACAAGGGCGACGTCGTCAAGGCTGTCGTTCTCGATGTGGACGTCGAAAAGGAGCGCATCTCGCTCGGCATCAAGCAGCTCGGCAAGGATGCGGTCGGCGACGCCGCTGCTTCCGGCGATCTGCGCAAGAACGCCGTCGTCTCGTGCGAAGTCATCGCCATCAACGACGGTGGCATCGAAGTGAAGCTCGTCAACCACGAAGACCTCACCTCGTTCATCCGCCGTGCCGATCTGTCGCGTGACCGCGACGAGCAGCGTCCGGAGCGTTTCTCCGTTGGTCAGGTTGTCGACGCCCGCGTCACCAACTTCTCCAAGAAGGACCGCAAGGTCATGCTGTCGATCAAGGCGCTTGAAATCGCTGAAGAGAAGGAAGCCGTCGCACAGTTCGGTTCGTCCGATAGCGGCGCTTCGCTCGGCGACATCCTCGGTGCGGCTCTGAAGAACCGCTCGGGCGAATAAGCCTTAGGCCTTACGAATAAGAAGCCCGCGGGAAGCGGTTTCCGCGGGCTTTTTTTGTGTCCTTGCCGGGCGGCGCCGGCTGCTTCGGCTAGCCCAGTCCGCCCATGCGCTGGTAGAAATCGTAGGCATCGGCGGTTTCCGTCTCGTCCTCGTCGCCGGCGGCCGCCTCGTCCTCGGCAGCCTGGTCGTCGGCTTCTCCGCGCTCGTCCCGCTGTTCGTCATCGGCAGGCCGCTCCTCTTCCGCCTCCAGGCTCCGCGTCTCGGCGGTCTTTGCCGGCAGATAGGGAATCATGGCGAAGGGGATGGCGTCGCGTGCAATGCCCGTTTCCGGCTGGCGGGGCATCTGGGCCTCCTGCGCGCCTTCCTGGGGGCCGGATGCATGGGCCGGACGGCGCGCCGCCTTCTCCTCTGCCGCATCCAGCAGCGCACTCCAGGTGTCGGCTTCAAGTCCGGGCGGTTCGGCCTGCTCGGCCAAGGCGCCGGTGGTCGGCGCGGTATCCGGCGGCAATTCGAGGTCGTCCTCCGTCTGAAGCTGTGCAAACAGCGTCTCGGCACTCATATCGGCTGTCTCGCCTGCCAGCGTGGCAAAAAGCGTGTCCGTGCCTGCCGATCCTTCCGGCGGCGGCAGGCCGGCATCGATCAGCGTCTGCAGGGTCTCGACCAGTGTCTCTTCCGACTGCAACGTCTCGAATTCGAATTCCGCAATTTGCCCCTCGGCTGCGGGCGCAAAGGATCGTGGCAACGGTTCTGCATGCAGCTCCCATTCACCGAGGTCGTGGCCTTTGAAACCCTCGACCTCGCCGCGGTGCGCCAGCATGTCGCCGGGTCCGGCGGTTTCCGTCTCGACCTCCGGTTCAGCGGCGGTCGCAGGAAGGGGATCAGCTGGCACCGAAGCGGTCTGCCGTGGAACGGAACCGGTTTGGGAAGCCGCAGAGTTCTCGTCTGCTGCCGGTCCCGCTGCGCTCTCCCGCTCGGCCTCTGCAATGTAGGATCGAGCGTGGGTCGGCTCTTCCGACAGCTCGATCTGACCTGTTTGCTGTGAAAGATCAAATCCCAGTTCCTGCTCCAGATCGGCTGTTGTCCGGCTATCGATGTCGCCCGTGGCAATGGCAGCCACCAGCGACAGCGCCTCCGGATCCGCGGCGAGAAAGGCAGCGGCAGCCCGCAGCAAGGGGATCGTCTCGGAATCTGCCTTGGCGTGGGACGGTGTGCCAGCGGACGTCGTATCGCTGCCCGCCGGTACCAGGGCCTCGTCTTCGTCGCCGAAGGCTTTCTTCAGGGCTGCCTGCAGCAGGCCTGGATCGGCCCCTGTCGCCGGTGCGGCAAACTGCGGCTGCATCGCCGGCAGCGCTGTCGGGCGACCTTGCACGATCTCCCGCGGGACGGTCCCTGTCCCCGCCGGCCTGCCCCCCGGCTGGCTCGTCGCCGGCTGCGCCGCCGGGGTGAAAAATTCGTCCAGCGCGTCGATGATCGAAGGTCCCTTCAGTGCCTCCGCGAGAATCCGGATCGACATGGCGAGATTACGCTGCCCGAGCTGCTTTTCCAGCGTCAGCCGGGCGGCCGGTGGCAGCGTATCGAGAAAGACCGCCAGCCGCCTGGTGAAGTCACGCAGGGTTTCCTGCGGCAGCGGCGGAAAATTCAGGGCTTTTGCCAGCGTGTCCAGCAACCGGATCAATGCTTCCTTTTGCAGCGATTCGCTGCCGACGACGTGTCGGTTCAGCGTCTCCACGATCTTGAGGACGGCTTCCGACTGGCTTCCCGAAATCCTCACCGGTTCGACATGCGTGCGCTCTTTCGGCGTAGCGGTCTCCACCACGGCGGCTGCCGGCGTGAGCGCGGCGGATGTCTTGACCGTGAGAATGGGCGTCAGCATCGCAATCTCCGTCAGGTTCGGGTCGAGGTCAAAAGCATCGTTCTGTTGGCGGCACACCGGCTATCGAGCCGGATAAGTCGCATGCGGGTGTCGAGGGGGAAGGGCGCTTCATGCGCATGCCCGACGGCTCGTTCACGGCCATACCAGACTGCGGCGGCTGCTGCCAAACCACGAATGGTTGAGCATTTCAGGTTCAATGTTAGGGCAGAATGATTGACAGAATATTAACCATACTGCGCGGCGCGAGGTGCTGGAGCAGGCGGCTTGCTTTGACCTTGCTGCGTGTTGTGGGGTCGCGTACATCTCTGCCGCCGCGCGCCGTCGGTGGGGCCGCGGACTGGACCTGGGGGGAATGCGATGAATGCGGCCAATCTGATCCTCAATACCGACAGCTACAAGTTCAGCCATTTCCTGCAATATCCGCCCGGCACAAGCGCAATCTCCGCCTATATCGAAGCGCGCGGCCATCAGGATCATGCCGACGTCCTGTTCTTCGGCCTGCAGATGTTCTTGAAGGAATATCTCGGCAAGCCGGTGACGCGGGCCGATATCGACGAAGCCGAGGCGATCGTCACGGCCCACGGCCTGCCGTTTAATCGCGCCGGCTGGACGCGCATCGTCGAACAGTTCGGCGGCTACCTGCCGCTGGAGATCCAGGCCCTGCCGGAAGGGACGCTCGTTCGCCGCGGCGTGCCGATGGTGCAGGTGGTCAATACCGATCCGCACTCCTTCTGGCTGACCTCCCACATCGAGACGGCGCTGTTGCGCGCCGTCTGGTATCCGTCCTCCGTCGCCAGCAATGCCCGCAAGGTCAAGCGGATCATCCGCCCGATGCTCGAAAAGACCAGCGACAATCCGGAAGCGGTGTTGCCGTCCCGGCTGCATGATTTTGGCGCCCGCGGCGTCGGCGCTTTCGAGCAGGCGGGCATCGGCGGCGCAGCCCACCTCGTCAACTTCACGGTGACCGATACCGTAACCGGCGTGCTCTATGCCCGGCGGTACTACGGCGCCGAGATGGCCGGCTTGTCCATTCCGGCCTCCGAGCACTCGACCATGACCGCCTGGGGTATCGGCCGCGAGGCGGATGCCTATGCCAACATGATCGACCGCTTTGCCGGTGGCGGCATGGTGGCGGTTGTCTCCGACAGCTACGATATCAATTACGCGGTCTCGGAAATCTGGGGCGAGCAGCTGCGCGAGAAGGTCAGGGCCAGCGGCGGCACGGTGGTCGTCCGGCCCGACAGTGGCGACCCCATTGAAACGCCGGTCCATGTCATCAAGCAACTGGACTATCATTTTGGTTCGACGCTGAACGCCAAGGGCTACAAGGTCCTCGACAAGTCTGTGCGCGTGATCCAGGGCGACGGTGTTTCCATTGCCGATATCGGTCAGATCCTCGGGCGGCTGGAAGCCTTCGGTTTCTCGGCTGAGAACATCGCCTTCGGAATGGGTGGCGGCCTGCTGCAGAAGGTCAGCCGCGACACCTATTCCTTCGCCATGAAGACCAATGCGCGGCTGGACGATGCCGGCAGATGGCACGATGTCTATAAGCGTCCGGCGACCATGAACGTCAAGGCCTCCAAGGCCGGCCGCCAGGCGGTGGTCAGCGGTCCGGGCGGTCTGGAGGCGGCGCGCCTCGATGAACTCAAGGGTCGACGCAACCATCTGGAGCCGGTCTGGAAGGATGGCGAGCTTCTGAGGGACTGGAGCTTCGCGGAAATTCGCGAGCGCGCCAAATAGACGCTTGCAGCATCGGCGCTCTCGTCCCATCCTTGCGCCGATTTATACGGGAGCCTTGAGATGACTGTCCGTCCGCCCCAATCCCTGTCGCCGTCCTTCACGCGAGATTCCGGCCTCAATCTCCTGGAATACGAGCTGATGTCCGAACGGGCCGATGCGCTCGGGCGGCACGGCCTGAAGGTGGAAAAGGCGATCGCGGCCCTCAGCGTGCTTGGGGATGCGGCAACGACGCCGGACAGGCGAGAGCAGTTGCTGAACGATGCGGCCGATGCCGTCTGGGCGTTCTTCATCCAGCGCGAGATCTGCGGTCTGCGCTCGAACCGAGATGCCGTCCAGCGCTACGGAATCCCCAAGGAAGTGATGGCGCGGCTCGGGATCATTCGCAAGGCCTGATCAGGCGGGCCTCCTGCCTTCGCACGGTCTTCGATCGGCGGCATCAGCTATGCGCGAAAATGTCGGTTTCGTCCCAGCCGAGGAGGTCGAGCTTGGCGCGCGTCGGCAGGAAGGCGAAGCAGGCGTCGGCATGATCCATCCGGCCATCGCGGATCAGCCGTGCCGTCAGCTTGTCGCGCAGCGCATGCAGGTGCAGCACGTCGGAGGCGGCATATTCCAGCTGCGCCGGTGTCAGCGTCTCGGCCGCCCAGTCGGAGGACTGCTGCTGCTTGGAGATATCGACCTCGAGCAGTTCCTTGAGATTGTCTTTCAGGCCGTGGCGGTCGGTATAGGTCCGCGTCAGGCGGGAGGCGATCTTAGTGCAGAACACCGGCGTCGTCGTGACGCCAAAGGTGTGGAACAGCACCGCGATGTCGAAACGGCCGAAATGGAAGATCTTCTGGCGGGCCGGGTCTTCCAGCATGGCCACGAGGTTTGGCGCCTCTCTCTGGCCGCTGGCGATCTGGATCACGTCGGCGGTGCCGTCGCCCGGCGAAAGCTGCACGACGCACAGCCGGTCGCGGCGCGGAATGAGGCCGAGCGTTTCGGTATCGATGGCTATCGCGCCCTTGTAGCGGGCCGCGTCGTCGGCCGAGATGTCACCTGCGTGAAGCCGTATTGTATTTGCCATTTCAATCCCCACATCAGCCGGACAGGGTGTCGCGCGTCGTCCAAGTTGTTGGCCTATAGCGCAACTTCTCTGAAAGCGATACCTTCTCCTTCTGCCGTGACAGCCGGATAGCCGTTGCCGGCCCCAAATGCGATCATCTCATGAAAGCGCTTCGAACCGTCACCTTTTCTCTCGTGCTGTGGGCAGCTTCGATGCCGTTCGGTGCGACCGTGTCGGCTGATCCGTTCCGGCAGCCGGTGCAGGCCTATACGGATCTCCCGGGCGTCAAGACGCCTGAGGCCGTGGAGCAGGAAAACGCGGTGAGTTGCCAGCAGGTGCGCATACGGCGCAGCCCCGGCCTCAACTCGGGCTATGCGACCGCTAATTTCTGCCGGCGCGGCAATGGACCGGTCTTCCAGTCCGGCCGGCTGCCGCCGTCGATCATACGGCAATTGCGCGGCTTCACCTACTGACCGTCGGCGCGCTTGCAAATTGCCGGGGCGACAATACAACTTGCTGCATCGAGGCTTGCCGGCCTTTCCGGGGCTGGCCTGGGAGAGACATCATGGCTGAACCGCACCGACCCCTGGTCATCTGCGCGCCGGAGCCGCGCACGCTCGACCTGATCTTCACGCCGCAGGCTCTGGCACGGCTCAAGGCGAAATACCGGATCGTCGAGGCCGATCAGGAGAACATCGCCGGTCTGGGTGACGATGTGCTCGGGGAATGCCGCTACATCATCGGCCAGCCGCCGCTCAGCCCCGAAACGCTTGCGCGCCTCGCTGCGCTGCGCTGCATCCTCAACGTCGAAAGCAACCTGATCAACAACATGCCTTATGAGGTTCTGTTCGCCCGCGGCATTCATGTGGTGACGACCGGCCAGGTCTTTGCCGAGCCGGTTGCGGAACTCGGCCTTGCCATGGCGCTGAACATCGCCCGCGGCATCGTCGATGCGGATGTCGATTTCCGGGAGGGCAGGGAACTCTGGGGCGGCGAGGGCAACGCCAGGGCGCGGCTTCTCTCCGGTGCCGCCGTCGGCATTATCGGCTTCGGCGATCTCGGCAAGGCTCTGAACCGGGTCCTAGGCGGCTTCCGCACTAAGACCCGCGTCTACGATCCGTGGATGCCGGCCTCGATCCTGATCGACCACGGCGTCCAGCCGTCGAGCCTTAAGGAGGTGCTGAGCGAAAGCGACTTCGTCTTCGTCGTTGCGGCCGCCACCAGCGAGAACCAGCATTTCCTCGGTGCCGACGCCTTTGCCAGCATGCGGCCCGGCGCCGCCTTCATCCTGCTCAGCCGTGCCAATGTGGTGGATTTCGATGCGCTGATGGCGGCGGTGGCAAGCGGCCATATCGTTGCGGCAAGCGATGTCTTTCCGGAGGAGCCTTTACCGCTCGACCATCCCGTTCGAAATCTCAAGGGTTTCCTGCGTTCCGCCCACCGGGCCGGCGCGCTCGACAGTGCCTTCAAGAAAATGGGCGATATGGTACTGGAGGACATGGACCTGATGGACCGCAGCCTGCCGCCGATGCGCTGCAAGCGGGCGGAGCGCGAGACGGTGTCGCGCATGCGCTCCAAACCTGTCACCGTCAACTGAGATTGGCGGCCGGCGGGTGGTTTTATAACTCAACCGTACTTTCAAAGAACAGACGGCATAGGCCCTCCCTTGCGAAGGACGAGTCTACCGCAGTTGGGTAAAGCGGGGAAATTGAGCGGGCAAGGAGGCGGGCATGCGGTGATCAATACGGCAGTGCTTGGCTGACCGCCGATTGGCCCCTCATCCGGCCTGCCGGCCACCTTCTCCCCGCAAACGGGGAGAAGGGACAAGCGGCGACCTCCGTCGTCCCCTCTCCCTGCTTGCGGGGAGAGGGCCAGGGTGAGGGGCAAAGCGAGGAGTGCCGGAGGCCGTCAGGCGCACACGCCGGCGACCCGGCGCATCGCTTCGAGAATGGAACCCTTGGTGGCGTGGCCCGTCTTGTAGAGGCCGAGAATGACGGTGGCGGCGTCGCGGCCATCGTCGCTGTCGAGCGTCGTGCGCGTTTCCGCGCACCATTCCTCCAGCGCGCCGCAGACGACTTCGATTTCATTCTGGTTCAGGGCCAGGTCCGACAGAAACGACACTGCTTTTACCTTTCGGAACACACCCGGTTTGGATGGACAGTGTAGAGCCATTCGATACGGTGGCAATTCCCAGATTTAAGGGGTTTCGGGCCTGGCAATCGAACGAGGAACCGGGCCGGGCAGCCTTTGAGTTCATTCCGCGACGGCGGATGCCTCCAGCAGCGACGCGACGATGGCCATCGCCAGAAGCTTTCCCTTGGCCCGGATCGCCTTTTTGTCCAGGTCGCGAGCCGAGAGCGCGAGGTCCATGCCCTCGCGCATCAGAATTTGTTGCGCCCGGTAAACTGCCCAGTTTTCGACGTCGTCGCGCTTCCGCATTGCGCTTGCCCCCAGCTAAATCATTTAGCGTTGCCGCCCCCCGCTCCCAATCCGGCCTGGACGCAGGCACATAAGGCGAATCATCTGAGCACGTGAACAGGATGCGACATTTCCGCTAAAGCGAAAGCACAACTTTTCGGCGATGATTATTTGGGGTGTCCCGTCGCTTCAGGCGTTGCGCAGCCTGCCTTCCAGGAGGTCGAGCACGGCGCGGCCTGCCTCCATGACGTTGGTTCCAGGCCCGAAGACGGCGGCAACCCCGTGGTCCATCAGGAACTGGTAGTCCTGGCGCGGCACGACGCCGCCGCAGACGACGATGACTTCGCCGCCGCCGCGGGCTTTCAATGTCTCGACCAGTTGCGGCAGAAGTGTCTTGTGACCGGCGGCGAGCGACGAAACGCCGACGACATGGACGTTTGCTGCAAGCGCCATGTCCGCGGCTTCCTCCGGTGTCTGGAACAGCGGACCGGCGAGCACGTCGAAGCCGATATCGCCGAAGGCCGACGCTATGATCTTGGCGCCGCGGTCATGGCCATCCTGGCCGAGCTTGGCGACCATAATCTTCGGCTTTCGGCCAATCGACCGGGAGACGGCGGAAAGCCGCGCGGAGAGCGTCGCCAGTTCCGGCTCGTCCCTGTAGGCGTCGCCATAGATGTCGGTGACGACCTCGGGAACGGCGGAATGATCGCCAAAAACGGCGCGCATGGCATCCGAGATTTCGCCGACTGTGGCGCGGGCACGCGCAGCAGCCACGGCGGCCTCGAGGATATTGCCCTTGCCGCTGCGGGCGACCTCGGTCAGGGCATTCAGCGCTGCAGTGACCTCTGCCGTATCGCGGCGGCGCTTCGTTTCCTCGATGCGCTTGATCTGGGCGGTGCGCACGGCGGCATTGTCGATGTCGAGGATGTCGTGATCATCCTCGGTTTCCAGCCGGTATCTGTTGACGCCGACGACGACTTCCTCGCCCTTGTCGACCGCGGCCTGCCGGCGGGTCGCTGCCTCCTCGATCAGCCGTTTCGGCAGGCCGTCGGCCACCGCCTTGGTCATGCCGCCGAGCGCCTCGACCTCTTCCATCAAGGCCCAGGCCTTGTCCGCGAGCTCCGCCGTCAGGCTTTCGACATAGTAGGAGCCGGCGAGCGGATCGACGACCCGGGTGACGCCGGTCTCGTGCTGGAGGATGAGTTGGGTGTTGCGGGCGATGCGCGAGGAGAATTCGGTCGGCAGGGCGATTGCCTCGTCGAACGAGTTTGTGTGCAGCGACTGCGTGCCGCCGAGCACGGCCGACATCGCCTCGAACGCGGTGCGGATGATGTTGTTGTAGGGATCCTGCTCCTGCAGCGAGACGCCGGACGTCTGGCAATGGGTTCTGAGCATCAGCGAGGATTGTTTCTTCGGCGAAAACGCCTCCATGGTGCGGGCCCAGAGCAGGCGGGCGGCGCGCAGCTTGGCGGCCTCCATGAAGAAATTCATGCCGATGGCGAAGAAGAAGGAGAGGCGGCCGGCGAAATCGTCGACATTCAGGCCCTTGGCGAGGGCGGCGCGGACATATTCGCGGCCGTCGGCGAGCGTGAAGGCGAGTTCCTGCACCAGTGTCGCGCCGGCCTCCTGCATGTGATAGCCGGAGATCGAGATGGAGTTGAACTTCGGCATTTCGCGCGCCGTGTAGTCGATGATGTCGGCGACGATCCGCATCGAGGGTTCGGGCGGATAGATATAGGTGTTGCGGACCATGAACTCCTTGAGGATGTCGTTCTGGATGGTGCCGGAAAGCGCGGCGCGCGGCACGCCCTGTTCCTCGCCGGCGACGATGAAGGCGGCGAGGATCGGGATGACGGCGCCGTTCATGGTCATCGACACGGAGATCTTTTCGAGCGGTATGCCGTCGAACAGGATCTTCATGTCCTCGACCGAATCGATCGCCACGCCCGCCTTGCCGACATCGCCTACGACGCGCGGATGATCCGAATCATAGCCGCGATGGGTGGCAAGGTCGAAGGCGACCGAGACGCCCTGCTGGCCGCTCGCAAGTGCCTTGCGATAGAAGGCGTTCGAGGCCTCCGCCGTGGAAAATCCGGCATATTGGCGGATCGTCCAGGGCCGGCCGGCATACATGGTGGCGCGCGGGCCGCGGGTAAACGGCGCAAAGCCCGGCAGCGAGCCGAGATGACCGGCGCCATCGAGGTCGGCCTCGGTGTAGAGCGGCTTGACGGCGATGCCCTCGGGCGTCTGCCAGGTGAGCGCCTCAGGGGGAGATTTCACTTCGCGTTCGGCGAGGGCGGCCCAGTCGCTGAGGGTTTTCTTATCGGACATGGGAGTGCCTCCGTTGACGTGAGATAGTGCGGCCAAGGGCTCGGTCCACTCTCCCCCCTTGAGGGGGAGATGTCGGTGAAACCGACAGAGGGGGGTGAACCGTCGGCCTGTGCGCATGCCGCGTTACCCCCCTCTGCCCCGTTCGGGGCATCTCCCCCTCAAGGGGGGAGATCAGACCGAGGCCTGCCGCAACGGCCTTCAGCCACGCGCGAGACACTCGCCGTGGTTTTGCTGCAATGAAACTCGGACGGGGCGCCGGAAGCTGCCTCGAGAGAGTAGAATAGGTGACACCTTCCGGCGCCCCGTTCGGCGGTTTCTGCCCGCAAACTCGTTCCGCTACGGCCTCTCGGCCCTCTGTGCGATTGCACGCCCGCAGCAGCAACAGCCTGCGGAGGGGAACCTTCTCGCGAACCCCGATTCCGAGGACTTCCGTCCTTTCCCCGAACCCGGCGCCGGTCCCGCTCGCTGCCACGGCTGGCAGCGTATCCGACGGCGGGACGCATCCAATATGCCATCGTCGGGCCAGACGGGGAAAATCCGATGCGATAAATGTCATCAATGCTCCGGCTCCCGACGGCTCGTTTCCATGTGGTTCTCTGCGTCCGCGAAACCCCCTCACTTGCAATTTCTAACACTTAGCCAAAGCTAAGATGTTGAAATTGCTTTCTCTCCCACGAGGGGAGAGATGAGGCACCGCGGCTGCCGCATTCTACCTCTCCCCCTGCGGGAGAGGATATGAAATCAGCATCTTAGCGTCAGCTAAGTGCTAGATTTTATAGGTGAGGGGGCGTGTTCGTCCCCGGAGGCGCGATAACCATCACTCGAACTCCATGATCAACTCGTCCACCGCGAGACTCGTGCCGGCCGCAACGGCGACGCGCTTGACCACGCCGCGGCGTTCGGCGCGCAGGGTGTTTTCCATCTTCATCGCTTCGACGGTGGCGAGCGCCTGGCCGGCCTCGACCGTGTCGCCCGCGGCAACGGCAAGCGCGGTGACGACGCCCGGCATCGGGCAGAGCAGCATCTTAGAGGTATCGGGCGGCAGCTTCTTCGGCATCAGCCGGGCAAGCTCGGCAACGCGCGGGCTCATCACATGGGCGGTGACGTCCATGCCGCGCCAGCGCAGGCGGATGGCGGTGCCGGAGAGGTCGATCTTCACGCCGAGCGCCGTGCCCTCGACATGGAAGGTGGCATGGCTGCGGCCGGGCATCCAGTCGCCGGCGACCGCGAACACCGCTCCATCGGCCATCTGCACACAGGCCCCGTCGCCCGTGGTGTCGAGCGTCACGGCATGTTCCTGGCCGCCGAACGAGACGACCCAGTCCTTGCCGATCACCCGGCGGTGATTGCCGATCGTGCCGGAGATCTGCGCCGCGCGGTTCTGAAGGGCCTGATGGATCAGCGTGGCGACGGCCGCCAGCTTGCGGGCCGATGCCGGATCGGGTTCGACGCCGTGGAAGCCTTCCGGGAATTCCTCGGCGATAAAGGCGGTGGTGATCTGGCCGGAACGAAACCGGTCGTGCTGCATGACGGCCGACAGAAACGGCAGGTTATGGCCAATGCCCTCGACCTCGAAATCGTCGAGGGCGGCGCTCATCGCATCGATGGCGGTCAGCCGGTCGGGCGCCCAGGTGCAGAGCTTGGCGACCATCGGATCGTAATACATCGAGATCTCGCCGCCTTCGAAGACGCCGGTATCGTTGCGAATGACAATGCCATCCGGCCGCACACCTTCCGGCGGCGGCCGGTAGCGCGACAGGCGACCGATCGAGGGCAGGAAGTTGCGGTAGGGGTCCTCGGCATAGAGCCGGCTCTCGATCGCCCAGCCGTTGAGCCGGACGTCCTTCTGGGTGAAGGCGAGCTTTTCGCCGGCAGCGACGCGGATCATCTGCTCGACCAGGTCGATGCCGGTGATCAGTTCGGTCACCGGGTGCTCGACCTGCAGCCGCGTGTTCATTTCGAGGAAGTAGAAATTGCGCGCGCCATCGACGATGAACTCGACTGTGCCCGCCGAATGGTAACCGACGGCTTTCGCAAGGGCGACGGCCTGTTCGCCCATGGCGCGGCGGGTCTTCTCGTCGAGGAAGGGCGAGGGCGCCTCCTCGATGACCTTCTGGTTTCGCCGCTGGATCGAGCATTCGCGTTCGCCGAGATAGAGCACGGTGCCGTGCTTGTCGCCGAGCACCTGGATCTCGATGTGGCGCGGCTGCGTGACGAACTTCTCGACGAAGATGCGGTCGTCGCCGAACGAGGACCTCGCCTCGTTCTTCGAGGCCTGGAAGCCATCGCGGGCTTCCGCATCGTTCCAGGCGATGCGCATGCCCTTGCCACCGCCGCCGGCCGAGGCCTTGATCATCACCGGATAGCCGATCTCGCTGGCGATCCTCACTGCCTCGTCGGCTTCCTCGATCAGGCCCATATGGCCGGGCACCGTGGAAACCCCGGCTTCGGCCGCCAGCTTCTTCGAGGTGATCTTGTCGCCCATTGCTGAAATCGCGCCGACCGGAGGCCCGATGAAGGCGATACCCGCCTTCTCTAGCGCTTCGGCGAAGGCGGCGTTTTCCGACAGGAAGCCGTAGCCCGGATGCACCGCATCGGCGCCGGTCTTGCTGATTGCCTCGAGGATCCTGTCGATGACGATGTAGGACTGGCTGGATGGCGCCGGGCCGATGCGGACGGCTTCGTCGGCTTGTCTCACATGCAGCGCATCGGCATCCGCGTCGGAATAGACGGCGACGGTGGCGATGCCGAGCTTCCTGGCTGATTTGATGACCCGGCAGGCGATCTCGCCGCGGTTGGCGATGAGGATTTTCTTGAACATGCTAGCAGGCCGCTCCCTGGAAATCGCGGTGAATAGGAGCGTCCGGTCTCGCCTTTGCGAACCGCATGATCAAGCGTGGGCCTATGCGACGGCGAGGGCGCCCGCTGGCTCCCTCTTCTCCCCCGCGGGGAGAAGTGCCGAGCGCATGCGAGGCGATGAGGGGGCTTCGGGCACGACATTGGCGCTTCGCGCACCCCCTCGTCTGCCCTTCGGGCATCTTCTCCCCGCCGGGGAGAAGAGGGAGGCCGCTGCCCGCTTCGTTCACGCATCCAGATGAGCGTGCCTCGCCCATTGAGGGGGAAATGCCGTAAAGCGACAGGGGGGGATGTGAGGCGGCTAAGTGACGGACTGACTGGAGCACGGCTTCACACCTCCATCACGTCGTCGAAGGCTTCCGGAAAGCTTTTGCGCGCTACCCGCTCGTCGATCCGCAGCAGCGCTTCATAGGACGCCGGATCGAAGGGCTCCTCGGCCGGCACGACTTCGCGGCCAAACAGGAGGTTGAGCCGTCCGGCGTCGAGATTGCCCCGTTCGAACGGTTCGGCCCCGAAATGGTGCCAGAGCGCATGCAGGAAGGCTGCATCCACCTTGTGTTCGATCGTGTTCGGGCGAGCGAGGCGCTGCAACGCCTTGAGCGGCGTTACCCCCTTCTCGTTCGCCCGCCGGATGGTGAAATGATGGCCATGGCCCGGCATGCCGGAGGGAAAGCCTCGATGCTTGGTCATGTCGGGCCGTTTGGGCATCTCTGTCTCCTTCAGGCCTTGACCGTCTGGTCCTGCCCGATCTTGTCCTCAGTCTTCGTCTCGAAGTCGGAGGCGTCATGGCGCTCGTGCAGCTGCTCGGATGGCTCGCCGGACAGGCGGTTGACCATGCGGCCGCGCTTCACGGCAGGGCGCTTGGCGATTTCAGCGGTCCAGCGCTGGACGTGGCTGTAGCTTTGGACTTCCAGGAAGTTGCCGGCATCGCCATATGACTGGTTGAGCGCCAGATTTCCGTACCAGGGCCAGATGGCCATATCGGCGATGGAATATTCCGAGCCTGCCATGTAGCGGTTGTCGGCGAGGTGCCGGTCGAGCACGTCGAGCTGGCGCTTCACCTCCATGGCGTAACGATCGATCGCATATTTGATCTTCATCGGTGCATAGGCATAGAAATGCCCGAAGCCGCCGCCGAGGAAAGGGGCAGAGCCCATCTGCCAGAACAGCCAGTTCAACGTTTCCGTGCGAGCGCGCAGTTCGGACGGCAGGAAGGCGCCGAATTTCTCTGCGAGATAGACGAGGATCGACGCCGATTCAAAGACGCGCACCGGTTCGCCGCCATCCTTCGGAGCGTGGTCCGCAAGCGCCGGGATCTTCGAGTTCGGGTTGACGTCGACGAAGCCGGAGCCGAACTGGTCGCCATCGCCGATCCTGATCAGCCAGGCGTCGTATTCGGCGCCCTTGTGGCCGAGAGCCAGAAGCTCCTCCAGCATGATGGTGACCTTGACGCCGTTCGGCGTTCCCAGCGAATAGAGCTGCAACGGATGCTTGCCGACCGGCAGTTCCTTGTCATGGGTCGGGCCGGCGATGGGGCGGTTGATATTGGCGAACGCGCCGCCATTGGCTTTGTCCCAGGTCCAGACCTTGGGGACTTCGTAGCCGGCGGGAAAGTTATCGGCAGGGGATTGTTCGGTCATGAAACTGTCCTTGTTGGTGACACCTGCGCGCAGGGGGCGCATAGCGCATATGGGAAGCAAGCAATATTTCGCTAGTGCAGACAGTCACTTTCCCCCCAAGGCGTATTGCGTTTCTCCGTCATCCTCGGGCTTGACCCGAGGATGACGGGGTCAAGCCCGAGGATGACGAGTGGCGGGTCGAGCCCGATGACGGCGAGTGTGGTTTGTCCATGTGACGGGCTACAACGGGATCGTGTCGTGCTTGCGCCACAGCTGCTCCTTGCGCTTGTTCCTGAGCGAGGCGAAGGCGCGGGCGATGCGGCGGCGCGACGAGTGCGGCATGATCACCTCGTCGATGAAGCCGCGCTCGGCGGCGACGAAGGGGTTGGCGAAGCGGGTCTCGTATTCCGCGGTGCGGGCGGCGATCTTTTGCGGGTCGTCGAGTTCGGAGCGGTAGAGGATCTCGGTGGCGCCCTTTGCACCCATCACGGCGATCTCGGCGGTCGGCCAGGCATAGTTGACGTCGGCGCCGATGTGCTTGGAGGCCATGACGTCATAGGCGCCGCCATAGGCTTTTCGGGTGATCAGCGTCACCATCGGCACGGTCGCCTGCGAATAGGCAAAGAGCAGTTTGGCGCCATGCTTGATGACGCCGCCATATTCCTGCGCCACGCCGGGCAGAAAGCCTGGAACGTCGACCAGCGTCAGGATCGGGATCGAGAAGGCGTCGCAGAAGCGGACGAAGCGGGCGGCCTTGCGTGAGGAGTCGATGTCGAGGCAGCCGGCCAGCACCATCGGCTGGTTGGCGACGACGCCGACGGTCTGGCCTTCCAACCGGATGAAGCCGGTGATGATGTTTCTGGCGAAGGCTTCCTGCAGTTCGAAGAAATCGCCTTCGTCGGCGATCGCGTGGATCAGTTCCTTCATGTCGTAAGGCTTGGCGGACGAGTCCGGGATCAGGGTGTCGAGACGGTTCTCGATGCGGGCCGGGTCGTCGTGGAACGGACGCACCGGCGGCTTTTCGCGGTTGTTGGCGGGTAAGAAGTCGAACAGCAGGCGCACCTGCTCCAGCGTCTCGATGTCGTTCTCGTAAGCCGCATCGGCGACGGAGGATTTTCTCGTATGCGTGCCGGCGCCGCCGAGTTCTTCGGCCGTGACGATCTCGTTGGTGACGGTCTTCACCACGTCGGGGCCGGTGACGAACATGTAGGATGTATCGCGCACCATGAAGATGAAGTCGGTCATCGCCGGCGAATAGACGGCGCCGCCGGCGCAAGGCCCCATGATCACGGAGATCTGCGGGATGACGCCGGAGGCCTCGGCATTGCGACGGAAGACCTCGGCATAGCCGGCGAGCGAGGCGACGCCCTCCTGGATGCGGGCGCCGCCCGAATCGTTGAGGCCGATGACGGGTGCGCCGTTGCGCACCGCCATGTCCATGATCTTGCAGATCTTCTGGGCGTGGGTTTCCGACAGCGAGCCGCCGAGCACGGTGAAATCCTGGGAGAAGACGTAGACCTGGCGGCCGTTGATCGTGCCCCAGCCGGTGACGACGCCGTCGCCTGCAACCTTCTGCTCGGCCATGCCGAAATCGACGGCGCGGTGGGTGACGTACATGTCGTATTCTTCGAACGAGCCTTCGTCGAGCAGCACCTCGATGCGCTCACGCGCGGTCAGCTTGCCCTTGGCATGCTGCGCGTCGATACGCTTCTGGCCGCCGCCGAGCCGCGCCTCGGCGCGACGTGACTCCACTTCCGCAAGAATGGCGCGCATTGCGTGTTCCCCCTCGTGCCGGCCTCTCCGGCTGCCCTGTTCGCGGCTATTGTGACCGGTTTTCGTGCTCCCGCAATAGCCGGCAAAGCATCGAAGAAAAACCTTGGATCATGTGCGAATGCAGAATATACAAAATTGAAAATTGTAAATTGCGATTTTGCGAAAATGGCAATCGGAAAACTTTTCATCGGCCGGAAGGTGCGGGCGCTGCGCGAAGCGAGCCGCGCGACCCAGTCGCAATTTGCCGAACGCATCGGCATCTCGACCAGCTATCTTAACCAGATCGAGAACAATCAGCGGCCGGTTTCCGCCTCCGTGCTGCTGGCGCTGGCAGAGAAGTTCCAGATCAGCATCGGCGACCTTTCCTCCGGTGAGGGTGACCGGCTGCTGTCGGCGCTTTCGGAGGCGCTCTCGGATCCGCTGTTCGAGACCTATACGCCAAGCCTGCAGGAACTGAAGCTGGTGACACAGAACGCCCCGGGTCTCGCCCACGCGCTGATTGCGGTCCATCAGGCCTATCGCCGCAACAGCGAGCAGCTTGCCAGCTTCGACGATGCGCGCGGGGCGGCGCTGACGGAGACGACGCCCTATGAGGAGGTGCGGGATTTCTTCCACTTCGTCGACAATTACATCAACGACATCGACGTCTCGGCAGAGCGGCTGGCGCAAGCGCTCGGGATCGGCGAGGGCGACAGCCACGGGCTGATGTCGGCCTATATCGAGCGGCAGCATGGCGTACGGATCGTGCGCGGCGCGCCCGACAGCGACGAGCTGCGCCGCTATGATCCGAAGTCGCGCATCCTGACGCTCAACCCCTATGCTCCGGCGCCGACGCGCGATTTCCAGATCGCCCTGCAGATCGCCCAGTTGCATGCGGGCAAGGAGATCGACGCGGTGGCGGCGGCTGCCGGCTTCCGCACCGAGGAAGCCTACGAGATCTGTCGCATCGGCCTGCAGAACTATTTCGCCGGCGCATTGCTTCTGCCCTATCAGTCCTTTCTCGTTGCGGCGCGAGAGTTGCGGCATGACCTCGAACTGCTGGCGGCGCGTTTCGGCGCCTCGCTGGAACAGGTTTGTCATCGGCTCTCGACGCTGCAGCGGCCGGGCGCCAAGGGCATCCCGATCTTCTTTGCCCGCATCGACCGCGCCGGCAACATCACCAAGCGGCACAGCGCCGCCAAGCTGCAGTTCGCGCGTTTCGGCGCCGCCTGCCCGCTCTGGAACGTGCACCAGGCTTTCGAAACACCGGGGCGGATGATCCGTCAGCTGGCGGAAACGCCCGATGGCATGCGCTACCTCTGTCTGGCGACGCAGGTGACGAAGGGCGGCGGCAGTTTCGGCACGCCGCGGCCGAGCTATGCGATCGCGCTCGGCTGCGAGATTTCCGACGCGCACAGCTTCATCTATGCCGACGGGCTGGACATGAGCAATCGCGCCGCCTTCGATCCGATCGGCATTTCCTGCCGCATCTGCGAACGCACGAAGTGCACCAGCCGGGCCGTGCCGCCGCTGAAGCGCAAGCTGATCGTCGACCACACGGTGCGCGGCCCGCTTCCCTACCGGATCGCGGATTGAGATTGACAGGCGGTGAAAACTGTTCCCGCGGCTTCGGAGTTTGCCGCAGTACCCCCCTCTGTCACTTCGTGACATCTCCCCCTCAAGGGGGGAGATTGATCTGCCGCGCGCCTATCGACCATCTCCATTTCGGTTGAAAAGGAGGTCATTATCGGCGGAAGGTTCGACATACTGCCGATCCCCCTTGAGGGGGAGATGTCACGAAGTAACAGAGGGGGGTATCCCGCGGCAGCCGACATCGGAGGTGTGAGCAATACCCGGTCCAGACGTCTTGATCACTCCAGCCGGCTGCGGAACAGCCAGGCCGCGGCGGTGAGCGTCACCGCTGCGATCAGGCAGAGCGGGATGGTCAGATGGATCACTTCGCCAAGGCCGATATCCTTGAGGAAGACGCCCTTCACGATGATCAGGAAGTAGCGCAACGGGTTGACCAGCGTCACCGGCTGCAGCCAGTCCGGCATGTTCTCGATCGGCGTCGCAAAGCCGGAGAGCAGCATGGCCGGCACCATGAACAGGAACGCGCCGAGGATGGCCTGCTGCTGCGTCATCGACAGGGCCGAGATGAACAGCCCGATGCCGACCACCGAGGCAAGATAGAAGATGCCGCTGCCATAGAGCAGGAACAGCGATCCGCGCAGCGGCAGGCCGAAGATGAAGAGCGCCGCCAGGATATAAAGGGTGATGTGAAAGAGACCGATCATCATCGGCGGCAGGAGCTTGCCGATCAGGATCTCATGCACCCTGAGCGGCGACACCATCAACTGGTCGAACGTGCCGAGTTCACGCTCGCGGGCGATCGACAGCGCCGTGACGATCAGGCCGATCAGCAGTGCGATGCTGGCAATCAGGTTCGGCACCATGAACCACTGATAGATGAGATTAGGGTTGAACCAGTTGCGGGGAATGGTCGAGATCGACTGCGTGGCCGACCGTTTGCCGGCCGGCGTTTCGGAGCCAAGTCCGCCGGCGATCTGGGTCAGATAGCCGGAAACGATCTGCGAGGCGTTGGAGCGGCGCCCGTCGAGGATGATCTGCAGGTCGACCGGGGTTCCAGCCTCGATGCCGCGGGAGAAATCCGGGCCGATCTCGACGGCGGCAATGACATCCTGGTCGTCGATCGCCGCGCGGACCTGTTGCGGATCGGCGGCGATCGCGATCCGGCGGAAAGTGGGCGAACCGTCGATGCGCTCGACCAGTTCCTGTCCCCAATGTCCAGAGTCGCGATTGAGGATCATCACGTCTACATTGCGCACCTCGAGCGTCGCTGCATAGGAGAAGACGAGGAGCTGGATCAGGGGCGGGCCGATCAGGATGGCACGGCCCTTCGGGTCGCGCAGCACCGCCAGCAGCTCCTTGACGATCAGGGCCCGAAGCCGCGTCCACCACATCAGCCGATCCTCTTTCTGGTGCTGCGGGCGGCAATCAGGAAGAACACCGCGCCGATCGTCAGCATGACGGCGATCGAATGCAGGAACATCGGCCAGATATCACCGGCAAGGAACACGGTCTGCAGGCTCGGGATCAGGTAGCGCGCCGGCACGACGAAGGTGATCCACTGGATAATGGTGGGCATGGAATTGATCTCGAACAGAAAGCCGGAGAGCAGGAAGGCCGGCAGGAAGGCGGTGATCAGCGCCAGTTGCGAGGCGAGGAACTGGTTCTTCGTCGCCGCGGAGATCAACAGCCCCTGGCCGAGGGCCGGAACGAGGAAAGTCGCCGACAGCGCGTAGAGCGCGACGACCGAGCCGCGGAAGGGCACGCCGAACAGGAAGACGGCGAGCAGCACGCAGAGCGTCATCGCCGCGAGGCCGAGCAGGAAATACGGAAGGATCTTGCCGAGCAGGAGCTCGACCGCGGTCACCGGCGTTGCCATCATCGCCTCCATCGTGCCGCGCTCCCATTCGCGGGCGACCACCAGCGAGGTCAGAAGCGTGCCGACCAGCGTCATGACGATGGCGATCGAGCCGGGGACGAGGAAATAGCGGCTGGTGAGCTCCGGATTGAACCAGAACCGCTGTTCGATCGAGATCGCCGAGGCACGCTCCGCCATCAGCGCCTGCCGCTGGCGCTCCCAATTGGCGACGGTGCCCTGCGCATAGTTCTGGACGAAATTTGCCGTATTCGGCTCGGAGCCATCGACGATCACCTGCACCTGCGGGTGGTTGCCGGCGGCGTAGTCGGTGGTGAAACTGGCGGGGATGACGAGAATGCCGCGAATGCGGCCGTTGACCAGATCCTCCTCGAAAACACGCCGGTCTCGGTTGGTGGCAACGGCGAAATAGCGCGAGGCCTGGAAGCTTGCCGCAAGGCTCTGGGTGAGCGGCGTGGTCTCCTCCATGACGAGGCCGACGCGGGTGCGGGTGGTGTCGAGCGAGACGCCATAGCCGAACAGGAAGAGCAGGATCAAGGGCAGCACGAAGGCGATCAGCGTCGTGCTGGGGTCGCGCACGGCCTGGTAGCTCTCCTTGCGCACCAGAGCCGCAAAGCGCCGGATCCTGTCCGATGCCGAGGATGTGCTCATGCCGCTTTCCTCGTTTCGGCTTCGGACTGCCGGATGAGCGCAATGAAGGCGTCCTCCATGGTCGGATCGGGCTGGTCGTCGGTGACGACGCGCGCCTTCAGCTCATCCGGCGAGCCGAGCGCGATCGAGCGGCCGCGATAGATCAGCGAAATCCGGTCGCAATATTCGGCCTCCTCCATAAAATGGGTGGTGACAAGCACCGTCACGCCCTTTTCGACCAACGCGTTGATATGCGTCCAGAATTCGCGCCGGGTGATCGGGTCGACGCCGGAGGTGGGTTCGTCGAGGAACAGCGCCCGCGGCTCGTGCATGACGGCGCAGGCGAGCGCGAGGCGCTGCTTCAGGCCGAGCGGCAGGTCCTTGGACGATTGTCCGGCATGGCGGCCGAAATCGAAGATCTCGTTCATCAGTTGGATGCGCTCGCGTTTGCGCTGGCCGGAAAGGCCATAGACACCGGCGAAGAAATCGAGGTTCTGGGCAATGCTGAGATCGCCATAAAGCGAGAATTTCTGTGCCATGTAGCCGAGCTGGTTGCGGGCGGAGGCGGCGTCGCGGCGCAGGTCGAAGCCGGCGACGCGGCCTTCGCCGGCGGTCGGTTTCAACAGGCCGCAGAGCATCTTGAAGGTGGTGGATTTGCCGGCGCCGTTCGGCCCGAGCAGTCCGAAAATCTCGCCGCGCTGGATATCGAAGGTGATGCCGTCCGCGGCAGTGAAGTCGCCGAAGCGTTTGGTCAGCCCCTTCGCCTCGATGACGGGACGGTCATCCTTCGCGGCCAGCGGCTGCTGCGCTTCGGCGAGTCTGGAGCGGCCGCCCGGCCCGCCGCCGAGCATGTCGACGAAGGCATCTTCGAAGCGCGGCAGGGCAGGGGCAGACTTTGCGCCGTCTCCGGCGGATCTGAATGCCGGCTCGGTGCCTTGCCCGGTGACAATCCGCAACGCCTCGCCCTGGATGACGCCGTCGATGACGCCCTCTTCGTCCAAGAGCTTCGCCAGCACCTGCCGCTTGCGACCCGAGACGCCGGAGACGCGGAACACCCGGCCCTCGACACGTGCGGTCATGTCGGCCGGCTTGCCGGAAAACATGAGTTTACCCTGGTTGAGCAGCAGCACGCCGTCACAGATTTCCGCCTCGTCGAGATAGGCGGTCGACCAGACGACGCCGATGCCTTCCTTCGTCAGGTCTTCGACCATCGTCCAGAGATCGCGGCGCGAGATCGGGTCGACGCCGACGCCGGGCTCGTCGAGCAAGAGCAGGCGGGGTTTCTTCAAAAGCGCGCAGGCAAGCCCCAGCTTCTGCTTCATGCCGCCGGAGAGCTTGCCGGCCAGCCGGCCGGTGAAGCGCTTGAGATCGGTGAAGGTCAGGAGTTCATCGAAGGTCGCCGCCCGCTCGTGCTTCGGCAGGCCGCGCAGGTCGGCGTAGAGATCAAGGTTTTCCTGCACCGACAGGTCTTCATAGAGCCCGAAGCGCTGCGGCATGTAGCCGATGGCGGCCTGGATGGCGGCCGGGTCCCTGGCGGTGGCAAAGCCAAGCACGGAGACGCTGCCGCTGTCGGGCAGCATCAGGCCGGTCATCAGCCGGATGAGCGTCGTCTTGCCGGCACCGTCTGGGCCGACAAGCCCGGTGATCTCGCCGGCGAGGATCGCGCCGGACACGGCATCGAGCGCCGGCGAAGCATCACCGAACCGCTTCGTGACGTCCGCCAGCCGGACCAGTTCGGCCCTGTCCGCAGCCTCGGTCATCGTATCGCTGCCTCGCCCAGGGGAAGGCGGACGGTGACCGGCATGCCCTGGCGCAGGTCCGCACCCGGCTTGTCGATGACGATGCGCAGGCGGTAGACGAGGTCGGTGCGCAGTTCCGCCGTTTCCACCGATTTCGGGGTGAATTCGGCGACCGGCGAAATGAAGCCGATCGTGCCTTCATAGGCGTCGTTCGGGCGGGTATCCGACGTCACCTTCACCTTCATGCCGGGATGGATGCGGCCGAGGTCCGGCTCGGCGACGTAGGCGCGCACCCAGACCGGCTCGGTCAGCGACAGGACGAAGACGCTGTCGGCCGGCGCGACGATCGCACCGGTTTCGCGCACCCGCGAGAGGATGACGCCGTCGTTCGGCGCGCGAAGCTCGGTATCCTCCAGCGATGTACGGGCGGAGGCCAGTGCCGCTTCGGCGGCCTGCAACTGCGCGGCGGCGGTGGCGATGTCTTCGGCGCGGGTGCCTTCCTCTATCAGGTTGAGCGCCTGCCTGGCGGCCTCCGCGCGCGCTGCCGCCATCGCTTTCGCCGCGGTCGCCTGGTCGAAGGCCGACTGCGAGATCGTGCCGCGCGGGCGAAGCTGCTCAGCGCGGGTGAGCTCGAGCTCGGCATTGCGCAGCTCGGCGACGCTGGCATTGTAGTTGGCGCGTGTCTGGGCGATCTCCGTCGGGCGGGGGCCGGCCTTCAGCTTGTCGAGCGTGGCTCGCAGGGCAGCAGCATTGGCCTCCGCCGAGCGCACCGCGTAGTCGTAGGGCCGGGCATCGAGCCTGGCGAGGACCGCACCGCGCTTGACAGCGTCGCCCTCATCGACCGCCACCTCCGACAAGCGGCCGTTGACGCGGAAGCCGAGCGAGACCTGGCGGATATCGACATTGCCGTAGAGCACGAAGTCCTGTCGTCCCGCAGCCTCCCATCCGAGTTTTGCGGGCAGCTCGAACCACCAGGCGGACGCCCCGGCGACGGCGAGCAGCAGTATGACGACGATCCTTTTCATGCTGCGCCTCCTTTGAAGGGCTCAAGGGCCGCCACGAGTTCGGCGGCCAGATGGCGCAGGGTTGCGACCTCCTGCGGCCCGGCCGTCTCCCACTCCATCTGCGCGAGCACCGCGGCGTGCGCCATGCGGAAGACTAGGATGCTGCCGATAAAGGCAAATGCGCGCAGCCGCACATGCTCGGATGCGGGGTCGTCATCAAGGATCGTGCCGATCAGCCGCCGGGCGATCTCGATCATCGGCCGCATGATGCCCTGATAGACGCGGGTGAAGGCCTCGGTGGGCTCCATTTGCTCGCGGATGATGAAGCGGGCCCAGGACTCGGATTTCTTGCTGACGAAGAGCGCGATCATCGTCTGGGCGATCTCGGTGAGGAAGGCGCGGGCTTCGGCCGGCGACATCGGTTCACCTGCTGTGTCGAGCGCGACGATGCGTGCGCCGACGCGCTGCCGCATGTCGCCGACATGATTGCTGATCAGCTCCGTCAGATAGTCGGCGGTGGCGATATAGAGGCCTTCCTTGCCCGAAAAATAATAGGGAATGGCCTGCAGGTTGACGCCCGCGGCATCGGCCAGCCGCCGTGTCGAAGCGCCGTCGAAGCCATAGCGGCCGAACACGTCGAGCGCGGCGGCAAGCAGCTTCTCACGCGTTGCGTCGCGGCGCGGGGGCGAAGTGTTCTGTTCGTTTTCTGGTTTAGACATGGCGCATATATATGTCGTTTCCGAGATTAAGTCAATCGAATGAATTGAACCAAGTTGCCACAGATCGAAGCAATCTCGGACCGAGAGGCGAAAAGGCGATGTTGCGCCGTGTGTGAAGAGGGGAAGCACAGCGCCCGGTTCGTGGCGGAGGTCTTCTGGCGGTGGGCGAGTGATCGCCAGAGCAAACGAAGATTGTTGGGATTCAGGGCCTGTCAAACGCAATGGCTGGCCAAAACGCAAAAAGCTCTGCATCCTTTTGGGATTGCAGAGCTTTTTTGGAATTTGGTGCCCAGAAGAGGACTCGAACCTCCACACCCTTGCGAGTACCAGCACCTGAAGCTGGCGCGTCTACCAATTCCGCCATCTGGGCGACGGACCGGCATGTAAGGGGCCTGCGCTGTGGTGTCAACAGGGTTTTTGAAGTTTTCTTGAAAACCCTGCTGAAAAGTCGAACAAAGGCTTGGATTACAAGGATTTTTGTCCGAATTGAATTTGCCTGTCCAAGCTGATGGCCCCTGTCACCCCTGCTGCCGGGCGAAAGCGCGGATGCGCTCGAGGCCCTGTTTTAGCAGCGCCTCAGCCTGCACGGCGGTTTCCGCCTCGACGTAGCAGCGCATCTCGGGCGCATTGCCGGACGGACGGAAGTGGATGACCCGGCCATCGGTGAGCGTGACCCGCAATCCGTCGATGTCGCTGACGCTGCCCGGTGCGCCGATCGGCTCGAGGAATTGTGCGAGATTGTCTTCGCCGGCGCGCAGATAGTCCATCAGCGCGCCGCTCGTCTCGAGTGGAAAATTCTCGATTCGGTCGCTCAGCGCCACCGGCAGGGCATAAGTTGCGGCAAGCGCCGAGAGGGTCTTGCCGGCATGTGCGGCACGGAAGAGCACGGCCAGTGCCGGCAGGAAACTGTCGCGCGTCGGCAGCGCCTTGAACACGGTGCCGTTGAGCGTGAAATCCGTGGCGGTCAGCGTGCCGCCATTGGCTTCGAAGCCTGCGACGCCCGTCTGCCCCCGGGCAATGGCCTCCATCATGCCGTCGATGACGAAGGGAGAGCCGACGCGGGTCCGCAGGATGGAGATGCCCGGCTGACGCTCGAGGCCCGAATTGGAGGTGACTGGCGTGACGGCGACCGCCGCGCCGACAAACTGGGCGGCAATCAGTCCGATGAGGTCGCCGCGCAGTGGCTGACCGGTTTCGTCGCTGACGAGCGGGCGGTCACCGTCGCCGTCGGCCGAAACGATGGCATCGAGGCCATGCTGCGCAGTCCAGGTCTTGAGGAGGTCGATCGTCGCGGGAGAGACGGCTTCGGTATCGACCGGGATGAAGGTCTCGGAACGGCCGAGCGGCACGACATCGGCGCCGTACCGGGAAAGGACATCGACAAAGAGGTCGCGGGCGACCGTGCTGTGCTGGTAGACGCCGACCTTCAGGCCGTGTAGCGCGCCCGCAGGCAGGATGGTGGCGTTGCGGGCAACAAAGAGGTCTATCGCCTGCTGCGAATGGTCTTGCGCGCTGCCCGGCGTGGCATCGACGGGAAAGGCCCGCACCTCGGCTGCCTCGGCGCCGATCGCTTGTTCATCACCCTTGTCGATCTCGCCGTCCGGCCGGTAGAATTTGATGCCGTTGCGGTCGGCTGGGATATGGGAGCCGGTGATCATCAGCGCGGCGGCGCCCTTTTCCAAGCCGTAAAGGGCCAACGCCGGCGTCGGCACCGTGCCGCAATCAAGCACGGTCAGGCCGGCGCGGGAAAGCGCACCGGCGCAGATGGCGGAGATAGACGGGCTCGAATCGCGAAAATCCCGGCCGAGAAGGATCGGATCGCCGGGTTTGGCGCGGCCGGACGAGAGAAGGTAGCGCGCAAACGCGGTTGCGTAGATGGCCGCAGGTGGGCCGTTCAGATCGATTGCGAGGCCGCGCAGGCCGCTGGTTCCGAATTTCAAGCTCAATCCATTCTCCGTCGGGTTGACAGGATTTGATAACGGCGCGAGTGACCTAACGGGAAAATTGGGCCATTCTACCATGAAGGGGTTGGAGGCCAACAGATGCTGAATTTACAGTCGGACAATGGGCGAAACACGAATAAAATAAGGACAATGCCCGTTATATGAAACAGGGACACCAACCGAAGCAAACCCTTTTGGGAGAAATGAGGAAACAAATGGCGGGATTCCAAAATTTCGTTATTGGCTGCGCGGTGAGCGTCGCGTCCATCGTGACACCTTTGGCTTGCGCGCAAGCGATTCCGCTTGCGGTTCCGGAGGTGAGGATCGATCGACCGACGCAAGTGCAGTACTACCGTCGTGACTATGGCGGATATTATCGTGACCACCGGCCTTATTATGGCGACCCCGGCTATTATCGGCCCTACAACTACCGGCCGTACCGGCCTTACTACCGGCCTTACTACCGGCCCAATGTCGACGTCTATGTCACCCCGCGGCCCTATTACCGCGATCGCTACGTCCGCCGTGGTTATAGCGACCATGTGAACTGGTGCCTGCAGCGGTATCGCTCGTACGACCCGGCAACCAACCGGTTCCTGAGCTACGGTGGCGTCTACAAGATCTGTTACTCGCCCTATCGCTGAGTGCACCCTCGTCAGACAGGCGGCGGGGCTCTCCCCGCCGTTTTTCCAAGGCTAGCCGGTTATGGCGTTCCAGAGCCAGAGCAGCACGGCATAGCGCGCCGCCTTGCCGATCGTCACATAGACGAGAAAGACGGCGAAGGGCGTTCGCATGAGCCCGGCTGCAAGCGTCAGCGGATCGCCGATCACCGGCAGCCATGAAAACAGCAGCACGGGCCGCCCATAGCGGCCGAAGAGCGCCTCGGCCTTGCGCCGGTTCGCCGGGCTGACGGGAAACCAGCGGCGATCCTCGAAGCGCAGCAGTGAACGCCCGAGCGCGAAGTTGACGGCGGCGCCGAGCACATTGCCTGCTGTCGCGGCAAGAAAGAGCGGGAAGAGCCGGGCGTCCGGCTGCGCGGCCGCAACAACCAGCGCCGCCTCAGACACGCCCATCAGCAGCGTCGCGGAGAGGAAGGCGGCACCGAAGACAGAGAAAAGCAGGCCTGTCGTCAAAACCTCAGGACCTGTCCGTATGGCCGAGGTCGCGCTCCGGTTCGATCACGTCGCGCACCCGCTGCTTCAAATCCTTCGGTCCCGGAAAGCCGCCGTCGCGCTTGCGTTCCCAGATCAGTGTCTCACCGACGTGGATTTCGAAATTGCCACCGGTGCCGGGAATGAGCGCCACTTCACCGAGGCTGTCGCCGAAGGTGGAGAGCAGTTCCTGCGCCATCCAGGCGGCGCGCAGCAGCCAGTTGCATTGGGTGCAATAGAGAATGGTGATGCGGGGCTTTTCGCTCATGTCGGGGTCCGTCGATGCGTTCAGAGGCGGCAACTTAGCGGCCGCCGGCCGAAGCCGCAATTGCGTCAGGGCACGAGGCCTCACGAAATTGTCAACTAAGTTTATCAGGTTTCCGGCCGGCGTCCCTTGATCGGTGCAGTTTCCGCAGCAACAGAGTGTCGGGTTGCGAAAATTCATGAGGAGTCGACATGACTGACATTTCATCAAATCGGCCGCCAGCCATGCTGCCTGCCCTGCAAAAGCTCTACCTGCCATTCGATACGACGGCCGAAACGCTTTTGCGCGTCGTCGCGGGCGTGATTCTCGTTACCCATGGCTACGGCAAGATCATCAATCCGTTCGGCGCTGTCGGCATGGTGGAAGGCCTCGGATTCTATCCGGGCGTCTTCTGGTCGCCGCTTCTGGCTGCAACCGAATTCTTCGGCGGCATTCTCGTCGCGATCGGCCTGTTTACCCGGCCGGCCTCGTTTGCGGCGATGATCGTGCTGCTGGTGACCGTCTATTTCCACGGCATCGTGCAAGGCGAAGGCCTCGGCGGCGCCGAAAAATCGATCCTCTGGGCGGCAATCTTCCTGTTCTTCGCCGTGCGCGGCTCGAATTCGCAGTCGGTGGACGCGAAGCTCGGCCGGCAGATCTGATCGGCCTCGACGGCAGCTTCGCGCCTCCTGTTCGACGCGCGAGTCTCCAAGACCGAGTTGGCCCGGACGGCGGCATTTCCGCTCTCCGGGCCTTTTTGTTGCGCCGCTACAGCCGCACAGCAAAATGGCGGCCGAGGCCGCCATTCTGAAGAGTGTCATGTCAGCCCGGACGCCATTACAGCGTGCGGGTGATGTGCTCGACGCGGAAGCACTCGATCGTGTCTCCGGCGCGGATGTCTTCGTAGTTCTCGAAGGCCATGCCGCATTCCTGGCCCATCGGCACTTCGGAGACTTCGTCCTTGAAACGCTTGAGCGTCTTGAGCTTGCCTTCGTGGATGACGACGTTGTCGCGCACCAGGCGAACGCCTGCGCCACGCTCCACCTTGCCTTCGACGACGCGGCAACCGGCGACCTTGCCCACCTTGGTGATGTTGAACACCTCCAGGATCTCGGCATTGCCGAGGAAGGTCTCGCGGCGCTCCGGCGACAGCAGGCCCGACATCGCCGCCTTAACGTCATCCGTCAGGTCGTAGATGATGTTGTAGTAGCGGATCTCGATGCCGGCGCGCTCGGCGGCCGTGCGGGCCTGCGCATTGGCGCGGACGTTGAAGCCGATGATCGCGGCATTCGAGGCTTCCGCCAGCGAGATGTCGGACTCGGTGATGGCGCCGGCGCCCGAATGCACGATGCGGGCGCGCACCTCGTCGTTGCCGAGCTTTTCGAGGGCGCCGGCAATGGCTTCGATCGAGCCTTGCACGTCGCCCTTGATGACCAGCGGGAATTCCTTGAGGCCGGAGACCTGCATCTGCGACATCATCTGCTCGAGCGAGCCGCGCTGGCCGGACTGGCGGGCAGCCGCCTTGTCGCGGGCAAGACGCTGGCGATATTCGGAGATTTCGCGGGCGCGGCTCTCGTTCTCGACGACGGCGAACTTGTCGCCCGCCTGCGGCGTGCCGGAAAGGCCGAGGATTTCGACCGGCATCGACGGCGGCGCCTCCTTGACGTGCTCGCCCTTGTCGTTGATGAGCGCGCGCACGCGGCCCCACTGGTCGCCAGCGACAATGATCTGGCCCGGCTTCAGCGTGCCCTTCTGGACGAGAACGGTCGCTACCGAGCCGCGGCCGCGGTCGAGCTGCGCTTCGACGACGGTGCCTTCGGCAGTCCGGTTCGGATCGGCGCGCAGGTCGAGGATTTCCGCCTGCAGCAGGATGGCTTCGAGCAGCTTGTCGAGGTTCTTGTGCGTCTTGGCCGAAACCTCGACGTCGAGCACTTCACCGCCCATGGATTCGACGAAGACTTCGTGCTGCAGGAGCTGCTGGCGGACCTTGTCCGGGTTCGCCTCATGCTTGTCGATCTTGTTGATCGCCACGATGATCGGCACACCGGCCGCCTTGGCGTGGTTGATGGATTCGATCGTCTGAGGCATCACGCTGTCGTCGGCTGCGACAACCAGCACGGCGATGTCGGTCGCCTGCGCGCCACGGGCACGCATCGCGGTGAACGCGGCGTGACCGGGGGTGTCGATGAAGGTGATCTTGCTGCCGTTCTGCTCCACCTGATAGGCGCCGATATGCTGGGTGATGCCACCGGCTTCACCCGACACGACGTTGGCATGGCGGATGGCGTCGAGCAGCGAAGTCTTGCCGTGGTCGACGTGGCCCATGATGGTGACGATCGGCGGACGCGGCAGCATTTCGCCGGTATCGGCCGCATCGAAGATGCCTTCCTCGACGTCGGATTCCGAAACGCGCTTGACGGTATGGCCGAATTCGCCGGCGATAAGTTCGGCAAGGTCGGCGTCGATGACGTCGCCCGGCTTCATCATCTGGCCTTCCTTCATCAGGTACTTGATCACGTCGACGGCCCGTTCGGACATGCGCTGCGACAGTTCCTGAATGGTGATGGTTTCCGGCAAAATCACTTCGCGCATCACCTTTTCGCGGGTTTCCTGCATCTGGCTGCGGCGGAACTTCTCCTGACGGCGGCGCATCGCGGCCATCGAGCGGCCGCGCGCGTTGCCGTCTTCGTCGAGAGCGGCGGTCAGCGTCAGCTTGCCCTTGCGGCGCTCTTCCTCGGTCTTCGGGCGGGCCGGGACCTTGGCCGGTTCCGGACGAACGACCTTGCCGCGCACGGGGGCGGCACCACCGCGGTTCGGGCGGGTATCGTCGTCTTCGGTTTCCGGCTTGCGGGCACGCAGGCCGACCGGCGGGGTAACTGTCGGCGTCGTTGCGGGCTTGACGGCCTGGGCGCGTGCCCGGTCCTCGGCCCTGCGGGCTTCGACGGCGGCTGCTTCTGCTTCCGCGGCCTTTGCCGCCTCGGCTGCCACCCGGTCGGCTTCGCGTTCGGCAGGCGAGCGGGCAGCCTCTTCCGCGGCGCGGCGGGCGGCTTCTTCCTGCTCCTGCTTCAGGCGGGCGGCTTCCTCGGCCTGGCGGAGCGCCTCTTCGGCGGCACGGCGCTTGGCGTCCTCGGCGTCGCGGGCCTGCGCTTCTGCGAGCGCACGGCGGCGCGCATCGATCTCACCGGCCGAAAGCTGGTTCAGCACCACGCCGACGCGCGGCCGGTTGCTGTCCTGCTGGCGGTTGTCCTGGCGCGGCTGCTGGGCCTGTGGCGCAGGACGCGATGGCTGCTGAACGGGTGTCGGCCGTTGGTCCGCCGCGCGAGCGGCCGGAGTCGTGATTGGAACAACCGGCTTTTCGTCTTCCGGCCGATGCGGCCGCCGCTTGCGCGTTTCGACCACGACCGCCTTCGTCCGGCCCCGACCCATGTCCTGCCGAACAGTTCCCTGACTGACCCCGGAGGGCTTCAGGGTCAGCGTCTTCTTCACTCCGCCGAATGTCTTGTCGTCGTTGTTGTCGGTCATTCCGTTCCGTTTCCTAAGATCAGGGCCGGATGCGTATCACCAGACCCCGTCGTTCGATTTCATATGTACAATCGCAGTTTGGCCGGCCTTCGCCGGTGACCCGCGTCATTGTGTCGGCAAGCCAGTGTCGGCGCCAACGGCTCGGACCGGGACGGTTCCCCGGTACCTTGCGAGCATGTTTGCGCGCTTCACTACACCCTCACCCGCCTGCCCTGCAAGCGCGCAAGCGTGGATAAAAGCATTCTGACCCAAAAGCCCCTCCATTTCCGCCTCGGTGAAGAAGCGGAAGGAGGGTATTTCCTGTCCGTCGTCGGCAACAAAGCTCATCGCCTTGCGGGCCTGGTCGATCTTGCGCACCCCGTCTGCGGCCGCATCGACCGCGTGGAACGTGGCGAGCGCTGCCATGGCGCGCACCGCCTGTTCCACCTTCGAGGCGCCGCTGATGAACTGTGCGGCCTTGCGGGCCATGTTCATCATGCCGGCAAGCTGCATCGACAAGAGCCGGTCCACCTCGTCGGCGAGCTCCGGCCCGGCTGTCACATCGGCCTTCAGGGCGCGGGCGAACAGCTTTTTGGCGATTGCCTTTTCGAGCACGGCCCGGTCGGCGCTGACCCAGCAGCCGCGGCCCGGCAGCTGCTTCTTCAGGTCCGGCACGACCCGGCCGTCAGGGGCCGCGACAAAGCGGATCAGCGTTTCCGGCGTCCCGCTCTGGCGTGTCACGATGCACATGCGGCCGTTCACTGCTTCACCTTCGATGTCCCCGGCGGGATCTTTGTCTTCAAGCAGCATCAGCGGCCCGGATCACGATCAGCAACGCCTTTTCAGGCGTCCTGTTCAGCGCCTTCCACGACTTCGAGCGCTTCCTGTTCGCGCGCCAGATCCTCTTCGGTGATCCAGCCGGCCGCGAGGCGCGCCTGCAGCACCATGCGCTCTGCTTCGACGCGCGAGACTTCGAGCTTGGAGAACAGGCCGTCGAACTTCTTCGTCTCGCCGTCCTTGCGCTCGGACCAGCCGACGAGATCGTCGGCGGCGCAGCCCGCGAAGTCTTCCATCGTCTTGATGCCGTCTTCGCCGAGCGCCACCAGCATCTGGCCGGTCATGCCGTCGATCGAGCGCAACTCGTCGGAGACGCCGAGTTCCTTGCGCTTGGCGTCCATTTCCGCTTCCAGGCGCTCGAGATATTCGCGGGCGCGGGTCTGCAGCTCGTTTGCCGTGTCTTCATCGAAACCGTCGATCGAGGCGATTTCGTCGAGTTCCACGTAAGCCAGTTCCTCGACGGCGGCGAAGCCTTCCGAAGCCAGAACCTGGCCGACCATTTCGTCGACGTCGAGCGCTTCCATGAACAGGTTGGTGCGCTCGTTGAATTCCTTCTGACGACGTTCGGATTCTTCCGCTTCGGTCATGATGTCGATGTCCCAGCCGGTGAGCTGCGAGGCGAGGCGGACGTTCTGGCCGCGGCGGCCGATGGCGAGCGACAGCTGCTCGTCCGGCACGACGACTTCGATGCGCTCGGCATCCTCGTCGAGAACGACCTTGGCGACTTCGGCCGGCTGCAGCGCGTTGACGATGAACGACGCCGGATCCTGGGACCACGGAATGATGTCGATCTTTTCGCCCTGCAGTTCGGCGACGACGGCCTGGACGCGCGAACCGCGCATACCGACGCAGGCGCCGACCGGATCGATCGAACTATCGTTCGAGATCACGGCGATCTTGGCGCGCGAGCCGGGGTCGCGGGCAACCGAGCGGATCTGGATGATGCCGTCGTAGATTTCCGGAACTTCCATGGTGAACAGCTTCACCATGAACTGCGGATGGGTGCGCGACAGGAAGATCTGCGGGCCACGCTGTTCGCGACGCACGTCATAGACATAGGAGCGGACGCGATCGCCGTAGCGCAGGTTCTCGCGCGGGATCATTTCGTCACGACGGATGATGCCCTCGCCACGGCCGAGGTCGACGATGACGTTGCCATATTCGACTCGCTTGACGGTGCCGTTGACGATTTCGCCGATGCGATCCTTGAATTCGTCGTACTGGCGGTCTCGCTCGGCTTCGCGCACCTTCTGGACGATGACCTGCTTGGCCGACTGGGCGGCGATGCGGCCGAAATCCATTGGCGGCAGCGGATCGGCGATGAAGTCGCCGAGCTTGGCGTCCGGGTTGCGGTCACGCGCCAGTTCGAGCGGGATCTGCGTGGAATAGTCCTCGGCAGCCTCGACCACTTCGAGCAGGCGCTGAAGGCGGATTTCACCGGTCTTGGAATTGATGTCGGCGCGGATATTGCTTTCCGAACCATAGCGCGAGCGTGCCGCCTTCTGGATCGCGTCGGCCATGGCGGCCAGAACGATCTCGCGGTCGATCACCTTTTCGCGCGCGACGGCATCCGCGATCTGCAGAAGTTCGAGCCGGTTAGCACTCACTGCCATTTTCAAGTCTCCGTCTGATTGCCGGGGCTTCGTCCTGAAGCGTCCCGCGCCATAAACTCATTCGATCGGCGAATCTTCGTCTTCGAAGTTTTCGTTTGCCGCCATCCCATGTGCGGCTTGGGCGGCCTTGGCCTTCTTGTCTGCCGCTAGCGCATCGCGGATCAGGTCGTCCGTCAGGATCAGCCTGCCTTCAGCCAGCGCCGTGAACGGGATGGTGACCCGCGGCTCCTCGCCATAAGCCGGCTGGTCGCGCTCGATGGTGAAACCCTCATCGTCGGCCGCAACGATCTTGCCTCGAAAACGCTTGCGATTATCGACCAGGATCGAGGTCTCGCATTTGATCAGATGGCCGGCCCAGCGGCTGAAATCCGACTTGCGCACCATCGGTCGGTCGATGCCGGGCGAGGACACTTCCAGATGATACGCCTTGTCGATCGGATCTTCCACATCGAGAACCGGCGAAATCGCCGTCGAGACGGCTTCGCAATCCTGGACCGTCATCGTTCCGTCGGTGCGCTCGGCCATGATCTGCAGTGTCGCGCCGTTCTGCGAGGTCAGGCGAACCCGCACCAGCTGGTATCCCATCGGAACGAGCACCGGCTCGATGATGTCGGCGATGCGGCGGTCGATCCCGGTTTCGGTGATCAGCCGCGGTTCCTGCGTGTTTTCTGTCGCTGTCGTGTCGGACAAACGATGCTCTCCCAAACCATCGGCTAATAAAAAAGAGCGGGTCCTGACGGGCCCACTCTTCATCAACCGATCAAGAATTTGAGCGTCATATACGCTTGATCATCCGCAAATGCAAGATATGCCGTGGCTTGCCGGGCGATGCGGGAGCCAGGTGGCTAAATCCTGCCTGAGTCCGCACTTTTGCTTGCCCGATGCATGATCTGGCCTAGATTGACCATCATAACGACAATCAAAGACTGAACGGGTGGGGACAAAGCTTGCCGCATCGCCTATCGCCATTGGCGCCTTTCCGGCACGACACGTTTCGCGTCATCTGGGTGGCCAGCCTCGCCTCCAACTTCGGCGGGCTCGTCCAGGCCGTCGGCGCCGCCTGGATGATGACGTCGATCTCGGATTCGGTGAACATGGTGGCGCTGGTGCAGGCCTCGACCTCGCTGCCGATCATGCTGTTCTCGCTCGTCTCCGGCGCGCTCGCCGACAATTTCGACCGGCGCCGCATCATGCTGATCGCCCAGTGTTTCATGCTGGCCGTCTCGGCGCTTCTGACGGTCTGCACCTATTTCGGCCTCGTCACGCCCTGGCTGCTTCTGCTTTTCACCTTCCTGATCGGCTGCGGCACGGCGCTCAACAATCCGTCCTGGCAGGCGTCGGTCGGTGACATGGTGCCGCGCGACGTCCTTCCAGCCGCCGTGGCGCTGAACAGCATGGGCTTCAACATTACCCGCTCGGTCGGCCCGGCGATCGGCGGCGCCATCGTCGCCGCGGCCGGCGCGGCCGCCGCCTTCGCCGCCAATACGCTCAGCTATTTCGCGCTTCTCTTCGCGCTCATCCGCTGGCGTCGGGAAGTGACGCTTTCGACGCTGCCGCGCGAATCGATGGGCCGGGCGATTTCCGCCGGCCTGCGCTATGTCGCCATGTCCCCCAATATCGGAAAGGTGCTGTTCCGCGGCTTCGTCTTCGGCCTGTCGGCCAGCGCCATCCTTGCGCTGCTGCCGCTGGTTGCCCGCGATCTCGTTGCCGGCGGGCCGCTCACCTACGGCATCATGCTCGGGGCCTTCGGCCTCGGCGCCATCGGCGGGGCGCTATTGAGCGCCCGGCTGCGCGAGCATCTGTCGAGCGAGTGGATCGTGCGCATCGCCTTTGCCGGTTTCGCCGTCAGCGCGCTCGTCACCGCGTCCAGCTCGCATGGCTGGCTGACCAGCCTTGCGCTTCTTCTCTCCGGCGCCGGCTGGGTGCTGGCCCTGTCGCTGTTCAACACGACAGTGCAACTCTCCACTCCGCGCTGGGTGGTCGGCAGGGCCTTGTCGCTCTACCAGACCACCACTTTCGGCGGGATTGCCGCGGGCAGCTGGCTGTGGGGGCAGGCGGCCGAGACCTATGGCCCGGCCAATGCGCTGATCGCTTCGGCCGCTCTGATGGTCGTCGGCGCCGCCATCGGGCTCAGATTGCCCTTGCCGGAATTCCAGTCGCTCAACCTCGATCCGCTCAACCGCTTTTCAGAACCGCTCCTGAAGCTTGACCTCAAGCCGCGCAGCGGACCGATCGTGGTGATGATCGACTACGACATCGCCGACGACGACGTGCCGGCCTTCCTGACGGCAATGGCCGAACGCCGCCGCATCCGCATCCGTGATGGCGCCGGGCAATGGGGACTGATGCGCGACCTGGAAAACCCGACGGTGTGGACCGAGACCTATCACGTCCCGACCTGGGTGGAATATGTCCGCCACAACCAGCGCCGGACGCAGGCCGACGCGGAAATCGGCGATCGGCTGCTTGAACTGCATCGCGGCGAGACGCCGCCGCGCGTGCACCGGATGATCGAGCGCCAGACCATCCTTCCCTATGACTACGAGCGCTACAAGCAGCAGATGGACATGCACTGAGCTATGGTATTGCGGCTTCTTAGCGCAGCCTGGCCTTCAGCCCCGCATCCGGAAAACAGGTCGGCGCCAGGCCGTTCTTCGCCTGCCAGTCCCCCAGCGAGCGGCGGGTCTTGTAGCCGGCCAGCCCGTCGGCCTTGCCGATATCGTAGCCCTGCGCCTGCAGGTTCTTCTGCATCTTCAAGACATCCGAGCGCAGCATCTTGCCGACGTCGCCGAACTGGCCCTTGAAGGCGCCGCCGCCGGACGAAATCCGGTCGGCGAGGTTGCCAATGAACAGCGCATAGAGGTCGGAGTTGTTGTATTCCTTGATCACGTAGAAGTTCGGCGTGACGATGAATTCCGGCCCGTGGCGTCCGGCCGGCACCAGCATCATGCCGCTGGCCTTGGCTTCGCCCGCCGGAAATGCCTTTCCCGACACGCGCTCGATGCCGGTCGAAGCCCATTGCGATATCGGCTTGGCAAGGTCGGGCCCTTCCTGGGCGCAGGAGACCTTGGCGGGAATGCTGACCTCGAAGCCCCAGTCGCGGCCGCGCTGCCAGCCCTTTTCAGCCATGTAATGAGCGATCGAGCCGAGCACGTCCGGCACCGAGTTCCAGATGTCGCGGCGTCCGTCGCCGTCGAAGTCGACGGCATATTTCAGGAAGCTCGTCGGCAGAAACTGCGGTTGGCCCATGGCGCCGGCCCAGGAGCCCTTCATCTCCGCCTCGCGCACGTCGCCGCTGTCGAGAATATGCAGGGCGGCGATCAGTTCGCGGCGGAAGAGATCGCCGCGCGTTGACATGAAGGCCTTGGTCGCCAGCACATCGATGATCGGATGCGGAATCTTCGCGCGGCCGAAGCCGGATTCGCGTCCCCAGATGGCGAGCACGACCGGACCCGGCACGCCATAGGTCTTCTCGACCCGCTTGAGCGTTGCGGCATGGGTCTTGGCAAGGCTGCGGCCGGTTGCGGCCAGTCCCTGCAGCCGCTCCTCGGAGAAATACGCGCCCGGCGAGGAGAATTCCGCCTGGCTCTGCTTCTGCTCGCTCGGCGGTTTGGTACCCGGCGGCACGAGGTCCGGCAGGTCCCAGTTGAGCTTGACGCCGGCAAAGGCAGCGTTGAAGGATTTTTCCGAAATGCCGGCCTTCTGCGCTTCCGGCCAGAGATCGGTCTGCAGCCACTGGCGGAACTGCGCCTCAGTCTCGGCTTTCGAGGCGGCGAGGGCGGGCAGGGGAATGAGGAGGATAGCAAGCAAAAGACTTAGTGTACGCCGAGGCTTACCCCCCTCTGTCACTGCGTGACATCTCCCCCTCAAGGGGGGGGACTGGATACTGCCGCGCTCTTTAACTGCCCTGGAACGAGCGAGTTCGTACGAGGCCGGCGCTGGAAAGGAACGATCTCCCCCCTTGAGGGGGAGATGTCGGCGAAGCCGACAGAGGGGGGCATCCCACAAAGCCCCCAGGAATCCGCGTAGATCGCCTAGAATTTCCGAAAAGCTCAAATCACCGTCCTCGCCCGCAATGCCGCCGTCAGCGTGCCTTCGTCCAGATAGTCCAGCTCGCCGCCGACGGGCACGCCATGGGCGAGGCGGGTGATCTTGACGTCAAGCCCGTCGAGCTGGTCGGTGATGTAGTGCGCCGTTGTCTGGCCCTCGACGGTGGCATTGACCGCGATGATCAGTTCGCGCACGCCGCCCTTCGAGACGCGCTCGATCAGGCCCTTGATGTTGAGGTCGTCGGGGCCGACGCCGTCGAGCGGCGAGAGCGTGCCGCCGAGCACATGATAGGCGGTGTTCATCGCGCTTGCCCGCTCCAGCGCCCAGAGGTCGGAGACGTCCTCGACGACGATGATGACGGAATTGTCGCGCCGGTCGTCAGTGCAGACGCTGCAGGGGTCGCTGGTATCGACATTGCCGCAGCACGAGCAGATCCGGACCTTGGCGTAGGCGTCGCCCATCGCGTCGGCGAGCGGGCCGAGCAGCTGGTCCTTCTTCTTGACGAGATGAAGGGCTGCCCGCCGGGCCGAGCGCGGCCCGAGCCCGGGCACCTTCGCCAGAAGCTGAATGAGTTTTTCGATTTCGGGGCCGGTGACTCGCTTTGCCATGCGGCGGTTCTACTCCATATCTCGGGGGAACGGAATCGCTTAAAACGAGAGGATCACCCATGAAAATCCTGGCCGTCTGTACCGGCAGCGCCGAAATCCTGCCGGGAAAGTCCTACCGGACGGGCATCTTCAAACATCCGGTCGAAGCCGGCGTGATGGTCGATCGCGAGGGGCTGATCGGCGACAGGATCTGCAATCGCAAGCATCATGGCGGGGTCGATCAGGCGGTCTATGCCCTCGGTTCGATCGACCTCGACTGGTGGTCCAAGGAACTGGGGCGCCGGCTGGAGCCGGGCACGTTCGGGGAAAATCTGGTGATCGAAGGAGCCGACAGCCGCACGATCGCGGTCGGCGACCGGTTCGCAACCGACAGGATCGAGCTCGAAGTCACCTCGGCGCGCATCCCCTGCGCCACGCTCGCGGCACGAATGGAGGATCCGGCCTTCCCGAAGCGCTTTCTCGCCGCCGGACGGCCGGGCTTCTATTGCCGCGTGCTCAGGGATGGCGTGGTTCAGGCCGGCGATGCCGTCACCTATCGCGCCTATTCCGGGCTGCCGGTTTGGATGCCGGAATTGCTTGAAACCTTCGGCAGGAATCTCTCTGAGAAGGATCGCGACCGCTATCTCGCCGCGCCGATCCACCACAAACTGCGTGCCGAGATCAGCCGCGCATAAGCGTCCGCAATCCTGCGACCGCTTCTGGTGGCCACTCGCCTGTGTCGTCGTGCGGCTTACAGCTTTTCCGGTTTTCTTCGAATCGCGAAAATACGCAAGTCCGGACGCAAAACCGCTACGCACTTTTGCTGGAATTGCTCTAGAACGGCAGTTTCATGCCGGGCGGGATCGGCAGGCCGGCGGTGAGCGCGCGGGTCTTTTCGGCGGTGATCGCCTCGGCCTTGTCCTTGCCGTCCTTGTGGGCAGCGACGATCAGGTCTTCGAGGATCTCGACATCGTCTTCCTTGAACAGCGACGGGTCGATCTTGATGCCTTTCAGGTTGCCCTTGCCGTCCATGCGCACGGTGACCAGACCGCCGCCGGAGGAGCCGTCGACTTCGAGCGCAGAAATCTCTTCCTGCATCTTTTCCATCTTGGCCTGCATTTCCTTGACCTTGCCCATCATGCCCATGATGTCGCGCATCGCCATGTCCTCTTCCTGTCTCGTGTAAACGTATAAACCTAGTGCTCGATATCGTCGCCGGGAAGGATATCGCCTTCCGCGGATTCGGCGGCGGCCACGGCCTGCGGCTCTTCCTCGGGTTCCGGCCCCTTTATCCTGACGTCGGCGATCTTCGCGCCTGGAAACCGTGCGATGATGGCGGCGACGTCCGGATCCTGCCGGGCGTCGTTGAACTGGCGCTCCTTGGTGGCCGCTTCGGCCTCCACAAGCGTCGGCTGTCCGGGCTCGCGGCTGAGGATCACCATCCAGCGGATGCCCGTCCAGTCCTCCAGCTTTTTCTGCAGCTCGGCAACCAGCGTCTTCGGCGCATCGTCCGGCAGGTTGATCTCCAGCCGTCCGGGCTCCAGATTGACCAGACGGACGAAATTGCGCACCAGCGTCTTCAGCCTGATGTCGCGGTTTGTGGCGCAGAGATCGGCAATGTCGCTCGCCGATTTGACGGCGACCTTCGGTTCCGCTTTTGCCGCCGGGACTTCGACCGGCTTGGCTTCCGTCTTGCCGACCGGCAGGTCCGGTTGCGGTTCAATGCTCGGCACGGCGCGCAGCATGGTCGCGCCATTTCCGGTCGTCCGTTGCGCGGGAACCATGTCGCTCCCCCTTGCCTGAACGGCGGCAGCCGCGGAAGCCTGGGCACCACCGCCACTGCCGCCGTTCGGCGCTGCGGGCGGGCGGGCGGCTTCTCCGCCCGACAGTTCGAGCAGCCGGCGGGCGGCGTCTTCCGGCGAGGGCAGGTGGGCGGCGTGGGCAAGGCGGATCAACACCATTTCGGCGGCACCGGCCGGACGCGACGAGCTTTCCGTTTCGGGAATGCCCTTCAAGAGCATCTGCCAGATGCGCGACAGCGTCGTCACGGCGATGCCTGACGAGAATTCGGCGCCGCGGGTGCGCTCGATCTCGCTCAGCGACTGGTCGCTCGCGGCATCCGGCACATATTTCAGCCGGGTAACGAGATGGGTGAAGTCGGCAAGGTCGGTCAGCACCACGGATGGGCTGGCGCCGGCCTCGTACTGCCTGTTGAACTCCTCGAGCGCGGCTGCGACATCGCCTTTGACGATATGCTGGAACAGGTCGACGATGCGGGCGCGGTCGGCAAGCCCGAGCATCGAGCGCACCGCCTCGACCTCGACCACGCCGCCGCCATGGGCGATCGCCTGGTCGAGCAGCGACAGGCCGTCGCGCGCCGAGCCTTCGGCCGCACGGGCGATCATCGCCAGCGCATCCGGATCGGCCGAGATGCCTTCCTTGCCGAGAATGGTGGTGAACAGGCCGACGAGATCCGACGCGCCGATGCGGCGCAGGTCGAAGCGCTGGCAGCGCGACAGCACGGTGATCGGCACCTTGCGGATTTCGGTGGTGGCGAAGATGAACTTCACATGCTCCGGCGGCTCTTCGAGCGTCTTCAGCAGGCCGTTGAAGGCCTGGGTCGAGAGCATGTGCACTTCGTCGATGATATAGACCTTGTAGCGCGCGGAAACCGGCCGATAGCGCACCTGCTCGATGATCTCGCGGATATCGTCGATACCCGTATGGGAGGCGGCGTCCATCTCGATCACGTCGACATGGCGGCCTTCCATGATCGCCTGGCAATGTTCGCCGGGGATGCGCAGGTCGATGGTCGGCTTGTCGATTTCGCTCGTCTTGTAGTTCAGCGCGCGGGCCAGGATGCGGGCCGTCGTCGTCTTGCCGACGCCGCGAACGCCGGTCAGCATATAGGCCTGGGCGATGCGGCCGGTCTCGAAGGCGTTGGTGAGGGTGCGCACCATCGGTTCCTGGCCGACCATCAGGTCGGAGAAATCCTTGGGGCGGTATTTGCGCGCGAGAACCCGGTAGGCGGCGGGCTTTTCAGATGTCGGGATCAACGTATCTTCGCTCATCGCCCCTGCCGTTGGCTACAAGTCTGTCCAGACAGGACGGAAGAAAAAGGTGGGAGGCTGGCACGATGACCCGTGCCGTGGCTCGTTGGGGCTGCTTCCTTCCGGACCTGACCCGGTTGGCGAGTGGCTCGTCCACCACCAACCTCCCGGCTCTCATATCGGCAATATCGAAACCAAATGCAAGCCACGCCTTCAAAAAACTGCTATCTTTGTGCAAACAAAGGAAAATCACTGATCCGGGAGACCCGCTTGCCTGCCTTCGATATCGATGAACGCCTTGAACGCGACGGCTTGCTGATCGCCACGCTCGGTCTTTGCCAGCTTCGCATCAACAACGACCGCCGCTGGCCCTGGATGGTGCTCGTTCCGCAGCGCGACGGCGTGTCGGAAATCTTCGACCTGACGCCGCTCGACCAGGCGATGT
Organism: Rhizobium herbae; assembly: GCF_019511375.1. Lineage (GTDB taxonomy): Bacteria > Pseudomonadota > Alphaproteobacteria > Rhizobiales > Rhizobiaceae > Pararhizobium > Pararhizobium herbae_A. The sequence goes on from NZ_JAEUAO010000002.1 coordinate 190,374, forward strand.
TGACTTTCGAGACCAACATGGTCGCTTCGGCATTGAAAAAGGCAACGGGCGCGACGAAGATCAACGTCGGCGCGCTTGGCAATATCGTCCGCCAGCTCCACGTCCATGTCATTGCCCGCAGCGAGGGCGATGCCAACTGGCCGGGGCCGGTCTGGGGTTTCGGCACGGCCGAACCCTGGGGCGATGACGAGCGCAAGGCATTGGCAGCACGGATACTGGAAAATCTCTGATCATGACGAAATCGATCTTCGAACTGCACAGCCCGCACCCCGAGCCGAGCACGCTCGTTGCCTTCGCCGAGAATCACCTGGACCGGCAATCCGAACATCGACCGGACGATTGCGTCGAAGCCGCCTTCCGCAGGGAGGGGGCGCATGTCTTCGCCTTTTCCGGCGGCAAGCTCGTCGTCAAGCACGATGAGAAAATCATCGATCCGCTGTTTGCGCCCTATGAACTGGCGGGGCTCGAGCCGGAACTCGACGACGCCATCCTGCTCGGTTTCCTCGCCAACGGCGAGCCGCGGCTCGCCGTTCCGGTCGGCCTGACGGAGGAAACGCTGCCGGAGCCCTTCAAGCTTGCTGACGGCCGCACGCTTTATCGCCAGCAGATGCTGCCCGACGAGCTGCTCGGCCAGTTCGCGCAGGCCTCGAGCCTGATCAGCTGGAATGCGGCCAACCGTTTCTGCGGCAAGTGCGGCTCGGCGATGGAAAGCAAGGCCGGCGGTTACCGCCGCGTCTGTACCGCCTGCGGCCACATGGCTTTCCCGCGCACCGATCCGGTCGTCATCATGCTGACCATCGACGTCGAGCGCGATCTCTGCCTGCTCGGCCGCAGCCCGCATTTTCCGGAAGGCATGTATTCCTGTCTCGCGGGCTTCGTCGAGCCGGGCGAAACGATCGAGAATGCGGTGCGGCGGGAAACCCACGAGGAATCCGGCATCCGCGTCGGCCGCGTCCGCTACCATGCCTCGCAGCCTTGGCCGATGCCGCACACGCTGATGATCGGCTGCTATGCCGAAGCCCAGTCCCGCAATATCCATCGCGACGAGCAGGAGCTCGAGGATTGCCGCTGGTTCAGCCGCGAGGAAACGGCTGCCATGCTGGCACGCAACACCGGCGTGGCGCTGGCTGACGGCGAACTCGGCCCGCCGCCGAAGGGCGCCATCGCTCATCAACTGATGCGCGACTGGCTGGACTGGCTGCGATAAGGACAATCGGCGCCCGCTGGAGGCGGACGCCGATCTCTCTTTCCGGGCCGTTTCCCGTTTAGAAATTCCGCTGGACGCGCAGGATGCCGCCGAAGGCCTCGCCGCTGCCGCGCTCGCCGCCGAAGTCGGTGTAGTTGAGTTCCGGCTGCACCATGAGGCCCGGAACCACCGCGTATTCGACGTTCAACGCGGCCGCGAGCGTTCCATCCTCCTCATAGGCGAGCTGGCCGTTCAAGGACGCCTTGTCGCTGAGCGTCGCGGAGAAGCCGCCCCAGGCGGCCCAGTCGCCGAACCATGGGCCATAATAGTTCAGCTGACGGCTGCCGCCGGGGCCATTGTCGTTGTCCCAATCCGACTGATAGCCGCCCATGACGAAGACCGAGAACGCATCGTTGAACTCGACGTCGACGCGGACCTTGGCCCCGAAGGCATCGGCGTAGGTGTCATAGCCGCCAACGGCCGCGATGCCGCCCCACTCCTGCTCATATTTCACGCCGCCGATGATATGTGGGGCGTCACCACCGCTGTACGAAGCGGTCGGGACGGGAGCAAAGCCGGTGTCGTAGTCACCGGAGCCCTCTTCGAGGCCGATCAGGGCGGAAAAGCCGTTTCCGGCTTCATAGACATAGCTCACCTGGTTGGTGCGATCGCCGGTATAGTCGATGACATCGTCGTTGATGATGTTGCCGGCCGAGTTCAGCCAGGTGTCGAACCGCGAATCGTCATAGCCTGCGCGAAAGCCGGCCAGCTCGATATAGGCGCTGTTGATATAGGTCGCCTCGTCATCGGCGGACGCCTGGCTGCGCAGCTCGATAAAGGAACTTAGGGTGCCGTATTCCGTATCGTTGCGGGCATCGAGCCGGATGGTGCCGCGAGCAAAACCGTCCCAGCCGATATCCTCGCCGCTATAGGGGTCGTCGCCGAAGCTCGATTCGGATCGCACATAGCCGCTGATCTTCAGGCATGTTTCCGTACCGGGGATATAGAAGAAGCCAGCACCGAAAGCATCGCAAACGCGTACATATTCGAGGGGTTCGGGTTCTGCAGCAACGATCGCATCTGCTGCGCGCGCACCCGTCACGACCGACAATGCAGCCGCCGAGCCGAGGAGGAGGAGTTTGAGTGTCATAGGCTAACCTTTGTGGCGCATGCCGTGCGGGCGGCATGCGCATGAAGTGTTGCTGGATACGATGATGGCGCATCGGCGAAGCAATACAAGCATTCTGCGTCGAACCAACCGCTGAGGGTGCTGCGCAAAATAACCGTCTTCCGGCCACAAGGGATAGCCGTCAGTTTTGGCCCTTTAAATCGGACGCAAGCGTTCCTACAGGACGAGCCGCATCGGATGGGCGGCATAGGAGCCGAGAATGCGGACCTTCTCGGAAAAATACCGCAGTTCATCCAGGGCCTGGCGCACGTGCGGATCGTCCGGATGCCCTTCGATATCTGCGTAGAACTGGGTGGCGATGAACTTGCCGCCGAGCTGGTAGCTTTCGAGCTTGGTCATGTTGATGCCGTTGGTGGCGAAACCACCGAGCGCCTTGTAGAGCGATGCGGGAATGTTGCGGACGTTGAAGACGAAGGTCGTGACGATGACGTCCTTTTCCGACTGCCGCTTGATCTCCTTTGCGTCGCGCGCGAGGACGACGAATCGCGTGACGTTGTTTTCCGTGTCCTCGACGTTTTCCGCGATGATCTCGAGCTTGTAGAGGTCGGCGGCGAGCCTCGGCGCAAGGGCTGCCATCGACCGGTCGCCGCGTTCCGCCACCAGCTTGGCAGCGCCCGCTGTATCGCCGGCCACCACCGGCTTCCAGCCGTTGGCGCGGACGATCATGCGGCACTGACCGAGCGCATGGATATGACTGTGCACGGTGCGGATTTCGTCGCGCGACACGCCTGGCAGCACCATCAGCTGGAAGCGGATCGGCATGAAATATTCTCCGACGATATGCAACCGTGATTCGGGCAGCAGGTGATGAATGTCGGCGACGCGGCCGGCGATCGTATTTTCGATCGGGATCATCGCAAGATCCGCCTCGCCGTTCTCGACTGCCAGGAACGCGTCCTCGAAGGTCTGGCAGGGCAGCGGTTCCATGTCCGGGAACATGTCGCGGCAGGCCATGTCGGAGTTGGCGCCGTAGTCGCCCTGGAACGAGATGCGGTTGGTCTTGGTGATCATCATGGTTCCAATCAGGCTTTTGCGGAAAGAAGGCGCCGGGCCTTTTCAAGGTCCGCCGGGGTGTCGACGCCGAGCGGTATGGACCTGACGATCTCGACGTCGATGCGCATGCCGGCTTCGAGCGCGCGCAACTGCTCCAGCGATTCGCGCTTTTCCAGCGTCGAGGGCGCCAGCGACACGAATTTCTCCAGCGCCGCCCGCCGATAGGCATAGAGGCCGATATGATGGTAGAGCGGCCCTTCGCCGTGCGGCGCGGTGGCGCGGGTAAAATAAAGCGCCTTCAGGCGCGTCTCCGACAGAGGCGCGCCGACGACCTTGACGACGTTCGGATTGCGCTTTTCTTCCTCGTCCTCGATTTCCACGGTCAGCGTGGCGATATCGACCTGCGGGTTTTCCAGTGGCCTGAGGGCTGCGCGTATGGTCTCAGGCTCGATCGTCGGCAGATCGCCCTGGACATTGATGACGATCTCGGCCTTGCCTTCGGGGTCGCTCTTCACAAGCGCTTCGTAAATACGGTCGGAACCGGACTGGTGATCCAAGCGGGTCATCACCGCCTCGAAGCCGGCGGCGGTCACCGCATCGAATACGTCCTGGTGATCGACGGCAACGACGATCCGCCCGGCCTGAGCGGCCTTTGCCCGCAAGGCGACCTGTACGATCATCGGGAGGCCGCAAATGTCGGCGAGCGGCTTGCCTGGAAGGCGCGTCGAGGCCATGCGGGCAGGAATGAGAATGAGGGTTTTGTCCAAATTGTCGCTGTTCATGCCTGGGCCTTCAAAACGCGCCGGAAAAGTGTCAAAAGGTCTCAGTCCGGGGCTTATAATGTCTGTTGCAACGCAAAGCCAAAAGACATAGGTTCCGCGCGATTTCAAGATAGGCCGGCGTTTTGTTTGCGCCGGTTGCAAGGGGAGCGTTTGCAGATGAACTCATATGTGAACATGGGCGTGGGTGCCTTTCTTGGTACGGTCTTTGTTTTGATGTCCGTATCGATTGCGTCGGAAGGCATTTTCCATTCGGAAGCTCCCGAGAAGGAAGGTTTCGCCATCATCGCCGAAGAAGGTGGATCGGAAGCCGGTGCCGGTGGCGCGGCAGAAGCCGAAGTCGATATCAAGCCGCTGCTCGCATCGGCCGATCCGGCGGCCGGCGCGACCGTCTTCAAGAAGTGCGCGAGCTGTCACACCTCCGAAAAGGGCGGCGCGAACAAGGTCGGCCCGAATCTCTGGGGCGTTGTCGAGCGTCCGATCGCCTCGCATGAGGGCTTCAGCTATTCGGCCGGCATGAAGACCTTCGCCGAAGCCAACAAGACCTGGACCTACGACCATCTGAGCTTCTTCATCGAAGCGCCGAAGAAGCACGTTCCCGGCACTGCGATGGGTTTTGCCGGTATCAAGAAGCCGGAAGAGCGCGCCAACCTGATTGCCTGGCTGCGCGAACAGGCCGACGCGCCGGTGGCACTGCCGGACGCTTCCGCTGCCGCGACGCCTGCCGCCGAAGGCGAAGCCGTGAAGCCGGCTGCCGAAGCCGAGGCAGCCAAGCCGGCGACGGAAACCGCGCCGGCGCAATAAGCCGCTGCTTCTTGAAGCCAGTTACATCCCTAGGCCCGGCCATGTGCCGGGCTTTTTCGTGACCGCTCGGCCAACCGGCAACAAATGCGTCTGCCGCGCCAATCCGCAGTCCGCCCTTCCTACAGGAGTATATAGGCCCAGGCCGAAACCGAGATGACGCCAAGTGCGGTGGTGATGGTGATCGTCGAGGAGGCCAGCCCGTGGCCGACGTTGAAATGATTGGCAATCAGCCAGGCATTGACGCCGGTCGGCACCGATGAGGTCAAAACCAGGGCGGCCGTCCAGTTGCTGTTGAGGCCGAGCAGATGGCAGGCGCCATAGACGGTTGCCGGCAGAATGACCAGCTTCAGGACACTGGTGATCGAAGCAAGCCCGGTATTGCCGGCGAGACCGTATTTGTCGAGCGCCATGCCGATCGAGACGAGCGCCGCTGGGGCGGCGAGGGAGGCGAGCTGATCGACGACGACCTTGACCGGTCCGCCAGGCGGCATGCCGACGAGATAGACGACCGCACCGCAGACCAGGCCGATGACCAGCGGATTGCGCACCAGATTGCGCAGAATGCCCTTCAACAGCCGCAAGGGGCTCTGGCCGGGCTTGCCGCTGGTCTGGCGCTCGGCCCGCTCCATCAGGATCGTGCCGGCAATCATCATGACGGGCAGATGCACCGATAAAAGGATGGACAGCGCCACCACCCCGTCCTCGCCGACGTTGCGGGAGACCAGCGGCAGGCCGATGAAAACCGTATTGGCAAAGGCGGAGGAAACGCCCGAGAGCACGCCGACGCGCGCATCCTTCTTGAAAAACATGGTGGCTGCGAGATGCCCGAGCGTCCATGTGACCGCAACGCCTGAGAAATAGGCGACCCAGAGCGGCCAGGGCGACCCTTCCTTGAAGTCGGCCTCGGCAATGGTGCGGAACAAGAGAACCGGCACTGCCACCCGGAAGACGAAATCGCCAAGCGCTTCCCCGACGGTCGCCTTCAGATAGTTCGTCCGCACGATCAGCCATCCGAGCAGTATGAGGACGAAAATCGGCACGACATTCAGGAAGACATCGGACATCGGGTGCTGCCTCTTGGCGAGTTGAGCTTCCGCCATAGACCCATTCGCCGCTATGCCGCAACCTGGCGCGAGGTACAGGCGCTTCGAACGCGGCTTTTCGGGCAGCCGCGTCGTCCGAGACTCACGCGATCCGGGGAATGCCCTCCTCCGCAGAACGGCTGGCACACGCCGCCCGAGGGAACCTTCGGGAAAAGCTTTGCGTTTTCCCCATGGAAGGGCAGGTGGTGGCCATGCACAAGCAGATTTACGTCCATGAGGACGATCACCCGGATTTGACGGGCGACGAACTTGCCGAAAAGGTGTTGCGCTACGTCCGGTATTCCGCGCTGATCGATACGTCCGGCCTCTCGGTCACGGCTATCGGCCGGACCGTCGTTCTAAGCGGCTATGTTTCCTGCGAATCGGAACTCGGCTGCGCCGAGGAGGCAGCCGCCTCGGTCATCGGCGTGCATCTGGTGGAGAACCGGCTGGAGGTGCGACCGCAGCAAACCGAACGCCCGGTTCAATAGACCCAAAAGGCAAACGCCAAAAGGGCTGGTAGCGAGACGCCGAACAGCCACATCAGAAACTGGCGAAACATCAGCTGCCGGTATTCGCGGCGGACGGATTTTCTTGGTGTTTCTGATACCGGCATCACGATTGTCCTTTTTTAAAGAGCGCCGCCGGTAACCGGGTTTACCACTGGCTTTTCGCTCTCGTCCTTGGCGCCGGCCGGCTGCACCGCGGGCGGTGCCTTGGATTTCTCGTCGGCATGGGAGGGCTGGCCGGGCGACCTGTGCACATCCCGCGGCTTCTTCTGTTCGGGCGTCACATTGCTGTCATCGGTCGACATTTAAGGGCTCCTTTAGGCCATGCCGGCGGGATCGCCGATCGGCAGCAGGGCCGGATCCGGCACCCGATCGGGCTTATTCGGATCATCCTTGTCGGTTACAGGCGGCGTCACAGGCTCGTCCCGAGAGGGCTGCGGCATGTCTGGCTGCCGGTCGTGCGATGTCTCGTCCGGCGGAAGGGGAGTTGTCTTCGGCATAACGGTCCTCCTTGATCGGGAGGAGAACGAATTTGCTGGCCGATGGTTCCGAGGGCACCCCCGTTCCTCGGGAGCATGGATGGTCGCGCCTGGCGTCAATTCAGAGGCGCGTTTTCGCCTTGCAGCGTCGCGTCGAGATCGCCGGGTCTCCTTTTCGGGTTCGGCCTGAGGTTTCCGGAGAGAAGATCGACCGGTGTTGCCACCGTGGAGGCGGTGATCTTACCGATGTTGCTGGCGGTCCCGGCGACCACTGCCGTGATGCCGTCGCCAAGGCCGACATCCGAATCCGTCAGCGTTTGACCGGTGACCAGCCGCTGGCCGATCAGCTGCACGATCTGCGGGCTTTCGGCGAACTTGCCGTGGTTCAGCCGGTCGGAGGCTTTTACCTTGGTCAGGTCGACGACGGTGATTCCGGCAGCTTCGAGCTTGGTCTTGTAGGGTTCCTCCGCCGGATTGATCTGGCCGAGCCGCTGGACGTCGCCGGATATGTAGCGGGACAGCGCGAGCGCCCGGTCGTCCTGCGAGACGAAGATGGTGAAGTTCGGCCGCTTGTCGCCCAGCTCGCTCCATTGCCGGGCAAAGACATCGACGTCGATATCCGGCGAGGCGAGAATGACGTTTTCAATCTTTTTCGGCAGCGACCCGTCGCGGATTGCCATCTGGCGTATCGATTCCATCGCCAGCCACGTGCCCATCGAATGGGCGAGGATGGTGATGTCCTTGACGTTCTTGTCTTCGACCAGTGCCTTCAGCACCCTTTCCAGCGAGGTGCGCGAATAGTTGGTGCTTTCCTTGTCGTAGTTATAATCAAGCACCTTCGCCCGCGATGGCCAGGTAAACAGGATCGGCGTCACGTCGGCGCCGGAATCGTGGACGATCTGGGCAAAACGGAAGACCGAATCCTCATAGGTGTTGTTGAAGCCGTGGATGAACACCATGGCGTGGCCGCCCTTCGAATGCCGTCGCACCCACTCATGGGCTTGCGCGACGGTCTCGATTGGCTGGACGCGCACCACGGCAAAATCCGTTTCCGGATTGGGCGGCAGCTTCTTCGGCCACTGCACGGTGCCGGCAGCGCGCTCCTTGCCCGAGGGGATCGAGACGGCGACATCGGTGACAGAGGGATTTGTGCTGCGCTCGCCGGAAAACAGGGTGGCGGGATTGTCGGACGGCCGCCGGCTGGTCGCAACCAGCATATCGACGACGGCATTGCCCCTGGGGGCCTCGGCAAGGTTGAGCGGCTCCATGACGCCCTTCACATGGCCGCCACAGCCCGAAAGCGCGATCGAGAGCGACCACACGACGGCAATCCGCCGAACGCGCCCCGCCGCTGCTCGTGTCGCCGAGACCCCGTTCGACATCTTTCCCATGACCATGCTTCCACCCGAGCAAACACTGCAAACCGCTCCGGATTGCGGGCTCGACTCCGCACACAATCGGCGGGCCTCGTCAAGGGTGCCTGGCGGGAAGCCTGAGGGGTCTGGCATCTATCGCACAGCTTCCCGCCGTATCAATGAACTAATCGGGAGGAGCTGGAAAAATGGCGGACAGAGCGTCCGACAAACCGCATTGCCGGGCATTATCGCAAGCGCAGAAGTTATGGCAAAGATTGGGCGGCTCACCTTGCACAGATGACCCGTTCCCGGAAAAGCCGAAAGGCGTGCATTGGCGGACTTACGAGAAGCTTGGGCCCAGAGGCGAGGCTTTGAACGATCGGTCGGAGCGCGCGGCGCTGGCGATGTTTGGTAGGCTGCTTGGTGTAGATTTCTAGGAATCTTTTGCTTTTACTTCCTGATTTTCGAGTTGTGCAGCCATAGCTGCCATCTCCGCCTTTTTTGTCATGGCCGAAAACATATCCGGTCGGCGCAGGTATTGGCTCATAGCTGCTTCTAAAGCAATGCTGCTTCCCATGCCGAGTGAAAAAGGTTTGAGCGCCCTAGCCGCCTGCAACTCACCAAGTACGAGTGCTGCACTCGCGCGAACCGATGGAATTTCCGTCGCATCCTGAATCACCTCACTAAGGTAGCTCGTGCCGTCATAGTGATGGGCGGCGCTCGGCAGCGTGTGCCTGTTAAGTTCTGCCAAGTAGACTCGCGTAAGGCGGCTTTTGAAGAACAGGGCGTAACCTATCCAAAACTTCAACAGGCCCCACGCACCTAAAATGCAGGGCACAATCAACATGAATGCGAAAGTGAGAGCGAAGACTTCGGCCTTTTCGGTGCCTCCGAACAGGAATGCGATAATGCTAGCGCCGACAGCGTCCAACAGGACCGAGGATAAAACGGTCATCAACATTCCAGCAGGCTTCATTGCACCCTCCGTGTTGCATTGACAGAAGGTGCAGCAATAAAGGTTCGAACGCAATGATAGAGCGATTTAAGCCCTGTGACGCTGGCGGAAGTTAGAGATTAAGTTGGGGTTTGAGCCGAGATAGCCAAATAAATCCCAATTATTTCAGCTATAAATGGCGGACAGAGCGGGATTCGAACCCGCGATACGCTCTCACGTATACACACTTTCCAGGCGTGCGCCTTCAACCACTCGGCCACCTGTCCGTTTTGTCAATCGCGCCGGCGGTTGGGTCCGGCGGATCAGAGACAAGCGCTTGCTTTCTCCTTGAAATCCCGTTCGGCAGGGCCAGATCGGGGTGTCCGGCAAGTGTAAAACCAGCGGACCGGCGCGATATATACCGAGGAAGCCTGAGGGATCAACTGGTTTCTGACAGTTTTTTGACTTCTTGTGACGCCGGGCGGCAAAAGTGCGGCATTGCACTTCGCAAGACCTCTGCCTATGTCTTGCTGAGCGGGAGAAATCCGGTCGGGTGGAGATGGGTTGCCTGCCGATCGGCGGAGGGGCGGTATGCGGTTTTTGCTGCGGTTTGCAAGTTTTCTGGCGCTCGTTGCCGCTGTCCTGGTGGCCTCGGTGGACGCCATCCAGTCGGTCTCGGCGTCCCAGCCGGTGTTGACGCCGCTGTCAACGGCGCTTGCTGCCGGCGGCTCGTCGACCCAGTCGCTGGTTGAGGCGTTGGAAAGGCCGCACGCCGGCGGCGCGTTGTGGGGCGCGTTCTGGGATCCGGTGATCCGCTGGACGCTGCAGCAGCCGGCCTTCGCCTTTTTCCTGCTGATCGCGCTCGTCCTCTGGATGATGGGCTACAAGCGACCGCCGGTGGCCGGCCGCTTTTCCGCCTGAGTTCCGCCCTGCAGACCTGAGAAATGCGGTGCCGGCCCCGAGACCGGCGCGGATGATCCGCGACGAGATTTCCCCCGATTGAAACAGCCGAAGGAGACAGGCATGTTGCTGACCGAAATGTTCAACAAGAAGACGACGATGCCGGACCCGCAAAACGCTCTGCCGGGCCGCGAAACCGAGATCCCAACCGCCGCGCGCCACTTCGTCAACGGGCATCCGCTGAAGGGGCCATACCCGGCAGGCTACAAGCAGGTCCTGTTCGGCATGGGTTGCTTCTGGGGCGCCGAGCGGCTGCTTTGGCAGATTCCCGGTGTTTATGTGACTGCGGCCGGCTATTCCGGCGGCTTCACCAGGAACCCGACCTATCAGGAAACCACGACGGGCCTGACCGGCCACACGGAAGTGGTGCTGGTCGTCTACGACCCCGCCAAGGTGTCGCTTGCGGAACTGCTCAAGGTGTTCTTCGAGGAGCATGACCCGACGCAGGGCATGCGCCAGGGCAACGACGTCGGCACCACCTACCGCTCGGCCATCTATGTCGAGGACGACGCGCAATTGGCCGAAGCGATCGCCGCCCGCGACGCGTTCCAGGCGGCGCTGGCAAAGGCCGGGCACAAGGGCAGGATCACCACGGAAATCGCCAGGGCCGGCGCGTTCTATTTTGCCGATGCCGATCATCAGCAGTATCTGGCGAAAAACCCGAACGGCTACTGCGGCTTGCGCGGCACCGGCGTCAGCTGCGCCATCTGACCGTTGCGGTCAGCCCGTGCAAAATGCCGCGCCCGAACAAGGCGCGGCATCTTTGTGTCACGGCATTGCGAACATTTCACGATTGAAACGATGCGAAAAATCGGCTAGCTAAACTTGACTATTATTGGCAAGTTTACTGGTGGCCCGACGCTGCCTGAGACCGAGGCATGACCTTTCAACCGCGCATGAACAACAGGATTTCGGGGTTCTCCGTCATCGGCGGCCTGAACCGGCGCGTGTGGAACGGGATTGTCGCGGATCTGTGGGACGTCGAATGCGCGCCGGTCGCGGGCGGCTTCTACGTGGCCGATGATCCGCGGCTGTTCATCGTGCTCGATGCCAAGGGCGGCGGCCGGCGCAATATCCGGCTGCGCCAGATGCAGGCGGTTGCGGAAGACAGCCGGCGCCAGGTGATCTCCTATATTCCCGCCGGCATGGAACTCTGGGCCGAGATGGTCGACGTAAACTATGTCCGCCACCTCGATCTGCATTTCAACGCCGAGACGCTCAGCCGCCGGCTGATGGAAGACCTCGATCCGCGCAAGCTGGCCATGCCGCGCCTGATGTTTTCCGAGCCGCGGTTCCTGGCGCTGGCGGAACTGATTGCGGCGGAATGCGCCAATCCGCAGCCGCTGCACGATCTCTATGGCGACGGCCTGTCGGTGGCGCTGTTCATCGACGTCATGCGGCTCGGCCCCGTGCGGTCGCGCAAGCGCAGCGAACTGGCCTCCTGGCAGTTGCGCCGCTCGATCGACTATATCGAGGAAAACTGCCTGCGCGGGATCCGGCTGGAGGAGCTGGCGGCGCTGACCGGCCTGTCGCAGTCCTATTTCAGCCACGCCTTCAAGGCCTCGACCGGCCTGCCGCCGCATCAGTGGCAGATGAAGGCCCGCATCGAGCGCGCCAAGACGCTGATGCTTACGGGCGATCTGCCGATGAGTGTCGTGGCCGCCGAAACCGGGTTCGCCGACCAGGCGCATTTCACCCGCGTCTTCCGCAAGACGGTCGGGGCGACGCCTGCCACCTGGGCGAAGAGCCAGCGACTGTGACGGTGCGCCCCCGTACGATGCGGAATATAGGCCAGAAATGTTCAATTTCCGCATTGAGAGACAATCCCGGCCCTAATAGTTGATCTAAACACTCAGCTTATTTTCAGGCAATTGCCGGATAGTGCGTTGCCGACGGGCGTCCGGAGCCAGGCTGGGGTGACGAACAGATGCAGACCAAGGGAACCGGTTTCCGCCGGATATTGATGGCAAGCGCGGCGGTGACGGCAATCACCATCCCGCACGCGGTTTCGGCGCAGGATGCGGCAGCGACCAGTGCGACGCAGCTGGAGCGCCTGACGGTCGAGGGCGGCAAAGCCGGCGACGCGCAAGCGAGTGGCCCTGTCGACGGCTATGTGGCAGAGGCGACCGGCACCGGCTCCAAGACCGCCACGCCGATCTCCGCCATTCCGCAATCCGTTTCTGTGGTCGGGCGCGAGGAACTGGAAGACCGCGGCGTCGTCACCAAGATCGACGAGGCGCTGCGCTACACCGCCGGCGTCTCGACCGAGCCCTTCGGCAGCGATCCCGATACGGACTGGTTCTACATCCGCGGTTTCGACGCGACCCAGACCGGTGTCTTTCTCGACGGACTCAACCTCTATTCCTACGGTTTCGGCGGCTTCCAGATGGATGCCTACATGCTCGAACGCGTCGAGGTGCTGAAGGGCCCGGCCTCGGTCCTCTATGGCGGCTCCAGCCCGGGCGGTATCGTCGATCTCATTCGCAAGCGGCCACAGGACGAGCCGGCCTATTCGACGGAAATCGGCATCAACAATTTCGGCAATGCCTTCTTCGGCTTCGATGCCAACGACGGGCTGAACGCCGACGGCACGCTGACCTACCGCATCACTGGCAAGATCGCGGGCGGCGACAATTACAGCGATTATTCGGAGGACCTGCGCGGCTTCCTGATGCCGCAGGTGACCTATGCGCCGAACGATGCCACGAGCCTGACGGTCTACGCGATCGTCTCCGCGCTCGACCAGACCCATGTCGGCAACGGCTTCCTGCCCTATGAGGGCACGGTGACGAGCGCGCCTTTCGGCAAGATCGACCGCGACTTCTTCTTCGGTGAACCGGATCACGATTTCGGCCGCCATGACCAGCAGATGATCGGCTACGAGTTTTCGCACGAATTCGACAATGGCTGGAAGGTCACGCAGAACCTGCGCTACGGCCACCTCGACAAGGCCGAGGAGCTTGTCTACCCCTATGCCTACACGGCAACCTATGATCTGGCGCGCCTCGGCTTCAAGCACGACACCTCGGTGGACAGTTTTGCGGTCGACAACCGGGCGGAAAAGGAATTTGTCACAGGCTTCCTCGACCACGCGCTGCTGGTCGGCCTCGACTACAAGAATTTCAAGATCGACCAGACGCAGGCTTCGGCGTTTCCGGCGCCCGATCTCGATCCCGGGGATCCGGTCTATGGCGGCGACCTTCCTGCCTACTCGACCTATCTCGATCAGGTGATGCGGCTGAAGCAGGTCGGCGTCTATGCGCAGGACCAGATCCGCTTCGGCGAGGGCTGGCTCGTCACCCTGAACGGCCGCTACGACCATGTCGACACGCAGTCCGATGCGGCAATCGGCACGAGCTACCAGGCGACCGATGATGCGCTCAGCGGCAGGGCCGGCCTCGCCTATGTATTCGACAACGGCCTGACGCCCTATGTGTCGGCCGCGACCTTTTTCAATCCGCTGATCGGCACGGCCTTCGACGGCAGTCCGCTGGAACCGGAAGAGGGGCATCAGTTCGAGGGCGGCATCAAATATCAGCCGACCTTCATCGACGGCCTGTTCACCGCCTCGGTCTATCATATCGTCAAGCAGAACGTCGCGCTGACCCGGCCCGACTTCCTGCAGGAGCAGCTCGGCGAAGTCACCTCGAGCGGCCTGGAACTGGAAGGCAAGGTCAACCTCTCCCAGAACTGGAAGCTGCTCGGCTCCTACACCTATAACGATCTGGAGATCACCGAGGACCTGAACGCCGAGCTGATCGGTAACCGGCCCTACCTGATCCCGGAACACCAGGCCGCCCTGTGGCTTGAATATCTGGTGACAGACGGTGCGCTGGAAGGCGTGAGCCTCGGCGGCGGCCTGCGCTACCAGGGCGAATCCTTCGCCGACAACGCCAACACGGCCAAGGTTCCCGACGCCGTCGTTGCCGACGCGGCGATCCGCTATGCAAACAACGGCTGGGGTGCTGCGCTCAACGTGACGAACCTGTTCGACAAGGACTACGTCAAGGGCTGCCAGGGCCTCTTCACCTGCGGTTACGGCGACCAGAGGACGATCACGCTGAAGCTCAGCAAGTCCTGGTAGGCTGAACTCCATTGCACGAAAGCCGCGGCGCTCGCTCGACGCGGCTCAGATTGATGACAAAGTCGGCCATCTCCTCTTTCGTCATGCGCGGGCTTGTCCCAAGCATCTGAACCAGGAATCGGACGTGGCAGATCCTCGGCACAAGGCCGAGGATGACGTCGCGGGCTTGGTGAGGTTCGTCAGCCGTTTTAGCCGCGGCGCTTTCTCGCCGCGGCTTTGTCACGTTCGCGGCAGCTCAAATATTGGCCGCATATGCCCGCAAAGCCGATGATTTTGCCGGGTTTTTGAGCGATTTACCTTTTTTTACCAATTGAAAAATTTCGGGTGAATTTTGATTTGAGGCGTGCAAGGATGCGCGCCAGCCAGACATCCCCTTGAACAGGGAGTGGTGGTTCCGCAGACATGCTCCCGAAGAGGAGCTTGCGGGAGGACCCAACAAGATCAATAGCAACAACAGGGCTGCACAATGAAAAAAACCCTTCTCGGTCTCTTTGCCTTCTCGATGATGTCCGCCACGGCGCTTGCCGCCGACGTCAAGCCGGCGCTCATCTTCGATCTCGGCGGCAAGTTCGACAAATCCTTCAATGAAGCGGCCTTCAACGGCGCGGAAAAGTTCAAGGCCGAAACCGGCGTTGAATATCGCGAGTTCGAAATCAGCAACGACGCACAGCGCGAACAGGCGCTGCGTCGCTTCGCCGGCGACGGCAACAACCCGATCGTGGTCGTCGGCTTCAACTGGGCGCCGCCGCTCGAAAAGCTCTCGGCCGAATATCCGGACACGAAATTCGCCATCATCGACATGGTCGTCGACAAGCCGAACGTGAAGTCGATCGTCTTCAAGGAGCAGGAAGGTTCCTACCTCGTCGGCGTTCTCGCCGGTCTTGCTTCGAAGACGAAGACCGTCAGCTTCGTCGGCGGCATGGACATCCCGCTGATCCACAAATTCGCCTGCGGTTACGTCGGTGGCGCCAAGTCGACCGGCCCTGACGTCAAGGTCCTCGAGGCCTATACGGGCACCACCCCGGATGCCTGGAACGACCCGGTCAAGGGCGGCGAAATCGCCAAGTCCCAGATCGACCAGGGCTCGGACGTCGTCTATCACGCTGCCGGCGGCACGGGCGTCGGCGTGCTCCAGGCGGCGGCAGACGCCGGCAAGCTCGGCATTGGTGTCGATTCCAACCAGAACGGCCTGCAGCCGGGCAAAGTGCTGACCTCGATGCTGAAGCGCGTCGACGTTGCCGTCTACGAAGCCTTCAAGGCTGCCAAGGACGACAAGTTCGAATTCGGCGTTTCAAATCTCGGCCTGAAGGAAGACGGCGTCGGCTTTGCGCTCGACGACAACAACAAGGCCCTGATCACGCCCGAAATGCTGGCTGCCGTCGACAAGGCCAAGGCCGACATCATTGCCGGCAAGATTGAGGTTCACGACTACATGACGGACGAATCCTGCCCCTATTGATCTCTCGGGATCGAATGAAGGTGAGCCGCCGGTACCCTCTGGGCCGGCGGCTCTCTGTTTCGGCATCACAAGGGGCTGTTAGCCGGCTCAGTAATGGGGCGGGCGGGTAATCGCCGGCGCGTCCAGGCTCTGTTCCTCGAGGCTGAGGAACCGCTCGGTCAGCCGGTCGAGTTTGGTGCGAACCTGCTCGACGACCGCCCATTGTTCGGCCAACTGGTCCGACAGTTCTTCGATGGTCTTTGCCTGATACGCGATCGTTTCCTCGAGCCGAGTGATGCGTTCGTTGTCGTTGCTCATGGGTTTCCTCGGCAAGCCGTTCCTGTGCAGGCGCTTTCCCTATCATATCCACATGTAGGATACAGGCTGCGCCGCCGCTATATTGCGTTTCGGTCACAGACGCGTAAATCGCGCTGGACTCTCCCCGATGAACTGGGAAGAGTAGACAAACCAGTGATTTTTGGGCTTCCGTGTCCAAAATTCGATGCTAAACCTATACCAATTGGTAAAAAAATCGATGCCTGGGCCGCTGTCATCGAAGCGGAAAACCGGGCCGACTTGGGGAACGTGGGTCAATATGAGCGATATGGCCATTGAGTTGCGTGGCATCGACAAGAGCTTCGGCCTTGTCCACGCCAACAAGAACATCAACCTGACCGTCCGCAAGGGCACCATCCACGGCATCATCGGCGAAAACGGCGCCGGAAAGTCGACGCTGATGTCGATCCTCTACGGCTTCTACCAGGCCGACAGCGGCGACATTCTGGTCGGTGGCAACAAGGTCACGATCAAGGATCCGAACGCGGCGATCTTAAGCGGCATCGGCATGGTCCACCAGCATTTCATGCTGGTCGAGAACTTTACCGTGCTCGAAAACGTCATGCTCGGTGCCGAAGACAGCCAGATCCTCAACACCAGCATTTCCAAGGCGCGCGTCGAGTTGAAGCGGCTGGAAAAGGAATATGCGCTGGAGGTCAATCCCGACGCGCTGATCGAGGAATTGCCGGTCGGCCTGCAGCAGCGCGTCGAAATCCTGAAAGCGCTCTACCGGAAGGCCGATATTCTCATTCTCGACGAACCGACCGGCGTTTTGACCCCGCCGGAGGCCGATCACCTGTTCCGTATTCTCGGCCAGCTGAAGGATCAGGGAAAGACGATCATCTTCATCACCCACAAACTGCGCGAGATCATGGCGATCACCGACGAGGTCTCCGTCATGCGCCGCGGCGAGATGGTGGCGACCCGCAAGACGAAGGACACGTCGGTCGAGGAACTGGCCGAGCTGATGGTCGGCCGCCGGGTGCTGCTGCGCGTCGACAAGGGCGAGGCCAATCCGGGTGCGGTCAAGCTGGCCGTCGAAAACCTGACGGTTCGCGACAGCCGCGGCGTTACCATGGTCGACAACGTCTCCTTCACATTGCGCGCCGGCGAAATCGTCGGCATCGCCGGCGTGGCGGGCAACGGCCAGTCGGAATTGCTCGAGGCGATTTCGGGCATTCGCAAGGCGGTCAGCGGCACGGTGCTCCTCAACGGCAGGCCGATCGACGTGACCGGCCATGCCGATCCTGGCGACCTGCGCAGCCGCGGTCTCGCCCATGTGCCGGAAGACCGCCACCATGTCGGCCTCGTCTTGAAGTTCGATGAGGCCGAGAACGGCATTCTCGGCTACCACAATGACAAGCGCTACCTGAACGGCGTCTTCCTCGACACCAAGGCGATCCAGGCCGACGCCGAGGAAAAGATCAGGAAATACGACATCAGGCCGCCCAATCCGCGGCTGAAGACGGCGAATTTCTCCGGCGGCAACCAGCAGAAGATCGTGCTGGCGCGGGAAATGGAGCGTGGGCCGGACGTGCTGATCATCGGCCAGCCGACGCGCGGCGTCGATGTCGGAGCCATCGAATTCATCCACAAGCGGATCATCGAGATGCGCGACCAGGGCAAGGCTGTCCTGCTCGTTTCCGTCGAGCTCGATGAGATCCGCGCCCTGTCCGACCGCATCATCGTCATGTTCGCCGGCCGCGTCGTCGGCGAGCGGGAGCCGGATGCGACCGAAGGGGAACTGGGCCTCTTGATGGCCGGTGTCGAAGGCCGCAAGGAGGCCGCCGAATGAGCAATCCATATGCAAAGCTGCCGGCCTGGGCCGAATACGGCCTGATCCCGCTGGTCAACCTCGTCGTCGCCTTCCTGGTGGCGGGTCTCGTCGTGCTTCTGGTCGGCGAAAACCCGCTGAAGGCCGCCTATCACATGATCAACGGTGCCTTCGGCCGCGGCGAATATATCGGCTTCACGCTCTACTACGCGACGACCTTCATCTTCACCGGCCTGTCGGTCGCCGTGGCCTTCCACGCCGGTCTGTTCAATATCGGCAGCGAAGGTCAGGCCTATATCGGCGGCATCGGCGTGGCGCTCGCCTGTCTCTGGCTCGACAAGACCATGCCCTGGTTCGTCGTTTTCCCGCTGGCGATCGTCGGTTCGGCCGCCTTCGGCGCGCTCTGGGCGTTCCTGCCCGGCTGGCTGCAGGCCAAGCGCGGCAGCCATGTGGTCATCACCACAATCATGTTCAACTTCATTGCCTCGAGCTTGATGGTCTATCTGTTGACCCGCGTTCTCAAGCCGCTCGGCTCCATGGCGCCACAGACCCGGACTTTCGAGGCGGGCGGCCAGTTGCCCAAGCTCGACTGGCTGCTATCGGTCTTCGGGCTCGATGTCGGCAACGCGCCGTTCAACGTCTCCTTCCTGCTTGCCCTTCTCGCCGCGTTTGGCGTCTGGGTGCTGATCTGGCGCACCAAGCTCGGCTACGAGATGCGCACCATGGGCTTCAGCCCCTCGGCCGCCCGATACGCCGGGATGAAGGAGGCCCGCATCACCGTCATCGTCATGATGATTTCCGGCGGCCTCGCCGGTCTGATGGCTTTGAACCCGATCATGGGCGAGCAGTTCCGCATGCAGCTGGACTTCGTCCAGGGCGCCGGCTTCGTCGGCATCGCGGTCGCGCTGATGGGCCGATCGCATCCCGCAGGCATCATTCCGGCGGCGATCCTGTTCGGCATGCTCTACCAGGGCGGCGCTGAAATTGCCTTCGAAATGCCCTCCATCTCGCGCGACATGATCGTCATCATCCAGGGCCTCGTCATCCTGTTTGCCGGCGCACTCGAAAACATGTTCCGCCCGGCGATCGGGCGCGGTTTTGCGACGTTCGGTCGGCGCTTCCCGGTCGCCGCACAGAGGGGAGCGTAATCCATGGAATTTTTCGACACGATCGTCGCGATCCTCGAATCCACCATCCGCGTCTCCGTCCCGCTGATTTTCGCCGCACTTGCCGGCCTGTTCACCGAGCGGGCAGGAGTGTTCGACATCGGACTGGAAGGCAAGATGCTGGGCGCAGCCTTTGCCGCCGGCGCGGTGGCGGCCGTCACCGGCTCCGTGCTGACGGGGCTCATGGCGGCGATCCTGATCTCGGTGCTGCTCTCGCTGGTGCATGGCTATGCCTCGATCACCCAGCGCGGCAGCCAGATCGTCTCGGGCGTCGCCATCAACTTCATCGTCGCCGGCTCGACCGTCATTCTCGGGGAAGCCTGGTTCAGGCAGGGCGGCCGCACGCCGGCACTGGACGCCGACGCCCGCTTCCAGACGGTAACGTTCCCCTTCGCCGATGCGGTGAAGGACGTGCCGATCTTCGGGCCGATCTATTCCAACCTGATCTCCGGACATTTCATCCTCACCTATGTTGCCTTCCTGCTCGTGCCCTTCAGCTGGTGGGTGCTCTACCGAACCCGCTTCGGCCTGCGACTGCGTGCCGTCGGTGAAAATCCGGGCGCGGTAGATACCGCGGGCATTTCGGTGATCTGGCTGCGTTATCGCGCGGTCATCTGCTGCGGCATCCTCTGCGGCTTCGCCGGCGCCTATCTGTCGCTTGCCATGAGCGCCGGTTTCGTCAAGGGCATGACGGCGGGTAAGGGCTATATCGCGCTCGCCGCCCTGATCTTCGCCAAGTGGCGGCCGGTCAACATCATGATGGCCTGCCTGCTGTTCGGCTTCCTCGATGCACTGGCGATCCGGCTGCAGGGCAATCCGCTGCCCTTCATCGGCCAGGTACCCGTGCAGCTGATGCAGGCGCTCCCCTATATCCTGACCGTCATCCTGCTCGCCGGCTTTATCGGCAAGGCGATCCCGCCGAAGGCCGGCGGCGTACCCTATGTAAAGGAACGCTGATCATGGAAAACGAGCTGTTCGAAGCGGCGCGCGAGGCCATGGCGAAGGCCCATGCCCCCTATTCCAAATTTCCGGTAGGGGCCGCCATCCGCGCCGAGGACGGCAAGATCTATAGCGGCGCCAACATCGAGAACCTGTCCTTTCCGGAGGGCTGGTGCGCCGAAACGACGGCGATCAGCCATATGGTCATGGCTGGCCAGCGCAAGATCCTCGAGGTTGCCGTCATTGCCGAGAAACTGGCGCTCTGCCCGCCCTGCGGCGGCTGCCGCCAGCGGCTCGCCGAGTTCTCCGGCGCCTCGACCCGCATCTTTCTGTGCGACGAGACCGGCGTGAGGAAGACACTGTCGATGTCCGACCTCTTACCGCATTCCTTCGAGACCGAGATCCTCGGATGAGCGCCGCGGCCGACATGCTCAGGACCCGGCTTTCCGGGCTTTCGCCACGCTACGGCATCGTGCTCGGTTCGGGCCTCGGCTCGCTCGTCGAGGCCGTGGTCGATCCGGTGCGGATTCCCTATGCCGATGTTCCGGGCTTCCCGGTCAGCGCCGTCTCCGGCCATGCGGGCGAACTGGTCGCCGGCACGATCGGCGGCGCTGCCGTCATCGTGCTTTCGGGCCGCGTGCATTTCTACGAGCGTGGCGATGCCAACGCCATGCGTGGCCCGATCGAGGCGCTGAAGGCGCTCGGCGTCGAGACACTCATCCTTACCAACTCGGCCGGTTCCCTGCGCGAGGACCTGCCACCGGGCTCGGTAATGCAGATCACCGACCACATCAACTTTTCAGGCGCCAGCCCGCTGATCGGCGTGGAGAGTGACGACCGCTTCGTCGGCCTGACCAGCGCCTATGATGCCGAACTGGCAGAGCGCATGCGCACTGCGGCAGTCAAGCTCGATATTCCGCTCGGCTCGGGCGTCTACATGTGGTTCTCCGGCCCGAATTTCGAAACACCGGCCGAAATCCGCATGGCGCGCATTCTCGGCGCCGATGCGGTTGGCATGTCGACGGTGCCGGAGGTCATTCTGGCGCGGTTCTTCGGGTTGAGGGTGGCGGCGGCCTCGGTGATCACAAATTTCGGGGCGGGCATGACGGGCGGTGAACTCAGCCATCACGAAACCAAGGACATGGCGCCGATCGGCGGGCGCCGTCTTGCCGCCATCCTGACGGAAATGATCTCGGCCAAGGCCTGACGTCGGCCAGCTTGCGGCATGGAAAGGCTTTGCGTGCCGACCTTGAGCGTATAGAACAAGCATTCGCGATCCCTGGCTGGGCCACGAACCAATCGCGGCATAAAATGGACGGACCCCATGATGCTCGAAGCCACCAATCGCCAGATAGCTGCGCTTGCGTTGTCTTTGATGGATCTCACCGATCTGACGGACGATTGCACGCCGGAAGCGATCGAGAGGCTCTGCGCTTGCGCCCGCATCCGCCACGGTCACACGGCCGCCATCTGCATCTGGCCGCGTTTCGTCGCCCAAGCGCGCGCCATTCTCGGGCCCAACAACGCGGTGAAGATCGCGACGGTCGCCAATTTCCCGTCCGGCGAGCTGGCGGTCGACACTGTCGTTGAGGAGACCAGCCGAGCCATCGGCGACGGTGCAGACGAGATCGACCTGGTCATTCCGTATCGCGCCTTGATGGCCGGCGATGAACAGGCCGTGCGCGGGATGATCTCGGCCGTTCGCCGGGTTTGCCCGGCACCAGTGCTCATCAAGGCGATCCTTGAGACCGGCGAGCTGCGGGACCGGGACCTGATCCGCAGTGCTTCGCACATAGCCATCCAGGAGGGGGCCGACTTCCTCAAGACCTCGACCGGCAAGGTCGCCGTCAACGCGACGCTGGAGGCAGCCGACATCATGCTCACCTGCATCCGCGAAAGCGGCCGAAAAGTCGGCTTCAAGGCGGCTGGCGGCGTGCGCACGATCGGTGATGCCCGCATGTATCTCAATCTTGCCGCAACGATCCACAGCCCGGACTGGCCGATGCCCTCGACATTCCGCTTCGGTGCATCGGGTCTGCTCGACATCCTCTCGGTGCTCGAGGACCGCGAGCCTGTCGCCGGCGCAACGGCGTATTGACGATGATCCCGCAGGAGGTCATCCGCCGCAAGCGAGACGGAGAGGCGCTGGACAAGGCGGATATCACGGCCTTCGTCCGTGGTCTTGCCGATGGCTCGATTTCCGAAGGGCAGGTGGCGGCTTTCGCCATGGCCGTCTGGTTCTCCGGCATGAGCCTCGGTGAGACCGTGTCGCTGACGCTCGCCATGCGCGACAGCGGCGAGGTCCTGTCTTGGGCGGCCATCGACAAGCCCGTTGCCGACAAGCACTCCACGGGCGGTGTCGGCGACAATGTCTCGCTGATGCTGGCGCCGATCGTGGCGGCCTGCGGCCTCGCCGTGCCGATGATCTCCGGCCGCGGTCTTGGTCATACCGGCGGCACGCTCGACAAGCTGGAATCGATTCCGGGCTACGACATCAAGCCGTCCGCGGCGCTGCTCCGGCAGGTGGTGAAGGACGCCGGCTGCGCCATCATTGGCCAGACTGCCGACCTTGCCCCCGCCGACCGGCGGCTTTACGCCATCCGCGACGTGACGGCGACCGTCGATTCCGTGCCGCTGATCACCGCCTCGATCCTGTCGAAGAAGCTGGCGGCAGGGCTGCAGTCGCTGGTGCTCGATGTCAAGATCGGCAATGGCGCCTTCATGGTCGGGCTGGAGGAGGCCGAGACGCTGGCCCGCTCGCTGGTCGGCGTCGCCAATGGGGCGGGCGTGAAGACCACCGCCCTGATCACCGACATGAACGAACCGCTGGCGGACGCCGCCGGAAACGCCGTCGAAATTGAAAATTGCCTCGCCTTCCTGCGTGGCGAGAAGGCCGGTACACGACTTGAAGCGGTGGTCATGTCCCTTGCCGCTGAAATGCTGTCGACCTCGGGTTTCACCGTAAGCCCGGCCGAAGGCACCGATCTTGCTCGCCGCGCCCTCAAGAGCGGCGCGGCGCTGGAACGGTTCGCCCGCATGGTCCATCTGCTCGGGGCCCCCACCGACTTTGTCGAGCGGGCGCATGCCTATCTGCCGGTGGCGCCGGTCGTCTTGCCCGTCGAGGCGCCGTTCGAAGGCTTTCTTCACAGCTGCAATGCTCGCGATGTCGGCATGGAGGTCATCGCGCTTGGTGGCGGGCGCACGCGCCCGGACGAGCCGATCGATCACCGCGTCGGCTTCAGCGGGCTGAAACCGCTCGGCACGAAGGTCGCCAAGGGCGAACCCTTCGCCTTCGTCCATGCCGCGAGTGAAGACGCTGCGCAGAAATCGCGTTCACGGCTTCTGGAGATCTATGCGATCAGCGAGGAGGAGCCCGCAGGGCGGCCCGTCGTCGTCTCGAAAATCAGCGGGTAAGGTAAAGCGCGCCGTTTTCGACGCGATAGGACGAGAGCTTGTTGAGGAAGCTCATGCCGACGAGCATGCCCGACAGGGATTTGTCGGGAAGCACCATGGCCTCGACATCCCGGACCGAGATGGTGCCGATCTCGACCCGGTCCAGGCTGACACGCGCTGCCTTGACCGTTCCGTTTGCCGTGCTCACCGGCGCATTGAAGGATAGCGATCCCGTCGACACGCCAAGTCGCCGCGCCGTCGAAATGTTGATGGCGATCACGCTGGCGCCTGTATCGACGAGGCCATCCTGCTTGCGGCCATTGATGGTGAACGAACCGAAGAAGTGTCCGCCGGCGCTCGGCTCGAGCAGTACGCCCTTGCCGCCGGCATATTTTGCCGTGCTCACCTGCTGCGGCCTGGCCTCGGCGCTTTCCGTTTTCGGGCGGTCGAGATACGTGGTTGCAAGCCACGGCAGCAGCATGGCTGCGGCGACCATGCCTCCGGCAAAGATGGAGAAACGCACGAGCATCCGTGTCACACCCCGAACGACGAAACCGAGGTTTCAGCTAAACCACATGCGCGCTAACGGAATGCAAAAAGCCGCCGGAATTTTCGGCGGCTTCCCGTTGATTGTGAAAATCTGGTTAAGAAACCCGAAATCACTTCGTCCCGTACATCCGGTCGCCGGCGTCGCCGAGACCCGGCACGATATAGCCGTGCTCGTTGAGGTGGCTGTCGATGGCGGCGGTGTAGATCGGCACGTCCGGATGGGCGGACTGGAAATTGCGGATGCCCTCAGGTGCTGCGAGCAGGCAGAGGAAGCGCAGCTTGGTGGCGCCGCGTTCCTTCAGCTTGTCGATCGCGGCTATCGAGGAATTGCCGGTCGCGAGCATCGGGTCGACGACGATGACGAGGCGCTCCGACAGGCTTTCCGGCGCCTTGAAGTAATACTCCACGGCTTCCAGCGTTTCATGGTCGCGATAGACGCCGACATGCGAGACGCGGGCCGAGGGGACGAGTTCCAGCATGCCTTCGAGCAGGCCGTTGCCGGCGCGCAGGATCGAGGCGAACACCAGCTTCTTGCCTTCGAGAACCGGCGCCTGGATGACCTGCATCGGCGTCTCGATGGTTTCCAGCGTCAGTTCGAGGTCGCGGGTGACCTCGTAGCAGAGAAGGGTGGAGATTTCGCGCAGGAGGCGGCGGAAACCTGCCGTCGAGGTCTCCTTCTTGCGCATGATGGTCAGCTTGTGCTGAACGAGCGGATGATTGATGACTGTAACGCCGTTCATGGCCAAGCCCTCCTTCGGAAACCAGAAATTCAAGTTCCTTTTTTCACAGAAGGGCGAACCCCTGCAAGGGGCGACCGGCGCTTTGCCGCATCATCCCCAGCCCGAAAGGCTTACAATGCCGCCAGCAGACGCCGTCTGGTCGCCTCGTCGACGAAGGCAGCCTCGATTGCGGTGCGGGTCATGCCATTGATCTCGTCGTCGGAAAAACCCATCACCTGAGAGGCGATCTCGTATTCCTGCTTGAGCGAGGTGTGGAAGAACGGCGGATCGTCGGAATTGAGCGTTACCCGGCATCCGGCCTGATGAAGAGCGCGCAGCGGATGTGAGGCGAAATCGGGGAACACCTGCAGCGAGACGTTGGAGCCGGGGCAGGTCTCCAGTACCACGCCTTCGTCGGCGATCCGCTTGACGAGATCGGCATCCTCGATGGCGCGCACGCCATGGCTGATGCGGGTCGGGCGGACGTGGTCGAGCGCATCGCGGACGCTGAAGGCACCGGCCATTTCACCGGCGTGGATGGTGAGGCCGAGGCCCGCATCGCGGGCGATGTCGAAGGCGCGGGCAAAGTCCGCAACGTTGTGCACGCGCTCCTCGCCGGCGAGGTTGAGGCCCGTTACAAGCGCATGTTCACGTTTTGCCGCATAGAGCGCCGTGCGTTCCGCGGCTTCCGGTCCCATGTGGCGGATGAGCGTGATGATCATCCGGCCTTCGATGCCGGTCTTTGCCCTGGCCGCCTCGATGCCGGCCGCCAGCCCGCGAAGATAGGCGTCGCTGCCGATGCCGATCGTGTTGCCGTGATCGGGCGAGACGATGATCTCGCTGTAGATGGTACCTGCCTGCGCCAGCTCCGTCAGATAGGCCTCCGCCAGCAGCGCGTAGTCTTCCTCGGTTCGGAAGAGTTCGGCAACGGCGTCGTAGCATTTCAGGAAATGGCTGAAATCCGCCCAGACATAGGCACCGTCCTCGATGATGCTGCTGACATCGACATTGTATTTTCGCGCCTGGAGGAGAGCCAGCGCCGGCGGCGCCGCACCCTCGATATGGCAGTGCAACTCAGCCTTCTTGAGATGTGCAGTCACAGAAAACTTCTCCCATGGAGGCCCGGTTCGAGGCCCAGATGTTTGGCGACGGTTTCGCCGATATCGGCAAAACTCGGCAACACGCCGATGGAGCGTGTCCGCACACCTGGGCCGAAAACGAGGACGGGTACGCGTTCGCGCGTGTGGTCGGTACCGCGCCAGGTCGGATCGCAGCCATGGTCGGCGGTCAGGATGACGATGTCGCCCGGTTTCAGCGTGCGGTCGAGGTCAGGCAGCCGCTGGTCGAAGGCCTCGAGCGCCGCGGCATAACCCGGCACGTCGCGGCGATGGCCGTAGAGCATGTCGAAATCGACGAAATTGGTGAACACGAGATCGCCGTCCTCGGCCTCGTCCATGGCCCGTAGCGTCGCGTCGAACAGTGCCGTGTTGCCATTGGCCTTGATCAGCCGCCCGATGCCCTGATGCGCGAAAATGTCGGCGATCTTGCCGACGGCGTGAACCGTGCGGCCTGCGCCCGTCAGCCGGTCGAGCAGCGTCGGCTCCGGCGGCAGGACCGAATAGTCGCGGCGATTGCCGGTACGGACGAAATCCTTCGGCGTGGTGCCGACGAAGGGCCGGGCAATGACGCGGCCGATATTGTAGTTGTCGAGCAGCCGTCGCACCGTCTCGCAGAAGTCAAGCAGTCTCTCGAGGCCGAACGAGTGCTCGTGCGCGGCGATCTGGAAAACGGAATCGGACGAGGTGTAGCAGATCGGCTTGCCGGTCAGCATATGTTCCTCGCCATGGCGGGCGATGATATCGGTGCCGGAGGCGTGGCAATTGCCGAGGATGCCCGGGACGTCGCCTTCGCGGCAGATGGCGTCCACCAGTTCGGGCGGAAATGCATCGCCTTCGGTGGGAAAATAGCCCCAGTCGAAGGTCACCGGCGTGCCGGCTATTTCCCAGTGGCCCGAGGGCGTGTCCTTGCCGCGGGAGATTTCGCTGGCAGCGCCATAGACGCCAAAAACCCGCTCGGGCAGTTCCATGCCCGCCGGCAAGCGACCATTGGCGAACTTTGCCGCATGCAGCAGACCGAGCGCCGCCATATTGGGAAGCGAAAGCGGACCCTCGCGCAGGCCGGCCCTGTCGCCGGCGCCGGCGGCACAGAATTCGGCGATATGGCCAAGCGTATCGGCTCCGTCATCGCCGAAATCGCCGGCGTCGGGCGCCCCGCCGATGCCGAAGGAATCAAGAACGAACAGAAAGGCACGCGCCATGGATCACCCGCGAAGCTGCCGCAAGTCCTCGTCAGATTGCGTGAGGCAGCTTGCGGCAGGACAGTTGTTGTCGCCGCCCGGTGCAGTCAACGCATCGGCGACGAAAGCGCGAGAAATACCCCGCGACCGGCCGAATTGCAAATCAGGTACAATCGGTGCACGTGATTTCGTCGCCGACGCGCTGACGGAAATAATAGGTCTTGGAAAGATCGATCGTCTTCAGCTCATTGGCCGCAAGCCCGGGCGCAAACAGCAGCAATTCGTGGGGAACCACGAGCTCCGAGCGGACGATGAAGGCATTCACCGATGAAATGTCGCTCGGCAGCGTCACGGAAGAGCCGGCCTGATAGGGCGTGCCGCCATTCTCGTCGCGCGACCAGACCACGGTGCCGGTGCCGGTGCCGGTTACCTTGATGCCGGTCATTTTCAGCGAGTAGTCGGTCATCTCGAAGGGCGACATGACGCTTTTGGCGACATCCTTCATGCCGTCGAGCGTCTTGGTATCGACGGTGGTCTGCTGGGTGAGGATGTCGGCGACGGTGCTGGAGGCGCGGGAAACCTTGCGGGCGATGCTGAAGCCGAGCGAAATTTCGAACGAGCCGATATAGGCCATGATCAGGAGGGGGGCGATAATCGCAAATTCGATTGCGCCCGTGCCCTTGCGGTCTCGCCAGAAGTGCTTGAGCGCCTCTGCCTTCATCAAGAGGCGGGCCCTGTGATAACGGATCGCGGCTTTCATGGCGGCTCCTCAGTAGGCCTCGTTGCGGAAGGCTGCCGTCGACACCATGAGGTAGTCATTGGGCATGCTGGTGCCCGCCGGCCGCAGATTGGTGACATAGGGGCGCACCAGATCGGTGATCACTTCCCAGCGGTAGTAGGCGCGCACGATATTGATCGTCGTCGGTCCGCCGGGTGCGAATTTGAAGCCGCTGGTATCGAGATCCGAATCTTCGCCGCCGCCGACGCGGGGGATCGCCGCGGGAATCTGCGAGAAATCGGCGAAGCTGCGAACATCGATGAACAGCTTGGAAGGGTTTTTGACCTCGGTCTCCGAGCAGGTCATCATGATCGAGATCTCGTCGCAGAAGGCTTGTCGGAACTGCTCCTGCGACATGTCCGTTGCCGCGTTGATGCCAAAGGTGATCTCGCCGGTGCGCACCTTGCGGGCCATCGTCTCGGTGGCATTATTGAGGAGCTGCTCCCCTGTGAACGCGACGAATGTCTCGATCGATGCGAAGACGACGACGAGGAAGGGCAGGGCGAGCAGCGCGAACTCGATCGACGACGTGCCGGATTTTTCCTTGAGGAAGCGGCGCAGCAAACCGCCGCACTTCGGCGCCGAAAGAGCGGCTGCCGTGGGATGATCCGTGTTGTTCAACATCTCGTCGTTCCGTCAAGCGCTATGCGTTGGCGTACATTAGGAAACGACCGTTGATATTTCGTATTCAAGCAATGACGAAATTTGAATGGAAAGACTCACCAGATGCTAACGATTTGGCGAGGACCGCACTATTCAACCTTGGTCACAGCTCGCATGTCCTCGGTCGGCGATTTCCCACGCAGGCACGGTTTCGTCAATTCGCTATGGTCAACTTATGCGTGGCATGCTCTTCGCAATTGGGCGTGCAGGATAGAACGGAGCGGATCGTCTGCTTGAAGACGCGCACGGTATTTCCCTCGTCGATCGACACCAGGATGCGCTCGTCGACTATGGCGTTGCCGTCGATGTCGAGGATAACGAGATTGGTGGTGCCGAAAGAGCGGCCGGTCAGAACGATGGTCTTCGCGTCGGCGACGGTCGCATCGGCCACTTCCGAATTGCCGATAATGACCTTGCTGACCGGCCGGTCGAGCTTCAGCACCCGCGCGTGGTTCATATAGACGTTCAGCATCGCCTCGGCGGCGCCGGCAGGGCTCGCCCATAATGAGGTTATCAGGGCCAGGCTTGCGAGGGTCGTTGTCACCAACCGGGTGCCGATGGCTGTGTTGTGCAAGTTCATGGCTGCTTCCTGATGATGCGGATGCTCTAGCATGCTCGGTTTTGGTGAATGAAGCGTTAAATCCGAGGCGTTCGGCCAAGCCTTGCAGGGATCGGCAAGCGGTAAAAAGCGACCGTCCGGATTGACGTTGCCTTTACCAAGAAACCTGCCATGAGCCGTTAAGCCCTTGGTAACGCTTTTCCTTAAGCTGATTGAAATTCACGCTGTGTAGGTTCGCTTCATCCGATCAACGGGAAACAGTTGACGGCGGTGCTGAACAACAAGTGAAGTAGGAGAAACAACATGACCAAGCTTTTCGCACGTTTCATGAAGGATGAGTCCGGCGCGACCGCGATCGAATACGGCCTGATCGCCGCCCTCATCTCCGTCGCCCTGATCACCGGTGCAACGACGCTCGGCACGACCCTGGACACCCAGTTCAAGGATCTGAGCACGAAGATGACGGCGGCCGACGGCAAGTTCTAAGCAGCAAGAGGCCGGCGCCGTGTGATGGCGGCTCATCTGGACGTTGGTGACGCCCGTGACCATCATCCGCGGTATCAATTCACGTGTCCGATCTGCAGCGCTCGCTGCTGGAGGCATGACCCGATGCTTGAATCAGGAGAAGTAACATGACCAAGCTTTTCGCACGTTTCATCAAGGATGAGTCTGGCGCGACCGCGATCGAATACGGCCTTATTGCCGCCCTCATCTCGGTTGCACTGATCACCGGTGCAACGACTCTCGGCACCACCCTGGATACTCAGTTCCAAGATCTGAGCACCAAGATGACGACTGCCGACGGCAAGTTCTAAGCCATCAACTTCATTTTCCTAAAAGCCGCCTCTCCTAGGCGGCTTTTTCTTTGGGGCGCAAGGTGACGATGCGTCGGATTGGGTATTTCGTTAAATCAGTGAGAGTAGGTTCGTTCAACAGCACTTGACTGGGGGTGCGGAGCGAAAGCAGGCGGTATCTGCAAATAACCGGTGGGAGACGCACATGATCGAAGCTGCCATTTTCGTTATCCTGCCGTTATGCCTCGCAATCGCCGCCTTCTCCGACCTCTTCACCATGACGATCCCCAACCGTGTATCGGTCATCCTGTTCGGCGCATTCCTGCTCGTCGCACCTCTGGCCGGCCTCAGTGCAGCAATGATTGGCATGCATTTGCTCGCCAGCCTGATCGTCTTTTCGGTGTGCTTCACGCTGTTTGCGCTGAATGTCATGGGCGGCGGCGATGCCAAGCTGCTCACTGCGAGTGCCGTCTGGTTCGGCTTCAACAGTTCGCTGATGACCTTCGCCCTCTATGTTTCGATCTTCGGCGGTCTGCTCACGCTTTTGATCCTGATGATGCGCAAGCAGGAAAACGCCATCCTCGCCTCGGGTCTTCCGGTTCCGCCGCTTTTGTTCACGGCCAAGAAGATCCCCTACGGCATTGCCATCGGTCTCGGCGGTTTTCTCGCTTATCCCTCATCGCCGCTGATGCAGGCAGCGCTCGCCCGGCTGCATTAGGCGTTCGACGCGTTAACGTCTTCGTATCATCCCGGCCTGTGATGGTTGCGCCGGCGCAGTCGCCTGCCGGCCGCTTGCGGCGCAAACCCTTTATTAACCACGAATATAAGCAGTGCGTTAACCATAATTACACTAATTCCTGATCATTCTGCAGCAGGCATATTCTCGGCTGCAGGGACAGATCATGAAACCGGTGCGCGTTATTATTCTGGCGGTGGCCGTCGTATCGGCGGGCTTGGCTGGATTCCTGGCTCTCAAGCTGACCAGCGGCAGGACCGTCGTCACCTCGTCCGAGCCCGTCATCGAGCGCGAACCGACCGTCAACGTTCTCGTTGCCAGCAAGAGCCTGCCTGTCGGCTCGAGGCTCGGCCCGGACGCCATTCACTGGATCTCCTGGCCGAAGGACGGCGTTGTCGATGGCCTGATCACCGAAGAGCTTCGCCCGAACGCCGTTACCGATCTTGAAGGCGTCGTCGTGCGCCTGCCGATCTTCAACGGCGAACCCGTGCGGCAGGAAAAGATTGCCGATTCATCGAGCCGCATCATGTCCGCGCTGCTGCCGGCCGGAAAACGCGCGGTTGCCACGGAGATTACCGTCGCAACGGGCGCTGGCGGCTTCATTCTGCCCAACGACCGCGTCGATGTGATCATGGTGCGCAAATCGGAAGCCGGTTCCTTCCTCACCGAAACGGTTCTCAGCAACGTTCGCGTGCTCGCCATCGACCAGCAGATCGAGGAAAAGGACGATGGGTCGAAGTCCGTCGTCGGTACGACCGCGACGCTGGAGCTGACGCCGGACCAGTCCAAGGTCATGACCGTCGCCCAGCAGATGGCCGAGCGTCTGTCGCTGGCGCTGCGCAGCGTCGCGGACGCGCAGGAACCGGATACCATCGCGGCGGACTATCTGCTGAGCGGCGACGGCCGCCCCTCCATCCAGGTCATCAAGTCGGGTTCCATCGTCAAGAGCGATGACAGCTCATCCATGAACGAAGCGAAATAATGTGTGAGCGGGAGCGGAACGTGAGCCGGATCGGAAAGAAACTTCGCAGCTCGATCGCCGGCGGACTGGCCTTTTGCCTGGCCTTTTCCGGCATGCCTGCCCAGACGGCTGAGGCTGCGTCGCAGTCGCTGGTGCGCATCGCCGAAAGCGGGCCAGGCGTCAAGAAAACCATCAGGCTGGGGCTGAACAAGGCCGTCGTCATCGATCTCCCGACCGATGCACACGACATTCTGGTCGCCGACCCGACGCTGGCGGACGCCGTGACGCGAACCTCGCGGCGGATCTATCTGTTCGGAAAAATGGTCGGCCAGACCAACATCTTCGTATTCGGCCCACATGGGGAGGAGATCGTCAGCCTCGATCTGGAGATCGAGCGCGACATTTCCAACCTCGAGGCCAATCTGCGGCGGTTCCTGCCCGATTCCGATATCAAGGTGGAAATCATTTCGGACAACATCGTGCTGACCGGCACCGTCCGCACGCCGTTGGACTCGACCCGTGTCGAAGAACTCGCCAAGGCGTTCATCAAGGGTGGTGAAGCGACGACGCGCAACATCACCGCCCAGGGCACCAACGGCGACGCGGACATTTTCGCCGAAGACCGTCAGGCTTCGCAGATCGTCAATCTTCTGCGAATCGATGGCGAAGACCAGGTCATGCTGAAGGTCACCGTGGCCGAAGTCTCGCGCCAGGTGTTGAAGCAGCTCGGCTTCAGCGGCTCGATCCGCAGTTCGACGAGCGGCGATGGCATCACGTTCCGCAACCCGGCCAACCTCGGCAACGCCGTCAATGCCATTGCATCTTCGGTCACGGGCACGATCGGTTCCGGCACGATGGGCTTTGCCAGCTATATCAATGCCATGGAGCAGGCGGGCGTCATGCGCACGCTCGCCGAGCCGAGCCTGACCGCGATCTCCGGCAAGAAGGCGAGCTTCTCCGTCGGCGGCGAATATCGGCTGCCCTCCGAGCAGGAGATTGATGAGGATGGCGGTATAACGCGAACCAACGAGACGGTGGAATACGGCATCGGCCTGGATTTCACGCCGGTCGTGCTCGGGCCCGGCCGCATCAGCCTGGAAATCGCCACCGAGGTCTCCGAACCCACCTGGGAAGGGTCGGTCGTGAACGCCAATGCAGTCAACATCCCTGGTCAGACCTACATGTCGATCCGCCGCCGCAAGGCGTCGACCAGCGTCGAACTTCCGTCTGGTGGCTCCATCGTGATCGGCGGTCTGGTGCAGGACAATATCCGCCAGGCCATGTCCGGTCTTCCGGGCGTTGCCAAGATTCCGATTTTCGGGACGCTGTTCCGCTCGAAGGACTTCATCCGCAACGAGACGGAACTGGTGATCATCGCGACGCCCTATCTGGTTCAGCCGGTGGCGCGCGCCGAGCTATCGCGGCCTGACGATAATTTCAATCCGGCCGATGACCTGTCCGGCGCATTCCTCGGCCAAGTCAATCGCATCTACGGCAACCGTCAGGCAGCCCCGGTCGGGCAGTACCACGGCAATGTAGGCTTCATCTACAAATAGCGGGGAGCGGACATGACGACCAAGATCATCCTGAACCGCAATATCAAGGGGCAATCGACCATGCGGCCAAACATCTCCACCGGTGCGGTTCGGTTCGCGCGCATGCTGGCGATCGGTGCGTTGCTGCTGGCGGGCACGACCCTTGCCGGCTGCGCCAGCCGCGACGGCATGTCGACCGGCGCCTTGCCCGATGACTACCGCACCCGCCATCCAATCGTGATTGCCGAGGCGGAGCATGCGATCGATGTGCCCGTCGCCTCCAGCGACAGGCACCTGACCATGGGCGCGCGCGAGGTCATCCGTGGTTTTGCTTCGAACTATAGGGATTCTGCCACCGGCACGGTGCAGATCCTGGTACCCACCGGCTCGGTCAACGCCCATGCCGCATCGGCGCTGCGCAAGGAAGTCCGTGGCGTGCTGGTCGGCGCCGGGATTCCGGCAGGGCGCCTTGCCGAAGCAAGCTATCAGGCAAGCGGTGAGGGGGACGCAGCGCCGATCCGGCTCAGCTATACGGCGATTACGGCAAAGACCGCACCCTGTGGCAACTGGCCGAAGGACCTCGTCGTCAATACGATCGAGAACAAGAACTACGAGAATTTTGGGTGCGCCAGTCAGGCCAATCTCGCGGCCCAGATTGCCAACCCAATGGATCTGCTCGGCCCGCGCGACATGTCGCCGATCGATGCGGTCCAGCGCGGCCAGGTGATCAGCGACTACCGTGGCGTCCCAACCGGGACGGAAACGACCATCAACATCAACAACAATTGATACTCCGGGCGGTTTGACGGGACAGCA
Source organism: Rhizobium herbae (assembly GCF_019511375.1). Lineage (GTDB taxonomy): Bacteria > Pseudomonadota > Alphaproteobacteria > Rhizobiales > Rhizobiaceae > Pararhizobium > Pararhizobium herbae_A. The sequence continues at coordinate 224,180 of NZ_JAEUAO010000002.1, forward strand.
TCATGAGCACGATTGACTACAAGATAGAGACTGCATCCGGCGAGCCGGATGGCTATGCCGATGCGGTCCGCCCGAGCGATGTCGATCAGCTGCGGCCACTTCCCCGCATCTCCGTGCATGCCTTCTGCGAAACCGAAGCCGTGCAGCGCACGATGGAGCGCTGCGGCCAGGACCGGCGGATGAGCAAGGTCAGCCTCAGGATCAACAGCGGCTCGATTGCCGCCGCCGCCAACATGTTTTCGACGGCACCGACGCCAAACCTGATCATTCTTGAAACATCGACGGAACCGCGCCTGCTGATGGCGGAACTGGCACCGCTCGCCGCTGTCTGCGATCCCTCGACCAAGGTCATCCTCATCGGTCGCTACAACGATATCCCGCTCTATCGCGAACTGATCCGCAACGGCATTTCCGAATATATCGTTGCTCCCGTCGCCATGCCCGACATTCTTGGCGCCATTGCCGCCATCTTCGTCGATCCCGAAGCCGAGCCGCTCGGCCGCAGCATTGCCTTCATCGGCGCCAAGGGCGGTGTCGGTTCCTCGACGCTCGCCCACAATTGCGCCTGGGGCATTTCGAACCTGTTCTCGACCGAGGTGGTGCTGGCCGATCTTGACCTGCCCTACGGTACCGCCAACATCAATTTTGACCAGGATCCGCCGCAGGGCATTTCAGAAGCGGTCTTCTCACCGGAGCGCCTGGACGAGGTGTTCCTCGATCGCCTCCTGACCAAGTGCTCGCAGCACCTGTCGCTGCTTGCGGCACCTTCCATGCTCGACCGCCCCTATGACTTCGACGCAACGGCGTTCCAGCCGCTGATGGAAATCCTGCTGCGCAACGCGCCCGTCTCCGTCCTCGACGTGCCGCATTTGTGGGCGGACTGGACCCGTACCGTGCTGGCGGAGGCCGACGAGGTCGTGGTTGTCGCCGTGCCCGATCTCGCCAACCTGCGCAATGCCAAGAACATGTTCGATTCCTTCAAGAAAATCCGGCCGAACGACAAGACGCCGCATCTGGTGCTGAATCAGGTCGGGATGCCGAAGCGGCCGGAAATATCACCGGGCGACTTCTGCGATTCATTGGAGATCGAGCCGGTCGCGATCATACCGTTCGATGCCGTGCTGTTCGGAAATGCAGCGAACAGCGGCCGGATGATCGCCGAGACCGACAGGAAATCACCGACCGCGGAAATATTCTCGCAACTCGCGCATCTGGTGACGGGCAGGACCACAGCCAAGAAGCCCAAGAAGGGCGGCCTTGGCAAGGTGCTCGGGATGCTTGGGCGCAAATAACTGATATTTAGACGAAAATCGGATTTGAGAGCATGTTTGGTAAACGAGGAAACGAAGGCTTCGGAAAGGGTGGCACCATCACCCCCCTTAAGCAAACGCCCGTGCCCGCCGCTGCTCCCGTCGCCGTATCCGAGCGGCCGGCTGCACCCGTGCTGGCGGAGCCCGCCCGCGAAACGACGCCGGTGACCCGCGCCCCGCCATCCCCGCCGCCGGTCCGGAAAAAGCCGGCTCGCACCGAGGATTATTACGACACCAAGTCGCAGGTTTTCTCGGCACTGATAGACACGATTGACCTGTCGCAGTTGGCCAAGCTCGACAACGAGAGCGCACGCGAAGAAATCCGCGATATCGTCAACGACATCATCACGATCAAGAATTTTGCGATGTCGATCTCCGAGCAGGAGGAATTGCTCGAGGACATCTGCAACGACGTTCTCGGCTACGGCCCGCTGGAGCCACTGCTCGCGCGTGACGACATCGCCGACATCATGGTCAACGGCGCTGGCCAGACCTTCATCGAAGTGGGCGGCAAGACGATCGAGTCCGAGGTGCGTTTCCGCGACAACGCACAACTGCTGTCCATCTGCCAGCGTATCGTCTCGCAGGTCGGCCGTCGCGTCGACGAATCCTCGCCGATCTGCGATGCCCGTCTTCCCGATGGCTCGCGTGTCAACGTCATCGCCCCGCCGCTTGCCATCGACGGCACGGCGCTGACCATTCGTAAGTTCAAGAAGGACAAGCTGAAGCTGGACCAGCTCGTCAAATTCGGCGCCATCACGCCGGAAGGCGCGGTGCTCTTGCAGATCATTGGCCGCGTTCGCTGCAACGTCGTCATCTCCGGCGGTACCGGCTCCGGCAAGACGACGCTTCTCAACTGCCTGACCGGCTATATCGACCTGGATGAGCGGGTCATCACCTGCGAGGATACGGCCGAACTGCAGTTGCAACAGCCGCATGTCGTGCGCCTTGAAACCCGTCCGCCGAACATTGAAGGCGAGGGCGAGGTCACCATGCGTGATCTCATCAAGAACTGCCTGCGTATGCGGCCCGAGCGGATCATCGTCGGCGAAGTGCGCGGACCGGAAGTCTTCGACTTGCTTCAGGCGATGAACACTGGTCACGACGGCTCGATGGGCACCATCCACGCCAACACGCCGCGCGAATGCCTTGCCCGTATGGAATCGATGATCGCAATGGGTGGCTATACGTTGCCGGCGAAGACCGTGCGCGAAATCATCGCCGGTTCGATCGATATCATCATCCAGGCAGCACGTCTGCGCGACGGTTCGCGCCGCATCACCCATATCTCCGAAGTCATCGGCATGGAGGGTGACGTCATCATCACCCAGGACCTGCTGCGCTACGAGATCGAGGGCGAAGACGCCAACGGCAGGATCATCGGCCGCCACAAGTCGACCGGTATCGGCCGCCCGCATTTCTGGGACCGCGCCCGCTATTTCAACGAAGACAAGCGGCTGGCCGCGACCCTCGACGCGATGGAAAAGGACTGACCGCCTTCATGCTCGGAATAGACATCACCGTTCTGGCCATCGTCGGTCTCGTCGCCCTTGCAACGGCCGGCCTTGCCTATGGCATTCTCTTCACGCGCATCGAAACCGAGAAGAAGGCGGAAAGTCGCGTCCGCAAGGTCAAGGCCGCCGAGACCGACCGGGTCAAGGTCAAGGCGGCGCGAGACCGCATGGCCGAGATGTCGAAGCGGCGAAAGTCGGTGCAGGATTCGCTGAAGGATCTCGAAAAGAAGCAGCAGGAAAAATCAGCGAAGGCCAAGCCTTCGATGAAGGTCAGGCTGGTGCAGGCCGGCCTGAAGATCTCGGTTACGCAATTCTATATCGGCAGCGTCGTCTTCGGATTTGTCGCCGCCTTGATGGCGTTGATCGCCGGGGCAATGCTGCCGATCGTTGGCGGCATTCTGCTCATCGGTTCGGCCGGCGTTCCACGCTGGTTCGTCAATTTCCTGATCAAGCGCCGTTGCAAGGCATTCCTGGACGAATTTCCCAATGCGCTTGACGTCATGGTCCGGTCGATCAAGTCCGGCCTGCCGCTCAACGATGCCGTCCGGCTGATCGCCAGCGACGGGCAGGAGCCGGTGAAAGCCGAGTTCAGGCGCATTATCGAGGCGCAACAGGTCGGCCTCAACATCCCGGAAGCCTGCGCCCGCATGATCAACAGCATCCCCCTGCCGGAGGTCAATTTTTTCGCCATCGTCATCGCCATCCAGGCGCAGGCCGGCGGCAACCTTTCCGAGGCGCTCGGCAATCTCGGCAAGGTGCTGCGCGAGCGCAAGAAGATGAAAGCCAAGGTCCAGGCGCTTTCCATGGAAGCCAAGGCCTCGGCCTGCATCATCGGCGCCCTGCCGTTCATCGTCGCCCTCCTGGTCTACATGACGTCTCCGCAATACATGATGATCCTCTTCACCGACCCGCGCGGCCATATCATCATGGGCTGCTCGGCGGTGTGGATGAGCATCGGCATCTGGGTGATGCGCAACATGATCAACTTCGACATCTAGGAAATCCGGCATGAGCGAGGGCATGATCAACACTCTGACCGATCCGAACCTCATCGTCGCCTTCCTGGTTGCGGTGGCCGTGCTGGCGACGTTCTATTCCCTGGCCGTCCCCTTCTTCGAGAAAGGCAACCTCGATAAGCGGATGAAGTCGGTTGCCACCGAACGCGAACTGATCCGGGCGCGCGAACGTGCCCGCCTGAATGCCGAGATATCCGGCGGCAAGACGTCGCTGCGCGCCCAGAACAACACTTCGGTGCGCCAGATCGTCGAGCGGCTCAACCTGCGCAAGGCACTGGTCGACGACAAGACCGTCAACCGGCTGAAATCGGCCGGCTATCGCTCGCAGAACGCGCTGAACGTGTTTCTCGTCGCCCGCGTCAGTCTCCCTTTCCTCTTTCTGGGCGTGGGCGCCTTCTACATCTTTGGTCTTGGCTATCTCGGTGAAAAGCCGTTGCCGATGCGGATCCTTGCCGTTATCGGCACCGGCTATCTCGGCTTCTATGCGCCCAATATCTTCATCTCGAACGCCGTTTCGAAGCGTCAGCAGTCCATCCGCCGGGCCTGGCCGGATGCGCTCGACCTTTTGCTGATCTGCGTGGAATCGGGCATCTCCATGGAACTGGCCATGCGGCGCGTGGCCGACGAAATCGCCACGCAGTCAGCGCCTCTTGCCGAGGAACTGGTCCTGACAGTTGCGGAGCTCTCCTTCCTGCCAGACCGGCGCATGGCGCTCGAAAATCTGGGCACCAGAACCGGGCTTGAGGAGGTGAAGGCCGTCATGCAGGCGCTGATCCAGGCTGACCGCTATGGCACACCGATCGCCCAGGCGCTACGCGTTTTGGCCCAGGAAAGCCGCGACCGGCGTATGAACGAGGCCGAGAAGAAGGCGGCTGCCCTGCCGCCGAAGCTCACCGTGCCGATGATCCTGTTCTTCCTGCCCGTCTTGATCGCGGTTATTCTCGGCCCGGCAGGCATACAGGTTTCCGACAAATTCTGAGCGACCGACGCGGGCTGAAAAGCCGGCGCACACGACAAGGCGCCGCTTGAGGGGCGGCGCTTTGTCTTTCGGTCAGTTGGCGGCAACGGCCTCGGCCGGAAAGTCCGTCGATTCAGAAAGCTTGCGCCATGTTTCGACTTCGCGGGCTACGCTGGCGTTTTTCTCGCTGATCGCAGCCAGCGTATCCGTGCCGAAGGGCATGCGAAGCGGCGGGTTATCCGCGTTGGCGAGCGTGATCATGGCCTTGGCGAGCCGGGCAGGGTCACCAGGCTGGCGGTGGTTCTTGCCGGCTGCGAAATCGCGCATCGCACCTGCTGGCGTCTGCTCGTAGTCGGCAATCGAGCTCGGGCTGATCGCGAGTGAGGTTTCATCCAGGAAGTCGGTACGGAAGAAGCCCGGCTCGACGACGGTAACGTTGATTCCAAGCGGCTCGACCTCCATCGCCAGCGATTCCGAAAGCCCCTCGATGGCGAATTTGGTCGATCCGTAGACGCCCCAGCCGGGAAAGCCGGTGTAACCGCCGATCGACGAGATATTCATGACGTGGCCTGAGCGCTGGCGGCGCATATGCGGCAACACAGCGCGGGTGACCTTGAGAAGGCCGAAGACATTCGTGGCGTAGAGCTTCTCGATTTCCTCCGCAGTTGCCTCTTCGACGGCACCGAGCAGGCCGTAGCCGGCATTGTTGAGCAGAACGTCGATCCTGCCGAAACGCTTGATGGCCTGTTCTGCGGCGGCAAAGGCCTGCTTCTCGTTGGTGACGTCGAGAGCGACAGCAAGAAGGTTGGGATGATTGCCAAAACGCTCGATGACGGTCTGAGGATTGCGGGCCGTTGCGACGACGGCGTCGCCGGCATTGAGAGCTTCCTGGGTGATGAGGGCGCCGAAGCCGCGGGAGGCGCCAGTGATGAACCATACACGCATGACGTTTTCCTTTCGTCGTTGGAATTTGCTTGCAGGAACAAGGTAACTCAGCATGATAGATGAGATAATCCGATCTCTCTTCCGCAGGTCAGTGAGGAAATTTCATCAATGCGTCGAATCCGGCCGCAGGACTTGTCCGTCTTTCTGGCGATTGCCCAGCATCGCAGTTTCCGCAAGGCCGCGGTTGACCTCGGTGTAACGGCATCGGCGCTTTCCCATTCATTACGTGCAATCGAGGAACGGCTGGGTGTTCGGCTGGTGAACCGGACCACGCGCGGTGTCGGCCTGACGGAAGCCGGTGAGCGGCTTTTCGAGCGGGTTCGCCCCGCCTTTCTAGATATCGACGCGGCTTTGGAGGAACTCAACACGTTTCGCGACCAACCCTTCGGCAAACTCAGGATCAATGCGCCCCGCGCCGCCGCAAAGCTCGTGCTGCTGCCGATCATCGCCCGCTTCCTGAGAGCGCATCCTGCCATCGAGGCCGAGATCGTCGTCGATGACGCGCTCGTCGACATGGTGTCTGGCGGGTTCGATGCAGGCGTCCGGTTCGGCGAGACGATCGCCGCCGATATGATCGCGCTTCCCATCGGCCCGCGCCATCGGTTTGCGGTCGTGGGGTCAGCGGATCATTTCGAGCGGCATGCAAGACCCGTCACACCCCATGATCTGAAAGATCATCCCTGCATCCGCTACCGGTTTGCCAGCGGTGCATTCTACCGCTGGGAGTTTGAGCGGGGTGGCGTCGAAGTCGACATGGATGTCCAGGGGCCGCTGACGCTGGGTGACCAGGATACGATGCTGCAGGCGGCGCTGGACGGCGCCGGATTGGCCTATGTCTTCGAGAGCCAGGCGAGCGAAGCGGTGGCGGATGGGCGGCTGACCCGTGTCCTTGAGGACTGGTGCCCCTACTATCCGGGCTTTTTCCTCTATTATCCCAGCCGGCGGCAATTGCCGGGGCCGTTGCGCGCTTTCCTTGATTTCGTCAAGGCAAGGCGCTGAACGGACGGCTCAGTTCGTTCCCTTGTCTTCCTTGGACAGCTTCTGCCAGGCGTTCTGCTGCGACATGATCGAGCGCAGATATTTGACGTTGGCTTCCGCCTGGTCGGGCGAAAGCTCCTGCCGGGCAATCTGCTCGGCTTCGGCAAAGCGCCCCTGCAATCCGACGGCAAGCGCCAGGTTCTGCCTTACGCTGCTGTCGGCGCCGGGCTGACTGACCGCGGATTTCAGGTAGGTTTCCGCCGTCCTCAGGTCCTTGTTCAGAAGGTAGGACATGCCGAGATTGGAAAGGACCGTTGGCTCGTTCGGCTGGATGTCGAGCGCCTCGCGATAGCGCTGACGCGCCTCGGGCGCGCGGCCGAGCTGGTCGAGGATCGCGCCTTCTGCCGATTTCAGCTTCCAGTCCGGACGGTCGGGCGTCTGGGCGCGGGAAATCGTGTTCAGCGCCTGTTCCAGCTGGCCTGCAGCCGCTTGCGATTTGCCATAGGCGGCGAGCACTTCGCGGTCTGTCGGGTAGGCGATGGCTACCTGCTGCATCACCGCGAGCGCCTGTTCGTTGCGGCCGGTCATTCTGAGCATGTTCGCATAGTTGAGGCCCGCATTGCGGTCCTTCGGGTTGCGTTCATAGGCCTTGCCGATGCTTTCGGCCGCTGCCGCCAGTTCGGTCGCGTTCATCGATTGAACCGGCTTGGAGAAACTGGCCGCCGGAACGGAGCCGGTCGTCAGTTCCTTCTTCTGCGACGCACAGCCGGACAGCGCCAAGGCAACCAAGGCCGCCAGTGAGGCGGCTTTCAGAAATCGGTGATGGGAAAGAGACGAGTGTCCGCGTGACGTCATTACCAATGCCCCTGAAGCAGTTCGTTAGAGCACCGGACGCAATCCCCAACAAATCGGCGCAATCTTCACTCCAGCAATAGTCTGTTAACCCTAACGGAGCGTTAATCGGGTGATTCTGCGTCGCGCCTTCTTTAGGGATTTCCATGGCCTCCTATCAATTCATCGACCGTCCATCGCCGTTCAACACCAGCGCCGGCAAGACCCTGCCGATCTTCGCGGTGACGCCGGCCCATATCGAGCTTGGCGCCATCGATCCGATCGCGCTCGACTGGGCGCGCAAGGCGGGCTTCAAGGCCGAGTCCGGCGCGGTGCTGCTGATCCCCTCGCAGGACGGCCATCTCGGCGGTGCGCTGTTCGGGCTGGGCGCCAATCCGTCGGAAGCACCGTTCCTGACCGGCAAGCTGGCGCGCGCGCTGCCGGCCGGAAAATGGCATATCGAGACCGCGCCGCTGACGGCCAACCGCCTGGCGCTCGGCTACGGCCTCGGCTCATACCGCTTCGACCGCTACAAGCTCGCGGCGAGCGAAGCGCCGACCCTGATGATCCCGGCCGATGCCGATGCAGCCGACATCAAGCGCCAGCTTGCCGGCGTCTTTCTCGCCCGCGATCTCATCAACATGCCGACCAACGACATGGGGCCGAACGCGCTGGAGGAGGCCTTCCGGGCGCTCGGCGAACACTACAAGGCCAAGGTTTCCGTCGTCTCCGGCGACGATCTCCTGAAGAACAATTTCCCTCTGATCCATACCGTCGGCCGCGCCAGCGCCGAGGCGCCGCGCCTGCTGGAAATGCGTTGGGGCAAGAAGGGCCACCGCAAGGTGACGCTGGTCGGCAAGGGCGTCTGCTTTGACACCGGTGGCCTCGACATCAAGCCGGCCGCCTCGATGCTTCTGATGAAGAAGGATATGGGCGGCGCGGCCAATGTCATGGGTCTCGCGTTGATGATCATGGATGCAAAGCTCAAGGTCGACCTCCGGGTGCTGGTGCCCGTGGTCGAAAACTCGATCTCCGCCAATGCCTTCCGCCCGGGCGATATCTATCGCAGTCGCAAGGGGCTGACGGTGCAGATCGACAACACCGATGCCGAAGGCCGGCTGATCCTTGCCGATGCGCTTGCTTATGCCGACGAGGAGGAAACCGATCTCCTCATCGACATGGCGACGCTGACCGGCGCGGCCCGCGTTGCCCTTGGCCCCGACCTGCCGCCGTTCTACACCGACGACGAGGATCTGGCCCATGACCTGACCGAAGCAAGCCTCACGGTCGACGATCCGCTCTGGCGCATGCCGCTCTACAAGGGCTACGAGAAGGACGTCTCGGCCCGCATCGCCGACCTCACCAATGCGCCTTCAGGCGGCATGGCCGGGTCGATCACGGCGGCGCTCTTCCTCAAGCGCTTCGTCACCAACGCCAGGAGCTGGGCGCATTTCGACATCTTCGGCTGGGCACCGGCCGAACGTCCGCACTCGCCGCTCGGCGGCGAGGCGCAGGCGATCCGCGCGTTGTATCATTTGATTGAGAAGGGGAAGAAATAGGGCGCCGGTGGGGAAAGTCCCATCTCGATTCGCGGGTGCGGGAAGGGGGCGCCGATAGCTCCCTCTTCTCCCCGGCGGGAGAAGAGGGAACCAGTGCTACTCGTTGATCAGCCGCTTCAAAAGTTCGATCTCGTGGCTGAGCTTGGTGTCGCCGGAAATCAGGTCTTCGATCTTGCGCACCGCATGCAGCACGGTCGTGTGATCGCGTCCGCCGAACCGGCGGCCGATTTCGGGGAAGGAGCGGGGGGTGAGCGTCTTGGCCAGATACATGGCGATCTGGCGCGGCTTGACGATCACCCGGGTGCGGCGGTTGGAGACCAGTTCCTGCCGCGACACGTTGTAGTGCTTGGCGACGACGCGCTGTATGTCCTCGATGCGAACGCGGCGCGGCTCGCCGGCATTGACAAGATGGCCAAGCAGCTCGTCGACGCGCTCGATCGACAGTTGCGGCTCGAAGCTACGGCGGAAGAGAAGCTGGTTGAAGGCCCCTTCCAGCTCGCGGCCGCTCGCCGTGATGTTGCGGGCGACGTGGCTCAGGATTTCGGCCGGGATATCCAGCGAGGCATCGTCCTGACGGGCGACTTCGAGGCGGCGCTTGAGGATTTCGAGGCGCATTTCGTAATCCGGCCCCTCCATCTCGATGGCGACGCCGCCCTGCAGACGCGAGCGAACGCGCGGATCGAGCGATTCCAGCTCCCACGGCGCCCGGTCGGCAGCAACGACGACCTGCTTGGCGCTGTCGAGCAGCATGTTGAGAAGATGGCAGAATTCATGCTGGATCGACTTGCCCTGCAGGAACTGCATGTCGTCGATCACCAGGAGATCGATGTTGCGCAGCGTTTCCTTGAGCGACAGCGCATCATTGTCTCGGATCGCGGTTGCAAAGCGCCACATGAAATATTCGGCGGTCAGATAGACGACGCGCGGTACGCGCGGGCTCTGGATCGCCGCGGCGGCGATCGCCTGCAACAGATGCGTCTTGCCAAGACCGACCGTCGAATGGATGAACAGCGGGTTGAAGCGCACCGCACCCGCGCCGGCCTCGGCAATCGTCTTTGCCGCCGCAAGGGCCACGCGGTTCGAGGAGCCCTCGACGAAGCTCTCGAAGGTATAGCGCGGATCGAGCGGCGAACCGAACAGCGGTCCTGCGACCGGCTGCGACTTCTGAAGCGTGCTGACCGTGGCGGTTGCATGATGGGCGAGCGACTGCGGCGATGTCCGGCGCGTGGCGGCCGGCGCAGTTGTGTCGGGCTGGTGTGCCTGGGGGGCATCCTCGTGAAGGCCGGGCCGCGCGCCGCGCGTGGCACTGCGAACCAGGATTTCCACCTTCAGGATCTCGGCGTCCTCCTGCTGGAAGAGGCCGGTGATCAGTTCGAGATAGCGATTGTTGATCCAGGATTTCAGAAACGTCGTCGGCACCGAGAGCCGCACCACACTCTTCGAAACGGAGTGCAGCTTCAGCCGGCCGAACCAGCTGGCAAAAACATCGGCGCCGACCTGGGCTTTCAAACGCGCACTGACGCGTTCGAAGAGCGCATTATGCGCGATTTCGCCTTTGTCCCCCGCCGCGCCGTCTGCCGGGGTTGTCCCGATCTGACGTACATTCTCCCCATTTTCGAATACAATCGCCGCCGTAACCGAATTGCTTAGCATATTGCCGCCTTCCAATATTATTCCGCGATGCCGTCATTGCTGACAGCATCCGCCTTTATGTCTTTCATGCGCGGCCCTCGTTCAAAGGCATGCCGCCCAATTCAGACGCTCGCCGTGCCACGAGAGGAATCCTCATTTCCTCTCGTGACCCGGTTTCCGTGCAAATCCGTTCAGCCTGAAGGCAAAACGCATGTCCCGCTTGCACGGTTTTAATCCCTGTCCGGACCCGGACCTCGTGAACCCGGCTCCGCCCAGTCTGCCATTCCGGCCCTTCCCGACCCTCGTTACAACGGGCAGGCCAGTTTCCTTCGCACCACGGCCACCCGCCCTGTTTAGCACGGCAAACGCCGGCACAGCATCGGGTATCCCGAGAATGTTTCCATAGAGCGCAACCAAAAGTCGCAAACCATCATTCCGAGCAAGCATGTTGCGCGGTTGAAAACACCTGTTACTGATTGATGGAACGTTGTGGAACCACCCCGTTACAGAAGGTTCAAGTGAAACTGCGCGGCCCCTTGAAAGAGCCGCCTTTTCATCTTGTCTACAGGTATCCCCCGCGCCTTCCGTGGAGGCATTTAGGCAGGATCGTGATGCAAGATCAATCGTGTTTTTTACGCTTCGGCAAGAGCTGGCCGTTGACTCTCATAGCGTGTCCTGCATGGGCTCGACGCCCGTCAAAGAGAATCGCTTTTGAATCAAGGGCTTTGATTTTTGGCTCGGAAGTTAGCTGGCGAAAAACAAAAAAAATAAAAAATTTCTTGACTCGCCGCGCACCCCAATGACCCCCGACGGGACGGGCGCATGCGACAGCATCCTCTCGCAAACAATTGATTTTGCTGAAAAAAATATGTCATCGAGCTGACATGTCGTCCTGCACAAGGATTAGGCATTGGCAGGTGAGCAGCGCGAATCGGAAAAGCCCGGTCGCAGGACCGGGCTAAATCATTGATGCAATTTTCGTAAGCCGGCTTAGGCCGAAAGCGACTTTACGCGGCTGGCGAGACGGGAGACCTTGCGCGATGCCGTGTTAGCATGCAGCACGCCCTTCGTGGCGGCGCGCATCAGTTCCGGCTGGGCTGCCTTCAGGGCTGCCTGGGCAAGGGCCTGGTCGCCGGAAGCGATGGCTTCTTCAACCTTGCGAATGAAACCGCGAACGCGCGAACGACGGGACTTGTTGACTTCCGTGCGGCGGGCGATCTTGCGGGTCGCTTTTTTCGCCGAAGTTGTATTGGCCATTTGGTGTCTCTCTTCGAAATCTGACAAAAACTCCCAATTCGCCGTGCCGGGTCACTGCGACCTGTCATCCAAGCAATTCGGGAGCAATATCGGAAAACCTTGGAGCGGCTTTCCAAACTGAGGGCGGCATATAACCCTAAACCCCGCCTCAGTCAACGCGCTATTTTTGAAAACAGGCCCGCCGGGGTCGTGCGTGCCGGTACCGCTACTTCTGGCATTTCGGGCAATGGAATGTCGAGCGTCCCGCCTGGACGACGCGCGCGATGCTGCCGCTGCAACCTGCTGTCCGGCAAGGTTGCCCCTCGCGGTCATAAACGGAGAACGAGTGCTGGAAGTAACCGAGCGTACCATCGGTCTGGATATGGTCGCGCAACGACGAGCCGCCGGCTGCGATCGCATCGGTAATCACGGCGCGGATCGCCCCGGTCAGCAGCGTCAGCGTCTTCTTCGGCTTGCCCCTGGCATCGACCAGCGAACCGGCCGCCCTTTGCGGCGACAGGCCGGCGCGCCAGAGCGCCTCGCAGACATAGATATTGCCGAGCCCGGCAATATTCCTCTGGTCGAGCAGTGCGGATTTGAGCGGCTGCGCCTTGCCGGCAAAGCGCGCGGCGAGATAGGCCGCGTCCAGCACATTGCCGGTCGGCTCCTCGCCCAGATTGCGGAAGAAGGCGTGGCTTGCGAGCGTGTCGCGCCTGGCAATGTCCATGAAGCCAAAACGGCGCGGATCGTTATAGATGACACGCGCCGGCCCCTTGGTCCCGTTAAGATGGAAAACGACATGATCGTGTTTCTCGTCCTTGCCGCGCGGATGATGAAAATCGCCCGCAGTCCCGGATACCGCGCCTTCCTCTACGCGAAAGGAGCCGGACATGCCGAGATGGGCGATGATCACGTCGCCGCCTTCGAGGTCGATCAGGAGATATTTCGCCCGCCGCCCGAGCGACAGGATGCGCCGGCCGGAAACGAGTGTGGAAAAATCGGCCGGGAAGGGAAAGCGCAGGTCCGGCCGGCGCAGTTCCGCTTGCACCAGCAGCGCGCCTTCCATGGCTGGCGTCAGCCCCCGCCTGACGGTTTCCACCTCGGGAAGTTCCGGCATCAACATCTCCTCGCGCCAAATGAGTGAACTTATTTGGCAATTCCAATCGCCGCGCACATATCCTATAGCAGGCCAACAAGGACTGGAATGCCGCAGGCAAGTGCCTCTTGGAGAGATAGCGTGGATCAAGCGAATTCGCTATGGTCGGCTTGAATGGCGATGAACGGAGTATTTCGGAATGACAGGTGAGCGCACGTCTGCCGATGGCGGCATGGAGACCTCCTACGGTTTTCGCCAGGTTGGCCAGGGCGAGAAGCAGGCGCTCGTCAACGATGTCTTCCACAAGGTGGCCAAGCGCTACGACATCATGAACGACGTCATGTCCATGGGCCTGCACCGCGCGTGGAAGGATGCGATGATTTCGGCGCTCAATCCGCGCCGCTCCGAGGACTACAAGGTTCTCGACGTGGCCGGCGGCACCGGCGATATCGCCTTCCGTATCGTCGAGGCCTCCGACCGCAAGGCGCACGCAACTGTGCTCGACATCAACGGCTCGATGCTCGCCGTCGGCGCCGAGCGTGCCGAAAAGAAGGGGCTGACGCCCAATCTCACCTTCGTAGAGGCCAATGCCGAGGAACTGCCCTTCGAGGCGAACACCTTCGATGCCTATACGATCGCGTTTGGCATCCGCAATGTGCCGCGCATCGATGTCGCCCTGTCGGAAGCCTATCGCGTGCTGAAGCGTGGCGGCCGGCTTCTCGTCCTGGAATTCTCCGAGGTCGACATGCCGCTGCTCGACAAGGTCTATGACAGCTGGTCTTTCAACGCGATCCCGAAATTCGGGAGAATGGTCACCGGCGACGCCGAGCCCTACCAGTATCTGGTCGAATCGATCCGCAAGTTTCCAAACCAGCGCGATTTCGCCGCGATGATCGCGAGGGCGGGCTTCTCCCGCGTCAATTTCACCAATTACACCGGCGGTATTGCCGCGCTGCATTCCGCCTGGAAGATCTGACGCATGATGTCCATTTTCGTGAAGCGCGCTGAGTGCCTCGTCCTGCGCGGCGGCAAGGCATCATGAGTACGCCCGGAGCCTATCTACGCCTGGTCCGTATCGGCTGGGTGCTCGTGCGCGAGGGGGTTATCTCCGCCTTGCCGTCGGAAAACCTGCCGCCGCTGATCGGCGTGGGGCAAGCCTTTGCCGGTCTCTTTGCCCGCCGTCGTGCCAGACACGAGGTCCGCAGCGACAGGCTGGCGCGCGCCATCGAGCGACTGGGGCCATCCTATGTGAAGATCGGCCAGTTCCTGGCCACCCGCCCCGACGTCGTCGGCGCCGATTTCGCCGAAGATCTTTCCTTCCTGCAGGATCGCATGGCGACCTTCCCGGTGGAGGAGGCGCGCGCCGTCGTCGAAGGTTCGCTCGGCCGGCCGGTCGCCGAGCTTTACGCGCACTTCGGCGATCCGATCGCCGCCGCCTCGATTGCCCAGGTTCACCCTGCCACGGTGCTGCGCGAGGGCGTCGAGCAGAAAGTCGCCGTCAAGGTGATCCGCCCCGGCGTGCGCCAGCGTTTTGCCCATGACCTGGAGGCGATGTTCCTTGTGTCGCACCTGCAGGAGCGCTTCCTGCCGAACACGCGCCGGCTTCGCCCGGTCGAGGTGACGAAAACGCTGGAGCAGACCACCAAGGTCGAGATGGACCTGCGGCTTGAGGCTGCGGCCCTGTCGGAGCTGGGCGAGAACGCCGCCGATGATCCGGGTTTCCGCGTGCCGAAAGTCGACTGGGAGCGCACCGGCCGCGACGTCGTGACGATGGAATGGATCGACGGCATCAAGCTCTCGGATGTCGAGGGCCTGCGCCGCGCGGGGCATGATCTCAACGGGCTTGCCGATACGCTGATCCAGTCCTTCCTGCGTCACACGCTGCGCGACGGCTTCTTTCATGCCGACATGCACCAGGGCAATCTCTTCGTCGATCAGAAGGGCATGGTCGTTGCCGTCGATTTCGGCATCGTCGGCCGTCTCGGCAAGAAGGAGCGCCGGTTCCTCGCCGAGATCCTCTATGGTTTCATCACCCGCGACTATCGCCGCGTCGCCGATGTGCACTTCGAGGCCGGCTATGTGCCCGGCCATCACAACGTCGCAAGCTTTGCCCAGGCGATCCGCGCCATCGGCGAGCCGATTCACGGCCAGCCGGCCGAGACGATCTCCATGGCCAAGCTCCTGACGCTGCTGTTCGAGGTCACCGAACTCTTCGACATGCAGACGCGCCCGGAACTGGTCATGCTGCAGAAGACCATGGTCGTTGTCGAAGGTGTCGCCCGCACGCTCAATCCGCGCTTCAACATGTGGAAGGCCTCCGAGCCGGTGGTCGGCGCCTGGATCCGGGACAATCTCGGCCCGAAACGGATCGTCTCCGACGTCAGGGATGGGCTTCATGCGGCCCTCAGGCTTGCCGAGGCGGCACCGGAGATAGCGGCGAAAACCGAAAAGTTCTCCCGCGATCTGACGGGCATGGCCGAAAACGGCCTGCGCTTCGACGAGGCGACCGCCGAGGCGATCGGCCGTTCGGAAGCGCGCCACAGTCGATCCGGCCGCCTGGCGCTCTGGATCATCGCGCTGACGCTGCTTTATATCGCCTGGGCCGCATTCTGATTTTCCGACACTGCCGCAGCCCTGTTCCATTGGGAACTGTGCGGCGGGCGCAGGCGTGAGATTGTCTTTCTCAAGGATGAGGCGGGCTCATCCAGCCAATCCAGGAGAGACAATCATGCGTAACCTGATCATCGCTTCCATCGTTGCCGCTGGCGCGGCCCTTTCTTTCGCCGCACCGTCCCAGGCCGGCGGTTACTATGGCGGCGGTTATTATGATGGCTATCACGGCGGCCACCACTACGGTCACAAGCGCCACTACTACAAGAGCTATTACGAGCCCCGTTGCTGGACCAAGAAGGTCCGCGAGTACGACTACTACGGCAATCTTGTCGTCAAGCGCATCAGGGTCTGCAACTGATCCGGCCTCCCCGCAGAACGGCACCTTTGAAAAACCGGCGGTTCCAACCGCCGGTTTTTCATGCATGGCTGGCCCCCGAGACGAGCGTCGAGGCCCGCAGAAACATTGTGAAACGAAAAATGGAAAACATTACAAAGATTTCATCCCGTCCGACTTCAATAAGGCGTAGTTGCTGCCTAGTTATTTCGGGAATTGTTTGCCCCGACGTCAAATAGTCTGAAAGTTGCTTGAATGGCGGATGCCACCCGGAAAATTGCCCCCGCGGTCGTCGAGGATGAGGAACCCGTTGCCAGGCCCGCGCCGGTGCGGAAGAAACGCGCCCGATCGCGGCGGTGGTGGCTGATCCTGCCGGTCCTGATCGCTGCCGCCGGCGCCGGCTGGTACGGCTGGTCGACCTACGGCAAGCAGAGTGCGACCGACACCATCGTCACCGAGACGCCGTTGCGCGGCGATATCGAAAACAGCGTCACGGCGACAGGGCTGTTGAGCCCGATCAAGGACGTCGATGTCGGTGCCCAGGTCTCCGGCCAGTTGAAAAGCCTCAAGGTCGAGATCGGCGACCGCGTCAGCCAGGGGCAGCTGATCGCCGAGATCGACAGTGCCTCGATCGAAACGCAGATCGAGATCGCCGAGGCAGAACTTGCCAACCTGCAGGCCCAGATGATCGACAAGCAGGCGCAGGTCGTCCTGTCCGCCGCAAATCTGAAGCGCCAGCGCGCGCTTGTCGCAGGCAACAGTGCCGCCCAGTCGGCGCTCGACGAGGCGATTGCCGCTCTGGCGACGGCCGAGGCCAATGTCGATGCACTCAAGGCTCAGATCCGTAAGCAGCAGGCGACGCTGAAGGACGCGCGCATCAGCCTCGGCTACACCAAGATCTATGCGCCGATGAGCGGCACGGTGGTCAATACCTCGGCCACGGAAGGCCAGACGCTGAACGCCAACCAGACGGCGCCGACGATCGTCACGGTTGGCGATCTCTCGACGATGACGGTCGAGGCGGAGGTGTCGGAGGCGGACGTCGGCAAGCTGAAGACCGGCATGGATGCCTATTTCACGCTGCTTGGCCAGCCCGGCAAGCGCTACCC
This sequence comes from Rhizobium herbae, assembly GCF_019511375.1. GTDB lineage: Bacteria > Pseudomonadota > Alphaproteobacteria > Rhizobiales > Rhizobiaceae > Pararhizobium > Pararhizobium herbae_A. The sequence goes on from NZ_JAEUAO010000002.1 coordinate 241,311, forward strand.
CGGCAAGCTGCGGCAGATCAAGCCGACGCCGTCGACGGAAAACAACGTCGTGCTCTACTACGCCCTGTTCGACGTGCCGAACCCCGAAGGTGCGCTGATGATGAACATGACGGCGCAAGTTTTCTTCGTGCAGTCATCGGCCAGCAACGTGCTGACGGTCCCTGCCGCGGCGGTCCGCTCCGATGCCGATGGCAAGTCCGGCGAAGTCACCGTGGTCACCGCCTCCGGCACCCGCGAAACGCGCAAGGTCGAGACCGGCATCCGCAACCGGGTGCGTGTCGAGATCAAGCAGGGTCTTTCCGAAAACGACGCCGTCGTGGTTGGCACGGGGTCGGCCGACAAGCCGGCAGCCTCCAGTCGCTCCAGTTCCCGGCGCGGCATGGGCGGCATGCCGCCGATGTTCTGAGGCGCCGTCATGACCGCGCTCATTTCGCTCAAGGATATTCGCAAGACCTTCGTCAACGGCGACGTTTCCGTCGAGGTGCTTCGCGGCATCTCTCTCGATATCCAGCCGGGCGAGTTCGTCGCCATCGTCGGCGCCTCGGGCTCGGGCAAGTCGACGCTGATGAACATCCTCGGCTGTCTCGACACGCCGACGGGCGGCCAATACCTGCTGGAAGGCGAGGATGTCTCGGATTTTGACGCCGACCAGCTGGCCGCGCGCCGCCGCCAGATGTTCGGCTTCGTGTTCCAGAGTTACAATCTGGTGCCGACGGCGACCGCCCAGGAGAATGTCGAGATTCCGGCGATCTATGCCGGCATGCCGTCACGCGACCGGCGCGACCGGGCCGAGATGCTGCTGACGTCGCTGCGGCTTGGCGATCGTCTCGACCATCTGCCCAACCAGCTGTCCGGCGGCCAGCAGCAGCGCGTCTCGATTGCTCGCGCGCTGATGAACGGCGGCCAGATCATCCTTGCAGACGAGCCGACCGGCGCCCTGGACAGCCAGAGCGGCAAGGAAGTGATGGCGACGCTCCGTCAGATGAACGATGAGGGCCATACCGTCATCATCATCACCCATGCGCCGGAGCTTGCCGAATCCGCCGACCGAATCATCGAGATCAGCGACGGCCTGATCGTTGCCGATCGCGTTCCCGGCAATGTCCGCCGGATCGGCCGCAGCAAGCCGGTATTGGCCGCAAAATCAGGGGGCAAGGCCGCCATCATCACCGATGTGGCCGAGGCAGTGCGCATGTCGTTCCGCGCCCTCAGGGCCAATCTGTTCCGCACCATCCTCACCTTGCTCGGTATCGTCATCGGTGTCAGTTCGGTTGTTGCCATGCTTGCCATCGGCACCGGCGCGCAGGACTCGGTGCTGAGCCGCATCGCGGCCATGGGGTCCAATCTCCTGGTGGTCCGGCCCAATATGGCCAATTTCCGCGGCGGGGAAGGGGGCAGCATCGTCTCGCTGGTTCCATCGGATGCCGATGCCATTCTGGAATTGCCGAATATCAGCTTCGCCGTGCCGGAAATGTCGAGCACGCTGACGGTGCGCGCCGGCAATCTCGATACCCAGACGACCGTCAACGGCACGGTGCCGCAGTTCCCGCAGGCAAAATCCTGGACGGTCGAGGGCGGCGCCTTCCTCGAACAATCCGATATGGATGCCTATGCGACCGTTGCCGTTCTCGGCCGCACGGTTGCCGATGCCCTGTTTCCGGACGGCACCGATCCGCTCGGCCAGTATATCCTCATCAAGAACATTCCGTTCCAGGTGATCGGCGTCATGTCGAAGAAGGGCGCCAGCGCTGGCGGCAACGACCAGGACGACACGGTTCTGGTACCGCTTTCCACCGGCAACCTGCGCCTGTTCGGCGCAAGGAACGTCCGCTCGATTACCGTGGAGGTGAAGGACGACAGTGGCATCAACGTGACGCAGGATCAGATCCAGGCGCTGCTCGACGAGCGCCACAAGCGGCAGGATACGCAAATTATCAACATGGCGGCGATCCGCGAGACCTTTACCGAGACCTCGAACATCCTCAAGGTCTTCCTCGGCTCGATCGCCGCGATCTCGCTGCTCGTCGGCGGCATTGGCGTCATGAACATCATGCTCGTCTCCGTCACCGAGCGCACCCGCGAGATCGGCATCCGCATGGCAACCGGGGCGCGGGCTCGCGATATCCTCACCCAGTTCATCGTCGAGGCGCTGGTGGTCTCCGCGCTCGGCGGTTTGATCGGCGTCGCTCTCGGGCTCTCAATCGGCGCCGTCGCGCAGGCTTTCGGCATCGCCGTCAGCTTCGCGCCTGGCCCGGTCGTCCTCGCCTTCGCCAGCGCCTTCCTGACCGGCCTCGTCTTCGGCTACCTGCCCGCCTACAACGCCTCCCGCCTGCAGCCGGCCGTAGCGCTGGCGTCGGTGTGACCGGCCGGCACCCCTCTTTCGCGGTCCTCACGGGTGGCCACGAGGCCAAAGGGCGACGAGGATATTGATGAACGGGGAGGGCATGCGCAAAGGCGGATGCCGCCCACCCCGTCAGGCCTCCCGCGCAGGCGCAAGCAGCCTCAGCGCGTTGAGCGTCACCAGCACCGTCGCACCCGTATCGGCAAGGATCGCCGGCCAGAGGCCGGTGATGCCGGCAATCGTCGTCACCAGGAACACCGCCTTCAAGCCCAGCGCGATGGCGATGTTCTGGCGGATATTGCCCATGGTCCGTTTCGACAGCTTGATCATCTCGGCGACATCGCCAACCCTGCCGTGAAGCACGGCGGCATCGGCGGTTTCGAGCGCCACATCGGTGCCACCGCCCATGGCGATGCCGATGTCGGCCGCCGCCAGCGCTGGCGCGTCATTGATGCCGTCGCCGACCTTCGCCACGATAAGACCCTCGCGTTTGAGATTTCCGACGATCCGCTGCTTGTCGTGTGGCATCAGTTCCGCGTGGACCTCGATGCCGAGCGCACTTCCGATCGCCGTCGCCGTACGCCTGTTGTCTCCGGTCAGCATGATGATCCGGACGCCGGCGTTCGTCAGTGCCGTCAGCCCCGATTTCGCGTCCGCCCGCGGCTCGTCACGCATGGCAATCGCGCCTGCCAGCGTCTCGCCGATGATCAGCACGGAGACTGTCTTGCCCTCGTCATTGAGCGCGGTGATGCGGGCGGTCTGCTCGGCTGAAAGCATCAAGCGTTCTTGCGCCGCCTGGGGCGAGCCGAGAAACGCAGCTTTGCCACCAACAGTCGCCGTCACGCCCTTGCCGCCCGTCGCCCTGGCGTCGGATGCCGCGGGAATCGGCAGTTTGTCCGCGGCCGCCCCGCTAAGGATCGCCCTGGCGAGCGGATGGTTCGAGCCGGTCTCCAGCGCCGCCGCATAGGTGAGGACATCGGTTTGCGAATGGCCAAAGCCGATGATATCGGTCACCTTCGGCTTACCTTCCGTCAGCGTCCCGGTCTTGTCGAGCGCTACCGCATTGACCGTGCCCAGCGCCTCCAGCACGGCGCCGCCCTTCATCAGCAGGCCGCGCCGTGCACCGGCGGAAAGCGATGCGGCGATCGCCGCCGGCGTCGAGATGACCAGCGCGCAGGGGCAGCCGATGAGCAGGATTGCAAGTCCCTTGTAGACCCATTCGCCCCAGGCACCGCCAAGCAGCAGCGGCGGGATGATTGCGACCAGGGCGCCAACCACCACGACGCCTGGCGTATAGTAGCGGGAGAAACGGTCGATGAAGCGCTCCGTCGGCGCCTTGGATTCCTGCGCCTCCTCGACCAGCTTGACGACGCGGGCAATGGTGTTGTCGGCAGCCGCCGCCGTGACCCGGACGCGCAAGGCGGCATCGCCGTTGATCGTGCCGGCGAAAACATTGTCGTCGACGCCCTTGCGCACCGGCGTGCTTTCGCCAGTCACCGGCGCCTCGTCGATGGCGCTGTCGCCCGAAAGGATGACCCCGTCGGCGGAGATGCGGTCGCCCGGACGAACGAGGATGGTCGCGCCAACCGCAAGGCTTTCGGCCGCGACCGCACGCGTCTGCCCGTTCTCTTCGAGCAGCGCCTCCTTGGGCACCAGCGCCGCCAAAGACTGGATGCTCTGGCGCGCCTTGCCGGCCGCTACCCCTTCCAGCAATTCGCCGACCAGGAAGAGGAACACGACGGCCGCCGCCTCTTCACCGGCATCGATGATGACTGCGCCAACGGCGGCAATCGTCATCAGCATCTCGATGGAAAAAGGCGTGCCGGCCATGGCAGCCATGATGGCGCGCCGGGCGATAGGCACGAGCCCGACCAGCAGCGCAACGACAAATGCGTAAGGTGCGATCGACGGAACGAGATGGCCGATCCCATAGGCGGCGACGAGCGCCGCGCCGGAGACGATCGTCAGCTTGCCCTTCCTGCTCGACCACCAGGCACTGGTCGCCGAACCATCATGGTGAAGCGCTCTCTGTGAAGCGCCGCCTTCGCCCGACGCGATATGCTGATGGCCTCCGTGGCCGTGGGCAGAATGGGTGTGGTTCGCCGGGTCGGCATGGCGATGATGATCTACGCGATGGTCGTGCGTGTGATGATCATGTCCGCAGCACGCAGCCTCCGGCTCCAGGGCCGGTGCCGCCTGCTTTCCCGCGAGTTGCGACGCCGAATAGCCGAGACCCTTCACCTTCCTCGCGATGGCCGACAGGTCGCTCTCCCCGTTATGCCGCACGGTCATCGTGCCTGCGGTCACCGACACGGATACGTCCTCGACGCCCGGCATACGCCTGACGGCGGTGTCGATCTTGGCCGCGCAGCTGGCGCAGTCCATGCCCTCAATCCGGTACCGTGTCTGTGTCGCCTCTGCCATGATCCGCTTCCTGCTTGCTTGCTTGTCAAACCGTGGCATCTTCCCTACATCCTCTAGCGACTAGAGGTGCAAGAGGAAAATCATGAAAAAGATCACCATCGGCGAGGCGGCCCGCCAGAGTGGCGTCAAGGTGCCGACGATCCGCTACTACGAAGGCATTGGCCTGCTTCGTGCGCCCAGCCGCAGCGACGGCAACCAGCGTTCCTATGAGCCATCCGATCTCAAGCGCCTCATCTTCATCCGCCATGCGCGAGAACTCGGCTTCGAGGTCGAGGCGATCCGCACGCTTCTGAGCCTGCAGGACAACCCCTTGCAGCCATGTGCCTCCGCCGATGCCATCGCCAAGGCGCGCCTTGTGGAAGTCGAGCAGCGCATCCGCAGCCTGACTGCGTTGAAGGCGGAACTGGAAATGATGGTGGAAGGTTGCGTCCATGGGCGTGTCGATCAGTGCCGGGTGATCGAGGTGCTTGCCGACCACGGCCAGTGTGCGCATCACGGCCACTGATCGGCGGGGCCGGTCACGGCCGATTGCGCCGGGCATGCCTCTCGGCTACGGTCCTTGATGACAAGGCAGAAAAAGACGGATCGTCATGACGCTTCAGGGAAAACGCATCCTGCTCATCATCTCCGGCGGTATCGCGGCGTATAAGAGCCTCGATCTCATCCGCCGCCTGCGCGAGCGCGGCGCTGCGGTCCGCCCGGTGATGACGGCCGGTGCGCAGGCCTTCGTGACGCCGCTTGCGGTGGGCGCGCTTGCCGCCGACAAGGTGTTTGTCGATCTGTTTTCGCGCGAGGACGAGCAGGATGTCGGCCATATCCGGCTTGCCCGCGATTGTGATCTCGTCCTGATCGCGCCCGCCACCGCCGATCTGATGGCCAAGATGGCGCACGGCCTTGCCGACGATCTCGCCTCCACCATTCTTCTGGCAACGGACCGGCCGGTGCTTGTTGCCCCCGCCATGAACCCGAAGATGTGGTCGCATCCGGCCACCCGCCGCAACCATGCGACACTTGTTGCGGACGGCATTGGCTTCATTGGCCCGTCGTCCGGCGAAATGGCCGAAAGCGGCGAAAAGGGCGAGGGCCGCATGGCCGAACCGCTGGAGATCGTGGCCGCCGCCGAAGCGTTGCTCGCCGCCGGCCCGAAGCCGCTGGCGGGCCGCAAGGCCATCGTCACCTCCGGCCCGACACATGAGCCGATCGACCCGGTGCGCTACATCGCCAACCGCTCCTCGGGAAAGCAGGGGCACGCGATTGCCGCGGAACTTGCCCGGCTCGGTGCCGATGTGACGCTGGTCTCCGGCCCGGTGACGATCGCCGATCCGAAGGGCGTGTCGGTCATCCATGTGGAACGGGCGGAAGAAATGCGCGACGCCGTGATCGCAGCGCTGCCCGCCGACATTGCGGTGATGGTCGCCGCCGTCGCCGACTGGCGCGTCGCGAGTGCGGCGGGCAACAAGATCAAGAAAAGGCCCGGCGAAGCGCCGCCGCCGCTGCAGCTCACCGAAAACCCGGATATCCTGAAGACCGTCGGACACCATGCCAAACGCCCGAAACTGGTCGTCGGCTTTGCCGCTGAAACGCAGAATGTTGCCGAGAACGGCCGCTCCAAGCTCGAGCGAAAAGGCGCCGACTACATCCTCGCCAATGACGTTTCGCCTCACACCGGCATCATGGGCGGTGACCGCAACACCGTGAAGGTCATCGGCAAGACCGGCGACGAGGACTGGCCGGACATGGACAAGCAGGCGGTCGCCGAAAGGCTCGGCCGGCTGATCGCCTCACATTTTTCCTGACGCAACCCGGCCGATCCGTTCCGCGCTCGGCGCGGCATCCTGCGTGCCGAACAGGCGTACGTCGACACCGTTTTCGCCAACGACGACCGCCGTGCCGTCGGGAATTTCCACCCAGGCGTTGTCATCGTCGTTGAGCGGCTCGGACACGAGGCAATAGCCGCCGCTCGGCCCCATCGGGGCGGCGTAAAGCGTCGGCGCCTTCCAGTCGGAGGCGTAGCGCACGGCATAGAGATCATGGCCATCGGAAAGGGCCGCGGTGAAGCGGACGAGGATCTTGCGCTCGAGATGCTCGGCCAGGCGCTCGACGAAGGCCAGCGTCTCGGCGATGGCACCGAGCGGATCGCTATCGAGACCGAACTGCAACGCCAGGAGGAAGAGAAGCTCGCTGTCGGTGGAGCCGGTGCGGGCGGAGTAGAGATCGTTGTCGAGCATGGCCTCCATCGGCCGGCGCAGATGCTCGAAATCGCCGATCTGGCCATTGTGCATGAAGGACCAGCGACCATGCACGAAAGGATGGCAATTGTCGCGCCGCGTGCCGCCGCCGGTCGCGGCCCGCACATGGGCGAGGAACAGCGGCGAGCGAATCTGCCGGGCGATGCTTTTCAGGTTGCAGTCGGACCAGGCGGGCAGAATATCGCGGTAGCGACCAGGCTCGGGATGATCACCATACCAGGCGATGCCGAAGCCGTCGCCGTTGGTCGCCGTCTTGGCGCGGGTAGCGCAGTGCGATTGCTCGATCAGCGAGTGGGCCGGGGACGATACGAGTTCTTCAAGATAAAGCGGCTCTCCGCGATAGGCTGCCCAGCGGCACATGCAGGATACTCCAGATCGCGGGGATGGCCCGCTTTGATGGTTCGTTAACCACGACGCCGTCGATCATCCGGCCGAACATGGTAAAAATGCGTTAACGAACGGGATCATTTCCACATCTTCCCGGACAATTTACCGGTTTTTCCCCCGTTGTTTCTGTTCCCGCCGGAACGGCTCTGATCGTATTCGAACAAACATTCCATATTGACATGCAATGCAAAAATCATTTCATCTGACGGCGATGCGCAACGCGGTGCCGGGAGGAATTGACATATGGGTGGCAAACGCAGGATCGGCGTCGGCCTGATTGGCACGGGTTTCATGGGCAAGGCGCATGCGCTGGGCTTCACGATCGCGGCGAGGGTGTTCGACCTGCCGTTCGAGCTTGACCTGGTTTCGGTCGCCGACATCTCGCTCGATGGCGCGGAAAAGGCCCGCCGCAGCCTCGGCTTCCGCAAGGCGACCGCGGACTGGCGAGAACTGCTGACGGATCCCGACATCGACATCATCGACATCACCACCCCCAATCTGCTGCACGGGGAGATGGCGCTGGCCGCCATCGCCCACGGCAAGCATGTCTACTGCGAAAAGCCGCTGGCGCCGACCGTTGCCGAATGCGCGGAAATGGTCGCCGCGGCGGAAAAGGCCGGCGTCGTCACGCAGGTCGGATTCAACTATCTGAAGAATCCGATGATCTTCCTTGCCAAGGACCTGATCGAAAGCGGGGAGATCGGCGAAATCCGCTCGGTGCGCGGCATCCATGCCGAGGACTTCATGATGGACGCGTCCGCGCCCTGGAGTTGGCGGCTTGATCCGAAGAGCGGCGGCGGAGCGCTTGCGGACATCGGCAGCCACATTATCGCGTCGCTTCGCCATCTCGTCGGCCCCATCTCCTCGGTGCTGGCCGAAACGATCATTCAGGTGCCCGCACGTCCCGTTAGCCGCGGTTCGAGCGAAATGCGCGCCGTCGAGGTGGACGACATCACCCGCGCCTTCGTGCGCTTCGAGAGTGGAGCGACCGGCAGCTTCGAGGCCAACTGGAGCGCCACGGGCCGCAAGATGCAGCATGATTTCGAAATCTACGGAACGAAGGGCAGCATCGTCTTCACGCAGGAGCGTCTGAACGAACTCAAGGTCTGGTTCGCCGGCGACGACATCCGCAGCCGCGGCTACCGCACCATCTGGGCCGGCCCCGAGCATCCGCCCTACGGCGCTTTCTGCGTCGCCCCCGGCCACCAGATCGGCTTTAACGACCTGAAGGCCATCGAGGCCAATGAGTTCCTGCAGGCCATTGCAACCGGCAGCCGGCCGGGAACCGATTTCCGCGAAGGTTTCGAGGTCCAGAAGGTCGTCTCTGCGGCTTATCAGTCGGCAAAGACCAACACGTGGGTGCAGATCGCAAACGGTTGATCGTTGCAGGAAAAATCGACTGGACGGAATAAATATTCTATTCTCAATCTCATTCTTTGCGTAAGGTGTCGAAAACAACGCGTGCGCAGGAAAGCGACCCCGACCATATGGCCGAAACGGATAACAGCATCGAGATTCCGCAGGATTTCGACAGCCTGAAGGCGACGATCCTCGAACGCAAGGCGCAGCTGCCCAAACGGCTGCGCCAGGTCGCTGCCTATGCGCTGGACCATCCGGACGAGATCGCCTTCGGCACGGCGGCGAGTATCGCCACAGCGGCCGATGTCCAGCCCTCGACGCTCGTTCGCTTCGCCCAGCATTTCGGCTTCGAGGGCTTCTCCAGCCTGCAGCTGATTTTCCGTGCGAGGCTGCGTGAACGGACGCCGGGTTATGACGAGCGGTTGCGGGCGTTGAGCGGCAACGATCACAGCAAGCTCGAAAGCGGCTCGATCTTCAACGGCTTCGTCGCCGCTGCCCATCGATCGCTCGACAATATTGCCAGCTCCGTCGAGCCGGAGGCTTTCGAGCGCGCCGTCAATATCCTAGCCGGTGCCGAAACGATCTATCTGGTCGCCAAGCGCCGCTCCTATCCGATCTCCGGCTACATGGCCTATGCGTTCGGCAAGCTGAGGGTCAGGTATCAGATGGTCGGCACGGCGGCCGGCATCGATGACGATATTCTGGCGATGGCCGGGCCGAAGGATGCCGCCTTTGCCGTCAGTTTCTCGCCTTATGCGTCGGAAAGCGTCAATCAGGCAAAATTGCTTGCCAGCCGCAAGGTTCCGGTCGTCTCGCTGACCGACTCTGCGTTTTCGCCGCTGGCGGAATCCTCCAGGGTCTGGTTCGAACTGGTGGAGGCCGACCATGCCGGGTTCCGTTCGCTTTCGGCCAGCATGGCCTTTGCCATGGCGCTGACGGTGGCGGTTGCCGAGAAGCGGCGGCGGAATGCCCGGGAGTATGAATAGAATGAAAATTCCATATTGACTAACCTCCAGAATTTATGTTTCATAAAGTCATCATCCAAGTGACAATAGGAATGTCGGCGCGACGCCAGCGCCCCGCCGGGAGGAAGCAGTGAGCCAGACCAACAGGACGCAGGCAGACAAGCCGCTCGACCTCATCACCATCGGCCGGGCCTCGGTCGATCTATACGGCCAGCAGATTGGCACGCGGCTTGAGGACGTGGCCAGTTTCGCCAAATCCGTCGGCGGCTGCCCCACCAACATATCGGTCGGAACGGCGCGTCTTGGCCTGAAATCGGCGCTCTTGACGCGCGTCGGCAAGGAGCAGATGGGCCGCTTCATCCGCGAGCAGCTTGAGCGCGAAGGCGTCGAAACCAGGGGCGTCGTGACCGATCCCGAACGGCTGACCGCGCTTGCCATTCTTTCCGTCGAAAGCGACCATTCCTTCCCGCTCTTGTTCTACCGCGACAATTGCGCCGACAATGCCTTGTGCGAGGATGATGTCTCGGAAGATTTCATCCGCTCGGCCCGTGCCATCCTGGTTACCGGCACGCATTTCTCCAAGCCGCACACCGATGCCGCGCAGCGCAAGGCGATCCGCATCGCCAAGGAAAGCGGCGCCAAGGTCGTCTTCGATATCGATTATCGCCCGAACCTCTGGGGCCTTGCAGGCCATGATGCGGGCGACAACCGCTATATCGCCTCGGAAAAGGTCTCGGCGCATCTGAAGACGGTTCTGGCCGATTGCGACCTGATCGTCGGCACCGAGGAGGAAGTGCTGATCGCCTCCGGTGACAGCGACCTGCTTGCAGCGCTGAAGACGATCCGGGCCAATTCCACGGCGACGATCGTCCTGAAGCGCGGACCGATGGGCTGCATCGTCTATGACGGCCCGATTTCGGACAATCTCGAAGACGGCATTGTCGGCAAGGGCTTCCCGATCGAGGTCTACAACGTTCTCGGTGCCGGCGACGCCTTCATGTCCGGCTTCCTGCGCGGCTGGCTGACCGGCGAGCCGCACGCCACATCCGCCACCTGGGCCAATGCCTGCGGCGCCTTTGCCGTCTCGCGATTGCTTTGCGCCCCGGAAATCCCGACCTGGACCGAGTTGCAGTTCTTCCTCGAAAACGGCAGCAAGGAAAAGGCATTGCGCAAGGACGAGGCGATCAACCACGTCCATTGGGCAACGACCCGTCGCCGCGACATCCCGCAGCTGATGGCGCTCGCCATCGATCATCGCAGCCAGCTGGAGGATCTGGCCGGCGGCAATCCCGACCTTTTGGCCCGGATTCCGGCCTTCAAGGTGCTGGCCGTCAAGGCAGCCGAGCGTATCGCCAACGGCCGCCCCGGCTTCGGCATGCTCATCGACGACAAATATGGCCGCGAGGCCCTGTTTGCCGCCGCCAGGAACAAGGACTTCTGGATCGCCAAGCCGATCGAGCTTCCGGGTTCGCGGCCGCTGCAGTTCGAGTTCAGCCAGGATCTCGGTAGCCGGCTCATCGACTGGCCGGTCGATCACTGCATCAAGGTCTTGAGCTTCTATCACCCGGACGATCCGGCAGAGATGAAGGCCGCCCAGATTGCCAAGCTGCGCTGCGCCTTCGAAGCCGCACGGAAAGTCGGTCGCGAAATCCTGATCGAGATCATCGCCGGCAAGCACGGTGCGCTCGACGACCAGACCATTCCGCGCGCCCTCAATGAGCTTTATGATGCCGGCCTGAAGCCCGACTGGTGGAAGCTGGAGCCGCAGGCAAGCCGCACGGCCTGGGCCGCCATTGATGCCGTCATCGAACAGCGCGATCCGCTCTGCCGCGGTGTCGTCCTGCTTGGCCTGGAGGCACCGTATGACGTGCTCAAGGAAGGTTTTGCCGCCGCCCGCACGTCCAAGACCGTCAAGGGCTTCGCCGTCGGCCGCACGATCTTCGCCGATGCCAGCAAGGCCTGGCTCGCCGGCGAAATGACCGACGAGCAGGCGATCGCCGACATGGCGGGCAAGTTCGGGGCCTTGGTCGATCTCTGGCTCGGTCTTGCTGAAACCAAGGCGGCCTGAGGCTGCAGAGCGGGCGCTAGTCCGAAAGACATCAATAAGCGAGGCAATGTCCTCGTTCGAGGAGGAAACGATGAGCCAGAAGACCGTCCGCCTGACCATGGCGCAAGCCGTGGCGCGGTTCCTGACGCGGCAGATGACGGTGATCGATGGCGAGAAACTGCCGATCTTCGGCGGCGTCTTTGCCATTTTCGGTCACGGCAATGTCGCCGGTGTCGGCGAGGCGCTGTACGGCGTCAAGGAGACGCTGCCGACCTATCGCGCTCAGAACGAGCAGGGGATGGCGAATGCCGCTATCGCCTTTGCTAAGGCAAGCTTTCGCCGCCGCTTCATGGCCTGCACGACATCGATCGGCCCCGGCGCGCTGAACATGGTGACGTCGGCGGCGCTTGCGCATGTCAACCGCCTGCCCGTTCTTCTCCTTCCCGGTGATGTCTTTGCCAATCGCCGCCCGGATCCGGTGCTGCAGCAGATCGAGGATTTCGGCGACGGCGCGATGACCGCCAATGACTGCTTCCGTCCGGTCTCGCGCTATTTCGACCGCATCACCCGTCCGGAGCAGATCATTCCGGCGCTGCGCCGCGCCATGCAGGTGCTGACCGACCCTGCCGATTGCGGCCCGGTGACCCTGTCGCTCTGCCAGGATGTGCAGGCGCAAGCCTATGACTATCCAGAGAATTTCTTCGACGAGAAAGTCTGGACCACCCGCCGCCTCCACCCCGACGCCGATGAACTGGCCCATGCCATCACAACGCTCAAGGGTGCGCAGAAGCCGGTCATCATCGCCGGTGGCGGCGTGCTCTACTCCGAGGCCAGCAAGACGCTTGCCGCCTTTGCCGAGCGCCACGGCATTCCGGTTGTTGAAACCCAGGCCGGCAAGTCGTCGCTGCCGCACAGCCATCCGCTCAATATGGGCTCGGTTGGCGTCACCGGCACTTCGGCCTCCAATCAACTCGTCGAAGAGGCCGATGTCGTTGTCGCGGTCGGTTCGCGTCTCCAGGATTTCACCACCGGATCCTGGGCGCTGTTCAAGAATGACGATCTGAAGATCATCGGGCTCAACGTGCAGGCATTCGACGCCGCCAAGCACGAGGGCCTGCCGCTGGTGTGTGACGCCAGAGTCGGCTTGGAGGCGCTGAGCGCCGGACTTGGTTCGCACAGGACGGACGAGGCCTGGACGAAGAAGGCAACCTCCGGCAAGGCCGAATGGCTGAAGGCGGCACAGAAGGCGACCGCGACCACCAACGCCGCGCTGCCGTCTGACGCGCAGGTGATCGGCGCCGTCCAGCGCACCCGTACGGAGAATACCACGCTGGTCTGCGCCGCCGGCGGTCTGCCGGGCGAACTGCACAAGCTCTGGCAGGCGGATCAACCGGGCAGCTATCATATGGAATACGGCTTCTCGACCATGGGCTATGAGGTCGCCGGGGGCGTCGGCGTCAAGCTTGCAAAGCCCGGCAGCGACGTGATCGTCATGGTCGGCGACGGCAGCTACATGATGCTGAATTCGGAGATCGCCTCGTCGATCATGCTCGGCGCCAAGATCACCATAGTGCTGCTCGACAATGCCGGCTACGGCTGCATCAACCGGCTGCAGATGGCGACCGGTGGCGCGAACTTCAACAATCTGCTGCGGGACACCCACCATGTCGCGCTGCCGGCCATCGATTTCGCAGCCCACGCCGCGGCCATGGGCGCGGTAACCCGCAAAGTGGCCTCGATCGCCGAGCTGGAAATCGCGCTGAAGGAAACTGCCGGCGAAGACCGCACCACGGTTATCGTCATCGATACCGATCCGCTGATCACGACGGACGAAGGTGGCCATTGGTGGGATGTGGCGGTCCCGGAAGTCTCCGAACGCTCCAGCGTCAACGAAGCCCGGCGGGGCTATGAAAAGGCGCTCGCCACCCAGCGCATCGGTTGAGGCAGCAATCACAAACTCCGTCATCCTCGAGCGTGACCCGAGGATCTAACCGTGAGGCGCGGCCGACGAATATGGATCCTCGCGTCAAGCCAGAGGATGACGGGAACACTGGATCACAAGGAAGGCCGATCGCCTTCCTCCAAGGAGAATTTTCATGAAAGCCAAACTCGGCATGTCGCCCATCGCTTGGTGGAACGACGACCTTCCCGAACTCAGCGATGACGTATCGCTCGAAGAATGCCTGCGCCAGTCGCGCAGCGCGGGTTTCACCGGCATGGAACAGGGTCGCCGCTTTCCCAACAATCCGGACGAAATGCTGCCGATCCTGCGCGCCGCCGACGTGACGCTCTGCGGCGGCTGGTTCTCCGGCACGCTGGTCGATGAGGATTTGTCGGTCAACAAGGACCGCATTGCGCCGATGATCGAACTGTTCAAGGCCGTCAATGCCCCCTGCATCGTCTATGGGGAAGTCGGCCGTTCGATCCAGGGCGACCGCTCCAGGCCGCTCGCCACCAAGCCGCGCCTTGGCGATGACGAGATGAAGGCCTATGCCCGCCGGGTCACGGCATTCGGCGAATGGTGCGCCGAACAGGGCATGCCCCTTTCCTACCATCACCACATGGCAGCCGTCGTCGAGACCGAGCCGGAGCTCGACGCTTTCATGAAGAATTCGGGCGAAGGCATTCCGCTGCTGCTGGATGCCGGCCATCTGGCTTTTGCCGGCGGTGACGTGCTGCGTGCCATCGACAATCACCATGCGCGCATCAACCATGTGCATGTGAAGGACATTCGCCAGGCGGTCGTCGACGGCCTGGATCGCAGCAAGCAATCCTTCCTTGACGCCGTGGCGCTCGGAGCCTTTACCGTGCCGGGCGACGGCTCGCTCGATTTCGGCGCCATCGTCAAGCGTTTTGCCGACTATGGCTATGAAGGCTGGTTCGTGGTCGAGGCCGAGCAGGATCCGCGGAAAGCCCCGCCGCAGAAGATGGCGGAGATCGGCTATGCCGAACTGATGCGCGTCATGACCGCTGCGGGCTATACAGTGGAAACGGAAGGCTTCCCCAAGGGTTGATGTCGGCGGGCGCCCAAGGCGAGGCCCGCAAACACGTGGATGTTCGATAAAAGGACCAAGCTCATGCCAAATCTTCTCGTCAAGCCGAAAGGTACCTCCGGCCTCGTCCACGACATCACGCCTGAATCCGCCGGCTGGACCTATGTCGGCTTCGGGCTCAACCGGCTGAAGGCGGGCGAGGTGGCAACTGGCGAAAGCGCAGACAGGGAAACTTGCCTCGTGCTCGTCGCCGGCAAGGCGAGAATCTCCGTCGATGGCCAGGATTTCGGCGAACTCGGCGAGCGCATGACGCCGTTCGAGGGGCAGCCCTATGCGGTCTACGTACCGGAGGGTAGCCGGTGGCAGGCGACGGCGACGACGGCGCTCGATCTGGCTGTCTGCTCGGCGCCGGGTGGAGGCGACTACAAGACGAAGGTGATTCGTCCGGGCACGCATCCGCAGATGACGCGCGGCAAGGCGACCAATACGCGCTATGTCACCAACATCATGCCCGAAGACGACAATGCGGCCCATTCGCTGCTCGTCGTCGAGGTCATCACGCCCGGCGGCCACACCTCGTCCTATCCGCCGCACAAGCATGACGAGGACAACCTGCCGGCCGAAAGCCTCCTCGAGGAAACCTACTATCACCGCCTGAATCCGGCTCAGGGTTTCGCCATGCAGCGCGTCTATACCGACGATCGCTCGCTGGACGAAACGATGGCCGTCGAGGATGGCGACGTAACGCTGGTGCCGAAAGGCTATCATCCCGTCGCGGCAATCCACGGCTATGATCTCTATTACCTCAACGTCATGGCCGGCCCGTCGCGCATCTGGAAATTCAACAACGCCAAGGAGCATGCCTGGCTGTTCACGGGCGTCTGATGCGCTAGGTTCCTCCTGAACACGGAGGACCGGACATGCATATCGACGGAAACTGCCATTGCGGCGCGATCAGGTTTGAGGCCGAGATCGATCCCGACGAGGTCTGCATCTGCCACTGCACGGACTGCCAGCATCTGACCGGCTCCGTCTATCGCGTCACGGTCTCCGTGCCGAAAGACAATTTCCGCATCACGGCGGGCGAGCCGAAGACCTACGTCAAGATTGCCGATAGCGGCCGGACGCGCTTCCAGATGTTCTGCGGCAATTGCGGCTCGCCGATCTATACGACGGGCACGGACGAGGACGCCGAGGAGATTGGCATCCGCTGGGGCAACATCCGCCAGCGGCGCGAACTTGCACCCAGGCATCAGATCTGGTGTTCTTCGGCGGCGAACTGGTTCGGTGAGCGCGATGCCCTGCCGGGGCGCGAGCGGGATTGAGGCGCGCAGGCGATGAGACCAATCGGTTCCAGCCTTCGGGGTGATAGGGATTGCGGCTCGCCTTCTTCGCCCAATGACGTAAGAAAAGTTGCAAGCTGGTGTTGCGACGCCGATATCGGTTTGATCTGCCGCTGGAATCCCCGTATCGAACGGGTTCGCTCGCAAAGAGGCGGGCAGCCAGATCACATAAGGAGTCCGCCCCTTGTCTTCCGCGTCGCCGGTGTTCGGCAAGAAATATTCCGCCTTCCTGTTCGACATGGATGGAACGCTCTTGACGTCCATCGAAGCGGCGGAGCGCGTCTGGGGCAGGTGGGCCGAAGGCCACGGCCTCGATGTCGCGACCTTCCTGCCGACCATGCACGGCAAGCGCGGCGTCGACACCATTCGCCAATTGGGCCTGCCCGGGGTCGATCCGGAGGCGGAAGCGGCGATCATCTGCCAAGGCGAGATCGAGGACGTCGAGGGCGTCAGACCGCTTCCGGGCGCGATCGAGTTCCTGAAAAGCCTGCCGCCGGAGCGCTGGGCGATCGTCACCTCCTCACCGCGCGAACTTGCCAAGGTCCGCATCGCCGCCGCCGGCCTGCCGCAACCAAAGTACATCGTCATCGCCGAGGACGTCTCGCGCGGCAAGCCGAGCCCGGAATGCTACCTGCTCGGAGCAGAACGCGTCGGCTTCGATGCCAGGGATTGTCTGGTCTTCGAGGATGTCGCGGCCGGAGTCATCGCGGGCGAATCGGCGGGTGCGGACGTGATGGTCATCACCGCAACGCATACGCATCCCCTCGAGACCTCGCATCCGAAAATCCCCGGCTACATCGGCATCGAGGTTTCGGTCGATGAAAACGGCGATCTCACGCTGACGGACCGCCGGTAAGGCGAGGCGCCGTGTACCCAGGTTTGCCGGAGGCGGAGCGCAGATGCTTCGCCTTTCCTGCCTTGACGACCGCGCAGCTTACTGGACAACCCGGAGGCGCGGGTATTTAATTAGCGACAGATGAAATTCCTACGGCCTACGCATTCCCCGTTCAATGGAGGATGGAATGACCAGCGTCAAATGGAAGCTTCAGGGACGTGAATTCATACATTGCAACTGCGCCTATGGTTGCCCCTGCCAATTCAACGCCCTTCCCACCCAGGGACACTGCCACGCCATCGGCGTCATCGAGATCGAGGACGGTTTCCATGGGGAGACGCGGCTCGACGGGTTGCGCATCGGCATGATCGTCTCATGGCCGGGGGCCATTCACGAAGGTCACGGTGAGTGTGTCCCGATTGTCGACGAACGGGCCTCGCCGGCGCAGCGCGATGCCTTGCTGCGGATCATGAGCGGGCTCGACACCGAGCCAGGGGCCACCTTCTTCGCCGTGTTTGCCACGACATATGATACCGTCCATGACCCGGTCTTCACGCGGATCGATTTCGACCTGGACATCGATGGGCGCATGGCCAAGATCGATATTCCAGGCTGGATCGAAGCGCGCGGCGAGCCGATCCGCAATCCCGTCACCGGCGAGGAACACCGGGCACGCATCAACCTGCCAGGCGGCTTCGAATACGATATATGCGAGGCCGGCCGCGGCTGGGCTGAGACGAAGGGGCCGCTGACGCTGTCCACCAAGGATTCGCACGCCCATTTTGCCCGCCTGCACATGACCGAGAGCGGTGTCGTCCATTAACTTTGTTTTGCCGTAGATCGGAAACCGCAAGACACTTTTCCGAAATCTGCTTAGGAGCCAGTCCATGCCCGGCATCACGCTCGACGCAGTGCTCAAGCGGGACCGGATCATCATAGCGCTCAGTCTGGCGGCGATCACGCTGCTTGCCTGGCTCTATCTGCTTTCGCTCGCCGACATGGCCACGAGCGAAATGCCGATGGAACCGATGGACGGCATGGCGGATATGCCCGGCATGGCCGAGGCAATGCTGACGCCGCGTGCATGGCGCCCGGGCGAGGCATTCCTCGTCTTTGCCATGTGGTCCGTGATGATGGTCGGCATGATGCTTCCGTCGGCCGCTCCGATGATCCTGCTCTATGCGCGGGTCGGTCGGCACGCCGCCAGCCAGGGCGCGCCCTTCGCCGCCACGGGCATCTTCGGCGGCGGCTATGTCGCAGCCTGGCTCCTGTTTGCGCTCGTCGCAACCTTCGGGCAGTGGTTGCTTGAACGCGCCCTGCTGCTGACGCCGATGATGGAAAGCGCCAGCGGCCTGTTCAGCGGCATGCTGCTGCTGTTCGCCGGCCTCTATCAGTGGACGCCGCTGAAGAATGCCTGCCTCAGCAAATGCCGCGCGCCCGTCGCCTTCATCCAGAGCGAGGGCGGCTTTCGCCGCGAGCCCTGGGGGGCATTCCAGATGGGGTTGCGCCACGGCCTTTATTGCGTCGGCTGCTGCTGGCCGCTGATGGCGCTTCTGTTCGTCGGCGGGGTGATGAACATTCTCTGGATCGCCGCTCTTGCGATCTTCGTGCTGGCCGAAAAAGTCATGCCCAGCGGAAAGCGGCTGTCGCAGGTAGCCGGCGCCATCCTCGTGGCTGCCGGCGTGTGGCTGATGAGCCGCGGCCTCTCATGACGGAAGGCTCGGCGGGCAGTCGATATCACGCCGCCTTGGCGACGTGATATTCCTTGATGGCGACCATCTTGATTGCCGGAAAACGTTCGGCTTCGTACCGCAGCGAAAACGAATCCTGTGCCAGGAACACCGGATCGCCGTCGAGGTCGCGGGCGATGTCGCCGCGACGGGCGGTGATGAATTTATCCAGGTCCGCCGGCTGATCGGCCGAAATCCAGCGGCAGACGGAGAAGCGCGCGACGTCGAAGGAAACCGGCAGGCCGTATTCCGACTGCAGACGCTCCTTGAGGACGTCGAGCTGCAGCGCGCCGACAACGCCGACAATGGCCGGAGAGCCGTCCTCCGGGGAAAACAGCTGCACGACGCCTTCCTCGGCCATCTGCTGCAGTGCTTCCTTGAGCTTCTTGGCCTTCATCGCATCTTCCAGGCGCACGCGGCGCAGGATTTCCGGCGAGAAGTTCGGCACGCCCTGGAACACGAGCTGTTCGCCTTCGGTCAGCGTGTCGCCGATCCTGAGGGTGCCGTGGTTCGGAATGCCGACCACATCGCCCGCATAGGCGGTATCCGCAAGCTGACGCTGCGAGGCGAAGAAGAACTGTGGTGCCGTCAGGCCGAGCTGCTTGCCGGTGCGCGACAGACGCGCCTTCATGCCGCGTTCCAGCTTGCCGGAGCAGATGCGGGCAAAGGCGATGCGGTCGCGATGGTTCGGGTCCATGTTCGCCTGGATCTTGAAGACGAAGGCGGTCATCTTGTCGTCGGTCGCCTGCACAGTCCGGACGTCGGCAACCTGATCGCGTGGCGGCGGGGCGAAGTCTCCGAGCGCATTGATGAGGTCGCGCACGCCAAAATTCCTGAGCGCCGAGCCGAAGAACACCGGCGTCAGATGGCCTTCGAGGAAAGCCTTCTTGTTGAACGGTTTGCAGGCCTCGATCGCGAGCGTGGTTTCATCGATGAAGGCGTCGCGCTCATTTTCCGGCAGGCGATGGGCGGCCATTTCCGGGCCGTTGACCTTGGTGAGGATTTCCTGCGTATCGGCTCCGCGCACGGTGTTGTCGGCGAGATGATAGGAGCCGCAGAACGTCTTCGAACGGCCGATCGGCCAGGTGACGGGGGCGCAGTCGAGCGCCAGCTTTTCCTCGACCTCATCCAGAATTTCGAAGGGGTCGCGGCTTTCGCGGTCCATCTTGTTGACGAAGGTGATGATCGGGATGTCGCGCATGCGGCAGACTTCGAACAGCTTCAGCGTCCGCGGCTCGATACCCTTGGCGGCGTCGATGACCATCACGGCGGCGTCGACGGCCGTCAGCGTGCGATAGGTGTCGTCGGCGAAGTCCTCGTGGCCCGGCGTATCGAGAATGTTGAAGACATTGCCGCCATACTCGAAGGTCATCACCGAGGTGACGACCGAGATGCCGCGTTCGCGCTCGATCTTCATCCAGTCGGACCGCGTCTGGATGCGATCCTTCTTCGCCTTGACCTCACCGGCAAGCTGGATCGCACCGCCGAATAGCAGCAGCTTTTCGGTGAGCGTGGTCTTGCCCGCGTCCGGGTGTGCGATAATAGCAAAGGTGCGGCGGCGGGAAACCGCCTCGGCGAGACTTTCGGCCATATGTCTAGATTCCTGTGAGTTGCGGGCTATCTACCGATTTCGGCCCGACTTTGCAATTGACCCGCCGACGCAGACGGAAAACTAATGCAACCCATGACCCTGCACGCACGCACCCGCCCGACCTTGAATCTTGTTCGCCTGCCGAATGGCGCAGGCATCGATCTGCCGTCCTACGAGACTGCCGGCGCTGCCGGCGTGGACCTTCGTGCCGCCGTCGGTGCCGATCAGCCGCTGGTGTTGTCGCCAGGCAAGCGGGCGCTGGTGCCGACCGGATTCGTCTTCGAAGTCCCGGCCGGCTACGAGGCGCAGATCCGCCCGCGCTCCGGTCTTGCCTTCAAGCACGGCATCACCTGCCTCAATACGCCCGGCACGATCGACAGCGATTATCGTGGCGAGGTGAAGGTGCTGCTGATCAATCTCGGCGACGAGGATTTCGTCATCGAGCGCGGCATGCGCATTGCCCAGATGGTGATCGCGCCGGTGACCCAGGTTTCCGTTCGCGAGGCATCGGATGCCAGCGAGACAGCCCGTGGGGCAGGCGGGTTCGGTTCGACGGGCGTCTAGCCACGTGCCAGCCACGACCGACGGCGGCCGCCTGACCTTCCGGCAGGATTATTTCGCAGATCCCGCGGCCTTCGCCGCGCTTGTGGCGTTGCTCTCCGATACGTTCGGCATCGATGTCAGCCTTCAGGACCGGTTCGGCGGCCCCGATCCGACCAGCATGCCCTTCGCCTATTTTGACGAGAACGGCACCTGCGTCGCCAATCTCAGCGCCTTTTCCATGCCGATGAGGGTTGACGCCCGTCTGGTGAAGGCGGCCGGTTTCCAGTCCGGTGCGGTGCGGCCTCAGTGGCGGGGTCGGGGACTTTACCGCGAGCTGATGAGGCGTGCGCTCAACTGGTGCGACGCGCAGGGTTTCGAGCTCGGTCTGCTGCTGACCGACAAGCCGGCAATCTATCAGCCCTATGGGTTCAAGGTCTTGCCGCAGCATCAGGTTTCTGGGCCGGCACCAGTGGCTGCAAAGCCGGTGGGCGCGTCGCGCCCGGTTTTCCTCGACAACGCCGGCGACCTTGCGCTGGTCAAGCGGCTGTTGCGCGAAAGGACGCCGGTTTCCTCGATTTTTGCCGTGGCGGCACAGGTGGAAATGTTTCTGCTGAACGGCTGCTTCGATCCCGGCATCCGGCTTAGCTATCTGGACCAGCCGGAGAGTGTCGTTGCGTGGAAATCCGGCGAGGCGGATTGCTTTCGGCTTCTCGACGTTGTCGGCAAGACGATCCCGCCGCTCCCCTTCATTCTTGCCGCCCTCGATCAGCGCCCGAGGCGGGTCGAAGTCTGTCTGCCGCCCGATAGGCTTGATTGGCAAGGGATGCCGGAGCCATTTCCTTCTCATACCAGCCTGATGGTCCGGGGCGACGCTGCGGATCGTCTGCGCCAGCCCGTGATGCTTTCGCCGATGGCCGAGTTCTGAAACTATTTCTCGCCATGGAGCGGCGGCAGCCGGCGTTTCACCGGCGTCGACTTGACGATCGACGTATTGGTCTGGGCACGTTCGGCGACTTTGTCGAGGATCGTGTCGAGTTGCTCCATGTCACGCACCAGCAGCTTGGCGATGAAGCAGTCGTCGCCCGTCACCTTGTCGCATTCGACGAATTCCGGTGTCTCCTGGATCAGTTTCTCGACGATATGCAGCATGCCCGGCATCGGCCGCACGCGCACGACGGCCTGCAGGGCATAGCCGAGCGCCGCCGGATTGACGCCGACGGTGAAGCCGGTGATCACGCCGCGATCCTCCAGCCGCCGCAGCCGGTCGGCCGTGCTGGGCGAGGACAGGCCCGCCTCCTGCGCCAGCTCCTTCAAAGAGATGCGCGCATTGACCGACAGGATGTCGAGAAGGCGGCGGTCGAGCTCATCGAGCATGGAAATCTCCGTAAGGTAAAATTCGAGATTTGTCTTCCATTATTAGGTAGTATCGCACGATTGCCTTCCAAAATCTATATATCGGTGACTTTTCTCCGCTTATCCTGTCGACATGTTCAAAGGAGCGGCGTGATGGAAAAGGATATCAAGACCGGCAGCATCGAAATGACGGCTGCCATGCTGATTTCGGGCACGATCGGCTGGTTCGTCCTGGCGTCCGGTCAGCCGGTGATCGATGTGGTGCTGTGGCGCTGCCTGTTCGGGGCGCTGACGCTCGTCGCCATCTGCGCCGCCCTCGGCCATTTCCGCGCCGGCATCCTGACCCGGCGGCTGTTCATGCTCGCCGTTCTCGGCGGGGTAGCGATCGTCGTCAACTGGCTGCTGCTGTTCGCCGCCTATTCCCGCGCCTCGATCTCGATTGCCACGATGGTCTACAACACGCAGCCTTTCATGCTGCTGGCCATCGGCGCGCTGTTCTTCAAGGAAAAGATCACGATGACGAAGCTTTTCTGGCTGGGCGTCGCCTTTGCCGGCATGATCGCGATCGTCGAAGCCAAGCCCGCAGGCGACTTCACCGGCAGCAACTATCTGATGGGGATAGCTCTCGCGCTGGGGGCAGCGTTTTTCTACGCACTGGCCGCGCTTGTCGCAAAAAGGCTGAAGGGAACGCCGCCGCATCTGATCGCGCTGATCCAGGTCATCACCGGCCTCTTGATGCTCGCACCTTTCGCCGGCGCCTCCGGGCTGCCCACGCAGGCCTATCAATGGGCGTTGCTGTTGACCATGGGGGCGGTGCATACGGGGCTGATGTATGTGCTGCTCTACGGCGCCATCCAGAAGCTGCCGACGCATCTCACCGGCGCGCTGTCGTTCATCTATCCGGTCGCGGCCCTCGCCGTGGACCGCATCGCCTTTGGCCATCAGCTGCAGCCGGCGCAGCTGCTCGGCTCCGCGGCGATCCTGATCGCGGCCGCCGGCATGACATTCGGCTGGACATTGCCCAAGCCTTCAGGGCATCAAACAGATGAAGCCGTCCAAAGGAGAAATGCGTGATCACCTGCACTTTGCGTTACACGATAGACCCGTACAAGCTCGCCGAATTCGAGGAATACGCGAAACTCTGGATTCCTCTGGTCAACCGGCTGGGCGGCAAGCATCACGGCTATTTCATGCCGCATGAAGGGGCAAACAACATCGCGCTCGCCCTCTTCAGCTTCCCGAGCCTTGCCGCATACGAGGACTATCGCGAGCGCATGGCAAAGGACGCCGAATGCCAGGCGGCCTTTGCCCTTGCCGAAAAGACCCGTTGCATCGTCAGCTACGAACGCAGCTTCATGCGGCCGGTTTTCGAATAGGTTCGATCGTCAGAAGGTGATCTCGTCGGACCGGCGCAATTCAATCGCGTGACCGCCGGCATTGAAGCCGCGGAGCAGGGCGTTGTGGTGGGCGATGATCTGCGGGAAGGTCAGTTCACCCATGTCGCCGGTCGAATGCCCATCGGACAAAAGCGTTACATCATAGCCGAGCGATACGGCGCGGCGCGCGGTCGTATCGACACAGAACTGCGTCTGACAGCCGCCGATGACCAGGTGGGTAATGGACCGCTTTGCCAGCTGTTCCTGCAGGTCGGTCTGGAAGAAGCTGTCGCAACTGGTCTTGTGAACCACCGTCTCGCCGAGGACCGGCGCAATCTCGTGGCGCAAGGCCCAGCCCTTCGATGAGCGGGCGAGCGGGTCGCCCGGGCCGCCGTCATGCTGCACGAGGATGACCGGGATATGGGCGGCGCGGGCGCGTGCCTGGACCGACTGCAGGCGGCCCACGGTCTCGTTCAGCGCCGCGTCGATGACCGGCTGGCGTTCGGGCGTGCCTTCGCCTTCAAGAATGGCGTTCTGGACGTCGATGATCAGAAGTGCTGTTGTCATGCTATGCTCAAGTCTTGGTTGGGATGAAGAATGCCGTCTTAGCGGCGGCTTTCGATCGCCATGCGAATGGCAAGGGCGCCGAGCACGCCGCCCATCAGCCAGCGCTGCACGGAAAGCCACGCCGGGCGACCGGCGAAGAATGTGGCGATGGAGCCGGCCGTCAACACGATCAGCGCATTGACCGAAAGGCTGGTGAAGATCTGGACCGTGCCAAGCACGACGGATTGGGAAAACACCTCGCCCTTTGCGGGATCGATGAACTGCGGCAGCAGGGACAGATAGAGAACCGCTATCTTCGGGTTCAGCAGGCTGGTAGCAAAGCCCATCAGGAAAAGACGCCGCGGACTGTCGGCCGGCAGGTTGCGCACCTCGAAGGCCGCGCGGCCGCCGGGACGCAGGGCCTGCCAGGCGAGATAAAGGAGATAGAGCGCGCCGGCGCACCGCAGCGCATCATAGGCAAAGGGCACGGCCAAAAGCAGCGCGGTGATACCGAAGGCGGCCGAGAGCATGCAGACCAGGAAGCCAAGGCCGACGCCGGCGAGCGAAACCAGTCCCGCCACACGCCCCTGACAGAGGGCGCGGGAGATCAGATAGATCATGTTTGGCCCGGGCGTCAGCACCATGCCAAGTGCGACGATGGCAAAGGCGGCAAGACTTGCGGTTCCAGGCATGGACGGCCTCCAGTTCGGGGCGGCGCAAGGACGAAATTTTCGTCATGCTTCGGCAATGCCTTAGCCGCAACGAAGGTTTCGATCAATGCAGCCAAATTGCCTTGAGCAAGAAAAACGGCTAAATAGCCCGCTCGCCAATCCGCGGAGCCGATGATGAGTCTTGCCAGCCTTCTTGCCTATTGCAGCGCGCTTTTCATTGCCGCCGCGATTCCCGGACCGGGCATGACGGCGATCGTCGCGCGGGCGCTCGGCTCCGGTTTCCGCGAGACCTTCCTCATGGGGCTCGGCCTTGTTCTCGGTGACCTGGTCTATCTGACGGCGGTCATCCTTGGTCTTGCCTTTGTTGCCCAGACCTTCACCACCGCCTTCATGGTCATCAAGATCCTCGGTGCGCTCTATCTCGTCCATGTCGCCTATAAGCTCTGGACCGCCGGCCTTTTGCCGCGGGATATCCAGGCGAAGAAAAGCGCCAGCATCGGCCTGTCCTTCCTGTCCGGATTGCTGGTGACGCTCGGCAACCCGAAGACCATGCTGTTCTACGTGGCCCTTGTGCCGACGCTGATCGATCTGCGCGCGATCGGCCCTAATGAATATGCCGTTCTCGTCGGCTCGACCTTCATGGTCCTGATGGCGGTCCTGATCCCCTATATCCTGCTTGCATCCCGTGCCCGCCTGCTTCTGAAACAGCCGCGTGCGCTGAAGTCGCTGAACCGGATCGCTGCGGGTATTCTGGGAACCACCGCCGCCTATATCGCGACCCGCGCTGGCTGAAAAATTCGTTCGGCAAGGCACGGTTTCGCAACAGTTTTTTCCAATGGGCATCCAGCGGTTGGAGAATAGCCATCTGGCAAGCGCGGTGGTTTGATCCTATTGTCCCTCACAACTTGGCAAAAGGGAGAACACCATGTCAGAGCAGCGCAAGCCCGGCCGCGGCCGCATCTATTCCTCGATCACCGAGACGATCGGCGATACGCCGATCGTTCGCCTCGACAAGCTGGCGAAGGAAACCGGGGTGAAGGCCAATCTTCTGGCGAAGCTGGAGTTCTTCAATCCGATCGCCTCCGTCAAGGATCGTATCGGCGTTGCGATGATCGAATCGCTGGAAGCGCAGGGCAAGATCACGCCCGGCAAGACGACGCTGGTCGAGCCGACGTCTGGCAATACCGGCATTGCGCTCGCCTTTGCCGCCGCAGCCAAGGGATACAAGCTGATCCTCACCATGCCGGAAACCATGTCGGTCGAACGTCGCAAGATGCTGGCGCTGCTCGGCGCCGAACTGGTGCTGACGGAAGGCCCGAAGGGCATGAAGGGCGCCATCGCCAAGGCGGAAGAGCTGGCAGCGACCCTGCCGGACGCGATCATCCCGCAGCAGTTCGAAAACCCGGCCAATCCGGAAATCCACCGCAGGACGACGGCCGAGGAAATCTGGAACGATACCGACGGCAGCGTCGATATCCTGGTTTCCGGCATCGGCACCGGCGGGACGATCACGGGCGCCGGTCAGGTGCTCAAGAGCCGCAAGCCGTCGATCAAGGTTATCGCCGTCGAGCCGGAGGAATCGCCGATCCTGTCCGGTGGCACCCCCGGCCCGCACAAGATCCAGGGCATCGGCGCCGGCTTCGCGCCCGCCATCCTGGATACGAAAATCTATGACGAGATCGTCACGGTCAACAGCGCAAAGGCCGTGGAAACGGCGCGCCAGGTCGCCAAGCTCGAAGGCGTGCCGGTCGGTATCTCCTCCGGTGCCGCGCTGGCGGCTGCGATCAAGATTGGCCAGCGTCCGGAGAACGAAGGCAAGAACATCGTCGTCATCATTCCGTCCTTCGCCGAACGCTACCTGTCGACGGTGCTCTTCGAACACCTCGTCGGCTGATCGCACGATCGGCGCGTTGAAGATCAAGACCGCCCTCATCTCGGCGTGAGGGTGGTCTTTTGCAGACCTTTCTCATGCCGCCGCCGTCAGCCGTTCGCCGGCGATCCGGTAGGAGATCGCTTCGGCCAGATGGATACGCCCGACCGTTGCCTTCTCGTCAAGATCGGCGAGCGTGCGGGCGACCTTCAGGACGCGATGGTAGCCGCGCGCCGAAAATTTCATCTTTTCGGCTGCATCGCGCAGCAATTGCAGGCCGCCGGCATCCGGCTCGGCCATCCTTTCGATCATTGCCGTTGAACAGCGCGCGTTCGACAGGATTTCCGGCATGCCGAAGGCGATGAAGCGATCCGCCTGGATTTCGCGGGCGCGGGCGACGCGTCTTGCGACCACGGCACTCGGTTCGGCCGGTGCCGGGCGGATCAGGTCGGCGGCGGTGACGCAGGGGACATCGATGCGGATATCGATGCGGTCCATCAGAGGCCCGGAAATGCGTCCCTGATAGTCGGCGACGCACCGCGGTCCCCTTACGCAGCTATGCCCCGGTTCGCCCGCCATGCCGCAGCGGCAGGGGTTCATCGCCGCCACCAGCTGGATCGCGGCCGGGTAGGTGACGCGGTGATTGGCGCGGGCGATGATGCATTCGGATGTCTCGAGCGGCTGGCGCAGCGCATCGAGCACCTGCGGCGTGAACTCCGGAAACTCGTCGAGGAACAACACGCCGTTATGGGCAAGCGAGGCCTCGCCCGGCTTGGCGCGCAGTCCGCCGCCGATCATCGCGGCCATCGTTGCCGAATGATGCGGCGTGCGGAAGGGCCGCCGGTCCGACAGCTTGCCGCCCGGCAGTTGTCCGGCGATCGAATGGATCATCGAGACTTCAAGCAGCTCGGCGGGCGAGAGCGGCGGCAGGATGGAGGGCAGGCGGGCGGCAAGCATCGACTTGCCGGAGCCGGGCGGGCCGACCATCAGCAGATTGTGGTTTCCGGCCGCAGCCACCTCCAGCGCCCGCTTGGCGCTTTCCTGGCCCTTGATATCGGCGAGATCGGGCATGTTGGCGGCACTGGCGCGGACCGCCGGCTCCGGCCGCGACAAGACCTGGGTTCCGCGAAAATGATTGGCAAGCGCGATCAGGCTGCGCGGCGCAAGAATATCGATCTCGGCGCCCGCCCAGGCGGCCTCGGGCCCGCTTTCCGAAGGGCAGATCAGCCCCTTGCCGAGCCCGTTGGCGCCGATCGCCGCAGGCAGCGCGCCGGCGACGGCAGCGATCGTCCCGTCGAGATTGAGTTCGCCGATGACCACATAGCCGCCGAGCGCATCTGCCGGGATGGCGCCGAGCGCTGCCATCAGGCCGAGCGCAATGGGAAGGTCGAAATGGCTGCCTTCCTTCGGCAGATCCGCCGGCGCGAGGTTGACGGTGACTTTCTTGGCAGGCAGCGACAGGCCAGAGGCATGCAGTGCTGCCTGGACGCGCTCCCGGCTCTCGGCCACCGCCTTGTCCGGAAGGCCGACGATCTGCATGCCGACTTTCCCGGGCGCGACCATCACCTGGACGTCCACCGGCACGCCTTCTATGCCCTGGAATGCAACCGTACCGACACGCGCGACCATGACTGCCCCTCTTGCCGCGAGGCAGGCTCACATCCCTGCCACCACAACCTCCATCGGTTGTGTGGGGAAATCTTGCACGAATAGCGGAATAAAACAAGAACAATTATCGAACGGTTCGGCAGCGATAATCGCAGAGGTTGAAACAGGTTGTATTTTGCGAACGAAGCGCGGAACAACCGCGAACATCCTATAGGTGCATCGGGTCGCGCCGGCCGGTCACGAGGGCGATCCGGCCGGCTCTCTCGTCAGGCACGCTTTCGTTCGATGGCGTCCCAGAGAAGTGCTGCGATATCGGCGCCGCCGAACTTCTTCACTTCGCGGATGCCGGTAGGCGAGGTGACGTTGATCTCGGTCATGACGTCGCCGATCACATCGATGCCGACGAGCAGGAAACCGCGCTCGCGCAGCGCAGGCCCGATGCGGGCGCAGATTTCCTTTTCCCGCGTGGTCAGCTCGGTCGCCTCCGGCTTGCCGCCGGCATGCATGTTGGAACGCGCGTCGTGTTCGGCCGGAACGCGGTTGATCGCGCCGACCGGCTCGCCGTCGACCAGGATGATGCGCTTGTCGCCCTTGCGCACGGCCGGCAGGTATTCCTGGGCGATGAACGGTTCGCGAAACATCTGGCCGAACATTTCAAGCAGCGACGACAGGTTGCGGTCGTCGCGGGTCGAATGGAAGACGCCCGCACCGCCGTTGCCGTAAAGGGGCTTCAGGATGATGTCGCCCATTTCGGCGCGGAAGCTGGCGATTTCAGCGGGATCGCGGGTGATCAGCGTCTTCGGCATCAGGTCGGGAAATTCGGTGACGAAGATCTTTTCCGGCGAATTGCGAACCCAGGCGGGATCATTGACGACGAGCGTCTTCGGGTGGATACGCTCGAGCAGGTGCGTCGAGGTGATATAGGCCATGTCGAAGGGCGGGTCCTGGCGCAAGAGCACGACGTCCATGGTGGAGAGGTCGACGCGCTCGGCCTCGCCCAGCGTGTAGTGATCGCCCTTGACGTCGCGCAGCAGCATCGGCTGCACTGTGGCGAAGACCTTGCCGTCGCGCAGCGACAGCTGGTTGGGCGTATAATGGAACAGCTTGTAGCCGCGCGCCTGCGCTTCGAGGCTCATGGCGAAGGTGCTGTCGCCCGCGATGTTGATGCTGGAGACGTGGTCCATCTGGACTGCGACATTGGTGATCTTTGCCATGGGGCGTTTCCTGTTGATCGTGGACGTCGTTGCAAAAGCCAGGTCTGTCTATATCAAATCGCGTCTGCGGAAACCTACAGATTTCATCCGACTTCGCACTTGGCACGGCGAGGCGTTCACGCGGCGGATTTTCGCCCGTGCTTCAGATCATTTCGGTTCGCCGGCCTCAAGGAGCCAGCGGGATCGGCCGGGGCACATCGGGTGCCTCAGGTAAGTAGTAGTAGGTGACACGCGATGTGCCCCGTTTCGGTGTCTTTTGCCGCGCTTCTCAGGTTCTTCTGCGCTTCTCCAGCGAGAAGCCTCCAATGCCCCGGCCCGGCCTCTTATCCGCCAGGCCTTTCAATATGGTGGGGCATGCCCTTGACCCTTGGGTGGCAAAGCCGCCCGGCGGGGTGAACCGCCCGTGGTGTGACATGCCCGGCACGCCCAGCCCATTTGCGGACCGGAGGAGAACCGCCTTTCACGCAGCCCCGGAGATTTCGCGTGCGTTTCGCCAAATCACCCGGGCACCGGCCCCGCCTCGCCGGCAACGCTATCCGGTGTATCCGATGGCGGGACGGGAGGAGTATGGCACAGGCGCCAAGGGCGGGGATGAACGGGGATGACTTTCAGGTGACGGCCGTGGCATGATTGCTTCAATCGGAATCGATTTAAGGAGGAAATTATGAAGCGTTTTCAAAGTGCTGCGGTCTTAAAGGTCCAGACAGCACAAACATGGACAGTGGCCGTTTCACCCCCTCTGCCCTGCCGGGCATCTCCCCCTTGCGGGGGGCTATCGCATATGGAGTGAAAGCGCTTGCGACGAACGGGACCACTTACTTACGCGAACCGGGCGGCTGTTCTCGCCCGCGCCCTTGCGGCGACTTCCTCGCGATCGCGAGGGGGGTGTGACGTCTCCAGCGAATCGAGCAGCTCTCGGGCGCAGGCGGCGATCGAAACGACCGCACGCTCGAATGCAGCCTCATTGCGTTTCGATGGTCTGGTTGTTCCGCTCACCTTGCGCACGAACTGAAGCGCGGCATCATGAATCTCCTCATCCGTCGCCGGCGGATCAAAATTGAACAGCGGCTTAATGTTTCGGCACATGGGCTTGCTCCCGGGCGTTTTTCTCTGCCACAGAGGGTGGCGAAGCATATAGAATAGTCGCGGGAGGGCCACTTGCAACGCGCCTGGCCAGCCAGCAGCGCTTCGCCGAGAAGCGCCGCTTCGGGTCTGAAACGTCCCAACCCAACACTTTCATGGATTCTCGGCTGGCGATCCACTACTCTGTCAGTCGGGAGGAAATCAGTTTGGAACGCCGCCTCGCCGCCATTATGACCGCTGACGTAGTTGGCTACTCACGTCTGATCCGGGCTGATGAGGACGGCACACTCGCGGCTCTCAAGGCGCTGCGGACTGACCTGATTGGTCCGAGGATTGCGGATCACCATGGTCGCGTCGTCAAGCTCATGGGAGACGGATTGCTGGCCGAATTCGCCAGCGTCGTGGAGGCGGTGCGCGCCGCTACCGAGATGCAGCAGGCGATGGCTGAGCGCAATGCCGCCGTGCCGGAAGAGCAACGCATCGAATTCCGCGTCGGGATCAATCTGGGCGATGTCGCCATTGATGGCGAGGACATCCATGGCGACGGTGTCAATGTCGCCGCCCGCCTGGAGGCGCTGGCTGAACCGGGCGGGGTCTATGTTTCGGGGGCGGTGTATGACCAGGTGCGCGATCGGCTCGAGACGCGCTTCGAAGACCTGGGAAATCAGCAGGTCAAAAACATCGACCGGCCGGTGCGCGTCTGGCGCTGGCTGCGGGACGGCATCACGCCGACGCCGAAGACGGCTCAGGCGGGGAGGCCATTGCCGGAGGGACCGTCGATCATAGTTCTCCCCTTCAACAACATGAGCCGTGACGCCGATCAAGAGTATTTCAGTGACGGCATCACGGAGGACATCATCACTGATCTCAGCAAGGTCTCCCGTCTCTTCGTCATCGCGCGCAATTCGGCATTCGTCTACAAGAACCGGACGTTTAGCGTCCCTCAGGTTTGCCGCGAGATCGGCGTCAAGTTCGCTCTCGAAGGCAGCATTCGCAAGGCCGGCAACCGGGTTCGGGTCACGGCCCAGCTGATTGACGGT
Source organism: Rhizobium herbae (assembly GCF_019511375.1). Lineage (GTDB taxonomy): Bacteria > Pseudomonadota > Alphaproteobacteria > Rhizobiales > Rhizobiaceae > Pararhizobium > Pararhizobium herbae_A. Next base: position 272,879 of record NZ_JAEUAO010000002.1, read on the forward strand.
TCGAGCGGCGGCCACGTCTGGGCAGAGCGCTACGACCGCGAACTCACCGATATCTTCGCGGTCCAGGACGATATCACGGAGCAGATCGTGGCTGCCTTGAAGGTCACGCTCAGCGAAGCGGAAAAATCGCGCAACATCGATAGCGGCACCAAGGACATGGACGCTCATGACCTGTTCTTGAGAGGGCGTGAACTCATCCGCGGCGTCAAGAAAGATCGCGAGATGTTCGATCAGGCGAACACGTGCTTCCGCCGGGCGATCGAGCTCGATCCGAACTACGCCGCCCCCTACGGGGGGCTGGGCATGGTGTATGTCCTGGATCATCAGAATCGCTGGACCGACACGCCAGAGACGTCGCTCGACCAGGCCGAGCGCTTCGCCAGCGAGGCGATCGCCAGGGATGACAAGGACCCTTTCAGCCACTACGTCGCTGCTGTGGTTGCCTTCTGTCAGAAAAATTACGAGCGATGGGCGGATGAGGCCCATCGGTCCTTGTCGCTCAACCCCAATTACGCGCCCGCGCTCAACCTCGCGGGCCTCGTACACCTCTACACGGGAGCGCCGGCGAAGGCGATTCCGTACACCGAACGGGCGATGCGCCTCGATCCGGCCCTGGGGCACCAGTACGTGCACTTTCTCGGCACGGCCCATTTCGTCATGGGCGAGTACGAAAAAGCGGCAGCCCTGTTCAGGGATCGGATCGCCGTCAGTCCGACCACAGACCTGTCGCGCGCATTCCTCGCCTCGGCCTTGGGCCATCTGGGCAAACTGGACGAGGCCCGCGAGGTTTGGCGGGAGCTCAAAGGAATCAATCCGAGATACTCCCCGGTAGAGCATATTGGCCGCCTGCCATTCCGGGACCCCGCGGATGCCGAGAAATTCCTCGCCGGCTTGCGCAAAGCAAGCCTGGCGGAGTGACCCGTCCAGGGACGGGATCGAGTTGATTGCAGCACCTAAAACAGTGTAGGCCTAGTCCCCGGACAGAGGTGAAGAGATCGTGGATACCAAGAATTTCCTGCCCCTCTTCGAGGGCAAACGGGTTCTGATTGTCGAAGACGAATATTTCCTCGCGGACGAAACACGCCGAAAGTTGATCCAGTTAAACGCGCTCGTTGTTGGCCCGGTGGCCACTGTCGAGGAGGCGCTCGATTTGATTGAATCCGAAGTCATCGACGCCGCAATTCTGGATATTCATCTCGGAGAAGAACTGGTCTTTCCTGTCGCCGAAAGACTGGACGAACTTAACATTCCATTCGTTTTTGCAACATCTTATGATCCCTCGATCGTCCCCCAGAGATTTTCTGGCTTCATGCTTTGTGAGAAGCCGGCAGAGCTTGGAAAGATCGCGCAGGCGCTGTTTGATCCGCCATCGGATCGGTTCCACTGAACAGTGGGAATCGAGCGCTCGGTCCAGTGCCTTACATCCGCATTTCGCGGCAGCTTCGTCGTAGCTGACCTCCTGGATGAAGACGAGGTCGATGGCAAAGGTCGGCGGCAGCGACGAGCGAAATGAGGCAGTGCCGGCCGTCACGCCACGCGATGAAACATCACGTAACCAGCTGGCGGATGGTTTCGATGAGCCGGTTCAAATTCGTCGGCTTTCCAAGGTTGATGGCGCTTGCAAGGGCCGGGTCAGAAGCAAGCTCATGAGCGGGACTTGCTGTCGTAAGAACGAAAGGAATATTCAATTGCCGAAGCTTCGTGGCAACGGGGCTCACTCTTGTTCTGCCAAGATGGACATCGAGAACGGCACAATCGGGCAGCTCTTGCTCCAGCACACCGAATGCATCCTCGTTCGAAGCGACAGGGCCAAGCACGCGCAACCCTGCAGCGGTAAGACTGCGCCGGAGATCATCGGCAATGAAGAACTCGTCTTCTACGACAAGGACCTTGGTTTGGCCTTCAGCCCCTTTGTAAAAGACATCACTCACAGGACCTCACACGGGGATTTTAATCGTCGCAGTCAAACCACTGGGAGGATAGGTAAGTTCCGCGCTCCCGCCCATATGAGCGCAGAGGCCTTCGATCAGCTCAGTTCCATAGCCGTTGCGCTCTGGCGGGGAGACCACCGGCCCGCCTTCCTCTCGCCACTGGCACGCCAGCAGGGCGCATTTCCCCGGCGTCTCTACCAATTCCCATGTAACGCGTATCCTTCCTCCGGGTACCGTGGCCGCGCCGTGCTTTATCGCGTTCGTTCCAAGTTCGTGGAAGATCATGCTGACCGAAAGTATCTTTGAACTTTCGAGTTCTATGGGCGGTCCAGAGCAATCAAGCCGCTCCGATACGGTCGAACTGACCGCCTCTGTCAATAGCGCTTCGAACGACGCGGTCCCGCCACGGGCGGCAACCTCTTGCGCCTGGAAGGTGATATCCAGCCTCCCGAGCAGCGCTTCCTTGAAGCCCGCCACCGCCGGATTGTCAGCCCTCGCGTTGCTCACGACCGAGCGAACGACGGCCGAAAGGTTTTTCAGCCGATGCCGCGTCTCCGCGACGATGAAATCCATTTCGGCATCGTGTCGCTGGCGCTCGGTAACGTCTTCGAAGATGATGAGGATGTTGGGGCTGTTGTCGTCGGGGTGAACGAGGCGTCGGGCGTCGACCAGAAATGTACGCTGGCCTATTGACGGGAACTCATGTTGCACCTCGAAGCCGATGACGGCCGCCGACCGTGGGATGACGGAGGATATGAGCTGCCGCAGCTCGGGAATGTCCCACTGACCGTTCCCCAGCCCGAAGAAGTCTTCAGAGAGGATGTCGTCCCGCTCGACCTTGAAAGCCTTGATGAACGCGTTGTTCGCAGTCGTTACACAGAAGCGCTGATCCAGCACGACGACGGCCTGTGTCATGGTGTCGACAATACCTTGGGCCTGGACGTGCCCCGTCTTCATCAAACGATACAAATCTTCCAGCAACATGGATGACATCCCGTCCTCTCATCGCGTTCATTGAGGCGACAATATAGACCACTTAAATAGGAGCTTCCGTTCAGCCGGCAAGCCTTTGGGGTCCGACGCGGTCTTTAGCGAGTGGTGGGCAACATCCGCTGGGGAAGGGGCTTTCGGATGTGATCGCTGCCGAGCAGACCATCGGCTCGCAAAAGCTCAATCTGATACTCCGGGTGACCGAAACGAAGGTGCACAGGCGACGCGAGGTGGCCGCAAGCGTCTGCTTTCAGCTGCGCGCCACGACGGCTTCAAGTGATAGATGCCGCGATCGCCGAACACCGGCTCTCGGCATATGCTCACCCTATCGCCGCTTCCAGCGTGCTCGCAACCTCGCGCCTGCCGCCGAGACCATCGAGGGCTTTTGCCAGCCGCTTGCCGGTCGTCACGTCGAAGAAATGCAGGCGTGACGGGGCGATGGTCAGGGCGATCGTGTCGGAAAGTTCGATTTCCGGCGATAGCGCCGCCGTCAGTTTCTTGCCGTCCAGCCTGCCGTGGACCAGCCGCTGGGCGCCCAGTTCCTCGATGTAATCGACCTTCATGGCGAGCGACTGTTCGCCCGCCCGGGCGACGCGCAGGTCTTCGGCGCGGATGCCGATGGTAAGCTCGGTCGGCAGCGCGGACAGGCGGTCGCTTTCCAGCACCTGACTGCCGAAATGCAGGCGGCCGCCCTCACGCGTGGCGCGCAGAAGGTTCATCGCCGGCGAGCCGATGAAGCTTGCGACGAAGGTGGAGGCGGGCGTGTGGTAGACGTCGAGCGGACGGCCGATCTGCTCGATCCGGCCGCCATTGAGAACCACCAGCCGGTCGGCCAGCGTCATCGCTTCGAGCTGGTCGTGGGTGACGTAGAGCGAGGTCGTGCCGAGGCGCTTCTGCAGCTGCTTGATCTCGCCGCGCATCGTGACGCGCAGCTTGGCGTCGAGATTGGACAGGGGCTCGTCGAACAGGAAGGCGGCGGGCTTGCGGACGATGGCGCGGCCCATGGCGACGCGCTGGCGCTGGCCGCCGGAAAGCGCGCGCGGCTTGCGGGTGAGATATTGCTCGATTTCCAGCATGCGGGCAGCTTCGGCCACGCGGGCATCGATCTCCGCCTTCGGCGTGCCGCGGTTCTTCAGGCCATAGGCGAGATTGTTGTAGACGGTCATGTGCGGATAGAGCGCATAGTTCTGGAACACCATGGCGATGTCGCGTTCGGCCGGCTCGACATCGTTGATCACCCGATCGCCGATTTCGACCGTCCCCTGCGAGATCGCCTCGAGCCCGGCGACCATGCGCAAAAGCGTCGACTTGCCGCAGCCCGACGGGCCGCCGAGCACGATGAACTCGCCGTCGGCTATATCGATGGAGACGGACTTCACCGCCTCGACGCCGCCGGCGTAGATCTTCGAAACATTGGTGATGTTGATCGCTGCCATGGTGGCCAATCCTCTACTTGTCGCTTTCGGTCAGGCCCTTGATGAACCAGCGCTGGAAGATCATGACGATCATCACCGGCGGCAGCATGGCGAGGATCGCCAAGGCAAAGGCCTCGTTGTAATCGGGAATGTTGGAGCCGACCCAGACGAGCAGGATCTGCTTGATGCCGCGCACCAGGGTGAAGAAGCCTTCATCCGTCGTCATCAGCGTCGGCCACAGATACTGGTTCCAGCCATAGACGAACATGATGATGAAGATCGCCGCCATCATGGTCTTCGAGAGCGGCACGATCACGTCGACGAAGAACTTGAAAGGCCCGGCGCCGTCGATGCGCGCGGCCTCAAGGAGTTCGTCAGGGATCGACTTGAAGAACTGGCGGAAATAGAAGGTGCCGGTGGCGGACGCCAGAAGCGGCACGATCAGGCCGGTATAGGTGTTGGTGAGGTGCAGCGAGTTCATCACCTCGTAAGAAGGCAGGATGCGCACTTCGAGCGGCAGGAGCAGCGTGGTGAAGATCATCCAGAAGGTGACGGTCGCAAAGCGGAAGCGGAAATAGACCAGCGCATAGGCCGCCAGCATCGACAGCAGGATCTTGCCGGCGGCAAAGCCGAGCCCGAGGATCAGCGAGTTCATCATCATCCTCAAGCCGGTGATCTTACCGGTAAAGCCGCCCTCCCTGGTCAGCACCGTCTCGTAGGTCTCGATGAAATGGCCGCCCGGCAGGATCGACAGGCCGTTGCGGTGGATGTCGGCGGCCTCGTGGCTGGAGGTCATCAGGGCGACGAGCAGCGGCCCGACCATGATGAAGACGCCGGAGAGCAGGATGAGGTGGTCGAAGAATTTGGTGCGATACATCGGTCCGCCTCCGCTCAATTGTAGTGGACGCGCCGCTCGATGAAGCGGAACTGGAAGATGGTGAGCACGAAGACGATGATCATCAGGATGACGGACTGGGCCGAGGAACCGCCGAGGTCGTTGCCGCGGAAGCCGTCCATATAGACCTTGTAGACCAGCGTGATCGGGTTGTTGGCGGCCTTGTCCTTCACCATCACGTCGATGACGCCGAAGGTGTCGAACAGGGCATAGGTCGTGTTGATGATCAAAAGGAAGAAGGCGGTCGGGGCAAGCAGCGGCAGGATGACGGTCCGGAAACGGCGAAAGCCGGATCGGCAGTCCATCAGTGCGGCCTCGCGCACGGAGACGGGGATGCCCTGCAGGCCGGAGAGGAAGAAGATGAAGTTGTAGGGGATCTGTTTCCAGACGGAAACGACGATCATGGCGAAGGCGGTATCGTTGTAGTTCAGCCCGACCTTCATCTCCCAGCCGAACAGGCCCGCAAATTTCACCAGCGGGCCGATATGCTGGTCGAACATCATCATGCCCATCAGGCCGGCGACCGGCGGGGCGATCGCATAGACCCAGATCAACAGCGTCTTGTAGGCGGCATTGCCGCGGATCACGCCATCGGCCTTGACGGCAAGCAGCAGGCCGATCGAAAGCGAGAAGAAGGTGACGAGCGCGGTGAAGACGGCGGTGAAGCGGGCGATGCCGAGATACTCGGTCGATTTTAAGACGTCGGTATAGTTGGCGAGCCCGACGAAGGAGGAGCCGAAGCCGAAGGGATCCTCGAGGTAGAAGGACGACCGGATTGCCTGCACCGAGGGGCAATAGAAGAAGATGAAGATGATCGCCATCTGCGGCGCGAGGAAGAGATAAGGCAGAAAGGGCGAGGAGAATTGGACGCGCTTTGCGGAGGCGGGCTCGGCGGGGGTGGAGCGGAAACGACGGAAGAAGCCGGTGGCGCTTGCGGGCGCGGGGCTCGTCGGGGAGAGCGATGGTGCGTGCGTCATGGGTCTGGCCCTGTGGGGAGTGTCTTGGGTGCGGAGGGTTTTGCCCCTCACCCTAACCCTCTCCCCGCAGGCGGGGAGAGGGGATGATCGAGTGTTACGCGGTCCTTCTTCCGTCCTCGTCAGGCGGGTGAAGGTGCGGCGTATCCCTTCTCCCCGTTCACGGGGAGAAAGTGGCCGACAGGCCGGATGAGGGGCCGAAGCGGCTCGGCGTTTGCCGCATCACCCCCCTCTGTCACTTCGTGACATCTCCCCCTCAAGGGGGGAGATCATTCGTTCCCTCACCGCTTTTGCGGTTGAGGCGAGAGGCTGCTGCTTGTGATCTCCCCCCTTGAGGGGGCTGCCCGACAGGGCAGAGGGGGGTATCGTGCGGCACATTCGGAATGTGCGGCGATAACCCCCTCATCCGACCTCCCTCTTCTCCCCGCTGGGGAGAAGAGGGAGTTAGCCGTAAGCTCGCGGGTACTCCCTCCCCCTTGTGGGGAGGGTTGGGGAGGGGAGTTTGCCGTTCAGCTCAAACCCCTCCCGACCCTTCAGGCCACCCTCCCCACAAGGGGGAGGGGAAAACCTCTAACTCAGCCAGCCGTCTTGGCGAAGCGGGCGAGAAGTTCGTTGCCTTCCTTCTCGATCGTATCGAAGGCGTCCTTGACGGAGACTTCGCCCGAGAAGATGCGGCCGTATTCGCGTTCCATGATTTCGCGGATCTGCGGGTAGAAGCCGAGACGGTAGCCCTTCGACCATTCGCCGGCCGGCAGCAGCAACTGCTTGATGCCGATTTCGGCGGCCGGCTTCTCGTTGTAGTAGCCTTCAGCCTTGGCAAGCTCGTAGGCTGCCTTGGTGATGGCGACGTAGCCGGTTGCCTGGTGGTAGAACTTCTGCACGTCCGGCGAGGTCAGGAACTGGAAGAAGTCGGCCACGCACTTGTTTTCCTCATCCGACTTGCCGGACATGGCAAACAGGGCAGCGCCCCCGATGAAGGACGAGGTGCCGGCGCCCTTGATCGAGCCCCAATAGGGCAGGAAGGCTGCCGAGAACGGCATCTGCGCCGTCTTCTGCAGGCCGCCGAACGAGCCCGACGAGCCGATCCACAGCGCTGCCTTGTTTTCCTCGAACATCTTCTGGTTATCGTTCCAGCCGGCGCCGTAGAAGCCGAAATAGCCTTCGTCCTTCCAGGCCTTCAGCTTCTCGAACATCATGACGAGGCTCGGGTCGGTGACCTTCAGCTGAGTGTCGACGACGCTGTCATAGCCATTGTTGTTGGTGGCGAACTGGATGTTGTTGCGCGAGAAGAAATTCTCGGTGAACTGCCAGGTGAGCTGCGACTGGACGAGCGGGATGAAGCCGGCTTCCTTCAGCTTCGGGGCAATGGCTTCGAATTCTTCCCAGGTCTTCGGCGCCTCGACGCCGGCCTTCTTCAGGGCCTCGTCGTTGATGTACATGATCGGGGCCGAGGAATTGAACGGCATGCCGACGAACTTGCCGTCGCTGTCGGCGTAGAAATAGCGCACGCCGTCGATGAAGGCGTCGCGGTCGAACGTGTAGCCCGCCCTGGTGATCAGATCTTCGGCCGGGATGACGGCGCCCTTGGCGTTGATGATCGTCGCCGCACCGGCGTCGAACACCTGCAGGATGTTCGGCTGTTCGCCCGAACGGAAGGCGGCGATGCCGGAAGCGAGCGCTTCCTCGTAGGTGCCCTTGGAAACCGGGGTGAGCGCGCAGGCCGTCTGCGACGCGTTGAACTTCTGGGCGACTTCGTTGATGACTTCGCCGTTGCGGCCGGCCATGCCGTGCCACCAGGTGATGTTGGTCGCGGCGAGCGAGGAGGTGGCGGAGAAGGCCAGCGCGAGGCCGGTCATCGTGAATTTCCTGATCATGCGGTTCCTTTCACCAGGGTTAAGGTGAGGAACCGGCTATCGACCTTTCATGACGCGCGGATAACGCTTTCGTGTCGATTCGATTACAACCGCGCCACAGCCGCTCAGAAGGCATCGGGAAGATGAACGGGCCAACGCCAGGGCATGACGGAAACGATGTCGTAACGGATCGAAAGTCGCGCAAAATCCGGCTGTCTGGCCAGCCACAGATCGCTGGCTGCGCGGATGCGCTGTTGCGAAAAACTGGACACCGCAAAGACGGACTCGTCCAGCGACCGGCGGGCCTTGACTTCGACGCAGGCGATCAGATCGCCCTTGCGTGCAATGATGTCGATCTCGCCCAGCTTGGTGCGGTAGCGGAAGGCGACGATGCGGTAGCCCTTGATGAGCAGTGACAGGGCGGCGCGGTACTCGGCGAGCGAGCCGCGCCGGAGCGCCTTCAGGCGGTTCCTGTCGGGCGGCTCATGGTTCATCCCGGTCTTTCAGCTCCAGCAGACGGTCGTAGAGATCCTTGCGGTTGAGGCCGGTCTGCCTGGCTGCCTCGGTTGCCGCCTTGCCGGTCGACATGTCCTTGACCAGTTTCAGGAGAATGGCATCGACATCGTCTGCTTCCGGTGCCGCGGGTGCATCCGGGGGGCCGATGACGAGCACGATCTCGCCCTTGACGGTGGCGCCCTCGCCGTAGAACGCCTTGAGCTCGGCCAGCGTGCCGCGGCGGAATTCCTCGAAGGTCTTGGTCAGTTCGCGGCAGACGGATGCCCGGCGCTCGCCGCCGAGCACGTCATGGGCGGCAACGATCGTGGCGGCGATCCGGTGCGGGGATTCGAAGAAGATCAGCGTGGCGGGAACGGTTGCGAATTCCGCAAGCCGGTCACGGCGCGCCTTGTCCCTGGAGGGCAGGAAGCCGGCGAAGAGGAAGGCATCGTTGGGAAGTCCGGAGCCGACCAGGGCGGCGAGCGGGGCTGACGCGCCCGGGATCGGAACGACGCGGTGGCCGGCCTCGATGGCGATCTGGCCGAGGCGGTAGCCGGGGTCGGAGACCAGCGGCGTGCCGGCATCGGAGACGAGGGCGACGGATTTGCCCTCGTCGAGTGCTGCGAGCAGCTTCGGCCCGACCTCGTTGGCATTGTGCTCATGATAGGCATAGGGCCGGTTGACGATGCCGTAGCGGTCGAGCAGCACGCGGGTGACGCGGGTGTCCTCGCAGGCAAGCACGTCGGCGCCGGCCAGTGTTTCAAGCGCGCGCAGGGTAATGTCCGAGAGATTGCCGATCGGGGTGGCAACGAGATACAGCGCCGGTTCCAGCGGGCGGGCGGGCACGGTGACATTATGCAGCCGGTAGGTCTTCTGCCGCTCGCCGGCTCCGTTGCTGCCTTCTGCCTGATATTCCACGATGTCTTCTTTCGTTCGCTCTCGTTTCCCGCCCGCCTTTGGGACAGGACCACAGCAGATGGGGACGGCTACGCTCGGCACTTCTCCCCGCAGGGGAGAAGAGAAAAGCAGCGAGACGCCTCGGCCCATAGGCTATAGCGCCCCTTTATGGGCGACGCTTGGGCTGGCAGCAAGAGTGGGATACGAACGGGATGCTGGGGACGAGCGGACAATCCTGCCGACAATCCTCTTCTGGTTGGCAATAACCCTTGCGCTCCACGGCTTTTTTCTGCCATTTTGCCCGTCCACATCCTTTCCCGCCGCCAAGCGGGTACCTCAAGAATTCAAGCCGGGAGGCGCGGCCCGCCCGGCGATGGTTGAAAGCGGTAGCATCTCATGCGCATTACTCTCGAGCGGTCCAATCTCCTGAAGTCGCTGAACCACGTTCACCGCGTGGTCGAGCGGCGCAATACCATTCCGATCCTCTCGAACGTGCTCCTGCGCTCCGATGGTGCGAGCCTCGAAATGAAGGCGACCGACCTCGACCTCGAAATCACCGAGGCGACGCCGGCGCAGGTCGAGCAGGCGGGGGCAACGACGGTGCCGGCGCATCTGCTCTATGACATCGTGCGCAAGCTGCCGGACGGTTCCGAAGTGCTGCTGGCGACCAACGCCGAAGGCACTGCGATGACGGTCGCCTCGGGCCGCTCGAAATTCTCGCTGCAGTGCCTGCCGCAGTCCGATTTCCCGGACCTCACCGCCGGAACGTTCACGCACTCCTTCCGCATCAAGGCCACCGACTTGAAGATGCTGATCGATCGCACCCAGTTCGCGATCTCGACGGAAGAAACCCGCTATTATCTGAACGGCATCTATATCCACACCATAGAAAACAAGGGCCAGCTCAAGCTGCGCGCTGTTGCCACCGACGGCCACCGTCTTGCCCGCGCCGATCTGGAAGCGCCAAGCGGTTCGGAAGGCATGCCGGGCATCATCATCCCGCGCAAGACCGTCAGCGAATTGCAGAAGCTGGTCGACAATCCGGATGTGGTGGTCACGGTCGAGGTTTCCGATGCCAAGATCCGGCTCACCATCGGCTCGATCATCATGACCTCGAAGCTGATCGACGGTACCTTCCCGGACTACCAGCGCGTCATTCCGGCCAACAACGACAAGGAATTGAAAATCGACTGCCAGTCCTTCGCCCAGGCCGTCGACCGCGTCTCGACGATTTCCTCCGAGCGCGGTCGTGCCGTCAAGCTCGCCCTTTCGGACGGGCAGTTGACGCTGACCGTCAACAATCCGGACTCCGGAAGCGCAACGGAGGAACTGCCGGTCGGTTACGAAAGCGATGCGCTTGAGATCGGCTTCAACGCCAAATACCTGCTCGACATCACCGCGCAGCTTTCCGGCACCGAGGCTGTCTTCATGCTTGCCGATCCCGGCTCGCCGACGCTGGTGCGCGATCTGGCAGGCGACGACGCGCTCTATGTGCTGATGCCGATGCGCGTCTAAGCAGACTTTCGTTGGCAGGCCAACGTTTGGTCTGCTTAGGTGTTTGTTTTAACGCAGGTTCTGGCCGAAAAACCGTTGGACACCTTTCCGGAACCTGCTTAGGCCAACGAGCGAGCCATTTGAGGGTCTGAAGCGATGGCCGGGCCAGTCTCCGGCCCTTGTCACTTCTGACCGGCGGGCACTTGTTGGCAGCAAGACCATCGCAGCTAATTTTCGGGGTGGCGGCAAGTGAGCTGTTGGCAGGGGGACAGAGTGGCGCGAAAAGACTTGTTTTTGTCGCAGTCAGCGACACATAATCGCGTCGCGATTGAAGACGACGCGCGTTAGAACAGAACATGACGTGCTGTTTGGCGCCGACGTATTGGTGGAGATGCGCATGAATTTTCGGCTGAAAGAGCGTCTTGGCAAGAAATTCGACGAGGAAATTCGTTTCTTCAAGGGGTGGCGCAGCAATATGAAGGCGGTCGGCTCGATCGTGCCGACATCCGGAATAACCGCCCGGCGAATGGCAAGCGTCGTCAATCCGCATTCGGGCCTCCCCGTTCTCGAGCTTGGTCCCGGCACCGGCGTCATCACCAAGGCGATCCTGCAGAAGGGCGTGCAGCCGCAGAATCTGGTCTCGGTCGAATTCTCCACCGATTTCTTTCAGCACCTCGTCAAGACCTATCCCGGCGTCGATTTCATCAATGGCGATGCCTTCAATCTGGACAAGACCCTGGGTGCGCGCCGCGAGCAGACGTTCGACAGCGTCATTTCCGCCGTGCCGCTTCTGAACTTTCCGATGCATATGAGGGTGTCGCTGATCGAGGATCTCTTGTCGCGCATTCCCGTCGGCCGGCCCGTCGTCCAGATCTCCTACGGCCCGCTGTCGCCGGTCGTCGCCATGCCGGATCGCTATCAGATCTCCCATTATGATTTTGTCGTGCGCAACATTCCGCCGGCGCAATTGTGGGTCTATCGCAAGACGCATTGAGATTGCCGATGTTCGGCATCTGCGTCACGCATCCGCAGGTCCGCATCGGCGCGGACGTGCCGGTGCCGCGCTGCTGATTGTCCGAACTGGCGGCGGCAATTTGCCCTTGCAGACCCGTGCCTCGCATGCGATTGGGAGCCGTTTGAGCTCTGGCAAGGATGGCAAAAATGACTGTGACCGCGCGCGACCGGCTGATCGTCGGCCTTGATCTCCCCACCATCGGCGAAGCCGAGACAATCGTCAAAGCGCTTGGCGACGACGTGCTGTTTTACAAGATCGGCTATCAGCTGGTGTTTGCCGGCGGGCTGGAGTTCGCGCGCGATCTCGCGAAGGACGGAAAGAAGATCTTTCTCGACATGAAGCTGCTCGATATCGACAATACGGTCGCCAAGGGCGTCGAGAACATTGTCAGGATGGGCATGTCGATGCTGACGCTGCACGCCTATCCGAAAGCGATGAGGGCCGCCGTCGAGGCGGCGCGCGGCTCCGAGCTCTGCCTGCTCGGCGTCACAGTGCTGACCTCGATGGATGCCCAGGACGTCATCGACGCCGGCTATCAGCTCGACCCGCAAGCCCTGGTGCTCCGCCGTGCCGAGCAGGCGCGGGCAGCCGGCATGGGCGGCATCGTCTGCTCGGCCGAGGAAGCGTCTGCGGTCCGCAACATAGTCGGGCCGGACATGGCCATCGTCACGCCCGGCATCCGTCCGGCCGGCAGCGACCGGGGCGACCAGAAGCGGGTGATGACCCCGGCCGATGCGCTTGCCGCCGGATCGAGCCACCTCGTCGTCGGCCGCCCCATCGTCAAGGCCGCCGATCCGCGCGCCGCAGCGCTAGCCATTCTCGAGGAGATGACGGGGGCGCTCTGAAAGCGCGCGGCCATCGTCCACCACGCACGACAGTCATCGAGCGACGCGGCGGCCCCTCATCCGCCCTGCCGGGCACCTTCTCCCCGTTTTGATGGGGAGAAGGGACATGCGGCACCGTTTCGCCAGTCTCCACGGCTGAGCAGGGCACGTCCCCTCTCCCGGCTTGCGGGGAGAGGGCTAGGGTGAGGGGCAAAAGCCGCCTCTTCGTGTGTCGGCAGCGCACGGTGCTTGTCGTGCTTTAAGTCTTTGTTGCCGTCGTTTGCGCGAAATCGCTGCACACCTTCGCGTGACATGCTCCGGTTTATCGGCTGTTGCCGGCAATCACGTTGCTCGGGTCGGAATTGCGAATGAGGGACGCTGCACCGTGGACCAGGCGATTGCCCGTCACGGTGTTGAACTGGGCGAAATCGAGCGAACTGAGGCTGCTGCCAAAGGGATGGGCGGGATCGCGGAAGCAGTAGCTTCGGGCGCCATTGCGCGAGTTGAGCCAGACGGCTGGCTTGGCCCGGAAAGCCGCCCGATAGGCGAAAGTGTTATCCGAAATCGTGTTGTGCTGCGGCTTCTGGTGTCGGATCGTGCCGCCCTCGCCGCAGTTGCGATAGAGAAAAATGCCGCCGCCAGCCGGATCGTCGAAACGGTTTGCGGTAATGACGTTTTCGGCGGAGCCGTCGATGGCGATCTGCTCACGCTTGCTTGCGACGGCAAACCTGTTGCCGCTGATCGTGTTTCGCGCCGATTCCGCGTCGAGATAGAGAGCCGGTCCGTCGCTCTTGCCGGCCAAGGTGGATCTTTCAAGCCGCACCCCGGTCACCCCGGGGCCGATATAGAGCGGAACCCTGCCATCCGCCACGATCGTCAACCCGGATAACGCGATACGGGATGGAGCCGCTGCCTGGGCGCGGGCCGTGTGATCGGCGTTCAGGGACGACAGGCGCATCTCCTTTGCCTGACCGTTGGTGCCCATTCCCTGGAGGCGCAATGCGCCCTTGATATTGCAGTTGCGCACGGTGACGCCGGAAGGCACGCTCCAGTCGCCTCCCTTGCCCTTCGTGGAGCGGATCAGCACCGTCGGGCGGCCGAAGTTGACCGTGCCGCGCGAACCGTCAAGCGTCGCGCCCTGGCAATCGAGTGTCATGCCGGATGCGGAGCCGCCGGAGATGATGATGCGCTTGGTGACGATGTCCGTGGGCCTGAGCGTCAAGTCGCACCGGATATCGACCTGCGGGTCCTTTCTCGTTGCCGGTGCCGTTGCGGCGGCGTAGACGTCCGGTGCGCATTGGCCGGGCTTTGCGCTGGCGGGATGCGCGTCGCCCAGCCAGAGGCACAGGCCGGTCGTGACACCCAGCATGGCCGCGGTTCTACCGAATGAAATCATCTGACACCCCGGGGCCTGGCCTTGACGGTGCCGTTCTGCAGGAAGAGCGGCCCGCCTTGACCGGCCAAGTGAATTGGCGGAAAGAACGGAAGCAATAGCAACGAGTTGCGGTGAAAATAGGGAGACGGTGATGGCCAAGGGATACTGGATTGCGCGCGTCGATGTCCGCGATACCGAGCGTTACAAGGATTATGTCACGGCCGCAAAGCCGGCGTTTGAAAAATACGGCGCCAAATTTCTCGCCCGCGGCGGTGCTTTCCGGCGCCTGGAGGGCGATGTCCGGTCGCGTAACGTGGTGATCGAGTTCCCGTCGCTGCAGGCGGCGATCGATTGCTACAATTCCCCCGAATATCAGATCGCGGCAGCAATCCGCCACGAGGTCGCGAGTGCCGAAATGGTGGTCGTCGAGGGCGTCTGAGCGGCGGCGTGCATCACGGCGGAAAACGGCAGAAAAGCCTTGGCGATACGCCTTCCCGTCGCCCGATGATTGGGCTATGTAGCACACACAGACCACGCTGAAATCAGGAGTGCCGCCGTCATGACTTTGTCCAATCTCCCCCCGCTCGTTACCGTTTTCGGCGGGTCCGGATTTGTCGGCCGTCATGTCGTGCGTGCGCTTGCAAAACGCGGTTTCCGCATCCGCGTCGCGGTCCGGCGTCCGGACCTCGCCGGTTTCCTGCAGCCGCTCGGCAATGTCGGCCAGATTTCCCTGGTGCAGGCCAACCTGCGCTACCGCAATTCGGTCGATGCGGCGGTTCACGGCGCCGATCATGTCGTCAATTGCGTCGGCATCCTGTTTGAAAGCGGCCGCAACACCTTCGACGCGGTTCAGGATTTCGGCGCCCGCGCCGTGGCCGAGGCGGCGCGCGGTGTCGGTGCGAGCCTGACCCATATTTCCGCCATCGGCGCCGATGCCAATGGCGAATCGCTCTACGCGAAATCCAAGGGCCGGGCCGAAAAAGCGATCCTGGAGACGGTTCCCGAAGCGGTCATCCTGCGCCCGTCCATCATCTTCGGACCCGAGGACGGTTTCTTCAACAAGTTCGCCGAGATGGCGCGCTTCTCGCCGGTGCTGCCGCTGGTCGGCGGCGGCAAGACGGCATTCCAGCCGGTCTATGTCGTCGATGTCGCCGAAGCCGTTGCGAAGGCCATCGAGGGCAAGGTCGCCAAGGGCAGGATCTACGAACTCGGCGGGCCGGAAGTCCTGACCTTCAAGAACTGTCTCGAGATCATGCTGAAGACCATCGGGCGCACGCGCACGCTGCTGCCGCTTCCGTTCGGCCTGGCCTCGCTGATGGGGTCCGTTGCCTCGCTGGTGCCCTTCGTGGCGCCGCCGATCACACCCGATCAGGTCATCCTTTTGAAGCGCGACAATGTCGTTTCCGAGAGTGCGCGGGCCGAAGGCCGCACGCTGCAGGCTTTCGGCATCGAGCCGACTTCGGTCGAAGCGATCCTGCCATCCTACATGGTGCGTTACCGTCCGCAGGGCCAGTATACGCGGTCCGGCGGCGCCGCCTGACCACGCCCTGACCTGACAGGAACAGGTTTCAATCGCGCCGCCGGTCCCCTCCGGCGGCTTCTTTTTGCCCGCCTCAAGGCAAAGCGTTGCAGTTCTGCCGCACTGGAAAAAGCGATTGGTCTTTACCGTCGATTCAGCATCTATCGATATTGATAAGGGCTGTTCCAGCGCATAGACAACAGCCGCGCCGGGTCCTTCATTTCCGAAGCGACCGGCGCCGACATATCATCTTGAGAGGCACATTTTTCATGGGCAAGTCGATCGCAATTTTCTTTGCGTGCGCGGCACTTATCGTTCTGGCTGGATCCTTCGCGGCGCCGAAGACGGTTGCCAGCAATCACAGCTGTGCGCCGGCCTACGGCGTTGACCCGTGCACCACGGCCTCGATCGGCAAGCTCGCCGAATAAGAATTTCCGCCTCGTTTCGAGGCGGCACAGTTTCATGGCGGGGGCCAGGGGACCGCATGCACTTCTGCAAGGAAGCGCATGCGGTTTTTTATTGCCGCTCAGCCGACCATCCAGAGGCCGATCAGGCCGGCCGTGCCGATGACGATGCGCCAGATGGCGAATGGTGCGAAGCCGCGGCTGGAGACGAAGTTCAAGAGCGAGCGCACGACGACCAGCGCCGCCACGAACGCGGCGATGAAGCCGACGGCAATCAGCCATACGTCGTCGAAGTTGAGGGCGTTGCGATTCTTGTACAGATCGAGCGTGAAGGCGCCGAGCATGGTGGGCATGGCGAGGAAGAAGGAGAACTCGGCGGCGGAGCGCTTGTCGGTTCCCATCAGCAATGCGCCGGCAATGGTCGCGCCCGAGCGGGACGTGCCCGGAATCATCGCCAGGCATTGGAAAAGCCCGATCTTCAGGGCGAGCGACGGCGGATAGTCCATGACGTCGCGATATTTCGGCTTCAGCGGCAAACGGTCGATCGCATAAAGAACGATGCCGCCGAGGATCAGCACGATGCAGATCAGCATCGGTGTTTCGAACAGCACGCTCTTGATGAAACCATGCGCCATGGCGCCGATCACGGCCGCGGGCAGGAAGGCGAGGAGGATCGACAGGACGAATCGCCGCGCCTTGACGCTCGAGGGCAGGGCGGTCGCGATCGACAGCAGCCGCTGGAAATAGACGAGCAGGATGGCGAGGATGGCGCCGAGCTGGATGAGCACGGCAAAGGTGTTTCCGGGCGATTTGAAGCCGAGGAAATGCCCGGCAAGCAGCACGTGGGCCGTCGAAGACACCGGAATGAATTCGGTCAGGCCCTCGATAAAACCGAGGACAAGCGCGCTGATGATCGACTGATCGGCCATGAATTAAGTATCCCTGAAGCATTGGGGGTTAAGGTCTGGGACCATCGAAGGGCGCTGGCTGATTCGCTTGTGTTTGCGCCAGCAAGTTCCTATAGCTTTTTAAAATGCGCCGTGGCCAGACCAAACGGCCGCGGCAAACCTCCTCCCAATCGAACTGACGAAACCGTATCGAATGCCAACTCTCTATCACCATCCTATGTCGACCGCCTCCCGGTTCGTCCGGCTGATCCTCTCGGAATACGGCTACCAGACGGAACTGGCCGAAGAGCAGCCCTGGGAGAGGCGGCGTGATTTCCTGACGCTCAATCCTGCCGGAACGCTGCCCGTCTATGTCGATGACAGCATGCGGGCGCTCTGTGGCGCGACCGTGATCTCCGAATATCTCGACGAGACCAACGGCGTCCTCAAGCGCGACCGCCGGCTGCTCGCCGAAGACCCGTTCCAGCGTGCGGAAATCCGCCGGCTGGCGGAATGGTTCCTGCAGAAGATGGAAGCCGATGTGACGCGCCCGCTGGTGCGCGAACGCATCTTCAAGCTGCAGATGACGCCGGACCAGGGCGGCGGCGCCCCGGATTCGAAGGTGCTTCGCACCTCGCGCTCGAACATCCGCCAGCATCTGAAATATCTGGGCTGGCTTGCCGGCTCGCGCACCTATCTGGCCGGCGACCGGCTGTCCTATGCCGATCTTGCCGCCGCCGCTGCCATCTCCGTACTCGATTATCTCGGCGAGATCGACTGGTCGGAAGCGCCGCCCGTGAAGGACTGGTACCAGCGGCTGAAATCCCGGCCGTCCTTCCGGCCGCTGCTTGCCGAGCGCGTGCGCGGCGTGACCCCGGTATCGCACTACGCCGATCTCGATTTTTAGGGCATGATGCCGAAAGCTTTGAAACGGTTTTCGGTCACATCATGCGCCAGCGACAGGAGAGCCCCGTGCCCGGCGATGCGCTCCCGGCGGAAAAATTTGACAAGCGTCGCGGAACGCTCACCAGCTTCCTCAAGGACGAGGCCCGTGACAAGGGCTTCGACGTTTGCCGCGTAACGCGCCCGGACTCCATTCCGCAGGCGCCTGAGCGCCTCGCCGATTTTCTTGACCACGGATATCACGGGACCATGGACTGGATGGCGCAGACGGCGGATCGCCGCGCCGATCCGCGCGTCTTGTGGGGCGAGGTTCGCTCCGTCGTGCTCTTCGGGATGAACTACGGGCCGGACGAGGATCCGCGTTCGCTTCTTGAACGGCCCGAATGCGGGACCATTTCGGTCTATGCGCGCAACCGGGACTATCACGACGTCATCAAGGGCAGGCTCAAGGAGGTGGCGACGCGCTTTGCAGCAAGGGCTGGCGAGGACGTCAAGGTCTTCGTCGATACCGCGCCGGTGATGGAGAAACCGCTGGCCGAGCAGGCCGGGCTCGGCTGGCAGGGCAAGCACACCAATCTCGTCAGCCGCGAATTCGGCTCCTGGCTGTTCCTCGGCAGCCTTTTCACCACCGCCGAGCTCATGATCGACGAACCGGAGCGGGACCATTGCGGCTCCTGCCGCGCCTGCCTCGACGCCTGCCCGACCAACGCCTTTCCGGCTCCCTACAAAATCGATGCGCGTCGCTGCATTTCCTATCTGACGATCGAGCACAAGGGGACGATCGATCCGGCCCTTAGGCCGTTGATCGGCAATCGCATCTATGGCTGCGACGACTGTCTTGCCGCCTGCCCCTGGAACAAATTCGCCGCCAGTGCCTGCGAAATGAAGCTGAAGGCACGGGAGGATCTGCGGGCGCCGTCCTTGTCCTTCCTGCTGACGCTCGACGATGCTTCCTTCCGCGCATTTTTTTCCGGCTCGCCGGTCAAGCGCGTCGGTCGCGACCGCTTCGTGCGCAACTGCCTGATCGCCGCCGGTAATTCCGGCGATGCCGGGCTGATCGATGTCTGCGCGACCCTGTCGAAGGATGCGTCGCCACCGGTGCGCGGCATGGCGGTCTGGGCGTTGTCGCGGCTGATGACGGCTGGCGATTTCAACGATTTTGCGGCAAGACGGCAGAACGAGACCGATGTCGACGTCCTCGTCGAATGGAAACTGGCAGGAGTTGTCTGATGCATGTTCTGATCCTGGGCGCCGGCTACTCCGGCTCGGCCATTGCCAAGGCGTTTTTGCCTTTGGCGCAATCGGTCACCGGAACCACGCGATCGGCCGACAAGCTCGACGGCCTTCGTGCGCTTGGCATCGATGCGCTGGTTTATGACGGATCAACGATCTCGCCGGAACTCGCCGCGGCGATGAAGCGGACGACACATCTGATCCAGTCCATCGCGCCGGGCCGTGAGGGTGATCCGATAATGCGGCCCAGCACCCCCTCGCTTGCCGAGCTGATGCCGAACCTGCAATGGGCGGCCTATCTCTCGACGGTCGGCGTCTATGGCGATCACGGCGGCGCCTGGGTAACGGAGGAGACGTCGCTGGAGCCGGTGTCTGCCCGCTCGGTGGAGCGCGTCGCGGCGGAAAAGGCGTGGCTTGCCTTTGGCCAGGAGAGCAATATCCCGGTCGCGGTGCTGCGCCTGTCGGGCATCTACGGCCCGGGCCGCAATGCCTTCTGCAATCTCGAGGCCGGAACGGCCCGCCGCCTCATCAAGCCCAACCAGGTGTTCAATCGCATCCGCGTCGAGGATATCGCCGGCGCGGCCCTTTTTCTGGCGGAAAAATCGATCGGCGGCATCTTCAATGTCACCGACGACGAGCCCGCCCCGCCGCAGGATGTCGTGGCCGAGGCTGCGCGTCTGATGGGCGTCAGCCCGCCGCCCGAAATCCCCTTCGAAACGGCCGAATTGTCTCCCATGGCGCGGTCGTTCTATGGCGAGAACAAGCGCGTTTCGAATGCGCGCCTGCGCGACCTCGGCTTCGTCTTTCGCTTCCCCGACTATCGGATTTCGCTAGCCGAATTATGGGCCGGCGGACAATGGCGCGGATGATCTTCCAAGTATAAATGATTTCGAAAGACTATGGGTTTTCTTCCATAGTCGAAGAACAGAATGCTGAACTATTCCTGTTTTCTGGCCGTTTTGATCTGTCGGAACGGGCAAGAAAAACGGCGTTTGCTCTTTCTTCGATATGCAACCTGAGCGCGATACTGCGATTTTCTAGCTTGCGAACTGGCCAAATAAGGCACTTTTCAAAAATTTGAATCATTTTTTATATGCGGCCCGGGGCTCAGGGGCCGCTGTAGAGGCCTTTTAGGATTAATGCCTGATTCCAAAGCATTTCCGCGGTCATGTGACAGAATTTCAAAATTTCGTAATTTTAATTTTTTGCAGGTTGTCAATATTTCCTAATGCAACGTTAAAGGTTGAAGCACTTTTTCGCCATTTTTTCCCCCGACAAGCAGATCTTTCGTGAGACTTAACTAAATTTCAAACGAAGGGGTCGTCTGTTTGATCAAGACCAAACTCGCCTCTGCCGTAATGGCAGTTACTTTTGCCTTGGGGGCAACTCTTACTTCGGTAACACCAAGCCACGCTGCAGGAACCGGCTGCGGCGGTGCATCCTGGTACGCGCTTTCCTCGCGCACCGCGTCCGGCGAACGGATGAACGCCAAATATCTGACGGCCGCTCATCGAAACCTCAAATTCGGTACCAAGGTCGCCGTCACCAACAAGCGCAACGGCAAGACGGTTGTCGTGCGCATCAACGATCGCGGTCCCTTCATTCGCGGCCGCGTGCTCGACCTTTCCAAGGCCGCTGCCTCCCATATCGGCATGATCCGCTCGGGAACGGCCAGCATCTGTTACCGCGTCGTCAGCTGACGGCGAAGACGTGCCTGTCCGGATCTTGTTCCGGCCGGGTAAGATCCGGCATGATCGGCAAAGGCGCTTCTGCCTGCCGCATCGGCCACCGACCTCGCATCTGGTCAGCAATCGTCGTTTGCGGCCGCATCCCGGCTTGCTCTTGACGGCCATCACCGCTACCACGGCGGAAAATGGAGTGTGAAAGATGCGACTGGGTGGCAGGCTCGCCGGAGCCATAGAGGTTCTCGCCGATATTGAGGCGCGCAAGCGTCCCGTAGCCGATGCCCTCAAGGACTGGGGGCTGGCGCATCGTTTCGCCGGGTCCGGCGACCGCGCCGCAATCGGCAACATCGTCTACGACGCCCTGCGCATGAAACTGTCGCACGCCTGGCTGATGGATAGCGATAGCGCCACGGCGCTCGGTCATGCGGTCATGTTTCGCCAGTGGGGCGTGTCGCCGGAGCAGCTGGCCTCAGAACTGGAGGGCGACAAGTTTGCGCCCGAACCACTCACTGAGGAGATGAAGGCGGCTTTCGCCAGCCGCAAGCTGGAAGACGCGCCGCTTCATGTGCAGGGCGATATTCCGGAATGGGTGCAGCCGTCCTTCGAGCAGAATTTTGCCGAAGACTGGCTTGCCGAGGCGAAGGCGCTGGCCGGGCGTCCGGCTCTGGATCTGCGCGCCAACACCCTGAAGGCCTCACGTGAAAAAGTCCTGAAGGCGCTGGAGCGCTGTGGCGTCGAGCCGACGGTGATCGCCCGCAACGGCATCCGCGTGCAAGCCGGCGAGGGGCCGTCGCGGCTGCCCAACGTCACGGCAGAGCTGTCCTTCCAGAAAGGCTGGTTCGAGGTGCAGGACGAGGGGTCGCAGATCGTCGCCGATCTCGTGATGCCGCAGGAAGGCGAGCAGATCCTCGACTATTGCGCCGGCGGCGGCGGCAAGACGCTGGCCATGGCAGCCGCCATGAACAACAAGGGCCAGGTGCACGCCTACGACGCGGACCGCAAGCGCCTGGCGCCGATCATCGAGCGGCTGAAGCGGGCAGGGACGCGCAACGTCCAGGTCCACGACCGCCTGGAGGGCCTTGCGCCGCTTGCCGGCAAGTTCGACCGGGTTCTCGTCGATGCGCCCTGCACCGGCACCGGCACCTGGCGCCGCCGCCCGGATACGAAATGGCGGCTGACGCAGAAGAACCTCGAAGAGCGCCTGGCGCAGCAGCAGGAGGCGCTTGCCGGTGCCGCACGCTTCGTGCGCCCGGGCGGCCATCTCGTCTATGTCACCTGCTCGGTCCTGCCGGAGGAAAACGAGGCCCAGGTCTACAATTTCTGCGAGGATAATCCGGAGTTCGAGATCCTCTCCGGCGCCGATGCCTGGGCCGATCTCTTCGGCACCGACAAGCCGCAACCCTGGTCGGCCGACATGAAGACCGTCACGCTGACGCCGGCCTCCACCGATACCGACGGCTTCTTCTTCTGCCTGATGGGCCGGAAGGCCTAGCGCGCCACCAAGGCTCGGCCCTCTGGCGGCCACTCCATCATGCCCTAGTCCACCCGCAACGGATATTGCTGGCGCGGCGGGATCAGGTGATGCAGCACGGCGATGGTGACGAGCAGCACGCTTCCCAGCGAAACCACTTCGAAGAGCACCGGCGGGTCGAAATGCGAGGCGATCGCGACAATCGGCACGGCGCCGGCCGGCGGATGCGTGACGCGCAGCACCAGCATCAGGCCGATCGTGACGCCGACGGCAATCGCGCCCGCAAGCCAGAGGCCGGGAAAGAAAAAGCTCGCAACGCTGCCGGTCGCCGCGGCCAGCAGATAGCCGCCGATGACGTTTGCCGGCTGGGACAGCGGGCTCTTCGGCTGGCCGAACAGAAGCACGGCGCTGGCCCCGAAGGGGGCAATCAAGAGCGGCAGTCCGGTATAGACCGACAAAAGGCCGACCGCGACCATGGCGGTGATTGCACCGGCCGCGGATTTGGCGTGGTGATGGGCGTGGCCGCGAGGCTCGTGCCGGCGGACGAAGTGCTTGATGTGATGGCGCATGCGAGGGGGACCGAATGATGACGGCGCGACCATATAGATGAAAAATTCATCAGTAAATGCCTAAATATTGCGCTTTCGGGCGGCGCGATGCGGCCGGATTGCGGCGGCGGATTGAAACCGTTCTAAACTATACAATTTGACACAAGTTTACTTTTGGTCCATGTAAACCGGGTTGAACAGCCACGTCCCTATCTCGCTTGCGCGCCGATTGCGCGACCCGAGGCAGCGGGCGGCGGGGAACTCCGAATTCATTCGGAAAAATGCCAGGAGAGATCATGACCACATCATTCCTTCGCGGCGCCGCGCTGGCGCTCGCAACTGCAACGTCGATGCTTGCACTGCAGCCGGCGCTGGCTGCGACCGACGCCGCCGCCGTCGTCAAGCACTATGCCGAGGTGGCGCACGCCAAATATTCCGATGCGCTCTCGACCGCCGAGGCGCTCGACAAGGCGGTCGACGCGCTGATCGCGACGCCAAGCGAGGCGACGCTGAAGGCGGCCCGCGAGGCCTGGCTTGCTGCCCGCAATCCCTATCAGGAAACCGAAGTCTATCGTTTCGGCAACCCGATCGTCGATGAGTGGGAAGGCAAGGTCAATGCCTGGCCGCTCGACGAAGGCCTGATTGACTATGTCGATCCGAGCTACGGCACGGAAAGCGACGAGAATGCGCTGTTCACCGCCAACGTCATCGCCAACAAATCGATCAAGATCGACGGCAAGGACGTGGATGCGACCAACATCACGCCGGAATTGCTCTCCGGCACGTTGCAGGAGGCAGGCGGCATCGAGGCGAATGTCGCGGCCGGCTACCATGCGATCGAATTCCTGCTCTGGGGCCAGGACCTGAACGGCACGGGCAAGGGCGCGGGCAACCGGGCCTACACCGACTATGACACGAAGGCCTGCACCAACGGCAATTGCGACCGCCGCGCCGCCTATCTGAAGGCAGCCAGCGACCTGCTCGTGTCCGACCTCAGGGAGATGGTCGCCAACTGGGCGCCGGATGGCGCTGCCACCAAGAATGTCGAAGGTGACGCCAAGGCCGGCCTCGCCGCGATTCTCACCGGCATGGGCTCGCTCTCCTACGGCGAACTGGCGGGCGAGCGAATGAAGCTCGGTCTTTTGCTGCACGATCCGGAAGAGGAGCACGACTGCTTCTCCGACAACACCTACAACTCGCATCTGCACGACGCGATCGGCATCCAGTCGGCCTATCTCGGCGAATACACCAGGGTCGACGGCACGAAGCTGACCGGTCCGTCGCTTTCCGAACTCGTCTCCGCCAAGGATCCGGCGCTCGACAAGGAAATGAAGGAGCAACTGGCAGCGACCGTCACCGCAATGGAAGCCATGGCCAAGCGCGGCCAGACGGTCGAGGCCTATGACCAGATGATCGCCGAAGGCAACGCCGAGGGCAACGCCGTCGTGCAGGCGGCCATCGATGGTCTGGTTGCGCAGGCAAAGACGGTCGAGCGCGTCATTGCGTCGCTGGATCTCGGCACGATCGAGCTTGAAGGTTCCGACAGCCTGGATAATCCTAACGCTGTCTTCCAGTAAGCAAAGGCGGGCCGCCGCTTATGTCGCGGCCCGGTTTTTCTGAATGCCTGTTTGGCTCGTCCGAGGTGTGCTCTTTCCGTCTGCCGCTGCGCTTTTGCTGACAGCGGGCGGTTTTTCCGTTTTTGGGGGGGAGGGGATTGCGTCTGGGGCGGCATACCCCCCTCTGTCACTGCGTGACATCTCCCCCTCAAGGGGGGAGATTGGCTCCGAGCCAACTGCTATTTCTACTGGAAAGGCAACCGGAATTTCCAGGTGGGAGAGTGGGCGAGAGGTTGCCACATCGATCTCCCCCCTTGAGGGGGAGATGCCCGGCAGGGCAGAGGGGGGTAAAGCCGCGGCAACGAAAAGCGCCGACCATTTCTCCGCCCAGGCACGCGACGACCTTTCCGAGGCTGACAAAGCACGTGTCGAGGCCGTAACCCGCCCCACGACCGATTTCGCCAAGGCCGAGAAATTTGAGGCCATGTCGGGTGGTGCGGGCACCTCCATCGCCTCGGTCAATCAAGACAGCTTCTCGCAGTTTTCGGCCAACATCACCTTTGCCGAGGAAGGGACGTTCAAGCTCGGCAATGCGCTGTTTCGCAAGCTCTGGGTCTCGTCACCCTCCTCGACGCAGGCCTCGGACGGCCTTGGGCCGCTCTACAATGCCCGTGCCTGCCAGACCTGCCACCTGAAGGACGGGCGCGGTCACCCGCCGGAAGGGTCGACGGACACGACCTCGATGTTCCTGCGGCTTGCCCGCGGGCCGAAGAGCGACGCGGAACGGGCGGCGCTCGCTGCCCATGACGTATTGAATTTCCCGGATCCGGTCTATGGCGCCCAGTTGCAGGATAGCGCCGTGCCCGGTCTTTCCGCCGAAGGCCGCATGAAGGTCGCCTATACCGAAGCTCCGGTCACGCTCTTTGGCGGCGAAACGGTTTTCCTGCGAAAGCCGCGCTATTCGATCGACAAGCCCGCTTATGGTGCGCTTGATGAAACGACCACGCTTTCGCCGCGCGTGACCCAGGCGATGAGCGGGCTTGGGCTGGTCGAGGCGATCCATCCCGCCGACATCCTCATCAATTCGGATCGCGACGACAGGAACGGCGACGGCATAAGCGGCAAACCGGCGCTGGTGCGTGATCCCGTCTCCGGCAAACTGACCCTCGGCCGCTTCGGCTGGAAGGCGCAGAGCGCCACCGTGCGTCAGCAGAGCGCGGATGCGCTTGCGGGGGACATTGGCATCTCATCGCCGGACGCCAGACGCAGCCATGGAGATTGCACCCCGGCGCAGACCGCGTGCCTGGCGATGGCCGACGGCGTGCAACCGAGGCTGGGCGATACCGAAGCGCCGGATCCGATCCTCGACCTCATCACCTTCTACGCGGAAAACCTGGCGGTTCCGGCGCGGCGCAAGGCGAGTTTCAAGGAAACGCTGGCGGGCAAGAAAGTCTTCTATGAGACCGGCTGCATCTCCTGCCACGTCCCCAAATTTGTCACCCGCCGCGACGCTGCCAACAAGGCGCATTCCTTCCAGTTGATCTGGCCCTATTCCGATTTCCTGCTGCATGACATGGGCGATGGGCTCGCCGACGGCCAGCAAGTGGGCGACGCGTCGGGTGGCGAATGGCGCACGCCGCCGCTCTGGGGTATCGGATTGACCAGGACGGTGAGCGGCCACACGTTTTTCCTGCACGACGGGCGGGCCCGCAATCTGACCGAAGCGATCCTCTGGCACGGCGGCGAAGCGGCAGAAGCACGCGATCGGTTTGCGGCGCTGGAAAAAGCCGATAGACAAGCCCTGATGACATTCCTGGAGTCTCTGTGATGCGCCACCGGCTTCCCCTGCTTCTCGGCCTCGGCCTTGCCATCCTGTCGCTGCCCGCCATGGCCGAGGATGTCGAGGGGATCAGGCCGCCGCGCGCCGGGCTCAAGCTTGAGGCGGTGCCGCGCGTCATGCAGAAGGCCGTCGACGATTTCATCCGCCCCGGTTACCTCGACCTGATGGAGGGCACGCAATCGCTTGCCGAAGCGGCCCATGTGCTGTGCGACAAGCCTTCCGAGGAGACCTTCGGCGACGTGCAGATGACCTTCGACGAGGTCGTCCAGCAATGGTCGACGATCGAGATCGTCCGCGTCGGGCCGGTCATCGAGGGCAACCGTTTCGAGCGCTTCCTGTTTTTCCCGGATCGCAAGAGCACCGGCCTGAAACAGGTCCAGCGCATCCTGGCGACAAGCGACGAGACCGCGACAAAGGCGGAGACGCTGAAGGGCAAGAGCGTTGCCGCGCAGGGTCTCGGCGCGCTGGAATATGTGCTTTACGGAACCGGCGCGGAGGTCCTGTCGTCGCAGAAGAACGGGTTCCGGTGCCGCTACGGTGCGGCGATCGCCGACAACCTGAAGTCCATTGCCGCCGAACTTCATGCCGAATGGGAGAAGCCGGATGGCATCCAGTCCGCCTGGAAGACGCCCGGTCCCGACAATCCGCTCTATCGCGACGGCAAGGAAGCGGCGACTGAACTGCTCGGCATCCTCGTCCATGGCGTCGAAAGCATCCGGGACCAGCGCTTGCGGCCGTTCTATGCCGCCATCGTCAAGGGCGAGCCGGACAAGGGGCATCCGAAGCTGGCGATCTACTGGCGCTCGGGCAATACCATGCCGGCGCTCTCGGCCAATTTCACGGCGGTCCAGACGCTGTTCAACGAGGCCGACCTGGGGGGCCTGCTGCCCGACGGCAGGCGCTCGATGGTGCGCGCCATCAACCATGTCCTGCAGGCTATCGTCGACGATGCCGATCAGATCGATCTGCCGATCGACGAGGCCATCGAAGACGAGGAGCAGCGCGTCAGGCTGAACCGCATCCTGCAGAACACAAATGACGTTCTGCAGCGCCTCAATCTGGATTTCGGCGGCGCCATCGGGCTTGGTGCCGGCTTCTCTTTCGCCGATGGCGACTGAGCCTCGAGCCCTCGCTTCGATCGCCCGCCAAGTCTTTGAAAGCGGTTGACAAAAGCCGTCCAGAGGCGCAAAGCGTCAACCGTGTTCCACTGCGAACACGGCCATACAAGGATCAACTGATCATGAACCCCGACAGTCGAAGTACCGCTTCGATCTTGCCGACCGTCAGGCCCTGAAAGCAGGGGGCCGCTGGCGGTCGACAGACTTGCCAGAATGGAACCCCGATATGCTGCGCAGCTACAAAAGCCAGAACAATCACTTTGCCCTGCTCGACGCCACGGAACTGGCTGAAACCACGCCGGTCGTGTGGTTTGATCTGTTTAATCCCACCCAGACCGAGACCCGCATCGTCGAACAGCATCTCGGCATCGAAATCCCGACGCGGGACGAAATGCAGGAGATCGAGCTTTCCGACCGCCTGTATCAGGAGGACGGCGCCGAGTTCATGACCATGACTGCGGCGACCGAGCTCGACGGCGACAATCCGGTCAAGGTGCCGGTCACCTTCATCCTGAAGGGAGCGACACTGGTGACCGTTCGCCATGCCGATCCGAAGCCGTTCCATCTTTATGCCGCGCGCATGCAGCGGCCGAACGGGGTCGCCTGCGAAAGCGGGGAACTGGCCATGCTGGGGCTCCTGGAAGCCATGATCGACCGTACGGCCGATGCGCTGGAGCGTATCGGCAACGAAGTCGACGGCATCTCGCGGGAAGTGTTCCGCAAGAACACATCCAGCGTCACGAAGAAGACCCGCGACCTCCAGTCGCTAATCGAGCAGATCGGCCAGAAAGGCGATTTCCTGAGCGTCATCCGCGAAAGCCTCGTCAGTGTCGGCCGGCTCGTCGCCTATCACACGGCGCTCGACGGGATCGGCGTCCGCAGGGCAATCAAGGAAAGCCGCCAGCGCGTCAAACTGATCCAGCGCGATGCCGCCTCGCTTGGCGACCATGCGCTGTTTCTGTCGAACAAGATCAACTTCCTGCTCGATGCGACGCTCGGGCTGATCAATCTTGAGCAGAACCAGATCATCAAGATCTTCTCGGTCGCCGCCGTCGTCTTCCTACCGCCGACGCTGGTCGCCTCGATCTACGGCATGAATTTCGACGTCATGCCGGAGCTGAAACTCGGGTTCGGCTATCCGATGGCGCTGTTCATGATGGTACTGTCGGCCTATCTGCCCTTCCTCTATTTCAAGCGGCGGGGCTGGCTTTGAAAGAGCGGTCTGATAAAAGGCAAGCGTGTCGCGTCTTGACCCACTACGTCATCCTCGGCCCTGTGCCGAGGATCTGCCTTCGCCGGTTAAACTATTGAGCGTCATTGTTTATTTAAAATTCACTCACGGGCTTAGATGCTTGGGACAAGCCCAGGCATGACGAAGGAAGGAGGTGGCCGACTTTGTCATCAATCTGGCGATCGCGTCTCGCATGCGACAGGTGTTAGGCGGTCGGTAATCCCATGAACCTCATCCAGCGCCAATCCGGGAATTTGATCGGCCGCCGCACCTTCCTGAGGATGGCGGGCGCGAGTTGGGCGGCAACGCTTGCGCCAGGCGCCGCCTTCGCGCTGTCACGAACCGAGGCGGTCTATGCCTCCGCCTTCATGGCGCCCGATGGCTCCTACGGGATCGCAACTCTGACCGAGGAAGGGGACATCCTCGAGCGGGTGCCGCTGCCGGCGCGCGCCCATGGCATGACCTGCTCGCCGGTCGGCAACCGTGCCGTCGCCTTTGCCCGCAGGCCAGGCACCTATGCGCTGGTCTTCGCGCCGGACAATAGCCAGGGGCCGATCGTCATCACCTCGGTCGAGGGCCGGCATTTCTACGGCCACGGTTGCTTTTCCGCCGATGGGCGTTTGCTATACGCGACGGAGAACGATTTTTCCGGCAATCGCGGCATGATCGGCGTCTATGACGGCACGAACGATTTTGCCCGGATAGGCGAATTTCCCTCCCATGGCATCGGCCCGCACGACATGACGCTGTCGGCGGATGGCCGGATGCTGGTCGTCGCCAATGGCGGCATCGAAACACATCCGGATTTCGGCCGCACCAAACTCAACCTCGATCACATGGAGCCGTCTTTGGCGCTGGTGGACACGCAAACGGGCGCGCTGATCGAGCGTCACGCCATGCCGGACCACCTGCGCCAGCTTTCCACGCGGCATGTGGATATCGATGCCGATGGCAGGATCTGGTTCGCCTGCCAGTATGAGGGCGCGCGCAACGACCTGCCGCCGCTTGCCGGCTCATTCTCGCGCGGCGAGGATATCCGCTTCCTGGAACTGCCGGAGGAGACGACGGTGGCGCTGGCCAACTATGTCGGCGCCATCGCGGTGAACCGGCGCGACGGGCTGGTGGGGCTGACCTCGCCGAAGGGCGGCACGGCGGTCACGGTCGACGCGAAGACGGGCAGGGTTGTCAGGCAGGACAGGCTTGCCGATGCGGCCGGCATCGCCCCCGCCCCGCATGGCTTCGTCGCGTCGTCCTACAGCGGCCAGTTCGGCGAAGCACACAGCAACGTCGCCTGGGATCAGCACATCGTCAGGCTCGGGAAACTCTGAAAGCGGCGGGTTCAGGATTGACCATCGGCTCGTCGGAGCAAGGCTTCGATATTGTCCCAGAGATAGGCGACCTGCTCGTAACTGCGGTCTCCGACCCCAACCCCGCTCGTTGCGATCACTTTCGCGCCAAGCCGTTCATAAAACTGCCGGTTGGGATTGCCGGCGAGAACCCAGGCAAACAGGGACCTGGCGCCTTGTCCGGCGCATTGTGCCGCCACCGACCGCACCAGGGCAGTGCCGATGCCGGCCCGCTGATGCTCGCTGCGGATATAGAGCGCGTAAAGTTCGTGAATATGCGCTGGAACGCGGCCGCGCGGCGGGCCGAAATTGGCAAAGCCGATGATGTTGCTTGCGCCCGGCTCGACGGCGACGAGATAATGGACAGCCGGCACGCCCATCCGCCGCGCAAGGCGAATGGCCTCGTCCTCGCGCGACATGCCATCGAGAAAGGCATCGGCCAACAGCCCGCGAAACGTCGAGCGCCAGGTGTCGACGAGGACACCGGCGATCGCGAAGACGTCGTCGCCGGTGGCCGGGCGTATCTGGAAGGGCTTGTGTTCATCCATGCAGTCGATATGGGGATCGCGCATGGGACATGACAGTGGCCGTTCGACAGTGTGGCCCCTCATCCGCCCGGCCGGGCACCTTCTCCCCGCGACAGCGGGGAGAAGGTAACTTGCCGCCCCGTATCGCCAATCAACAGAAGTTAAGCCGGGCATGTCCCCTCTCCCCGCCTGCGGGGAGAGGGTTAGGGTGAGGGGCAAAAACGGGCTGTTTGCCCATGGCGTTGTCGCGCCTGATCGCCCTCGTCTCGGCGCAACATGACGGTTTATGTCGCCAATTGAGCTTGTTCTCGGTTTTCCGTCATGCGACTGTCCGTCCGCCGGGATGTGCCGGTACGGCGGCAATATGCGCGCAGACGATTGAGAGAACACGGTGGAATTTCGCGACCGCATCCGCAACAGTTTCGGCAGGCAGGCCGCCATGGCGACGATCGGCGCCGAGCTGACGCGGGTTGAGCAGGGCACAGTCGAGATCGAGCTTCCCTTCGACGAGAAACTGACCCAGCAGCATGGCTTCCTGCATGCCGGCATCATTTCGGCGGCGCTCGATGCCGCCGGCACCTATGCCGCCTATTCGCTCATCGATCCCGACGCCTCCATTCTCACCATCGAATTCAAGGTCAACCTGATGTCACCGGGCAGGGGCGAGCGGTTCCTGTTCCGCGGCGAGGTGATGAAGCCGGGCACGACGATCATCGTCTCCGACGGTCGCGGTTATGCGCTTTCCGCTGATGGACCGGCCAAGCTGATAGCCTCGATGACGGCGACGATGATGGTGATCCGCGGACGCGAGGGAATTGAAGGATGACATTCGAACTGAAGCATGTGGCAGGCAAGACGCTGCTCTACGTCATGGCCGTCGATGCGGAATATGGTGTGCACCTGCGTGAGCGCATATCGCCGCTGATGACCGGCGTCGGCCCGGTCGAGGCTGCGGTAACGCTGACCCGCACGCTGTCGGACCTGCATTGGCGCGACAGCCTGCCCGATCTCGTCGTCTCGCTCGGCTCGGCCGGATCGGCTCGGCTGGAGCAGACGGAAGTCTATCAGGCGACCTCTGCCGCCTACCGCGACATGGATGCGTCGCCGCTCGGTTTCACGAAGGGCGCCACCCCGTTCCTCGACCTGCCCGTCAGCGTCGATCTGCCGCTGCGCATTCCCGGCGTGAAACGGGCAAGTCTCTCGACCGGCGCAAATATCGTTTCCGGCGCGACCTATGAGACGATCGATGCCGACATGGTCGAGATGGAGACCTATGCCATCCTGCGAGCCTGCCAGTCCTTCGGCATCCCGCTCGTCGGGCTG
Organism: Rhizobium herbae; assembly: GCF_019511375.1. Lineage (GTDB taxonomy): Bacteria > Pseudomonadota > Alphaproteobacteria > Rhizobiales > Rhizobiaceae > Pararhizobium > Pararhizobium herbae_A. Next base: position 304,628 of record NZ_JAEUAO010000002.1, read on the forward strand.
CGGGGCATTTCCGATGGCAAGGCCGACCTGAAGCATGTCGACGACTGGACGGAATATCTGCACGTGATCGATGAGAAGCTCGCGGCCGCCGTCGATGCGTTGGAAAGAGCCGTCGAAACGGGCGAAATCGCCGTCTGACGGCGCAAAATTGTCGGGGTGCAATGTAATCGTTGCGCTTATGGCCGCCTTTATTTAAAGGCTCGCCATAGTTCCCCACCAGATGACCCTCAGCCAGCGGAAGCGCGTCATGACAGCGACAGTCCATCCCGATACCGTTCTCATCATCGATTTCGGCAGCCAGGTCACGCAGCTGATCGCGCGGCGCGTTCGCGAGACCGGCGTCTATTGCGAGATCGTGCCCTTCCAGTCCGCCGACGAGGGTTTCAAGCGGCTGAACCCCAAGGCGATCATCCTCTCGGGAAGCCCGGCCTCGACGCTGGATATCGGCTCGCCGCGCGCGCCGCAAGTGGTGTTCGACAGCGGTCTTCCGGTTCTCGGCATCTGCTATGGCCAGCAGACCATGTGCGAACAGCTCGGCGGCAAGGTCGAGGCCGGCCATCACCGCGAATTCGGCCGCGCCTTCATCGAAATCGGCAAGGACTGCGCGCTCTATGACGGCCTGTGGACCGTCGGCTCCCGTCACCAGGTCTGGATGAGCCACGGCGACCGCGTCACCGCCATTCCGGAAGGCTTCGAAGTCGTCGCCACCTCGCCTAACGCGCCGTTTGCCTTCATCGCCAACGAGGCGAAGAAATTCTACGCCGTGCAGTTTCATCCGGAAGTGGTGCACACGCCCGACGGCGCCAAGCTGCTCGCCAATTTCGTTCACAAGGTCGCCGGCCTCAAGGGCGACTGGTCGATGGCCGCCTACCGCGACAAGGCCATTGCCGAAATCCGCCGCCAAGTCGGCGACAAGCGCGTCATCTGCGGCCTTTCCGGCGGCGTCGATAGTTCGGTCGCCGCACTCCTGATCCACGAGGCCGTCGGCGATCAGCTCACCTGCATCCTCGTCGACCACGGCCTGATGCGCAAGAACGAGGCGGCCGACGTCGTCGCCATGTTCAAGGAGCACTACAACCTGCATCTGGTCCACGTCGATGCATCGGACCTGTTCATCAATGCGCTGGAAGGCGAGAGCGATCCGGAGGTGAAGCGCAAGACCATCGGTCGCCTGTTCATCGACGTGTTCGAGGCAGAGGCCAAGAAGATCGGCGGCGCCGAGTTCCTGGCGCAGGGCACGCTCTATCCGGACGTCATCGAAAGCGTTTCCTTCACCGGCGGTCCGTCAGTCACCATCAAGTCGCATCACAATGTCGGCGGCTTGCCGGCGCGCATGAACATGGCTCTCGTCGAGCCACTGCGCGAGCTGTTCAAGGACGAAGTGCGCGTGCTCGGCAAGGAGCTCGGCCTGCCGGACAGTTTCATCGGCCGTCATCCCTTCCCGGGTCCGGGCCTCGCCATCCGCTGCCCCGGCGGCATCACCCGCGAAAAGCTCGAAATCCTGCGCGAGGCCGATGCGATCTACCTCGACGAGATCCGCAAGGCCGGCCTCTACGACGCGATCTGGCAGGCCTTCGCCGTCCTGCTTCCCGTCCAGACCGTCGGCGTCATGGGTGACGGCCGCACCTATGAATTCGTCTGCGCGCTGCGCGCCGTCACGTCCGTCGATGGCATGACGGCGGATTTCTATCACTTCGACATGGAATTCCTTGGCCGCGCCGCCACCCGCATCATCAACGAAGTGCGCGGCATCAACCGCGTCGTCTACGACGTGACCAGCAAGCCGCCGGGCACGATCGAGTGGGAATAAGGTTATCCGCCGGCGCTTGTCCGGCGGAACCTTTCCGATGACAGACAAGGCTGCCGTTATGACCTGACGGCGGCCTTGTCTCGTTTTACGAGATAAATGATCTGAACTGTCAGGCCGACGATCAGCATCACCAGAAGCGCGCCCTGCGCGCCCAGAAGCAGCGGCGAATTCAGATTGGTGACGAAGGGATGGCCATCCGGGACGCGCCGCAGGGTTTCGGTGACTGTCGGCACCATCAGGAAGAAGACGCTCAGGCTCAGACAGATCGTTTCGATGTATCTGGCCTTGCGCGTTGGCCCAAGCAGGTGCTCTGCGCCATAGCCGGCGAAAAGAAGCAGTATCGTCAAGATGGCGATGATGTAGCCTACCGGTTCATGGGCGACGAGAAACACCGTGATGGCGCCAATCATCATCGACACGAAGTAGACTTTACCAGGAAGCGAGGCCGGCACGATGCCGCCGTGCCGGGCAAGCATGTAGATGCCGAGCGGGATGGCCGGCAGGCTGCCGAGCGTATGTATCCAGCCCAGGGGGGAGATTCCGAACATTGGCATTGCCTTTCAAGTCGATGAAGGGAGATGATTTATCTATCTACTAGATGGTAGGTATTTTGATATGCGTTTCGCGATGGTAGACGCTTTCGTTTAAGCGGTGATACGATTCAGCAATGGGGTCGTGACCGCGCCGAAGGCGCCGGCATCGCCGAAAGCCCGTGCCGAGAGCATGGCGCCATGGACGGTTGCCATGACGGTTTCGGCGGTTTCCCGAGTGGTTCCTGTCAGCAGCAAGCGGCCTTGGGCGGCGCCGCGATCAAACACGGAGGCGAGCCAATCCGACAGTTTGCGGAAATGAGCCCGTACCTCGACAACGACGTCGTCGGGCAGTACCGGAATTTCACTGGCGAGCAGCGCGCAAACGCAGAACGGATGAGAGCCGTCAGATATGCAGGTTTCCCAGTATCCGACATAGGCGCGGAGCTGTTCGAGCGGATCGGGGATATTGCTTTCCAGCGCAGCGAGACCCGCTGCCGCCTCTTGCCGATACTGCCCAACGACTGCGCGGACGAGATCGGATTTCGCGGGAAAATGGTGATGAATGCTCGCCTTGCGAATGCCGACCACATCCGAAATATCGGCGTAGCTGAAGCTGTTGTAGCCGCCCCTGATGATCAGGGAGCGGGCGCAGCGCAGTATGTCGTCGGCGGTTGTGGATGGATTGGACATAGCGCTGTCTACCAACTGGTAGGTAGCGTGTCAAGATAGGCTTCAAGCCTGCTTGGGTGATCAGCATGGTCGGCCAGACGTGAGCCGATAAAAAATTGCAAAAGCCTGTCGATTCCGGAGACTCCCGTTCGTCGTTTGGGTGCGAGGTCATTCAGGCCTGCTTAACACGGAGACGGACGATGCGTGTAATGGTGCTTGTGAAGGCGACCGCAGAGAGTGAGCAGGGCTTTTCCCCTACCCCCGAAACCATGGGAATGATGGAGGCGATGGGGCGGTTCAATGACGAGCTGGAAAAGGCCGGTATTCTTGTGACCGCCGATGGCCTGAAGCCGTCTTCCGAAGGCAAGCGGGTCGCATTCGACGGTACCGGCCGCACCGTCATCGACGGGCCTTTTGCCGAGACGCGCGAGCTGGTTGCCGGATTCTGGCTCTGGAACGTCAAGGATATGGACGAGGCGGTGGCCTGGGTGAAACGTTGCCCGAACCCGATGCCGGGGCCGAGCGAGATTGAGATCCGGCCGCTTTATGAGATGTCGGACTGGCAGTGATTGTCGGTCCTGCTTCCCGGGTTGAAGCATCACCATCAGGTCCTGTCCTGACGGGTTTGCGAAAGGTCCAGTCGTTGCCTGAGGGCGGTTCTGCGCAATGTGTCCGGCTTCCAGACACGTTGCGCGGCCACTTCCTGAGAGGCGGTCGGTCTCGACAGATACTGAAACCGCACAAAAAATCTTCGGACGATTTCCTCTTTAAAATCAATACCGTAGTTTTTTGACGGCCCGCGCGGCGGCTTTCCGCGCCGCAAGAAAGAAAAACCCTGCTACATCAACGCCCTAGCTGGGTTTAGAACAATCGAGTGGGAATGACGGGAGCGTAGTTTCGGATCGATCCGCTACTGCAGGTTTCCCCAAATCGTCGCCGATTTAAGGACAGAAACATGCAGTAATTCCAAAGTGCTACAGCAACCTTTGCGCGTCTGATGAGACGTGCGGCGCTGTAGATCCTTCGATCGCTGCAGGCCTGACTGTTCGCGGTGTCGGGGATGCCGGCGGCGGCTGGTCTCGCGTCACGCCCGGGTTCACAGGGCCAGCGACTGTTGTGCCGGCTCCGGCGGGCCCAGATGGACGCCTTCCAGTTCCAGCATGCGGATCTTGGCGGTTGCGCCGCCGGGAGCGGAAAAACCGCCGACCCTGCCGCCGGCGGCGAGCACCCGATGGCACGGAATGATCAGCGGCACCGGGTTCCTTGCCATGGCCTGCCCGACATCGCGGGCGGCTTCAGGGCCGGCGCCGAGCTCCTTGGCCAAGGCGCCGTAGGTGGTCGTATGGCCCCAGCCGACGCGGCGGAGGGCAGCGTAGATCCGCTTGAAGAAGTCGTCCTGACCGTCGAGATCGAGCCGGATGTCCGAAAAATCGATCTCTTCCCCGTTGAAATAGCGTTTCGCGGCGGCGATGGTTTCGCTTACCGCCGTTGGCGGGGCGGCGCGTCCAGCGTCTGGCATACGGCGCAGGAGATTTCGCTCCGTTGCCTCGGCGCTCCGCGTCGGCAACTGGAAGCGCACGATGCCGACGCTGTTCCAGGCGATGCCGCAGTAGCCGCCAGCGGTTTCGAAGACATGATATTGGGACGCGGCCATGCCAAAGCTCCTTCGTTCCCGCCGAGCCGGGTGCGGGTGGTTCCGGGCAACCGGTGCCGACAGGCGAGGCGATGATTTTCCTCGATTCTCCCTCAGTTTCGCCCTCGATGCCACCCGTTTCTTGCTGAGGGCGGGCATCGGATCGCGAATCGTCCGCTTCCACCCCTACGGAAATTCAGCAGTTTCTCAACAACGAACATTCCACGCCTCCATGGGAATAGATTCGTAATGTTCGCGTTTTGTTCTTGCTCTCGTAGGAGACTCGGCTATACTCGCCTCATTCAAAAAGAGATGAGGTCTGCCATGCTTGGAAAAGCCGGGAATGAAGCTTTGCGTCGTGATCGGAAGTCGTTTGCCCATGCAAATGGGGGCAAAGCGCGAAGATTCGATGATGCCGGAAAGGGCAATCTGTTTCTGGCGCTCGTGCCGGAGCACGACGTGGCGTTGCAGGCCGCCGAGATCGGCCGCGCGGTATTGCAACGGCATGCATTGTCGACAGGCTCACGCCCGCATAATCGCATGCATGTCTCGCTCAATGCGGTTGGCAAGAATGCCGATTTTCCGGAGGATATCGTCTTTGCCGTGTCGGCTGCGATGGCGACGGTCAAGGCTGCGCCGTTCGAGGTGACGTTCGACCGGGTCATGCATATCGCAAGCGCCGTCGTGCTCGCCAATGCCGTGCGCAGCGAGGAGATCATGGACCTGCATGTGCAACTGGCCAAGGAAATGTGGGCTGTCGGACTGACCTTCAGCTACAATCCTCGCTTCTTGCCGCACATGACGCTTCTCGATGATGCGTCGCCTGTCGCGGAGCACAGGCTCGTCGCGCCGGTCAGCTGGATTGCGCGCGAGTTCGTTCTCATCCGCAGTGTCACCGGCAAGAGCGGCTACGACTTTATCGACCGCTGGCCGCTGCTGGAGTGAGGCGGCCATTATTCGCTGCTTGATGTTTGTCCGCGTCATGCTATCCCGCTTGCCGGCAAGCAAAGGGATGGCATGACGAATGGGCGTGACGATTTACGGCATCAAGAACTGCGACACGATGAAGAAAGCGCGCACCTGGCTGGACGGCCAAGGCATTGCCTATGATTTCCACGATTACAAGGCAGCCGGAATTGCGCAGGAGACGCTCCGGCTCTGGTGCGCGGCGCTTGGCTGGGAAGCCGTGCTCAATCGCGCCGGCACCACGTTTCGCGCACTGCCCGATGCCGACAAGGCGGGGTTGGACGAGGGCAGGGCGATTGCGCTGATGCTCGCCCAGCCGTCGATGATCAAGCGACCTTTGCTGGATCGTGACGGAGCATTTACGGCAGGCTTCAAGCCGGAGGTTTATGAGCGTATCTTTTCTGCTGGGTGAGGTCGATGGCGGAAAGGAGGTATTGAAATGAGCACATTGACGATCCGTATTCCGAACGATGAACACGAGCGCTTGAAGGCGCTTGCAGCAGCCCGCGGGATCAGCCTCAACACGCTCTTCGAAGAGCTTTCCGAAAGGGCGCTTGCAGAGTTCGATGCGGAAACGCGTTTTCGCCCGGATCGAGGAAGCGAGAGGCGTCGCCTCGTCGTTCTCGATCACCTCGATCGCGCCCACAGGGGCTGAACCCTCCTCCTCCTCGCGAAATTGACGGAACCCATGTCGAAAAGCACCCGTGCAACGCTTGCGCTGACAAAGGCCGGAGCCGCCTTTACCGTTCATACCTATGATTACGATCCCTCCGCAGACCGGATCGGCATGGCGGCGGCGGAAGCGCTGGGCGAGGAGCCGTGCCGTGTCCTGAAGACGCTGATGGCGCAGGTGGATGGCAAGCCGGTCTGCGTCGTCGTGCCGTCCGATCGCGAGGTCAGCATGAAGAAGCTGGCGGCCGCCTTTCGCGGCAAGTCGGCGAACATGATGAAGCCGGCGGAGGCGGAGCGATTGACCGGCTACCATGTCGGCGGCATCAGTCCGTTCGGGCAGAAGAAGCAGGTGCCGACGGCGATCGAGGCAGGAGCGCTCGTCGAGCCGCTCGTCTATATCAACGGCGGTCAGCGCGGCCTGCAGGTGCGGCTTGCTCCCGACGTTGCGCTGAGGGCCTTGAACGCCGTTGCCGCGCCGCTGGTTGCCTGAATCTCACAGCAGTCGCGACAACAGATCCGCAAGTTGCGCAGCCCCGGCGTCCGGCAGCCTTGCGCCGACATGCTTTGCGATGGCCTTGGCATAGACGTCCCACATCGTCGAACGCAGGGCGCGGCCTTTTTCCGTGATCAGCACCCAGCGGCCGCGGCCATCGTCGTCGAAGACCTGTCGCTCGACGAGACCTTCCCGCTCCAGCCGGTCGATCAGGCGCGATAGATTGTATTGCGCCAGAAGCGTGCGCTCTTCGATCTCGAACGGCCGCAAACGTCCGCCATGGGCACGGGAGAGCTCCCAGAGCACATCGTACCAGCCAAGCCCCGGCAGGCCGGCGGCCTTCAGGTCACGCTCGATCAGGGCAAGTACCCTTTGCTGTGCCCGCATCAGGTTGATCCAGGCCTGCGTGCCATGAGGGCTCGGTACGGGAGCGGGCGCGTCTTCGTTATCGGACATACATGCATTTACATCTAACTTGACGGCGCTGGCAAATACTAATACATGCAATTGCATCTAAATAGTCGGAGTAATCCCATGCAATCCGAAAAGCTCACCCTCATCAGCCATCATCTCTGCCCCTACGTCCAGCGCGCCGCGATCGTGCTGGCGGAAAAGGGGGTGGCCTTCGAACGACGCTATATCGATCTCGCCGCCAAGCCGGATTGGTTTCTGCGGATCTCGCCGCTCGGCAAGGTGCCGTTGCTGGCAATCCCACAGGCCGGCCGGGATGACGCGGTCCTGTTCGAAAGCACGGTGATCTGCGAATATCTGGAGGAAACCCAGGCGGGTGCGCCGCTGCATCCGGCCGATCCGCTGACCCGCGCGCGCCATCGCGGCTGGATGGAATTCGGCTCATCGATCCTTGCCGATCTCTGGGTTTACGAGACGGCGAAGGATGCCGAACAGTTCGAAGCCAGGCGCCAGACGCTCGCCTCAAAATTCGCAACGCTCGAAGAGGAGTTGGGGGAAGGACCCTATTTCGCGGGCGAGCGCTTCGGCATGGTCGATGCCGTCTTCGCGCCGGTGTTCCGCTATTTCGAGCTGTTCGAAAACCTGTTCGAGAGCGGCATCTTCGCTGGGCTGCGGCGCGTCAACGCCTGGCGCAATGCGCTTGCCGTCCGGCCGAGTGTCGTGGAGGCGGTCACAGCCGACTATCAGGAGCGTCTCATGGCCTTCCTGCACCGGCATGACGCCTATCTTCTAAGGCGCGGCAAGCTGGCGGCCTGATCGATGATGTGATCGGCGGCGCCTCGCAAAAGCCTTCTGTTTTGGTCCGAAGCGCATTAAACAGGGGGTTTGGACGAACAAGTCAGGATATGCGATGACCTTCCATTCTCCCGCCCATCAAGCCGTCGATCCCGTCAAGCTCGACAAGCTCGCTGAAGTCGCAGTCAAGGTGGGCTTGCGGCTCGAGCGCGGACAGGAGCTGGTGATCACGTCGCCGATCGCCGCATTGCCGCTGGTGCGCCTGATCACCAGGCACGCCTACATTGCCGGCGCTGCGCTGGTCTCGACTTTCTACTCGGATGAAGAGACGACGCTTGCGCGCTACCGGTATGCGCCCGACGAGAGCTTCGACCGCGCGACGGACTGGCTCTATGACGGCATGGCCAAGGCTTACGGCAAGAATGCCGCCCGTCTTGCGATTTCCGGCGACAACCCGATGATGCTGGCGGCGCAGGACCCGGCCAAGGTGGCGCGCGCCAACAAGGCCAATTCGATCGCCTACAAGCCGGCACTGGAGAAGATCTCCAATTTCGACATCAACTGGAACATCGTTTCCTATCCGAACCCGGCCTGGGCGAAGCAGATGTTTCCGGACGATCCCGAACACGTCGCCGTCGAAAAGCTCGCCAACGCGATCTTTACCGCTTCGCGCGTCGATGTCGAAGATCCGATTGCGGCGTGGGCAGAGCACAATGCCAATCTCGCCCGGCGTTCGTCGTGGCTGAACGCCGAGCGTTTCTCAGCCCTGCATTTCACCGGCCCCGGCACGGACCTGACGGTCGGGCTGGCTGACGGCCATGAATGGCACGGCGGCGCCTCGACCGCCAAGAACGGCATCACCTGCAATCCCAACATCCCGACCGAGGAAGTCTTCACCACGCCGCATGCTCTGCGTGTTGAAGGCCATGTGTCGAGCACCAAGCCGCTGTCGCATCAGGGCACGCTGATCGACAACATCCAGGTTCGTTTCGAAGGCGGCCGGATCGTCGAGGCGAAGGCCACCAATGGCGAGGAAGTGCTGAAGAAGGTGCTGGATACCGACGAGGGTGCGCGGCGGCTCGGCGAAGTGGCGCTGGTGCCGCATTCCTCGCCGATCTCGGCCAGTGGCGTCTTGTTCTACAACACCCTGTTCGACGAGAATGCCTCCTGCCATATCGCGCTTGGCCAGTGCTATTCCAAATGCTTCCTCGACGGCGCGTCGCTGAGCCAGGAGCAGATCAAGGCGCAGGGCGGCAATTCCAGCCTGATCCACATCGACTGGATGATCGGCTCCGGCGAGGTCGACATCGACGGCGTCCGGCCGGACGGCGCCAGGGTTCCGGTGATGCGCAAGGGCGAGTGGGCTTAAAGCTCGCCCGGAAGCAATGACGGGATCATGTCGATCTCGCCATGTCAGATATCGAGTTCGACCCATATGGCTGCATGGTCGGATGCGGCGTGGACCGGCAGTTCCAGACTGTCGAACACGTCCCATTTCTTCGGCCGTTTGCCGGGCCACATGCCTTTTCTGAAAACGCCCCCGGCCGATGCCTTGCCGAAAAGGTCGGGTGACAGCAGAAGGTAATCGATCTTGTTTCTGGCGGTGCAGCTGCCATAGGTGCCCTTGAAACCGCCGTCGTCGAATGCAGAATGGTGGAAGGCATCTTTCAGGATGTCGCCCGCTGTCAGCGCTGCCAGCGCGTCGCTGTCGGGCGTGTCGTTGAGGTCGCCGACAACGGCAATGAATTTTTCGCCGCTGTCCAGCAGGTCGCTGACAATCTCGTTGACCCGCGTCGCCTGCAGGACGCGTCGTGCCTCCGATCTGCGCGGATCGCCATATCCCTTGCTCTTGAAGTGGTTCACCAGCACGTGGAGCGTGTTGCCGCCAGCCGTTTTGATCGTGTATTCCGGACAGTCTCTCGAAAAGATATTCTCGTTGCCGTGCATGTCATCGACATGGCTGATCATCTTGGTGATCGGATAGCCTGCTTTCGTCATGACGCCGACGTCGATGCCGCGCGTATCATTGCCGTCGATCAGCATGACATGGTCGAAAGGTGTGCCGCCCACGGCCGTGATGATGTCCTTGCTGAATTGCGACAGGACGGGTCGGCTTTCGGCCTCGACGATGCCGAGAACATCGGCGTCGATTTCCTTGATGACCCTTGCCGTGTTCAGCATCGATTCATGGTTGACCGGCGCTTCCTTGAGCTCCAGAGAGCCAACCCAATCGGCTCGTCTTTCGGCGATGATCTCGATGCCGCCGTCGCTCGGCCGTTTCAGCAATTCGCCGCGGTTGCGCCGGAGCAGGACGTAGGATGCCTCGTCCGATTTTTCGAGGCCAAGCTCGATCAGCAGTTCCGCGAGCCTGGCCTTTGCGGCTGCGTCGTAGACTGGCTGCCCAAGGATCTGGTTGGCCTCGGCGAAGTCCTCCAGCACTTCCCTGCCGTCCTCCCACTCTTCCAGCAGCATGATCTTGGCACGGTCAAACAGGTTCTCGACGTTGTAGGCAGCGAGTTTCATGCTCGTCTCCCGTTCAATTCGACAGGTTGAATTCAACGACGGAAGATAACACGCATTTATTGTACTAAAAAGTCAGCTCAACCGCTTCGGTCATCGTGCCATCTGCGTCCGTTGTGCCATCCAGACGCTGACCAGCACGGCCACCATGCCGACGATCTGCATCATCGTCAGGTTCTGCCCAAGCAGGCCCCAGCCGAGCAGCGTCGCCACCAGCGGGCTGAGGAAGCCGAGGGAGGCAACGGCGGCCGGTTCGAGTTTTGCCAGGCCGCGAAACCACAACAGATAGGTGAAGGCAGCGCCGATCAGGCCGAGCCAGATGATGCCGAGGAGGTTGGCGGTCGTGGGCACGGGAAGGGTGGGCTCGATCAGCAGGGCAGCGGGCAAAAGCAGCGCGCCGCCGGCGGTCAGTTGCCAGGCGGTAAAGGTCAGGCTTGAAACCGGCGGCGTCCAGCGGCGGGTCAGAACCGTCCCGAAGGCCATCGACACCGCACCGGCAAGCCCGGCGATGATGCCGATCGAGTCGAGCGCCGCCGAGGGCGTCAGTACCAGAAGGCCGACCCCGGCCATGCCGACCAGACCAGCCGCGATCGTCACCGGCCTGATTGCCGTGCCGATCAGCAAGCGTGCCAGCGCCACGACGATCAGCGGCTGGATGGCGCCGACGGTTGCGGCGACGCCGCCCGGCAGGCGGTAGGCGGAGACGAACAGCATAGCCCAGAAAAACGAGAAATTGAGTGCGCCGAGAAGGATCGAGCGCATCCACCAGATGCCTTGCGGCAATTGCCGGACGATCAGCAGAAGGATGATGCCGGCCGGCAAGGCGCGCAACAAGGCAACCGTCAGCGGATAGCCATGCGGCAGGAATTCGGTGGTGACCAGATAGGTGCTGCCCCAGATGGCGGGTGCAATGGCGGTCAGTCCGATATCGGGCAGGGAGGATGCATTTGTCTTCATTTGAAGTATCTCGATTTCAAGATAATATCAGCATATCGCGGTTTATCTTGACGTCAAGATGAATTGCTTCTAGATGGGACGTATCAAGGAACCAGGCGCCACGGCCATGGAAAAGGACCACGTCGACAGAATTCTTGCGCAGTGGCGCACCGAGCGCCCTGATCTCGACGTCGAGCCCATGGGTCTGCTCGGCCGATTGGCGCGGCTCGCGACCTATCTCGGGCGGGAGGTCGAAAAGACGTTCCTCGAGCTGGGGCTGACGTCCGCCAGTTTCGACGTGCTGGCGGCCCTGCGGCGGTCCGGCGCGCCCTACCGGCTCTCGCCCGGCGATCTCCTGGCAACGATGATGATCACCTCCGGCACGATGACCAACCGCGTCGACCAGCTGGAAAAAGCGGGCCTCGTCGCGCGCCTGACCAATCCCGAGGATCGGCGCAGCGTGCTGATTGCCCTGAAGCCTGAGGGATTTGACCTTGTCGAGCGCGCCGTCACCGCGCATGTCGCAAACCAGCATCGTCTGACGGCATTTCTGGACCTGGATGAACGCGCCGCGCTCGATGCGATTCTCAGAAAATACCTCCTGGCGTTCGAATAGGATCAGCAGGCGAGGTCGGCGACCACCGCGTCAAGGATCAGCATGCCGGCCGGCGTGCACCTCAGGCGGGAATTCCCAAGCCGTTCGATGAAGCCGTGCTCGATCAGGAACTGCTCGCGATCCGGATCGGGCTCGCGGCCGGACAGGCTTTGCCAGCGGACGAGGTCGATGCCTTCCTTCAGCCGCAGGCCCATCAGCAGCAGTTCGTCGGCCTGCTCGTCGAGGCCGAGAACCTCCTGGTCGATCATGCCATGGCCCTGTTCTTCCACCAGTTTCAGCCATTCTTCCGGATTGCGCTCGGTGGCGGTGGCGATCTTGTTGCGGCCCATGCCCAGCCGCCCATGCGCGCCGGGGCCGATGCCGGCATAGTCGCCGTAGCGCCAATAGGTGAGATTGTGGCGGCTTTCGGCACCGGGTGCTGCGTGGTTGGACACCTCGTAGGCCGGCATGCCGAAACCCTCGGTGATCTCCTGCGTCGCCTCGTAGAGCACGGCCGACTGCTCGCCATCCGGGACGATCAGCTTGCCCGCCTTGTGCAGCCCGTAGAAGGGCGTGCCTTCCTCGATGGTCAGCTGGTAGAGCGACAGGTGATCGACGGCATAGGAGACGGCCTGCTTCAGCTCCTGTTCCCAGTCCTCGACCGTCTGGTTCGGGCGGGCGTAGATCAGGTCGAAGGACATGCGCGGGAAGATGTCGCGGGCGAGCCCGATCGCCTTAAGCGCGTCTTCCACGTTGTGCAGCCGGCCAAGGAATTTGAGGTCGCGGTCATTGAGCGCCTGGACGCCGAGCGAGACACGGTTGACGCCGGCAGCCCTGTAGCCGCGAAAACGCGTCGCCTCGACGCTGGAGGGATTGGCCTCCATGGTGATCTCGATACCGTCAGGCACATGCCAGAATTTGGCGATACCGGTGAGCACGGCTTCGACAGTTTCCGGGTTCATCAGCGAGGGCGTGCCGCCGCCCATGAAGATGCTGGTGACGGTGCGCGGGCCGGAAAGGCGACGGGCTTCCGCCATCTCGGTCAGGAACGCCGAGACGAAACGCGGCTGGTCGACCGGCTGGTGGCGCACATGGCTGTTGAAATCACAATAAGGGCATTTCGCGGCACAGAAAGGCCAATGCACGTAGACCCCGAAGCCGGGGTCGGTGCTGTCACCGATGGAGGAGAAACTGGCCATTCCGTTTGGTTCTTTCAGGCGCCGAGGCATGTCTCGGCAAACAGCTTGAAGGCGCGGGCGCGGTGCGACAAGGCTTGCGCATCGCCGGGCTTCCAGCCGTGCTTCGCGTCGGCGCTCATTTCACCGAATGTGGTGTCGTAACCGAGCGGTTGAAAGACCGGGTCGTAGCCGAACCCTTGCGTTCCGCGCGGCGGCCAGACGATGTGACCTTCGACTTCGCCACGAAACAGTTCGACATGCCCATCCGGCCAGGCAAGGCAGAGCACCGAGACGAAGCGGCCGGTGCGCCGATCGAAGGCCGTCGCACCCGCGTCCTGAAGGGCGGTCTCGACCTTTTCCATCGCCATGGCGAAATCGCGCGTACCGTCGGCAGTCTCCGCCCAGTTGGCGGTGTAGACGCCGGGATCGCCGTTCAGCGCATCGACGACAAGCCCGGAATCATCCGAAAGGGCCGGCAGGCCGGCGGCCTTCGCCGAGGCGAGCGCCTTGATCGTGGCGTTTTCCTCAAACGTCGTGCCGGTCTCGTTCGGCTCGGCGAAATTGAGGTCGGCGGCGGATTTCGCCTCGAAACCAAGCGGGCCGATTAGCTCGCGGATTTCGCGGATCTTGCCTGCATTGTGGCTGGCCACGATCAGGGTCTTGTCTTCAAGTTTGCGCATCTGCGTCCTTCTCATCCGGGCCGGCCGCCCCATGTCGTTCATTCGTGTCAGTCGATATTCCAAAGACTGGCTTCGGCGCATTCGAGACTGTTTCCGGCCGGATCGCGAAAGTAGAAGGAGCGCGCGCCCGACGGCCACTGCACGTGGGATTCGATCGCGACGCCGGCGGCCCTCAGCTTGTCCTCCCAGGCGTCGAGGCCCTGGGCGGGCACCCGCAGGCACATGTGGCCCGGCCCGTGCGTGCCGTGCGGTGGCACCTGCAAGCCTCCTTCCGGCGGCGGCTTTACGGTTTCCGCCGGGTTGAAGATCAGAAGGACGCCTGGACCGCAGCGAAAGAAGACATGCCGGTTGCCGGCGCGGCTGATCTTGTCGAGCCCGAGAACGGAGCCGTAAAACGCCTCCGCCCGGTCGAGATCATCCACATAGAGCGCCGTCTCCAGTATGCCTTCGAACGCCGCGGCCATGGCTCAGCCCTCGATCGCCTGTTTCTGCAAGCTGACCAGCTCGGCAATGCCGTTCTTGGCAAGGCTCATCAGCGTGCCGAATTCCTCTTCCGAGAACGGCTTTCCTTCCGCCGTGCCCTGGATTTCGACAATGCCGCCGGAGCCGGTGATGACGAAGTTGGCGTCGGTCTCGGCCGCCGAGTCTTCCAGGTAGTCGAGGTCGATCACCGCCTGGTTGGCGAAGATGCCGCAGGAGATTGCGGCGATATGGTCCTTCAGCACCTTTTCGACCTTGATCATGTTGCGCGCTTCCATCCAGGCAAGACAGTCGCGCAGGGCGATCCAGGCGCCGGTGATGGAGGCCGTGCGGGTGCCGCCGTCGGCCTGAATGACGTCGCAGTCGATCGAGATCTGGCGCTCGCCGAGCGCCTGCAGGTCGACCACGGCCCTGAGCGAGCGGCCGATCAGCCGCTGGATTTCCTGGGTGCGGCCGCTCTGCTTGCCGCTGGCGGCCTCGCGCTTCATCCGTTCGCCGGTGGCGCGCGGCAGCATGCCGTATTCGGCGGTCACCCAGCCTTTGCCGCTGTTGCGCAGCCACGGCGGCGTCTTGTCCTCGAGGCTCGCGGTGCACAGCACGTGCGTGTCCCCGAACTTGACGAGACAGGACCCCTCGGCATGCTTGGAAACGCCGCGCTCGAACGAGACTTTGCGCATCTGGTCGGTTTTTCTGCCGGAAGGCCGCATTTTGAACTCCTGTGATGTTTTGTCAGCCTTCTAGCCTATGTTGGGAGGAAGGGAAATCATTTGCGCGGAAAAGAACAGCGACCGGGCAGGCGCAGTGGGCGAAGGCTTCCGGGCCAATTTCCCTTTTGCCATCAGGTGCCGTGATCACTATATTTCGGTTGGTCGAAACAGAAAGGGTTCTTGCGTTCGAATGGTGGTGGAGAAATCTGCGATGCGGGACAGGCTTTCGGCGCTCGACGACCGCTCGGGGGAAATTTTCCGCCGTATCGTGGAGAGCTATCTGGAAAGCGGTGAGCCGCTGGGATCCCGCAGCCTGTCACGACTGTTGCCGATGTCGCTGTCTCCGGCTTCCGTGCGCAACGTCATGAGTGATCTTGAGGACCTCGGCCTCATTTACTCCCCGCATATCAGTGCCGGTCGCCTGCCGACGCAGGTGGGCCTGCGTTTCTTCGTCGATGCCTTCATGCAGGTGGGCGACCTGTCGGCCGAGGATCGAGCCTCGATCGATCGGCACGTGCGCCGCAATGATCGCGACCAGCCCGTGGAAGCTCTGCTGACCGAAGCAAGTCAGATGCTCTCCGGCATGTCGCGCGGCGCAGGGCTTGTCATCACCGCCAAGAGTGATCCGGTGCTGAAGCATGTCGAATTCATGCGCCTGGCGCCGACGAAGGCATTGGCCGTCCTGGTCGGCGATCATGATCAGATCGAAAACCGCATCATCGAGCTTCCGGCCGGCGTCACCAGTTCACAACTGACCGAGGCTGCCAACTTCCTCAATGCGCATCTCGCCGGCCAGACGCTGCCGGAAGTGCGCGCCCAGCTGGAAAAGGTCAAGGAAACCGTCCGGCGCGAACTCGATACGCTGAGCCAGGATCTGGTGGAGCGGGGTCTTGCCATCTGGTCTGGGAGCGAAACGGAGGGGAATCCGACAAAGCTGATCGTGCGCGGTCGCGCCAATCTGCTCGAGGGCCTCGCCGGTGCCGAGGACATCGACCGGCTGCGCATGCTGTTCGACGATCTGGAAAAGAAGGACAGCCTGATTGAAATTCTCAATCTCGCCGAAAGCGGACCGGGGGTTCGCATCTTCATCGGCTCGGAAAACAAGCTGTTTTCGCTGTCCGGCTCGTCGCTGATCGTCGCGCCCTACAGGGATAGCGACGACAAGATCGTCGGTGCGGTCGGCGTCATCGGCCCGACGCGGCTCAACTATTCGCGCATCGTGCCGATGGTGGATTACACTGCACAATTGATGTCGCGGTTGTCTCGATGATCCCCCAATAGAGCTTGGTTTTTCCGGCAGGTCGGCGATTGAACCCTTGATTTTTCGCCCTCAAAGCTCGATATCGGCTACAAATCCTAACATAGCGACATACCGGAGACCGTCATGACCGACGACACGAGCAAACATGCAGCAGATGCCAACGCAGCCGAGGAAGCCGCGGTGAACGCTGAAGCTGCCGCTGAGAAGGTCGAAGCCGCCGCTGTCGAACCCGATCCTCTGGAACTCGCCAGGGCCGAGGCCGCCGATTATCGCGACCGTTACCTGCGGCTTGCCGCCGAAATGGACAATCTGCGCCGCCGCACCGCGCGCGATGTCAAGGATGCGAAGTCCTATTCCGTCGCCGGCTTTGCCCGCGACATGCTCGCCGTATCCGACAATCTGCGCCGCGCTCTCGATGCCATCCCGGCTGAGGCACGTGCGGCCGGCGATGCCGGCTTCACCGCCCTGGTCGAAGGCGTCGAGATGACCGAGCGCGCCATGCTCGCGGCGCTTGAGCGTCATGGTGTCCAGAAGCTGGAGCCGGTCGGCCAGAAGTTCGACCCGAATTTCCATCAGGCTATGTTCGAGGTACCGAACCCCGAAGTGCCGAACAACACCGTCGTGCAGGTGGTTCAGGCCGGTTACACCATCGGCGAACGCGTGCTGCGCCCCGCCATGGTCGGCGTCGCCAAGGGCGGCCCGAAGGCGGTTGCAGCGGAAGAGACGCCGGCTGCCTAGCGAATAATTTGCTTACCTGAGGGCCAATCTCCCGAGGCGATTGGCCGTCAGATAGTGGCTTCTATCAGAAAGGGGCCGTGGCGCGCCAAGGCGTGGTCGAGAAGACCGGTGAATTCCTCGCACGTGCGGGCGCGGGCCGCTTCGACCCCCAATCCCCTTGCCATCGACACCCAGTCCAGCAACGGATTGTCGAGATCCAACATTCGCCGGGCGTTTTCGCCGATCGTCTGAACTCCGACGTTCCGCATCTCTCCATGCAACACCGCATAGGTGCGGTTGGCAAAGATGATCGTGATGATGTCGAGATTTTCCCGGGCCTGGGTCCATAATCCCTGAACGGTATACATCCCGCTTCCATCGGCTTGCAGGTTCAAAACCTTTCGGTCGGGGCAGGCAATGGCAGCGCCGATGGACAAGGGTATACCGATGCCGATGGCCCCGCCCGTGTTCATCATGAAATCGTGTGGAGCCGACTGTTCGGACAGCGAAAAGAACCTTCGGGCCGAGGTGATGCCTTCATCGCAGACGATGGCGTTGTCCGGGAGTTTTTGCGCCACGATCACTGCGACCGCGTCTTCCGTGAGTGCGCCGCTGGGACGCCCTTCAGCCGGGACGGTCCTTGCCTGCGGCACTGCCTGCGAGCTTTTTATCCCCAGTTCATCCCGAAGCTCCTCCAGCGCCCGTTTCAGGTCCTCGCCATGCGCTGCCAAAGCCAGCACCTGGCACCCGTTGTGGACGAGCCGCCCAGGCTTGCCCGGGTATGCGAAGAAAGCAACCGGCTCCGGTGCGCCGACGAGGACGAGAACGTCAATACCGGCCAGCACCTCCAATGCCGCATCGATCGGGTAGGGGATGCGTGTTGGCGCCACACGGCCGATGCCGCGCTGCATATGCGCCACCTGCACTTCGCTGAACAGGCGAACGTCGAGCGCGGCCGAGATTTGCCCGGCGATCTCCAGGGCGTCGGCCAATGCCGCTGTTCCCCTGACAAGCAATGCGGCGCGGCCGCGGGCCTTGCGGATCGCTTCCGCTGCGCTGCGTATAGCCTCGCCCCTGGTGGCTGAAGGCGCGGGACGATCGATCACTGCCGACGCGGGCGGCCTTGCCTCACCCCACGCCGCATCGGCAGGCAGGATCAGGGTTGCGATGCCCGGAGGCGACAGCGAGGCATGAATAGCTGCTTGTGTTGCCCGGGCAACATCGTCGGGCCCTTCTATCCGCCTTACCCAGTTGGACATCGGCGCAGCCAGGCTCTCGATGTCCGCTGTCAGAGGCGCGTCGAGGGCAAGATGATACGAGGCATGATCGCCGACGACATTGATTACGGGAACGCGCGCGCGCCGGGCATTGTGCAGGTTGGCGAGCCCGTTTGCCAGTCCCGGTCCCGTATGAAGCAGCGTTACCGCCGGCCGGTTGGTCATCCGTGCATAGCCGTCGGCAGCACCGGTCACCACGCCCTCGAACAGCCCCAGCACGCAGCGCATTTCAGGCCGGCGATCGAGAGCCGCGACAAAATGCATCTCCGAGGTGCCGGGGTTGGCAAAGCAGATGTTGACGTCATTGGCCAAAAGCACATCGCAAAGCACATCAGCGCCGTTCACGGTCAGCCTCCCCTCCGTCCGTTGCCGCGTGAACGCTCAAGAACATTGAGCGCGAGCTCCACGCGCACCGTCTCCCAACAATTTACGTGGCAGGGCAACACCTGGCTCAGCCACCAAACTGCGCAATATCACCCGAACAACTGCCGCAGATGATCGTTCAGGAAGCGCCCCTCCGGATCGAGCTTGTTGCGCAGCGCCTTGAAGTCACGCGCACGCGGATAGAGCGCTGCCACGTCCTCCGCGCCGAGGAAATGCAGCTTGCCCCAGTGCGGGCGTGAGCCGAACTGGCGAAGGATGTCGTCGACGTCCTTCAGGTAGTCCCAGTAGTCTGTACCCGGCTCGCCGGAGACCGAGAGCGTGATCGAATCCTGTTCGAAGAACGGGCTGATCCAGCCAGTGTCGCCGGCGGTGAAGCGATATTCGATCGGATAGATGCAGGTCGGATGTTTCTCCAGCATCAGCTTGCGCACTTCCATGCACGCCTGCTTGCCGTATTTCACCGGCACCGCATATTCCAGCTCGTGGAAGTTCGGCACATATTCGATCGGGTAGATTTCCGAGGAATAGGCGATCTTCTCGAAGGGGCTTTCCATCGGCGGCCGGTCGGTGATGTCGATCGTCTTCATCTCGCAGACGTCGGACAGGCTGGTCGTGGTCGAGACGGAGGACGTATCCGGCAGGCAATAGCAATGGCGGCTTTCGGGCACCGGGCACCAGAAGAATCCGAAATGCCGATGGGTTGCCGCCAGTTCGTCATGTTGCTCCATGCATTCGTCGAACGTGCAGCGCCAGAGCTTCTCATGCAGGTTGTAGCTGTCCATCACCTGCAGCGTGATTTCCGAGATGACGCCGAGCATGCCGATGGAGACGCGCGCGGCATCGAGCATGTCCGGCTTGTTGTCGTCGATGACAAGCACGCGGCCGTCCGGCTGCACCAGCCGCATGCCGACGATCTGCGAGGCCATGTTGCCGAGCGTCAAGCCGGTCCCGTGTGTGCCGGTCGTCAGTGCGCCGGCCAAAGCCTGGCTGTCGATGTCGCCCTGGTTGATCATCGACAGGCCGTTTGCCTTGAGCGCCTTGCCAAGCGTGTTGATCGTCGTGCCGGCATGCACCGAGACCCGCTTGCGCGCCGTGTCGATATCGGTGATGCCCTGCAGCTTCGACAGCGTCAGGTGCAGGCCGCTGGTGAGAGCCACCGGCGTGAAGGAATGGCCGGAGCCGGCGCAACGCACGCTCAGTCCGTTCGACGTCGCCTCCCGCACCATCTCCGACAAGGCGGCCTCGCTCTCGGGCGCGCCCCTGTGCCGGACGATGCACGACTGATTTCCCACCCAGTTTCGCCAGTGTCCGCCTGCATCCATCATGGTCCCGTTCTCCCTATTGGTGTTCAGACAGCCGTGAAGCAGTTGTCGACGAACAGATGCGTGCCGTTGACGAAGCTCGATTCGTCGCTCGCCAGGAACAGGGCTGCCTGCGCGACTTCCATCGGGTCGCACATCCGGCCCTGCTGGGCGGCGATAGCAGCGTCCGAAACATCGACGCCATATTTTGCCAGGCCCACCAGCTCGCGCTTGCCGTGGTCGGTGGCGATGAAGCCGGGGCAGACGGCATTGGAGCGGATCCCGCGATCACGGAACTCGACGGCGATGGCGCGGGCAAACATATGGCAGGCGCCCTTGGTCGTGTCGTAGAGCACCTCCATCGGCGTCGCCGCGACGGCCGAGATCGAAGAGGTGGAGACGATGCTGCCACCGCCGGCGGCCAGCATGCCGGGCAGCACGGCCTTGGTCATCAGGAACATCGAGCGCACATTGACGGCCATCAGCCGGTCCCACTCGTCTTCCTCCGTCTCGAGGAACGGCCCGACGGCCAGGATGCCCGCATGGTTGAAGAGGACGGTAATATTGCCGAAAGCATCCTCGACGGCTTTTACCGCCGCCTTCACCTCGGAGGACACGGACACGTCCGCCGGCGCGAAAACGGCCTGCCCGCCCTCGGCGCGGATTGCGGCTGCCACCTCCTCGCCGTTGCTGCGCGGCAGGTCGATAATGCCGACGCGGGCGCCCTCGCGGGCAAAGAGCTGGGATGCGGCAAGGCCGCACCCCCCCGCGCCGCCGCTGATCAACGCCGTCTTTCCGGAAAGTCTGCCCGCCATGGCCCGTTCTCCTCGTTTGTTGATGCGAGGATTATTGTTGACGGCAGGGCGGCTGTCGATAGCCCGTCAAGGCTGCGGAAATAGAAAAGGACGCCCCCACTTTTGCTGCATGCGTACGGCTGATGCGCAACCTCGAGCAGCTCTTCGCGTGGCCGCAATGCGTCGATCCCGAAACGATGGCAATTTTCGAAGGGACGGAGCGCATCCACCCAAAGCCGACACCGGCGTCCGGCCATCCGGCCAGACCGAGCCCTTACCGCCTTCATGGACACCGTCAGCCGGCCGGAGGGCGATCAGGCCGCGTTGGAGGCGTGGCCGTCGCTTAAGAAAGCGTAGATGCCGGAGGCGGAATCCGTTGCCCGCAGCTTGGCGACCATATCGGGATCACGCAGAACACGGGCGATGCGCGACAGCGCCTTCAGATGATCGGCGCCGGCACCCTCGGGCGCCAGAAGCAGGAAGACAAGATCGACCGGCTGGTCGTCCAATGCTTCGAAATCGACCGGAGAATCAAGCCGGGCGAAAATACCGACGATCGACGACAGGTGGGCGAGCTTGCCGTGCGGAATGGCGATGCCGTTGCCGACACCGGTGGACCCGAGCCGCTCGCGCTGGAGAATGACGTCGAAAATTTCTCGTTCGGGAAGTCCAGTGATTTTGGATGCTTTTGCCGCCAATTCCTGAAGCAATTGCTTCTTTGAATTGGCCTTCATGGCCGGAAGTATCGCATTCTGCTGCAGCAAACCTGCCAATGCCATTCTTTTTGTCCTCGTTCGCCGGTGGAAACGACGTTCGGCAAATAATGCCGGACCGCGGCTCCATCCATCTTTCTCGGTGGTTTCTGACGGATCGTCAACGGTACCGCCCGCGTCCACCACCAGGAAAAAGCGGTCGATTGAGCGCCGGCGAGCCGGCACTCAATCGGGTCCACTCAGCCCTTGATATTGGCTGCATCGATCCAGCCAATGTTTCCATCGTTGCGTCGGTAGACGATATTCAACTGCTCATTGCCGGGGCTACGGAACATCAGGACGGGTTCGTCTGTCATGTCGAGCGCCATCACGGCGTTTGCTACAGACATCGTCTTCAGCTGTTTTGAACTCTCCGCGACGATCGTCGGTGCATAGTTGTCCGGAAGCTCGTCGTCTTCGTCGGGCACTGAATCCATCACGGTGTAGGCTACTTCGGCAAATCCTGTATGGCCATTGCCATTGTGGTGATCCTTGAGCTTGCGCTTGTACCGGCGGATGCGCTTTGCAATCCGCTCGGAGGCCGCGTCGAACGCAGCTTGAGGGTCGTTCGCCTGGCCGTTGGCCTGCAAGGCGGCACCTGAATCGAGGTGAATCTTGCAATCGGCGCTGAAACGGGATCCAGATTTTTCCACGGTGACCTGGCTTGAATATCCTCCGTCAAAATATTTGGTTACGGCCTGTGCGATCTGCTCTTCAATCCGCAGACGGAACGCTTCGCCGATTTCCATATGTTTACCGGATACACGCACACTCATGGAGTTTCCTCTCTCTTCGTGATTTGCGCAGCCAGTCTATTCCAACCGCATCCGTCATCCAAGCATTTCACGCACGCAAACGAATTTTGCGTCAGAAGGGGCAGGATTTGGAGGGATATGCTTCAGGCAGGCTTGATCCTCATGCCATTGCGGCCGCCAAATACTCCAGGTTGTTCTAAAAGTCAAACGAAGAGTTAACAGACCGTGATTGCGGGATTTCACACCTGTTGATCGCGAGGATAACGGGGATAAGTACCGGCTGGTCTCAGGCCGAGACCTTTGCCATTGCCCGTTTTTCGCGGCGCCGCTGGACAGAGGAGGGGATGTTCATCGCCTCCCGGTATTTCGCCACCGTCCGGCGGGCGATGTCGACGCCGCCCTTCTTCAGGATATCGACGATATCGTCGTCCGAAAGCACGGCGTCCGGGCTTTCCAGCATGATCATGTTGCGAATGCGGTGGCGCACCGATTCCGCCGAGTGCCCGTCTCCGCCTTCCGCCGATCCGATCGACACCGTGAAGAAATATTTCAGCTCGAACAGGCCGCGCGGCGTCAGCATGTATTTGTTCGATGTGACGCGGCTGACGGTCGATTCATGCATCTTGATGGCATCGGCGACGGTCTTCAGGTTGAGTGGCCGCAGGTGGTCGACGCCGTTGACGAGGAAGGCGTCCTGCTGCCGAACGATCTCGGTCGCCACCTTCATGATCGTCTTGGCGCGCTGGTCGAGGCTGCGGGTCAGCCAGTTGGCCGTCTGCAGGCATTCGGCCAGGAAGGCATGGTCGGCGCTGTTCTTCGGCGCGTGGCGCGAAACGGTGGCGTAGTAGGCCTGGTTGACCAGCACCCGGGGCAG
The DNA here is from genome assembly GCF_019511375.1 of Rhizobium herbae. Classification (GTDB taxonomy): domain Bacteria; phylum Pseudomonadota; class Alphaproteobacteria; order Rhizobiales; family Rhizobiaceae; genus Pararhizobium; species Pararhizobium herbae_A. Next base: position 327,821 of record NZ_JAEUAO010000002.1, read on the forward strand.
CGTATCCGGATTGAGCTCCACAGCCCAGCTGCCATCCGGCGCCGGACGCACGACGATATCGGGGACGATGGCCTCCGACGGGCTTGTTTCGAAACTCGTGCCGGGCTTCGGATCGAGCTTGCGGATTTCCGCCAGCATGTCGATGAGGTCTTCTTCATCGACGCCGCAAATGCGTTTCAGGCTGGCGAAGTCGCGCCGGGCAAGCAATTCCAGGTTCTGGAGGAGGGCCGCCATGGCAGGGTCGAGCCGGTCGCGCAGGCGCAGTTGAATTGCGAGGCACTCGCTCAGCGTTCGCGCGAAAACGCCGGGCGGATCGAGCTGCTGCAGGCTGTCGAGCACCCGCGCCACATCGGCCGTCGCGCAGCCCAATCGCTCGCCGATCTCGCGGATATCGGCATGCAGGTAGCCGGCCTCGTCCAGTTGGTCGATCAGGTGCTGGGCAATCAGCCGGTCGGCCGCGCCATTTACGCTGAAGGGAACCTGTTCGTTGAGGAAGTCGCGCAGCGTCACGCGGTTGGCGACGAAATCATCGAGGTCGTAGCCGTCGCTGCCTTCGCCTTCGCCGCCACCCGGCATCGATTTCCACTGGCTGAGCAATTCCGGCGCATCGACCCGCTGCGGTGCCGTGTCGTCGGGAAAGACATTCTCGAAATTGGCGTCGAGCTGTTCGCTCATCCGCTCGCCGGTCGCAGACGTCGTGCTGTCGTAGACGTCGCCGAGCGGGTCGAAGGATGCGGTGTCGCCGCTGTCGCGCTCGGTGCGTTCGTCCGGCGTGATGTGGAGTTCGTCCTTGCCGAAGCGATCGCCGCCGGCGGCGCCATCATCATTTGCCGCGAATTCGAGCAGCGGGTTCTTCTCGACTTCCAGTTCGATGAATTGGTTCAGTTCGAAATGCGTCATCTGCAGCAGCTGGATGGACTGCATCAGTTGCGGGGTCATCGCCAGGGTCTGGCTTTGACGCAGGAAGAGGCTGGCTGACAGGGCCATGCGGACGCGAAACTCCCCTCAATTCTCCGAGCCGGCGTTCACTTCTGGGAGTGAATTCGCCAATTCTTCAATTGGCCCAAAAATTGCTTATTAACGGGGTTTGGTCAAGCGTTCGCGGGAAATAAGATGAATTTCCAGGCGGTCGGGCATTTTTCTATGCAATAGACATGCACAATGCGCAAAGCTGCAAGGCGAGAACCCGCCTGCGATGCTCCGGAGTGATGTCATCGGAACGTGCAAAATGCCTGCTGTGCCCATACTGCGCTGCAGCATCAGCGGGTGAGCGAAATTTGCTCAAAATCCGGCTCTCGGTCAAGAGAAATGTCCCGGCAGATTTTCGCTGCCGCCGTCATCCTCACCATCGACCAAAAAGAACATGCTCAAAGGCTGAAATTGTCGCCGAGATAAAGGCGACGGACATCCGCATTGGTGACAATGTCATTGGCCCGTCCATGCGTCAGCACCTCTCCGGCATGGATGATGTAGGCGCGATCGATCAGGCCCAGCGTCTCGCGGACATTGTGATCGGTGATCAGAACGCCGATGCCGCGCGAGGTAAGGTGACGCACCAGCGCCTGGATATCGGCAACCGAAATCGGATCGACGCCCGCGAAGGGTTCGTCGAGCAGCATGAAGGTCGGATCGGTCGCCAGTGCCCGGGCAATTTCCAGGCGGCGGCGTTCTCCACCCGAAAGCGCCACGGCCGGAGATTTGCGCAAGTGGGAGATGTTGAACTCGCCGAGCAGTTCATTGAGCTTGCTCTCGCGCCGGTCGCGGTTCTTGTCGTGCACTTCGAGAACCGCGCGGATATTCTCCTCGACGGTCAGGCCGCGAAAGATCGAGGCTTCCTGCGGCAGGTAACCGACGCCGAGCCGGGCGCGGCGATACATCGGCATCGTCGTCACGTCGTTGCCGTTGATCTCGATCGATCCCTCATCGACCGGCACCAGGCCGGTAATCATGTAGAAACAGGTCGTCTTGCCGGCGCCGTTGGGACCAAGAAGGCCGACGGCCTCGCCGCGACGCACGACCAGCGACACGCCGTTGACGACCCTGCGGCCGCGATAGGCTTTCGTCAGGCCGCGCGCAATCAGCGTGCCCTCGTAGCGTGCCTTGTCGACGACGCGGGCCGGGGCGGCCGCGTCATGCTTGCCAGCCCGCTTGCGTTTGTTCAGGAAGGTGATGTTCACGTGGGCGTCTGCATCAGTTCGTTTTCTGGGACTTCGGGTCGAGCTGGATCTGAACGCGCCCGCCACAGGCTTCGAGCTGCGCTTCGCCGGTGTCCATCTGGACGTTCAACTGGCAGCCGGTAAAAACGTTCTTGCCCTCCGACAGCACCACCTGCTTGCCCTTCAGCACCAGCGTCTGGGCCGTCATGTTGAACTCGCCGCTATCGGCTGTCGCCTGCTGCGTGCCCGATTGCAGGAACACCTTCTTGTCCACCTCGATGCGGTCGATATCGGCGTTGCCGCTGGAAATCGCGCCGCCGCCTTTCTTGTAATAGACAACCATGCTTCCGGCCTGCAGCGTCGTCGTTCCCTGAACGACCTTCACATTGCCGGTGAATATCGCCTTGCTTTCGGGGTCCTTGATTTCCAGCTTGTCGCTCTCGATCTGGATCGGCTCCTCGTTGGAAAGCTGGAGACCCTTCATCTTGCTCGTCGTCTCCTGGGCGGCAAGGGGAGTAGTGGCAAAAAGGCTTAAGAGAATGAAAGTTCCGGCAAGCCGAAAGGAAAAGGCGGAAATGGCCGACATATGTGCACCTAGTTGGCGGTTTTGCGAATGGTTTTAGGATCGACGACGACCTTCACCATGCCCTCAAATGTAACAATGCGTCCCTTATCCGTCATTCTCAACGACTGTGCAACAATGGAACCGCCATTCATGCTGATGGCGATCGGCTTCTCGGTCTCCATCTCGCCGGCATTGATGTCAAGATAGGCCTTCTGGAAATCGGCAACGACGCCATTGTTCATGCTGATGCTGAAAGGTGCGTTCATATTCAAGGTGTTGCCACCGCGATCGTAAATGCCGCTGGTCGCCTCGACGGTGGCGATCAGCTTGTCGTTGACGGGCATCTCCGCGTGGATCGTCTCGAGCGTGATGATGTCGGGATTGGCGATGTCCTGCAGCGCGCGCACAGCTTTCATCGAGTAGCTGATGTCTTGCTTGTTGCGACCGGAAATTGCCGGGTTCTGCATGACGATCTTGCCGTTTTCGATCGTCGCGTTTTCGATCTGCAGGTTTTCCGGCAGGAAGGCGCGCACCACCGAAACGGCAACGAAAATCGCGCCGATCAAGACCGCCACGAGCGGCAGGATGATCTTCAGCCGCCTGACCAGCCGGGAATGGCGCGCCGCGACCGTATAGGCGTCGGCGAGGATCGGCCCCGAATGCGGCAAGCCGCCGGAAAAATGCACGTCATTCAGCATGAAGTAGCCCGTCGTTCGAAATCATCGCGGCGCAAATGCCCAAGGGACCTGCTGACCAGGCGATGTGAGTGACGGCGAATATGGAGATTTTTTTGTTCCGCTACAATGGAGGCTCGAATTTTGTTCAAACCGGGTTACAACGTGGCGGTCCGCAGCTATGGATCGCTGGGCAGAAAAGGGCTTGTTTATCCGGCCGCCCTTGAAAAGGAGGAAAGATCATGGATCAGCTTGCGATCGCCGACCGGCGCCAGCTTCGGCGAAAACTGGGCTTCTGGCGGCTCGTGTCCATCGCTCTGATACTCCTGGCGGGCATCGCCGCCTACATCTATGCGAGCGCCGGCGAGACGGGCGCGTTCAGCCGCCCGCATATCGCGCGGGTCAATATTTCCGGGATCATCCAGGATGACCGCGAACTGCTGGAGCGTCTCGATCGCATAGCCGAAAACAATGCCGTCAAGGCGCTGGTGGTCACCATTACCTCGCCCGGCGGCACGACCTATGGCGGCGAAGTGCTGTTCAAGGCTATCCGCAAGGTGGCGGAAAAGAAGCCGGTGGTCGCCGACATTCGCACGCTGGCCGCATCGGCAGGCTACATGATCGCGCTTGCCGGTGATCGCATCATTGCCGGCGAGACCTCGATTACCGGTTCGATCGGCGTTCTCTTCCAGTATCCGCAGATCAAGACGCTGATGGACAAGGTCGGCGTCTCGCTGGAGGAGATCAAATCCTCGCCGCTCAAGGCCGAGCCCTCGCCTTTCCACCCGCCGAGCGACGATGCCAAGGCGGTGATCCAGGCAATGATCGACGACAGCTTCGACTGGTTCGTCGATGTTGTCGCCGACCGCCGGAAAATGCCGCGCGACGAAGCCCGGCAGCTTGCCGACGGGCGCATCTTCACCGGACGTCAGGCGCTCAAGCTGAAGCTGGTTGACGAACTCGGTGGCGAGGTGGAAATTCGTGCCTTTCTGAGCGGCCGGAAAGTTGCCAAGGAACTTGACATCGTCGAGTGGAAGGCGCCCGGCTCGTCCTTCCCGTTCGGCCTGGGGGCGACTGCGTCCGGATGGCTCAAATCCTTGGGATATGAAGCTTTTCCGCTCCTAGAGAACCTCGAAAAGATAGGCCGGGAGAAGTTGTTTCTTGACGGTCTGGTTTCCGTTTGGCAGGTTGGCAGCGATTGAAAAAACACCCGATGACCTCTTGTTTGCCGTTTTGGGAGGCTTGAAAACGGCTGGGCATCCCGCGCAACCGGTGGACATGGCCATCCGATGGGCATAACACTCTAAGAACAAACGCAAATTCAAAAAATGAGGGGGCGACAGTGATCAAGTCAGAACTGGTGCAGATTGTTGCGGCTCGCAATCCGCACCTCTATCACCGGGATGTCGAAAATATCGTCAACGCAGTTCTCGATGAAATCACGGATGCTCTGGCTGGCGGAAACCGGGTCGAATTGCGCGGTTTTGGCGCATTTTCGGTCAAGAACCGGCCGTCGCGCTCCGGACGCAACCCGCGCACCGGCGACAGCGTGTTCGTCGAGGAAAAATGGGTTCCCTTCTTCAAGACCGGCAAGGAGCTGCGTGAGCGCCTCAATCCCGGTTCCGACGATGAAGATGATGAATGAGCCGCGGCGATCCGCTTGATGCGCCTGCCGAACTCCCTGGATCTTGCCGGTTTATGGACAAAATTATGCGGCAGGTCGGAGTGCCGCGGCATCAGGCTGCGGGAATGACGGAGACGGAATGATGATCAAGAAGCTGGTGAACATCGTAGTGCTGGTCCCGATCGCCATCGTGCTGATCGTGCTGTCGGTCGCCAACAGGCAGACGGTCACCCTGGCGCTCAATCCGTTCGATCCGACGGACAGCGTTCTTTCCGCCTCGGCGCCGTTCTTCGTCTTTCTGTTTCTCGCGGTGATCTTCGGCATGATCGTCGGATCACTCGCCACCTGGTTCAGCCAGGGCAAGTATCGCAAGCGGGCGCGCAACGAGGCGAGCCAGGCGGTGAAGTGGCATGCCGAAGCCGAAAAACATCGCACCCGCGCAGAAACCATAGCATCGCAGACAATGCTTCCGACTTCGTCGAAATAAGTCTCAGGCTTCCGCCAAGGCCTTGGCGGCGGCACTGAAGTCGGAAAAGAACTTTGCCGCCAGCCTGCTGGCACTTGAGCCGACCAGCCTCGATCCAAGCTGCGCAAGCCTGCCGCCGATTTCCGCGCTCGCGTCATAGGCCAATATGGTCTCGTCGCCATATTCGCTCAGCGTCACATCCGCGCGGCCTTTCGCCAGACCGGCGATGCCGCCCGCACTTTCACCTGAAATCCTATAGCTGTCCGGAGCCTGGACATTCGACAGGGTAATCTGACCGGTGAACATCACCGGGATGGGGCCAATCTTCACCTTCAGCGCTGCCGAAAACTCGGTCGGTGACGTTCGCGTGATCGAGTGACAGCCGGGGATGCACTGCTTGAGAATGTCGGGGTCGTTGAGCGCTGCCCAAACAGCGTCCCGGTGAGCGGCGATGCGCTCCTCCCCCTTCATTTCCATGCTGGTTCTCCATCGTTGCGGTTGCACTCTCGTATGTAAGACGTGAATCAGCTTTGCCAACAGGAGGAGCGGTGCTATTTGCAGCGCTTGAACCGTAGCAGATGGACGGACGACCCTAAGTGAAAGACAAAGATCGACGGCCCAAGGGAAAAGCCGGGCAGACGGTGGCGCGTGCAAGGCCGGCTGGTGGCGCAAAGCCGTTGGCCAGGAAATCAGCGCAAGCCAATCCGGTGCGGAGCGACAGCGTGCCTTTCGTTCGCAAGGGCGCAGACAAACCGCTTCCCCAAAAAGCCGCCACGAAGACGGTTGCCGTCGAGCCACCTCGCGCCGAAGTTCGCATCCGCAGCGGAGCCAAGCCGCAGGAGCGTGTCCCGGTCATTCTCGAGACGAAGGGCGCGCGGGACTATCACCTGATCGACAGCGGCGACGGCCTGAAGCTCGAGCAGTACGGCCCCTACCGCATCGTGCGGCCGGAAGCGCAGGCGCTGTGGCCGAAAACGCTGCCGGCGCATGTCTGGGACAATGTGGACTCGATCTTCACCGGCGATACCGACGAAGACGGCATGGGCCGGTGGCGGTTTCCCAAGGATGTGCTGGGCGAGACCTGGCCCATGCAGATCCTCGATGCCGAGTTCTACGGTCGCTTCACTGCATTCCGCCATGTCGGCGTCTTTCCCGAGCAGCTCGCGCACTGGAGCTGGATGAAGGGTGAGATCGAGAACTCCGGTCGGCCGCTGAAGGTGCTCAATCTCTTCGGCTATACCGGCGTTGCCTCGCTGATCGCGGCGAAAGCCGGCGCCGAAGTGACACACGTCGATGCCTCCAGGAAGGCGATCGGCTGGGCGCGGGAAAACCAGGCGCTGGGTCGTGGCGAGCATCTGCCGATCCGCTGGATCTGCGAGGATGCAATGAAGTTCATCCAGCGCGAGGAGCGCCGGGGCAGCCGCTACGATATCATCCTGACGGACCCACCCAAATTCGGCCGCGGCCCGAATGGCGAGGTCTGGCAGCTTTTCGACCATCTCGCCCTGATGCTCGACATCTGCCGCGAGATCCTGTCGCCGGAGGCGAGGGGCCTCGTGCTGACGGCCTATTCGATCCGCGCGAGCTTCTACTCCATCCACGAGCTGATGCGCGAGACGATGCGCGGCAGGGGTGGCGCGGTGGAATCGGGCGAACTTATCCTCAGGGAAGGCGGCCTTGACGGCAACGAGACGGGCCGGGCGCTTTCCACCTCCCTTTTCAGCCGATGGGTGCCGAAATGAACTATGACCACAGGGATCACGGCCCCCGCCGGGTCGGCCAGGTAAAGGAAGTCACCAGCCTTGCCAATCCGATCATCAAGGACATCAAGGCGCTCGCCAACAAGAAGGAGCGCGACGAGACCCATTCCTTCATCGCCGAGGGGCTGAAGCTTGTCATCGACGCGCTCGATCTCGGCTGGACCATCAAGACGCTGGTCTACGCCAAGGCGGCCAAGGGCAAGGCGCAGGTTGAGCAGGTGGCGCTGAAGACGGTATCGAGCGGCGGCCTGGTGCTGGAAGTCAGCGAAAAGGTGCTGTCGGCCATCACCCGCCGCGACAACCCGCAGATGGTCGTCGGCGTCTTCGAGCAGCGCTATGCGAACCTGAAGGACATCAGACCCGAGCTCGGCGAGACCTATGTGGCCCTCGACCGCGTCCGCGATCCCGGCAATCTCGGTACCATCATCCGCACGGCCGACGCGGCAGGCGCTTCCGGCGTCATCCTGATCGGCGAAACCACGGATCCGTTCTCGCTGGAAACAGTGCGGGCCACCATGGGCTCGGTCTTTGCCATGCCGGTCGTCCGCACCAGCGTCGCCGATTTCGTCAAATGGCAGAAGGCCGCCGGCGTTCAGGTCGTCGCCACGCATCTCTCGGGGGCCGTCGACTACCGCACCATCGATTACCGCAAGAAGCCGGTCGTCCTGCTGATGGGCAACGAGCAGGCCGGCCTGCCGGACGAGTTGGCAAAGGAGGCGACCGCGCTGGCGCGTATTCCGCAGCAGGGCCGCGCCGATTCTCTCAACCTGGCGATCGCCACCGGCATCATGCTGTTTGAAGCGCGCCGCCATTTGTTGACTTTGGATGCCAAGGCATAATGGAAAAGACGGCTATTTTTTCGCGACCGCTGCCGATCCTCATTCTTGTCGTCATCGCCGTCCTGATCGATCAGGCGATCAAGGCTGCGGTCGAGATGTGGTTGCCGTTTCAGCAGGCTGTGCCGGTCATGCCGATGCTGGCGCTGTACCGGACCTACAATTACGGAGTGGCGTTTTCCATGCTGTCCGGCATGGAAGGCTGGTTCATCGTCACCATGCGCCTCCTCGTCGTCGCTTTCGTCCTCTGGCTGTGGCGGCGCACGTCAAAAGACCGGTTCTTCGCACATCTTGGCTATGCGATGATCATTGCGGGCGCCTTGGGAAATCTCGTTGATCGATTGATCTTCGGCTATGTAATCGACTACGTGCTGTTCCACACCGCAACCTGGTCGTTTGCCGTGTTCAATCTCGCTGACAGTTTCATCACCATTGGCGCCGGTGCGATCATCCTCGACGAGATATTGAAAAAGCAGGACGCCTAAAATTTTAGAGACCGGCTGAAGCCATTAAAAACGCTTGTCGTGCTAGGCAGGCGTCATGAGCGACCTGCCAAACCTGAAAAAGCGGATTGCAGCCGAGTTCAGCGCGCCCCGCCGCACGCTGGGGCAGGACAGCGCGTCGCAAGCCGGGGCGCACGACGATCTCCATTTTCTGCAGCCGCGCGACGGTCTTGATGTCCCTCGGGAAAAGTACCCGGCGTTGAAGCCGGCGCTGGCAGGCGGTGCTGTGCTCTGCTCTGCCGCCGTTTTCGGCGCCGGCATCGACGCAGGCTTTTATCTGCTGCCTGCAGGCCTTGCCATCGCCGGTGTCGCCGGGGCCGCTCTGCTGCTGAAGGACTGGTATCGCTCCGTCGCTCGACCGGCCGCGGTCCGTGGCCGCGTCCAGGAAGAGAAGGCGAGCGACAAACGCTGGGAGCGCAGCGAGACTTCGCAACTGCTCTCTACCATCCACGACGCACTCGGCGATATCGCCATCATCCGCGAACCGGGCGGCAGTATCGTCCAGGCCAATACCGTCTTCCGCCGCCTGACCGGGTGGCTGAAGCCGGAAGGCATGACCTGCGAGGCGCTCGGCATCGACTTCGAGCCGGCGAGCGGCCCCAATCACTACAGCGTGCGGATCGTCACCGATGCCGGGGTGAAGCTGTTCGATTGGCATGACGTCATCGCCCGCGAACCGGGCAGCGGCGTCTTCATGCTGCACAGCATCGGCCGCGATGTGACCGAGGAAAGCCGGGTCGCGCGCGAACGCGAGGAAGCGCGCCGCAAGGCCGAAATCGCCAGCCAGGCGAAGTCGCGGCTGCTGGCAACGGTCAGCCATGAAATCCGCACGCCGCTGTCCGGCATTCTCGGCATGAGCGACCTGATCGGCCAGACGCGGCTCACCAGCGAGCAGAAAAACTATCTTTCCGGCATGTGCCAGTCCGGTCATGCGCTGGTGCAACTGGTCGATGATCTGCTCGATTTCTCATCGATCGAGGTCGGTCGCTTCCAGCTTCGCCCGGCGCCTGCGCCGTTGCGCGAGACGATCGAGAGCGTCGTCGAGATGCTGTCCCACCGCGCGCATGACAAAGGCATCGAAATCGGCGCCACCGTCACAGCCGAAGTGCCGAGCCTGATGGATTTCGACGCCGCCCGCCTGCGCCAGGTTCTGTTCAACGTTATCGGCAATGCTGTCAAGTTCACGCATACTGGCGGCGTTCTCGTCACGGCCTCCATCGAGCGCGCGACCGCCGTCATTCGCATCGACGACAGCGGCCCGGGCATGACGCCGCAGGAGCAGGCCCGGGTCTTCGACGAGTTCGAGCAGGCGGGAGGCAGCGCCCAGCGCTCCCTCGGCTCCGGTCTTGGTCTGGCGATCTCGCGGCGCATCATGGAGGAATTCGGCGGCTCGCTGACGGTTTCCAGCATTCCGGGCAAGGGCAGCACCTTCGAAATTCGCTTTCCGGCCGTGGGCTGCGATCTCGCTGCCGCCGCGCTCGCCAGGAGGGGTGTTCTTGATGGCTCGCGCGTGCTGGTGATGGCGCCTGCGGGGCCGGCCTCCAGGGCGTTGTCATCGACGATCCGGACGCTTGGCGGCTTCTGCGAATGCGCCGAAACGGTGTTGGAAGCGCAGGCCGTCGCCCTTCGTGCGCTTGCGGCGGCAACATCGCTGACGGACATCATCGTCGATCATCGGCATTCCGCGCAGTTCCAGACCCTCCTGGCCCAGATGCCGATCCTTGACCAGCAGAAGTTGCGCAAGACCTACCTCGTCAATCCCGAAGAGCGCAACGGCCGGCCGATCAACCAGATGGACGGCTATCACGCCTGGCTCATTCGGCCGTTGCGCGAAAAGTCACTGGTCGAGGTCCTGCGGGGCCGCATGAAGGGAATGGAGGTGCGCGACGCGATCAACGACAACCGGCCGGTGCTGCGGGACGCCCCGGCCTTGCGCGAAAAGCCGGTCGAGGGCGGCTTGCTGCTGGCGGAAGACGATCCGGTCAATGCCTTCATGGTCCGCGCGGTGCTCGAGCGGGCCGGACATCCGGTCCGCGTGGTCGAGGATTTCGAGGCGCTTGCTGTCGCCCTGTTCGATGCGCCGGCGGGTGTCCGCATCGACCCGGAACTGATCGTCACCGACCTCAACATGCCTGGCGGCGACGGATTTTCGATGCTGAAACGGCTACGAGAGGAGGAGCGCCAGTCGAAAAGAAAGGCTGTTCCGGTGATCGTGCTCACCTCCGATGCCGCGGGCGAAACCCGTGAGAAACTGCTGGCCGCCGGCGCGAGCGCCGTCCTTTCCAAGCCTGCCGATCCGAAAGCGCTGACCACCGAAATCAACCGCTTGTTGCTTTCCCACTGACAGTCAACCTTTGCCTTGCGGTCCCAATGTCACTATCCTGTCGCAGAAACGTGGTTTAAGCCGGACAGGATTATTGTGACCAGGATGACGCGCAATGACAGTCGAACCTTTGGATCTGGTGATCGTGGCTGACCAGCCGCAGACCCGTGTCCGGGGCGTCAATGCCCCGGCGTCGGATGTGCTCGGCCGTATTGGCAATCTGGAAACCCGTCTTGCCCGCAATGCGTCGGAGATCGATGCCGCCCAGGCGGTGCGCTACAAGGTCTTCGTCGAAGAAATGAAGGCGCAGATCCCGCAGGATGCCGAGCGCCGCAAGCGTGATGCGGATGCCTGGGATGCTGTCTGCGATCACCTGCTGGTGCTGGACACGTCGATCGAGGGCGATCCGGAGGACCAGATCGTCGGCACCTACCGGCTGCTTCGCCAGGACGTTGCGGCCCGGACCGGCGGCTTCTATTCGGCTTCCGAGTTTTCCGTCGGCTCGCTGCTGGAACGCCATCCGGAGAAGAAGTTCATGGAGCTTGGCCGCTCCTGCGTGCTGCCGCAATATCGCACCAAGCGCACTGTCGAGCTTCTCTGGCAGGGCAACTGGGCCTATGCGCTCAAATACGGCGTCGATGCGATGTTCGGTTGTGGCTCCTTCCCCGGCGTCATCCCGGAGGAACACGCACTGGCACTCTCCTTTCTCCACCACAACATGGTGGTGCGGGAGGAATGGGAGGTCTGCGCCCTTCCGGAACTGTTCCGCACGATGGATCTGATGCCGGCCGAAGCCATCAACATGCGCAAGGCGCTCGCCGCCCTGCCGCCGCTGATCAAGGGCTACATGCGCCTCGGCGCCATGGTCGGCAAGGGCGCCGTCGTCGATCATGCCTTCCGCACAACGGATGTGCTGATCGTCTTGCCGATCACGCATATTTCCGGTCGCTATCTCAATTACTACGGTAATGATGCCGGAAGATTCTCGACCTGATGAAAAAACCATTAAAGGTTGCAAAACGCCTTGACGCTACGCAGCATTGTAGAATACAGTTTGCTTGTGAGTGAACATGAGCCCTTCGCTTACTGCATAGAAAGTATTCAGCAGGCTTGGCCTGAATATTTTGATCAAGATCGGCATATCACATGAAAAAGCCCGCATCGGTTCCCCGAGCGGGCTTTTTTCGTGCTCTGCTTGTCTTGATCAGCTGCTGGCATTGTGCGCGGCAATAGCCGCCATGTTGACGATGTCGGAATCCTTGGCCGCCATCGAAACGATCTGGACCGATTTGTCGAGCCCGACGAGCAGCGGGCCGATGACGGTCGATCCCCCCAGTTCCTGCAGCATCTTCGTCGAGATCGAGGCCGAGTGGAAGGCCGGCATGACGAGCACGTTGGCGGTGCCGGAAAGCCGGCAGAAGGGATACTGTTCCATCACCCGGGCGTTGAGTGCCACATCCGCACCCATTTCGCCGTCATATTCGAAATCGACGCGGCGCCTGTCGAGGATGTTGACGGCCTCGCGCACCCGTTCCGAGCGCTCGCCGGACGGGTGCCCGAACGTCGAATAGGCAAGCATCGCCACGCGCGGGAAATAGCCGAGCCGGCGGGCGAGACCTGCCGCTTCCTCGGCAATGTCGGCGAGTTCCTCGGCCGACGGCATGTCGTGCACGGCCGTGTCTGCGACAAGCACGGTGCGGCCGCGGCACAGCGCCAGCGACACGCCGATCACCCGGTGTCCCGGTTTCGGATCGATACAGCGGCGCACGTCCTCGAGCGCGGTGGAATAGTTGCGGGTAATGCCCGTCACCATGCCGTCGGCGTCGCCCAAGGCCACCATGCAGGCGGCGAAGTGGTTGCGGTCGTTATTGATCAGGCGCTGGGCGTCGCGGTAGAGATAGCCCTTGCGCTGCAGCCGGGCGTAAAGATGGTCCGTATAGGCGCCGGTGCGTTTGGAAATGCGCGCATTGACGATCTGGATGCCGGGCCGGTCGAGGTCGATACCCTCCCGATCGGCCATCTCACGCATCTGCTGCTCGCGGCCGAGAAGCAGGGCAGTGCCGAGTTCCTGGTTCACATAGGCAAGTGCCGAGCGCATCATCTGAACCTCTTCGCCTTCGGCAAAGACGATCCGCTTCGGCTGGCGGCGAACGCGCTCGTAGATTCGCTGCAGCGTCGAGGCGATCGGATCGCGGCGGGCCGAAAGCTGACGGCCATAGGCGGCCAGATCCGGAATTGTCTTTCGGGCAACCCCACTCTCCATCGCCGCCTTTGCCACCGCGACCGGGATGGACGAGATCAGGCGCGGATCGAAGGGCACGGGAATGATGTATTGCGGGCCGAAACGCGGCCGGTTGCCCTGATAGGCGGCCGCCACGTCATCCGGGACGTCTTCCTTGGCAAGGTTCGCCAAGGCCTCGGCCGCCGCGATCTTCATGGCTTCGTTGATTGTCGAGGCATGGACGTCGAGCGCGCCGCGGAACATGTAGGGAAAGCACAGCACATTGTTGACTTGGTTCGGATAGTCGGATCGGCCGGTGGCCATGATCGCGTCGTCGCGAATGGCGGATACCTCCTCCGGCGTGATTTCCGGATCGGGATTGGCCATCGCGAAGATGATCGGCTTTTCAGCCATGGAACGGATCATCGCCTCCGAGAAGGCACCCTTTTGCGACAGGCCGAGCACCACATCTGCGCCGTTCATTGCGTCTTCGAGGGTACGCCGGTCGGTCTTGACTGCATGGGCCGACTTCCATTGGTTCATGCCTTCGGTGCGGCCCTGATAGATGACGCCCTTCGTGTCGCACATGATGATGTTTTCGGGTGCAAAACCCATCGACTTGATGAGCTCGACGCAGGCAATGGCCGCCGCGCCTGCGCCATTGCACACCAGCCGTGTGGTCTTCAGGTCACGGCCTGTCAGCTGCAGCGCGTTGATGAGGCCTGCAGTTGCGATGATCGCCGTGCCGTGCTGGTCGTCATGGAAGACGGGAATATCCATGATCTCGCGCAGCTTCTGCTCGATGATGAAGCATTCCGGCGCCTTGATGTCCTCCAGGTTGATACCCCCGAAGGAGGGGCCGAGGAACCGCACGCAATTGATGAATTCGTCGGCATCTTCCGTATCGACCTCGAGGTCGATCGAATCAACGTCGGCGAAGCGCTTGAATAGGACCGACTTTCCTTCCATCACCGGCTTGGAGGCCAGTGCGCCGAGATTTCCAAGGCCGAGGATGGCGGTGCCGTTGGAAATGACGGCCACCATGTTGCCGCGCGTCGTGTAGTCATAGGCGGTTGCCGGATCTGCCGCGATCGCCTTCACCGGCACCGCTACGCCGGGCGAATAGGCAAGCGACAGGTCGCGCTGCGTCGCCATCGCCTTGGTCGGTGAAATCTCCAACTTTCCAGGCCGGCCCTGCGAGTGAAAATCGAGCGCTTCCTGGTCCGTCACGCTGGTGGCGCTGCGACCACTCTTGTCCTTTGCCGACATGGATCCTCCAACCTTTTGTGGGCGACGGCACCGCTGCGCCGCTTTGTTGTTGTCTTCTATAAACGCGCATGGATAGTGTGGCACCACTTTTTTGGGACAAGCATGACTTTTATAGCCGAGCCGATCACCCGCAACGCCGAGGTTCTCACCGCCGTTCAACTGGCGACGGAGGAAAGCCGCGCCACGGCCACGCCGATGATGGAGCAGTACATCGAGATCAAGGCGAACAATCCGGATTCGCTCCTGTTCTACCGGATGGGCGATTTCTACGAATTGTTCTTCCAGGACGCCGTCGAAGCCGCGCGCGCGCTCGGCATCACGCTCACCAAGCGCGGCCAGCATCTCGGCCAGGAAATCCCGATGTGCGGCGTGCCGGTGCATGCGGCGGATGACTACCTGCAGAAGCTGATCGCGCTAGGCTACCGCGTCGCCGTCTGCGAACAGGTCGAGGATCCGGCTGAAGCCAGGAAGCGCGGCTCCAAGTCGGTCGTCAAGCGGGACGTCGTGCGCCTCGTCACGCCCGGCACCATCACCGAAGACAAGCTGCTCTCGCCGTCGGAATCCAACTACCTGATGGCGCTCGCTCGCATTCGCGGCAGCTCGGAGCCGGCGATCGCGCTCGCCTGGATCGATATTTCCACCGGTGTCTTCCGCCTCGCCGAAACGACCGAAACGCGGCTGTTGGCCGATATCCTGCGCATCGAGCCGCGTGAGCTCATACTCGCCGATACCGTCTTCCATGATCCGCAGATGCGCCCCGTCATCGACATTCTCGGCCGCATCGCCGTTCCGCAACCTTCGGTGTTGTTCGACAGCGCCACGGCGGAGAATCGCGTCGCCCGCTATTATGGCGTCAAGACGCTGGACGGTTTCGGCAGCTTTTCCCGTGCCGAACTCGCCGCCGCCTCGGCCGCGATTTCCTACGTGGAGAAGACCCAGTTCTCCGAGCGCCCGCCGCTCGGCACGCCGGAGCGCGAAAGCGCGGCCTCGACGCTGTTCATCGACCCGGCTACCCGCGCCAATCTGGAACTCGTCAAGACACAGTCCGGCGACCGTAACGGCACGCTCCTGAAGGCGCTCGACCGGACGGTGACCGGCGGCGGCGCCCGGCTGCTGGCCGAACGGCTAATGTCGCCACTGACGGATCCGGAGCGGATCAACGCCAGGCTCGATTCGATCACCGCGCTCTCCGCCCAGCCCGCCTTCTGCAGCGATCTGCGTTCCGCGCTGAAACACGTGCCGGACATGCCGCGCGCCCTGTCTCGCCTCTCGCTCGGCCGCGGCGGCCCGCGTGATCTCGGAGCCATCCTTTCAGGCTGCCAGGCGGCGGCCGAAATCGCGGGGCTGCTCGGCAGAGGGGATCTTTCCGAGGAACTCGCCGTCGCGCTGAAAGCGCTGAACGCGCTGCCGGGCGAACTCGTGCAGACGCTGGCAACGCTTCTCGGCGACGAGCTGCCGCTCCTGAAGCGCGATGGCGGCTTCCTGCGCGATGGCGCCAGCCCCGAGCTTGACGAGATGCGGGCATTGCGCGACCAGTCCCGCCGCGTCATCGCCGGCCTGCAGCTCAACTATGCCGAGGAAACCGGCATCAAGTCGCTGAAGATCAAGTACAACAATGTGCTTGGCTATTTCATCGAGGTGACGCAGGGCAATGCCGGCCCGATGACCGACGGTCCCGAAGCGCGGGCGCGCTTCATCCACCGCCAGACCATGGCCAACGCCATGCGCTTCACCACGACGGAACTGTCCGATCTGGAAACCAAGATCGCCAATGCCGCTGACCGGGCGCTGTCGATCGAGCTCGAAGCCTTCGAAAGGATGACCGCCGCCGTGGTTGCGGAGGCAGAGGCAATCAAGGCGGCCGCGCTGGCGCTTGCCGTCGTCGATGTCTCGGCCGGTCTCGCGACGCTTGCCGAAGAGCAGGCCTATTGCCGTCCGCATGTCGACCAGTCGAAGATGTTTTCCATCGACGGCGGCCGCCATCCGGTGGTCGAGCAGGCGCTGCGCCGCCAGTCGGGCATGGCGTTCGTCGCCAACACATGCGATCTGTCGCCGCATGACGGCGAAGGCGACGGGGCGATCTGGCTGCTCACCGGTCCCAATATGGGCGGTAAATCGACTTTCCTCCGCCAGAACGCGCTGATCGCCATCATGGCGCAAATGGGCTCGTTCGTGCCGGCCGCCTCCGCCCATATCGGCGTTGTCGATCGCCTGTTTTCCCGCGTCGGTGCGTCCGACGACCTGGCGCGCGGCCGCTCGACCTTCATGGTCGAGATGGTCGAGACGGCCGCCATCCTCAACCAGGCGACCGACCGCTCGCTGGTCATCCTCGACGAGATCGGCCGCGGCACCGCCACCTTCGACGGCCTGTCGATCGCCTGGGCCGCCGTCGAGCATCTGCACGAAGCCAACCGCTGCCGCGGCCTGTTCGCCACCCATTTCCACGAGTTGACGGTGCTTTCGGAAAAACTTAGGCGGCTTTCCAACGCCACCATGCGGGTCAAGGAATGGCACGGCGAGGTCATCTTCCTGCATGAAGTCGGTCCCGGCGCCGCCGACCGCTCCTACGGCATCCAGGTCGCCCGGCTTGCGGGCCTGCCCGCGTCCGTCGTCGCCCGCGCCAAGGACGTGCTGGCAAAGCTCGAGGATGCGGACCGCAAGAACCCGGCAAGCCAGCTGATCGACGACCTGCCGCTGTTCCAGGTCGCCATTCGCCGCGAGGAGCACGCCAAGCCCGGTCCGTCCAAGGTGGAGGAAGCCTTGAAGAGCCTCAATCCGGACGACATGACCCCGCGCCAGGCGATGGACGCGCTTTACGCGCTGAAGAAGCAGCTGGCCGGGGCTTAGAGGGCGGAAAACTTTCGGCTTATGGGACTGCCTTCAGCACCCGGTTGAAAGCAGCAATGACCATGTCGATCAGTTGTGCGTGAAGCTCGCTTCGTGACCGCCCTCCGCCGTCCATGCAGATTGGGTCACCGATCCTTTCGGATTCGGCGATCTGCGAGGCGCCCGGGTTGCACTCGGCGAACATGCTGTAATGGCTCGCGTCCCTGATTGTCGTATAACTCGCCGTCGGAATGCTTTTCGCCACCTCGGAAGCCTGTAGCGTCGGTGGAATTTGATTTGGTCGGCCAAGGTTTATGAGCTCGATCGGGATTGAAATCCCGGAAAAGCTTTTGAATTCGAAGACGTCAATTGGAGCGGGATCGATCGCCATGGCAAAACGAATGCGCTTGTCTTCATTGTCCCGGCCGGCGGATTGCAAATTCATTGCGTGAAGATCAGCGCCGCTTTGCCTGACCCACTCGCAAAGAGAAGCGTTGAGCGCGTCCGTATCGCAATAGCCCGCAAGAAGGTTTGGATTTATGCGGGCACCTGCTATCGCCAAAGCTGTGCCGCCGCCCATGGAAAGACCGAGAGCGCCCACATTGCCTTGCTCAAGATGCTCTTGGAAAAAGGAATCTCTCTCCATCGCATCCAGGGTTTCGGTGAGATCACCCGGCCGCAACCAGATCTTCATCGTTTCAGCCGCGGATCTATTCCTGCCGGAATTTCCCGGATGCATAGGGGCGGCCACGACGAACCCTTGCTGAGCCAATGGTGTCGCAATCCAGCTCAGCGCTTGCGGGCTGCCGGCCAGGCCGGCACCATGGGAAAGCAGGACAAGTGGAAATTTCCCCTCCAAGATCGGCGCGTCACGCCAGGCAGGCGTACCCACGAAGAATATGCTCTCGCCAAGCATGACCTGCTCGCCGCCCAATTGCGCGGGATACCAAACTGTGACGTCGAGGTTGCTGCCGCGCTCTGTGGATCGGGCTACGATCTGGCGTACGCCAACATTGTCTTTAGCGTCAGCCGGATGGTGCATCATCACGGCAGAAATTGCGACAGTGCAAAGAAAGCAAAGATGTTTGGATATAGAGAACATTGAAGGCTCCAGATAGATTCGGACGCTGTCGAGCAGAACCACTGAGCCACCTGCCTTTCGACCTCGAACGTGATAAAGGCCTCCGAGAACATGATCGAGGCCGTTTTTATCGGGTATCTGCTTGCTGTCCGTTCCTTTGCCTTTCCTTGCCGGTCTCGTCTTCGCGGTGGTCGCGCATCAAAGCCTGAAAGGCGTTGACGCTGCAGGTCCGCGGCACATATTCCTCGCCTTCATCCTCCTCTATGCGCTTCAGGGCATGATCGTCGGGCTGCGCTTCGGTTACGGCATCGATGCTCTCGCGCCGATCCAGCCGGTCACCGCCGCGATCATGCCGCCGCTCGCTTTTCTCGCCTTCCGGTCATTGGCCGGGGCGCGGCTGAAAAGGCAGATTCTGCATGCTGCGGCGCCCCTCACTGTCGCCCTTTCTGTTGCCTTCCTGCGTGGTTTTGTCGATCTGCTCTTGCTGGCGATCTTCTTCGGCTATGGCGTAGCGCTCTACCGGCTAACGCTCGTAGGCGATGCGGCCGCTGCCGAGGCCTCGTTGCAGCGCGTGCGTCCGGTGCTGCGCGTCGCGCGGTTGACGGCCGGTCTGATGCTGTTTTTTGCGCTTTCCGACGGGGCGCTCGCGGTATACACGGCCTTCTACGGCCATGCCGCCGTGCCTGCCGCCGTCGGGCTGATGAACATCGTCGCCATTGTCGCGGTCCTCGCGTACTTTCTGATACCCGAAACCCGGGCCGGGCCTCTGGGCGAACCGCGCAACCCGCCGAGCGGCGCCGACCAGGCCCTGTTGGCGAGCATCGAGGCGGCGCTGGAGGAAAATGCGCTTTACAAGGATGAGAACCTCAGTCTAGCGCGGCTCGCCCGCAGGGCGGGCCTGCCGCCGCGGGAGGTTTCGGCCGTGATCAACCGCGCCACCGGTTTCAACCTCTCGCAGTTCGTCAACAACCGTCGCGTCGCCGAGGTCTGCCGCCTGCTTGAGGAAACAAGGAAGCCGTTGACCGAGATCATGTTCGAGGCCGGCTTCTCCACCAAGTCCAATTTCAATCGGGAATTCCGTCGCGTGACCGGGGTCAGCCCATCGCATTATCGGGCAGGGGCGCGAAAGCAACAGGTGGCTGACCCAAAAGCGAAGACTTGACCGGCATCCGTTATTCGCCGATATCGCGCTGGCGAGCATCGCCAATTCGTGCTGCTGTCGCCAAGAAACATCTTGGCAATTCTTGCGCGCTATACCAGATAGGTCGCGGTGTCGCATGGCGCCGGGACATCGGATGTGGTATCAGCGCCGCCTAAAGAGAGGTCCGAAATGTGCTCCCAAAGCAGCGGCTCGCAGAACCTGCCGGACAGGAAGACGGTCGGCATTTGATGACCATACATGACACTTCATTTCCCGATATCCTGAATGTCGCAGCGCTGAGAGCCAAGTGCAGCTTCATTGCTTCGGCGCATGCGGAGCATCGCGACATGATGCGTCGGGCGTTGCTTGCCGCCTTCAAACAGGCCAATCTGGACGGCCGCCAGGCCGCCCGCGAGCTGCTGAAGCAGGATGGCAGCGGCCTCAGATGCGCCGAGCGGATTTCCTGGCTGCAGGACCAACTGATCACCGTGCTGCACGACTTCGTCCTGAACGAGGTCTTTGACGCCGCCAATGCGCAGCCCTGGACCCGCATCGCCGTCACCGCCGTCGGGGGTTATGGCCGCGGCACGCTGGCGCCGGGCTCGGATATCGATCTTCTCTTCCTGCTGCCGGCGAAAAAGGCTGTCTGGGCCGAGCCGGCAATCGAATTCATGCTCTATATCCTCTGGGATCTCGGCTTCAAGGTCGGTCACGCGACGCGCACGATCGACGAGTGCATCCGGCTGGCGCGGGGCGACATGACGATCCGCACCGCGATCCTCGAAACGCGCTATATTTGCGGCTCACGCGATCTTGCAGACGAGCTCGAAACCCGCTTCGACGGCGAGATCGTCAAGAACACGGGTCCCGATTTCATCGCCGCCAAGCTCGCCGAGCGCGACGAGCGCCACCGCAAGGCCGGTGACACGCGCTATCTGGTCGAGCCGAACGTCAAGGAAGGCAAGGGCGGCCTGCGCGACCTCCACACGCTGTTCTGGATCGCCAAATACTTCTACCGCGTGAAAAACTCTGCCGACCTGATCAAGCTCGGCGTCCTCTCGCGCCAGGAATACGAGCTGTTCCAGAAGGCCGATGATTTCCTCTGGGCCGTGCGCTGCCACATGCATTTCATGACCGGCAAGGCGGAGGAGCGGCTGTCCTTCGACATCCAGCGCGAGATCGCTGAAGCCCTCGGCTACCATGACCACCCGGGCCTCACCGCGGTCGAACGTTTCATGAAGCATTATTTCCTGGTGGCGAAGAATGTCGGCGACCTCACGCGCATCTTCTGTGCCGCGCTCGAGGATCAGCAGGCCAAGCAGCTGCCGGGATTTACCGCGGCACTCAGCCGTTTCACCCACCGCGTCCGCAAGATCGCCGGCACGCTGGAATTCGTCGATGATGGCGGGCGCATCGCGCTTGCGAGCCCCGACATCTTCAAGCGCGATCCGATCAACCTGATCCGCATGTTCCATGTCGCCGATATCAATGGCCTTGAGTTCCACCCGGCTGCCCTGAAGCAGGTGACCCGGTCGCTCGGCCTGATCACCCAGGCCGTGCGCGACAATGAGGAGGCCAACCGGCTCTTCATCTCGATGCTGACCTCGCGCCGCGACCCGGAACTGATCCTGCGGCGGATGAACGAGGCCGGCGTGCTCGGCCGCTTCATCCCGGAATTCGGCAAGATCGTGTCGTTGATGCAGTTCAACATGTATCACCACTATACGGTGGACGAACATCTGCTGCGCGCCGTGGACGTGCTTTCCCGGATCGACCAGGGTCGCGACGAGGAACTGCACCCGCTGGCCGCCAAGCTGATGCCGGGCATCGAGGATCGCACCGCATTGTTCGTTGCCGTGCTCCTGCATGACGTCGCCAAGGGTCGGCCTGAGGATCATTCGATCGCGGGTGCCAAGGTTGCCCGCAAGCTCTGCCCGCGCTTCGGCCTGACGCCGAAACAGACCGAGACCGTCGCCTGGCTGATCGAGGAGCATCTGACCATGTCGATGGTCGCCCAGACGCGCGACCTCAACGACCGCAAGACGATCATCGATTTCAGCGAACGGGTGCAGTCGCTCGACCGCCTGAAGATGCTGCTCGTGCTGACGATCGCCGATATCCGCGCCGTCGGTCCGGGCGTGTGGAATGGCTGGAAGGGCCAGCTTCTGCGCACGCTCTACTACGAGACCGAACTGCTTCTCTCCGGCGGCTTCTCCGACCTGCCGCGCAAGGAGCGTGCGGCACATGCGGCCGAGACGCTCTACAATGCGCTGTCAGATTGGAGCCAGAAGGATCGCAAGACCTATACCAAGCTGCACTATCAACCCTATCTGCTTTCCGTGCCGCTGGAGGACCAGCTCCGCCACGCCCGCTTCATCCGCGAAGCCGACAAGGCGGGCCGGGCGCTGGCAACGATGGTCAGGACGCACCAGTTCCACGCCATCACCGAAATCACCGTGCTCTCGCCCGACCATCCGCGCCTGCTGGCTGTGATCGCCGGCGCCTGTGCCGCGGCCGGCGCCAACATCGTCGACGCGCAGATCTTCACGACCTCGGACGGCCGGGCACTGGACACCATCCTCGTCAACCGCGAGTTCCCGAACGACGACGACGAGACGCGCCGTGCCGCCAGCATCGGCAAGATGATCGAGGACGTGCTGTCGGGCAAGAAGCGGCTGCCGGAGGTGATCGCCAGCCGGACCAAGCACCGCAAGCGCAACAAGGCGTTCACGGTGCCGCCGGCCGTCACCATCAGCAACGGCCTCTCCAACAAGTTCACAGTCATCGAGGTGGAATGCCTCGACCGCACCGGCCTCTTGTCGGAGATCACGGCCGTGCTGTCCGATCTTTCCCTCGATATCGCCTCCGCCCACATCACCACCTTCGGCGAGAAGGTCATCGATACCTTCTACGTCACCGACCTTGTCGGCCAGAAGATCACCAATGAGACCCGGCACGGCAATATCGTCGCGCGTCTCAAGGCGGTCATGTCGGATGAGACCGATGAGATGCGCGACCGCATGCCGCCGGGCATCATCGCGCCGCAGAACGCCCAGCGTCCGGCGACGGCGCCCAGAAAAATCAGGGCGGACTCATGAGCCTCGTCGGGAAATTCATGACGGTCGGCGCTGCCACGCTCGGCAGTCGCATCTTCGGCTTCGCCCGCGAAACGCTGATGGCGGCCGCCCTCGGCACGGGGCCGATGGCCGACGTTTTCTACGCCGCCTTCCGCTTCCCCAACCTCTTTCGCCGCCTGTTCGCCGAAGGTGCCTTCAATGCCGCCTTCGTGCCGCTGTTTTCCAAGGAGATCGAGGCGAACGGCACGGACGGGGCCAAGCGCTTTTCGGAAGAAGTCTTCGGCGTGCTTTTTTCGGTGCTGCTGGTCCTCACCATCGTGATGGAGCTTTCCATGCCGCTCCTGGTGCGCTTCATCATCGCGCCGGGCTTTGCCGACGACCCGCAGAAATTCGGCATCACGGTCAGCATGGCGGCGGTGATGTTCCCTTACCTGATGTGCATGTCGCTGACCGCGATGATGAGCGGCATGCTGAATTCGCTGCATCATTTCTTCGCCGCCGCCGTCGCGCCGATCTTCCTCAATGTCGTGATGATCGGCGCGCTGTTCTATGCGCTCTATACCGGGGCCGATCCGCTGGCGACCGCCTGGTATTTGTCCTGGGGCGTGCTGGCGGCCGGCATCCTGCAGCTTGCCGTCGTCTATCTCGGCGTTCTTCATGCCGGCATGAACATCGGCCTGCGCTTTCCCCGCTTCACGCCCAACGTCAAGCGCCTGCTGATCCTTGCCGTACCTGCGGCGATCACCGGCGGCATCACCCAGATCAACCAGTTGATCGGCCAGGCAATCGCGTCCGCCCAGGACGGCGCCATTGCCGCCCTGCAATATGCCGATCGCATCTATCAGCTGCCGCTCGGCGTCGTCGGCATTGCCGTCGGCGTCGTGCTTCTTCCGGAGTTGTCGCGCGCGCTCAAGGGCGGCAATCTGCGCGAAGCCGGAAACCTGCAGAACCGCTCGATCGAATTCGTGCTGTTCCTGACGATCCCTGCGGCTTTCGCGCTCTGGATTCTCTCCGACGAGATCATCCGCGTGCTCTACGAGCGCGGCGCCTTCCACGCGCAGAACACCGAGATCGTCGGGTCGATCCTCGCCATTTACGGCATCGGCCTCCCGGCCTTCGTGCTGATAAAGGCGCTGCAGCCGGGCTTTTACGCCCGCGAGGACACCAAGACGCCGATGCGGTTTTCCGTCGTCGCGGTTGCCGTCAACTGCGCCACAGCCCTGACCCTGTTCCCGCGTCTCGGGGCGCCAGGCATCGCAATCGCCGAAGCGACGGCTGGTTGGCTCAGCACCATCCTGCTCTTCGTGACGCTGCTGCGCCGCGGCCATCTCGCGTGGGAATGGGCGCTGATGCGGCGGACAGCGCTACTTGTCGTGTCTGCGGCCGTCATGGGCGGCGCGCTTTATTATCTGCGCGGCGTCTTTGCGGTATCGCTTGCCTCCGGTTCGCCGCTCCTGACGAAGATCGGCGCGCTAACCCTCTTGATTGCCGTCTCGATGGCCGTCTATTTCGCCGTCGCCTTTCTTGTCGGCGGTGCCGATCTCGGCATGATCCGGCGGAATTTGAAGCGCAAGGCCGCAGCCAAACCGGCCCCGCCCGCCGATATCTGACGCGACGCCTGTGAAAGAGATCATCGCGCGTCGCGCCTGTCAGGTGCGCCTGCCTGACCGGCGCTTGGCGGCCAGGAGTCCGCCGCCCCTGCGGCCGCAATGGGCCCATTGGCGCCGGGGACCCGTATCGACGTGAATGATGCCGTTGCAATAGCGGCCGATGCCGCCGATGCCGGGTGCCGTTCTTGCGGCGGCGATGATCTTGCTTTCCGGCACGCCGGGCACGCGGATATCCGCTGCCTGGCACAGTCGGTGAAGTGAGCCGCGGCGATGCGCGCGCGGGCGGTGACCTGATGTCACCAGCGGCCGTTGCCCGGTGCTGGCACCAATATGCGCCAATATGCTTCGCAGTCTCGGCGAGAAGCAGCTGGTCATGACCGAAGCGGTCTGGACGCCATAGGCTACGGTTACGCTGCGGGTCGGAAGGCTGACCTTGCGCCGCTTGCCATCGCTGGCTTCGCTGCTGGTGAAGAAGGACAAGGCGAGCAGGCAGGAAAGAGCAATCGAGAAAACGTCACGCATAGCAATCCCCCTTGGCAAATGCCTCACGGCACGTTGGTTTCGGATGCGGCATGCAAAACGGCATCGGGCCGCCGTGCGTTTTGCGGCACGGCAGTCGAACGGCCCCATTTAAATGCGGGGCTTAGGGATACAATGGTAAATTCATCCAAAATGAAGCAAAATTGTGGAATTGAATGTCTACAACGCAAATTGCAGAGCATGGTTTGCTTGAGTTTTGTATTAAAGACAAAAATAAATTAGAGAAAAAATTTCTAGTTTGATTTTGGGTGATGCCGTTGCGCCAGCTTTGAATCGGCGCCGAGGGCGATCGGCCTTGCGCGTTTGCCGCCACATCAGGATCCGCAAAGTGCGTGGACGCCTCTTGATCGCTGCCGCGCCTGTGTGCATAAGCCCGCCAACAGCAACAGAGGCCGGGCCCTCCACAAGCCCGAATGAGGACACGATGTCAGACTTCAAGCCGCTCGTTTTTTCCGGCGTTCAGCCCACCGGCAATCTCCATCTCGGCAATTATCTGGGCGCGATCCGCAAGTTCGTGGCGCTGCAGGAAAACAACGATTGCATCTATTGCGTCGTCGACCTGCACGCGATCACCGCGCAACTCGTACATGCCGACATGCGCAGCCAGATCCGCTCGATCGCCGCCGCGTTCATCGCCGCCGGCATTGATCCGAAGAGGCACATCGTTTTCAACCAGTCGGCTGTGCCGCAGCATGCCGAGCTCGCCTGGATCTTCAATTGCGTCGCCCGCATCGGCTGGATGGAACGCATGACGCAGTTCAAGGACAAGTCCGGTGGCAAGAACGCCGAGCAGATGTCGCTTGGCCTGCTCGCCTATCCGAGCCTGATGGCCGCCGACATTCTCGTCTATCGCGGCACGCATGTGCCGGTTGGCGATGACCAGAAGCAGCATCTGGAGCTTGCCCGCGATATCGCCATGAAGTTCAACATCGACTTCATGGAACATATCCGCAGGACAGATTACGGCGTCGACATCAAGGTCGGAGAGGAGCCCGTTCATGCCTTCTTCCCGATGGTCGAACCGTTGATCGACGGCCCGGCACCGCGGGTGATGAGCCTGCGCGACGGAACGAAGAAGATGTCGAAGTCGGACGCGTCCGATCTGTCGCGCATCAACCTGATGGACGACGCCGATGCGATCTCCAAGAAGATCCGCAAGGCAAAGACCGACCCGGATGCCTTGCCGAGCGAGGTCGATGGCCTCAAGGGTCGCGCGGAAGCGGACAACCTCGTCGGCATCTATGCGGCGCTTGCCGACAAGACCAAGGGCCAGGTTCTCGAGGAGTTCGGCGGCCAGCAGTTCTCGGTCTTCAAGCCGGCACTGGTGGATCTGGCGGTCAACGTTCTTGCGCCGATATCGGGCGAAATGCGTCGCCTGATGGATGACACGACCCACATCGACGGCATCCTGCGCGATGGCGGCGAGCGGGCCCGGGCAAGGGCGGAAGTGACGATGAACCAGGTCCGGGAGATCGTCGGCTTTCTGCATTAAACCGCCGCAAAAGAAACCTTGCAGCCAAAAATATCGGGTGTAAGAGTCCCGTTATGGTTTCAACACGACTCTCACGACTGGAAGGTCACCGCCGTAAATTTATGGCGGTGATCGACGACACGCCGGAATGCGGCCGGGCCGTTCACTATGCCGGCATGAGGGCCAAGAATTCCAACGGCGGCCTGGTTCTTCTGTACGTCATTGCCGATGGCGATTTCCAGGAATGGCTTGGCGTCGAAGGCATCATGCGGGCAGAAGCGCGCGAGGAGGCGGAGGCAACGCTCGCCAAGATCGGCCAGACGGTGCGCGAGACGATCGGCATCGAGCCGGAGATGGTGATCCGCGAAGGCAGCGCCACCGAGCAGATCTACAGCCTGATTGAGGAAGACCGGGACATCGCGATCCTCGTGCTCGCAGCCGGTTCCGCCAAGGATGGCCCGGGGCCGCTGGTATCCTCGATCGCCGGCAAGACGGCGGCATTTCCGATCCCGGTGACGGTCATACCAGACAGCCTGACGGATGCGGAAATCGACGCGTTGAGCTGAAGGCAGCATCAGGCGTTTTCATCCTTCACGGCCGCAATCGCTCCCTGGCGCATCTTGAAGCTGTTGTTCAAACGGCCTATATTTTTGAATAATTCTAAACAGGCTGGTTGAACGTCATCCCGGCCGACGCGGAGAAAGACATGTTCATCCAGACTGAAGCCACGCCGAACCCGGCGACGTTGAAATTCCTGCCCGGCAAGGTGGTCATGGAAAACGGCACGGCTGAATTCCGTGACGCCGAAGAAGCTGCGGCCGGTTCGGCGCTCGCCTCGCGGCTGTTCACGATCCCCGGCGTCACCGGGGTCTATTTCGGCTACGATTTCATCACCGTGACCAAGGAAGATCAGGAATGGCAGCATCTGAAGCCCGCCATTCTCGGCTCGATCATGGAACACTTCATGTCAGGCCAGCCGGTCATGGCCGTGCA
This sequence comes from Rhizobium herbae, assembly GCF_019511375.1. GTDB lineage: Bacteria > Pseudomonadota > Alphaproteobacteria > Rhizobiales > Rhizobiaceae > Pararhizobium > Pararhizobium herbae_A. Next base: position 354,957 of record NZ_JAEUAO010000002.1, read on the forward strand.
GACCCGCGCCGAAGAGAGCGATCTGGACGGCGAGTTCTTCGACGAAGGTGACGAGACGATCGTCGCCACGATCAAGGAACTGCTGGAAAGCCGCGTCCGCCCGGCCGTTGCCCAGGATGGCGGCGACATCACCTTCAAGGGGTTCCGCGACGGGGTGGTCTTCCTCAACATGAAGGGTGCCTGCTCCGGCTGCCCGTCCTCGACGGCGACGCTGAAGCACGGAGTGCAGAACCTTTTGCACCATTTCATTCCCGAGGTGCAGGCGGTTGAAGCCGTCTGAGCGAGCGTACAGCCAGTGCCGCGACTATGCGTTAGAGTGCTCCACCCATGATCGTCCTGGCCATCGATACAGCTGGGACCGGTTGCTTTGCCGCCGTTTATGACAGCACCGCCGACAAGGTCCTCGCATCTGCCGGTGCCGATATCGGCCGCGGTCACGCCGAGCAGCTCCTGGCCTTCGTCGACCAGGCGCTTGCCGAAAGCGGCAAGGCCTTGTCCGATATCGATCGCATTGCCGTCACCATCGGCCCCGGGTCCTTTACCGGCATCCGGGTCGGCGTTGCCGCAGCGCGCGGCTTTGCTCTCGCCCTCGGCGTGCCGTCCGTCGGCGTGTCCGTGCTGGCGGCGCTTGCCAAGTCCGCTGGTGAGAAACATCCGGGCCGGCCGGTGCTTGCCGCCATGGATGCGAAACGCGACGAACTCTATTGCCAGATATTCGAGGCCGCCGGCACGCCGCGGACCGAGGCGCAGATCGTCGAGCTCGACGATGCACCGCGCATGTTCGCGGGGTTCGAGGGCGTCATCTGCGGCTCCGCCACCCGGCATTTGACCGATGCTCCTTTGCCGGATGTGGCTGAGGTCGACGCCGCCGACATCGGCGTTGTGGCGCGGCTTGGCGCGGCTGCCGATCCGTCGCGGGGCAGGCCGAGCCCGCTTTATCTGCGCGGGCCGGATGTGAGGCCGCAGGCCGGCTTTGCCGTTGCGCGGGCGTAAGAGCGTAAGATGTCGCTGACGGACTATTTCATCCGCAAGCCCGAGTTCGAGATCGTCCCGCTGGAAACGAACGACCTGCCGCAGGCTGCTGCCATCCACCAGTTGCGCTTCGCATCGCCGTGGAGCGATGGCGAGTTGCATTCCCTCATGGTTCAGGACACGGTGTTCGGTTTTGTCGCGCGCCAGAGCAATGCCTATGGGCGGCCCTTGACCGGCGGCTTCGTGCTGTCGCGCGTCGCCGCCGGAGAGGCGGAAATCCTGACGATCGGCGTCGATCCACGGTTCGCGCGGCTGGGCCTGGGCTGGCGGCTGATGCGGGCAGCGCTGCGCGAGGCGCGCGATCAGGCGGCCGAAGCGGTCTTCCTCGAAGTCGACGAAACCAATGTTGCGGCCATTGGCCTTTATCGCAAGCTCGGTTTTGTCGATGTCGGCAAAAGACGGGCCTATTACCAGGGTGCTGGCGGCACCCGAACCGCAGCCCTTGTCATGCGCCTCGATCTTGGCTAGCCGTACTGGCTCTGAAAGGGGGACGCTTGCGCCGCCACGCCGACGAGACGATCACCGATCGAGTTAGACGCTGCGCTGCGGTCCGGCTGCAGGCGTGGAGTTTGCGCGCGTGATCAATTGGGTGCGCGTCACGCTTTGCATGACACTGTTGTTTGTCGCGACGCTCGTTTTGCTTCCGATGCAATTGGTCTTTCTCTGGCTGGATGCGCCTCAAAGGCGCAGGCTCCCCCGTCTCTGGCATCGCATGGCCTGCCGTCTGGTCGGAATTCACGTGCGCGTGCATGGTATGCCGGATCGCCAGCGGCCGCTGATGCTGGTGTCAAACCATGCGAGCTGGAAGGATATCCTCGTGCTTGGATCGATCGCCGACGTGGTGTTCGTTGCCAAGTCCGACGTCAAGGCCTGGCCGGTCTTCGGCCTGCTTGCCCGGCTGCAGAAGACGATCTTCATCGAGCGCGACCAGAAGCGCACCACCGGCACTCAGGTCAACGAGATCGGCAAGCGGCTCGCCGCCGGCGAGATCGTCGTTCTGTTTCCCGAAGGCACGACCTCGGACGGCAACCGGCTGCTCGAAATCAAGACATCCCTGTTCGGCGCCGCTGCCGCTGCCGTGCCGTTGTCGCCGACGGGCGTCGTGCACGTCCAGCCGGTTGCCATCGCCTATACCGGCATTCATGGCATGCCGATGGGGCGCTACCACCGGCCGATCGCCGCCTGGCCCGGCGATATCGCTCTTGCGCCGCATCTGCTCGGCATTCTCTACGAGGGGGCGGTCGACGTCGACGTCATCTTTGGCGAGCAGATCACCTATACGCCGCAGAGCAATCGCAAGGCCGTCAGCCGGCAGGTGGAGAAGAGCATCCGCTCCATGCTGGCGCTCAAGCTGCGCGGCCGCTGAACGCCGAAAGGGCTTCAATTTTGCGCCTCTTTGCTCTATGGAACCGCCCATGACACAGGAAACAGCAGTTTTGTCCGCAAAGCGCGAAATGGCGCTCGAAAGCTCAGCAGTCCGGAAGGTTTTTGTGAAGACCTACGGCTGCCAGATGAACGTCTATGATTCCGACCGGATGACCGACGCGCTGGCCAGGGACGGCTATGTCGCGACCGATGTCATGGAAGATGCCGATCTGGTGCTGCTGAACACCTGTCACATCCGCGAGAAGGCGGCCGAAAAGGTCTATTCGGCGCTTGGCCGCCTGCGCGAGCTGAAGAAGAAAAAGGCCGGCGAGGGCCGCGAGATGATGATCGGCGTCGCCGGCTGCGTCGCCCAGGCCGAGGGCGACGAGATATTGCGCCGCGCGCCGGCTGTCGACCTGGTCATCGGCCCGCAGACCTATCACCGCCTGCCGGAGGCCCTGAAGCGCGTCAAGCGCGGCGAGCGGGTGCTCGAAACCGACTACGCCATCGAGGACAAGTTCGAGCATCTTCCGGCGCCGGACAAGGCAAAGACCAGGGCGCGTGGCGTCACCGCCTTTTTGACCGTCCAGGAGGGCTGCGACAAGTTCTGCACCTTCTGCGTCGTGCCCTATACGCGCGGCTCGGAAGTCTCCCGCCCGGTCGCCCAGATTGTTTCCGAAGCGCAGAAACTGGTCGATGGCGGCGTACGCGAAATCACGTTGCTCGGCCAGAACGTCAATGCCTGGCACGGCAGCGGCCCGAATGGTGACAAATGGGGGCTTGGCGAGCTTCTCCATCGCCTCAGCGAAATCGACGGCCTTGCCCGCCTGCGCTATACCACCAGCCACCCGCGTGACATGGATGACAGCCTGATTGCCGCGCACCGCGACCTGCCGCAGCTGATGCCCTATCTGCACCTGCCGATCCAGTCCGGCTCCAACCGTATCCTGAAAGCGATGAACCGGCGCCATACGACGGCCGAATACATTGCGCTGATCGCCCGCATCAAGGCGGCGCGGCCCGATCTTGCGCTATCCGGCGATTTTATCGTCGGCTTCCCTGGCGAGACCGACGAGGACTTCGCCGATACGCTCCGGCTTGTCGAGACGGTTGGTTATGCACAGGCATTTTCCTTCAAATATTCCACTCGCCCGGGCACGCCTGGCGCCGAACTTGATGATCAGGTGCCGGAGGACGTAAAGGCCAACCGGTTGGAAAGATTGCAGGCTTTGCTCTTGAAGCAGCAGCACGCCTTTGCCGAGCAGTGTGTTGGCAAGACCATCGACCTGCTCCTGGAGAAGCCCGGCCGCATGCCGGGCCAGTTGATCGGCCGCTCGCCCTGGCTGCAATCGGTGAATGTTGATGCAAAGTCATCGCAAATCGGTGACATTATCTCTGTACGAATCACAGGTACGGGCCCTAACAGTCTGTTTGCCGAGGTGGTAAGCTGAGGGACCGCTAACTCAAGGAGCCTGACCGCTTGAACGGACACGAATTGGTCTCATCATCGCCGCGCCAGTCGAAAACATCCGCGACAGACGTCAATCACTTCGTGCTCACATTTGAGAACAATCGCTTCGCCAGTGAGCTTTTCGGTCAGTTCGATCAGAACCTGAAACTGATCGAGCAGCGCCTGCACATCGATGCGCGTCCGCGCGGCAATTCGGTTGCGATCTCGGGCGACATGGTCGCCACCAACCAGGCGCGCCGGGCGCTCGATTATCTTTATGGGCGCCTGCAGAACGGCAGTACGGTCGAGGTTTCCGACGTCGAAGGCGCGATCCGCATGGCTGTTGCCGCCGATGATCAACTGCAGCTTCCAACGCTGGAAAAGAAGGCCAAGCTGAACCTCGCCCAGATTTCCACCCGCAAGAAGACCATTGCCGCCCGCACGCCGACGCAGGATGCCTATATCCGTGCGCTGGAACGGTCCGAGCTGGTCTTCGGCGTCGGCCCGGCAGGCACCGGCAAGACCTATCTTGCAGTGGCCCATGCAGCCCAGCTGCTCGAGCGTGGCGCCGTCGATCGCATCGTCCTGTCGCGCCCTGCCGTGGAGGCGGGCGAACGCCTCGGCTTCCTGCCGGGCGACATGAAGGACAAGGTCGATCCCTTTCTGCGGCCGCTCTACGACGCGCTCTACGACATGATGCCGGGCGACAAGGTCGAGCGGGCGATCACCGCCGGCGTCATCGAAATCGCCCCGCTCGCCTTCATGCGCGGCCGCACACTTGCCAATGCCGCCGTCATCCTGGATGAGGCGCAGAACACCACTGCGATGCAGATGAAGATGTTCCTGACGCGTCTCGGTGAAAACGGCCGCATGATCGTCACAGGGGATCCGAGCCAGGTCGACCTGCCGCGCGGCGTCAAGTCCGGCCTTGTCGAAGCGCTGCAGATCCTGCGCGGCGTCGAAGGCGTCTCCGTCGTCCGCTTCAAGGATGCCGATGTCGTGCGCCATCCGATGGTTGCCCGTATCGTCCGCGCCTATGAGGCATCGACCGCCGTGCATGACGAAAGCGAGCAGAGCGACCGCTAAGGACGGCCGCAGCCAGTCATGACCAGCCTTGATATCCAGATCAGCGTCGAGGAGGGCCCCTGGTCCTCCGAGGCCGACCTTCAGTCGCTCAGCGAGCGCGTCCTCGGCGCGGCCGCCGATTTCCTCCGTCGCGAGGAAAAGCAGCCGTTTCCGAAAATGCCGCCGGAGGTGTCGCTGGTTTTTACCGACGATGCGTCAATCCGCGAGATCAATGCGCAATGGCGCAACCAGGACAAGCCGACCAATGTCCTGTCATTTCCGGCTTTTCCGCTGACGCCCGGCAAGATGCCGGGGCCGATGCTCGGCGACATCATCCTTGCCCAGGAGACCCTGGTGCGGGAAGCGCAGGCGCTCGGCAAGCCGTTTGACGAGCATCTGAGCCATCTCCTGGTGCATGGATTTCTGCATCTTTTCGGCTATGATCACATGGAAGAGAACGATGCCGAAAGAATGGAGAGCCTTGAGACTCGCATTTTGGCCGGTCTTGGGCTATCTGATCCCTATGGGGACGGTGATCCCGTATGATAGTTTGGAACGATGAGCGATTTTAGGACACAGCCGGCCGCGGCTGTAAGAGATGAGGCAGAAGCCTCCAGTCAGGACGAAGCGGGCAGTAGTAGCACCGTCCCGAAGACTGAGAGCGGCAAATCCGGCTCCTCCTTCTGGAGCCGCGCGGCCCGAATTTGGCGTGCCGGCAGCAATTCCAGCATTCGTGAAGATCTCGCCGACGCGCTGATGACCGATCCTGGCGCCGATACCGCCTTCTCGCCTGCCGAGCGAGCCATGCTCAACAATATTCTCCGCTTCCGTGAGGTGCGCGTCGAGGATGTGATGGTGCCGCGTGCCGATATCGAAGCGGTCGATCTCTCGATCACCATCGGTGAGCTGATGGTCATCTTCGAGGAATCCGGCCGTTCGCGCATGCCGGTCTACAGCGAGAGCCTCGATGATCCGCGCGGCATGGTGCACATCCGCGATCTGCTTTCCTATGTTACCAAGCAGGCACGCAACAAGCGCCGCAACGGCAGCCGTTCCCCCGCGAGCGGTGCAAACTCTGCCGAAAAAACGGAAAAGCCGGCGCGCCAGCCAAAGCCGAGCTTCGATTTGGGACGCATCGATCTGTCGAAGACCGTCGAAGAGGCCGGCATCATCCGCCAGGTGCTGTTCGTGCCGCCGTCGATGCACGCATCCGACCTGATGCAGCGCATGCAGGCCGCCCGTATCCAGATGGCGCTGGTCATCGACGAATATGGCGGCACCGATGGTCTCGCCTCGCTCGAGGATATCGTGGAGATGGTCGTCGGCGATATCGAGGACGAGCATGACGATGAAGAGGTGATGTTCGCCAAGACCTCCGACGACGTGTTTGTCGCCGACGCCCGCGTCGAACTGGAGGAGATCGCCGCAGCGATCGGGCCGGATTTCGACGTGCGCGAGCAGCTTGAGGATGTCGATACGCTGGGTGGTCTGGTCTTTGCATCGCTCGGCCGTATTCCGGCCCGCGGTGAAGTTGTCCAGGCGATTCCGGGCTTCGAATTCCAGGTGCTCGATGCCGATCCGCGCCGGGTGAAACGCGTGCGGATCGTCCGCAAACGTCCGCCGGCCCGGCGCCGGCCCTTCAAGGGCGACGAGGATGCGCCGGTCGAGGCAACTACGCTCGCCAGCGACGAAAAATCCCTGCGCGAAACGGGATAAAGCTTCGCTTTCCGTAACCCGGCGCCGTATCGAGGCACGACAAGCAGTCACTTTTTTGGAAAACTGCGGGCGTGATTCGAATGGGCGGCTTGCGCCCACCGCACGCCTCGCCTGGCAATGTGCGGTTCACGCCGGTTGGGGGGAATGAATGGAGTGGCTTGCGGGCAAGATCATGCTGTTGTCCGGCGCGCGCCGGGCGCTTGTCGCCTTTACCGCCGGGCTGGTGGCCGTCTTTGCCCTGCCGCCCTTCGGTATCTTCGCCGCGCCGTTTCTGTCCTTTCCCGTTCTCGTCTGGCTCATCGACGGCGCTTCAGGCAATCCGGATCATGGGGTGTTGCGGCGTAGCTTTCCCGCATTCTTCGTTGGCTGGTGTTTTGGCTTCGGCTACTTTCTCGGCGGTCTCTGGTGGCTGGGCAATGCGCTGCTCGTCGAGGCCGACGAATTCGCCTGGGCCGTGCCGCTTGCCGTCGTCGGGCTGCCTGCCTTTCTTGCCATCTTCTACGCTTTCGCGGCGGCGTTCGCCCGCCTTCTCTGGTCGGATGGCATGGGGCGCATAGCCGCGCTCGCCTTTGCCTTCGGACTGTTCGAGTGGCTGCGCGGCTTCATCCTTACCGGCTTTCCCTGGAACGCAATCGGCTATGCGGCCATGCCGGTGCCGCTGATGATGCAGTCGGCGGCGGTGATCGGTCTTGCTGGCGTCAACATGCTGGCCGTTTTTGTCTTCGCATCGCCGGCCCTGATCGGTACCCGCAAGGGGCTCAAGACGGGCCTCTGTCTTACCGCACTTCTTGTTGCAGCCCATTTCGGTTACGGATTTTACCGGCTGAACCAGCCGCTGCCTTTGCCTGCGGATCCGGCCGTCACCATCCGTCTCGTGCAGCCGCTGATCGATCAGTCCAAGAAATTCGATGACAGCGAGCGGCGCGCGATCTTCGAGGAGCATCTCAAGCTTACCGAAGCGCCGGCGGAAAATGGCGGTAAGCGCCCGGACGTCGTGATCTGGCCGGAAACCGCCGTACCGTTCATCCTGACCGAAAATCCGGACGCGCTGATACGGATTTCCGATGTGCTGCAGGAGGGTCAGATCCTCATCGCCGGGGCCGTCCGGGCCGAGGATGCAGGCGCCGGCCAGCCGCCGCGCTATTACAACTCGATCTATGTGATCGACGATCGCGGCCAGATCGTCGGCGCTTCCGACAAGATGCATCTTGTGCCCTTCGGAGAGTACTTGCCGCTCGAAAGCCTGCTGGTCTCGGCCGGGTTGAATGCCGTTGCAGCCGACATGCCCGGCGGCTTCTCTTCGGCGGCGACGCGCTCGCTCCTCACTTTGCCGGGTGGCAAGACGCTTTACCCGCTGATTTGCTATGAGGCGATCTTCCCGCGGGAGATCGGCAGTGATGCACTGGCCGCGAATGCACTGCTGAATATCACCAATGATGCCTGGTTCGGCAATACGCCTGGCCCCTACCAGCATTTCCAGCAGGCGCAACTGCGCAGCGTCGAGACGGGCCTGCCGCTGATCCGCGATGCCAATAGCGGCGTATCGGCGATCGTCGATGCGCGCGGCGAGGTCGTCACCGGTTTTCCGTTCGGCACCCGCGGATTCGTGGACACAATCTTGCCGGGAAAGATTGCTCTGCCGATGGCTCCCGAGCAACAAGGCAGAAACGGGTTGTTGCTCGCGGGCCTGATATTCGGCCTCGCGATTATTTCCCGCGCTAGTTTTATTTTCCGGGAGAATTGACCAAAAACCCCTAAAATTGCATAGTAGCTTCCACCAATGATCCTTACCTATGTTTCAGAGGGTTTCCGCCCGGCATCACAACGTAGCGTGTGTAGTCAGCTCTCTGTAAGTGGCCAGGTTATGGGGCAACTGCAACTCGCTTATTAGGAAACCGCTATGATAGAGAACAAGAAGAAGCCGAACCCGATCGACATTCATGTCGGCAGCCGGATTCGCCTTCGCCGCACCATGCTGGGCATGAGCCAGGAAAAGCTCGGTGAGAGCCTTGGGATCACCTTCCAGCAGATTCAGAAGTACGAAAAAGGGACCAACCGGGTCGGCGCAAGCCGTCTTCAGAACATTTCGAGCATTCTGAATGTTCCGGTATCCTTCTTTTTCGAAGACGCACCGGGCGAGAGTTCGTCCTCCGGTTCGTCAGGCCTGGCCGAAGCCTCCAGCTCGAACTATGTGGTTGATTTCCTGTCGTCTTCGGAAGGGCTTCAACTCAACCGCGCCTTCGTCAAGATCGGCGATCCGAAGGTGCGGCGCAAACTGGTGGACCTGGTCAAGGCCTTGGCAGTCGAGGCGGAAGCCGAATAAGGCCCACTCTCGGCGAATGTGAAAAAAGCGGCCGGATAGCGCCGCTTTTTTTGTGCTTTGCAGGACGGCAACCTGCGCGCCAGGCCGAGGGGAAAGCAGGAAAAACGTTCCTATAACGCACATATAAAGATATATTTATGTCCTTGTGTGCTTGTTTTTTGGTGGCATTATCACTAACACGTTCGGAGCCGTTTTTTCTTTGAGGGGACTTCCCGCATGCGCGCAAACTACCTGTTTACGAGTGAGTCGGTGGCAGAAGGCCATCCCGACAAGGTCTGTGACCGGATCTCGGATGAAATCGTTGATCTTGTGTATCGTGAAGCTGCAAAGACGGGCGTTGACCCCTGGACGGTTCGCATCGCCTGCGAAACTTTGGCAACGACCAACCGTGTGGTTATCGCCGGTGAGGTTCGGGTGCCTGATACCCTGTTGAAGAAAGACAAGAGCGGCAACGTCGTAAAGGATGCGGCGGGGCACCCGCTGATCAATCCCGCGAAGTTCAAGGCTGCCGCCCGCAAGGCGATCCGTGAAATCGGCTATGAACAGGCTGGCTTCCACTGGAAAACCGCAAAGATCGATGTGCTGCTGCATCCGCAGTCCGCTGACATCGCCCAAGGCGTGGACAACGCTGCCGACAAGCAGGGCGACGAAGGTGCGGGCGACCAGGGCATCATGTTCGGCTATGCTTGCCGCGAAACCGCCGAGCTCATGCCGGCGCCGATCTATTACTCGCACCGCATCCTCGCCCTGCTCGCAACTGCCCGCAAGGCAGGTCAGGGCGACGCCGGCCTGCTTGGTCCGGATGCAAAGAGCCAGGTCACCGTCCGCTATGTCGACGGCAAGCCGAGCGAAGTGACCTCGATCGTCCTGTCGACCCAGCATCTCGACGGCAACTGGGACTCGGCCAAGGTTCGCGCCGTTGTCGAGCCCTATATCCGCGAAGCACTGCACGACATCGAGATCGCCGAGGATTGCAACTGGTACATCAACCCGACCGGCAAATTCGTCATCGGCGGTCCTGACGGCGATGCTGGCCTCACCGGCCGCAAGATCATCGTTGATACCTATGGCGGCGCAGCTCCCCATGGCGGCGGCGCCTTCTCCGGCAAGGACACGACCAAGGTCGACCGCTCGGCCGCGTACGCGGCCCGCTATCTGGCCAAGAACGTCGTTGCCGCCGGCCTGTCCGATCGCTGCACGATCCAGATTTCCTACGCCATCGGCGTTGCCCAGCCACTGTCGATCTATGTCGATCTGCACGGCACCGGCAAGGTGACCGAAGACCAGGTCGAACAGGCCATCCGCAAGACGATGGATCTGTCGCCGTCCGGTATCCGCCGCCACCTCGACCTCAACCGGCCGATCTACGCCAAGACCTCCGCCTACGGCCATTTCGGCCGCAAGGCCGGCCGCGACGGCTCCTTCTCCTGGGAAAAGCTCGATCTGGTCAAGCCGCTGAAGGACGCCCTGAAAGAGGACACTCTGAAGGCCGCCTGATCCGGCCTCTGGACGAGTGACGGAAGAAGACAGTAAAGAGCGGGTGTTTCCTTCTGGAGGCACCCGCTTTTCTATCGCCGAAAGACCGCACCATGACCGAACAGCACCGCAGCCGCTCGACCGAAGCCTTCTTCGGACGCCGCAAGGGCAAGCCCTTGCGCGCGCTGCAGGCAACACATCTCGAAACGGTGCTGCCGCTTCTTCGTCTCGATCTGGCGGCGCCGGCGCCGCGAGACCTCAAGACCCTGTTCAGCCATCCTGTCGGCGCGGTCAGACTCGAGATCGGGTTCGGCGGCGGTGAACATCTCATCCATCGGGCCGTCGAAAACCCGTCCACGGGTTTCATCGGCGTCGAGCCCTTCGTCAATTCCATGGCGAAGCTGGTCGGCCATATCGAGGAGCGGGGCGCTGAGAACATCCGCCTTCACGACGACGACGCGACGCAGGTGCTGGATTGGCTGCCCGCGGCTTCGATCGACCACATCGATCTCCTCTATCCGGATCCCTGGCCAAAGCGGAAGCACTGGAAGCGCCGTTTCGTCTCAAAGGTCAATCTCGATCGCTTTGCCCGCGTGCTGAAACCCGGCGGCGTGTTCTGCTTCGCCTCCGATATCGATACCTATGTAAACTGGACACTGCTGCACTGCCGCGACCATGCGGCGTTCGACTGGACGGCGCAAAATGCGGCCGACTGGCTGACACCCTTTCCCGGTTGGCCGAGCACGCGCTACGAGGCCAAGGCGCGGCGGGAAGGGCGCAAGTCCGCCTATCTGACGTTCCGGCGGGTCTGAGGCGCCGAAACCGAAACGACTCGCGGCTCAGTGAAGGCTAACCGTCTTCAGGTCGTCTTCGGCCGCCTTGAAGAAGGTGCTGGAACGGTTGTCGGTCAAAAGGATCGGCGTGCCGTCGGCACCGAACAGGGCCCACAGGTCCAGACCCGGGTCCATGTCGGGGGCTTCCGGGAAGACGCGCGACACTTCATCCGACCGCATCTTGCGGATATAGCCGACTTCACCGGCGCCGAGATGCGCCAGATCGTTTTTCGACAGGGCTGTGCTGACGTGTTTCAATCCCATGAGACGTACTCCGTGGCTTTGCGGCGCCTGCTGCCCCGACAGGGCGTGCTGGAAGCCGCAACTCATTGATGTTCTGCACGAAGTTCGCGGCGGTCTTGGGCTGCCGGGGGCCTCGAAGCAGCCGGCAAAGCATGCCGGTATCCTACTCTGGGACTAAAATATTAATTTTCTTTACCATGCGCACCGGTTCGGGCCGGATCAGGTCGACGGACAGCAAACCGTTCTTCAATTCCGCCTTGGAAACCAGCATGCCGTCGGCAAGCACGAACATCCGCTGGAACTGGCGCGCTGCGATGCCGCGGTGCAGGTAGTCGCGCTCGCCGCTTTCGGACTGGCGGCCGCGGATGATCAGCTGGTTTTCCTCGGTCGTCACGTCGAGATCGTCCTCGGAGAAGCCGGCAACCGCCAGCGTGATCCGCAGACGCTCCTGCTCGCCGGACGATTCGTCTCCGCGGATGCGCTCGATATTGTAGGGAGGGTAACCGTCATTGCCCTTGGCGATCCGCTCAAGGGTCTTTTCCATGGCATCAAACCCGAGCAGCAGCGGGCTCGTAAAAGGCGTAATCCGGGCCATACAGTAGTCCTTGGCTCTCAAGCGACCGTTTGCGGACCCGCGAGGCGGCATCCACGAAGCCCAATATGGTAGCTGTGCGCAGCAAGCGCAAGACGCTTGCGCGAGGCAAGCAGGCAAATCATAGTCCGCTCGCTGATTTGAAGGAGACGAGCATGACCGCGCCGCGAAAGATCATCATCGATACCGATCCGGGGCAGGACGATGCCGCCGCGATTATGCTGGCGCTCGGCAGCCCGGACGAACTCGACGTGCTCGGCATAACGGCCGTGGCCGGCAATGTTCCCGTCGCGCTCACGTCCCGCAACGTCCGGGTCGTCTGCGAACTCTGCGGCCGTCGCGATGTGAAGGTGTTCGCCGGCGCCGACAGGCCGCTTGTCCGCCAGCTCGTCACCGCCGAATACGTACACGGCAAGACCGGACTCGACGGACCCGTGGTCGACGAACCGACCATGCCACTGCAGCCGCAGCATGCGGTGGATTTCATCATCGAGACGTTGCTTGCTGAAGCGCCCGGCACGGTCACGCTCTGCACCCTGGGGGCGCTCACCAACGTCGCCCTGGCGCTGAACAAGGCTCCCGAAATCGCGCCGCGTGTGCGCGAACTGGTGATGATGGGCGGCGGTTTCTTCGAGGGCGGCAACATCACGCCCGCCGCCGAATTCAACATCTACGTCGATCCGGATGCCGCCGAGATCGTCTTCAAGTCCGGCATCCCGATCGTGATGATGCCGCTCGATGTCACTCACCGGGTGCTGACCACCAAGGCCCGCGTCGAAAGGATCAGGGCGATCGGCTCGCCGGCTGCGGTCGCCATGGCCGAGATGCTGGAATTCTTCGAACGCTTCGATGTCGAAAAATACGGCTCCGACGGCGGCCCGCTTCACGATCCGACCGTCATCGCCTATCTCCTGCGCCCGGACCTGTTCAAGGGTCGCGATTGCAATGTCGAGATCGAGACGAAATCGGACCTGACGGTCGGTATGACGGTGGTCGACTGGTGGCAGGTGACCGGCCGCAAGCACAATGCCAAGGTCATGCGCGAGATCGATGATCAGGGCTTCTTCGACCTTTTGACGGAGCGTCTGGCGCGGCTCTGAATCCTGAACGGCTATTGCGTTCGCATAAGCTGACGGCGCTGCAGGGCGCCGTCATTGCGCTTGCCTCAGTTCCCTGGCGCGTGGCGCCCAAGCCGTTACTATTGCTGGGGCGTTGTGCCTGTCGCCGGTGTCCCCGTCTCTGGGGTGCCCGTCGCCGGCGTATCGGTTGCCGGTTTGTCCGTCGAAGGCGTTTCCACCGCCGGCACGTTTACATTCACATCGGTTTGGCTGCCGCCGCCGTTGATGTCGATCACGCCGGTAAACATCAGCAGCGCGCCGATAACGACAAGCGCCAGAATGATCGCCACGATCCATCCGGTATTTCCGCCACCACCGCCCGTGTTGATAACTGTTGGTTCACGATCAGACATCGCTGCTCCTCCGGGTTGATATTGCAGCTTGAACGCAGGAGAGCCGCGAAAGTTCCCTCATAGGTTGGCGGGTCGCGAGGCGAACCAAAAACGTGGCAGCGGGCACAAGCCCGCGGACCAAACAGAAACGGCGCCGTAGGGGCGCCGTTTGCAATCTTTAGTTCGGTCCTTGGCTCAGAACTCTTCCCAGTTATCCTGGGACAGCGCCGTGTTGCCGGACACCTGTGGCACGGCCTTTGGCGCTGCGGCGGAATTGCGTGTCGACACCGGCTTGGCGGGCGCGCCGTAGCTCGCCGCCTTGGCAGGCGTCCGCATCCTTTCGGCGGTGTTGCGCAGCATGTCGGCAGACGACTGACCCTGGCGCGCGACGTGGAAGCGGGCGACGAGCGTGCTGAGCGCGCGCGCCTCTTCGTTCAGCGCCATGCTGGCGGCGGTGGTCTCCTCCACCATCGCGGCGTTCTGCTGCGTCACCTGGTCCATCTGGTTGACAGCCGTGTTGATCTCCTTGAGGCCGACGGCCTGTTCGGAGGCCGAGCCGGAGATCTGGCGGATCAGGCCGTTGATCTGCACTACCTGGTCGGCGATCTTCTGGAGAGCGCCGCCCGCACGACCGACAAGGTCGACGCCTTCGCGCACCTGGCCGGCCGAGGCGTTGATCAGCGTCTTGATCTCCTTGGCGGCGTTGGCCGAGCGTTGGGCGAGTTCGCGCACTTCCTGGGCGACCACCGCGAAGCCCTTGCCGGCGTCACCGGCGCGGGCGGCTTCGACGCCGGCATTGAGCGCAAGCAGGTTGGTCTGGAAGGCGATTTCGTCGATGACGCCGATGATGCGGCTGACTTCGCCAGACGACTGCTCGATGCCCTTCATCGCGGCGATCGCCTTCTGCACGACTTCACCCGATTGCTCGGCATCGTTGCTGGCGGTCTCGACCGATTTCGCCGCGACCTTGGCATTGTCGGCGCTGGCATTGACCTGCGAGGTCAGCTGATCAAGCGCGGCAGCCGTTTCCTCCAGGCTTGCGGCCTGCTGTTCGGTGCGATGCGAGAGGTCGTTGGCTGCGTTGCTGATTTCGCTGGTGCCGGTGCCGATGTTGACGACCGAGGTGTTGACCGTCTGGATCGTCTCTTCCAGGCTTTCCATGGCGGAGTTGAAGTCACTCTTCAGCTGGGCGTATTCACCGGGGAAATCCTCGGTGATCCGGTAGGCAAGATCGCCGGAGGAAAGCTGCGAGAGGCCCTTTGCCAGCTTGGCAACGATGTCACGCTGGGTGGCGTTCGCCTCAGCGCGTTCGGCCTCGGACTGGCTGCGCTGCTGTTCCGATTGCAGGCGCTCGTGCTGTGCTTCCGCTTCCAGCCGCTTGGTGTCGGCCAGCTGGTGGCGGAAGCCTTCCAGCGCCTTGGCAACGGAACCGGTCTCGTCGGCGCGGTCCTGGCCGGAAACCGGCGTGGTGTAGACGCCCTTGCTCAGGTTTTCGACGTCGCTGACCAGGCCGGCAAGCGGCTTCTGGACGAAGCGGCGAACGGCGAGATAGAGGCCGAGCAGCACGGCGCCGAGGACGATCAAACCGCCCACGATCATCATGTAGGTCTGGTCGACGACCGGGGCATTGATCGCCGTCTGCGGCACGTCGACGAGGACGACCCAGGTCGTGTTCACGTCGGGCAGCGCGAAAGGGTAGACGACGCGGTCGAAGGTCTCGTGGCCGTCATAGCTCAGGTCGTGGATCATGCCGGGCTGGGAGGCGGCAAGTGCGTTCTTCACCACATCGGCGCCGATGCCGTCATAGTCCTTCATCAGCAGGTCCGGGATCGGGGCGACAAGCCACTTGCCGCTCTGCGACAGCAACGTCACGCGGCCCGAACCGAAGGGGTGCATGTCCTTCACCTTGTTGGCAAGCGACGTCAGCGAAACATCGACACCGGAGACGCCGAGCAGCTTGCCGTTCGAGATCACCGGGTAGGCGATCGAGGACATCGAGTTGTTGTCACCCGTCGTCGTCTCCGTGTAGGGCGACGTCATGGCGCCCTTCAGGCTCTTGGCCGCCAGCGCGTACCATTCGGCCGGGTAGTCGGAATCGAAGGTCGAGAAGTCGATGCCGGTCTTGCCCTTCGTCCAGTAGGGATTGAGCATTCCATCCTTGGCGGCGCCAAAATCCTTCTTGCCGGCGTAATCCTTGGCCTTGCCGTCGAAGGCGTTCGGTTCCTCGGCAAACCAGCTGCCGAACGCGAATGCATTCTTCTCGACATTGGCCTTCAGCATGTCGACGACGCCCTTGCGGTCGAGATAACCGCCTTCATGACCGCGGCCGATCACGCCTGCCGTCGAGCGGGCGGCGCCCGCAAGCTCGGCAATGTTGCTGGCGATTTCGGATGCGATCGCCTTCGCCTCGATGCGGGCCTGATCCAGCACCAGCGTTTCGACACGATCCTGGGTCTGGGAAATCAGCACGTAGTTGGAAGCAAGGAGAACGAGCGCAATGATGCCGCCCGTCACCGCGATCAGTTTGGTCGCCAGCGATTTGGCCTGGAACTTGAGCATTGAAGGTCCCCGCATGATGAGGGCCGCGGTTTCAAGGCCGCGGCGTGACGCGATCTGTTTTTGGGAGATGCCCCGTCATGGAGCGCCAGATGCCGACCGACATCGGAAGGCCGCCCCTGATCCTCGCGAGACGCGCCTTGGTAGTTGCTTGAATAGCGCGTTATTTATTAAAAATGGCACAACGCAATCCGGCTTGATCGCGCCTTTCTTGGATAAATCAAGCGCTTATGCCGCAGCGACGACGTTCACTGTCCTGATTGCGCAGACGTTCGGCGGCAGCCGATGCAATCAGGCTCTTGCATCGACCTCGGCGGCTTGCGGGATGGCCGGCTGCGCACCGGCTTTCAGGCAGGCGAGCGAGCCGGCGACGGCGGCACGCCGAAGCGCCTTGTCAAAATCAAGACCAGCATCGAGGCTGGCTGCGAGATAACCGCAGAACGTGTCGCCAGCGCCGACGGTGTCGACCGGCTCGATCTTCAGTCCCTTGGCGCGATGCACGTTGCCATTGCGCACGGCAACAACGCCCTCGGCGCCGAGCGTCACGATTACGGTTTGCCCCGTTTCGCGCGAAAGGCTTTGCATCGCCTCGACGCGCTCTTCGGACGACAATCCTTCACGGCCGGCCAGCAGCTCGAATTCCGTCTCGTTGGCGATGACGATATCAGCCATGCGTCCGAGCCGCGCGGCATCTTTCGTCAGCGGAGCGATGTTGATGATCGAGGTGACGCCCTTTTCCTTCGCCATGACCAGTGCCCGCTCTACCGATTCCGCCGGAATCTCCAGTTGCAGCATCAGCGTGTCGCCGGCTGCCATCCTCTCAAGCGTCGCGGTTGCATCGGCGGTGCTGACGGTGCCATTGGCGCTTGCCACCACCACGATGACGTTCTCGCCATCACCGCCGACGAGGATGTGGGCCGTTCCGGTCGGTTCGCTCACCGTCTTCGTCAGGGAAAGGTCGGTTCCCGCCTGTTTCAAAAGCGCCAGCGCGCCATCGGCAAAACTGTCCGAGCCGACGGCCCCCGCCATGCGCACGGTGGCTCCTGCGCGTCGTGCCGCCAAGGCCTGATTGGCCCCCTTGCCGCCGGCGGCAGTCGAGAAACCCGTGCCGGCAACCGTCTCGCCGGGCTTCGGCAGCCGTGCCGTGGTGGCGATCAGGTCCATGTTGATGGAACCGAAAACTGTAATCATCTGATGCTCTCCCGGCCGGCGATTTTTGCCGGACAGTGCCCGAGACGATCAGTCCTCGTCAACCACCCGCAGCTTCAATTGCCCCATGCGATTGTCGAAGGATTTCGGTTCCGGTTTGGCCTCGGGTGATGTGCCGGCGGATTCCAGCTCCAGCGCCTCGATCCTTGCGCCGCGACGCTTGAGCTTCTCCGACGAGGTCAGGATGTCATCGACATCCTTCTGCGTGGTGAGGAAGTGTCCATGCAGCTTGCGCACCCGGTCATCGAGGCGGGTCAGATCCTCCATCAGCCGGATCACCTCGCCCTGGATCAGATGCGCCTGTTCGCGCATCCGCGCATCGCGCAGGATTGCCTGGATGACCTGGATCGACAGCATCAGCAGCGATGGGGAAACGATGACGATCCGCGCCCGGTGCGCTTTCTGGACGATCGCCTCGAAATTCTCGTGGATTTCGGCAAAGATCGATTCGGAGGGCACGAACAGGAACGCGGTATCCTGGGTCTCGCCGGCGATCAGGTACTTGCCCGCAACATCCCGGATATGTACCTCCATGTCGCGGCGGAACTGTTGCGCGGCCTGCCGGGAAGCTTCCGGATCTGTGGCGTTGCGGATCGCATTCCAGCCTTCCAGCGGAAACTTGGCGTCGATCACCAGCGCCGGCTGGCCGTTCGGCATCCGAACCGTGCAGTCCGGCCGTGATCCGTTCGACAGCGTCGCCTGGAAAGCATAGGAGCCCATCGGCAAACCGTCGGCGATGATCGTTTCCATGCGCGACTGGCCGAAGGCGCCGCGCGTCTGCTTGTTGGAAAGAATACTCTGCAGCCCTGCCATGTCCTTCGCCAAAGACTGGATATTGGTCTGTGCCGTGTCGATCACCGCAAGACGCTCCTGCAGCCGGCGCAGGTTCTCGTGCGTCGCCTTGGTCTGCTCGCTGATCGAAGCGCCGAGCCGGTGCGTCATGCCGTCGATTCTCTGGCTGATCGACTGGTTGAGTTCGGATTGGCGGGCGCCGAACACCTCGGCCATCGCCGCGATACGTCCTTGCATCTCCGTCTGCGCGGCGATGAGCGCGGTCATCCGCTGTTCCGCCTCCAGCGCAGCCTGCCGGGCACGCTGCCGCCGCAGCACCGTCGGGATACCGGCGATGAGCAGGACTGCAATGGTAACGAAAAGCCCCATTCCAAGTGATACGGGATGGCCGCCTACGATGAAAAGAGGCTGGTCGAAGGTGAGGGTCACAGGTTCCATCGGAGCAGCCTAAGCGGATTCGGCGACAGTGGCCAGATCAAAACGGGAACATTGGTGAATCAATCGACACGACTTGCCGAAATTTCCGGCAAAAATCGTGAAACGAGAATTCCATCGATGCGAAAGATCGGCTATGGGAGCCGCATGACCATCAAGCCGCTCATCATTCTCCCCGACCCCGTGCTGCGCCAGCTTTCCAAGCCGGTGGAAACGGTCGATGCCGATGTCCGCCGTCTTGCCGATGACATGCTCGACACCATGTATGACGCGCCCGGCATTGGCCTGGCGGCGATCCAGGTCGGCATTGCCAGGCGCATGCTCGTCATCGATCTTGCGAAGGAGGGCGAGGAAAAGCAGCCGCTGGTCTTCATCAACCCGCAAATCCTGAAGTCTTCCGACGAGCGCTCGGTCTATGAGGAAGGCTGCCTGTCGATCCCCGATTATTATGCCGAGGTCGAGCGCCCGGCCGCAATCACCGTCGAATATGTCGATCGCGAGGGCAAGCAGCAGACGATGGACGCGGATGGCCTGCTGGCAACCTGCCTGCAGCACGAGATCGACCACCTGAACGGCGTGCTGTTCATCGATCATATCTCCAAGCTCAAGCGCGAAATGGTGATCCGCAAATTCACCAAGGCCGCCAAGGTTCGCGGCGCCAAGGCGATCTGACGCCTGCATTGAAAACGATGACCTTCGGGCCTATGATATCATTGATATCATAGTGGAGGTTGGGCGTGGGCGATCTGCTGATCCGAAACATTTCCGATGCTTTGAAGCGCGACATCGCCGCTGCGGCCGATCGCACAGGGCGCAGTCTTTCCGATGAGGCCAAGGAACTTTTGCGCAAGGGCCTGATTGCTGAGAAGGATATCAAGCCGGTGCAAGAACAATCCGCTTACGATGCTCTACGCGCGGCTTTTGGTGCAGACGAGGGATTGGGTGACGATTTCGCCGCTATCCTGGATGAAGTGGAAGCTGAGCGGAAGAAGGACTTTGGCAGCCCGCCGGTGGAATTTGAATGATCGTCCTCGATACGAACATCATTTCGGAACTTATAAAATCATCTCCGGATCGAAATGTCGTCCTGTGGTTCCGGCGTGAGGCTCAATCCAGCTTGTATTTGAATTCTGTTGTCGTCATGGAGCAATCGTTCGGCGCAGAGCGATTTTATCTGCGGACAGGTTCGGACCGATATATTCGGTCGCTGGAAAATCTGCTGGCGACCCAGTTTCGAGGACGTGTCTTGGAATTTGTAGAAGAAACCCCCGTCCTTTCCGGCCGCCTCCGTGCAAAACGCGAAAGCGCGGGGCGCCCGATCTCGG
The DNA here is from genome assembly GCF_019511375.1 of Rhizobium herbae. GTDB lineage: Bacteria > Pseudomonadota > Alphaproteobacteria > Rhizobiales > Rhizobiaceae > Pararhizobium > Pararhizobium herbae_A. The sequence continues at coordinate 374,819 of NZ_JAEUAO010000002.1, forward strand.
TTCAGGACGCCATGATCGCCGCCATCTGCCTTTCCCACGATGCGACGCTTGCGACCCGCAACACAAAAGACTTCGAGGGGCTTGATTTGAAGCTCGTAAACCCGTTTGAAGAGGCCTGATCAGAACGGGAGTCCGCGCGCCGTGCCGCTTCGCATCATCTTCATGGGAACGCCCGAATTTTCGGTTCCGACATTGGCGGCGCTGGCCGAGGCCGGTCACAAGATCGTTGCCGTCTATACCCAGCCGCCCCGCCCCGGTGGCCGGCGGGGGCTCGACCTGCAGAAGTCGCCGGTGCACCAGGCGGCCGAATTGCTGGGTATCAAGGTGCTGACTCCGGTCAACTTCAAGGACGCCGCCGACCGGCAGACCTTTCGCGATTTCGACGCCGACGTTGCCGTGGTGGTCGCCTATGGCTTGCTTTTGCCGGAAGACATCCTCAACGGGACCCGGCTTGGCTGCTACAACGGCCATGCCTCGCTCTTGCCGCGCTGGCGGGGAGCCGCGCCGATCCAGCGGGCGATCATGGCAGGCGACCATGAGTCCGGCATGATGGTGATGAAGATGGACAAGGGCCTCGACACGGGGCCGGTGGCGCTGACCAAGGTCGTGGCCATCGGCAACGAAATGACGGCCGGTGAACTGCACGACAAGCTGAAGCTGGTTGGGGCGGACCTGATGAAGGACGCCATGGACAAGCTCGAAGGCGGTGACCTGCCGCTTACGCCGCAGGCGGAGCATGGCGTCATCTATGCCGCCAAGATCAGCAAGGCGGAAACCCGGATCGATTTCTCCAGGACGGCGGCCGAGGTTCACAATCATATTCGCGGTCTCTCGCCTTTCCCCGGCGCCTGGTTCGAAGTCGAAATCGGCGGCAAGATGGAGCGGATCAAGGTACTCTCCTCCGTTGTCGAAAAGGTGGGCGGCGAAACCGGCACCGCATTGTTCGACGACCTGACGATTGCTTGCGACAATGGTTCGGTGCGGCTGACCCGCCTGCAGAGGGCAGGCGGCAAGGTGCTCGATGCCGACGATTTCCGCCGCGGCACGCCTATTCCAGCCGGCACAAGGCTGTTGTGATGCCGCGTTTCCGCATGACCATCGAATATGACGGCTCGGCCTATGTCGGCTGGCAGCGGCAGGAGAACGGCCCCTCGGTGCAGGGCGCCGTGGAGAAGGCGATCCTCAGCCTTACCGGCGAGACCGTTTCGATCCGTGGCGCGGGGCGCACCGATTCCGGCGTGCATGCCAGGGGGCAGGTGGCGCATGCCGATCTCACCCGGTCCTGGAAGCCCGCAACCTTGCGCAATGCGCTGAACGCCCATCTGCGCCAGGCTTGCGAACAGGTGGCGATCATTGATGCCGCAGAAGTGACGCCCGCGTTCGACGCGCGGTTTTCAGCGTTGAGGAGGCATTATCTTTACCGCATCATCTCGCGTCCGGCGCCGCTGGCGCTGGAGGCCAAGCGCGCGTGGTGGGTGCCGAAGACGCTCGATCATGCGGCGATGCATGCCGCGGCGCAGCTGCTGGTCGGGCACCATGACTTCACCACCTTCCGCTCGACCCATTGCCAAGCCAACAGTCCGATGCGCACGATCGACCGGCTCGATGTGACGCGGGAAGGCGACCTTGTCGAAATCCGTGCCACGGCCCAGAGCTTCCTGCACAATCAGATACGCTCCTTCGCCGGCACGTTGAAGCTGGTGGGCGAGGGCAGGTGGACGCCGGACGACGTGCGCGCGGCACTGGAGGCGCGGGACCGCAAGGCCTGCGGGCCGGTGGCGCCGCCGGACGGGCTCTATTTCATGCAGGTCGATTACTGAGCGCCAGCGGGGTCAGGCCGGCATCAGACCGAGCATTCGCGGAAGCCCTTGGCCGAGCATCAGCCACGGCAGGATCAGCAGGGCGGACAATGCGGAGGCGAGCAGTGTCTGGCCCTTGGCGATGGTTTTCACCAGCCGGAAAATCGCGGTGAAATTCGCCAGGAGCAGGATTAGCGACAGCACGCTCGTCAGGTCCTCGCTGTTGGGGATGATCAGGCTGATCGCCAGCGGAACGGCCATCGCATAGACCGTGGGCACGGCCAGCCAGTTGCTGGCTATGATGATCGGCGCCAGCAGTTCGCCGTAACCGAGCGGCTTTGCGAGCACAGCGACGAGCACCAGCGGCACGATCCACATGGCCATGTCGACGAAGAGCAGCTTGAGGATGAAGATAAGCCCCGTCTCGGCGCCGTGCGGCATGTTGGCCAGATAATAGAGGCGCCACGCGGCCCAGCCGACGGCCATCGCCGGCAGGCACCAGAGGAAGGCGGCAAAGGAGCGCCATACACCGAGGGCGCTAATGTCGAGCCAGTCGAACCCGGTCCTGTCACCGAGAATCAGCAGCCAGACTCCCTTGATGTAATTGCCGATCTCCTCAATCTGCGGCATGGCCAAACCAGCGGCTGATGAAGGTTTCGTAGATCTGCGTCAGCGTTTCGAGGTCGGCAATGGCAACACGTTCGTCGACCATGTGCATGGTCTGGCCGACCAGACCGAATTCGACGACCGGGCAGTAGTCCTTGATGAAGCGCGCATCCGACGTGCCGCCGGTGGTCGACAGCGTCGGCGCGCGACCGGTGACGGCTTGGACGGCGTCCGACAGGGAAGCGATCAATGCGTTGTTGCGGGTGAGGAAGACGTGGCTCGGGCGCTCGCTCCAGACGATATCGTATCTGACCGGCGGCCGGCCTGGACGCAGCACGCTCTCGGCGCTGGCGCGGTCAAGGCGGGCGATGATCTCGGTCTTCAGGCTGTCGACGCTCCAGGTGTCGTTGAAGCGGATGTTGAAGCACGCCGACGCCTTGGCCGGAATGACGTTGACCGCCTTGTTGGCGACGTCGATCGTCGTCACCTCGAGATTGGACGGCTGGAAATCGTCGGTGCCGGAATCGAAAGGCGGATCCATCAGCGCCTGCGTCAAGGCAAGGATGCCGCGCACCGGGCTGTCGGCGAGATGCGGATAGGCGGCGTGGCCCTGGACGCCGTGCACGGTGATGGTGCCGGACAGCGAGCCGCGCCGGCCGATCTTGATCATGTCGCCGAGACGGTCGGGATTGGTCGGTTCGCCGACGAGACAGGCATCCCAGCGCTCGCCCTTTGCTGCCGCCCATTCGAGTAGCTTGGCGGTGCCGTTGATGGCTGGGCCTTCCTCGTCGCCGGTGATCAGGAAGGAGATCGAGCCCTGTGGCTTGCCATTCTTCTCGATATGGCGGGCGGCGGCGGCGGCGAAACAGGCAATGCCGCCCTTCATGTCGACGGCGCCGCGGCCATACATCTCGCCATCCGCAATGTCGGCGGAGAACGGGCCATGTGTCCAGGCCGCCTCGTCGCCGATCGGCACGACGTCGGTATGGCCGGCAAACATCAGATGCGGGCCAGCGGTGCCGAGGCGGGCATAGAGGTTTTCGATGTCCGGCGTCCCGTCCTCGCTCGCCGTTACCCGCTCGACGGCAAAACCGAGCGGTTTCAGCATCTTTTCGAGTGCACTCAACGCGCCGCCTTCGGCAGGGGTTACGGAGGGGCAGCGGATCAGGGTGGCGAGGTTGGCGGCGGGATCGGTAACGGTCATCAAGAAAGGCCTGTTGTCTTAAAGGCTTGGTGTAGCCGATCCCCACCGGACTGTCACGTGGGAGAAGCAAGCTGCACTACTGGCGTTGTCGTCTCGTCGCTGTCATGCCTCGGGCTTTCCCGCAGAGAAGGGGTGGTATTTCACAGTATCCGATCGCATTGGGAAGACCCCCTCTGTCACTTCGCTCCCCACAAGGGGGAAGATCGGGAGCGAGGGGTTAGCTGCACGCCAATCTCCACCCTTGTGGGGAGATTCCCGGCAGAGAGAGGCGACTGCCGCTGTCGTCTGCACTTCCTGCAATCTGTCGCATCATCTCAAACATCTTTGTCCACGCCCGGAAAATCCGCCGTGGTTTGCTTTAAGTCTCACTTGGCCGGGGCGCTGGAAAGTGCCGAGACTAAGGAATTTATATGACGCCTTCCAGCGCCCCGTTCGCGTGTTCGTCGACTGGCAACTCCGGTTTCTCTGCGGGGATGGCGGCACCTTTTTCCGGTACAGGGTGGCGCTCGACCGATGCCGGATTGCTCCGGTTCTGCGGCGCCACGAAAGGGAATTGCTTATCGCAAGCCCAGTCGCCGCTCCTCATGTGTGCCTCACAGGCACGCCCCGCCCTGTTTCAGGCGGGAGGGAAACCATTTTCTGCCAGTCCACCGGGCAAAGGCTCACGTCCTTCCTCCACCCGGCACCGGTTCCGCCTCGCCGCGACGCCTCGCGGGGTAGCCGATGACGGAACGCCACGATCATCGCACAGGTTTTCCGGGCGGGGATGAACGGGGGAACTGCGGGCGGCTTTTTTGCCTTTGGCAAGCATTCTGTCATGTCTCGACGCTCCCGTTCGAAAGCGGGCTTTCCATCACCCTCGTACCCGCCTGTGGCGGGTATCCAGCGCGCTCAAGTCCTTGGGCGCAAAGGCTCTTTCACGCGATGGACATCGCGCGGCTGGATTACCGCCACAAGGGCGGTAATGAGGGAGGGTTGGAATGACCGACTTTGTCAGCAATCTGACTTTTGCCTTTGGTTAAGATGTCGATTTCGTCTCCTCTCCCGCAGAGAAAGAGGAATCGGATGTCCCGCCGCGCCGTTCGTGCGCCGTCCTGCGAATGATCTCGGCGATCTCCGGGCTGCTTTTCGAGAGCATCTGGAAATCCACCGCGTACAGCGACAGCAGCGAGACCTCCGTTAGGGCGCTGACGGTCGCCGAGCGGGGCTCGCCGGTGATCAGTGCCATTTCGCCGAAGAAGCTGCCGGAACCGAGCTCCACCGGATTGGGCGTCGCGACGCTGACGCGGCCCTCGACGATGAAGAACATCCGGTCGCCGATGTCCCCCTTTCGACAGATGACGGTGCCGGCCGGCACGACACGCGGCCGCAGCGCGCGCACGACTTCGACCAGCGCGGCCGAGCCAACCTTCTGGAACAGTGGCACGGCCGCAACCAGCTGCCAATTGCGCACGAAGTCCTGGCGGCGGACTTCCTCGTAGAAACCAGTGGCGAGGAGGCCGGCCCACAGCGCAAAGATGCCGATGCCACACATCATCACCAGCCCGGCCAGAACACGGCCTGCAAAGCTCTGCGGAATTTCATCGCCATAGCCGGTGGTCGACAGCGTCACCACTGCCCACCACATCGCCTGGGGGATGCTGCCGAACTTGTCCGGCTGGACGTCGCGCTCGATGAGATAGGCCGCGAGCGCGGCGCCGAACAGAATGATGGCGAAGACCGATGTGACGCCGATCAGGTTGCGCGCCTCGCTGGTGAGGACCCGGCCCATCAGCCGGAAGAAGGTCGAATCGCGCAGCGGCTTCAAAAGCCAGATGGCACAATAGAGGCTCTGGTCGCGCGTGCCGTCGAGCAGGAACGCGGCGAGAGGAACCAATACGGCCAGCACATCGACGACAAGGGCAGGCATGCTGTCGCGAACGTTCCGCGTCCTCTGCTTGATCAGCGTCCCGATCAGCTGCAGCACATAAATGGCCCAGATGCCGGCGAGCAGGAACTCCAGGGCGAGCTTGGTTGCTGCGGCGAGATCCGGCGTGGTCAGCGCAGCCACCGCCACGAGCCCGACCGCAGCGAGCAGTCCGTTGAGCGGTGCCGAAATTTTCGAGAAAGGCAGTGCCGACATTCATACACCCCGAGCGGCCGACCACGCTGTCGAGATCATAGAATGCCTTCAGGCCAAGTGCAAAGGGCCGGGGAGCGGCTTCGTTGCCGCGTGCCACCGTACACGACAGTGCCTGCAAAATACCCTCCTCTGCCCTGCCGGGCATCTCCCCCTCAAGGAGGGAGATTGGGGTGGGGCTGGCCGCGTGTTCCCGATCTCCCCCTTTGAGGGCAGGGTAATTGCATATGGAGCGAAGGCGCTTGCCGCAGGCTTCCTCTTCTCCCCTCGGGGAGAAGTGCCGAGCGTATGCGAGGCGATGAGGGGGGCACGGCGATTTCGGCGCCGGCGGCCCCCTCGTCCGGCGCTTCGCGCCACCTTCTCCCCGTTGGGGAGAAGAGGGAGCAAGGTCCGCTCTTCCACTACCGCAGTGTGGCCACGACAAACGCGACTCTCGACCTACATCCCTTGCTTGAGACGGACCGTGAGCGTTGTCGATTGCTGGTGGTTTGTCATTGGCTGCCGTCCGGCAAATTGGGCGAGCGGGATCGTCGCGATGATGAGGACGAGAATGGCAACGTAGAGCAGTCCCAGGTGAATTCGCCGCGCTTTCAAACAGAAATCTCCAGTGTCCACCGCCAGCCTGCCGGTCAATCCTGACAGGAGGCTGAACGGCGGCGATCACAGCGTCGTCGTTCTGCGCCAAAGCGCGCATTCAGGTTCCTGTCAGAAAGCCGGCCCAGATGTCCGGCCCAGATGTCCGGCCAAGAAGGCTTAGGGGCGCTAGGCGGCAGGCACCTGCTCCCGGAAAAGGGCTGCGGGTTTCGTGCCGTGCCCGTCAAGCCGTTTGACGGCGCGGGCCAAGAGGGAATAAGGATGCCGGTACAGCTGATCGCAACGGGAACCAGCGGATTGCGCGTTCTGCTCGTCGAGGACAATATCATTCTGGGGGAAGCCGTTCGCGACCATGTCGCGGCCGCCGATCACGCCGTCGACTGGATGAAGACGCTCGAGGATGCGCGCGTCTCGCTGCGCACCGTTACCTATGGGCTGATTCTTCTCGATCTCAGGCTGCCGGATGGCAGTGGCATTGCCCTTTTGAGGGAGCTGCGGGCGGCGGGTACGGCAACGCCGGTCATCATTCTCACGGCGCATGACCAGATTTCCGACCGGATCGAAGGCTTGAACAGCGGCGCCGACGATTACCTCGTCAAACCCTTCGATCTCGGCGAACTCTCCGCCCGCATGCTCGCGGTCATCCGCCGCTACGGCGGCAATATTTCGCCGGTGATCCACGTTGGCGAGGTGAAGATCAGCCCGGTCGACCGGCGCGTCTTTGCCGCCGGCGAGGAAATCGGTCTTTCCGGCCGCGAATGGGCCGTGCTCGACACGCTGCTTGCCCGGCCCGGCGCCATCATCTCGAAGGCGCAGATCGAGGAGGCGCTCTATGCCTTCGGCTCCGAGATCGAAAGCAACACCGTCGAGGTCTATGTCAGCCGGCTGCGCAAGAAACTCGGCCGGGACCATGTCGTGACCGTGCGCGGCGTCGGCTACAGGATCGGGGCGCCAGCGTGACGCAGTACAAGGCTAACCGCAGGAGCATGACGCGGCGGCTGATCCTCTGGCTGACGGGCGCAACCACGGCCTTCTGGCTGATTGCCGCCGGCCTCGGCATTTCCGTCATGCAGGATGAATTCGGCGAATTCTTCGACGGTTCGCTGCAGGAAACGGCGGAACGGCTGATGCCGCTCGTCCTGGATGATCTCCAGCGCCGTGAGGGACCGTCCTCGCCGCAGCATCTGCTGCGCCAGGGCGAGGATATGGGAGACGAGTATCTCGTCTATCAGGTCCGCGACAGGCAGGGCCGCGTCCTGATCCGCTCGCACGATGCACCGGTCGAACCTTTCGAAGCGCCGCTGAAGCGGGGTTCCTGGAAAAACGGTGATTACCAGTTCTATACGGCGAGCGCTGGCGACGGCACGATCTTCGTGCAGGTGGCGGATGCCATGGCCAACCGCAACGAGGCGATCACCGAAGGCGGCCTGGCGCTTTTCCTGCCGGTGCTGGTGCTCATTCCCGTGAGCATCGGCCTGATCTGGCTGATCGTGCGCCGGGCGCTGGCGCCGGTCGATGACCTTCGCGGGGCGATCGAGGAGAAGGACGGCGGCAACCTGGCGCCGGTGCCGTCGCGCATGCTGCCGCGCGAACTGCAGCCGATCGCCCGCTCCGTCAACCATCTGCTGACCCGCCTGCAGGCCGCCTTCGACGCCGAGCGGGAATTCACGGCAAACAGCGCGCATGAACTGCGCACGCCGATCGCCGGCGCCCTGGCGCAGACGCAGATGCTGATCGCCGAACTCGACGGGCCGAGGAAGCGCCGGGCCCAGCAGGTCGAGGCATCGCTCACCCATCTCGGCCACACGGCGGAAAAGCTGCTGCAACTGGCCCGCGCCGAGGCGGGAATCGGCGCGGGCAGCACCAATGTCGATCTGGCCCGTGTCCTCGAACTGGTGCTGGCCGATTTCCAGCGCGGCGATCTGGCCCCGTCAAGGCTGCGTTTCGAGCGGCAGGAGGGAGCGAGGCTCGAGGGCTCCTACAGCGAGGACGCCTTTGCCATCGTTCTGCGCAACCTGATCGAGAACGCCCTGCTGCACGGCCGGGCCGAGGAGCCGGTGGATATCCGGCTCGAGACGGGCGGCGTGGTGCGGATCGTCAATGGTGCCGCGCCGCTCACGCCGGGGGAACTCGCAACCATCCGCAAGCGGTTCGGCCGCGGCAACACCGGCTCCCCCGGTTCCGGCCTCGGCCTGTCGATCGCCGAACGGCTGCTGCAGCAGATGAATGTCGCCTTCGACATCCTGTCGCCGGCAACGGGCCGCAAGGACGGTTTCGAGGTGGTGATGCGGTTTGGCGAGCTGGCGGCGCAGTGAGCCGCCTGCCGAGCTGCAATTCCCGTGAAAAGGCTAAAGAGCGCGCGCAATGCCGAGCCGCACGAGCTCTTTCAAACAGGAGCTTGCATCCTGGCGGTGCTGCACCGACATAAGCGAGATCCGGAAACAGTCAATCGAAAGGCGTGCTTTGAACGATCCCATCGCTGCCATCGAAGCCATCGCGCAAATCGATGCCGTGCCGACCATCCTCGATGTCATCTGCAAGACGACCGGCATGCGCTTTGCGGCGGTGGCGCGGGTGACGGCAGACCGGTGGATCGCCTGCAGCGTGCGCGACGAAATCGCGTTCGGGCTTGCGCCAGGCGACGAACTGAAGATCGAGACGACGATCTGCAACGAGGTCCGCGAACACCGGCAAGCCGTGATCATCGAGAACGTCGCCGACGACCCGGTATATGCCGGTCACCATACGCCGGAGGGCCTGCGGAGCTATATCTCCATGCCGATCACGCTGGCGGACGGTTCCTTCTTCGGCACGCTTTGCGCCATCGATACGGTGCCGCGCAGGCTGAACACGCCGGAAATCATCGGCATGTTCCGGCTGTTTGCCAATCTGATCGCCTTTCACCTCGATACCCGCGACCGCATCGATCAGGAGCGGCAGGCCGGCGAACTGCGCGAGCAGTTCATCGCGGTCCTCGGTCATGACCTGCGCAATCCGCTCGCTTCGCTCGACGCCGGCACGCGCATGCTGCAGCGTTCGGTCGAGGACGAGAAGGGCAAGGCGGTGCTCGGGCTGATGCAAGCCAGCATTTCGCGCATGTCGGGCCTCATCGACAATGTGCTCGATTTCGCCCGCGGGCGGCTCGGCGGCGGCATTCCCGTCGAGCAGACGGACCGGGTTCCGCTGAAGCCGGTGATGGAGCAGGTGGTTGCGGAATTGCGAATGGCCAATCCCGGGCGGGCGATCCAGGCGGAATTTGCCGAGGCGCTGGTGCGTTGCGACGAGGGGCGGATCGGCCAGCTCCTGTCCAATCTCATCGCCAACGCCCTGACGCATGGCGACCCGACGACGCCCATAAGGGTGCGCTCCACGATTGCGGGCAATTGTTTCGTGCTTACGGTCGCAAATGCCGGCGAGCCCATTCCCGAAGCGGTGCTCAAGGATCTGTTCAAACCCTTCGTTCGCGCTTCCGCCAAAGCCAATCTCGAGGGGCTGGGTCTTGGGCTCTATATCGCTTCGGAAATCGCCGAAACGCATAATGCCAGGCTTTCGGTTTCCTCCACGCCGGAGGAAACCTGCTTCACCTTCCGGATGCCGCTGCGATCATAATCAGGCCGCCGGGTTCAGGGTCCGTATTCATTGGCTTCGGGCTTGCCGGGCCACAGACAGAGCGTGATGAAGACGACAGGGCTCAGGACCGGAATGAACAGGCAGATGGCGAGCGGCCCGGGATAGCCGATATCGTGCAGGCGCTTGATCGTCAGCATGACGATCGACGCGGTCGAGACGAGGCCGCTGACGACCAGAATCAGCGTCCAGAGCGCCAGCGCGATGTCGTTCCCCTCATTGGCGAACATGCGCGTCAAAACGAAGCCGCTGATCGCCACCCAGAACAGCCAGCCGAGGAAATAGGGCAGGCGGGGCAGGCGGCCGGAGGGGCTGAAGAACAGCCATGACATGGTCTGCTGCCCCTCCGCGGCCATCGATCAGTCCCGCAGCAGTTCGTTGATGCCGGTCTTGGAGCGGGTCTTCTCGTCGACGCGCTTGACGATGACAGCGCAGTAGAGGTTCGGCGCCGGCTGGCCGTTTGCCATGGTGGCATTGCCCGACGGCATCGAGCCCGCGACGACGACCGAGTAGGGCGGCACTTCGCCATAGGTGACTTCGCCGGTGGCGCGGTCGACGATCTTGGTCGACTTGCCGATGAAGACGCCCATGCCGAGCACCGAGCCCTCGCGCACGATGCAGCCCTCGACGACTTCCGAGCGGGCGCCGATGAAGCAGTTGTCCTCGATGATGGTCGGGCCGGCCTGCATCGGCTCGAGCACGCCGCCGATACCGACGCCGCCCGAGAGGTGGACGTTTTTGCCGATCTGGGCGCAGGAGCCGACCGTTGCCCAGGTATCGACCATCGTGCCTTCGCCGACATAGGCGCCGAGATTGACGAAGGACGGCATCAGGATCGCATTCGGCGCGATATAGGCCGAACGGCGGACGATGGCGTTGGGCACGGCTCGGAAGCCGGCCTTCTCGAATTCGTTGACGCTCCAGCCGTCGAACTTGGAGGGTACCTTATCCCACCAGGCGGCTTCGCCAGGACCGCCCTTGATGATCTCCATCGGGTTGAGGCGGAAGGAAAGGAGAACTGCTTTCTTCAGCCACTGATTGACCGTCCAGTTGCCGTCCGCGCCGCGTTCGGCCACCCGCACCTTGCCGCCATCGAGCAGGTTGAGCGCGGCTTCGACGGCGTCACGGACTTCCCCCCGGGTCGAGGTGGTGATGCTGTCGCGATTGTCGAAAGCCGTGTCGATGGTCTGGCGGAGGGAAGCGAGATCTTGGATGCTCATCGGAATTCCTTAAACTTCGGCGTCTATCGTGAACATGCTCTAGAGCATGATCCCGAAAAATTGAAGCCTTTTCGGTTGCGGTCGGCGATGGATGAAGGTGTATGTCACGGGAATGCTGCGGTGATTTGAGCCGTAGCGCAGGGAATATTCGAAGGAGCATCCGGCAGCGATGAAAGGCTGCCGGTTTGCGTCAGGAAAGTTTGCCATGGCAAGAATGAAAAAGCGGAATTTGCGGCGCAAGGACGGGGTCTGGGATCCGCTGGTCGACAGCCGCCAGGCGCGGGCGCGGGCAGCGGGCGTTCCGCCGACGCCGCAATCGATGTCGCCCTCCTACCGGCTCGCCTATACGGACGACGATTTTCTCGCCCGCGAGGAACTGCGCCCGGTGCGGCTGCAGCTCGAGCTGCTGAAGCCCGAGATGATCCTTTCCGAGCGGGGCATCAATTCGACGATCGTGATGTTCGGCGGCGCGCGCATTCCCGAACCCGGCGGCGATGCCTGGGCGGCGAGGAACGAGACGCAGCGCAAGAACCTCACGGCCGCCTCGATCTACTATGAGGAGGCTCGCAAGTTTTCGCAGCTCTGTTCGCAGCATTCAGCGGAGTCGGGCTACACCGAATATGTCGTCGTCACCGGCGGCGGGCCGGGCGTGATGGAGGCGGGAAACCGCGGGGCTGCCGAAATCGGCGCGCCTTCGATCGGCCTCAACATCGTGCTGCCGCACGAGCAGGCGCCGAACCGCTTCGTGACGCCGGAGCTTTCCTTCAACTTCCACTACTTCGCCATCCGCAAGATGCACTTTCTGCTGCGTGCAAAGGCGGTCGTGGTGTTTCCCGGCGGCTTCGGGACGCTGGACGAACTGTTCGAGACGATCACGCTGATGCAGACCGGCCGCCTGGCGCTGGTGCCGCTGATCCTGTTCGGCGAGAAGTTCTGGCGCAAGATCATCGATTTCGAGGCGCTGGCGGAATTCGGTACGATCGCTCCCACCGACGTCGACCTGATCCGGTTTGTCGAAACGGCGGACGAGGCCTGGGAGATCATCGCAAAGTTCTACCAGACGATCGATCCCAAGCAGGTGCCGATGGCATCCGGCGTCCGGTAGGATCGGACGGCCCCCGGCACAGCGAATTTCACATTTCGCCGCAGTGACATGGGGCGGGTTCTGTGGCATCCGAGCCCTGATGTATATCGTGCGGCAGATCGTCAGGGACCGGATTTCGTTCAGCGCCATTTCGGCGCTATTTGCGATCGTCCTGTTGCTGCAGGGTCTGTCTGCAGGGTTCGCCCAAGGCGGCATGGCTGCAGCCGCCGCCGATCCGTTCAACATTCTCTGTTTTACCGATGCGGCCGGTTCGGCTGCCCATACGACGCCGGTCGACGGACCCAAATCGATGCGGTCGTCCACGCCGACCTGAAAACCGTCGCCATCCACGAAAACCTGGCGAAAGCTGCACCATCGGCGATGGTCGCCTCGGCTCTGGCGGCCTATCCCGGCACGGCGGTGAAGTTCACCGATCCTTCAACTCCCACCGCCTCCGCGGAAATCACCATCGTCACCGAGAGCGCCGGCAAGGTCGCCGTCTATGTGAACCCCTATGACGGCAAGGTCTTGGGCTCGCTGCCGGACCGGGGAACGATCATGTGGACCATCCGCACGCTGCACAGCCTCAAATATTTCGGTTCCTTCGCGCGCTCGCTGATCGAGATCGCGGCAGGCTGGTCGATCCTGCTGGTCGCGACCGGTATCTATCTCTGGTGGCCGCGCAGCCAGACCGGCGGCGTGATGAGCATTCGCGGCACGCCGAAACGGCGGGTCTTCTGGCGCGACACGCACGCTGTCAGCGGCATTCTTGTCGGCTTCTTCATCGTCTTTCTGGCCCTCACCGGCATGCCCTGGTCGGGCGTGTGGGGAGCCAAGGTCAACGAATGGGCGAACGGCAACAACTTCGGCTATCCGGCCGGCGTGCGTGTCGCGGTGCCGATGTCGGGCGAGCATCTCGATCATGTCGCCAAGACGTCCTGGTCGCTGGAGCAGGCGAAAATCCCGCAATCACCGTCCGCCGCCACGCATGGGACAGCCGAGCCGATCGGTCTTGACCGCGCGGTGGCCGTCTTCGACGGGCTCGGTCTGCATCGCGGTTACGCGGTCAATATTCCGCAGACGAAGGACGGCGTCTATTCTGGCTCGGTCTATCCGGACGACCTTGCCGAGCAGCGGGTCGTGCATCTCGACCAGTACACGGGCAAGGCCCTGATCGACATGCGCTATGCCGACTACGGCCCGCTCGGCAAGGCGCTGGAATGGGGCATCAGCGTCCATCTCGGCCAGCAATTCGGGTTGGCCAACCAGGTCGTGCTGACGATCGCCTGCCTGCTGATCGTACTGCTGGCCGTTTCCGCCGGGGTCATGTGGTGGAAGCGGCGGCCCAAGGGCTCGCTCGGCGTGCCCCCGACGCCGGCGGACACACGGGTGTTTCGCGGCCTGATCGCGATGCTTATTGCCGGGGGTGTCGTCTTCCCGCTGGTCGGCGTTTCGCTCATCGTGATGTTGGTGCTGGACTGGATTTACATGCGCGTGAGGAAGGCGGACCGAAGGGTCGAGCTGTAAGGAACGCCCGAAGCGTAAGTCGCGTCTTTCGAGAAAAGGCCGGCGCGGTTTGCGCCGGCCGCGGTATCAGATCTTCCGGGCGAAATCGGCCGCATCGATGAAACCGTCGCCATTCCTGTCGCGACGCTTGAACATCCGGCCCGCCTGCTCGGAAACCTCGGCAAGGCTGAGCGAACCGTTCTTGTCCGTGTCTGCCATGGCGAACACGCGGGGGCGCATTCCGGGCAGCATTACCGGACGCATGTCCTTTAGCTTCTCCATCGCCTCGGTCCTGTCCGCGCCTGTCTTGTCCATGGCGGCGCGCAATTCCTTGCGGGCCTCGCGGAAGGCCTGTCGCTTGGCCTTGATCTCGTCGCGCGTCACCTGGCCGTTACCGTCGGTATCGAAATTCTTGAAGGCTTCGGATGCGCGCGCCTGGATTTCCTCCAGCGACACCTTCCTGTCGCCATTGGTATCGAGCCGTTTCATCATCCATTCCGCGCGTTGCTCACGCGTTGGCCGCTCACGGGCGGCGAAGCTGGGGACGGCAAGGCTGGCGAGCGCGAGGCTGGCTGCGACGGAGCCGAGAATGAGCTTGTTCTTCCGCATGTCAAAATCCTTGTCCATGAGATTGTCCACGAACGCAGGATAGGCGGATCAGGCCGGATCGCCAGTTAATTTTTCGTAATGTAAACCTTTGATGAAAAAGCGATTTTCCATGGCAAACCTGTGTTTCGCTACGCGATGTCAATCTGCCGAAACAAGTCGCGTCAGGAAGCCGGTCAGGTCCTCGGTAACATAGTCGACCTGGGCATCGCCATCGTTTGTCTTTTCCCACGCCTCGGCGAATTCATATTCGAAATTGCGCGGCACGAGCAGCACCGTCTTCATGCCGAGCGCCTTTGGTACGATGAGGTTGCGCGGCAGGTCCTCGAACATGGCGGCACGGTTCGTGTCGACCCGGTGCAGGCTCATGAACTTGTGATAGGTATCACCGGCCGGCTTCGGCACATAGTCGGCGGCAACGATGTCGAAAATTTCGTCGAAATGATCGAGAATGCCGAGCGCCCGCGCCGTCATCTCGGCATGCTTGACGCTGCCATTGGTAAAGATGAACTTGCGGCCGGGCAGCGCCCGGATCGCCTCGCCGAGCGCCGGGTCGGCAGGCACGACGGAATAGTCGATCGCATGCGCCTTTTCGAGGAAATCATTGGGGTCGATGTCATGATGGATCATCAGGCCCTGCAGCGTCGTGCCGTGATCGCGGTAATACTGCTTCTGCAGCGCCCTGGCCGCGGCCGGATCCAGCCGCAGCAAGGTGGCGACGAACGCGGTCATGTTGCGGTCGATCTGCGAAAACAGATTGACGTGATGCGGATAGAGCGTGTTGTCGAGGTCGAACACCCAGTCGGTGACATGGGCGAAGTCGGCTTTGGTCGGCAGGCGATCGAGCTGGGTCATGGAGCCTTATCGCATGGCGACAGTGCCTAGGAAATGGGCTTTATGTGCCCTTTTGGCGTTTCCACTTTGAATTGCTGAAAAGATATGGCACGCTTCCGGCAGGGAAGATTTTGGGTCGGAGCCGTTGATACCGATGCCGGATGAGCTCTACTATCTTGCATTTCTCTTCGAATTCTACGCCGCGACGGTCGTGACCTATTTCGCCCTCGGCTTTGGCCTGACCTGGCTCAACGATCGCAATCCGGAGCGGAAAATCCAGAAGGGGCGCGCTTCCGGCAAACGTCGCAAGGCGGAAATCCGCCAGAGCCTGGCGTCGATGTTCAGCGCCTGCCTCCCGGTGACGATCGGCCTCTACGCCCAGCAAAAAGGCTGGGCGCCTGCGCCCTGGACCTTCAACTGGTGGGCGGCGCTGCCGCTCTTCATCCTCGTCATGTTCCTTTACGACACCTGGTTCTATTTCATGCACCGGCTGCTGCACACGAAGTGGCTCTACCCGCTGCACGCCCTTCATCACAAAAGTGTCGCACCGACGATCTGGAGCACCTATTCGGAGGATGTTCTGGACAATTTTCTGTTGCAGAGTTTTTCGGCCGTCATCGTGTTCGTCGTGCCGTTCCCGCCGGCCATTCTGGTGGGGCACAGACTATTCGAGCATTTCAACGGCATGTTAGGCCATTGCGGCTTCGAATACCTCGCCTCATCGACCGCGCGTTACCCGTCGCCGTTGTTGTGCACGACCTTCCATGACCAGCACCATTCGGGATTCCGGTACAATTACGGCAACTATTTCTCGTTCTGGGACCGTGTCCTCGGTACGGTTTCGCCGGACTACGACCAGCGCGTGAAGAAATTCGAGGATGAGGTACCCTCCTTGACCTTCAGACATGGCGCGCCGGCGCCGGCGGCGCAGGAAAACTCCGCCTGAAGCGCATTTAGCCGCCCGCTGTCCTTGGCAATCTCCTGCCCTGCATGCTAGCCGGCATGGCATGCAATCCTGGATCCTGATCACCATCGCGGCGGCGTTCCTGCAGAATATCCGCTCCGCCATGCAGAAACACCTCAAGGGCGTCATGGGCACGACCGGCGCGACTTTCGTGCGCTTCGGTTACGGCCTGCCCTTTGCGTTCGCCTATCTCGCGATTCTCTGGTGCGGTTTCGGCCGGCCGCTGCCTGTTCCGGACGGGCAGTTCTTTCTGTGGGCGGTGATCGGTGGGTTCGCGCAGATCGCCGCAACCTTTCTTCTGGTACACCTGTTCTCCTTCCGCAATTTTGCGGTCGGAACCGCCTATTCGCGCACCGAGCCGGCGCAGGCGGCGGTGTTCGGGCTGATCTTCCTCGGCGAGGCGGCAAGCCAGGGCACGCTGATTGCCATTGCCATATCGGTCATCGGCGTGATGATCATTTCGGTGGCGCGCACGCCGCTCAGCGTCACATCGCTGGTGACGTCGGTCTTTACCCGCACGGCCGGCATCGGACTGATGTCGGGCACCTTTTTCGGCCTGTCGGCGGTGTCCTACCGCTCCGCCTCGCTGGCGCTGGCGCCGAGCCTGCCCGCGCCGGATTTTGTCGTGCAGGCGAGCTTTACGCTTTGCTTTGTCATCCTGTTGCAGACCTTGACGATGCTTGTCTGGCTCGTGATCCGCGAACCGGAGGAACTGAAGCGCGTGATCACCGCCTGGAGGCCGGGCCTGCTGGTCGGCTTTGCCGGGGCCTCTGCGTCCTTCGGCTGGTTCATGGCGATGACGCTGCAGCAGGCGGCGATCGTCAAGGTGGTGGCGCAGGTCGAGATGCTGTTCACCTTCGCTTCCGCCGTCTTCATCTTTCGCGAATGGATCAACCGGCTGGAGGTGATCGGCTGCCTGCTGATCGTACTCGGCGTCGTCATGCTGCTGGTGGTTTGACCGAACAGACCCGCGAAATCTGGCTGTCACCTCTGGCGCAGGTGGCGGCTTTTGCGGCATGACGTTCACCGGGAATGTTTTCGGAGGAAAAACGATGAACCAGGTGGAAAAGGCAAAGGTGTTCGCAGAGCTGCACCGCAAGGGTGATCCGGTGGTGCTCTACAATATCTGGGATGCCGGCAGCGCCACGGCCGTTGCAGAAGCCGGCGCCAAGGCGCTGGCGACCGGGAGCTGGTCGGTGGCGGCTGCCAACGGTTATGGCGACGGACAGGACATTCCGCTGCTGCAGCTTGTCGATATCGCCCGCTCCATCGTCGCGGCGACCGACCTGCCGGTGTCGATCGATTTCGAAGGCGGCTATGCCGAAGATGCCGCCGAGGTCGCGCTGAACGTCGGGCGGGTGATCGACGTCGGTGCCGTCGGCATCAATTTCGAGGACCAGGTGGTCGGCGGCAGCGGCCTGCATACGCTCGAGGCGCAGGCGGCAAGGATCGAGGCAATCCGCGCGACGGCCGAGCAGAAGGGCGTGCCCTTCTTCATCAATTCCCGCACCGATCTGTTCCTTAAAGTCTCCGATCCCGTCCGCCACGCCCCCCTGGTGGACGAGGCGATCGAGCGGGCGGCGGCCTATGCCGAGGCCGGAGCCAGCGGCTTCTTCGTGCCGGGCCTGTCGAACCCGGACCTGATCGGCCGCGTCTGCGAGGCCGTCGCACTGCCGGTCAACATCATGATGCGGCCGGGCGTGCCGGACGTGCGCACACTTGCCGGACTAGGCGTTGCCCGCGTGAGCTATGGGCCGGGGCCGTACCGGGCGATGATCGAATGGCTGAAGGGCGAGGCGGCGAAGGTTTATCGGCAGGGCTGATTTTTTGCGACGGCGGGCCGTCCAGCCGTCTCCACGCAAGCCGCACCAACCTCGCTTACGGAACGATCAGCGTTCCCGCGCCCTGTTCGGTGAAGATTTCCAAAAGCACCGAATGGGCCGTCTTGCCGTTGAGGATGACGACGCCCTGGACGCCGGCCTTGATGGCGTCGATGCAGGTTTCGACCTTGGGGATCATGCCGCCGGAGATCGTGCCGTCGTTGATCAAGGCATGCGCCTGGGCGACGGAGAGTTCCTTGATCAGGTCACCGTTCTTGTCGAGTACGCCGGGGACGTCGGTCAGGAAGAGCAGGCGGGTGGCGTTGAGCGCCCCGGCGATGGCGCCGGCGAAGGTGTCGGCATTGATGTTGTAGGTATGGCCGTCTCGCCCGGGAGCAACCGGGGCGATGACCGGGATCATCTCCGAGCGGGCGAGCAGGTCGAGCAGGGTGCGGTCGACTTCGACGATCTCGCCGACGAAGCCGAGGTCGAGCACGCGCTCGATGTTGGAATCCGGGTCCTTGATGGTCTTCTTGGCCTTTTCGGCAAAGACCATGTTGCCGTCCTTGCCGCACAGCCCGATCGCCCATTCGCCGGTCTGGTTGATCAGCGCGACGATTTCCTTGTTGATGGAGCCGGCAAGCACCATTTCGACGATTTCGACGGTCTTGGCGTCCGTGACGCGCAGGCCGCCCTCGAATTTCGATTCGATGCCCATCTTCGTCAGCATCGCACCGATCTGCGGGCCGCCGCCATGGACGACGATCGGGTTGACGCCCGACTGCTTGAGCAGCGCGATATCCGCGGCAAAGGCCTTGCCGAGCTCGGGATTGCCCATGGCGTGGCCGCCATATTTGACGACGATCGTCTTGTTCTCGTAGCGCTGCATATAGGGCAGGGCCTTGGCGAGAAGATCGGCCTGGATTTCGCTCTCTGATGCGGACATGGGAATACCTCTGGAAAAAGCCGGGTGCTGTTTAGCGCAAGTTTCCGGCCGAGGGAATGTCCGCGCGAAAGATAACGCCAATGTGACATTGGTTTGGCTGGCCGGCTTTATCTGTGGCCCTCCCTTTTTATCCCCGGTTTCCCGCCCTATCTACGCCGCCACAGGGGCGAGGACTAAAAGCTTTCATGGCCAGTGACGATATTTCCACGCTGATCGGACGGGTTGCGCTGCGGGACCGTGCGGCGTTCTCGGCGCTCTACAGGCAGAGCAGCCCGAAACTTTTTGCCATTTGCGTGCGTATCTTGAAGGACAGGGCCGAAGCCGAAGAGGCGCTGCAGGAAATCTACGTCAAGATCTGGCAGCGCGCCGGCCGCTATGCCGCCGGCGAGACCAATCCGATGTCCTGGCTCTCGGCGATCGCGCGCAATCATGCGATCGACCAGTTGAGGGCGCGAAAGCCTGTGGCAAACACGATTGACGAAGCCTATGATCTGGCCGATTCTGCGCCCGATCCGGAAAAATCCGCCGTCAACGCGGCGGAAGGCCGCAAAATCGACAAGTGCATGGGCGAGCTTGAACCAGACCGCGCGGACGCGGTGCGCAAGGCCTATGTCGAAGGGCTGAGCTACCAGGAACTCGCCGGTCTTTTCGGCGTTCCGCTGAACACGATGCGAACATGGCTGCGCCGCAGCCTCCTCAAACTGAGAGAGTGCATGGAGCGATGACCACACAGGACCCCGAAAGCGGTGATTCCCGTCGCGACCAGGTGATCGCGGGCGAATATGTGCTTGGTGTTCTTTCTGCCGACGACCGCCGAAAGGTCGAGGCCCGCATGGTGCTCGACCGCGCCTTCGCGGCCATGGTCAAGCACTGGCAGAGCAATCTCTCCACCTTCGACGAGAGCTATGAGCCGCTGGCGCCATCGCCGCAGGTCTTCACCGCCATCGAGCGGCGGATCTTTGCCGATCAGTCGTCAGTTGCAGGCGGCGGATTGTGGAACTCTTTGGCCTTCTGGCGGATTTTGACGCTCGCCTCCATCGGCGGCTTCATCACCTTCGCCACCTTTGCCTCCGGCATTCTGGAGCCGGTGAGCGAGAAGAAGCGAGCGCTGGTGGCCGAGCTTGCGGGCGAGGGCAGCGCGGCGATCAACCTTATGGCGCAGTACGACGCTGCCACCGGGGCGCTGACGGTGACGCCGGTTGCTGCCCGGCAGGCGCAGGCCAAGTCGCTGGAGGTCTGGCTGATCGAGGGCGACAATCCGGCCAAGTCCCTTGGCGTCCTGCCGCAGACGGGCGAAGGCGAGATCGTCATCGCGCCGGAACTGCGCGCGAAGGTGGGCGAGGGTGTCACGCTCGCCGTCAGCGTCGAACCGTTCGGCGGCTCGCCGACAGGCAGAGCAACGGGACCGGTTGTTGCCGCGGGCAAGACGCGTCTTCCTTGAGACTGTTTTCGAATGTCAGTCATAGCTGACCGAATGCTGCGCCCCGCTGCGCAGCATTTTTCGCAGTGCGCTCCTGATAACTTAAAAAAGCGCTTTTATTCCAGACTGTTGGCAATTTCCGAATTTTCCTGAAACTCTTTTGTCAGGGCTCCCGTTATTCGCTTCGTCTCTGCGCAGAGAACATGAACTCCAGAAAATTGGCAGAGACCCGCAGGCCGGGTCCGAGATCAACAGGAAGGAAAAGAGATGTTCAAGTCCATGCTGAGGACAGTGACCGTTGCTTCGATACTGGCTGCCGGCGCCTTTGCCGCCCACGCCGGAAATCCGTCGGTCGGCGGCGCGCCGATGTACGACAACAAGAATATCATCGAAAATGCGGTGAATTCGAAGGATCACACGACGCTGGTCGCGGCCGTCAAGGCTGCCGGTCTGGTCGAGACGCTTCAGGGCGCCGGGCCGTTCACGGTGTTTGCCCCGGTCAATTCGGCTTTTGACGCGCTGCCTGCCGGCACCGTCGAAACGCTCCTGAAGCCGGAAAGCAAGGACATGCTGACCAAGGTGCTGACCTGCCATGTGGTATCGGCCAATGCGATGTCCGATGCCATCGGCAAGATGGTGATGGACGATGGCGGCACGCATGATGTCAAGACGGTCGGCGGCTGCGTGCTGAAGGCCAAGGCCGATGGCGGCAAGATCACGCTCACCGACGAAACCGGCGGCGTGGCAACCGTCACGATCGCCGACGTCAAGCAGTCGAACGGCGTGATTCACGTCATCGACAAGGTGCTGCTGCCGAAGGGCTGACCTGGTCGGCAACGCATCTGCGGGCCGGGAACCAGTCTTTTCCGGCCTGCTGCAAGGTTTCCAAACATGCAGCAATTCGAAGCGCTACAGTGTCTTTGTGCGTCATGTCACAGTGGCCGCGTCACCCCCCTCTGCCCTGCCGGGCATCTCCCCCCTTGAGGGGGAGATGTCACGAAGTGACAGAGGGGGTATTTCCCACGCTGTCGTGTACTGTGGTCATGTTTGACGCGCGGCGCCGTAGTGGCCACCGGTGCCTTTTCCGGTGGCCTTTTTCATGTTCAAGCGTTTCCTCACGCGGGATTGATCGGCATTTGTTTTGCCGTCCGCAGCCGGGAACATTAGGTTCACTGCAAAGCATTGCCGGCACATCCGGCAGACGGGAGAACGATCATGACACGCCGCGGCTTCTTTCTTCTTTCCGGCACCGCCATCCTCGCCGCCGCCGCCTTTCGCGGCTTCACGCGAAACAGCGTTGCTTCGGAAACGGGCGAAACATTCGAGGTGACGAAGACCGACGCGGAATGGAAGGCGATCCTGACGGACGAGCAGTACCGCATCCTGCGCCACGAGGACACCGAGCGGCCTTTTACCAGCGCGTTCAACACCGAGAAGCGCAAGGGCATCTTCCATTGCGCCGGCTGCGATCTGCCGGTCTATTCCTCGGAGGCGAAATATGACAGCGGCACGGGCTGGCCGAGCTTCTGGGAGGCGCTGCCGAACGCCATCGGCACGCGCGAGGACACCTCGCTGTTCATGACGCGCACCGAGTGCCATTGCCGCCGCTGCGGCGGGCATCTCGGCCATATCTTCGACGACGGCCCGCCGCCGACCGGCATGCGCCACTGCATCAACGGCATGGCGTTGACGTTTTCGCCGGCGACGGCGGCCTGAACTCGTGTCAGAACGTACCCGGTGTCGGCGATTGCGGCTGGGTCCCCGAGAGCGCTGCCTGTAGCCTCGCTTCCTGCTCCGGCGCGAGCGAGGTCTTGAGAACCTTGCCGCGCAAGCCAGAAAATTCCGCCAGCACTTTTTCCGGCTGCACCTTGCGCACGAGGACGAACAGCGCCGAGGAGTTGTTGGGAATGGTCTCGCTCAGGGACTTGATGAAATCGTCATCGATGCCGTAGTCGGCAAGCGAGCCCGAAAGAGCGCCGGTGCCGGCTCCAATTGCGCCGCCGATGGCAAAACCGGCCAGCGGGTTGAGGAACAGCAGGCCGACGAGGCCACCCCACAGCGAACCGCTCAACAGGCCGGAGGTGGCGCCGATCGTGGCCAGATTGACGCTCTGCTTCAGGTGAACCTTGCCGGTTTCGTCACGCACGACGACGACGGCATCCTCGAGGTCGATGAGGTATTCCTTCTTCAGCGTGTTCAGCTTCAGAAGCACCCTGTCGGCTTCTTCCATGTTGTCGAAGCCGATGACAATCAGATCAGACATGTTGTTTCTCCCTCAACGCGTGACGTCTCCAGGGCTGCCGAACGGCAATCCCGGCGGGAAGATAGAGCACAATTGATGTCGGGGTAGTGTGACAGCCCGGTTAGCTGGCGATTGCGGTCCGGATGGCGCCGCGCAGTTCCTCGAGGCCGTTGCCCTTGTCCGAGGAGGTGGAGAGGACTTCCGGGAAGGCAGCCGGTCTTTTCCGGATCTTTTCCAGCGTCTCGGCAATCAGCCTTGGAACCGCCGGCTCCTTGATCTTGTCGGTTTTGGTCAGGACGATCTGGTAGGACACCGCCGCCTTGTCGAGCAGGGAGAGCACGTCCTCGTCGTTCTTCTTGATGCCGTGGCGGCTGTCGATCAGCACATAGACGCGCTTCAGCGTCGAGCGGCCGCGCAGATAGTCGAAGACCAGCTTGGTCCAGGCATCGACATGTTCCTTCGGCGCCTGCGCATAGCCGTAGCCGGGCATGTCGACGAGCGCCATCGGAGGCAGGTCGCCGGCTTCGCCGGAGTAACCGTCAGGTACGAAATAGTTGAGCTCCTGGGTGCGGCCCGGGGTGTTGGAGGTGCGGGCGAGACCCTTCTGCCCGACCAGCGCGTTGATCAGCGACGACTTGCCGACATTGGAGCGGCCGGCAAAGGCGATCTCCAGCGGACCTTCCGGCGGCAGGAACTTCATCGACGGCACGCCGCGAATGAATATCCACGGCCGCCCGAAGAGGGGCTTGTCGTCCTGCGGCTTGATGTCTGTCATGGCGTCCTGTCCTTGGTCTGCCCACGACTTCGCGGTTTTGCGCCGCCAAGTCAAGGAGAGTTGCGCGCCTGGCGACTTTGCTCAGCCAAGCGCTCTTCTCTGCCGCCACAGCTCGACGCTGAGATAGGAGAGAAGGGCGGTGAGCACGACCGTTCCGCCGACTATGGCATTCGAGCTCGGGATCTCGCCGTGGAAAAGGGCCACCCAGAGTGGCGCAAGAACGGTTTCAGCCGTTCCCAAAAGGGCGGCGAGCGCGGACGGGATGAGCCGTGCGCCGGTCACGAACAGCGCGAGGCCGAGGCCGAAATTGAGCGCGCCGAAGGTCACGAGGATGCCGAGCTCGGGCAGTGTGACCGCGAGGCCGGAGGACATGAGCGCCGCGACCGTGCCGGCTACGATGGTGCCGAAGCAGGCGGCCGGCGTCATGCGGACATGGGCGTAGCGGCGGGTAATCACGGTGGCGAGCGCAAAGACGAAGGCGATGAGCATGGCAAGCGCATCGCCGACCGGCGAGACCGCGCCGCTTATCGAATCCGAAACCATGATGGCGACGCCGCCGATCACGGCTGCGATGGCAAGCCATGTCAGGCGCGAAATACGCTCGCGGAAGACGAGCCAGCTGATGAGCGCGGCGATCAGCGGTACGCCCGCCTGGATCAGCACAACATTGGCGACGGTGGTGTAGGCAAGTGCCAGGATGAACGAGGTCGAGGCGATGGCGAAGCAGAGCCCGACGGCGATCCCGGGCAGGCCCATGTTGCGGAAAAGTGTCGCTGTGCCGCGCGGGCCATCGCGCAGAAGCATGAAGCCGAGGAGAAAGAGGGCCGCAAACAGCGACCGCCAGAAGACGACGGTCCAGCCCTCAAGCGCAAGGAACCGCGCCAGCGTGCCGCTGAAGCTCCAGACGACGGCCGAGCCGATGAGCAGCAGTGAGCCCTGAAGGTTTTGTGATCCTGCGGCTACGGATTGCGGCAAGGCGGAAGGTTGCGACATGGCAGGAATCCGGTTGGAGACGGCGGGAAGTCTAGACGCGATTTGCGGTGCGGACGCCGACAGGCGCGACACGCTGTTGTCGCAAACTTCATGCGTCACGGAAAGGCTGCGACCCCTTATCGAACCGATACCAAGCGCGACTGTCAGCGTGCTCAAATCGCGTCCAGAAGCAGTGCGCGATGCGCGCGCAGAGCGTTGCTGCGGATGCCACAAAGGCGGCCTTGGCTTCCAGCAGCCGGAAAAACAAAAGGCTCCGGAGGCGATCCGGAGCCTTTGCACGCAACTCGCGCCGGCCTATTCGGCCGGTTTGGGTTTCCTGGAGAACAGGCCCTTGAGATTGTCGAACAGTTCGATCTTGACGCCGTGGCGCCTCATGATGACCGCCTGCTGGGCGATCGACAGGGTGTTGTTCCAGGCCCAGTAAATGACCAGGCCGGCCGGGAAGCTCGCCAGCATGAAGGTGAAGACGACCGGCATCCAGGTGAACAGCATCGCCTGGGTCGGATCCGGCGGCGTCGGGTTCATGCGCATCTGCAGGAACATGGTGACACCCATGATCAACGGCCAGACGCCGATCAAAAGCATGTGCGGCACTTCGAACGGAAGGAGGCCGAAGAGGTTGAAGATCGAGGTCGGATCCGGCGCGGACAGATCCTGGATCCAGCCGAAGAACGGCGCGTGACGCATCTCGATGGTGACGTAGATCACCTTGTAGAGCGCGAAGAACACCGGGATCTGCAACAGGATGGGCCAGCAGCCGGCGATCGGGTTGATCTTCTCGTCCTTGTAGAGCTGCATCATCGCCTGCTGCAGCGCCATGCGGTCGTCGCCGTGCTTCTTCTTCAGTTCCTCCATCTTCGGCTGGACCTTCTTCATGTTCGCCATCGAAGCGTACTGCTTCGAGGCAAGCGGGAAGAACAGCGCCTTGACGACGATGGTGGTCAGAAGGATCGCCACGCCGAAATTGCCGAAGTAACGGAAGAAGAAATCCATCAGTTTGAACATCGGCTTGGTGATGAAGTAGAACCAGCCCCAGTCGATCAAGAGGTCGAACTGCGGAATGGAATAGGACTTCTCGTAACCATCGACCAACGGAACCTGCTTGGCGCCGGCGAAAACCAGGGCCTTCAGATCGGTCGATTGGCCAGGAGCGATCGTGATTGCATCCTGCTTGTAGTCAGCCTGGTAGCGCGGACGCCCGTCGGGGAAATGCGCGAACTTCGCTTCGTATGGCGTCGCCTGCGGCGGCACGATCGTGGCCGCCCAGTATTTGTCAGTGATGCCGAGCCAGCCGGTCGTCGTCTTGCCGGGCTGGATCGGTGCTTCGTCCTCGACCTTGCCATAGGCCACCTCGGTGAGGCCATGCTCGCCGATCACGCCGATGAAGCCTTCATGAAGCACGTAGATGCTCGGTGTCGTCGGCTTGTTGAAGCGGGTGACGCGGCCGTAGGAGGACAGCGAAACCGGAGCGCCGCTGCCGTTGTTGATGGTATCGGTGATCTGGAACATGAAGTGTTCGTCGACCGAGATGGTGCGGGTGAAGACCACGCCCTTCTCGTTGGTGAAGGTCAGCACCACCGGTGTCGCCGGCGTCAGCTTTTCGCCGCTCTTGACCGACCAGACGGTCGCCGGACCGGGAACCGTGCCGCTCGCCTCGTTGCCGATATAGCCGAGTTCGGTAAAATAGCCGTCCTTGCTGTCGGCCGGGCTGAAGAGCGTGATGATCGGGCTCTTGTCGTCGACGGTCTCGTGATATTCCTTGAGCTTCAGGTCGTCCAGGCGGGCGCCGGTCAGGTTGATCGAGCCGCTGAGCGCCG
This sequence comes from Rhizobium herbae, assembly GCF_019511375.1. GTDB lineage: Bacteria > Pseudomonadota > Alphaproteobacteria > Rhizobiales > Rhizobiaceae > Pararhizobium > Pararhizobium herbae_A. The sequence continues at coordinate 400,995 of NZ_JAEUAO010000002.1, forward strand.
GCGTGTCGATGGTCACGCGGGCCGATTTGGCGATCGCCTGTTCGCGGCTCTCGTTGCCGCCGGGAACCGCGCCGGCCGGGGTCTGCCCGGTCGCTGCCTGTCCGGTCGCTGTCTGCCCTGCCGTTGTCTGGTTGCCGGCTGCCGGATTGGCCTGGGTGGTCTGCTCCGCCGCAATTCGCTCCTTCTCTATCTTCGGATTGATGTAGAGAAACTGCCAGGCGATCAGGATGAGCACCGACAGGGCAATCGCCACGAAGTAGTTGCGGTTATTTTCCATCATTCTTTCCTGAAGCCGGCCGGCTGCGGCCGTGAATTTTCTGCTTGTTTTCGATCCGCTCGCGGAGCCCTCCCACCAGCCGCTCGAAGGGAGCGTTGAGGAGGTCGCGTCTGGCGACAATCACATAGTCGTGTCCGGGCTTCATTGCAAACCCGGCAGACAGCCGCACCGCCTCTTTCAGGCGCCGGCGCATCCGGTTGCGTTCCACGGCATTGCCGTGCTTCTTGGTGACGGTGAAGCCGCAGCGGGGCTGGCTCTCCGGCTCGCCACGATCGAGAACCTCGAGCAGGAACAACGGGCCTTTCCGCTGCTCCCCTTTGCGCACAGCAAGAAACTGCGGCCGGCTTTTCAGCCGCCCGACAGTCGATTTTGGATTATTTGACGTCATGTGCCCGCATTCTTTCCTCGGGCCCGATCGGCTTAAGCCGACAGACGCTTGCGGCCACGTGCCCGGCGGGCAACGATAACCTTGCGGCCACCCTTGGTGGCGATACGTGCACGGAAGCCGTGACGGCGCTTGCGAACAAGCTTGGACGGTTGATAGGTACGCTTCGACATTTATTTTAATACCGCGGTGTGCGGCCCTTCTTGGGTTTGCTTTTAAGCAAGGGAGCGTTACGTTCCGGCCACGGCTTTGCGCGGGGCGCAAGGGGACTTGTCCGGACGTGGGGCGGCTTATAAGAGCAAAGACGCGCGAAAGTCAATTGCCGGCGCAGAAAAGCTGGGATTTGCACGTTTCAGGCGCTCCGGATGGCGCCGGGCGCCACGCGATCTGCGTCGGTGGATTCAATGCAAGATTGAAAAATTAGAGCGTATTAATATAAGAGGCTGAAGAAACCCCTAAGGCGGGACCCCCACAATTCTACCGGTCCAGGAAGTGCTTCGTTAATCATCCTTGACTTAGTGTCTCCGCATATAACCAAGCCTGCAAGTTGCCGCTTTCAGGCCTTTTGCAGGTTGCGAGGAGACGGGTACGCATGAAAATTCGAGGTAAGATCTATCTCATCGTCGGCGTGATGAGCCTGATCACGCTGGCCGTGACGGGCATGGCGCTGACGGTGATCACGCAATACAATGCAAGGCTCGTCCAGTTCGACAATGCCTCGGATCGTGCCTTCAACGGCGAGCGCCTGAACCGCCTGGTGACCGCGGTGGTGATGGAATCGCGCGGCATCTACGCGGCCCCGACGGTCGAGAAATCCAAGTCCTTCGCCGAAGGCCTGATGAAGAACCTCGGCAAGATGGATGCGCTTCTCGCCGACTGGCGGCCGCTGGTGCCGCCGGAGGAACTGCCGGCGTTCGAGGCCGTGGTCAAGCGTGCCGCCGAATTCCGCACCTTCCGTACGGAGACGGCGCGGCTCAGCCAGGAGGTCTCGCCGCAGGCTGCCAACGAGCAGGGCAACAACGAACTCAACCGCGCCAACCGCAAGGCCTTCCAGGCCGAGATCGACGCTGTCGTGGACGCGGACCGCGCCGCGCTGGAGGCAATCCAGGAAGACCTGGGCGCCATCGAAAGACAGATGATCCTGATCGTCCTCGTGACGGCCGCCATCGGTCTTGTTGCCGGCCTTGGCATCGCCTTCTACATCGGCACGAAGGAACTGAGCCAGCCGATCGTCAGGCTGACGGGTACGATGAAGCGGCTCGCCGAGGGCGATCTCGACGCCGACGTGCCGTTTGCCGGCCGCAAGGACGAGATCGGCGAAATGGCCGCTACCGTCGAAGTCTTCAAGCGCAACGGTCTTGCGGTGCGCGAACTCAATGCCCAGGAAACGGCGCTGCGCCAAAAGAGTGCCGACCTGCAGTCGAGCATCGCGGTGGTCGTTGCCGCGGCCGCCGCCGGCGATTTCACCCGCCGCATCAACAAGGACTACGACGACGCCGACCTCAATCGCTTCGCTGCAAGCGTCAACGAACTGGTCGCAAGCGTCGACAGCGGCATCAACGAGACGCGGCGCGTCATCGCCAGCCTCGCCGCCGGCGACCTGACGCAGGACATGAACGGCACCTTCCACGGCGCCTTCGCCGAACTGCAGCAGAACGTCAACGATACGCTGTCGACCCTGCAAAATACGCTGCGCGAGATCCGCACCACGACCGATTCGATCAACGGCAACTCGATCGAACTGCGCTCCGCCGCCGACGACCTGGCCAAGCGAACCGAGCAGCAGGCAGCATCGCTCGAACAAACGTCGGCGGCGCTGGAGGAAATCACCGTCGCCGTCCGCAACTCGACCGACCGCGCCCAGGAGGCGACCGTCATGGTCACCGAAGCCAAGCAGAGTGCCGCCCAGTCCGGCGAAGTGGTCCGCAATGCGGTCGACGCCATGGGCCGCATCGAGCAGGCCTCCAGCGAAATCGGCCAGATCACCAACGTCATCGACGAGATCGCCTTCCAGACCAACCTTCTGGCGCTCAACGCCGGTGTCGAGGCGGCGCGGGCCGGCGATGCGGGCAAGGGCTTTGCCGTCGTCGCGCAGGAGGTTCGCGAGCTTGCCCAGCGCGCCGCAAGCGCCGCCAAGGACATCAAGGCGCTGATTTCAAAATCCGGTTCGGAAGTGGCAACCGGCGTCAAGCTCGTGCAGGAGACCGGCCAGGTTCTCGGCGAGATCGAGACGCGGGTGCTGAAGATCAACGACCACATCCACTCGATCGCCACCGCCGCCCGCGAACAGTCGACGGGTCTCAGCGAAGTCAGCATCGCTGTCAACCAGATGGATCACGTGACGCAGCAGAACGCCGCCATGGTCGAGGAAGCAAACGCCGCCACCCACAAGCTCTCGGCCGAAACCGACAACCTCGCCCGGTTGATCTCGCACTTCAAGCTCAACGATGCCCCGCCGAGCGCGGTCGTCGCACCGGTCCGCGAAAACGCCCGTCCGGTTGCCTCGCCGGCCCGCAAGATGCTCGGCACCGTCGCCCGTGCCTTCGGTGGCGGCTCGGCGAGCGCCGCCGTGTCGAAGGACAATTGGGAAGAATTCTGACCCGGTTTCCTGTGACGCGCTGAACAATCGTCCCGCGGCGATCCGCTATCGCCGCGGGATTTTTGCATGTGCAGCCACGGCGAGTTTTTCGCCGCGATTATTAATGGAGCGCGTCAAGCTCAGTCGCAGCGGCATATGGCACCGCCCCATCCCATGCGACCATGACGGAGATTGGAAAACGTGCAGGCATCGCCTATTATAAAGCTCTGACACGTAAGCCGTTCGCCCGTGCCGTCATCCGGCTGCCGCGGCGTCCCGGCCGGGGCGGGAACGCGCAAAGAACATGACGGCAGAAAAGACAGGGGCCGCAGCCTTCCACAAGCCACCACGGCGGACCGGCTTTTTTCGCGGGCTTTCCGGCAGGCTGCTGCTGCTCACGGTATCGTTCGTCATGCTCGCCGAAGTGCTGATCTTCGTGCCATCCGTCGCCAACATGCGCATTCGCTGGCTGGAAGACCGGCTCAACACGGCGGCTGCAGCCGGCGTGGTGGTCGACGGCCTCCAGGATGTGCAGCTCTCGCGGCCGCTGCAGGAGGAAACCCTGATGGCGACGGGGACCAAGGCGATCGTGCTCAGGCGCAAGGATGAATCTCGGCTGATCGCCGCCGAGGACATGCCGCCGGAAGTCGATGCGCAGTACGACGTCGCGGCGATGACGCCGCTTGCCGCCATCCGCGACGCCTTCGACACGCTGCTGTTCGGCGGCGACAAGGTGGTGCGGATCTACGGGCCCGTGGGAGACAGCGACGCGATCATCGAGGTGGTGATGGAGGATCAGAGCCTGCGCAAGGCGATGCTGATCTATTCCCGCAACATGTTTTTCCTCTCTCTGGCGATTTCGCTGTTCACCGCCACGCTGATTTTCCTGGCGATTCGCCGCCTGATGATTGCGCCAATCCGGCGGATGACCGCCAACATGCAGGACTTTTCGGCCGACCCTGCCGATCCCGCCCGCGTGCTTGACCCGGCGCCCGGCGAAGACGAGCTATCGGTTGCCGGCCAGCATCTCGCGGCCATGCAGCGGCAGTTGCAGAAGACCCTGAAGCAGCAGAAGAACCTCGCCGATCTCGGCCTTGCCGTGTCGAAGATCAACCATGACATGCGCAACATCCTGTCGTCGGCACAATTGATCTCGGACCGGCTGGCCGATGTCGACGATCCGATCGTCAAGCGCTTCGCCCCGACGCTGTTGCGCACCATCGACCGCGCCGTCGGCTATACGACCGAGGTGCTCTCTTACGGCCGCACCACCGAGCCGGCGCCGCACCGGCGTTTCGTCAGGCTTCGGCTGCTGGTCAGCGACGTCGCCGAAATGCTGGCGATCGACCCGAATGCAGGCATCGATTTCCGCATCCAGATCGCCGACGATCTGCAGGTCGATGCCGACAGCGAGCAGTTGTTCCGTATCGTCCACAATATCTGCCGCAACGCCGTGCAGGCGCTGATGAACGATCCGGGCGAGGCAGGTTCCCCTCGCGTCATCACCGTTGCGGCAATGCGCACCGGCAGCGTCGTCAGCATCTCCGTGGATGATACCGGTCCCGGCATGCCGCCGAAGGCACGGGAAAACCTGTTCGCCGCCTTCCGCGGCTCGGCCCGCTCTGGCGGCACGGGGCTCGGACTGGCGATCGCCCGCGAACTGGTGCTTGCCCATGGCGGCACCATCGCGCTCGTCGAAAAGCCGACGCCGGGAACGCTGTTCCGCATCGAGCTGCCGGACCGGCCGGTGCCGCTCGATGCGTTCCGCTCCAAGACCCGGCCCTGATCGCAGCGGGTTTTGGGCGCTCGCCGGTTGAAAATGACAGGGCAATGACAGCTCTCAAAGAAGATCTGCCTGCTTTTCCAAAGCGATAGCCATATTGCAGCGCAAAAAAGAAACTTTTTGCGGAAATTCGCTTGCATTCCCCGGTTGGACGTTTTAGAGGATCGCCACGCAAGCGGTGATCACCGCCGTGCCACGCACCCGTAGCTCAGCTGGATAGAGCACCAGACTACGAATCTGGGGGTCAGGAGTTCGAATCTCTTCGGGTGCGCCATTTTTCTTCGCCTTGATTTCGCTTAGATCTTCACTGGGCGCGCGAATAACACCATGAACTACCCTGGTGTTTGCTCTAGGAAGCGCGCGCAAACCGGCCAGGTGGCTGGCCAACATGCCGACTGAAGGCCGTACTGAACGTGCTGGCCGATCCGTAACCGACGCGTTCGGCAACTTCAGCGATTTCGATTCCCTGCCGGCGAAGAAGGTCTTTTGCCAGCGCCATCCGCCACGACAGCAGATATTCCATGGGCGGCACCCCGACATTGCGCGCGAAGCGGTCGAAAAATGCTGAGCGAGACAGCGCAGCCTCTTTTGCTAGATCGGCCATGGTCCAAGGACGAGCGGGATCGGCATGCATCTGCCTTATGCTCGCCGCCAGCCTGGCATCGCCGAGACCTCGCAGCAATCCTACAGGAGCGTCGGGCGTCTGCGTAAGCCGCAATGCGTCCACCAGCAAAATCTCGACGAGCCGTGTGAGTACCAATGTGCGCCCCGGTCGATCCGATGAGGCTTCGTCGATCAAGAGCCGGACCAGTGTCGACAACCGCTCGATGCCGCGGCAGTGAACCTGCTCTGGCAGCAGCGACAACAGCAGGCCAGAATCCTCGCCGCCGAAAAGGAAGTAGCCGCCGATAATGCGAACACTCGGCGGGCCGTCCTGCCGGCCGTGGCGAACCTCGCCGGTCGCATTCGCCGCAGCGTGGGGATCAATGATTTCCGGGGTGACCTGTTCGAAGCCGGACATTGTGAAGCCGGGCGTCGTCGGCAGGAGAACAAAATCGCCCGCGTTCAGGACCAATTCCTTTTGACGATCGACAGCCAGCCGGCAGGAGCCTTCAATCACAATGGCAAAGCTCGGATGACCGAAGTCGCTGTAGCGGACGCCCCATCGTCCCGCGCCGCTGATCCCTTTGGTGAATACGGCGTGAGGACGGAGCAGACCTATGACTTCAGAGAGCGGATCGACCATTTTTGGACCATAGCAAACAAAAATTGGACTTTCAATTATAGATAGTCCAGATGCTCGGCTTTAGCATGGATTCATGGACAACAAGGAGATGAAGCCATGAAAACCATATTGATTACCGGCTGCTCGTCGGGCTACGGTCTCGAGACTGCTCGCTACTTTCTTTCAAAACAGTGGAACGTCATTGCGACTATGCGCACCCCCCGCGAGGGCATCCTGCCGCCCTCGGAAAATCTGCGCATCCTGCGCCTGAACGTTACGAGCGAGGCCAGCATCAAAGGGGCCATCGAAACCGCCGGGCCCATCGATGTGCTGGTCAACAACGCGGGCATCGGCGTCGTAGGCGCCTTTGAAGCAACGCCCCTATCTCACATTCGGAAAGTGTTCGACACCAACACCTTCGGTGTCATGGCCATGACCCAGGCTGTCATCCCGCAGATGCGCGAGCGCCGGTCGGGCGCGATCATAAACGTAACGTCAAGCGTGACCCTGGCCCCGATGCCGTTGGCGGCGGCCTACACCGCCAGCAAGCAGGCCATCGAGGGCTTCACCGGCTCGCTCGCGCACGAGCTGGCGCACTTCAACATCATCGCCAAGCTTGTGGAGCCCGGCTACGCGCCCACCACGCAGTTTGCCCAGAACACCTCTGTGCGTGTGGAAGACCTCATTCCGGAGGATTACGCCGCCTTTGCAGGCCCGATCTTCGAGGCGTTCGCGAAACCGGCTCTGACTACTAGGGAAATCGATGTGGCTGAAGCCGTATGGCGGGCGGTCAACGATACCACCGGCACGTTGCGCTTTCCGGCGGGACCGGACGCGGTAGCGCTTTCCCGCGCGGCGTAGCCAATGGCCTCGCGCCGGTCAATGAAACATGAGGCTTGCGCGAGGCCGTATAATGGTTCCCAGTTTCATCCTCTCTGGCGCGCCATTTTTCTGCAAGCAACAACAAGAGCTTAACGTATAGGCGAAGGCTTGCCGTAAGTGGCGTTGCCTGGGTTGCACGCGCTGTCTGGTAAGGCAGCGTGTCGAGGGCGCTGGTTGGAACCGGCGGCGCGCCAGCGTCCGCAGGCGGCTACTATTCGAGCGTTTTGGGCCTTGCGACCGGTTCCGACCAATCGCCCGGTGGCCAGGGCTGCCATCTGCGTGGAGCTCAGTGCCGCGAGTTGCGCGGTGGCGAGGCTTGCGATTGCGTGCCCGTCTGGTTGAGCGCCGTCATCGGCGTCGACCTTGTCCCGCTGGTTGATGATGTACGTCGACATGGCTTCCAGGAACCTGCAAGGCGACAAGCCCAACGCAAGCTAGTGCCGATAGAAGTCCTGCGGATAGACGCCAGCGTCAGGCCGCCTGTTTGCGAGATATCCATGCTCATCAATAATGCATTCGCCTCAGACCGCGTTTCGCCCCTCGCCAGCGTGTTGGAGCGGGCGCGAACCCAACAGTTGTCGCTCGCAGAGTTGTTTCAGATCGCGGAAAGCCTGAACGCTGCCGGGCAAAGGCCGCAGGCAGCCGAGCTCTACAAGACCTGGATCGCGTTCAACGATGCCAATGCCCTCCTGCATCTCGCTTATTTCAACTATTCGGTCACCCTGCGGCAGATGGGCGATGTTGCCAGCTCGATCCATGCGTTGCGCGCCTGCTTGAAGATCGAGCCGCGCTTCGGGCAGGCCCATGTCAACCTCGGCCGTGCGCTGGAGGATTGCGGCCTGACCGTCCAGGCCGTCCAGCAATGGCGCAGCTTTGTCGAGGCGACGGCCGAGATCACCGCCGGACAGGTCAGCCACCGCCTGATGATGCTCCAGCACATCGGCCGCGTTCTGGAGAGCTCGGGCCAGATGGAAGAGGCGGAAACGGCCCTGTGGCAGGCGATCGAACTGCGGCCCGACAAGACCGAGGCGGGCCAGCACTGGACGTCGCTGCGGCAGCGGCAGTGCAAGTGGCCGGTCCTGGTCGCATCGGACCACGTCTCGACCCGCCAGTTGCTGGATGCGATGTCGCCCCTTACTCTCGCTTGCCATGTCGACGACCCGCTGTTCCAGCTCGCCAAAGCCTACCGCTACAACAAAGCGCTGGTCGGGCGGCCGGATCTCAGCGGCTTCCAGCGCAAGCCGCTGCGGCAGAAATCGGGAACCAGGCAGCGCTTGCGCGTCGGCTATCTGTCCTCGGATCTGCGCGAGCACGCGGTCGGCTTCGCGCTCAGCGAGGTTCTGGAGCTGCATGACAAGAGCAGCGTCGAAATCTTTGCCTACTATTGCGGCGATCCCCGCCCGAACGATGCGACGCAGGAGCGGATCAGGAACGCGGTCGATTGCTGGCGCGATATCGCCGCGGTCGACGACCTCGAAGCGGCAGCGCAAATCGTTGCCGACGAAATCGACGTCCTCGTCGACGTCAACGGCTACACCAAGCATGCACGGACCAAGATCTTCGCCTATCGGCCCGCACCGGTGATCGTCAATTTCTGCGGCTACCCGGGTTCCATGGGCAGCCCGTTCCATCAGTACATGATCGCCGACGGGCACATCGTCCCGCCGGAGAACGAGATCTACTATTCCGAAAAGGTGCTGCGGATTGCCTGCAACCAGCCGGTCGACCGCAAGCGGCTGATTGCCGCGCCGCCAAGCCGGACGCAGGCCGGTCTGCCGGAGGATGCTTTCGTCTATGCGTGCTTCAACGGCATGCAGAAGATCAACGCCAGCTGCTTTGCCCGCTGGATGGCAATCCTTTCGCAGACGCCGGGCAGCGTGCTGTGGCTGCTGGGAGGGGATGCGGACGTCAACCAGCGGCTTCGCCAGGCAGCCGTGCAAAGCGGCGTGGCGGCCGAGCGGCTCATTTTCGCACCCAAGGCGGACAATCCGAACCATCTCGCGCGCATCGGCCTGGCCGACCTCTTCCTCGACACTTTTCCCTATGGCGCGCATTCCACCGCGGCAGACGCGATCACCATGGGGTTGCCGATCGTGACGATGACCGGGAAAAGCTTCGCCGCGCGTTTCTGCGGCAGCATCATCTCGGCCGCCGGCGTCCCGGAACTGATCTGCAGCACGCCGGACGACTACGTACGCCGGGCCATCGCCTTCGAGCGTGACCGCAAGAGCCTCGCGACGGTGAGGGAATCGCTGCAGCGCCACCGCGAGACTAGCGCGCTGCGCGATATTCCGGCGCTCGCACGCCGCCTCGAGCAATTGTTCTGGCAGATGCAGGGCGAGGCCGAGCGCGGCGAAACGCCGGTGCCCGACCTGCGCAATCTCGACGTCTATTATGAAATCGGCACCGAGGTTGTGTCGGCGAACATCGACTTCGAGGATGATCGCGCCTACCGGCGCCGGTATCTCGAGAAACTGGCCAAATGGAACGAGTATGCGCCGCTTGCCCGCGATGGCCGCTTGTGGACGGACCCGACGGCTTAAGGACTGGTCTGGAATGCGCGCGAACGGAAAAATTGCCGTGGTGGGAGCCGGCCTGTCGGGTGCAGTGATCGGGCGTGACCTGGCGCAGGCGGGCCACCAGGTCGAGATCTTCGACACCCGCGATCATATCGCCGGAAACTGCCATACGCAGCGCGACCAGGCGACCGGAGTGATGGTCCATGTCTACGGGCCGCACATTTTCCACACGGACGACACCGAGGTCTGGAACTATGTGAACAGCTTCCAGCGGTTTCTGCCCTACAAGAACCGCGTCAAGACGACGAGCAATGGCCAAGTCTATTCGCTGCCCGTCAACCTCCATACGATCAACCAGTTTTTCGGCAAGAATTTCAGACCGGACGAGGCGCGCGCTTTCATCGAAGAACAGGCCGACAAGTCCATCAGCGAGCCAAAGACGTTCGAGGAGCAAGCGCTGCGCTTTGTTGGACAAGACCTGTATGAGGCCTTCTTCAAAGGTTATACCCAAAAGCAGTGGGGTTGCTCGCCGACGGAATTGCCGGCTTCCGTCCTGAAGCGGCTTCCCGTGCGTTTCAACTATGACGACAACTATTTCTTCCACAAATATCAGGGCATGCCTGAAAACGGCTATACCCGGATGGTCGAACATATCCTCGACCATCCCAACATCACGGTCAAACTCGGCACGCATTTTGACCGTGCCGAAGGAAAAGACTTCAGGCATGTCTTCTATTCCGGCCCGCTCGACGGCTATTTCAACTACGAGTTTGGCCGGCTCGGTTATCGCACCCTCGATTTCGAGCGGTTTACCTACGACGGGGACTATCAGGGCTGCGCGGTCATGAACTATGCAGACGTCTCCGTGCCCTACACGCGGATCACCGAACACAAGCACTTCTCTCCCTGGGAAGAGCACGCCGGTTCAGTCTGCTATCGGGAAACCGCCCGCGTTTGCGGCCCTGAAGACATCGCCTACTATCCGATACGCCTGGTCAAGGAGAAGGAGCAGCTTGCCGACTATGTGGCGCGCGCCGAGCAGGAAGCCTCCGTCACCTTCGTCGGGCGGCTGGGTACTTACCGTTATCTCGACATGGATGTGACGATTCGCGAGGCTCTCGACACGGCACGGCTCTATCTTTCCCGTTTGGCCGAGAGCGCGCCGATGCCCGCGTTTCTGCATTCGCCGGTGTGACGGACACCCAAGATCGTCTTGATCCGGTCTTCGGCGGATGCTCGCCGGCGCCTCCTCATCTGTGGCATGTCTCCCGCGGATCTCAGGACTGCGCAACAATGTCGAGCGTCCGCTGGTCGGCTTCACCGCCGAAATAGCGGTCGATCGCGGTCGTGAACGGCTCTGGATCGCTGGCCGCTTCGCGAAACAGCGTCATCGACGAGTGCAGCTTCATGTCGTCCGGCGAGCCGAAGATCTGGTGCGCGGTGCGGCCGCGCACGGCGTTGACCGTGCGGGTGCACTGGATCAGACGGCTGCCGAGCAGCGGATGCGCGAGATAGGCGCGGGCTTCATCGAGGGACGAAATGGCAAACCGTTGGGCGGTCGGCGAATGACCGAGGCCGGCGATCTGCGGAAAGATGAACCACATCCAGTGGCTTTCCTTGCGGCCGTGTTCCAGTTCGCGAAGGACCGTTTCATAGACCGGTTCCTGCGCCTCGACGAAGCGGGAGAGACGATAGGGATCGTTCATCGGCTGCACCTCGACCATCCGGGAGGGCCGCGCCAAACCTCCGGCGCGGCTCAGATCGTCACCACTTCTGGTGAACGTGAACCTTGATCAAACGCTCATAGACGTCGGCGAGTTCCGCCATCGTTTCCTCGGGAAGTGCGGGAACGTCGCTGGCGGCGGCATTCGCCTTGGCCTGCGCCGCGTTGCGGGCACCGGGGATGACGACCGAGACGGCGGGGCTCTGGAGGATCCAGGCGAGCGCGAACTGCGCCATGGAGACACCCTGCGGCACCAGTGGCCGCACCTGCTCGACGGCCTCGAGCGCGACTTCGAGCGGCACGCCGGCGAAGGTCTCGCCGACATCGAAGAACTCGCCGTGGCGGTTGTACTTGCGATGGTCGTCATCGGCAAATTTGGTATCGGCGGTGATCTTGCCGGACAGCAGCCCGGAGGCCAGCGGCACACGGACGATGATGCCGACATTCTTCTTCTGCGCCTGTTCGAAGAACAGGTCATGCGGACGCTGGCGGAAGATATTGTAGATGATCTGGATCGTCGCGACGCCGGGATATTCGATCGCCTTCAGCCCCTCCTCGACGGTGGAGACCGAGACGCCATAATTGCGGATCTTGCCCTTGGCGATCAGGCCATCCAGCGCGCCGAACAGGTCCGGACGGTAGAAGACCTCCGTCGGCGGGCAATGAAGCTGGACGAGATCGAGCGTCGCAACGCCGAGATTGGTAAGGCTGCGGTCGATGAAGGCTTCGATATTGGCGCCGGTATAACCATCGGCGACATGGGGGCTCAGTCGGCGGCCGGCCTTGGTGGCGACGAATGGCTTGTTCCCGCCGCGTTCCTTGAGCACCGAAGCGATGATCTTTTCCGAGCGGCCGTCGCCGTAAACGTCGGCCGTATCGATGAAGGTGACGCCGGCATCGAGCGCGGCATTCAGCGCCCGTTTGCCGTCCTCCTCCGAGACATCGCCCCAGGCGCCGCCGATCTGCCACGCGCCGAAGCCGATTTCGGAAATAGTGGCGCCGGTGCGCCCAAGAGTTCTACTTTTCATGTGTGATTCCTCGCCGGGCGGCGGCGCGCCCCTCAATCCGGCCAAACGAAACCGGGGTTTCTTGCTTTACCTTTTGTTTTTATTCCGAATGTGACGGAGGAGCCAGTGCACAAACTTGCGCGGACGCGCGATTTTGAGAAAAATGGTTCTTGTTTTCAAAGTGTTATAACACTTCTGCGTGGAGGCGAAAATCAACCTTCCAATTTAAGAGCCGCCCGGCCGCGGCTGAGATCGAGTATGGCCGCCGCCACGGCCTCGCAGGCATGCTTGGGAATTTGCAGGCAGAGGTTGGCACCGGTGCCGGTAAAGGTCTCGCCCGTGATCGTCACGCCCATGCCGGCAAGCCGGGCCTTGATCAATGACAGATCGGAAAATGCGCAGCCGACCGTACCGCTGACGGTCGCGATGACCTCCGTCTTCTCCGCCGCGCGCAGGCACAGGGCCGCCGTGCCGCCATAGGCGCGGATGAGGCCGCCGCTGCCGAGCAGGGTGCCGCCGAACCAGCGCACGACGAGGGCAGCGACATGATCGAGCGACTGGCCGTCGATCGCCTGCAGGATCGGCTTTCCGGCCGTACCGCTCGGCTCGCCGTCATCGTTGAAGCGATAGGTCTGGCCGATGCGGAAGGCCCAGCAATTGTGGGTCGCCGTCGGGTCGGAATGGCGCGCGATGAAATCCCTGGCTTCGTCCTCGTTCGCGACGGGGCCGCAGATCGCCAGGAAGCGGCTTTTCTTGATTTCCTGCGTGTGGGTTGCAGTGTCTTTCAGGGTGTACATGGCTGCGTTATGGCAGGGAAGCGGGGAGCAAGGAAACCCCCTCTGTCGGCTGTGCCGGCATCTCCCCCTGAAGGGGGAGATCAGCTGCGGCGAAAATGCTGCCAAGCCAGCAAAGATAAAGGTTGCAGTAGCGTCTGCCTTTCAACAGGACGGGAGAAGACCGCCCCCACCCGTCTTACCCGATCGACATCAGGCTCGCATTGCCGCCGGCGGCTGCCGTGTTGATGCTGGTCGAGACTTCCTCCAAGAGCCAGTTCAGGCAAAAGGCGTCCGGATTGCGGGCAAGCTCCTCCCTTGATGCGGCCTGGACGAGGACCAGCGGGCCGGGCAGGGCGGCGATCTGCTTGTTGACGGTGCGGACACGCTCAGCATTGCCCTCGACCAGCGCGCCGGCAAATGGCACGTCCGCCTTCCAGTCCGCGGTGAAGGAAATCCGGGCGGAGACTGTGGCTGGAAGAGCTTTGAATGCACCCTTCAGACCTGACGCGCTATCAATGACGGCATGGTTGCCGGTGGCAAGCGTGGCGGCAAGCTGGCGGTAGAGGCCGTCCTCGGTCTCCGGCACGAGCAGGATACGGCCGCGTGCATGCAGCGCATAGAGGTTGCGCTCGCCGACAGGCCCCGTCAGTTCGGTCGTAAGCCCCAGCGCCGACTGGCTGCCGGTTTCGCGGGTCGCCTGCGCCTGTGCTTTCAGTCCCTTGCCATCGAGCCACTTGGCGAAATCGAGCAGCACTGGATCCGTATGTACCGAGCTGTGCTGCGGCGGCACCGGAGGGACCGTGACGAGGCGGCCGAGATAGAGCGGGCCGCCGGCCTTCGGTCCGGTGCCGGAGAGGCCGCGCCCGCCGAAGGGCTGCACGCCGACGACGGCGCCGATGATGTTGCGGTTGACGTAGAGATTGCCGGCCTTCACACGCGAGGTGACGTGGGCGATCGTCTCGTCGAGGCGGGTGTGCAGGCCGAAGGTGAGGCCGTAACCGGTGGCGTTGATATCGTCGATCAACCGGTCGAGATCGTCACGCTCGTAGCGGAGCACGTGCAGGACGGGACCGAAGACCTCGCGCTTCAGGTCGGAAAGCTGCTTCAGCTCGATGATCGTCGGCGGCACGAAGGTACCCTCGGCAGTGGCCGGGGAAAGCGCGATCTGCTCGACCTTGGCGCCCAGTCCGCGCATCGCCTCGATGTGCTTCTCGATGACACCTTTGGCTTCGGCCGTGATCACCGGCCCGACATCGACGGCGAGCCGGTCCGTGCGGCCGATATCGAGTTCGTGCAGCGCGCCCTTCAGCATGGTCAGCACGCGGTCGGCGACATCGTCCTGCAGGCAGAGCACGCGCAGCGCCGAGCAACGCTGGCCGGCGCTGTCGAAGGCCGAGGCGATGACGTCGCCGACGACCTGTTCGGCAAGCGCGGAACTGTCGACGATCATGGCGTTCTGGCCGCCGGTTTCGGCAATAAGCGGGATCGGCCGGCCGGATGGCGACAGGCGATCGGCAAGCCCCGCCTGAATGAGCCGGGCAACTTCCGTCGAGCCGGTGAACATCACGCCGGCAATATTTTCGGCACCAACCAGGGCGGCACCGACGCGGCCGTCGCCGGGAAGCAACTGCAGGGCTTCCAACGGGATGCCGGCCTCGTGCAGGATACGCACGCCTTCGGCCGCGATCAGCGGCGTTTCCTCGGCGGGCTTTGCCAGAACGGGATTGCCAGCGACGAGGGCTGCGGCGATCTGGCCGGTGAAGATCGCCAGCGGGAAGTTCCACGGGCTGATGCAGACGATCGGTCCGAGCGCCTGATGCGCCGGTCCGAGCGTGCGGCTTGCCTGCTCGGCGTAATAGCGCAGGAAATCGATCGCCTCGCGCACTTCGGCAATCGCATTCGGCAGCGACTTGCCGGCTTCGCGGACGATCAGCCCGAGCAGCGTCGGCATGCGCGCCTGCATCAGGTCGGCGGCGCGCACGAGGCGCTGGGCGCGCTCGGCCGGCGAAACGGCGCTCCATCTGGCGCCTTCGGCAAGGGCGATGTGGACGGCGCGACGGGCATCGTCCTCGGCGGTTTCGATGACCGAACCGACGGCGTCGCGGTGGTCGCCGGGATTGAGCACGGACCGGCTTTCGCCGCGCAGGGTCTGTGATCCAAGCTGCGGCGCAGCGGTCCACGCGATCGCGGCACTTTCCTTCAGCGCCTCGGAAAGCATCGCCAGCGAGGCCTCGTTGGAGAGGTCGAGACCGTCGGAGTTGCGACG
The DNA here is from genome assembly GCF_019511375.1 of Rhizobium herbae. Lineage (GTDB taxonomy): Bacteria > Pseudomonadota > Alphaproteobacteria > Rhizobiales > Rhizobiaceae > Pararhizobium > Pararhizobium herbae_A. The sequence continues at coordinate 416,416 of NZ_JAEUAO010000002.1, forward strand.
CCCGCCATAAAGGTCGGACGGCAGCTTGATCTGGTCATGTGGCGCACCCATCAACGGCATGGCGCGCACGATGTCGACCGGATCGGCGACCAGTTCGTCGACGGAGACGGCCGGATCGGCGATGCGGTTGACGAAGGAGGAGTTGGCGCCGTTTTCCAGGAGACGGCGCACGAGATAGGCAAGCAGCGTCTCATGCGTGCCGACCGGCGCATAGATGCGGGCCGGACGGTCGAGATTGGCCTTGCCGACCACCTCGTCATAAAGCGGTTCCCCCATGCCGTGCAGGCACTGGAACTCGTAATCACCGACCTTGAAATTGGGACCGGCCATTTCGTAGATCGTCGCCAGCGATTGCGCATTGTGGGTGGCGAATTGCGGGAAGATGACGTCCTTGGCACTCAGCAGCTTGCGGGCGCAGGCGATATAGGAAACGTCGGTATGGACCTTGCGGGTATAGACGGGGAAGCCTTCGAGCCCGTCGAGCTGCGCCCGCTTGATCTCGGCGTCCCAATAGGCGCCCTTGACGAGACGCACCATGATGCGGTGGCCGGAGCGGCGGGCGAGGTCGATGATGAAATCGAGCACGAAGGGGCAGCGCTTGCCATAGGCCTGGACGACGAAGCCGACCCCGTTCCAGCCGGACAGGTCCGGATCGAGGCGCAGCGCTTCGAGCAGGTCGAGCGAAAGCTCCAGTCGGTCGGCCTCCTCGGCGTCGATGTTGAGGCCGATATCGTAGCGCTTGGCGATCAGCGCCAGGGCCTTCACCCTCGGCAGCAGCTCGGTCATAACGCGCGCAGCTTGAGCGCGCGAATAGCGTGGATGCAGGGCGGACAGCTTGATCGAGATGCCGGGGCCTTCATAGATGCCGCGGCCGTTCGAGGCCTTGCCGATCGCGTGGATGGCGTTTTCGTAATCGGCATAGTAGCGCTTGGCGTCGGCAGCGGTGGTCGCGGCCTCGCCGAGCATGTCGTACGAATAGCGGAAGCCGCGGGCCTCGAGCGGCCGCGAGCGCTTCAGCGCCTCCTGGATGGTTTCGCCGGTGACGAACTGCTCGCCCATCATCCGCATCGCCATGTCGACGCCGCGGCGGATCACGGGCTCGCCGGCCCGCGCGATCAGGCGGGTAAGGGCGGCGGACAGGCTGCGGTCGTTGACGGTGGCGGTCAGCTTGCCGGTGACGACGAGGCCCCAGGTGGCGGCGTTGACGAAGAGGGAGCGGCCGCCGCCGATATGCGAACGCCAGTCGCCGTCGGCGATCTTGTCGCGGATCAGCGCGTCGCGGGTGGCGGTGTCGGGAATGCGCAGCAGCGCCTCGGCCAGGCACATCAGCGCCACGCCCTCCTGGCTCGACAGCGAATATTCATGCACCAGCCCCTCGACGCCGGATCCCTTGTGCTTGGCGCGTAGCGCCGTGATCAGCTTGGCCGCGGTGGCCCTGGCGCGGGCGCGGATATCGTCAGGCAACGTCGCGGCGTCGACCAGCGGCGGCAGGCACTCGGTTTCCGGCCGGCGGTAGGAGGCGGTGATTGCCTGGCGCAGCGTCGTCTGAGTGGCGATCGGCGACGCGAAGTTTTCGAAGGGCAGGGGGGCGGCCTTGGTCTGCGGAGTTTTCTGCGGCTGGCTCATCGATCTCGTCCCTCTGAACTGGCGCGGCGCGCCTTCCAATCCTGCGTGCAAAATAAGGCAGAGGTTTCCGGATATCCATCCGGTTAAATGTCGTAAGAAATGAATGTTTCCCTGATTTTTATCAGATAAACCGTGTAGTATACGGCCTAACCAAAATCGTGCCGGACGATCCGAAGTCAGAGCATGACTTTCTGCGACAGCTTGTGGCGGGCCGTCAGACATTCGTCGTCGCCAGGCATGCAGGTGCGGCAGACGATCGGTCGCACGGCGTAGATCCGGCAGCCGACATGGATGCCGAGCTTTCCCTCCAGCGCCGAACAGCGATTGTCCTCGCAGCGCATGCCGCCGAGATCTGTGGAGACATATTCGGCGGGGATCCGTTCCAGCTCCTCCTCCGTTTCCAGCGAAAAACGCGGCCACTCCTCGGAATAGCTGCAGCAGGCGCCACAACTCTGGCAATCGAAATCTTCGGTGGGAACGATGAGGGTCATGGCACGTAGGGTAGCTGAAATTCCGTGCGAGCGGAATAGGATAGGGAGACATGGCCGGCTGCCGAAGCTGCTTGGACTGGCGAGGTCCATCGAGCGGGGATGTGAAGCGCGTTCACGACAACATTGCAGCTCTTGCAGAGTGGGGCATCGTCCGACGGACGTCCGCGATCGGTCTCGGATCGAATGCCGAGAGCATTTGATGCGCGGCGCTAAGCAACCGCTGCATCCCGAACCGCGATCTCGTAATCCTCGGTATGTACCAGCACCCCCGTGTCGGTCATGACGGCGATGCCGTAGGCGGCGGGTTCGTCGACGGACAGCGAGGCGTCCGGTGCCTGGAAGGGCATCGGCTGCTGGTGCACCGGGCTTTTGAAGACGGAAAAGGGAATGCCCCGGCTGGATCCGGAAATCGTCCGGTGCACATGGCCGGCGAAGAGATGCAGCACATTGCCGCGACGCTTCACCACGTCATAGAAGTCCACCTCGTTGATCAGGCGGATCAGGTCCATGCCGGTAAAGCCGGTCGCGTGCGGCGGATGGTGCATGAAGAGCAGTACCGGCAGGTCGCCGGCCGTTTCCAGCTGCCGGTCGAGCCAGGCAAGGCGCCTGGTACAGAGGAAGCCGGCGTGACTGCGCGGATAGTCGTAAGGCGGCGCAAACAGCGTATCAAGGATGACGACGCGGCAGTCGGGGAAATCGATGGCCTGCTGCACGAAGCCGTCCTCGTCGCGGGCAGCGGTGGAAAAGACGTCGAGAAACACGTCGCGCCTGTCGTGATTGCCGATGGTGATGGCGAGCGGCGGAATCAGTTGGTCGAGCAAGGCTTTCAGCCGCTCATAGGACGGCCGGTCGGCCTGGTGCGCCAGGTCGCCCATGACGATCACCCGGTCAGCGTCGGGATGGTAGCGGTTGACGTGCGCAATGCCGGCGGATAGTCGCTGGAACGGATCAAGCCCGATGATCGATGTGCCCTTGGGCACCATGTGCAGGTCGGTGAAGACGATCAGCTTCGTCATCGCGGCGCGCCCATTGTAAAGAAACCACTAATGAATGCCGTCAGGCTGGCCGCGGGAAGCCGGGGCGTCAAGCAACATAATTGGGATTGTTCGATCACGGCGCGACTTCGAGCAGTGCTTCGCCATAGCCGACACCCGTCCCTTCCGCGACGAGCACGCGTTGGAGGCGGCAGTCCTTGGTGGCAAGAACGGCGCGCAGGGTCAGGCCCGTCTTGATATAGGCGACGACCTCGCCTTTCGCGGCCTTTCGCGGCAGCGCCGGCACTGGCCCGGCATTTGCAGGGTGAGCATAGAGAACGATGCCGACCCCGGGTGAGCGGATCGTCTCCGGATTCGCCATCGCCGCCGGGTCAGCCGGCGCGGCGTCGTGCGCATCGGCGCCAATCGTCAGATGAAGCTGGGTGGTTCCGTGTTCGTAATCGAACGTGGCAACGCCGTGCCGCTCCATCAAGGCGATCACGCTCTGAATGTCTTTGCTGTTCATCGGCTCACGCCGTCATCTCGATCGTCATCAGCGGCATGCCCGCGGTGACCGCCGCGCCGTCCGCGACGTGGATTGCGGTGATCCGACCGGCGCAGTCGGCTTCGACCGGGTTCATCATCTTCATGGCTTCGATGATGGCAAGCTTGCGGCCGTCTTCGACAAGGGCGCCGAGCTCGACGAAGGGCGGTTCGCCCGGCAGCGGCGAGCGGTAGAAGGTGCCGGGCAAACCCGCGACGACGACATGTTCCTTCGACCCTGCCGCGGCGGCGGACGCTGTCGCTTCCGCTCGGGCTCCGCCTGACGAAGCGGCCGCGTTGGATGCGTTGGACCGAGGTGCCGCAATCGTCTTCGACAGGCGGATGCGCGTACCGTTTTCCGTCAGTTCCAACTCGTTGACACTGGAATTTTCCAGAAGGCGCATCAGCCGTTCGATCAGGTCGAGGTCCATGAATGTCTCGTTTTCGGCAGGGATCAGGAAAGGAAGTTCTTCACCGTGATGCCCTCGGCCTCCAGGCCGAGCCGGACAGTTGCTGCAATCATGACGGCGGCCGGCGTGTCGCTGTGAACGCAGATCGAGTCGATAGGGGTTCTGATGCTTTTGCCGCTTATCGTCTCGATGGCATTCATGCGGACCATGCGAACGGCGCGGGCGGCGGCCTCGGCAGGGTCGTGGATCACCGAACCGGCGATCTTGCGGTCGACGAGATAACCTTCCTCCGTATAGGCCCGGTCTGCAAAGATTTCGGATGCAGTCTTCAGTCCCATCTCGTTCGCCTGTCGCTGCTGGTGGCCGAGCGCGATGACGAGGCAGACGAGCGACGGATCGACGGCCTTGATGGCGCGGTTGACGGCCATTGCCACCTCGGCGTTCTGCTGGGTCAGGTTGCCGAGCGTACCATGCGTCTTCACATGGGTGATGGGATGGCCGGCATAGGCCGACATCGCCTGCGCCGCGCCGATCTGGTAGGCGACGAGGCGCTCGATCTCGCCGGCGGAGAAAGGAATGTTGCGGCGCCCGAAGCCCCAGAGGTCGGGAAAGCCGGGATGGGCGCCGACGGCGACGCCGCGCTCCTTCGCCAGGGCGAAGGTCGTTGCCATGATCTCCGGATCGCCGCCATGAAAGCCGCAGGCGATGTTCGCCGAGGTGACGACCTTGAGGATTGCATCGTCGTCACCCATCCGGTAGGCGCCGAATCCTTCGGCCATGTCGGAGTTCAGATCGACGCTCAAGCGTTTGGTGTTCAAGGCTTTTCCGCTTCCTGATGATTTGAGGCAAACCGATCTTAGCCTATGTCGGGGGTTAGGGAAATGACAGGATGCGCCTCCGCGTCGTCGCAAAGGATGATTGACGTGTCGTCAGCGCTGCAATCAGATCGAAGCTGTGAATGCGATACGGCTAGGCAAGACCCGCAAGCTAATATATCAGAGAAGCGGCAAGGTTCCTCGGCGGATTTTCAGGTGACAGACGTTGTTTCTCCCAGATTGAGCTCGCAAGGCGCAGGCGCGATCCTGCTCGACGCTGCCGGTCCGGTTTTTTCGGACGATATCCAATCGAGAATCTGGGCCGTGGCGGCATGGATGCTGAAGGTCGACGGCGTGGCCGAGACTGTGCCCGGCATGAACAATCTGATGATCGTCTTCGACCCGCTGGCGATTTCGCCCGGCGAAGTGGAACAGCAGCTTCTGCGCATCTGGCAGACGGTGGTGCCGGACGCGGTCTCAGGCCGCGATATCGACATCCCGGTGGTCTATGGCGGGCCGGACGGCGAGGATCTGGCGGCGCTTGCGGACAATGCCGGGCTAACCGTCGAAGAGGTGGTGCGCCGGCATTCGGAAGCGGTCTACTCGGTGGCGGCCGTCGGCGCGATGCCGGGTTTCGTCTATCTTTCCGGGCTTGATCCGCAGCTCGCCTTTCCCCGCCGGGCCGTGCCGCGCATGAAGGTGAAGGTCGGCTCGGTGATCATCGGCGGCGCGCAAGCCGGCATCATGCCCTGCACGGCACCGTCCGGCTGGCACATCATCGGCAAGACAGAGGTGCCGCTGTTCGACCCGCTGCGCGATCCACCGTGCGCCTGCAAGCCGGGCGACCGTATCCACTTCCGTGTGTTGGAGGTCCAGCCATGATCGAGATCCTGTCGACCGGCGCGGTCAATTCCGTGCAGGATCTCGGGCGCACGGGCTACCTCGATGCCGGCGTCGGGCACTCCGGCGTCATGGACGCCCCGGCGCTCGAAATCGCCAACCTGCTCGTCGGAAACGACGAGGGCGCGGCCGGCATCGAGGTGGCGCTGTTTCCCTTCCGGTTGCGGTTCAAGGCCGATACGGTCTTTGCCGTGGCGGGGGCCGATTGCCCGGCAAAGCTCGATGATCGGCAGGTTCCCGGCTGGTGGGCGATGACTGCGAAGGCGGGCGAGGCGCTGACGCTCGGCCTGCCGCGCTGGGGTGCCCGCACCGTCATCGCCTTCCAGGGGGGTATCGACGTGCCGCTGGTGCTTGGCTCGCGTTCCACCGATCTCAAGAGCGTTTTCGGCGGATTTGAGGGCCGCGGGTTGCACCGAGGCGACAGGCTGGCGCTTGCCGAGGGGTCTCGCAGAATGTTGCGGATGGAGGGTGGTTACGGCGCCGATGTATCGGCGCTGCGCGGACCTGCAGCGGCAAAGGACGAAGCGATCGTCTTGCGCGTCTTGCCGAGCGCCGAATATGCTGTCTTCACCGGCGAATCACGCTCGCAATTTCATGAAACCGACTGGCTGATCACCAATGATGCCAATCGTATGGGTTATCGCCTGAGCGGCCCGGAGCTGACGCTTATCCGCAAATTGGAACTCTTTTCGCATGGTATCATGCCCGGCACGGTGCAGGTGCCGCCGAACGGCCAGCCGATCATCCAGCTTGCCGAGGCCAATACCTGCGGCGGCTATCCGAAGATCGCCAATGTCATCGAGGCGGATCTGTGGAAGCTCGCGCAGGCGCCGGTCGGCGCACGGCTGCGCTTCGAGCTTACCGATCGGGACACGGCGGTGGCAGCACTCAGGCAACAACGCACTTTCATGGCCGCACTTGCCGCAGACGCGGCGCTGATGCGCGGCTGGAACTGATTTTCGACACTGGAGCCGAATGATGAGATGGAAACGTACGATCCAGCTGCTGGATGTTCATTGCGAAGGCGAGATCGGCAAGGTGGCGATCGGCGGCGTGCCGAAAATCCCGGGCAACTCGATCGCCGAACAGCTGAACCACATCAATACCGTCGATGACAGCCTGCGGCGTTTCCTCTGCCTCGAGCCACGCTCAGGATCGATCGGCTCCGTCAATCTCCTGGTGCCGGCAAAGCGGCCGGAGGCGGATGCAGGGTTCATTATCCTGCAAGCGGATCAGGCGCATGCCATGTCCGGCTCGAACTCGATCTGCGTGACGACGGCGCTGTTGGAATCCGGCATTGTCGAGATGAAGGAACCGGAGACGGTGGTGATGCTCGATACTGCCGCCGGCCTGGTCAAGGCGACGGCCACCTGCCGCGACGGCCGTTGCGAGCGCGTCAAGCTCACCATGGTTCCCTCCTTCGTGCATGAGCTGGATGTCGAGGTCGATACGCCCGACTGGGGCCGGATAAAGATGGACCTCTGCTTCGGCGGCGTCTTCTATGCGCTGGTCGACGTCGCGCAGATCGGCACGACGATCGAAAAGGCCAACGCCCGCCGGATCGTCGAGGCCGGCATGATGCTGAAGGACCTCGTCAACCGCACGATCCCGGTCGTCCACCCGGAAATTCCGGAGATCACGGGCGTCGCCTATGTGATGTTCCGCGATACCGAAGCCGACGGTACGGTGCGCACCTGCACGACGATGTGGCCGGGGCGGGTCGACCGTTCGCCCTGCGGCACCGGCAGCTCCGCCAATCTCGCGACGCTTCACGCGCGAGGGTTGGCGAAGGTGGGCGACGTCTTCACGTCGCGTTCGATCATCGGTTCGGAATTCGAGGTGGGGCTGGAAAGCGTCACTGAGGTGGCGGGCCGTCCGGCGATCATCCCGACGATTTCCGGCCGCGGCTGGACCTTCGGGCTGCATCAGGTGGCGCTTGATCCGTTCGATCCGCTGGCCGAGGGATTTGCCCTGACCGATACCTGGGGGCCGCAGGCCGGCGAAATCCGCTGACGAATGTGTTAGTTTATGCTTACGGTTTGATGGCGAGAAACAGGCGCTGCGGCGGCCGGTCCCTGCCCGGCCAGCGGACCGCGCGCGGCTGAACGGCATGGGGAGGCCGCAAGCCGTTTCTTGGATGCGGCTGCCTCACTTGACGCGGCCCGATTTTGCCAGAACGAGGTTTGCCTGCTCGCTCGGCTGGACGCTGGCTGTTGTTGCCGGATCGATCCCCGGCTTGGCAATCTTCGTCATGGCGAATGCGTCGCCATTTTCCGCAGCCTTCGCGAACATTGCAGCGGCGGCAACCGGGTCGGCCTGCATGCCTTCGCCGTTTTCCAGCATCAGGCCGAGATTGACCATCGCATCGACATTGCCGCGGTCAGCGGCCAGCCGGTAGAACCGCGCGGCCTTTTGATCGTCTTCGCGAACCTGCGTCCCCTCGTCCAGCATGACGGCGAGGTTGAAGGCGCCGAGATTGTCCCTGGCGACCGAGGCCCGCTCGAACCACTGGGCGGCAAGCGAGCCATTGGCGGACGTGCCGACGCCATCGCGATAGGCGACGCCGAGATTGTACGCGGCCATGATGTTCCCGGTGGCGGCGGCTTTTTCAAAGAGTGCGAAAGCGGTGTCGTGATCTCCCTTTTCGCCAAGCATGACGGCATAGTTCACCATCGCGGCCGCATGCCCGCCTTCGGACGCTTTTTCGAGCATCTGGAAGGCTTGCGCGTGCTGGCCGGCGGCATGGAGCACGCGGGCGAGCTGAAAGGTCTGGCGTGGGCCGCTGCCCTGGTTGAAGGCTTCGCGGCAGGCCGAGAGGGCAATACCGATGCGGAGATCCTCGGTCGCCACGGGGCGAAAGGACAGGTTGCGCTGCAGATCGTGTTCGCTGCCGGCCTCGGCATCACACTGGTCGGCTGGCAGCATCGGTGAGGCAGCGCGGGCGGGGGGAATGGCGATCGCTGCGATCGCAAGCAGGCTGACGGCGGTGAGCAGGATGGCGTTGATCACGGAAATGCGCTTGCTGGTTTCGTTTTTCATAGCGTTCTCCCTGGCGTTTGTGCCACCCTAGGGAGCAAGCCGGCGCATGGCTGTTCCTTGGGAAACAGCGTTTCAGGCCGCCGGGGAGGAAGAATGAAAGCAATCCGGCCAAAGGAGTGTCCGGCAGGCTTCCTGGCCTGTGCGCGGATGCTGCGTCGAAAACCGGCCTGTTTGAACAAGGAGCAAGGGCAATGACGCGAGAGAACATGCCGATGCGGCACGTCCGGATCGGACGGCGGACATTCGTCGGCGGCTGCGCTTTGGCCATGGGGGGATTGTTCGCCATCCCGGCGCATGCAAACGCCGTCATTGGCAAGGCAACCGATGTGCGCGGCAAGGTCAACCTGAAGCGCGCGGAGAAGGAAGAGGGATTGGCGACCGGCGCGCAGATCATGGACAACGACTTCGTCCGGACCGCTGCCGAAAGCTTCGCCGACCTGCAACTCGCCGATACCCGGATATTGCTCGGCAGCGAGACGGAGCTGCTTGTCGACAGCTTCATCGCCGGCCAGGGCGGCACCATGGAGCTCGGCATGGGGCAGATGGTCTTCGACAGGCCGGAAGGCCTTGCCAAGATCGACCTCGCCTTGCGAACCACCTTCGGCATGATCGGCGTGCGGGGCACGAAATTCTTCGCCGGCCCGAACCGCGGTGTTTTCGCCGTGTTTGTCGAACACGGCCAAGTGTCTGTCGATGGCGGTGGTGTCCAGCGGCTGGTGGGGGCCGGCGAGGGTGTCGAGATCGCCAGGCCCGGCGATGCGCCGACGCAGCCCGTCGTCTGGAAGGAAGCCAGAATCGTCGAGGCTTATGCGAGCGTCGGGCTGACGCGTTGAGGCCTAGAGCCGGATGATTTTAGGTCGAATCGACCTAAAATCATCCGGCTCCAGAATCAAAGAAGTAGAGCATGATGTCGTCCGAAAACCGCTCACACTTTTCGGCATCATGCTCTAGCCTCAGGCCTCGCTGGTGAACAATTCCATTTCGCCGAAGCCGCGGATTTCGTGCATGCCGAGCGACCGCAGCTTGCGGCCGCTCTGGACGGCCGCTTCCGGGCCGATGCATATGGCGGTCCCGAGGAACTTGTTGGCTTCCTGCAGCCGGGCGGCGAGATTGATGGCGTCGCCATGGGCGGTATAGTCCAGCTTGCCGCCGGCCCCGACTTCGCCGAGCACGGCGATCCCCGTTTCGATACCGATCCGCGTGCGGCCGAATTGATGTTCGACGAAGCCCGGCCGGCGGCGCATTTCCTCCGTCAGCGCCCGGATCGCCTCGGCGCAGTCGATCGCCTTGTTGACGTGGTCCTCGAGATCCTCCGGCGCGTTGAAGAACGCATGCACGGCGTCCCCCACCACCTTGTCGACCATGCCGCCGTAGCGGGCGACCAGTCCGTTCACCTCGGCATAATAGGTGTCGAGCAGGGTAACGAGGTCGCGCGGCGCAAGCTTCTGCGACAGGGTGGAAAAGCCCTCGATGTCGGTGAAAAGCGCCGTCACCGGTCGCTCCTCGCCGGCGACGCGGTCGTCATCCGGGTTGTCGATGTAGCGGGCCACGACGGATTGCGGCAGGTATTGCGAGAACTTGCTGCGCGCCGCCGATTCTGCCCGCCTGACCCGGGCAAATTGCAGCACGCTGGTGACGGCGAGCACGAAGACGAGGGCAAGGCTGATGCCGACGGCATCGACCAGCAGGGCGGAGGCGGCATAGATCGCCGCGGCCGCCGCGATCGTCGCGGAAATCGCCAGAAGCCCCAGGAGCGCCGACGTCACCGGCCGCAGGCGGGTCGCAATCAGGGCGACCAGCAGCCCGCCGACCAAAGCAAGCGCCGCCTCACGAAGTGGAAGTTGCGCATCGCGACGGGGGATGAAGCCGGTCAGCACGGCATTGGCGACGTCGGCATGGATTTGCACGGAAGGTTCGAGTGGCATCGAGGCGGTGGAACGCAGGCCGCCGAGATTGGGAAGGCTGCTGCCGATGAACACCGTCTTGCCCTTGAACCGCGCGTCGGCGACGGCGCCGCTCAGCACGTCGCCCGCCGATACCGTGCGCGCAGCGATCGTGGCGCTCGAGCTTGCGGCAAACCGCATGCTGCCATCCTCGTCCAGTTCGATCAGCCGGGCTTCGAGCTTCAGCCAGGCGGGTTGGCCGCCGAGGATCGGCGTGCGGCCGCCTTCGGCCAGGCGTGCAGCCTCGAGCCCGAGCGTCGGATAGGCATCGTTGCCGAGGATCGAAAAGGCCTGCACCCGGCGGATGCGGGCATCCTCGTCGCCGACGAGAAAGGCGGCTGCCGCCGACCGCGACGCTTTTTGCAGAAACGGGCACGAGGCTTCGGCGCCATCGATGAACCACAGGTCGGGGATCGCCACCGGACGGCGGACCGCGACGGGCGGAACAGGTGCCGGATGCTCGGGGCCGCCATCGGCAATCAGAAAGCCGAGAATGGTAGGCACGGCCGAAATCGCCTGCGTCAGCGCGGCGTTGGATTTCTCCCCGGGATCGCAGGCCGTGCTGAAAATGAAATCGAGCGCGACGGCCTTGGCACCGGCCGCCGACAACCGGGAGAGTAACTCGGCCGTTTCGCCGCGGCCCCAACTCTTCGCCGCAGTCTGCAGCAGCGATTTCCGGTCCACGTCGATGACCACGATCTGATCGGATTGCGGCGCCGGTACCCATTGCGTCAGCGAATCGAAGAAAAGCTCGCGCTGCGTTTCAAGCACCGGTCCGGCGGAGAAGAACAGGAACAGCGCACCCAGGACGCTCGCAACCGCTCCGGCAAACAGCGGCTTGACCCGGGGCAGGCGGAAGCTTTTCAAGGCATTATTCCTCTTCGGGTTCCGCGATCCTCTGCAGCCGCCCGACGTGGCAGGTAATGACGCCATCGGTCCGTTTGATGGCCGAGCATTCCTCGAGGGCCAGGATGGCGCGGTTCACCTTCGGGCGGCTTGCGCCAAGAATGCCGGCAATATCGGACTGGCTGAGCGTCAGGCGAAGATTTGCGCTTTCCGGCAGTTCGTTGCCGTGGATCTGTTTCAGCGTCGCCAGGAAGAAACGCGCCACGCGGGAGTGGAGATCATAGAGCGCGATCGTTTCCAGCCGGTCCGTGGTGTCGCGCAATTGCGCGCAGAGATAGCGGATGATCGATTCGGCGGCGTTCGGCGTGTGGGTGATGAAGTCGAGAAAGGCCTTCTTGCCGATGACATAGCCTTCGGTAACGGTGATCGCGGTGGCGTCGGCCGAGCGAGGCTGATCGTCGAGAATGGCCATCTCGCCGAACAGTGCGCCAGCCTCGATGTGGCGAAGAAGCAATTCCCGCCCCTGTGGGGTGATGAGCGAGAGCTTGATGCGGCCGGAGATCACGGCAATCATGTAATTGCCTTCGTCGCCGCGCTGGAAGATCACCGTTCCGGCAGTCCACTTGCGGTAGGTCGCAAGGGCCGCGACGGCAGCCACCGTTTCCTTGTCGAACTCCTCGAAGATCGGAAAGGAGCGCCAGAAGGCGGGACTCTTGTTGATTTCATTCATCTTGCTTCCCCGTCCCCCCGAAATATCTGCCCCTGTGAAATTCTTCTCGCAGTCTTCCCGGCGTTGCAACAAAAAAGACCAGGGAAGTTGGAATGGTTGTCCTATTCACACGCTGTTTGTCGCTGCTGCCCCTCGGGTAAGGCCGATCACGCAGTGTTGACGACCTCTCTTCGCCGTCTCGTTATTGTGAACGATCTGTTTCGTTGGCGCGGGCTGGATGAATTGGGAATTGCTGATAAATCTATCGACAACCAGGAACCCCAACCGGAGTATATTTCAATGCAGCAGAATGTCGTCGCCCTCGCGGGGCGTGTCCTCCTTTCCATCATCTTCATCGTAGCCGGCTACGGCAAGCTCACTGCGTTTGGCGGTACCGCCGGCTATTTCGGCAGCATCGGCCTGCCGGTTCCCATGATTACCGCCGTTCTCGTAACGGCAGTCGAACTGCTCGGCGGCATCGCTATCCTCGTCGGCTTCTTCACCCGTCCGGTCGCTTACATCCTGGCCCTTTTCTGCGTCGCCACAGCGTTCATCGGTCATGGTGATTTCTCGGTCGCCGGTAACGACATCCACTTCATGAAGAATCTCGCCATAGCAGGTGGCTTCCTGTTCGTCGCCACTTTCGGCCCGGGCTCTCTTTCGGTTGACGCCCGCCGCGGCGTAGCGGCTGTCGCCTGATCGCAGGTCGCCAACAAAAAGGCCCGCCGGATTATTCATCCGGCGGGCCTTTCCTTTTGAGTGCAAGCGTCAGGGGTAAATCACGCCTTTGCGCAGGATGACATTGCCGTAGAGGCGGGGCTCGCTGGTCTGAACGACCGTATGTGCAGCCCTGACCCTCGGATAGAATTCCGGCCCGAGCAGCGGCGTGACCGCGCGATCGGGCTCATGCCTGGCGCAGCAGGCGATGATATCGCGATGCACCGGATCGAGCACGTCGCGGTCCTGCTTGACCGTGGCGCGAAAGATCGCCTCCGGTACGAAATCGTCGATCGGCATGACGCTGAGGATCGCGTCCAGAACCGGGATCAGATGATGCCCGTCGAGACGGATCAACCGTCGGCCGTGTTCCAGCCCGGGATAGTTGCCGTCGACCAGCGCGATTTCGTCGCCGTGTCCCATCGCCCTGAGGGTCGCCAGAAGTTCCGGGCTCAGGATAGGGTTCAGACCTTTCAGCATCAGGCAGTTTCCTTGAAAAGAACGTTGGTATCGCTGAGATAGCGGGAAAAGAGCGGAAGGCTGGCCCCGCCAATGGCGCGGGCCTGGGCGCCTACCGCACCTTCGACGATGTCTGGCATGATGACGCCTTCGAGATCAAGCTCGCCGACCGCCTTGCGAATGGCGGCGACGATGCGTGTGCGCACCCAGCCGGGGAAGCCGCCATCGATGACGGCCGCGCCGAAATCGATGATCGAGGCGGCGGAAACGATCGCCTGGGCAAGGGCAGCCGCCGTGAGCTGGATCCAGGTCTCGAGTGGTTCGCCGAAGTCGATCCACTCATCGGCGGAATACCAGAGCGGTTTCGGGTCGATGCCCCTCTCGCGCAGGAGATTTTCCAGCACGTAGATCGACGCGATCTTCAGAAGCTGCTGCGGCTTGCCGTTCCGGTCGGAAACCTGCAGTGGCCCGACGGCGCCTGCCGTGCCGGTGCGGCCGGAAAACAGCGAGGAATTCAGGACGATGCCGCCGCCGATGAAGGAGCCGATGTAGAAATAGATGAAGTCGGGATAGGAGCTTCCGACGCCGAAGATCAGCTCGGCCCCGCAGGCGCTGGTGGCGTCGTTCTGCAACAGCACGGGATGGTGCGTGCGCGCAGCCACCGCCTCGCGCAGATCGAAGCCGTGCCATGTGTCCATCGCGTCCTTCGGTGCGCCGGTCTCCTCGGCCCAGCTCCAGAGCTGGAAGGGCGTTGCGATGCCGATGCCGGCAATGCGCCCGCGTTGCTCCTCGGTCAGCATCTTTTCGAGCTTCGGTATTCCTTCGACGATGAAGGTCAGGATTTCCTCCGGCATCGGATAGGCGTGAATCTGGTGCAGGTGCAGGCGGATGTTGCCGACGAAATCCATCAGCACGAGATCGCAGCTGCGCCGGCCGATCTTGACCCCATAGGAATAGACCGCATCCGGATTGAGCCGCATCGGTATCGAGGGCTGCCCGACGCGGCCGCGCACCGGATCGCCGCGGGTCAGGAGATGGTCCTTCTCGAGTGCCCGCATGATGACGGTGACCGTCTGCGCCGAAAGACCGGAGCGGCGGGCAATATCGGCTTTGGACAAGCTGCCGTGGCGGCGCACCAGCGACATGACCAGACGCTCGTTATAGGCGCGCACGCGTGTCAGGTTGGCGCCGCCGCCGGGATCGACAACGTCCGGAACGGCCAAGGCGCCGCCGGAATCGCTCCGTGATATCATGCCGCGTTTCCTCCCGCCGGCGCGCTGCTCCGTCCAGACCGTGGCGTCCGGACGTCTCTCCTCGTTGCGCCGTTGCTCTGTCTCTTTCACGCGCACTGCAACGATATCGAGCGCGTGCACGTTTTCTGCGCAGAGAATGCCACAGATATTTAATAATTCAATTTGATTTATTTATTGACAGGGTTTCGTTTTGGTGTTTGTTTTGTGCCCGGAAGCGCCAACTGCGGCAGTGGAGATGTTGTGGCGGGCGAGGCCTGACGAGCCGGTAGACCGGTTTCTATTTTTCAATCCTTGGGAGGATTTCATGAAGACGACTATTGTTTCCGCCGCTCTCGGCGCGCTTGCGCTCGGCGTTGTTTTTGCTGCACCTGCCCAGGCCGCCGATGTTTCGGCCTGCCTCATCACCAAGACCGACACCAACCCCTTCTTCGTCAAGATGAAGGAAGGCGCAAGCGCCAAGGCGGCAGAACTCGGCGTCGAGCTGAAGTCCTATGCCGGCAAGATCGACGGCGACAGCGAAAGCCAGGTCGCGGCGATCGAGACCTGCATTGCCGACGGTGCGAAGGGCATTCTGTTGACGGCTTCCGACACCAAGGGCATCGTGCCGGCCGTGCAGAAGGCGCGCGACGCCGGTGTTCTCGTGATCGCGCTGGACACGCCGCTTGAACCGGCCAATGCCGCTGATGCAACGTTCGCAACCGACAACCTTCTCGCCGGCAAGCTGATCGGCCAGTGGGCTGCGGCAACCCTCGGCGACAAGGCCAAGGACGCCAAGGTGGCATTTCTCGATCTGACGCCGTCCCAGCCGACCGTCGACGTTCTGCGTGACCAGGGCTTCATGATCGGCTTCGGCATCGATCCCAAGGACCCCAACAAGATCGGCGACGAGGATGACCCGCGCATCGTCGGCCATGACGTGACCAACGGCAATGAGGAAGGCGGCCGCACCGCCATGGAAAACCTTCTGCAGAAGGATCCGTCCATCAACGTCGTTCACACGATCAACGAGCCAGCCGCTGCCGGCGCCTACGAGGCGCTGAAGGCTGTCGGCAAGGAAAAGGACGTGCTGATCGTATCGGTCGATGGCGGCTGCCCAGGCGTCAAGAACGTCATCGATGGTGTCATTGGCGCCACCTCGCAGCAGTATCCGCTGCTGATGGCCTCGCTCGGCATCGAAGCGATCAAGAAATTCGCCGACACCGGTGAAAAGCCGAAGCCGACCGAAGGCAAGGACTTTTTCGACACGGGCGTGTCGCTCGTGACCGATAAGCCCGCTCCTGGTGTTGAATCGATCGACACCAAGGCCGGCACGGAAAAGTGCTGGGGCTGACGCCCCGCCGCTGAACGGGACGACGGGCGGCTTCGGGCCGCCCTTCGTTTAAGCTATGATGTCATTTTGACAAAACGCCATAACCGTGAGCACACTTCTCCCCTTGCCCTGCTACCTGTCCGGTGTGCAGGTGCAGGCGGATGGGGTGGGGAGCCCATACCGACGGGAACGGTTTTGAGAGGCGGGAGGAATTTTCATGAGCGAACCGAGAGTAGCCTCGCAGCCATCGCAGGAATTCGAAAAGGTCCTGAGTGGCAGCTCGAAGCAGGTTGCTTCCTTTGATACGCATGACAAGACACCCTTGCAGAAGGCCCAGCATTTTCTGCACAAGAGGCCGGCGGCAGTGCCGCTGATCGTGCTGGTCCTTTCGCTGATCGTCTTCGGATCGGTTCTCGGTTCGAAGTTTTTCTCGGCATTTTCCCTGACGCTGATCCTGCAGCAGGTGGCGATCACCGGCATCGTCGGCGCCGCCCAAACCCTGGTCATCCTGACGGCCGGCATCGACCTGTCCGTCGGTGCGATCATGGTGCTTTCGTCGGTGGTGATGGGGCAATTTACCTTCCGCTACGGCTTTCCGCCGGAAATAGCGGTGATCTGCGGCATTGCCGTCGGTGGGCTCTGCGGTGCCGTCAACGGCTGGCTGGTGTCGCGCGTGAAGCTGCCGCCGTTCATCGTCACGCTCGGCATGTGGCAGATCGTGCTGGCATCGAACTTCCTTTATTCCGCCAACGAAACAATCCGCTCCCAGGACATCAGCGCCAGCGCGCCGCTTCTCCAGTTCTTCGGCACCAATATCCGGATCGGCAATGCCGTGTTTACCTACGGCGCGGTCACGATGGTGCTGCTCGTCGGCACCCTGTGGTATGTGCTGAACAAAACGGCCTGGGGCAGGCACGTCTACGCGGTTGGTGACGATCCGGACGCCGCGGAACTCTCAGGCGTCAACGTCAAGAGGATGCTGATGTCGGTCTATGTCCTCTCGGGCCTGATCTGCGCACTCGCCGGTTGGACCCTGATCGGCCGTATCGGCTCGGTGTCGCCGACGGCGGGCCAGTTCGCCAACATCGAATCGATCACCGCGGTGGTGATCGGCGGCATCTCGCTCTTCGGCGGCCGCGGTTCGATCATGGGCATGCTGTTCGGGGCGCTGATCGTCGGCGTCTTCCAACTCGGCCTGCGCCTGATCGGCACGGACCCGCAATGGACCTATCTCTTGATCGGTGTGCTGATCATCGCCGCCGTTGCAATCGACCAGTGGATCAGAAAGGTGGCAGGCTGATGGCTCAGGAACCCATTCTCACCGCGCGTGGCATCGTCAAGCGTTACGGCCGCGTCACCGCACTCGACCATGCCGATTTCGATCTCTACAAGGGCGAGATCCTGGCCGTGATCGGCGACAACGGCGCCGGAAAGTCCTCGATGATCAAGGCGATTTCCGGCGCGATCCATCCGGACGAAGGTGAAATCCGCCTCGACGGCGAGGTCGTGAACTTCCGTTCGCCGATCGAGGCCCGCAAGGCGGGCATCGAGACGGTCTACCAGAACCTTGCCCTGTCGCCGGCGCTTTCGATTGCCGACAACATGTTCCTCGGCCGGGAAATTCGCAAATCCGGGCCGCTCGGCAGTGTTTTCCGCATGCTCGATCATGCGGCGATGGAAAAGATCGCTCGCGACAAGCTGTCGGAACTCGGCCTGATGACGATCCAGAACATCAACCAGGCGGTGGAAACGCTGTCCGGCGGCCAGCGCCAGGGGGTGGCCGTGGCCCGCGCCGCCGCCTTCGGCTCCAAGCTCATCATTCTCGATGAGCCGACGGCAGCGCTGGGGGTGAAGGAAAGCCGCCGCGTTCTGGAACTGATCCTCGACGTGCGCGCGCGCGGCCTGCCGATCGTGCTCATCTCGCACAACATGCCGCATGTGTTCGAAGTGGCCGACCGCATCCATATCCACCGGCTTGGCAAACGCCTCTGCGTCATCAATCCGAAGGAATACACCATGTCGGATGCCGTTGCCTTCATGACCGGTGCCAAGGTGCCGCCGGAGGCGCTCGCCGCATGACCATGACGCTTGCGGCAATCGCCGACGCCGTCATCGAGAAAGCGGGGAAGCGGCCACGCTTCATCGTTGCCATTGCCGGCCCCCCCGGGGCCGGCAAATCCACGCTTGCCGATACGCTCCAGGAAGAGCTGACGCGGCGCGGCGAAAAATCCGCGGTCCTGCCGATGGACGGCTTCCACATGGATAATGGAATTCTCGAGGAACGCGGCCTGCTGAAACGCAAGGGCGCGCCGGAAACCTTCGACGTCCGCGCTTTCATCGACATCGTCAAGGCGGTGCGCAAGGCGGACGAGGAAGTGCTCGTCCCGGTCTTCGACCGTTCCCGCGAGATCGCCATTGCCTCGGCCCGGGTGGTCGCGCCGGAGACGCGCATCATTCTGACGGAAGGCAACTACCTGCTGCTCGACGAGGCGCCCTGGAAACGGCTTGACGGCATGTTCGACCTGACGATCTTCGTCGGCCCGTCCTACGAGGTTCTGGAGGAGCGCCTGCGGCAGCGCTGGATTCACTACGGACTCGACGACGCCGGCATCGAATGGAAGCTCTACGGCAACGACCTGCCGAACGGAAAGCGGATCATCGAAAATTCCCGTCCGGCCGATATTGCCATCGAGATCTTCGAAACGGCCTGAGGCGGGCAGTCCGTCGTTGTTTTCCCGCGCATAATGATGCTATCCGAACCCTCGGTCAGCGCATGCCCTTGCACCATGCGCCCTTAGATTGCGCCTGGAGATATCCGTCATGAGCACGCATGCCATCACCGAACTTACCATCCGCCGTCCCGACGACTGGCATCTGCATCTGCGCGACGGCGGCATGCTGAAGGGCGTGATCGGCGATACCAGCCGCCACTTCGCCCGCGCCATCATCATGCCCAATCTGGTCCCGCCCGTCGTCACCACCGCCGACGCGGCCGCCTACCGCAAGCGCATCCTGGCAGCCGTGCCGAAAGGCGACCGGTTCGAGCCGCTGATGACGCTCTATCTCACCGAAGGCACGAACCCGGACGATGTCGAAGCCGGGCACAGGAGCGGGCTGATCAAGGCGGTCAAGCTCTACCCCGCCGGCGCCACGACCAATTCGCAAAGCGGCGTGCGCAATTTCGAAAATGCCATGCCGGTGCTGGAGCGCATGGCGAAAATCGGCCTGCCGCTCTGTGTCCATGGCGAAGTGACATCGGCGGACGTCGATATCTTCGACCGTGAAGCCGTCTTCATCGAAACCGTGCTCGATCCGCTGCGCGCCCGCCTTCCCGAGCTGAAGGTGACGATGGAACACGTCACTACCAAGGACGGCATCGACTATATCACGTCGTCGAAGGCCAACCTCGCCGGTTCGATCACCACCCATCACCTGATCATCAACCGTAACGCCATCCTCGTCGGCGGCATCCGGCCGCACTATTACTGCCTGCCGGTTGCCAAGCGCGAGGTTCATCGCCTTGCCCTGCGGGCCGCCGCCACCTCGGGCAATCCGCGCTTCTTCCTCGGCACCGACTCCGCGCCGCATGTCGATCCCTTGAAGGAATGCGCCTGCGGCTGCGCCGGCATCTATACCTCGATCAACACGATGAGCTGCCTTGCGCATGTCTTCGAACAGGAGCAGGCGCTTGACAAGCTGGAGGCCTTTGCGTCGCTGAACGGTCCCGCCTGGTACGGCCTGCCGGTCAACGAGGAGACGATCACGCTGCGCAAGCACGCCGAACCTGTGGAGTTCCCGAAGAAGATCGAGACGGAAGCGGGTGCTGTTACCGTTTTCGATCCGATGTTCCCGCTGCACTGGGCCGTCACGGAGCGCTGAAATCCGGCCCGGGTGCTGATCGGCCTCCTTCGAAGTCCAGCGCCGGCCGCGTGATTGAAAGGGGCGAACGGCTTGATCGCGGCGAACACCGCGGCCAGCGGTTCCAGGTGTTCCGCCTCTGGCTTTCGGGGGCTCGAACTGCTATGCGCGGATAACAAAATCCAATGGCTAAGGAGGCCGCGATGATCCAGACATCCTTTCCCGACAGGGCCGTCATGGCCGAGCTGGTCGCAAAGATGCTCTGGGAAATCAAGGCGGTGCATTTCCGCGCCGCCGAACCCTACAAGCTCGCCTCGGGCATGGCGAGCCCGGTCTATATCGATTGCCGCAAGCTGATCTCCTATCCGCGCATCCGCTCGACCGTGATGGATTTTGCCGCCGCGACGGTGTTGCGTGAGGCCGGTTTCGAGCAGTTCGACGTCATTGCCGGCGGCGAGACGGCGGGCATTCCCTTCGCCGCGATGCTGGCCGAGCGCCTCGCCCTGCCGATGATCTATGTACGCAAGGCGCCCAAGGGGCACGGCCGCAACGCCCAGATCGAAGGGCATATGCCCGAGGGTGCGCGCGTGCTCGTCATCGAGGACCTGACCACGGCCGGCGGCTCGATGTTCAAGTTCATCGACGCCATCCGCGCAGCGGGCGGTGTGGTCGATCATGGGATCGCTCTGTTCTACTATGATATTTTCCCGAAGGCTCGCGCAGAGATGCAGGAGAAGGGGGTGACGCTGCACAACATCGCCACGTGGCGCGACGTTCTCGCGGTTGCCAAGGAACAGAAACTGTTCGACGAAAACACGCTGTCGGAGGTCGAATCCTTCCTCAACGCGCCGCTCGAATGGTCGGGTCGCAATGGCGGCGTCAGCGCCTTGGCGACAGCCTGAAAACGGAGCTGGAATTCCTGATCGTCTTGCTTTAAATCGATTGAAATGAAATCACTGAAAGGGAGGATGCCGTCTTGATCATCTGCTGTGGAGAAGCCCTGATCGACATGCTGCCGCGCCAGACGACGGCGGGCGAGGTGGCTTTCGCGCCCTATTCCGGCGGCGCGATCTTCAACACGGCGATCGCGCTCGGCCGCCTCGGCATCCCGACGGGCTTCTTCACCGGCCTCTCCGATGACATGTTCGGCGATATGCTGCGCGAGACGCTGAAGTCCAGCAACGTCGATTTCGGCCCGTGCGCGACGCTGCCGCTCCATACGACGATGGCCTTCGTCAAATTGATCAACGGCTCGGCGACCTATGCCTTCTTCGACGAAAACACCGCCGGCCGCATGATCACCAAGGATCACCTGCCGGCGCTCGGCGATTTCTGCGAGGCGCTGCATTTCGGCGCCATCAGCCTGATTCCGGAACCGTGCGGATCGACTTACGAATCCCTGATGGCCCGCGAGCATGAGAAACGCGTGATTTCCTTCGATCCCAATATCCGTCCCGGCTTCATCAAGGATGCCGAAGCCCACAAGGCCCGCATGTTGCGCATGGCGGCCATGTCAGACATCGTCAAGTTCTCCGACGAGGACCTCGACTGGTTCGGCGAGGCGGGCACGCATGAGGAACTGGTGGGCAAATGGCTGCAGCGCGGCCCGAAGCTCATCGTCATCACCAAGGGCGCTGACGGCGCCGACGGCTACACGGCGCGCGGCAAGGTTTCGGTGCCCGGTGAAAAAGTCACCGTCGTCGATACGGTCGGCGCCGGCGACACGTTCGACGCGGGCATTCTTGCTTCGCTGAAGATGAACAATCTCCTGACCAAGCAACAGGTTGCGAACCTGAGCGAAAGCGCCGTGCGCGATGCTCTTGCCCTCGGTGCCAAGGCCGCCGCCGTCACCGTGTCGCGCGCCGGTGCAAATCCGCCCTGGAGCTACGAGATCGGCCTCTAATTTACCTGCGAAAACGCTTGCCGGCCATCGGTTGTGATAGCGCGCCGGCGCGCTGGCGCCATGTGGGTTGGCTGCAAGAAAGATCCGGCAGACCTACGATGCCGATCGCAACCGTCGGCCGCGGCCGGCAAAGGCACTGCGGGGTACGCCCGCAAGGTTCGAGAGAAACTGCCGCGCGCATTCGCTCCAGCTGAATGTCAGCGCCTTTTGCCGGGCGTCCTCCCGCGACAAGGCGAGCGCGGCAAGGGCTGCTTGCCGCAGATCGCTGGACAGAAAGCCGCCGCCATCTGCCAGTATGTCGCTCGGTGCGGTGACCGGAAACGCTGCGACGGGGCAACCGCTCGCCAGCGCCTCCAGAATGACGTTGCCGAAGGTATCGACCCGGCTCGGGAAGACGAAGACGTCCGCCGACGCGTAGATCGTCGCAAGCTCGGTTCCCATGCGCCGGCCCAGGAAATGCACGTGCGGATATTTCTGCCGCAGGTGGGCGAGGTCTGGCCCGTCGCCGACGACCACCTTGCTGCCGGGCAGGTCAAGGTCGAGGAAAGCCGGAAGGTTCTTTTCCACCGCCACCCGTCCGACGTTCAGGAAGATCGGGCGGGGGAAGGGCAGGTTCTGGCGGCGCGCCGGGTCGAAGAGAACCGTGTCGATGCCACGCGTCCACCGCTTGATGTTGTGAAAGCCGCGCGCAGCCATCTCCGTACCGAGCGACGCGGTGGCGACCATCATGCCATTGCCGGAATTGTGGAACTGGCGCAGCCACCAGTAGCTCCAATCTTCCGGAATGGGCAATCGCGCGCTGACGAACTCGGGAAAGCGCGTGTGGTAGCTCGTCGTGAACGGCAGCCCCCTGCGCAGGCAGATGCCGCGCGCGACGAGGCCGAGCGGCCCTTCCGTGGCGATATGGATATAGTCGGGCGCCACTGCATCGATCTCTTTCGCTACCTGCCGCCGGGTCGGAAGTGCCAGCCGGATATCGGGATAGAAAGGCAGCGGGAAGGTGGCAAACCGCTCCGGTGTCAGGAATTCGATGGTGATCCCCTGTTCCTGCACCGAACGGGCAAGTTCATCGAGGGTGCGAACGACACCGTTGACCTGCGGATGCCAGGCATCGGTCACAACGAGAACGGTCTTTTCCATGCTGCGCCCCTGGACGCGGCTCTGCGATATGTTGCGGAGCACTGGCTGACGGTCGAATCGCCTGGCAACTGCCATCCGGGCTCTTTGATCATGTTTTGATGACAAGCAGATGATTGACTGTCGGGCGCAGGAAATGGCCTTCCCTGAAATCCAAGCCGCCTCAGCGACCGATCAGCGCCACTTGCTCGTAGCCACGGCCGGAGGATGCGGCGACAATCGCCAGAATGCAGCCGTCGGGAGCGCGCACATGCACCTTCAGCGATGTGTAGTCGGCATCGCGACCGATCTTGTCGGCGATTCTTTGTCCGTAATACACGGCTGATCCCACATCGAAATGATCGATGCCGTCTTCATCGACCACCTGTTCATCGCCGAAGTGCAGATCGAAGAAATAGTGTTCCACGCCAATGCCCCGGACCCTTGCGTCGCCGGAGGTCTCTCCGGCTTGAGGACGCGGTTTCAGGCATATCGCATCGTGTCCGAATACAGGCTGAACTCCGCATTCAGCCTGTATTCATCGATGTCTGTCGAGGCCGTGGCGAGACTACTTCGCCGCCTTCAGCAGCGCCGCAACGAGGCCGGCCGTCGAACTGTCGTGGCCCTCGGCGCTCTCCTTGCCTTCCACCACCGGCAGCAGGCCCGTCGCCAGTTCCTTGCCGAGCTCGACGCCCCACTGGTCGAAGGAGTTGATGTTGAACAAGGCACCCTCGACGAAGACACGATGTTCGTAGATCGCGATCAGGCGGCCGAAGGTGAAGGGGGTCATCTGATCGTAGACGAAGGTCAGCGACGGCCGGTTGCCGGTGAAGACGCGGTGCGGGGCAATGCGCTCGATGAAGGCGGCATCCTGCCCCTTGGCCGCCATCTGCGCCTTGGCTTCCTCGAGGGTCCGGCCCTTCATCAGCGCTTCCGACTGCGCCAGGCAGTTGGCGATCAGCAACTGGTGCTGGTGACGCAGGTGCGGTTCGTGGCCGTTCGCGGCAATCATGAATTCCGCCGGGATGACGCTCGTGCCCTGGTGGATCAGCTGGTAGAAGGCGTGCTGGCCGTTGGTGCCCGGCTCGCCCCAGACGACCGGGCCGGAGTTGCCCTCGACGGCTGTACCGTCGAGCGTCACGCCCTTGCCGTTCGATTCCATGTCGAGCTGCTGCAGATAGGCAGGGAAGCGCGACAGGCGCTGGTCGTAGGGCAGGATGGCGCGGGTCGGATAGCCGAGCACGTTGCGATGGTAGAAGCCGAGAAGGCCGAGCAGCATCGGGATGTTTTCGCGCAGCGGCGCCGTGCGGAAATGGTTATCGATCGAATGGGCACCGGCGAGGAATTCGCCAAAATTCTCCTTGCCGATCGCGATCATCAGCGGCAGGCCGATCGCCGACCAGACCGAATAGCGTCCGCCCACCCAGTCCCAGAAGCCGAAGATCCGGTCGCTGTCGATGCCGAAGGCAGCGACCTTGTCGAGGGCGGTGGAGACGGCGCAGAAATGCTTGCCGACCGCCTTTTCGCCGAGCTTTTCGGCGATGAAGGCGCGGGCCGTCGCCGCATTGGTCATCGTTTCGATGGTGGTGAAGGTCTTGGAGGCGACGATGAACAGCGAGGTCTCGGCATCGAGCAGCTTCAGCGTATCGGCGATATGGGCACCATCGACATTGGAGACGAAATGCAGCCGCGGGCCGTCATGGGCGGGCGCAAGCGCCAGCGTCGCCATCACTGGCCCGAGGTCGGAACCACCGATGCCGATATTGACGACGTCGGTGATCTTCTTGCCCGTCGCACCCGTCAGCGCGCCCGAGCGAATACCGTCGGAAAAGGCGCCCATGGCATCGAGCACGGCGTTGACGTCCGGCATCACGTCGCGGCCGTCGACCAGGACCGGCGTGTTGGAGCGGTTGCGCAGCGCCGTATGCAGGACGGCGCGGCCCTCGGTGATGTTGATCGCCTCTCCGGCAAACATCGCATCGCGCTTTTCGGCGACCTTGGCGGCTTTTGCGAGTGCCTCGAGGCCGTCCAGCACCTTCTCGTTTACGGCGCATTTCGAATAATCGAACAGCATGTCGTCAAGAGTGACGCTGTATTTTGCAAAGCGCTCGGGATCGCTGGTGAAAGCCGTCCGGATATCGGTTGCCTTGGTGTCGGTGACGGTGGATTTCAGCTGGCTGACAAGCGCGGTGGTGGCGGGCGCGTTCATGGCGAGGGCTCCTTGCGTCGCGGATGGGTCGCGATAGCTAGTCGCTTTGGCCACGGCAAATCAAGAGCGTCCTCACCCGAAGGATAAGAAAGCCGTTCTTTCCTATTGCGGGTCGACAATTGGAATCGTCTTGCGGTTGCAAAACTGGAAGGCTGCAAACGCTCCGTCAACCTTTGACAAGACGGGCGGTTTGAACACCCTCAGCCGCGCAGATCCTTGCGCAGGATCTTGCCGACATTCGACTTCGGCAGTTCGGTGCGAAACTCGACGAATTTCGGCCGCTTGTAGTTGGTGAGGTTGGCGGAGCAATGGGCCTTGACATCCGCCTCGGTAAGGTTCGGGTCCTTCTTGACGACGAACAGCTTCACGGCCTCGCCCGAATGCTGATCCGGCACGCCGATCGCCGCGCATTCGAGAATGCCCGCATGCGTCATCGCCACTTCCTCGATTTCGTTCGGGAAGACGTTGAAGCCGGAGACGAGGATCATGTCCTTCTTGCGGTCGACGATCTTGACCAGGCCTTGCGCGTTCATGAAGCCGATATCGCCGGTGCGGAAGAAGCCGTCGGGCGAGATCGCCCTGGCGGTTTCGTCGGGCCGCTGCCAGTAGCCGGCCATGACCTGCGGGCCGCGGATGCAGATTTCGCCGATATCGCCGAGCGACAGCGTGTTGCCATCGTCGTCGCGGATCTCAACCTCCGTCGAGGGCAGGGGAAGGCCGATCGTGCCGGTGAACTCGGCTGCGTCCAGCCGGTTGGCCGTCGCGACGGGCGATGTCTCCGAAAGGCCGTAGCCTTCCTTGATCGGGCATCCCGTCATCGTTTCCCAGCGTTCGGCAACCGGTCGCTGCACCGCCATTCCGCCGCCGAAGGTCAGCGCCAGTTCGGAAAAGTCGAGCTTCTGGAATTCGGCGTTGTTCATCAGTGCGTTGAACAGCGTATTCAGGCCCGGGAAGATGTTGACCCTATACTTCGCCAGTTCCTTGACGAAGGCCGGGATGTCGCGCGGATTTGGGATCAGGATATTTTGCCCGCCGGTCTTCAGGCCCATCAATGAATTCACTGTGAGCGCGAAGATATGGTAGAGCGGCAGGGCGCAGAGGAACACCAGGTGATCCGGCCGCTTCTTGTTGAGGAAGGCGGTTTCAAGCCACAGGCCCATCTGGGCCATGTTCGCGAGAAGATTGGCATGGGTGAGCGTCGCGCCCTTGGAGACGCCGGTGGTGCCGCCGGTATATTGCAGGAAGGCGACATCGCCCGGTTTGACATCGACCTTGTTCAGGGTCGCACTGTTTCCCTTTGCCAAAACCGCCTTGAAGGACAGGTGGCCGGGCAGCGACCATTGCGGCACGAGTTTCTTGACCTTGCGCACGACGATGTTGACGATCAGGCCCTTGAGACCCAGAAGGTCGCCCATGGTCGCGACGACGATGTGCTTAAGGTCGGTGCGCGCGGCCACCTGCTCGACCGTGTGGGCGAAGTTTTCCAGCACGAAGATCGCCTTGGCCCCGGCATCCTTCAGCTGATGCTCGAGTTCGCGCGGCGTATAGAGCGGATTGACGTTCACGACGGCAAAGCCTGCGCGCAGGATGCCATAGACGATCACCGGATTCTGCAGGATGTTCGGCATCATCACGGCAACGCGGTCGCCCTTGGCCAGACCGGTGGATTGAAGCCAGGCGCCGATCTTCTTGCTCTCGGCGTCGAGTTCGGCAAAGGTCAGCGTCTTGCCCATGCAGGTGAACGCAGGGCGCGTGGCGTATGTCGCACAGGCTTCCACAAAGAGTTCGCCGATGGAGTTGTGGGGCAAAGGGGTGATTTCTGCGGGCATGCCGGGCGGATAGGACTGCAGCCAGGGTTTGGCGGCCTGGGGGTCGCGCTTCTGAATCAAAGTGTCCGGCATGGTCTCTCTCCCTGATGCAACTGCCGCCGCGCTGCAAGACGGCCGTGCGCCGTCTTCATTTTTCCATACACAACCCTGTCCGAAAATGTCATCGGCTTGCGCTGCGCAGGAGCGGACGATCCCTCCAGATCGCCCACATTGATGAGGATGAAGCTTTCGTTTCGCCTCATCAAGTCCATTCCGGATTATATAACCTTAACGTAAACGTCAATACATCGCCGAGAGTTTGGCGGTGCATGGCCAGATTTCGCGGCAGGTGCCCGCAATGTTCTGCGAGCAGGTGCGAAAAGGTATATTGCACTGCAACAAGCCAGCCAAGGCGTTCCTCCCAAGTCCTCCCCATCACGTGCCAAAGTTCGATTGTCATCGGCTTGTGTTGACGCTGCGGTCATATTTACCTATGCCGCACGCGCCGGGTTTGCCGGCAAAAATCGGAAACATGTGGCAAGCCGTGAGTTTTGCTGTCATCTTGATGTCATGTGGAGGAATGCTTTTTGCAACTGACCAATCGTGACCGGGGCGAGCTTCCGTCTGAGCCGCGCCTTTTTGGCCGTCCGGCCCATGAACGCTCGGCGCTTGTCGGGCCGATTTCGGCCGCGCGCTGGCTGCTCGTCTTTATCCTCCTCGCCGGCGTCTATTTCTTCCACGGCTTTCTGGTGCCGGTGCTGGCGGCGCTGGTAATCGGCTTCGCCTCCTGGCCAATCTATCGTCGCCTGCTTGCGGCCATCGGCGGCAACCGGACGCTTGGAGCCACCATTGCGATCATTGCGGTGATTTCCTTCATCGTCGCGCCGATTTCGCTGGCCGCGGTCTACGCCGTCGATGAAGTCCGTGACTGGGTCGACTGGACCACCGCCACCAACAAATTCGGAGCGCCTGTGCCGGTCTGGCTGACGCAGATTCCGGGTGCCGGTGTCTGGCTTGGAGCGCAATGGGCCAAATATGTCGGCCATCCCGGCGCGGTCGGCGAACTGGTCCAGCTCGTCAGTGGCTCCAATATCGGCAGCATCTACCGCGGCGTGCTCGTTGTCGGCGCGTCTGCCTTCCAGTCGCTGCTCACTCTGCTTTTCATGCTGATCACCCTGTTTTTCGTCTATCGCGACGGCGAGAAACTGCTTGTCCAGCTTGATCGTCTCGGTGAACGTATCCTGCCGATGCGCTGGGAGCGCGTGTCGCGCATCGTGCCGCTGACCATCAGTTCGACCGTCACCGGCATGGGCATTATTGCTATCGGCGAAGGCATCGTGCTTGGCGTCGCCTATTGGCTGGCAGGGGTTCCCTCGCCAGTGACCCTTGGCATCATCACCGGCATCATGGCGCTGATCCCCGGCGGCGCGCCGCTCTGTTTCACCCTCGTGTCGGTCTATCTCTTCGCCAGTGGCTCGCCGTTTGCCGCCGCCGCCCTGTTCGCCTGGGGAACCATCGAGTTGTTCATTGTCGACAAGACCCTGCGCCCCAGGCTTGTCGGCGGACCGATCAGCCTCCCCTTCCTGCCAACCTTCTTTGGCCTCGTCGGCGGCGTCAAGACCATGGGGTTCCTCGGGCTTTTCGTCGGGCCGGTGCTGATGGCGCTTCTGGTGGCAATCTGGCGGGAATGGTTGCACGAGGTGACGAACCAGCCGCCACCGCCGAGCGAGATCATCAAATAGGAGCGGGCGCATAGCCTTGCGCGATCGCATCGTTAACGGTGATTTCCCCCGTCTTTGGCGAAACTCTATCTGGACATAAGGGGGAATTGCAGCGTGATCTCAGCGCGCCATTGCGCTAATGATTGAGTGTTCCTTGCGGCCGCCTGCGGCCATAAGGACTGATCCATCTTGAAAGTCCAGGAAATCCGATGAACCGCACTTACTACGCCCCCACGGGCGGCGTTCCGCCGCAGACGCAGTTGCTTACCGACCGCGCCGTCTTTACCGAGGCCTATGCCATCATCCCCAAGGGCGTGATGATGGACATCGTTGCCAGTTACCTGCCGTTTTGGGAAGGCACCCGGGCGTGGGTCCTGTCGCGGCCGCTCTCCGGCTTTACCGAGACCTTCTCGCAATACATCATGGAAGTGGCGCCGAAAGGCGGCAGCGACAGGCCGGAGCCGGATGCGGACGCCGAGGGTGTTCTGTTCGTCGTCGAGGGCGAGCTGACCGTGACGCTGGACGGCAAGGCCCACCAGATGTCACCCGGCGGTTACGCTTTCATTCCGCCGGCCAGCGCATGGGCCGTGCGCAACGCCAGTGACAAGCCGGTGCGGTTCCACTGGATACGCAAGATCTACGAGGCCGTCGACGGTCTTGACGTGCCACCCGCATTGTTCCTCAACGAAGCGGATATCACCCCTGATCCAATGCCAGGCACCGAAGGCAAATGGGCGACGACGCGCTTCGTGAACACCGCCGACCTGCGCCACGACATGCATGTGACGATCGTCACCTTCGAACCGGGCGCGGTGATCCCCTTTGCCGAAACCCATGTCATGGAGCATGGCCTCTACGTTCTGGAGGGCAAGGCGGTCTACCGGCTCAATCAGGATTGGGTGGAGGTCGAGGCAGGCGACTATATGTGGCTGCGCGCCTTCTGTCCGCAGGCCTGTTACGCGGGCGGCCCCGGCAAGTTCCGCTATCTGCTCTACAAGGACGTCAACCGCCACATGAAGCTGAAGCCGCGTCTCTGAAGAATGAGGCCGCCGTAGGGGCGGTCATCCCCTGCCGGATTGTCAGGCAAGGCCGGCGGGGATCGGCGAGATGGCACGGTCGCTGCCATAGTCCCGCTGATGCGCGATATGCCCGCGAACCCGGCGGGGAGCGGAGTTGATCTCGATGACCGGCAGCTCGAAAGCGCCGTCCGCATAGGTCCCGGTATCGGCGGTATCGTCGCACTTGGGCTTGAGCAGATTGAAGATCATCTGTGGTCCTCCCGGTTCTCGAATCAACGGCCGATCCGCTGACCTCCCACGCTGCTAACCGGAAAATAGTTAAAAAATTAACCATGTTTTCCCGAGTAAATTGTAGCGTAGCACCCCCGCATGACGGGAGAGAGTCATACGGGGTAGATATGGCATCCTTGCGTCGGAGGTTCGTCATGCCGCCGGTGGGATCTCCCCAGGTCAGTTCAGCGGCCGGGAAACCAGCTCTTCTTTCAGAATTCTGAGAGCTTCGTCGAGCGCATCGACAAGCAGGTCGGTCAACCTGTCGGCATCGCCTTCCTGCAGGAACAGGGCGATGGCTGCGTCTTGCGGGAGGGGCGCGTAGTCGATCGTGTTCGACATGTCATTGTCCTTTGCTGGCCGGCTTCATGCCGGTTAAGAGGACAGGCTACGCCGCGTCGCTTGCGCCGGGCTTGAACGACCGGTGTGGCCATCCGAGGAAAAGAAAATGGTGCGACAGAAGGTGCGATGGAATACCCGACCGCAGGAAGGCCATAAACCATTGAAGTAATATATGTCCAGGAACAAATATGGTGCCGCTTGCAGGACTCGAACCTGCGACCCCATCATTACGAATGATGTGCTCTACCACCTGAGCTAAAGCGGCCCGCAAACGTTCCGCGGGTGCCGCGGAGCGATGTGTGAGGGGCTGATACCTGCAAACCGACGGGATTTCAAGCCATCAGTTTGCAGAACCGGAAAAAACCTCGGGACGACGCAAAGGTGCTGTCTTACAGCGCCAGTCTCTGGCGCGCTTCGTCATATTCGCGGGCAAGGCGATCGACCAATGCGGATACCGGTCCTATCTCCGTGACGGCGCCGATGCCCTGGCCGCAGCCCCAGATATCCTTCCAGGCCTTCGCGCCCCTTGTGGCGGTCTCGAAATCCATCTTCGACGGATCGGCCTGGGGCAGCTGCTCGGGATCCATGCCGGCGGCGACGATCGAGGGTTTCAGGTAGTTGCCGTGAATGCCGGTGAAGAAGTTGGAATAGACGATGTCATTGGCACTGCTGTCGACGATCATCTGCTTGTAGGCGTCGCTGGCGCGCGCCTCCGTTGTGGCGATGAAGGCCGAGCCGACATAGGCCATGTCGGCGCCCATCGCCTGTGCGGCAAGCACGGCACCGCCGGTGGAAATCGCGCCCGAGAGCAGGAGTGGCCCGTCGAACCAGGTGCGAATCTCCTGGACCAGGGCGAAGGGCGAGAGCGTTCCGGCATGGCCGCCGGCGCCGGCGGCAACCGCGATCAGGCCGTCGGCGCCCTTGCGGATGGCGGAATTGGCGTGGCGATTGTTGATCACATCATGCAGCACGATGCCGCCATAGGAATGGATCGCCGCATTCACTTCCGGCACGGCACCCAGCGAGGAAATCACGATCGGGACCTGGTATTTGACACACAGCATCAGGTCGTGCTCGAGCCGCTTGTTGGACTTGTGGACGATCTGATTGACGGCGAAGGGGGCTGCCGGCCTGCCGGGACTGCGGGCGTTGTGCGCCGCAAGTTCTTCCGTGATCTCGGCAAGCCATTCATCCAGCTGCGCTTCCGGCCGGGCGTTCAGCGCGGGAAACGAGCCGACGACGCCGGCCTTGCACTGGGCAATCGTCAGGGCTGGATGCGAGATGATGAACAGGGGCGCTGCGACGACGGGCAGCCGCGTGGTGCCGTTGAGAAGGGCTGGCAATGACAAGAGTTCGCTCCCGGTGGTTCAATCTTTGACGTTTTCGTAAACGTAAGAACTTTATCAGCGCGGATGGATTTTGCAAAGGGTGCTTGAACGCTCCCTATCCGGCAAGCCGGGCAAAACCACCGGGTTTTCCCCGCCGCCGGCTGTCAGTTTGACGCGCGAGGCTTGCAGATCGCGACGTCAGCAGTTACCCAATTGTTAACACATCCAAAAGTGCGCCTTGTTTTCCAGGAGCCACGGCGGATGCTCAAGGAACGAAAGCGCTGCCGCACCGCAAGGCTTTCGCGACAATGTTGATCGGCATGCCCGCCGGCCAGAGAGCTTCGGCTCCAGTGCGGCATGCCCTGCAGCGCGGCCCCATGCCGGTCGTCTGCATCAAGAAGGACGGATAGTGAGCGGACTGGAAACTGCCATCAGACATGCGCTGGAGCGCTCCGACCGGGCGAATTCCGAAACACGGGCGCGTATCTATCAGTCGGCGCGAAACGCGCTCGAGGCCGGCCTCAGGAAGCAGGACGTGCACGATCCGAATGTGATCGCCCAGCAGCGCCACCGCCTCGAAGCGATCATCCATGCCATCGAAGTCGAGGAACGTGCGGCGCTGAAGGCTGCGTCCGTGGCGCCCGCGGTTCGTCTGGATGCTCGTCTTGACGATGACGGGGCTGCCTCGGCGGCGCTCGACGACAGGGTTCACATGCCGCCGGAACGAGCCGCCGGGGAAGCAGTAGGCCCCGTGGTCGATGACGGGCTTGCCGGCGTGCGTCCCGACCGCCGCGAGGCAAACCGCGCGCCGGAGGCAGCCCCCTTCGAACCGGTCGCCGGCAAACGCGGCAAGAAAGCCGCGGCAGTCGCCGCGTTGCCAAAGCCCCGCCGGCGCAAGCGCGACCGCTTGCTGTCCTTCGTCATGGTTGTGGCGACCCTCGTTGCCGCTATCGGGACGGCGGCCTGGTGGGCGCAAACCAGCGGCCTTCTGAAATCGGCCGCCGAGCGCGATACCAGCGTTGCCAATCCGCCCTCGACCGTAATGTCCGAGGATTTCGACGGCGGCGAGGGGCTGAGGACGCTCGGAGCCCAGTCGGGTTTTTCCGGCGACTGGGTCGAGGTGTTCAAGCCTGCCGACGCAGGCAAGGTCACGGCGGGCAGCCGTGCGACGGCTGATGCTGTCAGCGACGAGAGCGGTCAACGCTTGCGCATCACCTCCGCGACCGCCGGGGCTGACGGAAACGTCCGGATCGAAATCCCGGCGTCGGTTCTCGGGCAGATTTCCGGCAAGACGTCGACCGTGGCACTCAGCGTTCGAGCCGATGCGGGCAAGCAGACGCAGTTTTCCGTCGAATGCGACTTCTCCTCGCTGGGCGACTGCGGCCGTCATCGCTTCACGGTGAACGAGGAAACCAGCGACATGCTGTTCAAGGTGACGTTCGACCGCAGTCTGGCGCCGAGCGCTCCCGGGCATATGCTGATCAACAGCGACCTGGCGGGTACCGGCAACAGCCTCGACCTGTTCGCCGTCCGCATTCTTCCCGGGCAATGAACGCAGTGGCCGGGTGAAGAAGCGGCGAAGCGCTACTTCACGAAGCCCGGTCCAGAGCCGAGAATCTTGCCGTCGATCTCGCCGATCGCGTCCTCGTCCTTGCCGTCATAATCGA
The DNA here is from genome assembly GCF_019511375.1 of Rhizobium herbae. Lineage (GTDB taxonomy): Bacteria > Pseudomonadota > Alphaproteobacteria > Rhizobiales > Rhizobiaceae > Pararhizobium > Pararhizobium herbae_A. The sequence continues at coordinate 449,691 of NZ_JAEUAO010000002.1, forward strand.
GCGTCTTCAGCATGTGACGGATGATGTCGAGGCGGGCGCGGCGCTTGTCGTTGGCATGGACGATCGTCCAGGGCGCATGTTCGGTATGGGTTTCCTCGAGCATCCGGTCACGCGCTTCGGTGTAGAGGTCCCATTTCGTCAGCGCGGCGATATCCATCGGCGAGAGCTTCCACACCTTCAGCGGATCGTGCCGCCGGTCGTGGAACCGCTTCAACTGCATCTCGCGGCCGATATCCAGCCAGAATTTGAAAAGGTGAATACCGTCGCCGGTGATAAGCCCCTCGAACCGTGGCGTCTGTTTGAGAAACCGCTTGTTCTGCTCGGGTGTGCAGAAGCCCATGACCGGCTCGACGCCACCCCGATTGTACCAGGAGCGGTCGAACATGACGAACTCGCCGGCCGTTGGAAAATGCGCGATGTAGCGCTGATAATACCATTGCCCCCGTTCCGTCTCGGTCGGCTTGGGCAGTGCGACGACGCGAGCGGAGCGAGGATTCATGTAGGATCGCGTCGCGTAGATCGCACCACCCTTTCCGGCGGCATCGCGACCCTCGAAGATCGCCATCACGCGCTTGCCCGTCGCCTGCAGCCAGAACTGAACCTTGACGAGTTCGATCTGCAGTTTCTTCAGCGCTGCGTCATAGTCGCTGCCGTCGAATTTCTTGTCGTAGGGAAAGCCGCCAGAGGCCAGCGCCTCCTTGTCGATCCAACTCGGCAGTTCGGGGTTGTCGATATCGAAAACCCGCTCCTTGCCGTTGACGACGAGTTTGACCGGCTGCGTTTTTTCGATCCCCACCACGATAGGTTCCCCTTCTGCATTTTCCGCCGGTCGCGATTTCATGGGAGGAGGCCACAATTGAATTGCGAATTCAAGCATGCCGTGAAAATCATTGTCATGAACCTCCGATATCACCGGCTGATTGCATGCCGGTAAGAGAGAGTATGTTGGAAGAGACAAAGACAGTCTGGGAGCGCCTGAAGGACAGGGCTCGCGCGGAGAAGTGGATCATCGGCCTGTCGGCCATCGTCGCGGCGGCGCTCGTATTGGCCGGCATTCACACCGTCGCGGTGCTGCTGTTCTGGATAGTCTGGATGGCGGCGCTTTTCAGCCGTTCGACCGACACCACGCCGCCCGCCGTCCCCGTGTCCCAGGCGGTGGCCGAGGAAACGGATCTGAGTATGCTGGCTGCGGCCTTCCACGCGCTCGACACGCCGATCCTCGTGGTTGCGCCCGACGAAACCGTGGTTCTGCAGAACCATGCGGCCGAAAAGGCCTTCGGCACGATCCCGGCCAACACCGATCTTTCCGCACGGGTTCGCTCGCCCGGGATCCTCGACATGGTCCGGGAGACGATCGCCACCGGCAAGGTAAACCAGATCGAACATTCCGAGCGGTTCCCGTCGGAATCGGTCTACATCGTGCGCGTCGCGCCAGCCGAGATCGGATCGCCTAACGAGCGGCTCTATGTTCTTTCCTATCGCGACATATCGCAGGCACGCCGCATCGACCGGATGCGCTCCGATTTCGTCGCCAATGCCAGCCATGAACTGAGAACGCCACTTGCCTCGCTGCGCGGCTTCATCGAGACGCTGCAGGGGCCGGCGCGCAACGATGCCAAGGCGCACGAGAAATTCCTCGGCATCATGCACGAGCAGGCGACGCGTATGAGCCGCCTTGTCGATGATCTGCTTTCGCTGTCGCGGCTGGAACTCAAATCCCACATTGCGCCGGACGAGGCGGTCGACCTCGCGCCGCTGCTCGGTCATGTGCGGGATGCGCTGTCGCCGCTGGCGGAAGATGTCGGTGTGGAGATTTCGCTGGTCGTGCCGGATGATCCGGTCGTCGTTCAGGGCGATCGCGACGAACTGACCGAGGTTTTCGAAAATCTGATCGAAAACGCCTGCAAATACGGCCAGGAGGGAAAAATGGTCGAAGTGACGCTCTCCGGTGGCGGCGACGCGCCGGCTGAAGTGTCCGTCCGCGATTACGGGCCTGGCATCCCTGCAGAGCACGTTCCGCGTCTTACCGAACGATTCTACCGGGTTAACGTAGAAGCCAGCCGGTCGAAAAAAGGCACCGGGCTTGGGCTTGCCATCGTCAAGCATATCCTCACCCGGCACCGCGCCAGATTGCTCGTCCAGTCGGAAATCGGCAAGGGCACCGTGTTTACCGTAAGGTTTTGACACAAACCGGCTCCCCGAAAAGTCACAAATCTGTTTAATGAAGTAAATTCAATAGTTTAAGCTGTCACAAATGTTTCGTGAAATTGACATAAAAGGTGAGGCCATCGGGCGCTAACTAGGGCGGCCGATCGACACGGCGAAAGCGAGCGCTGATGAAAAGCGCACCCACACAAGCCCATTCTGGGAGAATTCTGATGAAAGCCTTGAAACTCACTGTTGCAGCTTTGGTTGCATCCGCCGCTTTTGCAGGCGTTGCGATTGCCCGCGACCAGATCCAGGTTGCCGGTTCCTCGACGGTTCTGCCTTACGCCAAGATCGTTGCTGAAACCTTCGGCGAAACCTTCCCCGACTTCAAGACTCCGATCGTTGAATCGGGCGGCACCGGTGGCGGCCTGAAGGAATTCTGCAAGGGCGTTGGCCCGGAAACGATCGACATCGCCAACGCTTCGCGCAAGATCAAGGACAGCGAACTCGAGACCTGCAAGGCAGCCGGCGTCACCGAGATCCAGGAGATCAAGATCGGTTATGACGGCATCGTCTTCGCAACCGACGCAGGCAATGCCGAGCTGAAGCTGGTCCCGAAGGACCTCTACCTCGCTCTGGCCGCTGAAATCGTCGTTGACGGCAAGCTCGTTGCCAACCCGTACAAGAAGTGGTCGGAAATCAACAAGGACCTTCCGGACGTTGAGATCGCGGCCTACATCCCGGGCGAAAAGCACGGCACCCGCGAAGTGTTCGAAGAGAAGATTCTTGCTGAAGGCTGCAAGGAAGCCGGCGCCAAGGACGTCATCAAGGGCCTCATCGCCGATGAAAAGGAAGCTGCAAAGAAGTGCGTAGCGGTCCGCAAGGATGGCCTGGCTGTCGATATCGACGGTGACTACACCGAAACGCTCGCCCGCATCGCTTCCAACAAGAACGGCATCGGCGTCTTCGGTCTGGCCTTCTTTGAAAACAACGCCGACAAGCTGAAGGTCGCAACCGTCAACGGCGTTACGCCGTCGGTCGAGACCATCGCTTCCGGTGAGTATCCGGTTTCCCGCCCGCTGTTCTTCTACGTCAAGAAGGCTCACCTTGGCGTGATCCCGGGCCTCAAGGAATATGTCGAGTTCTTCCTTGACGACCAGATGATCGGCCCCGACAGCCCGCTCGCCGCGTATGGCCTGGTTTCGGCTCCGGACGCCGAGCGCGAAGAAGGCCGCAAGGCTTTCGCCGCCGGCAACATGCTCTAACAAGCTGAGCAATATCCGCCACGGCAAATTTGCCGTGGCGGACCTCCCGCGTTCGGATTTGCCGGCTTTCAGTGATTGTCAAAGCCGGGGGGACATGCAGATGAACACATCTCTTATTCTTTTGCTTATTTTGATTGTCGGGTTTGCGGCGTATCTCGCCGGACGCTCCCGGGCTATTGCCACCTCGAACGGCAAGCTTTCGGTTCTCCATTCCCTTCCTGGATATCATGGCACCTATGCAGCGATCTGCGCGATCATCCCGGCGACGATCGTTCTTGCCGTCTGGGCGATTGCAGCACCCGCTTATATCGATAGCGCCGTGCGCAACGCACTCCCGCAAACGGTGCTCAGCCAGGGTGCAGCAACCAGCGAACTCGCGCTCGGGCAGGTGAAGTCCGTTGCCAACGGTTTGAATCTGCTGGATGATGCGGAATTGGCAGCGCTCAACAACGGCTCCGCCAATCTGCGCGACGTGTTGGCCGCAAAAGGTGTTCCACTTGCCGGCGAAGGCGAAGCCTACATGGTCAAATCCGCCGCGCAATTCAATCAGATGACTGCGACAAGTCGCGTCTTGATGGCGGTCGTGGTTCTCCTGATCTCCGCTGCCGGTGCCGTCTTCGCGCTGCGTGGCATCTCCGCGCCGTTCCGCGCCCGCAATCAGGTCGAGCGCGTCATGCTCTGGACCCTGATGCTCGCCTCGTCGATCGCCATCCTGACGACGATCGGCATCGTCGGCTCGATGCTGTCGGAAGCGATCCGCTTCTTCAATTCGGTTTCGCCGGCCAGCTTCTTTTTCGGCACGGTCTGGGATCCGCGTTTCGCCGCAGCCGGCAGCGAGGCGACGCAGGGTCAGTTCGGCCTGCTGCCGCTCCTGGCAGGCACCCTCTACATCGCATTCGTGGCGATGCTGTTTGCCGTGCCGATCGGCCTCTTCGCGGCGATCTACATGTCCGAATATGCCCGGCCTGGCGTCCGCTCGATCGCCAAGCCGCTTTTGGAAATCCTCGCCGGCATCCCTACCATCGTCTACGGCTTCTTCGCCCTGGTCACGGTCGGCCCGTTCCTGCGCGATATTTCCGCCCAGTTGAATGGTCTCGTCACGGGCAACTACGTCTCCTTCATTCAGGCGCAGAGCGTGCTTACGGCCGGTATCGTCATGGGCATCATGCTGATCCCGTTCGTGTCCTCGCTGTCGGACGACATCATCACCCAGGTGCCGCGTGCCCTGCGCGACGGTTCGCTCGGGCTGGGTGCCACCCGGTCGGAAACGATCAAGAAGGTCGTCCTGCCGGCAGCGCTGCCGGGCATCGTCGGTGCCCTGCTTCTCACCGCGTCGCGTGCCGTCGGTGAAACCATGATCGTGGTGCTTGCCGCAGGCGTTGCCGCGCGCATGCAGCTCAATCCCTTCGAGGCGATGACGACGGTCACCGTCAAGATCGTCAATCAGCTGACCGGCGACCTTGAGTTCAACTCGCCGCAGACGCTGGTGGCTTTCGCGCTCGGGATCACGCTGTTCTGCATCACGCTCTGCCTCAACATCTATGCACTCTACATTGTGCGCAAATATCGGGAACAGTACGAATGACCGAGATCGTTTCCTCTTCGTCCCCCGCCTTCGTGCGCCCCACCGCAGCCAGACGCGATATCGGCATCAAGCGCCGCTATGCCGCCGAGCGCCGCTTCCGTGCCTATGGCATGGCGGCGATCGTGATCGGCCTGTTCTTCCTGTTCGTCCTTCTCTGGACGGTCATTTCGAACGGCTACACGGCCTTTCAACAGACGACGATCACGCTGCCGATCGAGTTTGCCGAAAAGGTCATCGACCCGAAGAACGAGCGCGCGGCAAATCCGTCCAAGCTGATGACGGCCAACTATCCGCTGCTGGTGCGCGATGCCCTCGTCAAGGCGCTCGGCATCGATCCGAAGAACCGGGCCGAGGTCAAGAAGGCCACTGAGATGGTGTCCGCAAGCGCCCGCATGCAGCTGCGTGACATCGTCATAGCCAATCCTTCGGTGATCGGCACGACCGTAAACGTGTCGCTGCTTGCCGAAGGCAACATCGACAGCGCCAACAAGGGTCAGATCGATCTCGCAGTCGAGGAATCCAAGCGCAAGGTCAGCGACCAGAAGATCGGCTGGATGAAGACGCTGACCGACAGCGGTGCGATGACGAAGGAATTCAACACCGGCATCTTCACCTTCGGCGCCTCCAGCCGGCCGGAAGCGGCCGGCATCGGTGTGGCAGCCCTCGGCTCGCTCTACATGATGCTGATCGTGCTTGCCTTGGCGCTGCCGATCGGCGTCGCCGCGTCCATCTATCTCGAAGAGTTCGCGCCGAAGAACCGGCTGACGGACCTCATCGAGGTCAACATCAACAACCTCGCCGCCGTCCCCTCGATCGTCTACGGCCTGCTCGGCCTGTCGATCTTCATCAACTTCGCCGGGATGCCGCGCTCGGCGGCGCTGGTCGGAGGCCTCGTCCTGACATTGATGACCCTGCCGACGATCATCATCGCCACCCGCGCGGCACTGAAGGCGGTGCCCCCGTCGATCCGATCGGCTGCCCTTGGGCTCGGCGCTTCGAAGATGCAGACGATCTTCCACCATGTGTTGCCGCTTGCCATGCCGGGCGTGCTGACCGGCACGATCATCGGTCTGGCTCACGCGCTCGGCGAAACGGCGCCGCTGCTCCTGATCGGCATGGTGGCCTTCGTTGTCGACTACCCCGGTTCCCCGATGGAACCGTCTACCGCGTTGCCCGTGCAGATCTACATGTGGGCCAATGAAGCCGAACGTGCATTTGTCGAACGGACCTCGGGCGCGATCATCATTCTGTTGATTTTCCTCGTGGTTATGAACCTTGGCGCAATCCTGTTGCGGCGTCGCTTTGAGCGTCGCTGGTAGTGAGGTAAGAACATGAACATGATGTCAGAAGCAGCAGTTGAAAAGGCGCTGGATCAGAAAATGAACGCTGTTCCCTTCAAGATGATCGGCAAGGACGTTTCGGTCTATTACGGCGAGAAGCGCGCGCTTTTCGATGTTAACCTCAATGTTCGCGAAAACACGGTAACGGCACTGATCGGCCCGTCCGGCTGCGGCAAGTCGACCTTCCTGCGCACCTTGAACCGCATGAACGACACGATCGACAATTGCCGTGTGATGGGCAAGATCACCCTCGACGAGGACGATATCTACGATCCGAGTATCGACGTCGTCGAACTGCGCGCCCGCGTCGGCATGGTCTTCCAGAAGCCGAACCCCTTCCCGAAGTCGATCTACGAGAACGTCTCCTATGGCCCGAAGATCCATGGCCTGGCACGCTCCAAGGCCGATTTCGACCAGATCGTCGAACAGAGTCTGCAAAAGGCAGGCCTGTGGAACGAGGTGAAGGACCGCCTGCATGAACCGGGCACCGGCCTCTCCGGTGGTCAGCAGCAGCGCCTGTGCATTGCGCGCGCCGTTGCCGTCAGCCCCGAGGTGATCCTGATGGACGAGCCGTGCTCGGCTCTCGACCCGATCGCGACGGCCAAGGTCGAGGAACTGATCCACGAGCTGCGGACCAATTTCACCATCGTCATCGTTACTCACTCGATGCAGCAGGCGGCACGCGTTTCGCAACGCACCGCCATGTTCCATCTCGGCAATCTGGTCGAGGAAAACGACACCGACAAGATGTTCACCAATCCGGATGACCAGCGCACCCAGGACTACATCATGGGCCGCTTCGGCTGACGATATGTCTCGCCGTTTCCCGTTGTGAGACGGCAGCGCCCTTGAAACCGGATTGTGACGAAGGAAAAACAATCATGTCCACGCACATTGTTTCCGTCTACGACGAAGACCTGAAATACCTGACACGGCGCATTTCCGAGATGGGCGGCCTTGCCGAACAGATGGTCGCCGAATCCGTGCGCGCGCTGGTCAATGCCGACCTCGCGCTTGCTCAAAAGGTCATTTCTGACGATACCATCCTCGACGAGGCGGAGCGTCAGATCGGCGAGAAGGCGATCGTCACCATCGCCAAACGCCAGCCGATGGCAGCTGACCTGCGCGAAATCATGGGTTCCATCCGCATCGCGGCCGACCTCGAGCGCGTCGGCGATCTCGGCAAGAACACGGCAAAGCGGGTGATCGCCGTTTCCAGCGCCAGCCTGCCACGCCAGCTCGCCCGCGGTCTCGAGCATCTGGCCGAGCTTGCGCTGATGCAGCTCAAGGAAGTGCTGGACGTCTATGCGTCGCGTTCGCCGGAAAAGGCCAACAGCATTCGTGAGCGCGACAATGAAATCGACGCGATCTACACATCGCTGTTTCGCGAGCTCCTGACCTACATGATGGAAGACCCGCGCAACATCACGCCGTGCACGCATCTCCTGTTCTGCGCCAAGAACATCGAGCGCATCGGCGACCATGCCACCAACATCGCCGAGACGATCTACTATATGGCAACCGGCGCCCAGCCGGTGGGTGAACGTCCGAAGGATGATACTGCCAACACCGTCGGCGCGTTCGGCAAGTGATCTGCCGTCGTAAGTTAATGCTTACATTTTGATTGCCCGGGCGGCCTTGTGGACCCGGCGGGCGAGCCCCTTGCGTTGAGGCCAAGGTGTCAAGGAGTTGAGACAGCATGCTGCCAAGAATTGCCGTTGTCGAAGACGAGGAGGCGCTGAGCGTTCTCCTGCGCTACAATCTCGAGGCTGAAGGGTTCGAGGTCGATACGATCAACCGCGGCGACGAAGCCGAAATCCGCCTGCAAGAGCGCCTGCCGGACCTCCTGATCCTCGATTGGATGTTGCCGGGAGTTTCCGGCATCGAGTTGTGCCGCCGGCTTCGCCAGCGTTCCGAAACCGAGCGCCTGCCGATCATTATGCTGACGGCGCGCGGCGAAGAGAGCGAGCGGGTTCGCGGTCTTGCCACCGGGGCCGACGATTATGTGGTCAAACCGTTCTCCACGCCGGAGCTGATGGCCCGGGTGAAAGCGATGCTGCGCCGCGCCAAGCCGGAGGTGCTGTCGACGCTGCTGAAATGCGGCGATATCGAGCTCGACCGCGAAACCCACCGCGTCCACCGCAAGACCCGGGAAGTCCGCCTCGGGCCGACCGAGTTCCGGCTGCTGGAATTCTTCATGGCCTCGCCCGGCCGCGTCTTTTCGCGGTCTCAACTGTTGGATGGCGTCTGGGGTCACGACATCTATGTCGACGAGCGCACTGTCGACGTGCATGTCGGTCGCCTGCGCAAGGCGCTCAACTTTTCCAACATGCAGGACGTGATCCGAACCGTGCGCGGCGCCGGCTATTCCCTGGAGGGCTGATTGCATGAAAAAGGGGCCTGTTGGCCCCATTTTCATGTTCGGCGTCCGCGGGCCTTCAGCGAGCCCGGCGGCGCTCGGCGGATGGCTGATAGGCCAGCTTTGCGTGAAAGGTGCAATAGGGCGACGTGTCGGGCGAGTCATTGCCGCAGAAATGAAACTCGTCCTTCATCGGATCGCCGATCGGCCACTTGCAGGTGCGGTCGGTGAGCTGCGTCAGCGCCAGGCGGCGGGACATCGGTACGACCACGTTGCCGACCGGCGCGTCGTTCTGATCCTCGACGGCGTCGATTTCCATCTCTTCCTTCATGACGGTGGCGCCGGTGGTGCGCGTCACGGTGCGGGTGGCGACGCGCGCAGCATAGTTGGGCGCACGCGGGGCAGACGTTGCTGGACGCTTGGTGCGGGTGGCGGTCGTTGTACTTCCGCCGGCCTTGGCGCGGCCGGGCAGGCAAAGCCGGTGCACCTTGCCGATAACTGCGTTTCGGCTGACGCCGCCAAGCTGCGCGGCAATCTGGCTCGCGCTCAATCCTTCTGACCACAACTTCTTGAGTTTCTCGACCCGCTCGTCAGTCCAGTTCATGGTCTTTTCTCCATTCACAGCGTTGGTGATGGTCGAATCCTCCACCGTCCCCCGGACAGGCGCCGAGGTTGAAACGCGATAACTCTTTTGGTGACTAGGTCCGCCGCATGCGTTCTAGTAATTGTTTGTTAAGGTAGAGGTAGGGGGACTCGCTGACAAGAGTCCCAGGAATCCGAGCGAATCGATTTTCGAGTTTTCCCCAACTTGCTTGGTGTGCGTGGCATTTTTGCAAGAGTGTCCGATCAAAAAAAACCATGTCGCGTTGTTGGCGCAAATTGCCGCAAATCACCGGCTTTTGTTGACATTGCGGTGCGAAATGAAGATAGTGATTTTGCCGCCGCGAGGCGGCATTTTGATTTTTTAAGGGCTGGCCACAGTCCGAGCTGAGCCAACCGAAACAATCACCTTGGATGATTGAGGAGACATGCGCCATGGCCGATGCCACGCCGCTCTATGACACATATGCCCGCGCGCCCCTAAGGTTCGAACGCGGCGAAGGCGTCTGGCTGGTTGCGGAGGATGGCACCCGCTATCTCGATTTTGCCGCCGGCGTTGCGGTCAATTCGCTCGGCCATGCCCATCCGCACCTCGTTTCGGCGCTGAAGGATCAGGCCGACAAGGTCTGGCATCTCTCCAACCTCTATGAGATTCCCGGACAGGAAAGCCTCAGCCGCCGGCTGACCGAGGCAACCTTCGCCGACAAGGTGTTTTTCACCAATTCGGGTGCGGAAGCACTGGAATGCGCCATCAAGACGGCGCGGCGCTACCACTTCTCCAAGGGGCACCCGGAAAAGTTCCATATCATTACCTTCGAAGGCGCCTTCCATGGCCGCACACTGGCGACGATCGCCGCCGGCGGCCAGGCAAAGTATCTCGAAGGCTTCGGCCCGAAGGCCCCGGGCTTCTACCAGGTACCATTCAATGATATGCCGGCGGTGAAGGCGGCCATCACGGAGGAAACCGCAGCGATCCTGATCGAGCCGATCCAGGGCGAGGGCGGCATTCGCATGGTTTCCAAGGAGTTCCTGCAGGAACTGCGCTCGCTCTGCGACGAATACGGACTGCTTCTGATCCTTGACGAGGTCCAGTGCGGCATCGGCCGGACCGGCAAGCTGTTTGCCTACGAATGGGCAGGCATCACGCCGGATATCATGGCGGTTGCCAAGGGCATCGGCGGCGGTTTCCCGCTCGGCGCCTGCCTTGCAACGGCGGAGGCTGCGTTCGGCATGATCGCTGGTACGCATGGTTCGACGTATGGCGGCAATCCGCTGGCGATGGCCGTCGGCAATGCCGTCCTCGACGTCGTGCTGGCCGACGGCTTTCTGCAGCATGTCCGCGACGTGGCGCTGGTCTTCCGCCAGGGGCTCGCCTCGCTTGCCGATCGGTTCCCTGATATCATTGAGGAAATCCGCGGCGATGGCCTGATGCTCGGCATCAAGGCCAGGGTACCGTCAGCGGACCTGCTCAAGGCGATCCGCGCCGAGCGGCTCCTCGCCGTGCCTGCCGGTGAAAACGTCATCCGCCTGCTGCCGCCGCTGGTGACGACGGCGGAGGAAGCCCGCGAAGGCCTGTCGCGGCTCGAGCGCGCGGCCGAACAGCTGACGGTGGAACGACGAAAGGCCTCGGCCTGAGCGACGTTCCCCTTCCCAAGCTGAAAACACAGGACTTTGAAATAGAATGGCCAGACACTTTCTCGATCTTTCCGCCATGACGGCAGGCGACCTGCGGACGATCATCGACGATGCCCGGGTTCGCAAGGCCGCCACCAAGGCCGGCACGGCGGAAAAACCGCTTGTCGGCAAGATGCTGGCGATGATCTTCGAAAAACCGTCGACCCGCACGCGCGTCTCCTTCGATGTCGGCATGCGCCAGCTCGGCGGCGAGACCTTGTTCCTTTCAGGCACCGAGATGCAGCTCGGCCGCGCCGAAACCATCGGCGACACGGCCAGGGTGCTGTCGCGCTATGTCGATGCCATCATGATCCGCACGACCGATCACTCGCGCCTGCTGGAACTCGCCGAACACGCAACCGTGCCGGTGATCAACGGCCTGACGGATACGACGCATCCCTGCCAGATCATGGCCGATATCATGACCTTCGAGGAGCATGCAGGTCCGGTGAAGGGCAAGACCATTGCCTGGACCGGCGACGGCAACAATGTGTTGCATTCCTTCGTCGAAGGGTCCGCGCGTTTCGGCTATCGGATGAACATGGCAGTGCCGCTGGGTTCCGAGCCGGACGACAGGATCCTCAACTGGGCCCGCAACAATGGCGGCGACATCAAGCTCTATCACGAGGCCGAACAGGCGGTCGCAGGTGCCCATTGCGTCGTCACCGACACCTGGGTGTCGATGAACCAGGAGCATCGGGCGCGCGGCCACAATGTGTTCCAACCGTTCCAGGTCAATGCAGCGCTGATGGCGAAGGCCGACAAGGACGCGCTGTTCATGCATTGCCTGCCCGCCCATCGCGGCGAGGAGGTGACGGACGAGGTGATCGACGGCAAGCAGTCGGTCGTCTTCGACGAGGCGGAAAACCGCCTGCATGCGCAAAAATCGGTTCTGGCCTGGTGCCTCGGCGCACTCTGAGCGTCTGCGCCGCACATATTGAAAACCGGACCGCGGCACACGATCTAAGCTGCAATTGGATGACCCGTGGGGCTTAGGCCTCCTCGCCCGGTCAGCCGCGTTCAGAAGTCCAACCTCGGTTCTTTCATCCGCAGCTGCGTGGAGAAGAGCGAGCAGCCGTTTTCTCAGCACTGATCTGGACAAAACGGACCTGCGCAGGATCAATAAGAGCATCGGACATCGCGTCGTCATAGGCCCCAGCCTTTGTGGCTGGTCGATGTCCGAGGGCTAAGGAGCAGAGTGATGACGGAAGCCATGCCAGGCCTCGGCCAATTCGATTTCGCCGGCGACGATCATGTCGTGCCGTTTCAGGTAGAGGGCCTAGATGTGCGCGGGCGGGCCGTGCAGCTCGGCCCGATGCTCGACGCCATTCTCGAACGTCACAATTATCCGCTGCCGGTCGCCCGTCTGGTTGCCGAAACGGTGGTGCTGACGGTGCTGCTCGGCACGTCGCTGAAATTCGAGGGCAAGCTGATCGTCCAGACGAAAAGCAATGGTCCGGTCGATCTGGTCGTCGCCGACTTCTCGACGCCCGACCGGGTGCGCGCCTATGCCCGCTACGATGAGGAAGCCGTGTCGCTCGCCGAAGAAAATGGCCTCACCAAGCCGGAGCATTTGCTGGGGGAAGGCATTCTCGCCTTCACCATCGATCAGGGCGCGCATACGCAGCGTTATCAGGGCATCGTACCGCTCGATGGCGCCTCGCTGGAGGAAATCGCGGGCGTCTATTTTCGCCAGTCGGAACAGATCCCGACCAAGGTGCGCCTCGGCGTCGCCGAATTGCTCGACCGCGACGAGAACGGCAAACCGCGACATCGGTGGCGGGCGGGCGGCATGGTTGCGCAGTTCTTGCCCGAAGCGCCGGAGCGCATGCGCCAGGCGGACCTTCACGGCGGTGACGGCGACAACGGCGAAAATGCCTTCGAAGTCGATGATCACTGGGACGAGGCAAGCGTCATGGTCGAGACCATCGACGCCGATGAGCTGACCGATCCGACGGTCGGTACCGAGCGGTTGCTCTACCGGCTGTTCCATGAGCGTGGTGTCAAGGTCTATCCGCCCCAGCCCGTTTACGACAGGTGCAGCTGTTCGCGCGAGAAGCTGCGCGATGTCCTGGCGAGCCTTAGTCAGGAGGATCTCGATCACGCGGTCGAGGACGGAATGGTATCGGTCACGTGCGAGTTCTGCTCGACGACCTATCGCTTCGAGGCAACGGAAGTGAAGCCGCAGTAACAGGCTGCGGCTGGAGCAAATCCCAAGAGCGGTGCGAAGCTCTAGTTCAGCGTCCGGGCCTGGCCTGGTGAATCCAGCGAAAAGGCGGGGATGTCGACCGTGAAGATGTCGCCGTCCGGTGTTTCCATCGAATAATGGCCGAACATCACGCCCGACGGTGTGTCCAGCGGGCAGCCCGAGGAATATTCATAGGTGTCGCCGGGATTGAGAACCGGTTGCTCGCCGATGACGCCCGGCCCGTTGACTTCGTCCACCTGGCCGTTTTCGTCGGTAATGTGCCAGTAGCGCGTCATCAAGCGCACGGTCTTGCCGGAAAAATTGGAGATCAGGATCCGGTAGCCCCAGACATAGCGGCTGTCCTCCGGATCGGACTGCTCCTCCAGATAGTAAGGCTCTACGGTCACCTCGATATCGCGAGTTAGCGCGCGGTACATATGCAAACCCTTTTCAAGTCTACCGGCGATATTCTACAGCAAGATGGTTTCGTCAAGAATAATGGACAGCGTAAACTGTTAGGATAGGGTACAGCATGCTCGACGGTCACTTCAGGCGGCGACTTGCTCCCCGGCTCGATCACGCCGGCCAGGCGTTGGCGCGCCGCGGCGTCGGCGCGAACACGGTGGCGGTCACGGGCTTCGTGCTCGGATTGGCCGCCGCCCTTGCCATCGTTCTCGACGCTTTCGCCTGGGGCTTCGTTCTGATCGGCGCAAGCCGGATCTGCGATGGGCTGGATGGCGCCGTCGCGCGTGCGACTGACCGCACGGATTTCGGCGACTTCCTCGATACCGTCCTCGATTTCGCCTTCTACGGCCTCATCCCCTTCGCCTTCGTCCTCGCCGACCCCTATGAAAACGGCGCAGCGGGCGGTTTGCTGCTTCTGTCTCTCTATATCAATGGCGCGAGCTGCCTCGCCTTTGGCGTCATGGTCGAGAGGGGCGGCCTCGCCACGGACGCGCAGCGCGTGAAGTTGCTCTCTGTTACCACGGGTCTTGCCGAGGCAACGAAAACGATTGCCGTGTTCCTCGCCTTCTGCCTGCTGCCGCACTGGTTCTCGGAGATCGCCATCGGCTTTTCCCTTGTCTGCTTCTACACGGCGCTGTCGCGCGTCATGTTGGCGCGGGCGCGTTTCAGGGCTGAGACGCAAGCATGAAAAACGCCCCCATCCGTGCGGATGCGGGCGTTTGCAAAAAAAAGCCGGAAATCAGGCCCCGATGGCTTTCAGTGCCCGGGCGAAGTCCTCAATCAGGTCTTCGCTGTCTTCGATGCCGGCCGAGAAGCGCACGGTGCCCGGCGAAATGCCGAGTTCGGCGCGGGCTTCCTCCGACAGGTTCTTGTGTGTCGTCGTCGCCGGATGGGTGATCAGGCTCTTGCTGTCGCCGAGATTGTTGGAAATCAGCACGACGTCGAGCGCGTTCTGCAGCGCGAAGGCGGCTTCCTTGCCGCCCTTCAGTTCGAAGCACACCAGCGTCGAGCCGCCCTTCATCTGCCGGGCAATGATATCGGCTTGCGGATGATCCTTGCGGCCGGGATAGATCACGCGGGCGACCTCAGGCTGTTCGGCAAGGAAGTCGGCGACGCGCGCGGCGTTCTCGCTCTGCTGGCGCACGCGCAGCGGCAGGGTCTCGATGCCCTTCAGCAGCGTCCAGGCATTGAACGGCGACAGCGCCGGGCCGGTGTGGCGGAAATAATCGTGCAGGTGTTCGTTGATCCATTCCTTGTCGGAAAGGATGATACCGCCGAGGCAGCGGCCCTGGCCGTCGATGTGCTTGGTGGCGGAATAGACGACAATATGGGCGCCGAGTTCCAGCGGCTTCTGCAGAAGCGGCGTCGCAAAGACGTTGTCGACCACCACCTTGGCGCCGATCGCATTGGCGATCCTGGCGACACCGGCGATATCGACCACTTCCAGGGTCGGATTGGTCGGGCTCTCGAGGAACAACACCTTGGTGTTCGGCTTGACCGCCTTTTCCCAGTTTTCGAGGAAGCGCCCGTCGATCAGCGTGCATTCGATGCCGTATTTCGGCGCCAGCGTCTCCACTACCCAGCGGCAGGAGCCGAACAGGGCGCGGGCGGCGACGATATGGTCGCCGGCCTTGAGCTGGCACAGAATGGCCGCCGAAACCGCCGCCATGCCGGATGCCGTGGCGCGCGCGTCCTCCGCACCTTCCAGCATACACATGCGCTGTTCGAACATGTCGTTGGTCGGGCTGCCGTAGCGGGCGTAGATGAAGCCGTCGGTCTCGCCCTTGAAGCGCGCCTCGGCGGCTTCCGAGCTGTCATAAACGAAGCCCTGGGTCAGGAAGATGGCTTCTGAGGTTTCGCCGTGGTTCGAACGGGTCGTGCCGCCATGAACGAGCTGTGTTGCCGGGCGCCAGTTTTTGCTCATCGGATCGTCGCTTTCACAAACAAAAAAACCGGCCGCAAAAGCAAGCCGGTTTCGAACCCGGCCTTTTTAGCTATTTGTTTAACGTGGCTGCAAGCCGACCGGCCAAATCACCACGGGATAATCCTCCAAATACTGCGCAAGCATGCTTGCGTCAATTCCCTTGAACAAGAAGATATGTCACAGGGACAATCTGGTTTATGACGTGCTGCTTGCGGCAAAAAGGAACACGGGATGACGAGGGCAACAGGCATTCTAGCCGATCGCGCCATAGCGGCGTTGTTTGAGACGGGGCGTCTGAAAAGCGAGGGTGCGCTGGATATCGACCAGATCCAGCCGGCAAGCCTCGACCTGCGCCTGGGCTCGAAAGCCTTTCGCGTGCGCGCCAGCTTCCTGCCGGGCCCCAGTCATCTCGTGGCTGACAAGCTTGACCGGCTGAAACTGCATGTCGTCGATCTGTCCGAGGGGGCCGTGCTCGAGACCGGCTGCGTCTACATCGTGCCGCTGATGGAAAGCGTCGACCTGCCTGCCGACATGTCGGCCTCGGCCAATCCGAAGAGCTCGACCGGCCGGCTGGATATCTTCACCCGCGTTATCGCCGATCGCGCCCAGGAATTCGACAAGATACCCGCCGGCTATTCCGGCCCGCTCTACCTCGAAATCAGCCCGCGCACCTTCCCGGTGATCGTGCGGCGCGGCTCGCGCCTGTCGCAGATCCGTTTCCGCATCGGCCACTCGCTGCTCAGCGAAGCCGAGGTCTTGGCGCTGCATGAAAGCGACGTGCTGGTTGCCAGCGAAAAGCCGAACGTCTCCGGCGGCGGCATCGCGCTTTCCATCGACCTCAAGGGAACCGGCGCCGACGGCCTGATCGGCTATCGCGGCAAGCACCACACCGCTGTCGTCGATGTCGACAAGAAGGCCGAGCATGGCATCTTCGATTTCTGGGAGCCGCTCTATAGCCGCGGCCGCGACGAACTGATCCTCGATCCCGACGAATTCTACATTCTCGTCTCGCGTGAGGCGGTGCATGTGCCGCCGCTCTATGCCGCGGAAATGACGCCGTTCGATCCGCTGGTCGGCGAATTCCGAGTCCATTATGCCGGCTTCTTCGACCCCGGCTTCGGCCACGCCTTTGCGGGCGGAACGGGCAGCCGCGCCGTGCTCGAAGTTCGCAGCCACGAGGTTCCCTTCATCCTGGAGCATGGCCAGATCGTCGGCCGGCTGGTCTATGAGCACATGATGGAGCGGCCGGAAGGCCTCTATGGTCTCGGTCTCGGCTCCAACTACCAGGCGCAGGGACTGAAGCTGTCCAAGCATTTCCGCTCGGAATAAAGGTGCCCGCCATCCGAAGCCACCTTGACAGCCGGCAGCGCTTGGTGGAAACCTCCTAAGCCGACGCGGGTATGATGTAGTGGTAGCTTGTCAGCTTCCCAAGCTGATCGTGCGGGTTCGATTCCCGCTACCCGCTCCACCTTGTTTCCTAAGGTTTGAGGGCACTCGGCACCCTCTCAAGCAGACGGTTTAACGCCAGTTTTACACTTTTCGTTCTGGCTTTGGCCCTGTCGATCGTTTGATCACCGCTGAGTGGCGGCTATGCGGCTCACGTATCTCCGATAGGATATCAATCACAATGATGCCTTTTAGCGCATTCCAGCTACGGAGCTCGGGCATTTCCTCGGCAGCGTATTGGTGCTACTCCTGTGCCTATGATTCTGTTTTTACTTAATTTTATCTAGCTTCTAGGAGGGACCGCATGACAGTTCAAATCAACGCATTTGATCCCGACAACAATGGTATCGGCATCAGCTTTAGCCGGTATCTCAGCCAAAAATTCGCGTTCGACAATGTTTCTGCAGCGCTCTCCACGGACACGGATGTGACCGAATATGCGTTTATTGGTGCAGATGGCGGGGGCGTCATTTTTCATTCTTCCACCGGCTGGACCCTTGATCCTGGCACCGGCAACGTTGTCGGCACCCTCGACAGCATCTCTTTCGGTCAGCAAACTGCGGTGGCGGTTGATGGAACATTCAGCCAATCTGCAGAGATGTCCATGTCCGGCCTCGACATTTTCGGCTCAGATCTGCAGACGATCTTCGATCAGGCATCCGACGGCGATTTCATGCAGCTCAATGGTACGGTCTATAATGATGCCTTCAATGTGGTCGGATCATCAAGCAAGGACAGTTTCAGGGGCGGTGGACAAAGCGACGTCATTCATGGTGGTGCCGGGGATGATCGCATCCAGGGCAGCGGCGGACGAGATGAAGGGGACCGTCTATTCGGGGACAGCGGAAATGACCGAGTGATCGGCAGTTTTGGTGACGATGTCATCTACGGCGGAAGTGGTGACGACGTCATCGATGCGAAGCTCGGCGACGACATTGTCAAAGGTGGAACCGGCAACGACAAACTGTACGGCAATAGGGGCGACGACAAACTGTACGGTGATAGCGGCGACGACTTTATCTCAGGCGGTAGAGGCGAAGACCGCATCTACGGCGGGTCCGGCAACGATGAACTTTACGGCTCTAGTAGCCCCGACGTATTCGTGTTCGAAAACGATGCCGGTGATGATATCATCACCGATTTCAAAGCAGGCAAAGCCGGTAAGGATGTAATCCTTTTCCATGACGTTGGCCTGCACTCGTTTGCCGACGTGCTCGACCATGCAGCTGACACGACTGGCGGCATGCTTATCATCTACGACGAGGGGTCGCTTCTCCTTGAAAACGTCAAGTTAGCGCAACTCGACAAGCACGACTTCTTGTTCAGCTAACGTCCGCTTATGTCAAACGGGTGGCTTCCATAGGGCCGCTGCTCGAAGCCCTTATCCCTCTAGGGATTTTGCGAAAGGGGGACTGTTCACGAGGCGGCCCCCCAATTATCGTTCGGTCTTGCGCTGCGCTCCCAGCGCATGAATTCGACGGGGTTTTCAGTGGGAGGGGCCGGCTTTGCAGGCGCCCGGCCTGGCGCCTACATCCTGTTCGAAACGTTCGGCATTAAAGTTCCGGACCATCGTCGACCTTCGTCCAGACGAGTGACCATTCATCCCTGCCGCCTTCGTTGTGGACGTAGCGGCCGTGCCCGGCACGCTGATCGCGCCACGCGTCCTTGATGACCCATTCCGGCGGGGCAATTCCCGGCAGGTTCAGTGTCTGCAGGGTGTCGTGCAGTTCCGGGAGCGTGGTGACCCTTCGGATGGCACGCCGGCCGTTCGCTTTGATCTTCCAGGCATAGTGCGCCATAGCGATATCAGGGTCGATTTTCATCGTATCCTCCTTTTTACGCTAGAACATAAGGAACAACTAATTTGTTCCTTCATGCCGGGATCCGTCAATGCGGAGCGCGCTGATTCATCCGCCTTCGGGTACGATTTCCGCCGACCGCGCCTGCTTTTCGTCCTATGCCTCGCCGACGGGGCTATGTGGCGTCTTGTTCCAGGAGAACGGATTGGTCCTGAGTTCCAGCAGAGCTCTCCAGGCGGCCAGTGACATGATCAGCCAGTAGAACGGCACGTAAACCCAATTCCTGCCCACCGCCCGTCTCTCGCTCGCTCCCATGCGGTTGCGGCCGAGCGCAATAAAGACGGCATAACTGCCGAAGATATTGATGATGTCGCAGGCAAACAGCCAGAAGGCGAGCCAGCTGTCCACATGGGTGCTGTCCTGGAGCATCATCCATGTCAGATAGACGAGAAATCCGATGACGATGGGGTGGCAGAGCGAGGATAAAAGCATGCCTGCGATCAGAACCTGAAATACGGCAAAGGACGGCCAGCCAGTTTCCCTGGCAAGTTGCGCAGGTTTGCGCATCAGCACGAGCCAGGTCTGCAGCCAGCCCTTGAACCAGCGCGTTCGCTGGCCGAGCCAGATCGGCAGCGTCACCGGCGCTTCCTCGAAGGTGGGCCTGAGGATGACACGGGAGCGATAGCCCAGGCGATGCAGGCGCATGCCAAGGTCCGCATCCTCGGTCATGTTGTATGGATCCCAGCCGCCGATGTGCCGCAGCTCCGCTGTCCGAAAATGGTTGGATGTCCCGCCAAGCGGCAGCGGCAGGCCGGTCAGGGACAGCATCGGCAACAGCCCGCGAAAAAGCCCGGCATATTCCACCGCAAACAGCGCGCTCAGCCAGGATTGCCGGGCATTGGTGACGATCAAGGGGGCCTGCAGGCAGATCACGCGCTCCGGTGCCGCCATGAACGCGGCATGGGCCTCGCGCAGCTGGCCGGGATGCGGCCGGTCTTCCGCGTCATAGACGGTCACGAAGGCGCCGCGAACCCCGGGCAGGGCATAGCTCAGGGCCTTCGGCTTGGTGCGTGGCAGGTGCACGGGCACAAGCACGATCTCATATTCGGGCGCGAGCGGCAGGGCGCGCAACGCGGCGATCGTCTCGACATCATCCTCCTCGCAGATCAGCTTGATATCGAGGCGCGAGCGTGGCCAGTCGAGCCGGTCCAGCGCTGCGATCAACTGTGCGGCCACGCTTTCTTCCTTGTAGAGTGCGACCAGTACCGAATAGACGGGCAGGGGACCGACCGTCTCGTCCTCCATGGGGGGCCTTCGCCCGGAGCGCTGCTGCAGGAAGGCGCAGCCGAGCGCATAGAACCGTACGAGAAAGTTGGCCAGGTAGAACAGCGTCAGGACGATATGCAGCATCAGGAGGCTGACGATCGGCAGTGTGATCGCGGCTGCGACCAGCGCGCCGAGCATGACGCCGGCATAAAATCCCTGCTTGCCCCAGAAGGTGATGCGGGCGCTGTGAAGGGGGGTCGTTTCGAAAAGTGCCTGCGTCGTCGCCGTTACCCGGCGCCGGCGCCCGGCCTGCCAGGCCGCATTGCGCACGGCCGAAGGGGTGGAGACGGCGATCGACTGGCGCAGCGGTGGCGTTCGTTCAAGAAGCGCCGCCATCTCGTCCAGCCGGGAAAGCGAAGGAACGATCACAGTGATCGGCGGGCGGCTTGCGTGATGAATACGCAGCATTTCCGGCCGGATGATCTGCGTATCGATCCCCGCAATATCCTGCACCCGGTTCGGGTCGATATCCGGCATGAAGTCGAGCCCGAGCCTTTCGGCCAGAGCTGCGAAATAGATGGCCTCATTGATGTCGCCAGAGGCGAGAAGTTCCTCCTCGACGGTCGTTCCGTGCTCTTCGGCCAGGAGCATGGCCTGCGCAATCAAGGGCTTGCCGATGCCCATCTGCAGCAACAGGCGGCCTTCCCGTTTCAAAGCCAGAGAGAACAGTTGCGCCGTTGCGGCAGACGGCGTTCGTCTGCCCGGCGCTTGATTTGCGGTAGCCATTCCGGAATTGTCCGGATAATCTTCCAGCCGCATGCAATCCCCGTCGCCGCCTGGCGGCAATATCCCCTTATCTGATCCCGGGAATGATCATAGTGATACGCGCGCTCCGTGCACTTCTAAAATTCAATGGGATTTTCACGTTGTGTGTGCTGCTGATTGCAGCGTTTTCGGGCCTTTCACGGGCGGCCGGCGTTCACGACCTGCCTTTGTTGTTTGACGCGCGCGAGCGGATCGCGAAACCGGATCTGAGCGGCCTCGCCCGCCTGCGCTTTCTGACGACGGTGGATTTCCCGCCTTTCAACTTCATCGACCAGTCGGGCAAGCTTTCAGGCTTCCATGTCGATCTGGCGCGGGAAATTTGCCGGGAACTGGAGATCGAGGCCAAATGTCAGATCCAGGCCGTGACTTTCGCGGAACTGCAGTCCGCGCTCGAGGACGGGCAGGGAGAGGCAATTATCGCGGGGATTGGCATCAGCCCCGAGCTTCGGCAGCGTTTCGCCTTTTCCCGCGCCTTCATGACGCTGCCCGCCCGATTTGCGGCCAATCGGCAGGCCATGGGGAGCGATCTCGCCGTCAGCGCGCTCGGCGGCAAGCCGGTCGGTGCGGTATCCGGGACGACACACGAAGCGATGCTGAAGGCGTTCTTTCCGACGTTCGAGGTCAGGTCATTTGCCAGCCGCGATGCGATGCTCACGGCGCTGAAGAGCGGGGCTGTTGCTGCAGCCTTCTCCGATGGCATGCAACTGTCCTTCTGGACGGCGGGCAATGACGCTGCCAATTGCTGTACGCTTCTGGACGGCGCTTATTTCTCGCAGCGTTTCCTCGGGGAGGGGCTGACGATCATGAACCGCAAGGGCGACCCGGCCCTCACGCAGGCGATCGATCACGCTCTGCTCGAACTCTCGCGCAAGGGCCGTCTCAATGAAATCTACCTGCGGTATTTTCCCGCCGGCATTTACTGATCGCTGTCTCTCTGCCGGTTATTTGCGGAAGCGGGCGATGGCGCTGCGCTCGATGGCGGCGCAGGTAAGCTTGTCGAGCCCCAGCCGGTCCCGAAGAAGCTGCAGCAGCCGGATTTCCTCGTTCAGGACGGAATGATCCGTCGCGGCAAGCTCCACGGCGACGGCATAAGCCGTATCGTAGAGCCGGGGCGGGAGCGCCTCGCGCACGACTTCAAGCGCGATGTCCAGTCCTTCCGCGCCGTCGAGCAGAGCCCCGCATTCCCGCGCCACATGCACCAGCCGGTCATGATCGAAGCCGTCAAAGACCGGCAGGTGGCGAGCCAGCCGGCCGATACCCTCCAGTTCGTTATCGGTCATGGTCTTGTCGACTGCCGACATCATCACCATCACATAGATGAGAGCTTCCTGAGGACTGAGGTTATCGGGCATGACGATCCGTGCTGCTGGGACTAGGCAAAGAGGTATGGACCGGGGCTGTCTCTTACAAGTCCGGTTGAAGCATATCGGTATTGATTGGCGGCTCCTCGGGCGTCGTCGCTTCATCAAGCGGGGCATGCGCTGCGCCGACGGAGCGGGGATCGTCGCCGAAAATGCCGAGACCGGATTGTCTTGCCGCTTCCACCCTGGTTTCGAGCGGTGATCCCGCCGATGCCTCCGCCCAGCCGTTTTTGGCGAGCCAGACTGCGAGATCGATGCCGTTGACGGTGCAGGTGGTGGTCAGCGTGCCTTGCCAGCCGTTTTTCGGGACGTTGCACAACAGCGCGCGGGCCCGCAGGAAGTTGCGGAATGCGGTGCGCGCCACGAGGCCGCAGGGCCAGCGCTTGCCATTGGCGTCGCAGGTCCGATCGGCTGTCTGCGAGACCAGCCCGTCAAGCTGCAGCAGGCGGTCGCCATCGAACTGGATCAGCCCCGCCGAGAGCGCTACCGGATGGCGAAGGACGGAGGCGATGGGTTCGGGTTTTGCCACGGGCTCGGACAGCGACTGGCGGGCCTCGATGCGCTTGAGCGGCTTTGCCGTCACCTCCTCAGGCAAGCCGAATTGTTCCGGTGCGATGTCGCGCACGGGCGTGCTCAAGGGATCGACCGTGCCGTTTTCCGCGGGATCGACCGGCACCTCTTCGCCAACGTCCGTTTCCACACCGCCCAGATCCGGTACATCGCTGAGCTCGGGTGTTTCAAGCGTGAATTCGGGAGCGGCCGCGCTTTGTTGTCCCTGAATGACCGATGCGCCGCCTTTGAGAAGCGCGACAGTCAGAAAAATGCCAAGCAATCCGCCGGCGATGGTGGTGAGGGGCCGCTTCATCAGGAAAACTGTCCTATTGGCTGGCCCAGATGATACGGGCTATCCAGTCAACCTCGCTGAGCTCGAATGTGCGGTTCGGATGCTCCGGGTTAAGCGAAAGCAGCTCGATGCTGCGGGCAGTCTGGCGCACCAGAACCTTGGCCATCACCTCGCCCTCGGTCGTTTTCACCACGACACGGTCGCCGCGGCGGATCTGTGCTCCGGGTTCGACGATCAGCACGTCGCCGTCGCGATAGAGCGGCAGCATGCTGTCGCCCTGGATTTCCAATGCATAGACGCCGGCCCTGGCACCCGGTGCGGCCGGAAATTCGACCACATCCCAGCCCTGGCCGGCCGGAAAGCCGCCATCGTCGAAAAAGCCGCCGGCGCCTGCCTGGGCGAAGCCGAGCAGGGGGATAGAGCCGGTTTGCGGCGGAAACGCGCCGTCAGGCAGCGAGCCGGACGCCGGTCCGGGGCGCAGGAATTCCATAAACTGGGTGATTGTCGAGCCGGTGGCATCGAGGACCTTGGCAATCGATTCGGTCGACGGCCAGCGTTCGCGTCCATCAGCAGAGTGCCGCTTGGACTTGTTGAACGACGTCGGATCGAGCCCCGCCCGCCGGGCGAGACCCGAAGGCGATAGCTGGTGACGCTCGGCGAGCGCATCGATCGCGCCCCAGATCCGGTCATGTGAAAACATCGTTGCGCATCCTGCGGGCGGTGAAGCGTAACGCTTTCTCTGCTGTTTGCTTCCTGCCGTCTGGCAGGAACATTAGCGAAACCGCGGCCTTTAGTAAAGTATTCAAGGAAAATAATCCTGCAACTACGCCGTTTTACCACAATCACACGATTGAAACGCAGGATCGCCGACCGGATGCGTGGAAACTGTGAGAGGCTGGGGGAGGTCGTAGCCCCTTCTCTTCGTTCGGCGCAAGGTAGTTAGAACATGATTTAGGAGCCCAAGTAGGACCAGCCTATCCCATTTTTCGCCACAGAACCTGATCATCGGCTTCTCTTTCCCGCCGCACCGGACCGCGCTATCACAGGGCAGCCGCACGCTCCGCCGTGCATCGGGAGCTTTGCGTGAATACCTCCGTCCTTTCCGGCATTCTGCTGACAATCTTTTCCTATTTCCTGTTCACGCTGCAGGATGCCTCGGTCAAATGGCTGGTGGTGGCGCTGCCCGTCTGGCAGATTTTATTCGTCCGCAGCGTGACGATTTTCGTGCTGTGCGTGGCCGTCGGGCGTGGTCCGTTGCTGCGCCGTTCTCTCCGGTCGCCGGTTCTCGGGCCCATGATCCTGCGCAATCTGCTTTTGCTGGCGGCTTGGCTTTGCTACTACACGGCGGCGCGTGATCTGGGCCTGGCGGAACTGACGACGCTCTATTATGCCGCGCCGATCCTGATCACCATCCTGGCGGTGCCGATCCTGAAGGAGGACGTGCCACTTTTGCGCTGGATCGCGGTCGTCGTCGGCTTCATCGGCGTGCTGGTCGCCACGGACCCGTTCGGCACGGGCCTGAAGCTCTCGCTGCCGGTCTGGCTGGCACTGCTGGCGGCGGTGTTCTGGGCCTTTTCGACGGTGCTCCTGCGCAAGACCGCGCTGGAGGAGGTGACGCTGGTGCAGATGACCATATCCAGCGGCTTCTTCATACTGTTCACCGGCCTTGCCGTCACGGTCACCTGGGTGCCGCCGAGCCTTGCCGACGTCGCACTGATGGTGGCAACCGGGCTGATCGCCGGCATCGCCCAATATGCGCTGTTCGAAGGCATGCGCCGCGCGCCGGTTTCGGTGCTGGCGCCATTCGAATATTCCTCGCTGATCTGGGCTTTCGCCCTTGGCTTCCTGATCTGGGGCGATATCCCGGCCTTCCAGGTTTTCATCGGCGCTGCGCTGATCTTCTCCGCCGGCATGATCATCATCTTGGGCGAACGCTTCGGGCGGCGGTTGACCGTTGGCTAGATCAGTTCTTGCTCGCAATGAAACGGCGAAAGGCCTCGAGCGTTTTCGCCGCTGACATGGTGTCCGATGCCCTCGGCATCCATGCGTGCGGTTTCGGTGCTGACGCCCACCCGGCAGCAGGCCATTGTCGCAGGGAGGTCGGCGAGGCCGAAAATGTGGCAGTCCGGAGGCGTCTTCCCACCCGCTTTACCGTGAACTGTGTGGCAAAAGACTTCAATTCCGGGCGGGAGTCCCCATATGTCCCTCACAAGCGCGCCTGGCGCGCCGGGAAGAGACAACAGGATGGGTATGATGTTCAAGGTTGGACGGGCTCTCGCGACGATCGCAGTCGCTTCGATGGTGATGTTGACCGCGGTGGATCTCGCCGAGGCTCGCCGCGCCGGCGGCGGCTTCGGCAGTCGCGGCACACGGACGTTTTCGACGCCGCCGATCACCCGCACGGCACCCGGCGACGCCGCGCCGATCAACCGGACGATGACGCCGCAGCAGACTCCCGGCCAGGCGACCGGCCAACAGACCATGGGCCAGACGCGCCCCGCGGCCCAGCGCCCCGGTCTGTTTGGCGGTTTCGGCCGTTCGCTGCTCGGCGGCCTGGCGCTCGGCGGCCTGATCGGCATGCTGATGGGCAACGGCCTTGGCGGCGCTGCCGGTTTCCTCGGCCTGTTGCTGCAGGTCGGCCTGATTTTTGGCGCCGTCATGCTGGCGATGCGCTTCTTTAGCCGCCGCAACGAACCGGCCGCCGCCGGCTATTCGCCGCGTGATGCTGCCACGGGGTATTCCGGCCCGTCGGGCAACGGCTTTGGCGCCGGCATGCCTTTCAAAATCCCGCAGATCGGCGGCGCGGCGCGGCAGGAGCCGGCGCGCGCCGTGTCGCGACCTGCAGACGAGATCGGCGTCAGCCAGCAGGATCTCGACCGGTTCGAGACGATGCTGAAGCAGGTGCAGGCGGCTTATGCCGCAGAGGATTATGCGGCGCTGCGCAAGCTGACGACGCCGGAGGCGATGTCGTGGCTCGCCGAGGAACTGAGCGACAATGCCACCAGGGGCCTGAAGAACGAGGTCAGCGACGTGCATCTGGTGCAGGGCGACGTGGCGGAAGCCTGGCGTGAGGACGACGCCGATTATGCGACGGTCGCCATGCGCTACGAAAGCATCGACGTGACGCGCGACCGCGCCACCGGCCGCGTCGTCGAGGGCGATCCGGAACATCCGACCGAAGCCGTCGAGCTCTGGACCTTCCTGCGCAAGCGCGGCGGCGACTGGCAGGTCTCGGCCATTCAGGGCATGGCCGCCTAAGCGCTGGGTGTCGCGCTCGGGCATTGGCCGGGAACCGCTTTTCCCGGCCGGCCATGCAGGCGGCCAGCGCCTGATCCAGCCCCCGCCTGCCGCACTGCGGGCGGAAAAGGAGCGGAGAGGGGCTTCTCTCAGGCAGCCTTTGCCGGCTTGTCGATCGGATGCTGCGAGCGGAAGCCGACGGCAAGGCGGTTCCAGACATTGATCGTGCCGATCGCGACCGTGATCTTGGCGATCTCCTCGCTCGAGAAATGCGCCTTCAGAGTTTCATAGGCCTCATCGGGAGCGCCGGTCTGGGCAATGTTGGTTACCGCGTCGACCCAGCCCAGCAGCGCCCGCTCGCGGGCGTCATAGACCGGCGATTCGCGCCAGACGCACATCAGGTTGATCCACTGTTCGCTCAGACCGTCATGACGCGATTCCTTGACGTGCATGTCGACGCAGTAGGCGCAGCCGTTGATCTGGGAAGCGCGCAGCTTGATCAGGTGGATGAAGCGACGCTCCAACCCGGAGTTTTGCACGAAATTTTCAAGCGCGAGCACGGCCTTGAAGGCTTCCGGCGAGGCTTTGGTCATGTCGAGACGAGTTTGCATCGGTCTTCTCCTTGATGTGGCTCAGCGAGCCGTTTTGCGTTCATGAATTTCCAGGAAGGCGCAGCCCCTGGCTGCGATCGCGCCGTCATCGACCGCGGCCAAGGCGCGACCGAGGTCGGCAATCGTGGTCTTTGCCAGTTCCGCCCGGTAGGCCTGCTCGGCTTTCAGCATGGCGGCGTTGATGCCGCAGGGTTTGGCGAAATACCGGCTCGGTAGCGGGTTCGGCCCACGCTGGCGGATTTCGCCGCAGCGAAAAGCTGGTGCCGGGCCTTCGACGGCAAGGACGATGTCGAGAAGCGTGATGTCCGTCGGTTTCCGTGCCAGCCGGTATCCGCCCTTCGGACCCGGAACCGTATCGAGTATGCCTGCGCCCGACAGCGCCTGCAGATGCTTCAAGAGATAGCTGGTCGAAACACCATGAAATTCGGCGATCGCGGCAGCCGAGAGCACGCCGCCCTCCGTAAGGCCCGACAGCATCGCAACGCTGTGAATGGCCTGCTCGACACCCTCGCCCAATCTCACCGCTCTCTCCTTGTCATATCGTGGATATATCTTATCCACGATTATCGTGCTTGTCAACGGACGGGAACCGGCCGTAGCGCTTGCGTTTGGCAAAGCGGACGATAGAAGGGAATTCCCAAGGGCAAGGACACGGCAGAAATGATGGCAACACCGACAAAATCAGTCTTTGCGACGCTGATGGCTTCGAGCGCTGAACGCCACTCGATCGCCGACGACGTGCAGGGCGTCATCTCCGGCAGCATGCTTGCGGCGCTCGGCATTACGCTTCTGTCCAGCGCAGGGCTGTTGACGGGCGGCGTGCCGGGCATCGCCTTTCTCATCCACTACGCGACCGGGTTCAGCTTCGGTGCCTGCTTCTTCGCTGCAACCCTGCCCTTCTACTATCTCGCCTTCCGTCGCATGGGCCTTACCTTCATGCTGAAGACCTTCGCCGCCGTCGCCATCACCGCGACCCTGTCGGAGGTCGTGCCGCCTGCGCTGGGGCTCACACAGGTCGATCCGCTCGTTGGAGCGCTGTTCGGCGGCCTCGTCATCGGCGCGGGACTGCTGGCACTCTTCCGCCATCGCGCCAGCCTGGGTGGCATCGGCATTCTGGCGCGCTATCTCCAGGATCGCTTCGGCTGGCGCGCCGGCCTCGTCCAGCTCGGCTTCGACTGCGCCATCGTCGCCTGCTCCGTGTTCCTCGCCAGCCCCTACATCATCGCCTGCTCGATTGCCGGCGCATTGGTGATGAACATTACGCTGGCCGTGAACCATCGCAAGGATCGCTATATCGCAATGTGAGAGCGCCCCACCCGACGTTCAGTCATTCAACGCCGTCATGCTTTTTCAGCTGCGCGATGGCATTCAACGCATCATAGGGAGACCAACCCGCGTCGACGGCTGCTTCCACCAACTTGCTCTCCACTTCCTGTTCGAGCTTCTGGTAAAGCGGTTCAAGCGCCTCCTGCACTGTCAGGAGATGCTCATCGGGCGGAACGACGGTTTCATCGGGCACTGACAACGGCATATCCCTCTCCCTTGATCTTGGCCGTTCGATTTCCATCAACGCAAAAGCGGGCGAAGTGTTCCATGTGAGTTTGTCGGTATTGTTGCGAATTTTAGCAATAGCTTAAACTGATTTGAAAGTCGCTAAACTTATCCTTCGTCGATATCCAGGAGGAGCAAGACATGACTGTTCCACTCACGATCCTTTTCTCGTTGCTGGCGGCTTTCGTACTGACAATAAGCAAGGCAGTGCTGGTCTCCAGACTTATTCGCGATCATGAATACTCGCTGAGAAACTTAATCACCATTTCTGTTTTGTTTTCGGCGGCTACGGCACAAAGCATCGCCTCGCAATGCAGCTATCTCGGCTGCGGCTGGAGCCTTCGCTTCGGATGGGTTCCCCAGATTCTGCGCTCGGTGTTCGGCGCATCTCCCATGTCCGACGCACAACTCATCGTCCTCGCGATGCTCGTATATGCTTTGCTGAGCATCCACTTTTTCGGACATCTGCTCGGATGGGCTATCTATGCTCTGTCACGTACAAGGACGCTGATTGGTTAGCTGAGGCATCGGCCAACGATGCCGACATAAGCCGAAGGACCAAACGGCCCTTCAAATCCGCCGTATTTGATCTACATTTGTACGCGTGAACCAGATCGATTCCGCCGCGCGCGCAGAAACCTCGATGCTCCTTCCCTCGCCCTTTCTGCGCTGGTTCGCGGAAAAGGGCTGGCAGCCGCGTGCACATCAACTGGAGCTTCTCGCGCGCGTGCAGGGGGGCGAAAGCATGCTCCTGATCGCGCCGACCGGCGCCGGCAAGACGCTCGCCGGATTTCTCCCGTCATTGGTTTCGCTCACCGGGCGCGGGAAAATCCCGCCGGGCTCGGCCTTCACCGGCATCCATACGCTCTACATCTCGCCCCTGAAGGCGCTCGCCGTCGATATCGAGCGCAATCTGATGAAACCGGTCGGCGAAATGGGCCTGCCGGTGCGCATCGAAAACCGCACCGGCGACACGCCACAAGCCAAGCGCCAGCGCCAGAAGCTCAATCCGCCCGATATTCTCCTGACGACGCCCGAGCAGGTGGCGCTGCTTCTCGCCAATGGCGAGGCCGAGCGTTTCTTCAAGGACCTGAAATATGTCGTGCTCGACGAGTTGCATTCGCTCGTCACCTCCAAGCGCGGCCATCTCCTGTCGCTTGGCCTTGCCCGCCTCAGAAAACTGGCGCCCGGCCTGCAGGCAATCGGCCTGTCGGCCACTGTCGCAGACCCGATGGACCTGCAGCGCTGGCTTAGCCCGCAGAGAGCCGGCGAAAACAATCACGCCGGGCTAATCACGGTGACGGGCGGCGCACGGCCGCAGATTTCGATTCTGCGCACCGAGGAGCATGTTCCCTGGGCCGGCCATACCGCAGCCTATGCCATCGGCGACATCTACCGGGCGATCGGCGAACAGAAGACCACACTGCTCTTCGTCAACACCCGCAGCCAGGCGGAGCGGGTATTCCAGCAACTCTGGACGATCAACGACAACAATCTGCCGATTGCCCTTCATCACGGTTCGCTCGACGTCGCCCAGCGCCGCAAGGTCGAGGCGGCGATGTCGGAAAACAGGTTGCGCGCCGTCGTCGCCACCTCGACGCTCGATCTCGGCATCGACTGGGGTGATGTCGACATGGTCATCCATGTCGGCGCGCCGAAGGGCGCCTCGCGCCTTGCCCAGCGCATCGGCCGCGCCAACCACCGCATGGACGAGCCGAGCCGCGCCATCCTGGTGCCGGCCAACCGCTTCGAGGTGATGGAGTGCCAGGCTGCCCTCGACGCCAACTACATCGGCGCGCAGGACACCCCGCCCGTCGGCAAGGGCGCGCTCGACGTGCTCGCCCAGCATGTGCTTGGCATGGCCTGCGCCGCTCCGTTCGATCCTCTCGCGCTCTACACGGAAATCACCAGCGCCTCGCCTTACGCCGATCTCACTTGGGAAACCTTCGAGCGCATCATCGATTTCGTCGCCACCGGCGGCTATGCGTTGCGCAGCTACGAACGATACGCCAAGATCCGCAAAACCAGGGAAGGCCTCTGGCGGGTGTCGAATCCGCTGATCGCCCAGCAATATCGTCTCAACGTCGGCACCATTATCGAATCGCCGATGCTGAACGTGCGCATGGTCAGGCGCAACGCTCGGGGCTCGCTCGGTCGAGGAGGAATGCCGCTCGGCAAGGTGGAGGAATATTTCCTCGAGATGCTGTCGCCCGGCGACACCTTCCTGTTTTCCGGCAAGGTGCTGCGCTTCGAAGGCATCCGTGAAAACGAATGTCTGGTATCTCAGGGCTATACGCTCGACCCCAAGGTTCCTTCATACGCCGGCGGCAAGTTTCCGCTCTCCACCTACCTCGCCGGGCAGGTCCGCAAGATGCTGGCCGACCCGGCCCGCCATGCGAGCCTGCCGGACCAGGTGCGCGACTGGCTGTCGCTGCAGAAGGATCTGTCGATGCTGCCGAAGGAGGACGAACTGCTGGTCGAGACCTTTCCGCGCGGCAGTCGCCATTACATGGTGATCTACGCCTTCGAGGGGCGGCTTGCGCATCAGACGCTCGGCATGCTCCTGACGCGGCGGCTCGACCGGGCCGGGCTGAAGCCGCTCGGCTTCGTCGCTACCGACTATTCGCTGGCTGTCTGGGGGTTGGAGGACCTAGGTGCGGCCTTCGCGAGCAAGCGTCCGTCGCTTGCGCACCTGCTCGACGAGGACATGCTCGGCGACGACCTGGAGGCCTGGCTCAATGAAAGCTTCCTCCTGAAGCGCACCTTCCGAAACTGCGCTGTCATCGCCGGCCTGATCGACCAGCGCCATCCGGGCAAGGAAAAGAGCGGACGGCAGGTGACGGTGTCGGCCGACCTCATCTACGACGTTTTGCGCAGCCACGAGCCCGATCACATCCTGCTCGAAGCCACCCGCAACGACGCCTCCACCGGACTTTTGGAAATCGAGCGGCTTGGCGATATGCTATCGCGAATCAAGGGCCACATCACCCATCGCCCGCTGACGCAGATTTCTCCGCTTGCCGTGCCGGTCATGCTCGAAATCGGCAAGGAAGCGGTCGGCGGCGACGCGCAGGATTTCCTGCTTGCCGAAGCCGCTGACGAACTGTTTGGCGAGGTGGTGGCAGGGCATTGACCGTAATCGACAAGCCGGAACCACATGCACCGCATAGCCAACGCCATCGCCGCCCTGCCGGACAATCCGGCGCTGTCCGCCCGCATCGTCATCAACGGCGTGGCAGCAATCTGCGACCCGCTCGGCGGCCTCTACCTGCCCGATCTCGAGACCCTCGTCGTTTCCGACCTGCATCTGGAAAAAGGCTCGGCCTTTGCCCGGCGCGGCATGCTCTTGCCGCCTTATGACACGCTGGCGACGCTGCGCATCCTTGATGCCGTCATCTGCCGTCACAATCCGAAGACGGTGATCAGCCTCGGCGACAATTTCCACGACCGCGTCGGCTCGGCCCTGATGCCGGGAATTTTCCGTCAGATGATAGAGACGATGGCGCGCGGCCGCGAATGGATCTGGATCAACGGCAACCATGATCCCGATGGCACGGTCAGCCTGCCCGGCGCGTCTGCCGACGAACTCCATCATGCCGGCCTGGTCTTCCGTCACGAACCGGCAAAGGATGCTCCCGCCGGCGAGATTGCCGGCCATCTCCATCCGGCTGCGACCGTCACGCGTCGGGAGAAGCGGGTCCGGCGCGCCTGTTTCGCCACCGATGGCAGCCGCCTGATCATGCCGGCCTTCGGCGTCACCACCGGCGGTCTCGACCTGCGCCACAAGGCCATGCACGGCCTGTTCGACCGCCACAGCCTTGTCGCCCATATGCTCGGGCGGGACCGGATCTTTTCGGTGAAATTTGCAAATTTGTTGGGGTAGTTTCTACGTCTCAAGATCCTGATGGCACCGATCCAACGGGACGTTCGGCCGCCCCGCCAGCGGCTCGAAATGCCGTATGTTCTCAGTGACCACCGTCAGGCCGCAGACTTCTCCGTCTCATACCGCAGTATGACGCCACCGGACTGCAGCGGGCGGGATTCGAGCAGCTTGAGCGACGTGCGCTCGTTTGCAGGCTTGAAGAGCCGCGTTCCGCGCCCGAGCAGCACCGGCACGACGCAGACCATGATCTCGTCGATCACGTCGTCCGGCAACAGCGAGGCAACCAGTTCGGCGCTGCCGAAGATATAGATATTCTTCCCGGATGCCTGCTTCAGGCGCTTAAGTTCGCCGGCAATGTCGCTCGCGACGCGGCTGTTGTTCCAATCCGCGTCCTTCAAGGTGCGGGAGGCGACGATCTTCGGAAGCGCGTTCATGAAGGTCTTGATCTCGGTGTCATCCTCCGTGGTCGTCCAATAGGCCTTCATTCCCTCGTAGGTGACGCGGCCGAAAACCAGCGCTTCGGCTTTCTCGCCGAACTCCTTGCTCAACGCTTCCAGCTCAGGCCCCCAGACGAGCAGGTGGAAATCCAGGTCCCATTTGCTTGCACCTTCGAAATAGCCGTCGAGCGACATCAGGTTCCAGACGACAACTTTGCCCATCACACTTCTCCTCCGGCGACCAATATCGTTTTGCAACTGGTCCGAGATTAGGCAATCCGATTGTGAAATGCAAGCGGTTTTCCGGAGGCAAATCGCGCGACCGCACGCCGGTTTTGGCGCTTCTCAGCGGGTGCCATATTGGGGAAGTGCGGAAATTGCGTGCATGTCGAGCGCGCTTGCCGCATGCAACGGTGCGGATCACTCCGAAGAGGACATGCGGGAACATCCGGGCGCGGCCGGACCGCTGCCCGCTAGAACGCGTTGAACGTCAGCGTCGTCAGCGACCGATTGATGCCGGGGACGGTGGCGATGTTGTCGTTGATGAACTTGCCGATGTCCTCGCCTTCCTCGACATAAATCTTGATCAACAGGTCGTAATCGCCGCTGGTCGAATACATCTCCGAAACGATCTCTTTCTTGTAGATCGCGTCTGCGACCTCGTAGGTCTTGCCGGGTGCACATTGCAGCTGGACGAAAATCGGCTTCATCGGACACTCCATTCATCGGCCAACTGGTGGCCTTTCGATGCTTCTCGACCGCAATAGCCTGTTTTTCGGCTGCGGCAAACCCGTGTCAATCGCGGCGGAAGACGATGCTTGCCAGCCAGCCGGTGACGACGGCGAGAAGCACGGCGGTAATGCCGTAGAAAAGCGGCGATTCATGCGCGGCGCGGGTAATCGCCTGCTCGAGGCCCGTCTTGACGACGCGCAACGGCAAGGCTTTGGCGGCAACGAAAACGCCGTCGCGGAAGAGATAGGCGCGCACGATGTGCACGCCGTTCGGCACGTCGGCCGGCAGCCGCACCGAGGCCTTGAAAAGGCTGGAGCTGATGAACTGCACGCCGCCCGGATCGCGCTGGTAGACACCCGTCGTTTCCCTCAGGCGCCGGAAGGCGTCGCGGAACTCGGTGAGATTGCTGCCGTCGCCGATATAGCCGATCGGAGTCAGCGGGATGTGATTGACGCCGATACCCATGTTGTTCATGCCGCCGGGTGGCGCGATCGTGTCAATGTCGCGCGTGCTCGACAGCGAATAGGATTCCGGCACCAGTTCGAAGGTCATCGAATTGGTGTTGATCCAGATGCCGAAGACGCGCTGCTTCTTGCGCACCGTGGTGTTTTCCTTCGGACCCTCGAGGGCCACGACGATATTGTATTTTCCCTGCGCAAGGAGATCGGCATTGAAGCCGTCGATGGCGCCGAAGATCGTCAGATCCGCGCCGCGAAAATCGGAGGTGATCGAAATCTCGTCGGTCGAAATGCCGATGTCGAGCTTCTCGGTGAAATCCATCGGCTCCGCGTACGTCGCAAGCGGCGCGGCAAAAAACAGTCCCAGGAGGAAAATTAGACCGAGGATCCGCATCAGAAGCCGCGCCCCGCTGAAACGATCGAATAAATTTCCTTCGGCGGGATGACCAGTTCGATGGCAAGGCGAATGCCGACCGCCAGAACCAGGAGCGCGAGCAGGGCCCGCAACTGCTCGCCGCGCAGCTTCTGGCCGACGCGCACGCCGTATTGCGCACCGATCACGCCGGCGATCATCAGCACGAAGGCGAGCACGATATCGACCGTGTAGTTGGCGGTTGCCTGGACGATCACCGTATAGGCGGAAACGAAAATGATCTGGAACAGCGAAGTGCCGACGACGACATTGGTGGGAATGCGCAGCAGATAGATCATCGCCGGTACCATGATGAACCCGCCGCCGACCCCCATCACCGAGGTCAGGATGCCGATGCAGAAGCCGAGCGTGGCGACCGGGATGACACTGAGATAGATCTTCGATTTCTTGAACCGCATCTTCAGCGGCAGCCCGTGGATCCAGTTGTGCTGGCCCGGCTTGCGCAGCGTCACCGTCTCGTTTTTCGAAGCACGGCGCAGGGCGTTGATGCTTTCCCAGAGCATCAGTGTGCCGACGGTGCCCAGCAAGATCACATAGGCGAGCGAAATGACCAGATCGAGCTGGCCTATGCGCCTCAGAAGCGAGAAAAGCCAGACGCCGAGGGTGGCGCCGGCCAGACCGCCGCAGAGCAGTACCGTCCCGAGCTTGATGTCGATGGTGCCGCGCCGAAAATGGGTGATGGCGCCGGAAATCGAGGAGGCGACGACCTGGTTTGCACCGGTGGCGACCGCGACGACGGGCGGGATATTGTAGAAGATCAAGAGCGGCGTGATCAGGAAGCCACCGCCGACGCCGAACATGCCGGACAGGAAGCCGACGGCTGCGCCCATGCCGAGGATGATCAGAATGTTCACCGACAACTCTGCGATGGGCAGATACACCGTCACGGCCAGGACCTCTAAATATGCCAATAGCCCGCATGGCGGGCGAAAACGTCAGAGTGGCAAGTGATTCACCACGGGAGATTTGGAATGGAACGGGCCTGAAAACCAATTCGAAATTGCGAATTCAACGTCGTTCCGTCATGCGCCCCGGGCCTGGACCTGTCAACCTTTTGCAAGTTTTAGACCTAACCCGTTGCAGGCCTCCTTGTCCGGTTGGTCTGCGGCATTATTGCGGCCGCAGACGCCTTTTGAAAACTCTGCCAGTCAAAGCGGCGCCGCTGTGTCCGCATCGCCAGGCAACGTCAGCCGTTTCGCTTCAGCAGTTCCTTGACCAGCGCATCGGTGATCTCGCCGGTCGGTTCCTGGCCGAGCGATTTCTGGAAGGCCTTGATGGCGGCGATGGTCTTCTTGCCCATCTCGCCGTCCGGCTCGCCGGCATCGAACCCATTGTTGTTGAGGATGGCCTGGATGTTGCGCAGCGCCTTCTTCATGTCGATTGAGGCGGTCTTCACGCCCTTGCCCACCCAGGCATCAGGCACATCGACCGAATTGGCCCCGGCATCGAGCGGCGTCTGCTTCCAGGCCTCGAATTTCGCCTTGGCGCTCTTCAGCTGGTCCGCGCTCAGGGCCTTGGCCACCTCGTCACGCTTCTGGCCGGCATCGCTGTCGCCGTCACGGGCAGCGATGGCGAACCACTTGTAGGACTCTTCCAGATCCTGCTTCACGCCGTTGCCGCGTGCATAGAGGATGGCCAGGTTGAACTGGCTGTCGCGGATGCCCCGATCGGCCGCCATGGCGAACCATTTTCCGGCGCCTGCAAAATCCGGAGCCGCATCGCCGCTGCTCGCCAGCATGACCGCCAGATTGTGCATGGCGCTGGCATTGCCTTTTTCGGCGGCCCGCTGGTAGAGCGTGCGTGCCTTTGTCAGGTCCCGGGCAACGCCGGTGCCCTTTTCGTAGAGGCTTGCCAGCCGGTATTCGGCCGGAACCACACCAGCGTCGGCGGCGCGCTGGTACCACTTCGCAGCCTCGGCCAGGTCGATCTTGACGCCGCGCCCCTCGGTATAGACAGCGCCAACCTCGAAGAGCGCCAGCGGATCGCCCTTGCTGGCGGCTTCGGCGAGCGCCTCCGGCTTGACCTCGACGGGAACGACGATCGCCGTGCCGGCTGGTGGCGTCGACGTTTCAGCCTTGGCAGCCTCGACCTTTGCGGTGGTCGCCCCCGCGGACGTCGCCGTATCTGCGGAAATAGTAGGCATCTGCGAAGCCAGGGCAGCCTCCGGCTTTGCCTGCATGGCGTCTGGCAGCTTCGTCTCCGGCAGGGTGGTCTGCGGTGTGGCGGTATCCGGCTCCGCCATCTGCGGCTCGGTTACCGTCGGTTGTGCGGTCGTGTTCTTGCCGGTCTGCGGCTGCAGCGTGTCCAACGGCAGGGCATCGCCGTCGGCGCTGGACATGCCGGTCTCGCTCACGTGGGGTACCGTCGCCAGACTGGCGGTGTCTGTCTGCTCGCTCGTTGCCGGCTGCTCGATGGTGGCAACCGGTGTCTCGACCGGTGCCCCGTCGCCGCTGATCAACGTGTTGACCAGCGGATAGGACATGATCGCCAGGAGCACGGCGCCGACAGCCATCAGGATGGGGCGGCGATGACGGGAAAGGGTGCCGCCGATGGGCGAGGCGGCAGCCCCGCTCTTGCCGCGGTTCAGGGTCTCGGCCTCTTCGGCGGCGAGCTGGGCTGCGCGGCGCGCGGCGGCGATGAAATCCGACTTGTCCACTTCGCCCGTCTGCTCATTGCGGCCGGCCTGCCCGGCCCGCACGCGCTCAAGGATCTTCCGGACATCCGGCACGCCGGAACCGGGCTCCAGCAATTGATTGGCCACGTCCGGCTCGATCACCTCTGCGGCGTCGATCGACGGCGTCGGGTCGACCATCTGGCGTTCCGCCGGGCGCGCCGGTTCTCTGCGCTTGCCGGCAAACCGCCTGGTCAGCCCGGCGAGAAGGCCGGTCTTTGCCGCCGGTGCCGCCGCCTTCACGTCATCCTGGTGTACGCTTGCCTGTTCCGCAACGATCTGAACGGCTTCCTCGACCTCCTCACGCGAGAGGGTCGCCGGCTCGGCTTCCGCGGCGAGCCCGTGCATGTCGCGCTTCAGCTCCTCGTACCGGTGGCCAAAGTCCGCCTCGGTGAAAGGCTCGTCCTCCGTCGCGAAAACCGGCTGCGCCGCCTTCGGCATGTGCGGCTGGCTGTCCTGCCCGCGCGTCCCGAAGGCGCGAGGGGGGTCTTGTTGTTCAAACCCGCGTTCTTCCAGCCGTTCGAGCTTCTCGGCGATATGGACAAGCGTCTCGTGCAGCGCGTCGAAGGTGCGTGCGGTGCGCTCCTCGCTCGAGCGGCTCATGTCTTCGAGAACCTTGAGATCGTCGGCGAGCGCCGAGATTGCCGCCATGTCCATTCCGCCCGACGCCGTGTGTGCGGCGCCGTTCCTGGCATAGGCCTCCATGACGGCCTCGGCCGCCTGGCGGGCGGCCTCGATGATGTATTCGTCGCTGGTCGCCAGATAGTCCTCGAGCGCACTCATCCGGCCTTCGAAGTCGGCAGGGGCGATCCCTGGGGACACGTCCCGCGGCTGGCTGACGAGGCTCGACAGATTGGCGATCTGGTCCTGCAGGCTGCGCAGGATCTCGCTGTCGTCGTAGGGAGCCGCATGGGTTTCCTCGAGGCGGATGGCGATATCCGAAAGCTGGCCTTCAAGCCGGGCGAAACGGTCTTCGCCGCCATAGCCCGCGGAGGACGCGTCCAACTGGTCGATGCGGCGGGCGAGATCGTCGAGACGCTCTGCGAGCGCTTCGTTGACGGTACCCTGGTCGAGCGCGTCGATCTTGCGGGAAATATCGGCGAGATAGCCCGTCAGGTCCGGCTGGGCCGAAACCTTCTGCGAGCGCTCCAGCATCAGCGACAGCTGATCGAGCCGTTCTTCGAGGCGCACTGCGGCTTCCTCGTTCGCCAGTTCCTCGACGCGTGCGGCCAGCGCCTCGATGCGGATCCCGATGCCGTTGTCGGATGGGTGCTGCAGGCTGTCGATCTGCCGAGAAAGGTCGGCAAGACGACCTTCCACGCGGTTGACGCCGGCACTGTCTGAGACGGTGCGGCCACTTGCAACGATGGCACGGCTGATTTCATCGAGACGCGCATCGAGATCGGCAAACTGCGAGGCGAGGCGACGGTCGTCCGGCTGCATATGACGGCCGATCATCTCGATCGCCTGAGCCACGGATACCAGCTTGTCCTCCAGCGCATGCAGCGCCGGACCACTGTTCATCGCGCCGATCTGCGACTTGATGTCGTCGAGCCGGTAGGCGAGCGCCACAAGTTCATCGTCGCGGTTCGAATCGAAAGCAATCATCCGGTCTTCGACGCCGGTCCAGCGGCTTTCCATGCGGCGCACACTGTCTTCGCGGGCAAGGCCGTCGATCATGGCGCGCAGTTCGTCGAACTCGACCTTGAGGGCGTCGGCCTGCGAGGGGGAGGCCTGCCGGCCGAGCTGGTTGATGCTGTCGGAAAGCTTCTGCAGGTCGCTGCGGATATCCCCCGCCATCGACTGGTCCTGCGCCACATCGGTGGCGATGCCACGGATCTCGGCGCGCAGCGCATTCATTTCGCGCGAAAGCCCATCGGCGATGTCCTTTTTCAATTCCTGGCGCAGGCCGACCAGCGCCTGCGCAATCTCCGCGGTGGCCGGATCCGGGCGCTGTGGCTCGCTGCGCGTCGGCTCCCGGCGGGGGAATTCCTGGCGCGGCGTGTCCTGGCGCTCCGAACGCCTTGGTTCGCTCCGCAATGGCTCGCGGCGAAACTCCTCGCTGCGCAGTCCTTCGCTGAATTGCGGCGAAACCGGCACGTCGCGTTCCGATGAGATCGGGGATTGGGCTTCACGGCGGTCGTCATAACCACGCGTTTGGGGTCCGCGGTCGCGGAGAATGTCGCGCTCGCGGGTTGCCGACAGCGCGCGCTGGCGTTGCATGATCTCCGCGATCGGGTCGTGACGGGCCGGCGCAGTATCAGCTCGGCTGCGCGGATCACGCGCGGCGGTTCCCATCAAGCCTTCGATTCGCGCTTCCAGCCCCTCGATCGTGCGGTTCAGCGCGTCAAGGGATGACCTGTCGCCATGGGCCTGGGCGCCAGGACGTGGGAAATTTGATCGCGATCCGTTCATCGTTCTTCGCCTCTTTCACCGGCCTTGATCGGAATCCGGGGCTTAGCAGGGCATTTCCCCGCCTTCGGATACTCCGGCACCGAACTCGGACAAGGCTGCAATGACGCGAAGACACGACTGTTACAGCTTTGACCACCTCAGCACCACTTTCGGCAAACGTAGTAAATAAGCCGTTAACTGGGCTGGGATTTTTTTAACGATTTCGGCGCATGCTGACCCTGGAGGCTTCCGCACGGGCGATTTCGACACATGCCGATTCCGGCCACCGGCAGGTTCGAGTGGCAAAGTTGTCGCATTCATCAATTTTGACGTTTACGCAAACGTCAAAGTTTTGTAGCATGCTGAAAATGACATGGTGCGCGCGCCCCGGAGAGGCTTGCCCCGCGACACGGTTACAGGTGAGGAACACGAGACATGCCCAGCTATAAGGCCCCGGTAGAAGACACGCTTTTCATTCTAAACGACGTCCTTGGCATCGAGCGCTACAACAACCTTCCCGGTTTTGCCGACGCGACGCCGGACATGATCGAGGCGATCGTCGGCGAAGCCGCAAAACTCGCCGAGGAAGTGCTGTTTCCCGTCAACCTTTCCGGCGACCAGGAAGGCTGCAAGCGCAACGACGACGCGACGGTGACGACGCCCAAGGGCTTCAAGCAGGCTTTCGACCACTACCGGGAGGGCGGCTGGCTTGGCCTTGCGGTACCGGAGGAATTCGGCGGCCAGGGCCTGCCCTACACGCTGCACACCGCAGTCGGCGAATATATGTCCTCGGCCAACATGGCGCTCACCATGTATCCCGGTCTGACCCAGGGAGCGATCGCCGCG
Organism: Rhizobium herbae; assembly: GCF_019511375.1. Classification (GTDB taxonomy): domain Bacteria; phylum Pseudomonadota; class Alphaproteobacteria; order Rhizobiales; family Rhizobiaceae; genus Pararhizobium; species Pararhizobium herbae_A. Next base: position 490,033 of record NZ_JAEUAO010000002.1, read on the forward strand.
ATCCTCGTGCATGGCACCGAAGACCAGAAACAGACCTATCTGCCAAAGATGGTGACGGGCGAGTGGACCGGCACGATGAACCTCACCGAGCCCCATTGCGGCACCGACCTCGGGATGCTGCGCACCAAGGCTGTGCCGCAGGGTGATGGATCCTACAAGATTTCCGGCCAGAAGATCTTCATCTCCGCCGGCGAACATGACATGGCCGACAACATCGTCCACCTCGTGCTTGCCCGCATCGAGGGCGCGCCGGAGGGGGTGAAGGGCATCTCTCTGTTCATCGTGCCGAAATTCCATGTCGAAGCCGACGGCTCCATTGGTGGTCGCAACAGCGTCTCCTGCGGTGCGATCGAGCACAAGATGGGCATTCACGGCAATTCGACCTGCGTCATGAACTATGACGAGGCGACCGGCTATCTCATCGGCGCGGAGAACAAGGGCCTGAACGCCATGTTCGTTATGATGAACGAGGCCCGCCTTGGTGTGGGCATGCAGGGCCTGTCGATCGCCGAAGTCGCCTACCAGAATGCCGCCGGCTATGCCCGCGACCGCCTCCAGGGCCGCGCGCTGTCGGGCGCCAAGGCCCCGGAGAAGAAGGCCGACCCGATCATCGTCCACCCCGACATCCGCCGCGTGCTGATGACCATCAAGGCCTTCAACGAGGCCGGCCGCGCCTTCACGCTCTGGACGGCGCTCCAATCCGACATCGCCCATCGCAGCGACAACGAAAAGGATCGCCAGACCTCCGACGACATCCTCGGCCTGATGACGCCGATCCTCAAGGGCGTCTTGACCGACAAGGGCTTCGAGCACGCCGTCATGGCCCAGCAGGTCTTCGGCGGCCACGGCTATATCGAAGAACACGGCATGAGCCAGTACGTTCGCGATGCCCGCATCGCCATGATCTACGAAGGCGCAAACGGCATCCAGGCGCTCGACCTCGTCGGCCGCAAGCTGGCGCTGAACGGCGGCCGGGCGATCTCCGCGCTGTTCAAGGAAATTGGCGATTTCTGTGAGGAAAACCGCTCCGACGAAAGGCTCGTAACCTACACCAAGGGCCTGAAGAAGGGCTTGAACGACCTGCAGGCGGCGACCATGTGGTTCATGGGCAATGCCATGGCCAAGCCCGACAATGCCGGCGCCGGCTCGACCGACTACATGCACCTCTTCGGCCTCGTCGTTCTCGGCTACATGTGGGCGAAGATCGCCAAGACGGCGGAAGAAAAACTCGCCGCCGGCGACACGGGCCGCGAAGCCTATCTGAAGAACAAGCTCGTCACCGCCAAATTCTTCATGGAGCGCATCATGCCGGAAACCGCACTGCGCAAGGCCCGCATCGAAACCGGCGCCGATACGCTGATGGCGCTCGACGCGGACGCGTTCTGAGAAAAACCTTCTTTTCCCCAGGGAGAAGTGCCGAGCATAACGAGGCGATGAGGGGGGGCTTGCAGCGCATGCTGAGTTCTTGGCCTCCCTCAGCCGGCCCTGCGGGCCACCTTCTCCCCGCTGGGGAGAAGAGGAACCCGACCGATTTGACACAGACGACGCGCGGTCTGATGATCGCCGCATAGGGAGATGATACAATGAGCGAAGTCTTCGTTTACGACCACGTGCGCACGCCGCGCGGACGGGGCAAGAAGGATGGGGCACTGCACGAAGTGCCGACGCCGCGTCTGGCGGCACGAGTGCTGCAGGCTATCCGCGATCGCAACGGGCTGGACACCTCCACCGTCGATGACATTATCATGGGCTGCGTCGATCCGGTGTTCGAAGCCGGCGCCGTGATCCCCAAGGCCGCCGCCTTCGAGGCCGGCTATTCCAACAAGGCCCCGGGCATGCAGATTTCGCGCTTCTGCGCGTCCGGTCTCGACGCCATCAATTTCGCAGCCGGCAAGATCGCCTACGGCGCCGATGACATCGTCATCGCCGGTGGCGTGGAAAGCATGTCGCGCGTCGGCATGGGAATGTCCGGCGGCGCCTGGTACATGGACCCGTCCGTCAATTTCCCAGGCTATTTCATGCCGCAGGGCGTCTCGGCCGACCTGATCGCCACCAAATACGGCTTCTCCCGCGATGACGTCGACGCCTATGCGGTCGAGAGCCAGAAGCGCGCAGGCCATTCCTGGGACAACGGCTATTTCGACAAGTCGGTCATCCCCGTGAACGACCAGAACGGCATCACCATCCTCGCCAAGGACGAGCACATGCGTCCGACGACGACGATGCAGAACCTCGCCCAGCTTAACCCCTCCTTCCAGATGCCCGGCGAGATGGGCGGCTTCGAGGCCGTTGCCATCCAGGCGCATCCGGAAATCGAGAAGATCAATTACGTGCACCACGCTGGCAATTCGTCCGGCATCGTCGACGGTTCAGCCGCCGTGCTGCTCGGCTCGAAGGCCGGTGGCGAATCCATGGGCCTCAAGCCCCGCGCCCGCATCAAGGCCTTTGCCAATATCGGCTCCGATCCGGCGCTGATGCTGACCGGCCCGGTCGATGTCACCGAGAAACTGCTGAAGCGCGCCGGCATGACCATCGCCGATATCGACCTGTTCGAGCTCAACGAGGCCTTCGCCGCCGTCGTGCTGCGCTACATGCAGGCTTTCGACATCCCGCATGACAAGATCAACGTCAATGGCGGCGCCATCGCCATGGGCCATCCACTCGGCGCCACCGGCGCGATGATCCTCGGCACCGTGCTCGACGAACTGGAGCGCCGCGGCCTCGAGACCGCGCTTGTCACGCTTTGCATCGGCGCCGGCATGGGCACCGCGACGATCATCGAGCGGGTCTAGGAACAAAAGACATGCCGAGGCGCGAGGTCTACGAGGATCTGAACCACGAAATCGAGGAGGAGTTCGCCCATCACCACCTGGAGAGGGACATGAAGGCGGACTACGAGGCTTCCACCCGGATCGGGACGGACGAACATGTCCGCCGCTTGCGCGCGCAAAACCGCGTTCTGTGGGTGGTCCTCATTCTCGTTGTTGGCGGGTTTTGCTTGGCGCTTGGCATCTTTTGACTATGAACGAATTTCAGGGAAGAGGAATCCCATCATGAGCTACACCAATTTCACCATTGAAACCGACGCCGACGGCATCGCGCTCGTCACCTGGAACATGCCCGACAAGTCGATGAACGTCTTCACGGCCGAGGTCATGAAGGAACTCGACGCCATCGTCGACCAGACCGTCGCCGACGAAGCCGTCAAGGGCGTCGTCTTCACCTCCGGAAAGTCCACCTTCTCCGGCGGTGCCGACCTGTCGATGATCAAGGGCATGTTCACCTTCCAGCAGGAACAGAAAAAGCTCGATCCGGAAAACGCGGCGCAAAAACTGTTCCACCTGACCGGCCAGATGACGGGCCTGTTCCGCAAGCTTGAAACCTCCGGCAAGCCCTGGGTCTCGGCCATCAACGGCACCTGCATGGGCGGCGCATTTGAATTGTCATTGTCTTGCCACGGCCGCGTCGCCGCCAATTCGAAATCCGTCAAGATCGCCCTGCCTGAGGTCAAGGTCGGCATCTTCCCCGGCGCCGGCGGCACGCAGCGCGTTCCCCGCCTGACCAACGCCCAGGACGCCCTGCAGATGATGACCACCGGCTCCTCGCTCACGCCGCAGCGTGCCAAGGCCATGGGCCTGATCCACGAGATCGCCGAGCCGGCCGAGCTGATCAATGCGGCAAAGGCGATGATCAAGAACGGCCTGAAGCCCGTCCAGCCCTGGGACGAGAAGGGCTACAAGGTTCCCGGCGGCGGCATATGGACGCCGGCCGCAGCCCAGCTCTGGCCGGCTGCCTCCGCCATTCTGCGCCGCGAGACCGCCGGCAACTATCCGGGCGGCCTTGCGATCCTCAAATGCGTCTATGAGGGCTTGCAGGTTCCCTTCGATACCGGCCTGAAGATCGAGCAGCGCTATTTCACCGAGATCCTGCAGACCACCGAAGCCTTCTCGATGATCCGTTCGCTGTTCATCTCGATGCAGGAGCTCGGCAAGGGAGCCCGCCGTCCGGCCGGCATCCCTAAATCCGAGCTGAAGCAGATCGGCGTCGTTGGCGCCGGCTTTATGGGCGCCTCCATCGCCTATGTCGCTGCCGCCGCCGGCATCGAAGTCACTCTGATCGACCGCGACATGGAGGCCGCAGAGAAGGGCAAGGCCCATTCGGAAGGCCTGGTGAAGGATTCGATCGGTAAGGGACGGCTGACGCAGGACGAGGCAACCGCCCTTCTTGCCCGCATCACTCCGTCTGCCGACTATAACGACCTGAAGGACGTCAAGCTCGTCGTCGAGGCTGTTTTCGAGGACCGCCAGGTGAAGAAGGACGTCATCGAGAAGGTCGAGGCGGTGCTTGCCGAGGATGCCATCTTCGCCTCCAACACCTCGACCCTGCCGATCACCGGCCTTGCGAAGAATTCGAAGCGCCCGGCCCAGTTCATTGGCATCCACTTCTTCTCGCCGGTCGAGAAGATGATGTTGACGGAAGTCATCCTCGGCAAGGAAACCGGCGACAAGGCGCTTGCCACAGCGCTTGATTTCGTCGCCGCGATCAAGAAGACGCCGATCGTCGTCAACGACACGCGCGGCTTCTACGTCAACCGCTGCGTCTTCCGCTACATCCACGAAGCCTATGACATGCTGATCGAAGGCGTGCCGGCGGCAATGATCGAGAACGCCGCCAAGATGGCCGGAATGCCGGTCGGCCCGTTGTCGCTCAACGACGAGGTGGCGATCGACCTTTCCCAGAAGATCCTCAAGGCCACCGTCGCCGACCTCGGCGAAGAGGCCGTCGATCCCCGCCACATGGCACTGATCAACAAGCTGGTCGACGATCTCGACCGTCGTGGCCGCAAGAACGGCAAGGGCTTCTACGAATATCCCGCCAAGCCCGCGAAAAAATTCCTGTGGCCGGGCCTGAAGGATCTCTACCCCTCGAAGCCCGCCGAAGACTTCGACGTCTTGACCATCAAGCAGCGTTTCCTCGTGACCATCGCGCTCGAAGCCGCCCGCACCATGGAGGAAGGCATCGTTACCGACCCCCGCGAAGCCGATGTCGGCTCAATCCTCGGCTTCGGCTTCGCCCCCTATACCGGCGGCACGCTGAGCTATATCGACGGCATGGGCGTGAAGGCCTTTGTGGCGCTGTGCGAAAAGCTGGCGGAAAGCTACGGCGAGCATTTCCAACCGACGCCGCTGCTCAAGGACATGGCGGCCAAGGGCGAGACGTTCTACGGGCGGTTTGACCCGTACGGAAAGAGGGAGGCGGCTTAGACCGGCTCGAACTATCCCACCCGGACCGGAGGCGCACGCTTCCGGTCCAACCTATCCCAACGGGCCAGTCGTCAAAGCGCGATATAACGGTCGGCGCGGTGGTTGATGGTCAGGAACAGGTTGAGCACGACGGCGCCGAGTACCGAATAGATGACGACCGGCGGCGGGGTGACGAAGAAGGCGGCGGCCAGCACGCAAAGATCGATGGCAAGCTGGACGAGACCAGCGCGGATGCCGAACCGTTCCTGCAGATAGACGCCGAGAATGCCGACGCCGCCGAGGCTGGCGCGATGGCGGTAGAGCGCCAGCACGCCGTAGCCCAGCAACAGGCCGCCGAGAAGGGCTGCCCAGGCCGGGTGGATGCTGGCGATCTGCAGCACCTGGCTCTGGACATTGGTGAGCAGCGAGGTGATGCCGATGGCGATGAAGGTCTTCAGCGTGAAGGCCATGCCGAGGCGCTTCCACGAGAGATAGAAGAACGGCAGGTTGAGCACGAAAAAGGCGAGACCGAAATTGATGCCCAGCGCATAGTGCAGGAGGAAGGCGACCCCGGCGGTGCTGCCCGTCAGAAGCCCGGCGCTGGCAAGCACATAGAGACCAAGTGCTGCCACAAGGCTGCCGGAGAAGATGCCCTGCACGTCCTCGATCGGTGTGTGGCGTGTTGCGTTGGTGTTCCAGAAGCCAAGCGCATTGATAAGGCTCATGGCGCGATCTCCGAGCGCTGCAAGGATGTGTGCCCGCGCAGAAGCCGGACGGGCGGCGATTGGAATGAATGACCACGCAGCGTTTGTTCGACAGCAGCGCCAGTGTGCAATGCAGCAATTATCGCGATTCCTGCGGTTTCAATCAAGCAGAATATGTAAGCAATGCTGACCTAATTACACTAAGCAAGAAAAGTTCGTTCAGGCCGATTTTCTCGCAAGGAAAAGAATGCCGGAGACGGGTTTTCCGCCATCATTGCGAATCGTGGTTTTGTGAATGTCAAGTATGTCGAGCCCAAAGCGCTTGCAGAGCTGCCGGATGTAACGCTCAGAATGCGCGTAGCGCAGGGATTCGCGCAGGACGAAGTCGCCTTCGTCGCCGCCGTCCTCGACGGAAAAGGCAAACAGGCCGTCATCGGCAAGCAGCTTTGATGCGATGACGAAAACGCTGTCGAGATTGCCGAGATACATCAGCACGTCGGCAGCGCTGACGAGGTTGGCACGGTTTTCGGCGGCCTTGCCCTTGGCAAACAGGCCGCAGCTTTCCGGCGGCAGGGAAAGGTCGGCCTGCGCAAGCTGGTCGTAGATGCCTTTGTCTTCCGCCTTGGCCAGCATGTTGGCCGACAGATCGAAGCCTTCCAGGTGATCCGCCTTGTCGCGGATACGTTCGCCGAACAAGCCGGTGCCGCAGCCGAGATCGATGACATGGGCGAAGCGCCGGTTGCCCGCTTGGGCCGCAATCAGGGCGGCGAGCTTTTCCGGAACGGTGTAATGGAGCTTCTCGACCAGCGCCTTGTCGAAGCGATCGGCATAGTCGTCGAACAGTTGCGCCACATAGAGGCTGGACGGCTGCTCCGGCGTTTCAGCGCCGCCGAGGAGGGCAAGCTTCAGGCCGGCGCCGAAAATATCGTCAGGGTTGAGCTCGAGAACTTTCTTCAGCGCTGCGACCGCCGCCTCTTTGCGGCCGGATTTCTCCTGATAGTCCGCGAGGCGGAACCAGCCGGCCGCCCAATCGGGGACAAGCTCCAGCGCCTGGGACATCAGGTCGGCGGCACCGGTGTGGTCGTCGCTTTCGGCAAGCATATGCGCATATTCGGCGCGGCGGTCGGCAATCAGGTCGCCGGAGGAAAGCTGGTTGAGGTTCATTGTTTCTGCGCCTCGATTGTGCCCTTGGGCTTTGACCGCTTGTCGCGTGCACAGGTAAAAATGGCAAGCGGCGATTGGCTCGGCAAGGGGTATCGCCAATCTTCACGGCTTGCGAGCGGCTCCTTGGCAGCTTATGTCAGGCAAAACAGGAGAATCATGGGCCATGGCCGATGGAGTGAACAAGTTTCTGGGCGATTCGCCGGGCCGGGTGATCGTCAAGCTTTTGGTGGTGTCGGTCATCGTCGGCTTCGTCATGGCGGTGTTCGGCTGGACGCCCTATGGCATACTCTACACGGTCCGAGACTTCATTCTAGACCTTTGGCATTCCGGCTTCGCGGCGCTCGGCCGCCTCGGAGACTACCTGCTGCTCGGTGCGGCGGTGGTCATTCCGGTCTTCATCATCCTGCGCATTTTGAACTACCGGCGGTAACATGCACGATCAGAACTTCCTCGCCTCCCGGCGCACTCTTCTGCGATCTGGAGCTTTTCTTTCGCTCGGCTTTCTCGCCGGTTGCGGTACGCCCAAGGTGGCCCCAAGCGGCAATGGCAGCGACCAGACGGATACGACGCTCGGTTATGTCAACGACCTTAGAAAACAGAAGGGCCTCAAACCGCTCGCACGCGACCCGGCGGCCGCACGGGCGGCCTTGTCGCAGGCGGACCGCATGGCCAAGGCCGGCAAGATGGCGCATCTGATCGGTGTGGGCGACAGCTTCCTCGATCGCATGAAAGGACAGGGTGTTGCCCTGCCGGCGGCCGAAAACATCGCCATGGGCCAGGACAGCGCCGAAAAGGCCTATGCCGCCTGGTACCATTCGCCCAAGCATCTGGAAAACATGCTGGGGCCGAACTACAGCGGCCTGGGCGTCGCGGTGATGCGGAATCCCACTTCAGGAAACCAGCCCTATTGGGCCATGGTGCTTTCGACCGCCTGATCTGATCTTGGGTTTCGCGGCTGGTCTTGAGGACAAAGCATGACGGCAGCGCATACGACCGACAGCGAAAACAGCCAAGGGGCAGGTCCCTTTCTGGTCACCAACCGGCTGATCCTGTCGATCGCGGTGCCGATGACGCTCGGCTTCCTGACGACGCCGCTGCTCGGGCTGGTCGATACGGCCGTCGTCGGACATATGGGCCAGGCGACGCTGCTTGCCGGTCTGGCGGTCGGTGCCATCCTCTTCGACCTTTTGTTCACCACCTTCAATTTCCTGCGCGCCGCCACAACCGGCCTTGTTGCCCAGGCTTTCGGGCGCGGCGATAGGGCGGAAGAGCAGGCGGTTTTCTGGCGTTCCCTGATCATCGCTCTCGTGTGCGGCACCGCCATCGTCCTGTTATCGCCGCTGCTCCTGGCGGCCGGGCTCTGGCTGATGGCGCCGGGGCCGGAGGTGGCGGCGGTGACCAGCACCTATTTCCTCTGCCGCATCCTTTCCGGTCCGGCGGCGCTCGCCAACTACACGATCCTCGGCTACGTGCTCGGGCGCGGGCAGGGGACGACGGGGCTGATGCTGCAGACGCTGATCAACGGCATCAACATTGTCTTGTGCGTCTTTCTCGGGCTTTATCTCGGCTGGGGCGTGATGGGCGTGGCGCTGGCGACGGTCACGGGCGAAGTGGTCGGTGCGATCGTCGGATTCGCGGTCGTTTATGGCCGCTTCGACCGCACGGTTTCGCCGAGCTGGGCCTCAGTCGTTGCCCGCGAACGCCTGAAGCCGCTGTTCGGGCTCAACCGCGACATCATGATCCGCTCCTTCGTGCTTCTCGGCGCATTTGCCCTGATGACGCGCATCGGTACGGCCCTTGGTCCGTTGACGCTGGCGGCCAATGCCGTGCTGATGACGATCTTCCTTGTCGCCGGCTATTATCTCGACGGGCTTGCCAATGCCGCCGAGCAGCTGACGGGCCGCGCGATCGGCGCCCGCTTCCGGCCGGCCTTCGACAGGGCGCTGAGGATGACGGCGATCTGGTCGCTCGCGCTCGCCGGATTCACCACCATCGCCTTTTTGATTTTCGGCGACAGCCTGGTCGATCTGTTGACGACTGCGGAAGATGTGCGGGCGGAAGCCTATGTCTATCTGCCGTGGGCGGCGATCACGGCGATGACCGGGGCGCTGGCGTTCCTGATGGACGGCGTCTTCATCGGCGCCACCTGGTCGCGGGACATGCGCAACATGATGCTTGCCGCCTTCGCGGGTTATGTCGTTGCCCTCTGGCTGCTGGTGCCGGTCTTCGGCAATCACGGGCTCTGGGCGTCGCTCAACCTGTTCCTGCTGTTTCGCGGCCTTTTCCTGATGGCGCTGGTGCCACGCCGCACGGCTCAGACGTTCCTGGCCGCCCAATGATCCGTCCGGCTGCCACGGATATCAGCGATCGACGAGAGCTTTTCGCGGTCGCAGAGGTTTGACAGGCCGCGGACGATCCTGCCCGGGAGTGAAGGGCCTTCATAGACCATGCAGGAATAGAGTTGGACGAGGTTGGCGCCAGCGCGGATTTTTTCCGCCGCCGTTTCCGCCGAGGAGACGCCGCCAACGCCGATGATCGGCAGGGCGGGTCCGACGCGCTTGCGCATCTTGGCAAGCACGACGGTGGATTTTTCAAACAGCGGCTTGCCGGAAAGACCGCCGCTTTGCTTGGCCTGGTCCTGGTCCCTGAGGCCGTCGCGCGCCAGCGTCGTGTTGGAGACGATCAGCCCGTCGAGAGCGTGCGACAGCGCTTCTTCCGCAATGTCGTCCATGGCTTCCTCGGTGAGATCCGGCGCGATCTTGAGGAACACTGGCAGGCGTCTTCCCGTTTTTGCGGCCTCCTCGTCGCGGGCGGCGAGCACGGCCGACAGAAGTGCCGCCAGGCTTTCGCGTGCCTGCAGGTCGCGCAGGCCGGGCGTGTTGGGGGAAGAGATATTGGCGGTGAAATAGCGGGCGACGCCGTAGAAGGCGCGAATGCCGGCGACGTAATCGGCGATGCGGTCGGCACTGTCCTTGTTGGCGCCGATGTTGACGCCGATCATCGCATCGCGAGAGCAGCCACGAAGCCGGGTCAGCGCTGCCTGATGACCTTCATTGTTGAAGCCGAGACGATTGATGACCGCCTCGTCCTCGACCAGACGGAAGATGCGCGGCTTGTCGTTACCGGCCTGCGGCTTCGGCGTCACGGTGCCGATCTCGGTGAAACCGAAACCGAGCCTGAGCAGTGCCTCCGGAACTTCGGCATTCTTGTCGTAACCGGCCGCCATGCCGAGCGGATTGGCGAAGGTGAGGCCGGCGACGGTCTGCGTCAGCCGCGGATCGGCGGGTGCTGCGCAGGCGGGCACGAGGCCGGTTTTCAGCGCCTTGACCGAAAGCCCGTGGGCCGCTTCCGGATCAAGCAGGAAGAGGCCGCGGCGGGCGAGCGACTGGAAGGCATCGATCATCGGTCAAGCTCCGGAAAGAGATGGGCGCCGTCAGCACCGAGCGGCAGCGGCTTTGCCCAGAGGACCGCATCGAAGGACAGCGTGGCGTAGAGATGCGGAAACAATGTACCGCTGGGCGAGGGCTCATAGACCAGCTTGTCGCCGAGCTTTTCGGCATCGATGGCAACAAGCAGAAGGCCTTGCTGTCCGGCAAAATAGCGGGCAGCGGTTCCCGGTGCCTGCTCGGCCGTCGACAAATGAATGTAGCCATCCGTCAGGTCGATCGATGCCCCCTTGAATTCTCCGCTGTTGAGCGCATCCTGCCATAGAGTCGCCGGGACGATTTTGTAGATAATGCTGCTCATGCCGCCGTTTCCTGGAGATTGGACACTGTGTTTTGCGGGATTGCCGCAATCCTGTGCGAAAGTCCACCGGCAAGCGGGTTCGATCCCGGATTTTCGGCTGATTGGGAGATTGCGATGAACAGGTTACTGATGCCGGTCCTGGCTCTGGGCGGGGTCCTCGCAGCGATCGCCGCGTTTGCCCAGGAGCCGGCGCCCGGGCGCTATGCGATGCAGAAGACCGACACCGGCGTTGCGCGGCTCGATACGCAGACGGGCGAGGTGTCGCTGTGTCAGGAAAAGGATGGCGATCTCGTCTGCCGGATGGCGGCCGACGAACGCACTGCCTTCGAGCTCGAGCTCGATCTCCTGGCCAAACGCATCGAAACCCTGGAAAAAGCGGTCGGCGAGGGGCAAACCTCACTGAAACCGCGGCTTCCGACGAAGGAAGAGATTGACCAGACGATGAGCATCATGGAAAGAATGATGCGCAGTTTCATGGGAATTGTGAAGGATCTGGAACGCGAGTCCGACGACACCGAGAGCGTGCCTCAGAAGACCTGACCGGATCCCGGACGATGCATGCGCCGCGGCGGCGAATGGGAGGATTTGGCCACCGCGCGGAGCTCTTGGGAGGGAGCGTCATGACGTCAGGCTTGACCATCATCATTGCGGACGATCACCCGCTGTTTCGCGGCGCCATGCGCCAGGCGCTGTCCGGCATGGCCGGCAATCCGACCATCATCGAGGCCGGGGATTTCACCGCGGCGCGGCAGGCGGCGATCGACAACGTCTCCGCCGACCTGATGCTGCTCGATCTCACCATGCCGGGTGTCAGCGGCCTGTCGGGCCTGATCGCCCTTCGCGCCGAATTCCAGAGCCTGCCGGTGATGATCGTCTCCGCCCATGACGATCCGGCGACGATCCAGCGTGCGCTTGAACTGGGGGCCTGCGGCTTCCTGTCGAAATCCGCCGGCATCGATGAAATCCGCCATGGCATCGAAACGGTCATGGCCGGCGACATCTTCACTCCGCCGGGTTTCCAGCGCGGCATGGAGCACGAGCCGGAGGTGGCCGATCTCCTGCATCGGCTGCAGACGCTGACGCCGCAGCAATCGCGCGTGCTTGGCATGCTCGCCGAAGGCCTGCTCAACAAGCAGATCGCCTACGAACTGGGCGTCTCCGAAGCGACGATCAAGGCACATGTCTCGGCGATCTTGCTCAAGCTCAACGTCGATAGCCGCACGCAGGCGGTGATCCAGCTGGGGAAGATCGCGGCTGTGGCGGCTTGAACGGGGCTGCCCTTCGGCAATCTCTTCCAGCTACTCCGCTGCCGCCTTCATCGATACGGAAAGCTGCGTCAGCCAGGCTCGCATCGAGGCCGGGCGAACCGGCTTGTTTTGCAGCGCCACGCTATCTCGTTCGGCGGCGGCACGGACTTCCGGAGTGCGGTCGGCGGTAACGAGGAGGGCAGGGATGGCAATCGCGAAATGGTCGCGGATCGCCTGGATCGCGGCGATGCCGGTTGCCTTGTCGAGGTGGTAGTCGGCGATGATGGCATCCGGATGCTGGGCGAGATTGGTCGGATCGGCCTGCCAGGCAGCCAGCGACAGCGCGGTGGTGACCGTGCAGCCCCAGCCCTCGAGCAACAGTTTCATGCCTTCGACGATCTGCGCCTCGTTGTCGATGCACAGGACACGCAGGCCATGGAGCGGTTCGGCGGTTCCAACCGCTGCCGTGGCGGCGGTCTTGATACTAGCGGTGGTGCGGTCGATCGGCATGGTCACGCGGAAGCGCGTGCCCGCGCCGGGCTTGGATTGCAGATCGACGGCGTGATTGAGGACGCGGGAAATGCGGTCGACGATCGACAGGCCGAGCCCGAGGCCGGACGCCGTCTTGGCGCCCTCGTCGAGCCGGGCGAATTCCTTGAAGACCGTACGAAACTTCGACGCAGGAATGCCGATGCCTGAATCGAGCACCTGGACGACGGCGTTGCCGCCCTCGCGGCGCACGCCGACCAGGACCTTGCCTTTCGGCGTATATTTGATGGCATTTGATACGAGGTTCTGGATGAGGCGGCGCAGGAGGTTGGGGTCGGTGCGCACCGACAGCGACGTCGGCATGACGGTGAGCTTGAGATTGGCAGCGCGGGCGACGGGGGCGAAGTCGGTTTCAATCCGGCGCAGGAGGTCGTTGAGCGGCACGGTTTGCAGGCGTGGCTTCATCGCGCCCGTGTCCAGGCGGGAAATATCGAGCACGGCGCCAAGGATGGATTCGACCGATTCCAGCGAGGAATCGATGTTCTGGACGAGCACTCTGTTTTCAGAATCCCCCAGACGCTCGACCAGCGACGATGAATAGAGCCGGGCGGCGTTGAGGGGTTGCAGGATGTCATGGCCGGCGGCGGCGAAGAAGCGGGTCTTGCCGATATTGGCCTCCTCCGCGGCCGCACGGGCTTCGGCTACCTCGCGGTTGACGCGGGTGAGTTCACCGGTGCGCTCGGCAACGCGCAGTTCCAGCGTTTCGTTCGCCTGCTTCAGCGCCATGTCGGCGGCGACACGTTGGGTGATATCGGTATAGGTGGTGACGATGCCCTTGTCGGGCATCGCATTGGTGCGCACTTCGATGATGCGTTCGCCGCCGGAAAGTTCGAGCAGGAAGGGTTTGTCGAGCGTCAGGAAGTTGGCGACCAGCGCCTTTTCGTCTTCCTTGCGGATATCGCCGCGCTTGCTCAGCATCGAAACGATTTCGGCCAGCGGAAAGCCGACCTGGCCGGCGCTTTCCGGCAGGTCGAGCAATTGGCGGAAGCGGCGGTTCCAGATGATCAGGTTGTTGGAACTGTCGAAGACGGCAATTCCCTGGTCCATCTGTGAGAGCGCCGTTTGCAGCATGTCCTGATTGTACTGCAGCGCTTCCGATGCCTGATCGAGCAGCCAGGCGGTGTCGGAAGACGTGTCGTCCATGCGCTGCAGTACCAGCGACAGCACGAGCCGCGCGGAAGAGGAGCCGATAGCGCTGCCGAGAAGTTGCTCGGAGAAATGAACGAGTGCCATGTCGGCCGGCTGATGGTCCTCCAGCCAGCGGCCGGATTGGCGCTCATAGGTCTGGAACGAACGCTGCATGCGCTCGTCGCCGAGATATCGGGCGATCGTGGTCTTCAGGTCGAGCACGGTGATCTTGGTCTTGCGGCCACGAAACGCTTTCTCCGAGCGTGATTTGCGGCGGATGAAGACGCCGGCTTGCAGCCGCTCCAGCGGTTTTGGCGCACGCGTCAGCGAGCCGATGACATAGGCGACCCCGTTGACCAGCAGGCTGAGCGCGCAGGCATTGACCAGCGGATCGGCGGCAGGGCCGGAAAAGATCGCGGTGAAGGGGAAGAGGAAGCCGAGTACGGTGGCCGCGACCTGCGAATTGTCCGGTCCGCCGAGGCTCGGCAGGAAGAGCAGGTACGCCCAGACGAGGAAGCCGACCGTCATGCCGGCAATCGCGCCGCGGGCGTTGGCCTGCCGCCAGAGGAGGCCGCCAAAGAGCGCCGGGGCCATCTGCGAAATGGCAGCGAAAGAGAGAAGACCGAGGGATGCCAGGCCGGCGCTCATGTCGGCGGAGCGGTAATAGCCGTAGCCAAGCAGCAGGACCGCGAAGATTGCCGTGCGCCGGACGTTGAGCAGGGTGCCCGTCACATCCCGCGAGCTGCCGCGGCCCATCAGGTTGCGCCTCAAGAACACCGGCATGACGATGTCGTTGGAGATCATGATCGACAGCGCCACCGAGGCGACGATGACCATCGCGGTGGCAGCGGAAAAACCGCCGATGAAAGTGATCAGCGTCAGCGCCGGCATGTCGGCGGCGAGCGGCAGTGTCAGGAGATAGAGGTCCGCCTCGCCGCCGCCGGCAAAGGTCAGGATGCCGGCGATGGCGATCGGCAGCACGAAGAGATTAATGGCGACCAGATAGACCGGGAAGAGGATGCCGGCAGTGCGCAGGTCCCTTTCCGTGCGGTTCTCGACGACGGTGACGTGGAACTGCCGCGGCAGCATGATGATGGCGAAGGCCGAAAGCACGACCAGCAGGATCCAGCGCGGCAGCGGCGTCTGATAGTGCAGTGCGGTCATCACCTGGTGGTTGGCGAGCGCCTTGGCCCAGAGATCGTTCGGCCCGTCGAACAGGACGAACACGACATAGAAGCCGGCGGTCAGCAGCGCCAGGAGCTTCACCACCGATTCCATCGCAATCGCCAGGATGAGACCATCCTGGTGTTCGGTGGCATCCGTATGCCGCGTGCCGAAGACGATGGCGAAACAGGCGAGGAACAGCGTGACGAGCAGCGGCAGGTCGATAAAATTCTGGCCGGCGCCGATGCCATAGCCGCTGGTATCGACCATCGCCGACACCGAGCTGGAAACGGCCTTCAGCTGCAGGGCGATGTAGGGGATGGCGCCGATCAGCGAGATCAGCGCGACGATGGCGGCAACCACCGGGTTCTTGCCGTACCGCGCGGCGACGAAGTCGGCGACGGAGGTGAGCCGCTCGGACTTGGCAAGCGCGATGATGCGGCGGATCACCGGCAGGCCGAGGGTGAACATCAGGATCGGGCCGATATAGATGCCGGTGAATTCCAGCCCGCGCTCGGCAGCGAGACCGACGCCGCCGAAATAGGTCCATGAGGTGCAGTAGATCGCGAGGCTGAGGGCATAGACGAGCGGCCTGCCCTTGCCGGCAGGCGCGTTGCGCGCCTTGCGATCGCCGTAACTTGCCACTGCAAACAAAAGCAGCAGATAGGCGAAGGCGGCCGCGAAGATGATCGAGCCCGAAAGCATGCCTCCTCCTTGTCCTCGCATCAGCATAGGACAAGACGGCGGGGAAGAAAATCAGGTGCGTCTAAACCTTAAGTCAAAGAACGGACTTCTGTTTTTTCAGACGGCGTGAAACCGGTGGGTTTCACTTTCCTTTTTCGAGGCGCGATTTACTTGGGTGTAATTTCAAGTAGCATCGCCCCGGCTG
This sequence comes from Rhizobium herbae, assembly GCF_019511375.1. Taxonomy (GTDB): domain Bacteria; phylum Pseudomonadota; class Alphaproteobacteria; order Rhizobiales; family Rhizobiaceae; genus Pararhizobium; species Pararhizobium herbae_A. Next base: position 505,868 of record NZ_JAEUAO010000002.1, read on the forward strand.
GCCAGCAATGCAGGGACAGGCAAAGCCAGCCGGTTTCAAGGGAAGTAAGGAGAGAGCAATGCTGAATGAGTTCAAGGCGTTTATCGCCAGGGGCAATGTCATAGACCTAGCCGTCGGTATTATCATCGGTGGGGCTTTCAGCCTGATCGTCAACTCGCTGGTTAACGACATCATCATGCCGATCATCGGTGCCATCACCGGCGGGCTTGATTTCTCCAACTTTTTCATTCCGCTTTCGAGCACCGTGACCGCCACCTCGCTTGCCGCGGCCCGCGAGCAGGGCGCGGTCTTCGCCTATGGCAACTTTCTCACAGTGGTGCTGAATTTCCTGATTCTCGCCTGGATCATCTTCCTGCTGGTCAAGGCAGTCAACACGATGCGCGCCACACTGGAAAAGCAGAAAAATGAGGAGCCCGCAGCGCCGCCACCGGTCGATGTGCAGCTGTTGACGGAAATCCGAGATTTGCTGAAGCAGCGAGCGTGAGGCGACACATCACCAGAATCGATAGATTCGTCAGCGAATATCGCGTGATCGTGATCTGAAAAACCGCTAGAAGCGGCGGGAAAACAGGAGCCCGCCGATGACCATTCTCGCCAGCCTCAGCCCCCGATCGCTCGCAGCACCCGAAAGCGGCATCGTCGAGCTGGTGAATTATGCGCGCGGGCGCGAAGGGCTTATCCCGCTCTGGGTTGGCGAGGGAGATCTGCCGACTCCGGACTTCATCGCCCAGGCGACGCAGGATTCGCTGATGGCCGGCGAGACCTTCTACACCTGGCAGCGCGGCATCCCGCCGCTGCGTGAGGCGCTGGTGCGCTACTATCAGCGCCATTTCCAGAAGACGCTTGCGCCGGACAATTTCTATGTGACGGGGTCGGGCATGCAGGCCATCAAGCTTGCGATCGAGGCCGTTACCTCGCCCGGCGACGATGTGGTCTTCCTCTCGCCTGCCTGGCCGAATTTCGCGGCAAGTGCGGAGCTTTCCGGCGCCCGGGCGATTGCGGTTCCGCTCAACTTCGAACACGGCAAATGGCAGCTCGACATCGCCAAGCTCGAAGATGCGATCACGCCGAAAACACGGGCACTGTTCGTCAACACGCCGTCCAATCCAACCGGCTGGACCGCATCGCATGACGATCTGAGAGCAATTCTTGATCTGGCGCGCCGGAATGGTCTCTGGATCATCGCGGACGAAATCTATGCGCTCTATTATTTCAATGGCGGCAGGGCGCCGTCCTTCCTCGACATCATCGAAGACAGCGACCGCATTCTCTTCGTCAATTCCTTCTCCAAGAACTGGTCGATGACCGGCTGGCGCGTCGGCTGGATCGTTGCGCCGGCGGAAATCGGCCAGGTGCTGGAAAACCTTATCCAGTATTCCACATCCGGCGTAGCCCAGTTCATGCAGGCGGGTGCCGTCGCCGCACTCGACCGGGGCGATGACTTCATTGCCGAAAACATCGCCAAGGCGGCCCGCTCGCGCGATTTGCTGTGCGACGCGCTGATCGCGACCAATCGCGTCCAGACCTTGAAGCCGGATGGCGCGATCTATGCCTTCCTGAAAATCGATGGGGTCACCGATGCCCGCCGCACCGCGCTCGACATCGTCGACAAGACGGGTGTCGGCCTTGCACCGGGCACGGCATTCGGCGAGGGTGGGGCCCTGTTCATGCGCGCCTGTTTCCTGCGCGACCCCGGCCAGATCGCGACGGCTGCGGCGCGGTTGGCCGGCTATATCGCCTCTTGAGTGATATTTGACCGTTCGGCACTGCACAAAATCCTTGTGTATCGCGCCGTGAACGGGTCATATCCCGCTGAATTCAACAGTGTGGGAGTACACGGATGGCGGTTTTGGTAACGGGTGGTGGCGGTTATATCGGCAGCCACATGGTCTGGGCGCTGCTCGATGCCGGTGAACAGGTCGTCGTCATCGATCGTCTTTCCACCGGGTTTCGCTGGGCGATCGCGCCCGAAGCGCGCTTCTACGAAGGCGATATCGCCGACACCGTCCTGATGCGGCAGATATTCTCGGAAAACGAGATCGATTCCATCATCCATTTCGCCGGTTCGATCGTCGTGCCGGAATCGGTCGCCGATCCGCTCGGCTACTACGAGAACAATACGGTGAAGTCGCGCAGCCTGATTGCCAGCGCCGTCGAGGCCGGTATCCCCTATTTCGTGTTTTCCTCGACGGCCGCGGTTTACGGCACGCCGGAGGTTCTGGAACCGGTTACCGAGAGCGTCAATCTCAAGCCGGAATCGCCCTACGGCTCATCGAAGCTGATGACCGAGATCATGCTGCGCGATACGGCCAATGCGCATGACTTCACCTATACGGCGCTGCGCTATTTCAATGTCGCGGGAGCCGATCCGAAGGGACGAAGCGGCCAGTCCTCGGCTTTGGCGACGCATCTGATCAAGGTCGCCTGTGCCACGGCGCTGGGCAAGCGCCAATCGATGAGCGTCTTCGGCACCGACTATCCGACGCCGGACGGAACCTGTGTTCGCGACTACATCCATGTCTGGGATCTGGTGCAGGCGCATCTGAAGGCGTTGCAGCGCATGCGCGCCGGCGGCGGTTCGCTCGCCGCCAATTGCGGCTATGGCCATGGCTTCTCGGTGCTCGAAGTCCTGGATGCCGTGCGCAAGGTGCATGGGAGCGACTTTCCGGTCACCTTCGCTGAGCGCCGGGCGGGGGATCCTGCGATGATCGTCGCCAATCCGGCGCTCGCCAGGCAGGAGCTCGGATGGGTTCCGCAGTACGATGATCTGAGCGGCATCATCCGCAGTGCGCTCGATTGGGAACAGCACCTGACGCGGAAGAACGCCTACTGAAATCCGATGGGCTGATGTCTTTTTGGCCCGGCATTGGCCCGCAAGGTAGCGGGGCCGGCATCCGCGCGGCCTCTCCAGTTTGACGACAGTTTCAGCTTCTAGGGTGCTTGTCAGCAAAGACTGACTGGACCCGGAGCACCATGGAATTTCCCTGCCTTAGAATCCGTATGACGGCAAGGCGATCGGCTGTGCCGTCGAAGGCGGCGCACGGGCTGGAAACTATGCGAACCCGGCCCGCAGCAGAGCCGTTTTCCCTCCGCCAAGTCATGGCGCTGCCGGCGACTGCTTTCGCGCCCAGCCGGAGGAGCCGATGAAAGCGGTCATTCTTGCTGGCGGTCTGGGATCGCGCATTGCCGAGGAAACGCATCTGCGGCCGAAGCCGATGATCGAGATCGGCGGCCGTCCGATCCTCTGGCACATCATGAAGCTCTACTATGCCCACGGCGTACGCGATTTCATCATCTGCTGCGGCTTCAAGGGCTACATGATCAAGGAATACTTCGCCAATTATGGCCTGCACATGTCGGACATTACTTTCGACCTGTCGCAGAACAGTATCGAGTTCCATCGCCAGAGCGCCGAGAACTGGCGCGTGACGCTGATTGATACGGGCGAGAACTCGATGACGGGCGGACGCCTCAAGCGCGTTGCCTCCTATCTCAAGGACGAGGAAGCCTTCTGCTTTACCTACGGCGATGGCGTCAGCAACGTCGATATCAGCAAGACGATCGCCTTTCACAAAAGCCACGGCAAGCAGGCGACGGTGACGGCCGTGCGGCCGCCGGCGCGCTATGGCGCGCTGCAGCTGGACGGCACCGAGGTCCAGGGCTTCGTCGAAAAACCGGAAGGCGAGGGCGGTTTCATCAACGGCGGTTTCTTCGTTCTTTCGCCCCGCTGCATCGAGCGGATCGAAGCGGATCACTCAAGCTGGGAGGGGGAACCCCTGATGGGACTGGCCAAGGACGGCGAGTTGCAGGCCTATTTCCATGAAGGCTTCTGGCAGCCGATGGATACGCTGCGCGACAAAAACCATCTTGAAAGCCTGTGGCAGAGCGGCGCCCCGCCGTGGAAGACGTGGTGATGCCGATGAGGAACGAATTCTGGCGCGGAAAGCGCGTACTGGTTACCGGGCATACCGGCTTCAAAGGTAGTTGGCTGACGCTTTGGCTGCGTGAACTCGGGGCTGATGTCACCGGCCTGTCGCTGGCGCCGACGACGGAACCCTCGCTGCACCTGCTGCTCGGGGGTGAGATGGATGGGCCCGGCATCATCGATATCCGTGATCGCGACGCCGTCACCCATCATGTTCTGAAGACAAAGCCGCAGATCGTCTTTCATCTCGCAGCACAGGCGCTGGTCAGGGCCGGTTATCGCAATCCGGCGGAAACCTATCACGTCAACGTGCTCGGCACGGTCAATCTGCTCGACGCCTTGCGCCTGTCGGAGGATGTGCGCTCGATCGTGGTCGTGACCACCGACAAGGTCTACCACAATGCCGAGACGGGGCTTGCCTTCATGGAGAGCGATCCGCTCGGCGGCCACGATCCCTATAGCGCCAGCAAGGCAGCGGCCGAGATCGTCGCGGCAAGCTATCGGGCATCCTTCTTCTCAAGCCGCAGGGTCGGCCTTGCCACGGCGCGCGCAGGCAACGTCATTGGCGGCGGCGACTGGGCAGAGGACCGGCTGATTCCCGATGCGGTCAGGGCATGGCAAAGCGGCGAGACATTGCAGGTGCGCCGTCCGCGGGCGGTGCGGCCCTGGCAGCATGTGCTTGAACCGCTCGGCGGTTACATGGGCCTCGCAGAACGGCTGTGGCAGGCGCCTGAGGGTGTCGAGAGCTTTAATTTCGGCCCGGATCACGGTGAAGCCGCCTCGGTCGGCGCGGTCCTGAAGATGGCGGAGCGCCATTTCGGTGGCGGCGCAACGATGCTCGGCGACGGGACGGACGGTCCGCACGAGGCAGGTTATCTGGTCCTCGACAGTGCCAAGGCGCGCGCCGAACTCGGCTACCAGCCGCGCTGGCGGCTGGCTGAAACGGTCAAGCGGACGATGGAATGGTACCGCGCGCAAGGCGATGGCCGGGCGGCGCTTGAACTCTGCCTTGCCGACATCCGCGATTTCGCCGGCTTGGCTGTTGGAGACGAGCCTTTGAGGGCGGCGGGATGAGCGGGCGGTTCGAGGCGGTCACAACGCCTCTTGACGGGCTGCTGGTTCTGACCCGCAGGAAGATGGCGGACGAGCGCGGGTTTCTCTCGCGGCTGTTCTGCGAGGACGATCTTGCGGCTTTCGGTTGGCAGGGCCGCGTTGCGCAGCTCAACGAGACCGGCACGACTTTCAAGGGAACGGTGCGCGGCATGCATTTCCAGTGCCCCCCGCATGCGGAAATCAAGCTGGTGACCTGCACGCGCGGCCGCATCCTCGATGTCGCCGTCGATATCCGCGAGGATTCGCCGACCTTTCTGCAGCATTTCGCCGTCGAGCTTTCCGAAGCCAACGCCTGTTCGCTGCTCATTCCCCAAGGGTTCGCCCATGGTTTCCAGGCGCTGAGCGATGAAGTCCGGATGATCTATGCCCATTCGCATCCCCACATCGCCGCGGCGGAAGGCGGGCTCAACCCGCAAGACCCGGCGCTTGGCATCGACTGGCCGCTGCAGGTTATCAATCTATCGCCGCGCGATGCAGCGCATCCCTGGCTGTCGCCGGACTATCGCGGAGTTGCTGCATGAGCTGCCGTCACTGCGGGTCGACGCATATGGTGCCATTCCTCGATCTCGGCACCGCGCCGCCGTCGAATTCCTATGTCGATCTTGCCAGAAGCCATATGCCGGAACTCTGGTATCCGCTGGTGATCCGCTGCTGCCGGGAATGCCGGCTGGTGCAGACGGAAGACTTCGCCGATCGTGAGACGTTCTTCTCGTCGCGCTACGCCTATTTCAGTTCCTTCTCGACCTCCTGGCTGGCTCATGCCAAGCAGTATGTCGCCGTTATGCAGGCCCGTTTCGGCCTGACTGAGGCGTCGCATGTCGTCGAAGTCGCGGCCAATGATGGCTATCTGCTGCAATATGCCAAGCAGCGCGGCCTTGGCTGTCTCGGCATCGAGCCGACCGCAAGTACTGCAGCGGCTGCCCGGCAAAAGGGCATCGACATCGTCGAGGCATTCTTTGGTGCCGACCTCGCCGATAAACTGGTGGCACAGGGGCGTTCCGCCGATCTGATGGCGGCCAACAACGTGCTGGCCCATGTGCCCGACATCAACGATTTCGTCGCCGGTTTCGCGCGTCTCTTGAAGGCGAACGGCGTTGCCACCTTCGAGTTCCCGCACCTGCTCAATATGGTGCGCGAGGCGCAGTTCGATACGGCCTATCACGAGCACTATTCCTATCTGTCGCTGACGGCCGTGACGCGCGTGTTCGAGGCAAACGGTCTCTCCGTCTTCGACGTCGAGACGACGCCCTGGCATGGCGGCAGCCTGCGCGTGTTCGCGCAGCGCAGCGATACCGGCAAACATGCGAAAACGGCGGCCGTCGCCAGAACGCTGGATGCCGAGCGCGCGGCGGGCATGCTCGAGGATGCCTTCTATGCGAATTTCCAGGAGGCGGCGCAGATCGTGCGCGACGGCTTTCTTGAGTTCCTCATTGACAGCAGGCGAGCGGGCCTGAAAGTGGCGGCCTACGGTGCCGCGGCGAAGGGCAACACGCTCCTTAACTTCGCCGGCGTCAAACCCGATCTCCTCCAGTTCGTCGTCGACAAGAACCCGGCCAAGCAGGGAACGCTGCTCCCCGGCAGCCGCATCCCGGTTGTCACGGAGGACGTCCTGAAAGCCGAAAAACCGGAAAGGGTGGTTATCCTGCCATGGAACCTACAGACCGAAATCAAACAGCAGCTTTCGTATATCAGCGACTGGGGTGGCAAGTTCGTGACGGCGGTTCCGACGCTGCAGGTGCATCCCTAGCCCAGGATGCGAACACGGTCCTGCCTCAGGTTGCCGTGGACATGCCGGTTGCCAAGAAAGATACGCCGATTGCCGAGATCGGCTGACCGCCGATTTTCATCTTTCGATTTCGCCAAGCACGACCTGCTCGTGTTCGATCGAATGCTGGATAAGCCGCGCCCAGATATCCTCGTAGAAGTCGGGGTCGAGGCCGGCTTTCTCGGCGTTTTTTCGCGCATTGCGCCGAACCTCATTCACGCGCGCGGGGATGTCAGCCTTCAGTCCGGCCGGTTTCTTGAGCTCGGCTGCCCGGTCGATATAAGCCCAGCGCTCGGCAAACAGGCTCATCAACGCCTTGTCCAGCCGGTCGATCTCGGCGCGGATATCCGCCATCGAGGTGCAGTCTGCCGGACTTTTCTGCATGTGGGGTCTCCGGGGTCAGGTCTTGCGGGCCACTTGGGGCAGGCCGTTCTCGACGCTGCTTATCAAGCCATCCGGCTCCTGAAAAGCTGAAAACCCGATGCCGGGCCAAACGGTCGCGGGCAAGCCTCGCGAAAGCCCTCGCCTCTAGTGTGCGGCAAACGGAGAAATTTCATGTTCGCCCAGCCGAAACTGACGATTTGTGTGCCCTCGCGTAACCGCCAGCGTTACTTCCAGGAAACGATCCGAAGCCTGCTGATGAATCTCAGAGCGGATATCGAGTATGTCTTCGCCGATAATTCGGACGACCCTTCGATCATGAACAGCTTCATGGAAGACGTTGTTGCCGATCCGCGCGTCAAATATCTCCCGTCGGGTGACCGGGTGTTTTCGATGGTCGAGAACTGGGATCGCTGCGTGGAGGCGGCCACCGGCGAATTCATCTGCATGATCGGCGACGACGACTACGTCGATGCCAATGTGGCGGACCTTATCAGCCGCTCGCAGGCGGAGCACAACGTCATCGACGTATTCGTCTGGAGCCGCCTTACCTACAACTGGCCCGGTAATCGTCCCAATCACTGCAACGTCTCCGCACCGCTTGGCACCGACGTGCATAAGCTGCCACGGGCGTGGCTGTATCAGGAGTTCTTCTCTTGGAGAGGAAACACGGCGACCCCCAATATGGCCTTCGGCTTCTACCACGGCGCGGTCTCCAAGCGCGTGATGGACAGGATCAAGGCGAAGTTCGGTGGAAAGTACTGCGAATACCCGGTCGTCGATTTCGAGAACGTGTGCAAGGTGCTCGTGACGGCCGAGCACATGTTTTATTCGGAGCGCCCCTTCTCGGTTCTTGGCTCCTGCGCGGAAAGCAATTCCGCGAAAATCAAGCTGACGGACAAGGTCAAGGATCAGCACGCGGTATTCATGAAGGAGACGGGGCGCAACATTGATGAAGACCCGCACATGAAGCATTTCCCCTTTCCTTCGGCCTTGGGATTGGCCGCCTGCATCGCGCAGACGCAGCACTGGTTCCTGACACAATATGGCTACAGCCCGATGGCGGGCTGGGAGGCCAATTTTGCCGAAGCCTGCGGCATGAGCTGTGGCATCATGGGAAGCCGGCAGGACTTCGACAGGACTGTCGCAGGCTACCGTGCCGCTTTCGGGAAATGGAAGGGCGGAAAATATCTGAAACATTTCAAGCCAGTTGATTATGTCGAGCCAACCGGATCGCTGTTCTTCACCGGCGTTTCCAACAACCATCTCTATATCGACGAGGAGATCGGCGGCGTAGAGACGCCGGCAGAACTCTACCATCTGGTCAATCAGATGCTGGCGCATCAGGAAGCGCTGAACCTGAACTTCAACGAGCACTTCAAGTCCGCCTGAGGCCAGGCACGACCGGTTGGGAGATTTGCGGAAAGTCCCGCTCCACGGCAGACCCGGTACCGACAGCGAAAAGGATGCAATGCATGATGCAGAATGAAGTACTCATTCCCGCTTCGGCGAAGGAAGATTTCATCACCAAGGGCTACACGATGCTGCCGCAGTTCTACGATGCGCAGCGCGACGTCGCACCGATCCAGGAAGGCATCCGCGTCATCCTGGAACTGATGTGCCGCAAATATAATGTCGATGCCCCGACGGACACGTCCTGGAATGCAATGACCAAGGCCTATCCGGCGCTGATCGCCAGGAACCGTGCCTGGGGCGGCGAGGTCTATGATGCCGTCAAGCAGATCCCGGCCTTCATGCAGCTTGTCACCAAGACGGTGAACCAGACGGTGTTCCAGCACATGCGGCCCGGCTCTATCCCCGGCATTGCCGCCGGCGGCTACGGCATCCGCATCGACAATCCGGGCGAGGAAAAGTTCCGAGCCCAGTGGCACCAGGAGTTTCCAAGCCAGCTTCGCAGCCTCGACGGCATCGTCTTCTGGACCCCGCTTTTGCCGGTGACGCCGGACATGGGGCCGGTGCAGATTGCGGAGGGGTCTCATGCCGAGGGGCTGATCCCGGTCTATCGCGACGATGCGGGCCTTGGCAAGACCGGTGCCTATGCGCTTTTCATGGACAAATGCGATGCGCGGCTGGCGAAATACGAGACGGTGGCGCCGCTCACCCAGCCGGGCGACCTGATCCTCATGGATTTCCTTACCATGCATCAGGGCGGGCACAATGTTTCGGCGATGCCGCGCTGGAGCGTCCAGTTCCGTTACTTCAATTTCGCCGATCCGCTCGGCACCCGCATCGGCTGGGTCGGCTCCTTTGCCGCTGGCGTCGATTTCAGCAAGGTGCTGCCTGAACTGGTAACGGATGGCGAGGTCGAGGCATGACGACCTGCCGTGTCTGCGCATCGCCGCTCGGTAAAGTCGCCTATGAAGCCTCGGCGCCGGCGCTGACCTCGATGATGGCCTTCATCGATATCCCCACACTGGTTTTCGTCTGTGACGATTGCGGCCACGCGCAATGCGCTGACCTGCCCGATATCGAGACCTTCTACGATACGACCTACCGGATTTCGCTGGAATCTGATGACCACGACCAGATTTTTGCCGTGGCGGCGGACGGCAGCCCGATCTACCGCACCGACCATCAGGCCGCCATCGGCCTGCGCCTGCTGGACCTGCCGCAAGGCGCCTCGATTCTCGACTATGGTGCCGGCAAGGCCACGACGCTGCGCAAGATGTGCACGGCACGGCCGGACCTGCATCCTCATGTCTTCGATGTCAGCCGGGACTATGTGCCGGCGTGGGATGGCTGGGTCACGGGCGAAGATCAGGCGACCTATACCGTGCCGGAGGCTTGGGCCGGTCGGTTCGACGCCATTATCAGCCATTTCGTCATCGAACATGTCGCCGAGCCGGTTGCCTTTCTGAAGACGCTGCACGCGCTTCTGGCACCGGGCGGCCGCGTTCTTCTCTCGATGCCGGATGTTGCCGCAAATCCCGGCGACATGACTGTCGCCGATCACCTCAATCATTTTAGCACCGCATCGCTGAAGCGCGCACTTGCCTCGTCGGGGTTTGCGCTGGAGACGATCGACAGTACGGCGTTTCCCGGCGCGTTCTTCGCGGTTGCCATGCGGTCCGAAGTGCCGGTGGTGATCGAGGAAGATCGCTGGGAAGCAACGGCAGCGGCCGCCAAGGCCAAGGAGATCTGCGCCTTCTGGAAGCAGGCGACCAACAGGCTCGACGGTGCGGCCAAGCAGTTTTCCGGCAAGCGCGCGGCAGTCTACGGCTCGGGTTTCTACGGCAGCTGGATCTGCAGCCGGATCGAGGCGGATGTCGACTTCAGGGTCTTTCTCGACCAGAACCCGAAACTGCAGGGATCGACGCTTTTCAATCGCCCTGTCCTTTCACCGGCCAATCTCGATGAAGACGTCGATGTCGTCTTCGTCGGGCTCAATCCGCTGAAGGCTCGCGCGGCAATTGCCGGGCAGGCCGCGCTGCACCGACCCGGACTGGAACTCGTCTGGATCGAGGGCTGACGACAGGCAGTAGCCAGCCTCGGGAAAGGCTCCGCCTGTAGTTTCGATTCTTCTAATGTCCGCACAGAGGCGCCGGTGGCGGTGCTTGCGCGGCCTTTGGCAATACTTGAACGGGTCATGAGCCGGAACATCGTTATCTCACAGTCGATGTATTTTCCCTGGGTGGGGCTGCTTGAGCAGATCCGGCTCGCGGACGTCTTTGTGCATTACGACGACGTGCAATATTCCAAGGGCAGCTTCAGCAACCGGGTCCAGGTCAAGAGTGTCAACGGCGTCAACTGGATGACGCTGCCGCTGCGCGACTACCATCTCGGCCAGCGTATTGACGAGGTCATGCTGGACGACAGGACCGACTGGCGCGGCAAGCACCGGGAAATCCTGCGACAAGCCTATCTGAAGGCGCCCTTCCGCGACGAAATGCTGGCGCTGGTGGACCGCGTGTTTACCCAGGCAGCGGCAACGGTCGCCGATATCTCGCGCCAGTCCATGCTCGCGCTGGCCGCCTATTTCGGCCTCGATCGTCCAACTTTCGTCTGTTCGACCTCTTTGCCCGTTCCGGGCTCAAGCAGCGAGCGTGTCTGCGAAATCGTTTCGCATCTGGAAGGCACGGTCTACATCACAGGCCATGGTGCGAGGAACTATCTCAATCACACGCTGTTCGAGGACAAAGGCATTTCCGTCGAATACATGGGCTACGAGTGCACCCCCTATCCGCAACTGCACGGCGATTTCACCCCGTACGTCACCGCTCTCGACCTCGTCGCCAATTGTGGCGCCGCAGGAGCCGCGATGATTCGTTCGGGAACGATCGGCTGGAAGGAATTCACCCGCTAAATCAGGGATCGCGGTGATTGTCGGAGAACCTCGGAGCACAACAAGCAGCCCGCTAAGGGCGCGCTTCTGTCAGGAGCCTCTCCAGTAGCAGCACGTCATGGGCGTTGCCGTCGCGATCCCGAAAATGATCTTCCAGCGTACCGACGACCCGAAATCCGGCTGCGTGATAGACCTTGAGTGCAACGAGATTGTCTTTGCGGACTTCCAGAAGTAGCTTTGCCAGCATCAGCTCTTCGCAGGCAAGTCTCGTCAGTAGTGCTACGGCGGCATGGCCGCGCCCGTGTCCACGGGCGCTATTCAGCAGGGCAAGCCCACCATAGCCGTGACGATTGCGGCGGTGTATCTGGCTGATTTGAACAAAACCGAGCGCTTCCCGGGTCGTGGCATCAGCGACAATCCGGAATGCCCCGTCGTTGCGCCGCCGTTCGATCCAGCTTTTCACCGCCGCGTCGTCGGTCGCGTCCGGTATAGCCATCAGCATGTCCTGGATCGCCGCATCGCGGCGAATGTCGGCGAGGACATCGAAATCGGTGTCCTGCGGCTGGCGAAGGACGATAGATGCCTCGCCAGCTGCGGGAAAGCCGATCATTTGCGGATGCACCGGACATATCCCCCGGGGGAACTGGAGAGGACAAGCTTGCCATTGATGACATCATCGGGCTGGAAGCGATCGGTTTCTCCAAGATACGTATTCAATGCGGTGAGTGGCTCGTCACCAGGATGCCAGATCTTGGAGCGCTTCGTCGGTGTTTGCGCCGCTTCCACACGCCCGAGCAGTGTGTCGGCAACGACCAGGAACTGGCCCTCGGTCACCAGCGGGCCGTAATGGCGCAGTTCGTCGAGCACGTGATCGCGGCTGTGATCGCTGTCGAGAACGACCATGACGGAGCCGCCGGCGGGAATAGAAGCCTTCACTTTGGCAAGCGTTTCTGCTGCGGTTGACGGACCTTCGATCAGTTCGATCAAGGGCGACATCGGGTGTGTTTCGATCGCCTCGCGATTATGGGCGCGGATATCGATATCGACGCCGATCACCTTGCCCTTGCCGATCAGCTTCAGCATGGCCGCCATCATGATCATCGAGCCGCCGCGTGCAACGCCGGTTTCGATGATGACGTCCGGTTTCGCTGCCCAGATGACTTCCTGCGTCGCCATGACGTCGGCCGGCATCTGGATGATCGGCACGCCGAGAAACGACCAGAGATAGGAATAGTCGTATTTGTCGAGCGCAACGACGGTCTCGACGGACTGGCGAAAGGCGTCGTCGTCCCTGCCAAGCGCCAGGCACATTTCCTGCTTGTGCGCTTCGAATTCCTGGCGATCGTCTTTGACTGGCATGTGATTTAGCGCCTTTGTCTTTCAAAAATAACTGTCTAACGCCGCGGAAGGCGGCGAGCGATACGCCTTTGTTTCAAGCGGATTTCGCCAGGATTGGTTCACCGGCATGACTTTCGATTAAGCCGAGGATGACGTCGGTCACGCGGCCGATTTCCTCGTCGGTCATATCGTGATAGCTCGGCAGATTGATGGCGCGTTCCGGGATGTCCCAGGCGTTCCGGTTACCGCGTTTTTCGGCGAACATCGGCAGGCTGGATAGCGGATGGAAGAAGACTCGGGCGTCGATATCGGCTTCGCTGAAAGCCTGCCGCAGCATTTCGCGGGTAATGCCCATGTCGCGGTCGAAGACCGCGGTCGGCATCCAGGCACCGTTCACAGTGCCCGCTTCCTCGGGGTTCAGGCTGATGCCGTGACAGGCCGCGAGCTTGCCGGCATAGCTTGCCAGGATTTCCCGCTTGCGGGCAATGAGGCCTTCGATGCGCTCCAGTTGGCCGCAGCCGAGAGCGGCCTGGATGTTGGACATCTTGTACTTGAAGCCGACTTCGTCGGGCCAGAACTGCTTTATCTGGCCACGGGCCCTGCCGTGATTGCTGAGCGTCAGGACCCTTTCGAACAGATCGGCGTCGCTGGTGACGAACATGCCGCCTTCGCCGGTCGTCAGCGTCTTGGTGCCGTGAAACGAGAAGGTGCCGAACAGGCCCATCGATCCGGCGCGGCGATCGTGCCAGACCGAGCCGATCGCTTCGGCGGCATCCTCGATGATCGGGATGCCATGGCGGCGGCCGATATCGAGCAGGCGCTCCATGTCACAGAGGTTGCCGTAGATATGTGTAGCGATGATCGCCTTGGTCTTGGGCGTGATATGGCGTTCGGCATCTGCCGGATCGATACACCAGCTGTCGGCCAGGATATCGACGAAAACCGGCGTTGCGCCGAGATGAACGAGGGGTGCTGCGGTGGCGATCCAGTTGGTGTCGGCGAGGATCACCTGGTCCCCCGGGCCGATGCCGAGAGCTGCAAGGCCCATATGCATGGCACCGGTGCAACTCGACGTGGCGATCGCGTGGTTGACGGCGAGATGCTTGCGAAAGCCGTCTTCGAACCGGACGATATAGTCATAGCAGCGATCGCCCCAGCCGTTGGCGGCTGCGTCGGCAGCGTAGGCGACCTCAAGCTCGGTTATCGAGGGCTTCGTGTAGCAAATTCTCGGTTTCTTCGTGCTCATGCAGCTTTGCCGTCTTTGTCGCGCAAAGCGCCACCGCAGATCAGGCCGACGGGAGCCATCATCTTCCTGGCGATCGCGTAGAATTCGGCCGGTGTCTGGGCTCCGCCAACGAAGCGGTCAATCAGCAGCGCGCCATTATGCAGGCCGCGCCGTGTATCCTTTGCCCGCGCCTCGTGGAATTCCGGACGAAAGAGCGGCGCCAGATGGCCGCCCTCGAATTCCGTCAGCGCAGCGAAATAGGCATTGCCCTTGTTCGTGTAGGAAGCCCGGTCGGTCTCCATCATACAATCGATCACCAGTGCCCGCACGAAAGCCTGGCCGCCGCCGGTCCAAGGGCTGCCGAGTTCGCGCAACACATGGAACTGGGCTTCGGCGACGGCAGCGGTGAGGCCAAGGCCGGCATGGAACGGGAAGTTCCAGGGGTGCAGCGGAGGCTGAGGGATGAAAGGCGTCGTGCTGATCACCGACATCGGCCTGGCGCTGAAGGCCAGTTCGTTGGCAAACAGCAGGACTTTTGCAGCCCATTCATATTGCGGCACCGGCGTGGACCAGTCCTGCGGTTCGGGCTGCTGCAGGATGGTATCCACCAGCGAGCGACGAATGGCGGCGTGAAAGAGGCCGAACGGCATCTTCGGGCTGTTCAGGCTGCCTTCCCAGGTGAAGAAAGCCTTCAGCATTGCCGTCTTGTCGAAAGTACTGATGTGATAGCTTGTCGGGATCGCGACCGAGCTTGCCTTGCCCGGTTCCGCATGGGGATCGATCTGAAAAGCGTTCCAGGCAAGAGCATCCGTGCCCGGCGAGCTTGTTTCGAGAAAGGTGACCACGGCGGACAGGTCGCTTTCGAGCATATCGCCGGGATTGACCAACGTCACCCAGTCGCCCGCCGTCGCAGCCACCGCGTGGCGCCACAGAAGCTGGCGGGTCGTTTCCCGACCCGTATCGGCGATCCTGACGCGTCTGTCGCTGGACACCGCGCCGAGAAGCGCATCGGAGAGCGCGATCCCCGCCGGTTTTGCCAGGACGATTTCAATGTCCGCGCCACGATTTTCCAGAATGGCGGTCACGAGCGGCAGGGCATCCTGCGCGGCGGTTTCCACGGGGATGCAGATCGAGAGTTTGGTCATGGCTTGCCTCGTGCCTGTCGCGGTCCTTGCCGGACTGCCACCGCGAGCAGCCAATCCGGAAATGGTCACATCAGCAGGCAAGTAACTTCTGCGCGGAGGAGGGTGCGGTCCTGTCCCCCGCTGGAAGCCATTGCCTGCCGACGTGTGATCGAGAGGTAGCGCAGGAAACTTGAGCGAGGCTTTGCAGTTGGCGCGTCGCCTCACGCGCCGAGCGTGAGCTTGATGGCGAAGCCGACGATGCTGACCGTGGCGACGCCGAGCAGCCAGAGGCCGACGAACCACAGCAGTTTTTTTCGCAGGCCGTTCTCGGTCATCAGTGGTAACCCTCCTCGGGATCGACCTTTCCGCGAAAGACCCAATAGGCATAGACAGTATAGATCAGGATGATCGGCACCAGTACGAGGGCGCCAACGAGCAGGAATAAAAGGCTCGCGGCGGGCGCCGCCGCATCCCAGATGGTGACCGACGGCGGCACCATGAAGGGATAGAAGCTGATGCCGATGCCGGCGTAACCGAGCACGAACAGGCCGAGTGCTGCAAGGAACGGTTGGGCGTCACGCTTGCCGCGGATGCCCGTAACGAGCAGAGCGAAGCATCCCAGCACCAGAGCCGGCACGATGACGCTGAATAAGGCCGTCGGCCAGCCGAACCAGCGCTCCAGATATTGCGGCTTGAGGAACGGCGTCCAGAGGCTGACGATGCCCATTGCAGCGATGGTGGCAAAGCAGGTGCGCAGCGCAATCCTGCGGGCCTTTTCGGCAAGGGCGCCGGTGGTCTTCATGATCAGCCAGGTCGAGCCGAGCAGGGCATAGCCGATCAGGATTGCGAAGCCGGTGGCGATGGAAAACGGCGTCAGCCAGTCCCACCAGCTGCCGGCATAGGCGCGGTTGACGACAGGGATGCCCTGAACGAGCGCGCCCAGCGCGATGCCTTGCGAGAAGGCCGCGAGCGCCGAACCGCCGGCAAAGGCCCAGTTCCACAGGAATTCGCCGCGCTTGGTGCGCCAGCGATATTCGAAGGCGACGCCGCGGAAGATCAGGCCGAGCAGCATGGCGATGATCGGTGCGTAGAGCGCCGGCAGGATGATCGAATAGGCCAGCGGAAAGACCGCCAGCAGGCCACCGCCGCCCAGCACCAGCCAGGTCTCGTTGCCATCCCAGACGGGAGCGACGGAATTCATCATCACGTCGCGGTCGCGCTTTTCGGGGAAGAACGGAAAGAGGATGCCGATACCGAGATCGAAGCCGTCGAGGATCACATAGGCGAGCACGGCAAAGGCGATGATGGCAGCCCAGATGAACGGAAGATCAATGGCCATGATGGGTGCTCCTATGCGCACTTCCAGCATGTGCGCCGGCAGCGGGGCCGGGCATTATGCCTGAAGTCCTGATTGGCCCGTCTTCGAGATCGGGCATCGGATCGCGCGGCAGGCGCTTCATCAGCCGCAGGATGTAGAAGGTGCCGGCACCGAAGACAAGGAAGTAGACGATGATGAAGGCGATCAGCGAGGCGGCGACGGCGGGTGCTGCGATCGGCGAGATCGAATTGGCCGTCAGCATCTGGCCATAGATCGTATAGGGCTGGCGGCCGACCTCGGTGGTGATCCAGCCGGCGAGCACGGCAACGAAACCGGCAGGACCCATAAAGACGGCGGCGCGATGCAGCCCGTCGCTGCTGTCGAGAGTGCCTTTGTACCGACACCACAGGCTCCAGAGGCCGATGCCGAGCATCGCGAAACCGAGGCCGACCATGACGCGGAAGGACCAGAAGATCACGGCGACCGGCGGATGGAGGTTTTCCGGGATGGTGTCGAGGCCGGAAAGGGGCGCATTCAGGTCGTGTTTCAGGATCAGGCTGGAGAGCTTGGGGATCTCGATCGCATAATCGACCCGCTTCTCGGCCGAATTGGGCAGGCCGAACAGGATCAGCGGCGCGCCGTCCGGATGGCTCTGATAGTGGCCTTCCATCGCCATCACCTTGGCTGGCTGGTGTTCCAGCGTGTTGAGGCCATGGAAGTCACCGGCGAGAATCTGGACCGGGGCGACGATCGTCGCCATCCACATGGCCATCGAGAACATGGTGCGCGAGCGGCGGGGTGCGGTGTTTTTGAGGAGGTGCCAGGCCCCGACCGCGCCGACGACGAAGGCCGTGGTGAGATAGGCGGCAAGCACCATGTGGACGAGGCGGTATGGGAAGGACGGGTTGAAGATGACCTTCCACCAGTCGACCGGAATGAACTGCCCGGCCTCGTTCATGCCGAAGCCTGCAGGCGTCTGCATCCACGAGTTCACCGCAAGGATCCAGGTCGCGGAGATCAGTGTGCCAAAGGCGACCATGAAGGTGGCAAGGAAATGCAGTCTTGGACCGACCCGGTGCAGGCCGAAGAGCATCACGCCGAGGAAGCCGGCTTCGAGGAAGAAGGCGGTCAGCACCTCATAGCCCATCAAGGGCCCGATGACGGGTCCTGCCTTGTCCGAAAAGACGCTCCAGTTGGTGCCGAACTGGTAGGACATGACGATGCCCGAGACGACGCCCATGCCGAAGGCGACTGCGAAGATCGTCTTCCAGAAATTGAACAGGTCCATGTAGACCTGGTCCTTCTTCCACAGCCACAACGCTTCGAGCACCGCGAGATAGCTCGCAAGGCCGATGGAGAAGGCCGGGAAGATGATGTGAAACGATACGGTGAAGGCAAACTGGACCCGGGCGAGCAACGTCGCGTCAAAGCTTTCGAACACAGCACAATCCTTTCGAGGTGGCCGCCGTCTCTTGTCTCTCGGCCCGGCCCCGCCTGTCCCCGGCCTGGCGGATATGCGCGGCGCCTGAACCCTTGAGACATAATCTGCGGCAGCGGTGCGAAAGGTCAATGACGAGGCTGCAACCACAGTGTCACACTGCGACAATCTTTCGCCTGCGGCATAGTTGCCTCCGGTTACCTGCAGGGGCGATGGTTCACATTTTCATCAACTACACGCGTGTTTTGAATCTGATTTTCTTAAAAATGCGAGTTGCGTAAAATTGTAGCTGTCGGCTTAAGCGGCCCGCAAACTGTCATCCCTATGTTAGTCCTATCGGAGAACGAAACCGGCCAAACGGTTCCGCTGCATGAAGCGCTTCCCCGTCGCCGGAATGAATCCGGCACAGAGAACCGACGCCGTCCGGACAGGGACAGACGAACGGACAAAACCAGGGACAGGGTCATGCTGAAAGGAATCTCCATCGCGATCGTCATGTCGATCGGCATTGCCGCAACGGCTGCCACGCCGTCGCAGGCCATGAGCATTTCCTCCGCCGCTCGCTCCATCAGCGCTTCCATGCCGGTGCGCACCATCGAGTTCAGCGAGCGGACAACGCTTTCCAACCAGCTTTTCTGCCTGCTATACGGCAATGACTGCCGCACCTCGGGCCGCAACGTCGTTGCTTATACGAGCAAGCTGCGCACGGTGCTGGCTTCGGTCAACCGGACCGTCAACCGCGCCATGCCGGATATCCGCGCGCGCCGCGAATTTCTTTCGTTCTATCCGCTGCCGGGCGCCGGCGACGATCATGCGATGATGAAGCGCAGCCAGCTGATCCGTGCCGGCCTGCCGGCAGGCGCCATGCGCCTCGCCAGTGTCACGACTTCGCAAGGTCGCAGCCATTCCGTGCTGGTCGTTTCGACATCGAGCGGCGAGTTCGTTCTCGATCACCGCCAGGCGTCGGTCCTGAAACGCCGCGACACCGGCTACAGCTTCGCCGCGTTGCGTTCGGTTCGCTTGTTCGACTGATCGGTGCCGCACTTAGGAAGCAGCAGCTTCGATCCTGACTATTGCCCAAGACTGTCCCGACTTGCCGCAGGAATGTCCCTTCCTGCGGCCTTTTTCGTCTATGTGCGGGTGAGATAGGCTTCTGCCAGTTCGGTCCAGAAGGCGGCGCCGATCGGCAGCAGGTCGTCGTTGAAATTATAGGCTGGGTGATGCAGCGGCCTTTCGTTGTCCGATGTCGCCGAGCCGAGGTAGAAATAGCTGCCCGGTCTTGCCTGCAGCATGTAGGCGAAGTCCTCGCTGCCCATGTAGGGGCGGGGGAGCTCGATAACCTTGTCGGCACCGGCGAAGCGCAGGGCAAGGTCACGGACGAACTCGGTCTCTGCCTTGTGGTTGATCGTCGCGTCGTAGCTGCGCAGGTAATCGACTGTCGCGGTCATGCCGAAGCTCGTTGCCTGGTTTTCGGCGATGAGGCGGATGCGGCGTTCCAGTTCATCGCGAACCTTCGGCTCAAACGAGCGGATGCCGATGACGATCTCGGCGCGTGCGGGAATGATGTTGCTGGCCGAGCCGCTATGGAAGGAACCGACGGTGACGACGGAGGGGTCCATCGGGTGGATATTGCGCGAGACGATCGATTGCAGCGCCATGACGATCGAGGCGCCGCAGACGATCGGGTCGGCGGTGTCCTGCGGTTCGGCGCCGTGGCCGCCGCGGCCGTGAACCGTGATCTTGCATTCGTCGACGGCCGCCATGACCGGGCCTGCGCGGAAAGCCAAGTGGCCGAAGGGCAGGCCGGGGTCGTTGTGAAGCGCGAAGACGGCATCGCAGGGGAATTTTTCAAACAGGCCGTCATCCATCATCAGCTTGGCGCCGCCGAAATTCTCCTCGGCTGGCTGGAAGATGAGATGCACGGTGCCGTCGAAATTCCTGCGTTCCGCAATGGCGCGCGCAGCGCCAAGCAGCATGGTCGTGTGCCCGTCATG
Source organism: Rhizobium herbae (assembly GCF_019511375.1). Lineage (GTDB taxonomy): Bacteria > Pseudomonadota > Alphaproteobacteria > Rhizobiales > Rhizobiaceae > Pararhizobium > Pararhizobium herbae_A. The sequence continues at coordinate 525,792 of NZ_JAEUAO010000002.1, forward strand.
GCCGCAGGCATGCATGAGACCGGGCGTTTTCGATGCGTATTCGAGCCCGGTTTCCTCGAAGATCGGCAGGGCGTCCATATCCGCGCGGATACCGATCGATCGGTTGCTGGCGCCGTTCTTAAGCGTGGCAACCAGTCCGGTCTTGGCAAGGCCGCGCGTGACAGTGTAGCCGAGACCCTCCAGGCAGGTCGCGACGAAATTCGAGGTGCGAACTTCCTCCAGGCCAAGTTCCGGGTGGGCGTGCAGATCGTGACGGATGGCGACCAGATCCGGCATGGAGTTGGTTAGGTTCACGTTGAGGGTCATGTCAGGCACCACGGGTTGGGATTCGATTTTCGAGATAGCGGAAAGCTATGACGAGAATGCCGGTCAAGCACATGTAGATCAGCGCAAGAAGCAGAAGCGGCTCATAGGTGATGTAGGTGTCCTGCCGCACCTTGGAGATGACAGCATAGACGTCGATGACCGTGATGGTAGCAACGAGCGGAGTCGCCTTCAACTGCAATACGGTCTCGCCGTTCAGCGTCGGCAGGGCGCGGTGGATGGCGCGTGGCAGCCAGATACGGCGAAAAAGCGTCCAGCGGCTCATGCCGTAGGCACGGGCGGCTTCAAGCTCGCCGGCGGGCACTCCGGCAAAGGCGCCCCGCATGACTTCGCCTTCGTAAGCCGCAAACGAGATCGTCAGGGCGGCGACGCCGTAGGGCCAGGATTCACGCAGGTAGGGCCAGAGGAAGGAATGGCGGATCGCCGGAAACTGCGGGAACAGCGAGCCGAGGCCGTAATAGAGGAGCCAGAGCTGCAGAAGCAGCGGCGTGCCTCGAATGATCGTGCAGAAGCCGCTGGCCAGCGTCTTCAATGGCCAGGGACCGGTCACCTGCACGAGCCCGAGCGGCACGGCGAGCAGGAAGCCGAGGATCGAAGTGCTGAACAGCATGGCGAGGGTGACGACAATGCCATGGCCGAGCCGCGGCAGATATTGCGGCAGCCAGTCCCAGCGCATGAACCAGACGACGCAGAAAACGAGGGCAGCGGCAATGACGAGAAGCACGATGCGGTGCGGCTTGAAGAAGCTGCCGGCGGTCGGCAGGTCTTCCGGCGTGATCGCCATCGCGTGCGTCGTGACGTCGGTCGTGTTGGTCATGACTGCTCCACGAAACCACGCCGGGAGTGACGCTCGATGATTCTTATCAAGACATTCGAGAAAAGTGTCAGCGCCAGATAGAGAGCGCCGGCGGCGCAGAAGAACAGGATATACGCCTTTGTCGCGCCTGCTGCCTGCCGGGTCACGAGCGTCAGTTCGGAGAAGCCGACGACGGCAAGCAGGGCGGTGTCCTTGGTGGCGATCAGCCAGAGATTGGAAAGACCGGGGATCGCATAGGGCAGCATGGCCGGCAGGGTGACGCGGGTCATGACCTTGAACGGCGACATGCCGTAGGCGCGGGCGGCCTCGATCTGTCCGGCCGGCACGGCCTTGATGGCCCCGCGCAGGACTTCGGTGGAGTAGGCGCCCTGAACGACGCCGATGACGAAGATGCCGGCTGCGAGGCCGCTGATATCGACGGTGCCGATGCCGACCAGGTTGAGCACGTGGTTGAGAGCGTCGGTGCCGGCGTAGTAAAGCAGGAGGATGAGAACAAGCTCGGGAACGGCCCGCACGATCGTCGTGTAGCATTCCATCAAGTCGCGCAGGATCGGGCCGCCGTAAAGCTTGCCGAAGGCGCCGCCGACGCCGAGCAGAAGGCCAAAGGCATAGCCGCCGATGGCAATCTGGACGGAATTCACCAAGCCGTTGAGGAGTACACCGCCCCAGCCGGGCGGCGCGAGCGCGAGAAGGCCCCAGTTGATGATTGAATCGGCTGCCATTGACCTCGATCTTTATCGACGTGTTTGCCCCTCACCCTAACCCTCTCCCCGCAGGCGGGGAGAGGGGACGCTCGAGCTGCCGCTTGTTCGCTCTCCCGTTCAAAGGGGAGAAGGCGCCCGGCAGTACGGATGCGGGGCTCGCGTCACAAGCCTCATCACTCGCCGTAGATGTTGAAGTCGAAATACTTCTTCGAGAAGGTATCGTAGGTGCCGTTTCCGCGGATCGCCTTGATCGCGGCGTTGAGCTTGCCCTTCAGCTCGTCTTCACCCTTGCGCAGTCCGATGCCGACGCCGGCGCCGAGGATGGCCGGATCGTCCTTGACGTTGCCTTTCATTTCGCAGCAGTCCTGGCCCTGGTCGCTCTTGAGGAAGGCATCGAGCGCGATCGCGTCGGCCTGCACGGCATCGATACGGCCGGCGGCGAGGTCGTTGTTGGCTTCGTCCTGCGTCTGGTATTCCTTCACCGTCGCGCCGTTCTCGCCGAAATACTTGTTGGCGTAATCCTGATGGACGGTCGAGACCTGGACGCCGATCGTCTTGCCTTTCAGGCTTTCCGGCGTGGCTTCGAAAGTTTCGCCCTTCGGGCCGATGATGCCGGTGGGCGTGTTGTAATACTTGTCGGAGAAATCGATCGTCTTCAGGCGTTCCTCGGTGATCGACATCGAGCCGATGATGATGTCGATCTTCTTCGAGGTCAGCGCCGGAATGATGCCGTCCCAGGCGACGGGCGTGATCACGCAGTCGAGCTTGGCCTCGGCACAGACGGCCTTCTGGAATTCCACTTCCCAGCCTTCCCAGTTGCCGGAGGCATCCGGCGAGGTGAAGGGCGGATAGGGCTCGGCGGCGAAGCCGACCTTGATCTGTTCGGCCGAAGCGGCTCCGGCGGCAGCGATGCCGAGAGCGAGCGATAAGGCGATGGTCTGAAACGTCTTTTTCATGCTGTTTCCCTTTTTTGATTTTAGTGGATGGAGCTGATGAATTTCTTCAGGCGTTCCGATTGGGGGTTGCCGAAGATCTCATCCGGCGATCCCTGTTCCTCGATGACGCCATCGGCCAGAAAGACGATGTGATTGGCGACGTTGCGCGCGAACTTCATTTCATGGGTGACGAGGATCATCGTGCGCTTTTCGCGGGCCAAGTCGCCGATGACGGTCAGCACTTCTCCGACCAGCTGCGGATCGAGCGCCGAGGTCGGCTCGTCGAACAGCATCACCAGCGGCTGGATCGCCAAGGCCCGCGCGATCGCCGCGCGCTGCTGCTGACCGCCGGACAGGAAGGCGGGATAGGCGTCTCGTTTCTCGAACAGGCCGACGCGGCGCAGAAGCGCCTCGGCCGTTTCAATCGCCTCGTCCTTGGATTTGCCGAGCACGTGGACCGGAACCTCGATGACGTTCTGGAGGATGGTCATGTGCTGCCAGAGATTGAAGCTCTGGAACACCATGCCGAGCTGGGTGCGCAGCCGTTGGACCTGTTTGCGGTCCGACGGCATGAGGCCGCCATAGCCGTCCTTCTTCATGGCGATGGTTTCGCCATGAATGGTGACCGATCCGGATGTCGGCAATTCGAGCATGTTGATGCAGCGCAGGAACGTCGACTTGCCCGAACCGCTGCCACCGATGATGGCGATGACGTCGCCCTCATGTGCCGTCAGGGAAACGCCCTTGAGCACTTCGAGCGGCCCGAAGCGTTTGTGGAGGTTTGTGACCGCAATCGCCTGGGCTGGTTTCGTCATGAAAAATCTGCCCCGATGAGGCAGAGAGCTGGTGTCGAACGCATGAAAACAGTTCCCCTGATTCTCTTTTCGTGCGGCATTTTTGCCTGTCACGCTGTTCCATGGAGGCCATCGTGGCACTTGTGCGGAAATTATTCAACCGTATAATAACGCCGACGCTGCTTTTTCTGGCAGCCCCGCCACAGGATCAAATTTCCAAGAGGAGTAGACGATGACGGCTTATGGTTCGCAGGAGATGTCGGCCAATCTGATGCGCGTGCTGATGCGTCGGCCGGGTGCGAGCCTTGCTTCTGCCGATCCGGTCAAGTGGCACTATGGTCCGACCTTCGATGGCGAGAAGGCGGTGCGCCAGTATCATGAATTCGCAAGCCTGGTGGAAAAGTCCGGTGCTGAAATCCTCTGGCTGGAGGACAAGGGAGACGGTCTAGCCGACGCGATGTTCACCCATGATCCGTCGCTGATGTCGGATCATGGCGCCGTCCTGCTGCGCATGGGCAAGCCGTTGCGTGAAAAGGAAACGGCGCTTCACGAGGCAGCCTACAAGAAGGCCGGCATTCCGATCCTCGGCCGCATCGAATCTCCCGGCACGGTCGAAGGCGGTGATTGCATCTGGCTCGATGCCGAGACGCTGATCGTCGGCCGCGGCGTGCGCACCAACGAGGAGGGCATTGCCCAACTCTCGCAAATGCTCGAGCCGCACGGCATTACCGTTCTCGGCTACGACCTGCCGCTCTGGCACGGGGAGGAAGCCTGCCTGCATCTGATGTCGGTGATGAGCCCGCTGTCGCGCGACCTGGCACTGGTCTTTGCGCCGCTGCTGCCGGCATCCTTCTACCAGTTGCTGAAGGAATGGGGCATCACCCTGATCGAGGCGCCGGCCGACGAATTCCATGCCAGCAACGGCCTCAGCCTCAACGTGCTGCCGGTCCGGCCAAACGAGGTGATCATGGTTGCGGGCTTCCCCAAGACCAAGGCGGCGATGGAAGCCGCCGGCTGCAGGGTCGAGACCTTCGAGGCCGACGCGCTCTGCATCGCCTGCGAGGGCGGCCCGACCTGCCTGACAAGGCCGGTTCTCAGGCGGGCTGCATGAACCGCCGGACGTTCCATCGCGCGCCGGAGGGAGAGCGCCGGCAGGAACTGATCCGGGCAACGCTCGATACGATTGCCGCGCTTGGCCTGAAAGCCGCGACCGTGCGTGCGATCGCCATTCGGGCAGGCGTGACGGCGGGACTGGTCCGCCACTATTTTGCTTCGAAGGATCAGATGGTGGCCGAGGCCTATCGCTTCATGCTGACGACGTTCGCGGCCAAGGCGGCGGACATTGCCGGTGATCCGCGAATGCGGCTGAGAAAGTTCATCACGCTCAATCTCACCGCCCCGGTCGCCGACAGCCACAGTCTGTCGCTTTGGGCGTCCTTCATCAGCCAGGTGCGGGTGGATCCGGAACTCGCCGCGATCCACCGCGACGGCTATCTCGGCTTTCGCAACGACCTGCAGGGGCTGATCCGCGATTTCCTCGAAGCGGAGGGCCGGCCAGCCGGTGAAGCGGACTGCCGCCGCCATGCGATTGCCATCAACGGCATGATAGACGGGCTGTGGCTGGAGGGATGCCTTGCGGGAGAACTCTTCGAGGAGGCGGAACTGGTGGCAATCGCGCTGTCGTCGATCGAGGCGCTGCTCGGCCTGCCTATCGGCCCGGACGACGAAGCAAATACCGTGCCGGAACGGGCCGGCGACGCGACAACAGCTTGATTTAGGGCAGGAGAAAGCCATGCGTTACTCATCGATCACCGACCGCCTGGCCGATCTGGGCTCGGAGAAATGGGCGCTGCACATCCACGCACGGCAGATGCAGGCTAGCGGAACGGATATCATTCAGCTGACCATCGGCGAGCCTGACATGCCGCCGGATGCATCGTTGCTTGCCGAGGCGCAGCGGGCGATGAATGCGGGACGCTATCGCTATTCCAACGGTCGCGGCGAGCCATCGGTGGTTAGCGCGTTGGCGGCACGCTACGCCAGGCGGCGCCCGGACGTGACGGCGGAAAACGTGCTGTGCTTTCCCGGTACGCAGACGGCGCTGTTTGCCGTGATGCTCGGCCTCGTCGAAGCGGGTGACGGCGTGCTGGTCGGCGATCCGCTCTATGCGACCTATGACGGCGTTATCCAGTCGACCGGGGCGCACCGCGTTACGGTGCCGCTGAAGCCCGAGCACGGTTTCCACATGCAGGCGGCGGATCTCGAAAAGGCGGTGACCCCGACCTGCCGGGTGCTTCTGCTGAACACCCCCCACAACCCGACGGGCGCGGTGCTGACGGTTGAGGAGATCGCAGCCATTGGCGACGTCTGCCGCAGGCACGACCTCTGGATCGTCTGCGACGAGGTCTATGAGGAATTGATCCTCAACGGCACGTTTGCCTCGCCCTTCGACAATCCGGACCTTGCCGAACGGACGATCGTCGTTTCGTCGATTTCCAAATCGCACGCCGCGCCGGGCTTCCGCAGCGGCTGGGCGATCGGCCCGGCGGACTTCGCCAATCGGCTGCTGCCGGTGTCCGAAACCATGTTGTTCGGCGTCCAGCCCTTCATTGCCGACATGACGGCCTATGCGCTGACCCACGAGATCGGCACGGCTGCCGCCATGCGTACCGCCTACAAGGCGCGGGCCGACCGGATCGTGCAGGGACTTCAGAACGCTCCCGGGATCGTGCCGCTGCCACCGCAAGCCGGCATGTTCATCCTCGTCGATGTGGCCGGCACCGGCCTGACGGGTGACGCCTTCGCCTGGAGGCTGCTGGAGGAAGAGCATGTGGCGGTCATGCCGGGAGCTTCCTTCGGCAAGGAGGCAACATACTTCATCCGGGTCAGCCTGACGGTACCCGATACCGCGATCGATGAAGCCTGCGGGCGCATCACAAGGCTGGCGATCCGCCTTCTTTCACCCAGGGAGCGCCGCGCGTGATCGAAACGATGAAGACTGTCGGCGAGGTGCTGGTCGATCTGCTCGAAGCCAATGGGGTCGAAGTCGTCTTCGGCATTCCGGGCGTGCATACCGTCGAGCTCTATCGCGGCCTTGCCGCCTCGAAGATCCGCCACGTGACGCCGCGCCACGAGCAGGGTGCGGGCTTCATGGCCGACGGTTATGCGCGCGTCAGCGGCAAGCCGGGCGTTGCCCTGGTCATCACCGGACCGGGGCTCACCAACACCATCACGGCGATGGCGCAGGCGCGACAGGATTCCATTCCGATGCTCGTGATCTCCGGTGTCAACCGGCGGGATTCGCTCGGCCATGGCCGCGGCCTGCTGCACGAGTTGCCGGACCAGCACGGCATGATCAAGACGCTGGCGCTCTATTCGCAGACGCTGCTCAATCCGCCTGATCTCGCTTCCGTCGTCGAGCGCGCCTTTGCCATCCTGACTTCAGGCCGCCCGGGGCCGGTGCATATCGAAATCCCGACCGACGTGATGAGCGCTTCGATTGCGATCCCTGCTCTGCGCAAGGCGACAGCCACTCGGCCGCGGGCCGATGCCGAGACCCTGCAGAAGGCGGCCATCCTGTGTGGCGATGCGCAGCGCCCTGTCATCATCTGCGGTGGTGGTGCGATCACGGCGGAGGCGGAGATAAGGGAACTGGCTGAACGCATTGGCGCGCCGGTGGTCATGACCGTCAATGCGCGCGGCATGCTGGCGAGTCATCCGCTGCGGGTGCCGGCGAGCCCGAGCCTGAAGGCCGTGCGGTCGCTGATTTCCGACTCGGATCTGGTGATCGCGCTCGGCACCGAAATGGGCCAGACCGACTACGACATGTATGCCGATGGTGGCTTTCCGATCCTCGGCAATCTGATCCGGACCGATATCGACGCCGCCCAGCTGGCGCGGGGCCCGCATGCGGCGCTGTCGATCCTGTCGGGTGCCAAGGCTGCGACGGCCGGCATGCTGGTGTTCCTGACGGCGAAGCCTGCCGTCAAGGGCAAGGAGCGGGCGGCGGCGACACGCAAGGCGGCGCTGGCCGAACTGACGGCGAAGATGCGCACGGAGATCGCCGTCATCGATGCCATCTACCACGCCCTGCCGGACTGCACGATCGTCGGCGATTCGACCCAGGCCGTCTATGCCGGCAATCTCTATTGCGATGCGCCGCGCGCCAAATCCTGGTTCAACTCGGCGACCGGCTTCGGTGCGCTCGGCTATGCGCCGCCAGCATCTGTTGGTGCTGCCGTGGCTGATCCGGGAAAACCCGTCGTCTGTCTCGTCGGTGACGGCGGCATCCAGTTTTCGCTGGCCGAACTCGGTTCGGCGGCGGATGCCGGTGCCGATGTGATCTTCCTCGTCTGGAACAATGACGGCTATCAGGAGATCGAAAGCTACATGGTCGGGGCCGGGATCACGCCCGAGGGCGTCAGGCCCTCGGCGCCGGATTTCCTGCTTGCGGCCGGGGCCTATGGCGTGCCGGCCGTGCGGCTTTCCAAGGTCGGCGATCTTGCCGCAGCGCTGGTCGAGGCACGCAAATGCGGCGGTCCGTCGTTGATCGAAATTCATCAGACGCGAACGGCGGGTGTGACGGCGTGAGGATGTTCAATCGCGGTACCGGGTGGTAAGATTTGACTTTGGCCACGTCTGGTGGTTTTTAAGCCCGCTTGTGCGCTGAATCGGCGCGCAGTCCGGCGATTTGCAGTGAAAACTGCCGCCAACGGGAAGGACGATGTCCTTGATGGACACCAACGGCAACAGGATCGATCGCAGCCAGGCAGGCAAGCTTTTTGCCGTGCTCTGGATTCTGGCGGCCGCACTTGCCATGCAGTTCGTCGCCTCGGCACAGATCTTCTCGTCACGCTTTTCCGCGCAGCAGAGCGCCGGCAATTTCTCGGTTCCGGAAAGCGGCACGTCCGACACGACACTGTCGCGGCAGGTGGTACGTGCCTTTCCTGTCGCCGATCTTCGGTTCGTGGCGGATCGATCGGACGGCAAAGCGTCCCCCGGCGGGCCCGGGCCGTTTGTCTTGCCGGCTCCGGCCTTCGTTTCAGCCGCCGCTTACGGCAGCATGCCCGTCATCGCTCTTGCCGGCGCGGCGACACCAGGGACGCAGGGGCTCGCGACCCGCGTTCGCGGTCCCCCGGCGCTCAGCGCCTGATTGCTGCCCTGGCGGGCAGTTTGCGCGTCAGCGCGTCTTTCTTTTTATTCGTCACCCTGTTGTCCCGGGCCTCGCCGGAGGACGCGGGCTATAATGGAAACTCAACATGCGCACTTCGAAATGGGCCGTCCTGGCCTATGTCGCGATTATCCTCTTCGGGATACTTGCGGCGCTTCCAAACGTTTTGCCGGTGGCTGTGCAACAGCAATATGCCGCCTTCCTGCCGGTCAACCCGGTTACGCTCGGCCTTGACCTGAAGGGCGGCTCGCATCTGGTTCTCGAAGTCGATGCGGCCGGCCTGCGCAAGGCGCGGCTGAACACGCTGCTCGACGATATCCGCGGCGCGCTTCGCGCCGAGCGGGTGCCGACCTCTTCGGCTCGCATCGCCGGCGACTCGATCGCCGTCAAGATCGCCGATCAGGCGGATCGCGACAAAGTTCTGCCGAAGATCCAGGAACTGGCTATACCGGTCGGCACTCTCGGCTTCGGCACGGGGAACTCCGATATCGAGGTCACGACGGCCGACGACACGATCACGGTGAAACTGACGGAGGCTGGTCTGAGCGAACGCATGACAGCGGCGGTCGACCAGAGCCTCGAGATTATCCGCCGCCGTGTAGACCAGGTCGGCGTCGCCGAACCTCTGATCCAGCGCGTCGGTTCCGACCGCATCCTCGTTCAGCTTCCCGGCCTGCAGGACCCGACCCGTCTGCGCCAGCTTCTCGGCTCGACCGCGCAGATGAGCTTCCATATGGTCGACACCTCGGTCGATCCGAACACCACGACACCGCCGCGCGGCGTCGACATCCTGCCGGGCGCCAACGACGGCGCCAAATATGCGGTAGAAAGCCGCGTGGCGATTTCCGGCGAGCGCCTGGCCGACGCCAAGGCCGGGTTCAACCAGCAGACCAACGAACCGATCGTTTCCTTCACCTTCGACAGCCAGGGTGCGCGGCAGTTCGCCGAAATCACCCGCGACAATGTCGGCCTGCCTTTCGCAATCGTGCTTGACGGCAAGGTCCTGACGGCGCCGCGCATCAACGAACCGATCCCGGGCGGCCAAGGCCAGATCAGCGGCAATTTCACTGCCCAGGAAGCAACCGTTCTCTCGGCTTTGTTGCGCTCCGGCGCCCTGCCGGCACCGCTCACGATCATCGAAGAACGCTCCGTCGGTCCGAACCTCGGCTCGGATTCGATCCGCATGGGCATCTATACCGGTCTGGCCGGCTTTGCCCTCGTCGTCTCCCTGATGGTCGTCCTTTACGGTGCCTGGGGGATGATCGCCAATATCGGTCTACTGCTGCACACGATCCTGACGATCGGCGTGCTCGGCATGCTCGGCTCGACACTGACGCTGCCCGGTATCGCCGGTATCATCCTCGGTATCGGTATGGCGGTTGACGCCAACATCCTGATCAACGCCCGTATCCGCGAAGAAACGGAAGGCGGGGCAGGGGCGATGAAGGCGCTCGATATTGGCTTCAACAAGGCCTACGCGACCATCATCGACAGTAACGTCACGACGCTTTCCGGTACCATCCTGCTCTTCATGTTCGGCACCGGCCCGGTTCGCGGCTTTGCCGTCACGATGATGCTCGGCATCGTCATCTCGATGTTCACGTCGGTGACCGTCGTTCGCCTGCTGATGCGCGAAGTCGTCGTGCGCCGGAAGATGAAAAAGCTCGAGATCCCGTCGCTGTTCGGCGGCGTGCCACATTTGCCGAAGATTTCCTTCATGAAGGGCCGCTACGTTGCCATCGGCATGTCGGCCTTCCTGTCGCTGAGCTCGGTCGTCCTGTTCTTCACGCCGGGCCTCAACTACGGCATCGACTTCTCCGGTGGTATTCAGGTGGAGACCACGTCGAAGAGCAAGCTGGAACTGGCAACCCTGCGCCATGAGCTCGAAGGGCTCAACATCGGCGAAGTGGCCCTGCAGGAATTCGGCCAGGGACAGTCGGTCCTGATCCGCGTCCAGCGCCAGCCGGGCGGCGAGCAGGAGCAGACGGTTGCCTTGAACAAGATCAAGGACACGGTAAGCAAGGTCGTGCCGGATGCGAGCTTCGAGCGCACCGAAGTGGTCGGCCCGACGATCTCGGCGGAACTCGCGCGCTCGGGCTTCCTTGCAGTCGCACTCGCGATGCTGGCGATCCTGTTCTACATCTGGTGGCGGTTCGAATGGCACTTTGCCGTCGGCGCCATCGCGGTGCTGCTTCTCGACATCACCAAGACGATCGGCTTTTTCGCGCTTACCGGGATTGACTTCAACCTGACAGCCATCGCCGCTCTTCTGACGATGATCGGCTATTCGGTGAATGACAAGGTGGTGGTCTACGACCGCATGCGTGAAAACCTGCGCAAGTACAAGTCGATGCCGTTCTCCGAGCTGATCGACATGTCGATCAACCAGGTGATCGCACGATGCATCTTCACCTCGATGGCGACGGCGCTGTCGCTGGTGCCGATGGCGATCTGGGGCGGCGACGCCGTCAAGAGCTTCGCCTGGCCGATGATCTTCGGCGTGATCGTTGCCACCACCTCGTCGATCTATATCGGCGGCCCGATCCTGCTCTTCCTCAGCCGCTGGTGGAAGGACCGCGAAGCGACGCGTTCGCCAGGGATCGAAACCGCGAAGAGTTGATCGCTTTCAATCAGAAAAATCAAAAGGGCGGCCCCGGCTGCCCTTTTTTTGTCCCACCGAGCACCTACATAGTCTTCACGAATGGACGAGAGGAGTGCTCCGACGTTAGATTTCCATCCTTCAGTGCTGCAGTTTTTGAACACATTTTGCTGCATGCGACGGAGATTGCGAACGAAAGAGTATTATTTTCCGAAACTCACCAATGGTAATTGACTAAATTGGTGGTCTATTCTATTTTGTGATCATCCGCTGCCGGTTGAACCGAAGCGGTCGTCTGTAACTTGCCCCGGAAAAACGCCAACCGGGTCCTAGCCGAAGGAGAGAGCCATGTTTGCTAATGCCCGCATCGCCGTCTTCCACGGCACGCGTTCCTATTGTCGCGCAACGAAAGACCTTTGCATTCGCCCCTTCTGGCGAATGTGAAATCAAGCAGTCCTTCTTTGAATTTGTGCACGATTTTGAATGATCCGCGCCTGGGCGCGCGGAAGGAGCGTTATTCCATGAACAAGCAGGTTATAGAATTCGGCGGAGAAGCCGTAGGTGTCGTCGTCCCGGACGCTGGCCGGCTGAAGTTCGTCGCCGTGAAGTACCATGTCTGGGATCTCGATTCGCGGCACTTCCGTTCGGCCGATGAGGCAAGGGCGGCGGTCCGCAGTCTAGTGGCCGCCCAGCGCGGGCGGCAGCCCGTATCACAGTCTTCCGGCATATCGGGCGCCTATGCCGTCGCCTGAGCAATAAATCTGCGCGAAAATCGTAGATTGGCCATCTTTTCACTAAATCGGTATATTGGCACGGCTTCTCATGTGGTATGCCGGGTTATGTGATGGCAATCAGCAAGCAGGCACCAGTTTCAGTGCCTGTTTGTGAACAGAGCGAACTGCAATGCTGACGAAAAAGGGAAAATACGGATTGAAGGCGCTGGTAGATCTGGCCCGACTCGATCCGGGCGAGACCGCCTTCATTACCGAAATTGCAAGCCGCAACAATATTCCGAAGAAGTTTCTGGACACTATTCTTCTGGAACTCAGAAACGCGGGTATTCTACGTTCGAAGAAAGGCCCTGGTGGCGGCTACTCTCTGTCGCGCCCCGCTTCGGAAATCCGCATCGGCCAGGTCGTGCGCACGCTGGATGGCCCGCTGGCGCCGATACGCTGTGCCAGCCGCACGGCTTATGAGATGTGTGACGACTGTCGTGATCCGGATACATGCGAGGTTCGCCGCTCGATGACCACGGTCCGAGATGCCATCGCCGATATTCTCGACACGATGACGCTCGAAGATTTCGTCAATAATCCGGGTCAGCCGGTTCTCCCGGAAGATGAGCTCGTCGCGAAGCGTGCAAGCTGAGGCTGAAAGATCACCGTTCCTCGGTTCCCCGCTGTATTCTGCCGAAATCACGGGAAAAGGGCCTCATTTGGCCAATTTGATTTGATCTGAGAAGGCTCTCGCTATAAGCGATGCTTACTTTTCAGTCTTGGAGCGTTGATGATGGGTCTCAGGCAAGTTGACGTGACTAGTCCGAAAGAATGCGCTGTCGCCGAATCGATCGGACGGTCCATCGCCACTGCCGTCGACGGTATTAATGCGCTTGCCTCTTGCTTTGCTGCCGACCAGGTCCTTGCGCGCTCGCTGGTCGACGCCGTTGAGCTGATCGCCCGTCGCAACGGCCGCGTCGTCGTATCCGGGGTCGGGAAAAGCGGGCATATCGGCCGCAAGATCGCTGCGACCATGGCTTCTACCGGAACCTCGGCTTACTTCGTGCATCCGACAGAAGCTAGCCACGGTGATCTTGGCATGATCACGTCGGAAGACCTGCTCATTCTGCTTTCCTGGTCGGGCGAGACCGTCGAGCTCGGCAACATGCTGACCTATGCCAAGCGCTTCAACGTTCCGATTGTGTCGGTAACATCCAACTCCGAAAGCCTGTTGGCACGCAATTCCAGCGTCGCGATCACGCTGCCGAAGGTGCAGGAGGCCTGCCCGCATGGGCTGGCCCCGACGACATCGGCTATGCTGCAGCTCGCCGTCGGCGATGCGCTGGCAATTGCGCTTCTCGAGCGCCGTGGCTTTTCGGCGCAAGACTTCAAGACATTTCATCCGGGCGGCAAACTGGGCTCGCAATTGCTTCTCGTGCAGGAGCTTGCGCATACGGGCGAGGCGATCCCCCTCCTGCCGCTCGGCAGTCCCATGGGTGACGCGGTAATCCAGATGTCATCCAAGGGGTTTGGTGTCGTGGGCATCACCGACGAAGCAGGAAAACTGGTCGGCGTGATCACCGACGGCGACTTGCGCCGGCATATGTCTCACGACCTGTTGCTGGAAACGGTTGACACCGTGATGTCGCATAATCCGCGGGTCATCAAGGGCGGTGTTCTTGCCAGTGCGGCGATGGAATTCATGCAGGCGCAGAAAGTCACAGTGTTGTTTCTGGTCGATGACCTCGGGGTCCCGCGCGGCATATTGAACGTCCACGACTTGCTGCGCGCCGGCGTTGCATAAGCAGTGCCTGGAGCCTGGGCAGATCATTCGTGCCGGTCTCCATGGTTTGGTCAACGGCCGCCAACATGAGCGCGCCGTTCTCCGTATGGAATGGGGATAATTTGCGAGATATCCTTGTCTGAACGGCATCAATCCTTTCCTGCTGGACCAGCGGACCCAGCAATCCGTCAGCCGCCGGAGACGTCGATTGCTCCACGCGATGCAATTAAAACCTTTGCCTTTCAAATCCAGAGCTGGAAGCAGGACGTATTCAGGCGCTATTTTCCGGATCGGGATTTCACCTTCGTTCCCATGTACTTGCGGGAGAAGGAATTCCAGAGGGTATGGGCCCCACAAATCTCGCGCGCGGACCGTCCGCAGATTTTCGTCTGGGGCGTCAAGGTGCCTGAGGGCTTGCGGGCCGTTGCGGAAGAACACGATATCCCTGTCTTTGTGATCGAGGACGGGTTCATTCGTTCGGTTGAGGCCAATGCCAGCCGCACGCCGCCGCTGTCGCTGGCACTCGACGCGGGAACAGCCTATTTCGATTGCCGGAGACCGTCAGATCTGGAGCGGCTGCTCGCCACCCACGACTTCGACGGCTCTCCCGATCTTCTGCGGCGCGCAGCGGCGGGCATTCGTCTTCTCCTGGAAACGGGCGTCAGCAAGTACAATAGCGGGACGAAAACGGACATCGAGGATCTTTATGGTCCAAAGTTCGGCAAGCGGGTGCTGGTGATCGGCCAGGTCGAGGACGATGCTTCCATCCAATACGGCTGCCTGCCGCCTATTAGCAACAACGATCTCGTCCGTCTCGCGGCACGAGAAAATCCCGGCGCCCAGATCATCTACAAGCCGCATCCGGACATTCTCAACCGTGTTCGTCTCGCGCAATCGAATCCGGAAGATGTACGGCATCTCTGTGACATCCTCGCCCGGCCCCTGGGTATGGCGCAGGCCTTCGAAACAATCGATCACGTATATACGATCACCTCGCTCGCGGGTTTCGAAGCGCTGTTGCGAGGGATAAAGGTCACCGCATACGGATGCCCTTTTTATGCAGGCTGGGGGCTGACGGACGACCGCCAGCCCAATCCGCGGCGCGGACGGCGGCTTTCGATCGAGGCATTGTTTGCTGGCGCCTATCTCCTCTACCCGCGTTATTTCGATCCTCGCACGGGCAGGGAGGTTTCCTTCGAGGAAACCGTCGAGCGGATTCTGGGATATCTTTCCGCTGGGGAGGTTCTTTCCGAACCGTGCTTATCCGGGCCACGGTGGCGCCCCTGGGGGCCTTATGGTCTTCTTGGCTGGCGCCATCTGCTGACGCCGCTCTTGTCACCGGTGATTGCCAGGATCGGCAACATGCGCGATGCGCGGGACTTCAGGGAAGATCCGATCCTGTTCTTTCGGGAATTGTCTAATCCGAAATTCAGATTGGTTGGGCGGATTCTGTATCCCTTCGACAAATGATCCGCTGTGTCCTGTCGCTTCGCTCGCGCGTCCCGGACATGGGTTGTCGAGCACTGTCAGTGCCCACGAGGTGCGATTTTCGCCGGTTTTTTTCTCGGCGGCGGATCTATGAAGGCGCCGGGCTGGTTGAGTGACCGGTTGTGCAGCCGTTCGGCGATCGCCGCTGCACCGGCATCGGTCCCAGCGGTTGAATAGAAATTGCCACGGACCTGGATTGACGCCGCAAGCAGGCGGAAAAACGCCGACCGCAGCGAGGCTTCCGGTGGCTCGGGCGTGCGCCAGAATTGCTCCAGCGGCGCCTGGTCGCTTAGCCCGGCGATATCGAATACGGCGGCCCCAAGCACTTTCACGGGCTTTCCAAGCTGCAGGGCATGCAGGCCGACGGTGGAATTGACCGTAACGGTTCCCTGAGCTCTTTCCAGCAGCGCATTGAGGTTACCCCCGTCAAGCACGTGAACGCGTTCCCCGACGTTGAGCCTGACTGCCAGATCGGCCACATGCTTTCGCCAGTTGATGAGGCCGTTATCGAGTGGATGTATCTTGACCAGGAGTTGGGTATCGGGCGCTGCGTGGCGGGCAAAGGACGTCAGGATCTGGCCGATGGCTTCGCGCTGGTCGTTATAGGGCGAGTGCGCGCGCAGCTGAAAATCAGTTTGCAACTGCAGCGGATAGATGAAGAAGGGTTTTTCACGTTCCAGACAACTATCGACAAGCTGGCTTGCTTCCCTCTCGCGCCGGCCACTGCCCGCAAGGCGAATTACCCAGCCTGCATATTCGGCAAGCGGGTGGAAGAGAGCGTGGCGGCGATAATGCGGGAAAAGGAACCACAGGAAAACGTTCGGCAGATTGTAGAGAAGGTCATAACTCGCTTCGGCAAGGAAGCTCTGTGCATAATGTCGATTCCAATCCGGCTCGGGCAGGGTGCGGGCCGCCTCGACGATCTGCTGTGCAGCGACCGGAAAATGCGAGTTGGATGACATGCCGCCGCGCTCGAGGGTCAGCCAGTCAGGCCGCAGGTAGCCCATCTCGATGACCGACACCGCTATGTTGCGTTCCCTTGCCGCTGCGATTGCAAGCTGATGATAGGGCCTTTCCTCGCCCAGCAGGATGAGGTCCGTGATCGCGTGACGGTCCATGAACGAACCCGCATAGGCGCGCCAGGATTCGCCGCCGCGGCCGCGATAGTTGTAACTGCCTTTCCGCCGCCAGAAGATCTGGTCGCCGGGATTGAGATTGATCCTCAAGCAGCGATGTCCCTTCGCTTCCAGCCACGCCGCGATCTTCGCAAAGATCGGCGATGATGGCCCTTGCAGGAAAAGGAAGACACGCGTCGACGATTGTTGAGAACCCATCGTCAGCGACTTTCAATACAGGGCGCCGACACTATTGCAACTCGTCTTTGTGGAGATTGGCGTGCCGGAGCAGGGCCTCAAGCAGCTTCCATGGCTCCTCGTCGCGGGGGGGTGCGGGGCTGTGATGCGGCCTGCGGGCCGCAGCCAGGGGAACGATGAAATAGTCCGTGCGAGGATCGGGGAAGGGATCGGCAAAGGATTTGAGCAGCGGCGCATGGTCGCCGTAAAACACCAGCCATACGGGCCGGTCGAGCTCATTCAGATGATCCACCAGCTCGCCGAGCGCCTTGTCCGACTGCTGGAGGATTTCCAGGTATATATCGACCGGATCGGTTTTTTCTTCGACGCGGTTGGGCTCCCACGGTCCGTGATTTGCCATCGAGGCGACGAAGAGAAATCTCCCCTTGGCGTCCCCCTGTTTTTCGACATCCTTGATGACTTTGCGTGTCAGTGCTGCGTCCGAGACATACGGGCCATCCCTTGCCGGGTCATGGTCGAATTCATCGAGCATGGTCATCTTCTCGAAGCCGAGCTGCGGCATTGCCTTGTGGCGCAGGAAAAACGTCCGGTCGTAGGGATGCATGAAATGCGTGCCCCAGCCGGCATTCTTCAGTTTCGTCGGCCAGACGACGTTCGTATAGTGACTCGCCCGCAGATAAGGGTAGCTGGCATCGATGTGAAGATCGTCGGGCACGAGCCCGCTCAGCACGGCGAACTCCGTTCGCAGCGTATAGCCCCCTTCGAAAACGGTCGAAAGGCGGCCCCATTGCACGGCGAGCTTCTGCAGGCGGTCGATGGTCGGCAGTTTGATGTGGTCGACGCCGCAGTGCCGCATGTCGATGAAGGATTCCGACTGCCAGACGACAATGAGCGGCGCCTTGTTGTCAGCGTCATGTCCGATCAAGTCCTGGACGGCGGCAAAGAAGCGTTCGGAAAGGTCTGCAATGATCTTTTCGCGCCGACGGCCAAGCCAGATGATGAAATGAAACACCACCGAAGCAAAGGTGCCGAAGCGGACGGTGCTGACCTTGACGTTCGGCTTGCCGACCAGGTGCTGAACAAAGTCCGCGACCGGCCGGTTGACCGGGCCGTAGAACAGGAGGAGCCACGGCAGATCCGCGACGAGGATCATGACAATGATCCAGAAGAGCTTGCCGTTCGGCGGCAGAAGGCTCGGCTCGAAGTACATATAGAGCCCAGAGACGCCGAACACATAGAGGAACGCGACCGTCCAGAACACGATGTTCAGCGAGTTCGCATAGAAGATCGACTTGTATTTGAAGACGTCGGCGACCAGTGCGATGTCGGAAAAGACCAGGGGCTCGCGAATGAATTTGAACTTCGCGCGCGAAATGCCTGTGAAGATGACGAAGAAGCTCATGGTTCCGGCGCCGGCATAAAGTGGGCGCCAGGAGATCGCAAAGAACCCGGCAAAGACCAGGGCGATGATCGCAAGCCGCGCAAGGATATCCATTGCCGCGCGCCTGCGGCTGAAGAGCGGGCGGTTCTTCTTGCGCTGGCGTTTGGGAAGCGCAAATCTGTCGGTGAACAGGATGACTACGCAAGACAGGGCGTAGCAGAAAACGGTCAGCGTCAGCGGGTAGTCATGCATATGGAACGACGTCGACGCCAAACGGATACCTTCACGATCTATTGCTCGCCGCAGGCTTACCCGGCTGCGACAAACCGACACTTAAATCCTATTCTTGCCATACACAAGCAGGCTCGTCCCCTGTTCACTGGCGGCGGCTGATGCGCAGGATTGCACGGTCGAACCACCAGTTGAGGAAGGGCTTCACCGTTGAGCCGAAGCGACCGAGGGCCCAGAGCGCCCAGCCGAAGAATACCTCGAAACGGCCTCGGTCGATGGCGCGTGCGATGCGATGCGCCACCGCATCCGCTGTCCATGGAGCAACACGCCCCATGATTACCGCCGCTTCAAGCGGCCGGTGCTCCAATTCGCGGGCGAACTGCGGCGTTTCCGTATCCGGCGGGAAACAGACGGAGATCTTCACGCCATGTGGACGGGCTTCCGAACGAAGAGCCTCTGCGAAGCCATGCAGGGCGAATTTCGAGGCGGAATAGCCGGTATAACCATGGATGCCGATCAGGCCGGCGCCTGAGGAGACCAGCATGATCCTGCCGGTGCGGCGCTGCTTCATGCCGGCATAGACCGAGCGCACCGCATGGATGCTGCCGAGCAGGTTAGTCCGGATCTGGCGTTCGAAGGCAGCCGTCGAAACCGCGTCAAACAGCCCCGGTTCAACGATGCCGGCGCAGGCGATGAGGATATCGCAGGGGCCGAAGGCTTCTTCGCAGCGGGCGATTGCAGTCGCGGTCTGGCCTTCGTCGGCGACATCAGCGCTTTCGATGCGGATAGCGTCGGCATTGCCGCCTTTGCTGAGTTCGGCTTGGGCCGCTTCCAGTGCCGACATCGTGCGTGCGAGAAGGGATATGCGCGCGCCTCGGGACGCGTAGATCCGAGCGAGTGTGAGGCCAATCCCGCTGGACCCGCCTGTAATGATCACATGAGTCATGCTGCAAGACCGGCTCGGGAAAATTTCCGTATTTGTTCTTCGTTTCGCCAGCTCAGCGTGAGGCGAGCATCTTCATCATCTGCTGGATATCGATCGACGCGAGGCCAAAATTCCGCTCGGTGAGATCCTTCAGCTTCTCCGCCGTCAGTGTTACCGTTTGGCGAATCTGCTCCGGGGTATGTTCGCTGGTGATGAAGAAGCGCAGGCGCGCCATGCCTTCCGGTACGGCCGGGTGAATGATCGGCAGCGCGTTGACGCCGGCGGCGTGGAGGTCGTTGGAAAGCTGCACGGCGCGCAACGAATCACCAACGAGGACCGGTACGACGGAAAAGCCGCCGCTGAGGCCGGTGTCGAGACCGGCTTCTTGCGCGAGCTTCAGGAACAGCGCGCCGTTGCGTTTCAATGCGGCCGCACGTTCTGGCTCGCTTTCCAGAATGTCGAGACTTGCGATCGCGGATGCGGTCAGGACGGGGGCAAGCCCGACGCTGTAGACGAAGCCGCCGGCGCTCGCCTTGAGAATGGCAGCGAGCGCCGCACTTCCGGCGATATAGCCGCCGCAGCTCGATGTCGTCTTGGAAAGCGTGCCCATCCAGATATCGACTTCGCGGGGGTCGATACCGAAATGTTCAAAAGTGCCGCGGCCGCGGCGGCCGAGAATGCCGAGCGAATGGGCTTCGTCGACCATCAGCCAGAAACCGTATTCCGCCTTCAGCTTCATGATCGCCGGCAGATTGGCGATGTCGCCGTCCATCGAGTAGATGCCTTCGACGATCACCAGGATGTGGCGATAGTCACCCGCGACGGTGCGCAGCACATGTTCGAGGTCACTGGCATCATTGTGCTTGAACAGCCGTCTTGTGGCACCCGACAGCTTGATGCCGGCAAGCGCGCTGTTGTGGATGAACTCGTCATGCACTACGAGGTCATTCGGACCCATCAGGCAGCTGATCGCCGCGACATTGGTGAGGTAGCCGCTGACGAAGCAGACGGACGCCTCCACGCCGTAGAAGGCGGCGATGCGCTCCTCCAGTTCGGCGTGGGCCGGACGCTCCCCTGCCACCAGCCGGCTCGCCGATGCGGAGATGCCGAAGGCATTGATCGTGTCGCGCGCCTGCGACAGCACGTGGGGATGCCGGTTGAGGCCGAGATAGTCGTAAGAGGCGAAGTTGATCAGCTTGCGGCCGTCGATCACCGTCGTCGCTCCCGCTGCCGTCTGATGCGCCCGGTAGAACGGGTTGGCGATGCCGAGCTGTTCGCTCGCAGCCTTCTGCGTCAGGACCTGCTTGTATTCCGGCAGGTCATCGAATCTCGTCTGCTTGCGCCGAACCGGCGGAGGAATGTCGCGCTCCGAGCGGGCCATGCGGTTTTTTTCCGAAGACTGGTGCGTGTTGCGCATCCGGTCCAGCAGATTTTCCTTCAGGCTGCTGCTCATCTTCGAAACGCTGTGACGTTCCTCGTCCTTGCTCATTGGCTCGCTGCCTTCTCCGTGCCAGTGCCGGCACCGTTGCCGGTGTGGCGTTGCGCGAGATCGCTGACGATCTTGTTGTCTGCCGGCTCGCTATCGTCTTCGCCGCCGTGATCGCGCTTGCTGACCTTGTCATAGAGCTTGCGCGCCACGTCGCCTACGGTCGTGTTATCGGCCACACCGCTCAGCGGCATGTCGAAGCCGGTGTTCTGCTGGAAGCTGATGCCGAGTTCCACGGCCATCAGACTGTCGAGGCCGATTTCCTTGAGGACCTTGGTGCGGGAGATCGTATCCTTCGAGACGCGAAGGATAGCAGCGATTTCGCCAGCCACCAGATCATAAAGGATGTCTTCGGCTTCCTGCGGCGATTTGCCTTCGATCATAGCGACGAGATCCATCGTCTGGCCGTCGCCCCCGGCAGAATGCTGGTCGGCTGTGCGCAGGATGACTTCGAACAGGGTATTGCGAACGACCGGCAGGTTGCGCGCGGCCGCCCAATCGAGCTCCGAGATCATGGCGACAGCCGCATCGACCGTGCCCGGATCAGAGCGGATGTAGCTCTCGACCTGGTCGAGTGCGGCCTGCGCCTTCAGGGCCGTCTTGCCGATGCGCTTTGACAGGAGATCGTTGACGTCGGTGTTCTGCGCCAGGTAGCCCTTGTCGGCGATCGCACCGAAGCCGATGGCCAGGCCCGGCAGGCCTTCAAGCCGACGCGCGCGAGCCAACCCTTCTAGATAGCCGTTGGCAGCCACGTAATTGGCCTGCCCGGGATTTCCGACCAACGTCGTAGCCGACGAGAACAGGATGAAATGTTCAAGCCTGTCGGCGCGCGTCAGCTTGTCGAGAATTGCGGCGCCCTTGACCTTCACATCGATGACGGGGCGGTTACGTTCCCGGCTGAGATTGTTGATCAGCGCATCATCCAGCACCATCGCCGCGTGAACGACGGTCTTCAGGGGGCCGATCTGCCGCAGCGTCTTGAGCAGTGCGTCGGCGGCTGCCTCTTCGGTGACGTCGCAGGCGTGAACGGTCGCCGAAACGCCCTTGTTCTCCCAGCGCTTGATCGCTTCAAGCGTTTCGATATCCGCAACGCCGCGACGAGTGGCGAGCGCGATATTGCGCGCGCCCTTGTCCACCAGCCAGTTTGCGGCGGCAAGACCGAAGCCGCCGATGCCACCGACGACCAGATGAACACCTTGGCTGTCGACCGACATGCGGCGTGCCGACCGGGTGGTGACCTCGTCACGTCCCCCGACGGGGGGCAGGACGACGATCTTGCCGATATGGCCGGCATTCTGCATCAGACGGAAGGCGTTGCCGATCTCGTCGAAACCGAAGGCGCGGTAGGGCAGGGGCACGAGCTTGCCCTCTTCGAAAAGCGCTCCGATTTCGGTGAAGATCCGTTTCGTCAGATCCGGCGCGTTGACCAGCAGCTGGTCGGCGTCGATGCCGAAATAGCTGATGTTGCGGCGGAAGGGTCTGAGCCCGATCTTGCTGTCGGCATAGTAATCGCGCTTGCCGAGTTCGAGGAACCGGCCGAACGGCTTTACCAGCGACAGGCTCTGTTCCATCGCTTCGGCGAATAGCGAGTTCAGGACGAGGTCCACACCCTCACCGCCGGTCACGCCACGGATGTCGTTGACAAAGGCGAGTGAGCGGGAATCGAAGACGTGATCAGCGCCGAGCATCTTCAGGAAACGGCGCTTCTCGCGCGTTCCTGCCGTTGCGATGACCTTGGCACCGGCGAGCTTTGCGACTTGCAAGGCGGCAAGGCCGACACCGCCGGCAGCGCCGTGGATAAGGATGGTTTCGCCGGCGCGAATACGGCCAAGTTCCACCATCGCATAATAGGCGGTGAGGAAGGCGACAGGCACGGTCGCGGCGGCAACAGGGCTGAGCGTTTCCGGCAGCTTTGCAACCCCGGATCGCGAAACGACCGCATGGGTGGAGAACGCCGCCGGCGCGATCGCCATCACGGCGTCGCCGACCGAGAGGTCTGTCACGCCGCTGCCGATGGCAACGACACGGCCGGACAGTTCCATGCCGATGGTCGCGCCGGCAAAACCGTCTTCGAGCGCCTCTTCCGGCAGAAGGCCCATGGCCCACATGACGTCGCGGAAATTCAAGCCGGTGGCGGCAACTTCAACGACGACATCGCCGGGACCAGCTAGCGGGATGTCGCATTCTTCCCAGGCGATGCTGCCGACCTGCGAGCTGACACGCTGGCGGATGGTCGCCGCCTTGAACGCGCTGGTCTTGCGCAAGCTCCGGTCGACCGGGCCGGGAACGGCGCGGATTTCCGAAAGAGTTCCGGTCGTTCCGTCCAGCAGCCATTCGCGGTTGGCGCTTCCGTCCGACAGCATCGCGATTGCCGTGGCCAGCTGATTGCCGGCGCCTGCGTTGGCGCCGGTGAAGTCGAGCGAATGAATATCGAGGAAATCATATTCGTTCTGCAACACGCGGGCGAATGCCCACAGACCGCTGTTGATGCTCGAACCCGGCTCATCTTTCGCGCGAGACGCTGCAGCTACCGGCGACCCGCCGGGGGCTGCGATGACCAGGCGCGGACGATGTGCGCCCGTCGGCTCGGCGTTGGAATGATACTGGCGCAGTGCCTCGGCAAAGGCACTCAGGGACAGCACCCGGTTTTGCAGCACTGCGGAATCCTGGCTCCGATCACCGGCCGTTGCCGACGACAGGTACACGGCGCGCACCGGCTTGTCGTTGAGCCCCTTAATCGCTTCTGCAATTTTATCCTTGTCGGCATCGAGATCACCGGTCAGTTGAACCGGCACGAGGGGCGCCTCGATCGCAGCCTTGCCCGTGGGCAGGATGCTGTGAAGGCTTGAAACACTGCCTTCGTGAAGCACAAGCACGGGGCTTGCGACCTCCGGAACCGATGCCTGAGCCCCCGGCGCGCCGTCGGTGAACTGGCCGCCTTGCGCTTCGACCACGGTGATATTGCCATGCGACAATTCATGGTCTCGAACAGAGATGTTGCGCAGTCCGAGATCGCCCAGGCATTTCTGCCATTGCGTCGCGGTGGGAAGCCTGCCGATCGGGAATTCCACGGTCTGGGTGCGGGCGAACCAGCCGTCGATCAATCCGAAGGCAAAGTCGCTGAAGACTGTCGGAGCGCTGGTTGCGGCGATGAGGGCACCGTTTTCCTGGAGGCAGACACGCATCGCGTTGCGGATGGCAACATCTTCATCGACCAGCGTGAAAATCGTGTCGGATGCGCTGACGACGAGATCGAAGTCCGGAAGCGCCGCGAAAGCGTCCTTCTTCAGGACGCGCACATGCGCGTCCTCCTCGAATGCGATTTCGAGATTTCGCTGCGCACTTTCGCGCGGCTCGACCACGAGCAGCGAAGCGTTGTACTTGGAAACCAGCGTGGCAAGACGGCGGGTAAAGCCGGTGGACACCGTACCGGCTTCGACGATCCGCAGGTCACCCTTGCCGTCGGCCAGCGCCTTTTCGACTGCGGACAGGACCAAGGCCATTCTTTGACGCGTCGATTCGGAATGAACCGTCTGATGGTCGAGGGTCGCATCGCTGATGAAACCGTGCGGCTTGGACGCAACACTGGCCTCGGTGCCCGCCATTTCGGAGGTAAACAGACTGTCGATACGGTCCAATGCTTCGGCATAGGCATTGTTGATCAAAACCGCTTCGACGGCGCGTTCCGAGCGTTCGCCGTAAAGTTCCTTCAGGATGTCGCCGACCGGAGGCAGCGAGAATTCAGGCGCGATCTTCCAACTGCCGCCCTTGTGTTCGCACAAGCCTGCGTCTTCCAGAACATAGAGACAGTTTGCGAGGAAGCACCGAAAGGCGAAATCGCCGGGCAGCGACCGGGTGTCGATCAGGCCGGTTCCCTTGCCGAGCTTAAGCGCTATTTCATGGCAGGCGCGATAGATCGCCGCGTTGAAAAGCAAGGTCGTGTTGTCGATGCCGGCGCCTTCCGCATTGGCAATCAACGGCAGAGACAGGGCGCTGCGCGGCGTTGCCGCCAAGGGTACGGCGCGGTCCGAGGGCACTGCCTCATAGTGAAAGGACAGCATGTCCAGCGTCTTGTGCTGGCGCAGATAGGTCCGGCGGAACCGGCAATCGTCGAAAGCGGCGATGAGTTCGCCGCCCTTGCCGAAGAAGCGGAATTTCGCCTTGATCGAATTGGCGCTGATGCGTTCGATCTCGACGAGCGCCCGCTTGACCGCCGTGCCCGAATTGGTCACGCGCACTGACCCGAAACGCACCGGGATATAGGGCGCACCGCCTGCTTCGCCGGTGAACCTGTCGAAAAGCGCGACCAGCCCATGGAAGGTCGCATCGACGGAGATCGGGTTCAGGCCGTAGGAAACGAACGGATGGCCCGCCTCCTCCGGTTCCTTCAACTCCACATCGATGAACCGGTCGCCATAGGAGACGGCACGCGCCATGAGTTGGAACCGCGGACCGTAGTCGAGGCCGAACTGGCGTGCAGTTTCATAGGCCTTGGCAGGCGTTACGGTCGCCGTTTTCTCCAGGCCGGCGAACCGGCTTGCGGCGGCGGGCTCATCAGACGGAATGGGCTTGCGGCTACGCGCCACGGCGTGCACGGCCCAATCGTCCTCCGACAGCCGCTCGCGCGAGCGGATCTCGATATCCCCGGTCTCTGGCGAGAGGATGGTCGACAATTCCATCATCCGGTTGTCGGTAAGCTCGAGCGGTCGCACGATTTCCAGATTGGTGATGTCGACGTTCGGCGTGCCGTAATATTGCTGCGCGGCGGAGACGGCGATTTCGATAAAGCCGCTCCCCGGCAGGATGGCCTTGCCGTCAACGACATGCTCCGCAAGATCAGGAAACAGATGCGCGTCGATATGGTTCTTCCAGCTTCCGCCGTTCGGATCGGCGCGCCAGCCAGCTAGCGTGTAATGAGTCTTGGACCCGCGACCGAACAGATCGGTTGAATCGGTGGTGGTCGCCGGACGAAGTTCCGTCGGCTCGAAGGGGAGGTTGGGCAGGCGGACGAAGGCGTTGCGCTTGCCGAACAGGCGGGTTTCATCAAAGGCTGCACCGTGAGCGATGGCGCGTGCCATGGCGCGCGAGATCGGATCCCGGCCCTTTTCGCCAGCATCGCGCAGCAGGGTCGGCACGACCATGCCCGGCGCGGAGGACTGCTTGACCGTTTCCTTCAGATAGGACGACAGGATGGGGCGGGGCGAGATTTCGATGAACAGGCTGCAGCCGAGCTCGATCGCAGCTTCCGTTGCCGCCTGGAAGCGCACCGGTTCGCGGACGTTTTTCCACCAGTAGTCGGGGTCCAGTTGTGTGCCGTCCAGCCGGTCGCCGGTGACCGTGGAGAGAAAGGCGAGTTCCGATTTCCGCGGCGCGATGTCCGGAATGTCCGAGAGGAACGCCTTCTTTGCCTGATCGATGATCGGGTGGTGGAAGGGATAGTTGATGTCAAGAATCTGGACCGGGATCTTGGCTTTGCGCGCCGCGTCGCGGAAGGCGGAGATTTCGTGCGCAGGACCGGAAATGGTCACCGAATTATGGGCGTTGACCGCAGCGACGCACACGTGCTCAAGGCCGCGAGCCTTGGCGAAGGCGCTTGCCGCCTCTTCAGCAAGCATGACGGCGGCCATGGTGCCCTGACCGGCAAGCAGATCCTGGTGCAGCGATCGCTTGGCGACGATCGCAACGGCATCGACGAGCGAAAGGGCGCCGGCCGCGTAGGCTGCAGCGATTTCGCCGACCGAATGGCCGAAAACCGCCGTCGGCTTGATGCCCATGGCAACCAGCGAATCCGACAGAGCCGCCTGAACGGCGAACAGCAGCGGCTGTGCAACCTTGGTGTCGGCGAGCTTCTTGTCAAGATCAGGATCGGTGAGCAGATCGGTCAGCACGGTGTCCGAATGGAACTTGAAAAGCGCGCTGACAGAGGTGAAGCACTGACGGAAATGCAGATTTTCGCGGAACGCTTCAACGCCCATGCCGGCCCACTGCGAACCGTTTCCGGAGAAGACGAAGGCAACCTTCGCGTCCTTCGTTACGGCTTCGCCGGCTTCGCCGATGTCGGATGCGGGCTTTTCGAGGTGGCTGGCAATGGCGCGGACAATGTCTTCCGGATGATCGCTGCGCGCGGCAAAACGATAGCGCATCTGGGTGCGATTGGCACCGGAGGCGGCGACGATGGAGCGAACTTCTTCCGGTGAAGCCTTGGCGAAGGTCGACTTGTAGGATTTCAACAGCTCTTCGAGGCTGTTGACGGTGTGGGCGCTTGCCATGAACACATGGCCGGTGGCGTTGTTGCGGTTGCGCTCGTCCTGGACGGGATCCGGGTCGCTGATGACGACATGGGCATTGGCGCCGCCGAAACCGAAGGAATTGATGCCGGCGAGGCGCGCGCGCTTGCCGCGCAGCAATTCGATCGGGTTTGCAGTGACGCGAACGTTCAGCCCCTCGAAGTCGATGTTGTCGTTTGGCGTGTCGAAATGCAGCGAGGCGGGCAGATAATTGTTCTCGAGCGCCATCATCGCCTTGAGCATGCCGAACAGGCCGGAGGCGGGCTCGGTGTGGCCGATATTCGACTTGATCGAGCCGATCGGAACCGGCGCGCGGCGATTGGCGCCAATGACGGTACCGATCGACCAGACTTCGGCCGGATCGCCCACCTTGGTGCCGGTGCCATGGCCTTCGACGAAGGCGACCTGATTGGCATCGATATTGTTGCCCTCGTAGATCGAGCGCAACAGGTTGGCCTGCGCCTCGCGCGACGGTAGCGAAATGCCATTGGTGCGCCCGGCGGAGTTCACGCCGGTGGCGACGATCTTGGCGTAGCTGCGGTCCTTTTCCTGACGCGTTCTGTCCGAGCGGCGCAGGATGAAGACGACACCACCTTCGGCGCGCACGTAACCGGCGCCGTCGTTGTCATAGGCGCGGCAAAGGCCCTCGGGCGACAGCATGCGCGCCTGGGCAAAGCCGACGAACGGTAGCGGGTGGGCCAGAATGTTGACACCGCCGACGATCGCCGTGTCGATTTCACCGGCATTCAGCGCCCGCATCGCCTGGTCCAGCGCAACCAGCGAGGAGGAGCAGGCGGTATCGACCGTCATGCTCGGGCCGCTGAGACCGAAGATATGGGAAATACGATTGGAAACGATCGAAAGCGTGTTTCCCGTCATGAAATAAGGCCCGGCCGCGGCCGGATCCTCGACGGTCAGGTTGGCATGGTCGAGGCTGGACGCACCGATATAGACGCCGACATTCTCGCCATGCAGCGACGTTACCGCGATATTGGCGTCCTCGAGAGCGCGCCAGGCGAGTTGCAGCAGGACGCGCTGCTGCGGATCCATGTACATGGCTTCGCGCTGCGACATGCCGAAGACAGCCGGATCGAAATCATAGATGCTGTCAAGCACACCGGCTGCAAAGGAATAGGTCTTCCCCGGGTTGCCGATAACCGGATGCCAAAAGCGCGCAAGGTCCCAACGGTCCGATGGTACGCGCGTGACGGTGCATTTGCCCTCGCGCAAAATTCGGAACAGTGCCTGCGGCGAATTGGCTCCAGGGGCGAGACATGCACGCCCTATGATTTCAACTGTCATATTTTATCGAACGCTCTAAACTTTGTGAGTTATCCTGCTGATTGCACCTGACACGCGAAAAAGCAATCGGAACTTCTCTAACCGATCCCGTTGGATCGACCCTTCGTCACTTCGAAGCCAGCTATATCAGTGTCCTTTTACCCCATGTTTTTCAGCTTTCAACCCTGTAGCGCGAACATACATGCGCTCCCAGACACTTATGAAAACAGTTCGTAACCGTTGTGAAGACTGCAGCATTTGACGTGGCATAGGACACAGGAGCGACGCGCTCCTGCCTTGGTGCGACTGCCTTAACACTCTGAATTCAGAGAACAGTTTCGCTGAAAAAAAGGTGGTTGGGGGTGTGGATGATGGTTTTCGGTGATCTGTCCGGCGGAAGCATTTGGGTTCCGTGGGCGATGTCGCTTCCCGGGTGAAGGACTTGTGCAGGGCGCTGCTGCCCAGCGATTTCGTCGGTCTGATACGCTGGTTATCCTCTGCGATGATACTGGCAGGATCGGACCTTCGGGCGATCCCGCGGTCAGCGAGCATAAGGGTAGCGGTATTCAAGATAATGGGAGTTGTACTCCGCAGTGAACGGGATGCCCTGGGTCCGAAAGGGAACCGGTCAACCTGCCGCCGGTGGACGACCGCCAGAAGAAAAACGTGCCGCACGCATCAACCAGTCAACCAGTTTGTCTATGAGATCGTTAGTTCATAGTGCGTGAAGCTCCTGCATGCCACGCGCGACCTGCATGCCGTGGGGGCAAGTTGGCGCGCAGGCCAGCCACACGTTTCGTTCCGATCGCCGAGGTGCCCCCTCGGATAGGGGTGCTTTGCACCGGCAAGCGTCCGCCTTCGCTCTCATCGTCAATGCTTGGCGCTATCTGCGGGCGGCGACGGAAAGACGAAATGAAGCTGGCCGGATTTGATCGAAGCGCGCTCGATCATGGCCTTGTGCTCTTCCCGCATCGCCCGTGAGCGCTCCCTGAAGGCTCGCGATTGAGCGAGTACCGCCTGTGTCCGCTCGGTAATTTCATCGATATGGCGCATCACTGACCTCTTTGCCTCACAATCTGCCATCACGTCGAGCCGGCAACACCTCTCGTGGCCGAGCGACTCTTTGTTCATGTTATGTTCTTATTGAGGTTGATGTCAAGAATGCCTTGGCCGCGCTGAAGCGCCCGTCTTTGGATCATCCTGCAATGAGGCGTGCGGCCTAAGGCGCCGAAAACGTCGTAAGCTCAATCCCGGGATGTAGCTTCTTGAGGTTTGGCAGAGACTTTGACTGCCACGGAAACTCGGACGTTCCGCGGATCGTGAGATGGACACTCGGTCTGTTGCGCGCTTCGATGGTGAGCTTGGCAAGCAGATTGATCCCGGAGGAATTGAGAAACTCCAGCCCCGTCAGGTCTATGATGACATGATCCGGTTCGCCCTCAAGAACGCTCATGACCAGGGCAAAAATAGGGGCATAAGCCTCCGTGCCATGCAGGCGCATGGTCCCATCGAAGTAGATTGTCTTGTCTTCCGACCAGACGCGATATTCTTCGTCCTTGATTTCCATGTTGTGTGCCCATCAGTTCGAGATGTGGGGGACCGTGATAGACGCATAGGTTTCCAGCGGGATTTTGCTGTCCTGTTCCCTGGAACCAAAAACCCACGCAAAGTGAGCGCCATAATCGCTCATGAGCGTCAGAAGTCCAAGCCCTGAAGTGGTCGTGCTCACATGCGTCGCATTCGCTTCGATCCGCTCTATAAGAAGGTCTCCGGGATCGCCGGTCGTTATTTCTGAAAGCAGATCTTGGAACCGCTGGGCCGCTGTCTTGTCGATGAAATTGGAGACCTTTGTGCGAAAGGTGTTGGCCTCGATCGAAGCCTCCAGGATAACTTCACCGCCCATGCGGAATTTTACGGCATTTTCTATCAGCTCGTTGATCAGATAGCCAACGTTGTGGCGGACCTCTCTGTAGACGCTACGGGATGCGCGGTAGCGCAAGGCGACGAACTCCGCGACGAAATCCGCCGTCATCGCGCAGTGTTTGAAGCTGAGGTCCAGTGGTCCTTCGAACAGGCGAAGTCGTGTGACATGTTCGCCCGTTTCGATCGTAAGGTCTGCCATTCCAAATAAGGTCGTCATCGCTCACCTGTGCCTCATGACAACGAGCGTGATGTCGTCATGAATCTTATGCGTGCCGATATGTGCCATCAGGTCCTCGATGATTCCCAATTTGACGTCTTCGGCGCTTCGCCCGTATCGCTGCCGCGCACTTTCGCACAACCGCTCGATGCCAAAAAGCTCGCCGTCCCGGTTCTCGGCTTCCGTAACGCCGTCGGTGTGAAGAATGATCATATCACCGTGACCGAACGCAATTTCCCGAGTGGCCACGAAAGCCGAGATATCCGCTTCCAGGCCAATCGGCAAACCGAGATCAAGGGTGTCGATCCGCTCCACCAGGCCGAACTTCCGAACCACGATGACTTCCTCGTGCTGGCCGGAAAGCGTCAGGCGTCCCTTCTCATAGTCGAGGAACGCCAGGGATAGATGCTTGTTGGTGTTGGTTCTGACAATATTCTTGTAAATGGCTCGGTTGACGGAATTGAGGAATTGCGAAGCGTCCATGTTGCCCGCTTCCTGGAGAGCCCGCGCCACTGACTGGACCATCAACATCAATACGCCGCTCTCCAGGCCATGCCCGGTGACATCGCCGATGCCGATTTTCAGTCGCTCACCGTCCTTGAGAACGTCGTAGTAGTCACCCCCGACCTCGTCGGCGGGCCGCATGTAGGCTGCAATCTCCACGTCCGTGATTTCCTGGAGCTCTCCAGCCTTTGGCAGGACCATCATCTGGATGTGGCGCGCCACGGCCAGTTCCGCGCCGAGGCGCAGATTCTCGCTGCGCAACTGCGTGTTCAATGCTGAGATCTGCAGGTTCGCCTCTTCGATCTCGCGCGTTCGGTCTTCCACAAGCTGTTCAAGATTCTCTGTATGAAAACTGATCTGCTCCGCCATGCGATTGAAAGCGGCGCCGGCCTCGCCGACCTCGTCGCGGCTCGGTATATCAACCCGGACGGAATAATCCTTGAGCTGGATGCGCTTGGCCGCACCGGCGAGAGCGCTGATGCCGCCGGTTATTCGCTTGGATATCGCGAACACCGCGCTAATCACGAAAAGCAGAGATACGAGCAGCGCCAGGATCTGATAGACCAGGATCCGGTTCGTGGCCTCTGTGATTTTCGCCTGGGCAGCAAACAGCGAGGCATAGATTTCGCGTTCGGGCACGACGATGCCAAGCGACATGGTTTCGCGCACAACAGGACCGGATCCCCACAGGTTTGTTGGCTGCAGCTGCTTCAGGACAACCAGGTAGGGTACCTTCTCGCCGTTTTCATCGAGCATGATATGTTGTAACGAGCCGTCCTGATCCAACGGCAATTGCGCGATCTGCGGCTGTGCGCTCCGACGCAGGGAGCGGTCGAGACCGGTCACGCCTTCGCTGTTTGCAGCGCTTGACGACCGAAGACCCATCACCTTCTCTCCGACCGGATTGATGGCGACGACATTGCCGTCCGACATCGTCAGGAAGCCGAAACCGTTATCGGCCACTTTGACGTTCTCGACGATTTCCGCCAGTTGATCGAGCGTAATATCCGCACCGGCCGCACCCGCTACCGCCTTGCGATCGCCAGTCCACAGAGGCCGGAAGAAACTGACGATGAGCTTGCCGGTGATCGCGTCCGTATACGGTGCCGTCTGGGTAATGTCGTTGTTTACCGGGCGCAGGCCTGGATCCTGAGCCCACTGCTGCCACGACTCGTAAAGCCCCGGGAAGAAGAAGGTCCAGAAGTCCGCCTCGTTGTGCCCCGGATAAAGCCTGTCGAATGTCTGGGCCTGATCCGTATAGGGCGCTGTCCTGAAGATGGGCCGTTCTCTCGGGCCGATGTAATACATCTGCAGCTTCGATTGGCCGTTTGCCAGCAGGCTCGGCGCGACGAGATCCAGAACTGCGCTGTTTTCGATCTCCGCCTCGACTTTAGGAAGCGGCTTGTGATTTGAATCGAGAAGATATCCCCACACACTGACGACGGAGAGGGGTCCAGGTCGATTCTGCGCCCATCGACCCTTCTCATCATAGACGACGTTAACCGCTTCGGGGGCGCCTCGGACCATCGCTTCCCCGATCTGGGCCTCCCTCGCCGGATGGTCGATCTGCGCCTGCAGCACGCCGGCCAAAGTGCCGACGTCGGAATGGACCTGAGCCAGCAGCAGATTGACGCGGGCGGCTGTCGTTTCAGCATAAGAGCGGATGTAGTCCTGGTTGGCCCGTTCCAGCCCCTGGCCCACCTCCGCCGTGGCATCGCGGGAGAGCCGCTGGACGTTCCAGAGTGCAAGGCCGCCACTGACGAGCAGATCGAACAGCACAGCGCCGCCAACGACAAGGACGAACTTGGCGCGAAATGAGCGTAGGCCAAGACGGGGGGTATGGTGCAGCGGTGCGTTCATAGAGGCTTGCGTCCCGACGCCACCCAGATCGGCCAGCCGGCATAGCCTTTGGGATGGAGGGCGGCGAAGATATGGTCCTGGAAACCTTGGCGGAAGCGCTGGATGAATTCGGCACTATCTCCACGCTTCACGGCCATTTCGCCGGCATAGACATCTTCCCAGGCCATGATGACGTCGGCGAAGTCCCGCGGGTCGCCATCCAGATTGGTGACCATGAAGGTCTCGACGATAATGTCTTCGAAGCCGGCATCGACGAGGTACCGGCGGCTTTTGGGGCCCAGTTCCACATCCATTTCGAAATGGCTGAACAGTTTCGCGACCTCGTTGTACGTCCATTGAATGCTCTGCGATCGAGGTTCGCCGAGGCAATGCGAGTTTTTCTCGTTGGTTATGTACACCCGCCCTCCCGGCTTGCAAATCCTGTAAAGCTCCCCGAGCAGCACGTCTGGCCGGTTGAATATCTGCAGCGAATGGCGGCAGGTCACCAAGTCGAATTGATTGTCCTCGAGTAACATCTCGGACGCGTCGCCATAGGTATACTCGATATCCGTGATACCGAAACCGGCTGCCACGTCGCGCGCATAGGCAAGGCTTGCCTTCGAATGATCGAGCGCCACAATTCGCGCCGGCTGGAACTCCTTTTGGACGAGCACCGCGAAATCACCGATACCGCAGCAGATGTCCGCCATCACGATTCCGGGGCGCATGCCGTGCCGCGGAAGGATTGCGCGCTCGTGGCGCCACGTCATCTTGGTCTGCGTGCGCAGTATCGGAATAAAGCTCGTGTTTTCCACGAAGTTCTGGCCGGGGTAGAATTTGGAATCGTAGACCTCGACCGTTATTTGCGGCTCGAGCTTGTTCAGATGTGCAAACATCCGTGTGGTCCAGCCGACGACGCTCGAGGTGATGATCACGAAGCGAAGATCCGACCGCGCCCGGCAGGCATCCAGAACCACCCGCACAAAGGCGTGAAAAGCCGTGTTGTTCATCTGAATGAGGCGCTTCACATTGATGTAGAGGACGCCGCGCACCTCTTCGATTGCCTCCTTCAGCGTCGACAGGCTTGTCGCGATCTCGTCGGCCGAACGCGGCCGAACCACGCCGGCAAGAGAAAACTCCTGGCTGTTGGGGTCAAACTCTGCGCTGAAGGGAGCGGAAGGATTTACCGAACTCAAGTCACAATCCCTTCAAGCGGCAAATCCACGACGAGCGTTATCGACGAGGGAGCGCTGTCTTCCAGGTGAATCAGAGCGTCGAAGTTGATCGCGAGGTCCAACAAAACGGCATCCCGAGTTGGTGCCAGGTCGGCCGAAATGGAATCGAGATAGCGCGCAAGCGCGTCCCCCCGGCGCGCTTTCGCCACAGCTTCATTGAGAAAATGCCGCTGGCGCGGAGGACATGGAAACGTCAGTTTCACCCGTTCCGTCGGACCCTGCCGATAGACCGCACAGCCGATCTGACCGTCGGGAGAGCCACCGCGAAACAAGACCTCCAGGAGTTCGTTGAGCGCCGATGAGAAGAAGTTCGAATGGCGAACGGGATCTGTCCGGTTGTGGCTGATCATCCGCGCCACGAAGGTCGACAATTGATCGCAATGGTGCCAATCCGAAAGAAAGGTCCCCATTTCCATCTCAAGCTGAAGCAAGGGCTCGAAGTCTGCTTCAGGCTCTTTTTCGGCTACATGCATGCCGCTTCCTTCTCCACGAGTCGAACTCTGTTACGGCGCCTCATTACCTCACGCCGATTTCTAACCCGCTCGAGGTGCGGCCAGATGTGAACGCCGCACCTGCTGTTTTTCCAGTTTCGGACCTGTTGCACAAGCGACAGCCTGCTACAAGCCCACTATTAAAGTGCTAACGACGACTGGCGGAGGAACTCGTCGATCGCTGCCGCAGGCATCGGAACACCCAGGAAATACCCTTGCAGCCGGTCGCATCCCTCCTTCTGAAGCCAGGAAATTTGACCTCGCGTTTCCACGCCCTCGGCGGTAACGCGCATTCCCAAACCATGCGCCAGCGCGATGATACACCGGACAATCGTCTGGCTTTTCTCGTCAGTCTCGAGGTCCTTGATGAAATATTTGTCGATCTTGATCGTGTCGAACGGGAAGTTTTTCAAATAGCTCAAAGAGGAATAATAGGTCCCGAAATCATCGAGCGAAATCTGGACGCCCAGTACATTCAACGTATTGAGCGCATCCAGATTGTCTGTCGTGCGCTCGAGCAACACCGATTCAGTAACTTCCAGTTCGAGACGATCGGCACGCAGGCCGACCGCGTCGAGTGTCTGGGCGACCCGATCGGTCAACCCTTCCCGCAAAAACTCCGCCGAAGAGAGATTGACGGCAACGGTAAAATGGGCCGGCCACGTCGTCGCCGCTCGGCAGGCCTGCTCCAGCACCCATTGTCCTATTTCGCTCATCAGGCCGTCGGACTCGGCCATGGGAATGAACACGCTCGGCGGGATCAGGCCGACGATCGGATGACGCCATCGCAACAGCGCCTCGAAGCCGACAACTGAAGAGGGTACCCTGACGAGCGGCTGGTACTCGACGAAGAATTGCCCCTCTTGCAGCGCAGTCCGCAAGCTGCGGCGCAACATTTCGCGCTGCTCCAGGACGATCAGCATCGCGCGGCTGAACGTCCTCGCGACACCGCGCCCATCTTTCTTCGCAGCGTAGAGAGCGATGTCGGCAGCCTTCATCAACTGCTCTGTCTCGTTGCCATCCCCTGGGGCGATGGCAATACCCACACTCGCTCCGACGAAGACGTTGATGCCCTCGACTGTGAACGGCTCCTTGAAGGCTTTGACGACCGCATCAGCCAAGCGCTCGGCCTCTGCAGGCTGGTCGACTTTCCACTGGACGACCGCAAATTCGTCACCCGCCAGTCTGTAGGCAACTTCCCGCTCTCCCAGGACGTTCCTTATCCGCTCTGCCGCCATTTTGAGAACAGTGTCGCCGGCACCGTGGCCCAGCGTGTCGTTGATCGGTTTGAAATCATCAAGATCGATTTGCATGAGGGCCAGCTTCACCCCGTTTGGCACGGGCAGGGTACCTCGCAGCTGATCGCTGAATTGGCGCCGGTTTGGCAGTCCTGTCAGAACATCATGGGTGGCCTGGTGAAGGAGAAGCGCGCGGTCGCTGTCGCTGGATGCCTTGCGATAGGTTGCCCCACCTTCCACTTCAACGACGCCAATGCCGCGGGGCGTGCGAAAGATGAGCAGCGCGAGACGATCCATGGTTGTTGCATCGGCGATTTCGACGCTGCGCGGCACGCCGCTGGCAAGCACGAATTCCACAGCCGATTTGGGTTTGGGAGCCAGCAGACCGGGATAGACGTGCCACAATGTGGCATCGACCAGGGAGTCGATAATATATGTCTTGCTGTGCCTGGGCGAGCAATCGATCAGATGAAAGCTCTCGTCGTAAAGCGAGATGAGTTCGTCTTTTTGGGTGAAGGAATAACTTTCCACCGCAGATGAAGCAGACAACGTCCTGTCAGCGTCCCGCATCCTCGCCTCTCCTGCTGTTGCCTACGGTCCAACCAATACTTGCTCAATCTACCTGAGATTGCATCGCATTCAGATAACTTCGATGTTATTTCACCTTGTCAGCCAATTCACAACTACCGCCGAAAGCGTTGCCGTCACTGCCGCTCGACCACGGAGAGATCATGAAATCTCGCTGTCATCAGCGAGTCGGTCAAGGGGCGATGGCGAGTGGCGTTCGTTACTGCCGCGCATTTCTTTTATCATTTACTACCAAGACAGGCAATTTTGATGCATTGGTCAACGCAGGATATGGTTGGCTGCCCGACTGGACGGCCTTCACCCTGGCCTTGGTGTTCCTCGTCGGCGCAGCGGGGCGCGCAGAGATGCGCAAATACCGGGCTCATTGGTCCAGCGAAAACTGTAATCTTCAGGAAAACTGGTGCTGCTAGAGAGATTTGAACTCTCGGCCTCTCCCTTACCAAGGGAGTGCTCTACCCCTGAGCTATAGCAGCATCGTGCGGCGGATCGGTGTTGTCCGGCGCGAGCGAGGGCCTATTGCCATAGCTTGTTGCGAAGCGCAAGCCGCAAATCTCATATTTCGTTGGACAGGTCGGGGGAAACGGCGGCAATGCTTCCCGACCGAGCGGATTTGCGGTATTTCAGCGGTCATGCAGGATAAAGACGATCAAGGACACGACAGCGACAGCAAGCCCGAGCTTTCCGGCAAGGGGGTGCGCGGACAGGAAGCGCGCCGGCAGGCGGAGGCGCGCCGGGAGCGAGCGGCCAGGACGCTGCGGGAAAACCTGTTGCGGCGCAAGCAGCAGGGGCGGGCGCGGCGTGCCGGCGATGCAGATGAAACATCGGGGTTGCCTGCCGCAAAATCGGACGAATCTGGGGATTAATCGGCGGCTGCCATCAACGATCGGATTCGGACGCGGATCGGCATGCGATGGCAGGGTTTATCGTTTCAGCCTTGGCGTGCCCTATCCAGGGCGCCGGGGCGACTTCACTTAATGGCAGATGTCGGCTTTCGTCCATTCGGGTGCTTGGCCGCCATCGTTTCAATTTGCTTCTCATTTCACCGCACTTCCTTTATGGAGGCGCCAATCTCTCAAGATCGGAATGTCAGGAAAGGCGGGCGGCGCCCGTAAGGTACCCCATGGATCGCATCAGAATTACCGGCGGCAATGAACTTCGCGGGATCATCCCGATTTCCGGCGCCAAGAACGCCGCTTTGCCGCTGATGATCGCCTCGCTTTTGACGGACGACACGCTGACGCTGGAAAATGTCCCGCACCTTGCCGATGTCGAGCAACTGATCCGCATTCTCGGCAATCACGGCGCCGACATCTCCGTCAATGGCCGCCGCGAGCGCCAGAGCGAAGGCTATTCGCGCACGATCCATTTCACCTCCCGCAACATCGTCGATACCACAGCACCTTACGAACTGGTTTCGAGGATGCGGGCGAGCTTCTGGGTGATCGGCCCGCTTCTGGCGCGCGAAGGCAAGGCGCGCGTCTCGCTGCCGGGCGGCTGTGCCATCGGCACGCGGCCGGTCGATCTGTTCATCGAGGCGCTGGCGGCGCTCGGCGCCACGATCGAGATCGATGGCGGCTATATCAATGCGACGGCGCCGAAGGGCGGCCTGATCGGCGCGCGCTATGTGTTCCCGAAGGTCTCTGTGGGCGCCACCCACGTGATGATGATGGCAGCGACACTTGCCAACGGTACAACCACCATCGGCAACGCCGCGCGTG
Organism: Rhizobium herbae; assembly: GCF_019511375.1. Taxonomy (GTDB): domain Bacteria; phylum Pseudomonadota; class Alphaproteobacteria; order Rhizobiales; family Rhizobiaceae; genus Pararhizobium; species Pararhizobium herbae_A. The sequence continues at coordinate 563,779 of NZ_JAEUAO010000002.1, forward strand.
AGCCGGAAGTCGCCGACCTTGCCCGCTGCCTGAATGCGATGGGCGCGAAAATCACCGGCGCAGGGACGTCGACCATCACCATCGAAGGCGTCATGTCGCTGTCGGGCGCGCGCCACCGGGTCCTGCCGGACCGCATCGAGACCGGCACCTATGCCATGGCCGTTGCCATGACCGGCGGCGATGTCGTGCTTGAGGGCACGAACGCCGCGCTGCTCGATACTGCCCTTGAAGCCATCCGCCGGGCCGGGGCCGAAATCTCCGAAACGGAGACGGGCCTTCGCGTCGTGCGCAATGGCGGCGGCATCAAGCCTGTGGACATCGTGACCGATCCCTTCCCGGGCTTCCCGACCGATCTGCAGGCCCAGTTCATGGGCCTGATGACCAAATCGAGCGGTATTTCGCACATCACTGAAACCATCTTCGAGAACCGTTTCATGCACGTGCAGGAACTGGCCCGGCTCGGCGCGAAAATCTCGCTGTCGGGCCAGACAGCCAAGATCGAGGGCGTCGCGCGCCTGAAGGGTGCGCCCGTGATGGCGACCGATCTGCGCGCCTCGGTATCCCTGGTCATCGCCGGCCTGGTGGCGGAAGGCGAGACCATGGTGTCGCGCGTCTATCATCTCGACCGCGGTTTCGAGCGGCTGGAGGAAAAGCTCAATCGCTGCGGCGCCAAGGTGGAGCGCGTGAGCGACTGATCCATTGCCTGCGCGGTTCTTGCTGTTGCGGATTCGATAGCGGCATCTTATGTCCTAGGTCATGACGGACGCCGCCTTTTGGCGGCAGATGAGGGATGGACGGGCATGGACGCATTGAAGCTGATGGGATTGGATCAGGAGGACCTCGCGATCGTTTCCGCCCATGTGCAGGACGCGGTCTTCAAGGTATCGGGTCTCGCCTATGCGCCTCGCTCACGCCAGCTGTCGCTGGTGATCAACCGTTTTGTCTGGGAAACGGCGGAAGGGCGCGGCAAATCCTTCGAACGCCGCCGCAGCGTGCTTCTTTTCAAGCGCGTCAACGCGGTCCGCTCGATCGGGTTTGATCGCAGGGATGGCGAGCAGGTGCTGTCGCTGCTCGCGATCCAGTTCGAGCAGAACGGCGAGGGGCCGGATGGAACCGTCGAACTCGTCCTTTCCGGCGATGCCTCGATCATGCTCGATGTGGAATGTATCGAGGTACAGCTTGCAGATACGGGTGGCGCATGGGAAACCGGTTTCAAGCCGCGTCATCCTGCCGGTGCCTGATCTCCTGCCCGCTGGCCGTCCAGGGCCGCGCGCTTCTGTCGACCACGCATAAGGACATTTCCATTGGCCATCCGCCTCGACTATCTCACGCCCAGCTTCGAAGAACAGTTCGCGGCCTTTCTGACGACCAAGCGGGAAGTTTCGGAAGATGTGAATGCGGCCGTGCGGGCGATCATCGATGACGTGCGAACGCGTGGAGATGCGGCGCTGGCCGATTACACGCGGAAATTCGACGGCCTCGATTTTACGGTGACCGGCATGGCCGTGACCCCGCAAGAGATCGACGCGGCGATCGCGATGGTTCCCGCCGAGGTCCTCGGCGCGCTGAAGGTCGCCGCGGTCCGGATCGAGGCGCATCATGCGCGGCAGCGGCCGAAGGACGATATCTACGAGGATTCGATGGGCGTCGGCCTTGGATCACGCTGGACGGCGATCGATGCCGTCGGCCTCTATGTACCGGGCGGCACGGCGAGCTATCCGAGCTCGGTGCTGATGAATGCGCTGCCGGCGAAGGTTGCGGGTGTCGAGCGCATCGTCATGGTTGTGCCTGCCAATGGCGGAGCCATCAATCCGGCGGTGCTCGCGGCTGCGCGCATGGCGGGCGTCGAGGAAATCTACCGCATCGGCGGCGCCCAGGCGATCGCCGCTTTGGCTTATGGCACCGCGACGATTGCCCCGGTCGCCAAGATCATGGGACCGGGCAATGCCTATGTCGCAGCCGCAAAACGCCAGGTGTTCGGTACCGTCGGTATCGACATGATAGCCGGCCCATCGGAAGTGCTCGTCATTGCCGACCGTAACAACGATCCGGACTGGATCGCTGCCGATCTTCTGGCCCAGGCCGAGCACGATGTCGGCGCCCAGTCGATCCTGATCACCGACGACGCGCCCTTTGCCGCGGCGGTCGAGGCGGCGGTCGAGCGCCAGTTGCGTACACTGCCGCGCGCAGAAACCGCAAGCGCCAGCTGGCGCGATTTCGGTGCGGTCATCCTCGTGCCCGATCTCGAGGTGGCGGTGCCGCTCGCCAATCGCATCGCGGCCGAACATCTGGAGCTCGCCCTGGCCGATGCCGACGCGATGATCCCGAAGATCCGCAATGCCGGCGCCATCTTCGTCGGCCGCCATACGCCGGAAGTGATCGGCGACTATGTCGGCGGCTCCAACCATGTGCTGCCGACGGCCCGTTCGGCCCGGTTCTCGTCCGGCCTCGGCGTGCTCGACTATATGAAGCGCACATCCATCCTGCGCCTCGGCTCCGACCAGTTGCGTGACCTTGGGCCGGCAGCAATCGCGCTTGCCCGTGCCGAGGGCCTGGAAGCCCACGCGCGATCGGTTGCCATTCGCCTCAATCTTGGGGAGGAAGGATGACAGGCAGCCACCGCCTCTGCGATGTCGTGCTCGACCATACCATCGGCCGCTCAACGCCAGACGTGGAGCACGAGCGGGCGGTTGCGATCTTCGACCTGATCGAGGAGAACTTTTTCGAGCCGGCAGGCCACGCCGGCGGTCCCTACCGGCTCAACCTGTCGCTGATCGATTCGAAGCTCGTCTTTGCGATCACCACCGAGGAAGGGGGCAGCGTGGCGACCCATATCCTGTCGTTGACGCCCTTCCGCCGGATCGTGAAGGACTATTTCATGATCTGCGAAAGCTATTACGAGGCGATCCGCTCCTCGACGCCGAGCCAGATCGAGGCGATCGACATGGGTCGGCGCGGCATTCACAATGAAGGCTCGCAAACGCTGATGGACAGGCTGTCGGGCAAGATCAAGCTGGATTTCGACACGGCACGGCGCCTGTTCACCCTTGTCTGCGTGCTGTACTGGCGGGGGTAGTCGTGTCGGTCGCTGCCACCTCCACTTTGACGCAGCAGACCGGGAAAGCGCCACGGTCCGTGCTGTTCATGTGCGGCATGAACGCCATTCGCTCGCCGATGGCCGAAGTGCTGGCGAAGGCGATGCTGCCGGCGGGAACCTATATCGCCTCGGCCGGCGTCAGGTCGGGCGAGCGCGACCCCTTCGTCGATGTGGTGCTGGCGGAAATCGGGTTGACGGTGGGGCGGCATCAGCCGCATACGCTGGATGAACTCGAGGATGATTATTTCGACCTGATCGTCACGCTTGCGCCCGAGGCGCACCATGCGGCGCTGGAGTTGACGCGGTCGATGGCCATCGATGTAGTCTATTGGCCGACGCCCGACCCGACGGTTGCGACCGGAACCCGCGAACAGATCGTTGCGGCCTATCGTGACGTCCGAAATCACCTCGCCACGCTGCTCACGCATCGTTTGCTTGGACAAATGCCGGACAAGATGGCATAGGCCTTGGTAAAACCGGAAAAGACGGGTCGTTGCTGTTCACAAAACCGCGGCGATTGTGTAGTTTCCGCCAAATTTTGAAGGACGCCGGTCGCGTCCGCAGGAAAGACAGAAAGAAATACCCTACATGGCGAAAGAAGAAGTCCTTGAATTCCCGGGCGTGGTCACCGAATTGCTTCCCAATGCGACGTTCCGTGTCAAGCTTGAAAATGAACATGAGATCATCGCCCATACGGCCGGTCGCATGCGCAAAAACCGTATCCGTGTTCTCGCGGGCGACAAGGTGCTGGTCGAAATGACCCCGTACGACCTGAGCAAGGGCCGTATCACCTATCGCTTCAAGTAAGCGCGGCGCGGTTTGTTTGCCGCAAAAACTCGAGATCGATGGCCCTGTTGCGATGGCATTGACACACAAGCTGATTCTGGCCTCCGGTTCGCCGCGGCGTGTCGAGCTGCTCGCCCAGGCTGGCATCGAGCCGGCGCGCCTGATGCCGATGGATCTCGACGAGACGCCGAAACGCACCGAACATCCGCGTTCGCTGGCCTGGCGGCTGTCGTCCGAAAAGGCGCGCGCAGCGCTTGCAGCCATCAAGGGCGAGCCCGGCTGGGAGGGAAGCTACATCCTTGCTGCCGATACCGTCGTTTCCGTCGGCCGTCGCATCCTCGGCAAGCCGGAACTGGTGAGCGAGGCCTCGAGCGCGCTGCACCTCCTGTCAGGCCGCAGCCATCGCGTCTATACTGGTGTCTGTCTGATCACGCCCGACAAGACCGTGCGCCAGAAGGTCATCGACACCAAGGTGCGGTTCAAGCGGCTCTCCAGCCACGATATCGACAGCTACCTCGCGTCGGGCCAGTGGCGCGGCAAGGCTGGCGCCTATGGCATCCAGGGCATCGCCGGCAGCTTCGTCGTCAAGCTGGTGGGCTCGTATACCAATGTTGTCGGATTGCCGCTGTATGAGACCGTGAGCCTGCTGATGGGCGAAGGTTATGACGTGCATGAAAGCTGGATGAAGGGCTGACGCCATGAGTTCGGAAGGAAACAAGAGCGCATCGAATGTTGCGCCGCTGCGCAAGACGGTGCCATGTCCGGAATGCCGGCGCCCATCGCACCGGGAACACTACCCGTTCTGCTCCGACCGCTGCCGCAATGTCGATCTCAACCGCTGGCTCACAGGATCCTATGCGATTCCGGTCGCCGACGATGAATCAAAAGCCGCAGACGAGGAGTAGGGCAGTTCCGTGAATTTTTACGGATAGACGTTATTTTTCAGGTGTTTGCACCAAATGACATTTTCCTGTCGAAAAAACGTCATTTGGTGCTGGACACCGCCGAACAAGATGTTATAACCCCGCTCGCTTCCGGGGCGCAGCCAACCGCCCCACGGTTCTTCAAGCGGAACCACTGCTGAAAAAGCAGGGATGCCCGGATAGCTCAGTTGGTAGAGCAGCGGATTGAAAATCCGCGTGTCGGTGGTTCAAATCCGCCTCCGGGCACCATTTAAAATTTTCCCGTTGATTGTGATTGACCCTGGCGTACCAGAGAGCTTGGACTCAAAACTGGCACCGTTGGTCCCGATCCGCTTGTGTATTTTCATTGCGGTTCTACCGTCGCCGGCGGGACGACCCCGCTCGTCGAAACGGGATTGTAGTAGGCGTTGTAGATCAACAGCAGCGCCAGGGCGAAGAACGCTGCGGTCAAGACCAGCAGGACCTCGCGCGCGGTCATTACCGGTCACCGGCGCACGATAGAAACTTGCAAGAGTGCGGCCTAGTCACGGAGCAGTTCCTTTCGCCAGGATCTTTCATCCATTCTATCTTGCTGGGTTAGTTTCAGTTCGGAATTGCATCGCCGGTTGCTGAACATTCCGTAAGCGAGCGCAGAACCGATGATGGTAGCGCCGACGAGCAGGGCGAACATCCAGGTAGCGTAGTCCATGTCGCACCTCCCTTCGAACCGATAACGGATAGAGCTTGCGGAAAGTTCCTGTGCTGCCGTGTGGGGCCGCAAGAGAGCAGTGTTACGAGGGGTCAACCACACTCTCTTTCGGATCGATCGTGCCGTCCGGCTCAGTGACACGCAAGCTGGCAAGGTAGACGAGGACGACCGCCAAGGCGGAAAATGCAATGATGGCGATAACTGCATGTTTGCCGTTGCGGACCATGACGCGCTCCTCCATAGGGGCAACGGTTTTCGTTCGGTGTGGTTCCAGCTCGCCGCGACCTATCGACACGGGTGCTCATGACCGCCTTTCGACTGGCACGCTGACAGAGAAACGGGCGAGAGTTTCGTTGAGCTTTCGGATTCGAGACCACCCGCTTTCCAGCATAGCCGCTTGAGAAAATGGCGCGTGACGATGCCACCAGTGAAGCAGCAGGCAGCTTATGCCGGCTAGCCGCCGACGGGCGTCGGACGCGCAACGGTCGTCTCGCTGCTGAAAATGATGACTGCGAACAGCAAAACACCGGCAAAGACGATGAGCGACGCAACCGCGACAAGGGGCTCCAGCGAGGGGTTTCCGGTGAGCATGAAGTAGAGCGCCGGCACCAGCAAAGCGACACCCGCCGTGTAGACGGCATATTGGATCATGGCCAGCCGGCGTTCTGCCTTGGCGGGATTGAGGGCATGATATCCGCCGAAGATCGCCATGGTGACCCATCCGAGCAGGTTCGCATGAGCATGGGCACCGATCGCACTATGATCGCCTGCGATGGCCATGTGTAGGCCCATCGAAATCCCGATGATCAGGAAGGTGATGGCTGTTCTGAAATAAAGCTGAGCGACGCGTGGCATTCTGGATTCCCCCATTGCTACCACGCTAATATTAGCATCGAATGGGATTTGCCGCGAAGAGCCAAACAGGCGCGCCGATGGAACTCCTCGCGCTTCGGCTGGTCTGCGCGCGTCCGGCTTGCCTTCGCGTTGATCTCCCAATTGGATGTCGAGGTTGAAGAGGGGCGTGCGCTTAAAATGCAAACACGTCGATCGGCTCGCCAAGTCCACGCAACGCATGCAAGCCCAGATTCTCAAGCTCCGCCTGGCATCCAGCCGCCTCGACGAAGGCGCGTGAGAGAAGGACGGGGCGCTTGAGCTCCTTGGTCAGGGCTTCCAGGCGCGAAGCGATGTTGACGGCCGGGCCAATAACGGTGAAGTCGAGGCGGCTGCGCGAACCGATATTGCCGTACATGACATCGCCCACATGGACGCCGATACCGTAGCCGAGGGGTGCATGGCCCTTCTTCAGGTTCTCCTCGTTCAGCGCCATCATCGCGGCCTGGCCTTCACGGATGGCCTTGAGCAGGTCATGGCATGCACTGGCACTGCTGAGCGGGAAGATCGCGAGCAGGCCGTCGCCCATGAATTTCAGGATTTCGCCGCCGTGCCGTTGGATCGGCTCCGACATGGCATCGAAATAGCCGTTCAGGAGTTCTATGACGTCGTCGCGCGGCCACATGTCGGAGATGGCGGTAAAGTCGCGCAGATCACAGATGAGGATTGCCGCGCTCACAGTGACGCCGCTGCCGCGGGTGGTTGCCCCAGCAAGGATCTGTTCGCTGGCATGCGGGCCGACATAGGTTTCCAGAAGCGTGCGCGCCAGGCGGTTTTTCAGGCGGATTTCGCTGACAAGCGCGAAAGCGGGCAGCAGATCGGCCAGGAATCCAATCTCGGCATCGCTGAAGCCACCGGGCCTGTCGCTGGCGAAGGTGATGATGTGCTGTTTGCCCAGCGTGTGCTTCAGGTGCCAGGCAACATAGTCGGTATGCCCCTCGGCGCGGAGTTCGTCGTATAGCGGGTAGGGTAGAGCGTCGCCGAATGCTGGCTCGAGGCGCTGGCGCACGACGGTCGCACCGCTGTTGAGCTCGTTGATCGGGCTGTTGCGATATTGGGCGGTGTCCTCGACGCCATAGCCGAAGGTGCGGATATCGGCTTCCTTCATGCCTTTCAGCCACAGGATCCGGGCGCCGAGCCATTGCGGGTGAAGTATGCGGAAATGCAGCGTGCCGCGCGATACCGGCACTCCGGCCTCGATGAGCTTGTCGCACATCTCCACGAAGATATTGTCGATGAAGCGCTCATCGCGCGTCTCGGTCATCAGCCAATCGATGATGCCGCTGCTGTCGCCCGCCAGCAAGTCTGCGCTGCCAGGACGCAGTCCGGAAGTCGCACTGGATGGAATTTGCATAACGACACCCCGTCATGATCGTTGGCGCTCAGGATTGCAAACTTAATCACGCCGAGATCGGAATACCAGTGTGGGATGTGCCTTAAGTGTCTGAAGCTGCGCCGCGTTGCCGATCGTCAAACGGCTCAGAGAGGATTGGCCGGACGAGGCGAGCCCATCGATCAACAGAATCGTGGCGCCGATTGGTGAATCGGCGCCACGAGAAATCGCTTAGGCAGCAGCCGAAACGTTACCTTCGATCGGAACTTCCGAGATCGTCTTCAGGATCTGGGAGGCGATCTGGTAGGGGCAGCCCTGCGAATTCGGGCGGCGGTCTTCCAGGTAACCCTTGTAGCCGTTGTTGATGAAGGAGTGCGGCACGCGGATCGAGGCACCGCGGTCAGCAACGCCGTAGCTGAACTTGTTCCACGGAGCCGTCTCGTGCTTGCCGGTCAGACGCAGGTGGTTGTCCGGGCCGTAGACGTCGATATGCGCCTGCAGGTTCTTTTCGAACTGCGCCATAAGGGCTTCGAAGTACTCCTTGCCGCCGACTTCGCGCATATGCTTGGTCGAGAAGTTGGCATGCATGCCCGAACCGTTCCAGTCGGTGTCGCCGAGCGGCTTGCAATGGAATTCGATGTCGATGCCGTATTTTTCGCAGAGGCGAAGAAGCAGGTAGCGTGCCATCCAGATCTGGTCGGCGGCCTTCTTGGAGCCCTTGCCGAAGATCTGGAATTCCCACTGGCCCTTGGCCACTTCGGCATTGATGCCTTCGTGGTTGATGCCGGCTGCCAGGCAGAGGTCGAGATGCTCTTCGACGATCTCGCGCGCGACACTGCCAACGTTGGAGTAACCGACGCCGGTGTAGTACGGGCCCTGAGGAGCCGGATAGCCACTTTCCGGGAAGCCGAGCGGCCGGCCGTTTTCGTAGAAGAAGTATTCCTGCTCGAAGCCGAACCAGGCGTCTTCGTCGTCGAGGATCGTTGCGCGGCTGTTGGACGGGTGCGGCGTGACGCCATCCGGCATCATGACTTCGCACATGACGAGCGCACCGTTGGTGCGGGCCGGATCCGGGTAGATCGCTACCGGCTTCAATACGCAATCCGAGCTGCGGCCTTCGGCCTGCTGGGTCGACGAACCGTCGAAGCCCCACAGCGGAAGCTGTTCGAGCGTGGGGAACGTTTCGAATTCCTTGATCTGCGTCTTACCGCGAAGATTCGGTACCGGTGTATAACCATCGAGCCAGATGTACTCGAGCTTGTATTTCGTCATTTCGAACCTCTCATGGGTTGATGATGCACAGCACCAGGGAAGCCTGTACCGCGCTGCGCCGCCAACGGCTGGCGACACACATGCACGGCGCGTGCCAGTTTGCGGGCAATGCCTGATCTGGAGGCTGAAACGGGAAACTCCGGCGCCGATTGGGTTAAGGGAGGCCCGGGATCGCCCGGAAACGTGAAATCACTGGCAAAATTGGGCTTTTTCCGCCGATGGAAGGCGATTTTTCCTGATTTTGTGGCTTCGGCTCAACGAAAACCGCCGGCTTTGCGCAAAATTTACGCAGGATCTGCGGCAATTTGACTGGCGTGCAAACGCTTAAAATTTGTGACGAAAATCTCGCAAGACCGTCCATGCCTAAAAAATGGCCTATTTTTTAGGCTTTGTGTATTTTTTTTAATCAATCCGCGCAAAACCCGCGCAACTCTGCTATGGTCATGAAATTCGACCCCCGGACAGGCTCCGAAACAAAGAAAGTCGATTCATGGCAATGATTTCTGCAGGCGAGACCGCCACGATCTTCGAATTCCCCGCTGGTGGCCGGAAATTGGGGGGACGCCGCTTCGATCAGGCGGGCACGGTCACTGATTTTCGCGCCAAGCAGCTTCCGGTGGTCGATTACAGCAACTGGTACCACGAAGAAGCGCTTCGCGAAGAGCAGGCGCCGAAGTCCTGATCAGGACGGAAGCCCGTTCAGCCTTTCTCGACCATGCCGCTTCAGCAGAGCACCGCGTTTGCGCGTTGATGATAATCCGCGTGATACGATTGGCTGATTGAGAACGCCCCCCTCAACACACCTGAAAGCCTGATCCTTCGACTCTCGGAGAGCTTTCCGCGGTCAGTCGCGCAGCATATGGTTAACAAATGCAACCGCTCGAGCGAATGTGACGCTATTTTAACAGGTTAGGCGCAAATTAAGGCAGAATCGCCTTTCGACCGGATCAAAACCGCGGCCGGTCCGTTATTCGAGAGGAGGTCAGCGTTTCGGCAGGCATGCCGGGCGGGCGAAGATCGCCGCAGGGCGGAACCAAAAGGGCCGCGTTGGTCCTGCCGAGGGAAAGGATGTTCGGCATGGCTGATCACATCATGAAGACGCTTTTGAACATCATGGCCGCGCTGTCGCTCGCCGCCTTCATGGTTCTGTTCATCGTCCTTTAAGCCCGCGACCGCTCGGCTGAGGGATAGAGACAGTACGCCTCCCATTCATCATGGGGAACAAGGTCGCCGATCCTGTCGAGCCAGAAAGGGAAACCCGCAAAACCCGCAGGAGCGACGCGTTAAAGATCCGATACGTCTATCCACTCCGCCGAGGAGAGGGCTGCCATACGGTGGGGATTGATCTTCACGGCCGCGTGGGGTGCACCGGCAGCCGGCACGACTTCATCGAACGCCTTCAGCGAGATGTCACAATAGACCTTGTGAGGTTTCACCAGGCCAAAGGGGCAGACGCCACCGACCGGATGACCGGTTTCTTCCTCGACCTCGTCAAAGCCGAGCATGCGGGCCTTTGTAGCGAAGAGGGCCTTGTATTTCTTGTTGTCGAGGCGGGCATCGCCGCGCGTCACGATCAGGATAACCTCGTCGGCGACCCGAAGCGCCAGTGTCTTGGCGATCTGCGCGGGCTCGACGCCATGCCCCTCGGCCGCCAGGGCGACCGTCGCCGTGCTCTGCGGGAGCTCGATGACGTCGATGTCGGGGGCTTTTTCGGCGAAGAACGACTTGACGGAGGCAAGGCTCATGGTGCTGCAGCAAGTTTGCTCGGATCCACGCCGCACACGCGGCCGATCCGGATATGTGGAGGAGTGACGGCAAATGCTCCGGGCGCTCAACCGTCACGTGAACTGTCCGGCGATACTTTCAGTCGTCGTTCGATGCGTCAAGATTCTCCGGACGAATACCTTCCTGATCGTGCGGCAGGTAACCGTGGCTGGTGAACCAGTTGACCAGGATGGCGGCGATGGCCTGGTTGCGGGTATCCATTCCCGGATGATCGGAAATGAAGGATTGAAGTGCTTGTTCGATCCGGGGATCATAGAGGTCGGACATGGTAACTCCCAACTGCAATTGGCGGGGTGCACCGGCTTTCCTTCCGGAAAACCGGTACCCCATTTTCGGTTCGTCAAGCGCTCTTGACGATGCGGATCAACATCAGAAGGATGATGGCGCCGATCGTCGAATGAATGATGGCGGCAAGGATGCCGCTGCCGATGCTGATGCCGAGATAGGGGAAGAGCGCCCCGGCAATGAAGGCGCCGACGATGCCGACAACGATGTTGCCGATCAGGCCGAAGCCGAAACCCGAGACGATCAAACCTGCAAGCCAGCCGGCAATGGCGCCGACGATCAGAAAAACGACGATGCTTTCGATACCCATGGATGGTTCCTTTCCGTTGTATCCGCAGATGCAAGATAGAGCGAAAAAACAACGACGTCAGAGGGGAAAGCGAATCTTCGAAGTTTTTTGCTTTCAATAGCTTGAAAGACGGCGTGGAAACGGGATTTTCGATCGGGAGGGGCCAAAATCCGCGCGCTGGTTGAATAAAACGGCCCGGCGCCCGCGGGCCGTTGCGCGAATCAGTCGCGACTCAGACGATCCCGCCGCCACCGCTCTTCGAAGCCGGGCGCTCGCTCGCGACCTTGGCGCGGTAGCCGCTTGCCCGATAGGCCGCAACCGGTGCTATCGCGCCGCCGGCCTCGAACCGGGCCATGGCGAGGATGGGTTCGACATGGGTGCGGAAGGCTGACTTCAGGGTTTCCGTCGCCATCAGTGCGTCATTGCTTTCCTGGTAGCCCTCCAGCGCCTTGCGGTCGACGAGCAGCGCCTGGGCGTAGGCGCGGCTGACTTCCATCGCCGAGTTCATCAGACTTTCGATCGGGTCGGTAACATTGTGGCTCTGGTCCAGCATGTGGGCCGGCGCAAACCCTTCGGCGTTGCGCGTTTCCGCGTCCACCAGTTCGTTGAAGACGAGGAACAGGCGGTAGGGATCGATCGAACCCGTATCGAGATCGTCGTCGCCATACTTCGAATCGTTGAAGTGGAAACCGCCGAGTTTCTTGAACTGGATGAGCCGCGCGACGATCATCTCGATGTTGACGTTCGGCGCATGGTGGCCGAGATCGACAAGGCAATAGGCCTTGGGGCCGAGTTCCTGGGCGATCAGGTAATTGGTGCCCCAGTCCTGCACGACGGTCGAGTAGAAGGCCGGCTCGAACATCTTGTGTTCGGTGAAGAGGCGCCAGTCATCCGGCAGGCCCCGGTAGATCGCTTTCATCGACTCGAGGTAACGCTCGAAACTGCGGGTGAAATTGCTCTGGCCGGGGAAGTTCGAGCCGTCGCCGACCCAGACGGTCAGCGCCCTGGAGCCGAGCACCTTGCCGATCTCGATGCATTCGAGATTGTGATCGACGGCCTGCCGGCGGGTGGCGGCATCGGCATGCGACAGCGAGCCGAACTTATAGGAATGGGCCTGGTCCGGTGCGTCGGAGAAGGTGTTGGAGTTCATCGCGTCGAAACCGAGGCCCAGCGCGCTGCCCTTTTCCTTCAGTTCGCTGAGGTCGTCGACCTTGTCCCACGGAATGTGCAGGGAAACGGTCGGCGTCGCCCGCGTCAGTTGCTGGATGACCGAGCAATCTTCGATCTTGTCGAAAATGTTGCGTGGCTCGCCGGTGCCGGGAAAGCGGGCAAAGCGTGTCCCGCCGGTGCCGACACCCCAGGAAGGAATGGCAACTCCGTAAGCGGATACTTTCTCTTTGATCGCGCCGATGTCGATTCCGCGGCGCGACAGTTGCGCTGCGAGATAATCGTAGTCGGCTTTGAGATCGGCAAGGCGGACCGCGTTGTCGGCATCGATGACGTCGTTTTTGATCATCAGTGTCATGTCAACCTCCGGTCTAGCGCGTGAATGACTGGGCATTGCCCGCGTCGACATTGATGATGTTGCCGGTAGACTTGGCCGACATGTCGGAGGCGAGGAAATAAATCGCTTCCGCAATGTCTTCCGGATAGACGCTGAGCTTCAGCATGGAGCGATCGCGATAGTGGGCTTCCAGTTCGTCGACGTCCATCTTGTAGGCCGCCGCGCGCTGTTCCTTCCACTCGCCCGTCCAGATCTTCGAGCCGCGCAGAACGGCGTCCGGATTGACGACATTGACGCGGATCTGCGCCGATGCCCCTTCGAGCGCGAGGCAACGGGCAAGGTGGATTTCAGCCGCCTTCGCCGTGCAGTAGGCGGATGCGCCGGGGGAGGCGGCAAGGCCGTTCTTGGAGGCGACGAAGACGACGTTGCCGCCGGCCTTTTGGCTCCGGAAGATCCGGAAGGCCTCGCGCGAGACCAGGAAATAGCCCGTCGCCAGGATATCGATGTTCTTGTTCCAGAGCGTCAGCGTCGTGTCCTCGATAGCGGCGGAGGAGGCAAGGCCGGCATTGGAGACGAGAATGTCGAGGCCGCCGAATTCGAGCAGTGCATCGGCAAAGCTCTTCTCGACCGCCGCTTCGTCGGTGACGTTCATGTTCACGGCGCGGACGAAATCCTTGCCGTAGCGCCCGCCCAGTTCGGCATGCGCCGCTGCCAAAGCCGTCTCATCGATATCGGCGAGAACGACGCAGGCGCCTTCCTGCATCAGGCGGTTCGCCGTCGCCTTGCCGATGCCGCCGGCCCCGCCGGTGACGAGTGCAATCCTGCCGGCCAGCATCTTCGGTTTCGGCATGCGCTGCAGTTTCGCTTCCTCGAGCAGCCAATATTCGATGTCGAAGGCCTCCTGTTCCGGCAGGCCGACATAGGTCGAAACGCCGGAGGCGCCGCGCATGACATTGATGGCGTTGACGTAGAACTCGCCGGAAATGCGGGCCGTCGCCTTGTCCTTGGCGAAGGTGATCATGCCGACGCCGGGCACGAGATAGACGACCGCATTCGGATCGCGCATCGCCGGGCTGTCGGGGTGCTTGCAGCGCTCGTAATAGGCGGCATAACCGACACGATATTTCGCGATTGCCGTTTCAAGGCCGGCCAGCGTCTTGTTTATATCCGGATTGGCCGGGTCGAAATCGACCACCAGCGGGCAAATCTTGGTGCGCAGGAAATGGTCGGGGCAGGAGGTGCCGAGCGCCGCCAGCGGTTCGAGGTTCTTCGACGTGACGAAGTCGAGCACGGCCTGGCTGTCATCAAAATGCCCGAGCTTGCGCTCGTCTGCACTGATCATGCCGCGAATGACTGGCATCAGCTTTTGCGCGACGGCACGGCGCTCGGCGGCAGGCAGCACCGGCTTCACCGCACCGCCGAAGGCCGGAGCGGTGTTTTCCCTCTCGAACCAGGCAATCGCCTTGTTGATGATCTCGATCGTGGTCTCGTAGGCTTCCTTTGCTGTATCGCCCCAGGTGAAAAGACCGTGGCTTTCAAGGATCAGCCCGCGTGCATTCGGATTTTGAGCGCAGAATTTCGAAAGCCACAGGCCGAGTTCGAAGCCGGGGCGTTTCCACGGCAGCCAGCCGATATCGTCGCCGAAAATCTTCTGCGTCAGCTCGCGGCTGTTCGTCGATGCCGCGATGGCGATGATCGCGTCCGGATGCATGTGGTCGACGTGTTTTTTCGGCACATAGGCATGCAGCGGCGTATCAATCGATGCAGCGCGCGGATTGAGGTTGAAGGTGCAATGCGGCAGGTAGCCGACCATCTCATCTTCGAATTCGACGCCGCGATAAAGACCCTTCAGCGCATTCAGCTTGTCCATGTAGAGGGTGGAAAAGCCATCCATCCTGATGGTGCCGACATCGCCGCCGGAACCCTTGACCCAGAGAACCTCGACCTCGCCGCCGCCGAGCGGGTCCTTTTCGATGACCTTGGCCGAGGTGTTGCCGCCGCCGTAATTGGTGATGCGCTTGTCGGAACCGAGCAGGTTGGAGCGATAGAGCAGCCGTTCCGGCTCGCTCATCCCGGCTGCCTTGCCGTCATCCCAGAGATTGGCAAGGCGCGCGCCTTGTTGCTTGTCGAGCATTGATCGTTCCTCCCGGTCAATTTCGCGCCGGCCGGTGGGCAAGGGCGCATTCATTGTGGTCAGATCACACAAAGACCGGCCTCATGTCAATCATAAACGATCAAATCCAGTCATATTGCGCTGCACAATGAAAAAATATGATTGAAAGTGATTGACAATGCACGGTCGTGATGGAAGCATGGGCATCGTTGGAGGATGAAATGCACGAAAAAGAGCGACACAGGATCATTCTGTCGGCGGTTCAGGACAAGCCGGTCGTGACCGTGCCGGAACTGGTCGAACTGACGGATAGTTCCGAAGCGACGATCCGCCGGGATATTGCCGCTCTGCATGTGCAGAAACGCCTTCGCCGCGTGCGCGGTGGCGCAGAAGCGATCAATCCGCCGCAGTTCGTCGGGCTTGCCGGCCGCCCCTTCAGAGTTAACGAAGGCCTCCATGCCCGCCAGAAGCAGGCGATCGCCAAGGAGGCGGTGGCACTCTGCCAGGACGGGGAGCCGATCATCATCAATGGCGGCACGACGACCTTCCAGATGGTGCATTTCCTGGCGAACCGCCGCATGCAGGTGTTCACCAATTCGTTTCCGATCGCCGAACACCTGCTCAAGCATTCGAAGAATACGGTGATGCTGTCGGGTGGCACGATCTACCGGGAGCAGAACATCATCCTCAGCCCGTTCGACAATGACGTGACGCGCAATTTCTACGCGCGCCGCATGTTCATGGGTGCGCAGGGGCTGGGGCCGCTCGGCCTGATGGAGGGGGATCCGCTGCTCATTCAGGCGGAGCAGAAACTGATCGACCAGGCTGACGAGCTCGTCGTGCTGATCGACTCGTCGAAATTTCACAAGCGCTCCAGCCTCATTCTCTGCGGGCTGAAGCGCATCACCACGGTGATCACGGATTCGGGCATCGAGGACAGACATGTCCGAATGCTCGAAGATGCCGGCGTCCATTTGGTCGTTGCCGACACGAGGTCCGGCACTCTTGAGGAGAATGCTTCCTCGTCGGCATGACGCTTACGGGAAGAGGGGAGTGGAAAACGCCGGCTGCAAGACGGTCCGGCAGAAACTGAAGGCACAAAGCCGGATGAACGCGGTCATCGTGACCACGCGGCTTCAGGGAGGAGAATGTCAATGAAGATCTTGAAGACACTCATGGTCACAGCAGCGGTTTCGCTGGCGCTGATGGCAAATGCCGCGCATGCGGAAAACAAGAAGATCGCCCTCGTCGTCAAGGCGCTCGGCATCGGCTTCTTCGAGGCCGCCAACAAGGGCGCGCAGGAAGCAGCCAAGGAACTCGGCGATGTCGAGGTGATCTACACCGGTCCGACCTCGACGACGGCCGAAGGCCAGATCGAAGTGATCAATTCGCTGGTGGCGCAGAAGGTCGATGCCATTGCCATCTCGGCCAACGACAAGGACGCGCTGGTTCCGGCGCTGAAAAAGGCGATGGATCGCGGTATCAAGGTCATCTCCTGGGACAGCGGCGTTGCACCTGAAGGTCGCCTGATGCATCTCAACCCGTCGTCCAACGCGCTGATCGGCAACATGATCATCAAGCTCGCGGCCGATCATCTGCCAGAGGGCGGCGATGTCGCCGTGCTGTCGGCTTCGGCCACCGCTACGAACCAGAATACCTGGATCGAGGAAATGAAGAAGGTGCAGGGTAACTACAAGGGTATCAACGTCGTAGCGACCGTCTACGGCGATGACCTTGCGGACAAGTCCTATCGCGAAACGCAGGGCCTCATCCAATCCTACCCGAACCTGAAGGCGATAATCGCACCCACATCGGTCGGCATCGTTGCCGCAGCCCAAGCCGTCGAAGACGCCGGCAAGGTCGGCCAGATCAACGTCACCGGTCTTGGCCTTCCCTCGGAAATGGCTGGTCACGTGAAGGCCGGTTCTTCCAAGTCCTTCGCGATCTGGAACCCGATCGACCTCGGCTATTCCGCAACGATGATCGCCTACGACCTGATCGGCGGCGCGGAAGCCAAGCCGGGCGCCGAACTGAAGATGGGTCGCATGGGCACGGTCAAGCTCGACGAAAACAACGAGGGCGCGATGGCCGACCCGTTCGTGTATGATGCTTCGAACGTCGAGGAATTCGCCAAGATCTTCTGAGGCGAGGCTTGCTCGGACTAACCCTCCCCCTTGTGGGGAGGTTCGGAGCGAAGCGGAGGGGAGGGTTCTTTTTCTTCTTGAAAAGGAAATCCCCTCCCCAACCCTCCCCACAAGGGGGAGGGGTAGATCGTGTCCGCCGCTACCGCATCCGCACACGTATCTCAAACCCAAATTGCACCGGTGGGATTGCTCTTGCTGCAGGAAACGACCACATCGCGGCTGAAGCCCGCAATCGCCCTGGAGGGCATCTCCAAGTCCTTTCCGGGCGTGCGTGCGCTCTTTGAGGTTTCGCTCTCACTCTATCCTGGTTCCGTCACCGCATTGATCGGCGAGAACGGCGCCGGAAAGTCGACGCTCGTCAAGATTTTGACCGGCATCTACCAGCCGGACGGCGGCGTGATCCGCGTCAATGGCGAGGAAACGCATTTCCCGACGACCCAGTCCGCCGCTTACGCCGGCGTCACCGCCATCCATCAGGAAACCGTGCTGTTCGACGAGCTTTCCGTTGCGGAGAACATCTTTCTCGGTCACGCGCCGCGCAATCGTTTCGGCCTGATCGACTGGAAGAAGCTGAACGGCGATGCGCGCGAACTGCTGCGCCGGGTCGGAGCGGAAATCGATCCAACAATCCGTCTGCGGGATCTCGGCATTGCCAACAAGCATATGGTGGCAATCGCCCGTGCTCTCTCGATTGACGCCAGCGTCGTGATCATGGACGAGCCGACCGCGGCTCTGTCGCACAAGGAAATTCACGAACTCTACGAACTGATTGATCGGCTGAAGGCAGACGGCAAGGCGATCCTGTTCATCAGCCACAAGTTCGACGAGATCTTCCGCATTGCCGATCGCTACACCGTGTTTCGTGATGGCGGCATGGTCGGCGAGGGGCTGATCGCCGACGTGACGCAGGATCAACTGGTCAAGATGATGGTCGGCCGCGATGTCGGCCAGGTCTTCCCGAAGGTCGACGTGGCGATCGGTGAACCGGTCCTGACCGTCTCCGGCTACCGGCATCCGACCGAGTTCGAGGATATCAACTTCGAACTGCGCCGCGGCGAAATCCTCGGTTTCTACGGTCTGATCGGTGCCGGCCGTTCCGAGTTCATGCAGTCGCTGATCGGCATCACCCGGCCTTCCGCTGGTGCCGTGAAATTGGATGGTGAGGTGCTCGTCATTCGTTCGCCGGCCGAGGCGATCGAAGCCGGCATCGTCTATGTGCCGGAAGAGCGTGGTCGCCAGGGCGCGATCATCGGTCTGCCGATCTTCCAGAACGTTACGCTGCCCTCGCTGCACCGGACGTCGCGTTCCGGCTTTTTGAAGCTGGCCAATGAGTTCGCCCTCGCGCGTGAATATACCCAGCGGCTCGATCTGCGCGCCGCCTCGCTTGACCAGGACGTCGGCACCTTGTCGGGTGGCAACCAGCAGAAGGTAGTGATCGCCAAATGGCTGGCGACGCGACCCAAGGTGATAATCCTCGACGAGCCGACCAAGGGCATCGACATCGGCTCGAAGGCCGCCGTGCACGCGTTCATGAGCGAACTGGCAGGGCAGGGCTTGAGCGTCATCATGGTCTCCTCCGAAATTCCCGAAATCATGGGCATGGCCGACCGTGTCATCGTCATGCGCGAAGGCCGTATCGTCGGGCGTTTCGGACGCTCCGAGCTGTCGGCGGAAAAGCTTGTGCGGGCCGCCGCCGGCATAGCGGAGGCGGCGTAATGGCCAAAATTTTGAAGAACCGCGAAATCCTTCTCGTTGTCGCCATTGCCGCGCTTCTGATGGCGATCACCCTGCGCTTCCCAGGCTTCGTCGCGCCAGCCAATCTGGCCCGGGTCTATAATGACACCTCGATCCTGATCATCCTGGCGCTCGGCCAGATGGCCGTCATCCTGACGCGCTGCATCGATCTGTCCATGGCTGCGAACCTGGCGCTCTGCGGCATGGTCGCGGCGATGATCAATGCCGCCTTTCCCGGCGTGCCGATTCCGTTTGTCATTCTCGCGGCGGTTGTCCTCGGGGCGCTGCTCGGCTCGGTCAACGGCCTGCTTGTCTGGAAGCTGGACATTCCGCCGATCGTCGTGACGCTCGGCACGCTGACCATCTATCGTGGCACCATCTTTCTCTTGAGCAATGGCGCCTGGATCAATGCCCATCAGATGAGCGACGCCTTCAAGGCACTGCCGCGCGCACCGCTCGCCGGCTTGCCGGTGCTCTCGTGGCTTTCGGTTCTGGCGATTGCCGCCGTCTATCTGCTGATGACGCGCACGCCGGTCGGCCGCGCCTTCTATGCCGTCGGCGGCAATCCGCATGCGGCTGTTTATACCGGCATCGATGTCGGTCGTACGCGCTTCATTGCCTATTGCCTGTCCGGCGCGCTGGCAGGTCTATCCGGCTATCTGTGGGTTTCGCGCTATGCCGTCGCCTATGTCGATATCGCCGCGGGTTTCGAACTCGATATCATTGCGGCGTGCGTCATTGGCGGCATCTCGATCGCCGGTGGCATCGGTTCTGTGCCCGGTGCCGTGCTCGGCAGCCTGTTCCTCGGCGTGATCAAGAACGCATTGCCGGTCGTCAACATCTCGCCCTTCGCGCAGCTCGCAATTTCCGGAACGGTCATCATCATCGCCGTTGCCGTCAACGCCCGGGCAGAAAAGCGCAGGGGTCGTGTCATTCTGAAGAAAGCGGAGGCGGTCTGATGGCGGAGCTGAAACTTTCACCGCGGGTCATTCCCGACCGGCTGCAGAGCCGCGGCAATCGGCTGTTGAAAAGCTGGGAAAGCCTGCTTCTGGTCGTGGCCGTGCTGATCTTCACGATCAACTCCTTCGCCTCGCCGTATTTCCTGGACCCGTGGAACCTGTCCGACGCGACCTTCAATTTCACCGAAAAGGCGATGATCGCCTTTGCCATGGCGCTGGTGATCATCGCCGGCGAGATCGACCTGTCGGTCGCCTCGGTCATTGCGCTGTCCTCAACGGCCATGGGGCTTGCGGTCAGTTTCGGATTCGACACGCCGGTCCTGATCGGCGTCGGCCTTAGCACCGGCCTCGTCTGCGGCATGATCAACGGCCTGCTGATCACCGGCCTCGGCCTGCCGTCGATCGTCGTCACCATCGGTACGATGAGCCTGTTCCGCGGCCTGTCCTTCATCATTCTCGGCGACAAGGCCTTTACCGGCTATCCCGCCAGTTTCGCCTATTTCGGCCAAGGCTATGTCTGGTGGGTGTTCTCCTTCGAATTCGTTCTCTTCGCCGTCTTCGCGGCGATCTACAGCGTGCTGCTGCACAAGACTAACTTCGGGCGCGCGGTCTATGCCATCGGCAACAACCAGACGGCCGCATTGTTCTCCGGCGTGCGGGTCGGCCGCGTCAAGTTCATCCTGTTCCTGCTGACGGGCCTGATGGCTGGCATCGCCTCGATCTGCTTGACCTCGCGCCTCGGCTCAACCCGACCGTCGATCGCGCTTGGCGTGGAACTCGAAGTCGTCACGATGGTGGTTCTCGGCGGCGTCAGCATTCTCGGCGGTTCCGGCACCATTCCGGGCGTCGTGCTCGCCGCCTTCATCATGGGCATGGTCACCTTCGGCTTCGGCCTCCTGAACGTGCCCGGCATCGTCATGTCGATCTTCATCGGCGTGCTGTTGATTTCGGTCATCGCCCTGCCGATCCTGTGGGCCCGCGCCCGCCGCCGCGTCGCGCATTGAGGACGAGCCATGGAAAAATACGCCTTTCGCATGCGGCTCAATCCGGGCATGGCCGCGGAATACAAGGCCCGCCACGACGCCATCTGGCCGGAACTGTCGGAACTTCTGACGTCGGCCGGCGTGTCGGATTACTCCATCCATCTCGATGAGGAGACCAACCTCCTGTTCGGCGTCCTGTGGCGGCGCGATGACCATACGATGGCCGACCTGCCCAAGCATCCGGTGATGCGTAAATGGTGGGCCTATATGGCCGACATCATGGAGACGAAGGCCGACAACGAGCCTGTCGCCGTCCCGCTCGTCACCGTCTTTCACATGAAGTAATGCCATGAAAACCATAGCCGTCATCGACATCGGCAAGACGAATGCCAAGGTCGCGCTTGTCGATCTCGATCGGTTCGACGAAATCGCCGTGCGCAAGACGGCCAATGGCGTGACGGTGAGTGGGCTCTACCCGCATTTCGACGTGGAGCGGCTGTGGCGCTTCATCGTCGAAAGCCTCGCGGGGCTCAATGCAGAAACGCCGATCGATGCGATCTCCGTGACGACCCATGGCGCGGCGGCTGTGCTGCTCGACAAAAGCGGGGATCTTGCGCTGCCACTGCTCGATTATGAATTTACCGGACCCGACGCTCTGGCAGCGGATTACGACAAGGTTCGGCCATCCTTTGTCGAGACTGGCGCCGCACGGCTGCCGATGGGACTGAATATCGGGGCACAGATCTACTGGCAGGAACAGACGTTCCCGGAACTGTTTGCCAATGTCGCAACGATCCTGACCTATGCGCAATACTGGTCTTATAGGCTAAGCGGCGTAGCCTCTACGGAATTGACCTCGCTCGGCTGCCATACCGATCTGTGGAACCCGTATGCCGGCGATTTCTCGACGATGGTCGACGCCCGCGGCTGGCGGCCGCTGTTTGCGCCGGTGCGCCGGGCGAGCGACCTTCTGGGTGGTTTGACCGCGCAGGCCGCAAAGGAAAGCGGGCTGACGGCAGGCTTGCCGGTCTTCTGCGGGATCCACGACTCCAACGCCTCGCTGCTGCCCCATGTCCTGACGCGGCCAGCGCCGTTCGCCGTCGTGTCCACGGGAACCTGGGTTGTGATCATGGCGATGGGCGCGGACAAGGTGGTTCTTGACGAGGCTCGTGACACGCTGATCAACGTCAATGCGCTCGGCGATCCCGTTCCGTCGGCGCGGTTCATGGGAGGCCGTGCCTTTGCGACCTTGATTCCTGACTTGGCTTTCACCGTTTCCGAGGACGTCGAGGCTGCAATGGCGGCTCGCCAATGCATGCTGCTGCCGGCCGTGCCGGAAGGCTCGGGCCCTTTTCCGCGGGCAAGGGCTCGCTGGACGTGCAACGAGGATGCGCTGACGGGCGCGGAACGCTTCGTCGTCGTGTCGTTCTATCTGGCGATGATGAGTGCGACATGCCTCGATCTGATCGGCGCCCGGGGGGAGGTTGTCGTCGAGGGGCCGTTTGCGGCGAACTCGACATACCTGCGCATGCTGAGAGCGGCGACGGGAAGACCGGTGCTGACCGGTAGCCAGAGCGCGACGGGAACGAGCCTTGGAGCTGCGTGCCTTGCCGATGGCAGTCGCGCGCAGGTTCATACGGCGGAGTTTGGCGTTAATGTGCCAGAGACCTACAGGGCTTATGCCCAAAAATGGCGGGCTGAAAGCGAACGGTCTGAAGAAGCGTGAGTACAGACAGCTGGACGTGAAGCAACGTCAGGCGGAAAAACTACAGCTTGTCGGGAATTTCGTAGAGGTTCTTAAAAGACCCGCGAATTCATGGAATTGCGATCTTCCTCGATATTGAGGAGCATGGAAATCGCTGCCAGCGTCAGCGTGGCAATCAGCGTAGCACTCAGTCCCAGAACAATCATTGCTCGTTCCTTCTACGTCATCGTCATGATGCCGCTTCACCGTGACCGGCTATGCTTGTGCATGGCTTGCGCCGGTCAGAATAGGCCGTAGTTACCGAGCCGCGGCCGCAAGATCAACTCTCAAGTTTTACCATTCAGAACCTGTTGTTTCTTAGGTGCGCGCAAACCCCCGAGCGGCATGCGGTTGGGCTGTTTGCGGCGACACGACGCTAATTTTAGTGAAAGCCGAAAGGGAATATCTACCGTTAACCTTCAAGCAAGGAATTAACCATAAACATGATCGTACACGTCGGAGTGGGAAACTCTACTTCCCGACAGGGCATGATGCCGTACCGACGAGCCGGTTCCGATCCGGTATGCACTTACCGGATATCTCTTGGGAACGAAGCGGCCGAATGCCGTGGCCGGACGGCGTCGCCGCCGTCGCCACGCGTATCTTGCAAGTCGGTGCGCTTGGGCATCGCCCCTTCAGTCTATCCGTTGGCACGACAGGCACCGCACGCCGACAGGCATGTGCGAGGCGCTGCATAGTTCGAATTCAGGAAATACCCTCTGAAGCCGCGCCGGTTTCCAGAGGTGCGCACCGGACCGGGGAACAGCGTGAGGCAGGATACGTCGCCAGATCAGACCAGGAAGGCTCAGGCAGGCAGTCTGCTCGAGCGCCTGCGGTTTGCCGGGCTCGACGATGCCCAGACCGATGTCCTGCGCAAGAACCGGCAGTCGTTGGGGGCCCAGGTCGAACTGGCGTTGCGCGATCTCTTCCAGCGCCTCCAGACGTTCCCCGAGGCTGCCCGCCATTTTACCAGCGATCGCCAGATCGACCGGCTGCATGATCTGCAATCCTCCCACTGGAGCGTGCTGACCGACGCCCGCTTCGACAGCCTCTATGCCGAGCGCGTCAAGGTCTTGTCCGACGCGGAGAGCAAGATGGGGCTTGATCCGCGCTGGCAAATCGCCGGTCACGCGATCGTTCTCGAGCGCCTGATCTGCTCGATGATCGAGGATCTGTGGCCGAAATCCGTGCTGCCGCTCGGCAAGTCGCGCAAGCAGGAACTGAACGACCTTGTCGCTGCGCTGGTGCGCACTGTCTTCGTCGACACCGAGATCGCCGTTTCCCTTCGCTTCAACGAGCAACGTCACAGCCATCAGCGCCAGCTTGCCGAGCAGCGCAAGGCCGGCGAGGCCGAAGCGCTCGCCCTGTTTGGCGATGTAACCCAGGCGCTCGGCCGCGGCGATCTTTCCGTTCGCACGCCGATTGAAGTTTCCGCGGCCTACCAGCCGCTCGCTCAGGAATTGAACGGCGCGCTCGACGTCCTGCAGCGGCAGGTCATCGGACTGTCGGATCATGCGGCCACGATGGAAACCGCGTCGCAGGCGCTTGCCGGTCAAACCGGCCACTTCGCCGCAAAGGCGCAGGAGCAATCCGCAGCGCTCGGCGACACCGTGGCCTCGCTTGCCGCCATCGTCGATCGGGTCAAGCACAATGCCGCTCAGACGCGCGCCGCCGAGAAAAGCGCTGCGGCGACCCGGCAGTCGGCTGAGCACAGCGGCGAGATCGCCGGTCAGGCCATATCCGCGATGGCTGACATCGAGGCTTCCGCCGAGAAGATCGGCCAGATCATCGGCGTTATCGACGAGATCGCCTTCCAAACCAACCTTCTGGCCCTCAATGCCGGTATCGAGGCAGCGCGCGCCGGCGAGAGCGGCCGTGGTTTTGCGGTGGTGGCCCAGGAAGTTCGCGCTTTGGCGCAGCGCTCCGGCGACGCGGCTCGCGAAATCAAGCAGCTCGTCTCGAACACGAAATCTCAGGTCGAAGCGGGTGTCGAGCGGGTCGGCCGCACACAGGACGCGATCAGCAGCATCGTCGAGCAGGTTCGCGGCATCAACGACGCCATCGCAGGTATTGCAGATGAAACTGCAGAACAGGTCACCGGCTTGCAGGCGGCGACATCCGAACTCGGCCGCATCGGCGCTGAAATCGGCGTCAATGCGGGGCAGGTGGCGGCCGCGAAAGGCACGTGCGACGATCTTCACACGGTGATCCTCGAACTCGGCCAGACGATCCGCCAGTTCCACGTCCAGCGGCAGGCGCCGAACGCGGTGCCGCCACGGCGTGCCGTTCCTCTTCCTATTGCGCGGCAGGCACAGGCCAGCGAGGCAGATGACGGTTTCGATGACGGTTACGGTCTCCAGGGTCGCCTTGCCGGATGGGGGCGCTGATGACGAGCCGCCAGAAACACAGCCAGCCGGTAGCGGCGATCTTCGAATTCCGGCACGTGCCGGGCCGGTCGGAAAACCAGTTGAACCGTCAATGTAAATTACTCCCAGTCAGGCAAGGAAAGTGGAGATGGCAAGCAGGAAGGCCGCTCAGAAAAGTTTGAGCCTCGCGCCCGTTCTCGATTTGAACGAGGCGAACACGCTGCACGGCAAGCTGATGGCTTTGCGCGGCAACGACCTCGTCATCGATGCCTCGGCAGTGGAGCGTGTCGGGGCGCTCTGCGTTCAGGTCCTGATGGCCGGCGCGAAAAGCTGGGAAGAGGACAAGCATTCCTTCGCCTTCTCCAAGGTGTCGGACGCATTCACGAAAACGACGCAGCTCATCGGGGTGAACATCGATCACCTGATGGCAAAGGAGATTTGAGACATGAAAAAGAAAGTTCTCACGGTCGACGATTCCAGAACCATCCGGAACATGCTTCTGGTCACGCTGAACAATGCAGGTTTCGAGACCATCCAGGCGGAAGACGGCGTCGAGGGCCTCGAGGTTCTCGAGGATGCCAATCCCGATGTCATCGTCACCGACATCAACATGCCACGCTTGGACGGCTTCGGCTTCATCGAAGGCGTGCGCAAGAATGAGAAGTACCGGGCAATCCCGATCCTCGTCCTGACAACGGAAAGCGACGCGGAAAAGAAGAACCGCGCCCGCCAGGCAGGCGCGACTGGCTGGATCGTGAAGCCGTTCGATCCGACCAAACTGATCGATGCCATCGAGCGCGTAACAGCCTAACGCCAGGAATCCACCCATGGATATGAACGAAATCAAAGAGATTTTCTTCCAGGAGTGCGAGGAGCAACTCGCCGAACTGGAATCCGGTCTCCTGCGGCTCAACGACGGCGACCGTGATCCGGAAACGGTGAATGCGGTCTTCCGCGCGGTGCACTCCATCAAGGGGGGCGCCGGCGCTTTCGCGCTGGATGATCTGGTCTCCTTCGCGCATGTGTTCGAGACCACACTTGATTGCGTTCGCTCCAACAAGCTGGAACCGACACAGGACGTCCTGAAGGTCATGCTGAAATCGGCCGACGTTCTGGCCGATCTGACCAATGTTGCCCGCGACGGCGGCAGCGTCGACCAGGCGCGTTCGGCACAGCTGATCCGCGAGCTCGAGGCGCTTGCCAAGGGCGAAGCGCCGCCGGCCGCCGAGGCTCCCGCACCAAAGGCCGCTACTCCCAAGGCGGCATCGGCACCAAAGCCTGCTCCTGTCGCAGCGGCAGCAGCACCCAATGACGAAGGCTTTGTCCCCGTTGCTTTCTCCTTTGATGATTTCGGCGGCGAAGAGGAAGCCGCGATCGAACACCCGGCCTATGAGGTGATCTTCAAGCCGAAATCCGAACTCTACACCAAGGGCAACGAAGCGACGTTGCTCCTGCGCGATCTCTCCCGCCTCGGCGAGATGAGCATCCACTGCAACATGGATAGCTTGCCGCCGCTTGACCAGATGGACCCGGAAGCCGCTTACTTCTCCTGGAAGGTCTCCATCAAGACCGATAGGGGCGAAGATGCGATCCGCTCCGTTTTCGAATTCGCCGAATGGGATTGCGAACTTGAACTGATTGCCGCCGACGCCGGCGAAGGCGCCGACGGCGAGACCGAAGAACTGCCGATGCAGCCTGTTCCGTTCGATCTCTCGGCGCTCGATGAAGAACCTCACGCGCCGCTGGGCGTTGTCGAGGAAGAAGAACAGATCGCCGCCGCTCAAGCGGTCACGGCTGCCCAAACCGCTTCCAATGTCGTCCAGATGGCTGCCAATGCGTCGCGAGCCGCTGCTGCTGACAAGGGGGCCGCCGCCGCTGCCGCTGCCCAGAACAATGCCCAGCAGGCATCCGCCGCCGGTCAGACGATCCGCGTCGATCTCGATCGTGTCGATCGCCTCATCAACCTCGTCGGCGAACTCGTCATCAACCAGGCGATGCTGTCGCAGAGCGTCATCGAGAATGACTCAAACGGCGTCTCCTCGATCAACATGGGCCTCGAAGAACTCCAGCAGTTGACGCGGGAAATCCAGGACTCGGTCATGGCGATCCGCGCGCAGCCCGTTAAGCCGGTCTTCCAGCGCATGGCCCGCACGGTCCGCGAAATCGCCGATATTACCGGCAAGTCGGTTCGCCTCGTCACCGAAGGCGAGAATACCGAAGTCGACAAGACTGTTATCGACAAGCTGGCCGAGCCGCTGACGCACATGATCCGCAACGCCGTCGACCACGGTCTCGAAATGCCGGAAAAGCGCCTTGCGGCGGGCAAGAGCGTCGAAGGTACGGTGAAGCTTACCGCCAAGCATCGCTCGGGCCGCATCGTCATCGAACTGTCCGACGACGGTGCCGGCATCAACCGCGAAAAGGTCCGCCAGAAGGCGATCGACAACGACCTGATTGCGGCCGACGCCAACCTGTCCGACGAAGAAATCGACAACCTGATCTTCCACGCTGGCTTCTCGACCGCCGACAAGGTGTCTGACCTTTCAGGCCGCGGCGTCGGCATGGACGTGGTCAAGCGGTCGATCCAGGCGCTTGGCGGTCGCATCAACATCTCGTCGAAGCCGGGGCAGGGCTCCGTCTTCACCATGAGCCTGCCGCTGACGCTGGCCGTGCTCGACGGCATGGTCGTCACGGTTGCCGGCCAGACGCTGGTCGTGCCGTTGACGGCGATCGTCGAGACGCTGCAGCCCGACGCTGCGGCAATCCACTCCTTCGGCGCCACGCAGCGTCTGATCTCGATCCGCAACTCGTTCTGCCCGCTGGTTGACGTCGGTCGGATCCTCAATTTCCGTGCGACCCAGGCCAATCCGGTTGAAGGCGTGGCCCTTCTGGTGGAATCCGAAGGCGGCGGGCAGCGCGCTCTGATGGTCGATGCCATCCAGGGCCAGCGCCAGGTCGTCATCAAGAGCCTGGAAGCCAACTACACGCATGTACCGGGCATTGCTGCTGCCACCATTCTCGGTGACGGCCGCGTCGCTCTCATTCTGGACGTCGATGCCGTTGTCGCGGCATCGCGCGGCCAACCCCTCCACCTCGAAACGTCGCTTGCTGCTGCCGGGTAAGGACCATGAGCTATCTCGCAAAAAATCTGACGAGCGGAGCACGCGAGCTGATCGCGTTCCGCATCGGCGATCAGGAATTCTGCGTCAACATCATGTCTGTGCGGGAAATCCGCGGCTGGACACCAGCGACGCCGATGCCGCATGCGCCGTCCTATGTGCTCGGCGTCATCAACCTGCGCGGTGCGGTGCTGCCGATCATCGATCTGTCGGCGCGGCTTGGAATGAAGCCTGCCGAACCGACCGTGCGCCATGTCATCATCGTCACGCAGGTCAAGAACAAGATAGTGGGTCTCCTGGTCGAGGCGGTCTCGGATATTCTGACGATCAGGGACGAGGACATACAGCCGACACCGGACATGTCGTCCGAGTTCGAGCGGACCTTCGCCCGCGGGGTGCTTGCGATCGATAAGCGGATGATCTGCCTGATCGAATTGGAAGCAGTCTTCCCCCAGACAGAAAGTGAAGCAGCATGAGCATGCCGGCCTTTGACACCAGATTATCTCAGGACGAGTGCCTGGCGAGTGGCGAATATCCGCTGACCCGCCGCGACCTCGCCGAGATCGCTGCGATGATCTACGCCGACGCCGGCATCTACCTGAACGAATCCAAGGCTTCGCTCGTCTACTCGCGGCTGTCGAAGCATATCCGCAATCTCGGCCTCAAGGGGTTTCGCGAGTATTGCCAGCTCGTCTCCTCGCCGGCCGGTGCCGCCGAGCGGCGCGACATGCTCTCGCACCTGACCACCAACTTCACCCGCTTCTTCCGCGAAAACCATCATTTCGACCACCTGAAGACGGATGTTCTGCCGGAGCTGCTGAACCGCGCCAAGAATGGCGGCCGGGTGCGCATCTGGTCTGCTGCCTGCTCCGACGGGCAGGAGCCCTATTCGATAGCCCTCACCGTTCTGTCGATGATGCCGAATGCGGCGGACTACGATTTCCGTATTCTCGCGACCGACATCGATCCGAAGATCCTGGCACTCGCCCGTGCCGGCGCCTATGATGCGACGGCGCTCGAGACCGTCAGTCCGGCGATGCGCAAGCAGTGGTTCTCTGAAACCGCAGTCAACGGCCGCCAGAAGTGGCAGGTAGATGATCGCGTCAAGCGGCTCATCACCTTCAACGAACTGAACCTGATGGCCCAGTGGCCGTTCAAGGGGCCGTTCGACGTCATCTTCTGCCGCAACGTCGTTATCTATTTCGACGAGCCCACCCAGATGAAGATCTGGTCGCGCTTTGCCGGCATGCTCGCGTCCCAGGGACATCTTTATATCGGTCATTCCGAGCGTGTTTCCGGGGACGCAAAGTCGGTCTTCGACAATATCGGCATAACAACCTACCGCTATACGGGCAGGGCACACGGAGGACGCTCATGAGTGCAGCACGCGTTCTTGTTGTCGATGACTCCGCCACGATGCGGGGATTGATCACGCGTATCCTCAGCAGCGATCCCGAGGTCGAGGTTATCGGCCAGGCGGCCGACGCGATGCAGGCGCGTCAGGCGATCAAGGAGCTAGACCCGGACGTCATTACGCTCGACATCGAGATGCCCAATATGAACGGGCTCGAATTCCTGGATAAAATCATGCGGCTGCGGCCAATGCCGGTGATTATGGTTTCCACGCTGACGCACAAGGGTGCGGAAGCGACTATTGCTGCATTGGAAATCGGTGCCTTCGATTGCGTCGGAAAGCCGCTGCCGGGCGATCCCCGTCCGTTCAGCGATCTTGCCGACAAGGTGAAGGCCGCGGCCCGGTCGCAGCGCAAGTATATCATCACCGGCAACAAGGTGGCCGTGCCAAGCGCCGCGAACGCCAATGCGAGCTCGGATTACAGGGCCGGCAGGAAGATCATCGCCATCGGCTCGTCTACCGGCGGCGTCGAGGCGCTGATTGCGGTTCTGCAGAAGTTTCCGGCCAATTGCCCGCCGACGGTGATCACGCAGCACATGCCGCACACCTTCACCAAGAGCTTTTCCGAGCGCTTGAACCGTCTCTGTGCTCCAACCGTGCAGGAAGCGACGGATGGCGCAAGGCTCGAGATCGGAAAGATTTATCTGGCACCGGGTGGCGAACGCCATCTACAGGTCGTCAATCCATCTTCACCGTGCTGCCGTCTGCTGGACCGCGAACCGGTGAATGGCCATCGTCCATCCGTCGATGTGCTGTTCGATTCGGTTGCGGAACTGGCGGGCCGCAATGCAGTCGGTGTGATCCTGACCGGAATGGGCCGAGATGGCGCATCTGGTCTCTTGAAAATGCGCCACGCAGGTGCCCGCACATTCGGTCAGAATGAAAAAACCTGTGTCGTGTATGGAATGCCGAGGGTTGCCTATGAACTGGGCGCCGTCGAAACCCAACTACCCCTCAGCTCAATCGGGGAAGAAGTATTGAAAAGCACCGCCGCCCGAAGAGAAGGAAGCGAATAAGATGTCACTCGCGGAAAAAATCAAAGTTCTGATCGTCGATGATCAGGTCACAAGTCGGCTGCTGCTCGGTGACGCGCTGCAGCAGCTCGGCTTCAAGCAGATCACGGCCGCCGGCGATGGCGAACAGGGCATGAAGATCATGGCCCAGCAGCCCCACCACCTGGTGATTTCGGACTTCAACATGCCGAAGATGGACGGCCTTGGCCTCCTGCAGGCGGTGCGTGCCAATCCGGCGACGAAGAAGGCGGCCTTCATTATCCTGACGGCGCAGGGTGACCGCGCACTGGTGACCAAGGCAGCCGCGCTCGGCGCCAACAACGTGCTGGCAAAGCCCTTCACCATCGAAAAGATGAAGGCTGCGATCGAGGCTGTTTTCGGGGCATTGAAATGATCATGGATACCGCGACCAAACGTGTGCATGTCATTCAGGGCGAATGGAAGGTGGTCAGCGATCCGGATGTCGTGCTTTCGACCATCCTCGGCTCCTGCGTGGCCGCGTGCATGCGTGATCCGGTCGCGGGAGTTGGTGGCATGAACCACTTCCTGCTGCCCGGCTCGGCCGAGGCGATGTCCTCGGGCGGTGATGCAACACGCTATGGCGTGCATCTGATGGAACTGCTGATCAACGGGCTCCTCAAGAAGGGTGCGCGTCGAGAACGGCTGGAAGCGAAGATCTTCGGTGGTGCGAAGACGATCGCGCGCTTCTCCAACGTCGGCGAGCAGAATGCATTGTTTGCCCGGCAGTTCCTGATGGACGAAGGCATCCAGGTGGTCGGTGAGAGCACTGGCGGCGATCATGGCCGCAAGCTCGAATATTGGCCCCTCAGTGGCCGCGCCCGCCAATATGCTTTGACGGGCGTGGAAGCCCAAAGGGCCGTGGCCCAGGAGCAGCGCCCCCGGCCTGCACCGAAGCCGGCCGACAACACGATCGAGTTTTTCTAGCGCTTGGGCCGGCGGCCGAGGATCTCCGTCCCGGACGTGGCTTTGGCAAATTGTATAGCGTAGGCCGTCAGGGAAATCCGGGACGGCAATTGTTGCCAGCGTGAGGGCGAGTAATGCGGACTGAATTGAAGAGCCATATGCCTCACGTCGACGAGGCGCTCCCGGATGTGATGATGCGCATCGTCTCCGAGCTCTATGACGTGGCTTATCTGATCGAGCGGATCGAACCGATGTTGAGCGATATCCATGGTGAAGCCGTTCTGGATTCAGCCGACCGCATCAAGGTTCTGCAGGGGATCGATCTCGCCGTTCAGAAGACGCGCGGTCTGGCCGAATTCATCGACACTGTGACGGCGGCTATTCCGCAGCACTGGCTGGTTGACGTGACAACCGCCCTCAACCTGGTCAAGCTGGCAGACATGCAGAAATCGCTCGGCAACGGCTTGCTTCGGCACGGTCATTCACAGCCACTGACAGAAGCCGCCGGCGATTTCGAAGCCTTCTAGGCGCAGCTACTTTTCGCTCGATTCGCTAAACGCCGCCTTGGTACCGACGCGGCGGTCGCGTTTTGTGCCGTCATTCCCGAAATCGTTGTTGCACTGCCGTCAAAAGCAGGTCTTCAAGACAAGTTCGCGCAAGTTTCGTTTCCTAGTGTGCCAATCGGGGTTGGTAGATTTGGTGTGATTTGACGAAGGCCACGGACCGAATCGATCCGACAATCCCGAATGTTTGGATCTGTGCATGTCCCGGGCGATGTTGCCGGTAGGGAACATGCGCCACTGGGTGCGGAAACAGAATGAATCTGTTGGATCAACTATCGACGGTCACGAAAAACCTGGCAAGTCTCGGCCAGGGCAAGCTGATCGCGCTGATTGCAGCCGGCGTCGTCGCAGTCGGGATCGTTCTCGCTGCCGGCCTTTACGTCAACAAGCCATCCTATGAGACGCTTTATGTTGGGCTCGAAAGCAGCGACCTCAATCAGGTCAGCGTCGCGCTCGCCGAAGCGAATATCGACTTTGCCGTGGGCGCTGATGGGTCGAGCGTGCAGGTGCCCGTCGGCATGACCGGCAAGGCTCGCCTCTATCTGGCCGAGCGCGGCCTGCCCAATAGCGCCAACGCCGGATACGAACTCTTCGACAATGTCGGCTCGCTGGGCCTTACCTCCTTTATGCAGGAAGTCACCCGCGTCCGTGCGCTCGAGGGCGAAATCGCCCGCACCATCCAGCAGATTTCCGGGATTGCCGCCGCCCGCGTCCACATCGTCATGGCCGACCGGGGCAGCTTCCGCAAGACGGAACAGAAACCGACGGCCTCGGTGATGATCCGGGCGAGCGCCAACATCGGCCGCAACGCTGCAGCATCCATCCGCCATCTGGTGGCTTCGTCCGTTCCGGGCCTGAGCATCGATGACGTCACCATCCTCGATTCCGCCGGCCAGCTTCTGGCCTCCGGCGATGATCCTGCCAACAGCGCCATGAATCAGTCGCTGGGCATCGTCCAGAATGTTCAGCAGGAAATCGAGAGCAATATCGACAAGGCGCTCGCACCTTTCCTTGGTATGGACAACTTCCGCGCCAGCGTCACCGCCCAGCTGAACACCGATACCCAGCAGATCCAGGAAACGGTCTTCGATCCGGAATCCCGCGTCGAGCGCTCGACCCGTATCATCAAGGAAGAACAGAAATCCAGCCAGCAGCAGGCGGACAACGCGGCGACCGTACAGCAGAACGTTCCACAGGCTGCACCGCAGGGCAACACGACTGGACCTCAGTCGAACGACCAGACCGAAAAAAAGGAAGAGCAGACCAACTACGAGATCAACTCAAAGACTGTAGCGACGGTCAAAAGCAGCTATACGGTCGAGAAACTCTCCGTCGCCGTGGTGGTCAACCGCGGCCGCGTTGCCGCCATGGTCGGCGAAGGCGCCGACCAGGCGAAGATCGATGCCTATATAAAGGACATGCAGAAGATCGTCGCGTCGGCCGTGGGCCTCGATCCGGCCCGCGGCGACGTGATCACGCTGACCGCCATGGACTTCGTCAACGCGCAGCTGCTCGACGAGCCGGTCTCAGGTCCCGGCATCATGGAGACGCTGACCCGGAATCTCGGTGGCATCATCAACGCGCTTGCCTTCGTCGCAGTCGCAGTCGTGGTCGTCTGGATGGGCATGCGTCCGCTGGCCCGCTCGATGGGAATCGGCACGGGTGCCACGGCTCTTGCCGAAAACGAAGCCGTTGGCCTCGAGCTGCCGGATTTCTCGCCTGCCACGACGGGTGCCGCGGGCGGGGCGCTGATGGAAGGCTTCGGTTCCGACTTCGGCTTCGACAGCACCGACGACTTGCTCAGCCTCGGCGACGACAGCGAAGGCGGTTTCAATCGCCGGGTCAAGGAAGGCCCCGAACGCAGGCTTGCCCGCATGGTCGAGATCAGCGAGGAGCGCGCCGCCAAGATCCTTCGCAAGTGGGTTGCAGAAAAGGCGGCTTAGCCTTCGTCCGAACATGGGCCCGTAAATAAAAACCCGCCGTTCAGGCGGGTTTTTCGTCTTGAAGCGCCGCTCGGTCTGCTGGAAATAGACGCCTGCCCATTTCCTGTATTGCCGGAAGCCTTTGGCGGCTCTGCAAGAATCGCGAGGCGACAGGTCAACGTAACGCCACGCGCCGAGATTCGTTATATTTAACCAATGGTTAATTTCCGCCCGAAGGGGCAGGCTTTGGTCTGAGATTTTGTCCGCCGCGTGCCATGTATTGATTCAAAAAATCCGGATGACTGCAAAATTACAGAAATATTACAGAAATACTATTTAGATTTATACTTCGGTTCCCACGGCCAAGCGGAAAAATAGACATCAAAGGCTCTGATGCAATTCGGCAACAGCGCCGGAAAACAAATAAGGAAAGAGAAGAATCGGCAATTTCGATTTGGCGGGCTGACACTGGTTTAAAGAGCGTTTTTTTGCGGAACGGTACCAATGTTGCGCCCGCCAGTTTGCTGGAAAATGCCGATAAGAGCTAATCTACAAATAAATATCGTTTAATATCAGGTAATTATGAAGCATCCTGTCTTAGGCTGTCATTTTCGATCGGTGTACGGACGTGTCGGATTCGAATCGCTCCATGAAACCCGCCAAAAGTAAATCACGAGAAGGAGGGTAGTAGTTTTTCGCGGGGAGCGATGTACATTTTGTGTAGTGATTCGCGTACTAATTTGCGTCGGGTTAAGGAAAGCGGAATGCCTTGATCCGGGTGTCGGCGGCGGCAAACAGCGCTTGAATGAGCACGGACGAATCCATCACGGGGGTAATGTCATGGATTCTCTACAGACAGAGATCGCAATCTGGCCGGTGCCGGTCGTTTCGGTGCGCGGTGCCGGACGAGGATTTTCGAAAGAACAACTGATCCGCAGGCTCGGCGAGTTTGCGGAACGTGGCAACCTCAGCAAGGGGCTTGCCGCATTGACGGAGTATGTCGGCGCCACCCACTATCTTCTGGCTCGCTATGACCTGTCGCAAGACGACGGTCTGGATTTCGTCGTGTGCTCGGATTGGCCGTTCGACGTGGTCAAGCGGCTCGGCAAGGTGCTGTCGCAGCTCCATTCCAAAACCAACGAGATGCAGAAATGTCTTTCCGTCATGCAGCCGGTCTTCATGGGCCTGCCGGATGACATCGACGTCAGCCGCGGCATCAGCCGTGAGTATTGTGCAGTCACCTTTAACGTCGGACGCGCCCGCCTGTCCCTGATGCTTCTCTTCCCCCAGGATGTCATTCTCTCGCAAGAGAGCTTGAGGGATATCGGTCTGCTGGCCGGATATTTTGCGAGCTTTACCAAGGAGCACGGCACCCGCGTCGATCGAGAATTCGAACTGACGGAACGCGAGCTCGAATGCCTCTTCTGGATTGCCGAGGGCAAGACCAGCGATGAGATTGCCGTCATCCTCGGCATCTCCCGCAACACCATCAACAACTACATCACCAGCGTGATGCGCAAGACCGCGACGAAGACCCGTTCCGAGGCGATCGCCTACGCTGTTCGAAACAACCTCGTCTAGGAATGCGGCCATGACCTTTTTCCTCTCGAATAACCGCGCCGCAGATGACCATAAGGGAGGACGGCTGCAAGCCAGGGCGTCGCGGGCGGCAACGCTCGTTACCCGGCTGCAAGGCATGCAGAAGCAGATCAACGCCAAGAACTTCTCGGTGCTGCGGTTGAACGGAAACGGCCTGCCTGCGTCATGCAAGCTGACCTGCGTGCTTGATAACTGGGGTGCCGCGGCCGAAGCCATGACGCGCGAACTGGTGGCGGTCTATGGCGGCGAAATGCTTCAGCATCTGGATGTCTCGCTGCTGCCGCTTCTGTGGAACGGCATGGGCGACCACCAGACTGCGGAGGCGCCGGATTTCGGTCGATTCACCCGTCGGCTGGAAGCGCGCCTCTTGCCCTATTGCGGCATTGCCCTGCCGGTCAGGCTCGGCGCACAGGGCAATGGCTATGTCGTGTTCACCGGCAGCTACATCGACCTGACAAGCGAGGTCATCATCGATCTGCACGGCCGCGCCTGCCAGGTCATGACCGACCTGCTTGCCGCCGACGAGCGGCGCATGCTGCCGGCCGAAGCGCTGAGCGACCGCGAGATCGGCTGCCTGCAGATGGCCGGCGATGGCTATATCAGCGAAGAGATCGCCGAGAAGATGGGGCTGTCGGTGCATACGGTCAATGCCTACCTTGGCGCAGCGACGACCAAGCTGGATTCGGTCAACAGAATCCAGGCGATCGCCAAGGCCATTCGTCTCGGTTATATCAGCTGATTGGATTTTTGGCCGTCATGGCCGGTTATCGCCGCTCAACTCGCAAGGGCGGTCGGATAGGATTTTACGAATTTCGCAGCGTTGAGGCTGTTTTCCAGGAACGCTGTATTTTCGTCCGGATCGCTGGACGGGCTCTTGAA
Source organism: Rhizobium herbae (assembly GCF_019511375.1). Classification (GTDB taxonomy): domain Bacteria; phylum Pseudomonadota; class Alphaproteobacteria; order Rhizobiales; family Rhizobiaceae; genus Pararhizobium; species Pararhizobium herbae_A. The sequence goes on from NZ_JAEUAO010000002.1 coordinate 600,108, forward strand.
TGCGATATGGTTGATCTCGAGGCCGGCTGTATCCTTGCCGAGCGCCAGTCGGGCATAGACCGTGACGCCGTCCGGCTTCAACTCGAGATCGAGCGAGATTTCCGGTTCGGTACCCCAGTCCAACGTGTAGTTGCCGCCGATACCGAAATTTACGGTACCGGGAAGAAAATAGAGCTCCGCCGCGGAGGAAACCAGGTCGGCGAGGCTACCGTGTGATTCAAAGCGAAGCAGCGCGATATAGTCGGCTGCATCGATCAGACGCAATTCAGTCGCAACAGGACGAATAGCATCGGCTACAATTTTTTCGCGCTGTTCGGAATATTCGCATTTTTTCATGTCTTTTACGTCACCCGTTTCGGCTGCGTGGCATAGATCCGGTGGATGAGTTCGGCGACGGCCTTATAAAACACCGGTGGAATCACACTATCGACCGAGACTTGCGCAAACATTGAGCGTGCGAGAGGCGGGTCCTCAAAAACGGGGATGCCGTTCTCCTCTGCAATCTCGCGGATTTTCAGCGCGACAAGGTCCTGTCCCTTGGCTACGACGACCGGCGCATCGCCTTCCTCGCGCACGTAGCGGAGCGCGACGGCATAGTGGGTCGGGTTGGCGATGACCAGCGTGGCACGCGGAACAGAGGTGATCATGCGCCGGCGGGCGCGGTCGCGAGCGATCGAACGCAGCCGGGCGCGGACGATCGGATCGCCCTGCGACTGCTTCAGCTCTTCCTTGACCTCCTGCTTGGTCATTCTGAGTTCGGTGTACCAGTGGTACCGTGTCCAGAAAAAATCCACGGCGGCGATGATGCAGGTCGAGATCAGGATGACGATCATGATCTGGTTGAGATCGCCCGACATCGTCGCGAGGATTGTCAGCGGATCGGAAAACATCGAATCGAGCGTGGCGTAGTAGTCGTTCCAGAGCGTCAGGACGATGATGATCGAGACGATCAGGATCTTGAACAGCGCCTTGGCGAATTCGACGAGGCCCTGTATGCCGTAAATCCGCTTCCAGCCGGCCATCGGCGAAATGCGGTTCAGCTTCGGCGCGATCCGGTCGAACACCGGCGTCGGAAGATTCTGCAGGATGGACGAGCCGATACCGAACACGATGAGCAGCGTGAAGAACGGGATCATCAGCGCGCTCGCCTTCCAGAGAAGATGCGAGACTAGCGCCACCACATCCGTGGCGGTGTCGATGCGCCACGCCTCCGGTTGCTCGAAGATGTCCTTGAGCGATTCGGCGACGGTCGAAAAACCCTGGGGGAGAAAGAAGACGATGAAAATATAGGTGGCGACGACCGAGGCGAACATCGTCACCTCGCGCGAAAAGGGAGTGTTGCCCTTTTCAATGGCGTCGTTCATTTTCTTTTCAGACGGCGATTCTGTTTTGCTGTCTTTGTCCTGATCGTCCGACATCCGATGAAGGTCTCTTGCTCCTGAGGGCGGCCGCTGCCGTCAAGCGGTTGTGGGCCGAGGTCGCGGAGGATGCAAGAAAGTTATACGCAGAATCGCGGCGCTTCACAGAAACCGAGATGCAGCCAGCAAAAAGCCCCTGAACCGGCGTGCAAGGGCTTTGCGTTTTGCAGTCAGGCAGGCAGCGCAGCGAGGCGCCGCACAGGGTCAGGCTGCGGCTGCATCCCGATCCTTGAGCTCGATTTGGCCGCTGGACGCGAGACGAATGGCTTCCTGGGTGATCGAACGCCGGGCAATCGCGATATCGCGCGGGTTGATGCCGGCATCGCCGGCCGCGAGATCCGATTCGATCATGCGGCGCTGGCGGGCGCCGATGGCAGCGAGCACCGCTTCGCGCAGCTCCATGCTCGATCCGCGCAGCGCCATGGTGATGATTTCGCTCGACACGTCGTTGAAAAGCTGAACGCGGCTGCGCTGCGGCATCGTGAGGACGTCGTCGAAGAGAAAGATCTTCGGACGGACCTTCTTGACCGCTTCGGTGTTGATCGATGCGAGCGATGCAAGAAGCGTATCGACCTGGGTCTTCTCCAGCTCGTTCATCACTTCTGCAATCTTGTTGGATCCAGCCGAGTTGCGGTCTGCGTCCAGCTCGCGCATCAGCTCCACGACACGCGTCTCGATGATTTGAGCGGCCTTTGGGCTGACATTCTTCATGTTGACGGCGCGGTTGATGATATCGGCGCGGCTGCTTTCCGGCAGCTGCAGCAGAACCTTGGCGCCGAAGGTCGACGGCATCATCGACAACACATAGGCGATCGTCTGCGGGTGTTCCTTGCCGAGATGCTGGGCTACGTAGACCGGATCGGAGTCCTGCAGGCGATCCCAGATATTGGCTTCATATGCTGCGAAAGTTGCGCGGCGGCCCAGCAGCCCGTCCACTTCGTCGGGTGTCAGGCCCTCTTCGAGAATGCCTTCGATGGCCTTGGCATTGTCCATCAGGCCGGCGCCTTCAGTGAACAGGTCCTCGAACTCATTGACCAGGATTTCCAGTTCGTGGGGCGGTATCGACCGAAGCGACTGGGCCGAGGCGATGATGCCCTGCAGTTCGCTTTGGGTGAAGAACTTTAACAATTTTCCGGCGACCGGCTTGCCCATCGCAAGCAGAACGGCTGCGGCCTTGTCCATTTGACTGAGGGGCTTCGTCGGCGCGGAAGCTTCAAAATTGTCGAAATCCATCATGGATTGATCCTCATAACCCGTGATCGGGTTCAAACTTTACCGGTACCCTTGATCTCGATGAGTTTAACACCGAAACGTGTCTCGTCCTCGTCGAGCACGGTAATCTCGCCGCGGCCGATCACACGGCCGTTGACGACGATTTCGACCGGCTCGCCGATCTTGCGGTCGAGCGCGATGGTTGCGCCCTCCGTCAGGTTCATCAGGCCGGAGACCTGCATCCGGCTGGTGCCCAGAACGATCTGAACATCGATAGGGATGTCCATGATCAGGTCGAGATTGGCCGTCATGCCGCTGCCCGGCTCGGTGGAGGACGTTTCCTCGAAGCTGCTCGAACCGCCGAAATCGCTGCCGCCGAACGATCCGGCGTCAAACGATGAGCCGGCTGCGCCCTGGTCCAGGTCGCCGAAGCTGCTGCTGTCGCCGAAATCGCCGCCGAAACTGCTGAGATCGGTCTCGGTCCCGAACGTGCTGCCGAAATCCGATGTTTCGCCCACCGACGTGGCCGCGAAATCCATGCCGAAATCGGTCGCCGGAGCAGTGCCTGCAGCGTTGCTTTGCAGGACGCCACGCAGATCGTCGATGGCCTGATCGAGCTCGGCATCCCCGGCGCTCAGGATCGTCTTGTCTTCAATTCGTGCTTTCTTCGGTGCCATGTGCGAACTATTCCAGTTGAAACTTGCCCCAACCATGCTGCCGGGTAAGGCAGGGGGGTTTTTAACTCATGAGATGGTGGAGAATGTCGCTCTCCGAACCGTGGGTATCCTTGATCCGAACCGTATATCTTGCGCCGGACCGGCCGAGCTCGCAGACATAGAGGTCGCGGCCGTTGGCGCTGATTTCGACACGCACGTCCTTGGCGTCCTGGAAGGGAATGACATCGCCCGGCTGCAGGCGGCTGATCTTATCGAGGGTCAGGTCCTCAAGCCTGATGCGGGCTTCGAGGTCGACGGCCGAGCGGCGGACCTGCTGCTCCAGCTGTTCGCTCCACGCGCTCTTGGCCTTGCGGGCCTGCCCGATGCCTTTTGGGAAGACAACGGTGGTCTTCAGCAGGACCTGCTGCGGCACGATGATCGAGAACGTCGAGAGTACCGGACCAAGGCCCATCGTTACGTTGACGCAGGCGGCAAAGACATCCTTGACATCCGGGTCGGCAGCCGGCCGCTCGGTGGCATTGTGGGGCCGTGCGACGGACGGCTCGAAGCCGCCGGCAGCGCTGACGGCCGATTTGAGCACATCGGCGATCTTTTCGAACACCATGGAGGCAACGTCGAGCTCGATATTGGAGAGCGTTCGCGGCTTCGGTTCTTCAATGGCGTTCGGCGGCGCGCCGAGCAGTATTTCCATCAGCGTGATGATCACCGGGCTGTCGCAACTGAGAACGATGTCCGGGCACCAGTTGCGCAGGGACACGTCGCACAGCGCCACGCCGTCGCCGAGCCTGGCGATCAGCTCCGACTTCAGCCCCGTGTCGAAGCCGGCATAGCCGATTTCGATATCGAGGCCGGTCTCGTTCTGGAAGATGTCCGGCAGGAACTCCGCAAAGACATGGCCGATTTCACTGCACAGCTTGCCAATGGTCCTGGTATCGCCGAGCGCGCCGGTCATGCGGGCGAGCAGCTTGCTGTCGAAGGCGTAGACGTTGTCTTTCGATGCTGCCGTCATGGGATCAAGCCGCCTTGCTTTCGCCGCCGCCACCGGGGTTCATCATTTCCTGCTCAACGGCGTCGATCGACGGGCGCTCGTAGGCGGAGATGGTCTTGCGGCCGTATTCGAGCGCGACCTGGGGCACCGAACCGTTCATGTAGGCAAGCAGGGTCTGCTTGACGATGATGTAGAGACGGTTCTGCTTGTCGCGGACGGCCTTGATGTTGGCGATCACCGGGCTGGCGATGCAATAGGACAGGAAGATGCCGAGCATCGTGCCGACGAGGGCTGCGGCGATCTTGGCGCCGAGGACCTCCGGCGCCTCGCTGATTGCGCCCATCGCCTTGATGACGCCGAGGACGGCCGCGACGATGCCGATCGCCGGGAAGGCGTCGCTCATCGTGGTCAGCGCGTGATAAACCTTCATCTTGTCGTGTGTGATGGTATTGATCTCCTCGTCCATCAGCGCCTCGATCTCGTGCGAGCGGGCATTGCCGATGATGATCAGGCGTACGTAATCGCAAATGAAGGCCGTCAGTTCCTTGTTTTTCAAGACCGTTGGGGCGGACTGGAAGATCGAGGAATCGTCGGGGTTGTCGATGTGGCTTTCGATCTCGTTGCGCGATTTCGTGCGCAGGTCGCGCATCAGGCTGTAGAGAACGCCCAGAGTATCAAGATAGTTGCGCTCCTTCGGCACCCTGTGTGCCAAGGCTTCGCCGAGCGCCTTGCCGGTATCCTTCAACACCTTCATCGAATTGGCCATCACGTAGCCGCCGAGACCGGCGCCGCCGATAATGACAAGCTCGAAGGGTTGGTTCAGGATCTCAATGTGGCCACCCATGGCAATGAAGCCGCCAAGGATACAGCCAATCGTCAAGACGAGCCCGATGATGATGTTCATTTCGATACCTGCCGCAAAGGTGGATTTTCGACCGTATCGTTATGCCTTCAGCCTTGCGTGAGGCTGGCTGTTGGCCTGCCTCCCGCAGGGCTTGCGCGCAAACAGGTTCGCACAAGCAAGCTCCGGCAGTTTTACGGCCAGTCGGCGCGAATTGCGCCATGTCTCATGGATGAACGGGGAAATGTCGTGACGACGACTTATACCAGCTACCAGTTGATAGCAGGCAACCTCACCAAATCGTTGGAACGCGTATCCGAGCAGCCCGATGTTGCTCGGGAGACCGAATACTACCTGGCCAATATCGGCAACGTCAAAACGATCGATGATTTCTTCGCCGACACACGGCTTTATAACTATGCGATCAAGGCGCACGGTCTCGAAGACATGGGCTATGCCAAGGCCTTCATGCGCAAGGTGCTGACCGAGGGCATCGACAGCGATGACGCCTTTGCCAAGCAACTGACCGACAGCCGCTACACCGATCTTGTCGAATCTCTGAACTTCGCCCGCAACGGCACGGGCGCCACGTCCTTCGACAGGGCGCAGAAGGGCGTCGTCGACAAGTATGCGCGTCAGACCCTGGAGCAGAATGCCGGCGAGGAAAATTCCGGCGTTCGCCTGGCGCTCTACTTCGCGCGCATGGCCCCCTCGATAACCACTGCTTATGGGCTGCTCGCCGATGAAGCACTGGCGCAGGTGACACGTACGCTGATGCAGATGCCGGACGAGTTTGCCGCTTCCGACATCGACAAGCAGGCGGCTGCGATCGAAAGTGCCATCGACATCAAGGATTTCCAGGACCCGACCAAACTGTCGAAGATGCTTGATCGGTTCACGACACTTTGGGAAGTCAACAATTCCTCGGACCCCTATGATCCGCTCGCCGTCTTCGGTTCCTCCAGCGGCTACGGCATCTCCTCCGATCTCCTGCTTTCCATCAATACGCTGAAACTCGGGGGGCGCTGATATGCAGACCGGTCTCTATGTTGCTGTCTCCTCCCAGATAGCGCTTGAAAAACGCATGAACACGCTGGCCGACAACGTCGCCAATTCAACCACCGTCGGATTCCGTTCGACGGAGGTGAAGTTCAACCAGCTGCTTGGCGATACGCGGCCGACCAAGGTGTCTTTCGTGTCCGAAGGCCAGGAATTCCTCAATACCAACAATGGGGGCCTCGACCGGACCGGCAACCAGCTGGATTTCGCCATCAAGGGCGATGCCTGGTTCCAGATCGACACGCCATCAGGTGCCGCGTTGACCCGCGACGGCCGCTTCACGCTGACGGAAACAGGCGATCTGGTGACCCTGCGCGGATATCCGGTCCTCGACGCCGGCGGTGCACCGATCCGGCTCAATTCTCAGGCGGGTGAAATCAAGGTGGGCGCAGACGGCGCCATCCAGCAGAACGGAACGCAGGTTGCTGCCCTCGGGCTCTATGAAGCCAATTTCGCCAACGGCTTTTTCCGACACGACAACAGCGCGGTGATCCCGAACTCGGCCGCCGAGCCCGTCGTCGACCGTTTCGATGTCGGCGTCCTGCAGGGTTATGTCGAGGAATCGAACGTCAATCCGGTCCAGGAAATGTCGCAGCTGATCATGGTGTCGCGTGCCTTCGAAAACATCACTTCGCTGATGCGCGACAGTGAAGGTTCGCTCGACGAGGCGATCAAGACGCTGGGCGGCAGCAAGTAGGCCTGATTTTTCAAACGGCGGAAGCCGGGCCCGAAGATGCTCGGAAGTGCAGGAAGCTAGACGGCAGGAACCGGAATGCAGAACGAGAAACTCCAGATCCGCAATTCCTCGACGTCGCTCGCGGCGCTCGCAGGCCTTGTCGGCCGTTATTCCAATCCGGAGTTTTCGGTCGCCCCCGGCGGTCACGTCCAGACGATTTCCGCCGGTTACTATACCGTCACCGGGCTTTCCCGGCATGTGCGCCTCGGCGAATTTGTCGCCCACAAGAGCGCGACCGGCATTCATCTCGGCGAAGTCGTCAAGGTCGAGCAGGAGACCGTCGTCGTCTGCCCGATCGAGCCTGGCGATCCAATCGGTATTCATGACACGGTGATCCGCAAGGGCGCCTTCCGCATTGCGCCGACGGAATCCTGGTGCGGTCGCACGATCAATTCGCTGGGCGAGCCGATCGATGGCCGGGGACCGCTGTTGCAGGGTAATGTTCGCCGGTCGATTTCCAACACGGCACCGCCGTCGATGACCCGCAAGCGCGTCGAGCACGGCTTCCGCACCGGTGTCCGGGCAATCGACATCTTTTCGCCGCTCTGCCTCGGGCAGCGTCTCGGCGTCTTCGCCGGCTCCGGTGTCGGCAAGTCGACGCTTCTGTCGATGCTCGCCCGCGCCGATGCTTTCGACAAGGTCGTCATCGCGCTGGTCGGTGAACGTGGCCGTGAAGTGCGCGAATTCATCGAGGATACGCTGGGCGATAACCTTGCCAAGTCGGTCGCTGTGGTGGCGACCAGCGATGAAAGCCCGATGCTACGCAAGATGGCGCCGCTGACGGCCGTCACGATCGCCGAGCATTACCGCGACCAGGGCAACAACGTTCTGTTGATCATCGACAGCGTCACCCGTTTTGCTCATGCCATCCGCGAGGTCGCGACAGCCTCCGGCGAACCGCCGATCGCGCGCGGCTATCCGGCCTCGGTTTTCACCGAACTGCCGCGATTGCTCGAGCGCGCCGGGCCGGGAGCCGAGGGGGCCGGCACGATCACTGCGATCATTTCCATTCTCGTCGACGGCGACAACCACAACGACCCGATCGCCGACTCTACCCGCGGCATTCTCGACGGCCATATCGTCATGGATCGCAGCCTGGCCGAAGAAGGCCGCTATCCGCCAGTCAACCCGCTTGCTTCGGTCTCGCGTCTCGCACGCAAGGCCTGGACGCCGGATCAGGAAAAGCTGGTGGCGCGGTTGAAATCGCTGATCCACCGCTTTGAGGAAACGCGCGACCTCAGGCTGATCGGTGGGTATCGGGCGGGCAGCGACCCGGATCTCGACATGGCGATCAAGCAGGTTCCGGTCATCTACGACATCCTGAAACAGACGCCGGGCGAGCGGCCGGCCTTCGATGCGTTCACCGACCTTGCCAATGCGCTAAAGGCGGCGGCGACCGGCGGCGGCCAGGCGCAGAACATGCGAAAGGGGTAAGCGGTGAAAGATAACGATGCCGACGAAGTCGTGCCGCAGCGCAAGCGCGGCGGCCGCACCCCGCTGATCGACAAGGCGCTGGGTGCGACCGGCATCGCCCTTGCAGCCCTTGCGACATTCTTTCCCTGGTATGCTTTCCTGCATCAGGACGAGTTCTCGATGCCGTCGCTGTGGCAGGGCAGCACGCGTGACCTGCCGGGTCGCGCCGGCTCCGGCGGTGTCTCCTCGCCCTTGGCCATGACGGACCGTGATGCCGCCACGCAGGCGGCGATTGATCAACTGACCACAGCGACGGTTCCGGAACGAGAGAGCAGGAAGCTGAGCGTGGAAGATGGCCTGGAACAGCCGTTTCCGGCAGCGGTGGGTTTCAAGCTCGTCCATGTCGCCAATGGCCGTGCGCTGATCGAGGACGACAGCGGCATGTATATTGTCCGGATCGGCTCGATCCTGCCGGACAACAGCCGCCTTGCCACACTGGAGCAGCGCAACGGGCGCTGGGTGATGATCACCTCCAAGGGCGAAATCCAGCAGGCTGAATGATCGCGCATCGACGTCGTGCCGCCGTCTGCCTGCATGTCATCGCTACCGGGTAGCGGGCTGCCGGTACAAAGGCGTTGCAACGCGCCGACCAACCTCGTTCCAGCCGTTTCGACCGGCGCGATGCGCATGCGCGACGAAGCTGTCGCAAGGCGGCGAGCATTGCAGCGCATCGCCTCTCAATTCAGTCCCACGCAAGATTGCTTGCATAGGTTCTCCATCAACAAGCATGGAGTCGCATGATGCAACCTATACAGCTTTTTGATCTCGCGTCGCGACAGGCGCAATGGCTGGCGGTCCGCCAGAACGTCGTCGCCGGCAACATCGCCAACGCCAATACGCCGCACTACGCCGCCAAGGACGTCAAACCGTTCGAAAGCGTGCTGCAGGAAACCGGTTTTCAGATGGCAGCCACCAATCCCGCCCACTTCACCGATGGAAGCACCGCCGCCCAGGTGACGGAGACCAGCTTGATCAGCGATGCGGAAGTCCAGCAGTCGGGCAACAGCGTGCAGCTGGAACAGGAACTGATGAAGACCGGTGAGGTCAAGCGCGACTACGAGCTCAACACCGGGCTCGTAAAGGCGTTTCACCGGATGATGCTCATGACGGTACGGAAATAAGCGCGATGGATCCTCTGGTTTCAGCTCTCAAAGTTTCAGCCTCGGGTCTGACGGCGGAATCGACGCGACTGCGCATCGTTTCGGAAAATATCGCCAATGCCCGCTCGACCGGGGACGCGCCGGGAACCGATCCCTATCGGCGCAAGACCGTCAGTTTTGCAGCGGAAATCGATCGCGCCAGCGGCGCCTCCACCGTCGAGGTCCAGCGCCTTGGAACGGACGATTCCGATTTCACCATCGAGTTCGATCCGGGCAATCCGGCTGCCGACGACAAGGGCATGGTCAAGCTGCCGAACGTCAACGTGCTGATCGAAATGGCCGACATGCGGGAAGCGAACCGCGCCTATGAAGCCAACCTCCAGACCACGAAGCAGGCGCGCGACCTGATCTCCGCAACAATCGACCTCCTGAGGGCTTCGCAATAATGATCAATGCAATTGAGACCATCAGCGCGGCAATTTCGACCGTCAAGGATATCACCAGCACATCGAGCGCCTCATCGGCGCAAAACGCCCTCGGCGGCGTGGCCGCGGCCGGCAGCTCGCAGAGCTTTGCAGATGTCATGGGCAGCATGGCGGCCGAGATGACCAACAGCCTCAAGCAGTCCGAAGTGGCTTCCATCCAGGGCCTTCGGGGCGAAGCCAACACGCGCGAAGTCATCGATTCCGTCATGAGCGCCGAGCAGTCGCTGCAGACCGCCATCGCCATCCGCGACAAGGTGGTCAGCGCCTATCTCGAAATCGCACGCATGCCGATTTAAAGGATTAAGATAATGAAGGCTCTCTCGATCGCCGCGACCGGCATGAACGCCCAGCAGCTGAACCTGGAAGTGATCGCAAACAATATCGCGAACATCAACACCACCGGTTACAAGCGCGCGCGGGCGGAGTTCTCCGACCTTCTCTACCAGACCGAGCGCGCCCAGGGCGTACCGAACCGCGCCAACCAGGCGATCGTGCCCGAAGGCGCCAACATCGGTCTCGGCGTCCAGACGTCTGCCGTGCGAAACCTGCATTTGCAGGGCAGTTTGGTTAGCACCGGCAACGACCTCGACCTGGCGTTGATCGGCCGCGGCTGGTTCCAGATCGAAACACCGGACGGCGAGACGGCCTACACCCGAGCCGGCGCCTTCAACACGAATGCCGACGGCCAACTCGTCACTATCGACGGCTACACGGTGATTCCGGAAATCACCGTGCCGCAGAATGCGAGCGAGATCACGGTCAGTTCGTCCGGCCAGGTGACGGTCCGCATCGGCAACGACACCGTGCCGCAGGAAATCGGCCAGCTGACGATCGCAAACTTCGTCAACGAGGCGGGTCTTGAGCCGCAGGGCGACAATCTCTTCAAGCAGACGCCGGCTTCCGGCGAGCCGGTGATCGGCACGCCGGCCGACCCGGGCTACGCGCAGATCAAACAGAAGTACCTCGAAGCGTCGAACGTCGACCCGGTCAAGGAAATCACCGACCTGATCTCCGCCCAGCGCGCCTACGAAATGAATTCGAAGATCATCCAGGCCGCCGACGAAATGGCTGCGACGGTCAGCAAGAACCTGAGATAACAGAGGGAATGGCAAACATGATGTTTCGCCGGACTGCCAAGACATCTATTGTGACAGCTCATGCCACCCGCGGAGGATTTCTTCTGCGGGCGCTGGCCGTGACAGGCTCTGTTTGCGTCTGGACAATGTCTCCGGGTCTGGCGCATGCCGAAGAGCGCATGGCGGTCATTCCCACCCAGACGATCTATCCCGGCGAAATCATCGAAGCCAGCCGTCTCGAAGAGGTCGAGGTGACCAACCCTGCGCTCACGGGCGACTATGCGACGTCGACCGAGCAGGTGACGGGCAAGGTAACCAGCCGGACGCTGCTCGCGGGACGGGTCATTCTCATGTCGGGCCTGCGCGATCCCTATACGGTCGAGCGCGGCAAGGCGGTACGGATCGTCTTTACCAATGGACCCCTGACGATAACGGCTGGTGGCTCCCCGTTGGAGAATGCCGCAGTCGGCGATCTGATTCGGGTTCGCAACACGGATTCCGGCGTCATCGTTTCCGGAACGGTGATGAAAGACGGAACAATTCATGTGGTGGCAAAATGATCTTTCGTTTCGGCAAATGGTGCCTGGCGTTTATCGCGGTCATCGCAACGGCGATCACACCGGTTGAGGCTGCCTCGCGGATCAAGGACGTCGCCTCGGTGCAGTCGGGGCGCGACAACCAGTTGATCGGCTACGGCCTCGTCGTCGGCCTTCAGGGAACCGGCGACAGCCTGCGGTCCTCGCCGTTCACGGCGCAATCGCTGCGCGCCATGCTGCAGAACCTCGGTATTTCGACAGAGGACGATGAATCCCGCGCGAAGAACATCGCCGCGGTTCTGGTGACTGCCAATCTGCCGCCGTTCGCGAGCGCCGGCAGCCGCATCGATGTGACCGTCGGCTCGCTCGGCGATTCCACCTCGCTTCGCGGCGGTACGCTGGTGATGACCTCGCTTTCCGGAGCTGACGGCCAAATCTATGCGGTAGCGCAAGGGTCGGTCGTCGTCACGGGGTTCAATGCACAGGGCGATGCCGCCTCCGTGACGCAAGGTGTCACCACGTCAGGCCGCGTCCCGAACGGCGCCATCATCGAGCGGGAACTGCCGGCGAAGTTCAAGGACGCGTTCAACCTCGTCCTTCAGCTGAGAAACCCTGATTTCTCCACCGCCGTCGGCATGGCTGCAGCAATCAACCGCTACAGCAAGAGCCAGTTCGGCGGCAACATCGCTCAGGCGCAGGATTCCCAGACTGTCATCATCGACAAGCCGAAGATGGCGGATCTCTCCCGCCTGATGGCCGATATCGAAAACCTCGTCATCGAGACCGACGTGCCCGCGCGCGTCGTCATCAACGAGCGTACCGGGACGATCGTGATCGGACAGGATGTGCGGATCAACAAGGTTGCCGTCAGCTACGGCACGCTGACGGTTCAGGTTAGCGAGACGCCGACCGTCGTGCAGCCGGAGTACTTTTCACGCGGCGAAACGGCGATCGAGCCGAATACGACCATCGACGCGGCGCAGGACGGCGGCACCGTTGCCATCCTCGACGGTTCGAACCTGCGTTCACTCGTTGCCGGGCTCAACAGCATTGGCGTGAAACCGGACGGCATCATTTCCATTCTCCAGGGCATCAAGACGGCCGGTGCCCTCCAGGCGGAGCTCGTATTGCAATGACGGCACATAGTCTCCCTGCTCAGCGAAACAGCCTGCGCCGCCGCCTGATGCTGCTGGCGGCCGGCTGCACGATGCTCGCCATGCCCGGCGCCTTCGCGCAGGAAGTCGCAGCACCGGCCACAGTCCTTCCCGCGAATGGCGACGAAATCCAGCAGTTCTGCACCAATATTGCCGACGCTGCACGCGATCAGCGCTACCTCTTGCAGAAGAAGGACCTGGAAAAACTCCAGGCCGAGGTGGATGCGCGCATCGCCAAACTCGAGGAGCGCCGGGCCGAATACGAGGACTGGCTGAAACGCCGTAACGATTTCCTGAAGCAGGCCGAGCTTGGTCTCGTCGATATCTACAAGACCATGAAGGCGGATGCGGCGGCTGGACAGCTCGAGCTGGTCAATCCCGCCATTGCCGCGGCGATCGTCATGAAGCTGCCGCCGCGCCAGTCGAGCCTCATCCTCAGTGAGATGAGCAGCGACAAGGCGGCCGTTCTCACCAACATCATCTCCAGCGCCAGCGATTCAACAACGTCTAAGGAACCGTCATGAGATATCCGCTTTCGGTCCTTCTCGCTGCCAGCCTGCTGTCGGGATGCCAGAACCAGACCATCAACGAAATCGGCAGGGCACCTTCGATGAGCCCGATCGGCAGCGGCCTGCAATATGCGCAGACGCCGCAGATGGCGATGTATCCCAAGGAGCCGCGCCACGTTGCCAACGGTTTTTCGCTTTGGAGCGACAATCAGGCGGCGCTGTTCAAGGATGCCCGCGCTCTCAAGGTCGGCGACATCCTGACGGTCGATATCCGTATCGACGACAAGGCTTCGTTCGACAACAAGACCGATCGCAGCCGCACCAATGACAGCGGCTTCAACATCGGAGCCAACGGTCAGTCCGAATCGAGTGATTTCGGCTGGAAGGGCGGCCTCGACTACGGCTCGAACACCAGCACGAAGGGCGAGGGTACGACGGAACGGTCCGAAAAGCTGGTTCTGCTCGTTGCCGCCGTCGTCACCGGTGTGCTTGAAAACGGTAACCTTCTGATCAGCGGTTCGCAGGAAGTGCGCGTCAACCACGAAATCCGCATCCTCAACGTCGCCGGTATCGTCCGGCCGTACGACGTCGATGCGAACAACATGATCTCCTACGACAAGATCGCCGAGGCACGCATTTCCTATGGCGGCCGCGGCCGTTTGAGCGAAGTACAGCAGCCGCCATGGGGCCAGCAGGTCATGGACATCGTCTCGCCGATCTGACGGGTCCCCTCCGCGTCCGCGCGGCACGAAACGAGATGGATTTGAACATGGAAGATCTCGACACGGCTTCGGCCGCGGCCAAACGGTCATCGAAGATGATGACCCTCGTTGCCCTGGTCGTTCTGACGCTGCTGGCAGGCGGTGGCGGCTGGCTGGTCGGCGGCTTTCTCGCCCCAAAGCCGCTAAGCGTGGAAGAGGCCAAGATAGTCGAGGAGGCAAAAGCCGCCGTTGCCCACAAGAAGGCCAAGGTAGGCGAGGGGGGCGAAGAGACCAGCAAGACGGACGAGGGCTTGCCGCGAATAGCGACCGAGGCCAATGGTGTCGTCCAGCTTGACGCGATCACCACCAATCTCGCTTATCCCACCGAAAACTGGATCCGGCTCGAAGTTGCGCTGCTTTTCAAAGGCACGCCGGACGTCGCCATGGCCGAGCAGATCCATCAGGATATCGCCGCATACATGAAGACGGTTTCGCTGCAGCAGATTCAGGGGCCGCGCGGATTTCAGTATCTGAAGGATGACATAGAAGAACGGGTTGACCTTCGCTCCGAAGGGCGCGTAACCAATGTCATCTTCAGGACATTCGTCATTCAATGATTCGCACTATCGCATTCATAGCCGCCATGATGGCGATGTCGGGCATCGCGGGCGCGCAAGGCTTTCCCGCCGACATACTGAGGACACCCGTCGACGGCTCTGTCGCGTCCTGGATCATCCGCACGTTCGGGCTTCTGACTGTCCTGTCGGTCGCGCCGGGCATCCTGATCATGGTGACGAGCTTTCCGCGCTTCGTCATCGCGTTCGCTATCCTGCGTTCCGGCATGGGTCTCGCCACCACACCCTCGAACATGATCATGGTGAGCCTTGCGCTGTTCATGACTTTCTACGTCATGGCGCCGACATTCGATCGCGCCTGGCAGAGCGGCATCAATCCGCTGTTGCAGAACCAGATCAATGAAACCGAGGCGATGACGCGCATCTCGGAACCCTTCCGGGACTTCATGCTCGCCAATACGCGTGACAAGGACCTGCAGCTCTTCATCGATATCGCCCGGGAAAAGGGCCAGAATGTCGTCGCCGACAACAAGGTCGATCTTCGCGCTGTCGTACCGGCCTTCATGATTTCGGAGATCAGGCGCGGGTTCGAGATCGGCTTCCTGATCATGCTGCCGTTCCTGGTGATTGACCTGATCGTCGCGACCATCACCATGGCGATGGGCATGATGATGCTGCCGCCCACGTCGATCTCGCTGCCGTTCAAGATCCTCTTCTTCGTCCTGATCGACGGCTGGAACCTGCTTGTCGGCAGCCTCGTCCGGTCCTTCACCTGATCTCGTTGGCGTGGTTAACGGACGGTCAATTTTCCGCCAGGCGTGCGCTTGGGTGAGATAAGATAAATATTTGAATCTTAAGCGTTAATTGCAATTTGAATTGACCTGTCTGTAGCCCCGAGCGGGCTGAGTTCAGGGCTGCGTTTAAACAAATCGCAATGTTTCCCTGCGACATTATCCTTACATGACGGATTTGGACCGCCTGACGAACAGGGGCCGAGTGGCATGATGCCGAGCCGTCATCACCGGTAAGTATTTACAGTCCGGTATGTCCCCAATCTGTATTTTGTATCTAGAGGGACAACCCCAATGACAAGCATCCTGACGAACTCTTCTGCAATGGCAGCTCTCTCGACGCTGCGCTCCATCAGCGCCGACATGGAATCGACCCAGGGCCGTATTTCTTCCGGCCTGCGCGTGGGCGACGCTTCGGACAACGCTGCCTACTGGTCGATCGCAACGACCATGCGTTCGGACAACAAGGCTCTTTCCACGGTTCAGGACGCTCTCGGTCTCGGCGCTGCCAAGACGGATACCGCCTATACCGGCCTGAACGCCGCCATCGACGTCGTCTCTGAAATCAAGGCCAAGCTGGTCGCTGCCCGCGAACCGGGCGTTGACAAGTTGAAGATCAATAAGGAAATCACCGAGCTCAAGAACCAGCTGGTTTCGACGGCAACTTCGGCTTCCTTCTCGGGTGAAAACTGGCTCTACCGCGACGCCGGATCTGCTGCCGCCCTCGGCACCAAGGAAATGGTCGGCTCGTTCACCCGCGGCGCCAACGGCGCGGTTGCCGTCGGCGTTCTGGAATTCGACGCTTCGACCTCGGTTCTGATCGATACCGTGGACTCTGCCAACGGTCAGCTGACCAAGGCAATTTCGGTCGAGCAGGGCGCTGCTGTCGGCACCGGTACCGCCAACGCCACCTATCACCTCGTCCTCGCGTCGGGCGGTACGGCTCCGACCGGTTCGGTGCTGATCGCACTGGCGGCAGCGACCCCGGACGCCGACGTCGAAGGCATGATCAGCGCCGTTGACGCGATGCTGACCAGCCTGACCGATGCCGCCGCTACCCTCGGCGCCACCAACACCCGCATCTCGATGCAGGACGAATTCATGGCCGACCTGATGGATGTGATCGACAAGGGCGTCGGTCGCCTCGTCGACGCCGACATGAACGAAGAGTCGACGCGCCTTAAAGCGCTCCAGACGCAGCAGCAGCTCGGCATCCAGGCACTGTCTATCGCCAACTCGGACTCGCAGAACATCCTCTCGCTGTTCCGTTAATCGAAAAACGGCGCGCGGCGGCCATCCCCCCCAAACGGCCGCTTCGCGACCTACCGAAAACCGCATCTCGCAAGAGGTGCGGTTTTTTCGTGTCCGCCCAAATTAATTTCTGCCTTTAGGTTTTCTTTAACCATGTTGGTGTTTCCTATGGCCATCGAAACAGCGGGTTAACCAAGGAATTTAACGCGTTAGCAGGCATGAAGCTGGCTGCTGTTTCCCGGAAAACGACCGGAATGTCCCTTCCATTTCACCTGTTCAAAAGGGGCAGTTTACCATGACGAGCATTCTCACCAATTCGGCTGCAATGGCAGCACTCTCCACCCTGCGTTCGATCAACGACGGCATGGAAACGACCCAGGGTCGCGTTTCCTCCGGCCTGCGCGTCGAGACCGCAGCCGACAACGCCGCCTACTGGTCGATCGCAACGACCATGAAGTCGGACAACAAGGCGCTCTCCACGGTTCAGGACGCTCTCGGTCTCGGCGCTGCCAAGACGGACACGGCCTATACCGGCCTCGACAACGCCATCGACGTCGTTTCCGAAATCAAGGCCAAGCTGGTCGCTGCCCGCGAACCGGGCGTTGACAAGCTGAAGATCAACAAGGAAATCACCGAGCTCAAGAACCAGCTGGTGTCGACCGCTCAGTCGGCTTCCTTCTCCGGCGAAAACTGGCTCTACCGCGACGCCGGAACTGCCGCCGCCCTCGGCATCAAGGAAATGGTCGGCTCGTTCACCCGCGGCGCCAACGGCGCGGTTGCGGTCGGCGTTCTCGAGTTCGACGCTTCGACCTCGGTTCTGATCGATACCGTGGACTCTGCCAACGGTCAGCTCACCAAGGCAGTTACCGTCGAGCAAGGCGCTGCCGTCGGTACCGGTACCGCCAACGCCACCTACCACCTCGTTCTCGCCTCCGGCGGTACGGCTCCGACCGGTTCGGTGCTGATCGCACTGGCGGCAGCGACCCCGGACGATGACGTCGAAGGCATGATCAGCGCCGTTGACGCCATGCTGACCAGCCTGACCGATGCCGCCGCTACCCTCGGCGCCACCAACACCCGTATCTCGATGCAGGACGACTTCATGGCCGACCTGATGGATGTGATCGACAAGGGCGTCGGCCGCCTCGTCGATGCCGACATGAACGAAGAGTCGACGCGCCTTAAAGCGCTCCAGACGCAGCAGCAGCTTGGCATCCAGTCTCTCTCGATCGCCAACTCCAACTCGGAAAACATCCTCTCGCTCTTCCGTTAATCAGAACAGGGAAACGACAATGCCGGCGGACGTCTCAGGATGTCCGCCGCCAGTCCCACAGACCGCGTCTCGCAAGGGGCGCGGTTTTTCCGTTTTCCGTCGCGGCGACAGGCGTATTCTTAACCATTCGGCAATTCAGATTTATTTTCGTTCATTTTGATTACCTACTTGCTAACGACGTTAAGTGTTTGTTAACCATGTGACCGTTAAGTGTTCGTTAAGAGCGACAGGCTGTCCTTGGGCTAAACATGGGGCAGTTTGCATGACGCTGGTCCCGTCGCTGCCGGTCATCAATCCGGAATGTTCCGTTTAATTTTTGAACTGGGGCAATGACCAATGACCAGCATCCTTACCAATTCCGCGGCTATGGCCGCCCTCCAGACGTTGCGTTCGATCAATACGAACATGGAAGACGTGCAGAGCCGCATTTCCTCCGGCTATCGCGTCGAGACCGCCGCGGACAACGCCGCCTACTGGTCGATCGCCACCACCATGCGTTCGGACAATGCTGCCCTGTCGACCGTTCAGGACGCGCTCGGGCTGGGCGCCGCCAAGGTCGATACCTCGTATGCCGGCATGAGCTCGGCCATCGAAGTCGTCTCCGAGATCAAGGCAAAGCTCGTTGCGGCGCGCGAACCGGGCGTCGACAAGACCAAGATCAACAAGGAACTTAACGAACTCAAGAACCAGCTCGCATCCGCTGCCGAATCGGCATCTTTCTCTGGCGAAAACTGGCTTTACAATGACACGACGACACCGGCGGGGATCAAGTCGATTGTGGCGTCCTTCAACCGTTCGACGAACGGTTCGGTTTCCGTCACGACACTGGATTACGACACGGCGGAATCGATCCTGATCGACACCCAGGACTCCTCGCTCGGCCAGCTCACCAAGGGCGTTGCCGTCGAGCAGGGCGCTGCTGTCGGCACCGGTACGGCCAACGCGACCTATCACCTTGTCCTGGCTGCCGGCGGTACCGCGCCGACCGGTTCGGTGCTGATCGATCTGACATCCGCGACTCCGGACGACGACATCGAAGGCATGATCAGCGCTGTTGACAAGATGCTCAGCAACCTCACCGATGCCGCATCGACCCTCGGCGCCATTACCAGCCGCATCGACATGCAGGAAAACTTCGTTGCCAACCTGATGGACGTGATCGACAAGGGTGTCGGCCGTCTCGTCGATGCCGACATGAACGAGGAATCGACCCGCCTCAAGGCTCTGCAGACGCAGCAGCAACTGGGCATCCAGGCCCTGTCGATCGCCAATACCAATTCCGAAAACATCCTGCGTCTCTTCCAGCAGTAAGCGATGCCGCAGGGCCGGTGGGCATAGGCGCGGCCTCGTTTTCCGGGTTTGTCGCCGCTTCCGTCTCGCGAAGCGGCGGCGATATATTTCCCCCGTGCCGCCGGTCATCGGCATGGGCGGAAACGGTTGGACCGCGCTAATTGCCCAAGCGCGGTCCAACACCCTATCTCCCAGTCGCGTTGACTGAAACCGATCGCCGGGACCTCCGGTTACATGACCACATTTTCGCACAAGTTTGGCTGGGTAGTCTCCAACCGCAACCATCCTCATCTCGGTTGCCAGGCAATATGAATATTGTGCAGCCGTTGTATGCGGCCCGCGCCACCCGATTCTTCGGGCGGCGAGCCGGTACGGATTGAAAATGTTCGGGCCACGCGGCTTTGCCGTTCCGCGGGGTCCTGAAGGAGACATTCGGGAAGTGTCACAGTCTGTTGCTTTCGAGCCCGTTAGCCAAATGCCGCGTGCAACCAGTCGGGGGGCTGGCCAGACCGTGGCCGAAACGACGACCGGTGTCACGGGAGGCACCCGATGAGCGCTTCCATTTCCCGTTACCTCAAGGATTTCAGTGCTCCAAAAGTCGATCTCAAGATGGTTCCGCCGCGATATTTCCCGGACCTCGACGAAGACTTTCCCGCCGATGGTGCTTTTGCAATGAAGCCGCAGGCCGCACCGCAGGTCGATCTCGAGGCAGAGCGTCGCGACGCCTTCGCGCAAGGGCGCCGTGAAGCCGAAGCCGAGCAGCGTTCCTTGCATGCAACGGAAATCGCCGCCCTGAACGAGCGCCACGCGGCGGAGCTCGAGGCGTTGCGTGTGCGCTGCGACAATGAAATCGCGGCGATGATCTACGATCGCTTCTCCGACATGGCGTCCCAACTCGCGACCATGCTTTCCGACCAGACGGCGCGTGTGTTGGCGCCAGTGATGGAGGAGGTGCTGCTGCGCAAATCCGTCGATGACCTGGCGCGCATGATCGCCCATGCCGTTGGTGCCGGTGAAGGTGCGAAGATAACAGTGAAAGGGCCGCTGGCTCAGTTCGAGGCGCTGAAGCAACGTCTCAATGACGAAACACTGGTCTTCCGTCACCAGGAAACCGCTGACATCGACCTTTCGGTCGAGTTCGGCGATTCTATTCTGGTGACGCGAATGGCCGCCTGGGCGGATACCGTCAGGAAGGTGCTGGCATGAGCGAGACTGAAAGCCATCACCACGGCAAGAACGAAATCATCGTCGTCAAGCGCCATGGCGGCAATCCCGACGGCCATCATGGCGGCGCGTGGAAAATCGCTTATGCAGACTTCATGACGGCGATGATGGCGTTCTTTCTCGTAATGTGGCTTATCAATGCGGCCAACCCGCAGACCAAGGCAGCACTTGCCTCCTATTTCAACCCTGTGCAGCTGACCGATGCCAAGCCGTCCGAAAAGGGCGTCAAGCAGCCGGCCAAGGACGCCAAGGGCGAAGAAGACCAGATGAAGTCAAAGGTCAACGGCACGGAGACCAAGACCGGTGGGTCGGCGAAAAGCGGCGATGACCTAACGGCGACTTCCGGCGAGGAAACACAATATTCCGATGCCGATTTCTTCGAGAACCCCTATTCGGTGATGTCCGAAATCGTCAACGAAACCGGCCGCAATGCCAATATCAGCGCCAAAGGAGATGGCGGCGCGTCAACCTCCGGCCCGGCTACCGGAGCCCAAGGCGGCGAAGCCTATCGTGACCCGTTCGACCCGGATTTCTGGACGAAGCAGGTCGAATTGCAGAATGCGCAAAAAGGTGGCGACAGCCTGGAAGCCAAGGCCGGAGATGGGTCGGCCGATGCGTCGAAGGAGACCGCCGCGGCCGGAGAAGGCCAGGCGGGCGCAGCGACGAAGGATCAGGCCACTCAGCCTGATCAGGTTACGGCGGCCAAGGCCGATGACAATGCTGCCAAGGCCCTGAAGGCCGAGATCGAGAAGGAAATCGGCGGGGCAGCCGGCAAGCTTGCCGAAGGCCTGCTGGTGACGCCAACCGAGGGAGGCCTGCTGGTCACGATCAGCGAACAGGCCGATGCCCCGATGTTCGGTGTTGGCTCGGCCGTCCCCGAGAAAGACATGGTGATTGCCATGGAGAAGATCGGCAAGCTCCTGTCCGCGCGCACCGGCGCGATCGCCATCCGCGGCCATACCGACGGGCGTCCTTTCAAGAAAGGCGTCTACGACAATTGGCGGCTTTCGTCCGATCGTGCCCAGAGCGCCTATTACATGCTCGTTCGCGGTGGTCTGGCCGAAAGCCGTGTCAGCCAGATCAGCGGCTTCGCGGACAAGCGCCTCCAGGTTCCGAAGGATCCGCTGGCGCCGGCCAACCGGCGCATCGAAATCCTCCTGCAGACAGATCGGGGCTGATCGCGATGCTGAAGGCGATCCGCGCCCTCTTTTTCGGCGCCTGCTCCGTCGGGGTCCTTCCGGGCCTCGCCGCGCATGCCGGCGATTTGGAGGATCTGGCGCCCTACAAGATGCTGCGGTCGCTGCAATATATCCAGGACTCGATCGTTCTCGGTGATCATTCGGCAGCCGAGATGCAGCGTTTCATGCTCGGGGCGATCGACAAGCGTCTGCGATCTGCGGCGCCTTCCGTTTTCGATAATCCTAGAAACGTAGACGCTGCTTTCATCTATGCCATGAGCGGCGGCAATCCGGAAACCCTGTCCTACCTCGCTGACCGCGACGTCGAAGGAAATTTCGACAACCGCATTGTCGATGCGTTGAGCCATTACCTGGCCGGCAAGGGCGAGCTGATGGTCGAGAATCTCGAGAAGGCCATTGCGGAATACCGAAATGCGCGCATCGGTCCCTACCTCTATCTGGTTCTCGGTAATGGCAGCGCGCAGCAGGATCCTGCCGCCTCGCTGAAATACTATGATTGGGCAAGATTGACGGCACCCGGCACGAATATCGAGGAAGCCGCCTTGCGCCGGTCGATCGCGCTTTCGACCCGCGGCCACATGCCGGACAAGGGCTTTGCCTATTCGCTGTCCTATGCGCGGCGCTTCTTGACGTCTCCCTATGCGAGCCAGTTCGCAGATCTCTTCGTCGAACTGGCTGTCGCCAACTACGGTGCGCAGACCGAGGGCAAGATCCAGGAAATTCTCGGTTTCATGGACAAGCCCCGGCAGCGTGAGGTCTATCTGCGCATTGCCCGGCGCGCGGCGATCGCCGGCATGCAGGAACTGGCGAGACTTGCCTCCGAACGTGCCCAATCGCTTTCGGATGTCGCCGATGCGGGGCCAAAGACGCTGGCCAATCTCTATTCCGGGCTCGTCGGCGTTCCGTCCCAGGATATTCTCGAAGCAGTGAAGGGCATCAGTGCCATTCCCGACGCAGAGCTCTCTCCGCGTGATCGCGCGCTGCGCCAGGCAGCGACGGTCGTTGCCAGCGAAGTGTTGCGCGCGCCCGACCCAGACAGCCTGACGCAAGCGTCCGTTGCTAATATCTCCCCCGCAACCACTGAAGGGCAGGGCGAACCGGAGACGGGCAGCGGCGAAAGCCCGTTTGCAACGGCGCCCGCCGCCGCGGTGCGCGAGACGCAATCGAATAGGACGCAGCAACAGGTGGCGGCGTCAGAAACGAGCCCGCCTGATCCGGTTCTCGATGCTTTTCTGAGCACCGGTCGTTCGAAACTCGACGAGATCGATTCTCTCCTGAAGGGGGAAGACGAGAAATGACATTTGTGGACGACAGCCTTCTGGGCGCGGGCCCGATACGTTCAGCCAATTCCACCGGCAAGCAAAAGGAAGCGGACGCTGCCAGCCAGCGTTCGGCCTTCGAAAATGCGTTCGCCGATGCGGGCAAGAAGAAACAGCCGACGATTTCGATCAGCGGGAAGGCGGCAACGGACGGCGGCACGCAGGCGACCTTCGTGGCGTTGCGGAACCCAAGGACCACTGATGCTGCGACCGACATCGTAGCCAGCGGCGACGCCGCCGTGACGGATCAGGACAGTCCGCTATCCCTGCCTGGTGCAGCGGATGACAGAAGCACCAATGCCGCCTTGCGCGCAGCAGCGAAGCCGATGCTGATGCCGCAGATCGGGGAAGAGGCCACCGTCGAACAGGAGGCTCACCGCCAGAAGTCCAATTTGACGCCTTCCGATGGCAAAGGCGGCCTCCGGGCGCCGATCGAGCTTGCCGATCTCGGCACGGAGGCGACCGCCGGTGCCGGCCAGATTCTCGATGAGCAGGCAGGCGAAAAGTTGAACGTGCTCTTGAAGGATCCGAAGGCGCACCTCTCGAAACACAGCGATGCCAACGCGACGACATCGGACGAAGCATTGCCGTCGCCCGATACCGCCGGTGCGGCAACGGCGCCCGCCGATGTCAGCCATCTGCTGGCGCTCCTCGGCGCCACCCAGGCGTCCGCAGACGTCGGCACGATGGCGCAAGCAGTCACGCCCCCGGTGCTGTCCGAGTTCCAGGCGCTGGCCGACAGCGCCGGTAAGGCGAAGACTTGGGAGTATACCGCTGGGGCGAAAGGGTCGATCCGCCCGGAGGCTGACGCCAACGCCGTTCAGAGTGCTACCGAGGCAGGGTCCGATCGGATATTCCGGTTCACCCGGGCGGACGGCAAGGGTCAGGCTGTCTCGATGAACGTGGCGTCGGATGAGGACAAGGCAGGTGGCGGCGCATCGACGACAGCCACCAAGGTCGAAGCCGTGACTGTGCTTGAAGCGCGCCGCTATCTCGGACTTGCGCCCACCAGCAATGCATCGACGATCACAAGCCAGATCGCCAGCAATCCAGAATGGGTGAACTCCTTGCAATCGAGCACGGAGGCTTCGGAGCCGCTGACCGAGGGTTCTACCGGCAAGGTTCTCAACACGCTGAAGATTCAGATGCATCCGATCGATCTGGGCACCGTGACGGCCACGTTGCGGCTCAAGGATGAGGAATTGCAGGTCGAGTTGAAGGTGGAAACCGGCGACGCCTTCCGGCAGCTCAGCGACGATCAGGATGCGATGGTAAAAGCCCTGCGCGCGCTGGGGTTCGCGGTGGATCAGGTCAGCGTTGTCTTCAATAGCCCGGACAGGTCCGGCGCCAACGATACACAGCAGCAAGCACAAAATCAGACGAGTCAGCAGGGCCGCGAAACGGCGGGCGACGGCCCGGCCGAGGGGCGGCGCCAGAACAATGAAAACGGCAGCGAGCCGCAGGACCGCGGAAGGTGGACGAGGAATGAAGGCACGAGCGATGCGTCTTCTGGTGCTGAGCCTGGCCGGACTGGTGACGTCTATATGTAGCGCTTATGCCGATACAGGCGTTTGCGAGAGCGAGATCACGGCGGCGGCGGCGAAGTATCAGATTCCGGCGGGCATCCTCTATTCCGTCGGTCTCACGGAAACCGGCCGTAAGGGATCGCTCCAGCCTTATGCCATGAACATCGAGGGCAAGGCTTACTTCGCCAACAGCGCCCAGGAGGTGCTTCAGCGATTTGCCGAGGCTCGTGGGCAGGGAGCCAAGCTGATCGACCTCGGCTGCATGCAGATCAACTACCATTTCCACGGCGAGAATTTTGCCTCGCCGAGCGAGATGCTGGACCCGAGGAAGAACGTCGAATACGCCGCCGGCTTCCTGGCCAATCTGCATGCCAGGCACGAGACCTGGACAATGGCCGTTGCCCGGTATCATGCCGGCCCCAACAACGACCCTGCGCAGAAGAAATATGTCTGCCGCGTGATCGCCAATCTGGTGGCGACGGGCTATGGAAAGTGGACCGCAAACGCGTCGAACTTTTGCCGATAACGCAACTTTAACGATATTTATCGGCATCTTTTTCCGCCCTGTGCGATTGCGTCAACATTGCGGTGGAAAAATGACTGCAAACACTTTCTTAACGAAGCGTTAACGTTTCCACATGAATTTTAGTGGCTCATTTTGATGCACGTACTACATATAGATCAAATCGGTACAGAAATCTTAATCTACTGTTAATTTCCGCCAGTAAGTTCCCATAGTTGTTCATGAATCCGCCGATTCGTATCTCTTGTGCCATCGAGGCACCATACTGATTCGGAGGCGGACGAATGATCGTAGTGGTTGATGAGCGTGAGCTCGTGAAAGACGGATATACTTCCTTGTTTGGCCGGGAGGGCGTGCCCTCCACCGGGTTCCATCCAAGCGACTTTGGCGACTGGGTTTCAACAGCGGCAGACACCGATATCGATGCCGTCGAGGCGTTTCTGATCGGCCAGGGCGAGAAGGCGATGAGCCTGCCCCGCGCCATCCGGGACCGGTCTTCGGCTCCGGTGATCGCCATCAGCGATTCTCCCTCGCTGGAGACAACGCTGGCGTTCTTCGACTGCGGCGTCGACGACGTGGTGCGAAAGCCGGTTCACCCCCGGGAAATCCTTGCCCGCGCAGCGGCCATCCGCCGCCGCCTGAAGGCCTTGGCGAATTACACCGACATCGGCCCGATCCGGGTCTTCTCCGATGGCCGGGACCCGGAAGTGCATGGCGACGTGTTCCCCCTGCCGCGCCGCGAGCGCCGCATTCTCGAATATCTGGTCTCAAACCGCGGCCGGCGCGTGTCCAAGACCCAGATCTTCAACGCGATCTACGGCATCTTCGATGAGGATGTCGAAGAGAACGTCGTGGAAAGCCACATCAGCAAGCTGCGCAAGAAGCTGCGCAAGAAGCTCGGTTTCGATCCGATCGATTCCAAGCGTTTCCTCGGATACTGCATCGACTGGAACTGACGATCTCGTGCCGGCGGTTTCGGATGCGGCAGCGTCCGATCCGGCCTACCAAGACAGGTTCACGCAAGGCCCGCTTCCTAGAGTTGCCATAACGACGAAAACGAGGATCGGACATGAGTCTTTACGGAATGATGAGAACCGGCGGTTCCGGAATGAATGCTCAGGCAAACCGCCTGGGCACGGTCGCCGAGAACATCGCCAATGCCAATACCACCGGCTACAAGCGGGCTTCGACCGAGTTCTCGTCGATGATCCTGCCGACGTCCAACGGCTCCTACAATTCCGGCGGCGTCGAGACCAAGGTCCGCTATAATATCTCGTCGGAAGGCTCGAAGACCTACACGACCTCGGGCTCCGACCTGGCGATCGACGGCGGCGGCTTCTTCATTGTTCAAAGCGCCAATGGTCAGGAGTTCCTTACCCGTGCCGGTGCGTTCACGCAGGACGGCGACGGTAATCTCGTCAATGCCGCGGGTTATACCCTGATGGGCTACGAATACGGCAACGGCGCTGACCCGACCGTGGTGGTCAACGGTTTCGATGGCTTGACAAAGGTCAATCTTGCCTCCGATGGCCTCGTGGCGACAGGCTCGACGACGGGATCGATGGGCGCCAACCTCAATTCTGGCGATGCCGTCGGCGACATCTCGACGACATCGCTGGTCGTCTACGACAGCCAGGGCAACACCCGCATTCTCGATTTCAACTACGAAAAGACCGGTTCGAATGCATGGTCGCTCGAAATCATCGATCGCACCAGCGGCACCTCGCTGGCCACGCAGGCCTTGGCCTTCGACGCAGCCGGCGCCCTGACCACGGCGCCGGCGACGGTGACGACGGCGGCCATTACCGGCCTGCCAGGCACGGGCGCCGATCTCGGCGCGCTGACGATCGACTTCAGCGAAACAACGCAGCTCGGCTACAAGTTCAATCCCGATGGCGGCACGATCGATGGAAACGCACCGAGCAAGGTTGCGGGATTTCAGATCGACGATGACGGCATCGTTTACGTCCAATACGAGAACAACACGCTCGAGCCTCGCTATCGCATCGCACTAGCGAACGTGCAGAGCCCTGACAATCTCGTGCCGCAATCGGGCAACGTCTACTCTCAGGGCGTCGATTCCGGCGTCGTCGTCACGGGCTTTGCCGGTTCCGGCGATTTCGGCAACATCATTTCGGGCGCGCTTGAAAGCTCGAACGTCGATATCGCCGAAGAACTCACGTCGATGATCGAATCCCAGCGCAGCTACACGGCAAACTCGAAAGTCTTCCAGACTGGCGCCGATCTGCTGGACGTCCTCGTGAACCTGAAGCGTTGATCATATAAAGGACGGACTGCGCAATGTCGCTCGCTTCCGCAATTAACACGGCCCAAACGATATTCACCAACACGGGGCAGCAAACCGCCGTCGTGTCGAAGAATATCGCCAACTCCAGCAACGGGGACTACGTTCGCCGGCTGGCGATGATGGGCGTGGATTCGGGAGGGCAGTACTACGTCAACATCCAGCGGGCGCAGGACGACGCGCTTTTCAAGCAGACCATCTCGAGCATTTCCCAGTCATCGGCGCAGTCCCGTCTTCTCGAAGGGCTGCAGACGATCCAGACTGTCTTTGGCGGCGACGAGTATCCCTCGTCACCGTCCAGTTATCTGGCAACGTTCCGAAGCAGCTTGCAGACCTATGCTGCCTCGCCAGGCAACATTACCATTGCGTCGTCGACGGTTGCGGATGCGAAGGACCTTGCAAACTCCATCAGCACGGGCGCTACGGCCGTACAGGAAGTCCGTGCGGATGCCGACAGTGAGATTCTCGAGCAGGTCGGGACTCTCAATGAACTTCTGTCCAAGTTCGAAACGATCAACAACCAGATCGTTGGTGCGCTGGCGACAGGTGCGGATGCGAGCGACGCGCTGGACCAGCGTGACAAGCTTCTGAAGTCGATGGCCGAGATAATCGGCATCTCGACGGTGACCCGCAGCAACATGGATACCGTCATCTATTCCGCTGACGGAACGGTGCTGTTCGAAACGATCCCGCGCAAGGTCACGTTCACGCCGACGTCGAACTATGATGCGACTGTGACCGGAAATCCGATTCTCGTCGACGGCATTGCTATCAAGGCAGGAAGCGGGGGCAACACCAGCGCCGAAGGGACGCTTGCGAGCCTCCTGCAATTGCGCGACGATCTGGCGCCCAAGATTCAGTCGCAACTCGACGAAATGGCGCGTGGTCTTGTCACGATGTTCCAGGAAAATGGCGCCCCCGGTCTTTTTGTATGGTCCGGCATCACGGTGCCGGCTGCCGGTACGATTACCGCTGGAATAGCCTCCAGCCTGGCCGTCAATCCAACTGCCGAAGCCGATCCCACCACGTTGAGGGATGGTATCGTCAATGGTGGCGCAAGCTCCAACCCGACGGGAAGCTCGGGCTATACCGAGCTGCTCGACAGCTATATCGTCGCAATGGATACCCCGATGTCCTTCGACACGGCCGCGGATCTCGGTGGCACCGCCACGATCATGACCTACGCATCGTCGTCGATTGGTTGGCTCGAGCAGTTGCGCAAGAGCGCGACGACGGCGGACGAAAACAAATCTGTCATGTTGGCGCAGACGCAACAGGCGCTCAGCAACGCGACCGGCGTCAGCCTTGACGAGGAACTCGCGCTGATGCTCGACCTCGAGCAGTCCTACAAAGCATCGGCGAAGCTGCTCAGCACGGTCGATGAAATGCTGACAACACTTCTGGATAGCGTGAGATAGATATGAAAACGTCCTTCGTTTCCAACCTGGCAGTTCAAAACGCCATGCGGATGACCATCCAGCAGGGCCAGTTGGAAGTGCTCAAGCTCCAGCAGGAAGTCACCACCGGCAAGTACGCCGACAGCGGTGTCGAGCTCGGATCGAGCATGTCGCGCGCGGTGAGCCTCAAGAACGAGCTTGAGCGCCTGGAAAATCTTAAAGACACCAACGCCGTGGTGACGCAACGTCTCTCCGCTTCGCAGATGTCGCTCCAGACGATGCGCTCGGCGGCCGAGCAGATCAATACGACGCTGATCGCCACCCTGGGCAACGATGACGCAACGAGGCTCTCGATCGCCAAGACGGACATCAACGGCGCGCTCAGTTCGTTCTCCGCCGCGGCCAACGTCCAGTTCAACGGTGAATTCCTGATGTCCGGGATCAATACCGACGTCAAGCCGCTCACCGAATATACGGACACGTCTCCGGCCAAGGTTTCGTTCGATGCGGCGCTATCGACCTATATGTCGACCAACGGCATCGCCACGATGAGCGATTTTACGTCGGCGCAGATGACCGACTTCATCGAGAACACGCTGGAGCCGATGTATACCGGGGCTCAGTGGGATACGGACTGGTCGGACGCTTCAAGCCAGAACGTCATGAGCCGCATCAGCGCCAACGAGGTGGTTCAAAGCACGACGAACGTCAACACCGACGGGGTCCGCAAATTTGCTCTCGCCGCGGTCATGACCATCGAGCTGCTGGGCGCGGACGTATCGTCGGACGTCCGTAGCACCATAAACTCCGCCGCGCAGAACTATGTGCAGCAAAGCATAACCGGTCTCATCGAGACGAGCAGCACGCTCGGTATTTCGGAGGCTCGCCTAAAGAAGGCGAATACCTCCTTGGAGTCCCAACTCAAGCTGGTCAACACCCACATCACGGATATCGAAGGGATTGATACTTACGAGGCGTCGACGCGCATGAACACGCTGCTGACCCAGATTGAGACCTCGTACACGCTTACCTCGCGGCTTCAGCAGTTGAGTTTGATCAATTTCCTCTGACGCGGCGAGGACCAAGGACAAACATGAAGGATGTCTGAATGTATCAGTTTTCATACGCCGAGATCATGGAGGACGGCGTCGCCGACTCCAAGGATCGCGAAAGGCAGGTGCTCGACCGCTCTATTGCGCTGCTTGCAGCGGCAAAACAGCAGAAAGGGTATTCGAGGGAGGCCATCGAGGCGATTTACTACACGCGGCGGGTCTGGATCCGGTTCATCGAGGATCTTCGTGCGTCGGACAATCAACTGAACGACGAATTGCGCGCCAACCTTATTTCCATAGCCATCTGGATTCTGGGCGAAACGGAAAAGATTCGCAAACGCGAATCTTCCAACTTCCAAGGCATCATAGACATCACAACCATCATCAGGGATGGACTCAAATGAAAAGCACACTGCGTATCTCACTGAAGTCGGGCGAACGGATCTTTGTCAATGGGGCGGTGTTGCGTGTCGACCGTAAGGTCGCTGTCGAATTTCTCAATGACGTGACATTCCTGCTCGAAAACCACGTTCTGCAGCCGGAAGATGCCACCACACCGCTGAAGCAGCTTTATTTCATCGCCCAGATGATCCTCATCAATCCCGAAGGTGCCGAACAATCGACCAACATGTTCCGCAAGTCGGTCGTCATGCTGCTGAATTGCTTCAAAAACGAAGACGTGGTGTCCGAGCTCAAGCGTATCGACGGCATGGTTACGCAGGGTCGCGCCTTCGACGCTCTGAAGGCGATCCGCGGCCTCTACGCCATCGAGGACCGGATTCTCAACAGCCACGAAATCGCCCCTGCGACGATCGAGCAGATTCGCAAGGAGATCGCACCATGGCGGTAAGCGGGGTAACGTCGACCACAACCACCACTTCGTCCACAACGACGAATTCGACAGCGGACGCGGCTTCGGCCAGCCTGAACTACGACAGCTTCCTGAAGCTGCTCGTCGCGCAGATGAAGAACCAGGATCCGACGGAGCCGATGGATTCGTCCGAGCAGATCGCACAGCTCGCCACATTCTCGCAGGTCGAGCAGACGATCAAGACCAATACCAACCTGGAAAGCCTGCTGCAGCGCACCTCGCTCAGCGAAGCCAACGCGGTCATCGGCAAGACGGTGACGAGCGCAGACGGCAAGACGACTGGCGTCGTCAAGGAAGTGAAGCTATATTCGGATGGAATCATCGCCGTGCTCGATACCGGTAAGGAGCTTACCGTCGGGCCGGGTGTTACCGTTAAGTGATAGCTGATGAATGAGGCGGACGCCCTCGATATAGTACAGGCGGCGATCTGGACGGTCGTCGTCGCTTCCGGGCCCGCCGTTCTCGCCGCCATGGTGGTCGGCGTCGTCATCGCTTTCATTCAAGCGCTGACCCAGGTGCAGGAAATGACCTTGACCTTCGTGCCGAAAATCCTTGCCGTTCTGGTGACGGTTGCGCTTTCGGCTTCCTTTGTCGGTTCGCAGATTTCCCTCTTTACCGATATAGTGTTCTCACGCATCCAAAGCGGCTTCTGACGCGCTTGCGGCAAGACCGGCAACGAACCTGCAGCCCCGCGCCTCAAACGTGACGCGAAGGCTGCTCTTTGAAACTGAAATCGATTCCGAATTACGGAATCGTGCAGTTGCGCACTTTCATTTATCGATGACATCTTCGCGCAAGTTTGGCGCGTTACGCCTGTTTCCAGTATGGGCAGCTATGAATGCTGCCTGCCTCTCATGAAGAGACGGAATTCCGATGGCGACACCTCCCGCTCTAGTCATCCCGAAGGTCGCACCGAAGGGCCGTGATATCGGCTTTGCGCTCGGCATCGTGATGATCCTGTCGATCCTCTTTCTGCCGATTCCTCCCTTTCTGATTGACATCGGTCTGGCGTTCTCCATCGCATTTTCGGTCCTGATCCTGATGGTGGCGCTGTGGATTCAGCGACCGCTGGATTTCTCGTCCTTTCCGGTCATTCTGCTGATCTCCACCATGACCCGCCTGTCGCTCAACATCGCGACGACGCGCGTCATCCTTTCGCATGGGCATGAAGGCCACGACGCAGCCGGTGGCGTCATTGCCGGTTTTGCGCAGCTTGTCATGGGCGGCGACTTCGTCATCGGTCTGATCGTCTTCCTGATCCTGATTACCGTGAACTTCATCGTCATCACCAAGGGCGCGACGCGTATTGCGGAAGTCGGCGCCCGCTTCACCCTGGACGCCATCCCCGGCAAGCAGATGTCGATCGACGCGGACCTGTCGGCAGGTTTGATCGACGAGAAGCAAGCCCAACACCGCCGGCGTGAACTGGAAGAGGAAAGCTCCTTCTTCGGTTCGATGGACGGTGCTTCGAAATTCGTGCGCGGTGACGCGATCGCCGGCTTGCTGATCACCGCCATCAATGTCTTCGGCGGTATCATCATCGGCTATGCCAGACATGGCATGTCGATTGGCGAAGCCGCCGATGTGTTCGTCAAGCTCTCGGTTGGCGATGGCCTGGTGTCGCAGATTCCGGCATTGATCGTGTCGCTGGCCGCAGGTCTGCTCGTCTCGCGCGGCGGCACGGCCGGATCGACGGACCAGGCGGTCGTCAACCAGTTGGGTGGCTATCCGCGCGCGCTCATGGTCGCGGCCGGCCTGATCCTGCTGCTCGCCATGATGCCGGGTCTTCCCTTCATCCCCTTCGCCGTCCTGGGCGGCGGAATGGCTTTCCTCGGCTGGATGATCCCGCGCCAGCTCGAAGCGGCCAGCAAGCTCAAGCGCGCGCAGGAGCAGCAGACGGCCCAGCAGAAGACGGATAGCGAGAAAGACTCGGTCAAGTCGGTTCTCAAGACCGCCGAAATCGAGCTTCTGCTCGGCAAGCAGGTCTCCACCCGTCTTCTCGGCGCCCATCAGGAACTGGCCTTCCGCGTCGGCAAGATGCGCCGCAAGTTCGCCGGGCAGTACGGGCTGATCGTGCCGGAAATCAAGGTGTCGGACGACATCAGCATTCCCGACAAGGCCTACCATGTGCGTATCCATGGCACGACGATCGCCTCAAACACGGTTCGCGTCGGCGAAGTCATCGTCGTGACAGGCGGCGGGCGCAAACCGAGCATTCCCGGGGACGATATCCGCGAACCCGCATTCGGCATGCCGGCGGTATCGATCCTCGAAACCTTCACCGAGGACCTCAAGCGCGAAGGCTTCCACCCGATCGACAACGTCTCGGTGGTGCTGACGCATCTCTCCGAAGTGATCCGTAACAACCTGCCGCAGCTTTTGTCCTACAAGGACGTGAAAATCCTGATCGAGCGGCTCGATCCGGAATACCGCAAGCTGGCGGATGAAATCTGCTCCTCGCATATGTCCTACTCCGGTCTGCAGGCAGTGCTGAAGCTGCTGCTTGCCGAGCGCGTCTCGATCCGCAACCTGCACCTGATCCTGGAAGCCGTCGCCGAACTCGCCCCGCATGTGCGCAAGACCGAGCAGATCGTCGAGCATGTGCGCGTGCGGATGTCGCAGCAGCTTTGCGGCGATCTCGCCGACAATGGCACGCTGCGCGTTCTGCGCCTCGGCAACAAATGGGACATGGTGTTCCACCAGGCGCTGAAGCGCGACGCCAAGGGCGAAATCGTCGAGTTCGACATTGATCCGCGTCATCTGGAGGAGTTCAGCGAGCAGGCGACCAGGGTTATCCGTGAACATCTCGATCGAGGCATGCCGTTCGTACTGGTAAGTTCGCCCGAATCCCGTTCTTATGTGCGCATGATCATCGAGCGCCTGTTCGCCACATTGCCTGTCCTTAGCCACGTCGAACTTGCCAAGGGTCTCGAGATCAAGATCATTGGCTCGATCTCATGATTTCCGATCCGGAAGGCACGGTGCTTGCGCTCTTTGCAGCATTCTGCCGTATCGGCGCCTGCATCATGGTCATGCCGGGATTTTCGACCGCTCGCGTCCCCGTGCAGATACGTCTCTTCGTCGCGGTGGCGATCTCGATGGCGGTGCTGCCGATCATGTGGAACGATATTTATCCGCAGATCTCCGGCAAGGGGCACACCTACATCTATATTATCGCCACCGAAACGGTGGTTGGCGGCGTCATCGGTCTGATCGCGCGCTACTATGTGCTGGGCCTGCAGTTCACCGGAACGGTCATCACCATGATGATCGGCTTCAACGCGCCACCGACCGCCGACGTGCTGGAAGACACCGCCGAGAACCAGCTCACCAACCTGATCAGCTTTGCTGGCCTCATGGTCCTGTTCATGCTGGATTTCCACCACGTGATCCTGTCGAGCATCGTCGATTCCTACAAGGTGATGCCGCTCGGCGTCGGCTTTGACCCGCAGGGCGTGCTGATCACGCTGACCAATGCCCTTGAAACGACGTTCTACATCATGCTGCGGCTGGCCAGTCCTTTCCTCATCTACGGTCTCCTGTTCAACGTCGCCATCGGTATGGTCAACAAGCTGGCGCCGCAGATGCCGCTCTACTTCATCTCGCTTCCCTATCTGATCATGGGCGGGATGTTCCTTCTCTATCTCGGCATCGCCGCGATGCTGCGCCTGTTCGCCGACGGCTTCGCCCCGATCATGCAAGGAGGCTAGCTGGACGATGAAAAGCCGGTCGGAAAAATTGAAGCGTCTTGTTGCCGTACAGCGCCACCTCGAGCAAATGGCGGAAGGCGAGCTGGCCGAAACCGCCAGACAGCGGCGCGATCTTGCCGAAACCATCGATGTCGTCGTTGACGCCATGGGATCGGCAAGTCCGCTGCATGCCATGTTTTCGGGGCACTATGCCTCGCAGCTGGGCCGCCTTGCACAGAAGGACCAGATGCTTCTCGGTATCCAGCAGGTCCACGAAACCCGCGTGCTCAAGGAGCGGGCAAAGGGCGACAGACTGGAGGAGAACATGAAGGATGCGCGCGTGCTGGAGGACCGCACCGCCGACGACAATGCCATTTACGATCTCGTCGATCAGCATGTGATGGGCAAGTCACCAGCTTCCGGTAAGCTTGAACGGTCATAGTGCGGCTGCAGCATCGGCCGTTTCTGCGTTCGATCTGCTTGATTAAACTGCTGAATTTTTGGAGCTCTCGCCGGTGCTGACCGTACCGCCCGCGTGTTCCGTGACGAGAGGAAACCACATGGCCATTTCTCCTCCAAGCGATCTGGTGTTGGACGTCGTGCGGGCCGCCGATCCGGCCGAAGTGCAGGAGGCGCAGGCGCGGCTGAAAGCTAATCGAGCTGCCTTCCAGGCAACGAGCCTTGCTGAAAACGGGACCGGCTTTGCCAATACGGTTGCGGTCCTCAATCACGACAGCCCAACCAACAGCCTTGGCGATATCAGCAATCGCGCCGAGGCCAAGAAGATCCCGGAAAGCTACCGCAAGTTCGAGGCCATGGTTTTGCAGAACTTCGTGAAATCGATGCTGCCCACCGAGAGCGAAGAGGTTTACGGCAAGGGCACTTCCGGCGACATGTGGAAAAGCATGATGGCTGAGCAGATCGGCAACGTCATGGCGCAGGGCGACGGCGTTGGGATCGCCGAAAGCATGATCACCGACCGGATCGTCGGATCGGACGGCCCGGATCGCGTGAATGCATCGCTCAACGGCAACGATAACAATGTCGCGCTTAGCATGGTGCAGGAATACGAGCGCAAGGCGATCGCCAATTTCATGGACACTGGCAACGAGAACGAACAGGCCTGAGGCAATCCCGCGGATTCTCCGAACTGACACATAACGCGCCGCGCATCTGACAAGCACAGGATCCGCATGATGCCGGCGCCAACGGGAGCGAAATAAGATGGAAGTTGCAGCATCGGGTGACGTGCGTATCCAGAACGTTCTGGGCCGCCTCGAAATGATCCTCGACAACGAGAATAACCGGATCGGCGTCGATCCGAGCTTCGATCTGAAGGCATCCAATGCCCGCAAGAGTCGTTGCCTGTATGAGTTGACGATGTTGCATCGCAACACCGCGCCAAGCGAGATTTCGCCGGCCTTCGTTTCGCAGACACGGCATATCAAGTCGAAGCTTCTGGCGAATTCGCAGAAGGTGAACGCTCATATGGAAGCCTGCCGGTCGGTGGTGGAAATTCTCAAGGCCGCCGTACAGAATGCGGAGGCGGATGGCATCTACTCCGAACAGCAGTTCCGGTACTTGTAATGTTGAAGCTCGTTTTCACCGGTGTCTGGGTCTGCGCGGTCACGCTGGGTTCCGTCTATTTCTCGATCCAGCATGCCTCGGCGCCGGTGGAATCGGATGCGGAGGCAGATCGCCGCGCATTGCAGCAATATGTTCCAGGCGAAATTATTACGGTACCGGTGATCACTGACGGGGCGGTGCAGGGCTATTTCCTGACGAAACTGTCCTTTGCCGTCGACAAGAACAAGATCAAGCACCTGGACGTGCCGCTCAAGGAGACGGTGACGAACGCGCTGTTTGACATTCTTGTCGGCAAGAAGTTGATCAACGTCGCCGACAACACCAGTTTCGACCTAGCCCAATTCAAGACGACGGTGAAAGACGGGTTGAACAAGGACATGCGCGACGAAGTGATCTTCGACGTGCTTGTCGAACAGCTGGAATATCTGTCGAAGGCGGATGTCGCCCGAATTGCCAAGGGTGCGAGCCAGCCGCAGCAGCAGCCTGTTGCGATCGTCGACAAGAACGGAGAAACCGCCCACGACGAGATCCCTGAGGCCGAAAGGCGCGCCGCAGCCGCCGCGAAGTAAGATCGTATGGCGTTTCTCAGTTCTTTTCCGGGTTGCGGTACTGCTCGTTGACGAGGCCGAGTTCCACCATCAACCGGCCCCAAGCCACGTAAAAATGGTAAAGCCCCGCGGCGGGAAGCCGGGTTGATCGCCACAGGGAAAAGCCGCGAATGGGCGAGGCGGCAAGCAAGGCCAGCGATCTGGCAATTGTCTTCATGCGGCCGGCAAGTCCCGGTGCCGCGCGATGCTCGAGCAGTGCCGAAATCGCGCCATTCCTCAGGCTTCGCGCCCTGATCCAGGACACTTCCGTCCGTCGCGCTGGGATCGTCTCGGCAACCCAGGCCTCGGCCGCCCAGGCGAATGTGAAACCGTTCTCCTTGCAGCGGCGGTAGAAGTCGCTGTCACCCCCACCGATGAAATTGAACACCGGATCGAGGAACGGCTGCGGCATGGCGTCGAGGACGGGCCGCGTTATCAGCACGTTTCCGGAGGAATAGAGGATGGGCACCAAGCCGGTTGTCTCGTAGTGAGGCATGAAGACGGGGTGACGCTTCTGGTCATTGCGCCTCTGATCCTCGAAATCGGGCAGTTGCGGTCCACCCACCAGATCCGCTCTCGTCTGTCTATGTACCGATATGAGACGGTCTAGCCAGTCGGGCGCGGCAATCTCGTCGTCGTCGATAACGGCGATGGATTTAAGATTGGGGTAGAGGGTAAGCGCCATCGACCAGCCGGCATTATAGGCGTGGCAATTGCCGCGCCGATGCGCGATCAACACAACCGCGTTGATCCGATGGCCGGCAAAAAACGTTCTTGCCGCCTCGGCTCCTTCAAGACCGTCTGCGTCATTTTCCATCACCACGATCGCAAAGGGGCTCCCAGGCTCCTGTGAAATCACGGTTTTCAGGGTCTTGATCAGATGTTCGGGCCGCCGGAATGTCGGCAGGGTGACGACGAGTTCGACGCTCTCTGCCGCATCCACCGTCGTCTGGTAGAACACGGTCACATCCGGGGCAGGCGGGGTCATGGTGGGAACCTGTTGAAGGCATCGCATTGGCAAACACTAAAGCAAATCTTCCTAAACAGATACTAAATTTCCAAATTCGCTTTTGAATTAATGATTTAAAGGGGATTTCACGCCGCGTTGCTACAGTCCGCGCAGTTGTTCTCAGGTCTCGCGTGGCAGCATGCATCTCGTTTTGGTTTCCTCTCTGGTACCGGTGGAGCACCCTTCATCGGGATTCGACATTGCCAATCGTATCCTTCTGGACGGCCTTTGCGCGCTCGGCCACCGGGTAAGCGTCGTCGGCTATCTCCAGCCGGGGCAGGCTGCGGCTGCGCAGAGCGAGACATGTCTCTTGGGCGAGCTCGAAGTCGCCAACGCCAAGGTTGGCGTTGCAACGAAACTTCGCTGGCTGGCAACCGCCATTCTCAATCGAACGACCCTGTCTTCGGCAAAGATGCTGAAGAAAGGCCCCGAGCATATCGAGATGCTGCTGCAGGGCCTCCGGCCGTTCGACGCGATCATCCTCAATTCCGTACAATTGCCGGGCGCTTTCTCCGCCGTGTTCCAGAAGCATCCGACGATCTATGTCGCCCATAACGTCGAGGCCGATTCTGCGCTCGAGAATGCGGCGTCGGCGTCCGGATTGCTGGAGCGATTTCTGTTCAAACGTGAGGCCAGTCTCCTTGAACGGGTCGAGCGGCAACTCACGCGGGGTGCTGCCGCGGTCTGGACGTTCGCCGAAGCCGATCGTTTCGGCTTCGGTTCCGCGGTCTCGGATCGCGCCGCCGTCCTGCCATTGGTAACGCGTTGGGAACTGCCGGAAAACGGTGTCGCAAGACTGCCGGAATATGATCTGGCGTTGATCGGCACCTGGAGCTGGAAGCCGAACCGGATCGGGCTCGATTGGTTCCTTTCCAAGGTTATGCCGCTTCTGCCAGCCGATATGTCGATCGGCATTGCCGGGCAGATGCCGGATGCGCCCGCAGTTTCCCATCCCGGCCTGCGTTTCTTCGGCAGGGTTCCGGATGCCCGCGCCTTCGTCGAGGCCGGCGCCGTC
Organism: Rhizobium herbae; assembly: GCF_019511375.1. Lineage (GTDB taxonomy): Bacteria > Pseudomonadota > Alphaproteobacteria > Rhizobiales > Rhizobiaceae > Pararhizobium > Pararhizobium herbae_A. The sequence goes on from NZ_JAEUAO010000002.1 coordinate 638,556, forward strand.
ATCCCGCTGGTCAGCCGCGGCGGCACCGGCGTCCAGCTGAAAACCATCGAGACCTTCGAACTCGGCATGCCGAGCGTGGCCACGCGCGCCTCCTTGCGCGGCATTGGCGAGATCCCGGCCAATTGTTCTGTCGCCGACGATCCGGCCGAATTCGCGCGGCTGCTGACCGACAAGGTGGCGCGGGTGCGGGCCGGTGATCGCCAGCGCATTGCGGGCGCGGCCTTCCATCGGGCGCAAAAAGCCAGGTTGCTCGGAACACTCGAGCGGGGTCTTGCCGGTTTGGCAAAACCCACTTCGACGCCTGCTCAGCGCTTCTCCGCAGAGACGCCATTCGCGATGGAAAAGAAAGCCCGCACTGCATCCCATGGCTTTGCCGTGCTCGAGGGAGGAAAATCACCATGAATGTCTCCCCTAACCCATCAATCACTGCATCGCAGCGGATGATTCTTGACATACCGGTCTGCGACTTCGGCTGGGCGGATGCATTCGCCTTTACCGACGAGATCGTGGCGCTGCCGATCGGGCAGACGGTCATTTCGTTCCTCAATGCCAACAATGCCAATCTGATGATGCGCGATCCGGAATATCGGGCCGCGCTCAAGCGCCATATCGTCCTGCCCGACGGGCACGGTGTCGACATCGCCTCGTGGCTGTTCCACGGGAAGATCTTCCCGGCCAATCTCAACGGTACCGATTTCGTGCCGGCACTGATGACCTATATGACGACGCCGAGGCGTGTCGCGATGATCGGCGCGCGTGCGGAGATCTTGAAGCGGGCGGCCGAGAATTTCCAAAAGCATTCGCCGTGGCACGAGTTCATTCCGGTCTCCGACGGCTTTTTCGAGGTGGCCCAATCGGACGAGGTGATGGCGAGGGTTCGCGAACTCGAGCCGGACATCCTGCTGATCGCGATGGGTAGCCCGAAGCAGGAGAAATGGATCGACCGCCATGTTGGTCCCGGCCATGGGCGGCTGGTGATCAGCGTCGGTGCGCTCTTCGACTTCATGGCGGAGGAGGTGCCGCGTGCATCAGCGACCGTCCGGCGTTTGCGGCTGGAGTGGCTGCACCGGCTGGTTCACGAGCCGAAGCGCCTGTGGCGTCGCTATCTCCTGGGAAATCCGCTGTTCATGTACTACATTGTCCGCCACAAGCTGGCAGGGCGCGCGAAGGCATCGCCCGTCGGCGGCCAGCCCGCCGAATCTCGATCGTTCTGACGGATACCATGATGCGCACCGCTGTCGTGACGGCTTCCTATGCCAATGATTTCGAGCGATGCCGCCTGCTGTGCGAAAGCATGGATATGCGGCTGAAGGGCGATTGGGTTCATTACCTGCTGGTCGCCCCGTTCGACGCTGCCCTGTTTCGCCAATTGGAAGGCTCACGCCGTCAGGTCATTAGCGAGAGCGATCTTTTGCCCTGGTGGCTGCGTGCCGTGCCGGATCCGATGTCGGGGGGGCGCCGCAAACTCTGGATCAGTCCCTACAGCCTTCCCTTGCGTGGCTGGCATGTGCAGCAATTGCGCCGGCTGGCACTGTGCCGTCACATCAAGGAAGAGACGATGTTCGCGGCCGATTCCGATGTGGTTTTCCTGCGCGACTTCGATCCTGCCGATCTCTGGCAGGGTGACCGGTTGACGCTCTATCGCAAGGACGGGGCAATCGGCGAGCGGATGCGCTCCAATCATCTCGAATGGCTTGCCCATTCCGACAGGCTGCTACGCATCGGCCCCTTTGCCTTGCCCGCCAACGATTACATCAACACACTGATAGCCTGGCGCACCGATAGCTGTCGGGCACTGCTCGATCACGTCGAGGCTCTGCATGGTCGCGACTGGGTCCGCGCGGTCATCCGATCGCGGCAGTTTTCGGAATGCATGATCTACGGCCGTTTCGTCGATGAGGTATTGAAAGGCGAGGGCCACGCGGCATCTCCCGACGGGCTCTGCCACGTCCTCTGGTTCGACGACAGCTATGCGCGCGATATCGGCGGCCTCAGGCATTTTCTTCGTGATATGTCGCCGCATCACATCGGCATCGGCGTGCAATCCTTCGTCGGGCACGATCTCGCCGACATCCGCAACATCGTTCTCGAACGCGCCGCTTGATCGACCTCAGATCGCCCGGCCAGTTTCGCGGCGCAGCGCGCTATAGGTGAGCGCGAAAGACACACCATAGAGCGCCAGATACACGCCATTGAGCAGGGGCGCCCAAGAGGAGACATCGGTGCTGGCCGTGAAGACGGTGGCGAGCAGGGCGAGCTTCACCACGCCTGCGACCACCAGGTTGAACATCCGGCGCACGGTGCGACCCGTCGCATAGAGCAGTTCGGCTTGATATTCGACCAGATTGCGGAACGAGGGCACCAGAAGCACCGCCATCAGGTAGGGCGCCGCCTCCGCGACGTTGTTTCCCAGCCCGCGCGGCAAAATCCAGAGATAGAAAGCCATCGCTGCGATCGCCAGCAACGATACGGCCGCGACAAGCGCTTCGATTGACAGGCGGGTGCGCCAGGATGAGATCGTGCCAGGCGTGCGCATGATCTTCTGCACCAGCAGCATGTTGAACGAACGCACCGGAAGCGCCGTCAGGTCCGCCAGCCGCATGATGATCGCATAGATGCCAGAAACCTCAGGGCCGCCGATGGCAAGCACGGCGATCTTGTCGAATTCCGATTGGACGTAGAACAGCACTTCGGAACCTGCGACCGAGACGGAATCCACCCAGCGGCGAATGTAGAGTTCCGGCCGCCAGCGCAGCCGCACCTTGGGAAAAAACCAGATGATGGCGATCAACAGCGCGATCCCGTTGGCTGCAAGGTAAAGCAGCGACCAATCCGCGAGTGACGTCCAGTGCGACAGCGAAAAGGCAAGCGCCGCCGCCGTGCGCATGCCCGTGCCGATCACCACCATCAGCGCGGCGCGACCGAAGCGTCCGAGGCCGTTGAGCACGATGACGACAACTTCCAGCCCGCGCCAGCAGATGATTTCGGCAGCCATGAAAGTGAGGAAGACGCCAAGCGCCATGTCGCGTTCGAAGACGGCGTAGTAAACGGCAAGGGATAAAATGACGATGAACGGCAAAGAGAGGAGGGCACCGGCTGCAAACCCGGCACTATAGGTGCCGAGCAGCAAGGGTTTGACCGTGGCAACGCGGTAGAGCGGCGACATGAAGCCGAAGGCGAGCACCCGCGAAATCATGATGCCGGCGGCGGACGCCGTCGCGAACAGGCCGAACTCCGCGACCGAAAGGCCGTTGGCGATACAGATGAAATAGACAAGGGACAGTACGAGCCTGCCTGCCGACCCGCCCGTCATGGAAAGATAGGCGTGGATCACGCCGCTGTGGCGCGCATAGAGGGTCTTGGCGAAGGCGATCACGTGCTTTGCGTCCAGATGTGCTGTCCCGTTTCTAGTTGATAAAGCTTAATGACCAGTTTGAAGCGCAGGATTAGCTATTGCCGGGCGCTGGCGGCCGGATGTTAACGGTTTGTTTCCCATAAAAATCTAAGCTTCGTTCATAATTCGTCCTTTGCCCGATCGCGGGCGCTTGCAGGCCTCGATGTTTGATCCGGATGACAACAAACGGACTGTGGTTCGGCGATCCCTTCTTGAAGTTTCGTCAAGCGGGGCGGAACCGTCGCGCCATCCGTCACCATCCTCAGCCTCAGCAGCGCGCCGCACACCAGTGCATGGCGCTGCCGCGCTGCTGAGCCGGCTGGGCAGCCCGGTGGTCGAGCCGCACGCGGGACAGGTGCGCAAGGACCGGCGTCGCGCACGCCAGGAGACCGTACACGAGCCGAACAAAACCGATGGTATCCTTGCCGGCTGGTTCACGCGTGGCATCGACAAGGTGGGGCCGGCACAAGCAACCGAGACGCAGAATGCTGTTGCCGGTTATTCTTCGCTGGCGGCGCCTTCCTCCTTCGAAGTGCCCCCGGGACAGGATCGGCCGTTGATCGACCTTGCCACGATCCTCAGATCAGTCTGGCAGCTTCGCAAGGTTGTCGTGGCATTGACGGTTGCCGGTGCGGTGGGCGGCGTGCTGCTCGCCATCTCGACCCCCAGCGTCTACGTTTCCGAGAGCAAGCTCTATATCGATCCGCGCGAGGTGCGGCTGACGGATTCGGACCTGTCCAAGGAAAGCCTGGCGACAGAGGCCATTCTGGCGCTGGTCGACAGTCAGCTCGAAGTGCTGCGATCGCGCACGGTTCTCGAGAAAGTAGCGATTGATCTGGGTCTCGACCGTGACGCGGAATTCGGCGGAAGTTCCGCGAGCAAGGGCGGCCTGAACGCCGGGATCGGCGTCATCCGCGAGATTGTTTCTCCCGCCAAGGGAAAGCCGGCGCCGGCATCGGGCGTCAATCCGCGGACGCTCGAAACATTGAGCGAAGCCGTCAGCGTATCGCGCGATCCGAAGACCTTCATCGTCACCGTCGAGGTGCAGACCCGCGATCCGGCAAAATCCGCGCTGATCGCCAACCGTCTTGTTTCGACATTCCTCGCAGAGGAGCAGGCGGCTCAGTCCGGCTTCTTCCAGAAAACCACGGCCTCGCTGGACAGGCGGTTGGCTGATCTGCGCAAGGAGTTGGATACTGCTGAAAACGCGGTCGAAAAATACAAGGCCGACCACGACATCGTCGATGCGGACGGTAAACTGATTTCCGACAAGCAGCTTCTTTCCCTCAACGATCAGGTTGCCGCCGTGCGCAGCCGCATTGCCGAGGCGAGAGCCAAGGCGGACGTGGCCACGAAGACCCGGTTGAATGACGTCCTCAGCGGCGCGTTTCCTGAGGAATTGAGCTCGGTTAGCCTGCAGGAGTTGCGCAAGCAGTATTCGACGGCGCGCGCGCAATTGAGTGCGCTCGACGCGAGCCTGGGACCGCGCCATCCCCAGAGACTTGCCGCCGTCCAGTCGCTCGAGGTTGCGCGTTCCGAAATCGGTAACGAGCTTCGCCGCATCGAGGCAACGGCGCAGACCGAGTTGCAGCGCGCTGTCCGCACCGAGCAAGATCTCGTCCAGCAATTGGCGGTTCGCAAGGCGCAGCAGGTCAATTCCTCCGCCGACTTCATCGAATTGCGCGAACTGCAGCGCAAGGCGAATGCGACCAGAACCATCTACGAGTCCTTCCTGAAGCGGGCCAGCGAAACCGGCGAGGAGGAAAAGCTCACCTCGAAGAATATCCGCGTCATCTCGTCCGCGCAGCCGCCGCTGCAGGCCAGAGGTCCCTCACGCAAGCTGATCGCGATCGGCGGTCTGATTGCAGGGTTCGCGGCAGGCGTCGGGCTGGGCATCGCGCTCGGCGCCTACAGAAGCCTGAGAGACTTGTTCCAACGGTCGAACCAACCGGTGAGTGCAGTTCCTCAGCGCGACCTGCCCGGGCAGGATCATTTTCATCCGGCCGGGCGGGCGGGCTCGGAAAACGTCGCCGACCCATTGCCCGTCCTGGCGGAGCACCGCATGCGGGTGCCGTCGGTGCATCATGCGGCTGCCTCGGCGGCTGCCCTCTCAGTTCTTCCCGCACGCCGGGACGCAGCCCCGTCTCTCCTCAGCGACCACCTGCGGAAGCAGGAACAGGATAGCGGCAACATGGCGCAGGTTCAGGCGGATTTGCGCGCGCTGCGCGCCCGTGTCGAGCGCTATGCGAGATCGCGCCTCGGCGAACAGCGTTAATCGATTTTGCTGGTTTGTGCGCGGCGAGCGGCCCGTCAGCTTCATTCTGCAACAATGATAGAAAATCGCGGACCGGTCGTGTTTCCGCAGCGCGACCGCCCGATCGGACTTGAATTTATTCGATCTGGACAGCATAGGACGCATTGAGGCCATTCATATTTGTTTCTGAAACTAGAGTGAAACGGAACAAGCGAAAATCTGGGAGAACACCGTGACGACCGTGATTGATGGCAAGCAAGTTGCAGCTTCGGTGATCGACGCCGTGAAAGCCGCGTCGCAGACGCTGCAGGACGAGACGGGCATCAAGACCGGTCTGGCCGTCGTCATCGTCGGTAACGACCCTGCAAGCCATGCCTATGTTTCCGCCAAGAGCAGGATGGCGAAGGAATGCGGTTTCACCTCCGTCCAGCACACGCTGCCCGAGGAAACGACGCAGGAGGAACTCGCGGCTCTGGTTCAGACCTTGAACGAGGATGAAAGCCTGCACGGCATCCTCGTGCAGCTTCCCCTGCCAAAGCATCTTAAGTCCGAGCCGATCATCCAGTCCATCCTGCCGGAAAAGGATGTTGACGGCCTGCATGTCGTCAATGCCGGCAAGGTCGCGACCGGCGATCTCGACGGCGGTCTTGTATCCTGCACGCCGGCCGGCGCCATGGTGTTCGTCAGGCGCACGCATGGAGAAGATCTCTCCGGTCTGAACGCCGTCGTCATTGGCCGCTCCAACCTGTTTGGCAAGCCGATGGCGCAATTGCTGCTCGCGGCCAACGCGACCGTGACCATCGCCCATTCGCGCACCAAGGATTTGCCCTCCGTCTGCCGCGGCGCCGATATCCTCGTTGCTGCCGTTGGCCGTCCGCAAATGGTCAAGGCCGACTGGGTGAAGCCCGGCGCGACTGTCATCGATGTCGGCATCAATCGCATTGCCGCGCCCGAAAAGGGAGAGGGCAAGTTCCGCCTCGTCGGTGATGTCGCTTTCGCGGAATGCGCAGAAGTTGCCGAGGTCATAACGCCGGTTCCAGGTGGCGTTGGCCCGATGACCATCGCCATGCTGATGGCCAATACCGTCATTGCCGCCTACCGCAAGGCCGGCAAGAAGGCGCCGAAATTCTGACGCATCCGTGGCTGCCCGCCCTATGACTTCGGTGCAGGACCGGTCGAGGCCCTGACGATCAGTTCCGCCCGCCAGAGTTCTTGATCCGGATAGTCTCCGGTCTTCATGATGCGGGAAATCAATCGGGCGGCGATACGCGAGCCGGCGGCCCTGAGCGACGAGCGCGTGGTCGTCAGCGGGACGCTGAAATTTTCCGGCTTCAGCATCGGCAACACGTCGTCATGGGCGATCAGCGAGATATCCGTGCCGAGTTGCAAGCCGACCTTGTTGATTGCTCTGACCGCGCCGAGGGCCATCACCGTACTGGAACACAGAACGGCGGTCGGCGGCTCGTCGCGCTCGAGAAACTGCTGCATCGCGCGATGGCCATATTCATCCGTCATCAGCGAATGCTGCGACAGGCTCTCGTCGAAAGGCAGGCCGCTTTCCTCCAGCGCGCGCTGCATGCCCTTTTTGCGGCGGATCGAAAAAGTCAGATTGGCCGGGCCGTTGATCAGGGCTATCCGCCGGTGTCCGAGCTGAATGAGAAGCCGCGCCGCGTCATAGAAGGCCGCGGTGTTGTCGATGTCGAGGAAGGGGTAGTCGGCCGGCTGTCCGATTGCCCGTCCGTGGACGACGAAGGGGATCGACAGCGATTTCAGCATGGCGATGCGCGGATCGTTGGCGCGCACATAGGCGAGGAACAGCGCATCGACATTGCCGCTGGCGGCCAGCCGCTTGAACGTTGCTTCTTCGTCGTCGGGCGCGCTCGGATTGATGACGAAATGAAAATCGTGCCTGACGGACTCCTCGCCGAGTCCGGCCAGGAATTCGCCGAAATGGACGTCCGAATCGATCCCCCGGGCGATCGGCATCACGAGACCGATGGAGCCTGCCCGGCCGGTTGCCAGTCTCTGGGCGGCGCGGTTCGGCCGGTACCCTGTTTCTCGCACGGCGCTTAAAACCCGCTGGCGTGTTTCGGCGTTGACTTCCGGATATCCGTTGAGCGCCCGGCTGACCGTCGTTTGCGACAGGCCCAACATTTCTGCGAGCTGTTTCAAGTTCACATTCATGGTCCGCGCGTCCTCCCAAAGCGCTTTGATTCGCATTTGATTTTTGCTTTCCATCCACAGCGCGCGGCGGATTTTGTATCACCGGTGGTAGCAGTCAACCAGAAAAATCCACTTTATTGCATCGCAAACATTCGCTGCGTTGCAGGATTTAGCTGATTTTTCGCCGTTTACGGGAAAGTCCTTGACTTCGTGCCGGTCGAAATGATTTGTTAGCAAACTCAAAGCGCTTTGAATTTCGAGGCGCAATGATGTTCGCCCGGCGCCGAATTGGCGGGGTCTTTCTTGGGAGGAAATGACGTGAAGAGAACATTCTTGATGGGAGTGGCAGCCATCGCGCTTGTGGCGGGCGCCGCCAATGCCGCCGAGCTGAAATTCAAGCCGGGCGAGGATTCGAAATTCAACTGGGGAAGCTACGAGGAATTCAAGAAGGGTCATGATCTCAAGGGTCAGACGCTGACGATCTTCGGCCCGTGGCGCGGGGAAGACCAGGCGCTGGTCGAGTCGGTACTGGATTATTTCCGCGATGCGACCGGCGTGGACGTGAAATACTCGTCCTCCGAAAACTACGAGCAGCAGATCGTCATCGATACGCAGGCCGGCAGCCCGCCGGACGTCGCCGTCCTGCCGCAGCCGGGCCTGATCGCCGATCTTGCTTCGAAAGGCTATCTGACGCCGCTTGGCGAGGAGACCCAGAAGTGGCTTCTCGACAACTACGCTGCCGGTCAGTCTTGGGTCGATCTGTCGACCTATGCGGGCAAGGACGGCAAGAAGGAGCTCTACGCATTCCCCTACAAGATCGACGTGAAGTCGCTGGTCTGGTACGTGCCGGAAAACTTCGAGGACTCGGGCTATGAAGTTCCGAAGACCATGGAAGAGCTTAAGGCGCTCACCGAGAAGATCGTTGCCGATGGCGGCACGCCGTGGTGCATCGGCCTCGGTTCCGGCGGTGCCACCGGTTGGCCGGCGACCGACTGGGTCGAAGACATGATGCTGCGTACGCAACCGGCAGACGTCTACGACAAGTGGACCACCAACGCCATTCCGTTCACCGATCCGGCTGTCGTCGGTGCGATCGATGAATTCGGCTGGTTCGCGAAGAACGACAAGAACGTCGATGGCGGTGCCGCAGCCGTGGCGTCCACCGACTTCCGCGACAGCCCCAAGGGACTCTTCTCCTCTCCGCCGAAGTGCTACCTGCACCATCAGGCGTCGTTCATCCCGTCTTTCTTCCCGGAAGGCACGGTTGTCGGCGAGGATGCGGACTTCTTCTACATGCCGCCTTACGCAAGCAAGGCCGACCTCGGCAACCCGGTTCTCGGCGCTGGCACGCTCGCCATGATCACCAAGGACACGCCGGCATCGCGCGCGTTCATCGAGTTCCTGAAGACGCCGATCGCGCATGAAGTCTGGATGGCGCAGTCGAGCTTCCTTACGCCGCTCAAGAGCGCCAACAAGGACACTTATGCCAACGGTCCGATGAAGAAGCAGGGCGAAATCCTGCTCAACGCCACGACCTTCCGTTTCGATGGTTCCGATCTGATGCCGGGCAAGATCGGCGCTGGCGCGTTCTGGACCGGTATGGTCGACTATGTCGGCGGCAAGTCGTCCGCTGATGTCGCAGCCGACGTCCAGAAGGCCTGGGACGCGATCAAGTAACGTCGAAGATCGGCAGGGCGACCCGCCAGCCTTCTGAACCAATGAAACGGTGCCGGGATCTGTTCCGGCACCAAAATCAAAAATGACTGGAGACCCGAAACTCTGCTGTCCTGTAGCGGGATGAGCGGATGAGAGGGTTGAAAGGCGTCTCTGAACGGGACAGTGACGCCGGGCGTGCGACCAATCATCGCCGGCAGCCAGCCGTTCTGCCTGTCGCAGGATCCAGACGGTGCTGGGATCAAGCGGCACGGGCGGATAGGCCGCGCTGATGGTCATGTATCGCAGGGGAGGAAGTTGCCATGCAGCAGTTGCTTTTTGCCGTCACAACGATGGCCGCGGGGGTTCTCGCCTGCGTCGCCTATTTTTACGGGACGAACTGGATTCTCGACCGGATTTTCCCGTCGAAAGGTCTGACCGGCAAGGTTGCGTCGCGCAACCTGCGCATCACCAACACGATCCGTCCATGGCTCTTTCTCGGGCCGGCGATGGTGTCGCTGACCATCTACTTGATCTACCCCGTGATCGAATCCGTTTGGCTGAGCTTCCACGACAAATCCGGACAGACCTTTGTTGGCCTCAACAATTTCAAATGGATGGTCAATGACGGCGAATTCCGCCAATCGATCTACAACAATTTCCTCTGGTTGCTCGTCGTTCCGGCCGCAGCGACCTTCTTCGGGCTGATCATTGCCGCGCTGACGGATCGCATCTGGTGGGGCAACATCGCCAAGACTCTGATCTTCATGCCGATGGCGATCTCCTTTGTCGGCGCCTCGGTCATCTGGAAGTTCATCTACGATTTCCGCCCGGAAGGTTCCGAGCAGATAGGTCTTCTGAACGCGCTGGTGGTTGCCTTCGGCGGGTCGCCGGAAGCCTGGGTGACACTGCCCTTCTGGAACAATTTCTTCCTGATGGTGATCCTGATCTGGATCCAGACCGGCTTTGCCATGGTCATCCTGTCGGCGGCATTGCGCGGGATTCCGGAAGAGACGATCGAGGCTGCCGTCATCGATGGTGCCAATGGCCTGCAGATCTTCTTCAAGATCATGATCCCGCAGATCTGGGGCACGATCGCCGTCGTCTGGACGACGATCACCATCCTGGTGCTCAAGGTCTTCGATATCGTTCTCGCCATGACCAACGGGCAGTGGCAGAGCCAGGTCCTCGCCAACCTGATGTTCGACTGGATGTTCCGCGGTGGCGGCGACTTCGGCCGTGGCGCGGCGATTGCCGTCGTCATCATGGTGCTGGTGATCCCGATCATGATCTGGAACATCCGCAATGCTGCCAAGGAAATGGAGGGCCGCTGAGATGATTGCTTCTGCTCGTTCGCCGCTTGTCTGGCTCGTCCATCTCTCCGTCGTCCTCCTCGTCCTGCTCTGGACGCTGCCGACCGCCGGTCTGTTGATCTCGTCGCTCCGCGACAAGGACCAGCTCGCCGTTTCCGGCTGGTGGACCGCTCTCTCCACCTCGACGCAGAGCCTCGTCTACCGTGCGCCCGGCGCAGACAAACAGGTGGAGAAGGACGGCAAGTTCGTCATTTCCGGCAATTTGCTGGAGGGCCAGTCGACGGGCCAAGTCTCCGCTTTCGGCTTCAACAGCCGCGAACCGGCGGCATTCCAGCCGGGGCAGACCGCCGATCTCGGCGATGGCGAGAAGCTCACCGTACAGGCTGACGGGACGTTTGAAATTGTCTCCGACAAGGCGATGGAAGGCACGCGCGGCCAGCGGATCTTCTATACGGCAGCCGTTCCGCCACGCTTCACCCTCGACAACTATATTGAAGTCATGCGGGCGGAAGGTATCGGCGCTTCCTTCATCAACTCGCTGACGGTGGCTATACCCTCGACGATCATTCCGATCCTGGTCGCCGCTTTTGCCGCCTATGCCCTGGCGTGGATGAAGTTCCCCGGCCGCGCGATCCTGATCGCCGTTGTCGTCGGCCTGCTGGTCGTGCCGCTGCAGATGTCGCTGATTCCGCTTCTGAAATTGTACAACGGCGTCGGAGCCTTGCTTGGTGTCCCGGCCAAGACCTATGTCGGCATATGGCTTGCGCATATGGGCTTCGGCCTGCCGCTCGCCATTTATCTCTTGCGCAACTACATGGCGGGGCTGCCGCGTGAAATCATGGAGTCCGCTCGTGTGGATGGCGCCAGCGACTTCGATATCTTCGTCAAGATTATCCTGCCGCTCTCCTTCCCCGCACTCGCGTCCTTTGCCATCTTCCAGTTCCTCTGGACCTGGAACGACCTGCTGGTCGCCATGGTCTTCCTCGGCACGGGCAACGATTCGCTCGTGCTGACCGGGCGCCTGGTCAACCTGCTCGGCTCGCGCGGCGGCAATTGGGAAATCCTGACGGCTTCTGCCTTCATCACCATCATCGTTCCCTTGATCGTCTTCTTCAGCCTGCAGCGCTATCTCGTACGCGGCCTGCTGGCGGGCTCGGTCAAGGGCGGCTGAAATTCTGAGAATGGGAATTGGATTGAAATGAACATGAGCACGACCCCGGCGGCTAGTTCCACCCTGACGGCCGACCGCGACTGGTGGCGCGGCGCGGTGATCTATCAGATCTACCCGCGTTCCTACCAGGACTCCAATGGCGACGGCATCGGTGACTTGAAGGGCATCACCGCCCGCCTGCCGCATGTCGCCTCGCTCGGCGTTGACGCGATCTGGATCTCGCCGTTCTTCACCTCGCCGATGAAGGATTTCGGCTATGACGTGTCGAACTACAACGGTGTCGATCCGATCTTCGGCCTGCTTTCCGATTTCGACGACCTGATCGCTGAGGCGCACCGCCTCGGCATCCGAGTGATGATCGATCTCGTGCTGTCGCATACGTCCGACCAGCATCCCTGGTTCGTCGAAAGCCGCTCCAGCCGTTTCAATCCGAAGGCGGACTGGTATGTCTGGTCGGATTCCAAACCCGACGGCACGCCGCCGAATAACTGGTTGTCCATCTTCGGTGGCTCCGCCTGGCAGTGGGACCCGACGCGGCTGCAATACTATATGCACAACTTCCTGACGTCGCAGCCGGACCTCAACCTGCACAATCCGGACGTTCAGGATGCTTTGCTTGCCGTCGAGCGCTTCTGGCTGGAGCGCGGCGTCGACGGTTTCCGGCTGGATACGATCAACTTCTATTTCCACGACAAGCAGTTGCGCGACAATCCGGCGCTCGCACCTGAGCGCCGCAATGCCAACACGGCGCCGGCGGTCAACCCGTATAACTATCAGGAACATCTCTACGACAAGAACCGGCCGGAGAACCTGGAGTTCCTGAAGCGCTTCCGCGCAGTCATGGACGAGTACCCGGCGATCGCCGCCGTCGGCGAAGTCGGTGACAGCCAGATCGGCCTCGAGATCGCCGGCCAGTACACGTCCGGCGGCGACAAGATGCATATGTGCTACGCCTTCGAATTCCTGGCCCCCGATCCGCTCACGCCGGCAGGCGTTGCGCAGGTGCTGCATGATTTTGCCAAGGCGGCGCCGGAAGGTTGGGCCTGCTGGGCGTTTTCAAACCATGATGTTGTCCGTCATGTCAGCCGCTGGAGCCTCGGCATCAGCGATCACGAAGCGCACGCGAAGTTTCTCGCCAGCCTGTTGATGACCTTGCGCGGCTCCGTTTGCATCTACCAGGGTGAGGAACTCGGTCTGACCGAGGCAGATCTTGCCTTCGAGGACCTGCAGGATCCCTACGGCATCCAGTTCTGGCCGGATTTCAAGGGACGTGACGGCTGCCGTACGCCGATGGTCTGGGACGCCTGCGCCGTCCATGGCGGTTTTGGCGACGGCAAACCTTGGCTGCCGGTGCCGCAGGAGCATCTCGCCCGCGCCGTCTCGGTGCAGCAGACGGATCAGCGCTCGGTGCTCAATCACTATCGGCGGTTCCTGGCGTTTCGCAAACAATATCCGGCCTTCGCAAAGGGAGAGATCGAGTTCCGCCCCTATGAGGCGCCGGTGCTCGGTTTCGAGCGCAGGTTCGGTAATGAGACGATCCTGTGCCTGTTCAATATGAGCGGCGAGGCGACAGCCGTGGCCCGCCCGGTCGAAAAGCTCGAAGTGCTCGAAGGGCACGGTTTCGAAACGCATCTGGGCGACGACAAGATCACGCTGCCGGCCTGGAGCGGCTTTTTCGCCCGTGTCGATTAATCGGACCAAGCCGGCATCCGCGGGTGCCGATAAAAATGAGAGATGGAAGGGGAGGATGACATGTCGGGTTTGCAACTGAAGGATATCCGTAAATCCTACGGCGCGGTGGATGTCATCCACGGCATCGACCTGGAGATCAAGCAGGGCGAGTTCGTGGTGTTCGTCGGACCTTCCGGCTGCGGCAAGTCCACGCTCTTGCGGATGATCGCCGGGCTTGAGGAAATCTCCGGCGGCGAAATGTATATCGCCGATCGCCTGGTCAACGACGTGCCGCCGTCGCAGCGCGGCATAGCCATGGTCTTCCAGTCCTATGCGCTCTATCCGCACATGACGGTTTACGACAACATGGCCTTCGGCATGCGCATCGCCAAGGAATCGAAGGAGGAGATTGACCGGCGCGTCCGCTCGGCCGCCGATATCCTGCAACTCACCAAATACCTCGACCGCCTGCCGAAGGCGCTGTCCGGTGGTCAGCGCCAGCGGGTTGCCATCGGCCGCGCCATTTGCCGCAATCCGAAGGTGTTCCTGTTCGACGAGCCCCTATCGAACCTGGATGCGGCGCTTCGCGTCGCCACCCGCATCGAGATTGCCAAGCTGAATGAGGCGATGGCCGACACGACGATGATCTACGTTACCCACGACCAGGTCGAGGCGATGACGTTGGCTGATCGTATCGTGGTTCTGTCTGCCGGTCATATCGAGCAGGTCGGCCCGCCGCTCGAACTCTATGAGCGCCCCGCGAATCTTTTCGTCGCCCGCTTCATCGGTTCTCCGGCGATGAACATCATTCCCGCGAAGATCGTGGCGACCGGCGCGGAAACGACGGTCGAATTGACGGGCGGCAAGCGGGATGTTCTCGACATCGCGACCGCGGCCTCCGAAAACGGCAAGACGGCAAGTTTCGGCGTCCGCCCGGAAGACCTGCGGGTTTCGACCGGCGACAGCTTCCTGTTCGAAGGCACGGTTGCGATCATCGAAGCGCTGGGTGAGGTCACTCTTCTCTATATCGAGGGACTGGTCGCAAACGAACCGATCATCGCCAAGATACCCGGCATTCTTGATATAAAGCGTGGTGACAAGGTTAGGTTCACCGCCGACAAGGCCAAGCTGCACCTGTTCGACGCAAGCGGCAAAAGCTATCGCGCTTAGGTTGCTCGACGGATCCGTCCGGATCTCCGCTCCGGCCGGATTTTGTTGCAACCATCACGGATTTCAGCCCCGGTTCCACACTCTGTTAAAATTTCCGCTGCTAACGTGTTTGAAAACACAGCAGGGGAGAGCAGCGATGCGGGGTCAGGCATCCGACAGACCGACATATCTCAGCCGCGAAGAATCCTTCATGTACGATCGGGAGGCCAACTTCCCGATGGAGGAAACGCGCAACGAGGCACGTATCGAATATACCGAAAACGGTATGCTCAACCTGTCCTCGCGGCGCTGCGAATTGCTGCAGATCTCAAAAAGCAGCGCGGTCATCGGCATCGCCACGCAGTTCAAGCTGCCCCAGAACTTCTATCTCGATATTCCGAGCGCGCGCATCGGCATGATCGGCTGCATCGTCAAGCGCATCCACGCCAACAATCTCGTGGAAGCGCGATTCCTGCGCCTGATGTCGGAACGCGACCTCAACCGCATCTTTGTCTACAGCACCCATCCCAACCACCGGAACCGGGTTCTCGACATCTATAGCTGATGGTTGTGATCCCGTTTGAGCGTCGGTGACGACACGCTTGACTCTGCTCGCGAGAGGCGGATTGATAGGCATCGGACACGGCAAAGCGAGATGATCACCGATGGAACGACCCTATCGCCTATCCTGTCATTGCGGCGATATCTTCCTTGAAGTCGACGAGGAGATTTCCGAGCTGATCGAATGCAATTGTTCGACCTGCCGGCGCTCCGGCTTTCTCCACTGGAAGGTTCCCGCCAACAAGATAACGCTGCTCAGCGAACGGCGACGCCTGTCCACCTATGTCTGGCGCTGCGTCACCGAAGGCCATCATTTCTGCCCGACATGCGGCGTTGCCCTGATGCGCACCGGCTACCCCGGCGAGCGCGTGTCGGTCAATGCGCGCTGCATCGAAGGCATCGACATTTTCGACTTGCAGATCGAGCGTTACGACGGCCGCAGCGACATGCATCCGGGGCCGCTGCCGTAATCAGGAGCTGGAAAGGAAGCCCCCGGTTGATGCCGAGGGCGCTCCTGCTCATCAGTGGAAGATGACGCTGGCACCGTGTTCCGCGGCGCCGACTGCGGCCCGGAACGGTGCGAACATCTCACGGCCCATCCCGAATTCATTGTGCGAGAGATCGGCTTCGGCCGGCGCACGGCTCGCCAGTTCGCACGCGTCGACGAGCACGTCGATCGTACCGTGGATGGCGTCGAGCCGGATGATGTCGCCTTCGCGGATCCGGGCGATCGGCCCGCCTTCCTTGGCTTCCGGCGTCACGTGGATCGCTGAAGGAACCTTTCCGGAAGCGCCGGACATGCGACCGTCGGTAACCAGTGCTACGGTCTGGCCGCGATCCTGCAGGATGCCGAGCACGGTCGTCAGCTTGTGCAGTTCCGGCATGCCGTTGGCCTTGGGACCCTGGAAGCGGACCACGGCGACGAAATCGCCCTCAAGCCTGCCTTCCTTGAAGGCCGCCTGCAGCTCCGATTGGTCGTGGAAGATCTTGGCGGGGGCCTCGATCACATGGCGCTCCGGCTTGACGGCGGAAATTTTGATGACTGCCTTGCCAAGGTTGCCCGTCAGCATTTTCAGGCCGCCCGTTGGCTGGAACGGATGGTCGACGGTCGCCAACACCTTCGGATCGTGGCTCTGTGTCGGTGCCGGTTCGCGGTGAACGGCGCCGTTGGCACCGAGCTTCACGTCGATCGCATAGGCGTCGAGCCCCTGGCCGAAGACGGTGCGAACATCGTCGTGCAGCAGCCCCTTTTTCAGGAGCTGGGCGATCAGGTAGCCCATGCCGCCGGCGGCGTGGAAATGATTCACGTCCGCAAGACCGTTCGGATAGACGCGGGCAAGCAGAGGAATAATGTCGGAAAGTTCCGAAATATCCTGCCATGTCAGCACGATGCCAGCCGCGCGCGCCATGGCGACGAGGTGCATCGTATGGTTGGTCGAGCCGCCGGTCGCATGCAGGCCGACGACGCCGTTGACGATCGAGCGTTCGTCGATCATCTCGCCGGCCGGGGTGAATTCGTTGCCAAGCGCGGTGATTGCCAAAGCCCGTTTCGTCGCTTCCCTGGTTAGCGCGTCGCGCAGCGGCGTACCCGGATTGATGAAGGAAGCGCCGGGCAGGTGGAAGCCCATGATCTCCATCAGCATCTGGTTGGAGTTTGCCGTGCCGTAGAAAGTGCAGGTGCCGGGGCCATGATACGACTTCGACTCGGCTTCGAGCAGTTCGTCGCGGCCGACCTTGCCTTCGGCGAACAGTTGCCGCACTCGCGACTTCTCGTCGTTCGGCAGACCGGAGGTCATTGGCCCCGCCGGAATGAAAACGGCCGGCAGGTGGCCGAACGTCATGGCGGCTATCATCAGGCCGGGCACGATCTTGTCGCAGACGCCGAGATAGACGGTAGAATCGAACATGTTGTGCGACAGGCCGATACCCGCCGCCATGGCGATCAGGTCGCGTGAAAACAGCGAAAGCTCCATGCCGGGCTGGCCCTGGGTCACGCCGTCGCACATGGCCGGCACCCCGCCCGCCACCTGCGCGATGCCGCCTGCTTCATGCGCCGCCTGGCGGATGAGGGCAGGGTAGGTCTCGAATGGCTGATGCGCCGACAGCATGTCGTTGTAGGAGGTGATGATGCCGAGATTGGGCACCGTGTCGCCCGAAAGGGCAACCTTTTCCGAGGGGGAACAGACGGCGAAGCCGTGGGCGAGGTTGCCGCAGCCGAGAACTGAGCGATGCACACCTTTCGCTGCGGCGTTGCGCACGCGATCGAGGTAGGGCTCGCGGTGGGGTTTCGAACGCTCGACAATGCGGGCGGTGATGGCGGCAATGCGGGAATCAGCGGACATGATATATCCTGTTCCGGAGTCCTCGTGACTCCTCTAGTCAGCATGGTTGCAGTCATCCGGGTCTTGGGTCCCCGGATCCTGGCTTTATGGTGCCCAGTAAACCTGAAGCGGAGACGAGGCCCGGCGCAACATCGCCCGGATCGGCATCTCCGCCTCGTCGCCGGGCGCTTCTGCCTTGGCAAGAACCTCTTTCTTGCCGTTGCCTTCGATATGGAGCACGAGAAGCCGCGCGTCCTCAAGGCTGGAGAAAGTAAATGTCAGGCGCGGCTCGCCAGCGCCTTCGGCTTCCATCGTCATCACGCCGCGCGGCGTGGCGGGGTCGAGCGCCTCTGCAAGGCGCGAACCGCCGGGAAAGAAGGAAGCGGTATGGCCGTCGCTGCCCATGCCGAGGACCGCGACATCGAAGGGACGGCCGATAGAGGCCGTCTGCCTGGCTGCAACTGCAGCCGCAGCTTCCGCGGTCGGCGCCGGATAGTAGAGCGGCTCAAGCTTGGCGGCGGCGGCGGCATCGACCAGCAGATTGTCGCGAACGAGTTTCTCGTTGGAGCGGTCGCTGTCGGGAGCAACGAAACGCTCATCCACCAGCGTTACGACCACTTTGGACCATTCGATCGGCTTGCGGGAGAGCGCCTTGAAGAAGGCCTTCGGTGTCGAACCGCCGGAGACGGCGATGCAGGCTTGCCCGCGAGTGGCGATGGCCGCGGAGAGCGCCGAGGCAACGGCGCCGGCCAGCCCTTCTGCAAGGGCGGCACTGCTATCGAAAACATGCATCGTGGCCGTCATGCCGTTGCCCTCAGATCACTTCATGCCAGGTACGGCCGTCTCGCTCGATCAGCGCGATCGCCTGGCTCGGACCCCAGGTGCCGGCCGTATAGGCCTGGACCGGCTGGCCAACGGCTTCCCAGGATTTCAGGATCGGATCGACCCACTTCCAGGCAGCCTCGACTTCGTCGCGGCGCATGAACAGGGTCTGGTTGTTGCGCACGACATCGAGCAGCAGGCGCTCATAGGCATCGGCGCTGCGGGCGTTGAAGGCTTCAGCGAAGGTCATGTCGAGGGAAACGTTGCGCAGGCGCATGCCGCCCGGACCGGGGTCCTTGATCATCAGTGACTGCTTGACGCCTTCGTCCGGCTGCAAGCGGATGATCAACTGGTTGGCGGCGATGCGACCGGCCGCCTCGTCGAAGATTGAGTGCGGGATCGGTTTGAAGCTGACGACGATTTCCGACATGCGGCCCGCCATACGCTTGCCGGTGCGGATATAGAAGGGAACGCCCGCCCAGCGCCAGTTGCTGATCTCGGCCTTGATGGCCACGAAGGTTTCCGTGTTGGAAACGCCACCCTCAAGTTCTTCGAGGTAGCCTTTCACAGCACCGCCGGCGGAGGCGCCCGCCTTGTACTGGCCGCGCACCGTCAGTCTTTCGACGTTGCTGGGGTTGATCGGTTTCAGCGCGCGCAGCACCTTCAGCTTTTCATCGCGCACGGCTTCCGCATTCATCGATGGCGGCACCTCCATGGCGACAAGGCAGAGAAGCTGCAGGATATGGTTCTGCACCATGTCGCGGAGCGCACCGGCCTTGTCGTAATAACCCGCGCGGCTCTCAAGCCCGACGGACTCCGCCACTGTGATCTGCACGTGATCGATATAGGAGGAATTCCACAGCGGTTCATAAAGCGTGTTGGCGAAGCGCAGCGCCATGAGGTTCTGCACGGTTTCCTTGCCCAGATAGTGGTCGATACGGAAGATCTGCTCTTCCTTGAAGACCTTGCCGATCGTGTCGTTGAGTTCGAGGGCGGAAGCGAGGTCGCGACCGATCGGCTTTTCGACGACGATGCGCGTCGTCTTGGTGATCAGCTTGTGGTCGCGAATCCTTTCCGAGATGTCGCCGAAGATGGCTGGTGCGACGGCGAGATAAAAGGCGCGGACCCGGTCCTTGCCTTCATCCAGCAAGTGCTTCAAGTGGTCCCAGCCATTGTCCGACTTGGCGTCGACTGGAATGTAGAAGAGGCGGTCGGTGAAAATCTTGACCTGTGCCTCGTCATATTCGCCCTGCTTGAGATGCTCCTTGAGGGCGTCCCGGGCGAATTTCCGGTATTCCTCGTGGCTGAGCACGCTGCGCGATGCGCCGATGATGCGGGTCGGATCGCTCAATTGGCCGTCCAGCTGACGATGATAGAGGGCCGGAAGCAGCTTGCGCTCGGCAAGGTCGCCGGTGCCTCCGAAAACCACATAGTCAAAGGGTTCCACAGGAATGATCTGGCTACTCATGAGAAATCTCGATCTCGTTCTGGTCTGGGGAGCTTATAATCTAATCGATTTAAAAGCGCTAGGGTGCGATGCAATAAAATGACAGGCACGGCTTTCAGAATTTGTCGCGCAAGGCATACCAGCTGAGCGCGAGGAACAAAAGCACGGATCGAAACCGCGTGCCGCCCGGAAAGGCAGGAATGTTCAGATCCCGGAGAAGTTCGAGGTCCGACCGATTGCCGGTTACGAGGTCGGCGTAGAGCCTGCCACAATAGTTTGACAGCATGACGCCATGGCCGGAATAGCCGCCGATCGAGGTGACGCCGGGCATGACTTCGCGCACGAAGGGCTGTCGCGGCAGGGTGATGCCGACCGAGCCGCCCCAGGCATGGGTTATGTCGATGTTGGCCAGCGACGGGTAGATCTCCGCGACCTGGCGGCGGATATGGTCGGTGATATCGCGCGGATTGTCGGCCGTATAGGCTTCGCGCCCGCCAAACAGCAGCCGACCGTCCCTGGATTTGCGGAAATAGCGCACGACGAAGCGCGAATCGGCAACGGCCTCCCCGCCGGGCAGCACGTCCGGGAAATCGCTGAGGACTTGTGTCGCGCCGATGAAGGAGCGGATCGGCATCACATGCCGCGCCGTCACCGCCTCAAGATTGCCAATATAGCCATTGCAGGCGATCAAAGCTCTTTCCGCGCGAATATTGCCCCTCTCGGTTTCGATGACGATCCGGCCGTTGCTCTGGTTGATTTTCAGCGCTCTGGTCTTCTCGTGCAGCGAGGCGCCGGCCAGTGCTGCCTGCCTCGCCAGGCCGACAAGAAGCTTCATCGGCTGGATATGACCGGTGCCGGTGTCGCGGATGCCGAAGAGGTAACGCGTCGAGCCCAGCCGGGCGACGGTTTCGTCGCGATCCATGAAGCTTTGATGTGGGTAACCGTAGCGGGAGGCGACGATCTCGACGCTGTCGCGGTAATCCTTCTCGAGGCTTTTCTTGTGAGAGACGTTGAGTTGGCCCGGAACATATTCGATGTCGATGCCATGCGAGGATGCAAAGGCGAGAAGGTATTTCTTGGCCTCCTCGGCGAGGTCGAACAAAGCCTTCGAACGGTCGAAACCAAGCGAATGCTCGAGTTCCTCCGGCGACCAGCGTTGGCCGGTGCCGAGCTGCCCGCCATTGCGGCCGGAGGCCCCGTCGCCGAAGCGGCAGGCGTCGACAAGCGTGACGCGAACCCCCTTCAGGGCGAGATTATGGGCGGCCTGCAGGCCGGTGAAACCGCCGCCGACAATCGCCACGTCGGTCTGGACCGAACCGGGCAGTGCTGGATATTCCGGCCTCTCCGGCACGTTGTCTTCATACCAGGAGATCCCCGGCGAGATCGGGCTTTGCCAAGGCATGGCTTAACCTTTCCGGTCAGACATTGAGAAGCAGGAATTCGCGTTCCCAGGGACTGATCACCTGCATGAAGGTTTCGAATTCGCCACGCTTCACACCGGCATAGATGGCAATGAATTCGGGGCTGAAGACTTGGGCGAAGGCCGGTTCCGATTCGAGCAGGGATACGGCCTCGAGCAGGCCGCGCGGCAAGTCGATGGTGCCGTCATTGACCGTGTCGTCGGATGGAGCAGACGGCTCCAGCGCCTCCAAAATGCCGAGATAGCCGCAACCGAGCGAGGCGGCCAGCGCCAGATAGGGATTGGCGTCCGAACTAGGCAGCCGGTTTTCGACGCGCCGTGCAACCGGCTCAGAAACCGGGACGCGGAAGGCCGTGGTGCGGTTGTCGTATCCCCAGGCATTGTTGACCGGGGCCGACATGTCGGGCGTCAAGCGACGATAGGAGTTCACATAAGGCGCCATCATCGATAGCGCCTTCGGGACATATTTCTGCATGCCGCCGATGAAGGAGAAGAATTCCTTCGATGCCGAGCCGTCGGCATTGGAAAACAGGTTGCGTCCCGTATTTACCTCGATGACCGATTGATGGATGTGCATGGCGGAACCCGCCTGCGCCTGCATGGGCTTGGCCATGAAGGTCGCATAGATGCCGTGCTTCAGAGCAGCCTCGCGGATCGTCCGCTTGAACATGAAGACCTGGTCGGCAAGTTCGATCGGATCGCCATGGCGCAGGTTGATTTCGAGCTGCGCCGGGCCTTCCTCATGAATCAGCGTGTCGATCTCCAGCCCCTGCTTTTCCGAGAAATGATAGATGTCGTCGATCAGTTCGTCGAATTCGTTGACACCGGCAATGGAATAGCCTTGACCGCCTTGAATGGCGCGTCCGGAGCGGCCTTTCGGCGGATGCAGCGGATAATCGGGGTCCTCGTTCTTGGCCACCAGGTAGAATTCGATCTCCGGTGCGACGACCGGCTTCCAGCCTTTCTGCTGGTAGAGGTCGAGCACGTGCTTTAGAACATTGCGCGGCGTATAGGGCACATTCTCGCCCTTCGACCCGGCAATGTCGCAGATGACCTGTGCCGTCGGATCCGTTTCCCATGGAACGACTGACAAGGTCGAAAGGTCCGGCACCAGCTTGATGTCGCTGTCACGGGAATCATAACGGAAGTTGCCGGTCTCCTCGGGGTACTCGCCGGAAATCGTATGACGATAGATCGCCGAGGGCAGGGCGAGCGACGTGTTGGAGGTGAATTTCGAAGACGGCATCATCTTGCCGCGCGGAACACCGGCAATGTCGGGCGTGATGCACTCGATATCCTCGATACCGCGGATTTTTAGCCAGTCTGCGGCTTCCTTCCAGGTCTTGACACCTCGGGCGGACTGCAATGCGGGGGGAATTTTTGAAGTCTTGCTGGTCTTTGATGCGTGTTGGGCAATGCTTCTTCTGGCAGGCATAAATCACCGGTTTTGGGTTCGGGTGGGCCATCATAGCCGGAGTTTGGTAATTGGCTAGGGTGAAAACCGGGACTTGCCGTCACGCACAAGCTGTATTTGTGAACGCCATGGAACCCAGCGATTGACTTTCAAGCCGCCGCCCGGAAAAGGAAGGCGAAACAGGACCGGATGCCTTGGCTGAACAATATGACGTGGTGATAATCGGCGCGGGTGCTGCCGGCATGATGGCGGCGATCGAAGCGGGCAAGCGCGGCCGCCGGGTGCTGGTGATCGACCACGCCAGGGCGCCGGGTGAAAAGATCCGCATCTCGGGCGGCGGGCGCTGCAACTTCACCAATATTCACGCGGGCCCGAAGAGCTTTCTCTCGGCCAATCCGCATTTCTGCAAGTCGGCGCTGGCACGCTACACGCCGCAGGACTTCATCACGCTGGTCGAACGCCACGGAATCGCCTGGCACGAAAAGACGCTTGGCCAGCTCTTCTGCGACGACAGCGCAAAGGACATCATCCGGATGCTGCTGTCGGAAATGAAGGAAGCCCGAGCCGTCTTGCGGTTGGGGGTGCAGGTTCAGTCCGTTGACAAGACGCCTTCCGGTTTCCGCGTGGCGACAGCGGACGGCATGATCGATGGCTCTGCGCTGGTCATTGCCAGTGGTGGCAAATCGATCCCGAAAATGGGAGCGACGGGCTTCGCCTACAGGATTGCCGAGCAGTTCAGCCTGCCTCTCGTCGAAACCCGCCCGGCGCTGGTGCCGCTGACGCTGGATCCGGCGCAACTGGAAAGCCTGAGTGCGCTTGCGGGCGTTGCCGTTGACGCTGAGGCGCGTTCCGGCAAGACGGTGTTCGAGGAGGCTGTTCTGATCACCCACCGCGGCCTGAGCGGCCCGGCCGTCCTGCAGATTTCCTCCTATTGGCGCGAGGGCGGCGACATCCGGCTCGGCCTGTTGCCGCGTGTCGATATCGCAGCGCTGCTCAAGGCTGCGCGCCGCGACAATGGCCGGCAGGCCCTGCAGACGGCGCTTGGCGAACATCTGCCAAAGCGCCTGGCGCAGTTCTTTGCCGAGACCGCCGGCCTGATCAACCGGTCGCTTGCCGACCTCTCCGACAAGGTGATCGACAGTTTCTGTGCGGGCATCAAGGATTGGACCATCACGCCGGCCGGCTCGGAAGGCTATCGCACCGCGGAAGTAACGCTGGGCGGGGTAGACACGAAGGCGCTCGATTCCCGCACGATGCAGGCGCGCGAGGTGCCTGGCCTTTATTTCGTCGGCGAATGTGTCGACGTCACGGGTTGGCTTGGCGGCTATAACTTCCAGTGGGCGTGGGCGTCGGGTTTTTCCGCGGGGCAGGTTGCGTAACCAACCGCAAAAAGGCCTCGCTCACTTCAGCCATTGTTAAGATATCTGGCGGAACCTGTTTCGCGAGCTGGCACGACGGCCCGCGGACTGAAAGCGATGGCGTTTCGGAGAATGGGTCCGAAAAGTGACATTTTTTCTCTTTCGTGTCCCGTTGCAACAAGAAGCGGGCTGGCGGTTCGGATCATCCGAGTCTATCGTTGCTTTGGTTTCGAAAGGACACAATGCCATGAACCAGTATCGCAGCCGTTCCGCAGCTCGCGCAATTGCTATTGCGAAAGCCGAGGAAGGCAAGACGCGAAAGGCCATGCTGATCCGCGTGGCCGTCATTGCACTCGGTGCTCTCACTGCACTCTCGGCGCTTCCCTCATTCTGGTCCTTCTGAAACCAGGTTTTAAGAGCGCAGTTACGAGTAGCCCGCCCCGGACGCGATGGTCTACGCCCAGACCTCCCCGGTGCCGCCGGACCTAAGCGGACGTGTCGCTTTGGCGCCAATGAAACGAAATAAATCGTATTTATTCAAATATTAATTCTTGCCGTTGAAGAATGCGACACAACGGAGTCTGCCGTGATCTCGCCTATGAGGATGCGCGGGTCATGCAATGAATGCCTGGCAGGCTGGCGGCGTCACGCCGTATGCTTTTCAAGTCAAATCATCAGCTTGTTTGGCGCACCGGGAAAGCTCGTCGAGCTTGTGGAGGGCGGTTGCAGGCTGCGAGCCAAGGTGCGTCCATGTTCATCGACAAGATTCTTGCCCGCTTCAAAATCCAGACCAAGGTGCTCCTGTTCATCCTGCCCTTCGTCGTCAGCATCTGCGCTGTCGGTATCACCGGCCTCTATGCGTCAGGGTTGCTGCAGGGGCGGATGGAAATCTCCAACAGCGTCCTGCAGTCGCTGAGCGGCTTCAAGGATGTCTATGCCGGCATGAATGCCTTCCTTCAGAACACGACCGAGGATTCCCGCCAGGCGGTGTTCGAGAAAATCACAGCCCAGCGCGCGGTTCTCGAAGAGACACTAAGGCAGGTCGACGACGAAGAAGGGTGTAGCCAGCTCCAGCAGGCGTTGAACGGTAGTGCGACGATCGGCGAGCGAGTCGACGGCTTGTGGAAGCTCTACGAACAGGAAGTGGCGCTGCGCCAGTCCATCAATGGAAGCCTTCGGCTCCTGCTCGCCGCTCAGATGAAGATCCTCGACGAGGCGACGACCATGGAGCAGAACGTTCGCCAAGACGAGGAGGCCGCCAAGTCGCTATTGCGTGAGGCCGAGCGCCTGACCTCATCCAGCGATACACTGGTCGCTTTTAACTCGAATTTCGGAAAGGCGGCCAACGCCGAGGACAAGATCAAGGTGGCAGCCGATTCTTACGGCGCCATGACCAAGGTCCTGCGCAAGATCAGCTCCGGCCTGCCGCAAAACCAGAAGGCGGTTGCAGAAACGTTCAAGAAGACGATCGGTGAGATCAAGGCGCTGGTGGACGGCGGTGACAAGAGCGACGAAACGGCGGCCGCGATCGGCAAGCTGATGGCGCGCTTCCGCCAGACGAGCATCCAGCTTCATACCGCCGCAGGCGTGAAGATGCGTGAAGCGACAGCGACCTTCGGCAAGCTCGATGCGGCGCTTGTGAAGGCGAACTCCGTGCTCTCAGGCACCCGGGCAATAGTCAACTCCGTCTATACGATCCGTATCGCGGCAGCCAGCTTTCTCGAAAAGACCCAACCCGAAGGTCGCGAGCGGCTGATGCGCGAATTCCGTCTCATGAACCAGGAAATCCAGAGTCTGGCCCAGTCGGCTGGCGACCTGCCCTTCTTCAACAATCTCGTGAAGGCTGTGAAGCCGGTGACGGAAAAGATGGAAGCAGACAGCGCCGCCCTCGTCGACAGCAGCGCCGCCCGCCAGGCGGAGTTCGCCGCCGCCGCCGCCGAGATCGATGATATCTGGAGCCAGCTCACTGCCTTTGCCGAAGGCCAGAAGACAACGGCATCGGTTGAACGCGACAAGGCAAACCAGGTTTCCGTTTTCGCAACTGTCGTCGGTATCCTGATTGCGCTTCTGGCCGGCGGGGCGCTGGTCCTGACGTTGAAGGGGCCGATCGGCCAGATCACCGCGGCCATGCGCCGGCTTGCCGATGGCGCGCTCGACACGTCGATCGACGGCGGTGCCCGCCGCGACGAGATTGGCGACATGGCGCGCGCGCTTGGCGTCTTCAAGGAAAACGCGCTGTCGAAAGTCCGCATCGAGGCCGAGAGCGAAGAGCAGCGCGCCCATGCGGAAGCCGAGCGCCGGCGCAACGATGCAGAAAAACAGGCGCTCGACAGCCAGATCGATTTCGCCGTCAGCCAGCTTGCGGCCGGTCTCGGCCGCCTGGCGCAGGGCGATCTCTCCCAGCAGATCGACACGCCGTTCACCGGCCGGCTCGAGCAGCTGCGCATGGATTTCAACGGCTCGCTGATCCGCCTGCAGGACACGCTCGTGCAGATCCGCGACAACGCGATACTGATCCAGCGCAGTGGCAACGACATGCATGCCTCTGCCGACTCGCTATCGAAGCGCACCGAAGCGCAGGCGGCCTCGCTGGAGGAAACGGCGGCCGCCGTCGACCAGATCACCGTTACGGTC
This sequence comes from Rhizobium herbae, assembly GCF_019511375.1. Classification (GTDB taxonomy): domain Bacteria; phylum Pseudomonadota; class Alphaproteobacteria; order Rhizobiales; family Rhizobiaceae; genus Pararhizobium; species Pararhizobium herbae_A. Next base: position 665,301 of record NZ_JAEUAO010000002.1, read on the forward strand.
CGCTCGTCGGCTGAACGGGCGCATGAGGCCAATGTCGCCGTGACGCACACGAAGAAGAGCGCCGACAGCTCGGCGGTCGTCGTCAGCAACGCGATTGCTGCCATGGGGCGCATCGAGGACGCCTCGCGCCAGATCGAGCAGATCATCGAAGTCATCGATGAAATTGCCTTCCAGACCAACCTGCTGGCGCTGAATGCCGGCATCGAGGCCGCGCGCGCCGGCGATGCCGGCAAGGGCTTCGCAGTGGTTGCCCAGGAGGTTCGCGAACTCGCCCAACGCTCGGCGGGAGCCGCCCGCGAGATCAAGGATCTGATCAACAAGTCGACCGCCGAAGTGAATTCCGGGTCGCAACTTGTCCAGGAGACCGGTGCGGTGCTGGCCTCGATCAGCCAGCAGATCGTCTCGGTCAGCAGCCATGTCGAGATGATCGCGACCGCAAGCCGCGACCAGGCGGCGGCGCTCCACGAGGTGAACGGCTCGGTCAACCAGATGGACCAGATGACCCAGCAGAACGCCAACATGGTCGAGCAGGCAACCGGTGCCAGCCGACAACTCGCCAACCAGGCCGACACGCTGATGATGCTCGTCGAACAGTTCCGCCTGGAGCCGGCAATTACCACTCGGCAGGTCGGCCGCGCCGCCTGAGCGGAGCCGAACGATATTCCGGTGCCCGGCCTCGCGGTCGGGCATTTTAGTTTCGGAAATGCTCGTCATATTCCTGGGAAAGCCCGGATTTGCGGGATTTCTCACCATTTTTTAAGGCTTTCAATTTAAGAGTATTAGAAATTTCTCAACTCTGAAGGCCATGCGATGCTCCGGTTTTTCAAGTCCTCAGTCGTATCCCAGCTGGTCGCCATCACGCTGGGGCTGATCTTCCTCAGCACCGCGACGATTGCCGGAGTGATGCACTACAATTTGCGCAGCTACGTGATGGCGGACGCAACCATGGACGCCCGCGACGCAAGTCGCGCGATGGCTGTGCTCTACGGCATGAAGGTGCCGGACGCGGCGATCGGGGTGAAGGATGGAATCCTTATCAGCGTGACAGAAAACAAGATGGCTGCGCTTCCCGATCACGATCTCGTTGACCGCACCGCCCAGACGATCGGCGGGGTGGCTACGATCTTCGAGAAGCAGGGCAGCGATTACGTCCGCATTTCGACGAACGTAAAGAAGGAAAACGGCGATCGCGCCGTCGGAACGAAGCTTGCCGCCGACCATCCAGCACAGGCGTCCCTGGCCAAGGGCGAGGCCTATTACGGGCCGGCGGTGCTGTTCGGACGCGACTATATCACCGGATATTTCCCGGTGAAAAACGTTGCCGGCGCCAATGTCGGCATGTTGTTCATCGGTATTCCGACGGAAGTCTATTTCAGCAAGATCAACTATCTCCAGTACCTGATCCTCGCGATTGGCAGCGGCGTGATGATCGTCGTCGGGATGCTTGCCTACGCGGCGATCCGTGCATCGATCCGGCCGCTTGGCATATTGACAGGTTCGGTCGAGGCCATTTCTTCGGGTAACCTGGATGTTTCCGTTCCTTATCTCGACAAGAAGAACGAGTTTGGCGGCATTGCCCGCGCACTCGCCGTCTTCCGCGAAAATGCGCTGTCGAAGCTAAGCATGGAAATCGAAAGCGAAAATCGCCGCCTTGAAACGGACGAGGAGCGTTCGCGCCGTGACCTTGAAAAGCGCGAGATGGACCGCGAGATCGATTTTGCGGTGAACGCTATCGCAGCCGGCCTCGGCCGTTTGGCGCAGGGAGACCTCACGCAGCAGATCGATACACCCTTCACCGGCCGTCTCGAACAGGTGCGCACCGACTTCAACGGCTCGGTCACCCGACTGCGGGAAACGCTTTCCCATATCCGCGACCATGCCCGGGCGATCCAGCGCAACGGCAGCCAAATGCTGTCGTCTGCTGACGCGCTTTCCAAGCGCACCGAAGCGCAGGCGGTGTCTCTGGAGGAAACGGCAGCCGCCGTCGAGGAAATCACGGTCACCGTCAAGTCCTCGTCCGGACGGGCGCAGGAGACCAACCGCGCCGTCGCCGAAACAAAGAAGAGTGCCGACAGTTCGGCCGGCGTCGTCGCCAACGCTATCGCCGCGATGGGCCGGATCGAGGATGCCTCGCACCAGATCGAACAGATTATCGAGGTCATCGATGACATCGCCTTCCAGACCAACCTCTTGGCGCTGAACGCCGGCATCGAGGCGGCACGGGCAGGCGATGCTGGCAAGGGCTTTGCTGTTGTTGCGCAGGAAGTGCGCGAACTGGCGCAGCGCTCTGCCGATGCCGCCAAGGAGATCAAGATGCTGATCGACAAGTCGACCAGCGAAGTCAGCACCGGCTCTGGGCTGGTGCAGGAGACGGGCGCCGTGCTCGCCTCGATCAGCAAGCAGATCGTCGCCATCAGCCAGCATGTCGAAATGATCGCCACGGCCAGCACGGACCAGTCATCTGCCCTGCAGGAAGTCAACGGGTCGGTCAACCAGATGGACCAGATGACCCAGCAGAATGCCTCGATGGTCGCCGACACGACCAATGCCAGCCGGGAACTGGCAGACGAGGCAGATATGCTCATGACGCTGGTGGAGCAGTTCAGCCTGGAACGGGAGAACGTCCAGCGCCAGGCCAATCGCGCCGCCTGAGCGGCTCTGCCCTAAAGAGACGGAAAAAGACCCCGCCGACCCCGAAGAGGCACCGACCGGGCCTTTGCCGCATCACTGCGACCAGCGCCGGCGAAATCTGTGGACTGCGGCCGCGAACCGACCTCGCAGTCGGCTCTGGTTGCGCAATTCCTCAAACTCATGTCGCCTGCGTCCGTCTTTTGACAACATCTCGGTCAGCAGAACTATTCCTATCATTTCAGGCATTGGACGTTTCCTTGAGACAACAGGAAGCCGCCGCAGGACCTCGTCCAGCGTGCAGCGTTCCTTCGATTGGGACCCGTGCGGCCCTTGGCCACTTGGTTACGGGTTCAATCTAGGCTTCGAAAATTGTTTTATAAACGCCAGAATATCATGTATGTCTTTCAATTATGAAAGACATCAGCTGGGACGCCTATCAGACATTTTTGGCCGTCGCTCGCCATGGCGGGTTGACCGGCGCCGCGCAGGCGAGCGGCGTCAGCCCTGCGACGGTCGGCCGCCGCGTGCTCGATCTCGAGCAGACGATCGGCCGGCAACTCTTCCTGCGCAGCCAGACGGGTTATCGATTGACGGCAGATGGGCAGGCGCTGTTCGAGCAGCTGCAGGCCATGGATGCCGTCGTGCGAAGGGTGGAAAACTGGCGGCAGGAGGCGCATGGCTCGGCGGTCGTGCGGCTGATGGCCGGAACCTGGGTGACCTGGCTGGTCTGCGAGAACATCCAGGCCATCTGGAGCGAACGGGACGGTTTCCGTCTCGACATGTCCGTCTCCGAACGGCGCGCGACGCTTGCGCACCGGGAAAGCGACGTCGGCGTCAGAGCGGTCATGCCGCAAGAGCCGAACCTCACGAGCCGTCACATCGGCGAGGTCGCTTATGCCGCCTACCGCCAGCGCAATGCGCTCGATGGACTGGCCTCGGCCTGGCTTGCCGTGTCGGAGGACGATGCGGTCTCGCCCTATCTGCGCTGGCCACATGAACACGCGGCGGCATCGATAGCGGTGATCGTCAGCCGGCCGCGCTCCTTGCTCGACCTGGCGCGAGCTGGCGCCGGGCAGGCTGTCCTGCCCTGTTTCGTCGGCGACCTCGATCCCGGTCTCGAGAGGGCCGGCGAGGAATTGAAGCAGCTTCGCCACGGACAATGGATCGTCACCAACAGCGAGGACCGCCATCGCCGCGAGATCCGCACGGTGTCAGAACGCCTATATCGGTTGGTGAAAAGCCATGCCGATCTCTTCGCCGGAAAAAGGCCGAGCCGGAGTTTCTAGCTCGTTTGGGATACGGGCCGGACCATCAAGAGCAAAACCCCGGCAGGATCGCTCCCGCCGGGGTTTTTCGTGCTGATGGCCATCGCTCAGCCGCGACCCTGCGTGACAATCACCGGGATCAACAGGTCGCCCCAGTTGCCCTCGCCGCCGTGATGCCGGGCCGAGCGGACGAGCTCGACGGAGACGCCGGCGTCCACCGCCTTCATGACGGCCTGGTTGAGGCGGTGCAGGTCGTTGGCGACCATGCGGATCATCGCCTGTTGTTCCGGTGTCATGGCCGACGACTGCTCTTCGGCCCGTTCTTTGACGCGTGTCTGGACTGTCATGGCATTTCTCCTCTGATGGGGTTCTTGATGGCTGCCTTGTAGCCCCTCCCCAAACCAAGCCTGGGGAAGGGGAATTGGTGTTACTCGGCCGCTGGGCGGAACTGGTCGTGTTCGGTTGATTCATGCATGGCGGTGGTCGAAGACTTGCCGCCGGTGATGGCCATCGACACGGCGTCGAAATAACCGGTGCCGACTTCGCGCTGGTGCTTGGTCGCCGTGTAGCCGTTGACCTCGGCGGCGAATTCCGCCTCCTGCAGCTCCGAATAGGCGGCCATCTGGCGATCCTTGTAGCCCCGGGCGAGCTCGAACATGCCGAAGTTCAACTGATGGAAGCCGGCGAGCGTGATGAACTGGAACTTGTAACCCATCGCACCCAGTTCGCGCTGGAACTTGGCGATAGTCGCATCGTCGAGGTTCTTCTTCCAGTTGAACGACGGCGAGCAGTTATAGGCAAGCAGCTTTCCCGGATGCGCCTTGTGCACACCCTCGGCGAATTTGCGGGCCTGCTCGAGATCCGGCTTCGAGGTCTCGCACCAGATCAGGTCGCAGTTCGGCGCGTAGGCGATGGCGCGGGCGATGCAGGGCTCGATGCCGTTCCTGACGTGATAGAAGCCCTCGACGGTGCGGCCTGCGTCATAATCGACGAAGGGCTGGTCGCGCTCGTCGATGTCGGAGGTCAGAAGCTTGGCCGCTTCCGCGTCCGTGCGGGCGATGACCAGCGTCGGCGTCCCCATGACGTCGGCGGCGAGCCGCGCGGCGTTGAGGTTGCGGATGTGGGCGGCCGTCGGGATCAGGACCTTGCCGCCGAGATGGCCGCACTTCTTTTCCGAGGCCAACTGATCCTCGTAGTGGACACCGGCGGCACCCGCCTCGATGAAGGCCTTCATGATCTCGAAGGCATTGAGCGGACCGCCGAAGCCGGCTTCCGCATCGGCAACGATCGGCGCAAACCAGGTATCGACGGAAAGGCCCTTGCCTTCCGAGGTTTCGATCTGGTCGGCACGCTGGAGTGTCCGGTTGATGCGCTTGGCAAGCTCGGGAGCAGCGTTGGCCGGATAGAGCGACTGGTCGGGGTACATGGCGGACGCCGTATTGGCGTCGGCCGCAACCTGCCAGCCGGAGAGATAGATCGCCTTCAGGCCGGCGCGAACCATCTGCATGGCTTGATTGCCGGAGAGCGCACCCAGCGCATTGACGAAATCTTCCTCATGGATGAGCTGCCACAAACGGTTCGCGCCCATTTCAGCCAGCGTATGCTTGATCTGAACGGAGCCGCGCAGACGCTTGACGTCCTCGGCGGTGTAGGGGCGATCGATACCGTCGAAACGGCCCTGAGGTGCACCGGGAACGAGATTGTAAAAATCAGTCATATTGGTCCTCCTGCGATTTTTCGAGCGGTGTTCGACTTTGGTCCAATGCCCGCTTTGTGTGCGAATTTGATGTAAGTAGATTTACAGTGCGCTGCACAAAGTCGCCATAACAAAGCGATTTATGCGTCTGTGAAAAGGGTTATCATGTCTTGTGTTTTACAGGCGGCTTCTGTAACTTTGTAAAATATGTAAATCTCGAATTTTGGCGAGACGTTGTAAAAGGCATGACAAATGGCTGAGAACAAGATTTTCGCCGGCGCCCGCGTGCGGCGCATTCGCAATGGCCTCTCCCTGACCCAGACGGCGATGGCCGAGGCGCTCGGAATCTCGCCGTCCTATCTCAATCTGATCGAACGCAATCAGCGGCCGCTCACGGTGCAACTGCTCCTGAAACTTGCTTCCGTCTACAAGGTCGATCTGGACGAGCTGCAGGGGGAGGCGTCCGGCAGCGTGGCGCAATTGCGCGAGATGTTCGCCGACCCGCTGCTCGCCGGCGAGTTGCCGGGGGATCAGGAACTGATCGAGGTGGCCGAAGCGGCGCCCAATGCAGCCACCGGCATCCTCAAGCTCTATCGTGCCTATCGTGAGCAATCCTCGCGGTTGAAGGATCTGAGCGGTCTCCTGTCGGGCCAGGGGCACATGGCCGCCCTGTCCGACGCGCGCCTGCCAATGGACGAGGTGCGCGAGGTCTTCGAAAATCGTCCGCATTATTTCGCGAGGATCGACGAGGCCGCCGAGGCATTGCATGCGCAGCTAACGGCCACCGAAGATTCTGCCGGAGCTCTGAAGGACTGGCTGCGCAGGGAACATGGCCTGAGCGTCCGCGCCTTGCCGGTGCATGTCATGCCCGATCTGCGTCGCCGTTTCGATCGGCACTCGATGCGGTTGTTCCTGTCGGAACGATTGTCCCTGCAGGACCAGTTGCGGGAGATCGCGATGGAAGCGGCGCAGATCGCCTTTCCGGAAGCGATTGCAGCCGATCTCGATCAACTGGCATTTTCGACGAGTGAGGCGCGGCGTATCGGCCGTTTCGAACTCGCGCGTTATGCCGCGCACGCCATCATGATGCCCTATGGCGCGTTTTACTCGGCGGCGCTCAGGGCCAAATACGATCTCGATGTCTTGAGCGCCCGTTTTCGTGTCTCGTTCGAGCAGGCAGCGAACCGGCTGGTGACGCTTCAGCGCCCAGGCCTTTCGGCCGTACCGTTCTTCCTGATGGAGATCGACCATGCCGGACATCGCCTGCGCAAGGCCGGTGCTCAAGGTTTTCCGCAGGCGCGGTTCGGTGGCAACTGTCCGAAGCTCAACATTCACGCGACGTTTAATCAGGCCGGCCAGATTTTGGCGGACCGCGTGGAAATTTTTGGAGGCGGAGAGTTCCTGGTGCTTGCCCGGACGATCGACGGTCCCGTTGCAAACTTTCAGGAGCGCATTCGGCGCACGGCAATCCTGATCGGCTGCGATGCCGCTCATGCCCCGGAAACCGTCTACGGCGAGGTGCCGATCGCCACCGTTGCCGGCGGCACCGCCTGCAGGCTTTGCGAGCGGCAGGGCTGTCTTGCGCGGGCCGAGCCGCCGGTCACGCGACCGCTCGGGCTTGATGAGATGGTGACCGGCTTCAGCGCCTTCGACTTTCAATAGCCGCCTCTGCTCAGTCGCTGGCAGGATGATGGGGCGGCCTTTACTGGCATTGAAAAGATTCAGATTTTTGTAGCCACTGCTAAAATTGGTAGGAGCGGGACTCCGGTGTTCGCGATCACGTAAAAGCGCTTGTGGTTGCCCGAAAACATGCCTAACTTCCAGACGCATACGGGCTCGGTCGTTTGACGCGCGGCGATGGCGCGGCTGACGGAAGCTCGATAAAAAAGGGGAATTCCATGTCGCGCAAGATTACCACTGCCTTTGCTGCGCTGATCCTTGTCGGATCCGCGTCGGTTGCGACCGCGCAGGAGCGCGTCGTCAACGTCTACAACTGGTCCGATTATATCGACGCCAGCATTCTGGAAGATTTCACCAAGGAAACCGGCATCAAGGTCGTCTACGACGTCTTCGATTCCAACGAGATCCTCGAGACCAAGCTGCTCGCCGGCGGCACCGGCTATGATGTCGTCGTGCCGACGGCAACCTTCCTGCAGCGCCAGATCGCAGCCGGCGTGTTCCAGAAGCTCGACAAGTCGAAGCTGCCCAACCTGTCCAATATGTGGGATGAGATCACTACGCGCGTCGCCACCTACGATCCAGGCAACGAATATGCCATCGACTACATGTGGGGCACGACCGGCATCGGTTACAATGTCGAAAAGGTGAAGCAGATCCTCGGCACGGACGAGAAACCGACCTGGGATGTCCTGTTCAATCCCGAGATCGCCGCCAAGTTCAAGGATTGCGGCATCCATCTCCTCGATTCTCCGACCGATGTGGTGCCGAGCGTGCTTGCCTATCTCGGCCTCAACCCCGACAGCCACGAAGCGGACGATCTGGCCAAGGCGGAAGAGCTTTTGCTGAAGGTTCGTCCCTTTATCCGCAAGTTCCATTCCTCCGAATATATCAATGCGCTGGCGAACGGCGATATCTGCCTTGCGCTCGGCTATTCTGGCGACATTTTCCAGGCGCGCGACCGTGCCGCCGAGGCCAAGGCTGGCGTCACCGTGGATTACTCGATCCCGCCAACGGGCGCGCAGATGTGGTTTGACGTGATGGCCATTCCCGCTGATGCGCCGCATGTGGCCGAAGCGCATGAATTCCTGAACTACATCATGAGGCCGGAAGTCATCGCCAAGGCGAGCGATTTCGTCTTCTACGCCAACGGCAACAAGGCATCGCAGCAGTTCATCAGCAAGGAAGTGATTGAGGACACCGCGATCTATCCGCCGGCAGATGTGATGAAGAAGCTTTTCACAACCACACCCTTCGACGCCAAATCGCAGCGCGTGTTGACGCGCATGTGGACCAAAGTGGTCACCGGCCAGTAAGTCGAAGAGAATTGCCCGGACATCAAATCCGGGCAATTTCCGTATGGGGCACGGACCAAACATGGCCGCGCTGTTTGCACATCATTCGGGGATAGATGATGAAGTCACTTGGCAGTATCCGGCGCTCCTTCGCCCCTTGGGCCGATGCCACCGCCGTGCCATTCATTGCTGTGAAGAACGTCACCAAGAAATTCGGCGATTTCGTCGCCGTCGACAATCTGTCGCTCAATATCTACCCCCGTGAATTCTTCGCGCTGCTTGGTGCCTCCGGTTGCGGCAAGTCCACGCTGCTTCGCATGCTCGCGGGCTTCGAGCAGCCGACATCCGGCGAAATCGTGCTCGACGGACAGAGCCTGGCCGGTATCCCGCCCTATCGGCGACCGGTGAACATGATGTTCCAGTCCTATGCCCTGTTTCCGCATATGACGGTCGAGAACAACATCGCCTTTGGCCTGAAGCAGGACGGCATGCCGAAGCCGCAGATCGCCGAGCGCGTCGACCAGATGCTGAGGCTCGTCAAGCTCGACAAGTTCGCCAAGCGCAAACCGCATCAGTTGTCGGGCGGCCAGCGCCAGCGTGTGGCGCTGGCCCGGTCGCTCGCCAAACGGCCGAAGGTGCTGCTGCTCGACGAGCCGCTGGGCGCGCTCGACAAGAAGCTGCGCGAGGAGACCCAGTTCGAACTCATGGACCTGCAGCAGCAACTCGGCCTGACCTTCGTCGTCGTCACCCACGACCAGGAAGAGGCAATGACCATGGCCGACCGCATCGCTGTCATGGCGCATGGCAAGGTCATCCAGGTGGCGACGCCTCCGGAAATCTACGAGGCACCGAACTCCCGTTTTGTCGCCGACTTTATCGGTGACGTGAACATTTTCGACGGCACCGTCACGTCTGCCGGAAACGGGACGGTCGATATCGCGACGGAAGCAGGGTTTTCAGTGCGCGTGGCTTCGTCGGAACCGCCGGCTGCTGGCACAAAGGCAGGACTGGCCATTCGGCCCGAGAAGATCCGCGTCGGCCGCGATAAGCCGGCCTGCGCACCCTTGAATGCGGCCGAGGGCGAGATCTGGGACATCGGCTACCTGGGCGACATGACGATTTTTCATGTGCGCCTGAAGGACGGCAAGGTGATCAAGGCGTCGTCGATGAACGCGGTGCGCGCTGTCGAGGATCCGCTGGGCTATGACCAGCAGGTCTGGGTTTCCTTCGACGAGAACGCCGGCGTCTTGCTGAAGGATTGAGGCCATGTCAAAATTCGGATCGGCAATCTTCAACCGGCTGGTGATCATCATCCCGTATGCCTGGCTGACGATCTTCTTCCTTGCGCCCTTCTTCATCGTTCTCAGAATATCGCTGTCGGAAACCGCCATCGCGATGCCGCCTTATCTGCCCGTCTTCAATCTGGCGGATGGCATCTCGGGCATCGCCGACAAGCTCGGCGAGCTGTCGGTCGCCAACTATGTGTTTCTTGCTGGCGATGCGCTCTACACCAATGCCTATGTTTCCAGCCTGAAAATTGCCGTCGTCTCGACCATTGCGACATTGCTGATCGCCTATCCCATCGCCTACGGCATGGCAAAGGCGCCGACCACGGTTCGCCCGACGCTGCTGATGCTGGTAATCCTGCCGTTCTGGACGAGCTTCCTGATCCGCGTTTATGCCTGGATTGCGATTTTGAAGCCGGAAGGCCTGCTGAATCAGCTGCTGTTGACCCTCGGCGTTATCGACGAGCCACTGATTATCCTCAATACCAACTGGGCGATCTATATCGGCATCGTCTATTCGTACCTCCCTTTCATGGTGCTGCCGATCTATTCATCGTTGGAAAAGATGGATCACAGCCTGACGGAAGCGGCACTGGACCTCGGCTGCACGCCGATCCGCGCCTTTTGGCGCGTGACGTTCCCGCTTTCCTTGCCCGGCGTGATCGCCGGCTGCATGCTGGTCTTCATCCCGGCGGTCGGTGAGTTCGTCATCCCGGACCTGCTTGGCGGGTCGGAGACGCTGATGATTGGCAAGACGCTCTGGAACGAGTTCAACGCCAATCGTGACTGGCCGGTTTCCGCAGCGGTGGCAACGATCCTGCTTCTCATCCTCGTGGTACCGATCATGTTCTTCCAGCACGCGCAGGCCAAGGCAGACGGCGAGGGCAAGTAATCATGGTCAAGTGGTCACGCTTCAACATCGCCTCGATCGTTTTCGGCTTCGCCTTCCTTTATTTGCCGATTGTGCTCCTCGTCATCTTCTCGTTCAACGAATCGAAACTGGTGACCGTCTGGGCGGGGTTCTCGACCAAGTGGTATGCGCAGCTCCTTCATAATCAGGCACTGCTCGATGCAGCCTGGGTGACGGTGCGGGTCGGCCTGATTTCGGCGACCGTCGCAACGGTGCTCGGCACGCTCGCCGCCCTTGCCATGACGCGCTACACGCGGTTTCGTGGCCGCATGCTGTTCTCCGGCATGATCTACGCGCCGCTCGTCATGCCGGAGGTCATCACGGGCCTGTCAATGCTGCTCTTGTTCGTCGCCATTGGCCTCGATCGCGGTTTCTGGACGCTGACGCTGGCGCACATCACCTTCACCATGTGCTTCGTCGCCGTCGTCGTGCAGTCCCGCCTGCTGAGCTTCGACCGGTCGATCGAGGAAGCCGCGATGGATCTCGGCGCGACCCCGGTCGCGACCTTCCTGCAGGTGACCCTGCCGGTCATCGCGCCGGCCGTCTTTTCCGGCTGGGTTCTCGCTTTCACGCTGTCGCTGGATGATCTGGTGATCTCGAACTTCACCTCCGGCCCGGGAGCCACCACGCTGCCGATGAAGATATATAGCCAGGTGCGATTGGGTGTGACACCGGAGATCAACGCGGTTTGCACCATCTTGATCGGCATTGTCGCCATGGGCGTGCTCATCGCTTCCGTCGTCTCGCGGCGTCGTGAAATCCAGCGGGTCAAGGACGAGCAGACCGCCTTTGCCCTGTGATGTCCGCGAGCCCTCAGTCGCGCTCTCTCTCGCGTGGCGGCAGGAAAACGCAGCACGGACATCTCCAGTTGGCTGATTCGGCGCTTATTTTCGAAGACCCTGTGGCAATGTCGATGTGATGGACCGTTGAAGGGCAGGGATCGTCGTGAGCGGTGAGATGATTGCATTTGGCCAGGAACCGCCGACAAAGAAGCGAACCGGCGGTGTCGCGGTATCATCGGGTCGAACGGCGCCGGCCAGTCCCAGACTGCCGCTGCGGTAGGGAATGAACCCCGCAAGCGACAGGGTTCGGCCTTCGCCGCGAATATCCGCCTTCGTCAGTTCGGCAACGCCTCCGTGCAGCTTTGCAATTATGTCTACGGTAGCAAAGGCAAAGGAACCGCCGCCGGCCTGGCTGATGTTGAAGAAACTGTCCTCCGCCGCAAGCCGTTCGAATTCAGGTCCGTTGAAGTTCGTCAACACGCCGTCGATTGCGGAATAGCGGATTTCGCCGGAAACGCTGTTCATTGTTCTCGTCGACAGCGGTTCGGTGGTTGCAAGGTCGACGCTCACCGCGCCCCGCCCCAGCGGCAGCGATCCTTGCAGGCCGAGGCTCGCAACGACAGGGGCGAGATTGGCATTCTTCAGAGAAAACTGCAGCCGGCCGCCAGTGGCGCCGTCTTTCGCAAGATCGATGCGGCCGCTGAGCGAGCCGTCGGAATAGGTGGCGTCGCCGATATCGAGGGACGCCCGGTCGTTGTTGATTATCACGCCGGCGGCGATATCGGTAAGTGTGACCGTGCCGTAGCTTGCCTCCTGGGCCGAAAGCCGCAGATCGAGATTGATAAGACTGAGAAACGACATGTCCGGCGCCCCGGAAGGGGCGGATGCCGGCTGCATCGGCAGGAGCAAGGCGGGAAGCGACGTCAGGTCGAGCCGCTCGAAGGCAAGCGTGCCATCGATCCGCGGGCTGTGCTGCTTGCGCCACGCCACATCCAGAACACCCGTCGCACTGGATCCGTTCAGCGCGAGGGAGAGATTGTCCATCTTCAACGTCTCGGCGGACACTGTCATGCTGGTGTCGATGGAGGTGGTTCCCGTCGATGACGGCAGCGGTGTCGCCCCGCGAGACCAATTCATCAATGTGGGGAGGGAAGCCGCCGTCAACTGCAGTTGCCCGGAGGCGAAGGGATGCGTGAAGGCGTTGCCGGTTCCGTCGAAGCTGAAGCTCAGCGGCGCGGCTGTGAACGAGGTCTGGATTGCACTGTCTCGTCCTGAAAAGAGCATCATCGGCTCATCGCAGACGAAGGACCATTCGACCCGCTCGCCATTCATCAGAGCCGACAGACCTGCACTGATCCGCGCAGCCGGCGCCGGCCATTGGATCGAGCCGGAAACATTGGTCACCCGATGGGTAGTGGCCGCCATACGGTCGATCAGTTCGAGCGTGCCGTTTTCGATGTCGATGTCGCCGATCGGGATGTTGCGGGCCGAAGAAAGCGCCGTTGACGAGGCTTGGGCGATGGCGTCGGCCATCCAGCCGGCCCGTCGCCAATTGAGGCTCCCGTCCGTCCGGCGCTCGATTTTGAGCACGGGGTTGAGCAGGCGGAAGTCATAGAAGACCGGCGTGCCGCGCAGGGCGGCGAGGAGGTCGAACCCGGCGGCAATGGAGTCGGCTTTCGCCAACAGTTCCGGAGAGGCTGTATCGCCGCCTTCGAAGGTGACCCTGTGCAGCGTCAAGACGGGGTGCGGCCAGAAGCTGATTTCGGGATTCCCGGCAATGGCGGCGCGCGCCCCTGTCCAGGAGGAAAGCGCCCGCTCCATGTTGAGCTTGACGCTGGCCGTTGAAATGAAAAGCGGCAAGGCTACCTTGAACAGCAGGACGAACACGAGCGCGCCGACAAGCAACCGGGCAAGCGCCCGCGATGGAAGCAGCCTGCGGAGCCCTGCTTTGCTGCTGGCGAGATCGACGTGTTGCTTCATTGCCGTGCGGCGCACCTTCATATGGTCTGGAAGCGGATCGATAGGCTTTCGCTGCGGAGAAATCAAACGATTGAAAACGGGAAAATGTCGCAACCACCAAAGTCATCAAGTACGTGACCAGTTTATCTTGCGTCGCAGCATGATATAGAGGCTGGTCTGGGTAGCGGAGGAAAGCATGCAAGCAGAACGTCCCCTTTGGACACCGTCCCGCGAATTCATCGACCAGACGCCGATGAAGGCGTTCATCGCTTGGTGCGAACAGCGCTTTTCGAAGAGCTTTGCCGACTATGACGCGTTCCATGCCTGGTCGATCAGCCAGCGCGGCGATTTCTGGACGGCCGTCTGGGAGCATTGCGGCGTCATCGGCGAAAAGGGCTCGCGGGCGCTGATCCACGGCGATCGCATGCTTGAAGCCCGGTTCTTTCCCGACGCGACGCTCAATTTCGCCGAAAACCTGTTGCGGAACACGGGAAGCGGAGACGCGCTGATCTTCCGGGGCGAAGACAAGGCGCGATCGCGCATGTCCTTTGATGAATTGCGGGCGCTCGTGTCGCGGCTGCAGCAGGCCTTGAAGACCGCGGGCATCGGCAAGGGTGATCGCGTTGCAGCGATGATGCCCAACATGCCCGAGACCGTCGCGCTGATGCTGGCTGCCGCCTCCATTGGCGCGATCTGGTCGTCCTGTTCCCCCGATTTCGGCGAACAGGGCGTGCTCGATCGCTTCGGCCAGATCGAACCCAAGCTGTTCATCGCCTGCGACGGCTACTGGTATGCCGGCAAGCTGCAGGATGTCTCCGCCAAGGTTCAGGCCGTTTCGAAGAAACTCGGCGTGCCGGTGCTGATCGTTCCATATGCCGGCGATGCGGACGGGGTCGCAGCATCCCTCGGGAACGGCAAGACCCTCTCTGCTTTCATTGAGCCCTTCGCCGAAAAGCCGCTCGAATTCGTGGCGCTGCCTTTCTCGCATCCGCTTTATATCCTCTTCTCCTCGGGCACGACCGGCGTTCCGAAGTGCATTGTGCATTCGGCCGGCGGGACGCTGCTGCAGCATCTGAAGGAGCACCGCTTCCATTGCGGGCTGAGAGAGGGCGAGAGGCTTTTCTACTTCACCACCTGCGGCTGGATGATGTGGAACTGGCTGGTGTCCGGTCTGGCGCTGGGCGCCACGCTCTGCCTCTTCGACGGCTCGCCTTTCCATCCGGACGGCAACGTGCTGTTCGACTATGCCAGCAACGAGAAGTTCGCCGTCTTCGGCACCTCGGCGAAATATATCGATGCGGTGCGCAAGGGCGGCTTTACGCCGGCATCAACGCACGATCTCTCGTCGCTGCGGCTGATGACATCAACCGGCTCGCCATTGTCGCCGGAGGGTTTCTCCTTTGTCTATGAAGGCATCAAGGCCGATATTCAGCTGGCCTCGATTTCCGGCGGTACGGATATCGTGTCCTGTTTCGTGCTCGGCAATCCGCTTAAACCCGTCTGGCGCGGCGAAATCCAGGGGCCGGGTCTCGGCCTTGCCATCGATGTCTGGAACGACGACGGCCAGCCGGTCCGCCGGGAGAAGGGGGAACTCGTCTGCACCAAGGCGTTTCCCTCGATGCCGGTGATGTTCTGGAACGATCCGGCGGGCGCCAAATACAAGGCGGCCTATTTCGAACGCTTCGACAATATCTGGTGCCACGGCGATTTCGCCGAATGGACCGAGCATGGCGGCATCATCATTCACGGCCGTTCGGACGCGACGCTCAATCCGGGCGGCGTGCGCATCGGCACGGCGGAAATCTACAATCAGGTCGAGCAGATGGACGAGATCGCCGAGGCGATCTGCATCGGCCAGGACTGGGATGACGATGTTCGCGTCGTCCTGTTCGTGCGCTTGGCAAAGGGCAGGGAACTGACCGAGGATCTCGTCAAAGCGATCAAGACCAAGATCCGCACTGGTGCCTCGCCGCGCCATGTGCCGGCAAAGATCATCGCGGTCGCCGACATCCCGCGCACGAAGTCGGGCAAGATCGTCGAGCTCGCGGTGCGCGAGGTGGTCCATGGCCGGCCGGTCAAGAACAAGGAGGCACTTGCCAATCCCGAAGCGCTCGACCTTTACGCGAACCTCCCCGAATTGCAGAACTGAGCCGTTAAGACTTTCCGGCCTGCCGAATTAACCAAAGCTTCGGTCTTTGCCCCGAATGCTTAAAATTTGCGGATGATGCGGAAAGGTTTTGTTTACAAATGGCAGCGCATGGTGCCTTCAACTTGAGGTTACCCGACGTGAGGGCTGGTTCTCGGCAGCAAAGCCGGCACGGACCTGACGTCACTGCTTCTCGTGCACCTGTTTAGCATTCAACTTATCGAGGCAGCTTCTTGGCTGCCTCTTTTTTTACTTTCATTTCCAACTTTCAGGGTGTGCCGCTAGTTTGCCAGCACGCGCTGCGATGGAAAGGAAATCTCCACCAGGGTGCCTTCGTTCGGCGTCGAACTGATCGAGAACTGCGCCCGGTTCGCTTCCGCCATGGCCTTCGTCAGCGGCAGGCCGAGGCCGGTGCCGTCGCCGCGCTTGCGCACGCCCGTGGTCACCTGCCGGAAAGGCTTCATCGCCTGCTCAAGCTCGGTGCGGGTCATGCCGACGCCGGTATCGCGGATGCGCAGGACGACGCTTCCATTGGCCTCGTAGGCCGTCGAGACGACGATCTGGCCGCCCGACGGCGTGAAGCGGATGGCGTTCGACAGGATGTTGAGAGCGATCTGCTTGATCGAGCGGTTGTCGGCGACCACGTTCGGCACCGAACCAGATAGCGAGGTCCGGATGATCACGCGCTGGCTGTTGGCCTGCGGCTGCACCAGCGACACGGCTTCGGACACCGCGTCATTGATCTCGACGGCGGTGAATTCCAGATCCATCTCCCCGGCTTCGATCTTGGAGATGTCGAGCAGGTCGTTGACGATGTCGAGCACGTGGCGGCCGGAGCGGCCGATGTCATTTGCGTATTCGACGTAGCGGGGATTGCCGATCGGGCCGAAATGCTCGCTGGCCATCATGTCGGAAAAGCCGATGATCGCGTTCAAGGGCGTGCGAATCTCATGGCTGACACGGGCGAGAAAATCGCTCTTGTGGGCATTCGCCGTCTCGGCCGCACGTTTGGCGTTGCGCAGTTCCTCTTCCGTCCGCTTCCATTGGGTGATGTCGCGGATGACGGCGCAGAATCCGTTCGAGGAAGAGAGGCGGCCCATCGTCATGAACAGCGGGATGAAGCCACCGGATGCCTCGCGACCGATCACTTCCCGGCCGTCATTCAGCACGCTGGCAACGCCATGACCGGAAAGGCCGGAGAGATAGTCGAGCACGGCCTTCTGGCTCTCATGGGCAAACAGCATGGCAAACGGCTTGCCGCGGACCTCGCCGTCGTCATAGTTGAACAGCGCGCTTGCGGAGCGATTTAGCGAGCGTATTTCTCCCTCTGCGCCGACAACGACAACGCCGTCCGTCGCGGTTTCGAGGATCGAGTGCAGTTCTTCGGTTTCCATGCGCAAGGCCTGGATTTCCGCATTCTCCTCGGCCTCTGGTGCGATGTCTTCTGGCGGGGCCTCGGCTGCGACCGGTGCTGCCGGCGCATGCAGGGCCGATAGCGCCATCATCAGCGCACTCTTGTCTTCCCAGCGGATCGATTGCAGCCGCGCCGTCACCGGGATCAGAGTGCCGTCGCTTCTGATGACCATCATGGCGCCGTTCGGCATGTCGAGGAGACGGTCATCGTCATCGGCGAAAAGGGCATCGATCCCGCCTTCTTCCCGCAATTCGTCGAGGCTGGAATAGCCGGTGAGCTTGAGGAACTCCGAATTGACATGGAACAGCTCGTCGCCGCTGTGAACCAGAAGGGCAATCGGCAGATTGTCGAGGAGTTCCGGCGTCAGGCTGCTGTTGCTGCTGGTGCGCGGCGGGACGACCGCTGCAAGGGTTTCCGGCAGGGTGGTTTCGCTGGCGGCGGTCGCTGCGGTGTCGGTATCGGCAGAAGCGCTCTTGCCGGTGTCGCCGGCTTTCATCGAAGCCGTCTCCTCGACGGGTTCGGTGAGCACTCGCTCATCGGCGACGGACCTGTCGGTCGCGGGCACGTCTTCATTTGCCCGCTTGCCGAAGGTTCCACCCAACTGACGTGCGATCTCAAGAAACGCGGCCTGTTCGCTGCGGCTCAAAGTCTCGGCGCCGAGCGGGCGGTGGCGGTCGAGCTCGACCACTTTGTCGGACGCGCGGCGCCTCGGCGTCTCGACCAGCTTCAATGCCGGGCGCTCACCCCGGAAAGGATCGTCCGGCGGAAGCTCCGCCGCTGCAGGCTGTTCCGGTTCGACCGACAGGTCTTCCTCGCTGGACCCTTCCGGCTCGGCCTCGGCGGCAGGCTCCGCTGGCACGGTTTCCATGCCGTCATCGGTGCCGTCGCCTGCTATCCCGTCATCCACGATGGTCTCGTCCAGGATCGAGTCGTCCACTGTGCGTTCCTGGTCGTCGCGAGCATTATCTGCGTTTGCGGTACCACCGGTAGCGCCATCAATTTCTGATGGCGCGTTCTCGTTGACGAGCGGCGACTCGCCGAATGTCAGGCCCATGGCCTGTTCGTCCTCGACCGCATCGGCCACGCGAACGATGCCAAAGCCGCGGAAGCCGTCAAATTCGCGGTTGCGCGAATAGGTCGGAAGGGCCGCCAGGTCGACAGGGACCTGCAGGCTTGTCCCTTCGACCGGCCAATAAATGGTCTTGCCGGACCAGGTATCGCGCCGCGTCAGCAATTCGCCAATCGTGTTGCCAGGGTCGAGATGGTATCGCGCCGCCAGCTCGGTGAAACGCTGGCCGGCGACATCGGCGGATTTCGGCCCGACTGCCGTTGCAAATTCCTCGGAAATCTCGCTGAACCGCCCGTCGGCATCGATCTTCCAGACGAAACGCACGGCCCGGCTGTTCGGTGTGAAGCGGAAGCGCGAGGCGCCGCCGGTGAGGGCCTCATCCTGAAGGCCCTCTTCCGAGGTGGTTTCGACCTGCGTTGCTGCAACATCCTCGTCCAGAGGCGGTTCTTCCGGCGTCCCCTCCAGCCCGTTCGGCTCACTGGAAGGCGCAGCCGGAACGTCGGCGTCCTGCTGCGCCTCATCGAGCGCTTCCTCCGCGACTGCACGGTCCGTTTGTTCGGCCTCGGCGGTGATGGCTTCCTCGACCTCCTGGCGGTCTTGTTCCGTAGCCTCAGCGGACGAGAAGTCCGGCTGCGGCTCGTCAGCATCGGGGCCTGCTGCTTCCGGTGCAATGGCGAGAGGATCGATGGAAGGCTGTTGGGGCTCTTCGGCAGAAACCAGCGTGTCCGTAAGGACGGGCTCGTCTTTTGTGTCCTGCCCGGAACGATCATCGGCAGGCGCGTCCGTCAGCGTGCCGGTCGGCAAGACATTCTCGGCCTCAGGCGCTTCCAGCAATTCCGTAAAGCTGTCGCCATCGGCGGGGATTTCCTCGATCGTTTCGAGCTCGTCGATAACATCGTGCGGCAAGCCTGCTGCCGAAAGAAGCGGGGCGATTGCCGTCGACAACGGCGGCGATTCTTTTACGATACCGGCGTCGTTTTCCTCGGTCTCGCGGAAATCTGCACCTGCGTCGAGATTGCCGAGGATGGTCTCGACGGCGAAAAGCAGGTGCAGGGCAGGATTTTCGGAAAGTTTGCCGATCGCTGCCGGCAGATTGCCCTTGCCGGTCGGGACCGGGCGCTTGAGCAGCCAGTCGCTGTCGCGGCCAACCGCGGTGACCAGCGCCCGGCAGGTCTGTGGCGTTATCAAAAGAGCGTCGAATCCGGCGGAGGCGGCAAGAAGCGAGCCTTCGCTGTCAAGGACCGCCATATGGGTATCGGGGTCGTCGAAGCCGGAAATCATCCGGGCGGCACGTTGTTCTGTTGAGAGCGGCCTGCCGGTGCGGGGAGCTGCGAAAAGGATTGCGGTCTCACCGGGCCGCACCGTGATCATCTCCACCGAAGCGCCGACGGAAACGCGCTGGAAGCCCGAGGCAACGCGCATCAGGAACGACCGTTTGTCGCCGCTGCGTTCGAGCTGCCGCGCCGCCGTTTCCAACTGGCGATAGGCAGCGTCGCTGCGGTTGGCGCCGGTGTCGATGAAGTCATAGATCGACGCGAGGCCGAACAGGAAGGCACCTTCGCCATTCGACCACAGCACCTGTTTCATGTCCGGCGAAAACAACACGGCCGCATCGCCTCGCGCAAAATGCTCCCGCACCCGTTCGTGAACGGCGATGTCGATGAAGGGATACGATTTTGCGGGCATCGGCTGACCTGTTTAAAGCCGTCACACGGACGAGTATGTTAACAGTGTATTAATAGCCGTCGGGGCGGCGGGGGTCCAGCTTGCGGGCCATGCGCCACCGGTCTTTCGCCGCGAAAGGTTAATGCCGGCCGTTTTGTTTGTTGTGCAATGCACAAATATATTGCAATGCACAATGAAATCGCCTATATAGACATCATCTCAACGCGGGTGCCTCAGGAGAGGGCCCAAACCAAGGAGCGCAGATCATGGCTACCAAGAAAACAGATGATGCCTTTTCGCTGGCTGCATTCGACCCGACCAAGGTCACCGAGACCTTCCGCGATTTCGCCGAAAAGGGCGCCGCACAGTCGAAGGAAGCCTATGCAAAGGTGAAGACCGCCGCCGAAGACGCGACGAAGACCGTTGAAGCAACGCTCGAAAGCGCCCAGTCCGGCACGGTCGAACTCGGCCTCAAGGCGATCGACGCCCTGCGCACCAATGCCGAGAACTCGCTCTCGCATCTGGAAGCGCTGCTCGGCGTCAAGTCGGTTTCCGAATTCTTCGAGCTGCAGACTGCCTTCATCCGCAAGCAGGCCGAGCTTGCCGTCGAGCAGGCCAAGGCGATGCAGGAAGCCACCCGCAAGGTTGCCGAAAACGTCGCGAAGCCCGGCAAGGACGCTGCCGAAAAGGTCATCTCCGGCTTCAAGAAGAGCTGATTTCGCCAGCGCCGGTTCACCGGTATGGCCTCATCAAGAGAACCGGGTGATCCGTCACCCGGTTTTTTCACATCAAACGGCAAGTTATGTCTTGCAAAAAATGCGGACTGTCCGTATTTGACCCGGAAAGCGGCGCCGGACGATGGTTCGCGTGTCTGTCTTGTGTGCGGTTGTAGCTCAGTTGGTTAGAGCGCAGGTTTGTGGCACCTGAGGTCGGTGGTTCGAGACCACCCAACCGTACCATTTTTTCCCTTCATCTCTTCAAGATTGTACATCACCTTCCTGTCGGCTCTTGCCGCAAGAATACCATTCAAACAAAAATGCGATGCTCCGCCGTCACCAGTTCCTGAAGGAAATCAGCGACGGTGCGGACGCGCACGAGATCGCGGGCGCTTTCGTGATAGGTCGTCCAGTAGGCCCGGCGGATCGTCGTCTCCGGCAGGATGCGGATCAGCTCTGGATATTGCCGGGCGATGTAGTTGTGCAGGATGCCGACCCCGGCGCTGGAACGCACCGCCTCGGTCTGGCCCGTGGCGCTGGAGATTTCGAAGGATGCATCCCAGCTGCGCATGACCTCGCCGGTAAAATTGAGCGACGCCGTGAAGATCAGGTCCTCGACATAGCCAATGCGACGATGGCTCTTCAGATCCTCGATGGTCTCAAGTGTTCCGTTGGCGGCGAGATATTCTTGCGAGGCGTACAGTCCGAGCGTGTAGTCGGTCAGCTTAAAGGAGATCAACCGGCCCTGTTCCGGCCGCTCCAGCGTAATGGCGATGTCAGCTTCGCGCTGCGACAGGGAGAACGAGCGGGGGACGGGCACCAGTTGGATACGCAGTTCCGGAAAGCGCGCCGTCAGCCGGCCAAGGCGCGGCGCCAGGAAGGAGACGCCGAAACCGTCCGGTGCGCCGACACGCACCGTGCCGGCGATCGCCGTGTCGATGCGGCCGATCTGCGCCTGCGCGGCCAGCATCTCGGTTTCCATCCGCTCGGCCGCGTGCACGAAGATCTCGCCTTCGGCCGTGAGGTCGCAGCCATTCGTGCGGCGGATCAGTAGCCGCGTCTTCAGGGATTCCTCCAATGCCGTCACCCGCCGGCTCAGTGTGGCGTGATTGACGCCGAGCCGCTTTGAGGCTGACAGGATCTGGCCGGTGCGGGCAACAGCGAGGAACATGCGGACGTCATCCCAGTTCATGCAGCATTCCTCATTTGGCTCGCATGACGATCGGGTCCACATTGACAAGGTTGAGCGACTTCACCATGTCCCCGGTCAGCGTCTTGTATTTGAGGAAATGCGGTGTCTGAAGATGGGCTTCGTAATCCTGCTGGCTGGCATAAACTTCAAGGATGCGAATTCTCTCGGGATTGCCCTTGACCGAGACGGCATGCAGCATGAGGACGCCCGATTCCTTTGCAACGGAGGCTTCGACCTCCTCCTCCAAGAGGGCAGTGTAGGCCCCGATCTGGGCTGGATCGATTTCGAGTTCCGCTATTCTCACAATCTTCTCAACGGCTGTATTCATCCGGGCCTCATGATCACGGGCTGACATTAAATCTTGCACAACGGTTCCTGAATATCGCGCGTTGATTTGTGCATATTGTAGTGCGACACTTCGACCATAATCAAGATCAGGAGGATCACCATGTACGAGATTGGTCATTTCATCGGCGGCAAGCGCGTTGCCGGGACCAGCGGGCGCACGAGCAACGTCTACAATCCGGCAACCGGCGAGGTTCAGGCCACCGTGGCGCTGGCAAGCGATGCGGAGCTGGATGCAGCCGTGCAGAACGCCAAGGCGGCACAGCCGAAGTGGGCCGCGACGAACCCGCAACGCCGCGCCCGCGTTTTCATGAAGTTCGTTCAGCTTCTGAACGACAATATGAACGAACTGGCCGAAATGCTGTCGCGCGAGCATGGCAAGACCATCGAAGACGCCAAGGGCGACGTGGTCCGTGGCCTGGAAGTCTGCGAGTTCGTCATCGGCATTCCACATCTTGCCAAGAGCGAGTTCACCGAGGGCGCCGGCCCGAACATCGACATGTATTCGATCCGCCAGGCCGTCGGCATCGGCGCCGGCATCACGCCCTTCAACTTCCCCGCCATGATCCCGATGTGGATGTTCGCGCCGGCGATCGCCTGCGGAAACGCCTTCATCCTGAAGCCGTCCGAGCGCGATCCGTCCGTGCCGATCCGCCTTGCCGAACTGATGATCGAAGCGGGTCTGCCGGCCGGCATCCTCAATGTCGTCAATGGCGACAAGGGCGCAGTCGACGCGATCCTGACGCATCCCGACATCTCCGCCGTGTCCTTCGTCGGTTCGACGCCGATCGCCCGCTACGTCTACGGTACGGCCGCGATGAACGGCAAGCGCGCCCAGTGCTTCGGCGGCGCCAAGAACCACATGATCATCATGCCGGATGCCGATCTCGACCAGGCCGCCAACGCCCTGATAGGTGCAGGCTACGGTTCGGCCGGCGAGCGCTGCATGGCGATCTCGGTTGCCGTTCCCGTCGGCAAGGAAACAGCCGATCGCCTGATCGCCAAGCTGACCCCTATGGTCGAAAGCCTGCGCATTGGGCCCTATACCGACGAAAAGGCCGACATGGGCCCGGTCGTCACCAAGGAAGCCAAGGATCGTATCCTCGGCCTGATCAACAAGGGGCTGGAACAGGGCGCCAAGCTCGTCGTCGACGGTCGTGATTTCTCGCTGCAGGGCTATGAAAACGGCAACTTCATCGGCGGCTGCCTGTTCGACAACGTGACTCCTGACATGGACATCTACAAGACCGAAATCTTCGGACCGGTTCTCTCCGTCGTTCGCGCCAAGAATTACGAGGAAGCCCTCGATCTGCCGATGAAGCATGAATACGGCAACGGCGTCGCGATCTATACCCGCGACGGCGATGCGGCCCGCGATTTCGCAAGCCGTATCAATATCGGCATGGTCGGCGTCAACGTTCCGATCCCGGTTCCGCTCGCCTATCACTCCTTCGGTGGCTGGAAGTCCTCCTCCTTCGGCGACCTCAACCAGCACGGCACGGACTCGATCAAGTTCTGGACCCGCACCAAGACGGTCACGAGCCGCTGGCCGTCGGGCATCAAGGACGGTGCCGAGTTCGTCATGCCGACGATGAAGTAAGCTTCATCCACATCCTCCCACAACTTGGGCCTCCTCGTCGGAGGCCCTTTTTCGTTGTGATTGCACGAGATGGTTGACCTGTGGTGGTAGCCGTCTAAGAGTTGCTCCGGTGGTCGAATATCGGGGGATAGTCGGCCGTTTCCTGATCTACACGCAATGATGATGAAGAGGGGCGATCATGAGCGCGATTGAAACGGCACCTTTGCCGAGGGAATCACAGAACTTTCAAAGGCTGTCTTTTACTGGAACCGCTTCGGAATATTTCGGCATCTGGATCGTCAATATCCTTCTCACGATCGTCACGCTGGGCATCTATTCCGCCTGGGCGAAGGTGCGGCGAAACCGTTATTTCTACGGCAACACGGTGCTGCTCGGCCGCGCCTTCGAATATCACGCCAAGGGCAAGCAGATCTTCATCGGCCGGTTGATCGTCTTCGCTTACCTCATCGTCTACAATATTCTGCTGACAGCGTTCCCGATCGCCGGCATTGCGCTGGCCGTTGTCGTTCTCTTCTTCTTCCCCTGGCTGATCATGCGCGGCCTGCGCTTCGGCGCCCGGGTGACCAGCTATCGCAACGTCCGTTTCGATTTCACCGGCAAGATGGGCGGCGCCTTCGTCGCCTTCATGGCCGGCCCGGTCCTGGCCTTTCTGTCGCTCGGCATTCTGGCGCCGCTCGCCAGCCGTTGGATGTATCGCTACATGGGCAACAATCTGCGGTATGGCAGCCGCGCATTCGCCACCGATCCGCGATTGGCGCCGATCTACCAGACCTGGCTCTTCTCGGCGCTGATCATCGTTCTCGGAATGCTGATCGTCGGCGTCGCGGTTCTTGCCAATGTCTCCGTCATCGTTGCGCTGATTGATAATCCGGATGTCGTCTCACCCGAGATGAACGCCTCGCTCTTTCTTTTGGGCGTCGTCAGCTATCTGGCAGCGCTTCTCTCGTTCGGCATCGCAGCCCTGTTCTATCGTGCCGGCGTGCGCAACATCGCCTGGTCCTCGACTGTTTTCGACGGCAGGCATATGCTCAAGAGCGATCTGTCGCGGTCTCGCTATGTATGGATCGCAGTGTCGAACGTGATCGTCACCGTTCTCACTTTCGGCCTGATGCGGCCCTGGGCGGCGGTGCGCTCGGCACGCTATGTCAATGAACATACGGCAATCCGGTTCGACGGCGACGTCGGCGAAATCTTGGCCGCTGTCGAACAGGAAGGTACCGCCGTCGGCGCCGAATTCATGGAGTTCGAGGGTTTTGATTTTGGCTTCTGATGAGCCGCTTTGCCGCGGGGATTGGCATCCGCGCAATTCCAGCCGGTCGGTGCCGGCTCGGCTGGTGCTAAAGGACGAGCAGATCGCTGCTGTTGCGGAAGAGGGCGAAGAAGCAGCGCTCGCTTCCGCGGCCTTTCCGCTCCTGGAGATTTCGGCGCGTGTGGGGTCGATCCCTCGAAGAGTCGGATTTCCAGGTGGTTCCCTGTTCGAAACCGCTGACAACGATGCGATCGACCGTCTGCTGCTTGCCAGAGGGCACAGGCGTGCAGGCCTCGTCCATGGCCTCGAGCGGTTTCACCCCCGCTTGCTGCTCTTCGTTGCGGCCGTTTTCATTCTGTCCGGCCTGGTCTACCGTTACGCTCTGCCGGTTCTGGTCGAGATTGCCGTTGCCGTCACGCCACCGGTCGTGCCGCGGCTGATGTCGGTCAGCACGCTGGAAACGCTTGATCGAACCGTGCTCGACGAAACCAGACTGGACGAGGCGAAGAAACGCGCGATTTCCGAAGGCTTCGCCCGCATCGCGGCGCAATCGGCCCGTGGCGCTTCTGCCTACACGTTGAATTTCCGGGAGGGTGGAGCGATCGGTCCGAACGCCTTCGCACTGCCGGACGGAACGCTGATCATCACCGACGAACTCGTTGAACTCGCCGGCAATGACACGGAAATGCTTGTGGGCGTGTTGGCACACGAGATCGGTCATGTCGAACTGGAACACAGCCTGCGGCAGATCTACCGCGCGGCGGGCATGGCCGGCCTGATCATGTTGATCGCCGGGGACGTGGGAGAGAGCGTCGAGGACCTGCTTGTCCAGGGCGGCGGTCTGGTCGCGCTGTCCTATTCGCGAGCGGCAGAAACCGCGGCCGACCGCCATTCGGTCGCATTGATGGAAAAGGCCGGATACGATCCCGCCGCCATTGCTCGTTTCTTCGATATCCTTGAGAAGAAACTCGGAGATACGTCCGGCACGAGTATCCTGTCGACACATCCAGGCACCCCGGAGCGCAAGAAGGCGATCCTCGATCTCACGGCGTCGTTGGGACGGCAGACACCGGACTAGGCATTTTCTGGATCGGAAGATCGACGTCGGATGACTGGCGATGATCACACCGAGGTGATTTTCTGCTTTTTGGAATTGTTCCAAACTGTCATCCGTTCTATATGAGGATGACAGTCATGAAATCACCGGCAGAGTCGCTGCTCCGCGTTGTGATTTCGACAGGCCGGGAGGCTCAACGGTTCACGGACCGAGGGGTGCAAAAATCTGGAGCGGGAGTAAATAATGCGCCTGACGAAGCAAACGAACTATGCAATCCGCATGCTGATGTATTGCGCCGCCAATGACGGGCATCTGAGCCGCATTCCTGAGATCGCCAGGGCATATGGCGTATCCGAACTCTTTCTGTTCAAGATTTTGCAGCCGCTCAACAAGGCTGGCCTTGTTGAGACGGTCCGCGGCCGCAACGGTGGTGTGCGCCTGCCGAGGCCTGCGGCGGAGATCAGTCTCTTCGACGTCGTCAAAGTGACTGAGGACAGCTTTGCCATGGCGGAATGTTTCGAGGCGGGGGAGATCGATTGCCCGCTCGTCGATAGCTGCGGCCTGAACGCGGCGCTGCGCAAGGCGCTGAACGCTTTCTTCGAAGTCCTGCAGCAGTATTCCATCGACGATCTGGTAAAGGCCCGGCCGCAGATCAACTTCCTGCTCGGTCTCGACCAACTGACCCACCCGAAGACAGCAGCGTGAGCCTCATCCTTTAAATTGGGTGAGACGTTTGTCCGGGCTTTTTTGTGGGTTCTATGTCCTTGTCAGATATTCCCTGAGGATGAATTCGATCGCAGTGGGATCGAGTTCCGCCTTATCGATACGGAAATCGGCGCCGTATTCCTCGAACTTCTCGAAGTAGGGGTCGGCGAGGGATGAGGAGATCACCCCGATCGGCCCGATAAAGCCCTGTTTGCGCATCGCTGGCACGGTTTCGCGAAAATCTGCCTGCGGCTGCAGCCGGTTGTCCATCAACACCATCGACACGCGCTTCCCCGATGTGATGAAGTCGAGGGCGGCTTCGATCGTTTCGCAATAATGCAGATGGATTTCTGCGCTCGAAACCCTTTTCATCAGGCCGCGCATGATCAGATTTTCGGCCGGATCATCATCGACGAGCAGGATGTGAATTGGTTCTGTCATGATGATCTGCTGTTCTTTTCAGTGGAATGGCTGATGAAGAAGACCGGCGCGGTATGCTCCTTTCCGATTTGCGGTGTGGGTATCACTGGATGATCTGCTCCCGTATCGCCTTGGCTACCATCTGGGTTCGATTGACCACGTCGAGTTTCTTCAGGATCGTCGCCGTGTGCGAGTTGACCGTGTGTTCGGAGACGGAGACGATCAGGGCGATCTCGCTCGCCGTTTTGCCATGAGATATCCAGCGCAGTATCTCGGTTTCCCTTGGCGTCAGGCCCAGGCCCGCCTTGTTGGAGAGGACCAGCCGATAGAAATAATCGAAGGCGCAGACCGCATCATAACAGAGCTCGAAATGCGCCTGCTGGTCTATGTCCTCGCAATCGCCAAGAAACAGCACCGCGTAGCGAGCGCCGTTCAGTCCCGTCACCGGCACGCAGATCAGCATTTCGAAACCGAGCTGCTCCACGAGGTTGCCACCTTGGCCGTGAGGCGGGTCGTCGGCTTTCCATATAGAAGGAATGATTGACTTGTGAAGGCTCTTATAGGCAACGGAGTCGCCGAAGCGGTGACGTTTGTCATACTCTTCCGCAAGGCCTGCCGGCAGGTCATGCAGTGCAAGCCGATTCGACAGCATGCAGGCGCCACCTTCGTTGCCGAGTTGCAGGATGGCGAAATGGTCGAAACCAAAACGCAGCGACATCGTATGGAAAATTCGAAAGAAATCGACCCGATTGAGAGCTTTCTCCAAATCGTTGTCGAAATGGTATCGCCGGTGGTTGTTCAAAAGAGTTGCCACGACGCCGCCGTCCCCAGGTGCCACGCGATATGAGTGTAGCGCGCGGATCACTTTAGGCAACTGCTAGTTCAGCGAAAAAGCCAATTGTCGACGGTTTTGAAGGTTGTGACGGTGGATTCGCGAGAAGAGGGAGAACTGCATATGGTCGCTCGGTCTATCCCCGCCTGGCAGACTTCGGCGTGGCAGTCCTCCCAGCCCCGCAGAAGCCCTATGCCATGAGGGCGGCTTGATCGCTATCCGCGCAATTTGGGATTGACAGCGGCGGTAAAGCGAATTCGATTCGATCAGCTGCTCTCTCGAGTGAAAAAAATCGTGTATGGCCGCCCCATTTGTCTTGTTCGGAAGAATTTTCCAATTGGACAAATTTTTTTGGGCGGTTATTGCATTGCGCGATCAAATGTCGTTCCATCCGGCCTTGACCGGAAGCAATGGCGTTCTGCGTCAGAAAAATATGAGAACAAGAACAAAACTGGGAAACAAGCTCATGAAAAAGCTCTCTACTCTCCTTGCAGCAACCGCAATCGTCACTTTGATGGCAGGTTCTGCATGGTCGAAGACATTGGTCTATTGCTCCGAAGCATCGCCGGAAGGCTTCGATCCGGGCCTCTACACGGGCGGCCAGACTTTCGATGCGTCATCGCGCACGGTCTATAACCGTCTGGTGGAGTTCAAGCATGGCTCGACGGAGCTCGAACCCGGCCTGGCTGAAAGCTATGAGGTCTCCGCCGACGGCACCGAATACACTTTCAAGCTGCGCCCTGGCGTCAAGTTCCAGACCACCGAATTCTTCACGCCGACCCGCGAACTCAATGCCGACGACGTCATCTTCTCGTTCGAGCGCCAGTACAAGGCTGACAACCCCTGGAACAAGTACGTTGCTGGCGCTTCCTGGGAATATTTCTCGGGCATGGGTTTCCCGGACCTGATCGAGTCGATCACCAAGGTCGATGACCTGACGGTCAAGTTCAAGCTGAAGCGGGCCGAAGCGCCGTTCCTCGCAAACCTCGGCATGGATTTCGCCTCTATCCTGTCGAAGGAGTATGCAGACAAGCTCGCCGCTGACGGCAAGATGGAGTTGATGAACCAGCAGCCGCTTGGCACCGGCCCGTTCACGTTCGTAGCCTACCAGACGGATGCTGCGATCCGCTACAAGGCCAATCCGGACTACTGGGCAGGCAAGGAAAAGATCGACGATCTCGTATTCGCCATCACCACTGACGCCGCAATCCGTGCGCAGAAGCTGAAGGCCGGCGAATGCCACATCATGCCGTATCCGAACGCAGCCGACGTTGCCGAGCTGAAGAAGGACGAGAACCTGACGGTTTTGGAGCAGGAAGGCCTGAACGTTGCCTACCTCGCCTACAACACGCTCGTTCCGCCTTTTGACAAGGTTGAGGTGCGCAAGGCGCTCAACATGGCCGTCAACAAGCAGGCTATCGTCGATGCCGTGTTCCAGGGGGCCGCAAAAGTCGCCAAGAATCCGATCCCGCCGACGATGTGGTCCTACAACGACGCCATCGAGGACGACAAGTATGATCCCGAAGCGGCCAAGAAGATGCTTGAAGAGGCTGGCGTCAAGGATCTCAAGATGAAGATCTGGGCCATGCCGGTCGCCCGTCCGTACATGCTGAACGCACGCCGGGCAGCGGAACTGATGCAGGCTGATCTGGCCGCGATCGGTGTGACGGTCGAAATCGTCTCCTATGAGTGGGCTGAGTATCTGAAGCTGTCCTCCGCCAAGGACCGCGACGGTGCGGCCATCCTCGGCTGGACCGGTGACAACGGTGATCCGGACAACTTCCTCGATACACTGCTCGGTTGCGACGCTGTCGGCGGCAACAACCGCGCCCAATGGTGCAACAAGGAGTTCGACGACCTGATGACCAAGGCCAAGGCCACCTCCGACGTCGCAGAGCGCACGAAATACTACGAAGAAGCCCAGGTGATCTTCAAGAGGGAAGCCCCCTGGAACACGCTCGACCACTCGCTCGTCTTCGTTCCGCTGAGCAAGAAGGTCTCCGGCTTCGTCATGGATCCGCTCGGTATTCACCGCTTCAACGGCGTTGATATCGCAGAGTAATCTTTCATTCTATCTATGCCACCGCAGGTGTGGTGGCAGTTACCGGCGGCTCGATTTCCTCGGGCCGCCGGTTTCACAACCGGACTAACGCCCATGTTGCGCTTTATTTTCGGACGGCTTGCCGTCCTGATCCCCACGTTTATCGGGGTATCCATTATCGCTTTCTCCTTCATCCGCCTGCTTCCCGGTGATCCGGTAATGCTGATGTCGGGCGAGCGCGTGATGTCTCCCGAACGCCATGCCCAGCTGATGGCCGACCTCGGCCTCGACCGGCCGATCTACATCCAGTATTTCGACTATCTCCTGGACCTGTTGCAGGGCGATTTCGGCAGCTCGATCGTCACCAAACGTGCCGTGCTGACCGATTTCCTTCAGTTGTTCCCCGCAACCATTGAGCTGTCTCTCTGCGCCATCGTTCTGGCCGTTTGCCTCGGCGTTCCGGCAGGCGTGCTGGCCGCGGTCAAGCGCGGTACCTGGCTCGATCAGACGCTGATGGGGACTGCGCTGGTCGGTTATTCCATGCCGATCTTCTGGTGGGGGCTGCTGCTCGTCATCTTCTTCTCGGGATATCTCGGTTGGACGCCCGTCTCGGGCCGTATCTCGCTGATGTACTTCTTCCCGCAGGTCACAGGTTTCATGCTGATCGACAGCCTCATCTCGGGGCAGGCGGGCGCCTTCAAATCGGCGGTCACCTATCTGATCCTGCCGACCATCGTGCTTGCAACGATCCCGCTGGCTGTCATCGCCCGCCAGACGCGCTCCGCCATGCTGGAAGTGCTCGGCGAGGACTATGTGCGGACCGCCCGCTCGAAAGGCCTCTCGCCATTCCGGGTGATCGGTATCCACGCGCTGCGCAACGCCCTGATCCCGGTCGTCACCACCATCGGACTTCAGGTAGGGGTTCTGCTCGCCGGCGCGATCCTGACCGAAACCATCTTCTCCTGGCCGGGTATCGGCAAGTGGATGGTCGATTCGGTGTTCAAGCGCGACTATCAGGTGGTGCAGGGCGGCCTGATGCTGATCGCCGCCGTGATCATGGTCGTCAACCTCATCGTCGATGTGCTCTACGGCTTCATCAATCCGCGTATCCGGCACTAGGAGGGGTCCGATGACTGTTGTCGAACTCAAAACCACCACACCGCCGACCGGTCTCGCCGAGTTCTGGTTCTATTTTTCCCGCAGCAAGGGCGCGGTGATCGGTCTTGCGGTATTCCTGATCATTCTGTTCCTGGCCATTTTCGCTGCGTTCGTGGCACCACATAGCCCCAGCATTCAAAACCGCGAGGTGCTGTTGCTGCCGCCGGCCTGGGCCGAAGGCGGCAGGTTCACCTATTTCCTCGGAACCGACGCCGTCGGCCGCGATATCCTGTCCCGCCTGATCTATGGCGCGCGCTTCTCGCTGTTTATCGGCGTTGTCGTTGTCAGTCTTTCGGTTGTTTCCGGCGTGCTTGTCGGTCTGATCGCAGGCTATTTCCGCGGCCGCACCGATACGATCATCATGCGCGTAATGGACATCATCCTGGCGTTTCCGTCGCTGCTTCTGGCTCTCGTGCTGGTCGCCGTTCTCGGGCCGGGGCTGCTCAACGCGATGATTGCGATCTCGCTCGTCAACCTGCCGCATTTCGTCCGCCTGACCCGTGCGGCGGTGATGACCGAGCGCACCAAGGACTACGTCATCGCCTCGAAGGTGGCGGGGGCCGGGACGCTGCGGCTGATGTTCCTGACCATCCTGCCGAACTGCCTCGCGCCGCTGATCGTTCAGGCAACGCTTGCCTTTTCGGCTGCCATTCTCGATGCGGCAGCTCTGGGCTTCCTCGGCATGGGTGCCCAGCCGCCGACGCCGGAATGGGGCACGATGCTGGCCGAAGCGCGCGAATTCATCCAGCGCGCTTGGTGGGTCGTGACGTTCCCCGGGCTTGCCATTCTCATTACCGTTCTTGCCATCAACCTGATGGGAGACGGCCTGCGCGATGCGCTTGATCCCAAGTTGAAGAGGTCGTGATGTCCCTTCTCGAAGTCGAAAATCTGGTTGTCGAATTCCAGACGGCGTCCGGGCCTTTCCGCGCCGTTAACGGCGTATCGCTCAAGGTGAACGAGGGCGAGGTGCTGGCGATCGTTGGCGAGTCCGGTTCGGGCAAGTCGGTGTCCATGCTCGCGGCAATGGGCCTTTTACCCTGGACCGCGAAGGTGACCGCCGACAAGCTGCAGTTCAACGGCATCGACCTGCTCGGCATGTCGTCGTCGGAGCGCCGCAGGATCGTCGGCAAGGACATTGCCATGATCTTCCAGGAACCCATCGCCAGCCTCAACCCCTGTTTCACGGTCGGCTTCCAGATCGAAGAGGTGCTGCGCCTCCATCTTGGTCTCGACAAGGCGGCCCGCAGGGCGCGTGCCATCGAGCTTTTCGAACTGGTGGGCATTCCTAATCCGGCCGAACGGCTGAGCCATTTCCCGCACCAGATGTCCGGCGGCCAGTGCCAGCGCGTCATGATCGCGATTGCGCTTTCCTGCAATCCGAAACTGTTGATCGCCGACGAGCCGACGACGGCCCTCGACGTGACGATCCAGAAGCAAATTCTGGATCTCCTGATGCGGCTGCAGGCGGAGCATGGCATGGGGATGATCATCATCACCCACAACATGGGCGTGGTGGCCGAAACCGCTGACCGCGTCATCGTCCAGTACAAGGGCCGCAAGATCGAGGAGGCGGACGTGTTGTCGCTGTTTGAATCCCCCAGAAGCGCCTATACGCGCGCGCTCCTTTCGGCCCTGCCGGACAATGCTACCGGCGACCGGCTACCGACGATTGCCGAGTTTCTCACCGACGACCAGATCTTTGCAGGAGCTGTCCGATGACCCCTGTTCTCGAAGCCAGAGATATCGTCCGCGACTATCATGTCCCGGGCAGCCTGCTCAAAAGGGCCAGGATCGTTCATGCCGTCAAGGGCGTCAGTTTCGCGGTCGATCAGGGCAAGACACTTGCCATCGTCGGCGAGAGCGGTTGCGGCAAGTCGACCTTGGCACGGATCGTCACGATGATCGATCCGGCCACGTCGGGTGAAATGCTCATTGATGGAGAAAGGGTCGATATCGCCAGTGATGGCCTTACCCCGGAAATGCGCCGCAAAGTGCAAATCGTTTTTCAGAATCCCTACGGCACGCTCAACCCCCGCAAGAAGATCGGCGACATTCTCAGCGAACCGCTGATCATCAACACCAGCATGAAGGCGGATGAGCGGCGCGACATGGCCATGGCCATGCTGAAGAAGGTCGGGCTTGAGGAGAAGCACTACGGCCGCTATCCGCACATGTTCTCCGGCGGCCAGCGCCAGCGCGTCGCCATCGCTCGCGCGCTGATGCTCAACCCGCGGCTTCTGGTGCTGGACGAACCGGTTTCGGCGCTCGACCTTTCGGTGCAGGCCCAGGTGCTCAATCTGCTCGCCGATCTGCAGGACGAATTCCAGCTGACCTATGTCTTCATCAGTCACGACCTGTCGGTGGTGCGCTATATCGCCGACGACGTGATGGTGATGTATTACGGCGAAGCCGTCGAATATGGCAGCCGCGACGAGGTCTTCAGCGATCCGAAGCACAGCTACACAAAGACGCTTTTCGCTGCGACCCCGCGCGCCGATGTGGACAGCATCAAGGCGCGCCTTGCCCGGAAGGCTGCCTGATTCCAACCAGGTGGAACGACGCGAGCTTTTTCGCAATGACGGTTTCGCTTGTGAGAAATCTGCGATAAATCGCCAGCGTCTCAACATTCACAGATGCGGCCCGCCGCAAACCACGAGGACTATGAAGATGGACATCAAACGCTTCGAAACCGGCCCGCGCATGAGCCAGGCCGTCGTGCACAACGGCACGGTTTATCTCGCCGGTCAGGTCGGCAATGCCGGCGACGACGTTGCGACCCAGACCAAGCAGGCGCTCGCCGAGGTCGATCGTCTGCTGGCGCTCGCAGGCACCGACAAGAGCCGCATCCTGTCGGCAACGGTCTGGCTGGCCGACATGGTCGATTTCCCGAAGATGAACGCAGTCTGGGACGCCTGGGCATCGCCGGGCAACACACCGGCGCGTGCGACCGGCGAAGCCAAGCTTGCAAGCCCGGAATACCTTGTCGAGGTCATCGTTATCGCGGCTCTCTAAGGCGCGTACACAATAGGGCCGGCTCGACGGTCCGCTGGGGAATTCATGCCGGCGCCTCCAGGGGCGCCGGTCTTTTATTTTTGGAATCCTGCTTCCCAACCCATGTCTACGCGTTGCCTCTGTGGGGCGGAACAAACTGGGGTCCTGCTGCGTTAAGTTGCGCATCCTTACGGATCTGGTTCGAGCACAGGGAATGTGTCATGCTTTACTGGTTGCCAAGAGTATGCCTCTGCCTGTTCGTCGGTGCGGTTCTGGGGTTGGGTCTGCTGCCCGCAACGTCTGAAGATATTGCCAATACCCTGATCGTGGTGGCGCTGGGCCTTGGCCTGTTCTCGCTAACGCTTCATGTTTTTCCGCCGGAACGGTATTGACCGGGGGCGGATCTCTTTTCGGCGAGCGCCGTACGCGCGCAGCGCGCATTGAGCAAGATTGAGCCTTGATTTCGTTCTCGCTTTTCCGGGGACGAACGGCATGCACGAGGGAGAGCGTGACCATCATTCAGTGGGGCAGCGGATGGTGACCGGGCGCTCGGCGGTTTCGCGGGCGGTGCCGGTCCTGCTTTTTGCCGGCGCCTTTTTGCTGCTCGGCCTGGTTCTGGTCTCGCTACGCTTTGCCTCGCAGACTGAGAGGAACTCTCGAGAGACCCTCGAGGCAGCCCGGCTGAACAATCGCGCGCTTTTGCTTCTCACGCTGGTGCAGGATGCGGAGACCAGCCAGCGCGGATACCTGTTGACGGGTGAAGATAAATATCTGGCGCCTTTCAAGCGAGCCGAATCCCTCATTCACGTGCAATTCCAGAGCATCACAGGAGACATGGCGAAGATTGGAATCAGCGCGATCACCGTCGAGCGGCTGAAGCATCTGATCGATGACAAATTGGCGGAAATGCAGAGTACCATCGCCATGAAAGCGGCAGGCAGGGACGGGGATGCCATAGCCGTCATTCAGACCGATGCCGGTCAGCGTGCGATGGATGAAATTCGCCAGATCATGACGCGAATTGAGGCCATAACGGGTGATATCGGCTTCCAGCGGGCCGCAGCACTTGCCGATGCGACCAGATGGCTGATGATCTCGATCGCGGGCGGCGCCGCGTTGTTGCTCGTTCTCGTCGGTGGCGCGATGCGTCTTGTTGCTCTCCACGCGGGGCAACTGGACGCTGCCCGCCGCGCCCTTGCCGAACAGAACGAGATGCTGGAAGTGAGGATTCACGAGCGCACGCAATTCCTGGAGCGGGCCAATCGCGAACTGCAAAGCTATTCCTACATCGTCGGTCACGACCTCAGGGCACCCCTGATCAACATCATGGGGTTCACCGCCGAGCTGGAGCGAGCGGCTGCCGTCCTTGCGGCTTACATGGACAAGCCGTTTGAAGCCCGCGATGAACCTTCCGAGAGAGCGGCCCGCGAGGCCGTTGACGTGGATATCCCGGAAGCATTGGGTTTCATCCGTTCCTCAATGAAGCGCATGGACGACTTGATCAACGAGATACTGAAACTGGCGCGCGCCGGAACCAGACAGTTGAAGGCCGAGCCCATCAACCTTGCCGATCTGGTTTCCGAGACGGCCGTCAATCTCCAGCACCGGCTCGACGAAATCGGCGCAAGCATTGTTATCGCCGAGGGCTTGCCGTTTGTGGTATCGGACCGGCTGGCTTTGCAGCAGATCTTTGGCAACCTTCTGGACAATGCGGTAAAATATGCCGATCCGGCGCGCAGCGCGATTATCCGCGTGTCGGGGAAGATCGCCAGAGGTCACGCGACAATCGACGTCAGCGATAACGGCCGAGGAATTGCAGAGCGGGATCTGGAGCGGATTTTCGAACTCTTCCGGCGTTCAGGTCCGCAGGACAGGCAGGGCGAAGGCATAGGGCTCGCACATGTTCGCGCGTTGGCCCGCCGTTTGGGAGGAGATGTGGCCGCACAATCTGTTTTGGGCCAGGGCACGACCTTCACCGTCTCCTTCGCCGCCAATCTGCGATTTGCCAAAGACAGGGGGGAGGGATGAGCAACGGACTGGAGCCAATCGTCATTGTCATGATCGAGGACGACGAGGGCCATGCCCGCCTGATCGAGAAGAATATCCGCCGTGCGGGCGTCACCAACGCGATGGTGCCCTTTACGACCGGTCTTAAAGCGCTGTCCTATCTTCTCGGTCCGGATGCCAGCGGCAAGGTGCACGCGGGAAAACACCTGCTCATCCTCCTCGATCTCAACCTGCCGGACATGATCGGCATCGACATTCTTGCGAGGCTGCGGGAAAGCGAGCATCTCCGCCACGTGATGGTCATCGTTCTGACGACAACGGACGATCCGGCTGAAATCCGCCGATGCTACGATCTGGGTGCGAATGCCTATGTCGCCAAGCCGATGCAATACGACAAATTTGTCGATGCCATACAGCAGCTTGGCATGTTTCTCTCCGTGGTCACCGTGCCGGAGGTATCGTAATGCTCGAGCAGGGGTACAAGACGGCCGGTGGGACGACGGTCCTCTACATAGACGACGACGAAGCGCTCGGCGTCTTGCTGCGCCGAAATCTCGGGCGGCGGGGTTTCACAGTTCTCAGTGCGTTTGACGGCCCGTCTGGCCTGGCACTGCTCGCATCCGGCAGGATCGATGTGGTCATACTTGATCACTATCTGCCGGGTGAGACCGGCCTCGATATTCTCCCGCAGATCGTGCAACAGGCCAATCATCCGCCTGTCGTCTACGTCACCGGATCGGGCGAGAAGAGCATCGTGGTTGAAGCGCTGAAGCGCGGTGCCTTCGACTGCGTGACCAAGAATGTCTCCTCCGATTTTTTCGACCAACTGAGTGTTGCTTTAAACCGAGCAGTGCAGGCAGCTCGCCATCGCGGAGAAGCGGCAGGGGAACATCCCCAGCGCCACGGCTGAGAACCTGGCTGAAACGGCATCGGCACTCGAATGACTTCGCCACGCCTCTTCGCTCGGTCTATCAGGGGGTGCTGGAACCTTTGGCTCGACAAGGCGTTAGGAGATGCCGGAGTTACAGCGCCGTGGGCGCCGGCACCGCTTCGGCGTTTCCCGCACATGATGGCGATTGTCGGCACTGGTTTGGAGAGATGCAAAATGAACGCCGCCTTGCCGGGAAGTGGGCTTTTCAAGCGACAACGATATTTGCGGCAAGCCGAAATCGAAGCGCAGGCGGCCGAGGCCGATATCCCGGAAACGGCAGAAAAAACCGGGCTCGATCTGGTCGTTGCCTGGAGCATCGTCGGAACCTTTATCATTGCATCTTCGGCCGTCATCTACATGATGGAAGCGATCCTGATGCCCATCACGCTAGCCATCGTCATCGGCATGGTTCTCGGGCTTGCTGCAGACCGGCTGGCTCGATACGGGATACCGCCCGTTATGGGCGGGCTCCTGCTGGGGATAGTCTTCGTCGTGGGGCTTTTCTTTCTCATCAATGCACTGATCGAGCCGCTGACGTCGCTGGCGGGACAGGCCCCAGGAATTATCGAGCGAACCATCGAGCGTGTCCTTCCCTACCTTCAGCGGTTCGAATGGGCGAGAGTGGCAATTGATGGCGCCAACGAAAAGGCGGTCACCGATGTTGCCATCCAGAACGCCGGTGCCATGCTCGGCTTCGTCGCGGCGGGCGTGACGCCGGCTTTCATCCAGACCCTTATCTTCCTGGCGGCGCTCGGGCTCTTCCTGGTTGGACGCGCGCACCTGCGCAAGACCATCATCCTTGCCTTTGCCACGCGCGATCGTCGCCTTGCAGCGATCCGGATCATGAATGCCACGGAAAATGCGATCGGATTTTATTTTTCGACCGCCAGCCTGATTTACGTCGCGCTTGGCACGATCACCGCCGTGATTGCCTTTGCCGGTGGTTTGACGGTCGCGCCGCTCTGGGGACTGTTCGCCTTCGTCTCCAGCTTCATTCCCTATCTTGGCGTGACGGCAATGACGATTGCGCTTCTTTGCGCCGGGCTGATGACCCACGACGCGCTGTTGCTGGCGCTTGCGCCGGCCGCCGCCTTTTTCATGCTACATCTGGTTATGGAAAATCTGGTGACGCCGGCGATCCTGGGGCGCAGGCTGGAAATCAACCCGTTTCTGGTCTTTGTGGCAATCATATTCTGGACGTGGATGTGGGGCGCGGTCGGCGCCATGCTGGCGCTGCCACTCTGTCTGATTGCCATGACGATCTTCAACGAGGTCAGGACCAGCCCGCCGGAACGGCAGCTTCCAGGATAAGTCAGTCGATCGCCTGCGACGCAAAGGTAAGGCGCCGGGCACGAATGATGCGTCAGCGTTTGCCCGAACGAGCGTTCTCGTCGAAAAACAGCGCCTGGCTGATGAGCGCCTTGACCATCTCAGGATTGAACGGCTTGGTAACAAGAAAGGTTGGCTCCGGCTTCGTGCCGGTCAGCAATCGTTCCGGGAAGGCGGTAATGAAGATCACGGGAACCGCAGTGCTCTTCAGGATGTCGTTGACCGCGTCGATGCCGGAGCTGCCATCGGCAAGCTGGATATCGGCGAGGATCATCTTCGGCGCGGTCTTTTCGTAAAGCTCGATGGCTTCGCCATAAGTTCTTGCCACGCCGGCAACCTTGTGACCGAGGCTCGTTACCATATCCTCGATATCCATCGCGATCAGCGGCTCATCTTCGATGATGAGGATTTCGGTCGCGACCTGTCTGGAGATGTCTTCCGAGGCTTCGCGCAACAGGGCGGCGATTTCGTCGAGGGTAGTGCCAAGGATTTCGGCTGCCTCGTCTGGTGTGAACCCTTCGACCGAGACAAGCAGGAATGCCTTGCGGGCAGCGGGCGGCATCGTTGAAAGGTTTGCGGCTGCGCGCT
The DNA here is from genome assembly GCF_019511375.1 of Rhizobium herbae. Lineage (GTDB taxonomy): Bacteria > Pseudomonadota > Alphaproteobacteria > Rhizobiales > Rhizobiaceae > Pararhizobium > Pararhizobium herbae_A. Next base: position 704,257 of record NZ_JAEUAO010000002.1, read on the forward strand.
TTTCCCAGCTGAAGGGTGAAGCGGCATCCGGCAAGTCGATGCTAACGGTCTCGAACAGCGAGCAGAACAGCTTGAACAGGTTGACCCGATCCTTGGGCCCCTGCGGAAACAGCGTAATGTCGGCGATCAGTGCTTCCAGGACCGCCGCAACATAGGCGTCGCCCGAAGCCTGCGAGCCGGTCACCGCGCGGGAGAAGCGGCGCAGATACGGAAGATGGGCTGCAATCCGTGTAGAAAGTGACATTTAGGACTTCCTTCAGTATGATGGCTCCGACATTTCCGGTGTCCGACCTCGCGCGAGTCGCAACATGGCATTGGTTTGAACATGTTTTCTGATTTATGGGAAGTTTTGAAACGGGACGATTTTTTCGCCGGGCGAAGCGGAACCCCTGAAAGTTCGGAATATATCAAGGTTTTGAGCATACCAGAATATTGCGTGGATGCATCACCGTCGGGCAATTGCCACTGCGGTGTCAGGAGTGAGACATTTTATGAGTGACATCCCGGAAAATCGCCGGCGGGCCGGACGCAGGGTTAATGGCATGATGGACCCTAACAACCAGATTGCTTCCAAACTGCGCGCGCTCTACAGCGCGGTCGAGCAGGAACCCATTCCCGACATGTTTCTCGACCTTCTCGAAAAGCTGGATCAGGCCGAGCGAATGGGCAAATCGCCTCGCTGAGCACAAGACCCTCCCATGAAAAACGGGCCGAAGCCCGTTCTCCACCATTCAGGCTCTACTGCGCTGACTAGCAGGCTGCAATGTAACGACGGCCGTAGCGGTCGCGATAGTAGCATTGACCAGGCTCACTGGCGTTGCCGATCAAGGCGCCGGCGACACCGCCAACGGCGGCTCCGACTGCTGCGCCGCGCACATCGTTGGTAGCGACCCCACCGATAACGGCGCCCGACGCCGCGCCTATCCCTGCGCCTCTTTCCGTCGGCGTACAGGCCGCAAGGGGAAGGATGAGAGCAACTGCGAGAAGGATGTTTTTCATAATGGGCTCCTTTTCAAGGGTCGTTGACAATCGCGCCGGAAACAAGGCCGCCGGTCAGATACGGCCCATCAGCACGAGAATGAGGATGATGACGATGACCAGCCCGAGGCCTCCAGAAGGGCCGTAGCCCCACCCGCGGCTGTAGCCCCAGTTCGGTAGCGCGCCGATCAGCAAAAGAATGAGGATGATCAGGAGTATTGTACCGAGCATATTATTTCCTCTTCCGTTTCAGGCCTTTGGGCCAAAGGGACCTGCTTGCGGAAACGTTTGTCACGCAATTTTGTTCCACGCGCGATTGTAAACTAGGATCCGAGTGGAAGGGGCAGCCGGAAAGGTTCCGGAGTTGCCGGCGTGGTAAGATCGCTCTTACGGCTTGACGTCAGCGGACCGAAGAGCAGGAAGGTACCGATCAACTGATCGACCTTTTCGCGAGCCTCGGCCATGGGCAGGTGGCCGACCCTGTCGAGAATGACGGTTTGTACACGCGGCAGGCGGCCGGAGAGATGTATCTGGTGCGATGGCGAAACGATAGCGTCCCGCGCGCCGATGATGTTGAGGACTGGCACGTCGATCAGCGCGAGTTCGTCGATGATCGACGTCTGCGACATCCAGGAAACGAAAGCGACGATGTCGTCCGCCTGTGACTTCATGAGGTGCTCGCGGACCTGTTCCATGGCTGCGATGGTTTCATCGGTTTCCCAACCTACGGTCTTGTCGAAAACGCATTCGAGTGATCCCCAGCGAAAGGTGTCGCGTGTGGCGATCCAGCGGGTGAAAAGCCGAATGAAAAGCAGGCGGCCCAGCAGCGGCAGCCTGAGAATACGCGCGGCCAGCCGCTCCTGACCGACAAACCGGCCGCAGGCAAAGGCACCCATGAGAATGACATTGCTGACCAGATCCGGGCGGTGGCGAGCGAGCAGCAGCGAGACGAACCCGCCGGTCGAATGGCCGATCAATGTGACCGGCTCGCCGCCGAAATCGCGTTCGATTGCCTGCGCGTAGGCATTGATGATGTCGGTGGTTTCCAGCGCGCCGGACAGACCGTCCAATGTCCAGGGGCTGTGGCCTGGCAAGGGATAGGCCGCGGCGCACCCTTCCCGCACGATGCTTGGAGCGAAACAACTCCAGAAGGTCGGCGCCATCACCATTCCGTGGATGAGCACGGTTTTCATGCCCGGATCCTGGGAAAGCCAATGAGGAGAAGGGGGGCGCAACATTGCCGACGTTCCTTTAGGTGCGTCCACAATGTTCTGAGGGTTTGGCTGTCTGGGGTAGATCGCGGATCTCCGGGGCTCGCCAGGTCACGTCAGACATTCCTTTGACGCATTTTGCAAACGCGATCCGGTCAAAAAGGTTCCCGCGATATTGTCGGAACTTCTCACGGCAGGAGCCCGTTTGTCTCGCACGCTTGACAGTGTGCAGAGGAGCACGGTGGTGGAACATATCGCAGCGATCATGATGCTTGTCAGTTGCACTCAGGGCAACGTCGAGTGCCGGGAATTACCGGCTCCGGCAATTGGCTTCGAGACGGTCGATGAATGTCGGGACCTGTTGCAGCCTGCAATCAGCGAGGCCAAGGGCGTCAACGAGGTCGTCCATGGCAAATGCGCGGAAGTTGATCCTGCGCTGTTCATGGAAGATGCAACAATCGTCTGGAAAATTGCTCCTTCGGGCCAACTGGACGTTCAGGTGACCTTCGATGATCCGGCAAGCCCGGTCATGGTCACGGAAAAGGCCGGACGCAGCACGGTCCTTCGCAAGTGACCGTCGTCAGGCTGGAACCTTTCGAAATGACGAAACGTTTCCCTTTACCCCAATCAAGGAGAAATGTCATGAATTGGGACATGATCGAAGGCAAGTGGAACGAGTATCGCGGCAAGGCGCAGGCCCAGTGGGGCAAGCTGACCAACGACGATCTCGACATGATCGCTGGTCATCGCAAGGAACTGGCCGGTCGCATCCAGGTTCGTTACGGCATCGCAAAAGAGGAAGCCGAACGCCAGATCGACGAGTGGGCTTCACGTCATTGAACGCGCTTTTTGCGCGGAACGGCACCCGGCATGGTTCGGGTGCCGTTTCCTGCAAAAGGGCGGCAGCTGTTTGGATGAACGCCGATCAGCGCAACGTGATCTCACCGCGAGCTTGGGAGTCTTCCAATGCGGGCATTCTGCTCTGGCTGAGCGGTATCCCGATACACGAAAGGTAGCCCCGCACCCAGCGGGGTGCCGGTGTGTACGCGGCCGAGAGGAATGCGCAACAAGATCTTGCGGCCCTCCGTTTCCCGAACAGCTTCCATCACCGGCAGGATCACCAGCATCCTGCCGCCAAAGACCATTTTCGTGAAGGAGTATAACAATGATCCGCACCCTCTTGGCCATGACCACGGTCGCCGCGTTCCTGTCTTCTGGCACGTTGGCACAGGATGCTGCGACGAACGCTGATCCCGCCAAGGCCGTCCGCCAGGGCGCCCCCGCGTATTTCTCGCCCGCTCCGGAGCAGGTTCTGGCGAGTTCGGTGCTCGGGAAAACCGTTTACACCGGTGCCGACGAACAGGGCGAAGCGATCGGCGATGTCAACGACGTCGTCATCAACGGCGATGGCGGCGCGGAGGCACTTGTGATCGGTGTTGGCGGCTTCCTTGGTATCGGCGAAAAGGACGTGGCGGTCAATTTCGACCGCGTCTCATGGTCCGATCGCGACGGCCAGCGCATCATCGTCGTTTCCGTGACCAAGGAGGAACTGCAGGCCGCACAGCAATTCGATCGCACGGCGATCATGGACGGCGTCGTGGCGACGGCTCCCGAGAACAGGGACACCACGGCGTCGTCCGCGCCGCCGATGACCGAGAATGAGACCGTCCAGTCCACACAGCCGGCGACCGGTACCACGCCGCAGATGACCGATCCGGACAATCCGCAGATCGATCCCGGTACCACGGCCTCCCATCCTGCGGAACTGAAACTCGTCGATCCGGCGCTGATCAGCACCGACAAACTGATCGGCACCGATGTGAAGGTTGCCGACGATACCAAGGTCGGCGAGATCGGCGACGTCATCCTCGGTCACGACGGCAAGGTCGAAGCTTACGTGATCGATGTCGGCGGCTTCCTCGGTGTCGGCGAGAAGCCGGTCGCCATGAGCGCGGCGAGCGTCCAGGTGATGGCCGATGCGAACGGCGCCATGACGATCTATTCCCCCTTCACCAAGGCACAGCTGGAAAACCAGGTTGCCTATGACGAGGCGGCTTACAAGGCCAATCCACAGGGTGTCGTTCTCAGTACGCCTGCAAATTGAAGCAGTTGACAAAAACGGCGCCTGGAACGGCGCCGTTATTTGGGCTGCGTGACGTCAACAATGGCGCTCGGCAGCCGCTGTTTTCGTCTCACCTGCGGCGGTGCCGCATTGCGGCTTCCTCTGCCCTATGAAGTGCGTTCAGGAGGTCGGCAAAAGTCTTATCCGTCTTCGGCATCTGTTCGGCGATATACAGATCGCGCAGAGTCCTGCCGATGTGCAGGTTCTTGTCACGCGCTTGGCCCGGCTGACGGGTCGTCGCTGCCGCTGATTTCCAGATGTGGGAGGTGGATACGGTCATTTTATTGTCTCGCATGGACTGCCTGCCTTCACAACGTTCCCTACGCAGGCAAGGTTCCGCGACGCGAATGGCCAATCCGTGTCAATTTGGAGCAATTCCGAAGCATGGTTAACCGGTAGTTTCAATCTCGACGAGAAGCCCGGGTATGCCCGTACCTGGAACAAAGGCATCGGTTCTGCGTTTAGCTGCGGACAGATTAATCAAGGAGAGTTTCGATGCTGTACTACGCTCTTGTCTTCCTCGTCGTTGCTATTATCGCGGGTGTTCTAGGATTTGGTGGTATCGCGGGCGCTTCTGCTGGCATCGCACAGGTTCTGTTCTTCCTGTTCCTGGCTTTCCTGATCATCTCGCTGGTGGCTGGCTTCATGCGCCGAACCTGATTTCATCAGGTTGAGCGACTGAAAAAGGGAGTGGTGCGCAAGCATCGCTCCCTTTTGCTTGTCTTTCTCAGCCGTACTGCGAACCGCCACCTGCTTGCCGAAGGCAATTGGCTTGGCTATTCATGATCGAACCATTCGCAAGCGCACAATCCGGAGCCGCGGGCAGCATGAAGGTCGCTGGCGGGCTTGTCGAAAGATCATGGGCTGAAGATCTAATCAAAATGGGGAACTGGGCATGAAAACAGACGTCGTAGTTCTGGGCGCTGGCATCGTCGGGCTGTCGACCGCGATCCATCTTGCACGGCGGGGCAAGTCCGTGGTGCTTGTCGATCGCCGCGGCGCGGGCGAAGAAACCTCCTACGGTAACGCCGGCCTGATCCAGCGCGAAGGCGTGTTCCCCTATGGTTTCCCGCACGACTTCGGTGCGTTGTTCCGTTATGCCCTGAACAATACAATCGACGCGCATTATCATTTTCGCGCGTTGCCGGGCCTCGTCCCGTTCCTCATTCGCTACTGGTGGAATTCTGGCTTCACCCAGCATGAGAACATCGCCTCCATGTATGCGCCGCTGATCGAGAATTCGATCGCCGAGCACGAAGATCTGATCAATGCCTCTGGCGCCGGTGATCTCATCCGCAAAGACGGCTGGATGAAGGTGTTCCGCACCGAAGCCGCCCGTGACGCCGCCTTCAAGGATGCCGAAAAGCTTTCCTCCGCCTTCGGCGTCAACCATCACAAGCTGTCGAGCAGCGAGCTGAAGACGCTGGAGCCGTCGATCAGGGTCGATCTTGCCGGCGGTCTGCGCTGGACGGATCCCTGGTCGATCCGTGATCCGCACAGCCTCAACAAAGCCTACCTCATCTATTTCCAGTCACTCGGCGGGCGCCTGGTTCCCGGCGATGCGGCGACGCTCGAGCATGTTCTCGAAGGCGCCGGGTGGCGCGTCGCCACGCCGGAAGGACCGTTGGAAGCGCGGGAAGTCGTTGTGGCGCTCGGCCCCTGGGCCGACACGGTGACGAGGAAGCTCGGCTACCATTTCCCGCTGGCCGTTAAGCGCGGCTATCACATGCATTACGGCACGGAGGAGGGCGCGCAGCTCAACAACTGGGTACTCGATGCCGAAAAGGGCTATTTCCTCGCGCCAATGTTGCGCGGCATCCGCCTCACGACCGGTGCCGAATTCGCCCACCGCGATGCGCCGAAGACGCCGGTACAGTTGACCCGCGCCGAGCGCGTCGCGCGGGAATTCTTCCCGCTCGCCGAACGCCGTGACGAGGAGCCATGGATGGGCGCCCGCCCCTGCACGCCCGACATGATGCCGATCATCGGCAGGGCGCCGCGCCATGAAGGCCTGTGGTTCGCCTTCGGTCACGCCCATCATGGCATGACCCTCGGCCCCGTCACCGGCCGCGCGCTTGCGGAAGCAATGACCGGGGAGAAGACAGTGATCGATATCAAGCCCTACAGGCCCCACCGCTTTCTGGCATGATATAAGCTCCTCAGTCCATTCAGCGGCGAACCTGAGGACGCAATGGTCCCGATGGAGAACGGGTTCGCTTCATCGCGGCGAGATACGGCGTTTGGACCCTTGATAACCCCCCGTTTAGGCGATCCCGGAGCCGGTTCGGCTGGGAGGTGGCGTCAGCCATCCCTGTTGTTGAGGAGCCCTTCTGACGGTTTCGCTGCGTCAGTCGTCCCAGTCGCTGGGAATATTGCTGTCGGCGCCGCGCAACGTCAGTTCGTTACGCACGTTCGAAATACCGGGTATATCGCAGATGAACCGCTCGATATGGCGCCGGTCTTGCACGGTGTCGACCTCGCCGGTCAGAATGGCGATGCCGCGCCTGACCTTCAGGTCCATGCCCGAGGTGTCTATGTGGCTATCGGCCAGTGCGTTGCCGATGGCTTCCTCCAGCGCATCGCTCTCAACGTCCGCCTCGACGTCGTCGTTCAAAAGATCCGGGCCGTCGGTGCTTTCGATCACGGTGTCGCTGCTGCGTTCAAAGCCGGGATTGCCCACTTCATCGAAGTTTGTGCCGGCCTGGCCATAGGAGCTGTTTCCGATTTCCGCGTCCGATCCGAGTGGGGCATCGGCATAGGGCCAGCCTTGATCGAGGTCGTGCTCCTCATAGTCGCGATAGTCTTCCTCGCGCCCGGTCGTTTTTGTCGTCTTGCGTTTCATCGCTCCCTCCGCGTTGGATTGGTATCACAAGGACAAAACGGATTGCGACGCCTTTAGTTCATTCCAGCGGGGCTTGAGCCCCCGCAGCGGGCATCAGCAGACAGGAAAATGGCGGAGCCTCTGATGAGGCTCCGCCATGCTGTCATTTACATGCGATCAGTTCTGCGGGGCGGTTCCGGTCGCAGGCGTCTGCGTATCGGTGCCGGTTGCCGGTGTCTGTGTATCCGGGGTTGCCGGCGTAGCGTTTGGCGTCGTCGTGGTGTTTGGCGTTGCGTTCGTATCCGGGGTTGCTGTTCCCGGTGTCGCGCTGTTGTCGGCCGGCGGTGTGGTCGTTTGTTCTGTGGTCGACGGTTGGGTTGCCGCATCATTCGTCTGATCGCTGGAGAACTCGGCTGGCAGCCAGACGAGCAGTGCCAGAACTAGACCAGCCAGAATGATGATAAGGATCGGCCAGGTGGAACGCCTGGAACGGGGTTCAACATCTTCGGGTCGACGCTGGGTTGCCAACGGATCCGTTGCGGGTTGGTTTGCCTTGTCAGCAGGCCATGCCGCCGGATTGACGTTGCGATTTTCACTGGGGTCAAAACGTTGATTCATGGCGTTCATATCCTTTCGAGAAATGGAGCCTGTGCCAGCAAACGTTGAAGGCAACTGCCCCGTAAACGTCGCAGCGAGGCGAATGTTCCGAAAAGATGCTCCGGCGCGGAAAAGGTGCTTAAATTACAGCTTTTCTTCGGCGGCGGCCACCAGTGGGATCAAAGCAGGCGTCGCGCCCGATTTCGGCGCGACACCACGGTCTTCTAGAGAGAATCGAGGACTGATGCAGGCATTTGCAGTGCAGCGGCAATGCGCTTCACCCTGCCGGGATCGACGTCTTCACCGGTCTCGATCCTGGAAATTTCGACGTCCGTCAGCCCGCAGGTCACGGCGAGATCTTCGATGCTGTACCCGGAAGCTTCGCGAAAACGCTTGACGGCTTCCCCGATTTCGACGGGCGGCATACCAGAGTTGCCAGAAGCGGCAGCATTGTTGGTTGAGATGGTCATAAAGTGACTCCTTCGGTTGTTCGCGGTAAGCTGAGCTCAGCGCGTGAAGGTGGCTTACAGCCATTGGGATACTCGGCCTGGCGGAGCGAGAGACGAGTGCGCTGCAATATAGGTCCAAATGACTTTGATGCAAGCCGGATCGCGGTCTTTGGAAACTACGGTGCCGTGGGCGGCCGCAAGGCTTGGCTGTAGCAGGAGCCCAAACCCCTGATTTCGCGCATTTAAATCGCGTCGACAACACAATCATGACGGATATAGGCGGCAGGGGTGTCCTTCAAATCGCCGCGTTGTCCAATGTCGCACACCCCGAAAAAAAGCCACCGGAGTAGACCGAATTGGAATCAACCGGCATGCGGACGAAATGCGTTTGCATATGAATTGTTGCGACGCACAAGATGCTGCCCTATGCTACGGCAGTGCCAACCTGATACGGCGAGCACTCTGAAATCTGACCAGGCGGCAGTCTCTTACGGCTGTGTGACCAGATGGGTCGAAGACCTGGCCCCCGGGAGCGGGTCTTACTGGCCCACAGGAAACGGGAACAAGGCGGTCCTTACGCCTGTTCCGAAATGCCGTCGTAAGACGCGGTTTCGAGGATCGATCGTGAGAATTGCCAAAGCCAGCCTTGTCAGCCCGGGTGAGAACGGGGCCTATGCCATCGCAGCGGTGGCGTTGTCCCTTTTCGTGTTCGCCTACTCCTCGATTTTCGGCCAGGTTTCGATCCTTCTCTATTATGCTTTGTGGCTGCCACTGGTGCTGGTCGACTACCGGCGCGTCCTTGCCGGTACTGGCCGATACGGATGGATCTGCGCCTTCGCGGTGTTTGCCTGTCTCTCCGTTTTCTGGTCGGCCGCGCCGGCGGTGACGGCGAGAGCGGGGCTGCAATATCTCTCGCACGTCATCTGTGCCCTGATCGCCATGCGGGTCGTCGACATCAGGACGCTTACGCTCGGCATGATCACCGGTATCGGCATTGTTCTGATGTTTTCGCTCCTGTTCGGGGTCTATCATTTCGATCCATTGGATGGCACCTTCAGCTTCGTCGGTGCCTTCGCCTCCAAGAACCAGCTTGGCTTCTATGCCTCCCTCGGCGTTTATTTCGCCTTTGCCTCGTTTCTCATGCTTCGTGAACGGGGATTTTGGCTGGCGCCGGCTGTCGGGGTCGGCCTCATCGCCTGCTATTCGCTTTATGCCTCCCAATCGGCAACGTCCGCACTGACGACGGTCGCCGTGATCGGCATTTGCCTCGGTTTGCAGATGCTGGCGGCGCTTTCACCGCAGACGCGCAAGACGTTTTTCCTCGCCGTGATCGTCCTTGGTGTGATCGCCGTGGTTGGTGCCGTTTATGGCGGCGCGGTGGACAGCGTGCTTGGCATATTCGGCAAGGATTCGACGCTGACTGGCCGGACCTATCTCTGGCAGCAGGGCATCGAGGCAGCCGCAGCATCTCCGTTGATCGGGGTAGGCTATCAGGCCTATTGGGTGCAGGGCTTCTCGGAAGCCGAACGCCTCTGGGAGGAGTTCTATATCGGATCCCGCAGCGGCTTCCACTTTCACAATACCTTCATCGAAACGATTGTGGAGACGGGCGCCGTCGGCCTGTTTTTGTTATGCTCCGTGCTTTTGATCACGCTCTGCGGTCACCTGAAGCGGTTGCTTTCGCAAGCGCTGGCAACGGAATCGTCAGTGCTTTTCGGCGTCGCCGTCCTGCTTCTCATGCGTGCGTTCGTCGAGGTGGATATCCTGAACCCCTATCACGTCGGGTCCTTCCTGCTTTATTTTTCAGCCGGGCGGCTCACGGTGAGCGCTCCCCGTTCGTCGTTCTCGCAGCCTTATCTGCAGGCGCATGTTCGTTGAAGGTGCACAGCTTCGTGGCCGGAGGCTTGTTCCGGCAAACCATGGACACAGACAGGCGCAGGAGAGGTGCGATGAAGACGATTTATGGGATCCAGTATCTTCGCGCCTTTGCCGCGCTTGCCGTCGTTCTCTTCCATGCCGCCGAGAAAACCGGCCATCATTTTGCGATCGGTGCCGCCGGGGTTGATGTCTTCTTCGTCATCAGCGGTTTCATCATGTGGGTGATCAGCGATCGGCGGGCATTGACGCCGGCCGGCTTTCTCTACGAGCGCGTCCGCCGCATTGCTCCGATTTACTGGCTGGCGACAATGGTGATGGTCGCAGGCGGCATTCTCGGCCTTTTTCCCAATCTCGTGCTGACTACGCAGCATATCGCCGCATCCCTGCTCTTCGTTCCCGTGCGCTCGCCCAGCACAGGCGAAATCTGGCCGGTGCTGGTGCAAGGCTGGACCCTGAACTTCGAAATGTTCTTCTACGTGATCTTTGCGCTCTCGCTCTTTCTCGAACGCAGGTGGCGCCTCACGGTCGTTGCCGCTGTCTTCGCGGCGCTTGTGCTCTCGGGCCTGGTCGTGCGTGTGCAGAACCCGATATTCGTCACCTATACGCGGCCGATCATGCTGGAATTCATCGCCGGCATGTTCATCGGGCAGGCGTGGTTGAAGGGAAGGGTGCTTGGGCCGCATGCCGGAATGTTTCTTATGGTCATGGCAATTGGAGGCTTTCTCGCACTCCAGGTCTTCGGACTTTCCTTCAACGAGTTCAACTGCGGCCCGCTTGCGGTGGCGCTCGTCGCGGGAGCCCTCTTCCTCGAGGCCGCCGGTTGGGTCGGCCGCTGGCGGGTGTTCACCTTTTTCGGCGACGCCTCCTACTCGATATATATCTGGCATACGTTCGCGATCTCGCTGATCGCAAAGCTTGGCGGATCCGTGGGCCTCGATCCCGTGATCACATTTGTTGTTGCGGTTGTGGGTGGCACCGCCTCGGGCTCATGCGCCTACCTCTTGCTCGAACGCCCGCTTGCCAAGCTCTTCAAGTCTCCGAAGCCCAAGTCGTGGCCCCATCAAGTTCCGGCGGAGGAGACCTGATGCGGCATTTGGATGCATACCAAATAGGCACAGTTGTCTCATGAACAAGCGCCTGATCCAAAACGGGATTGATTACCGAGCTGTTAACGCCCATGCGTGGTTTCCCGCCGAAAGGCGTCATTTGGGCCTCAATGTGCTGCGTCGCAATAGTTCCTGCGCCGCGGCGATGTTAGCCTTGCTCGCGTGCACCAGGCTTGGCTGGTGGACCCGGGCAACTTTCATGGAGACAGCCGATGCGCAAAAGCGTTCTGAATGCCCTCGGGCAACCCCTGTTCTACAGCGATAGCTCCACCGCGTTTTTTTCAGCGACTGGCTCCGGCCCGATCCTCTATGGAACTGCCGGGCATGATTCCATGTGGGGCGACAGCTCCGTCAACGTGACCATGATCGGCGGCACGGGCGACGACATCTACTACCTTTATTCGTCGATCAACCGTGCCCAGGAGGCTGCCAACCAGGGCATAGACACGATCAGTACCTGGATGAGCTACACCTTGCCGGAGAACTTCGAAAACCTGACGGTCACCGGCAATCTGCGCTATGCGTTCGGCAATTCGGCCGACAACATCATCAAGGGCGCATCCGGGCGGCAGACGCTGGACGGCCTCGGTGGCAATGATGTGCTGACCGGTGGGACCGGTGCCGACACCTTCATCTTTACCAAGGGCAATGGCAGCGACCTGATCACCGATCTCGGCACGGACGACATCGTCCGGCTGAAGAACTACTCGCTCACGTCCTTCGACCAGCTTCTCGACAGCATAACGCAGGAAGGCGCCAATCTCAGGCTCGATCTCGGGGGCGGGGAAAGCCTGGTCTTCGCCAACAAGTCAATCGGCGATCTCCATGCCGGCCAATTCGAACTGAGCCTTGATCGCTCCGCTCTCACCCAGAGCTTTGGCGACGATTTCAACACGCTCCAACTCTACGATGGCACGACCGGGGTCTGGGAAGCGAAATACTGGTGGGCGCCGGAAAAAGGCGCTACGTTGCCTGGAAATGGCGAACTTCAGTGGTACATCAATCCATCCTACGCCCCGACCGCTAGCGCCAACCCCTTTTCCATCAACAACGGCGTTCTGACGATTACGGCCAAAAAGACGCCGGACTCGATCAGTGCCGAGGTCAATGGCTATGACTACACTTCCGGCATGCTGACGACGCACGCGTCCTTTGCCCAGACCTACGGCTACTTCGAAATGCGTGCCGACATGCCCGACGACCAGGGCGCTTGGCCGGCCTTCTGGCTGCTCCCCGAAGACGGGTCCTGGCCGCCGGAGCTCGATGTCGTGGAAATGCGCGGACAGGATCCGAACACGGTGCATGTCACCGTGCATTCGAACGAGACGGGGAAACAGACCTCCGTCACGAGCCCTGTCAGCGTCGCCAGCACCGAAGGGTTTCACACCTACGGCGTGTTGTGGCAGGAAGACGAGATTGTCTGGTACTTCGATGACGTCGCCGTTGCGCGCGCCGATACGCCATCAGACATGCACGAGCCGATGTACATGCTCGTCAACCTGGCCGTCGGCGGCACAGCCGGCACGCCTGACGAGGATTTCGCCGATGGTTCTCAGATGAAGATCGACTACATTCGCGCCTACACACTTGACGATCTGGCGTAGTCCCAGCCAACTCGAAGACCGCCGCGGCGCCTGTCTTGACAGGCTGCTGTGCGGTTATTCCCCGCGGCCCAAACCGCTCGCCCACTGGTAGCCATCTTCAGGCTCGAGCCAGCCTGAAGGAGACACGTTGTAGTAACCGACGTGACCGCAGAGATCACCGGGCCGGCTTCAACGGCTGTTCGATGTAATATTTCTCGTAGTTCTTGCGATATTTCTCGGCCGCACCGAAATCGCTGTATTTGCCGAGCTCATCCATGTCGGTCTTGTTCAGCATCACGCCGAGGATCTTGGCGTTGAACGGCGGATCGGATTGCAGCACGTCCCTGACCAGCCGGGACGGGGTCTTGCCCCATTCAATGACCATCAGAAAGCCGTCGGCAAAGGGCGAAAAGGCCTTGGCGTCGATGACCGGTGCCAGGGGCGCGAGATCGACGATGATATAGTCGAAGGCCTTGCGTGCATTGGCGATAAGCGACTCCATGCCCGGTGAGGCCAGCAGTTCGTTGGTGTGATAAAGTTGTTCGCGCGGGGCAACCGGCAGGATCGCCAGCCGCGTCTGCGGATCGACCCGCAGACCTGCCGTCCACTCGCTCTCGCCAAGCACGGCTTCCAGCAGGCCTGTCTTCGGCGCCGGGGAAATCATCCGGCTGATTGCCGGGTTCCTGAGGTCCGCGTCGATCAACAGCGTTCGTTTGCCGCTGGCTGCAAGCAGCCCGGCAAAGTTCGCGGCAATCGTCGATTTTCCTTCGCCCGGCAAGGCCGAGACAATGCCGATTACGCGGTTCGGCCGGCCCTGCAGCATGACATCGCTGGCAAGTTTGGCATTACGCAGCGTTTCGGCAAAGGCCGAGCGTGGGGATTCGATGGCAATCCGGGTCATGCGCGTCAGGGGAATTTCGGTTTCCGGCTCGGGTTTGGAGATGTCCTCCTTCGCAAGGCGGCTGCGCGTCTTGTCCCAAAGGCTGGCGGTCTTCTTCCCGATCAGCGGCAGATAACCGAGAGACTTGTGTCCGAGGATTGAGCGGACTTCTTCCTCCAGGCGGAAAAAACGCTCGCGGAATTCCTGGACGCCTGCAATTGCGGCACCGATCATGAAGCCGAGGACGATGGAAAGCGCAAGAACCATCGTCTTCTTCGGGCTGGACGGCGCCGTGGGAACGCCGGCTTCCGAGATGACGCGGGCTTTGGCGATGGGGAAGGAACGCTGCTGCGCGGCTTCCTCGTAGCGGCCGAGATAGGATTCATAAAGCGTCTTGAGTGCCGTCGCCCGCTGTTCCAGTTCGCGAAGGTTGACCAGCGACCTGTTGGCTTCCGAGTTGTTGCCGACGACACCTTCGATGCTTTGGCGCAGCGACGCCTCGCGGGACTTCGCCACTTCGAATTCGTTACGGTAGCTTGCGGTAATCTGCTCCAGTTCCCGGAAGATCTGGCCGGCAAGCCCCGCCTTTTCGGTCCGGAGGCTTACAGCCTGAGGATGATCGGCGCCGAAGTTCTGGGTAACGGCCTGCTCGCGCTTGGTGACGGCCAGATAGCGGGTCCGCAAATCCTGGATGACCGTGTTGTCGGTCTCCTTGGAAGAAATCGTTGCATTGTTGACGGCATTGTCGGGACCCTGATCGACAATCGACTTGAACTGATTGTAGCGGGCAGACGCGCTTGCGGTGTCTGCCTGCGCAACGATCAGCTGGCTGTTGAGGTCGGAAAGCTGCTGTTCCGACATCAATTCACCCCGTGCCGAGGTCAGGCCATGTTCGGTCTTGAATTTTTCCGCTTCCAGCGAGGCTGCCTGGGCGCGCTGGCGAAGGTCGGTGAGGCGCTCCTGCAGCCAGACCGAGGCGCGTTCGGTGGCATCGAAGTTGGCGTTCAGCTGATCGGTCAGGTAAGCGTTCGCATAAGCCCTGGTGATTCTTGCGGCGAGCTGCGGGTCGGTCGATCTAAAGGAGAGCGCGACGACCGAGCTTCGAGCCACCCGCTCGACCGTTATCGCCTGCTGGATATAGGCGGCGGCGGTCTCGCGTTTGCTGTTGCGCACCGCGGCTTCGGAAATCTCGGGTGTGCCGTCGAAGATACCGATCATGGATCTGATTGTCGATTTCAGCATCGATATCAGCGATTGCGGCGGGTTGAGAATGGTTTCGTTTTCCCAAAGCTTCTCCGCATCGGCTACGCGCAGGGCAAGTTCGCCCGATTTCAGAATTTCGACGGCGCTGGAGATCTGCGTGTCGGCCTGCTGCGTGCTCTGCGGCGAAGGCGCTTCTTCCGCATATTTGGACAGGTTGTCGTCGAGCAGGATCTGCGTCTGCGACGTGTAGACCGGTGTCGCCGTCAGGAGGTAGAGCGCCCCGAGCAGAAAGCACACGATAACGCAAACGGCCACGACCCTTGACCGCCGTGCCGCAATCGCGGTCAGCCGGTTCAAATCGATGAACGCATCGGCATCATCGCTTCGCAGCGATGGAACAGTGTTCAACGGTAGGGGTCTTTGGTTCATGAGCCGCTTTGTCTCCGGATGCTTTTCTTCATATCTCACCCCTAAATCACGTCAGGGGTGAGACCAGATTCTCCATCGGCGCTAAGCGCCGGAAAATAGACGCTTTTTTATGCCGCCTGAATCGCCTGTTGGTGCGAAAGCACCATCTCGCGAACGGATTCAAACACGAGATTGCCGATGTCGGCACGCGCCAGCGCAAAGGCGACGTTGGCCTCGATGAAGCCCTGCTTGGAGCCGCAATCGAAAGTCCGGCCTTCGTAAGGATGGGCGTGGAAGGGCTGGGTGACCGAAAGACGCAGCATGCCGTCCGTCAACTGGATCTCGTTGCCGGCGCCGCGCTGCTGGTGCGCGAGGATGGAGAAGATTTCCGGCTGAAGGATGTAACGGCCGTTCAGGTAGTAGGTCGACGGCGCCTCCGACACACGCGGCTTTTCGACCATCTGCGTGACTTCGAACCCATGCCGGGTCTTTGCGCCCATGCCGACAATGCCGTATTTCGAGGTTTCCTCGGGCGCGCATTCCTCGACGGCGACGACATTGCCGCCGACCTCGTTGTAGAGATCCATAAGGCCGGCCATACAGCCGCGTGCGCCATAGGAGATCATGTCGGGCAAAAGCAGAGCGAAAGGTTCGTCGCCGATCAGGTCGCGGGCGCACCACACAGCATGGCCAAGACCAAGCGGTGCCTGCTGGCGTGTGAAGCTGACCGAGCCTGCGGTAGGCAGCATGCGCGCGAGTTCGGAAATCTGCGCATCCTTGCCCGATCGGGTCAGCGATGAAATCAGCTCGGGCACATCGTCAAAGTGATCCTCGATCGCCTGCTTGTTTCGGCCCGTCACGAAAACAATGTGCTCGATGCCTGCCTGCATCGCTTCTTCGACCGCATATTGCACAACGGGCCGGTCGACGATGGTCAGCATTTCCTTCGGCATCGCCTTGGTTGCAGGCAGAAACCGCGTGCCGTTCCCGGCGACGGGAATAACGGCTTTGCGAACGGATTTGACAGGAGCCATGGAACTATCCTTTGCTTTTGTGCGGGGTGTTGCCCGGGGTGGTTCTATTCATCGTCTTCGGCGAAATGCCCAAGCGGCGAATTGCATTGAGCGGCGCCATCAGGCGCCGCAATCTGACGGCGATCGGCATTCGCAGATGGCGAATGGCTGCCGGATTCCGCCACGCGGTTCTCACCGCGCCGGAAAGGGACCGGGCCTTGATCTGATCGACCAGGATGATGAACGACCGTGCGTCTTCGATGCTGCGGTGACGCCGCGTCTGGGCGGCCATCGATGCCTCGTCCAGCCGATGGGTTTTCAGAAACGCGGCATCGGCAGCCAGCATCGCGTCCACCTGGTGCAGTTTCAGCACCCGGGAGATGGAGCCGGTTCTGATGTAATAGGTATAGCCGGCGCTCGGCTCGACGGCGCAGCGGCCGCCCTTGGCAAGCGCTGACGCCAGGAGCAGATAGTCCTCGCCGATCGGCAAGGTCTCGTCGAAGCGCAAGGCGTGCTGTTCCAGGAAGCGGCGCTCGAAGATCGGCTTCATGTAGCCATAATTGTGCTCGGACTGAAACAGCACGTTCGATCCGATGAAGGCCGGAAGCGTCAGCGTCCCTAGTTTGGAAAGCTCGGCCTCCTCAAACATCCTCTTCGTTTCCCCGTCGAGCGTAATGACATCGAGATTGTCGACGACGATCTGCGCGTCGGCACGCTTTGCCCGCGCGATCATCCGCGCCGTGCGGCCGGGGGAAATTGCATCGTCGGAATCGAGGATCACGATCCAGTCTCCGCGTGCGGCCTCAAGCCCGGCATTGCGCGCGCCGCCAGGCCCGCGGTTCTGCTCGAGCCGGATCAGCCGCACGCGCGGATCGGTGTAGGCATCGACGATCTCGGCCGTGTCGTCCGGCGAGCAATCATCGATGACGATGACTTCGACGCTGACGCCGGTTTGGGCCAGCGCGCTGTCGATGGCACGTTCGATCGTATCGCGCGACTTGAACGCAGCCAGAATGAATGACGCTTGCGGATGATGTTCCATCAGGACGAACTGACCTCCGCGACGCCGTATTGCTCGATTTCCCGCACGCCGAGGAGCCCGGTGACAACGCCGGCATGCAGCGAGGCGCGCAGGATATATTGGTTCCGGCGAACCGGAGAGAAGAGGAAGAACGCGCCGGTGAGCCCACAGTAACCGCTCTTGGCTGCGGCAAGGGCTAATTGGCGCAACTTGCCCGCCAGTCCGGATCCCGCCTCGATCAGGCGGCCATGCGTCTGGCCGAAGCGGAATTTCCGCTTGGCGAGCCACGAAAAGGCCGCCCGCTTGGCCGGCACCGGCTCCTGAACCCAGGCCGCCGGCGCGTAGGCGATCTTGCCGCCCATCCGGTGCATCTGCGTGAAGAACTCCGTGTCCTCGCCGCCGCTGCGGCCGAGAGCGAGGCTGAAGCGGCGTCCTGCGAGTGATGGCGCTGCGAGACGCAGGAGTGCGTTACAGGTGTAACCGGTGATGATCCGGTCGCCGACCCAGACCGGAAAGGTCGAATGGAAATCGCCCCGGCGCATCCAGCGCGGCGCGTCCTCTCCGTAAATGGCCTGCACGGGTCCGAGGACCACATCCGCCTGGGTTGCTTCCGCCGTTTCCATCAGCCGGATGATCCAGTCTTCGCTGGCCGTCTCATCGTCGTCGATGAAGGCGAGGAAATCGCCAGCGGCATTGTCGAGGCAGGCATTGCGGGCAATCGAGATGTTAGAGGATGGGCAGTGCACATAGACGATCTCGTGCGGAACCACGGCGCGCAGGGCGTTCACCCGCCCTTGCGCGCTTGGGACATCGTCATTGTCAGCCACGATGATGCGAATTTCCGCACCCTCGGGCACTGCGATCGCAGCCAGCGACCGCAGGGTCTGCTCAAGCTCCTCCCGCCGATAGGTGCATACACCGATATCGATGCGGGTAGGGGGCCCTTTCCGGTCCATCTGTAATGTCATGAGGCGATCCGTCTGTTGCGGATGTCGAGAAGCTCACGCCAGAAGCCGGCCGACCAGGCGAAATGCATCACCATGGCGGAAACGGCAGCGAGCGGCCCATAGGGATTTTTCTGACCCAGCGCCATCCAGGCGCCATAGCCAAGGCAAGCGACGGCCCACAGAGCGAAGGGAATGGCAGCGGCCCAATTGATCACGGCAAGCAGGGCGCCGGCGGCGACCGGCACGACGGCAAGCGGCAGCATCTGACGGATGCTCGGCATGGCGCGATGCTTGAGAAAGTTCTTGGCTCGGCCGCGGCCGTAACCGAAATACTGGCGGAACAGCGTCCCGGCCGTGCTGCGCGGATAGTAGATCATGCTCGTCTTGTCGGTCATCCAGATTCGATATCCAGCCTTGTGCAGGCGGTAGTCGAATTCCGCGTCCTCATTATGGCTGAACATTTCGTCATACCCACCGACCGCCTGAAAGGCTGAAATTCGCATCAGCGCATGATGCCCGTGATCCGCCCAGTGACCGGCCGCGCCGGTGCGGTGTTTCGAGCCGCCATTGCCGAGCTTGGAGTTCTGCGCAAAGGCGGTGGCTTTCTGGAACGTGCTGATGCCCACCGTCTTCATGGCGACCACCACGGAATCGGCGCCGGTCGTGATCGCCTCGTCCATCAGGCGCTGGCAATAATCCGCCGGATACTCGCCGTGCGCATCGATGCGGATCATGTAGTCGTAATTCGCACCCAGCGTCGCGACCGCGAGGTTGACGGCGGCGCTTTGGATTTTCTTCGGGTTGTCGAGCAGCATGACCTTCGGGTTGACGTCCGCGATCCGCTGGACGATGTCGCGGGTGCCGTCGGTGCTGCCACCATCGACCACGACAAGATCGGCGCCGAGGTCCTGCATGGCGCCTGCGAGCTTGGCGATCAGAGCTTCGATGTACTTGGCCTCGTTGAGGCAGGGGATAACGATCAGGCTACGGCCATGGTTCAAATTGTGGGCATTCATAGCAGTCCACCCTTATTGCTTTGCGTTTGGGAAGGCTCTTGCATCAATGCGGGATGGGCGTCGTTGGCGCGCAGGGCAGAGAGCCGGCTGACGAGCCGCTGGCAGTCAGCCTTGTTGAAAACCCAGCTCTCGGAGCCGGCGCTGGCAACGCGGTCAAATTCCATGAGGTACCGCGCTGGGCCCATGTCTGCCAGGAGGTGGGCAAGCGCGGCGTTTTCGGCACGATCCAGCAGCAGGCCGATGTGTTTTGCCGAGAGGAAACGGGCCGTCTCGGTGCCGCGCATGGCGATCGGGACGGCACCATGCCGGCATCCCTCATAGAGCCGGTTCGGCAAAAGCCAGCTGGAATTCAGACCTTCTTCGAAGAAGTCGATACCCCAGGAGAAATGGACCTCATGGTAGATGTCGGCGAGATCCTCGGGGTTTTTATAGGAGCCGTGAAACGTCATGAAGGGTTCGTTTTTCACGAAGCCATCGAAATCGTCGAACTCGGAATAGGCCGGCCGGCCGCGGAGCACGATCTCGAACTTTCCGTTCATGGCGCGGGAGAATTCCGCGAGAAGCTTGAGCGATTTCTGACAGCGCAAGGCGCCGAACCAGCCGATTTTCCAGGGAGCGCCGGGCTCCGGCGGCCGGGGCAGGGGAGGTCTTTCTGCCGCGCCGTCACCCAGATCGATGACCTTGTTTTCCAGAAGCAGCGTCGGGGCTTTCAGTTGCGAAATCGGCCGGAAGTAATTCTCGATGAAGGCCGGCGAACTGGTTACCAGCAGGCTGACATTACGCCCGAGATACTGTTCGGCCGCGCGTAGCGTGCGCCCCGCGAAGTCCTTGCGCAGCAGGAGGCGGTGAATGTCCAGGCATTCGTAGACGATCGGAATGTTGCCGCCGAAAATCGCATTCGCCCTGTTCGCAAGCGCAAGCATTTCGAGATTGCGGGCGATAATGATGCCGGGCCTGCCCATCCCGCGGAGCTCGCCGCCAAGGACCATCACGGCTTTGGCCACTGCGGCGATGCGCTGGGCAAACTTGCCGTCCTTGGTAATGCCAAGCTCGATGACGCCGGCGGCAGAAGGCGTGTCCGCGCCGCGCCGGAACCCCGCCACTGTCACCCTGGCGCCACCAGCTTCAAGCGTCAGCGTCCTGCGCCTGATCGCGGGATCCGCCACATCATGTGCCAGGTACAATACGTCCAGCATGAAAACTTCCTGTTTTCCGCTCAGCCTGTGCCGAGTCTAGTTCAGTTTTTTGTGCGTCGCAACATGCATGTTGCAAACGCTAACAAGCCTCAATCAAAGCTTGCAGGTGATGGATTCCGGAAACTGGCATTTGTCACCAGGCGCGGTGAAGGCGAAGCGGTCGATCTGCATCGTCGCCGGTCCGTGGTAGTCGAACTTGCCCATCCAGTCGCTCAAGGTGTCGGTGCCCCAGAGGCTGAAGAAGATCTTCTGGGCGTTGACGGGGATTTTCGCGGGGTCGGTAACATCCTGCACCAGCGCCCCGTTGACGTAATAGCGTAGGCGGTCCCTTTCCCAGACAAAGGCGTA
This sequence comes from Rhizobium herbae, assembly GCF_019511375.1. Lineage (GTDB taxonomy): Bacteria > Pseudomonadota > Alphaproteobacteria > Rhizobiales > Rhizobiaceae > Pararhizobium > Pararhizobium herbae_A. The sequence goes on from NZ_JAEUAO010000002.1 coordinate 725,034, forward strand.
GTCGTTGAACGCAGCATTCGCGCCACCCTCGACATCGACCAGTTTCTCGTTGCCGCCCTTGGCTGAAATATACTGGTTGACCTGCACCTTGCCGGTATCCTTGCCGAGGACTTCGAAGTCGATTTCGTCATGTGGCTTCTTGTCGGTCGGCCCGATATAGGTGAAGAAGGCGGAGTTCAGGCCGGAACCTTCAGCCGTCTTGATACGTGCCTCGTAGGTGCCGTAGCCGAAACGCTTCAGGGTCTGGATCTCGCCGCAGGCATAATCCCGCTTGCCGGCCTTGCGCTGTTCGAAGGTGAGTTCGAGCACGCCGTTTTGAACCGCCACCTGTTTCTTCGACCAGGTGCAGTTCTGGTGGGCCCCGTTGTCCCAGCCGTCGGAAATGTACCAGATCTTTCGATTGATCTTGTCGAAATTCTCGACAAAGGACGTCCCGATATTCGCCTCTTGCGCAAGGGTGGCCACGGGAAGGCCGGCGAGAAGAACGGCAAGGGTGGCCAGTGTTTTCCGGATCGGTTTTGTCATCGTGTTTCCTCTGCGGAATGGGTTTTGGACCAGCTCTTCTGGTTCGCGCCGCTTGGCGTTGCGCTCTTCGGTGCCGAGCCGCGCCGGCTCGTGCGGCTGCCGGTCAAAACGGCGTGCAGCCGTGGCGTCATGTGCTTGGCCGCTTTGTGCGATGCGATGAGAATGAGAAGGGCAAGAATCGGTGTCGAAAAATAGAAGAGCGGGTAACGCTCCGGCTCCGCCGCCCTGTTCCAGAACATCCAGGCGGCGACCAGCAGCGGGTAGTGAGCGCAGAAGATCCAGAAACTGAGGCCTTCCGTCCGGGAAAGCCGCATTCCGAGATGTGAACGCACCAGGATGGCCGAAATTGCCCAGGAGCCAACAATGCCGCAAATCGCCGTCAGGTTACGCAGGATGTCGATCAGGGCGGGGAAATCCGGGCCGGTCCAATAGAGCGCGGTCGCCAGCAGCACGGTAGCCGTCAGAAACACCACGGTTATTTTCTCCGCATACGGGTCGAGCATCCGGACATCGATCTTGTGGAGGCTTGCATAGATGCCGCAGCTGAAGCCGAATAGGATCGATTTCTTCAGGAAAATGCCGTTGGGGAGCGGGAAGACGGCATAGATGAAAAAAAATGTCAGGGTCGCCAGCGGGTATCGCATGATCAACAGCCCGAGAACCGGCGCAAGCAGGATGCACAGAAGCAGGTCGCGCAGAAAATAGAGTGGCACGTTGATCGGCGGCGCTTCACTGGCAAAGGCAAGGGTCGCCAACTCGCGGGGCGTCGTATTGACCGCGTCCGGCAGATAGCCGAAACCGATGCCCTGTCCCTGTGCAATATAGACGAATGCCAGAAAGGCGAGGTTCCAGATCAGGAACGGCAAGAGAACCGTCCGCGCCTTGGAGCGGATCGTCTTGCCATAGTCGAAGCCATCAAGCCCGCGACGGAACAGGAGATAACCGGAAATCGCGCTCAGGCACGGAACGCCGACCCGGAAAATGCTGTCCCCGAAAAAAACACGGATCCAATCGGCGAAGCCATTGGCACCGAGAAACGGGCTTGTCTGCGGATCATAAGGGACGTGTACGAAGACGATCCCCGAGATGAGCAAGATGCGCATCAGATTGATCCGCGATGAAATGTTCGCGTCGATAACCAAGAAGACATCCCTGTTGGGCCGCTCCCCCCAAAGCGACTGTTTCAACCAGAGCAGACTTGAACCTGCATCATGAAGGATAGGGCAGTGCCCGCGAAAAAATATGGCGTCGCAGCAGAAAAAAGGCCAACGATGCTGCACTGCACGCGGGTGAGCGGCGAAATAGGATGGCCGCTTGAGGCCTGTCCAGCGCCTCCGCGTTTTTAAAAATGACCTAGCCACAGCGGTTTGAAGAACGTGCGAATATTCCAATATAGGTTCGCTGGGCCGCTTTTTTTGTGGGGAAAATTTTATTCAAAAATACGCGTTTCTGCACGTCAAGGTTTATGAAATCGCTTTGCTCGGTCCGGCTGTGTCTCGAAATAAGGCGTTAATACAACCAGAAGGAGGCTGATCTTCAAGGTTCACGCGCGGGTATTTTCCCCCTCGCTTCTGTGACGCCTGTTCTTGACCAGTTGATAGATCTTTGCGAGTAGCGGGCGCTCTGAGAGAACCACCAAGATGGCGTAGATACCGCCCCCGATCGCTGCGCCAACAACGATCTGCAGCACTGGATTTGGCATGAGAGGCCCGAAAGTATCGAGCAGGTAGCGAACGAGGAGTGCCATAACCAGCGCCATCAACATCGGGCGGCTGCTGACGTACAGTCCTTTGATAAAGGGTGTGCCGTCCGCACGAAAGACCGCCCAGGAATAGGCCACCAGCGTTACGGCATTGACGATGCAAAGCCAGATCATCGCGTCGATCAGCGTGCCGGTGCTTGCGCCATAGACGACAGCCGCGCATGTCACGATCGCGCGGATGACGGCAGACCAGAAGAGCGCGCGGCCGTGCCCGACGCCCTTCAAGTAGGGAATGAAGGTGCTGCAGGGTGTCAAAATGCCTTTGGAAAGCGCAAGCAGTCCCAGCACCGGCCAGGCATAAGCCCACTGCTGGCCGAAGAGGACGCGCATCGAAGGTTCCGCAAGCGCCCATAGGCCGAACATCATCGGGGCGAGCAATACGGCGGTTACCTGGGTGCTGAACATCAGCGCCTGCGACCGGCGCTGCTTGTCATCCATCATGCCGCTGAAGGCAGGGAAAAGAACGCCCATGACGGCCGAAAGCACGACCTGGTTCGGAATGCTGGCAAAGCGGTTCGCGGCGGAGTAGGCGCCGGCATCGGCAAGGCCCAGGTACCGCGAAATGATCACCATCGGCGACTGGAAGGTGATGAAGTTGGCGATTTCCGAGCCCATCATGCCGAGGCTGAAACGGCTCAATCCGACGACCCGGTGGGAGTGGAATACGAAGCGCGGCATATAGTGCGAGACAGCATAAAGGCCGCAAAGGCGCACGAAGGCGGACACGAAAAGCTGCGCGATCAGGGCAAAGACGCCCCAGCCGAGAAGCGCCAGCGCAACCGCCACGACGGCGCCAAGTGATTCGGAAACCATGCTCCAGAAGGCATCCTTGCTGAAGTTCATGCGCCGGGCTAGCAGCGAGTAGGCAACATCCCCGCCGAGTTGCAGCGGGATGAGAAAACTCATGATTCTCAAGAGATAAGCGGCGTCGGGCGCGCCGAGCAGGGTGGCAAAGGAATCCGCGTAGACATAAAGTCCGAGCGCCATGAGGCAGGAAATCGCCAGGTTCGCCCAGAAGACCGAATGAACCGTTTCCATTTCCTCTTCCCGCTGGATGACCAAAGCCGAGGTCAGCCCCGCGCCGCCGATCATCGCCAGAAACTGGACAACGGTAAGCGCCACGGCAACGGCACCGAACTCCTGCGGCGTGAGGATACGGGCAAGAATCGGCACAGTGACAAACTTAAGCCCGAATGTGCTTGTCTTGGATAAGATGCTCCAACCCACATTGCTTGTGACGGATTTGACGTTGACTGTGGGGGGCATGGCGTAAATCCTATGTGTCGATGGAGGGCCAAGGCAGAGAAGAGGCGCCGAGGTGGCGCAGCCTGAGGGAGGAAACCAGCAACATCTTCTAGACAAACCGCAAGGACGAAAAGATGGCGAAATTTACGGTTATCATTCCCTACTATCAGAAACAGGCTGGAATTCTGCAGCGGGCGCTGGAGTCGGTATTCGCGCAGAGCTACCAGGATTTCGATATCATCATCGTCGATGATCAGTCTCCGTTCCCGATCGAAATGGAACTTGACAAGCTGCCGCACGAGCAGCGCCTGCGCATCAAGGTGATCAAGCAACCGAACGCCGGGCCGGGCGGCGCGCGCAACACGGGCCTCGACAACGTGTCCGCGCAAACGGATTTTGTCGCCTTTCTCGATTCCGACGACCTCTGGATTAAGGATCACCTCAAGAACGCCTACGACGCCATGACCCGCTTCGGATCGGATTGCTACTGGGCTTCGATCACCGGCGGTGACGCTTTCTACTATCATTTCGGCGTAGCGGAGCTGCAGAAGAGCGAGCCCGTAGTCCGGCTTTCGGAGAGCCCGCTGGTTCTTGAGGTTCCCGAATTTCCCAAGGTCATGCTCCGGGATTGGAGTTTCCTGCACCTGTCCTGCATGGTGATCGGGCGAAAACTGTTCGAGGCTCTGCGCTTCGAAGCGAAGCTTCGCTTGGCGGCGGAAGACGTGCTGTTCTTTTGCGACTGCGCGATCGCCGCCGAGCGCGTGATCCTCTGCAACGACCCGGGGGCGGTGCGGGGAGAGGGCGTCAATATCTTCCACAGCATCGACAGTGATTCTCCGGAGTTTCTTTCGCAGCAATTCAACACCTGGGTTGCGCTCGATACGTTGGAAGGGCGCTTTGCGCGCAAAACAGAGGAAGCCGCTTCCATCCACACCTACAAGCACACAGCACGGAAACAGGCTCTCTGGAGCCAGGCGCGTCTGGTCAAGCGGCGAAGGATGCCGCAGTTCAACCTCCTTGCGCGTTGGGTCTGGCGAGATCCGAGAATATTGCAAAGCGCGCTCCAGCTTGCCGCCGGCAAATTATCACGTTAACCTTCGCACCTGCAGCATTTTTTTGCAGTGCACATCAATATCCGCGACTGCACGAGGCGGATCGCGTACTTTCAAGTCCCTTGGCAATGCACACAGGAGAAGTCATGGACCCTTACTACTGGGAATCGGAGCACGGAAATTTCGGCGACGACCTCAATCTGTGGCTTTGGGACTTTTTGATCCCGGGCTTTCGCGACGTTCATCATGAAACCCTTCTCGTCGGCGTCGGCACGGTCCTCAACCGCGTGCTTCTGCCGGAGGGCCGGCACAAGCTGGTACTGGGAAGTGGCTTCGGCTACGGTACCCTGCCGGACATGAGCGACAGCCGCGAATGGGACATCCGCTGCGTGCGCGGCCCCCTTACGGCGCAGAAGGTCGGCGTCGATCCAAAACTAGGCATCATCGACCCGGCTGTCATGGTCGCCGAAATGCCGGAATTCAAGAATCTGCCGAAGAAGAACAGGAAGAGCTTCGTTCCCCATTGGGAATCGGCTGCTGCCGGCATATGGCCTATTATCTGCGGAACCGTCGGCCTGCATTACATCGATCCGCGCGGCGACGCCAAGGAGGTCATCCGCGAGATCGCCCAGTCGGAATTGATCATCGCCGAATCAATGCACGGCGCCATTCTCGCCGACGCGTTCCGCGTGCCGTGGGTCGCTGTCACGACCTCGAACAGCATCAACAGCTTCAAATGGAACGACTGGGCTCAGACTGTCGGCGTTACCTATCGCCCGCGTCATGTTCCCGTGTCGACCCGGGCCGAGGCGATTGCCAAGGGCGCGCGTTTCTGGGGTATCGGCTTCGACGCGCGGCAGCCGGCGCTGGAGGATCCGAACAAGCGGCAGATCGACGACAGCGCGATGGTTGCCGTGCGCGATCCGAAACAGACCTCCTTGCGGGTTGCCGCAAAGCAGTTGCTCGCCGCACCTTCGGCGCTGTCGCTGTGGCAGGCGGCGCGCGCCACGCCGCAACTGAGTAGCGATCATGTTCTGGCTGAGCGCAAGGAGCGCTTTCTGGACGTCATCGAGAGCGTGCGCCGCGCCTATTTATGAGGCGCACCCCGGCACGGGTTCCGCCGCCATCATTGCGGCATCATACGGCCGTTGATGGCGGCTGCAGGAGATAGCGGAGCGCCCCGGAGCCGCCGAGCGCCACCGGCGCGGCTTGAGGCTGGCGGCGAAAACGCTCGGTCTTGTCGGCAAGGATGCCGCCAGCGATCGCCGGAATGGCGGATGGCTTGCCCAGTGCGTAGAGCAGGGCGGCGTTCGGGCCGGACTGGCGCTTGATATCGAGGAACTCCCGAAGCTCGTATCGCCCGCGAATATGGCGCTCGTGCCGGCCGATCAGTGCTCTCGCCTGGTCGGAGAGACCGGTTTGCGACAGGATGGCCCTGTCGGCTTCGTAGAGCCGTTTCAAATCGATCGTGCGGTGGCTGCTGCTCAGTGAATCGCCGCGAACGACCGCGCCGTAGCCGCAGGTGTGAATGATCTTGTAGCGCGCACCCTTCGTCAGTGCGCGGGCATAGAGGTCGTAGTCCTCGCCCAGCCGCAGGTTTTCCTGATAACGAAGCTGGTGCGCATCCAGAAAATCGCGCCGCATCAGGGGTTTCAGAAATCCGATCTCGCCGCGTCGCACACCACGTTTCGAAATATTGCCCTCGATGAATTCGCTGAGGTCAAGGTCACGGGGTGCGGCCGGAAAGGCTTCAAGAGCAAGATGCGCACTCGACGCCTTTTCCTCGTCTACAAAGGCAATGTTGTCGGCGACGAAGTCCCAGTCCGTCTGGGACAGAAGGTTTTTCAGCCGACCGGCAAAGAAAAAATCATCGGCATCGAGGATTGCCAGCACCGGCGCCTTCGAAAGTGAGATGGCGTGATTGCGGGCTGCTGCCGGGCCTCTGTTCACGTCGAAGCTTGTGACGGTCAAGCGGCCGGTGCCGTCATCGGCTTGCCGCGAAACATCCGCCGTGCCGTCGCTCGAACCGTCATCGACGACCATAACCTCTGCGGCTTCAGGTTCCGCCAGCGCTGACGTGATAGCCCGCCCGATCGTCTCGGCCGCATTCTTCGCGGCAATGATGACGCAGACATCGGCATTCGGTTTCATGAAATTCTTCCTCTATCGCTGTCACACCGAAACTAGGCCGGCTGTAGACAGGCGACAAGGCACGATGTTGCGCTTGCGAACACCTTGTTGCCTTCGCCGCACTGCGGGAAGCAACAGGAAGCAGGAAATTGGGCGTTTTATGGGCTTCAGGAGTTGAAGTGACGCGGATTGTGCGGAACGCGAAGGGCTTTGGGTTCTTTGTCCTCGCCGGCCACTGCGGAAGCTGCAGATTGTCCTTGCATCATCTTCCGGCGATTTTTGCCTTCTTTTATCACAAGTGCCAGGACAGTAACGAAATATCCGGCCTGCAACAGCACTGCGCAGGCCATTGTTTGCCAGGCGGTAGTCCAGAGCGAGCCAGTCAGCAAGAAAGTCCCAATGGCAAAAACGACCAAGGCTCCCAGCATGCTGACAAAAACACGTGGTGCAAACATCAGGACACCCTCAAGGCTACGTCTTGATTTGCGCACATCATGGAAAAAACCACCTTTTCCTCTTAGGCAATTATTAACATATCGAACGTGGCCTGCAGATTCAACCGGTGCCGGGACACCAGGAACATCTTGAGCAGCACCATTTACCGCATCAAATCTTAGCCCGCATTTAAATTCATCTGTCGATTGCGCGATAACCGCAAACATTTTTGGTGGCGTCAACAGGAAGAGATGCCGTTCGACTGGCTAACTTTAGCGACTCGACAGGCCGATCTGCAAATCTGGGCAGGAAACAGGATTTTGCCATATTTCCGCCCGGCTCCTCCACCTCCTCACTCGCGCAGATTGATTTTGGTTTTTCCATATATCTTAGAATTGTACAAAACCAGCTTTATCGGTCAACTTTTGTTACAAAATTAGCAGTTTTTAATAAAAATCTGTGCAGTGCAAGATAATGCTGCGATGCAAAAAAATTGTTAAAAAAAATGAATAAATTGTGTATTATTTGCATTAATCAAGATCCTGTAAATATAGATGAAACCGTTTAAATCGCTTTAATAAAGACTAAAACCCAAAGAATTCTCTAACGATTTTCCTTGTATATTTATATATTATTATTATTTACTTTTTAATATAAAGTTCGCTGGGCGACTATGCGTAGTAATAATAGGTTTTTCACATTTAAGCTTCGGCCACGACCTGCTTCGGCGGCAAATGCGGCATGAAATCTGCCTTTAAAAAACAAAATCTGCCTCTACACTCTCTTACGTAATTGATGCCATGCGCCCCAAGGGGACCCGACCAATCGCCAAACGCAAATGGAGTTAACTCCCATGAAGTCTGCGACTCGATCGGCAAGTTCGCCGTATTTTACGACCATCGAAGCCGGGGGACACCGGCCGATAGGGGGAATATCAAAGAGGGGGTTCGACATCGTTGCTGCGTCTCTGGCGCTGATCGTCTTTAGTCCGATTTTTCTGCTTCTGATGGCTCTGGTGAAGTTTTCAGATGGCGGTAGCATCTTCTATGGACACCGCCGCGTTGGTCACAATGGCCGCTACTTCAAGTGCCTCAAGTTTCGCACTATGGCGCCGGATGCAGACAGGATCCTGCAGGATCATCTGCGCAAAAATCCCAAGGCCTATGAGGAATGGCAGGCGACTCGCAAACTGCAGGATGATCCGCGCGTCACGGTCGTGGGCAGCGTTCTGCGCAAACTGAGCCTCGACGAGCTTCCGCAGCTCCTCAACATCATCCGCGGCGACATGAGTGTCGTCGGCCCGCGTCCCGTCGTGGAAGACGAACTGGAGCTCTATGAATCGTCCGCAGTCTACTATCTGAAGTCACGCCCCGGCCTGACCGGACTGTGGCAGGTCAGCGGCAGAAACGATGTTTCCTATGCTGCGCGGATCGCCTTCGATACCCACTATGTCACCAACTGGTCGCTGATCAGAGATGTCGTGATCGTCGCAAAGACAATTCCTGCTGTCTGCCTGTCCCGGGGCAGCTACTGATCTCAGTCTTCAGCATGTGAATAGGCCGCTTCCGCCGTCACGCCGGGATCGGCTTTGGCAATTAAGTGAGGGATTTTTATGAAAAGAAGTCTGGTAGGACTTCCTGCCCTTGGCAAGCGGGCCGCCGATGCGGCGCGCCTTTCCGCGCTCGCGCTGGCAATCAGCGTTTCGGGCATCCAGCTCGCCCTTGCAGACGATTATGCGCTCGGCGCCATGGATAAGTTGAGGATCCGCGTGGCGGAATGGCAGACCGCCGAAGGAACCGTCAGGGATTGGTCGGCCATCAGCGGCGAATATACCGTTGGCGCGTCGGGCGGCATTTCCCTGCCGTTCCTCGGCACCCTGCCTGCGTCCGGAAAAACGACGTCCGAAATTGCCGAAGAGGTCGGGCTCAAGCTTCAAAAGCTGTTCGGGTTGCCGGACCGTCCGTCGGCCTCAGTGGAACTGGCCCAGTACCGGCCGATCTATCTGGCCGGCGAGGTGCAGACACCGGGGGAATATCCCTATGCGCCCGAAATGACGGTGCTGAAGGCGGTGAGCCTTGGCGGCGGACTGCGCAGGGCCGAAAACGGCCAGCGTTTTGCGCGTGATTTCATAACGGCCCGGGGCGAATCGTCCGTGCAGATCGCCGAACGAAACAGGCTTCTCATCCGGCGCGCGCGGCTACAGGCGGAAATCGCCGAAAAGGCCGACATCGTCGTCCCGCCGGAACTGAAAGGTGTTGCCGATGCTGCAGGTCTCATCGAGAGCGAAAAGGCCCTGATGATATCGCGCGACAAACGCCTGAAGCTCCAACTGACGCAGCTTGCGGAGCTGAAGTCCCTGCTGCAGAAGGAAATCGAATCACTCGGCAAGAAGTCCGCCACCCAGACCCGGCAGCTGGAGCTGGTCATGGAGGACAAGGACAAGGTCGATACACTGGCGGAAAAGGGGCTGGCGCTGAGCCAGCGCAAGCTCACGGTTGAACAAAGGGCCGCGGAACTGCAGGCGGCCCTGCTCGACATCGACACGGCATCGTTGAAGGCCAAGCAGGACGTCAGCAAGGCAAGCCAGGACGAAACCAATCTGCGAAACGATTGGGATGCCCAGCTCGCCCAGGAACTGCAGAACACCGAATCGGAACTGGATACGCTGGACCTGAAACTCGTGACCAGCCGCGATCTCATGACCGAAGCCCTTCTGCAGTCGGCTGATGCGGCCCAGACACCGCAGGCAGGGACGGCTGCCAGCATCGCCTATTCCATCGTTCGGCAGAAGGATGGAAAGTCGACCAAGATATCGGCGGACGAAGGTACCCTGGTGCTGCCGGGAGACGTTGTGAAGGTCGAGCCCGTGGCCGTTACACAATGATGGGTTACGCAATCGTGCAGCCAGAGAAAACGGATTGACCGCACCGAGGCTCGCCATGACTGAGACACCAGCGCGAAAGAACGGGCCAGATCCGAATGCCGATGCCGACGCGACGGAGGCGGAGAAAAATCGCAAGCTGACGGAGTATTTGCGAGCGAATGCGATCAGGATCACGGCAGATGCGAATGTGACCAAACCGGCCCGCCAGTCCGCAGGTCCCGGCCGGCGACCACCGGCAAGGGCGCCTGGCATGGCATTCGCCCGGATTGTCGGCCTGGCGGCGCTCGTTGTTCTGATGGCCCTTGCCTCAATCCATGCCTATTTCTACGAAAAAGAGGCGCGGTAAACGATTTCCACAATCCCTGGTCATTTTGGCCCTGTTAGCCCTGACCTTACAGCGCGTCAAACATAACGCGCAAAGGGCGGTCCGCGGCGATACTGCCATTTACGATGCCGAAGATTTGCGATACGCCGCGCGGCACATGTCCCAAGGGCACTGCAACGTTTGGACCTCGCACACACATGATCCGTATCGACAATATCAGCAAGCAGAACAGCCATCGTCTGCTCTTCATCGAGGCCTCGGCGGCGCTCAACAGGGGTGAGAAGATCGGCCTCGTCGGCCCGAACGGCGCCGGCAAGACCACACTTTTCCGGATGATCACAGGTGAGGAGCAACCCGATGAGGGGCAGGTGTCCGTCGATAAGGGCATGACCATCGGCTATTTCAACCAGGATGTGGGTGAGATGGCGGGGCACAGCGCCGTCTCCGAAGTCATGAACGGCGCCGGCCCGGTGAGCGACGTTGCCGCTGAACTGCACGAGCTCGAGGCGGCGATGTCGGACCCCGACCGAGCTGACGAGATGGACGCGATCATCGAACGCTATGGCGAGGTTCAGGCGCGCTACGAGGAACTGGACGGCTATGCGCTGGAAGGCCGTGCGCGCGAAGTTCTGGCAGGTCTGAGTTTCAGCCAGGAGATGATGGACGGCGACGTCGGCAAGCTGTCGGGCGGCTGGAAGATGCGCGTGGCGCTCGCCCGCATTCTGCTGATGCGGCCCGATGCCATGCTGCTCGACGAGCCGAGCAACCACCTGGATCTCGAAAGCCTCATCTGGCTGGAGGAATTCCTGAAGGGCTACGAGGGCGCGCTGCTGATGACCTCGCACGATCGCGAGTTCATGAACCGCATCGTCACCAAGATCATCGAGATCGACGGCGGCTCCCTGACGACCTATTCGGGTGATTATGCCTTCTACGAGCAGCAGCGGGCGCAGAACGAAAAACACCAGCAGGCCCAGTTCGAACGCCAGCAGGCGATGCTCGCCAAGGAAATCAAGTTCATCGAGCGGTTCAAGGCGCGCGCCTCGCACGCTGCCCAGGTGCAGAGCCGTGTGAAGAAGCTGGACAAGATCGAGCGGGTGGAGCCGCCCAGGCGCCGCCAGGCTGTCGCTTTCGAATTCCAGCCGGCGCCGCGCTCGGGCGAGGACGTCATCAACCTGAAGAACGTGCACAAGAGCTACGGCAGCCGCAGCATCTATGAAGGGCTGGACTTCATGGTGCGCCGCCGCGAGCGCTGGTGCATCATGGGCATCAACGGCGCGGGCAAGTCCACGCTCCTGAAGCTGGTGGCAGGCTCGACCGAGCCGGATCAGGGCAGCGTCGCCCTGGGGGCAAGCGTCAAAATGGGCTATTTCGCGCAGCACGCGATGGATATTCTGGACGGCGAGCGCACCGTCTTCCAGTCGCTGGAAGACGCGTTCCCAAAGGCGGGGCAGGGACCATTGCGCGCTCTGGCGGGCTGTTTCGGCTTTTCCGGCGACGATGTGGAGAAGCGGTGCCGGGTGCTGTCCGGCGGCGAGAAGGCGCGTCTTGTCATGGCGATCATGCTGTTTGACCCGCCGAACCTGCTGGTGCTCGACGAGCCCACCAACCACCTCGACCTCGACACCAAGGAAATGCTGATAAAGGCACTGTCGGAGTACGAGGGTACCATGCTGTTCGTTTCGCACGACCGGCATTTCCTGGCCGCACTCTCCAATCGGGTGCTGGAACTGACGCCCGAAGGCATCCACCAATATGGCGGCGGCTACACGGAATATGTTGCCCGCACGGGCCGGGAGGCACCCGGCTTGCGCAGTTGAGCGGCTGGCACCCAGCTGATATTTTCATGCGCCGCTCGTGCATAATGTCGCAAGCGCCTCTGTGTGCTTGCCCCGGGTTTATTAGACCAGCTTGAAGTCGGATGTGCGATGTCGTCGACCGGGTTTCATCTTGTGACGGAGTGGATCCTCGATTCATCGGTTGAGGATGTCTGGCGGGTGCTGAATGCGCCCGAGGCCTGGCCTGACTGGTGGCCGTGCGTGAAACAGGTCGACGTTTTGCGCGAGGGCGATGAGGCAGGCATCGGTTCCGTCCTCCGGCTGAGGTGGTCCACCGCGCTGCCGTACGAGCTGACTTTCGAGATGCAGACGGTCAGGGTGGAACCGTTTTCCACGATCGAAGGCCAAGCCACCGGCCAGCTCGAGGGCATCGGCCGGTGGACCCTACGCCCCGAAGGCTCCAAATGCCACGTGCGCTACGATTGGATCGTCAACGTCACCAAGCCCTGGATGGTAATCTTTTCCTTGATCCTTAAGCCGATCTTCCGCTGGAACCATAACATCGTCATGGAGCGCGGTCGGCGCGGTCTCGTGCGTCATCTTGCCCGCAAGACCTGAAAGTCGTCTTGCCTATCGGCCGAAAGGTCGTGGTTTGGCGAGCGCATTTCCGACGAGAACGGAATCGCCTTCAATGTTCTGTCTCTACGCTTTTTACGCATTTCCGGACGCAAAACCGCTGCACACCCTTTGCCTGGAATTGCTCTATGCGCGCTCTTCCCAGATTTTCGCCAGTTCGACGAGCGTCTTGACGGCTCTTTCCATGTCCTGCCGGCTCACCCATTCGAGCGGGGAGTGAAAGGCGTGACCGCCGGCAAAAATATTGGGACAGGGCAGGCCCATGAAGGAGAGCCGCGAACCATCGGTGCCGCCGCGGATGCTGCCGCGCACAGGCGTCATGCCGGCGCGACGGATCGCCTCGACGGCGTTTTCGACGAGTTGCGGATAACGGTCCAAGATCGTCTTCATGTTGCGGTATTGCTGCTTGACCGCGAAGGTGTAGGACGCGCCGGGATACTCCGCCATCACGTCCTTGACGAGCGCCTCGAGCATGGCTTCCTTGGTAACAAGGCCTTCGTCGTTGAAATCCCGGACAATGAAATTCAGGACGGCCTTTTCCATCGAGCCGGTCACTCCGGTCGGGTGAACGAAGCCGTCTTTGCCGGCGGTCGTCTCCGGCGCCGCATCCTTCGGCAGCCGGCTGAGGATCGCACCGGCGATCTTGGTTGCGTTCACCATCTTGCCTTTGGCGAAGCCGGGGTGGATCGCAACGCCATGAACGGTGATCTCGACTCCATCGGCCGAGAAGGTTTCATCTTCGATATGCCCGGCGGTTTCGCCGTCTACCGTATAGGCGAACTCGGCCCCCAGCTTTTCGAGGTCGACCTTGTCGACGCCACGGCCGATTTCTTCGTCCGGTGTGAAGAGGATTTTGATCGTGCCGTGCCGGATGTCCGGATTGTCGACGAGGATCTGCGCGGCGGTCATGATCTCGGCAAGCCCGGCCTTGTCGTCGGCGCCGAGCAGCGTGGTGCCCTCGGTGGTGATGATATCGTTGCCGATCTGGTCATGCAGCGCCGGATTGTCGCTGACGCGAATGATCTGCTGCGGATCGCCCGAAAGCCGGATATCCCCGCCTTGGTAGTTCTGGACTATTTGCGGCTTGACGTTTGTTCCGGTGAAGTCGGGAGCCGTGTCCATGTGCGAGCAGAAGCAGATCACCGGTACGGGTTTGTCGACATTGGACGGAATGGTTGCGTAGACGTAGCCATGCGCGTCCATATGCGCGTCTGACAGGCCAATTGCCTGCAACTCCGCGACCAATACACGGCCGAGATTCTTCTGCTTTTCGGTCGAGGGCTGCGCGGCTGAGCTGGGGTCTGACTGGGTGTCGATGACGACATAGCGCAGGAAGCGATCGACAACAGTATCCGTCATGGGCTCAACTCCATCTTTTATCCATGACGAACGGCTATAGCCTTCGCCGGCGACGGCGTGAATGGAATTTTCGCCCTATCGAGATAATCCGTGAGCCAGCCCGCAAGGTCGCCCGCGCGGGATCTGCCGGCCGCTCTGTGGCGTGCGTCATTAACGCCGCAGATCATCCGTGACGATCGAGCGACTGTAGAATCTTCAATCGCGTCTCCTCGTCCTGCTGGCCGATTGCCGCCATCAGGTCATGCATCGTGCCTCGCAGGCTGTGAAGCTGATCCACCAGTTCCATGACAAGATCGACACCCGCCTCGTTGACCCCCATGTCGCGGGTCATCTCGAGGATCAGTTGGCCGCGCGCGACATCCGCCTCGCGAAATTGCTGTTCGAAGCCCGTCGTGTCGGGGACAAGCCAGCCCTGCTCGATCCACACAGCCAGCACGGAGGCTTCGATCCTGAGCTTCAGGCAAAATTCAAGCTCGTTCATGGCAGCCCCATGCCCTTTCGCGGATCCTGCTTGTTTGTCTCGGCCCACTCCTTCATGAAAGCCGTCAGGCGCGGATCGGCCTTGTCGGGCAAGACGATCTTCAGGGTCACCAAAAGATCGCCCCGGCCGCCGCCACGCCTGGGCACGCCCTTGCCTTTCAGGCGCAGAATCTTGCCGCTGTTGGAATGGGAGGGCACGGTCAGCGTCACGGCACCGGTCGGGGTCGGTACGCGAATTTTAGCGCCAAGGACCGCCTCATTCAGCGAAATCGGCAGGTCCAGGCGAATATCGTCGCCGTCACGCTGGAAAAAGCGATGCGGTTTCACATGAACATCGATGAAGACATCGCCTGCAGGTCCGCCACCCATTCCCGGTCCCCCCTTGCCCGGAAGACGCAATGTCTGGCCATCCTGTGTGCCGGCGGGAATCTGAACGTCAAGCGGGGTGCCGTTTGGCAGTCTGACCTGGGTTTTCGCACCGTTGACGGCGTCGAGAAAATCAACCGTCATGGAGAAGTAACGGTCCTCCCCCGCCAAACGGAAGTGATCGTCGTGCACGCGATGGGAAAAGAAGGCGGAAAGGGGATCTTCGGCCTCGCCGAAGTCGGCAAAGCTGGCGCTGTTGTGGTAAGGGCCACCGGGTCTGCTCGCCGACGCATACTCGCGATAATAGTGGCGCGGGGCCTGCTCGGCACCCGACATATCGATCTCGCCGCGATCAAATCGAGCCCGTTTCTGCTCGTCGCTCAGAAGCTCATAGGCAGTGGAGATTTCCTTGAAACGGTCCTCCGAAGGTCTGTCGCCGGGGTTGAGATCGGGATGGTGTTTCTTCGCGAGCTTGCGGAATGCGCGCTGGATATCCTTTTGCGTGGCATCCCGCTTCACGCCCAAAATGTCGTAAGGGTCGCGGCTCATCAACGTCTCCGAGCATACTGTTGTCGAGGCATCGGCTATAACTATAGGCCTTACCTACGCTGGACGCTAATTCGAACTTTCAGCGCCCGGGCTGTCATAGCCGGCAAGCAAGATGATCGCTAGCCGTGCGCCGACCCGGTGAGTCCAGTGACATGGTCGCAGGACTCACCGATGCCGTCGTCTCCCGGTTGAGCCGATGCGAGAGCACAGGCCTGTCCGGGCGCCGGTCACCAGCGCCGTCTTGCCGGTGAGATCAAACAGCGCTTTCAAAGCCGAAGCCCTCTTTCGTTGAAGAGGTGGATGGGGGCGGTGGATAGAGACAGCGCGATGTCCAGACCCGGTGAAAGGTCGTGCTGCCCGGGGGCGACCACCAGTATCTTCTGCCCGGCGACGTCGGCATGCAGGACCGTCTCGGAGCCGAGCGCCTCGACGAGCCTGATCTTCGCCGGAATGCTGTTTTCGCCGGACCCCAGGCATATGTGCTGTGGCCTGACACCGAGCGTGATGCGCGATCCCGTTTCGATCGTGGCGCCGGCGACCGGGAATTCCAGCCGATGGCCCCCGACCAGCGTCGCGACCGCCTTCTCCGGGTGCACGGCTTCGACCGCGCCTTCGAGGAAATTCATGTGCGGCGACCCGATGAAACCCGCCACGAAGCGGTTGGCAGGCCGGTTGTAAAGCTCGAGCGGCGTTCCGATCTGCTCGATGCGTCCGGCGCGAAGCACGACGATCCGGTCGGCGAGCGTCATTGCCTCGATCTGGTCGTGGGTGACGTAGATCATCGTCGCCGAGAGGCGCGCGTGGAGCGCGGCAAGTTCGGCGCGCGTCGATCCGCGGAGCTCGGCGTCGAGGTTCGACAGCGGCTCGTCGAGCAGGAAGGCGACCGGCCGGCGCACGATCGCTCGGCCGATCGCGACGCGCTGCCGCTGACCGCCGGAGAGCTGGCCGGGTCGTCGATCGAGATATGGCTCGATTTCGAGCATGCGCGCCGCCTCGGCGATGCGCTCGGCGATCTCGGCCTGCGGCATCCTGGTGTTTTCGAGACCGAAGGCGAGGTTCTGGCGCACGCTCATGTGCGGATAGAGCGCATAGGACTGGAAGACCATTGCAAGTCCGCGATCTGCCGCCGGCACGTCGTTGACAATCTTGCCGTCGATGGCAAGGTCTCCGCCCGTCGGCTTCTCGAGGCCCGCAATCGTGCGCAGCAGCGTCGACTTGCCGCAACCGGATGGTCCGACGAAAACGACGAACTCTCCGTCATTGATCTCCAGGTTGATGCCATGAAGCACGTCGATGGCGCCGAATGACTTGATCACATTGGTCAGCTTGATGTGGCCCATGATGCCCCCCTTATTTCAATCCGGTTCCGGCGATGCCGGTGGTGATGAAGCGCTGCAGGAAGATGAAGACCAGAACGACGGGGATCATGGTCACGACGGTCATGGCGAGGATGAAGTGCCACTGCACGTTGAGTTCGCCGGAATAGATGCTCAAGCCCACCTGCAATGTGTAGAGTTCCTTGCGCGACAAGACGATCAGTGGCCAGAGGAAGTCGTTCCAGCGCCAGACGACGGAGAAGATCGCGAGAACCGCAAGAGCGGGCGCGGTCAGCGGCAGGACGATGCGCCAGTAGATCTGCCACTCCGAGGCCTTGTCCATGCGCGCGGCATCGATCAATTCGTCGGGAATGGTCAGCATGTACTGGCGCAGGATGAACACGCCGGTCGGCGTGGCCACCGTCGGCAGGATTACGCCCCAGAGATTGTTGAAGAGGCCGAGCGCCGAGACGATCGAATAGAGCGGCACCATGATGACGGAAAGCGGCACCATCAGCGTCGCGAGGATCAGGAGCATCGCGAAGGTCCTGCCGCGGAATTCGTATTTGCTGAGCGCGAAGGCCGCCATCGAGTTGACGACGAGCGTGATCAGCGTTGCCGTCACCGTCACGAAAACCGAGTTCCAGAGGTAACGCACGAAGTCGAAATGAGTGAACGGCTCGGTGTAATTGGTCGTCGCGAAGGCCATGGTTCTGACCGGCGTGCGCTGCGAAATGTTGACCTTGATGATCTCGCCGGGTTTTTCCGGATCGACCATCTGGCTGATGACCCCGATGCGGCGGACTTCGGCCAGAACAGCCTTGCTGCCGTCCGGCAACGTCGCGTCATAGAGATCGAGCGGCTTGTCGTAGCCTTCGACGGTCGCCTTCTGGGTGACATAGGGAAGGATCGTCGGCGGGAACTCGGCGAGCGCCGCCGGCGACTTGAAGGAGGAGCCGACGAGCCAGACGGCGGGGCCGAACATGATGAGAAGGCCGCCAACCAACCAGATCCAGGTGACGATGTCCGTCCAGTGCCAGCCGTTGCGGCCCTTGCGGCGGAAGATGAACGCGGCAATCCGGCTCATTTGCGGCTCCCTTTCTTCTCGCTGGAGCGGCCAAGGCCGAGTTGGATCAATGTCAGCACGACCAGCACCATGCCCATGAGGATGGAGGCGGCCGCGGCAAGACCGGGGTTGCGCAACTGCGTCGCAAAGCCGGTCTCGTAGATGTATTGGGTGAGATAGAGCGTACTGGTGCCCGGACCGCCGCCGGTCAGGACGTAGACCTCGTCGAAAATCTGCACGGCTCGGATGAGAACGAGCACGATGACGACGAGCAGGTTGGGCATGAGCAGCGGCAAGGTGATGCGCCAGAAGGCGCGCGCCGGTCGGGTGCCGTCCATCTCGGCCGCCTCGTAGAGATCCTTCGGGATCGCCTGCAATCCGGCAAGCAGGATCAGCGTGTAGAACCCCATATGCGCCCAGATCGAGACGCCGACCGCTGCGGCAAAAGCCCAGTTCCGGTCGTTGAGCCACGTGTAAGGCTCGAACCCGAAGCCATAGAGTGCGAAATTCAACAGGCCCTGCCGCTGCAGGATCCATTTCCAGATCAGGCCGACGACGACCGGGGACAACAGGACGGGAAAGAAGAAGACCGCCCGCCAGAAACTGCGCGCCATCAGCTCGCGGTTGAGGATCAGCGCGGTGACGAGCGAGAAGAGGATCATCAGCGTCACCTGGAGCACGACAAACCAGGCGGTATTGCCGACGGCGGTCCAGAAGGTGTCTTCGGTGCAGCTATTCGGATCGATGTAGTTCGAGCAGTCGAAAAGCCGCGCGTACTGATCCGTGCCGACGAAGGTTCGGTCGTCGAGGAAGAGTGCCGTCCCTCCGGTCATCGAATAGGCGAAGTTGATGAAGAAGGGCAGCAGCACGAAGATGCCGAAAATCAACATGTTCGGCAGCAGGAAAAAGGCTGCCATGCCGCCAAGGCCGAGCTTGCGCTGCACCCAGCGCAAGGGGGCGTCTACCAGGCCCATCGCGAGACGGACCGGGACCATGATCGCTTCGCCGAAACCAGAGCCGGCCGGTCTTGGTGTTTCCGCTTTCATCGTTTGCCTTCCTGACGACGTGAGATAGCGAGTGACCGTAGGCACGGCCGGCCCGGCATCTTGCGCTTCAACGCGCTGTGCAGCGCGGGTAACGGCCGCGGCCGATTGCCGACCGGCGGCCCCGGGGGGCGACGGCGCCGGAGGTCTGGTGCCGTCGACCCGGTCTCGGGGATGGTTAGAGCCCCGAATCCTTGACCTTGGCCTGGATGTCGGCATCGATGCGGGTCACCGCCTCGTCAAGCGGCATCTCGCCGGCCGCCGCCTGGCTCACGCGCGTCACGAGCGCGCCGTAGACCGTATCGGCCCAGTGCCAGCCGGGCAGTTTGCGCGCGAGGTCGGAAAGCGAACCGGCCGCCGCGACGAACTCGTTGAGCGCCGCCTGTGCCTGGGCGTCGTCGGTCTTGAAGTCGAGCCCCTTTGCCAGCACGCCCTTATGCGCCGGCAGGAACAAGGTGCGCTCGGAGAATTCCTTCACGATGTCCTCTCGGGCGAGATAGTCCATCACCTTGGCGACGTCCTCGGGGTTTTTCGTGTACTTGATCGCAACCAGCCCGGCGCCGCCGGTCATGCCGGTGCAGCTCGCCGGTCCGCACGGGCTGCCCGTCGCCACCCAGTCGAAGTTCGAGCCGATCTTCGTGGAAAAGTTCGGGACCTGCCAAGAGCCGGAATAATAGTAGACGAGCTGGCCGTTAATGAAGTCGTCGGCGGCGGCGCGATAGGTGGAGCCGGCGGCGGACACCCAGACGTCCTTGCTCATGGTGCCATCGGCGATCCAGCCGACGAACTTTTCGAGGAAAGCCTTCGAGCCTTCGTCAAGCGGCGCCGGCTTGCCGTCGGCACCGATGTAGTTGGCACCGTAGGAGAGGTTGGGTCCGCTCAGCCGATGGCCCGAGCGGTCGAGCGCCATCGGGAAAGGCACCTGCTGGCTCTCCGCCACCTGCCTTGCGGCCTTCGCCCAGTCGTCCCAGGTTGCATCCTTGCCCGGGATGGCGACACCGGCCTGGTCGAACAGCGTCTTGTTGGCGAAGCCTCCGGCGATGGTGATCTGCGTCATGAAACCGGAAATCTGGTTCGAGCCGTCGGGGCGCATCCAGTCGGCCTGGTCGCCGAAATTGGTGTCCCAATAGGCCGCGTCCGCCACGAGCGGGCGAAGATCGAGCCAGTGCTGGCTCTGGGCCTTTAGATTGGTGACGCGCGCAATGTCCGGGCCGTCCCCTGCCTCAAGCTGCACCGGCAGCTGTTCGCGAACGACGCTGTAGGAGACGTTGTCGAGGATCACGTTGATCCCCGGGTTCTCCTTCATGAAGCGGTTGAGGAGATCCTTGAGGACTTCGCCCTCGACCCCGTCAGAATACCACATGATACGCACGTCGCCGGCCATCGCAGCCGTGGACGTCAGAAGTCCGACGGCGAAAGCCGCAAGCATCGTCCTGGTCTTGGTCATTGCCTTTTCCTCCTCTTCATGCACGAGCCTCCTCCGGCTCGGCGTTTGGACGGGCGCCGGCTTCTCCTGGCCGGCGCCCGGATCGTCATTTCGCGGCCAGCATGGCGATCTCACCGGCCACCGGGAAATCCTGGGGTGCGATCGTTCGCCCCTCGGCCTGCGCCGATCCGTCCTTGCGGAACAGCACGCGGCCGTAGTCGGGGTCGTCGATGGCAAGCGTGCCGTCTTCAGCCTCCTCCACCGAGAGCGCGGCAAATCTGGCTTTCACGGATTCGAGCGTGGATGCGTCGCACACCCTGGCGATCCAGCGTGTCTTGCGGCCGTACTGGCGCAATTCCGCCTTCGCAGACGGGCCTTCCTGCACCAGTTCCAGGTCGCTGCTGCCCATGAGTATAACCGCTCCCCGTCCGCTGAGCGCAAGCGCAAGGTTTCCCCTTACCAAGCTCTCGTCGAACTCGGCGACGGGGAACCAGGCGTGGGTGAAATCCGGCTGCTCCTCGAAGGTCGAAAAGTCGAGTACGGCCAACCCTCTGTACTGGTGCGCGCGAGGGAGGGCGCCGCAACCACCCCAAAAGGAGGGTCGGCCGTACCCGAACTGAATTGTCTCGCCGGGGTGATTGATCCAGACCGCGGCCTCCGGACGCTCACCGATCCTTAAGTGCAGGACAGTCTCCTGGTAGCCCCATTCGTGCCAGCGGTAGTGGACGGCGGAGCCCATCGCGAAATTGCGTCCCTTGTAGTGGTAGAGCGCTGCGAACCGGTTTTCGCCCTGGGCGAAGCGCCATTCCTGGTGGTCGTCGGTTTCGTGGCAGGCGACCGCGGCCAGGCCGTCCGGCACCACGAGGCCATGATCTCGCAGTAAGACGGCAAGCTGCGGCAGCGCATGGACGCGCCGGCCATACCAGCCCTTGCCCCAGAGCAGGCGCGCTACGCCCGAAAGCTCGAGCGAGCGGCCGGCACAGAGCGTATGCTCATAGGAGCGCCCTTGAGCGGCGGTGATCATGCCGTGGTGGGCAGAGCGGGCGATAATTTCGCAAAGCCGGACAATGCCATTCCTGGCGCGCTCGGCGATGTCCGCGTCCGGTGAAAGCGCTGCGAGCGCCGTCAGCCCCTTGAGGTCGATCGGGAAATAGGGCGCGGAATTGAATTCCGCCATTTCCCACGCCTCGAAATGGTCGAGCCAGGCCCGTACTCGGGCCGCCCCGACAGCGCTTTGGTCCCTGCCTTTGCGGCCGGAGCGGCGGAAGGTGGCATCCGGCAGAAGGTGGCCGGCGAGATAGGCCGAGGTATGGAACAGCAAGGCGTGGTTTTCGGAGAAGTACCACTGCACATCATTGCCCGGCTCGTCCATCCAATAGCGAAAATTGAGGATGGCATCATCGATGCGGGCGCGGGTCCTGTCGCCGATATCCTCTCCCCACACGGTGCGGGACCAGATCAGCGGAACGAGTGAGAAATCGGCGCAATCGTGGCAATCTTCGATCGACGGCAGGATCTCCTCGATCATCACATCGGTGTCCGCGCCCGAGCGCCCACTCGCCAGCCGCGCGAAGGCGCGCACGGTGTCGCGTTCGGAGAATTCGGAGATCTCGTCGAGCGCTTCGGCGATACGATCCCCAAGCGATGATGGAGCTTCGCCCTGGCGGCCGGCGTGGCAGATCTCGACGCCCAGCGAGCGCGTGGCGACGAAGCCGCCGGCATCGAGCGTGACCCGGAAATGGCGGAAGTCGGCTGGCGCTCTTTCGGAAGGACCGATGACGAGCCGCCGGTCGCCGGCCTTCAGGACGAAATCGTGGTCGAAGCGCTCGCTCGACATGAAGTCACCTTCGACGGTGACATTGGCCCTCACGTCGACCGGCAGCGGCGTGGTGAAGAGTAGAGCAATGTCGCCCTCGAGGTAGGCGGGGCGATCGAAGTGCATGCCGTCGAGAACGTGCTCGATCTTGGCCGCCGCCTCGCTCTCGCAGGGAACGGGCAGCGCCACGCTGGCCCCGGGACCGGAGAGGTAGTCGAGCTGGAAAAAGTAGCGCGCGTCGCGCTCGGCTAGGTCGTCGAAGAAGATCTCGATCTGGTTGAGCCCGGCCTTCAATGGGAGGTCGTACTCGGCCCTTGCCTCGAGGTTGCGGCTATAGGGGGCCATAAAGCCCGCTTCGGCGCCGTTTACCCACAGCACCGCGCCGCCGCAGGTGCCGAGGCGGACCTTCGCCGTACCCGCCTCCTCCGCCTCGATATAGGTCCGAGCCCAAGTCGAAAGCCGCGTCGGGCGGAACCAGAAGCCGGAAAGATCGAGACGCGGCGATCCGAAAGGCAGCCACCAGCGCATGCCTTCGAAGGCACCGCGCACGTCCGGCCGCTTGCCGCGGTAGCGCTCGGCAAAGATCGTCCGGCAAGGATACTCATGCGGAATGAAGTTCTTGTGCTTGGTCAGGAAGAAGAAGGGGTCCATTTCGCCCTCCATCGGCTGGTCCGGGACGTCAAAACGTTCTTCCGCTATCGCGCCAAGCTGCCAGTAGCGGATGGGTTCGCGCGCGGCCAGTCTCTTCTTCAGGTGGAATGTGGTATCAGTCATTTCAGCTCCGCCACGGCAACGGGGGTCACGTCGTTGTATTCCTGGTTCTCTCCGGTCATGCCCCAGACGAAGGCATACGGTCCGGTACCGGCGCCCATGTGGATCGACCAGGCGGGCGACAAAACCGCCTCACCGTCGGCGACGACGAGGTGGCGCGTCTCCTCGGGGCGGCCCATGAGATGGATGACCCGGTCTTCCGCCGCCATGTCGAAATAGCAGTAGGCTTCCATGCGGCGCTCGTGCAGATGCGGTGGCATCGTGTTCCAGATGCTGCCTTCGGCAAGATCGGTGATGCCCATCAGGAGAAGGCAGGAGGGAGCAACTTCCGGATGAATATACATCGCCAGACGGCGCCTGTTCGATCGTCTGGCATCACCCAGATCGAGCGGCTTGGCTTCCTGCCTCGGGATCAGCCGGTGGGGCAGATCGGCGCCCGCGGGAACGGAGTTCATGTAGTAGCGCGCCGGCGCATCGGCGGACTGGCTCGCGACGGTGATTTCCCTTGCACCCCGTCCGACATAGAGAACGTCGCGGTTCTGAAGCGTAAATCCTTGCCCGTCGACGATGACTGTGCCGCTGCCGCCGAGGTTGGCGATGCCCATCTCGCGCGCCGACAGCAAATGGGGGGTACCGATTTCGGCACCGGATCCGAAGGTCAGACTTTTCGCGACCGGCACGGCGCCGCCGATCAGCAGACGATCGACATGGGTGTAGGTGAATTTCACCGCATCCGGGGCAAAGAGGTCGGTGATCAGGAATTCGCCGCGCAGGCGTTCCGTGTCGTAACCCTTGATGTCCTGTGGGCCGGCGCCATACAAAACTTTCATCTTCATGCCGCCTGTCCTTCTGCGCCGACATGCTGCAGGGCTTCGGACAGGCACAGGATCGCCAGTGCCTGTCCGTAGCCGGTCGGCTGGATCGGGATGTCCTTGTAGAACTGGAGATCATGACCCATGCGCGTTCCATAGGAGACGTTGAGCACGGTGCCGTTCATGTCGATATTGCTCATGACCGCCTCCAGCGCCTTCAGGCCGGCGGCCTGCCAGGCGGGCGTGCCGAGGCCGAGGCGGTGGCCCTTGAGCAGGCCATAACCAATTCCGGCAGTGGCCGAAATTTCCTCATAGGAGCTTTCGTCGTCGAGAAGGGTGCGCCAAGCTCCAGATGCGGTCTGCAGCGGCAGGAGAGCGTCGACCTGGCTGGTAAGGACTCCCTCGAGGAAGGTCCTGACCGGAGCTGCGATTTCGGCGAGGTCGAAGAAATCGAGAATTCCGGCGGTGATCCAGGCATTGCCGCGCGCCCAGCGTGCCCGCGCAAAATTGTGCCGGCCATCGAATGTCCAGCCATGGAACCAGAGACCGGTTTGAGGGTCGGATAGATAGCGGGCATGGACGAGGAATTGTCGCGAAGCTTCGTCGACGAGCGCGCGCCGGCCGCTCGCCTGGCCGTAGGAGGCGAGGAAAAGCGCCACCATATAGAGCGTGTCGTCCCACAGTTCGTTGTCGTTGACCTTATCGGAGACATGATGCTCGAAGCCGCCTTCCGGCGTGCGCCCCATGTCCGCGATCACGCGGTCCGCCCAGTCGTCGAGCACCGGTTGCCACCGCGGATTTCCGGTCTTTGCCCAAAGCACGGAGAGGCCGAGCATTGGCGCCGTCGTGTTGACGTTGAGCTCGGGCAAGCCGGCTGCAAGCCTTGCTTCATACCAGTTTTCGACGAGCTGGCGCAGATCGTCGCGGCCGGTGAACAGCCAGAGCCTGATCAGGCCGTAGAGCCCGACGCCCTGCGGCCATTCCCAACTGTCGAAGCTGATGTAGTCACCCGCGGTCCCATCGAGGTTCGGCTCGTGGAAACGACCCTCGTGCTTGAGGCCGGTCATGCCGGCGACAAGACGATCGAGACCAACGCGAATATCGCGGGCATTCGGGCCCATGACGTTCCTCCCATGTATACCGCTCGCGCGGCTCCTCGGAGAAAATAAAGCCACGACGTTTCTTCTTGCGCAATCTGAAAATTTTTCTCATGATTGCGAAAAGGAGGAGCGAAATGATCGCAAAACCGCCGTCCGGCAAGCGCGGCAAGAAAAGCAAGCGTGTCCGTCTCGAGGATATCGCCGAGGCATGCGGCGTTTCTCTCAGCACAGCGTCACGCGCCCTGGCCGGCGAAAAGGGTGTTCGCCCGGAAATCCGCCAGCAGGTCCTCGAAGCGGCAAAGAACGCGAACTATGTCATCCCGACGGCCGTTGCCGGTCAGAAGGTCATTCTCGCCGCATCGAGTGCTGCGATGATCGACTATGTGCGCAACCAGTTCACCCTCTACGTGCTGGAGGGGCTGAAGGATCGCGCGCAGACGCTCGGCCTCGAAATCGTCACCCGGCCGATCGCCGATCGCAGCGAGGAACTGGCGGTGCTGAAGGAGGCCCAAGAAGACGATCAGGTGGCCGGCCTGTTGTTCCTCACCGTCGACGACGAGGGCATGCTTGCCGCAACCCGCGACTTCGACAAGCCGGTTGTGCTGCTCAACAGCGATGATCCGTTCATGCGGCTATCAAGCGTCACCCCGTGCAACCGCTCGAGTGCACGCCTGGCGACCGACCACCTCATCAATCTCGGTCATAGTCGCATCCTCTTTCTCATGCGGCCCGGCCGAAGAACGATCGAGCGCCGCTTTGAAGGCTGGCGCGATGCTTTGCTGGCGAAAGGACTGCCGGCAATTGATGATCTCGTCGTGCCAGTCGACGACTGGCTGCCGGAGCTTGCGACGCAGGCCATTGCCGAGCGGATTTCGGCCCGCGGGCTGGATTTCACCGCCGTCTTGGCTGCAGGCGACAGCCTCGCTGTAGGGGCCATGATCGGCATTCAACAAAAAGGCTTTTCAGTACCTGGCGATGTGTCGGTGATCGGGATGGACGACTTGCCTCAGGCGGTTTTCCTCAATCCGCCACTGACGACGATGCACATTCCGATGCGGGAGATCGGCTCGGTCGCCCTTGATCTCCTGCGCGACAAGCTTTCCGGTCTACCCATGCCGCCGCGACGGGTGGAACTCGCCTGCCATTTGGTTGAGCGAGCATCGACGGGCAAGGCGCCGGCGAGCTGATCGGCGGTGAGGCTCCTGAGCCGCCGCCTTTGAGTGCCAGATGAACAGCGACAGGCTAGTTTCGACTAAAAACCGAGTTCGCTCAGTCCTGGATGATCATCTGGCCTGCGGCCAAGCGGCCAATGAAAGCAGCGGTCGTCGGCGCGGATAGGCAGGTCGTTGATGCAGGCATAGCGCTTACGCATCAGGCCGCTATTGTCAAACTCCCAATTCTCGTTCCCGAACGATCTGAACCAGTTCCCACTGTCGTCGTGCCACTCATAGGCAAACCTGACGGCAATTCGGTTGCCACCGAAAGCCCAGAGCTCCTTGATCAAACGGTAGTCGAGCTCCCGCCGCCATTTTCTCGAAAGGAACGCGACGATCGCTTCCCTCCCGGTGACAAACTCGGCACGATTGCGCCACTGGCTGTCTACCGTATATGCCAGAGCGACCCTCGCGGGGTCGCGGCTGTTCCAGCCGTCTTCAGCAAGACGAGCTTTCTCGACTGCGCTTTCAAACGTAAAAGGTGGAAGGGGTGGTCGTTGAGCTTCGGTCATCTTTTAAGGTTCTCCAACCGTACGCGCAAAGTCGCGTTCTCGGTTTCCAATCGCTGCAGTTGTTCACGAAGAGGAGCGACAGCTTGTTCAACCTGCTGTTCGGTGTAGCGCGGGATGATGTGCTGTGGGCAATTCCAATCGAACGCCTCAAGCCGAAGCTTGAAGATCCGTTCCGCCCTTCCTTTGTAGGTCGGGTCGGACACCAGATCCGTGAGTTGCTGGTCAGCATCAAGCGCCAGTCGCTCCACATACGCGTAAATTTTGAGCCGTGCCCGTCGCACATAGTCCATCAAGAACAGGCAGGCCCGATCGTTAGCGGCAAAATTGCCCGCGCTGATGTACTGGCGATTACCCCGGTAGTCCGCGAAGGCCATCGTGCGCTGATCGACGACTTTGAGGAAGCCGGCTTTTCCTCCACGGTGCTGAACGTATGGCCAACCCGTTTCGGAGACCGATGCCATATAGAAGCTGTCACGTGAGGCGATGAAGGCGATTTCGTCTTCGGTGAGGGTGTCTGAAGGGCGGTCGCCAGCGCCCAGCCATATCTGGTCCACCCCCATCTCCGCCTGAGCTGCCCTGACGCTCGGCGTTACGGCAACCTCAAGAAAATGATATGGCATGCCTATTCTCCTTGCCCACGCAGGCTCGCATCGTTGTCTTACGATGCGAGCCCGGATCTATCTTTGGATCGCCGAACTCAGTGATTTGGCATTTTACCCTTAAGATCACCGAGAGCAGACATCAGTCCTGCAAGGCCCAGTCTGCGACCTGCCAACGCATCTCCCCGTGATCAGCAACGACACGGCCGAGCCCAGGGAACGGCATATGCGTGGCTGCGATGAGTGCGCCCTCCGACGCGGCACGGGGAAAGAAGCGATCGCGCATGGCTTTCGCTGCGGCACGGTCCTGCTCAAACAGGAAGAACACATCGGTCGCGGCCGGATGCACGACCGGAAAAATCATATCCGAAACCATGATCATGCTCTTCCCGCCATCTTCGACCCGCACGCCGATATGGCCGGGTGTATGGCCGGTCAGGTCGACGATCGAAACGCCCCGCATTATCTCGCGCTCTCCGTCGATCGCTTGGAGCCTCGGATATAGCCGCACGACTTCCTCCGCCATCCTGAAGCTCGTCTGCAGGTAATCAGGCGCGCCGTTGCGCTTGGCCGGATCGGTCCAGTGAGTGATGTCGCGACGATCGATATAAAGCTCGGCTCCGGGGTAGTTGTTCTTGCCTCCCAGAACCAGCCCACCCATGTGGTCTTGGTGCATATGCGTCACGATGACCGCGTCGATCTTGTCGGGCTGCAGACCGAGCGCTGTGAGTGCCTGTGGTAACTGTCCGGTCTGCCCGATCGACCCTGCCGCACCGGCATCGATCAGGATGCGGCGCTCGCCATCCTCGACGAGATACTGGTTGAAGAGGAACCGAACCCCACTCGGCCGGGCGGTAAACTGTGCCCTTGCCGCCCTCTCGACCTCGGGCGCTGAGCGCCCCGGAAAGTAGTCATAGGGCATATCGGCATACCCGTCCGTCAGTGCCGTCACGGTGAACCGACCGATGCGGATCTGTGCGAGCGGGTTCACCGCAACAGGCGCCTTGGCAGCTTCCTGTGTCGCCGCATGGGCGGCGGAGTCGCCGAGCAGGCCTCCACCAAGGAGGCTTCCCCCGATGAGGCCGAGAGGCAGGGCGCTGGCAAAGGCGCGACGCGAAAGTTGAGGCATGACATCTTTCTCCGGATCAGTAGTACGACGGGAGCTACGTCGAGCCCCTTGACGACGCGAATGCTATGACATCCAAAAACAACGCGGTATGGTGGCAATGTGGAAACGTTCTTCTCATTTTATGGAAGGCTTCGATGGATCGTTTTGACGCGATGGCGGTGCTGTTGGCGGTGGTCGACGCCGGCAGTCTTTCTGCCGGGGCACGGCGGTTGAATGCGCCGCTGGCCACGGTCAGCCGCAAAGTGGCCGATCTTGAAAAGCATCTTGGCGTTCGCTTGGTCGTGCGCACCCGTCGCGGCGCCGCCCTGACGGAGGAGGGGCGCGCCTTCGTCGCCGCGTCACGTCGAATTCTCGAGGAACTGGACGCAGCGGAGCGGCAAGCCAGCGGCGATTATGGAGCGCTGCGTGGTGGGCTGCACGTGACCGCGCCGATTGCCTTCGGCGAGCGCCATCTGCTGCCAATTGCGCTCGAATTCCTGAAGGAGCAACCCGATATCAGCCTGCGGCTGACCCTGAGTGATCGGCAGCTAAGTCTGACGGATGAGCAGGTCGATGTAGCCCTAAGGATTGGGCACCTGCCGGACAGCGCGATTATCGCAACACGGGTTGGTGCCGTCCGCCGGGTGATCTGCGCGAGCCCCGACTATCTCGCCCGCCGAGGAGTACCGCGTCAGCCGGAAGACCTCGCCCCGCATGATGGCATAAGCTTCCAGGGCTTCGCGACCGCTCCGGAATGGCGATACCGCCGGGACGGGGCGGCCTTCGCCGTCGAGCCGCGCCTCAAGCTCGCGGTCAACACGACAGAGGCTGCCATTCAGGCTGCGCTGGCCGGTATCGGCATTATTCGCGTACTTTCTTACCAGATCAACGAACATTTGCGCTCTGGCGCTCTGCAGGAATTGTTGGCGGAGTTCGCACCGGAGCCGCTGCCAGTAAATGTCGTTCACGGACCAGCCGAACCGCTGTCGCTGAAGGTGAGATGCTTCCTTGACTGGGTCGGCCCCCGCCTGCGCGCGCGGATGGCGTCCTAGCGTTCCGGCTGTCAGACGCCGCTCCGTTATGACGGTCAGGCTCACTGGTCGTCGACCTATTGACGACCGCTTGCCCTAGCGGCCCGGAACGGACATCCGCCACCGGCGAGTTGATTTCCGCTTTGGCGCACAGGCGATGTGACGCCGCGGCCAGGCCGATGTCTGCTTGCAGGCAGGCCGATGATTTGCCTCCATGACTGATATGGGGCGCAAAGCGGCCAAGGCCGCGGCCCATTTGCTGCCGTTCGAGGTCGATCCGAGGAACGTGCGGTATGTGCTAGAATGCGGGCCCCAAGGCGGAATGCGACAGACGCACTGCGAAGGGCGGTGTGTACCGGACTCCGCGTCCGAGAGCCGACATTGCGCTCTTGAAAGGGAGACGAGGACGATGCCGACACCAGAGCAACCCGGTCTAATAGTTCGACAGAAATCCCCACCGAACATCGAGTTTCCGTTTGCGTCGCTCTCGGATTGGCTGATCCCGACCGAACTGTTCTTCGTGCGAAACCATTTCCCGTCGCCGGACCTGGATGCGCGAGACTGGAGATTGCGCGTTGGCGGAGCGGTGGAGCGGCCGATCGAACTTGACCTCGAGAGCATCAAGGCGATGCGTAGCACGACTTTCACCGCCGTCGTCGAGTGCGCAGGGAACGGCCGCGTCTACTATGTGCCACCGAAAGAGGGGTTGCAGTGGCAGAACGGAGCCGTCGGCAATGCCGCGTGGACAGGTGTTCTTCTGCGCGAGATTTTGGAAATGGCGGGCGTCAAGCGAACCGCACGTGAGGTTCTGCTCGCAGGCGCCGACAGCGGCGTCGTCGACACGAATAAGAAAACGGCTTCTCCCGGCCCGATCGCTTTTGCGCGCAGTTTACCGCTTGAGAAGGCCATCGCTGACAGCACGATCCTTGCCTATTCGATGAACGAGGAGCCGTTGACGCGCGATCACGGCTACCCCCTACGCGCGGTCGTGGGTGGCTGGTTCGGCATGGCT
Source organism: Rhizobium herbae (assembly GCF_019511375.1). Classification (GTDB taxonomy): domain Bacteria; phylum Pseudomonadota; class Alphaproteobacteria; order Rhizobiales; family Rhizobiaceae; genus Pararhizobium; species Pararhizobium herbae_A. Next base: position 755,386 of record NZ_JAEUAO010000002.1, read on the forward strand.
TGGGTCAAGTGGATCACGGATATCACGGTTGTGGAACAACCGTTCCTTGGCTACTGGCAGGCGCGCGACTATTTCCGTTGGGACCGCAGCCTAGGGGAACCCAGGCTGGTCCCTCTTGCGGAGATGGAGGTCAAAGCGCAGATCGCGCGTCCCGTGCAGGGGGCGCGTCTCATCGCCGGCCAACCGTATCGGATTTTCGGAGCCGCCTGGAGCGGAGAGGATGTTATCCGGCAGGTGCAGGTCTGCACCGGAGATGACCGGGGCTGGCGCGAGGGAAGGCTCATCGAAACAGAACGTCCCTTTGCGTGGCGCTTGTGGGAGTACATGTGGACCCCTGAAGAAGTGGGGCGATATAAACTGCGATGTCGCGCGATCGATGGGGCGGGGCGCGTGCAGCCCAACCTCCAGCATTCCGACTGCGAGAGCTACGCGGCCAATTGGATCGTTCCGGTGGACGTTACGGTCGTTCCCGAGCCACAGACTTACGAGGAGGAATTCGTGATCTAATCACCGCATGGGCGGAATGGCGGCTTGGCGCAACTGCGACCCGCGTAGTCACTGCGCCCTGTCCGTTTTGCAGCAACGGCGCCGGCGGCTCGATGACTGCTATGGGGTCGCAAAGCTGACGCTGCATGCTCAAGCTTCTATGTCCCTTTGGGACCAAATTGCGGGCCCCAATCTGACGCGAAATTGCAGACGTCACTTTTTGCGGTGTACTGTGACGGCCATAAAGTGGATGTAACCAGGCCACCTTGGTCCTTGGATTCTGACGTGATGGGAACCTGCGTCCCTAAAGGTTATCGGGTTTGCGAGGACCAGACGGGCACTGGTCTAGCTCGCCTTGGCAAAGACGTAGGCGGCGCCCTTCCTCTCAGCAATGCCCAGCCCCGGATAGGTCCAGTGGAAGCCGAGCATCTTGATCTTGTCGGTGGCGGCGCGATCGACGAGCTTCTTGCGGTTTTCGATCGCAAGGTCCGGGTTGGCGTCGAAGCCGAACTTCCACTCCGGGTGCTCGAACGAGACGATTTCGTTAGTCATCGCGTCGGCCGTGATAATCAGCCCTTCGCCACCCGACAATTCGAGCGAGATATGGCCTGGCGTGTGGCCGGGGGTGTCGAGCACTGATAGGCCCGGCACGATCTCATCGCCGCCCTTCACCATCGTCACGCGGTCCTTGACGGCGGCAAGACTGCGCTGGGCGCCCTTAACGAAGTCTCCCATTTCGGCCGGCATCTTGGACAGGAGCTCCGGGTCTGTCCAGAAATTCCATTCGGCACTGCCAACATAGTAGGCGGCATTCGGCAGGAACAGTTTGTCACCGTCAACAAGCGTTCCCCAGATGTGGTCAGGATGCGCGTGCGTGAACACCACCTTGGTCACCGCGCTCGGATCGATGCCCGCGGCCTTTAGATTTTCGGCAAGCTTGCCTGCCGTCGGCTGGAACTTGTTAGCCGACCCATTGTCGATAAGGACGAGATCCTGGCCTTTCTTGATCAACGGTATGTTCGTACCTAGTTCGGCATTGTCAGACGTCCAGCCGAGTCGCTTGGCTATTTCCTTAAGCTGTGCCGGTGACGCATCGGCAGCAATGATGTTGAGCGGCAGCCTAAGTGAACCATCGCTAAACACTGTAACCTCGAATTCGCCCTGCACGAACTTCAGGGGCTCCGTGGAAAGCGCCAGCGCCTTCCACGGCATGGTTGATACCGAAGCCAAAGCTGCGCTGCCGACGAGAAACAGACGGCGGTTGAGCAGATGCAGCAGTTCTTCATGATCGATGGCCATCGGCTGGTCCTCCCGGAACGCGCTCTGTCGAGCATCAAAGGAGCATATTACGCCTTGCTACCAAACTTCCGAAATCAAAATCGGACCCGCACGACTTACCTCCTTAAGCATTGAGCGACATCACTGCTTCGCCGTACCTGGGACGGGCTGTGTCGTGCGTCTGAACTCGGTCGAGATCATTTAACGGGCATCAATATACTCTGCGATGGCGGTTTTACACGCGAATAATAGGTTCAGCGCGCGCGTGGTTTTCAACCGCCAAATGAGCGTCCGCTTTCGTGGATTGTGTTGAAAAAGTCCGGCTTGAACCAGTGCTGAAGTACTCGCGGCACTAGGGACAGGAGGGCCGCGTCAACCTCGATCGCGAACGCCAGGCGAGCTGAACAACCCGCTTCAACGTCGACTTCTTCAACATTATCCGCCCCAAAGCAGACACGCGCTGCCCGCGGAACGGTGACCGATCTGGGGGGCGAAAGCAGATTGACCGCTTTCAGCGTCCATACCGAGAATGCGGACGTTCAGGTTAGCTAGACCAAGGTCGCAAGCTGCCCCGAACGCTTGCGCGGCTCGGTTCGAACTGGCGCGTCTTCATTGCTGAGGAGAGGCCTGGACCTTGGCGGCTTCTCATCCCGTCAGTCCATCAGATACTTCCTAAAGAGTCCACATCAGGGCCTTGCATTGTCCGATCTGCGCGGCCAATCTTAGGGCAACTCCGACAGGGAGGGAAGCGCGATGAAAGTCGGCATTGTTGGGGCCGGCATGGTTGGCAGCGCGACTGCGTACGCCTTGGGTTTACGCGGCATCGCGAGCGAGGTCGTGCTGGTCGATCTCGATCCGGCTCTGGCCGAAGCACACGCGCTCGATATCGCACATGCGATGCCGTTTGCCTCAGGAACCTCGATTTCTCATGGAGACTACGATCATCTTCGGGATGCCGGTGTCGTCGTAATAGCCGCAGGGGTCGCGCAACGATCCGGGGAGACGCGAACCGATCTGCTGAGCCGCAACGCCGCGGTCTTCCGAACAGTTGTCGGCGAAATCACGCGCGTCTGTCCTGACGCGATTCTGCTGGTTGCGTCCAATCCGGTCGACATCATGACCCAGATCGCCACAGCCTATTCCGGGCTGCCAAACCATCGCGTGATCGGCTCGGGGACAATTCTCGATACCGCGCGGTTTCGTAGCCTGCTGGGGGCTCATCTTCGTGTGTCGCCGCGATCCATTCATGCCTATGTGCTAGGCGAACACGGCGACAGCCAAGTCCTGGCCTGGTCCGGTGCCAGGGCGGGCACAGTTCCTGTTGCTCTCTTCGGTGCACAGATTGGCGCTCCCGTTACCGACGCTGTCCGAGCAGAGATCGACAGCAAGACCCGCAACGCGGCCTACACCATCATCAAGGGCAAAGGCTCTACCTACTACGGAATTGGAGCAGGTCTTGCCCGGATCGTCGGCGCGATAAGGCAGGATGAACAGGCGGTGCTCTCAGTCTCGAGCGTCACAGCGTTGATCGAAGGTGTGCGCGATGTAGCTTTATCAGTTCCCCGCGTTGTGGGCCGCGAAGGCATTTCCACCGAATTGCTTCCTGACCTTGATACACATGAGCGCGCTGCGCTTCAACGAAGCGCTTCTAAACTTCGAGGCCTGTTCGAGGCGGTGACGCTCTGATTCGAAGTCATCTGAGCCCGTGCGGGCCCTGACCGCGCGGCCACGATGATTTGACGAGAGCCCAGGTGAGATATGGGAGAACTACTCGAAAGAGGCCGAGGCGATCGGCACCGGGCTGGCCAGGACAAGTGATGCCCTGTGCTCCTATCGCCCCACGACGCTCAAGGGCGTCCACCATGACCTGCGACGTCTTCGTCGGTGGCGAGAGTAGCGACTGCGACTTTACCGCCGCGGAACTGATGGGCGGCTTTTTGCGTCCCGGCGATAGGTGACGTACCGAAAAGGACCGCCTCGAGCTTGAGACGAGGCGGTCCTCGCGGATGTGATATCCGCGTACCCGGTGAGGAGTCGCGAGACACCGGGGCTGCCCGCCTCGTCCGGGGAGGACTCATGAGGCAAACGAGAACCTATCTGACAACCACCCCTTGCGAAATTATACAAAGGTTGCCCCACCATAGACCCATGTCCAAGCACGCCGCGCCGGCGTGCGTCGTTTCCATGTTGCATTCCATGTCGCGTGGATTAGCCGAGGACAGCCGGAAACCGTTGGAAATCAAGGGAACTGGATTGCAACATGACGCGACATGAAAAGAGCCGCATACGCTTGTTCGTCAGTCGCATCTTTTGATTTTGCTTTGGAAAGGTTTGGCTGGGGAACCTGGATTTCGACAGCCGTTTCCAAAAAATGTTGACTTACAACGAGTTACGACATCTCGCAGGCGGCAATGTGGGGGTGGTGTGTGGGGTTGTCAACACTTCTTTGTAGGGGCGACCTTCTCCGGCATCACGAGCGCGCTGGCGCACTCGTGATGGTATCCCAAACGCCCCGCGAGGGGCGTGAGGCCCTTCCCCGGGGGAGGGCCGCAGCACCGCCCTTGGGCGGGTGGGGGACATGGAAATCGTCATGTACATATACGTGAGCCTTCGTTAAGGCTCAGATGCTGTCACGGAAAATCAGCCCAACGAAAATGCCCGAAACGACCGAACAACGCAGTCAAAATATGTCGCGCATTCGGAGCAAGGACACTGGCCCCGAAATGGCGGTGCGCCGGCTCGTCCATTCCCTCGGGTATCGGTATCGACTCCATAGAAAGGACCTGCCGGGAAAGCCGGATATCGTCCTCGGGCCACGCCGGAAGATAATTGAAGTCCGAGGCTGCTACTGGCACGCGCATTTACGGTATGATCCCACATGCTGGGAAGCCCGTTCGGCGGCAAAGTCCAATACGAGTTACTGGGGTCCCAAAATGGACCGCAATGTCGCCAGGGATGCCGAGAACCTTTCGAAGCTTCAGGACATGGGATGGCAAGTTCTCGTGATCTGGGAGTGCGAACTTCGTGACATTGAGGAGGTCGAGCGACGTATCACTGACTTCCTCCAGGCATGAAGTAAACCTGTGGGTTCCTGCTCCGTTCACCCGGTTAAGCCTGGCGAAACCTTGTAACAATATCTTGACGGATGAAGCCGTTGCGCCGAGTCGAGCGGCGTGCTATCCCGGCTACGTTCTTGTTTTGTTCATGTATGTTCCTGTATGGAGGCCCGATGTCTTTCACCTCACTTGAAATGTGCGCTGGGGCTGGCGGTCAGGCACGAGGCCTTGAGCTAGCAGGATTCGACCATGCCGGCGTCGTCGAGATTGATCGCGACTGCTGTGCCACCCTTAGGCTGAACCGCAAGGAGTGGACCGTACACGAGGAAGACCTGACTCTGTTCGACGGCCGCGGCTACAAGGGCATTGACCTCCTCGCGGGCGGCTTACCGTGCCCGCCGTTTTCCATTGCTGGAAAGCAATTGGGGGACAAAGACGAGCGTAACCTGTTCCCTGCTGCCATTCGGTTGGTGAATGAGACACGCCCCAAGGCGATCATGATCGAGAACGTCCGTGGATTTCTTGGAGCGGTCTTTGAGGGCTATCGGGGATTCATTCGGGGCGAACTGAAGAAACTCGGCTACGAGGCGCATTGGCGTCTATTCAACGCCAGCGATTACGGCGTGCCGCAGCTTCGCCCCCGCGTGATAATCGTCGCGCTTCGCGACGACATCAAAGATCGCTTTGAGTGGCCGACTCCGTCGCCGGCCGATGCGCCAACCGTCGGCGAGACTCTGGTTGACCTGATGGGAGCGAACGGCTGGAAAGGGGCAAAGGCTTGGGCCAAGCGCGCGAACGACGTTGCGCCCACCCTAGTTGGAGGAAGCAAGAAACATGGCGGCCCGGACCTCGGTCCGACGCGCGCGAAGCGGGCGTGGGCAACGCTCGGCGTAGATGGTATGGGCGTCGCCGACCAGGCACCAGCTCGCGACTTCGTTGGCATGCCGCGCCTGACTGTCCGCATGGCCGCCCGCATCCAGGGCTTCGACGATGCGTGGGAATTCCATGGACGGAAGACAGCCGCCTACCGTCAGGTTGGCAATGCATTCCCGCCGCCCGTCGCGAAGGCGGTAGCCTCGAAGCTCCGAGAGGCGATGGAGACGAGGGCGAGCCGTCCCGTTTCGGCACTCGCAGGTTAATTTCTTAACCTCCCGCTAACCATGTGCGGCGAACATCGGGCGCATGTCACATGCGCCGCTCGATTCATCACATCAGGATTATTTGACCCTCTCTGCCATTGAGGCGGCGATCCTCGCCGCTGGGGGAGGGCTCAATGCGTTCACGGAAATGGTGACTGGTCTGTTCCGTCAGGCTTTCGACGAAGTCATCGATGCGCCCCGGACAAACAGGTTCACCCTTGCGGAGATCGAGAAAACCGAAAAGACCTATATAGGGACAAAGGTCGAAATCCTGCTGCGGAACTTCCTCGGCATGCCCAAGGGCGCGGTGCTGGACCTTTCTGTGAATGGCACAGAGGTTGACATCAAGATGACGACAAAGCGGGACTGGATGATCCCGCGGGAAAGCATCGGACGCCCTGCAATCCTCATGAAAGCGGACGAGCGGACCGCCCTGTGCGACGTCGGCCTCATCGTCTGCCGGCCGGAATATCTCCGTACCAGCAACAACCAGGACAAGAAGGGACAGATCGCGGCGGCGCAATACGTCCACATCTGGTGGATACTCAGAAGGCAGCGCTATCCAAAGAACTTCTGGGAAGTGCTGCCTCTCGCCGAACGGAAGGCGATCATGGACGCCGGAACAGGCAAGTGGCGGCTGGCCGCGCTATTTGAGCGAATACAAGGGCAGCCAATTTCGCGCAGCCAGGTGCAAGCGATTGGGCAGCAGCACGATTATATGAAGCGACTTCGGAAGAATGGGGGCGCTCGCGATATTCTCGGACCCAAGCAGATCGCGATTCTCTGGGGATCGAAAGATCGCGATCTGATCGAGAGGTTCGGGCTTGGTCCAGTGACATCTGAGGAGTTCGTCTCGTATCACGCAACCACCGCGGATGATGTTGCCCTCCTCCGGGCGCGGGATCATATCGACTGACGGGCAGGGAGTTTCCAAGATACGCCTTCATCGGCGCTTGACCGATGCCCGCTATCAACCGAGCATAGAAAAACCGCCATCACCGGGCTCGCAACCCTCCGGCGGTTTTTCTTGGGAATGTTCAATTATGATGAACGATCTTGAAATTGCTGTAAAGCCGCCGTTGACGGCTGAGTGACCGCCGGGCTGGGACATACCCCAGCCAAGTCGACGTCACCCCCAACCCTCAGACTCAAATTTGTTGACAAGCTCTTTGCTGACAAGGGCTTTGTGTTCGATCCCTACGAGGATGCCGAGGCGCGCGTCCGCGCTGCCGTCGATGCGACGGCTCCCAAGGCGGCAGGCGAAGCCGCCGCCCTCGGGAGTGGAGGAGCTACGGTTCCGCACCGCGGGAACGGAGAAACTCCACTCCCCCACCGGGACAACCAAGTATCACCCCCTTCTGGATCATCGACGGTAAAGCGCTGGAGTCTCTTATCCCGAATCCAACGGCTCTGCCGACCTACCGAGGAAGGCACGCGCGGCCCCGCCGTCGTCGGTTGCGGCATGCCCGGACACGACGCCGCCAGCGTCAATATCCACCTCCGCACCGCCGCCGAGACCGGCGAAATCCGCGCCGGCGTCTCCGGCATCTACCGCTGCGGATCGCCATGGCTCTGCCCCGTCTGCGCCACGAGAAAAGCTCATGACCGAGCCGAGCGCGTTCAGGCTGCCGCCAATGCCACGTTCCAGCGCGGCGGACGAGCCGCGCTCGTCGTCCTCACGGCCTCACATTCACTCGACATGTCACTCGCCGAGATCAAGGGCCTTGTGCAGGGCGCTTCGAGTGCCGCCCGGAAGGGCCGAGCCTGGACTAAAGCGGTCCAGGACTACGGCATCCTTGGCGTCGTCGTCGGTCAGGAGGTGACATATAGCGTCACGAACGGCTGGCACTATCACCAGCACCTTTCCGTCATGGTCGACGGCCTGGACGGCGAGAACGCCGAGTTCTACGAGTTTCCCGACGCCTACGAGCGCGCCGAAGCAGCGGGCGCTTGGATCGCCAGGGCCTACGCCGAGCAAGTTCGCGCCCGCGGTGGAAAGGTTTCGGACCGGCACGGCTGGCATGTCCGGGTGGCGCGCGATGCCGCCGACGCAAGCGACTACACCGCCAAGGGTTCGATGGCCTGGGAGGTCGCCGGCGGCCACAAGGCTGAGACCAAAGCCAAGACGTCGCTGACGCCGTGGGATATCGCCATCGCCGCGGCGGACGGCGATACCGGCATGTTTGGCCGGTGGCGGGAGTACATGGAAACCATGCCCGGAACACGCTCTTGCGTCGTATCCGCCGCGCTCGCCAAAAAGCTCGATATTCCGCCGTTGGCCGACGACGCGGAAGGCGGCGAGCAGGCCTTGCACGATGCCGACGAAGTTGTGGGCCGTGTCGAAGCGCCCATGTGGCGCGTTTGGATGCGCCACGGTCTTGCGGCCACCTTCTTGTCACGCGTCGAGTTCGGGGGCGAGGAAGGCTTCGACGCTGCCGTGGACGCAACCGAGCAGGACGCCGCACCGCTCGAAGCCGAATACCAACGGCTCCGGGCCGAACGTTCTTTCGCCCGTCAGGTCGAGCGGCGCGAGGCGGATCGCGCCGACAGGGATACCGCCTTCGCCAAGGCTTTTGCGATCGACCGTCTCCGGCGTCTCGCCGATCGTCACGGTTCTCGGGATCGTATTGCCCGCGTGATCGCGGAAGCCGCGGCCGTGTTCCCTGAGGCCCGTCCGCTCGAACCGGTCGAGCTCTACAAGGCAGTTGCTTGAACGGAATGCCGATCCGGGGGCAGTCGGTCCCGGTTCCCGCCGGTTACGGCGGCGCTACGCTGAACCTCCTGCGGCTGCCCGGTTAACCGGTCTCGGCATGCGCGAATTCCCGCGTCCTCCTCGATATCGAGGACCACTATGTTGGGCGCTCCGATGCGCTCTTCTCGACACAGACGCGGTTCCCGCGCCGGAATGGCCCACGGGTCCATTTTGAAGCTAAACGTGCTGTACGGCCACGCATGGAGCCTTGTACAGCGCTAATATACGTTCAAACGTGTCTGACTACCTTTAAGTCCACTTCCCCACCCTCACCGCCAAGCCTACCGTCATGCTCGCTATGTCAACGCCCGCGGGCGTCCTCCGCGTTGCTGCGGCCCTTCGGGTGACTGCCGCTGTGCGTGCCGGTCGGATTGGAGGCATCGGGACGGGGAACGCATCAAGGCCGCCCCTTCGGAGCGGGTCCGATCCCTCCGGGGGATCGAACAGGGAACAGGCCGTAGGTCGAGAACCCATAAAATCCTACCGATCCCGTTAATCACCCCTCCGGCACAACGCAACCAAGCCGCGTAAAGCCCTGGGCTCAACGCTCACGGCATGATACAAATAATTCAATGGAAACCGGCGATTAGAGGGGAGGTCATGGAGGTTAAGACGACAACCATTCCGGGTTTGACGTTCGCGGTCCAGATCGAGGAGGTTAACCACCGCGATCACTTGGGCGGGCTCATCTGCTATCTCGCCTCGCTCTACCGCCTCGACCCCAAGACGTCCGCTCGTCACCTAGTCCGGCGCTCCCGCATCCCAGGTGCTGCCGCCGACATGAAGCGCGAATTTCAACGTGACGGCATCCAAGCATTCCGACGCCTCGCACAAGCCACCGCCTGAAACACGAGAGGACACACAATGCTCGCACTTCGCATCCTTGGCTTCCCAATCGCAATGGCAGCCTTCGCCGTCCTCTATGTCGTCGCGACCACGGCCCCCGAAGCCGTCGAGATGACGAATATCATCCTTTGGCTCTTGCTGCCTGCGGTACTCATCGCAACGGGCGCGAGACGCATTTGGAAGTGAAATATTTTTCCAAGACTTCACCAGTTCGGAGCCGCCGTTCCGTCCGCGTCGAGCTATTTGAAGACCTCAGAGAGCGGCGGCGTCTTCGATTTCACCGAAATTAAAGAACTCGATCCACTTTTAGAAAAACGAGTTCTTTAATAAATTATTTCAATACGTTAGCTTCACTCCCCATTGGAGATTTCCCATTATTCTGTATCCTCCTCGTCATCATAACTGGAGACTTGAAAATGAAACTGCAATTCATGAGCTGGAAGCCCGACGCCGACGTCTATGGAGAATCCGCCGGCATGGCATTCGGTGACCGCGTCCTCGACCTTGTGGTGACCCACGGCGAGGAGATTTTCCCATGGGAGATCGTTGACGGGTGCGAGCCCATCGCGTCCGGCGAGGCCAAGAGCGCCGCCGAGGCCCGTCGCGCTGCCGAGACCGCCGGCCGCCGCGCGTTCATCCGCGCTGCCTGAAAAATATCTCACGGCGTGATTTTTATTTGCCGCCGATCTCACGCCGTGAGATTTTGGTTATAACAAGGGAGAGTGACGATGTTCCTCGGCGAGTATGCAGATGTTCCAATGGTTGAATTCAAGGTTGCGGGCAAGCTTTACGCTTTCGCTCCCCGTTTTCGTACGGTTGCCGACGAAAAGCTGATCCGCCCTGCCAACTATCGTCCAGGCGTCAGGACTTATTCTGTCGCTCGTCTTCATGATCGGCACGACCTCATGTTCGATTTCCCCGTCGATGAAAACCGGACTGCCGAAGAGATTAGAGATATGGCGTATATCAACGTCTGCAACGCTTTGGGCATTGACGCTGGCACCGCCGAAATCGATTCCGGTCGCTGAGGATTTGGAAGAGGACGGCATGCAGCAGGAAGAAACCCGGAAGGCTCGTCAAGCAGCCTATGCCGCCAAGCACCGGAAGAAGGCAAAAGCTATCCGCCGCCCTGACGCGCGGATTGTCGAGTCGGCCTATTTTGAGGCCTTCCATGTATTCATGTCGGAATTCCAGCCTAGTCTCGTGATACGTGGCCTTTCACACGTAGATACTCGTGCTCGTCAGATACTAGCGCAACAAGGTTACGATCCCGAGCAAGTTGCCGACAAAATCTCGAACATGAAAGACCGACTTACAGGAGCCGCCTGATCATCGGTGCTTGGCGGCGTACTTCCTCGTCCAATCTTTCCAACTCGCTCATGCATCACCTCGCTTCGATGTTGAAGGTCAGGACTCCGGTAGCGGACTGACCGGTTCCGGCGTCCGTCACTCTCACGGCAAGCTCATGATCACCGGCTACGGGAACCCCCGTAAACTCCCGTGTTTTCGGGTCGTAGGTCATCCAGACCGGCGCTTTCGTCGGCACGATCTCCACAGCCCCCGTCGACCGCGAAACCACGACGCCCACCGTCAGGGGCTGGCCCGCCTTGAGACGATCTGTCGGCGACGAGTCGGGGCTAGTGAACTCGACACGCACCGCGTCGGCTGGTGGCTGCAAGAGCGATCCGGCGTTCGCCGGCAGGGGGACGGCAATGGCGAGGAAAAGGGTGGTCAGGATTGTTTTCATGGGGCCTCTCAGTATCAATAAACGACGACTTTGTGCCAAGTCGTTCGTGGCGGATCGACGTAATCAGAGCCGTGGGAGGAGCATGCTTGCGTCTTCAGGGCTATGTCGTAAGACCCGCGGCCGGGATTGCCGCGCAGGTTTCCGCCGTTCGGACCGCCGCGAGTGAAGGTAAAGCCCGCTGGGTAATCTATTGACCAACGCCCCGCACAATCGGGGTGCATGATGATGGCCATGGCTATGTCGACTTGAGGGACGCCCCGATTGACCCGATCGGCGGGAAATCGAAAGGTTTCAGCGCTGACGCTCCCCGTCGAGATTGCGGATAGGATGACGGCGCTGAACGTGACGAATTTCATTCCACGCCCTTTCTTTTTCGGCCGACTACGACATTCGCTGATGGCTGCGCCCATGCCGCGATGCGATCAGGCAGAGACCACACGACGCCAAAGGACCAAACAGCGAGAACGTGTAAGGCGCAGAACACTGTTAGCGTGACCATCGTGGCAGACAGGTGAGACAACCCCACCAGACCGCAGGCCGTGGCCAGACCAAGGCCGCCAGCCGTCCACAGGATCAATTTCTTCATTTCGGCTTCCCTCCCTTTGTCAGCATTGCCACACCAGTTTTCGGCAATAACCCGCGTGCGGCAAGTCCGAGAATTCCGCCGATAGCGCCGGAGGCAATGCTCGATTCCCCCGCCGTTCCCGGAAGGCCGAGCCAGCCGAGAACTCGATCCGGCAACGCCCACGATTGTCCGAACAACTTCAGGCTGACGTACCAGGTCAGGTAAAGCTGGATGATAGACATCACGAGGAAACCGACGAGGCCGACGACCGCGCCGCCAGTCTGAGCGAGGAAGGCGGTCGCCCACATCGCATCCATCGTCCGAAGGACGACGTCGAAAACCGGGTAGGAGCCGCAATAAGCCAGGATTGCAAGGGACGGACGCAGGAAGACGTTGACGGTCAGCATCAAGCCAATGCGGACACCCTCGCCCGCGAAGTCTTCACCACCTTCCATTTTCATCCATTTGAGGCACCACAGCGGCAGCGCGATCATCGCCTCAAGCAAAGCTGCGACAAGTGCGATGCCGGCGGCAAGAACGAACAGGAACGGAAGGATCGGGATCACGAAGGCGCGTAGTCCGCCGATGAATATGAGGCCGCCGATAACCCAATTGCCCCAGCCGAGCAGGAAGTCGGCTGCCCCACCCGCGCCGACCGCGGACGAAAACCAGTTCGAGGACGCCACCATCAAGGTGGCTCCCGCGGCAATGGCCGTCCAGGCAATCGACAACATCGCATGCCCCGAGGAAATCAGATTCGACATCGCGTCACCCGATGCGGCAGACCGCGAGGCCCCCCATTCGGCCAGCCCCCGCGAGATCGGCGCGAGCAACTTCACCAGGAAGGTCGATCCCTCGTCCCCCGCGCCGGCGAAGTCATTGGCGGAGAGATTCGCCCTGTCCGCCTCTCCGGATACTTGGAGACGCAAGGCGTCGAAGGCGCGATCAAGCGCCTGCCCGAAGTCTCCGTCAGTTCTCGGGGCGACATCTTCGGGCATCTCGTTTGTGAGAGCCGTGGTCAACTCGCTGATCTGCCCAAGTGCCCTGAAATACGAGCCAGCCGACAGAAAACCTTCCTGTTCCGCGTTCTTGACCAGCTTTGATCGCGATTCCTTTTCGACCGTCATCGCCTCCGTCTTGGCCGCTTCGGAAATCTTTGCGTCGAAGGCTGCCCCACGGGCGCGTATATCCTGCACAATCGTCGAAGACAAAACCTTGCCGGAGATCGCCTTTGTCGCGGCGTCCGCGGAAGACAAGCCCGACGTCTCGGCAGCGAGCTTCGCGTACCGTTGCGCCTCGATCCGATACGCAGAAATGATTTCCTTAACCGCCTCACGCCGTGCGCTCGAAAAGCCCTCCCGATTGTCAGGGATCGTATACGAGAAATGCCCGCATGTCGGTCCATAGCTCCAAACGACCTTTTCACCGTACCCGGGGATACCAAGGCCAGCGACGTCCCCGGCTGGTTCCGGTAATGGAGCTTGCCATCCCCACAGGGAACCCGATCGATTGTAGACGGCCGTGCATATTTCGTGTTGCAGGATCGCCATGGCGACCGTCGATCCCGAGGATGAAACCGGGAGGATTGTCGTCCCGCCCGACGCCACCGTCTTCACGAAAACGCCCCACGATGCATCGGCGAGGTTGATGCCACCGCGGGCAACGACGTCTCGTAGCAGGTAATGTGCTGGCGAAAACCCCGTCGATGGTGTCGGAATCAGAAGTCCCAAACCAACGATGACGCGCAGCGGCGTCCATATCTGATGCCAGCGATCCCCTAGCGTTTTCCCCGTGTAGGCCGACTGCACTATACCGGAAATGACACCGTAGCCGAGAATCACGGTGGCGAACCCGAAGAGCGCCGACGTGAATACCTGCAACGTCTGCCCCCATGATGACGTCGTGTCCGTCGGCAAGACCGCCTTGACAAGCTGCCACGCCAGATTTGAGTCAGGAGGTTCCTGAAACAAACTTGCTATGTAGTCGATCATTTCGAGCCTCCTGGTTTGGGACCTCCTGGCCCGTCTGGAACCTCAGGCGTGGCATCGTTCTCCGCGTTGGCGTCGTCGCCGAGATCAAGCGCCTTCATCTCGGCTTCGGTCAGCACCACAGCGACGACAGGTAAGGCCAGCCGCGGCGAGGGTTTCGGCTTAGCCGCCGTCCCCGCCGATCCGGCCTTGCCCGCACTTCCCTTGTCGCCGCCATCGTCGCCCGCCTTCGCATCGGTATCGGTCGGCGCGGGTGCGGCTTCGAAGTCTGCCACGCTCTTGAGTTCATCCGCGCCGTCAAGGATCGTTTGCCCGATCCCCGCGAGTTCGGGGAGCGTGTGCCAGATCGCGGCCAGCCAGGGACGGGGACACGGCTGCATGTCGCCGTCCCGCAGGAGTTCAGCACGGTATCGGATGCGTTCTTCCAGCGTGCGCCAGCCCGCCGCATCGCCGCTGGACGCCAGCTTTTCGAGGTATGCCAGAAGCGCCGGACACTCCTCTTCGAGGAATGCCTGCCGATGGTGTGTCGGTCGCCCGCGAACCAGCAGGCACCACCGCACGACGTCCACTGCCGCCCCGTGTGCCGGATCGAGGTGAGACATTCCGATATCGCGCAGGGCTGCACGGGCATTCTGCCAAAAAATCTCTTCGCCGACGTCTTTCATGGCGTCATCCCTTCTGGTGTTGGTGTCGGAGCCGGTTCGTCCAGCGCGGCGGCGAGCGCCTTGGACAAATTTCGGATTTCCTGCTGTGCCGCGATGAGCCGTTGCCGCTGCTGGCGGAACGCATAGTTCGCATCGGAAGCCTTTTTTTCGAACTCACGGCGTGAGTTGCGTTCTCTACCGGCTTCGGCTCTGGCTTTCTCTACCGTAGCCTTCGCCGCGGCGATCTCGGCGGCATATTCCTGTCGAACACTCTCACGCAGAGAGGACTCGCGCGCACCGTCGAGGACAGCACGAACGGTCCCACCGACGCCTTTCAGGCGGTTCGCCGATACCTTCACCTTCTCGGCGTCCGCCTTGATCGCCGCAGCCTTCCGTTTCGTGCGCTCGACGTAGGCGCGGCCCTGCGCTTCTACGACGGCAGCCCGCTCCACGGCCTGCTTGAGTGCCGCCGCCTGGGCCTTCTCCTGATGCCATTGCGCCCGTGTCAGGCGGCGCTTCCCCGCGCCGATGCGAGTCAAGCCAGCAGGAACGGCAACCCGCTGGTGGTAATCGTCCAACCACGCCCGCACGCCCCCGACGTAGGCGCGGTTCGCCCGCTTATCCAAGGCCTTCTTGTCCTCACCTGGAAGCATCCCGGCGGCAACGACGGCGTTCTTCTCTACGTATCCGGGATGCAGCCGGCCCGCCCGCATTTCAGCATCGTCGGGAAGCAGGTAGGCGTGTATATGCGGGTGGCTTTCGTCTACGTGCCGGACGACCGACACCAGCCGATCCCCGTACTGTTCCCGAAGCCAATCGATCGAGGCCCGCTCCCATTTCTGAACGTCGCCGCGGACGTCGGCGCTGGCGCGGTATTCCTCCATCGTCGCGGGGTGGCTGAAGACGACGGCAGCCAGGGTGTTCTGACTCTTGCGGATCGCCTTGAATGTCGTCTTGCCGTTCTTGTCCGTTCTCGGCGTCTTGGCTGCCGCCGCGCGTTCGTCATGCAGCGTGCGCAGCGCGTCCACGTCGAGGCCGTACACGATTTCCGGGGGCTTCGGGGATTGGACATGCACCGATGCCGAGGGGACCCGTGTGACCTCGTTGAAAATGAAATCCGTGGTTCGTCCCGCTTTGTCGGAGCGGGCGAAAATTTCGATGCGGGCGAACTGGTAAGCCATTGCAGGTTACTCGGTCGGCACTCCCGGCAACACCCATTCGATCGCGCGGCGGAGTTCTCCGAGCCGCCGTCTTTCCCGCTCCGCACCTAGCAGGTTCAGAATCTTGCGGGCCTCATTGATCGCGACATCTCTGTCCGCCGCCAACGTGTTGTTGTCGTCCTCAAACTCTTCGGGCAAAGACCGATTATTGAAGGCGAAATCGTAGCGGTTCGCGTCGATCGCCGTGATGGTGGCACCGATCGCCGTGATAGCCCTATCGATTTCAATGTCTGTAAAGATGAGTGCCGGCATTGTTTCCTCCTGGTGTCTAGTGCCAAGAGAATCGTGCCTACCGGCGAAGATGAGGACAACGGAAAAGTGTATTATATGGACCGAATATAGCTTATCACTGCGTTCTAAGCATCGGCCATTTCATGGAGACCTGGCAGGGCCATGTCGTCGCCAGAACGGCGAAGCAACCACGCCCTCGGTGACGTCGCCTGTGATGGAGGCTCGGGCCTTTTAGGCTTGAGGCCTCCGGTGGCCGTCCTGTTGCTTGAAGCGGGCATTCTGTTCTGCCCGCTTGCGATAAGCACTCTCGACCCTATTTGGCCGAGGTGCTTCTGCGCGAAGAAGCGGGACCGACTGACGCCGAAATCGCATTCATTCCCAGAGGTTGCGGCCGCCTGGGAATAGTTGGCGCTAGAGCTGCCGTAGAGCTCTCTGAAACTCTTTCAGGCCATAGTATATATCCCCCAATCGAGCCTTGGTCGCCGAAGGAGCGTCAAGCGCAACTATCGGTGCAGGTCCCTGGAGATAGGTGTGCGCCAGCCCGTCACGCACTGTTTTCAACGTTCTCAACTGAGCTTCGAGTCTTGCTTTGGCCGCGGCATTGACGGACGCCTCGACATTCTCGCAAGCGACGACCCCAACGAGATTGATAAGCATTTTTCTGAAATGCCTTTCGTAATCGAATCCGTAAGTGCGCTTTACGTGGTCTTCAATTAGCCTGGTGTTGGCAGGTAACCTGACCTTCCTCGCGCAATGCCCGAGAATGATGCCGTCCATGGAGAGCTCAATCCAACCGCATAATTCAAGTATCGCCAGTTTGGAAAAATAGGTGGCCTTCTTGACATCAGGCTCTCTCCGGTAAGCCTGATCCAGATGCGTGAGATTTTCTTCGATGTGTTTTTTTACCACCATGTCATTCAGCGAAAATGTTCACCGCTGCGGTGAGCCGGGCGTCGACCTTGTCCTTCTTCGAGAGTCCCTCTGCGAGTTCGGAGTCCGAGATGCTGTGGTCGGCACGGAACTTCGCGAGCAACTGTTGAGCATGGGGGACGGTAGACGCCTCAAGATGGTCTAGGTTTGTCGCAACCCCAATCATCACCGCTTCAAGGACGGTACCTGGAATGCGTGGAGCCGGCCGATCGGTCATGACCTTCTCGGCGAGGACTTTAACAACTCGGACAAACAGGTCGTTATGTTCTTTGATGACTTTATCGTCCGCGTTCCGGCGATCCGACATATAATCGTTCAAGAACTTTGCGACTGATCCTTTGTACTTGTCTCTATTGTAATAGAAGGCGAAGAATCTGAGTATCGCTTCCTGTTTTGCGAAACGGTATTTCTCCCCAGGCTGCATGTTGTTAATGGCCCGCCAGTTGGGATCGTTGTCCCATTCCTTCAGAGCTTTGTTGAAGCTGCCAGAATAGATACAGTTTCTGATCTCTTGGTTGTTAAGCTTCAGTCCGCCCGAATTTAGGCGATGAAAAATCGTAAACAGGTACTCGTTGTGACTGCGTTTCGAAAAATCACACCTCAAGACATTTATCGGAATCGTTTGGTTTTGGACCTTCGAGAAAATCTTTCGGAGATCGCTCCCTGGTTTCGCCGTCTTAAATGTCGCCGGCGATTTGTTGCGAAGAATCTCATCGATGTCTGGAAGCTTCGAAAGTCTCCAGTCTTCGCCATTCAGAAAACGGACTATCGTGGAAATTCTCTGCAAGCCATCTATTACCAGCCATTCATTCCGGTTGGCGTCGTAGGCGAAGCACATGCTGGGTATGGGAAGCTGTTTGATGAGTGAATCGATAAACCTTGTCTGATCTGTCGAATTCCACACCACATCTCTCTGAAAATCCGGCTGAATGATCAGATCACCGTCCTGATACATCCGGAGCAAGTCGGCTCCTGATCGGAGTTCATTGTAGGCGACGATATCGCGGGGCGGAGACTCGTTTGTGTCGTCAGTCTCGCGCTCTGCTTCCTCCTGGCGTTCGATTTCATCCATCGGGTCGGCTGGAACAGCTTCTGCTTCTTGGTCAGTATCTTCAGCCATGTTGCTTCCTCGTCAATAGCTCTCGATCTCGCCTGGTTCGACGGATCAGACAGAATGACCGTCATTTAGCCGGAATCTATTATGCCGTCACTGACGGCCACAGGGTTGGGCTTCCATGACGTGAGTAGTGCACAGGAAACTCGATCCAATACCCGTCTATGGTCCGTTTCGTTGCGGCTTGACGAGTTTCCCGTTTTCGTCGAATTTCGGAGGGATCAGTTTTCGCTTCTTGATCGTCGGTTTTTGCGCCCGCGTGACCATCGGCGACGGACCGTCGTTGCTGGCAGTATGCAGGAAGGACAAATCAATGACAGGGGAGAAACTCTCGACCACCTGTCGCAGCTTTGCCGTGGTGACGCCCTTGGTATAAGTCTTTCCTTCGCTTCCGACACCCTCGTGACCCATCAGTGCGTCAATGTGCGATGCTTTCAGATCGGTCGATTCCAAGACAGTGCGGAAGGAGTGTCTGAAGCTATGGAAGGTTGTTTTGGCTCCCACACCTAAATCGGTCTTTATTCTGGAAAACTCCCTGCTGAATCCAGAACTAAGTTTTCCCTGGTGCAGGCCGAGTTGCGGAAAAAGGTGTTCGGAGCCAGCCGCGCGTTGCCTTTCGGCGTAGTCGCGGAAACCGTGATTCAGCAACCATGTGTGTACAGGAACAAGACGGAGCCCCGCTTCTGTCTTTGGGTCCCACCCGGGTCTTGCTTTGATTTCAAAACAATAAACGCCGTCTCTGGTGACGAGATCGTGTGCAGGCCGTATGCGGCAGATTTCCTCAAGCCGCATTCCGGAATACATCGCGATGAGGGGCAGCCAATGAAATGGGCTGTCGTTCGGGGCGGTCCGGTATGCGGCAGACGTGAAGAGCAACTGCAGGTCTTCCTGTGACCAGGCGTCTCGGGCGGATTTTTTCGACTTTGTTCCCGGGAAGGAATGTCCCGAGAATGGGTTGAAGGTCGACGACGCATGCTTTTTGTACACGAGCCATTTCCAGATTGAGTTCATTCCGGAGAAATGGCGTTTCGCCGTTTTCATCGTAACCTTTGGAGCACCTATGTTCGATTTTGCGCGCGCCAGCTCCTTTTTTAAAGAGCCTGTACGTCCCTTGCCGTGGGTTGCGGGAAGATCGAGGACCTTCTCGCGAAACTGGGCGGCGTGATCGAACGCTATCTTGCCAATTGCAAGGTCTCCCATCAGCCCGATGAAAAGTTGAACGCTCTTGAGGTACTGATCAGTTGTTTCGTCGTTGAGCGCTGCCCCGCCGTTGTAACCCTTGGCGATATCGTTCTGCCACGCTTCAATGAACGTTGAGAGTTTTGCAGGATTGCCTGGAAGAATCGGTGCTTGGCTTACGGGCGGCATTGCCACCAGAGTCTCGGGTTCGAAGACGGCTAACATCCTCTTGTCGACGTATTCCTTTAGGGTCTCGCGAAGAATGGCGATTGTTTTCTTGAGGTTTTCGCCACGGCCCATACCGGTATAGTCCGAATACTCTAAGGCTGACCAAGCCTCTTCAATGACGTTATTCTCGGGGGAGACAGTTTCCGCTCTGCCCATGTCTAGCAGCATATCCGGAAGTTGCTGATGATGCTCTCGCAAAATGCCGGGCGAAAGTCCCTCAAGCTTGTCGCGCAGTCGGATTTGCCAACTGGTTGAGGATGTCAGCCAATACTTCACGGCTGCCCGTATGTCCTCGTCGGACAAGATATCCTCCTCGTGTTCCTCGACCATGCGAAAAAGCCTTTCGGTTGCAATGAACAGATGCGCTGCTCGCGCCTTGGCTGTTCTTCGCACGGTCGTTTTTAAGGATCGGTATATTTCTTTGAGGCCGATGCGCTTCTGAAGCGCCGCAGGAACACGCCTTCGGAACACAAAAGAGTCGGCTTCCCGCCGCAGGTAGTCCGACATCGCCGATGCCCTTTGTGGGGGTGCAATGTGGGGTGATTCCGCACACTGGCGAGAGGGCGTAACTAATTGATTTATAAGGAGGAAAGTGGCTGGGGAACCTGGATTCGAACCAGGACTAACGGAGTCAGAGTCCGTGGGTCTACCGTTAACCTATTCCCCAATGCTGCGTGAGCGAGCGTGCCGCCCAGCCGGTGAAGCGGGCTTATAAACAAAAGATCGGCGGATGCAATAGATTTTGGGAAAAAATGTAACTTTGCCCACGCAAATTCCCCGGGCGTGCGATCCATACGATGACGCCCGAATTTAGGCATCCGGGCGCTGCACAAAAAGAATTTGGCGAAAGCCGGCGGCGCTGGTAAAGTCCGGCCAACGAAAATCAAGAGAGCGCCTCGAGCGGCGATCGTTCCGCGCGGCGCAATGGACAGACACGTGAGAGACCCCGACAGCGGCGAGAAGCCGTCCGTTTCCGGGGCGTCGGCAGCAGGCCGCAACGAGGGGCAGACACCGTCCCGTTCCGGCAAAGGCAAGCGCAGACGGGGAAAACCGTCGCGCATGGCCTCTGCGAATGCCAGTTCCTCCGGCCATGCCGGAGCAACAGGGCGTCCCGAAGTGAAAGATGCGACCGGGGAACCGGTCCGCAAACGCAAGCGCAGGCGCCGCGCCAAATCGGTGCAGGGCCAGCAGGTGGCCACTGCACTTCACGCCGCCGATGCTTCCACAACGAAGCCGGCGGCAATTCCCGGCGCCGAACAGCATTACGGCCGCAAGCGCAACAAGAAACACCGGCAGCGCCGCAGCCTGCAGGGGAGGCCGCTTGCGACTGCAGACAAGCGGCCGGGCGCAGAAGCATCCCCTCGCGCGCCGCAGGCGAACCCTGCTGCGACTGTGCGGGCGGAGGAGCGAACGGCATCTTCCCAGATTGCGCGCGAGGAGCGCCGCAGTAGCGGCCAGGCTGCGCCCCTCGGTTTTGATTCGGCCTCGCCGCTCTATGCGGCGCTCGATCTTGGTACCAACAATTGCCGCCTGTTGATCGCGCAGCCGACGCGACCGGGCCAGTTCCGCGTCGTCGATGCCTTTTCGCGCATCGTTCGGCTCGGCGAGGGGCTCGGCGCCTCCGGCCGACTGTCGCAGGATGCCATGGACCGCTCGATCGAGGCGCTGAAGGTCTGCGCCGCCAAGCTGAAGACGCGCGACATCCGCAAGACGCGGTTGATCGCCACCGAGGCGACCCGCGCTGCCGAAAACGGCGAGGCTTTTCTTGAGCGGGTGCTTGCCGAAACCGGTCTGGAACTCGAGATCATCACCCGTGAGACCGAGGCGCGGCTTGCCGTGTCGGGCTGCTCGTCGCTGGTCGGGCGCGAGACGAAATCCGTGGTGCTGTTCGATATCGGTGGCGGCTCCTCGGAGATCGCCGTCATCAAGATCGGCGAGAATCGCTCGAGCCGCCTTGCCAACCACATCACCCACTGGACATCGCTGCCGGTCGGCGTGGTAACGCTGTCCGAACGCCATGGCGGCCAGCATGTCACGCCGGAGAGTTTCGAGGCGATGGTCGTAGAGGTTCAGGGCATGCTCGACAAATTCGACTGCCCGGAAATCCACACGCTCGACAATCCCGGCGACGAGAACGGCTTCCACCTGATCGGCACATCCGGCACGGTAACGACGCTCGCCGGGGTCCATCTCGACCTGCCGCGATATGACCGCCGTAAAGTCGATGGGTTGTGGCTGTCGGACGACGAGGTTTCGGCCATGCAGGCTCGGCTTCTCTCCTGGGATTTCACGGCGCGAGCCGCCAACCCCTGCATCGGCCCGGATCGCGCCGACCTGGTGCTGGCCGGTTGTGCCATCCTCGAAGCCATTCGCCGCCGCTGGCCGTCGGAACGGATGCGCGTTGCTGACAGGGGCCTGCGCGAAGGCTTGCTCACCGACATGATGGCGGATGACGGCGTCTGGCGGCGCGGCCGCGCCCGCCGGCCCGCGCGCGGCCCCGCTCCGTACGCTTCCCATGAAGGAAAGACTCAATGACAAAACCCCCGATCGGCGGAAACCGCACCGGGCGCAAGCTTGGCCAGAAGGTCAAGAAGGGCAAGCTGAAGGCGTCGTCGCGGCGTTGGATCGAGCGGCATATCAACGATCCCTACGTCCAGCGTGCCCAACTCGAAGGCTATCGCGCCCGCGCCGCGTTCAAGCTGCTCGAAATCGACGAGAAGCACAAGATTCTCTCCGGCGCGCGGCGCATCATCGATCTCGGCGCCGCTCCCGGCAGCTGGTCTCAGATCGCCGCCAACGTGACACGGTCGACCGACGCGGAGCCGAAGGTCGTCGCCATCGATTTTCTGGCGATGGATCCGCTGCCGGGTGTGCATATCTTCCAGCTCGATTTTCTCGACCCGACAGCACCGGACAAGATCATGGAGGCCCTGGGCGGCGCGCCGGACCTCGTTCTCTCCGACATGGCCGCGCCGACGACGGGCCACCGCCAGACCGACCATATCCGCACCATGCATCTCTGCGAGGTCGCAGCGTATTTTGCCATCGACGTTCTGGCGCCGGGCGGCCATTTCCTGGCGAAGACCTTCCAGGGCGGAACCGAGCGCGAGCTCCTCAATCTCCTGAAGCAGAATTTCAAGCAGGTGGTCCATGTGAAGCCTGCCTCATCGCGGGCGGAATCGGTGGAAATGTTCCTGCTCGCCAAGGGTTTCAAGGGACGCAATGCGGACGGCGGAGCGAGAGTTCAAGACGTCTCGGAAGATCTCGACGAGGCGCCCGCGGAGTAGTGCCATGCTTCTTTACGTGACTATCGGCTCCAACAATCTTGAGCGTGCACAGGTTTTCTACGATGCGGCCTTGGCTCCGCTCGGGCTGAAACGCCGCAAGCAGGACGATGTCGAGATCGGCTATGGCGCCGAAAACGATACCCGCTGCCGGCTGTGGGTCGTAACACCCCATGACCGCAATGCCGCAACGATCGGCAATGGTTCGATGGTGGCGCTCGACGCTGAGAGCCGGGCGGATGTCGACGCATTCTATAAGGCGGCACTGGCTCATGGCGGCACCGATGAGGGCGCGCCAGGCCTCAGACCTTTCCATGAGAATTTCTACGCGGCCTATGTCCGCGATCCCGATGGCAACAAGCTCTCGGCGGTCTGTGAACGACCGGAATAGGCATTCACCGCTATTTGACGGCAATCGTTTCCGTTTCCGGCTCCTGGTGCCTCCGGTGGCCGGAGACGGAGGCGCCGGCCGTCTTCGACATGCCGATCAGCGGGATGACTGCCGAAAGCGTAATGGCCGAGATCAGCATGAAGGCGATCTGGAAATCCCTCAGTTCCAGGGTCGATCCGGTCAGCGTCGTCTCGATTTCGAGGATGGCTCCGGCGACGGCGACGCCGAAGGCAAGGCTCATCTGCTGCAAGACCGCGCTCATCGCGGTCGCTTTGCTGGCATCGGAATCTGGAATGTCGGCAAAGGAAAGCGCGTTGACGCTGGTGAAGAAGAACGAGCGCGCAAAGCCGCCCATGAGCAGGATGAACGCCATCACGGGGTAGGGCATCGCCGGGGTAAAGAGCCCGTTGATGAAGGTCAGCACCGTGCCGGTGACGCAGGCGACGATCAGCGTTGTCCGAAAACCGGCGAAGATCAGCACGCGCCTGGCAAAAAATTTCGTCGTCAGCGCGCCGATGGCGCCGACGAAGGTGATCATGCCGGATTGGAACGGTGTCAGGCCGAAGCCGACCTGCAGCATCAGCGGCATCAGGAAAGGCACCGCGCCGACCGAGATGCGAAACAGTGTCCCGCCGATCGCCGCGGCGCGGAAGGCGCTGTCCTTGAACAGGTTGAGGTCGAGCAGCGGCGCCGGATGCCGCCGCGCGTGGCGGACATAGAGAAAGCCGCAAGCAAGGCCGACGACAGCGGCCGCGGCACCGATCTGCGGCGGCAGCGCCGACAGGCTCATCACGGAAAGGCCGAACATGGTGCCGGCGGCGGCAATCGCACTGAGAAAGAAGCCCTTGATGTCGATCGGCGGCGGTGCGGCGCTGTTGATTGCCGGCAGGTAGATGCCCGACAGGATGTAGCCTGCGACGCCGACCGGTACGTTGATGAGAAAGATCCAGTGCCAGGAAAAATAGGTGGTGATGAAACCGCCGAGCGGCGGTCCCGCCAGCGGGCCGACCAGGGCCGGGATTGTCAGCAGCGCCATGGCGCCGACCAGTTCGCTGCGCCGGGTGCTGCGAACCAGGACGAGGCGCGCGACCGGCGTCATCATCGCCCCGCCCATGCCCTGCAGGAAGCGTGCGAGAACGAAGGCAAGGAGGCTGCCGGCGAAGGCACAGAAGATCGAACCGAGGATGAAGACGAGGATGGCCGCGCGAAACACCCGCTTTGCGCCGAACCGGTCGGCCATCCAGCCGCTCAAGGGAATGAAGATCGCCAGCGACACCATGTAGGAGGTCAGCGCGAGCTTCAGCGTGATCGGACCGACGCCGAGGTCATGGGCGATCGCGGGCAGCGAGGTCGCAATGACGGTGGAGTCCATCTGCTCCATGAACAGAGCGACGGCGAGGATCATCGGAACGATGCGATTCATGCAAGCGGCCTTGGATGGGTACGGCTGAGCGGTCGGAACATAGTCGCTTTCGCGCAAAAATCCCGTTGCCGCGCTCAACTTGCGATCACATCCGTGTGAGGCCGTCCCACTTCCTCTGTCAAGACCCTAGATGTTGCCTTGCCGAATGGAGGCTGCGGCGCCCCAGTTCCGGTAACTGAGGGAGACCATTCATGACCACATCGATTTCCTTGAGCCGCCGCACGCTGTTTGGCGCCGCAGCAGCAGGTGCATTGGCACGCCTTTTGTGAGAAACAGGGCCGCCTTTGGGCAGAGCGAACCGAAAGCAGAGGGAATGACATCACTGGCGGTCGGTTTCATCGAAAGAATCGGCCAGGGCTATCGCTTCGTGCCGGAGACCTACCAGTTCGAAATCAGATGCGCCTGCGATCACGCATTGCACGAAAATCTTGGCAGGCCCGGCGTTTTCGCCGGGCCTTTGGACTTTCCATCCCGTCATATCCGTGTTACGAGCCCTCGCCAACTTCCAAGAAACTCTTGCAAGTCTTTCCGGACCGTTTCCCAAGACCGTCCGCGGAGCGTTTCATCTATTGAAGGGATTGGCCATGGCTCGCATCATTGAAACGGCAACCGGTCTGGAGGCACTGACCTTCGACGACGTGCTCCTTCAACCTGGACATTCCGAGGTGATGCCGGGGCAGACGAACATCGCCACTCGCATCGCCCAGGACATCGACCTCAACCTTCCGATCCTGTCGTCTGCCATGGATACCGTCACCGAAGGCCGTCTGGCGATCGCCATGGCGCAGGCGGGCGGCATCGGCGTCATCCACCGCAATCTGACGCCGGTCGAGCAGGCCGAACAGGTTCGTCAGGTCAAGAAGTTCGAAAGCGGCATGGTCGTCAACCCGGTCACCATCGGCCCCGATGCCACGCTTGCCGATGCGCTCGCCCTGATGAAGACGTACTCGATCTCCGGCATCCCGGTCGTTGAGAATGCAAGCGGCGGCAAGCCCGGTCGTCTCGTTGGCATCCTCACCAACCGCGACGTCCGCTTCGCGTCGGATCCGGCGCAGAAGATCTATGAACTGATGACCCGGGAAAATCTCATCACGGTCAAGGAAAACGTCGACCAGCAGGAGGCCAAGCGCCTTCTGCATGCGCATCGCATCGAAAAGCTGCTCGTCGTCGACGGCGGCGGGCGTTGCGTCGGCCTGATCACCGTCAAGGACATCGAGAAGTCGCAACTCAATCCGAATGCTTCAAAGGACGCGCAGGGCCGCCTGCGTGCCGCAGCCGCCATCAGCGTCGGAGACGATGGTGTCGAACGGGCCGAGCGGCTGATCGAAGCCGGTGTCGACCTGATCGTTGTCGACACGGCGCACGGCCATTCCCAGCGGGTTCTCGATGCGGTGACCAAGGTCAAGACGATGTCGAATTCGGTGCGCATCATGGCCGGCAACGTCGCCACCGCCGATGGTACCAAGGCGCTCATCGATGCCGGCGCTGATGCGGTCAAGGTCGGTATCGGCCCTGGCTCGATCTGCACCACGCGCATCGTCGCCGGTGTCGGCGTACCGCAACTCGCGGCCATCATGGCAGCGGTCGAAGCGGCGCAGGCGTCGGGTATTCCGGTCATTGCCGATGGCGGCATCAAGTTCTCCGGCGATCTGGCCAAGGCCATCGCCGCCGGCGCATCCGCCTGCATGATCGGCTCGCTGCTCGCCGGTACCGACGAAAGCCCGGGCGAGGTGTTCCTCTATCAGGGCCGCTCGTTCAAGGCCTATCGCGGCATGGGGTCGGTCGGCGCCATGGCGCGCGGCTCGGCGGACCGTTATTTCCAGGCGGAAGTGCGCGACACGCTGAAGCTCGTGCCGGAAGGCATCGAAGGTCAGGTGCCCTACAAGGGCCCGGTCTCCGGCGTGCTGCACCAGCTTGCCGGCGGCCTCAAGGCCTCGATGGGCTATGTCGGCGGCAAGACGATCAAGGACTTCCAGGAGCGAGCCACCTTCGTGCGCATCTCCGGTGCAGGGCTGCGCGAAAGCCATGCCCATGACGTGACGATCACGCGCGAAAGCCCGAACTATCCGGGCGCGGCTTGAGAATAGCCTGAGGCGCTACAAGACTTGGAAAGCGGCGGAGATGTCTTCGCCGCTTTTTCTTTAGACTATCAGGATTCGAGCACTTGCCGGAGAGCCTTGGTACCATAGTGATGTCCCTTGATTTCGTAGCCGGCCACGGGAACCATCGGGGCAAGCATCAGAATGATGAGGCAGAAGGCCATGCCGATGCCAACGGCCGCACCGATGACGGCAAGGACGACAATCGCGGCCGTTCCGGCCATTAGCAGGAGATAGAAGCTCTCCATGCTGCGCAGCAGATATACATAGAGAGCGAAGATCAGCGCGACATAGGCAAAGACGGGAACGGCAACCGTGAGCACCGTAGCAACGGCACCGATATGCGCCTTGTGTTCGATATAATAGGCGGCGACATGTAGCCCCGCTCCGGTCGCGGCGATGGCCGCGAAGACCAGGATGTGGCCATAACCCCAGACGAGAGACCTTTGCCGGTGGTGATGAAGCACCTGTCCGGACGGCAGCAGAAAGTATAGCCACCACATGCCGAAGGTAAGGCCTGTGCCGGCAACGCAGATGAGGATCGCGTCGATGCTCCAGCCCTGCGCCTCGACAATGGCAGAGATCAAAGCGACCGTGCCGACGACGCCTTCGCCAAGCGCGATCATCGCCAGCAGGCCATGGCGCTCGGCTATATGATGCGCATGCCATGGCGTGCCGCCGGCCTTGCGCTCGGCGAGCACCGGACCCGTCAACTCGACCAGAATGAGCGCGCCGGAGCACATCATTGTCGGAAGCAGCGGCATGTTGATGAAGATCAGGGCGATCCAGCCGATCTGCGCCACGAAAATCGTCGATGCATAGGCGAAGCAGGCTGCCCGCCCCTCCGGATATTGCCGGGCGGCGCGCAGCCATTGGAAGATCATCGCCACGCGCATGACGACATAGCCAAGCACCATGATGCCGTTATCGACATATGCTCCGTGGTCGAGCGACGCGAACAAGCGCGGCAGGCTGAGGGCAAGGATGAGCACGCCGACCATCTGCACCATGGTCGTTACGCGATAGATCCAGTCGTCCGTGTCGAACGCCGAGGCGAACCAGGAAAAATTCACCCAGGCCCAGCAGGTGGCGAACATCGCGAAGCTGAAGCCCAGAAGCCCGGCAGCGTAGTGTCCCTCGGCAAGCAGGTGGGCAAGTTGCGATGCGGCCAGCCCAAAGGCGATGACGAAGGTGAGGTCGAACAGAAGCTCCAGCGGCGTTGCGACCCGATGATGCTCGTGCGGATCGCGCCCGCTCATCGAGGACAGGTGATGGGTGGGCAGGGGGCTGGTCGGCGTGTGCTGTTCGGACATGCGATGCTTTCTGCTATGGCCTCGGCAGGCCGGGGTTTCGAACCTTCGTCATTCGCAAAAGAAGTGTCAAGCAAGGCGCTTGAGACGGCGGCGATCCGTCCTCATATGGACTTCCGGCTGGCTAGCTGTACATATCGATGGCTCAATTCGACGGAGTGCCCATGCCCACATCGACTGCGATCTTCTGGCCGGTCATCGCACAGGTCGCGCTCATCCATGCCGTCTATTTCCTGATGCTGAAGCGCCGGATGCGGGCCGTCCGCGCCGGCCTGGCCCGGGCGCAGGATTACTGGGTGCCGGCGATCGAACCAGCCCCGAGCGCCACGGCCGCGCGCAGCCTGATCAACCAGTTCGAACTGCCGGTGCTGTTCTTCCTTGTCTGCATCCTGCTTTATCTGACCGCCGGCGTGAACCATGCAGTTCTTGCCCTTGCCTGGCTCTTTGTCCTCAGCCGCTTTGCCCACGCCTATGTGCATGTGACGTCGAACCGGCTAAAGCTGCGCCAGCGTTTCTTCGTCACCGGCTTCGTCTTGAATGCCGTGCTCTGGGTATTGTTCGCGGCGCATATCGCCGGCGTTTGATCCTTGGCCTGTCAAATTCTGTTGCATTGCGTGCACCCGGAAGCTGCACTATCATCCGCCACGAACAGCGCGCAACCAAAACCACAAGTCTTTGAATTGAATTGAGCATTTTCCCTCTCAGCGCTTTTCCGCATTACGAAAACTTAATCTGTGAAACGGAACGAGACATCCCGCCCGGGCGTTGCCTGTTCGCAATCGCAGCATTCCAGAGGTAAGTATCCGGTGAGCACCATTCCGACAGAAAAAACCGTGCTGGTATTTCAGGGCGGCGGCGCTCTCGGCGCCTATCAGGCCGGCGCGTACGAGGCGCTGCACGAGGCCGGTATCCGGCCCGATTGGCTTGCCGGCATCTCGATCGGTTCAATCAATTCGGCGATCATTGCCGGAAGCCCGGTCAACCGCCGTGTCGACAATCTGCGCACCTTCTGGCATCGCGTTTCCTCCGGTCTTTCCGGCCATTTTCTCGGAAACGGCGATGTGATGCGCAAGTGGTTCAACGAATCCTCCGCCTTTTTGGGCTCGCTGACCGGCGTTCCCGGTTTCTTCAAGCCGCGCGCTTTCACGCCCTGGAATATTCCGGGCGATCCGCTGGCGGCCATCAGCCTCTACGACACGGCACCGCTTGCGGAAACGCTTGCCGAACTCGTCGATTTCGACCTGATCAATTCCGGCGCCATCCGTCTCAGCCTCGGTGCCGTCGATGTCGTGAGCGGCAACTTCAACTATTTCGACAATAATCACTGCGCCTTTTCGGCGAAGCACATAGCAGCCTCCGGCGCCTTGCCTCCGGGGTTCGCGCCGGTCGAAATCGACGGCCGGTATTATTGGGACGGCGGCATCGTTTCCAACACGCCGTTGCAGCGGATTCTTTCAGGCCCTGAGCTGGAAAGCGATCTCTGCATCTTCCAGGTCGACCTGTTCAGCGCCAGGGGCCAGTTGCCGAAGGATCTGTTCGACGTTCAGGCGCGCGAGAAGGAAATCCGCTATTCTAGCCGCACGCGCTTGAACACCGACCAGTTCCGCAAGCTGCAAGGCATCCGCATGGCTGCCAAGCGGCTGATGGAAAAGCTGCCGGACGAACTGAAGGACGATCCCGATGCGCAGTTCCTGGAAAGGATCGGCAATGATTGCGCCGTCACGTTGGTGCACCTGATTTATCGCCACGCCGCCTATGAAAGCCAGTCCAAGGACTACGAGTTTTCCCGCCTGTCGGTGGAGGAGCACTGGAAGGCCGGGCATGACGATGTGGTCGAGACGCTGAACCACCCGGATTGGCAGAAACGCACTCGCCCAAGAAATGGAATCCGTGTCTTTGACCTTGCCGAACAACGGCAGCGCAGGAGCAAACCATGAAGATCGAAGATGTGGTCCGCAATGCCTTCGCGATGCCGCTGACCAGCCCGTCCTATCCGCCGGGGCCCTACCGCTTCGTCAATCGCGAATACATGATCATTACCTACCGCACCGATCCGCAGGCTCTGCGCCGCGTAGTGCCGGAGCCGCTGCAATTCGATGAGCCGCTGGTGAAATACGAGTTCATCCGCATGCCCGATTCGACCGGATTCGGCGACTACACCGAGTCCGGCCAGGTCATCCCGGTCACGTATCAGGGTGTGCATGGCGGCTATGTCCACTCCATGTACCTCAACGACGACGCGCCGATCGCCGGCGGCCGCGAGATCTGGGGTTTTCCGAAGAAACTCGCCGAACCCTCGCTGGCATCGGTCAAGGATGCACTGGTCGGCACGCTCGACTATGGCGGCCAGCGGGTGGCCACGGCGACGATGGGCTTCAAGCACCGCACGCTCGACGCGGCGAAGGTTCTGGAGACGCTGAAGCAGCCGAATTTCATGCTGAAGATCATGCCGCATGTCGATTGCACGCCGCGCATCTGCGAGCTGGTTCGATACTATCTCGAAGACGTGACAGTGAAGGGCGCATGGGAAGGGCCGGGCGCGCTGGCGCTGTTTCCGCATGCGCTGGCGCCGGTTGCCGATCTGCCGGTGCTTGAAGTCAGATCCGCCGTCCATATTCTTTCGGACCTGACGCTGGGACTCGGCGAAGTGGTCCATGATTATCTTGCAAAATAGGGAGTTAAGTCCATGAAGCTCAAAGACAAGGTCTGCATCGTCACCGGCTCTGCCAGCGGCATCGGCCTGGCGATCGCCAAAAAATACGTGTCGGAAGGCGCCAAGGTCGTCATCGCCGATCTGAAGCTCGAGGCGGCCGAGGCGACGGCGAAAGATCTGACGGCGGCAGGACCGGGCGAGGCGATCGGCCTTGCGATGGACGTGACCAGCGAGGAAGCCGTCAATTCCGGCGTCGCTGCGGTCGTCGAAAGATGGGGCAGGGTGGATGTGCTGGTTTCCAATGCCGGCATCCAGATCGTCAACAAGATCGAGGACTATGCATTTTCCGACTGGAAGAAGATGCTTGCCATCCATCTCGACGGCGCCTTCCTCACCACCAAGGCCTGCATTCCGCACATGAAGGCGCAGAAGGGCGGCGCGATCATCTATATGGGCTCGGTGCATTCGCACGAGGCTTCGCCGCTGAAGTCGGCATATGTCACGGCCAAGCACGGCCTGCTCGGTCTTGCCCGCGTGGTCGCCAAGGAAGGCGGACCGGACGGCGTGCGCGCCAATGTCATCTGCCCCGGCTTCGTCAAGACGCCCCTCGTCGAGAAGCAGATCCCGGAACAGGCCCAGAGGCTCGGGATGTCCGAGGAGGAGGTCGTCAAGAAGATGATGCTCGGCGGCACCGTCGATACGCAATTCACCACGGTCGATGACGTGGCAGAAGTCGCGCTTCTGTTTGCCGGTTTCGAGACCAATGCGCTGACCGGCCAGTCGCTCGTCGTCAGCCACGGCTGGTACATGCAGTAAGACCAGCGGGCCGGAAGCGCGGGCCCTGCCACGCTTCCGGTTTGTCGCGGTTCTGAAGGAAAGATTGCGGCTCATTTCAGCTGGGATAAGCTCGAAAATATAGACGCTATCTTCGAACACATGGAAAAGGGCGCGATCGACGGGCGTATCGTCCTAAATCTGAGCTAGTCTCTTGCCGCGGTCAATCACTTTCGCGTCAATCCACTCCCCATGACCTTGACCCCTGAACAGATGACACAGTTTTCTTGTCATCGGTTCAACCATGAGGAGGACATCATGGAAACGCCCGTCATCACCCAGGCGATGATCAACGCCTATGACGAATACACGCATCTCACCCTCGACAGACGATCGTTCATGCAGAAGCTGACGGTGCTGACAGGATCGGCGGCGAGTGCGGCCGCGATCGCGCCCTTGTTGGCCGCCAACAGCGCACAGGCGGAAATCGTTCCCGAGGCGGATCCTCGTGTGAAGGGCGAGGATATTACCTATCCGGGCACCGGCGGCGACATGAAGGGCTATCTCGTGCAGCCGGCCGATGCGTCAGGCAAGCTCCCCGCCGTCATCGTCATCCATGAGAACCGTGGGCTCAATCGGCATATCCGCGATGTCGCCCGCCGCGTGGCGCTGGAGGGTTTCGTTGCTCTCGCACCGGATTTCCTCTCGCCCGCCGGCGGCACGCCTTCGGACGAGGACAAGGCGCGCGAAATGATCAGCGCGCTGGACGGCAAGCAGACGGTCGACAATGCCGTGGCAAGCGTGGCCTTCCTGCAGGGCAATGACACAACGACCGGAAAGGTGGGGGCGATCGGCTTCTGCTGGGGCGGCGGCATTGTCAACAAGCTGGCCGTTGCGTCGCCCGATCTGAAGGCCGGTGTCGCCTATTACGGTGCCCAGCCGCCGGCCGAGGACGTGCCGAAGATCAAGGCCGCGCTGCTCTTGCACTATGCCGGGCTGGACGAGCGCACCAATGCGGGCATCGAAGCCTACAAGAAGACCCTGACCGACAGCGGCAAGGATTTCACGATCCACATCTACGACGGCGTCAATCATGCCTTCAACAACGACA
This sequence comes from Rhizobium herbae, assembly GCF_019511375.1. Classification (GTDB taxonomy): domain Bacteria; phylum Pseudomonadota; class Alphaproteobacteria; order Rhizobiales; family Rhizobiaceae; genus Pararhizobium; species Pararhizobium herbae_A. The sequence goes on from NZ_JAEUAO010000002.1 coordinate 787,834, forward strand.
CCTCGGCTGCCCGCTATGACAAGAAAGCTGCCGATCTCGCCTGGGGCCGGACGGTCGAGTTTTTGAAGGCGAAGCTGGCCTGACGGGTTGCAGGCCTCCCCCCGGCGCTCTTGTAGTCGAATCCGGGTTTTGAAAGGCTGTTGCTCAGCTTGGTGGAAGGCCCAATCAAGCAGGGCGGTTAAGGCCACTGCCGGGATGGAATGATTTGCCCAAAAATGGTCAGCGGCGCCATCTTTGGTGACGCTTCGGATTGGAGTATATGATCCACGTCAACCCTTGGTGGCGTGGCTAAATGACCAACCTATATTGCATCAGGCATTTTACGGCCGCTGTTTAGGGCCGGATATCAATATTGGGGAATACAAAGCGGCCGCGCTTCGAAAGAAGCGCGGCGCTTTTGGTTGTAGCGTTGCTTACCAGCCCGGGAGCATATGGCTCTGGCGCAGCCGCGGGTAGCGCGGGAAGTTCTTCATGTCGCCATCCAGATCATCGGTTGCTGTCGTCGGTGTGATGTTGTCGAGACAGGCGGTGATGTGATTGGTGATCGCATTCGACAGCGACGGTGACAGGCCGGGCCGCTTCATGATGCCGATCTGTACCGGCGCCAGCGCCGGGAAGCCGTCGGCCTGGGTCAGCACTTTCATGCCGGTGCGCAGCGCCGATTCCGGCAGTACCGATACCGCCATGCCGGCGAGCACCGCCGCCGCGACGACGGTCGACGACCAACTGGTGAACAGGATGTTGTATTCCTTGCCGGTCGCATCAAGCGCCGAGCAGGCGGCCTGCCGCCACAGGCAATCGCGTTTGCCCACGGCGAGCGGCACCGGCGCGTTTTCCGGCAGCGGGTGGTTGATGGAGCTTACCCAGCAGAGCGGCTCGGTGCGCACCACATCCGAGGCGCGGGCGCGCGGGTTGTGCGTGACGAGCGCGATATCGAGATCCCCCTTGGCCATCTTCTCGGCTAGGTCCACCGAGGGCTCGCAGACGATGAAGAGTTCGACGTTCGGATGGGTCTTGGCGAAGCGGACGATGATCTCCGGCATGTAGCGGTCGGCGTAGTCGTCGGGCGTGCCGATCCGCAGAGTCCCTTCCAGCCGGTTATCGTCGAACGAGGCGATCGCCTCGTTGTTGAGACGAATCATCCGCCGCGCGAAGTTCAGGAGGCGATCGCCCTCCGTCGTCAGCCGGTTGCCGCGGCCGTCCTTCGCAAAGAGCTGCTTACCAATGCGTTCCTCCAGCCGGCGCATCTGCATCGAGACGGCAGACTGGGTCTTGAAGACCCGGTCGGCCGCCTTGGTGAAGCTGCCGGTATCCGCAATGGCAACAAAAGTCTGAAGCTGGTCGATATCGAGTGGTGCGGACATGTCCACGCTCCCAAAAGTTACTCATAAAATTGTTTGATGAATATCATTAGAAACATTCGTTGGACTGATCAATAAGGATTTGCGAATCTGACCCTGCAAACGACATCAATCACCGCTTCGGCGCGCATGTGGCGGCGCTGAACCATCATCAAGTTTCGACCCTCCCCCGCGCCGACCTCCCTGCGGCGGGACGGGTCGCTTCGTGCCTGAAAAAAGGAGCATTATCATGCGCACGACCGATCACACTCTCGACCTAACCCTCACCGGGAAGCTGTCCGCGACGTCCCGCCAGACGGGGCTGACGGGCGTGTTGAAATCGGTATGGCGCCTTCTGCGAAACCGAAAAGCGATCGGCAGCCTGAGCGACCTCGATGATCATCAGTTGCTCGATATGGGGCTCTGCCGGGAAGAAGTGCACGAGGCGCTGACCTCGTCGTTTTTCGACGAGCCCGGCCGTTACCTGACGCAGGCGTCGCGCAATCGGACGAACACGTTTTACAGGAACGCGCGTCTCGATTGACGGATGCATTCGCGGCGGAATTCCTGAGTGACAGGTCAGGGCTTCCTCGGCAGTTGAAAGTTTTGTTGCGCGCCTCAGACGTTGAACGACGGTCCGCGCGACAGGAACGCGCAGCCGCCTCTGTGCGTTACCGTTCCCCGCAGGGTTAGAGCCAATTGCCCTGCTGCTTGCCCGGTGTGCGGTCCCCAAGGCCGGCACCGGGCTTTTTTGTTTGAGGTTCTGACGGCCAACACCGCTCGATCAGGCGGAGGTGTTTTTCCGATATTGGTCGAACAGACTGTCGATGCTCTTCTGATATTCCTTCTGCGCCTCGATGCCGCTGTCGAACATCGTATTGAACATCTCGGTAAAGGGCGCCGTCGGATCCTTGTCGGCCGGTTTCTTTTCCGGCTCCTTCGCCGCCGCACCACCGCCCATCATGTCCTGGAACGCCTTGATGAAGGGGTTCGCGGCGAACATGTCGGGCGCAGGCTGCTGCTTTTGTTCGGGCTTGGCCATGCCGAAGAAATTCTGCATGGCTTGCGTGAAGGGATTGTCGAAGGGATTGGGTGCCGGTTCCGGCTTCTTGGTAAAGCCGGATGCCTCCAGCCACGGTTTCATCATCGCTTCCATCGGCGTGCTGGCGAAGGGGTTCTGCGCGCCGCTCATCTGCCCGGAGGCTTGCTTGAACAGTCCGCCCATGATCGCGCTCGCCATCACCGGCAACATCTGCTTGTAGATTTCCTGTCCGATGCCGGTCATTTGGGCCGCCTGCGCGGCGATCGCACGGGACATGTCCTTGGAGCCGAAAAGCTGATCGAGAATGCCGTTGCCGTCGGCCATGCCCTGCGGCGTGAAGGCCTTGCTCATGTCCTCGAAATACGGCGCATAGTTGCCGCTCGACATGGCGGCCAGCAAGGCACCGAAGTCATAGGGATTGGCGGTATTGCGCTTGAACGCGGTCGAGAAGGCCGGCATCAGCGCGGCGGTCGCCTTGGCCATCTGTTCCTGAGCAAGCCCAAATTGCCTGGCCATCACGTCAATGGCATTGCCGTTCTGCGCCTGCATCATCATGTCAAAAAGCGGAATCATCTCCAGTCCTCTCCTGCGGGCGAAACGACGCATGTCGTTGCACTATAATGGGAAAAAGCGGTGTGGGAACGTTTTTTATTAGTCGGGACAGACGCAGGGCCAATGCAGCACGCCGGGGCGAGGCAGTCGACACTCCCAAAGCGAGCAGTTGGTGCTATTGGTAGTCGCCATTTTGAAGATCGGACAAACACATGAAGCCGCCCATCATCGAGATCATAGCGGAAAATCCCGCCCCGGCTATGGCTGGGCCTTTGTTAAATATCTGGCGATACCGGATGAGTATCGCGGCCAGGGGCTTGGCTCGCGCCTGATCCAGGAAGCCGAGACTCTCGCTCGCGCGCGGGGGTATATCGGCGTCTGGCTGGATACGTTCGAGTTCCAGGCCAGGCCCTTCTACGAAAAGCTTGGTTATCAGGTATTCGGCGAGCTCGAAGGCGGGCCGAATGCCATTCCCCGGTACTTCCTGAAGAAACGCTTCTAGCGGCTCAATACTGGTACTCGGTGAAAACCGGGTCGACCGAGCGGTTCCAGCGGCCATTGTAAAGCGAAAGCAAATCCTCGGCGAGCGTAGCCTTCTTCGCCAACACCTCATCCAGCGGCGCAAGGAAAATGCTTTCATCGACCTCGTCGCCATTCAGCCGGTTGCGGTTCTTCAGGCCGAGGCGGGAAATCGACAGCACCTCGCGGGCGATGTCGAACAGCGGCGAGCCCCTGTGCGTCGCAGCCAGCGCCTTCGCCGGCACCGCCTCGCGCATGGCGATCGTATCTTCATAGGTCCAAGAGCGCGTCAGGTCCTCGGCTGCATCGAGCGCTGCATCGTCGTAAAGCAGGCCGACCCAGAAGGCCGGCAGCGCGCAGATGCGCCGCCACGGCCCGCCGTCGGCGCCGCGCATCTCGAGGAAGCGCTTCAGCCGCACGTCGGGGAAAAGCGTCGAGAGATGATTGGTCCAGTCGCCCATATTGGGCTGCCAGTCGGCGAGTTCACCCTTCAAGGCGCCGTTCATGAACTGGCGGAAGGTGACGTGCGTACAGTCGTGGTAGCGGCCGTCGCGCACGACGAAATACATCGGCACGTCGAGCGCCCATTTGACATAATCCTCGAACCCGAAATCGGCGTTGAATGCGGCAGGCAATACGCCGGCGCGCTGGTTGTCGGTGTCGCGCCAGATACTGCCGCGCCAGGAGAGCAGTCCGTTCGGCTTGCCGTCGGTGAAAGGCGAACTGGCAAACAGCGCCGTCGACAGCGGCTGCAGCTTCAGTGACACCTGCATCTTGCGGCGCATGTCCTCTTCGGAGGAGAAGTCGAGATTCACCTGGATCGTGCAGGTGCGGTACATCATGTCCAGCCCCTGGGTGCCGACTTTCGGCATGTAGCGGCTCATGATGTCGTAGCGGGATTTTGGCATGCGCGGCGTTTCCGCGAACGTCCATTTCGGGGAACCGCCGATGCCGAGGAAACGGATACCGAGCGGCTCGGCGATCTCGCGCAGCACGGCCAAATGCTGGTTGGATTCCTTGCAGGTCTGGTGCAGGTTTTCGAGCGGCGCGCCCGAAAGCTCGAACTGGCCGCCAGGCTCCAGCGAGATCGCGCCCTGGCCGGACTGTTCGGCAAGCCCGATGATGTTGCCGGCGTCGATGATCGGCTCCCAGCCGCTCTTTTTCGCCATTCCGTTCAGAAGCGCCGAGATGCTGGCCTCGCCGAAATAGGGCACAGGGCTGTTGTCGGCCTTGAAGAATGCGAACTTCTCATGCTCGGTTCCGATGCGGAACCTGTCCTTCGGCTTGTTGCCCTGGGCGAGATATTCGGTCAGGTCTGCGATGGAACTGACCGGCGTCTGGTCGGTGGTATCTCTGGCCATGGGCGTCTTCTTTTGAACAGGCGGAACCTGCCGGACGGCAGATATCAGGAGGGTGATTGAACCGGATTGAGGTGTGGTGCAAGCAAAATTGTTTCAAGGCTGGTTCAAATTTTCAACACCTTGCCGGCACCAAAAAGACACAGTCGCTACCGCCAGTCACCAATAGAGGCCTGGATAACGGCCATGGCCGCGACCGCCGCCGTATCGGCTCGAAGGATCCGCGGCCCGAGCGGGATCGCGGTGACGAAGTCGAGGCTGCGCAGCAAGGTGCGCTCCGCATCCGAAAAGCCGCCTTCCGGGCCGATCAGCAGAGCCAGCCTCGTCTCCTTTACGGACGCAAGGATCGGCAGCGGGTCTTGTCCGGCATCTCCCTCGTCGCAGAAGATGATGCGCCGTTCCTTTGGCCAGGCCTCCAGGACATCTTCCAGCTTGCGCGGCTCAAGCACCTGCGGAATGCCGAGCACGCCGCATTGCTCGGCCGCTTCGATGACATTGGCCCGGACCCGGTCCATGCTGGTGATCTTGCCCTGGACGTGCTGCGTCATCACCGGCTGCAGCAACCCGGCGCCCATTTCGACGGCCTTCTGGACGAGATAATCGAGCCTGCCGACCTTTAGCGGCGCGAACAGGTAATGAAGGTCACAGGGAGCCGGCTGCGGCCGCGTCTGTTCGGTTGCGGTCAAGAGCAGGCGCTTCTTGCTTGGCAAGGAAAGCTCCGCCCGCCATTCGCCGTCGCGGCCGTTGAAGACGAGAACGGCATCGCCTGCTTCAAAGCGCAATACGTTGACGAGGTAGTTGAACTGTTCCTTGCTGGCTTCGTAAACGGCGCCCATGGAGAGTGGCGCGTTGACGAAAAGCCGCTGCATGCGGAAATTGGCACGCATTGTCAGATCCTTTAGATGAACAGCGCCGCGAGGATAGAGTAGACGACTGCTGAAAGCAGTGCCGAAAACGGGACAGTGATGATCCATGCTGCAACGATCGTCATGAAATGCGATCGTCGCACCAGCCGGCGCCGGTGCAACTCCTCGGGGCTGTGCGCAACACGCCGTTCGAAGTCCATGTGCCCGGTCTTCTGGCGGACATATTCAAGGCGCCGCTTGGAGTTGCGGGTAAACCATTCGCGGAAGAAACCGATCCCGAACACAGCCCCGACCGCCGTATGGGTGGTCGACACCGGCAAGCCGAGCGAGGTTGCTAGAATGACGGTGATCGCCGTCGCGAGGGCAACGCAATAGGCGCGCATCGGATTGAGCTTGGTGATCTCCTCGCCGACGACGCGGATCAGTTTCGGCCCGAACAGAAGCAGGCCGCAGGAAATACCGAATGCGCCGATCAGCATGACCCAGAGCGGAACCTCAGCCGTTTTGTAGAGGGATGCGCCGTTGACGGTTGCCACGATCGCCGAAAGCGGGCCGACTGCATTGGAAACGTCGTTGGCGCCATGAGCGAAGGACAAAAGGGCTGCCGAAAGGATCAGCGGCATGCGGAACAGCTTGCGCAGCGACTGGTTGCGGTTGTCAAGCCCTTGAGCCTGACGGACGATCCATGGCCTGGCCGCCGCTATGGTGAGAATGAATACCGCCAAGCCGATCAGGATGCCGTTGACCAGGGAGACGTCGACGACTTTTTCCAGCCCGATTACCGCAAGATAAGCGGCAAATGCACCGGTCATCGTGGCAATCAGGACGGGGGTCCAGAAGATCGCCGCATCGATCTTGTCTTCCCGGTAGATGATGAAGGTCTTGATGAAGGCAAGGAGCAGCGCCGCGATGCCGCCGCCGAGGATGGGAGAGACCATCCAGCTCGCCGTTATGCCCGCAAGCGATGCCCAGTGCACGGCGGAAAAGCCAGCCGCGGCGACACCCGCGCCGAGAATACTGCCGACGATCGAGTGGGTGGTGGAAATCGGTGCTCCGGACCAAGTGGCGATGTTGATCCACACGGCAGCCGACATCAGTGCCGCCATCATCACCCAGACGAAGGGAGGGCCCGCCGGCATCTGGGCAGCGTCGACAATGCCGGCCTCGATGGTGGACACAACGCGGCCGCCGGCAAACACGGCTCCGGTCACTTCGAAGATGGCGGCGATCACAAGCGCTGCCGTCATGGTCATCGCCCGCGACCCGACCGCTGCGCCGACATTGTTGGTGACGTCGTTGGCGCCGATATTCATCGCCATGTAGCCGGCGATCGCGGCTGCGGCAATGATGATCAGGTAGCCCGGCTGCTCGGACACATAGGCAGCGGCAAAAATCATGCTGACGATCAGGAAGAGAAGGCCAAGGCCAACGCCCGCCCAAGGCTTGAGGACATGCTGCGTGGCCTGTTCAGCCAGCGTTACCTTGTCCAGATACTCGTCGAGCGTCGGTTTTTCGAGGCGCGGGCGCGGCTTTGCCACCGTCTGTTCTCCGGTTCATGCCGCAGAGGCGCTGGAAGGCGCAGCGGGATCAGACTTAGCTCGCGTCAGGCTATCCATGTGATGTCTGGAGCTTATTGGGGCACCGCCTGCGGGAGCGGGTTCATGGTGGCAAGCAGACGCTTTTCAAAGCCCAGAATGATATCCTTGAGCATCGGCTCGGCGACGCGATTGGCGGCTTCTGAAAAGCTTACCCATTCCATCTTCCGGGCCCCCTTTTCGGGGAAATTCTTCTGCATGCTGAGGACAACCAGCGGGTAGACCTGCACCATGCATTCAACCTTCAGGCCGGAATCCATGGCTTTGTCGTATACATAAAAACCGATCCGCACTGGATCGGCGTCGCCTTTCACTCCAGCTTCTTCATAGGCCTCGCGTGCGGCGGCTTCATGACACATCTTGCCTTCCATGGGCCAACCCTTGGGGATGACCCAGCGACCCGTGTCACGGCTGGTAATGAGCAGCATTTCCGGCGCCGCGCTCTTCTTCTTGAACCGATAACATAGCGCTGCACATTGCATTCTCACCGGACGGCGGAACATCAGGCGTACATCTGCGGCTATGCGATTCAGAATGTTCAACGTCGGGGCATCCCTTCAAAAAAGAATCAATCAATCTGCAATATCGCTTGATTATGCTCGCTTTATGCGGCCTGTAAACGAGCAGATTTTATGAAACACATATCGTATTCGCGCCGCCCCTTATGGAGCGGGGCGGAGGCGCGCAAGACGCGCAACTTAGTGAGATTGCGCGACCAAAATGTGCCGTTCGCGTCCTTTTAGGGCATGTTTGCGGCATTGGCGAGATGCCCACGGAAATTATTTAGCGGTCGCTGTTATCAGGAAGGTGAACTGCAGGTGGCCTGGCCGGAGAAGCGCCGGTCTGGCCGCCCCGCTGTTGCAGCCGCAGCTGCGAAATGCGCGCCCATTCCCCCGTCCGTTCCGCCTCGCGGGTTGCCGTGATGATGAAATCGATATGGGCCTGTGCCGCCTCCCGCGCTGCCTGGGCATCACCCGCCATGATGGCCTCGTAGATGGCTTCGTGCTGGGCGAGCAGTTTGTCACCTGCGCCGGGCGCCGCGAACAGCATCTCGCGGCTGAAGAAGATGCCGCCGCTCAAGAGCCGGTAGCAGGCCCTCAGCGTATGCAGCAGGATGATGTTGTGGGCCGCTTCGCCGATGGCGCTGTGCAGTTCGACATCGGTCTTGAGCCCGCCTTCGGCCGAAGCTGCGCGATGGGCGGCGCGCATCTCTTCCATGATGCGTGTTAACATTTCCTTGTCGAAGCGGGTGGCACGCCGAGCCGCAAACGCGGCCGTCATGCCCTCCAGTTCGCGGCGATATTCGAGATAATCCTGCGTCGCCTTTTGGTGCCGGCCAATCAGTTCGATCACCGGCTTGGAAAAGATCTGGCCGATGACATCCGCCACGAAGGTGCCGCCGCCGTGATGGCTGATAAGCAGTCCGCGTGCCTCCAATTCCTTCAGCGCCTCGCGTAAAATGGGCCGGGACACGTCGAACCGGCGCGACAACTCCCTTTCGCTTGGCAGCCGCTCGTTGTCGCGCAACACGCCTTCGAGTATAAGGAGCTCGATCTGCTGGATGATTTCGGCGGATGTCCGGCTGTGAGGGATGCGGGCGTAGGCATCAATGGTATCGTCGGTCACGGCGGCTCTCCTTGGCGCCAATCTAGTCACCTGCGCCAAAGTGGTCAATTTCTCTAGCCACTTTGTGAAAATGTTCTCGGGAACAAAGTTGCAGCTGCGTCAAAGCGTCCTTTCCTTTTTGCTCCACCTGTTGATAAGACGGTTCTGATTGACGCGTGAGAGGGGAAAACGCCTCATGGGCAAGGGCAGTTTTGCATTTCCGTCGGCACCGGCCCGCGCGCAGGCGCTGGGCGAGATCCATTCGCGTCCCTATGCGCTGGTGACATCGCCGCGCGTCATCTTCCAACTCGCCTTCATGACGGACGGCGGCTCGGCCGTCGATCACGCCGTCCTGTCCGAACTGTCGCGCGCCCGCGGCGTCTCGCCCCCGAGCCGCGAAGCCAACCATCACGCCATGTCCTGGGGCCAGGGTACACTGCGCTGGGAGCGGCATACCGAATTCTCGACCTATTTCTGGGACGGCGTCATTCCCGACCGTTTCGGCGGCGAGGTGATCACCCACCCGTTTGGCGATGGTTTTTCCCCACCCGGAAACCTGATTTCCGGCATCCGCCTCGAGATCCGGCCGGACACGGAAGAAACCCGCGCAGCCATGAGCGCGTTTGACCCGACCAGTCTCTGTTACAGCGACGTCAAGAACGGCCAGGCCGTGGTGCTCACCGATTTCCGCCAGAACGGGGACGGCCTCACGCAGATCCTCGTCATCGACCGGGGCATGACGGAGGCGGGAACGGGTGCTCTGGTACAGCGACTGCTCGACATCGAGACTTACCGGACGCTCGCCATGCTCGGGCTGCCTCTGGCGCAATCGCTGTCGCCGGATATCCGCCGTATCGAAGACGGGCTGACCGGTGTCACCCAGAAGATGCGCGGCAGCGTCCGCGAAAAGGCCGATGAGATGCTTGCCGAGATCACGCTGCTCGCGGCAGAGCTGGAGGCGGGCGCTGCCCTCAGCCTCTACCGGTTCGGCGCCAGCCGCGCCTATTACGGCATCGTCCAGGAGCGTATCCGCTCCCTGACGGAAACCGGTGTGCCGGGTTACGAAACCCTCGGCACCTTTCTCGAACGGCGGCTGGCTCCGGCCATGCGCACCTGTCAGTCGGTCGAAGAACGCCAGGCCAACCTGTCGCGCAAGCTGACGCGTGCGACCGCTCTGCTCAGAAGCTGGGTCGATGTCGAACTGGAGCGTCAGAACAGTGCGCTTCTCAATTCGATGGACCGCCGTGCCAAGCTGCAGCTGCGCTTGCAGCAGACCGTCGAGGGCCTGTCGGTCGCCGCCATTTCCTATTATGTCGTCGGCCTGTTCGGCTATCTGGCAAAAGCTTTGGAAAGCGAGGGGCTGCCGGTGAAATCCAGCGTTCTCACAGGTCTCTTCGTACCCGTCGCCGTCATCTCCATGTGGCTCGTCGTCCGCTCGATCCGCAAACATCATGCAGAGGAGGATAAGGCGTAGCTTCCTATCGGTTGGTAGCTGCGTCCTCGATCACGTCCGAAACCCATTCGTTGAGGCTCTTTTGCGCTGCCTTTGCTGCGAGCACCGCCGCTTCATGGGTCTCGGGCGCTAGGCGGACGTTGAACCGGCCGGAAAACTGGCGATACGGCGATATACCTTTCTCGCGGCACATTTCTAAAAAGACCTTCAGCGAAATTGCACCTTCTTCACGCAGAGCGGAAATACTTTCCGCGTAAAAATCCGCGCCGCCGTTCAGCCCGAGAAATTCGCCGCGCAGCATGCCGATGTCGGGGTCCAGGGATACCACGGCCTTGTGGCCGTCGATTTCAATGATGTTGTTCATGGGTGATGCCTTTACTTTCAAGCCATTTGCGGATGCTCGCCACCGCGCCCTTGTCTGTGTCGGGAGACGGATGCGGTCGATGAAACACGCGAACCTCACCAAAGAGAAACACCCCGACGCGCGAGCCTTCCTGTTCGCTGATCTCGGCACCGAGAGCGATGAACAGAGCCTCGATGTCAGACCACCGGATGGAGCCGCTGATGGGACGCTCGAAAATCCGCCTGAGCGTCGTCAGGTGCCGCCTTTTCATAGAGATTAAGTACCAAACTATGGTACCAAAAGCAATGCCTTACCGCTCCCAATAGGGCTGCGGCCCGTAGAGCCCCGCCAGATAATCGATGAACAGCCTCACCTTGGCCGGCAGGAACTGGCGGCTGGGGTAGAGGGCGGAGACGAAGAGATTGCTGGAGCCCTCCCAGGCAGGCAAGACCTGCAGCAGCCTGCCGGACTTCAGGTCACCACCGATATCCCAGGTCGAGCGCAGTGCAATGCCGGCGCCGGAGAGGACGGCTTCGCGCACGACTTCCGACGAATTGGTGATCAGCCGGCCCTGCGGCTTGTAGCTCAGCGACCCCTGCCGACTTTCCAGCTTCCAGGTGTCGTGGTTGTGCTGGCGCAGGCAGACATGCACGCCGAGATCATCGACGGTTTCCGGTATGCCGAAGCGCTCGATATAGGCGGGCGAGGCGCACAGGATGCGGCGGACCGGCACCAGTTTTCGTGCCACGAGGCTGGAATCGTCTAGTTCGCCGATGCGGATGGCCAGATCGAAACCTTCCGCGACGATGTCGGTGAACTCGTCTGACAAAACGATATTCACGACAAGTTCGGTATGCATCTCGAGGAAGTGGGCCAGATGCGGCGCGACATGCATGCGGCCGAAAGAGGTCGGCGCGGTGACACGAAGCGTTCCTTGCGGCTGGCCTGAGCGGCCGGAGGCGAAGGCCTCGGCATCCTCGACGCCGGCGAGAACGCCGAGCACGCGATCGTAGAAGCCTTGTCCCGCTTCGGTGAGCGAAATCTGCCGCGTCGTGCGCTGCAGTAGCCGCGTGCCGAGCCGGTCTTCCAGCCGCTTGATGCGCTTGGAGATGACGGCAGGCGAAAAACCGAGCGCGCGGCCGGCGGCCGACATGCTGCCGGTCGCTACGACGCGGGTGAAGACCTCGAGATCGCCCAGGTTTGTCATCAATCTTGACCATTGTTTCGAAAACGGAAAAACTGATTAACATTTGCTGCGTCTTCATGGTAGTGGTAAAGAAAAAATACCAATCTCGCATCAGGACGAACCAGGAGGCCGAAATGCCGGAGACGATCGCCTTTCTGGAGCCGAAGCAAAGCGTCCTTTCCCGCCGCGCGGCGATCATCGAAGACCTCGCGGACCTTCTGCCCCCCGATTGCCTGATCAGTGAGCGGCGCGGCCTGGTACCCTTCGAAACGGATGCCTTCATCGCCTATCGCCAGGTGCCGCTTGCCGTTGTCCTGCCGGAAACGACGGCGCAGGTGGCAGCGGTGCTGAGATATTGCAGCCGCTACGGCATTCCCGTCGTGCCGCGCGGTGCCGGCACATCGCTGTCCGGCGGCGCGATCCCGCAGGCGGATGCCGTGGTGATCGGTCTGTCGAAGATGTCGCGCATTCTCGATATCGATTTCGCCAACCGAACCGCCACGGTTCAGGCCGGTGTGACCAACCTCAATATTTCCGAAGCCGTTTCGGCCGACGGATTCTTCTACGCGCCGGACCCGAGTTCGCAGCTTGCCTGCACCATCGGCGGCAATATCGGCATGAATTCCGGCGGCGCCCACTGCCTGAAATACGGTGTGACGACCAACAACCTGCTCGGCGTAAAGATGGTGCTGTTCGACGGAACGGTGATCGAACTCGGCGGCAAGGCGCTGGATGCGCCGGGCTATGACCTGCTCGGCCTCGTCTGCGGGTCCGAAGGCCAGCTTGGCATCGTGACCGAGGCGACAGTACGGCTGATTGCCAAGCCGGAGGGCGCGCGCCCGGTGCTCTTCGGCTTCGCTTCATCGGAAGAAGCCGGTTCCTGCGTCGCCGAAGTCATCGGTTCCGGTATCATCCCGGTCGCCATCGAATTCATGGACAAGCCGGCGATAAGCATCTGCGAGGCCTTCGCGCATGCCGGCTATCCGATGGACGTCGAAGCGTTGCTGATCGTCGAGGTCGAGGGCTCGGAAGCGGAGATGGAGGCGATGCTTTCGAACATCATCGAGATCGCCCGCCGCCATGGCGTCTCGACGATCAAGGAGAGCCAGTCGGCGACAGAGGCGGCGCTGATCTGGAAGGGCCGCAAGTCGGCCTTCGGCGCCACCGGCCGCATCGCCGACTATATCTGCATGGACGGCACGGTGCCGCTCGGCCAGCTCTCCTATGTCCTGAAGAAGACCAGCGAGATCATCGACGGATACGGCCTGCGCGTTGCCAACGTCTTTCACGCCGGCGATGGCAACATGCATCCGCTCATTCTCTACAACATCAACGATCCGGAAGATGCCGCGCGCGCGGAAGCTGCGGGCAATGATATTCTCAAGCTCTGCGTCGAGGCGGGCGGCTGCCTTACCGGCGAACATGGCGTCGGCATCGAAAAACGCGACCTGATGCTGCATCAGTTCAGCACGGCCGACCTCGACCAGCAAATGGCGGCCCGCGCCGCCTTCGACCCGCAATGGATCATGAACCCGTCCAAGGTCTTTCCGCTCGAAGGACGTCCTATCGCATGATCCCCATATTCGAGCCGGAAACCGAAACGGAAGCGGCCGGTATCGTCGCCACCATCGCCCGCAATGACCTGACGCTGAAGATAGAGGGCGGCGGAACGCGCTCTGGTCTCGGCAATCCCGTGGCCGCCGACCGGCTCCTCTCGACGCGAAAACTGTCGGGGGTGGTTGCGTACAATCCAGCCGAAATGACCATGACGGCAAGGGCCGGAACGCCGGTTGTCGAGATCGAGGCCGTGATTGCTGAAAACCGCCAGATGCTGGCCTTCGAGCCGCTCGACCATCGCGGCGTCATGGCGACTGCGGGCGAACCGACGATCGGCGGTGTCTTCGCCACCAACGCCTCCGGCCCCCGCCGCCTGGTGGCGGGTGCTGCACGGGACCACCTGCTCGGCATCCGGTTCGCCAATGGCGCAGGGGAGGTCATCAAATCCGGTGGCAGGGTGATGAAGAACGTCACCGGGCTCGATCTCGTCAAATTGCTCTGTGGTTCGCACGGCACATTGGGGCTTCTGACGGAGGTGACATTCAAGGTTCTGCCGCTGCCGCCGGCCTCCGCGACGATCGTTGTGTCGGGGCTGGATGATGCTCAAGCCGCAGCCGCCATGGCGCGGGCAATGGCTTTGCCGGTCGAGGTTTCGGGTGCGGCACACCTGCCGGAAAGCGTCCGATCGCGTTTTCTCGGTGGCGGTCTTCCGGACGGGCCGGCAACTGTGCTCAGGCTCGAGGGGTTGGCCGCTTCCGTTGAACTCCGCCGCGAAAAGCTCGTTGCCGCCTTCGCATCGGTCGCGCCTGTTGCGGTTCTCGATCACGACGCGACAACATCCCTCTGGCGGCAAGTCCGCGACGTCAAACCCTATTCGGATGCCACGCAAAAGCCGCTCTGGCGTGTTTCTGTCGCCCCCTCCGCCGGCCAGCAACTGGTCGCAGCCCTTCGGCTGGAAGCCGGCGTCGATGCCTTCTACGACTGGCAGGGCGGCCTCGTCTGGCTGCGCATGGAAGCAGATGCCGAGGCAGATCTGCTGCGCCGTTACATCAAGGGTCTCGGTGGCGGACACGCGACGCTCGTGCGGGCTTCCGATGCCATTCGCGCGAAGACGCCTGCATTCGAACCCGAAGTTCCGGCAGTTGCCGCGCTGTCGGCACGATTGAAACATAAGTTCGATCCAAAGGGGATTTTCAATCCGGGGAGGATGGGTTTTTGAGTATGACACGCATCCCGAATACCCCCCTCTGTCACTTCGTGACATCTCCCCCACAAGGGGGGAGATCAGGTGCGGTGCGGGAGGTTGCCCTGACTGTCCTTTTGAAAGTGCAGCGAAATCCGTCACTCTGGTTGGAGAGCTTGAGTTGCCGCAAGTGCCCGATCGTCCCCCTTGAGGGGGAGATGTCACCAAGTGACCGGGAGCGGTATCTCTCCTCCAATGCCGGGGCTTGTTGCTGATGCAAACCAACTTCACCGCCGCCCAGCTCGCCGATCCGCATGTCGCAGAATCCGAGGCGATCCTGCGCAAATGCGTGCATTGCGGCTTCTGCACGGCCACCTGCCCGACCTATGTGACGCTCGGCAACGAGCTCGACAGCCCGCGCGGGCGCATCTACCTGATCAAGGACATGCTGGAAAACGGCCGCCCGGCGGACGAGGAAGTGGTGACCCATATCGACCGGTGCCTTTCCTGTCTTGCCTGCATGACCACCTGTCCGTCCGGCGTGAACTATATGCATCTGGTCGATCACGCCCGCGTCCATATCGAAAACACCTACAAAAGGCCGCTGAAGGATCGGCTGGTGCGGGCCGCGCTGGCGGCGATCCTGCCCTATCCCTCACGCTTCCGCCTGGCGCTCAGGGCTGCCCGCCTCGGCCGGCCCTTTGCCGCGTTGCTCAGGCGGGTGCCGCCGCTTAAGGCCTTTGGCGTCATGCTCGATCTGGCGCCGCGCCGCATAGCGCCACTGTCCAACGCAGCGCAGCCGGGAATACGGCCGGCAGGCGCTGAAAAGCGGGGCCGCGTCGCCATTCTCACGGGCTGCGCGCAACCCGTTCTGAAGCCGGAAATCAACGAGGCCGCGATCCGGCTCCTGACGCGGCTCGGTGTCGAGCTCGTGGTGCCGGACGGCGAGGGCTGTTGCGGAGCGCTCGTCCATCACATGGGCCGCGAAGAACAGGCGCTCGCCGCTGCCCGCCGCAATGTCGATGCCTGGATCAAGGCGGCAGACGAAGGGGGGCTGGATGCGATCGTCATCACCGCCTCCGGCTGCGGCACGACGATCAAGGACTACGGCCACATGCTGCGCCTTGATCCGGCCTATGCGGAAAAGGCCGCACGGGTGTCGGCGCTGGCAAAGGACATCACGGAATATCTGACAAGCCTCGATCTGCCGCGGCAGGAGGCGAAGAATGTGACGGTCGCCTATCACTCGGCCTGCTCGATGCAGCACGGCCAGAAGATCACTGTTGCACCGAAGCTGCTGTTGAAGAACGCCGGCTTTACCGTCCGCGATCCCGCGGAGGGGCATCTCTGTTGTGGTTCGGCCGGAACTTACAACATCCTGCAGCCGGAGATTTCCGCGATGCTGAAGGCGCGCAAGGTGAAAAACATCGAGGCGACGAAGGCCGATATCATCGCCACCGGCAACATCGGCTGCATCACCCAGATCGCCACCGCCACCAGGATGCCGATCCTGCACACGGTGGAACTGCTCGACTGGGCCTATGGCGGTGAAAAACCGGTCGCTCTTTCACCCGCCCCTTGAGGGGAGAGCTAAGGCATCTGGATTTGCGGCATTTTCCCTCTTCTCCCCAGCGGGGAGAAGGTGGCCCGAAGGGCCGGATGAGGGGGACGGCCGGCACCGAGATCGCCGAGAACCCCCCTCATTGCCTCGCATGCGCTCGGCACTTCTCCCCGGCGGGGAGAAGAGGAGCTTGGACCCTCAGCCGCCGAAGATGGTGCGAAGGATGTCGACGCCGCGATCGTCATAGGAAACATCGCCCTGCTTGTTGCCGGGGCCGATGACGATCACCTTGGTGCCGATGTCGGCACGCTCGTAGAGGTGTTCGACGTCCTTGTTCATCATGCGGATGCAGCCCGAAGACATGCTCTGGCCGATCGTCCAGGGCTGGTTGGTGCCATGGATGCGGAATCCGGAATCGCTCTTGCCCTTGTAGAGGTAGAGCGCCCGGGCACCGAGCGGATTGGCGATGCCACCTTCCTGGTAGGCCGGAAGGATGCGGCCCTTCTTGCGTTCGCGGATGATCATTTCCGGCGGCGGCGTCCACCCCGGCCATTCCGCCTTGCGCTGCACCTTGACGACGCCCGACCAGCCGAAGCCTTCGCGACCGACGCCGATGCCGTAGCGGGTGGCTCTGTTTGGACCCTCGATGTAATACAGGTATTTATTGTTGGTATCGACGATGATGGTGCCTGGCGCCTCATCGGTCGTAAGCCGCACCTTGGTGCGCCAGAATTTCTTCGCCGGCTTCTTTTCCATCGCTACCAGCGTCACGTCCGGCGTGGACTGCGTGGCTGCGGACTGACCCGGC
Organism: Rhizobium herbae; assembly: GCF_019511375.1. Taxonomy (GTDB): domain Bacteria; phylum Pseudomonadota; class Alphaproteobacteria; order Rhizobiales; family Rhizobiaceae; genus Pararhizobium; species Pararhizobium herbae_A. The sequence continues at coordinate 804,802 of NZ_JAEUAO010000002.1, forward strand.
ATGAAAGCCGAAGCGCTCGACGCGCCGAAAGTAACAGCGGCCGCAAACCCGATTGCGGCCAATGTCTGCAAGGCATAGTTCATCGATAGATTTCCCTCATCCTGTCAAGCTGTGAGACGCTATTCAATAACGCGTATTACGCAAGTCTAACGCGTCTTGGATAGGGGAAATCGGGTCGTTATACCTGTTACGTCGGGAGCTGCTGTTGCCGAAAGGCCACGTATTGGCTTCTCGGCGGTTAAGAGACGGCTTAGATCACGACGACTTTGGTACCGATTTTGACCCGCTCGTAGAGGTCGACCACGTCCTCATTGCGCATGCGGATGCAGCCGGACGAGACGGCAAATCCGATCGACCAGGGAGCATTGGTGCCGTGGATGCGGTAGAGCGTCGAGCCGAGATACATGGCGCGGGCGCCGAGCGGATTGGCCGGGCCGCCCTCCATGCTGGCTGGCAGATAATGTCCCTTGGCCGCTTCGCGGGCGATCATTTCGGACGGCGGCGTCCAGGCCGGCCATTCGGATTTGCGGGTCACCTTGTGGACGCCGGCCCATTCGAAGCCCGGCTTGCCGACGCCGACGCCATAGCGCCGCGCTTGCCCCTTGCCGGTGACGAGATAGAGGAAGCGGCTGTTGGTATCGATGACGATCGTGCCGGGCTTTTCCTGCGTTTCATAGGCAACCGTTTGGGGCAGGAATTGCGGATCGAGCGGGCGCTGCGCCGGCTTCTGGGCGCGGGCCATGGCGACCGGCTGCGCGACGGAAACGCCGGAGCGTTTGGCACGGCGCTGGAGAAGATATTGTTTTCGGGTGGCACGCTCGCTCTGAGCGTCTATAGGGCGCTGCTGACGGTAGACGACCGGCTGGACGCTGCCGCCGAGCTGGGTGACCCAGGGAGCTGTCAGATCTGGGCTGATGATGACCGGCGGGCGGTTCTGATAGCGGTCCTGCGCTTCCGCAAGACTGGAAAATGCAACGAACAGGGATGTGGCAAGGATCAGGGTTTTCTTCATCATCGGGCGGACTCACTACCTTTCGCCGGGACTGTCTCATAGCTCCGCCGTCCGCCGGGCTGGCGCAGGGCGGGCGGGGATAGGAACGCCAATAGGTTTGGCGGAATGCGGCGATGGTGGCACCGGTGAGCGAGCGAATGGTAAATGGCCATTCATTAAAAGGCATTCCAAACGATAAAGCTTTGGGTAGGGTTATCACCCGCTTTAGGGCTATGGTTGGCAAATGGTAAAGCGCCGAAAAGCAGGGAGAAACGCGTGACGGCAAGGGGTATCATCACCGGCGAGGACGGTCGCGACCGCTGCGCCTGGCATGCCAATCTGGAGGATTACCAGCGTTATCATGACGAAGAATGGGGCCGGCCAATGGCCGACGATATCCGGCTGTTCGAGAAGATCTGCCTCGAAGGGTTCCAGTCAGGCCTGTCCTGGCTGACCATCCTCAGGAAGCGTGAAGCCTTCCGCGCCGCCTTCGCGGGGTTCGACTTCGATGTGGTCGCCACCTTCGGTAACGCCGATATCGAACGCTGTCTCGCGGACACCGGCATTGTCCGGCATCGCGGCAAGATCGTCTCGACGATCAACAATGCGAAGCGGGCGCAGGAATTGAGAGCCGAGTTCGGCACGCTCGCGCGCTATTTCTGGAGCCATGAGCCGGGCGCCAACGAGCGGCCGAAGGCCGTCACCTATGAGGCGATAGCGGCCAATCCAAAGACCCCGACCTCCGTCATGATATCCAAGGATCTGAAAAAACGCGGCTGGACCTTCGTCGGCCCGACCACGGTCTATGCCTTCATGCAGGCGATGGGGCTGGTCAACGATCACATCGAGGGGTGTTATTGCCGGGAAAGGGTCGAGGAGATGCGGGCGTCATTTGCGCGCCCATGAGACGTGGTCGCGCCGCGTTTCAGTAGGTGGGGGAGGTGGGCCGGTTGTTCTGGTAGAGAAGGCCGGCGCCGAAGATCACCAGAAGCGCGCCGATCACCAGCCATTCCTTGTTGTCCGACATCGGACTGCCAGTAATGATATTGGAACCTTGCAACATCCAGAGACCGCCGAGCAATATGACGAAGATGCCGGCAATATTCTTGAAGACCTTCATGATGTCCTCCCACACCCTGATGGAATTATGTGCCTGTCATTGTCTCCGGTCAACGTGGGGCGAAAAGAGGTGTTGCGCAGACGCCGGAGACAAGCTCCGGCGCCGCTCTTTATGAATGGAGGATCAGCCGCCGTTCCTGGCGAGCCATTCCTTCATCATCCTGATCTCCGCTTCCTGGGCGGAAATGATGTCTTCGGCAAGTTTGCGCAAACGGGCATCCTTGCCGTATTCAAGCTCGATCTTCGCCATGTCGATCGCCCCCTGGTGATGGGCGATCATGCCGCGCACGAAGTCGGCATCGGTATTGCCGGTAAAGGTGATGTCCATCCCTTCATGCATCTTCGCATTGGCCGCAGCAAAGGCCTTGCTCGACGGACCCGCATCGCCCTTCGGCTCGCTCATCTGCATGGAGCCGTGATCCATCTTGCTGTGATCCATCTCCTGCGCGGCGACGGAGGCGGTGAAGGTTAGGGCCAGCGCAGCGGCGGCCATGAGGTATTTCAGAGACATCTGGTGCTCTCTTTCGTTTCTGAAAAATCGTAAATGCGGAGTTGTTCCGCGTTCAGGAAGCCGTGAGTAATGTCTTGGGAGGTGGGAATCGCGGTTCGAGGGCGGTTGCCCGCAGCGGCTTCGGCGGCCGCGGGCGGATCGCCGAGCCGGCAGGCTCGACCCTGCCGAGATCAGGCGTGTCGAGGACGACGGCGAAACAGGCCGCGCAGAGCAGCGGATGCACGCTCGGTGGATGATGATCGCAGTTTTTCGCTTTGGGCGCGCAGTGATCCAGGCCAGAGGTTGCAGCGGCGCCGTGGTCCTTGGATGCGCGGGTATGATCCATCGTCACCATGCCGCCCAGATCCTGGACCCGGGCGAGCGAAGCCGTCCAGCCGCTGATCAGGGCACAGAAAAGGGCAGCGATGAGAACGAAGGCGCGCATGCCGCCAACATAGGGATGCGGCCGACCGAAGAAAAGGCCGGCCGCGCGCTTCCCTGAAAGGACTATTTAGCCCTCCGCCGGTGCGAAGGCGAAGATGCCCTGCATGCGCCCGTCGGACGGTGGAGCGCCCAAGGTCGAGGTGCCGACGCAAAAGACCCGCGTCGTGGCGCCACTCTCTTCCTGCAGCGTCGTGCAGAAGCAGAAGGAGGATGCTGCAGCAGTGGCCTCTTCGAGGATGTTGAGTACTGTCTTGTGATGATCCTCATGGTAGTTGCGGATGATGTCGAACAATCCGCAGAGCGTGTCGCCGAGGCCGTGTCGGGTCTTCGTAATCTCGCCGATGGCAAAGATGCCGGTCGAAAGGTCGCAATGCCATCTTTCGACAAGATAGTTCCGTCCTACCAGTGTCTGGGCCCATTCTTCGTGGGCGCGGCTGTCTTCGGGCAGGATCGTGGCGAATCCTGGTTTCATCAACTGCAGCATGCCGTCTTCCGCTCCTTGCTCTCCCGCCGCACGGACGGCTTTTGCGAAAACGAGACAGTTTTTGCCATTAAGCTGGTCGCGCCGCGAAATAGGGCTTTACCCGCCGGGAAAAAAGAATTGTTCTTGTCTCATCGCTCCGTGGCAGCCTGCGCGAAACGCTCCCCACGAAATTGAAAATAATGCACAAAAACCGCAACTTAAATGCCAAGGATTGATCATTTGCTAACCTCTTGGTTTTGATTGAGCGCGTCACGCAATCCAGGATTTCGGAAAACACCGAATGTCGACATTTTTGATTCAGGGCGAGTTGGTCAGGCAGCTTCGGGACTACCGGCTGAAGGCGGGCCTGAGCCAGAGCGATATCGCCTGGAAGCTTGGCTTTTCCCTGCCGACGGTTTCGCGCTGGGAGCGCGGCATTTCGACGCCAGACCTGCGCGCCACCGGTGCGATCATCGATTTCCTGCGCCGCGCCGATGTTTATGCCGGTAACGTGTTGTTGCGCTCGATCGTCAATGCGCGTGACAGCCGCAACCTCTGGGAAGGGGAGGATATCCGCTATCTCGCCGGCTCGCGGCAGGAATTTGCCGAAACGCCGCAGATGCGGGCGATGGTCGGCAAGAGCATCCGCCGCTACATGACCGGACTCTACCATGACTTCATCGAGGATCGCGCCATCGTTTCCAGCCTCAAGGCCGGCGAACTTGCCAGCATCGACTTCTACGGCGGGGCCTCGATGTCGATGACGACCATTCCGGACGGCTTCGTGCAGTTCAAGCGGATCAGCTTCCAGTCGGAGTTGAAGGGCGTCATCCGCGGCGACACCCATTCGATCCTCATCCCGCAGGCCCAGGCGCCGATGGCCGAGGGCGCGGTGGTCCATAACTGGGATACGCTGTCGCGGCCGCTTTAGGCTGCTTGAAACCGCGCAGAGACTTGCCGCCTTGGCCCTGATCGGATAGGGAAAGCGCCAATTTCTTGTGACCGATCGACGCTGAAAGTGCGGACCTCCATGAATGATAAAAAGAAGAAGCCCCAGAAGCTGAAAGCCCGCCTGCCGCGCGGCTTCGTCGATCGCTCCGCCGCCGATATCCGCGCCGTCGATGAGATGACCGGCAAGATCCGCGAAGTCTACGAGCGCTACGGCTTCGACCCGGTCGAGACGCCGCTGTTCGAATATACCGATGCGCTCGGCAAATTCCTGCCCGACGCCGACCGCCCGAACGAAGGCGTCTTCTCGCTGCAGGATGACGACGAGCAGTGGATGAGCGCGCGCTACGACCTGACCGCGCCGCTTGCCCGTCACGTCGCGGAAAACTTCAACGAGATCCAGCTCCCTTACCGCACCTACCGCGCCGGCTACGTCTTCCGCAACGAGAAGCCGGGTCCGGGCCGCTTCCGCCAGTTCATGCAGTTCGACGCCGACACGGTCGGCGCCGCCGGCGTCCAGGCCGATGCCGAAATGTGCATGATGATGGCCGACACGATGGAAGCGCTCGGCATCAAGCGCGGGGACTATGTGATCCGGGTCAACAACCGCAAGGTGCTCGACGGCGTACTTGAGGCGATCGGGCTCGGCGGGGAGGAGAATGCCGGGCGGAGGGTGATCGTTCTTCGTTCACTGGACAAGCTTGATAAGTTTGATTGGGTGGATGTGGCCAAACTCCTGGGTGAGGGCCGCAAGGATGAGTCAGGCGACTTCACGAAAGGCGCCGGGTTGCAGACGGATCAAATTTCCAAAATCCATAACTTTATTGAGACGGCTAAAAAGTTGAATTCAGGCCGCGATTTCCGTGAAGATCGTGCCCCTTTTAGAAAAGACGATTATTTGTTGACGCAGACACTCGATGAGCTTCGAATAATCGTTGAGGGATCTACTGCGGGCCGCGAGGGCCTCGCCGAGCTTGAACTGATACATGCACTGGTATCAAGCGCGGGCTATTACTCGGATCGAATTAAAATCGATCCGTCCGTTATTCGCGGCCTCGAATATTACACCGGTCCGGTCTTCGAAGCCGAACTCCAGTTCGCCGTCACCAACGAGAAGGGCGAAAAGGTCGTCTTCGGTTCGGTCGGCGGCGGTGGGCGTTATGATGGCCTCGTTTCGCGCTTCATGGGCCAGCCGGTTCCGGCGACCGGCTTTTCCATCGGCGTCTCGCGCCTGATGACGGCGCTGAAGAATCTCGGCAAGCTCGGCATGGAAGAGGTGATCGCACCGGTCGTGGTCTGCGTCATGGACCGCGACACGGATAGCCTCGGCAAGTACCAGCAGTTCACGCAACAGCTGCGCCACGCCGGCATCCGCGCCGAAATGTACCAGGGCAACAAGAAGAATTTCGGCGACCAGCTGAAATATGCCGACCGCCGCGGCTCGCCGCTCGCCATCATCCAGGGTGGCGACGAACGCGCGCAGGGCGTGGTACAGATCAAGGACCTGATCGAGGGCAAGCGCCTGTCAGGCGAGATCGAGGACAACGTCGCATGGCGCGAGGCCCGCGTGGCGCAGGTCTCCGTGCCTGAGGGCGACCTCGTCGCCAAGGTGCGCGAGATGCTGGCGGTGCAGGCCGAGGACCGGGCGCGGGCAGGACGGGATTAAGCATGCCGATGGCGGTCTCCTTTGATGTGTCGAAATTGACCCTCACCCTAGCCCTCTCCCCGCAGGCGGGGAGAGGGGACTACGGAGGTTGCCGCTCGTCCCTTCTACCCGTCAAAACGGGGAGAAGGTGCCCGGCAGGGCGGATGAGGGGCCTCCTTCGCGCGAAATGCCCTATCTCCGGCCTTGAGGGGGATATGTCACGCAGTGACAGAGGAGGATATCGCGAACCTTCCCCCGGGGCAGAACGCCGATGGTAAGGCTCCTTGCCATTGATCATGTTCAGCTTGCCATGCCGGCGGGTGGAGAACATCGGGCCTGCGCATTCTATTCCGGTCTGCTCGGTATTCCCGAGCGGCCGAAGCCAGCCAACTTGGCGGGACGTGGCGGTTGCTGGTTCGAGGCGGGCGCACTGAAGGTTCATCTGGGCGTCGAAGTGGATTTTCGACCTGCGCTCAAGGCTCACCCGGCTTTCCTGGTTGACGATGTCGCGTCCCTGGCGAAAAAGCTGAAGGCAGCGGGCTGCCGGGTTGTTGAAGATGAGCCGCTGGAGGAATATGAGCGGGTCTATGTCTATGATCCGTTCGGCAACCGCATCGAACTGATCCAACCATTGGTGCCTTTAAGGAAAACTGTCGGCCCATGCCCCTGATCAACCTCCCAGCCTTTGCTGCCGATCTGCTGGCCGATTTCGAGCGGCTGGGAACGTTGCGCGTCGATACGCCGGTGATCCAGCCGGCCGAACCGTTCCTTGACATGGCGGGCGAAGACCTGCGCCGCCGCATCTTCATGACCGAGAGCGAGACGGGAAAGAGTCTCTGCCTGCGCCCGGAATTCACCATTCCCGTCTGCCTGCGCCACATCGAGACGGCGACCGGCACGCCGCGGCGTTATTCCTATCTCGGCGAGATTTTCCGCCAGCGGCGGGAAGGCGCCAACGAATTCTATCAGGCCGGCATCGAGGATCTGGGCGAGACGGATGTGGCCGGCGCCGATGCCCGTGCGATCAGCGATGCCATCGAGATCCTCGCGGCACGGCTGCCGGGCAGGCACCTCAAGGTGACGCTCGGCGACCAATCGGTCTTCGAAGCGGTGGTCGCCGCCTGCGGCCTGCCGGCCGGATGGCAGAAGCGGCTGATCCATGCCTTTGGCAATTCCGCACAGATCGATTCCTTGCTGACGCGGCTTTCAAGCCCGCAGCCGGTGGCGGGCCTCAGTCCGCAGATCGAGGCGCTGCTTGCGTCGGGCGATGACGCGACGCTGATCGCCCATCTCGACGAGACCATGGAAGCGACCGGCTATTCCACCAATGCCAGCCGGAGCCCGAAGGAGATTGCCGCAAGGCTGAAGGAGAAGCGGGCGCTGGAAAAGACCGCGCTCGATGGGCGCACACTTGGCCTCCTGCGGGAATTCCTGTCGCTCAGCATACCGCTTGCCGAAGCACCAGCGGCGCTGTTTGCTTTTGCGGCAAAATCCGGCCTGGCGCTGGACGGCGCCCTGTCGCGCTTCGATGCGCGCGTGGCGGCCCTCGGCAATGCCGGCGTCGATCCGGGGCTTCTCACCTACCGCGCCGCCTTTGGCCGGCCGCTCGATTATTATACCGGCCTGGTCTTCGAAATCGTCATCGACGGCTCCTCGGCGGTTCTCGCCGGTGGCGGCCGCTTCGACCGGCTGATGACGCTGCTCGGCGCCAGGGAGCGTATTCCGGCCGTCGGTTTCGCGCTCTGGCTCGACCGGATCGAACAGGCGCTGGCGCGAGACGGGGAGGCCGCCCGATGACCATCACCATCGCTCTGCCCTCCAAGGGCCGGATGAAGGACGACGCCTCCGCCATCTTCGAGAAAGCCGGCATGAAGATCGTCGCCGTCGGCAACGAGCGGTCCTACCGCGGCCGCGTCGAAGGTCTGGACGACGTCGAGATCGCCTTCCTCTCGGCTTCCGAAATTTCCCGCGAGATCGGCAACGGCACGATCGATTTCGGCGTCACCGGCGAGGACCTGATCCGTGAGGGGCTTGCGGAGGCTGACGCCCGCGTCGAATTCTGCGCCCGGCTCGGTTTCGGCCATGCCGATGTCGTCGTCGCCGTCCCGGAAATCTGGCTCGATGTCGATACCATGGCCGATCTCGGCGACGTCGCCGCCGATTTCCGCGCGCGTCACGGGCGCCGGCTGGCGATCGCCACGAAATACTGGCGGCTCACCCAGCAGTTCTTCTCCGCCAAGCACGGCATCCAGCTTTACCGCATCGTCGAAAGCCTGGGCGCCACCGAAGGTGCGCCCGCCTCGGGCTCGGCCGATATCATCGTCGACATCACTTCGACGGGGTCTACCCTCAAAGCCAACCACCTGAAAATCCTGTCAGACGGCATCATCTTAAAATCCGAGGCCTGCCTCGTGCGAGCGCGCAAGGCAGAGCATGAGGGCGATACGCTGGTGGCGAGGATTATCGAAGCGGTGAACGGTGCCCTCGCATAGGGGCTCGCGCACCTGTCGAAGCTCATCGCACGCGTACAAGCCAGCATCCACGCGCCGATTGAAAAAACGCACCCAAAAATAAGCACGCCCGCCTGACATTTTGAACACGGCCATCCTACATAGGGGCTCCCACTTCACGGAGTCCCGTATGTCCGATCTAACCGCTTTCCCGATCACCAGCCGCTGGCCCGCCAAAAATCCCGATATCATCCAGCTTTATTCGCTGCCGACGCCGAATGGAGTGAAGGTCTCCATCGCCCTGGAAGAGCTCGGTCTCGCCTACGAGGCGCACAGGATCGATTTCGGCAACAACGACCAGAAGTCGCCGGAATTCCTTTCCCTCAATCCGAACGGCCGCATCCCTGCGATCATCGATCCCGATGGCCCGGACGGCAAGCCGATCGGCCTGTTCGAGTCCGGCGCCATTCTCGTCTATCTTGCCGAGAAGACCGGCAAATTGATCCCGACCGGTGCTGCCGCTCGCTACGAGACGCTTTGCTGGGTGATGTTCCAGATGGGCGGTGTCGGGCCGATGTTTGGCCAGTTCGGCCATTTCTTCAAATTCGCTGCCGATAAGGTCGCCAACAATTCCTATCCGATGGAGCGCTACCGGGATGAAGCCAAGCGGCTTCTCGATGTTCTGGAAAGTCGCCTGGAGGGCCGCCAGTGGCTGATGGGCGATGACTATACCATCGCCGATATCGCCACCTATCCCTGGATAGAGGGTGCCCGCAAGTTCTACGGCGGTGCCGATGTCCTCGAATATGCGCGCTTCCCGAATGTCATGGCCTGGGTTGATCGCGGCCTCGGCCGCCCGGCGACACAGAGGGGCATGGAAATCCCCAGGCGCGATTGACCGCATCTTTCCCTCCCGTCCGCCCTGCCTGCAAGGCCGAGACGACCAGCGCGGTTGACGCGGCTTGGGCGGACGGGCTACGTCTCGGCAAAACACGCTTTCTCGACGGGTGAAACAAACGTGGCAGGTAGACTTGTTATTGCAGGCGGCGGTCAAGCCGCCTTTGCTCTGGTGGCGAAGCTTCGGGCCCTGAAGGATGAGCGTCCGGTGACGATTGTTGCGGCGGAAGCAAGCTACCCTTACCAGCGGCCGCCTTTGTCAAAGAAATATCTGCTGGGCGAAATGACCCTCGATCGGCTGCTGTACCGGCCCGAGAGTTGGTACGGCGAGCATAATGTCGATGTCCGGCTTTCAACGACCGTCACAGCCATCGACCGCGCCGCCAAAACCGTGACGCTGAGCGACGGCTCGAAGGTCGACTATGACGTGCTGGCGCTTGCCACGGGCTCGACCCCGCGGAGACTGCCGGCCGGCGTCGGCGGCGATCTCGACGGGGTCTTCGTCGTGCGCGATTTCACCGATGCCGACCGCCTGGCCGAGGAGTTGAAGCCCGGCAGGCATGCCCTGATCATCGGCGGCGGTTATATCGGCCTGGAGGCGGCCGCCGTGGCGCGATCGAGCGGGCTTGACGTCACCGTCATCGAGATGGCCGACCGCATCCTGCAACGTGTTGCCTCGGCAGCAACCGCCAATCTCGTGCGCGAGATCCACAAGACGCACGGCGTCGATATTCGCGAGGGCACCGGGCTCGTCCGGTTGACCGGCGCGGATGGACATGTGACGGCTGCAGAATTGACCGATGGCTCGACGATCCCTGTGGATCTGGTGATCGTCGGTATCGGCGTGACCGCCAATGACGCGCTCGCCCATGACGCGGGCCTCGAGGTCGCCAATGGCATTGTCGTCGATCAATTCTCGCGTACGTCCGATCCAGCCATTTACGCCATGGGTGACTGTGCGGTTCTGCCGTGGAAGGATATGCGTATCCGGCTTGAATCGGTCCAGAACGCGGTCGATCAGGCTGAGGCGGTGGCGGCGCTGCTTGCCGGCGGCGAGGCTCCTTATCATCCGAACCCCTGGTTCTGGTCCGACCAGTATGACGTCAAGCTGCAGATCGCCGGCTTCGGCCTCGGTCACGACGAAACGATCGTGCGCAAAGGCCAGCGTGAGGGCAGCGTCTCTGTGTGGTACTTCATGCAGGGCAAGCTGATTGCCGTTGATGCGCTCAATGATGCGAAGGCCTATGTGACGGGCAAGAAGCTTCTTGAGCACGGGCTGACGCCCGACCGCGCCGTTCTCGAAAATCCCGAAGCCGATCTGAAAACGCTGGTGGCGTGAACCGCGGCCGCTATTGATAATGGCTGCAAATCCGGCTCCCGCTTTCCAGCTGGAAGCGAGGAAAGCAGAAGACGCCGAGCAGGGATCCAGAACAGCGCTGTTCCAGCCCGTTCGATTCGCCGACGCAGAACACGGGTCGCCGCTGGCCGGATGCCAGAACGATGGTGGTCGAGAAGCAGAAGGATGAGGACGTTGCGGCCGCCTGTTCGAAAAGCCGTATAACGTGATCGCGGTCGGCACCGTCATAACAGCGCACGAGATTAAGCAGGCCACATTCCGGCCGACGCAAGCCGTGCATCGCCGCAGCGTTTTCTCCCAGCTGTAACAAGCCGTTCGAGAGATTGCCGATCCATCCCTCGGAGAAGCAGAACTGGTTCAGCAATTCCTGCCCGCTTTCGCCAATGGTAAAGGAAACTGCGTCGGGAAACGGCGAAGGAGCCCTTCTTGCGATCTTAAACAAGGGCGACCCCGAAATATGCGCAAAGTCTGAAATTCATTCGCCTATTCCCATCAAGGGTTCGAAAGAAACAATTTCTATTTGCAAGCAAGTATCAGGGCGCGGCAAATATGTTTGCCGATCCTGCAATATATAGCTTATTCACAGATCAAATTTCAAGTCCCTGACCGGTGTTCGGACAGGAAAAAATAAATCTTGGGGCAATTCGAAATCAATTTGTATTATAATTGAAGATGCAATTGTGCGCTCGCATGGAAAATATGGAAAAATGTACATGCATGTCTTCGATATCAATAAGTATTACATTTTAAGAGTCTGAGTTTCACTTTTTCCGCGTTTATAATTGCTTTTACTTTCGGTCAATCGTCTTCCGATAAATATTTTGCCGCCGGGAGTGGATATTTCCGATTGCAAGACATTTTCGTGAATGCAATCAGAACATGATTCGCACACCTTTAGGCAATGGTAAAATGCCGTAGATGCTGACCTTTCTTGGGGGCTTCGATCAACTTTGGCGTCCCGATCGAAAAAAGGGCGGACCTTGCGGCCCGCCCTCTCTCGTCCGGAAAACCCGGAAAACCTTAGAGGTTGTCACTCGTGATAAGGCAGACGCCTTATCACATCATGCCGCCCATGCCGCCACTTCAGCGCGCTTGACGCGCTGAAGCACTTTGGATCATGGGCGAAGCTGTATGGTCGTCACTCGTGATAAGGCAGACGCCCTATCACATCATGCCGCCCATGCCGCCCATGCCGCCCATGTCGGGCATGCCGCCGCCGGCAGCTTCCTTCTTCGGAAGTTCGGCGATCATGGCTTCGGTCGTGACGAGCAGACCGGAAACCGAAGCAGCGTTCTGCAGGGCCGTGCGAACGACCTTGACCGGATCGACGATGCCCATGGCGATCATGTCGCCATATTCGCCGGTCTGGGCGTTGTAACCGAAGTTGTCGGTGCCGCTTTCGAGGATCTTGCCAACGACGATCGAACCTTCGTCACCGGCATTCTCGGCGATCTGGCGAACCAGCGACTGCAGTGCCTTGCGGACGATATTGATGCCGGCCGTCTGGTCCTCGTTGCCGCCCTTGATGTTGAGCAGGGTCGAAGCGCGCAGCAGAGCCGTACCACCGCCCGGAACGATACCTTCCTGAACGGCAGCGCGCGTCGCGTTGAGCGCGTCGTCGATACGGTCCTTCTTTTCCTTGACTTCGATTTCGGTTGCACCGCCGACGCGGATGACCGCAACGCCGCCAGCGAGCTTGGCAAGGCGTTCCTGCAGCTTTTCGCGGTCGTAGTCGGAGGTGGTTTCCTCGATCTGGCCCTTGATCTGGGCAACGCGGCCTTCGATCTCGGACTTCTGGCCGTGGCCGTCTACGATCGTGGTGTTTTCCTTCGAGATCGAAACCTTCTTCGCACGGCCGAGCATGTCGAGCGTGACGTTTTCGAGCTTGATGCCGATGTCTTCGGAGATGACCTGGCCACCGGTCAGGATCGCGATGTCTTCCAGCATGGCCTTGCGGCGATCGCCGAAGCCCGGAGCCTTGACGGCAGCGATCTTCAGGCCGCCACGCAGCTTGTTGACGACGAGGGTCGCAAGCGCTTCGCCTTCAACGTCTTCCGAGATGATGAGGAGCGGCTTGCCGGTCTGAACGACGGCTTCGAGAACCGGAAGCATGGCCTGCAGGTTGGAGAGCTTCTTCTCATGGAGAAGGATGTAGGCGTCTTCCAGTTCGGCAACCATCTTTTCCGGGTTGGTCACGAAGTAGGGCGACAGGTAGCCGCGGTCGAACTGCATGCCTTCGACGACTTCGAGTTCGGTGTCGGCGGTCTTGGCTTCTTCAACCGTGATGACGCCTTCATTGCCGACCTTCTGCATCGCGTCAGCGATGTACTGGCCGATTTCCTTTTCGCCGTTGGCGGAGATCGTGCCGACCTGGGCCACTTCTTCCGAAGTGTTGATCTTCTTGGCCTTGGCAACGATATCCTTGACGATGGCGGCAACGGCGAGGTCGATACCGCGCTTCAGGTCCATCGGGTTCATGCCGGCGGCAACGCCCTTGGCGCCTTCGCGAACGATGGCCTGAGCGAGAACCGTCGCAGTCGTGGTGCCGTCGCCGGCGATGTCGTTGGTCTTCGAAGCAACTTCGCGGACCATCTGTGCGCCCATGTTTTCGAACTTGTCTTCGAGTTCGATTTCCTTGGCGACGGAGACGCCGTCCTTGGTGATGCGCGGTGCGCCGAACGACTTGTCGATGATGACGTTGCGGCCCTTCGGACCGAGCGTTACCTTCACTGCGTCAGCGAGGATGTCGACGCCGCGCAGCATCTTTTCGCGCGCGGTGCGGCCGAACTTGATTTCTTTGGCTGCCATTTTAAAAACTCCCGGGCTGATGCCCAATTGGTTTTATGGATTGAAAGGAAGAGAACCGGCCAGGATCAGCCGATGACGCCCATGATGTCGGCTTCCTTCATGATCAGAAGGTCTTCGCCGTTGAGCTTGACTTCGGTGCCCGACCACTTGCCGAACAGGACACGGTCGCCAGCCTTGACGTCGAGAGCGATGAGCGCGCCCTTGTCGTCACGGGTGCCGGTGCCGACGGCGACGATTTCGCCTTCCTGCGGCTTTTCCTTGGCGGTGTCCGGAATGATGATGCCGCCCTTGGTCTTGGCTTCAGACTCGACGCGGCGTACGACGACGCGGTCATGCAGAGGACGGAAATTGGTGGTTGTCATTGTCTAATCCCTCGATCAAATGACTTCACGGATCGTGAACCGACCCGATGGATGGATGTTAGCACTCCTGTTGTGTGAGTGCTAGCGCTCCCGAGATAAGGATGGCGGCTGATTGAGTCAAGAATGGGCCGGCAAGAATCTTTGCGGCGGGAATTCGATTGACTCGGTTTCTGCTTTTTTGTCTAATTGCCGCATGGGGTTTGCGAATTGCCCCACGAGGCGTCATGCCATCACTTCGCGTCCAATCCCCGAAAAGGACGTAAATCATGGCCTCGTTTAATGCTATTTCCACCGAAAAGCTTCTCCGTCTGATCGGCACCCCCAAGGGCCCGGTCGTTATCGATGTGCGCGACGAGGAGGATTTCGCCGCGCAGCCGCTTCTTCTGCCGGCGTCTTTCCGGCGCCCTTACGAGAGCGTGGGGCAGTGGGGCGCGGATTATCGCGGCCGCTGGGTCGTTGTCGTTTGCCAGAAAGGCAAGAAGCTCAGCGAAGGCGTCGCCGCCTGGCTGCGCAATGCCGGCGCCGAGGCGGAGGCGCTGGAAGGCGGGTTCGAAGCATGGCGGGCGGCAGGTCTGCCGCTCGTTCCGGTCGCGGCGCTGCCGGGTGAAAACGCCAATGGCGGTACGGTCTGGGTGACGCGCGCTCGCCCGAAGATCGATCGCATAGCCTGCCCCTGGCTGATCCGCCGCTTCGTCGATCCGTCGGCGACGTTTCTCTTCGTCGCGGCCACGGAAGTCGAAGGCGTCGCAGCTCGGTTCGACGCCATGCCGTTCGACGTCGAAAATGTCTTTTGGAGCCACAGGGACGAGGACTGCACCTTCGACACGATGGTCAAGGAATTCGGTCTCACATTTCCGGCACTTCAGCATCTCTCCCTGATTGTCCGAGCCGCCGATACCGACCGGCTCGATCTCGTTCCCGAAGCCGCCGGTCTGCTCGCGGCATCGCTCGGCCTCTCGCGGATGTTTGCCGACGATCTGGAGCAACTGGAAGCGGGCATGACATTCTACGACGCGTTCTATCGCTGGGCACGTGACGCCACGCAGGAAAAACACGAATGGGTGTCGCACGTCGCGAAGAAGGCAAAGAACCATGAATGAAGCCGTGCAGATTGAGGCTCCCCCGGCGCATCCGACCTTCGCCGAGGCCACGAGGCTCTGGGCGAAGATCGGGGTATTGAGCTTCGGAGGCCCGGCGGGCCAGATCGCCCTGATGCACCGGGAACTGGTGGAGGAGCGCCGCTGGATTTCCGAGAGCCGGTTTCTGCATGCGCTGAATTTCTGCATGCTCCTGCCGGGCCCCGAGGCGCAGCAGCTTGCCACCTATGTCGGCTGGCTGTTGCACGGGACGCGCGGCGGCATCGTCGCCGGCACGCTTTTTGTGTTGCCGGGTTTCTTCGTTATCCTTTGCCTTTCTTCGGCCTACGCACTGTTCCACGAAACGGATTGGCTCGCCGCTCTGTTCTTCGGGTTGAAGGCGGCGGTGTTGGCGATCGTCGTGGAAGCGGTCATTCGGGTTGGCCGCCGGGCTTTGAGGACCCGCTTTGCGGTGATCGTCGCGGCTCTGGCCTTCGCTGCACTTTTCTTCTTCGATCTGCCGTTTCCGCTGGTCGTTCTGGCGGCCGGCGTCGCCGGCTTCATCGCTTCCCATGCGCAATCGGCGGAAGGCAGGACCATGGCGGCGGCAAAGCAGGCCTTGGCCGACCGGCCCTCGGTCATCGACAGCAATTTCCCGGACGTCGTCTCGTCCTGGAGCAGGGCGATCGGCGTTCTCGGCGTCTGGCTGACGCTCTGGATCGCGCCGTTCGTCGTCGTCGGCGCAATCCTCGGTTTTGACAACGTCTATACGGCCATCGGACTGTTCTTTTCCAAGATGGCGGTTGTCACCTTCGGCGGCGCCTATGCCGTGCTTGCCTACGTCGCCCAGCAGGCCGTCGAGACCTATCACTGGCTGCGGCCCGGTGAGATGCTGGATGGACTGGCACTGGCCGAAACGACGCCGGGGCCGTTGGTGCTGGTGCTTTCCTTCGTCGGCTTCATGGCCGCGTTTCGCGCACCGCTCGGGCTCGACCCGCTCTTGGCCGGCCTGCTGGGGGCGACGCTTTCCACCTGGGTCACCTTCATTCCCTGCTTCCTGTGGATTTTCCTCGGCGCGCCCTATGTCGAGACCTTGCGCAACAACCGGGCGCTCTCAGGCGCGCTGGCGGCGATCTCGGCGGCGGTCACCGGCGTCATCCTCAATCTGGCGCTCTGGTTCGGTCTGCACGTCCTTTTTTCGGAGACGGGACGGTATGCGAGCGGTCCGCTTTCGATGCCGCTTCCCGCCTGGCATACGTTTCAGCCTGCTGCCTTCCTGCTGACGCTTCTGGCGGTCCTGCTGCTCTTCAAGCTGAAGCGCGGGATCGTGACCACGCTTGTGGTCTGTGCTGTCGCGGGCTGGCTGATCGGCAGCTTTTAGAAGGCCCGTTGGCTTCTGGCGGCCGATTCCTTGGGATTCGGTCGCCAATTTCCGCAAGGAGTCTTGTGTTTTCGGCGCCTGCCTGCGATGTCACCCCGGATATTTTTTCTGCGGGAAGCCAGCATGGCCGTTCGGATCAACAGTTTTCGCGACATCGCAAACCGCTATGATGTTATTCTGTGCGATGTCTGGGGTGTCCTGCACAACGGTGTCGCCGCCTTCAGGGAAGCCTGCGTAGCTCTGACGGAGGCCCGCGCCAGGGGGCTTACCGTTGTCCTCATCACCAATTCGCCCCGTCCGCATCCCGGCGTCATCGTCCAGATCCGAGGCCTCGGCGTTCCTGATAGCGCCTATGATCGCATCGTCACCTCCGGCGACGTGACCCGCGCGCTGATCTCCGCCGGGCCGAAGAAAATCTATTTCATCGGCGCCGAACGCGATCTTCCGCTGCTCGACGGTCTCGGTGTCGAATTGGTTTCTTCCGAGGATGCCGAAATCATCGTTTGCGCCGGATTCTTCGACGACGAGACAGAAACCGCCGAAGATTATCGCGCAACGCTGTCTGGCATGGCCAAACGCAAGCTGCCCTTTATCTGCGCCAACCCCGACCTCGTCGTCGAGCGCGGTCATCGGCTCATTCCCTGCGCAGGCGCCATCGCCAAGGTCTATGCGGAACTGGGCGGCGAAACGCGGATTTCCGGAAAGCCCTACGTGCCGATCTACCGCGCCTCCTTGTCGGAAGCAAAGGCCGTTCGCGGCGGCATTGATCTGTCACGGGTGGTCGCCGTCGGTGATGGAATGCCGACCGACGTCAAGGGCGCGCAGGATTTCGGCCTCGATGTCCTCTATATCAGCGCGGGCATCCATGCGCTCGAATACATGCATGCTGAAAAGACGGACGAGACAAAACTCGCGGCGTTCCTGAAAAACGAGGGTGCCACGCCGAAATGGTGGATGCCCAGGTTGGCTTGAAAAAAGGCTGGCAATAATTCCTTAAATCGGGTTCGAACTAAGGATAAAATTAGCAGAATTTCAAAGCATTGTAGCGACCTTTGCGCGCCTGAAAAGGCGCGGTGCTGTAGAGATGAGACTGGTGTGACGGACATGACGGTTTTCCATCGCAACGAGACCCGCGAACCATTGCCGCAAGCCTTGAGGGGCGGCGTCATCGCCATCGGCAATTTCGACGGCGTGCATCGCGGTCACCAGTCGGTGTTGACCCGGGCGCTGGAGGAAGCGCGGGCGCGCCGCGTTCCGGCCCTGGTGCTGACCTTCGAGCCGCATCCGCGCACAGTCTTTCGCCCGGACCATCCGGTCTTCCGCCTGACGCCGGCGCCGCTCAAGGCCCGCATCCTGGAAGGCATGGGCTTTTCCGCCGTGATCGAATATCCGTTCGACCGCACGTTTTCGGAGCTTTCCGCCTCCGATTTCATCCGCTCCGTGCTGATGGACTGGCTGCATGCCGGCCACGTCGTGACCGGCTTCGACTTCCATTTCGGCAAGGGCCGGGAAGGTGGTCCCGCCTTCCTGATGGCGGCCGGCGGCGAAAACGGCTTTGGCGTCACGCTGGTCGATGCCTTTCGCGACGAGAACGCCTCGGTGATCTCCTCCAGCCATATTCGCGGGCTGCTCGGCGAGGGTGACGTCGCACAGGCGGCCGGCATGCTTGGGTATCGCTATACGGTGGAATCGGAAGTGATCGGCGGCAAGAAGCTCGGCCGCACGCTCGGCTATCCCACAGCCAACATGCAATTGCCCCCTGAAGTCGAACTCAAGAACGGCATCTACGCCGTGCGCTTCCGCCGCGCCGATGGCAGTCTCCATGACGGGGTTGCCAGTTTCGGCAAGCGCCCGACGGTTGACCGCGATGGCACGGCCCTGCTCGAAACCTTCGTCTTCGACTTTTCGGGCGATCTGTACGGCCAGATCTGTTCCGTCTCCTTCTTCGGCCATCTGCGCGACGAATTGAAGTTCGACGGTCTCGATCCGCTGGTAGTGCAGATGAAGCAGGATGAGGCGGAGGCGCGGGCGCTGCTCGCCGGTGTGCGGCCGCTCAGCGAGATCGACCTGCAGATTGCGTTTTAAGCCGCGCCCCGGTTCACGCTTGGGCCAAATTGGTCGCGTATTGCGCGACCCAAGTCACACAACCCCACAGGAATGAGATAGATCGATGGCCCATACGCCGCGCCGGCCCGTAAATCCGATGGATGCCTCTGAAGCATTGTTCAAGCCGGCCAAAAAGCCGGTGGCGACTGCAATCGAACGGTGAGCCTTGCCGGAGACGAAGGAGCTTGTGTCGATTAAGATCGATAGCGCTGTGCTTGAATATTTTCAAAAGGACGGGCCGGGCTGGCAGGACCGCATCAACGACGCGTTGCGGGCGGTGATGCAGACAAAGCCTGCCGCGTAGACCGCGTCGAGCCCGGGCGGGCACGAAGCACGCCGGCAACGGGTTTGCGCAATCCTGCAGCGCCCGTCGCAAGCCTCTTCCTTTTCGCCCGAAAACGTCCTAAACAACCGGCCACCATGACCCGATATCGTCGATTGATACGTGATCAGCGAATTATTGGCCCGGCCTTCCCAGCGCTCTGATAGCCGCCGGAAGGTCCGGGTTTTCGGCGTTTGAGACAGGCGCCTCCGCTATTCCTTGAAGATATCCCGTTCGCATGCGCGGCGAAACGCGCTCAGAGACGATTGCAAAAACCATGACCGTGACCTCAGAAAAGCTCGATTATTCGAAAACCCTGTATTTGCCGGAAACTGAATTTCCGATGCGCGCCGGCCTGCCGCAGAAGGAGCCGGAGACGGTTGCCCGCTGGCAGAAGATGGAGCTCTACAAGAAGCTGCGCGCGTCGGCCGCCGGCCGCGAGAAATTCGTGCTTCACGACGGCCCGCCGTATGCCAACGGCAACATCCATATCGGCCATGCGCTGAACAAGATCCTCAAGGACATCATCACCCGCTCGTTCCAGATGCGCGGCTATGATGCCAACTATGTCCCGGGCTGGGATTGCCATGGCTTGCCGATCGAATGGAAGATCGAAGAGGCTTATCGCTCCAAGGGCAAGAACAAGGATGAGGTTCCCGTCAACGAGTTCCGTAAGGAGTGCCGCGATTTCGCGGCTGGCTGGATCAAGATCCAGTCGGAAGAATTCAAGCGCCTCGGCATCGAGGGCGATTTCGACAATCCGTATACGACGATGGCCTTCCATGCCGAAGCCCGCATCGCCGGCGAACTCCTGAAGATCGCCAAGTCCGGCCAGCTCTATCGCGGTTCGAAACCGATCATGTGGTCGGTTGTCGAGCGTACGGCGCTGGCCGAAGCCGAGGTCGAGTACCAGGATGTCGAGAGCGACATGATCTGGGTGAAGTTCCCGGTGGTCGCCATCAGGCGGCAGGGATACGCTGATCAGGTTGTTGAGATCGCCAAGATACTCAAGGAGCAGGGCGAGGCCTCTGAGCCCGCTGATGTCGAGGCTGATTTTGCTGACCTGTTGTCTGCCTTCGTCGTCATCTGGACGACCACGCCCTGGACGATCCCCGGCAACCGCGCGATCGCTTACTCCTCGCGCTATCCCTATGGCCTCTTTGAGGTCGCAAGCGCCGAAAACGAATTCGGCCCGCAGCCGGGCGAAAAGCTGATCTTTGCAAGGCGCCTTGCCGATGAAGCAGCAGCCAAGGCTAAGGTCACGTTCAATTTCCTTCGCGAAATCGGCGCCGACGAACTGGCGGCGATCACCTGCGCCCATCCGCTGCACGGTCTGGGCGGCGGCTATCATTTCCAGGTGCCGTTGCTCGATGGCGACCACGTTACCGACGATGCCGGCACCGGATTTGTCCACACGGCCCCCAGCCACGGCCGCGAGGACTTTGACGCGTGGATGGACAATGCCCGGGCGCTCGAAGCCCGCGGCATCTCCTCGGCGATCCCGTTCCCGGTGGACGACGCCGGTTTTTATACAGTCGATGCGCCCGGCTTCGGTCCGGACGCGGAGAACGGCGCGGCTCGCGTCATCGACGACGCGGGCAAGAAGGGCGATGCCAATGATCGCGTCATCAAGGCGCTGATCGCTCGCCACGCGCTGTTTGCCCGCGGCCGCCTGAAGCACACCTATCCGCATTCCTGGCGGTCGAAGAAGCCGGTCATCTTCCGCAACACGCCGCAATGGTTCGTCTATATGGACAAGGAGCTTGCCGACGGAACGACGCTGCGTTCGCGTGCGCTCAGTGCCATCGACGAAACCCGCTTCGTGCCCGCCGCCGGCCAGAACCGCCTGCGCGCCATGATCGAGAACCGGCCGGACTGGGTGCTTTCCCGTCAGCGCGCCTGGGGTGTGCCGATCGCCGTCTTTGCAGACGAAAAGGGCGAAGTGCTGGTCGACGACGCCGTCAACGCCCGCATCCTCGAAGCCTTCGAGAAGGAGGGTGCTGATGCCTGGTTCGCCGAAGGTGCCAAGGAGCGGTTCCTTGGGCCCGATCATGATCATGGCCGCTGGACGCAGGTAATGGATATCCTCGACGTCTGGTTCGATTCAGGCTCGACCCACACCTTCACCTTGGAAGACCGTCCCGACCTGAAATGGCCGGCCGATGTCTATCTCGAAGGCTCCGACCAGCATCGCGGCTGGTTTCATTCGTCGCTGCTCGAAAGTGCGGCGACCCGTGGCCGCGCGCCATATAATGCCGTCATCACCCATGGCTTCACCATGGATGAGAAGGGCGAGAAGATGTCGAAGTCCAAGGGCAATGTCGTTGCCCCGCAGGACGTGATGAAGGAATCGGGCGCCGATATCCTGCGCCTCTGGGTCGCGACCACCGATTACTGGGAAGACCAGCGTCTCGGCAAGGCGATCATCCAGACCAACATCGATGCCTATCGCAAGCTCAGGAACACCATCCGCTGGATGCTCGGCACGCTGGCGCATGACAAGGGCGACGACATCGCCTTCAACGACATGCCCGAGCTCGAGCGGCTGATGCTGCACCGCCTGGCCGAGCTCGACCACCTCGTCCGAGACGGTTACGATGCCTTCGACTTCAAGCGCATCGCCCGCGCACTGATCGATTTCTCGAATGTCGAGCTGTCGGCCTTCTATTTCGATATCCGCAAGGACGCGCTCTATTGTGATGCGCCGTCGAGCCTGCGCCGCCGCGCCTCGCTCGCGGTCATCCGCAAGCTGTTCGAGTGCCTCGTCACCTGGCTTGCGCCGGTTCTGCCCTTCACGGCGGAAGAGGCCTGGCTGTCGCGCGATCCGTCGGCCGTCTCTGTCCATCTGGAACAGTTCCCGATCGTGCCGGCCGAATGGCGCGACGAGGCGCTGGCGGAAAAATGGAAGAAGGTTCGCGACGTGCGCCGCGCCGTCACCGGTGCGCTTGAAATCGAGCGACGTGATAAGCGTATCGGCTCCTCACTGGAAGCCGCACCGGTCGTACACATCGCCGATGCCGCCCTGCTGCGGGCACTGGAAGGCCAGGATTTCGCGGAAATCTGCATCACGTCAGGCATCACCATCGTCGATGGCAAGGGGCCGGAAGGAGCCTTCCGCCTGGACGACCTGTCGACGGTCAGTGTCGAGCCCAAACTTGCAGATGGCGTCAAATGCGCCCGGTCCTGGCGGATCACCGCCGATGTCGGTTCCGATCCGGCCTTCCCGGATGTATCCGCCCGCGACGCGGCGGCGCTGCGCGAACTCGGCTTCGCTTCTTAAGGATTGTGTGCGGGGTGAATTGCTCTTTTGCGGCTCATCCGGTAGAACCTGCCTGAAAATCGGCGGATTTATCCGCCATGGGCGCACAATGCCGCCTTGAGAGATCGATCGTGCCGGCGCTGCTGGAAGGGTTTTCATGGGAATGACGCGAGAGTTTCGAGTGTATGCCGGTATTTTCGGCGTTGTGGCCGGCAGCCTGGTCCTGACCGGCTGCCTCGGCGGCCCGACCTACGGCACAGACAAGACCGCCGGCGAACACCTGCTGGACGACCTCGGCAGCACCGTCAGCCTGGGGGAGACCAAGCCCAAGAACCTCAAGTACCAGCCGCGGCCCGGCCTGGTATTGCCGCCTCAAACGGAAACGGCTTCGCTGGTGCAGCCGCAGCAGAACCTTGCCACCAAGGACAATCCGCAGTGGCTGGAATCGCCGGAAGAAACGCGCCAGCGCCTGCGTGACGAAGCCGATGCCAATGCCGACAGCTCGACCTATGTTTCGCCGCTGGCCAAGTCGAATGCCAATGGCCGTCGCCTGACGGCCAAGGAGCAGCAGGAGGCGTATCGGGAAGCCCGCAAGATCCAGATGGGCGCCTATGCCGACAAGCGCCGTTTCCTGAGCGACCCGCCGCTCGAATACCGCAAGATGCCGGAAGAGGCCATGGCGGACCTCGGCGAGCCGGAGCAGGTCAAGGAGCGCCGCCGCAAGAAGGAAGCCGCGATTGCCGGCAGCGGCAAGAAGTGGTGGGATATTTTCTGATCGCCAATGTTTGATATTCGCAAGGCGACGTCAGCCGATGCAGGAACCATCCTGCGTTTCATTACCGAGCTGGCAATTTACGAAAAGGCCGGACACGAGGTCGAGGCGACGGTCGAAACGATCACCGAATCCTTGTTCGGGCCGAATTCCGTCTCACACGCGGCAATCTGCGAGCGCGATGGCGTTCCCGTTGGTTTTGCCGTGTGGTTCTTCAGCTATTCCACCTGGCAGGCCCGCAACGGCCTTTATCTTGAAGACCTCTACGTCATGCCCGAGCAGCGCGGAACCGGGGCCGGGCGCCTGATGCTGCGCTATCTGGCACGGATCGCCGTGGAAAAGGGATGCGGCCGCTTCGAATGGAGCGTGCTGGACTGGAACGAACCAGCGATCAAGGCCTACGAGGCCATCGGTGCCGAGCCGCTCAGCGAATGGACGCGCTATCGCCTGACCGGAGCGGCGCTCGAAAGCTTTGCCGCCGGGTAATTGCCGCTACTTCAACGCTTCTCTGCAAAAAACTGCCTGAGGATATCCGCCGCTGCCTGCGCTGAAAAACCCGAATAGACGTCCGGCGCGTGGTGGCAGGTCGGTTGGGTGAAGAAACGCACGCCATTGTCGACGCCGCCGCCTTTCGGATCCTCGGCGCCGTAGTAGAGCCGCCGCAGCCTTGCAAACGAGATGGCCGCCGCGCACATGGTGCAAGGTTCGAGCGTGACATAGAGGTCGGCGCCCGGGAGCCGCTCGTCGCCGATGACGCGGCAGCCTTCGCGGATCGCCTCGATCTCGGCATGGGCAGTGACGTCGTTGCGTTCGCGGGTCCGATTTCCGGCTCTGGCGATGACCTCGCCATTGAGGACGAGCACGGCCCCGACCGGCACTTCGCCGCGCGCCCCTGCCATCCGGGCTTCTGCCAGCGCCAAATCCATGAAGCGGCTCGTTTCGGCCATCGTTGGAACCCGCGATAATTTCTCTTAACCCTTGGGCCTGGACCTGATAGGACAGCCCCAAAAGGCAGGCAACACAAATGACATTCAAAGACAAGCCCCAGCGGCCCGGCGGCAAGCCGGCCGGCCGCGACAAGAAGCCCTATACCGGCGCGCGCAAGGCCGCAGCCGCACATTCGGGCGCTGAAAAGACGGAAGCGGGAAAGCCGCGCAAGCCGAGAGTGGCTGCAGTGGAGACCGTCGATGCGGACGTGCCGCAGCGCATTTCCAAGATTCTGGCGCGTGCCGGCGTCGCCTCGCGCCGTGACATCGAGCGCATGATTATGGAAGGCCGCGTTAGCCTCAATGGCACCGTGCTGGAGACGCCGGTCGTCAATGCGACGCTTGCCGACAAGATCGAGGTCGATGGTCAGCCGATCCGAGGCATCGAGCGTACCAGGCTCTGGCTCTATCACAAGCCTTCCGGCCTGGTGACAACCAATTCCGATCCGGAAGGGCGTCCGACCGTTTTCGACAACCTGCCGGACGATCTGCCGCGCGTCCTGTCGATCGGCCGTCTCGACATCAACACCGAAGGCCTGCTCCTGCTCACCAATGACGGTGGTCTGGCCCGCGTACTCGAACTGCCGTCGACCGGCTGGCTGCGCCGCTACCGCGTGCGCGCCCATGGCACGATCGATCAGGCAGCGCTCGACAAGCTCAAGGACGGCATCGCCGTCGATGGCGTGCTCTACGGTTCGATCGAGGCGACGCTGGACAAGGTCCAGGGCTCGAACGTCTGGATCACCATGGGCCTGCGTGAAGGCAAGAACCGAGAAATCAAGAACGTCATGGGCGCGCTCGGCCTCGACGTGAACCGGCTGATCCGCATCTCCTATGGCCCCTTCCAGCTCGGCGAGCTGCCGGAGGGCCATGCCCAGGAAATTCGCGGCCGCACCTTGCGCGACCAGCTCGGCCCGCGTCTGATCGAGGACGCCAAGGCCAATTTCGACGCGCCGATCTTCGACGCCGCTGAGGAAGAAAAGCCGCAGAAAAATGAATGGTCGGCTGGCAAGCCGGAAGCCAAGGAACGCGGCGCTTTCCGTGAAAAGCCTGGCGACAAGCGCGAGCGGGCGCTTTCCCGCCTCGACACCAAGCGTGACGATAGAGGCGGCGGACGTGGTGACCGCAAGGACCGTGGCGGCGCGGAGGCGAAATTCGACGACCGTCCGAAGCGCGAACCCGGCCTTAGGCCCCGCAAGGCCAATGTCTGGATGGCGCCCGGTGCCCGGCCGATCGCCGAAAAGAAGCCGAAGGACGCGCAGGCAGCGGATGTGGCCGACAAGCCGGTTCGCCGTGAGCGTCCGGAGGGTGCACCTGCAACCAAGCGCTACGGCCGGACCAAGGATGGCCTGGCGATGAAGTCCAACAAGAAATTCGATCCGGATCGCAAGAAGGCGACCGTCTACGATCGCCCCGACCGCGGACCGCGCGTCGTGGTCAATCGGGCCGATGACGACGGCGACTGGATCAGGGCCAGCGAAGAGACCGGTAGAGATGAAGGCCGCGGCGACCGCAAGCGCGGCGGTGACCGCGTTGCGCGTGGCTTCGGTGATCGCCCGGCTCGGCGTGAAGGTGGCGATCGTCCGCCGCGCCGCGACGGTGACAAGCCGTTTGGTGATCGCAAGCCCCGTGCCGAAGGTGCCCGCTCTTTCTCCGATCGACCACGCGGCGACCGACCCCAAAGTGATCGTCCGCAGTCAGACCGTCCGCGCAAGCCGTTCGGCGAAAAATCCTTCTCGCGCACGGACGGCGACCGCAAGCCGCGGGATTTCGGCGACCGCCCACCACGCGGCGACCGCCCGGCCGGTGACAAACCACGTGGCAAGTCCTTGGGTAAGCCGGGCGGGGCAAAACCGTTCGGCGCGAAGGCCGGCGGCCCGCGCGGCGGCAAGCCTGCGGGCGGACGCCCGGCGGGTGGCGGCAAGCCGCGCGGACGCGGGAACTAAGCGAAGGTGCGGATCGTCGGCGGTGAGTTTCGCGGGCGCGGGCTTGCAACGCCCAGGTCCA
Source organism: Rhizobium herbae (assembly GCF_019511375.1). GTDB lineage: Bacteria > Pseudomonadota > Alphaproteobacteria > Rhizobiales > Rhizobiaceae > Pararhizobium > Pararhizobium herbae_A. The sequence continues at coordinate 830,685 of NZ_JAEUAO010000002.1, forward strand.
ACGACATCCGGCCTACGACGGACCGGACGCGCGAAAGCCTGTTCAACATCCTGAGCCATGGTTATGCGCAGGCCCTCGACGGGACCCGCATTCTCGATCTATTTGCCGGCACCGGCGCGGTTGGCCTCGAAGCCCTGTCGCGCGGTTGCCGTCAGGCGTTGTTCGTCGAGCAGAGCGCCGAGGGCAGGGGCCTGTTGCGCACCAATATCGAGGCTTTCGGCCTGACCGGCCGGGCGCGCATTTTCCGGCGCGACGCGACCGATCTTGGGCCGGCCGGCACCGTCGAGCCATTCCATTTGGTCTTTGCCGATCCGCCCTATGGCAGGGGGCTTGGCGAAAAAGCGCTTGCCTCTGCCGCCAAAGGCGGCTGGCTGGTGCCGGGCGCTCTTGTCATTCTCGAAGAGCGGGCCGATGTTCAACCGGTGCCGCAGGATGGGTTCGAGTTGATCGACGACCGGCTCTTCGGCGACACGAAGATGCATTTCTACCGATATCGCGCCGCGTGATACCGAAAGACGCTGAGCATGACGCAAGGCCTCGAAACAGTGAAAAAATCAGGAGGTCCAACTGTTGCCGTCGCATTCGGCGGCGGCGGTGCACGTGGTCTCGCCCACATCCATGTCATCGAGGCGTTGGATGAGCTCGGCATCCGCCCTGTCGCCGTCGCCGGTTCCTCTATCGGGGCGATTATGGGGGCGGGCATGGCCGCTGGCTTGAGCGGTGCGGAAATTGCAGATCATACGATGGCGACCGTCGGCCGCCGCAAGGAAATCGTCAACCGCCTGTGGAGTCTGCGTCCTTCAAGCCTGAAGCAAGCGGTCACGAACGGCTTGCGCGTGGGGCAGTTCAATATCGAGCGTATTCTTCCCGCCTTCCTGCCTGACAGCGTGCCGAAGGATTTCGCCGATCTCGAGTTGCCCCTGAAGGTGATGACCACCGATTATTACGGCCAGACCGAGCGCGTCTGCCAGTCCGGCGACCTGCATCAGGCGCTTGCCGCATCGGCGGCGCTGCCGATCCTGTTCATGCCCGTGCGAATAGATGGCCGGGTGATGATCGACGGCGGCATCTACAATCCGGTGCCCTTCGATCACCTGACCGGCCTGGCCGATATCGTCATCGCCGTTGATGTCGTCGGCGGACCGGATGGCGATGGCGAGACCATGCCGAGCTGGCGCGACAGTCTGTTCGGCGCCAGCCAGTTGTTGATGCAGTCGATCATCGCCATGAAGATGAAGGCGCACCCGCCGGACATTCTCCTGCGGCCGGAGGTCAATCGCTTCCGCGTCATGGATTTCCTCAAGGCGCAGGAGGTGCTGGCTGCGACGGCGCCCGTTAAGGAACAGCTCAAGACCGCGCTTGATGCAGCCCTCGAGGCGAAAAGCCGGCCTTGAAAAGGATCAGTCAGCGTCGGCCAGGGCGTCCTTTTCCGGGCTGGCCTTGATGTTTGCCGTGGCCGAAAGAATATCGTGCCCCGGCTCCAGCGACGGCGCCTTCTCGCGCTTCGGCTTTATCAGCGGTTCCGGCCTGACGGGTTTGGAATGCAGCATGTCGCGCCCGGCGCTGATGCCCTCGGCTTCCTGCACCGCCAGCCGCGCCTCGTCGCGCCGGCGGATATCGTCCATGATTTCCTGCGCTGCATTGTCGTCGACACCCAGCCCCTCCAGCGCCTTGCGACCGAACACGAGACCGGACTCGAAGGTTTCGCGCAGCTCATAGTCGACGCCGCGTGCCCGAAGCGACAGGGTGTGCACACGGTCATAGGAGCGCGCATAGATACGGGCATTCGGATATTCCGCCTGCACCATATCGACGATCCGGTCGGTGATTTCCATCTTCTGGGTGCACACCGCGACGATCTTGGCGCGCTCGATGCCGGCGGCGCGCAGCACGTCGAGCCGCGTTCCGTCGCCGAAATAGATGCGGAACCCGAAGGTCGCGGCCTGCCGAACGCGGGCGGCGGAATGATCGATGATGGTGACCTCGCGACCGCCGGCAAGCAGGATCTGCGAGGCGATCTGGCCGAAGCGGGAGAACCCGATCATCAGCACGTCGGCGCCGGCGCCATCGAAGTCTTCCTCCAGCTCTTCAGTCATCTCGTCATGCTCGTTCATGAGCAATCCGGCGAGCGCGGCGGCGGCAGGCGTCAGCGCCATCGACAGCGTGACGACGACGATCAAGAGAGATGCCCAGCTGTCCGAAAACACGCCGGCAGCGGCTGCGGCGGTGAACAGCACGAAGCCGAATTCCCCGCCCTGCGGCAAGAGCAGCCCGATGCGAACCGCGTCATTGTGCGGCGAACCCGTCGCCCGGCAGAGTGTGTAGAGGATCACCGCCTTGAGCAGCATCAGCAGCGGTACGGCAATCAGGATCAGGGGATAGTCCCTGAGGATGACGTTGATCTCCAGCGACAGGCCGACGGCCATGAAGAACAATGCGAGCAGCAACCCGCGGAACGGTTCGATATCGGCTTCCAGCTCATGCCGATAGGAGGATTCGGCGAGCAGAACGCCGGCGAGGAACGAACCCATCGCCATCGAGAGACCGGCAAGCTGCATCATCGTTGCGGCACCGAGCACGATCAGGAGTGCGGCGGCGATCATGACTTCCCGAGCACCCGTGCGGGCAAGGATCTGGAACAGGGGATTGAGAAGGTAGCGGCCAGCAATCACCATGATCAGGATCGCGCCGACGGCGACCGCGAAGTCCTGCAGCGGCGGGCTGGTATCTTCGGGCGCCTGCAGGGCGACGAGCGGGATCAACGCCAGCAGCGGCACGATCGCCAGGTCCTGCAGCAAGAGTACCGAAAACGCCCGCTGGCCGTAGCGCGAGTTCGTGTCACCCTTTTCGTCGAGGATCTGCAATGCGAAGGCCGTCGATGACAGCGCTAGCCCGAAGCCGGTGATGACGCTGCCGCTCCAGTCGAGCATGCCGAGTTCGAAGAGAATGGCCGACACGACCGCGCCGGTCAGCAATACCTGCGCGGTACCGAGCCCGAAGATGTCACGCCGCATCTGCCAAAGGCGCGAGGGCTTCAGCTCTAGGCCGATGACGAACAGCAGGAAGACGACACCCAGTTCGCCAAAACCGAGGATCTGCTCGCCGTCGGTGATCTGGTTAAGCAACGGACCGATGATGATGCCGGCGGCGAGATAGCCCAGAACCGTGCCGAGCCCGAGCTTCTTGAAGATCGGGGCCGCCACGACGGCGCCGCCGAGCAGCACCAGGGCCTGTGAAGTGAGGACGGGCGTGGTCGACATGTCTGTTCTTTCCTGCCCGTGAGGGTTGGCACGGGTTCTCATATTTTCGCTTGGGCAAGAGATTGCCCCGGGATCGGGTATTTCGTCGGGGCCGCGACCAAGAATCAGGGTATGCCCTTGATGCCCGTCCCAGTGCACAATAAATGGGGCAGGAATGAAAGGCTAAATCATGTCCGATATCATCGATTCCGACGTTCTCCAGAAGCGCGCAGCCGAGCTTGTCGACCTGGCGCTCAAGGCCGGCGCCGACCAGGCGGACGCCGTGGCGCTTCGCTCCCGGTCCCGCTCCGTCTCGGTGCGGCTCGGAAAGGTCGAGGGAACGGAGGCCTCGGAAAGTGACGATTTTTCGCTCCGCGTGTTCGTCGGCCGCCGTGTCGCCAGCGTTTCGGCCAATCCGGGCTTCGACCTGAAGGTCCTGGCCGAGCGCGCGGTGGCCATGGCCAAGGCCTCGCCGGAGGATCCTTTCGCGAGCCTCGCCGATGCCGAGCGTCTGGCGAAATCCTATCCCGATCTCGAGCTCTTCGATCCGACCGAGGTCTCGACCGACGCCCTGACGGCCGCGGCGCTGGAAGCGGAAGAAGCAGCCCTTGCCGTGAACGGCGTCACCAACTCCAGTGGCGCCGGTGCGTCCGCCGGCATGGGCGGGATGGTGCTCGTCACCTCGCATGGGTTTTCCGGGGCCTATATGGGCACGCGCTTCGGCCGCTCGGTCAGCGCCATTGCCGGCAATGGCACGAAGATGGAACGAGACTATGATTTCGACAGCCGCCTCTATTTCGCCGACCTGAAACCGGCCGCCGAAATCGGCCGCACGGCTGGCGAGCGGGCGGTCGCCCGCATCGGCCCGCGCCAGGTGCCGACCCGGAAGAACATCACCGTCGTTTTCGACCCGCGCATGGCGCGCGGCTTTGCCGGCCACATCGCCGGCGCGATCAACGGCGCATCGGTTGCCCGCAAAACGAGTTTCCTGCGTGACATGATGGGAAAGCCGGTCATGAAGGCGGGCATCCATGTCACCGACGATCCGCTGGTGGTGCGTGGTGCCTCTTCGCGTCCTTTCGACGGGGAAGGCGTGACCGGCCAAAAGCTGTCGATGATCGAGGATGGCGTGCTGAAGCACTGGTTCCTGTCCACGTCGACGGGCAGGGAACTCGGGCTGGAGACCAACGGACGCGGCGTGCGCAGCGGCCCAGCGGTGTCGCCATCGTCGACGAACTTCGCGCTCGAGCCCGGAAATATCTCCCGCGAGGAGCTGATCCGCAATGTCGGGACCGGTTTTTATGTCACCGAACTGATCGGCCAGGGCGTCAACATGCTGACGGGCGAGTACAGCCGCGGCGCCTCGGGTTTCTGGATCGAGAACGGCGAGTTGACCTTCCCCGTATCGGAAGTCACGATTGCCTCGAACCTCAAGCAGATGTTCTTTGCCGTAACGCTGGCCGACGACATCGATCGCAAGTTCGGTGTCGCGGCACCGACGCTTGCCATCGAGGGCATGACGCTCGCGGGCAAGTAGATACCACCGCAGACCTTCAACGCGGCCGGCGGCCGGGAAATGGAAAGACTGAATGAACGCCGTTCGCACATCGCCGGATCAGTGGATCAGCGATCTGGAACTCATCACCATGGCGGCGAAGGCCGCGGGCGAAAGGGCACTGTCCTTCTTTCGCAAGAATCCGGATGTCCAATGGAAGAACGAAGGGCGCTCGCCAGTCAGTGAGGCGGATTACGCAGCCAATGACATCCTGAAGGAAAAGCTGCTGACGGCGCGGCCCAACTATGGCTGGCTGTCGGAGGAGACCGATGACGACGAGGCCCGGCTCGGCTGCGATACAGTGTTCGTCGTCGATCCGATCGACGGTACCCGCGCCTTCATCGCCGGCAAGGAGGTCTGGTGCGTCAGCGTCGCCGTCGTGCATCACGGTCGCCCGGTGGCCGGCGTGCTGTTTGCCCCGGCCCTTGATGAACTGTTCCAGGCGACGCTCACGGGCGATGCCTTGAAGAACGGTATGCCGGTTACCGTGAGGACTGAGAAGGACACAGTGCTGCGGATTGCCCTTGCGGAAGAGACGGTTCGATTGCTCGAACATGGCTATCGCGCCGGCGTTTCGCGCATCGCCCATGTGCCTTCGCTTGCCTACAGGATCGCCATGGTCGCCGACGGCCGCATCGACGGCACGATCGTTAAGAAAAATTCGCACGATTGGGATCTTGCCGCTGCCGATCTGATCCTCGAGCGAGCCGGTGGTGCGCTTTTCGGCCTCGACGGACAGCCGCTTTCCTATAATCGCCCCAATGTTCGCCATACCGTTCTGTGCGCCGCAGCAATGTCCGTTCTGCCGGCGTTGATTGCCGCCTCGCAAGGGCTGGATGGCCATTGACCTTTCCGCCTGGATGCCGCAAACCACAGAAAAACGTCAGGAAAATTGGAAGGTCAAATGGCTCAGAATTCGGAAAAGAAACAGCGGCTCCATCTCGTTTTCGGCGGCGAGCTCACGACGCTGACCGACGTTGAGTTCCGCGACCTGGACAAGCTCGACGTCGTCGGCATCTTCCCCGATTATGACAGCGCACTGGCCGCCTGGAAATCCAAGGCGCAGCTGACGGTCGACAACGCCCATATGCGCTATTTCATCGTGCACATGCACCGTCTGCTCGATCCGGAACAGGCTTGATGCCGATCCGGCCCGCGCAGACGACGGCTGTGCCCTCAAAGGCTCCCGCCGCAATCGCCGTTTCCAGCCCGCAGCGAGAAAGCGGGGACCGCTTGTCATGAGCCGCGTGCTTGCCCGCCTGGCGCTGTCCAGCTACCGCTGGATCGGCACGGCGATCTATCCTCTCGTCTGGTCCTATCTTGCCGCCCGTGCGGCCAAGGGCAAGGAGGATTCCGCCCGCCGCCAGGAGCGCTATGGTCATGCCAGTGCGCCGCGCCCGCAGGGACCGCTGGTCTGGTTCCATGCCGCAAGCGTCGGTGAGACCACGGCGGTCATTCCACTTATCAAGGAAGTATCGCGCCGCGGCATTGCCGTTGTCTTGACGACGGGAACGACGACATCGGCTCGACTGGCCGCCGACCGGCTCGGACCCGGCGTCATCCATCAATATGTGCCGCTCGATTTTAAGCCGGCCGTCGCCCGCTTCCTCGACTACTGGGAGCCGGATCTGGCGATCATCGCGGAATCGGAAATCTGGCCGATGACCATCGTCGAGCTTGGGCAACGCCATATTCCCCAGGTGCTTGTCAACGGCCGCCTGTCGGATCGCACGTTCGGCCGCTGGAAGAAGCGTCTCTGGCTCGCCGATGCACTGTTTGAAAACCTGGCGCTTGTCATTGCCCAGTCGGATCTCGATGCCGACCGTTTTCGCACGCTCGGCGCGCTGCCGGTCATGGTATCGGGCAATCTGAAGGTCGATACTGACGCGCCGCCACATGACGGGCAAGTGCTGAAGCACTACGCCCAGCAGATCCGCGACCGTAAGACCTGGGCTGCGATCTCGACCTTCGAAGGCGAGGAGAATGCCGCGGGCATTGTCCATCGGGCCTTGAAGGAGCGCACCGGATTGCTGACGATCATCGTGCCGCGCCATCCCGAGCGCTGCGACGCGATCGAGGCGATGCTGAACGCCAAGGGGCTGACCGTCGCGCGGCGCACGCGCAACGACCCGATCACGCCTGAGACGGATATCTTCCTCGGTGACACGATCGGCGAAATGGGACTTTATCTCCGCTTGACGGAAGTCGCCTTTGTCGGCCGGTCGCTGTTTGCCGAAGGCGGGCAGAACCCGCTGGAGCCGGCGATGCTCGGCTGCGCCATCCTGTCGGGGGGGAGCGTGCAGAATTTCCGCGATACCTATCAGATGCTGGCCAAGAACGGCAGCGCCAAGATCATCCGCGATGTCGAGATGCTGGCCAAGGGGGTCAACTATCTGCTCGTCAACGACGAGGTGCGTCGCAAGATGATCGATGCCGGACTTGAAACCGTGCATGAAATGCGCGGAGCGCTGTCGGCCACGATCAGAGGGCTTGAGCCCTATATCAATCCGCTGACGGTGAAGGCGCGGCTGCAGCCGCGCAGTGAGGGCTGACTTTCCGGGGGACTGTCCGATGACGAGTGAGAAGGCGATATCCGGCATCCTCTTTGACAAGGATGGGACGCTGCTCGACTATGTCAAGAGTTGGGTTCCGGTGAATTACGAGGTGGCCAGCATCGCCGCCGATGGTGACCAGGAGCTTGCCCGGCGCCTGCTGGTAGCGGGCGGCATGGATCCCGATACCGGCTATGTCACGCCGGACAGTCTGCTGGCTGCGGGCAATACGGTCGAGATCGCCACCGGCATGGTCGCCGCCGGCGCGCCCTACACGGTGGAGGAACTGACGGCGAAGCTCGACGGGCTCTTTTCCAACTCGGCCGCCTTTGCCGTCCCGGTGACCGATCTCGCCGCCTTCTTTGCCGGCCTGCATGCCAAGGGCTATCGGCTCGGCGTTGCCTCCAGCGACAATGAACGTTCGATCCGCGAAACCGCAAAGCGCTTCGGCTTCGATGGCTATCTGCATTACGTCGCGGGCTACGACAGCGGCTTCGGCACCAAGCCGCAGCCCGGCATGGTCCACGGCTTCTGCGCCGCGACCGGGCTTGAGCCGCATCAGGTCGCCGTTGTCGGCGACAACAACCATGATCTGCATATGGGCCGGAGCGCCGGCGTCGGCCTCACCGTGGCAGTGCTGACCGGCACCGGCTCACAGCAATCGCTTGCTGAGGCGTCCGATCATTGCCTCAACGATATCACCGAACTCGAGAGCGTTCTGATCTGACGCCCGGCTGACCTGCTTGCCGACTGGAACAACTGGATCGGCAGCGAGTGGCCGTCGTGGCGATGTCGAGCCCTGGACGGCAAGTTGGACCTGCGACCGGATGGCCTTCGGCGGAGGGGCGCGCCCCTGGCTTTCGCTGGTGTTGAGTGCGTTTCGACGTGCCCTGAGGCCGGTTCATTTGCCGTGGGCGGATATATGGCGATGGCTTGCAATTCCCGGCAATCTGCCGTTTTGTGTCGCCAGCCAAAGCGTGGGGAGGCTGGTAGGACTGATGGTTTCTGAAGCACCGCCGTTCTGGTGGACCAAAGCGGATTGGCGCGCCCGTGGCCTCTGGCCCTTCTCCTGGATTTATGGCCGCGTTTCCGGCTGGCGCATGGACCATGCGCGGCGTGTCTCCGTTCCGGTTCCCGTCATCTGCGTCGGCAATTTCACAGTTGGCGGGGCAGGCAAAACGCCGACTGCGATCGCGCTTGCCCGGGCGGCCCGCCAGCGTGGGCTGAAGCCGGGATTTCTAAGCCGCGGCTATGGCGGTTCGCTCGACGTGACGACTGTGGTCGATCTCGCGCACCACCGCGCCCGCGATGTCGGCGACGAGCCGTTGCTTCTGGCCCGCGAGGGCCTTGCCGTGGTCTGCCGCAGGCGCGTCGAGGGCGCACGCCGATTGGTGGCCGAAGGAGCTGATCTCATCATCATGGACGATGGGTTTCAGAGCGCCCGGCTGACATTCGATTTTTCGCTGCTGGTGATCGACAGCCGACGAGGGATCGGCAATGGTTTCCTGATCCCCGCCGGACCCGTGCGCGCGCCTCTCAGCCACCAGATCCGCCACGCCTCGGCGCTCCTGAAGATCGGCAACGGTGAGCGCGCTGACGCGCTGATCCGCCGTGCAGCCCGCGCCGGCAAGCAGATTTACGAAGCCAATGTCACGCATCTCGACGATGGCGGCCTGAGAGAGATGCCGGTTCTCGCCTGGGTGGGTATCGCCGATCCGGAAAAATTCTTCCGCACGGTGCGCGAGACGGGGGCTGTCCTCGCCGAAAGCCGCAGCTTTCCCGATCACCACCATTTTTCCGAGGACGAAATCGCCGATCTGCTCGATCACGCTGCCGCCAAGGGCTACCAGCTCGTGACGACGGCCAAAGACATGGTGCGGCTGGAGCGAGGCTTTGGCCGGGCCGCGGAACTGATGGAAAAGAGCCGGGTGATCGATGTCGAAGTCCGCTTCGACGACCCTGGTTCTCCGCGCAAGATCATCGATGCGGCGTTGACGGCCGCGCGGGCACGCAGGCTGAGCAAGAACAGGAAATAGCGGCCGGCCCCTTAGGATTTCTGGTTCGGCAGGATTCCGGCGCGCTTGTCGGCCTGGTACGACGCCTCGGCATCGGCATAGGGCTCCTGCCGTGCGACGCTCCAGTAGCGCAGTTCATCAACGGGAATAGCGGCGCCCGTTACCGCGCAGGTAACATATGATCCGGGCAACACGATCTGGAAGTCGCCGTCGAGATAGCGAATCTTGGCTTCCCTGTGCCCATTGCCCTCAAACCGGTTCATTGTCCTTCGACCTCGCATCTTCGTCGTCCGCTGTCACAATGCATTCCGGCCGGCATCCTTCCGGATGCATCCACGGCCCTGGGCAACTGTGTATCCAAGCATCATCTGTTGTATTCATGCTCTAGCGCGCAAAACGCCAAAGTTCCAGAGCAATTGCCAGGTCGTATCGTCAACTGCGTCCGAACAGCCGCTCGATGTCGGAAAGCTTCAGCTCGATATAGGTCGGCCTGCCGTGGTTGCACTGGCCAGAGCCGGGTGTTGCCTCCATCTGCCGGAGCAGCGCATTCATTTCCTCTGGCCTGAGCCGCCGGCCGGAGCGCACGGAGCCGTGGCAGGCCATGGTCGCCGCGAGATAGTCGAGCCGGCCGGCGAGCCCATTTGCCGTGTCCCATTCGGCAAGCTCGTCGGCCAGTTGCCGCACCAGTCCGACGGCATCGATTTCGCCGAGCATCGACGGTGTTTCGCGTATGGCAACTGCGCCGGGGCCGAAACGCTCGATCCCCAATCCCAGCCGTGAAAATTCGGCGGCATGGCTCACGAGCCGGTCGCAATCGTCTTCCGGCAGATCGACGATTTCCGGAATGAGCAGTGCCTGTGCCGGGATCGGCCTGGAATTCAATCCCTTGCGCAATTCTTCGAAGACCAGCCGCTCATGCGCCGCATGCTGATCGACGATGACGAGGCCATCCTCGGTCTGGGCGACGATATAGTTCTCGTGCAGTTGCGCCCGCGCCGCACCGAGTGGATGGGACCTCTCGGGTTGCGGTACGGTCATCGCTTCGGGTTCAAACGTTGGCGCGCGGGCCGATGGTGTTGCCATCTCGGCAAAGGCAGCCTGCGGTGCCTCTCCAAATCCGCGCGGCGGCGCGTCGAATTCCATCGGCCGGTAGGGCGAGGCGGCAGCGCTCCAACCGCCATGCGGCCGCTGCGGTTCCGGCCGGAAAGCCCGCATCAAGCCGCTGGCGCCGGTCGTCGAGGCCCGGTCGCCATCCTGGGCCAGGGCCTGCCGGATCGCGCCGATGATCAGGCCGCGAATGAGGCCCGGGTCGCGAAAGCGGACATCGGATTTTGCCGGATGCACATTGACGTCCACCACATCCGGATCGACCGTCAGCGACAGCACCGCCACCGGATAGCGGCCTTGCGGTATGGTCTCGGCATAGGCGGCGCGCAGCGCCGACCAGATCAGCTTGTCCTGCACCGGGCGGCCGTTGACGAAGGCGTATTGCTGCAGTGAGTTGCCGCGGTTGAAGGTCGGTACGCCGGCAAAGCCGGTCAGCCGCGCGCCTTCGCGTTCCGCATCGATTTCGATGGCGTTGTCGCGGAAATCACGGCCAAGGACCTGGGCGATGCGTGCAAGCCGGTCGTCGCCGGTGGATGGAAATTCCAGTGTCGTCCGGTCCGAGCCGGACAGCACGAAGCGAACGCCGGGAAAGGCGATTGCCATGCGCCGCACGACGTCGGCGATCGCCGAGGCTTCGGCCCGTTCCGTCTTCATGAAGTTCAACCGCGCCGGTGTGGCGAAGAACAGGTCGCGAACCTCGACCACGGTTCCCTGGTTGACGGCGGCGGGCCTTACCGGCTGCAGCTTGCCGCCGATCACCGCGATCTCGGCGCCATGGCTTGCGCCCCCCGGGCGGCTGGCTATCGTCAGCCGCGCGACGGAGCCGATCGAGGGCAGCGCCTCGCCGCGGAAACCGAGCGTGCGGATGTCGAGAAGATTGTCATCGAGCTTGGAGGTGCAATGACGGCGAACCGCGAGTTCGAGATCGTCCGGGCCCATGCCGCAGCCGTTGTCGACGACCCGAAGCAGCGTCTTGCCGCCGCCCGCGGTGGCGACCTCGATGCGCGTTGCGCCCGCATCGAGCGCATTCTCGATCAGTTCCTTGGCCGCGCTCGCCGGCCGTTCGATGACCTCGCCGGCGGCGATCTGGTTGATGAGGGTCTCGGAAAGTTGTTTGATGGGCATGGCCTATTGTCCGGGATTCGCCCCAGTATGAAAAGTGCGTCGCGCATTCTATCCCCGGATGTGTCGAAAGCGGCATGCCCGATAAAGTCATGTGCGTTTAATAAGGCCTTAATACAAAGCTGCGACTTTCGCCGAGAACCTGGATGAGCACGGGTTCTGTCATTTGGTGCTTGTGGCGCAGCTGGCCGCCCGAGGCTTTCATTCCAAATACGGCCAAAGCGGCACGTCCGTCAGCATGTCCCGGAAAAAGAAGCCGCCAAGGTTATATGAGGGCTATGCAATGATCGATGTAGCGTCTTTCGGCGCGAACATCCAGAAATCGGTGCTCGAGGCGATGTCTGATGCGCTCGGACTGGCTATTCTTGTCTGCGACAAGAATGATGAGATCATTTTTGCAGCCCGGCCTATTCTCCAGTTTTACCCCATCCCGGCGCAATTCCTGGAAACTGGAACGCGGCTCAGGGACTTTCTTGCCGCCGTCTTCGATTCCGGCGTCCGCAACGGCACCGCTCCGGAAACGAGCCGCAGGCATTCCAATCGCGACGAATGGATTTCCGAGCATCTTTCCCACCATTGGCGCGAGCGCTTCGAAGTGGTGGAGCGCATCGGTCGCCACCGTTGGATCAGCCTGCGCAAGCGGCGGCTCTCCAACGGTCTTGGCATCGTCTCCATCACCGACGTTTCCGAGCAGAAAAAGCGCGAAGAGCAGATACAGCTCGATCTTGAACGGGTCGAATTGACCGAGGGCATCCTTGATTGCATGCCCAATCCGATCTGCGTGAAAGATCGCAACCTGAACTATGTCGCCGTCAACAAGGCATTCTGCGCGATCCACGGCATGACGCCGGAGGCCATCCTCGGGCGTTCCGTGTGGGACCTTCTGGAGCCGGAACTCGCCGAAAAATTCGAACGGTCCGACCGCGCGACGCTGGAAACCGGAGCAGTCCATTGCCAGCCTGAGCAGATCGTCCAGGCGGATGGCGAAGATCTCTGGGTTGTCACCCGCAAGTTCCGCGTTGGCGGCCCAGGAAAATATCTGCTGGTCACTTGCATGAACGACGTGACCGATCTCGTCGTCGGCTACGCCGGCCGTGACGGCGTCACGAGCGGCCGGATGCCCCTGGAGGTCAAGGATTACAACGCCTTCGTCCCGGCCCAGAATTGCTATGACCCCTTCCGTTCGATCGATATGCAGCACCTCGTCGAAGCCGGTGCGATCATCGCGCCGGTGTCCGCGATCAGGCACCGGGTGCTGCTGGTGACGCCGTCGGCGGTTCTCGAGCAGAGCCTTGTGCCGCTGCTGCGTCGCTGGGGCCTCGACGCATGTGCGGTCCGAACCAGAGCGGAACTGACAGCGTTCGAGGAAGTTTGCGCGGCCCGCGGTATCGAGATCGCGGCACTCATTGTCGACGGCGCGATGCCTGAGGCGCAAGACGTCGTTAGCAACTGGACGGCATTGCCGTCCTTGCTACTGGCAAGGAATTGGACAGCATCCGACCTGCGCGCAAGGGTGCTTGCACTTTGCTGTAAGGGCTCGGGCGGCGACATTGCTGGTGCGGCCAGTGCCCCGGCGGATTGGGATATCATCGTGCCGGATATCCTGCCTGCGGGCCGGCCTGCGCCCGACGTCGAAGTCGTGGTCGCCGAGGACAACGAAATCAACCAGTTCGTCTTTGCCCAGATCCTTGAGGGGCTGGGCATCTCCTACCGCATCGCCGCCAATGGCGAGGAAGCCGTGCGGCTTTGGCAGCAATACCGGCCGAACCTGGTCCTCATGGACGTTTCCATGCCGGTTATGAACGGCTTCGATGCGGCGCGCGCGATACGCGCGGCGGAAAAATCGGCTGCCTTCCAGACGCCGATCATCGCCGTGACGGCCCAGGCCCTCGACATCGATATCGACGAGAGCAAGGCGGCAGGCATGGACGATCACATCACCAAGCCGATCAGCCCCGACATGATAGAGGCCGTCTATCGCAAGTTCGTCGTCCCCAGACCCGAACGTATGGCAGGCTGAAGTCCGGTAGAGTAGCCCGGAAATGACCGGGTGAAGGAGCGCCCACGGCAGATTTACCGAATAACCCGTGTCAATTCCCAAGAAATCGGGGAGGCACTGCGGAAACTGGTCAGGCGATGCTTTCGAAATCTTAACCCTCGCTGTTCATCGTCTATTCCTGACAATGCCTTAGAGCCAATCCGGGAATGCGTTATGAATTCGGCTGAAACTTCGTCTCAGCACATAAGCCAGAATGATCTGCATGCCATGGCCTATACCGATCCGCTGACCGGTCTTGGCAATGCTTATCGGCTGCGCGACAAGGTACGACAAATCGCCGCCGACCGCGCGAGCGACCCGGCGCCCTTTACCATTGGCCTTGCCAACCTCGATGGGTTCAAGCCGATCAACGATCTCTTCGGGCCGCATGCCGGCGACGAAATCCTCTGCCAGGTCGCCAATAGGCTGCTTGCCTGCGTTCCCGATGGCGCGACGGTCATTCGTGCCGGCGGCGACGAGTTCGCCTTCGTGCTGCCGCTGGTGTTCGAGCGCAAGGCCGCGGAGAAGGTCGGCAACATGCTGAAGGAGGTGCTGTCGGCTCCCTTCGATCTCGGTGAACGCAACGTCCGCCTGTCCGCCTCCTTCGGTTTCGCCGTCTATCCCTTCGCCGGCGAGGAGTTCGAGGACCTGCTGAAAAGCGCCGATACGGCACTCTACCGCTCGAAGCGCCGCGGCCGCGGGCAGATCACCGTCTATTCCCAGGAAATCGCCCAGGAGATGAAGCGCGCTACGCAGCTCGAACAGGCGCTGCGCAACGCCATCATCGCCGACGAGGTCGATGTGCATTTCCAGCCGATCGTCAATCTGAAGACGGAAATGGTCGCCGGCTTCGAAGCTTTGGCGCGCTGGTGCGACCCGGATCTCGGCTATGTTTCACCGGCCGTCTTCGTGCCGCTCGCTGAGGAACGTGGCTTCATCGATGCCCTCTCCGAAACGCTGCTGCGCAAGGCAGCCGAGACGGCGCTGCAGTGGCCGAAGGAGCTCTTCCTCTCGTTCAACCTCTCGTCGGCGCAGCTGATGGACCCGTCGACAAGTGCCAACGTGCTGGCGATCATCAATCGCGTCGGCCTCGATCCTCGTCGCCTGGAACTGGAAATCACCGAAACCGCCGTCATGACCGATGCCGACGTGGCGCAGAAGATCGTGACCGAACTCAGGGCCGCCGGCGTTCGCATATCGCTCGATGATTTCGGAACCGGCCAATCCAGCCTCGGCCGGCTGCGCGATTTCGCTTTCGACAAGGTCAAGGTCGACCGCGCCTTTGTGTCGCGCATTGTCGCAGATCGCGCGTCGGAACACATCGTCAAGGCGATCATCGCCATGTGCGACGGGCTGGAGCTCGAAGTCGTTGCCGAGGGCATCGAGAATGCATCCGAAGCGTCGAAACTGCAGGGTCTGGGCTGCGGCATGGGGCAGGGCTATTTCTATGGAAAGCCCGCCGACGCCGTCACAACGCTCCGTTATCTTGCGGAAAAATATCAGGAAGCAGTGCCGGCGCTGTCCCGCGCAATCTGAGGCCCGTCGCCTTCGCCGGCCAGCATTTCAAGGTGACCTTCCGCAAGCAGCCAGTCGCGCACCCGCCGGGCCTGATGGTTGAGTTCGCGCGAACGCGGCCAAACCACATAGAACGAAAGATCCGTCTTCAGCACATGGTTGCCGACCGGAACAAGCGCACCGGACCTGACCTGCCGCTCGATCAGATGGTTCCAGCCGAGCGCAATGCCTTCGCCGGCAAGCACCGCCTGGATGACAAGCACATAGTCGTTGAGTGTCAGCCGCCGCGACTGGGGAGGATAAGACACTCCCGCGCTGGCAAACCATTCCTGCCAGCTATAGGCGCGCCGGACCGGCTCCTCCAGATGGATCAACGGGTGTTTCAATAGATCGGCGGGATGCTGCGGCATGCCGTGAGCCTCGACGAACGCGGGCGACGCTACGGCGCTGATCACTTCCGGGGCAAGCAGGGCCGTGTGATAGCGCGGCCAGTTGGCGGGATCGCCGCCGCCGCGCACGCCGAGGGGGATCGGCTCCTCCTCGAGATCGAGATCGCGCACGCTGGTCTGGATCCGCAGGTCTATTTCCGGCAGGTCTTCGCGCAGCTTGGTCAGCCGCGGCAGCATCCACATCGAGGCAAAGGCGGTGGACGCCGCCAGCGTGACATTGCTCTCGCGCCGCTTCGCACGGATATCTTCGGCGGACTTCTGAATCCGTGACAGCCCGAGCGACACGTCGGCGTGGAATTTCTCGCCCGCCTCCGTCAGTTGGACGGCACGGTGGACCCGGTGGAACAACGGCACGCCCAGCTGCTCCTCCAACCCCCGGATGGCATAGGAGACTGCAGCCTGCGTCATCGCCAGCTCATGGGCGGCGCGGGTGAAATTCTGGTGGCGACCAGCCGCCTCGAAGACGATCAGGCTGGACGCGGAGGGGAGCAGGCGTCGCAAGGTTTCCATAAATTCAGCTTATATCATGTGTTGAATTTTTCCAGCGTTACAATGGCCTTTTTCACCAGTAGCCTCGACTGGGACAATGGGAGGCATTGGATGGAACCGCTTGTGGCAGACGCAGAACCGGCAAGACGCACACGCGCGGCGCGCCCCGCGCGGCGTGACAATACCGCAAAGATCGCGGGCGTTCCCTACATCGTCCGCAACATCCCGACCTACGATATCCTGGGCGAGGAAAATCTCGCCAAGATCGAGCGCGTCGCCGATCGGATCCTGTCCGAGGTCGGGATCGAGTTTCGCGACGATCCGGCCTCGCTCGATCACTGGAAACGAGCTGGGGCCAGGGTCGAGGGTGTGCTCGTCCGGTTCGAGCCGGGCATGCTGAACGAAATCGTTTCGACCGCGCCTGCGCAATTCACCCAGCATGCGCGCAACCCCGCGCACAATGTCGAGATCGGCGGCAGCAACGTCGTCTTTTCCCCGGCCTACGGCTCACCCTTCGTCATGGATCTGGACAAGGGACGCCGCTACGGCACGCTGGAGGATTTTCGCAACTTCATCAAGCTCGCCCAGTCGAGCCCCTGGCTGCATCATTCCGGTGGCACGATCTGCGAACCGGTCGACATTCCGGTCAACAAGCGCCATCTCGACATGGTCTACAGCCATATCAAATATTCCGACCGGGCCTTCATGGGGTCGATCACGGCGGAAGAGCGGGCGGAGGATTCGATCGACATGGCGCGCCTCGTGTTCGGCCGCGATTTCGTCGACAGGAACTGCGTGATTCTCGGCAACGTCAACGTCAACTCGCCGCTCGTCTGGGACGGCACGATGACGAAGTCCCTGCGTGCCTATGCCCGCGCCAACCAGGCCGCCGTCATCGTGCCATTCATTCTCGGCGGTGCCATGGGGCCGGTCACCAATGCCGGTGCGATCGCCCAATCCTATGCCGAGACGCTGGCCGGTTGTGCGCTGACGCAATTGGAGCGCAAGGGTGCACCGGTCATTTTCGGCAATTTCCTTTCTTCCATGTCGTTGCGCTCGGGCTCGCCCACCTTCGGCACGCCGGAACCCGCCATCGGCTCGATGGTCATCGGGCAATTGGCGCGCCGGCTGAAGCTGCCGTTGCGCTGCGCCGGCAACTTCTCGAACTCCAAGCGGCCGGATGCGCAAGCGATGCAGGAAGGTGTGATGTCGATGCTGTCGGCGGTGCATTGCGGCGCCAATTTCATTCTGCATTCGGCCGGCTTTCTCGATGGGCTGCTGGCCATGTCGTACGAGAAGTTCATGATGGACACCGATTTCTGCGGCGCGCTGCATTCCTATCTCGCCGGTGTCGTTGTCGACGACAATACGCTTGCCATGGATGCCTTTTTGCAGGTCGGGCCCGGCAGCCACTTCCTCGGCTGCGATCATACGATGCGCAACTACCAGACGGCCTTCTGGGATTCGGCCCTTTCGGACAACGAGCCGTTCGAAAAATGGAGCGAGGAGGGCGGTTCGACCGACATGGCGACACGCGCCAACAAGCGGTGGAAAAAGACGCTGGCCGAATACGAACTGCCGCCTCTGGATGTAGCAATAGACGAGGCGCTGACGGACTATATCGAGCGACGCAAGAACAGCATGGCGGATGCCTGGTATTAGGCCGGCATCGATCCTCCCAGGGAAACAGCATGACCCTTTCGAAAGACCCGCTGCTCCAGCCGTACCAGTTGAAGCATCTGACGCTGAAAAACCGGATCATGTCGACCGCGCATGAGCCGGCCTATTCCGAAGACGGCATGCCGAAGGACCGCTACCGGCTTTATCACGTCGAAAAGGCCAAGGGCGGCATTGCGCTGACGATGACGGCGGGCTCGGCCATCGTCTCGGAGGACTCACCGCCCGCCTTCGGCAATCTCTACGCCTATTCCGACGAGATCGTCCCCTGGCTGAAGAAAATCGCCGACGACTGTCACGAGCACGGCGCCGCCGTGATGATCCAGCTCACCCATCTCGGTCGCCGCACCGGCTGGAATAAGGGGGACTGGCTGCCGGTTCTCAGCGCCTCTGCCGTTCGAGAAGCAGCGCACCGCTCTTTTCCCAAGGAAATCGAGGAATGGGACATCGAGCGCATCGTCGGCGACTATGCGAGTGCCGCGCAGCGCATGCAGGCGGCGGGGCTCGATGGCATCGAAATTGAGGCTTACGGCCACCTGCTGGACAGCTTCTGGTCTCCCGCAACCAACCACCGCGACGACGAATATGGCGGCTCGCTGGAAAACCGGATGCGCTTTTCCAACATGGTGCTGGATGCGGTGCGCAAGGCCGTCGGCCCGGATTTCATCGTCGGCACCCGGATGGTGTGCGACGAGCAGTGGGATATCGGCCTCTCGAAGGAGGAAGGCATCGAGATCGCCAGACGGTTCGTCGCATCCGGCAAGGTCGATTTCCTCAACATCATCCGTGGCCATATCGATCACGACGCGCATCTGACCAATGTCATCCCTATCCAGGGCATGCCGTCATCGCCGCATCTGGATTTCGCCGGCGAGGTCCGCGCGGCGACGAAATTCCCGGTCTTTCACGCCGCCCGCATCGCTGACGTCGCCACGGCCCGGCATGCGATCGCCGAGGGCAAGCTCGACATGGTTGGCATGACCCGCGCCCATATCGCCGATCCGCATATCGTCAGGAAGATCATCGAAGGCCGCGAAGGCCAGATCCGTCCCTGCGTCGGCGCGACCTACTGTCTCGACCGGATCTATGAAGGCGGCGGGGCGCTCTGCATTCACAATGCGGCGACGGGCCGCGAGGCGACCATTCCGCACGTGATCTCGAAGACGACCGGACCCATCCGCAAGGCGGTCGTCGTGGGTGCGGGACCGGCCGGGCTGGAAGCGGCGCGGGTGCTTGCCGAACGCGGGCATTCCGTCGAAGTTCTGGAGGCGACCGGGGAGGCCGGCGGGCAAATTCTGCTTGCAGCACGCAATCCTCGCCGCAGGGAAATGATAGGCATCGTCGATTGGCGCCTGTCCGAACTCGAGCGGCTCGGCGTTCCGATTCATTACAACGTCTTTGCCGAGGCGAGCGATATCCTCGAACGCAACGCCGACCTGGTCGTTGTCGCGACCGGTGGCATTGCGCAGAATCCGGTTCTCGAAGCCGGTGACGACCTCGTGGTCTCCAGTTGGGATATCATCGCCGGTGCGATCAGGCCCGAGGGGCCGGTGCTGCTCTATGACGATAATGGCGCTCACACCGGGATGACGGCGGCCGAGATGATCGCGGCGACCGGCACCGAACTGGAAATCGTCTCGCCGGAGCGCATGTTTGCGCCGGAAATCGGCGGCATGAACCATGTGCCTTATGCCAAGGCCTTTGCCGAGAAGAATGTCCGCGTGACGATCAACACGCGGCTGAAATCGGTTCGCCGCGAAGGCAATCATCTGGTTGCGGTGCTTGGCTCGGATTTCTCCGAAGCAGCGTTCGCCGAGCGACGCGTTGGCCAAGTGGTGGTCGAGCACGGTACTTTGCCGATGGCCGATCTCTATCTGGAGCTCAAGCCAATGTCGCGCAATCTCGGCGCTGTGGATTACAAGGCGCTGATCCGTCAGGAAAACCCGATCCGGATACGCAACCGGGAAGGGCAATTCGATCTGCTGCGCGTCGGCGATGCCGTGGCCAGCCGCAACATCCATGCCGGCATCTATGACGGGCTGCGCTACGGCATGTTGTTCTGAATGCAGAAACGGCGGCGCTCTCGCGCCGCCGTTTCTTCCTTCCGCCGTAGAGCGGTTAGTTGTTGGTTGCAGGCTTTTCAGCCGGCTTCATGTCCGTTGCCGGTGCCGTGGACGACGTGGTGGTCGTGTCGACCGGCGCATTGGCATTCTGCTCGGCCAGCTTCTGCGCCCTGGTCTTGAATTCCGGTGCGGCCTTCAGCGTTTCGGCAGTTTCCTGCGTGGTCAGCTTCAGGTCATCCGAATTCGGGACTTCGGCGATCGCGATGGTCTCGAGCGGCACGGCGACGTTCTTTTCGCCTATGCCAAGGAAGCCGCCGACGCCAATCACAGCGGCCTCAACCGAGCCGTCCGGGGTAAAGATCACGTCGTTGATCTCGCCGATGCTCTCATCGGCAGCGTTATAAACCGTCTGGCCGATATAGGTACTGGCCGAAATCTGGCCTTCAGCCTGTTCGGTCAGATAGCCGGCAGCGGGCGCCTGCGCTGCCTGGTCCAGCGGCTTCTTCATCGCGTCAGCCGGCTGTTCGCCGGTTGCCGGAGTTTCCATTGCCTGCGGTTCAGTTGCCGGCTTGGTGGTGTCCTGGGCGAAGCCGAGCGGCGCAAAAGCGGTTACGCCTGCAAAAAGTGCGCCTGCGGCGACGGAAGCTACGAGTTTCTTGGTCATGTCAAACCTACCTTTTCGTTCTTTGTCGATCAGGGCGCGGGGGTCCAAAGCGTTTCCGCCGCACCGGTGATATCAAAGAAACGCTCAAGGCGTTCAGTGGTTCCTTAAAAAATATGCAACGCTTGATGGAACTTTTGCGCGAGTTTTGACAGGTGCAAGCAACGGTCCTTTGGCTGGTTGCCGCCTAGCTTGCCGGAATATCCTGACATTCACGACCGGACGGCTCGAACGCCGCCGCCCGGGGTGTAAACAGCTTCGGGGCAGCCGTGTCAGAGCCGGAAAGCAGGCTCGAAACGGCCCCTGACCGGGACGCCGAGTTCGAAGGTCTTGCCCGCATCCGCATCGGCGGTGCGCGCCGCGTCGCTCATGTTCTGGAAAGCCGAGGTGACGAGCAGCCGGTCGGCAGCACGACCGATGAAAGCCGGGCAGGTGGTCTGGGTCGCCGGCACCGTATAACGGGCCACCTTGGTTCCGTCCGGCTTGTAGACGTCCACCGCGCCCGAGCCGTAACGGGCGTTCCAGATCAGGCCGTCCGCGTCGCAGACGGATCCGTCCACCCAGCCCGACGTCGTGTTCTCGTCGCTGATTACGACGGGATCGCCTGTCGGCAGGCCGGTCGCCGGATCGACGCTCACCCGCATCAGGTGATTGACCGCAGTATCGGTGAAATAGGCGGTCGTTCCGTCCGGGGAGAAGCAGATACTGTTGGGAATGCTGATGCCGGAATAGAGCCTCGTCACCGTGGTTCCGCCGACATGGTAGAAGGCGCCGGCGCCGGGGGATTCGTCGCGGGCCATCGTGCTGATCCACAGGCAGCCGGAGGGATGCACGCGACCGTCGTTGGAGCGGTTCGTCGGGATCGCTTCCAGCGTGGTGAAAAGCGAGAGCCGTCCACTCGCCGTCTCGCGGATGAAAAGGCCCTGGTCGGATGCGATGAGCTGGCGCGCGGGATCGATGACG
Organism: Rhizobium herbae; assembly: GCF_019511375.1. Taxonomy (GTDB): domain Bacteria; phylum Pseudomonadota; class Alphaproteobacteria; order Rhizobiales; family Rhizobiaceae; genus Pararhizobium; species Pararhizobium herbae_A. Next base: position 852,130 of record NZ_JAEUAO010000002.1, read on the forward strand.
GCGAGCGCGCTGCCGAGGAACGGCAGCGCATGGACCGCCTTGCGGCCGGTTTCCAGCTGCAGTTCGTGGAGCGCCTGGCCCTTGATGTCGAACCACCAGGCGGTGTCGGTCGCAGGGTCGTAGGTTGGGCCCTCTCCGAGCATCAAGGCCTCGTCGCAGAGGACGCTGCCGGCGAACGGGATTGTCTCGGTCATGGTCACGCTCCGTAGACCGCATCATAGGCCGCGATCGTCGCCCGCGCACGCTTGCCGACCTCGGCGGCGTCCATGCCGGCCTTGTAGAGGCTGGAGCCGAGGCCGAAGCTCTTCACGCCGATCTTGGCATAGTCGGCGAAATTGGCCTCCGAAACACCGCCGACGGCGGCGATTTCAAGCTCCGGTGGCAACACCGCGCGGATCGCCGAAATGCCCGACGGACCGAGTACGCTGGCAGGGAAGAACTTGAGGCCGGTTGCGCCGGCATGGGCGGCGGCAAGCGCTTCGGTCGGGGTGAAGACGCCGGGCATGGTGACCATGCCGCGGGCGGCGGCCAGCGCGATCACGTCCGTTTCAACATTGGGGCTCACCATCAGCCTGCCACCGACGCCGTCGAGCCGCTCGACCTGCTCGGTCGTCAGCACCGTGCCGGCGCCGATCAGGCAGCCCGCCGGCGCCATCTTCACGGCGATCTCGATCGACCGGAACGGCTCGGGCGAGTTGAGCGGAATCTCGATGGCGGTGAACCCCGCTTCGATCAGGGCGCCGACCACCCCTTCGGTTTCCTCAGGCTTCAGACCGCGCAGGATGGCGATCAGCGGATATTTCATCGGCGGGAACGGGATGCGGTGCATGATGTCTCTTTCTTCAGGCGGGCCAGATGGCGTTGGCCGCGGCGGCAAGGCCATGGCGAACGGCTTCATCGGCATCGATGATCACGGGTTTGAGGTCGAGGGCCGACAGGGCGGATTGATAAAGGCCTGCAAGCGCACCGGATGCGACGAGGCAGACGCCGCTGCCGGGTTTGGCAGTCGAGAGCGCGCCGGCGATTTCGAGGCCGATCAGTGTGCCGGAGAGCCGCGCCTTGGCAGCCTGCGCGCTCAGTTCATGCAGCAACTGGCCGCTGCGCACGGCAAACACCAGATTAGTGGCGAGGGCGGGGCTTTTCGCGGCTTTGGCGACGGCGCCGAGAAACACGGGATCGTCAACATCAAAGGAGCCGCCATCCGCGACCGCGTGGCTGAGGATCGAATGTTTGGAGATGACGTCGAACAGCTCGCCCGTCATGAAGGTCGAGAACCCGTCGACGATGCCGCCGGTGATGCGCACCCACTTGCTGTGCGTGCCCGGCATGCAGACGAGATGGCTGCCGCTTCCCAGCCGGGCGCCGAGCAATTGCGTTTCCTCGCCGCGCATCACGTCGGGCGCCGCTTCGCTGCGCTGGGCCAGGCCGGGCAGAATGCGGATATCGCGATTGGCGTCGGTCACCGTGACCGCCGCCTTGACGATGCCGGTCAAGGGCGCAGGGGTATCGAGATAGCCCGCCTCGACCCAGCCCTGGCGTGCCCCGGCCATGCCGCAGATGACCACCGGCAGATGCGGCGGGGCCGAAACGGCGGCGAGATGCGTTTCGAGGATCGAAGAGAAGCCGGTCTTTGCCGCCGTTGTCATGCCTTCGCCGCTGCGGCGTTCGGCCAGGACTTCGCCGCTCTCGCTGACGATCCACAGGCGGAAGCTCGATGTCCCCCAGTCCACCGCGGCATAGGATGCTGCCGTCATCAAAATACGCCTCCGTCAATGATCATCGTCTGTGCCGTCATTCGCGCCGAACAATCTGAGGCGAGATAGAGGCAGGGCCCCACCATATCCTCCGCAACGAGCGTGTGCTTCAGGCATTGTTTTTCCAGCATGCCGGCAATCGCGGCGTCGTCCAGCCACAGCTTCTTCTGTCGCTCGGTCACCACCATGCCAGGCAGCACCGCGTTGACGCGGATGTCCTCTGGTCCGAGCTTGCCGGCAAGCGACTTGGTCAGACCGATGATGCCGGCCTTGGCGGCCGCATAGGCCGGGATGTCCCCCATGTTGAGCATGAAGGCGATCGAGGAGAAATTGATGATCGATCCACCGCCGGCCCGGCGCATGTGCGGCACTGCGGCCTGGCTCATGAAGAAAACGTGCCGCAGGTTGACGGCCAGGCTTTCATCCCAGCTTGCCTCTGTCACTTCCTCCAGCAATTGCCGATCATCGCGCGCGGCATTGTTGATAAGGACGCTGAGAGAACCGACCGCTTCAGCGGCGCTGTCGACAATAGAGGCGAGAGACTGTGTATCCCGAAGATCGGCCCGGATGAATATCGGAGCATGTGCGACAACCGGGGCGAGTTGGTCAACGAGCGCGTCGCTTGCCGTTTCGGCAATGTCGATGAAAGCCACCCGCGCGCCTTGCCGGGCAAAGCCCTCGACGAGGGCGGCGCCGATCCCCGAGCCGCCGCCGGTGATGAGGACGCCACGACCCTCAAGGTCGGGAAACTGTGCGGCGGGCAAGGCCATTGTATGTTGCTCTCCCTGATGCACGCTTCCCGAAAATCGGCTTGCAATTGCATCCAGTCGGTTCCATTATGTGGAACTGACTCTTACTATTTGGAATTATCGCGCCACGGCCGAGCGCTTGTCAAGATCGCGTCGGCGGTGAACCGGTGCAACGAAACGGATCATGACTGGCGAAATGCACTCCTCTCTAGGGACTGAGAATAGCGGCACGGGCACGCTGGGCAAGGCTCTGTCAGTGCTCGAGATCGTGGTGAGTTCGGACAGGCCGCTTCGCTTCATCGAGATCCTCGCCTTGTCGGACCAGCCGCGCGGCACGCTGCATCGCCACCTGGCGCATCTGGTCGAGGAGGGGCTTCTCATTCAGGGGCGGGACCTCTGCTACGAACCGGGCCTGCGGCTCTTGAAATTCGCCTATCGGTCGTGGTCGAAAAACCAGTTCAGGGCGGTGGCCGCGCCGCATCTGAGCAAGCTGCACGAGGAAACCGGCGAGACGGTGCATCTGGGCGTGCTGCGCGGCACGGAAATCATCTATGTCGACAAGGTCGAAAGCCGCCAGACGGTTCGGATGGGATCTCAGATCGGTAATGCATCACCCGTCTATTGCACCGGTCTTGGCAAGGCGGCCCTGTCCGTGCTGCCGCAAGACCGTCTCGCCGAGACGCTGGGCAAACTCACCTTTCATCGCTTTACCGCCAATACACATCTTTCCGTTGCCGCATTGAAACGCGATCTGGACGAGGCGCGACTGCGTGGTTATGCCTTTGACCGTGAAGAACATGAAACGGAAATTCGCTGTGTTGCAGCTGCAATCCACGATACCCGTTTCGATCTCGTCGGCGGCATTTCTGTAACGGGGCCGGCTTACCGTGTGACAATGGAACAACTGGAGATCTGGGCCCACGCCGTTCGCCGGGCGGCGATGGCCATCAGCGAAGATGTGGAAGTTCGTCTGGGGCCGGGGCGTTAGGGTTGTATTTGCCTTTCCGGTTAAATTAGGCACACCCGCTGGACGCAGGGAAAGCGGAGTTGTAGGTTCAACTATCAGATTCGGTGCCTGCTGACATTCGATTCGCTGCCTCGAAATGGCTTCGGCGGCTTGCCGGGAAACGAAAAGGTCTCAGCGCAGCGGAACGGTTTCTTTGCGAACGTCGAACCTATTGGCTGTGCGTCTGGAGGTGAAAATGGTCGATTTCAGCCGACATCTGTCCTCCCTCGTGCGTTCCGCCGTTCCGCGGATTACGGAGCCTTTGACACGGGAAGCCGATATCCGTCAGGCGCTGGTGCAGGTCTCGGATGTATACGGATTTCATGGCTTCATTGTCATGGTTGTCCCGTCCCGGTCCTGTCGAAGGCTGGCTGAATCGATTGTCATGACCAACTGGCCCAAGGATCTCCTGAGCAGCTATGACGCTGCCAGCATGATGACCAGCAGCCCCGTGATCGAGCGGTTGCGGCGCAGCACGATCCCCTTCACCTATGACACGGCGCTGGAGTCGCACAGGCGCTGCCACGGCAAGGACAATCCCGTGCTTAACCTGTTCGAACGCGTCCATCTGGGGCGTGGCGTCTACATCCCGGTTCACGACGTCCACGGCACATGCGGCGCCGTGGGCTTCGGCGGCGATCGCGAGGTGGTAAACGCCGGCGAATTGAAGGAACTGACCTTCATTGCGTCTCATTTGTTCGGTCGCCTGAGTGAGATAAGGGAAATCCGCAGCCGGAGGCCCGCTGGCTTGTCGCGCCGCGAGATCGAATGCCTGCACTGGGCGGCGGCGGGCAAGACCACCACCGAAATGGCAAAAATCCTGGATCTTTCCGAATATACCGTCAATCATTACTTGAGCCGTGCAACGCGCAAGCTGGATTCCGTCAACCGTGTACAGACTGTGGCGAAGGCGATACGCGCCGGACTGATCAACTGAGAAATTGCATATGGATAGCAGCAGGAAAACCGGCATGGTGAGTGGGTCGCTCCCCGGGGCAAGCGGAAGCCCGGTCGGCGCACACGACGCGCCACGGTGCGGTGGAGACTGCGAATGCGCGACACTCTGATGGCGGAATCGGTGGAAAAAGAGCAGCCGCGCGGCGGTGATTTCGCATCCGAGATTGCAGCGCTGGAAACGCAGTTCGACGCAATCCGCTACATGAAGAAAACGACTCAGGCTTTCGGCTTCAAGACGTTTCTCATCTGCATGGTGCCCTCCTTCGATGCCGAAAAGCTTGCCAGCGCCGCCATCCTGTCGAACATGCCGGCTGAGTTGATGGGCAAGTACGACAGTATCTCCGTTCTCAAGCACTCCACGGGTATCCGTCGCTTGCGCGAGACCACGACGCCGTTCCAGTTGACGGTTGAGGAGTGGGAGAAGGAAGCCGGCCGACCCGCGCAGACGAACGAATATATCGCCCTGCTGCGGGAGCACGGCATCTTCCAGGCCAATTACTTTCCGGTGCATGACGCCGATGGCAGCCGTGCCACCGTCATCTGGATGGGAAAACGCGTCGATCTGCCGATGACGGCGATGATGGAACTGCAGATGATTGCCATTCACGTCTATAACCGCCTGACGGAGATCGGCTCGTTCTGGAAGGATACCAACGTCGCGCTGTCGGAGCGAGAGATCCAATGCCTCAGCTGGACGGCGGCGGGTAAGACCAGCTCCGAGATCGCTGGAATCCTCGGATTGTCCGAGCACACAGTCAATCACTACCTCAACCATGTCAGCAAGAAGCTGGACGCCGTCAACCGTACCCAGGCCGTCGTCAAGGCGATGAAGAAAGGCTATATTAGCTGACTTCGCGGGATTGCCGCGCCGCCGGGCGCCACGACGCCTGGCACGAATTCGATCAGGATATCGGCAACCGCAGTGCGGTTGTCCTAAAAATCGGCAATCCGGCAGCAGCGCGGCGCATTTGCCCAATAACTATGCGACCCCGATGCTGCAAAGCAGCAACATTCGAATGGAACCGTTGCATTTCAAGACTTTCCGAAACTGGCACGGTTCCTGCTTTCTAAGATGCAGGTCCAGAGGGGACTGCAATAATAAGACTGCGCCCATGAAGGTCGCGAGAGACAAGGCCGCTTTCAGCCCAAGGTGATCCCGGATGTACGGACACCACAGGCCGGAAGCGGCCTTTCTTATGCAGCCTGTTTTTCTGTGCGGGCGCATTGGCGAAACACGCCCGCTCGACTATCTAAATGTCACGCATCGTTTTGAAACAGGCAGCAGGCAAACCAGCCGCGCCGGCGGCAGGAGTGAATGACATGGCAGACGTCACCAAGGAACAGGTCCTCGAAAAGCTGAAGGGCGTGCGCGGTCCGGATATGGACGGCAATATCGTCGATATGGGTCTTGTCTCCGATGTCTTCATCTCCGATTCCAAGGTCTATTTCTCAATTACCGTACCGGCCGAACGCGCCCGCGAACTCGATCCGCTGCGCGCCGCAGCCGAGCGGGTGGTCAAGGAAATTCCAGGCGTCAAGGGCGCCATGGTGGCGTTGACCGCCGACAGGAAGGCGACGCCATCCTCGGCGCCGGTCCAGAGGCCCGCCTCAGCACCGTCCCACGCCGGGCATTCCCATGCGGGGCATACGCACGCCGCGGCTCCCGGCCAGCGCCCTGCAGGTCCGGCAAAGGCCGGCATCCCGGGCGTCGGCGCGATCATCGCTGTGGCATCCGGCAAGGGCGGTGTCGGCAAATCGACGACGTCGGTCAACCTTGCGCTGGCGCTGAAGGCCAATGGCCTGCGCGTCGGCATTCTCGATGCCGATATCTACGGCCCCTCCATGCCGCGCCTCCTGAAGATTTCCGGCCGTCCGCAGCAGATCGAAGGCCGGATGATCCGGCCGATGGAAAATTACGGCCTGAAGGTAATGTCGATGGGCTTCCTCGTCGACGAGGAGGTCGCAATGATCTGGCGCGGGCCGATGATCCAGTCGGCACTGCTGCAGATGTTGCGCGAAGTGGCCTGGGGCGATCTTGACGTGCTCGTCGTCGACATGCCGCCAGGCACCGGCGACGCGCAACTGACCATGGCCCAGCAGGTTCCGCTCGCCGGCGCCGTCATCGTCTCGACACCGCAGGACCTGGCGCTGATCGATGCCCGCAAGGGGCTTGCGATGTTCCGCAAGGTCGAGGTGCCGGTGTTCGGCATCGTCGAGAACATGAGCTATTTCATCGCGCCCGATACCGGCGCCCGCTACGACATCTTCGGCCATGGCGGCGCCCGCAAGGAGGCCGAGCGCATCGGCGTGCCGTTCCTGGGCGAGGTGCCGCTGACGATCGGCATCCGTGAAACCTCCGACGCCGGCACGCCGGTGGTCGTCTCCGAGCCGGACAGCGAGATTACCAGGGCTTACCGCGAGATCGCCCGGAAAGTATGGGATCAGATCTCCGCTCAGAAGGCCGATACGTCGCGGGCCATGCCGAGCATCGTTTTCGAATAGCGGTTCGCGTCCCTCCCGTCGCGGTTATGCACGCAGCGCATTTCGGAAATGCGTCGCTTCCGCGGTGACAAGTGACAATCGATCGGATAGCGTCGTTAAGTCTTTGGGCGACATTGTGGCACTTTGCCACTTTCTCCATTGATTTTGAATTTGCCTTGCTCCATATGCCTCCCCGCATCCGCAAGGATGAACATCAGCGGTGCTGCCCTCCGTCGGGCTCCGCGTGACCGTGATGACCGATTGAGCCTAAACGACGAGAGTTTCCAGATGCCGCGCGCAGCTTTGATGTCATACGGCGGGGATTGTCCGGCTCGCCACAACACGGCCGTAGCTTCCGCCCGTTCGCATGGCGGAGCGGTCATCGGTTGCGCCGGCTTTACTGGCGCGCATGCAAGGGCGCCGGAATGATCACTGCCTATCGCGACAATGGGGAAGCCATCGTGATCAGCGCGGTGAAGCCTCCCGCTTCCCTGCCAGCCGATATCGTCTGGATCGACATGCTGCGTCCGGACAAGGCGGAGGATTTCCTGGTCGAAAGCTTTCTCGGCATCGAGGTGCCGACCCGCGAGGACATGAAGGACATCGAACCCTCCAGCCGTCTCTACACGGCAGAGGATGCGGTGTTCATGACCGCGTCGCTTGTCTACAAGGCCGACACCAGCCGTCCGGAATTGACCGACGTCGCCTTCATCCTGACGCGAGGAATGCTTGTCACGGTCCGCTACGAGGAGCCGAAGGCGTTCGGCCTGTTCACGGCCGCGATGCACCGCATCCCCGGCGGCTGCGCGACGGGAACAATTCTCGCGACGCGTCTCTTCGAAACCATCACCGACCGCACGGCGGAAATCCTCGAGAATGCGGTTGCGAAAATCGATGCCTTGTCACTGCAGGTCTTTGGCGAGCGTCCCGTCGGACAGCGCCGCCCGCCGCAGTACCTCGAAGCCAAGCTGATGGACGTCGCCTCACACCATCGCCTGGTGGCAAAGACGCGTGACAGCCTTGCCTCACTCTCGCGCGTTCTGACATTTCTCTATACGGTTCCATCCGTGCAGGAAAACAGGGAGGCCACGGAACTCTGCCGCGCCATTTCGCGCGATATCCAGTCCCTGTCGGAACACGCCTCCTTCATTTCGGGAAACATTACCTTCCTGCTCGACGCCTCTCTCGGCCTCATCAACGTCGAGCAGAACGCGATCATCAAGATTTTCTCGATTGCGGCGGTGGTCTTCCTGCCGCCGACCCTGGTTGCCTCGCTGTACGGCATGAACTTCGATGTCATGCCGGAACTGAAATGGACCTTCGGTTATCCCATGGCTGTCGTCGCCATGGTGATTTCCGCAATTGTCCCGTACTACTTCTTTCGCTGGAAAGGCTGGCTGTAAAAGCCGGAAAAGCTCATATGTCCCATTCTGTAGCTACCCACGGAACAGCCGACAAGAATTTGCGGAAGCTTCTGGCTCTTGCGCTTGGTTCGGTCGGCGTTGTCTACGGTGACATCGGCACCAGCCCGCTTTATGCCTTCCGCGAAGCCCTGCGTCCGGTAGCCGCAGATGGGGTGGCCCGCATTGAAATCATCGGCCTGATCTCGCTGGTCATCTGGACGTTGACGATCATCGTCACACTGAAATACGTCCTGTTCCTGCTGCGCGCTGACAATAATGGCGAAGGCGGGACGCTGTCGCTGCTGGCGCTCCTGATGAAATATGTCGGCAGTCATGGGAACCGCCTGTTTTTTCTCGGCATTGCAGGTGCCGCCCTTTTCATCGGCGATGCGATCATTGCGCCGGCCCTGTCCGTGCTTTCGGCGGTCGAGGGGCTGAAACTGGTCACGCCGACATTTTCGCCCTATGTCGTTCCAATCTCCGTCGTTATCCTGCTTGGGCTTTTCGCGGTCCAGTCCCATGGAACGGCCGCCGTTTCGAAATTCTTCGGCCCGATCATGGCGCTTTGGTTCCTGGTTCTGGCCATTGCCGGGATCAGCCACATTCGTGACGACTTCGGTATTCTTGCGGCCTTCAATCCCTACTATGCCGTCTTTTTCCTGGTCCATGCCGGCTACGTCGGTATTGTCGTGCTCGGAGCGGTGTTTCTGACGGTGACCGGCGCCGAGGCGCTCTATGCGGACCTCGGCCATTTTGGCCGCAAGCCGATACAATGGGCCTGGATCGGGCTCGTTTTCCCGTCGCTCGCCCTAAACTATCTGGGGCAGGGGGCTCTTGTACTGAAGCATCCGGAAGCAATGTCGGATCCCTTTTACCTGATGTTCCCGGAATGGGCCCTGCTGCCGGTCGTTATTCTCGCCACCTGTGCGACGATCATTGCGGCCCAGGCCGTCATAACCGGCGCATTCTCCCTGACGCGGCAGGCGATCCATCTCGGCTTCTTGCCGCGCATGGCGATCTTTCATACCTCGGAGACCCAGACCGGGCAGATCTATCTTCCCAACGTCAACGTGATACTGATGTTCGGCGTCATGCTGCTTGTCTTCATGTTCGGATCGTCCGAATCGCTGGCAACGGCCTACGGCATCTCCGTGACGGGGGCGATGGTCGTCGATACCCTGCTTGCCTATGAGTTCGTGCGTGTCCGCTGGAACTGGCCGCTTTCGCTGACGCTGGTTGTCGTTCTGCCGCTTTTATTCCTGGAATTGGTCTTCTTTGGCGCCAACATGCTGAAAGTCCATGATGGCGGCTATGTGCCGGTGACGATCGCCGCCGCCATCATCCTGGTCATGTGGACGTGGAAGCGGGGCACGAAGCTCCTGCATGACAAGACGCGCCATACCGACATTCCGCTTCTGTCCTTCGTGAAATCCATCGAGCGCAAGAGCGAGCATGCGCCGGTCTCCGTGCCAGGCACTGCCGTCTTCCTGACCAGCGACCCGGAATCGACACCGGCGGCGCTCCTGCACAACATCAAGCACAATCACGTCCTGCATGCACAGAACTTTATCCTGACGATCCGTACGGCGAGCGTGCCGATCGTGCCGAAGGACCAGCGCGTGACGGCCAGCAGCATTTCCGAGCGCTTCAGCCTGCTCGAAATGCATTTCGGCTTCATGGAAACCCAGAACGTCTCGCAGGCGCTTGGCCTTTTCCGCAAGACCGGCCTGAAGTTCGACATCATGTCGACCTCCTTCTATCTCGGCCGCCGCAAGCTGGTGCCGGATGCGCAGTCGGGCATGCCGCATTGGCAGGACAGGCTGTTCATAGCGCTCGCCAACGCCGCAATCGACCCGTCCGATTATTTCCGCCTGCCGACCAACCGCGTGGTGGAACTCGGCTCGCACGTTATCATCTAGCCGACTGCATCGCCTCAAGACGCCTTCCGCCGCCGGGCAACCGCGGGAGGCGTTTTGCCTTCATTTCCCAATTCTCCGCCGCCGTCATTAACCAAGCATCAAGGTTAATGCTTCATTGTCGAGGCATGTTGAAGCGGTAGACGCGCCGTTGCGCGCGAAGGCACCGCTTGTCCGATTCACATGCGTGGGGAAATGCGTTCCGGATCGGTTTGCCGGATGGAGCCCTGCGTCTGCCGGTGCGTGGAGTACGGTTGGTGCGTAACAGTCTGAAGTCCCGGTTTTCACCCGCACGCTGGACCGCTCCCTTGATGCTCGGCATCAGTCTTTTCGCCGGCTTCCCGTCGGTCTCTGGCCATTCCGATCTCGCAACCTTTCTCTCCGGCATCAATCGCGGCGGCGAGCGCTGGCGGATGTACATGACCCGCTCCCCCGCAGGCTCATTGCACCAGGTGGAGATGGTTTTCAACGACCCGATCACCACGGGGGCAATCGCCGATGGGGCAGGGATCGCCATGCCGGGCGGTGGCCAGGTGTCGCTGACGGCGGCCGAGAAGCAGGCGGATCCGCGCACGGACGAGGAGCGGGTGAACCGCAAGGACAAGAAGGGTCGCATCGTCGCCGTGGCGCCGGTGACGCCACCGAAGGACTTTACCGCAGGCTCGATCCTGCAGCGCACCAGTTTGCTGACGGAGCCGCTGTTCGATGGCGAGGAGCGCATGGTGTTCTCCAAGCCCAGCATCAAGGGCAAGGAGATCCAGATTGCCACCGCCTTCTACAAGAAGAAGGCACCGAAGCAGGAACCGGGCATGTCGCCGATGCTGGCAAGCCTGGTGACCAATCAGGCGGCGGACGTGCTGGCGACCGCCTACGCGCCGCCGGAACCGGACTATGCGCGCCAATCGCCATTCGATTCCATCCTGCGAAAGGACAAGACCGGCGGCCGGTTCATTCCCGAGATCTCGCGGGAAGACCATGCCTGGGCGGCCAATCCGCTGCCGGCCTGGGTGTTTTCCGAAGCCGAGCAGAAATGCCTGACCGCGGGCATCTATTTCGAATCCCGCGGCGAAACGGTCAAGGGCCAGGCGGCCGTGGCCCAGGTCATTCTCAATCGCGTCCGCAACCCGGCCTATCCGAATACGATCTGTGCCGTCGTCTACCAGAACAGGGGCTGGTACAACCGCTGTCAGTTCTCCTTCGCTTGCGACCGCATTCCCGATATCGTCTGGTCGCGCTCCCACTGGCAGACGGCCAAGGAGGTCGCGCTGGCAGTGACTGCGGGCAAGATCTGGCTTCCCGAAGTCGGCTCCGCCACACATTACCACGCGACCTATGTGAAGCCCGACTGGGGGCCGACGATGAAACGGGTCTCGAAGATCGGCAAGCATATCTTCTACCGCACGTATGGCGGCGGATGGAGCTGAAAGCGTGCTTGATTGGCAATGGCCGGCTAAGCGCCGGCCTTCCTCGCTCTGCAGAAGCGCGCAGCGATTCCCGCAGAATTCCCGCAACAGCTTCTCGGAAATTGTATAAGATATTGTTTTTATGTGATAATATTGTGGCCTAACAAGGGTCTTTGGTGCCTTGACTATGGAGGCACCTAAAACTATGTTGCGGCCGACTTCAAAACGGGCCGAAACGTGGCTTTCAAATCCGGCCCTTGTGTGACCAAGCGCGTGGTTAATCGCCGCGAATGGAAGCAAAGGGAGGGTGCCACATGACGGACAACCGGAAAGAGGGTCTGGAAGATCGGCTGAAACGCCTCGGTTCGGAACTGTCGGAGAAGCGCAAGGAAGATCCGAAGTATGCTGCGGACGAGGCGCGAGCGGCGGAGAACCGCAAGGGCTATCAGGTCGCCGTGAAGCTTTCGAGCGAATTTGTGGCGGCCATCGTCGTCGGTGCACTTCTGGGCTATCTTTTGGACCATTTTACGGGTACAGGGCCGTGGGGGATGATCATCCTTCTCCTCCTTGGTTTCTGCGCCGGTGTGCTGAACGTCCTGCGTTCGGCGGGCATGGTGGCAGCGCCCCATCCCGCTGACCGAGTGGGCAAGAGCGGCGAGAACAAGAGTGATGGCGCGTAAGCGGCCGTCGCAAAGGTAGAAATGTCCGCCAATCCGGCGGTCCAGAACGAGAGAGAACGGCTGTGGCAGGCGATAAGGTAGATCCGGTACACCAGTTTGTGGTCAACAAGATCGTTCCGATCGAAATTGGCGGTATTGATTTCTCCTTTACCAATGCGTCGCTCTTCATGGTCGCAACCCTGGCTGTTGCCGCCGGATTCCTTTACTTCACGACGTCGACGCGCAGCCTGGTTCCCGGGCGCCTGCAGTCCGTCTCCGAACTTTCCTATGAATTCATCGCCTCGATGCTGCGCGAAGGCGCCGGCTCCCACGGCATGAAATTCTTCCCGATGGTGTTTTCGCTGTTCATGTTCATTCTGACGGCAAACATGCTCGGCATGGTTCCCTACTTTTTCACCATTACCAGCCAGATCATCGTGACCTTTGCGCTTGCGATCTTCGTTATCGGCACGGTTCTGGTTTACGGTTTTTATAAGCACGGCCTTGGCTTCCTCAACGTGTTCGTGCCCTCTGGCGTACCCGGCATTCTTCTGCCGCTCGTGATCTCCATTGAAATCATCTCCTTCCTTTCCCGCCCGATCAGCCTCTCCGTTCGTCTCTTTGCGAACATGCTGGCCGGCCACATCACGCTGAAGGTGTTCGCAGGCTTCGTTGCCTCGCTCGGAACGCTCGGCGCGCTGGGTATTGGCGGTGCGGTTCTGCCGCTCATCATGACCGTTGCCCTTACGGGCCTCGAATTCCTCGTCGCCTTCCTCCAGGCCTATGTCTTTGCGGTGCTGACATGCATGTACCTCAACGACGCAGTGCATCCGGGTGGCCACTAAGGAATAAAGTCGTGGGCTTTCCCGAGTTTCATCGGTGAAGGTGCCAAACACAGCCGCAACAACCATTTCGAAGGAGAAAATCATGGAAGCGGAAGCAGCAAAGTTCATCGGTGCAGGCCTCGCTTGCCTCGGCATGGCCGGCACGGCTCTCGGCCTCGGCAACATCTTTGGCAGCTACCTGTCCGGCGCTCTGCGCAACCCGTCTGCCGCCGACAGCCAGTTCGGCCGCCTCGTATTCGGCTTCGCCGTTACGGAAGCTCTGGGCATCTTCTCGCTGCTCGTAGCACTGCTGCTCCTTTTCGCCGTCTAAGATTGGCTTGAAGGCAGGGTCGCGGTTAGGCCGCGGCCCGCATCTTTTCTGAATGCACCTGGAGGTGAGCATGTTTGTGACCGCGGCCTATGCCCAGTCAACCACCACCGAAGGCGCAGAGACCCACGACGCCGCTGCCGGCGAGGTTCACACCGAGACTGGTGTAGCCCATGAAGGCGGACATGGCTCGGGAGTGTTCCCGCCCTTCGATTCTTCGACATTCGCATCGCAGCTTCTCTGGCTGGCGATCAGCTTCGGTCTTTTCTACCTTCTGATGTCGAGGGTCGTCATGCCGCGCATCGGCAGCATTCTCGAAACGCGCCACGATACGATCGCCCGCGATCTCGACGACGCCGCTCGCTCGAAGGCCGAGGCAGACGCTGCCGTGGCCGCCTACGAGCAGGAACTGGCAACGGCCCGGGCCAAGGGCAACGTGATTGCCGCCACCGCCCGCGAAGCCGCAAAGGCAAAGGCTGCCGCCGATCGCACCGCGGTCGAGACCAGCCTGAACGACAAGATTTCCGCCGCTGAGGCCCGCATCGCCGATATCAAGGCGAAGGCGCTGGCCGATGTCGGCTCGATCGCCGAGGAAACGGCAAGCGCCGTCATCGAGCAGCTGATCGGCGGCAAGGTATCGAAGGCCGAGATCGCATCCGCGGTCAAGGCATCGGCGAAGTAAGGAGCGCATCATGGATTTGACCTCACTGGCCACATTCTGGGCCTTCGTCGGCCTTGTGCTTTTCCTCGCACTCGTCGTCTACCTCAAGGTGCCGGGCAAGCTCGCCAAGTCGCTCGACGACCGCGCTGCGCGCATCACCCATGAACTCGGCGAAGCCAAGCGCCTGCGCGCCGAAGCCCAGTCGCTGCTGGCCGAATACCAGGGCAAGCGCAAGGAAGCCGAGGCGGAAGCGGCCAACATCGTTGCCGCCGCCCAGCGCGAAGCCGAAATGCTGACGGCCGAAGCCAAGCAGAGGACCGACGAATTCGTCGCTCGCCGCACGGCTCTGTCGGAGCAGAAGATCAAGCAGGCCGAAATCGACGCGATCAATTCGGTTCGCGCCACCGCAGTCGATATCGCCATTGCCGCTGCAGAAAGCGTCATCACCGCAAAGTCCGATGCTTCAACGCAGGCGACCCTGTTCGCCAAGGCTGTCAGCGACGTGAAGTCCCGTCTCAACTGAGCGGCTGCTTAAGTGAAGAATGAAAGAAGGTCGGCTCGCGCCGGCCTTTTTTGTTGAGCGGGGAGAGCGGCGCGTTCGTGCCCCTGCGATGCCGATGCGAAAACGTCTCCCAGTGTTCGTGGTATCGTTCAGAAGCGAGTTCCTGGTCGGCGTAGAGTTTAGCTGGAGGCCGTGGCGCATGGATGACACAGCGCGAAAGATGATCGTCATGGACGCGGGCGTCTCCCGCTTCCAGCTTAGAGCCGGCGCATTGATCTGGGCCACAGACCACATTCTCGTCCATCGCGCCGTCGGCGACCCATATTGGTCCTTGCCCGGCGGCCGCGTCGAACTTGACGAGTCGAGCGAGGAAGCCTTGGCCCGTGAGATCGATGAGGAACTCGGGTGCACCGCAACGGTCGGACGGCTGCGCTTCGTCATCGAGAATTTTTTCGAATTGGATGGCCGGAAGGCCCATGAGCTCGGTTTCTACTTTGATGCGGAACTGTCACGGCCCCTTCCATTCCATGAGAGCGAGATCATTCATCGCGTTCGGGACGGAAATTCCGATTTGGAGTTTCGCTGGGCGCTGCCGACCGCGACCACGCTGCATGAACTGGATTTGAAGCCGAGACCCCTGCGCGATCTGATTGCGGCCAAAAATGCCGACTTTGCGCATCTGGTGTACCGGGACGTTCCATAGATCGATGGCATACACCAACTCGCAAAACCGCAGGGCAAAAAGCAGAACGGCGCTTTATTCGCCCTTGATTGCCATTGGCGCGAGCGTCAGGCAGGCCTCTTCAAATTCTTGCATGGTTTCCGGCGAATTGTCAGTCGGCAGGACGGCGTCCGTGGCAACGTCGGTTGCGTCGCCAGCCGTTTGGCCGTCATAGACATAGGACTGGATATAATAGGCGAGGCCACCCTTCCAGACCTTGCGGCCGTCGATTTCCTTGCAAGGATAGGCCGTCTGCAGGTCGGCCTGGAGCGCGTCTGCAGTCGGCGGCGCAGTGAGCGACGCATCCGTCGTGGCCGTGAGTGCCAGCATAATTAGGCCAAAGATCAAGATCCCGATCCCTCCAAGTGATTCGCAAGCCAGAGGCACGGACTCTATAACGCAGCCGAGCACCGGTTTGTTACAGCCGAAACGCTTCGCTGAGAGTTTTCCGCGGCGATTTATGAGGGGTGTCTAAAATCCGCAACAGGCGCACGACGTCCGTCCTCGCAGGGCAATTGGCTACGGGAAGGCGGCAAAGTCGTCGTCAGGCGCCTCTTCTCCATCCTGCCGCAGCGGGCGAAAACTCATGCGATGCAGCGGGCAGGGGCCATGGGTGTCGAGGGCCTTGCGGTGACGAACGGTGGCATAGCCAGCATGCAGGGCAAAACCATAGGCGGGAAAGACGAGACCGGCCCGGATCATCATCCGGTCGCGCGCCACTTTGGCAACGATCGAGGCGGCGGCGATCGACAGCGACCGCGCATCGCCCTTGACGACCGCCTTGCCTTGGCAAGGAAGCCCGGGTGGCACGTCGCGACCATCGGCGAGCACCAGGGCAGGGCGCGACGAGAGCCCGAGGACGGCCCGGCGCATGGCATCGAGGCTTGCCTTGCGTATATCCGTTTCGTCGATCCTGCCGGCAGCCGAAGAGGCGATCGAGACGATGGATGAGGAAAGGATGATGTCGAACAGCTCCTCTCGACGGGTGATCGAAAGCTGTTTGCTGTCGTTCAGCCCTTCGGGGATATTGGCCGGATCAAGGATCACAGCCGCAGCAACCACGGGACCGGCGAGCGGTCCACGCCCTGCCTCATCCGTTCCGGCCACCGGCCACAGGCCATCGCGCCGCGCGCCCATCTCAAGGCTGAAATCGGGGCCTTCGATGGTTTCGAAGAGAAAGGGGGAATCGGGCGGTGTGCTTCGTGACATGCGGCGAAACTCGCACACAAGCCCGATTCCCTGCAAGTCCTCCGGCAGAGAGGCGGCTGCCGGAGGATGGACCGATCGAGCCCCGGGGCAAGAAGCAGGACCGGCATTCGTTGTGCGCCGAACGAAGACGTCAGAGCAGCGACAGCTGGACGCCGGTGCCGAGCGGCGGAACGAACAGGTCGCAGTTCAGCGGGCGCTTTGCCACGTTCAGTCCGAGCCGCTTGGCCGCCAGTTCGAAACGGCGGCCGATCTGCCAGGCATAAGGACCGGCGCCCTTCATGCGCTTGCCGAATTCGGCATCGTAGTCCTTGCCGCCGCGCATCGAGCGCACCAGTGACATGACGTGGCGGTAGCGATCCGGATAGTTCCTGAGCAGCCAGTCGCGAAACAACGGGCTCACCTCTAGCGGCAGGCGCAGAAGCACGTAGCTCGCATGGCTGGCACCGGCGGTTTTGCCTGATTCCAGCACCCGCTCGATCTCGTGGTCGTTCAGGGCCGGAACGACCGGCGCCATCATCACCGTTGATGGAATGCCCGCCTCCGAGAGCGCCTTGATAGCTTCCAGGCGCTTGGATGGCGTCGAGGCGCGTGGCTCCATCAGACGAGCGAGCTTGCGGTCAAGGGTCGTTACCGAGAGGCCGACCTTCGCCAGTCCCTTCTCTGCCATCGGTGCGAGAAGATCCATGTCGCGCATGACCATCGCCGACTTTGTGACGATCATCACCGGATGCTCGCAGGCCTTCAGCACTTCGAGGACCTGGCGCATGATCCGCCATTCCTTCTCGATCGGCTGGTAGGGATCGGTGTTGGTGCCGATGGCGATCGGGCGCACCTGGTAGCCGGGTTTTGCCAGTTCACGTTCAAGCAGCTTTGCCGCATCCGGTTTGGCGTAGAGCTTGGTCTCGAAATCGAGCCCCGGCGACAGGCCCATATAGGCGTGGGTCGGACGGGCAAAGCAGTAGATGCAGCCATGCTCGCATCCGCGGTACGGGTTGACTGAGCGATCGAAGGGAAGGTCGGGGGATTCGTTGCGGCTGATGATCGCGCGCGGCCTTTCGACCTGAACCTCGGTCTGGAGGGCCGGCAGGTCGCCCAGCGATTCCCAGCCGTCATCTTCCAGAGCGCGGGAGACAGGCTCGAAACGTCCCGACGTATTGAGGGCGGCGCCACGGCCACGCCGGCGATCGATCTCGATCCGTATTCCGGAACCGGCGATCATCGCCTCGGCCATATCAGCCGTGTTGCCGGGCGCAAGGGCGCCCTGCCTGATCTCAGACAGCTCGTTCATGGGTCTCTCCGGGAATGGTCCTTGCAGACGATCCGTTATGCTCTGATTATTTTCCTAACCCAGAAAACGGAACAATACAAGAACAAAATGACGAAGCGTGCTGGGAAGCCCGCCCGGTGTGGCCAGGTCTGTCTTCGTTTGGGTGCGGATTCATCATGAATGAAAAGTTAATCACCGGAAAACGAAGGGTTTATGGAAATTGCCGGTGCGATGGGTTATGGACGGCGATGCTGACGATCATCATCGAAACCCGCAACAACGAAGCTGAACTGGTGCAGACGCTGTCGGCGCTGGTCGCAGGTGCCGTGGAAGGCCTGGTAAGCGACGTGATCGTCCTCGATCACGGCTCGCGCGACGGTTCCAGCCGTGTCGCCGATGCCGCCGGCGCGCGCTTCTGCACAAGCTGGGACATGAAGGACATCGTGCGCTCCGCGCGGGGCGACTGGCTGTTGCTCTTGGAGGCGGGCGCGAGACCAGCGGGCCGCTGGATCGATGACGTGGCCGAATATATGTCTCTTAGTAAGACACCAGCGCGTTTTTCGCCTTCGCGGCTGCATCGTCGGCCGTTCCTGAAGCGCGTCGTCACCCGCGCGGCGCCGCTGGAGCTGGGCTTCCTACTATCGCGGCAACAGGCGACGGCGATCGCAAAATCCGGCATGCGGCTCAGCGATTTTGCAACCGGCCGCGCGGTGCGCCGCCTGGGCAGCGAACTCGTGCCGGCCTGGGTCGCAATTGACAATCGTCCCGGCGCGGACCATTGCTAGGCGATAAGGTCCTCATTTAACCTCATACAGCAAAAAGAGCAGGCCCTTTCAGGCCTGCTCGCGCGTGATGAAAATGAAAGGCTGAAAAGGTCTTGCCGAGCGGCCTTGGCCGCGCCGTCGTATACTTCCCACAGTATTCGTGTTGCCGATGAGGAGAGTTTTATAGAGGCGCGCGCGCAGGCGCTGTTCCGGATGGAACAGGAATGAGAGAGGTCGCGGCGGAGGCTTCAGCCGCGCTTCAGATGCTCGTCGAGCCTCGGCATGATCTCGACGAAATTGCAGGGCATGTGCCGGTAGTCGAGCTGCTGCTTCAGGATGCCGTCCCAGGCATCGCGGCAGGCGCCAGGCGAGCCCGGCAGCACGAAGATGAAGGTGCTATTGGCAACGCCGCCGGTTGCGCGAGACTGTATGGTGGAGGTGCCGATCTTCTCATAGGAGATGCGGTGGAAGACGGCGGAAAACCCATCCATGCGCTTCTCGAACAGCGGTTCCACCGCCTCCGGCGTAACGTCGCGCCCGGTAAAGCCCGTGCCGCCCGTGGTGATGACGACATCGATCGCGTCTGCGAGCGTCCAGGCCTTGACCTGGGCTGCAATCTTCTCCTTGTCATCGGGGACGATGGCGCGGGCCGCGAGCCGGTGCCCGGCGTCGGCGATACGCGCGGCAAGCGTGTCGCCGGAGCGGTCGTCGGCGAGCGTGCGGGTATCGGAGACGGTCAGGACCGCGATGCCGAGGGGAACGAAGGGTTTCGTCTCGTCAATGCCGGCCATAATGGTCTTCCTCTCCATTGACGCTGTTGCAGGCAAGAACGTACCAGTTCGGGTGATCCGTTGAAAGAACGGCAGCGGCCGCGTCTCTTTCGTCAGCCGTTTCAAACAGCCCGAAGCAGGTGGCGCCGGAGCCAGACATGCGCACGAAAGCAGCGCCGGCCTCGTGAAGCGTGTCCGAGACGGCGCCGATGGTTGGTTCCAGGAGCCGCGCCGGAGGCTCAAGATCGTTGCGCATGTGTTTCAGCGCCTCGATCCAGTCGCTGCCAGAAAGCGCCCCACGGGGGATAACAAGCGGCGGATTGGTCTTGTTCGTCAACGTCCGGAAAATCACCGGCGTCGATACGGCACTGAGCGGATTGACGAGAAGGACGGGAAAGGACGGAAGTGGCAGCCACTCAAGCTGTTCGCCGATGCCGCGGGCAATCAGCGGCCGTCCTTCGAGGCACATCGGCACATCCGCGCCCAGCTTCAGCGCAATGTCCTGCAGGTGACCGCGATCGAGACGAGCTTCCCACAGCTCCAGCAATCCGACAAGTGCTGCTGCCGCATCCGCCGAGCCGCCGCCTATGCCTGAAGCAACAGGCAGGTTCTTTTCGACATGTAGGTGAACCGGCCCTGCCGCCATGCCTCTCTCAACCAGATGCGCCC
Organism: Rhizobium herbae; assembly: GCF_019511375.1. GTDB lineage: Bacteria > Pseudomonadota > Alphaproteobacteria > Rhizobiales > Rhizobiaceae > Pararhizobium > Pararhizobium herbae_A. Next base: position 872,173 of record NZ_JAEUAO010000002.1, read on the forward strand.
GCAGGAGATCACGCGCCCGTAGCACCAGATTGCCGGACGCGCCTTCACCCGTCAGCGGCAGGTCGGCGGAAAACCGGCCAGAGACGGTGAAGCGGTCTTCCGCCGAACGGGAGAAGCCGATTCGGTCTCCCGCATCGGCGAACGTCACGAGGCTTTCGAGCAGATGATAGCCGTCCGGCCTCTGGCCGACGACATGCAGGGCAAGGTTGATCTTCGCCGGCGCCAGCCGCGTCAGCGCAAAAACGGGAATGCCGTCTTCAGTCGTCATCAGAGGGCGGGATCAGGACTTCTTGCCAGCTGCCACGTCCGGAGCGGCCTTCTCGGGCAGGGTTTCCGCCGCCGCCGGGACCTTGGTCTCAAGTGGCGGCAGGCCCTTTTCGATTTTTGCCTTGATCTTCGGAATCTCTGCCTCTTCCGGCTTCAGAGCGAGCGCCTGGTTCCACTGGAACACGGCTTCGAGCTTGCGTCCGACGCGCCAGTAGGCGTCGCCGAGATGATCGTTGATCGTTGCATCGCCCGCCATGAGCTCGGCGGCGCGTTCGAGTTCGGTCACGGCGTCGTCGAAGCGGTTCATGCGGTAGTACGCCCAGCCGAGGGAATCGACGATGTAGCCATCATCTGGCTTCAGCTCGACCGCCTTGCGGATCATGCCGAGGCCTTCCTCGAGGTTGATGTTCATGTCGACCCAGGAATAGCCGAGATAGTTGAGAACCTGCGGCTGTTCGGGATTGAGCTCAAGAGCCTTCTTGAAGCTCGGCTCGGCCTTGGCCCAGATTTTCTGGCGCTCATAGGCGATGCCGCGCTGGAAGAAGATCGTCCAGTCGCCGCGCTGCGGCACCGGCCCGATCGCCTCCACCGCGCGGTCGTAAACCAGCCCCATCTCCTTGTAATCCTTGGCATCGGACAAGACGCTGCCATAGGCGATGTAGCTGCGCACATCTTTCGGATCGAGATCGATCAAGGCCTTCAGGTGCTTCTTGGCTTCCTCCACCTTGCCGATCGAGGCGAGGCTCAAGCCGAGCTGCATTTCGGAAAGCCGGCGCATCGGTGAATTTTCCGGAACGCTCTTGTAGAACGCGATTGCCCGTTCCGGTTTCTTCAGATTTTCGGCAATGCCGCCGAGCATGACGAGAATATCGGCGCTTTCCGGATCGAGCGCCCGGGCCGTCTGCAGATAGAGCGAAACGATGTCTTCCGCGCCATCACGGTTGAGGGCGGCACCGATAGAGAAGAGCACGGCAGCGGCACCCTGGGCGGCGCTGCGCACCTGTTGTTGCTGTGGCTTGCCGTCTTCGATGCTCTTGCGCAGCGCCTTCAGCGGGGCATAGTTGTTGATGAAGCCTTCGCCCACGGCCACGGCGTCGAGGGCCTTGCGCTTGTTGCCGTCGCGGGCTTCCAGCTTTGCCAGCGCAACGACGGCGCGCATGAAGGTATCCGGCGCGGCGGCGCCGCCTTCGCGATCCAGCACGGCGTCGTTCAGCTTCGAACGGGCCGTGGATTTATCGCCCGCAGCAAGCGCGATGGCACCCTGGTTGTAGGATTTGAAGATCTTGAACCATTCCGGCCCTTCCATGGCGTTGATACCCGCGATCGCCTCCTTCGGTTTGCCTTCCCCGGCCTTCGCCCAGCCGAGCAGCAGGCCGTTCATCAACCGGTCGAGATCGTTCGGTCCATCATAGTTCAGGATTTTCTGGGCATGGCGGTATTCGCGCTTGCGGATCGCCTCGACGGCCCGGGCGATCGTGGTGATGCGCTCGACGGAGCTGTCGGACTTCAGCTCTTCGGCAAGCTTCACGCCTTCATCGAATTCGCCGTTCATCAGAAGCGTGATCATCAGGCGCTGCTTGACCTCGACATTGTCCGGCTCGAATTCAAGCGCCGTGCGGTAGAGCCTCGTCGCCACATCGAGGTCGTGGTCGACATCGGCGGTGCGGGCGGCGAGGAACGCGCCCGAGAAGCTGTTGACCGAATCCACGTCGAAAGGCTTGCTTTCCTCCACAGCGGCCTTTTCCTCGGCAAAGCTCTGGGAAGCGCCGGAAATCGACGCCAGGGCCAGCAACGCTGCGCCGCTGAGCAGGCGAAGAAAGTGTTTTTGCCGCATGACAAGCCTTTCGTTACGGTCGGCACCCCTTGGCGCCGACGCCGGATTCCCGCGGAATCAGTCCCAAATCATTAGCGTATAACCCGGCAAACCGGAATCGGTTTGAGCGCTGGGCAAGACGCAATTCGACAGGTTGCCGTCAAGATCTACCGCCTTCGGTTGCGCCGGTGACGTGGCAACGATGTTATCATGAACGCACAGCATGGCTTTTTTGGCGCGGTGCGGCAAGAATTTCCTCGAAGGTTTCCGGGCGGGATCCCCGGATCAGCTTACCCGCTCGATGCAGAAATCGATCACCTCGAGAAGCGCCGCCTTCCACGGAGACTGCGGCAAGGGCGCAAGCGCGTCGCGGGCGATCGTCCCATAGTGCTGCGCCCTGGCGATCGTATCGCTCAGGCCACCATAGCGGGTGATGAGGCCAAGGGCCTTTTCGAGGTTATGGTCGTCGCTCTTGCCGCCCTCGATCGCCTCGCGCCAGAAGCTGCGCTCGTCGGCCGTACCGCGCCGATAGGAGAGGATCACCGGAAGGGTGATCTTGCCTTCGCGGAAATCGTCGCCGACATTCTTGCCGAGATCGGCGGCCTTGCCGCCGTAATCGAGTACGTCATCCACCAGCTGGAAGGCGAGGCCGAGATTCATGCCGTAGGATTTCAGCGCATTGCGGCTCGCCTTGTCGGTCTTGGCGACGATCGGGCCAACTTCGGCGGCAGCGGCAAACAGTGCAGCCGTCTTGGCGCGGATGACCGAAAGATAGTCGTCCTCGGTTGTTTCCATGTTCTTGGCGACGGAAAGCTGCAGCACCTCGCCCTCGGCGATCACCGAAGCTGCCGTCGAAAGCACGTCGAGCGCCTCCAGAGAGCCGACATCGACCATCATGCGGAAAGCCTGGCCGAGCAGGAAGTCGCCGACGAGAACGCTCGCCTGGTTGCCCCAGATCATCCGCGCCGTCGATTTTCCCCGGCGCAGATCGCTTTCATCGACCACGTCGTCATGCAAAAGCGTGGCCGTGTGCATGAATTCGACCGAGGTCGCGAGCTTCACATGCGCATCGCCGGTAAAGCCGAACATCGACGCGGAAGCGAGCGTCAGCATCGGCCGCAGGCGTTTGCCGCCCGAGGAAATCAGATGGTTCGCCACTTCCGGGATCATCTGGACGTCGGAGCCGGCCTTGGACAGGATCAACTGGTTGACGCGCTCCATGTCCGCCTTCGTCAGGTCGACGAGCGGCTTCACGGATGCCTGTTTGTTTTTGCTGTCTTCCAGCGGTATCACTACGCCCAACACAAGGGACTCCTGTTCAAATTCCAGTTCGGACAATAGAAAGGGGGGCTTGTGGCGGCAAGAGGCGAATTGTCCCGCTTCCTCAAATAAGGCAGGAAAACGATCACGAATGAAGGAATTGATCCGCACCAACGACGCCGTCGTCCTTTCTTTCGCCGAAAGCCTGATGAAGGAGGCAGGCATCGGCTGGTTTATCGCCGATCAGGGCATGAGCATTCTCGAAGGCTCGCTCGGCCTCTTGCCCCGCCGTTTTCTCGTCGATGACGACGATGCGGATGAAGCGCGACAGATCCTGATCGATGCCGGGCTGGGGGCGGAATTGCGCGACCAATGACGACCGCCAAGTCCGAAACCGTCGACAGCTTCCACCGCGGCCAATTCCACGTAATCCAGCCGCTGAGGCAAGGGCACCGGTCCGGCATGGACGCGATGCTGCTTGCCTCGCTGGTGGCTTCGGACAAGCCGTGCCGGATTGCCGACCTCGGCGCAGGTGCTGGAGCGGCAGGCATGGCAGTTGCCTCGCGTCTTGCGGATGCAGAGGTGCTGCTGGTCGAGCGTTCGCCGCTGATGGCCGACTTCGCCCGCAGGAGCCTCGCCCTTTCGGAAAATCAACGCTTCAGTTCCCGCGTCTCCGTACTCGAGGCCGATGTCGCGCTCACCGGCCGGTTGCGTGTCGCCGCCGGTCTTGCCGACGATACGTTCGACCACGTCATCATGAATCCGCCATTCAATCATGCGTCCGACCGCAAGACCCCCGATGCCCTGAAGGCCGAGGCGCATGCGATGACCGAGGGCCTGTTCGACATCTGGATCCGCACCGCGGGCGCCATCATGAAGCCCGGCGGGCAACTGTCGCTGATCGCCAGGCCGGAATCGATCGCCGAGATCATCTGCGCCTGCGGCCGCCGGTTCGGCGGCATCGAGATCACTGCCCTGCATCCGCGAACGGGCGAAAACGCGGTGCGAATCCTCGTCACCGCCATCAAGCAGAGCCGTGCCCGGCTGGCGCTGCGCGCGCCGCTGATCATGCACGAGCACGACACGCACAAATTCTCCGCCTTCGTCGATGACCTGAACAACGGTCGCGCCGCCTATCGCCGCCGGCGATGATTTTCGCGGCAGCGCCATTGCGTTTGGCCTGTCAATGCATACATGCCATCACGAAAAACAGAAAAGTGAATGCAGGGAGTTGAGATGGCCCGATTTTTCAGAAGGCTTTTGCCGAGGCGTTTTCGCAAGGAGGGGCGGACGATACCGGTCGTCAGGCTGCACGGTGCGATCATGGCCGGCGGCAGCCAGTTTCGCCCGCCGCTCAACCTTGCCTCGGTTGCTCCGGTGCTCGACAGGGCCTTTTCGATGAAAGATGCACCGGCCGTCGCCATCTCGGTCAATTCGCCTGGAGGCTCGCCAGTGCAATCGCGGCTGATCTACCAGCGTATCCGCGACCTCGCTGAAGAGAAGAGGAAGCGCGTCATCATTTTCGTCGAGGATGTCGCAGCGTCCGGCGGCTACATGATCGCGCTGGCTGGCGACGAGATCATTGCCGACCCGACTTCGATCGTCGGGTCCATCGGCGTCGTTTCCGGCGGCTTCGGCTTTCCGGAACTTCTAAAGAAGATCGGTGTCGAGCGGCGCGTCTATACGGCCGGCAACAACAAGGCGATGCTCGACCCCTTCCAGCCGGAAAAGGAAAACGAAATCGAGTATCTGAAGAGCCTGCAGCTCGAGATCCACGATATTTTCATCGGCATGGTCAAGGCGCGGCGCGGCCATCTGCTTGCCGACACGCCGGATATCTTCTCCGGCCTATTCTGGACCGGCAAGCGCGGCCAGGAACTCGGTCTTGTCGACAGTCTCGGCGACATGCGCGGCGAATTGAAGAAGCGATTCGGCGAGAAAACCGAGTTGCAGCTCGTTTCCGCGTCGCGCGGGCTGTTCGGCAGGCGCCAGCCCGGTGCGTCCTTGGCAGGCGGAATGGCCGAACGCGTCGCGGCTTCGGCCGTTTCCGGTCTTGCGGAGGTGGCCGAAGAAAGAGCATTATGGGCCCGCTTCGGCCTTTGATCGTCTTGAAGGAAACGGGGGAGGAGCGATGCCGCAACTAATTCTTCTGCTGCTGTTTGCAGCCATCGTCTGGATCGGCTACCGCAAGTTCGTGGCCGACGCCGAAAAACTCGCCCGGCGCCAGCAGGACGTCCGCCGCCAGCAGGAAACCGGTACCCAGGGCACGCTGGTCAAGGACCCGGTGACGGGAGAATACCGGCTGAAGAAGCCGGAGTAATTTCGCCGTCCTTGAGGTGCCGCCATTCGCCATGATTTACTCTCGTCGGTGGTCGAAGCGCTTCAGCTGAAGGAAGGCGATGAGGTTGCTGTCCGTATCGCCGGCGAACGTGATTTTGAGATCGGGCGCGATCAAAGCCGGGAAAGGGCGCTTGAGCGCATAAAGGCTTCGCCAAGCGCCTGCCCGCTGACTGGAGATTTGATCGCGACGAGGCAAACGCGCGTGAACGTGCCGCTGCTTGACACCAATGTCCTGATCTACGCTTTTACCGACGATCCGCGTGCCGCCCGGGCATGGCAGCTTTTGTCAGAGCCCTTTATTCTGAGCGTTCAGGCATTGAATGAATTTGCCAATGTTGCCCGGCGCAAACTGGGCATGAATTGGACGGAAATCCAAGGTGCGATCGGCGACATAAGCACGCTCGCGACGGCGATCATGCCTCTCGACAGAGAATGCAATTTTATTGGCTCTTGATCTTGCCGCACGGTTCAACTTTTCGATCTTCGATGCACTGATGATTGCAGTTGCGCTTCAAGCGGGATCGACGCAGTGTTTTTCGGAAGACATGCAGCATGGATTGCTCGTTGACGGGCGCCTCACTGTCATCAATCCTTTCTTGAAGGCGGGAATATAGGATCATCGACGATTATCCTTTGCGTCCTGCGCTTCCTCCGCCCCTTGACCCCTTTCGCCCGTCATGGCACCAGACGGCCAGCACGTTTCAACCTGGACTGACGCCATGACGACCGCCGCCCTGCCGGACCATATGAACCCGAAGCGCTCCTTTCAGGCGCTGATCCTCACGCTGCACAACTACTGGGCGGACAAGGGATGCGCGGTCCTGCAGCCCTATGACATGGAAGTCGGCGCCGGTACCTTTCACCCGGCAACGACGTTGCGCGCCCTTGGGCCGAAGCCCTGGCGGGCGGCCTACGTCCAGCCGTCGCGCCGCCCGACCGATGGGCGCTACGGTGAAAACCCCAACCGCCTGCAGCATTATTACCAGTACCAGGTCATCCTGAAGCCAAACCCATCAAACCTGCAGGAACTCTATCTCGGCTCGCTCGCGGCGATCGGTCTGGATCCGTTGCTGCACGATATCCGCTTCGTCGAAGATGACTGGGAAAGCCCGACGCTCGGCGCGTGGGGGCTCGGCTGGGAATGCTGGTGCGATGGCATGGAAGTGTCGCAGTTCACCTATTTCCAGCAGGTCTGCGGCATCGAATGCTCGCCGGTTTCGGGCGAGCTTACCTACGGCCTCGAACGCCTTGCGATGTATGTCCAGGGCGTCGACAACGTCTACGACTTGAACTTCAACGGCCGTGAAGGCGACGAGAAGATCAGCTACGGCGACGTGTTCCTGCAGGCCGAGCAAGAATATTCACGCCACAATTTCGAATATGCCAACACCGCGATGCTGCAGCAGCATTTCGTCGACGCCGAAAAGGAGTGCCTGGCCCTGCTCGCCGCCGGTGCGCCCGACAGCGGCGCCAACGCGATGCTGCACAAATGCGTCTTTCCGGCCTACGACCAGTGCATCAAGGCCAGCCACGTCTTCAACCTGCTCGATGCGCGCGGCGTGATCTCGGTGACCGAGCGCCAGAGCTATATCCTTCGCGTGCGCACGCTCGCCAAGGCCTGCGGCGAGGCGTTTCTGCTGACGGATGCGGGCGGTGTCAATCTGGCGGACCGGGCGGCCTAAGACAACTCACCTAGGTTCGACCGAGGCGGCGCCTAAAGCGCGTAGTAATCTTTCAGATTCGCTTGTCGCGCTTTAGGTCTTTGTTTTAATGCATGTCGTTTGCGCAAAACCGCTGCACACTTTTGCGCGACATGCTTTAGCGCCTGTCCGTGTGGATGCGCACCGGCACGAGGCTCTTCTGCCGCTGGTCCAGTATCTCTGCCCGACTGGCCGCCATGTGGCTCACGCCGATGAGAACCAGTGCCGAGAGGGTGATCATCAAGAGAATGGTCATGGTTCAAGTCGCACTTCATTAACAGTTTGGCGACGCTTTTGCCGGCGTTGCGCCGTAAGGTTTCGAGGCGGCCATCCTGGGCCCATGCGGCAGCCCAAGTCGGCCGAGTATTAGAAAATTATGCGATAAGGATACGCTTTATCCGGCCGGTCGCAATCACCAGTTATAGCTAGATCCTTCGCCGGCTTGCCTGCGGGGGTGGCCCCCTATCCCACACTCAACTTTCGCGGTGAAGGTGGGCAGTCGCCAGACGGCAACTTCGATCGTCAGCGCGCGATGGTCGCCTCGCGCAACGGGGACATGTGGCGCGTTCGGTCGGATGTAGGAAAGAGTTCAGACCGTGTCGCTGGCATCGACGCCGATCTTCCAGACCGGCTTCAGGGTCGGATAGGCGCCGGTCGGAAGCTGGCCGGCATAGGTCTGCAGGGCGCGGCGGACGCCGGTCGGCTTTTCCACGGAAGTGCCGCTCGCATAGGCGACGAACAAGGCCGAGAAGGCGATGACGTTGATGAAGGTTGCGAGCGTTTTCATGGTGCCGTTCTTTTCGGGCTGGCGTTGATCTGATGGAGGAACTATCGGCCAAACGGCGCCGTCGCGCGGTTCCCGGCGGAACAGGCCAGGCGCGATGGCAATGCGAAAAGAAGACGGAAGAGGCGGCGGTGGAAAATTGTCTTCCAACGGCGGCGCACGATGCTTAAGTTGCAGAAAAACTGTCCGGCGGAAGGAAACCTCGATGATCGGTCTTGCTATTGCTGCGGTCGTGATCCTGTACGTGATCTTTATCTACAACGGCCTGGTGAAGGCGCGTCAGGTAAAGGAAGAGGCGTGGTCCGGCATCGACGTGCAGTTGAAGCGTCGCGCCGATCTCATTCCGAACCTGATCGAGACGGTCAAGGGCTATGCCGCCCATGAGAAGGGCACGCTGCAGGAGGTTGTCGAGCTTCGCAGCAAGGCGCAGGCCGTGCCCGCCGGCGACGTCGCCGGGCGGGCTGCCGCGGAAGGCATGCTCGGCCAGGCGCTCGGCAAGCTCTTCGCGCTGGCGGAAGCTTATCCCGACCTCAAGGCCAACCAGAATTTCGCCGAACTGCAGCAGTCGCTGGAGGAGATAGAAAGCGAAGTGCAGATGGCCCGCCGCTATTACAATGGCGCGGCCCGCGACCTGAATGTCAAGGTCGAGAGCTTCCCCTCCAATTTCATCGCCGGCCCCTTCGGCTTCGCCAAGGCGGCGTATTTCGAGATCGCCAACGAAGCCGACCGAGCCGTGCCGGTCGTGAAGTCTTGATCTATCGCCAAGCGCCATTCCGTCGTAGACGGCAGTCGGCAATCGATAGAGCGCAAGCCTGGAAGGCCCGGCGCCGCAGGTATCAAGAGACATGAGCATGAGCAACGCTGAGCAGAAATTGACCATCCTCCCGCCGGGCCATCCGCTTGAAGGCCGCGTCAGCCCGCCCGGGTCGAAGTCGATCACCAACCGGGCCCTGCTGCTCGCTGGCCTTGCCAAGGGCACGAGCCGGCTGACCGGTGCGCTGAAGAGCGATGACACCCGCTATATGGCAGACGCGCTCCGCGCCATGGGCGTCACGATTTCCGAACCGGACGACACGACCTTCGTCGTCACCGGTACCGGCAGGCTGTTGCCGGCTCAAAAGCCGCTTTTCCTCGGCAATGCCGGCACTGCGACCCGCTTCCTAACGGCTGCGGCAGCGCTCGTCGATGGCACGGTGGTGGTGGATGGCGACCAGCACATGCGCAAGCGGCCGATCGCGCCGCTGGTCACGGCGCTGCGCGCGCTCGGTGTGGCGGTCGAGGCCGAAACGGGCTGCCCGCCGGTCACGGTTTCCGGCAGCGGCGATTTCGGCGCCGATCGCGTCACCATCGATGCCGGCCTGTCCAGCCAGTATGTTTCTGCCTTGTTGATGGCGGCCGCGGGCGGCACGCGCCCGGTCAACATCGAACTTGCCGGCGAAGAGATCGGCGCGCGCGGTTACATCGACCTCACCGTTGCCGCCATGCACGCCTTCGGCGCCGAGGTCCGCCAAGTCAGCCCGTCCATCTGGCAGGTCGCCCCGACCGGCTATCGCGCCACCGACTACATTATCGAGCCGGACGCCTCTGCCGCCACCTATCTCTGGGCGGCGGAAGTGCTCACCGGCGGCAGCATCGATCTCGGCGTCGCTGCCGCCTCGTTCTCGCAGCCCGACGCAAAATCCTACGAGGTGATCGCCCGCTTCCCGCATATGCCGGCCATCATCGACGGATCGCAGATGCAGGACGCAGTGCCGACGCTCGCCGTGCTTGCCGCCTTCAACGAGACACCGGTGCGCTTCACCGGACTTGCCAATTTGCGCGTCAAGGAATGCGACCGGGTGCGGGCGCTGTCCACCGGCCTGTCGAACATCCGCCCGGGGCTCGGCATCGAGGAGGGCGATGACCTGCTGGTCGCTTCCGACCCCAAGCTCGCCGGCCAGACGCTGCCCGCCGACATCGATACCTTCGCCGACCACCGCATTGCCATGAGCTTTGCGCTGGCGGGGCTGAAGATCAACGGCATCACCATCCTCGATCCCGGCTGTGTGGCAAAAACCTATCCGCGCTATTGGGATGAGCTCGCCTCGCTCGGCGTCGATTTCGAAGGCGACAGGCCGTGAGCGGGCGTATCGCCATCCGCCGGAGGTAGGAATGAAACGTCTCCTCGCGGCGCTCGGTCTCGTCTGGCTGTTTCTGGCCCTGGCCGGTGCCGTGCGGGCGGAGGAAATGTTCACCTCCTATCATTCGGATATCGGGCTGGCGCAGGATGGCACGCTGACGGTCACAGAGACGATCAGCGCAGTCGTCGAGGGCGACCGGATCAAGCGCGGCGTCTATCGTGATCTCCCGCTCACCTTCACCGACGCCCGCGGCCGCACCGCCAGGGTCGATTTCAAGCTCATCTCGGTCGAGCGCGACGGCAATGCGGAGCCCTATCGCACCGAAAGCATCAAGGGCGGCATCCGCATCTATAGCGGTGACGCCGACGTCTTACTGTCGCGCGGCGAACACACCTTCCGGTTCACCTACGAAACGGCCCGCCAGATCCGCTTTTTCGACGATCACGACGAACTCTACTGGAACGTCACCGGCACGGATTGGGCCTTTCCGATCGAAGAGGCCTCGGCAAGGGTCACCTTGCCGTCCGGCGTGAAGGCGCAGGCGCTCGACGTTTTCACCGGCCGATACGGCGCAGCCGACAAGAATGCGCGCGCGGTCGAGGAAGGCGACGAACTGATGTTCACCACGACGCGCCGTCTGCAGCCGGGCGAGGGGCTGACCATTGCCATCAAGATGCCGAAGGACAGCATCGAGCGGCCATCGGCATCCACGGAAAGGCTCTGGTGGTTCCGCGACAATCTTGCCGCCATCATCGCCATCGCCGGGCTCGTGATCGTCGTCCTCTATTACTCCCACGCCTGGTTGAAGGTCGGCCGCGATCCGGCCCGCGGGGTGATGGTGCCGCGCTGGGACGCGCCGGACGGCATCTCGCCGGCGCTGGTCAACTACATCGACAACAGGGGCTTTTCCGGCGAGGGCTGGACGGCGCTATCGGCCGCAGCACTCAACCTCGCCGTCGGCGGCCATGTCGTCCTGGAGGACCTGAAGAATTCGCTGGTCATCACCAGGAGCGGCAAGGCGAGGCCCGGTCGCTTGCCGACCGGTGAGGCAGCGCTTCTGAAGGCCGTTGAAGATCAGGGCGGCAAGCTGGTGATCGACAAGGCCAACGGCAAGATCGTGCAGAAGGTCGGTGCCGATTTCCGCAGCGCCATGGAGCGAGAGCATCGCGGCAAATACTACAAGGCCAATACTGCCTACGTGGTCGGCGGCGTCGTGCTGTCGGTCCTGTTCCTTCTCGCTATCTTCCTTTTCGGCGAACTTGATGAGGAAAACATTGGCCTCGTGATCGTACCGATTGCCGCCGCCTTCTTCGTTTCGGTCTTTGCCGTCGGTTTCGGCAAATCCTTCCGCAGGCAGGCGAGCCTTGCCGCGCGCATCGTCTCGATTGTTGTGCTCGGCTTCATCGGTTTCGTCGCCGTTTCGGTGTTTTCCGGCATCTTCGCTTTCCTCGTCTTCGAGGCGGTGTCGTCGCATCAACTGCCGCTGCTGGTTTCCGTTGGCGGCATCGTTCTCGTCAATCTCCTGTTCTTTCTTCTCATGGGCGCGCCGACGCCGCTCGGTGCCCGGATGATGGACGGCATCGATGGCCTGCGCCAATATCTGACGCTTGCAGAGAAGGAGCGGATGAATATGGCCGGCGCGCCGGAGATGTCGCCGCAGCATTTCGAAACACTGCTACCCTACGCCGTTGCCCTCGGCGTCGAAAAACCCTGGTCGGAGACCTTCGATCGCTGGCTGCTTACCGCCGCAGCCGGCGCTGCCGCAGCCGGGTACCAGCCCGCCTGGTACCACGGTGACAGTTTCAGCGCCGGTTCCTTCGGCGACCGCATGGGCGGCTTCGCCGGCTCGATGGCTGACACAATGACCTCATCGCTCCCACCGCCACCCAAGAGCTCCTCCTCGGGGTTTTCCAGCGGCGGCGGCTTCTCCGGCGGTGGTGGAGGTGGCGGCGGAGGAGGCGGGTGGTAGGCTGCCAATGTCAAGACGCCGCCGCCGCGTGACAGCTGACTTTTCCGCCATTGAATGGATGACTTTTGCTGCCGGGCTTGCTAAGTCCCCCGCAGTCCATCGATCCCTCAGAAAAGCATCCATCTCATGCCCGATCTTCTGCTTGAACTCCGCTCCGAGGAAATCCCGGCTCGCATGCAGCGCAAGGCTGCCGGCGACCTGAAGAAGCTTCTGACCGATGCTCTGGTCGAGGCGGGTCTGACCTATGAGGGTGCGCGGGAATATTGGACGCCGCGGCGGCTGACGCTCGATATCCGCGGCTTGAACACCCGCTCGGCCGATGTGCGCGAGGAGCGCAAGGGCCCGCGCACCGATGCCAACGAAAAGGCGATCGAAGGCTTTTTGCGCGGCGCGGGGCTGACATCGATCGATCAGGCGCATGTCCACAGCGATCCGAAGAAGGGCGACTTCTACGTCGCCCATATCGTCAAGCCCGGCCGCCCCGCCGAAGAGATAATCGCCGAGGTGATGCCCGGCATCATCCGCAACTTTCCCTGGGGTAATCCGATGCGCTCCGGCGTCGCTTCGGCGAAGCCGGGCTCCCTGCGCTGGGTACGGCCGCTGCAATCCATCGTCTGCCTGTTCGGCCCGGAACACGAGGAAACCCACGTCATCCCGTTCGCGGTTGACGGCATCGTCGCCTCCAACATCACCTACGGCCACCGCTTCCATGCGCCGGAAGCGATTACCGTCCGCCGCTTCGCCGATTACATCGAGAAGCTGGAAAAGGCCTATGTCGTGCTCGACGGCGACCGGCGCAAGGATATCATCCTCCACGACGCCCGCGATATTGCCTTCGCGAACGGCCTCGAGCTGGTCGAGGACGAAGGGCTGCTGGAAGAAGTCTCCGGCCTCGTCGAATGGCCGCGGGTGCTGATGGGCGCCTTCGAGGAGGACTACCTGGCGATCCCCGCGGAAATCATCCGGCTGACGATCAAGACGAACCAGAAATGCTTCGTCACCCGCGTGCTTGGTGGAGAAACCCTGTCGAACAAGTTCATCCTCGTGTCCAATATCGAGGCGAAGGACGGCGGCAAGGAAATCGTCCACGGCAACGGCAAGGTCGTGCGCGCCCGCCTGTCGGACGCCAGGCATTTCTGGACCCGCGACCAGGGCGACCTCCCGGACCTCCAAACGCTGGAAGTCTCGGCCGAAAAGTTCGGGCTCGACCTGAAAAAGCCGCTCGACCAGCGCATGGCCAAGCTCGATGCGCTGAATGTAACGTTCCATGCCAAGCTTGGCACGCAAGGCGATCGTGTTGCGCGCATCCGATCGCTCGCCGCCGAACTTGCGAAGGTGACCGGCGCCGATCCCGCACTGGTTGACCGTGCCGTTGTTCTCTCCAAGGCCGACCTGCGCACCGAGGCCGTCGGCGAGTTCCCCGAACTTCAGGGCATCATGGGTCGCAAATACGCGCTACTGCAGGGCGACGATGCCTCCGTCGCCGCAGCGATCGAGGATCACTACAAGCCGCAGGGGCCTTCCGACCGCGCGCCGGACGACAAGGTCGCCATCACCGTGGCGCTTGCCGACAAGCTCGATACGCTGGTCGGCTTCTGGGCCATTGATGAAAAGCCAACGGGCTCGAAGGATCCCTATGCGTTACGCCGTGCCGCGCTGGGCGTGATCCGCATCATGCTGGAGCGGAAGGTGCGGTTGCCGCTGGCGAAGTCATTCAGGCAGGCAACGATCCTGGTGCTTGGAAATCCCGCTGGGATGAGTGGACCCGACATTCATGCTCTTCAAATCGACCTCCTCTCCTTCTTCCACGACCGCCTGAAAGTCTACCTGCGCGATCTGGGCGCCCGCTACGACCTGATCGATGCGGTGCTGACGCCCGACGCCGACGACCTGCTGATGGTCGCCCGCCGCGTCGAGGCGCTGACGGCCTTCATCACCTCCGAAGACGGCCAGAACCTGCTTGCCGGCACCAAGCGCGCCACGCAGCTGCTGGCGGCCGAGGAAAAGAAGGGCACCGCGGTTGCAGCGAGTGTCGATCCCTCGCTCTTCAGGCTCGATCAGGAAAGGGCGCTTTACGCCGCCGTCACTCAGGCATCGCAGGAGGCCGCTGCCGCCATCGCGGGCGAAGATTTCCGCTCGGCCATGGAAGCCCTGTCGAAGTTGCGCGGCCCGGTCGATCGGTTCTTCAACGACGTTCTCGTCAACGACGAAGACCCAGCCATCCGGGCGAACCGCCTGGCCCTGCTCGGCCTGATCCGCTCGGCGACCGGCACGGTGGCCGACTTCTCGAAGATCAGCGGCTAAGGAAATGGCCGATGGGGGCAAGAATCCTCGTCAGTGCCTGTCTCATGGGTCATGCCGTCCGCTATGACGGGCGGGCCACTCACGCATCCGGCACTCGATCGCTGGCGCGCGGAAGGGCGGCTGGTGACTATCTGTCCGGAAATGTCGGCGGGCATGCCGGTACCGCGGCTGCCTGCGGAAATCGAACCGGAAAATCCGCGGCCGAGGTGCTCTCCGGAGGCGCTCGCGTGCTGGAGAGCAATGGCGACGACGTCACGGCTGAGTTCCGGCAGGCGGCCGAAAATGCTCTGGCCGTGGCACTCGAGACCGGCTGCGCCTATGCGCTCCTGATCGACGGCAGCCCATCCTGCGGCTCGGGGTTCATCTATGACGGCAGCTTTTCCGGCCGCCGCCGGCCGGGCGAGGGCGTCACGGCAGCGCTTCTCAAGGCGCACGGCATCCAGGTGTTTTCCGGCCGCGATATCGACGCCCTCGTCGAAGTCTTGGGCTCTACCGTCTGATCGCTTGCGAACTGCACGAAAGAAAAAGGCAGCGCCCGAGGGTGCTGCCTTCCGGTATTGGTCAGCGGTTCGGATCAGCCCGCCTTGCGCCATTGGGGCTGCCGGTTGGTCTCGGTGGGTGCGCCCCGGTCGGAGATGCGGAATCCCCGGATGAGGTTCAGGAGCTCTTCCGTGTCGTCGGCCAGCACCTGGGCCGACGCCGTCGTCTCTTCCGCCATGGCGGCGTTCTGCTGCGTGGCGACGTCGAGCTGGTTCATCGAGCCGTTGATGCTGCGCAGCGTTGAGTCCTGTTCCCTGGCGCTATAGGCGATCTTGGCGACGATCTCGTTGGCCGCCGCAATCTGGCTGGAAATCCGCTTCAGCGCTTCCCCTGCCTCGCCGACCAGCTTGACCCCGTTGACCACTTGATCGGAGGAGCGGGAAATCTGTTCCTTGATCTCCTTGGCGGCTGCGGCGGAGCGTTGCGCCAGTTCGCGCACCTCCTGCGCCACGACGGCGAAGCCCTTGCCGGACTCCCCGGCGCGCGCCGCCTCGACACCGGCGTTCAGCGCAAGCAGGTTGGTCTGGAAGGCGATCTCGTCGATCACGCCGATGATCTTGGAAATCTCGTCGGAGGATTTTTCGATGCCGCTCATGGCTTCGATCGCCTGCGAGACGATGGCGTCGCTGCGCGACGCGTCGACGCTGACGGCCTGCACCCGCTTGCTTGCTTCGCTTGCCCCTTCGGCCGTGTGGCGCACCGAGGCGGACAGCTCGTCGACGGCGGCGACGGTTTCTTCCAAATTGGCAGCCTGCTGCTCGGTGCGGCGGGCGAGTTCCAGAGAAGCGTTGCGGATTTCCTCCTTGCTGCCACCGATGTCGGCACCCTTGCCGTTGACCTTGGACATGGCCGCCTCGAGCCGCGCCAGCGCATTGTTGAAGTGTTCGCGCAGCGTCGAATAGCCGGGGCCGAGATCGCCGCAGCGGATGGTCAGGTCGCCGGTCGCCAGAACCTCCATCGCCTCGCCGATCGTTGCCACCACATGCGCCTGCAGTTCCGCCTCTTCACGCTGAAGGTCGAGATTGTGCTGGCGCTCGGCGTTGATTTCGGCCTGCTGCTCGGCCTGGCGGCGGGCCATCTCATGCCGTTCGCGCACCTTCAGCTGCAGCGATTGCGTCGCCGTTGCCATCAGGCCGACTTCGTTGCGTAGGCTCGTGTGCGGGATATCGATCGTGACATTCTCGTCGGCAACCGCCTGGAGCGCCGTGTGGATCGCCTGCAACGGCCTGGTGATGCCGCGGATGACGGACCAGGCAGCGGCAATGCCGAACCCGAAAACAAGCAGGCCGATCGACAGGGCCTTCCAGATGGTGGCGCTAACCTGCGCGTCGAGGTCATCGATGTAAAGGCCCGTGACGACGACCACCTGCCAGGGCTCGAAGGCCAGGGCATAGCCGCTCTTGCGGAAGAAGGCATCGTCTGGCTCGCCGGGCTTGCTGGCATAGAAGTTTGTCTGCCCGCCGCCGGCGCGCCCAAGCCGAACCAGTTCGTCGCGGAACTTGTAGCCCTTCGGATCGGCAACGCCCTTGGCGCTCTTGCCAACCTTTCGAGCGTCAGGATGGAATTTCATGACGACGTCGTAGTCGTAGCCGAAGAAATATCCGTCCGGATCGAATTTCATCGCTGTCAAGGTTTTGAACGCCTGTGCCTGTGCCTCGTCACGGGTCAGTTCGCCGGCTGCTTCCCGTTCATGGAAAGCCTTGAGTACGGAGACGGCCGACTGCACCTGGGTGCGCAGCGTGTCGTAGCGGGCGTTGTAAAGCGCTTCGCTCGATGCGGATATCTGAAAATAGACGGCGGCCGCGAAAGCAACGAACAGTCCGGTGACCAGCAACAGCAGTTGCCGCGAAATCCTGAGATTCTTCATGGTGTTTCACACGATCCAGACACCGGCAGACAAGGGATTGCCGGCTCTATTTTAAACGGGCAGGGGCAAGGGCAGGCCGCGATCCGCGGCCACCGGAAATTCATTTCCAGGACTAAATTAGTCTGAACTTGCTTAAGAAAACCCTATGCGGCCGCACCAATGCCACCTTCTTGCGGCGCAAAAAATTACGCCCCTGCTTCTCTCAGGGGCGCAATTTCTCGCCTTGGAAGGCGAAATGCCCGATCAGCCTTTTCAGCGTGGCTGGCGAGGGCAGGGACAGGGAACTCCCGGATTATTTTAGCCGAAGTTGGAAGTTTTCCAGATCAACTTCTTGTGAACGGCCGTCTTGCGGCGTTACCGCGGCCATACCGGCCATCGACGCGGCGGAGACCGCACTGGTCTTTACGGTGCCGTCGATGACGGTTAGAGCGGCCGTTTCCTCTGCCGGCAGCGGATTGGCCGTTGCAGCGTCCGCCAGATGCTCGGTCGGCTGCATTTCGGCCTGCGCCGCCTTGACGGCTTCCTCAGAAGCCTTGGTGATGAAGACCACCGGCGAGCCGCCCAGCCACGCCTCGGTGCGCACCAGCTTCATCTCGCCATTGATTTGCTTTACTTCAACCCGCTCCGTGCCGGGGGCGACGTCGGGAACGACATAGCCGGTCTTCTTCTCGATCACCGGCGGCGGGCAATGCGCGCAGGATATTTGCGAGATGCTGGTGTTGGCATCCTGTCCGGTCGTTACCGCTTCGATCGACGACGCGGCGGCAGAACCGGCGGCAAACAGGCTGACGACTGTGAACAACAGGGTGCGCATCGGCATTCTCCTCGATAATCCGTAGCGAGGAGACTATTCATTCTCCGTTACGTTCCCGTCAGGAGAATTGGTAAAAATTGAATGAGTCTTTTGAATTTTCGGGGCGGGATCGCTGCTGTCAGGCCTTTTCGCGCTTGACCGCCCGCCAGCCGATGTCGCGGCGGCAGAAGCCGTTTTCCCATTCGACCCGGTCGAGAGCGGCGTAGGCCGCCGATTGCGCTGCGCTGACGTTGGGTCCCATGGCCGTGACGTTCAGCACGCGGCCACCGGTCGCCACCAGCTGCCCGTCCTTCAGCGCCGTTCCGGCATGGAAGACCTTGGTCGCGGCGTCTTCGGGCGGCAGCTTGCCAATCGGCGTGTTCTTCTCGTAGGAGCCCGGATAGCCCTTCGACGCCATCACCACCGTCAGCGCCACCTCGTTGCGCCAGTCCGCGCTGACATTGGCCAGCGACCCGGTGGCGGCGGCATAGAGCAGCGGCAGAAGATCGCTCTTCAGCCGCATCATCAGCACCTGGCATTCCGGATCACCGAAGCGGACATTGTATTCGATCAGTTCGGGGCCTTTGGCGGTGATCATCAGTCCGGCGAACAGCACGCCGGTGAAGGGCTGGCCGCTGTCGGCCATGCCGGCAATCGTCGGCTCGATGATCTCGCGCATCGTCCGCTCGACCATCTGAGCCGTCATCACCGGCGCCGGCGAATAGGCACCCATGCCGCCCGTGTTCGGTCCGGTGTCGCCGTCGCCGACGCGCTTGTGGTCCTGCGCCGATGCAAGCGGCAGCGCGGTCTTGCCGTCGCAGAGGCAGAAGAAGCTCGCTTCCTCGCCATCGAGATAGGCCTCGACCACGACCTCGGCACCGGCGGCACCGAAGGTGCCGGCAAAGCAGCTGTCGACGGCCTCCAGCGCCTCGTCCAGCGTCATCGCCACGGTCACACCCTTGCCGGCGGCAAGCCCGTCGGCCTTGATGACGATCGGTGCGCCCTGCACGCGCACATAGGCCCTGGCGGGCTCGGCAGACGTGAAGCGCTGATAAGCGCCGGTCGGAATGCCGTATTTGGCGCAGATGTCCTTGGTGAAACCCTTGGAGCCCTCGAGCTGGGCTGCGGCCGCCGAGGGTCCGAAGACGGCGATGCCGCTCGTGCGCAGCGTATCGGCAAGTCCCGCCACCAAAGGCGCTTCCGGACCGACGACGACGAAGTCGATCGATTCCCTGCGGCAGAAAGCGAGCACGGCGCTGTCGTCGGCGATATCGAAATCGACGAGTGTTGCTTCCTCGCCGATGCCGGGATTGCCGGGCGCGGCGTAGAGGGCCGTCAGCAACGGTGATTGCGCCAGTTTCCATGCCAGCGCATGCTCGCGCCCACCTGACCCGATCAACAGAACTCTCATCGCCTACTCCGCAGCCTGAAGTGTTGAGGTGCGGTTAAGGCGAGGGGAGCTGAAGGTCAAGGCAAAATCGGGAGCCACGGTGCTACAGGCGCTTTTCACTGGCGGTTCACAGCAGGCTGGAGGACCCCGCGCGGCGCCTGCCCCCGCTGACATCGCGACCGGTGATTTCCGCTGCCTGCTTCAGTGCCCAGTTAGACAGGTCCGGCAAAGCCAGCGGCTTGCTGATGAGATAGCCCTGGAAATGGTCGCAACCGGCAGCGATCAAAAGCGCAAGCTTCTCGTGGGTGTCGATGCCTTCGGCAACCACCGCCATCTTGCGCGCGTGGCAGAGCGCGACCATTGCCTTCAGGGCCGGCAGCGTTTGCTGATTGGCAAGGTTTTGCACCAGCGCCCTATCGAGCTTGATCGTGTCGGCGGTATATTCGATGATCTGCTGCACCGAGGTATAGCCGGCCCCGAAATCGTCGATGGAGATGCGGAAGCCCTTCTCCCGCAGGTTTTCGATGTTCCGGTGCAACTGATCGCCGAGCTTGACGGCGTAGGTTTCCGTCAGCTCGATCTCGATGGTGCGCGCGTCGAGCCCGTGCCGGTCGAGGCAATCGCTGAAATACTCGCCGATCGATTTCGAGTGCAGTTCCGCCGACGAGATGTTGATGGCAAGCACCGTCTCCGGCCCGAACAACGCCTTCAGATGCTGATGCTCCGACATCGCCCGGTTGATCACCCACCAGTCGATCTTGGTGAACTGGCCGGTGCTTTCGGCGATCGGCACGAATTCGTCCGGCGTGATGTTGCCGAGGGTCGGGGAAATCCAGCGCAGCAATGCCTCGCAACCGGTCACCTTGCCGCGCGCGTCGATGATGGGCATGTAGACGAGGTGGAACTGCTCGTCCGGATCGACCAGCCGCAGCTCTTCCTGAATATGGCGGATCCGGTCGCGTTTGTCCTGCAGCGCACGGGAGAAGCGCGAGGAACGGTTCTTGCCGTTTGTCTTGGCCTGGTACATGGCCGCATCCGCATTGGAGATCAGCTCGGCCAGGTTCGTTGCGTCCGTCGGACAGATGGCAACGCCGATGCTGGCGGTGACCGGGTAATGTTTGCCGTGCACTTCGAAGCCGTCCGAAAACAGGCCCAGGATGCAGGCACACATTTCGCGGATCGTGCCGTCCCCGGATGCCGACTGCACGAGAACCGCGAATTCGTCGCCCGAAAGACGCGCAAAGACCACCGGCGGCAGGGATCGTCGTGCGATGATTTCGCCGACGACACGTTCGATCCTGAGCGCCAGCACCTTCAGAAGTTCGTCGCCGACCTCGTGGCCGTATTTGTCATTGACGAACTTGAAGTTGTCGATGTCGATGAAGAGCAGGCTGCAGTGACCGCCCTGCGTCGTGACCTTGTGGACGACCTTTGCAGCCAGCGTGTTGAAATGGCCGCGGTTGCTGATGCCTGTCAGCGTATCCGTCCACGACGTATGCTGAACGAGGTGCAATGCGCGTTGGGACTGATCGTGCAATTGCTTGATGTTTCCGGTCAGTCGACCGATTTCCCCGGCGGCGTCGATTTGCGTAATGCCGTCGTTCTTGCCGGTCATCACCGCAGTGACCTGCCGGTCGAGCGCGGCGATCGGATTGGTGATGAAGCGGCGGATAAGGACAATCATCAGACCGACGGACACGAGACTCATGGCCAGCGCGCCGAGGCCGAGGAGCAGCTTCAGCCGCTCCACGTTGCCTGCATCGTGAGACGGCGGAACTGCCAGCGAGGCAAAGAGTGACGGCGCCAGTCTTACCGATGCGGAAAGTTCGTTTGGCAGGGATGGCCGCGGCACGCTGTCGAAGTCGATGACGGTTTGATACTCGTCCTGCAACTGGCGTAGCATGGAGAGAAACTGGGTCGGCTCGAGGGCCACCTGGACAAGAAGCGCGCTTTTCTTGGCGCTGGGCAGCGGCCGGCCGAAGGTGACGGGGTCGATAAATTCCGAATAGACGATCAGCGGGCGTGTCTGCCCCTCATGAAGGTAGGCCCAGTCCCTGAGCTGGCTGCCACCGGTGAGCCGGCGTCCCAGCGCAAACTGTGCTTCGCCGATTTCGGCAAAGGGATCGTCGCTGTTTTCGAAATAGTAGCCCGGCGTCAGATCCGGATTGAGGATGGCGAAGGAAATGAATTTCTTCGGATCATCGGAGAGCGAGCGGATGCTCTGCTGCAGCCTGAGCCCAAGCGCGTTGTTGCGGTAATCCTCATCGGTTTCGGAGACGAACAGCCGCACCGCATTGCCTTCGAGAAGTGAATAGAGAAAACTCCGGCTCTGATTGACATCGTGGCGGAACAGCGCCGCGATATGGTCGAGTTGTTGCGACAGTCGCGCGCGCTCAAGCGAGAGCATCGAATGGCTCTGCGCGATGTAGACAGACAGCGCTGCGAGCAGGTACCCCGTCAGGACAACCGGAAAAATCAGGAAAAACGCGCGTTTGCCGAGTGTCACTGGAAATTTGCCATCGAGCTGATGATGCGTCGACGGGTCTGGATCGACTGGACGGACAGTTCCTTCTGATACTGGCTCTTGGCCAGAATTTCGGCGGGCGGATAGATTTCCGTATTCGACCGCATCTCGGCCGGAATGAGGTTCAGTGCCGCTTCACTTGCCGTCGGCATGGTCAGCGCCTCGGCGTTGGCTGCGGCGCTTTCCGGCGAGCCGATGAAGTCGAGCAACTGCAGGGCGAGTTGCTTGCGGGGCGAGGCTGTCGTCACGGCTATGCAGTCGAGCCATGAGAACGTACCTTCCCTCGGTACCGCGTAACGCCAGACGCCGGGTGTTCCCGCCTTGTCGTTGAGCACATGCTGATCGCCGCTATAGGCGATCGCCATGTAGATGTCCTTACCGATATCGGGATTCTGGATCGAGGTGATGACATAGTCATAGGTCAGCACGAAGGGCGCCTGTTTCTTCATCAACTCGAAGGCTTGCTTCAGCGTCTCGTTGTCGTTGGCGTTGATCGACTTGCCAAGCAGCACCAGCGGCGCGATGAACGCTTCGTTGTGGTCGTCATACATGGCGATGTGTTTTTTAAGCTCCGGCGCAGGCGACATCAGGTCGTTCCAGGAGGTGGGCGCCGTGCTGATCTTATCGGAGCGGTAGGCGATGCCCATCGTTCCCCACAGATAGGGTATGGCATAGCCGGCGCAGCGCGAGGTCCACTCCGGTTTATAGTCCTTCAGAGAAGGCACGTTCTTTTCCGTCAGCGGCTCCAGGATGCCGCGTTTTCCGAAGAGATCAGCACCGTTCTCACCAACGACGACAAGATCAATGTTGCTGTTGGGATCGGACAGCACTTCGTCGCGTGCATCGCCGCTGTCATAGTAGATCTGGTGGACTGCGACGCCGGAATTCTGCGTCCAGCGGTCGAGGATCTTCTGGTCGATATAGGATTCCCAGATCAACAGGTTGAGCGTTTCCGCCTGCCCGGGCGTGGCGGCGAACGGCGCGCCAAGCGCGACGGAAACGGCAATAAACGTGTTGCGCATTGAAGTTACCCCGACAGTCCCCGGAGAGAACCTTAGCCCGCAATGCTTGATGAATACTTACAAGGGGATGGGTTGGACTGGCGGAAGCATGAAATGTCGCAGGGGTGACGCTATTCGCCTACCTGTGGCGGGGGAGCTTCGGCAGGAAGATCGTGAGCAGGCCGAGCAGCGGCAGGTAGGAGCAGATCGTGTAAACGAACGATATGCCGCGGTGATCGGCAATGACGCCGAGCACGGCGGCGCCGATGCCGCCGAAGCCGAAGGCAAAGCCGAAGAACATGCCGGCGATCAGGCCGACGCGGCCCGGCACCAGTTCCTGCGCGAAGACCACGATGGCAGAAAAGGCGGAGGAGAAGATGAAGCCGATCAGGATGACGAGGGCTGCGGTCCAGAACAGGTTGGCATAGGGCAGGATCAGAGCGAACGGAATGACGCCGAGAATCGAGAACCAGATCACGAAACGCGCGCCAAAACGGTCGCCGATCGGTCCGCCGAAGATCACGCCGGTCGCCGACGCGCCAAGGAACAGGAACAGGAGCATCTGCGCATCCTGAACGCCGAGGTCGAACTTCTCGATGGTGAAGAAGGTGAAATAGCTCGAAAGGCTTGCGAGGTAGGCGTTCTTGGTCGCGGTCAGGATGACGAGGACGATCAGCGTCCAGATCACCTGATTGCGCGGCAGGGGCAGGGTGCGGCTGGCGGCCTTGCGGCCGGCGGAACTGCGACGGTGGCGCGTGTACCAGACGCTGACACCGGACAGCACCATGAATCCGGTGAGCGCGATGATGGAGAACCAGCTGAGGCTCTCCTGACCACGCGGGATGACGATGAAGGCTGCGAGCAGCGGCCCGATCGCCGTACCGGTATTGCCGCCCACCTGAAACAGCGACTGGGCAAGGCCATGCCGGCCGCCGGAAGCAAGCCGCGCGACGCGCGATGCCTCGGGATGGAAGATGGCCGAGCCGATGCCGATCAGACAGGCGCCGGCGACGAGGACGTAAAAATGATTGGCGTTGGCGAGCGTGATCAGCCCCGTGCAGGTGGAGAGCATCGCCACCGGCAGCGAGAAAGGCATCGGCCAGCGATCGGTGACGACGCCGACAGCCGGCTGCAACAGCGAAGCGGTGACCTGAAACGCGAAGGTGAGAAGCCCGATCTGCACGAAATCGAGGGCGTAATTCTCTTTCAGAAGAGGGTAAAGCGAAGTCAGCAGCGACTGCATGATATCGTTCAGCATATGGCAGAAACTGACGGCTACGATGACGGAAACGGCCGTCTTTTCCGCGCCGATGCCGCTGGCCGATGATATCGTCGTCATGCTGTCGTCCTTGCCGTCCGGATCGCGTCCTGCTGGTGTTTATCGTTTCTACATTGCTTGCGCTTGGCCTGCTTTTGTGTTCTGGTCGTATCCTTTCGAGAATGGGCCAAATGCGGACAATCGATCACACCGGACAGGAAAGCCAGGACCACAACGAGCATTTTGCGAGCCTCTCCTGGATCGAAAACACCGAGGAGCCCCTCCCAGCGCTCGGCCGCGTCTATCCCGCGGGCTTCCGGGGGCTGCCCCACAGTCATACGAAGACACAACTCTGGTGCGCCAGACGTGGCGTGGTACTGGTCAGCACCGCCCGTGGTCGCTGGATGATACCACCCGGTCACGGGCTGCTCATCCCAGCAGGTCTCGAACATTTCAGCGAGATGATCAGCGAAGTGCACATGCATTCCATCTATGTCGATCCGTCGGTCATCGGCGCGCGTGATCCGCGGGTGCTGGAGGTGACCGCGCTTGCCGGCAGTCTGATCGGGGAACTGGTGCTTTCGGACGAAAAGCCGCTGTCGCCGCGGCGCAAGCGGCTGATCATGGAACTGCTGCTCGATGAGATCGGCCAATTGCCGGAGCGGCCGCTCGGTTTGCCCTTCCCGGGTGATGCGCGGCTGAGCCGCCTCTGCCACCATTTCCTGAAATCGCCGGCCGCCAATGCCGGCATCGATGACTGGGCGCGGGAACTGGGCATGAGCCGCCGCTCCTTTACCCGGCTGTTTCGCGCCGAGACCGGCGTCAGCTTCGTCACCTGGCGGCAGCAGGCCTGCATCTTCGCCTCGCTGCCGCGGTTGGCCGCCGGTGAGCCCGTGACGAATGTGGCGCTCGATGCCGGCTACGAAAGCATCGCGGCCTTCACCACGATGTTTCGCCGCATGCTCGGCAGTTCGCCCTCCACCTATTTGAAATTGCGCGCTGCCTGACGCTGCAATTCTGCCGCTCCACAGCGGAATCCCGAAGGGAGCGATATTCTATGCTATTGTAAGAAAAGGTATTTTCCGTATGGCGCCACGCTAATATGGAAAAGAAAGCCTGAAGGTGTCTGGTTAACGCAATGGTAGTGAGCTAAGGCCTATAACCGCGCCGAAACGAACCGTTTCAGTTTGCCCCGTTCGCCGCCGCCCGGTCCGCACGGGGTCTTGTATCCGGAGTTCCTTCTTGTCCCGCCGATCTGCCCTTGCCCTTTCCGTTGGTGTCGTTCTTGGCCTTGCTTCTGCCGGGCAGGCTGAGGACGGCCAGTATTTCTGGTCGGGTGACTGGTATCTGAAGGTCGGCGCGACAGGCTTCCTCGGTCCGAAATATGATGGCGGCTCCGACCGTCTGTTCCAGGCAGCGCCGCTGATCTCGCTCGGGCGCGCCGGCAGCACGGTGCGGTTCTCCTCGCGCAACGACAACCCGGCCTTTGCCTTCGTCGATAAGGGGGCCTTCCGCGCCGGCGTCGTCGGCAAGCTCATTTTGGAGCGCGATGAGGATACGTCATCCAAGCTCGAGGGCCTCGACCCCGTACGCTTCGGCGGCGAGCTCGGCGGTTTCGCCGAAGTATATCCGACCGACTGGCTGCGCATCCGCGCCGAACTGCGCCAGGGCATTCGCAGCCATCACGGCCTGATCGCCGATGTTGCCGCCGATGGCTTCGTCGACGTCAGCGACAATGTGCGTGTCTCCGCCGGCCCCCGGCTGTCGGCGGCGACGAGCGACTATTTCGATGCCTATTACGGTGTGAGCTCGTCGGAAGCCGCAAAGTCCGGCTACTCGAAATATACCCCGTCCGGTGGCCTGAATTCGGTCGGCGCCGGCGCGGCGATCACCTGGCAGGCGACCGAGAAGCTCGAGACCAGCGCCTTTGCGGAATACAAGCGGCTGCTGGGCCCCGCCGCGGATTCGAGCATCGTCAAGGAAGGCGGCAGCCGCAACCAGTTCCTGGTCGGTCTCTCCGCACTCTATCGCTTCGATTTCACACTGCAGTGAACCCATTCTTTGAAGGCGGTTCCGGATCGCTTGACCGCAGGCGCCTTGCGCGGCAAACACATGGCATGAGCACCAGTCCAGCCGATTCCGGGCGTGTCTACGACGCCCCGTCCAACAATTGGGTCTACCGCGTCCTGCCGCGGACGCTTTGGCCCTATGCGCAGCTTGCCCGCTGGGACCGGCCGATCGGCTGGCAATTGCTGATGTGGCCGTGTTTCTGGTCGGCGGGACTGGCTGCAAACGCGGCGGCCTCGGTCGGGACGTTCTCCCTCGGCCGGTTCGCCTTTCACCTGTTGCTGTTCTTCATCGGCGCCGTCGCCATGCGCGGGGCCGGCTGCACCTATAATGACATCGTCGACCACGACATCGACACGGAAGTGGCGCGCACCCGGTCGCGGCCATTGCCCTCGGGCCGCGTCACGCGGCTGCAGGCGAAGATCTTCATGGTCCTGCAGGCGCTTGCCGGTCTTTTCGTGCTCCTGCAGTTCAACGGCTTTTCAATCTTTCTCGGCGTCTTCTCGCTCGTCGTCGTTGCGGTTTATCCCTTTGCCAAGCGCTTTACCGACTGGCCGCAATTTTTCCTCGGCCTTGCCTTTTCCTGGGGCGCGCTGATGGGGTGGTCGGCGGAATTCGGCGGGGTAGGGATGGCCGCGATCGTCCTCTATCTGGGCGCGATCGCCTGGACGGTTGGTTACGACACCATCTATGCCTATCAGGACAAGGAAGACGACGAACTGATCGGTGTGCGTTCAACGGCACGGCGCTTCGGCGAGCACCCGCGCCCCTGGCTGTTCGGTCTTTACGGCCTGACGGTCCTGCTTTTGTGTGTCTCGTTCGCAACCGCCGGCGTCGGTCTCCCGGCCTTTGTCGGCCTTCTGGTTGCCACCGTCATGCTGTTCTACCAGATCCTGGTGCTCGACATTCACGACGCGGCACAGTGCCTTGCCCTGTTCAAGTTCAACAGTGTCGTCGGGCTGATCGTCTTTGGCGGATTGTTGGCGGCGCTTTTGGTGCGGCTGCTATAAAAAGGCCCTCCGGATCACCGGAAGGCAAGGGTCCACCGCAGCTTTCAGGCCCAGCTTGGTTCCGTGTCGCGGCTGTTCTTCTTCTTGGCCGGGCGGGCGGAAAGGGCGGCGATGGCCCCTGCAGCGCCGCGCGTCAAAAGACGCGCAAAGGGCGCTGCAGCACTTTGGATTTGCTGCATGATTTTTCCCTTAAATCGATTCCGATTCAAGGAATCATGCAGCGGTATGAATATGCGCATGGGATTGTCTCCTTCTCGTGGGGCAATGTGCAGGCTGCATATGGCTTCAAGAAGGCATCCGCCGCGTATTAGAATAGCCTCTAACGGGCTGAGAACAAATGCAAAAAACCGGCCGCAGGGACAGCCGGTCTTTCGCGCTGGAGGAACGCGTCGATATTGTGTCGAAAATCAGTTGCGGGCGATGATTTCCCGGCCGTCGATCTTCATGTTGACCCCGAGGCTGCGGCTTGAGCGGCGCATCAGGAAGCGTGGGCGGCGATCGTTGAAAAGCGAATGGCGACGGCGCGGCTTGATCTCTCTCGTGCGAACTTCGCCGAGATGCTCTTCCAGCGGCCGGGCAACGCCATCGGCCTCCACCATCAGCATCGGGGTGCGGTAGGCTTCCGACCACGCACGCCAATCGGCGGCGATGTCGGAGAGGTCATGGGCGACGAGAAGCGGAATGCAGAGATCCGGGTCGTCATGATGCAGTTCCAGCGTCACGGTTACTTCTCCGTCTCCATGGTCTATCGCGCGGGCGGCCACGCCCTTGAAGGCGCGTGCCGGCAGCGCGATCGAAAGTGGCAGTCCGCTCGAGGGCAGGACCTTGCGCAACACCGCTCCGCGCTCATCCAGACTGATGGTGACATTGCTCGACTGTCCATGCAAGCTGTAGCTTGCCTGCTGAGGGAAGCGTTTCGGGTCCAGTCGCAGCGTGGTTTCAACCCAAGCCGGTTGGGAAAGTGTCTTCAGCATTTCAATCGCCCTTGTTTTCCTTGAGAGCCGGTTTCCGGTCTTCTCGTCGGGACTTTTCGTCCTCTATGGCTGGAGCATAGGCGGCGGCCGTTTGAGACCGCTTAAAAATCGCAGTTAAAAAACTTTGCATTTCCTGATGGTTAGCAAAGACCAACGCGGCAGGGTTTCCCAAATCTGAAGAAAATCGGCAGCATTTTGCCGATCCGCCGGCGGAGTGGGCAGGCGCCTGGAAAAGCCACGCGCAAGGCTGAAAGGCGATGGTGCCGCAGATTATGGCCGCACCTCGCGGCATTGCGTCCGTCCGGACAGCATTCCGTCAGGCAATTCAGGCGATCGGCAGAACGGCAATGGTTTCCACCTATATCGACTACAATCTCATCACCCGCGATATGAAGACGAGCCTTCGTCGCACCGCCGAGCAGACGCTGGTTGCCCGCGAAACCGAGTACTACAAGGAAAATATCGGCAAGGTCACGTCGATCGACGAGTTCCTCGACGATTTCCGGCTCTATTCCTATGCCATGAAGGCGCACGGTCTCGAAGACATGACCTATGCCAAAGCCTTCATGCGCAAGGTTCTGGAAAGCGATCTCACCGACGACAGCAGTTACGCCAACATGCTGACGGACGAACGCTATCGCAATTTTGCGTTGGCCTTCAGCTTTTCGCAATCCACGGAGGTGGTCCAAAGTGATGCACAGGAGGATGCGCTTATCGGCCTCTACAGCCAGAGCATCGCCAACCTCGATGACGCAGTCACGGACGACACGAACTATTTTAACGCAGCCATTGACACGGTCATGACAGTTGATCAGCTCTGGCAAAACGAGAAGCTTAAGAATTACGTCCTGACCGCGCTCGGCTTCGACCCGGACTATATGTCCTATGCGCATTTCAAAGGGGTGGTGACGAGCGACGTCAGCGACCCCGGCAGCTATGTGAACACGGAAGCGGCGGCCTACAAACAGGGATATCAGGACAAGATCGACGCCGTCAAAGCCAGCGCGTCCGCCGCGGATCTGGCCGACAGCACCAGTGCGGCAAGCAAGCTGATCGCGCAATACCAGTCGGCGATCAATAATGCCCCGGACTATACGCCGCTTGCCGCCGCATTCAATTTCCAGAACGACGGAACGCTGGCTACGGGCGATCTGCCGATGACCGCCACCCAGAAGGCATCGGTCAGCGAAGCCTATGCCTTCGCGCAGCCGCGGCTTTCCTCCGCCGCTGCGAAGCTCAACAAGGAATATTATGAATCGACGATCGGGAGCATCACCTCGGTCGACGACATTCTGAGCGATAGCCGGTTGTTCGCCTTTATCCGCATAGCCTACGGCCTGCCGTCGAGCCTGCTGACGTCGACGATGGAGAACATCCTGACGAGCGATCTCAGCGATCCGTCGAGCTATGCCAACATGCAGGGTGGTGAAAACAACGCCGCCTACAAGGAACTCGCCGCAGCGTTCAACTTCCAGACGGACGGGACGCTCGCATCAGGAGACACGGCGCAAACGACGGCGCAGATTACAAAAACGTCCGCTTACTGGATGACACGCTACAACGACGCCGACGAAGCCGCTGACGAGAGCCTGATCGCCTCCTTCAAAACCCTGATGGGTGTCGTGACGGATGTCGATGACCTGCTTGCCGACACCAAGATCATGAAGCTGGCGCTGACAGCCGTCGGGCTTCAGAATGAAGGCGATACGACGCGCAAGCTGAAGAAGGTGCTGACCAGCGACCTCACCGATCCGAAAAGCTATGTCTATACGTTGAAGGACGAACGTTACGTCGAGCTGGCCAAGGCGTTCAATATCGACACGGACGGGTCGCTTGGCGTGCCGATGCTGGCGCAGTCGGAATCCGAAATCCTCAACACCGCCAAGTCCTATGTTGTCGAGAAGAGCCGTTTCGGCACGGAGGAAGACAAGACCAAGGCAACGGAGGAATCAAAATACTACAGCGCCGAGATCGAAAAGATCGAATCCCTGGACGGTCTGCTTGCGAACCGGCGCCTGGTTGATTTCATTCTGGTCGCAGCCGGTCTCGATCCCGAGGAGTACACCACGGACTATGTCCGGCAGATGTTCAAATCCGATCTCGACGATCCCAAGAGCTTCATCAACACCGAGCCGGACACGACGATCTTCAAGCAGATTGTCACCTCCTACAATTTCGACAGCGACGGCAATCTGGCAAAACCAATGGAGGGCATACAGACCAGGCGTGGCCTGCTGGAGACAGAGGATCTCTACCTCAACCAGACGCTGGAAGAACAGGAGGGCGAGGAAAATGCCGGCGTGCGCCTTGCGCTCTACTTCCGGCGCATGGCCTCCGGCGTCAATACGGCCTACGATCTCTTGGCCGACAGCGCGCTGCTGCAGGTCATCCAGACGACCTTCAGCATTCCAAAAGAAATGTCGAGCGCCGATGTGGACGTGCAGCACGACTACATCAACCGCGTCCTCGATATCGAGGACCTGCACGATCCGGAAAAACTGGACAGGTTGCTCGTGCGCTTCACTGCGCTTTATGATGTGGAGAACAACACCGATGTCTCGGCCGCCGAATTGATCATGTCGGGAAGGGGCCGCAACGGCATCAGCGCCGATACGCTCCTCAGCCTCACGCAACTGCGCACCGGCGGCGCTTGATGCCCTCAGGCTTTCAGTACCTTGTCCGGGTTCATGATCCCGGCCGGGTCAAAAGCGTGCTTGATACGCTGCATCAAATCGACTTCTATTGGTGAGCGCACCTCGGCCAGTTCGTCGCGCTTCAGCTGGCCGATGCCGTGCTCGGCCGAGATCGAGCCGTTGTAGTTCATCACGATGCCATGCACGATCGCGTTCATTTCACGCCAGCGGGAGAGGAAGGCTTGCCTGTCGGCACCGATAGGCTGGGAGATGTTGTAATGGATATTGCCGTCGCCCATGTGACCGAAGGCGCAGATCCGGGCGCCGGGAATGGCCGCCATCACCGCAGCATCCGCCTGCGCCATGAAGGCCGGAATGCTCGATACCGGTACCGAGACATCATGCTTGATCGAGCCGCCCTCCGGCCGCTGCGCCGGCGACATGCTTTCGCGCATATGCCAGAGGCTCTTGCGCTGGGCGTCGTTGGCAGCCACTACGGCATTTTCGACGAGTCCGCCTGAAATCTCCGTCTCCAGCAGTTCGCTCATCATGCGTTCGGCGGTCTCTGCCGAATCGCAAGTGGAAATGTCGATCAGCGCATACCAGGCATGCGCGGTGTCCAGCGGGTCGCGAACGCCCGCAATGTGCTTCGCGGTGAACTCGACGCCGAGCCGCGGCATCAGTTCGAAGCCGGTCAGGGCGGGACCGCAAAGGCTCGACGCCTTGTCGAAGAGGGCAAGCGCATCGGCAACGCTTTTCAGCCCGGCGAAGGCGACCTGATGGCCGAGCGGCTTGGGAAAGAGCTTCAGCACCGCGCCGGTGATGACGCCGAGCGTGCCCTCGGCGCCGATGAACAGGTCGCGCAGGTCATACCCGGTATTGTCCTTCTTCAGCCGCCGCAGCCCGTCCCAGATCTCACCGGTCGGCAACACGACTTCGAGCCCGAGGCACAATTGCCGCATGTTGCCATAGGCGAGAACGGCGGTACCGCCGGCATTGGTGGAGAGATTGCCGCCAATCCGGCATGAGCCTTCCGAGCCGAGCGATAGCGGGAACAGGCGGTCATGCGCCTCTGCCGCAGTCCGGATATCGGCGAGGATGCAGCCAGCGTCGGCGACGATCACATTGCCGACCGGGTCGATGTCTCTGATGCGGTTCAGTCGTTCCAGTGACAGAACGATATCGGCAGCGCCGGTGCGCGGGATCTGACCCGCGACATGGCCGGTATTGCCTCCTTGCGGGACGATCGCCGCACCGGTTTCGCTCGCGAGCTTGAGGATCTGCGATACGTCGTCGACGCTGCCGGGCTTCAGCACCAGCGGCGTGTTGCCCGTGTAGAGGCCGCGGGATTCAACGAGATAGGGGGCGATCTCCGCCTGATCGGTCAGCGCGTTGCGATCGCCGACGATGGCGGCAAAGCGAGCTATGAGCTCGGGGGAGGGAATGGTATTCGTCATAAGGTCGATACCTTGCTGGTAGCCGCGTCACCCCTCTGCCCGGCAGGGCAGAGGGGTGTATTCCGGCGAGGATTCATGCTTGCTCACCCTCCCGTGGCGCCGCTGCGCGTGCGATCCGGTCGATGATCGCTTCACCCAGTCCCTCATTCGGAATGGGGCCGAAGGCGATCGTCGCGGCGCCGAAAGCGTCGGCCTTCTTCATATAGGCGAACAGATTGGCGGCTGCTTCTCGCAGGTTGGACGAGGGACTGAGATCGAGAACCAA
Source organism: Rhizobium herbae (assembly GCF_019511375.1). Classification (GTDB taxonomy): domain Bacteria; phylum Pseudomonadota; class Alphaproteobacteria; order Rhizobiales; family Rhizobiaceae; genus Pararhizobium; species Pararhizobium herbae_A. Next base: position 904,509 of record NZ_JAEUAO010000002.1, read on the forward strand.
AGCGGCATTTTCCTCGCCCGGCAGTGTTTTGCCGCCGAACCGGATCAGTACTTCGCCCGGCCTGACATCCGCAGCGTTCAGCCGCACTGCGGCCGCGGGTGCATAGTGGGAAGCGAGCATGCCCGGCGCCTCGATCGCGGCACCTGCGGTTTGCGGCCGCAGCACGGGCCTTCCGGTCAGCTTCTCGATATCGGCGACATCAAGTCCACCCGGCCGCAGCAGCCGGATTTCGTCGCGGTCGACCTTGACGATCGTCGATTCAAGGCCGATTTCGGCTGGTCCGGCATCAAGAATCAACGCCAGCTTGTCGCCGAGATCGGCGGCGACGTGTTCGGCGCTGGTGGGGCTGATCTTGCCGGAAGTGTTGGCGCTCGGTGCCGCCAGCGGTTTGCCATAGCGTTCGATCACCGACCGCGAAAAACCTTCCGGCATGCGGATGCCGAGTGTGTCGAGACCGGCACAGGCAAGTGGATGAATGTCGCTCTGCGGCCTCATCGGCAGGACCAGCGTCAACGGTCCCGGCCAGAAGGCTTGCGCCAGCTTGAGCGAGATGGGATCGAAATCGACATAATGTCGGGCCATTTCGAAATCCGCGACATGGCAGATCAGCGGGTTGAAGCGCGGGCGACCCTTCATTTCGTAGATGCGGCTGATGGCATCCGCGTTCGTCGCGTCGGCCGCCAGGCCATAGACCGTCTCCGTCGGGATCGCGACCGGGAGGCCCTGGGCCAGCGTTTCGCAAGCAGCCGCCAATGCACGTTCCGGTTCGGTCCTTGTGTCGATGATGAGGGTCATGCTGCTTCCAAGAGATCGGGAGCCGTCCGAAGGGGCAGGCCTTGCGGTCTCTATTACAGGGCTGGGCGCGACATTGCCAAGTGCATTCGGGCCAAGTGCATTCGGTGGGCCGCTCTGACTGTGCCCGATCGGTGCAGCCCCGGTTCAAGATTTCTTAAAATGCGACAGCTTCCATTAGCGGAGCCGAAAGTTGGACATGTTAGCCATTGTTTTCTACATCCTGCCGGAGCGCAAATGGCCAATAAGAAATCCATGCCGAACGACCTTGCCCTGCGCATCGCCACTGCCATGCAGCAGATGGGCATCGACGCTGTTCCGAGAAACTACGAGCTGGTCTACGAGGCCTATGCCGGCGCCAATCCCGAACTGGTGCGGGACTTCATCGCGCTTGGCAAGTACAAGTCGCAGGCCGCACTCGACGAACTCGGCCGCAAATATCTGCCGCATCACCATGAAGCGGGCGTCCTAGCGCGTTCGACGACGATCGTGCGCGATGAAATGAGCAACTTCATGAATTTGCTCTCGCGCGAAAGGAACTCGCTGGACGATTATGGCCGGTTGATCGGCGAGGCGTCGAAGGCGCTCGTCGTTTCGGATGAGGCAAGCCAGGCGGCGTTGAAGAACTCGATCCAGGCCTTGAAGCGGGCAACCGAGCGGCAGGTCTCGCACAATGCCGAGTTGGAGCAAAGCGTCACCGAGCAGTCCAAGGTCATTGCCGGCGTTCAGAAGGAGCTCGCCGATTTCGAGGCGACGAAATTCTCGGATGCCGTGACGGGCCTCGCCAACCGCCGCGCGTTCAACAAGGCGCTGGCCAGGGTCTATGCCGATCCCGATCTGCCGCTTGCCTGTGGCGTTGCGATCGCCGAGCCGGACACCAGCCAGCGGCTTTCTGCTGAACAGGTCGCAGCGATAGCCGATCATCTCGCCCGCCATATCGGCGGCGTCGTTCAACAGGCCTTTCCACCAAGCGAGCTTGCCGCCCGGTTCGACGGCGTCCGCTTCGGCTTCCTGATCAATGCGGGCGAGGAGCGAGAGGTCGTGCGCCTGATGGCGCTCTTGCGATCGGCGCTGCGCAGCGTCCATTTCAAGCATCCGAAAACCGGCCGCAGCCTCGGCAGTGTCACGCTCTCGGTCGGCGTATCGATGTCGCACAGTGCCGGCAATGCTTTCGATCTTGTCGGGACGGCAGAAAAGGCGCTGGCCAAGGCGCTGGCCAAGGGTGGCGACTATACCGTCGTTCACGGCGCGGAGGACGAGCAGCCGGCGGGGCGGGATTGGCTGATCTACAAGCGGTAGGCTGCCCCGCGCCGATCAGAGGCTGGTGATGATTTGGCGGAGCTGTTCGTTGCGGGCGCCGAGCAGCAGCACATTCTTAAAGGCTTCTTTGGGATCGACGGTGCGAAACAAGAGGCCGTTTTCACGGACCGTGCGGTTGAGCGTCAGCTTGCCTTCTTCGGTATCCGGGGCGGTCGCAACCGCAAAATACATTCGCGCATAACCCAGCCTGATCTTCTCGAAGAAATGCTCGTCGTCGCCGATGTCGGAGACGAAGTTGGCGATATAGAACGACCATCGGACATCATCGAACTTGGCGAGCTTCGTCCGCGCCGTGGTCACGTGGCAATAGCCGAGATGCGGCCGGCCCGAAAGGGTACGGTGGAAAATCAGTTTCGGGAAGCGGATGGAGGCGTGGAAGCCATTGATCCGTTCATGCGTCTTTGCTCCGGCGGCCTCAAGTTTGCGGCCGGTGCGGGCCGCCACTTCCTGATGCGTCAGATAGCGTTTTTCCTCGGCGCTCCATTGCTGCCGGTTGATACGCCCGGTGCGCAGGAACTCGCTATGAACCGCAGCCTTCGGCGATGGAGCCGGCTTGTTGACGGCGGCAGCGTCGAAATATCTCAGGTTTGCCATCGGCCTGCACCAGGATTGCGCCGGCGTGCCAGGATGCGCCGGGTCGGAAACGCCTATGAGGAGAAGCTACATTGCGACGGTTAATGCAGCCTTTCCAAGCCTTACCCACCTGCCATGGTGCGAAGCTTGCGCGTCGATCGGGTCATCGCGCCGCTTAATGTCGCAAAGAGACAGTCCCTGCACAAAATCTGGCGGCGTGTGGCGGAAAAGGCGTCATCTGCCGAAAAAACAGTAAAGACCGTTGTTTCTGCTGATAAAATAGCCGCCCAAGATCGTCTGGAAATCTAACTGTGCGGTGTCGTCATTCTGGAACCGGATGTCGCTAATCGGCGGCTGTCCGGCCGTGTCGCTTGATTAGATGAAGACACTCAAGGTGCCGCCTTTATAGGGAGGGCGGAGAATTGGGAAGCCGGTCGAAATCCGGCGCTGCCCCCGCAACGGTGGTGGAGCGAAACCTCGGCAAAAGGCCACTGGAGAGATCCGGGAAGGCGCCGCGATGGTCCGAAAGGACAGCTCCTGAGCCCGGAAACCAGCCTTGAAGCGAAATTGATGTCTGGGTTGCGGCGGGCAGCCGGAAGGCGAACCAGTGTATCCACGCGCACTCCCAGCGCGGTGGCGGTTCCTTTCCTGTCCGCTCAATCGAAAAGTGGCGAGCACAAGGAAACGAACATGGATCTCCGCAGCGAAGTCCTCCGCAAACTCAAGACCCGCCGTGACGGGCACAGCCTGGAGCAGGCCTTCTATACCGATCCCGATCTCTACAAGCTCGACATGGAGCAGATCTGGTACAAGGACTGGCTGTTCATCGGCCATGACTGCGAGATTCCGAAGGCAGGCAACTATTTCACCGTCCAGGTCGGCGATTATCCGGTCGTCATCGTCCGTGATCGCCAGGGCACCGTCCGGGCGCTCCACAATTCCTGCCGCCACCGCGGCTCGCGCGTCTGCGCCGGGCAGAAAGGTTCCTCGGCCAAGTTGGTCTGTCCCTACCATCAGTGGACCTACGAACTTGATGGCAAGCTGCTCTTCGCCCGCCAGATGGGCGAGGATTTCGACAAGGCGCAGCACAGCCTGAAGCCCATCCATTGCGAAACCATCGGCGGCTATATCTTCATCTGCCTCGCCGACGAGCCGATGGATTTCCAGCCGATGCGCGACATGGTGTCGTCCTATGTCACACCGCACAATCTGCAAGACACGAAGGTCGCCTACGAGAGCACGATCATCGAGAAGGGCAACTGGAAGCTCGTCTGGGAAAACAACCGCGAGTGCTACCACTGCGCCGCCAACCATCCCGAACTCTGCCGCACCTATCCGGAAGCGCCGACCGCGACCGGCGTGCAGGGCGCCAAGGACGATCCGATCATCGCGGCCCACTGGGCGAAATGCGAAGCCGAAGGCTTGCCGAGCGAGTTCAGGATGTCGCCGACCGGCCAGTTCCGCATCGCCCGCATGCCGCTGATCCAGGATGCCGAGAGCTACACCATGTCGGGCAAGCGTGCCGTCAAGCGTCAGCTGTCTGACGATGTCAGCCAGAGCCACATCGGCACGCTGCTGATGTTCCATTACCCGAGCACCTGGAACCACATCCTGGGTGACCACGCCATCACCTTCCGCGTTCTGCCGCTCGGGCCTGAGCTGACGCAGGTGACGACGAAATGGCTGGTGCATAAGGATGCCGTCGAAGGTGTCGACTATACCCTCGAAGAACTGACGCATGTCTGGACCGAGACCAACGACCAGGATCGCCAGATCGTCGAGGAAAACGCCTTCGGCATCCGCTCGCCAGCCTATCAGCCCGGCCCCTATTCGCCGGAGCATGAAGGTGGCGTGATGCAATTCGTCGAATGGTACGTCAACTTCATGCAGGATCGCCTGCATGGAGCCTCCACCCCTCTGGTCCGGGTCGCCTGACATGACGATTGCCTCATCCTTCCGGCACTTCGACGAATTGCAGCCGTTCAACGACCGGCAGCATCTTCTGGAATGCATCTCAGTCACGACGGAAGCCCCGGATGTGATGACCTTCGCCTTCAAGGCCGACAGGGACAGCTGGTTCCGCTACCTGCCGGGCCAGTTCGTCACGCTCGAGCTGCCGGTCAAGACGGACGATCCGGTGATGCGCACCTATACGCTGTCCTCGACGCCCTCGCGGCCCTTCTCGGTGGCCGTGACCGTCAAGGCGCAGGCATCGAGCATCGGCACGCGCTGGATGTTCGAGAACCTGAAGCCCGGCATGAAGCTGAAGGCGTTCGGCCCGCTTGGCGATTTCTCCTTCGTTCGCCACCCGGGCGCAAAATACCTGTTCATCTCCGCTGGTTCCGGCATCACGCCGATGATGTCGATGACCCGCTGGATGGCCGATTGCGCGCCGCAGACGGATGTCACCTTCCTCTCCTGCGCCCGCCAGCCGGACGACCTGCTGTTCCGCGACGAACTCGAGAACATCTCGCGCAACATGCCGAACCTCAATCTCGGCTTCATCGTCGAAACCCACGCGCCGCGCCATGGCTGGCACGGCCTGCGCGGCCGTATCGAGACCTCGAAACTCGCTCTGCTGGCGCCGGATTTCCGTGAGCGGACCGTCTTCTGTTGCGGGCCGGAGCCGTTCATGCGCGGCGTCAAGTCGATGCTCGAAAGCGTCGGCTTCGACATGAACCGCTATCATGAGGAAAGCTTCCAGCCGGCGGCGCCGCCTGCTGCGGAGGCATTGCCGATCGGTGCCGGGGTCGATGGTGACGCGGTCTCGACCATCACCTTCACCATGGCTGGCAAGGAAGCCAGATGCCTGCCGGGACAGACCATCCTGCAGACCGCGCGCGCTGCCGGCGTACGCATCGGCGCTGCCTGCGAAGGCGGCCTTTGTGGTACCTGCCGCGTCATGAAGGTCTCAGGCGAGGTGGATATGCAGCACAATGGCGGCATCCTCGACGACGAAATCGATGAGGGCTACATTCTCGCCTGTTGTTCTCGTCCGCTTGGGGATGTGCAGATCGAGGCGTGAGCGCCCAGGCTCTGCCGCCCTTCACTTGCCAGCAGGTGAGGGGCGGCCTTCATCCGGAGGCAGCCGGGGCTGGCGCTAGTAGGACATGCGCACGCCGCCGGGGTTGGAAGCGCTGAAATCGGGCTGAGGATAGGCGCCCTGCCATTGGCTGTAGGTCGTATTGCCCGCGCCGGTACTTGCACATCCCGAAAGGGCCAGTAGTGCGACCGCGGCGACCGCTATCAGAGACTTAGCACGCATTATTTTCTCCAATCTGCCAGCTTGCCCGCGCTCCCGAGGGTATGGCGCGATTCTCTCTCAAATCATCGTCAATAGCAAGTCGGATCGCCTTGCGGTTGAAGGCTCATATACCCGGCGATTCGATTTGCATCATTGACAATATTCAAGAATTCCGGGCCCTTTCAGGCAAGCCAGTCGGCATTGCGATTGTCTGGCGAGCAATCTTTCCCCTCTCTTCTCCGGACGGTGCGGTAACGCACGGACGACCCTTTGTCGGAAAACGTTACTTGTTGGATGCGGCTAATTTAGTACAATCAAATACGCAAGAGATTAGCATCTTGCGCCGATTTTAGAACGTATGCCTTTGGCCCCTTCCGACCTTGGAGGGGGCCTTTGATCGTAGCGCGGCGACAGTGGCCGAAGCGCCTCTTGAACGCGCGAATTCGCGGCCAATATTATCCTCCGATACCCGCGAAGAGGTAGTCAGAAAAAGGAGGAAAAAAGAGATGACTATTCGCGATGTTCCGTGGACCCATCCCCTGAAAGTGACGCTGCGCTCCGGTCTGGAACGCACCTTCGGCAGCGTCTACGAAGCCCTTGATTTCCTGGAGCACGAGTGGCCGCTGAAGCGAGGCGCGCGCTATGAGCGTGCCGTCTCCTCCTGCCGGCGGGCCCTGAACCGGATGACGCCGGCGGCGGTGGCGCGCGAGGCCTTCATCGCCGCCTGCCTCGAGGCCGGTCTGCCGGCGGTCATGGCAGCACCGCTACCCCATGGCCGTCCAGTTCAGCGCAGCGCCTCGGCTGTCGTGTAGCGTCACATGTCCGGGCGGTGGAAACGGCCGCCGCCCGGCTCTTCGATTCGCGAGCCGTGCCGGTTGCGGCAAAATCGGTCACTATGTCCTTGCCGTCGCCGGTGTTGATTTATGCGGCCAAAGGGTAACGAGGTTCACGCGTGAAAACACGACGACGGCAAATGCATTGCTACCAAGCGTTGTCGCTCGGCACTGTTGTTACCTCAAAGCCAGTGCGCTGGAAACCCTGCCGATTGATCCCGTTACCGTGAGGTCGACGCCGATACTCGCGCCGACGGAGACGCTTGCCTTGCCGGTGGCGATCAGCAGTGGCTTGTCGAGCGGCTTTGCCGGCAGCAGATCGCCTTTCGCCCAAACGGCCCTGAGGGCCTTTGCGTTCATCGCGGCCACATTGACGTCGATGTCGGGCAGCGTTCCTGCGACGCGGTAGGGGCAGCGGCGCCTTCCGCAATTCGTCGCCGAGGAGAACTGCCACAGCGCATAGCTGTCCCAGTTTCCCATCGGAAAGACGTTGCGAATGCCAGGCTTGTAGCGGGCATACCAGAGCGGCAGGCGAGACAGGATCGGGAAGCGATCCCGGTTGGTGGCGATGTATTTGGCCGTCACGTGATTGGTATAGAGCATCGGGTAGCGACCCGTGCGGGTCTTGATGTGGCCGGCAAAAACAGCGGCATCCTCCAGGGACATGTATTTTTCCGGATCGAGGCCTTCGATGTCGAGCACCATCAGTTCGTCGTCGCGGGGCTCCGCATAGTCCAGGAAATGATTGGCCTGGTCGACCGGATTGCCGGGACGGGCGAGGTGGTAGGCGCCCCAGAGCAGGCCATTCGCGCGGGCAATGAGGCGCCGTGTCTGGTAGAGCTCGCGGCTGACCGCGTATTTCCGCCACATCGTCTTGCAGTGGGCAACCGTATCGCCGCCATGATCTCCCGTGCAGGCGAAACTTTCCGGCAGCCCGTCCGACGCCTTGGAGATGAAGCCGGCGATCCGCTTGTCCTTCAGCATCTCCTCCCAGTCTATGATGTTCATCTCGTAGGCGTCGATGACGAGGGCATTGTCCTTGGATTTCCAGGGCGTGATGTCGCGTGCGTTAACGCCGCCCGGCCACAGCGCGACGCCGAGGATAGCGGCGAGGCGGAAAAACATGCCCAAGCTGATAGACCGGCGCTTTTCCATCACAAGAGGGTGCTGAAACAGGGTTAACCGAGAGTTAACAGCTTGAGCCTTGCAGGCGATTTTCGCCTCGGTTCCCTTCGGTTACGCCCTTCGCAGTTCGCCGGCGCGGCCACAATCCCTGGGGTGGGGCCGAGATGAGTGAAGGCACCGGCCCTAAACACGTTCGTCGCGAATGCTGCAGACGTGCCTATCTCCGGTGGTTGACGGAACAAAAGGAACCGCGAACCGTTCTCAGGCCAAGACGATCTTGTGGATGATAATAGAACGGAGAAACCCATGAGTGTTTGGAGTTTAAAAATGGCGTCTCTGGGCCTCTCGGCAGTGATGCTGGCAACGTCTTTCACGCCATCACTGGCTTTCCCCCAGATTCCCACACCGGTAAAGGTGGAGCAAGCAGGCGACGTCGAGACGGTCCAGTATTATCGACGGCGCGACTACGACGAGCGCTGGCGGGATCGTGACGGATATCGCCGCGAGTATCGCCGGGATTATCGCCGTGACGATTACTCCTATTACCGCGGTCATCGTGGCTATCGCTACTACCGCCCGGGCTATCGCGAATATAACGGGTACTGGTTCCCGCTCGCGGCATTTGCCACCGGCGCGCTCATCGGCGGAGCCATCGCACGGCCGCCCGTGGGCTATGGCGGCAGCCATGTCGAATGGTGCGCAAACCGCTATCGCAGCTACCGCGCCTACGACAACACCTACCAGCCGTATAGCGGTCCTCGCCGGCAGTGCGTGTCGCCGTATTGATGGTTTGCTTTACGCGCACCCAAATGGCCGGAGATGTTGTCTCCGGCTTTTTTGTGCCTTTCAAAGTATTCCGATCCGCCTGAGAATCGTCCAGGCAAGGCCCATCGAGAAGAGGATGAACAATCCGGCGAGAAGCGTGCCGTGCCCGCCATCGGCAAAGGGCAGGCCGCTGGTGTTCATCCCGAAGAAACCGGTGACCAGCGTCGGCGGCAGCAGGAACGCCGTCATCAGCGACAGGATATAGAGATGGCGGTTGGTTTCCGAGGACAGCTTGCTGTCGATTTCCTCATGCAGCAGACGGGCGCGTTCCTGCAGGGCAAAGACATCGCGATCGACCGATTCCAATCGATCTGAAAGGCGCTCCGCCACGTCGATGAAGCCCGGCGGCACTTCATCCTCCTCCGAGGTTCCCGCGCGCCGCAACAAGGCCAACAGCGTGCGCAGATGCCGGTGCAGGCGCACGGCCGTTCGCCGCAGCGGAGCGAGGCGCGGCTGATGGTTGTGGCCTGCCTCGCCATAGACATCGTCCTCGATGACATTGAGGTCTTCGGTCAACTCCAGCACGAGGCTGATAAGCGTGCGCTGGAACTCGACCACCATCATTTCGAACAGGTCGATGGGTCGGGCGCAGCGAGCGTTCTTCTCGACAGCGACCTTGACCCGGTCGATGCTGCGCAGCGGATGCAGGCGCGTGGTGATGATGATCTTGTCGGTTACGGCGAAATGCAGCCATCCGATGGTCTTCGTCTCGGCGTCGAAGGTGCGCTCGAAATCGACCAGCGTGCCATAGATCATGTCGTCTGCGACCGTGACGGCCGCCTGCGTGTCATGGCTGGTCAGCGTCGAAAGCGCGCTCGGCGGCAGGCTGGTAATGCGTTCGATCAGGGCAGGGGTACGGGCGTCGCTGAGCGCCAGATGCAGCCACACCCATCCGTCGCCTTCCATCAGAGCGTCGATGGAGGAATCCGTGGCAATTCGCAGGCAGCGGCTTTCGCCTGGCAAAAAGCGGTAGGCCCAGACGAGGCCTGGGATTTCCGAGGAGATGAGATTCATTCAGGCGTGATCCCGGGAGGAGGCCAGACTTCGCTTTAGTCGCGTTTCATGACAGTTTTGTTACAGGCATCCATCATCGGCATGCATGGCACTGTACGATCAATTGTTGACGTTTACGTAAAAATCAATAATTTCTCGATCCGACGAACATGCCCTTGCTGGACTGCTGGACGGCAATGTTGTCATGTGACTGCGGAGGAGACGATATGTACAAGGCACCGGTGGACGAGGTTCTGTTCACGCTCAAGCACGTGGCTGGCCTCGCCGAGGATCTGGCCGAAGGCGTTTTTGGCGATCTGGACGAGGATCTCGTCGACGCCATCCTCGGAGAAGCCGGCCGCTTCGCCAATGAAGAAGTGGCGCCGCTTGCCGACATCGGCGACAGGCAGGGCTCCAAGCTGGTCGATGGCAAGGTCAGGACGCCGGACGGCTGGCGCGATCTCTATCGCAACTGGGCCGCAGGCGGCTGGAACAGCCTGACCGCACCGGAGGAATTCGGCGGCCAGGGCCTGCCGCATATGCTGCACATCGCGGCGATGGAATTCTGGAATGCCGGCTCCATGGCGTTCGCCCTTGCACCGATGCTGACCATGGGCGCGGTCGATGCGCTGGAAAAGCACGGCTCCGACAAGCTGAAATCGGTGTTCCTCGCCAGGATGATTTCCGGCGAATGGACGGGAACGATGAATCTGACCGAGCCGCACGCCGGCTCCGACCTCGGCGTCTTGAAGACCCGTGCAGAGCGACGCGACGACGGCACCTACCGCATTTTCGGCCAGAAGATCTTCATCACCTGGGGCGAACACGAGATGACCGACAACATCGTTCATCTGGTGCTTGCCCGTCTTGCCGGAGCGCCGGAAGGCACCCGTGGCATCTCGCTGTTCCTCGTGCCGAAATACCTCGTCAACGAAGACGGCTCGCTTGGCGCCCGCAACGATCTGTTCTGCCACTCGCTCGAACACAAGCTCGGCATCCATGCCTCGCCGACCTGCACCATGGTCTATGGCGACGGCAAGTTCGGCGACGAGAAAGGCGCCGTCGGCTACCTCGTCGGCGAGGAGAACAAGGGCCTCAACTGCATGTTCACGATGATGAACAACGCCCGCCTTGCCGTAGGCACACAAGGGGTGGCGATGGCCGACGCCGCAACGCAACACGCCCTGAATTATGCGCGCGAACGCAAGCAGGGCAAGGCGCCGGGCTGGCAGGGGACCGGCATGAGCCCGATCGTCGAGCATCCGGACATCGCCCGCACGCTGCTGACCATGAAGGCGCTGACGAAGGGGGCGCGTGCCATCGCCTTTGCCTGCGCCCGCGCCGTTGACCGGGCGCATGTCTCGCAGGGCGAGACGGCACGCTACTGGCTGGAACGCTCGAGCCTTTTGACGCCGATCGCCAAGTCCTTCGGCACCGATGTCGGCGTCGATGTAGCCTCGATGGGTATCCAGGTCCATGGCGGCATGGGTTTCATCGAGGAGACGGGTGCCGCGCGCTATCTCCGCGACGCCCGCATCGCGCCGATTTACGAGGGCACTAACGGCATTCAGGCGATCGATCTCGTCACCCGCAAGCTGCCATTGTCAGATGGCGGCCATGTCCGCGGGTTCATCGCCGAATTGAAGGCCATTGCCGAAGACGTGGGCGCATCGAACCTCGCCGATTTCGGCGAAACGGGCAACCGCCTCGCGGATGCGATCGCCGATCTTGAAGCGGCGACCGAGTGGCTGCTCGCCCGTCTGGCGGAGGGCAAATCCGCCGACGCGCTTGCTGGCGCGACCGCCTACCAGCGCCTCTTCGGTCTGACGCTGACCGGCGTCTACCTCGCCAAGGGCGGACTGACGGAGGCGGGCGATGGTGGCCGCGTCGCCCGCATCGCGCTCTGCCGTTTTGCCGCCGAGAACCTGTTGTCCGAAACGGCGACGCTCAAGAACAGCATCATCAACGGCGCGGCAAGCCTTGCCGCCGCCCGCATCGCACTTGTCTGAACAACTGCGCCTGACCCTTGATTTCTAAAGGAGACTGCCATGACGGACGACGTTCTGATCGAGCGGCCACAAGACTATCCTGGCGTTCAGGTCATACGGTTCAACCGACCGGCCAAGAAGAATGCCATTACCAGGGCGATGTACGCCAAGATGGCCAATGCGCTTGCCGTCGCCGGCACCGATGACGCCGTCCGCGTCACCGCCTTTCTCGGAACCGAAGGCTGTTTTTCGGCCGGCAACGACATGGCCGATTTCATGGCCTTTGCCATGGGCGGAACCATGGGGCAGGAGGTGCTCGACTTCCTGCGCGCGCTCGCCGGTGCTGCCAAGCCCGTCGTTTCCGGCGTCGACGGCCTGGCGATCGGCATCGGTACGACGATCCACCTCCACTGCGACCTGACGATCGCCTCGGCACGCTCGGTCTTCAAGACGCCCTTCGTCGATCTGGCGCTGGTGCCGGAAGCCGCCTCCAGCCTGATCGTACCGCGCATCGCCGGCCACCAGCGTGCCTTTGCGCTGCTCGCCGCGGGCGAGCCCTTCACGGCGGAGGAGGCGCAGGAAGCCGGGTTGATCTGGAGGATCGCCGGCACCGACACGATCGAGGAGGAGGTGCTGGCGCTCGCCGCGAACCTCGCCAGGAAGCCGCCGGAAGCCCTGCGCATCGCCCGCCGGTTGATCCGTGGCGACCGGTCCGACGTCCTCGCGCGCATCCAGGAGGAGGCCGAACACTTTGCCGCACAACTGAAGAGTGCGGAAGCGCGCGCTGCCTTCGAGGCTTTCCTGCGCCGCTGACTGTCGGGGGCGGTCGATCGCAGGACTTTGTACGTATAATGCCTTGCCGGATGGTGGGATGAGACCCATATTGCAGTCTGTTGCGTGGAGGAATTTCGGCATTGGGGGCATGCCGGCAAAATCAAGGATTCGTCCATGCGGTCTCGTTTCAAGCTTTCCCTCTCCGACATGCTGAGACAGCACCGGCGTTGGGAAAGGACTCTCGCCAAGGCCGTCAAGATCACCCGCAAGGCTGTCGTTTCTGCCACTTCTGCCCCGGCACCGGTGCCGGCGACCGCAAAGCCGAAAGCCGTCGGCAGGCTGGAAGAGGTCAAGGCATTCGGCAGCAATCCCGGCCATCTGCGCATGCTGCGTTATGTGCCCCGGGGACTGCCGAAGAAATCGCCGCTCGTCGTCGTCCTGCATGGTTGCCATCAGACGGCGGAAGCCTACGACCAGGGAAGTGGCTGGTCGACGCTGGCGCGCGAGCGCGGCTTTGCCGTCGTCTATGCCGAGCAGAAACGCTCGAACAACGCCAATCTCTGTTTCAACTGGTTCCGCCCGAGCAATGTCACGCGCGACCGCGGCGAGGTGATGTCGATCCGCCAGATGGTGGCCAAAATGGCGGCGACGCACGGTATCGACCGCAAGCGGGTGTTCATCACCGGCCTTTCAGCTGGAGGTGCAATGACCGCGGCCATGCTCGCTGCCTATCCAGACGTGTTTCGTGCCGGCGGCATCATCGCCGGTCTGCCCTATGGCGCTGCCCGCGACGTGCAGCGCGCTCTCGCTGCCATGAAGAACGCGCCGCAGCGGACGCCGCGGGAATGGGGCGACCTTGTGCGTGCCGCATCCCCGGTGAAGCGGGATTTCCCCATGGTTTCCATATGGCACGGGACGCGGGACCACACGGTCTCGCTCTCCAATGCCGAGGCGCTGCTCCAGCAATGGCTTAACGTCCATGGGCTCGAGCGCGACGCCTTCACGCAGAATGTGGTCGACGGTCATATCCGCCGCGTCTGGAAGCATGCGTCCGGCGAGGTGGCCGTCGAGTTGTACCTGATCGAGGGGATGGCGCATGGAACACCGTTGAAGCCAAGACCTGCCTCGCGGGTGCGGGCCGATACGCCGGGTCCCTTCATGCTCGATGCCGGTATTTCCTCCTCGATGCATCTCGCGACCGCCTGGGGACTGAAAAAACCGGCCCTGCTTTCGGCTTTGAGACAGGCCGCCGAATAGGCGGGGAAGTCCGATAAAATCTCCGCATTTCAGCCCATGAATTTTTTAACGCTGCCTTAAGTACGGCGGGCTATGGTCCGGCCATCACCGGCATCTCAGCCCCTCCAGGCCGCATGACGCGCGCCGTTTTCGCCTCCGGGCATGTCTTCATCTCGCGAACTCAGGGTCTGCCCCGCGCGCCGTCGCGTCCATCGGCGATTTGGTTGCGCAAAAGCTGCACCGCAATAAGGAAGCCTGCCTTGTCCAAAAGATCGAACCTGATGACGCGCATCCTCATCGCCGCGTCGCTTGTCGTCATCGCCGCCTTTGCCGGCTTTTCCGTATATATCGACAGCCTCCAGCATGCCGTGACGACGCGCGCGGTTGAGGAGAACATTGCCTCCTCCGGCAAGCAGGCCGCCCGGAGCGTTGCCAACTGGCTGAACGGCCGCGTCACCTTGACGGCAATGGCCGCAAACGCGGCCGGCAGCGCCGCCGATCACGCGGGCCTCGCCGGCGCGCTCAGAAACGGCGTCCTGGAGAAGGAATTCCTCAGCACCTATGTCGGCGACGAGACCGGGAAATTCACCAGCTGGCCGGATCTGCCCCTGCCGGCGGATTATGACCCGCGCAAGCGCCCGTGGTATCAGCAGGCCGCCAAGGCCGATGCCAGCGTGCTCACCGATCCCTATATCGACGCATCGAGCGGCGACCTGATCATCAGCGCGGCCGTTCCGGTGAAGCGCGATGGCAAGCTGTTCGGCATTGCAGGCAGCGATTTCTCGCTGAAGACCCTCGTCGACATGATCAAGTCCGTCGATGTCGGCGGCGGCGCAGGTTTTGCCTTCCTCGTCAACAAGTCGGGCCAGATCCTCGTTCATCCGGACGCCAAGCTTGTCACCAAGACGCTTGGCGATGCCTTCCCGGCGGCCACGCCGTCGATCGGCTCCGCGATCATGCCAACCGAGCTTGATGGCAAGCCGATGCTCGTCAGCTTCGTGCCGGTCGCCGACCTGCCGTCGGTCGAATGGTATGTCGGCTTCGCAGTCGATGCCGATCTCGCCTATTCCGTCGCCGGCCAGTTCCGCATCGCTGCAACCATTGCCACGCTGCTCGCCGTCGGCGTGATGATCGCCTTCCTCGCGACATTGCTCAGCCGCCTCGTCATCCGCCCGGTCACCGATATGACGCATGCGATGGAGCGGCTTGCCGCGGGCGACCTGAAGGCTGAAATTCCCGGCCAGGAACGCCGCGACCAGATCGGTTCGATGGCCGCCGCCGTTGCCGTCTTCCGCACCAACGCCATCGAGCGCGTGCGCCTCGAAGGTGAGGCCGACGCCGGCCGTTCGCTGTCGGAGCAGGAGCGCCGCGAGCGCGAAGCGCTGAAGACGAAGGAAACCGCCGACATCCAGCAGGCGGTCGAAGCGCTGGCGACCGGTCTCGGCCGTCTTGCCGACGGAGACCTCGGTTACCGCATCTCCATTCCCTTCGTTTCGCATCTTGACCGCCTGCGCGCCGACTTCAACAACTCCGTCACCAAGCTCCACGACGCGCTTCAGGCGGTCGGAACCAATGCCCGGGCCATCGATGCCGGCGCCAGCGAAATCCGCCATGCCGCCGACGACCTCGCCCGCCGCACGGAACAGCAGGCCGCCTCTGTCGAGGAGACCGCCGCGGCACTCGAGGAAATTACCACGACGGTCAAGGATTCGGCCCGTCGCGCCGAGGAAGTGGGCCAGCTGGTCGCCCGCACCCGCGCCGGGGCGGAAAAGTCTGGCGAAGTCGTCCGCGACGCCGTCAACGCCATGCAGGGCATCGAGAAGTCGTCCGGTGAGATCAGCAATATTATCGGCGTCATCGACGACATCGCCTTCCAGACCAACCTTCTGGCGCTGAATGCGGGCGTCGAGGCAGCACGCGCCGGTGACGCTGGCAAGGGTTTTGCCGTCGTTGCCCAGGAAGTGCGCGAACTCGCCCAGCGCTCCGCCAATGCGGCCAAGGAGATCAAGGCGCTGATCACAACGTCGGGCCAGCAGGTACGCGCCGGCGTGGCGCTGGTCGGCGAAACCGGCCAGTCGTTGCAGAAGATCGTCGCGGAAGTCCAGGAGATCAATGCCCATATCGGCGCGATCGTGACGGCCACTCGCGAGCAGTCGACCGGCCTGCAGGAGATCAACACGGCCGTCAACACCATGGACCAGGGCACCCAGCAGAACGCCGCGATGGTCGAGGAACAGACGGCAGCCAGCCATGGCCTCGCTTCCGAAGCGGCGGCGCTGAACGAGTTGCTCTCGCAGTTCAACCTGGGGGACAGCCAGCCATCGATAACGGCAAGGCAGCCCGCCTACGGTCGTCGCGCCGCTTGAGCGGCGGCGATGCGAGGGAAGTCAGGGAAGGTTTGGCAAGCACCGGGCGTCCAGATCGCTGACAACCTCAAGGCATCCGCGACGTCATCCTCGGCCTTGTGTCGAGGATCTGCCGTGCGCCTCTTAAGTTATTGAGTATGATAGCTTATTTCAAGATCACTTACGGGTTTAGATGCTCGGGGCAAGCCCGAGCATGACGGAAGAGGACTTTGTAATCAATCTGAGGGCCCGGCAAACACCGGGCCTTTTCCATGGAGCGAAGCGCAAGACACCTATCGCGAACGTCACTTCTCCAGCGTCGCCACCACCTCGACATGTGATGACCAGAGAAACTGGTCGATCGGCGTGACCGAGGTGATCCGGTAACCGGCATCGACAAGAATGCGCAGGTCGCGCACCAGCGTCACCGGATTGCAGGAGACGGCGATAATTTTCCTTGCGCCGCAGCGGGCGATTTCCTTCGCCTGGGCTTCGGCGCCGGCTCGCGGCGGGTCGAAGACGATGGCGTCGTAGGCCTTCAGCTCCGAGGCCATCATCGGGCGGCGGTAGAGATCGCGTTTCTCGACCGTGACCGGCTTCAGGCCTTGTGTGTTGCGGGCGGCAAGATCGAGCGCCTTCAGCGCCTTGTCCTCGCCTTCGACGGCGTGGACGCGGGCTTTCCTGGCAATCCGCAGCGAGAAGGTGCCGGAACCGGCAAAAAGGTCGGCGACACGTTTGGCCTTGCCGAGATGCGCCATCACCAGTTCCGCCATCGCATCCTCAGCCGGCTTTGTCGCCTGGGTGAAGCTTCCGGGCGGCGGCGCGACGGAAACGCCGCCGAAATCGATGACGGGCTTGACCGGCTCGACCAGGATTTCGCCGTTAAGGCTGAGACGGGCCACGCCCCTTTGGCTCAGAACAGTTTCGACCGCCATGCGCCGCTGCCGGTCGTCCATTTTCTTGATGCCGTCGAAAGCAAGGTCGAGGCCGGAGAGTGTTTCCAGCACCGTGATGCGGAACGGCTCGGCGTTGACAGCCATGGCAGCGGCGATCGTCCGGATGGTTGCGAGCCGCGACACGATGCCGGGGCTTGCGATGGGACATTCGGAAATCGAGACGATGTGATGGCTTTCTGCCTGGTTGTAGCCGAGCAGCAGTTCCTTTTCGGTCTGCCGCGCCGTGAACACGGTCCGCCGCCGTTCACCGGGATGGGCAAGCACCAGCGGTGCAACCTCGGCCTGCAGCGCCTTGGATTTCAGCGCGTCGACGACCAACTGCCGCTTGAAGTACTGGTAGAGGCTGTCGCTGGCGTGCTGCAGGCTGCAGCCGCCGCAGGCGCCGTTTTCGCCGTCCGGGCCGAAATGCCGACACTTCGGTTCGACGCGATCCGGCGAGAGATCGGACATCGACATCACCGTGCCCCTGTCCCTGTTGATCGCGAGCGCGACCGTTTCGCCCGGCAGCGTGAAGGACACGTAGACGGGGCCGAAGGGGCCGCGGGTCACGCCGTCGCCGGACATGCCGAGCTTCTCGATGGTCAGTGTCTCGGTGCTCATTCGACTTTATCCAGGCGGGCGTCTGCGTCGATGGGCTTGCGGCCGGCCAGAAGATATTCCTCGTTGCCGTCGCCGCCGGAGATCGGAGAGGGGATGAGGCCGAGGCTGTCCCAGCCCATCTCCTCGATGAGCCAGCGCTCCAGCTCGGCGGCAACGGCGGGCGCGCTGTCCGGATCCTTGAGCAGGCCCGCCTTGCTGACGGCCTCGCGGCCGGCCTCGAACTGCGGCTTGACGAGAAGGATGCAATGGGCGCCGGGCTCGGCAAGGTCGAGCGCCGGCGGCAGGGCAAGCTTCAGCGAGATGAAGGAAACGTCGGAGACGACGAAGGAAATGGCATGGCCCTCGAGATGGTCCTCGTCCAGCACCCGGGCATTCAGCCCCTCGATGTTAGTGACGCGCGGATCGGCCTCCAGCCGCGGATGAAATTGGCCGTGGCCGACGTCGATCGAGATCACATGCGCCGCGCCGTTGTGGAGCAGGACTTCCGTGAAGCCGCCGGTCGAGGCGCCTATGTCGAGACAGTCCAGCCCTTCCGGCGACAGCTTGAAATGCTCGAGGCCGGCCTTCAGCTTCAGGGCGGCGCGCGAAACATAGGGCTGGACGGGATCGTCGATGGCGATCGTCACGTCCTCGGGGAACGTGGAGCTCGGTTTTGTGACCGTGCGGCCGTTGACGGTGACGGTGCCGCGCTGGATCGCATCGCGGGCCCGCGAACGGCTGGCGACAAGCCCCAGGTTCAAGAGCAGCTGGTCAAGGCGGACGGTGGTTTTCGGTTCGTTTGACATGGCCTCCTCATGGCGCGTCAAGGCCGGTCTGGCAAGGCTTATGGAGAACTCCAGATTAAATAATACAGCGTCGAGGATGGGCCTTGCGTTGGCGAAAGGTGGAAATCGAGTTGTGCCGATGCCAGCCGGTGGCCGTTCCAATGCTGTGCGATGCACGTACAAACGGCGAATTGAAGTCCGCTTACGGTGCAACTCGACGCCATCGGCAAGGCAGCCGAGGTGGAAAACGCAGAGATGGCTGCGCGCACCGGGACGCTTGCCGCTGCCGCGGTGCTCGCGGCGATCCTGGTTCTGGCGCTGACGGTCTATCTGGTCGGCCGCTCGATCTCCAAACCGATCGTCGCGACGACGCGGTCCATGACCGGGCTTGCCGATGGCGATGTGACATCCGGGATTCCCTATGTGGGGCGCAAGGATGAGATCGGAGAAATGGCCGGCGCCGTCGAGGTTTTCCGGCAAGCAGCGATCGCCAACCGCCGTCTCGAAGAGGAGGCAGCAGCCGCCCGTGCACGGTCCGAAGCCGATGGCATCCGCTTGCGTAAAGAGGCCGAAGATGCAGCGCAGGCGCGCCTGCAGCAAGCCACCTCAGGTCTTGCGGCCGGCCTGCGTCGGCTCGCCAGCGGTGATCTCGCTTTCCAGCTCACCGAAGCTTTCGCTCCCGATTTCGAACCGTTGCGTCACGATCTCAACGCCGCGGTCAATCAATTGGGCAACACGCTTTCCGCCGTTACCCAATCGGCGGGTGCTATCGACAACGGCACCCGTGAGATCAGCTCCAGTTCGGACGACCTGTCGCGTCGCACCGAGCAGCAGGCAGCTTCGCTCGAGGAGACCGCTGCAGCACTCGACCAGATCACCGTCAACGTCGCCAATTCCTCCAAACGCGCCGACGAAGCACGCACCGTCGCGATTCAGGCGAATGCCAGTGCCGCCCAGTCGGGTGCTGTCGTCGCCAATGCCGTCGATGCCATGCGCCGTATCGAGGAATCCTCCAGCCAGATCTCCAACATCATCGGTGTCATCGATGAAATCGCCTTCCAGACCAATCTTCTGGCACTCAATGCCGGGGTGGAAGCCGCGCGGGCCGGGGAGGCGGGCAAGGGCTTCGCCGTGGTGGCGCAGGAAGTGCGCGAACTGGCCCAGCGTTCCGCCAGGGCGGCGAAAGAAATCAAGGAACTGATCCGCAATTCGAGTATCGAAGTCGAGGGCGGCGTCAAGCTGGTGCGCGAAACCGGCGATGCGCTGAAGACCATCGAAACCTATATCGTGACGATCAACCAGCATATGGACGCCATCGCCACCTCGGCGCGCGAACAGTCGGCCGGCCTGGCTGAAGTCAACACCGCGGTCAACCAGATGGATCAGGTGACCCAGCAGAACGCCGCGATGGTGGAAGAGACGAACGCGGCGAGCGCGACGCTCGCCAACGAGGCAGGTCGCTTGCGCGACATGATCTCCCAATTCGTGCTGGATACCGGCAGTTCAGCAAACACGCTGGCCGGCGACAAGCGCCGGGCCGCGTGAGCGGTTGAAAAACCTGCATCACCAAAGGCCTTCGGCCAACGCAAGCCGGCAGGCTCGGCGAATTAGCCCGCCGCCCCGACGCCGATTTCCTTCTGGCCGAGAGCGCGGAACACCGTCGAGACGATCCCGGCCCGGTCGAGGCCGGCCTTGGCATACATGGCCTCGGGCTTGGCCTGTTCCATCCAGATATCCGGCAAAACCATCGGCCGGATCTTCAGGCCATTGTCGAGCAGGCCCTCATGCGCGAGGAATTGCAGCACGTGACTGCCGAAGCCGCCGACGGCGCCTTCCTCGATGGTGATCAGTACCTCGTGATGCCGCGCCAGCTGGCGAATCAGGTCATGGTCGAGCGGCTTGGCAAACCGGGCATCGACAACTGTCGTGGACAGTCCTGCCGCGTCGAGGTCTTCGGCGGCGATGAGACAGTCGGCAAGGCGAGTGCCGAAGGAAAGCAGCGCGACCTTGGAGCCCTGCTTCATCACCCGGCCCTTGCCGATTTCGAGAATCCGGCCACGCTCGGGCATCTCGACACCGATGCCTTCGCCGCGCGGATAGCGGAACGAGATCGGCCCCTGATCATAGGCGGCCGCGGTGCGCACCATATGCTTCAACTCCGCCTCGTCGGCGGCCGCCATGACGACGAAGCCGGGCAGGGCAGCGAGATAGGTGGTGTCGAACGAGCCCGCATGCGTCGGCCCGTCGGCGCCGACGAAGCCGGCGCGGTCGATCGGAAAGCGAACCGGCAATCCCTGAATAGCCACGTCGTGCACGACCTGGTCGTAGCCCCGCTGCAGGAAGGTCGAATAGAGCGCGGCAAACGGTTTGTAGCCTTCTGAGGCAAGACCGGCCGCAAAGGTCACTGCATGCTGTTCCGCTATGCCGACATCGAAACAGCGGGAGGGATGCGCCAGCGCGAATTTGTCCAGGCCGGTGCCGGAGGGCATTGCGGCGGTGATGGCGACGATCTTGTCGTCATAGCCTGCTTCCTGCGTCAGCGCCTCGGCGAAGACCGAGGTATAGGAAGGGGCATTCGGCTTGGCCTTGGCCTGCGCGCCGGTGATGACGTCGAAGGTGTTGACGCCGTGGTACTTGTCGGCGGCAGCCTCCGCCGGCGGATAACCCTTGCCCTTCTGCGTCACCACATGGATCAGCACCGGCCCCTTGGAGTTGTCGCGGACGTTGCGCAGCACCGGCAGCAGATGGTCGAAGGAATGACCGTCGATCGGACCGATGTGATAGAAGCCCATCTCCTCGAACAGTGTGCCGCCGGTCACGTAACCGCGCGCGTGCTCGACGGCGCGGGTAATCGCCCGGTCCACCGACTTGCCGAGATAGGCCGTCAGTTTCTTGCCGAGTTCGCGGAAGCCCATATAGGTGCGGCCGGAGGCGAGGCGCGCCAGATAGGCACTCATCGCGCCTGTCGGTGGGGCGATCGACATGTCGTTGTCGTTGAGGATGACGATGAGGCGCGCATCGAGCGCGCCGGCATTGTTCAGCGCCTCATAGGCCATGCCGGCGGACATGGCGCCGTCGCCGATCACGGCAATGACGTTGCGCGGTTCGCCGGAAAGATCGGCTGCGACCGCCATGCCGAGGCCGGCGGAGATCGAGGTCGAGGAATGGGCGGCGCCGAAGGGATCGTATTCGCTCTCGGCCCGGCGGGTGAAGCCGGAAAGGCCGTTTTCCTGGCGCAGCGTGCGGATGCGGTCGCGGCGGCCGGTCAGGATCTTGTGCGGATAACACTGGTGGCCGACATCGAAGATCAGCCGGTCGTGCGGCGTGTCGAAGACCTTGTGGATGGCGATCGTCAGTTCGACCACGCCGAGGCCTGCGCCCAGATGCCCGCCGGTGCGCGATACCGCGTCGACCATTTCGGCGCGCAATTCGCTTGCCAGTTGCGGTAGGTCCTTGTCGTCGATCTTCTTCAGATCATCGGGATAGGTCACCTGATCGAGAAGAGGGGTCGCCGGCATGGGGTTGACTGGCAGTTGTGTCACGCTGAAAGGCCTTCGTTCCCGCGGCTCGTCGAAGTGCCGCGATATCAAATGTGGGTGTCCGCAGGAACCCACGTCTTTAAACGGAATCGTTATGGATTGCAAAAACGGGTTTTCTTGCGGCGCAAACAAGGAGTTTAACGAATATTACCGTTCCGGCAAAGGGATAAACTCCTGGCTGTCCCCGGGCACGATGTCGAAGCGGCCGGTGCGCCATTCTTCCTTGGCCTGTTCGATCCGCTCCTTCGAGGAGGAAACGAAGTTCCACCAGATATGTCGGGCCGAGCCCAGCGCCGCGCCGCCGAACAGCATGACGTGACAGCCCATCGGGCCGGCCGTGACGGTAATCGGGTCGCCGGCGCGGAACACCAGAAGCTGGTTGTCTGAGAAATGATCGCCGGCAATGATCGCCTCGCCTTCGAGGATATAGAGCGCGCGCTCCTCCCAGTCTGCCCCGAACGGCGCGCTCTTGCCCGGCTCGATTTTCAGGTCGACATAGATCGTGTCGGAAAACACCGAGACCGGTGACCGCATGCCCTCGAACGTGCCGATGACGACGCGGCCTTCCATGCCGTCATGGTTGAAGGACGGCAGGTCGCGCTTTTCGGTATGCGTGAAAATCGGATCTATCTCCTCGTATTGATCGGGCAGCGCCAGCCATGTCTGCAGCCCGGAGATCGACTGAGGTTTGCCGCGCAGGTTTTCCGGCGAGCGTTCCGAATGGACGATCCCGCGCCCGGCCGTCATCAGGTTGAGGTCGCCCGGCTCGATGACCATTTCCGTGCCGAGGCTGTCGCGATGCTTGATCTCGCCGTCGAAGAGATAGGTTACGGTGGAGAGCCCGATATGCGGATGCGGTCGCACGTCGAGCGCCTCGCCGGCCCTGAGCAGCGCCGGGCCCATGCGGTCGAAGAAGATGAACGGCCCGACCAGCCGGCGCTTTGTCGTCGGCAGGGCACGGCGCACCTCAAGATTGCCGATGTCGCTGGTGCGCGGAATGATCAGATGCTCGATCGCATCGCACGCCGGCGCATCACCGGCGAGGGGGTCTGGTCCGGGAAAGAAGGACATGGCAATTCATCCTGTGGCTCGAACTTTCACCCAAGGTAGCCCTTGCCATGGCATTTGAATAGATTGCCAGGAGGAACAGTTTTTCGCTGCAGAGAAGACAAGCAGCGGCCACCTTACTCCCCGTCGAGCGGCTCAACCCCTAGCGGCTTGCCGGCCCGGTCGAGCCTGATCTTCTCGATGCGGTTTTCGGCGGCGCTGAGCAGCGCTTCGCAATGTTTCTTCAGCGCCTCGCCGCGCTCGTAGATTTCGATCGACCTGTCGAGGGCGACGTCGCCGCGCTCGAGCGCGGAGACGATCGCTTCCAGTTCCTCGACGGCCTTTTCGAAGGAGAGGGAGGAAACGTCGATCGCAGCGGTTTGCGGGGCGGTGGTCATGGTCATCCTCTCATCAGGCGATAGATGTGGGTGCCGGCCGATTCGGCCAGGCCCTGGAGATCGTAGCCGCCTTCGAGCAGGCTGACGATGCGATTGTTGGCGGTCTTGCCGGCGGCGTCGAGCAGCCGCCCGGTCGCCCAGTCGAAATCGTCGGCGACCAGATTGATCTGCGCCAGCGGGTCGCGGTGATGGGCATCGAAGCCGGCGGAGATCAGGATGAAATCCGGGCGGAATTCTTCAAGTGCGGGAAGCACGCGCGACTTGAAGGCCTCGCGGAAATGGTCGCTTCCAGTGTCGGGCGACAGCGGCGCATTGACGATGTTGCCTGCCCCCGTCTCGGACTTGGCGCCGGTACCGGGATAAAGGGGCATCTGATGGGTCGAGCAGAACAGCACCGACGGATCGTCCCAGAAGATGTCCTGCGTGCCGTTGCCGTGATGCACGTCCCAGTCGACGATGGCGACCCGTTCGGCACCATGCCGTCGCTGCGCATGACGGGCGGCGATGGCGATGGTGTTGAAGAAGCAAAAGCCCATCGCCTGGTTTTTCTCGGCATGGTGGCCGGGCGGGCGGGCGGCGACAAAGGCATTGTCGGCCTTGCCGGAAAACACCGCATCGACTGCGGCAACCGCGCCGCCAATGCCGGTCAGTGCCGCCTGCAGGCTCGCAGGGCTGGCATAGGTATCGGCCTCGATGGCATTGATGCCTTCCTCGGGCATGGCGGACATCACCGCGCGCAGATGCTCTTCCGGATGGGCAAGCAGCACCAGATCTTCATTGCCCTGCGGCGCCTCAAGCCGCGAGAGCGACGAAAACCGCTCGTGCTCCAGCGCCAGATTGAGCGCCTTCAGCCGGTCGGGCCGTTCCGGGTGACCTTCCGGAACCTGATGTTCCAGAAAGATCGGGTTTTCGAACAGGATGGTAGTCATGGCGCAAACCTATGGCTTCGTAGGGGCAAGGTCCATGGCATAGGTAGGGCGGTTGCCGCGTTTTCAACAGCGGGGGCCCGGCAAATGCCTCGCTGCCCGCTGGAGGGACTGCCGCAGGCGGGTCAGGTGCGGTGTGGCAGCAGGGGATAGCCGACGAGGACCGCGCGGGCGGCAAGCGCCGCGATGCCGGCCTTCAGAAGGTCGCCGGGAATGAAGGCAAGCGAGCCTGTCGCAACGTCGGTGAGCGGCGCGCCGGTCGTCATGCTCACCCATGGCATGCCGATGGCGTAGAGCACCACGATACCGCCGACGACGGAGGCGATGAAAAAGGCAGCGAACTGACCGATATCGTTCTGCCCGTCCTTCACCAGCCGTTCGGCGATGAGCCCGGTGACGTAGGTGGCGACGATCCAGCCGAGGATGAAGCCGCCGGTCGGCCCCTGGATGATGGCAAGGCCACCCCTGCCGCCGGAAAGGACGGGCAGGCCGGCGGCCACGAGCAGCACGAAGAGGACATAGGCGAGCGCGCCACGCTTGGCCCCGATGATGCAGCCGGCCAGCATCACGCCCATAGATTGGGCCGTGATCGGCACGGGAATGAAGCCGAGCGTGATGGGTGGGATTAACCCGAGAACCACGGTGATCGCAGTGAAAAGGGCAACAAGCACAAGGTCTCTGGTGTTCATGACGGGTCCTTTGTCCATTAGAACCTTGGATTTAAAGCGGCTTTTCCCCCAAGGGAAGCCGGTAGCGCTACAAAAGCACGCAAATCAATTGTTCCGGTCGCTCCGGGGCCGGCGAAAGCCGCGCGCGTCGATCGCCATGGCGATCGTATCGGCATCCTTGAGCGTCAGGATGATCAGCGGTGCAAGGATCGTCAACGGCCGCACCTTCAGGCCGCGGGCCCGATGCGCATCGCGGATTGCCTGGTAGTGGTTGAAGATATCGGGCACGAAACGCAGCACGAGGCCGAAGGCGAGGCCGACATCCGCGGCGCGCACCAGACCGAGCCGGTCGAGCGGCAGCAGCAGCCGGGTGATCTCGTCGATGAAGTCGCCGGTTGCGGTCGTCGCGGTCACGGCGCCTGCAAACAGCACAAGCGCCATCAGCCGGAAGAAGGCCTCCGTCGCCTCGCGGATCGAGGCGAGGTAAGCGGTCGCGATGAGCAGGATCACGATGGTGAAAAGGACCGGTTTCAGGCGTCTGAGGCCGTCGCGGGCCGGCAACCCGGTGGTGAAATAGATGCCGGCTGCGAGCAGGAAGGCAGGGACAAGCACGAAAAGGGACGAAACGAAATAGAGTGCGACGCCGAGAACGAGCAGGATGGCGAGCTTCGTGCGCACCGACATCCGGTGCAGCGGCGTGCTGCCCTCGACATTCAGCCCGTTCAGCATTCGGCCGCCTCGCGATAGGCACGGATCGTCTCCGGCGCCGGGCCGTCGCCGACGAGCTTGCCGTCGTGGAACCAAATCACGCGCTCGAAACGCTCGATCAGCGGCAGGTCGTGGCTGATGACGATGGCGTGCTCGTCGAGACCGGCGATGGTGTTTTCGATCAGCCGGCGATTCCTGAGATCCAGCTGGTTGGTCGGTTCGTCGAGGATGAGGATGCCGGGGCCGGTGACGACGACGCTGGAGATGGCGACGAGCTGCGTCTCGCCGCCCGAGAGTTCGTGGACCCGCCGCTTGGCCAGATGCGCAATGCCGAACCGGGCGAGCACGGCGGCCACACGGCGCTCGATCTCGTCGGTCTTCAGGCCGCGATTCTTCAGGCCGAAAGCGATGTCCTCCTGCACGATCGGCATGATGATCTGGTGCTGCGGGTTCTGGAAGATGAAGCCGGCGGCCGCCAGGACCGCACCCTCATCGCGCACCGTGTCGAGCCCATTGACGGAAACGCTGCCGGTCGTCGGCTTGACGAGGCCGTTGATCAGGCGCGCAAACGTGGTTTTTCCGGATCCGTTGAGGCCGATGATGCCGATGCGCCGCTCGGTGAGCGTCAGGGTCAGAGGCTGGAGAACCGTGCGCTCGCCAAAGCTGACGGATGCGCCGGAAAAGCGTATGTCCAATCCGCGTCCCCCGCTTGTCGATAGGCCAGGCTCTATAAGACGAAATCCTGTCCGTTGAAAAGAGGTGTTCCGCCAGGACTTGAACAAAGTGTGAACATTTGCCTACATTGTCCGCATGGCGATTCCCGTTTCAAACCGCGATGCGCGGCGCATTTTCCTGAACAAGCAAGGCCTGGCGGCGGCGCCGCACCGGGCGCTCGGCAAACATGGCCTGCTCGATCTCATTCACGATATCGGCTTCGTGCAGGTGGACAGCATCTCGACCGTCGAGCGCGCTCATCACCAGATACTCTTCTCGCGCAACCAGACCTACCGGCCCGAACACCTGGCGGCATTGATCGAGAAGGATCGGGCGCTGTTCGAGCACTGGACGCATGATGCCTCGATCATTCCTTCGGCCTTTTTTCCCTATTGGAAGCATCGCTTCGTGCGGCGCGAGGCCAAGATTCGCGAGAACTGGCGCAAATGGCAGGGAGAGGGCTTTGATCAGGTCTTCGAGGAAACCTATGAGCGGATCAGGGCGAACGGCCCGGTCATGGCGCGCGAGGTGAAGGCCGAGGATCACAAGTCGGGCGGCTGGTGGAACTGGCATCCGTCGAAGACGGCGCTCGAATTCCTCTGGCATACCGGCAAACTCTCGATAGCAGCCCGCAACAATTTCCAGAAGATCTATGACCTGACCGAGCGGGTGATTCCGAAGGAGCATTACGAGGCCGAGGTCGATCATGACACCTTCGTCGACTGGGCCTGCCGCCAGGCGCTGAAGCGGCTCGGCTTTGCCACCTCCGGCGAGATCGCCGCCTTTTTCGACCTGGTGACGCCGCAGGAAGCCAGGCAATGGGTGGAAAGCCATCGCGATGAACTGGAGGAGGTTGCGATCGAAACGGCCGACGGCAAGCCGCGCGCGTCCTTCGCCCTTGCCGATGGGCTCGAGGCGCTGTGCGCTCCGCCGGAACCACCGGCACGCCTGCGGGTGCTTAGTCCCTTCGATCCGCTGATCCGCGACCGCAACCGAACCGAACGCCTCTTCGGCTTTTACTATCGCATCGAAGTTTTCGTTCCCGAACCCAAGCGTGAATACGGCTACTATGTCTTCCCGCTGCTCGAAGGCGATCGTCTCGTCGGCCGCATCGACATGAAGGCCGACCGCAAGGCAGGCACGCTCGACGTCAAGCGTGTCTGGTGGGAGAGGGGCGTGCGGACGTCCTCGGGCCGGATTGAGCGGCTGGAGGCTGAACTGGCACGGGTGGCGAAGTTCGCAGGCGTGGAGCGCGTTGTGCATCTCGATGGGTGGGACGGCGAGGCCCGCTGAGCGCACGGAACGGCCGTTCCGGCCCGTGCGCTCCGCTTCACTCCGGAAACTGCAGCCAAATCCATTAGTCTGACGGGGCGCCATGAACCAAGCCATTGCACTAATTGCGATTGTCGTTCGCGACTATGACGAGGCGATCGACTTTTACGTCAACAAATTGGGGTTCACGCTGGTCGAGGACACCTATCAGCCGGAGCAGGACAAGCGCTGGGTTGTCGTCAGGCCCGCGGGCGAGGGCAGCACCTCGTTGCTTCTTGCACGGGCTTCCTCGGCTCATCAGGAAACGTTCATCGGCAACCAGGCCGGCGGCCGGGTATTCTTGTTCTTGCAGACCGACGATTTCAGCAGGGACTACGCGGCCATGCGCCAAGCCGGCATCCGATTTGCGCGCGAGCCGAAGCACGCCCCCTACGGCATTGTCGCCGTATTCGAGGACCTCTACGGAAATCTCTGGGATCTCGTGCAGTTCACGGATGGACGGTAGGGGTGCAGGAGGTCGATGCTGCGCGGCGCGGGGCTATCGTTTCCAAACCGCTACGCGCGTGACGCTGCTTGACAGTCCAAGTCATAGGGCGTTCCGTGAAGCGACGTGGCGGATTTCGGCACGCCTGGTGGATGTCGGACGTTCACGTCGCAGGAGGGAGGATGCAATGCCGACAATTCTTGCCTACCACAACATCACAAAAGGCGCCGAACATTGGCTCAAATCGCCAAAGCGCAAAGAGTTATTTGGTCCACTGGGCGTCACCAACATTCGAACATTCGTTGACGTACAGGACCCGACACGGGTTGCCGTTCTGATGGATGTCCCGGACATGGACGTCGTCAAGAAAGCCCTGGAGAGCCCGGCAGCCGCTGAAGCGATGGCTTATGATGGCGTGGTGCCGGAGTCCCTCGTGATCCTCGTCGAATCCTGAGTTTGGTTGCTCGGCAATTCGATCTCGCAGGATAATGCAGCACGCGGTGCAGGTGAGTTCGCGGCTGCCCTGGGACCGGCAGAAGTCCGAGCACCGACGCTACTCGTTAGAAGGCCGCACAGAAGCGCGCCGTCACGGTTAAAAGACACCGGCACGAACAACCGGTGCCCCTTTGCCGCGCGCCTAGAGGATCTCCGTCGCGGCGATCTGGATTCCAAAGCCCTCGAGACCGACATAGTGGCGTTCGCGCGACGAGATCAGCTTGATCGAGGTGATCCCTAGATCCTTGAGGATCTGCGCGCCCAGCCCGATTTCCAGCCATTCGCTTTCACGCGCCTGCGCCTCGTCATGGCCTTCGCGGTCGTGTTTTCCCTTGCGGGCGGTCTGAGACGCGCCGACGCCGACGGAGCCCTCGCTGACGCCGTCGCGGATGTGGCCGAAGACCACTGCGAGATGCTGCATCGGGTCCCACCGGAGCGAATAGGCATGCGCCTTGGCCTTGCCATGGGGCGTATCGACTTCGAAGTGAATACCGGCTCCGCATAAAGAATTATAGCTCAGTGTAAAAGTTGATATTGTTCATCAGTTTTCGCAGGAATTCTCCGAAATTTTCCGCATATATAACGTCCAAATGTGGATGGTAGACCTTGCTACCCTCATTTTTTCGGAAAACCAAAACTGCATTCGCACTAATATAGAAAAATGGAATTTCATTATCCGCGATGAAATCAGGATATACGTCCCATTCTGCTGAATTCTTCCGAAGAATTTCAGATATTTCTGTAGTATTTAAGAACGAGTTATCATTAAATTCGTTAAAATTTCCATGTATGTCTCTTCTTATGCGTCCATCTCCTGCAAAAATTAGAAACTTTATATATAAATCAGGTATTATATTTCCGAATTCCGATTCAAATTTACTGATATCATTCTCATCTATTCGAGTGAGAAAGTTTGGAGAAGTATGATCATCATTCTCTGATTTCTCATGTGCATATTGTCTATACCAATTCAGGACATTTGCGTCGAAGTCGTTTTCCATCTGAATCACCTTTTATTTCCCGCCGAAGAGACTACCAAGGAAATCCCGTAGTGAACTAAGCGCGCCCCCTGGTTTATGGACGCCGCCTTGATGGTTTCCAGCTCCAACCGGTGTCATATTCCACCAAGTATTTTTGCCGCCATCGTTAAGCTGGCGAATGTGGTGAGCATCATAGAAGCCCCCGACTGCGGTGCCTTTGCGGCCGAGACCATTTTCGATATCTTCCTTCGTATATCTAGGCCACGATTTACCTGTGTGTTTTTCCCATTCTGCCTGCAGCGAAGCGCGGCGATTTATCCAATCTTTTCTTGCTGTGTCTAACCTTTGTCCAGTTACACTTCCCGCAGGCGTTTTGTTTGTTCGGATGTCGTCGGCAAGATATTGCCGCTGCTCGTAACCGATCGCAATGCCACTTTTTTGCTCCAAGTCATTTAGATATTCGCGAACGGGAGCCAGAGGATGGCCAATAATAGCCGCTCCCGCCGCGGTAGCTGCCAACCCTCTAATGCCGGGGTCGCCTAAGTTCGGACTGACCTCATGAATTTGTATGTCTTGATCATTTATACTGGGGTGTGAGTCCATAAAGTCAGGGATATTGTCCCCGTCCAGGTCTGCAGGATCGAGCGGCGGGCCGCCATTATGACCCATCTGATGGCCGTTCGGATCACTCTTATTGATCGGGTCGTTGCCGGAATAGGCATAGCGGTTGGTGCCAACACCGTCGACGGTCGGGTCCCAAGTATCTGGCTGAATAAACCGCGCACTGGCCGCCGAACCGAACGAAACGGACACCATGCTGCAAATCAGCAGGAGGCTAAGAATGCGTGTCAAAAAACCATTGAAAAAGCATTTCATCAACACATTCCCCTCGGCTTAAATTATCACTCGTCTGGCAATCCTGCGGTGGCCACTCAGGCTTCCGCTATGGCAATGAGTCGTTCTGTTGAATTCAATCAAAGGTAGTCGCATGGAGCGAATGCAGTCAATGACATGGAAGGCGTCATCTCAGCTCTTGGGACGGCGATCTGGCTTTCAGCGCGCGCCGTGCAGCCTGCATGGCCTGTGTCAGCACGACGAAAGCCACCGACCGCGCAACGACCGATGGCTGTCATTGTCTACGATTCCTGATCGCTGGCCGGCCTACAAGATTTCCGTCGCGGCGATCTGGATTCCAAAACCCTCGAGGCCGACATAGTGGCGTTCGCGCGACGAGATCAGTTTGATCGAGGTGATGCCGAGATCTTTGAGGATCTGTGCGCCAAGGCCGATTTCCAGCCATTCGCTTTCGCGCGCCTGCGCCTCGTCATGGCCCTCGCGGTCATGGTTGCCCTTGCGCGCGGTGTGCGAAACGCCGACGCCGACGGAGCCCTCGCGCAGGTAGACGATGACGCCGCGGCCCTGTTCGGCCATGCGTTTCATGATCGCGTCGAGCTGGCAATCCCTGCCGAAGACATCCGCTGCCACGTTCTCCAGATGCAGTCGCACCGGAATGTCGACGCCGTCGCGGATGTCGCCGAAAACCACGGCAAGATGCTGCATCGGATCCCAGGGCAGCGAATAGGCATGGGCCTTGGCCTTGCCATAGGGCGTATCGACTTCGAAGCTCGCCTCGAGCTGGATCAATGTTTCCTTGCGCTGGCGGTAGGCGATCAGGTCGGCGACGGAAACCTGCTTCAGGCCGTGCTGCTCGGCGAAACTCGCCACCTGCGGGCCGCGCATCACGGTGCCGTCGTCATTGACCAGCTCGCAGATCACGCCGACCGGCGGCAGGCTGGCCAGCCTGCAGAGATCGACGGCGGCTTCCGTATGGCCCGAGCGCATCAGCACGCCGCCCTGACGGGCAACCAGCGGGAAAATATGGCCGGGGCGAACGAAATCGGCCGGGCCGACATTCGGATTGGCGAGATTGCGCACCGTCAGCGTCCGGTCGTCGGCGGAGATGCCGGTGGTCGTGCCATGCTTGAAATCGACGGTCACGGTAAAGGCCGTCGTATGGGCCGAATCGTTCTCGGCCACCATGGCGTTGAGATTGAGGCGCTTGGCCTCTTCCCGCGGCATCGGCGCGCAGACGATGCCGGAGGTGTGGCGGACGATGAAGGCCATCTTTTCCGACGTGCAATGGACGGCAGCGACGATCAGGTCACCTTCGTTCTCGCGGCCGTCATCGTCGGTGACGACGACGATCTCGCCGGCCTCGAAGGCCCGGATGGCATCGGCAACGCGCTTCTGGTCAAAAGGCATGGCAGTCTTCCTTGGATGGTTGCTTGAGGCGCCCGGTCATTTCAGCCGGCCGGTCTGGCCGCGGTCGCGCAGGTAGTGATCGGCGATCGTGCAGGCAAGCATGGCCTCGCCGATCGGAACGGCACGGATGCCGACACAGGGGTCGTGACGGCCCTTGGTGCGGACATCGACATTGTTGCCGTCCGCATCGATCGACTGGCGCTGGGTGAGAATCGACGAGGTCGGCTTGATCGCGAAGCGGGCGATGACCGGCTGGCCGGTCGAAATGCCGCCGAGGATGCCGCCCGCATGGTTCGAAAGAAAGATCGGCGTGCCGTCATTGCCCATGCGCATTTCATCGGCATTTTCCTCGCCGGTGATTTCTGCGGCACCGAAACCGTTGCCGATCTCGACACCCTTGACGGCGTTGATCGACATGAGGTTGGCGGCGATGTCCTGGTCGAGCTTGGCATAGATCGGCGCGCCGATGCCGGCCGGGACGCCCTCGGCGATCACTTCGACGACGGCGCCGACCGAAGAGCCGGCCTTGCGGATGCCGTCGAGGTATTCCTCCCAGACGGGTACGATAGCCGGGTCGGGTGCGAAGAAGGGGTTGTTGCCGACCTCGTTCCAGTCCCAGTTGTCGCGGTTGATCTTGTGCTTGCCGATCTGCACCAATGCGCCGCGCACCAGAAGCCCGGGCACCACCTTGCGTGCGAGCCCCCCGGCTGCGACGCGCGCCGCCGTCTCGCGGGCCGAGGAGCGGCCGCCGCCGCGATAGTCGCGGATGCCGTATTTGACGTCGTAGGTGTAGTCGGCGTGTCCCGGCCGGTAGCTCTTGGCGATCTCGGAATAATCCTTGGAGCGCTGGTCGGTATTCTCGATCATCATCGAAACCGGCGTGCCGGTGGTGATCATCGTCTCGCCGTCGGCATCCAGCATCACGCCGGAGAGCACCTTGACGAGATCGTCCTCGCGGCGTTGGGTGACGAAGCGCGACTGGCCGGGCTTGCGCTTGTCGAGCCAGGCCTGCAGTTCGGAGAGCGTGAAGCGGATCCCGGGAGGGCAGCCGTCTACGACGCAGCCGAGCGCCGGCCCATGGCTCTCGCCCCAGGTGGTGACGCGGAAAAGGTGACCAAAAGTATTGTGCGACATGTGCAGAACCGATGTGTGAGCCGCCGGCGCTTCCGCAGCGACATT
Organism: Rhizobium herbae; assembly: GCF_019511375.1. Lineage (GTDB taxonomy): Bacteria > Pseudomonadota > Alphaproteobacteria > Rhizobiales > Rhizobiaceae > Pararhizobium > Pararhizobium herbae_A. The sequence goes on from NZ_JAEUAO010000002.1 coordinate 937,549, forward strand.
TCATTCGGCCGTGACTATTAGTGGGAAAATGCCCGAAAGGGAAAACCTTTCTGGCAGAATATGGCAATTGGCGGGGTGAACAGTGCGTCGTGCCATTGAATAGCTGGTCAGGAGGCCAGTTGCAGGGCCTCGTTGGCGGCAAAGGCGACGAATTTGTCGAAAGTCAGCGGCTTGGAGAAGGCATAGCCCTGCAAGAGATCGCAGCCGAGCAGGCCCAGCATCTCCGCATGCGCCATGGTTTCGACGCCTTCCGCCACCGTCTCGATGCCGAGCGAGCGACCGATCTCGATGATCGACCGGATCAGCGCCTGCTCCTTGCGTGCCGTCAGGATCGGGGCAACGAGCTGCCGGTCGATCTTCAGCCGCTTCGGCTTGATCTTCAAAAGGCTGACGATCGAGGTGTGGCCGGTGCCGAAATCGTCGATCTCGATGTCGATGCCGAGTTTCTTGATGCCCTCGATGTTGGCCGTAACGGTGTCGTCGCTTTCGTCGAGGAAAATCGATTCCACCAGTTCAAAGGAGAGCTGGCCGGGCGAGAAGGAAAGCCCCTTGAGCGAATTCAACAGCGTGTCGTCGCTCAACCGCTTGGCCGAGACGTTGACGGAGATCTTCGGGACGCTGATGCCCGCCGCCGCCCAGCGCATGCCGTCGATCAGCGCCCGGTCAAGGACGATCCGGTCGAGCGTGGCGACGACGTTGAGCTCCTCGGCAATGCCAAGGAACTTGTCGGGGGTAAGCACGCCGTCACGCGGATGATTCCAGCGGATCAGCGCCTCCACACCGGAAAGCCTCAGAGTGCCGGCCTCGAATTGGGGCTGGTACCAGGTGACGAACTGGTTCTTCTCGATGCCTTCGAGGATCTCGTCGGCGATGCGCTTGGTGGTGATGATTTCCGCCTGAAGGGCTTCGGTGAAGAATTCGCAGCGGTTGCGGCCGTTTTCCTTGGCCCGGTAGAGCGCGATATCGGCGTTGACCAGAAGCTGGCGCTCGTCGATCGCCAGGTCGCCGGCCACCGCAATGCCGATCGAGACGCCGAAGCGGCAGGGGAAGCCGTTGTAATCGACCGGCTGGCGCATTTCCGCGATGATGCGCTCCGAAAGATGGGTGAGGGAGCTCTTGCCTGGCGGGTCCGTGACCAGCACGACGAACTCGTCGCCACCGATGCGGGCGACCATGTCGCCGGGCCGAACGTTGGCGCGCAGGATTTCCGAGGCATGCACCAGCATCGCATCGCCTGCCGCATGGCCGAGCGTGTCGTTGATCTGCTTGAAACGATCAAGATCGATATGCAGGATGGCGATGTTCCGCAAGCCGTCCTTGCGTGCTCCCGACAGCGTTTCCAGCGCCTTGTCGAGCATGCGGCGGTTGCCGAGACCGGTGAGTGGATCATGCAGTGCGTTGTGCTCGATGCGGTCCTTGGCCTCCGCAAGCTCGCCGTTTTTGGCTTCCGCCAATGCCTTGGCCGAGCGCAGCTGTTCCGTCATCAACACGTCGTCCGTGACGTCCCAGCTGATGCCGGTAATCTTGGCCTTGCCGTCGGCGCCGGTATGGGTGGAGCCGACATTGCGCACATGGCGGACGCCGCCGTCAGGCATCACGACGCGATACTGCGAGCGATATTCCAGATCCTCGTCCAGCGCCTTGAACAGGGTCAGCGAGGCTGCGGTGATGTCGTCGGGATGAACCGTCTGCCGCCAATCGGTGAAGCTTGGTCCGCCATCGCGTGGCGGCATGCCGTGCAGGTGATACATCCGCTTGTCCCAGGAACGCTGCTGCGTGTCGAGATCGATCTCCCAGATGCCGATATTGGAGGATTCGAGCGCCAGATTGAGCCGGTGCGACACGGTGAGAAGTTCCCGTTCGCGCGATCGCAACTTGGCAATGTTGCGCTGGCGCTCATTGACAAGGCTGCCGGTCAGCAGGATCGGAACGATGGCGATAGCGGCAGCGATGAGAACGGCGATGTCCAGCCAACTGCTGTTGCCCGGCTCCTGCGTCCAGCCACTGGCCGGGATGGCCGCAAGTTCCCAGGTGCCGCCGGGAAGGTCGAGCTGTCGGATGACCGGCTCCTTCTCGAAGATGTCAGTGTCGCCGAAAAAGGCATCCTGAATATTGTTTTTCACCGAGACGTCGCGGATGGCGAGCTGGATATCCGTATGCCGGTGCCCGCGGCTGGCTTCATCTTCGGGGTTGCCATCATGAAAGAGCCGCGCGTTGCGATAGATCTCCTTCTCGTCGATGACGGCTTCCATGAAACCCCAGAAGGCCACCGTTTCATTGCTCTTCGTGAAGACGGGAGAGAAGAGGTTGAAGCCAGTGCGACCGTTCGGCAGCCTCACCGGGCCGGCAATGACCGGCTTCGCCTTCGATTGAGCGCGATCGACGGCGACCCTCGAGGATCGGAATTTCTTGAAATCCGTACCGATCATCCGCTCGTTTCCGATGAGCGGGAATGTCATGCGGATGACGGCGTCGGGCGCGGCGCTGACGCGCACGATCTGGGGATTCTGCAGGAGCAACTTGGTCGCCAACTGGTCGAAAACCGGTTGCGGCATGTCAGGGGCGACGGAGATGTTATTGGCAAAGCCGCGAAGGGCGGTGATGTTGTTGTTGATCTCGCTCTGTAGCCGGGTGGCGATCAGGTTGAGCTCGCTCTCGACGTTGCTCTTCAGTTCGCTTTGGAAGTTTTGACGATTCTGCTCTTTGAAGAAATAGCCGCCCGTGAAGACGACGGCAGCAGCGATGACCGCGGGAAAAAGCGACGGCCTCGCCAGCCTCGCAAGCGTCCAGGCGCGGTGACGGATTGTAGCGCTATTAGCCAACGTTCAAGAACCCCATATTCCCCGGGGCACACGGTAGCCATGGAGTCTTAAGATTGGCTTTAGCTGCTGATCCTGCTATCAAATCGCCCATTGGCGGATAAGTGGGGTACGTTGATCAGGCCTGGTCGATCGAGACCGGGTAAACTTTTCAAAGTCACGGCAGCGGGCGATTTTCGCCACAATCAGGGATCAGACAAGGGGGAATACGAATTGAATGAATCACTGAAGAGGGCAAGACCGATGCGTTTCATCGTTGCTACATTGATGGCCGCAGCCAGTTTCCTTTCGCCGCTCGCCGCATTTGCCGAAAGTGCGGATGTCGAAGCTGTGATCACCAGCGTCGATACCGACAAGCTGAGCCTTTCCCTGGATGACGGCAAGAGCTACCAGGCGCCTGAGGAATTCAATTTCGATGGTCTGAAAGAAGGCGTCAAGGTTCTGGTGTTCTACACCGAGGTGGATGGCAAGCGCGTCATCAACGATCTGGAAATTATTCAGTAGTGTCGGTTGCTGCCGCCGTGATCGGACGCCTTCGCCGCGAGAGCTGAGGTCTCCTCACAGCCAGCCGATCGAACCGTTCTCGATCTTCAAAATTCTGTCCTGGGGAATGGCGCCAAGGGCAGCTTCCTCGGCGTCCATGGCACCACACAGCTTGAACAGTGTGCGGATGACGCCGCCATGGCTGACGCAGATCGTCGGGGCCGAAACACTGGAAAACCAGGCGCCGACGCGCCAGGAGAGGATCTCGTAGCTCTCGGCGTCCGGCCCTGGTGGAATGAAATCCCATTTCGACAGTTCGCGCTCGGCGACGCGCTCTGGCATTTCCAGTTCCAGCTCCGCCAGCGTATAGCCTTCCCAGTCGCCGAAGGAGACTTCTTTCAGCCTGTCGTCCGTGCGGTAGCCGGAACGGGGAAGGCCCATGGCTTCCCGCGCCAGTTCCATGGTCTCGCGGGTGCGATGGAGCGGGCTTGCGACGAAATCGAAATTGCCGGCGTCCTTGCCCAGAAGTGCCAGAAGCGCACGGCCATTGCCGCTCGCCTGCCGCCTGCCGGTGTCGTTGAGGGGAATGTCCTTCTGGCCCTGGAGGCGGATCTGCGCATTCCAGTCGGTTTGTCCGTGACGGATCATGTAGATGAGCACGGATCAGCTCCGGGGCAGGGGTATGCAACCTTACTGGGTAGCCGGGGCTCGATGTTCATGCAGAGCCCCGGAGTTATTTCGCGTCGCGTCAGTCTTTGATGACGGAGATGTCAGGCGCATCGACGGCCTTCATGCCCACGACGTGATAGCCGCTGTCGGCGTGATGCACTTCGCCGGTCACCGAACGGGAAAGATCGGAAAGCATGTAGAGACCGACGTCGCCCACTTCCTCGATGGTGACGGTACGCCGCAGCGGTGCGTTGTATTCGTTCCACTTGAGGATGTAGCGGAAGTCGCCAATGCCCGAAGCGGCCAGCGTCTTGATCGGGCCTGCGGAAATCGCGTTGACGCGAATGTTCTTCGGGCCGAGGTCGACGGCTAGGTACTTGACGCTGGCCTCGAGCGCTGCCTTGGCAACGCCCATGACGTTGTAGTTCGGCATGACCTTCTCGGCGCCGTAATAGGTCAGCGTCAGCATCGAGCCGCCATCCGTCATCAGCTTTTCGGCGCGGCGTGCGACCGAGGTGAAGGAATAGACGGAGATCTGCATCGTCTTGGCGAAGTTTTCAGCCGACGTGTCGACGTAGCGGCCCGTCAGTTCGTCCTTGTCGGAAAAGCCGATCGCGTGAACGAGAAAGTCGATCTTGCCCCAGGTCTTTTCGAGTTCGTCGAAGACTGCGTCTATGGTGGCTTCGTCGCTCACGTCGCAATGGCCCGCCAGGATACCGCCAACTTCGGCGACAAGCGGCTCCACCCGCTTCTTCAGCGCTTCGCCCTGATAGGTGAACGCGATCTCGCCACCCTGGGCGTGGATTGCCCTTGCGATGCCCCATGCGATCGACCGGTTGTTTGCGACCCCCATGATAAGGCCGCGTTTACCCTTCATCAGACCGGATGCTTGCGACATGATGTTAATGTCCCCAATATAGCCTCTGTTTCCGCCAGCCGTTGCTGGTTTGGAAATTCCGCATCGTTAAACCTGCCGGAACCGCGCGCCGCTTCGTGATCGCGCCGGTCCTGAATTTTTCGAGCATTGGCTATGGCATAGCCGCCATTGTGGTTCAAGCGTGGTGCGGATCAGGAACTGTTAGTCCCGGTAATAATGGGTCAGCGTCCACCGGGATTGTCGTAAAAGCGTTACAAATACAGTCCGTTGCGCAGGCTGCGCATGAGATCGGTAACTTTTTCGTCTGGCTTTTCCCACAACATAAGTCGCAGCTCGACCAGCAAATCGCCGCGTTTTCCATCTGCAGACGGAAGTCCATGGCCTTCGAGGCGGATGACGTGGTCGGAGCCGGACCAGGCCGGAACGGTCACCTTGACCGGCCCCGTCAGCGTTTCCACCGTGGTCTCGCAGCCGAGCACGGCGTCCTGGATGTTTACCGGCAGCGTTGTGCGCAGGTCGATGCCATCCGGGCGGAAAACGGTGTCCTGGGCAATGCGGACGGTCACGACGACGTCGCCGCGCAGCATGCCGTTCAGGCGGTAGCCCTGTTCCTTGAGGCGAATGACGCTGCCATCGGTGGTGCCGACCGGCAGTGTGACCTTCAGGGTCTGGCCGTCGGGCAGCGTTGCCGTCGCCTTTTCGCGGCGAAAAATATCCTCGACCGAGACGGTGACGTCGCAAAAGATTTCCGGCACTTTGTCGGCGGTCTTGTTGGCCACGCCGCGAATGCGCCGGACGATGGCCGAGACCAGTTCGGCGGCAGGCGCCGCAGCGCGGGGAAAACCGCCGAACCCTGCCGGTTTTTCCGGCGTTTCTTCTTTCGCTTCCGGACCGGTGCCTAGTTCCGATGCAGCCTCGACTTTTGGCTCCGCTTTCGCTTTCCCTTCCGTGTTCGGCCCGGCCTTGGATTGCGGTGCGGCCGCGGCCGGCTTCCGGTCCTGGGATCTCGGTTCCTGCGGCTTGGCGGTCTCCTGCGGCTTGACGCGATTGTCAGCACCGAAGATGCGCGAAATCATGTCCTCGGCCGTTTCCGGATCGACGGTTTCGTCCTCGGTGGCGCCGCGGCTCTTGCGCTTCATCTCTTCCATGCGGCGCAGTTCCGCCTCGCGGCGCGCATAGTCGTAACGATTGCGCAGTTTGGGATCCCTCAACACCTCGTAGGCGCGGCCGGCTTCGGCAAAGCGCTGGGTGGCCAGCGGATCGTCCTTGTTCTGGTCGGGATGCACGGCCTTCGCCACCGCCCGCCATGCGGCCTTGATCTCGTCCGGTCCGGCATTGCGTCTCACGCCGAGCACTGAATAGGGATCACGCATGCATGTCACCGTTCTTGAGGGCCGAGGCACCGCATCCAGCGGTTCGTTTTCAGCCTGTTGAAACAACGAGGAACCGCGTCGCTCCGGGCGCGCTCCCGATGGTTGCGATGATGAGAAGCCGCTGCTTAAATATCAGTTAGCCAGCCGGTCGGAATGACGATACGCATGCCCGGTCGAACGGCTTTGTCGAAGCGTGGTTAATGGCAGGTAGCGGAAAATCGTGGTTTTGGCTCAGCGCGTCGTCGTAAAGTGCGACGTCCTAGCTGCGCGGGCCGAAACTGGTGAGGTACCATTCGCCGGTTCCGAGCATGCAGGTCTGGCCGTTGAAATTGGCGATGCCCTGGTAGGAGTGACGGGTCGTGGTGAAATTGCGGCAGATGGTGCCGTTCACCTCTTCCTCGGCAATATTGCTGATGACGCCGGCGCTGCCGGAGCGCGAATTCGCCCAGGGGATCGGGTTTCCGGTCATCTTCGTCACATCGGCTGAGGAGACGGCATTGCGCACGGTAATGGCATCGGCGTTGTCCTCCTCGTTGCTCGGCTGAGGCACGGAACCGGTAGCAACGGTCCTGTCGACATCGGAGGAGCCGGCAAGACCAAGACCGGAACCCATGCATCCCGACAAGGCGCCGGCGGCGAGACACAGGGCGGCCATTCCCGTCAATCGGGAGAAAACCTTTGTGTCCTTGATCCACTTTGCTATGTCTTGCACGGCATACCTGTCAGACTCCAAAGAGCAGCTTCGAGGTCCACGGACACATCGGCAGGCTCTGACATTTTTCTTGGCGGGCGGGACCTTCGGGCTCTGTCCGCGCCCACATCACGGCATTGGACGACAATATGAGCGAGACTGGGTTAACAACTGGTGACTTCACGGAAGAGAACGAACCCTTTTCCCTTTTCGGCACATGGCTGAAAGAGGCCGAGGCGTCGGAGATCAACGATCCCACTGCCGTGGCGCTGGCAACGGTCGATGCGGACGGGCTGCCGGATGTGCGCATGGTGCTCCTGAAGGATTTCGATCAGCGCGGCTTCGTCTTCTACACCAACTTTGAGAGCCGCAAGGGCCAGGAAATCCTCGGCAACATGAAGGCCGCGATGTGTTTCCACTGGAAGACCCTGCGCCGCCAGGTGCGAGTGCGCGGCCCCGTCGAGATCGTCAGCAACGAAGAGGCCGACGAATATTTCAAGAGTCGCGCCCGCGGCAGCCGCATCGGCGCCTGGGCGTCGAAACAGTCGCGGCCGCTCGAGAGCCGCTTCGCGCTTGAAAAGGCCGTGGCTGAATATACGGCGCGCTATGTCATTGGTGAAATCCCGCGCCCGGCCTATTGGTCCGGCTTCCGGATCAAGCCGACGTCGATCGAATTCTGGAAGGACGGCGCCTTCCGCCTGCACGACCGCATCGAATTCCGTCGCGAGACGCCAGATGGCAACTGGAGCAAGGTGAGGATGTATCCCTGAGCGGTGCCGGTTCCGTGGGCTAGTTTCCGGCCATCAGCCTGAAGGGAATCCCCGATGCGAGCGCGCTGACATAGCCCGCTTTCTGAAAATGGCCGTTCAGCGAAATGCGGGGAAGAGCGGTCTTTGCCAGGCCATTGGCCAGAGTGCCCGGCTGCGTGGTAACGGCTGTCGTGAAGCCGAGGTGGCTCGCGATCGCGTGATCGCGCGGCGAAACGGTGCCGCTATAGCCATAGGGATAGGCAAACAAGGCGGGCCTGCGGCCGGTGATCCGCTCGACGCGCATGGCCGAGCGGTCCATCTCGGTTCGTGCGACGTCGTCCGTCAGGCGCGCCAGCGCCCGATGCGTGATCGTGTGGGCGCCAAGGCTGGCCAGTGGATTTTCAATGAGTTTCCGCAGGCCGGCTTCGTCCAGGGTGAGGTCGGCGGTCAGCTTCAGTGCATCGACGCCCTGAAGATCGGCCATGGCCTTCAGCCGGTCCACCGCTACCGTTTCGTCGATCGCATGGATGAAGGCGGCGACACGATCAAAGGCCGCCTGCTTTTGCAGCAGCGTCGCGGCCGGCAGTGTCTCCATGTCCTTGTCGAATTGGAACCTGAGGCTCGTCTGTCGCTCCAGCAGGTCGGCAAGGACTTCCCACCAGAGGATTGCGGTCCGATCGACGAACCCACCGGCAACGAAGACGGTGAAGGGCACGCGATGATGGGAAAAGACTGGCGCTGCGTATTCGAGATTGTTGCGGTAGCCGTCATCGAGCGTGAACGCAGCAACGGGCTGTGGATCGCTCGAGGCAAGGTGAGCGGGCAGGGCGTCGAGCGCAATGAACCGGTACCCGTCACGCTTCAGCCGGGTGATCGCGGTATCGAGAAACTCCGGCGTAATCTCCAGATGCGCATTGGGATCGAAGGCGCGCGCCGCTTTTGGCCGGACGTGATGGAGCGTGAAGATCGCACCGCGCCCGCGTGCGCGGCGCAGCAGGCCGGTCGAACTGATGACACGCGCGACGTTGAGGCCGCCGGTGATGGCGGCGCGCCTGGCGGCCTTTCGCAGCATGGCTTTCACGGCTGTTGCCACCCTTCGGGCTGAGGTTTCGAGGGCCCGACCTTAATGGCGGTGGCGTTAACACCTGTTGAATCGGCCGTTCAATACCGTCGCGACGGCTGTGCTCAGGCTTGCGTCCCGCCGACGGTCATCTCGTTCATCCTCAGATGCGGCTGGCCGACCCCGACGGGCACCCACTGGCCGCCCTTGCCGCAATTGCCCATGCCGGTGTCCAGCTTCATGTCGTTGCCGATCATGGTGATGCGCTGCATCGCGTCCGGGCCGTTGCCGATCAGCATTGCGCCCTTCACCGGCGCGCCGATCTTGCCGTTGTCGATCAGATAGGCCTCGGTGCAGCCGAAGACGAATTTGCCCGAGGTGATATCGACCTGGCCGCCGCCGAAGGAGACGGCATAGATGCCCTTCTTCACAGACGCGACGATCTCTTCGGGTGTCTTGTCGCCGGAAAGCATATAGGTGTTGGTCATGCGCGGCATCGGCACATGCGCGTAGGATTCGCGCCGCCCGTTGCCGGTCGGCTTCATGCCCATCAACCGGGCGTTCTGGCGGTCCTGCATGTAACCGACGAGCTTGCCGTCGTCGATCAGCACGTTGTAACCGGACGGAGTGCCCTCGTCGTCGATGGTCAGCGACCCGCGGCGCGACTCGATGGTGCCGTCGTCGACCACGGTGACGCCCTTGGCAGCGACCGTCTGGCCCATCAGCCCGGCGAAAGCCGACGTCTTCTTGCGATTGAAATCGCCCTCGAGCCCGTGGCCGACGGCTTCATGCAGCATCACCCCCGGCCAGCCGGAGGAAAGCACGACATCCATGGTCCCGGCCGGCGCGTCGATCGCCGTCAGATTGACCAGTGCCTGCCGCAACGCCTCGTCGGCCCCGCGCTGCCAGTTGTCGGCGGTAACGAAATCGCCGAATCCGCGCCGGCCGCCGACACCATACGTCCCGGATTCCTGCCGGTCGCCTTCGCCTACGACCACGGAAATGTTGAGCCGCGTCATCGGCCGGACGTCGTGCATGCGCTCGCCGTCGGCGCGCAGGATGTCGATCACCTGCCAACTGGCGGCAATCGAGGCGGTGACCTGCCTTACCTTCGGATCCTTGGCCCGCAGATAGGCGTCGATCTCGGCAAGCAGCGACACCTTGGCCTCGAAGCTCGGTTCGCCGATCGGGTTCTCGTCGCCGTAGAGGCGTCTGTTGGTGCGCTGCGGTGCCGCCGCATAGCTGCCGGAATAGCCGCGGGTCACCGCGCCGACCGCATCGGCGGCCCGCTTCAAGGCAGAGAGCGAGAGATCGCCGGCATGCGCATAGCCGACCGCTTCCCCGGCAACGGCGCGCAGGCCAAACCCCTGGTCCGTGTTGAAGCTGCCGCCCTTCAGGCGGCCATTGTCGAAGGACAAGGTTTCCGACTGGCTGTGCTCGATGAACAACTCGCCGTCATCGGCGCCCGACAGCGTCCTGGCCAGCACCTCGCGCACGACCGCCTCGTCGCTGTCGAACAGTTTGATGAGATCGGTGTCCATCGGCGAAGCTCCATATGCTGAGGATATGGTGCACTATGTAGGGACAGGTTCGGAGGGGGGCAAGCGGAGATGTCGGCGTTCAGGGCAGCGCGTCATATCCGTCGCCGAAGCCCTTGAGGTCGACTGGGATACCGATGCCTTCTTCCGGCGACTGGAAGACGATGAACGTGGCAGTCGCTCCGCTGCGGAAGGTTTTCAACAGTTCCTCTTCCAGAACCACCTCGGCGTAGCAGCCATCCGAGAAGCAGCGGACGAAATAGGCGCGTCCGATATCCTTGCCATCGACATTGAGGCCGAGGCCGTTGGGCAGCAGAACGCCGAGCGGTGCAAGGACGCGCAGGATCTTCGCCTTGCGATCGGCCGTCTTCAGGACCACCACCGACAATCCGACTTCCGGGCGATCTTCGGCAATGACGTTCTGCATCAGGGCGCATTGCTCGGCACTTGCGCCCGCCGGCTGGTCGCAAACGATCGACCAGGCCCCGTGGTTCGACTTCACCGTACCCGGTGTGCCTGGCTGTTGCGCTCCGGGCTGCTGGGCCGCTGCCGTATAGGAAAGAAGAGTGGCGGCAAGCCCGAGCGCCGCGATCGGCAGCCGGGAAAGGAGGGGCAGGCCCATGTAAACCTCAAACTTAAGAATCAGTCCGGCTATTCTTGAAGTGCGTGCACGCAAATGAAAAGCCCCGCGGCGGTACATTCCAGCCCGGTGTGGCGGAAATGGGGCTCCCGCAGCAGGCGCAGGCGGCAAGGCAAGCCGTAAATCGCAAAGGAGCAGGTATCGCCGTGGTGTTGGCAGTCCCAAGTATGGTATAGCCTGCGGCATCGACATGACATGCCGGATGGTGCCGGTGCGGTCTTCTTTCGCCGCGCGCCTACGGAAGACCGCATCGCTCGAGAGCCTGTGCGAAAAGCACGGTTTGCGCAAAAATGCCGCATGGGCTTGTAGGGACAGATGTTGCGGCGCTGATCAAACTGTGGTTTGAAGCGCTTCAGTATCGCAGGGATTCTGCGTTTCGGTTTGATCCTGATCAAGCGCCCAGGGAGACATATTGTGAAAAACAAGGCTTATGCAGTTCTGGCATCGATTGCCTGTCTGCTTTTTGCTACGAACGCCTTTGCCGACAAGCCGGTCGCTTGGCAGACCAATTTTCAGCCGGCAGCAACCGGAATCATGGAAGAAATCACATGGTTCGAGCACTATACGCTGTGGTTCATCATCCCGATCACGCTGTTCGTCCTGGCTCTGTTGGTCTGGATCGTGGTCCGGTTCCGCGAAAAGGCCAATCCGGTTCCCTCCAAGACCAGCCACAACACGATGATCGAGATCATCTGGACGGTCGGCCCGGTCCTCGTTCTGCTCTTCCTGGCCATTCCGTCCTTCCAGCTCCTGACCGCGCAGCTCACGCCGCCTGCAAATCCTGACCTGACGGTGAAGGCGACCGGCAACCAGTGGTACTGGTCCTATGAATATGAAGTCGGCGAAAGCCCGCTGACCTTCGACAGCCTGATGATGAAGGAAGAAGATCGCGCTGCGCTCGGCAAGGAAGACAAGGCGGAATATCCGCGTCTTCTCGCCGTCGACAACGAGGTCGTCGTGCCCGTCGGCAAGACCGTCCGCGTTCTCGTGACCGCCGCAGACGTCATTCACGCTTTCGCCATGCCGGCGTTCGGTGTGAAGATTGATGCCGTTCCAGGCCGCCTCAACGAAACCTGGTTCAAGGCCGACCGTGAGGGTCTTTACTACGGCCAGTGTTCCGAGCTTTGCGGCAAGGACCATGCCTACATGCCGATCGCCATCCGCGTGGTCAGCGAAGACAAGTACAACACTTGGCTTGCTGCCGCCGCCACCAATATCGGTGATGCGAACAAGGCCCTCATGGCTTCCATCGACGGCGCGGAAAAGACCGTCGACGTCGCTGCAAACGCCGCACAGTAATTCGAAGGGGAACTCGACCCATGGCCGGAACAACCGCGCAACACGATCACCGTCATGATCACGCCCATGATCATGGGCACGACCATGACCACGCCCACAAGCCGCTGACCTTCTTCCAGCGTTGGTTTCTGTCGACCAACCACAAGGATATCGGCACGCTCTACCTGATCTTCGCGATCTTCGCCGGCATCGTCGGCGGCACCCTGTCGGTCTTCATGCGCGCCGAGTTGCAAGAGCCGGGCATCCAGATCTTCCACGGCCTGGCTTCGATGGTCTACGGCTTCGAGGGCGATGCAGCCATCGACGGCGGCAAGCACATGTTCAACGTGTTCACGACCGCGCACGCGCTGATCATGATCTTCTTCATGGTCATGCCGGCACTGATCGGCGGTTTCGCCAACTGGATGGTGCCGATCATGATCGGTGCGCCCGACATGGCCTTCCCGCGCATGAACAACATCTCCTTCTGGCTGATCATCCCAGCCTTCCTGCTCGTGCTCCTGTCGATGTTCGTCGAAGGCCCGGCGGGCGCGTATGGGTCGGGCGGCGGCTGGACGGTCTATCCGCCCTATTCGACATCCGGGCAGCCCGGTCCCTCCATGGACCTGGTGATCCTCGGCCTGCACATCGCCGGCGCCTCGTCGATCCTCGGTGCGATCAACTTCATCACCACCATCCTCAACATGCGCGCTCCGGGCATGACGCTGCACAAGATGCCGCTGTTTGCCTGGTCGGTGCTGATCACCGCCTTCCTGCTCTTGCTCTCGCTGCCGGTCCTGGCAGGCGGCATTACGATGCTGCTCACAGACCGCAACTTCGGTACGGCCTTCTTCGCGCCCGAAGGCGGCGGCGACCCGATCCTGTTCCAGCACCTGTTCTGGTTCTTCGGTCACCCGGAAGTGTACATCCTGATCCTGCCCGGCTTCGGCATCATCAGCCACATCGTCTCGACCTTCTCCAGGAAGCCGATCTTCGGTTACCTCGGCATGGCCTACGCCATGGTCGCCATCGGCGCCGTCGGCTTCATCGTCTGGGCGCACCACATGTACACGGTCGGCATGTCGCTCGACACGCAGCGCTACTTCGTCTTCGCGACGATGGTCATCGCGGTTCCGACCGGCGTGAAGATCTTCTCGTGGATCGCGACGATGTGGGGCGGCTCGATCCGCTTCACCACGCCGATGGTCTGGGCGATCGGCTTCATCTTCCTGTTCACGGTCGGCGGCGTCACGGGCGTCCAGCTCGCCAATGCCGGCCTCGACCGTTCGCTGCACGACACTTACTACGTGGTTGCCCACTTCCACTACGTTCTGTCGCTCGGCGCCGTCTTCGCGATCTTCGCCGCATGGTACTACTGGTTCCCGAAGATGACCGGCTACATGTATTCGGAATTCCTCGGCAAGCTGCACTTCTGGGTGATGTTCGTCGGCGTCAACCTGGTGTTCTTCCCGCAGCACTTCCTCGGCCTTGCCGGCATGCCGCGCCGCTACATCGACTATCCGGATGCCTATGCCGGCTGGAACATGGTATCGTCCTACGGCTCCTACATCTCGGCCGTCGGCGTCCTGATCTTCCTCTTCTGCGTCTTCGAAGCCTTCGCCAAGAAGCGCGTTGCCGGCGACAATCCGTGGGGCGAGGGTGCCAACACGCTGGAATGGCAGCTGACGTCGCCGCCGCCGTTCCACCAGTGGGAACAGCTGCCGCGCATCAAGTAAGCGCCGCTTTCACTCCGAAGCCGCCGGAAACGGCGGCTTCGCTCCACGTCGGGCTAACCGGCAGGACGGCGCGGGATAAGTGCCGAAACGATCCAAGGACGAGATATGACGGTCATCGAAAATCACGAAGCAATGGGTCCGGAAGGCGGCGCTCGTCTCTCGGAAGCCTCTGCGCGCGATTTCTTCGAGCTGCTGAAGCCGCGCGTCATGTCGCTGGTGGTGTTCACAGCACTTGCCGGCATGGTGCTGGCGCCGGGCCACATCCATCCCTTCATCGGCTTCATCGCCATCCTCTGTATCGCCGTTGGCGCCGGAGCCTCCGGTGCGCTCAACATGTGGTACGACGCCGATATCGATGCGGTGATGACCCGCACGGCGAGGCGGCCGATCCCGGCGGGAAAGATCCTGCCGAAGGAAGCGCTCGCCTTCGGCCTGACGCTCTCGGCCTTCTCGGTCTGCATTCTGGGCATCGTCGTCAACTGGCTGTCGGCCGGGCTGCTCGCCTTCACGATCTTCTTCTATGTCGTCATCTATACGATGTGGCTTAAGCGCTCGACGCCCCAGAACATCGTCATCGGCGGTGCCGCCGGCGCTTTCCCGCCGATGATCGGCTGGGCCTGCGTGACGAATGCAATTTCGATCGAAAGCATCGTGCTTTTCCTGATCACCTTTCTGTGGACGCCCGCCCATTTCTGGGCGCTCGCGCTGTTCAAGATGCGCGACTATGGCGCAGTCGGCGTGCCGATGATGCCGAATGTCTGCGGCGAGGCGACAACCAAGAACCAGATCGTCATCTATGCCGTGCTGACCGCCATGATCGGCGTCGTGCCGACGGCCCTTGGATTCGCCAGCACCGCCTACGGCGCAATTGCACTCTGTCTTGGTCTCGGCTTCATCTGGTACTCGATCGGCGTTCACCGCATGCCGGAAGGTGACGAGAAGATGATCCCGGCCAAAAAACTCTTTGCCTTCTCGATCCTCTATCTCTTCGCGATCTTCTCCGCGCTGATGGTCGATCATCTGATTGCCACCCTGTGGCTCACTGTCGGAAAGGTTGCCTGATGGAACTCGTGTCGCTTTCGGACGCCCAGAGGAAGTCGCGCCGCGGCCGCAACATCGCGCTCGGCGTCGTGCTCTTCGGGCTGGTTGCCGTCTTCTATGTCGTGACGCTGATCAAGTTCAGCAGCGGCATGATGCAGTAGGATCAACGGCGGATGTCAACGGCGAACAATGCAGATCGTAAGAAGGAGCGCGCAAACGGCGTCATCGTCGCGTCCTGCGTCGCCTTCGTGTTCGGCATGGTCGGCATGGCCTATGCCGCCGTTCCGCTCTACGACATGTTCTGCAAGGTCACCGGCTACAACGGCACGACGAAGCGCGTCGAGCAGGCCTCCGACGTCGTCCTCGACAAGACCATCAAGGTGACCTTTGACGCCAATACCGCACCGGGCCTGCCATGGGATTTCAAGCCGGTTCAGCGCGACATCGAACTGAAGATCGGCGAGACGGTGCAGGTCGCGTTCGAAGCGACGAACATGTCGAGGAAGCCGACCACGGGGCAGGCTGTGTTCAACGTGACGCCAATGGCGGCCGGTGCCTATTTCAACAAGGTGCAATGCTTCTGCTTCACCGAGACGACGCTGCAACCCGGCGAAAAGATGGAGATGCCGGTGGTGTTCTTCGTCGATCCGGAAATCGTCAATACGGTCGAGACCAAGGGTATCAACACGCTGACGCTTTCCTACACCTTCTACGCCCGCGAACCGTCGAAGCCGATTGCCGGCCCGACGGTGAAGCCGGGAAAGACTGACAACAAGCTTTGACAGATCACCGTTTTCGGCTAAGCCGGAGGCGATACGAGACAGACTTATCGGGGATTATTCATATGGCCGGTGCGCATCAGAAAAACCACGACTACCACATCATCGACCCGAGCCCCTGGCCGCTCCTGGCATCGATCGGCGCCTTCATCATGGCCTTCGGTGGCGTTGCCTACATGCGCTACCTGGCCGGCGGTTCGTTCAAGATGTTCGGTCTCGAACTTGCCAATCCGTGGGTGTTCTTCATCGGCCTCGTCGTCGTGCTCTACACGATGTTCGGCTGGTGGTCGGACACGATCAAGGAAGCGCATGAGGGCCATCACACCCGCGTCGTGTCGCTGCACCTGCGCTACGGCATGATCATGTTCATCGCCTCGGAAGTGATGTTCTTCGTCGCCTGGTTCTGGGCGTTCTTCGACGCCAGCCTCTTTTCGGGCGAAGCCATCCAGGCGACGCGCACAGCCTTTACCGGCGGCGTCTGGCCGCCCAAGGGCATCGAGGTTCTCGATCCCTGGCACCTGCCGCTCTACAACACCGTCATCCTGCTTCTCTCGGGCACCTGCGTGACCTGGGCGCACCATGCGCTGCTGCACGGCGACCGCAAGGGCCTCGTCAGTGGTCTGACGCTGACGGTACTGCTCGGCATCCTGTTCTCGAGCGTCCAGGCCTACGAATATGCCCACGCACCGTTCGCCTTCAAGGATTCGATCTACGGCGCGACCTTCTTCATGGCGACGGGCTTCCACGGTTTCCACGTTCTGGTGGGCACGATCTTCCTGCTCGTCTGCCTGCTGCGCGCGGTCAAGGGCGATTTCACCCCCAAGCAGCATTTCGGCTTCGAAGCCGCCGCCTGGTACTGGCACTTCGTCGACGTGGTCTGGCTGTTCCTGTTCTTCTCGATCTACGTCTGGGGCGGATGGGGCGCACCGCTCGCCCACGGCTGATCGGGTCCTTATTTGAGAAATTCAAAAAAGGCGGGTGCCGAGGCGCCCGCCTTTTTCATTTTCGGCAATGCTGCCGCGCGGGGCGGATTTGTCTGGCACGCGCCCCTCGAATGAGCCCAAAGGTCGCGGTGGCCGATATATCGCTTGCGCGACGAATGCGTTATGGAAATTGGACGGCAAACAGGACATGAAACCATGAACGAAGACAGTGCGCATTTCCCCCCAGTCGATCCGGTCAAGGCCGGGGTCAAGGGACTTTGCCCGCGCTGCGGCCAGGGCAAGCTGTTCGACGGGTTCCTGAAGGTGAAACCGGCCTGCACGAGCTGTGGCCTCGACTACAAGTTCGCCGATTCCGGCGACGGTCCCGTGGTGTTCGTCATCCTGATCGTCGGCTTCATCGTTGTTGGCGCGGCGCTATGGACGGAGATAAACATAAACCCTCCGCTGTGGCTGCACTTCCTGCTCTGGATTCCGCTTGCCAGTATCTTCAGCCTTGTCCTGATGCGTATGCTGAAGGGCATCCTGGTCAACCTGCAGTACCGAAACAATGCGCGGCAGGGCGAGATCGATCGTGGTTGAAGCTGCCAGCGGGAAGAAAAGCGGCGTGTCGTTCGGCCGCGCGGCCGGCATTGTCCTTGTCCTCATCGCGCTCGCCATTCTCTTGTCGCTCGGCACATGGCAGGTGCAGCGGCTCCATTGGAAAGAGGGTCTGCTCGCAGCAATGACCGAGCGCCGCGCAGCACCGCCGGTCGATCTGGCCGCGATCGAGGCGATGGCCCAGGCCGGCGAGGATATCGACTACCGCACGGTGCGCGTCACCGGCACCTATCTCAACGACAAGGAACGGCACTTCTTCGCCACCTATGAGGGCCGGACAGGCTATTACGTCTACACGCCGCTGCAGCTAGCCGACGGCCGTTTCCTTCTCGTCAACCGCGGCTTCGTCCCCTTCGAGCGCAAGGAAGCCGCGACGCGCAGGCAGGGGCAGCTCAGCGGAGCGCAGACCGTCACCGGCCTTGCGCGCGTCAAACTCACGCAAAAGCCGTCCTGGGCCGTCCCCGACAATGATGTCGCCAAGAACATCTTCTACTGGAAGGACCTGGACGTCATGGCGTCGAGCGCCGGGCTGGATGCTGCGCAGGTCGTGCCGTTCTTCGTCGATGCGGACACAACGCCCATTCCGGGCGGCATGCCGATCGGCGGAGTTACGCAGTTCGACCTGCCGAACAACCACCTGCAATACGCCGTGACATGGTATGGCCTGGCCGCGGCGCTGGTTGCCGTCTGCGGCGTGTTCATCCTTCGGCGAAAGAGATAATCGGGCGCGCTGCTGCAGAACATGGAACGACTGCCGGGGGACCTATGACCATCATCGCCAACATACTGATTGCCGTAACAGCCTTGCTGCATGTCGGCTTTCTCGTGCTTGAAATGTTCTTCTGGACAGCACCGCTGGCGAGAAAGGTGTTCCGCATGTCGCAAGAGCGCGCGCAAGCGACAAAGGTGCTGGCGGCCAATCAGGGGCTCTACAACGGCTTTCTCGCCGCCGGCCTTGTCTGGTCGCTGATCGCCTCGCCGCCGGAATTTGCCTTTCAGTTGAAGCTGTTCTTCCTTGTGTGCGTGATCGTTGCCGCTATATATGGCGCATGGTCGGTCAAGCCGCGCATCTTTCTGGTGCAGGGCGGCCCGGCGATCCTGGCACTTCTGTTCACTGTTTTGGCACCCTGATCCATGGCATCTTTCTCGGCAAGGAAACCGATCACCATCCGCCTCTGCGGCCCGCGCGGCTTTTGCGCCGGCGTCGACCGGGCGATCCAGATCGTCGTTCTGGCACTGAAGGAATATGGCGCCCCGGTCTATGTCCGTCACGAGATCGTTCACAACCGATATGTCGTCGAGGGGCTTGAGGCCAAGGGCGCGATCTTCGTAGAGGAACTCGACGAGATTCCCGAGGAACATCGCAAGCAGCCGGTGGTCTTCTCCGCCCATGGCGTGCCGAAGTCGGTTCCCGCCGATGCAGAGACCCGCAATCTGTTTTATCTCGATGCGACCTGCCCGCTGGTTTCCAAGGTCCACAAGCAGGCCATGCGCCACCAGCGCCTCGGCCGCCATGTCGTGCTGATCGGCCATGCCGGCCATCCGGAAGTCATCGGCACCATGGGGCAATTGCCGGAAGGTGCCGTATCGCTGATCGAGACCGTCGAGGACGCGGACAATTACGTGCCGCCGGATCCCGACAATCTCGGCTTCGTCACCCAGACGACGCTGTCGGTCGATGACACGGCCGGCGTCATCAAGCGGCTGCATGAACGCTTTCCGAACCTGACCGCACCGGCCGCCGATTCGATCTGCTATGCCACGACCAACCGCCAGGAGGCCGTGAAGCAGGCGGCACCTGGCTGCGATCTCTTCCTCGTCGTCGGTGCTCCGAATTCGTCCAATTCCAAGCGGTTGGTCGAGGTTGCGCTTCGCGCCGGTGCAAGGAAATCGGTGCTTGTCCAGCGCGCGTCGGAAATCGACTGGGATGATATCGGCGATATCGCCACCGTAGGGTTGTCGGCCGGCGCCTCGGCACCGGAAGTCATCGTCAACGAGATTATCGAGGCCTTTCGCGAGCGTTACGACGCGTCGGTGGAGCTTGCCGACACGGTCGAGGAGACCGAGAATTTCCTTGTCAACCGTGAGCTTCGCCACGTGCCGCTGACCGCTCAGGACATGGCGTTCGTGAATGGAGATTAGGCGATGAGGGCAGGTGGCATGAATCCTCGGGCCAGACCCGAGGATGACGACCTTGGGTTTCCTGCCTCCTCAAGCCAGTCGTCACCGTTGCGCTTGCTCCCTCGCTCCGTCATCCTCGTTCTCGGCTCAATACCGAGGGATGACCGCAGGATCCATCCCCGGCAAGACAAATTCAACACTTACAACCGCGAGAACAGACCTTGGCAGTTTATACCGACATCACGGAAGACGATCTCGCCAATTTTCTGACCGCCTATGACGTCGGCACGCTGACGTCCTACAAGGGCATTGCCGAGGGTGTGGAAAATACCAATTTCCTGCTGCACACCACCAAGGGCTCCTACATCCTGACGCTTTATGAAAAGCGGGTGGACCAGAACGACCTGCCGTTCTTCCTCGGACTGATGCATCATCTGGCCGACAAGGGCCTTTCCTGCCCGCTGCCGCTGCCGCGTGCGGACGGAAAATTGCTCGGCGAGCTTTCCGGCCGGCCGGCCGCCGTCATCTCGTTCCTCGAAGGCATGTGGCTGCGCAAGCCCAATGCCAATCATTGCCGCGAGGTCGGCAAGGCGCTGGCGGCAATGCACGTGGCGGGCGAGGGCTTCGGGATCCGCCGTCGCAACGCGTTGTCAGTCGACAGCTGGCGCCCGCTCTGGAACAATTCCCGTGACCGTGCCGACGAGGTGCAGGCGGGCCTCAAGGCCGAGATCGCCGCTGAACTCGATTTCCTCGAAGTCAATTGGCCGAAGGACCTGCCGGAAGGCGTCATCCACGCCGATCTTTTTCCCGACAACGTCTTCTTCCTCGGCGACGGACTTTCCGGCCTGATCGACTTCTATTTTGCCTGCAACGACTTCCTTGCCTATGACGTCTCGGTCTGCCTGAACGCCTGGTGCTTCGAAAAGGACGGCGCCTTCAACATGACCAAGGGCATGGCGCTCTTGTCCGGTTACCAGAGCATGCGGCCGCTGACCGAAGCCGAGATCGAGGCGCTGCCGCTTCTGGCGCGCGGCTCGGCGCTGCGCTTTTTCCTCACGCGTCTCTACGACTGGCTGACGACGCCGCCGGGGGCGCTGGTGGTCAAGAAGGACCCGCTCGAATATCTGAAGAAGCTGCAGTTTCATCGCTCCGTCGCAACTGCCGTTGAATATGGCCTGACCCACGAGACAAAGCCCGCATGAAACATGTCGATATCTTCACCGATGGCGCCTGCTCCGGTAACCCCGGACCGGGTGGATGGGGCGCGGTGCTACGCTACGGCGACGTGGAAAAGGACCTGTGCGGCGGCGAGCCCGAGACCACCAACAACCGGATGGAGCTTCTGGCTGCGATCAGTGCGCTCAACACGCTGAAGCAGCCCTGTGAGGTCGATCTTTACACCGACAGCAAATATGTAATGGACGGCATCAGCAAATGGATCCATGGCTGGAAGCGCAACGGCTGGAAGACGGGCGAAAAGAAGCCGGTGAAAAACGGCGAGCTCTGGCAGGCGCTCGACGCCGCCAACCAGCGCCACAAGGTGACCTGGCATTGGGTGAAAGGGCACGCCGGCCACGTGGAAAACGAACGGGCCGACGAACTCGCCCGCAAGGGCATGGAGCCGTTCAAGAAGAAGCGGTAAGGCAAGGTGGGATTTCGCCGTCTCGCCAGGGGACGAGACGGCGCTATTTCCCAATGGAGCGCTCCTGCATTTCTTCGCCGATAAAACAATTATAGGGCCTGGGGTATTGAACCCGCACCGGGCCCGTTTGGCGCTGCGGAGTGCCGCTGACCTCCAGACCTGAAATCTCGATGACGAGCTTGCGTAGGATCGTTTCGGCGAACTGGGACACATTCGTGACCTTCAGCAGAAATGCCCCGTCTCCGCCGATGACGCATTCCCGATAATAGACATCGAGATCCGGAATCGATGCCGAATCCGGCGTGGTCTTCAACATAATGGGAAGACCGTCAATGACGATGCGCTGAGCGACAGTCGTGTTCCTGCCGACCGGAGCCGGGACGCCGGCATTGTTGGGGCCGTCGCCGGATACATCGATCACGCGCCGGCTCCCTCGAAAGGGGCTGGTTTGGAAGAGCTTTCGTGCAAACGCAAGCGCGTTGGAGATCGATGTGAAGGAGATGCGCCTGATCGGCTGTCGGCGCAGTAGGTCGGAAAACTGCGCCGCGGCCGTCCGGCCGTCAATCAGCGTCCAGGGCACGATCTGGACAGCCGAACCGCCCCACTCGATGTAGGTCACCGCAATTCTGCCGAGCGGTCCGCGCTGCAAGGCTTTGGCGATCTCGGGCCTTAGGAACGCGTCAACGTAGCCCTGACGTTGCAAATGCTGCTCATCGATTTCCATCGAATAGGAGACGTCAACGGCAATGACCAGTTCCAGATCTACCGTATATTGCTCGGCAGACGTCGTTCCCCCCAGAAGACAGAAGGAAACAAGAAGCGCCCATAGCGGTTTCATTGCGGCAATCCACTTGGCCATTCAGTCGCGACGGCGAGGCGTCCGTCACACGCGGGCACCTGCGCATCACGCCCGGTAGTCGTTCCGTCTGAAGCAGGTTAACATAGGCCCGAAGTTTCGCGATCGCCGCTGCGGAGGCTTTGTGGGAAGAGATGATTTCATGACCGCCATCGACCGGCAAACGCATTGGGAAGGTGTCTATACCACCAAGGCGGAGAGCGAAGTCAGCTGGTATGAGGACACCCCCGGGCTGTCACTGGCGCTGCTGCAAGAAGCCGGGTTGGCACCAGCCATGTCCGTCGTCGACATCGGCGGCGGCACGTCACGATTGGTGGATGCCTTGGAGGCCTTTGACCAGGCCCATGTTACCGTTCTCGATCTGTCTGCCGCCGCCCTTGAGACGGCGAAGGCTCGACTGGCAAATGCCGATCGCGTGCGGTGGGTGGTATCGGATGTGACCACGTGGACGCCCGACAGACAGTATGACCTTTGGCATGACCGCGCCGCCTTTCACTTCCTGACGACGGCGGAGGAGCAGCAGGCCTATGTTCGCGTGCTGGTGCATGCCCTCAAGGAGGGCGGAAAGGCCGTGATTGGCACCTTTGCACCGGATGGCCCTGAGACATGCAGCGGCTTGCCCGTGGCTCGATACGACGCGGAAGGCCTGCAGGCCGTTCTCGGTGTCCGGTTCAGGCTTGCCGCAACGCGGCGTTATCAGCACGTCACGCCATGGGGTTCAGTGCAGAACTTCCAGTTCAGCACGTTCGAGAAGGCCGGGGGCGCGAACGCCCTGGCGTGAGTCGATCGTTGCGGCGGGCAGCCTTTGGGACGGTTCATCTGGCCACCGGGCCGTTAGCTTTCTTCCAGGCATCGATGCCGCCCTCGATGTGGCAGGCGCTCGTGAGGCCGGCGTCCTGTGCTGCCTCGACCGCCATGGCCGAACGCTCGCCAAAGGCGCAATAGAAGACGATCCGCTTGCCGGTTGCCGCCGCCAGCTCATGCAGGATGCCACCAGGACCGATGTGCTCCTGCAACTCCGGATAGGGCGCGTGCAGCGCGCCCGGAATGGTTCCGTGCTTTTCGCGCTCTGCCTTCTCGCGCAGATCGACGATCGCGATATCGGAGCGGCCGCTAAGTGCCATTGCTTCGGCAGCCGAAACGGCCCAGCCCTTGCGCGCGATCTCCTCCTGGTGAAGGCCGACATGAATATTGGCCGGTACGGCCACATCCATCATCTTCGGGTTGGGCAGGTTGAGATTGTTCATGATGTCGACATATTCATCGACCGATCGGACCCTGAGCCGCGGGTTGAAGCGTTTCTCCTCGCCGATGGTCGATACGGTATCGCCCTTGTAGTCGTGGGCCGGAAAGACCAGCGTCTCGTCCGGCAGTTTGAGCAACTTGTTGAAGATCGAATCATATTGCTGGCGCGGGTCACCGTTCTGGAAGTCGGTGCGCCCGGTGCCGCGAATGAGCAGCGTGTCGCCGGTGAACACACGCCCGCCCATGAGGAAGGAATAGGAATCATCCGTATGGCCGGGCGTGTAGAGCACGTCGAGGCTGAGGCCCTCGATCGCAACGCGGTCGCCTTCTGCTACGCGCATCGAGACCACATCGGCCAGCGTCTGCTCGCCCATCACCGTGATGCAGTGCGTCCGGTCACGTAGGGCGCCGAGCCCGGTGATGTGATCGGCGTGCAGATGCGTATCGACGGCCTTGACCAGCTTGAGATCGAGCTCGCGCACGAGCTGCAAGTAGCGGTCGACCTTTTCCAGCACCGGGTCGATGATCAGCGCCTCTCCCCCATGCCGGCTGGCGATGAGGTAGGTGTAGGTGCCGGAAACGCTGTCGAATAGCTGACGGAAGATCATCGTTGGCTCCGTTGCGCGTCTCTACGGCCGGCGCTGGACATCGATGCTATCCCTGCGGCTGCGGCACGATCCGGATATAGGGTTTTGGTGCGCGCCAGCCTTGCGGATATTGCTTCCTCGCGTCGTCGTCCGTCACCGAGCCGGCGATGATCACGTCGTCGCCCTGCTTCCAGTTTACCGGCGTGGCCACCTTGTGCTTGGCGGTGAGCTGAAGCGAATCGATGACGCGCAGCACCTCGTCGAAATTGCGCCCGGTGGTCATCGGATAGACGAGGATCAGCTTGATCTTCTTGTCCGGTCCGATGACGAAGACGTTGCGCACGGTCTGATTGTCGGCCGGCGTACGCTGGGTCGGGTCGCCCGATACCGCGGCCGGCAGCATGCCGTAGAGCTTCGACACGGTGTAATCTGTGTCGGCGATCATCGGGAAGTTCGGTGCAGCCCCTTGCGTTTCCTCGATGTCCTTCACCCAGCCGGAATGGCGATCCAGTGGATCGACCGAGAGGCCGATGATCTTGACACCGCGCCTGTCGAATTCGGGCTTGATCCGGGCCATGTATCCCAGTTCGGTCGTGCACACCGGCGTAAAATCCTTCGGATGGGAGAAGAGTACTGCCCAGGAGTCGCCGATCCAGTCGTGGAACCGGATGTCGCCTTCGGTGGTGGTTGCCGTGAAATCCGGCGCAAGATCATTGATTGCAAGTGTCATGATATCCCCCATAGCCTTGAGGAGATGCTTACCAAAAGCACCAACCGGCGCAGTTTGCTCCTTTTGATAAACTAGGCAAAGCGAAATATTAGACAGGACGCCTGATCTTTCCCGGCCGCTGATGCGGTTCGCGCGACCATCGTTTCAACGATGTCGCACGAAAGTTACTTAGCCATTGCGCTAAGTGTCGCGACGTGATACTTAGCCTTATGGAACAGTATTCGGGGCAACTGGACGGCATTTTTCAAGCGCTGGCCGATCCCACCCGCCGGGCCGTTCTGGCGCGGCTGGGCGCAGGTCCGGCCAGCATCAGCGAACTGGCAAAGCCCTTCGAGATGGCCTTGCCCTCGTTCATGAAGCACATCCGTTTTCTAGAAGGCAGCGGCTTGATCCGGACACGCAAGCAAGGTCGCGTCCGGACCTGCCTCATCGAAAAGAAGCAGTTCGCTGCCGTCGAAACGTGGCTGTCGGAACAGCGCGCCCTCTGGGAAGGTCGCACGGACCGGCTCGAGCGGTTTGTCGCAGCCGCTCAAAGGAAGGGAGAAACACCATGATCCGATCTGCAAACCCGGACTTCGACCTGACGATTTCCCGCATTATCCGGGCGCCACGCTCGCTCGTCTGGCGCGCCTGGACCGATCCCGCCAGTTTCGAACAATGGTGGATACCGGCACCGGCCAGGTGCAAGGTCGTGGACATGGAACTGCGTCCCGGCGGCGCGTTCGTCACCCACATCAGCGAGGACGGCGGCGATTTCCAACCCCACCTGAGCGCCTGTTTCCTGGATATCGCCGAAGGCGAGCGGATCGTCTTCACAAACGCTCTGGTCGCCGGATGGCGGCCAGCCGAGCAACCCTTCATGACCGCGATCATTACATTGAATGACCATCCGGACGGCACCGATTATACCGCCTATGTCATGCATAAGAACAAGGCGGATCGGAACATGCACGCGGAAATGGGCTTCTACGACGGATGGGGCACGGTCGTGGAGCAACTTGCCAAATTGGTCGAAGGAACCGCCGGGTGAAAGATAGCGTCGAGAAGGGGGCGCTCGGTTACGTCCGGCGCAGCTCAGGCCACACCGTCAATAGGACATGATCTTTTCCAAAAGCCCCGGAAAGCGCGCTTCCAGATCATCGAGACGGACCACGTTGATGTTCTCGACACCCTTCTTGGTCGTCAGGATGACACCTGACTCGCGCAGCACCCGGAAGTGGCCCGAAAGGGTCGATCGTGCCATGTCCGGAAAGGGCGCGGCCGCTTCGCCGCAATTCCTGCCGTCCGCTGAACAGTAGAGCGTCTTTACGATCGCCAGCCGCGTCGGGTCGCCGAGCGCGGTCATGACGCCGGTCAGGGTTATGTGGTCTCGTGATGGATGAAAGAACTGGCTCATGGACCGCAGATAACACACTGATTGACAGACTTCAATATTACGGTATTTTCGAAATACCGTATTACGGAAACAAGGAAATTGTACATGACGAAGAGATTTGATGATCGTGTGGCGGTTGTAACAGGGGGCTCGACCGGTATCGGTCTGGCGACGGCGGGCGCCTTCCTTAAGGAAGGGGCTAGGCGCGTCTATGTTACCGGGCGCACGCGCAAGAGCCTAGATGCAGCGGTCGAGGTGCTCGGCGAGCGTGCCGTTGCGGTGGTCTCGGATGTCTCGAGGATCGGCGATATTGAGAAGCTCAAGGCGGAAATCGAGGAGCGCGGCGACAGTGTCGATGTGCTTTTCGCCAATGCCGGCATTGCGGAAAAGAACAGCTTCGGCGCAACGACCGAAGCCGAATTCGACAAGACCTTCGATATCAACGTCAAAGGCCTGTTTTTCACCGTGCAGACGCTTCTGCCGCTCGTTCCCGACGGCGGTGCGATCGTGCTCAATGCCTCGATCGTTGCCAACAAGGGGCTGGCGGATCTCAGTCTCTACAATGCGTCGAAGGCGGCTGTGCGCTCTTTCGCCCGAACGCTTGCCAATGATCTCAAGGAACGAAAAATCCGCGTCAATGCCGTCAGCCCCGGCCTGACACGCACGCCAATCCTGGAAAACGGTCTTAAGATGGACGAGCAGCAGATCGCCGCCCTGCACAGCCATGCCGAACAGGCAGTACCGCTTGGCTACGTCGCAAAGCCGCACGAGATCGCGACCACGGTGACTTTTCTCGCTTCGGCGGACGCCAGCTATGTCAACGGTATCGAACTGAGCGTCGATGGCGGCATGACGCAGGTATGACCTGAAAACGGCCGGCTCCGACAACAGAGCCGGCCGTATTGCCTCAAATCTGTTCCAGCATGGCCGCCGCAGCCGAAACGGTTGCCTGGCCTGGATTTTCCTCGACGTTCAGGGTCTTGACCACGCCATTCTCCACCAGCATCGAATAACGCTTCGAACGCACGCCGAGCGTACCCGCCGAGAGGTCGATGTCCATGCCCAGCGCCTTGGTGAAGGCGGCGTTCCAGTCCGAGAGGAAGTGGATCTTGCCCATGCCGCCCGACGCGGTTGCCCAGGCGCCCATGACATGCAGGTCGTTGACGGCGACGACGGCGATGTCGTCGACGCCGCGTGCCAGGATCGCGTCGCGGTTTTCCAGATAGCCGGGCAGGTGATTGAGCGAGCAGGTCGGCGTGAAGGCGCCGGGAACCGCAAACAGCACGACCGTCTTGCCGGAAAACAGCTGATCGGTGGTGATTTCGACCGGGCCGTCGGCGGTCTTTTCCTTGAACGTGGCGGCAGGCAGCTTGTCTCCGACAGAAATGGTCACGGTCTTACTCCTCGAGGCTTTTCGGAAAGGCAAAAAGCGCAGTCGCGCCGTTGGAGCGGGCGCTGCGATGGGTCGCGAATGAATATAGAATTGCCTCAGTCAAAGGCAAGCGGGGTTTCCATGCTGCGCTTGCCGGATCGCACGACGAGCAGGACCGATCCGCTTTTCAGCGCGCCGTCTTTTGCGGGAACCCGCACCGGCACTTCTGCGTCAAATGCTCCATTCGCGACGCTGATGATTTCCGGCTTGCCGAAGCTGAAGCCACGCGGACCGGCGAGGAAAAGCTCGGGCGGTTTTTCGGCTGATGCATCGGGCGTCACCAGCGATAGGCGAAGGCGCTTGCCCGACGCATCGAAGGACGCGGCCTTGACCTTGAACGTCTCGGACGGCTGCTCCGGCAAGGCGGCAACGGCATCGTCGATCCGCGCCCTGTCGAGTGGATTTTCTGCCGTGCCTTCGGGCAAGGAAAGGCTGAGGTCGGCCTGGACAGGGATGCAGATGTCCTTGCAGATGCCGAGGAAGACCGAGATATTGAGAGACAGATCGCCGCTCTTCCTCTCGCTCTCCAACAGAAGCGGAAAAGCCACGGACTTGTCGTAACCGGTGTAGTGATCCACACCTTCGCCAAAGCTCTTCGGTGGCGGAAAGCGCATTCCCAGAACGGAGACACGATCCTTCGGATCGATGCTCACCTGTGGCGGTATACCGCTTGCTCCGGGCTCCAGCCAATAGGTCTTCCAGCCGGGTTGCAGGCGGATGTCGAGGATGGCCGGGATCGTCCCGTCTGGCTGCAGCCTGTCGGCGACAATGCGGATCGCGCCGCCCTCGGAATGCGCCCACTCGCTCTGCGCGGCCTGCACAGTGGGGATAATAAAAAAATATGCGGCAAGGCTTGCCAGCGCCGCCAAATGAGTCGCATTCTCTAGGAGACGATGATGTTTCATGAGGATGAGGCTTATCGGTTTTGGGGCATGGTTGAAAGATGCCCGCTTTCACCTCCGGATCATTTTTCCTTGATGGAGGCGAGCCGAGGAAACCAGAGAAATGCCTCAAAACCAAAGGACGAGGGTGGAGACGCTTTTCATTGACCCAGAAGGCTGAAACCATGATGGCGACATTTCAGAAGAAGCGCGAGCGCGGTTTGCTAGACGGTCAGTTCCTGATCGCCATGCCCGGCATGTTCGACAGCAATTTTGCCCGCACGGTCATCTTCGTCTGCGCCCATTCGAGTGACGGCGCCATGGGTTTCGTGCTCAACCGTCCGCAGCAACTGACCTTTCCGGATGTGCTTCTGCACCTGCAGATCATCGATCAGGCAGAAGCCATCCGTTTACCGCCGCTCACCCGCAATTTCCAGATCCAGACCGGCGGGCCTGTTGAAACCGGCCGCGGTTTCGTCCTGCATTCCGACGATTACCTGAGCGAATCCAGCATTCCGGTCAGCGATGACATCTGCCTGACGGCGACGCTCGATATCGTGCGGGCCATCTCGCGTGGCGAGGGGCCGTCCAAGGCGATGATGATGCTGGGCTATGCCGGCTGGGGTGCCGGACAGCTGGAAAGCGAGATCGCCAGCAATGGCTGGCTGAATTGCCCGGCGAGCGAGGAACTGATCTTCGACCGCGATCTCGACGACAAATATGACCGCGCGCTGGCGCTGATGGGCGTTTCCCCGGCGACGTTGTCCATGGATGCCGGTCACGCCTGACCGGCGGATTTTTCCGCCATTACGGCTTTTTGCCGGAACAATTTCACCTGCCTTCCGTTTTCCGAACGCAAGGACACGGGCGCTTGGTCCTGTCCTCAACGTTTCAAGGAGACTGAACATGGGCAGCACTTCCGACAAGATTTCCGGCGCAGCCAATCAGGCCGCAGGCAACGCCAAACAGGCGGCCGGCAAGGCAACCGGCAGCAGGAAACTGCAGGCGGAGGGAAAGGGTCAGGAAGTCAAGGGCAAGGTCCAATCAGCAACTGGTAAGGCCAAGAGTGCCGTAAAGGGCACCATTGACCGGATGTAATGTGAGAATTGCTGCCCCCTGCGTTTATGGGTGGACAGCTCCAAGGTGCGCGGATCGACTGTCCTGACGGGTTCAACTGGATGGAAGATTTCTAGCGCCGGTGCCCGCTGTGCTTCTCGCCGGCGGGCATTCCTTTGCTCGAGTGCAATGATGATTATCCCAGGGGGCTCGTTGGGCCCTGCGGACCTCGATGGACGATTTTTCATGAGACTTTACGAATGCGGCAATTGTGGAAATCCGGTCCATTTCGATAATCGCGTCTGCGTAAATTGCGGCTCCCGGCTGGGCTTCCTGCCGGATGCCATGGCCATGCAGGCGTTGATCACGGCCGGCGGTGACCTGTGGCAGGGAGCAGCGCAACAGACGGCAGATGTCCGCTTCTGCGCCAATGCCGCGCATGACATCTGCAACTGGCTGATCGCGGCGAACGACGATCATGCCTACTGCCAGGCCTGCCGCTATAACCGTATCGTCCCGGTCACCGACAACCCGGAGGGGCTGGCCCGCTGGCAGAAGATCGGCCAGGCGCAGCGGCATCTGTTCTATTCGCTGTTGCGCTGGAATCTGCCGCGGCCCGGGCGTGACGTCGATCCGCAGGGCGGGCTTGTCTTCGATTTTCTCGCCGATGAGGTCGATAGCTACGGCAACCTCGTGCCCGCCATGACCGGTCATGAAGACGGCCTGATCAGTCTGCGTGCGGCTGAAGCCGATGACGCCACGCGCGAAAGCGTGCGCGTGCAGATGAACGAACCCTACCGCACGCTGCTCGGCCATTTCCGCCACGAGATCGGTCACTTCTACTGGAGCCAGCTTGTCCGCGACGACCAGACCCTGAACGAGGCGCGATCGCTGTTCGGCGACGAACGGGCGGATTATGCCGAGGCGCTTCGCCGCAATTACGAGCAGGGACCTCCCGCCGACTGGCAGACACGGTTCATCAGCACCTATGCCAGCACGCATCCGGCAGAGGACTTCGCCGAATGCTGGGCACACTCTTTCCATATCGTCGACACGCTGGAAACAGCCCGGTCCTTCGGCCTGTCCACCGATCCGCGCCGCCACGAAGGCATGGCGGCGGAAGTCGATTTCGACCCCTATCGGGCGAAGGATGCGCAGACTCTGGTCGACGCCTGGATCCCCTTGAGCGTGGCGCTGAACAGCATCCAGCGCAGCATGGGTCAGCCAGACAGCTATCCGTTCGTGCTTTCGCCGCCAGTCGTGCAGAAGCTGGACTTTATCAACCGCCTGATACGGCGGGCGGGAGCAGGCTATAGGCAATAGGCAATAGGCGATAGCTGTCGCCAAGGCAGAGACTATTTCTACTGCCTACTGCCTGCTGCCTGCTGCCTACTAGCCACCAGCTACGCCCGCTTCATCAGCGGAAAGCGTTCCTTCAACAGCCGCAGGATCGATTCCGAGCCGATCGGCGGACCGAAGAGGAAGCTCTGGCCGAAATCGCAACCCAGCTGGGCCAGCTGGACGGCATCCTCCTCGGATTCGATGCCTTCGGCGACGACTTGCATGTCGAGTTCGCGCGCCATGGTGATGACCGAGCGGAGCAGGATCGTCCGCTTGTCGCTCGGATCCTTGACCAGTGCCTTGTCGATCTTGATCGTATCGAAGGGGAAGCGGGTGAGGTAGGCAAGCGAGGAATGGCCGGTGCCGAAGTCGTCGAGCGCCAGCTTCAGGCCGGCATCCTTTAGCTTTTCCAGCACCAGACGCGCCTGTTCCGGGTTTTCCATGACCAGTGATTCGGTGAGCTCCACCTTCACCTTCTGCGGATCGCAGTGGTTCTTGTTCAGAATCGCCCGGACATCGTCATGCAGGTCATTGTTGAGCAACTGGGCGCTCGACAGGTTGATGGAGACGAAGATCGGCAGGTCGCCGGTCTGGAGCTGCCAGTCCGTCAGGTCGCTGGTCGCCTTCTCGAAAGCGAACATGCCAAGCTGGTTGATGAGATCGGTGCCTTCCGCGATCGGGATGAACTCTGACGGTGAGATGCTGCCGCGTTTCGGATGCTCCCAGCGCATGAGGGCTTCGAAACCGGCGATCTCGGCGTCCACCAGGCGCACGATCGGCTGATAGACAAGGGTCAATTCCTTGCGCTCGATGGCGCGACGCAGGTCGTTTTCCAGTTGCAGGCGGTCGGTGCCGGAGGTGCGGAAGGCCGGGCGGAAGGGCTCGACACGGTTACCGCCCGCCTTCTTGGCGCGGTACATTGCGAGCTCGGCGTCATCGAGCAGCCCAGCGGCATTTTCCTGCTGATCGACCCAGGAGACCAGGCCGATCGAGGCGGTGAGATTGATTTCGCGGTTGCCGAAATTGAGCGGCACCATGATCGCCTTGGAAACGGCGTCGGCAAAGTCGGCGACCTTGGCGGGGTCGCGCTCCGACATCAGGATCAGGCCGAACTCGTCTCCGACCAGGCGGGCCAGCGTGTCCTGCGGCTTCAGGAGCCGGCGCAGGCGGCGGGTCAGCGCAATCAGGATGTTGTCGCCGGCGGCAATGCCGAGCGCCTCGTTGACCTGCTTGAAGCGATCGATATCGATCGTCAGCACGGTCGGCCGCACGGCATTTGAGCCCGGCGTCAGCGACAGGATGGACTGCAGCCGGTCAAGGAAGATCTGCCGGTTCGGCAAACCCGTCAGATTGTCGTGAAGCGCGTTGTGCAGCAGGCGGTCGAGAGAGGTCTTCTGTTCGGTGATGTCGACGATGGTGCCGACGCAGCGGATGATTTCGCCATTGGCGCCAAGCACCGGCCGCGCTCGGATCGAGAGCCAGTGGTAGTGACCGTCCTCGGCGCGCACGCGGAATTCGTGGTTCAGCCGCCCTTTGCGATGTTCCAGCAGCACGTCGAGCGTGGCGCGAAACCGGTCGCGGTCGTCCGGATGCAGGCGCGGCAGCCAGTTGCGCGCGGGCCCATGCATGGTCCCGGGCGAAAGGCCGAGTTGCGCCGAGATGTCGGGAATTGTGACGACGCGATCGCGTGCCACGTCCCAGTCCCAGACGGTATCGCCGGAGCCCGTCAGGGCCAGCGACTGACGCTCGAGGTCGGAGAACAGGCCCTGGCTGTAGGCACCGCCGGCAAACGCGTGCTGCATGACCGTAAAGCCGATCAAAAGCACGATCAGGACGAGACCGCCGCCGAGCGCGGGCTGGACGATGTCATTGGCAAGCTGGCCGGTGACCGTCAGCCATGCGCCGAACAGCCAGACGAGGATCAACAACCAGGCGGGCACCAAAAGGATGGCCCGGTCGTAACGATTGAAGCCGAGATAGGCGATCAGAAATATGCCGCAGGTGCCGGTCAGCGCGAAGGAGAGCCGGGCGATACCCGATGCGATCGCCGGGTCGTAGATGGCGACGCCGAACAAGAGACCGAGGCCGAGGATCCAGGCAAGCGTCGCATAGCTCAGATGCTGGTGCCAACGGTTGAGGTTGAGATAGGTGAACAGGAAGATCACAAGGCCAGCGGCCAGGAACACTTCGGTTCCGGCGCGCCATATGCGTTCGTCACCTGCGGTAATGCTGATCAGCTTCGACAGGAAGCCGAAATCGACGCAGATATAGGCAAGCACCGCCCAGGCGAGCGCAGCCGTCGCCGGCAGCATCGAGGTGCCCTTGACGACGAAGAGAATCGTCAGGAACACCGCAAGCAGGCCGGCAATGCCGAGCACGATGCCGCGATAGAGAGTGAAGGCGTTGACCGTGTCCTTGTAGGCATCGGGCTGCCAGAGGTAGATCTGCGGCAGGTCCGGCCCCGCCAGTTCGGCCACGAAGGTAATGACCGAGCCGGGGTTCAGCGTGATGCGAAACACGTCGGCTTCGTCGCTCGGCTGCCGGTCGAGCGCAAAGCCTTCGCTGGGCGTGATCGAGAGAATGCGCTGCGAGCCGAGGTCCGGCCAGAACAGCTTGGAATTCACCAGGCGGAAATGCGGGGCGACGATGACGCGCTCCAGCTGCTCTTCCGAAACATTGGCGAGCGCAAAAACGGCCCAGTCGCCCTGGTGGTTATCAGCGCTCGACCGCACTTCGATGCGCCGGACGATGCCGTCGGTGCCCGGGGCAGTCGAGACCTGGAAGGCTTCGCCGCGGCCGGTATAGATTTCCGTCGTCGCCGTCAGGTCGAGTGCGGTGTCCTCACGCGAAATCTTGACAGGTTCCGTGGCAAATGCTGCGCCGCTACCCAGCAGGCAGACCATGGTCATCATGGCGGTGAGAAGCGCCAGAAACCGTCGTGCTGAGGCATAGAGAGGCAGGCAATTCAAAGACATCAATCACTCAAATTCTTGGGTTGCACGCTGTCCTGCGAGAGAAGGGAGAACATGAGGTGATCCCGCCATTGCCCGTTGATTTTCAGATATTCCCGCAAGTAGCCTTCACGCTGAAACCCGGCCTTTTCAAGGAGCCGGATACTTCTCTGGTTCTCGGGAATACAGGCTGCTTCGATGCGGTGCAACTGAAGGCTGGAAAAGATGTAGGGAATGGCAAGCTTGACGGCCTCAGCCATATGGCCCTTGCCGGCGTGCCGCTCGCCCATCCAGTAGCCGATCATGCAGCATTGGGCGGCTCCACGGCGGATGTAGCCGATGGTCAGGCCACCGACCAGCTGGTCCTGCGCGCGCAGGAAAATGAACAGTGGCACGGCCTGGCCGGAGGAAAATTCCTGCTCGTTGCGGATGACGCGGCTGCGAAAGGCACTCTCGGTCATTTCGTCGGCGCGCCAGGTTGGCTCCCAGGGCTCAAGGAACGCGCGGCTTTCGCTACGCAGTTGATACCATTGCCGATAATCGGATGCCTTGGGCAGGCGCAGCAAATACGTAGCATTGGCAATCTCGACCGGATTCGGCTGCCGTGACAGAAACCGAAAGACCGATCGTGTCATATATGCCTCCGCGGCGCGTGGGGTGTTGCCGTGATGCGAGGCGCTCGAAGAACGCCCGCAGGTCGCCCTTCAAAATAAGTATTAACCGTTGGCGGCGCGAGCTTGAACCGCCTTGTTGGACAATGCACCGAGGATATCGTTCATCGGCGCCAGCTTCTCGAGCGGTCCGATTGCCGAAAGTGTCGGGGTCGTGTCGAAGAACAAGCGCCCGGCCAGGTCCGTCAGGCGCTCCATGGTAATGCCGGACAGGCGCTCCACCAGTTCCTCGTTCGGGATCGGTCGGCCGTAGAGCATCATCTGGCGGGCGATCTGGCCGGCGCGGGCGGCGGGGCTTTCCTGGCCCATCAGCAACTGCGCGCGGATCTGGGCGCGGGCGCGGTCGATTTCCTGCTGCTCTATGGTCATCGACGACTTGCGCAATTCATCGATGATGACGGGCATCAGTTCCGGCAGGTTCTCGCCGCCGGTCGCCGCATGAACGCCGAAGATGCCGGTATCGGAAAAGCCCCAGTGGAAGGCATAGACCGAATAACAGAGACCGCGATGTTCGCGCACTTCCTGGAAGAGGCGCGATGACATGCCGCCGCCGAGAATATTGGCGAGAATCTGCGAACAGTAGAAATCGCGGGCATGATAGGCCTTGCCCTCGAAACCGAGCAGGACCTGTGCGTCCATCAGGTCACGGTCCTCCCGCACATCGCCGCCGGTATAGCGGGCGGCGTCAGCAAGCGGCGCGGTGGCCGGCTTTTGCGGAAGGCTGGCAAAGCGGTCTTCAACCTGTCGCACGAAGCTATCATGATCAAGGGCGCCGGCACCGACCACGAACATGCGGTCGGTGGTGTAGTTGCGGCCGAGATAGGCGCGGATCTGCTCGGGCGTGAAGGAAAGAACCGTGTCCGGCGTGCCGAGGATCGGCCGTCCGACCGTCTGGTTGGCAAAGGCGGTTTCGGCGAACTTGTCGAAGACGACATCGTCGGGCGTGTCGTTGGCGGCGCCGATCTCCTGCAGGATGACGTGTTTTTCCCGCTGCAGTTCGTCTTCATCGAAGGAGGATTCCGTCAGGATGTCGGCGAGAATGTCGACGGCGAGCGGAACGTCGTCCTGAAGGATGCGGGCGTAATAGGACGTTGTTTCGGTTGAGGTGGCGGCGTTGACTTCGCCCCCGACATTTTCGATCTGCTCGGCAATGTCGCGGGCGGTTCGCCGCGCTGTGCCCTTGAACGCCATATGTTCCAGCAGATGGGCAATTCCGTGCTCGTCCGTGGTTTCATCGCGTGAACCGGATTTGATCCAGACACCGAGGGCGACGCTTTCAAGATGCGGCATGTTCTCGGTGACGACGGTCAACCCGGACTGGAGCCGGGTGCACTCAACTTTCATCATACGTCTTTCTGCGTCCTTTAGCTCAGGATGCGGGCGTGCTCGCTGATAAAGTTTTCAACGGTCTTCAGCTCCGGCTCCAGAATATCGAAACGCTCCTCCCTGACCATCAGATCAGCAAGCCACGTTGGAAGCGCCGGGTCAATACCACTGGCCGATTTTACTGCGGCCGGGAATTTCGCCGGATGGGCGGTGGAAAGCGTCACCATCGGCGTGTTCGGCTTTTCATGCTTGCCGGCGACGAAAACGCCGATCGCCGTATGCGGGTCGAGCAGATAACCGGTCGCCTCCAGCGTCGAGCGGATGGTCTTGGCGACCTCCTTTTCGGTCGCACGGCCCGCGCGGAACACCTTGCGGATGAACTTCAGCGCGTTTTCCTCGATCTCGAAGGCGCCGGATTGCTGCAGGCTGGCCATGGCGCCGCGCACCTTGGAGGCGTCGCGATCATAGGCCTCGAACAGCAGCCGCTCGAAATTCGAGGAGATCTGGATGTCCATCGATGGCGAGGTTGTCGCCTTGACGTCGCGCATCTCGTAGCGGCCGGTCTTCAGGGTGCGGGCGAGAATATCGTTCTCATTGGTGGCGACAATCAGCTTGTCGATCGGCAACCCCATCTGCATCGCAACGTAGCCGGCAAAAATATCGCCGAAATTGCCGGTCGGGACCGTGAAGGAGATTTTCCGGTCCGGCCCGCCGAGGGTAAGCGCGGTGGTGAAGTAGTAGACGATCTGGGCCATGATGCGCGCCCAGTTGATCGAATTGACGCCGGAAAGCGCCACGCGGTCGCGGAAGGCGACGTCGTTGAACATGGCTTTGACCAGGTTCTGGCAGTCGTCGAAATTGCCCTCGACCGCCAGTGCATGGACGTTGGCCGCCTTGGAGGTGGTCATCTGCCGCTGCTGCACCGGCGAGACCTTGCCATGCGGGAAGAGGATGAAGATGTCGGTCCGGTCGCGGCCGGCAAAGGCGTCGATCGCGGCCCCCCCAGTGTCGCCGGAGGTAGCTCCGACGATCGTTGCGCGCTGGTTGCGCTGGGCAAGCACATGGTCCATCAGCCGCCCGAGCAACTGCATGGCCACGTCCTTGAAGGCAAGCGTCGAACCGTGGAACAGTTCCATGACGAAGGCGTTCGGCCCGGTCTGGACGAGCGGCGCGATCGCCGGATGGCGGAAGGTTGCGTAGGCCTCGTTGATCATCGCCCGGAAGGCATCTTCGGGGATTTCGCCGTCAACGAAGGGCGAAAGGACGGTGAAGGCGATCTCCTGATAGGATCTGCCGCGCAACGCCCGGATTTCCTTCTTGGAAAACCGCGGCCATTCCTTCGGCACGTAGAGACCGCCGTCGCGGGCAAGACCCGCCAGAAGCGCATCGCAAAAATTGAGCGAAGGGGCTTCGCCCCGCGTCGAGACATACTTCACCGTGACCATCCTTCGTCGTCTGGCTGCCGCGGAGGTTGCGGCGAGAATTGATCGGCACTCTAATTTTGCGTCGGCCCTTGGCCAGGCGGACGCAAATATCGTCTTGCAGCTCTGTCGTTGGTCTTTCCAGCCGCCTTCCGCCGCGTTTTGACGGGGACCGAAAAATTGACCTTGCGCCTTGAGACTCCAATCGATTTTTCGATGCGTCGCTGCTATAGACCATCGCCAAGGGTCTTGAAAGGCCCAGTTGCAGGGGGATCAAACCGAAAAAATCCTTATTTTCCGGTCAGTCCGTCCCGCGACATCAATGGTGCAAGGCAGAGGGTCAACTCAGGTGTTTGGTAAAATCTCCAGCCGTCTTCTCGGAATCTCACTTCTCGTCGTCATAGCGGGCTGCAACAAAACGGATACCGGCGGAGCGATCGATGCCGGCGGCAGTGCGGCCGCGTCAACCCCCGCCGTCATCCAAGGTACCTGCCCGCAGGTCTATCTGCTCGACGGAACGGCGAACTACCGCACCTATGCCAAGGGCGCCAAGGACGATCCCACCAAGATCGTCTACCAGGCCTCGCTGGCCGACACGACACGCCAGTGCGTCCAGAACGAAAGCCAGCTGGTGATGACCGTCGTCGTCCAGGGCCGCGTCGTTTCAGGCCCGGCCGGTGGCGCCGGCAGCGTCAACCTGCCGATCCGCGTGGCCGCGACCGATGGCAAGAAGACGCTCTATTCCGAACTGACGCAATATCCGGTCGAGGTTCCGGCCGGTGTCGGCGCCACCCAGTTCATCTTCACCAAGACCAACGTCGCGCTGCCCGGCGGCGCCGGCGATTTCGCCAAAGTCTATGTCGGCTTCGACGAGGGGCCGGTCAAGAAGAAGAAATAGGCGGAGCCCCATACGCCGTCATCCTCGGGCTTGACCCGAGGATCCAGGCCCCCCGCGACGACCGATTTGAAGCAACTCGAGAATGGATCCTCGGGTCATGCCCGAGGATGATGCAGGTGGGCGGGGCCGCCTTTCAGGCTAACGCACTCACCAAACAGCCCTATGCCGTCAGCGACTCCGACCATTCCGACAAGGCGGCGATGACGCCGGGCAGGGCGCTCATGCGCGAGATCACGGTTTCGGCACCCGCTTCGGTCAGCTTGTCGGCATGGGACGGATAAGTGTGCGAGGCGCCGGTGAAGCCGACGACGCGCATGCCCGCAGTCGTGGCGCCATGGATGCCGTGGACGGAATCCTCGATCACCAGCACGCGGGAAGGATCGATGCCGAACTGCCTGGCGCCGTGCAGGAAGATGTCCGGCTTCGGCTTCACCTTGTCCTCGCCGAGGTCGCGGGCCGAATAGATATGCTTGCCGAAATGATCCTTGATGCCGACCTTGGAAAGCATCATCGCGAGACGCTTCGATGTCGAGTTGGAGCAGATGCAATGCGGCAGTTTGAGCTGCGCCAGCACCGGCTTGACGCCGTCGATGATCTTGACGTCGCTTGCCAGCCGCTTGTCGAGGATGGCTTCGTTCTTGGTGATGAGGTTTGCCGAAAGCGGAATGTCGGCTTCCTTCTCGATGGCAAGAAGCGTGTTGTGCCAGGTCATGCCGGCAAAACGCTCGGCCATTTCCTCGGTGCTGATCGGATAACCCGCCTCGGTCAGGAGTTCCGCCTCGACCTCGCTGGCGATGATTTCCGAATCGACCAGAACGCCGTCGCAGTCGAAGATGATGAGATCAATGCTGTTCATGTCGGGGAAATCCTTGGGGGAAAGCCAGATCCTTGGAACGAAGGGGGCGATGTACACGAAGCGCCTCAAAAGCTCAACCACGTGCGGCGGGAAGCTGCCATGCAGGAAGGGCGGGCTCCGCATCTGTCGGGGCGGCCACCCCCTCGGCCCTGCCGGGCATCTCCCCCTCAAGGGGGGAGATTGGCGCGGGACGGGCCACATGCTCCCGATCTCCCCGCTTGAGGGGGAGATGTCACGAAGTGACAGGGGGATCCCGGTGCCGTCGTGTCCCGTGGCGAGACGGTGGAACCGCGGGCGTTGCGTCCGGCATATATGCGCGCTAGGTAAAACACGCTTCGGCACCCCTTTTCCTCCGGCATAAAGGCCGCCATGACCGTTCGCCTGCGCCCGCATCATCTGCTCTGCATGCTCACCTTCGTCGGCAAGGGGTATACGGCTGCGTTCACGGAAAACTATCGTCTGATCGCAAAGCGCCTCTCAGCCGGCGAGGATATCCTTGTCGTCGAGGGTCCGGACGATATCTGCGCGCCGATGCTCGGCGAGACCGACCACCACTGTTTTTGCGACAGCGTGACGGAGCGCGATCGCAGCGCCAGCGTGGCGGTCGAAGACCTGCTCGGCGTGCCCGCCCGAGCGGGCCGGTCGATCATTCCGGACAAGGATTTTCTGGCGCGAATGCGCGAGGCTTTCAGTGCGGACTCCATCCGCGAGGGATGCCAGCGTTGCGAATGGTCGCCGCTCTGTACCGGCATCGCCGCTTCGGGCTTCGAGGGCGCGCTGGTCGTCTCGTCCGGTTGCTGATCACGCCG
Source organism: Rhizobium herbae (assembly GCF_019511375.1). GTDB lineage: Bacteria > Pseudomonadota > Alphaproteobacteria > Rhizobiales > Rhizobiaceae > Pararhizobium > Pararhizobium herbae_A. Next base: position 977,021 of record NZ_JAEUAO010000002.1, read on the forward strand.
ACAGTGGAAAGAGCTTTGCGAATTCCTTCTCGCCGGTTCCGGTGAAGCGCACGGCGCGGCTGTCGGTCTCGCGCCTTGCCCAGCCCTTGTCGAGAAACAGCGTCAGCAGCGCCTGGCCGAGCGAGCCCGACAGATGCGAACGGCGTTCGCTCCAGTCGAGGCAGGTGCGGCAGACCGGGCGCCGGGATCTGGTCAGCGCCGAAAGGTCGATGCCGAGCGCCGTCATTTTCTCCGCGCCGCTTTGCGTCAGCGTCAGGTCGTCGCCAGCACCGGCGATCACTTCCTCGGCGACAAGGCTGTCGAGCATGCGCACGCCGTAATCGCCGGCGAGATGATTGTAGCAGACGCGGGCCTTGCGCAGCGCAGGGTCCCTGGGGCCGGTGCGGTGGCGGGTGAAGCCACGATGGGCGGCAAACCCCATCAGGCTTTCGAGCAAAAGGCCGACATCGTCGTCGGCAAGCGCGAAATAGCGGTGACGGCCCTGCTTGCGCTGGCAGATCAGGCCGCCGGCCTCCAGTTTCGACAGGTGCGAACTCGCCGTCTGCAGCGTGATCCCCGCCGTTCCGGCAAGCTCGGTCGCCGTCAACGCGTTGCCGCCCATCAGTGCGGTCAGCATGTTGGCGCGCGCCGGGTCGCCGATCAGCGCTCCGATCTGGGCTATATCTGGTCCTTCTTTCATACTTCGATGCTAACCGAAGCATTTGGCGCATTCAAGCTGGCAAAAGAGGATCATCGAAACCGAGGAGACCCCGATGATCACCTGCTTCATCCGCTACGAAATCGATCCGCTCAAGCGCGAGGAGTTCGCCGCCTATGCCCGCAACTGGGGCCAGGCGATCCCGCGCAACGGCGCCGACCTGATCGGCTATTTCGGGCCGCACGAGGGTTCGGCCACCACCGCCTATGGCGTCTATAATATCGAGAGCCTTGCCGCCTACGAAGCCTATCGCGCCAGGCTTGCCGCCGATCCACTCGGTGCGGAGAACTACCAGTTCGCCAAAAGCGAGCGGTTCATCCTCAAGGAGGACCGGATTTTCCTGAAGAACGTTTCGCTGCCGCATGCCAAGGGGATTTCGCCGTGATCGCCGTCATCTTCGAGGTCACGCCTGCCGATGACCGGCGCAGCGCCTATCTCGAGCTTGCCGCGCAGCTGCATGCGCGTCTCGAAAAGATCGACGGCTTCCTGTCGATCGAGCGGTTCGAGAGCCTGAAGATGCCGGGCAAGATCCTGTCCCTGTCCTTCTGGCGCGACGAGGAGGCGATCGCCACCTGGCGCAACGGCCCCGAGCATCGGGCAGCCCAGCATGCGGGCCGCACTAGCACTTTTTCCGACTACCGACTGCGCATCGCGAGCGTCATCCGTGACTACGGAATGACGGAGCGAGACGAGGCACCGGAAGACAGCCAGGCATATCATGAGGAGAGAAGGAAACAGCAGGGAGCGCAGCCGTAAGTCTGGCGAACGAATGGCGGGGCGAGGGGACGCTGCAAATTCCGCGCCCGCCTTCAGCATTTGGTAACCAAGTTCGGTAACCATAAGCGGTGAAATCAGTTCCGAGTAAGCGTGATAGCGAGTTGTCCATGTCATCAGTCGTTTCGTTGGCCGAAATCTCCCGCGGCGCCCGCCCTGCAAGCTGGCTCGATTCCATCATCAAGGGCGATTGCGTCGCGGCGCTCGAAGCGCTTCCCGATAATTCCGTCGATGTCGTCTTTGCCGACCCGCCATACAATCTCCAACTCGGCGGGGCGCTCACCCGGCCTGACCAGTCGCTGGTCGACGCGGTCGATGACGAGTGGGACCAGTTCGCTTCCTTCGAGGCCTATGACGCCTTCACCCGTGCCTGGCTGCTCGCCTGCCGCCGCGTGTTGAAGCCGACCGGCACGCTCTGGGTCATCGGTTCATACCACAACATTTTCCGCGTCGGCGCGACGTTGCAGGACCTGAACTTCTGGATCCTCAACGACATCATCTGGCGCAAGACCAACCCGATGCCGAACTTCAAGGGCCGCCGGTTCCAGAACGCCCATGAGACGCTGATCTGGGCAAGCCCGAATGCCAAGGGCAAGGGCTACACCTTCAATTACGATGCCCTGAAGGCGTCGAACGACGACGTGCAGATGCGTTCCGACTGGCTGTTTCCGATCTGCTCGGGCGGCGAGCGGCTGAAGGATGACGAGGGCAAAAAGGTGCACCCGACCCAGAAGCCGGAAGCGCTGCTTGCCCGTATCCTGATGGCCTCGACCAAGCCGGGTGACGTGGTGCTCGATCCCTTCTTCGGGTCCGGCACGACCGGTGCCGTCGCCAAGCGCCTCGGCCGCCACTTCGTCGGTATCGAGCGCGAGCAGAGCTATATCGATGCCGCCGCCGAGCGCATCGCCGCCGTCGAGCCGCTCGGCAAGGCCACGCTGTCGGTCATGACCGGCAAGAAGGCCGAACCGCGCGTCGCCTTCAACACGCTGATCGAGAGCGGCATGATCAAGCCGGGCACCGTGCTGACCGATGCGAAGCGCCGCTATAGCGCCATCGTCCGTGCCGACGGCACTGTGGCAAGCGGCGGCGAGGCGGGCTCGATCCATCGCCTCGGCGCCAGGGTGCAAGGTCTCGACGCCTGCAACGGCTGGACCTTCTGGCACTATGAAGACGGCACGTCGCTCAGGCCCATCGACGACCTGCGCGCCGTCATCCGCAGCGACATGGCCAAGCTCAACTGAGCAGACTGCAGGACAATTGAAAGCATTCCTGACGCCGCGCTATCCGCAGGGAGGCGCGGCGTCAGCGTCTACATCGACGTCCGGCGGGACAATTCGTAGCCGAAACTCTCTCTGATTGCATGGCCTTTAGAACAATTTAACCATCCCGCGGATACTTTGAGCGCAGCCAAGACGGCCGCGTGATCAACCACGCGAGACGCGCGGGGAAACCCGCAAATTGGCCGGCAGGACGGTGCCCAGGCTGCCCTGTTCTAGAGATAGTTTTCGTCCGGTTTCGTACCTTCAGTCCCGGAGGGAGACTTACACGCCCAGGATCCGCAAGGCTCCTGGGCGTTTCTGTTTTCGGGTCACAGTACGGCAGTGGCCGCCTTACCCCCTCTGCCCTGCCGGGCATCTCCCCCTCAAGGGGGGAGATTGGCGTGGGCTGGCACTGGTATTCCCGATCTCCCCCCTTGAGGGGGAGATGTCACGAAGTGACAGAGGGGGGTATTCTCGAAGCTGTTGCTGCTGTGTTGCTGGCTTTCGTCACGGTACAAAACAAAAGGCCCCGCCAATGGCGGAGCCCTTCGACACGTCGAGAAATTGCCGCCGGCTTAGACGAAAAAGTCGTCGGCAAACATCTTGGTGATGTTGCTTACCTTGATCTGGAAGTCGGCAACGCTGTCGCCGTCGGTATCGCCGGAGATGGCGCCGCTGATGAACCGCAATTCGCCGGCCTCGCCGTGGAACCTCAACCCGCCGATGAAGGTGAAACTCTGGTTGCCGCCGATCAGTTCATTGGCGTCGATCGTCGAAAGATCGACGACATCCAGTTCGGAGCGGTGGAAGTCGGTGATGACATCGCGCCTCGAGCCGACGACCGATTCGCGGATCGAATTGAAGTCGAACGTATCCTCGCCGGTGCCGCCGGTCAGGAAGTCGAAGCCCGTGCCGCCGACCAGGAGGTCATCGCCGGAGTCGCCCTCGAGGTCGTCGTCGCCGGAGCCCCCATAGAGGTCGTCGTTTCCGCCGAGGCCTTCGAGAATGTCGTCGTCAGCAAGGCCCTTGAGGACATTGCGACCGGAACTGCCGGTGATGTCGTCTTCGCCATAGTTCGTGCCGATAGCGTTCTCGATGCTGATCAGGTCTTCGACATGGTCGCCGCCGGTCGTCGCCTCCTGTGCGCCGAGGTCGATCGTCACGCCCTTGCCGCGCTGGGAGCTATATTCGTCCTGCAACTGGTAGCTGATCGTATCTGTGCCGCTGCCGCCGTTGAAATAGTTGTCGAAGCCGACCGACTTGAAGGTGTCGTTGCCGGATTCTCCGTAATAGTCGCTCTCCTCGCTATCGACGACGAACTTGTCGTTGCCGGCGCCGCCTTCGACAATGTCGTGCTCGCTCGCGTCGCCTGCGCGGATGTCGGCGACGTAGAGGTCGTTGCCGTCGCCGAGAAGGATCTCGTTGCCGCCTTCGAAGTAGTTCAGCACGTAGTCATGGCCGGTTCCCGCGTCCACATAGTTGAAGCCGCCCAGGTCATCGGTGCGATTGAGATAGATATCGTCGTCGCCGCCACGACCGTAGACGGTAAGATCGACCTTGCTGTTCTGCTGGATAATATCGTCGCCGTCGGTGCCGTATATCGTCGTTGCCATGATGCTATGCCTTCCTGTTAAACCGCTGAATTCTGAAGCAGATCATGTGACCATGAAGGTGAATGAGAACTGAACCAATTGCGGCGATTTGATGATATGAAAAAGGGCTTTTCGTGTCAGCGGTCGGTGACCTCGACGCTGACGATCCTGCCGTCCCGGTTGAAGATCACGACCTCAACGCCCTCTCGCTGCAGTTGTTTTCCAGTCAGCGTGCTGGTGGCTGTCAGGTGCCAGATCGAGCGGGCCGAAACGGCAGACAGCGGTTCGATCAGGCTGTCTTCGGCGACCTGGTCGGAATATTCGGCGAAATAGCGCCGAAACGCCGCCATGATGTCGGCGCGTCCCTTGAGGCCGCCGATCTTGCCGGAGGAATAGGTCGCATCCTCCGTGAAGAAAGCCTCTATCGCGGCGAAATCGAGCATGCTGATGGCGGCATGAAACCGCCTCACCAGCGCGACGGTATCGAGCGCAGGCGTGGCATCCATTTCACACATTGACCCCGTAGGCCAGAAGGTCGGCCTTCAACGTCTGCGGGTCGGTGAAAAGCACGGCATGCCACCCCGCCGCCCGCGCGCCTTCGACATTGACCATGTTGTCGTCGATGAACAGCGTTGCGGAAGGATCAAGGCCGAAGGCCTCGGCATGCGTCTGGTAGATCGCCACGTCCGGCTTGATCAGCCCCGCCTCCGCTGAAACCGTGACGCCGCGCGGCAGGGTCAAAAACGGATAGAGCTTCTGCGCCTCCTTGAAGGTGTCGGAAGCGAAATTGGTCAGAAGCGTCACGTCGTAGCCGTTGGCGATCAGGCATTCCATGATCGAAACGCATTCGACATAGGCATGCGGCACCATCTCGTGCCAGTGCTTGCGGAAGGCGCGAATGCTTTCCTCATGCGCCGGATGCTCGGCGATCAGCTGGTCTTCCGCCTCGCGCCAGTCGCGGCCGCGGTCCTGCTCGATGTTCCAGTCATGGGTGCAGACATTGGCGAAGAACCATTTGCGCTCCGCCTCGTCGGGAATGATCCGGCTGAACGGAATATCGGGATCGTAATGGATCAGCACCTTGCCGATATCGAAGACGATGTGGCGGATCTCGACGCTGCGCATCACGTGTTCCTCGGTTCCCGGGCTTGGGCACGCTTGCCGCGGAAGGCATTCGGTATAGCCTGGGCGATTGCTTTTTTCATGACGGTCGGCAGCGCCTGCTCCTCCAGCGAGGCAAGCGGCTCCCACCAGCCGTTTCCGCTTTTGTTCCGGTTGGCGACATTCGCGCGATAGACCGACAAGCGCAATTCAAAATGCGTAAAAACATGCGTGATCGTGCCGCAGGGTTCCCACCCGGCGGCAAAAGGCTGCGCCTCGACCGAGGTTTCGCCGTCGAGTCGCGCTGTCCAGGCTGTGCCCGGTACCTCGGTCATGCCGCCCAGCAGGCCGGTTTCGACGCGTTTGCGCAGATAGATCGCGCCTTCCGGGCAACTGGCGACGAAGGCAGCACCGACACGCAGCGGCTTGTCCTTCCTGGCGGCCTTGCGCGGATATGTCTCCGGATCGGCGGTCTTCAGCGCCGTACAGATATCGTTGAAGGGACAGAGAGCGCAGGCCGGCCGTTTCGGCGTGCAGATCGTCGCGCCGAGGTCCATCATGCCTTGAGCGAAATCGCCCGGCCTGTCCGCCGGTGTCATCTTGGCCACCAGCGCCCGCATTTGCGGCTTGGCAATCGGCAGCGGCGTTTCGATCGCATGCAGCCGCGAAATCACCCGCTCGACATTGCCGTCGAGCACGGCGCTCTGGCGGTTGAAGGCAATGGCCGCAACGGCCGCCGCCGTATAGTCGCCGATCCCCGGCAGCGCCTTCAGACCCTCCTCGGTATCCGGAAAAACGCCCTGGTGATTGCCGGCGACGGCCTCGGCGCATTTCTTCAGGTTGCGCGCCCGGGCGTAGTAGCCAAGCCCCGCCCAGGCCTTCATCACCTCTTCCGTGTCCGCCGCCGCCAGGTCCGTAACCTTGGGCCAGAGAGACAGGAACCTGTGGAAATACGGTTTGACCGCCTGCACCGTGGTCTGCTGCAGCATCACTTCCGACAGCCAGACGTGATAGGGATCGGCGACCACGCCGTCCCTTGCCATCGGCGGCGAGACCCGCCAGGGCAGGTCGCGGTGGTGCCGGTCGTACCAGGCAAGAAGCCGGTTGGCCGCATCGGCCGCTTTGAATGTCTGCTGCATCATTTGCCGGAAGATTGGTCGGGGCCTATACTTGGAGAAGTGTTCGCCATCCTTCAAGGCGAAATCGAGAATCGAAAGCCGTTCTGTTGAAACAACCTTATACCCGCAAGGGCGTCGTCCAGATCAGCGAAATCGCCAACGGCCTGATCGACCCGGTACTCGCCAAGCGCGCGGGTATCAATACGCTGCTGCTCGGCTCCTGGGACGAGATCGCCGGCGAGGAGTTTGCCGATTGCACCCGGCCGGAAAAGATCGCCTGGCCGCGGCGCGCCTCGGAAACGGCGGGCGAGGGCGGCTATCAGCCCGGTGTGCTGACGGTTGCCTGCGAAGGCGCGCGCGCCCTGTTCCTCACTCATGCGCAGGGCGAACTGATCCAGCGGATCAACGGCTTCTTCGGTTTTCCGGCGATCAACCAGATGCGGATCGTGCAAAAGCCGGTCGCCCCGCCGCCGAAGCGCAATCGCAAACCCAAGCCCCTGACCGGCGAGCGGGCACGGCATCTGGAGGAGATGGTCGATGGCATCGAGAGCGATGCGCTGAAGGCGGCCTTGAAGCGGCTTGGCACTGCCGTGCTGTCGTCTCGCAAAAAATGACGCGGGGATCATCAGCCGGTCACAATTGTTTGAACTTTGGTGAGCGGCAGGGCCTTGTCGCCTCCGGCAAGGCAAGTTATCGAATTTTCGACCGTTTTCATTCATCCCCTCATACAGGTGAAACCAATGTCCTTTTCTGAAATGAGCCCTTCCAAGCGTCTCCTGAGCGCCGTTGCCGTGGCCGCCATTGCCGTGACGCTCGCCGCCTGCAGCGATGAGAAGAAGGACGCGGCTTCAAGCGCTCCGGCAAAGGAAACGACCGAAACGGCCGCAAAGACCGAGGTCAAGCCGGCAGACGGCTCGATGATGGCCGCGACGAAGACCGAAGTTAAGCCCGCCGACGGCACGACGACTTCCTCGACCATGTCGTCGGCCATGAAGCCCGCCACCGCTGACGCCAACCAGACGCAGATGGCGCAGGCCGCAGCACCGGCCAAGGCCGAGCTGCCCGAGGTCCAGGGCGAAGTCGATGTCGCCAAGCTGATGGAGCCGGGCCCGCTGCCGGAAATGTCGATCGGCAAGGCGGATGCGCCGGTCACCATCGTCGAATATATGTCGATGACCTGCCCGCACTGCGCAGCCTTCCACAACAAAACCTTCGACGCGATCAAGACGAAGTATGTCGACAGCGGCAAGGTTCGTTTCGTCGTGCGCGAGTTCCCGTTCGATCCGCGCGCAGCGGCTGCCTTCATGCTGGCGCGCTGCGCACCGGAAGGCCAGTATTTCCCGATGGTCTCGATGCTGTTCAAGCAGCAGGAGACCTGGGCTGCGGCCCCGAATGGCCGCGACGCACTGCTGCAGATGTCGAAACTCGCCGGTTTTACACAGGAGAGCTTCGAGGCCTGCTTGACGAACCAGAAACTTCTCGATGATGTGAACGCGACAATGCAGAAGGGCGCCAAGGACTTCAACGTCCAGTCGACCCCGACCTTCTTCATCAACGGCAAGCAGTATTCCGGAGACATGTCGGTTGAAACCATGTCGGCCCTTATCGACAAGAACCTCTGAACCTTCGCGTTTCGACGAAATGACCGACGGGCGCCTCAGTGCGCCCGTTTTTTCATTTTTCGCATCCGTGGCGGGTCACCCCCCCCTGTCCCTTCGGGACATCTGGGGGGAGATTGGAGGACGCCGATCTGCCCCAGTTCCCCAAGGAGCTGTCGCATTTGCTCCACGCCCCATTTCATCTGGCCTGGCGAAGTTGTTGTCGCATCTGATCTCCCCCCTTGAGGGGGAGATGTCACGTAGTGACAGAGGGGGGTATGCTGCCCCGAACTCGAAAGCAGCGGCACCATGAAGTTCACAAAACTTCGTCTTCTCGGTTTCAAGTCCTTCGTTGAACCCTCCGAATTCGTCATCGAGCGGGGGCTGACCGGCGTCGTGGGGCCGAATGGCTGCGGCAAGTCCAATCTCGTCGAAGCGCTGCGCTGGGTGATGGGGGAAAACTCCTACAAGAACATGCGCGCGTCGGGCATGGACGACGTGATTTTTTCCGGTTCCGGCAAGCGCCCGGCCCGCAACACTGCCGAAGTGGGCCTTTATCTCGACAATTCCGACCGCACGGCGCCCGCCGCCTTCAACGACAGCGACGAGATCCAGGTGACGCGGCGCATCGAGCGCGAGAACGGCTCGATCTATCGTATCAATGGCAAGGAAGCCCGCGCCAAGGATGTGCAGCTCCTGTTCGCCGACGCCTCGACCGGCGCACGCTCGCCGTCGATGGTCGGGCAGGGACGGATTGGCGAACTGATCGCCGCCAAGCCGCAAGCCCGCCGCCAACTGCTGGAAGAGGCCGCCGGCATTTCGGGCCTGCATTCGCGACGGCACGAGGCCGAGCTGCGCCTGAGGGGAGCCGAAACCAATCTGGAGCGGCTGGAGGACGTCACCTCCCAGCTCGAAAGCCAGATCGAAAGCCTGAAGCGCCAGTCACGCCAGGCCAATCGTTTCAAGATGCTGTCGGCCGATATCCGCCGTCATGAGGCGATGCTCTTGCATATCCGCTGGGTGCAGGCGAAAGACGCCGAAGCGGAGGCGGACAGCCACCTCAACCAGGCGACGTCGCTCGTTGCCGAAAAGGCGCAGGCGCAGATGGAGGCGGCCAAGGCACAAGGCATCGCCAGCCTGAAGCTGCCGGAACTGCGCGAAGGCGAGGCGCGCGCGGCGGCCGCCCTGCAGCGGCTGCAGATCGCCAAGTCGCAGCTCGAGGAAGACGCCGGCCGCATCCTGCGCCGCCGCGACGAGTTGCAGCGCCGCCTGTCGCAGCTTGCCGAGGACATCATCCGCGAGGAGCGTCTCGTGGCCGACAATGCCGGTATTCTCGCCCGGCTGGACGAAGAGGAAAGCGAGCTTGCCGACCTCCTGGCCGAAGCCGGCGAGCGGGCGGAGGACGCGCGCGAGCGGCTAGCCGAGGCGACCGAAGCGCTGGGCGAAAGCGAGCGTCACCTGGGGCTTCTGACCGCCGAAAAGGCCGAGGCACAGGCGGCGCGCAACCAGCTCGAAAAGACCATCCGCGATCTCTCCGAGCGGCAGGCCCGGCTTGCCCGGCAGTTGTCCGACCAGAACCGCGATCTCGACGACCTCGACCGGCAGATTTCGACACTTCCCGATCCGCAGGAAAAGCGCGAGGAGGTCGAGGCGGCCGAGGCGGCGCTGGAGCAGGCTGAAAACGCCATCGCCGAGATAGAAGACGCATTGAACGCCGCGCGTATGGACGAAGTTGCGGCCCGCCCACCGGTCGAGGCGGCCCGCGCCCGGCTGAACGGCATCGAGACGGAAGCGCGCACGATCCGCCGCATGCTGGAAGCCACGGCGATACAGGGTTCCGCCCCTCCGGTCGTCGATGACATGCAGGTCGATCGCGGTTTCGAGACCGCCCTCGGCGCCGCGCTTGGCGACGATCTGGAATCGCCCCTCGACCTGAACGCGCCGGCTCACTGGCGCATGGCGGGCGAGGGGCCGGACGATCCGGAATTGCCGGAAGGCGCGGTGTCGTTGACCGCGCACGTACGCGCACCGCAGGCGCTCCAGCGCGGCCTGCGCCAGATCGGCATTGTCGACAGCGACGCGACGGCCGAGGCGCTGCTGCCTCAGCTCAAGGCCGGCCAGCGTCTGGTGACACGACAGGGTGCCGTGTGGCGCTGGGACGGCCATGTGACCGGCGCCGATGCGCCGAGTGCGGCGGCGTTGCGGCTCGAGCAGAGGAACCGGCTGGCCGAACTCGAAGGCGAACTTGTCGATGCCCGCCATCAGCTGGAATTGCGCGAGACGGACCTTGCCGCCGCCGCCGCACGCATCCGCGCCGAAGACGAACGGCTGCGGTTGTCACGGGATGAGCAGCGCATGGTCGTGCGCAAGCTCGCCGAGGCGCGCGATGCGCTGGCGGCTGCCGAGCGGGCGTCCGGCGATCTCATCCGCCGCCGCGCGGTTCTCTCGGAAACGACGAGCCACCTTGCCCTGCAGGCCGAGGAAATCGGCGAGCAGATGGAAGGCGCCCGCGAGGCGTTGGAAGATGCGCCGGATCTCGGTGAACTCGAACGCATGCTGAACGGCCAGATGACAACCGTTGCGACCGATCGGGCGCGGGTTGCCGAAGCGCGCGCGGTCAACGATGGCCTTGCCCGGGAAAACGAGGCGCGGGAACGCCGCATCCGGGCAATCGCCGCCGAGCGGCAGACCTGGAACGCCCGGGCAGCGAGTGCTGAGGAGCATATCGCAACTCTGCGCGAGCGCGAAAGCGAAGCCCGCGAGGAGGCGGAGGAACTCCTCGAAGCGCCGGACGAATTCGACGAGAAGCGTCGGGCATTGATGAACGAGTTGTCGAAGGCGGAAGAGGCGCGCCGGCAGGCAGCGGACCTTCTCGCCGGCGCCGAAACCCGCCAGCGCGATGCCGACCGGCTGGCAGCGACGGCGCTATCGCAGCTCGCCGAAACGCGTGAAAAACGCGGCCGTGCGGAGGAGCGCCTCGTTTCGGCCCGCGAAAAGCGGGTTGAGGTCGAAGCCCGCATTCGCGAAGCGGTGAATTGCGCGCCGCATGAAGTGATGCGCCTGACCGGCCTTTTGGTCGACGGCGATCTGCCGGACATGCGCCAGATTGAGCGTGATCTGGAACGGTTGAAGATCGAGCGCGAGCGCCTCGGCGCGGTCAATCTCAGGGCCGAGGAAGAGCAGAAGGAACTCTCCGACAAGCTCGATGCCATGCTGCGGGAGCGCGAGGACGTGATCGACGCGATCCGCAAGCTGCGCTCGGCAATCCAGAATCTCAATCGCGAGGGCCGCGAACGCCTTCTCGCCGCTTTCGATGTCGTCAATGCCCAGTTCCAGAGGCTGTTTACCCACCTGTTCGGTGGCGGCACGGCCGAATTGCAACTGATCGAGAGCGACGATCCTCTCGATGCCGGCCTCGAAATCCTTGCCCGGCCCCCCGGCAAGAAGCCGCAGACGATGACGCTGTTGTCCGGCGGCGAACAGGCGCTGACGGCGATGGCGCTGATCTTTGCGGTGTTCCTCACCAACCCGGCGCCGATCTGCGTGCTCGACGAAGTGGACGCGCCGCTCGACGACCACAATGTCGAGCGCTACTGCAACCTGATGGACGAGATGGCCGCCTCGACGGAGACCCGCTTCGTCATCATCACCCACAATCCGATTACCATGGCCCGCATGAACCGCCTGTTCGGCGTCACCATGGCCGAGCAGGGCGTCTCCCAGCTCGTCTCGGTCGATCTGCAGACGGCAGAGCAGCTGCGCGAAGCGGTGTGATCATTCGAATTCGATGACGTAACTGTTGGTCGAGTTCGGTGGCCCCATGTCGTCCCAGGTCTCGACCGGCAAATCCTTCGGATCGCGTTTGCCGGAAGCGTGGTTGTAATACATGCCGAAATCGTCGCCCGGCTTGTGTTCATTGGGCATGCCTTGCAGCCACTTCGTGAAGGTCATCGCCTCGCCGGTTACCCAGCGCCAGCCCCCCTTGGGTTCAGCGCCCTTTTCGTCCTGGATCAGGCCGATCCACGGTCCGTTCTTGTAAGTGCCGTTCCATGACGCTTCATAGTTGGAATCGAACAAGCGGTCGTCCTTGCTGAAGAGCGAGACGACAAATTCGTTTTCCTCCTTTGAGCCAATCGTTGCCAAATGCCCGCCGCAGCGTTTGGCTCCCATATCCGCCGATTTCCACGTCGTCCACCGTGCATGTATAACCACGTACATATGTCCTTCGAACGAGCCGTAGACTTTTTCCTGCCACGGGTCGCAGTCGATTGCCTTCCAGACGCGCTGATCCGTCTCCAACCCTGTGAAATCCTTCGGCATGTAGAGCCGCGCCATGGGCGAGGAGTAAAGGCCGTCCTCGGCCCTGGTCACGTTGATCCCGAGCGCCTCCGCCGTCTTTTCATTGAGATAGCCACTACCGGTAATGCCGACGGATTTCTGATAGCCGGTGATGGCCTTGCGAGTCTGCGCGCCAAACACGCCGTCCGCGGTTCCCGCACCGAAGCCTTTTGCGGCAAGAGCCAGCTGAATCTTGCTTCTATCAGTCCTGTTAAGGGCGAGTTCGTTCTCGGCTTGCTCAGGTGTCGGGAACAGGGGCGGAAGGGCCGTTGGCTCCATGACCGACAGTATTTGCCGGGCGAGATTGGCCTTTTCCCCGCTGCGATGCGTGGCGAGAAAGAACTTCCAGATGCGCGGCGTATTGATCCGTAATGCCTTTTGGAAATCAGCCTCGGCCTCCACCGCTTCGGGGTCGATAGCCGGGGTGGCAACCGGCGCTTGCTCGTCCTCCGGCAGCACGGTGTTGAAATAGAACTCCAAAGAAAGCGATGACAGTATCTGCGGCGACTGCTTGCCGTCTGTTGCCTTTCGAACGTCGCGGATCACCCTCTTGAACGCGGTGCCGATTTCGAGACCGGGGCCGGCGAGATGACCGATCAGCGCCGTGGTAAAGGGGGAGTTCTTGCCGCGCCCGTCCAACGCGACCTGTCCGGGGGCTGCCGCGAACGCGACCATCGTGCCCGCGCTTTCGGTTTCGACGGGCGCCAGTCCACGTGTCGCCATACTTCGGGTGGCGCCCTCCACTTGTTCGTTGAGACGGTTGGCAAGCGGGTTGTTGCGGCATGCATCGAGGAAGAAGAGGGCGATCTTCGCCTTCTTTTCGATTGCCCCGATGACATCCGTGAGCGCCAGCGTCTCGGCAGCGACGTCGAATTCGTTCGCAAGCCGTGCGTCAGTGCCGACGAGATAGTTTTCGCCGCGCAACTGCATGCCATGGCCGGCGAAATAGAAGAGAGCGACGTCGTCGTTGTCTATCTTGCGGGCGAAGCGCGACACGGCCTCGGCCAACTCCCGGCGGTCTGCGTCCGTGATGATTTCCGTGTCGAATCCCTGGCTGGAGAGGAATGCGCCGAACTTCCTTGCGTCGCTTGTGGCATTTGGCAGATTGCCGGCCGCCTCATAGGCCGAACTGCCGATAACAAGAGCAAGCCGCCGGCCGTCTGCCGAATGAGATGCCCAAACACCCGCAAACAAGACAATCGCCAGTACCACCGACAGCCGTTTTGCGATCTCCTGCATTTTGAAACGCTCTCCCATCCATCAGGAAACGCCTGGCGGCCGCGAAAAATTCATCGTTTCTTGCATAGTGACAAAAGCATTGTTCGAAGCAGCGATCGATCGCCTGTCAAATCCAGGCGAGATGCGTGCGGCTGTTTATCCTAGATATTTCTTCAGTTGATAAGAAGATTTTTCATGTCTGGGACTTAGGGTACCGGTTACGCCTTTCGGATAGGCGGGTATCGACTGTCGAGGACTTGAAGCTTGACGGATTTCACGAGCTGATACCTTTTGCTGCTCAGGGCTTGCGCCCCGCTCTACGTGGATGCGGCCGGTACCATCCCGCTTAGCGAACCCGGCCGCGTGTGAAATGGCCAGCACCGGAAAAAGCACGGTTGAGCCGCTGCCGAGCCGCGGCCTGACGCCTTAGTTTGTTCGCCCATCACACTTTTTTCTCAAGATTTGCTGCAATGCAGCAAAATTCTGCCACCGATGCATTTTAAACCTGAAGAGGATAATGTAGCGTCAGGTGGGAGCCGTATGGGTGGAGAATGGGCATGACGAAATGGGTTTATACCTTCGGCGGGGGAGAAGCCGAAGGAAGTGCGGGTGATCGCGATCACCTCGGTGGCAAGGGTGCCAATCTGGCGGAGATGTGCAATCTCGGCCTGCCGGTGCCTCCGGGACTGACGATCATCACCGATGCCTGCGCGCGCTACTATGATGACGGCCGCGCCATTTCCGAGGAATTGAGGAGCCAGGTTAAAGCCGGCATCGAGAAGATGGAGGCGATTACCGGCCGGCGCTTCGGCGATACGCAACACCCGCTGCTCCTGTCCGTGCGCTCCGGCGCGCGCGCCTCGATGCCCGGCATGATGGATACAGTCCTCAATCTCGGTCTCAACGATCACACCGTGGAGGCGCTCGGCCATGATGCGGGCGACGCGCGGTTCGCCTGGGACAGCTATCGCCGCTTCATCCAGATGTATGCCGATGTGGTGATGGGGCTCGATCACGAGGTTTTCGAGGAAATCCTCGAGGACGAGAAGGGCCGTCTTGGCCATGAAAACGATACCGAGCTTTCCGCCGTCGAATGGCAGCACGTCATCTCGCTCTACAAGCGGGTAATCGAGGAGGAACTCGGCGAGGCTTTTCCGCAGGATCCGGAAGTGCAGCTCTGGGGCGCGATCGGCGCCGTCTTTGCCAGCTGGATGAACCCGCGGGCCATCACCTATCGTCATCTGCACAATATTCCGGCCGGGTGGGGCACAGCCGTCAACGTGCAGGCGATGGTCTTCGGCAATCTCGGCAATACGTCGGCGACCGGCGTTGCCTTTACCCGCAACCCTTCGACAGGCGAGAACGAGCTTTACGGCGAGTTCCTCGTCAATGCGCAGGGCGAGGATGTCGTCGCCGGCATCCGCACGCCGCAGAACATCACCGAGGCGGCCCGCATCGCCTCCGGCTCCGACAAGCCGTCGCTGGAAAAGCTGATGCCGGAAGCCTTCGAGGAGTTCAAGGCGATCTGCAACAAGCTGGAAGCGCACTACCGCGACATGCAGGATCTGGAATTCACCATCGAGCGCGGCAAGCTCTGGATGTTGCAGACCCGCTCTGGCAAGCGCACAGCCAAGGCGGCGCTGAAGATTGCCGTCGACATGGCCGAAGCCAAGATGATCACCAAGGAGCAGGCGGTCGCCCGCATCGATGCGGCTTCGCTCGACCAACTGCTACACCCGACCATCGATCCGCATGCCCGGCGCGACATCATCGGTTCCGGTCTGCCCGCCTCGCCGGGAGCCGCAACGGGGGAGATCGTCTTTACCTCGGAAGAGGCCGTGATGGCGCAGAAGGAAGGCCGCAAGGTCATCCTGGTGCGCGTCGAGACGAGCCCCGAGGACATTCATGGCATGCACGCGGCCCAAGGCATCCTGACCTCGCGGGGCGGCATGACCAGCCATGCGGCCGTCGTGGCGCGCGGCATGGGAATCCCTTGTGTCTCCGGCGCCGGCAATCTGCGCGTCGATGCGCGCAACGAACTGCTCCTTGCTCCCGCCATCACTTTGAAGAAGGGCGACGTCATCACCATCGACGGTTCCTCGGGCCAGGTGCTGAAAGGTGAAATCCCGATGCTGCAGCCGGAGCTTTCCGGCGATTTCGGCAAGATCATGGCCTGGGCCGACGCCAGCCGCCGGATGACCGTACGCACCAATGCCGAAACCCCGGCCGATGCCCGCGCCGCCCGCTCCTTCGGCGCCGAAGGGATCGGTCTCTGCCGCACCGAGCACATGTTCTTCGAAGGCGACCGCATTAATGTCATGCGCGAAATGATCCTGGCCAGCGACGAGGCCGGACGGCGCGCGTCGCTTGCCAAGCTGCTGCCGATGCAGCGCTCGGACTTCACGGAACTCTTCGAGATCATGCACGGCCTGCCGGTGACGATCCGTCTGCTCGATCCGCCGCTGCATGAGTTCCTGCCGAAGACCGAGGAGGAGATCGCCGATGTCTCGGCCGTGCTCGACCTCAAGCCTTCCGAACTGCGCGAGCGGGTCGAGGAATTGCATGAGTTCAACCCGATGCTCGGCCATCGCGGCTGCCGGTTGGCGATCTCCTACCCCGAGATCGCCGAAATGCAGGCCCGCGCCATCTTCGAGGCGGCCGTGCAGGCTGCCCGCGAGACCGGCGCTGCGGTCGTGCCGGAAATCATGGTGCCTCTGGTCGGCCTGAAATCCGAACTCGATTACGTCAAGGCGTGCATCGACGCCGTGGCCAGGGAGGTGATCGGCGAGTCGGGGATCGACATCGAATATCTCGTCGGCACCATGATCGAGTTGCCGCGCGCGGCCTTGCGCGCCCATGTGATCGCCGAATCCGCCGATTTCTTTTCCTTCGGCACCAACGACCTGACGCAGACCACCTTCGGCATCTCCCGCGACGACGCCGCACAGTTCCTCAACACCTACATCCAGAAGGGCATCGTCGAGAAGGACCCGTTCGTCTCGCTCGACTTCGATGGCGTTGGCGAACTGATCCAGATCGCCGCCGAACGTGGCCGCCGCTCCAAGAACGGCCTGAAGCTCGGCATCTGCGGCGAACACGGCGGCGATCCGGAATCCATCCGCTTCTGCGAGGAAACCGGCCTCGACTACGTCTCCTGCTCGCCCTTCCGCGTGCCGATCGCACGGCTCGCGGCCGCGCAGGCGGCAATCAACGGCAAGGGGTAAGGAGGCTTGCGTCTCCACGGTTACGCCTGACTGGCGGGCAGCCCCTCATCCCCGCAGGCCTCACACTCGGCCCGGTCGAATGTGCAGAGCTTCATGTCCGGGCGAGCGCGCGGATGGCCTCCGGCGCGTTAATCGCCGCCGATCCGGCCTGGAGTTACTGATCAATAAACGCCCGCACCGCCCTGTTGTACCCTTCCGGGTCCTGCAGCATGGCGAAATGGCTGGCGTTTTCGAGGATAACCAGTTTGGCGCCGGGAATGGTCTTTGCCAGATAGTCCGTATGCTCGCGGCTGATCGCCTCGTCGTGATCACCCAGCACGATCGCGGTCGGCGTGGTGATCGTCTTCAGGTCGTCGTCGGTCCAGTTCGGCTGGCTCGCCCACATGTTGCCGATCTGGGTGACGAAGGCGTCGTATTCCGTCGGTGTGGGCGAGATCTTCCTGTAGACTTCGCCGGCCTTCTCGACATAGTGGGCAAAGGTCTTGTCCTCCATCACGGTCGGAATGACGCCATCCACCTTGGAATTGGCAGCTTGCGCGAAGAGCTTCGTCAGACGCTCGGGATGATGAACGGCGATGTCGATGCCGATGATGCCGCCGTCGCTCCAGCCGACCAGCGCCACCTTTTCGATCTTCAGATAGTCGAGCAGGGCAAGATAGTCTGATGCCATCAGGTCATAGCTGTAGGGTTCGGCATTGCGGGTCGAGCGGCCATGGCCGCGGCTGTCGGCGATGATGACCGTATGATCCTTCGAAAGATCGGCCACCTGCGCGCCCCAAATCTCGCTGTATCCAAGACCGCCATGGATCAGGAGCACCGGCGGGCCGGAGCCATACACGGCGTAGTGCAGTTCGACGCCGTTGACGGGAGCCTTCCCCGTCTTTGCCGCTTGCGGCAGCGGGGCCGGGTCGGGCAGTTCCTGCCAGCGTTCTGCCGCAAGGGCGGGTGCTGCAGAAAGGATGAGGAAGGCGCACAATATCTTCAGCACGACTGTCATGAAATTCTCCCGGTCGATGTCCGCAGCCATCATAGGCACGAATCGCGTTTGCCAAAGCAAAAGCGCGCGCCCATTCGCGTAAAACGGGAAATTTCTTGCCACAAGGGGAGCTTTGCCGCCATTAGCGGTAGACGATGACCGGTCTGTCCCAACCCCACAGCATGGCATCGTTGCCGTAACGGAAAGCCCGCGATTCCGCTCGGCGGTCGAGTTCGATGCGCTGCAGGCAGGTTGCAAGGGCGTCGGTGTTGCGGCGGAAGCCGTAGGACAGACAGGTCTTTTCGTCGGCGGCGCGGCGCTCTTCCGGCGTCATCGACACACAGCCGGAAAGGATCGCGCCAAGTGCCGCCAGCAACAGGATATTTCGAGCATGCATGATCGGTCCCCGTGATGTCCTGGAGATCCGATCAACTATCAGATGCGTTGCAGCACATCCACAAAAGCTTCGGCAAAATTCTTCAGGTCCGCCGTTTCCTCGTTCGGCTTTTCGATGCGGATCGTCGTTCCGTCGCTCTCCAGGCAGGCAAAGACGGTGGTCATCGCCATGCTGCCGTCCTGCGGAATGCGCAGGACCGCGATTCTGTCGCAATCGGCAATCAGCCCTGACGCGGGCAGTTCAAACAGCAAGGCGCCGTCGATTGCTGCGGCGGCAGCGCGGACATGGGCCGCAAAACCCTCGGCGCCGGTAGTGAAGCCGTCCAGCGAAAGCTCGAGTTCCAGGAGTTCCATCGTCAGGCTCGCATCCGATGGCGGCACGGCAGCCTGGGTCGCGGTTGCTTCCTGCTTGGTTTCGGATGACAGCATGCTCTCTCTCCTTTCAGGTTCCGGAAAGCGGCCGCTTCCCCGGTGCCCGGAAAATTTGATGTCTGTGCAAACCGGTCCAGCGAGTTGAGAACCGGGAAACACGCCTGATCCCCGTTCTCAACACATGATTAACGAGAATGGCGAATTTACGGCGCGAGCCGAGGTGCCAATACTTGCATGCACTTGCCTGTCTCATTCGCCGGTCGTCGATGATCTTGCCGAAAACCGCTTCACACCTCTCGCCATCTTGCTCTAAACAGAAGAAGAAGCTGCCACGTCCGGCCCAGGGATTGATTCTGCCAGATGATGATCAAGTATGAGCGCCCCACGTCTCATGCCGCCCGCTGGGCGCGCAGGATCGCCCGCATTGCCTTCGGTCTCTTCGCTGCCGCGCTGCTGGCGCATCGTTTCGGCCCGCTGATCACACCGCATTTCGTGGCGCTCATGGTGTTTTCGGCGGCATTGGCGGCCGTTGCCGTCATGCTTGCCGCCATCGGCTTCGTCCGGCTCTGGCAGGTCGCGGCAGTCGGCGGCGTCGCCTCCTTCGTGGCGGTCTTGTATGCAGCCGCGCCGCTCGGTGTTGCAGGCTTGGCGCTCAACGAATATTTTTCCAAGCCGGCGATCTACGATGTCAGCACAGATACCGTGACGCCGCCACTCTGGATCAAGCCGCCGGATGCCGTGCAGGGCTGGCTCGAACGTCCCGCCGTGGTGACGCCGGAAGACCGGGAAGCCCAGATCGCGGCCTATCCCGGGCTGACCGGCCGCCGCTATGACGGCGCCCTTGACCGCGTCTTCCAGGGCGTGAAGATCGTCGCGGAAAAAACCGGCATCAGCATCGTTGCCGAAGAGGGTGTCGAAAACGCCAGGCCGGACCTGGAGGACATGGCGGTCAAGCCGGACGCTACGGCGCCGGCCGACAGCGAACCCGGCGACGTGCCGATCCCGCTGTCGCGGCCGCAGACGATGCCGGGCGAGATGACCGCCGGGCCGCGCTCCTCCGATATATTGCTGCAGGGCGAATGGCGCACGCTGATCGTCGGCTTCCGTTTCGATGTGCTCATCCGCTTGCGCGAAGAGGCCGAGACGACCTTCGTCGACATGCGCGTGGCCTCCCGCTACGGCCCGCACGATCTCGGCCTCAGCGCCGCTTTTGCCAACCAGTTCCTGCATGCGCTCGACGCTGAACTGCTGGGCATCGCCGGCGATTGATCAGCTAGCCAGCCGCTACAGCGCCGATCGGGGCGTCGCCGCAGCGGCCCATCCTGACAGGTTCAGCCGCTGCCCGGGCTCGAAGCGCGGCGGCGAAGGCCATTGCCTTGCCGGGCGACCGCCCGGCAATCAGCAGCGTCAGCCGCGGCTCGTCGCAAAGCAGCCGTGCCAGCCTGCCGCCGAAGGTGCCGTAGCCGCCGAGGACGAGGACGCGCAAGCGCTCTGCGTTCACGCGATGAACCGGCCTCGATGCTCCGGTGCTGGCACGAAACAGGCATTGCGCCTGCCGGCGATGCGGTAGCGGTGGCGCGCCACCAGTTCGTAGAGCGTGTCGCGCAGTGGCCGGGGGATGAGACGCAGCACGGAAACGAGGTTGAAGGGGAAGCCCAGACCTGCTGCCATCCGCAGCGATCCCTCCGATTTCAGGAAGGCAAGACCATTTTCGATCAGCATGTTGGTTTCGTAGTTGCGGCCGTCGAGCCCGTAATGCCGGTAGAGCGCCTCGCCGAGCGGCGATTGGGCCGTGAGGAAGCGGTAGCGGCCTTGCCTGTCATGCCGCAGCACGAAGTTCACCCAGCCGGAGCAGAAGATGCATTCGCCGTCGAAGACGATGATCGGCTGATCGTCGGCAAAGGCGGGCACCGCCGGATCGCTGCGGTAGCTGTAGGCCGGACGCGAAGGCATCAGGTCGCGCCTCCCGCCGCCAGGCGATAGGTGCCGGCGAGCGATGGCGGACCGTTCGTCTCGACCTGACCGCGCTCGACCAGGTCTTCGATATGGGCAAAAACCGAAAGCGCCGCCGCTCCATGCAGCCGCGGATCGGTGGTCGCGTAGATCACCTTGACCATCTCCGTAATCAGGCTGTCGCCGGCGCGCACCCGCTCCAGCACGGCGCGCTCACGCATCCGCCGGTGCGCCCTCAGGCCCCGCAGGAAGGCGGCGGGGTCCGTCACCGGACCGCCATGGCCGGGCAGGTAGAGCCGGTCGTCGCGGCCAAGCAGCTTTTCCAGCGATGCCATATAGTCGGTCATCGATCCGTCCGGCGGTGCCACGATCGAAGTCGCCCAGGCCATGACGTGATCGGCGGAAAAGACGATGCCTGTATCCCCCGGCGCGGTGTCGCCGAGCACGAAGGCCGCGTGGTTGGCGGTGTGGCCGGGTGTCAGCAGCGCCGTCAGCGACCAGCCGTCACCCTCCACGGTGTCACCGTCCATCAGCCGGATGTCCGGCGCAAACTCGATATCGGAGCTTTCGGCAAAGGGGTTGACCTCGCCCTCGTGCAGCAGCCTTGCCGCCCGGTGCGGGCCTTCGGCGACGATCAGCGCGCCGGTCTCGGCCTTGAGGCGGCCGGCGAGCGGCGAGTGGTCGCGATGCGTATGGCTGACGGCGATATGGGTGACCTCGCGCCCCTTCAGCGCCGTCATCAGCGCCTGGAAATGCGCCTCGTCCTCCGGCCCGGGGTCGATCACCGCGACGGACTTGTTTCCGACGATATAGCTGTTGGTACCATGGAAGGTGAAGGGGCCGGGATTGTTGACGGTGATGCGCTGGACGCCGTCCGCCACCGTCACGGCCTCGCCATGGGCCGGCTGGAAGTCGAGGTCGAAGTCAGGGCCTTCCATACGCCGTCTCTTCACTTGTATTCGATTTCGATGAACGACATGAATTCCTTGCCGGCATTGATCACATTGTGCTCGACGCCCGGCTCGCGCCGGTAGGCCGCCCCCTTGGCGATGTCCACGCGCCGCTCGCCGCCAGGCTCCTC
Organism: Rhizobium herbae; assembly: GCF_019511375.1. Taxonomy (GTDB): domain Bacteria; phylum Pseudomonadota; class Alphaproteobacteria; order Rhizobiales; family Rhizobiaceae; genus Pararhizobium; species Pararhizobium herbae_A. The sequence goes on from NZ_JAEUAO010000002.1 coordinate 998,718, forward strand.
GAGCAGGAAGCGGCAGTCGGTCATCGGCACGACGACATAGCCCATGCCATGCACATGATGCCCGGTATCGGCCCCCGGCTCGAAATCCCATCGGGTGATCCGCACCACATCGTCATCGAGTAGCAGCGTCTGCTTGGCGGGCGGTCGGGCGCGAAAAATGCTCATGACGGTCTCCGGTTTGTCGCCGGACCCTAGCGCATAAAGCGTATGACAGGAATGGATTTCGCGGAGCGTCTGGCGTCTTATCAACGCGTTGTCCTATCTCCATGAACGACCCTCGATGGGGTCGAGAACGGCCCCTCACCCTGGCCCTCTCCCCGCAAGCAGGGAGAGGGGACGATAGAGGTTGCCGCTTGTCACCTTCTCCCCGTTCACGGGGAGAAGGTGGCCAGAAGGCCGGATGAGGGGCTCTCACCTGATGCCAGGATGGGAAAATTCCGCCCAAAGCCCAACTTAGCCGTTGTCGCCTGCTTTCAACCTTGCTAAACCGGCGCACGATTTGGCCGGGCGATCCGCTTTGCGCCAGACGTTGGGGCGTCGCCAAGCGGTAAGGCACCGGTTTTTGGTACCGGCATTCCCAGGTTCGAATCCTGGCGCCCCAGCCAACCCATCCTCAATTCCGCGCCTTGCGCCATCCCGCCGCCCAGGCCTCGGCCTCGGAGCAAAACCACCGCTCGCCATATTGCGGGCTGATCTTCGTCGCGCTGTAATATTCCTGTCCGGGAACATGGAAAATCCGTTCCCCGGTCTCGATGGTGATATTGCCCTTGATGTTGCAGGCTTGCGCTGTGCCGCTGAGCGACAAAAGCAGGTCGTCGGCGCTCATGATGCCGGCGGCACTGACCGCAATGAGGCCCAGCACCACCCCGGGGGCGGCTGCTACGGAAGCAAGCAGGGAGCCGTGCTGCTGCTTTCGATGGAACTGGCGCTGACGCATGATCCTTTCCCCAAAGGTCTGCGCCAAAGTGTAGTCGGAGCCTTACATTAGTTAAATCTATACTATCGGTGGACCAGCAAGGCCGCAAATACTCCGAACGGCCCATGGCGCGGCGCCCTGATTTGATCAAAGCCCGCCAACATCACCCCTCGCGCGCCATCCGCGCCCGCCGCTCGATTTCCGCCGCCGAGGGTTCCTGCGCCGCAAACGAGCCGGTCTGGATCTCGCCCTCGCGCACGTAGGTGTTGATCGTCACACCTGTCGTCGAGACCTTCGATTTCGTCAGCTTCAGCGCCGCCGGGATAGTGCCCTTGCCGAACAGGCGCTTGCCGCGGCCGAGCAGGAGCGGGAAGATCAGCAGTCGGAATTCGTCGATAAGGTCGGCGGCAAGTAGGGTCTGGATGAGGTCGCCGGATCCCTGCAACAGAAGCACCGGGCCGTCGCCGTGCTTGAGCTGCTTCACCGCGGCGGTGACATCGCCGTTGATCGCCACGGAATTCTGCCAGGCAAGCGGCTGCGCCGATCGGCTGGCCACATATTTGGTCGCCGGGTTGAACAATGAGCCGATCGCGTCGTCTTTGTCGACATACGGCCAGTAGGCGGCGAAGATTTCGTAGGTCTTGCGGCCGAGCAGAAGGTCGAACGGCTCGGAGAATGTCTCGGCGATCGCCTCGCGCGTCACCTCATCCCAGTAGTTGACGGTCCAGCCGCCAAGGGTGAAACCGCCGGTCGGATCCTCGTCCGGTCCGCCGGGGGCCTGCATGACGCCGTCCAGGCTCAAGAATGTTGCGGCAACGACCTTCCTCATTGTTTCCTCCCTCGAATGCGGCGCGTTTCTACCGAGAGAGGTGGGGCAGACGTCCGGCCGGTCAAGGCCATAGAGAGCGATGGAAGCCGGGCAAAAAATAAACCCGCCGGCGGGACCGGCGGGCGCACGATGTGGCTTGGACGCGCTGGCGCTACTTCGCCTTGTCGCCGGCCAGGAACTCGTCGCACCAGCTCGGGCCGGTCGAGGTCTTGCGGTCGCCGAGCACATGCACCGAACGGATGACATAGTCGGAGGAGACCGTCAGCTGGACGGAACAGCTGAGGAACTCGGTACGGGCAGAGGCGATCTTCTTGCCCTTCTTGCCGTCCTTGCCTTCGGCATACTGCGCCGGGACCGTGCGCTTCTTGTAGCCGCCCTTCCAGGAATAGACCGTCATGTCGCCGCTCTCGACGTCGGATTGCGGCGGGCCGAACTGGGCGAAGAAAGTGCCGGCCGGCTGGCCGTTCCAGCGCGATTCGACGGCATTTCGAGCCGGTCCCGTGGTCGTGCAGCCGGCAAGCGCCAGCGCAAGGCCGGCGACGGTCATCAAGCGGAAATTCATGTCTCAAGTCCCTTTGGCGTTCGTTCTGAAAGTGGCGCGGCCAAGGCGGCGCAACACGCGGGCGGCCAAGGCTTTCGACCCTGCCTGTAACGCCAAAGCCGTCGAAAGAAAATCGCCAGAACGACTTCTATGCGCAGTCCCGCGCATAAATTCGCAAGCGTTGCCGAAACGCCCCAGCGAGCAGGCGTTTCGGCATCTGCAGACGGCGATGTGCGCCATCGCCGCCCTGCCGGGCACCGTCTCCCGTTTCGACGGGGAGAAGGACCGGGCGGCATCCTCGGTCTCCTCTCCCCCCAAGCGGGAGGGGGTTACGGTGAGGGCGAAGCGGCGGCGCTGGCCGTTGGCTGCAGTTGTTCACAGCCAAGGCCGGCTTACCGCATTGTTTTTATCCGACTTTGCGATTTTTCGATTTTGCTGCTTGTCGAAAGGAAAATGCTGTTCTATAGAGGCGCCGCTGGTCACGGAGTGTAGCGCAGCCTGGTAGCGCACGTCGTTCGGGACGACGGGGTCGGAGGTTCGAATCCTCTCACTCCGACCAGCTTGAACCCACGGAAATCCTTAGGTGATTTCGAAAACCCTTGGTGGGCGGGCTTTTCCTCATGCTATGACCTTGCGGCTTCAGCAGGCGTTGGCGGCGTTCTGCCGGAACGTTGGATCATTGTGCAGCCGCAACTCCTCGATCCCATGGCCTGTGCCGTCACCTGTCGACGTCGTCTTTCTTGACCGAAAAACCAGAGATGAACTACAACGGCTTTGCAACTGCAGTTCAGGCCTGCCCGCAGATGCGCGCCATCAATTCCCTCCCGGCTCACGCAGCGCCTTCAGACAGGTGGCTCGCCTGTCCGGCGCATTATCAGGAGCCGGGTTGCCCATGTTCGATATCCTTTGGCGTAGCGTGGCTGTCGGCGTCGGCGGCACGATTCTCATGGATCTTTGGGCCATTCTCTTGTCCTTCCTGCCCGGCCAGCGATGGCCGAACTGGGCGCCGGTCGGCGGTGGTTCTGGCATCTTCGCTGCGGAAAAGTCTTCCACGACGATATCGGCAAGGCCACGCCCTATGAGCATGAACTGGCCCTCGGATGGATCGGCCACTATGCCGTCGGCATCCTCTATGGCCTCCTGCTTGTCGCCCTGGCGGGCGCCGCCTGGCTCGAAGCGCCGACATTCCTTCCCGCCTGGGCCGTCGGCATTGTCACTGTCGGGGCGGGCTGGTTCCTGTTGCAGCCGGGGCTCGGTCTCGGCTGGGCGGCCTCGAAGCTGCCGAACGCCAATCGGGTGCGCCTCCTGAACCTCGCCGCCCACACGGTTTTTGCGGCGGGCATGTACGGCACGGCGCTTCTTCTTCGATAGCCTGTTTTCATCTCGGTGAGCGTCCTCCATCCCGGCGCGAACTCGGGTTGCCAGGCCGTTGCGATTGCGGATAGGTTCCGGTGCCTGTCCGCAATGCTGGTTTCACCGGCCGCGGAAAGGCTGTTCGCGCCCCTGTCCTCCACGTAACAAAGGAAGAAGCCTATGCCCGTCTTGAGCAACGGAAGTGAGCTGACTGTATGGGAAGACAGTAATAACGAGAGCCAGAGTGCAATTCTCTTTACGATAACAGAGCCGGACGGCGATGTGACCGGTCCGGTTGGAGCGCGCGAGGATTATTTCTTCGGCTGGGTCGATTTGGCTTCCGTGGATGTTTTCGACGGCTTCTTTACCGTCACCACCTTTACCAATGACGGCCGGACCCATGTCTTCACGACGCTGGAGACGCATGTTTTCGACAACGAAGGCAATTACATCCGAACCTTGTCCAAGCAGGCGGCCTATCTTTCGACGGACGTCGTCTCCGTTGCGGCCGGGAGCGCAGACGACATTGTTGTTACCTGGCGGGGCGCGAACGAGTATTTCGGCGGCGAAAACACCCAGTACGGCGAGCACCAGCTCATACTGGACGACGGCGTGCTTCTCCCCGACACCTTCGTCAATCATGCTCCGATCGTCACCGATCTCAGCTTCACGCTTTCGCCAGGCCAATCGCTCGACGATATCAAGTTCGACGCGGCGGACGTGGATTTCGATCTGTTGAAATTCGTCGTCGTCGAAGGACCGGCTCATGGAACGCTCGAGCAGGAGACGCGCTATGACAGCGGCTATTACCCGTTTCCTCAGGGGGAATATGCCGGTAGCCTGCACTACCACCAGGATTATCTGAGCGGCAACTATTTCGACTACGTGCCCGAAGCCGGTTTCACTGGCACCGACAGTTTCACCGTTTACGCCACCGACGGCCAGGGCAACAGCAACCTGGCGACCATCACCATCACGATTGCCCCGCCGCCTGAATACGTCGTCTTGACCGACGCCGCGGAGACGATCAGCTACGCCGCTTACGATCACGCCGTGCTCGTCAGCGCCAACGGTGGCGACGACCGGATCGCCGGCAGCCTGTTCAACGATACGCTCGACGGCGGCGAGGGAAGCGATCGCCTGCGCGGCGGCGCGGGCAATGATGAAATTGCCGGCGGAAGTGGCTGTGATCATATTTTCGGCGATGCCGGTGACGACGTCCTTAGCGGCGGCGCGGGGCGCGACAGGCTGACCGGCGGCGCAGGCAGCGATGCCTTCGTTTTCGGCGCCCTGCTTGCCCCGAAAAACAGCGATCGGATTGTCGACTTCAGTTCCGCCGACGATGTGTTCCGGCTGGACAGCGCCGTCTTTGCCGGCGTTGCGGAAGGCGTGCTGGATGCCGGTTCCTTCGTGATCGGCAAGACCGCCGCCGACACTGACGACCGCATCATCTACAACGAGACCTCCGGTGCCCTGCTGTTCGACGCGGACGGCAAGGGCGGCGATGCCGCAGTGAAATTTGTTTGTATTGCCCGCGGTACATTGCTGGGCGCCGACGATTTTTTCGTTGTCTGATAGCGGTCGGCCGAAATCGCACCGCGGTCTCGGCCCTTCCATGACACACTCGCCTTGCCGCCCACCCAAGTCGCCCTCCCCACAAGCGGGGAGGGCGACTTGGGTGCTGGAGTGAGGGACCACACCCGCGTCGTCAACCTGTTTCGATGCGATCAATTCCAGCCACGGGTCCCGGCCATCTTGGGCTCAGACCCCTGTAAAAAAAGAAAAGGGGCCGCGTGGCCCCTTCCTCCTGTCTGGAAAGCGATGGCAATCAACCGTCGATGTCGTCGAAGATCTCGCTCGCCTTGCCAGCGCTCACGCGGCGGATTTCGGCTTCCTCGCGGCGGTTGGCGAACAGTTCGGTTGCCATCAGCTGGTCGGCGAGATCGGCAGGCAGCGAGAGGATGACGCGGCCCTCTTCGGTGTGGATGCCGGAGAGCGAGGCCCGCTTGGCGGTGATCATGCCGCCGGCCACCGTGTTGTTGGTGTCGGGGTCGATCAGGATGAAGGCGCCGGTGGTGCGGTTCTGCTCGTAACTGTCGAATACGGCCTGCTCGTCGAAGGAGAGGTGCACCTTGCCGATGGCGTTCATGGCGAGCGCATCGGTGTGGTGGTTCCACTTGCCGCTTTTCAGGTCAAGCAGGCTGGACGGCTGCACCGTGACGCGCTGGCGGCGCGAACCGCTCTTCAGCCAGTAGCGTTTGCCGGGCTGGATGCCATCCGGCTGCAGCGCAACGAGCTGTGCATCGAAGGCGACGCCGGTCTGCGGCTGGCTTTCGAGCGAAACGATCATGTCGCCGCGCGACACGTCCACCTGACGGTCGAGGACGAGCGTGATCGCGTCCCCGGCGACGGCAGCGTTGCGCACCAGGTCGAAGGTGACGATCTTGGTGACGTTGGCGACCATGCCGGACGGCAGGATGACGACCGAATCGCCGGGCTTTACCGAGCCGCCGGCAACCGTGCCCTGATAGCCGCGGAAGCTTTCGCCGGGGCGGGAGACGCGCTGCACCGGCAGGCGGAAGCCGACGGTCTGGGCGGAGCGCACCGTCGCCAGTTCCAGCACCTCGACCAGAGTCGGGCCTTCGTACCAGGGCATCGAGGCCTTGCCGTCGTAAACGACGTTTTCGCCCTTCAGCGCCGAGACCGGGATAGCGTTGATCTGGCGCACGCCGAGCGACAGCGCCAGTTCCTTGAACTCGTGGCTGATCGCCTCGAAGCGGGCGCGGTCGTAACCCGTCAGGTCGATCTTGTTGACGGCAAGCACGAACTGCTTGATGCCCATCAGCGTTGCGATCGTGGCGTGCCGGCGGGTCTGCTCGAGCAGGCCGACGCGGGCGTCGACCAGCAGCACGGCGAGATCGGCCGTCGAGGCGCCGGTGGCCATGTTGCGGGTATATTGCTCATGACCGGGCGTGTCGGCGACGATGAAGGAGCGCTTGTCGGTGGCGAAGTAGCGATAGGCGACATCGATGGTGATGCCCTGTTCGCGCTCGGCCTGAAGACCGTCGAGCAGAAGTGCGAAATCGGGCAGGCCGAGATCGTTCTGCTTGCCACTGTCACGGCGCAGCGTCGCGGCCTGGTCTTCCTTGACGGCCTTGGTATCCCAGAGCAGGCGGCCTATCAGGGTGGACTTTCCGTCGTCGACGCTGCCGCAGGTGATGAGGCGCAGCGGGCGCGTGTCGCGCACCGCTTTGGCGGGCTCAACGGCCGGAAAGGCTGTGACGGTTCCGCTCTTTGCCTCGGCGGCTGCGGACTGTGCTACGGCTTGAGCGGTCATCAGAAGTATCCTTCGCGTTTTTTCTTCTCCATCGAGCCGGACTGGTCACGGTCGATGGCGCGGCCCTGGCGTTCGGAAACGGTCGCGGTTTCGAGTTCTGAGATGATATCGTCGAGGGTCAAAGCTTGCGAGCGGATGGCGCCGGTCAGCGGGAAGCAGCCGAGCGTGCGGAAGCGGATGACTTCCTCGCGCTTGACTTCGCCGGGCAGCAGTTCCAGCCGCGGATCCTCGGCCAGGATCATCATGCCGTCGCGCTCGACGATGGGGCGCTTCTTGGCGAAGTAGAGCGGCACGATCGGAATGTCTTCGGCCTGGATGTAGCGCCAGATATCGACTTCGGTCCAGTTCGACAGCGGGAAGGCGCGCACGCTTTCGCCCTTGCGGATCATGCCGTTGTAGATGTTCCAGAGTTCCGGGCGCTGGTTGCGCGGGTCCCAGCGGTGATCCGGCGTCCGGAAGGAATAGATGCGTTCCTTGGCGCGGGAGGCTTCCTCGTCGCGGCGGGCGCCGCCGAAGGCCGCGTCATAGCCGCCGGCGTCCAGCGCCTGGCGCAGAGCCTCGGTCTTCATGATGTCGGTATAGAGCGCCGAACCATGGGAGAAGGGGGTGACGTTTTCGGCAGCGCCGCGCGGGTTGATGTGCTCCACCAGGTCGAGATCGTATTTTTCCACGATCTCGTCGCGGAAGGAGATCATCTCGGCGAATTTCCAGCCGGTGTTGACGTGCAAGAGCGGGAAGGGCACGCGTCCCGGATAGAAGGCCTTGCGCGCCAGATGCAGCAGCACGGACGAATCCTTGCCGACCGAATAGAGCATCACCGGCTTGTCGAACTCGGCGGCCACTTCGCGGAAGATGTGGATCGCTTCGTTCTCGAGCGCCTTCAGATGCGGATCGAGCGGCGTCTTGGCCGTTTGTGGATTATGCAGTTCCGTTTCCGGAAGGGTAAGAGGCATTTCAAGTCTCCGGGAGTGTCTGTGTGGCAAGCCGCGCGGGTTATCGCACAAGACTGCTTGCAAGAGGTGTCGATTGCGGGATGGCGGAAGCGGCGGCATCCGGCACGTGAAGGCCGCATTCGCGCTTCTCGTCGTTTTCCCACCACCAGCGGCCGGCCCGCTCGGGCTCGCCCGGCTTGATGGCCCGGGTGCAGGGCTCGCAGCCGATCGAGGGATAACCGCGGGCGTGCAGCGGATTGACCGGGATCTCCTCGGCGGCCACATGGGCGCGGATCGTCTCGATATCCCAGTCGGCCAGCGGATTGATCTTGATCAGGCCACGGTCGAGGTCGGCTTCGGCAAACGGCGTATCGGCGCGATTGCCCGACTGGCCACGGCGCAGGCCGGTGATCCAGAAGGATGCCCCTTCGAGTGCGCGCGCAAGAGGCTTCACCTTGCGCGCGCCACAACAGGCATGTCTGGCCTCGACGCTGTCGTAGAAACCGTTCATGCCGTACTTGGCGGCAAAGGCGTCGATGTCGTCCTGCTCGGGGTAAAAGCGCTTGATCAGGATGCCGTAGGTTTCTTCGGTCTCGTCGATCAGGGCGACGGTCTCGTTGAAGAGGCGGCCGGTCTCGAGCGTCGAGACCTCTATGCCGAGCTTGTGCGAACCGATCGCGGCGGTGATCACCTGATCCTCGATGCCGAGGCTGGTGGTAAAGACCGCCTTGCCCCCAAGACCCGCGACCAGAGCCAGCCGGCCGGCAAGGTCGAGGCTTTCGAGCTGCTTGTTCAGCGCCGAGGCGCGATTTTTGAGTGATGCGGATGTCATGGGGGGAAATCCTGATACTGTTGTCCCGGAATATCGCAGCCCGATGCGACAAAAGACAGAAAAACGGATTTCTAAACGCGGCGGATCAGAGCAAATATCTCTCCGAAGGGGAAAATTCTAAGAAAACCTAGTAAATTGATAGATTATTCTCACCTGGCAGCCGGCTGGAGATGATGCGTCGAAGACCGCGCGTGAAAGCCAGCGCAGTGGCGGCTTCTTCCATTCAAAAATCGGTGATCTCCCTTTCCCTTTTCATCACCGGCGCCAATTTTGCCGCATCGCCTGTCGCAAGGAGGGACGTGAGATGGCTGGATTATTTCCAACCCGTGTTGTTGCCGGCAGCCTTGTCGCCATGCTGTTTGCCGCCAGCGCCTATGGCCATCACGGCTGGTCCTGGGCAGAGGCCGATCAGATTGAGCTTACGGGTACCATTCGTGAAATTTCGATGGCACCGCCGCATCCGACGCTGAACGTCGCCACGGAAAAGGATGGCGTCTGGCTGGTCGAGCTCGGTAATCCGCGGTTGACGGAACGGTCGGGTTTCGTCGAGGGCGCGGCCAAGATAGGCGACCCGATCGTCGTTCTCGGCAATCGGTCGCTCGATCCCGACGAAAAGAGAATGAAAGCTGTGCGGATCACCGTGTCGGGCAAGGTTTACGACATCTATCCGGATCGGATCCAAACGAATTGATGAGCTGGCCGGACCTGCTGCAATGGCTTGCCGGATGGCCCGGCGCAGCATTGCTGCGTCGCTTCAGTATCGCCTATCTGTTCGTGAATGCCGCGCATATCCTTGGCATCGGGCTGATCGTTGGTGCCATCCTGCCGCTCGATCTGCGGCTCATGGGCCTGTTGCGCGCGCCGCCAGTCCCAGCGATCGGGCCTTTCCTGTCGCGCGCCGCGGCCTGCGGCGTCGTGCTTGCGGTTCTGTCCGGGTTCTGGCTTTTTACGGTGCGCCCGGCCCATTATCTCGCCAACCCGGCCTTTCTCATCAAGCTTGCGCTGATCGCTGCCGCCATCGTCAATCTCGGCTACCTGCATATGAGCGGCGCGTGGGGCGCCGTCGCAACCGGCGCGCCTGCGGGTGGTCTCGTCCGGCTGTGTGCTTTCCTGTCCTTCTTCCTGTGGCTCGGGGCGCTGCTTGCCGGCCGCTGGATCGGTTTTTTGTAATCGATACCGAGCGGAATGGAGTGGAAGCCAAAATATGATAAAAAATGTCCAGTTTACATCGTATTAACTTGACAAAATAAGTCATCTTAAAATAGGCCTCGGTCGTTCATATTTCTGGGGTACTTCCAATGACGATCACCATCACAGCAACCGACGTGAATGCCGACGGCACAGGCATCAATCTTCTCACCTATCTCACTGAGTTCGCCAACGATTTCGTTGCGTCCGGGCGCGGCCAGTTCAGCGGCGCGAACGGCATTTCCGGTGAGGAGTATGCCGCCACCGACTCCTCCGGCTACGGCGTCGTGTTCGGAGCCGACGACACGGCGTGGAGCTACAACATGACGACGCATACCGTCACGGGCAGCCTCGACGCCGTCACCTTCGGTTCTGCTGTCACGCTCGACACGACGACACGCACCTTCACCCAGACGACCGAGGTCGCGATCACCGGCCTCGATATCGCCGACAGCAGCCTGGCGGAAGGCATCCGCAGCGAACTCACCGGCTCGACGACCACGCTGCTGCTCGACTACCTCAAGACCGACTCGCTGGTTTTCGAGGGAAGCTCCGGCAACGACGTTTTCCGCGGCTACGACCACAATGACAGGCTCAAGGGCGCCGGCGGCAATGACACCCTCGTTGGCGGCGGCGGAGCCGATACGCTCTTCGGCCAGGACGGCAACGACATCGTCAAGGGCGGCACCGGCAACGACACTATCAAGGGTGGTCTCGGCAACGACAAGCTTTATGGCGAGGCCGGTAACGACAAGCTTTACGGCGAAGCGGGCAACGACGGACTGAACGGCGGCGCCGGCAATGACCGCCTGACGGCGAGCCTCGGCAATGACACGCTGACCGGCGGCGCCGGCAGCGACACCTTCCTGTTCGGAACCTCGATCGGGCGCACTGTCATCACGGATTTCTCCGCGGGTACCGCGGTCTCCGACGTTCTCGTCCTTGAAAAGACCCTTCTGTCGTCCTTCGCCAATGTGACGGCGAACGCGACGGAAAGCTCGCTCGGCGTGACGATCGACTACGGCGACGGCTCGATCGTTCTGAAGGGTGTCGAGCTTGCCGACCTGCACCGCAACGACTTCTTCTTCGTCTGATCGTCAAGCGTAGAACAATGTTCAGGGCCGGGCGCTTGTCGTCCGGCCTTCTGATTCAGTTGAATGTCTTTCCGTCGTGGACTATATCATGCATCGCAATTGCAACGCACGGAGCATTCCCTCATGAAGACCGCTACCATTCCCTCGCTGCGCGTCGATCCTGAATTGCGCGCCGCCGCCGAAAGCGTGCTGAAAGAGGGCGAGACTCTCTCGGCCTTTGTCGAAAACTCGCTGCGGTCGCAGATTTACTATCGGAAGACACAGGCCGAGTTCATTGCGCGGGGGCTGAAGGCGCGGGAAGAGGCAAAGCGCACAGGCGTTTACTATGGCGCCGAAGAGGTCTTGGCTGAACTCAAAGGGATGCTTGACGCCAAGCTTGCCGAAAAAAGCGCAAAATGACCTATTCGGTCAAGCTGGCTCCAAAGGCACGAGACGATTTGAAACGTCTTTACGCCTACTTGCTGGAGCGTGACGAGGAAGCGGCAACGCGAGCTTACTATGCGATCGAAAAGGCGATGGCTACGCTCGCGCAATTTCCATTTAGTTGCCGGCGGGCCGCCGGCGACGACGCATTTCTGCGCGAACTGCTGATTCCGTTCGGATCGTCAGGGCACGTCGCTCTCTTCGAAATAGAAGACAGCGATACCGTCACCGTCCTCGCGGTGCGCCATCAGCGCGAGGACGACTACCACTGAGCCCTCCTACCGGTCGCTCACCGCCCAGCGCGGGTTGATCCAGGGCTCCTGGTTGCTGCGCGCCAGCATGCCCTTGCCGAGAATATGGTCGGCCGCCTTCTCGCCGGTCATGATCGAGGGGGCGTTGAGGTTGCCGTAAGTCACGTGCGGGAAGATCGAGCTGTCGGCAACGCGCAGGCCATCGACGCCGATGACGCGGGTTTCCGGGTCGACGACGGCCATCGGATCGTTGCGCGAGCCCATCTTGCAGGTGCCGCAGGGATGATAGGCGCTTTCCAGATGCTCGCGCAGGAACGCGTCGATCTGCTCGTCGCTCTGGACCGCTTCACCTGGCTGGATCTCCGGCCCGCGATAGGGATCGAAAGCCTTCTGGCCGAAGATTTCGCGCGTCAGGCGGACGCAGTGGCGGAACTTCTCCCAGTCCTCGGGATGGCTCATATAATTGAAGCGGATGACCGGATCGGCCATCGGATCGGCGGAGCGCAGTGTGACGTTGCCGCGCGATTTCGACAGGTTGTAGCCGACATGGGCCTGGAAGCCATGCGTGTTGGCCGCCGCCTTGCCGTCATAGCTGATGGCAACGGGCAGGAAGTGATACTGGATGTCCGGCTGCTTGACGCCGGGCGCCGAACGGACAAAGGCGCAGGCCTCGAACTGGTTGGAAATGCCGAGACCCCGCTTGAGGAACAGCCACTGCGCGCCGGCAACACCCTGCCAGAACCACGGCAGCCAGGAATAGAGCGAGACCGGCTTGGTCGAGATCTGCTGGAAATAGAATTCCATGTGGTCCTGCAGGTTGGCGCCGACGCCCGGCCGGTCGACCTTCACCTCGATGCCCATGTCCTGCAGGTGTTGGGCCGGACCGATGCCGGAGAGCATCAGCAGTTTGGGCGAGTTGAAGGAAGAGGCCGAGACGATCACCTCACGATTGGCCCTCACCACCTCGATCTTGCCGCCGCGATCGATCTCGACGCCGACGGCGCGGCCATTTTCGATCACCAGCTTGCGGGCGAAGCAGCGGACGAGTTCGACGTTCGGCCGCTTCATCGCCGGCTTCAGATAGGCATTGGCAGTCGACCAACGGCGCCCCTGCCAGACCGTCTGCTCCATGTGGCCGAAGCCTTCCTGCTTGGAGCCGTTATAGTCGTCCGTCAACTCGAAGCCGGCCTGCTTGCCGGCCTCGACGAAGGCGTGAAACAGCGGGTTCTTCAGTGGTCCGCGCTTGACGTGCAGCGGACCGTCCGTGCCGCGCCAGCCTGCCTCGCCACCCTGCGAGGTTTCCTGGCGCTTGAAATAGGGCAGGACGTCGGCATAGGCCCACCCCTGCGCGCCAAGCTCCTCCCAGCGGTTGAAGTCCTCGGCATGGCCGCGCACATAGACGAGCCCGTTGATCGACGACGAGCCGCCGATCACCTTGCCGCGGGGTGCGGTGATGCGCCGATTGTTGAGGTTCGGCTCGGGCTCGGAGAGATAGCCCCAGTTGTAGCGCTTCATGCTCATCGGCCAGGCCAGCGCCGCCGGCATCTGGATGAACGGCCCGAAATCGCTGCCGCCATATTCCAGCACCATGACGGTGTTCTTGCCGTCCTCCGAGAGGCGGTAGGCGAGGGCGGAGCCGGCGGAGCCCGAACCAATAATGATGAAGTCTGCCTGTTGCATTGCGCTGTTCCCAAGTACGAAATGATTGCTCCTCACCCTGGCCCTCTCCCCCGCGAGTGGGGAGAGGAGGATAACGGAGCTTGCCGCTTGTCCCTTCTCCCCGTTCACGGTGAGAAGGTGGCCGCCCTTCCTCTTAGAAAAGGAGGCCGGATGAGGGGCTTTCCCTCAATACGGCGCCTCGACCTTCCCCATCGCCACATAGACGCTCTTCAGCTCCGTGTAGTGATTGAGCGCCGCCAGCGAATTTTCCCGCCCGAAACCGGACTGCTTCGAGCCGCCGAACGGCACTTCCACAGGCGCCAGATTGTAGGTGTTGATCCACAGCGTCCCGGCTTCCAACTGGTCGACGACGCGGTGCGCGCGGGTAAGGTCCGAGGTGAAGACGCCGGCCGAAAGCCCGAACTCGGTGCCGTTCGCGCGGGCGATCACCTCCTCCTCGTTGTCGAAGTCGAGCACACACATTACCGGCCCGAAGATCTCTTCGCGGCAGATCGTCATCTCGTCGGTCACATCGGCAAAGACGGTTGGCTGGATGTAGGTGCCTTCTGCGGACACATTGTTCGGAATGCCGCCGCCGGTCAAAAGCGTCGCTCCTTCGGCCTTGCCCCTTTCGATATAGGAAAAGACCTTGTCGAGCTGGGCGCGAGACACCATCGGGCCAAGCTGGGTCGCCTCATCCATCGGGTCGCCGATGACGATCTTTTCGGTGCGCTCCTTGAGGCGCGACAGGAACCTGTCCCTGATACCCTTCTGCACGAAGACGCGCGTGCCGTTCGAGCAGACCTGGCCGGTCGAGTAGAAGTTGCCGAGCATGGCGCCACCGATGGCGCTTTCGAGATCGGCATCGTCGAAGACGATCAGCGGCGACTTGCCGCCGAGCTCCATCGTCACGTGCTTGAGGCTCGATGCCGCAGCGCCCGCGACTTTCTTGCCGGTCTCGACGGAGCCGGTGAGCGACACCTTGGCGACATCCTTGTGGTTGACGAGCAGCGGCCCCGTCGTCCGGTCGCCCTGGATGACGTTGTAGAGGCCCTTCGGCAGGCCCGCTTCAATCAGGATCTCGGCGATCTTCAGCGCGCCGAGCGGCGTGTTTTCGGAGGGCTTGAACACCATCGCATTGCCGGCGACGAGCGCCGGCGCACCCTTCCAGCAGGCGATCTGCTGCGGATAGTTCCAGGCGCCGATGCCGACGCAGACGCCGAGCGGCACGCGCTTGGTGAAGGCAAAATCGCCGCCCAGCGGAATATAGTCGCCGTTCAGCGCTGCAGCCGCGACGCCGCCGAAGAATTCGAAGGCGTCCGCGCCGGAGGTCGGATCGGCGACAATGGTTTCCTGGATCGGCTTGCCGGTGTCGAGAGTCTCGAGTTCCGAGAGCTCGCGGTTGCGCTCGCGCATGATTTCTGCCGCGCGCTTGAGGATACGGCCGCGCGCCATCGGGCTTAATGCTGCCCATTCGCCCTGCGCGCGCTTGGCGGCGGCGATCGCCTTTTCGACGATGGCGGGCGTGGCGGCATGCAGCCGTGCGATCACTTCGCCGGTCGCCGGATAGATGCTGTCGAATGGCGTGCCCGCGGTGTCCTCGACGTATTCGCCGTCGATGAAGTGGGAGGCTGGCGGTTGGGCTTTCATCTTATTCCCCTCGCGGAAAGCGTTTGGATTCTTCGAGATCGTCGAGATTCATGTGGTTGCGCATGTAGCGCTCGGACGCCTTCTGCAGCGGCTGGTGGTCCCAGGGATAATAGGCGCCGTTGCGCAAGGCCTCATAGACCACCCAGCGCCGCGCCTGGCTCTGCCGGACTGCAGCGTCGAAGGCATCCATGTCCCAGCGCGCCTCGCGCATCTGCCGGAAGGCGTCGAGCGTCGCCTTGATCACCGGATCGGTGGGATCCCTGGCAAGATTGGTGCGTTCCAGCGGATCCGCATGAAGATCGAAAAGCTGGTCAGGATCGAGCGCGCAATGGACATATTTCCACTTGCCCTCGCGAATCGAGACGAGCGGTGCATAGGAGCCTTCGGCGGCGTATTCCATCAAGACCGGCGTCACGCGCTCTGCGCCGTTGATCACCGGCACGAGGCTCTCGCCGTCGGTCCAGGGCATGATCTCGTCCATCGAGATGCCGGCGAGATCGCACAGCGTCGGCGTCACGTCGAGATTGGAGACGGGCGCCAGATGCAGGCCGGGTGTAACGCCGGGGCCGGCGATCATCAACGGCACGCGGGCAGAGCCCTCGAAGAAGCTCATCTTGAACCAGAGGCCGCGCTCGCCAAGCATGTCGCCATGGTCCGAGCAGAACAGGATCAGCGTGTCGTCCAGCATCCGCGTCCGGGTCAGCGTGTCGAGCAGTTCGCCCACCTTCTCGTCGAGATAGGAGATATTGGCGAAATAGGCCTGGCGCGACCGGCGGATGTTTTCCTTCGTCACGGCGAAGCTCTCGTAGTCGCAGGCGAGCATCAGGCGTTGGGAATGCGGGTCCTGTTCGGCAAAGGAAATCGCGCCAAGCTCTGGCGCAAGATGCGCGCAGCCCTCGTAGAGATCCCAGAATTTGCGGCGCGCCACATAGGGGTCGTGCGGATGGGTGAACGAAACGGTCACCGCCCAGGGGCGCCGGTTCGCATCGTCCTGCTCGCGCGAAAGCTGATAGAGCTTCTGGTTGGCGAGGAAGGCCACCTCGTCGTCATATTCCATCTGGTTGGTGATTTCGGCGATACCGGCGCCGGTGACGGAGCCGAGATTGTGATACCACCAGTCGATCCGCTCGCCCGGCTTGCGATAGTCCGGCGTCCAGCCGAAATCGGCCGGATAGATGTCCGTCGTCAGCCGTTCCTCGAAGCCGTGCAACTGGTCCGGGCCGACGAAGTGCATCTTGCCGGACAGCGCCGTGTAATAGCCGGCGCGGCGCAGGTGATGCGCATAGGTCGGGATCGAGGAGACGTATTCGGCCGCGTTGTCATAGACCTGCGTGCGGCTCGGCAATTGCCCGGCCATGAAGGAGGCGCGGGCAGGGGCACAGAGCGGCGAGGACGTGTAGTTGTTGCGGAAACGCGCTGAGCGTTTGGCGAGCGCCTTCATGTGCGGCGCATGCAGGAACTCCGCCGGGCCGTCCGGAAAGAACTTTCCGTTCAGCTGATCGACCATGATGATCAGTATGTTAGGCCGGCGAGCAGTCATGCAGCGTATCCTTGCCTTTCAAGTGCATTCAGGCTGAGCGTGATATAGTCGTCGGTCAGGGCGATGGAGGCTTCCGCCGTCACCGGCGAGGAACCGAGCGCCCGGCGAATATAGAGCCCGTCGATCATCGCAGCGGTACCCTCGGCGACGCGCACCGCATCATCCGCGCCACACAGCGCCTTCAAATTGGCCACCAGATTCGACCTTAGCCGGCGGGCATAGATGACGAGGAAACGCCGGGTCTCGTCCGAACACTGGGCTTGCGAGTAAAAGGCCAGCCAGGCGGCAATCGTTTCCGGCGCGAACTGGTCGGCGTGGAAGCTGACGCGGACGATGGCCGAAAGCCGTTCGCGCGCGGTTTTCGCTGCCGCGAGCGCCGTCACGGCATCGGCGCGCAGCTGCTTCAGAAGCGAGCGGATCGTCTCGGTGAGCAGTTGTTCCTTGCTGCCGAAATAATGGTGCGCAAGCGCCGCCGAAACGCCGGCGTTGCGGGCAATATCCGACATGGTAACCGCCAGCGTGCCCTGATCGCCGATCACGCGAAGCGCTGCGTCCACCAGAGCCTTGCGGCGCACCGGTTCCATCCCGATTTTCGGCATTCTCGACCCCTCTTTACAAGAGCAGTGTATTTTTGATTGATCCGTCAATCAATAAAAATAATCCAAATCTTTCCCTTTGATTTAGTCGTAGAATGCCGCTCTAGTTAAGCGATCGCCCATGGATAATTGGAGGTTGCATTATGGCTCAGGCATTCGACCCCACCGGAAAACAGGCTGCCCGCGAAAAATGGGGATGGTTCGTGGCGCTCGGCGTGCTGATGATCATGGGCGGCGGGATCGCCTTCGGCAATGTGCTCGCCGCCACCGTCGCCTCCGTCTACACCGTGGGCATCGTCATGCTGGCAGGCGGCCTGCTGCATCTTGCCCAGGCCTTCCGCGTCAGGGGATGGGAGCGGGTGGTGTACTGGATCCTCAGCGGCGGCTGTTACACCGTCGCCGGTGTTTTCGCCTTTCTCAATCCGCTCCTGGCGTCTGCGGTTCTTACCTTGCTGATGGCGGTGGCGCTGATGGTTGCCGGCGGGTTGCGCATCTGGTCCGCCCTCAATCTGCGGCCGCTCAAAGGCTGGGGATGGATTGCGCTCGGCGGCGTGATAACGGCGCTGGCAGGCCTCGTCATCGCCGCCGGCTGGCCGGTCAACAGCCTGTGGATCCTCGGCCTGTTCCTCGCCATCGACCTGGTGATGCAGGGCCTTGCCCTGATTGCCTTCGGGGTTCTCGCCAAGGGCTGAACAGTGGTTTTGGTCGCTTGAAAAAGTGATAGTGCCTGGCGGCTAACTTGCGGCGGTCATTGAACTTTCACAAAACTGTCACGCAGGGGAAACGGAAAATTTAAGCCCGGAAGCGATCTTTGCGCAATCTTGTTTCCGATCCGGAGTCTGCGCATGTCCGCCGCCGAAATGCTTTCCCTGCGCCGCTTCGGCGACGATCAGATCGTCAATCTGGCGAAGCTCGCGATCGAGACCGCCTTCCAGCCGATTGCCGAGATCGCCACCGGCGCTGTTTTCGGTTACGAGACCCTGATGCGTGGCTTCGAACGGCTGGGCTTCAAGTCGCCGCTCGAACTGCTCGACAAGGCGGAGGCGGCGGGGCAACTCCTGGCGCTGGAACACATGATCAACACCCGCGCCTTCGCCGGTTTCGCCAGCCTGCCGGATTTCGCTTCACGCACCCTGTTCGTCAATTTCGACAGCCGCCTGATCGGGCTGGAGGGCGATCTCGTCGAGCGGCTCGGCATTCACCTGAAGCGCGCCAACATCCCGCCGTCGTCGATCTGTTTTGAACTTTCCGAGCGCTTCGACAGCGGCAAGATGCCGGATTTTTCCGGGCTGATGAAGCGCCTGCGGCTTGCCGGATTCAAGCTGGCGATCGACGATTTCGGCGTCGGCTTCAACGGGTTGAAGCTGCTTTGCGACCAGCCGGTGGACTACGTGAAGATCGACCGGCATTTCATCTGCGGTATCGAGGCCAGCCCGCGCAAGCGCCATCTCGTGCGCCATACGGTCAATACCGCCCATGTGCTTGGCACCCGCGTCATTGCCGAGGGCGTCGAGACGGCGGCGGAATTCGCCACCTGCCGCGATCTTGGCTGCGATCTCGTCCAGGGTTATTTCGTCGCCCGCCCGACGGTGCATTTCGCCGATCTGCAGCCCGCCTATCCGCATCTGGAACAGGGGGCCGGCGCCCGCCGCCACTCGACCTCGCTCGACAGCATCCTTATCCGCAAGCAGATCGAGCAGGTTCCGGCGCTGCGCGAGAACGACGATCTGGACTCGGTGTTCGAACTGTTCCGGCGCTCGCCGCAGCGCAGTTTCTTTCCGGTGCTCAACGCCAATGGCGAGCCGCGCGGCGTGCTGCACGAGTATCACGTCAAGGAGATGATCTATCATCCCTTCGGCCGCGACCTTTTGAAGAACCATATGTACCAGCGCCACATCTCGCATTTCGTCAGTCCGGCGCCGATAGCTGATCTGGAAACGCCGGCCGACGAGATGCTGAAGATCTTTGCCGGCATGGACGGCAGCGATTGCGTCATCCTGACGGAGAATATGCGCTATGCCGGCGTGCTGTCGGCCGCGTCGCTTCTGAAGATCATCAGCGAAAAGCAATTGAAGAATGCCCAGGAACAGAACCCGCTGACCGGCCTGCCCGGTAACCGCGCCATCCGCGACCACGTGCAGGACGCAGTGCTCGACGGCGATGAAGCCCGCTATCTCTGCTATTGCGACTTCGACAGCTTCAAGCCCTTCAACGATCACTACGGCTTCCAGAAAGGCGACCTCGCCATCTCGCTGTTCGCCGCCCTGATGCGTCGGCATTTCATCGGCGAGGAAAAATTTCTGGGCCATGTCGGCGGCGATGATTTCTTCATCGGCGTCCGTGGCTCAACGCAGGAGGAGGTGGGCGCTGTGCTGACGCGGCTTCTGTCCGAGTTCCGCAGCGACGTTCGCCAGCTCTATTCCCAGCAACATCAGCAGGCAGGCTACATGACCGGCCATGGCCGCAGTGGCGAACCGACGATCTTCCCCTTGATGCGCTGCTCGATCGCGGTGCTGATCCTGCCGGAAGGTTTTGTCTTTTCCGATGCCCAGGCCGTCAGCACCCACATCGCCGAAATCAAGAGCAGGGCAAAGGAAAGCGAAACAGGTCTAGTCTTCGATACGTTCGGTGGCGGCGTCCTGATCGCCGTCCGCGACGGCTGAAAAAGAAAACGGGCCGCTATGGTTTTGCCGCATTATCTCATCGTGCCGCAGGCGATGCCGGCGGCCAAAACACGGCTTTGCCGTTCTACGTTCCCGCGCTAGATAAATCGCCACGAAGAATGCGAGGACAAGGCCGTGACCCTGCCGACCGAAATGACCTATGTCGATCTACCGTCTCCTGGCGGGCCGGAAAAGATGGTGCTGGCGCGCGGTCCGCTGCCTGAAATCAGGCCCGGCGACATGCTGATCCGGGTCGAGGCTGCCGGCGTCAATCGCCCGGACGTGCTGCAGCGGCAGGGCCATTATCCGCCGCCGCCGGGTGCAAGCCCGATCCTCGGGCTCGAGGTTGCCGGTGAAGTGGTGGCGCTGGGCGAGGGCGCCGAGGGTTTTACGATCGGAGACAAGGTCTGTGGTCTTGCCAATGGCGGCGGCTATGCCGAATTCTGCGCCCTGCCGGCGACACAGGCCTTGCCTTGGCCGAGGGGCTATGACGCCGCCCGCGCCGCGGCCCTGCCAGAAACATTCTTCACCGTCTGGGCCAATGTCTTCCAGATGGCCGATCTGGTGGAGGGCGAGAAGATCCTCATCCATGGCGGCTCGAGCGGCATCGGCACCACGGCCATCCAGCTCGCTCGCGCCTTTGGCGCCGAGGTTTTCGTCACCGCCGGAGCCAGGGCCAAGTGCGACGCCTGCGTTTCGCTCGGCGCGCGGCGCGCAATCAACTATCGCGAAGAGGATTTCAAGGCGGTTGTCCTTGAGGAAACCGGCGGCCGCGGCGTCGATGTCATCCTCGATATGGTCGGAGCGCCCTATTTCGATCGCAACATTGGTTCGCTGGCCAAGGACGGCCGCCTGTCGATCATCGCCTTCCTCGGCGGTGCCTCGGTGGAAAAAGCCAATATCGCCCCGATCCTCAGCAAGCGTCTGCATGTCATGGGCTCGGCCATGCGCCCGCGCACGGCGGTCGAGAAGGAGGCGATCCGCGACGATCTTCTCGACAATGTCTGGCCGCTGCTGGATGAGGGCGATGTCGCGCCGGTCATGCACGCTGTAGTGCCGTTCTCGAACGTTGTCGAGGCGCACCGGCTGATCGAGGCCGGCGATCACATTGGCAAGATCGTCATGATGTTGTAGCGAAAGTCTAAGATCGCCGCCCTTGCAATCGGAGCGAATCGGACTACCTTGAAGTCATCTTCAACGTAAAGAAAGGAAGGTGATCCAGTGTCTAATGAGCTTTCGAACCTCGTAACGGACATGGGAATTGTGGTGGCGGAAACGAGGCAGCCCTCGTTCTGAACCCAGCCTTCCTGCGGGTCGCACCTTGTGCGGTCCGGGCCCGTTACCTGGCCAAAACTCATGGAGGGCCGCCCTGGGCGGCCCTTTTTGTTTGTCCTGCGGACGATAGCCGCAGCCCGGTTGTCTTTTGATTTCAGCGGTAGATTTCTCGGCGATTGCCAACTTCGAGAACCAGCACAATCAATTGCGTGTCAATGATCTCGCACAAAAGGCGATAGTCGCCGACACGGTAGCTCCAATAGTGCTTGAGCGGGCCGGTTAGTTGTTTACCAAGTTGGCGAGGATTTTCATTCGCTGCAAGTCTATCCGAAAGAAAGGAAAGGATGCGGATCGCGGTTTGTTTGTCCAGATTGTTGATGCTTTTGCGCGCTCTTGCCGTGATCTCAATCGTCCAGACCAAGGTCTTTCCTTACCTCGGCAAGAGAGTAAACAGCTTCTTCTCCGCTGCGAACGCGCGCGGCGATATCTGCGGCAAGATTGTAATCTTCTCTGTCCTGGAGCCCTTGCGCTATAAACTGATGAACATAAAATTCCTTGGTTTGTCCGGTTTCACGGGCGAGCCGTTCCAACTGCTTCTCGACATCTTCAGAAAGGCGAATGGAAATAGTCACTTGCTTGCTCCCAAATCCGTTTTTGTTCTCATAGCATACACTATGATCACTTTCGAGGCATGCATTCGAATTGTTCGAATGGAATTGTCTGTTCTCGCCCTCACACCCCGAACCGTCCCAGCGCCGGTATCTTGACCGCCGGGCGCATGATGTCGAGGCCGGCGACCAGGCCCATGACATGCACCTCCAGTCCGCTGCGGATGCCGGCAGAAATCCCCAGCAGTCCGTAAAGCGTGGCATGCATGTCGAGCCCATCGGCGTCGATGGCAAACAGCTTGCCTTCCGGCAGATAGTCGCGTCCGACGGGGTCCGGCGGCAATACGGCGCCCAGTTGCGGCACGCAACGCAGCACGTGGGCGACGAAGGTATTGGAGTTCGGTCCCGGCCAGATGCGGTAGGCGCCGGGTTTGGAATAGGGGTAGGACTGGATGGCCTTCTCGATGTTCGGGATCAGCCGCGTCGCTTCCTCGCCCTTTACGCTGACGACCAGGTGCGGCCTGTTGGAATACCATTTGGCGTCGGCGGCGTAGCCGTTGCGGCGGATGGGCGACCCCCAGCCGACCTTGTCATAGCGGTTATAGGTCGTGTCGCCCTCTCCCTTGGTGACGATCCAGGAATGGCTGGCGACGGCGCCCTTCATGCCGCCGGTGGTGGCGGAGAAGACGTAGATCGCCGCCGCCTTGTCGTCGCCCGGTTTCGGCAGGATGTTGGCCGACGACCAGTCAGCCTCCCGCCAGCTTCCTGGCCGTTCCTTGACGTACCACCAGCCGGCTGAAGCGAGTGCCGGCAGGAGATAGAGGAACAGGAAGGCGAGAAGCAGCCTGCGAAGAAATTTCATGCGCGGGTCCGGTTGTTGTGTTGCGCGATCTTGGTCTAAAGACACAGGCAGAAATTGGATTTTTGAGGGCATGAGCATGTCGAACCCGGTCCTTGTCGAAGTCACCCGCGGCAATCTGGTCGAGAGCCATCATCGCGGCATGGTGGTTGTGGTCGACGGTTCAGGTGAAACCGTCTTTTCGCTGGGTGAGAGCGATGCAGCCGTCTTTCCGCGCTCGGCCTGCAAGGCGATGCAGGCCCTGCCGTTGATGGAGACGGGTGCCGCCGACGCCTACGGATTCGGCAACAAGGAACTGGCGCTCGCCTGCGCCTCGCACAGCGGTGAGCCGGAGCATGTGGCGCTGGCCGCAGCGATGCTGGCGGCAGCGGGCCGGGATGTCTCGGCGCTCGAATGCGGCGAGCACTGGTCGTTCAATCAGGATACGATCATTGCCCAGGCGCGGTCGCTCAAATATCCGACGCAACTCCACAACAATTGCTCGGGCAAGCATGCCGGCTTCATCTGCGCCTGCTGCCATGGCGGCGAGGAGACGGCCGGCTATGTCACCTATGACCATCCGCTGCAGCGTGAAATTCGCGGCGTGATGGAGGGCCTGACGGGGGCCGCGCTCGCGCATGACAATTGCGGTATCGACGGCTGCTCGATCCCCACTTATGCCGTGCCGCTCAAGGGTCTTGCGCATGGTTTTGCCAGGATGGTCACGGGTCACGGGCTGCAGCCGGTGCGCGCGAAGGCGTCGAAGCGATTGATCGAGGCCTGCATGGCCGAACCCTTCTATGTCGCCGGCACGAAGCGCGCCTGCACCCGCCTGATGCAGGCGGCACCCGGCCGCATCTTCGCCAAGACCGGGGCCGAAGGCGTGTTCTGCGCTGCCATCCCGGAACAAGGCGTCGGGATTGCGCTCAAATGCGAGGACGGCACGACCCGTGCCGCCGAGGCCATGGTGGCTGCAACACTCGCCCGGTTTTTCCGCGACGAGCCCGAACTGCATGCCAGCCTGATGGCCCTGGCCAACCATTCGATGAGGAACTGGAACGGCATCCATGTCGGCGATGTCCGCGTCACCGAGGCTTTCGGCTGATAGCTGCCTTCCGTTAAAAGGATCTGATCGATCGGCACAGCCGAAGGCTGCCCCGCGAAATCCAGGCTGTAGACATTGGGAGCGCGCGGGAATCAAGGGGCGGAGAATGCTGTCCGGAGGCCGGGCTGCGCTCTGACCACAATGGCGTGATCGGCGTCGAGCCGGCTGGCAAACAACCGGCGCGATTGTTATCACTTGCGCCTGGAACGGCCGGCCGTCGCCGGCAAAGGATGGAGAATGAGATGCTGAAGCTTTTTTTCACGCCGGGCACCTGCTCGCTCGCCTCGCATATCGCGCTTGAGGAATCCGGCGCACGCTATGAAGTGCAACGCGTTGATTTCTCACGGCAGGAGCAGCGTTCGCCCGAGTTCCTGCGCGTCAATCCGAAAGGCCGCGTGCCGGCGCTGGTGACGGATCACGGTGTGCTCACCGAAACGCCGGCGATCCTCGCCTATATCGGCCAGAGCTTTCCAGGGTCGCCGATCGGCGTGCCCTCCGATCCGTTCGCGTTCGCCCGCATACAGTCCTTCAATTCCTATCTCTGCTCGACCGTGCATGTGGCCCATGCGCACAAGCGCCGCGGCGCCCGCTGGGCCGATGATCCGGCGGCGATCGAGGCGATGACGCTGAAGGTTGCGAGCAACATGAGCGACTGCTTCGAGCTGATCGAAACCGGCATGTTCGCCGGCCCCTGGGTGATGGGCGAAAACTATTCGATCGCCGATCCCTACCTGTTCACGCTTGCCGGCTGGCTGGAAGGCGACGGTGTCGATCCCGCACGCTTCCCGAAGGTCCTTGATCATCGCCGGCGCATGGCCGAGCGCCCGGCCGTCAAAGAGGTCCTCGCTGCTTTGGAGGGCTGAAAATCTGCTGCGTAGTTCCGGCATCGAAGATACCCCCTCTGTCACTTCATGACATCTCCCCCTCAAGGGGGGAGATCGGGAGTAAGAGGCCGGCGCCATGCCAATCTCCCCCTTGAGGGGGAGATGTCCGGCAGGGCAGAGGGGGGTGAGACGGCGACTGTCTGTACTATGACGTCATGTTCGACGCGCGGCGCTCTACGCGCCATGGCCGAAGCTGGCGGCAAGCCGCTTCGGCGCCTTTTGCCGCCAGGCGGCAAGAAGTCGTTGCGTCAGGTCCGCGTCGCTGATCGCCGCGAGACGGACCAGCATGGCCGGCCAGCCCTTGTAGTGATCGGTCTCGAAATAGAGATCAGGCTCCGCCTCCATCAGCATTTCCTTCTCCTCGAGCGCACACATGACGACGAGGATGCCCGCATGCCTGATGCGCACGAAACTCTTGCCACGGACCTCGAGCGCCGGTGTGCCGTAGCTGGTGCCGAGCGTCACTTCCGGAAGGCCGGCCGCCCGGGCCAGCCTCGTTACGCGCTCGAAATCCGTCTCCTGACCGCCGCTCATGGGTCCCTCACGATTGAGCGCAGTTTCTGATGCCGGGGCGATCCACGCAAGCTCAGGCGCGGCAGACATCTGCGCAATGGCGCGGTACCGCGCGGATCCCAGGGCCGGGAAAGGGCAGGTCGCCGAGTTGCCGCGCGTCCATGCGCTCAATATCGGGATGACGCAACGGGTCGGAAACCCAGGCGGCCTTCGTGTCTTCATATGCCGGTATGGAGCGCAGCTTGTCGAGTATGGAGAAAAGCTTCAACATGGCATCACCATCCTTGTTCGGTGACGCCATAATCCTCCTCCGAAAGACAATTTCAATTGAGTTTGCCGCGACCGTACTATAGAAAAACTATATGAAGGATTTGAACGCCGTTCACCTTAATGGTTTGCGCGCCGTCGAAGCGGCGGGCCGTCTCGGCTCGCTGCAGGCGGCGGCTGAAGAACTGGGCGTCACCATCGGCGCGGTCAGCCAGCAGATCATCAAGGCAGAAAAGCAGCTCGGCCGCATCCTTTTCGAACGCAGCCCGCGCGGCCTCGTGCCGACCCTTTTCGGCGAGAGCTTCCTGCCGCGGCTGACCGGCGGATTCGAAATGCTGGATCACGCGGTTGCCTCGGCCCGCAGGCGTGACGAGACGATCCTGACGATCTCGGTCGCCCCGGTTTTCGCGGCACGCTGGCTGGTTCATCGGCTGGATCATTTTACCGAGAAACATCCGGATATCCGCCTGCGCATCGATGCGACGACGGCTCTGGTCAATCTGGAAAGCGCCGGCGTCGATGTCGGCATTCGGGTCGGGTCGGGCAACTGGCCGGGGGTCAAGGCCGAATTGCTGCTGGAGCAGGAGATCTTCCCGGTCTGCTGTCCGGCGATTGCAGAAAAACTAAAGGAACCGAGGGATGTTCTGGACGTTCCGGCTGTGATCGACGGCCGCTCGATGTTCAGCTGGGAAACCTGGCTGTGCGAAGTCGGCTTGTCCGGCGAGAAGATGGTCGCGCGGCATGTGTTCAACGACGCATCGCTCTGCCTCGACGCCGCAATTGCCGGCCAGGGCGTCATGCTCGCCTGGCAGACGCTGGCCGGTTATTCAATCGTCGAGGGGCGGTTGGTCGTCCCGTACTCAGTCCGAGTGAAGACGGGGTTTGCGCATTATTTCGTCACCCCGCCGTCGCGCCGCGAAACGAAGACGGTATTGGCCTTCAAGCAGTGGGTGCGCGACGAGATCGCCGAGAGCATGCAGCGTCTCGGCTTTGCGTGAGCGGGCTCCCGGCGCCGCCTGTCGGGCAAGTGGCGTCCGCTTCGAGAGCTAGTTGCTCCTCCCCTGCCGTCGCACGGTCTCCGAGGGCATCTCGCCGAACGACTGATGATAGCTCGCCGCAAAGCGCCCCATGTGAAGGAAGCCCCAATTCCTTGCTATGTCGGCGATCGATAGCACATCCCCCCCACTCAGCAGTGCTTTGCGCACGCCCTCCAGGCGAATGGCGCGCAGATAGTCTGACGGCGTCATGTCCTTGAACTGCTGAAAAGCCGTCTGCAGCGACCGTACCGTCGTTCCCGCCTCGCGCGCGATTTCCGAAACCGTCATTGGCGACGCTGCGTTGGCGTGCATATACTCGATAGCCCGCTTCAGTTTTCGCGGTATCGCCGGAGAGATCGGTCCCGTCAACCGCTCGTGGTAGCTGTGCGGCACGTTTTGCAGGACAAGCAGCATCAAAGCCCGAACCAACAGATCGGGGGCGGCCGATGAAAAACTGTGGCCCGCATTCGTGTCAAGATAGTCCCAGATAAGACTGCTAAGCCTCGCAATACAGGAGCCGTGGGGCGTTGTCAGATCAAGCTTGCCAGTTATTTCAAGCTCACCGGTGACGGGTGCGTCGATCAATTCGCTCAGGACGCCGACGAGCATCGATTTTTGCCACGCAATGGCCAAATGGCTCCGGTTCTCATGGAAGACGAGAGACTCGATCCGCGGCATGGGGGCGACGAAGCCGGTAGCCGAGGTCAGAAAATGCCGCTCCCGCCCATCATCCAGTTCCAGCGCACCGGAAGATTGGAGGAACAGGACGACCTGATCCGGCGGGGCGTTTGAGATGAGTTTCATGCCGGATCGGCAATGGCTTTGCCAGGCGGTGTAGCGTA
This sequence comes from Rhizobium herbae, assembly GCF_019511375.1. GTDB lineage: Bacteria > Pseudomonadota > Alphaproteobacteria > Rhizobiales > Rhizobiaceae > Pararhizobium > Pararhizobium herbae_A. The sequence continues at coordinate 1,025,891 of NZ_JAEUAO010000002.1, forward strand.
CCGCATCATGCGGCTTCGTCCGAACGGAGCGACACATGCAATCGATTGAAATACGATCACCCGGGCGAAGAGGCTCGACGATGGCCGGCATTTTCCACCCTGCATAGCGTTCCGTCAACTCGTCCGCTTCTGCGTTCGCCATGCTGAGGTTTGACTGCTTTACGTAACTCATCATGTCTCGATGCAGAAGTCGGAGTGTGTTGCGTCGGCAGAGATAGGGTGATTCGATGGCTGTATATTAGTGAGAATAGCGTTTTCGCAACAGGCCGTCATGACCGGACGCCGCAGGTCGCAAGTCCAGGCTCCGTGGCAGCAATGACAGGCAAGGCACGGCGTTTTCCGGCGTGCGATCGACCGCGGTCGTGACTTGCCCACCCGCGGTCGTCTGCAGACGGCAGATGCATGAAGGCGAGTGGTTGCGCGGTACGTTGAAAATGGATCTCGCGTCGCCTGCCGGCAGCGCGAATGCGAGCGTGGCGATCAGGTTTATACGCGTGGGCCGAAGCCGTGTTCGCCATGACTGACGACCTGACGTAAAGCACGACGCGCCGGTTGTCATGGCTGCAATGCGCGGAGTGTCAGGCGGCCTCCGCCTCCTTGCGCCGGCCGGCCATCATCTTCTCGAAGGCCGGCCGGGCGTGGCAGCGGGCGAGCCAAGCCTTGATCTTTGGATGCCGGTCAAGGAGATAGGTCTCGGTCATGGCGTAGCGCATCACTTCCGCAAGATTGAGATCGGCGACGGTGAAGCGACCGCCGACGACGTAGTCCTGCGTTTGCAGATGCGCTTCCAGCCGCGCCAGGGGCCGCTCCAGCGCCTTGACCGACGTTTCGATGATAGCCATGCCCTCCGGCGTGTCCTCACGGGCATTATCGTAGGTCAGCACAATCTCGACCGTATGGGGCTCGACCTCGCTTGCCGCCCAGAGCGTCCAGGCCAGCACCTCGCCTTCCTCGCGCAGATCGGCGGGCGCGAGCGGCCCGCCATGCTTGCGCGCGAGGTAGAGATTGCTGGCCAGCGATTCCGTCAGTACGAGACCGTCATCCTCCATGGCCGGGATCTTGCCCATCGGGTTGACGGCCAGAAACGACGCAGATTTCGTGTTGAGCCGGGCATCGGGCGCCAGCGGATCGGCGACGAGCCGCGCCTGGATGACCGGCACCGATTTGAACGGAATGCCCAGCTCTTCCGCCATCCAATAGTTACGCGAGGCGCGCGAGCAGTAGACGCCGTAGATCGTCAGCATGGCTATTCCCCTTTGGCTGAAATTCACGGCAGGGTACGGCAGGCTTGTCCGCGCTTGAAGCCGTCGGCGCTGATGTCAGCCATGAAATCTTTTGATGTTTTCAGCGGAGCCGGTTGCCGGAGAGGGTGAGATGCGCGAAGCTCTCGCTTTCGCTCCTGAGAAGATCGCCCGTGACCTTCTCGTTCCAGCGATAGCCGAGGATGCCTCCCTCCCTGACATCCTGAAACAGGTTGTTGGCGATCAGCGCGGTGCCCGACCCTTCGACCACCGTGACGGCGCAGCCGCCGCCGGCATTTCGCACGAAATTACCGGTCGCAACGACATCGCGCAGATAGGGCCCCCAGCCGAACATCAGCCCCCATTTCGGCGCGTTCTCGATGACGTTGCCGGTCACGGTCGTGTCCGCCTCCACCGCGATGCCAAGGCCGAAACCGGCGCCGTCGTGAACATAGGGGCCATCGACATGCAGGTTGCGGATGATGTTGTCGCTGACGACCGCCAGCCTGCCGCCTTCGTTGAAATTGACGATCAGGATGCCATTGGCGGCACCGTCGATCAGGTTGCCGGTGACAATCGCGCCCCGGAAGCCGAATTCGGAATAGATGGCCGTTTCGCCGGAATGCAGACACTGGTTGCCGACGATTTGGATATCGGTGGCGGCGTTGGCGCGAATGGCGGAAAAGGCGCAATCGGAGATGTGGTTGTCCGTTACCATCACGTTTGCCGCGCGGAAGACATTGATGCCGTTACCGTTCTCGCCCGTTCCGCCATCCCGGGCACCTATGCGCGCCACGCGATTGCCGCGGACCATCGTACCGTCTTGCGAAGCCTTCCAGCGATGCACGAGGATGCCGCCATTGCCGCAGTCGACAACGGTGTTGGCGGTGATCGAGAGTTTTTCGCTTTCGACCGCATAGATGCCGCTGCCTGCAGCCTGCGAGATGCCGTTGCCGTCGATTCGGCCGCCGCAATGCTCGGCATTGATGCCGTGTTTCGATGAGCCGATGATGGCGCAGTTTTCGATCGCCAGATTGGCGACGCCACTCAGGTTGATCAACCCTTGGGTTTTTTCTCCAAGAGCCTTGCCGCCGCCCTCGAAGACCAGACCAGACAGCGTCAGCCGCCTCAGCCCTTCGCCGCTCAGAAAGCCGCCGCTGCCGGCATGGACCAGCCGGGTGCGGCCGGGCACGCCGCCCAGCCAGAGATCGTCGGGCAGCGTGATGTCGGACAGCACATAGTCGCCGGCCGGGAGAAAGACAGGCATGCCACGGGCCGCCGCCTCCTGCAGGAGACGGTTGAACGCCTCGCTTTGATCAGCAGAGGCATCGGGACCGACACCGTAGCCGGAAATATCGATCGTACCCCGCAGGCCATCCTGCGCCGGTTTCAGTTTTGCAGCCAGGCAAGGGCCTGCCGCCGTGCAGAAGAGCGTGGAGGCGATCGAAGACAGAAGCAGGCGACGATTGAGCATGGCAAATCCTTTGCGTGGACAGTGCATGAAACATGCCAATGTCGGCCTGTCCCGAGATGCTACGGAATTGTGCAGACAGACTGGACGAAGCATTGGAATTCAGCAAGACAGCAGCAGTATTCGTCCATTGGAAAATACTTCTTTAGTAAAGGATAACTTCTGGCTGGTAGAAATCGGGGCGAGAAATCAGGAAGACAGCTTGGACGGTGAACCTGTGTGCGGAGGCTTGCTTGACGAAAAACTTGGACTACTCTCGCAGGGACAGCGGTGCCAAGGTCGCCAGCAATGACGACACGCAACGCCTGATGGCCGCAGGCCAGCGTCTGGCGGCGGAAGTCTCACGCTTGTTTACCTCCCAGACAGACATCGCCGACCGTCATTATTGGCTCGAGACGATGGTCAATCACGTTCCCGATTACATCTACGCCAAGGATCTCGAAGGCCGGTTCCTGATCGCCAACCGCGCAACCGTCATCGACAATGGCTTCACGAAAATGGAGGAACTCGTCGGCAAGACCGACTACGACCTGCATCCGCACGACATGGTCGCCAAAACGGTCCAGGCTGAACGGCAGGTCATCGAGACGGGCAGCCCGATCTTCGGAATGGAGGAGCGGGCGTTCATCGACAAGGGCTACGAGCGCTGGTTGATGACTTCCAAGGTGCCGCTGCGCAACAAGCAGGGTGTAACCATCGGCACCGTCGGCGTCTCGCGCGACATCAGCGACCGCAAGAGAGCGGAGCGGCTCATGCTCGGCCAGGCCCGGCTGCTGGAGATGATCGCTACGGGCACGCCGCTGGACAAATTCTTCAACGAACTGATCCTGCTGATCGAGGCGCAGCTGCCCGGCGTCATCGGCTCCATCCTGCTTCTCTCGGAGGACGGCCGCCAACTTGTGACCGGCGCGGCACCCGGTCTCGACGAGGCCTATTGCGAGGCCGTCAACGGCATTGAAATCGGCCCGAGGGTCGGATCGTGCGGCACTGCCGCCTGGCGCGGCGAGCCCGTCTTCGTCGCCGACATTCTGTCCGACCCGCTGTGGGAAGGCCATGCCGATTTCGTGCGGCCATTCGGCTATCGCTCCTGCTGGTCGACGCCAATCCTGTCCTATCAAGGCAAGGTGCTTGGAACCTTCGCACTCTATTCTCACGCGGTCGGCCTGCCGTCGGCCGAACAGAACGAACTGATTTCGATGGCGGCGCATCTGGCCGGCATCGCCATCGAGCGCCAGCAATCGGAAGAGCGCATCCAGTTCATGGCGCATCACGACGCGCTGACCGGATTGCCGAACCGGGTGTTGTTCGACAGCTGCGTCGCCACCGCCCTGCAGCAGGCGCGCATCACCGGCCAGTGGGTGGCGCTCGCCTTTCTCGATCTGGACAATTTCAAGCTGATCAACGATACGATGGGTCATCACGCCGGTGATGAACTCCTGCGTATCGCCGCCGGCCGCATGCTGGCCTGCGTGCGCAAGTCGGACATGATCGTGCGTGTCGGCGGCGATGAATTCATCATTCTGCTGACCGGCCTGCCGCCGGATAGCGGCGTCGTAACCTCAAGGCTCGAGACCATTCGCGCAGCAATCGGCGCTCCGCTCGTTCTTTCGGGGCGCAGCCTGCAGGTCAGCTGCAGCATGGGCGTCGTCTGTTATCCCGACCATGGCCAGACGGCGACCGAGCTGCTGGCCAACGCCGACTCGGCCATGTACAGGGCCAAGGAAGTCGGCCGCAACAACCTGCAACTGTTTGACGCCGAAATGGCGGCGAAGGTGCGCGCAAAGCTGCGGCGGCACGAGGAACTGCGTGATGCCGTCGCCCGCGGCGAATTCGTGCTGCACTATCAACCAGAGATGAACCTGAAGACCGGCAGGATTTTCGCCGCCGAATCGCTCCTGCGCTGGCAGCACCCCGAGCGGGGCCTTGTCGCGCCGGCGGACATCATCCCGCTGGCCGAGGAGACAGGGCTGATCGTGCCGATCGGCGACTGGGTTCTGAACGAGGCCTGCCGGCAGAACAGGGCCTGGCAAGACGAAGGCCTGCCGCCCATCGTCGTCAGCGTCAACGTTTCCGCCCGCCAGTTCCGCGAACGCAACTGGGTGTCGCGGGTTGCGCAAGCGCTTGAGGAAAGCGGGCTGGAGGCCCGGTACCTCGAATTGGAGCTCACCGAAAGCCTGATCATGCAGGATGTCGGCGCGGCGATCGCCACCATGCACGAGCTTGAAGCGCTCGGCGTCCATCTGGCCATCGACGATTTCGGCACCGGCTATTCGAGCCTCAGCGCACTGAAGAGCTTTCCCGTCCGGCGGCTGAAGATCGACCAATCCTTCGTTCAGCATGTTCCGGGCGATGCCGACGACATGGCGATTACCGGCGCAATTATCTCGCTTGCGCAAAAGCTGCAGATCGAGGTGATTGCCGAAGGAGTGGAAACCCAGGCGCAGGTCGATTTCCTGCAGGCCAGCGGCTGTGACGACGTGCAGGGCTATTTCGTCAGTCGGCCGGTGGCCCCGACTGAATTCGTCACCCTGCTCGCTGGCCTTTGACAATGCGGCGCCATGATTTTCTCCAGTACGGTGGGCGTTCCCGCACACATTGCAGCAGATCGAATGACTCAACCTCTATAATTCATGATAAATAAATATCGGGGCGCCATAAGAACCCAATGATATGAATGTCAAAGGACATTTCGCCCGCCAACGCGCCGCCGGACTGTTGCGGTCTGGACACGGTCGACAACGCTCTCACAGTTGTGAAGAGCCTTGATCGGCGCAAGCCCCGATCCAGCCGCAATTGCCATACTTGTGGCGGGGACCGGTGGATACTGCCGGAGCAATGATTTTTGCGTGGCGTTTTCGGCTACGCCTTCGCCAATCCGCGTCAACGCCATATATAGAGTTCAATGACACTGTCCAAATCGCTCTCCCGCCGGCAATTTCTCAACATCTCCGGGCTTGCCGTGGCCTCGGCCGGCCTTGCCGGATGCACCTCCTCGATGAACACCGACCGGTTTCGTGCCGAAACCGCGCCCTATTTCCGCAATCCGGCGCTGGAGGGCCGTTTCAGCGATCCGCGCTACGGGGCGGAACTGGAGGGGCCGGTCTATGGCGGTGAGCCGAGCGGCCTGCCGGCGCAATCGGCCTATTATGCCGAGATGTACGGGCCAAAGGTCGACGAAGGTTTCAATATCCCGGCGGTCCCCTATCAGCAGATCGATGCGCGCTACTATCGCCAGGAGGTGCCCAACACCTTCGGCGAGAAGCCGGGCACGATCATCGTCGATACCGGCGAGCGCTTCCTCTATCTGATCCAGTCCGACGGTTCCGCCATGCGCTACGGCGTCGGCATCGGCCGCGAGGGGTTTGCCTGGTCGGGCAGGGGGGTGATCCAGTGGAAACAGAAATGGCCGCGCTGGAAGCCGCCGAACGAGATGGTGGCCCGCCAGCCGCAACTGGCACAATATTCGATCGCCAATGGCGGCATGCCCCCGGGCATCGACAATCCGCTGGGCGCGCGGGCGATGTATATCTTCCAGAACGGCGAGGACACGCTCTACCGCCTGCACGGGTCGCCGGAATGGCAATCGATCGGCAAGGCCGTTTCCTCGGGTTGCGTGCGGCTCATCAACCAGGACGTTATCGATCTCTACGACCGCGTCCGCACTGGCGCGCCGATCCTGGTGATCTGAAACTTTTCGCCCGGGTGGGTGCGCAGGCTGCCGTCACAGTCCGCGACAGTGGCCGCCTCACCCCTTTTGCCCTGCCGGGCATCTCCCCCTCGATTGGGAGATTGGCGCGGGGGCGGCCTCTTGCTCAGATCTCCCTTTTTTTGGGGGTAGGACAATCGCATAGGAGCGAAGGCGATTGCGCCAAACTCCCTCTTCTCCCCGGCGGGGAGAAGTGCCGAGCTTATGCGAGGCGATGAGGGGGTTTCTCGGCAATTTCGGCGCCAGCCGCCCCCCTCATCCGGCGCTTCGCGCCACCTTCTCCCCGCGGGGGAGAAGAGGAAGCATGCGATTGGCCTGCCCTTGTGGGAGATATCACCAAGTACCGGAGGGGGATTTCCTGTCGTGTCGTGCGGAGCTGCGCCAGCGGCGCCGTAGAACATCGCAACTGCCGTGGCCACGCAGCAGGCGCTAAACCCCGTTGTGCTCGTCGAGATGCCGGTTGAGGTCGTGCAGCGCCGAGCGCAGGGCGGCGGCTTCCTTCATGCTGCATCCGGTCGCCTTGCCGATTTCCATCAGGATTCCGAAGGCCTCGGTCTTCAGCGCCACGCCTTTTTCAGTCAGCGCGATGATCACCTGCCGCTCGTCGCCCTTGTCGCGCGTGCGGCTGACGAAGCCGGCCGTTTCCAGCCGCTTGAGCAGCGGCGACAATGTGCCGGAATCCAGCCCCAGCTCCTCGCCAATGCCTTTGACGGTCATGTTGTCGTGCTGCCAGAGCGCCAGAAGCACGAGATATTGCGGGTAGGTAAGGCCGAAGCGGTCGAGCAGCGGCTTGTAGGTGCGGTTGAACGCATGCGCCACGGAATAGACGGCAAAACAGAGCTGCTGGCCGAGCGCCAGGGCCTCGCCGTCCTTGAGATCGTCCTTACGCGTGTCACTATCGTCGGTCATACCGAGTATCCTCGCAGTTTTGCCGATGGTTTGCAATTTGCAAAATTATATTGCGTCAAATTTAATTATGCGCTATTGAAAGTTCGGACAAACCAACTGCCCCGCAAACAACCGCCTGGAAACAAGGAGACTGACCATGCCCATCCTCTACACCACCAAGGCATCCGCAACCGGTGGCCGTGCCGGCCGTGCCGTCAGCGAAAACGGCGTTCTCGATGTTACGCTGACCGTTCCGAAGGAACTCGGGGGCGACGGCGCCACCGGCACCAATCCGGAACAGCTCTTTGCGGCCGGCTATTCCGCCTGCTTCCTCGGCGCGCTGAAGTTCGTCGCCGGCAAGGAAAAAGTGAAGATCCCGGATGACGCCAGCGTGACCGCAACCGTCGGCATCGGCCCGCGCGAGGACGGCACCGGCTTCTACATCAATCCCTCGATTTCCGTGAACCTGCCGGGCATCGACCGCGAAACCGGCGAAAAGCTGGTCGCCGCCGCCCACATCGTCTGCCCCTACAGCCACGCGCTGCGCACCGCGACGGAAATCCCGGCGACGCTCGCCTGAGCGACAAACGATCTTGAATGACAAAGCCCGGGGAGCGATCCACCGGGCTTTTTTTGTAGTTGGAAAGCATCTTCCTGATCACCGGGCAGAATCAAGACGGCGGCCCATCCGGAGCCGCCGTTTTCATTTCCAGAACCCGACGGCTCGCTACCGCTTCAAGCTCCCCAAAATCCCGCGCACCAGGGCTCGGCCGAGCGAGGATGCCACCGTGCGGGCGACGGATTTCATCGCGGCTTCGGCGATGGTTTCGCGCTGGTAGCCGGAGCGGGCGCGCGGCCTTGCCTCAGTCGAAGCCGGCTCGTCGTCGCCGAAGCCGGGCAGGGTCCAGCGGCTGCCGCCGGAGGCGGGCGGCGCTTCTTCGGCTTCGCGTGCGGCTTGCGCCTGTTCCGCCGCCTTGGCGGCGCGCTTGGCCAAGAGTTCGTAGGCCGATTCCCGGTCGAAATCCTCGTCGTAGAGGCCGGCCACCGGGCTGATCTTCATGATGTCGGCGCGCTCGGCCTCCGTCAGCGGCCCGACGCGGCTCGAGGGCGGGCGGATCAGCGTGCGCTCGACCATCGACGGCGAGCCCTTGCCTTCGAGGGTGGAGACCAGTGCCTCGCCGGTGCCGAGATTGGTAATGACCGTTGCACAGTCGAAGTCCGGGTTCGGGCGGAAGGTGTCGGCCGCCGTCTTCACCGCCTTCTGCTCGCGCGGCGTATAGGCGCGCAGCGCATGCTGGACGCGGTTGCCGAGCTGCGCCAGCACCGTGTCCGGGACGTCGAGCGGGTTCTGGGTGACGAAATAGACGCCGACGCCCTTGGAGCGGATCAGCCGCACCACCTGCTCGATGCGCTCGAGCAGCACCTTCGGCGCATCGTTGAACAGGAGGTGCGCCTCGTCGAAGAAGAACACCAGCTTGGGCTTGTCCGGATCGCCGACCTCCGGCAGTTCCTCGAACAGTTCCGACATCAGCCAGAGCAGGAAGGTGCCGTAGAGGCGGGGGTTCATCATCAGCTTGTCGGCGGACAGCACCGAGATCGCGCCGCGGCCGTCGCGGGTCGTGCGCATGATGTCAGAAACCTTGAGCGCCGGCTCGCCGAAAAAGTGCTCGGCGCCCTGCTGCTCGAGGATCAGAAGTTCGCGCTGGATCGAGCCGGTCGAGGATTTCGAGATGAAGCCGTATTTGCTGGAAAGCTCGGTGGCATTCTCGCCCATATAGGTGAGCAGCGCCTGGAAATCCTTGAGGTCGAGCAGCGGCAGGCCGCCTTCGTCGGCGATCTTGAAGGCGATGTTGATCACGCCCTCCTGCGCGTCGCTGGCATTCATCAGGCGGGAGAGAAGCAGCGGCCCCATCTCGGAGACGGTGGCGCGCACGCGGTGGCCTTTTTCGCCATAGAGATCCCAGAAGATCACCGGAAATTCCTGGAAGCTGAAATCGCTAAAGCCGATTTGCTCGACCCGCTTCCTCACCCAGTCCTTCTCCTCGCCGATCGCGCCGATGCCCGAGAGGTCGCCCTTCACGTCGGCGCAGAACACCGGCACGCCGGCATTGGAAAAGCTTTCCGCCAGGATCTGCAGCGTCACCGTCTTGCCGGTGCCGGTTGCCCCGGTGATCAGGCCATGGCGGTTGCCGAACTTGAAATCGAGATATTCGGGCTTGTTGATCGTGTCGTCCGGCTTCCGGCTGGTGCCGATGTAGAGCTTCCCGTCCTCGAGCATAGGGTTCTGTCTCCATTTTACCATGAAAGCCGCGGGCTCGCCGAACGGCGCGGGTTTCATCACATTGTTTTCCAAGGGATGTTATAGGAGCAGTGCTTGCCACCGGCAACAGAAGGATTGTAGCGGGGCGGGGGCCGAGCGCGCCCCATGGCCGCATTGTATTCGCCGCCGAGGCATGAAACGATGGCCGGGCTCGCGCTGTGGACAGCGGTTCGAACGGCGCTTGAGTTTCAAGCCGAGATAATTTACGTTGACGTCAACGTCAAAAAACACGAGGAGAATCCCCAATGAACGAACTGATCACCCGCGTTGCGGACAATGTCGGTATCGACCCGGCAACGGCTGAAAAGGCCATCGGCATGATGCTCGGCTTCCTGCAGCGCGAAGCCGCCGACGGCCCGGTCGCCAAGATGATCGAAGCCATTCCCGGGGCTTCCGAAATGGTCGCCAAGTTCAATGGCGAAGGCTCGGGCAATGGCGGTGGCCTGCTCGGCGGTCTCCTGAGCGCAGTCGGCGCCGGCGGCGGTGTCATGGCGCTCGGCCAGCAACTGATGTCGCAGGGCCTCGGCATGGGCGAGATCACCGCCCTTGCCAAGGAAACCATCGGCTATGCCAAGGAAAAGGCCGGTGCAGACGTCGTCGACGAAGTCGTCGCTTCGGTGCCGGGCCTCAGCCAGTTCGTCTGATCAAGGCGGTTTCGAGATCGTTCACGGCCGCTTCCAGGCGTGCAAGCGGCCGTGAATACAGGCAGCACCAGCCCGCCCCGGATCGTGCGGTGGACGGGCCGAAAGATCCATGACGGTGCCCGTCGCACCCACTGCATAGGCAGGCGCAAAGGCAGCACTTCCGGCGATCAGCAAGCGGCCCTTGAATCTTCCCCGAGCGGGGCAAGGTGGAGAGCGGGAAGCTCGCAAGCCCGGAAACGCGAACTCGATGAGAATCGCGCGGGGCGAGGTCAGCATCGGAATGGCCGGCCGATCGTCCATCTGAAATCAGCAACGCCGATATTTCGTCTTCAACAGGATTTTGCCATCGCCGACAGGGCGATGTCTTCGTCGGACGGCATTCTTGACATTATATATGCGACGTTATATAACGCGTTATATAAATCGGAGTGACCACATGGCTGAAGATGTCGTTCGTGCTTTCGGCTTCCTGAGCCTCGGTACCCGCATGAAGCGGATCGGCGAACGCCTGCAAGCGGACACCCAGAAGATCATCGATGAGATGGGCGTCGAAATCGCTGCAAGCCAGTATCCGCTCCTCGCTGCGGTCGAGCGGCTTGGTCCGCTGGCGGTCGGCGATTTGGCCGATGCGCTGGGTGTGAGCCAGCCCGGCGTGACCCGCAGCATCGCGCAACTCGTCGATCTCGGGGTGCTGCGCGCGGAACCGGCGCCGGATGATCAGCGCCGCAAGTTCGTCAGCCTTACGGCGCAGGGGCAGCGGCTGGTGGATGAAGCAAAAGAAGCGATCTGGCCGCGCATCGAAGCGGCTGTCGCCGACCTCTGCGGCAAGCTCGATGGTCCGCTGCTCGATCAACTGGCAGCGATCGAAGACGGGCTTACCGCTCTGCCGCTCAACCGGCGTGAACCGAAACCTTGAAACAAACGGGTGTTGAGATGAGCCATATCCTCGACCGGCCGATCTGGAGTGCCCTCGCGACCCGCCATGCGGCCCTTGCCGAAGGCAGTTCCCTGGCAAGACGCTATCAGCCATCCGTCAGCGCCTTTGCTGCTGCTCGCGATGACCGGCAAGAGAGCCTCGAAGCGCTCGGCCGGCTTGTGGCCGGCGACGAAATGCTTCTGCTGGCAGAGGCAAACGAAATCGTTCTACCACGAGGCCTGCAGATCCTCTCCACCGCCGATCTTGTCCAGATGACGGCGCAACAGCACCTACCCCTGCTATCCGACCCGCGCATCGAGCAGCTGGGCGAAGCCGATGCCGCGGAGATGCTGGCGCTGGCCACCCTGACGAAGCCGGGACCTTTTTCCATCCGGGCACAGGCGTTCGGCAATTTCTGGGGCGTCAAGATCGATGGCCGGCTTGTCGCCATGGCGGGAGAGCGGATGAAGCAGCCGGGATACACGGAACTGAGCGGCGTCTGCACCCATCCCGACGTCCGCGGCAAAGGGCTCGCGCGGTTGCTGTCGCGGTTCGTCGCGGGACAGATCTTCGCGAAGGGCGATCAGCCCTATCTCCACGCCTATGTGACGAACACGGCCGCCATCGCGCTTTATCAGACAATCGGCTTCAAGATCCGCTCGCCGATAAACGTCGCGGTCGTCGCGCCGGCGGCGTGAGAAATCCCTCTTGCGGTTCTGCGATGTGAGGGCAAGACAATTTACCGCTCTCCACCCGCCACAGGGGCGGGCAGAGGCGAGCGTCTTTCAGGCGGCCTTGTCCCAGACGGGGGCGAGGCCCTGTGGGTTGACGATGCGGCCATCCGGCTCGGCGAGCAGGTGGATCGCCTTCATCTCGTCGGTCGACAGCACGAAATCGAAAATGCCGAAATTCTCCGCGAGCCGCGACTGCGTTGCGGTTTTCGTCAGGGCGACGACGCCGTGCTGCTGTATCAGCCAGCGCAGCACCACCTGCGCGGCGGTCTTGCCATGATGGCTGCCGATGTCGTTAAGCACCGGATCCCTCGGCACGCGGCCGTCGGCCATGGCGTAGTAGGCGGTGATCGACATGCCGAGACGGTCGGCGTCCTCCAGCACCTTCAACTGGTCGAGGTAAGGGTGATATTCGACCTGGTTGGTGACCAGTGGTGCCGCGCTCAGCCGTGCGGCCTCGTCCATCTGGTGGGTGTTGAAGTTGCTGACGCCGATGTGGCGGACCTTGCCGGTCTCATGGACGGCGTTCAGGCGCTCGATCTGCTCGGCAAGCGGCACCGGGCTTCCCGGCCAGTGCAGCAGCAGGAGATCGACATAGTCGGTTTTCAGCTTCTGCAGGCTTTCGTCGACGGAAGCCGAAAAAGCGCCTTGCCTGTAATTGTCGACCCAGACCTTGGTCGTGAGGAAGATATCGGCGCGCGGCACGCCCGACTGCTGTATGGCGGTGCCGACTTCCGCTTCGTTGCCGTAGATCTGCGCGGTATCGACATGGCGAAAGCCAATCTTCAGGGCTTCCGGCACGATGCGCAGCACGTCCGGGCCGGGCATGCGGAAGGTGCCGAAGCCGAGGGCGGGAATGGCGGCGCCGTTGGCGTTGACGATCGGTTGCATGAAGTTTTCCCTTTTCGAGGCCGCCCGGCCTGTAGTGCCGGGCGTTTTGGATGAAACAGGCCTATAGATGTGGCAGGCGGGGATCGGGTCAAGCCGGCCGGGGTTGGCCGCTTTTCCGTCAGGCGGTCTGGGCAACGGGCTCGAGCCTGCGATCCAGCATGCTGCTGACCAGGGTGAGAACCAGCGCGCCGGCAACAAGAATTGCCCCCACCCATGGTGTCGCCTGCAGACCGAGCGGCGAGGCGACCACCAGGCCGCCGATCCAGGCGCCGGCGGCAATGCCGAGATTGAAGGCGGCGATATTGAGTGCCGAGGCGACATCGACTGCGCCGGGGCGGTGCTGCTTGGCCAGTTGCACGACATAGAGCTGCAGGCCGGGCACGTTGGCAAAGGACAGGAAGCCGAGGGCCGCAAGGGTGATCAGGGCAGGGATCGTCGAGACCGAGGTGAAGGTGAACAGCGCCAGAACCGCAGCCTGGGCCGCAAACAGAAAGGTCAGCGCCTTTACCGGACTGCGGTCGGCGATGCGGCCGCCGACGATGTTTCCTGCAGCAATCGCAAGGCCATAGAGCACGAGCACCAGGCTGACGGAGGAGGCGGCAAAGCCGCTGACCTCTTCAAGCATCGGCGCAAGGAAGGTGAAGGTAACGAAGGTGCCGCCATAGCCGAGCGCCGTCATGCCGAAGACGAGGAGCAGGCGGCCCGAGCCGAGCACGCGGACCTGGTCGAGAATGCTGGCGGGGGCCGCCTTGGACAGCGTTGACGGCAAAAGCGCGGCGATTGCGGTCAGCGCGATGGCGCCAAGCCCTGCGACGGCCCAGAAGGTGGCGCGCCAGCCTAAGGTCTGGCCAATGACGGTGCCGAGGGGAACGCCGGTGACGATGGCGACCGTCAGGCCCATGAACATCAGCGCGATGGCCGAGGCGCGGCGGTTGGCCGGCACGAGCTCGGCGGCAATGGTCGCGCCGACGGAGAAGAACACGCCGTGCGAGAAGGCGGAGAGGATGCGGCCGACGAGCAGCATTTCATAGGAGGGGCTGAGTGCCGACAGCGTGTTGCCGGCAATGAACAGCATCATCAGGCCGAGAAGCAGCGGCTTGCGCTCGATCCGGCCGGTCAGGGCGGTGAGGATCGGCGCGCCGAAGGTAACGCCGAGCGCATAGATCGACACGATCAGCCCGGCGAGCGGCAAGGTGATGGCGAGATCGGTGGCAACCGTCGGCAACAGGCCGACAATGACGAATTCCGTGGTTCCGATCGCATAGGCCGCGATCGTCAGTGCATAGAGGGCAAGTGGCATGGGAGCACCTTTGGTCGCCCGTGGGAGCCGGGCTTGGGTTTGGCGGCGGCACACAGGATCTCCGGGCCGCCGCTGGTTTCGTTGGGCGGACTATGGATCAAAGGGACTTGCGCGATAATCGAGATGAATGGATAAATACCTGTGAAATGAATTCATAGGGTGAGGGTGGATGGACAATAGGGCAGGGGAGATGGAGGTGTTCGTCGCGGCGGCGGAATTGCAGAGTTTTTCCGCAGCCGGGCGGCGGCTGAAGCTGTCGCCCTCCGCCGTCAGCAAGCTCGTCACCCGCATCGAGGATCGCTTGGGTACGCGCCTTCTGGTACGCACGACCCGCTCGCTGCTTCTAACGGTGGAAGGGGAAATCTATCTCGCCCGGGCGCAGCGCATCCTCGCAGACATCGCCGAGACCGAGCGGCTTGTCGCCGAGGGTGGCCGGGCAACGCCGCGCGGCCTGCTGCGTGTCAATGCCTCGGTCGGCTTCGGCGAATGCTACATCCTGCCGCTTGCCGGTGAATTCCTGGCGCTCTATCCGGAGGTCCGGCTCGAACTGTCGCTATCGGACAGCCTCATCGACCTGATCGAGGAGCGAACCGACGTGGCGATCCGCGTCGGCCCGATGCGTGATTCGTCCCTGAAGGCGAGGAAGCTGCTCGACAGCCATCGCATCACGGTGGCCACGCCGGGGTATATCGACCGCCGCGGCCAGCCGAAGACACCCGCAGACCTGGCAGCGCACAATTGCATCGCCTTCACCTTCGGCAAGACGCCTGGCGAATGGCCGTTTCGCGATCCCGGCGGTGCCTCAGTCTATCTGAGCCCGGCTTTAGGCAATGTGCAGGCGGCGAGTGGCTCGATCGCCCGGCATCTCTGCCTGCAGGGGCTGGGTATTGCCCGCATCGGCAAATTCCACGTCGAGCGGGATCTCGAAAGCGGCGCTCTGGTCGAGGTGCTGAAGGAGTACAATCCGATCGAGCCGGAACAGTTCTATGCGGTCTTTGCGGGCCATGAGCATCTCGCGGCCCGCATCCGGGCGTTCATCGACTTTCTGGCCGAGCGGGTATGAGGGCATTGTCGGGTTACCCCGCATCTCTCTTATGGCTTGACTGGCAGGATGGCTCTGGCAAATGTGGTGCGGCATGATCCTCCCCATCCTTCTCTTGCCGTGCTAGTCCTAATTCCCGATGCCCAGACTGCGAAAAATGTCCCTGACGCCTGATCTCGTGGCGCTCTGTCACCGCGACATTGTCGATCCAGGTCCCGACGGGCGCTGGACCGCCATTACCGACGAAGGCTACAGGGACCTCGCCGAACGGCTCGAGCGGGAGAGCCACGGGCAGCCGCTGTGGGTGTTTGCCTACGGCTCGCTGATCTGGAAGCCGGAGTTCGAGGCGATCGACAGGCAGCGGGCGACCGCGTTCGGCTGGCACCGGTCCTTCTGTCTGCATATCAATCGCTGGCGCGGCTCGCATGAGCAGCCGGGCTTGATGATGGCACTGGAGCGCGGCGGGCGATGCGACGGTGTGATCTATCGCCTGCCGGACGGCGATCGCGTCGGGCAGATCGAGCGCATGCTGCGGCGGGAAGTCAGTTCCTTCGAAAATATCGACGCCGTCCGGTGGCTGCCGGTAAAATCCGAGAGCGGCCCATGCCGAGCCTTGGGTTTCTGGGTCGGCGCGAAGGGCGAGCGCATTCTCTCCCGCCGGCCGCTGGATGAGGTCGCGGGCATCCTGGCGCGCGCCTGCGGTCATTTCGGATCCTGCGCGGAATATCTCTACAATACCGTTTCTCACCTCGAGGATTTCGGCATCCGCGACCGCAACCTGTGGCGGCTGCAGCAGCTTGTGGCAGAGGAGATCAGGTCGATCCACGGGCCGGCCATCGCCTCGCTATCGTAACCGCGAAGCGGAAACGCGGATGCATTCGACGTGTTGCGGCGCTTCAGTGTTCGGCGCGTTGCGTCCCATGCGCCCTGACGATGGCGTCGGCTTCCTTGCCGTACAGTTCCTCGAAATGATCGAAGGTCTTGGAGAAATAGCCGATGCCTTGCGTTGCCGAGCGCAGCGCTCGCGCCAGTTCGTCGAGCGCACCGCCGGGAACGAGGGCCCGGAAGATGTCCCAACCCTTGGCGGTCTCATCCCGGTCGAAGCCGAGAACCTGACCCTTGAGCGCCGAGACGATCTGCACGAGGCTGCCCGAATAGACCGACGGAATGTGAATTTCGCTGCGGAAGACCGGCTGCATCAGCACGGCCGATCCTTCGGCCAGCGCCTGCCGCACACCCATTTTCGCCGCCGTCCGAAACGCGTATTCCGAGCTGTCGACGGTGTGGTGCTGGCCGTCGGTCAGCGTCACGCCGACGTCGATGACCTCAAAGCCGAGCGGACCCTTCTCCATCGCCTCGCGCGCGCCCGCTTCGACGGCGGGGATGTAGTTGCGTGGAACGACGCCGCCCTTGACGGTTTCCGCAAAGGTAAATCCCTGCCCGCGCTCGTTGGGGTGGATGCTCAGTTTCACGTCGGCGAATTGCCCGGCACCGCCAGTCTGCTTGCGATGGCGGTAGTGGACCTCCGACGGCTTCGATATCGTCTCGCGGTAGATCGGGCTGGGTGGTCGGTCGGTGACGGCGATGTGAAAGACGTCGGACAGGGTTCGGCAGAGATCGCGCAGGTGCACCGGCCCTTGGGTGCAGACGAGCTGGGCGCCGGTCCCTTCCTCTTGGCGGACCTTCAGGCCGCGGTCCGTCTCGGAAAGTTTGGCCAGCGTTTCGGAGAGCTTGTTCTCATCCCGCTCGCTGCCCGGCACGAGGATCCGCTCGAGCATCGGCGTTGCTGCTTCCGTCCACTCCGGCGGGGACATCGTCGCATCGGTTGTCAAAAGCGAGGGAACGGGCAGGTGGTCGGACTTGACCGTCGCGAAAACGTCTCCCGCCGCCGGGACGAACGGCGCGTTGGACCGGCCGTTGGCGGGATCCTGCACGGCCCCGAGCGTGGCACTGCCGAGCGACGCGCCTTGCTTCAGGCCCTCGCCCAGCGCGCGCACGAGCACGGTCTTGCCGACATTCTGACGATGATAGGCATGGAAGCTCACGGCCGCCAGCTTGCCGTTGTCGATATTGGCTGCGCGGGCAAGGCGCTCGCGAAGCGCCTCGACAGGCGGCGCCTCATGGCGCAGCGCCTTCATCAGCCGCATCATGCCGTTGCCATGGCTGGCGGCACCGATCAGCACCGGGATGATCTTGTTTTCCTTCAGGACGCGCGCGGAAATGGCATAGAGCGCATCGCTGGGCGGCTCGCGGTCTTCTATCAGCTCCTCGAGAAGCCAGTCGTCGAATTCCGACAGATGTTCCAAAAGCTCGGTGCGCGCCTCATGCTCGCGCTCAGTTGCGCTTTCGGGGATCGCGATCAGCGCTGACGTCTGGCCTTCGCGGTAGCGCCACGCCCGTTCCGAAATCAGGTCGCAACTGCCGACGATCCTGTCACCCTCGCGGATCGGAATCTGACGCAGCAGAAGCGTGTGGCCGGCATAGTCCTGAAGGGCTGCGATCACGTCCCTGAGCCGCCCCCTCGGCTCGTCCATGCGGTTGACGAAGAGGATGCACGGCGTTCCCGAAGCCTCGATCACCCGCAGATAGGGGGCGGCCAGCACGGCCTCCTCGGGGGCGGGCGAAACACACAGGATGCAGGCATCGCTGGCAAGAAGCGCGTGCTGCGCATGCACCAGCGCTTCGTTGCCCCCGGGCGCATCGAGCGCGCACCACGGTTCGCTTCCGAAGGTGAATTCCGTCAGGTTCAACCCGTAGGGGGAATTGGATTTTCTCGGTGCGCCCTCCAGCGAGCCGAGCTTTTCCACGACTGTCGATTTTCCGGTTTGCGAGGGTCCAAGTACAGTAAAGCAGCGCATGAGCGGTCCTCCCCTGCCATAAGCACAATTCTCGGCTCGCACAGGATGCCCTGAACCGGCCCGCCGCGCCAGAGGGGCAATTGTTCTTATTGGCTAAAGCGCGATGCTAGAGCCTGACCGCCACCAGAAACAGCCGCGGGAATTTCAACAGCACATGCCCGTCGGCGAGCGGCGGATAGGCCTCCCGGATCCGCCGGAGATAGGCGGCGAGATAGGCCTCGCGCGCAGCCGGCGGCAGGGCGTCGAGATAGGGGCGAAGGCCTGTGCCCTGCACCCACTCGACGATCGCTTCGGCATTGGCCAGCCGATGATAATAGATCGTATGCCAGACATCGATCTTGATCGATTTCGGTGCCAGCCGGTCGAGATAGACGGACGGGGCGGCAAGGGCGCTGCGGCGGCCATGGTTGACGTAGAATTCGCTGAAGCGGGGATCTTCCGCCAGCTCGCGCATGATGGCGTGCGTCGGTTCGTCGAGATTGTCCGGCATCTGTACGGCAAGGGTGCCGCCGGGGATAAGGTCGTCCATCAGCCGGTCGAAGACATCGAGGTGGTCCGGCACCCATTGGAACACCGCGTTGGCGAAAAAGAGCGCCGCCGGTTCGCGTGGTGCCCAGCGCGCCAGGTCGCCTTTTTCGAAGCGGGTATGCGCCAGCCGCTTGCGCGCTGCCGAGAGCATGTTCTCGTCGCTGTCGACACCCGTCAGAAGATAGGCCGGGAAGCGGTCCTGGACGAGTTCCGTCGAATTGCCGGGGCCGCAGCCGAGATCGTAGAGGGCGCCCTCGGGCAGGTTCGGCACATGTGCCAAAAGATCACGCGCCGGCCAGGTGCGCTCGTCCTCGAATTTCATGTATTGCTCGGCGGACCAGGCCATCGGCTTTCTCCTTCGGCGCACAGCACTGCCGCGTCCCCAGACGCGCAAAGGACGCTGTAACCCTTTGATCTGCTAAATAATTTTCCCTTGGATCGATTGCAGTTCAAGGAGTTGTGCAGCGTCACATGTTACCCAAAAGTCTGCGGCGGTTTTGCGGTAACGAGACGCGCGAAACAAAAATTAACCGTGCGCGCTACAGGCTTTCCAGCGTGGGGAGGATCAGAGACGGGCCGAACTCGGAATACTCGTCCGGCATATTGTTGCGATTGATCCAAACGGTGCGGAAGCCGAATTTGGTGGCGCCGGCAACGTCCCAGCGGTTGGACGACTGGAACGAGACGGCGTTCGGATAGAGCCGGTAGGTCGTCGTCACCATGTCATAGACCGCGGGCGCGGTCTTGAAGGCGCGCACCGTCTCGACGGAGAAGATGTCGTCGATGATCAGGTCGAGACCGGCCTTCTTGACCGCCGATTGCAGCATCTGCGGCGTGCCGTTCGACAGGATGGCGATACGCGCACCGCGGCTCTTGAGGCTTTTCAACACGCTCGGCACTTCCGGATAGCAGTCCAGATGCCAATAGGCGTCGAGCAGCGAGGCCTTGAGCTTCGGGTCGGCGGACGGAAACCGCGCAAAGGCATGGTCCAGCGCCTGCTCGGTCAGCGTCCAGAAATCCGCATGCGCCCCCATCAGCGTCCGGATCCAGGAATATTCGAGCTGCTTGGCGCGCCAGAGGTCGGAAAAGGCCTGGCCGTCCGGCCCCATCTCGCCCGCATGTTTGCGCACGGCCGCGTGAACGTCAAACAGGGTGCCATAGGCATCGAAGACATAGGCCGCATGAGACATCAAAAAACCTCCCGTCATTTCCTTCGCGCCGGCCCTTTTCAAATGCCAAAGGGAGCCGGCCGCCTTATCGCCGCTTCAATACGGTTTCTTTGCCGGGATCATGTCAAAAAATTGTGCGTTGCACAATCATTCTTCAAGAGAAAGCGGCTCAACTTTTTGCCGGTTTCCAGACCTTGGCCGGAAACCTGAGCGCCTGTTTGGCCAGCCGTCCCTTGAGCCCGAGCGCCGTGTCGCAAAGACCGGTCACATGCCGGTTGGGTTTGGCCTCCGGCCTCAGCCCATGCAGTGCTGCCGCCGCTTCGTCCGGTTCCATGTAGCGGGCGAGAATGCCGAGCGTCAGCGCCGTCGAGCGGCCGATGCCCCTCAAACAATGGACGAGCAGATGCGCGTCCTCCGGCAGGCTGTCGATAAAGGCGAAGGCCCGTTCGATCGCGTCGGCCCGCGCCGCTTCAGGCTCGTCGGGATCGGTGGCGTCGCCGAACAGAAGCTCCAGATGCCGCTCCGCCGGCAGATCGATCATCGACAGAAGCTTGGTTCCCGGCGCCCGGATTGAGATCAGGTGGCTCGGTGCCCAGAGCGCCCGATTGTGTCGCGCCTCGGTCTGCGAGGCGACGATCACCCGGATCGGCCAGCCGTTCGGGTGGGAAGGATTGCCGTCGAGCAAGGGCGCATAAAGCGCGTCCGCCTGCTTTTCAGCCGTCCGCCTTTCAACTGCAAGTGCCATGGTCTCCTCATTGATTCCATTGCCGATATGAAAATAGCGGCGCTGCCGGGAAGGGGAAAGTGAAAAAAGCCGGATCATCGCGCAAGGGTGGTGGAGGCCCGGGCCGCCACCACCAGGCGGATGCGCGCCGCAATAGCCATTGTGCGTTGCAATATAAATGCCGTCCGCTATTGTGACGCCATGATGACAAAGAAGTTTTTCAAATGGCTGGCATGGGTCGTGCTGGCCGCGCTCGTATTCGTGACCGTCTCGCCCATTGGACTTCGCCCCCATACATTGACGTCGGTGGGATTGGACCGCGCCGCCGCGTTTTTCCTGGCGGGTGCTGTTTTCGCCGTCGCCTATCCGAGGAGATGGATGTCGCTGGCGCTCTTTCTCGTCTTCTCGTCATTCGCGATCGAAACGCTGCAGGAACTTTCCCCGACCCGGCATGCGCGACCAGACGACGCCCTGGTCAAGGCCGTGGGGGCCGTGGCCGGCATCATCGCAGGCAAGCTTGCCCTGACCATCCGGCGCGGTATCCTCGCCCGCCGGCTGGCCAGGTCCTGACGCTCCGGCTAGGGGCGCCATGATTGCTCTCCCCGTCGCCGTCAAAAGACCGCGAGATATTTCAGCAGCGAAACAATGCCGATGATGATCACGATGATCTGCACGACCTGCTTGGTACGGCCGTCGATCGGCAGCCTCCCAACAAGGTAGAGAACAAGCACAATGACGAGAAACGTGATCAGAATACCGATCAGCATGGATGATGCCATTTATCACTCCACCACACAACGACGCGTCGCCGCGACCATGGTTGAAATAGGGCGCGTCACTCAGAATGGAAGTTGTGAGGGGCCGGAATGGTCGCCGCGGTTTTGCGCGTATCGGCCGGGCCTTGGCCTGAAAACTAAAACTGCGTGATCACGCTGATTCCCAGATCCTGCGCCGTGTCCATCGTCATCAGCGCCGGCACGGCCTCGTCGAGGCTGATGTGCCGGCCGATCAACTTTTTCGGGTTGAGCTTGCCGGTTTCGAGCATCGCCATCATCGCCTCGTAGCGCCAGGCCTGCATGCCGTGGCTGCCGTAGATTTCGAGCTCGTGGCCGATCACCTGGGCCATCGGGATCTGCGGTGCCGCATGTTCGCCGAGCATCAGGCCGACCTGCACATGACGGCCGCGGCGGCGGAGATTCTTGATCGAGTTGAAGCAGGTGACGGGCGAGCCGAGCGCATCGATCGAGACATGGGCGCCGCCCTTGGTGATCTCGCGCACGGCTTCTGCGATATCGCCGGTGACGCTGCCGTCGATGGTGGCGACGGCGCCGACCTCGCGGGCGAAGGAAAGCTTCGTCTCGGCAATGTCGATGCCGATGACATTGGCGCCGAGCGCCGACGCGATCATGATCGCCGACAGCCCGACGCCGCCGCAGCCATGCACCGCCACCCATTCGCCGCCGCGCACGCGGCCCTGGTCGACGATGGCGCGGAACGAGGTGGCAAAGCGGCAGCCGAGGCTGGCGGCGGTGGCGTAGTCGAGGGTGTCGGGCAGATGCACGAGGTTCTGGTCGGCATAGTCGATGGCGACATATTCGGCAAACGAGCCCCAATGGGTGAAGCCCGGCTGGAACTGGTTCGGGCAGACCTGGGCATTGCCGGAATGACACTCGCCGCAGCGGCCGCAGCCGGAGACGAAGGGAACGGTCACCCGGTCGCCGACCTTGTAGCGCATGACGCCCTTGCCCTTGGCGGAGACGGTGCCGGCCAGTTCATGCCCCGGCACGTGCGGCAGGGTGATATCGGGATCATGGCCCATCCAGCCATGCCAGTCGCTGCGGCAGAGCCCGGTCGCCTCGACCTTGATGACGACGCCGTCCTTGCTCGGGGTCGGGTCCGGCAGCATGCGGATATCGGGCATCTTGCCGAAGGCGTCGTAATACATGGCTTTCATCGAGCGGGTCCTTTTCTTTCGCGCGGCAGACTATGCGAGCGGTGTCATCCGATCCAGATTGGACGGCATGACTTTTTTTGATGTACCTATTTACCCCGTTTCTCGATTTTCCGGCTATTGCGGATATCAGAAAGATGAAAAACAGGAGACCGTCATGGCCGTCGATACATCCCCGCGCAGTACCACCTGGACCTATGTCGACGGCGAGTGGCTTTCCGGCAATCCGCCGCTGATCGGCCCGACCTCGCATGCCATGTGGCTCGGCTCGACGGTGTTCGACGGCGCCCGCTGGTTCGACGGCATCGCGCCCGATCTCGACCTGCATTGCCAGCGCGTCAACCGCTCGGCCTTAGCGCTCGGCCTCAAGCCCGTGGTGACGGCCGAGGATATCGAGGCTCTTGCCTGGGAGGGCTGCAAGAAATTCGACGGCAAGACCGCCGTCTACATCAAGCCGATGTACTGGGGCGAGCATGGCTCGGCAGGAAGCGTCGTCACGGTCGATCCGGAATCGACCCGTTTCGCGCTCTGCCTGTTCGAGGCGCCGATGGGCGGCGGCCACGGCGGCATGTCGGTCACCGTTTCCCCCTTCCGCCGGCCGACGATCGAATGCATGCCGACCGATGCCAAGGCCGGCTGCCTCTACCCCAACAACGGCCGCATCCTGGCCGAGGCCCGCACGCGCGGCTTCGACAATGCGCTGGTGCGCGACATGCTCGGCAATATCGCCGAGACCGGCTCGTCAAACGTCTTCATGGTCAAGGACGGCGTCGTCTTCACGCCGGCCGCCAACAGGACCTTCCTCGCCGGCATCACCCGCTTGCGCGTCATGACACTGCTGCGCGACGCCGGCTTCGACGTGGTCGAGACCACCCTGACCCTTTCCGATTTCGAAACCGCCGACGAAATCTTCACCACCGGCAACTATTCCAAGGTCGTCCCCGTCACCCGCCTCGACGACCGCGACCTGCAATCAGGCCCGATCGCCGCCAAGGCGAAGGATTTGTACATGGACTGGGCGCACTCGACGGGCCGGCAGGATTTGTGAGGATGCCGCCATCCGCGCGGCAAGCGGATGGCTTCTTCCTGGCGGCAGGGCAGGCTCTGGCCCGAAGCTGCCGGTTGCCGATCTCGGTGCAAATGACCGCTTCGCGCCAAAATGAGACGCCGACCGTATCACGGCGCCGAGCCAGGAGCCTGCTACGTTCGCTCCGCCAGGTATCCTGGTTTCAACGCATGTTTGGGTGGCCGCCTGCAGGTCAGCCGCACCTTAACCGTTAACGTTTTCCTTGACGTGGGGGTGGGCATTCAGGGCGGAAGCGATGTGCAGTACACCGAGTTCGGGACTGGTCAGTATCGGCACGCTGGTCTCGGACATCTCATTCAGGGCATTTGCCATCGATGCCTGGGCAAGAACAACCACATCGACGCTGTCAACGAGAGAGGCAAGACCTTGGCGGATCATTGCATCATGTGCCGCCCTGTCCCCGCTTCGCAATTTATCAAACGCCCCCTCACAAAGACGGCTGGTCAGCGAGACATTGAGACCCATCGTCTCGGCGTGGCGTTCTATCAAGCCGGTCGTCGGGCGCAGCGTGGACGCCAGGGTCGCCAGGACGCCAATTCGGCTGCCACGCCGTAGCGCCTCGATTGCCATCCCATCATCAACGCGGAAGAGCGGTACGGGGCACAGGGGCAGCGCGGCGTCGACAGCAGGGCCGAGTGAGGAACACGTGACGAGCACTGCCGAGGCCCCTGCATCCACCGCAGACCAAATCTGAGTCAAAAGCCGCCGCATCGTCTGATGGGATAGCGCGCCTTCGCGGATCGTGTTCGCCAACAAACTCTCATCCACCATGTTGAACGAGCGCCAGTCCCGCAGATGCAGACCTACGAGGTCATTGAACACGGGAATGATGCCGGGGACCGTATGGATCATCGCGAGCTTGGGGAGCTCATTGTCAGTCGTCATGGCGTTTAGACTCTGCTTCTGTTCGTGCCGCTCTTCATTTTAGACTGATGCAGGCGGGAATGAATGAGACCGATTGAACCTGTCCTTAGCCCGTAATGGCTCAAGATACGCTGCCGACAATGTTCCTTAGCCTATCGTGCCCAGCGCGGCAGTTTTGACTGTTGCCACCACCGAAACGGAATTTTCCGCTGCCTGCGCATCCCCACTCGATGCATTCTGCGCACCGACCTCAGATAGCTTTTGGGCTCATGCCGAGGTCGCACGATGATAGAAAACTCTGGTCCAGGTGACCAAGGATAAAGGTCTTTAGAGCAGCACTTCGTCCACCGTTCCCTGCCGAAAGGCAGCAAAGACTGCCGAATGTCTCGGCCCAATCACTTCAGGACAGCCTCCATGTCTCCTCTTCTCAAACGAATACACAGCGATCAAGAGCTTCCCGCCAAGGCGGATGTCGTCGTCATCGGTGGCGGCATTATCGGTGCAACGGCGGCATTTTTGCTCGCAGAGCGGGGCCTGTCGGTTGCCTTGGTCGAAAAGGGTCGCGTCGGCTGCGAACAGTCGAGCCGCAATTGGGGTTGGTGTCGCCAGCAGAATCGCGATGAGCGGGAGCTGCCGCTATCAGGCGTCGCCTTGCAGCTGTGGAGTGAGTTTCAGTCCAAGATCGGCGAGGATGTCGGATTTCGCCGATGCGGTTTGCTCTACGCGACAGATAACCCGAAGCAGCTGGCCGAATGGGAAAGCTGGCGTGACTTGGCCCGGCGCTTCAACGTCAATACCAGGATGCTGAGCGCCGAAGAGGCCGCTGCGGCGATCCCGGCCAACGGCCGCCGATGGCTCGGTGGGGTCCATTCCGTCGACGATGGCAAGGGCGAGCCTTCGATAGCAGCGCCGACGATCGCCGAGGGTGCTCGGAAATTCGGCGCGACGATCCACCAGGAATGTGCTGCGCGAGGCCTTGACCTGGCGAACGGGGCGGTGTCCGGTGTGATCACCGAAAAAGGCCTGATCCGAACAGAGGCGGTCCTCTGCGCGGGCGGTGCATGGACGTCGATGTTTTGCCGCCAACACGGCGTGCTCTTTCCGCAAGCAAGCGTGCGTCAGACCGCTCTTCGTACCCGGCCCATGGCCAATCTTGGTGAGGCGATCTATACGCCGGAAGTTGCGCTCACCCGCAGGTTGGACGGCAGCTACACGCTTGCGATCAGCGGCCGAGCGATGCTCGACATCACGCCACAAGGCCTTCGCTATGCGCGCTGGTTCATGCCTATGTTCGTGAAGCGTCTGAAGGCGGTCCAGTTCGGGATCGGCGAATCCTTTTTCAAGGGTCCGGAGGCGTTCGGAAGCTGGAGCGGGAGTGGGATATCGCCCTTCGAGAAGACGCGCATACTTGACCCGTCTCCGAACCGTCGGACGGCCGCCGCCATCTTGAAGCGGGTGAAGGAGCAGTTTCCAGCTTTGGCTGGAGTGGAAATCGCCGACAGCTGGGGAGCCTATGTGGATTTCACTCCCGATGCGGTGCCGGTCATCTCGCAGGCCGATGGCGTAAAAGGCCTATATTTGGCCGCGGGATGCTCTGGTCATGGCTTCGGACTTGGACCCGGCATCGGCAGATTGGCGGCCGACCTGGTTACGAACGATACGCCCTGCATCGATCCCACACCCTTCCGCCTGTCGCGACTCGTCGACGGTTCGAAAATCAAAGTGGGCGCAATCTGATTGGTGAGCCGATCGCGGGAAAGCCTTGAGATGATGGATTACGATGTGATCGTCGGCGGAGCGGCTGCGCCCGCTGGTTCGACGGCATCGCGCCGGATCTCGACCTTCATTGCCAGCGCATCAAACCGCTCGGCGCTGGCGCTCGGTCTCAAGCCCGTGTCAAACGTCTTCATGGTCAAGGACGGCGTGGTCTTCACGCCGGCCGCCAACAAGACCTTCCTCGCCGGCATCACCCGCTTGCGCGTCATGACGCTGCTGCGCGACGCCGGCTTCGACGTGGTGGAGACCACCCTGACGCTCTCCGATTTCGAAACCGCCGACGAAATCTTCACCACCGGCAACTATTCCAAGGTCGTCCCCGTCACCCGCCTCGACGACCGCGACCTGCAATCAGGCCCGATCGCCGCCAAGGCGAAGGATTTGTACATGGACTGGGCGCACTCGACGGGCCGGCAGGATTTGTGAGGACGCTGCAGGTCAGCCACCTGCGCGGCAAGCGGATGGCTTCTTGGCGACAGGGGGGCAAGGGACTGGCTCTGGCCCCCGTTGCGGACTCTACCAGACTGCAGCGCCTTGCCCCTAATTAGCCTCTAAAGCATGTCGCGCAAAAGTGTGCAGCGGTTTTGCGCAAACGACATGCGTAAAAACACAGACCTGAAGCGCGACAAGCGTATCTGAAAGATCGCGATGCGCTTTAGTCCCGACGAAAGAATGCCGCCAGTTGTGCTTTGACCTTTCCAGCCCGTTCGACGGGGACCATATGTGTTTCGCCGTCAAACATCACCAGCTTGGCCGCGGGAATGGCTTGAGCTGCCATTGGCATCGTTCCGGCGAAAAACTGGTCCCGGCTTCCTCCGATGATCAGCGTGTCTGCGGTCACACTCTTGAGGTCCGATGCGGGCAGCTCGCTTTTCAGCATTGCCTCCAGATACCGGACGATAACCTCACGCCGGCCAAGCTTGCTGACGAGGCGGTTGCCTCCCAGGCCGATGCGAAACCAAAGCAACAGGTTGAGCCACGGTCTGCGGAAGACGGAGGTAAATTCCTGTATCAGCGGTTTCAAGAGGCCCTTGCGCGCCAGTTCGGCTTGCCGGATGAGCCTTAGCCGGCCATCGGTGGAGAATTCATGGGCGCCGGCCATCAGCACCAGCTTGCCGACGCTGTCAGGGAAGCGAGTGGCGACATGCGCAGCAACGACCGCTCCGTAGGAGATGCCCAACAGCGTCGATTGGCGGCCGAAGTGCTGCAGGATGACGGCGTTGATATCACGCGCAAGCCCTGCAACCGAGAGGTTGGCCGGCGCCGGATCGTAGCCAATGAGGACAAAGCTGCGGTTGTCGGGCAGGATGCGGGCAATACGTCTCGCATCCTTGGCAAGGCGCGCGCTGTCAGGCTTCATCATGAAACCCTGTCCGCCACTAATCACGAGGATTGGATCGCGATCGGTGCCGACTTTTGCATAGGGCAACCGCCCCAGGAACAAGCCTGTTTCGATGTTGTGCATGGACTGTGGCCGGCGCTTGCCGACCCCTCCTTGAACTTGGGCTGCCGGGCCAGCGGTCGCGCCGGTGGCTTCTATATCGGAGCCCGAAAAATCGAGTTTACAGTCCCATAGGCGTGCTCGTGCCGATGGCCATTTCTGGCTCCGAAGGTGACATCTATGCGATTGAATCGAATAGCGCGAGCCACATTGTTCGGCGGTTCTGGCACGCCTTGAACCAAGTCGCTCCTAAAGCCTGTTGATGATAGCAATTTGGCATAAAAGATGGAATGATCGTCCTGCGGTTGCGCCAAATTCGGGGACAAGTCGTGAATTCCACAAGTAAGGGTAATAGGCTCGAAGACGACTTCCATCGATTTCTGCTCGACCAACAAAGTCGGGGAGAGCTTGTTTTTGAAACGTATCCGCCAACGAACTGCAAAATTTTTAAAAAGAAAAAGTATTTCTGCAAAGAGAGGGACGACGACGTTGAGTTCGACGTTGTTGTTGAAGTCTATCGCCAAGGCGGCTTGGAGCCCCATCTATCCGTCGTTTTCGAGTGTAAGAATTACAGCGGCAATGTTCCCGAAACGGCTGTGAACGACTTCTCAGCGAAGATCGGTCGTATATTCAAACACGCACACAAAGGTATCATTGTCGTGTCCTCACAACTGCAATCTGGAGCGGACAAGGTCGCCAGAAGCAGCAAAATGGGTATCGTGAAATACGACGAGAACGGCCTGGATATCATTGCCGAGCGCCGAGGAGGGTTAAGTCTCGAAAATAACTTTGTAGAGTCGCAAATCTTCCGGAACGAGCACCCCGGCAAGTCCTTAAAATTCTCTGGCTATCATGATGGATGCTTTTTTGGTTCCATCGCGCAATTCTTGCGAAGTCTTGATCCAGAGCTGTCTGTTGGTAGTGGAAGCGCTAATCACACCGCCCCGACTGCCGTTCGATACGTTCCCGTCTACGATATAAAGAAATCTGCTCGAGCTATTCTGGAGCAAATCGGTTACCAAGGTGGTCGGGTCGATCTTCAACAAATATGCGATGAACTGTCCATAGACCTGCAGTTCACAAATCATTTGGTCAAGGATGCAGATGGCAACTTGATATTAGGATCGGCAAACTTCACCCGCAGATTAATTCAAATAAATGCCCACGAAGACGGAAATCGCGAACGATTTACTATCGGACATGAAATTGGTCATTTTTGTTTGAAACACGATGGGTATTTGCGATCGGAAAACGTAATTGAGAGCGATTTGCTTATCCACAGTCAGAGTAAGAAAAGTCTTAATTATGAACGCCTTGAGTTCCAGGCAAATGCATTCTCCTCGGAACTGATCCTGCCTGATCGGCCATTCTCCATTAAGACTGCTGAATATAGACGTGACCTCGACATCAGGGACAGAGGACATGGGTATATCTTCGTTGATGATCAGCCTTGGAACTATCAGGCATACAATGAGTTGCTGTCGCGGTTATCATCGCATTTTGAGGTATCAAAACAAGCGATTGAGATAAAGTTTAAGAATATGGGGTGGCTTAACGATCAAAGAAAGAAGTATGAAGCTTCATCTGCTTTCGGGGCACTCGAAAATCTCACTTCATTTCGACGGTAGGCGAGATCGAGCAATCGATTCACAGCCCATCCGTCCGTGCGATCACGTGCTCAATGACCGCTTCCGACCCACCAAGCCTCCCTCCGGATCCGCGGGAAAGTCTCCACTCCGCACCCCCACTACGCAAATGACGGGTTGAGCTCGCATCCCGCAATGGCTATCTGGTGCGTCTCAAGAAAACCTCCGCAGGCACAAGGCGTATCCCGGCATGATCCCAGAATTCCTCGTCACCCATTCCGGTGGCTTCCATGCCGACGAGCTGTTGTCCAGCGTCGTCCTCACCCGGCTTTTCCCTGAGGCGCGCATCGTCCGCAGCCGGGCGCCGGAATGGCTCGCAGCCCGTCAAGACCGCATCATCTACGATGTCGGCGGCGCCTATGATCCCGATGCGCGCATCTTCGATCATCATCAGCGCGGTGCGCCGCTGCGCGACGACGGCCAGCCCTACAGTTCGTTCGGATTGGTCTGGAAGCACTATGGCCGCGACTATCTCGCCGCCTGCGGTGTTCCGCAAGCGCATGTCGAGACGATCCATGGCTCTTTCGATACGAGCTTCGTGCTGCCGGTCGACCTGGTCGACAATGGAGCGCTCAGCCCCGCCGTTGCCGGAAAGCTGGCGGGGCTCACCTTGCCTGCGCTGTTGGAAACCTTGAAGCCCGTCTTCGACGAGACCGATCCTGAAGCCGACGATCGCGCTTTCCACGTGGCATTGGCCGTTGCCCGCAGTCTCGTCGAGGCAAGGATCGCCCAGAGTGCCGCCAAGCTGCGGGCCGAGGCGCTGGTGCACCAGGCGATCGTGGCGGCGGGCGAAGCGCGTGTCCTCGAGCTGCCGATGGGGATGCCGTTCCGTCCCGCCATCGTCAAGGCGGGCGCCGACCACCTGCTGTTCGTCGTCCATCCGCGCGACAGGGATTGGTGCCTGACCACCATCCGCCGCGCCGACGAAGGCTTCGAGGTGCGGGCCGATCTGCCGGCCGCCTGGGCCGGGTTGACCAATGGTGATCTGGAGGCGGTGTGCGGGGTGAAGGGGGCGAGCTTCTGCCACAACGGCCGCTTCGTTGCCGCCGCCCGGACCCGCGAGGCTGCTCTCGCCATGGCCGAACTGGCGGTAAAGGAGGCTGTTGAGGCTGGTTCCGCTGGCGCGGCGGCAGCCGAATAAGGAGTGCCGGCAAGCCCCGCGGCTACTTCGCCTCCGCCACCGGCGCCGCCCCATCCGTTGTCAGCGCAAACTGCTTCATCTCCTGCGGCGTCAGATAGTAGAGCCGGTCCGGCGGCGTCTCGAGTGCGTGCAGCCAGACACCGGACTTGACGCCCATCTCCTCCAGATGGCGGTTGACGTCAGCGGTCGTCTTTTGCGCGTCCGACATGGCGCGCTCGGCCGAGAGCTTTTCCGTCGAGCCGTTGAAGATCTGGTGGACGCCGACGACGGCGGCCTTGTCGGCCTCGCGCGTCACGCCGCCGGCCATGATGATCGGGCAGGAGGAGGCGCAGAGCGCGCCGCTTGCGACCTTGGTGCCGAGCTTCTTCTCGCGGATCAGCTTCGAGATGGCGAGCGCATCGCCGACGGCGCCGCCGGGCGAGTTGAGCAGCACTGTTTTCACATATTCGCCGCGCGCCTCGATCTCCTGGGCGAAGCGACCGGCAGCGCCCGGGTCGATCGAACCCTGCGCCGAGAGGATGCCGCCGGGCTGAAGCTCGAAGCGGATCGGCTGCTTGAGCGTCTGCGGATCGGCGGTGACGTCGGATGGCGCATTCTGCGGCTCGCCGTCGGTCAGTGCCGGCGGCAGCACGGGCACTGTTTCCGGCCGCATCGGGTCGAACCCCGGCAGGTCCCGGTTGGCGGCGCTGAGCTCGTTCCAGTCGATGATGATGAAGACCACGGCGGTGGCGAGCAGCGCCTGGAAGGCATGGCGCATCAGCGTCCCGTCATCGGCAGACAGGAGATAGGTCTTCAGCCGCTGCCCAAACCCTTCGAGCCGCGCGCGGTCGATCATTGGCGCGATTCCTTCATTTGCGCGGCCCCTTGCCGGAGATATCGAAGCTGGCGATGTTCGACTGCTCCTTCGCCTCGGCGCCGGCAAGCGCGGCATCGATATCCACGCCGCTTGACTGCAACGCCCTTTGTACGTCCAGCGCCTCCAGAAGCTCGGCGGCGGTGATGCGTTCGGCAAAGGGCAGCCGCTGCTCCTGGCGGCGGAGTGCGGAATGCACGATCGACAGCATGAAAACGAGGACGGCCGGCAAAAGGTCGATCGATATCGCGCCCGCCCAGCTTGGAATGAAATCGGCCGCATAGCGCAACACCGCCTCGGCCGAGGAAAGCGGAACGAAGCGCCGTTCGGCCACGGGTTTGCGGGCAAGGATTTCGTCGGCCGCCTGTGACAGCACCTTGCTTTGGGCTGCAACAGAAGAGCGGATCGTTTCCATCACCTGATCCTGCCGCGTCACAAGGTCGGCCGCCTGGCCGTCGGCCACGGGAGCGATGAAGCCGAGCGAGAGGTCGTCAGCAGCGCGCTTGACCGAGGGCGCGATGGAGGTCTGCTCCAGCGAGGTGATGACACCGGACAGAAGCACGACCTCTGCGGAGAACTGATCGGCGCGGGGGTCGATCACGCCTGGCGCCGAGACAAGCGACCGCATCGTTTCCAAGTGCTTGCGTCCCTCGTCGAAAAGCGTGCTGACGCGCTCGCGCGAGGCGGCGATGTTGTTTTCGAGTTCGGTAAGTTGCGCTGCCATCTGAGTGAGAAGCTGCACCACGCTGCCGGCTCCGGTCGTGCCCGTCAGCGCGCCGGTGTCGCGCTCCTGTGCGGCCAGCCGCTGGAAGCGCTCCTGCGTGCGCTGGATGTCGGGGAGCAGGCTTTGCGCGGCAAGCGCATTCTGGTGGGCCTGGTCG
This sequence comes from Rhizobium herbae, assembly GCF_019511375.1. Taxonomy (GTDB): domain Bacteria; phylum Pseudomonadota; class Alphaproteobacteria; order Rhizobiales; family Rhizobiaceae; genus Pararhizobium; species Pararhizobium herbae_A. The sequence goes on from NZ_JAEUAO010000002.1 coordinate 1,057,960, forward strand.
AGATCTGTCGTATAGTCCTCCAGCGTTTCCGCCAGATGTTGTTCCAGCGCGGCCGAACCGGCAAGGGCGGCTGCGTTCAGCCAGCTCGACATGGCGATGATCATTGCGCAGCCGAGCGCCATGACTCCGAGCATCGCGCCGCGGCCGGCAGTTCCGGTCACATGCGGATAGAACCGCGCCATATAGGTCCAGAAGGCGTAGATGGCGACGGAGACGGCGCTGGAATAGATCAGCGCCGCAAAGAAGACCGCAGTCGCCGAACCATCGAGGATGGAGCGGACCCCGAGATAGGTGTAGACGCCGGATGCGAGCGCCAGAACGGCGAGCGCAAAGCGCGTCATGGTTTCGACGGCATCGATGCCGTCCTGCAAGCGATGAGATGCGCCGAGCGCCATGGGGTTTCTCCGGCTGGTTTGCCTTAACAAACCCTTAAAATACCGGCGAAATCAAGGCTGGGGCCGCGTCCCCTGCGCCCGCTGGCTGGCGATCAGGCCGGCAGAGCCGTGCTGCCCGGCCGGCGGTGCATCGTCCAGGCCTGCAGACAGATTCCGATCAGGAAAATCACCGCCCAGACGGCCGTCACGGTCTGCACCGGGGCCGATTCCGGTCCGTTGCCGATCGGGTTTGCGGGCGGCAGGCGCGACAGCGTCTCGTTGATCGCCGGCACGATGAGCAGGAAGAAGGTGAACGACATCGACAGCGCCTGCAGATAGCGGTTGAGGCGGCCGAACCAGCCGAGCCTTGCGATGATTAGCGAGAAGACGACGGAGAGGATCGCAAGGATGCCGATCGCATGCCCGGCATTGAAGCCGCCTGTGCTCGACAGCCCGAAGGAGGTGAGGGCGGAAAGCACCAGCGTGATGACATAGATCCGCCCGGAATCGGTTGTCGGGCGGATCGCCCCGTATCTGGAAAAGCCATAGAGGCCGGCGACAACGGGCGCGACGCTGATCACGGTATGGATGATGCCGAGCGTGGACAAGGGATTGGCCATGGAAAATTCCTCTTGCGCGATTGAATGATTTTCGAACGCCGAATGAAATATGCAGACCTGAACGCCTGGCGCCGGGATGTCGCGCATCGAAGCGATGCCGGCCGGGCCGCATAGAACTTATATGGCCCAGGCGTTTGCGCAATCGAAATTAAGGCACTACCCGCGCAAATTGGTCGTGCGCCGGCTGTGTCGAGCTTTGCCTCCACCCATGCAGGTTGGCCGGCGAATGCGGCAGGGACGTCGCGGCGGGTCGAAGTTGCTGAGGTTGACCGGTTGTGTTCCGGTGCGATGGCGCGGCATGGAACAATCAGGCGCGAGAAGTATTTTCCATGGCTGTAGCGAAATTTGGCATGGCGGCGGTTGCCTGTTTCAGCGGTGGTCCCTATGTTCCGCCTCACCGATTTCTTACATGAATTCCAACCCGGCTTTCATGGACCCCGCCACGAAGAGGAGATACCATCATGGCTTTCGAATTGCCGAACCTGCCTTACGACTACGACGCGCTTGCGCCGTACATGTCGCGCGAAACGCTCGAGTATCACCACGACAAGCACCACCTCGCTTACGTGACCAACGGCAACAAGCTTGCCGAGGAAGCCGGTCTCTCCGGTCTGTCGCTGGAAGAAATCGTCAAGAAGTCCTACGGCACCAACCAGCCGCTGTTCAACAATGCCGGCCAGCACTACAACCACGTGCACTTCTGGAAATGGATGAAGAAGGGCGGCGGCGGCACCGCGCTTCCGGCCAAGCTCGACGCGGCCATCAAGTCCGATCTCGGCGGCTATGACAAGTTCCGTGCCGATTTCATCGCAGCCGGCACCGGCCAGTTCGGCTCGGGCTGGGCCTGGCTCTCGGTCAAGAACGGCAAGCTTGAAATCTCCAAGACCCCGAACGGCGAAAACCCGCTGGTCCATGGGGCGTCGCCGATCCTCGGCGTCGATGTCTGGGAACATTCCTACTATATCGATTACCGCAACGCCCGTCCGAAGTACCTCGAAGCCTTCGTCGACAGCCTGATCAACTGGGATTACGTGCTCGAGCTCTACGAAGCCGCCGCATAAGTTTCCCCGTTACGACGACACGAAACCCGGCAGCGATGCCGGGTTTTTTGTGCCATCTGCCTCAGCGGCGCGCCGCCGCAAGCCCGGTCGCAAACGCCGTCAGCAGGTTCATGCCATGCGGCCAGTCGCCGAGGCCGCTTTGACCGTTGACGTGGCCGGCCGCGCCGATGTCGACGAGGCCGCTCCCCCACGCCTCGGCCCGTTCCCTCGCATAGCGCGGCGTACCAAATGGATCGTTGCTGCTGGCAACGATCAACGACGGCATGCGCAACGGACCGGCGGGCGGATCGATGAAGTCGCATGCTTCCTGCGGGAAGGCTTGCGTGCGCGGATCGGGAACCGCGACCAGAAACGCTCCGGCGACGGGCAGAGCCGATGCCTGCTGCCAGTGCGCGACGAGCAGGCAGGCGAGACTGTGCGCCACCAGCAAGGGCGGGGCCGGCGACAGCTTGACCTCGCGCTCCAGCGCAGCGATCCAGTCGTTGCGGTCCGGCCGGTCCCAGTCCGATGGCCGGAAGCGCCGCATCCGCGGATGTGTCTTTTGCCAATGCGTCTGCCAATGGCCTTCGCCCGATCCGCCGATTCCCGGCAGAATGATGATGTCCGTCATGGTCTCTCCGTGAAATGTCGGCGATTTTGCGAGGATGATGGACACGCGGCCGGTTTTGAATGAGAACTCATCGGAAAACGCTGCCGATTGCCGATGGATTGAAGGTGAAACATGGAAACTGCCGAAACGGACCGGTCCGCGCTCGATCCGACCGATATCGCCATCATCGAAGTGATGCAGGAAAACGGGCGCATCGCGATTTCGGAACTGGGGCGCCGTGTCGGGCTCTCCCAGCCCGCGACATCGGAGCGGGTCAAGCGGCTGGAGGAGAAGGGCATCATCTGCGGCTACACGGCGCGCATCGACGCTGCGGCGCTCGGGCTCGGGATGATGGCGGTCGTTCGGCTGCGCACGACGCATGAGCATATTCGCGCCTGCCTCAAGCTGTTTTCCGAAATGCCGCACGTCATGGAGGTTCTGCGCCTCACCGGCGAGGATTGCTTTCTCCTGAAGGTGCTGGTTCCGACACCGGGGGAACTGGAGACGATCGTCGACACGATCGCCCGATACGGAGCGGTGACGACGTCGCTTGTCCTGCGCAGCGAACCGCCTAAAGCGATCGGCCGTGCCTTGCTGCGAAGGCTTTGAGGAGCCGCGCATTTCAGCGCGGGTAGTGCCCGGCACGACAGGCGCGCCCTTCAGGACCGTTGCGGCCCAAGCGCAGCAAAGGCTTGCATTGCGGCTAGGTGGCATATACACGTAAGACGTGCAAAGATTTGATGCGGTGCAGCGACGAAGTTGCTTGACGCGGCAGTCTTTTGGCAGTTCCATCGCAACTGATCTGCTGGACCAACCAGTGGGTCAGTTGGAGACGCCGATGGAAGGCAGCCCGATACTCACGCAGATGCCGAAGGTCGGGCAGAGCCTGGATCGACGCACGACGCGCGACGTCATCGTCGAGAAGCTGATGGTGCTGATCGCCACCAACATGCTGCGCCCCGGCGACGTGCTGCCGGGCGAGCGCGAACTCGCCAATGTGCTTCATGTCAGCAGGGAGACGGTGCGCGGCGCCATTCAGACGCTTGCCGCGCGCGGCATCGTCGAGGTGTCCCAGGGCAGCCGCACGCGCGTCTGCAACGTCGACCTCAGCCATCTCACCGTTACCATTGCCTCACCCAGCGCCATCGACAGCTACGATCTCGAGGACGTTCACGCGGCCCGGCTGCATATCGAGCTGAAGGTCGTCGGCGATGCGGCCGAGAGGGTAGGCGACGACACGATGAGCAAGCTCAGAAGCTTGCTCGACGCGCAGAAGCTCTGCGGCGACGACGCCATGCGCTTCCTGATCTGCGACCGCGAATTCCATGCGGCGATCTACCGGGCCTGCGGCAATCCGCTGCTCTCCGATTTCGTCACCGATCTCTACACCTACATGATGAACTACCGGCGCAGCGCCATGTCGCGGCCGGGCGCAATAGGCGCGAGTTACCAAGACCACATCGAGATCGTCGAGGCGCTCGCCCGGCGTGACCGGGAGGCTGTGGTTGCCGCATTTCGCCAACACCTCACCCGGATCTACGACACGACGAAGGAACTGCTGACCTGAGGGAGCAATGGAGGTGGAAAGGAACAACAGCGGGACGGCCGGCTGATCCGGTTGTGCAGTGATTTCAAAAGGCAGCGTCCTTAGCGCGTCACTTTTGACGCGCGGCGCTGGCGGGCGGGTGACAGGGAGATTGCCGAGAATGCATGTCATGGTAATTGGCGCGGCTGGAATGATCGGCCGCAAGCTGGTGGAAAAGTTTGCCCTTGAGGCAGGTGCACTGGGCTACGACATCGGCAAGCTGACGCTGGTGGACGTCATCGAGCCTCCGGTGCCGCCATCGCTGTCGGCAATAGCGACGCCGCTTGCGCTTGACCTTTCCAAGGACGGCGCCGCCGAGAAACTCGTCGCCTTGCGGCCCGGCGTGATCTTCCATCTCGCGGCGATCGTTTCCGGCGAGGCGGAGGCCGATTTCGACAAGGGCTACCAGGTCAACCTTGACGGAACGCGGGCGCTCTTCGAGGCGATCCGCCATGAGGGGCTGCGGGAGCCCTACATTCCACGCGTCATCTTTGCCTCGTCGATCGCCGTCTTCGGCCAGCCGTTCCCCGACAAGATCGGCGACGAGTTCTTCACCACGCCGCTGACGAGCTACGGCACGCAAAAGGCGATCTGCGAACTGCTGCTGGCCGACTATTCGCGGCGCGGCATCTTCGATGGCGTCGGCATCCGCCTGCCTACAATCTGCATCCGCCCCGGCAAACCCAACAAGGCGGCATCCGGTTTCTTTTCCAATATCCTGCGCGAGCCGCTCGCCGGCCAGGAGGCGGTGTTGCCGGTCGACGAGGACGTGCGCCACTGGTTTGCAAGCCCGCGTTCGGCGGTCGGTTTCTTCGTCCATGCCGCACGGATGGAGACGTCGGCGATCGGACCGAGGCGGAATCTGACCATGCCCGGCCTGTCTGCCCTCGTCGGCGAGGAGATTGAAGCGCTGCGGCGCGTCGCCGGTGATAAGGCGGTCAAGCTGATCCGTCGCAAGCCGGACCCGGTCATCCGCTCCATTGTCGCCGGCTGGCCGACCGATTTCGAGGCGCGGCGCGCGGCCGAACTCGGGTTCAAGGCCGAAACCAACTTCGACGAGATCATCAGGATCCATATCGAAGACGAACTCGGAGGACAGATCTGACATGGCGCGTGGTTCGAAGTCCGGCGACGGCAAGATTGCATTGGTGACAGGCGGCGGCACCGGTGTCGGCCGCGGCATTGCCGAAGCCCTGAGCGCCGAGGGTTTTACCGTGGTCATCACCGGCCGGCGCGCCGAGGTGCTCGAGAAAGCCGCCGGCGACATGGCGTCGCAAACGGGCGGCACCGTGCGTGCGGTGAGGGCCGATATCGGCGATCCCAATGCGGTCGCCCGCCTTTTCGAAGCGATCCGCACCGAGTTCGGCCGGCTCGACCTCCTGGTCAACAATGCCGGCTCCAACGTCCCGCCCGTGCCGGTGGAAGAGGTGACCTTCGAGCAGTGGAGCGGCATTCTCGCCGCGAACCTGACGGGAGCCTTTCTGTGTACGCAACAGGCATTCCGGCTGATGAAGGCGCAAGCGCCGCGCGGCGGCAGGATCATCAACAACGGCTCGATCTCGGCCCAGGCGCCGCGGCCGAATTCCGCGCCCTATACCGCGACGAAGCATGCGATCACCGGGCTGACAAAGTCGACCGCCCTCGATGGGCGGCAATATGACATTGCCTGCGGCCAGATCGACATCGGCAATGCGGCGACCGACATGACGTCGAAAATGAGTTCCGGGGTGCTGCAGGCAAATGGCGAGACCGCCAGTGAGCCGACGATCCCGGTCAACCATATCGCTGACGCCGTCGTCTACATGGCGAGCCTGCCGCTGGAGGCCAACGTGCTGACGATGACGGTGATGGCGACGAAGATGCCGCTGGTCGGGCGGGGCTAAGTCGAGGAACCGGAGGGCGTCCGAGAACGGCATGAGGAGAGGCCGCCGGACAATCGCCTGTTTCAGATGAAATTCATATGGGAGGAAAGCACATGGCAGGCGTTGATTTCGTCGATGTCAGAAAATCATTCGGAGCCTTTCCCGTCATCAAGGGAGTGAACATCGAAATCGAGGACGGCGAATTCGTCATCCTTGTCGGTCCGTCCGGCTGCGGGAAGTCGACGCTTCTGCGAATGCTGGCGGGTCTCGAAAACATATCGGCCGGCGAGATCCGCATCGGCGACAAGGTGGTCAACGCCCTGCCGCCCAAGGATCGGGACATCGCCATGGTGTTCCAGAACTATGCGCTTTATCCGCACATGACCGTCGCCGACAACATGGCGTTCTCGCTGATGCTGAACGGCTCGTCAAAGGCTGAGATCGACAAGCGTGTCGGCATCGCGGCCGGAATTCTGGGGCTTACGAAACTGCTCGACCGCTACCCGCGCCAGCTCTCCGGCGGCCAGCGCCAGCGCGTCGCCATGGGCAGGGCGATCGTGCGCGATCCGCAGGTGTTTCTGTTCGACGAGCCGCTCTCCAACCTTGACGCGAAACTGCGGGTGGCCATGCGCGCCGAGATCAAGGAACTGCACCAGCGGCTGAAGACGACAACCGTCTATGTCACGCACGACCAGATCGAGGCGATGACCATGGCCGACAAGATCGTCGTCATGCATGACGGCATCGTCGAGCAGATCGGCGCGCCGCTCGATCTCTACGACAGCCCCGCCAATCTTTTCGTCGCCGGTTTCATCGGCTCGCCGGCGATGAACATGATCAAGGGCAGGTTGGATCCGCAAAATCCGAACAGCTTCATCGCAGCCGACGGCATGGCATTGCCGGTCGCGCGGCCGCCATCGGCGGCAAGGGGGCGTGACCTCATCTACGGTCTGCGGCCGGAATATATGGCGCTCGACCCGAACGGGTTTGCCGTCACTGTCGCGGTCATCGAGCCCACCGGCTACGAGACACAGCTGATCGTTCGCTTCGGCGGGACTGACGTCACCTGCGTTTTCCGCGAGCGCGTGACCGCCCGGCCCGGGGAGGCAATACATTTGTCGATCGATGCCGATCATGTCCACCTGTTCGACGCCGAAACCGGAGTACGGCTGATCGACTGATACCGCCCCGTTGCCGCTGCGTCGGGCAAGAGGAGCCCCGGCGCAACCGGTCTCGGGTCGAGGTTCCGGCCAGCCGGAACACCTCGTTGCAGCATTCGCCATACGGGACGGCGGGTGCCGGAAAGGATGATGTCCCGTTGTCACCAGGAGGAGCATTATGACTTTCAAGAGACGCGATTTTCTCACCGCATCCGCCGCGCTGGCGGGTATCGCCGGGCTTTCGCCTTTCGGCATCCGCCCGTCTTTCGCGCAAGGTGCGGAGCCGGTCTACAAGCCGGAGGAAGGCGCGAGCCTCAGGCTGTTGCGCTGGACACCCTTCGTCAAGGGCGACGAGGATGCATGGCTTGCCAACACCGCGAAATTCACGGAAGCGACTGGGGTCGAGGTCCGCATCGACAAGGAAAGCTGGGAAGACATTCGCCCGAAGGCAGCCGTTGCCGCCAATGTCGGTTCGGGCCCCGATCTGGTGATGTGCTGGTTTGACGACGCCCACCAATATCCCGACAAGCTCGTCGATCTGACCGAGCTCGCCAATTATCTCGGCGGAAAATACGGCGGCTGGTACGATGGCGTGAAGGGTTATGCGACGCGCGGAGACAAGTTCATCGCCATGCCGCTGACCGCCATCGGCAACGCTGTCTGCTACCGTGACAGCCACATGAAGGCGGCCGGGTTCAGCGAGTTTCCGAAGGACACGGACGGGTTCCTCGAGCTCTGCAAGGCCATGAAGGCCAAGGGAACACCGGCCGGTTTCCCGCACGGCAAGGCCGTCGGCGACGGCAACAACTATGCCCACTGGCTGCTCTGGAGCCATGGCGGCAAGATGGTCGACGAGGGCGGCAAGGTCGTCATCAACAGCCCCGAGACGCTGAAGGCGATCAACTACGCCAAGGCGTTGTACGAGACCTTCATTCCGGGCACCGAGAGCTGGCTCGACATCAACAACAACCGCGCCTTTCTGGCCGGCCAGGTGTCGCTGACGGCAAACGGCGTCTCGCTTTACTATGCGTCGAAGAAGGATCCGGCGACTGCGGAACTCGCGGCCGACATCCGCACCACCAACTTCCCGATCGGACCGGTCGGCCAGAGCGTCGAACTGCATCAGACGAGCTCGCTGCTCTTGTTCAACCACACGAAATATCCGGAAGCGGCCAAGGCCTATATCAAGTTCATGATGGAGGCCGACCAGATGAATGCCTGGATCACGGGCTCCAGTGCCTATTGCTGCCAGCCCCTCAAGGCTTTCGCCGACAATCCGGTCTGGACGTCCGACCCGATCCACGCGCCCTATGCGCGCGCCTCCGAAACGCTGCGTCCCAACGGCTATGCCGGCCCGCTCGGCTATGCGTCCGCCGGCGTGATGGCCGACTATGTGCTGGTCGACATGTTTGCCTCCGCGGTCACGGGGCAGATGACACCGGAAGAGGCGGTTGTCGAGGCCGAGCGCCGGGCCAACCGCTACTACAGGGTCTAGGAGCTTTCAGGGCGCAGTACGTGACAGCACCGGAATACCCCCTCTGTCACTTCGTGACATCTCCCCCTCAAGGGGGGAGATCGGGAGCGAGAGGCCAGCCCCACGCCAATCTCTCCCCTTGAGGGGGAGATGCCCGGCAGCAGAGGGGGTAAGGCGGCCACCGTCGTAGGCAGTGGAACCGCAGAAACGCCAAGACAGAGTATCGGCGGCGATGGCCCGCCGCTACGCATTGCGCAATTCGTTCTAAGGGAGATGTCCGATGTCCAGCGTGTCGTCCAGGAAGCCGCCTTCGGCGATGGCTTCGCTCATGCAGAACAGGAACATGATCGGTTTCCTGTTCATGCTGCCGGCCGCGGTTTTCCTTGTGTGCTTCCTGACCTATCCGCTTGGTCTGGGCGTCTGGCTCGGCTTCACCGATACGCGCATCGGCCGTGACGGGGTGTTCATCGGGCTCGAGAACTATGTCTTCCTGGCCGAGGACTCGGTCTTCTGGCTCTCGGTCTTCAACACGCTTCTCTACACGATCGTCGCTTCGGTGCTGAAGTTCGTCTTCGGGCTCTGGCTGGCGCTGCTGTTGAACGAGAACCTGCCGTTCAAATCCTTCTTCCGGGCGATCGTGCTCTTGCCCTGGGTCGTTCCGACCGTGCTCTCGGCGCTGGCCTTCTGGTGGATCTACGATTCGCAGTTCTCGATCCTCTCCTGGTCGCTGATGCAGCTCGGCGTGATCGACAGCCCGATAAACTTCCTGGGCGACCCGGAAAATGCCCGTGCCTCGGTGATCGCTGCCAATGTCTGGCGCGGCATTCCCTTCGTCGCCATCTCGCTGCTCGCCGGCTTGCAGACCATCCCGGTCTCGCTGCAGGAGGCAGCGTCGCTGGACGGCGCGACGAGCTGGCAACGCTTTCGCTACGTCACGCTGCCGATGCTGACGCCGATCATTGCCGTGGTCATGACCTTTTCGGTGCTGTTCACGTTTACCGACTTCCAGCTCATCTACGTGCTTACCAAGGGCGGGCCGGTGAATGCGACGCATCTGATGGCGACGCTCTCCTTCCAGCGCGGCATTCCCGGCGGACAGTTGGGCGAGGGGGCCGCGATCGCGGTTGCGATGATCCCCTTCCTGCTTGCTGCCATCATGTTCAGCTTCTTCGGCCTGCAACGCCGCAAATGGCAGCAGGGCGGCCAGGATTGATTGGGGAGAATGACGATGACCGTGAAATCCGAAGAGGCCGTTCTGACCGACGATGTACAGGGCATGACCTATCTCAACCGCCTGCCGCGCAGGATCGTGATGGTTTATCTGCCGATGGCGGTGTTCGTCTTCGTCCTGCTCTTTCCGTTCTACTGGATGGCGATCACCGCGATCAAGCCGAATTCGCAGCTGACCGACTATACCAATTACAGCCCCTTCTGGGTGGTCGGCCCGACGCTCGATCATATCAAGTACCTGCTGTTCGAGACTTCCTATCCGGGCTGGCTGTGGAACACGATGCTGGTGGCGACCTGCTCGACATTCCTGTCGCTGGCGGCATCCGTCTTTGCGGCCTACGCGATCGAGCGGGTGCGGTTCTCGGGCTCGCGGCCGGTGGGACTGCTGATCTTTCTCGCCTATCTCGTGCCGCCGTCGATCCTGTTCATTCCGTTGGCTTTCATCGTCTTCAAGTTCGGTATCTACGATTCCAGGCTGGCGCTGATCTTTACCTATCCGACCTTCCTCATTCCCTTCTGCACCTGGCTGTTGATGGGCTATTTCCGGTCGATCCCGTTCGAACTCGAGGAAAGCGCGCTGGTGGACGGCGCGACGCGCTGGCAGATCCTGACCAAGATCATCCTGCCGCTTGCCGTCCCCGGGCTGATTTCGGCCGGCATCTTCGCCTTCACGCTGTCCTGGAACGAGTTCATCTATGCGCTGACCTTCATCCAGTCCTCCGAAAACAAGACCGTGCCCGTGGGCGTGCTGACCGAGTTGGTGCGCGGCGACGTGTTCGAATGGGGCGCGCTGATGGCGGGCGCGCTGTTCGGCTCGCTGCCGGTGGTGATCCTCTATTCCTTCTTCGTCGATTATTACGTGTCGTCCATGACCGGCGCGGTGAAGGAATGACTGTCCGCCTTTTGCGGCTTTCTCCCTCTTCTCCCCGGCGGGGAGAAGGTGGCGCGAAGCGCCGGATGAGGGGGCGGCTTGTGCCGAGATTGCCGAGAAACCCCCTCATCGCCTCGCATGCGCTCGGCACTTCTCCCCGCGGGGGAGAAGAGGGAGCTTGCCGTCACCGCCTTGGCTCCGTGGGCGATAACCCTGTCTCAAAAGGATTCTGCTTTGAGGAATTACGCAGCAGCTGGTTCAATCGTGGTCGTGGTCGTGATGCGAGGGCAGGTCGAGGCCGAAGGTCTTGACGAGATCGCTCACCTGCGCCGGGCTGAGATAACGGGGGTTGAGATTGCGCAGCAAGAGATAGAGCTTCGCCGTCTCCTCCAGTTCCTCGGTCGCGAAAACCGCCGCCTCCAGGCTGTCGCCGGCGACGACCGGCCCGTGATTGGCCAGGAGCACCGACGAATATTTCCCCGCCAGCCCGCGGATCGCGTCAGCCACTGCCGGATCGCCGGGACGGTAATAGGGCACCAGTGCGGTTTCGCCGGCACGCATGAGATAATAGGGCGTCATCGGGGGCAGGGCGGCGCGCGGATCGATCTCCGGCAGCATGGTCAGCGCCACCGCGTGGGTGGAGTGCAGATGGACGATGGCGCGGGCGCTGCCGCGTGTGTCGTAAAGCGCGGTATGAAGCGGAATTTCCTTGGTCGGCTTGTCGCCGGCAAGGAGCCGGCCTTCGGCATCCAGCCGTGAGATGCGGGCCGGGTCGAGGAAGCCGAGCGAGGCGTTGGTCGGCGTGACCAGCCAGCCGCCGTCCTCCAGCCGCAGCGATATGTTGCCCGACGAACCGGGCGTCAGCCCGCGCTCGAACAGCGAGCGGCCGTAGCGGCAGATTTCCTCACGCAGGCGCGCGTCGGACATGATTTTTCCTCCAGTATGAGCGCGGTTCAGTTCACAGTACACGACAGTGGCCGGCTGTCGTCATGGCCCCTCATCCGCCCTGCCGGGCACCTTCTCCCCGTGCACGGGGAGAAGGAAGCTTGCCGCACCCGCATCGCCATTCTCCAGCAGTTAAGCCGGGGACGTCCCCTCTCCCCGCCTGCGGGGAGAGGGTTAGGGTGAGGGGCAGAACGGCCTCATTCGCGGTCTTGTCGTGTCCTGTGCCGCTAGAATCCCTGAACCTCTCCATCTTCTTGTTTTTACACAACTCCGGTGTCAGGCGGTGGCCCCTTCGATCAGTTCGAAGCCGAGATCGACCACCTGGGGTGGCGCATTGGTGACGACAAGCTGTGCGGCCACCTGACCGGTCGCCACGCGCGGCGTGCGGATGGTCGACAGCGGCTGCGGCGTCGCACGACCGATATCCAGCCCGTTATAGCCGAAGATGGCAAGCTGTCCGGGGATCGGGATGCCCCGCGCCAGACAGTGGAAATAACCGCCGAGCGCCATGTCGTCGTTGGAGAAATAAACCGCATCGAGGTCGGGGGTGCGGGCAAGCAACCGCTCCAGCCCCAGCCTGCCGTTCTCCACCGATGATGCCCCGGCAAGAATTTCGCGGTCGGCGAGGGGCGCGCCGCCCGTTGCGAGTGTTTCGCAAAAGCCGGCAAAGCGCTTGCCGGCGCGGGTGTCGCGGGTGAGGTCGTGGCCGACATAGCCCATCCGGCGATAGCCCCGCTTGAGCAGGAACGCTGCGCTTTCGCGTCCGGCCGCGCCGTTCGAGAAGCCGACCGCCAGATCAAGCGCATCGCCGTCGACGTCGAGCATTTCCACGATCCGGCAACCGCTCGCTCGCAGCATCTTCACCGTACCCTCGGTGTGCTCGTATCCCGCCAGCATCACCGCCGCCGGCCGCCAGGCGAGCATCGCGGCGGCGAGCGCTTCCTCCTTTGTCGGATCATAGTCGGTGACGGAGAAAACCGCCTGGTACCGGTTTTCCTCCAGAACGGCGCTGGCGCCGCGCAGCACATCGGGAAAGACGATGTTTGACAGCGAGGGAATGACGAAGGCGACAAGGCGCGAAGCCGTGGAGGCGAGCGTTCCTGCAATCCGGTTCGGCACATAGCCGAGCCGCTCGACGGCGGCCATCACCCGGTCCCGCGTCTTGCCGGAAAACGAACCGTGGTTGCGCAGCACGCGCGAAACCGTGCTCTCGCCGACGCCTGCTGCATCTGCAACCTCGGCAAGCGTTACCGTCGCCTGATGTTTCAATTCCATCGTCACAACTTCGATCCAGGCTGTCGGCGGCCGCCTCGGGTAGCGGCATGTCCACCCGAAGATCTCCGCGCAGCCACCATTTTTCACCACTGCCGCCAAGAAGCAAGATTTTTTTGGCAGCGCTACCAATTTCGTGTTGGCAGCGCTGCCAAAATGCAGTAAAGAAAATGGCAGCGCTGCCAAATGATGGCTTGGCGTGCCGCGGGAGGAACCGACAGAGACCGCGGCAACTCTTTGGAGGAGAAAATCATGACGCTGCAAACGCAGGCGCCCGTCGATGGCGCGTACGCCGTCCAGGCGGTGGAAGACCGTGCCTATGGCAAGGTATTCTGGAGAATCGTTCCCTTTTTGATGCTGTGCTACGTGGTTGCCTATCTCGATCGCGTCAATGTCGGCTTCGCCAAGCTGCAGATGTCGAGCGAGCTCGGCCTCTCGGAAGCCGCCTACGGCATCGGCGCAGGCATTTTCTTCATCGGCTATTTTCTGTTTGAAGTGCCGAGCAACGTCATCATGAACAAGGTCGGTGCGCGTGTGTGGATCGCCCGCATCATGATCACCTGGGGCATCATTTCCGCCGCCTTCATGTTCACCTCGTCGGAAACCGTCTTTTATGTCCTTCGTTTCCTGCTGGGCGTTGCCGAGGCCGGATTTTTCCCCGGCATCATCTTGTACCTGACCGCCTGGTATCCGGCCCATCGCCGCGCGCGGATCATCACCACGTTCATGTCGGCCATCCCGATATCCGCCATTTTCGGCAATCCGCTTTCTGGCCTCCTGATGGATAGTTTCCACGGCACGCACGGTCTTTCCGGCTGGCAGTGGATGTTCCTGATCGAGGCCATCCCGGCCATCCTTTTCGGCGTCGCCACCTTCTTCTACCTCAACGATAACATCCGGGCCGCGAAATGGCTGGACGAAGACGAAAAGGCCGTTCTGACGGCCAATATCGAAGCCGAAAACCGGGCCAAGGTCTCGAGCCCCCACAGCATTGCCGCAACCCTGACGGACCGCCGGGTCTGGCTGATGTGCCTGATCTATTTCTGCTTCGTGCTTGGACAATACGGCCTGAATTTCTGGATGCCGTCGATCGTCAAGGCCTCCGGCGTCACCGGAAACCTGAACATCGGCCTGATTTCCGCGATCCCCTACATCTGCACCTTCGTCGCCATGCTGGGGCTCGGACGCTCCGCCGACCGGCTGCGCGAACGGCGGTGGCACCTCGTCATCCCGGCGCTCATCGCCGCCGGTGGCTTTGTCGCGGCGACCATGGCAACGAGCACGACGGTTTCGATCGTCTGCCTCTCGCTGGCCGCTGCGGGCGCCATCAGTTGCGCGCCGCTGTTCTGGTCGCTTCCGACCGCCTTTCTCGCCGGTACGGGCGCCGCGGCCGGGATCGCCTGGATCAATTCGGTCGGAAATCTTGCCGGCTTCCTCGGGCCGTTCCTCGTCGGCTATCTGAAGGACTTCACCGGCACCAATAGCGCCGGCATGTATCTGCTGGCCGCAGCGCTGGTGATCGGCTCGCTGGCCGTGTTGACGGTGCCGGCAAAAACCGTCAATCGCTAGAGCCGGATGATTTTAGGTCGAATTGACCTAAAATCTGAATCCGCTCTAGAATCAAAGAAGTAGAGCATGATGTCGTCCGAAAACCGCTTACACTTTTCGGCATCATGCTCTAGACATCGACCCCTCCGGGTGGCCACATCCGGAGGGGCGGCTCTTCCCTGACAAGACTGGAGAAAATCGCCATGTCACCGCTTGCTGAAAACTCCGGCCCCGCCGTCGTCGCGGCCGTCATCGGTCTTGGTTCCATGGGCCTTGGAATGGCCCGGTCGATGAAGCGCGCCGGTCTTAACGTCGTCGGATATGACATCACGCCCGCGGCGGTGGATCGCTTCATCGCCGACGGCGGACGCGGCGCAGCCACACCCGCCGCCGCGGCAAGGGACGCCGACATTGTCGTCTCCGTCGTCGTCAACGGCGCGCAGACCGAGGCAGTGCTGTTCGGCCCCGAGGGCGTCGCGGCCACGATGAAGCCCGGAGCCGTCTTCATCTCCTCGGCAACCATGGATCCGGCTGTCGCCCGCGACCTGTCCCAACGGACGGAGGCTCTCGGCCTGCATTATCTCGACGCACCGATTTCGGGTGGCGCCGCCAAGGCGGCGAGCGGCGCACTGACGATCATGGCATCCGGCTCCAAGCAGGCGTTCGACACCGCCCGCCCAGGTCTCGACGCCATGGCCGGCAAGGTCTACGAGCTCGGCGACGCGGCCGGAACCGGCGCCGCCTTCAAGATGATCAACCAGCTTCTGGCTGGCGTGCACATCGCGGCTGCCTGCGAGGCGATCACGTTTGCCGCCAGGCAAGGCCTCGACCTCGACAAGGTCTATGAGGTGATCACCGCCTCTGCCGGCAATTCATGGATGTTCGAAAACCGCGTGCCGCATGTGCTGGCCGGAGACTATACTCCCTTGAGCAGCATCGAGATTTTCGTCAAGGATCTTGGCATCGTCCAGGACATGGCCCGTTCGGAGCGCTATCCGGTGCCGCTGGCGGCCGCTGCCCTGCAGATGTATCTCGCCGCGTCGGGTGCCGGCATGGGTCGTGACGACGATTCCTCGCTGGCGCGCCTCTACGCCCAACTCTCGGGCGCCCAGTTGCCCGGTGCGGCCAAAGAGCCGGAGAAGCAGTAAAGGAACGCCACCATGCCGGTTTTCGCTGCCAACCTGACGATGATGTTCAACGAATGGCCGTTCCTCGACCGCTTCGACGCCGCGGCCGATGCCGGCTTTGCCGCCGTCGAATATCTCTTTCCCTATGAAGCCCCGCCGGAGGCAATCGCCGAGCGGCTTGCCCGCAACAATCTGCAGCAGGCCTTGTTCAACCTGCCGCCGGGCGACTGGGCAGGAGGCGAGCGGGGCATCGCGGCGCTTCCCGGACGGTTCGACGCATTGACGTCGGATGTCGAGCGGGCGCTGGATTATGCGGCAGCGACCGGCGTCAGGCGGTTGCATCTCATGGCCGGTCTTGCCGATCCCCATGACGAGGATGCGGCCTCATCCTACCGCCGCTCCGTCGCCCACGCTGCCGGTCGGCTTGCGGAAAAGGGCATCGACCTCCTGCTTGAGCCGATCAACGGGCGAAACATGCCGGGATATTTCCTCAATGATTTCGGTGCGGCCGAAAAACTGATCGCAGACCTCGGCCTGCCGAACCTTAAGCTGCAGTTCGACATCTATCACCGCCAGATCATTCATGGTGACGTGACGATGGCCTTGCGCCGCCTCATGCCGATCACCGGTCATATACAGATCGCCAGCGTGCCGTCACGCAACGAGCCGGATGGGGAGGAGCTCAACTATCCCTACCTGTTTAAGGAAATCGACCGCCTTGGTTATGACGGTTTCATCGGCTGCGAATACATCCCGCGCGGCCACACGCTGGACGGCCTTGGCTGGTTCAGACCTTTTGCACGGAGCTAGACGATGGCTATATTGCTCGGATCAATCGCTGACGATTATACGGGCGCGTCCGATCTCGCTAACACGCTGACGAAGAACGGCCTGCGCACGGTGCAGACGGTCGGAATCCCCGATCCGTCGCTCTCGCTGCCGGACGTCGACGCGGTTGTCGTTTCCCTGAAGATCCGCTCGGTCGCGGCCGCCGACGCCGTGGCGGCGGCGACCAAGGCCGAACGGTGGCTGCGTGGGCGCGGCGCGGCGCATGTGCTGTACAAGATCTGTTCGACCTTCGATTCCACCGATGCCGGCAATATCGGTCCGGTCACCGAGGCATTGAGCGAGGCCGCGGGCGGCGGGCTTGTGCTGGTGACGCCAGCCTTTCCGGAAACGGGCCGCACCGTGTATCTCGGCCACCTCTTCGTCGGCGGGCAGCCGCTGAACGAAAGCCCGCTCAAGGATCACCCGCTCAATCCGATGCACGACGCCAATCTCGTTCGGGTGATGGCGAGACAGTCGCGTGGCGAAGTCGGGCTTGTCGATCTGGCGTCGATCGGGGCGGGAGCCGATGCGGTCAGAGCCCGGCTCGAGGCCCTGCGCGCGGCGGGTGTCAGGTCCGCGATAGCCGATGCGGTCTTCGAACGCGATCTGGAGACACTCGGCGCGATCGCGCTCGAAACGCCGGTGTCCACCGGCGCATCGGGTCTCGGGCTTGGCCTTGCCCGTGCACTCGTCCGCTCCGGCCGGGTATCGTCCGCGGTGGCGACGACGGCGGACGCCATTCGCCCCGTCGGCGGGCTTTCGGCCATCGTTGCCGGCAGCTGCTCCAGGGCAACGTTACAACAGCTTGAGGTCGCCGAACGGTCGATGCCCGTCCTGCGGCTCGACCCGGAAAAACTGCTTGCCGGTCCCGACGAGATTGCCAGGGCGATTTCCTGGGCGGGAGACCGCATTTCCGCCGGCCCCGTTGTCGTCGCCGCGAGTGCGGCACCTGAAACCGTGTCCCGGCTGCAAGCGCAATACGGACGCGACGCCTCCGGCCACGCGATCGAAACCGCAACCTCGATCATCGCCGCCGAACTGGTGGCACGGGGCGTGCGGCGCCTGGTCGTCGCCGGCGGCGAAACCTCCGGTGCTGCGGTCGACAGGCTCGCCATTCCAGCCTTCCTGATCGGCCCGGAAATCGCCCCCGGCGTGCCTGTTCTGCGCACGGTCGGAAATGCTCAAGGCGACATGCTGCTGGCGCTGAAGTCAGGAAACTTCGGCGGCGAGGATTTCTTCACCGCCGCGCTGGCGATGATGCACTGACGGGGCAATCGAACCAGAACTACCGGTTCGGCGCCGGCGTGCGCGCCGCCCTGGGAGTGGATCCTCGGGTCAAGCCCGAGGATGACGACCTTTCGGGGGGATCCACCAAAAGCAGCCACCCCGACCTCGGAGATATCCGATTTTCCACGCCGGATTCCTCCCCTCCGTCATCCTCGGGCTTGACCCGAGGATCCATCGACGGATGGCCTATCCGATCCGTGATTCTGCAGCATCCAACCCTGTTGGCGCCATCCCGTTCACCTGCCATCCCCTGATCCACAGATCCCGCAAGCCGTCGCCTTCGCCGCGAAAATGGCTGTCGGTCGCCTCGCAACGCTCCACCCGGTCGGCGCGGAAGTTGCGGATGGCGGTGCGCAGTTCGCACCAGGCAACCACGACCGCGGTCGCCGAATAATAGATCAGCGCCAGCGGCCGGATCGTGCGCTGGCTTGGCCTCTCGCGCTCGTCGCGATAGTCGATCAGCAGTTTCTGCTCGTCACGGATCGCCCGGCGCGCCAGGGCGAGGTCGAGCCCTGAGGGCGGCGGCGCGATCGTCCCCCAGGCATGCAGAGCCTTGGAGCGCATGGGCGGCCTGAGCGGTGCGGGCAGGGCGCCGGCGATCTTCTGGCTGACGCGCTTGGCGGCGTCCTTCAGTTCCTCGTCGCCGGTGCGCTCGAGGAGCGCGAGGGCCAGCACGATCGCCTCCGTCTCCTCGATCGAAAACATCAGCGGCGGCAGGTCGAAGCCGGGTCGGAGAATGTAGCCGATGCCGCGCCCGCCCTCGATCGGCACCCGCATCGCCTGCAGCGCTGCAATGTCGCGGTAGATCGAACGGACGGTGACTTCGAGGCTTTCGGCGATCTGCGCTGCCGTCACCGGTTTTGTCGCCAGCCGCAGGATCTGGATGATCTCGAACAGTCGCGATGCCTTGCGCATGGTTTTCCTCGTTGCGCGAAACGCTCCTGACAGAACCCTGTCAGTTGGGCGACGCTATACCACGTCCTCAAGTGTTTGAAAAACAAACGCTGCGTTCACTGCGCACATCTCTGGATAGACGGACAACTGACATGACCTACGCGGAAAATCTCTGGCTCTTCTTCACCCTT
This sequence comes from Rhizobium herbae, assembly GCF_019511375.1. Classification (GTDB taxonomy): domain Bacteria; phylum Pseudomonadota; class Alphaproteobacteria; order Rhizobiales; family Rhizobiaceae; genus Pararhizobium; species Pararhizobium herbae_A. The sequence continues at coordinate 1,076,878 of NZ_JAEUAO010000002.1, forward strand.
CTCTTCGGCATCATCATTGTGCCGGGCATGGACATGGTCTTCGTCATGGCCAATGCTTTGACGGGCGGCCGGGCGTCCGGCTTGACGGCGACGGCGGGCATCATGGCGGGCGGCGTGTTCCATACGCTCTATGCGGCGCTTGGCGTCGGCCTGCTTTTGCACATGGTGCCGCAACTCTTCAACCTGCTGCTGCTGCTTGGGGCCGCCTATATCGCCTGGATCGGCCTTTCCCTTGTGAGAAGCAGCATCGCCATCGCCTCGGTCGAGCCGGGCGCCCGGCTGTCGCTCTGGACGAGCTTTCGCCGTGGCGCCTTGACCAGCATCCTCAATCCCAAAGCCTACCTGTTCATGCTGGCCGTCTATCCGCAATTTCTGAAGCCGCAGTTTGGCCCCCTTTGGTCGCAGGCGCTGATCATGGCGATCATGATCTCGGTCACCCAACTCACTGTCTATGGCAGCCTTGCGCTTGCCGCCGGGCGCAGCCGCGACGTGCTCATCGCCAGCCCGCGGGCGACGGCGCTGGTCGGCAAGGCGGCAGGCGTGGTGCTGATCGTCGTCGCCGCATTGACCGCCTGGCAGGGCTGGACGTCCGTTGCGTGAAGGCTGCACCACGGAAACTGGAGTTACAAACTCCCGTTAATTCAGTCTGTTGCGGCGGTTGCTCATAAACTCGATCTCAAAAAAAAGTTACTTCCCTCGTGAACGCAAAATGCAATCATGCCGGCGCATCGAGAGGAATGGTCGCACCGGTCACTGTGACGGCCATGTCGGACAGGGAGAATTTCATGAAATTGAGAGCCGTGCTTTTCGCAACCGCCATCGCCTGCATTGCCGGCGTCGCTGGCGCCGTTACGGCAGCAGACGAACCGCAAGTGGTCCGCCAGGCGCTGATGAAGGGGGTCGGCCAATCGACGGGCGCACTCGTGGCCATCGCCAAGGGCGAAAAACCCTATGACAGCGCCGTCGTCAAGGCGTCGCTGGAAACGATCAGCAAAAACACCAAAGCCTTCCCCGATCAGTTCCCGCCCGGTTCGGAAACCGGAATGGAATCGGAAGCCAGCCCGAAGATCTGGGAGAACATGGACGACTTCAAGGCCAAGGCAGCCAAGCTTGGCGCTGATGTCGACGCGACACTCGCCCAGCTTCCCGCCGACCAGGCCGGTGTCGGTGCAGCGCTCGGCGTGATCGGCAAGAATTGCGGCGGCTGTCACGAGACCTACCGCCTCAAGAAATGAGGCGGCGGGTCGTTTCCAGCTAGAAATGGTTCGATGCCGTGCCGTGCCGGTGCACGAGAGTCTTGATTGTGACATTTCCCGCAACGGCTGGGCTATCGCATTTGGATCTGTGAACGAAGGAGGCGGCAGTCTCCCTCTTCTCCCCGGCGGGGAGAAGATGCCCGAAGGGCAGATGAGGGGGTGCGCGAAGCGCCAGTCTTGTGCCGGACGCCCCCTCATCGCCTTGCATGCGCTCGGCACTTCTCCCCGCGGGGGAGAAGAGGGAGAAAGCGGCGCTGTCATGTTTTGCAAGAAGGCGGGAGGATGGCGCGGATGGGCGCACGGGTTCGCAAGCTGGTGTCGGCGGTGGTGCTGTTCGGCGCGATGGCCGGTGGCGTCGCCTGGTTCCTGACCAAGCCCGAGCCGTGGCCGGTCTCCCATTGGGAGGGGCTCGGCGAACCGGATCTCGCCAACGGCGAGCAGGTCTTCTGGGCGGGCGGCTGCACCAGTTGTCACGCGACGTCGAAATCGGAAGGCGACGCCAGGCTGGTGCTGACCGGCGGGCTGCCGCTGAAGAGCCCGTTCGGCACCTTCCATGTTCCCAATATTTCGCCGGATGAATCGGCCGGTATCGGCAGCTGGACGCTCGCTGAATTCGGCGATGCGATGACGCGCGGCGTCGGCCGGAACGGTGAACATCTCTACCCCTCCTTTCCCTATGGCTCCTATGCCCGGCTGACGTCCAAGGACGTCAATGACCTCTGGGGCTTCCTGAAGACCCTGCCGAAAAGCACCAATGTTGCGCCGCCGCATGATCTGCCGTTTCCCTACGACCTCCGCCTGGTTCTCGGCGCCTGGAAGCTCCTGTTCTTCACCGACAAGCCGCGCGTGACGGTCGACACCGGCAATCCGAAGCTCGCCCGCGGCCAATATCTGGTCGAAGGCCCCGGTCACTGCGGCGAATGCCACACCCCGCGCAACACCCTCGGCGGCTTCGAGGCCGACCGATGGCTGGCCGGTGCGCCAAACCCGGAAGGCGAAGGCCGCATTCCCAACATCACCCCGGGCTCGAAGAGCATCGGCGCATGGAGCGAGAGCGATATCGTCACCTATCTCGAGACCGGCTTCACGCCCGATTTCGATTCGGTCGGTGGCTCGATGGTCGAGGTGCAGAAGAACCTCGCCAGACTGCCGGCAGGCGACCGCGAGGCGATCGCCGCCTATCTGAAGGCGGTACCGACGCGGGAGTAGCGCAACGCTTGCATTTTTTTGCTAGCATAACTTTGATGCCGCGATGAACAGCAGACACAGGAAGACCCTCGCTGCGGTTTTCAGGGATCCTGTTTCAGGCACCGTGGAGTGGGCGGATATAGAAGGTCTGCTCATCGCTGCCGGCTGTACCGTGGTTGAAGCCAACGGGGTCGCGCGTGAGGTTCTCTCTCGGCGCAGAAGTAGAAAGTTTTCGAGCCGCCAGAGAATTCCTGCGCCGCATAGGGAATGGCTGAAAATTTCGGAACGGCTTTACAGCCGGGGAAATGCCCGTTTCCCCTCAGGCTGCGTCGCTGCGGTTGATCTCATGAAGCGCGGCGCGCGCGATAAAGCCGGATCGTGTCAGCCCGTTCGCTTCGGCGAAACGGTCGATCTGTCGTAGCACTTCTTCCGGTAACGTCACGTTCACGCGCACCGCCTTCTTCGCGTCTGGCTTGAACGCGACGAGGATAGCGACACCCCTTCTATTGTCCGGGTCAGCCATCACGGCTTCGAGGCTGGAAGGTTCCACAATCGGTAGTCCGTCCTCGATGAGGCCTTCGAGATGTAATGCCAGAGCCTCCTCCGCCATGCGCCGTGCTTCGTCAAGATCGGCCCCCGCAGAAATCACACCTGGGAAATCGGGGAAAGACACGCCGTAGTCGCTGTCAGTGTCCTTATGGATCAGTCCGATATAATGGCGCATGGAGCTACCTCAGTTTCAGGCCGGCTTGCTTTTCGATGCTTTTGAGCGTTCCGATGGGAATGTCGCGCTTGGGATGAGGGACCGTAACGCGACCCGGCTTGTCCGCATGCTTGAACTGGATATGACTGCCTTTTCTCGCCACCTCGAACCAGCCGTCTTTTCTCAGCGCGGTGATGACATCGGAGCTCAGGCATGCGTTGATTTATACACATCAATGTGTATAAATCAACGCTGTTATTCCTGGGAGCGAGCAACTGCGCCGGAAATCGCATGCCGGTGCGCGCCGCTTCACGCCAGCGCCTGCAGATAGCGCATGCCGGTCACCGGGCCGGGCGTGAAGTTTTCCGATTCGTAGAACCGGTGTGCCTGGAAATTGCCCGTAGCAGCGCTGACGGAGAGGTAGGTCGCGCCGGCCATGCGGGCCTGTTCGCGGGCCTTTCCGACGAGGTGGCGGCCGATGCCGGTGCCGCGATGAGCCGGGCGGACGTAGAGCTGGTGCAACTCCATGCCGCGGGCGCCCTGCTGGGCGCGGTAGAGCGGCACGAGAATGGTGTAGCCGATCAGTTCGCCGCCGGCTTCGGCAACCAGTGCGGTGATCCACGGCGTGCGGCCGAACAGGTCGCGTTCCAGGTGCTCCGGGGTGACGGCAGCGGTGTCGCCGTGATGGGCGGCAAGCTCGGCAATCATTTCGCGAAGTTCGGCGAGATCGCGGCTCTTGGCGGCGCGGATCGTCACCATCGGCGCGCGGGTGGCCGGATGGGCATGAAGTGTCGGGATTGCGGTCTGCAGCATGTCGAGGCTCCTGAATGGCTTGCCGCCATCAGGTGCCGTCCAAAACAAAAGCCGCCTGATGGCGGCTTGTTGAACGAGATCAGTCAGCCGCACCTATGGGAGCAGCGTAAAATACCAGCGGGCGATGTTTGCGGTTCTGATCATGGCGGGCAATTTCGCCTTTTCGGGAATTTTGTCAACCGGAAATCGTGCCACCGTTAATTCTTGTGGTCGAAACAAGATTGCGGGACGCCATCTTTCCAGCAAAGAGCAGCCACATTCGCTGCATACCGGTAATTGCAGCGACAGCGCCATGCTATGGATGAACGGCTAATATTCGTTTTTCTTATCAAAGGTTTGCTGTCGTTTCCGGATTCATCATGGGAGAACCCGCCGCATGTCGATCACGTTCAAACGCCGCTCCTTCATCCTCGGCTCCAGCCTGCTTCTGCCCATCGCCAGCCTCGGTGCCGGTCCGGCCTTTTCCGCCGGGAAAGACATCGAGAAACAGCTTGCCGCGCTCGAAAAGCGCACCGGCGGCCGCCTCGGCGTTTGCGTCCTCGATACCAGGAGCAACGTCTCCTTCGGTCGCCGGCAGGACGAACGGTTCGCCATGTGCTCGACCTTCAAGGCGCTTGCCGCTGCCTTCGTGCTGGCGCGTGTCGACAAGGGTGAGGAAAAGCTCGGCCGGCGCATTGTCGTCTCGAAGGCGGATCTTCACGCCCATTCGCCGGTCGCCGAAAAACACGTCGGCGGCACGATGACGGTCGGTGAACTCTGCGATGCCGCCGTCACCTACAGCGACAATGCCGCCGCCAACCTCATTCTGGCAAGTTTTGGCGGACCGGACGGTCTGACGGCCTGGCTGCGCTCGATCGGCGACGAGACGACGCGGCTCGACCGCACCGAGCCCGCCCTCAACGAGGCAAAGCCCGGCGATCCGCGCGATACGACGACACCGGCGGCGATGATGCGCACTCTTGGAAAACTGCTGCTCGAAGACGTGCTGTCGCCGTCCTCCCGCGACCAGTTCGCCGCCTGGCTCGTCGCCAACCGGACGGGCGACCGGCGGCTGAGGGCAGGGCTTCCCGCCAACTGGACGATCGGCGAGAAGACCGGCACCAGCGGCCATGGGGAAGCGGGCGATGTCGGCTTCATGCGTCCGCCCAAGGGCCAGACGATCCTGGCTTCCGTCTATATCGCCGAAGCGCCAAAGCCGGTGAAGGAACTCGAGCCTGTCTTTGCCGAGGTCGGCAAGTTGATCGCCGGGATGGCCTGACGGGTATGGACGGAACCAGGCAGCGCGCTTGCGGGTTTTTCTTCGAAACGATCGATGGAGCCGACAATGCCGAAAAAGAAGCACCGGAAATGGTCGCGGCATGTGACCGAGACCAGCAATGCCATGGATCTGGAAAAGGATGTGTTCCGCTCCCATGACCCGGAGGAAATCGCGCGATCCCTCAAACATTCGGCCGAGGCGAGCGACCGGCGCAAATCCAACCCGTTTCGATCTGCCATGTCGATGCTGAATTTCTACATCAACCGCGCCGGCAGGAACCTGCCCCGCAAGCAAAGGAAGGTTCTCGAGGAGGCAAAGGGCGAATTGCGAAAGGACTTTGGCCGAGATCCGAAATAGCCCGGCGCCGAACGCGCAAAGGGCGCTGTAGCACTTTCAAAGGCCTGCATAACGTCTCAAATCGATTCCGCTTTTCAAGGCTATGCAGTAGATCATCTGCGTCGTGATTCACAACGAGGCTGATATGAAGAGACTGCTGTTTGCTCTCCTGGTTGCGGTTGTTGCCGGCCTCTGCGTCATCGGTGGGCGCTGGTGGATCTATGTCACCAATACCAGCGATCCGCTGGACGAGGTGGGCATTGAGCTCAACAGCCGCATGCCGGAGCCGCTGCGCAAATGGGGCTGCGCCCGGCTGAAGGCGAATTTCAGCGCTCAGCTGCCGCCTTATGGCTGCGCGGCAACCGGAGGCACGGCCTGGGAATAGGCGCTTTGAGGCGAGCCGCCGGCACCCGCCGGCTGCTCGTCATCACGTGCCGCAGAACGTGCGGAACACTTCCTCGGCGGGGGCCGGCGGCGCGGCGTAGGCCGAAAAGCCGGGCTGCTCCTCATAAGGTTTCGCAAGCACGGAAAGCAGCGCCTCGAACAGCGAGAAGTCGCCCTCGTCCTCGGCTGCGCGGATGGCCTGTTCGATGCGGTGGTTGCGCGGAATGTAGGCCGGGTTGACCAGCCGCATCGCCTGTGCCCGGTCGTGCGGCGCTTGTGCCTCGCGCGACAGCCGGGCGCGCCATTCGGCAAGCCAGGGGGCGACAGCCGCCGGGTCGGAGAAGGCGGCAGCAAAGGCGTGCTCTGCCGTGTCGCTCTCGGCCGCGTCGGCTAACCGCCGGAAGGTCAGGGTGAAATCCGCCTGTCCTTCCTTCATCAGCCTCAGCAGTCCCTGGACAAGATCAAGGTCGCCGTCTTCTTCGCCGATCAGGCCGATCTTGGCTTTCATGCCGGCGAGCCAATGGGCCTGGAAGCGCGGACCGTAACCGGCGATCACGTCGTTGGCGAGATTGACCGCTTCGGATGGCTCCGGGTCGAGGAGCGGCAGCAGCGTTTCGGCCAGCCGCGCCAGGTTCCACTGGCCGATCGCCGGCTGGCTGGCATAGGCATAGCGCCCGCCCTGGTCGATCGAGGAGAACACCTTGGCCGGATCATAGGCGTCCAGAAAGGCGCAAGGGCCGAAGTCGATCGTCTCGCCGGAGATGGCGCAATTGTCGGTGTTCATCACGCCATGGATGAAGCCGACGCCAAGCCAGCGCGCAATCAGCGCCGCTTGGGCGCCCCCGACCGTCTCAAGCAGCGCCAGATAGGGGCGCTCCTGTCCCTTGATCTGCGGGTAGTGCCTGTCGATCACGTAGTCCGCCAGCGTCTTGACACCTTCGGTATCGCCGCGCGCGGCAAGAAACTGGAAGGTGCCGACGCGGATATGGCTGGCTGCGACGCGGGTGAAGACGGCACCGGGCAGTACGCGTTCACGGTAGACCGGCTCGCCGGTGACGACGGCCGCCAATGCCCGGGTTGAGGGAATGCCGAGCGCATGCATCGCCTCGCTGACGATATATTCCCGCAGCACCGGCCCGAGCGCGGCGCGTCCGTCACCGCGGCGGGAGTAGGGGGTCTTGCCGGCGCCTTTCAGCTGGATGTCACGGCGCACGCCGTTCCTGTCGATCACTTCGCCAAGCAGGATCGCCCGCCCGTCGCCGAGCAGCGGCACGAACTGGCCGAACTGGTGCCCGGCATAGGCCATGCCGAGCGGCTCGGCGCCTTGCGGAACGCTGTTGCCGGAAAAGACCTGGGCGCCATCGCGTTCCAGCGTATCTGCATCGAGGCCGAGCTCTTCAGCCAGCGGCCGGTTGAACTTGATCAGCCACGGTTCCGCCACCGGCGTCGGATGGACACGCGCGAGAAAATGCGCCGGCAGCCGCGCATAGCTGTTGTCGAACGGGATCGGTGCAATCGCAGTCGTTGTTTCCGATTTCGGTTGGGTATGGTCCATGCCGCCTGATCTCCATCGGAAGCCGTGTCCGTCATCGGCTTGCGGATGATAGCGCATTCGCAAGCTGAAGGTCAGCCGGATATCGTGCGTGCGGGCCCGCATTGCAAGGCCCTCGCCGCTGGCCGATGGATCCCTGGCGATATCGTGCGTCGGCTTTTCGCCTCTTGTCCCCGGCGGGGAGAAGGTGGCCCGAAGGCCGTTGGAGGGCGGCTGACGTAGAGCTGGTCGAAAAACCCCCTCATCGCCTCGCATACGCTCGGCACTTCTCCCCGCTGGGGGGAGAAGAGGAGATTGTCGCAACCCTTTCGATCCATGGGCAGATTGCTGTGCGCTGTCGAGGGGCCGGCATGGCGGCGTCCACGTCATTGCACGAGACGGATCGCTCCGGGATTGTTGATTTTCATGTTTGCCAGTTCCGGATCGCAGTTCATCTTGAAATAGCTGTTTCCGGTAAGGGTGATTTCCTGCGCGATCAGGCGAATGCATTCTCCGCCCGTGGCACCGTTTCCGGAATACTGGATCTCCTGCGTGTCCGGCATGTAGACGATCCCGGTCAGCGAGGATGCGCTGTTGCCGTTGATCACGGCTGGTTCCGTGTTGCCATGCTCCGAGACGATGGAAAACCCGGCCCAGGTTCCTGAGAGCGATGGCGTGATGTGGAACGTTGCACCGCCGTGAATGACGAGCTTGGCATCGTCGAGCAGGAAAAACGTGACGCCGGAACCGGTCACCACCGATTGGCTGGTCAACTGCAGGGAGCCGCCATCTATGAGATAGTTGCCGGGCTCCAGCTTGATTGCGCCCTTGAGCTCGAGGCTCCCGTAGGTCCCGGGCTTCAAGGTGACGACGTAATCGGCGTTGTTTTTCGGAGTCTTGCCGGTGCCATTGCAATCTCCGTTGCCGCCGCCGCCGTTGACGAAGTTTTGACCGCAACCGGAAAGGTCTACCCACTCGCCCGCGGCCGGGAGTTTTTTGTACTTGAACGGATCCGGAACCCGAGACGATTTCTCGTGCGGAGCCGGACAGGCCAGTTGCACGGCAGCGGGGTCGATCGATATGCCTCCCGCAGAATACAGGCATTCGGCCTTCAGGCTGCCCGAGCCGCCGACATAAATCGCCTGCCCATCGGTGGAGTTGGCGGTGATGGTACAGCCGCTCATATCGATATTGGCGCTGCCGCTGACTTCGAAGGCCCGGTATTTTGTCGAGTGAAGGGCAAGAATGCACGCCTCTGTTCCCGGCACCCGGGCGGCAATGGCGCGCTTGCTGATTTCGAAGGGAAGCCGCTCCAGAAACATGGGTTTGTAGCTAAACCCGTAGGCCGCCGTTGCCGTGTCCTCGAGCGCGCCATGCGCGAGTGACAGGCTGAAACTCGACAGCTCGTCTTCCTCGGGCAGCGGCTCGGAATTTTGCGGAACGGTAAAATTGCCGAAGAACACCGCGCTTGCTTGCTTGGTCGCTTCTTCTTCGCTGGACCCTTCCCCGAAGGATCGGACTGCCGAAAGGGCCGTGCTGTCGAGCGCCGCCTGCAGTTTCGTTGCTTCGACGTAGGCGGCTCCAAGGTCGATCACCATCGCGGCGGTTCCGATGACCGGAACGAATGCGATGGCGGTAAGAGTGGCGAAATTACCGGATTCGTCATCGAGGAAATGATCGATGCATGTCTTCAATGGCCACCGCATAGCTACCCCCTCTATTTGGACTGGCAATGAAGAAAAACATTACGCATCGCTAATGTGTAAAGAATTAAGCAATTCGTTAGGATTGTCTGGATTCACAATCATGAGGATAGTGGTCATGATTAAGCAAAGCAACCTGAGATTGCGCTCGTGACGCCGGGGCAATGCTGGCCGCCGCCACGGGATGCATATCGCTCCTGACCAGTTTTCGCCCTTCGATCCACCGGATCGAAGGGGAAATTCAACGTCAGGCGCTCAATCGATTGTCTGAAAAGCAGGCTTCGCAGATGGCAGCCACATGCCGGTGATCGGTGCCGCAGCAGCCCCCGAGGACCCTGAGTTGCGGCATGTGGCGCGTGAGTTGCCGGTAGCGCCGGCCGAGGTCGGCGGGATCGCCGGCATCCAGCGTCTCGCTTTCGTCGAGTTCCTGATGGCTCATCTTCGAGGCATTGGCGCGGATACCGCCGATCCGTTTCAGCCACGCCCCGTCGCCTGCGACGACATCGTCGAAATGGCTCGGATGGGCGCAATTGATCATGTAGTAGAGCGGATAGGCGGCGGTCGCGGCATCCACCGCCTCGATCGCCTGCCTCAGCGTCCTGCCGGTGACAAGATTGCCGTCCGTTTCGACCGTAAAGGAAATCGCGCACGGCATCTCCATCCGCCTGGCAGCGCGGGCGATGCCGACCGCCTCGTCGATGCTGGTCAGCGTAAGCGCTGTGATCATGTCTGCATCGGTGCCGGCAAAGGTGTCGATCTGGGTTGCGTGATAGGCCTCCGCCTCGTCGGCATCCATCTTGCCAGCCTTGTAGCCGTCTCCGCGCGGGCCGATCGCGCCGTTGATGATGATCGCCATACCCGGCCGTTCGTACTCGGCGCGAAGTTCGCTGAGGAGCTCGACGGCATCCTCGTTGGCTGCCTTAAGTGCTTCAGCGCTGTAGCCGAGCTTGTCACCCCAATCCGGATTGGCTCTCCATGTTGCGGTATCCAGTACGAAACCGCTTTTTCCGCTTGCGGCAATATCGAGGTAGCGGGTGTAATAGTCCTTCAGTTGCTTCCGCCCGGCTTGGTCGGCCAGAAGGACGAAAGCCGCGAAATGCGGCAGGTCGGCGCCCTCGTGGAAGATAAGCGTTGTTTCCATGCCGCCGTCGGCCAGGAATATGCCACCCTTCAGGTGCGGCAGGTCGTGTCTGTATTTGCTCACGGTCTTCATCCTCCCTTGTCGTTGGCGGCAGCGTCGAAAGGCGTCGCCAGGTGCGAGGATTCTTGCCGTTTTATCTCCTGCTAAAATAGAGGACTTGCGGTATACTGGCGAGAGATTATAAAAAATTCAGCAATATCAAATGTTTTTGGGCAGGGTGGGCGGCGGGGCGAAAAATCGTTTCCATCGTCGCCCAGGCAAAACCGTACCGGCGGTACAGGAGAGCACATGCGCAAGGGCGAGGAGACGCGTACCCGCATCCTTGATGTGGCTGAGGCCGCGGTTTTGCAGAAGGGCTTCGGCGGCACGTCGATCGAGGAACTGATCGCCGAGACCGGCATCACCAAGAGCGGTTTCTTCTACCATTTCCGCGACAAGAACGAGCTCGCCAAGGCGCTGCTGAACCGCTACATCGAAAACGACGAGCGGATCTACGACGAAATCTTTAGCCGCGCGCGCGACCTGATGGACGATCCGCTGCAATCCTTTCTCCTCGGGCTGAAGCTTTTGTCGGAATTGTTGTCCGACCTGCCTAACGGCCATCCGGGCTGCCTGGTTGCGACCATCTGCTATTACGAGCGGCTCTTCGACAGGGAAATTCAGGAGATCAACCGCCAGGCGGCGTTGACCTGGAGGCGCCGCTTCCGCGGCATGTTCGATGAGATTTTCGCCGTCTACACGCCGCGCGAGCAGTTCGACGTGGACCAGCTCGCCGACATGGTCTCGACGGTGATCGAAGGCGGCATCGTGCTGTCGAAGGCACTGAAGGAGCCGCAAAGCCTACCGGGCCAGATTCTCGTGTTCCGCAGCTTCGTGAAATTGCTGTTCCAGCCGGGCCAGCACGCGTGAGAGGGCTCGTGTGACGTGAGCCGTCACGGTGGCAGGCCTGCATTTCGCAGGCCATCGGCCCACCGCGCTCTATCCTCCGGTCGCCGGATCGGGAAGAGATCGCTGAGACTCGACAGGCGGAAGTCGGGATCGAGCTGACGCAATCGCGTCATCGCCTCCGCTGCCTCCTCAGCTTGTCCGGCCAGCGCATGGCTTGCTGCAGCGACGCAGGTTGCGATGAAGTGGACCGGCTGCTCGCGAATGGCCGCGCGTGCCCACGCCGACGCGTCGTCATATCGGCCGGCAAAGAAGTAGGCGGCGGCCATTGCGGCTTGCGCATTGAACATCTGGGGGTCCTGCGGGTTCAGGCGCATGGCCCGCGCGAGATGATCGAGTGCCACCTCCGGTTCGCCACGCCAAATCCCGGCCCAACCGCTGAACAGCCATGTTGGGGCCCAATTGGGATTGAGTGCAAGAGCACGCTGCAACAAGTCAGCGCCATGGTCGAGTGCGCCGAGAACATAGGTAAAGGCGATGCCGGCGGTGGAGAGCGCCACTGCGTCATCCTTGCCCAAAGCCGCGGCCCGGCGGGCCAGCCGCTCGGTCTCGGCAGTCTCGTGCGCGCGGTCGACCATCCAGCCACTTGCCTTGCGCTGCGAATAGCAGCGGGCCGCCATGCCGTAGGCTGCGGCAAATTCCGGGTCGAGCTCGATGGCGCGGTAAAACAGCCGCAGAGCCTCGTTGTTGGCCTCGCGGCTCCAGCGATGCAGGGCTGCCATGCCGCGCAGGAAGTAATCATAGGCGTCGAGATTCTCGGTGGGCTTGCGCTTGGCCCGCTCGATTTCAGCCTGCTCGAGTTTCGGGCCGATGGCGCCGACCACGTTTGCGGTTACATGGTCCTGAAGCTCGAAAATGTCTTCAATCCCCCCCTCGAAGCGATCCGCCCAAATGTGCATGCCCGTGGCGGCCTCGACAAGTTCGGCAGAGATGCGCACCCGGTTGGCCGCCCTGCGCACGCTGCCCTCGAGCACATAGCGCACGCCCAATTCGCGCCCGACGTGCTTCACGTCGACGGCACGCCCCTTGTAGGTGAAGCTGGAATTGCGCGCGATGACGAAGAGCCAACGAATGCGCGACAGGCCGATGATGATCTCTTCGACGATGCCGTCGCCGAAATAGTCCTGTGCCGGATCGCTGCTCATGTTGCCAAACGGCAGTACGGCGATCGATGGCCGGTCCGGCAGCGCGAGCACGGGCGCTCGCGACGGCATGATCTGATCGAGATACGCCCGGTAGGTTCGCAGCGGGCGCGCGATATTCTTGAGGTGCTGCACCCCCATATCGACAAAGTTGAGATCGACCTTGCCGTCGATCTGTCGGTGCACGTCTTCCGAGATACAGATGCCGCCGGCTTCGGAAATCTCCTCCAGCCGGGCCGCCACATTGACACCGTCGCCCAGGATGTCGTCGCCCTCGATCAGGACGTCGCCGAGATTGATGCCGACACGAAACAGCATCCGCTGATCGGCGGGCGCCACGGCATTTCGCTCGGCCATCAACCTCTGGATGGCGGCTGCGCACGAGACCGCGGCGACGACTGACGGAAACTCCAATAACACGCCGTCGCCGATGGTCTTTACGATCCGACCGCCGTGTTCCGTGATGATCGGCGACATAGCCTCCCGGTGGACGCGCAGCGCACGCGCCGTCCCGGCTTCATCGGCTCCCATCAGCCGGCTGAAGCCCATGACGTCGGCAGCCATAATAGCCGCCAACCTGCGTTCCACCTGGGGCTCACCCACGTACCCGTGCTTCCCATCTGGTTCTAAAGCCAGACTATAGCACGAGCGCTCGGCTTAATTCATTAGGTGTGTCGAAAATAATCCGCAGGCGGTGGGGCGAAGCGGCCGTCATCGTTGATGCCGGCGCCAATTCGCGTGGCCAGCACGCGTGAAGGCTCAGCCGGCCTCCATCTCCGCGGCAAGCTCTGCCAATTTGCGCACGGTATTGAGATTGCGCGATGTCGCAGGCATCAGCGCTGGCAGCTTCAGTTTCGAGCGGCCCGAGCCGTTCGGATAATGCACGTAGATCTCGTGGCCGGCGACATGCACCTCCTCGCCGTCGGGCGCGACGAGATTGTCGAGCGCATCGGCAGGCGCTTTCTCCGGCAGGAAGTTGACCATCAGGTAGTTCGGCTTGGCGTCAGGGAAGGGATTGTTCTTGGCGATCTTTTCCAGTTGGCTGCGGCTGCGCACCATCACACCCGGCGCCTTGCCCATCATCTCGGCGAGTGCCATATCCAGAACTTTCGCGGCATTAGCGGCGGCGAGGTCCGAGCGGAACAGCACATTGCCGCTCTGGATATAGGTTTTCACGTCCGAGAAGCCGGCCTTCTCACAGACCGCCTTGAGGTCGGCCATGGCAAGCTTGCCGGTTCCGCCGACATTGATGGCGCGCAGAAGAGCGATATGGACGGGCATGGTTCCTCCCGGAGTTGGGTGTGCAGGGGTGTCGGGTCGTGCGCGGCGGCCGCCCTTCGCCCCCTCACATCTTCCCCGCCACCTTGATCGCGAACGCATATTCGAAGGCGATCTCCTCCAGCCGCTGGAAGCGCCCCGAGGCGCCGCCGTGGCCGGCGTCCATATTGGTCTTCATCAGGATCGGCTCGGAGCCGGTGGTCTTCTCGCGCAGCTTGGCCACCCATTTGGCTGGTTCCCAATAGGTGACGCGCGGGTCGGTGAGGCCGCCGAGCGCCAGGATGGCCGGGTAGGGCTTTTCCGCAACGTTGTCATAGGGGCTGTAGGCTGCCATGCGCTCGTAGGCTGCCCTGCTCTCGATCGGGTTGCCCCATTCCGGCCATTCCGGCGGGGTGAGCGGCAGCGTGTCGTCGAGCATGGTGTTCAAGACATCGACGAAGGGGACGGCGGCGATGATGCCCTTGAACTTCTCCGGCGCCATGTTGGCGATCGCGCCCATCAGCATGCCGCCGGCCGAACCGCCCTCGGCGACGATGTTTGGGTAAGAGGTGAACTTCTGTTGATTCAAATAGTCGGCCGCCGCGATGAAGTCATTGAAAGTATTGGTCTTCTTCTCCATCTTGCCGTCTTCGTACCACTGGAAGCCCTTGTCCTTGCCGCCGCGGATATGGGCGATGGCATAGACGAAGCCGCGGTCGGCGAGCGACAGGCAGTTGGTGTTGAAACCGGCCGGAATGCTGATGCCATAGGCGCCGTAGCCGTAGAGCAGGCAGGGGGCCGAGCCGTCGAGCGGCGTATCCTTGCGATAGAGCAGGGTCACGGGCACCTCCGCACCATCCCAGGATGGCGCCATGACGCGGCGGGTGACGTAGTCGTCGATATTGTGGCCGGAGGGCACTTCCTGCGTCTTCAGGAGCGTGCGCTCGCGCGTCGCCATGTCGTAGTCGTAGAGCTGGCTCGGCGTCGTCATCGACGAATAGGAGAAGCGGATGACGTCGGTGTCGTATTCGCCGGCACCGGAGAGGCCAAGCGAGTAGGCTTCCTCGGCAAAGGCGATCGCGTGTTCCTCGCCGCTCCTGCGGTCGCGGATCTTGATCTGCGGCAGGCCGTTTTCCCGCTCCAGCCAGACGAGATGGCGGGCAAAGGCCATGTGGCTGATGATCAGCCGGCCCGGCGTGTGCGGCACGACGTCGGTCCAGTTTTCGCGGCCCGGTTTGTCAACCGGCGTCTGCATGATCTTGAAATCCTTGGCGCCGTCGGCATTGGTCAGGATGTAGAAGACATCGCCGCCCTCGGTCATGGAATATTCGAGCCCCGTTTCGCGCGCCGAGACCATTTGCGGCGTCGCGTTGAGGTCGCTCGTCGGGATCAGCAGATATTCGCTGGTCTCGTGGTCGTGGATGTCGATGTAAATGAAGTCGTCGAGCATCGAACCGCCAACGCCCATGAAGAAACCCGGATCCTCCTCCTCGTAGACCAGCCGGTCGTCGCTCTGCGGCGTGCCGACGATGTGGTGGAAGATTTTTGAAGGCCGGTGGTTGTCGTCGAGCACGGTGTAGAAGAAGCTCTTGCCGTCCGGCGCCCAGGCGCCGCCGCCGCCGGTGTTTTCGATGATGTCTTCAAGGTCCTCGCCGGTTGAGAGATCACGGACGCGCAGCGTGTAATATTCCGAACCCTTGTCGTCATAGCCCCAGAGGCCGCGGCTGTGGTCGCTCGTGTGGTCGATGCCGGCAAGCCGGAAATAGGCCTTGCCGGCGCCTTCCTTGTCGCCGTCGAGCAGAACGGTGCGTGCGCCGCCATCGCGGGGGATGCGGAAATAACGCGGCTGTTCGCCGCCGGTGACGAAGAAGGTGCCGTAGGCGAAAGGCCCGTCCTTCACCGGCACGGAACTGTCATCTTCCTTGATGCGGCCCTTCATCTCGGCAAACAACTGCTTCTGCAGCGCCTCGGTATCGGCCATCGCCGCCTTCATGTAGGCGTTCTCGGCTTCCAGGTGCTTGCGGATTTCCGGATCGAGGATCGATGGATCCTTGAACATCGCCTGCCAGTTGTCGGCACGCAGCCAGGCATAGTCGTCCGTCCGGGTGATGCCATGGCGGGTATCGGTCACCGGCTTTTTCGGAGCGACGGGAGCAGCGGGCAGGTGGTTGAATATGGACAAGGATGACTCCGGGAAAAATGCGAGGGGTGTAGACCGGAGATAGAGGCCGGGTGCCCAAGGTTCAAGGAAAAAGCTCGCGCGATAGCGCAGACAGCCCGAACAAAGTCGCGCGTCGCCCGTTGCGGGAGGTCGTGTTTATCACGCATGTGGCCTTTTCACCCCCCTCTGCCCTGCCGGCATCTCCCCCTCAAGGGGGGAGATTGGCGTGGGCTGGCCTCTTGCGCCCGATCTCCCCCCTTGAGGGGGGAGATGTCACGAAGTGACAGAGGGGGTATTCCCAAGATTGTCGTATATTGTGACCGTTCCGGTCGGCCGGCCAGCGGCTCACATAGAAGAGCTTTAACCGTACGTTAGCGCAATTCCTTCAGATTGCACCGCAGCGCGCGATGTTCCCTTTCTGCGCCCTGCCAGAGGCATCATGCCTTGACCCCCCATTTTCGTTCAGCTTGCGGGAAATCGCTCCCGCCGGAGTTTCGTCATGACGTTTCGCAATCTCTCCATTCTCCAGAAGATCGGCCTTGTCGTGTTCGTCATGGGGCTCTCTTCGCTGGTCATCGCCTTTGTCGGAGCGCGGGGGATTTCGGCGCTCGAATCGGCGATCGTATCGGTTGGCTACAAGGAGGAAGTCGCTCGCGAGGCGATGGACCTGCGCGTCGACATCATCGCCATCAGCCGCATGACCTACCAGCTTGCCGCCCAGCCGGAAAAGGCGGCCGATTTCCGCGCGGAAACCGAAAAGCGCGCCAAGGAAATGCTCGAGCGCCTGCCGAAGATCGAAGCGGCAGCCGATGCAACGGAACTCAAGCAACTGCAGACGATCCGCGCGACGCTCGAGACCTATTTTGGCGAAATCCGCGCCATGGTCGATGTCGCCGAGAAGAACGGCAAGGACGCAGCCGCGATCAAGGCCGGCCTCGACAAGGCGCTCGCCGCGCAGAAGACCGTCACCAGCGCCGTCAAGGAATACAGCACCTATTCGGGCGGGGCGCTTGCGACTGCCCGCGCCGACGCCCTTCAGTCCTCGTCGCTGGCATTGGTTATCGCCATCGCATCGGCCGCAGCCTGCATCGTGCTCGGCGCAGTGGCGAGCCTTCTCGTCGCGCGCCGGGGGATTGCTGCACCGGTTCGCGCTCTGACGGCCGCCATGAGCCGCCTTGCCGAGGGCAACCTCGACAGCACCGGCACGGACGCCGAACGCAGGGACGAGATCGGCGAAATGGCCCGTGCCGTCGAAGTGTTCCGCCGCAATGCGCTGGCGATGCGCGACATGAAGGCGCAGGAAGCGGCCCTCCATGCGCTGAGCAGCGATCTGCAATCGAGCATCAGCGCCGTCGTCGCGGCCGCCGTCGCCGGCGATTTCACCGGCCGCATCGGCAAGGATTACCAGAACGACGATCTCAACCGCTTCGCCGGCAGCGTCAACGAACTGGTCGACAGCATCGACAGCGCCGTCGCGGAAGTGCGCCGCGTCATTGCCGCCCTTGCCGACGCCGATCTGTCGCAGAGCATGGAGGGCCAGTTCCAGGGCGCCTTCGCCGAGCTGCAGCAGAACGTCAATTCCACGATGGTGACGCTGCGCTCGACCATGCAGAATGTGCGCGGTGCTGCCGGCACCATCAAGGAAAGCTCCGCCGAACTGAGCTCCGCCGCCAACGACCTCTCCAAGCGCACCGAGCAGCAGGCCGCCGCGCTCGAGGAAACCGCCGCCGCATTGGACGAGATCACCGCCACCGTCCGCGCCTCCTCCTTGCGCGCCAACGAAGCCCGCGACATGGTGCGGGAGACGAAGGAGAGCGCCGGCAAGTCGGGCGCGATCGTCCGCGATGCCGTCAGCGCCATGAGCCGCATCGAGGGCTCGTCGAGCCGGATCAGCCAGATCATCGGCGTCATCGACGAGATCGCCTTCCAGACCAACCTGCTTGCCCTCAACGCCGGTGTCGAGGCGGCCCGCGCAGGCGAGGCTGGCCGCGGCTTCGCCGTCGTAGCCCAGGAAGTGCGCGAACTGGCGCAGCGCTCGGCCAATGCCGCCAAGGAGATCAAGACGCTGATCAGCGCGTCTGCCTCGGAAGTGGAAGGCGGCGTCTCGCTCGTCCGGGCGACAGGCGATGCGCTTCTGGAAATCGAGCAGCTCGTCCTGCGCGTCAACGACCACGTCGAAAGCATCGCCACGGCGGCGCGCGAACAGTCGACCGCGCTTGCCGAAATCAACACCTCCGTCAACCACATGGACCAGATGACGCAGAAGAACGCCGCCATGGTCGAGGAGACGACGGCTGCCAGCGAGACGCTCGCCGAAGAAAGCCGTCAGCTCCAGACCCTGCTAGCCCGCTTCAATCTGGAGGAGCAGAGCCGCGTATCGCATTCACAACCGCAGCAACGCACCCGTTACGCGGCCTGAGCGGCGGCGAGCAGGCAAACGGCAAGGGTGAGGGGAGGATGGCAACGTCCTCCCCTCATGCATTTGTGTTGCCGCGCTGGGAAGGCGCCGGCCTCACAAACCGCCCGAAAGGTGGACCGGGCTGCGTCCAGGTCGTAGAATGAAACCTTCCTTGTGGGCTGAGGCTTCAGAGCAGGAGGCGCATATGGCTATATTCATGGACAGGCACGACTTTTCGGCAATCACCGCGGCCGACGCCGCCGAGGCGCACCGCAGGGATATCGAGATACAGGATCGGTATGGGGTCAAGTTCCTGACCTACTGGTTCGACCAGCAACGTGGAACCGTGTTTTGCCTCGTGGATGCGCCCGACGCGGAAACGGCCCAATGCGTGCACCGCGAGGCGCATGGCTACATCGCCGGCGAGATTGTCGAGGTCGCGTTGTCGGCAGTCGAGGCGTTTCTCGGCCGGATACAGGACCCTGAGCGGGCCCCGGGGCAATCCTCGGGCGAAATGGATTGCGGCCATCGGGCAATCCTGTTCACCGACATCGTCGGCTCGACCGCAATGACGTCGCGGCTCGGCGACCGCATGGCGACCGAACTGGTCAGGGCGCATGATGCCATCGTGCGCAGATGTCTTGGCCATTCCTCGGGCCGCGAGGTGAAGCACACCGGCGACGGCATCATGGCGACGTTCGCCGCGACATCCGCGGCTGTCGATTGCGCTGTGGCCATTCAGCAGGAATTCAAACGCTACAACCTCGGCAACTCTGAGCCCATTCATGTTCGCATCGGACTGGATTGCGGCGAGCCGATCGAGGACAGCCGCGACCTGTTCGGCTCCACCGTGCAGCTTGCCGCTCGATTGTGCGCTGCGGCCTCCAGCGACCAGATTCTGGTGTCGGAGAACATTTTTCGAGAGTACGGCACCGCCGATTTCTTCGGTCACGCGACCCGCCGGCGGCTGAAAGGATTTGCGAAGCCCGTGCTGGCCTTCCAATGCGACTGGGCTGACGCGGGGGTTTAAGACCGCCAGTCTCAGCCCGACGCCCCGGGGACGACGACCTGAAACTTTTTCACGAAAAATCTCGCCGGCATGTCGATTGTGCCGGCACTCGTTCGTCGTAGGAAGAGGAAGGTCGATGTGGCCTCCGTCAACGAGAGGAGAAAGACGATGCGTGTCATAGTCATGGTAAAGGCGACGAAGGAGAGCGAAGCGGGGATCATGCCCTCGACCGAGCTTATGGAGGCGATGGTCAAGTTCAACGAGGAACTGATCAATGCCGGCGTCATGCTGGCGGGCGAGGGGCTGCATCCCTCGTCGAAAGGCAAGCGTATCGCATTCGACGGTCCCAGCCGCACCGTGATCGACGGCCCCTTCGCCGAGACCCGTGAACTGGTCGCCGGCTTCTGGATCTGGGAAGTGAAGGACATGGCCGAAGCGGTGGAGTGGGCCAAGCGCTGCCCCAATCCGATGCCGGGCCCGAGCGAACTCGAGATCCGCCAGGTATTCGAGGCCGCCGACTTCGGCGATGCCCTGACGCCGGAACTCGCCGAGCAGGAGGAGCGTCAGCGCCAGAAGCTGGCCGGCCACTAGAGCCGGCGGCTTGCTCCCTCTTCTCCCCGGCGGGGAGAAGGTGGCCCGAAGGGCCGGATGAGGGGGCGGCTGGCGCCGAGAAAACCCCCTCATCGCCTCGCATACGCTCGGCACTTCTCCCCGCGGGGAAGAAGAGGGAGTTTGGCGAAATCGTCTTCGCTCCATAGCCATAGCCCTAGGGCAGAGGGGGGTGAGACGGCCGCTGTCGCGTCGTGCGAGATCGAATCGACCTGTCGCCCTGCCGCTTGACGTGGCCCTTACACCTCCCGTAAGCGGGAAGCATGGCGGCGACGGAAATCCACCAGACCATCGAGACCGTGTTCCGGATCGAACAGGCAAGGCTCATCGCGGGCCTCGTGCGAATGGTGCGGGACGTGAACCTCGCCGAAGACCTGGCCCAGGACGCCCTGGTGGCAGCCCTGTCCGAATGGCCGAAAACCGGGGTGCCGAAAAACCCGGGCGCCTGGCTGATGGCCGCTGCCAAGCGCCGGGCCATCGACGGCTTCCGCCGCAGCAAGATGCTGGCGCGCAAGCACGCCGAGATCGGCCGCGATCTGGAAGACGAAGGTGCCGACCCCGTCGCGGACATCGAGGCGGCCATGGATGACGACCTTGGCGATGAGCTGCTCGGCCTGATCTTCACCGCCTGCCACCCGGTGCTCTCGCCCGAGGCGCGCGCGGCGCTGACGCTGCGCCTGATCGGCGGGCTGACGACCGACGAGATCGCCCGTGCCTTCCTCACCAGTGAAGCGACCATCGCCCAGCGCATCGTTCGGGCCAAGAAGACGCTCGGCAAGGCCGGCCTGACCTACGAAGTCCCGCGCGGGCCGGAGCGGGAAGAACGTCTCGCCTCGGTGCTCGAGGTCATCTACCTGATCTTTAACGAGGGCTATGCGGCGACCTCCGGCGAAGACCTGATCCGTCCGGCGCTCTGCGCCGAGGCCCAGCGCCTTGGCCGCATCCTCGCCGGTCTGGCGCCGGGCGAGCCAGAGGTCTTCGGCCTTCTCGCCTTGATGGAAATCCAGGCCTCGCGCCTCAACGCCCGAATTGCGCCGGACGGCTCGCCGGTTCCGTTGACCGAACAGAACCGCGCCCGCTGGGACCAGCTGTTGATCCGCCTGGGGCTTGCCGCGCTGGAGCGCGCCGAAGCGCTCGGCGGCGCGGGCGGTCGCTATACCCTGCAGGCCGCACTCGCCGCCTGCCATGCAAGAGCGAAAAAGGCAGAGGAGACGGATTGGCAGAGGATCGCCGCGCTCTACGATAAGCTGCGAGCTGTCATGCCCTCGCCGGTGGTCGACCTCAACCGGGCGGTTGCCCACAGCATGGCCTTCGGGCCCGAGGCCGGCCTTGCCCTCCTGAGCGAGATCGAGCAGGCGGGTGCCTTGCGCGACTACGCGCTGCTGCCGGCGGCGAAAGGCGATTTCCTGTTCCGCGCTGGCCTTCTGGTGGAGGCCGGGGCAGAGTTCGAGCGCGCTGCCGCGCTCACGCGCAACGAGCGCGAAAGAACCTTCCTGCTCGGACGGGCGGCGGCCTGCGGCCGTTAGGTGCCGAAAAGGGTGAGCGGCATTCGACCTTACGGCACACGATACGGTAGTCTCATCCCCTCTGCCTGCCGGGCAGGAATTTGGGTCTCGCTCCCTCTTCTCCCCGCCGGGGAGAAGGTGGCGCGAAGCGCCGGATGAGGGGGCGGCTGGCGCCGAGATCGCCGAAGACCCCTCATCGCCTCGCATGCGCTCGGCACTTCTCCCCGCGGGGGAGAAGAGGGGGCTCGCCGCAATCGCATTCACTCCGTGGGTGATTGCCCTGCCTTGAGGGGGAGATGCCCAGCAGGGCAGAGGGGTACTCCCGATGCAGTCGGGTACCGTGATTCGACCTGAAATTATCCGGCCCTTTGGCGTATCGCCGCTGCACGTGCGTGCTATGCGCCTTCCGAGGACGGATGCGCGAAGCGCGCCAGCACGTTTATCAATGCCGTCCTGAGCCTCGTCGCTCGCGATTGGGGCACGCGGCGACATCGGATCGCCGGCCGGAATTTTGTGGCTGGACAATGCATGTGTAACTTTATAACAGGAGAAGTGTAACGTTATTACATTAACTCGCGCAGGAGATTTTGATGCGGATCCAGCTTGGCAAGCCGATGCAGGCTGCGGCGGTCGCGGCGGTAACGGCGCTTTCCCCCCTTCCGACATTCGCCGACGACAGCAAGGAGACATGGCGGCTCTTCGTTGCCGATCACACGCAACCGGTCGTGCGGGCGCTCGATGCCGAAAGCGGCCGCGAACTTGCACGGTTCGATATCAGCGGCTTTGCCGCGCTATCCGCCAGCGACAGCGGCAAAACGGTCTTCGCCGTTCAGGGGGATAAGGACATTGTCAACGTGATATCGACCGGCATCGCCCTCTCGGACCATGGCGAGCACCGCGATATCGACGTCACCGAGCCGAAGTTGCTGGCGGGCGCGATCAACGGAAAGAAGCCGGGCCATGTGGTGACCCACGGAGACGACGTGGCGATTTTCTACGATCGGGGCGGCAAGACGGACCTGATGCGCGAGAGCGCGCTGATCGAAGGCAAGGCCGAGATTGCAAGCCTGGACACCACCGCGCCGCACCATGGCGTGGCCGTGCCGATGGGCGGCAACGTCCTCGTTTCCGTCCCCGACATGAGCGCCGAGGCCAAGCCGGACGAACTGCCGCCACGGCTTGGCCTGCGCATCCTCGACCGGTCAGGCAAGCAGCGTGGCGATGTTGCCGCCTGCATGGGCCTGCATGGCGAAGCAACCTCGGCGCGTCTCGTCGCCTTCGGCTGCGAGGAGGGAGTTCTCGTCGCCCGCCCGGCCGGGATCGACGGGCCGAAGCTTGCGATGCTGGCCTATGGCGACGACCTGCCGGAAGGCAAGGTTTCCACCTTGCTCGGCGGCAAGTCGATGCAATTCTTTCTCGGCAACTACGGCGAGGACAAGGTCGTGCTGATCGACCCCGATAGCGACAGACCCTACCGCCTCGTTGAACTTGCGACCCGGCGCGTCGACTTCATTCTGGACCCGGCCGATGCCCGAAGCGCCTATATCCTGACCGAGGACGGCAAGCTCCATCTGCTGGATGTCGTCAGCGGCAAGATCACCCGTTCGGCAACCGTCACCGAACCCTACAGCAAGGATGGACATTGGCGTGACCCGCGTCCGCGGCTCGCGGTTGCCGGCGATCGCATCGCCATCACCGACCCCGCCATGGCCTGGTGCGGATGATCGCGACCGACAGCCTTCAGCAAACGGCGACAATTCCGGTGAAGGGCCAGCCCTTTGCGATCGTCGCCGTCGGCGGCTCCGGCGCGACGCACTGAGATTTGGCCGTCAGGCCACCAGCTTCAGCCCGATGCCCCAAGGGTCGACGAGCGAGGCGGCGGCGCCGGTGCGTGTCACTGGGATTTCCAGCGCGTCGAGCCTGGTGATCGCCGTCTCGAGCTTGGCCGGGTCGTTGAAATGCACGGTGTAATCCGCAAGGCCGGTCATGGTGCCCTGCCGTTTCGGCGCGCCGCGCGAATTCCAGATATTGGCGGCGACATGGTGGTGATACTTGCCCGAGGCGAAGAAGCTGGCGCCGGGGTAGGTCGCCATCAGGTCGAGCCCAAGCACGTCGCGGAAGAAGGCATTGGCCTGCGGAATGTCGGAGACCTGCAGGTGGATATGGCCGATCGCCGTGCCGTCCGCCATGCCGCCCCATGTGTCCTTCGGCGCCTCGTCGTAGAGCGCCTGCAGGTCAAGCGGCAGCGTCGCCATCTTCACCATGCCGTCCTCGATATAGTTCCATTCCTGCCGCGGCCGGTCGCGATAGACTTCGATGCCGTTGCCCTCGGGGTCCCCGAGATAGATCGCCTCGCTCACCAGATGGTCGGATGCGCCCTGCAGCGGCACGTTGTTGTGGGCGATATGGGCGAGCCAGCGGCCAAGTTCGGCGCGATCAGGAACCAGGAAGGCCGTGTGGAACAGGCCCGGCGCATTACGCGGCGCAACGGTGGCATTACCCTGCGTCGTCAGCGTCAGAAGCGGTCGCCCGGCAACGCCGAGCGTCTCGCCGCTCGCCGTCTTGTCCATCGGCGTCAGGCCCATGATTTGCTGATACCATGACGATACCATCGGCAGGTCGCGAACCACCAGATGCGAGTGATCGATATAGGCCGGCATGCGGACGGCGTGTGTTGCGGCGTGCTCTGTCATTGTCGTGCTTTCTGCCCTGGTTGGGGCTGCGGCGGTTCCCGTTGCCAGCGCTGTCGCCGACAGCTTGATGAAGGTGCGTCTGTCGAAGCCGGCCATGGCGCGTTCCCCTCTGAAACTCCTGGGAGATTATATGGCGCGCCTGCGGCGTCCACGAAAGGTGGCGTATTGAGGAAGTACCGTTCTCGCCCTGTTGACAATCGCCTGCGACCGCATGCCCGGTTGTGACTTTTTCCCAGACACACCTATATTCTAATTATTCGCGCCAGGCAGCGAGGGTCGGTGAAAACAATGGCCCGGGAGGCGGGATATCCTGCCTCTCCACCGGCGCGGCGAACCCGAGGGAGGACAGTCATGTATTCGAGAATCATCGTCCCGATCGCCATGGACCAGCTGGAGCATGGCGAAACGGTGCTGGAGCGCGCCAAGTCGCTGCTGGACGAGGGCGGCGAAATCATTCTCCTGAATGTCGTCGAGGATCTGAATGCCTATGCGCAGGGCTACATGATTGTCGACTTTCCGCTGGAAATGGTCGAGGCATCCCGCAAGCATGCGATGAACACGCTGATGGAGCTCAAGCAGAAGCACGGCGTCAAGGGCCGCGTCGAAATCCGCGTCGGCGGCGCAGCCGGTGTCATCAACGCCTTTGCGGAGGAGATGGAGGCTGACCTGGTCATCATCGCCTCGCACCGGCCGGGCCTGATCGACTACTTCATTGGCTCGACCGCAAGCCGCGTCGCCAGCCACTGCAAATGCGCCGTGCTGATCGATCGCTGAACCGGGATTGCCGGGCGCGGCTTACTGCGCCCGGGTGAATTGGCCGTTCGGCACCTCGGGCACATGATCCGATAGTGTGAAAGCGCGATCTCCGGTACAGTGGGGATCGAGGCGCTGCCGGCGTTCAGCGCCGTCGCCAATCGGAGCGTCAGAGCGAAGGAATGTTTTCATGACAGACCGAATCCGCCCGCTGCAGCCGGGAGAGGCCGCGCCCGCATTCGTGCTTCCCGCCGCCAATCGCGAGGGTTTGGCCTCTCTCGCCAGCCTGCTGGGCCGGCCGTTCCTCATCGGCTTCTATCGCGGCCTGCACTGCCCCTTCTGCCGGCGTCAGGTCGGACAGCTTTCCAGCCTGCAGCCCGCGCTGCAGGCCATGGGCGTCGAGACGCTGGCCGTCATCAATACGCCGCTCGAGCGCGCGCGCCTCTATTTCCGCTACCAGCCGACGCCGGTGACGCTTCTGTGCGACCCGGACTGCCGCACGCACCGGGCCTTCGGCGTGCCACGCGTCGAGTTCTTGCCCGATGGCAGCAGCGAGCGGTCGGAATGGCCATTGCGGACGACAATGGCGGATTTCGCGGGCGCCCGCATCAATCCCGGCGGCGAAATGCCAGAGCCGGTGCCGCCGATGGAAGCCAACACCGTCCTCAATGCGAAGGACGGATTCGAGCTCGACGAAGCCGACAAGAAGATTTTCGCAAACCACGGCACGCAACTGGTCGGCCACTTCCTGGTGAATGCGCAGGGCATTGTCGGCTGGGCGCAAATCGAGGCGCAGGACGGGCCAAACAGCATCGGCGTTTTCCCGACCGCGGCCGAGATTATCGCCGCAGCCGGCAAGCTCTGATCTTCAGCACACCCTCCGGTGAAATGTCGATCTGTCGCAAAGTTTGATCCTCCGGCTCTGTTTCGACGCTGCTGTCTATGGCACATTGGCAGGACTGCCACGCAGTGTGGCGGCGCGATATCGGTCATCATGGTGGGTGATGTGCCGGCAACATCGTGAAGCCGGACGAAGTGTCGAGGGGCTCTGGTGGAAATCAAGGGCATCAAATGGAACTACGATCGTTCTGAACTGATTGCCGACGGCGTGGTCCACGGGGTCGGTCTCGCCTTTGCCCTGATCGGCGTCACGGCGATGATCTTCTACGCCACGGTCTGGAGTACGTCCGGCCAGTTGGCTGCCGCGTGGATCTACGGCGCCGGGCTGGTGGTGACGCTCTCGATCTCCTTCCTCTACAATCTCTATCCGATATCGCGCACCAAACTGGTCCTGCGGCGCGTCGACCATTCGTCGATCTTCGTGCTGATCGCCGCCACCTATACGCCTTTTTTGCAGCGCGGCTGGGACGATCCCTGTCTGTTCGGCCTGCTGATCGGCATCTGGACGATCGCCTTTGTCGGGGTGCTGATCAAATGCGTCTTTCCGGGTCGCTTCGACAAGGTGGCGATCCTCATGTATCTCGCCATGGGCTGGAGCGGCGTGTTCGCCGCCGGTCCGCTCCTGTCGCAACTGACGGAGACGACGCTGATCCTCATCGTGATCGGCGGGATCCTCTACTCCTGCGGCGTCATCTTCCATGTCTGGGAAAAGCTGCGTTTCCAGAACGCCATCTGGCACGGCTTCGTGGTCATCGCGTCTGCCGTGCACTATTCCGCCGTGCTCACCTGCATCAGCAGCGCTTCGGCCTGACCTCGGAAATCTAACGGTGGCTGTCAGTGCTGCGCGGCACCCGGAGCCTGTTGCGGCGCCTGTTCGCATCCCGCGGCCGGCCGCAACGATTTCACCAACCGGCCGATGACGCTGTTGAACGTCTTCAACCGGTCGCGCGGGTAGCGAAGGTGAAAATAGGCGGCGTTGCCGTCGCAAAGAGCGATGCCGCGGACATAGAGAATATCGGCCGATCGCGCGCCGGAATAGCTCGCCCAGCCGTTCGTCACCTTGTCATAGGTGATCGTCCATCCGGCCGCCCGGTCCGCGTCGAGGCGCTTTCGGGCCTCCCCGGCAAATTCGCCGGTTTCGAGCATGGTGCCGTAGAGCGAAAGCTCGGAACGCCCGTCATCCGAGCGAAAGGTCGCCCCGTCGCCGTTGTCGGCCTCCTTGCCCAGCGTGAAGCCGGGCGGCACGGCTGCACTATATCCGAAGCGCGAATTGGAATAGCTCGTCCAATCGTCCGCGGCGAGTGCGGGCGAAATCGTGCAAAGGGTTGCCGTCAGCAACAGCGCATGTCTCAAGGTCGGCTCCTTAATTTGTCGCATCGGCCATCCGGTCTTCAATTGTCGCATCCGCCATTCGGTCTTCCTAGAGACCCGGGAGCAGTGGAAATTTATGTGTAGTAAAACTAAGCAGTACACTGTGGGTTGAAAAAAGACTGCTTCCCCCTAAAATCATGGAGGGGCAAGTGGCAACCCTGAAATCGCCGGTCGGTTTACGATATAGTCATATCGAAGACTTGCCGGAGGAAACATGTGTATCGTGTCAAAGCGGCGGACAATCGCCAAAAGGAGGGGCAGTGACAGAACCAGGGAATGCGGCAAGCCGCAGGGTTTCAGGCGAACCTTCCAAGCATCACGTCGACGACACGGGCGTTCCCCTCTGGAGCGAGGCGGACGCAGAGCCGACACCGGGGCGCAATTGGTCGATCATCCTCGTCTTCGTGTTCGTTCCCTTGATGGCGCTGGCCGTATTGGTGCTCTGTCTTTATGCGCTGTTTGCGCATCTGTTCGGCATGCCGCAAGCGCCAGAGATGAGCATCGGCGCCACCAGGCTGCCATCCTGACGGACTGTGCCGCCCGGTCGGCGGCTCACTCCTCCTCAAAGGTCAGGGCAACCCCGTTCATGCAGTAGCGCAGGCCGGTGGGCGGCGGGCCGTCGGGGAAGACGTGACCGAGATGGGCGTCGCAATCGGCGCAGCGGATTTCCGTCCGGCTCATGCCATAGGACGTGTCGTGATGTGTCGTCACGGCGTCCACCGAGATCGGTTCGTAGAAGCTCGGCCAGCCGGTGCCGGAATTGAACTTCGCCTGCGAGCGATAGAGCGGCCGGTTGCAGCAGACGCAGTGATAGACACCCTTCTTGCTCAAGTCGAAATCCGGGCTCGAGAAAGCGCGCTCGGTGCCGTGCTGGCGGGTGATCCGGTACTGTTCCGGCGTCAGCTGCGCCCGCCATTCCTCATCGGTCTTGAAGATCTTCAAGGTGCTGGTGTCGTTCATCGGTCTCTCCCCTGATTTGCTGCAGATATAGGAAGCTTGCGGCGCTCCGGCAATCGCCCCGCTGCAGCGTCCGATTGTTCGGCTGCGGCAATCGGAGGAGAGGGGCCGTTTTTCCGGCCACAAGCTTGAGTTCGTTGCTCTCTTGGCTTATCCCCAAGAGTATTCGCATCAGTAGTTCGTTCGCCGAGCTTCCTTGCCGTCTCCTGCCACCCCGCAGCCCGCAACCCTTGAAAGGACCAATCGGACCCATGAGTGTCGCCGATCTGACATTTCTGGCTCTCCTTTTGCCGTTCCTGGGCGCGATCGTCGCGCCGCTGGTCACCCGCATCCTCGGTCACAACGCCGCCTGGGCGCTGGCGCTCGTGCCCGTGGCGATCTTCCTGCATCTTACCGGCTTCTCGGCTGAGATTGCTCGCGGCGAGGTGGTGACCGGCGGCTATGCCTGGGTGCCTTCGTTCCAGGTGCGCTTCTCCTGGCTGATCGACGGGCTGTCGCTGACCTTCATGCTGTTGATTTCCGGCATCGGCGCTCTGATCGTGCTTTACTCCGGCGGCTACCTGAAGGGGCATCCGCATCAGGGCCGGTTCTTCTCGTTCCTCCTGATGTTCATGGGCTCTATGCTGGGTCTGGTGGCCTCCGACAGTTTCCTGATGCTGTTCATCTTCTGGGAGCTGACCTCGATCACCTCCTTCCTGCTGATCGGTTTCGACCATCAGCGCGAGGCCGCCCGCCGCGCAGCCCTGCAGGCGCTGGTGGTGACGGGCGGCGGGGGGCTGTTCCTGCTCGCCGGGCTGATCATCCTGTGGAACATGACCGGCATCAGCCAGTTTTCGCTGCTCACCGCGTTTGCCCCGCAGGTCAAGGCAAGCCCGCTCTATCTGGCGGCGCTGATCCTCGTGCTCGGCGGCGCCTTCACCAAATCGGCGCAGTTCCCCTTCCATTTCTGGCTGCCGAACGCCATGGAGGCGCCAACCCCGGTGTCGGCCTATCTGCATTCGGCGACCATGGTGAAAGCCGGGGTCTATCTGTTGATGCGGCTTTACCCGGTGCTCGGCGGCACGCCGGCCTGGCAGATCATCCTGCCGGTGTTCGGCGCCGCGACCCTCATCATCGGCGCGCTCCTGGCGGTGCGTCAGACCGATCTGAAGCTGATGCTCGCCTATACGACGGTGTCGTCGCTCGGCCTTCTGGTTCTCCTGACCGGCTTCGGCGCGCCCTACGCGATCGAGGCGGCAGCGCTCTATCTGGTGGCGCATTGCCTGTTCAAGGGGGCGCTGTTCATGGTGGCGGGCTCTATCGACCACGAAACGGGCATGCGCGACGTGACGCGGCTGGGCGGCCTGCGGTCCGCCATGCCGCTGACCTTCGCCGCAGCGCTCGCGTCGGCCGCTTCGATGGGCGGGTTGCCGCCGTTCTTCGGCTTCCTGGCCAAGGAAGAGGTCTATGCCGCGCTGTACGCCTTCGACGGTCGCGCGATCATTTTTGCGGCGCTGGCCGTTGTCGGCAATGCGCTGATGTTTGCCGCCGCCTTCGCCGTGGCGCTGAAGCCGTTCATCGGCAAACGGGTCGAAACGCCGCAGGCCGCACACGAGGCTCCCCTGTTGCTCTGGCTCGGCCCTGCCGTTCTGGCGCTGATGGGGCTGGCGGTCGCACTCCTTTCCGGCACTGTGCATCAACTGATCACGTCGCCGATGGCATCCGCCATTGCCGGCGAGGCGCGGGTGGTGACCATCTCGCTGGCGCCGCATTTCGGCGTTCCGGCGGCACTCTCGACCCTTACCGTTCTGCTCGGCATCGGTTTCTATCTCAGGCTTGCACGGCTTCGCGCGGCCATCGCCGCCGCTCTCGCCGCCATCGGCTGGGGGCCGGATCGCGGCTTCGACCAGGCGATGCGCGGCCTCGTCCGGCTGTCTTGCGCCGTCACCCGGCGGCTGCAGACTGGCCGGCTCGACATCTATATGACCGCCACCTTCACCCTGCTGGCGGTCGTGCTCATCGTACCGCCCTTCCTCTACGGCGAACTGGCGCGCGCGCCGGTCTTCCCGCAGGATATCCCGCTGCACGAGCTCGCCATCATGGCAATCGCCGTGATCGGGCTTGTCGCGGTAATTCTGGCGCAGGACCGGCTGACGGCGATCGTCTCGCTCGGTATCCAGGGCTTTTCGGTGGCGGTGATCTTCCTCCTCTACGGCGCGCCGGATCTTGCCTTCACCCAGTTCATGATCGAAACGCTCGCCGTCGTCATCCTCGCGTTGGTGATGACGCGGCTGAGGCTCTCGCCCTCCGACCACCGCCCGCTGCGCGAGAGCCTGCCGGATGCGGCGATCGCGCTTGCCTGCGGGCTCGGCGCGACGCTCTTTCTGCTCAAGGTGACGCAAGCGCCGTTCGACACGGGGCTCAGCGATTTCTTCAATCAGTATTCGAAGACGATCGCCCACGGCGCCAATGTGGTGAACGTCATCATCGTCGATTTCCGCGGCACCGACACGCTCGGCGAGATCGCCGTGGTGATGATCGCCGCGCTGGCGATCCTGTCGCTCGTCAGGCTGCGGGCCGGCTCGCTGCGGCGCATCGCCGACAATGATCCCGATGCGGAGGAGGCGAGCCGATGAGATCGCTGATCTTGCGCACCGTCGCGCCGCTTATCGTCGGGCTGATGGTGCTGTTTTCGATTTTCGTGCTTTTGCGCGGCCACAACGAGCCGGGTGGCGGCTTCATCGGCGGGCTGATCGCGGTTGCCGCCCTGTCGATCTACGGCATCGCCTTCGGCGTCGAAACCGTGCGCCGGGCGATCGTCTTTCATCCGCTGGCCATCGCCGGGGCAGGGCTCATGCTTTCGACACTGTCCGGCCTCGTGTCGATGGTGTTCCATGTGCCGTTCATGACGGGGCTTTGGATCTATCCGGTCATCCTCGGCGAAGAGGTGCCGCTGTCGAGCGTCATGACCTTTGATATCGGCGTCTACCTGGTCGTCGTCGGCGCGGTGACCTCCGTCGCCTTGTCGCTCGAGGAACGGGGAGAGGATTGATGGAACCCGTTTTTTCGCTTCTCACCGGCATCTTCCTGACGATCGCCATCTATCTCATGATGTCGAAGTTCATCATCCGCATGCTGATGGGCGTCGTCATTCTCGGCAATGCCGTCAACCTGCTGATCTTCACCAGCGGCCGGATCATGCGTGAAGTGCCGCCGGTGATCGGGCCGGGTCTCGACGTGCCGGCCGGGCCGGTGGCCAACCCGCTGCCGCAGGCCCTGATCCTGACGGCGATCGTGATTTCCTTCTCGTTCTTCGCCTTCCTGCTGGTGCTCTCCTGGCGTGCCTACAGCACGCTTGGCACCGACAACACCGACGAGATGCGGGTGGCCGAGCCGGACGGCACCCCGCTGCCGCCGCTGGGATACTGACGCAGCCATGGCCGTTTCCTCGCCTCCCGTCGATCTGTCCGCAGCGCTGGTTCTTAAGCCGGTGGCAGCGGTCGACTGGCTGGTGATCCTGCCGGTTGCCTGGTGCATCGGCATCGGCGCCGTGCTGATGATGGTGCGGCACCGGACCTTTCTCCACCCGCCAATCGCCGTTGCCGCGCTTGGCATTCTTGCCGGGCTCGATGCCACCCTCCTGTGGCATGTCGCGCAAAACGGTCCGGTGACCATGGTCATGGGGCGCTGGCTGCCGCCTTTCGGCATCGCGTTCACGGTCGATCTGACGGGCGCGCTGTTTGCACTCATTGCGGCCGTGGTGGCGCTCGCCGGCGCCGTTGCCGCCGTCACCGACATCAACGACGGCGGCCGTCGCTACGGCTTCTATCCCTTTCTGATGCTTCTGATGGCCGGCGTCAGCGGCGCCTTCCTGACCGGCGACATCTTCAACCTCTACGTCTGGTTCGAGGTCTTGCTGATCTCGTCCTTCGGTCTCCTGGTGCTCGGCGCGGAGCGCGAGCAGATCGACGGGGCAGTGAAATACGGCTTTCTCAACCTCGTAGGCACGACGCTGTTCCTGATCGCCACCGGCTATCTCTACGGCATCTTCGGCACGCTCAACATGGCCGACATCGCGGCCAAGGCCGGACCGTTGCGAGAGACGGCACCGCTGACGACGCTGATTGCGCTCTTTGTCTTTGCCTTTGCCATGAAGGCGGCAGCCTTTCCGGTGAACTTCTGGCTGCCCGCCTCCTATCATACGCCGCGTATCGTCGTGTCGGCACTGTTTGCCGGGCTGCTGACCAAGGTCGGCATCTATGCGCTGATCCGCGTTTCCGTCATGCTGTTTCCGCTCGAGCGGGACGACCTCAGCCTCGTCATCGCAGCCGTCGGCGCGCTCACGATGATCACCGGCGCACTCGGGGCGCTGGCGCAGACCGACACGCGCCGGCTGCTCGGCTATCTCGTCATTTCCGGTATCGGCTCCATGCTTGCCGGTATTGCCCTCGGCGGCCCGGGCGGCATCGGCGGCGCGGTCTTCTACGCGCTGCATTCGATGGTGGTAATGACGGCGCTCTATCTGGCGGCTGGCCTTGCCGCCCGTCTCGGCGGCGGCTTTTCGATGGCGTCGCTCAGCGGTCTCTATGCGCGCCATGCGCTGTTTTCCGCGTTGTCGCTGATGCTGTTCTTCGCGGTCTCCGGCCTGCCGCCGTTTTCCGGCTTCTGGCCGAAGGTGATGCTGGTCAAGGCGGCGCTCGACGGCGGCGCCGGTTGGCTGGCGGCGGCGCTGCTTTTCACCGGCTTCCTGACGATGATTGCCACGGGGCGCCTGTTCCTGCTCGCCTACTGGCGCCCGGCGGCCGCGGCCGCACCGTCGGCACAGGACGCAGTGCCGGCGACGGCGCTCCTGCCGCTCATCGCCCTGACGGCGGTCAGCGTCCTGATCGGCCTGTTTCCGCAAACATTGCTCGGCCTCGTCCATGAGGCCGCCTTGACGCTCGACGAACCGTCCGCCTATCTCCATTCCGTCTTTCCAGCCGGGAGCGCGCCATGAGATTTAGCGCCATGAGATTCATCGTCGTCAATCTGCTGCTGACCCTGGTCTGGGCGTTCGTCACCGGCAGCTTCACCCTGCACAACCTGGCACTCGGCTTTGCCATTGGTGCGATGTCGCTGCTTTTGGTGCGCGAGCAGTTGCCGGCCAGCCTCCATCGCGTCCGCCCGATAAAGCTGCTGCTGCTGGCAGGGCTGTTCTTCAAGGAACTGATGCTGTCGGCGATCAAGGTCGCGGTCGTGGTGCTCAGGCCGAACATGCGGCTGCGGCCGGGCATCTTTGCCTATCCGCTGACAATCACGCGCGATTTCGAGATCACCCTTCTCGCCAATCTGATCACGCTCACGCCCGGCACCTTGTCGGTCGATGTCTCGGACGACCGCACGATGCTCTATGTGCACGCGCTCTCCTGTCACGATCCGGCGGCCGAGAGGCGGGCGATCTCTTCCGGCTTCGAACGCCGCATCCGGGAGGCGTTTCCGGTATGAGCGCGTCCGCTATTCTTTCATTCTCGACCACCTTCGCGCTCGTCGCGCTGTCGCTCGGCCTGTTGCTGACTGTGGCGCGCATCGTGCGCGGCCCGACCCTGCCCGACCGGGTGCTCGGGCTCGACATGCTGGTCGCCAACGCCATCGGCTTCATCGCCGTCATCGCCATCCGCAGCGGCTTCAATCTCTATATCGACATCGCCATTGCGCTGAGCCTCGTCGGCTTTCTCGCGACCGTGGCCTTTGCCCGCTTCATTCTGGCGCGCGGCCTGTCGCCGGAATCCGCCGGGGCCGACAGCCGTGCAGCGGCAGTGCCGAAGCGGGGCAAGGCCCTGGCACCGCCGCGGCGCCAGAAAAAGGGAGGCCGCCGATGAGCGCCGGTCCGGATATGCTTGTGGCGAGCGCCGTCAGCGCGCTTCTGGTGGCTGGCTCGATCTTCAGCCTGCTCGCAGCGCTTGGACTTTTGCGCTTTCCGGATCTCTATACGCGCATGCATGCGGCGTCGAAGGCCGGCACAATCGGCTCCGGCCTTTTGCTGCTGGCCGCCGGCCTGCACGCCCTCGATATCGCCATCCTGCTCAGGGCGCTTGCCGGTTTCGCCTTCTTCGTCCTGACGGCGCCGGTTTCAGCCCATCTTCTTGCCAAGGCCGCGCATCAGGCGGGCTACAGGCTGACCAATCTGTCCGTTACCGACCAATTACCCCTGGCAAAGCAGAAGTCCGACAGGCTCTGAATTCAGCAACCATTACAGCACATAGGACGTAGAGAATCACTCTCGCCGCAACACAGCGGTGTGTCGTTTTTAGGAATGTAACGTAATTTTTCCGTGCCGGATATGCTTTGCGTCGCGCGTCAAGATCAATAGGCTAGATCTCGCATAAATTATTATTGGACTTTTCTTCGAACGGTGTTAAGCGAGTAATGGCAAAGTGTCCAATACCATATTAATTCGTATCGAAATTCCAGCATGGGTTGTGAATAGTGATCGTTGCTTTGAGGTGCCGTTATTTTCCGGCGCTTTGGCGATGTATTCAAACTCCGGAATTAGGAGTAATATGAGAGCTTGCCGCGGTTTTACGGTTTCAGTCGAGGGTAATCCTTCGGGTGAAAGCCGATTATAGCGGTTTTCGGACATTTTCTTCGCATGTTTTGGTTGTGTTCGCGATACCCGTCGCGAACATATGGAAGAAATCCGATAGGAGAAAGAAAGAATGACGGATCTAACGCTTGGCTCGGGCCACGATCTTCTGGTTGAACTCACCGCTGAGATCGTTGCAGCCTATGTCAGCAATCATGTCGTACCGGTCGCCGAACTCTCGACGCTGATCGGCGATGTGCACGCCGCCCTGAACAACACCAACAGCCCGGCTCCGGTCGTTGTTGCCGTTGAAAAGCCGAAGCCGGCCGTGTCCGTGCGCAAGTCGGTTCAGGATGACCAGATCACCTGCCTGGAATGCGGTGGCACCTTCAAGTCGCTGAAACGCCACCTGATGACCCACCACAGCCTGTCGCCGGAAGAGTACCGCGAGAAATGGGATCTGCCGGCAGACTATCCGATGGTGGCTCCGGCCTATGCCGAAGCGCGTTCGCGCCTCGCCAAGGAGATGGGTCTCGGCCAGCGCCGCAAGCGCCGCGGCAAATAAGGGCCGGGCGCTTTCGGCCCTTGTGAAAGACAAACCGGCGAGGCGAGACCTGGCCGGTTCTTGCCGTCCGCGTGTTGCTACAGAGCGACATCAGATTTGCGGAGCGAGGAAAATATACCTATTTTCTTCAGGGAAATGATTAAAAACCTCGAAAAAACAACGGTTGGTTGCTGAAAGGCCGTTTCCTTTATCCCCGCATTCGCACTAGGGTGTATGAATTAATTCCTATTCTAAGGAGTAAATCATGCCCCCCAGCAAAGCTGCCCCTCTTTTCACCCCCCGTTTGACGCCGCCGAACCGCACCCGCGCCGTGATGACACGGCGCCGGCATCTGGAAATCAAGTCGGCTTCGCCATCGGGCGATGGGCTCAGCATTGTCGAGCCCTGGGGGCCGGTCTTGCCCGTTGCCGTTCATCTGCGTTGCCGGATCGTGCGCCAGTTGACGGCCGAGATGGTGATGCTGGTGGGCGAGAGGGTTCCGCTGAGGCGCGACCGCCGCCGCACCAGCTGCCATGTCCGGCAGATCTCCATGTATGTCTGCCATGTCGTGCTGCAGATTTCGCTCACCGATATCGGCTATGCGTTCCGGCGCGATCGCACGACGGTCAGCCATGCCTGCCATGTCGTCGAGGACCGCCGCGACGATCCCGCCTTCGACGATTTCATCGCCTCTGTCGAGCGCGTCGTCATCTCGGTTTTCGGTGCGCCGGGAGGCCGCGAGCATGAGTGAGGCCGTTGATGCCAAGACGATCGTCCGCCTCGTCCGATACGCGGCAAGCCATCCGGTTGTCGTCGTCGAGCCCGGGCAGGGAGGCGTGACGCTGAGCGCCGGCAAGGACCGGCCGCCGCGGCATTTCCCGCACGGCGCGCTGGACCGGGCCTGCGCGTCGGGGCTCATCCTCTGCGAGGCTAACCGCGTTCGCGCCACGGCCGAGGCCCAGGCCTTTCTGCGCCGCGCCCTGCTTGCGCCGGACGACGCATTTCAGGAGCAGCATCGCGAAATTGAAAACCGGACCGTTTCCGTCGATGGCGTCCGCCAGACTGCACGGGTCAACGCGCTGGAATCACCGCTCGGAGCCATTGCCCGGCTGAAGGAGAAGTCGGGCCAGGCCTTCCTGCCCCCCGAAGCGATTGCCGCGGGAGAGCGGCTGCATGTCGATTTCACCCGGGCGCAGTTGCAGCCGCGCCTGACCATGGCCTACGAACCGCGGCTGACCACCAAGACAAGGGGAGGGGCCGGCACGGCCGACCTCTGCGATACCGCGCTTGCCGCCCGCATGCGGGTCGGCAGGGCGATGGAGGCGATCGGCCCGGAACTTTGCGGCGTCGCGCTCGATGTCTGCTGCTTCCAGAAGGGGCTGGAACTCGTCGAGCGGGAGCGGCAATGGCCGGCGCGTTCCGCCAAGCTGATGTTGCGCGCCGCCCTGATGACGCTTGCCCGCCACTATGCGCCGCCGCGACCGGCCGGCAGGCAAAGCCATGCCTGGGGCGCGGAGGGTTATCGTCCGGATGCCAGTGGCCTGGTGACAGGTATCAAGGATGGATGACACACGGCGGCATGTTGCGGCTTGCTCCCCTCTTCTCTCCCGCGGGGAGAAGGTGGCGCGAAGCGCCGGATGAGGGGGACGGCTGGCGCCGAGATTGGGAGAAACCCCCTCATCGCCTCGCATACGCTCGGCACTTCTCCCCGCGGGGGAAGAGGGAGCCTGTCGCGCGGGTGTTGTAGGGGGGCCGCTGTCCTGAGACGTGCGTGGGGGCGACGCAGCGGCTAAGAAGTCTCAATGCTTCTTTGGCTGTCCGGGAGCCGGCTTCGGCGTTGCACCCCTGTAGCCATCGAGCCGCTCATAGCGGATGCCGGTGAACAACAGGATCACGCCGTTGCCCGGCGCAACCGGACCCATGGCCGGTTTCGGCGGTGCTCGCGTCAGGCGGTCCTCTATGCGAATAACTTCTGCCATGCTCGTCTCCAAAAACTGGTTGAGACGGATGAACTACCGTATTTCACCCTGCCCGTTCTGGGGGCCGGCGCGTTCCTCAAGCTTTCGCCCGGACATCTGCGCCTTTCTCGATTGCTCCTTCTTCATGCCATTCGTGAAAGCGGGTCGCCTTTGACGAGGTGATCTCAAGCTGGCCGATTGAGCCATACGATAGTTAATAGCTCCTTAACCGTCAAAGCCCCAATCCTAGGGATAGAATCCCTGTTTTCTTGGCAATTTGCCCGGAGTTACCACCGGACAAAGCCTTGCGCCTTCGAACATGAAAATAGACGCGTAGACGGCGCGCCGCCGTTACCAAAGGAACAGTTCATGCGGGCAGTCAGCGCCTTGCCAGCAAACCGACGACGAAAGCGACGCCTGCGACTGCCAGCAGCGTTGATACGGGTTCTTCGCGGACACGCTCCTTCAACCGTTCGGTGAGCACCTCGGCCTCCGAGGTCACCACGGCCTTCGCCCCCGAGCGGATGGCTGAAACGGATTCCGTCAGCCGGGTAATCTCGGCGCGCAAGTCGGAGATCTGCGTGTCGAGATCGACCTTTGCGGCACTCGCTTCGACTTCGGCCTGGTTCGGTACCGATGCGAATTTCTTTTCGACCATCTCATGGCTCCTTTTTCCAACGCCGTGACAACGCGCCAGCCTGTCTTTGGTTCCGGCGGTTTTTCGCGCATCACCGATCCGGGGGCAGGGCGTTCCCCGCCCGGTTTCGGGAACGAAGGGCGTGCTTTCGCGTTTCTTTGGAAAGCACATGCGGTGTTGAACGATGCCATCTCAAAAAAGACATGAAAACAACGGTCTTTGCGCAAACAGGATGGATTCGACGGCGGCGTTGGCTGACGCCAGACAGGATGGAAACCGAATGACGATACAACAGACGATGAAGGCCGCCGTGCTGGCGCTCGCAGCCTTGCTCCTGCCGGCCGCCGCACAGGCGACACCAGGCTTTGCTACCGCCAATGTCAATATGCGCTCGGGACCGAGCACGGCCTATCCGGCGGTCACCGTCATTCCGCTCGGCACGTCGGTGGAGATTCACGGCTGCCTCTCCGAAGTCCCCTGGTGCGACGTATCCTTTTATGAAGGCCGCGGCTGGGTCGCCTCCCGCTATGTCCAGGTCGAGTACGGGGAAAGCCTCGTTTATCTGGAGCCCTATTATTACGATACGCTCGGCATTCCGTTCGTGACCTTCGAAATTGGAAGCTATTGGGATCGTTACTACCGCGACCGCGACTTCTACAGGGATCGGGATTATTATCGCGACCGTTACCGCAACCGCGATTACTACCGCCGCGATACGGACGGGGACCGCGATCAGCGCGATCGCCGCATCCGCCGCGACTATGAACGTTTCG
The DNA here is from genome assembly GCF_019511375.1 of Rhizobium herbae. Classification (GTDB taxonomy): domain Bacteria; phylum Pseudomonadota; class Alphaproteobacteria; order Rhizobiales; family Rhizobiaceae; genus Pararhizobium; species Pararhizobium herbae_A. The sequence goes on from NZ_JAEUAO010000002.1 coordinate 1,115,344, forward strand.
ATCGCGCGCGCCGCAGCGATGACGACGGGAGTTCCATCGAACAATCCCGCCGTGAGCGCATCGAGCGCCGGGAACGCGACGGTGATCGCGTCCGCGCCGAGCGCCAGCGCCGCGAGGAAGTTCGGGAATTCCGGGAAGCGGCTCGCGAGCGCGCCATACGCGAGCGCCGCTCACGCGACGACGATGGCAATATCGAACGTCCGCGCCGGGACCGCGATCGTCTCCGCGCCGAGCGCCAGCGCCGCGAGGAAATGCGGGAATTGCGCGGCACGCGCTCGCGTGACGGGGATCGTAGCCGCGCCGAGCGCCAGCGCCAGCGCCGCGAGGAAATGCGGGAATTGCGCGCCACGCGCTCGCGTGACGGGGATCGTAGCGCCGCCGAGCGCCAGCGCCGTGAGGAAATGCGGGAATTGCGCGGCGCGCGCTCGCGTGACGGGGATCGCCCGCGTCGACGTTGCCGGCCGGCCGACGACAACTGCAACTGACCGGTTTCTCACAAGCATTGCGACGGGCGGCTTGCGGGCCGCCCATTCTGCGATCTGATGCACCCCGTGGCCCAGGCGATATCCTGCAGCACTGCGCGTAAACATGCCCTGAGGGCGTGCTTGGCGATCGGTAAACGAAATGTTAACCACGTCGCTGTACTCTTCCTCAATCATTCAGCCATGATCGGCAGGGTCGGCTTGAACAGTGTCAATGCCAGTGTTTTCAGCGCTTTGGCGTGATTGACACTGGCGGCGGCCACGGGTTTCGAATTGGCGCCCTGCGATTTTGCCTGAGAGTTCGATATCCCTGCGGATGAGCGGAAAGACCGTTTGTCCGAAATCGGGACAGTGGTGTGCGTACGAGTGGGTGGTATCCGTGGCGGACCGGTTTCGTGAGTTGGAAAGGCCGCAGGCAGGACGACTGAAGGACGTTGTCCTGATGGCGACCGTGACCGGTTTCGAGGGATTGCGCCATCCGCGCAGGTCCGACCTCAAGCAATTTGCCGAACTGTTCGAACCGCTGTTTGCCGCCTCCAGCGACGAAGCCCGTCGCCAGGCCGCCGCCGCTCTCTCGCAATGCCCGCACGTGCCGCAATCGGTGGCGCTCGTCATCGGCAACGCGCCGATTTCCATTGCCGCGATTTTCCTCACCCGCTCGACCTCGGTCGACGACGCAACCCTCTTGCAGATCATCCGTGCCCAGGGTCCGGCCCACGCCACCGCGATTGCCCGGCGCGAAAACCTGTCGGTCAATGTCGTCGATGCGCTGGTCGAGCGCCGTCAGATGGCCAGTGGCCCCGTCAGACCACTCGACGTGCCGGCCGCGGCGGACAGGCGCCTGTCGGAGGCCGTCGCGTCGGACATGACCACGGCGAAGCTGCGTCGTGAAGAAAAACTGCGCGGCGACATCAAGGCGCTGGCCCGCGCAACCAGACAGGAGCCGCCGGCCGGTCCCGCCCTTGAACCGCTGAGCCCGCTCCACGAGGCGCTTCTTGTCCGCTTCGCCCGCTCCGGCGAGGCCAATCTTTTCGCCGCCAGCCTTGCGGCCGCCCTGTCGACCAGCCCGGAGCTCGGCGAGCGCATCCTGCTCGATGTCTCCGGCCAGCATCTTGCCATCGCGCTGACGGCGCTCGGCATGAGGCGCGAAGACAGCCTCTTCGTGCTCGGCTCGCTTTATCCGGATCTGGCAGAACGCTTGGGCGGCACCACGCGTAGCGAAGCCCTCCTGTCGTCGCTCACCCCAGAAGCGAGCCACGTCCGCCTGCAGGCCTGGCTGCGCACCGACGAGGAACAGGCGGGGGCCGAACACCTGCCCTATCTTGCGCCCGAGCGCGGCGCCGATCCGCGCCGGTTGCCGGCCGCCAGGGAAACCACCCCACGCGGCAGCACGTTGCCGCAGCAGCAGGCTTTCGGCCGCAGGCGTTGAACGTCAGCCGTCCTTTTCGGCGGCGACATCGAACAGGTCGCCGCGGCTCTCGACCTCGATTTCCACAACCCAGCAATCCGGATCGAAGCGGATCTCGCGGGCAATCGCCTGTTCGACCGTCTCGCCGTCCGCCTCCTGCAGCCGGATCTCGAACAGGCGGCCCGGCACCGGACCATCGAAAAAACTCTGCGGCGCCGGGGCATAGAGCGTTTCCGTGCCAAGCCGCGACCGCTGCCGGATGAAAATCGCCCCGGCCTCTTCGGCGCCCTTGCGCAGCACGGCCGCATAGCCGCCGAGGTTGAAGACCCGGCGCAGCAGAGCGGAGACGAAGAGTTCGGATTTCAGACGCATGGCAGGCAGATACACCGGGGCGGGCTGCGGCGCAAATGGGGTGGCGATTGCTGGCATCCGGCGAGGGGGACGGCTGGCACCGAGATCGCCGAGAAACCCCTCATCGCCTCGCATGCGCTCGGCACTTCTCCCCGGCGGGGAGAAGAGGCAGCAAGCCGCAAACGCCCACACTCCATATGGGACAGCACTGCCGCTTGCCGGGGCAGGATTACTGCATGATTCCTTAAATCGGAATCGATCTAAGGAGGAAATTGCAGGGTGAGGGTGAGGAGTTTCGGTAGTCCCCGCTGGCGCAACACCTCAGAGCGCGCCGATTTCCTTCATCTTCTTCAGCACCTTGTCGCTCGGCTGGCCGGTTTCGGGCAGACGGTAGTGCTTTTCGAAATGTCGGATGGCCGAGCGGGTCTGCTCGCCGGCGACGCCGTCGATCGAGACGTCGGTATAGGCGAGGTTGCTCAGGCCCTTCTGGATGTTCATCACCAGTTCGCTCGAGGCGGGGATATCGACCTTGGGAATGAACTGGGGATCGACCTCGGCGTTGCGGATCGCGGCGGCGACCGGGTCGAGTTCGCCCTTGCCGTCCTTGACGTTCCCGTAGGGCCGTTCGGCCGGGCGGGCGGCGGCGGTCCGCGTCTTTTGCGTCGCCGGCTCGTTTTGCAGCGCTGCGAGCAGCGTTTCGCTGGCAGCGCCGGTTTCCGGGCGGCCGGCCTGCTTTTCGTAACGCAGGATCGCGGCTGCGGTCTTCGGGCCGGTCTTGCCATCGGCCGGACCGTCATAAAGGCCGCGGCGGGCCAATTCCTTCTGGATGCTCATGACCAGTGCCGAGCCCGCGACCGGCGCTGCTACCGGCTGGACCTGCGCCGCCTCCGTTGCGGGCTCCGGCTTCGGCTCGTCGATCTTCGCCGCGGCGGTTTCATCCTCCCGCTGGATGACGAAGGTCGTCACCTTACGCGGCGAAGCGCCGGCCGGTTCCTCGTCGAGACCGGCGGTCTGCGGATGGGTGAACGGCAGGCGGGTGCGCAGGAGCGGCGAAGGATGGGCGCCCGGCTGGTACCACATCGCATTTGCCGCGACGAAACTGAACGCCACCACGAAAGCGGCAGAGCCGCCGAAACGGCCCGGATTGCGCGAGGCCAGCCGACCGGCGAAGACGAGACCGCGCGTCGCAAGGCCGAGCACCACAAGGGCCGGGCCGCGCTGCGCCTTCTTTTTCCGCTCAGGCGGTTTTCGCTTGCGAGCCGTCACGACCGGCGCCTCCAATCTTCACGTCACCCGGCACCCGGTCGGTGTCCGCAAGGCCCCGGCCGTTCGTCGTGTCCCCGTTCGTTACCTCTCTTGTGCGCTCCTTCAGGCGCGGCGGAAACTCTACCATTGTCTGTTCCACAACTTCCTGCTCGTCAGCGAGACGGATGCCGGAGCCATCGAGCGGAATTGTGACGGTGATCACCGTTCCCTCGCCGGAACGGCTGCGCAACTCGAACTGGCCGCCATGCAGCGACACCAGGCCCTTGACCAGCGACAGGCCGAGGCCGGTTCCCTCATACCTGCGGGTATAATCGTTCTGGATCTGCACGAAGGGCTGGCCGAGCGTCGCGAGCTTGCTTTCGGCGATGCCGATGCCCGTATCGCTGACGGTGAGCTTCAGGTTGCCGCCGGAGGCCTCGCCATCGATGGTGACGAGGCCGCCGCGGTCGGTGAACTTGATCGCATTGCCGACGAGATTGATCAGGATCTGCTGGAGGGCACGCTGGTCGGCATTGACCTCGCCCACCGAGCGCATGATGCGGCTGGTCAGCTGCACGCCCTTTTCGCGCGCCTGCAGCCCGAGCATCGCTTCGCAGGCATTGACGACATCGGCGACGCGGAACGGCTCGGGCATCAGCTCGTAGCGGCCCGCCTCGATCTTGCTCATGTCGAGCATGGTGTTGACGACCGACAGGAGATGGGCGCCCGACTGGTTGATCAGCGCCACATATTCCCGCTGGCGGTCGTTTTCGAGCTTGCCGAAATATTCGCCCGCAAGGATGTCGGAAAAACCGAGAATGGCGTTGAGCGGCGTGCGCAGTTCGTGGCTGACCGCTGCCAGGAAGCGGGTCTTGGCGTCATTGGCGGTTTCGGCGAGCCGGGTCTTCTGCACGGCCTCGGCCCGCAGCCGCGCCTCCTCGGACACGTCGCGCGACTGGACGAGGATGGCCGCAAGCGGCTCCTCGCCGCGGCCGAGTGCGGTCATCTCGCAGCGCATGTGGACGAACTGCTCGCCCCCGGCAAAGGCATTCGGCCGCTCGAAGCGGATATCGATCGTCGCCTGGCGGTTGCCCTGGCGCAATTCGTCGATCGCCTGCAGGAAGTGAATCCGGTCGGAAACGTGGACCTGCTCGATGAAGCCGCGACCCATCGGATTGCGCATCCAGGCCAGATAGGATTCCGCGTCGCGGCCGTGAATTCCAGTGACCGAGCCCCTGACATCATGGATCGTGACGAGGCCGGCGAAGCAATCATAATGCCGCGCGCCGGTGTCGGCAGGGGCTGGGTGCGGCCCGGCCTGCGGCATCAGCGGCGGAAGGCTGCGCGCATAGGCGATGCCGCCCGCAGCCGAAACCAGCCCGGCGGCGGCGACCAACGCGGCGCCGACCGGCAAGGCCAGCGAAACCGGCAGGACAGCCGACAGCGCCAGCGGCACGGAAGGGAAGGCAACAAGCGCGCTGGCGGCGACGGCGCGGACAACGGCAAGTTCGCGGCGTCTCTCCGGCTCGCCGGCGACCTGGCGCGGCAGCCAGGCGCGCGCGGCGTCATCCACGCGGGATGCCATCCTTCCAGCAATGTTACGCAATACGCTCACGTTTAACCCTGTACGCTCGTTCTTTTGCCGGAATCCATCATGGTTCCGCCTTATGCGAGGCCGTCATCTCGGGCCTGAAAATGGCCTTGGCGGACGATGACTTCCCACGTCCGAATTTCGCACCCGCGGCTTAATGAAAGGATAAATCAAATCGCCACAAAACCCGCGGAATCGCCGGAAAATCCCATTCCGGGACAAATCCAGACGGCTTCGTCTTTTGTGGTTAATGGGGCGTAAGCAGCGGATTTCAGGCGATTTTTTCCGCCATGTTAACCTTTGGGGCAGCGCTCGTCTTCCGCGAAGCCTGCGTTTGCTGGACTGAAACCTGCGGCTCCGCCACGATCCTTAATGGCAAACCGTAAAATGCACATAAAATGCGGTTCAAATGCCGATATCGACAATTTTACGAAAAGACGGTGCAAATGCGAACGGTTTTGGCAAAGGCATGTTCTAAATCCCCTCCTAAGGTGTGATGACAAGGCGCCAGGAAGCGAATCCGGCAAAGACCGGACGTCCGGCGCCGGACCAATGGCCGGACCAAAGGATTGGGCAAAACAATGTGGTTTCTGATCAAGGGAACATTCTGGTTTTCGCTGGTGCTGGTGCTTCTGCCGTTCCTCGACCCGTCGAGCAGCGCGACGCTTGACAAGGGGCCGAAGGTCGATGTCGGCGACACGATGTCGGCTGCCACGGAGGCCTTCGGCTATATCAGCGCGCTCTGCGTCGAGAAGCCGGATGTCTGCGAAAAGGGCGCGCAAACCTTCGTGGCACTCGGCCACCGCGCCCGCGAAGGCGCAAAGATCGCCTATCTCTTCCTCGACCAGCAATTCGCCGAACCCAGCGACACGGTGACGACCGGCACCATCACCGCGGCCGACCCGGCGGCGGCTGTCACGGCTGAAGAACCGGCCGGCGCGCAAGCAGAGCCCGTCTTCAACAGGATACCCGTGCCGGAGAAGCGCCTCGAACCGAAAATGGTACCGGCGAAATAAACCGCGCCGGTTCGGCCTTCATGACTGCCTGAACGGCGTTTAAACGCCGTCGTGAGCAACGCCCATCCCTCACGGCCTTTCTTTCGACCGTCGCCTGTGCCGGCCAAACCATGGATCGATTGCGGAACGAGGTGTTTTCTAAAAGCGCTTCACACTCCTCGGCATCGCGCCTATATGAAGGGCATGGACCAGGTGAACACATCGCGGATCACGCCGCTTGCCGAAATCATCGACAATTGCTCCTATCTGGACGATTGGCAGGACCGCATGAGCTATGTCATCGAGCTCGGCCGCAAGCTGCCGGAGATGCCTGAGGAGAAGCGCACGGCCGAGGCCAAGGTGCAGGGCTGCGCCAGCCAGGTCTGGCTCGTCACCCATGCCGACAGCGCAAGCGATCCGATCCTCACCTTCGAAGGGGAATCGGACGCCCATATCGTGCGCGGCCTCGTCGCCATCGTGCTGTCGATCTTTTCCGGCAAGCCTGCCTCGGACATCCTCAAGATCGACGCGCTCGACCTGTTCGGCCGCATGGGCCTGATCGAGTATCTGACCGCCCAGCGCGCCAACGGCCTGCGCTCGATGATCAAGCGCATCAAGGACGAGGCTGGCCGCCGGCTGTCGGCATAGGCCAGGCCAACGATTTCGTGCCTCAGCGGCGGAACGGCTCGCAGCTCGATTCGGCGAGAAAATTGCGCGCGGGCTCCTGGAAACTGTCGGTCGGGGCGAGTGCCCGCAACACGGCGTAACCTTCCTCCTCCGGCATTTCGACCATGATCGACTGGGCGAGGCTTTCTGACGGCGTTTTTCTGAGGTCGACCAGCTGGATCGGCGTCGCTAGGACCAGATCGAGATTGCCGTTGACGGCGGTGTGGTCGTTCATGCTGAAAATCTCGTTGGAATTCGCGTCGTAGATCGATAGCGACCAGAAGGGGACCGAACCCTTGGCGAGGAACCGGGCGGGGCCGGAACTCACCGAAAAGCCGCAGACGGCAACGCGCAGGAACGGATCCTCATTGGCAAGGCCGGTCGTTCCCGGCTCATTGCCGAGCGCGAAGAAACTGTCCATCTCGTAGAGACCGAGCACCCGGCTATAGGCATCCTTGCCGGTGAATTGCGGCAGTGCAAGCACGATGACGATGTGCAGCAGTGCTGCGCCGACGAGGCCGACGAGGATGGCGAAGAGAACGCTACGCATCCGCGCACCCCGTCTTGACGATCTTCGGCATGGCGAGATCGATGAGGCCCGAGGAACCGGCGGTTGGCGTGTCGAGCAGCGTCAATACCAGCTTGAAGGCGCCCATGCGGCGGACCGCCAGCCAGTTATCGGGCTGCGCGACCGGGGAGACGTGGATGATGAAGGAACTGTCCGGCCGTCTGAGAACGGTCCAGGCATTGATCGCGCCCGGAAGCGCCGGATCGGTCTTCATCGGCTGGTCGTTGGCAGTGGTCGCATAGAGCGTCCAGAAACGGGCGGGCGGCGTGACGCCGGTGATATCGTAGGTGCAGCCGGAGGAAAGCTTCTGACCGTCGCTGTCGATGGATGCGGTGAACTGCAGGCCTTCGGCACCGCCATAGAGCAGCTTTCCCGCCCGCGCCCGGTGCGCCTTGGCATAAGGATCGGCATTTGCCGTCTGCGCATCCGGAAAGGCGACCCAGGGTCCAAGCGCGATCGCCCCGAAACCGACGGTCGCCTTCAGGGCGGAGACGGTCGAGACGATGCCGACGCCGAAGGCGACGCACAGGGCAAGGGCAACAAGGAGGGGGATGCGGAACAAGAGAGGCTACCGGGGAATCTGGGGGATTTGCGGGGAACGCGACGGTTTCGAAAATGCGGAACGATACCCCCCTCTGTCACTGCGTGACATCTCCCCCTCAAGGGGGGAGATTGGCCGGAGCAAGCTGCACCTTGCCGGTTGCACACGAAGCCATAGCGCTTGCCGCAAGCTCTGTCGCCGCCGTTCTGGCAAAAGGACCGCCGCCTCCGATCTCCCCCCTTGAGGGGGAGATGTCACGCAGTGACAGAGGGGGGTGAGCGGCGAATTGCCGAGTTGCCCACAGAGCGGATTACACCAAGCATACATCACGTGAACGCTCCCGCGCCGAACACGCAGTGACAGAGGGGGGTGACCTGAGGAGAGACCTGTCATTCCGGCTGCAACGGAAGAGAAAACGTCAGCGCCCCGCATTGCGCCCTCCCTTGACGATCTCGCCGGTGCGTTGCGGGTCGATTACCGCGACCTTGCCGGGCAGGTCGGTGGGCGCCGCCTTCAGGGGAGGCGTGGTGTTGAATTTCTCGGCGATCGATTTCAACAGTCGGGTGACGTCGGACGACAGCGAGCGTGGGCGCACGAGCGGCGGCAGCGCGTTTTCGTCCTCGGGCTTGTTGGCGGCGACCTGCGCCTCCTTCTTCCTGGTATCGGGGCCCGGCAGCGGGTTTTCGATGCCGGGGATGGCGCGATGCTCGATGCCCTGCTCGGCATAATCCATCAGCCGCTTGAAGGTCATGGCCGGCAACGAGCCGCCGGTCATGTTGTTGGTCGACGTGTAGTCGTCATTGCCGAACCAGACGGCGGTCGTGTAATCGCCGGTGAAGCCGACGAACCAGGCGTCGCGATAGGCCTGCGTCGTGCCGGTCTTGCCGCCGACGACGATGCCGTTGTCGAGGGCCGCCTTGCGGGCGGTGCCGATGATCGGGATCTGGGTCAGCATGAAGTTCATGTTGGCATTGGCTTCTTCGCTCACGACCCGCCTGGCCGGTGGCGCGTCGCGGCTGAAGTCGTAGAGGATGTCGCCGTCGTAATTGAGGATCTGGCTGATGCCGTGGCGGCGGGCCTCAAGGCCGCCGGCGGGGAAGACGGCGTAGGCGGTCGCCTGATCGAGGACCGTGACTTCCGAGGTGCCGAGCGGCATGGTCTTGTCGGTGCGGATCGGGGTTTCGACGCCCATCTTTCTGGCGGTGGCGGCGATGATCTCGGTGCCGAGCTCGTCCTTGGCGAGGCGGACGGGCACGGTGTTGATCGACTTGGCGATGGCGGTCAGCAGCGTGACGCGGCCGGAATAGCTGCGGGCGTAGTTCTGCGGCGACCAGCCCCGCCAGGTGACCGGCGCGTCGCTGATCACCGAGTCCGGCTTGAAGCCTTTTTCCATCGCGGCTGTGTAGGTGTAGACCTTGAACGACGAGCCCGGCTGGCGCAGCGCCTTGGTGGCGCGGTTGAACTGGCTTTCGCCATAGTCCCTGCCGCCGACCATGGCGCGCACGGCGCCGCCGTTTTCGATCATCACCATGGCGCCCTGCTTGACCTTGTAGCTTTCGCCATATTGCCGAAGACTGGATTCGACGGATTCCTCGGCTGCCTGCTGCAGTCCCATGTCGATCGTCGTACGCACGATGAGCGAATGCTGGGCAAAGGGCGCGGCGATGCGCTGCACCTCGTCGAAGGCCCAGTCGAGGAAGAAGTCGGGGGCCTGGACCTGGGCGCGGTCGATGACGGTCGCCGGATTGAGGCGGGCGGCGATCACCTGGCCCTCGGTCATCAGGCCGCCCTGAACGAGGTTGGTCAGGACCTCGTTGGCGCGGGCACGGGCGGCCGGCAGGTTGACATGCGGCGCATAGCGCGCCGGCGCCTTGAACAGGCCGGCAAGCATGGCGCTTTCGGCCAGATTGATATCGGTGATGTTCTTGCCGAAATAGAACTGCGAGGCGGCGGCTGCGCCAAACGTGCCGCCACCCATATAGGCGCGGTCGAGATAGAGCCGGAGGATCTCCTTCTTCGAAAGGTTGCATTCCAGCCAGACGGCGAGGAAGGCTTCCTTGATCTTGCGCTCGATGGTGCGCTCGTTCGACAGGAACAGGTTCTTGGCGAGCTGCTGAGTGAGCGTCGAGCCGCCCTGGACGACGCCGCCGGCGCGGGCGTTCTCGGAAATGGCGCGCGAAAGGCCGAGGAAGTCGATGCCGTAATGATCGAAGAAGCGGCGGTCCTCGGTCGCCAGCACCGCCTTGATCAGCGTATCGGGCAATTCGTCGATCGGCACGGAATCTTCGTGGATGATGCCGCGATGGCCGATCTCGTTGCCGTAGCGGTCAAGGAAGGTGACGGCAAAATCGCTCTGCGCGCGCCAGTTGCCCTTGGTCTCCTCGAAGGCCGGCAGCGCCAGCGCCAGCATCAGCACGGAGCCGGCGGTGCCCCAGGTCATGCATTCGCCGAGCACCTCGAACAGCGCCTTCTTCCAGCCGCGCACGGTAAAGCGCCGGAAGAAGATGGTGATGTCCTCCCACCAGACGCCGAGGCGGAAGCCGGCATTCCAGACGGTGGAATCGATCCAGCTGTCGATGCGCAGCAGGATATGACGCTTCCTCGGGCGGTCCTGCTGCGGGACGCGGTCCTCCTCCATCCGGTTGTCGTCTTCGCGTGGATTGTGCACGGCGGTCTCGCAGCTACTGTAGTGCCCCCGGGGCGATATTTGCATGAGTGCCCCCGGGGCGATATTTGCATGGGGCGGGTTTCTATTCTACGGCGATATCGATAATGAGCCTTAAAAAACCGGCAATCTTTTGTAAAATGTCACGAGAGCCGGGTGATTTCAGGTCGCATCGATTTGAAATCTGAATCCGCTCTAGAATCAAAGGTATAGAGCATGATGTCGTCCGAAAACCGCAAACACTTTTCGGCATCATGCTCTAGATCAAACGCAGGAAAGTATCAGGATCATGGGCGCCGAGCCCTTCTGGAAGATGAAAAGCCTGGCCGAAATGACGAATGCGGAGTGGGAAAGCCTCTGCGACGGCTGCGGGCTCTGTTGCCTCAACAAGCTGGAGGACTGGGACACGGGCGAGGTCGCCTGGACCAATATCGGCTGCACGCTGCTCGACGGCGAGAGCTGTCGCTGCAAGGACTATCCGAACCGGCAGGCGACCGTGCCCGACTGCATCCAGCTGACGCCGGAGGAGGTCGACACGCTGAGCTGGCTGCCGCCGACCTGCGCCTACCGGCTGGTGCGCGACGGGCACGATCTCTACTGGTGGCACCCGCTGGTGTCCGGAGACCCGGAGACGGTGCACCAGGCCGGCATTTCGGCGCGCGGCCGCACCGTGTCGGAGGATGACGTCGATGTCGAGGATTTCGAGGACTATCTGGTCGACTGGCCGCTGACGGTGGAGGCCGAGGCAAAACGGTAGGCTATTCGGCAAGCTGCTCGGATTGCTGCAGGGTTTCCTCGATCTTCTGCAGGGTCTTCGGGGCGACGTTGCGCCAGGCGGTTTCCATCACGTGGTCGATGATGTCTTCGTCGGCATCGGCGAACCAGACGGAGGTCCAGCCCTTCTCGCCCCAGCCGCCCGGGACGGCGGCACAGACGCCGGGCTCGGTTTCGAGAAGCATCTTCTGCTGATCGGGGGTGAACTTGAAAACGGCCCGACCGGCTTCCGGCAGGGACATGAAGATACGCTTGCCAACGCGGAAGTCGCGTTTGCCGAAATGGGCGCTTTCGACCGCGCCTGGCAGGCTCAGAGCCCGCTTTTCCAAGTCCTCGGCTCTCATGCCGGAAAGAGTATCACGCCTCGTTCAATGTGCAAAATTACGAAAAATTGTCAGGAATAGGAAAATAATCCTTGACGGCGTCACGGTGGTTTGATAGGGTTACGGTACAGTCGGAGAAGTGCGGGTGGGATGGCGGCTTCGCTCTCTTCGTAAGCGTCACCCCACCCCCGGAGCTTGGCTCCCACCCTATCCTCAAGGGGGAGGGTGGCGACACCGCCATCAGCGTAACGACGCTGTTTTCAAGGACATTGCCATGACGTCTGATCTGGATTTCGATCCGGAGCTCTTCGGTTTCTGGTCGAAGGCGCCGGTCTATGATGGCTTGCGGCCGGGCGGCGAGGCGGAACTTGAGGCGCTGGCGCGGCACGTCATTCTCGACAGGAAGGCCGAGAGCACCTCGCTCGACGACCTGCAGGACATGCTGAACGGCATGACCAAGGAACTGCGCGAACAGATGCAGCAGTTCCAGCGGCTGCGCGAGGCGGCGCGCGAGCGGGAGACCGGGGCCGAGGGCGACATCGACCGCAAGCTGATTCAGGCCGACGCCAAGGCGAGCATCGAGGCGATGTCGCTGATCGTGCGGACGCTGGAAAAGATCGACAGCCTGCAGAGGACGATTACGCATGACAGGCAGGTCCAGGCAGAAGCCGCCTTCGACGAGGAAGCGTATGAAACCTTCGTTGCCGAAATCGAGCTTGGCATCGAAGCGCGCGTCGATGCCCGCCTCTCCAGCCGTGCCGGACCGAACAAGAGCGCCGATGATGACGGCGGGGGCGCCCGACGCAGCCTCGGCACCGCCGGCGACAGCCCGCCCGGAACTGCGCAAGGACCGGCTTCGGACGAAGAAAGGGTGCCTTAAGATCGGGAAGATCACGGCGGAGTTCATCTACGGCGCGCAGGGGATCGACGCCGATTTCCGCCGCGCAACCGGGACGCTGCAGGGGATACTCGACCGGGCAGGTGCGCGAACGCTGCAGACGGAAACCAATGCGGTGTGCTCCGGAGATGACATTTCGAACGTTTCGACCCCTCACTGCCCTGCCGGGCATCTCCCGCTCAAGGGGGGAGATCGGCACGAGGCCGGCCGCTCGCTCCCTGACTTACTCTTCGAGGCGGAGATGCCACGAAGCGGCGGCGGGGGCGCGCAAGAACGCCATCGATCTCCGTACGAAAATGGGCCCGTGCCCGATGCGACCGGGCGCGAGGAACCGGATGGCCCGGCCGCAAGCGTTCAGACTTCACTGCCGGCGATGGCGCAAGACGGGGCGGACTCGGGCGGAAGTCCCGCGCCGGGGCGTCTCGTGAGGCCGCCGTCCTCCGCTATCCGCACCGCCGAACGGGCGTTCCTCCTTCGCTACCGCCGGGACTGGCGGCGTTTGTGCCGCGCCGAGCAAAGGCCGCCGCCGGGCGAGTGGCGGGTCTGGCTCCTGATGGGCGGGCGCGGCTCGGGCAAGACGCGGGCGGGCGCCGAATGGGTGCAGCAACTGGCGGGCGCGCGGCCGGGTTTGCGGATCGCGCTGGTGGCAGAGACGCTGGGCGACGCACGCGAGGTGATGATCGACGGCGTTTCCGGCATCTGCCGGATCGCCTGGAAGAACCGGCCGGAATTCGAGGCATCGCGGCGCAGGCTCGTCTGGCCGAACGGCACGGTGGCGCAGATCTTTTCCTCCGAGGACCCGGAAAGCCTGCGCGGGCCGCAGTTCGACTATGCCTGGTGCGACGAACTCGGCAAATGGAAACACGGGCAGGAAACATGGGACATGCTGCAGTTTGCCTTGAGGCTGGGCAGCGATCCGCGGGCGCTGGTGACGACGACGCCGCGGCCGGTGCCGGTGCTGAAGGCGCTGATCGCCGATCCCGGCACGGCGACCTGCAGGATCCGCACCAGCGACAATGCCGCAAACCTGGCGCCGGGATTTCTCGACGCCATGGCCGGGCGTTATGGCGGCACGCGACTGGGGCGACAGGAACTCGACGGGGAGATGATCGAGGATCGCGACGACGCGCTCTGGTCGCGCTCGGCGATCGAGGCATTGAAACTGCGCGACGCCGGGCCGCTCGGCCGCATCGTCGTCGCGGTCGATCCGCCCTCAGGCGTCGGCCGGGACTCCTGTTGCGGTATCATTGTGGCAGGGCTCGACCGGACCGGGCGCGGCGTCGTCCTGGCGGACTGCTCGGTCGAGGGCGCGAGCCCGGCCGGATGGGCGGGTGCCGTGGTCAAGGCCTATCGCCGCTTCGATGCCGACCGGATCGTGGCCGAGGTCAACCAGGGCGGCGACATGGTGCAGGCGGTGCTGAAGGGCATCGACGCCGGGCTGCCGGTGACGGCGGTGAGGGCCTCGCGCGGAAAATGGCTGCGAGCCGAACCGGTTGCAGCGCTCTACGAGCAGGGGCGGGTGGTGCATGCCGGCTCGTTTCCGGCGCTCGAGGACCAGATGTGCGATTTCGGGCCGGACGGGCTGTCATCGGGACGCTCGCCGGACCGGCTCGATGCGCTGGTCTGGGCGCTGACGGCGCTGATGCTGGAAGGCGGCGGCGAACCGCGAGTCAGGGGGATTTGACGGTGCTAGCAAAGTGAACTGACAAGAGCGCTTGCGAATTATCCCTGTCACGTCGCGATATCTCTCCTTGAGAGGGGCGCCACATATGGAGCGAAGGCGGTTGCGACCGTCTCCCTCTTCTCCCCAGCGGGGAGAAGTGCCGAGCGTATGCGAGGCGATGAGGGGCGGCAATTTCAGCGCCAGCCGGCCCCCTCATCCGGCGCTTCGCGCCACCTTCTGGGGAGAAGAGGGAGCAAGCCGCAATAGCTCTATCCTTGAGGGGATGTCGCAACGAGCTGCGGGGGATGATCCATTGCGTGTCGCGGAAGGTCACCCCACCCCGGAGCTTCGCTCCGACCCTCCCCCAAGGGGAGGTGGACGCGCGATTATTTGCGCGGCGTGACGGTGGACGGTTTGGGGCTGGCCGCGGCGCTTTCGCGCATCTGGCGCCATTCGCTTTCGAGGCGTTCGAACTGGGCCTGGGAAATTGGCTGGGCCGGCATGGGCATCCTCTCCTTGATATTTGCAACGTCCGGTAACGGTGGCGGCGCCGAAAGGTTCCGTGCTCAGCGCCGCTGGCGGTCAAAAAACAGGGATGGAAGGATCAGCGCTTGTCGTCGGTGCCGGTGGGCAGCTTTTGCGTGGAGGAGGCGTTGATGCGCATCTGCTGCCAGACGTTTTCGAAGCGGTCAAGGATATGCTGTGGAACGGTCGCGCGGGTGGCGTCGGCCGGGATCTTGGTCTCTGCGTTCATGCGAACCTCCTCGATGAAAGGGCAATATCATCTTGCCATCTTCAAATTCCACATCGCGAAGGCAAAGTAAATCAGCAGATTAAACGGATTAAACGATTTAAATTAGTTCAATCGATTTAGCGTCACGACTTTTTTCAACATGATCATGGCGTCGGAGGAAGACCAGCGGTGGATCGGACGGTGTTTTTCAAAGCAGTACGTGCATCACTCTTCGACGGTGCCTTGAAGCGGGGCCAGGTGGATGGACTGGCGGCGATTCTCGATCGCTGGGCGCGGATGCCGGAGCCGGCCGACAGGCGCTGGCTCGCCTATATGCTGGCCACGGCACATCACGAGACGGGCCGGACGATGCAGCCTGTGCGCGAAACCTTCGCCACGAGCGACGAGCGGGCGATCGCCATTCTGGAGGCGCAGTTTCGCAAGGGCGGACTGCCTTCGGTGTCGACGCCCTATTGGCGGCGCGACGGCGAGGGCAAGAGCTGGCTCGGGCGCGGGCTGGTGCAACTGACGCACAGGGTCAACTACGCGACGATGGCGCAGGCGACAGGGATCGACCTGCTCACCCATCCGGAGCGGGCGATGGAGCTCACGGTCGCCGTCGATATCCTGTTTGCCGGCATGCAGAGCGGGGCCTTTACCGGCAAGAGGCTTTCCGACTATTTCTCTCTTTCGCGAGACTGCTGGACGGGCGCGCGGCGGATCATCAACGGCCGCGACAAGGCGGAGCTGGTGGCGAGCTACGGCCGGCGGTATCTCGCAGCGCTCCGGCTCGCATCGGGCGTGCCGCCGGCGGTCGGCCGGTCTGCTGTTTAAGGCACTGTGCGTCGAATGATGCCACCGTGCTGCCCCTCATCCGGCCTGCCGGCCACCTTCTCCCCGTCAAAACGGGTAGAAGGGACAAGCGGCAAACTCCGCGTTTCCCTCTCCCCGCCTGCGGGGAGAGGGGCAGGGGTGAGGGGCAAGCGGGAAGCGCTTCCTTGTCAACCCATCGGTATATTCGAGGATCGAGACAATGAAACATCCATTTCGTCTGCCGTGGCGGCGCGCGGCAGAGAGCGAGCGCGTGGCCGAAACCAAGGCCGTGTCCGGCTTCATCGCGATTGCGCATGAGGGGCGGGCGCACTGGACCGGGCGGTCCTATGCGGCACTGGCGCGCGAGGGCTTCATGAGGAACCCGGTGGCGCACCGGGCGGTAAGGCTGATTTCGGAAGCGGCGGCAGCGGTGCCGCTGCTGCTTTACGAAGGAACCGGGGAGCGAAGCGAGCACCCATTGCTTTCGCTCCTGGCGCGGCCCAACGGCCGCATGGCCGGGGTCGATTTCCTGGAGACGCTCTACGGCCACCTGCTGCTCTCCGGCAATGCCTATGTCGATGCGGTCATCATCGGCGAAGAACTGCGCGAACTGCATCTCTTACGGCCGGACCGGGTAAGCATCCGCGAAGGACGGGACGGCTGGCCGGAGGCCTATGACTACCGGGTCGGCAACCATCTCAGGCGGATCGCGGCGGGTGAGGGCGGGCTCCTGCACCTCAGGCTCTTTCACCCGCTCGACGATCATCTCGGATTTCCGCCGCTTGCGGCAGCGCAGATGGCGCTCGATCTCTCCAATGCGGCGGCGACCTGGAACAAGTCGCTGCTCGACAATTCGGCCAGGCCTTCGGGAGCGCTCGTCTATCAGCCGAAGGAGGGCGGCAATCTGTCCGCCGACCAGTATGACCGGCTGAAGACGGAGCTCGACGAGGGCTATTCCGGGCCGATCAGGGCTGGGCGGCCGCTCTTGCTCGAAGGCGGGCTCGACTGGAAGGCGATGGGGCTTTCGCCGAAGGACATGGATTTCGTCGAGGCGAAGAACGGCGCGGCACGCGATATCGCGCTCGCCTTCGGCGTGCCGCCGATGCTGATCGGCATTCCCGGGGACAACACCTATGCCAACTACCAGGAGGCCAACCGGGCCTTTTACCGGCTGACGGTGCTGCCGTTGATCGGCCGCACCGCCTCGGCGCTCTCCGGCTGGCTGTCGGCGCGGTTCGGCGAGACGCTGAAACTGGTGCCGGATCTCGACCAGGTGACGGGGTTGACGGGGGAGCGCAGCGACGTCTGGGCCAGGGTGAAGGACGCGGATTTCCTGACCGACGAGGAGAAGCGGCAGGCGGTGGGGTATTGAGGGCCGGGATGATCACTGATATTTTGTTATACGGCGTATAACAAATGGAGGCGATGATGACAAAGCCTGTTCTGTCCGATCCGATCGCGCTGCGTCTGCCGGTCGATATCCTCGCCGATATCGAGACAATCGCCGCAACGGCCGAACGATCCCGTAGCTGGGTGATGGTTCGGGCCCTGCGTTACTATCTTCTCAACGAAGGTGCAGACATTCTGGAGATCGCACAAGGTCTCCAAGATGTGAAAGAGGGCAAGGTCCATGACGAGGACGTTGTTCTGAACGAACTCGATCGCCTTGCTGAAGACGACGCCGCCTGATGAAGGTCCGCTTTTCCGATCGAGCTCTGGCTTATCTCAGGTCGGAGCAAACCTATCTCGGGCGTTTTGACAAAAGGGCGGCGAGGGCGACGGCACGGCAGATCAGGAAGGCCGCAGAGATTATCGGTGACTATCCCCATGCTGGAGAGGCGATGCCGATGATACCGGGTGTGCGGCGTTATGTGTCGGCGCCTTATATCCTGGACTATGTCGAGACTGGCGGCGCGATTGTGATCCTTGCCATTCGGCACGGACGGCAGAATCCGCGCGTCCCGGATCAAAACGATGAGCTGCCGGACGATTTCGAGGCGTAGCGGCGTGCGCTGAGCCCTAACCGAGTTCCTGGTTTATCAATGGCTTGCGTGCGCGACCTCACGCCGACTGCTCGGCATTGATTCAATGAGTGAAGCGATTGAATCCTTTTCTAAGGCATTCCAGCTCAAGCGATTCAAAAGATTCGCAAAAACCGCCCCAGCGGACGCGAGGTCAGGCGGCGGCGGACCTTCGACAGGAAGATCGCCCAACCTGAGCCATGACCAAATCCAACAGTAGCATCAAGGGCTTAACAAATGGCTGATTTTGGCAATGACCCTGGCCTTTGGGCCGCCAAGGGTATCGGCTCGGCGGCCGGTGCTGCCGTGTCGCTTGTCTACATGCTGCCCAAGGGGAAGCGCGAGGCGGGTTCCCGCTTCTTCACCGGCATGGCCTGCGGACTGATCTTCGGCGGACCGGCGGGGCTCTGGATCGTCTCCAGGCTCGGCATCGACGGCAGCCTGTCCGGCACCGAGGTGATGCTGACCGGATCGGCCGCGGCAAGTCTTCTCGCCTGGTGGGCGCTGGGGGCTGCGGTGCGGGTGGCGGAGAGGTTTGGGAAGAGGGAGTGAGTGAGTAGCGAGTAGTGAGTAGCGAATAGCGAATAGCGAATAGCGAATAGGGGTTCACGGGCGTTGCAGCGGCTGTCGTTGGCTGCTTGCCGCACACTCACTACTCACTACTCACTACTCACTACTCACTACTCGCTACTCACTACTCGCTACTCGCTACTCGCTACTCGCTCTTCGCCAGCCCACGCAAACAATCAAACATTGGAGAATACCCATGACGACCGACAGCTTGCCTGTCTGGCGAACGAAGAAGTTTGCCAATCTGACGCTTTCTGGTGTGACCGGCGAGGGGCGCTTTTCCGGCTATGCCAGCATCTTCGGCGAGGTCGATCTCGGCAAGGACGCGATCGAGCCGGGGGCGTTTTCGCAATCGCTTGCCCGGCGTGGCGCCGGTGGCGTGCGCATGCTGTTCCAGCACGATCCGGGCGAGCCGCTCGGCGCCTGGAAGACGATTCGCGAGGACGCGCGCGGGCTCTATGTCGAGGGGCTGCTTTCGCCCGGCGTCGCCCGCGCCCAGGAAGTGCACCAGCTGATGAAGGCTGGCGCCCTCGACGGGCTGTCGATCGGCTTCCAGACCGTCAAGGCGAAGACCGACAGGGGCGGCGTGCGCCGCATCCTCGAGGCCGACCTGTGGGAAATCTCGATCGTCACCTTTCCGATGCTGCCTTCGGCGCGGGTGTCGAACGTCAAGAACGCGCGGTTCTTCCGCGACAAGGAAACGGAGCTCGTGCGCACCATGCGGCGGGCGGCCCGGATGATGAAGCTCTGACAAGAAGGAAATGCCAATGAGCAGGACGAGCAGTGTGGCAGCGGAGATCAAGATCAAGGGTGCCCCTGAGATCAAGATGGGCCCGGAGACGATGACCGCCGCCTTCGAGGATTTCATGGGTGCCTTCGAGGCGTTCAAGGAAACCAATGACCGGCGGCTTTGCGAACTGGAAGGCAAGCTGACTGCCGATGTCGTCACCCGTGACAAGATGGACCGCATCAGCCGCGCCATGGACGAGCAGAAGCGGCTGATCGACCAGATGGCGCTGAAGAAGGCGCGGCCCGCGCTCGGCCGCAGCGGTGAGGCAAGCCTGGAGGCGTCGGAGCACAAGGCGGCCTTCGAAAGCTACATCCGCCGCGGCGACGAGCAGGCTCTGCGCGAGCTGGAGGCCAAGGCGCTGTCGATCGGCTCGGCGAGCGACGGCGGCTATCTGGTGCCGAACGAGACCGACACCGAGATCGGCCGCCGCCTTTCAGTGGTCTCGCCGATCCGGGCGATGGCGACGGTCCGGCAGGTTTCGGGTGCGGTGCTGAAGAAGCCGTTTGCGCTTGCCGGCATGGCGACCGGCTGGGTGGCGGAAACCGCGGCGCGGCCGCAGACGACGACGCCGCAACTGGCCGAGCTGTCCTTTCCGACGATGGAACTCTACGCCATGCCGGCGGCAACGGCAGCGCTGCTCGACGATGCGGCGGTCGATATCGAGAACTGGATCGCCTCGGAGGTGGACATTGCCTTCGGCGAGCAGGAAGGCACGGCCTTCGTCAACGGCGACGGCACCAACAAGCCGAAGGGTTTCCTGAGCTACACCAATGTCGCGGAGAGCGGCTGGAGCTGGGGCAATATCGGCTATATCGCCACGGGTGCGAGCGGCGCCTTCAAGGCGAGCGGCCCGTCCGATACGCTGATCGACACGATCTATGCGCTGAAGGCGGGGCACCGGCAGAATGCTTCGTTCGTGATGAACCGCAAGACGCAGGCCGAGATCCGCAAATTCAAGGACGCCGACGGCAACTACCTGTGGCGGCCGCCGGCGACGGCCGGCCAGCAGGCCTCCCTGATGGGCTTCCCGATCGCCGAGGCCGAGGACATGCCGGACATCGCGGCGGGCAGCACCTCGATCGCCTTCGGCAATTTCGCCGCCGGCTATCTCGTCGTCGACCGCACTGGCGTGCGGGTGCTGCGCGATCCCTATTCCGCCAAGCCTTACGTGCTGTTCTACACGACCAAGCGCGTCGGCGGCGGAGTGCAAAATTTCGAGGCTATCAAGCTCGTCAAATTCGCGGCATCTTGAAAAAACGTAAGGCGGCCCTTTCTCGAAGGGGCGCAAGCCTTCGCGCCGGCGGTTTTCCCTGCCGCTGGCGCAGGGACGGACGCGGCACCCCTCCCACCGCGTCCGTCCATCTTTTCGTGCCTTTCGAGCATTTCCGTGTTCTCCGAGCCGCCGAAAAGGCTCGCTGGAATTGCTCTCGACGGAGATCTCCATGACCATTCGTGAACTGACGCCGCCCATCGGCGAGCCGCTGACGCTTGCCGAGACGAAGGCGCATCTGCGCCTCGACACTGTGGCCGAGGACCCGCTGATTTCATCCCTGATCCGCACGGTGCGCGAGCATCTGGAGCGGGAGACCGGGCTGGCGCTGTTGACGCGCAGCTTCCGGCTTTATCTCGACGACTGGCCGCCGTCGCGGGTGATTCAGATTGTCAGAGGGCCGGTGCAAACGATTGATGCAGTTACGGTTTACGATGCGGCGGGCATGCCGGGAGAGATCGAGGTTTCCGGCTTCGTGCTTGACGGGCAGGCGCGGCCGGCGCGGCTCGTCCTGCCCAAGCAGCCCTCGCCGGGACGGGCGATGCATGGCATCGAAATCGACTTTTCCGCCGGTTTCGGCGCAACCGGCGCCGACGTGCCGGACACGCTGAAGCGGGCGATGCTGCTGCACGTGGCGCTGCTCTGCGAGTTCCGTGGCGCGGTTGTCGCGGACGACCAGCCGGCGGCGGTGCCGGCCGGATACGACCGGCTGATCGCGCCGTTTCGCCGGCGGGGGCTTTGACCATGCGGGCGATCACCCTCGATCCGGGGCAGATGTCGGCGCGCCTGGAACTGGAGAGACGCGATGACGTGAGCGACGGGCAGGGCGGCGTCGTCACGGGTTTTTCCGTCGTCACCTCGCTTTGGGCGCGGATCGAGCCGGTTTCCTCCGGGCACGAAGAGCGCGCTGACGAGCAGGTCTTTACCGTGACGCATCGCATCTGGATCCGGTTCCGCGATGACCTCGAGGCGGGCATGCGGTTTCGCAAGGGCCTGCGGATCTTCGCTGTGCGGGCCTTTCGCGACCCGGACGAGACAGGGCGCTACCTGGTGTGTGACTGCACGGAGGAGGGACGATGAGCGCTGCTGCGGCCTTGCAAAAGGCGATCTACCAGAGGCTTGCGGGCGACGCCGAGTTGATCGTGCTGCTCGGGGATGGCGGCGTAGGGGATCATCTGCAGACGGGGTCGCACCGGCCCGGCATCTTGATTGCCGGCCTGGAGAGCCGCGACGCCTCGACGGCGAGCGAGGTGGGCGAAGAACACTTTGTGACGCTTAAGGTCCGCACTGGCGAAGGCGGCAACCGGGCGGCGCAGGAAATTGCGGCGCGCGTGCGCGCCTTGCTGGATGACGCCGCGCTCGACCTTGCCGGCTTCTCGCTCGTCAGCCTGCTTCACCGGCGCACCCGGACCGGCAGGGACGCCAAGGCGAAGGGGCATGTCGCGGAAATGGTGTTTCGGGCGGTGACGGAGTGACGTTTCGCTGAGGAGCATGTTGTCGGCGCCTTCGCGGGCGCCTTTATCGTTTCAGGAAGGATCAGGGCATGGTGGCGCAGAAGGGAAAGGATCTTCTGTTGAAGATCGACAATGGCGGCAGCTACGTGACGGTGGCGGGACTTCGCTCCAAACGGCTGGCGTTCAATGCCGAGACCGTCGATGCGACGGACGCGGAATCGGCGGGGCGGTGGCGGGAACTGCTGGGCGGGGCGGGCGTGCAGCGGGCGTCGGTCTCCGGCGCCGGTATTTTCAAGGACCAGAGTTCGGATGCGCTGGTGCGTGCTGCCTTCTTCAACGGATCGATCCTTGCCTGGCAGATCGTCATCCCCGATTTCGGTACGCTGACCGGTGCGTTCCAGGTGACGGCGCTTGAATATTCCGGCCAGTACGATGGCGAGATCCTGTTCGAGATCGCGCTCGAATCCGCCGGCGCCTTGACCTTTACGGCGCTCTGATGGCGCGGCACAATGTGGCTACAGGCCGCGCCAACTGGCATCGCGGCGAGGTGGAGGCGGTGATCGACGGCGAGCGGCGGATTCTCTGCCTGACGCTCGGGAGCCTTGCCGAGCTGGAAACGGCCTTTGCGGCCGACAATCTGATGGCGCTGGCGGCGCGTTTTTCCTCCGGGCGGCTGAAGGCGGACGATATGATCCGCATCCTTGGCGCCGGCTTGCGCGGCGGCGGCAATCTGGTCTCCGACGAGGACGTGGCGGTGATGAGCGTTAAGGGCGGCATTGCCGGGCTGGCGCGGCTGACGGCCGAATTGCTGACGGCAACCTTCGGCGGGGCGGAGGATGCGCCAAACCCTTGAGGGCCGCAGCGGGCGAGGGGGGGCCTCAACCCTTTCCATGGGACGCGGCGATGCATGCCGGCCTTTGCCTGCTGCGGCTGCCAGCGAAGGACTTCTGGGCGATGACGCCGCGCGAGTTGCAGGCGGCTTTGGGCGGGTTGCGGCCGCGCGCCGCGGTGCCGGAGCGGGCCGGGCTGGAGGCGCTGATGGGGGCGTTTCCGGATAGCGAATAGCGAATAGTGAGTAGTGAGTAGTGAGTTAGTGAGTAGAAAATAATGAATAATTAATATTGCCGCCAAGGAATAGCAAAGTGGTTTCATTCACTATTCACTATTCACTATTCACTAGAAGGAGAAACAATGACCATCGAAACGGATTTTTCCGCAGCCACGGGCGATGCGGAGGCGTTGAGGGACGTGCTCGACGATCTGGAGGGGCGATCCCGCTCGTTCGGCTCGGCGCTGACGGGGGCGCTCACTTCGGCGACACGCGGCGGCAAGGGGCTGGAAGAGGTCTTGCGCAGCG
The DNA here is from genome assembly GCF_019511375.1 of Rhizobium herbae. Lineage (GTDB taxonomy): Bacteria > Pseudomonadota > Alphaproteobacteria > Rhizobiales > Rhizobiaceae > Pararhizobium > Pararhizobium herbae_A. The sequence goes on from NZ_JAEUAO010000002.1 coordinate 1,138,522, forward strand.
CTGGGCTGAGGCTGACGGAGATCGCGCTTTCGGCGGGCCTGAAGCCGCTGGAGGGGCTGCTTGGTTCCGCCCTGTCGGGGCTCACGGGGAGCCTTGGTGGGACGACAGCCTTTGCCGATGGCGGGGTGCCCGGGCGGGTGACGCCGTTTGCCGCCGGCGGCGTCGTTTCCACGCCCACCTATTTTCCGATGGCCGGGGAGATGGGGCTGATGGGCGAGGCGGGATCGGAGGCGATCCTGCCGCTGAAACGCGGATCCGATGGCGCTCTTGGCGTGGCCGCTTCGGGCGGTGCGGCGCCGATGAATGTCGTCTTCAACGTCACGGCATCCGACGCGCAGAGCTTTCGCAAGTCGGAGGGGCAGATCGCCGCGATGCTGACGCGCACGGTCGGGCGCGGGCGGCGGGGGGTGTGAGGCAGCGCTCTCTCGCCCGTCTTCAGAATGTCCCTGCCTCTGACCCCAGCCCCCAACTAAAATGTGGAACGCTGATGGATTGTCTGTCGCAACTGGCAGTCGCTGAATTTTAGAGGGTTACACTGCCCTCGATGCATGTCGCAACATTGCCGCCTATCCAAATTTCGTCATCGACTTGTTCCACATGGACGCGCCCCGCCCTCCCCAGAACAGTACCTTGGCTCGCGACATAGGCTGAAGGCGCGATGCCGCTGCCGATCAGCCATTGGGCGATGCCCGCATTCAGGCTGCCGGTCACTGGGTCTTCAAAACCGGCAGCTGAAAAAGCGCGCACCTCGAAATCGGCGTCCCGCCCGTCTTTCCCCGGATCCCAGGGGGCAACGACACCGACCCGTAGGCCGGACAGAACTGAAAAATCCGGACGTAACGCCAGAACGTCGTCCTTGGAGCGTAACAGCACTACCAGCCAACCGGGGCCATTATCCACCCAGTTCGCATCGATGATCACGTCGGCAGCAAGATGCAACCCCTTGATAACCTGCGTAAAAATTTCGGGCTCCAGAGGCCCGGAACGACGCAACTCCGGCGCCGCGAAGGAAAGCCGATCTTTGTCACGGCGTATTCTGATAAGGCCCGCTTCGCACTCCTGGATAATCTCGCTCCCGCTAGACTTCCCGCCGGAAGCCAACCATACGTGGCAACTTCCCAAGGTAGGGTGGCCTGCGAAAGGCAGCTCACGCACGGGCGTAAAAATCCGGACGCGATAATCCGCATGAGCCGCTTTCGGTTGCAGCAGAAAAGTCGTCTCGCTGAGGTTCGTCCAATTGGCGAAAGCGGCCATCTCCGCGTCGGTCAATGCGTCAGCGCCAGCTACGACGGCCAGCGGGTTGCCTCGCAGGGGCCGCGAGGCGAAAACATCAACCTGTTGAAATGTAAATTTTGTAGTGCCTTGCCTCAACATGACCGCAGCTCGCTTTTCCAGATGATATTGTCGCGAACTCCCGATTGAAGGGGGCCTCTGATTTTCGCAATATCGCAAGATAGGACTTTCGCCGCAATCGAATCCGACAAACACCAGTGGTTTCGGTTCCAAGCTGGCGTTCAATTCCACATTGCAGTTGGCGACCGGACCTAAGTCTCTCCCGTCGTCTGCCTTGTCCCGTCTTTTCGCAGCCAAAGAGAACGTGCCTGATAAGGGGCATTCCGCTGCCGTTCTATCCAGCGATCTGTGAAGATTTTCAGCCAACCGATTCCACCCACAACGGAAAACATCATGCCAACAGGATTTCACGAGGTCCGGTTTCCCTTGCGCCTGGCGCTCGGGACGAGCGGCGGGCCGGTCAGGCGGACGGATATCGTCAGTCTTTCGAACGGGCGGGAAAACCGCAACCGGCGCTGGCTCGATGCACGCCGGCACTATGATGCGGGTTCGGGGATCAGGTCGATCGCCGACCTTTATGCCGTGCTTGAATTTTTCGAGGCGCGGGCGGGACAGCTTCATGGCTTCCGGTTTCGCGATCCGGTCGATTTCAAGTCCTGTGCGCCCGGCGGCACGGTGAACGCGAACGACCAGGGGATCGGGACGGGGGACGGCGTGACTGCCACGTTCCAGCTGATCAAGACCTATGGCGATACAGGCGGCGTGAGCATTCGCGAGATCGCAAAGCCGGTGGCTGGGAGCGTCGCCGTTTCGGTGGGCGGCGTTCGGGCGGCGCCGGGCGACTTTGCGCTCGATGCAATGACGGGGCGCGTGACGTTCATCCCCGCAAAAATTCCGGCGAGCGGCGCGGCCGTTCGGGCCGGCTACGAGTTCGATGTGCCGGTGCGCTTCGATACCGACCGGATCGATATCGATCTGGCGCAATTCCAGGCCGGGCGTATCCCATCGATTCCCCTGGTGGAGATCAAGCCATGAAAACGCTTCCTGCGGCACTTGCCGCGCATCTTTCGGGTGACGTGACGACGATGTGCCATTGCTGGCGGGTGACGCGGCGCGATGGCGTCGTGCTTGGATTTACCGAGCATGATCATGACCTTGCTTTCGCCGGGACGAATTTTCTGGCCGCCAGCGGCTTCCAGGCGGCCGACAGCGAGGCGGCGAACGGGCTTTCGGTCGAGGCTGGCGAGGTTACGGGCGGATTTTCGAGTGCGGCGATCAGCGAGGCGGATGTGCTCGCCGGCCGCTATGACGGTGCCCAAGTCGAGGTGTTCCAGGTGAACTGGCAAGCGCCGGGGCAGCATGTGCTGCTCAGGGTGCAGGAAATCGGCGATGTGACGCGGGCGGGTGGCGCGTTTCGCGCGGAGCTGCGGCGGCTGACGCATCGGCTGGATCAGGTGCAGGGACGGATTTACGGGCGACCCTGCGATGCCACGCTTGGCGACGGACGCTGCAAGATCAATCTGGGCGATCCGGCTTATCGCGGCGAGGGGGCGGTTGTGGCCGTTCTTGACGAGACGCGGCTGCGGGTGACGGGGCTCAATGCGGCGAAAGCGGGATTTTATCGGTACGGCGTGTTTCGCTTCCTGAGGGGAGCGAATGCGGGGCATGTTTGCGATATCGAGGACCACCGGAAAGAAGGCGGCGCGGTGACGCTGTCGCTCTGGCTGCCGCCGCCACTGCCGCTTGCCGTCGGGGATACGTTTACGGTGACGGCGGGCTGCGACAAGAGTTTTGCCACCTGTCGCCGGAAATTTTCCAATTCGGTGAACTTTCAAGGATTTCCGCACATGCCCGGGACGGATTTCGCGTTCGGCTATGCGGATGGGGATACGGTGCATGACGGGCGGCCGCTCTATGAGTGAAGCGAGTTCGGCGGATCACGATGCTCCGGCGTCTTGCGCCGCCCCCCTCATCCGGCGCTTCGCGCCACCTTCTCCCCGGCGGGGAGAAGAGGGAGAACGCCTTCAGGCGGAGGATGTATCGTCGGCATTTGCGGATCGGATTGTTGAGATTGCGTGCGGCTGGATCGGGACGCCCTATCGGCATCAGGCGAGCCTCAAGGGGGTCGGATGCGATTGCCTGGGGCTGGTTCGGGGCGTCTGGCGGGAGATTCATGGCGCCGAGCCGGAAACGCCGCCGGCCTATCAGCCGGATTGGGCGGAACGCAGCGGCGAGGATCGGCTGCGGGACGCGGCACGGCGGCATTTCGGGGCCGAGCTTTCGGTGGCGGAGATGCGGCCGGGTGACCTGCTGCTGTTCTGCTGGCGGCCGGACCTGCCGGCCAAGCATGCCGGAATCTTAAGCGCTGGCGACCGGTTTATCCATGCCTACGAGCAGGCGGCGGTGATCGAATCGGCGCTCGTGCCTTCCTGGCGGCGACGGATCGCCGGGGTGTTTCGTTTTCCCGAAAAGGTCTGACATTCATGGCAACCATTCTTCTGCAGGCGGCCGGCGCTGCACTCGGCAGCGTATTCGGTCCGGTCGGCGCGGTGCTGGGCCGCGCTGCCGGCGCGCTTGCCGGGTCTATCGTCGACCGCTCGATCATCAACGGGATGACGACGATATCCGGCGCGCGCCTCGGCGATGCACGCATACCGGGGGCGGAGGAAGGGACGGCGATCACGCGCGCCTATGGAACCGTACGGATCGGCGGCACGCTGATCTGGGCGACGCGGTTCGAAGAGGAGGTGCGCGTCGAGCGGCAGGGCGGCAAGGCGAGCGGGCCCCGTGTCGAAGCCTTTCGATATTATGCCAATTTCGCGCTCGGCATTTGCGAGGGCGAGATCGCCTGCGTGCGGCGGGTCTGGGCGGACGGGCGCGAGATCGACCTGACCGGGGTCGAGATGCGGCTCCATCCTGGAACGCAGGACCAGCTCCCCGATCCCCTGATCGAGGCCAAGCAGGGAGCGGGCAAGGCGCCGGCCTATCGGGGTCTTGCCTATGCGGTGTTCGAGCGCTTTCCGCTTGATGGCTACGGCAACCGCATTCCGGTGATCCAGTTCGAGGTGCTGCGGCCGGTTGGCAGGCTGGAGAGCGCGATCCGGGCGGTGACGATCATTCCGGGCTCGAGCGAGCATGGCTACGATCCGTCCGTAGTCACGGAGAAGACGGGCGCCGGCGCGAGCCGGCTGATCAACCGCAATGTCTTTCACGCGAGCTCGGACTGGCGGGCGTCGATCGACGAGTTGCAGGCTCTGTGCCCGAACCTTGAGCGCGTCGCCCTCGTGGTTTCCTGGTTCGGCACGGATCTCAGGGCGGGCCATTGCCGGATCCTTCCGGGTGTCGAGACGGCGGCGCGCGCCGACGAAAGCCGGCCCTGGTCGGTCTCGGGTATAGCGCGCGGCAGCGCGATGGTGGTCAGCCGGAACGACGGCGGTCCGGCCTATGGCGGCACCCCGAGCGATGCAAGCGTCGTGGCGGCCATCGCCGACCTGAAGGCGCGCGGGCTCAAGGTCTATCTCTATCCCTTTGTGATGATGGATATTCCGGACGGCAACACGCTGCCGAACCCCTATGGCGGGACGGGCCAGCCGGCTTATCCGTGGCGCGGGCGAATCACGTCCTATCCGGCGCCGGGACTACCGGGGAGCGCTGACCGGACCGCGGCAGCGCGAGCGCAGGTCGAAGCGTTCTGCGGGGCAGCGGACGCCGGGGATTTTTCGGTATCCGGGTCCTCGGTGACGTCGGCGGCTGCCGACGAGGGGTATCGGCGCCTCATTCTACACTATGCGGTGCTGGCGGATGCGGCGGGCGGCGTCGAGGGCTTCATCATCGGTTCGGAACTGCGCGGGCTGACACAGTTGCGCGACGGGGCGGGCGCGTTTCCTTTCGTCGAGCAGCTGATCGGGCTGGCGGGCGATGTCCGGGCCATTCTCGGCGCGGGGACCAAGCTGACCTACGGCGCCGACTGGAGCGAGTATTTCGGCTATCACCCGGCCGATGGTTCCGGCGATGTCCACTACAATCTCGATCCGCTCTGGGCATCGGCCGATATCGACGCCGTCGGTATCGACAACTACATGCCGCTGTCCGATTGGCGTGATGGCGATCTTTCCGCGGGCAACCCGGATGGGTTTGCGCTTGCCGAAGACGCCGACGCGATGCGGGCGATGGTCGCGTCCGGCGAGGGCTATGACTGGTACTATGCAGATGATGCGGATCGCCGCGCCCGCTTCCGCACGCCGATCAGGGACGGGCTGGCGGGCAAGCCGTGGGTCTATCGCTACAAGGACATTGCCAATTGGTGGAGGCAGGCGCATCGCAGCCGGGTGGGCGGTGCAGAGGAGCCAATGCCAAGCGCATGGGTTCCAGCCTCCAAGCCCGTCTGGTTCACCGAGCTTGGCTGCCCGGCGGTCGACAAGGGGGCTAATCAGCCGAACGTCTTCACCGATCCGAAATCGTCGGAGACGGCGGTTCCGTATTTCTCGAACGGCGCCCGCTGCGACGCCATGCAACGGCGGTTTCTCGAAGCGCAGCATGCCTTCTGGCAGGGGCCGGATGCGCCTGAAAGCGTCGATCCGGATCACATGTTCGTCTGGACCTGGGACGCGCGGCCGGCGCCTGCCTTTCCGGAGAATACGGAACTCTGGGCCGATGGCGGCAACTGGCAGACCGGGCACTGGCTGAATGGACGGCTGGGGGCGTCGACGGCAGCGGACGTGATTGCCGCCATCCTTGCCGATCATGGTTTTAACGCCGGCGACACGCGGCTCGTCAGCGGTGATCTCGGCGGCTATGTGCAATCGGAGCAGGCCTCGGCCAGGGACGTGCTGGAGCCGCTGATGGCGGCACTGCAGATCGACGCGGTGGAAGACGGCGCGACCCTGCGGTTTCGGTCGCGCATGAAGCAGGCGTCAGCGGCGCGGCCGATTTCGGTTCTGGCGGACATCGACAGGCAGCCGCTGTTCGAGGAGATGCGCGGCCATGACAGCGATTTCGGCGGTGAGGCCATTCTCGATCATCTGGATCCGGTGAATGCCTATGAGCGGGCAACGACCAGGTTGCGGCGCGTGACGCCTGCGAATGACCGGGTCCTGCGGCTCTCCGTGCCGGGCGTGATGCATGACGGTGCCGCCGCATCGGCCGTGGAGGATGCGCTTCGGGATCATCAGGTGTCGCGCCGCAGCATCCGCTTTTCGCTTTCGCCGGCGGCGATCGACATCGAGCCGGGCGATGTCATTGCATTCGAAGGCGGGGCGTCCAACGAAGGGGCGCCTGGCGACGGGCCGGCAGGAAACTTCATCGTCGGCCGGATCGAGGATGGGGCGGTGCGCTCCATCGAGGCACGGGCCTTCGTGCCGTCGAGCGGTGGCGGGCCGAGCCCGCAGCAGCGCTCCGTCGATCCGCCACGCACGCCCTCGGACGGGTTTTCGCCGATCGTGCATCTGATGGATCTGCCGCAATACGAGGCCGGCGAGGCGGCCAGCTTTGCCCGGGGCGCGGTTTTTGCGCGGCCCTGGCGCACCGCTCTGCTGTCGTCGTCGGCGACGACCGAAGGGTATCAGGCGCGCGCGAGGCTGGACCAGCCGTCGCAGACGGGCGTTCTCGTAGAAGCCCTGGCCGCAGGGGTGCTGGGCCGGTTCGATGCGGCCCGGACGATCACGCTCGACCTGCATTTCGGCGGCCTGTCTTCGGTAGATCGTCTTGCCGTCCTGAACGGGCAGAACCGCCTGGCGGTCCTGGCGGCCAACGGTGTCTGGGAAATCATCGGTTTCCGTGTTGCCGAGGAAATCGCCTCCGGGCGCTGGCGGCTTTTCGAGCTTCTGCGCGGGCTCAACGGTACCACGGATGCGATGAAGGCGGGCGCGGCCGCGGGCGCGCCGCTGGTCGTGCTGAATGGGGCTCTCAAACCGCTCGGACTGAGTGTCGACGAGGCCGGGCGGATGATCAACTGGATCGTGGAGGCGGGAGGACAGACGACAGGCCCGGTCGGGCCGTTCGCCTTCGCCGGTGGCTTGAGGGCCGAAACGCCGCTTGCGCCGGTGCACTTGCGGGCACGGCGCTTAGTGAGCGGCGGCATCCGGATCACCTGGACCCGCTGCGCCCGCCGCGATGCCGATCACTGGCTGGACGGCGACATCGCGCTCGACGAACCGGCGGAGCGCTATCGTCTCGAAATTCTCGACGGCGGGACAGTGAGGCGGGCGGTGGATGTCTCCGAACCGGTCTTTGACTATCTGCCTGGTTCGCAAATCGCCGATTTCGGTGCGACGCAGACGGCTTTGTCGGTCCGCGTGCGACAGAAGGGGCAGAAGGTTGCCCTCGGGGTAGCGGCGCAGGCGGTGCTGAACCTGTGACGGAAGCAAACAGCAAACTGGAAAGGCAAGATGCGATGGGTGAACTGAAGAACTGGTATATGTCGAAGACTGTGTGGGGCGGCGTGGTTGCGATCCTTGCGTCGTGCAGCCATCTTCTCGGTGTGGAGATAGCCGCGGACGAGCAGGGCGGGTTGGTGGACAGCCTGACCGCGCTTGCTGCGGCGGCGGGCGGGCTGGTGGCGATCTGGGGCCGTATTTCGGCGAGAAAGCGATTGCGCTAGAGAATTGCCGCAACGCCTTGGGAAACCACGGCGTTAGGCCGACATTCATTTGCCATTCAGACTGCATCGTTTATTTAATTTGCAATGATGCTTCCCAAGTTGAAAGTGCGTCCATGTCCTCACCCTTGATCATAGCAACGCTAGCAGCGGGCCTTTCCGGATTCGCGCCGCCAGCGATTGTCGTGCCATCGGCGGTTGTCGAGGTGGATGGCGATTGCGGGGAGGCTGCGGCCGAGGTCGTGGCCAAGACCGGCGGCGAACTCTTGTCCGCGCAGCCGACCGGTGACGGTCAATGCGTCGTGACCGTGCTCATTCCCGGGAATGGCGGCCGCCCGAAGAAGGTCACGATGCGGGTGCCGATGTAGGAGCCGCAGGCACCGACATCGAAACTGTTCTCCAACCGGACCGAATAGGATATTCATTCGAGTCTCGTGTGGCAGCGCGCAGCTCAATCCGGCGGATGAGCGCTCGCTGAAGGGAAAAGGTCAGTTCATGCGCATTCTGGTGGTCGAAGACGACGTCAACCTCAACCGTCAGCTGACGGATACGTTGAAGGAAGCGGGCTATGTCGTCGATCAGGCCTTTGATGGCGAAGAAGGCCATTATCTCGGTGATGGCGAGCCCTATGATGCGGTCATTCTCGATATCGGCCTGCCCGAGATGGACGGTGTCACCGTGCTTGAAAAATGGCGCAGCGCCGGCAAGGCAATGCCTGTCCTGATCCTCACGGCGCGTGATCGCTGGAGCGACAAGGTCGCCGGCATCGACGCGGGTGCCGACGATTATGTGACGAAACCGTTCCACGTCGAAGAGGTCCTGGCGCGCATTCGTGCGCTGATCCGGCGGGCTGCCGGGCATGCAACATCGGAGATCGTCTGCGGACCTGTGCGGCTGGACACCAAGGGGTCCAAGGCGACGGTCGATGGCGTGGCGCTGAAGCTGACGTCGCACGAATTCCGGCTGCTCTCCTACCTGATGCACCATATGGGACAGGTGGTTTCGCGCACGGAACTGGTCGAGCATATGTACGACCAGGATTTCGACCGCGATTCCAACACCATCGAGGTCTTCGTCGGCAGGCTGCGCAAGAAGATCGGCAACGACCTGATCGAGACCGTGCGCGGCCTCGGCTATCGCATGCAGCCGCCGGGCATGGCCAGCAAGGAAGCCAAATCCTGAGCGGGATCGACATGACCGAAACCACCGGGTTCTCTACAATTGCTACGCCTGGGCATGACGCTCGCCGATGCGCTGGCCAGGCGCGCGAACCGTCTTTCCCTCCGCAGGATCGATCCTGCCCATGAGGCTGCGCCCGCAATCACTCACCGCGCGCGTGCTGCTCGTCTCGACAGTCTGGGCGGTCGCGGCGCTGGTGGTCATCGGCGTTGTGATCTCGGCGCTCTACCGGCAGGGCTCCGAGCGCGGTTTTCAGGATCTGCTGCGCGCGCAGCTCTACAACGTCATCAATTCGATCGTCGTCAACGACAAATCGGAGCTGGCCGGCAGCCCGCAGCTGGGCGACCTGCGGTTTTCGCAGCCGCAGACAGGCTGGTACTGGATCGTCGAGCCGATCGGCGAATTCAATACACCGCCCTTGCTGTCCACGTCGCTCGGTTCGGGCAAGCTGCCGATCGCAAGCCTCGACGAGGTTCCCTTCGATATTCGCTACGAGCGCTTCTATACGACGGTCGATTCCTTCAACAACGAAGTCGAAGTGGCCGAGACGGAAGTGGTCCTTGATATCCAGGGCCATACCGCCCGCTTCCGGGTTGCGGGCAATCGTGACGTGCTGGAAGCCGACATCAACGATTTCAACCGCAATCTCTATCTGGCGCTGTCGATCTTCGGCTTCGGCGGCCTCGGCATGAATGCGCTGGCGATCCTCTTCGGCCTCAGACCGCTCGATCAGGCGCGCCGCTCGCTCGAAAAGATCCGCGCCGGCGAGAGCGAGCGGCTGGACGGGGAGTTTCCGCGCGAAATCCAGCCACTGGCGAGTGAAGTCAACGCGCTTATCGATAGCAACCGCCGCATCATCGAGCGAGCCCGCATGCAGGTCGGCAATCTCGCCCATTCGCTGAAGACGCCGATTGCGGTTCTCATGAACGAGGCGCGGGTGCTCGAGGCGCCACACGGCGACCTCATCAGGATGCAGGCCGAATCCATGCAACTGCAGGTTCAGTCCTATCTCAACCGAGCGCGGATCGCCGCCCAGCGCGAGTCGGTGCTGGCGCGCACCGAGGTCGAGCCGGTCTTGGAGCGGCTGGTTCGGGTCATGCGTCGGCTGCATCCGGAGAAGACCTTCCTGCTGACGGTCTCTCCACCCGGACTGATCCTCGCCATGGAGCAGCAGGACGTTGAGGAAACGGTCGGCAACCTTCTCGACAATGCCGCTCGCTACGCCACAGAGCAGGTTCGCGTCACCGTGCAGAGCGCACCGGAGGGCTTGCAAGGCAAGGACCCGGGGCGGCGAAACTGGATTTCGATCGACGTGGACGACGACGGGCCGGGTCTCGAGCCGGAGCAGATCGCCGTTGCAGTCAAACGCGGCAGGCGGCTGGACGAAAGCAAGCCGGGCACGGGGCTCGGACTGTCGATCGTCAGCGAGATTGCCGGCGAGTATCAAGGGACGCTCGAGTTGTCGCGTGGCGAGCGTGGCGGGCTCAATGCCCGCCTCCTGCTGCCGGCTGTTTCATGATGGAACGGCCGCTAACGCGTGGCGTGACTTTTTTGACAGAGTTACGGGCAAAATCTTCAAACGGTTCAGCTTTGAGCTTGCCCTTTGTTGCTTGCCCGGGCGCGGAATGTAAAAAGATGGTCAGCCATGGAATCGGTGTTTCGCCGGCCGCGGCCTGCCGATGCAACGGAAATCGCGAGAGCTAGCCCGCACGATGAAGAACCTGGCCCGTTTCACCACGCTCTTATCCGCTCCCGCAGCCGCGTGCCTGATTGCAGTGTCGCTGCTGCTCAGCGGTTGCGGCACCGCGTCGCGTGATGCCGGCAAGACCGCTGCTACCATGACGCCGGAAACCTCGGCGTCCTATATCGCGGCACTGGGCGGCGGCGTGATCGGGCGCACGGCCGGTCTTTCGATCAGCAAGGCCGATCGCCAGCGGGCGCTGGAAGCAGAATACCGCGCCCTGGAGGTGGCGCGTGGCGGACAGCCGGTCGTCTGGGAGGGGTCGGGCATCAGTGGCACGGTCGTTGCCGCGGCCCCCTATCAGGTCGGCTCGCAGAACTGCCGTCAATACAGCCATACGGTGACGATCAAAGGCCAGGAAAGCGTCGCGCGCGGTGCCGCCTGCCGCAATGCGAACGGCACCTGGACGCCGCTGACTTGACATGGCGTGTGCCTATTGCGGCGAAACGCCTCAAATCTCCGTCATTTAGCGTTTTCCGATTGGAATGGTGTGTCGCGCATAGTAATTGAGCGCACATGCTGTTCTGGATCCTCGTTGCCATCCTGACAGCGGCTGTTGCCGCCGTCCTGCTCCTTCCGCTGCTGCGTGCCGCCGCCGGCGCAGAGGTTCCGCAATCCCATGACGTCGAGGTCTATCGCGACCAGCTCGAGGAGCTGAAGCGCGACGAGAAGAATGGCCTGATTTCCGGCGAGGATGCGCAATTCGCCCGCGCCGAAGTGGCGCGCCGACTGCTCGCTGCGACCGAAGCGGTAAAGGCAGCTGGACCCGCTGAGCCAGCGCGGCGGAGCAACCGGATGGCGCAGATCGCCGTCGTTCTCGCTCTGCCCGCCATCGGCCTCTGTCTTTACCTGCGGACGGGAAATCCGGACCTGCCGGACGCCCCGCTGGCGGCGCGGTTGGCGAACCCGGGCGACGACATGAATATCCTGATCGCGCGCGCCGAGCAGCAGCTTGTCGCCAATCCGGAAGACGGGGCGGGATGGGATGTTCTGGCGCCGATCTACTATCGCAGCGGCCGGATCGAGGATGCCGCCGCCGCTTTCCGCAACGCACTTCGTATTCTCGGACCGACGCCCGCGCGGCTCGGCGGCTATGCCGAAAGCCTGATTGCGCTTTCCGGCGGCTTGATCACCAACGAGGCGCAGGAGGCGCTGCAGAAATCACTGGCGATCGAGCCGAACGATCCGCGCGCGCAATTCTATCTGGCGCTGGCCCTGAAGCAGGAAGGCAAGGCGCCGGAAGCGCTTGCGGCGTTCCAGGAAATCATCAAGGCATCGCCGGCGGACGCGCCGTGGCTGCCGCTCGTCAATGAGCATATCGCCAGTCTCAAGGCCGGCGGCGCTGCCGCCTCCGCTGAACAGCCGGGTACCGCATTGGGCAACCCGACGGCAGACGACGTCGCGGCAGCGCAGACCATGAATGCAGGCGACCGGACGGCCATGATCGAGGGCATGGTCGCGAGCCTTGCCGAAAAACTGAAGAACGATCCGAAAAACTTCGATGGATGGATGCGGATCATCCGTTCCTATTCCGTGCTTGGCCAAAAGGACAAGGCTGCCGAGGCCTTGAAACAGGGGCTGAGCGTCTTTCCGGCCGAGGGCGAACAGGGCAAACAATTGCTGGCTTTGGCAGGTGAACTCGGCCTGACGGCCGATGGAGGCGTGAAGTGACCCGCAAGCAGAAGCGTCTGGCAATCATCGGCGGCGGCGTTAGCTTCATCATCGCTGCCGTACTTCTGGTGATGTTCGCCTTCAGCCAGGCCGTTGCCTATTTCTATGTTCCCGGCGACCTTGCCAAGGCGCATCTGGCGCCGGGCACCCGCATCCGGCTGGGCGGGCTGGTCGAGGCGGGATCGGTCAAGCGCGGCGACGGCATGACGGTGAGCTTCAGCGTGACCGATACGCTCGATCGCGTGCCGGTGACATACACGGGCATTCTTCCGGATCTCTTTCGCGAGGGGCAGGGCGTCGTCGCCGAAGGAGCTTTCGTTGCCGGCAGCCCCGTCTTCGTCGCCGATACGGTGCTCGCCAAGCATGACGAGACCTATATGCCGAAGGATGTCGCAGACCGGCTGAAGGCGCAGGGCGTATCGCTCGGGGGCAAGGAAAACATCCAATGATCATCGAGCTCGGTCATTACGCGCTGGTATTGGCGCTTGGCGTGTCGGTCCTGCAGGCGATCATGCCCGTCTTCGGCGCAGCGCGTGGCGACCGGGCGCTGATGGAGATCGGCACGGTCGCGGCGAAGGCGACCTTCCTGCTCGTCGCGCTTTCCTTCGGCGTTCTCACCTATGCGCATGTGACCTCGGATTTTTCCGTGCAGAACGTCTGGGAAAATTCGCATTCGCAGATACCGCTGATCTACAAGTTCTCCGGCGTCTGGGGCAATCACGAAGGTTCCATGCTGCTGTGGATGCTGATCCTGACGTTCTTTTCGGCCCTGGTCGCGGTGTTCGGGCACAACCTGCCCGACACGTTGAAGGCCAATGTGCTTGCCGTCCAGGCCTGGATCGCGAGCGCCTTTTCGCTGTTCATTCTCTTGACGTCGAACCCGTTCAACCGGCTCGTCGACGTGCCGGGCGAGGGACGCGACCTCAACCCGGTGCTGCAGGATATCGGGCTGGCCATCCATCCGCCGTTGCTTTACCTCGGCTATGTCGGATTTTCCGTCTGTTTTTCCTTTGCTGTCGCCGCCCTGATCGAGGGCCGCATCGATGCGGCCTGGGCGCGCTGGGTGCGACCCTGGACGCTCGCCGCCTGGACCTCTCTGACGGCGGGGATCGCGATGGGGTCCTACTGGGCCTATTACGAGCTTGGCTGGGGCGGCTGGTGGTTCTGGGATCCGGTCGAGAACGCCTCCTTCATTCCCTGGCTTGCCGGGACCGCGCTGCTTCATTCGGCGCTGGTGATGGAGAAGCGCGAAGCCCTGAAGATCTGGACAGTGCTGCTTGCGATCCTCACCTTCTCGATGTCGCTGCTCGGCACGTTCCTCGTCCGCTCCGGCGTGCTCACCTCGGTTCACGCCTTTGCGACCGATCCGACGCGCGGCGTCTTCATTCTGGTGATCCTGATTCTCTTCATTGGCGGCGCCTTCTCGCTGTTTGCGTTCCGCGCAGCGCATCTCAAGGCGGGTGGGCTGTTTTCGCCGATTTCACGCGAGGGGGCGCTGGTTCTCAACAACCTGATCCTGACGACCGCCGCAGCAACCGTGTTGACCGGCACGCTCTATCCACTGGTGCTCGAGGCGCTGACGGGTTCGAAAATCTCTGTCGGCGCGCCTTTCTTCAACATGACTTTCGGGCTGCTGATGCTGCCGCTGCTTCTGGCGGTGCCTTTCGGGCCGTTGCTGGCCTGGAAACGCGGCGACCTGCTCGGGGCTGGACAGCGGCTGTTCGCGGCGGTGGCGATCGGTCTGGTTGCGGGCTGCGCGATCTACTATGCGCAGCATGGCGGGCCGATCATGGCGCTGGCGGGGCTGGTGCTGGGCGCCTACATGATCGCCGGCTCGCTGACCGAACTGTTCCTGCGCTCGGGTATCGGCAGGGTGGCGGGATCCGCGGCGATTCGGCGCCTTGCCGGATTGCCGCGTTCGGTTTTCGGAACGGCGCTGGCCCATATCGGTCTGGGCGTCACGCTGATCGGCATCGTTGCGGTCACCGCCTTCGAGACGGAGCATATCGTCGAAATGAAGCCGGGGATGACGGCCGACGCGGGCGGATATACGCTGCGCTTCGATGGATTGCGGGACGGCAAGGGTCCCAATTACACCGAGCAGTCCGGGCATTTCAGCGTCATGCGGGCGGGCGTGGTCGTGACCGAGATGTGGTCGTCGAAACGTCTTTACACGGCGCGGCGGATGCCGACGACCGAGGCCGGCATCAAGACGTTCGGCCTGAGCCAGCTCTATGTGTCGCTTGGTGATGGCATGGCGGATGGCGGCGTTGTCGTGCGGATCTGGTGGAAGCCGATGATCCTCTGCATCTGGGGTGGAGCACTCGTGATGATGATGGGCGGCGCGGTCTCGCTGAGCGACCGGCGGCTGCGGATCGGTGCGCCGTCGCGGGCGAGGAAACAGAAGAGACCGGTTCTGGAGCCTGCGCAATGATCCGGCGGCTGGTCTACGTTATCTTGCTGTTGCTGTCCGCGTCGCCGGTCTTCGCCGTCAACCCGGACGAGGTTCTGGCTGACCCGGCGCTCGAGGCGCGCGCACGGGCGCTTTCGGCGCAACTGCGCTGCATGGTCTGCCAGAACCAGTCGATCGACGATTCGAATGCGGAACTGGCCAAGGACCTGCGGGTGCTTGTGCGCGAGCGGATCGCCGCCGGTGACTCGGATGAAGCTGTCATCGACTATGTCGTGTCGCGCTACGGCGAATTCGTGCTGCTCAAGCCCCGCCTCGAGACGAAGACGCTGCTTTTGTGGGGCGCGCCGATCGTTCTGCTCGCGGCGGGCGTGGCGGTGATGATCGTTTCCGCCCGGCGACGCAGCGGCAGGGCGACCGGAACGCCGCTCTCGCCAGAAGAGCAGGCCAGGCTGGATGCCGTGCTGAGGAACAGTGAGTAGTGGGTCGTGAGCCGTTGCGACTGGCGATGAGGCGCGTCTTTCTTCCACTACCCACTACTGAGCCAACATTACCAAAAGTTCATTTTGCGGACACAAGTCGGTAAGGTGCGTTCGGCTATCCCTTTTCTCAACGGCTGTTCCTCCAGTCAGCCAGATACATGAAGAGAAAAGGCAAATCGGATGTTTACGACAAACGCACTGCGTCCCTCCCTCAAGACCGTTCTGAAGACCTCGACCGTCGCTGGTCTCGCGGCCGTCATGCTTTCGACCGGCATCCCCGCCGCCGTCACCCACTCCTTTGCCGCGGCGGTGAAGGTCGAAGCGCCTCAGGTTCCAAGCTTTGCCAATGTGGTTGACGCCGTTTCGCCGGCCGTCGTTTCCGTACGCGTCCAGTCCCGCGCCAACCCTGTTTCCGACGAGGCGGGCGGCGGCTTCAGCTTCGATTTCGGCGGCCGCGGCCTGGACGAACTGCCGGATGACCACCCGCTGAAGCGCTTCTTCAAGGAATTCGGCGGCCCGAACGGCGATAACGACAGGCGCGCCGAGCGAGGCCATGGCCCGCGCGAAGGCAAGCCCGGCCGTCTGCGCCCGACATCGCAGGGATCCGGCTTCTTCATCTCCGAGGACGGCTACCTCGTCACCAACAACCACGTCGTTTCCGACGGTTCGGCATTCACCGTTATCCTGAACGACGGCTCAGAACTCAATGCGAAACTGGTCGGCAAGGACAGCCGCACCGATCTCGCCGTCCTCAAGGTCGACGACAAGCGCAAATTCACTTTTGTCACCTGGGCTGACGACAGCAAGGTGCGTGTCGGTGATTGGGTCGTGGCCGTCGGCAACCCATTCGGACTGGGCGGTACCGTCACCTCCGGCATCATTTCGGCGCGTGGCCGTGATATCGGCTCCGGCCCATATGACGATTACCTGCAGGTCGATGCAGCTGTGAACCGCGGCAACTCGGGTGGTCCGACCTTCAACCTCAACGGCGAAGTCGTCGGCATCAACACCGCGATCTTTTCGCCCTCGGGTGGCAACGTCGGTATCGCCTTTGCCATCCCGGCATCCGTTGCCAAGGATGTGGTGGCCGATCTGATAAAGGACGGCGAAGTTTCCCGCGGTTGGCTCGGCGTGCAGATCCAGCCGGTCGACAAGGATGTTGCTGAATCGCTCGGTCTTGCGGAAGCCAGCGGCGCACTGGTCGTAGAACCGCAGGCCGGTTCTCCGGGTGAAAAGGCCGGTATCAAGAAGGGCGACGTGATCACTGCCGTCAATGGCGACATGATCAAGGGACCGCGTGAACTGGCGCGCAAGATCGCCATGATGCGCCCAGGCACGAGCGTCGATGTTGCCCTGTGGCGCGACGGCAAGGCCGAGAGCGTCAAGCTGGAAATCGGCGCACTGCCGGCCGACAACAAGGACGCCTCAGCCGGTAGCGACCAGCAGCAGCAGGAAGAACAGCTGCCTTCGAGCGAGAAGGCGCTGGCTGACCTCGGCGTCACCGTGACGCCCTCGGAAGACGGCGAGGGCGTGACCATCTCCTCGGTAGATCCGGACTCCGACGCCAGCGACCGCGGGCTGAAGGAAGGCGAGAAGATCGTCTCCGTCAACAATCAGGAGGTAAAGTCGGCCGACGACATCCTCAAGGTGATCGAGGAAGCCAAGAAGGACGGCCGCACCAAGGCGTTGTTCCAGATCGAGGCCGATAACGCCAGCCGCTTCGTGGCGCTGCCGATCAGCCAGGGCTGACACGGCCCATCGAGCAACCCGGCGCCGCGGACCCTCCGAAGGTTTCGCGGCGCCCGCGTTTCAGGCCATGCCTTTACTGCTGCACGACGCGCAGGCGGACATGAGCTCGCCAAGGCAAACCGGTTGTGAAAGACAGGGGTCCGGGACTATGGTCACCCGCATGAAGATTCTGATTATCGAAGATGACCTTGAGGCCGCCGCCTATCTTGCGAAGGCGTTTCGCGAGGCGGGGATCGTCTCGGATCATGCGAGCGATGGCGAAAGCGGCCTGTTCATGGCCACCGAGAATAGTTACGACGTGCTGGTCATCGACCGAATGCTGCCGCGCCGCGACGGGCTTTCCGTCATTTCCGAATTGCGACGCAAGGGCATTCATACGCCGGTGCTGATCCTGTCGGCCCTTGGCCAGGTCGACGACCGGGTGACCGGCCTGCGCGCCGGCGGTGACGACTACCTGCCTAAACCCTATGCCTTCAACGAGCTTCTCGCGCGCGTCGAGGTGCTTGGCCGCCGCAAGGGTACGCCGGAGCAGGACATGGTGTATCGCGTCGGCGATCTGGAACTCGACCGGCTCTCGCATACGGTGCGCCGTCAGGGGCGGGAACTTCTCCTGCAACCCCGCGAATTCCGGTTGCTCGAATATCTGATGAAGAATGCCGGTCAGGTCGTAACACGCACGATGCTGCTGGAGAATGTCTGGGACTATCATTTCGATCCGCAGACCAACGTCATTGACGTACACGTGTCGCGGTTGCGCTCGAAGATCGAGAAGGACTTTGACCAGCCGCTGCTGCGCACTGTTCGCGGTGCCGGCTACATGATCAAGGAAGACGGACACACGGACGCATGAGCAGACTGCGCGTCCTTTTTCGCACGACTGCCGTTCGCCTATCGGCTCTCTATCTCCTGTTGTTTGCGCTTTGCGCGGCCTTTCTCGTCTTCTACGTCACGGCGATGTCGCAGCGGCTGCTGGAACACCAGACGAGGGATGCCGTGACGGCGGAAGTTTCCCAGATCGAGGAGATATACAGCAGGGCGGGCGTCAATGGCTTGCTGCGGACGCTGGAGCGCCGGGCGCGGCAGCCTGGCGCCAATCTCTATGTCATTGCCGGGCCGACCGGCGAAATCCTTGCCGGCAACGTTGCTTCGCTGCAGCCCGGGTTTCTCGACCAGGAGGGCTGGACGGGCGAAGCCTTCCGCTATCAGCGCTACACTGACGAAAGCCGCAAGGAAACCCATGTGGCGCTTGCGCATGTTCTGGTGCTGAACAATGGGCTGCGCATCCTGGTCGGCCGCGACCTGCAGGAACCGGAGAAGTTCCGCGTGCTTGTGCGCCAGGCGCTCGTCGTTGCTCTCGGCATCATGGGGATCGGCGCGCTGATCATCTGGTTTGCCATCGGTCGCAACGCACTGAAGCGGATCGACCGCATGTCGGACGCCAGCACGCGGATCATGGCGGGCGACCTGTCGCAGCGGCTGCCAACGAGCGGTTCCGGAGATGAGTTCGACCGGCTTTCGGAATCTCTCAACGCCATGCTGGGCCGGATCGAAAAGCTGAACGAAGGCTTGCGGCAGGTGTCCGACAACATCGCCCACGACCTGAAGACGCCTCTCACGCGTCTGCGCAACAAGGCCGAAGCCGCACTGGCGCACAAGGCGACGACTGCAGGTTACCGGGCTTCACTGGAAGAGATCATCGGCGAATCCGACCAACTGATCCGTACGTTCAACGCGCTCTTGATGATTTCGCGCGTCGAGGCGGGTTCGGCGGCTGCGGAAATGAGCGATGTCGACCTTTCGCAGAGCGTTGCCGATTGCGTCGAGCTTTACGAGCCGGTGGCCGACGAAAGGGCGCTGAAACTGGAAGCCGATGTACCGCCCGACATCCACGTGTCCGGCAATCGTGAACTGATCGGGCAGGCGCTCGGCAACCTCATCGACAACGCCATCAAATATTCCGAGGGCAGCGACAATCCGCTGATCAAGGTCAGCCTTGCGAAACGGGACGGGACGATCACGGTGTCGGTGGCGGATCATGGGCCCGGCATTCCGGCGGACAAACGCGGCGATGTCGTCGGGCGCTTCGTACGGCTCGACGAAAGCCGCAGCAAGCCCGGAACCGGTCTTGGCCTGTCGCTCGTCGAAGCGGTGATGGAGATGCATCAAGGGCGCCTCGAATTGAGCGATACGGAGGCGGACGGTGAAAACAATCGCGGTTTGACCGCCAGCATGGTTTTCGCGGCGCCTTCCGGCTGATAGGCATGGGAGTAGGGAGCGGCTGAGGTTTTCGAAACCTGCTTGGGAGGGCGACGATGCAGACGGATATGCGGCGTTTGGCGAATATCGCCACATGCACCCTGCGGCCGATGAGTCAGGCGGATGCGAAGTCCGTCCTTTCCAGCCTCAAGGATATCGGCAAACTGCATCCCGAAATTGCCAGCCTGCTGGCCTCGCAAACGCCGCTGAAGGACTTCATCGTCGCGGCCTTCTCGCTGTCTCCCTATCTGCGTGATACCGCGCTCGCTCATCCGCAAGTGCTCGTGCGGGCTCTTGCCGGCCCGATCACAGACCATCTCGGCGACTGTATCGAAACGGCACGCAACGCCTGGAAGGGGGGCGAGGGCGGCAAGGCCCTGTCGGACGCCGAGATCATGGCGCGGCTGAGAAATGCCAAGCGCGACATCGCATTCGCCATGGCACTCGCCGATCTTTCACGCCTGTTCGATGTGCGCGAAACGACACGCTGGCTGAGCGCCTTCGCAAGTGCTGCCGTCTCGGCGACGATCAATCACCTGCTGCTCAGCGCGCATGACGCCGGCAAGCTCAACGTGATCGATATACAGCAACCGAGCGAAGGCTCTGGTGTCGTGGTTCTCGGCATGGGCAAGCTCGGCGCATTCGAGCTGAACTATTCTTCCGATATCGATCTCGTCGTCTTCTACGAGCCGCAGGCGCCGCTGATCATCGATCCCCAGGACGCGCCGGAGACCTTCGGCCGGTTGCTGCGCCGGATGATCCGCATATTGCAGGAGCGGACCGGTGACGGTTATGTCTTCCGCACGGACCTGCGGCTGCGGCCCGACCCCGGCGCGACACCGCTCGCCATTCCGGTGGATGCCGCCATGCTTTACTATGAGAGCAGGGGGCAGAACTGGGAGCGCGCGGCATTCATCAAGGCGCGGCCTGTTGCTGGCGATCTCAAGGCCGGCGAGGCGTTCCTGCGCGAACTGACGCCTTTCGTGTTTCGCAAATATCTCGACTATGCCGCGATCGCCGACATCCATTCGATCAAACGGCAGATCCACGCCCACAAGGGGCATGGCGAGATTGCCGTCAAGGGTCACAACATCAAGCTCGGGCGCGGCGGCATCCGCGAGATCGAGTTCTTCGTCCAGACGCAGCAGCTGATTGCCGGCGGGCGAATGGCGGAACTCAGGCGGCGCGCGACCGAGCCGATGCTCGAAGGATTGGCGCGGGCAAACTGGATCGATGGGAAAACCGCCGAGGAACTGATTTCCGCCTACTGGTTCCTGCGCGATGTCGAGCACCGCGTCCAGATGGTCCGCGACGAGCAGACGCATGTGCTGCCGACGACGGAGGCGGAACTCAAGCGTATCGCCTACATGATGGGCTTCGCCGACGTCGCATCGTTTTCGGCAGAGCTGTCGCGGGTGTTGAAGACGGTGGAGCGCCGCTATGCCCAGCTTTTCGAGCAGGAGGCGAGGCTTTCGGCGGAGACGGGCAACCTCGTCTTCACCGGCCAGAGGGACGATCCGGATACCTTGGAAACCCTGAGGAAACTCGGGTTCGAGCGGCCGCAGGACATTTCCCGGACCATCCGCACCTGGCACTATGGCCGATACCGCGCGACCCAATCGGTGGAGGCGCGCGAACGGCTGACGGAACTCACACCGCAGCTTCTACGCGTCTTCGGGGAAAACAAGCGGGCCGACGAGGCGCTGCTGCGTTTCGACCATTTCATCGCGGGCCTGCCGGCCGGCATCCAGCTTTTCTCGCTGCTCGGCAACAATCCGGGGCTGCTGTCGCTGATCGTCAACATCATGTCTTCGGCGCCGCGGCTTGCCGATATCATCGCCAGCAAGCCGCACGTCTTCGACGGCATGCTGGATCCGCGCCTGCTCGTCGAATTGCCGACGCGGGATTATCTGGCCGAGCGCATCAACGGCTTCCTTTCCGGCGCCCGCCACTACGAGGACATTCTCGACCGATTGCGTATCACCGCGTCCGAGCAGCGATTCCTGATCGGGATCCGGCTCCTGACAGGTGTGATCACCGGCGTGCGGGCGGGGTATGCGCTCACCGACCTTGCCGACCTGATCATCGCGGCAACACTTGAGGCCGTGCTGCTTGAGGTGGAAGCTGCGCACGGAAAGTTCCCCGGAGGGCGCGTCGCCGTCGTCGGCATGGGCAAGCTCGGCAGCCACGAACTGACCGCCGGCTCGGATGTCGATATCATCCTGCTCTACGACCATGACGAGACGGCCTTTGAATCGAATGGTCCAAAGCCGCTCGATTCCGTCCGCTATTTCACGCGCATCACGCAGAGGCTGATCTCGGCCCTCTCGGCCCCCACCGCCGAAGGCGTACTCTATGAAGTCGATATGCGGCTGCGCCCGTCGGGGAACAAGGGGCCGGTTGCGACGCGCATCAATGCCTTCGCAAAATACCAGCGGGAAGAAGCGTGGACCTGGGAGCACATGGCGCTGACCCGCGCGCGGGCACTCTGCGGCGACGATAGTCTGATCGCGGAGGCGAACACGATTTTTCGCGAAGTGCTCGGCCAGACGCGTGATATCGGAAAAATCGCGGCGGATGTCGCGGAGATGCGCGAGCTGATCGACAAGGAAAAGCCACCGAGTGATGTCTGGGATTTCAAGCTCATTCCGGGCGGGTTGGTCGACATCGAATTCATCGCCCAATATCTCATGCTGGTCGCACCGGCTCGGGGCGGCGACGTGCCGCCGAGCGGGACGTCGACGGCCGATGTGCTGCAGGCGCTTGGGCCGGCGTTGATCGCGCCTGCCGATCTGGAGACCATCCAGGAGGCGCTGGCGCTGTTTACCAGCCTCTCGCAGATCGTCAGGCTGTGCCTGGACGGTGACTTCGAGATGAAGGACGCTCCGGCGGGCCTGATCGATCTGCTCTGCCGTGCGACCGACATGCCGGACGTCAAGGTGCTGGAGGCGGATATCCGTCGCCTCTCCAAGGCCGTGCGCCGGATATTTCAGGCGGTCGTCAAGCCCTGCAGCGCCGCGCGCCAGACATGACCGCAAGGGACGCTGCGGCACTTTGAAACTGCTGGATAAATTCCTCAAATCGATGCCGATTTGAGGAATTATGCGGTAGCGCAGCCACCTCCGGCGCTCGGATCCGTATCGGGGATGCGCAGCGAGATGATCGTGCCGATGTTTTCCACCGAATGAATCCGCATCGCCCCGCCATGCAGGCTCGTCAGCGACCGCGAAATCGCAAGGCCCAGTCCGGAGCCGCCCTTGCTCTTGGCATACTGGCTCTGCACCTGTTCGAAGGGCTGGCCGATTTTCTGGAGCGCCGCCCGTGGGATGCCGATGCCGGTGTCGGCGATGGTGAGTGTGACCGCGCCCGCCACCTTGCGGGCCCTGAGCGAAATCTTGCCGCCTTCATTGGTGAACTTCACGGCATTCGACAGGAGATTGAGCAGGATCTGCTTCATCGCCCGCCGATCCGCGACAAGCGTCAGGCCGGAGGAAACCTGCTGGTCGACGCAGATGCTCTTCTGCTTCGCCGGAATGGTGGTGAAGCGCAGTGTCTCCTCGATCAGCGGTGCAAGATCGATTGTCTCGCGGTTGATCTTCATCTGCCCCGCCTCGATCTTCGACATGTCGAGGATGTCGTTGATGACGTTCAGCAGATGTTTGCCACTGTCATGAATGTCGTGGGAATATTCGTCGTATTTCTCGGAGCCGAGTGGGCCGAACATCTTGTTCTGCAGGATTTCGGAGAAGCCGAGAATGGCGTTCAGCGGCGTGCGCAGTTCATGCGACATGTTGGCAAGGAATTCGGACTTGGCCCGGTTTGCCGCTTCGGCCCGTTCCTTCTCGGCCTGATAATTGGCATTCGCAATCGAGAGTTCGGCCTTCTGGCGCTCAAGCGTGATGCGCGAGGTCGAGAGGTCGCCGATGGTCGCCATGAGACGCCGCTCGGATTCGCGCAGGCGAACCTGATGGCGCTTCAGCAGCGTAATATCCGTGCCGACGGAGACCAAACCGCCGTCGCGCGTGCGACGATCGTTGATCTGCAGCCAGCGCTGGTCGGCGAGCTGGACTTCGGATGTCTGCGAGTGGTTGGACCGGTCGGGATCGGCGATCCGCCGCTCGATTATCGGGCGGGCTGCGGCCGCGTTGACGACGGAACGTTCGGTGCCTGGCACGAGAACGTGGTCAGGCAGGTTGTAGGCCTGCTGATAGTGGGTGTTGCACATCACGAGGCGATCGTTCTTGTCCCACAGCACGAAGGCCTCGGAGGTGCATTCGATGGCGTCGGCCAGCCGCTGATCGGCTTCCGCGTAGCGCTGGGCCAGCCGATGCTGCTCGGTGACGTCCATGGCGATCCCGATCAGATGCACGCGGCCTGACGCCGTGCGGATCACCTGCGCGCGGGCGCGCATCCAAACATAGTGGCCTTCGGCATGGCGCATCCGGAAGACCTGGTCGATCTGTCGGGCGTCGCCCTTGGCGATGGTACGCGCTACCTTGTAGATGCTGCCGTCATCCGGATGCATCAGCCGGGCGGCGTCGCCGAAGGAGAGCACGCTGCTCTGCGGCGCCATGCCGAGCATCTCGTACATCGACCGCGACCAGAACAGGCGCCGGTTCGGCATGTCGAAATCCCAAAGGCCGCAGCGGCCGCGCGACAGCGCCGTTTCGACGCGCAGGTTGCTTTCGGCAAAAATCTGGTCCGCATCGCGCGCGCGCTTGGCCTGGATGTAATAGGCATAGAGCACGACGAGCAGGATGGCCGAGATGCCCGCAAACAACGTGACGTTCAACGAAACTTCGTCGCGCCACAGCTTTTCGAGCCGCGACAGCGGCGTCGCAACGAGCAATGTCCCGGCATCACCCGGCACCTGCATCAGCGCGACGACATGCTCGACGTCGCCGATGAAGGTCTTCATCACCGTCGAGCGCTCGCCGAAATACTGAAAGGCGGCGATTTCCGGGGCGATGGCCGCAAGCGTGCGGCCGGTATAGGCGGCGCCCTCTGGGGAACTTGCGAAAATTCGCCCGTCATTGCGGATGGTCAAAACAAAGGCGCCGGGCTCGAGCACATCCGGTGGCAGGAAGGTGCCGAGCCGCCGCTCCACATCCCATCGTTGCGCCTTGTCGAACAGGGCAACGGCGTCTTCCTGCAGCGCCGCGCTCGCCGTCGCGGCGGCGAGAACCGTCGCCTGGCGCGAACTTGCCTCCATGCGAGCATGTTCGACCATGATGCCGTTGACGCGGGAAATTGCGACGACGAGCAGAAAGGCGGTGATCAGGATCGGGATGGAACGCTTCAGCAGCGGCTCTGCGCGCGCAAGACGCAGCGCTGCCGGCTCCCTGAAAATCCGTGCGTGCTGGATGACGTCCTTGTCCAGGTTCAGGAAACCCGGAAATTTTGGCCGCAACCGCTCACCGGCCGCGCGTCCCCGCTGCGCTTCCGCCATCTTCGTCAATTCTGTAGGTCCTCATGTGATTCGATGCGCCGCTCGCTCGAACCTGACCCAATGAATCAATTGTGATTCGGCTTGTCCAGTGGAAAATGTAAAACTTTATTAACCATTTATCGTCATTGGAAAATGATACTCTCGTCGACAGAGACGAAAGAACCCCGCGATGGCGGGGTTTGACGCGGCATCCGCTGATAATTCCTACCCTTTGAGCATTCGCTCGACGATGTCGCTGACATCGACGGAGAGCTTCGGCGCTGCGGCGATCTCGCGCAATGCGTTGAGCGCATGCTCGGCGCGTACGTCCTCCAGCGACCGCCACGAGCGCATCGAGGTCAGGATGCGTGCTGCCAGCTGCGGATTGCGCGGGTCGATGTCGAGGATCTGGCGCGCGAGGAAGCGGTAGCCTTCGCCGTCGGCCCGGTTGAAGCCGGTCGGGTTGGAGAAGGCGAAGGTGCCGACCAATGCCCTGACCCGGTTCGGATTGGTGCTGTTGAACAGCGGATCGGCCATCAACGTCCTGACGCGGCCGAGCGCATCCGCCCCGGGGATCGTCGCCTGGATGGTGAACCACTTGTCGATGACCAGGGCATTGTCGCCAAAGCGCGCCTTGAAGGCGGACAGCGCTTCGACCGTCTTCCTGTCGTCAGGGAAACGGTGGGCGAGGATGGTTAGTGCCTGGCTGAGATCGGTCATGTTGTTGGCCGACTTGAATGCGTCCAGCGCGCGGTCGGGCTGGTTTTCGGCATAGACAAGATAGGAGAGGGCCGTATTGCGCAGTGCCCGGCGTCCGGCACTTGCAGCATCCGGGCTGAAGGGGCCATCGACCACCATTTCGTCCGCGAGCGTCGAAAAGATATCCCGGCCCGCTTTCGCGATTGCCGTCATGATGTCCTGACGTCCGGCGTGGATGGCATCCGGGTTGTTGTTGCTGCCGATCTCACGCGCAACGTCGGCTTCGCTTGGCAAAGCCAGTGCCTGAGCCCGGAAGGCGGGCTCGAGCCTTGCATCGGCCGCCGCCGCGAGCAGCGCATCAATCAGCGCCCGGTCGCATTCAGCTTTTGCGCCTTCTCTGGCAATGGCCGTCGCTGCCACCAGATTCGGCAGGGCGAGGTCGTTCAGGGCCTGCCAGCGGGCGAAGAGGTCGCTTTCATGCCGGGCAATATGGGCGCGATCGGCCGGCGTCTGCTCGAAATGCAGGTTGATCGGCGCGGAGAAGCCGCGGTTGAGCGACAGTACCGGACGCGAGACGATGCCGGTGAAGGTAACGGTCTGCTTGCGCTCAACGAGGTGGATGACGTCGCCGGTGACTTCTGCGCCGGTGGCGGAAGAAAGGGCGGCTTCTGAGCCGTCCTCCAGCAACAGTCCGACCCTGAGAGGAATGTGCATCGGCTCCTTGGTGCTCTGCCCGGGCGTCGGCGGCACCATCTGCTCGAGCGATAGCGTGAAGACCTGTTTGGCCGCGTCATAGGCGGTCGAAGCGGTCACCAGCGGCGTGCCGGCCTGATGATACCACAGCGAGAACTGAGTCATGTCGCGCTTGCTGACTTCGGCAAAGCAGGCGACAAAATCCTCGATCGTCACCGCCTGGCCGTCGTGGCGGTCGAAATACAGGTCCATGCCTTTCTTGAAGAGGTCCGGGCCGAGCACCGTCGCGAGCATGCGCGTGACTTCGCTGCCCTTTTCGTAAACCGTCGTCGTGTAGAAGTTGTTGATTTCCCGGTATTTTGTCGGACGAACCGGATGCGCCAGGGGCCCTGCGTCCTCCGGGAACTGTTCGGCCTTCAGGTGGCGAACCTCGGCAACCCGCTTGACCGTGCGCGAGCGCTGGTCGGCGGAGAATTCGTGGTCGCGATAGACGGTCAGGCCTTCCTTGAGGCACAACTGGAACCAATCACGACACGTGATGCGGTTGCCGGTCCAGTTGTGGAAATATTCATGCGCGATGATCGCCTCGATATTGGCGTAATCGGCATCGGTCGCGGTCTGCGGATCGGCAAGGACGTATTTGTCGTTGAAGACGTTCAGCCCCTTGTTCTCCATGGCGCCCATGTTGAAGTCGGAGACGGCGACGATCATGAAGATGTCGAGATCGTATTCGCGCCCGAAGACTTCCTCGTCCCACTTCATCGAGCGCTTCAGCGCGTCCATGGCGTAGGCCGCGCGCGGCTCCTTGCCGTGCTCGACGTAGATTCTCAAGGCTACTTCGCGGCCGGACATGGTTGTGAAGGTGTCTTCGACGACGCCGAGATCACCGGCGACCAGCGCGAAGAGGTAGCTCGGCTTCGGGTGCGGATCGAACCAGGCCGCAAAATGCCGGCCGTCGCCCATACTGGCACCGCCGAGATAATTGCCGTTCGCCAGGAGCAGCGGCGCGGTCTGCTTGTCCGCAATGATGTTGACGGTATAGACCGCGAGCACGTCGGGGCGGTCGGGGAAATAGGTGATGCGCCGGAAGCCCTCGGCTTCGCACTGGGTACAATAGACATTGCTGGTACGATAGAGCCCCATCAGCTTCGTATTGGCTTCCGGATTGACTTCCGTCGTGATGGTGATCTCGAACGGGGCAGTTGCCGGGAGGTTGCGGATGGTCAGGCTGTCGTCGGCCACGTCGTAATTTGCCGCCAGGATTTCTTCCTGATCGAACAACAGGCCCGTCATCTTCAATTCGTCGCCATCGAGGATCAGTGGCGCATCCGGGCTGACGCCCTCGCGCCGGTGGAAGATCAGCCGCGCTTCGACCTTGGTTTCCCTGGGGTCAAGTTCAAAGGTGAGATCCACTCTCTCGAGGACGAAATCCGTTGGCCGGTAGTCTTCCAGATGAATGATTTCGCCCGTATCTGTCCGCATCGTTTGTCCCGCTGGCATCTCCCGCTATATGCTCGGGAGGAGGCTTGGTCGTCGTGAAGAGGCTGCGCATCCTGCGGAGCTTCGGGTGGTGGGATTGGTTTTTCTCGGTGGCCGATGCTGTGTTCCGGCCTGTCCGATCTGTCCCGCTCCCAGGTCTTGCATCAGAGACTTACGAAATTCGCCCTAACAATATTTAAATCGGGCGGTTCTTTTTGGCACAGATCGCGCAAATTTGCTTGCCGGCTCGTGTTCGTCGACCCACAGACGGATCACGGCACTTCTGCTGCCGGTTCCAGCCTAGGCCATTGATGCGGAGGCATCAAATATTTCCGCCTCACATCAAGAAAATTGATCGCCCATCCCGTTCATCGCGCGCTAGACTAACCCCGCCTGAGCGACGGATTCTCCGCTCGCATCCTCCCTCGCAGCCCGTCGTGCTTTTGCTTTCGGCTCGCTGCCGTCTTGTCCGCTGAGCGTGCCGCCTATGGATGCCGATTTTTCTCACCCGATGAAGGGCATTTCCCTCAAGGTCCTGTCCGTGCTGGTTTTCGTCTGCATGTCGACGCTGATCAAGGCGTCCGGTACGGGGATCGCCACGGGCCAGATTACCTTCTACCGCTCGGCCTTCGCCATGGTGCCGATCCTCGGTTACCTGGCTTTCAAGGGCCATCTGCGCACAGCCTTTTACACCAGGGACATTTTCGGCCATCTGGCGCGCGGCTTCATCGGCATCCTCTCCATGGGCTGCGGCTTTTATGGCCTGGTGCATCTGCCGCTGCCGGAAGCGATCGCCATCGGCTATGCGATGCCGCTGCTCGCTGTCGTCTTTGC
This sequence comes from Rhizobium herbae, assembly GCF_019511375.1. Taxonomy (GTDB): domain Bacteria; phylum Pseudomonadota; class Alphaproteobacteria; order Rhizobiales; family Rhizobiaceae; genus Pararhizobium; species Pararhizobium herbae_A. The sequence goes on from NZ_JAEUAO010000002.1 coordinate 1,167,031, forward strand.
GGCGGTCTTTCTCAAAGAGACCGTGCGGGTCTATCGTTGGTCGGCGGTCCTGATCGGCCTTGTCGGCGTCGTGATCATCACCTGGCCGCGCCTGACATTGCTGCGCGACGGCGATATCGGAGCGGGCGAGGCGCTTGGCGCAATTTCGGTGCTTTTATCGGCAACGCTCGGGGCGGTCGCCATGGTGCTGGTGAGAAAACTGGTCGCCAAGGAGCGCACGCACACGATCGTGCTCTATTTCTCGCTGTCGGCCTCCTGCTTCTCGCTGCTGACGCTACCCTTCGGCTGGGAGCCGCTGCCGTGGAACTCCTTCCTGCTTTTGATGGCGGCAGGTTTCTGCGGCGGCGTGGCGCAGATCCTCCTGACGCAGAGCTACCGCTATGCCGACATGTCGACCATCGCACCCTTCGAATACACCTCGATCATCCTCGGCCTGATCATCGGCTATTTCCTTTTCGACGACGTGCCGACCGGTGTCATGCTGATCGGCACGGCGATCGTGGTGGGCGCGGGCATTTTCATCATTTTCCGGGAGCACCAGCTCGGTCTCGAACGCAGGGGCGTGCGCAAGCACGTCACGCCACAGGGATAAAGCCAGTATGGCAGGGTCAGGATGACGTAACCGGGGCCGTATCGTCTTCGACGAGGCCGGCCGGCCGTATCGCCTGGTTCATCGCGTTCACCGCTTCCGTGCCCGGCGTCGGCACGGTGTTTGCCTGGAAGTCGGTCTTCGCGACTAGGCCATCCTTTTGGCTGCGCCGGGCGATGCGCAATGTCGCATAGGCGGCGTAGAGCGCGAAATAGAGCGCAAGCACCACGAAAAGCGCAGGGGGGCCGAACCGGTCCATCACGGGGCCGACCATCAACGGGCCTGAAATCGTGCCGATGCCATAGGTGATCATCATGCCCGAGGAGACCTCGACATATTCGTTGGGCCGGGCAAGATCGTTGGCATGGGCGACATTGAGCGCATAGATCGGAAACACCACCGAGCCGACGAGGGCGGCGATCACGTAGAGCACCATCGGGCTTGCGTCGACGAAAGCGACCATGGCGAGGCAGGACACGACCCCGACGATACCGCAGGCGACCATGACGATGCGGCGGTCCATTCTGTCGGACGCCCGGCCGATCGGGATCTGCGAGATCGCGCTGCCGGTGAGAAGGGCTGCCAGCAAGGTCGCGCCTTCGGCGGTCGAAAGCCCGATTTTCTGGGTGAAGACGCCGCCGAGATTGAGCCAGGCACCGGCCATGGCACCGGCGAGGAAGGCGCCGACGACCGCGACCGGCGAGCGACGGAAAAGGCCCGGCACGTCGAAATTGGCCTGTGCCGGCGGCGCCGGCATGGCGGACGAGGATAGCGCCGTCGGCAAAAGTGCCAGCGAAAACAGGACGCCGCAGAGGATGAAGAGCGAGGAATTCGTTGGGTCGCCCAACGGCACGAGATACTGCCCGCCGATGGTTCCGACCATGGTGGTGATCAGATAAACGGAAAACAGCATGCCGCGGTTTTCATTGGTCACCCGTTCGTTCAGCCAGCTCTCGATGACCAGATAGCTTCCCGCAATGGCAAAGCCGGAGATGGCGCGAAAGAAGATCCAGGCGCGCCAGTCGACCACCAGGCCGCACATCAGGATGGCGATGCTGAGCAGGGTGATTAGCGCGGCAAAGACCCGGACATGACCGACGCGCGCCACGAACTTCGGGGTGACGATGCAGGAGAGGGTGAAGCCGAGCGTATAGCCGGTGGCGATCAGCGAGATGATCAGCGTCGACCAACCCTCGATTACCGAGCGCACCGGCAGGACGTAGCTCGCCAAACCAAAGCCGATCATCATCAGCAGCGTCGAAAGGATCAGGCTGAACACGGATCTGAGGCTGGCCAGCATGGACGCTCCCGGGGCGCATTCGCCGGCTGCTTGATCTTTGTCAAGCGGTCAGGCAGGCGCTGAAAACAGGTTGGAGCGGATTGCGTGGTCAGGCGTTTGGCATTGCACCGCGGGCCGCCCCTGGATTCGAAGGACGAGTGTGGCTCTAACCAATTTCTCCTGCCCTGTCGATTGCGACAGGGCGTGGCGCAGAACAGGCGATGGGGACTTATGCGTGGTGACCGACTTATTTCGGCAGGAACGCGCTGTTGGCGAGCCGGTCTACGTGCCTTGCCCGTGCATCCAAGCTCAGGCGGCTATATTCGCGCGAGGCGCGCACGGCAGTGCCGATGTCTGCGACGGTGTCGATCAGGGCGCGGATGGAAGCGGACATGGACGGGCTTTCGAAATCTTGGCAGCTAAACCGCGCGCAAGCGCGGCAGTAAATCAACGCTGGATGAATTCGGAAAAGATCTGCGCCGGGCGCGTGCTGCGGCCGTAGCCTGCGGCAGTCATCTGTTCGTTCGCAGCCGAGCCGAAGCTGGCGAGCGGCGTACGAAGCGCCGAGCCGGCGTGGCGGAGCGTCTCAAAGCCGCTGTGCAGAGGACGAAAACGGGCGGTCATGGTTCAGTTCCTTATTCCAGTCCTCCCGTGATTGTATATTGCGATGCAGCATCGATTCCGCAATGCATTATTTCGCGTTGCTGATATGCGCCGACCGCATGGCTCAATTCATTGTTTGTTCACAAATCAGGCAGACTGCCGTTCAGACACCCTTAACCGCGAATCCGCGCGCGAAACGCCAGCAGGTCCTGCCAGGCCAACCGCTTGCTCGCCGGGGCTGACATCAGGTCCTGCGGATGGAGCGTCGCAAGCGCCGGAATGGTCAGTCCGCCGGCCGGCCCGCCGACTGAAATGTCGCGCCATTCGCCGCGCATGTGGTGGATCGTGTCGCTGCCGCCGAAGAAGAAGCGGCCGGCGAAATTACCAAGAATGAGCAGATGCCGGGGCTCCGCCAGCAGGATCTGGCGCACGATAAACGGCCGGCAGATGTCGGTTTCGCGCGGCGAGGGCACGCGATTCCCCGGCGGTCGCCAGGGAATGACGTTGGTGACGAGCACCGCCCTCCGGTCCAGCCCGATCGCTGCCAGCATGCGGTCCAGCATCTGTCCCTGCTTTCCGGAAAAGGGAACGCCTTCCCGATCATCGTCGCCGTTCGGCATCGGGCCGATCACCATGATGCCGGACGACGGGTCGCCGTCGGCAAATACCATGTTGCGGGCGCTGTTTTTGAGATTGCAGCCGGAAAAGGCCTCCATGGCGCTCTTCAGTTCGGCAAGCGAGCGGGCCGCTTCGGCCGCGAAACGGGCTTCGGCGATAGCCTGCTCGTCCGGTATTGCCATGTGCGGCGCGCCGGCCGGTGGCGCGGTGACGCGATTGCCGGATGAACCGGGAGTGTCCCGATTTGTCACCGGGCGTGGCGTGTCATTCTGTCCGGAGGTTTGCAATTTTTGCACGGCTTGCGAGCCGGCGTTGCCACGCGCCACCCTTGCCTGCGCGAACTCCGCGAAACGATCGACCGGATCCTGTTCCAGCAGCCATTCGACGCCCGCTTCCGCATGGAAATGCAGAAGGGCGGCAAGTTCGGCCGGGCTCATCCTGTCTGTGGAGATCATGCTCTACCTTCTATAGAAGTGCCGATCGCCGGGAAAGCGGAAAAGTCCCGCATCCTCTGCCAATTCAGGCGGCCATGGCCGTCCAGCGCTCGATATCGTCGCGCTCGCCGATCAGCGCCAGTCCGTGGGCGATCGACAGTAGTTCCCCGCCGCTTTCGATGCGGTCGCCGGCGAATCGGTTCTCGAAGAGCCGGCGGATGGCGGGCACGAAGGACGTGCCACCGGTCAGGAACACCTTGTCGATACTGCCGGCGGGCGTGTTCGTCGTAGCCAGCACCTCGTCCAGCGCCTCCTCGATCCGGGTGAGATCGGGCGCGATCCAGCTTTCGAAATCGCTGCGGCGCACGGTTTGCCGGCTCTTTTCGCCGAGCGGGGCGAAGTAGAACTCGGTTTCCTCATCGCGCGACAGCCGCATCTTGGTGGCCGAAACCGCCTGGTACAGCGGATAGCCCTCGTCGTGCTCGACGAGATCGATGAAGGTTTCGAGCTTTTCCGGCTCGACCGCCGAGCGCACCAGCTGCTTCAGGTCGGCAAAATCCTTCAGCGTCTTGAAGATCGACAGCTGGTTCCAGCGGCCGAAATTGGCATAGTAGCTCGAGGGCACGTCGAGCAGCTTGTCGAAGCTCTTGAACTGGCTGCCTTTGCCGATCAGCGGCGAAACGACATTGTCGATGATGCGGAAATCGAAATGATCGCCGGCAACGCCAACGCCGGAATGGCCGACCGGAACGGCTGTCAGCGCGCCCGCATGGCTTTCGAAGCGGATGATCGAATAGTCCGTCGTGCCGCCGCCGAAATCGGCGACCAGCACCGTCGCATCCTTCTTCAGGTTCCGGGCAAAATAGAAGGCCGCCGCCACCGGTTCATAGACATAGTGAACCTCCGGAAAATCGAACGACGACAGAGCCCGGGCGTAACGTTCGAGCGCCAGCGAGTCATCCGGGTTGCTGCCGGCAAAGCGGACCGGCCGGCCGACGACGATTCGGCGGTACTCCTGCTTCCAGCCATCGCCGGCATAGTCGGCGATCCGCGAAAGGAAGGAGCGCATCAGATCCTCGAAGCCATGGCGCCGGGCAAAGATCAGCGTGCCCTGGAAGAGCGGGCTTGCAGCAAAGGTCTTGATCGACTGCAGGAAGCGCACTTCGCCCGGATTGTCGATGAACTGCTGGATCGCCGCCTGTCCAGCCTCGATCTTCACCGCCGCAGCACCCAGCTGCGCGTGCTTCATGAAGGACAGGGCCGTGCGCATGGAATCATTGGTTCCGGCCGTGCTGGCAAAACTCAGCGATCGCGTCGTGTCGCCATGCGAGGCGGCGAGCACCGAATTTGTCGTGCCGAAATCGAAGCCGAGGGCCTTGGCCATGAGTGTCTCCGTGATCGTTCCCGCCGGCAGGGCGGCGAACTTTCTGGCAGCCAGCACGCGTCAGGCCCGAATGCCCTGGTCGGCAGCCGGGATGGCTTGATGGCGCAGGGCTGGTCTATTTGGAGGGCGCCTCTTCGCATGGGCTGTAGTCCAAAGCAAGGCGGGCGTGACGAAAACCCTCGCGGAGCTGCATCAGGTATTGCTCAAAGCCGCAATGGCAGCAGCCTGCTCTCTCTCTCTCTCTCTCTCTCTCTCTCTCTCTCTCTCTCTCTCTCAATTTTCAACTTATACGGCGCTTGAGCCATACGGATGAAGGGACGTGGCCAGGTGAACTCCTCACGAGCAAGTTCAAATCGCAATCATTGTCGTCAGCGACACATCGTCGCCTCATGCGCAGGCCAAAGGATATCTGCAGCGAGGAAGAAATACCGTTTTCGGCCGGACGGCAAGCAGTGCCATTCTTGACGTTTACGTGCACGTAAAATATTCCTAGCGCTGCTGCATGACCTCCTGCGCAAATGCGCGCGACCGCTGTCGCAGACCGGCTCGACAAGTCGGGCCGTATTTGCCATGACGGAAGGCACAATTGGGAACAAAACCGGGCAAGAATTCCGGGTACAGGACTGGAGACTTTCTGATGACCGAGCAAGAGCTGCCCGAACGCGAGAGCATGGAATTCGACGTAGTGATCGTCGGAGCGGGGCCTGCAGGTCTTGCAGCGGCTATCCGGCTGAAGCAGGTCAATCCGGAACTGTCCGTCGTCGTCCTGGAAAAGGGCTCGGAAGTCGGCGCGCATATTCTCTCGGGCGCGGTCGTCGATCCGATCGGCATCGACCGGCTGTTGCCGGGCTGGCGCGAGGAGGAGGGGCATCCCTTCAAGACCGAGGTCAAGGACGACCAGTTCCTGCTGCTCGGCCCTGCCGGCTCCATCCGCCTGCCGAACTTTCTGATGCCGCCATTGATGAACAACCACGGCAACTACATTGTCTCGCTCGGCCTCGTCTGTCGGTGGCTCGCCGAAAAGGCGGAAGCGCTCGGCGTCGAGATCTATCCGGGTTTTGCCGCCACCGAAGTGCTCTACAATGATCAGGGCGCGGTGATTGGCGTTGCCACCGGCGACATGGGTATCGCGAAGAACGGCGAGCCCGGCCCGAACTTTGCCCGCGGCATGGAGCTTCTCGGCAAGTACACGCTGATCGGCGAGGGCGTGCGCGGCTCGCTCGCCAAAGAGCTGATCGCCAAATACGATCTTTCCAGGAACCGCGAGCCGCAGAAATTTGGCATTGGTATCAAGGAGCTCTGGCAGGTCAAGCCGGAAAACCACAAACAGGGCCTGGTGCAGCATTCCTTCGGCTGGCCGCTCGGGATGAAGACCGGCGGCGGTTCGTTCCTCTACCATCTGGAAGACAATCTCGTCGCCGTCGGCTTCGTCGTCCACCTCAACTACAAGAATCCCTATCTCTACCCCTTCGAGGAATTCCAGCGCTTCAAGACGCACCCCGCGATCCGCGGCACGTTTGCGGGCGGCAAGCGGCTGTCCTACGGCGCGCGTGCGATCACGGAGGGCGGCTACCAGTCGGTGCCGAAGCTTTCCTTCCCGGGCGGCGCGCTGATCGGCTGTTCGGCCGGTTTCGTCAACGTGCCGCGCATCAAGGGCAGCCACAATGCGGTGCTGTCCGGCATTCTTGCGGCCGAAAAGCTCGCGACAGCAATTGCGAGCGGCCGGGCCAATGACGAGATCATCGAGATCGAGAACGGCTGGCGCGACAGCGCCATCGGCCAGGACCTGAAGAAGGTGCGCAACGTCAAGCCGCTGTGGTCGAAGTTCGGCACGGCGGTCGGCGTCGCGCTCGGCGGTCTCGACATGTGGACGAACACGTTGTTCGGCTTCTCCTTCTTCGGCACACTGAAGCACGGCAAGACCGACGCCCAATCGCTGGAGCCGGCCGCGCAGCACAAGCCGATCGCCTATCCGAAGCCGGACGGCGTCTTGACCTTCGACCGTCTCTCCTCGGTGTTCCTGTCGAACACCAACCACGAGGAAGACCAGCCGGTCCACCTCAAGGTGAAGGACATGGACCTGCAGAAGCGCTCCGAGCACGACATCTATGCCGGCCCGTCGACGCGCTACTGTCCGGCCGGCGTCTATGAATGGGTGGAGAAGGACGGAGAGGACGTCTTCGTCATCAACGCCCAGAACTGCGTGCACTGCAAGACCTGCGATATCAAGGACCCCAACCAGAACATCAACTGGGTGCCGCCGCAAGGCGGCGAAGGGCCGGTCTATCCGAACATGTGACCGTCGCACGCCCGAGCTCTGCGTCCAATCTTTGCAGATTTTAACCATGCATTAACCATGTTTTCCTTAACGTCGGGCGCGCCAACCTGATCTTAAGGACCGTTCGATGTCGCTCACCCGCCGCGGCCTGCTTTTGAGCTTATCTGGTCTTCTGGCTGGCTGCGCCGCCAGTGGCCCGAACCATGCCGCCAACTACGCAGCCCGGCCAGGCGAGCAGTTTCCCTTGCCAGCCATGCCACTGGAAAGAATCAAGCCTGAACTGCGGCGCCGGGAGGTGGCTTACGAAACCCCATATGAGGCCGGCACCATCGTCATTGATACGCCGGCGCGCCGGCTCTACTACGTTCTCGGTGGCGGTCGGGCGATGCGCTACGGTATCGGCGTCGGGCGTGAGGGCTATGCGCTCGCTGGTTCGGCCTATATCGGCCGTAAGGCGGAATGGCCGAGCTGGACGCCGACGGCAAACATGATCCGCCGCGAACCGGAACGGAACCTGCGATATGCTGGCGGCGTGCCGGGCGGGCTGCACAATCCGCTTGGTGCGCGTGCCGTCTATCTCTACCGCAACGGCCACGACACCATGTTCCGCATCCACGGCACCAATCAGCCGCAAACCATCGGTCACGCTGTGTCGAGCGGCTGCATCCGCATGCTCAATCATGATGTTATCGATCTCTATGAACGCGCCGAGGTCGGCGGTCGTGTGATCGTGCTGCAGGCCTGATCGGCGCCAAAATTTGCTCGTTTCAAACCGTGACCGGTGCCGATCGGCGCCCGTACGCCATTGTTTTTGCATCCCCCCGCGATAATCTGATTGGAATGGCGCAGTTGGAGCAGGGGCAGGCGCAAGGTGAGCGGCATTCCCCTGTATAGCTGCAAAAGTTGATAGTGGAGGCAGGAGGGACGTGATCCCGCCTGTCCGGATCATGAAGCCGGCTGCGGCGGTGCTGCCGGATCTCGTGGGCGTCACATACACCGCCTATAAAGAGGGAACCGACATGAAACATCTTCTTGCAACGACCAGTCTCGCCATCGGCCTGCTGGCGCTCGGCAACGCGGCTTTTGCCGCCGAATGCGGCGACGTGACGATCGCCAGCATGAACTGGCAGAGCGCCGAAGTATTGGCGAACCTCGACAAGTTCATTTTGAGCGAGGGCTACGGCTGTAACGCGGACATCATCGTCGGTGATACGGTGCCGACGATCACCTCGATGATCGAAAAGGGCGAGCCGGACGTCGCGCCGGAAGGTTGGATCGACCTGCTCCCCGACGTCGTCAAGCGCGGTTTTGACGAAGGAAAGCTGGTTGGCGCCGCGATGTCGTTGTCCGACGGCGGCGTGCAGGGCTGGTGGATTCCGAAATACATCGCCGACGCCCACCCCGACATCAAGACGATTGATGACGTATTGAAGCATCCCGAACTCTTCCCGGACCCGGAAGACAAGAGCAAGGGCGCGATACACAACGGTCCGCAGGGCTGGGGCGGCACGGTCGTCACCTCGCAGCTCTACAAGGCCTATGGCGCCGAAGCGGCCAACTTCACCCTGGTCGACACGGGTTCTGCCGCCGGCCTTGATGGTTCGATCGCCAAGGCCTACGAAGGCAAGGAAGGCTGGGTCGGCTACTACTGGGCGCCGACGGCCCTTCTCGGTAAATATAAGATGGTCAAACTCGATCACGGCGTTCCGGCGGACCCGGCCGAATGGAAACGTTGCAACACCGTTGCTGAATGCCCGGATCCGAAGAAGAACGACTGGCCGAAGGACAGGGTTCAGACCCTGGTTACCAAGGCCTTTGCTGAGCGTGCCGGCGAGGATGTCACGGCCTATCTCAACAAGCGCTCCTGGACGAATGATACGGTCAACGGCCTGATGGCCTGGATGACCGAGAACCAGGCAAGCGGTGAAGACGGCGCCAAGCATTTCCTCGAGGAAAACGAAGCGCTGTGGACCCCATGGGTCTCGAAGGAAGCTGCCGAGAAGATCAAGGCTGCACTCTGATCCGATGATGAAGGTCCGGCGCGCCTTTGTGGTGCGCCGGACCTTCTGTTTTTGCGGTGTCCGGCCTCAGGAAAGGGCCGGCGTCGTTGCATAACGAAAAAGGGGACCGGCATGGATTGGCTCACCAAATTTCCGCACATGAATGACGATTCGCTGCGCAATCTGAAGAAAGCCATCGACGAAGGCTTTCGCGCCTTCACCCGCGCCTATGGCGATGGGATCGAGGCGATCTTCGAGCCGCTGCAGTTCTTTCTGATCCACTCCGAACGCTTCATGACGCGCACGCCATGGCCGATCATCCTGATCTTGATCGCCTTGGTTGCGTGGTTTGCGAGCCGGAACTGGAAGATCGTTGCTGCCTGCATCGCGACCCTCGTGGTAATCGGCTATTTCGACATGTGGGACGATACGATGAAGACGGTGTCGATGATTTTCGTCTGTACCGTGCTCTCGATCGCCATCGGCATTCCGATCGGCATTGCCATGTCGCGCTCCGACCGGCTGCAGAACGCGGTCAATCCCGTGCTCGACGTGATGCAGACTATGCCCAGCTTCGTCTATCTGATCCCCGTCGTCATGCTTCTCGGCATCGGCAAGGTGCCCGGTCTTATCGCCGTCGTCATCTATGCGATCCCGCCGATGATCCGGCTGACCAATCTCGGCATTCGCCTTGTCGACAAGGATGTGCTCGAGGCTGCCGATGCCTTCGGTTCCTCCAACTGGCAGAAGCTGAAGAACGTGCAGATGCCTCTTGCGCTGCCCACCATCATGGCCGGTATCAACCAGACGATCATGATGGCGCTCGCCATGGTGGTCATCGCCTCGATGATTGGGGTGCAGGGTCTCGGCCAGCCGGTTCTCAAGGCTATTGCCAACCAGTATTTCACGCTCGGTATCTTCAACGGTTTGGCGATCGTCGGTATCGCGATCATCTTCGACCGGGTAAGCCAGGCTTACGGAAAACGGCTGCAGCGCCACCGCGAAATCATCCACGGCTGACGATCAATACCGGCAAACGCCGCCAAAGAAGAACTGGCGGCGTTTTCTTCCTTAGCGACCAGACTAATGCAGAGGCGGAAGACGCGGCACCGCAGACAGCCGGAACCGTTCAGCGCTTCGGGGAGAAAAGCCCCGTCGACAGGGCCACGCCCATGCCGGTAATGACGGCTGCACTGATCTCGAACAGGCCGATCTCCTCTCCCAGCAACACTCCACCGCCCAACGTGGCAAGGACCGGCGTGATCGCGGTGAAGGCTGCGGCCTGCGTCCCGCCCAGTGCCCGCACGGCCATTCCATAGGCGACCATGGCCGTCAGTCCCGACAGGACGCCTTGGCTCATCACCTGCAGTGCGATTTCATTGGCCGGGGTGACCGCGAGGGACGTTCCATGGATGAGCGCCAGGCCAAGATGGATCAGAAACGACCAGATGGCGATGACGGCACCTGCTTCGACGGCGGTGAGCCCCGAGCGCTTGAACGCGTGGGTATAGCTTGCCCAGAGGAGGGCAGAGCCAGGCAGCAGGATGAAACTCGTCCAGGGAATGCCGGCGCTCGACAGGCTGCTGGACAGAAGAATGCCGACGCCCGCGACGATGGCGGCAAGGCCGAGCCAGCGGCGGGCATCGGGCCGTTCGCGGAATACGAAAACGCCGATCAGCGCGGCCGCGAGCGGCATCGATCCCCCAAGCAGGATACCGGCGGAGGCGGCCGGCGTGGCGTGGATCGCAAAGGTGGTTAACTGGAAGAACAGGGCGCCGGAGCCCGCGACCATCAGGGCGAGAAGGGAGAGCGGAACGCCTTTCGGCAGAAGCCCGAGGCGCCACCAAACCGGCGCGAGGACCCCGGCGGGGACACCATAGCGAATGAGGCCGATATCGATCGTCCCGAGCGGCGTCGTGGCGCTGTGACGGGTCGCCAGGATCCAGCTCGCCCAAATGAGGACGGTGACGCTTCCGCCGATGTAGCCGGTCGTGGTCGAGGGTGAATACATGCGGGCAACGGCGAGCGTGTTCATCGGGCCAACCTTCTGTTTCGTGATCGAAAATCTGTTCGTCTGAAAGAAAATCTAGCGCCGGAGGGGCAGGCATGTCCTTGCGATTTATGCTTTTGAAATTATGCTGTAAGCAATTATCTGCTAATAATTCCAAGTTGGGTTGATAAGTATGCCAAATCTGGATAAATTCGATATTGCCATCCTGCGCATCCTGCAGGAGGACGCGCGCGCGACGAATGTGGAAATCGCCGAGCGGGTGAACCTGTCTCCATCGCCCTGTCTGAGGCGCATCCGCAATCTGGAAAAATCCGGCGTGCTGCGCGGTTACCGGGCTGACATCGACCGCAAGCAGGTTGGCCTTGGGCTCACCGTCTTCGTCGAAATCAAGGTCGGGCGCCACAGCCAGGAAAATGCACGCTTGCAGCAGGAGGCGCTGCTCGCCATCCCGGAGGTTGTCTCCTGTTTCCTGATTTCCGGCAGCGCCGATTTTCTGGCCGAAGTGGTGGTCGCCGACCTTGCAGCCTATGAAACCTTGCTGACGGAAACCCTGCTTGCGCTGCCGGGTGTTGCCGACATCCGCTCCAATTTCGCCATCCGCACGATCAAGACCGGCGGAACGCTAAAGCTGCCGGAGCCGCAATAACGACATCACCTGCCGGAGAATCTCCGGCAGGTGATTGTAATCGGCCCGAGTTCAGCAGCGTTAGGCGTTGAGTTCAGCGAAATCCGACCGCGAAACAGCCGCGCGCTCGCGCTGCGGTGCCGATTTCCAGGCAACCACCATCAGGCCGCCGATCACCGTGATGTGCTCCATGACCACGTAGAATTCGAGCGTCTTGATCGGCTCCTGCATGGTCCAGAAGGTATGGGCGATTGGGATCGTAAGAAGGGTAAAGACCGCAAGCGCGCCGGCGCCGAGCCAGGTCCAGCGGTTGGCGATGATCAGCGCCGATCCGCCGAGCTCGGTGACGATGACGGCTGTGTTGAAGAGCGTCGCGGGTTCGAGCCCGAAATGCGACATCTCGGCGACGCCGGCGTTGAAATCGACGAGCTTGGCAAGGCCGCTTGCCCAGAACATGTAGGTCAGGATAGCGCGCGCCAGATAGCCGAACGGGCGGGATCCGACAATGGAATCAATAGTGAAAGGCATTTTTCTCTCCGGTGACAGGTGAAAAACGCCCCGGAACCGGTCGCTGTCGCGGGCTTTCGACCGGTCTCCGGGGCAACGCAGCGTCACCGGTTCGGGAGGCTCCCCGGTGTGCCGCGCTGTCTCCTGTTTATTCGCGCCAGAGAAGATCCGGGGTTCCTGCGGGAACTGCGCAAAGCCTCGTTCCGGGTGCGCCCGAAATCCGGTTTGCACCAGCCGATCAGGGTTTTCGAACCCAGGCATAGCCGAAATGGAATAGATCGCGGCCGCTCCCATAGATGAAGGGCAGGGCGATCGTCTGCGGTTGCAGCGGAGGAAGCACGCCGATGCGCTGCTTGAGGCGGGCCTCGAGCCGCGCGGGGACCCGGGCCTCATCGTTTCCGTCGTGACGCCAGACCAGAAGAATCGGGCTGTCCTTCGACCACGAGAAAGGCGGGCTGTAGAGCCGGTAGGTTTCCGTATCCACCGGCGTGTGCGGCAGTTGCATGCGGATATTGCCGGCCATGAAAGCGTCCTGCGCGATCACCAGGGCTGGGGCGACGGCCGGTTTCTTGACGGTTTCCTCGATGAATGCCTGATATGGCACGGTCAGTTTCGGATGCGAGTTCATCACGCCCGCGGCCGTTATTCGCAGGAACAGCGACGCTGGAATGAGGATCATCAGCATGAGAATGACCGGCATGAAACGCCGCAGGAAATCGCCAATCGGTGTGCCCGAGGCGTCGATCTTCATGCACAGGTACATCGGCAGCAGGAACAGCACGGGCGACACCCAGCGGACCTTCATCTGCGCGGTGCCCATGAAAAGCACCATGAAAAGCAGGAAGACGAGCAGGACCAGAAACATCGTCTCGATCAGCCGCGTCTTGGCGTTCCCCGCCCGCATCGACGGCCAGAAGCCGGCGTGAAAGGTCGAAGCAAATACCACGACGGTCAGCGCACAGAAGCTCAGCAGTGTCACCGGAAGTTCCCCGAGACCGCGGGCGATCTGCGCCAGCGTGCCGCCCTCGGCATCTGCCGCCAGCTTTCCGACCGTGTCATGCGAGGCGATCTCGAAATTCTGGAACAGCCAGAACGCATGCGGCAGAACGATCGCCAGCGCCACCGCGGCGGTGAAGAGGATGCGCGCATCGAACAGCCGCGAACGATAGGCTGGGCTGACAAGCACGGCGATAAAGGCGCAGAAGCACAGAATGGAGAAATTATATTTCGATATCAGCCCGACGCCGATGGCGATGCCGGTCACCAGATAGGTGGCGAGCGTCGGCCGCTCGAGCGTCCGGAACAGCCCGTAGACAAACAGACAGGCTGCGAAAAGCGAGGCGTTCGAATGGGTGAGATCGCGTTGCGCCAACCAGCCGATTTCCGGAATAGTCAGCAGGCCAAGGGCAGCGGCGACGGCCAGGGACTTGTTCGCGAGCACCTCCCGGGCGGCGCGGTAGTAGAAGACATAACTCAGGAACAGGAATAGGTTCTTGACCAGGCTCAGGGCAAAAAGGGACTGCCCGATGCCGTCGATGACCGCGTGCTGCACCCAGTTGAAGAACGGCGGCTGCGTGTCATATCCGAGAGCATACCACTGGCTCATCAGGATTTGCCCGGCCTCGTCCATTTCCAGGGAATTCGGCAGACAGATGCGAACGATGAGATTGAGCAGGAAATAGCCGCCGATCAGCAGGATGAACGTGCTGGGTCGCGTTTCGAGTTTTTCGACAAGCGAATTCATGCTGGATGACCTTTGCGCAGGGACCGCGCGGGGTTCTACCACACGGGGTCGTCGTGACAACAGCCGCCACGCTTCCATGCCTGCGATCGGCCTTCAATTACGCTTCAGCCGCGGTCGCTTGCTGTTCAAGCGCTGAAATTTGCGGCGCGAACCCCCATATGGTGTTTGCCGGCATGGCGATAAGGACAACGGATGAAGATCAAGGCCATTTTCAATCGAGACGGAGGAACCTTCCGGGCAACGGATATGGAAGCCTACAGCCGGAAGGCCGAAGAGGTTTTTCGCGCAAGGGGCCACGACATCGAAATCGTCGTCGTCTCCGGTAGCGAGATGGGCGAAACCCTCGAAAAGGCGGCCAGACGCGATGACCTCGATGCCATGATCGCCGGCGGCGGGGATGGCACGATCTCCGCGGCGGCGGGCGTTGCCTGGAAGAACGGCATGCCACTGGGCGTCGTTCCGGCCGGTACGATGAACCTGTTTGCCCGATCGCTGAAACTGCCGCTCGACATCTGGAAGGTGGTGGAGGTGCTGGCTGACGGCAGGATCACCGAAGCCGATATCGGCAGCGCCGACGGCCGTGCCTTCGTGCATCAGTTTTCCATGGGTTTGCATGCCCGCATGATACGCTATCGGGAATCCTACAGCTTTGCCTCGCGGCTCGGCAAAATCCGCGCCAGCGCGCGCGCTGCAGTCGGCGTGATCTTCAATCCCCCGGAGTTCGAGATCGAGTTCGATGTCGATGGTATTCATGAACGGCGCGAGGTCTCGGCCATCTCCATCTCCAACAATCATTTCGGCCCGAACGCTTTGATGTTTGCCGATGACCTGACCAGTGGGCATCTCGGCTTCTATACGGCGCCGCCCCTGAAGCCGGCTGGGGTCGCCAAGCTGGTCTTTGACATCCTGCGCGGAAGGTTTCGTGAAAGCCCGCTGATCACCGAAATGAGCGTAACCGCCGTCGACCTGCATTTTCCCATTGCGCGGTACAAGACCAACTGCGTCATCGATGGCGAATTGCTGCCGGTCGGCCGCGACGTCGCCCTGCGTATCCATCCGGGCGAATTGAAGGTACTCGTCGGACCATAGCCTGCCGCCTTCAGGCGGCAGGGCGTTCAGGTGTTCGGAGCATCCCCGCCGAAGACCTTGCGCACGATATAGGGCGGGGTGTCGTTTTCACCCGAATAGATGCGCGCCATCATTTCCGCGAGAATGCCGGTGGTGATGAGCTGGACGGAGGAGAGGAACAGCATGACCCCGACGATCAGCATCGGCCTTGCGCCGATATCGTTGCCGAGCAGAAACTTGTCGGCGAAGAGGTAGAGCAGGATGATCGTGCTGAGCGCGCCCGCCGCAAGGCCGATCGAGCCGAAGAAATGTCCCGGCCGCGCCTTGTAGCGCATGAAGAACAGCACGGAGAGCAGATCGAGGATGACGCGGAAGGTCCGCGAAATCCCGTATTTCGATGTGCCGTGCTGGCGGGCATGATGGCTGACCGGCATTTCGCCGATCCGGCTGCTCGGCACGACGCCGGCAACCCAGGCTGGGATGAACCGGTGCATTTCGCCCATCAGTTTGACCTGCTTGATGATCGATGCCTGGTAGATCTTCAGGCTGCAGCCGTAGTCGTGCAGCTTGACGCCGGTGATCTTGCCGATCAGGTAGTTGGCGCACCACGAGGGGATCTTGCGCAGGAAAAGCCCGTCCTGCCGGTTCTTGCGCCAACCGACCAGGAGGTCGAGCTCGCGTGCCTCGATCGCTTCGACCATGGCCGGGATATCGCGCGGATCGTTCTGCAAGTCGCCGTCCAGCGTCGCGATCAACCGCCCGGTGGCGGTATCGATGCCGGCCTGCATCGCTGCGGTCTGTCCGAAATTGCGCTGCAATTCGACGATCCGCAGGCGCACGCTGGAATCGGCGAGTTCCTTGCGCGCATTCGCCAGCGTCGCGTCGGTACTTCCGTCGTCGACGAGAATCAGCTCCCAGCTGCGTCCGAATTTGGCCATGGCCTCGCGGATGCGCACGACCAGCGGACCGACGCTTTCCTCCTCGTTATAGATCGGCACGACCACCGACAATTCGATCGCGTCAGTCACGACGGTTTCCGCCCTGTTTGCTTGCAAGATGGGGTCCAATATCCAAAGCCTCTAATAACGCAGCAGGTTCTCTTGCCCGGGTTCTCGTGATAACCACCGATGATCCCATAGCACCGGACAGGAAAGTAGCAAATATATGAATGCAGAAGGGGATGCCAGCCGGGGCGCGTGGCTTGTCCGCAACCGGATGACCTTGGTCTCTCTGCTGGCCGTCGCTGTTTATGCCGTCTTCGTCCAGTGGATCTGGGGCTGGCCGACGCTTTTGCGGCAGTGGGCGGAGATCGGCATTGTCCAGGTGCTTTCGGCGCTGGCACTGCTGGTCGGCACCTACTTCATCCGCTGCTACCGAATCTACGATTATTTTCCCAAGGAGACCCGCGGCCGCTTCCTCCAGCTTCTGCGCGTGACGCAGGTCCACAATCTTCTGAACATCATGCTGCCCTTCCGCGCGGGGGAAACCAGCTTTCCCTTGCTCATGCGCTCTGAATTCGCCGTCCCGCTGGCGCGCAGCACCTCGGCACTGCTGCTCATGCGCATGCTCGACCTGCATGCCCTGTTTGCCGCAGCCGGGGTCGGCCTTGTGCTGGAACACGATGATCAGCGTCTCGGCTGGCCTCTGTGGGGAATGTTCCTGGTGTTGCCGCTGCTTCTGTTTTTCCTGAAGGGCAGCACCCTCGGGTTCGTCGAGCGCCGGCTGCCGGAAAAGCTCGGCAAGTTGCTCGAAGAAATAGAGGCCGGCCTGCCGGCGAATGCTGTTGTCTTCGTGCGGGCATGGCTGATGACGGTTCTCAACTGGTCGACCAAGGTCGCGGTGCTTGCCTGGGTGCTGTTCACCATGGGCGTTGCGCCGCTCGGGGCCTGTTTCGGTGGCGCTCTGGGCGGCGAGTTGTCGTCGGTGCTGCCGGTTCACGCGCCGGCTGGTGTCGGCACCTATCCGGCCGGCATCACCGCGGGGGCGATCTCGTTCGGCGCTTCCGCGAAGGGGGCCGCTTTTGATCTGCTCGCGGGCGCCAGTGTCAACGCACATCTGTTGATCATCGTGTCGGCGGTTGTCGGCACGCTGCTGTCGATTGCGCTGTCGCCGCGACGCTGAGGCGTCACTGGAACGCCGTCTCGAAGAAGCTGCGTAGTTTGCGCGAATGCAGCTTTTCCTTCGGCATGGCCGCGAGCTTCTGCAAGGCCAGGATACCGATCTGAAGATGCTGGCTGACCTGAGTCTTGTAAAAAGCCGTCGCCATGCCCGGCAGCTTCAATTCGCCATGCAGCGGCTTGTCGGAGACGCAGAGCAGCGTTCCATACGGCACGCGGAAACGGAATCCGTTGGCCGCAACAGTGGCCGATTCCATGTCGAGCGCGATGGCGCGCGATTGCGACAGCCGCTTCACCGGACCGCGCTGGTCGCGCAGTTCCCAGTTGCGGTTGTCGATCGTCGCGACCGTTCCCGTCCGCATGATCCGCTTCAGATCGTAGCCTTCATAGCCAGTGATTTCCGCCACAGCGTCCTGCATCGCCACCTGAACCTCGGCGAGTGCCGGGATCGGCACCCAGACGGGCAGGTCGTCGTCGAGCACGTGGTCCTCGCGCACATAGGCGTGTGCCAGCACGTAGTCGCCGAGCGTCTGGCTGTTGCGAAGGCCCGCGCAATGGCCGAGCATCAGCCAGGCATGGGGTCTGAGCACCGCGATGTGGTCGGTTATCGTCTTGGCATTGGAAGGTCCGACGCCGATGTTGACGAGGGTGATGCCGCCGTGCCCCTTCTTCTTCAGATGGTAGGCCGGCATCTGCGGCAGGCGGGCGAGCGTCAGGTCCGATTCGGGCTTGTCTGATCCGGCAGGCGTGATGATGTTGCCCGGCTCGACGAAGAAGGTGTAGCCATTGCCGCCTTCCGCCATCTGCTGGCGCGCCCAGGCGCAGAATTCATCGACGTAGAACTGGTAGTTGGTGAACAGCACGAAATTCTGGAAATGTTTCGCGCTGGTTGCCGTATAGTGGCTGAGGCGAGCCAGCGAATAGTCGATGCGCTGGGCGGTGAACGGCGCCAGCGGCGAGGGCTCGCCCGGGCCCGGCTCGTAGGAGCCGTTGGCGATTTCGTCGTCCGTGGTCGTCAGGTCCGGCGTGTCGAACAGGTCGCGCAGCGGCACGTCGATGTTTTCAGCCATCGCGGCTTCGACATAGGCCCCTTCCTTGAAAGCGAAATGCAGCGGTATCGGCGTCGCCGATTCGGAGACGGTCACGCCGATACCGTGGCTGCGGATCAACAGGCCGAGCTGTTCCTTGAGATAGTGCCGGAACAGTTCCGGCCGCGTGACCGTCGTCGTATAGACGCCCGGCGCGCTGACATAGCCGTAGGACAGGCGCGAATCGACATGGCTGAAGCTGCTGGTCTCGATGCTGACCTGCGGATAGCAGGCGCGATAGCGCGAGATCGGCGTCCCGGTGCGTCCGAGTTCGGTAAAGGCATCGACGAGGAATTTGGTGTTGCGCTCGTAGAGCGCCGACAAGGCGCCGACGGCGGCGGCAGGGTCATCGAACGTCTGCGGCTCGAAGGCATCCGGGGTGGCGACGGAAAGGGCGGAGAGGGAAGAGATTCGTTTGTTCATGCGGCATTATAGGATGGCGTCTTTTACAAGCAAACGACAAGATTTGAATGCACAGGCGCCGTTCGGCAAAAGCCGCTCAACGCGGGCCGGCAAGGATGATGGCGGTGCCGGCAATGGCAAGCGTCACGCCGCTCACGTCCCAGCGATCCGGCCGCACACCCTCGACGGTCCATAGCCAGGCCAGCGAGGCGGCGATATAGATCCCGCCATAGGCGGCGTAGGCGCGTCCGGCAGCCGTCGTATCGATCAACGAGAGTAGCCAGGCGAAGAGCGCAAGGCTTGCCATGCCAGGCAAGAGCCACCACATGGGCTTGTCGAGCTTCAGCCACGCCCAGAAGGCGAAGCAGCCGGCGATTTCCGCAAGGGCGGCAAGGGCATAGATGGCGAATGCTGCGATGGGCATGGTGGTCCTTCCTGGGCGCGATATAGGAAGGCAGAAGATTTAAGCGCGCAAGTGAATCATCTGCGCCGCCAGAATCAGGTCATGGACTGGCGCTGAAGTGTAACAAAAAGAACGAGGCCGGCTCCCTGCTTGCCGATGCCAAGCCCGGAGGCCTTGCTGTAGGCGATTGCACCCACTGGCGCCATCAGCAGGGCTGCAAGCGTCAGCATGCGCAGGGCGATGGTTGCGGTACGGGCGAGGGAAGACATCGTTTCTGGCCTTTAGAGCTTGGCCTGTTCGCAGAACTGCGCTGTATGCACGGTGCAGTCGGCGATCGAGCCTGCAAAGTTGTGGCGGCGGCGCTGTGTGTCGGCGCTGACGGCGGCCGCAAGCGTGATCGCGAAGACGACCATGAGCATGCTGATGATGGTGAGGCGGCGTGCGAGAATGTCCATGGCTTTGTCCGTTTGTGGGGTTTGTCGGTCGGGGTTCAACGCGATGATGGCCTTTTCGCACAGGCAAACTGAACTGTTGCTGATACCCCGGTTCATCTCCCGTTCATCTTCGCGCCGTGCGGCGGATGGCTGCCCGATCGCACTCTTTTGCTGGCCAGCCCCGGAACGGCTGGAAGATACCGTCGTCCGCGATGAATTGGGCCCACGAGGCAAATACACGTATCGGGAAGGGCGAGCAGTTCGCGCCCGGCTCGGGCGTCCAGAGGGGCTCGATGTCTCGACAGGAAAGTGCGGGAGCGGCAGAAACACCGGTCGTAGGACAGGCAAGGCCGGAAAATTCTGTTCCGTCAGAAGGCCCGCTGAAAATGAAGCGACATCCGGCCGGCCGCTTCCTGCCGGATGTCCTGTTTGATTACATCCGCGTCCAGGTTTGCGACTTGCAGAGCACCTTCAAGACACAGCCCTGCATTTTCAGCGAAGTGCCCTGGATCGACGCCGAACCGCTATAGGTCTTGTCGTTGGCAGGATCGGTGATCTCGCCCGTATAGCTGTCACCACTGCCGTTCATGCTGCCGATGCGCTTGCCGGCGTGCTTTCCTGTCGTCAACGTGATGCAGTAAGCACCGCCGCAGGACGCGATGGCGGCCGTCTCGCCGCTCGCCGTCTTCCAGTTGCCGACGATCGGTTCGGCGGCAAAGCCCGCGGTGGTCGCGCCCAGCGTCATGGCTGCAGCCAGAATGAATATGCGGATCATGTAGTTCCTCCCATAAAGCTCGCCGGATGACCATCCGTTTCCCGCATGGCCTGGGCGAAATGTTGCCTGAGCCGGTCTCCTTACCGCTCAACGCCGGGAAAAATAGCTTACGCGAACGTAAACGTAAATAAGGGAAGAACCTGTTTCCCGCCTGAAGTTCCGCAGAACCTCGCCTCTCCCGCGCCCGGGCGTTTTTTGGTTTGCGGCAGCCGACCGATTTGCGTGGTTAGCGATTGGTTGAAATCGGAATTTGAATTTTCCGTAAAGATTGAGACAAAAGCCAACGTTTCAAAGGGGTCCGATGTTTAACGACAACCCAATTTTACCAATCGTTTGAACTTTGTTTGCCTCAAATTAATCATGCATTTTAAGCGTGTATTGAAACGACTGCGGCATACTCAAACCCATAAGACGAGCAGGGGAGAACACCCCGCCGAAAACCCTTGGGAACCGAAAGCTGCAGAAGACGGCTCGGCCCCAAGGCGCCTGAAAAGGCAAAAAACAGGGACTGCGCTGAGCAACCAACAAGGCAAACAGGGACATAGAAAATGGCACGCTTTGACATTCAGAATGCTTCGGATGCCGCGATGGGCGGCGAAAACCGCGCTGACGTCCTTTGCGAAATGGGCTTGATGTATGCAACCGGGCGTGGTTGCGACATCGATCTCGTCGCCGCACACAAGTGGCTCAACATCGCGGCTATCAAGGGCTCCGACCGCGCAGCGGCGCTGCGCGCGGATCTGGCGATGACCATGAGCAAGACCGATCTTGCCGCGGCCCTGCGCGCCGCCCGCGACTGGATGACCATGCATTGAGATGAGGCAGGCAGTAGGCGGTAGCGACTTGCCTATTGCCTATTGCCTATTGCCTCGATCACCTTCGGCAGCGCTTCCTCCAGAAGCGCCATATCCGCCTCCGGCCCGGTGCTGATGCGGATGCAGCGGTTGAGCGGCGCCACGCCCGGCATGCGGATGAAGACGCCGTGATCCTCCATCAGCCGATCGACGATCGCGCGCGCAAACACCGCATCCCGCCCGCAATCGATGGCCACGAAATTCGTCGCCGAGGGCAGGGGCTGCAGCCCGTTCTTGAGGGCGATGCCGGCAATCCTGTCGCGCGACGCAGCGATGTTCTCCAGCACTTCCGTCAGATAATCACGATCCGCCAGCGCCGCGAGCGCTGCTGCGGTGCCGATCCTGTTCATGCCGAAATGGTTGCGGATCTTGTCGAAGGCCTGCGCCGTTCCCGGAGTGCTGATGACATAGCCGACGCGCGCACCCGCCAGGCCATAGGCCTTGGAGAAGGTACGGGTGCGGACTACGTTCGGCATGTCGATCAGCGATGCGATCGAGGGAATGGTGCCCGCCGGTGCGGTCTCTCCATAGGCTTCGTCGAGCACCAGCAGGCATGTCTCGGGCAGCGCCTTGGCAAAGGCGACGACGCTGTCGGCATCCCACCAGCTGCCCATCGGATTGTCCGGATTGGCGAAGTAGACGAGCGGCGCGTCTTCTTGTCTGACCGCCGCCAGCAGACCGTCGAGATCCTCGCGGTCATCGACATAGGGCACCGTCACCAGCCGACCGCCGTGACCGGCGACGTGGAAGTTGAAGGTGGGGTAGCCGCCGAGCGAGGTGACGACCGGCAGGCCAGGCTCGATCACCATCCGGACGATCTGCCCGAGAAGTCCGTCGATGCCTTCGCCGATAGCCAAGTTCTCCGGCGCAGTGCCGAGATGGCGGGCGAGCGCCTGTTTAAGATCGAAATTTTCCGGGTCGTTGTATTTCCAGACGCCGGTTGCCGCCTCGCTCATGGCTTTGAGAACCGAAGGAGCCGGACCGAAACCGTTTTCGTTGGCGCCGATCCGCGCCTTGACCGAACGGCCGCGCTGTCGCTCGATCGCTTCGGGTCCGACAAAGGGAATGGTGGAGGGCAGAGAGGAAACGAGTGGCGTAAAGCGGGAAAATGCGGACATGCTGTGATCGAGCCTGACGATGGATGAAACCGCAGGGGACACTAGCGACGTTTGATCGCTCTGGAAACCGAATCCATGTTCGAAATGCCGCCCCGCGTCCCTCTTCGTCGGTGAGCTGTCAGTGTTTTTTCAGATTGTTCCCGGTGAAGAACTCGTAGCGGACGATTTCATGCAGGAATTCCTCGTCGATCGGCTTGATGAAATGCACCTGGATGCGATGGTCGCTGCGGAAGATTTCGGCGCAGCCGATGCGTCTCTTGGTGCCGACGATGGTAAGATAATAGTGCTGGGGCAAGCCGATCGTGGTGTTGACCATGAGGGCGGCGCCGCCGCGTGAAATTTCCAGCATCTTGCAGGTGCGGGTCGACACGCCGCCCAGCGCCGGCCTCACGGCCATCAGCGTGCCGGCCTGCCCGATGGAGAATCGCTCGAAGCGCTCCTCGTAAAGCTTGGAGCCAACCACGGAGTACATCGTCGAATTCTGCATCACCACTCCTCGGTAGCGATGGGCTGCGGATCATAGATCAGAGCTGCCCGCCGTCGCATTTCTCCACCCTTGCCTCCTCCTGACTGCAACGGCGGTGCACGCAGAATCCTTTACGGATATTGCAATCCTTTGAAAGCATTCGCTAAAAATTTAATGAGGGCTTAATTTGCCGGACAATGTCGCTTCGGCTTGGCTGATTCTCAGCGCTGATTGGGCACACGATGATGGCCGCAGGGGCGGGCTCCGGGTCAGAGCAGGCCACTGGTAAAGTTCATTCGGATCAGCCGGCTGATGAATTCGGGCGCCAGTTGCATGTTGAAGCGCACGCCGAGTTCGAAATTGTAGCGGTGAACCTGCGAACAGCCGATTTCTTCCCGGAATCCGTCGATCTCCAGGAAGAAATGCTTCGGCAAGAGAATGTTGGCGTTGAAATCCAGCATGGCGCCGCCGATGGATATATGGCGCAGCAGGCACTGGTATTTGGTCTTGGTCTTCAGGTGCTGCCCGATGACGAGGATGCGGCATGGGCGCTCGATATAATAGTGCTTGTGGCTTGTGCTCTTTTGGCCCGGCTTTGCCTCGGCGAGATGCATCACCATCGACATCGGAAACTCCGGAAAAGATGACGGCGTTTGCCGCTTCTCATGGTTTCTGCAATTTATGCTGGGGGCGCGCTTCGCGTTTGAGCCGCTCCATATTGTTATGGTAGCAGTTTCTGCGACCAGCCTTGTCCTGACCTTGCGGCTTTCACGGTCTTGTCTTCTGGCTTGCTTAAAAAAGCGCAAAAGCGGACATTGAAACAGGGTGGGCCATACGTAATAGTTTCGTGAAAGCGCGGCGGCGACCGCGCGAAAATCTGGGAAATATGTTTGTGCGGTTTGCGGGGGCGCGAAACGTCCGGGCCTGCTGCGCAAGCGGAGGGAAAAACATGTTCGAAGCTTATTTTCGGCGCTGGGTGCCGATCCTTGTTCTGTCACTTTCTGTTTTCGTGTTTCACGCCGGCGCCGCCGAGGCTGCAAAGCGGGTCGCGCTTCTGATCGGCAACGAAAAATATGAGGCGACATCGCAGCTGAACAATCCCGCCAACGATGTCGAATTGATGAAGGCCTCCTTCGAGGAGGCCGGCTTCGACGAGGTCAAGACGGTTCACGACGTCGACCGCGCCTCCATGGTTCGGGCCCTGCGCGATTTCGAAGATGCGGCCACCGGTGCCGAAGTCGCAATCATCTACTACTCCGGTCATGGCATGGAGATGAACGGCCAGAATTTTCTTCTGCCGGTCGATGTTGCCTTGAAGAGCGACAAGGATGTGGAAGACGAGGCCGTTCCGCTCGATCGTGTCCAGCGCTCGCTGGAGGGCGCGACGCGGCTGAAGCTGGTCATTCTCGACGCCTGCCGCAACAACCCGTTCGAGCAGTCGATGACGCGGTCGATCTCGACCCGCGCCGTCAGTCGCGGTCTCGCCCGCGTCGAGCCTGAGTCGGCCGATCTGCTCGTTGCCTTCGCCTCGAAGGCCGGCACTGTCGCCATGGACGGCGAGGGCAAGAACAGTCCCTTTGCAACGGCACTGTCCAAATACCTGACGGAGCCCGGCGTCGATGTGCGCATAGCGCTCGGCAAGGTCCGCGACGAGGTGGTATCCGTCACCAATCGCGGTCAGGAACCCTTTGTCTATGGCTCGCTCGGCGGCGCCCAGATCTTCCTCAACATCAGGGAGGTCAACGTCAACGTCACCAACAATGGCAACACGCGGGAGGAAGTCTCGCCGAACGGGCAATCGGCGGCTGCCGCCGACTGGCAGAACATCCGCGATCTCGCCGACAAGGACCTGATCGAGGTCTTCCTCGCCAAGCATGGATCGGACCCGGTCTACAAGATGCTGGCTGAAAAGAAGCTGAAGCTTTTGACCGAAGCGGAGCAGACCTCGACCGCGACGCCGGACGAGATCGCCTGGGAAGCGCTGAAGCAATCGACGGACGCTGCGGCGCTCACCCGCTTCATCGAGCGCTATCCCGAAAGCAGGCACAAGGCCGAGGCTGAAACGCAGATCGCCGCGCTCGAGCCGAAGAAGGGGCTCAATATCTCCCAGACCGGCAAGGATACGCAGGCATCGCGCGACTGCTATCTGCTGGCGGGCGAGCCGCAATCCATGCCGGGCTTCCTCGGCGTCAATTTCCTGAAGATCGATTCGGCCCGCGCGCTCACCGCCTGCGCCCAGGCGGTCAACGAAAATCCTGATGACATGATGCTCGTCAATATGCTCGGCCGCGCCCATGACGCCGGTCGCAATTATGTCGAAGCGCGGCGCAACTACCAGAAGGCCGCCGACGGCGGCAATATGTACGGGCTGACGAACCTCGCCTGGTTCTCGATCTACGGCACGGATGGCCCTGTCGATATCGAAAGGGGCAAGCAGATGTTCGAGCAGGCCGCCAATGCCGGCAATTCCTATGCCCAGGCATCGCTCGGCTGGCTCTATCGCGAAGGTTACGGCGGCGTTCGCCAAGATTATGCCGAGGCGCTGAAGTGGTATCAGGCATCGGCCAACCAGGGCTATGCCAATGCCATGGCGACGATCGGCTGGTTCTACCGCGAAGGAAACGGCGTCGCGAAGGACTTCAATCAATCGCTCTTCTGGTATCAGAAAGCGGCCGACGCCGGCGATGCGAATGCCATGTCCTCGCTCGGCTGGGCCTACCAGAACGGGCTGGGCACGACGCAAGACTATACCGAAGCCAAGAAGTGGTACGAGAAGGCCGCCAATGTCGGCGATTCCTATTCGATGGCGCTGCTCGGCTGGTTCTACGACGTCGGCAACGGCGTGCCGCAGGACTATGTGCAGGCCCGTAACTGGTATGAAATGGCTGCAAATGCCGGCAGCGCCTATGCCATGGGCAATCTCAGCCGTCTCTATGATTTCGGCCTCGGCACGAAGGCCGACCCCAAGGAAGCGGCCCGCTGGGCAGCGGCCAGCGTCGAAGGCGGCGATCCGGCAAAGCTGCAGGAGATGAAGACTTCTCCGAACAACTTCACGCCGGCGTTCCGCAAGGAGATCCAGGCGCTGCTCCGGGAGCGCGGCTATTACAGCGGCCCGCTCGACGGCGACTTTGGCGCAGCCACCCAGAATGCGATGGATCGGTTGGCGAAAAAGAGCTGAGCGATATCAGATAGATCGAAAACCAAAGCCGGGGATGAGCAATCAGCCCCGGCCTTGGTGCGATCCGACGGCGAGGTGCCGTGGGTTAGCGCTTGTTTTCCAGGGCTTTGAGCGCCGCCTGGCCGGCGGCATGCGCCTGCAACTGGCTGGTGAACTGGCCGGTGGCGGGATAGACCACGGCGCCGCGCCTGAGGACGAAA
Source organism: Rhizobium herbae (assembly GCF_019511375.1). Classification (GTDB taxonomy): domain Bacteria; phylum Pseudomonadota; class Alphaproteobacteria; order Rhizobiales; family Rhizobiaceae; genus Pararhizobium; species Pararhizobium herbae_A. Next base: position 1,193,206 of record NZ_JAEUAO010000002.1, read on the forward strand.
GCCCATCGCCCATTGCGGCGTTTTTCGATCGTCACGTGCGTCTCCGGTTTGCTGTCGCTGTTCACATTATGCTCCCAAGGTGTTCTTCACGGCCCGAGCCTCGGGCGAGGGCGGACTCCAAAGGCAAGCACTACCGCAAAACGTCGGCGGCGGGCAATCGGCAAAGGGGGCGCAGGCAATTGGACCTTTGCCGAACAAGGGCACGGCAAGGCGACGAGACTGGCCGCAGACGGGCTTGGCCGGCTCTTGCCGGAGACTGCATCTGTGCCGTCGTTCAGTGCCGAAAATTCAACTTTGTAGCGGTCAAACGCAAAAATCCCTTGCAATGAAGGGCTCCTGACTCTAGTCAGGCGCTAACGGAGAGGTGGCCGAGTGGTCGAAGGCGCTCCCCTGCTAAGGGAGTATACCCGAAAGGGTATCGAGGGTTCGAATCCCTTCTTCTCCGCCAGTCATCCATTTGTCCCTGTAGCGTGACGCGCGGTTTTGCAATTTTGACAGCGAGAATTGCAAAAACCCGTTTTTGCAGGACCCTGTCAAAAACCTCCTTCAACGTTTTCAGTTGCTAGGGGCAAACTCTCAACGGGTTCTTAAAGCCCGCTACGGCGGCCTTCTAATTCATTATCACTTTCCCCTATCAAGGCGTACAATGTCTCGTCGCCGGCCGATCAATAGGCATCCGGCGCTTGGAAGATGATTGTGCTTTCGCCTTTTAGGGAGAGCCACAATGCTTCCCGACGAAATCATTGATGAAGGCGCGATCGCCATGATGAGACGCGTTCTCAATGCTGAATGCGCTCGTCGCTCGATCAAGCTTGACAGCCCACAAGGCGAGGAACTGGCTCTTTTAATCCTGGATGCATTCCGCAGGGGTATGACCGAGGAGCGCATCACCCAGCTACTGCGCACCGGGGATGCCTGAGTATTGCCGTGGCACGAAGCGTTTCGAAGTCGTCGACGCCCTCAGACCCGATGCCGATTCGCATTGAACCATGCTTGGCGCTTCTAGCCTCGAAGCCGCCGATCGGCCGACAGTGGGCCTTCGACGTCAAATGCGACGGTTATCGCGCGACTCTCCACATCGAGCCGACTGGCGTGCGGATGTTGACACGCTGGGGCCATGATTGGGCCGATCGCTTTCATCGATCGTCGAGCAGGCGCGACGCCTGCCGTTGAAGGCAGCGATCCTTGACGGCGAAGCCGTGGTGCTCGACGAGCGGGGACGGTCCGACTCCGGGCTCCTGCAGCGGGCCGGGTACGATAGGCCGGCTCCTACTGGCGGCGCGCTAGGGTGACGGCCTCGTCTTTGTCGGCGGCGTCGGCACCGGCTTTACGCACGGCACGTCGGTGAAGCTGCGCGAGTTGCTCAAGGAGATTGTAACAACGGCACCGACAGTGAAAATCAGGCGGAAGGCTGCAGTCTTCACCGCGCCGCTGCTCGCGGCCGAGGTTGAGTATCCGGCCTGGACGCCGGACGGTAAGCTGCGCCATCCGTCCTTCAAAGGCCTGCACGAAATCCACGACGTCGCGACGATTTATCGGATCGACGAGTAGAACCACGCGGAAAAACAACGATACAATTGTGGTAGCCACGGATGCGCCTAACCCCGTCGCAGCCAGGAGCGGAAGCGTTCACAGGACGAAGAAGCCTTGTGCTGCTGCGAAAATGGCCCGCTGCTTTTCCACAGCGGGCCAGAAGAAGGGGCTTTGCATGCCGCCCCGGTATTGGCGCGGCAGTTCGTGAACCGCGAAGAAGAGATTTGGTTCCAGCTTGCAACAGGATCGGACCTTTTCTCCAATCTATCAGACGAAAGTCTGCCTGATTTATGGGACCAAGGTCCCGTTTCAAATACTCCTTTTGGTTGTCCGAATGGACGAATAGGGAGATATCCAGACAAGACGATCGAGCGCAAAATTCGCACGTGCATCCTTAAACCGGGCAACTCCGAAAGGGCTGGTCATGTCAGGCAAAGAACCGAATGTGCAGCCTAATCGCGCGCGGCGCCACTTCCTCGGATTGGCGACTGCGGCGACAGCAAAGATCGCTCTCGTAGCAGCGGCTTTGTCGCCTTCGACTGCACACGCCAAGGGAAAGGCGTGGTGGAAAACCGGCGGCGGTTCCCCTGGCCAGGGCCATGGGCCCTCCGGGGGGCATGGCCAGTCGGGAGGGCACGGCCAGTCCGGCGGCAGCCCGATGTGCTTTCTGCGAGGCACCTCCATCATGACCCCGACAGGCGAGGTCTTCATCGAGGATCTTCACATCGGCGAACGCGTCGCAACGGTGGGAGGCAAAGCCCGGGCGGTCAAATTTATCGGTCGCCACGCCTACCAGCGGAACGGTTCATCCTGGAACGATACCGTCGTGCCGATCCGCATCTGCCGGCACGCCCTTGGCCACAGCACGCCTCGTCGGGATCTCTATCTCTCTCCCGGCCACGCGCTGTTGATGGATGGCGTACTGATAAGGGTGAGGGACCTGGTCAACGGGACTTCGATTGCACCCGCTCCGCACCGCGAGACGATCGAGTATTACCAGATCGTGCTCGACAGCCATGATGTGATCTTGGCCGAGGGCGTCCCGGCCGAGACGTTCCTTCTCACGGCCAACAACATCGAAGGCTTCGCGAACTTCGGTGAATACGCGCGCCTTTATCCCGGCGATCAACACCGTGCGATGGCGCCGTACGCACCCATTGTGGGGATGGATTCGGGTCGCGAGCACCTGAAGGCGCTTCTGCCCCGTGGGGTCCGCCGCGCTTTTCAGTTGCGTGAGCCGGTCCACGACATCTACGGGCGGATCGCCGCTCGTGGTGAGCAACTGGTCTCCTAAGGCATAAGAGGACGGTGTCTTGGATCAGTGATGCCGAACTTGATGCCGCCACCAAAGAGGGCGGGTGGTGGCATGGGCCCGCTGTCTGCAGACAGCGGGCCCTAAAGTTTACGTCATGAAATCCCCAGCGGACCCATACATGACCAACGTCAAAAATACGCTTTGGTTCCGGTCGATCGAATCATAGTCCCTGAAAGACGAAATCTGGCCGTGACCAGGCGAGACGGCAGAATTCATGCCGCCACTCATTCGTTGTGATGCCTTCGCGCCTCGCATACTCTCATGAGGCTTGCCAGGAAGCCTTAGAGGGCAGCATGCTACAGTTGCTGGAGGGCGCGGTGCGGGCCGGTTGGTCCACCGAGGAGGGCCGTCGCATTCATGGACATTGGCGACCGCCTGTTCCAGGCATTGGTGAAGCAACGCAGGGGAACGCGCTGCAGCCAGTGCGCCAAACGAAAAGGCACCGCCAGCGGAATTGCGGGGAACGCATCAGTTGAGCAGTTCGAGAGTTTCGAGATGCTCCAAAATCTGCCTCTTCGTGCATCTTCTCGACGCCATCAGGCGCAGGATATGCATCGCAACATCTTGTCCGACTTCACTCTCGCTGCGGACATAGTGCCTGCCACACCAAGTGGCCAAGGCGTCCCGCATCAGCCGAATCTCAAAGGCGTTGTAAGGCGGGAATGGGGCCACACTACTCTCCATAGATACTTGCTAAAAAAGATGGCCTCTCCCGGGATGGGGATGAGGCCACCAGATTTTCCTCCTGCGCCGATCAGGCTCAAGCGATCGGGCCGGGTCACATACTCTCCCTAAAAACCACCGCTGACTATTAAGTTTGTTAACCTCAGCTCACCCACGCCTGAAGCGATCAGTTCTTGCGCGGTCGTGCCGCGTCTTCCACCAATCGAGTAGGTCAACTCAGCGCCCTCCTCCGCCTGGTCAGGTGATTCTGCGAATCTCTTCGCTTCATGTTCGCATGTGCATCTGATTCCACCCTCCCATGCCCTTTGATCGTGTTCGCAAGGCGCCGTCTCCCGGCTTAAGATGAGTTGCGAATCTTCCTTCTTGCGCCGGTTTTGCCCCATTTCTGCCTCGTTATGACACGCAGCGAGCGTCGAGCCGGCCTGCTAAGCTGCGGTGAACAAAGGATTTTCTTAACCCCTTGTTAACAACTTCCGGGTGCTTGAGGCGATTTTGTGTCGTTTCAGCAACAGCGCAGGGGGAAGGGCGTATCAAACTGCATGAACTCGCAAGTTGGTGATTGCGCAGACGGTCCGGTCTTGTATTTTCAACTCCGGAAGCAAGGGCGGTTGATCGTCCGACTTCTTAAATGTTGGGGATGGGGCAGGGAACGCTGTCCTTCAGCAAAATACCCAGACCCGTTTGAAACTTTTGACTGGAGGTCAGAAATGAACATCAAGAGCCTTCTTCTCGGCTCCGCTGCGGCTCTCGCAGTAGTATCCGGCGCCCAGGCAGCTGACGCTATCGTAGCTGCTGAGCCGGAGCCCCTGGAATACGTTCGCGTTTGCGACGCTTTCGGCACCGGCTACTTCTACATCCCGGGCACCGAAACCTGCCTCAAGATCGGCGGCTACGTCCGTACGCAGATCGCTTATGACGAAGACTACAACGGCACCGCTGACTGGAACCCGCTGACCCGCGGCTACCTGACCTTCGCAGCTAAGAGCGACACCGAATACGGCGCTCTGTCCGGTTACATCAACCTGGAAACCAACGACAACGGTGACACCCACCTCGACGGCGCTTGGATCAACATCGCTGGCTTCGACGTTGGTTACTTCTACAACTGGTGGGACGATGGTCTTTCGGGCGAAACCGACTCGATCGGTTCTGCTAACACCCTGACCAACGCTATCCGTTACACCTACGACGGTGGCACGTTCCAGGTTGGTGTTGCTGTTGACGAACTTCGTGGTTCGACGCTCGGTTATTCCGACGATGGACAGGCCACCAACGATGACGTCGGCGTAAGCGGTCTTCTCGGCTTCACGCTCGGTGGTGTCACGGCTCAGATCATCGGCTCCTACGACTTCAACGTTGAAGAAGCTGCCTTCCGCGCCCTGTTGACCGCTGAACTCGGCCCGGGCACGTTCGGCATCGCAGGTGTCTACTCGACGGATCCGAACTACTTCTACGACACGGCTGAGTGGACTGTTGCTGCCGAATACAAGATCCAGGCAACCGACAAGTTCTTCATCACCCCGGCTGCTCAGTACTTCGGCGACGTCCAGACGCTTGACGCCATTGGTAATAACTCGGGCGACTTCGACGGCGGTGTTGATGCATGGCGCGTTGGTGTAACCGCTGGTTACCAGATCACGGAAGGTCTGCGTACGCTTGCGACCGTCAACTACACCGAAGCTGACGAGGAAGACAACGTCCTGACTGGTTCGGAAGACAACCGTTGGACCGGTTTCCTCCGTCTGCAGCGCGACTTCTAATCTGATCTGACCTCGGTCAGTGATGGAAAGCCCGGCCTTTCGGCCGGGCTTTTTCCGTTCTGACGCCTCTCGGCCTCAAGTCGTGGCGGCGGCGATGCTCCTATAAAATCCCGTTGATGAAGTCCCGGATTTCGATGAGCAGATCCGGGCGGTGGAGGAGCGGAGCGTGACCCTGGCCGACAGAGGTAACCGATCGCATGCACGGATGCCGTTTAGCCATTTCGGCGAATGTCGCCGGCGACAGGATTGACGAGTTTTCTCCCCGGATCGTCATCAAGGGCACCGGTTTCAGTGCTTCGTAGAGCGGCCAGAGGTCCGCCATCGGGCTGTTCTCGCTGATGCCTCTCAGCGGCTCGATCAGGGCAGGATCGAAATCCGCGACGATCATGCCGTGCTTTTCCCTGAAGATCGCCTTTGCCATGTCATTCCAGTCCGCCTCATCAAGGGCCGGGAACGAAGCGCCGTGCACACGCTTCAGACTTTCGCCCGCCTCTTGCCAGGAATGCAAAACCGGCTGCGCCTCCAGATACTGGCGGATCAGGAGCAGGCCGGCAGTTTCGATGACCGGGCCGATGTCGTTGAGAATGACGCCCCGCAGCAAGGTTGGGCGCATCGCGGCAAGCAGGTGGAGGATCAGGCCGCCGCGGGACGTTCCGATGAATATTGCCTGCTCAACATCGAGCACCGCGCACGCCGTGAGCACGTCCTCGGCCTCGACCGCAAGCTGATAGTGGCTCTTTTCCGGGTCCCAGGCGGAAAAGCCCCGACCGCGATAGTCGAGCGCAACGACGCGGTGCGGCTTTTGCGGATGGGCAGAGAGTTGCTCCGCCAGCAGGTGGAAGTCGCGGCTGTTGCGGCTGAGGCCGGCCAGGCAAACGATCGGTAGAGCCGCCTTCGCCTGCGGGTTGTCGTGCCCGTAGTCACGGGCATAGAGCTGCAAGCCGTCGCTTGCCGAGAAAAAACGTTCCGTAAAACCGGCCTTGGTCGAATGTGTCACGGGGTCTCCCTTCATTTCAGATGGGTGAACCATAACGGATAGCGACGCGGCGGAAAGAGGGACTGCGTCTGGTTTTCAGCTGATCAGGCCGCAGATCAACTTCATGGGCTTATGGAAAATGTCCATTAACGCCCAATGCGCAGATCACTGACGATATCGGCCGTCTGCCCCAGTCGAGACTTGTAGACCTGGTAGTTTTCCATCACCCGCTGCACATAGTTGCGGGTTTCGGCGAAGGGAATTCGTTCAATCCAATCGACGACATCGTCGATCGACTTGCCGCGCGGGTCGCCATAGCGGTTGATCCACTCGGGAACGCGGCGGGGGCCGGCGTTGTAGGCTATGAAGGTGAGAATATACGAGCCGCCGAAATCATCAATCTGTTCGCCGAGATAGTGTGAGCCGAGCGTCGCATTGTACGCTGCATCGGTCGTCAACCGCTCCTTGGAATAGGCAAGTCCATGGCGCCCGGCGACGCCTTTCGCCGTGCCGGGAAGAATCTGCAGCAGTCCGCGCGCGTTGGCGGGGGAAATGGCTGCGGGATTGAAGGCGCTTTCCTGCCGTGCGATTGCATAGGCAAGCGCCTTTCCGGAGCCGCTGATGTTCGCGGTTGCCGGAATGACGCCGATCGGGAAGGCGAGGGCTGCGACATCGATGCCGCGGCCGAAGGCGAGTTTGCCGATCTGCAGCGACAGCTGATGCCCCCCGGACTTTTCCGCCCGCGCGGCAAGGATTGCCAGTTCTCCCGGGCTCGTCAGCTCTTCCGCAAGCGCCCGATAAAGACTGTCGGCGCGCCAGCCGTGGCCGGCGGCTTCAAGGCGCGCGATGGCGCGAACCGCCTCGCGGCTCTCGAATCGCAAACGATCCTCGGCGCTCGGCGACGGATAGGTGACATTCAGTGACTTCCGGCCGAGACGGGCAGCCGCAAGCTGGCCATAAAAGGTGCCGGGCAGGGTGGCTGCCTTGGCATAAAAGTCATCGGCATTGCCGGGTGCGCCGGCTTCCGCGGCGCGGCCGAGCCAGTACCAGGCACGCGAAACCGAGATCGGCCTGTTGGACGTCTGCAGGATGCGCTGGAAATGCCGGGCGGCGGTTGGGGCATCCTCCAGCCCGCGCAGCGCATACCAGCCGGCATGAAATTCTGCGTCGACGATGTCCGCCGGATCGGCTGCAACGTGGTTCGCCGCGATCCGGTAGGCGGCCTTGAACTTGCCCTGGTCGAGCAGTCCCCGGCTGATGATCCGCTGCTCGACCCACCACTCTGCGGGATTGACGAGGGCAGTCTTGTCTTTAGGAAGGTCGGCGAGCAGCTTCGCCGCTTCCTCGTATTTTTCCTGGCTGCGCAGATATTCGACGCGAATGAACAGGTAGGCCGGTTCCTTTGCCCATGAAGGATCGACGGCGGCGATGAGCGCTGCGGCATTCTTGGCTTTTTTCGCAACGGCCACGAAGGCGCGATAGAGCGACTGGGCCTTGCCGAGATCACTGAAGCGGCCAGCCTGATCCAGACGACCGCGATAGAGCAGCATTTCCATTCGACGCTTGTGATCGGCGGTGGTGAGCAGGCTCGGAAATTCTGCAAGAATCCTGGTTTCGGTGTCCTTGTCGAGAGCGTCTTTCGACCAAAGGACGCGCAGCATTTTCGCAGCCGCGTCCGTGTCTCCCTTCGCCTGCAGTGAACGGGCAAGGATAATGGTGCCTTCGGCGGTTTCCGGTCGCGTCGTGCCAAAGGCCGAGAGCACGTCGGAGGCCGGCGGATTCTCGCGGTAAAGGGCGCGTTCGGAATTGGCCCGCAGCGCGCCCAGTCCCGGCCAGCCCTTCAACTCGCGCTGAGCCTGCGCGATTTCATAGGAGGGAACACCTTTCTGGCCGGAAACGGCGATCGCCCAGGTAAGGATGTGGCGGTCGAGCGTGCCCTTGGCCATGGCGTCGCGGGCCGCTATGGCACTTTTCGCATCCCTGCTGGAAAGGGCATCGAGCCCCGTCTTGAGGTTTGTGTCGATCGGCACCGCAGCGCTCGCCGAAGCGATCGAGCCGGTGACGTCGTGAGCAGGTGGTCGGTTGGTTTTCGCGAGAATCTGAGGCTTGAAGCGCGGTAGCGGGGCTTGGTTTTCCTGCGCGGATGCGCCGGCGGCGAGGAACGCGAACGCAGATGCGCCAAGCATCGCAATCGTCCGGCGAGACAACAGTCCAGGCATCAGGAACCCCACGCTACCCCGTGTTCGTGTCTCATTTGGCGATGCAATTGCTAACGAAAGGTTACCCGCTGCCATTCGATCCCATAAATATCGGCACGTCCACGCCAGCAGGCGGTTGCGCCCTGAAATGCATAAAAACGCCGCTGATGCCGGGGAAATTGAAGGGAACCGGCGATGAATGGCGCGATAGAGTGCTTGCCGCAGGCACCTCACATGATTATGGTGCGCCAGTTTTCTAACCATGAAATGCGGCCAAAGCGTGGGTTGGTTTCAAGCTTCCCGGGCGCCGTCAGGAGTCGTGCATGTTCAAGGGGTCCATTCCCGCTCTCGTCACCCCGTTCACCGCTTCCGGAGCAGTCGATACGGATAGTTTTGCCGCGCATGTCGAATGGCAGATCAGCGAAGGCAGTCACGGCCTTGTGCCGGTCGGCACCACCGGTGAATCGCCGACCCTGTCGCATGCCGAGCACAAACGCGTGGTTGAACTGTGCATCGAGACCGCGGCAAAACGCGTGCCGGTAATCGCAGGTGCGGGCTCCAACAACACGACGGAGGCCGTCGAACTGGCGCAGCACGCCGAAAAGGCCGGTGCCGATGCTATTCTGGTGGTCACCCCCTACTATAACAAGCCGACCCAGAAGGGCCTTTTCGCGCATTATGCGGCGATCGCCGAGAGTGTGAAGCTGCCCATCGTCATCTACAATATTCCGGGTCGTTCGGTGGTGGACATGAGCGTCGAGACGATGGCGGCCCTTCACAAGGCCTACCCGTCTATCATGGGTGTCAAGGATGCGACCGGCAAGATCGAGCGTGTTTCCGAGCAGCGCATGGCCTGCGGGTCCGGCTTCGTCCAGCTTTCGGGCGAGGACGCGACGGCGCTGGGTTTCAACGCTCATGGCGGCGTCGGCTGTATCTCTGTTACGGCCAATGTCGCGCCGCGACTTTGTGCCGAATTCCAGGAGGCGACGCTTGCAGGCGATTATGCCAAGGCACTGGAATATCAGGACAAGCTGATGCCGCTGCACAAAGCCATCTTCATGGAGCCCGGTCTTTGCGGCGCCAAATATGCGCTGAACCGGCTGCGCCGGATGAGCCGCACCGTCCGTTCGCCGCTGCTGCCGACGCTCGAGCCTTCGACCGAAACCGCCATCGATGCAGCACTTCGCCATGCGGGGCTTATGAACTGATGGCACCCAAGGGCAGCCAACGTGTGGTCAAGAGAATTGTCGCGGAGAACCGCAAGGCCCGCTTCAATTACGAGATCATCGACACCTACGAGGCCGGTCTGGTTCTGACTGGCACCGAGGTCAAGTCGTTGCGCGAGGGCAAAGCCAATATCGCCGAATCCTACGCCACGGATGAGGGCGGCGAGATGTGGCTGATCAATTCCTATCTGCCGGAATATCTGCAGGCGAACCGCTTCAATCATGAGCCGCGCCGCCGCCGCAAGCTGCTTTTGTCGAAACGGGAGGCCAGCCGGCTTCAGAGCGCGATCAACCGCGAGGGCATGACGCTCATTCCGCTGAAGATCTATTTCAACGATCAGGGCAGGGCGAAGCTCGAACTGGCGCTCGGCAAGGGCAAGAAGCTGCACGACAAGCGTGAGAGCGAGAAAGAGCGCGACTGGAACCGGCAGAAGAGCAGGCTTCTGAAGGATCACTGATTATCTGCGATGGTTTCAAAGAAAAAGGAGCGGCCCAAAACCGCTCCTCTGCCGTTCATTCGGTGGCGTCATCGCTGACTGCAACCGGTTCGACGACACGGGGCGCTCGCTCGGAGGGATCGCGGCCGACTTCCGCCTTGAGGCTGACCAGTTCGATGAAATGATCGGCCTGGCGGCGCAGGTCGTCGGCGATCATCGGCGGCTGTGTCGACATGGTCGAGACCACCGAGACTTTGCGCCCCTTGCGCTGTAGCGCTTCGACCAGCGTCGTGAAGTCTCCGTCGCCGGAGAAGATTACAAGATGATCAACCGTTTCGGACTGTTCCATCGCGTCGATGGCCAGTTCGATGTCCATATTCCCCTTGATCTTGCGCCGACCGAGCGAATCGGTGAATTCCTTCGCAGGCTTCGTCACCACCTTGTAACCGTTATAGTCTAACCAGTCGATCAGCGGGCGGATGGACGAGTATTCCTGGTCATCGATCAGTGCCGTGTAATAATAGGCGCGAAGAAGATAGCCGCGCTTCTGGAAAGCCTTGAGCAGCTTGCGATAGTCAATGTCGAAACCAAGGCTTTTCGAGGCCGCGTAGAGGTTTGCGCCGTCGATGAACAAGGCGATTTTTTCGCGGGGGTCGAACATCGTTTTATCCTTTTTGTTGTCTCAATGTTTTTTGATTTTCAACCTGGCCACGCGCGAATGGGCACCAGTGGCGGAATATCCCGCTTACATTAAGAATCGAGCATATGCTAGCCATCTAAAAGAGTTCGTCCATGCTCTGTCATTCAACCAGGAATTTGCTTTAGTCTAAGAAAATTCTGGGTGGAATAGCTAATTTTCGCACTTTTTTTTTAAAAATGGGAAATTTGTGGCTTTATTTGGGATTCTTTTTGCCGGGTTGCCTATCCTACATGCTGTGTAGGCCATATCCCCCTACCGGACCGACAACGAGCTTTAGTGGGATTCAATCATCATTTATGAGGATGCCCAACGCCTATCGGCTGAGCACGCAGCTGCGCGGCGCCCCTTTCGGCACGGCAATATGGTCGCCGCCGAATATGCGCGGATATCTTTTTTTGAAATGCAGGAAAAGCTTGAATTTTGGTGCTTTTGACTGTATCGGGCAGTTTAATTCCTGAAATCGGAGCCACGCATACCGTCTGGCCGACGGCTGGCCGGGTTCCGATCTTGTTAATCAGCGCAAGCGACGGATCATTTCAGGGTATCCTCGATTGAAGCTGCGCTCTTGAGACCCAAAGGACAGGCCATGGCCCGCGTCACTGTTGAAGATTGCATCGACAAAGTCGATAACCGTTTCGAACTCGTCCTGCTGGCAAGCCATCGCGCCCGCCTGATCTCGCAGGGTGCGGCGATCACCGTCGATCGCGACAACGACAAGAACCCGGTCGTGGCTTTGCGCGAGATTGCTGAGGAGACGCTGTCTCCCGGCGACCTGAAGGAAGACCTGATCCACTCGCTGCAGAAACATGTCGAAGTGGACGAGCCCGAGCCCGATCCGGCCTCGATGCTCGGCGGCGACGCCGCTGCGGCCTTTGCCGAAACGGCTGAGGACGATGATCAGCCGGAGCCGATCACCTTCGACCGCATGTCGGAAGAAGAGCTACTGGCCGGCATCGAGGGCCTGGTTCCGCCGGAAAAAAGCGACGACTATTGAGCCTGTACGCCATCCGGCCTTCGCCGGATGCGACGCTCTGACGCAATGCCGCGTTTTCGTTCAGAAATCGCGTGCCGGTATTTGCAAAGCAGTGCGCCACTCCTATGATTGGCGCACTTTTTCTTTTCCGGATATCTCCTGGAGCCGCTAGCGGATGATGCGCCAATACGAGCTCGTTGAGCGCGTTCAGAAATACAAGCCCGATGTAAACGAAGCGCTGCTGAACAAGGCCTATGTTTACGCCATGCAGAAGCATGGCCAGCAGAAGCGGGCGAGCGGCGACCCCTATATTTCCCATCCGCTCGAAGTCGCTGCGATCCTCACCGAGATGCATCTCGATGAATCGACAATCGCGGTTGCGTTGCTGCACGACACGATCGAGGATACGACGGCGACACGCGCCGAGATCGACGACCTGTTCGGCGAGGATATCGGCGCGCTTGTCGAGGGGCTGACCAAGATCAAGAAGCTCGATCTGGTCACCAAAAAAGCCAAGCAGGCGGAAAACCTGCGCAAGCTGCTTCTGGCGATTTCCGACGACGTACGCGTGCTGCTGGTCAAGCTCGCCGACCGGCTGCACAATATGCGCACGCTTGACCACATGTCGGCGGAAAAGCGCGCCCGGATCTCCGAAGAGACGATGGATATCTACGCGCCGCTGGCCGGGCGCATGGGTATGCAGGACATGCGTGAGGAACTCGAGAACCTCTCCTTCCGCCATATCAATCCCGAAGCATTCGAGACGGTTACGCGCCGCCTTGGCGAATTGTCGGCGCGGAATGAAGGGTTGATCAAGAAGATCGAGGACGAACTTGGCGAGCTCATTCTCGCACGCGGTCTGGTGGGCGCTGTCGTCAAGGGACGGCAGAAGAAACCGTATTCCGTCTTCAAGAAGATGCAGTCGAAGTCGCTCTCCTTCGAGCAACTGTCCGACGTCTGGGGCTTCCGCATCATCGTTGCGGACATACCCGACTGCTACCGCGCACTCGGCATCGTCCATACGCGCTGGCGCGTCGTGCCGGGACGGTTCAAGGACTATATCTCGACGCCGAAGCAGAACGACTATCAGTCGATTCATACGACGATCGTCGGGCCATCCCGCCAGCGCATCGAACTGCAGATCCGCACGCGGCACATGCATGAGGTCGCCGAATACGGCATTGCCGCTCATACGCTTTACAAGGACAGCGTCGAGCCGGCCGGCGACACGAAGCTTTCGCCGAAGTCGAACGCCTATTCCTGGCTGCGCCGGACGATCGAGTCGCTGGCGGAAGGCGACAATCCGGAAGAGTTTCTCGAGCATACCAAGCTTGAACTCTTCCAGGACCAGGTCTTCTGTTTCACCCCGAAAGGGCAGCTGATCGCGCTGCCGCGCGGCGCAACACCGATCGACTTCGCCTATGCGGTGCATACCAATATCGGCGACACCTGCGTCGGCGCCAAGATCAACGGCCGCATCATGCCTTTGGTTACGCGGCTGACCAACGGTGACGAAGTCGAGATCGTCCGCTCCGGCATCCAGGTTCCGCCGCCGGCCTGGGAGGAAATCGTCGTCACCGGCAAGGCGCGGGCCGCCATCCGCCGCGCTACGCGTGCTGCGGTGCGCAAGCAATATTCAGGGCTAGGCTACCGCATTCTCGAACGCACCTTCGAGCGGGCGGGCAAGTCGTTTACCCGCGAGGCGATGAAGCCGGTCCTGCATCGTCTCGGCCACAAGGATATCGAGGACGCGATCGCATCCGTCGGTCGCGGCGAGCTTTCCTCGCTCGACGTGCTGCGCGCCGTGTTCCCAGATCATCAGGACGAGCGCGTTACGATAAAGCCGCAGGACGAGGGCTGGTTCAACATGCGCAGCGCCGCCGGCATGGTGTTCAAGCTGCCGAACCGGCCGAAGGACATGTTCGACATGCTCGAGGGCGAGGGGCCCGAAGCGCTGCCGATTCGCGGGCTCTCGGGCAATGCCGAAGTTCATTTCAGCGCCTCGGGTGCCGTGCCGGGGGACCGCATCGTCGGCATCATGGAAAGGGACAAGGGTATCACGATCTACCCGATCCAGTCGCCCAGCCTGCAGAAGTTCGATGACGAGCCGGAGCGCTGGATCGATGTGCGCTGGGACCTCGACGAAGCGAACAACACCCGCTTCATGGCGCGCATACAGATCAACGCGTTGAACGAACCGGGCACGCTTGCCGAGATCGCCCAGTCGATTGCCACCAGCGACATCAACATCCGCACCCTGTCGATGGGCCGGGTGGCTGCGGATTTCAGCGAGTTCCAGCTTGATCTCGAAGTATGGGATCTGCGCCAACTCAACCACCTGATCACGCAAATCCGTGAATTGCCCAGCGTTTCCACCGTCAAGCGCGTCTTCGAATGACGCGCTTTTACGGCGCTGCCGAACAGGAAAAACCTCGTCTCTTCCGCTCCTGAATGATCGGTTGTGCAAAGCGCTGCTTCGTGGGAACATGCCATCCTTCGCGGACGGAGGGTGCAATGCGTGTATTGCGGCGAGCACTGGCTTTCGGTGTTGTCCTGTGTTTGCCCGCGGATTTTTCGACTGCGGCAGATGCCAATCTTCAATTGTTTGGGCGCGATATCGGCAAGGAGAAGGCCTATGCCTGCTATGCCCGGACCTATACCAAGGCGCATCTCGCCAGTCATCCTGATCAGAATGTCCGCGACATGATGGTTTTCGTGGATAGCTACGAGGATGAAAGTGGTGCCGGCCGCCAGTATATTCTGGGCATGTCGGTGAATTTCCGCCAGTTGAAGCGGCCCTACAGCGCCTATGGCGGCTGCGCTGCCGGCACGGACGGGAAGCAGGCCCTGCACTGCGGCATCGATTGCGATGGCGGTACCATCGGTGTTCGCATCAAGGACAGGAATTCCATTCTTCTCGATATTCCCGATGGCGCGCGGGTCAGCGACGATCAGAGCGAGGAGGAATTGAGCGACCTTCCCGAGGGCGCCAAGTTCGGATCGGACGACAAGATTTTCCGCCTTGACCGCACGGCACTTTCCACCTGCCTGCCGCTTGCTATCGACGAGCAAACCAAAGCCGCTCTCCTCGCGGCGCATTGAGGGGGGCGTCATGTCGATCAAACGCCGGACTGTCTTCACGCGCGCTCTGACTGCGCCGCTTGCCGCGCTCTTTGCCGGACGCGTCGCGTCCGCTGCGACGGCATCGCCTGGCCCCGGGAGGCAGAAGGTGGTCTATCACCTTGCCGATACCGAGAAGGTGATGTTTGTGCTTGGCAATATCCGCAACCATATAGATGGCATGGGCGGCCCCCAGGCGGTGGATATCGTGCTGGTGGTGCACGGCCCGGCACTGACTCTTTTTCGCAAGATCAAGGCCAATCCCAAAACCGCCGCGCAGGTGGCCAGGATAAGCGGGGACGGGGTTCGCATGGCCGCCTGCGGCAATACGATGACGGCGCAGAACCTGCAGGTCGCCGATCTGCTGCCCGGCTTTGTCCGCGCCGACGAGGGCGGCGTCGTTCGTATCGCGAAGCTTCAGACCGAAGGCTACGTCTACATTCGACCGTGATCGGCGGCAGGTCAGCATAGTCGGACGGCAATTGCCCTCAAAATATGCAATTTCGGTGCGGAAGGGCGCGCGTCATGCGCCTGTTGCATGGCTGCCGCCTCTTTGTAGCTCTGGTGAATAAGCTCTGCCTCATCTATCTTCAGCATCGGGAGGTAAACGAAAAGAGGTTTACCATGTTTAAGCAACTGAAGAAAATCACTGGCGCCCTGCGCGTACCGTCCGTCGAAGAGCGCGAAATGAACTATCTCAATGGTTCGCTCGACCGGATCGATCTGGAATACCGTCAGCGTCAGGTTGACCGCGGCCTGTTCCGTAACTCCTTCTAAGTCATGCTGCCGTCCGGCTGCCTGCGGCTGCAGGCCGCCGGGACGTATGCGACAAACGCATGTCAGACTGGGCTCCTGCGCATGAGGTGCAGGCGCCGCGCACGCCGGGCGTGATCGCCTCTGCGGCAAATCGCGCTTGGCCGCGCCCGGAATGCCGATTTTCCCGTCGCCGCCATTGAACAGTCACATCCGCATCGTCTATCAGGACAGCATGTTGTTCAGACGCAAGAAGCCCGCAACCTTGTCGGGAAGGCTCCGTGAGTTTCTGTGGCCGCGAAAGGGCTTTTCCCGCGGCGTGCGGTACTTGTCGATGCGCGTGTTGCGGCTATCGTCCTCTCCGCATTCCATCGCCGTCGGCGTTGCTGCCGGGGCTGCGTCTTCGGCAACGCCGTTTATCGGCTTTCACATCCTCATCGCTCTTGCTGTTGCCTATCTCTTGTCGGGCAATCTGATCGCGGCCGGTATAGCGACCACGCTTGCCAACCCGCTGACCATTCCGGTCATTCTCGTCGCGACCTACGAGGTGGGCGTGGTGATGCTTGGTGCCGGCGGCAGTGGTGCGCTGACCGGGGAAGAGATTGTCCATAGGCTGAGCCATCTCGAGCTGGCGCATTTGTGGGAGCCTTTGCTCAGGCCGATGCTGATCGGCTCGGTGCCCATTGCAGCCGCAAGTGCTGCGGCTTTCTATGTTCTGACCTTCTACGCCGCCAAACTCTTCCAGTCCCGCCGCCAGGTCCGGCGGTCCGGCAAGGCACAGCATCCGGCGGGATCGGCAAACGGGCCTTGATTCTCACGAATTTTTAACTTGGCAGGCGGCTGTCCGTTTGCTCTTGTCCAGCGAGGCTCGCCTCCACTCCAGATAAGGTATTTTCGTTTCAATGATTATCGGCATCGGCAGTGACCTGATCGATATCAGGCGGATTGAAAACTCGCTCGAGCGTTTCGGCGAGCGGTTCAGCCAGCGCTGTTTTACCGGAATTGAAATCCGCAAATCCGAGGGCCGGAAAAACCGCGCCGAATCCTATGCCAAGCGGTTTGCGGCGAAGGAGGCCTGTGCCAAGGCGCTCGGAACGGGCATGGCGCAGGGCGTGTTCTGGAAGGACATGGGTGTCGTCAATCTTCCGGGCGGCAAGCCAACGATGCAACTGACCGGCGGTGCTGCCGAAAGGCTTGCGGCAATGCTGCCGGCCGGCCATCGCGGCGTCATCCACCTCACCATCACCGATGACTTCCCTCTGGCGCAGGCCTTCGTGATAATCGAAGCTCTGCCCGTTGCCCCGGATAAAGGAAGCGTTTAGAGCATGTCCACATGAAGCGGACCGAAAATGGGCGTGCGCAAATATCTGTCGAGCAACCTGCGTGAAATTACGTTCGCACACAGACCACAGGCAATATCTTCGTTCGACACGGACATGGTGCGAGCAATGATCAGATCAAGGAACGACGGCGTGGCAGAGAAAATAGAAAAGAAGCAGAGTGGCCTTTGGGAAAACGTCAAGGTCATTATCCAGGCGCTTCTCTTGGCTGTGGTGATCCGCACCGTCTTCTTCCAGCCGTTCACCATTCCCTCCGGTTCGATGATGCCGACGCTGCTTGTCGGCGACTACATCTTCGTCAACAAGTTCGCCTACGGCTATTCCAAATATTCCCTGCCGTTCGCGCCGGACCTGTTCAGCGGCCGGATTTTCGCCAGCGAGCCCAAGCGCGGTGATGTCGTAGTCTTCCGTTTCCCGCCGAACCCGGACATCGACTACATCAAGCGCCTGATCGGTCTGCCGGGCGACAGGATCCAGGTTCGCGACAGCATTCTCTACGTCAACGACAAGCCCGTTCCGCGTGTGCCGGACGGTGCCTTCCGCGCCGACGACCAATACGACACGGGCGCTGAGGTTCCGGTCTATCGCGAGACGCTGGACAACGGCGTGAGCTTTGACACGCTGGACCAGTTCCCGGATACGCGCGGCGACAACACCCGCGAGTTCATCGTTCCGGAAGGCCACTATTTCATGATGGGCGACAACCGCGACAACTCGGCCGACAGCCGTTTCGATGTCGGTTTCGTGCCCGCCCAGAACCTGGTCGGCCGCGCCAGCATGATCTTCTTCTCGCTCGGCCACGACACCTCGTTCCGCGAAGTGTGGAAGTGGCCGACGAACCTTCGCTACGACCGCCTTTTCAAGGCCGTCGAATGAGTAAGGGCCGTCCGCTGAACACGCAGGACCGGGAGCGCCTTGAAGCTGCGATCGGCTACAGCTTCGTTCAGAAGGAACGGCTCGACCGGGCGCTGACCCATGCCAGCGCCCGCAATGCCAAGGGCTCCAACTACGAACGGCTGGAATTCCTCGGCGACCGGGTCCTCGGGCTCTGTGTCGCCGAGTTGTTGTTCGACACGTTCAAGGAGGCGAGCGAAGGCGAGCTTTCCGTTCGTCTGAACCAGTTGGTCAGCGCCGAAAGTTGCGCGCTCATTGCCGATGCGCTGTCGCTGCATCTCTTCATCCGCACCGGTGCCGACGTCAAGAAACTCACCGGAAAACACATGCTGAATGTGCGGGCCGATGTGGTAGAGTCGCTGATCGCGGCGATCTATCTCGATGGCGGCCTGGAAGCGGCGCGGGGGTTCGTCCAGCGCCACTGGTCGGCGCGGGCAAGCCGGGTCGATGGTGCACGCCGCGATGCCAAGACCGAACTGCAGGAATGGGCACATGCCAAGTTCGGCGTGACGCCGAGCTACCGTATCGACGACCGGTCCGGACCGGATCACGATCCGCGTTTCACGGTGACGGTGGAGATACCAGGCATTGCGCCGGCAACCGGCATCGACCGCTCCAAGCGTGCCGCCGAACAGGTGGCGGCCACGAAGATCCTTGAGCGGGAAGGCGTCTGGAAGTCAGTGACGGCGCCTGATCTGTAGAGGAAAATCCTCCTGAAGATCAGGCAATCCTTTGATAGCATGCGATCCTGCGCGCCGTTGCGGCGCCCGGCGCACAATCGGAAATTACGGATACGATGAGCGAAGATACTGTAGAGACCGCCGCAGCCGAAGGCGCTGCCACCCGTTCCGGATTCGTGGCGCTGATCGGCGCCACGAATGCCGGCAAGTCCACGCTGGTCAACCGCCTGGTTGGCGCCAAGGTGTCGATCGTCAGCCACAAGGTACAGACGACGCGCGCCATCGTGCGTGGCATTGCCATCCACAAACAGGCGCAGATCGTCTTCATGGACACGCCAGGCATCTTCAAGCCCCGCCGCCGTCTCGACCGCGCGATGGTGACAACCGCCTGGGGCGGCGCCAAGGATGCCGACGCCATCATGATGCTGATCGACAGCGAGCGCGGGCTGAAAGGCGACGCCGAGACGATCCTTGAAGGCTTGAAGGAAGTCGAACAGCCGAAGATGCTGGTCCTCAACAAGATCGACCAGGTTTCGCGCGAAGACCTGCTGAAGCTCGCAGCCGCCGCCAACGAATATGTCGAATTCGAACGCACGTTCATGATTTCGGCGCTGAACGGCTCCGGTTGCGACGATGTGCTCGACTATCTCGCGATGAAGCTGCCTGAAGGTCCCTGGTACTATCCGGAGGATCAGATTTCCGATCTGCCGATGCGCCAGCTCGCTGCGGAAATCACCCGCGAGAAGCTCTTCCTGAGGCTGCACCAGGAACTCCCCTATTCCTCGCATGTCGAGACGGAGAAATGGGAAGAGCGCAAGGACGGCTCGGTGCGCATCGAGCAGGTGATCTATGTCGAGCGTGACAGCCAGAAGAAGATCGCGCTCGGCAAGAATGGCGAGGCGATCAAGGCGATCTCCATGGCCTCGCGCAAGGAACTCTCCGAAATCCTCGAACAGCCGGTCCACCTGTTCCTGTTCGTCAAGGTTCGCGAAAACTGGGGCGACGACCCCGAGCGCTTCCGCGAAATGGGACTGGAGTTCCCGAAGTAAAAAGAGGCGCTGGCAACGGCGCCTTTTTCCTGTCTCATATGGCCTTCAAGCCGACGCGCCGCTCGAGTTTCTCCGCATCTTCCTTGCGCTCGCTGTAGCGGTCGGTGAGGTAGCCGGAGATGTCGCGCGTCAGCAGTGTGAATTTCACCAGTTCCTCCGTCACGTCGACCACGCGATCGTAATAGGAGGACGGTTTCATCCGGCCATTCGCATCGAATTCCTGAAAGGCCTTGGCAACGGAGGACTGGTTGGGAATGGTGATCATCCGCATCCAGCGTCCGAGAATGCGCATCTGGTTGACGGCGTTGAAGCTTTGCGAACCGCCCGAGACCTGCATGACCGCAAGCGTGCGCCCCTGCGTCGGGCGGATCGAGCCGACCGAAAGCGGAATCCAGTCGATCTGGGCCTTCATGATGCCGCTCATGGCACCGTGCCGCTCCGGGCTCACCCAGACCTGGCCCTCCGACCATTGCGAGAGGTCCCTGAGTTCCTGCACCTTCGGATGGCCGGCTGGAGCTGCATCGGGCAGGGGCAGGCCCTCCGGATTGAAGAAGCGGACCTCCGCGCCGAAATGCGTAAGCAGGCGCCCGGCTTCCTCGGCCAGCAGGCGGCTGTAGGATACGGTTCGAAGCGAGCCATAAAGGATGAGAATGCGCGGCGGATGCGTCGAGAACGGCCGGCGCAGCGCCTCGCGGTCAGGCAGGCGCAGGTGCTGCTCGTGCGCTGCCGGCAGATCAGACAAGGCGCTTGCCCTCGGTATCGAGCACCTGTTCGCCATCCTCCTTGGCGAAGGGCCCCTTGTGTGTCTCCGGCAGGATATCGAGAACGACTTCGGACGGCCGGCAAAGCCGTGTGCCGATCGGCGTGATGACGAAGGGCCGATTGATCAGGATCGGATGCACCAGCATCGCGTCCAGAAGCGCGTCATCGTCAAGTGCGGGATCGGCAAGGCCGAGCTCGTCGAACGGCGTTCCCTTTTCGCGGATGGCCTCGCGCACACTGAGCCCGGCATCGGCGATCATCGCTTTCAATGCGTCGCGGCTTGGCGGGGTGCTTAGATATTCGATCACTGTGGGTTCGATGCCCGCATTGCGGATCATTGCGAGCGTGTTGCGGGAGGTGCCGCAATCGGGATTGTGATAGATGGTAACGGTCATGATGGCCTCGGATGTGGGTGGCTACGCGTTGGCGGAGGGCTGCCGCAGCAGCCAGTTCATCAGGGCAAGGGCGCAAAGAGCCCCCAGAATTTCCGCGAGGACGAAGCCCGGGAGATCGAGCGGGCGAATGCCCGAAAATGTGTTGGTCAGTGATCGCGCCATCGCCACGGCGGGATTGGCAAAGGAGGTGGACGCCGTGAACCAGTAGGCGGCGGTGATGTAGAGCCCGACCAGCCACGGCACGGTTTTCGGATCGGACCGGATGCCGCCGAGGATCACGGCGACAAGGCCGAACGTGGCCACGCCTTCCGAAAACCATTGTGCGCCTCCGGTTCGCACCTTCAGCGAGGCCTCGACCGGCGCCAGATCGAACATCAGATGCGCCGCGACCGTGCCGGCGATGCCGCCCAGGCATTGTGCGACGACGTACAATGCCAGCTCACGCCGGGGCAATTGGCGTTTCAGCGCGAAAACCAGTGAGACGGCCGGGTTGAAATGCGCACCGGAGATCGGCCCGAAGATGGTGATCAGCGCCACCAGGATGGCGCCGGTCGCGAGCGTGTTGCCGAGCAGGGACAGCGCGACATCATCCGTCAACGTATCGGCCATGATGCCCGATCCGACCACGGTCGCGACCAGCAGGCAGGTTCCGAGCGCTTCGGCAAAGACGCGGCGTTGCAAGTTGAATGCGGACATCACCCTGCCTTCGCCGGGCTGATCGTTGCCCCTTCCATGGCGCCGATCTGGCGTAGGTGCGTTTCCATTGCCAGCTTGTCGATCGAGCTGTGTGGCAGGGCGAGAAACGCCATGATGCGGTTTTTCAGGAACCGTGCGGCCTGCGAGAAGGCGCGCTCCTTCTCGAACTCGCTGCCTTCCACGGCTGCAGGATCCTCGACGCCCCAATGCGCCGTCATCGGGTGTCCGAGCCAGACAGGGCAGGCTTCACCGGCCGCGCTGTCGCAAACCGTAAAGATAAAATCCATCTGCGGCGCTCCGTCGGCGGCAAAGACGTCCCAGCTCTTGGAACTGAGGCCGGTGGACGGATAGCCAAGCGCGCGCAGTTCTCTCAGGGCGAGCGGATGAACGGTCCCCTTCGGATAGCTGCCGGCCGAATAGGCCTTGAAGCGGCCTTTACCTTCGGCATTCAGAATAGCCTCGGCGAGAATGGAACGGGCTGAGTTTCCGGTGCACAGGAAGAGCACGTTGTATATTCGGTCAGGCATTGGCTTTTTCCTTTGGACTACAGCAGGGGACGAGGTCCGCAATCAGCGGCGCGCAGAGATCCGGATGGCCGGCGCAGCAATCCTTGAGAAGAAACGTCACGACAGCGCGCAGGCTGTCGAGGCTGGCGCGGTAGACGATGGACCGGCTTTGCCGCTCCGCCGTGATGAGGCCCGCCCGCTGAAGGGTCGCCAGATGCGTCGACATGGTGTTGTGCGGAATGCCAAGCAGCCGGGCGATTTCCCCAGCGGGCAGGCCACCGGGTTCGCGGGAGACGAGCAGCCGGAAGGCATCCAGGCGAGTGCCCTGGGCGAGAGCTGCAAAAGCATTGACGGCGTTTTTATTGTCCATATGTCGAGAAATACCGACATATGCACTCCGCGTCAAGACGGAGCCGCCAGTCCGGCGCTCTGTGTCGATCGTCGAACAGTCTGTCGAGCAAACACCGCCTTGTCGCGCCTGCCCGCGCATGGGTATGCAGAACAAAATGAAGCGCCCGGCGTTTCGGATCAAAGAGGACAGCCACGATGCCGCAACTGGTCGATGGAAAATGGGAAACGGGCGATGTCGCTGCCAGCGAGATGA
Source organism: Rhizobium herbae (assembly GCF_019511375.1). Lineage (GTDB taxonomy): Bacteria > Pseudomonadota > Alphaproteobacteria > Rhizobiales > Rhizobiaceae > Pararhizobium > Pararhizobium herbae_A. Next base: position 1,215,807 of record NZ_JAEUAO010000002.1, read on the forward strand.
AGGACGGCGCCTTTCATCGCGAACCCACCCGCTTCCACAACTGGATCACGGCCGACGCCACGCCGGGACCCGATGGCCAGCCGGCGCTTTCCGCCGAAGCTGGGCGCTACCAGTTGTTCGTCGCCTTCATCTGCCCCTGGGCGTCGCGCACGCTGATGATGCGCAACCTGAAAGGCCTGCAGGAGGTTGTGTCCGTGTCCATCGCCGAGCCGGAGCTCGGCGAAAACGGCTGGACCTATGCCGAGCCGCAGGACGCCGGCCCGCACGTCCCGAAGATTCGCTATCAGCACGAGCTCTACACGGCATCCGACCCGCATTATACCGGCAAGGTCTCCGTCCCGGTACTTTGGGACCGGAAGGAAGGCCGCATCGTCAACAACGAATCCGCCGATATCATTCGTATCCTCAACACGGCCTTCAATCATCTGACGGGCAACAGGCTCGATTTCTACCCGGAGACGCTGCGCCGGGAAATCGACCGCTGGAACGCGCCGATCTATGAGAAAGTCAACAACGGCGTCTACCGGGCCGGTTTCGCCAAGACGCAATCTGCCTATGAGGAGGCCGTGACGAGCCTCTTTGACATGCTCGATACGATCGAAGCGCACCTCTCGCAGAGCCGCTACATTGCCGGCGTCCACTTCACCGAGGCCGATATCCGCCTGTTCGTGACACTGATCCGCTTCGATTGCGCCTATCACGGCGCTTTCAAATGCAATCTGCGGCGGCTGGAGGATTATCCGAACCTGTCGAACTATTTGCGGGAGATTTACCAGTGGCCGGGCATCCGCGACACGGTGCGGATCGATCACATCAAGCGGGGCTATTATTCTCTCGTTCATATCAATCCGACGAAGATCGTGCCGCTCGGCCCCTTGCTTGATCTCGATCGGCCGCACGACAGGGCTCGTCTCGACGGTCGCGGTGTGGTTACCCTTTGATTTCCTTTGCTTACTAAGAAAATAAATTGCCCATGGACTTGCCGCGGCCATTGCGAAAAGGCGAAACCGCGCTAGTTTATACCCGTTCTGATGGATAAGGTTCGCGATCGGGAGCGCCCAGACGATCTGCTTGGCATGCCGACTGGCGGTGTCACGACAGCTTCCAGCCCGGCTTGTTTCCGGCGGCGCCAATGGCGTTCCAGCTCCGGTTTCCCGTCCCCGGATTTTCCGGCGACACGCGAGACCGACACCCCGTGAATATCCAGCGGAACGATCCGATGGGCTGTGGTCGAGGTCTGGAATGAGCACGACATTTCTGAAGCTGCTTCGCCGGCTGGTTCAAAAAGGCAATCTGCGCATTGCCCTTTCTTCTGGAGAGCAGGCTGTCCTGGGTGATGGCTCCGGCGAGCCTGTTGCACTGCGGATGATCGATGAAGAGGCCGAAAAGGCGATCCTGCGCGATCCGGGCCTGAAATTCGGCGAGATGTATGTCGACGGGCGCGTCGTCATCGATGAAGGCAACATTTTCGACGTCATTTCGATGATGAAGGCCAATGGGCTCGAACGGGCAGCAACCGTCAGCAACACGGTCACCGCCCTTCTGCATGTCGCCGAGCAGCAGGTCAAAAGCCGCCTTCCGGTCAATCGCAACAGGCACAATGTCGCCCATCACTACGATCTCGATGGCAAGCTGTTCGATCTGTTTCTCGATCAGGATTGGCAATACTCCTGCGCTTATTTCGATCCGCCCGACATCAGCCTCGATGAGGCGCAGACGGCGAAGAAGCGCCACATCGCCGCAAAGCTGCTGCTGGAACCGGGCCAAAGCGTGCTGGATGTCGGCTCCGGCTGGGGCGGCATGGCGATGTATCTTGCCGAATCTTCGGGCGTCGAGGTCACCGGCATCACGCTCAGTGAGGAGCAATTGAAGGTTTCCCGCGGGCGGGCGGCAAAGCGCGGGCTCGCCGGCCGCGTTCGCTTCGAATTGCAGGACTATCGGACCATGGCGAACCAAAAGTTCGACCGCATCGTCTCCGTTGGCATGTTCGAGCATGTCGGCATGGCCAATTACGGCAATTTCTTCAGCAAGATGGCAGAGCTCCTTGCGCCAAAGGGGGTGATGCTCCTGCATTCGATCGGCCAGGCGGAAAAACCTTGGGCGACCAACCCCTGGATCGAGAAATACATCTTTCCCGGCGGCTATATGCCGGCCCTGTCGGAGGTCGTGCCGGCAGTCGAGAAGGCGCGGCTGATGATCAAGGATATCGAGATCCTGCCGATGCATTATGCCCGGACGCTGCGGGCCTGGCGCGACCGCTTCACGGCGCGCAAGGAGGAGGCGATCCGGCTCTATGACGAGCGCTTCTTCCGCATGTGGGAGTTCTATCTGGCGGCGTCCGAAACGGCCTTCATCTACGACAAGCTGCTGATCTTCCAGCTCCAGCTTTCGCGCGAGCAGGACGCAGTGCCTTATACCCGCAACTATATCGGCGAGCGCGAGGCGGCGCTGCGCGAGTTCGAAAAGACGCGTCCGCCGCTGGAGCCGGTCGAGTTCTGAGCCGCCTGCGGGGCAGGGGACGGCCTCATCCTTCTGTGGACGCCTGCTGGCTGGTGACCGCCTTCACTTGGCCTTGATCGCATGTGCCTCTATGGTCCCTGCCACCTCATCAGATCACGGAATGCCATGCCCCTGCCATCAAAGCCCATTGCCGTTCTCATCGCCCAGGAAATCAAGGCCGCGCCTGCGCAGGTGATTGCAGCCATCGAGTTGCTTGACGAGGGCGCCACCGTTCCGTTCATCGCCCGTTATCGCAAGGAGGTGACCGGCGGCCTGGACGACACGCAATTGCGTGATCTGGCCGAACGTCTCGTCTATCTGCGCGAACTGGAAGCCCGCCGCATCTCGATCCTCGATTCGATCCGCAGTCAGGACAAGCTGACGGAAGAGCTGGAAGCCAAGATCGCCGCCGTCACGACGAAGGCGGAACTGGAAGATATCTACCTGCCCTACAAGCCGAAGCGGCGAACCAAGGCGGAAATCGCCCGCGAGCGCGGACTGGGGCCGCTGGCGCAGGCTATTCTGGCCGACCGCTCCGTCGCGCCGCCAGACCGCGCATCGGCCTTCATCACGGCGGAAGTGCCGGACGTCAAGACGGCACTCGATGGTGCCCGCGACATCATTGCCGAGGGGATCACCGAAAATGCCGACCTGCTCGGCCGCCTGCGCGCCCATATGCGGCAGGTCGCGTTTTTGCGCGCCAAGGTGGTCGACGGCAAGCAGGAGGCGGGCGCCAAATTCTCCGACTATTTCGATCACTCCGAACGCTGGGCAACCGTTGCCGGCCACCGGGCGCTTGCCATGTTGCGCGGCTGGAACGAGGAGTTCCTCTCCGTCGATATTGTTGTCGATCAGGACGACACCTCGCCGGTCAAGCCGGTCGAGCGTATCATCGCCACCGCCTACAACGTCGGCGGCACGCTGCCGGGCGACAAGTGGCTGATGGAAGTGATCGGCTGGACCTGGCGCGTCAAGCTGTCGATGTCGCTGTCGCTCGATCTGATGCGCGAAATGCGTGAACGGGCGGAAGAGGAGGCGATCCATGTCTTCGCCCGCAATCTGAAGGATCTGCTGCTTGCTGCTCCCGCCGGTTCGCGCGCGACGATGGGCCTCGATCCCGGTATCCGCACAGGCGTCAAGGTCGCAGTCGTCGACGGCACCGGCAAGCTGCTAGAGACGACGACCGTCTATCCGTTCCCGCCGAAGAACGACATTCGCGGCGCCCAGGCAGAGCTCGCGAGCCTCGTGCGCAAACATGCGATCGAACTGATCGCCATCGGCAACGGCACGGGCAGCCGCGAGACGGAACGCCTCGTCGCCGACATGCTCGGCCAGCTGCCGGCGGGACCGAAGCCCACCAAGGTCATCGTCTCGGAGGCCGGCGCTTCGGTCTATTCTGCCTCGCAAGCGGCCGCTGACGAATTCCCGGGCCTCGATGTGTCCCTGCGCGGGGCCGTCTCGATTGCCCGCCGCCTGCAGGATCCGCTGGCCGAACTGGTGAAGATCGAGCCGAAATCGATCGGCGTCGGCCAATATCAGCACGATGTCGACCAGAGCCGTCTGAGCCGCTCGCTCGACGCCGTCGTCGAAGATGCGGTGAACGCAGTCGGCGTCGATCTGAATACCGCTTCGGCGCCGCTGCTTGCCCGTGTCTCCGGTCTCGGCAAATCGTCTGCCGAGGCGATCGTTGCCCACCGCGATGCGACCGGCCCCTTCGAGAGCCGCAGGGAACTGATGAAGGTGCCGCGGCTCGGCGCCCGCACCTTTGAGCAATGCGCCGGTTTCCTGCGCATCCCCAATGGCAAGGAGCCGCTGGATGCATCCTCCGTGCATCCGGAAGCCTATGGCGTGGCGAAGAAGATCGTCGCCGCCTGCGGTCGCGATGTGCGCGCCATCATGGGCGACAGCGCCATCCTGAAAAGCCTCGACCCGCGCGCCTTCGTCGACGAGCGCTTCGGCCTGCCGACGGTCAAGGATATTCTCGCCGAACTTGAAAAGCCCGGCCGCGACCCGCGCCCAAGCTTCAAGACCGCGACCTTTGCCGATGGCATCGACGACATCAAGGACCTGAAGCCCGGCATGCTGCTGGAAGGCACCGTCACCAATGTCGCAGCCTTTGGCGCCTTCGTCGATATCGGCGTTCACCAGGACGGGCTGGTCCACGTTTCCCAGCTCGCCGACCGCTTCGTCAAGGATCCGCATGAGGTGGTCAAGGCCGGCGATGTCGTCAAGGTGCGCGTTACCGAGGTCGATGTCCCCCGCAAGCGCATCGGACTAACCATGCGCAAGGACGGCGCCGCAGAGCAAGGCGGCCGCGAGGCGAGAGGCGACGCAAAGGCAGATCACCAGGGCCGCCAGCACCAGGCCCGTGCGCCGCAGCCGAAGCCGCAGGCCCCGTCGCAGGGCGCTTTCGGCGCTGCGCTGGCTGAGGCCATGAAACGCAAATGACGGGTTGAGGCGCCCGCGGCTGCTGCCTGCATAATTCGGATGGAAATTATGCAGCATGCCGAGCGCCCCTTTGCGCGACAGGTTCGACGCGCGGCGCGTAGGGGCAGCAGCCGGGCAGCGCTTTATCGCGCCGGTACAAGCGATAGCGTGGTGGTGACTCCATCCGGTGGAACGAGGCCGCGCCAGCTTATCCGCACCGCTTCCACCTTTATCCCGAAAGCCGGGGAATGCCAGCCGCCTTCGCCGATGTCGCCACCCGCCTTAATGGCAATGTCCCCGGGCGCCTTGAAGGACAGGATCGCAATCGTTTCCCCGCCTTTCGAAATCAGGACGGCGCCGTCCTTCAGCTGCGCGTGCCATTCGGGCGCCAGTTGGAAGACGATCTCCGCCTCCAGGCCAACGGTGCCGGTCAGCTCGTCACGGATCGCGAAGCCCGCCGGCGTCGAAGACAGGGTGCGGCGATGCTCGGCACCAAACCTTTTCCGATAGCCATCGTGGCTTGCAACGACCGACCAGTTTTCTCCGCCGGTCGCGCTTTCCAATGTGGTGGCGGCTTTGTGCGACCAGTTGAAGGAGCCAGACATCGTGCTCTGGTCGGCGCCGCCGATGTTGAGCGTGTTGTGGGCACGGGTGCCACGGAACCAGTCCCGCCACTCGCCGCCGGCGTGGTAGAGGTAGGTGCCAGGATCGACGAACAGCGGCGCGCCATCGATGCTGACGATTATCGACAGCGCATCGGCATGGCCATGGGCGGCGATCGAGAGATAGCCGAGCGGCGCATGATCGAACACGATGCTAAGTTCACGGCGGGCCTTGCCTTCGCGGATGATCGTATAGCCGCCATCGGCAAACGTGCGCAATCCTGACGGCAAAGCGCCGCCGGTCGTAGCGGAGCCGAAAAGCGCGTCACGCAGATCGTATTCCGGCGGTCGCGGCCCCACCGGTGGCTTGCCCAGATGGCCGGTAACCGCTGCTGCGACCGAGGCAGCATAGGCGGGTTCATGTCGCGCCAGCGTAATGACGCGGCCCTCGTCGTCGTCGCAGATGCTGGGAATGCGGCCGTCAGCATTGGAAAGCCAGGCGATATATTCGGCAAACTGCATCAGCCGCGCATCAACCTTCGGGCCGAGCGGCTGACCGCTTTGCCTCGCGACCAGGCTGCAGAGCAGGACGAATTCTACCGTGAAGGCGCCATAGGTCGGTGACTGTTCGGCGCCGACGCCGTCGGCGAGGATCTGCTTCGACACTTCCCGGGCGAGCAGGCGGCGCATCTTGTCCTCGAGCTTCTTGGCCTGCGGCAGTTCCGGCATGGCGCGGGCGATGAGGAACTCGCCGGCGACTTCCGCGACGAGATGGTTGTTGGCCGACGAAAAGCGCGACGGATAACGCGACATCCACACCTGATGCGCATGCAGGATCGCGCGGATCTGCGCGGTGCATGCAGGCGAAAGCGACGATCCGCAGAAGCTCGCAACGATGAGCAGGCTGATGGCGCGCAAGGAAAGCTCGATGCCTGAATTCCAGCCGAGGCCGCGAAACGGCGGATTGGCATGATACCAGCTTGCAATCGCGCTCTCGATGAACGCCAGCGCTTCGCGGTCTCCGGTCAGGCATGCATGCGCCGCCACCGGCTGCAGGAACTGCAGGCGGTTGAATTCCCAGGCATATTTGATGTCGCCGAGCTTGCGCTCGTGGCGATAGGGAATGTCGAAGCAATATTTGTCCGCTCCCGGCCAGAGCCCGCCGGTAACGGGATCGAGCCGCCACACCTCCGGCGGAAACTGGTTTGACAGGTCGCGCCGCGGCCAGGCGACGCCGAGCGCCTCGAAATGACCCGACAGGATGAACCGGGCGGCATCGCCAATCTCCTTCCTGAGCGGCTCCGATGCCCCGGCAAGGATTTTCGCAAGGCCCGGCAGCACCGGCATCGGACCCGGCAGAACATACCGCTTCGACCCTTCGAGCCGCCCGCGCGCCCGTGTCTTCTTCGCCTTTTCCCCAACCCGGTGAACGATCTCAGCCGGGCTCATGGCGCGAAGCCGGTTTATGTACCAGGAGAAGGACACGGCTAGTTGCTTCCTTGTTTCAGGATGCTCGCCAGCACATCATAGCCAGATCGGCTCAAATGCAGGTTGTCCTTGCTGAAGTTCGCGCATACGTCGGGAAAATAGGTTGGAAACCATTCTTGCAACTGATTGGTTCCCCTCATTTCACATGTGATCATATCGTCGAAACCGCTCACGGCGCGAACATAGTTGCTGTGAGATGGTATCGTTTCGATAAAGGCGTTGACCTCCTGGCGGTCAGTCTCAAAGTCGTTGAAGATTTGGCCACGCGGTGGAATTGTAAACATGTAGATGATGGCCTGCGGCCAAATTTCATGCAGCTTTTCGACTGTTTTCGCCAGGCCTGCCATGATGGCGCAGGGCTTGGAGCGTGCCTTGAGATTGTTGGTGCCAAGGATCATCACGATCGCTTTGGGGGAAATCTTGGAAACAGGCATCTGTTCCAGACCCCAGAGGGCGTTTTGAATGAGATCGCCGCCAACACCGAGGTTGCCGGCTTTGCTGCCCGGAAAAATTGATCTGACCGATTCCTCGGGCCACCCTTCGGCCAGGGAGTCGCCAAAAAGGACGACCTCGGCCTTTGCTGGGAATCGCGCCATCATCACATCGAAGCGCTGATATGTCGGCACCCATTGCGGTGGGGCGGGTGTCGTCACGATGCGTGTTTCGTAGATGTCGCAATCATCTGCCGCACGGCCAGGCTGATGGCCAAGGAAAAGACATGCAATTGCTGTCACCAAGATATGGATGGCATGACTTGATCGCCAGAGTGAGGGACGGGATTGTAAAACAGGCATTGGTCTCTCCAGCGATCACAAATTCAATAGGTCAGAATCAGAAATCAGGGTGATGGGCCGCTTCGCGACTTGATTAAGAATTGTCCGTAAGAGTTTCCGTCCACACCTCGATAAGCCGTTCAAAATACATGCCGATCTCGAGTTTGGCCGCGTGCAGACGCTCTGCATTTTCTCCCAAGTCGTTCCGCATCTGGGGTTGCTGCAGGAGCAGCGAGATCGAGGCCGCTATCGCCTTGGCGTCTCCGGGCGGCACGAGCAGACCGGTTTTGCCGTGTGTGATGATATCCTCCACGGCGCCGACTGGTGTTGCGACCACAGCAAGTCCAGCGGCCATTCCTTCAATGACCGACATCGGCAGGTTTTCGTCGAAGGAAGGCAATATAAGCACGTCGGACCTAGACAGCAGATCGGCAACCTGCCTTGGTCCGACCCATCCGGGCAGAACGACATAGTCCGACAGCGCCAGCCGCTCGATTTCCTGACGCGTCTCCTCCACGTCCCCATCACCAGCGATAATCGCGCGCCAGGTACCATCTTTCGGGAGCATCGACAGCGCCTCGACGAGTTGAGGCACACCCTTGCGCGTCCCTATTTTGCCCAGAAACAGGATGCGCAGGCTGCCGGTTTCGTCCTTTACGGGCGCAAGGACCGGTTTGGGCGCGGCGTTGGGCACGATGACGATACGCTTCGCGACTCCCGGAACCTTTTCGGAAATGAACCTCTTCCAGACGTTCCCAAGAACGATGATGCGGGATGCGGATGCAAACATCGCCGCTATCCCACCAGCTCGCCTTGCAGGACTTTCGTCCCAGAACTGCCTGAAACGGGAGCCGTGAAGGTGGATGATGTAAGGTATGCCAAGCAGCCGGGCCCACCGGGCCGCGACCGTTTTGCGCCGCACGCTTCCGTGGCTGGAAAGGTTGATGTGAAGGATGTCTATTCGCCCGCTGACTTTCAGCAGCGTCATGCGTAACAGGAACAGAGCCAGATGGAGCGGAGCAAGAAGAATACTGCCCTGGCCGCGTGTCGTGCTAAACCTCACACGGACCCGCGCGTCCGGTTTCCGCCGCGCTACGGCCCGAACTTCATCCATAATCCGGTCAATGCCCCCCATCCCGCCTTTGCCGAGGGGGGTGGCAATCAAGACATCTAGAGGGCGGTTGGTCATGCAGAAAAACTCGTCGTTGTCATGAATTCACGGCACTGACGGTTGGTGACGCGACAGGTGGCGCGTCATGCCGATAAATGCTGTTATCAACCCCCGAGCGTTTGACGACTGCGGGAACCCCTGCAATGAGGCAGTTCGCAGGCATGTCGGTCGTGACGACTGCGTTGGCTGCGACGACGCTTCCTGCGCCAATTCGTACCGGCCCTATGATTTTTGCGCCGGCGTGCACGATGACGCCCCTTTCAAGGTAGGGCGCCCCCACTACTGGAGCTTTTCCGCCCAAGACGACGTGCACCCCGATTTCGCAGTCCTCCTCAATGACTGAACGGCCATTGATGACGACGCCCAGACCGCTGTGATGAAAGTACACGGATTTCGCAATCTGCGCGCGTGCGGGAATAGCGGCTTGGAATAAGATTCGAATGGAATACTCCAGCAGACGAGGAATGAGCGGGATACCGAGTTTTTGCGATCGCCGTGCGGCACAGTAGAACTCGTTTATGGCAGCCATTGTTGACTCCTCTCTTTCAGTAGCGTCGCCAACAGGGAAATCCCTCGCGGATCCCAAACGCCGCTGTATAATTTCTCCGTTTGGGCGAGATACAGCATTATACCAAAGTCTCTAACGGCGACTGAAAGTAATGTTGATAGTGATATCCCGATTAATACGTCATATATGCTTATGATAAAACCAGATATAAAGAATGTTGCCGCGGAGATTACGGTGAATGCAAAAACAACTGCCTGCTTCCCCGAGTATATCAGATATGTCGAACATATTGACGTGGAGGCATTGATGGTCATGGCGCCAAGGCAAATCAAGGTCGGCCAGTAGGAAAGAAGGTATTCCTGCGGAAAAAAAGTGCTTAGCGCCAATCTTCCGAAGGCAAAATAGACGACAAGTGTGAGAACCGATGGGATGAACGAGGCCCAAGTGCTCACTAAGATCAACTTCTGGACTTCACCGCGCTTGTTCTGAGCGGAATATTTTACCAGTTGCGGGGCGGCTATCGATCCGATGGCCCACGTGACGAGCGTTGGCAGGAGCGCAACCCTTGCGGCTGTATCCATCAACGCTGCCGTCGTTGCCGTGCCTAGCACGTAGGCAAAATAAACGGCTGAGCGGGATTGCAGAAGATTGGCTGCTTGCACTGTCCACATCGAAAATGCGTCGCGAAAGGGTGCCCGATATTCCCGCGGAAACGGGAGTTTGAGGGAAATCTTGGCGAGCGAAGCCAACTGCAGCAATGCCGCGCAGGCATACCCGAGGGCGGCGCTCACAAGCGAACGCTCGAGAGTCAGTTCCTCTGTATAGACCAGATAAACACAGCAGATGGCTGTTATGAGATAGGACAAAAACGAATCTGGAAGAAATGCTGAGAAGACTCTGCCGTGTCCGCGGAGAATTCCTGCGCACAAACCTGATATTGCACACGAAGTAACGACCCCAATGAATATGAAGTACAGACCCAAATGAAAAAATTGTTCGGTTGCATGGCTGTACAAGAAAACGGATAGGGCAGAAACAATTGCCGAGCTGAAAATTATAAACGCAAGAGAGCTGGCATGAAGGTTCTGAATGGAAGCAGTGTCATTATCCAAGATGTATCGGGGAATGATCTTGATCGCCACTTGATCGAAGCCGAGCGGGCCCAAATATCGCGCGATGACGGCCACGGTCGATATCAGCGAAAAAGCGCCGACGTCAGTTGTGGAAAGCTTGTTTGCAATGGCGACGAATATCGCCAAGTTTACAAGAATGCCTGCCATTCTTAAGAAAAGAACGACAACGCTATCTGTCAGAAAGGTTTTCATAAGGAAGTGCTCTGAGCATGTGTATTTATAGAACCGTCCGTGATGTCTCGCAGGCTAAGTGAAACGATCAGAGCGTAGATAAAAAACGCAAGAGGTCTAGCAAGGAGACCGTTACTAAGAACAGATGCGGAGAATATGCTTAAGGCGAGCGGTGAAATTTTGCTTCTAGTAAAGATGATAGACGAAAATAGTGCTATAAGAGACAGAAAACCAAGCAGTCCGCGTTCGTACAATACACTTAGAAAATCATTGTGCGAGTTCTTAGCATCCCACCACCACGCGGAGCTGACCACCAGATCTGTCCCAGCTCCTGTGCCGAAGAAAAGCGTGGCGAGCGGTCGCGCCGAGATGATGTCTATACGTTCGGCATAAACGCTGGTGCGGCCTGATGAGAATTGGGTGAAGTCCAGATAGTAGCTGGCGACGAGAAGCGCCAGAAATGCTAACTGAAGGGCAATCACTATTGCAGAAATCTTAACTAGATTAGATATCTTTAATTTTATAAACGGAGATGACGCCAGATAAACTGCAACTAGAACCTGGACTGTCCGTACCTGATATTCGACGATCAGATACGCGCAGAGTAGAATAACAAGCGTCCTCAGCAGGCCTTTGACACTAAAGATCGGGCTCTTATTCAGGTCTTGGAGATAATACAAGAATATGCCGCCAACAATGTAGGCGCTAAGATGCGGTCCCTCGAAATCGACTAGATTTGCAGGTCTCTCGATGTAGCCCACGGAGTAAGTCGGTCCCGTCATTGCCAGATAAAACGCATAGAAAGCGACTAGACCGAGACCAACAGAAATGTGTTTTTGCCATTGCCGCACGTCGACCGAGAGGCCCGCGATCAACCACAGGGGAATGGCAAGTTGCTGCGCTGCGCTGGCTGGCGAAAAGTCACCTCCGCTGCCAACCGCGAGCACCCAGCAGAAAATCATCGACAGAATGAAAAACCAAGCATGGGTAGTCGAGTTGGTATTTGGCCGAGATATCAGGCAGGCGAAGGCGACCAGGCAGGTGGCTGAACCTGCGAGGGCATATCGCATTTCCGGACCGATGATGAAGAACAGAAAGATTTGGAGCAATTGTAGGAGGGTCGCCAAGGCAACCAAGTTGCTGGCGTAGTTGGCCGGCCTGCCAATGGCTTGTTCCGGGGACGCTGATATCTGTGCCATCGACATTTCAGTCCCGCCTTTTGACCGCATTCTTATAAGCCGCGATCAGCTTCGGCACCTCGTACGTCCAGGCCATCTGTGTCTCCACACGGTTGCGGCCGAAAGCGCCCATTCTTGTGCGGCGATTCGGGTCGGCGAGCAGGTCGGTGATCTTTTCGGCGAAATCCACGGGATCGTTCGCCTTGGCGTAGAGCGAGGCTTCCTGGGCGCTGAAGCGGTCTTCAGTGACGTCGAACTGGACGATCGGCTTGCCGACGGCCATGTATTCAAGGATCTTGTTCATCGTCGACTTGTCGTTCATCGGGTTGACGCGATCCGGATTGACGCAGACGTCGGAGGTCGACAGCACCTCGAACAGCGTCTGATCCGGCGCGCGGCCGGTAAAGGTCACATAGTCGGCAAGGCCCATCTTTTCCGACATGGCCTGCAGCGCGACAAGGCTCGGGCCGCCGCCGACGAGCGCGAACTGGATATCCTTGCGCCCGAGACCATAGACGATATGACGCGCGGCCTCGAGCAAGAGGTCGATACCTTCCTGATCGCCCATGACGCCGACATAGCCGACCAGGAATTCGCGCCCGTTCTTCAGCGCCGGGTTCGGCGCCACCGCTTTGACGCGGGAAAGGTCCGGGCCGCTGCGCACGACGAAGATGTCCTTCGCCAGCTTGCCGCCGCGCTCGATCGCAATCTTCTTGTAGCTCTCGTTTGTCGAGATGACGGTGTCCGCCGTCTTGAAGGTCAGCCATTCGAACAGGCACATCAGCCGCCAGAAGAAGCCGCGTTTGTTGAACTTGGCCTCGTAGAGTTCCGGATTGATGTCGTGATGATCGAAAATATAGCGCTTGCCGATGAGCTTGAACTGCCAGGCGACGAGGAAGATCAGGTCCGGCGGGTTGCACCCGTGCAGCGTATCGAAGCCGTGGCGGAACAGGATCTTCCAGGCGAGGAACGTTTCCCAGGTCAGCGCCGCGCCGTATTCGAGGAAATAGCCAAGTGCCCCGCCGGCATCGAGGGGCAGGGGGTGGCGGTAGATGTGGATACCGTCGAGATGTTCGTAGCGCGCCGTATAGCCCTTGCCGGTCGGGCAGATGATGGCGACTTCGGCGCCGGCGGCACGCAAGGTCCTTGCCTCCTGCCACACCCGCCGGTCGAAGGGCACGGGCAGGTTTTCGACGATGATCAGCACCTTTCTGCCGGAAAGAGCGCCGGAGACGGCCTCGGTGCGGGCGTGGGTGGCTGTGTTGCTGTTCAGAGGGGCCGTGTCCATCGCCGCCTCCTCAGGAAAGAGAGTTCAGATTGACGATATCGCCATTCTTCTCGAGGTTGATCTTCCTGTAGGTGAGATTGGTCGTGATGACGCGGTCGTAGGTCGTCGCCTCGGCGGTTTCCTTCGTTACCAGCAACTGCGACAAAGTCGGAATCTGCGTATAGGCGTAGCCCAGATTGGCGCCGACGAGCTTGGTCGCGTCGATCGCCGGATCGAAGATCGACAGCTTGTAGCCCTCGCGCAGCAATCCGCGGGCAAGGTCGATATTGGGGCTTTCGCGCAGGTCGTCGGTCTCCGCCTTGAAGGCGAGGCCGACGAGCAGAACCCTGGAGCCCGGCGCCAGGTCACGCGTCACATGCTGGAACAGCCGGTATTTGTGCGCCTCGTTGGAGCGCAGGAGCGCATCGACCAGATGCGTATGGGCGCCGCAATCGGCGGCGATATATTGCATCGCGCGCACATCCTTGGGCAGGCAGGAGCCGCCGAAGGCGCCGCCGGGCCGGGTATAGTAAGGCGAAATGTTGAGTTTGGTGTCGGAGACGAAGATCTCGTGCACCTTGGCCGCACTGAGGCCGAGCTGCAGGCAGATGCGGCCGATCTCGTTGGCATACGCGACCTTGACGGCATGCCAGGTGTTGTCGACGAATTTGGTGATCTCGGATTCGCCGAGGCGCACGTAGAAGGTCGGCGCCTTGATATTCCGGTTGAGCTCATCCATCCGCGCATTCGGCTTGCCGTCGACCGTGCCGATGACGATCTTGGGCGGATCGAAATAGTCCTGGACGGCCGAGGATTCCCGCAGGAATTCCGGATTGTAGACAAGCTCGATGCAGCGGTCGAAAGCCTCGCCCAGTTCGGCGGCGAAGATCGGCGCGATCAGCCCTTCGACCGTTCCCGGACGGATGGTCGAGCGATAGACGACGGTCAGCGGCGACGTTCTGTTCTGGCCGACGGCGGCGGCGATCTGGCGCGTGACCTCGGCGATATAGGTCATGTTGTGCGAGCCATCCGGGGCACTGGGGGTCCCGACGCAGACGATGGCCATGTCACATTCGTTGAGATGGCGCCTGATTTCGGTATGGGCGGAAATCCTGCCGGCTTCCAGGCCTTCGCGCAGCAGGATATCGACGCCCGGTTCGGTGATTGGCGCGATACCTTGATTGATTTGGTTCACTTTTTTTTCACTGACATCGAAACCGACGACGTGGTGGCCTTCTTTTGCAATGCAGCACATGGCGGTGAAGCCCACGTAACCGAGGCCGAAGATTGCTATTTTCATGCAATATTCCTTTGAAGTTTTAAAAATTTTCAGTCGAAGGCAGAGAGCATTCGACTGTAATAAAAAAATAAGATTCACCGTTTAAAACAACGGCTTGCTTCAGATGCTTTGGCCTAAACGGCCCCGACGATACACCAGTCGGTATTCATTCGCAGACCCATTTTTGGGTATTTTTAACAACCTGCGATAAACTAAAATTTATTTCTGAACGCCTTTAGTGGCCCGTATTGGCTTGCGTCCCTGTAAGTGTTTTCACATAATTAAACACGATTTCATAGGGGCTATTTCGCACGTGCGAGATGAAATAGTCAGGGCGTGACGCAGAAAGCGGACACTCGCGGTCAGCGAAGCGACGCATGATAATAAATCATAAGTTGCATATTGTCTATTGGCAAAGTTGGTGGTTTAAAAGAAATATAAACAGAATTCACATAACGGTTTCCCGTTGTATTTTCAGATTATAAATATACTTCAAGAATACTAGTTGCGCGTCAAAGTTATATTTGCTCTCATTGAACCGGCGGGGTTTTACCATGATACTGGATCACAAATCCATTCTTGCAGGCTGCGCGCTTGGATTGGCAATTTTTGGCGCCGCTCCATCCTTTTCGCAACAAGACCAAGACAGCAAGGAGCAAAATGCGGCAAACACGCCGGAGCAGCGGTCTTTGAAGGCGTTCCTGGCGACGATAAAGGCGGCAAAGGCGGGGGATGACCTCACATCCGCGGTTGCCGGCATCGAGGCCATGGCTCGAGAAGGCGATCCGGTCGCGTCAGTGGCGGCGGGTGATCTTTATCGTGACGGCAAGCTTGTTCCGAAGGATATCGCCAAAGCGATCGATCTCTATACGAAAGCGCTTGAAAAGGGCAGGCCAGCTGCGGCGGCTAGGCTCGGTGACCTTTACCGACAGGGCGAGGCTCTCGGCCTCGATCGCCACAAGGCGCTTGGCTATTACGAGCAGGGCGTTCAGGGTGGCGATGCCGGGGCCAAGGCAGGCATGGCCGCGCTCTATGCCGAAGGCGTGCTGGTCGGTCGCGATATTCCGAAGGCTGTTGCGCTCTATGAGGAGATCATCGCCGCCGGCGGCACTTGGGCGGTGTCGGCGCTGGCGGCGCTCTATCTCAGGGGAGACGAGGTCGGCCTCGATCCCGCGAAGGCCGTCGGCTATTACCGGCAGGGCGTTGAGGCTGGCGATGCCGGCGCAATGATCGGCCTCGCCAACATCTATCGTGACGGCAAGCTTGTTCCGAAGGATATCGCCAAAGCGATCGATCTCTTTACGAAAGCGCTTGAAAAGGGCAGGCCAGCTGCGGCGGCTAGGCTCGGTGACCTTTACCGACAGGGCGAGGCTCTCGGCCTCGATCGCCACAAGGCGCTTGGCTATTACGAGCAGGGCGTTCAGGGT
>NZ_JAEUAO010000017.1 GCF_019511375.1 Rhizobium herbae
CCTTTCCCCTGGTCGGTCAGCGGATCGAACGGACGCCGTACTGGGCCCGGTAGGCTTCCAGCGGCTGCCGGTAACCGACAAGTTCCGGGTTGCCGGAGGCGAAATCAAGCAGATCGGCCAGCGACGCCACGGCGATCACCGGAATGCCGGCTTCTTCGGCCACCGACTGTGCCGCCGAGCGACGGTCGGCTTCCGAGGCGATCTCCTGGCGGTCCAGTGCCACCACGATGCCGGCCGGGGTGCCGCCGGCAGCGCGGATGATGCCCAGCGCTTCGCGGATCGCGGTACCGGCGGTGATCACGTCATCGACGATCAGCACGCGCTTGCCATTCAGGTCGGCGCTGATCAGCTGGCCGCCTTCACCATGGTCCTTGGCTTCCTTGCGGTTGAACGACAGCGGCAGGT
>NZ_JAEUAO010000018.1 GCF_019511375.1 Rhizobium herbae
GGTGGTAGAGCAGGTTCGCAAAGCCTCCGCCAACATTCAGTAACACCCGTGAGGCCGCTCTCGGTGTGGGCTGTTTGCCGCGCCGGGGGCGTTTCCCCCCTGTTCCGGAATTAGCCAATGAACAAACCTTTCGTCGTACCGGTTAACCGGGATTCTGCCTGCCAACCTCCCTCGGCCAAAGACTTCCTGGTCGATCGCACCTTCCGTGGGCTCGCGCGAATCGGGGTGGTACTGATTCTGGCGTTGGTCGCAGCCTTGGTGTTCGAGGTGTGGCGCAAGGCCTTGCCGGGCATGGAAAAGCACGGCTTCGATGTGCTTTTTGGCAGTGTCTGGGACGTTAACCAGGGCAAGTACGGGATCCTGCCGGCCATTTGGGGCACGCTCTACAG
>NZ_JAEUAO010000019.1 GCF_019511375.1 Rhizobium herbae
TCATCAGCTTGGCCTGGCCGCCGCCGAACAGCGTCGGGAACAGCTCGCCAAAGTGATAGTTGACCTGGTCGAACGTGCCTTGCAACAGCGCGCGCGTTTCCTGGTCGATCTTGCGGATGGCGTCTTCCAGCGTGGTGATGGCGTCGGTCAAATCGGCCGATTGTGCATCCAGGAAGCCCTTGCGCTCCCGCGCTGCCGCCAGTTCGTCGAGCGCGGCCATGTTGACCGGCCCGAGCGCGTTGATGGCGTTGTTGATGCGCGTGACTTCGCCTTGCAAGTAGGACGGTTTCAGATCGCCGGTCAGACGTTCGGCTAACGCTGCTTCGTCCACATTGGCAGCGGTGAGCTGCTCGGTGAACTGCTCCTGGTTCAGGCGCGCGGCCTGTTCC
>NZ_JAEUAO010000020.1 GCF_019511375.1 Rhizobium herbae
CTGTCATCCGCCACCATGGAGGCCCAATCGGCACCCGGCCTGTACTTCATCGGCGAGGTGGTCGACGTGACAGGCTGGCTCGGCGGCTACAACTTCCAGTGGGCGTGGGCTTCGGCCGTCGCGGCAGGAGAGGCTGCCTCGGCCCGTTGATCCCCCACGGATCTGTCCTGGAACTGTTCGGGTTCTGTGCTACGATCAGTGATCCATTTTTCAAAGTTTGCAACCCGCTGGGCCCACCGTCCAAGCGGGTTTTGCCGTTTATCGGAGTTCGGAATGTCGCAGTTGTCCCTCAAGGCACAGATCACGGAAGACATGAAGGCCGCCATGCGCGCCAAGGAAACGGATCGTCTGGGCACGATCCGTCTGTTGCAGGCTGCCATCAAGC
>NZ_JAEUAO010000021.1 GCF_019511375.1 Rhizobium herbae
TACGGTGAATGGGCCTGCCCCGGACAGCGTATCGACCAAGCCACCTGCCTTCACGGCAGCAACAAGCGTGGTGTGATCCTTCGAATTGACCGCATTTTGAATAATGTTCTTGGACGGATACATCGGAGCGCCGCCCACCATGGTGGTCGCTTCGCTATCGCCCATTGCGGCCGCCGCTACGGACGCATAGCCGCCAGAAATGATTGCGAAAGAAACCAGAACACCAGACAACCCTGCCAGTTGAAACCGTTTCATCGTTGACCTCTATCGTGGCGCTTCGCAATGTGGAAGCAATCGATATACGAATCCAACCGGCTATCGGATGCACAAACAGAACATGCGACAACGCATTGGTGGTTCACAGAATTGAGTTGACTTTG
>NZ_JAEUAO010000022.1 GCF_019511375.1 Rhizobium herbae
CGGTCACCGACGACCGGGCAACCGTCGAGGCGGGGCAGGCCGGCAGCGGCGATCCGACTGCGTCCGGCAAGCTGACGGTCAGCGACGTCGACGACGGCGAGGCGGTGTTTGCCGCCCCGGCCACGCTCGACGGCACCTATGGCAGCTTCTCCTTCGATGCCGCCACCGGCAGCTGGACCTATACGCTCGACAACGACCGGGCGGCGACGCAAGCGCTCAACCAGGGCGACGCCGTCAGCGACACGCTGAGCGTCACCTCGCTCGACGGCACCGCCAGCCACAACATCGTCGTCGCCATCACCGGCGCCAACGACGCGGCGTCGATC
>NZ_JAEUAO010000023.1 GCF_019511375.1 Rhizobium herbae
CGGCCTGCCCCGCCTCGACGGTTGCCCGGTCGTCGGTGACCGTCGCATCGACGGTGATCGACGCCGCGTCGTTGGCGCCGGTGATGGCGACGACGATGTTGTGGCTGGCGGTGCCGTCGAGCGAGGTCACGCTCAGCGTGTCGCTGACGGCGTCGCCCTGGTTGAGCGCCTGCGTCGCCGCCCGGCTGTTGTCGAGCGTATAGGTCCAGCTGCCGGTGGCGGCATCGAAGGAGAAGCTGCCATAGGTGCCGTCGAGCGTGGCCGGGGCGGCAAACACCGCCTCGCCGTCGTCGACGT
>NZ_JAEUAO010000024.1 GCF_019511375.1 Rhizobium herbae
GGACCTATACGCTCGACAACGACCGGGCGGCGACGCAAGCGCTCAACCAGGGCGACGCCGTCAGCGACACGCTGAGCGTCACCTCGCTCGACGGCACCGCCAGCCACAACATCGTCGTCGCCATCACCGGCGCCAACGACGCGGCGTCGATCGCCGTCGATGCGGCGGTCACCGACGACCGGGCAACCGTCGAGGCGGGGCAGGCCGGCAGCGGCGATCCGACTGCGTCCGGCAAGCTGACGGTCAGCGACGTCG
>NZ_JAEUAO010000003.1 GCF_019511375.1 Rhizobium herbae
GCGTCACCCCCTCGGCCGCGTCTCTCACCACCGGCCCCAGTTCTGCGAGCCGCGCGTCCGGCAGCCTGACCGCCGGGCCCGACACCGAAATCCCGGCGATCGCCTCGCCATATTCGTTGAAGATCGGGGCGGCGAGGCAGCGCATGCCGAGCGTGTGTTCCTCGTCGTCGATTGAGAAGCCGCGGCTGCGGATGGCGGCAAGGTCGGTGATGAGCCTGGGCAGGGTGTCGCGGGTGTTCTCGGTGAAGCGGGTGAGCGGGCGGGTCGCAAACAGCCTTTCGACAGCCGGTTGGCCCCAGGTCGAAAGGATGGCCTTACCGATGCCGGACGCGTGGATCGGGCCGCGCCGGCCGGGCCGGAAGAAGGCGCGCATCGGGGCGTGGCTCTCGACCTGCGAGATGAAGACGACGTCGCCGCCGTCCTCGATGCCGACATTGGCGGTCTCGCCGGAGCGTTCCATCAGTTGCTGCAGGAAGGGGCGGCTGATCGTGCCGAGCTTGCGGAAGCGCAGAAAGGCATTGCCGATCTCGAAGGCTTTCAGCCCGATCGTCCAGGCGCCGGTCTCGGCGTCATGGACGACCATGCCGTGACCGGAAAGGGCGGTGAGCAGCCGGTGGACGGTGGAGGGAGCCATGCCGGACCTGTCGGCGAGGTCGGTCAGTGCCGCCCCGTCGGCGCCGGCCACCAGCTCGAGCAGCTTCAGGCTGCGGTCGAGCACCTGGACGGAGGAGGGGGCGGCGTTTTCATTGGCCTTGCGGCCCGGTCTGGCGCGCAGAGGATCCTGTCTTGGTCGTTGCGGTTGGTCTGCCATCTCGGTCCTCTTGCGTCCGTTTGCGATACGAAAGCCCCCTTCACCGGCCTTTGCCTGCCGGCATTTCCCCTTCAAGGGTGATCTGCCAGGAAGTGACAGAGGTATTCGGGCTCTCGTCATACCGTGCCGTCTGCCCCGGATATATTGCATCGCTGCGCGAAGCGGAACTCGTTTGGCGCAACCATGTAAGGTTCTGCTCTTCGCCGAAGCGGCGGGCCGCAGCCGTTTCGATGGTCGACGTTGCAAAATACGAAGGCGCGGGGCGAGCCGCTGGGGCCATTCGGTCCAGGGGTGATCGCGAGCAAGTTGGGCTTGGGCCCCTCGGGCGAAGCAGGGCACCATGGGAGGGGAAAGGCCGATCGATTCCCGGCTCTGGCACGGCAAAACCGATGGAACGATGCCGGGCAGGTTGGCCCGGGACCAGGTGCAGTCGCGGATTTTATACTTATAGGTTGCCGCGAAAATTTTTAGGAAAAAAAGTTGGCTGATTTGACCGACGAGGCGATCGCGCGGAGTTTGAATTTTTTTTCCAAATAGTTTCAGCGAAGTAGTCAGACTGCAGGTTGCGCTTTTGTGTGATTATTTAAAAATTTTGAGAAGTTTACGTTTCTTTAAATTGCCTTGAATTTAGCTAGTTATTTCAGGCGTGCGAGGTCCAATTCAACTATTTGCGGCAACAATAGGGCGGATATACTCGCAACTTTTCAGTCAAATCTACTGCATTGCACAACGTTCGAAGTTGCAATAGGTCTCCGTTTCGTAAGCTCGGCTCAGCAATAGTCGGCTTAGCAGTAGACCATCTTGAAACGGGGTTTGAGGGCTGAGGAGAAAGGCTATACAACAGTGGCAGATTTTCCAGATGCAACCAACACAGGCGTCACGTCCGGAGCGGCGATGACCAAGTATAACGGCACGCTTCACATCACCGAAGACAACGCCGTCATCAGCAACATGGACATCACCGGCGATATCGTCATCGACGCTGATAACGTCACGCTGAATAATATCAAGCTGACCTCGACCGGCGCATGGAGCGCGGTCAATGTCATGGACGGTGCGACCGGTTTCACGCTGCAGAACAGTGAAATCGACGGCAAGGGCCTCAGCCAGAACGGCGTCTACGGTCACGGCACCTTTGTCGGCAACGACATCTATGGCGTCGAAAACGGCATCACCGTCAGCGGCCCGTCGGATATTCGCGACAACTACATCCACAACTTCCTCGGCACCGCCGAAGCCCATTACGACGGCATCGAGGTCAATGCCGGTCACGACATCGACATCGTCCACAACACCGTCGTGGTCGATCACGGCCAGACCTCGGCGGTAATGCTCGACAACTATTTCGGCGGCCTGTCGAACATTACGGTTGAAAACAATCGCCTCGCCGGCGGTGGCTACACCGTCTATCTGGACGACACTTTTGGTGGCGGCGCCGTCGACGATGGCTCCATAAAAATCATCAACAACCAGGTCGGCGATGGCCAATGGGGTGATTTCGCGCTCTATGGCAACAACCCGGTAATGTACGGGAATACCGACCTGAACACCTTGCCGACGGACACGACCTCGAACGAGACGGTAGCGGATACCACACCCGTCATCGACACGCCAACGGACACCGCGCCGACGACACCAACCGATACGGCGCCAGCCGACAACACGGCAACGGACACCACCGTACCGGTCGACACGACGGAGACCGACACGACGCAAGCCGACACGACGCAGGCCGACACTACGCAGAGTACTTCGTCCAGCGGCGACCTCGGCGACGACGGTTTGTCGCTCAGCGCGCAAACCACGGCGGACAGTGAGGCTGACACGGGTGCAACCGATGTTGCGGAAAGCGTGGCCACTGCCGCGAGCAGCACCAGCGACACCGTGGATGGCGGCGACGAACCGATCGAGCAAACAACCGGCTCGGATTTTGTGGACAAGGACCATGGCACGAGGCACGACCATTCGTCGCGCGCGGGCGAAGGCGACAGCCATCGCCACGGCGGCAGCGGCGATGACGTGCATACTGGTGCGCTTGGCGCGGATGATCTGTTGGGCGGCGATACCTTCGTCTTCGAGACGGCCGATGCCAGCACGAATGGTCCGACGGGCGGCCGAGATTCGATGTTCGACTTCTCGGGTTCCCATGGTGACAGGATTGATCTGGCCGACATCGGTGCCAATTGGGCAGCGTTCGCCGATCACACTTTCACCGACCTCGGTACTGCTGCCTTCACTGGCAAGGCCGGCGAGTCGCATTGCGACAAGCAGGACTCTGACACCTATGTATATGGTGGCACCAATGGTGACAGGAATGCCGATTTAGCCGTTCATCATGATGATGCGGCGTCTCTGTCGAAGGATTACTTCCTCCTTTGATACGATAAGGCTGCTGCATTCGGCCTGATCTGTTGATCTGCACTGCCAAAGGCGACGGTTGTCGCCTTTGGCTTTCTGGCGTGGCCCGTCCTTGAATGCAGGCAATTATGCAGTAAGCCGCCAGGGCCGCGGGGCGGCTCGGATTGGGGCTCCGTGGGAATCTCTGCAATAATACCCGCTAAGGGAATTGGAAGTTCTTCGGATTGAAGCGGTTGGTTCGAATTGGCCTGAAGCGTTCGAGGGGCCTGTCAATTTCATTCCAGAGATAGTCGCCGGTGAGCGCAATATGCGCCCATGGAAGCGGTGCGACCTGGGAGAGAAAATCGTCTGGAATGACGATGCCTTGGCCGCGCACGTAATCGACGGCTCGGCCGAGATAAACCGTGTTCCACAGGATGATTGCGTTGACGACGAGGTTGAGGCCGGAAGCCCGGTAGGCCATGGTTTCAGCGACGCGATTGCGCAGCTCGCCAAGCTGGTGGAGAAAGACGGCGCGGGCAAGGGCATGACGACTTTCGCCTTTGTTGAGGATGGCGTGCGATCTGCGTCGCAGCTTCGTGTCGAGCAACCAGTCGCAGATGAAGATCGAGCGCTCGATGCGGCCCATTTCGCGCAGCGCCTGATTGAGCCGGTTTTGCCGGGGCGATGCGGCGAGCTTCTTGAGGATCACGGAGGGCGGCACCAGACCTGCGCCGATCGAAGCCTTGAGGCGCAATACCTCATCCCAGTGCTGCTCGATGGCATCCATATTGACGGTTCCCGCGATCAGCGCGTCAAGCGGGGCGTATGCCGGATCTGGATCGATGACGAACAGCCTGCGATTGCCGAGATTGCGGATCCGCGGAATGAGCCTGTAGCCGAAGGCATGAAACATGGAAAACGTCGTTTCGGTCGCGCCGGCGGTGTCTGTAGCGTGCTCATGGATTTCAATGGAGCTTTCGTTGTGAAGGAGCCCGTCGAGCACGTAGGGCGCCTCGCTCTCGGATGCCTGGATCATGCGGGAGAAGAAGGAGGCGAAGCGGTTGGACAGGAAACCATAAAGCGAGGCGCCGGGCCGCTTGCCATGCTTTGCATTGTAATCGAGGCTGGCTTCGCCGCGGCCGCCGGCCGGAAAGAACTGACCGTCCGAGGAGGAGATGTGGCCATCGCCCCAGATCGCGGCAAAGGGATGGACTTGCTGCGCATCGACCAGAACGGCGGTCGCCGTGGCATAGGTTTCCGAGCGCAGATGCCGGTCCACCATCAGCATCATCTGATGGATGGTGACACCACGCGAGCTTTCGGCCATGCGCTCAGCGCCCGCATTGGTCGCGTCGGCAAGGATCGCGGCCATCAGCGCCGCCTCATCGCTCGCGGTCTCACCGGTGCGATAATGGGTGAAGCTGTCGAGAAATCTGGTCCAGCTGTGAACTTCGGCGAGCAGGCTGGTGATCCTGATCCGTGGAACAAGGATATAAAGACGCCGACTGAGCGCCACGACCCTATCGCGCTCCTCCTCGCGAATAGCCGAGATTGACAGACCCTTGTCGGAAATCACCGCATCCGGAATGGCGTTGGACGCCGCCGCTTGAGCCAAGGCTCTCAGTTTGGCGTCAAGCGTGGCAGTGCGTTCGGCCCGCCAGGCCGCGAAACTATCCGGGATGGCAAGCCCGAGTCTTCCTTCCGCGCGCATCAGGGCGAAGGTCGCGCGCGGCAACAGATAATCTTCGAAACTTCGCCATGCCCGGCTGCCATCGACCCAGATATCGCCGGCCCGCAGACGATCCCGAAGGTGGACGAGCACCGCAACTTCCCAGGCGCGGAAGTCGATCTCGCCGCCGCCGGACCGGACACGTCGCCGCCATTTGCGGCTCAAGAAAGAAAGTGGCACGTGCGCGGGCAGCTTTCGTCCGCCGTAGAGCGCGCGCAGATGATCCACTGCGGCCAGAAGCGGATCGTCTGGACGAAAGGACCGGAAACAAAACGTGTCGAACAGGAGCCGGGCCAGCTTGCGCATCGACTTGTGCCGCTCCACCAGTTCGTCGAATTCGTCACTGCGATCAGGACGAACAACGGATGTGGCTGCGGTCATGCTGGCCACCAATCCGTCCCAGCCGATGCTGGATGTGATCGCGGAGGCAAGATCAGCGTTGCCCTCGCGAGCCGCCACAAGCGCCCCACCGAGCTGAAGATGATTGAGCGCCACATCGGCAAGAATTTCCGCTTCCTTCAGCCGCCGCTCCTTACGGCTGTTCTCGGCTTTGCGGCGGGCGCTGCCAATGAGTTTGCAGAACATGTCGACCGCAAGATCGGTGATCGACGCCTGCTTCTCGATGACGAAGGCGGTCAGCGTGGCGTAGCGGCGCTCGATCTTCAGGCGCCGTATCTCACGCGCATGCAGGATGCGGGCTTCCCGGGCGATGATGCCATAGCGGTTGGCATGGACCGTCTTGCGCCTTTCATCGGGAATGGCGGCGGAACGCAAAACCTCAAGGCGGGCGATCAAACCCTTGAGGTTCTTCAGCTTCGCCCCTTCAGGTGCTTCCGCGATCCAGCCGAGGTTGCTTCGATCGCCAATCCGGTTAGCGACAAGCTGGTCAAGGACCTCAACGGAGGGCTGGCCCAAACCCCGGATCAACTCACGATAAGCATGCCTGCGCGCCGCTGCCCGACCGGCCATCGCCAGGCGTATCAGCAGTTCGGGGCCAGGAACGAGGAGCTTCCCGTCCTTCAGCGCCTCGATAACCGCCTGTGTGATCGGCATACCCTTCTCGGTAGCGGCCGCCTCGCGTGCGGCCGCAGTGATCAGACTACGGTAATCGCTCGCCCGGACAGCACGCAGCCCAAGAGCGGCAACGATCTCGCGCGCATGTTCCCGGCGTGTCTCCTCACGTTGCGCATAGAGGGCGAAAACAGCAGGGTCGATGCCGAGTTGATCGGCAACGATCGAGATAATGGCCTGCGGCGGCGCTTCGCCCGCCCGCAGCGGCCGACCCAAATCCCGGACCAATGCAAGCTGGATCGCAAAGCCCAACCGGTTGTGCGAGCGGCGATGCCCCTTGGCGAAGGCAATATCCTCGACCGAGAGCGCATAGCGCGCCAAGGCCTCTTCATAAGCTTCGGGTGGCTCAAACAGTGTGGCACGCGACTGCGCGTCGAGGAAGGACATCGATCATCCCCGCCGTTAAAGCGAGGCGTCGGGCACATCTTTCTTCCCGGGCCCGGTCCATCCAATCCGCCTCAGTGTGTCGATCAGCGTGGAGCGCGGCACCTTGAAAGTCCGGCAAACGGACGCCTTGCTGGCGCCGCCCTCCAGGGCCGCAAGAATCTGCTCAACCTTTTCGGCGTCGATCGCCGGTGGCCTGCCGCCCTTGCGACCGCGCCGGCGCGCCGCAGCTAGGCCGGCATTGACCCGCTCCGTGATCAGCGCTCTTTCGTATTCGGCAAGCGCGCCAAACAGGTTGAACAAAAATGCGCCATGCGAATTCGTGGTATCCATCGCCTCCGTCAGAGATCGGAAAGCAATACCGCGCGCCTTCAGTTGCTCGACAATCCGGATCAGATGCGAAAGCGAGCGCCCCAACCGGTCGAGTTTCCATACGACCAGAACATCGCCCCTGCGCAGTTCCTCCAGACAGGCCTTCAGGCCAGGTCGATCATCACGCGCACCGGAGGCGCGATCCTGATGCAGATGACGTTCATCGACGCCAGCCGCAAGCAGTGCATCACGCTGCAGAGCGACCGACTGGCGCTCGTCACTACTGGATACCCGCATGTAACCGATCAGCATGTACGACAAACCCCAAATCTGAATTTGTCGTACAATCTCACATTCCGACGGGGTTTGTCGCGCAGAAAATCGCCCTCTTTACGAGATCACCTTGACCCTCGCGGAAATTGCGCGGAAATCACCTGTTTCCCGTCACTCAGCAAAATTCCTTAGCGGGTAACACGGTCCAGCGCATAGCAGCCCCGTATGCCCTCCAGCCGGATGACTGCCGAGTGATCGCAGAGGACTACCGTCTTCGATCGATGAGGGTGAGAACGGCTTCGCGTCCATCTCCGTCATCTTTCACATAGCCCTTTTCGAACATCTCGTTTGCTTCATCCCGGTGTCGACGAACCAATCGCTTGAGAAGTACGAGGAAGTCATCAACGAATGTGAAAATGACGGGAATGACGAGCAGGCTGAGGAATGTCGATGTTAGCAGCCCGCCGATCACAACGATCGCCATGGGTTGCCGGAAGCTCCCATCGCCACCGGTCAGACTCAAGGCCACGGGCAGCATGCCGCACCCCATGGCGAGCGTGGTCATGATGATGGGCCGCGCCCGCTTGTGGCAAGCGTCGACGAGGGCATCAAACCGCGCCATGCCCCCGCGCCTCGACATGATGGCATACTCGACCAGCAGGATGGAATTCTTCGTCACGATGCCCATCAGCATGAGCAGCCCGATCACCGCCGGCATGGAGAAGCTCGTGTCGGTAATAATGAGTGGCACGAGCGCCCCACCGAGCGACAGTGGCAGCGCCATGAGGATCGTCAGAGGCTGCAAGAAATCGTGGAAGAGCAGGACCAGCACGGCATAGATGCAGAACACGCCGATCGCCATGGCGATGCCGAAGCTTGCGAACAGCTCGGAACTGCGCTGCAACTCACCCTGTTCGACGAGCCGGACGCCTTGGGGCAGGTTCTTGAGCGCAGGCAGGGCCTGGGCTTCACGATTGACATCGCCGAGGATCCGGCCATTAAGCTCGACCGAGAGCGTGATGTTTCGCGATCGATCGATGCGGTCGATCTCGGACGGACTGCCGCCGATGCGGATGTCCGCGATGGAGCCGAGGTCCACGTTGCCGTTCGTGCCGCTCACGCGAAGGCTTGCGATATCGTCCAGTGTCACTCTATTTCTGGGGTCCAGTCGAACGCGGATGGAGATTTGCCGCTGCGGCAGATTGAGCTTCGACATGGACGACGAATAGTCGCCATTCGTCGCCACGCGAACCGCTTCGGAAATTGCATCCGATGTTACGCCGAGTGCGGCAGCCCGTATGAAATCAGGCACGATCTGGACCTCGGGCGCCTGGAGCGACGCGCTGGAGGTCACCGCGCCGATGCCTTGAAGCGTGCGCAACTGCTCTTCAAGGGCACTGCCTGCCCGATCGAGGGCTGCGGCATCGTCGCTGGCCAGCGTGATCTGAAGCGTTGTTCCGTTGCCACCTGACCCCACTTCCACCCTGGTTCCAGGCAGTAACGCCAAAGCTTGCCGGATGTCATTCTCGATCTCGGATTGCTTCCGGTCGCGATCGCCGATCGGTGTCAGGTTGACAACGAGGGTTGCCGAGGTCACATCGCTTGTTGTCGATGCGTCCTGTCCGCGTCCTGACGAGGCGCTGCCGACCGCGGAGAACACGCGGGTGACGTCCGGCAGCTTCGCAATGATGTCCGCGGCCTGGCGCGTCGTCGCATCCGTCTGCTCGATCGTGCTTCCAGGTTGCAGCGTGAGCGTGACTTTCGTCTGCGCGTCGTCGGACGCCGGCAGAAAGCCCGATTTGAGGAGGGGGATCGCCGACAGGGACAGGCCGAGGAATACACAGACGGCGAGGATCGTCAGTTTACGGTGGCGCAGGCAGGCCTTCATGAGCGCCATGTAGGCGCGCATGATCCGGCCGTCCTTCTCCTCCACCGGATTCGCCTTCATCATGTAGGCGGCCATCATCGGCGTCAGCAGGCGCGCGACCAGAAGCGAGGCCAGTACTGCGACGGCCGCCGTCACACCGAATTGGCGAAATGCGATGCCAGGAATACCGCCCATGAAGGCAGTCGGCAGGAAGACGGCGACGAGCGTGAAGGTCGTGGCAATGACGGCAAGGCCAATCTCGTCGGCGGCCTCGAGCGCCGCATCCATTGGCGATTTCCCCATATTCAGGTGACGGGCGATGTTCTCGACTTCCACGATGGCGTCGTCGACGAGGATGCCGACCACCAGTGAGAGCGCAAGCAGCGTGAATGTATTCAGGCTGAAATCCGCGAGATACATTGCCAGGAAGGTCGGGATGATCGATAGCGGCAGAGCCACGGCGGACAGGAAGGTCGCCCGCCAGTCTCGCAGGAAAAGCCAGACCACGACGACGGCCAGGATCGCGCCCTCGTAGAGCATGTGCATCGAGCCATCATAATTCTCGATGATAGGCCCGACCGTGCTGTAGGCTTCGACGATCTCCACGTCGGGATTGGCGGCGGCAAACTTCTGCATCGCCACCTTGACGTCGGCTGCAACGCCTGTGTCCGAAAAGCCCTTCGAACGCTTGACCTGCACGCCGATCACCGGCTCTCCGTCGAGATAGGCGAGCGAGGAGCGATCGGAGAAACTGTCTGTTACCGTGCCAATTTCGTCCAGGCGCACCAGCTTCCCGCTCGGAAGCGGGATCGCGAGCGCTTTCAGTTCCTCCACCGACGCGACCGCGCCCAGCGTCCGGATCGTCTGCTTGTTGCCGCCGATCTCGCCACGGCCGCCCGAGGTGTCGGCCTGAACAGATTTCAGGCGCGAGGAGACCGTCGCGGCTGTAATTCCAAGCGATCCCATGATTTGCGGGTTGAGATCGACATGTATCTCGCGATCGATTCCGCCGACACGGCTCACTTCGCCGACGCCGGAGGCAGAGAGCAGGGCTTTCGTCATGTCATTGTCGACGAACCAGGAAAGTTCCGTCTCGTCGAGTCGAGTCGAGCGCACGGCATAGGTAAGGAGCGGCGAGTCCTGCACCGTGACTTTCGTTACGCTCGGCGATTCCATCTGGGACGGCAGATCCGTCGTGCTGTCCACGGCGTTGCGAACCTCGTTCAGGGCCGCCTCGCCGTTCTTCTCCAACTCGAAGGAAACACTGATCGACACGGACCCGTCTGTGATCGTCGTCGTGATATGATCCAGAAGGCTGAGCGAGGCGAGATTGTCCTCGATCTTACGGGCGACTTCGGTCTCCAGTTGCGATGGAGCAGCACCCTCCAGCGTTGCGGTGATCTTGATCGTCGGCAGATCCATATCAGGAAAATTCTGCACCCCGAGCCGATCAAAGGCGAGAAGGCCGCCCGCCGTCAGAAGGACAAACAGCAGAATGGATGGAACGGGATTACGGATTGACCAGGCGGAGAAGTTCATTGCGCGTCTCCTTCAACCCTCACCAGGGCGTTGTCGGAGAGGAATGCTCCACCGGATTTCACGACCTCGGCCGATTGGTCTATGCCTGAGAGTATTTCCACCTCGCCGCCGTCGCGGCGGCCCGTCTCGACACGAATGCGTGTGGCGCGCCGATCCTTATTGACAGTGAAGAGGTAGTTGAGGCCGTCACGAAACACGAGCGCCGTCTCAGGCACCGTGAGCGCAGCCGTCGTTTGAAGCTCGATCTGTCCTGTCACGTAGATGCCGACCGGAGGATGATCATCCGCCGGCAACGCGACATAGACGATCGCGCGCCCGGTATCGCTGCTCACCGTCGGTCCGACCAGCCTGACCGTTCCTTCGACGCGCCTGTCACCGGGGCCAGGTCCGAAGATCGCAGCACCAAGTCCCTCCTTGATACGAGGGAGATACCTTGCCGATACTTCAGCCTGCCATTCGACGCGCTGCTGCCGCACCAGTCGGAAGAGCTCGGTGCCCGACGAAACCACGGCGCCGAGCTGGGCTGAGCGGGATGTGATCAGCCCATCATCGACCGCGACAATTTTCGTCTGTTCAAGCTTGATCTTCTGGCTTTCCAGCGCGGCTTCCTCCGATTCGAGAGTTGCCTTGGCTGTCTCCTCGGTCGTCAGTCGCTCGACGATACTCTGATCGGAAAGCGCGCCCGACCGGCGCAGTTGCCGCGCCCGGTCGGCGTCCGCCGCGGCATTCGACAGATTTGCCTTGGCGGTCTTGACCGCCGCCTCCTGCTTGTGAAGGTCAGCCAGCACGCTATCCTGTGAGAGCTGGACAAGCGTCTGCCCTTTTTTCACAACGGACCCGACATCGACCAGAACGTCGGTAATGCGAAGGCCGCTCGTTTCTGAGGCGATGATCGCCTCATGCCAGGGCTTCAGCCAGCCGCTTGTAGGCACTGACTCGGGCCATTGGCGTTCCGCCGGCTTCACGAGGGACACGGTGAGAGCCGCCGCCTCTTCCTGGGCATGCGAAGGCTCGCCGGCAAAAGCAAGGGTCGCCCCGGCAAGGAGGGCAATAACAAAATGGGCTGACCGCATCAGAGTGAGTTTCCTTGTGACTTTGTCCGGCGCTGTGACGGTAACGCGGAGGTGGCGTCCCAGCCGCCTCCCACGGCCTTGTAGAGCGCGATCCAATAGCGGACGGCGTCGCGCCGCGTTTCGATAAGCGTGATCTCCGCCGACTGCGCCGAGCGCCGGGCTTCTTCCCGGTCGAGGAGGCTGACGCCGCCCGCTCTCCAGTTTGAATCGACCGAATTGAAGTAGGTCCTGTAGTTGCGGGCTGCGCTGCTCGCGTCGCCGATCCGCCTGCGGGTGCTGTCGATTCTCACGAGAGCCGTCTCGACCTCCGCGATTGCGCTCAGAACGCCGGATTTGTAGCTGGCGACCGCTGTGTCGTAATCGGCTATCGCACTCCTGACGGCGGCGCGGCGCGATCCGCCATCAAGAAGCGGAATCGATAGGGCCGGCCCGAAGGACCAGGGCAACGAATCGCCCGTCAGCGTCGAACTGCTGATCGTCACCGAACCACCGAGGCTCAGGCTGGGATAGAGGTCGGCTTTCGCTGCACCGATATCGGCGATGGATGCGGCAAGCTCCAGTTCGAGCGCGCTGATATCCGGGCGTTGCCGCAGCACATCGGCGGGCACTGCGTTGATCAGGAAGCTCTTCGGCGTCGGAATGCCAGTCTTGCCTTTGGCCATGATCTCGCGGACCCGTGTCTCGTCACTGCCGGTAACCTGAGCCAGGGATTTGACCAGGACTTCGCATTCGGCGCGCTGTGCCGTCAGAGTTGACGAGGATGTGGCCGCGCTTGCCCGCACGAGCGCCAGATCCGCGGTCGATGTGAAGCCGGATGTCGCAGCCGCTTCGGTCGCGCGCATTGTTTGCCGCTGCGAGGCAAGCTCCATGCTGTATACATTCTCAAGCTGGCGGCAGGCACGATATTGCACGTAGTAATCAGCCACCTCGGCCGCGAGAGAGATTCGCGCTTCATGCCAGTTCGCGATCTGCTCATGGACCCGAAGATGAGCCGCTTCGCTCTTTTGCCGCGTCTTGCCGAACAGATCGATCTCCCACGAGGCATCGAGGCTGCCGCTGGAGATCGTCGAGGCGGCAACGCGGTTGATCGCATCACCATCGGTACTCGAGCGCGTGACGGAGCCCGAACCGTCCAACCCCGGAAACAGGCTCGACCGTGCCGAAGCCAGCGTCGCGCGCGCCTTGTCGATGTCAGCGGCGGCCGAGGCGAGACTAGGGTTCTCCTCCTGCGCGTAGCCGATGAGAGAGGTGAGCGACGGGTCGTTGAATGTCGACCACCAGGTCGCCAGGTCGGATGTCCGCCCAGCGTGTGGCAACGTCGCGTGCCAGACATTGGCTACCTGCACACCCGCCGTTCCAAGTTCGGCGAAACTGGCGCAACCCGTAAGAACAAGACAAGCAACGACGGTACTGTAACTCAATATATTGCGATGCGCCGCCGCCATCACAGCCCTTTACGAAACACGATCTCTGTTCGACGCATCTACAGGATCGAATGTAAAGTGCCGTTAAGAGTGTGTTAAGATAGGTAAAATCCGGTGCTTGGGCGGGGCTTAGCCTGTATGTGTGCCCGGCACGGACAATGGGCACGGTGATATGGAGAAAGTTCTTTTGATCGATGATGACGAGGAGCTCACGACGCTCCTCGCAGAATACCTTGTCGAGGAGGGCTTCGATGTATCGACTGCACACGACGGACGCGCCGCCATCGGGAAAGCGACATCGGGTTCTGTCGATATTGTCGTGCTCGACATCATGATGCCGCACATGAACGGGATCGAATTGCTTCAGCGTATCAGGCGACAGAGCGCTGTCCCTGTCCTGATGCTCACCGCCAAGGGCGACGACGTCGATCGCATAGCCGGGCTTAACCTTGGCGCCGACGATTATGTGCCGAAACCGTGTTCGCCCGGCGAGCTTGCTGCGCGGCTGCGCGCAATCCTTCGACGCGCGGGTCGTTACGCTCCTGCTCCCGAAATACTCCGGGCCGGTGACCTTGTTCTGTATCTCGCAAGTAGAGTCGCCGAGTGGCGGGGCAAGCCGCTCGATCTAACCGGAACTGAGTTCAGCCTGCTCGAGGTCCTTGCGCGCAATGCCGGCCAGCTCGTGCCGAAGCAGGACATCTCAAAACGAGCCTTCGGCAGAGCACTGACACCCTTCGATCGACGCATCGACGTTCACATTAGCAGCGTCCGACAAAAGCTTGGAGCAAGAGAGGACGGCCAATCCTGGATTCAGTCGGTGCGTGGCCAAGGCTACCAACTTCTACAGAACCATTAATGCAGCGGCTGTTCTGGAAGTTTTTCGCTATCATTTGGCTAACCGTGGCGGGTTCGATCGCCGCGCTGTTCGCGGTTACGACCGTCTTTAAGATCGTGCCGTTCTCTCAAGAAATTCAACGGGGACAAGAGACGTTTGCGCTTGACGTTGCGTCGCAGCTCCTGGCGAGCGACGGCAAAGAGGCGGCGATTGCCTTCGCGACCGAAGCAGCCAAAGCTCCGGAGCAAGTCAACCTCTCTTTCTCACGGATCGAACCTCCCAGCGGCTGTTCCGCGGAGGCAAACGGCAGCGCACGAACCGTCCAAAGTGGTGACGGCTGCTATCGCATCACTGTTCACCCCCAGGCAACCGGCCTTGTGACGTACACGTGGACAAGGCTAGCACCCTGGCTCTCTGCATTGGTGGCTGCGGCGGTCGCGGCCTACTGCCTCGCCCGGTACCTGATCCGACCCGTTGCTCATCTGCGCAGCGGGCTCAGCGCACTTGCCAGCGGCCACTTTGACATACGAATTAGTGACAGAATTGACGGTCGCAAAGATGAGGTTGCCGAGCTCGCCCATGACTTCGACACGACTGCGGAGCGTTTGGAGCAATTCCATAGGACCCAGCAACGGCTATTCCACGACGTGTCGCACGAGCTGCGCTCGCCTTTGTCACGCCTTCAGGCAGCGATTGGCGTGCTGCAACAGAATCCGGCCAAGCTTGCTATCACGATGGATCGCATGGCTCGCGAGGTCGAACGCATTGATGGACTGGTAGGTGAGATACTCATGCTCGCACGGTTGACGGATCGATCGAGTGACGCGCTCGAAGTGCAGACCCTCGACATCATCGATCTCCTGAATGACATCGTCGCTGACGCAGCTTTTGAAGCACAGGCTCGCGGCATTCGCGTGCACTACGAGGGAGTTCAGACATTTGTCGCCGAAGTCAACGGAGAGCTGATCTATCGCGCATTGGAGAACGTCATTCGCAATGCTGTGAAATATACGACCGATTCCTCCGAAGTTCTCGTCCGCGCCGGCACGGAGGCCGACACACTATACGTCCTTGTCGCTGACGAAGGACCGGGAGTGCCGACTTCCGACCTCTCCAAGATCTTTCAGCCGTTTTCGCGCGGCGAGGAAGGTGTTGCCCTTGGCGGATATGGCCTTGGCCTCGCAATCACCAAGAAGGCCGTCGAGCGGCATGGTGGACGCGTCACCGCCGCCATCGCCGACACCGGGGGCCTCGCCGTCAAACTAGAAATTCCGAGATCGATCAGCGGAACGTAGCCTTGCAGTCACGGGGAATTGTCCGTGATCGAAAGCCGCACTCGGCGGCTGTGAATGCAAAACAACGTGGGTGGACGTCTGACGCGAAGCCCGACGCAGCGGCGCGAAATGTATGATGCTGCCGCCGGCAGATTAGATTTGACGGCTCGATTCTCGCGGGTGAGTGGGAGCAGAAAATCTCCACCAGCTCGGCGAGTTGTGCAATCGCATGGCCTTCCAGCCTCAAGTTCCCTTAGCTGTATGATTGTAAACATTCCCATGGAGCCCCTGGCTGGCACTCGAGCTTGCCGAAAATGGGGATAGCCTTCGTCGAGATCGGCGACGGCGTAGCACCGCGGCAGGCCCCTTATGCGTTTTACGAGGGGAGAGTTGCAGGCATGAACCTGTAACGGCGTCGTTCAAAGCGCCTCGTGCAACCTTCAGCGCGTGCACTCGCTGATGTGCCAAGGTCCATTTCCTCATTGTATTACTGTACAATAACGAATGTGTACGTGCATTATACAATTTCATTGACTCAGCCGCCGGGCTGTGCGACCTTCCTGCCGTCAACGGAAATCCTTGCGGACGACCGTCACGGAATTTCAGGAGGGAGGTTTCGGTGAAAAGCGGAAAGAACGGCCTCTACGACGATCTCAAGCGTCAGATTCTGACGATGGAACTGGACCCGGACCAGGACCTGGACGAGGTCAGCCTGGGCGAGCGGTACGGTCTCTCCCGCACGCCGGTCCGGGAGATTTTCCGGCGGCTGGAGGGGGAGGGCTACATCGACATCCGCGCCAACCGCGGCGCCCGCGTCATCCCCATGAACCACCAGACGCTCAGGCACTTCTTTCTGGTCGCGCCGATGATCTACGCGGCGATCGGCCGCCTCGCCGTCCAGAATTTCAAGCCGAAGCAGCTCGGCGAGCTCAAGGACACGCAGGAACGGTTCCGCGCGGCAAGCATGACCGGCGACCCCCTGGCGATGGTGCTCGAGAACAATCGCTTTCACGAGATCATCGGCGAGATGTCGGGTAACGCCTACCTGCAGCCGAGCCTTGGCCGCCTGCTGATCGACCACGCGCGGATCGGCCACACGTTCTTCCGGCCACGGAACGACGACATGCGACACCGCCTGCAGGTTGCCGTGGAGCATCACGACGGCTTCATCGCCGCGATCGCTGCGCACGACGAGGACACCGTCGTCGATCTCGTTTTCGAGCATTGGGAATTGTCGCGCGAGAACATGGAGATGTTCATCGCACCGCAGGGAATGAAGGCGGATGCACTCGTCGAGGTGCCCGCCGCATCGATGGAGAAATCGTCTTGAAATTCGAAGGCATCTATACCCCGGCGGTCACGCCGCACGCAGCCGACGGCAAGATCGACAAGAAGGCGTTCGCCGCCGTCCTCGAATCGCTGATCGAGGCGAAGGTGCACGGCATCATCGTCGGCGGCTCGACCGGCGAATACTATGCTCAGTCGGCGCAGGAACGCTTCGAGCTCGCCGCCCATGCCAGGGACGTGATCGGCAACCGGTTGCCGCTCGTCGTCGGCACCGGCGCCACGCGGACGGAAGATTCGGTCGAATACGCCAAGGCCGCGAAGGAAATCGGTGCCGACGCCATCCTCGTCTCGTCGCCGCCCTATGCGCTGCCGACGGAGCGCGAGAACGCGGTGCATGCGCTCACCATCGACCGCGCCGCCAACCTGCCGATCATGCTCTACAACTATCCCGCGCGCATGGGCGTGATGATGGGAAACGAGTATTTCTCCCGCGTCGGCAAGTCGAAGAACGTCGTGGCGATCAAGGAGAGCTCCGGCGACATGGGCAATCTGCACCTGCTCGCCCGCAAGTTCCCGCATATTTCGCTCTCCTGCGGCTGGGACGACCAGGCGCTCGAATTCTTCGCATGGGGGGCGAGAAGCTGGGTCTGTGCCGGCTCCAACTTCCTGCCGCGCGAACACGTGGCGCTCTACGAGGCCTGCGTCATTGAGAAGAACTTCGACAAGGGCCGCCAGATCATGACGGCGATGCTGCCGCTGATGGATTTCCTCGAGACCGGCAAGTTCGTCCAGTCGATCAAGCACGGCTGCGAGATCATCGGTCTGAAGGCCGGTCCGGTCCGGGCGCCGCTGCGCCCCCTCAATTCCGACGAAAAACGAACGCTGCAGACTGTCGTCGCCACCCTGAAGCGCACGGTCGCCCAGATCACCTCGGGAGCCAACTATGCATGAACCCTTGACCGCCGCCGAATACAAGGCGATCGCCGCCAACCTTGAGCTTCCCACCAACGCCTTCATCGACGGTGCCTTCCGGCCGGCGAAGTCGGGCAAGACCTTCACGACGACCAACCCCGCCACCGGCGAGGTCCTGGCCGAGATTGCGGCGTGCGACGCCAGCGACGTCGATTACGCGGTCGCCAAGGCCAGGGACGCCTTCGAGGACGGCCGCTGGCGTCTGCAGTCCCCCGCCGACCGCAAGGCGACGCTCCTCAAGCTCGCCAAGCTCCTGGAACGCAACCGCCATGAACTCGCTGTCATGGAAAGTCTCGACAGCGGCAAGCCGGTGCGCGAATGCCAGACCGTCGACGTGCCGGACACGATCCACACGATCCGCTGGCATGCCGAGCTGATCGACAAGCTCTACGACAACACCAACAATGTCGGGGCGAATGCGCTGGCCATGGTCGTCCGCGAACCGGTTGGCGTCGTCGGCTGCGTGTTGCCGTGGAATTTCCCGCTCCTGATGCTCGCCTGGAAGATCGGCCCGGCGCTCGCCGCCGGCTGCTCCGTGATCGTCAAGCCGGCCCAGGAAACGACGCTGACGACGCTGCGTGTCGCCGAACTGGCGCATGAGGCCGGCATTCCGGCCGGCGTCTTCAACGTCGTCACCGGCAGCGGCAGGGACGTCGGCGAGCCGATCGGCCTGCACATGGATGTCGACATGGTGGCGTTCACCGGCTCGACGCCGACCGGCCGGCGTTTCCTGCGTTATGCCGCCGATTCCAATCTGAAGAAGGTTGTTCTCGAATGCGGCGGCAAGAACCCGGCTGTGGTGCTCGAGGACGCCGAAGACCTGGACCTCGTCGCCGAACAGGTGGTCAACGGCGCCTTCTGGAACATGGGCGAGAACTGCTCGGCGACCTCGCGGCTGATCGTCCAGGCTAGTATCAAGGACGAGCTGCTGAGCCGAATCGGCGCCTATATGCGCGAGTGGAAGACCGGCGACCCGCTCGACCCGGAAAACCGCCTCGGCGCGCTGGTCAGCAAGAACCATTTCGACAAGGTGAAATCCTTCCTCGATGATGTGAAGAGCGAGGAGCTCCCGGTCGCCTTCGGCGGCGAGACACTGAAGGGTGCCTACATCGAGCCGACGGTCGTCGACGGCGTCACGCCGGCGAGCCGCCTGTTCAAGGAGGAGGTCTTCGGGCCGATCCTGTCGGTGACGACCTTCGAGAACCTCGACGAAGCCCTGGCGCTCGCCAACGACACCAATTACGGCCTGACGGCGTCGGTCTACACGGGAAGCCTGCGCAAGGCGATCAAGCTGTCGCGCGAGATCCGGGCCGGCCTCGTCACCGTCAACTGCTTCGGCGAAGGCGACGCCACGACGCCGTTCGGCGGCTACAAGGAATCCGGCTTCGGCGGCCGCGACAAGTCGATCTTCGCGCACGACAACTACTGCGAACTCAAGACGATCTGGATCGACGTTTCCGATCGTTCGGTGGACGAGACGATCCGATGATCTCGAAGCCCGTCAGACGGTTGCCGGTTGAAAACGGCATCTCGGGCTGGGAGGCGATCAGTCAGCGTTCGTTCCCGGTCCGGAGCCTGGAAGGCAACGTGACCGCGGACTGGCTGATCATCGGTGCGGGTTTCGCAGGCCTTTCCGCGGCCCGTCGTCTGCGCCAGCTTCGGCCGGTCGACAAAATCGTCGTGCTTGAGGCAAGCGAGGTGGGCAAAGGAACGTCGGGCCGGAACTCGGGGTTCATGATCGATGTCCCGCACAATCTCTCCTCCAGCGAATACTCCAGCGGCAGCACCGACGCCACCAGGCTCGAGATGGCCCAGAACCGATCCGCGATCGCCTTCGCCAAGGAGGCAGCCGCGGAATACGGGATGTCTCGCGAGACCTTCGATCCCGCCGGAAAGATCAACGCCGCGGCGACCGGGCGCGGCATCAAGCTGAACCGGAGCTTCGGCGAGTCCTTGAAAGGGGCCGGAGAGAAGCACAGCTTCCTCGATGCCGCCGAAATGCGCGAAATCACCGGATCGGACTATTATCTCGGCGGGCTGTACACGCCCGGCGCGGTGCTGATCCAGCCGGCCGACTATATCCGCGACTTCGCCGCCGGGCTCTCATCAAACGTGGACATCTTTGAACGTTCCCCCGTTACCGCCTTGAAGCGCGACCACGGAATCTGGGTGGCGGTTTCGCCGCGCGGTTCGGTGAGCGCGCCCAAGGTGATCGTGGGCGTCAACGGCCATATCGACGACTTTGGCTACTTCCGCGGTCGGCTGATGCACATCTTCGCTTACGCGTCGATAACCGCTCCTTTCGCCGCGGACGACGTCGGCCACAGGGTCTCCGGGCAAAGTCGGTGGGCGCTGCTTCCCGCCGATGCCATGGGCGCGACGGTGCGCAAGATCACGTCCCGCGGGCAGTCGCGCATCGCGATCCGGACGAAGTATACCTACGATACGACGGTCGCCTTGACCAAACGGCGCATGGCGAAGATGGCGGAGGCGCATCGGACGTCGCTCGATGCGCGGTTTCCGGGCCTCAAAGGAATACCGTTCGAACATAGCTGGGCCGGGCGGATCTGCCTCAGCCTGAACCATGTGCCCGCCTTCGGCGAAATCGAAGAGGGACTTTATTCCGCCTGCTGCGAGAACGGCCTCGGCACCGTGAAGAGCACGCTTGCCGGCATGATGGCGGCTGAACTGGCGACCGGGGCTCACTCCCGGCATCTCGAAGAATACATGGATCACCCCGCACCGTCCCGGCTTCCACCGGAGCCGTTCGCATGGCTGGGCATCAATTCGGTGATCCGTTTGCAGGAATTGCGCGCAGGCCGCGAGGGATGATCCGGCGCCGCGCAATGTGAAGACTGCGCCGACCGCAGGTCTTCAAATGAGAATGGGAACGAAAAACAGGAGAACGACGATGAAGACTGTGTGGAAAGCGCTCTGCGCTGCCGCGATGGTCGGGATGACCATGCTGTCCGCCCATGCGGAAGAAAAGACGATCACAATAGGCACGATGTCCTGGGAGGACCTCACCCCAATCACCGGGATCACCAAGAAGGTGCTTGAAGACTCCGGCTATACCGTGAAGGTCACTGAGTTTTCGGAGTGGGGCATCGCCTATGCCGCGCTCACCAAGGGCGATGTCCAAATCCTCGCCTCGCAGACGGACTATGTCGCCCACGACTACTGGGACAAGAACAAGAACCGGCTGGAGAAAATTTCCCCGGTTTCGCATGGGCTTTATCAGGCCATTGCCGTGCCGCAATACGTGACGATCGACTCGACGGAGCAGCTCAACGACCACGCCGACAAATTTGGCGGCAAGATCGTTGGGATAGAACCCGGTTCCGGCCTGATGCGCGACGCTGCCAACGCGGTCAAGGAATATGACCTTAAGCTCCAGCTCGTCGAAGGCAGCACGGCCGCAATGACCGCGGCGCTCAAGTCGGCCATTGACCGCAAGGAATGGATCGCCGTCACCATCTGGGAGCCGTCCTGGATGATGCAGAAGTACCCTGTGAAGTTCCTCAAGGACCCGAAGGGTGTCTTCCCGCCTCCGCAGAGCTACTACTGGATTGGCCAGGAGGGCTTTTCCGCGGAAAACCCGCATGCCCGCGAGGTCATCGCTAGCGTCTATGTCCCGCTTGCCGACATCACCGCGATCAACGGCGCAGTCAGCGATGGGAAGTCGATGGACGAGGCCGTCAAGGAGTGGACCGACAGCCATGCCGACCTCCTGAAGCGCTGGGAGAACATCAAGAGCGAGTAATCCATAAAACGACGGGTCGTCGGGAATGACGGCCCGTCCCGGTACTCCAAACACAGGAAGGCCGGCGCCAAGCTGGTCCGTGGGGAACGCGATGAAAACTGCGATGAATGACTCCAACGAAGTATTGGTCGACTGCCAGAACGTCTGGAAGATTTTCGGGGCCCGCGCTCCCGCAGCCGTGAAGGCCGTGTCCGAACGCGGGCTGTCCAAGAAGCAGGTGCTTAAGGATTTCGACTGCGTTGTCGGCGTGTCCGACGCCAGCCTCCAGGTGCGCCGTGGCGAAATCTTCTGCGTCATGGGTCTTTCGGGCAGCGGCAAGTCCACACTGATCCGCCTTCTCAACCGCCTGATCGAACCGAGCCTCGGCAAGATCACGGTGAAGGGCAGAGAAATCGCCAAGCTGAATGCGGCCGAGCTGCGGGACATGCGGGCACGCAACATCGGCATGGTGTTTCAAAGCGTGGCGCTTCTCCCCTACAGGACGGTCCTCGAAAACGCCGCCTTCGGTCTTGAGGTCCGGGGCGTCTCCAAGGACGAACGCAACAAGACCGCCCGCGCCGCTCTCGAAAAGGTGGGGCTTGCAGACTGGACGGCGCGCTATCCGAGCGAGTTGTCTGGCGGCATGCAGCAGCGCGTCGGCCTTGCCCGGGCGCTTGCGGCCGATCCCGAGATCATCCTGATGGACGAGCCGTTCAGCGCCCTCGACCCGCTCATCCGCCGGCAACTCCAGGACGAATTCCGGCAGTTGACGAAGTCGCTCGGGAAGTCCGCCGTCTTCATCACCCACGATCTGGAGGAGGCGATCCGCATCGGCGACCGGATAGCCATCATGAAGGACGGCGTGATCGTCCAGGTGGGAACAGCTGAGGACATCGTCACCAAGCCTGCCGACGATTACGTCTCCGATTTCGTGGCGGGCATATCGAGGATTCATCTGGTCAAGGCGCATTCTGTGATGCGGCCGGTCGCCGAGTTCCAGAGCACGCATCCGCATTGCGACGTCAACGCGCTGCTGCGGACTTCGCCGGAGGCGGACATCGGCGAACTGATCGACCTCACCATGCAGTCCGATCGTGACGCGGTCGCGGTCGTCGAGAACGGTACCATCGTAGGGGTCGTCACGACCCGCGGCCTGCTGCGCGGCGTCGCCGGAACGCCCACGCGAGAGCCCGTGGCGGCGTAGGTTGGGGGGAGGGAAATGGACACCTCGATCATTGCGGATACTTTCGACACTTGGACGGACGATACGCTTAGCTGGATCAGCGACAACGGCGAGTGGCTGTTTGAAGCCATCAGGTCGGTTCTCGAGGGAACCTATGACGGCATCCTCTGGCTGCTTCAGCTTGCCCCGTTCTATGTCATCGCCATCATAGGGGCGCTGCTCGGCTGGCGCTTGATCAACCTGCTGTCCGGGACCATCATCGGGGCGGCGCTCGTCTTCTGCGCGCTGATGGGCCTGTGGGCCGAGACCATGAGCACATTGGGGCTGGTGGCGACGGCGACTATTCTCGCTCTCGTCGTCGGAATTCCCATCGGCATCGTCGCTGGCTTCGTCAGGAGGTTCGATAGTGCGCTCGAACCCGTCCTCGACCTGATCCAGACCCTGCCGCCCTACATCTACCTTCTGCCCGCAATCGCGCTTCTCGGCTACGGCCCGGCGACGGCGCTCGTCGCCACCGTCATCGTTGCGATGCCGCCCGCGATCCGCCTCACCTCGCTCGGCATCCGCATGACCCCGCACGAGTTCATCGAACTGGGGCAAGCGAGCGGCCTGAGGCCCTGGCAGATGTTCACCAAGATCCGGTTGCCCTTCGCCATCCCGAGCATCATGGCAGGCATCAACCAGAGTCTGATGATGGCGTTCGGCATGGTCGTCATTGCCGGCATCGTTGGTTCGGGCGGTCTCGGCGAGACGATCTACGGAGCCGTGCGCACGCTCGACATCGCCACGTCCATCAACGCCGCAATAGCGATCGTCATCCTGACCATGGTGCTCGACCGACTGACCCAGAGCGCGGCACGCAGCGCCAACGGAGGCAGACGATGAACCCGGAATCCCTTCAGTTTTCCCCAGGCACTTACCTGGCTCCATCGGTGGATTGGCTGAACACCAACTTCCATCCCCTATTCGACGCCATCACGAAGTTTGTCGAGGCGGTTCTGGGCGCGATCGAGTCCGCACTGCTTTTTCTGCCGCCTTACGGCGTCATCGTCATTGCCTTTGGCCTGGCCGCCGTCCTCGTGAACATCCGCGTAGCGGTGATCACGGGCATCGCGCTGGCATTTTGTTTCCTGGTGGGTCTCTGGACGGCGTCGATGCAGACGCTCGCCCTGGTGACGGTCGCGGTGACCATCTCGGTGCTGATCGCGTTTCCGCTCGGCATCCTGGCGTCCCGCTACAAGAAGCTCGAGGCGGCGATCCGCCCGGTGCTCGACATCATGCAGACTGTGCCGCCGTGGGTCTACCTCATTCCCGCGGTCATGATCTTCAGCCTCGGCCGGGTGCCGGCCATCATCGCGACGATCGTCTACGGCGTCCCGCCGATGCTCCGCTTGACCACGCTCGCCTTCAACCAGGTGCCGAAGGACCTATTGGAGTTGGGCCAGGCGACCGGAGCCTCGCCGCGGGCGATCCTCTTCAAGATCGAAATCCCCTCCGCGACCCCAACCCTCGTCGTCGGCCTCAACCAGTGCATCCTTCTCTCCTTGGCGATGGTTGTCCTGGCGGGGCTGGTGGGAGCGGGCGGCCTGGGCGCCGAAGTGACCCGTGGTTTGACCCGCATGGAAATGGGTCTGGGCTTGCGCGCCGGACTGTCGATCGTCGCCGTCGCCATTCTGCTGGACCGACTCTCGCGCGGCGCCCTCCAGCGCGGCCGGAGAGCCAGCGCGGCG
This sequence comes from Rhizobium herbae, assembly GCF_019511375.1. Taxonomy (GTDB): domain Bacteria; phylum Pseudomonadota; class Alphaproteobacteria; order Rhizobiales; family Rhizobiaceae; genus Pararhizobium; species Pararhizobium herbae_A. Next base: position 23,847 of record NZ_JAEUAO010000003.1, read on the forward strand.
TGACGCACGGCGCTGCAGACAACTGGAAGGGACTATCATGCGCCGCAGCTTCTTTTGCATCGACTCCCACACCTGCGGCAATCCGGTCCGCGTCGTCGCCGGCGGCGGCCCGTTGCTGCCGCATCTGCCGATCTCCGAACGGCGCGAGATCTTCGTTCGGGAATACGACTGGATCCGCAAGGCCCTGATGTTCGAACCGCGCGGCCACGACGTCATGTCCGGTGCCATCATCTACCCGGCCTTCCGAGAAGATTGCGATTTCGCGTCGCTGTTCATCGAAGTCAGCGGCTGTCTGCCCATGTGCGGGGCAGGGACGATCGGCCTCGCCACCGTCGTTATCGAGGAGGGGCTGGTGACGCCGAAACGGCAGGGAATGTTGTCGATCGAGACACCGGCCGGAAGGGTCGACGTCACCTATGAGATGGAAGGCGATTTCGTCAAAAGCGTGCGCCTGTTCAACGTCGCAAGCTATCTGCACAGCGCCGATATCGAAGTCGACGTTCCCGATGTCGGACGCCTGGTCGTCGATGTCGCCTATGGAGGCAATTTCTATGCGGTCGTCGAGCCGCAGCGGAACTGGCCAGGCCTGGACGGCATGACAGCTTCGGAGCTCGTCAGCCTCAGCGGCAAGCTCAGGACGGCGCTCGCAGAGGTCTGCGATCCTGTGCACCCTGAGGATGAGAGGATCCGCGGCGTTCACCATGCCATCTGGTGCGATCGCGCCAACAGCGAAGGCGCCGATGGCCGCGGCGCGGTCTTCTACGGCGACAAGGCGATCGACCGCTCGCCGGGCGGAACCGGAACGTCGGCGCGAATGGCGCAGCTGCATGGCAAGGGGCGGCTGAAGATCGGCGACACCTATCGGAGCGAAAGCCTGATCGGCACGATCTTCGAAGGCCGCGTCGAAGCGGGCGTCAATATTGGACCGTACGAGGGCATCATGCCGAGCATCGGGGCATGGGCGAGGATCACCGGGCACAACACGATCTTCGTCGATGACCGCGACCCCTTGGCGCACGGCTTTCAGATCCGGTGAGCGGCACGAGAGGGGCGGCCCCCCTCAACCGGCAATTCCACTGCGCGCATTGGCGATAAGGAGCAGGTGAAATGGCACATACCGCGCAATTATCGGCGTCAGGCGCGATTGCGCCGGTGCGCCGGCTGAAAATCGGCTTCGTCCTGGCGCGATCCTTCACCTTGTCGGCCTTCGCGATGTTTATCGACACGCTCAGGCTGGCGAGCGACCAGCTCGACCGGTCCGGTCGCGTGCTTGCGGATTGGCAGGTCCTCGGCAGTACCAGGCACCTAATCGCCTCGAGTTGCGGTGTCCAGGTCGCGCCCACCTCGGACTTCGTCGATCCCCGCCAATTCGACTACATCGCCGTCGTCGGCGGCCTGCTGACCGTGCAGCAACCAGTCGATTACGACACCATCCGGTTTCTCAAGCTCGCCGCTTCCAAAGGCGTCCCGCTGATCGGGCTCTGCACCGGATCCTTCATTCTCGCCGAAGCGGGCCTGATGAAGGAACACGAGACCTGCGTGAGCTGGCTGCACTACCACGACTTCCGCGAGCGCTTTCCCGACCACAAGGCCCGGCCGGACCGGCTGTTCAATCTGGAGCGCAAGCGCGGCTCCTGTGCGGGGGGAAGCAGTGCCGCCGATCTGGCGGCTGCCCTGGTGAGGCGGCACATCAGTGCGGATGCCGAGCGCAATGCGCTCGAGGTGCTGCAGATCGAGAAGGCCCGCTCGCAGTTCGACATCCAGACGCGCCAGCCGCTGCGCGACTACGTCAACGACCCTCGTGTGGCGGCAGCTCTGATAACCATGGAGCAGCATCTCGAAGGTGGAATCACCATCGAGCGGCTTGCCGCCTCAGTCGGGCTCTCGAGGCGCCAGCTCGAGCGGCTGTTTCATGAAAAGGCCGGCATTTCTCCGGGGCTCGCGTTCCGGCGCCTGCGCTTGGATCGGGCGCGGCAGATTCTGTTGACGAGCAAGAAGCCCATCATCGAGGTCGCGCTCGACGTCGGCTTCGTGAACACATCGCATTTTACCAAGGAGTTTCGGCGGACCTACGGCCGAACGCCGGCGGAGATCAGAGACTCGGCCGCGCGTGATCGAGCCGCACCAGACCACGCGCAGCGAGGCCGGCATCAAGGCAGTCCGCAGCCCGCAGTCGTCTGAGGGACAGAATTGCCCCGCGCCGGTCGTCACTCGCTTTCGCGGCGCATGAGTGGCCGCTCGACTTGTGCCGACGTCGGATACGGCAGCGATGGGAGAGGGCCAAAGCCGCTGTCGGCTGCGCTATTCCGGCCCGCGGGGGGCATGCGGACGGGAAGATCAGCTAGCGGGAATTCCGTCAGCGGAGGACGTTCGCCTGCCGATTTGGAAGTGCGTGAGGGCGTCGAACCGGTGTTCGATGGCCGCTCACGGCGAAGGGCTCCGAGAGAGCCGACAAGGGTCCGATTCTTTCACAGCAAAGGAAGTTCCGGGCGCCATCGGCGAACGCCAGCGGCCAGGGCATTGTCATTCCAGACGATCTTCTCTTCCAGGTCGCACCGCTTCCGTGGGCGCATATCGCGCTCACCGGCGACTACCTCTGGAATGAAATTGACAACCCCCTCGAACGCTTCAGGCCAATTCGAACCAACCGCTTCAATCCGAAGAACTTCCAATTCCCTTAGCGGGTATTATTGCAGAAATGCCCACGGAGCCCCGGATTCACGCCGTTGCGAAACGCAGGCACCGCGAGAAGCTCCCGGATCTGGTCCTGCACGAAGGACCACGCGCCCGTCGGCCACGGTGAGTTCTCCGCGTCGGGCGTGATCCTCTGCGAGACTACTTCAGCGTCCCCTTGCGGCAACGCGCATTGCTCGCGGATATGGGATGCACGGGAAACATGATCTCCAATCGTGATGCCCGCAGCAGATCGATGCTCCTGCGGCACTATTGCGCCGCACAGAATTATGTTGCGCTGCGAGAGGCAACGAAGGAACGTGGTTCCTCAAAAGTCCCGCCAAATATCATACTATTGAAATTTCATTCTACTGAAATTGACAAAGCCGACAGCTCATGTATTTTCAGCATCATTGAGCCCGCGAACATTTCCAACCCTCTCATTTCCACCAGAAGCAGCCCCCTCTGCTCGAATCCGTGCCGATCAGTATTGCGCCTTAAACGGAGAATTCAGTGATGAAGCAGGTTGTCGAATACCAGGGCGTTCCAGTGGGTGTTCTCATACCACGCGACGGCTGCCTCGCCTTCATGGCAGTGAAATACGATGTCATCGAACTTGATGGCAGAAGTTTTTCGTCGACTTCCGAAGCGCGCGAAGCCATCAGAGCCCATATGACACAACGCGTTGCCCGCGCAGCCTGAGGCAGGGGGTTCGGAGGTTGTGGTAGCCCCGAAGCGCGGCGACTTTCCGCTTGTAAGAATCTACCGGACCATGCGCTATTGACTTTGTGTCCCGACCGATCGGTTAGCCGAAGGCCCTCGGCCGCTCAGGTACCTGACCGTTTGGGCAAGATGCCGTTGGCGCCCGGTTGAGAGAAAGTACGCATGCCGCCCGGCGATCGATGGTTTATCCGGCGGACGTCTGGGCCTCGCGAATGCCCGCTCTGACACGATTGACGATCGTCCACAGGAGGAGCAGGGCCACCGCCGCCCAAAACCACGGGGTCCATGCTGCAAACGTACCGCCGAGCGCGACGAAGACGCCGAGCGCGCCGAAGAGCACCGCTCGGTCGCTCTTGCCAAGCGGCCCGTCATATCGCCGGCTCGCGCCGACCGCCTGGCCCAAAACTCCGGCAAATTCCGTCAGTGTCGATAGGAAGATGACAGCCAGCGCTGGCAACATCCCGGCCTGATCGATGAGCGCAAACGGCAAATAAAGGGCGGCATCGGATATGATGTCGCTGATCTCGTTCAAATACGCGCCGAGAAGGCTCTTCTGTCCATGCTCGCGCGCGAGCATGCCGTCGATGGCATTGAGGCCCATGCGCAGGAGAAACCAAATCGGGACCAGCAGGAACCAACGCGGATGCGGGGCAAGGCTCAGGAAAAGGCCGAGTGCAACCGAGAGGGCGGCGGCCACCAGCGTGACCTGATTGGCGGTGACACCGCGTGCGGCAAGCAGGCGCACCAGCGGGCGAAGAATAGTCTGGAAACCGGACTTCAATCGATAAACGGACATACTACCTCGGTGTATTTCCCTGGCATCCGAACGGTCTATCCCAGATTAGGTCGAACTGCAGATCGTCCTACGTGTGAGGAAGGTCACAATTCGCATCGGGTCTCGCAAAGACTAAACTTTGCACCTAGACTTTTGCAATGAAAACAACTCACTATTCCCTCCAATGATTGCAAGTCATTCCGCCAACAGGAATTTGGAGAAGACCGTGCTGCAAACTGCAGATAGTGGGCGCCCGACCGCCAGATCAATGCATGAGTCCGAATTCGCCTCGTATGACGGCACTCGGCTCTTCTATCGAACGTGGCCATCGACGAGCGCTGCACCGAAGGGTGCGATCATTCTTCTCCATCGCGGCCACGAGCATAGCGGCCGTGTCGCCCATCTTGCCACCGAGCTCGGCCTCGACGAATTTTCCTTCTACGCCTGGGATGCGCGCGGCCACGGGCGCTCGCCCGGAGAGCGTGGCTATTCTCCCTCCTTTGCCGCCTCGGCGCGGGATCTCGATTGCTTCGTGCGCCATGTCAGCGAGACAAGCGGTACTGGCGTCGAAAACATTGCCGTCATAGCGCAGAGCGTCGGCGCGGTCCTGGCCGCCACCTGGGTGCACGACTATGCGCCGCCGATCCGCGCGCTCTTGCTGGCCTCGCCGGCCTTCAGCGTCAAGCTCTACGTGCCATTTGCCAAACAAGGCATCGCGCTTTGGCAAAAGATAAAGGGAACGTTCTTCGTCAACTCCTACGTCAAGGCGAGGTTTCTGACCCATGATCCCGAGCGTATCGCCTCGTTCGAATCCGACCCGCTGATCACCCGGCCGATTGCCTCCAACATCCTGTTGCAGCTTTATGAGGCGGCAGATCGCGTCGTCGGCGACGCCCGCGCCATCACCGTTCCGACCCAGTTGCTTATCTCCGGGAGCGACTGGGTGGTGCGGCACGCGCCGCAGCACCGATTCTACGAAAATCTCGGCAGTCGCATCAAGGAGCGACATGTGCTTGCCGGCTTCCACCACGACACGCTGGGGGAAAAGGACCGCGCAATTGCGCTCGCCGAGGCCCGCCGTTTTATCGAAGCGCGTTTCGCCGAGCCCCGGGCGCCTGTCGACCTTTGCAACGCCCATGTCCAGGGTTATACGAAGGACGAGGCCGACCGGCTGGCCAGCCCGCTGGACCTGACGTCGCCGCGTGGCATCTACTGGGCGCTCAGTCGCCTCGGCATCAAGATCGGCGCCCTGGTGTCAGAAGGCATCAAGACCGGGGTCAAGACCGGCTTTGATTCCGGATCGACGCTCGACTACGTCTACGAGAACAAGCCGCGGGGGCTCGGTCCCGTCGGTCGCTTGATTGACAAGGTGTTCCTCGAGGCGATCGGCTGGCGCGGCATCCGCCAGCGCAAGCTGCACCTGCAGGAACTGATCGACCAGGCGCTGCAGCGCCTGAAGGCAGCCGGCCGTAGTACCCACATGCTCGACATTGCGGCCGGGCACGGTCGCTATGTCCTTGATGCCATCGAGACTGCGGCCATGCGTCCCGATAGTGCGCGGTTGCAGGACTATTCCTCCATCAACGTCGATGCCGGCCGCAGGAGCATCGCCGAGCGTGGACTGGGTGATTTCGTGAGTTTCCGCCAGCAGGATGCCTTCGACGGCGAGGGGTTGGCTGCGATCACGCCGGCCCCGGATCTTACGATCGTCTCCGGCCTTTATGAGCTGTTTTCCGACAATCAGATGATCGCCGCCTCTCTGGATGGGATCGCCCGCGCCATGCAGCCCGGTGGTCTGCTTATCTACACCAACCAGCCATGGCATCCCCAACTCGAGATGATCGCCCGCGCGCTGACCTCACACCGCGGCGGCGAGGCCTGGGTGATGCGGCGGCGGACGCAGGAGGAAATGGACCAGCTGGTCGCCGCAGCCGGTTTCCGCAAGATCGAACAGCGTATCGACCAATGGGGCATTTTCACCGTCTCGCTGGCGCAGAGAGCCTGAGGGCGAAGCGAGTGGCTACTCTTACACCGGCAGCGCCGGTCCTGAAGCGGGCGGCGCTCTGGCTCGCCTTCCTGGCACCGTTCTTCTATCTGAGCTATGGCGGCGCCAATTGGCTGGCATCGCAACGCGCCCACGTGCCGAATGTCGCCTTTGCATGGGAAAGCGCCATTCCCTTTCTCGGATGGACGATCATTCCGTACTGGTCGATCAATCTGTTCTACGCGCTTAGCCTGTTCGTCAATGCGACGCCGCGCGATGTCGATATGCTCGCAAGGCGTTATCTGACGATCCAGCTCGTTGCCGTCGCCTGCTTCATCGCGTTTCCGCTTGAAGCGATCTTCGTGCGGCCGGAAACGAGCGGCCTGCCCGGTTTCATGTTCGCCGTTCTCGGCGGCTTCGACAAGCCGTTCAATCAGGCTCCGTCGCTGCATATCGCCCTTCTGGTGGTCATCTGGGACCATCTGCGCGGCCGGCTGCCGCGGCAGGCGCGGCTGTTCTGGCACGTCTGGTGCTTCCTGATCGGCGCCTCCGTGCTGACCACGTGGCAACATCATGTCATCGACATCCCGACCGGCATGCTGCTCGGCCTGTTCGCGGCCTGGCTTTGGCCGCGCGATGCCCGTTCGCCCATGGCGAATTTCGCGGCGACCGGCGACCCAAAATCACGCCGTCTCGGCATCTATTATCTGTGCGGTGCCATCGCCTGTCTTGGCCTTGCGGCGCTCTGCACGCCTCTCTCGGCTGCGGCACTCCTTTTTCTGTGGCCGGCCGTTTCCCTGGCAATCGTTGCTGTCGGCTATCTTGGCGCCGGCCCGCGGATATTCCAGAAGCGCGCCAGCGGCCGCGCCACGCTTGCCGGCCGCTGGCTGCTGGCGCCCTACCGCTTCGGCGCACTCATCAACAGCTGGCTTTGGACCCGGCGGATGCCGGCATCGGTGGTGATCGCCGACGGCGTCCATCTCGGCCGTTTTCCGCATCGCCGCGAGGCCGACCGTTTTGCCGCCGTGATCGACATGACCGGCGAACTCCAGCGCCCGCGCGGCACGGTCGCGCGCTGGTACAGCTTCCCGACGCTTGATCTTACGGCCCCCGACAAGGCCCAGACCCGGGCAGCGGCGAACCTCGTCGAGGCTCTGCGCCCGCAGGGACCGGTCCTCGTCTGCTGTGCGCTGGGCTTCCAGCGCAGCGCCTGCGTCGTCGCACGCTGGCTGCTCGTCAGCCGACGCTGCGACAATCCAGCCGAGGCATTGCGGCTGATCGAGCGGGCGGGGCGCCGTGTTCATCTGCCCGTGGAAACCATTCATGCCGTGACGGAGGGCCAGCAATGACGCAGTGGAAGACGACAACCTCTGCGGCTGCACGCAATCTCGGCCGCAATGCGATCTTTTGCGGGCTGACAGCCCTACTGCCACTGATCCTCGGCCCGGTCACGGCAGGACATCGAGGCTTTGCTTCACCGCTCGGCTGGCTCCTCCTGCTCGCCTTCGGGCTCGTCGCCGTCGCGATGACCATCCACCTGCTCTTCGACGCCCTCTTGTTTCGCCTTGCGTCAAGCCACGAGACCGAAGCGGCGGGCCTTGCCGCCATCGACGACGTCTTGTTTCGCATGCGGCTTCGCACGCCGGACGCGGCCCCGCCGGGACTCGATCGACGGATTGCCGGATCGCGCCGCATCGTCTGGCGGCAGCGTTTCGTGCTGGCCGTCTGTCTCGTGCTTTTCGTCATCCTTCTCCTCGATGCAGCCGGCGGGCAGCCGTTATGCTGAACGTCGACTACAAGCCGTTGATGCAATCGCTGGCCGGCGCGTGCCTGGCGGGTCTTGCCCGCGCCATCACGGGCGTTATCCCGATCTGGCTGGGCACGAAACCCTCGCGAAACCAGAGGATCTATTTCGCCAACCATGCCAGCCACGGCGACTTCATCCTGCTTGCTTCGTGCCTCCAACCCGAGGAACGTGCACGCACGCGCGCCGTGGCCGGCGCCGACTATTGGCGCAGCAACCGGATTCGCCGCTTCATGGCGGAGGACCTGCTGCGCACCGTGCTTGTCGAGCGAAATGGGGTTGAGCGGACACAGGACCCGCTGGACGTCATGCTGAAGGCGCTGGATGACGGCCAATCGCTGATCTTCTTTCCCGAAGGCACGCGCAACATGAGCGAGGAACCGCTGCTGCGCTTTCGCTCCGGTCTTTACAATCTCGCCATTGCCCGACCCGGCGTCGAACTCGTGCCCTGTTGGATCGAGAACATGTCGCGGGTTCTGCCAAAAGGAATGTTCCTACCGGTGCCGCTGCTTTGCCGGGTGATTTTTGGCGCGCCGATCGCCGTTGAGCCAGGCGAAGATCGCACGCTTTTCCTTCACCGCGCCCGCCAGGCGCTCCTCGATCTCAAGCCTACAAATGGAGCAGGGCGCTGATGGCTGACATCTACAGGCTGTTTATCGGATTGATCGCCGTCCTCTGCGCCGCCAGCCTGGTCGCCGGCATCCTCACCTGGCGCAGCAGCAAGCCGGCCTCCTCGACACTTGTGAACCTCAATGCTCGTATCCGTGCCTGGTGGGTCATGGTCGCCGCCATCTCGCTCGCTTTCGTCTTTGGCAGAAGCGGCGTCATCATCCTCTTCATGCTGGTTTCCTTTGCCGCACTGCGCGAATATGTGACGCTCACCCACACGCGACGCAGCGATCACTGGGTGCTGATCGGCATGTTCCTCATCGTCATCCCGCTGCAATATTATCTGGTCTGGACGAACTGGTACGGCCTCTATTCGATCTTCATCCCGGTCTATTGTTTCCTCGCCATGCCTGCACTGGCGGCACTCTGGGGCGACACATCGCGGTTCCTCGAACGGATTTCCGAGCAGCAATGGGGCCTGATGCTATCGGTCTATTGTATCAGCCATGTCCCGGCCCTGGTCACGCTCGATATTCCTGGCAATGAGGGCCGCGGACTGCTTCTGATCGCGTTCCTGATCGCAACGGTGCAGGGTAGCGACGTGTTGCAGTATATCTTCGGCAAGCTGTTCGGCCGAAACCGCATTTCGCCCAACGTCTCGCCCTCCAAGACATGGGAAGGCTTGATCGGCGGCATCGGCAGCGCGTCGCTGCTCGGTGCCTCGCTCTTTTGGCTGACGCCGTTTTCATCGATCGAGGCCGGTGTGCTGGCCGGGATCGCGTGCATCATGGGCTTTCTTGGCGGTCTCGTCGCGTCCGCCATCAAGCGCGATCGCGGCGTCAAGGACTGGGGACACATGATCGAAGGCCATGGTGGCATGCTGGACCGCACCGATAGCCTCATCTTCGCCGCCCCCGTCTTCTTCCACATCGTGCGATACGCCTGGACCTGAGCACCCGGAGGAGCGAGAGGGGCAGCGCATCCACGATGGCCGCGCCTGAGAGGGGCACGCTGGCGTCAACAGTCGAAGCGAGGCCGCGACGGTCGCGACCATGTCTTGGAACGGGCGCAAAGAGCCTTCGACAATTGAATTCGACTACCCCGAAGCGCGATGATCGTCCGTCGGAGCCGGCAGGCGGTAGCCCCAATGCGTTGCGGCGTACCGCAGGGCCGCCCGCGTGGCGCTTTCGCGGTCCTCGAAAAGTTCGGCGAGGACGTGGCTCCGGTCGTCGCATTCCACAAGCGCGGTCTTGCTGCGGTAGTCGTAGTGGACGTGAAGTGGCTGGAATTCATTCATTGGAATACCCCCCCGCAATTGCATGCGTGGGGAAACGCGCAGGAGGTTGGCGCGTTCCGTCCTCCTCGAAAAAAACATCACGGATTCGCCAAAATCGATCGTCTGCGGGAGTGGGGCAGACGAAGGGCTGCCGCCTCCCGGGTCCTTTGTGTCGTGCGCGCCGGCTGGTGTCGCAGTAGCCGGTCGTAGAGCTCGGCATATTGTTGCGCGCTGCGTTGCCAGGAGCAGTCCGCCTTCATTGCCTGGCGCCGCAGTTGGTCGAAGGCACGATGGTTGCGAAACAGCGCGAAGGCGCGCCGCAAGGCCTGCCGCAGGCCATCGGAGTCGATCGGCGTAAACTGAATTCCCGTTGCTGCCCGAGCATGCAAGGCGGCGTCGTTTGCATCGATCACGGTTTCCGAAAGCCCGCCGGTCCGGGACACGATGGGTACGCAACCGTAGCGAAGGGCGTAGAGCTGCGTCAGCCCACAGGGCTCGAACCGCGACGGCACAAGCATTGCGTCTGCACCACCGTGAAGCAGGTGTGCTACGCGTTCCTCATAACCGATTTTCACGCCGATATGCTGCGGATAACGTCTGGCCGCATCCCGAAACTGATCTTCGATCACGGCGTCGCCCTGGCCGTGGACGATGAGCAGTCCGCCCCGCCTGGCGATCTCGTCGACGACGTCGGCAAGAATGTCCATTCCCTTTTGCCACGTCAGCCTGTTCACGCTGGCAAAAACCGGTCGGCGGGTGAAGGGCAGCCCGAACGACTTGAGAAGCTTTGCGCGGTTCTGCGCGCGATATTGAAATGTTGCGAATGAGTAGCAATGGTCGAGATAGGGATCGCGAGACGGGTCCCATACGTCCATGTCAATGCCATTGACGATCCCGACGACGTCATCGTGGCGCGCGTTCAGAACGCCCTCCAGACCCATCCCGCCGGCCGGCGACATTATCTCGCGTGCGTAGGTCGGGCTCACCACGGTTATCAAATGCGCGGTCATCAATCCGGCCTTGAGATAACCCAGGTCGCCATAATATTCCAGGCAGTCAACCGAAAACGCTTCTTCGGGAAGGCTGAGTTCCGCAAAGTGGCGGGCGGGGAACTGCCCCTGAAAGGCCAGATTGTGGATGGTCATGACGCGCGGCACGTGCGCGGCGTTGCTGTATTTCAGATAGACCAAGCTGAGCGCCGAATGCCAGTCGTGCGCGTGGACAATATCAGGCTTCCAATGGACGACCGCGCCTAGGGCGATATCACAGGCAACCCGCGAGAAGGCGGCGAAACGCTTCCAGTTGTCGTCGTAATTTCGGCACTCTTGATCCATGTATGGATTTCCTCGCCGAGCGAAAAAATCCGGAGCATCGAGAACGAGCAGCTCCAGGCCGCAAGCCGTTCCCGACAAGAGGGTAGCCGCTGCACCGAAAAGGTCATCGTATGATCTGACCACCGTCCGATCCGCCAGTGCATCCAGCACCTCCGGGTATCCTGGCACGAGAGTGCGGACTCGAATATTGAAAGCCATCAAGGCTTTTGGCAGGGATGCGGCGACATCGGCAAGCCCGCCGGTCTTTACCAAGGGAAAGAGCTCAGCCGAGACGGCGAGAATCTCCATGAGGATGTTCCTTTTCGACCCGAGGCATCTCGAATTGCTCGCGGTCCCCTTCAACCCGCTCGTGCCGCTTCGTGTTCCGTAAGCGGTTGTCAATTTCCGGCCATGCAAATGGGACGGCGGCGAGCCTCCGCTCAGTCGTTCGCGCGCCAGGAAGCACGGTATTCACATAGCTCGGCGGACGAATTGATGAGGACCGCGTCTCAAGTTTCCCAAAGCTTGCGTTTGCTTGGAACAAATAGCGATGGGTTGGGGTTGCAGGTCGATGAGAACACCAAGCGGAGGCAGCTGTTCGGCAACAACTGACCGCATCTGACACGGAGAATGCTGATGATGAAACGCCCAATGAAGCGCCTCTCCGATTGGAAGAGGTCAACGTCTTGGCGTCGGCAACGCAAGAACCGCCCGGAACCACAAGTCATGGTGCCGCAAGTGGTCGACCTTACCTTGCCGAAGACGACCCACCAGGAAATAGCAGTACCCGCTTCCATCAACGGCAGGAGCTTGGCCGATGGACGTCCATGAAGGTGGGGCGGCACTGCGTTCGGCGATGTCGCCGCCCGATCTGGCCCGGGAGTACTTCTTGCGGCCCGTGCCTGAGGTGAGGTGCCGCGTCAAGTCCTGGACGGGCGGCGGAATGGATTCATGAGATCTGGCACGATTGCAATCGAACCGGGGCGCTGGCAGCACTTGGGCGCCATTCCCGACACCGACGGCGTCAACTTCGCCCTGTTTTCCGCCCACGCCGAAAGGGTGGAACTTTGCCTTTTCGACGAAACCGGAGCAAACGAAACAGCCCGGCTCGAACTGCCGCAATACACCAACGAGGTCTGGCACGGTTATGTGCCCGGTTTGAAGCCCGGTGCCCTCTATGGCTACCGCGTGCATGGGCCTTACGATCCATCCGCCGGCCATCGCTTCAATCCCAACAAGCTTCTGATCGACCCCTACGCCCGGGAATTGGCCGGTGACATCACATGGTCAAAAGTTCATTTCGGCTACGATCTCGCAAGCCAGCACAAGGACTTGTCGTTTGATCAAAGCGATAGCGCCTCCAGCATGCCGAAGTGCCGCATCGTCGAACCGAACAGCTATGACTGGAAGTCGGACTGCTCTCCCGCAATACCGTGGTCCCGTACCATCTTTTACGAGGCCCATGTGAAAGGGTTCACCCAGCTTCACCCTGCCGTTCCGGAAAAACTGCGCGGCACTTTCGAGGGGCTCGCGGAAAAGGGAATCGTCGACTATTTGAGGTCTCTCGGCATTACCTCGGTCGAGCTCCTGCCGATCCACTACTTTCCCGACGACAAACACCTGATCGACAAGGGTTTGCGCAACTACTGGGGCTACAACAGCCTCGCGTTCTTCGCGCCGGCGAGCCGCTACTATGGCCCGCGCGGTATGGACGGCCTTCGAGACATGGTACGGGCGCTGCACGACGGCGGTATCGAGGTCATTCTTGACGTGGTCTATAACCACACAGCTGAAGGAAACGAGCTTGGCCCCACCTTGTCTTTCAAGGGCATCGACAATTTCTCCTACTATCGCACATTACCCGACGATCATCGCTACTACATCAACGACACGGGCACCGGGAACACCGTCAACACCTCGCATCCGCGAGTGTTGCAAATGATCATGGATTCACTGCGCTATTGGGTCGATGAGATGCACGTCGATGGATTTCGGTTCGACCTCGGGACCATCCTCGGTCGCGAGCCCGAGGGGTTCGACCAGCGCAGTGGGTTCTTCGACGCGGTGACGCAGGACCCCCTTCTTGCCAAGGTCAAACTCGTGGGTGAGCCCTGGGATATCGGCCCAGGCGGCTACCAGGTTGGTGGCTTTCCACCCGGTTGGGCTGAGTGGAATGACAAATACCGCGACACGATACGCGACTATTGGAAGGATAAGAACGGGACTGCGCCTGATTTCGCAGCTAGATTCATGGGATCGGCCGATATTTACGATCGGCGCGGACGACGCCCCTGGTCCAGCGTGAACTTCATCACGGCACATGATGGCTTCACATTAAACGACCTTGTCTCATACAACAGCCAGCACAACGAGGCCAACGGCGAGGGCAATGCCGACGGCCACGGCGACAACCGCAGCTTCAATTACGGCGCCGAAGGACCGACCAAAGACGAGGCAATCAATGACATCCGTGGCCAGCAGATGCGCAATTTCCTGGCCACCCTCCTTTTCTCGCACGGTACGCCCATGTTGCTTGCTGGTGATGAAATCGGTCGTACTCAAAAGGGCAACAACAACGGCTATTGCCAAGACAGCGAGATCAGCTGGCTGCATTGGGATACCGACCGCGAAGATGCCGACGCGTTAAGAAAGTTCGTCCAGAAACTGATTGGTCTGCGCAAGCAACAACCGCTGCTTCACCGCGACAACTGGCGAGACGGCGCTACCGCGACCTGGGTCAATGCGGGCGGCGGGGAACAGACAGTGGAGCACTGGCTTGACGAAGGGAGCACGACGATCGGGCTTCATCTCTGCTGCGAGGTTTTAGAGGAGGGAGCCTGGCCCGAGCTGCTGTTGATCTTTAATCCCCATGACGGTCCGGTACCCTTTAAAATGCCGCGTTCCGCGTCTGGCATCTGGACACTTGCGCTGACAACGGCAAAGGACGCCAACACCGTCTCCAGGAACCGGGACGTCCTTCAGATGCCGCCCCGCAGCCTGATGCTTTTTGCCCCAGCCTGAGCCCGCTGAATTCGGCGAGCAGCTGTTCGAACAGGTTGGCTCGACTGACCCTGGGCATGACCTCGTTTCTGCATACGCGGGAACCAAATGAGCCCGGCGTCGTTTTCGGCCATCATCCAAAGCGGGAGATCGGGATGCGCAACAGGGTGGCGTTGGTGACTGGGAGTGGATCAGGGATAGGCCGGGCGTCGGCCCTGGCTCTGGCGGCAGACGGGTTTCGAATCGGGGTGCTTGGGCACAGCCATGACGAACTTGTGGCGACGGTCGCGGATATTTCAGCGGCGGATGGCGAGGCGGTGGTTCTTGACGCCGACATTGCCGAGGAAGACCAGATGCGGCACGCTGTAGCGAGACTGGTCCAGCAATTTGGACGACTGGACGTCGTAGTTGCCAACGCTGGCATCAACGGGGTCTGGGCACCTATCGACGACCTGACCCCCGAGGAGTGGGCCAGGACGCTCACCGTCAATCTGACCGGGACATACCTCACCATTCACACGACCGTCCCTCACCTAAAAGCAGCCGGCGGGGGGTCAATAATCGTGGTTTCGTCAATCAATGGCACGCGCACGTTCACAACACCCGGCGCGACAGCCTACACGGTGACCAAGGCAGGACAGGTCGCCATGGTCCAGCAACTCGCCCTGGAGCTGGCGCGTCATCACATCCGTATCAATGCGGTCTGCCCCGGAGAAATCGATACCAATATCGACAGCAACACCGCGCTTCGCAAGGAAGACGAAACCTCCATCCCGGTTATCTGGCCCGAAGGGCAGGTCCCGATTACGGGAGGAAAGCCCGGGCGAAGCGAGGATGTCGCCGACGTCATTGCGTTCTTGGCCTCGGACAAATCCAGGCACATAACAGGCTCGCCGATCTGGGTGGACGGCGGGCAGGGGCTGCTGCGATGAGAGACACGGCAAGCCCTGCTTCACCCCTCACCCGTGCGCAACGCTGGGGTCCGCGACGGAACCCCGACGGCAGCATCCGCTTCCAGCTTTGGGGCCCGGCGGAAAGGTCGGTCGGACTACGACTGAACGGGTCCGACGTGCAGATGACCAACTTTGGCGATGGTTGGCACCATGTCGACGTCTGTGCGCCCCCTGGATCAGTCTATGGCTTTCTTCTGGATGATGGCGCGCTCGTTGGCGATCCTGCGTCGCGTCAACAAGTCGGACAACTCGATGGTCCATCCATACTGACAAGCGACAACAGCTATCACTGGCGGAATGACGAGTGGATCGGCAGGCCCTGGGAAGAAGCCGTAATTTACGAAATCCATGTCGGGACATTCACCCCAGAGGGGACGTTCGGCGCTGCGATCGAACGGCTCCCGAGGTTGGCCGAACTCGGCTTCACGGCGGTAGAGCTCATGCCCATCGCACATTTTCCGGGTACGCGCGGATGGGGTTACGATGGCGTGCTGCAATTCGCCCCCCACACCGCATACGGCTCCCCCGATGACTTGAAGGCGTTGATCGACGCTGCCCACGGGCTCGGCCTGATGGTGTTTCTTGACGTTGTCTACAATCATTTTGGCCCCGAGGGGAACTATCTGAGCCGATACGCGCCGCAGTTTTTCCGCACGGGCCGAGATACTCCTTGGGGGCCTGCGATCGCTTATGAACAAGAGCCGGTGCGGCGTTATTTTATTGAAAACGCACTTTACTGGCTGATCGACTTTCGCCTGGATGGCCTCCGGTTCGACGCCATCGACCAGATTGAAGACAGCGGCGGCGAGCATATCCTCCTGGAGATCGCCCGCGCCGTGCGCAGCGAAATCGGCAGCCGGCACGTCCATCTCACCACGGAGAACCCCGCCAACGGCACGGATCTTATGGCGGATTTGCCTGAGGGGCGGCTCTATCAAGCTGACTGGAACGACGATTTCCACCACGCACTGCACGTGGCTGTGACCGGCGAAAGCGCCGGATACTACGAACCCTTCAAGCGCAACACCTGGGCAAAGCTCCGCCAGGCGATGGCACACGGCTATGTGAAGCCGGGGAAGGCGATTATCGGCGACAGTTCACCGCCGACCGAATCCCTGCCACCAACGGCCTTCGTCCATTTTTTGCAGAATCACGATCAGGTCGGAAACCGAGCACGTGGGGACCGGCTCCATGCGACCGTTGATCGACATATCTACAGGGCGCTGACCGAGATGCTGCTGCTTTCACCGCAGGTACCACTGCTTTTTATGGGCGATGATCATCTTTCACTGCGGCCGTTCCACTTCTTCGCCGACTATACGGGTGCAATCGCCAAGGCTATCCGTGACAACCGCCCCAAGGAAGCGGCGATTTTTGGTGGCGTTCCAGAGGGAATGTCGGCCTCCGATCTCCGGGATCCGAATGACCACGATACCTTTGTCCGCAGCAAAATCGACTGGCATGAGGCTGCGACCGAGGACGCGATAGCCTGGGCCGAGTACGTCAAACTCCTCCTTGAAATCCGCCGTGGGACCATCGTGCCGCTGCTGTCGCAAGCCACCGGTTACTCGGGCACTGTGCTTGCGGATACCCCGGACAGGTGCGTGTTCATCGACTGGACGTTCGGGAGCAAGGTGCTGCAGCTCAGGGCGAACTTTTCGCGGCACGCCGTGGCACTACCGGCAACAACAGGCAACCGCGTATATCCAACTGGCGATACTCGTGAAACAGGCCTTGCTCCAGCAAGCTGCCAGGCGTTTATCCGGCAGTCGTAATCCAGTCAGGGCGAATAGCTGCCGAGAGCCGACACAGAAACAGGATTCCAAGGAACCTTCGCCCGCGCCGTTAGTTCAAGCAACGGACGGAGGGCTGCGATGAACAAGCATCTACGCCGCAAACTGGAAGCCGAGAATGGCAAGGTTCTCCAACAGGTCAGCGCCTTGCCATACCGTGTTCGCAAGAACGGTTCCGTGCAGATCCTTTTGATCACGACGCGCGAAACCCGCCGTTTCACGCTTCCAAAAGGTTGGCTGATCAAAGGCAAGAGCCCGCATAAAGCGGCGGCAATCGAAGCAAAACAGGAAGCCGGGGTAAAGGGAAAGATAAAACCTGGTCCGGTTGGCAACTACTTCTACTGGAAGCGCGGCCTCAGCTGCTTCCTGCCGGTACGCGTAACGGTTTACCCGCTGAAGGCGCAAACCATCCTCTCCCGGTGGAAGGAAAGGGGACAGCGTCTGCGAAAATGGCTGTGCCCCAGTGAAGCGGCGCTTCTCGTCGACGAGCCGCAGCTCGTGTCGCTGCTTCGCAGCTTCGACGGTGCATGCAGCAAGAGGCGAACCAAACATTCCTCCCGCGATCGGTCGGAAAGCGTTCATTCGGAATTCCCAGACGCGCAAGGGATTGTCGGCGCCCGCGCAGGAAATGTTTGAAGCCTCGAAATGACGGACGTCATATCAGCAACATCGCGATCACGGCTGCCGCCATGATCGCGGTCGCGCCCCAGCCAAAGAACAAAAGCGGCGTTGAGGCGGTGAATTCCTTCATTCTGTCATGCCGTCCAACGACGATCATCATCGCGGCCATCACCGGAACGGCGACAAAGCCGTTGACGACGGCGCTCCAGAACAGGGCCTTGATCGGATCGATTGCCGTGAATTCTATTGCAAGTCCCATCAGCGTCGCGGCGGTAATGACCGTGTAAAAACCCGTCGCTTCCCATGGCTTGTGCTCCAGTCCGCATTTCCATCCTTGGCTTTCGCCAAACGCGTACGCGACAGATCCTGCAAGCACGGGTATCGCAAGCAGGCCGGTTCCGATGATGCCGATACTGAAGAGCGCGAAGGCCAGTTCTCCGGCTATCGGCTTAAGTGCCTCTGCCACATCGGCTGCCGTTCCTATTTCGGATTTGCCGCTCGCGTGAAGCGTCGCTGCCGCACTCATCATGATTGCGACCGCGACAACGTTCGAGAAGGCCATGCCGGTAAAGGTATCGAGTCGGACGCGGCGCAGTTCCCGAGGGGCCTGCTGCGGCGCCACTTTGAGGGGCTTTGCACCGTCTTTCTCCTCGATTTCCTCGACCTCCTGGCTCGATTGCCAAAAGAACAGATACGGACTGATCGTGGTGCCGAAAACGGCGACGATCACGGTCAGACTGTCGGCATTCCATGGGAAAGACGGTAGGATAAAGCCTTTGAGTGCGGCCAACCAGTCGATGCGAACGACGAACAGCACCGCGATATAGGAAAGCAGAACCATGGTCAGCCATTTCAGATAACGGGCATAGCGTTCGTAGGGAATGAACAATTGAAGGGCCAGTGACAACAGCGCGAGAAGGACAGTTGCCGGTGCGCTGGGAAGCCCAAGCGCCAGTTCGACCGACGCCCCCATGGCGGCCAGATCGGCCCCAATGTTGATCGTATTGGCTCCGAACAGCAGAAAGACGAGCGCAAGAACCATCGGCTTCGGCCAGATGGCGCCAATGTTGCTCGCCAATCCGTGGCCCGTGACGCGCCCGATTCTGGCGCTGACCATCTGGACCGCTGACATGAGCGGATAGGTCAGCACCATTGTCCAGAGCATGTTGAAGCCAAACTGCGCACCTGCCTGCGAATAGGTCGCGATGCCGCTTGGATCATCGTCAGCCGCTCCCGTGATCAAGCCGGGACCCAGCTCCTTGAAAACAGCGGCCCGGCGCCACCGTCCAGTCGGTGCCTTTTTTATCGTACGGCCGGCCGGAAGCGGCGTTTCAAGTGGTGTGGTCATCGGGTCTCCTCTTGGGCCGGTAACGACTTTCAAGGCGTCGAGTTCCACGGAATGCGGTTCGATCACGCCCATGGTGGCTGCGGTAATCTCTGAAAATCCGCTCTCCGGCCGGGAGACTGACAGGCCAATGTCATGCAAGGAAACGGCGCCACCGCTGACGCAGCTCGGCAAACTTCGCCATCCGTCCTTCAAGGGACTCCAGACGGATAAGGATCCGTCTCGGCGTGTGATCTCGAGGGCTCTTAAAAAAGGCCTCTTCCCCGGGGATTGGGGAAGAGGCCAACAGATTTTCCTCACAGACCCGATCAGACTGCCAAGAGATCGGGCCACGCATATTTTCTCGGTGAACGCTCCATAACAATTAAATATTTTAATCGCGTCAGAACTGTCTCAAACCGGACAGTGTGGGCTGCCGATGCATGATCGGCGCTGATGCCGGTTCCGGAACGACGATGCCTTGCGTTGCGAAAACCGCGAGCCCGGACCCGGACGTGGAACCTAAACCGTCATTCGAAAGTTGGTAGGTTTCGCAGACTGGGAACGCCGATGGCCGCAGATGACCTGCTGAATGATCCGGTTTCAGATCTCGCTTCCCGACTTGAAGCAATGACGGATGACGAGGTTTTTACCGCGATGAGCACGCTGGAGGCGGTGAGCGAGGGCACCGAAAGCGCTGACCAAGCCGAGATTGTTGCACGAATAGCATTGATCGAAGTCGAGATCGAACGACGCTTTCCCGGCCAGCTCCTTGCACCTTATTGCGACTGGAAGAAGAGGAATCTTCTCATGTAACGGGCTGCCTCGCGCGACCGCGTGGGAGCCATCATCTCTATGGAGTAACCGATGAGCAGTTCCGAAACAACGAACCACAAGACAATCCGGGCGTGGGTCGAAGCGCGAGGCGGTCGACCCTCCGTGATCCGCACGGGAGGAAAGGGCGGTGTCCTTCGCATCGACTTTGGCGAAAAGGAAGAAGACCTCGACGAAATCAGCTGGGAGGAGTTCTTCAAGATCTTCGACGAAAACAAGCTGGCCTTCCTCTACCAGGATAGAACGAAAGACGGTGAGACCAGCCGCTTCAACAAGTTCATTGAACGCTGATCGACGCAGCCCCGAGGGCGCTGTGCGGTGTGTCCGACGGACGAGACCCGCACTGGCTACCGCTCTTCAGGGATCGCTCAGAGGATGCTACCCGTGACCTGCGCAGCTCGTTCCCGCAGCCAAGACAACCTGATCGAGCGTCAGCGACGCGCTTACCGGATTTGGGCTCCGGTCTATGACCGCCTCTATGCCGGCATCCTGGCGGATGCCCATGGCAAGATCATTGAACTGGCCTCGGCGGAAAGCGGGCGCGTACTGGAGGTCGGGGTCGGAACAGGGCTATTGCTCCCCAAATACTCCAGAAAATGCCACGTCACGGGCATAGACATTTCGGATGAGATGATGGCGAGAGCCAGAGAAAAGATTGCCGCTCAAGGCCTTGATCAGGTCGACTTGCGCGTCGGCAACGCCCAGTGCCTGGAATTCCCACCGAATAGCTTCGATGTCGTGATCTTGCCCTTCGTTCTGACCCTTCTGCCTGATCCGGAGGCCGCGCTCGACGAATGCCTTCGCGTCGTGAAGCCAGAAGGAACGATCGTAATTGCCGGCAAGATCGGTGACGGGGCCGGGGTCGTCGGTCTTGCCGAGCGGATCATGGCCCCTTTTGTCGAGGCGATCGGGTGGAGCGCGACCTTTCGATCTCAGCGTCTCTTGGCGTGGATCGACAGACAACCACGCGTCGAGCTGATCGATTGGTTATCATCGGCTCCCTGCGGGCTTTTCAAGGTCATCAAGTTGCGCAAGTCCCACGAGCGCTCACCAGCGCCGTAACCGTTGGCCCAGGAGCAAGGCCAGCAGCCGTCCAGTGGCAAACCTGGCCGCGCGGCCGCTTGCTGACCGATTGGTGGCCGAGGATGTCTTGCTTCAGATGCGTAAGTCTTGCGAAATCGATCACCACGGGCACGGTCAGGACACTGTTGCTCGCGTAGCGCCACCGCCCCAGGAGAACTACCTTAGCGGCACTCCGCTTGACCGCTTCAATTTTGTGTTGTCTACTCCCGCTAACTGATGCCCCACTGCCCCGCCGGCAGGTAACCCTCTTCATTGAGACGCGATGATGACCTACGACTGGGATGGGAAACGTACGAGGCGCCTGCTCATGGTGCAGAGCATCGCCATCGGCGCGGTAATCTTGCTTGGCTCCACATTTTTCGTCGCAGCCACGGCACTCGTAATCGAGTAGTTGGGCTACAGGGAGCGCTTGCCGCTCAGATAGGCCAGACCAGTCGCCGAAGCGGTAGCCGCTGGCGCGCGAGTTCGTCGGCGAGAGCGACGGTTGCCGGGTTGTTGATGTTCGACAGGAGACTCCGGTATTCTACCTTTTCCCTGTTTCTACTGTGGAAGGGGTCAATTGCGTCCGATGAGCGCGCAACCATCAACTTGGATTGCCATCGATGCTACGTGACCGAAACTGGATGAATGCGTTTTTCGATCGCCCGGCGCACACTGTCGCGGTCGACTTGATCGGAGCGGCATTCGGCATCGCGGGCGTCGGTGGTCTGATTGTCGAAACCGAAGCCTATTCGGATGAAGACCCCGCGTCCCACAGCTACAAGGGGCCAACCCCTCAAAATCGGGCGATGTTCGGTCCGCCGGCAAGCCTCTATGTCTACCGGTCGTATGGCATCCACTGGTGCCTGAATTTCGTTTGCCGGTCGGGCAGCGCCGTCCTGATCCGAGCGTTGGAGCCCACGGTAGGATTGGACCTGATGCGGTTGAGGCGGGGCATGGACAATACGGTTCTGCTCTGTTCCGGCCCCGGACGTGTCTGCCAGGCGCTCGCCGTGACCGGTGATCTCAACGGTTGCTCGTTGGCTGAAGACCCCCTTCATCTCACCATTCCCGTGGAGCCGCAGACGGTCTCCACTGGACCGCGTATCGGCATCACGAAGGCGGCCGATGTTCCCTGGCGTTTCGGCCTCAAGGGCTCGCCATTTTTAAGCAAGAAGCTGTAAAACGTCGCCTTGAAGTCCATATGATGTTGCCAGCGAACTGGTATAGATCTTTCGGTTAAACCTTTCGGCAAGCCAATCGGAGACGATTCCTTGACACAGCGGGCGGGCAGCGCTGATCTTCCATTGCATGGCGGACGCGTGCCGAAATGGCTCGGCGACCGGATGACACGTCTTGGTGCAGTGATCACCGAGGCTATTGTCCAGCATTACGGACGCGACGAGTTTTTGCGCCGGCTGGCAAGCCCGTTCTGGTTCCAGTCGTTTGGCGCCGTCATGGGGATGGACTGGCACTCTTCAGGCATTACCACCAGCGTGATTGGCGCGTTGAAGCGTGGCCTGACGCCGCTGTCCGGCGAGCTTGGCATCCATGTCTGCGGTGGACGTGGGGCGCAATCGCGCAAAACTCCGGATGAACTGGCGTCCATCGGCGACCGTGTCGGCATCGACGGACTGGCGCTGGCGACCACCAGCCGGCTCGTCGCAAAGGTCGATAGCGCCGCCGTCCAGGACGGCTTCGACCTTTACCTGCATGGTTTCATCGTCACCAACGACGGCAAATGGGTGGTGGTCCAGCAGGGAATGAACGATGGTCGGCGGCAGGCTCGGCGCTATCACTGGCTGTCCGAAGGGCTGACGAGCTTCGTCGACTCTCCCCACGCTGCGATCGAGGGCCGCGATCAGGGACAGATCGTCAATCTTGCCGACCGTCGCGCCGTCCAGTCGCGCCAGGGGCAATTGGACCTGCTCGCGTCCCTGGGGCCGGACAGGATCGTCCGGGAGGTTTGCGCGCTGGAGGCCGAGTTCGGGCCGAAGGGCATGTCGGTGACCCAGGCGCAGCCGATGCTGCCGCATCTCGTCATGCCGGCCCATCACGATGTCCGCCAGGGCGATGTGAATATGCGCCGCCTGTACGGCAACCTGGCAGCGGCAGCCGACCGGGGACCGGTGGATTTCGAGAGCCTGCTGCTGACGCCGGGCGTGGGGGCAAGGACGGTCAAGGCACTGGCGATGGTGGCCGAGGTCGTGCATGGCGCGCCATACCGTTTTTCCGATCCTGCGCGGTTCTCGCTGGCGCATGGCGGCAAGGACCGCCACCCGTTTCCCGTGCCGTTGAAGGTCTATGACGAAACGATCAATGTCATGAAATCGGCGGTGCGGAAGGGCCGGCTTGGACGCGACGAGGAGTTACAGGCGCTGAAGCGGCTGGACGATCAATCCCGGCAACTGGAACGATATGTGACGGGCCCCGACCTCAAGGAAATCATTGCCGGGGAGTTCCACAACTCCGCGCTGTTCGGCGGTCGCAGCGTATTCGGATGGGAGTCGGCCGTCGATGGCTTGGCCAAACCCTCTTCGAGAAAGTCAACCGGAAACTAGCAGGCTGGGGGCTGCCTCGGTCCCAAACGCCGGCGTTCAGCTGCGCGACCCATGCGGCGATGACTACACCGTCATCCAGGCATTGTTACGGAGCCATTTTGTAGTACGCTCGGGTTCTGGGACGAAATTGGCGCGATGCTGGTCGGAGACGTGATGAAGCAGGTTGTCAACGCCAGTCAACAGCGTCAAGCAAGCCACTGAGGTTCATCGGAAGGCTGTGTGCCGGGGCGGCTTAAACACGGCACCACCCTTCGAATACCGAAAGCAATTCCAATCGGTTGAGACCGCTGGGGGCCGAAGGTCCCGCTATAGCACCGCCAGAAGGGGCACCACCATGAGCAGCGAAAAGGCAGCAGTCCCGCCGCAAACTTCCATGTCTCCTGGACCTCATGACCTACCCACACACTATCGCTGCGGTCCGATCCAGTTCAGGGGAAGCCACGACGGGCTTTACGAGCGTCATCTGCTCTTCGACAACGTCATCGCCCCGGAAGACGCGGGAAACCGCGAGCGATACGAGGCGATCGCTCGATCGGTCAGAGATGTGCTTTCGCAGCGCTGGCAACACACCGAACAGACCTATGGCAGAGAGAATCCCAAGCGGATTTACTATCTGTCCATGGAGTTCCTGATCGGGCGATCTCTCAGCAACAACATCGCCAATCTCGGTCTCGGCCCACTAGCCAAGCGGCTTTTCGATGAGGAGCATATAGACGAATTGGCCATCCTCGTCGAAGAGCCCGACGCAGGTTTGGGAAATGGGGGGCTTGGCCGGCTCGCGGCCTGCTTCCTGGACTCGATGGCGACGATGCAATTGCCGGCAATGGGCTACGGGCTGCGCTACGAGTACGGGATATTCAAGCAGACGATCGTTGACGGATGGCAACGCGAGGAGCCCGATAATTGGTTGCGCCGGCCGGATCCCTGGGAGGTCGCCCGGCCGCAGGAGGCGGTCGAAATCAAACTCGGCTGCTCCTTCGAAGTTCGCGGCGGGAATTTGCGCGTGGCTGCCGGGATGCCGTCCCGCCTGCTTGGCATACCATACGACCGGCCGATTATCGGTTATGGCGGCCGGACCATAAACACGCTGCGGCTTTGGGCCGCGGCAACTCCGGAAAGCTTCGACTTCCAGGCCTTCAGCGCCGGTGAGTTCGTCAGCGCGCTGGCACAGAGGCTGACGGCCGAGACCGTCACCCGGGTCCTTTACCCCGACGATACGACGAGCATGGGACAGGGGCTGCGGTTCGTCCAGGAATATTTCCTGGTTGCATGTTCGCTCACCGACCTCGTCCG
The DNA here is from genome assembly GCF_019511375.1 of Rhizobium herbae. Lineage (GTDB taxonomy): Bacteria > Pseudomonadota > Alphaproteobacteria > Rhizobiales > Rhizobiaceae > Pararhizobium > Pararhizobium herbae_A. The sequence continues at coordinate 48,445 of NZ_JAEUAO010000003.1, forward strand.
GCGGTTTCGCTCGAATAACTCCGATTGGCGTTTTCTGCCCGACAAAGTGGCGATCCAGCTCAACGACACGCATCCCAGCCTCGCAGTTGCGGAACTGATGCGTATCCTGCTCGACGACGCGCATTTGGGTTGGGACGACGCGTGGGATCTCACAAGGCGTTGCCTCGCGTACACCAACCACACCCTTCTGCCGGAGGCCCTGGAGAAATGGCCGCTGCGGTGGTTCGAATTGATGCTACCGCGCCACTGCGAGATCATTCTGGAGATCGATCGACGGCTCAGGGGCGAGGTTCTGGCCCGTTTTCCCGAGGATCAGGACCGCGTCGAGCGGGCGAGCCTGATCGAGCGGGGCGGCGACTGGCTAGTTCGCATGGCCAATCTCGCCATTGTCGGCTCGCACAGCACCAATGGGGTCGCCGAGATCCATTCGCGGCTGCTGCGCGAAACGACTGTGAAGGACCTTGCGGAGATATTCCCCGGACGATTCAACAACAAGACGAACGGCGTGACGCCCCGGCGTTGGCTGCTCCTTTCCAATCCGGACCTTGCCCGCTGCATAAGCGACGGCATCGGCGATGGATGGATCACCAATCTCTCCGAGCTCGAAAGGATGAAGCCGCTCGTCGACGACAGCGGATTTGTCGATGCGGTTGGTGAAGCCAAACGAATGGCGAAGCAGCGCTTTGCCCAATGGCTCAAGTCAAGTGCGGGGATCGATGTCGATCCCGAGACCGTCTTCGACAGCCAGGTCAAACGCTTCCATGAATATAAACGGCAATTGCTGAACGCGCTGAGGATCGTCGCGCTCTACAACCGCATCCGTGAAAATCCTGGCCTCGATATCGTCCCGCGCACTTTCTTCTTCTCGGGCAAGGCGGCGCCCGCCTACCACGTGGCGAAGCTGATAATCAAATTCCTCAACAATCTCGCCGCCACGATCGACGCCGACCCGATGGTGCGCCGGCATCTCAAGGTCGTCTTCCTGCCGGACTACAGCGTATCGCTGGCGGAGCGTCTCATCCCCGCCAGCGACGTCTCCAACCAGATTTCGACGGCAGGATACGAAGCGAGTGGCACCAGCAACATGAAGTTCATGATGAACGGTGCGCTGACGATCGGCACCCGCGACGGAGCGACGATTGAAATGGCCGAGGCGGCAGGCGAGGAGAACTTCTTCCTGTTCGGGCTGACGGCGGGCGAGGTCGCGGGGAGCCGCGGCTGGTACAGTCCGCGCTGGCACTACGACAACGAACCCGAAACCCGTGCTGTGCTGGATCTGATCCTGTCCGGGCATTTTTGCCGTTATGATCCCGATATTGTCGATATGCTCCGCAATGTCCTTTTGACCAGCGGCGACGTCTTCAGGCACTTGGCTGACCTTACCTCGTATCTGGAAGCGGATCGGCGAATGCAGTCTCTTTATGGCGATCGTCAAGCATGGACCCGGAAAGCGCTGCTCAACGTCGCGAATTCGGGAAGGTTCTCAAGCGACCGCACGATCGCCGAATATGCGGCCGAAATCTGGACCGCCAAACCCTGTCCGGTGCCTTGACTGGACTGTGCGGGAGCGCCTCAGGGTCGATTTCTACTGTGCTTGGACAGGTTCGTGGAACGCTCTCCTGCTTTCACGACAACCCAAATGGACCGCCGGGAGCAGCCAGGAGGCAGGCTGTTGACGTTCTGGACCACCTCAAGAGGGGTTGGGCATTGATGTGGATTTCCCCGCCCGCTGAACGCGTTGTCCGTGAATTCCTGCTGCAGTACGCTCATAAGCCGGTTCGGTACCAGCCGCTTCTACTACCTCGCAGTCAAGCGGCTCGCCAAAAAGCGCCCTTGGTCGAGAGTAATGCAGTTGAGCGCGCTCGAAGCGCCGGACAAGGGCCACCCGTGCCAGGGCGACTGGCCCGCGGCCGTCCTCCGGCGCCTCAGCGAAGGCGGATCACGCGAAAAATGCGCACAGGCGTGCCCAGATTCCTGCCGTCCGATCAATATGTTTTGCCCTGATAAAGCGCGCCGTCCGTGCTGCGCTTACCGTCGTGCCGAAATGACAGAAGCAGACGATATCGTGCAACTGGCCGTCGGAGAGTTGGAAAAACCGCTTCGCTTCCCCGTAAGTGTCGTTCTCCAACCCGGCCGCCCGAAGCAGAGGATCGGCGAAGGCGACCGAAAGGGCCGAATTGTCGCAACGCAGTGCTGCTCGTGCCCTGGCCGGCTGATATTCTGTCTCATGCAACGTTGTGAGGACCCGGTGTGGATCAACTTCAAGAAGGTCCACCCAACGTTGGAGACGCTTATCGCGCGACAGGAGTTGAGGGAAATCCTGGCCAATCTTGGCAAGGGTCAGCAGTTGGTCAAGTTCATGGTGCTTCATATCGTCCTCCCGACGAGTGACGCTGGCTAACGTTCGGGCCAAACCGGAACGGTTGGAACGGTTTGATCCATGGCTATAATTTTAGAGGTATGGCATATGGCGCCAATATCAAGAACCGACCTCGTCGGTATCGCACATGCGGCCTGCGTTAATGCTGTTCAAAGGTGGGCGTGTCGCCCGCAGCCAACGCCACTTACATGCGCCGACCAGTGGCGAGAAGCGATATACCGAAGAGTCAGAGCGGCTTACCGCTTCGCGCTCGCCCGGGGAAGTCAAAGGGCAAGGTGGCAAGCCCTCGGCGCCCCAACGCCCCCCGCATCAGCCTTTCGGTGAGCGGAAGGGCAAATCATAGTGCATAATTGTTCGCCGGCTTTGATCCGGCAATCGGGGCGACAAGCCAGTCGGCACAAATCAGCTGCCGGTCGTGCGCCCAAGCGGTGTCGAGACGATCTTTGAAGTCAAATGCCGGGGGATGCCAGGCCATGGTTATCCCGTTAACGCTCAACGATCGCTACGCCGTCCTTGATGCGGTCGCTGGGATAAAGGATTGTCTTTTCACCCGGCTGAAGCCCCTCTCGAATCTCCACTGCAAGGTTGTTTCGGTGGCCGACGACAACGGGGCGCAACCGCGCCCGCGCCTCTTGCGCGACGAATACGGCCCATTGGTCGCCTTGCCGGAACAAGGCGCCGAGCGGCAGTTGCAGGACTTCTCCTTCGAAAAGGATGACCTGCACATCGACGCGATAACCGTGTCCAAGTGGTCGCCACTGTTCCGGCGGATCGGCAAAATCCAGGACGACGTCGACGCGCTGCTCTTCGATTCCAAGTGCGGAAACCTTGGTTTGACCGAAGGGCTCTATGCGTCTGACGGTCGCCTTCAACTCCTTGCCGCCCCAGCCGGTAATGATGGCCCGCTGCCCTGGCCTAATCTTGACCGCGTCCTCCGAAAGCAGACTGACGACAATCTCCAGGTCGGCGGGATCACCGATTTCGAGCAAAGGGGCGCCGCCCTCGACGACGCCTTCGCTGCGGCGCAAGACCCTTAGAACGACGCCGTTCACCGGAGCGGTCACCGGCACGCATTCGCATGGGCCCCTACGGCTCCGAATTTCCTGGCGCGACAGCAGTCGCGACTGTGCCTGCGCGAGTTCGTGCTGCCTGACGTTCAGGGCGGCCTCGGCGGTGGCAAGATTGGCTTCCGCGACACTGTGGGCCCGCTCGGCATCTTCCAGTGTGCGCTGGGGGATCGCTCTGCGCTGCAACAGCAGACGGTTGCGTGCGAGTTCCCCGTGGGCGAAGGTCAGGTCAGCCTTCGCCTTGTTGAGTTCGGCGGCGGCAAGATTCTGCGCGGCACGCGCCGCCTCCACCGCCGCTTGCTGCTCCGCTTCGGTCCTGACGTCCAGAAAGGCCGGTGGTGCAGGCTCGATCTGTGCCAGTTGGGTCTTCCCAGCCTCGACGACATCCCCCGCCTCGACGGTGATGCGCTGCATTTGGCCTCGCAAGGGTGCATGAAGCGTGTAGACGTCGCGGACCCGCGTTTCGCCTTCCTCATCGATCGTGACGCGCAGAAGGCCGGTTCCGGCGGCGGTGAGGTCCACCTGAACGGGCTGCGGCCGCAAGGCGTAAGCGATGCCGGCCACCAGCACGGCCAGCAGACCGCCCCATATAACCAACCTGCGTTTCGCGACCCTCACCGGTTACTCCCTTGTCTTCAGCACAGCGATCAGATCTAGCTTGTCCAGCCGCCGGCGCACGATCGCGGCGCAGGCCAGCGTCGCCGCAAGAGCAATCAGCGCGGCCTTGCCGTAGGTCGCATCCCGCAGCACCAGCGGCACCCGGTACAATTCCGTCTCAAAGGCGCTCGTCATGTACCACGCAAGGCTAAAGCCGATGACTGCGCCGAGCGGAATGGCAACCCATGTGAGGAGGCCGACTTCTCCAAGCAAAATGTAGGAGATTTCCCATCGGCTGAAACCGAGGACGCGCAAGGTCGCGAGTTCGCGCGCCCGTTCGGAGAGCGCTATGCGGATTGAATTATAGGTGACGCCAACGGAGAGCGTCATCGAAAAGGCGACGAAGAAGCCGACGAAAATCAAGATCGTTTCACCCATGGTCTTGTAGAAGGTATCGATGGCGGCGTGGCGGAACAGGACGGCGGCAATATGGGGCGTATCCTTGAGCGTTGTGAGCAGGGCAGTGCGGCTTGATGCATCGACGCGGATGTGGATGCCGCTTATGACGCGTCCGTCGCCGGCGATCCTGTTGAGCGCGGCCATGTCCATATAGGCGGGCTTGCCGATATAGGTTTCGAAGATCTGTAGCACCGGCAGGCTGACCCGCGGCTGGCGCCCTTCCAGGAGTTCGACGACGACGGTGTCGCCCGCCTTGACCTCAAGCAATTCGGCCAGTTTGACAGAAAGCATCAGTCCGCCGGGCGGCACCTCCAAACGTCCGCGCTCGACGTCAAAGACGGGGCTCAGGATGGCTCCGGTCGGCACGCCAACAATGCCCTGCCGCTCGATGAGATGTCCGTTATTGATGCGCGCCGAGACAAAGCGATAAGGTTCCGCCGCCAGGACGCCCGGCATATGCTCGAATTCCCTGATCGCGCCGATCGGTTGAAGGTCGCTGAACGCGACAGTCGCGTCCTGATGCTGCGCGCGCTCAAAGACGGATTCGGCAAGGGAATCGATGGCGTCGACCCATTGGAGCGCCATGATGAGAACGGCGACCGACATGGCCAGGCCGAGACTGGCGAGAAACGCCCGCACCGGCCATCGGATGATGCGCCGCAAGATCATCCGCGACGGTTCGTCCAGAGCGCCGGCCAGTACCGTGCGCGCCGCGAAGCTGCGCCGGTAGATCGGCGGGGAAGGGGGCTGCATGGCCTCCGCGGGCGGAAGCCGGACGGCACTCCGCACCGCCGCCAGGCTGCCGGCCAGTGCGGCTCCCAGACTGATCGCCCCGGCAATCACGAAGCCCGCCGGACCGGGACGATAGAGCAGGAACGGGAAGCGATAAAATTTCGTGTAGAGCTCAGTGTTCCAATGACCGAGCCAGGCGCCGATAACCGAGCCCATGAGCACGCCGATCGTGCCGATGACAAGAACCATTTTGGCGAAGTGCCAGCCGATCGCCCAGTTGCCGTAGCCGAAAGCCTTCAGGAGCCCGATCTCGCGGCGCTCGGTCTGGATCAGTCGAGCCATCACCATGTTGGTCAGGAAGGCGGCGACCGCAAGGAAGATGGCCGGCATGATCCGTGACATGTTTTTCTGTTGCGCGATCTCGCTTTCCAGAAACCAGTTCGACGTTTGGTCGGCACGGAGATAGGCGCCTATGCCGCCGAAAGGGGAAAGCAGACCATCGAGCCTACGGATGACATCCCTTTCGTTCGCATCGGGCAGGAGGCTGAGTGTCACACTGTTGAAGGAGGCCTTGAGATCGAAGGCCGCCGCCAGTGCATCCCGGCCCATCCACAGCACTCCGAAGCGCTCGTCGTCGGGCATAAGGCCTCCGGGGGCGATGGCATATACGTATTCGGGGCTAAGGGCGGTGCCCACGACCTGCAGGTTGCGCTTGCGTCCCCTTAATATGGCATCGAAACTGTCGCCGGGTTTCAACCGGTGGGCCTCGGCGAAGGGTTCGCTAACTACCACCTCGTCGGGCCGCGTTGGGTCGGCCAAGCGCCCCGACCGGATCACCAATGCGTTCAGAAGCTCAGGGCCCCGTTCGGGCAACGACATCAACCGGGCAACGACGGGCTCGGAAAAACCGGGCATGTCGAGAATGGCGCCTTCGACGATACGCGTTTCGGCAATCCTCACGCCGGGAATTTCCGCGATATCGCGTCCGAGATATTCGGGCGCGCGCTTGGCCTCGGCGAACATATCGGCAAAACGGGTGCGTTCGTAGTAGGCGGCGGTCGTCTCTTCGAGCGCCTCGATTGTCGTCAGTGCCATGATGAGCAACGCCGTGCCCGAAGCGATCACGAGCGCGATGGCCAGCACCTGGGCTCTCAGCCGCCAAAGTTCGCGAATAAGCTTTCGGTCCAGGCTGGTCATCACCGTCACCAAGCCAGTTCGGAGGGGGCGCGCTGACCGGAATTGAGCCGTGTTTCGACGATCCGCCCGTCGGCGAAGTAGAGCACGCGATTGGCAATTTCGGCAATGACTGCGTTATGAGTGATGAGCGCGGTCGTCGTGCCAAGTTCCCGGTTGATCCGCAGGATCGCGTCGAGGACAAGAACTCCGGTCTTGCTGTCGAGCGCGCCCGTCGGCTCGTCGCAAAGCAGAAGGTCGGGGCGCTTCGCGATCGCGCGGGCGATGGCGACCCGTTGCTGCTCGCCGCCGGAAAGCTGCGCGGGGAAGTGATCCAGCCTGTCGCCGAGACCGACCATGGCCAGCGCCCGGGACGGCGGCATGGGATCCCTGGCGATCTCGGTCACGAGGGCGACGTTTTCTCGCGCAGTCAGGCTGGGAATGAGATTGTAGAATTGGAATACGAAGCCAACGTGGTTGCGGCGGTAGAGATTGAGCGTGCGCTCGTTGTTCATATCGATTTCGCGATCGCGAAACATGACACTGCCGCTGGTCGGCCTGTCGAGACCGCCAAGGATGTTGAGCAAGGTCGATTTGCCGCTTCCCGACGGACCCAACAGGACGACGAGCTCGCCTTCGCGCAGATCGACGTCGACGCCACGCAAGGCGTGAACGTCCACCGTACCCATCCGGTAGATCTTGATGAGGTCTCGCGCCTGCAGGGCCGTGGCAGATGTGTCCTTCTCCACCGGTCGCTCCTTGATTTGCGAGGCGTCACCTTGATCGCGGAACCGTCATCCCGAAAGATAATGTTCGATCTCCGGTCTGAGAACTTTACCACATTCTTTGCCACTTCGGCGGCGGTCACGGTCCCGCCAGCAGAAGGGCGCACGCACTTCCGCAGTCTAACCGCAATCGGATAAGGTGCTTTTTGCGTGACAGCCGCGGAAAGCAACAATATACAGTCAATGTTCAACATCGATGAGTTTTCATGAAAACCTGGCTTCCCGACCTCTCCCGCAGCAACGGTCCCCGCTATATGGCGATCGCCGACGTCATAGAGATGGATCTAAAAAGCGGAAAGCTGCTGGTGGGCGACAGATTGCCGCCGCAGAGAGAACTTGCGAAGCGGCTGGCGATCGATTTCACTACCGTTGCGCGCGGTTATGTCGAGGCCCAGAAACGCGGCCTTGTCGCGACCCACGTCGGACGCGGAACCTTCGTCATCGGCGGGACGGAAAGAGAGCGGCGCGGCTTCGTCTCCAGTGCCGCCGCGGATCCCGCACGCACATCCGTCGTGGATTTTTCCATGAACATGCCGCCGGAGCCGGAGGATCCCGATCTTCTGGCGCGCATGCAGGAAGGGCTCTCGGCTGTCGCCGCCAATATGATCCCGCTTCTGCGATATCAGGGGTTCGGCGGCGCCGGGATGGACAAGGAAGCGGCGGCCTCCTGGCTCAGCCGTCGAGGCCTGGTTCCCTCCCAGGAGCGCACCTTCGTGACGCCAGGCGCCCATCCCGCACTTCTGGCAATTTTCGGGCTTCTGGCAAAGCCGGGCGAAATGGTGCTCTCGGAAAACATCACATATCCCGGAATGCGGTCAATTGCGGCCCAGCTCCGCCTCAATCTGACCGGTCTGCCGATGGACGAGGAGGGGATTATTCCCGCGGCTTTTGCCGATGTCTGCAAGGCAGCCAAGCCAAAGGCGCTGTATCTCAATCCCACGCTGCAGAACCCGATGACCCTCACCATACCGGAGAAGCGGCGGGAGGAAATCTGCGCCGTGGCACGCAAATATCATGTTCCGATTGTCGAGGATGACGCTTACGGGTTTATACCCCTCCACGGTCCGGCGCCGCTTGCCGCGATGGCGCCGGATCTCACCTGGCACATCGGCGGATTGGCGAAATGCATCGGTGCCGGCCTGCGGCTTGCGTATGTCGTCGTGCCCGACACCCGGGCGGCGTGGCCTTTCGTGAGCGCCATGCGCGCCGCGAATGTCATGGCCTCGCCAATTTCGGCTGCTCTTGCAACGCGCTGGATCGAGGACGGCACGGCCGACAGCATTCTCCGTTTCATCCGGACCGAGGCGGCCGCGCGCCAGGCCCTTGTAGCCGAAGTGCTGCCGCCGAAAAGCTACAGGAGCGATCCGATCAGTTTCAACATATGGCTTCCTCTGACGAACGGATGGACACGCGCGACGTTCGGCACCCAGATGCGCGCGTCCGGCATCGGCGTTGTCGCAAGTGATGCTTTTACCGTCGACGGTCCGGCCGAGGAAGCGGTGCGCGTGTGTCTCGGAGGTCCGATCCGCCGCGAGACCCTCAAGGGCGCGCTGGAGTTCATGGGCCATGCGCTAGAGGGTTCGCCGGAAATGGCAGGCACTTTCTTCTAACGGTCAAGCCGCAAGCCCCGATTTCGACGTGATCGGAAATTGAGTCTGGTCGGTGGAATGCAGCGGTGCGACCGCTGGCTGCTCCACTGTGGCGCTTGTGGCTGCGGGTCTGACATAGTCCCAGTCGATCTTTCCCTCCTCTGCCTTGTAGAAATACTGACTGTTCACAAGCCAGCCCTTCAAGGGCCGCAGGGGCAGGAGGCATGCCAGCATCAGGAGCGGGAAAGACGTGAACAGATGCACCCAGAGCGACGGTTCATAGGTGACCTCGATCCAGCACGCTAGAGCAATCGCGGGGACGCAGGTAAAGCAGATCACGAAAAAGGCAGGGCCATCGGCCGGGTCGGCAAACGCATAGTCGAGGCCGCATGCCTCGCAACTCGGTTTTAGAGTCAGGAAGCCTTCAAAAAGATGCCCTTGCCCGCAGCGGGGGCACAGGCCGCGCATGCCGGTTCGGGCAGGGGGCAGTGGTGGATATTCACCTGTCATAACGGTACTCTCCCTATCTATTGAATGCATGCACGATGCATACATTAATACATCCAATAGATCCAGACGCATTATTGTCGCAGCCTCTCCGGTAAAGGGCCAGGGCCCGGGAGTACGTCATAGCCCGGTTCCGCAACGAACGAACAGGTGAACCACTTTCCGCTTAGGGCGCCGACCCGAGGATCGACCAATTGGACTGCTGATCATATTTCCATGGGTAAAACTTGGCTCTTGAAATATTTATTTCTGTTGTAGCAAATGAAAATTGTGATTTAGTGCGTGTTGCTGCTTGGCTTGTGAGGGGATATTGCCGATGGTGGGGACACGCAGGGATATTGTATTTGGCGGCGTCGCGTTACTTGGCGCCGGCGCGGTCAGCAAACCGGCATTCGCAGCGGCGGCGTCCTATTTTGACGGCACGGCCGTCGACAATGGCGTGACGTTCAGGAAGACCAATTTCGCCAGGATTGATAAGCAATGGCGCCGCCAGGTTGTCAAATATTTCAGCAGCGAGCCGATCGGCACCGTCGTGGTCGATACACGGCACCATTTTCTCTACCTGATCATGGAGAACAAGACGGCCATCCGCTACGGCGTCGGAGTCGGCAAGGAAGGCTTCAAATGGTTCGGCCGTGCGACGATCGACGCAAAATCGCTGTGGCCGCGCTGGACGCCGCCGCCGGAGATGCGCAAGCGCCATCCCGAACTGCCTGAGTTCGTCGACGGAGGATCACCAAAGAATCCGCTTGGCCCGCGCGCCATGTACCTGCATCGCGACGGCGTCGATACCGGCTATCGCTTCCACGGCACGCTGGAGCCGGGCAGCATCGGCAAGGACGCCTCGAGCGGGTGTATCCGCATGTTCAACGAGGACGCCATCGATCTCTATCAGCGTTGCCCTATCGGCACCGCCGTGCAGGTCCTGCCGCATATTGCCGACCAGGCTGAAAAAGCCACTCAGGTTAGCCAAGCAATCCCGGTCGAATGACGAATATCCCCCTGATGCCTGTCACGATCGGATATGCGGCGCGCCTGGTCGCCGCGGCCATGCTCTTAGCGCTCACCGCCTGCACCACTACCCATATCGCCTCCGTGGAAGAACCTGCTGCTGTGCCGATGACCGGTCAGACCAACGATCCCGCGCCCGGTTTCGAGAACGTCAAGCTTGGCAGCGAAGAAGACTTTATCCTCAATGTCGGCCGGCGGATCTACTTCGCGCAGGATTCGGCCGCGCTGGACTCCGTCGCCAAGGCAACACTGGATAACCAGGCCGCTTGGCTCAACAGCAACCCCAATTGGCTGGTCAAACTGCAGGGGTTTGCCGACGATTCCGGTTCTGCGTCCACGATGCAGACGCTGTCGCAGAAGCGCGCCGATGCGGCGATGGCGTATCTCGCGTCAAAGGGCGTAGATGCCGGGCGCATGTGGGCCAAGGGTTACGGCATGGACCGCGAAGTCCGCGACTGCGAAGATCGCTCGTGCAAGGTGCAGAACCGGCGTGTTGTCGTCAATCTGCGCACCCAGCGCGACGGGGTCTGATCGCCGTCCGTCGTGTTCCACAGTTTTGCTGTCCAAGCAGGCTGAGTTCGAACCCGACCGCTCACTTGCGAATAACAGAGGAGAGCGCAAATGCGGTGAGCGTATCCCTCACGCCGGGCAGTTCCGATATCGATTGCCAAATCTGGCGAATGCGATCGGCTTGAGGAGATTCAACCCGCACCAGCAGATCAAAATCGCCGGTCATCACGTCACAGGCGACGACCTCCGGGATTGCCCGCAAAGCCTGAATGACTTCGCCACCCCTCATGCGATCATGGCGGTAGACGAACATCAATGCGGTGGTAAGCGGACCCCGATCGCCGCCATCGCCGGTAACGATCGTGTATCCCTTGATGAAGCCTTCGCGTTCAAGCCGTTCTATCCGAACCCGAACAGCATTCCGCGACAGGTTGACCTTACCTGACAGCTCGGCGTGAGAAGCCCGCGCGTTGGCCTTAAGGGCGCAGAGGATTTGTTCATCGACGCGGTCGAGAAGGTATTTCATGCCGGACGGCACTCCGCCTGCTGCGCCGTTTCGGCGGCAACCGAGTTTCGGTCCTCGTCGGATATTTCAGTAAAAACGGCCATCTTCCCCTCCGCTCGACCGCACGCACTGTTTGAGACATTCGCAAACTCGGCGGCGTCTCTAAAAATCTGCTTGCTTTGAGCTTCAGTCAGAACATTTTCCTCTTCGAGGACGTCGCGGAAGTTCCTCTTCTCCAACACCGTCTTTTTGGAAAGGTTGGATGCTTTGCTGTGTCCGGCGAGCGACGCCAACGGCGTGGCGAGAGCAACGGGCTGGTCGAGCAACGAATCCACGTTGACTTCGATACCATCCATGCAGCGTTCCTTCAAGATCACCATGCCCCTGGTCCGCGTGCGCATCGACAGCAGGATATTCAAGACGATGACCGGTTCCATCGCGTGACTTTCCCCGTCGTTCCGCAGCGAACCAGACCGAAGAGAACCTTCCTCTATCTTGCCATTTGATGCGATCGCGCAGCGCGAACTCATCATGTCGTCAAGGCTTCAGGCGGTTGATACACACGACCTTCGGCTGGGTCATGTCCTCATAGGCAAACCGGACCCCCTCGCGGCCCATGCTTCCATACTTGAAGCCGCCAAACGGCATTGCATCGAACCGGTAGTCGGAGGAGTCGTTGATCATGACGCCACCCGCCTCGATCTTGCTTGCTGCTTCGAGTGCCCCTTCCAGGTCATTGGTAAAAACGCCGGCGTGAAGGCTGTATTCGGGGCTGTTTGCCAGATCGATGGCATCCGCCAGTCGATCGAAGGGCTGAAGAATGACGATCGGCGCGAACACTTCCTCGCCCCAGATGTCACAGGACGTTGGAACATTCTCGAGGACCGTCGGCGGATAGAGATTGCCGGTCGGCTTGTGGCCGCAAAGCAATGTCGCACCGGCGGCAAGCGCCCGTTCGACCATCGCGACCGCCCGGACGACCGCCTTTTCGGAGATCATCGGGCCGACATCGGTGTCTTCATCCATGGGATTGCCGGTCCGGAGCGCCCTGGTCTCTGCGACGAACCGTGTCTTGAATTGCTCATAGATAGGCCGCTGGATCAGAATTCGCTGCGTACCAATGCAATTTTGGCCGGCCGCCCAGTAGGCTCCGGATAGGCAAGCCTCGACAGCTGCATCGAAGTTGCAGTTTTCCATGACGATGACCGGCGCATTGCCGCCAAGGTCCATGGCAAGTTTCTTGAGGCCCGCGGTTTTGGCAATCGCCTCGCCAGTGGCAAATCCACCGGTAAAGGAGATCATGCGAACGTCTCTTGCTGCAACCAGAGCCTTTCCGAGCTCAGCGCCCCCAATTGCAACCGTTATGATTTCCTCGGGCAGGCCGCTTGCGACCAGGACCTCGACGAGCTTGATGGCAGAGAGAGGGGTGAGCTCGGACGGCTTCAAAAGCACAGCATTGCCGCCGGCAACTGCCGGGCCAAGCTTGTGGGCAACAAGGTTGAGCGGATCGTTGTAGGGCGTGATGGCGGCAATGATGCCGAGCGGTTCTCTCGTGTACCACCCCTGGCGAGACTCCGAGCCTGCGTAAGCATCGAACGGGATGACTTCGCCGGCATTGCGTTTGGCCTCGCCGGCGGAGAGCTTCAGCGTATTGACGCACCGGGTTGTCTCTTTGCGGGCCTGCCTAATCGTCTTGCCCGCCTCTTTGACGATGAGGAGCGCGAAGTCCTCGCGGCCGGTTTCTATGGCAGCAGCGGCCTTTTCAAGGATCGCCGCCCGCATGTGACGCGGCAGCGTCCTGGCAATCTGTGCCCCGCGTCTTGCCCGCTCCAGCAGCCCGTTCACGCCGGCGGCACAGGTTTCCACGACCGTTCCAACCAGCGTGCCGTCGAACGGGCTTCTAACGGCAATTTCGTCAGGTTCCGTCGTTTGGGTGAGTGCAAGATTGTGCATCATGCAGCCTCCGCGGCGATGACCGGGGCACCGGCCGAATGAATGGCAACAATGTCGGAAAGAAGAGCGTAGGCGGTCTCGATGCGACCGGCGCCAGGTCCGGTGATTGTCACGGCGCCGAGAAGTTCCGTGTCGAGCGATACTGCATTGGTGGCACCGTTGACGCCTGCGAGGGGATGATCGAGGCCAAGCCGCCTCGGTGCAACACTGCCGGTCACGCTGCCGTCGTCATTGCGGACAGCCGATCCAACCAGCTTCCAGCGGCTGCCTGCCTTGGCGGCTTGCTCGATGTCGGAGAGTGACAGACCGGAAATGCCCTTGCAGGTAACGTCTTCCGGCTTAAGTTTTGCGCCAAGCAGCTCGTTTGCAAGGATAACGACCTTCAAGCGAACGTCGAAACCTTCCACGTCCGCAGTCGGGTCGGCCTCGGCATAGCCGAGTTCTTGGGCTTCCTTCACGGCGGAAGCGAAATCCAGACCGCTTTCCATGCGACCGAGGACGAAGTTGGACGTGCCGTTGAGGATCCCTTCGAAACCCTTCAACTCGGCGCCGGCAAGCGTCTTCTGCGCCATGCGAATAACAGGCGTGCCGCTCATCACGGCGCCCTCGTACTCGAAGCGCACGCCGTTGGCTGTCGCGAGTGCCTTAAGCGCTTGGGCAGCGATGGCAACGGGGCCTTTGTTGGTGGTGACAACGTGCTTGCCGGTCTCAAGCGCCCAGCGGCAATGCGAGACGGCGGGTTCGCCGTCCGTGGGATTGGTGAAGGTTGCTTCGACGATAATGTCCGCAGGTGCCATCTTGATGATGGTTTCGTTGTCGGCTTCAGCATTTCCGCCGGAAAGCTGTCCAAAGCCACCCTTTTCGAACTTCGCCTCTATCAGGGTCTTGGCATCAAGCCCGTTCGGAGAAACAACCGAGCCAAGATAGAGGTCGCTCACTGCGACGATATTCAGGCGGAAGCCGAGCTCGCGCTCCCAGAGCTGGCTCTTCGCGGCAATGAGTTCTGCCAGGGCACGATTGACGCCGCCAAACCCGATGAGAGCGATATTGTAAACGGTCATAAGATCCTCCAGTGAAGTCCATGAGGCTAAGCATGGGATGCGGATTGCTCTGCAGGAACCAGACAGATCGACCAAAGAGCAGTGCAGTTTGCTCAATCTGCTGCCCGAGGCAGATCACGTGCTGGCGAGCTTCATCATGAGGATTCCCGATACGATCAAGGCCCGCACCGCGGCGTCCTCCAGACCGATCGAAAGTTGCAGATGTCCGAATTTCTGGAAGTTGGGCGAGCAACATTGGTCAGCGAATGGATGACGAGGTCTGCGCCAAACGCGAGCGGGCGGAAGAACTGGGTGGGGCGAGTTGAATCCGCGACAGCTGTGCGCAGCTTGCGATCGACACCGGCGCGGTGATATCGGCAAGCAAGCTCCACTCGGACCTTGCCGGAGTTCCATAAGCTATCTTATGCGATGAGCGAGTGTAGCCGCAAAGTTGAAGTGTCCTGATCCTGCAAAGTTGGAATGTCACTCTCCCCGGGTTTTGATGACCTGGGAGATTGCGGATGGGATCGATTGCGATGAGCGAGCGCGATCTGCAGCGGATCGAGGTTTTGTCGAGGGTGACCGCCGGGCGCATGACGCTCACGCAAATGCCTCGGCTACAAAACACCAGCGGAAGTCTCCCGCCAGAACGCCTCGCCCAAATCATGCGCACCGGTTAACCTCTAATGCCCCAAGTCGCGGTTCGCCATGACCTCACATACTCGCCGACCCACCTGGTTCTTCCTACAACCGACGCAGTTTTCGAATAGTTGGTAGATCGGGGCCAGGCTCAGGAGTGTCGTCTGGCAGGGGGCCCGGCTCAGGTTCGTCAGGGCTCGGATCCGGCTGCCCGAGCGGTGGGACAGGTGGGATGGGACTCGGGATATCGGGGCCTGGATTGACGGGGATTGACATGGGCCTTCCTCCTTGTTGGTTCGAATTCAATCCGCGGTGCGCCGTATTGTTCCAATTGCGAGGAAACGGCATCCCCGCACACACCTGCGCGAACCGCGACCGGCTCCTGATGACGCATTCCAACAAGTCGTTTCCAGGCAGCCTCGTCCCCACCGATACCTTCTGCAGAGCCGCGCGGCGCCGAGCGTGACGTCATGCATCAGATCGGCGGCCCCTTCCCGCTGATGAGCATCGGACACTCGTTTTTGTCTGCGTCGAGCCGACCAAGGGCTGGCGGCCGTTCGAGATCTTTGATCGCATGCCCTGGTTCTCGCAGGCCCGCAATCTGGTGGGCGTGAAGGTCAAGTTTTGCGTGGACCATTGCTAAAATGCCATCGGATTTTTTCACCTGAAATTGTCACAGATGCCTCAAAGATAGCGACCCGTGCAAAAGCTCCGTTTACCGATGACTCTGCAATTTCGCCACGCCGCAATCGTCCCCCATATCAAGATGGCCGCGCTCGGGGCGCTTGCCTGCGCCGTTGGGGCGAGCGCAGCCGTTTGCGTAACAAGCCTGCTTGTTCCCGACCGTCCGCTTTGGGCAGAATTGACCGCCGTGGCGTCGATCACGGCAGCTTTTAGCTTTCCGCTTCAATTTGCGCTTTGTCTGCGCAACGAAGCGCTTCGTGAGACCCAAAAAGAACTTCAGCATGCGCTGCGGCATGACCCCGTCACGGGCACACTGCGCGCCAACGCATTTGCGACCTCGGTCGAGCATGCGATAGATCGCAGGCGCCCGACCACCGCTGAAAGCCCGGATGGCGTCATGCTCGTTCTCAGGGTCGGCAATTTCGATGAGATCGGTCGTCGCTATGGCCCGCAATGGGCAGATACGCTGCTCCAATCCATCGTTCGGATCGTACATTCTTGCGTGCGCTATGGTGATCTCGTCGCTCGCCTTGCCACCGACGAACTCGGGATCTATCTGCCAGGCACAACAACGGAAGACGCCAGAGACATCTGCGAGCGCATCCGCGCGCGTATAGACGAGACCACCTTCACAGCCGGGCAAGAGCGCCATATATCGGTGACGGTGCGGCTTGGCGGTACCAGGGTCGGAGACCAGGCCGACTTTCAGGCACTGCGCGAGGCAGCCAACCACGCCGCCCTTGCGGAGGAAGAGGCTGGCCCCCTGCTATTCCGGGAGCTGTTTTCGTGACAGGGAGGCTTTCGGGCCTGCTCTGCGGCACAGGATCTGATTGCCCTTCCCGGTCGGCCGCGCTCGGAGCGAGAACACAGCATGGGACAGATCACATCGGTCATCTCACCGGTTCGGTGGCCGCAATACCGGCCGGGCTCAAGGCGCCGCAACGCCAGACGCTGTAGGCCGGTTGGGTGTCCCAGTCATAATAGAAGGCCGCTTTCAGCCTTCCCTTCTCCATCAGCTCCGTAAAGCTGCGGCGCACGGTACGGACAGCCGCCTCCCTGTCGCGGTCATCGACCGGACAGGAAAGCTTGGGATTGGCAATGCCCCATTCGGTCACCCAGCACGGCTTGCCTTCCCCTTCAGGCCGGCAAAAGCCGAGAAGCGTGGTCACGTAGCGTCCAAGCGCCGCGTCGTCTTTGCGCCCCGGGTAGACATGAATGCCGTAGCCATCGACAAGCGCATTGATCCCACGCTTGCGCAGGAGTGAAATGAACTCGCCAGGTTCGAGCCGCTCCATGCCGCGACGGTCTGCCTCGCCGATGCCCACATCGGAAAGTCCGGCAGAAACCAGAAGCGCGCCGCGGCTATGCACCGTCGACCGCAGTTGCTCTCGGGTGATCCGGACGGCGGCGACATATGCGTCGAGCCCGCGCTCGAAGGCCGGGCGATTTGCGACTTCCGAAACGCTGCGCGGTGTCGGCCGCCCAGGTTTTTCGTATACGACCAGGTCGCCATTGTAGGCGCTGTAGTTGATTTCGTTTCCCGGCTCGACGGCGTCGATACGGATGCCCATGCCGTCAATGCGGCGAAGCACCGACCGCAGGTGCGTGCGGTAAAGATCGGGGTCAAGATCCGAAAGCCGCCGGACATCCCAGATGCGGCCGAAGCCGGCGCGAGGCCGCACCTCCGCCGGATAGTAATCCTTGTTGCCGAGCTGGATCTCGAGAAGGATTTTCAGCCCCAGTCGGTCCGCCATTTCCAGCGCTTCGATGCTCTTTTCAACCGGTCTCGACAGCGAAAGCCGGACATGGGTGATGCCGCTTGCCGCAATTTCCTTCAGCACGCGCTCTTGATCGGCGCGGGAAATCCAGGCGAGGTTTACCCGGTTAATGCCGACGCGATCGGGGAACACTTCGTCTGCATCCGCCGGCGGCGCCGGGGCAAAGGCCCAGAGCGCTGCCATCGCGCAAGCGAGGCGCGCGCGGGTTCGCGCCACCGCTTTCATCCTCTCAAAGTCCAATCTGCCCCAGAGCAGTTCGGAAATTCGCCTCGCATGCGGAATAGCGATCGATCACGGCTTGCGTGTCTATCTTGGCGAGGAAATTCGACAGATATGCGCGCTTGTCCGTCTCCCGGTTCCAGGTCGCCGCTTCCATATAGGGGAAGCCGATGAACTCCAGCATTTCCCGCATCCGGTCGTCGACCGCGATCATCAGCGCGGGTGTGCCGGCCTGCATACCGATGATGCAGCCGTGGAAACGGCGGCCGAAGCAGAGATCGCGTGAGGACATCGCGCCCCGCCACTGATTGGTGTCGAAATAGACCAGCAGCTCGGATTTCCGCTGCCATTTTTCCGAATGTTTGTATTCGGTCGCGCCAGTGATGCGTCCGCTCGCCCGGTCATAGACAATGTCATTGTCGTCGCCGGTCAGAGAGAGGTTGTAGGCAACCACCTCGTCCTGGACCACATAGCTCGCGACACTGTCGGGTTTAAGCAAAGCATGCGCGTCGACGATCGTATCGGCAACACTGCCGAGATAGCCGCCGAAAGCGATCTTCTGGGCTTCTGCCAATCCCGGATTGGCAAGCGCGGAAAGTGACCGCTTCATCTCGTTGGGGGCGAAATAGAGCGACGGGCAGCCCGTGGGCTTGACGAACTTCATGCCCTGTTCCCTGAGAAACTCGGCAGTGAAATAGCCGCGGGTAAGGAAGAAGCTCTCCTTTTTCCTCAAGACATCCAGGAACTGGAGCGTACCGGCCGGCAGCAGCTCCTTGAGACCCTCCTTGCGCTGGATGCCGATGCCCATCACCACGACCGGCATCTTCAGCTTGGCGAAGATTTCGGCTTCCAGGTCCGCGGAGTAGCCGGGTCGCAAAAGGTTGGCGGAGGCAAAAACGCAAATATCGAACTCGCGGTTGACGCGCTCGTAGAGGTCTTCCGATCCGCGGTTGTTGGCGAGGTGCCAGAAGGGGAGATAGGTGACGTCATGGCCGCGCAGGCTTTCGGCCGCGCCCTCGCCGATCAGGTAGTTGCCGGTATTGGCGATCCGCCTGACCTGGGATATCAGGTCCTTCTTGGTGCTGGCTTCGTCAAAATAAGGCCGATGGACGACAGTCGTGCCTGAAACCTGAGCAATCGTTCTCTGCAGATAAGACGGAATTCCCGTTAGCAAAATACGCATAACTATCCTCTGAACCGATAAATGGAGGCCTTCGGGCCGTTAATTCGCGATGCCAATTTCACGAAGCGTCGTGCGGAAGGCGCGTTCGCGGTCGGAATACCGGTCGACAAGTTCGGTCGTGTTGAGTTTTGCCAGATGATCGGCGACGAACTCGGCGCGGTTCTCCGCCTTGTCGATCTCGGTGACGTCGACGGCGGGCAGCCCGGTGAAGCCGAGCATCTCGCGCATGCGGTCGTCCACGGCCACCATGAGGCTCGGCACGGCCGCCTGCATGGCGATGATCGATCCGTGGAAACGTCGGCCAAGGTTGAAGTCCATCGACGAAGCCCAGGCGCGCCACTGGTTGGTGTCAAAGAAGGTGCGAACCTCAAACCGCTGCTTCTCCCGTTCCGTGCCGGGATAGGCAAGATCGCCGATCATCAGGCCTGAGGCTGAATCATAGACGCGCCCCTCATCCTGGGGCTCCACCTTCATATCGAAGTGGAGGAACTCGTCCTGCACCACGTATTGCGGCGCAGTGTCCTGCGGGGCAAGCGCATTCGCGTCGAGGATCGCATCCTGGTTGCCGCCGAGGTAGCCTGAAAAGATCGTCCGCGCCTTGCCAATCTTCACGCTCGACAGCCTCTTCATGGACCGGCGCATGTTGTCCGGCATGAAATAGACCGAAGGGCAACCGGTCGGGCGCACGAAGGAGAAGCCCTGGTCCTTCAGGAAGCCGGCCGACTCATAGCCGCGCGTCAGGAAGTAGTGCTCACGCTCTTTCAAGACGGCCAGGAGCCGCTTGGTTCCGTCCGGAAGATTGTTCTCCAGGTCCCTGCGGTTTTGCAGGCCGATGCCCAGCATGACGATAGGCATGTTCAGCCGGCTCAGGACCTCCGCCTCGGCGTCTGCGGAAAGCCCCTTGCGCAACAGGTTGGCGCAGGTGAAGACACAGATGTCGAAGTTGGCGTTGAACTCATCGAACCCGCTGCCGCTTTTGCTCAAATTGTAGAGATGCCAGAAGGGAACCTGCTTCGCATGCGGCGCGAGCGCACGCAGGGCACCCTCACCGATAAGGTAGTTGCCGGTGTTGCTGATGTTGCGCAGTTCCTGCAGAAACTCCTCTTTCGTTTCCGGCTGCTTCTGCCGCTCCGCATAGGAGACGGACAAGCCCTGGGCGCCATTGGCAAGGCGCGTGTAGTGACCAGGAATACCCGTCACGAGAATTCGTGGACGCATTCGACTAACCTTTCTGTTTCAGAGAAGCGGGCCGGCATCAGCCGATCGCCGCGACCACGGGATTTGCCGCCGCCTGCTCGCGAAAGACCGCGGCGCGCGACAGTGACGAATTCTTCACGGATCGATCGCTCCAGGAGATGAACTCCGAGAAGGAGGAAGCCCATGACCGGCGTGCGGCGGTCCTGATGCAGCCCTCCATAAGTGGAGCGAGCCTCTCGCGATTGCGCGCAACATCTCCGATGATACGAGCCATTTCCCTTACGACCTGAGGATCGGAAGCGGCGTCGATAAGTATACCGTCCTCGCCGTTGGAAATGAGCTCGTCTACGGCGCCGACCGCGGTTGCGATGGGCACGCAGCCAAGCTGCTGCGCCTCGGCGATCATCAACGGCGCGCCCTCCCAGCGCGAGGGCATGACGAGAACGTCGGCCCATCCCAGGGCCCTGATCAGATCCTTGCTGGCGAAGACGGGCGGGCGCACGTCGACGCCCAGGTCCTTCAGTCGCTCGCTCCAGGAGACGCTGGAATCGGCGAGGATTTCCCCTCCGATGGCCCGGGCGTCGAAGGGGACGTTGGAGGCCCGCAGTTCCGCGAGCGCCGCCGCCAGCCGATCGATCCCCTTCTGCTGATCGAGCCGTCCCATGTAGAGAAGCCTCAGTCGGTCGTCCTTGCGCTCGATCCGTCTGACCGCCAGAACCTCGGCAAGGACCTTGGGTGGCACGGAGAAGCTCGCGCCATTCGCCACGGCGAAGACTTTCTCGTGCGGGACACCGTAGCTGTGCAGATAGATCTTGAGCTGTTCGGAGCATGTGAGGAAGGCATCGTAGCAATGCTCGTGGGCAATCGCCGCGAAGGGTTGGCCGGCAGGCCTCTTGAAAGCCGTGTTGTCGACAACATGAAGATAGCAGGCGGTACGCGTGCCTTCGGAGCGCAGTCGCGCGATGAGGGGATGGGCGGCCATCACGTGGTTGTTGATGACCAGGTCGAAACCGGAAAGCTGTCCCTTCAGCGCCTCCCAGTCGACCGAATGCCCCTCGGCAATAAAGTCCTGCCCCAGGAAGGAACCCGACCCTCCCCAGGCAGGAACTCCCTCGTCCCAGAAGTGAATGTAGTCGAAGCTGGAATCGAATTCATCGATCACGTCCATCCGGGACGTGCCGAGTACGAAGAGATGGGTTTCGTAGCCTGCCGCCTTCAATTCTCGGGCGGCCGCATAGACGACTTTCTCGGCCCCTCCGAACGAGGCGTTCGGCACGAGCAGCGCAACGGTCCGTTTGCCGTCGCTGTGCCCGAGCGGCAGGACCGGTGATCCCCCGACCTCCTTGCGCAGCGCCTTGTGCAGTTCGGCGTAGGGCACGAGCCGTGCCGGACGCCAGGTCCACCGCCTGCCCGCCGTCTCGCGCAGGGGACTGGTGGCAATCGCATTGACGCAATTGATCATCACCTGCTGAGGCGTAATGAGAGAGCGGCGCGGAAGGCTCCTTGGAAAAGGGAAGCGCACCTTCAGAACGGTCAATGTCGGCCATACCTGCTGGCTGCCGATCGAAGCAAACCAGTCCACCGCATTGTTCTGGACCACGTCCTGGACGAGCCGGGTCGAAAGGAAAATGAGGTCTGTCGGGCCGATTTTTTGTCCGCCCGCCCCATGAGCGATCGGCTCGATCCTGCGCTGTGCGGCATCGTTGGCGAGTTGGACGAAGACGACGTTGCTGTTTTCGCTCAGGCGCTCAAGGTGGGCAAGAACGTTCGGCAGCATGCGCGAACGCCGGAGCAGGTCGAGCGCCGCACCGCTTCCTGCCACCAGGAACGGCGGGAAATGCTCATTGTCGGGCTCGCCGATGTTGGCCCAGAACGCCGGGATAATGTCGTCGAGGCGAAGCATCGTCGGTGGCTTGGTGGGATCGGTGAAGAAGGAGATTGCCGTATCTTCCGTTCGCGCAAACAGGTAGCGCGGGCACTCCTCATGCTCGAAATCGACCAGCATCGGGCGCTGGAACAGCGGCATATGGCGCTTGCGCAGGAAGCTTACCGACGTGGCGCGGTCTCGGTTCGCCTCCTTGAAGCGGCTCTCGGCCCTCAGCCTGTATTCGAAGACCGTGTCGTGGCAGGGCGTGCCGACGAAACCATGCTCGATGCAGGACAGCCAGAACTCCCAATCCTCAAAGCCGTTCTGCCTATCGTCGTTGAAGCGGACGCCTTCCTGAAAAACATCGATCGAGATCATCGAGCCCGTATCGCAGATATTATCGGTGATGCAGTGGGCCAGCCGCGAATAGCGGTTGCCGTAGTGGGCGCGCCAGCTTACCGAAAATGTATCGATATTGGTGTAGACCCACCCGCAACCACTGGAGAGGAGTTGCCGGTAAAGCGTCTCGATTGTGCCGGGAAGAACGCGATTGTCAGCATCGAGGAAATAGACGGCCTTTGCCTCGGGAAAGCGCTCGAGGACGAATTCGATAGCGCGATTGCGTGCTCCGCCCGGCCCCGCATTCTGGCCGAACACAACATGGACGGAAGGATGGGCCGCGGCGTAGAGCAACAGTTGATCGAACGTCTCGTGCCGTGGATCGCCGTCGACCGAGATGACAATGACGAGGCGGCAGCCGCTATCATTCGAGGCAAGTACGGACTCGATCGCCTCAAGCGCGAGTGCTGCGTGACCGTAGAGGGGCATGGCCACTGCGACGAGGTCAGCGAGCTCCCGGTTACCGGACATCGGCGGCCTCCGTCGATTGCTTGACCAGCCTGAAGCCGGACACCTTGAGCCAGGAGAAATCGACCGAATCCGTGACTGCGCGGCTGAGGACCATCAGATCCATCGGGCCGCGCACAGGCTCGTCCAGCTGGATGTTGATGTTGACGACCTGATTTGCGGTGACTTCGCGCCACCCGCTGAAGAATGCCGATGGCTTGGCCGTGCCCTTTCGCGCAAGCTCGGCCACTTCGGAACGCGCATTCGAATTCGCCGGGGCAAGCAGGAAGCTGACCGCCGCCGGCTCACCTTTCGGATGATCGATAACGGCACTTGCCGAGAAGGATATCGTTCCGGGCTCGACAGCGCGACTGACCGCGCCCGCCGAGATACCGCTCGCCAACGGATGGCAGACGATGGCATGCTCATGCTCGAGGAAGCGCACCGTCTGGAATTCCGGGACGATGGGCGTGACGGAAACGTCCGCGATCTGGCTCAACGTGTCGACCGCCAGGCGATAATCGACGATGTACTGCCCCTCGAGCAGGCTACTCAGCGCAATCATGTTGGGTGTGCTGGCGGGCTTCACCCCGGGCAGTCCCGTGAATACCTTGAACGCCAGCGGGCGCAGGTCGAGATCCGGATGGGGAAGTTCCGACCGGGCCGAATAGCGCTCGCCGGCGATCGGATAGCCAAGCGAGAGGCCGACGGTCTCGGGTCCGGTCGCGGATATGCGCAGCCGAAGTGTCCGTGCGGCGCCGCCGCAGGCCCGCGGCAAGGAGAAGAAGTTCCAATTGGGGACGAGTTGCGCGTAGGGCACGATCCACTCGGCCACGCCCTCCCCGCTTTCAAGATATCTTAATCCAACGACGAGCTCTCCACTGGCTTTCGGTACGGAATGCAGGTGAAGCGCGAGTCCCACCACGCCGAGGCTGGACACCGGCAGCAGTTGTTCGACAAAGGCGTTGGCGAGCAGTTGACCGATCCCTTCATCCTTTGGGTCCGCATAGGGATCGTGGGAAAATGCCTCTGAAACCGGCTCCCAGCTTCGCGCCTGGAACGCATCTTCAAGAGCCCGGTAGTTTTCCAGCAGCGTCTCGCGTTCCCGCCGCAGAATTGACAGCTCCGAGGTGATCGATGTGCTGTATCGGGCGAGCCGGCCCACGCCGCCCTCCGCCAGCGTTCGCAGAAGCGCAAGGCTGTCTGACTTGTTGGCGGGATCAAGCCGCTGAAGGGGAACTGCGGGCACAGTACCCAGCGACCCCAGCAGCGCCAGGCGCTCTTGCAGATCCACCTCGCCCTCATCGGAAAAGGCGATGGCGATTAACGGAAAGGCGTTCTGCAGGGTCGCCTGAGGGCGCCCATCCATTTCGAGGTAGGTGACCAGATGCTCTATATCGCTTCCCTCGAAGCACGACCGGTCCCGGTCCGAAGCCGCCACCAGTTTTTTTGCCGCTATTCGCCGCCCTATGCTGGAAGATATCGTATCTTGCACGCATCGCCTCTTCTGTTAGTTCAAATAATCCGGCATCACCCCAGGAGAACCTAGCAACTATTATTGCAACGCACAATAAGAAAAATCAAATAAAAACAGGAACCAATATTTCATATATACTTTAAAAATTGAAGTAATAAATTGTCATTTTACCGCTCCTTCGCGGATAAGCGATTTCCCACTCATTCTTTCAAGGATATTTTGTTGGCGATCCAGGCAGTCCCTCAGTCTGAAGCGACGCTCGACTGTCCGGCGCGCCGCGGCACGCATCCCGACATGGTGCTCCGGGCTCCTCAGGGCATCGAGAATGGCTTCGGCGAGTGCATCCGCGTCGAAGAATGGCACCAACAGGCCGTTGCGGCCGGTTCGGATAACCTCCCGCACAGGCGCGGTATCTGATCCAATGATCAGCGCACCGCACGCCATTGCCTCCAACACCGACCAAGACAAAACGAACGGATAGGTCAGGTAAAGGTGCGCGGCCGAGATCTGGAAAAGCTGCCGCAAAACTGAATGCGGCACCACGCCGGGAAAGACGATATTTTCCCGCGGTATGTCCAGAGATTCCAAGAGGTGGTCCTTCCACGCCCCGCCGCCGGGCGGCGGCACGCCATAGCTCGTGCCATCTCCGCCGACAAAGACGAACAACGCATCGGGACGTTGCCGCACAACCTTCGCGGCAGCCTCCAGCACCTGCGGGAATCCGCGGTATGGCTCAAGGTCGCGCGCCACAAAGGTGACAATTGGAGGACCACCAGCCCTGAGTACACGTCCGTCCGAAAGCTTGACCGACGTTGTCGGGTCAGGTCGAAACCGCGCCGTATCGATGCCCTCGTGACACACCGAAATGCGCCCCTGGGCGTCGGCGGGGTAAAGACTTCTCTGCCAATGGGTGGGGCTGATGCCGGCCTCAATGGCCTCAAGGGACAAGAGCTGCGCGATGTTGCGCAGCCGCAGCCTTTTGCGCGTCTCCAGATCGGGTTGATCGTCGGGGGCGAACCCTATGTCCGCCCCTTCCGACCGGTAGAAGAACTCGCAATATCCCAACGCGGGCACCCGCGGCAGTACGTCCTTCAAGAACATCATGCTGCCCCAGCCGATGTGCCCGACGACAATGTCGGGCACCAGCCCCTGCCGCGCCATCGCATCGAACGTTTCGGCGACGCGATGGCCTATACGCGCGTGATGATCGGGAGTACCCATGTGCCGGGCCATGTGTGGATTTGCGCGCGGGCCGGATTCCGCTCGATGTCGAACGACGCGAACTGCCGGGATCTTCTGATCTATGGTTTCGGTGATGAGGCTTACCTCATTTCCGGCCTGCGCGAGCTGGGCGGCCAAGGCCGCGAATTGGCCGAAGCCCCGCCGGTGTACAAACGCCACGTGCATCGCGCCTAGTCCGCCATTGCCGGGCCCACCGCTTAGACGCCGTACCGTGAAGCCGTGCCCCAGGCCAGTTCGAGCTGGTGCAGTGTCTGGAAAGCCGTCTCGAGCATCCGCTGGTCCTGGTCGCCACGGTTTACCGCGCGCTCATAAGTCATGGCCGCGTCGCGGAGACTTGCCCTCAGTTGCCGCCCCTTTTCTGTCAGCTTGATGCGTGCGGACCGCTTGTCGCGCTGGGAGGCCACGCGGTCAATGTAATCGCCGTCGGCAAGCTGCTTCAGATAGTAGGAAACATTGGAACCAACATAATGCCCGCGATCCAGCAGTTCGGCCACCGAGAGCTCCGAGTCGCCGATTGCCAGCAGAATCATCGCCTGTGCCGGCCCGACGTCATCGACACGAAGTTTCGTCAGCTCCGCCCGAATGAGGCCCGAAAACCGTCGGCTTGCCCGCTCCATGAGGCGCGCAAGCTCGAAATATGTAATCTGCCGGAGGTCACCAAACTCGGCATCCTGAGGATAGCCGGGGTCTGCATGTGCTGCCTGCCCCTTATTTCGAGTCCCCAGATCATCATTCAGATTGGACGGACTGAGCACATTATTTTCTTTCACTTCACGCTCCATTTCGGAAAAATACTTCAAAAGTTGAAGTAATCTTCAAATATCCCCATCACGCCGGATTACCCCGAGCTTGCACAAGCCCTCCCTTCTGTGCCAGATTGGCAAAAGCAATACTACACTTCCGACCAGTTATAACCGCTTCTGCCCTCCAGAAGATGGCTCTAACGTTAACTCAAGGCAAATTGCCATGCGTGATACTGTTCAAAATGAGACAAGAAGCAAGAGCCAAATTTTGGGAGGCAAAGATCAAACCAACCCGGGATTGCTGATATCGCAAGCAAAGCGTGTATTCCTCGCCGGGTTACTGTATGCGGCTGCGCTCAGCGTGTGTCTCAATTTGCTACAACTCACGATGCCCCTCTTTATGCTGCAAGTTCATGACAGGGTGCTCAATAGTCAGAGTATGGACACGCTCGTCATGCTCACGATCTTGGCGATCGGCGCCCTTGTGGTGCTCGGTGTTCTGGAATTCATCCGCGCCCTCTCTTTCCAAGTCATCGGTGGCGCGCTCGTGCGCCGTTTAAACATGCCAGTCCTGACCGCCGCCGTTCAAGCCTCGGTTGACCAGGGATTGGCGCGGGCGACCCAGTCGCTTCGCGACATCGCAGATTTGCGAAGCTTTTTGACCTCTTCGGCGGTGACCGCGCCGCTCGACGCGGCCTGGTCCCCGATCTTCCTCGGCGCCCTTTTCATTTTGCATCCGCTTTTCGGCCTGATCGGAGCGGTATCCGCGGCAATGCTGCTTTGCGGCGGCCTGGTCACGGACATGTTGACCCGCCAACTCACCAAGGAAGCGAACCAGACAAATATCGAAGCCGTGTCAAAGATTGGCGCATCGCTGCGACATGCCGAGGCCATCGAGGCTATGGGTATGCTGCCGGCCCTGGCGAATCGTTGGCGCACCCTGCAAATGCAAGCCCTCGGCGCCTTTGAAACGAGTGGGAGCAGGAGCAAGGCGATGTCGTCCATCACCCGCAGCCTGCGCTACTCCATTCAGATCGTCACTCTGGCTGCCGGAGCGTTTCTGGTGCTGGAGCAGGCAATCACGCCCGGCGCGATGATGGCATCGAGCATTCTTGTGGGACGCCTCCTGATACCCTTCGATTCGATCATCGACAATTGGCGGCAGTGGGTTCTGGCGATCGCGGGCTGGCGTCGCCTTGAGGCAACCCTCAAGGCGGACCTTGCGATCCGTCAAACGATGCCCACGCCGCATTCGTCGGGCGACCTCGTGGTCGACAAGCTGGTTTACGCAGCCCCGGGCCTGGATGTGCCAATCATAAAGGGCATTTCTTTCTCCCTCTCGCCGGGCGAAGTCCTGGGTGTCGTCGGTCCTTCCGCGGCAGGCAAATCGACCCTCGCGCGCCTGCTGGTCGGAATCTTGCGTCCCACGTCCGGCGGCGTCTTCCTTGACGGCAACAACACCTATCTCTGGGAGCGCAGCTCGTTCGGCCAAGTGGTCGGATATCTGCCGCAATCCGTGTCGCTTTTGGAAGGCACGATTCGAGAGAACATCGGGCGGATGGCCGAAAGCGATCCATATAAAGTGCTGGAGGCGGCGCGACTGGCCGACATCCACGACATGATCGGACGCCTACAACTCGGTTACGACACGCCCGTCGGCGACGGACACCTCACCCTTTCCGGAGGGCAGCGGCAGCGCATAGCGTTGGCCCGCTGCCTCTACAACAGGCCTCGCCTCATCGTGCTCGACGAGCCGAATGCAAACCTCGACGCCATTGGCGAGCAGGCCCTCATCCGCGCGATCCAGCACGCTCGCGGCGACGGCGCGATCGTCATAATAATCGCTCACAGGCCAGCCATCATGCAAGTCGCCGACAAGCTGCTCGTGCTTGAAAACGGCCGCGTCACACAGTTCGGGCCGCGAGCGGACGTGATTCCGGCGACAATGCCGGGCGAGGCGCGCCGCGAGGTGGCCGCGAAATGACGGAGAAGAAGCCTCTTGCGGTCCGCCCCGCTCTTACCGAGCGCCGCCTGCCATTTGATCAGCCGGTCGGCCCCTCGCGCTTGGAATTCGACCAACCTGATACCCGCTCGCCGCTCCGCCGTCTTGTCATCGCGGGCATCGCCACGATCCTGGTGTCCTTCGGTGGATTCTTTGCCTGGGCGTTTTCGACCGAACTCAGCAGCGCGACGGTCGCCAACGGAACGGTCATCGTCGATTCAAAGAGAAAGACCATCAGCCATTTTGAAGGCGGCGTGATGAGCCGGCTGCTCGTTCAGGAGGGCGACAAGGTCGCTGCCGGGCAGCCCCTGATCGAGTTGGAGGATACGCGAGCCCGTTCCGGCCTGCGGTCGCTCCAGATTCGGCGCATTGGCCTTATCGCGAAACTGGCGCGACTGAAGGCCGAGCAGGCCGGCGCGCCCCGGATCAGTTTTCCACAGGATTTCGACGACGCCCGGGACGCCGCGATCGACGACGCCGTGATGGCCGAGACGATATTTTTCGAGAAGCGGCGCGAGACCCAGGGGGGGCGCATAGAGGTCCAGAAAAAAACCATCGAGGAGCACCTCGAACAAGCGAAGTCACTCGGCATCCAGATCCAGGCGACGGACCAGCAAATCAACCTTATCGACGAGCAGCGGACGGCGATATCAACATTGGTGAAAAAGGGTGCCTTTTCGCGCACGCAACTCATCGAGATCGAGTCCCGGCTCAGCGAGCTTGCGCGGGAACGGAGCGAACTCGTCGGCGACAAGGCCCGGGCAGAAAAAGCCAGAGCTGGCGCGCAACTCGCGATGATCGGAATCGAAAGCGAGTTTCAGTCGACGATTGCGGGCGAAATCACGACGACACGTGTCGAGCTCGCGGATGTCGAAGAGCAGATCACCACCTCGAAGGATGTGCTGCGGCGCCTTGAGATCCGCTCTCCGCAGGACGGTATCATCAGTGACATCTGGCTGCGCACCCCTGGCAGCGCGGTCACGCCCGGTCAGCCGTTGCTTGAGATCGTTCCGGAAAATGAGCCCCTATTGATCGAGATGCGCGTCAATCCTCGTGACATCGACAGCATCGCCATCGGCTCCCGGACGCAAATCCGGTTGACGGCCTATAATCAGCGCTCCCGCCTGCCAATGGAAGGCGCCATAACTTATGTCGCCGCAGACCAGTCCGTAGATGAAAAGTCAAACACCGCGTTCTTCGTCGCGCGCGCCAAACTCGACGCGGCATCGCTCAAGGCAAATCCCGATGTCCGCCTCTACCCCGGCATGCCCGCGGAGGTGTTGATTATCCACAAGTCACGCCTTGCAATCGATTACCTCACCTCTCCCGCCGTCGAGAGTTTCAATCGCGCCTTCAGGGAAGACTAGCACGCGGAATCGAAATCGAGAGATTTCTTATGCAAAGTGTTTCAATTTTTGAAGTTATTTGCAAATAAAATAGATGGACTTTACTTCATAAAACTTGTAATTGCCGAAATAATGTACCATTAAGAACCAGATCGGGAAATTTATTTCCCAAGATTGAGCACATTCTCTCCTTTAGATGCTTGCGTTGTTCTTTGTTGCAATGCACAGTCCAGACGCGCGATCGTCGCCCCTTGCGCCGAAAACGCGTTCATAGAAACCTGATAAAGGAGAGGCAGATGGCCACATTGGAAGGCGGCGCATACGACGACGCCCTGTTCGGCTCCCGCTTCAGCGATTTCATTCGCGCCCATGGGGGCGATGATTTCGTGAGCGGCGGCAACGGGCACGACATCGTGTTCGGTGATGACGGTGATGACCTGCTGTTCGGCGGAAAGGGAAATGACTCCCTGTTCGGCGGCGAAGGCAGCGACTTGCTGAACGGTGAAAACGGCGACGACACCCTCGTCGGCGGCTGGGGTGATGACCTTCTCTACGGCGACAAGGGAAGCGATATCCTGTTCGGCGGACAGGGAAGCGACCTTTTGTCCGGCGGCAAGGGCAAGGACGTACTTTATGGTGGTGATGGTCACGACATCATTGACGGCGGGGACGGTAACGACACCCTTGCTGGCGGTGCCGGCCATGACATCTTCGTCTTCGACGGCGGCGGCGGGAATGACGTCATTCTTGACTTTACCGCGGGCGAGGATCTGCTGCAGATATCGAAGGGCATCAATGGCCTCGACGTGTCTTCGCCCGAAGACCTGGCCTCGCGCGTCACGCAGGTTGGCGGCAATGTCGTCGTGGATCTCGGCCATGGCGATACGCTCACATTGGTAAATGCCGACGCCGACGACATCCAGGCCAATCCCGACCACTATTTCACTGTTCACTGAGCCTGAGCTCGGCGCGCCCTGCCTCCTCCCGTGGGGCGCGCTATTCGATTCAGAAGGATAGCGTGTGACGTTCGACGATGCGATAGACGCCACTGGCGTTTTCAGGAGCGCAAGGATCTTTCGGCTCGGCACAGAGCTTGCCGTCCTTGTCTGGGACCTCCCCGCAGCCCTCCCCGCCGCCACAAGGTGCCTGTTGTCCATGGACCAGTCGCCGATACCGCTTGTCAGCATGATGCTTCCGCTTGCCAATGGACGCCAACGCATGTTCTGGGCGATGCGGCCAGGAAAGCAGCCGGCGACTGTGGGCATTTGCACCGAAGACGGCGACACGTTCGATACCATCGTAATGCAGCCTGCGCGCGCGCTAGCGCCTCTCGATGTGGAGGCCTTGTTCGCCAATCTTGCGCCAGAAGCCCGTATCAAATTCGTCAACAACCTACTGACTGTGTGGCGAAGCGCCTTCCGCATTGCCGGCGATCAGCTTTTCAGCATGGTGGTTGAAGACGCCCTTCACGCGCTCGTACCTGAACCGCAGGCCGCCAGCATCGTGTGCCCGGTAGCGCAAGGGTGCCACTTAATCGAGACGGCCATCAATCCGGATCTGGGCGAGATCACAGCGATCTATGCGATCGGGCCGGCTTCGATCACACGCATGGCCGTAAGGCCGGTTATCGGACGCAACGCGAAACACAGCCTGCACTCGTGTCATTTCATCGCGGAGGCGCCTTTCCCTTCCACTCCCTTTCTGATCGTCCTCGTGAGCAAGAACGGCATCGCCATCCGCCAGGTTGTCGACGGCAAGCCTCGCCATCCCAGCCTCCAGAGGTGGTGGGACAAGAACCGTGCGGCGGAGGAACTGCGCGAAATGATCGTCCGGCGACTCGCGACGTTGCCGCAAAGCGGAGCCGCCACGGCGATCGACCTCCAAGTCCGCGCACCACTGGCAACAAGCAGGATCGCCAAGTCGTCCATGCACCCGTCCGGGGAGGTCGATCTCGCCCTGGCGCTCGATGACGGTCTGCTGGCTGGCGGCTGGTTCCATGCGCCATCAACCGTGTTCGCCGGCATCGACTACGTCAAAGAGGACGGCACGGCGGTGCCGCTCGACGCAAACAGCTACGAATTTCCCGCGTGGGCGCAAGGCAAGGATGCGAAGAGCAAGACCGATGTGACCGGTTTCATTGCGTGGGTCCCGCTGGCGGAATCCCCCGGGCCGCTTCTGCAGCCACGATTTCAGATGCGCCTTGCCTCGGGAGCGGTGAGGCCTCTTGTACCGAAGCCACAGGCTTTCGAGCCGACTATACAACGAAACCACATCCTGCGCGCCGTGCCACCGCAACATGCCGTCGACCGCGCTTTCCGTACAATCCTTGCTCCCGCCTTGCAGGACGTAGAGCGGCGACTGGGCAAAGCGATAGAGGTCGACAGCACAAAGGACTACAGCCCGTCGGAAACCACACCCCTCGTTTCGATCGTCGTGCCCCTCTACAAGGTGCTTGATTTCCTGCGCTTCCAGTTGTCGGGAATGGCCACCGACCCGTGGCTCGTCGCCAATGCGGAGATCATCTTCGTCCTTGATTCACCGGAAATCCAGGATGAGACGGAGCACCTTCTGGGTGGCTTGCACCTGCTGCACGGGCTACCGATGAAGTTGGTGGTCATGAATCGCAACGGAGGCTATGCCCGTGCTTGCAATGCCGGCGCACGTTTTGCACGCGGCGCCATACTGGTGATGCTCAATTCGGATGTCGTGCCGTGCGCGCCAGGCTGGCTCCGGGTCCTGTCGCGTCAGTTGTTGGAAAGGCAGGACCTTGGGGCCATCGGACCGAAGCTGATTTTCGAAGACGGATCGCTGCAGCATGCCGGGCTCTACTTCGCCCGCGACCAGCGCGGGGTCTGGTTGAACCACCACTTCCACAAGGGGATGCCCGGCGACTACGCGCCGGCGCAACGCGCCCGCAACGTTCCTGGCGTCACCGGCGCTTGCCTCGTGACCCGCAGGAACACCTACGAGCGCGTTGGCGGTTACACCGAGGACTACGTGATCGGCGACTACGAGGACAGCGACCTGTGCCTCAAGATCCGCCGCCTTGGGCTCCAGATAGCCTATGAGCCGGCAGCGTGCCTCTATCATTTCGAGCGTCGCTCGATCCGCCGCAGCCAGGACTACATGCGCGGCGTTGCGAGCCAATATAATTCATGGCTGCACACGCAGCGTTGGGAGGACGACATCACCGAACTGATGGCCAGCAGCCAGTTCGGTAGCGACCCGGATCGCCCTTCGGCAGCGGGTAGAAACGTCGAGGAAAGGAACGCAGCATGACGCAAGCGGCACTCATGCAGCCCCCCGCGCCGCCCCCCCGGCTGATCGATGAGGACCGTGTTCGGTGGTTGATCGAATCCGTTCGGGGCAATCGTTTTCTGCCGCAACCGGATTCGACCAATGTCTTCGTGGGAGACGGTGATTTTCGCGCGATAGGAGCGGAGTTTCTCGGTCACTTTATTCGCATCGGCGGCCTGCGCGAAGACAGCCGCGTGCTCGACATTGGTTGTGGCATTGGCCGGATGGCCGTGCCGCTCACGCAGTATCTCGACCCCCAAGCGAGCCGCTACGACGGCATCGATCCAGTTGAGGGCGGCATTGGCTGGTGTCAGCGGACGATCACGCCCGCTTACCCCAATTTCGCCTTCCAGCGACTGGACGTCGCGCACGAACTCTACAATCCGAGCGGCAAGATCAGCGGGAAGGCCTTGGCCCTGCCCTTTCCGGATTCCCATTTCGACTTCGTCATAATGACGTCCGTAGTCACTCATCTGCCGCCTGCGGAGGTGCTTGTCTACCTCTCGGAGGTCCGCAGAGTCCTGTCACCCCGGGGCCGCCTGTTCATGACTGCGTTCGTCATCGACGGGATCGCTGCGGCAAACGAAAACAGGCGGCGCGATCCGCGTCTCGCGTTCCACCGCTATGGCGAAAGCCCATTCTGGTTCGTACCAAACCAGCCACCGCTTGCCGCGATCGGCTTCGAAGACGGCTTTCTGGACAAAGCGCTCGAACGGGCTGGCCTCTCAGTCGCTCTGAAATCGCTTGGCCACTGGCGCGGTACCGATGCCGGGCACCATCAGGACTTCATCGTGGCCAAGCGTCGGGGAAATGGGCGATGAGCAAGCGCATTCTGGTGGCCGCCCACAACCATCCGTCCCTCCACCCGGGAGGAACGGAGATCTTCGCTCATGACTTGTTTCGTGCCTACCAGCGCGCAGGACACGAGGCCTTGTTTCTCGGTGCCACGAACCAGATCCATCGCGAGGCCAGGCCGGGCACGAGCTTTCAGGGCATCGGTCCGGCAGGAGACGAGGTCCTGCTGTGGTCGGGGCACTTCGACCGCTTCTTCATGAGCCAGATCGACCTTTACGGCGTGGTGCCGGATATAGCGGAGTTGCTGCGCGATTTCCGACCGGATGTGGTCCACCTCCACCACCTGCTGCTGCTTGGCGCCGAGTTCCCGCACATTGTCCGCCGCACCCTGCCGGACTGCCAGATCGTCATGACGCTCCATGACTACTACCCCATCTGCCATCACGACGGCCTGATGGTGCGCACCGGCAGCAAGGAGCTTTGTCACCAAGCAAGCCCGGACCGCTGCCATGGCTGCTTCAAGGACATTCCGCTCGATCGCTTTGCCTTGCGCGAACGCCACCTGAAGGCCCTGCTAAGCACCGTCGACCACTTCGTCGCGCCAAGTGCCTTTTTGCGAGAGCGCTTCGTGCAATGGGGGCTGGACGAAGATGCGATCAGCGTCATTCCCAATGGTATCCCCATCCGAAATGCTGGCGCGCGAAGGGAGCTGCTCGATGGCGGGCGGCCCGTCTTCGGATATTTCGGAAATCTCAACCCCTGGAAAGGGGTGACTATATTGCTCGACGCTGCGCGCCAGCTACTGGCCGATGGCCTGGAATTCGAGCTTCGCGTCCATGGCGGCGCGCCCTTCCAGAGTCAGGCTTTTGTCGACGAGATCGATCGCCGCTTCGCAGAAACGGCAACATCTGTGCAGCCCCGCGGCCCCTATCGGCGCGAAGATATAGGTGATCTGGTGGCCTCGGTCGACTGCACCATCGTTCCTTCCGTCTGGTGGGAGAACGCGCCGCTGGTCATTCAGGAAGCCCAGGCTCAGGGCCGGCCGGTCATTGCCAGCAACATCGGGGGAATGGCTGAAATGGTCGAGCACGGTGTCACCGGCCTAACTGTTCCACCAAACGATGCACGAGCGCTCGCCGCCGCGATGCGTAGCATATTGGAAGCGCCCGACCTGCTGCGCCAGTTCTCCAAAAACGCGCGCAAACCCGACGACATCGACACGACCGCCCGCCGCTATCTCAAGCAGATCGAACCCGCGCAGGTTCAGGCATAGGAGAACACCATGGCTAATCCCGCTGAAAGACCGGATGCCGCATCCGAACAGGACAATGCCAAGCCGATGAACGGCCGGGTGGATGCCATCGACATGGGTCGGATCTTCGGCTGGGCATTCGACCCGATGGCGCCGGATCAGCGGCTGACCATCCGTGTGCTTCTGGATTCAAAGGTGATTGCCGAGGCGGTTGCCGATCGCAATCGTCCCGACTTGCGGCGCAACGGTATCGGCGATGGCAAGCACGCATTTGAAATCGCCCTGCCCGAACCCGTCCAGTCGCGGGCGAGCGATCTAGTCGTCGTGGCGCGAAATGGAAGTGGTTCCGAGCAAGCCTTGCGCGTTCCACAGCCAGATGAGCAGGCGGCCGAAGCTCTTATCGCCGCGCCGCTGACGAAAGTGCTGGACAAGCTCGACGTATTGATGGCAGCGCAGCGGCAGTTGCAGGTCTCACAGCGCTCGGTGCAGCGCACGTCACAAATCGATGCCGACAAGTCCGAGACCGAGACCATCGGACTGACCAGTATCAGCGACGCGGTCGACAGCCTCAGGGTGGATATCAGCCAAAGGCTCAATGATCTCGATGTCCATCTGATGCGGCTGGATGGGGTGGTGGCAGGAATGGAGAAGAGCATGAATTCCTTGCAGAAACGTGCGAACGGCGAGTTGAAGCCGCTGCTGCTGCTGCTGTTCGTTCTTGTGGGATTTACCGCGGGCGCAGGCCTTGCGCTGATTGCCAGGATCTGATGCAGGAAGGTTACGCCGTGCTGGTTACAGAACAATCCTCCCCGGTTATCGGCCCCGCAGCAGGCAAGCAAAGGGCGAGCAGGGCGATGCGCTCTGGAAGGGTTCTGGGCTGCCGCGTTGACGAGACAACTTTGCTGATCATCGGCCTCGGTCGTGTCATGGCCGGCGAAGTGGTGGTCGGCGTCGACGGGGATCAAGCGGGCACGCGACGCGCGTTTGTCTCGCAATGGCGACTGGCCGCGCCCTCACCACGGGCCAAGCACGGCTTCGCGGCACTCCTGCCGACAGGGGCCACGGACCGGGGCATGACCACGATACGGTTCGGTGAGGATGAGACGGGCGCAGGCTACATCTTTGCGCCCCGACTTGCCTCTGCGGAGGAAGCAGCCGCGCTCGTGACCGAGTCCGCAGGATCTCAGTCGGCCGCGGTCATTGACCGTCTCGTGGACGTTCTGATGGTCGGCAACGTTAATCGTCGCAGGCTTCTGACCATCACGACCCTTTTGCAGGCTGCCGACGCAAGTGATGGTTTCGTCGAGTTGATCGGTGAAAGCCATGACCGCACGACGTTCCTGCAGGGCTGGAGCCGCAGCATGGTGCCCGGACCTTGTCGGGTGTCCTTGGTAGGCAACGCGAGACCGGTGGTCGAGGAGTGCGGCATCGCGGTTTTTCCCCGCCCGGACGCTCCCGATAGCGCCTCAGGTTTTGTTGGTCTGCTCGAGGCCAATCAGGCTGGCCGCGCTCTCGACATTGAAGGCCTGGTCTATCGAGGGCGCGCCGGCTGGAGGTATGCCGCGGTCCACCCGCGAAGGCGCATCGCCGGACCGCTGGAAACGCCCGAACACATCCGGTCGCTCCTGCTGCGCTCACACGGCGCGCCAGACGTGCTCATGTCCCTGCGAGCGGCCGC
The DNA here is from genome assembly GCF_019511375.1 of Rhizobium herbae. Classification (GTDB taxonomy): domain Bacteria; phylum Pseudomonadota; class Alphaproteobacteria; order Rhizobiales; family Rhizobiaceae; genus Pararhizobium; species Pararhizobium herbae_A. The sequence continues at coordinate 84,998 of NZ_JAEUAO010000003.1, forward strand.
CAACAGCTTTGACGGCAAAGAAACCGTCTCCAGCCTGCCTTATCCCGTCCGGATGGGGACAGACCACACCTTTGAGGCCGATGGAGGAAATCTCCTCGTCTCCGGCTGGCTTTACGACCCCGACGACCACGTTGCCGCGGTAAGACTGCGTCGAGGCGGTGCTGGTACTCGTGTCGACGAACGCTGGACGCGGCTCGATCGTCCCGATGTCGCGGACAGTTTCAACGACCAGCAGCACTTGGTGTCGAGCCTGCGGAGCGAACAGCATGCGCACGGCTTCATCTGCCACGCCAGATTGCCCAGCGAAGATTCTGGTGCCCCTCTCTACTTCGAACTGACGCTGCGCGATTCCCGCCGTGCATTTTTGCCGGTGAAACCAACGCGGGTTTCGGCGCGCCTGGCGGCATTGCGCCACATCGGCTCCATCGATCCCGCCGACTGTGCGTTGCCGGCGATCATCGATACACAAATTGTCCCATTCCTCAGCGAAACCGGAAGGTCGGCGCCGGTCATTGACGCGATCCTGGATACTGAACCCTTCGATCAGGAAAGCAGCCCGCCGATCGTCATTGGCACCGGGGAGACGGAGGAGCACATTTCCCCGCTGCTGGCCTTGCTTGCGCTCGATCCGGAGACCCGGCGCGCGCCGATCGTGATTGTCATGCCTGCCGAGCGCTATCGCAGGCAGGCTGCCCGCCTCGGTGAACTCGCGCGCTTCTATCGGCTTTCGGTCAGGCTGGTTTCGGCGAAGGGTACGGCCGACTGCTACGACGTGCTGAAAGCCGGCACGCAAGCACTTTCCTGTGAAACTGTCGTGTCGCTTTCCGCCTCACTGATCCCGCAGGGGCCGGGTTGGTACGGCAAGCTCGTGGCCACGAGCGCGACCCTGAAAGGAAGCATCATCTCGCCCGTCCAAGCTTACGAGGACCATTCCATTCGCTGGGCGGGAAACTGGATCGACGAAGACAACCGCGACCAACCCGTCGTGGGCCGCTATACTGGATATCCGCTCAAGGCAGTTGCCGACATGACGCTGACCCGTATCGCGGCAGCCTCGCTCGAGTGCTGCGTCATGCCCCGCGACGCCCTGTTGCGCGCGGGCGGCTTTTCCGGCGGCTATCTGGGCACGCAGGAAAAGGGCCTGGATCTCGGCCTCCGCCTCAGCCGGTCCGGCATCGACTCCTACTTGCTGCCATCGGTGCAGATGTGGGGCTGCGACGACGCATGCGACCGTGACGGTCCGGCGATGGCGGCTCTTGTGGAGGAGATCGATCGAAAGATCTTCAAGAGCCAATGGACGCCTGTCCTCGCGACGGAACAGCACTCAGAAGAGAGGCCCGCATGAACGAGAAGCTTCGCGTCCTTGTCGTCTCGCATGCCCACCCGACAATCTCGCTCGGCGGAGCGGAAATCGCGTCTCACAACCTGCATCTTGGCTTGAAGGCATTACCGAACGTGGAATCGGCTTACCTGGCCCGGGTCGGCCATCCAGTACCACGGCACGCCGCCTCCGCGCTGATGAGCCTTCGCCTTGCCGAAGACGAGCTACTGTTCCACACGGACGACTACGACCACTTCCTTTTGTCCAACGGCGACACACAGGCGATCAGTCGGGACCTGTTGCGTTTCGCGCGCGATCTCAGGCCCCATGTCGTGCATTTCCATCATGTTCTCGGCATCGGCCTCGAAGCGCTCTACGCCCTTAGAGAAGCATTTCCGCACGCAGCCATACTCGTCACTTTCCACGAATATCTGGCGATCTGCCACAATCACGGGCAAATGGTGAAACGGCCTTCCGGCCAGCTCTGCGAAGCAGCCTCCCCCGCCGCCTGCCACGGCTGCTTTCCAGAAATCCCCGTCTCGCGCTTCTTCAAGCGGGAGATGTTTGCGCGCGGGATGCTTGGCCTTGCAGACGCCTTCGTCTCCCCGAGCCGCTTTCTGGCCGAGCGCTATGTCAAATGGGGCATTGAAGAGGACAAGTTCCGCGTCATCGAAAACGGGATCACCATGGAAGCAGCTGTGCCCCCGCGAGAGTTGCAAGGTCCCAACCCGCGCCGCAACCGCTTTGCCTATTTCGGCCAGATGACCCCGTTCAAGGGGGTCGATGTCCTGATCGACGCTGTTTCGCGCATCCCGAAGGAGATATGGGGTGAAGACTCCTGCTTGATGATCTTCGGCGGCAACCTCGAGCGACAGCCGATCGAATTCCAGGAACGGATGAAGAAGCTCATCGCCGACGCCGGCGACCGCGTCCGATTCTACGGCGCCTACCAGAATGCGGACATGCCACGCCTGATGCGTTCGGTCGACTGGGTGGTTTTGCCGTCCGTCTGGTGGGAAAACTCGCCCGTCGTAATCCAGGAGGCCCTGCTCCATGGCAGGCCGATGATCTGCTCCGACATCGGCGGGATGGCCGAGAAGGTGCGTGACGGAAAGGACGGCCTGCACTTCCGCGCAGGCAGCAGTCAGGATCTTGCTGACCGTATCGTCGAAGTATTGGGTGACACCCAAATCTGGGAGCGGCTACGCGTCTCCATGCGACAACCCGCCGACCGCCTCGGCTGCGCGCGCGAACACCTCAAGCTCTATCGCGCGCTGCTGCGGCGGAAACTCGATGCCGCCATGGCCGAGAGCCCGGTGCGTGTCTCGCACTCGCTTTAACGACGCTCGTCTTGACGAACGCTTGGCCAGCTTGACACAATTGTGTTTCGGAAAATCCTTCGTCATTGCGACGCAAGGCCGGCGCCAAGCCCGGCCGACGAGACTGGCGCAGACGTACAATCGCAGTTGCGGCATCCTCTTGAACACCCTCTCCGTTCTTTTCTCGTGAACGCGATCGAGCTTGCTAGCGATGATCCCCCCCAATATCCCGGCTGTGTTCTACCTCCTGCATTACCCGATCCTTGGCGGCATCATGAACATCTGACGCCACAGCCATTGCCTTTTCAAAAGCTTCTGAAGCAGCCTCCTTGCCCTGATCAAATGCGTCCACAGCCTGGGTCGTCACGTCTTTTTTCAATTTGTCAGAGGATTCTCCCAGTGCGCTGTCTTCCTGTTCGGTGGGAGGAAGGGCCGCGCCTATTGCCGCGCCAACTGCAAACGCCAATGCCCCTCCCACGAGCGGTTGATTGCGGAAGTGGGTGAGAATTGTGCGATTGAGGTCGTCGACACGGTGCTGAATTGTCGCGGCAGCGGCTCCGGAACCTTGAGAGATCGAGCTTGCGAGGCTCGAGGCCTTTTCGCCAGCTTCGCCAACAGCCTCCTTGACGCTCGACCAGGCTTGCGAACCCCATCCTGTAGCCTGATCAAGGATCTTCCCCGTCTCGTCGAGTATACGTTCGATATGTCTTCCACCAGCATCAACGAAGCCGCGATACATATTGCCGGCCTCATCCACGAAGTGCCCCGCACGACGACCCTCGGCATCCGTCAGGGCCTTGAACTGCCGACCGGTTTCATCGGTGAACCGGCTGTATCTCGCCCCATCTTCGAGCACGGCCGGACCGACCCGGCGAACGTCGCCTTTTGCGGGATAGAGTGGATATGCATCGGCGCGCTCGGAGGTCGACGTGTTCAGCGACGATGACGTATCCCCCTGCTTTGCCATAAGCCAGGCAAGGCTGACGCCCATCAATGCAACGGGTAGCGGGTTCGACTTTATCGCCCGGCCAAGATTGCTCACATATTCTCCGCCCCCGCTTGCCTTTGCGTAGGCAAGCACTTCGTCCAGCATTTGCCCCGGCGACATTCGGTCCTGAATTGCGCCGATACGTTCCTCAATTCGCTGGCGATCGACATCTATTTCTCTCTGGATGTCGGCGGAGGTTTTTTCGACAGGATGGTCCATCACATCTTCTCCTTGACGACGTTCATGTCACGGCGCAGAGATGCGGTCGTCCGATCCAGATTCAAGCTGGATCCTCGCAATACCGCGAGGCCCCGCGCGACCAGCGCCCAGGCAACCACGGCGACAAGCAAGCCAACCATCACTGCCGCGGCTGCGTCGGCGTTCACCTCGGTCATCCCCTGATTGACCATGACTGCGGCAAGGACGCCGACAAGCGCACCGAGCAGAACGCCAATCGCGCCAATTGCCAGGACAACACCTGCGAGCAGCACTTCAATGCCGCCGATCGCTTTTGAAAGCTTCTCCGAAACCTCGGTTTTCGCAAGGTCTATCTCTTTGCGAAGCAATCCCGTGACATCGGAAAGCAGGCCGGTCACAAGTTGAGAAAGTGGTGCATCGTCATTTGGCTTAACCATTGATTTGTCCTCCCGTCGCGATCCCGGAAGCTCGGCCGGACTGAGTGTCCGATGGGACCATCGTCGGCCCGGTCACATCCATCTCCGGTCCGGAGCCGCGCTTCGCAGAGGCCATGAGAAACCGACTGGCAGCGAAGCCCGCGATTGCCGCGACACCGAGAAAGGCGAGCGGCTGTCTGCGCCCGAAATCTTCGGCCATGCCGGCAACCTCGCCAATGTCCCGATCTTCGATCTCCCTGGCGAACCTTTGAATGCTACCGCCAATCTGCCTGGCATATCGGCCGACTTGGGGCTGCTCGCCGTGTTCAAGTTCGGCGCCGACTTTTTCGAGTGCGCTGGCGATTCCCTGGGCTTGGCGCGCGGCGAAGTTCGTCTGTGTTGAAACCGACTCCTTCACCTTTGCGACCGCTGCTTCAGCGCCGTCGTTGATCATACCCCGAGCTGCATCAAGGTCGTCAGCGACCTTGTCTTTAAGTTCGCTGAAGCCCACCGTTGTAGCAGCGGCGGGGTCGTCTGAAGTGCTGTTTCTGTTATCAGGGGGCTGTGTCCCGCCGGCGGGAAAATCCTGAGACATCGTGTCTACCTCCACTTAATTAGCGGCCACTAACTTAGCTGGCAGAACTTGCACGTGGAGGAATTGTTCCCGAAGCGAGATCAAGGGCGGATGAGAAGAGCGCATCTGTTGAGGCGGGGAGGAATGTACCCACCGCAGCGCATTCATTCAGCTTTGCCTGTGCTTTCGGCGACCGGCAACGCTCCTGGAGTCGATGCCGCCAACTTCAGGCATAGGCGTCAGTCCACCGGCGGCCCGATCGTGTCCGCGACATATGCCCCCCGTTCGCCCATTGGCAAGGGTGCTCCGGTCGTCGTATCGCGCGCCGTCTGGTGCTCCAGTTCGGCGTTCAGCTCCGCTCCGACGATCAGTGCGATGACCGAGATCCAGGTCCAAACCATGAAGCCGATTAATGCGCCCAACGCCCCATAGGTCGCCTGATAGTCGGCAAATGTCTCGAGATAATAGGAGAACAGTATGGAGCCCGCCAGCCAAAGAAGGGTACTGAACACGGCTCCCCAACTCAGCCACCGGAACTTCGCGGGCTCCCTGCTTGGGCCGTAGTGATAGATCAGGCTGATCCCTCCGGCGACCAGGATCAGCAGGACTGGCCACCGCAGGAAGCGAATTAGGGTTTCCTGCCAACCGTCCAGCCATACGTAGGCAAGTACCGCCGGAACACCTCCAATCGCCGCGATCAGAATTGCGGCGAAGATCAGCGCTCCGAGCGTTAAGGTCAGGGAGATCAGGTTCAGTCGTACGATACCTCTTTTTTCGGCCTCGCCGTAGGCAACGTTCATCGCATCGAAGGTCGCCTTCATCCCGTTGTTCGCGCTCCAGATCGCTATTGCCAACCCCATCACAAAGCTAATGCTTAGCGAAGATGCCTTCTGTTGGACAAGCGCGTTGAGCTGGTTAAGGATGATGTCGAATGCCCCGGGCGGAAGTATATCGGAGATGAACTCGATCTGTTTCGCCATCGTGCTCGGGTCCGCTATGAGTCCATAGAGCGAAACAAGCGCGCCGAGAGCGGGAAAGAGTGAAAGCAGAATATAGAACGTCACTCCCGCGGCGATCAGCGTAACCCGGTCCTCGCTCACTTCGCTCACCAATCGCCAGAATACGTCCCTGAACCCTTTGGCCGGGATCTCATGTGGTTTTTCCGCGTCCCGCCCCCTGGCCCGGTCTTCTTCGGAAGCCACTCCAGAAATGTTCTTGTCATCGACGTCCATTGTCTCGGCCTCCTTCACAAACGGTTATAGCGCCATTGGCGGGCGTTGCACCGCGGCCACGGTCACGAACCTGTTGCAGTCAACGATGGAGCACGGGCCGAGTTCCAAGGGGTGCTCGAGTGATTGATCTTCGAGCCGCGGATCTTCGCGGCGGCCGCGGCCACTTCGCCAGGACCTTGGAATTATCGCGTCAACTGCAATTATGAACGGTGCAACGCGGCCGTTCTCATTGGCGGCCGCCTGTCGCACCTTCGGCATGCGGAACGGACGCGGCCAAAAGAATTCGTTCGGACAGGTGCCGGTGCTTGCGGATGGTGCCTCCGCAGGCTACTGGGCTGGGCTATCCCACCCGTGAAAGTGAACGGTCCGGCTCAAAGGAACAAATTAGGTCATCCTCACGTTTCTGACCGACAGCAGGGTACTGGGACGGCGCCAGAATCGGCGCCCGAACCGTATCACCTTCAGGCTCATGTTAGGATGACCCATGCGTAACCTCAGGTACAGCGCAAGGAAAAATGACAGAGACGAGTACTGGTCCGTAATCGATATCTTCACCGGACAGCCGACCTTTTATAAAAACATCCAGCTCGACTGTCTGGACTTCGATGAAGTCGATGACATGGTCGATTGCCTCAACTACCTGAACAGCCGACGCATGGGCACCCTCAAGCAACCTTAAGCTAGGGCCACATTCTGGTTGCCAGGAAAGCCGGTCGACAGCCTGCGATAAGAATGGTTAGATGATTTGTTTCCTGGGCATGGCGAAGCCTTTGCGGCGCCTGGTCCGAGCGTTGAAACGTCGATGACCGAGGTCAGCTCATCCAACCTCGAACGTTCCCATTAAGTCCGCTTGGACGAGGATAGGCTTCCCGTCGACCATCATCAGTTCAGCCGTGTAGCCCAAGATTCGGCGCAGATTTCCGTCGGGCGTCTTGTCCCAGACGCCTCGGATGCGCGCACGAAAATATCGGCACTTTGAACGGTGATCACCTCGCCAGCCATCCGCCGTCTACGGGAAGGATGACACCATGCATGTAGTTCGATGCCCGGGCGAGCAGAAAGACTGCCGCATCGCCAATGTCATCAGACACGCCCCAGCGCCCGGCCGGAATGCGCTCGAGGATGGCCTTGCTCCTGCCCGGATCGTTGCGTAGCGCTTCGGTGTTGTTGGTTTCGATATAGCCGGGAGCAATGGCATTCACGTTGACGCCACTGGCTGCCCACTCGTTGGCGAGCAGGCGCGTGATGCCGAGCACGCCGTGCTTCGACGCGGTGTAGGACGCTACCCGGATACCGCCCTGCAAAGACAGAAGCGAGGCGATATTGACGATGCGGCCGGGGCGTTGCGTCTCGATGCAATTACGGCCATAGGCCTGGCAGAGAAAGAACATCGACCGCAGATTGACGTCCATGACGTCATCCCAGTCATCTTCGGTAAAATCGATCGCATCGGCGCGGCGGATAATCCCGGCATTGTTGACCAGTCCGTCGAGCGGAGCGGACGCCATCAGTTCATTGAGCAGGGAAACCGCGGCTCCGCAATCGGCGATGTCCGCCATTGCCGGCAGGAAGCTCGCGCCCTGAGCCTCGACAAGCCGCGCCGTCTCGTCCATGGCCGAGCGGCCAATGCCGATCACGGTGCCGCCGGCGCGAGCGACGGCAACGGCGATACCTTGCCCGATGCCCGTATTGGCCCCGGTCACTGCGATGCGCTTCCCGGCAAGGCTGAAGGCGGAAAGATCACTCATCGCATGTCTCCGATCGCAACGGCATCGACGTCTGTATAGTCGACATTATCGCCTGCCATGGCCCAGATGAAGGCATAGTTGGAAGTACCGCAACCCGAATGGATCGACCAGCCCGGCGACAGGACCGCCTCATCGTTCGCCATCACGATATGCCGCGTCTCCGAAGGTTCGCCCATGAAGTGGAAGACGCGGGCGTTGTCTGCGAGGTCGAAGTAGAGATAGGCCTCCATGCGGCGGTCATGCACATGGGCGGGCATGGTGTTCCACACCGACCCCTTTGCAAGCTGCGTCATGCCGACAACGATCTGGCAGGTTTCGATCGTGGAGGTGAACTGGAATATGGAGCGCTCGTTCGACGTCTCCTGGCTTCCGAGATCGAGACGCTTGGCGTTGTCGAGCGTAATCAGCCGAGTCGGGTACTTGCGATGGGCGGGTGCCGACAGGAAGTAGAATTTCGCGGGCGCTGCGGCGCTCTGCGAGGTGAAGGCCACCTCCTCGCCCAGGCCGACGTAGAGCATATCGCGCGTGCCGAGCGCATGGGCGCCGTCGCCCACGGCGACGTCACCCGGGCCGCCAATATTGACGACCACAAGCTCCCGGCGCTCAAGGAAGGATTTCGTGCCGACCGGCTTGATAGTCTCGAGCTTGAGCGGACCATCGGTGGGAACAGCACCGCCGACGATCATGCGATCGTAGTGCGTGTAGGTGAGATTTATCCGTCCCGGTTCGAAGAGATTGCCGATGTGAAAATTGTGACGCAGTTCATCCGTACTCATTGCAGCGGTGGCGAAGGGGTCGATCGCGAAACGGGTAGTATATTCAATTGTCATGTCACTTCTTCCATCGTTCAAAATGTTCGGATGCGAGCGGGTGGCGAAGCCTGTAGGGTATAATCTGCCTGCTGGCCCGAAAGGCGCTTGCGGTAGCGTTCCTGAGCGGCAGCCAGATGCGCGCGCATGGCATCACGCGCGCCATCGGGATCACCAGCAGAGATTGCCTGCAGAATGCGCAGATGTTCGCGTTGCAGGCCGCGGAGATATTCTTGGGAAAGAACCTCGACGGAATACAAGGGGGAATTCGGATCGCATGGAATGGTGCGGTCACCCAAGGCGTCCAGGATCTCGACGTAAAACGGGTTGTTGGTTGCTGAAGCGATCTCCCGATGAAAGGCGAAATCAGCTTTGCCTGTCGGCTCGGCCAGCTTCAGCAGATGTTCGAACTCGAAGAATGCCTCCTGGATACGGGCCTCTTGCGAGGGGCTGCGCCGCTGGGCAGCGAGGCCCGCGCTCTCGATCTCGACGCCCATGCGGACCTCAAGCACATTGACCGCCTGGCTGATGCGGTTACCCATATCCGCGGTGAAGGCGCTAATCTTGCGCGTCGGATGATCCAGCACGAAGACCCCTGCGCCATGTCTGGCTTCCACGAGATTGTCGGCCGCAAGAGCCGCAACGGCTTCGCGAACAACCGTCCGGCTGACACCAAACATTTCCGTCATACGATGCTCTGTCGGCAACCTTTCCCCAACGTCGAAATCGCCGGCGAGAATTCGCGCCCGCAAGGCTTGCGCGACGTTCTCGAAGAGCTTCGGCTTGCGCTCGACCCTCATATCAGATGGATTTCCACCCATATGGATCTCCTGTTTAACAACGCTCGGCAGCCAGAGAGAGTGCCGGAATATATGTGACCAGCTGCAGCACAACGATACCAGCGCCTAAAAAGGCCAGATCGACGCATGGCTTCCCACACCGACAGCTTGCCGACGGCACGGGCAACGAAATGCACGCCGCGACCCGTGGCGTATTCTTCGGCTGCCCGATGACTAGGGCGGAAAATAGATCATGTCAACATACCAAAATAGACCAGTTGTATGATCATTCGCGCGTTGAGGGCTTTTGAGCGCTCGGGCAGTGATGCCTCCATGCCGAGTGGGAGGAGCCATGACGGATCATCTTGGAGCGCCCGCTGCGCGCCGGGCCAGCAGAAACTCTGCCCGCCGATGTCGCTCGTCCAACCTGGGCGGAACATTCATGCGCGCCAGTGGTTACGAACGCGGTGATACGGTTTCGAGTGCGCAGAAGGTGGTGGAGGCTACGCCGGCCAGGCCGCGACGGCGGAGACTGAGAAGACACGATGGACGACCTCACCCAGGAGTTGGACATGACGGATGACGAGATTGCAACGGACAACCGGATCGAAGAGGCAACACCGCTCGTTGATGAAGCGCTAGCAGCGACCGACCGGAAAGCGCACAATCAGGAGGAGCTCAGCGCGCTGCGAGCAGAAGTCGCGCGGTTGCAGGATTCGCTGCGCGAAGCGGCCTCGGGAGCTGGGCGTCTGGCGATCAAAGAGTTTCGCCGCAAGGCACAGGCGAAGCCAATCATGGCCGCGATAGCCGCGGGCTTTCTGGGCTTTTTGTACGGGATTACACGATGAGCTCCACAGGTAATCGAAACGAAGAGAAGCATGTTGACCCTGGAACCAGCCCCACAGAATTCGGTCAGTCTGTTGAGAGCCGGGCCCAAATCCGCGACTCGACGACCGCAGCGGGCAATGAACGCGAACTTCTGAATATCTATCGCCTCGTTCCCATAGCGCAAGCCGACGATCCCCGGTGGGACAACTCGCCGTGTCAGGGTGAAGTGGTGGTCGCCGCGCGAACACCAGGCGATGCGCGCATCGTTGCCGCCGAACGTGAGCTCGATTTCATGGAAATTGACTCAGCTCCCGCCGAGGATGTGACCACAAGAAACGCGAGCGCGTTCAGGTCGGAAAAGCTCTACACCGTCATTGAGGTGGCGCATTCGCGACCAGATCTCACACGTGGGGTCCTCAAGGGCAACATCAGCGTCGACACCATCAAGCCCGTCCAGATCTGAGGGTCCCGGGCTGTGTGCTCGGTGTTCAACCCTGCGAGCGATCAATCGCCGCGCAGGCCGCGAGGCGACGATTGTTGCGGCGAAGGTTCTGCACCGATCCCTCGTTCCAACAGCGAAAAAAGCTGATGTAGAGCCGGCGGCCAGGGCGATTGCGTCAGCCGAGAGGCCAGCAATCGGCAGCTTACAGGGACGGCTTCAGGCGGCTTTGCTGAAGGTTCGTCCTTCCCTGCCAAGATAGGCGTCGAAAGCCGCAGCGACGGACCGGACGATGAAGCGATATTGCTCGTTCACACGAACTGCACCTCCTGCCATGAGAACAAGACCGTCGCCAAGCAGCTCGTCCAGCTTCGGGTTGTTTTCGAGGACAAGCCCGGGATCGAAGCCATGCCTTGCGGCGATCGCCGCGACATCGACGGAGAAATCACACATGACCCGCTCAATAAGTTCTGCCCGGAACCGGTCTTCAGGTGTCAGATGATATCCCTTGGCGATGGCAAGCTCGCCAGCGGCAACGCGGTCGGCATAGAGCCCCGTGGGTACTTCGTTCTGGGCATAGCCTTGCGCAAATTTTCCGATCGCCGAGGCACCAAGGCCGATGAGCGCGGTGCAATCGTCCGTGGTGTAACCCTGGAAATTACGATGGAGTCGGCCGCTCATCCGCGCCACCGAGAGTTCGTCATCCAGCAAGGCGAAGTGATCCAGTCCTATCCTTGCGTATCCGGCGGCAACGAGTGCCTTCGCGATGGCTTGCTGCTGCTCACCTCGCGCATGCGCATCCGGCAATACGGCTTCGTCGATCATCCGCTGATGTTTCTTGAAGGCCGGGATATGGGCATAGCCGAACACGGCAAACCGGTCCGGACGCATGGCAATCGCCGCCTCGACCGTTGCGACGCAGGAATCGACCGTTTGATGAGGCAGCCCGTAAATCAGGTCGAAATTCAGACGTGTAACACCTGCATCTCTCAGACGCTCCACTGCCAGCGCGGAAACCTCGAGGCTTTGAATGCGGTTGATCGCTTTCTGGACGACCGGGTCGAAGCTCTGCACGCCAAGGCTTGCGCGCGTGACACCCGCCTGGCCAAGAGCAGCGGCCATCTCGCCAGACAGGGTTCGCGGGTCGATTTCAACCGCCGTATTGAGTGCCGGCGCACATCCGAGCTTGCTTCGGATGGCGTCCATCAGCGCGATGAATTCGCCGGGTTGAATAATCGTCGGCGTACCGCCGCCAAAATGGATTTCTCCGACCGAGAGGCTCTGGTTGCGTAACTGTGCAACCAGTTCGATCTCACGATGCAGAACATCGAGATAATCCAGGATCGGCCGATCGCGTTGGGTGATTGTCGTGTGGCAGCCGCAGTACCAGCACATCGAGCGGCAGAACGGAATATGAAGATAGAGCGACGTGGGCTCGCCGGTGGGAATGGATGCGATCCAGTCGGCATAGATCGTCTTGTCGGGCATCGCGGCAAAGTGCGGAGCTGTCGGATAGCTGGTGTAACGAGGCAGACGCGCCTCGCCGTATTTTTCCATGATTGCCTGGGCCATCGGGCTCTCTTTGCTGTTCATCGTGCCGCAAACCTAAGACACGGCCGCCTACCGGTCTTTGAGCGAGGTCAATGAAATTTCCGCATTTGCGACGATTGTTTGCCCGCAAGCAAATTGGCACCCGCCTTGCGTTGCTCTTTGGCTGCGAGGTCAGCGGGGCGCTTCTTTGCAACCCAGGCGGCTCCGGTGGTGGAAGGCGTGAAACACGCTCACACCCTCGAACGCACCGGTCTTGGATCCGTAGTCCCCGCCCTCGAAAACGGCGGACCATCCTCCACGGAAACGCCGGTAGCATCAGCGACCACTTGAGAATTTTCGATCGGCGGCTTTTATCCATGAAGGAAGTGGCTGCGCCTATGCTGCCGGTGGACGATAGCGAATGGACTTTGCCTTTCCCAGGGCGTCCATCGTATCCTCCACCGTCAGCAGGACAGTGGTCTCAAAAGAGCTGAGCGCACCTCCGGCGCCAATAGCAACCGCGACAGCCGCCATCGATACGTTGTCAGCAGCTTCCCATAAATTCCAACCATCATGCTCGCCAAAGGCGTACCAGAACCCGTGAAGCTTGCCGCCCACGGATTCAATGTAGGTACGTGCCGCCTCTCGACGATCCTCGGGCTTTTCGATCATGCGTGCCCAAGTCTCGGGCGTGTAGCTGAAACGCGTGAGATACATGGCCATGGTTTGCCTCCTCCTTCAGAACAAACCAGTTAACGCTCAAGCCCGGGAGAACGCGAGTCATATCTGCGCGTGCCGTTGGGAAGCCACGCGCGAACGGATCGGATGGTTTCGCAAGCGCGCCGCCCTTGTCGACCGTGCGATGGTAAACTGTGGATTCGAGCGATGCGCTCCCCCCATAGGCCCGCCGGATCAGCCATAGGTCCTATCCACGGATGGACTTTGGTCTGACGGTTTGCGGCATAGGTCGCATGCCTTTTTAAGCGGGAACGAAACCCTATTTTCATGGTTGGAGACTTGCCGCCTCCCCCGAAGCGGCTCATGTGAATGCCCCTTCTCCTGGCCCGCTGCGATCCCGCAACGGGCCACCTTTTTGGGACGCTGCACGACCGGTCGATTGCGAGGAACATGATCACCTTGCCCTCGCACAAGCGGCACAGCCCGAAATTTTCCTCGCTCCGGAACAATTGGTGGCGGACTTTGGTTCATGCTGGCCAGGACGGTGGACGGATCAGTTGTGCGGCTCACGAATCAGCCGGGGCCAAGGCAGCAAGATCGTCCATGTGAAGCAGCTTGCAGTCACATCCGGGAGCCGGAGCCCTTCTGACCGAGACAACCAACCAGGCCGTGCGTACGACGGACGTGTTCCGCAGCCTCAGCGCGCAGTGGCGATTCAGGCTGTTGGCTTCCACCTTAGCAAAGGCGAAGTCCAATGAAGACATCATGGATCCGTGCCGCGACCGTGGCCTTGATCGCTCTGCCCCACCCTGCCCTGGCCGACGAAGCCGGGTTCCTGCGGTCGCTGCGTGGTGCGTGGTCAGGCACGGGCACGGTCACATTGAGGATCGGGTCTTCCCCGCTGAATGTATTTTGCGATTTCAAAACCAACACCGCCGGCACATCGCTCGCGATGAGGGGCTCGTGCCGTGGCCTTGTGGTTGTGCACCGAACAGTTTCCGCGGACATTCAGGCCACCGGCCCAAGATATAGCGGAACTTATCTTGGGCCATCAGGAGTGCCGTCGAAGCTGTCCGGGACGCGCACCGGGAATTCAATCGCCCTTGCGATACGCTGGGGCCGTGAAATTAACGGCGACCGCTTCGCCAGGATGACAATCGAAAAGGTCGGCGGCAATCGCCTCAGGCTGCGTACCATCGACAGGGATCTCAAAACCGGAACGGACTTGGTGACGAGCGACATTCGATTGTCCCGATACCGCTAAGCGGCGCGCAATCGCCGCTGCCACTTGATGTCCGGTTCAAATTGTCGATTGTTCTCTTTCCACCAAGAAGTTCCCGAGGGGCCCGTTCGAAGATCTTGATGTGGCGTCGCTGGTCTTTGCTAAAAATTGCCCCCCAACACGGGTTACAAACCTCGTCCCCAAGCCTACATACATTCACGTCCCTGCATTGATCGATCTGTGCCTAATGCTTCTCTCTCTGCGAAACGTCAGCAAATCGTACACGACCGCCGAGGGACGACTCGACATCCTGAAGGCCATCGATTTCGATCTCGACGCCGGCGAGAGTGTCGCGCTGACGGGAGAGTCAGGAAGCGGCAAGAGCACGCTACTCCACCTCGCCGGCGGCCTTGACCATCCCGATACCGGGCAGATCCTTTCGGCCGGTCGGGATATCGCCGCACTGGATGATCGGGGAAGGGCCGAATATCGGCGTGCGGCGGTCGGGCTGGTGTTCCAACAGTTCAATCTGATTCCGTCGCTCGACGTCGCAGCCAACATTTCCTTTCATGCGAAGCTCGCCGGGCGGCACGACCGGGAGTGGGAAAGGGAGCTTGTGGGGCGGCTCGGGGTCGAGGCCCTTCTTTCTCGATACCCCGAGCAGTTGTCCGGAGGACAACAGCAGAGGGTGGCCATCGGCAGGACACTGGCCGCCCGGCCGCCCCTGGTTCTCGCCGACGAACCGACCGGAAATCTCGACGAATCGACCGGAGACGCCGTCATCGGCATCATGCTTTCGCTGACGAAGAGTGCCGGCGCCGCGCTGCTGATGGTGACGCATTCTTCAAGGTTGGCGCAGATGCTCGACCGCAAGGTTCATCTCAGTGGCGGAAAGATCGTCTGATGCTCTGGACCGCCGCTACGGCTCTCCTCTCGCATTGGCGTCGTCGACCCCTGCAACTCGCTACGCTTGTCCTCGGGCTCTCTCTGGCGACCGCGCTGTGGTCGGGGGTCCAGGCGATCAACGCGGAGGCCCGGGCGAGCTACGCGCGGGCTTCCTCGGTGCTTGATCAGAAGGAGTTGACGCAACTCGTGCCACGCCGCGGCGACTCCATCCCGCAAGGGACCTACACGAAATTGAGACGAGCCGGCTGGAATGTTTCTCCTGTTATCGAGGGTGACCATCGCATCGGAAACACGCGTGTGCGGCTGATCGGCATCGATCCGCTGACAATGCCGGCGAAAGCGGGCGGCTTCAAAACCGGAGACACAAGCAATCTCACCGCCTTCATGTCGCAGCCCGGCGTCCTCATCGTCTCGCAGGGGACGGCTCTGAAGCTCAAGGGTCAGACCCGGATGCAACTCCAGATTTCGCCGGATATGCCGGATGGAGCCGCATTCACGGATATAGGCATCGCCGAAAGCGTTCTTGACAGGCGGGGCGAACTGAGCCGGCTCCTTGTTGCTGTGGAACAACGCCCGGATCTGCCGTCGCTCGGCACGCTCGCACCCGAGATCGCACTGAGGGAGCCGGGAGATCGACCCGATGTCGCGCAACTCACCGATAGTTTTCACCTCAACCTGACCGCATTCGGGTTCCTCGCCTTTGTTGTCGGGCTTTTCATCGTCTACGCGACGGTCGGTCTTGCCTTCGAGCAGCGCCGAACGACCTTTCGGACCTTGCGCTCGCTCGGGCTCCCTCTGTCGTCGCTGACCCTGCTGCTGGTGGCGGAGCTTCTGGTGCTGGCGTTCGTTGCCGGGGTGGTCGGCGTGGGAATAGGATATATTGTCGCCTCCCTGTTGCTGCCGGACGTGGCGGCAACTCTGCAGGGCCTCTACGGAGCGAGCGTGCCATCGGCGCTGTCCATCCGGCCTTCATGGTGGGCAACCGGTCTCGCAATGGCGATTGCCGGAACGATCGTCTCGTCGGCTGAGAGCCTCTGGCGGGTCCGCAGCATGCCGTTGCTGACCGCAGCGCAGCCACGCGCCTGGTTACGTGCGACGACAGTCGGCATCCGGCTGCAACTTACGGTCGGCCTGCTATTGCTGATCATGTCAGGCGCTTTGGCCACGTTCGGGCACGGGCTGATGGCAGGGTTCGCTGTATTGGGATGTCTGCTGCTGGGGGCAGCCCTGATGCTTCCCGGGGTGCTGTCTGCTTGTCTTGCAGTCCTGCAGAAGCGCTCGTCGAGGGCACTCGTCACCTGGTTCTGGGCCGATACACGCCAGCAACTGCCGGGGCTCAGCCTGGCTCTTATGGCGCTCCTGCTCGCTTTGGCAGCCAATGTCGGCGTCGGCACGATGGTGTCCAGCTTCCGCATGACCTTCATCGGGTGGCTCGACCAGCGGCTCGCGGCAGAGCTTTATGTCATGGCGCGCGACGAAAGCGAGGCATCTCGGTTGCGGGCATGGCTGCCGGCCCGTTCGACATCGGTGCTTCCCATCTGGAGCGTGGCAGGCGAGGTGCTTGGCGAAAGGCTGGAGATCTTCGGCGCGGCGGCAGACGATCCCACTTACCGGGACAACTGGCCACTCCTGTCCGGTACTGTCGATGTGTGGGATCGTATTGCGGCAGGGCGGGGTGTCCTTGTCAACGAGCAGTTCTGGCGTCGGAAGGGTGTTGGTATTGGGACTGGTCTCGTATTACCCGGCGGATGGGAGGTGCCGATCGTCGGGGTCTATTCCGACTACGGCAATCCGAAAGGGCAGGTTATTGTGGGAATAGACGCGTTCGCCGCACACTACCCCCAAGTTTCGAAACTGCGATACGGCGTGCGTGTTCCGCCGGCTGATGCCGCGGGCTTGAAGGAGCGCCTGATATCCGAATTTGGCCTGCCGGCCCAGAACGTCATCGACCAAACCACCTTGAAACGGCAATCGCGCGCCGTCTTCGATCGGACATTTGTGGTGACCGGTGCGCTCAATGCCTTCACACTCGGCGTTGCGGGCTTTGCGATGTTTTCCAGCCTGCTGACTCTTTCGGGCATTCGGCTGCCTCAGCTTGCGCCTCTCTGGGCCATGGGGATCAGGCGGCGCGACCTCGCCTTGCTTGAAGTGCTGCGCACTCTGGCGCTCTGGCTCGCCACCTTCATTGCCGCCGTACCTGTCGGCCTGGCGCTGGCCTGGGTGCTGCTGTCAATTGTTAATGTCGAAGCCTTCGGCTGGCGTCTCCCGATGCGGATTTTCCCGAGGGATTGGTTAATCCTTGCGATAGTGGCTCTGTCGGCGGCGATCGTGTCCATCTTCGTGCCACTCAGACGCCTGGCAACGATCGCACCGTCGGATCTGCTGAGGGTGTTTGCCAATGAACGTTAGGCGTATCGTGGCGAGCGTGCTGACCGCAACCTTGGTTCTCGTCCTTCCGAAAGCCGGCATCCCGCAAGGGTTTGCCGGGCTTGGCTCGACCGCGGACAGTTTCGCCATCCCCCATCCAGGCGGTCGACTTGCGTTTCCCGCCGATCACGGTCCCCATCCCGATTTCCGGATCGAATGGTGGTACGCCACGGCGAACCTTCAGGCAGAGGACGGGACGGTATTCGGCGTTCAATGGACACTCTTTCGTTCGGCGCTTGCGCCGAGGACCGAGAGCGGTTGGTTGGACCCGCAGATCTGGATGGGCCATGCCGCGATTACCACGAAAGACAAGCATTTCGTAGCCGAACGGCTTGCCCGTGGAGGCGTCGGCCAGGCAGGTGTCGTGGCCGAGCCGTTTTTCGCCTGGATTGACGATTGGGAAATGAAGGGCCTACCACATTCGGGAGCCGATCAGCTCGACAAAGTCAGCTTGCGCGCGACCGGTAAGGATTTCAGCTACAGGCTCGAACTCTCGGCCAAGGGTCCCCTTGTGCTGCAGGGAGACCAGGGCTATTCGGTGAAATCGGCGGAGGGGCAGGCGAGTTACTATTATTCGCAACCTTTTTACGAAGTCTCCGGGTCGGTCGATATCGACGGCAAGGCTGTTCGCGTCCGCGGGAAGGCGTGGCTTGATCGGGAATGGTCCTCGCAGCCCCTGGCCAAGGACCAGACCGGGTGGGAGTGGTTTTCTCTCCATCTGAACTCCGGCGAGAAGCTGATGGCGTTTCGGCTTCGCAGCGCTCGCGGCGGCTACACATCCGCGAACTGGATTTCCCCGGCGGGTAATCCTACTCCCCTGCCAGTCGGATCACTGCAGATCACGCCAGTCCGCATTGCCCGTGTGGGGAACAAGGACATTCCAGTGGCCTGGCGCGTCCAGATCCCGGCACGCGGGTTCGACGTGACGACCAGGCCTTTGAATGACCAGGCATGGATGGCAACCACGACCCCATACTGGGAGGGACCAATTACATTCGAAGGAAGTGCAAAGGGGTCGGGCTACCTGGAAATGACAGGATACTAACCTTCATTGTCGACGGCTTATGGGCGTAACTGGCTACGCTCATATCTTGTCGTGCGTCAGCGCGCCGCACCACAGCATTTTCTGTATTGCTTACCCGAGCCACATGGGCAGGGATCCGTGCTTCTTCGTTGCAATCGGGCGATAAGCGGAAGCATCAATGCATGTGGAATCAGGTTAGCGGCAAGTGCTACCAGCTTGGCTGACAGGCTTGGCACGACAAGGCGACGACGGGATTTGAAGCCCTTCCACGCCCGTTCGGCTACATATTCCGGCTTCAGCTGGGGCAATATCTTAAACAGCGGCGCTTTATTGGCGCCGGACCTTTGGAGGAATTCTGTGGCGACAGGGCCCGGAGCAACACATGTGACCGTCACGCCGGTGCCGCGCAGCTCCTGATGTAATGCCTCCGAAAAAGATCGCACGAAGCTTTTGCTGGCGTAGTAAACAGCCATATTAGGCCCGGGTGTGAAACTGGCTACAGAAGCAAGGTTGAGCACGCCACCTCGACCGCGGGCAACCATCCCTGGGAGAAAGTAGAGTGTCAGGTCACTGAGAGCGCGGACGTTGAGGTCGATGATGCCAAGCTGATCCTTCAGCGGAAGTGCCGTGGCTGCTCCACGCAAGCCGTACCCGGCGCTGTTGACCAATACATCGCAGACCAAGCCGTTATTGGTGAGAAAATCCTGAAGGCGCGCGGTCGCATCGCCCGCCACAATATCAAGCTCCAGCGTGAAAACGTCGCCTCCCCTCTGGCGCGCCTCCGAAGCGGCCGCCGACAGCGCTTCAGGCGAACGTGCGACGAGGACGACCGGAGTGCCCTCCTTAGCAGCAATTTTGGCGACTTCCTTGCCGATGCCCTGGGACGCGCCCACGACAACGACGGCCATGCGAACATTGCTGTGCGCCGTCATAATGCTGCGCCCGGGAGCATTGCCTCGGATAGGGCTTCACTTTGAGCAAGGTTCGTGATTTCACCCGCGACCTCGTTGTTTAAAATTTGTTCGAAGCGCTCCAACGCACGCGCCACGTTCGCACCATCCATCACCCTGTGATCATAGTGAATGCGAACGTTTACCGACCCGTCTTCGCAGATCGGACCATAATTGAGAAGGGTGGTCAAAGGCGTAAGGGGATTGAGCGACTCTGCGCCGAGGCCCGAATAAACCGACAGCTGGAAAGTGCCGAAATAGTGCCCGCGCTTGCGTGCGATATTCAAGCCGAGCCACATGAGAAGCCATCGGATTGGTCCCGGCGCATGAGCGATTTTCAACGCGCGCCGGAACTCCTTGATCTCAAGGACTGGACGGGTTCGGGTCGCTTGCATCAACGTCTCCAGTTCCGTGACGGATAAGCGCTCCGGACACTTGACGGTACTTAAGAGCACGACTCGCTCCCCGTCATACTCGCGTTCATGGGCAACGGAGGCTACGCTGACCGGGTATTCATAGAGCTGGGGTCGGGGGAACTTCACGTAAGCGCGCCGAAGATCCGGTACCTCTCGGGCAAGAAGCGCGTATCCCTTTAGGAAAAGAACCGTCCAGGATGGTTTGCTCGGCCCCGTCATTCGCGCCACTTGAAGAGGGCGAAGGTTCATCTGGCGCTGCACCGTGACACGGGGGATCCCGATCGAGAATCGCATCAGATCCCCGACAAGGCGCCGTGGTGCGGAAAGCTTGAGGGCTCGTCCTCGCATCAGTTTACCTCTAATACAAATAGGGGATGATTCGCTTGGTCCTGCGCATATAGTCGCTATAGCGTGAGCCGAAAATCTCCAACATCATACGCTCCTCCTTGTCGGCTCGAGCAAAAAAAAGCACTGCGAAGCCGATAATGCCTGCTGGCCCGGCAATCCAATTTGAAAGCAGAAACGCCTGTCCAAGCCCCATGAGCAGGAATGAAGTATACATGGGGTGGCGGATGAGAGCGTATGGCCCGCCACACACCAGTTCGTGCCGGTCACGGATTTCCAGCGTGATGGACCAGTTCCGGCCAAGTTCCTTGTGGGTTCGCCGAAAGATCCACATTGCAAGAGCAAACATCGAGGCGCCGACAAAGATCGCCCAGGAGCGGGCCGGATAGTCGGCAGCCCTCGGGATACCAGTCACGACATAAAATGCTGGCAAGATGGCGAGGCCGAAAAGGGCCGCCGCAAGCGCAAACCGGTCAAGACCAGAACGGCGGTGACTGACGATCCGCACGCGCTTTGCGCGGCGTTCGAAAGGATACCGAATTACGTACCAGACGACGATGCCGATCATCCAGACGATCTCGCCAGCCGCAGCTACGGACACGTTCAATTTGGTCACCGGCCTTTCTGTCATCTGCCGTCAACGTGGCGCACAAGGTGTCAGCGCGCCTGCGCTCACCCCACGTTCATCTCTCGAAGTTTCGTAATGAATTGTTGGGGCCTGAGCCAGATGCTGGGGGTCTTATACCCCATGGAGCGTGCAATGTCCGCGACAAAAGCGTTGCAATTGTAGATCGACGCCTGCCAGAACCGGGATTTGGCCTTTAGCTGCCGTATGTGGGCAACGGTTTTTTTGTATTGGGCTTCGGTCAACATAACGCGCCAGCTTGCCGACCGATATTCCTCTTCCAAGTCGCCATCGCTTGCACCAGTCTCGGCCGGCACCGGCAAAAAATGGCCCAGGACATAGGGTGTCGTGCTAGCCGTGGCAGGGGCAAGGCCTGCGACCTCGGGATCAATCATCTCCCCAGCCGCACCTTCGCGCCCGAAGATCACATAGGAATGACCATAGCTGAGGGCATAGCGAGAGCGGAATTCGATGAAATACCGGCTCTCCTTGGCCTCGAGGGCGGGGCGGGCATCCGAAACAAAACGAGGTTCAGGGTGCTTGTCTTGCGTCTGGCAGGCTGCGGCCGATAGTACCAGCATGACTGCGATCGCTATTCGTCGTGTTGTGAGCGCTATCGCCACGCGCTGTCTCCCGAACCCCTACGCAGCAAGCTTTCTCCGATCTAGGGACCGTGCCGCATGCGACCGTGTCCGTTCAACGGATTGCAGACGGGGAAGGGCAAGAAGCCCTTCCCCGCGGATCAAACTCGCGATCACTTGTAGACCGGTGCCGGCTCCACTGTGTCGACGGCCGGCGGCGGGGCTTTCCCCTTGCCTTTGCCAATTGTTCCGCATGCACTCAGACTGGCGACGGAAAACAAGGCTACAATCACGATCAGAATTCTGCTCATCAAGTACTCCTCTCCTCAGCACGGAATCAGGTTATCGAAGGCAACGCTTATAGTAATACGGTCGAATTACACCGGCGCATAGTGCAAAAAAAACACAGTTGGCGCCGGGTTGCCCTTACCGAGCTACCCCACGACAACTAGGACACATTGCATCGCTTTCAATACTGAATCTGCAGACGCACACATTATCAGATCACCAATACCGCCGTTCCCACAGGGGTACGCTCGTAAAGATCCACGATGTCTTCATTTGTCAGTCGAATGCATCCGCTTGACACCGCCTGGCCTATGGTCCACGGCTCGTTTGTTCCGTGCAGCCGGAACATCGTGTCCTGCCCGCCGCGGTAGAGGTAAAGTGCGGAGGCACCAAGCGGGTTGTGCGGACCGCCGGGCACGCCGGAGGCATATTGCTGCAAATGAGGTTTGCGCCTTATCATATTGGCGGTGGGCGTCCACGAGGGCCATACGGCCTTGCGTCCGATGGTTGCTTTACCCTTCAGTGTGCGCCCCTCCTCCCCGACGCCAATGCCGTAGCGCATGGCCCAGCCGCCTGGCTCAACGGCATAAAGATAGCGTTGCGATGTATCGACAACGATTGTTCCGGGCGGCTCGTTTCCCTCATAGCGCACATACCGGCGACGGTAACGACGATCAGGCGCCGCCGCGAACGCCGTCGAAACAGGCTCCCCCAGTCGCCTTATTGCTGGGGTACATCCGGAGGCCATCAAGGCGAGACCGCCGAGCACGAACGCCCGGCGTGCGATATCATCACTGTTCATTTTCACCTGCCCAGCTGTGGCTCATCGATTTCGTCTTTAACACCCCAGCGCCGATGAACCAAGTCTCTCGCTCCGGTGGAACGTTGCATTGGGCGGCTTCGCGGGCACACGGTTCAACGGTCGCGTAAACGCGCGCGGCACAGATCCGAGAGACGACTGAGGTTCTCCAAGAGATGAGGAGCCCGCCCGCTGCCTGATGAAAACTTCTTGCACCCGCCTTCTTCGTCTGCTCGATTGGACCAAAACAAACAAGAAGGGTGGACATGATGAAGCTTGGCTTCGACGGGAAAGTGGCACTTGTAACCGGAGCAGGTTCTGGCATAGGCGCGGCTGTATCGAGACAACTCGCAGAAGAAGGGGCCGAAGTCGTTGTTGCCGATATCAACGGAGACGCTGCGCAGACTGTTGCCGCCGAAATACGCTCGCTCGGCGGGCAGGCTCAACACCTTGCAGTCGATGTCAGCGACCCTGATGCCGTGGAAAGGCTCGTCGAATTCGTTATCGACAGATGCGGCGCGCTGCATTTGGCGGTGAACAATGCGGGCACCGATGGAGTCAGAAAAGCGACGGCGGACTACCCGCTTGACGAGTGGCACAGATTGCTGAATGTCAATCTCAACGGCGTTTTCTACTGCATGAAGCATGAAATCGCCGCAATGGTGCAAAACGGCGGAGGCTCAATCGTTAACATGTCCTCCATCCTGGGCTGTGTGGGATTGCCAACGGCATCGGCCTACACCGCCGCCAAACATGGCGTTGTCGGGCTCACGAAGGTAGCGGCAATCGAATACGCCAGGATGGGCGTTCGCATCAATGCGGTGGGTCCTGGCTGGATCGAAACGCCACTTCTATCGGACCATTCAGACACAGCGAGCACCCGTCGCATGAACGCCCTTCAGCCGATGGCCAGGCGCGGCACGCCGCAAGAGGCCGCCGCTCTTGTTTGCTTCCTCTTGTCGGAACAGGCCAGTTTCATCTCTGGAAGCTTCCATCTGGTGGATGGAGCCTATACCGCCCATTAGCTAGCGTGGGGGCTTGCGCGAGAGATCGCATTGTCGGCAACGCTTGATCGCTCGAACTTGCCGACAGGGAACAGAAAATGGCCCCCTTCATGGGGAGGCCTACAGGGCCCGATTCGACTGCCAGGCGGTCGGGCCCCTGAGTAGTTTCTCGATGAGCGATCACTTAAGGCATTACTGGGTTCGAAATCTTACAAATGCATCCATGCCAACTTCGCGATAATGGCACGCGCTCTCGCGGACACGTCTTTTCAGATTACGACTTCCGAGTTTTTTCCTCCTTGCGCTCTGGGATATCCTCCTGCTCCATCTCTTCGAGGAGTTCATTGATCGGTTCAAATTCCATCTCGGGCGGCGTTGTTGCGTCTGGAGGCCGCTGATCGGGCCGTTGTCTCAGAGCCTGCTTGAGCGCCTTGGGAGTAAGAAGTACATCCGTTTCTCCAGGCTTTCCGCCGGGGTGGCTGAATTTCATACCTTTTTCTGCCGGCATATCGAGCGCTTGTTCGGTATTCATGATTCCAAGAGCCACGCGTTTACCGCCGACCTTTACCGTCGCTTCAACCATCTTCTTTTTCATCGCTTGCACTCCTTGCATTAGCAAACGTCCGCGGAGTGCGTTCGTTCCGCGAAAAAATCTACGGGCGCGGGGGAATACACAATCAAGTTTCAGTCGCCGACAAAGCACGGCGTTGCGTAACGGGCATCGGAAAGTCGCGCAAGCGGCTCGGTGCTGCCCGGCAGCTTCTAGCCCGCAACCAACATACCGGACGCTTTTCCGGACAGAATGTTAAATCGTACGGCTGTCATAGGCCCAGTGCAGCAGAGCCTGGCGCTGACGCGGCCGGCACCAGCAATCCCCAGGCTCGCAGGCTCGACGAAGCTGAATGACATGGCGGCGGATAGCTTTCCAGCGGGCGATCTGTCGCTCGTCCTCGCCGCGCATGCGGCGACCTTGGTGGTAGCGGCAGTACCACTGGAACCAGCCACGCGGATCGTCGGGATGTATCCATCCTTTGGCTCGCCAGACGCTAAGCGGCTGGCTTGCGTCGACACCGAACCAGTTCAGTGACGGATCTTTTCGCAGCGACGACAGCCGGGCCTCTGCAAACCAGCTGCTGGGGAATTCGTCGCGACAATCGGTCATGTACTTGCCGCCGAACACGCCGAGTGCGAGCATCTCGGCGGGCGTCAAGTCTGGCCGGAAATCCGGATGATAGTCACGTCCGATTGGTGCAACGAGAGCGTAGCGGTAGCCTTGCTGCATCCGATCATTCACGACAATCCACCGGGGCCTCATCGGGCGCTCTGCGATAGTAGTTTTAAGCGGTTGCGCCGCCAGATCGACACGTTAAGTGCCGCTGCGAAACTCACCCACATGATTCTTCTCCAAGATAGGTATTTGAGGTCAAGCCTTCCGGCGACAAGAGCAGGCCCCGCCATTGTTGCTGCATTTCCTCAGATAATCATAGGTACAGCACCAGGGCCTTGAGAAAGTTTTCGGGATGATCGCGCGTCGCGTCCAACGCCTGATCAAGCTGTTCCAGACAATAGGTGTGGGTATAAAGGGTGGAGGGATCCAGCCGACCCGACACCACCGCCTCGATTGCTTCGTTCATCCCTCTCACATAGATTTGCGGATCCCGCTCATGGGCGTTGACGACATCGAGCCCGCGCCAGTTCCAGAGCTGCAGGTTGACTTGCCGCGGCCCATCCTGGTGGTAACCGGCGATGATCAGCCGGCCCCGCTCGGCCGTCAGCTCGCTGGCCAGATCGAGGGGCCATTGTTTTCCCACGGCTTCTATCACTCGATCGCAGAAGCGGCCACCAGTCAAGGTGCGGACGTCTTCGATGACGCGCCAATAGTCGTCCATGACGATTGTTTCGGACGCTCCCATGCGCTTGGCGACGTCGAGGGAAACCAGACGGCGCGAGATGGCAATAACCCGTGCGCCGGCCTTGGCTGCCAGCTGGGTCAACAAGGCGCCCAGGAAGCCGACGCCGATGATTGCCACAGTCTGACCCGCCTCAATGCCGCTGCGGCGGAATATGTTCATTGCGCACCCAAGAGGTTCAGCAGGAAAGGGTTGGTCGTTAAGTTCGGCCGGAAGCCGGACCACCATGTTTTCGTCGGCTATGTCATGGGTGGCATAGGCATGAAAAGACAGCGCTGCCACGCGATCGCCCACCGCAACGTTTCGGACGTCCTGGCCTACGGCATCGACATAACCCCAGCCTTCATGACCGAGTCCCCCCGGCTCGGTGGGAAAAGTCATCCAATCGGGGCCTGCCCAGGGGCCGAGGTTCGAGGCACAGACGCCGCATCCTTCCAACCTGACCCGCACCTGCCCCCTTCCCGGCTCCGGTAGCGGGAGCGCCTGTACAGCGATTTTTCCCGGTTCGGTGACAATGGCTGCCATCATTTGCGTGCGGCACGGCGTCTGCGGCCTGTCCATTCGGTTTCTCCTTCCATCGGACGGCTGCGTCGGCTGCCACCGGGCGATGCAGGCAGGCGACGACCGAACGATTGCCTATGCGGAAATGCAGCCCTCAGAACTGCAACCGCGCAGGCGAGTTCCGGAAAACGCAAGAAAATAGTCATTGAAGAAGATGATGAAGAAACTCCCCCTCATGTTTGCGTTTTTTGACGCTCGATCTCTTCGAGCACGGCCTCGGGAGAGACGCTTTTCTTCATCTCTTCTACGTCTTCGGTACTCACGTCCGGACGTGCGCCAACAACGGCAGCGATCGCTGACGTGATCTCCACGAGCTTGGTCGTCTCGTGTTCGTTGAGCAGAGCTATCTGCAGGGCAAGATCGGCGCGCTTGCCGTCCTCCTCAGCCATCCGATTCTGGCTGATCAACACGAAAGTCGTGATGAAGATCGCTTCAACAGAGGCTGCCATCGCGAGAACGACGAGCGAGGGGTCCCAAGCCTGCACGAGCGGCAGCCACCCCTTGTTGACGGCGATCCACAGGCCGAACACGGCGACGTGAAGGTAAGCAAACGGCATGCTGCCGGTAAAGCGAGTAATCGCCAGGCTCATCCGCTCCTGCACGCCGAGCTCTTTCTCCTCTTTCGCGCGGCGGCTGATCAGCGTCGATATATTGCGGTCGAGAACATGAATGAGCGGGCCGTTCTCCTCCTTGGGCTCTGGCACCTCTTTGTTCTCTCGCGTCTCTTGAGCCACCGGCGATCTCCCATGATGTGAACTTGGTCACCGCATGACTAACCAAACCAACGTCGCGAGGTTCCGGGGGAGGACGCCATTGATGATGGCAAGGACACAAAGATGTCATTGATGCAGGAACTTTTACGCTCCGCGCCGGTTGGGCAAACCATCTTCACCTCCAACGGACGAGGAAGGCAATGAAATCGGTACTTGTGTCGGGCGGATGCGGCTTCATCGGCCGACATGTAACCCAGGAATTGCTTGGAAGCGGGTACAACGTCCGTATCCTCGATGCGTTCATCGATCAGGTCCACGGCGATGCTGACATCGATGTACCCGAGGCGGCGGAGGTCATTCGTGGCGACGTCAGGGACAAGGCAACGGTGCTGAAGGCGCTTGATGGTGTCGACTGTGTCATCCATCTCGCGGCCGAGGTTGGCGTCGGTCAGTCCATGTACGAGATCGCCCGCTACGTGAGCTGCAACGATCTTGGCACCGCCGTTCTGCTCGAGGCCATGATCGGCCAATCCATTCGCCGGATCGTCGTTGCATCATCCATGAGCGTCTATGGCGAAGGTCGCTACCAGACAAGGGATGGCCGACAGATCGAGCACGTGCGGCGCAGTCCCGCAAACATCAAGGCGGGCCAGTGGAATCCCGTGGGTGGCGATGGCAAACCGCTAATCCCCGTTGCAACGGATGAAGAAAAACCCGTAGACCTCGCCTCGATCTATGCACTGACGAAATATGCGCAGGAAAAGCAGGTGCTGATCTTCGGCGAAGCCTATGGTGTCGAGGCCGTGGCACTGCGGCTCTTCAACGTCTTCGGTGTGGGGCAGGCTCTTTCAAACCCCTATACCGGCGTGCTTGCGAATTTCGCCTGCCGGCTCGCCAACGGTCAAGCGCCCATGATTTTCGAAGACGGCGAGCAGCGTCGCGATTTCGTAGATGTTCGTGACGTCGCGCGTGCCTTTCGCCTGTCGGTGGAAAAGCCGAATGCCGCGGGCCATATCATCAATGTCGGCAGCGGCCAGGCCTATGCGATCGCGCAGGTCGCCACACTTCTGGCGGCGGCTATGGGCGTCCCGGAAGTCCTGCCGGAGATCATGAACAAGGCGCGCTCCGGCGACATTCGAAATTGCTTCGCCAACATTTCCAAGGCTCGCGAATTGCTCGGTTTTGAGCCGAAGCACAGGCTGGAGCATTCCCTGACACCGTTTGCCGAATGGGTTCGTCAGACCGCAGCGGTGGACCGTGCTGCCGAGATGAAGCGGCATCTGGAGGAGAAGGGGCTGGTATCATGACCATATCTGCCGCTAAACCTTACGGCTTCGTCGAGCGGTTTCATCCCGGCGATCATGAGCGAACCGAACGCAGCCTGTCCAATATTCTCGCAAGCCGCGCGAGTTATCTGCGCACGGACCTTTCATCGGCCGAATATCTGGGATCGGCAGGCGAAGCCTGGTTCGATTGGCTGATCCCGCGCCTCGCGCGCGAGATTGAGGTCCTGCCCTGCATCCACTTCACCACACCATCGCTTTCGCGCCCAGAGTGCTCGTCAGGTCCTCCGCAAGACCTCAGGTTCCATGCGGATTTCGTCGATCATGTCCTCACGCGCCACGGCAGCCATTTCACCCATATCGAGCTATGGAACGAGCCGAGTAACTTGCTGGATTGGAACTGGAGAGAAGATGGAGACCTCCAGCTCTTCTGCGAAATGGTCGGCGATGCTGCACATCGGGCAAAGCACCGCGGTTGGAAACCCATTCTTGGCGTCCCTTGCCCCTTTGATTCGTACTGGCTGAACGTGATGGGCGAGCGCGGTGTTCTGAACGTGATTGATGCCGTCGGCCTTCATGGTTTTCCCGGCACCGGGGGTAGTCAGAAAGGGCGTTCGGATGGCTGGCACCGGCATTTGGGTGAAATGCGCAGTATTCTCGACCGCTACAACCCGGGAGCGGAAGTCTGGATAACGGAAACCGGCTATTCCACATGGGGTGGCGATGAGATCGAGCAGGCAAGACGCTTCCTGGCTGCACTTAGTGCGCCGGCCGAGCGCATGTACTGGTGCTCCTGGTGCGACCTTCCGTCCGACGCGGCTCTGCCCGAAGGGCTGTCGCGGGAGCCGCACCACTATCATCTCGGCGCGGTCAAATTCAACCACGAGCCGAAGCTGCTTGCGCGGATCTTGACCGAGGGCGGGGCGGAAGGACTTGCGAAGTTCACGCGCCTGGCGATGCCCAATGTTGCCTGCAAGTCCGCGCCGATCCTGGTGACTGGCGGCTGTGGCTTTATCGGCACCAATCTTGCCGATAGCTTCCTTCAAAACGGAGAAGATGTCGTGGTCCTCGACAATCTCTGTCGGCCTGGCGTTGATCAAAACCTTGCATGGCTGATCGATCGCCATGGCAAGCATGTCCATCCCGCATTTGCCGACGTCAGGGACTACGCCGGGATCGAAGCTGCCTTCAAGGATGCCAAGGCCGTGTTCCACTTCGCGGCTCAGACCGCGGTGACGACCAGCCTCATCCAGCCTGTTGACGATTTCGAAGTCAATGCCCGCGGTACAGTCAATGTACTCGAAGCCGTCCGCAAGGCTGGCAAAAAGGCGCCGATTATCTTCGCGAGCACCAACAAGGTCTACGGAGCATTGACTGACCTTGAGTTGTTGGAACTGAACGACCGCTATGTCCCTGCCGACAATGCCCTGCGCTTGAGGGGCGTCGGAGAGGGCAGGCCCCTCGACTTGTGCACCCCTTATGGCTGTTCCAAGGGTGTCGCCGACCAATATGTCCTGGACTACGCCAAGTCCTATGGACTGCCGACTGCAGTTCTTCGCATGAGCTGCATCTATGGCCCGCGCCAGTTTGGGACAGAGGACCAAGGGTGGGTGGCGCACTTTCTAATCCAGGCACTCTCCGGAGAGCCAGTTTCCATCTACGGCAACGGAAAGCAGGTGCGCGACATCCTGCATGTCGAAGACGCGGTGGCGGCGTACCGGGCGGTGTTTGAAAATATCGATAGGGTGAAAGGGCACGCCTTCAACCTCGGCGGCGGCCCGCTGAATGCAGTGAGCATTCTGGCAGTTCTTCGTGAGATCGAGAAGCTGACCGGCCGCCCGGTCCAGACCCGCTTCCACGAATGGCGCGCTGGCGACCAGTATTACTTTGTCGCCGACACAGGGCGGCTGAAGGGGACCTTCGGTTGGCAAGCCTCGATAAAGTGGCGCGAGGGCGTTCGCGATCTGGCGGAGTGGCTTGCGACCAAGCGATTCGGCGACAAGTCGGTCCTCGGGGAAAGGCGCAAGGTGTCCGCATGACGCAGCATAAGTCTCCACCCTGGCGTATCTTGATGACGCTCGACGCTGTCGGCGGTGTATGGCAATACGCGCTGGATCTCGCAACCGGTCTTCGCCAAGAGGGATGCGAAACCATCTTCGCCGGTTTCGGGCCAGAGCCGTCGGCACAACAATTGCGGCAAGCGGAATCCATCGGCCGCGTCGTCTGGATGCATATGCCGCTCGATTGGATGAGCGAAGAGGAAAGCGCCGTTGCCGCCGTTCCGGCTCTTGTCGCAAACCTTGCCGAGCGGGAGGGGGTAGATCTACTTCATCTTAATCTGCCCTCGCAGGCGGCCGGGCTCGTTGCCGCCGCGCCTGTCTTGGTCGTCTCCCACTCCTGTGTTGTCACTTGGTTTGCAGCCGTGCGCGGACAGGTCGTGCCAGCCACCTGGCAGTGGCAGGCGCGACTGAACCGGATGGGTTTCGATCGGGCGGATGCCGTGCTCGCGCCCAGCCGCAGCCATGCGGATCTGCTTCAGACCGTCTATGGGCATATTGCCGGGCTGGACGTCGTCTATAACACCAGCAACGTGACGGATCTTGGCCTGCCTAAGAAGAAATTCGTGTTCGCCGCGGGCCGCTGGTGGGACGAGGGAAAGAATGGCGCCGTTCTCGATTCAGCGGCGCCGCAGATTGATTGGCCCGTAATCATGGCCGGCGCCACCAAGGGCCCCGGCGGCCAATCATTAGCCATA
The DNA here is from genome assembly GCF_019511375.1 of Rhizobium herbae. Taxonomy (GTDB): domain Bacteria; phylum Pseudomonadota; class Alphaproteobacteria; order Rhizobiales; family Rhizobiaceae; genus Pararhizobium; species Pararhizobium herbae_A. The sequence goes on from NZ_JAEUAO010000003.1 coordinate 115,666, forward strand.
TGCAACGCGGTTGCCCGGGGCGAGTTGGCGCATAACGAGGCAATGATGCTGTTGGGGCAGGCGGCGATCTTCGTGTCGCCGTCATTATACGAACCCTTCGGTCTCGCACCGTTGGAAGCGGCGCGCAGTGGCAGCGCGCTCGTGCTTGCCGACATCCCCACCTACCGGGAACTCTGGGACGGTGTTGCACTCTTTGCCGATGCCCGCGACCCCAATTCATTTGCCGATACCGTCAACCGCCTGGCGCGTGACCCGGCGCATCGCTTCGAGATGGCACGCAGGGCGCAACAAGCATCTCGGCGCTTTTCTTCGCAATGTCAGACCAAGGAAATGGTCCGTCACTATCGCCGGCTCCTGTCGTCAAAACCTGCAACAACCGTGGCGTGTCTACCATGAAGTTTGTGTTTTACACCCATTCTCTGGTTTCGGACTGGAACCACGGCAATGTACATTTTCTGCGCGGGGTCATGCGCGATCTGCTTCGCCGGGGAGAGGAGGCGCTGGCCCTGGAGCCGCAGGATGCCTGGAGCAGGATTAATCTTCTGAAGGACCAGGGAGCAAGAGCCCTCGAAGATTTTCAAAGCGCATTTCCGCAACTGATCTCCACCACATACGACGCCACGTTCGACCATGAACAGGCGATAAGCGATGCTGATGTGGTCATCGTTCATGAATGGACAGATCCGGCCATAGTGGAGCGTTTGGGACGTGCACGCCGCGGGGGCGGAGCCTTCACGCTCTTGTTTCATGACACTCACCATCGCGCGGTCTCCGCTGAAACCGAAATCGGCCGCCTTTGCCTCGATGACTTCGACGGCGTCCTGGCCTTCGGCGAAACCTTGCGCGAATGCTATCAAAAGTCCGGTTGGGGAAAATCGGTCTTCACCTGGCATGAAGCGGCAGACGATCTTCTGTTTCGGCCGATGGAGGTGCCCAAGACCGGCGAGTTGATCTGGATCGGCAATTGGGGGGATGGCGAGCGTTCCTGCGAGCTCATGAATTATCTGGTGGAGCCCGCACGCCGTCTCGGGATCAATGCGTCAGTACACGGCGTCCGATACCCCGATGAGGCGCTTCAGGCCCTCGACGAGGCTGGCCTTGTCTATCGCGGCTGGATTGCCAACGCAGATGTCCCCGTGGCCTTCGCCCGACATAGGGTGACAATTCATGTGCCGCGCCGCGCCTATGTCGAGGCATTACCAGGAATACCGACGATCCGCGTTTTCGAGGCGCTGGCCTGCGGGATTCCACTGATATCGGCGCCTTGGAACGATGCCGAGGATCTTTTCCGGCCTGGCACCGACTATCTCATTGCCCGCGACAGTAATGAGATGATGCGCTGTCTCAAAGACGTCCTTGCCGATCAGGACCTTGCACGTTCACTCGCAACCTCCGGACTCGAGACGATCAGCGCCCGGCACACGTGCCGGCATCGCGTGCAGGAACTTCTGTCCATTCTTTCCGAGTGTGGCTCGCGCCGTGTCACTGAAAAGCTCGCTGCAAAGGAGGTCGCATTGTGAAGATCGCTTTTTACGGCTCAAGTCTTTTGTCCGCCTACTGGAACGGTGCGGCGACCTACTACCGCGGCCTGTTGCGTGCTCTCGCAGGCAGAGGTTATGACATCACCTTCTACGAGCCCGACGTCTATGGCCGCCAGCAAAATCGCGACATCGATCCGCCGGACTGGTGTAAGGTTGTCGTCTATGACGGCACGGTCAATGCGCTGAGGATGGTGGCCGCGGACGCGGGCAGGGCCGATATCGTTGTTAAGGCAAGCGGCGTCGGCTTTGAAGACGACCTGCTGCTTGAGGCAGTCCTCGCCAATGCCCGGTTGGAAGCGCTGAAGATCTTTTGGGATGTGGATGCACCGGCCACGCTCGCCGAAATCCATGCGGCCCCGGACCACCCGCTTAGAAAGGCCCTTAAGAGGCTTGATCTAATTCTCACCTATGGCGGCGGTGACCCGGTCGTCAGCGCGTACCGATCGGTCGGGGCTCGCGATTGCCTCCCCGTGTACAATGCGCTCGACCCGGAAACGCATCATCCGGTACCGAGAGAGCCTCGCTTTGCTGCCGATCTCGGCTTTCTGGGCAATCGCCTACCGGACCGCGAGGCGCGCGTAGAGCACTTCTTCCTCGAGCCTGCCGCATGCCTACCAGCCCAACGCTTTCTGCTCGGCGGCTCCGGCTGGGAGGACAAGCCCCTGCCCTCCAACATTTCCTATATCGGTCACGTGTCGACACGCGACCACAATGCCTTCAATGTCTCGGCTAAGGCGGTCTTGAATGTTTCTCGTACCAGCATGGCGGAAAACGGCTTTTCGCCGGCCACCCGTGTGTTTGAGGCGGCCGGAGCCGGTGCCTGTCTGATCACCGATTCCTGGGAGGGGATTGAGCTCTTCTTGAAACCGCAAGACGAGGTGCTCATTGCGCGTGACGGCCGGGATGTGCGGGACATTCTCGTGGAGCTTACACAGGCCAAGGCATCGGAGATCGGCAGAAGGGCACGCGCTCGTGTTTTGGCGGAGCACACCTATGGTCACCGTGCCGAGCGTGTCGACGCGCTGTTCCGCTCCCGGTTAGAGGCCCGCGTGGAGGTTGCCGAATGACCACTTCGCTCGACATCGTCTTCCTCGGGTTGTCCCTGTCCTCCTCCTGGGGGAATGGCCACGCAACCACGTTCCGGGCCTTGCTGCGTGGCTTGGCAAAGGAGGGTCATAATATTCTGTTTCTCGAACGCGACGTTCCCTGGTATGCGTGCAAGCGCGATCTGCCCGAGCCGGACTTCTGCAAGCTCGCCTACTACGACGACATACAAACGATGCTCGACGTCCATGGCAGTCATATTCTCGCAGCAGACGCGGTTGTTATCGGCTCCTATGTTCCCTTCGGCGTGGAAATTATCGATGAGATAGCCGCCCTCAAGCCAAAGCGGCTATGCTTTTATGACATTGATACGCCTGTCACCCTCGCGAAACTCAACCAGGGAGACGAGGAATATCTGGCGGCGCGACAGGTATCGCTGTTTGACACGTACTTCTCTTTCTCCGGCGGCGGTGTTTTGACGACGCTGGAGCGCGCATACGGCGCCCATCGTGCGATCGCGCTTTATTGTTCGGTGGATCTCGACCTTTACGCGAACACAAACGAACCCTTTGAGTGGGATCTCGGTTATCTCGGCACCTACAGTCCGGACCGCCAGCCCACCCTGGAGTGTATGCTGATCGAACCTGCCCGACGGATGCCGCATCTTCGCTTTGTCGTCGCGGGGCCGCAGTATCCGAAGCACGTCGACTGGCCTCAAAATGTAGCGCGAATCGAGCATCTTCCGCCCGCAAGACACCCCAGCTTCTATAGCCGGCAGCGCTTCACGCTTAATGTAACCCGCGCCGACATGGTCGCGGCCGGTTGGTCCCCAAGCGTGCGGCTGTTCGAGGCCGCTGCCTGCGGCACGCCGGTCATCAGCGATTACTGGCGCGGTCTCAACGAGATCTTTCCCGATGGGCGCGCGATCTATATTGCCCGGCAAACTGAGGATGTCGTTTCTCTTCTGAGCCGCGTCGATGAGACCGAACGGCGCTTGCTTGCAGCGGCTGCGTTAAACATCGTTGCCCAAGATCATACCGGCTGCGCACGTGCCCGCCAATTCGCTGCTGCCTTGAAAAATCTGCCGATCAATGTCCAGCCGAGGCAACAGCCGCTTCGCTCGATCCAAGCCTAAGGAGACTAGCCATGCTGCAAAGGGCCAGAAAAGAGAACAGCAAGGTGGTCCTCGTTGCTGGAGGCGCCGGGTTCGTCGGCTCACATCTATGCGATGCGCTACTCTCTCGCGGGGACCGCGTGATCTGCATTGACAACTATCTGACGGGCTCCCCTGACAACGTCTTGCCGCTGATGAACCACCCTTCTTTCCGCTTCATCGAAGCGGATATTTGTGAGTTGCAGGGTATCGGGGAGCCAGTCGACCACGTTTACAATCTCGCTTGTGCGGCCTCTCCGCCGCAATACCAGGCCGATCCGGTCCACACAATGATGACCTGTGTGGCGGGAACGCGAAATCTGCTGTCGATCGCAGAGCAATGCGGGGCCCGCTTCCTGCAGGCTTCCACTAGCGAAGTCTATGGTGATCCAGTCGAGCATCCGCAACAGGAGGATTATCGTGGGAATGTCAACTGTACAGGTCCACGAGCCTGCTATGACGAGGGCAAGCGCGCTGCCGAAGCGCTTTGCTTCGACATGGTGCGGGCCGATCGGGTGGATGCCCGCGTTGCACGGATCTTCAACACCTATGGTCCCCGCATGCAGCGACATGACGGTCGCATCATCTCGAACCTGCTGGTTCAGGCGATCTCACACGAGCCCCTGACCATCTACGGCACAGGGGAGCAGACACGTTCCTTCTGCTTCGTCAGCGATCTCGTCGCCGGCCTTATCGCACTGATAAACGTCGATCCGAATCCAGGCGCGCCAGTCAATCTCGGCAATCCTGGCGAGTTCACCGTATTGGAGCTCGCCGAGATGGTTCTCTTGATGGTATCAACGACGTCGAAAATCGTGCACCGGCCCCTGCCCCAAGACGATCCCCAGCGCCGTCGACCGGATATCTCGCGCGCACGTGCCCTGCTGGGGTGGGAACCGAAAATCCATTTGTCGGAAGGATTGCGGCTTACTGCGGATTGGTTCCACGCCACGCTGCCAAGGCAGCTTCAAGCCTGCTCTTCAATCACCGCGCCGTCGCCATCGGACAGGGCAGTCAAGATTGCCCGCGGCGGCCGAAAGGCTCGCCAGCCAAGTTGTCGTCAACAAGGTGCCGTCTAATCCAAGGGCCTTGTTCTCGCCGAGGAGCCTTTCGAAATGGAAAATCTCACACGCGCCTTGTTTGGAGCGTCCGACAAAAAATGTTAGAACGGTCCGCCAAGTTCCTCTGATAGAAGCAGTCGGGCGCGACTCACGCGGCTTTTGATTGTCCCGATTGGGCAATGACAGCGCGCCGCCGCCGCTTCGTAGCTTTCACCCTGCATCACGACAATGTCCAGTGCTTCGCGAAATTTGAGAGGGAGCCGAGCAAAGGCTCGGTCTAATTCTCTCATTTGTATCGACCATTCCTGAGAAGCGCCGACCGTTGGCTGATCGGAGACGCACATTCCGACACCAGTCGTTTCGCGCTTTGCGATCCCAAATTTTGTGCAGAACGTATTATGCATGATCCTGAAGAGCCACGACTTGAGTTTTGTGCCGCGCTGGAACTTGTCAATGTTAGTGAGTGCACGAAAGAGCGTTTCCTGGACCAGGTCATCCGCATCATTTGGTCTCCTGTGCAGACGCCGCGCATACGCTCTAAGGGCTGGAATAAGGTCCACTATTTCGGACCGAAGGTCATGACTCTCGAAGGCCATCCGTCTCTCCCTTTTTACGGAAGCGCAATTCTCTCGGTTGACGTTTGTTCCCGCTGCCAAACACAAATTTTCAGCTTGTTCGAGTGGGCCGCCAGCAGACCTTTGGCTGATTTGCGATTCTGCTCGCGACAGCGCCGCGGGCCTGCGGCGCGAGTATCCCAAACACCAAACAGCGAGGTGCTTCGCGCTGAAGGGTCCAGACCGCAGGCCACCCATTAATGCCCCCTCGACAGCGTGGCCATTTTCCCCAGCGAATAGAAAAACCGTCCTGACCGGGAACGCTGTCCGGCTCAAGCAGTTAGATGAGAGTGACAGCCCGGAGATCGAAGACAATTGCAAGAAATCGGCGTACTCACCTTTCACCGCTGCATCAACTACGGCTCCTATTGGCAGGCGCGCTGCCTGGTAGAAGGGCTAAGATCCAAGGGCATGTCAGCGGTCTTGCTCGAGCACAGGTCGGGTCGCGTTGATCGGGCCGAGTGGCGATGTGCGCTGCAGCCCGCGTCACCGGTCCTTACGACCGCCGCCGATCGCCAACTCTATGCGAGCAAGATCCGCAAATTCGTCGCGGCTTCGGGCTCACTGCCGCTCTCTTCGCCGTTCCCAATGGAAAACCCTGCGGAGATGCAAAACTACGAACTTGTGATCGTCGGTAGCGACGAGGTCTGGAACCTTGAACACCCTTGGTACGGTCATGTGCCGCTGTTCTTCGGCGAAGGATTGAGAGCCAAGCGTATCGCCTCCTACGCCGCAAGCTTCGGAAGCTTCACCTCCCCTGATCGACTGGGGAAAGGTTGGTGCGACAAGTTGCGCCGGCTGGATAGAATTGCTGTTCGTGATCTCAATTCGCAGCGGTTGATACAAACCACGCTTGGTGTCGATCCGGACTTGGTGCTCGATCCTTGCCTGCAGTTCCCGCAGAGTATTCGGGCTCTCGGGAGAGAAGCCATGAGCGAACCGTACCTTGCCATCTACGGGCATTCGTTCCCTGACTGGTTCAAGCGTGGGGTTCAACGCTCTGCCCGCGATAACGGGCTTCGTCTTGTGAGCATCGGCTATCACAACGATTGGGCCGACGAGCAACGGATCGACACAGGGCCGGAAGCCTTTGCAAGGTCGATTGCCGGTGCCACCGCAGTGGCTACCAATTTCTTCCATGGTTGCATCTTTGCCCTCATCAACGAGAAGCCATTTGTCTGCGCTCTGTCCAGCTATCGATTAAACAAGGTGCAGGATCTCACCGAAATGCTGGGCGCCAGGAGGCGTGTGGTGACCGAGGCGACCCCGCAGTCATACTATCGGGAGGTTATTACCAGTCCATTGGAAGCAGAGATTGCCGGAAGCATCGCCACTTTGCGCAACAACTCAAACAGGTATTTCGGCCATGTCCTCCAGTGAGCCGGATCGGCTGGCAACATTTGCGCCAGGACAGATCATTTCGTCGGGGCTCTGCATTGGATGCGGGGGTTGCGCCACCATGCCCGGAGTTCGGATGGATTTTGACTGCTACGGCCAGATCAAGCCGCGCGCCGACAAGGGCTGGATAGACAAACCGAATAAAAGCTTCTCAAAAATCTGCCCGTTTTCACCCGCTGCTCAAAATGAGGATGAGCTTGCCGCGATGCATTATCCATCTGCTGCAAGCCAAAGCGATCTGCTGGGCCGCTACGAGAGCGCCTACGTGGGATTTGTCGCCGAGAGCAACTTTCGAGAAAAGGGCAGCTCAGGTGGTCTTGTGACCTGGGTTGCGTCCGAGTTGATGCGGCAAGGTTTGGTGGATGGCGTCGCTCACGTCGTGCCGAACAAATCGTGCAGTGGCCCCCTCTTCCACTACGCGATTTCGCGCGATATCCATGCACTCCGCCGAGGTGCCAAATCGCGATACTATCCCGTCGAATTATCGGGCGTCCTCGACATCATTCGCGAGACTCCCGGGCGATATGCCGTAGTCGGCATTCCGTGCTTCATCAAGGCTGTGCGGCTGAGCTGTGCTGAGGACCCAGTCCTCAAAGAGCGCATCGCCGCCACCATTGGGCTATTCTGTGGCCACATGAAAAGCGCGCGATTGACCGAGAGTTTCGCATTGCAAATGGGTGTGGATCTCGGTGAGGTGGAAGATCTCGACTACCGGTCGAAGAATCCCGACCGGCCGGCGAATTGGTATCGTGCCGAATTCACCATGCACGATGGGACAACCCGCAGCCAGGATTGGTGGCACCTCGTGGACGGTGATTGGGGGGCCGGCTTCTTCCAATATTCGGCTTGCAATTTCTGCGATGACGTGGTCGCTGAAACCGCTGACATCTCGCTCGGAGATGCCTGGTTGGAGCCCTATTCGTCGGATGGTCGCGGTACGAGCGTCGTGATCGTCCGGTCGCGGCCAATGGCTCGTCTTATCGAGGAAGCAAATGCGAGGGGCCGCCTGGCACTCACTTGCGTGGATGAGGCCTTTGTGATCGCGACGCAAGCGGCCGGTTTCCGCCATCGCCGTGAGGGACTGGCATTCCGCTTACAACGGCGACGTCTTGGCCTTCGACCATGCAAGCGAGTTGGCCCTGCCTCACGCGCACTGGGGACGAGGCGCAAGCTGATCTTTATCATCCGAGCCGGCATTAGTGCCTGGAGCCACAGAATATTCTGGCTTTCGCGAGCTCTCAATGCTCCGCGGCTATACACTCGCTGGGCGTGGGCAGTATTGTCGGCTTATCAGGGGTTAGCATATTCGCGCGGAACCATCGGGCGCATTGCCGATCATCTTGGGTTGCGTGGCGTGGGATAGGCCGGTTTCAGACAGTGCTCGCGCTGACATTCAGGCGTCTATCCCGCACACCCGATCGAGGCGCATAGCGGCTGATCATCTCGGCACAGAACTCCGCGAATTCTTCCGGCACCAAGGGTGGGCTGGTGTGGTGCGATGCGACGCCGCGGTGCTCTGGCGTGAAGCAAAAGGTCACCGTCACATCGAAGTCCTCAAGAGCTTGCATTTGGCGATCGAACCAATCCAGCGCGTTCGGCCGGAATCGGTCGGCCCACGAGAGCCCAGTGCGTAGCGATGTGACGCCGAGCCGTTTCATCCACGCAACGGCGTCATCGAGCCTGTGGTCCTCGAAATGAAACCACTGAACCAGTCCGAGTTCGGGCGTATGCCGGGCGAACTCGGCTAGTGCTGGTTTGGCAGTTCCGTCTTCCCGCAACAAACCCATATAAAAATGACGGTAGTAGGAGGAGCCTTCTGCTTCTCGATGTCGTGTGGTCGCTTCCCACGCGCTGGGCAGGTCATAAAGGCTGTACCACTGACAGCGCTCGACCTTGCCTTTGAGCAGTTCGGCGGTGCGTCTGAGGCCCCAGAGCTGGACCTCCTCCGCACCGAAGGTCGAGACTCCGACCTCGCTTACCCAGATCGGAAGGTCAGTTACGCTCCTGATTTCAGCGATCTTCTCCGGCCATTGATGGATCTGCCACAGATTCCAATCAAGCGGAAAGCCATGCACCGCGACGGCGTCCACATGATCAAGCACACCATATGCCTTCATCCTGTTCATGAAACCCGTGTCGATGGGAGAGATGCCGCCAAGGACCTTGATGAGCGCGGGGTTCTGAATGGCGATGGCGTCAGCCGCCAGAATTGCCATTCGCGCGAACTGGCTCCAGTCGGGGTCGATTTCGGGATCCCAATGCGATTTGTTATTTGGCTCGTTCCAGATCATCGCTGCTTCGATCATGTGCTTTACCCGATAATTGGATCTTCGGCTTCACTGCGTGATTTCGTTCAACGTGACGATCTTTGCCCCCCAATCTCCTATCATGACCGTGGTGATTGAGGCTGGAGCAATGTCGAATCTCGGCCAGGCGTCGATTGGCAGACCGAGGACCCAGGAGACTGCTGCCTTGATGACGTCAGCATGCGAGATCAGCGCCAGCCCTTTGTCGTCGTTGTGGCGTCCGAGTTCTTCGATGAACAGTAGCACTCTTCGCTGAACGTCAAGCATGCTCTCGCCACCAGGCGTACGCGCTTGGCTGCGCACCGTGTTCCACCGGACCCAGTGTTCATCTGCATTGAGCGTGTCGAAGGTTTGTCCCGACCAGGAGCCAAAATTGACTTCATCGAGTTCCTCCACGACAGCGGGTGCCCGTAAGTCATTGACGGATGCGATTGCCTCGGCGGTTTCGCGCGTGCGCTCGCGCGGGCTCGTGTAAATCGCATCGATCTTTTCCCTGGTCATTCTTTGCGCGAGGCGTAGGGCCTGCGCCTTGCCGGCAGTCCCGAGGGAAAGTCCTTGCAAGCGACCCGCAAGGAAGCGCCCAAGGTTATCGTGGGCGGCATGCCGGACCAGGAAGATCGTCAGCGTCATTCGGCGGCACTCCGAACAAGATCGTTTCCGCCGGCGATGAAATCCTCAACCCTGCGCCTGGCTTCGTGGTCGGTGAACTGACAGGGCGGAGATTTCATGAAATAGCTGGATGGTCCGGTGAGCGCCCCCCCGAGGCCACGGTCGAGCGCGAGCCTGGCGCAGCGAATGGCGTCGATGACAACACCTGCCGAATTGGGCGAATCCCAAACCTCGAGCTTGAGTTCGACATTAAGCGGCACACCGCCGAACGTCGTTGCTTCGAGGCGAATATAGGCCCACTTCCGATCCTTCAGCCATGGTACATGATCGCTAGGCCCGACATGGATATCATTGGCAGAAAGGGGGATGTCCATCTGGCTGGTGACGGACTGTGTTTTTGAAATCTTCTTCGATTCCAGCCGCTCGCGTTCAAGCATGTTGAGGAAATCTGTGTTCCCTCCGAAATTCAGCTGGTAGGTCCGATCGATCCTTACTCCGCGATCACGGAAAAGATTGACCAACGCGCGATGGACGATGGTGGCGCCAACCTGGCTCTTAATGTCGTCGCCGATGACTGGGAGGCCGCGCGCGGCAAACTTCCGCTGCCATTCGGGCTTTGAGGCGATAAAGACGGGAATGCAGTTAATGAATGCGCAGCCTGCTTCCAGAGCCTGCTCGGCGTACCATTTCGTAGCTTCTTCCGCGCCGACCGGCAGGTATGAGACCAGCACCTGCGTCCCGGTTTGCCGCAGGATCTCGGCGACATCCGCTTCCTGCAAGACCGATTCTTCGATTTCACCCCTGAGGTATTTGCCGATTCCATCGAGTGTCCTCCCACGCTCGACGCGAACGCCAGTCAACTCGGCTTCCGCGAAACGCTGAGTATTATTTGGTTCGGCATAGATGGCTTCGGAAACGTCACGTCCGACTTTTGAGGCGGCGACGTCGAATGCGCTGGATATTTCAATATCACCGATCCGATATCCGCCGAGATCGACATGCATGAGGCCGGGAATCGGCTCGCCGTCGGTGCGAACATCACGATAGTAGGTCAGACCCTGCACGAGCGACGACGCGCAATTGCCGACTCCGATGATCCCGACGCGAATTTTTTGCGCACACATTTTTCGCACTCCAGCATCTACAATGCTTCGCTGAACAACCGGATTTCGAAATCGTTCCCGAAAAAGTTTGCCTCTCACGGGATCGTCGCAGGATTTTGCGCGTTCTGGCGTTGTGCGAGGAGGTAGTGATTTGCTGTCCTACGGTGATGTCCTTCGCATAGAATCGACTTCGCTGTTGCGTCGATCGGTTGCAGCGAAGTTTGAGGCAGTGGCGCTGGCACCGGCAGGGCCTGATCGCCACGCACTTCTGGTGCGCGCCTTTATCCAAACAGGTGAACTCGTCCAGGGTCTGGCCGATCAGGAGTTCGCAATTCGCGGTGCGGACGACGTATCCGAATTGCAAGCGGTCGCCGCCGGCCTACTGGTTGAGCAAGGAAGGGCAATTCTTCGCTCGGGGGACGACGGTTTTTGCGGAAATATTGAACTTCCGGGGGATTGGCGCGCCAGACTCGAACGGCTCGAAAGCCCAGATCCCGTTCGTCTGAAGCGCGGGGAAGGCTACGCCTTTTATGCTGTGTACCCGGAAAGCTATCTCGAAGCCGCCCGACGGTCCGGATTGACGCCCAACACGGTCGTGATCGGACTGCGCAGTATAGGGACAAGCCTGGCGGCTCTCGTTGCGGCTGCCATTGGCGCTTCCACCATTTTTACGCTGCGACCCGTTGGACATCCTTTCGGTCGGCGGCTAGCTGTCGGCAAGGCTTTGACCCGAAAGATTCTAAGCGATAGCGAGGCGAATTTCGCGATCGTCGATGAAGGTCCAGGCTTATCCGGAAGCTCTTTCGGCAGCGTCACGGACTGGCTGACATCTCACGGCGTGGCGATGCACCGCATCCATTTCTTTCCAAGCCATGAGGGCAAGCCGGGACCAAAGGTGAGCGCAACTCACAGCGTGTACTTTGACACCGTGCCGCGCCATTTCACCGGCCTCGACGACCTTCTTCTGTCTTCACCAGATCCCCGCAGGCGGTTGTCCGCGTGGGTATCACGACTGACAGGCGAGCGACTGCAGGCATTGCAGGACATCTCAGGCGGCCGATGGCGAGCGGTCCGTTATTCCCACGATAAGAATTGGCCGCCGAGCCAGACATGGATGGAGAAGCGCAAATTTCTGATGCACACCGAACAGCGACCTCTGCTGGTGAAATTCGCCGGGCTCGATGATCTGGCGCACCAGAAGCTGCGACGCAGTGCCATGCTCGGCGAGGCTGGGTTTACCCCCAGATGCGTCGGGCTCACCTATGGCTTCATCGTAGAACACTGGGTCCAGGAAACGCCCGGCAATCTGGCTGCAATTACCAGGGACGAAGCCGTAGACCGTGTCGGCCGCTATTTGGGTTTTCGCGCGCGCCATCTGCCTCCGCTGCATGGCGGCGCCTCGTTGTCGGAACTGTGCGCAATGAGCATTTCAAATACGCGCGAGGCGCTTGGCGAGGAGGGCGCGAGAAAGGCAAAAGCGCTGATGAGCAACGCTGCCCGCATTGAACGAAGATTGCGCCGCGTCGATACCGACAATCGGCTTCACCGGTGGGAGTGGCTCGTCGACAGCAATCGGACCATGATCAAGACTGATGCGCTCGACCACAATGCTGCGCATGATTTTGTCGGATGTCAGGATATTGCCTGGGATATAGCCGGTGCCGCCGTGGAGTTTGATCTGTCTGCGGCCGAAACCAATCGTCTGGCTGAGATCGTTGGCAGCGAGGCAGGCACCAACACGGATGAAGAGGTCCTGAAGCTTTTCGAACTCTGCTATCTCGCCTTCCAGATCGGGCACTGGACCAATGCTGCTACGGCCGTTGCGGATGACGACGATCGCATTCGACTTGAAGAAACGATCAGGCGCTATCTTGGCTCCCTGAACGTGCTTCTGGAAAAATGAGCGGAGAGGACACGATCCTTGGAGGCGGCTCAGCTGACACAGGCCGCTTGCTGCGTTCGACAAGATAGACTTCCCATTCGGGATTGGCGTTAATGACGAATCCCGCGCTCCTCAGCATGGCTTCGACGGCGGCCTTGTTAGGAACGAACCAGTTGGTCGGGTCGTTCGCATAGCTCTCCTCGATGAAGTAGAGCTTGGGATAGCCTGGCTGAGCAAAAACGGCTTCATCGCTGAAATCATAGTTCGGTTGCAGCCCGACGATCTCCTTCTCACCACGCTGCATGCATTGAAAAAGCATCCGATCGCCCACGACGTGCTCATGAAGAAGATCGAGCGCCAGCAATGGGTGACGAAGGTGATAGAGGACGCCCATAAAGATCACCAGGTCGAATTTTTGGTTGAGCGAAGCGACATCATAGACGGACATCTGAATAAACTCGATCTCAACTCCGTTCTGGCGTGCAGCGAATTCTGCCTGGCGCAGGTAATGCGCGTCTGAGTCAATGCCGACGACTCGTCCGGCGTTCCTGCGCTTCATCTCGAGGCAATAAAATCCAGCATTGCATCCGACATCCAGCACGCTGCATCCGTGCAGATCGTCGGGGAGCGCATTCTGGAACTTGGCCCATTTGAAGGACGGGTAATCGCCCAAGAAGTGATCGGGTGCAGTTTGGATTCCATTGATCCTCAGATTGTGAAACCACGGGCTAAGGGCTGAGATCTGGCGTTGGAGATTGGTTTTTCTCGGTTCCATTGGGCAGCTCTCCTTATTGCTCTCGATCGGCTTTGGAGCCGGACACCTTCAACGTTTTATGAGGCCGAGCTTTATGCGTCGTCGTTGAGCAACTATGGCCAGTCTGATCAGCCTGACCGAGCGCTTGCCTACGCCCCGGAGCGAAAGCAATTCTTCGTCGCTCATCGCTGATACTTCGCTCAGCCGACGCACGCCATTGTCCGCAAGCGCGCGAACGACCCACTCCGGAAGCGAGGTGAATGCCAGGAGATCTGCGTTTTCTCCATTTTCACTTGTCCCAACTCCGCCGAGAGATGACCGTCCCATTCTGACCACACTTCGACATGCTCGAAAACTGTTCGAACCCGCAGAGTGACAGCCGGTTCCCGCCTCCGTAGAATAATGCACGCGGTCGGCCCGGCCATGCTGCCAGTGTGAGCGGTGACCTCAGCGGAGGGGAGCGGGCGGCGAAATCTTCCGGCCATTTCGCTGCGCGCCGGCGGATGAAAATGTCGACCGTACGCTTTCAGACAATCGCGCAAAGGCGACAATTTTCCCGGAACCACCTTCCATAATCGAAGTTGAATCTCCCGTCGTTCAAACGGGAAATTGGTGAAATGCCGAACCAGCCAGCGGAAAGCCGTCACCACAATCGCCGGCAACAGCCGGGGGATAGCTCAAAGCCCGGCATTGCCTCCATGGATGACGACAAGCAGCCCGAAGGCGCGTCGAAGGACGGCGAGGTGGGCGGCGACAATTTCAGGAACGCTCGCCTCGAGACTGGCATGCCGGTCGTTAAACCGCTGCGTTGTCGTCGACCAGCTCCGTTGTCCTGGGCGCGTGTCTAATGTCTTGAGGTGACGGCCGCGCAGCCCAGCGTGATGGGAGCGGTAGAGGATGAAATGAATACGGTTTTGTTCCTGTCTATCGGCGTTTTGCCTCTGGTTGTCGCAGTGGTCGGCTTGTGGACCGGGCCTTTCTCACGCCACACCCCTCGCAACCACTACGAACCCTAGGCTTCGCCGTGGCCTGATAGATAATGGAAAATGCCGCCGCAGGAGAAATTTTGCGGTTCTGAACGAGATGGAATCGACATGCCCGCTGTTTCACAGCGTACCGACGTAGAAGGGGGGGAACACCCGTGCGGGTCGCCAGTTAGGGCCCAGCCAAATTGGGAGGTCACACCAATGCGCACCGACAAAGCCCCCTCGCGCTTTGGGGTTCTAGCAGAGCCACCCAACAAAACACGAAAGATCGTCCCCGGTCCGGAAAGGGTGATGATGATTGTCAGCGTTATCGCGGTAGCGGCCTTTGTAGTTTACTCGGTCCTCATGCTTTACGCGATCATCACCGCTTCTTGATTGTGGCCAGGTCACCTCCGCTATGCGTCCTGAGCGCCAAAAAGCTCGGGGTGGCCCTGACCGCCACGATCACTCCCGGTTCTCATACGGAAGAGGGAAATCGAAGGCTGCATCGCTTCATCGAAGACGCGCCCAACCGCGACGGACCGGAACCGGAAGAATCGGCCGATGCTTAGGCCAGATGAGGGTATTGACCGACCGCGCATGTGCCGACATCTCCCGCGCTTTTAGTCTAGCGGCTGGCATCCAATTTTTCTCGAATGAGCCGATCGCGCTCCGCGATGTGCCACATCAGCGCTTCCTCAAACGTTGAGAGCAACTGACGCACCCTCGCAGTATCACTGCCATTCCGCTCCAATTTGGCGACAATCTCGCGCTGAAGCGCTACATGGCGCTCGCCATCCGCGACGCGCCTTTCCGCCGCTGCCAAGTGCTCATGAATGAGGGCAAGGTGATCCATGGCCGCAATATAGCAGAAGGAGTCGAAATTCACATTTCAGAACGCCCACGAAGCTGGCTGAAGCGCGCGGAACATCACGGCTGGCTTGGATACTCTCGGCTTCTCACGTCAGGACGCCATGCGACAGTCGCCAAGGAACTGTTGCCGCGCCGCTCCCGCTATAAGAGCCCGTCAAGCGTTGCTGCGGCGATGCTCGGGTTCCGACAGATGGACAGGCCGGCGGGTTTCGAGATCGAACCCGTCCCCCGAGCTCAACACGTGCAGTTTCAGGTCGTAGATGGACAGCGCCTGGTCTGCGGCGGCTTCGGCGATGTTCGAATGGCTGACGCCGCTTGCATCGACCAGATAGACGGCGCCACTGCCGATCACCTTGAATTTGTGTCCCTCTACGACGATCGCCGTGTCTTCATCGATGCCGATGCCGAGAACGCGAGGGTTTTGCGACACCGCGCCGATCAATCTGCCAATGCGCCCACGCTCGGCAAAGTGCTGGTCGATGATGACATTCGGCAGAAGGCCTAGTCCGGGCGCCGTGCCGAGATCGCCCATTCGAAACGAAGCGGCGTTAGGTCCTTTGACAAGCATCGTCTCGCTCATGACCGAAGCGCCGGCCGAGGTCCCGGCGATCACGCCGCCGCCGGCGAATATCTCGTGCACGCGTTCCGAGATCGGTGTGTCGGCGATTTGACTGGTGATGCGCAATTGGTCGCCGCCGGAAAAGAAGACTGCGTTGACGCCATCGAGCAGCTTGACCTTTTCAGGGTCGACGGCCTGCTCGCGCTCGTCGACATAGAGCTCGATGATCTCCTTGAGCCCAATATCGGAAAAGGCTGCCTGGTATTTGTCGCGGTAACCATCCGGCTCGCGTGAGGCGACCGTCGCAAGGACGAGCCTGCCGTCGTCGACGTGACGTGCAAGTTCCTTGAGGATGACGCGATCACCGACGTGGTCCTCGCGTCCGCCGATGATGATCAACACGCCGTCTTTAGAGTTCCGGCCGCGGCGCTTCTCAGCCATGCCGCTCGTCCTCCTCCTGCTTGCAGAGATGGACGCGAGGATGACGCATCGAGCTGTGCTCATGTTTTATCGTTTTGGCGCCGCCATGGAGGTTGATCGCCCACATCAGCCCGCCCTCTCCAGCCGGGCTGCAGAGCCCGACCCCATGGGTAAAGGTGCGGCTGCAAAGGCGCAAACCTGCCTCCAGACCGATCCGACATCGCTCGCCGTCAGCACGACCAGGTCGTCCGGCAAGGCAAAGCGAAGACAATAATCCACTGCTTCCTCCTCGCTGAGCACTACCGAAACGTCGGTCGACTGCGCCCCCATCGTCCGGGCTCCTTCATGGAGAAGGGACGCCGCCTCGCCAGCCTCTCGTCCGCGACGGTCGGCATCCTCCTTGAAGACGACCTTGTCGAAGAAGGAAGTGGCAAGCGCCCCCATCGCCCGTATGTCTTCGTTGCGCCGGTCACCCGCGATGCCGACGAGGCCGATCGCGCGGCGATGCCGCGACCTGAGCTTGTCTACCAATTGGCCGAGGGCACGTAGACCGTCAGGATTGTGCGCATAGTCGACGATGACCTTGAAGCCGTGAGCCTCCAAGATGTTGAGCCGACCGGGCGATTGCTCGAATGTCGTCCGGAAGGTTGAAAGACCGGACCGGATCACCGGCAAAGAGACGCCACTCGAATAGGCAAGCGCAACCGCGGCCATTGCATTTTGCACGTTGAAGGCAGCGAGACCGCCCACCGTGGCTGGGAAGTCGATGGTGTTGGCGACGAAAAGTGCCTGCCCACCATCGTAGAGGGTTATGTTGCAGCCATCTTCCGCGTCACCATGGCAGGAAACCGCCCTTCCGCCATTGGCGACGTGTTCGGTGAGAAAGGCAGGCCATTCGCTCTTCGCCAGAAGCGAAATGTAACAGATCTGTCCACCTGCCACGTCGGCCATGGCTGCGGTCAGGGGATCATCCGCATTGAGAATGCTCCATCCCTGGTCGGATACAGCTTCGACGACGACGGATTTGACCTTCGCCAGGTCCTCGAGAGTCTCGATCCCGCACTGCCCAAGGTGATCGGTGCCGATGTTCAGCACGCAGCCGAAATCGCAGCGATCGAAACCCAGCCCTTCCCTCAATATGCCGCCGCGCGCCGTTTCCAGCACGGCAACGTCAATGTCGGGATCGCGCAGCACGAGGCGGGCACTTTTCGGTCCGGAGCAATCGCCGGCTATTATTCGCTCACCGTCGAGATAGGCACCGGTGCTGGAGGTGAGGCCCACCTTCGCACCGCAGCCGGCAAGGATGTGGGCGAGCATCTTTGCCGTCGTTGTCTTGCCGTTCGTCCCTGTGATCGCGAATATGGGTATCCGGCTTGGTGCTCCCGCCGGGAACAACAGATCGAGGGCAGCGCCGGCTACGTTCCGGGACCGCCCCTCGCTCGGCTGCAGGTGCATGCGGAAACCAGGTCCGGCGTTGACTTCAATCACTCCGCCTCCAGTGTGGTGAATGGAACGGCTGATATCGGGAGCGATGAAGTCGATGCCTGCGATGTCCAGACCGACGATCTTTGCCGCGCGCCTTGCGACAAGCGCGTTGTCGGGATGAATGTCTTCGGTGCGATCAACTGCCGTCCCGCCCGACGACAGATTGGCGGTCGGGCGCAAGAAGACGACTTGGCCCCTCGCAAGAACGCTCGACAGACCGAGGTTCTGCCTTCCGAGATGGTGGAGCAGGCAGTCGTCCACCTTTATCTTGGTCAGAGGCGCCTCGTGGCCAAAGCCGCGGCGCGGATCGTTGTTCTCTCGCTCGATGAGCCCCTGGATAGTGCTCTTGCCGTCTCCAATCACATGTGCCGGCGAACGCTCGGCCACCGCGACCACTTCGCCACCGATCACGAGAATGCGGTAATCGTTCCCGCTGAAGTGCCGCTCGACGAGTACTTCCTCGCCCTCGCGTCTCGCCTGTTCGAACGCCCAGCGAACCTCGTCGACATCGTCCAGATTAGCGTTCACGCCCCGGCCGTGATTCCCATCGACTGGCTTGGCGACAACTGGAAATCCGATCTGAATTGCCGCAGCGATCGCCTCGTCGCCCGTGCTGACGATCTTGCCCTCGGGGACCGGTATCCCGGCTTCAGAGAGCAGCTTGTTCGTCAACTGCTTGTCACAGGCGATCTCGGTCGCGACTTCAGAGGTCAGGCTCGTGCAGCTTGCCCTTATACGCTTCTGGTATTTACCGTAGCCAAATTGAATGAGGCTGGAGTTGTCCGTCCTTGACCAGGGAATACCGCGGCACTCGGCCTCCTGAACGAGCGATGCGGTCGTTAGGCCCAGAGCTCGCCCTGCCTGAAGCGCGCGAAGGTGCTCAATGGCTGAGCCAAGATCAAAATGTCCGAGGGGGGTAGGCGCAACACGGTCGAGACGGTCGAATGGTGCTAACCCGGGAGGCAACAGGGACTGCAGCAGTTCCAGCGAAAACCGCCCAGCGAGCCGACCCACCTCCTCGTCCTGGTAGGCGTACATCACGTCGTAGACGCCCGTCAGCCCCCGTACGGAACGGGTCTTCCCGCGACTGACCTTGGCACCCACGATGCATTGGAGTTCAAGCGCGACATGTTCCGCCACGTGCCCGAGCCAGGTACCCTCGCGCATGCGGCTGACAAATCCGCCCGGTTTGCCATAACTGCAACCGTGCTCGGCAAGGCCGGGCAGTTGATCGAGCAGTTGAGTCGGGAAGTCCGGCAACCGGCTCGTCGGCAGGAGCTCGAACAAGCCCAGTCCGAGCCGCAGGCGGATCATCGGCGTTCGACTATAAAGATGCGGTCCCCGGTAAACTGCCGTTTCCAGCACGTGTAACGATTGGTACCCCACCCTTCTGTGGCGCAACGCCGTATGCTGTCTCATCCTGCTCGAACCTCTCAGCCATCGTGAGAGACCTAAACATGCTCCAGGCGTGAACGTTCCGGAGCCCGTTCGATTTTATAGGTTCGCCAGATCGATTGTGATTTTGTTCGATCATCGAAGGGCGTCTTTGTGTTTTGCACTTCAAACCCTGCGCGTCAGATGTGATGCAATCCGATGCCCTCCACTCTGACTCGTTCGAAACCGTTGCTCTGGCGCAGCCTCTGGAATACGTTCCCGCCGCGCCCTCAGGCTTGGTAAGCTCACGCAATGCGTTCCTGCTATTGCCCAGCCAGCTTCTCGGCGTGTTCGAGATGACGCTGAACGATCGGCGATGCCTTGGCCGCATGCGCTTTCAGGGGTCGGCTTTCGCCGGTCTGGGCGTAGCTTTGCATGAGCTTCAGAGCCTCCTGGTGGGCCAAGAGCTGGGCCTCGACGTAAGCTTTGTCGAACGCCTCGCCCTGCGCCTTCTGGAGTTTCTCAAATTGCGCGGCGTGCTTGTCGATCATCTGGGTGGGAACAGTGATTTTTGCGTCTGCGGCGGCAGCCTTCAGCTCCTGGCTCGCCTTTGTATGGTCGGCTACCATCATTTCGGCGAATTGCTGAACGCTTGCCTGCTTGCTGTTCTTGGCTGCGAGCTGACCGGTTTGCACCTCGAACATGTCGGAGCTCGCAGCCATGGTAACGAACTCCTCCGACGACATTTGTTGCGCGTAGGCGTATGACGCGCCGGCTACCAGTGCAGCGGCGATGGCGATGTTGATCACTCGCATTGTGACCTCCGGGGTGGGCTTGGCGAAACGCTCCCAACCGCCAAGAAGCTATAATGTTCCCGCATGCGATGATCATGAAAGTTTTCCGGGATGAGCGCTGGTCTGCTTCGGCGTCGTGGGTGATAACGATCAGGATGTTCGGCGCGCCTTCCGGTGCTTCGAAGGCGGCTCTTAGGCCGCCTTCCTTTCCGCATCATGGGGGATTTCGACGTCGACGAAGAGTGTGGATACCGGGATACCGCGTTCCAATTTCACGCTGACCTTATCAGCGTCGACTTCCATGTGCTTGGAAATCGCGCGGAGTATTTCGTCGCGCAACTTTGTTACAAGTTCGGAATCGCCCGTGGAGGCGCGGTCATGCGCCAACAAGACTTGAAGTCGCTCGCGCGCGGCCGCTCCGGATTGCTGCCGGGAAAACATTCGGAGGAGATTCATGCCGCTCTCCTGCCGAAAATCTTCCCAAACAGGCCTCGCTTGTCTGCGGGGATAACGACCGGCAACGCCTCGCCGTTGAGCCGACGGGCAGCCTCGAAGTACGCGATTGCCGGGGCACTGCGGCCGTCAGCCAGGGTTACGGGAGAACCAACGTTCGAGGCCCGCAGTACGTCCATACTCTCCGGAATGATCCCAAGAAGGGGAATCGACAGTATTTCCAGCACATCATCGACCTTCAGCATGTCGCCTCGTTCAGCGCGTGCGGAATCGTAACGGGTCAAAAGAAGGTGCTTCTCCATCGTCTCGCCATTCTCCGCCTTCAGCGTCTTGGAATCCAGCAAGCCGATGATGCGATCCGAGTCACGAACCGAGGAAACTTCGGGATTGGTGACGACGATGGCCACATCCGCGTGGCGCATTGCCAACGTCGCTCCGCGTTCGATGCCTGCCGGACTGTCGCAAATGACCCAATCAAAGGCATTCTTGAGAGCCGTGATGACTTTCTCAACCCCCTCGGGCGTCAAGTTGTCCTTATCGCGGGTTTGCGACGCCGGAAGCAGGAACAGTGTCTCCAGGCGCTTGTCACGGATCAGGGCCTGCGTGAGTTTCGCTTCACCTTGGATGACATTCACGAGATCGTACACGACCCGCCGTTCCGCGCCCATGACCAGATCGAGATTGCGTAGGCCGACATCAAAATCCACAACAACGACCTTCGCGCCATTCTGCGCGAGCGCGGCTCCCAACGCGGCCGTGGACGTCGTCTTTCCGACGCCGCCCTTGCCAGACGTAACGACTATGACCTTGCCCATATCATCTCCATTTTTTCCAAAACTCATCGATTTAGATCACCGCGGCCACTTTTATGGTTTCGCCTTCCAGCCAGATCTGGACTGCTTTCCCGCGCAAACTCGGCTCAAGATCCTCGGCCGTCAGATAGAAGCCATCGATCGCAATCAGTTCCGCCTCCAACTTCCTGCAAAAGATTCGTGCCGTGGAATTGCCCATCGTCCCCGCCATGGCGCGGCCCCTTAGGGCGCCATAGATGTGGATAGAGCCGCCGGCGACCACCTCGGAGCCAGACGCCACCGAACCAACGATAGTTACATCCCCTTCCGCATGGTGAAGCGACTGGCCCGAGCGAACGGGCTGGCTTACGACCACTGATGAATTGGAGCGTGATGGTGCCGAGACCGTCGGTTCAAGATTTGCCGCCGCCGGGGCAGAGGACTCATCGACCGCGGGTATTTCTACGTCGGAAGTGCCTTTCCCGTCGGTCAACGCGGGCGGCAGATCGGGAGCGAGCAAAGAAGCCTTCGCGCCCTCGATGCCCATGATGCGGACTTTTCTGGTCGCGAGCTTGGCCACGAGATCTCGAAGCTCGTCTTGCCCGATATCGAGATTAGTCAAGTCGAGTACGATCGGTTTCCTAAGGAAGAAACCCGCGGATCGGGCCGCGAGATTATCCAGCTGGACCAGCCAATCGTCGACCGGCATCTCGGGGCTCAATGCGAGCGCGAGGAAAGATCGTCCCTTAAGACGGATTGGGCGCGGTTGGGTTAACACATCATTCAACTTTGTTAATTTTGCGTTGCATGGCTTAACGAGGGAATGGTTAACAGGAAGTTAACGGCATGTCGGGTGATCCCCTAAAGTCAACCAGATAGCTTGCGCGAGGATGGAGCGAGACGGCGTGCGGCCGTCCGCAGCACTGATCGAGGCGGTCCCTCGCCCGATGGCCATGGCAGTAGGCCAAAGAACAGTGTCAATGGAGTAGTCTTCAGCTGATGCGGGTCGTACCGACAGGCTTCTCGCCCAGTTCGGTGATCGAACATTTCGCCTTCCATCTGCTGTAACCGGGGGCGATCACGCTCAAGAATCGCAAGCCTCTGCCGACCCGGCGGACCCGAGTCTAGCGGCTCATCGGAGAAGCGATGTAGCACCGCACAAGTCGTTTCTAAGGGCCGTGGCCGCGACCCCCGCTTGCCCGATGGCGTGACTTATCTGATCGACGCCAATCACGACATCACCGGCGGCATAAAGTCCGCGGACGCTCGTTCGCTGATGCTCATCGACTAGAAGACACCCCTCCTCGGACATCTTCGCCCCCAGCGCAGCGGCGAGGCGGGACTGGACGACAGAACCAAGGGCGGCATACAAACTTTCGAATGTCCTGCCCCGGTCAAGGAACAGAACTTCGAGCGAGCGATCCAGGCGTCGATAGCCAATGACAGGTTTATCGATGACTTCTACTCCGATCGCAGCGAGTTCGCTGTGTTGTTCAGAGGACAAGCCTACCAAACCCGTCTCGGAAAGCGCAGTGACTGTAGATGTATAGCTGCGGAGGAACTTCGCTTCGCCGTACAATCTGTCGCCCATGCCGACGACGGCGATTGCTCGATCGGTGGCCTCGTATCCGTCGCATATGGCGCAATATCTCAGAAGACCGCTGTGAAGAGCTGCTGAATGGTCCGACTCCGACATTCTGGGCCTGCGATCGACTGCGCCCGTCGCGAGGACAATGGCCCTGCAGATAACCTGTCTTCCCCCGGCCGCCAGTTCAAAACCCGCTTGCCCCCGCCGGATTTCCGCCACCTCCGACCTCACGATATCAATGGGATATTTTATCAGATGGCTCCGCATCCGATCCAGCAGATCAATCCCGCTAATTCCTTCGGGCCAAAACGGCTGGTTGTGCGTTTTGGGAATGAGCGCCGCCCGGCTGTTCCCCGCATCAGCGAGGAACACCGAGAGATGAAACCTCGCAAGATAAAGAGCCGCTGCCAGGCCCGCCGGGCCACCACCAACGACTGCTGCATCATACATGGTCACCCTACGCCCCTGTCTCCGAATGGGGAGCCGACACCGGCTTTGACTCGGGCGATCCGCGAAACCGCAGGAAGATCGAGAGAACAACCAGGACGGCCGTCGAAAGAAACTCGCTCTGCCAGTTCTGGAAAGACTCAAACCACATGTGCGTGCTCAGCAGATGCTCGGCGGTCGACGGAGCCGGTTGCCCATGCATCATGGCTTCGGCGGCTTCAGCCGCAGCGCTTTGGCTCAAGTGCATCAGAAAACTCACGACGAACAGCAAAAACAGACCCAGGCCGAGGGAATAGGAATATAGCGACCTGGGTAACCCACCCATTCTCACCGGAAGAGGCGCATGCGGATCGCGCGCGTCCTCGGCGGGATCGGCGTCCTGGGGTGCGGACTCATCGGGGTCCTTCGATTCAGCAGAACCACGCTGGAAGAGCAAGGCCGTGAGCATGACGTAGGCAGACATCTGCAGGAATTCGGACTCCCAGTTCTCGAAGAGAGCCGAAAGGAAATGCCCGGAGATAACGTATTGCGCCAAGGAGAGGGTGGGAGCGCCGTGCTGCGCCAGTTCCTCATTGTGAACCGATAACCCTGTCAGAAGCATCCCGAGGATGGTGGCGGCCGTTGCCAGCAGCAGAACTATTGTCAGTCCATTGTCCCTGAGAAACTTCATCGTCGACTCCAACGCACGAATGAAAAGGCGCCGCCCGTGGCGCCGCCTTGGACCAATTACGCAATCGCAGGGCAGGTCTTGCCGCGGGCGGGTTTTCCAAGCAGTTCGAAAACCTCGACCAGCCGTTCGACCTCAATGCTGGCCGCCGAGTTATGTTCCACCGGCATCACAACTTAATCTGTACGGCTCATGCGCAGGCTAGAGGATCCTTCTGAGGAACTTGTCGACGTCGTCACGCGTTCATTTCTGTCCGGAATGACCAAGGAGAGCATGCTTGCCGCGCTCGTCCGCAGAATGGCTGAAACCTGACGTCGGAGGAAAGCCGCCGATGCGATTCCCCATTATGCGACAAGGAGGATTGTGATGTCCGGAACAGAAAAGAGAGCGAAAACACGCCGGCCCAGAGGTCCTGGCGCAGGCGGTAACTTCGAAGATACCAAAGCCTTCGTTGAGGCCCAGCAGCGTGAGGAGCGAAGCGCTCGACAGAAGAAAACGGAACGCCTCCGAGCTTTGAGATACGCACGAGATAACAGCGATGAACCTAAAACCTAGACCCTCATCATCACAACACCCGACGCTTGAACCATAAGCAGACGGTGGCCAAGCAGCCGAGCCCCGCGCCGCTTGCTACGGAGATGGTCCCGTAATGGCCACCTCGAAACGCCAACGGAAATATTCACGCATCCTTCCAGCAAAACGCCGACAGTGAAGCTCGTCTCCATTATGCGCAAAGGTAAACCCACCGTCGCTAACGCTTGGCGGATTCGTCTCCTTCGTCACGACGAAGAAATTCCTGCGTGACTAAGCCAATGTTGTCTTCCAGCCATTTCGCCATCGCGATCTCTTCGTCCAGGATCCGCTGGCAGACGGATACGGTTTCCCTATCGCCGACGTAGTCGGCAGCAGCGACGAGAATACGGTAGCTGGCGATCTCCATATGCTCGAACGTATAGCCTGCCAGCGCGCCTTTCACCACCTCATCGCTCGCGAAGACGCCGCCAAGTCCTTGGGCCATGGCGGTAAGTTTGCCCGCCACGTCCTTCATGGTCGAACTGCCCTCGCCGAGCCTATCAAGGCATTCCTGGAGAAGAATCTCCTGTTGTTTGGTTTCTTCGATGTGCCTGCCGATGCGCTCCTTAAGCGCGGTGTAGGTCTCCACGCGCTCGTACTGAGCCTTGAGCATGGTTGCTGCCTGCTGTTCCATCGCATGGGCGTCACGAAGCCAGGCGATCAGGTTGTCACGCGCGCTGGTCGACATTGCGGCTACTCCTTTAGTTGGAAGTGGCCAAACTCAACGCCGCCGGAAATGTTCCTACGGGGTTCGCTGGAAGAAGCGCCGCAGCAGCGAAAAATCCCTCGTGCGGGACCAAAGACAAGAGCCTCGACCGCGCCACCCTTACCCGTCCATTTCGATCACGAGGTCGAAGGAGGTGCAGCGGTCTCGTCCAAATCCTCTGATTGGTCCGCGGTGTTTTCGGCTTTGCCGAGAACGGCGCGGCGCAGTGTCTCGCTGTGTCGTCGCGCTTCGGCGGCGCGTCGCCTGTTTGCGGCAGCCGCCGCATCGAAGCCGCTGCGGCGGGCGTCCTCAGCCATTTTTTCGCTCAACGCCACCCTCTCTTCAATGATCCGAAGAGCCACCCTCATCGCCTCGTCAACGGCGCCTTCCTTCTCAGCGGCTAGCGCCTCGGACGTATAGGCGTGGCCGACCTGACAACGGAACCGCAGGGGTGGACTGCTTTTGATTTGCGACAAGACACCGCCGCAGGAGGGGCACGAGATCACAACCGGATCGGCGATGGTCGATAGCATGTGGGCGTTGATTTCCCGGCCCAGCGCGATGTCGATCTCAAGCTTGATATCGGGCGGGACCGGAACCGGGGGACCTGCTTCTTCGCTCGTGAGGCTGTGGATCAGCCCCGGAAGATCGACAAGCGAGGCGCGGTAGTCGACCCTGTTCGCGTTTAGGGCTCCCAGCGGCATGTCCGGCGCGATCGCGTCCGATGGGTTCTGAACGACCGTCACGCCGCCGCAGCGCTTCACATCGGCGAGCCCTGCCGCGCCGTCGTTTAGCATTCCCGTCAGTACTATCGCGATGGTTCGGGGTCCAAAATTTGCGGCGACGGATCGAAACAACGGGTCGATGGCTGGTCGGGAGAGGTTTTCGCGGGGTCCACGGCCAAGCCGGATGATGTCGTCAATAACGAGCAGATGATGGTCTGCGGGGGCAACATAGGCGCGCCCCGGATGAGCGCGCTCGCCATCGACCGCCGTCGTGACGGGGAAACAGGGGTTTACCCCGAGAACATCAGCTAGGAGTTTGTTGCCATGCGCGCCCACATGAATGACGACGAAGAGGGTGGCGGCCAAGTCGGGAGGAAGGCTGCGAAGCAGGTTGTTCATCGCACCGACCGCGCCTAGCGACCCTCCTATGGCTATAATGTCGCGGCGGCGGTCCATCGCGTGCTCCGTTTCCCCTATAACGCGCGAACAACCCATAAAGTTCAGAGGACATGGGCGAAAGGAAAACGGCCTCGGACTGTACGCTTTTCACCAGCAGTAAAAAAGCAGATAATGCGCGAGTTTCGCCGCCAGACGCTCTTGGCGCGATCTTCCGGCCTGCTATAACGGAGCGCGCCGCTGCCCAGCGTCGGTGCCGAATGGCCGACTGCTTCGGCCCCTTTGGGTGACAAAAAGTCCCGGTCAGGAATACTCGTCCGAGCAGAAATCGTGGCCGGTGAGCGTCAGGCGAGGTAGAAGAATGGATCACCAATCGGATCCGCCGATAGTCGGAATCGGGGCATCAGCAGGGGGCGTTCAAGCCCTTCAGACTTTCTTCGCCGGCCTGCCAAGCGACACCGATGCAGCGTTCGTCGTCATCGTCCACCTTGATCCCGACGCCAGGAGCGAGCTCGCCAGTATTCTGGCGTCGCGGACACAAATGCCCGTTACCCAGGTCGAAGACGAGGCTCGACTCGAAAGCAATCATGTTTACGTGATCGCGCCGAACCGGCGGTTGAAGATCGCCGACGGAACGATCGCGGCACTTCCCTTCGAGGAACCGCGCGCCCATCGTGCGCCGATCGATCTCTTCTTTCGATCGCTCGCCGAGCAACAGCGCAGCGGATTCGCGGTCGTTCTCACGGGCGCAGGCGCGGATGGTGCGATCGGAGTCAAGGCCATCAAGGAAGCAGGCGGCATTGTGCTCGTCCAGGATCCGAGCGAGGCCGAATATGCCTCGATGCCGCGCAATGCGATCGCAACGGAGGTCGCAGATTTCGTCCTGCCCATTCGCGAGCTGACCGATCAGCTAACCGAACTGCTAAACATCCCAGCGAGCGTCGTCGCCCACCATATCCGACCCAACGACGAGGACACGCTCGGCCGCATATTGGCGCATGTGCGCGTGCGCACCGGACACGACTTCTCGCAATACAAGCGGGCGACGATCCTGCGGCGCATCAGCAGGCGGGCGCAGGTGACGAGGAAGGAGACGCTCGCCGAATACTATGCCTATCTGCGGGAAAACGTCGAAGAGGCGCAGGCCCTCTTCAGCGATTTTTTGATTTCCGTCACCACGTTCTTTCGAGATCCCGCAGCCTTCAAGTCGTTGGCCGACAACGTTATTCCGCAGCTGTTCGACGGCAAGGCGGCCGGGGACAGTATCCGGGTTTGGGTGCCCGGCTGCGCCACCGGAGAGGAGACCTACACGATCGGCATCCTGCTGCTCGAGGAAGCTGCCCGTCGTGATCTTGCGCCCGAAATCCAGGTTTTCGGTTCCGACCTCGATTTGGGAGCTCTCGCGATCGCGCGTGAGGGGCGTTTTCCAGCGACGATCGAAAGCGACCTTTCGGAGGAAAGGCTGCGCCGGTTCTTCCAACGTGAAGGTGACCATTATCGCGTACGCCGCGAACTTCGTGACGTGGTCCTGTTCGCCAGCCACAGCCTGCTGAAAGACCCGCCCTTTTCGCATCTTGATATGATTTCTTGTCGCAACCTGCTCATCTACCTCGATCGGCAGCTCCAACAGCAAGTCTGTAACACCTTCCATTATGCGCTCAATCCAGGCGGCTTCCTTTTCCTCGGATCGTCCGAAAGCGCCGATAACCCCGCTGGCCTCTTCCGCACAGTGGATCGCGAGGCACGCATCTATCGGTCTGCCGCCGCTGCAAGCGACCGACGCCCGGGTTTGCCGGTGTTGCTTGGACCGCACCAGTCGGCAGAACGAGCGCCGGTGATCGTACGCCCGCCTTCGCTGGCCAGTAGCGTCAGCGAAGCTGCCCTTCATCGCCAGATGTTGGAGAAAATCGCCCCGCCGAGCATGCTCGTCGACGAGAGCCAACGGGCTATTCACCTTTCTGAAAACGCCGGTCGATTCCTTCGGCCTTCCGGCGGTCCGGTCAGCACCGACGCGACGGACCTGGTTCGCGAGGAATTTCGCTTCGATCTTCGGGCGGCCCTGCATCGCGCTTTCGAGCGAAATGAAACGACCTTGAGCATGCCGATACTTGCTCAGCTCGATGGGCTGCCGCATCGCGTCTACCTGCAGGTTAAGCCTATCCTGCATGGAAGCGACCCGGCACGCCATGCGCTGGTGCTTTTCATCGAAGGCGAGGCCGTCGACAAGTCGGAGGAGGAAACACTCGAAGGCCGCCCGGGCAACAACCAGCCAATTCGCCAGTTGCAGGAGGAACTGCAACTCGCACAGAACCGGCTTCGGATCACACGGGAAGAGTCCGAGGCTGCCAATGAAGAATTGCGCGCAGCCAACGAAGAACTTCAATCGATGAACGAGGAATATCGTTCGACGGCGGAAGAACTGGAGACCAGCAAGGAGGAGTTGCAGTCGATCAACGAGGAACTGCAGACCGTCAACAACGAGCTCAAGCTGAAACTGGAAAGTGTGTCGCGGGCCTACAGTGATTTGCAGAATTTGATGGCGGCAACCGACGTCGCAACGCTGTTTCTCAGTCCATCGCTTCGCATCAAGCGATTCACACCTCGCTTGACGGAGATCTTCAACGTCACGACGAATGACGAGGGACGACCGATCACGGACTTTACGCATCAACTGGACTATGAGGATTTGGCCGATGAGGCGCGGTCGGTATTGGAAGACCTCACGCCGATCGAGCGGGAGGTCAAAAGTCGCAACGACGGCTGGTATCTGGTGCGTATACGTCCCTATCGCACCATAGATGACAAGATCGATGGTGTCGTAGTGACCTTTGTCGACGTTACCGAGCGGCGCCGGGCGGAGGAAGCGGCAAAAGAGAGCGCCCAGCGGCTTGAGCAGGAAATGCGGCTTGTCGAACTTTCGCGCTCGCCGATCTTCCTGTGGGACTTCGACGACGGTATCAAGCAGTGGAACCGTGGCAGCGAGGAGCTCTATGGTTATACGCGCGAGGAGGCCGTCGGAAAGCAGAAGGAAAAACTCCTTCAGACAACCGTGCCTGGCTCCTCATTCGTCGAGCTGAGGCGGACTCTCCTCGAAAAGGGGCGTTGGACCGGCGAATTGCGCCACACCACCAAGGACGGGCAGGTACTGGCGGTGGAAAGCCAGATTGAGCTCATGCCGCTGGGCGATCGGCGCCTCGTGCTCGAGAGCACCCGCGATATCACTGATCGCAAGCGTTGGGAGCAGCGCCGGCAACTGCTGATGAACGAATTGAGCCACCGCGTCAAAAACACGCTTGCTGTCGTCCAGTCGCTCGCCCGGCAAACGCTACGTACCACACACTCGAGCGAGGATTTCGTTACGCGCTTCGACGGGCGGCTCGCTGCCTTGGCGAACGCGCACAAATTGCTGGTCGATTCGGACTGGAGTGGCGCCGAGCTGAGAGCCCTGGCGCTTGCACAGCTTGACCCCTACGCCGGCAGCGATCGGCATCGACTGACGCTCGAAGGGGTGCCGGTAGCCTTGCCGCCGGATGTCGCCACGCCCTTCGGCCTCGTGCTCCATGAGCTGGCTACCAATGCCGCCAAATATGGGGCTTTCTCGACGCAAGGCGGTCACGTCGAGTTGAGTTGGGAGGTTGGGAACAATGGCCGGCATCTGACTGTTGTATGGAAGGAGCGCGGCGGCCCCCCGGTCCAGCCGCCCGTCGTGCAGGGCTTCGGCGGGATCCTGATTGAAAAAAGTCTGCCCGCGGGAAAGGTCCATCGCGACTTCCAGCCGGAGGGCGTCGTCTGCACGATAGCCATCGAGCTTGCGGAGGCTACGCAAAATGGTGCTGAACATTGATGGCAACCGGCCTTTATCCGGGACCAGAATTTTAATCGCCGAGGACGAGTTTTTAATAGCGCTTGATATGGAGGCGGCATTTCTAGAGGCTGGGGCAGAGGTTGTGGGGCCTTGCGCGACGGTTATTTTAGCCTTGGAAGCGGCCAGCAATGAGGAGCTTTCACTTGCGGTCCTGGACATTCGTCTTGGTCAGGAGACGACCGCAAGAATTGGTGACCGGTTAACAGAACGGGGCATTCCGTTCTATTTTTACTCCGCGCAAGCCCTGCCGCAGGAGATGAGAAGAATGTATAGCGGCGCGGTTGTCGTCTCGAAGCCCGCGACGCACCAAGTTTTGATAGGTGCGGCCGCAAGTTTGCTCATGGTTTCGAAGGACCAAAATCGCGACGCGGCTAGTGGTGTGTCGCCGCGAGCGGTGCATTGACTGGTCGCGGAGCCCAACAGCATGCGGGATCCGGGGCCAGACTTCAGTACTTGCTCTTATCTCGACGAGTACCCCGACGTTGCCGCCGCGAAGATCAATCCACTTGAGCACTATCTGCGATACGGACGCCACGAGGGCCGACGACTATTCGGCGTGTTGAGGTCAAGCGCGCCAGCACCGCATCGCATCCCTCACTGAAGCCTCGGGAAGTTTGCCAACAAGGATTTTCCGAAGTGTGATGGTGCCACGGCATACGGCCGGGGTCCTCGCCGGATGGCTACCCCACGGATCCGCCCGCGTCTCTGCGGAAATGGAACATTCCTCGGATAGGACGGTTTAGTCGGGATCCAAAAGGGAGGGTCCGATGTACCACCATGTCAAAAAGCTCATGTACACCGTTCGTGTCGACGAGCCCGATCCGAAATTCGGCAACATGCTACTTGAGCAGTTCGGTGGCGCGAACGGTGAACTCGCGGCCGCCATGCAATATTCTATCCAGGGGCTGAATTGCGAGGATCCCGGGCGCAAGGACCTCCTGATGGACATTGGCACTGAGGAACTCAGCCATCTGGAAATCGTTGGCACGTTGGCCCGAATGCACCTGAAACCACTGAAATCGGTGAGAGACGAGGCGGAAGCCGATCCGCTGATCGCAATTGCCGGCGGCGGCGGTGTAAACCTCTTTAATTCAATGGGGAATCCCTGGACCGCCGATTACCTCAAGATCACGGGTGAGTTGGATGTAGATTTGAGGAGCAATATTGCCGCGGAGGCGCGTGCAAAGATTGTTTATGAGCGTCTGATCGATTTCTGTCGCGATCCAGGCACCAAGGATGCGCTGCAGTTCCTGATGACCAGAGAGATCACCCATATGCGGGCCTTTTCCCTGGCGCTGGAGAGCATGTGCAAACCGCCACTGAGTGTCGGCAGGATCGCGCCGACCCCGGGACTGGTTGATCAATTCTTTAATGACTCGACCGGCGACGGCGATCTTGGTGAGGTCGATACGCGAGGTCCATGGAATGAAGGGGAGCGCTGGGAGTTCGTTGAAGCGCCAGCGTTCCAAGGCCTTAACGGAGGGCGGAATGAAGGACCCGCGATTGAGGCCAGAAGTGCCCCGCCAGAAGGATCGGACGCGATCCAGGAAGTCCTCGTCGACGAGCTCCGCGACCTGTTGCACGCAGAAAGGCAGCTGCTGAAAGCGCTCCCGAAGATGCAGAAAGCAGCCCGATCACAGCAGCTCCAAACGTTGCTGCAAAACCACCTCGCGGAGACGGAAGAGCAGGTTGAACGCCTGACCGAATGCCTCCGCATCCTTGGTTCCGCCGCGCGCGCAAAGCCGTGCAAGGGTATGGCCGGCCTGGTGGAGGAAGGCGAGGAAATCATGGCCGAAGCCAAGAAAAAGGAAGATGCCCCCGCTGATTTGGCCTTGATAGGCGGCGCATTGCGGGTCGAGCACTATGAGATTGCCGCCTATACCACCGCTCGCAATCTTGCACTTCAGCTTGCGCAGCCGACGGTCGCTCAGTTGTTGACCAGATCACTCGGTGAAGAACAGAATGCGGCGCAACTGCTGGATCAGGTTGCCCAGCCGATGATGTCGGCTGCAAGGATGCCTCACAGCGTTGTCCGGGCGCGCAAATCTCTGCGCAGGCCTGAGGTGCCATCTGCCCGCCGCTGACGGCAAGGCGCTTCGCAGTGTTCCTTTCACCGGTGACGCGCGTGCTTTTTGTTGGAAGCCAGCTGTCCACTCGACTGTGGTCTTCGCCCGATCGGCGATGTCGAGCCGGGCACAGGGAACGAACCAGACCCTGTCAACGGGTATCACGCTCGATCCGGTCGGCCTGAGCGCTGTAGTAACGCCAAACTCCGCACGCAAAAAAGCATCGTCCCGGGCGCAAATTGATGCTTTTCGTTGCCTGTCTTCTTACCGTATTCCTCGCACTGGATGACGAACGGGGACGCGGCCATGGGCAGACCTTTTTTCTGGAACGAGCTGAACACCGGCGACTTTGCTGATCTGTCAGTCGACCGGACCATCGCGATCCTGCCGATCGCCTCCACCGAGCAGCACGGCCCGCACCTGCCGATCTCCACTGACGTCACCATCGCCAACAGCATGCTGGCTGAGGTACGCAAGCTAATGCCGGAAACGGTGGATGTGCTCGTTCTCCCGACCCAGGAGATCGGCAAGGCCAACGAGCATATCTACGGCCCCGGTACCCTGTCGCTCGGCGCGGATATCCTCATTCCGGCGTGGACTGCGATCGGCGGCAAGGTGGCTGAGGCTGGTGTGCGCAAGATGGTGATCGTCAATTCGCATGGCGGCAATCTCGAGGTCATGAACATCGTCGCACGCGAACTAAGGGTGCGGTTCTCCATGGCGGTCGTGGCCACCCAATGGTCGCGCTTCGGCTGCCCGGAAGGCTTGATCAGCGAGCACGAGCAGAAATTCGGCATCCATGGCGGTGAGATGGAAACCTCGATGATGCTGCATTTCCGTCCGGATCTGGTGCGCATGAACAGAGCCGAGAATTTCGCCTCGAAGGCGGAATGGATGAAGGACAATACCCGCTATCTCCAGCCATTGCCGCCGCATTCGTTGGCTTGGATCGCGCATGATCTGAACCCCAACGGCGTCGTTGGCGACGCGTCGCTCGGCACAGCGGAAAAGGGGGCTTTGATCGCCCGGCACCAGGCAAAGGGCTTCATCGCGCTTCTGGAAGATCTGACGAGCTATCCTCTCGCCAATCTCTATGCGAAATAGGACGGTCCGGGCTCATTTCTCCGCTGCCAGAATGTGGCCATTGGCCTGCAGTTCCTGCATTACCGCCAGCAATTCCGCCATCAGATACTCGACGAACAGGCTGGTAGCGGCATCGAGCGGCGCCCGCGCCCGCGCAAACAGCTTCATCGGCTGGCGGGAATGCGTCTCGGCGATCGGGCGGAACACCAGTTCGCCGCGCCGGCATTCGACGATCACGTCCAGCGGATTGAGGAGGGTCAGGCCGGTGCCGGATTTGACCAGCTGTTTCAGCATCTCCGAGGCATTGGTTTCCACCACAGGCTCCACCGAAACCGGCAGTGGCGCCAAGGCCAGATTGATGACATCGCGCAGGCTTGTCCCGGTCTGCGCCAGCACCAGCCGCTCCTGCACGACTTCGGCGAGACTGACTGGACCGGTGCCTGCCAGCCGGTGTCCAGGCGGTAGCACGACACCAATCGGTACATCGAAATTGGCGAGCGTGCGGATGCCGGGCGTCGCTGGAATATTGAAGCCGAGGCCGATATCGACTTCGCCGGTCAGCACCGGGTTGACCGTGGTGGAGCCGCCGTCATTGCGCAGTTGGATGCGCACCCGCGGATGCTGCTTAATGAACCTGGCGATGATTTCCGGCAACGGCCCGGCGGCAAGCCCCACCGTGGTCACGATCGATACCTTGCCTGCCTGCGGCATCTTCAGGCCGCGAATGCGCGATTCCAGCCGCTCGTAATTCTTCAGCACGTCACGGATATGCTCGATACAGAGTTCGCCCGCAGCCGTCAGCCTCAGGCCGCGCGGCAACCGCTCGAAGATCGGCACTCCGATTTCCTCCTCCAGCGCCAGGATTTGGCGGTTGATCGCCGAAGACGCGACATTCAACCGGGCTGCGGCCTTGCGAATCGAGCCGCAACGGGCGATTTCGTTGATATATTGCAACTTTCGGGAATGCAGCATGGGTTCATTCTTCCATCGTTCGCGGACCCGATGTTTTGAACGCAGTCCACGGATAGATGCCTAAATGGCATCAATGCGGACGAAATTTGATGCTTTTCAAAGAGCAAAGCAACCGCTCAAATGGAGAAAATGGGCGATCAATGACGACCGTCTGTTGCATCAAAGGGGAACGACGCAGAATGCGCAATCTACTGAAATCGAATGCAATTCCCGTCATGGCCGGCCTCGGCGCCCTGGTCGCCGCTTCCACACAGGTCGCCGCTGCCGACAAGGTGACCTATGGCACCAACTGGTTGGCACAGGCCGAGCACGGAGGCTTTTACCAGGCGGTTGCCGATGGCACCTATGAAAAATATGGCCTCGACGTCACGATCGTGCAGGGCGGACCGAACGCTGCCAACAGCGCGCTGCTGATTTCCGGCAAGATCGATTTTTACATGGGCAGTCCGCAGAGCGAGATTTCCGCCGTGGAGCAGGGCATCCCGATCGTCGATGTCGCCGCCATTTTCCAGAAGGACCCGCAGGTTCTGCTCGCCCATCCGGATCAGGGCATCGAGAAATTCGAGGATCTGGCCAAGCTGCCGACGATCTTCATGGGCAAGGACGGCTACCTCACCTATTTCGAGTGGATGAAGGCGAATTTTCCCGGTTTCAAGGACGAGCAGTACAAGCCCTACAATTTCAGCCCGGCGCCGTTTCTTGCAGACAAGCAATCCGCCCAGCAGGGCTATCTGACGTCGGAACCCTACGAAATCGAGAAGCAGGCGGGCTGGACGCCGAAAGTGTTTCTGCTGGCCGACAGCGGCTATTCGCCCTACTCGACGATGATCACCACGCAGGCATCGCTCGTCGAAACCAAACCGGAACTGGTGCAGCGTTTCGTCGATGCCTCGATCGAGGGCTGGTACAACTATCTCTACGGCGACAACGCCAAGGCCAATGCGCTGATCAAGACCGACAATCCGGAAATGACCGATGGCCAGATCGCCTACTCCATCGCCAAGATGAAGGAATATGGCATCCTGGAATCGGGGGCGGCGCTGGAAAAAGGCATCGGCTGCCTCACCGAAGAACATTACAAGAAATTCTTTGAAGACGGGGTCGACATGAAGCTCTTCAAGGCCGAAACCGACTACAAGAAGGCCTTCAGCGCGCAGTTTACCTGCAAGGGCGTCGGAATGGCGCTGAAGAAGTAAGCCATCGCCAATCATTTCCCGCCGCCGGCGCGGCGGCGGGTCACAAAAACTGTCCAATGGCCGAGACAGCAATGAATTTAGCCGAGACGCGCATGCCCGAGCGATCCATCGAGGGACGCAAACGGCCGTTGGTTACCATGACTTCGGTGTCGAAGCGCTTTTCGAGCGGTACGCTGGCGCTTTCCGAAATGTCGTTGGTCGTGGAAAGCGGAGAATTCGTCAGCCTGCTGGGCCCGTCGGGGTGCGGCAAATCGACGGCATTGCGCATCATCGCCGGCCTCGGCGATGCCTCGTCGGGCATGATCGACTGGCCGAGTTCGCGGATCAATTCCCGGGGCTTGCCGGAGGGCGACATCAGCTTCGTCTTTCAGGAGCCGACGCTGATGCCCTGGCAGACCGTCTTCGGCAATGTCCATCTGCCGCTGAAACTGCGCGGCGTCTCGCAAGCCGCTGCCCGGCCGCGGATCACGGAGGCGCTTGCCACAGTCGGGCTGCAGGATTTCGCCAACGCCTATCCGCGCGAACTTTCCGGCGGCATGAGGATGCGCGTCTCCATTGCCCGCGCCCTGGTGACGAAACCCAAGCTGCTGTTGATGGACGAGCCTTTTGCCGCCCTCGACGAGATCACCCGCCAGAAGCTCAACGACGATGTGCTGCGCCTGTGGAAGCAAACAGGCATCACGGTGATCTTCGTTACCCATTCGGTGTTCGAATCTGCCTATCTCTCCAACCGCATCGTGGTCATGAAGGCCCGGCCGGGCCGCGTCCATGCCGACTTTCCGCTGCACACCAGCCTTGAACGCGACGCCCACTACCGGACATCGGAGGAATATCGCCAGGCCTGCGAAAAGGTCTCGACCGTACTGCTCGGAGCCATCGGATCGGGAGAGCACTGATGAGCACGCAAGGCACAGCGCAGGACATCCCAGCCGTCATCTCTCCCTCGTTCCACAACCGTAACCGAGAACTGCTGCTGCGCATCCTCATACCTCTTGCCGTCCTCGCGACCATGGTGCTGCTCTGGCATATCGGCGTCACGGTTTCCGGGGTTCCACCCTATATCCTGCCAAGTCCGGTTGCGGTCGCAACGGCACTGGTCACCGATTGGCACACGCTTGCACCGGCACTCTGGGTCACCACCAAGATCACGCTGCTGTCGCTGTTGCTCGCGCTGGTCGGCGGCGTCGCGTTCGCGATTTTTCTGGTCCAGTCGCGCTGGGTTGAAATTGCCTTCTACCCGATCGCCGTCATCCTGCAGGTCACCCCGATCGTCGCGATCTCGCCGCTGATCCTGATCTATGCGCCCTCGACGCAGGTGGCGCTGCTGATCTGCGCCTTCCTTGTCGCCTTCTT
Source organism: Rhizobium herbae (assembly GCF_019511375.1). Taxonomy (GTDB): domain Bacteria; phylum Pseudomonadota; class Alphaproteobacteria; order Rhizobiales; family Rhizobiaceae; genus Pararhizobium; species Pararhizobium herbae_A. The sequence goes on from NZ_JAEUAO010000003.1 coordinate 152,482, forward strand.
CCCGATCCTGTCCAACATGGTGCAGGGGCTGAAGAGCGTCGATCATAACCTTTTGAACCTGTTCGATCTCTACGGCGCCTCGCGGTGGCAGGCGTTGCTCTATCTGAAGCTTCCGGCATCCCTGCCGTATTTCATGACCGGGCTTCGCATCGGCGGCGGATTGGCGCTGATCGCCGCCGTCGTCGCCGAATTCGCGGCGGGCTCGGCCGGCGCCGGTTCCGGTCTCGCCTTCCGGCTGCTCGAAGCCCAGTACCGGATGAATATTCCGCGGCTGTTTGCCGCCCTGATCCTCCTGTCGCTGCTCGGCGTGGCGATCTTCGCGCTGACCTCCTTCATCTCATGGCTGAGCCTGCATCGCTGGCACGAGAGCAGCCTGAAAAGGGAAAACTGATGCAGAGCCCCTTTCTTTCCCTGCCGGAGGCTCCGCTTTTCGCGCTCAGCAATGCCACCGTTCCGGTAGTCGCGGTGACCGCACCGATTGGTCCGGGCATCGAAGGGCTGGCGTCCGTCGATATCGTGATTTCCAACGGCAAGATCGGCACTATCCTGCCCGCAGGCACCGCTCCAGCGCAACTGCCAAAGGCTGATTTGCGCCAGGGCATGGTCTGGCCGTGCTTTGCCGACATGCACACCCATCTCGACAAGGGCCATATCTGGCCGCGCCGCCCCAACCCGGACGGGACCTTCATGGGCGCGCTCGACAATGTCCGCATCGACCGGGAGGCCAACTGGTCGGCATCCGACGTGAGGGCACGGATGGAATTTTCATTGCGCTCGGCATATGCGCACGGCACTCACCTGATCCGCACCCATCTCGATTCCCTTGCGCCACAGCACCGCATTTCCTTCGAAGTCTTCTCCGAGGTCCGCGAAGCCTGGAAGGACCGGATCGCACTGCAGGCCGTCGCCCTGTTTCCACTCGACCAGATTTTCGATACGCCATTTTTTGGTGATCTTGTCTCTGTCATCAAGGAGCACAAGGGCCTGCTTGGCGGCGTCACCTACATGATGCCGGATCTGGAGGAGCGCCTCGATCGCCTGTTCCGCACAGCCGAGCATAACGGCTTCGACATCGACCTGCATGTCGATGAGACCGAAGAAAAACAGGTCCTGACACTGAAAATCATCGCCGAGGCCAAACTGCGCCATGGCTTCGAAGGCGCCGTCACCGTCGGTCATTGCTGCTCGCTCGCCCGCCAGGACGAGGAGGTTGCAAAAACCACGATCGACCTCGTCGCCCGTGCCGGCATCTCCGTTGTGTCGCTGCCGATGTGCAACATGTACCTGCAGGACCGCTATCCGGGCCGCACGCCGCGCTGGCGCGGGGTGACGCTGTTTCACGAGCTGGCGGCAGCGGGCGTCGCCACTGCCGTTTCGTCCGACAATACCCGCGATCCCTTCTATGCCTATGGCGACATGGACCCGGTCGAAGTCTTTCGCGAGGCGGTGCGCATCCTGCATCTCGACCACCCGCTGACGGATGCCGCCCGCGTGATCACCACCTCGCCCGCCGATATTCTCGGCCGCCCGGACCTTGGCCGCATTGCCGTCGGCGGCCCCGCCGATCTCGTCCTCTTCGGCGCTCGCCGCTGGAGCGAATTCCTTTCCCGTCCGCAGGCCGACCGCATCGTTATGCGGAATGGCATGGGCATCGACCGCAGCCTGCCGGATTACCGCGAACTCGACCCGATCCTTGGAGCATGACATGCCCGACTATGCAGCCATCAAGAAGGAACTCGAAGGCATCACCATCGAGGACAATCCGGCGCTGGTGCGCCAGAAGAGCCGCGACTTCTACTGGTATTCTCCGATCCTGAAGGCCCAGCTTGAGAATGTCACCGGCGACCTCGTCGTCTCACCGAAGAGCGAGGAAGAGGTCATCCGCACCCTGAAGGTCGCCTACGCGCATGGGGCGCCCGTGACACCGCGCGGCGCCGGCACCGGCAATTACGGCCAGGCCATGCCGCTGTCTGGCGGCATCATTCTCAATCTGGCCGGCATGGACAAGGTCAGGTCCATCCATCCCGGCCGGGTTGTCTGCGAGCCCGGGGTCGTGATGGCGGATCTCGACAGGCAGACAAGGGCCCATTCCGGTCAGGAACTGCGCTTCCATCCCTCGACTGCCCGAACCGCAACCATCGGCGGCTTCGTCGCCGGTGGTTCCGGAGGCGTGGGCTCGATCACCTGGGGCGGGCTTCGCGACCTCGGCAATATTCTCCGCCTTCGCGTCGTCACGATGGAAGCAGACCCGCAGGTGCTGGACCTCACAGGCTGGGATTTGCAGAAGGTCAGCCATGCCTACGGCACCAACGGCATCATAACCGAAGTCGAAATGCCGCTCGCCCCGGCCTATGACTGGGTGGACGTTCTGGTCGGCTATGACGACTTCATGGATGCCGTCCGTTTTTCCGATGCGCTCAGCCATATGAACGGCCTGCTGCTGAAGGAAGTGGCGCCGATCGCAGCCCCCATCCCTTATGACTACTTCAGCCGCCACAAGTCCTTTCTGCGTGACCGCAACCAGTCGGTCGTGGTGATCATGATCGCGCCGCATGCGATGGATCCGTTCACCGCCTTCGTCGCCCAGCAGAAGGGCGAGATCCTGTTCCGCTCCGACAGGGTCGAGAGCATGAAGGGCATCCCGCATGCCTATGAACTTGCCTGGAACCACACGACGCTGCGGGCGATGAAGGTCGATCCGAACTCAACCTATCTACAGGTGCAATACCCAAGCCCCGATCACGTCGCCAAGGTCGGAAAACTCGTGGAAATTTTTGGCGATGAAGTGCCGGGGCATCTCGAGTTCATCAAGTTCGATGCGGCCATTCAGTGTTCCGGCCTGCCGCTGGTGCGTTATTCCACCGAAGCGAGGCTGGAGGAGATCATCCGCATCCATGAAGACAATGGCTGCCCGGTCTTCAATCCGCATCGCTACACGCTGGAAGAAGGCGGCATGAAGCAGACGGACACGACCCAGCTCGCCTTCAAGAAGCAGACCGACCCCAAGGGGCTGCTCAACCCCGGCAAGATGATCGCCTGGGACAATCCGGATTTCGACTTTACCGCTGGCAAGAACTACCTCTTCCCCGGCCTTGCGGCACTGGGGGTCTGATGCGTGTCCTGCTGTTGCACTCCCACCCGGTCGAAGAAAGCTTCGGCGGCGCACTGCACAGGCTCACTCGCGAGAGCCTGCAGGCAGCGGGTCACGAAGTCGATGACTGCAATCTCTATGCGGAAGGGTTCGATCCTGTCCTGTCGCGCCACGACCGCCTAGTCTATCACGACCATCCGGAAAACACAGCGCTGGTGAAGGACTATTGCGACCGGCTTTTGGCCGCGCAGGCGCTGGTCATCGTCACGCCGGTGTGGAATTTCGGCTTTCCGGCGATCCTCAAAGGCTATTTCGATCGCGTCTGGCTGCCGGGCATTTCCTTCGAGTTGGTGGATGGCAAGGTCCAGTCGCGGCTGCGCCACATCCGAAAGCTCGGCGCGGTGATGACCTATGGCGCGACGCCGTTCCGGGCATTCGTGGCCGGTAACCCGCCGAAGAAAATCGTCAAGCGGGTGCTGCGCGCCCAGATCAATCCGTGGTCGCCGGTGACTTTTCTTGCCCACTACGACATGAACAATTGCACGGAGGAGACCCGGGCGCGCTTCATGGCGAAGGTGAAGGCAAAGATGGAAAGGTTCTAAGGGGAATGTCGGAAAAGACCGTGATCAATCCCCCCTCTATCCGCCGACCTTTCGGCAACTACAGTCATGGCCTCCTTGTGCCGCCAGGCAATAGCCTGCTGGTGACTTCCGGACAATTGGGCATCGGTCGCGACGACCTCGTTCCGCCCGACGTGACAGCGCAAGCCGAACTCTGCTTCGAAGCGATCGGCGCCATCCTGTCCGACGCCGGCATGAGCTTCGCCGACGTCATCCGCATCAACGGCTTCGTCACGAAACGGGAGGACTTTCCAGCCTATATGGCGGTCCGCGACCGTTATACGCGCGCTCCGAAACCGGTGTCGACGTTGATCATCGTCAGCGGCTTCACCCGGCCGGAATTCCTGGTCGAGGTGGAAGTAACCGCCGCAAAGATTTTGTGAGAACGGCCATGGGCTAGCGGGAGCTGGAATTTTCCGGGGTCAAGGCTCAACTCGGCGGGGTGCCGATGAGCCGTTCATGAGCGAAATCGGCACCTTGTTGTTGCCGATCGCGCTGTGTGGCCGGAACTCGTTATAGTCTCTACGCCAATCCTCCATCTTCAAGCGCGTCGTCAAGGCTCATGAATCAGTGAGCGTTCAGGCACAGGGCGCGGTTCCAAGAAAAGTATCTCTGAGTCCATATCGCTTCCGTTATCCTCGGTTGTTGAGGTTCGACCTGGCCACCAATGGCCCCTGGAGCTCAGCTCGCTTCGGGCCCGCGCAGGCTGGCAAGAAAATGGTCGATCCCGGACTGTGCACAGTCGCTATCCTGGGCGGGCGTCCCGGAACTGACGCCGATGGCGCCGACGACGTCGCCGTCCACCACGACGGGAATCCCACCAGCCACCACCATGAGCCGCCCGCCGATTGCTGAATTGATGCCGAACGCCGGTTTTCCGGGCTGACTTGCCTCCCAGTAACTTTCCGTCGTGCGCTTGGCACCAGCGGCAGTAAATGCCTTGTCCTGCGCGATGATCGTGCTGGTTACCTTCCCGCCGTCCATGCGTTCGAACGCGATGAGCTGCCCCGACTCGTCCGTCACCGCGATACACATCGGCACCCCAATTTCGTGAGCGCGTTCACGGGCGCCAGCGATAAGCATGCGGGCGTCGGAAAGACTCAATCTTCTGATCGTCAACAAAACTGTAGCTCCTCTGGATTTCATCGATGCGCGACAAGCGCCAAGGTTTCTTTGCTCGGGCGATCCGCAAGGAATGCGAGGGCTGCCGCCCCGACCAGCCCGGAGTTTTGTCCTAGCGCGGCGCGGACGACGCTCACGTCCTTGAACGCCGGCATCGCCCAGCGGGCGACGTATTCCTGGATGCCAGGGCGGAGGCGGTCGAACTCATGGGAGAGACCACCTCCCATAATCACCACGTCCGGACTAAAAATGTGGATCAGACTTACAAAGCCGCGTCCGAGGATCTCGGCCTCCTCGTCGATTAGAAGGTTGGCGAGGAAGTCCCCACCTCTTCCAGCGGCGAACACATCTCGGCTGTGAAGCGCGGTTCCATCTTTGCCGAGCCGAGTCTCGTGGCTATCTGCCGCACGTGCGCGAGCCCGCTTGGTGAACGCCGTCCCGGACCCGTATGCCTCGAAGCACCCCTTGTTGCCGCAAGGGCAAATTTCCCCGTTTGGCATGACCGACATGTGGCCCACGTGGGCGGCCATGCCCTTCCTGCCGCGAAGCACTCGTCCATCCGCGATGACCCCGCCGCCGATACCCGTGCTGACGGTGACATACACCAGGTTGGCCAGGCCCCGCCCGGCCCCAAACTGCCATTCGCCGATTGCGGCTGCGATTCCGTCGTTCTCCAGGCAGACCGGAAATGCGAACTGGCGCTGAAGTTCGGCCTTCAGTGGGAAGTCCGCAAACCCGGAAAGCGTCGGGATATCCCGGGCGACCCCACTCACGGTATCGATCGGGCCGGGCGTGGAGACGCCGATGCCTACGACTAGCGACAGCTTCGATGTTGCCAGCAAGCTATCGACCAATCCGCTGATTTGCGAAAGGACCCCTTCAGGACCGACGTGGGCCTCCGTCTGCTCCTCCATGCGCGCTACAATATTGCCCCGCTCATCGACGAGAGCCGCACGGACCTGTGTCCCTCCCAAATCTATCCCAATGGCAACCTGATGCATTTCCGAACCGTGCGTTAGAGTGCGTGTAGCCACCCCATTCGCTCTTCGAGCGACGGAGCGTTGAAAGCCAGGGACCCAAGTACGACCGTCTCCGCGCCGGCCTGGCGAAGCACGGGCACCGTGTGTTCGCGAATGCCACCGTCGGCGGCTAGCACGATCCGATGCGTCGCACCGCAATCTGCGATGATCTTGCTAGCTTGTTGCAGGCGGGTACCCGCCCTCTCGTCCAATCCATGACCCTTGACGCCAATCGCGGTCCCGAGGAGCGTAATGAAACTTAGTCGGGATGCGAACTTCGCCGCGCGCTCAACGGGCGTATCCACCTTGATCACCATGCCGGCGGCCACGTTCCGCCGATCCAGCAGGTCGAGCGCGGCGTTCGCCACAGCTTCGTTTTCGACATGGATGCTGATGAGATCGCTGCCCGCATCGATGAACTGCTCAACCTGAGAAAGGAGGATGCTGTCGGCAACCATCAGATGGACATGGATCGGGCGTGACGAGACTCTGCGCACACTTGCGACGAGATCCGGAAAGAACAACATAGCAGGCGCGAAATGGCCGTCTGCGACGTCAACGTGAAGAATGTCGGCGAAACTCTCGACGCGTGCAAGATCGTCACCCAGACGCACAAGCTCAGCCGACCACACTGAAAATTCGGCAATCAGCCGGTTCGCGGGAAGGTTGGCGATCCAATTCTTTTCAGGTCTAGTCATCTCTCAAGCTCTCTAGGAAACTGCCCAGTGCGAGGCGAAAATCGGCGACGTATCGCTGTCGGCTCTCGGCCTTCGGTGTGATTTCTACGAGGCGCGCTCCAGGTATCATTTGGGTGAGTGCAGACGCATGCGTGAGCGGATGGATAAGGTCCCTCTTGTGGCCGATTACCAGCGTGGGGACATCGAGACTGCGGACCTCTTCCTCCGTCACGCCCGGTCCATCCGCCGAGATCGCCGACAGAAGCGCCGCGGTTACTTCGATAGGAGCACGCGTAAAGAACCCCTCGAGCGACGCCAGATTGTCCGGCGCTTCGGCGGCGAGGCTGCGACCGTGGGCGCTGGTGAGAAAGGCCGCCCTCGCCTCTTCCGGCGGCAACGTCTTCAATAGCCGTCCGACCTCGGCGTTGGGCGACATGTTCGCCGGCGCCGCTTCGATCACCCAGGCCGGTCGGGCGATGACCAGCCCCTTGACGAGATCCGGCCGTTTGACGGCAAGGCGCAGCGAGATCGCCGCTCCCATCGAAATACCGCCGACCACCACCGGATCAGGGAAGTTCTGCTCGAGGTAGTCAGCAACGTCGTCGGTGAACGTGGCGATCAACAGGCTGTCGAGTGCCCCCGTCTGCGAGCGGCCGTGCCCACGGGCCTCGACCGTGATGCGGCGCAAGCCAGGCTTCGCCGGGAATGCTTCATCCGTTTGGCCTGCGTCGCCGCATAGACCATGCTGGAATATGATTGCCTGTCCTTCGCCGGCCGTATCGACGTTCAAAACGGTTCCGTCAGCGGTCTTGAGCGGAGCGAAGGTCTTGGCCATTAGCCTGCTCCGTCCTGAAGGTGTTGCGTCAAGAATGATGCAACTCCTGAAGCTTCGCTGGCCGACAGACCGTGGGTGACGAGGCTACCGTTGAAGCCGATGGCCTTCAGGCATCCCAAGTAGTGAGCGTAGTCGAGGACGCCTTTGCCTGCGGTGGCGAAAGTGCCGTCTGGGTTGCGGTCTTTGGCATGTGCCATGACGATGCGATCCGCCAGGCGGTCGACTGCCTGCGAGACGACCCTACGTTGTTGATCCAGGCTTGCCACTTCGAAAAGATTGGCGGGATCGAGCACGACCTTGATGCGCGAGCTTTTCATCTCGTCGATCAGCAAGCGCGCCTTCTCGGCAGAATTCACGACGTTGGCCAGTTCGGGTTCTATCCCGAGATAGACGTCGTACCGTTCGGCGATGTCAACAGCCGTCTCCATGGCGGCCAGAAGATCGCGCCATGCCTCTGGCGTGTTGTTGTCGGCATGTTCCTTCCACTGATCGATCGGGTCACGCGTGCCGGTGCAAAGCGTGATCAGACGCGTCGACATCCCCGCGCAATGGCGCGCAAGCACCTCGAGCCTCTCATGACCCGCCGCACGCAAACCTTGGTCCGGGTGGATCATGTTGTAGGTGCCGGACACCGCCACCACGTCCACGCCGCAGGCTTTGGCCGCCTCCGCCACCGCCTGGGCCTGACTGTCTGAAATCTCGTCGGGCATTGAAGAAAGGCCCGAGCAAGCCAGGTTGTACTGCGCGCTCGCATAGCCTGCGGCGGCGACAGACTGGAGCACTGCGCGGGGATCAGTGCCGTCGAACGTCTTTGCGAAAATTCCAAGCTTCATCACACACCACCTGAAACGTCCGCCAGCGCGACGCGCTTCCCGGTCTCAGCCGACCGCGCGATCGCGACCATCGCCTGAACAGAGGCTACACCGTCGTCGATGTTCGCCCCTTCGAGAACCGTGCCGTCCAGAATGCTGCGCGCAAAGCCCTCCACCTGACGACGATAGAAGTGGCCATCCGCGCCCAGCACGCGGTGGGTAGCTCCGTCCGCCTCGCGGAAGATGTCGACTTCGCTCGATTTGTAATACCAGGGATTGTACGTCTTCCCGAGAATGCTGCCGTTCTTGCCGTAGATCTGGAAACCTTCATGCCAGTCCATACGCACTTGGACGGTCAGATCGAGATGGCCAAGCGTGCCGGAGGCGAATTCGACGTCTACGAACCAGCACCAGATACCCGATCGCTCCGAGAGGCGCGCATTTACGGCAACGATGTCGCCGGCGAAGTATCGGGCCGTATCAATCAGATGGCAGCCGTGGGCCAGCATGTAGTATCGACGAAGATCTGCCTTGGGGTTGGTGGACGGACGCTTGGCATTTGCACTGGTCACAATCAGCGGCTGAACGGCATCTGTCATCGGATAGCGGTGGGTGTTATCGCAATACCACGCCTTCAGCGCGATCATGTCGCCCATCTCGTCAAGGATGAACGACTTGGCCGCCTGGAGCCCTGCGTCGAAGCGCTTCATATGCCCCACCTGGAACACCTTGCCCGACCTTTCGACGGCCGACTTCAGATCAAGGCACTCCTCCACGGTCACGCCGACCGGCTTCTCGCACAGCACATGTTTGCCCGCTTCCAACGCGCGAATGGAGGTCGGAACATGGAACGCGTCTGCGGTTGCGATGATGACGGCGTCGAGTTCCGGATCGGCGAGCATCCGGTCATAGTCGTTGTAGGATCTCTGAGCCCCGTGGGTGATGACCATCCGCTCGCGTAGATCGTCCGCAACGTCGCAGATCGCATAGAGGTCGGCATTGGCGGCTTTTGTACAGGCCTCGAAGTGGGCGGCCTGGGCGATCTGCCCGGCTCCCAGTACTCCCACGCGAAGACGTCTTTCCTGTTTTGCTGGCATTGGTGTGTCCCTGAAACTGAGTTTTTAATGGGCGATGCCGGTACCGGCGTCGAAGACAACAGCCTTTGAAAGATCAAGCGCGAAGGCCCGCTTTTCACCGGAACGGATCGGTGTTCCCGTCGGTAGGCGCGCCATGATCTCGCGCTCGCCTGCACGAAGGGCGACAAACACGTCTGGACCGGTCGGTTCTATAACGTCGACATGCAGCGTAAGCATCGGATTGGCAGACACTTCTTCCGCCGCTAGCGAAAGCCATTCGGGCCGCAGTCCGAGAAGCACGTCGCTGCCGGGCTCCAACCGCGCCGTCACTGAAGAAGGTAATGGCAGTGTAACGTCGGCTCCCTTCAAGCTCAGCCGCGGGCCTGAGGCCCCATCCACCACGGTTGCGGGTAGAAGGTTCATTGGCGGCGATCCCATGAACGTGGCGACGAAGACATTGGCGGGTCGGTCGTAGATGTCTTCGGGCGTACCGAATTGCTGCAGCACCCCGTCCTTCATCACCGCGATGCGCGTCGCCATCGTCATCGCCTCGATCTGGTCGTGCGTGACGTAGACAATGGTAGCTCCGAGCCGTTGATGGAGCCTCTTGATTTCGGTCCGCATCTCGACGCGGAGCTTGGCGTCGAGGTTGGAGAGCGGCTCGTCGAAGAGAAAGATTTTCGGCTCGCGTACCAACGCTCGTCCCATAGCGACGCGCTGACGCTGGCCACCTGAAAGTTGGCCGGGGCGGCGCTTGAGCAAATGGCTTATCTGGAGAAGGTCCGCAACCTTGCTTACCCGCTCGACGCGCTCGGCTTTCGGCATTTTGCTCATTTCTAGCGAGAAACCGATGTTCTGTTCCACCGTCATTGCCGGATAGAGCGCGTAAGATTGGAACACCATGGCAATGTCGCGTTCCTTTGGCTCCAGATCGTCCACGGGCCTGCCGTCGATCGTGATGGTCCCGGACGTGTGTTCCTCCAGCCCGGCGATGATCGAGAGCAGGGTGGACTTTCCACATCCCGAGGGTCCTACAAGGACCAGGAACTCTCCATCTTCGATCGAAATCTTTATGTCCTTCAGAACGGCTAGGCTTCCGAAGCTCTTCGTGACGTGGTTGATGCCGAGATTGGCCATGACGTTATCCTTTGACTGCGCCGGCCATCAGGCCGCGAAGGAAGTAGCGGCCCGCAGCCACATAGATGACGATGGTTGGCAGGGCCGCGATCATCGCGGCCGCCATGTCCTCGTTGTAAGCCTTGGTCCCGGTCGAGGTATTGACGAGATTGTTGACGGCGACGGTAATCGGCTGGCTGGAGCCGGCGGCAAAGGAGACGCCAAAGAGGAAGTCGTTCCAAACGCCGGTAAACTGCCAGATGATCGACACCATGACGATTGGCCACGAGATCGGCAGCAGGATGCGGAAGAAGATCGCCCAAAAGCCCGCGCCGTCGACCCGGGCCGCCTTGAAGATTTCTGCCGGCACCGTCACGAAATAGTTGCGGAAGAACATCGTAGTGAAGCAAACGCCGTATACGACGTGCACGAGCACTAGACCCGGAATGGTGCCCGCGAGACCGAGCATGCCAAGCAGTCCGGCCATTGGAATTAGAACAATCTGAAGCGGAATGAAGCAGCCGAACAGGATCAATCCGAAAAGGACGTTGTCTCCTCGGAACCGCCAGGTGGAGAAGACGTAGCCATTCAATGCGCCGAGGCCGACCGAAATTAAAGTTGCCGGGACGGCGATCAGGAACGAGTTGCCGAAGTATCCCTGAAGACCGCCGCAGGCGACACTGATGCATGCCGAATTCCACACGGAAGCCCACGCTTCGATCGTAGGGGCCTGCGGTACGGAAAGAAGGGTTCCGCTGCGGATCTCTTCCATGCTCTTCAGCGAAGTCATGACCATCGAGGCCAAAGGCGCGAGGAACAAAGCGGCGAGCACGACCAAGCAGCCATAGACGAAGATGCGCCCGAACATCTTGGTCGGATTAAGCGATCGTGGTCGCCCCAGGGCCATCGCAAAGCTGCTGTCAGGCACGGCGGTCATCGCGCAGCTCCGCATAGAGATAGGGGACAATGATGGCGGCAAGGCTCGTCAGCATGACGGTCGCACTGGCCGCGCCCACGCCAAGTTCGTTGCGGGTGAAGGTCATCGAATACATGAATGTCGAGGGCAGTTCCGTCGAGACGCCTGGCCCGCCCTTGGTGAGGGCGACGACGAGGTCGTAGCTCTTGATGGCGAGATGGGCTTCGATGACGAACGCGGTCAGGAATACGGGCCTGAGAGCCGGAATGACAATGCGCGTGTATACTTTATGGATGGGGGCGCCGTCGATGCGCGCCGCACGAAGTATCTCCGTGTCGACCCCACGAAGACCTGCCAGGAACAGCGCCATGACGAAACCGGCGACCTGCCATACGCCCGCGATGACAATCGTGTAGATGGCCCAGTCCGGATCCACCAACCACTGGAAGGTGAATGACTGCCAGCCGAGGCTGCGCACCATGTGCTCCAGACCCAGACCCGGATTGAGAAGCCATTGCCAGATCACCCCGGTGACCACGAAGGACAGCGCCATCGGATAGAGGAATATGGCGCGGAACACGCCTTCCAACCGAATTTTCTGATCGATCAGGATGGCGATGTAGAGGCCGAGACAGGTCGCAACCACGACATAGAGACCGCCGAAGATCGCCATGTTTTCAACCGCGGTGATCCAACGTGGATTGTCGAACAGCCGTTCGTATTGCCGCAAGCCGACAAAATCGAACCTGGCGAACATCTTCGATCCAGTGAAGGAAAGAAGCGCGGTATAGGCGATAAAGCCGTAAACGCAGATCGCGATCGCCGCCAACGATGGCGATAGGACGAACGCCGGCAACGCGGCTTGTAAACGTTTGGAAGGGGTCATTGCTTTCTGCCCGATTTCAGCGGCACCAGCCGCCTGGGCGACTGGTGCCGCGCAAGAGTTGGTCGCAGCCGCGGCCAACCCCTGGGAGGATTTCTATCTGGCGGCGTTGATCGCAGTCACAAGCGCCGCGACAGCATCCTTGGACGGCATGTCGGAGTTGAAGTGCTGCGTGACGACGTCAAACATGGCGCGCTGGATGCCTGCCGGCTCGGCATGGCCATGTGCGAGCGAACCCATAAGCGTCCCGGATGACACCGCGCTCTTGAGATCGCCCATGGATTTCTTCGCGCAGGCGTCGAACTTGTCGCCGGAAACGTCCGTTCGAGCCGGGATCGAGCCCTTCACCAGATTGAACGCCTCCTGGAAACTCGGCGACATGACGCTCGCCGCGAACTTATGCTGGGCCGCCAACTTGCTGTCTCCCACCGGGAACATGGCAAAAAAGTCGGTGTTGAACAGGAACGAACCTTCGGTGCCGGGCGCTGTGACGCAGAGGATATCCACGCCCGGCGTGAGGTTGGCTTTGACGATCTCGCCCTTCGTCCAATCGCCCATGAGCTGCATGGCAGCCTCGCCCTTGAGCACCATCGCGGTGGCAAGGTTCCAATCCCTTCCGGAGAAGTTAGGATCGACATACCCGCGGATCTTGCGCATCTGGTCAAAGACCTTGACCATCGTATCGGAGTCCAGTGCGGCATCGTCCAATTCAAGGATGGCCCTCTTGTAGAACTCCGGACCACCGATCCCGAGAACGACGTCGTCGAAGACTGTCGCGTCCTGCCACGGCTGCCCTCCGTGGGCGAGTGGAACGATGCCCTTTTCCTTGAGCTTGTCCGCGACCGCGTTGAATTCGTCCCAGGTCTTGGGCGGCTCGAGGCCGTTGTCCTTGAAGACCTTTGCGTTGATCCAGAGCCAGTTCGGGCGATGGATGTTCACCGGCACGGCCTGCCACTTGCCATCGTGCACGGCGAAGTTCTTGATCACGTCAGGGACGACCTTGCCCCACCCTTCTTGGTCGGCGATAGAGGTCAGATCGCCGAGGAGCCCCTCCTCCGACCATTCGTTGACCGCCATGCCGAGCAACTGCGCCGCCGTCGGTGGATTGCCGGAAGTCACCCGCGCCTTCAGGGCCGTGTTGGCCGCCTCGCCGCCACCACCCGCGACTGGCATGTCCTGCCAGCCGACGCCTTGCTTCTGAAGGTCATCCTTCAAGACGCTAACGGCGGCGGCTTCGCCGCCCGAGGTCCACCAGTGCAACACCTCGACGCTGTCCTGCGCGAGGGCGAAGCCGGACACCGAAGCGTTGAGCGCCGCGGCGATGGCCAGTGATGCGAAGGTCGATTTCATTTAGTTCCTCCCGTGGGCGGCCCCATGCCGCCTCTGCAAACAGACGGCTTCTCCTCGTCCGTTTGTTTGGATTGAAAACAAACATATTGACGCGAGTGTGTCAACTTGCTTCGATAGGCGGCGAACAAAAAAGTGAACAGAAAGACGCAGCGGCGGCGAGGCTGTCACAATTTTAGAAACCGCATAATCGGCGACAGCCTCGCCTGAAACGACTATATGCTTTCGCTCGAAAGGGGATCTCGCGCGGATTCGCTACCGGCCTTGCAGGCCCAACCTAGTCGGAGCACTTCATGTCCATGCCCAGCGCCGTCAGGCACATCAACGAAGTCAGGGTGCTCGATGTCGTCTTTCGGCAAGGCAAGGTCAGCCGCGCCAACATCGCCCGTGAACTTGGACTTACGCGGTCGACCGCCAGCAGCATTGTGGCGAGCCTCACCGAAGAAGGATTGCTTGTCGAAGACAATTCGGAAGACGACAAGAGCGCGGGCACCGGACGCCCCGGCACGTTCGTTCGTCTCAACTCCAACTACGGAGTTTTCATTGGCGCAGACATAGGCGTCGGTCGTCTTACGGTCGTCGCGCTCGACATGGAGGCGCGGGTCGTCGCTCAGTCGCAATCGAACTTCGATTTGGCTGACGCCGACCCCGAAAGCATCATTCAGCAATTGGTCAGGACCGTAAAATCGCTCATCAAGAGCCTTTCGCAGAAACATACGGTCCGAGGGCTGTGCCTGACGGCGCCCGGCGTCATTGATCGGACCGGAACGATCCTACGCGCTCCGATCCTTGGGTGGCGCCAGGAACCGATCCTGGACAAACTCGAGAAAGTGCTTCCCGAAGATCTCCTGCTTGCTGCGGAAAACGATGCCAACGCCTTCGCGATGGCGGAGATGTACCGCTCGAAGGACGAGAGCACCGACACGGAGATTTACATCTTCCTCGACGCCGGCGTCGGCGGCGCGATCGTCAACTCAGGACAATTGTTGCACGGGCAGGACGGTTATGCCGGAGAGCTTGGTCATATCATCCTTGGAGATGAAGGCTTCGTTGAGCTCGCGACCATTTCCGGATCCTTCGAGAGCTTCATAGGCCGTGAGGCGGTGCTCGCCCGCTATCGCTTTCATGGAGGATCGGCCAGCAACATCGATGAGTTCGCCAGCGCTGCCCGGCGACAAGAGCGTGCAGCTCTGTCGACGCTGACTGATTGGTCCTTTTACCTTGGCAGGGGTGTCGCCACCCTGACCAGCATCTTCAACCCGGCACGAATTGTGCTCGGTGGCCCCGTCGCGATGCTCTACGACCTGTGCCGGGACCAGGTCATGGCCAATGTTCGCCAGAATCTGCTGGACGAGCACCCCATCCCGGAGATCCGCCTGTCCAAACTCGGCCCGGAAGGGCCTGCTATCGGAGGAGCCTCGATGCTGCACAAACGAATGCTTTCGGTCAATGAAGAGTTGATCTATCGCCGCAACCGCACATCGTCGGGTCGCTGATAGCCGCTAGATGCGGGTCAAGCCCAGCCCACCGCGGAGGATTTCGGGGCGGACGTGCTGATAGTTCGCAATTTGGTTGTGGGAGCCATCAAAACCGTGCTTGCGGGTCTCAGTCACAACCATCACGGTGCAACCGGCTGAAACCGCCGCGGCGATTCCGGCTTCCGCGTCCTCGAATGCCAGACAGCGCACAGGGTTCACAGCCAGCCGTTCGGCAGCGAGGTTGAAGCAATCCGGCGCGGGTTTTCCCTTCTGGACGTCTTCGGCCGTCACCAGGATGGCTGGAGTCGGCAACCCCGCCGCCTCTAGCCTTGTTCTTGCAAGGGCCAGTGGCGCCGATGTCACGACAGCCCACTTGTGCGGGGGCAGACTGTTGAGGAAGAGTGATGCCCCCGGAATGGGCACCACCCCTTCGACTTCGGCGATTTCAGCCTTCGTGATGGCCGACGCCTCGGCCTCCGGATCGATGTGGGAAAGACTGAGGGACGCGATCGTCTCCGATACCTTCCTCCCATGAATGGTTGGAAGATAGACTTCCGGATCGAGGCCAATCTTTCGGAACCAAGCCCCCCATACGCGCTCCGCCGCAGCAATCGAATTGAGGATGGTGCCATCCATGTCGAACAGGAAGGCTTCGAAGGTATCGTCGAAAAAATGGTCGGACATGTATCAACGTTCGGATCAGGTTTTCTTCAGGCCATCGCTCCTCACTCGGGAGCGATGACTCCCTTGCGCAGAATGACCCCGCCATAGAAGCGCCGCTCCCCGGTGACGACGACCGTGTGGGCCGCCCGCACGCGATCCTTGAAGTTATCCGGCTCGACCGCGGTCAACTCGATCGTTTTTCCTTCGCTCCTTTCGAGAACGGCAGCGTAGTCCTTGAATACCGGGAGGATTTTTGCCGGGTCGTTTTCCGCGATCATGCGCCAGGCCACGTGCGGCTCCTGCTCTTCGAGAGGAAGCACTCCTATGATGGCCTCGAGGACGCGTGGGCCATCGACGCCATCGAGGCGGAT
Organism: Rhizobium herbae; assembly: GCF_019511375.1. GTDB lineage: Bacteria > Pseudomonadota > Alphaproteobacteria > Rhizobiales > Rhizobiaceae > Pararhizobium > Pararhizobium herbae_A. The sequence goes on from NZ_JAEUAO010000003.1 coordinate 168,508, forward strand.
GAGGCGGTTGTCTCCCCCGTCACATGGAAAGTTCGCGTCAACAATCGCGATGTCATGGCGATGTCCCATTGCCCTCAGGGCGTAGAGCAGTTCAGGCGACAGAATGGGATCGATGCGCTTCAGCATGGGTTCTTCCTCCTCAGTTCCATTTGCTTTTGCTTTATACAAATACAAATACGCTGTCAAACGTGTTTGTGCGTCGGTTCCTCTAGATTGCAGGCAGTTCGGGCAGATCGAAAAGGCTTTCTCGCAAAAGCGCGGCAGCCCCAATGGCCGCACCATCGCCACCGAATTTAGCAACGGAAATGGGAGGCACTGCGAAGCCATGAACGAGGTTTTCGGCCACCAAGGCCTCCACTCTCGACGCGACCCTGGGATAGAGCACCGCAAGGGGGCCGCCGAGAACGATCGTCTTGGGATCGAGGATGTGGATGAGGTTAAGAAAGCCAGTCGCAAGGGCCGACGCCCATTCGTCCAAGGCCTTGTCGAACTCCGGCGAGCTCCCTAGCAACGCCAGACGCGCCAACCCCTCCGGAATCGGAGCTCCATGGTCGATAAAAGGCAAGAACTTCTGGTAGCCGGCGAGGATTTCGAAGGTGTGAGTTGCCGCCATCTGTGGCCGCGCGCCCATCACCATGTGCCCCACCTCCCCACCAAGCCCGTGCGCACCTTCAATGACACGGCCCTGTCGCAAGTGCGCGCTGCCAATCCCCTGGGCAAGCAGCAATAGGAGCGCATCGCTCAAATCGCCCTCCCCGGTATCCGTGGCCACCGCGCTCGCGAGCGCGACAGCGTCATTGCAGATGTGGATCTTCTGGAAGGGCTGCATGGCTTCGCCCATTGCCGTGACAACATCGACGTCCCGCCAATTAAGCCATGGCGCCGAGATGATTTTTCCCTCCCGGACGATGCCGGGCACGGAGATGCAAACTCCCCTTACTCGCGAGGACCGCACCTTGGAAACTTCGATGAGTTCTTGCGGCAACCTGGCAAGAAGCTCGACCACCTGGCAGGGATCTTGGTAGCGATCCGCGATGGACACGATCCTTTTGGCCACGACACGCATCGAGAAGTCGACGAGAACCGCGTTTATCTCAGCCGAGGATATGTCCAGCCCGATGAAATATGCGCCCGTCGGGTTGAGGGATACGAGAGCGCCCGGGCGCCCCGCGCCGCTTGCCTCTGCGCTCTCGTTGAGATCGATGACGAGCTTTTCGGCGAGGAGTTGCTTGATCGAATTGCCTACCGTAGCACGCGTCACGTTCAACTCACGTGCAATGTCCGCGCGCGAAAGCGAGACGTCCCTGCGCAACACGCGCAGGCAACGGACCGCATTCATGTGTCGTAGCACACTGTTCGTCGTCAACATTCCTCCCAGGACACCATATGTCAGTCAGGAGCTATCGTAGGATGTCGGCAGCGCATTCGAATCGCTGGCGATGCCATATCTTGACGAACTATCAGATGCCCGAACGCAAGCAAAGGTTACCCTCCATGTGACGGATTCAAGCCACCGACCACCCACCGTCGACAAGCAGATTTGCACCGGTCACCATCGAGGCCGCCGGCGAGGCAAGATAGACCACTGCCCCAACAACGTCGTCGGTATCACCGATGCGGCCAAGTGGAATATGGCCCACCGTCCGACTGTAAAAATCCGGATCTGCAAGCACTGGCCGCGTCGAGTCCGTCCAAATAAAGGTCGGCGCGACCGTATTGACGGTGATCCCGTACTGGGCCCATTCGGCTGCGAGGCAACGGCTGAGGTGATTGATAGCGGCCTTGCTCATGCAATAGATCGCCTCACCGCGCAGCGTCACTGTACCCGCTTGCGAACTTATGTTCACGATCCGTCCGCTTTTCTTTTCGATCATATGGCGTGCGACGGCCTGAGTAACGAGGAAGGTGCCCTTGATGTTGACGTTCAGGATCTGGTCGATATCCTTCTCTTCAACAAGCTCCGCCAGATTGCCAGGCGCCACGCCAACGTTATTCACGAGGATATCGATCATCCCGAAGGTCGCCAACGCGGTGTCGACCGCTTGTGCGATCTGGCGGCTGTCGGAGATATCCATCGGGACCGCGAGGACGCGGCGGCCCGTGCTTTCCAGTTCCGCCACGAGATCCGCGACCGCCTCGACGTTACGCACGCCAATGATCACGTCGGCCCCGGCGGCTGCACACGCGAGCGCACAGGCTCGTCCGATGCCACGCGCGGCGCCAGTAACGAGCGCGACCTTGCCATCGAGACTGAAATTTGGAGCTTTGACCGTCATTTCGAAATTCCACTCGCTTCAATTGTCGCTGATTATGCGGTAGCGGCTGCGAACCTGGCTGGCTTGCGGCCGAGGATGATCATTTCGAGAGCATCGTCCTGCGTCAGTTCCTTCGTTGGGTAGGAGCCGACGACCCGCCCGGACTTCATCACCATAATCCGATCGGAGAGCTGGAAAACATCATGCATGTCGTGGCTTATCAGGAAAATCCCGAGTCCCTGCCGCTTCAGCTCTTGAATGAGCAGGCCGACATTTTTCGTCTCCTCGGGCCCCAATGCCGCAGTAGGTTCATCCATGATCAGAATGCGGGCATTGAAATGCAAGGCTCGCGCGATCGCAACTGCCTGTCGCTGCCCGCCCGACATCGAGCGGACGGAAGCGTTGAGCGATGGGATTCTCAAGCGCATGCGCTCGATCGTCTGCCGAGCGCCATGTTCCATCGCTTCCGTGTCGAGAAAGCCGAAGCGATCGGTCTGCTCGCGCCCAAGGAAGAGGTTGGAGACGGCGTCAAGGTTGTCGGCGAGCGCAAGCGTCTGATGAATCGTCTCGATTCCCAGTTCCTGGGCGTCATGCGGTGAGCGGATGTCGACCGCCTTTCCGTCGATCAGGATTTGTCCGCTGTCCGCCGGAAAGACGCCCGAGAGCATCTTGATGAAGGTGGACTTTCCCGCGCCGTTGTGACCGAGCAAGGCCACGACCTCGCCCGACATGAGTGAAACGCTAACATTCTCGACGGCGTGAACGCCTCCAAATGCCTTGTTGACGTTACGGGCCTCAAGCAAAGGGGTCGTCATGATAGCCTCCTTTCGCGCCACATCGTATCGATCCAGACAGCGAGGACGAGGACGCCTGCAAGGACCATGCTTTGGGTGGGGCTTGGAATGCCAAGGAGGACCATGGCGCTTTGCAGACTCTGCATGATGAGAGCGCCGACGCATCCCCCAAGGATCGTCCCCGCGCCTCCGGCAAGCGAAGTTCCGCCGATGACGGCCGCGGCAATCACGTAAAGTTCCATCATCGTGCCTGCGCCGCTCGCCGCCGCATTGAGCCGCGCGGTCAGAACTACGGATGCAAGGCCCGAAAGCAGCCCCATCAGAGCGAACACCTTGAGGACCACGCGCTGGGTGTTGATGCCGGTTAGACGCGCACTTTGTGGATCACCACCGACGGCAAACACGTGTCGTCCGAACCTGTGTCGTTTGGCGACAAGCGTCATCGCCGCCGTCGCTGCGATGAGGATCAGGACGGGGAACGCCATCCCCATCGGTTCATCCGTGCTTGGCTTGTTGTAGCTATTCATGATCGCGACGAAACCGAATGCGCAGGTACACCAGGCTGCAGCGGAGAAGTAATCAGATGCCTGAAGAGCTTTCTGGATTCCGAGCCGTCTCTTGCGCCGGTGTTTGCGCACCAGGCTTCCCACGACAAGTCCTGCGACCACGAAGGCAAAGAGCCAACTCAACGGACCGCCTAGGACACCATTCTGACCGCCCCCCAGAATTTGAAAAGTCTCAGTCAGGGGCGCGATGGTCGTCCCGTCGTTCAGTTCATAGGCCGCGTTCCGCAGGAAGAGCAGCCCTCCGAGCGTTACGACAAAGGAGGGTATCCGCGCATAGGCCACCAGGGCCCCCTGAATAAGGCCGATGAACACGCCTCCGCCCAGCATGACCAGACTGGCGATCCACCATGCATGGATGCTGTCGGGCAGCCATACGCTTTGAACGAGGCCGCCGAGAACGCCAAGAAAGCCAACTTGAGAACCGACCGACAGATCGATATGGCGGGTCACGATCACCAGGATCATGCCGGACGCCATGATCGCGACGACTGAAACTTGAAGCGACAGGTTGAACAGGTTGCGCGGCGACAGAAAAACTCCGCCGGTGAGAATGTTGGCACAGAGCCAGATCAAGGCGAGCACGCCGACCATCGCCATCAGGCGCGTATCGGCGTGCCCTCCCCCGATCGCGCGTAGCAAGCGGGGGAGGACCTTACTTGAACTGGACACGGGCTGGGACACCGTTGTCATTGCAAAACTCCTGGATGTCGCGGCCTATTCGCACGCCTTCGGCGGATTTTCGGTCACGCCGTTGCACAGCGCATCCTTCGAAATCCAGCCGGACTGTACGACGAGGTCGAGGTTGTCTCGCGTGATGGCGATCGGATCGAGGATAATGGCGGGTTGCGATGCTCCGGAGTCGGTAGTGCCCGGCGACACGCCGGTGACCGAGTCGATCTTGGTGCCCTTGATAATCTCGACAGCCGCCTTCGCTGCCACAGTTCCCAGGGCATTGGCGTCTTTCCAGACGGTCATGGTTTGCTGCCCCTTGGCGATCCGGTTCAGCACGTTCTTGTCGCCGTCCTGTCCGGAGATGGCGACCTTTCCGAGAAGATTTTGACTTGCCAGCGCTGCGGCGACGCCGTTGGCGATGCTGTCGTTCATGGCGAGGACGGCGTCGACCTTGTTGTCGTTGGCAGTCAGCACCTGTTCCATGAGAGCCTGGGCGACGTCGGGCTTCCACTGCTCCACGTTCTGCTGTGCGACGAACTTGATATCACCCTTGTCGACTGCGCCTTGCACAGCCTGCATCTGGCCACTCTTGAAGACCTGCATGATCGTTTGCGCCGGATCGCCATCCATGGCAACCCAGTTGCCCTTCGGCACAGCGTTCAGAAGCGCCTCACCCATCACTCGGCCGACGGCGACGTTGTCGAAGCTGGTGTAGAGCACGTCGCCCGTGTCGATCGGGGCGTCATACGCTATGACGGTGATGTTTTCGCGTTTCGCCGACTCGATGACGGGGATAATCGCCTTCGCATCCTGGGCGACGATAATCAGCACCTTCACGCCGCGGGCGATGAGACTTTCGACATCGGCAGCCTGCTTCTGCGGGTCACCCTGCGCGTCGATGCCGACATATTCGACGTCAGCGCCGTCGAAAACGGCCTTCATCGCGGCCTCGTCAATTTTCCAGCGCTCGTCCTGGAAATAGCGCCAGCTTACCCCGACGGCATCCTGGGCCGCAGCCACGCCGGCCATTAAAGCAGCGGCCGCAACGGCGCCGGCAAGAATTTTCGAAAGTTTCGACATGCAATCCTCCCTTGGAAAGACGTGCGGCATCTCCCTTGCGGCACGTTCAGCGAGACCTCCTGTCGCGCTATTTGTATTTGTTTAAAGCAGATACATATTTATGTCAATGGTGAGGACGAGCTCAGTGAAAAACCTCTCACATTCCGCCAAAATAAGGAATTATCACGGGGATTGATGCAGCCCCATCGGCAGCGACCGGAGTTGGGAGTTGTTCCGTTCGCGTGAACTTTCCATTCCACCGAGGAAGCTTCAGATCCGCGAGTGGTGGCTTGCGCTAAATCGAAGGCATGTTCGGTTCTGGCTGTCCGAACCGTGTTCTCAAACGATCGCGAAGTTCGCTTCGTTCTTCCCCTGGATCGTGATCGTCCCATTCCACCGCCACCGTCGCCTCCTCCTTGAGCAAAGCGATGGTCATGAACCACTCGGGACTAACAATCCGTGCTCAACCCCTGAGAAGTTACCGGTCTCACATCACAGCAACTAGCCGTGCAGGGCACGTGGGAGCACTATTCTGTCCGACCCGAAGGCGACGTCCGAGCTTAAGTCTGTCAACGGCAGCACTGCGCCTTCAAGTCGGACACTGAGCAGAGCACCGTGGTATCCCAGAGGCGGACATGCATAGATGCCGCCGGTGCGGCAGGTTTGTGCCACTTGCAGACCTTACCTCGGAAGCTGCGATCGACGCGTTTCGACCCGAAGCTGCCCTTCAGCGGCCAGAAGTTAGCTACGCAGCTCTCGCATATATTTCTCGAGCACCTTGATAGCTTCGGCGCGGCCAGCACCTCTTAGTGCTGCGACGTCGATCTCAAGCCGCAATCCCTCCTGGATGTGGCAAACCATTCCGGCGGGAACTTGTTGATCGTCCCGAATGCCAAGAACCCGATACGACGGAATAGGGTGCGAAAAGCCTTTCATCGTCAGCGGGGGCAGCTCTTCAGTCTCTATCTCGTCCTTGACGAGCGCATAGGTCTCGTGCGCCAGCAGGATGCCTTCCAGGTCGGCATGCGCCTGAAGGCGCGAGGCAAGATTCACTTCGCCGCCGATGATCGTATAGTCCATTCGATCCTCGCTGCCGAAATTGCCGACGGTGCAATAGCCAGTATTGATACCGATGCGCAGATGGAACGGCAGTTTGAAACCGGCGTTGGCCCATTCCGCCTGCAGCCCCTGCATCCGCTTCTGCATTGCTATCGCCATCCTGACACATGCGAGCGCATCCTGCTTAATACCCTTTGATTCCGGGTCGCCGAAAAACGCCAAGATGGCATCGCCAACATACTTATCGATCGTTGCGCCGTGTTCCAGTGCGATCCTAGCCATCTCAGTGAGGTAATGATTGAGCAACTCGGTCAATTCCTCGGATTCGAGCTTGTCGGTCGTCGCTGTGAAATCAGCGATGTCGGAGAAAAATACGGTGAGCTTTTTTCGAATTGAGGAGATCTCAACATTTTGTTTGCCCGAGAAGATCGACGCATAGACCTGCGGGGAAAGGTACTTGGATAACTTGCTGGACAAGGATTCGAGCATGCGATTCTGCTCACCCACGCGTTTGCTCGCTTCCTCGGCTTGATGCCTGGCGCTTTCGGTCGCTGTATGCAGCCGCGCATTCTCAAGGGCGATCGAGGCGAGCTGACCAAAGCGCTTCAGCAGTTCCACCTCTTCATCGCCGAACTCGAGCGCGGAGGCGTCGTCATACGCGATGCCGAGCACACCAACGATCATCTCGCCTGATTTGAGCGGCACCCCCATGATCGCCCGAATGGTAACATCCATCTGAGCTGCGGCCGCAGCGCGCCCCGACCAGTTCTGGTAATCGTTGATCACGAGCGGGTCGCCGGTGTCCCAGACCGTCCCGGCCACGCCCTCGCCTCTGGACAACCTCTGGCCAATGTGCGTGGTATAGACCCCGACCCCAACCATGCGCTCGAGTGCCTCGCCCGACTTGTCCACGAGATAGACATAGCCATGTTCGGTTCCGAGCAATTGCGCTGAGCGAGCGGTAAGATCTGACAGAAGCTCGGTAAGGTCCAGGCGGGCAATCAGGCCGAGGGAGGTATCGTGCAGGGCACCCAGATACTCGCTCTGGCGGCGAAAACGTCTTGCCACGGTCTCTTGCTCTTTGCGGCGGCACTCCAGATCCTCAAGGTTTGCGCCGAGCTGCGCGGTCATGCTGTTAAAGGTCGCCGCTAATTTTCCAATCTCGTCTCGGGATTCGACGTTGGCACGCGCCGCAAGGTCGCCTCTGCGTACCCGATCGGCTACGCTGGTCAGTCGCTGAACTGGGCCGGCAATGTTCTCTCGAAATATCATGCCGAGGAGCAGCCCCAGCAGGATAGCCGATGCTCCAACCGAGATTATTAACCGTTGCGCTCTTACGAGCTGATCCCTGCCGCTGCCCAGATCGACTTGCAAGCGTTGTTGCTCCTGCTTGGCAATGCTGTCCAAAAGCTCAAGCATCCGTTCCGCAGGCGGAACGGCCTGCGTGCGGAAAAGAAAAAGATCCTCACGGGCATGCTCGCCTTCCACCGCCTCGAACATTCTGGGCGGAAGATCCAGGAAAGCGGTGCGGCTTTTCGAAATTTTTTCCACCAAGGTGATCTGATTGGGCGCCAATGCATTGCTCTTGGCTACATGTGACCACGCAGTTTCGTTGACGGTCAGGTTCGTCTGGTACTCGTATTTGAAACTGTCCCTCCCGGTTGTCACATAACCGCGTAGTCCCGCAACCATTGCGTAAAACGAGCTTTGAAACGACGAAATCTCTACGAGTAGCGCTGTGTTGGCCGGCGTTGCTTCCCGGTTTTGCTGGGTTAGCATCATGGCCTTGGCCGATCCGACGATCGATGCAATGAGCGGATTGGCGTCGGTTATGAGAATTTTAAGTGCCGGCTCCCTACGCAATTGATCGTTTCTCAGTTCGAACAGTTGATCAGGCAATGGTTGCCACGCCACAAGCTTATCGCTGAATTCCCGCATCGCCTGCTCTACATCGCCGCCCTCGGCGCTCACTCTTGACTCGCCTCTCGCACGCAAGAGAGCTTCCAGCCTACGCATGTCCGCTCGGAATGCCTCGTTTGCCAGCCGGTAGCCGTCCCGATAGGTTTCATCACCCAGGGCTAGATAGCCCCTGACTTCGCCCAGCATACGCAGCAGATTCGCCTGCGCCTGCGCCGACACAACTGCGCTTGGCGCACTCAGATTGGTGGTTCTGTTGATATTGCGAACGGCTTCAATGCTGCCCAGATAATTCAACCCGACGACAAGCAGCAATAGGGCCACCAAAACGCCAAAGCCGATCGTCAGCTTGCCGCCGATATTGAGCCTTCTCAAAGCCGGCGCGACCGCTTGCGTGAGCATCGGCCAGAGAGTGAGTTGCGGGCGGGTTTTCTTGATACTCAGCTCTTCTGACACCATGCCTCCGTTCCCACTCAGCAAATCACTTCTTGCGGTGCCAGCTCGCGATGTTCCAGGTTTCGGAATCCCAGGGCGTTGGATCATAGCCGGCAATGTCGTTGCGAAGACCCGAGACGTAGCCCCACTCGACGAGCGGAATGACAGCGACGTCGCTGATCAAAAGATCATTCATCGCCACGAAAAGTCTGCGCCGTTTCTCCGGATCGATTTCCGTTGCCGAGGCTCGGAACAGCGCGTCGTAATCATCACTGCAGTAGCGGGCCCAATTCGATCCCGACCAGTTATTCGCCTTCTGCGCGGCTTCGGCGCAGGTCCAGCCAATCATGTAACTGCCGGGATCGGGGCCTTTGTTTCCATAGGCAAATTCCTCCAAATCCGAATAAAAGTGCCGTCTCGTGTTGGTGCTGTCTGACGTTGCTCCCAGGAAGATGCTGGAATCGATCAGCTTGTTTTCTATCCGGACTCCGATCGAGGCCAAATCCGCCTCGATGATGTCCTGGGTTGTCTCTCGCATCGAGTTGAATGACGTCTGGAAAACCAACGTGAGTGGAACACCGTCCTTATCCCGAAAGGTGTCGCCATCGGTGTCGCGCCAGCCCGCCTCCTCGAGCAGCGCGCGAGCCTTGTCGAGATTGAACTCCCAACTTGTACTTTGCGATGCGAAGGAAGCCGGTGCGACCAGAAGATTGGCCGTGGCACGGCCGCTCCTACCGTAAAGCTCGGCGATCTTCCCTCGGTCAATCGCGACGGCCAGCGCCTGTCGAACGCGCTTGTCGGTCAAAATCGGATGCGGAAATTGCGTGCTTGAGCGTTCGCCGTCGGCCGTCTCGCGTCTGGAATCGCTGAAGTTAAGCATGACGCGTTCGACATAGGAGCCCCAGTAAAGATCGACCCTGCCGATTCCCTTGGCCTCGAGCCGGCGGAGTTCAGCCTCGCCCACTTGGAGGTTCCAGGCATAATCGACGATGCCCTCGTTCAACACCGCGTTCGCTGCAGTACTGGCATCGCCGCCGCCCTCGAGTGTCACCTCCTTGAATTTTAAGCTGGGACGATCGCGATACTCGGGATTCGGCTCGAAAATGATCTTGACCGTGTTGACGACGTCTTCGCCGATTAGAAGCACATCTTGGGTACGGAATTCCTTGAGGCGGTAGGGGCCGGTTCCGATCGCCGCCAAATTGGCCGGAGCATTGGTGGCATTCTTGTTGTTGTATCCGGCAAACACATGTTCTGGAATGATCATCCCCTGCACGCCGACAAAGGGCAGCGACCACGCAGGATTGACGTTTTTGAACGCGACCTTCACGGTCAGGTCGTCGAGTGCCTCAACTCTCTCGACCGATTTATACGACCCGGTGCTCGACGAACCTACGTCCCCGTTGGTGATGTAGGCATAAGTGAACAAGACATCCTTCGCTGTGAAGGGAACGCCGTCGGACCATTTGATGTTCGGTTTGAGCTTCCACGTAACCGATCTGCCGTCGGCGGCGACCTGACCGTTCTCGAGGGATGGAATCTCGGCAGCCAAAAAGGGGACCAGGTTGCCTTCCCTGTCAAAACTCGCCAGCGGCTCATAGACTATTCGGCTAGCGGTCTGATCCTTGATGCCGGGGGCCAGATGAGGGTTAAGTGTGCTCGGCGCCTGCCATAACAACAGTCTTAGCGTTTCGCTGTCCAAGTCCGTCGGCGTTGCACGTTGCGGCATGCACGCCAACAGCGCCGCGACTATCACCAGGAAAAACGTCCCCCTAGAGCTAAAATTCATGTGATTACACCACCCCCCGCCGCGAAGCTTCTCGCATTGTTTGCTCCACCTCTATATTATTAGCAATCGCGCAATTTGATCCCGATGCGAGCTCTTGGCAATATCAAACGACTGAAGCCACGAGCTAAGTGAGGGCGTAGCGTTGGTTTCCCGCTAAGCAACGCCAAGGCAGAACGAAGCCAGAACGCCGTCATGCCGCTTGCTGTTTTCCAGCCAGATTGAAGTGGAGGCGGAACAAATGACGAAATCAAATGTGGGCTTCATCGGGCTCGGGCTGATGGGTCAGGGCATGGCGGCGAATATCCGGAAGAAGGGCTCGCCGCTTTGCGTGATGGCGCATCGCAATCGCGCGCCGGTCGACGCGCTGGTCGCCGAGGGCGCGACGGAGGCAGCAACACCGCGCGATATGGCCGAGCGTTGCGACATCATCATCCTCTGCGTAACCGGCTCGCCGGAAGTCCTCTCGGTGATTGAAGGTCCGGACGGCATCGCTTCCGCCGGCAAGCCGCTCACCATCGTCGATTGTTCGACCTCCGATCCCTCCGTCACCACAAAACTCGCTGCGAACCTCGCCAGCAAGGCTATTACCCTCATCGATGCGCCGCTCAGCCGTACCCCGGCGGACGCCGCCGCCGGTACGCTCGATGTGATGGTCGGCGGCGCGGACGAGGACGTGCGCCGTGTCCTGCCCGTGCTCGAATGCTTCGCCGGCAGAATCGTCCACACAGGCCCAACCGGCACCGGCCACACGATGAAGCTGCTCAACAACTTTCTCTCGATGGGCTATGCGGCGCTCTATTCCGAAGCGCTGATGCTCGGACGCAAGGCGGGGCTCACCCCGGAAGTCTTCGACAGCGTCATCCGAGGGGGCCGCATGGATTGCCCCTTCTATCAGACGTTCTTCCGCTGGGTACTGGAGCGTGACCCGAACGCCCACAAGTTCGCAATCCGCAACGGCTTCAAGGACATGAGCTACCTCGCCGGCTTCGCCAATGCGAGCGGCGTCGCGAACCCGATCGGGGCCGCAGTCAGGAATTCCTTCGCCCAGGCGGTCGCAGCTGGTCGCGGCGAGGAATACGTGCCGATGCTGTCGGATTTCGTCGCCGAGGCGAACGGCATCAAGTGAGAGGCGGCTGTTAACGGCGCGGCTTTCTCCGGCGTCGAGCACGACATCGAAGCGTCTATGCGCGCCAGCCATTTAAGAGCTTTGACACCGATTGTCGCTATGCATTTAATCGGGTTCATCCTCTTTCCGCACATTGGATTAACTGAGCTCGGCCGCCAATCTTGCCGGCGTCTCAGGCACAGTGCCAGATATCTGCGCCGGCAACAGGGCAAAGATCTCCATGAGTTTGAAAGCGGTCTCGGGAGAGGCAATGGAAAAGCGCATATCCCAACTACGTTGCTGAGCGTTCGTGTTCAGAGGCTTGATAAGCGCCGACGGCTGGGGCCATTCCAGCGGTGGACGATAGGTTTGCTCTGTTTGATCCGCCGGGGGGCCAGGTTTCGCGCGCTGCGTCCCTAATCTATCGCTGCCCGCCGACGGTAGCGGTCCAGGCTCTCATCGCATTCGGCGAGCCTCTTACCCGTCCACTGATCGTTGGCACGGTAATAGTTGCTGTCGGGGTTTACCTTACCAATCGGAAGGCACCTCGGCTGGATCCGACGGCATCCCGAGCTGTTGAAGAACGTCAGTTGTCTGACCGTGATGGTGTGACGGCGCCTTTAAGGCGCGCAGCCGAGGTGGTCGGCGGGTTGTCGCATGGAGACTTGCAGCCCATCCCTTTGGGACGATGGCGCCGGCAAGGCCGAACCCGAAGGCTTCATATTCCTGATCGGATGATCGACGCAAACGGGTTGGTCGCGATATGCGTCTTCGAGGGAAGGCGATCTATCTGACGCTTCACCCGGCGAGCTGCGGGCGGAAGACCACGTCGGCCCAGTAGTTCGCCGAATCGTAGGTGTTGGTCGGGAAGAGGCCTGTAGTGGCGGATCCGCCGTACGCGTAGACGCCGTTGCCACCGGCGGCGGCGCTGGACAAGGCCGTCAGCGGGCCGTTGGTGACGGCGCTTGTGAAGAAGCCGTCGGTCGCCACGTAGAAGCCTGTGGTGTGATACGACGCAACATAGGTGGTGTTGGCGGCGATGGTGACGGGCGAGGCAAAGTTCACCGTCTGCCAGCCACTCGCCGCGGTGTTGGTGAAGGTGGCGGTGGCGAGCCTGGTGCCTGCGGTGGTCCACAGGTCGACGACGTTCTGGCCGGTGTCGCTGGCACTGCGATAGAACTTGATACCGGTAATATCACCGGCGACATTCGACTGGAACTTGACGCCGACTTCGAGCTGCTGGCCATCGTTGAGGTTCGTCTGGGCCGGCGTGTTGGAGGCACTGAACAGGCTATAGGTCGTCTGGGCCGTCGACGCGGTGATGTTGAAGGTCTCGTTGGCGGCGAGACCGCCGAGGTCGGTCGCCGTTACCCTGACGCCGTAGGTGCCGGCTGTCGTCGGCGTGCCGCTGAAGGTCCGCGTCGCGGCGTTGAAGCTCAGCCAGGCGGGAAGTGCGGAGCCGTCGGCTGCGGTTGCCGCATAGGTCAAGGTTTCGCCGCTGTCGACATCGGTGAAGGTGTTGGCCGGCAGCACCAGGGAGAAGGCCGAGCCGACGGTGGCGTTCTGGTTGGCGGTCTGGGCGGCGAGCACCGGCGCATCGTTGGCGCCATGGATGGTGACGGTCAGCGTTGCCGTGGCGGTGGCGCCAGCCGCATCACGCATGGTGTAGCTGAAGGCATCGCTCAGCGTGTTGGTCGACTGCCGCAGCGCCTGCACGGCGGCATTGGTCTCGTTGACGGCATAGGTATAGGTGCCCGAGGCATTGAGCACGAGACTGCCATAGGTGCCGTTCAGCGCCGAGCCGAGCGTGCCGGCCGTCGCGCCGAAGCTGACGGCCGTGACGGTCTTGGTGTCGCCGGCATCCGGATCGGTGTCGTTGGTGAGCACGTTGCCGGTGGCGGGCGAGCCGCCCGAGCCGTTGGCCACCCCGCCCCTCTCGGTGGCGTCGCCTGTGTCGGCAACCGCCGTTGGCGGCGCGTTCGGTGTCGTCGACACCGTGATGTTGAAGGTCTCGTTGGCGGCAAGACTGCCGAGATCGGTGCCAGTGACCCGGACGCCGAGCGTGCCGACATCGCCGGCCGCCGGCGTGCCGCTGAAGGTCCGCGTCGCGGCATTGAAGCTCAGCCAGGCGGGCAGCGGCGCGCCATTGGCCGCATTGACCGCCGTGTAGGTGAGCGTATCGCCGCTGTCGACATCGGTGAAGGTGTTGGCCGGCAGCACCAGGGAGAAGGCCGAGCCGACGGTGGCGGTCTGGTTGGCGGTCTGGGTGGCGAGCACCGGCGCATCGTTGGCGCCGTGGATGGTGACGGTCAGCGTCGCCGTCGAGGTGGCGCCGGCCGCATCGCGCATGGTGTAGCTGAACGCATCGGTCAGCGTATTGGTCGACTGCCGCAGGGCCTGCACGCCGGCATTGGTCTCGTTGACGGTATAGGTGAAGGCGCCCGAGGCATTGAGCACGAGGCTGCCACGGGCACCGGCAAGCGGCGTGCCGAGCGTCCCGGCTGTCGCGCCGAAGCTGACGGCGGTGACGGTCTTGGTATCGCCGGCATCCGGGTCGGTGTCGTTGGTGAGCACATTGCCGCTGGCGGGCGAGCCGCCCGAGCCGTTGGCCACCCCGCCCTTCTCGGTGGCGTCCCCCGTGTCGGCAACCGCCGTCGGCGCCGTGTTGCTCGAGGTCGTCGGGCGGAAGACCACATCGGCCCAATAGTTGGCAGCGTTGTAGGTGGCATTCGGGAAAATGCCCGTAGTGGCGGACCCGCCATAGCGGTAGACGCCGTTGCCTCCGGCGGCGGCACTTGACAAGGCCGTCAGCGGGCCGTTGGTGACGGCGCTGGTATAGAAATTGTTGGTCGCCACGTAAAAGCCGGTCGTATGGTAGGAGGCAACATAGGTGGTGTTGGCGGCGATGGTGACGGGCGAGGCAAAGTTCACCGTCTGCCAGCCACTCGCCGCGGTGTTGGTGAAGGTGGCGGTGGCGAGCCTGGTGCCTGCGGTGGTCCACAGGTCGACGACGTTCTGGCCGGTGTCGCTGGCACTGCGATAGAACTTGATACCGGTAATATCACCGGCGACATTCGACTGGAACTTGACGCCGACTTCGAGCTGCTGGCCATCGTTGAGGTTCGTCTGGGCCGGCGTGTTGGAGGCACTGAACAGGCTATAGGTCGTCTGGGCCGTCGACGCGGTGATGTTGAAGGTCTCGTTGGCGGCGAGACCGCCGAGGTCGGTCGCCGTTACCCTGACGCCGTAGGTGCCGGCTGTCGTCGGCGTGCCGCTGAAGGTCCGCGTCGCGGCGTTGAAGCTCAGCCAGGCGGGAAGTGCGGAGCCGTCGGCTGCGGTTGCCGCATAGGTCAAGGTTTCGCCGCTGTCGACATCGGTGAAGGTGTTGGCCGGCAGCACCAGGGAGAAGGCCGAGCCGACGGTGGCGTTCTGGTTGGCGGTCTGGGCGGCGAGCACCGGCGCATCGTTGGCGCCATGGATGGTGACGGTCAGCGTTGCCGTGGCGGTGGCGCCAGCCGCATCACGCATGGTGTAGCTGAAGGCATCGCTCAGCGTGTTGGTCGACTGCCGCAGCGCCTGCACGGCGGCATTGGTCTCGTTGACGGCATAGGTATAGGTGCCCGAGGCATTGAGCACGAGACTGCCATAGGTGCCGTTCAGCGCCGAGCCGAGCGTGCCGGCCGTCGCGCCGAAGCTGACGGCCGTGACGGTCTTGGTGTCGCCGGCATCCGGATCGGTGTCGTTGGTGAGCACGTTGCCGGTGGCGGGCGAGCCGCCCGAGCCGTTGGCCACCCCGCCCCTCTCGGTGGCGTCGCCTGTGTCGGCAACCGCCGTTGGCGGCGCGTTCGGTGTCGTCGACACCGTGATGTTGAAGGTCTCGTTGGCGGCAAGACTGCCGAGATCGGTGCCAGTGACCCGGACGCCGAGCGTGCCGACATCGCCGGCCGCCGGCGTGCCGCTGAAGGTCCGCGTCGCGGCATTGAAGCTCAGCCAGGCGGGCAGCGGCGCGCCATTGGCCGCATTGACCGCCGTGTAGGTGAGCGTATCGCCGCTGTCGACATCGGTGAAGGTGTTGGCCGGCAGCACCAGGGAGAAGGCCGAGCCGACGGTGGCGGTCTGGTTGGCGGTCTGGGTGGCGAGCACCGGCGCATCGTTGGCGCCGTGGATGGTGACGGTCAGCGTCGCCGTCGAGGTGGCGCCGGCCGCATCGCGCATGGTGTAGCTGAACGCATCGGTCAGCGTATTGGTCGACTGCCGCAGGGCCTGCACGCCGGCATTGGTCTCGTTGACGGTATAGGTGAAGGCGCCCGAGGCATTGAGCACGAGGCTGCCACGGGCACCGGCAAGCGGCGTGCCGAGCGTCCCGGCTGTCGCGCCGAAGCTGACGGCGGTGACGGTCTTGGTATCGCCGGCATCCGGGTCGGTGTCGTTGGTGAGCACATTGCCGCTGGCGGGCGAGCCGCCCGAGCCGTTGGCCACCCCGCCCTTCTCGGTGGCGTCCCCCGTGTCGGCAACCGCCGTCGGCGCCGTGTTGCTCGAGGTCGTCGGGTTGAACAGGACATCGACCCAGTAGTTCTCGCCGTTGAAGGTGCTGCTCGGGAAGACGCTGGCCGAATTGTAGCTGTAGACACCCGCATTCGTCGGCGCCGTAAGGGGTCCATTCGTCACAGGCGACGCGAAATAGTTTCCGGTTGCCGTATAGTGTCCGTAGTTCGTGTGATACGAGACCACATAGGTCGTGCCGGCGGCGATCGCGACGGGGTTGGAAAAGCTCGCTGCCTGCCAGCCCACTCCTGACTCGTTGGTGAAGGTGACGGTCGCCAGCCTGGTTCCAGTGCTCGACCACAGGGACCCCGTATGTGTCCCGATGTTCAAGTCGCTCTTGTAGTATCGCACGCCCGTTGCGGTGCCGGCCACTGACGATTGGAACTTCATTCCCACTTCGATCGGGTTGGAATCGACGTCCGGCACGGTGGGCGGTATGGCCGAAGCGGGAAAGAAGTTGTTGCCGGTCACCGTTACGGTGCGGCCGCTACCAGGGGTCTCCAGATTGACGCTGTCGTCGACCGCGCGAGTCTTGATGGTGAACGTGCCGGCTCTCGGCGCGACCCAGCTGTATGTCCAGGTCTCGTCTCCCACCGCCCGGTGCCACGTAGTGCCGCCGTCGGTCGAGACCTCTACCGCGGCGATGACGCCGCCAATATCGGAAGCGGTTCCGCTGATGGTGACGGCGTTGCCCACCTTCAGGGCGGTCCCGTTATTCGGCGCGGTGATCGATGATACGGGTTTTGTGCTATCCGTCGACTGGACTGCTGATGTCAGTCCGGCTTCCAAAGTGCCAGGCTGGATACCCATGTCGGCCAGCAGGTTGACCATAGCCTGCTTGACCCGCGGGTCGACCGGGGTGGCCTCGAGATCATGGTTGTCGTCGAGTCCCCACGCCCAGTAAACTGTCCCGGCGCCGAACACCAGGGCGCCGCTCGGAGCACGGTAAAGCGTCAGATTGTGGGTGGCGGTGGCCGACCCGGTCGTGGTGCCGTAGTCCAGCAAATATTGGTTTACGGGCAAGGTTGTGGACGATAGCGCGATCAGTCCAGCGGGACGAAAACCATTGTCGGGGGACTCATCCCATTCATATCCCAGATAGTTCCGCTCAAGGGTGGCCGTCTGCCCCGGCTGCAGGTTTGCCACGCTGGTATCGCGCCAGAAGCGCAGATTGGCGTCGTCATACGGGATCGTGATCGCATCGCTTCGGTACGAGTCGACCTGGAACATGGTGCCGGTTAGCGCATTTTCCGGCCGCCCTCCTCCTACCGCGGTCGGAGAGACGAACCGCGGATCCCGGTAGGTTCCCGTCCATTGGTTGTTCGGGTCAATGGGGCCGGCTCTGGTCTCCTTGTAGCACACCAGGGTGCGATACGCTTGTGCGCCAGAACTGATGCTGGGAGCAAAGCGCGTCTCCCAGTAGACCTCGTTGCCGCTCCAAAAGCAAAGGTTCACGCCCGCATCCCGCGCGGCCTCGACATTGGTGCGCTGTTGTCCCGACCAATACTCGTCGTGGCCGACGCTCAGGAACATCTTGTGGTTCTGGATCAGGCTGCCGAGGCGATCGGAGTCCACTCCGGCCATATAGGCAACGTCATAGCCGTTCTTCTCCAGCCACCGGATGGCCGGGTACTCGACACTGAAGATGTAATCCTGCGGCCCCGACGCGAGGCCGCCGCCCCTGGTGGTGATCGGGCGGTTGTAGCTAACCGCATATGCGCGCCCTGGGGCGGAGTCGCCCCCCGGCCCGTTGCCTTGGTACAGATTGGCGCCGCCCCAGGGGTTGTAGGCCTGCCAGGTCTCGTCCGAGGTTTGGAAGAGGACATCGCTGTTGCTGCTGTCGTCACGTACGATGAACGGAATATGGTTCTGGCCAGCGGTTCCGTCCTGGCGCACGAGCTTGGCGAAGTAGATTCCCGACACTGCGTCGGCCGGAATTGCCCAGGACGCCGAAACTGACCAGTTGCCGGCGTCGACCAAGCCGGTGGCGTTGTCACGCAGAGGCGTCGGCTGGTTCTGGACGCCCGTATGCTGAATGGTGGCAACCTTGCGCGCTCCCATGCCGCCGTAATAACCGAGGCGATAGATGTCGATGCGATAGTTGCTGGAATTCGTATTGATCTTGAAGCTGACGGTCTGCCCGCGATTGATGCTGATATCGGTGGCGAAGCCCTCGATATTCGAGCTGCCGGCGCCATCAATCCCCCACTCACTCTCCGGGTTGCCAGGCTTCTGGTTCTCCAGAACGATCGGATTGGTCGCCGCCGCCGCGAAGACAATTTCAGAGCTGCTGGGGGCAACCGCCTCCATAGTGACCGAGCGGGGCGACGTGCTGATCGGCGTCGGCGTCGTCGCGTCGCCGGTCTCCCGGCTTCCGATCGCCAACGGGGCCACGCTCAGGGCGAGTGACGGATCACTGGTCGAAGTATCGAAGGTGCCCTCACCGCTCGGCCCAGTATCCGCATCAGCGCTCAGCCTTGTCGTCGACAACTGAACGTCCTGTTGAAGCATCGCTCCGCCAGCGTCAGCGTCATTGGGGGACGATGCGGGTTCGACTGTAACTGCGTTCGCGTTCTGCTCGAAAGGTGCAAAACTCGACGCATTGGCGGACTGCAGAGGCGAGGTAACAGCGTCGCTTGGAACCGCCGTTTCGCTAATCGTTGCGAACGTCTGGGGCAAGGCCGGCGGTGTGATATTGGCCTGACCGTCCGTGGCGGGGATCACGCTCACTCCCTGCCCAATGTCATGCTCATTGAGAGTAGAGCTGGCGACGGTACCGACGACAAGAGCCTGATATTTGTTCGCATCCGCAGCTTGCACGGATGTCGCAGATTGAACAGAAACCTCGCGCGTACTGGTAGACTTGCGCGACCTCCCCCTTCCGCCCACGGTCAGCCACTGGGGAACCCAGGAATCCACTAGTAGTGAGCGGGAAGCCCACCGGCGAGCTTTGCGGTGCATTGCAAGCCCCTCTCGTGAAATTGGCAAAGACAAATATCTGAGGATCGTTCCGCCAAAATTATAGTCGAAGAATAACGCCGCATATCCTACCCATTTCGACTACAGGCGGCATCCTTTCAGGTGAACGAGCCTGTGCGAGCGCACCCGTGCCCTTGAGACTACAATGGGTAGCTGAATGGCTCCCTCCCGGGACGCGTCATGTCATTCCCCTCGGAGCCGGCGCACTGTCGAAGCCCTTCGGTAGCATGGGTCCAACCGATCGGCTGCAAGGAAAAACGGCCTTTCCTTTGCGCCTCACCCTTGCTTGACACCCCTTCTACCCCTCCATATGGTTTTTGAACCAAATGGTAAAAAAGGGGAACGATCATGACGAAAGACATACTGATTTCACGCCGCGGCGTGATCGCATCGGGCATTGCTCTTGGCCTTTCGACGCTGGCGCCGATCGCCCGTGCCGCCGCGCCGCTCAAGGTCGCCGGCATCCATGCCTCGCCTGTCGAGAATGCCTGGAATTCGTGTCTTCATGCCGCGCTTCAGGCCGCCGCCAAGCAAGGCGTGATCGAATATGTATTCTCCGAAGGAGTTTCAGGCACTGACTATCCCCGCGCCATGCGCGAATATGCAGAGCAGGGTAACAAGCTGATCATTGGTGAATCCTACGCCGTCGAGAAGGAGGCGCGCCAAGTGGCTGCCGATTACCCTGACACAGCCTTCGTGCTCGGTTCGAGCGGCAACGAGGAAGGCTCGAATTTTGGCGTCTTCGGCACATGGAATCATGACGGCGCCTATCTCGCCGGTATGCTGGCAGGAAAGATGACCAAGTCGAATGTCATCGGTTCCGTCGGCGCAATCCCGATTCCCGAGGTCAACATGCTGATCAACGCCTTCGCAGAAGGCGTGAAGGCCGTGAACCCTAATGCCAAGCACCTCGTCTCCTTCATCGGCACCTTCTTCGATCCGCCGAAGGCGCGCGAAGCCGGCCTCGCCCAGATCGATGCTGGCGCCGACATCCTGTTCGGCGAGCGTATCGGCACGGCAGACGCTGCCAAGGAGCGCGGCATCAAGGCCGTCGGCTCGCTGATTGACTATACCCCGCGCTATCCCGACACTGTCTTTGCCAACGCGCTCTGGGGCTTCCGTCCGATACTCGACGCCGCGATCGCCGACGTGCAGGCAGGCAAGCCGGTCGGGAAGAACTATACCGCCTTCGGCCTGATGAAGGAGGGCGGCAGTGACATTGTATACGTCAAGGGCGTGGCACCAGCTGACGCGGAAGTGGCCATGGAGAAGGTGCGGGCAGACATCAAGTCAGGTGCCTTCGAGGTTCCGAGGAACATGGAGGAGCCGAAGTAATTCGGGTCCGTCATGACCGCAGACGCCACCACGCTGGCTGAGGCTATCAAGGTCGGACGCCTGAGCGCATTCGATGCGATGCAGGCTTCTCTCCAGGCCGCTCATGACCTTGAGGCGCTCGGTGCGATCGTCTATCTCAATCGGGAGTTGGGCGAAAGCGCCGCGCGCGGCATGGATCGCGAACGCGATAGCGCAACCCTTATGTTTCAGGAGCGCCCGTTCGCGGGCGTGCCTACGCTCGCCAAGGATCTCGGCGGGCCTTTCGCAGGACTGCCGGTCACTGCCGGTTCACGGCTGTTCAAGCGCGAGCCATCCCATTCGGATTCAGATCTGGCGAAGCGGTTTCGCCATGCCGGCTTCTGTCCTTTCGGCGTGACGACGAGTCCGGAATTCGGCCTCTCGTTTGCGAGCGAGCCTGCGATTGGGCCGATTTGCCGCAATCCGCTTGATCGGTCGCTGACACCGGGAGGGTCCTCGGGCGGCGCCGCCGCGGCGGTCGCAGCCGGAATCGTCGCGATCGCGCATGCGACCGATGCCGGCGGCTCGATCCGCGTGCCGGCGGCATGCTGCGGTCTCGTGGGGTTGAAACCGGGACGCGGCGCCGTCCCGGCAGGACCTTCTTTCGGCAATCATCTCGGCGGCATCACAAGCGAGCTGGTCGTGGCGCGTTCGGTGCGTGATGCGGCGTCTGCTTTCGAAGCCCTCGGGGGACAGGCGCGCGGACCTTTCGCGGACAGCGCGCCGGTACTCTTCGAGCCGATTGCGCTGCGGGTTGGCGTCCTCACGGACACGGGCGCCGCGCAGCCCACATCAGCCGAGCGAAGCGCAGCCGTCGAGGCCGCGGCTCTGAGCCTCGAGGCGCAGGGACACACACTCATTCCGCTCGACTGGGTGGAATTTGAGGCCATGGTTGCGGCGAGCGGCAGGACGTTTGGCGGCATCGTTGCGGTCAACCTCGCGGCCATGGTGCAGTCGTCGGCCATCGCGCTCGAGGGTGCGGAACCACTGACCCAGGCGTTTGTGGCCCGTGGTCGCGCGATGTCTGGCACCTCGCTCTGGGACATCCTGAACGAGGGCGTACTCGTGAGCCGCGACCTTTGGGGGGTCTTCCAACGCGTCGATGTCATCGTGACGCCGATGTTGGCCAGCGCGCCCTTGCCGATAGGTTCTTTCCCGACCTATCATCAGGACGCCGAGCTCCAGCTCGACCGCATGGCCACATTCGCGCCGCTTGCATCTCTCGCCAATGTTTCGGGCTTTCCCGCGATCACGCTGCCGTTCGGCGCGGATGCGGGAGGCCTGCCGCTTCCGGTTCAACTGATGGCCCCGTTCGGTCATGAGCCGCTGCTTCTTGCGCTCGCAGCCCGGCTCGAGTCCGAGGACCGCTGGCAACACAGATTTCCAGTCGCGGGGCTCGCAGAATGACGACACCAGTCCTCGAGATTATCGGCGTCAGCAAGCGCTTTGGCGACACCCTCGCAAACGACGGAATTTCCATGTCGCTCGGCAAGGGCGAGATCGTGGCGTTGCTTGGCGAGAATGGCGCAGGCAAGACGACCCTGATGAGCATTCTCTTCGGCCACTATGTGCCAGACGACGGCCAAATCCGGATCGATGGCGAAGAACTGCCTCCTGGCAAACCACGCGCCGCCATCAGCGCCGGGGTCGGCATGGTGCACCAGCACTTCTCCCTGGCGTCCAATCTCACGGTGCTTGAGAATGTTATGACCGGGACCGAGCGGCTTTGGAAGCTGTGGTCGGCGACACAGGCGGCGCGCAAGAAGCTTGTCAGCATCGCTGAGCGTTTCGGACTCAAGATCGATCCTGATGCCCGGCTCGGAGACCTCTCCGTTGGCGAGCAGCAGCGGGTGGAAATATTGAAGGCGCTCTACAATGACGCCCGTATCCTGATCCTCGACGAGCCCACCGCGGTGCTGACCAATATCGAGGCAGAGCGGCTGTTTGCGACCCTCAAGGACATGGCGCGGCAGGGCCTGTCACTGATCTTCATATCACACAAGCTCGATGAAGTGATGGCGGCCGCCCACCGTATCGTCGTACTGCGCGGTGGAAAGGTGGTGGCTGGACGCAAGGCGTCGGAAACCAGCAAGGCCGAGCTCGCAGAACTCATGGTGGGTCGCCGCGTAACGCGGCCGGTGCGCGAACCCTCAACGCCGGGCGCCGTGGTGTTGGAAGTGCGTGACCTCGGCGTTCGGATCGGTGGCGTCGAGCGGCTGAAGGACGTCGACTTCGCGCTCCGCGAGGGGGAGGTGCTGGGCATCATCGGCGTGTCCGGCAATGGCCAGGTGCCGCTCGCCCGCGTGCTTTCGGGCACGCTCGCGCGCACATCCGGCGAAATCCTGCTCTATGGCGAGCCAGTGGGGCATCTCAGTGTGGGCGATGTGGTCGATGCCGGTATCGGTCGCGTCCCCGAAGACCGCAATGGCGAAGGCGTGATCGGGGAAATGTCGATCTGGGAGAATGCAGTGCTGGAAAGGCTGCCGGCCTACTCGCACAACGGTCTCGTCGATCGCAAGGCCGGGATGGCCTTCGCCAAATCCATCATCGATGCTTTCGACGTGCGCGGCGGAACGCCCGCGAGCGGCACCCGGCTTCTTTCGGGCGGCAACATGCAGAAACTCATCCTCGGCCGCAACCTGTCGCACAGGCCGCGCATCCTGATTGCTGCGCAACCTGCACGCGGGCTCGACGAGGGCGCAGTCGCGGCCGTCCACGCCCGGATTCTCGAGGCGCGGAAGGCGGGCACAGCAGTGCTGTTGATCTCCGAGGACCTCGACGAGGTTATCTCCCTGGCCGACCGGATCCAGGCGATCGTCGCTGGCAGGCTCTCGCCGCCCCTCGACGCGGGGAGGATCGATGCGCGGCGGCTTGGACTTATGATGTCCGGCGACTGGAGCCACGCGGCGGAGGCTACCCATGCGCCTTGAACGTCGCGAACACCGTCCGCTGCTGCTGCTGATCGGTGCGCCGATCGCGGCGATCGTCGCAGCACTCGCCCTCTCGGGCATCCTGATCGCCATTGCCGGCGCACCGGTGCTTGATGCCTACAGGCGGATCCTGGTCGGCGCCTTTGGCTCCCGGCTTTCGGCGACCGAGACATTGACCCGGGCCACGCCATTGATCCTGACAGGACTCGCCGCCGCCGTCGCCTTCCGTGCCCGGCTCTGGAATATCGGCGCCGAGGGACAGTTCTATCTCGGTGCGATCGCTGTCGCCGCGTTCGGTTCCAGGCTGCTGGCGGAGCTGCCGGGGCCGATCCTCATTCCGTTGCTGCTGGTCGTCGGCGCGATCGCGGGCATGGCGCTGATCCTCGTGCCGCTCTGGCTGAGATTGCGCTTCTCGGTCGACGAGGTCGTGAGCAGCCTGCTCATGAACTTCATCGCCGTTCTCTTCGTCTCGATGCTCATCGATGGCGTGCTTAAGGATCCCCTCGCCTTTGGCTGGCCACAGTCCCAGGCGGTGGCCGATCATGCAACGCTTCCGAAGCTCATCGCGCGGTCGCGGCTTCATATCGGCCTTGTGATTGCAATGGTTTTGGCTGTCTTGGTTTACCTCGTCCAGTCGCGTACCGTGTTCGGCATGCAGTCGCGCGCGGCGGGGCTCAATCCGCAAGGGGCCCTCTTCGCGGGCGTGCCGCTCGGGCGCACGCTGGTCAAGGTTGCCTGTCTCTCCGGTGGGCTTGCGGGTCTGGCCGGCGCGATTGAAGTCATGGGGGTCAAAGGTTATGTCACGACCGACCTGTCCCCGGGCTTCGGCTATGCCGGCATCGTTGTCGCCATGCTCGCCAACCTCAATCCGATCGGCGTCGTCTTCGCAGCCCTGTTCACCGCCATCATGTTCGTGGGCGCCGATGGCATGAGCCGCAGCCTTGGAATCCCCACCTACATCGCCGATGTTACCGTGGCGCTAGCGCTGCTCACCATGCTGGTCGCCCTTTTCTTCACCCAGTATAGGATCCGCCGATGAGCGTCGTGTTCGACATACTGGCCTCTGCCGGTCTCTGGGCAGCGATCCTGCGCATTGCCACACCGCTGATCTTCGGCACGCTTGGCGCGCTGCTCTGCGAGCGGGCAGGCGTCCTCAACCTCGGCATCGAGGGTATCATGACCTTCGGCGCGATGATCGGCTGGCTTGCCGTGTTTCACGGCGCGGATCTGTGGACAGGCGTGCTGGTGGCCGCGATCTCCGGTGCACTTTTCGGCGTGCTGCATTCGCTGCTGACGGTTACCCTCGGGCTCTCGCAACACGTCTCGGGGTTGGGCGTGACGCTCTTTGCCTCGAGCTTCAGCTACTACGTCTTCCGGCTGGTTGTCCCCGTGGCGGGCACACCGCCAACGGTCATGCCGTTCCAGCCGATCGACATTCCGGCGCTTTCGTCGCTTCCCTTCATCGGCCCGGCTTTCTTCACCCAGACGGCTCCGACCTATCTCGCCATCGTCGTCGCGCTGATCATGGCCTATATCATCTTCCACACGCCTGTCGGGCTTGCAATCCGGATGACGGGGGAGAATCCGCATGCCGCCGAAGCTCAAGGCGTGAACCCGATGAAGGTACGCTACGGCACGGTGATCGTCGGCAGTGCGCTTATGGCTGTCGGCGGCGCTTTCCTCACACTTTCGGCGTTCAACTCCTTCTTCCCGACCATGGTACAGGGACGCGGCTGGATCTGCATCGCGCTCGTGGTGTTCGCCTCCTGGCGACCGGGGCGGGCACTGTTCGGGGCACTGCTCTTCGCCTTTTTCGATGCCTTCCAGCTCAGGCTGCAGACAGTCGTCGAAGGCGTGCCTTACCAGATCTTCCTGATGACGCCCTACATCCTCTCCATCTTCGCACTCGCCCTCATGGCGCGACGAGCCCGCGTACCGCAGGCGCTGATGCAGCCCTACCGCCGCGGCGAACGATAACTTGAAAGGTCCCGGCATGTTTGATCTCATTGTCCGAAACGCGAACCTTCCCGATGGACGTAGCGGGATCGACATCGCAATCGCCCGAGGCAAGATCGCCGCAATCGAAAAGGGGATCGCGGCCAGTGCCGGCGAGGAGATAGATGCGACCGACCGACTGGTGAGCCCGCCTTTCATCGACCCGCATTTCCACATGGATGCAACGTTGTCTCTCGGCATTCCTCGCATGAACGTGTCCGGTACGTTGCTCGAAGGCATCGCGCTTTGGGGTGAGCTGCGACCGATCGTCACCAAGGAGGAACTGGTCGAGCGGGCGCTGCGGTATTGCGACCTCGCAGTCACGCAAGGCCTTCTCTTCATCCGCAGCCATGTTGATACGTCCGATCCCAAGCTCGTCACGGTCGAAGCGCTGCTGGAAGTCAAGGATCGCATCAAGCCTTATATCGAGCTGCAGCTCGTGGCCTTTCCGCAGGACGGTTATTATCGCGCGAAGGACGGTGTTACCGCACTCAACCGCGCACTCGACATGGGCGTCGACATTGTCGGCGGCATTCCGCATTTCGAGCGCACCATGGAGGATGGCCGGCTATCGGTGGAGGCGCTCTGCCGACTGGCCGCCGACCGAGGCCTGCCCGTCGACATGCATTGCGATGAGACCGACGATCCGATGTCGCGCCATATCGAAACGCTGGCCGCCGAGACAATCCGCCACGGCCTGCAGGGTCGCGTCGCCGGCTCGCACCTCACGTCCATGCATTCCATGGACAACTACTACGTCTCGAAGCTCATCCCGCTGATGGCGGAGGCCCAGATCAACGTAATTCCCAATCCGCTGATCAACATCATGCTGCAGGGCCGGCACGATACCTATCCCAAACGCCGGGGCATGACCCGCGTACGCGAGATGATGGTGGCCGGGCTCAACGTTTCTTTCGGGCATGATTGCGTGATGGATCCGTGGTATTCGATGGGCTCGGGCGACATGCTTGAGGTTGGCCATATGGCGATCCATGTTGCCCAGATGGCAGGCATTGAAGACAAGAGGCAGATCTTTGATGCACTCACCGTCAATTCTGCAAAAACGCTCGGCCTCCAGGGCTATGGTTTGGAGAAAGGCTGCAAGGCCGACATCGTTATCCTCCAGGCCGCCGATCCGATGGAGGCGCTCCGGCTGAAGCCGAACCGGCTTGCGGTCATCAAGGGCGGCAAGGTGATCGCTCGTACGGCGCCCCGGATAGGCGAACTCTTCCTCGACGGCCGCCCGAAGAGCATCGATGGCGGCCGAGACTACGTGCCGAAGATCCAATGAGACCGATGCGCGGGCGGCGCGACCGCGTGTTGACCAGCTGATGCCAGCGCGGCGGCCGCGGCCATGACCATAGGGTATCCTCTGCGCGCTGCGCAGGGGCGTGCATCACCTGGGTCGCCGGTCACCTCGCCCAACAAGGCTCCGAAAATCAAAATGCCTGCCGCGGGAGGAGGTGCGGCAGGCTTTCCGAAAAGAACCGAACAGCGACTGGGAGGAGGAAGTGGGCCGTCTAAAACCCGAAGCTTTGCGGGAGGAGGTGCATCGCTTCGATGGTTTGATACACCGACCCTGCAGTGTGCCAATGTCTTCTGCCGCACTGCAGCTATGCACGAATTGCATGTCGGAAAGGCCCGGAAGA
The DNA here is from genome assembly GCF_019511375.1 of Rhizobium herbae. Taxonomy (GTDB): domain Bacteria; phylum Pseudomonadota; class Alphaproteobacteria; order Rhizobiales; family Rhizobiaceae; genus Pararhizobium; species Pararhizobium herbae_A. The sequence goes on from NZ_JAEUAO010000003.1 coordinate 195,610, forward strand.
AAACGCCGATCTGATCGACCCAAGGCATGGAAATCGACGCAAAAACGCCCGCGTCATTAGCGGGCGTCGAGCAGTCTGAAGATCAAATACTGTGCGGTTAGCGCGCGACCGATGCGCGCGCCACGCTGCGGATATCGGCGCGGTCGATGCCGAGGTCCTGCAGTTCACGGCTGGACATGCGGCTGAGTTCGTTGACTGTCTGACGGAACTTGCGCCAATTGTTGAAGGAGCGTGCTACGTTCATGATGATCCCCTTTCCTGAGGGCTGTCTGACGTCACCAATCTTGCTTGGTCCGGCGTCGTTTGGATGATTGGAACATAGATGGCTCAATCGGTTTAAAACAGTGACAATCCCTCGCACCACCTATGCACTGGGCGCATGGAACGTTACTTTTTTGCACGAAATGCTCGTTTTTTAAGCCCCCCGATCAAAATCCGTCGGAGGGTGGGTTGTTTACCGTTGATCTGCCAGCGCTTCAACTATGCCGGTTTTGGCGTTGGCCATGCCCAGATAGCCACTGTCGAAAGGTCACAAAATCCCCATGCTCCCGATGTGACACCGAGCCGCTGGTAACTTTAGAGGCAGGAGGCGCCCAACGAATGTGCAAGTGCATGCACTTTACGCCAGGGAAAGTTTGCCCCTCGGATACACTCCCATGAAATCATAGGCTTAACGATTGGCACGCAGCTTGCGTGTATAGTCGTCGAGTTGGTGGCTAGGGTTCCGGCGCTTTTCAAAAGCGTGCTGGTCCGAGAGCTGCCACCGGTTGGGGAGACATCCCGCCGGGTGCACGGCGGGACAAAAGCCCGGGAGACCTCGTTAGCCAAGGGATTGGCGGCGCGATGGTCCATGCCGATCCCTTTTTTGAAGAAAAGCAAAAAGGGGAAATGCAATGCAGATTTTTTCGAAAATGCTCTCGATCACCGCGCTTGTCGCTTCGCTGGCGGTCGGTATGACGTCCAACGCCGTCGCTGCACCAAAGACCGATTTCAAGGTCGCCTGGTCGATCTATGTCGGTTGGATGCCGTGGGGTTACGCGTCAGACAATGGGATCGTAAAAAAATGGGCCGACAAATACGGCCTCACGATCGAAGTCACCCAGTTCAACGATTACGTGGAATCGATGAACCAGTACACCGCCGGCGCCTTCGATGCCGTCACGCTCACCAACATGGACGGTCTCTCGATTCCGGCAGCCGGTGGGGTCGATACGACGGCCGTCATCGTCGGCGACTTCTCCAACGGCAACGACGCAGTCATTCTCAAGGACAAGGCGAGCCTTGCAGATGTGAAGGGCCAGAACGTCAATCTCGTCGAATTTTCCGTCTCGCACTATCTGCTCGCCCGGGCGCTTGAAAGCCTCAAGCTGAGTGAAAAGGACGTGAAGGTGATCAACACCTCTGACGCCGACATGGTCAGCGCCTACAAGACGAAGGATGTTTCGGCAGTCGTCACCTGGAACCCGCTCGTTGCGACCATTCTCGAAGATCCGACGGCCAAAAAGGTTTTCGACAGCTCGCAAATCCCCGGCGAAATCATCGACCTGATGGTCGCCAATACCGACGTGCTGAAGGACAATCCGAACTTCGGCAAGGCGCTCGCCGGCATCTGGTATGAAACCGCAGCGCTGATGACGGCAGATACCGACGAGGGCAAGGCGGCGCGCGAAGCGATGGGCTCTGCATCCGGAACCGATCTGAAGGGCTTCGAAGCCCAGCTCGCCGCCACCAAGCTGTTCGACAAGCCCGCCGACGCGGTTGCCTTTACGGCGTCGCCGAGCCTGCCGAAGACGATGGACCTCGTGCGCAACTTCCTGTTCGAAAAGGGATTGCTCGGCAGCGGAGCGGCCTCGGCGGATGTCATTGGCATCGAAATGCCCGATGGCAAGGTTCTCGGCGATAGCGGTAACGTCAAGCTGCGCTTCACCGATACCTACATGAAGGCCGCGGCCGACGGCTCGCTCTGAGCGTTGCGCCGATCGGCGGTGCGGGTTTACCGCGCCGCCCTCTTCCCTTCATCAGCGGAGCCATGTCATGCGCTGGATCAACACCAGGCCGAACCGAGGCGCACAACTTGCCCTCATGCTTCTGCCCTTCGTCCTGCTGGTTGCCGCCTATGCGGCGGGATCGGCGGCGCGGCTGGCGGAAAATGCCAATGACAAGCTGCTGCCCGGCCTCACGGGTTTTGCCGACGCCGTCAACCGGCTGGCGTTCCTGCCGGATGCGCGCACAGGCGACTATCTGCTCTGGTCCGATACGGCCGCAAGCTTGATCCGGCTTTTCGCAGGTCTCGGCATTTCGACCGTGACGGCGCTGCTGATCGGCATGGCAATCGGCATGCTGCCCTATCTTCGGGCGCTGCTCGCCCCCTTCGTCGCCGCCGTTTCCATGGTGCCGCCGCTTGCGCTCTTGCCCATTCTGTTCATCGTCATGGGGCTTGGCGAAGCCTCAAAAATCGCACTGATCACCATCGGCGTCGCGCCGACGATGATCCGCGACCTGGCGTTGAAGGCGTTGGAACTGCCACGCGAGCAGATCGTCAAGGCGGAAACGCTGGGCGGCTCCTCGTGGCAGATCGCCCTTCGCGTCGTGCTGCCGCAGATCCTGCCGCGGCTGGTCACTTGCGTGCGGCTGCAGCTCGGTCCAGCCTGGCTGTTCCTCATTGCAGCGGAGGCCATTTCGTCAGATTCCGGGCTCGGCTACCGCATCTTCCTTGTCCGCCGTTACCTGTCCATGGACGTGATCTTTCCCTACGTCGTCTGGATCACCCTGCTTGCCGTTCTGACCAACTTCGTCCTCGACCGGATCCGCATCGCCGTCTTTCCCTGGTCCGAACTGGAGAAGCAGTGATGAGCGAACTGATCATCGACAGCGTCTGGAAGGAATATGGCGATCAGATCGTGCTGGAGAACGTGTCGCTGACAGTCGCTTCGCGCGCCTTCGTCGCGCTCGTCGGCCCCTCCGGCTGCGGCAAGTCGACCTTCCTGCGCATGCTTCTTGGCCAGGAGCGGCCCACCAGGGGCACGATCCTCTTGGATGGCGAGCCGCTGCCGGCTGAACCGGGTCCGGATCGCGGCGTCGTGTTCCAGCGCTATTCGGTCTTTCCGCATCTGACGGTGCTCGGCAATGTCCTGCTCGGCAAGGAACTGATGGCCTCGAAATTCAAGGCAAGGCTTTTCGGCCAGGCGCGGCGGTCGGCGATCGACGAAGCTCGGCAACTTATCACTGAAGTTGGCCTTTCCGGCGCAGAAACCAAATACCCGGCACAGCTTTCCGGCGGCATGCAGCAACGACTGGCGCTGGCACAGGCGCTGATCATGAAACCCAAGGTGCTGCTCCTCGACGAGCCGTTCGGGGCGCTCGATCCCGGCATCCGCGCCGAGATCCACACGCTGATGAAACGGCTATGGAACGAAACCCGGATGACCGTCGTCATGGTCACGCACGACATGCGGGAGGCCTTCACGCTGGCCACCCGTGTCGTCGCCTTCGAGCGGCCGCGCGACCGGCCGGAAGAGAAGGAGCGCTACGGCGCCACGATCACACGGGACATTTCCATCTGGCCGCCCCGCCGCGCGGGCGAGCTTTCCCACTTCAGCCCTGACCGGGACGGCCCGGTCGTCTTGCAGGGGCCTCGCCGGGACGACCCGTCTTCCAGCCCGTCAGGAGTTAGATAGCCATGCATGTTAGACGTTCCGCAGAGGAAATTGCAGCCAACCGGCAGCGTTACGAAGAACATCAGAAGAAAGGATTGGAGTTCGCTCCCAAGGCACTTCCGTCACCGAGCTCCCTTCCCGCGCCAGCGATCGAGCCAACAGCGATCATCCATCGGGAAACGATCCCCGGCGGCTGGTACTGGTCGACCCGTGTGAATCGCGGCGAAGCCCTTCGCATAGAGCAGCAGGACGGCGCCTCGACCGTTGCGCTGATCGCCTGGAACGCCAATGACACCAGCGAGAGGCTCAATCTGGTGGATACCGTCAAGGTTCAGTGGACGACGGCGCTCGGCAAGGGCCGGGTGATCTTCTCGGACATGGGCCGCGTGATGTTTTCGATGATCGAGGATAGCTCCGGCGCGCATGACTGCCTGATGGGCGGATCGACGGCAGCTTCGAACGCCGCCAAATATCCGGGCGCCAAGACCCGCAACACGCGGGACAACTTCATCCTGGCGGCCGGCAAGATCGGCCTGGATCGCCGCGACATTCCGGCCGTGCTCAATCTCTTTGCGCCAGTCCGCATCGACGATGCCGGTGGTTTCCGCTGGCAAGGCGAGATGTCCAACAGTGGCGGCTATGTCGACATGCGCGCCGAGATGGACATGCTCGTCTGCCTTTCCACGTGCCCGCACCCGCTCGATCCCAATCCCGTCTATGCACCCGCACCGGTGAGCGTTACCCGGTTCCGCGCCGCCGCTCCGGCCGCAGGCGATCTTGCCCGCACGGCAACCGCAGAGGCCGCGCGCGGCTTCGAGAACAACGCCATGATGCAGGCTTGAGGACGGCGAACCATGACCGATTTCATTCAGACTTCCCCGGCACGCACCCTAGAAAATGCAGCGCAGGATCATTTCATTCCGGCCGAAGCGCCATGGTCAGGTATCGTGCGCAAGGGACAGACCATCCGTATCGAAGACAGCTATGGCCAGCAGGCGGTGGACACGCTCTTCTACAAGGCTGACGATTTTTCCGAGCGCTATTCCAATCAGGACACGATGCGGGAACAGGGCGCAGCCTATGTCGGCACCGGCACACGGATCGTCTCCAACGAAGGCCGCACGATGCTGACGATGACGGCCGACAGCTGTGGCCGCCACGACACCTCGGCTGGCGCCTGCTCCTGCGAGAGCAACACCGTGCGCTTCGGCCACGGCACCAAGTACCTGCACGCCTGCCGCGACAACTTCGTGATCGAGGTTACGAAACACGGGATGAACAAGCGCGACATCGTGCCGAATATCAACTTCTTCATGAACGTGCCGATCAGCCCCGATGGCAAGATGACCATCGTCGACGGCATCTCAGCGCCTGGCGACTTCGTCGAGCTGGTGGCCGAGATGGACGTGCTCTGCGTCATCTCCAACTGCCCGCAGATCAACAATCCCTGCAACGGCTTCGATCCGACGCCGATTCGCGTGCTGATCTGGGACGCCGCATCGGACGCCGAGGCATGAGCATGTTCAACAAGGTCCTCATCGCCAACAGGGGCGAAATCGCCGTCCGGGTCATCCGGACATTGAAAACAATGGGCATCGCCTCGGTCGCCGTCTATTCCGACGCCGACCGCTTTGCCACGGCAACGCGCCTGGCTGACGAAGCGATACGCCTTGGCCCGTCGCCCGCCACCGAAAGCTATCTCGACGTCGACGCCGTCATTGCCGCCTGCAAGGCCACGGGCGCAGACGCCGTGCACCCCGGCTACGGCTTTCTTTCGGAAAACATCGTCTTTGCAGAACGGCTGGCTGCCGAGGGCATTGCCTTCATCGGCCCGCGACCGGAACATCTTTCGGCATTTGGGCTCAAACACACGGCTCGCGACCTGGCCAGATCCAGCGGCGTCCCGCTTCTGCCGGGCAGCAGCCTGCTGGAAAGCGCCGAAGAAGCGCTCACAGCTGCCGAAATTGTCGGCTATCCGGTGATGCTGAAATCAACGGCCGGCGGCGGCGGCATCGGCATGCAGTTGTGCGCGGATGCCGCCGCGCTGCATGCTGCCTTCGAAAGCGTGCAACGCACGGCACGCGCCAGCTTCGGCGATGCCCGCGTCTATATCGAACGCTTCGTCGCCGATGCCCGCCACGTCGAGGTGCAGATTTTTGGCGACGGCAAGGGCAAGGTCGTGGCGCTCGGTGAACGGGATTGCTCTCTACAGCGCCGCAACCAGAAGGTCGTCGAGGAAACCCCGGCACCCGGCCTTGCCGCTGCCACGCGCACCCGCCTGCATCAGGCGGCGGTCGATCTGGGTAGCTCGGTTTCCTACGCCTCAGCCGGCACGGTCGAATTCATCTACGATCCTGTGCGAGAGGAATTCTACTTCCTCGAGGTCAACACCCGGCTGCAGGTCGAACACCCCGTTACCGAAGCCGTCTTCGGTATCGATCTGGTCGAATGGATGATCCGGCAGGCAGCGGGCGAGGATGTGCTTTCGGCCGCAGAACTCTTGAACCCGAAGGGTGCGGCAATCGAGGTGCGCGTCTATGCCGAGATGCCGCATGCCGATTTCCGCCCGAGCGCCGGTCTGCTGACGGAAGTCGTATTCCCACAGGACGTTCGCGTCGACAGCTGGATCGAGACAGGCACGGAGGTGACGCCGTTCTACGATCCGATGCTTGCCAAAATCATCGTCGCGGCCGACGACCGGCCGGCGGCGATCGCAAAGCTTCAGGCAGCCCTTGCCACGACGTCGATCACCGGGATCGAGACCAATCTCGACTATCTTCGTGAGATTGCTGCATCCGATCTCCTCGCAAGCGGCAGGGTGGCAACGACAGCGCTGCGCGATTTCATGTTCGTACCGGATGTCATCGAGGTCCTGTCACCCGGTGCGCAATCCAGTCTCCAGGAACTGCCCGGCCGTCTTGGCCTCTGGCATGTGGGCGTCCCGCCAAGCGGGCCGATGGACGAGCGCTCTTTCCGTCATGCCAATCGTCTTGTTGGCAACGATGATACGACCGCTGCCCTGGAGCTGACCGTGTCCGGCCCGACACTCAGGTTCTACACCGATGCGGTGATTGCGCTCGGGGGAGCGCAGATGTCGATGACCTGTGACGGGAATGAGTTGCCGCACAACACGGCTGTGACAATTCGTGCGGGGCAAGTCCTGTCGATTGGTGCGATCGACGGCCCAGGCCAGCGCGCTTATCTCGCAGTCGCCGGCGGTTTCACCGCGCCGGTCGTGCTAGGCTCCCGCGCGACCTTCGGCCTCGGCCAGTTTGGCGGCAACGCCACCGGCGCGCTGAAGACGGGCCATGTGCTGCATCTTGCGCGGCAGACACCGGTAAAACCACCGCTGGCCGCGAACGAGCCCGCCGATCTCACTCGCGAATGGGACGTCGGCGTTCTCTACGGCCCCCATGGCGCACCGGATTTCTTTCAGCAGGGCGACATCGACACGCTGTTTTTGACCTCCTACGAAGTGCATTTCAACAGCGCCCGCACCGGCGTCCGCCTCATTGGCCCGGCGCCGCGATGGGCGCGCAGCGATGGTGGCGAAGCGGGGTTGCATCCTTCCAACCTGCATGACAACGCCTATGCGGTCGGCGCCATCGATTTCACCGGCGACATGCCAATTATTCTCGGCCCCGACGGACCGAGCCTCGGCGGCTTCGTCTGCCCGGCGGTAATCGCCCGCGACGAGCAATGGAAGATGGGCCAGTTCAAGCCCGGCGACCAAATCCGCTTTCATGCCGTTGTGCGCAGCGAAGACCCTGTCGCCGGTCCTGCCGTCCATGCGTCTGCGCCGGATATCGGCTCGCCTATCGTCGGGACGCACAACACCGGGCCCGTCTCCGTCGTCTACCGCCGCCAGGGAGACGACAATCTCCTCGTCGAATATGGCCCGATGGCGCTCGATATCGCGCTCAGGCTGCGCGTTCACCTGCTGATGCAGGCCATCGCGGAAGCCCGCCTGCCAGGTCTCCTCGATCTGACGCCCGGCATCCGGTCGCTGCAGATCCATTATGATGGAACAACGTTGACAAGAAAGCGCCTGCTCGGACTGTTGGCGGATATAGAGACCAGTCTGCCGCCCGCACATGCGGTGACAGTGCCGAGCCGCATCGTGCATCTGCCATTGTCATGGAGCGATCCGGATGCCGAGCTTGCCATGCGCAAGTATCAGGAGTTGGTCCGCCCGAACGCGCCCTGGTGCCCCTCGAACATCGAGTTCATTCGCCGCATCAATGGGCTTGCCGACGAGCAGGCGGTGAAGGACATCGTTTTTGACGCCAGCTATCTGGTTCTCGGTCTCGGCGACGTCTATCTCGGGGCGCCGGTCGCAACACCCGTCGATCCACGTCACCGGCTCGTCACCACAAAGTACAATCCGGCCCGCACCTGGACCCCGGAAAATGCCGTCGGCATCGGTGGAGCCTATATGTGCATCTATGGCATGGAGGGACCTGGCGGCTACCAGCTGTTCGGCCGCACCATCCAGGTCTGGAATACATGGCGGCAGACGCCAGAATTCGCCAGGGGCAAGCCGTGGCTGCTCAATTTCTTCGATCAGATCCGTTTCTTCCCCGTGAGCCATGACGAACTGACAGAGGCACGGGCTGCTTTCCCGCATGGCGGCTATCCCGTGAGGATAGAGGAGACGGAATTCTCCTATGCTGCGTATGAAAATGAACTGCAGGCGAACGCTGTGTCGATCAACCGCTTCAAGGCCACCCAGCAGGCGGCTTTCGACGCCGAGCGGCAAAGCTGGAAGGACGCCGGCCTCGACAGTTTCGTCAGCGAGGAAGGGACCGGAGAAAGCCTCGACGGCGACATTCCCGCTGGCTGCTTCGGTGTTGCCAGCAGCGTGCCGGGCAATATCTGGAAACTCATGGTGAAGCCGGGAGTATCTGTTGCTGCCGGCGAGACGATCGCCATCATCGAATCCATGAAAATGGAAATCAACGTCACTGCCCACAACGCCGGACGCGTCCGCGATCTGCGTGCCGGGCCCGGTCGAAATATCAAAGCTGGCGATATCATCGCCGTTCTGGAGAACTGCTGACATGCTGCCGACGATTCTCGATCTCTCAAGTCTTCGCGCCGCCTATAAATCTGGCCTGACGCCGCTCGATCTCATTGAGGAGGTAATCGCGCGCCGCGCCGCTTCCAAAGACCCGGCGATCTTCATTGCCGCCACGCCGGAGGAGGATCTGCGCTCTCAAGCCCGCGACCTGATGGCGCGCGCGCCCGAGCCAAACAGCTTACCCCTTTGGGGTATCCCCTTCGCGGTGAAGGACAATATAGATGCCGCTGGCCTGCCAACCACTGCCGCCTGCCCCGCCTTCGCCTATGATCCGACGGTGGATTCGACTGTCGTCGCACGGCTCAAGGCTGCCGGCGCCCTCGTCATCGGTAAGACCAATCTCGACCAGTTCGCGACCGGGCTCAACGGCACACGATCTCCCTATGGCGCGCCGCGTTCGGTTTTCGACCCTGCCTATGTATCGGGCGGATCAAGCTCAGGTTCGGCGGTGGCCGTCGCCTCCGGCCTTGCGACCTTCGCTCTCGGTACGGACACGGCCGGTTCCGGTCGCGTACCCGCCGCCTTCAACAACCTTGTCGGCATCAAGCCGACCCCTGGGCTGGTGCCGAACGTCGGCGTCGTTCCAGCCTGCCGCAGCGTCGACGTGGTCACCGTCTTTGCCACCACGGTTGGCGATGGTGTTGCGATCCGAAAGGTGATGGAAGGCTACGACGCTGCCGATCCATTCTCGCGTCAAGCCGTGCCCGCAACCCTCCCCGCCGCCGGCTTGCGGATCGGCGTGCTGGAGAGCACCGAGCGCGAATTCTTCGGAAACAGGGATGTCGAAACACTTTATGACGCAGCAATCGAGCGGGCCAAATCGCTCGGCGCAACCATTGTGCCCTTCGACTATGCACCGTTCCGCCAGGCGGCCGAGTTGCTCTACAATGGCCCCTGGGTCGCCGAACGGCTGGCGGCGGTCAAGGACTTCCTGACCAGCAACGCAGATGATTTCGACCCGACGGTTCGTACCATCATCGAAGGCGCGAAGGCCTATGACGCCGTCGCTGCCTTCGAGGGCAAATACAAACTCGAAGCGCTGCGGCAGAAGACGAAGACCGAGTGGAAGAAGGTGGACATCCTGTTGCTGCCGACGGCGCCCACCACGTACACGGTCGAAGAGATGCTGGCCGATCCGATCGTGAAGAACGGCCATTTCGGCCGTTACACGAATTTCGTCAATCTCTACGACTATGCCGCAATCGCCATTCCGGCGGGGTTCGGGCGCAATGGTCTGCCCGGCGGCGTGACGCTGATCGGCCCGACGTTCACGGATGATGCGCTCGCCCCGTTTGCCGACGCCATGCACCGGGCTCTTCGGGCCGGCATGGGCAAAGACAAGACTGCACCGCTGCCGGAAGCAAGCCGGGTTGCACCGCTTGACGACGGTTTTGTTCCGATCGTCGTCGTCGGCGCCCATCTGACCGGCATGCCACTCAATCATGAACTCACCGGACCCGGTGGATATCGCCTGAAAACCTGCCGGACAGCGGCTGACTACAGGCTTTTCGTGCTGCCGAACACCGTGCCGCCGAAACCCGGCCTCATCCGCGAACCCGGTTTCGACGGCAATGGCCTCGAGGTCGAAGTCTGGGCGCTTCCACCCGCCGCCTTCGGCAACTTCGTTCAGAAAATTCCTGGGCCGCTCGGCATCGGAAAAGTAACCCTTGAAGATGGCAGCAGCGTCTCAGGTTTTCTCTGTGAAGCCCATGCCGTCACCGGCGCCGAGGAAGTGACCGCACTCGGCGGATGGCGAGCCTATGTCCGTGCGAAAAATGCGAGCGCAACCGTGTAACGGAGGAAGCGGAAACCATGAAAAGATTGCGTGGACATCTGCTTCGCCTGGTTGGCGAGGGACTGGCAGCCCGCGCGTCCGCCATCGGCACGCAGCACCGCTATACGACACTCTTTGAAAGAGGTACGAAGACCCAAACACCGGCGACGATGATTCATGCACAAGCGGGCGCCGCTTACCTCGGCAGCAGCAACGGAAATTCTCGTGACGCCCGTTGAGATTCGAGCCTCTTTCGGTCGACACGTGCTCTATGGTGCTTCCGTAAGTTCATTCATTCGCTATGCTCTGCGCGAGTAAACTGAGTCTGAGGCCGTCCTTGACACAACAACATCAAGGCTATCTCCGGGAGCGCATGACGATCCTTGGTGATCTTGAGGTCACCTCATTTGTTCCTTGGATCCAGCGCTACGCGGCAAAGCTTGGCCTTTCCGAGACGATTTCCTATGCCAGCGCCGATCGGATCGAGATCGAACTCGACGGGCCCGAGGAACTGATAGATATGATGGAAATAGGCTGTACGCTCGGTCCCATAAACGTTTGGGTAGAGATCATAGAGCGAAGACCGGTCGCTGCTGAAAACCGCTAGGCAAGACACACAGCGATTGTCGCCATTGAGCCTATGCACTTTATTTAATCATTGTTGCCATTGCGAAATGTTTATGCAAACGTAACAACCGCTGAGCGGAGGCCCAGAGACGGAGACGCCTTGCTTATGCTCGGCAACCTATTGAGATCGTTCAGAAAGCCCGCCCATGCGCTCCGATACGACCGGCTCTTGGACGCCAGTCGCCCTTTCCCGTGACCTGCCGGCGGGAACCGTCATTCCGGCACGTATTCCTGCCGGACCGATCGCCCTCTGGCGCAGTGAGAGCGGGTGCCCGACGGCTTCAGCCAACCGCTGTCCGCATCGCGGCATGAGCCTTTCGCACGGCTTCGTGCGCGGCGAAGCGCTTTCGTGCGTCTATCATGGCTGGAGCTACGCCAAGGCTGGAAACTGTCTTCGCATCCCCGCCCATCCCGGACTGACTCCGCCGGAGGCGATCCGGGTCAAGACCTATGCGGTCGAGGAGACTGGCGGCGTGATCTGGGTTGCCATGGGCGAGCCTTCCTCGTCTCCGATGAAGCTCGAAGGCCTCCTTGCCTTGCGTTCCTTGACCGCGCATGCCGGCATCGCGGCGATAGAGGCCGCGGCGGGCGCCAAGGCGGGCCCCGAAGGTCTTGTCGAACCGGCCGAAGGCACCGAGGCTATCTGTCTGCTCTTGTCCGCCCAGGAAAACGGGGAGACGCTGATCCATGTGCTGCTGCGGGGTGAAGCCGGCCCTGCCGCGCGTATCGCCGCCTCGCGGGCAGCCGAAAGCCTGCGTCGCAAGGCCGAGGATCTTCAGAAGAAGGGGATCGCTCAGTGACCATGCAGGCAATGATCGACGAATGGTATCCTGTTGGCCTCTTCAGCCAGCTTGATCAGGCTGGCCGCACGACGACTTTGATGGAAGAGCCGATCATTGTGGCATGCGACGCGGATGGCCATGCGAAGGTCACCAGCGGAAACGGCCGCACCCTGCCGGTGCTGGTGCGTTACGGCCATGTCTGGTCCTCCCTCGGGGAGCCGAGGAAGGAGCTTTTCCCAATCCCCGAGGCTGATCAGCCCGGCCGCCGGTTCGTCGATGTCGGCTGCGTGCGCGTGCGCTGCTCGCCGCTGCGAGCCGTCGAAAATTTTCTCGATATCGCCCATTTCCCTTTCGTGCACACCGATATCCTCGGCGCCGAGCCCCATACGGAAGTGCAGAACTACAAGGTTGAAATCCGCGAGGACGTCGATGAAGTCTGGGCGACGCAGGTGAAGTTCTACCAACCGCTGGCGGCGAAATCCGCCAGCGGCGGCATCACCACCGAGTATATGTACCGAGTGCCCGCCCCGACCTGCTCGGTGCTCTACAAGACCTGCCCGCCACGCCCGAGCGAATGGGATGTCATCACGCTGTTCGTGCAGCCGCTGGCGGAAGACCTCTGCGACGTCTGGCCGTGGATGGCGCTTTTCGACGACGTAACCTCGATGACCGATCTCATTCACTTCCAGCAGACGATCTTCCTGCAGGACCGCTCGATCCTGGAAAACCAGATTCCCCGGCTCTTGCCGCTCGATCCCGGCATGGAAATCCCGACACGGGCGGATCTCACCTCCGTCGCCTATCGCCGTTGGCTGAAACGCCACAACTACACCTATGGCGCACAGCTGGTGGCGCAATGAAGCTCTACGACTACATCCTCTCGCCCAGCTGCTACAAAGTGCGTCTTATGGCCGCCTTGACCGGCGTGAAGCTCGAACTGCGCCCTGTGGATTTCCACCCGGGCGCCGAGCATCGGGGTCCCGAACTGCTGGCGCTCAATCCCGCCGGATCGATCCCGATTCTGGAGGACGGCGATCTGCTGCTGACTGAATCCTCGGCCATCCTCGTCTATCTGGCGGCACAAGCCGCCCCGGAATGGCTCGCTGGCAGCAAGCCGGAGGAAGCGGCGCGGGTACAGCAATGGCTGTCCTTCTCCGGCCGGCTGACGGCAAGTCTTGGCGGTGCACGACTGCATGAGATGCTGCTGCGGCCAGGCGACATCGGGGCTCTGCAGGCCCAGGGGATCGCCGCTCTTCGCGAGCTTGAAGCCGGCCTTTTCGAACAGGCGCAGCGCGGCAAGCGCTTCCTTGCTGCCGACCGGCCGACGGTTGCCGATATTGCCTGCTTCCCTTACGTGGCACTCGCGCCCGACGGTGGCGTTTCGCTGGATCCCTACCCCACGATCCGCCTGTGGTCACGCGCCGTCCGTGCGCTCGAAGGGTTCATCGAAATGCCTGGCATTCATCGGCTGCATGAACTGAAGCCCGAACCAACTGTAGAAACGGGCGATGCATGAGATGACGGGCTACCTTCTGAAGAACTGCGCGGCCGTGATCGTCGATGAGGGCAAAGGCCCGGTCGTTCATCGCAATGTCGATCTGCTGACCAGCGGTCCGGCGATCCAGGCCATCGGGGCAAATCTCGGGGCGGACGCGTTGCCCGCCGGCACGACCATCCAGGACGCCACCGGCTGGTTCGTTTATCCGGGCCTCGTGAACACCCACCATCATTTCTTCCAGTGCTTCGTGCGCAACCGCGCCGACCTCGATTGGACGAAGCTCTCGGTCATCGAGTGGCTGGACCGCATCTATCCGATTTTCTCGCAGCTTAACGAGGAGTGCTTCTACCATTCCTCTGTCACGGCGATAGCCGAGATGATCAAGCATGGCTGCACCACGGCCTTTGACCACCAGTACAATTTTCCCCGGCATGCTGGAAAGCGGCTGATCGATCGGCAGTTCGAGGCGGCCGATCTCTTCGGCATGCGCTTCCATGCCGGTCGTGGCGGCAACACCCTGCCGAAGTCGGAAGGCTCCACGATCCCCGACGCGATGTTGGAAACAACGGACGAGTTCATTGCCGATTGCGCCCGTCTGATCGACACCTACCACGACACCAGTCGCTTCAGCATGCGCCAGGTCGTGGTCGCACCCTGCCAGCCGGTCAATTGCTACCGCGAGACCTTCGCAGAATCCGTGGCACTGGCGCGTGATCGCGGCGTCATGATGCACACCCATGTCGGAGAGGGCGAAAGCCCGGTCATTCACGCGCGGCATGGCAGACGCACCGTTGATTACCTGGAAGAGCTCGGCTTTGCAGGCTCAGACGCGTTCTATGCCCATTGTTGGGAACTGACCGACGACGAATTGAGAACGATGGCGGCCAGCGGCACCGGCGTGTCGCATTGCCCCGAACCGGTCTATCTGGTCGGCGCCGAGGTCACCGACATTCCCGCCATGGCCGCCTTCGGCCTGCGCATCGGCCTCGGCTGCGACGGCGCCGCCTCAAACGACAACTCCAACCTGATGCACTGCCTGCACTCGGCCTACATGCTGCAGTGCCTGGTGTCTTCCGCCCGCGCCCATCCCGTGCCACCGGCAGTCGATTTCCTCGGCTATGGCACGACGGGCGGGGCGAGCCTGCTCGGGCGGGCCGACATTGGCAGGCTCGCGCCTGGCATGGCCGCCGATCTGTTTGCCATTGATACCCGCCGTATGGATTACGTCGGTACGCGGCATGATCCGCTGAGCCTGATCCCGCGCGTTGGCATCGGCATGGCGACGGACATGACCATGATCAACGGCCGCATCGTCTGGCAAAAGGGTGAGTTCGCCGGTCTCGACGAAGCCAAGCTCTTTGCCGACGCCGAGGCAGCACTCTCCACCGTGGAATTCCAATAAAACCAAAAGAGGGAACTGACAGCATGACCCACCTGACCCGCAGAAACCTGATGAAAGCCGCTGCCGCAACCGGCCTCGCCGGCGCACTCGGCAGCCGCTTCGCTGTTGCCGCTGACGAGCAGCTCGGCATCACGCTCGTGATCCCCTCACCCATCGGCGATGTCGGCTGGGGCCATGCCCTCTCCGCCGGCCTCGACCCCGTCAAGGCGGCTTATGGCGACAAGGTGAGGGTCACCATTCTCGAGAACATCGCAGAGGGTCCTGACGCTGACCGCATCATGAACAAGACCGTCGCAGACGGAAACAAGTTCCTGATTGCCGGTTCGTTCGGCTATCAGAACGGTGCGCTGCAAATCGCCCGCCGCGATCCGAGCGTCACGGTGCTGCATGCATCCGGTTTTCAGGTCGCACCGAACTTCTCGCCGTTCGCCGCCAAGTACTTCCAAGGTTCCTATCTGCTCGGCATGGCTGCCGCAGCGCTTAGCAAAACCGGCAAGCTCGGTTCCGTGTCCGCCTTCGCGATCCCGGAACTGATCACCACGATCAACGCCTTCACGCTCGGCGCCCAGGCGGTCAAGCCGGATATCGAGGTATCGGTCGTTTGGGTGAACTCGTGGTTCGATCCGGCCAAGGAGCAGGAAGCCGCCAAAGCCCTGATTGCGCAGCAATGCGACGTGATCTTCTCCAACGCCCAGGATACTCCCTCCGTCATCTCCGCTTGCGAGGAAGCGGGCGTCTACGCGTTCAACCTCAACTCGTCGATGAAGAAATACGCCCCGAAAACCTATCTGGGGTGCGTTTCGACCGATTGGTCGCCGTTCTTCAAGGCTTCGGTCGATGCGCATTTCGCCGGCACCTTCAAGGGAGCCAATACCTTCCTCGGTGTTGCCGACAAGGTTGTCAAAGTCGTTGACTGGAACCCGGACATCCCGGCCGACACCATGACGAAGATCAAGGAGCTTGAGGCCAAGATCGCCGATGGCACCTTCTCGCCGTTCACGGGGCCGATCACCAAGGCAGACGGCAGCGAGGGCGTAGCCTCTGGCGCTACCATGCCCGACGGCGAGATCGTCGCGATGGACTGGCACGTCAAGGGCGTGGCCACGCCGCTGCCGAAATAAACCGTGACCATCCCGCTCCTGTCACTCCGCGGCATTTCGAAGAGCTACGGCCAGATCCGTGCCAATCAGGCAATTGATCTGGACGTGGCTCCGCAGTCGATCCATGCAATCCTCGGTGAAAACGGGGCGGGCAAATCGACGCTGATGAAACTGATCTACGGCGTCGAGCAGCCGGACGGCGGAACCGCCGCCTGGCTCGGGGAACCCCTGAATATTGCGTCGCCGGCCGAAGCGAGGCGCAGGGGTATCGGCATGGTTTTCCAGCATTTCTCGCTGTTCGAGACCCTGACGGTGGTCGAAAACATCCAACTGGTTGTGCCTGGTCGCAAGGCCGAGCTGACCGAGCGCATCCGCTCGCTAGGTCGCGATTTCGGCCTCGATGTCGATCCGCTCGCTCATGTGCATGCGCTTTCCGTGGGCGAGCGGCAGCGGGTGGAGATCATCCGCTGCCTGATGACCAATCCGAAGCTCTTGATCCTGGACGAGCCAACCTCGGTCCTGCCGCCGCAGCTCGTCGACAAGCTTTTCGACACGCTGAGGCACCTGCGCGACAGCGGCGTGTCCATTCTCTTCATTTCCCACAAGCTCGAAGAAATCCGGGCGATCTGCGACCGGGCGACCATCCTGCGCGGTGGCTGCGTGACCGGCCATGTCGACCCACGCAAGCATGACACCCATGATCTTGCCCGCATGATGATCGGCCGCGAGATGCCCGAGCCGATGCCGGCGTTGCCGATTTCGCGTGGCGACAAGCAACTCGAAATCGTCGGTCTCGACTATACGCCGGACGATCCCTTCGCCGTGCCGCTCTCCAAGATCAACCTCACCGTGCGAGCTGGGGAAATCATCGGCATTGCCGGTATCTCCGGCAACGGGCAGAGCGAGCTTGCAGCACTGATTTCCGGCGAGACGGTGCTTGGGCGCGAACAGAAAGACCGCATCTTCATTGCCGGCAAGGACGTCGGCGGGCTCGATCCGGCCGCCCGCCGCGCGCTCGGCTTGGCTTTTGTTCCGGAAGACCGCCTGGGCCGCGGCGCGGTGCCGGAAATGTCGCTGGTGCTCAACAGCCTGTTGACCGCTCATCCGCTGAAGCTTTTGAAGCGCGGTCTCGTCGACAAGGCACGGACTACCGCTTTCACCAATGAATGCATCCGCCAATATGATGTCCGCACTTCCGGCCCTGAAGCCGAGGCAGGCTCGCTTTCCGGCGGCAACCTGCAGAAATTCATCGTCGGGCGCGAGATCATGCTGGCGCCGAAGCTGCTCTTCGTCGCCCAGCCGACCTGGGGTGTGGATATCGGCGCAGCTTCGGCCATTCGCCGGAAGCTCATCGCGCTGCGCAACGAGGGCATGGCGATCCTCGTCATTTCCGAGGAACTGGAGGAGTTGTTCGAGCTCAGCGACAGCATCCAGGTCCTCCACCACGGCACATTGAGCCAGCAGCTCGTAACCCGCGACACCAGGCCCGAGGAAATCGGCCGCTACATGATCGGTGCGCAGCCCGAGAGTGTTTCCGCATGAGCATACCCGTTTTTGCTTTCCTGCCCGGCCTCGTGCGCCGCGAGCGCGCCTCGCTTGCGGCAACCTTGCTTGCACCGCTCGGGGCGCTTCTCGTCGCTATCGTTCTCAATCTCGGGCTCTATATGGTCATGGGCCGCAATCCGCTTGCGGTCCTCCACGCGATGGTACTTGAGCCCTTCCTTTCCTGGGCTTCGTTCTCCGAGGTGCTGCTGAAGACCGGCCCGCTGCTTTTGATCGCTCAAGGATTGGCGATCGGCTTTCGCGCCAAGGTCTTCAACATCGGCGCAGAAGGCCAGTTCATCCTCGGCGCGATCTTTGCCTCGGCCATTCCGATCTGGTTTCCGCAGGCAACCGGCGGCTGGATCTGGCCAGCCATGTTGCTGCTCGGTGCGATCGGCGGGGCGCTCTGGGCGTCGATCACCGCTTTCTGGCGCGTGCGGCTCAATGCCAACGAAATCCTCGTCTCGCTGATGCTGAGCCTCGTGGCCGCGCAGTTCCTCTACTACCTGCTGCTTGGACCCTGGAAGGATCCCAACGGCTTCAACTTTCCCCAGTCGGTGATGTTCCAGTATGACGCCATGGTGCCGACGCTGATCACCGGCACGCGGGTCAACGTCTCGCTGCTGATCGCGCTGGCTTGGTCGGTTGCGGCCTGGGTTTTCATGCAGAAGAGCTTCATCGGCTACAAGCTGCAGGTCGGCGGGCTGGCACCGCGCGCCGCGGGCTATGCCGGATTCAACGAAGGCTGGGCGATCTGGCTTTCGCTGCTGATCGGCGGGTTTGCCGCGGGCCTTGCCGGCGCGGCGGAGGTGGCGGGGCCTCTTGGCCAACTGCAACGCTCGATCTCTACCGGATACGGCTATGCCGCCATCATCGTCGCTTATATCGGAGGCCTGCATCCGATCGGCATCGTCATCTCCTCGGTAGTCATGGCGGTGATCTATATTGGCGGCGACAACGCCATGGTCTCGGCCAACCTGCCGATCGCCGCCGTGCGCGTCTTTCAAGGCAGCCTGCTGCTTGCCTATCTCATCGCCGTCGCATTCGTGCGCTATCGCCTCGAATGGCCACACGCCGCCCATCGGAGCCCGTCATGAACGCCGTCGAGTTCATCCTTGCCGGCATGCTGGCGGCTGCGACGCCCTTCCTGCTCGCCGCCCTCGGCGAAATGGTGGTCGAGCGCGCCGGCGTGCTCAATCTGGGGGTCGAAGGCTTGATGGCGCTCGGCGCCGTAATCGCTTTCATCGTCGTCTATCACGGCGGCGGCCATTTCCTCGGCTTCATAACCGCGGGCATCAGCGCAGCGCTTCTCTCCCTGGTCTTCGCCTTCATCGCGCTCGGCTTCCGTGCAAACCAGGTCGCGACCGGCCTTGCGATCGGAATCCTCGGTCAGGGGCTTTCAGCGCTCTTCGGCAAGACCTATGAGAGCCTGACGGTGAAGGGGCTGCCAAAGATCGCCATCCCGGGCTTGTCCGAGATTCCGGTCATCGGCGGCCTCTTCGTCCAGGATATTGTCGTCTGGCTATCGCTTCTGGCGACGCTCGTCATATGGGCCACTTTCGCCTTCACCAAGACGGGCCTTGTCATCCGTGCTGTCGGTGAAAACCCGAAGGCGGCCCATGCGATCGGCTATCCGGTGATCGGCGTGCGTGTCGCCGCCGTGGCCTTCGGCGGCATGATGGCGGGATTCGCCGGCGCTTATGCGTCGGTAATCTACACCCCGCTCTGGGCCGACGGCATGATCGCCGGCCGTGGCTGGATCGCCATCGCACTGGTCGTCTTCGGCACCTGGCTCACAGGGCGCATCTTCCTCGGCGCGTGCCTTTTCGGCGCGGTGTCGCTGATGAGCCTTGCTGCCCAGGCAACAGGGCTCGACCTTCCCTCGCAGCTCTTGTCAAGCCTACCCTATCTCGTCACCATCATCGTCCTCGGCATCATTTCGGCGGATCGTCGCCGCCTGAAGATGAATGGCGTGGCGTCGCTCGGCGAACCGTTTGAGCATTAGCTTCCAGGCGTCACGCCTCTACAGCGACGAGGCGCAGCCGACCAGCAATCTCAACTGCGCGGGAAGAACTCAGCCCGGTCGATCAGCCTTCCAGCCAGCGCACCTCTTCCGGAGTAAGCGTGATCTCGAGCGCTTTGAGGCTGTCTTCGAGTTCCGCCACGGTTCGCGGGCCGATGAGCGGGATGATCGGAAACGGTTGCGCGATGACGTAGGCAAGGGCAATGTGGATCGGGCTGCAGCCGTGCCTCTTGGCGAGTTCGATAGCGCGGTCGCGGCGTTCGAAATTGCGTTCGGAATACCAGACCCGCACGATTTCCGCGTCGGCATGCTTGTTTCGCCCTGCCTTGTCGGTGAAAAAGCCTCTCCCTTGGCTCGACCAGGCGAAGTTTGGGATTTGCCGCTCCTTCAGCCAGACCTTCCAGCCGTCGTCTGACGCTGCGACACAGCCGGGCCAGATGGGATCGAGCATCTGCGCCAACGAGAAGTTGTTGGACAGGGCCGCCGGGGCCGTCTTGCCGTTTTTCTGAGCATAGACGGTGGCCTCGTCCAAGCGTTCGCGCGTCCAGTTGGATCCCCCGAAGATACCGCGGATGCGCCCGCGCCGGACCTCGGCGTCCATGGCATCGACGAATTCGCCGACCGGGATGTCAGGATTGTCGCGATGCATGAAGTAGACATCAACATAATCCGTTTTCAGCCGCTCCAGCGACTGGTCCAGCTCTCTGGCAATCACGTCCGGATAGCAGAGTGGCGAGTGGGCGCCCTTGCCGATCAGGACGATGTCCTCGCGCTTGACACCGCGGCTCGTAGACCAGTCGCCGAAAATGCTTTCGGTCTTGCCGGCGCCGTAGACGAATGCGGTGTCGAACAGGTTTCCACCCGCCTCGTAGAAGGCATCGAGCGTCAGCGAGGCGGAGGCGAAGCTCGGGAAGAACTCGAAGCCCAACGCGACCGTGGAGGCCGTCTTTGTCAGGCCGGGGATGTGCCGTCTGGGCACGCTTGCGCCGGCGACAACTGCGGCGCCCGCCACGTTGAGGGTCCGCCTGGCGGCCGTCTCGATCTCGTACTCGAGACCAACGGACGCGCGCCACCGATCGAGCACGCGCAGATTGGCCTGCGTCTCTTCGGCGCCCATGCCGGGGAAGGTGAACTCGGTGCGGCCAGCACGGATCGCATAGCCCGCCGCGTCGACCTCGAACGAGTAGAGGTAGCGCTTCTCCTCGACCTTGATTGATTGCTGTTCATCGCCCCTGATGATTTCGATGCGCCCAACCCCGCCTTGCTTGCCGGAGGCGAACCAGAAGTCCTTCACCTCGATTCGGCCTTGCGAGCCGATGATGCGCAGCACGTTGTCCTGCTGTGCCATGATCGAGCAGGACACCTCCGCGATGATGTCGTTGGGGAACTTGAGGACGGCCGATGCCCACTCGTCGACGCCGGACGGCCCCAGACGGGCAGCGCCGGATACGGTCAGCGGTTCGAGGAAAGGCCTGTTCTCGGCAGCACCGGCGAGCATGCACACCATCGACACCGGGTAGCCGCCGACATCGAGAATGCCGCCGCCGGCAAGATCATTGGCAAAGAGACGGTGCTCGGGGCGATAGCCGCCCATGTCGAAGCCGAAACTCGAGCGGATAATCCGCACGTCGCCGATCGTCCCCTCCCGCACCAGTTCGACCAGGCGGGCCGTTTGCGGATGAAACCTGTACATATAGGCTTCGCCGGCGAAGACGCGGGCCTTTGTCGCCTCGTGGAAGATCGATTGGGCATCAAACGCGGAAAGCGCCATCGGCTTTTCGACCAGCACATGCTTGCCGGCCCGGACCGCCTTGATCGCCCACTCGGCATGGCTGGTGTGCGGCGTGGCGATGTAAACCGCTTCGATCTCCGGATCTGCGAGAAGCGTATCGTAGCCCTTCACGATGCGCGCTCCCGGGAAACCCTCACGGAGGCCGGGCCTGTCCGGATTGCGGGTGGCGATGGCCACCAGCCGGCCCGTCGCGGAGTGGGCAACGCCTTCTGCGAATGTCCGGGCAATGGTGCCGGGGCCGATGATGCCCCATCGGATCGGTTGTTCTAAGCTCATGGAATATCCTTATTGATTCATCCGGAAATTGAGTGGAGCGCAGCCGCTTGCCTGCGGCACAGGATGGAAAGCAGCGGCGGCCGCGCAGGATTACGGGCGCAACACCACCTCGGTTGGTCAGCAGTTTACCGTAACGGTGGCAGAGGCAGGGACGCTTCGGGGGAACCACACGCAGCGGTCGGCTTCACTGCGCACTGCCTGCCGGAAGGTTGGCGGCGACGCGACGAACTGGCTGGCGCGGCCGCCCTGGAGATCGGGCCGGCCATAAAATAGTTGAAGCGCATTGAAAACCTCCCATTTCCAATTGTAGTCCTTCGGTGAACAGGGGCACGTTATCACCGGGCGAAAATCTGTCTCGTACAAAGGGAATGTCGATTTGGCGGAAAGTAAGATGGTCGAAGGAGCGATCTGCCAACCGGGGGCCACCAGCATCGAGGGCATGCCGACCCGGCTGCACTTCTTCCACGCCCATCCCGCGATCATGCTGCGAGCGCATTGGCATGCGCAGGTCGAAGTCAACTACATGATGCGCGGCACGGTGCTTTACCGCATGGCCGGCCATGATCTCAGGCTCCACGCCGGGCAGATATGCCTGTTCTGGGGCGGGCAGCCGCACAGGATGGTCGAATCCTCCGACGATTCCCTCTACGCCGGCGCCCATCTGCCGCTGGTGCATTTCTTCCGCATGCGGCTGCCGCCGGCCGTCTCGGCAAGGCTCATGGGCGGTGCGTCGATGCTGACATCCGAGACGGATTCCGCCGACGACCGGAACTTCCCGCGCTGGCGCAATTGGGCCAGTTCCGGAGACGAGGCAAAGGCCAGGCATGCCGTGGAAGAACTGCTGCTGCGCGTCGAGCGAATGTTCATGGAGCCTTACACGATCGTTTCGTCGGGCAAGGAGTGCAAGGCCGAGAACGCCTCGGCTTCGCCATCGCTCGGCGTCGAGCGCATGTGCGAGTTCATCGCCGGCAATTATCTCGAGGAGATCGATACGATCGATATCGCCGCATCGGCGGGACTGCATCCCAAATACGCCATGAACCTGTTTCGCAGGTCGACGGGCATGACGCTGATCAAATACGTGACCCTGCTGCGTCTTTCCCGGGCGCAAGCCATGCTGATGAATGGTGACGACAGCATTCTGCAGGTGGCGCTGGATAGCGGTTTCGGTTCGTTGAGCGCCTTCAACAAGGCGTTCCGCCAGATCGCCGGCATGCCGCCCTCGGATTTCCGCCGCGACGTTCGCGCCACCGCGAAGTGAGCCACGCGCTCACCTGAAGTTCGGTGGCGTTGACGGCGTAACGCGCAGCGAGGCTCGCCATCTGGTCGTCTACCGCACTTTTGCATCAGTAGGTCACGGTTGCAACGATCGTGTCGGAATAGGTGCCCGGTATCGGCGAGGTTTGTGCAGGAACGCGACCGTAGACCGTTACCGCTTGAGAAACGCCCGATCCACTGCCCGAATAGGTGTTGGTGCCGCTCGTGTTGCCGAATGGAAGCGTCTCGGAGGCGTCTCGGTAGAGACCGTACGTGACGGATGCCGTGCCGTTGGTCATCTTTCGTTGCGTGGGTCCGGTTCCGGTCAGGCCGTTATTGAGCCCAATCGTGTAAGCCGTACCGTTCGTGCACGTCACCGCTAAGCTCGTCGATCCGGTGACTTCGCTTGCCAGGAGACCGACGGTACCGAAATTCAGGTCGCTTGCGCTGATCATGCAGCTCGCGGCCACGGTCGCAGAGGCAAGAGCATTGGCGGTACCCGCGCTCGTGCTTCCGGCGCAGTTCGTGATCGCGGTGGTACTGGGCACCGACGTCTGGATCCGCATGAAGCCGCTGTAGGACCCCGCCGCGAAAGTCTGAGTGCTACTCAAGCGGGCGTAGATCGCGACGCTTGCGGTCCCCGTTCCATTTGCGGGGACTGCGACGGTGAACACTTTACCGGCGGTCCCACCGGAGGCCCAACTCCAGGACCCCCAGCCCATCGTGTAGGTCGCATCCGTGTACGTCCCGTATTGTAACCTGTTGGAACCGCTGGTGAGATAGCGGTTTGTGGCACTTGTCGCCAAGCCGTTCGGGTCTGCGGCAATGCCGACACAAACATAAGCTGTAGTAGCTGACGTCACCCCGCTGCAGCTGAGGGTTACCGTATTGGTTGCCGTCGCTGAGCTGCCGGTGGTCACGGTCACACTGCCGAACGCCAGCGTTCCAGCGCTCGTCGCGCAACTTAAGGCTGCGCGTGCTGCGCCGGGTTTCAGAATGAACAGCGCGGCGAGGAGAAGCGAGATTCGCGTCACTGTCGTCATTTGCATATCACCGGTCCGATCGATACTTGCTGATCGCCTTTCGGCGCATAGGAGAAGGCCGCATGGCAGGCACCTTCTGCCAGGTCCACCGTCACCTCGTTGTTTGCCTGCAGCTTCGTCATGAAGGCGCGCCCATCATAGCCGACCACGAATGTCTGGCCGGCGGCGGTCTGCCCGGTGAGTCCCGCTCTCAACGGTTCGCCCGTCGGTGCGACGAGAAGGACGATCGCCGACTGCGGCTTGGTATCCACGCCGAAATCGACGACGACGCCGCTGCGATCGGCGGGAACGACTGTCTCCTCGGTCTTCCCAACAGTGGTGTTGATCGGCAGCCTGGCGGGATCGATTGCAATCTTGTTGTGCTCGTAGGAGCGCAACCGTGTGACCAGAGCCTTGCCGGAGGAGCCCGTGGTCGCCACCGGCTTGTTTTCGTAGAGCACCGGCACATCGGCGGCGCCTGCATCAACCACCGCAAAGGCATCGTCAATCCGGTTTGTCAGGAATACGTCGCCTCCTGCCGCCACGAGCGATCCTCGAACCTCGCCACGGGCGTAATAATCGCCGCCATATTCCTCCGCCGTAACGTCCACCTCGCCGTGATTGGCCCGATAACCGACGCTTGCGGAGCGGTGCCTTTCTGCCCCTTCCGTGTCGCTCAATCGCCACCCGAGGCTCCCGGGTTCCTGGCCGACAGGCTTGACGACCGCCGCGGTCATGTATGCGCCGCTTTCATCACGGCCACCGTCAAATGAAGACGACACGCCGCCACCCAAAGGAACGCTCAAGCCGACCAGGATTCCCGAATTCTCGCTGTCGCGCATGTCCGCCCAGCCGTTTACGAAAAGGGCGGCGCTGCCAAGTATCGGGCGTGAATATCCGGCGGTCAGGATATGGTCTGAATCTCCATCTGCCGACAAATTCCTGATGTAGCTGAAATTCAGCGAGCCTTCCGCGAATGACAGCGGCATCCCGACCGAGACGCGATCAACAGCGCGCGCCGGTCGTGTATTCGCGCTGAGGTATTCAATATCATCAGCGGACAAGCTCAGGCGGGCAGACGGCGCCGTGACCGACGCTATGTCCTCGTATTCTCCGAACGTCCGCATCGTAGAGGCGGATAGGGAGACATCGCCGATCTTGGTCTCGATCGAGCCATAGGCAAGCCCGCCGTATCCGTCAGCATAATAGCTGACTGCACCGGCGCCACTGACGAGCACCCTGTCGGCGAGGTTGAATACGGCGCCAAGTCCGCCATTGGCAAGCTTGGGCGTCCCCTCGGCATGAGCTTGCAAGGTGAACCGGTCAGTCACGCCGAAGGAAAGGCTGGCCGAGCCGGCAAGTTCCCCGGAATACGTGTTGGACAGCGCTGCGTAATAAAGTCTCGGAAAGCCCGCTTCGACAGAGAAATCGAGCACCCCCTCCCGCAGCAGATTGCTGGAGACAAAGAAGGGCTGCGTCGTCTCGGTTTCCCGCCCGGTGGCATCGCGAACCACGACCCTGGCGTCGCCCTGGCCGCTGGCGACTGGAAGATCAGTGATGCTGAAGGGGCCGCCGGTCACGTCCTGAGAGACGCTCTTCACACCGTTGACATAGACATCGACGGTTGAAGGAACCGCCGCGCTGCCGCTGACGCTTGCCAATGGCAAGACGATAAGATCCGGCCGTAAGCCAAAATTGCGCTGCACTTGAAAGCCGCCGAGGCGCACGGGACGCGTCCACGCCAAGCTGCTGGAAATCATATCGCCGGCATTATAGGTGAGCTGACGGTCGGGATCCGAATAGCTCCACATTGTGTCGAGCCGCAGAACCTTGTCCCCTGACGTCGTGAATGTGTCCGAGGTGATCACAGCTGTCTGCGAAGCGATGCCGAGCGGGCTGAAAATCCGCGCGTCAAGAGTTGCAGACAGCCCCTGGAAGTTCCAATCGGATACGGATTCGCCGCCGCTCGATCCGTAGAGGTCGTAGTTTATCAACGCTCCGACGCCGGGTTGGCTGACCTCGATCCGGTCACGAACGGGCCGGGCAGGATAGGTTTTCGCCAAACGCATGCTTTCCGGCAAATCGATGTCTATCGTCTGCGCCGGTTCATCGAAACGGTAGCTCACGCCAGCAAGATCCGAAAGGAAAACCGGATCCTCGGCTTTATAGCCCGACGGCACTTTGACACCAAGCTCTTCCAACTCCCGGCGTGTGGCACTAAGCCGCCTGCGGTCATCCTCGCGGAAGGCTCCAATGAGGTTGGTGGGCTGACCTGTGATAAACACCTCGAGCTGCAACTCGCGGCCTGCGGCATGTGCTCCGACCGGCGCAAGCAAGGCGAATGCAAAGCGGAGCAGGAGCAGCCCGCGCGCCATGCGAAGGATCCGGCTGAGATCGCCGCCACTCAACGTTGCACTTTGACAGATGCGGAAGCGTCCAGGGCGCCGATCTGTGACTGTCCTCGGACGGTTACAGTCTTGCCGGGAGCAAAATTCCGCGTCGAAGCCGCAGCCGGCCACTGCATTGTCGAACCCGGCAATATGTAGCCCAAGAGCCCTTTGCCAAAGGAGATCGATGTTCCTGCCCCGTCCGCAACACTGACCGTCGCAACCCGAAGATAGGATGCACCGCGGTTTTTGCCCTGCAGGACATAGCCTCGACGGCCGCGCAACAGGTTCCATTCGACATCGGCGGGGCCAAGATCGGATTGATGAAAGAACATCGGTATGACGTGGCGCACGACGACCGCAACCGTCCCGGCGCGGCGCGGCGCCGACGGCAATTCATCGATGACGAGGCGATAATCCTCTTCGCCTTGGACGGGGCTCTTGGCAGTGCGAACAATTCGGACGAGATAATCCTGGGCGGCCGGCAACTGCAGGGACGGCGGGCTAGCCACGACCGCATCGGTCGGCTCCAGGCGTTCCGCCCCGTCCCTTTGGACCCAACGAAAGACGCGGACCTGAACATTGATCGGCTTATTGCCCAGGTTGCGCACAGTCGCCGATGTCGCCGCACCCGGGGCGGCGACATCGAGAAGTACAGGTGCGACCTGCAAGGAAGCAGCCGCGGCCATGGCGGTCGTGGCGCAATAGCAAACCATGGCAGCCGCAAGGCCACCGAAAAACCCCTTCATCGCTCGCATCCTGAATCGGCGTCAGTAGGTAAGCTGCACCTGTACGGTGTCGGTATAAACACCGGGCGCCGGAGTCGTCTGCGCCGGCACGAGACCATAGACAGTGACGCTCTGCGCCGCCCCTGTGCCGGTGCCGCTGACTGTGTCGGAGCCGATCGTGTTGCCCCAATTCGTAGCACATGCCGAATCCTGGCAGAGCTGATAGCTGACAAGTTCGCTCGAAGGGCCGCCAATCATTTCGCGGGAGGTGACGCTTGCGCCGTTCACGCCCTTATCGATTCCGATGCTGTAGGGAGTGGTATTCGTACACGTCACGCCCAGTGACGTGGAGCCCGCGACATCCGAGGCAAGCAAACCGGTGGTCGGAAATACGAGATCGCTGGCCGAAAGCGAGCAGGCGCTGGTGATGGTGATCTGCACATTGAAGGAAGCACTGCTCGTAGCGGCAAGTACGGATGGTGGCAGGGCGGCTACGCCGCAAAAAGCAAGAATGGCTGGGAAGCGTTTCATGTGTATCCTCTCTTAAACGGGCATGTTGGTCTTGTGCCGGAGATACGCATGCTGCTTAGCGAAGCGGGACAATTGGCGCGTCTATCGTTTGATATAGGCATTTCGAGTCCAGCGCAGAGCGCGATCGCCGGCCGAGCCACTGGTCGTCAAACGCGCGGCGGTGAACAGCGAAGCGACAGCGGTTGCGTGCGCCTACCGTGTTAGAAAATGCAGATTTCCGCCCAGTTCGGAAACGACCAGACGCCGTTTGTCCAGGACAAGCACGGACACCGGTCGCGTCAGGCCGTCGAGAATGACTGTTCGACTGCCGCTCGTTTCGTCCAGCCGAAGCAACCGCCCGCTCCCTTTGCGGAATCCTTCCTTCTGATCGTAGGTACCGTGTTCGAGGACCAGCATGGTCCCGTGATCGCCGACAGCAAGGCTTACCGGTGCGTTCAGTCCTTCGACCTCGAGCGTCGGCATTGTCGTTGTGCCGCCTTTCGGGATCGAAACGATTTTTCCGGCACCTGCAAGAAACGGAAAACCGCCGAACAACGCTATGTAAAGGCGCTCGCCGCGCAGCGCGATGCCGGTCGGCACGGCGTCGACTTCAAGGGTCGCCCCTTCGGCAAATTCAGTCGGCGAGAGGTTTCGCAGTGCCGCGGTTGCCTCCTCCATCCGGCGGAATGTCATGATGGTCTCTTTCCGGCCGTCCGCCAGCACGCGTTCGATACTGTTTCGCGCGGAATCCACCACATAGTAGATGCCGCCCTCCACGGCGAAGTCGAACGGGTTCCAGAAATCGCTGCGGATGACACGAACCTTGCCGGCCGGGCCAAGCGCCACGAGCGCATGATCGAACGGGTCTTCGTCGGCATTCACCGGCGTCCAGCCCTGGGCGACGACAAGCACATCGCCGGCGCGGACGACGCGGTAGGGCCCGGTCGGATCGCCGATCACGTCGACACCACGGGGAAAGACCGGACCGAATGCGACAAACCGGCCGTCGGGGCCGCGCCGGTAAAGCCGGCCACTTGAGAGATCGGTGACGAGCAGATCCTCGCCGTCCCGCGACAGACCTGAAAAAGCAGCGCCCGGCTTGCTGATCGTCTCAAGCCTGTAGCCTGCAGCAGCCGTCGGATCGGCACTGGCGTCAGCCACGAACAATAGAATGCCGATGGCGGCCATCAAGGCACGGGGCGCACGCATCGGAAGCCTCCATTGGCTGAAAAGCGGAATTCCGGATCATAGGCGAGCCGATAGGTCGTTGTCAGATGGCTCGGATCGCTGTTCCATGAACCGCCGCGAAGCACGCGGAACGCTACGGCGCTCTCCGCCGCCGCCTCGCTGTCATAAGGCGCGTAGCGATCGCGGGTCCACTCCCAGACATTGCCGATCAGATTGAGGATGCCCTCGCTGCTTGCGCCACCGAGGAAGGACTGCGCCGGCGCCGTCATCGGATAGCCGTCGTGCGCGTCGCCGGAACAGCAGGCATCGCTGCCGGAATTTGCGCGGGTCTCGTCCGGCGCAGCCTCGCCCCATGGAAACGCGGCACCCCTTGTTCCGCGCGCCGCCCGCTCGTACTGCTGCTCCGACGGCAGGACCAGTCCGTAGTGACGGCAAAAAGCATCGGCGTCTCGCCAACTCACGCCGACCACCGGCCGGTCGTCCAATCCGAGCAGCGGGTGATTGGCGTAAAAGGAAGGGCGGTGACCGGTCGCCTGGACGAAGCGGCCATATTGCCGGTTGGTGATCTCGGTGCGGTTGATGGCGAACGGCCGCCCCTCCAGCACGCGGCGCGGCCGTTCGTTTGTTGGACCGTCGTCGCGGCCGAAGACGAACCGCCCGGCAGGAATTTCGATCAGTGGATTTCCGGCAATGGGGCCGATATCGCCGGCGGCGGCGTCGAATGCCACCATCATCAGCATTGCCGTGGCGCAGATGTCAGATGTCGACACGAGCTTGCGTCTCTCCGTTGAACAGGAACACCCGATCCCTCGCGACCTTTATGCCGATCTCCTGGTCGATCTGACCGGAAAAATTCTTGTCGGCACGAAGGGTGACCAGTTGGCCGGCCAGCCGCAGACTGACGAGCGTATTCTCGCCGGTGAGTTCAACCGAGTAGATCGGCGCAACCAGATTGACATCGTCATCCTCGGCCAGCGCCGCATGGACGTCTTCCGGACGCACACCGAGCACGGCGCGGGAAATGTTGGCCCGGGCGAAGCCGCCGACCCGAAAACCGGCGCTGTTGAAGATGCCCTCCTTGACCTCGCCGGGAATGAGGTTCATCGGCGGCGAACCGATGAAACCGGCCACGAACAGCGTGCGCGGATCGTTGTAGATTTCGCGCGGCGTTCCGAGCTGCTCGATCACACCCTTGTTCATCACGGCCACGCGGTGGGCGAGCGTCATCGCCTCTATCTGATCGTGGGTGACATAGATCGTCGTGACCTGCAGTTCGTGCTGAAGGTGCTTCAGTTCCGCCCGCATCTGGGTGCGAAGCTTGGCGTCGAGGTTGGATAGCGGCTCGTCCATCAGGAAGACCCGCGGCGTGCGAACGATCGCGCGCGCGAGCGCGACCCGCTGGCGCTGGCCGCCAGAGAGTTCTCTCGGCAGGCGCGACAACATCGTGTCGAGTTCGACCCGCCGCGCCACCTCGGCTATTCGCCGCTTGCGTTCGGCAGGCTCCACTTTGCGGATCTTCAGCGGATAGCCGATATTGTCCTCGACGGTGAGGTGTGGATAAAGCGCGTAAGACTGGAAAACCATCGCGACGTCGCGATACTTGGGCAGGACGCCGTTGATCCGATCCGCGTCGATGAAGATATCGCCCGAGGTGGCCTCCTCCAGGCCCGCGACCATGCGCATGGTCGTCGTCTTGCCGCAGCCTGAAGGGCCGAGCAGGACGAGGAACTCCCTATCTCTGATTTCGAGGTTGAAATTATTCACCGCGACGAATTCACCGAACTTCTTACAGACGTTCTTGAAGGTGACGGACGCCATAGGCCTCATCCCTTGACTGCGCCCAGGGACAATCCCCGGACGAGATGCTTCTGCACGATGAAGGCGAAGACGACGATCGGCACGCAGGCCATGAAACCGGCCGCGCTGATTTCGCCCCAATAGGTGTTGTACTGCGTCACCCGCCCGGCAATGCCGATCGGCAGAGTCTGCGATTGCTCCGTCAGCGTGATGATGAGGGACAGCAGGAACTCGTTCCACGAGATGATCAGGCAGAAGATGGCGGTAGCGGCAAGACCGGGCCTGGCAAGCGGCAGAGCCACGTGCAGGAACGCGCCCCAGCGCGTGTCGCCATCGACCATCGCCGCCTCCTCCAGTTCGACCGGAAGGTCCTGGAAATAGCTCTTCATCATCCAGGTCGCAAACGGCAGGTTGAAGGCGGTGTAGGCGATGATCAGCGCCGATTTCGTGTTGAGCATGTCGAAGTAGTTGAAGAACAGGTAGAGCGGAATGATGCTGACGATCGGCGGCATCATGCGCGTCGACAGGATCCAGAAGGAAATCTGCCTGCGCCATTGCCAGGGATAGCTGAACCGCGCCAGCGCATAGCCGGCCATCGTGCCGAAGCAGACGGAAACGATGGTCGTTCCGACGGCGACGAGAAAGCTGTTCAGCGCATAGCGCAGGAAAGGACGCTGGATGAAGGCTTCGTCATAGTGCTTCAGCGTCGGGTTCCTGGGCACCCATTCCGGCGGTACGGCGAAAATATCGATATCGAACTTGAACGAATTCGCCGCGATCCAATAGATCGGGAAAAGCGTGGCGACCAGCGCGACGACGATTGTCACATAGGCCGACAGACGAACCAGCATCTCTCTGAAGCGGCTGCGGACATGGATTTTAGAGACAATCCCCATGATCAATCCGCCAGCCGCATGCGCTTCATGAACCAGGTGCTCAGGATGATCGTTGCGAACAGAACGAACAGCGATATCGCTGCCGCGTAGCCGGGATCGGCGAAGCGGTAGGCGACCTGATAGATGTAGAGGCTGAGGACCTTCGTCCGGTCAGCCGGACCTCCGCCCGTCAGGATAAAGACCAGATCGAAGAGGCGAAGTGCATCCATGACCCGCAGCAGCAAGGCAATGGCGATGACCGGCTTGAGGAAGGGCAGCGTCAGATCCCAGAACTGCCGCCAGGACGAGGCGCCGTCGAGTGCGGCGGCCTCGTATGGTTCGACCGGAAGACTGGCCAGTCCCGCCAGCATCAGCAGGAAGATGAACGGCGTCCATTGCCAGACGTCGGCAACGATGATCGAGACCATCGCCAGATCCACGTCTCCCGCCCAGGCCTGCAGCGGAAGGCCGAGACGGTACATGATCTCGTTGAGAACGCCGAATTGCGGCTCGTAGATGAGCTTCCAGGTGATCGCCACCGCAATCGGCGGCAGCATCATCGGGATCATCAGCATCGTCTTGAGAAAGGTCAGCCGGCGGAGATATTTGTCGAGCAACAGGGCCAGGCCGAGGCCGAGAAGGAACTCGACCGTCACCGCGACGACGGTAAACAGCGTGGTGTTCAGCAACGCGACATGGAATTGCTGGTCGGAGAGCAGCCGCACGAAGTTGCCTGGACCGACGAAGTCCCATGGCACATTGGGATTGGGGCTGATTTTGTGAACCGCCGCGTAGAACATGTAGATGCTGGGGAAAATCGTCAGCCCCAGCAGGATGAGGACCGTTGGTGCCAGCATGAGCACACGCAAATGCCGCTCCGCCCACAGCTCCACAGCGCCGCCCGGTCGAAGCTGCGCGGTCGACATGCCGCTTGCGGACCCCACCATTCGTCTCTCCCCAAGCCCCTTCCGATGCGCCTGAAAATCGCTTCGCGTGGCCATTGTCTGAAGCGGGATGGCGAGAACCGTGCGCGGCTTCGGGCGATATCCCGCTTCAGTTGGTTATTGGAGCACCGCGCGTCTGGTGGACGCAAAGGCCGCTCTCTTTGATGCCAGGCGCGTCCGTTTCAAACCCGGTTAGAAACGTAACGCCTAGTAAATATTCGTAATGCGCGAGACCGCGTCCTGAGCGTTTTTCAGGGCCTCTTCCGGCGTGATCGTGCCGGCAACGGCCTTGGAAAGTTCGATGCCGAACGCATTCTCGATCTCCGGCCATTTCGGGTGACGTGGACGCGGTGTAGAGGCCTGGATCGCCTGCATCAGCACCGGATAATGCCGGAACTTCTCTTGGCTTGTCAGTTCCGGATCGGTGAAGACCGAGGCTCGGACCGGTGGATTGCCGCGCTCGGCGGAAATCTTGATCTGCTCGGGCGAGGTTGCCCAGACCATGAAATCAAAGGCTTCCTGCTTGTTCTTCGACGCCGACATGATGCCCATTGTCCAGTGGCCGATTTCCGAGCTGCCCGGCTTCGTTCCAGCGGGGATGGGGCTGTAGGAGATCTTGCCGACCATCTTCGACTGGCTTGGATCCTCGAAGGTCGCAACCCAATTTGGCCAGTTGATTGACGAGGCTGCGGTACCGGCAGCGAGCGCGGTGCCAACCTCATTGGCGTTGTAGCTCTCCACGCCCTTCGGAGAGATGTCGCGCAGCGCCATGAACGTCTTCATGGCGGCGGCGCCTTCAGGTGTGTCTATCGTCACCTTGGTGCGGTCGGCATTGAACATATCCGCGCCATAGGACCAGAAGATCGGCATGAAGTCGGCAACCACAGGGTTTCCCTGGCCGCCGCGGAAGACGTAGCCGAAATAGCGGCCGCCGCCAGCGTCGGTCAACGCCTTGCCGGCCTTCAGCACGTCATCCCAGGTCTTCGGCACGTCAACGCCAGCTTCCTTGAACTTGGCGGCGTCATAGAAGAACATCTGTGCGTTTCCCACATAGGGCAGGCACACATAGGGGCCCGCATTATAGGGGTTGCGGCAGATTGCCAACGATTTCGAGAGGAAATCGCTGTCTGGCCCCTCCATTCCGGCATTCTTGAAGAAGGACGTCAGGTCCTCCAGGTGGCCGTTCTCGGCGAAGAATGGAATCCATGGGTCGTCCATCAGTATGATATCGAAGACACCGGATTTGGTGGACCCCGCATTGGCGCCTTGTTCGAAAACATTGGCATAAGGCGCCTGAACGGCCTCAACCTTCGTTCCCTTCAGCTTTGCGTAATCGGCGGCCGCGGCCCTCAGCCCGTCGCCCTCGCTGCCGGACGGCACGAGGATGGTGATGTCGGCCCATGCGGTTCCGTTGAGCGCGAGCACCGACGTCGCGACAGCCAAGGTGAAAAACAGTTTGCGAAGCATTTTTGACTCCCAATCCGAGCTGTTATCCAAACACCTTCTCGTAGGGGCTCACTCCTTCCGGCATGGCGGAAACGCTCTCTCAACACCCATGCAGAACCACTCTGCGCCAAGGCGAAACATCGGCCGGCCTGTCATCATCACGCCGGCGCCGTGCTTGGGCCCGATTGTATCACATCCGGAGCCCCAATCAGAGAGGTTGCATTAGCGTTTAATAAAATTTTCCTTGGGTAGTAGCCGTTGGGCGCTGTGCATCGCACCTCGTGGTGCGACGACGGCTGCCCCGCATCATGCGCACAGTTGTGCCCCGCGATCAGTAATTCTACTAATAGACGCAATCGCGATTATGGGGCACAACCTTTTCAGGGACGACGCTACCTGTCGGAAGAACCGTCGCAACCCTAACCGGCTGGGGCGCGCGGAAACGTTCCGGCCGGACTAACCTTGCAATTGTCGAGCGTTTTGCGCACCGTGCTTCGCAGCCGCGCTCCCTCGGCAGGGACAATCCGTCACTTGACCGGCCCGCCGTGAAACAGAGAGCGTCGCTTGTTGTGTTGCCCGCCTGCAACAAATTCCACATGACCTTCTGCAATTCGCAATTGTGCACTTGATGATTGCGGCGTCTCGTGTAACGTCACGTCATTCGCAATTCAAATCAGAGGAGGCGTCAATGAAATCCATTCTCGTGATTATGCGCCTCTCTGGCGGAGCGGCTGTGGCGGCATCGATGCATCGCGCATCTCGCCCAAGCCGATATTGCTCCCTGGGCGCTTAAGCCCCGGATCTGCCGATTGGCACTTTCCCATTTGACCTGACGTGACCGGGTAGCGGAGCGACTGTTCGCATCTCCGCACCGGACGTTTCCGAACCTTCAAAAGAGGACCCGGCCGCGGTATGCGCCGGGATAGAAGACATGCGCAAATCGCAAGCTTTAGCTGTAGATACACTTGCGGCAACGGTTGATGAACTATGCCAGACTTTCGGCGCCTGGAAGACCGCGCGCGCCGTGCTGCGGGCCGTCTGGAGGCATCGTCAAACGATAAACCAGACCTCCAACCTATCGAATCGGATGCGCCGCGACATCGGCCTTCCGGAGGATCTGTCGCTGGATGCCAGATTTTCGATATGGGATATCCGCTTTTAGAACCGGAGGGTCATGGATCGAGGCGTCCGTGGAGGTCCCTTCTTCGGAAGGGCGGAAGGCCGCTATGAGTATAAAATTCGGCCGCGGTCCGTAGCGTGAAAGCGCTCGGACTGCGTCCGGCCAAGGCCCGCCCGTCTCAGATCGTTTGACAACGGCAAACACTTGCCGGATCGTGGGAGTGAGCTGTGAAGGCTCATGCCGGTAGCGCCTTGGTTGCGGCATTGTCCCCGCGATGACGTCCATCGGCAGTCTCGTAGAGTGCCCCAGAAGCCATGCACAATTGAGCAAACCGGGAGGGTAACGTGAGCGACCATGTCTACAAGAAGGTGGAACTTATCGGCAGCTCGAAGGTCTCGCTGACCGAGGCGATCGAGACGGCGATTTCGCGAGCCTCCAAAACCATGAGAAACCTCGAGTGGTTCGAAGTCGACCAGATTCGGGGCCACATAAAGGATGGAGCGGTTGCGCACTACCAGGTGGTCGTCAAGGTTGGATTTCGGATCGACGATTGATGCGCTGAGGCGCCGCCTCCCCGTCACCCCCTGGAGAGTTCGCTGCCCCGACAGGCCAGCCGGCGGAAGCACGCCCTTGGGCAGGCCGCATCCCGCCGGTCAATGCGGTGACGTTATATCAGGCCTCTCCTCCTGCCGACCGTTGCGAAACTGCCACGCGCGCGTCCGATCAACGGCGCAAGTGCGTGGGCTATCGTGCGCTTGCGCTCGACTGCCACCTGGCCTGTTTTTTTCGGGGTGACACGATAACCGAATGCTGTAATCTGCCCCTGCAACGAAGTCGTCCCAATTCCACGGGCGACGCGCCTAATGATTTGAAACAATTGCATCTTCAGACCACCGCGGCTTGGCCAAACCCGTGCCCGACTGCCTGTAGTAGTTTGACGTCCGGCAAGGCTTGGCCACCTGCGCTCTCAGGAACCGCCCCGTGCGCCCCACGGGATTGATCCGCTCCAAGGGAACTTACAGATGGCACGACACTGGCTCATTCCGGCGATACTGCTTTTTTCGACGGCTCTGCCCGCAACCTCTCCGTTAGCGCAACAACAACAGAAGCCGGTTGTCACGGTCGCCAAGCCGGTTGTCCGCGACGTGGTCGATGTCGATGAATTCATCGGCCGCTTCGAGGCCGTCGACGAGGTGACCGTCCGCTCGCGGATCGGCGGTTATCTCGACCAGGTGCATTTCACCGACGGTGCCATGGTGAAGAAGGGCGACCAGCTCTTCGTCATTGACCAGCGTCCCTTCAAGACCGCGCTCGACGTCGCCACGTCATCGCTTGAGGTTGCGAAATCCACGCTGGTCTTTGCCGAAGCGGAATTCACGCGCACTGAATCGCTGGTGCAGAAGGGCACGCTCCCGATCTCGACGCTCGACGACCGCCGCCGCGAGCTGCGGTCGGCACAGGCAAACCTGCGCGGCGCGGAGGCAAGCCTCGCCAGGGCCGAGCTCGACCTCGAATATACCAAGATCATTGCTCCGCTGGCCGGCCGTATCGACCGCCGGCTGGTTTCGGTCGGCAATCTCGTGCAGGCCGACCAGACCGCGCTGACGACGATCGTCTCGCTTGATCCGATCGATTTCTATTTCGACGTCGACGAACGCCGCTTGCTCAGCTATGCCCGCCAGGCCCGCGAGCAGGGCAGCAACCTGCAGGAGGGAGGCGGGTCGCTCGACGTCTATGTGACCATCGCTGATTCCAGCGAAAAACCATTCAAGGGCAAGCTGGACTTCGCCGAAAACCGCGTCGACCAGGAAACCGGCACGATGCGGGTGCGGGCGCGTTTCGACAACCCGGATTTCGTGCTGCAGCCGGGCCTTTTCGGGCGCGTCGAGGTCAGCGCGTCCAACACCTACACAGGCATCCTCGTCCCGGACGATGCGATCGGCTCCGACCAGGACCAGCGCGTCGTCTATGTCGTTGCCGAGGACGGCAGCTTTACCACGAAACCGGTGCGGCTTGGGCCCAGGCTCTACGGCTACCGCGTTATTCGCGAGGGCATGACCGGTGACGAGACCATCGTCGTCAACGGCCTGACGCGGCTGAGGCCCGGCGTCGTCGTCGACGCGAAGATGATCACGCTGCCGCCGGAAGCCGCATCGACGGAGAATGGCCAATGAAATTTGCCCATTTTTTCGTTGACCGGCCGATTTTCGCGTCGGTCCTGTCGATCGTCCTCTTGATCGTCGGCGGCATCGCCTATTTCCAGTTGCCGGTCGCCCAATATCCGGAAATCGCACCACCGACCATCGTCATCCGCACGGCCTATCCGGGTGCGGACGCCGAGACGATTGCCAACACCGTCTCGACCCCGCTCGAGCAGGAAATCAATGGTGTCGAGGACATGCTTTACATGTCCTCCTATTCGACCGCCGATGGCTCGATGGCGCTGACGGTGACGTTCAAGCTCGGCACCGACCTCGACAAGGCGCAGGTGCTGGTCCAGAACCGCGTCTCGATCGCTGAGCCCCGGCTGCCGGAAGAGGTCCGCCGCATCGGCGTCACCACTGCAAAAAGCTCGCCCGATCTGATGATGGTCGTGCATCTCCTGTCGCCGAACGATCGCTATGACCAGCTCTATGTCTCCAACTATGCCCGTACCCGCGCCCGCGACCTTCTGGTGCGCCTCGATGGTGTCGGCGACGTCATCCTGTTCGGCGAGCGCGAATTTGCCCTGCGCATCTGGCTCGATCCGGAAAAGCTCGCCTCCTACGGCATGACCTCCGGCGACGTCGTGCAGGCGCTCCGCGACCAGAACGTCCAGGTCTCCGGCGGGTCCATCGGCGGACCGCCGACTGCCGGCACCAATGCTTTCCAATATACGGTGACGACCGAAGGTCGCTTCAGCGATGCCCGCCAGTTCCGCTACGTCATCGTCAAGGCAACTGAAAGCGGCCGCCTCGTGCAATTGCAGGATGTTGCCCGCATCGAGCTCGGCGCCAAGGATTACGTCACCAACAGCTATCTGAACGGCAAGGCCGCCGTCGCCATGGGCATCTTCTCGCGCCCCGGCACAAATGCGCTCGAAGCGGCCGATCAGATCAAGGCGACGATGGAAAAACTGTCCAGGGATTTCCCGCCGGGCCTCGAATATACCATCGTCTACAATCCCACCGAGTTCATTTCGGAATCGATCAACGAGGTCTACAAGACCATCCTCGAGGCCGCCATTCTCGTTGCCATCGTCGTGCTGGTCTTTCTACAGTCCTGGCGCACGGCACTAATCCCGATCATCGCCATCCCCGTCTCGCTGATCGGCACCTTCGCGCTGCTCTTGGCCTTCGGCTTCTCGCTCAACATGCTGACGCTGTTCGGCCTGGTGTTGGCGATCGGCATCGTCGTCGACGATGCGATCGTCGTCGTCGAAAATGTCGAGCGCAATCTTGCCAAGGGCATGACGCCGAAACTTGCCGCGCATGTGACGATGGACGAGGTCGGCACAGCCGTCATCGCCATCTCGATCGTGCTGATTGCCGTCTTCGTTCCGACGGCCTTCATTCCCGGCATTTCAGGGCAGTTCTACCTGCAGTTCGCCGTCACCATCTCGGTGGCAACGGCAATCTCGGCGCTCAACTCGCTGACGCTTTCACCGGCGCTTGCGGCACTTATCCTGCGTCCGCATCGGGAACACCACGAAACGCGCAACCCGTTCACGCGGATCGGCCGCGGCCTTGCCAACGGTTTCAACAATGGTTTCGACCGGATGACCCACGGATACTCCTGGGTCGTCCGCCACCTCGTTACGACGAAGATCGCGCTTGGCGCCAGCCTGCTTGTCTTTTTCGCACTGCTGGCGGGCACCTGGTACATGGCGCAGATCGTGCCGCGCGGCTTCGTCCCGACCATGGACCAGGGGTATGCGATCGTCGTCGTGCAACTGCCGGACGGCGCCTCGCTTGCCCGCACCGATGCGGTGGTAAAGAGGGCAACGGAAATGATCCGCGAGGTGCCGGGCATCAAGGATGCCGTCGCCTTCGCCGGTTTCAACGGCGCGACCTTCACCAATGCCTCGAATTCCGGCGTTATCTTCACGCCCTTCGAAAGCTTCGAGGAGCGTCTGAAACACGGGCAGAGCGCCAACCAGATCATCGGCCAGCTCTACGGCACGATGCAGGCGATCCAGGAGGCCTTCATCATTGCCGTGCCGCCCCCGTCGATCCGCGGCATCGGCAATTCCGGCGGGTTCAAGATGCAGATCGTCGACCGCGAGAGCTCCGACATGCGTCGCGCGCTCGGGCTTGCCTTTCAGATGATGGGCGCCGCCAACCAGACGGAAGGGCTGACGGGCGTCTTCACCACCTTCTCGGCCTCCAGCCCGCAATATTTCCTGGCGGTCGACCGTGACAAGGCGCGGGCGCTGAACGTACCGATCCCCAACATCTTCGAGACGCTGTCGATCAACCTCGGCACATCCTACGTCAACGATTTCAATGCCTTCGG
This sequence comes from Rhizobium herbae, assembly GCF_019511375.1. Taxonomy (GTDB): domain Bacteria; phylum Pseudomonadota; class Alphaproteobacteria; order Rhizobiales; family Rhizobiaceae; genus Pararhizobium; species Pararhizobium herbae_A. Next base: position 234,930 of record NZ_JAEUAO010000003.1, read on the forward strand.
CCGCGTCTACCAGGTGCGTGCCCAGGCAGACCAGCAGTACCGGCTGGAGCGCGAGGACATCCTCGACCTCAAGGTCCGCTCGGCCACCGGCGCCCTCGTGCCACTTGGAACGCTGGTCGATATCCGGGATACGACCGGGCCGGCTCTCGTCCAACGCTACAACATGTATGTGTCCGTACCCCTCCAGGGCAATCCTGCGCCCGGCGTCTCGACCGGCACCGCGCTCGACAAGATGGAGGCACTGGCGGCCCAGATCCTGCCGCAGGGCACCGCCTTCGAATGGACCGATCTCGCCTTCCAGGAGCGCAACACCGGCAATACGGCGATCTTCATCTTCGCGCTTTCGGTCATCTTCGTGTTCCTGGCGCTGTCTGCCCAGTATGAAAGCTGGATCCTGCCGCTGGCGATCATCCTCGTCGTGCCGATGGCGGTCCTCGCCGCTCTGGTCGGCGTGCATCTCAGGGGCCTGGACAACAACATCCTGACGCAGATCGGGCTGATCGTCCTGATCGGCCTTGCGGCGAAGAACGCCATCCTGATCGTCGAGTTCGCGCGGCAGGCGCAGGACGACGGAATGAACCCGGTCAACGCCGCGATCGAGGCGAGCCGGCTCAGGCTGCGCCCGATCCTGATGACGGCCTTCGCCTTCATCCTCGGAGTCGTGCCTTTGATGATCGCCACCGGCCCGGGTGCGGAAATGCGCCAGTCGCTCGGCACCGCCGTGTTCTCCGGCATGCTCGGCGTCACCATCCTCGGCCTGTTCCTGACGCCCGTCTTCTACGTCGCACTGCGGTCTTTCCGCTACAAGCCGAAAGAGAAGCCCGTCGCACCGGAAGCCGGCATGATCTGAGCAGCGAGGCCGGGCGGCCACGCCCGGCCATCGCCACCCGGCCGAGCTACCGATCGGGTGTGATCAATCTTACCGTTGGAAAATAGGTTCGATAGCGCGCCGTATCGCGGGTCAAAAGGTCCAACTGATCGACGGCGGCATGGGCGCCGATGAATAAATCCGGCAGGACGCCGGCGCGCGAGCCGCCCGCCTTGCGGTATTTCTGAAACACCTTGCCGGCCAGGAACAGCGATGAACGCGGCATAGCCGCCATGTCGAGGCCGGCTTCGGCGAGGAAGGCCTCGAGCCGTTCGATGCGCTCATACCGCACCGCAAGCTCGGCATAGACGACATCGTTGATCAGCAGTGGACCGCGCAATGCAGCCGCTTCGAGTTGCTCGATAGACCAGTCCGCCCAGTCCGGATCGTCGGTCGCCACGTCGAGCAGCACGTTCGTGTCGATGAGCGTCACGCGTCACCGCGCGTCAGCGCCATGATGGCGTCGGTGCTCAGCCCCTCGCCCGCGTGGCCGCGCAACTTGCTGAAGCGGCTTGCCGGCCGTACTTCGTCAGCCCGCGTCAAAACCACGGTCCCGTTCGCAGCCCGCTGGAAATCCACCCGCGTTCCCGGCACGATCCCAAGGAAATCCCGCACCGGTTTCGGAATGGTCACCTGGCCCTTCGTCGTCACTGTCGCGCTCATCGTTCACCTGGGTAAGGATTGTGGGAACTAAGGTATTACATCGAGCGCTCGACTTCAAGGAGAGACCACGGCGAGGCTTTCGGACACCCAGCCATAAGCGCTAAGGTCCAAGCGAATCGAAGCCGATGTGGTGGCACCGTGGAGCGTCGCATGCCGCGTTTCGTGCTTGAAGGGGGACTAGAACCATGACCATCATCGAGGATCTCATTGCCGCACTCGGCGCAGACAAGGTGCTCACCGGCGAAAGCATCGGCGACCGCTACCGCAGCGATGCCAGCATGACCGGCAGGTTCCTTCCGCTGGCCGTCCTGCGCCCCTCGAGCGTCGAAGACGTGTCGACAGCCCTCAGGATCTGCGACCGCCACCGCCAGCCGGTCGTGCCCCAGGGCGGCCTCACCGGCCTTGCCGGCGGCGCCAACGCGCGCAGCGGCGACATCGCCCTGTCGCTGGAACGCCTGTCGGGCATAGAGCAGATCGACACCGCCGCGGCGACCATGACGGTGCTTGCCGGGACGCCGCTGGAAGTCGCCCAGCGCGCCGCGGAAGACCGGGGCTTCCTGGTGCCGATCGATCTCGGTGCCCGCGGCAGCTGTCAGATCGGCGGCAACCTCGCCACCAATGCCGGCGGCATCCGTGTCATCCGCCATGGCGTCACCCGTGACAATGTTCTGGGTCTCGAAGCCGTCCTGGCTGATGGCACGGTGCTCTCCTCGCTCAACCGAATGACCAAGAACAACACAGGCTATGACCTGCGCCAGCTCTTCATTGGATCGGAGGGCACGCTCGGCATCATCACCCGCGTCGTCCTGCGCCTGCGTCCCCTGCCGGCCGCGCGTCTCACCGCGCTCTGCGCGCTCGAAACCTATGGCGATGTCGTTTCCCTGCTCAACTCCGCCAAGCGCGATCTTCCCGGCCTTTCAGCGTTCGAGGCCATGTGGGAACGTTATTTCCGCTTCAACGCCGAGGCCCTGAAGCTCGCTTTCTTCGACAGGACGCCTCCCTTCACGGTCATCATCGAAGAGGACGTCGCCGGCAGCGACGTGGACAGGGAACGCTTCGAAGCCTTCCTCGGCAAGGCGTTCGAGGACGGCTTGCTCGCCGACGCGCTGATTGCCCAGTCGGAGAAGGAGGCACGCGCCTTCTGGTCGGTGCGCGAAGGCCATCTGATGGGCCAGTTGCTGCCAGGCCTCGTCAATCTCGACGTGAGCATGCCGACCGGCCAGCTCGGCGATTTCGCCGCCGACTGCGACACGGCATTACGGGCCCGCTTTCCCGCCGCCCATGTGTCCTTCTTCGGCCATATCGGCGACAGCAACCTGCACGTGGCCGTCTGGGTCGACGCTGCCGGCGAGCATGAGCTGCACGAGATCGATGCGATCGCCTACGCCCTCGTTAAAAATTACCAGGGTTCGATTTCCGCCGAGCATGGCATCGGTACCCTGAAACGCGATTTCCTTGATCATTCGCGCAGCGAAGCCGAAATCAACGTCATGCGCCGCATCAAGGCGGCCCTCGATCCGAACGCCATCCTCAACCCTGCAAAGGTCATTCCGCCGGAAGCCTGAGCCCTTGCGGCGCACGCACCGTCAAAATCCCCCCGCAGTTTCCCCGCTCATCCCCACCCCAGAAACCTGTGCCATGATCGTTGCGTTCCGTCATCGGCTACCCTGCGAGGCGTCGCGGCGAGACGGAACCGGTGCCGGGCGGAGGAAGGACGTGCGCCTTTACCCGGTGGACTGGCAGAAAATGGTTTCCCTCCCGCCTGAAACAGGGCGGGGCGTGCCTGTGAGGCACACATGAGGAGCGGCGACTGGGCTTGCGATAAGCAATTCCCTTTCGTGGCGCCGCAGAACCGGAGCAATCCGGCATCGGTCGAGCGCCACCCTGTACCGGAAAAAGGTGCCGCCATCCCCGCAGAGAAACCGGAGTTGCCAGTCGACGAACACGCGAACGGGGCGCTGGAAGGCGTCATATAAATTCCTTAGTCTCGGCACTTTCCAGCGCCCCGGCCAAGTGAGACTTAAAGCAAACCACGGCGGATTTTCCGGGCGTGGACAAAGGTGTTTGAGATGATGCGACAGAAAGCATACGCCGCGACACGCTCCCTCTTCTCCCCCGCGGGGAGAAAGGTGGCGCCCCCGGGTCTTGCCTTTGGCAAGCCCGAGAACAAGCTCCGCGCCGGATGGGGGCGAGCCACAAACGCTCAGCCTGCCGCCCTCATCGCCTCGCTTGCGCTCGTCAGGCCTGCCCAGCGAGGGGAGGGAAAACTCCCCCTCGAGCGGGAGCTCCCTCAAACGGCGGGTGCTTGCGCGCCGTGGAAAGCGACTTTCGGGAACTCACTGGCGTTCGCGACGAGGTTGTGAGAGAAATACCTGGCTGGAATCGCGGCTGCCTGGGAGGCTGGCATGCCTTTTGTATCAGACCTGAACTACGACGACTGGCTCGAGCACGCGTTCGGCCCCGCGATCCGGCCGCACGGCAACCAATGGTTCTTCGACGACGACCCGCCCTGGTGGGATCCGCAGCCATCCGTCGCCATCGATTATTTTACGCGGCTGTTTTCGTCGACCGGACCGTCGCTCGAAGGGTTTTCCGACGCGCAGATCGCGCAGGGCTTCACCTATCTCTTGAGCACGAGTGCGTCGGGCGACAACGGCTGGTTCTACAGTACCTCCGTGCCGACGGCAGCGCGCCGGCGCTGCATCGAGGCGATCGCCGACGTCTTCGCCGACCTGTTTGCCCCGCGCTGCGCCGCCGTCCTCTGTCACATCGACGAACCGGGCGCGGCGGCGTTGAACAGCGTGTGCTACATGTGGTGGGACGAGTTCCCCTGCCTGGCGCTCCCGGACGATCCGGCTTGCGACCTGCTGCACACGACCGCCATCGATGTCATGCGCCGGACTCTGGACCTCGACTCGATCGCTTGTCAGGAGGCAGCCCTTCATGGCCTCGGCCATTGGGCGCGGTACCGATCCGGCGATGTCGCCGCCGTGATCGACGCGTTCCTCGGCGACGGTCGCAGCAAGCGGGCCGCGCTCGCTTCCTATGCCCGATCCGCGAGGTGCGGCTGCGTGCTCTGAGGCGCGTGGCGCGCGCTTGCGGCTGCCGAGGAAGAACCGGCTTCCCGACTCAAACCGCGGCGGCAATACCCGTCAAACGGGCAAAGGAGAGGCATTGCCGGCGCCCCGGAAGCGAAGACCCGGATACCGCCGAATTTGCAAAAAGCCCCTTGCCGCATGGCAAGGGGCAATACCGGGGCTGGCTTGCTCCACACGAGCTCGTCCATATACAACCTATCAGATCAGCTCTTCCCTGTAACGAAAAATCGCATTGGATGTATCTTGCCGATGGACTACTGGTGGCATCGCACCGTGGCTTAAGGGAATGGTGCCGGGAAACCGGGACGCATTCGGCATCAACATGAGGTGAAATACATTGCCTCGGCCAGCCGCAGTGTCGCCCGCTGCGCGCATGCGCTATACTGCGTGACCGGGAGGATGCTGCCATGCTGGCAATTTTTGCGGGTGCCGCGCTGTTTATCTGCGGCTTGCTGTTGTTGTTCCGCGAAGCGATCACTCGCCGGCGGCTGAGTGACCCGAACAAGGCCGCTCAGGGTGCCTCGAGTCCCACCCTGGAGCCGCCCAGACAAGGGCTCGGCTTCCTCGGGGTCAGCCGGAACTGGCCTGGTTTGGGTATGATGGCGATGGGCGCCATTCTGCTGATTTCGGGAGCCTACGGATAAGTGCGCCGACGGCGTCCTCGCGGCGCTGGCCTGCCCCCTCGCACCATGTCGAGCTGGCGCGACACAGCCGGCTGTCGCCGAGCACGTTTCATCTCACGAAAACGATATACCACAAGAGGCACATGCCATACTTGACCCCGCCCGCTCCTTGACGCCTTACTGACCGATATTTCGGCGGTCCGTGACGCGGAGAGACCCCGCGCGAAATCGGCCGGGAACCATGGGGAGGACGTCTCTTGACGCTAAGGCATCAGATCATAGCACTGGCGATCTTGCCGCTCGTGATTGCGATCCTGGCGATCACGGCCTTCATCACCTGGCAGTCGGCAAATCTCACAAAGGAGAATATCGCGACGTTCGAACAGAACATGCTGAAGGCGAAGGAAACGGAAATCCTCAACCTCATTCACCTTGCCCTCTCGGCCATCCAGACGACATACCGCGACGCCGATGCCGACGATCAGGCCGCAAAGGATAGGGTCGCAGCGATCCTGACGTCGCTCGATTACGGCAAGGATGGGTATTTCTTCGCCTACGACTATGATGGCAACAATATCGTCCATCCGCGCCAGAGCTTTCGGCATGGGCGCAACTGGCTCGACCTGACCGATCCCGACGGCGACAAGGTAATCGCGGAGCTGATCGCCACGGCAAAGGCAGGCGGCGGCCTGCACCAGTATAAATGGCAGAAACCGTCCAGCGGCCAGATGGCCGACAAGCTGTCCTTCGTCGTCAGCCTCGACAAATGGCGCTGGGTCGTGGGAACCGGCGTATATCTCGACGACGTGTTCGCGCAGACGGCGGCAGCGAATGCAAGCATGCGCGCCAGCATCAGAAGCACCTTCGTGATCGTGGCGCTGATCGCCGTTCCCGCAGTCATCGTCGTTTTCACCACCTGCATGCTGCTTACCTTTCACGAGCGTCGCATGGCCGACGGCAAGTTGAAGGCGCTGACCCAGCGGGTGATCGACACGCAGGAGGAGGAACGCGCCCGCCTGGCCCGAGAACTGCACGACGGCATTTCACAAAATCTCGTCGGCGTGCGCTATGCGATGGACCTCGCCGGCCGAAAGGTCAGGACCGATGTCAACGATGCCGCCCGGACCATAGACCGCGGCGTCGAGGCGCTGAACGGCGCGATCAAGGAGATCCGTCGGCTGTCCCATGATCTTCGCCCTCGCGTGCTCGACGATATGGGGCTGACGGCAGCGCTTCAGGCACTGTGTTTTAATTTTCAGGAACGAACGGGAATATCGACGCAGATCGAGGCTTCCGGTTTTATCGACCGGCTCAAGCCCGGAGCCAGCACGGCGCTTTATCGCGTTGCTCAGGAGGCGTTCAACAATGTCGAGCGGCATTCCGGCGCGGACCGCCTTGCGGTGAAACTCTGGAGCGAGGACGGACGGGCACGCATGACGGTGTCCGACAACGGCGCGGGCTTCGGCGACGGCAATGGGGCAAGTCCCGGCGGGCACGGTCTTGGCCTGCGCAACATGCAGGAAAGGATGGCGCATTTCCGCGGGCTGCTTCTGATCGACAGCAACGCGGCAGGCACGACACTGACGGCGATGATGCCGAAATCGGCCAATATGCAGCCGCACGATGAGGTCGAAGCCGCATGACAGCGCGTCCGAAAATCAAGGTCTTGCTGATCGACAATCATCTGCTGGTGCTCGACGGGCTCAAGGCGGTGCTCGAAACCTTCGATCATATCGAGGTTGCAGGAACGGCGGGCCTTGCGCAAACCGGCCTCGATATTGGTCGTGAAGTCCGGCCGCATGTCGTTCTTATGGACATCAACATGCCGAAGCTGAACGGCATCGACGCCATCGAGCTCTTCCGCAAGGAACTACCCGACGCGCGAATCGTCATGCTCTCCATGCATGACAGTCGGGAATACATCTCGTCGTCGGTGATGCGTGGCGCCACCGGCTATATCCTCAAGGACGTTTCCAGCGACGAGATCGTTTCCGCCATCGAGACGGTGGCTGACGGTGGCACATACTTCTCGTCGGGCGTCGTCGACGTGCTCATGGAACGCGAGAACGGCGGTGACACGCATTCCCTGACACCGAGAGAACGTGACATCCTCGGCCTCATCGGTTCCGGCCGGAGCAACAAGGAGATGGCCGAGGCGCTCGGAATAACGCCCGCAACCGCCGAAACCCATCGCAAGAACCTCAAGAGGAAGCTCGGCATTGCAACGACCGCCGGTTTGATCCGCTATGCGCTGGATCACGGCATCGGCGTCAAAGCGGGATAAATCGGCTCTACCCACTTCTGGGTAGACCCGGCTATTTCACCATTCCCGCCATCTTGCCGGACGAAAACCCTCGCCATAGGACTCCACCACGGCTGGCTCAAGGCGAGCCGTTGGGAGGATTTCAAAATGCATTACGTCTGCTTCCGCTCAGTCGGAAAACCCGTTGCGACGGCCCGAACCAAGTTCGCCCCGGCGAGCGACTGACAAGCCCCACCTTCCACGCCGACAACTGCAACCTGGCGCCACATTTGGCGCCCGAGAGGTATCCGACATGGAAAAATCACGGAAAAAGGCGGCGCTCTGGCTGCTCGTCATTCCCTATATCGGCCTGCTTTGGCCACCCCTCTACAATGTCCGCGAGCCGGCGCTCTTCGGCTTTCCCTTCTTCTATTGGTACCAGCTTCTCTGGGTACCGATCACCGCCACGCTGACCTTTATCGCCTATCGGAGCACGCGCCATGACGACTGATATCGACGGCACGGCGCTTGCCGTCTTCCTCTTCTTCTTTGCCCTCGTAACCGTTCTCGGATTCGTCGCCTCCCGCTGGCGCAAGCCCGAGACGCTAGCTCATATCGACGAGTGGGGCCTTGGCGGTCGCAGCTTCGGCACATGGATTACCTGGTTCCTGGTCGGCGGCGACTTCTACACGGCCTATACGGTGATCGCCGTTCCGGCACTCGTCTATACGGTCGGAGCCTACGGCTTCTTCGCCCTGCCCTATACCATTGTCGTCTATCCCTTCGTCTTCATGGTCATGCCTATCCTGTGGAAACGGGCAAGGGATTTCGGCTATGTGACGGCCGGTGACGTCGTGCACGGCCAATATGGTTCGCGCGGCCTCGAACTCGCGGTGGCGGCAACCGGCGTGATCGCCACCATGCCCTATATCGCTCTCCAGCTCGTCGGCATGACGGCTGTGCTCAAGGCGCTTGGCCTGCACGGCGAACTGCCGCTGGCGATCGCCTTCATCGTGCTTGCGCTCTATACCTATTCGGCCGGTCTTCGGGCCCCGGCGCTGATCGCCTTCGTCAAGGACATCATGATCTATATCGTGGTGATCGCAGCCGTGGCGCTCATTCCCTCGAAGCTCGGCGGTTATGCCAATGTCTTTGCCTCGGCCGACGCGGCTTTCCAGGCCAAGGGAAAGGGTGATCTCCTGCTCGCCGGCAACCAGTATGTCGCCTATGCGACGCTCGCCTTCGGCTCGGCACTCGCCGCCTTCATGTATCCGCATACGCTGACGGGCATCTTCGCCTCGAACAGCGGCAAGACGATCCGCAAGAATGCCGTCCTGCTGCCGGCCTACACGCTGCTGCTCGGCCTTCTCGCGCTGCTCGGTTATATGGGCCATGCCGCCGGCCTGAAGCTCGACAGCGCCAATGATGTCGTGCCGGCCTTGTTCAGGACACTGTTCTCGGGCTGGTTCTCCGGCTTCGCCTTCGCCGCGATCGCCATCGGCGCCCTCGTGCCGGCTGCGGTAATGAGCATCGGCGCGGCGAACCTCTTCACCCGCAATTTCTGGAAGGCTTACGTCGATCCGAATGTCAGCGATGCCGGCGAAGCCAAAGTCGCCAAACTGACCTCGCTCGTCGTCAAGGTGGGCGCGCTGCTGGTCATCATCTTCCTGCCGACACAGTTCGCCCTCGACCTGCAATTGCTTGGCGGAATCTGGATCCTGCAGACGCTTCCGGCCCTGGTTTTCGGCCTCTACACCAACTGGTTCCGTGCACCGAGCCTGCTCGCCGGCTGGTTCGTCGGCTTCATCGGCGGCACCTTCCTCGTCTGGGATGCCGGCTGGAAGCCGCTGCACCTGATCAGCCTGGGTGGAGAACCGTTCTCCATCTACACCGGCCTGCTTGCCCTTGCCGCAAATATCGCCGTCGCGGTTGCGGTCAATGCCGTCGTGCCGGCAAGGACCCCGGCGCGAGCTTGAAACCGAACCCGGCGGAGGACCGCAGCGATGCGGTCCTCCGGACGAACGAAGGGAGGCCGACTGGCCTCCGCTCACGTCAAATCTGGACAGCCGGCGGCGGTGAGCGCACCGGCAATGGATCGCTGTCCACCCCGGACAGTGCCAGGCCCTCATCGCCCTATGTCATCCGGTCACCGCCCCGCAGTCCACCGTCAGAATGACTGGTAGGCCGAAACCACCGCAGCAATCCGCTCGGCATCCATTGCCTCGATCTGGGTCGTGGTTATGGCGTATATTTGGTTGCTCGACAGGCTGGCGATATCCTGCGTCGACAGTCCGAAAAGGGCAGACGTGCTGATCGACGCGATATCGCTGGTCGAGAAGGTCGCGAGGTCCTCGGTGGTCAGTGCCGCGATTTGCGCCGAGCTCAGTCCTCCAACCTGGGCCGCCGTCAGTGCTTCCACCTGTTCGGTGGTCAATGCGCCGATCTGCGCGGTGGTAAGCCCGACGATCGCTTTGGAGTTCAGGGCAGCAATCTGGCTCGTGGAAAATGCGGCAATCGTGTCCGTACTCAGCGCCGCGAGCTGTATTGCGTTCAGGGCTCCGATCTGTCCGCTGGCGAGGCCGCCGATCTGGCTGGAACTCAGGGCCTTGATCTGATTGAAGGTCAGCCCCGGTATCTGGCTTGTCGTCAGGGCTGCCGCCTGATCGGGGCTGAGGGACGCAATATTGCTGGTGGACAATCCCGATATGGCGGACGAGCTGATCGCCGCGATATCGGCGGTCGAGAAAGCCGCGATGTCCTCGCTCGACAGGGCCGCCAACTGCGCCGATCCCAATGAGGCGACCTGGGTGGAAGACAACGCGTCGATCTGGCCGGTTGAGAATGCGGAGATCTGTGCCGAGGTAAGCCCCGCGATTGCCTTGGTGCTCAGGGCGGCAACCTGGTCGGTGGAGAGTGCGGCGATGGTGGACGTCGACAGCCCCGACAGGGCGGTCGGGCTCAGCGCACCGATCTGCACGGTCGTCAGGTTGCCGAGCTGGGCGGCCTCGATCTGGCCGGATGACAACGCTGCCACCTGGCTTGTCGTCAGGGCGGCGATCTGCTCTGAGCTGAGGGCCGCGATATTGCCGGTTGAAAGCCCGGAAATGGCCGACGAGCCGATCGCCGCAATCTCAGCAGTCGAAAGGGCAGCGAGGTCCGCCGCCGTCAGAGCGCCAATCTGGTTCGAGTTGAGGCTTGCGATCTGGGGGGAGGTCAGAGCTTCGACCTGCGCTGTCGACAAGGCGTCGATCTGCCTGGAGGTCAACCCCGTGAGCGCTTTGGTGCTGAGCGCGGCAATCTGGGCCGTGGAGAGCGCGCCGATGCCGTCGGTCGACAATGCCGCGACATGCGCCGAACTCAGCGCCTCGATCTGCGCCGTCGTCAAGTTGCCGAGCTGGGTCGAACCCAGCGCCGCGACCTGGCTGGTCGACAGCGCCGCCACCTGGCCGGTCGTCAGGGCTGCGGTCTGCCCGGAGCTGAGGGCTGCGATGTTGGCGGTGGAAAGGCCGGACAGGGCAGACGAGCTGATCGCCGCGATCTCGGCGGTCGAGAAGGTGGCCAGGTCCGCCGCGCTCAAAGCGGCCATTTGGGTCGAGCTGAGGCCTGCCACCTGAGACGACGACAGGGCTTCGACCTGCGTGGTGGAGAGCGCGTTGATCTGCAAGGAGGTCAAACCACCGATCGCCGTGGCGCTCAAGGCGGCAATTTGGGCGGTGGAGAGCGCGCCGACGCCGTCAGGCGATAGGGCCGCGACCTGCGCGGACGTCAAGGCGCCGATCTGCACCGGGGTCAAGCCGGAGACCTGGCTGGAATCGAGCGCCGCGATCTGGGCGGAGGAGAGCGCCGCCACCTGGCCGGTCGTCAGGGCCGCAGCCTGGCCGGGGCTGAGAGCCGCAATATTGCCGGCTGAAAGGCCGGGTATGGCAGAAGAGTTGATCGCCGCGATATCGTCATTTGAAAAGGTTGCCAGATCCTCGGCGCTCAGAACGGCAATCTGCGCCGTGCCGAGCGCTCCGATCTGCGCAGAAGACAAGACGTCCAGCTGGTCGGTATTCAGCGCTTCGATTTGCGTGGTCGTCAAGCCTGCGACCGCCAGCGTGCTCAAGGCGGCGATCTGATCTGCGGAAAGCGCTGCCACGTTGGTGTTCGACAGTCCCGATATGGCGGTCGGGTTCAATGCACTGATCTGCAACGTGGTCAGCGCGGCTAGCTGCCCCGACGTCAGCGAGGCGAGCTGACTGGAAGACAGCGCTGCCATCTGGGTTGTCGTCAAGGCCGCCGCCTGCTCAGCGCTGAGCGCGGCGATCGTTCCGGTGGACAGCCCTGACAGTGCCGACGAGCCGATCGCCGCGATGTCGGCCGTCGAGAAGGTTGCGAGGTCCTGCGTGTCCAGAGCGGCAATTTGCGTCGCGCTCAGGCTTGCAACCTGGGTCGACGTCAATGCCTCGACCTGCTCGGTGGACAAGGCGCCTATCTGGGTTGAGCTCAGGCCCGCCAGTGCCTTGGTGCTCAGGGCGGCAATCTGCGCCGTGTCGAGCGCGGCGATGCTCTCGTCGGACAAAGCCGCGACCTGTGCCGAACTGAGGGCGCCAACCTGTGCCGTGGTCAGCGCGGCGATCTGGTCGGTGGTCAGCGCGGCGATCTGGCTGGAAGACAGTGCCGCCACCTGGCTTGCCGTCAGAGCCGCCGCCTGGTCGGCACTGAGGCTCGCGATGTTGCCAGTCGAAAGTGCGGACAGGGCCGCAGCGCTGATAGCCGCGACATCGGCCGTCGAGAAGGTCGCAATGTCATCGGAAGAGAGTGCCTGTATCTGGCTCGAGCTCATGGCACCGACAAGCGCGGAGGTGAGAGCCGCAGCCTGGGCGGTGGAAAAGGCATTGATCTGCGATGCGGTCAAACCGGCGATCGCCCTGGTGCTCAGGGCGGCGATCTGGTCTGTGGCGAGAGCACCGATGCTGTCGTTGGGCAGGACCGCTATCTGGGCCGAACTGAGGGCGGCGATCTGCGAAGTGGTCAGCGCCGCGATCTGCTCGGACGTCAGCGCCGCGACCTGGGCTGTCTTCAGTGCCGCGATCTGGCTCGTCTTCAGGGCCGCAGCCTGCTCGGTGCCGAGAGCCGCGATATCATCGCTGGATAGCCCGGACAGGGCGACCGGTGAGATCGCCGCCACCTCGGATGTCGAGAAGGTCGCCAGGTCTGCCGCACTCAAGGCGCCAATCTGCGTCGCGCTGAGGTGCGCAATCTGAGACGAGCTCAAAGCCTCGACCTGCGCGGTGGACAAGGCATCGATCTGCGTGGAGGAAAGCCCCGCAATCGCCTTGGTGCTCAGGGCGGCAACCTGGTCAGTGTCCAGCAAGGCGATGCTGTCGCTCGACAGGGCCGTGACCTGCAGCGAACTCAGGGCGCTGACCTGCGACGTGGTCAGGGCTGCAATCTGCTGGGACGTCAACGCCGCGATCTGGCTTGTCTTCAACGCCGCGATCTGGCTCGTCTTCAGGGCCAACGTCTGCTCGGGGCTGAGCGCTGCGATTATCCCGGTGGAAAGTGCGGTTATGGCAGACGAGCTGATCGCCGCGATGTCGGCCGTCGAGAAGGTTGCCAGATCTGCCGCGCTCAAAGCAGAAATCTGCGTCGAGCCGAGGCTCGCAACCTGGGATGATGTCAGAGCCTCGACCTGTTCGATCGACAAGGCATCGACCTGCGCCGGTATCAGACCGGTGACCGCCTTCGTGCTCAAGGCGGCGACCTGGCCGGTGGAGAGAGCCGCAATGGTGTCGTTCGAGAGAACCTTGACTTGCGCAGCAGTAAGGGCGCTGAACTGTGAAGTGGTCAGCGCGGCGATCTGATCGGACGTCAGGGCGCCTATCTGGCTCGTCTTCAACACCGCAACCTGGCTCGTCTTCAGCGCTGCTGCCTGGGCGGTGCTGAGTGCAGCGACACTGTCGGTGGAAAGCGCTGTTATGGCAGACGAGCTGATCGCCGCGATATCGGCAGTCGAGAAGGCTGCAATGTCATCCGCGTCCAGTGCAGCGATCTGGGCCGAGCTCATGGCGGCGACAAGGGAAGTCGTCAGGGCCGCTGCCTGATCGGTCGATAAGGCATCGAGCTGCGCAGAGGTCAGTCCCGGAATCGCCTTGGCGCTGAGAGCGGCAATCTGGTCCGTCGAGAGAGCGGCAACTCGGTCGGTGGACAGCGCCGTGACTTGCGCCGAACTCAGGGCGCCGATCTGCGCCGTTGTCAGCGCTGCTACCTGCCCTGACGTCAGCGCCGCGATATGGCTCGTCTTCAACGCGGCGATTTGGCTGGTCTTCATGGCCGCGGCCTGGGCCGAGCTCAGTGCCGCGATGCTACCGGTGGACAGTCCCGTTATGGCTGCCGAGGTGATCGCCGCAATATCAGCGGTCGAAAACGTCACCACGTCGTCCGCGCCCAGTGCGGCAAGTTGCGTCGCACTCAGGGCCGCCACCTGCGACGACGTCAAGGCCTCCACCTGATCGGTTGACAAGGCGACGATCTGCATGGAGGTCAGTCCTGCGACCGTCTTCGCGTTCAGCGCGGCAATCTGGCTGGTGGAGAGAGCGGCGATATCCTCACTGGACAGAGCCCTGATTTGTCCCGAACTCAAGGCGCCGATTTGCGAGGTGGTCAGCGCCGCGAGCTGCCCGGATGTCAGGGCTGCGACCTGGGCTGTCTTCAACGCCGCAACCTGACTCGTCTTCAGAGCTGCCGCCTGGGCGGTACTGAGCGCCGCAATATTGTCGGTGGAAAGCCCCGTTATCGCAGTCGAGGTGATCGCCGCGATGTCGGCCGTCGACAGCGTCACTATTTCATCGGTGGTCAAAGTCTGCAGTTGCGCCGAGCTCAAGGCGGCAACCTGCAAGGAGGTCAAGGCCTCGACCTGTGCCGAATCCAGCCCACCGACCTGCTTGGTGCTGAGGGCGGCGACCTGCGTCGTGATCAGGCTTTCGATCTTGTCCGTCGTCAGAACGGCCAGTTGGTCCAGGCTTAGGCTGATGATAGCCGCCGCTGATATCGCGCGGATCTGCGTCGTCGAAAAGGCCGCAAGGTCCTCCGTCTCGAGGGCTGCGACCTGGGTCGATGAAAGGGCCCTGATCTGCGTCGTAGACAGCGCAGCAATGTCTTCGGTGGTCCAGGCTGCGATGGCCGTCGTCGTGAGTGACCGGATCTGGCTGGCGCTGAGCGAAGGAATCGTCGAAGTCATGCATGAAGCCCTTTATACTATTCCACCGCCTGGATCATTTTCCCTGCTGCCAGCCACGGGAAAATATCAGCCAGATTCTCGACAACCGCTCACCGGTGGGCGTGCCCCGAAGCGCAGGCAGACATCGAAAATCAAGCGTCGCCGCTCATCAGAACAATTTATGAGTGAACAGGCTTGCCCGAACCTGAAGCTCGGTCGGCGAAGTTCGACTACTGCATGTAATGATTGGCTAGAGGGCGAAACAACTGACGCGCGAGAGCGTCACAGTCGTGCGCAACGACCGTTCTGCCGACATGTAATCGAGATGCACTTCGGAAGCCGAAAGGAGCAAACAATATCAACGCGAGATACCCCCCCCGCGCAAAGGCTTTTACGCCTGCGAAGAACTCCAAACCGGCATCCGCTCGGTCCCTCGCGATGTGGTGGTCTGGCAGTGAACGCGTCGCGAGGTCATCGAAGTTTTGGGGTCTGCGTGTACACCTTCTGCATCAGGTACTGGCCATAGGTGCTTTTGCCGTGCTTCTTGGCGATTTGCAGCAGCTCTTCCCGGGATATGAAGCCCCGAATGAACGCGATCTCCTCTGGGCAGGAGATTTTGAACCCTTGGCGGCGCTCGAGAGTCGCAACGAAGTTTCCCGCCTCCAGCAGGCTGTCGGGGGTGCCCGTATCGAGCCATGCGTAACCGCGGCCCATGAGTTCGACGCTGAGTTTTCCCCGCTCCAGATAGGTGCGGTTAACGTCAGTGATCTCAAGTTCGCCGCGCGCCGACGGCTTCAAGTTGGCCGCAATCTCGACAACGTCGGAATCGTAGAAATAAAGGCCCGTCACCGCCCAGTTCGACTTCGGTACAGCGGGCTTTTCCTCTATCGAAACCGCCTTCATGTCCTTGTCGAAGTCGACCACGCCATACCGCTCCGGATCGTTGACGTGATAGGCGAAGACGGTTGCGCCCTGCGCGCGGCGGACGGCGCTCTCAAACAGCTCGGTAATGCCGTGTCCGTAGAAGATGTTATCGCCCAGAATCAAACATGAAGGGTCCGAGCCGACGAAATCGGCACCGATGATATAGGCCTGCGCCAGGCCGTCCGGCGAGGGCTGTTCGGCGTAGGATAGCTCGATACCCCATTGTGTCCCGTCGCCCAGAAGCCTCTGGAAGTGCGGCAGGTCGTGCGGTGTCGAAATTATCAGGATCTGTCTGATCCCTGCCAGCATCAGCGTCGACAGCGGATAGTAGATCATTGGCTTGTCATAGACAGGCATAAGCTGCTTGGATGTCACCAGTGTCATCGGATGTAGTCTGGTGCCACTGCCGCCTGCGAGGATAATACCCTTCATGACTTTACGTCTCCGGTCAAATTGAAGCTGCGAGCGGCTGTACGACGCGGGTCACTACAGTCTTGGTCGAATGCGCCCAGTCGGGCATCCGTACGCCGTGAACCGCAGCGAGCTTGGTGCAATCGAGCTGCGAGTTGGCGGGGCGCCGGGCGGGAGTGGGATATTCACTTGCCGGGATGCGTCCAACCGCTGCAACCGGCCCACCGAGGTCCGCAGAGATCCGAAAAATCTCTTCCGCGAAATCGGCCCAGCTGGCTCGCCCAGAATTTGTCAAATGGAAGACGCCTCTGAGTTCGGGCGACCCGCTTGCCAGGAGATTTCGGGCGATCGCAATCACCGCATCGGCGATGTCGAGCGCCGAGGTCGGCGTACCAAACTGGTCGGCAACGACATTCACGCTGTCGCGGCTTTCGCCCAGCCGGAGCATGGTCTTCAGAAAATTTTTCCCGAACGGGCTGTGCACCCAGGCAGTGCGCAAAATCACGTGATTATCGGTTGCCGCTGCAACAGATTCCTCGCCAGCCAGCTTGGTGCGTCCATAGGCGCTGACGGGAGCGACAGGATCGGTCTCGACATAGGCGGACATCTTGCTACCGTCGAAGACATAATCTGTGGAAAGGTGGATGACCGGGATCTGCAATGCCTGTGCGGCCTCGGCGATCACACCTGCGGCCTGCGCGTTGATGATCCTTGCCAATTCCTCCTCGGCCTCTGCCTGGTCGACGGCCGTGTAGGCCGCGGCCGAGACAATGAGATCAGGCCGGGCGCTCTTGATCACGGTTGCAAGCGATGCGGGAGCGCTCAGATCAAATTCCGGCCGGCCGGCGACCAGGATGTCAATGTCGTTGTGAAGGGCGGTCCGTTCCAGAAGCGAACGCACCACCTGCCCCTCGCGCCCCGTGACCAGAAGCCGTTTTCGCGCCGTCATAGCGAGCTCTTTTGTGCGGGATCCAGCAATCCGAGACGTGAACCGTCATAGCCGTGGCGCAACGGCTCCCACCACCACCGGTTCTCCAGATACCATTTGACCGTCTTTTCGATGCCGCTGTCGAAATCTTCCTCGGCCTTCCACCCAAGTTCGTTCTCGAGTCGGGTCGCGTCGATGGCGTAGCGCGCATCGTGCCCGGGGCGGTCGGTAACATAGGTGATCAGACGCGCGTGCGGCGCACCTTGCGGATGATGGATATCCATCAGTTCGCAGATGCGGGTGACAACATCGATATTGCGCCGCTCGTTGCGGCCGCCGACATTGTAGGTCTCACCGATCGCGCCGCGTTCGGCGATCAGGTCCAGCGCCCTTGCATGATCCTCGACATAGAGCCAATCGCGAATATTGGCGCCGTTGCCGTAGACAGGAAGCGGCTTGCCTTCGAGCGCATTGAGAATAACGAGCGGAATGAGCTTTTCCGGGAAGTGATGCGGCCCGTAATTGTTCGAACAGTTTGATACCACGACCGGCAGGCCATAGGTGCGCGCCCACGCCTTGGCAAGATGGTCGGACGCGGCCTTGGAGGCCGAATAGGGCGAGCTTGGATCGTAAGGCGTGGTCTCGGTGAACAGACCTTCGTCGCCGAGCGAACCGTACACCTCGTCGGTGGATACGTGAAGGAAGCGGAAGGCGTCGCGCCGTGACCCCTCCAGCGATTGCCAGTAGAGACGGGCGCAATCCAGCATCGTAAACGTGCCAACCACATTGGTTTGCACGAAGTCGCCGGCTCCCGTGATCGACCGATCGACATGGCTTTCCGCGGCCAGATGCATCACGCGGTCGGGGCGGAAGCTGTCAAACGCCTCGGCGATCGCCTGCCGGTCGCAAATGTCGGCCTGCAGGAAGCGATGGTTGGATTGGTTGTCCAGGCTGGAAAGGGACGTCAACGTGCCCGCGTAAGTCAGCTTGTCGACCGTCAGGACTTCGTAGCCCTTGTTCAGGACGAGATGGCGAACGACGGCTGAACCTATGAAGCCAGCCCCTCCGGTAACAAGCACACGCATTTGATTGCCTATCTGGAAATTGAAAGATCTACCGGCTTCTGCAGCCCAAGAGGGTTAGATTGGCTTCTGATATGTAAAATATGCATCCAGCCCGAGAAACCCCGGCTGGTTTTTATCCTTGGCGGAAAGGACCGCTTTTCCGGCAGTCACAGGCCAGTCAATACCCAATTCCGGGTCGTCCCAGCGCAATCCGCGGTCATGCTCGGCGCTATAATAGTCCGTAACCTTATAGCTGACTTTCGTCATCGGCTCCAATGTGCAAAAGCCGTGGGCAAATCCGACGGGAACCCATAGCTGGTGACCATTCTCGGCCGTCAGTTCGGCAGAAACATGCTTGCCATACGTCGGTGAGCCGACACGAATATCGACAGCGACATCAAGAATTGCGCCGGCAATACAGCTGACAAGCTTTCCCTGCGCGTGTGGCAACAGCTGGAAATGAAGACCGCGAACGGTGCCGACGTCGGCCGAAAGCGACTGATTATCCTGGACGAAGCGAACTGGGCCTGCCTGTTCTTCGAACAGCGATTGGCGGAACGTTTCCATGAAATATCCGCGCGCATCGCCAAATTTCCTGGGCTTGACGAGAAGCACGTCGGGAATGTCGAAACGTTCAAATATCAAGAGTGGCGCCTTTCAGAGGACGAACGATGCACCGTCTGTTACAGCCAGTCATTGTGCATGGCAATTAAAACTTAGCCAAAATTGGATACACCGAAGGCTTGGACCCCGCTGGCAAAATGCTGTAACGAGGCCTTTGAAGTCTTGTATGCTGACCCATGTTTCGCTTGCCGACCTTTGTCGGCGCGGCCTAAGGTCAGTCGAGCGCCTTTGGGAGTGGGAAATGACGAAGCGTAAGGTGTTGATCGTTGGGGACAGTCATGTCTATGCGATCAAGGCCGCCGCGGATGCAATTGCCGGTCATACGGGAGAGTTCGAATTTGTTGCGCTGCGGCTGAGCACGGAAAAAAACAGTACAAAGATCGGTGACATCGATCTGCCCGACCTGCTGATTGCAGCTGCTGACCTGCGCGGCGATGATGCCTTGGTCACAACGCTCCGCGGCAACGAATACAACATCATGGGGCTCATGCGCCATCCGCGGCCGTTCGATATCATGATCCCGGGTTTCGCCGATTTGCCGGAGGATACCTACGAGGAGCTGATCCCCTATGCGACCGCTTATTCGTTCATGTTTGGCAACCTTAAGCGAGGCCATGGCAGACAGCTTTGCCGTATTGCAAAGGCATCTGCTGCTCCGATGTTTTGTCTTTCGGCGCCAGCGCCCAAGGAAGATGAAGCGCATATCCTGGGAGGTGCGGACACATATTTCCGAAAAGCCGGAATCGCGGATATTGGCGTGTCACCCGCCCCCTTGCGCCTGAAGCTTTGGGAATTGCAAGACAGGGCCCTGGCAAAGTTTTGCTCCGAGGCGAGAGTAACCTTGCTATCTAATCCGCCGGGCACGCGCGACGCCGGCGGTTATCTTGATCGCGCCTACTATGCGGGCGATGCCACCCACGCCAATGCCGCCTATGGCGCCCTCGTTCTGGATCAAATCGCAGCAATGCTGACGAACTGACCACAAGTTGCAGAAAGATCAGTAATGACCAAATTGGAACATCCCTACCGTCAGCTTCCAGATAACGCCTTTTGGCGACGAGCCGTGGCTGCTCCGGACATGGGGAATGTGGACCCCGTGAGCAGGTTTGCGCTCAAAATCGGGCCGCAAACTCGAGTCGCTACCGCGGGAAGCTGTTTCGCCCAGCACATTGCGCGTCACCTCAAGGCTTCAGGTTTCAACTACTACGTAGCGGAAGCGGGTCACCCGCTGATCTCAGAGGAAATCAGGACTGCGCACAATTACGGCACGTTCTCCGGGCGCTATGGAAATATTTATACAGCCAGACAATTGAAGCAGTTGATCGAGCGCGCCGAAGGGCAATTCAGCCCGGTCGAAGTGCCATGGATCGATGCGGACGGCACCGTGCGCGACCCGTTTCGGCCCGCAGTCCAGCCGGGCAATTTCGCCTCGGCGGCCGAAATGGAAGCGGACCGGAGGATGCATCTCAAGGCCGTAAAGCGGATGTTCGAGACCCTGGACGTTTTCGTCTTCACCCTCGGGCTGACGGAATGCTGGCGCTCCCGCGAAGACGGAGCTGTATTTCCTCTCTGCCCCGGGGTCGAGGGCGGAACCTTCGATCCGGACCGGTACGAGTTCTACAATCAAACGGTCGGCGACGTCATCGCCGACATGGAAAGCGTGATCGCGTATATCGCTCGGATCAACCCGCAGGCGCAAATCGTGTTGACCGTCTCGCCGGTGCCGCTGATGGCGACGGCTGCTGCCGACGAACATGTGTTGACGGCAACCACCTACTCCAAATCCGTGCTTCGCGTGGCAGCGCAGGAACTAACGAATGGACATCGGAACGTTCACTATTTCCCGTCCTTCGAGATCATTACGGGCGCATATAATCGCGGGCGCTACTACGCCGAGGATCTCCGCAACGTGACGGAGGAAGGTGTATCGCATGTGATGCGTCTGTTCCTAAAACATGCTGCCAGCCTTGAGGGCGAAATACCGCGTCAGGTGGAGACCGCCGAACCCAATCGTTCTGCGTTCGAACTGGCGGCCGCCCGCTTCGTCGAAGTCGAATGCGACGAGGCCGCGCTGGACCGGGGATAACACCCGCATCAGAGTCGGCGATATGCCACAACTGGGCGGCTTCGGCCGCCACGCTTTGACAAGCAGTTGCGGTTCAACCCGCCAACTGCTACCTGCATCCGGGTTTAGGGGAGCACAATGGAACGAAAGATACTGGTACTCGGTTCCAGCCACACTGCGGCGATAGCCAAGGCTGCGACTGACTTGGACGATTTCCGCGCGGCTTGGGTTAAAAATCCCAAACGCGATGATGGTCCCGGAGATATCACCGTTCCCCAAGCAATCGAAAATGCGGCAGCAACAGGACCATCCGATATTATCGCGATCACCTGGATGGGAACCTATCACAATATCTTTGGCCTGATCCAACATGAGCAGCCCTTTGATTTTTTCGAACCCGGCAACCGCGTGGAACCGGATTTGACGCGAGAGATAGTCCCTTACTCCACCCTCCACCAACAATTCGCGGCCACCGTTAGCACCGACACGTTCACTCGCAAAATCACACAAGCAACGACGGCCAAGGTCGTGGTGCTGGCAACGCCCCCTGTAAAAGGAGACAATGATTTCATTCGTTCGAAATTGAAAAACTATCGGGGCCACAACGTTGAGGAATCTGGCGTAACACCGGCTGCAATACGCGCAAAGCTCTGGCGTCTGGAAATGCTTTGCCTCGCCGCGCATTGCGCCAAGAGCAGACTGGAATTTATCCCTGCGCCGAAAGAGGCTATTACAATCGACGGTTTTTTGCGCGCTGACCTTTATGGTGGCGATGCCACACACGCCAATGCGGATTACGGAGCGATGGTTATCAATCAACTGTGCCAGCTACGGGATCAACGCACTTAAGCCGGCTTAAAACAGCGCAATGCCACGCGTTCTCGGGCGCAAACCAACTGTTTGGGCATGCTCACTGCGAGACTGTCGGCAACGGCTCTCTTGGCGCAATAGCTGCGCTGAGATTGACACCAAATTGCGCTGTGTTAAGGAGTGCCAGCATAAAAAGGGCGCCCCGAAAGTGTCCAGGACTTACAGGACGCGGCATTGCAAAATACGTCATCTCCCCCTTGGATCGCGGTTTTCGGGCTTCCTTTCGAAGCTATGCCGAAGTTCAATGATCTGATCCGAAGAGCCATCCCGGAAAATCTTCCATTCTTCGACGATCAGCCGCTCTCTCGCATGGTCCAACGACCGGAACTCCAGCAGTCCGGTGCCCTTTCGTCCTTCCCCGGAAACATGTCGAGCGTTGGCAAGGTGATCGATGTCAGGCAGGATGTGCGCGTAATCGTTCTGCTCGAGGACCCTCGAACCCTGCTTGTGAGCAAGGTCGGCCGAACGCATAGCAATTACCGCTATTCGTTTGATCATTGCCTCCACATCGCCGACCACGGTGTCGCCACCCTAAGCGAGCCAGGGCTTCTACATATCGCAGCGCTACTACGCGGAATCGCGAAGCGTAACCCGTCAATGCTTATTGTCAGGCATAGCGAACTTCTGCGGTCGCCCGATAAGGTGATCGACGATCTGCGCTCCTTCATTTGTGGCGCTGAGGTAACCAAACTCAATACGGCGGCGGTCGATCCACCCTCTTTCGCTGATCTGCCGCAAGCGTCTGCGGAACGGCTCGTCCGACAGTTTCGTCTGACGCCGGAACTGTTTGATGTCGTTCAAGGCTGGGGCTACGGCGCGGAGCGTTCGTGGTTCGATCAGCTCGCAGCCAGGACGCCGCGCGCGTTTGACGACAGGCCGGGGACGATTGTCGCCTACTATACCCGCGGCACGCGATACGAACGAGAAGCGACGAGGTTGATGAGCTCGCTTGCCAATCTCGGGCTGCCGGTGGCCTTGTCCGCGGTCGACGACACCGGGGACTGGCTCGGCAATGTACGTCGCAAGCCGCATTTTCTCGCTGCCCGGCGACGCGAACTCACTGGACCGCTGCTTTATCTCGACGTCGATGCCGTCGTTCACGCCGACCCCTGGCCCTACCTCAGAGGCTATGATGGGGATTGCGCTGTAGCCGGACATCACGGTGTGAATTTCATCAGTGGAACCATTCTCATCAATGATACGGACGGCGCGCAGGCTTTTCTGGACCGTTGGTGTGCCGATCAGGATACTAAGCCCGAAGCCTGGGACCAGCACAGCCTGCATGACGTCGTGTTGGCCAACCTGCAGGGCGCTGCTCCCGGCTTCGCAGTCGATTTCCTGCCGCCTGAAATGTGCCGCGTGTTCGACCGGACCTATTCGCCACCCGTCATCCCGGTCATAGAGCATCTTCAGGCGAGCCGGGAGACAAGCGTCGCCAGCGGCACCGAACAGGCGTTGACGCTGTTGCAACGCCGCCGCGCCCGCATTTCGGAGATCGATGAGGCGCTCGGTCTCGGCCGATCCGATGACGATGACGCGGAGAACCGCGCGTTTCGCGACCTGGCGCCTGCCGAGCGCAGGGCACGAACCGAGAACCTGGTGCGCGGCCGCACGAGCGATTTCGAGAGATGGTCCAACAGGAACAATCTTCTGGCATCATGGTCCGAGCGCGCAAAGATTGTGGCCGCTCTTGTCAGTCCGCCGAGCGGCGTCCTGGATCTCGGCTGCGGCAAGATGGATTTGGAGAAATTCCTGGAAAGCGGCATCACCTATCAGCCCTCAGACATCGTCGCGCGAGACGAACGGACAATCGTATGTGATCTGAACAATGGTGAGATACCAGACATTGATGCAAACGTCGTGACCATGCTCGGTGTTCTGGAATACATCTATGAGCCGGCAAAACTGCTGGAGAAGCTTGCGGCGCGGTGGTCCCGTCTTATCGCAACCTATTGTCCAGCAGATCTTGACGCGGGGCGCGATCGTGCCGCTCATGGCTGGCTCAACGCCCTGACGTCGGCGGCGCTCGTATCGACCGCCGTCGCAGCCGGCTTCGACCTGACGGCTATCTTACCAAGCACAGATAGGCGAGAGCGCGTCTATGTCTTCGACGCTCGCCGGACCGCGCCATGACGGCTTCCAATATTTTCCGCCGCGATGCGACCAACGTTGGCGACTGGCACTGCGCGCCAGTCCGCTATTTTTCGCTGCCGGCGGGCGAGGCCGACATTCTGGACAGTGAAAAGTTGACGCTCGCTCCCCATGTCGTCGTCGGCGGCGGTGGCTTGATCGCAAAGACGTTTCACCCCCATATGGAAAGACTCGCGGCTCGGAGAGCCGAGGCGCGCACACTCGTCGCATGGGGCATAGGCGAGTCGGAGAATGTCGATCGCAGTGGTGGTTTCGTGCAGCCCTACGATGGCGACTTTCCAGCTTATCTCGATGCCTTCGATCTCGTCGGTGTACGCGATTTTGGCACACGCCATCGCTGGGTACCGTGCGTAAGCTGCATGTCCGACATTTTCGATGCGGAGTATCCCGTGAATACCGAGATCTGCGTCTATGAGCACAAGAGAATTCCACTGCCGATAGGCGACTTTCCGCGCCTGACCAATGCGGGAGACGATCTGGGTGCGGTCGTCCGCTTCCTCGGCTCAGCGGAGATCGTCATCACGAACTCCTATCACGGCGCCTATTGGGCCACCCTCCTCGGGCGGCGGGTCGTCGTCATCCCGGCCATGTCGAAAGTCTACAGGTTCGCACATCCCCCCGTCATCTGCCGCCTGGAAAGCTGGAAAAAATTCGTAGATCTCGCGCAGTCCTATCCGGCCGCGCTCGATGAGTGCCGCAACGCCAATCGCCAATTTTTCAAAGACGTCGCAGCGTTGCAATCCGCCCGATCATAGCCCCGTTACGGGCGGCGGAAGGTGTTCAGTCGCCTGTTGGTTGCGCATGTATTTGCCAAGCACTTTGCCGTAGGTATCGGGATCGTCGTAACGAATCGCGTTTTTGAAAAACGTGTGGAGGAACGCCGCCATCGTTTCCGTGCTTACACGC
The DNA here is from genome assembly GCF_019511375.1 of Rhizobium herbae. GTDB lineage: Bacteria > Pseudomonadota > Alphaproteobacteria > Rhizobiales > Rhizobiaceae > Pararhizobium > Pararhizobium herbae_A. The sequence continues at coordinate 259,568 of NZ_JAEUAO010000003.1, forward strand.
TCGTTCTCAAGTGCCTGAATGGCATCGGCATCGGGTGCAGACCGCAAGTGAACGTTGGAGTATTCCGCATTCCCGAAATGCACGACCGTCTTGCCATGGAGCATGGCTTCGAAACCAACACCGGAGTTGACCATAAAGACCCGCTCTGCGCCGGCAAGGCAGGTGTGTATGGAGGTATCATCGACCCAGGTCGCAGCCTTGCTGTCTTCGGTCATCGCCTTGAACAAAGCCATCGCCTTCCGATTTGCCGGATGACCTTTAACCAAAAGTTTGCGTCCTCTCCTCTCGGCATAAGCTATGACGGCGGCCAAGGCTTCTTCCACGGTCACCTTGGAATGGTATTGAATTGTCTCGTCGTGCGGCACCTGGCAGACAAAGAGAAGATAATCAGCGGCCGACAGATGCTGGCTCGACGGTGGCTGCGAGAAGACGGATTGATTGGCATCGATTCGTTTCTGTAACTCACGATAGAACGACAGAGTTTCCCGTGTGAATTCCGGCTCCACCGGCAGGAAGGAAAGTGAGGCACCCCATCCCGAATGATCTACGGTCAGAAATTCCGGAATAGGGGTAGTTTTATAGTAAAGAGTATTGGGCCCTATGGGGAATTGACTAGCCAACTTGTGGGGAAAAAAGACCAGATCGAACGATTTGGCGGCTTTTTGCAGCTGTTCGAGTTCGAATTGCCAAAGGGGCCTTTTGTCCGAACTGACTTCCCAGCCACATGCTTTGAAGTGATTTTCGAGGTTGTCGATAAAAGTCCCAAACAATGACAACACGTTGTTTAAAGGGGCGCCTTCTTCAGCAGGGACTGTCCCACGCTTGAATGAGCAATCCAATCTGGGCCGTGCCACCAGTACTCGCGCCATCTTTTAGGTCCTTCCGCCCACCGATGAGGGTCTTTCCAAACGTCAGTGACGGTATTCCGTGGAAGGGATCCATTTGGAGCCTTCTCCGGCCCTCGGGAGGGAAGAGACGCGCAACATTTCACAGACGTGAAGGTCTACTCTCGGCTATGCAACTTTGCCAAATCCGACCTTTTTCAGTGCTTCCGCTTCAGCGAAGAAGGACAGCACCTGCTCGCGCAGAGCATCGGTGGAATACTCATTCGTCAATCTGAGTTGCGCCTTGTGGACTTGTCTATAGCGCAAATCCGGGTCGCTCGTCAAAAGATTGAGCGCTGCCAGCCATTCCTCATGCGTATCGGCAAGCAGCCCACACCCATCCGCGGAACATTCGTCGTACACAGTGTTACGGCTCGCAACCACAGCAATCCCTACAGACGTATATTCAACCCATTTGGTGTTCGATTTCACAACGTTGAACGGCGTACGAACGAGCGGGCAGATCCCGATGTCCCATTCGAGTTCCGCGAAAGATTCCATGAATTTTCCGTAGTCGCTGATGGGCGCGCATTTCGTAACACGATCGCCGAATTCGTCAAACGCACTCAGTTTCGGAATAGAACCGAACAGTTCGAAATTCACTGCGGGATTCTCACGGAGGAATTGAACGATGGCCGGCGTGATCATCTCAAGATTATGAGCATGGTCAGCTGAAGCCATGTAGCCCATTTTAAGGACCGGTTTCTTCTTGGCTGGCACGATGACGCTGCCCGACGCGTATATTTTCCCGGCATTCAGAGGAGCCCGTGCCCCCTGCTCCACCAGCCTCTTCCGTAGATTCGGGTTAGAGCAATAAACGAGATCCGAGGTATCAAGCAGATGCCGAACCGCTGCCAGACGCTTGGGATCATTGTGATAAGCGTGCTTGGCCTCTCCAAGTTCAATCGGGATATTCAGCAGATCGTCGTCGATATGGAAGATAACGGGAATGCCATTCTCGCGCGCCCGGGCCGTCAGATAGTCGGCATGAGGACCGCTATAGCGGCAGAACACCATCAATGTCGGTTTGAAGGCCGCCAACCGCTCGTCTAACCACTGCTGAACCGCGTTGCCATTCACGTTGGATCCGAAGTGATCCTTTATCTGCGCCTCGGTCAGAATCTCGGTCTCTATCGTTTCAGCCTCAACCAAGGGCAATAGCGGTTTCACGAAACTGAGCTGAAGCGTCGGGATGAAGGCATTGGCAACGAAAAGGATACGGCGTTCAGCGGCGGGCGGCGCTGGTGGCCGACGCAGAGTGGGCGCCACCCGGCGGGCCGCCGACCAGAGAAGCGCGGCAAAACGTCTGTACACTTCGCCGCGGTTGGTCAGCATCTTTTGCTGTTCCAGAAATCCAGCCTGCCGTTCGATGAAGCGCTCGGGATGAGCCAGGGCCTCCCTTTCAAATTCAAGCCAGTCCGAAAGATCGCTGACGGTTGTCAATCCCTGATAGTTGTCCGCATCCATGATGCCTGTTCCCTCGCGCCAGACGGCGGTCGGAATACCGGCCAGCACCATATCGATCAGTACGGAGGACGGCGCCGATAGGCCATACGCGTAGCGGGACAAATTCACCTTGTAGATGGGGTTATTGTTGAGAATAACGTTCTGCGGCAGGAAGACATCGTTTTTGACCACATACTGGCCACCAGGATGCGGCCTCAAGACCACCTGTTTGTCGTCTTGCTGAAGGGTTTCGCAGAACTGCCCGAATAGATCGACAAAATCGGCCTTGAAATTGCCCGCGATATTAAGCCTGACCGAATGCAGGTTTTCGCAGACTATCCCTCTTGCCTCGCGCCCCTGCCGGGCAGGCTGCTGCAGCACGGCCGTCGGCCCCGTCACGCAAAGCTTGTTGCGCTGCGAGGGGGCCAGCGCCGTCAGGCGCTCCGGTTCGGACCAACCGCAAACGATATCCGCCGCAAACGTTATTTCCCGGCCATGGGCGAGATCGTGGTCGCGGCTTTGCAGGAAACCGACGCATTCGAAACCATGCTGCAACGTGATTGCCACGAACGACGGCGGTTTCAGGCGGAAGATGTTATGAACGATGCGATGGCCGGAAAGATTGGATTCGCTGGCGGCTACGATCACACCGGCGAGACCCTGCAAGATCTGCAGGGCATGGCCCTCGGTCTCGACGAAGTCGATGGTGGCGCCGACCATTTCGGCTATTTCGCCAATTTCCGCCTGCCAGCGACTATCTTTGTCCCGCTTGGCAAAATCGCGCGTGAGGAGAAAACGCGTATCAAGGCCGAGATCCCGCGCGGCGATAAAGGCAAGAGGCCGCAAAATATTGACGTCTTGAAGCAGGTTGACGAGCAGAACGACACAAGGATTGGACATCAATGGGCTCCAAGACGCGCGGATGAAATCGGCCAGGGCAGCCGCCAGTTTTCGGAAAAGACACAGGAAACGTCCGGAAACAATTCCTCCATGGCCTGTCGGATTGTTGACATCACGGACGAATACGCCGCCAGCTTTCCCGCCGACGATCCGCTATCGACGAGTTCCCTTCCCCTGCAGACCAGGAAGGGAAAGTCTTCCTGTCCGATTTTCCGGTACTCAAAGTCCACGACCTTGCCGTATGGCACAGCTTTGGCGGCCGTTGTTGGGGCAAGCAGTTTGCCGGCATCCTCCGACACTAGAAGATCAAGGCCGGTGCGCTGCTCGTTCCAGTCAAAGCGCAGATCAAAATTTACCTTGAGGGGCGTCAGAGGGCTGGCGATGGACAGCGCTCCCATTCGCTTGGCAAATTTATGTGCCGACGATGAACTTTCGACACCATGAATGAGAGCAATCGACGGCCCGGGCGACAGCACACTTGGAGCTATTTTTCCGTGGACGATGGTCTCCAGGAAGGATCCCAGCCCCCGCGCCTCCACGGCGGGATCCGCGTGAGTGCGCAAGAGGAGATCTAGAGGCATGAGCGTTTCGGCCCGCACCCGCGGCCGGCCGGCTTTCAGATCGCTCACGAGTTTTGCGGCATCGCGATAAATGAAGTCGGCAAACGGCTTATAGAGGGGAAAGCCGGCCGACAGCACCTGATTGCCGGAACAAAGCGCCGTGACGGCCCGGTTCAACGATTTCGCGACGCTGAAATTCTGGGCAGAGACGGGCAGGAAAACGACATGTGTCTGGGCAAGCAGCTTTTGCTCTTCGGCTTCATCCCACTCGTGGATCTCATACGGCACTGGTATTGCGCGCAACGCAGCCAGAGCGTCACCCGTCATGGCGCGGCGATTGGTCAGAATGTTGAGATGGACATCAAAGCCCCTCCCCTGCAGGTCTGCCAATTCATCGGCAAACGCCGCAAGATCGGCGAGACCTACAGGGAAATAGGGATTATCACCCATCCCGTACCAAGCGACGTTCAGCACACCGTTTGCCCACAGAGCCGCGTGCTTCCTTGCCAGATGCTGGCGCTGGGTCCTGATGTCATAGCGGCCAAACGGGTCATTCATCACATGGACCGGCAGACCTGGGGCATATTGTGCGGCGACGCGCTGCATAACGGGCGTTGAACAGAGGACGAAATCCGCGCATGCCAGGCAACCGATCAGCCAACCACGCAACCGCTGAAAACGACTATCTTTCTGCTCACTGAAATAGTCGTCGAATAGATCGACGCCAATAATCTTGCCGCTTGTCGCGACCGTCTGTGCGACAACCAGCGCTGCGGCATCAAAGCATTTGCTCAGCAGATAGACCTCATGCTCAATCTTTTTGAAATTTTCGATGGGCAGCAGCGTCAAGCTGTGGCCGGCCGCCGCAAGAGCGGCCGTCATCCGTGTATAACGAATCCTGGCTCCTGCCTGACTGAGGTAGTTTTCGCTCGGAACAATGACGCAGATCTTCACGCCAGAAGCCTCTCTATCTTGAGCGAAAGCCGACTGGCCTCGTCGATGGTGGGAAGGAACTGCGAAGCTGGTTGAACGCGAACCACGACGTCTTCTGCCGAGGGAAGCAGGCTTGCCGAAACCGCCGTTGTGATCACATGAGACCGTCCCTCGGCCATCGACCTCGTCCAGAAGGGGGTAGCAAGTTCCTCCTGACCCGCGCGTTGCCCGACGAACCCTCCTATGCGCTGCCATTCTTGCTTGTCGACCATAAAGAGGCGACTGGAATTGAAAGCCGCCGGCCAGACCGCATGCGGCAAACTCAAGAGGATATCGCCGCTCCCGAACATGGCTTCAGTACCAGCAGCCGCCGCAAACGGAAAATAGCCTGATGACACCAAACCAAGCCTGGTTGTCTTGTTGATGTTCTGCGGTCCAATAAGAATACAGCTCGCCGAAGAGACCCCCGGAATCGTCATAAGGGACGCCAGTGCGTGTATGGCGACGGGATCGTGCAGCAGGACAGTCTCGCCAATAACGAGGATCAGCTCGCCATCAGCGTGCGCAGCGGCCCGATTGAGGCACGCTCCTTCATTCTCGTCTTCCGGGCAGTCGATAAAATGACCGCGCGAAGGAAAGAAGCGTTGAAGAAGCACCCGTACACCGCTGGCATGACGCTCGCCGCCGGCTACCAAGACCTGAAGACCATCTGTACCTTGCTGCAGGCTCAGAGCCTCGAGCATTGCAGCCAGGGCTTTTTCGTCGCCGGAGAAATTATGTACGACAGAAACGGTTGATGTGAAAATCCGTTCGGGAACACCCGCCTGTCGACTGGCCGTGACGCCAAGGGGCAGGGGGGCCAAAAGCTGCGCATCATCCGGGCTTCCAAGACGACAAAAGCGAATAGCGGCCACGGGTGGAGTGACGTCGACGACCCCAGCGAAAGATCCATCCGAGTCTTCTCCAAGCTCAAGAATCGGGAACTTCTGGACACCCTGAGTTTGCCCACCTGCGGCAATCGAGGGTGGAGACAGTACGTACTTTGGCAGACCGTCGACGACCGATGCCAGGACAAAGGGGGCGGCGTACGACCCTGCCCTTCCTTGCCAACCGGCTAGGAGGGAGTGCAAGGATGGCACTGCATCGGCTGACAGTCGCAAACGGACATTCCGGCCTCCTGGGGCCGCCAAGGGCTCGCAGCCTATTGCTGAAGTCAGATAGTGCACCACCTCTCTGTCCATGGCCTGAGGGACCTGGCCAATAACGATCGAGAAGCCCAGCACTTGACGGAGCCAAAACTGCAGAGACCTCTCGAAAATGCGTTCCGTCCCGGTTGCAGCCTCCAGATCGACTTCAATGCGCCGTGTACTTGGACGTCCCCCAGGCTTCAAAGCCGCTTGCAACAAGCGGCTGCTGACGTCCTCCAGTGACCCAAGATAAGGGGTGCCACCTCCGGTACTCAGCAACTCGCCGAAATGCAAACCGCCCCGGCAAAGCGAAGGATATGGGAGGAGCGCGAAAGAAATGAGCTCGGCATCTTCCGTGCAAACGGCAAATCCGAGAGGAAAATACGGATTGGCCGTCGTTACATCCACGAAAGTCGCAATATCGGCAGGTATCGGTTGTTCCGCCAGCAGCCGCAACCGCTGAAGATCGGCGGGATCATATTGAAAGCAGCGCAGTACGACAAACGCACTATGACTTGCACGGTTGAAGCGTAACCGAAGAGTCCGGCTGTTGACGAACCAGATATCAGCCAGATCGGCGCCTGAATCATTGCCGAAAATCAACGGCACGCCCGTTTCCCGCTGCCCCGGCGGGGCGGAAAGGAGTTCTGGAAAGGCTGCCTCATTGTCCACAGAGACAACATCGTCGGCGGTATTCGGGTGGCTGATTGCATGAAATGCCCGCATGGCCCGAACAATAGCTGCCGCGTGCATGACCTCTGAAGATATTGAACCGACGGCGTGACCTGAAAGACGCAATATCGACGTGCCGGCCAGCCCGGAACGCTCTTCGGGCCGCAACCAGGATGAGGGAAGATCCCTCGCATGGAAACGAAACTCAAGCGGCTCATCGGCTTCGCAGGGCGCTTCGCTCGGCACGGTCGACGAAGGACGCGCTTGTTCTTCCCCGTTTTCTCTCTTTGCCAGCTCCGAGCGCGTAACACCCAGGAAAAATGTGGCATCCGCATTGTCGGGTTCGATCTCCAGGGCACGCAGATAGGACCGCTCTGCCTGCTCAAGCTGGCCGGTTTCACGAAGGCCGTGCCCAAGCTGGATCCAAATGGGCGCTAGGTTCGGCGAGAGGGCAAGCGCTTTCTGGTAGTGCCCGATGGCTTCGGGCCAAGCCTTGCGGGCATTGTGGGCGTCCCCTTGGGAAACGTGGAACGTAACGGGATCGCGCGGGTTCCCTTTGTCGAGGCGCCAGGAACGTATCCGCTTTGTAAGTTGCCGCCTTATACGGTTTAAAGTCACGTTTTCGAACCTTCCAGACGAACCACGTCAGCCATTCAGACGCAAACGGCTATTTCAATAAAGCTCAAATAAACAGTCATTTTGCAAATCTATGGCAACAGCAAGATCGATCATATCTGTCCGTTTTCGACAGAGCAGCCATGCAGTTCCCAAAAAATTTCTTAAATGAGCGTCAGCGGTGAAAAATTAAAACGGTACGAGCGGCAAGTTTTTAACCAAGACCGGCATGACACCTATCGGCCGGTGGTTCTAACCCATCATCTTTCGCCTTGCCAGCTCTTCGTTTGCTCGCCCAAGCTGATCTTCCGGCAATGGTTGCTTGCTGACCCATGCTGCAAAACGCCTCAAACCGTCCGCAAGGGTAACAGCCGGCACGCGACCGAGTCGTTCACCCAGACGGCGTATATCAGCCACATTATGCCTTATATCCCCCAGTCGGAACTGCCCTGTTACCCGAATATTCTCTGGCGTCTCAAACGCATGGCAGAGCGCGCGTGCGATATCGATCACCGGCGTGGCTACACCGGAACCAACATTGATCACACAGTTCGCGGGCGTCTTCGCCTCGACGGCTGCAAGGAAGGCCGCGGCGACATCCGATACGTGAACAAAGTCACGACTTTCCAGGCCATCCTCGAAGATCGGCAACTCCAGGCCGCGGCGAATGCGTGTGGAGAAAATGGACAGTATGCCGGTGTAAGGGTTGTTCAGCGATTGTCCCTCGCCATACACGTTTTGAAGCCGGAGTATGGTGTGGCCGATTCCGGCACTTTCGGACGCAATCCTGACGAGGTCCTCCTGCATTAGTTTGGTGGCCGCGTAGATCGAGGCCGGCGCGGTGCGGTCATCTTCCCGCGTTGGGACCACACTTAGAGCGGTTCCCGTTGTCGGACATACCGGCTCCCACCGACCCGCCCGCAACGCGTCCGCCGTCCTGGAAGACGGCGTAATGCGCGGACCATCATTCGCACCCGCCGAGACGTAGGCTCCCTCGCCATAGACGGATCGCGAAGACGCCAGGATGACACGCCCGACATCGGGTGCGGCGCCGTTTGCAATAAGGTGCATGAGAAGCGCTGTACCCTGCACGTTTTCCCGGCAGTAGCGGTCGATTTCGTACATCGACTGCCCCGTTCCGGTCTCCGCGGAAAGGTGCACGACGGCGGTGATCCCCTCAAGAGCTGCCTTCAGCTCGGCTTCGCTCGTGACGGAGCCTCGCACGAACTCGACCCCTGGAGTGCTCGCAAGCCAGTCAAGCGCAGGTCCCGTCAACATCCCATGTATCTGTGGTGCCAGCGTGTCCAGGACACGCACGCGGTTGCCTGCTGCAGCAAGCTGCGGAACAAGATGGGAACCGATAAACCCAGCGCCACCGGTAACGAGCACGGTTTGCATTTGCGACCAGGCCCTGCTCTTACCGATCCGCCGAAGCCGAGTACATATCGCGTTCCGCCGTCCACAGGTCTGCGTAATCGACGTTCTGCCAGTTCTCGAACCAAGGACCGCCATTGGTATAGTGGATTGCGGCAGGCGTTTCGTCGCGACGAGGATACTCGCCCTCGAGGAAATTCCATTCGAGCGGGAGAGCACCGATCAGGTTGTCATCCGAAAGCCATTGGAAACGATGCAGGAACGCCGGGGCTGCGTTGTTTACAACTTCAGGTGTCAACGCCTTCACTTCGGGATGGGCGTTGTTGAACAGAATGAAGGACGACCAGTTCTTGCGTGGGTAGACGCTCTGTTGCTTGCCATCCATCTTGACCGTATTTGCCGGCGTGTAGTCGTGCTGAACCACGTAGACCGCCTTATCACGGCTGGCATGCTTCAAAACGTCGCGGACGTCACGCGTGAACAGAAAATCGCAATCGACGAAGATCGTCCATCCATCATGCGCTCCCAGATAGGGAGTGAGGAACCGCGTGATGGAGAATTCAGTTGAAGCGGCGTCAGCGCCGCGGGTGTAAAGCCCCAGTTCGCGCAGTGTCGTCAGCTTGAGCGGGTAGATTTCGGTGTCGGGACCGCTGTGGCGCAGCACGGAATGGCGGCAAACCTGCCAAGCAATGTCTTCGCGGCTGTCATATCCGACAAAAATTTTCAGATGATCACTCATGAAAAACTATTCCTTTTGCATTTCGTTCCACCGATAACTTGGCTTCTCTTCGAAGCGCGCTCCTGAATGCGCACGGTCAGTGGTATCTATCGAAGCGGATTTAAACGTCTCTGTGCTGCATTGCAAGCAGGGCCGCCTCTGCATTGCAACTCAGCATCCGTGGAGGCAGCCCGTCATGGTTGTCAAGATAAAAACGCGTGAAAAACTCAAGTTATCGCACCGCTGCATTGCGCGTGTCGCTCTGGGGTCACGCCGCGAGGTGATCTGGGCGTCACGCTTCTCGTCCAGATGATGTTTTATCAGGTCCGCACCCAGCACTCGATTGCCAACTCCCGCCCGCAGACTCAGGGTCGTGTGATCGGGAACGTCGATCTATTTGCAGCGAGGAGACCCTCGACCTGGCGCAGGCGCCGGCGGAACACCATGTTCAGCATCCAGGCGGTCTCGATAGCGAGATCGGGATAGTATCGGCAAGGGGCGAAAGCTGAGCAGAGAGGGCGCCGAGGTTAAACGGCGCCCTTAACGAAGTTCGCAGTTTACTCGTGTGTCGTTCCTTCAAATTCCAAAACGCCGCCTATTGGAATTTTGTATTTCCGGCCGTCGAACTGGTAAGCTGAAGGGCTTTGACCGAATAGACGTCGGATCCTTCCTTGGTGTTCGTGCTGATGCCGTCGAAGAACAGCGGGTTTTTCCAGCCGTCCATGTTGGAGGCGACTTGCATCAGCTCCTCGCGGGTCGGCTGCTTGAGCTTTTCCAGACGGAATGAGCGCGTCGCCGATCGCGTAGCCCGTTTAGCCGATCGTATTGGGCGAAGGCGAAGTTTACTTTGGCCGACTTGATGGCAAGCTGGTCGCAAGCGTGCCGAAGAGGACTCGGCACGCATTTTGGTTGGCAACGGGCCCGCTGTCAGACCAGACCTGACACCACGAACACCAGCCAGGCGACGATCGGGCCGATGATGGCGATCAGGGCGCTGTAGATCAGCAACTGCCGCAGCACTTGCTCTCGCCGGTCATCCGGCGCATTGGCGACGACATGGGCGCCGTTAGTGGGGAATGGGCTTGTATCGACAATCGTCGTCGAGATCGCGATCGCCGCCACCACGCCGATGGCGCTGACGTGGCCCTGCAGGAGAAAGGGAACGGCAAGCGGGATGATGGCGCCAAGCAGCGCGGTCGAGGATGCAAAGGCGGAGACGATGGCGCCCGTGAAGCAAAGCAGGAGCGCCACCAACAGCGACATGCCGAGGCTGGAGATGGCACCCGCCACATAGTCGACCGTCCCGGCCTTCTCCATGACGCGACATAAGTGAGGATGCCGGCGATCAGCAGCACGGTCGACCAGCTGACCTTGTCGATTGCAGCCTTCTGCGTCGTCGGCGACAGCAGCGCAAGCGCGACGGCTACGGTCATGGCGACGAGGCCGACGTTGAACTTGAACACCAGCGCGCCGATGCCGAGCGCCGTCAGGCCGACCAAGGTGATCATTCTCTGGTTGTTCAGGCGCAACTTCTTGGCCGTATCCGCCGCCGTCCCGTAGGCATGCTCCCGGATCGGTTTGGCGCGGGTGCCGCCATGGCCCCTGATCGACGCCGATACGCCCTCTGGGTGCAGCTCCGGCAAGGGGCCGGGCGATGCGGTTTGCTTTTTCATCACCCGCGCGCCACCGGAGACGAAGAAGACCAGGACGGCGATCGCCAGGTTGAAGAAGAAGCTGGACAGGAACAGCGACGTCGGAGCGAAAGGCAGGCCGGCCTTCTCGACGATCTGGTTGTGATGCCGCCATAAATGCTGATCGGCGAAAAACCGCCCGCCTGCGCGCCGTGGATCACCATCAGGCTCATCATCACCGGGTGAATGCGGTACCGCACAGCAAAGCTTAATGCCACCGGTGCAAGGATAGCGACCGCGGCAGGCCCAAGAGCACCGAAACCGGTGATTACAGCGGCGACGAGGAACATCACCCAGGGAATGAGGCCGATCCGCCCACGCACCAGGCGAACCGCACATTCGACGAACCGGTCGATCGTGCCGTTGATCTGCGCGATGGCAAACAGGTAGGTGACGGCGACCAGCGTCAGAAAAAGATCACTCGGGAAGCCGGCGAAATATATCGCTGGTTTCATCCCGATGATCAGGGAGCCGAGCACGAATGCGCCGGCAAATGCCAGAGCCCCCATGTTGATCGGCTGGATCGTCGCGATAATGAACATAGCGACGAGAAAGCCTATGGACAGTAGTTCGATATTCACCATTCCCCTGCCTCCGACGCTCCCGCGCCGTAGTTGTTGTTTCGAGATTGCTCCGGAATCTCACGCCGCTCCTCCCAGAGGACGCGTTCGCCTTACGCCCTTGCGTATAGATCGGCGTATTGCTGCCGCAGGACGTTCTTCTGGACCTTGCCCATCGTGTTGCGCGGCAGGTCGTCAGCGAAAATGATGCGCTTTGGCTGCTTGTAGCGCGCAAGACGGTTCTGAAGTGCTCCGACGATGGTCCTTTCATCGACGCTCGCGCCGGGCTTGCGCACGACGATGGCCGTCACGCCTTCGCCGAAGTCAGGATGCGGCACGCCGATGACAGCGCTCTCGACCACCCCGTCGATCTGGTCGATCTCACCCTCGACCTCTTTCGGATAGATGTTGTAACCGCCCGAAATCACCAGATCCTTCCCGCGACCGACAATATGGACATAACCATCCCGATCGATCTTGCCGAGATCGCCGCTGATGAAGAAACCGTCGGCGGTGAATTCGGCCGCGGTCTTCTCCGGCATGCGCCAGTAGCCCTTGAAGACGTTCGGGCCCTTGATCTCTATCATCCCGATTTCCTCAGCACCGAGCTTGCGGCCGGTGGCGGGATCGGTGACCCGCACGGTTATGCCCGGCAAGGGGAAGCCGACGGTTCCAGCAATCCGTTTCCCCTCATAGGGGTTCGACGTATTCATGTTGGTTTCCGTCATGCCGTAGCGCTCGAGGATCGCATGACCCGTGCGTGCCTGGAATTCGGTATGGGTTTCGGCCAGCAGCGGCGCCGATCCGGAAATGAACAGGCGGATGCTGGCAGCCGCCTCTTTGTCGAGGCGCTGACTTTGCAGGAGACGCACGTAGAAGGTCGGCACGCCCATCAGCATCGTCGCCCGCGGCATCAATGACACCACCTCGTCGGCGTCGAATTTCGACATGAGGAACATCGAGGCGCCGGCAAGCAGCGTGACATTGGTGGCAACGAACAGCCCGTGCGTATGGAAGATCGGCAAGGCATGGATCAACCGATCACCGGCGGTGACGCGCCAGTAGTCGCGCAAGGTCAGGGCATTCGAGAGCAGGTTCCCATGCGTGAGCATCGCCCCCTTGGAGCGTCCCGTCGTTCCGGACGTATAGAGGATGGCAGCCAGGTCATCCGCGGAGTGCGAGGCATCGACAAAGTCGGTCGTCTCGTCGCGGGCGAGATCAAGCAGCGAGCCGCTGCCATCGGCGTCCAGCGTTTCGACGATTGCGCCATGCGCCTTCGCCATTTCCTCGATTCCAGCCCTGGCGGAGGGTGCTGCGACCACCAGGCGCGGCTCCGCATCACCGATAAAATAATCGAGTTCTGCCAGCGTATAGGCCGTGTTGAGCGGCAGGTAGACCGCGCCGCTTCGAAGGCAGGCAAGATAGAGGATCAAGGCTTCGGCACTTTTCTCAACCTGCACCGCCACCCGGTCGCCGGGGCGAATGCCGAGCGTGTCCATGGCGCTGGCGACGCGGCCGGAAAGTGCGAGCGCGTCGTTGTAGGTCCATATGCGCGCGCCGGGGATCAGGATGAACGGTGCGTCTGCGGGCGCGGCAGCCCTTATCGCGTCGAACAGATGGTTGCTCACTTTCGCCCTCCTCCAAGCGTTGAGTTCATGATGTGCACGAACGGACGTCAACCATTGTGTATACAAGAACTGCATTTTTGCATGTGGGAAGCGAAACGAATGTCCGCCAACGAGTTCCGCCCCGGTGAGCGGCTCGACGAAATGGTGCTCGCGACGCGTTTCGGGGCTCCCGAAGGTGCGTGTACGAAACCGCCTGTCGACATCCTTCTCGGAACATTGCGCCATCGTCGATGGATCTTTGCCGGAGACGGAGAGGAAGCCCGCCGCCTGCTGCGGGGACATGTCGGCATCCAGGGCGAGAGGTTCAGCGATCTGGTCGCAAGCATGGCGGCTAGATGATGTCGAACGCACGAAACATAGCGGCTTTGAACCGCTGACTGGTCAGCCAGTCGGCATCGGCGTCCCTTGAGTGAGCCCTCTTTCCACTTGGCGACCTTCAGCCGCTTGTCCGCCAGCTCGGCTCCCGCTTCTCCAGAAAGGCCGAAATGCCCTCCTTCGCCTCAGCCGTCTCCCAGCTGTCTGCCAGACGTTCGATCGTCGCTTCGATGACGGCGTCGGTGATCCGCATGCCCAGCGATCGTGCCAGGGCCTTAGCGCGTCCGACGGCGCCGGGAGCCACCTGCAGATAAGGCTGTATCTCCGCCTCCATCGCCTTGTCGAGCACGGCCATCGGCACCACGCGCGTTACCAACCCGGCCGCATGCGCCTCATGCGCGCCGATGATCTTGCCGGACATGAACAGCGGCCGCGCGTGGCCTTCGCCAATGCGGGCCACCACATAGGGGCTGATGGTCGCCGGGATCAGCCCGAGCCGGGTTTCCGTCAGCCCGAATTTCGCCGTGTCCGCTGCAATCGCAACGTCGGCAACGGCAAGCAGGCCGATGCCGCCGCCAAAGGCATTGCCGTGGACGCGGGCGATGACTGGCTTTTCCAGATCGTTCAACGCCTTGAACATCTGCGCCAGCCGCCGCGCCTCCGCCATCCGTGTCGCCCGGTCGGCCTCGACCTGCGCCTTCATCCAGCCGAGATCGCCACCGGCGCAGAAGCTTGTGCCCTCACCGGTCACCTCGACGACGCGCACGAACCGGTCGATCTGCAGTTGCCCTGCCACATCCGTCAACTCGTCGATCATCGCGGCCGAGAGCGCATTGTGTTTCTCCGGGCGGCCAAGCGTCAGGCGCGCCACGCCCCGGTCATCGACAAACAGGTGAATCGTCTTGAACGTCATGTGAAACTCCTCAACGCGCGCGCGAATTCCGCAGCCGTTGCGAGCGCGCCTTCGCTGAGACCCGTCTCGAACCCGCGGCCTTTCAAATAGCGATCGACCACCAGCGTATCGACGTTGCCCTTGGCGCCCGGTGCGTATGGGCAGCCGCCCAAGCCGCCCACCGAAGCGTCGAACACGCGGATGCCGTGATCCAGCGCGACGCCGATATTGTCGAGCGCCCGTCCCGACGTATCGTGAAAATGTCCTGCCAGCCTGGCCGCGGGGATCGTCGCCAGCACCGCCGTCAACATGCGGTCGACCGCCTCCGGCGTCCCTCGGCCGATCGTATCGCCGAGACTGATCTCGTAACAGCCGAGCTCCATGAGCTGTGCCGCGACATCGGCAGTGCTCGCCGGGGCAATTGCGCCTTCATATGGGCATTCTACCACGCAACTGACATAGCCGCGCATCGCAATGCCGTGCTTCCGTGCGGCCTTTGCCACCGGCACAAACCGCTCGATGCTCTCCGCTATGGAGCAATTGATATTGTGCCGCGAAAACCCCTCTGACGCCGAGGCAAAGATCGCTATCTCGTCCGCGCCGGCTGCAAGCGCTGCCTCGAACCCCTTCATGTTGGGGGTCAGAACCGTGTAGCGCACCCCCGGTCGGCGTGAGATCCCGGCCATGACATCGGCTGCATCGGCCAGCTGCGGCACCCATTTCGGGCTGACGAAACTCGTCACCTCGATTCGCTCGAACCCGCAAGCCGACAAGAGGTCGACGAACCTGATCTTGTCTGCAGTATCGATCGGCACCTTCTCGTTCTGTAGCCCGTCGCGCGGCGCCATCTCGACGATCGAGACGCGGTTCGACGCGCCGCCTGTATCCGTTCGTGACATCACGCGGCCTCGGGCTTCAGCGACAACAGGACCGTGCCCTCGGCCGTCTGGTCGCCCTCGGCGACATTCAGGCTGTCGACGACGCCGTCGCGGCTTGCCTTCAGCGTCAGTTCCATCTTCATCGCCTCCATGACGACCAACGCGTCACCTTTGGAAACAGCGTCTCCCGCCTGGACGCGCACCAGCTTGACCAGTCCCGGCATGGGCGCAACGACACGGTCGGTTCCGGCAGCATTTTCGGCTTCGCCATCCAGGGGATCAGGCAGGTGGAAATCATGGGCCTGGCCGTCAAGCAGCAGAGTCAGACCGTGCGGGGTCTCCAGCAGCAGCAAGCGGAGCTGCCTGCCGTCGACCTCGGCATGACAGCCCCCGTCGAAGCGGCCAAAAATGCGCACGGGCAGGACGCGGCCGCCGATATGAACCGCAAACAGATCGAGCCCTCGCGCTGCCACACGCAAGTCATGCCGCTCCCCACCATGATCAAGCGTCACCGTGCGCGTCGCCTGCCCCCAGATCTGCCAGTGGCCCAGCGACAGCCAGGGATCGTCGGCGGCCCGTTTCCGCAGGATGCCAAGTGACAGAACCGCCGCCAGCGCCACCGCTGCCGCATCGGGCGCTTCAGTCACCGCCAGGGTCTCGACCTCCCGGTCGATCAGGCCGGTGTCGGGATGGCCGGCTGCAAAGTCCTGCTGCTGGCTCAGGCGGCGAAGGAATTCGAGATTGTTGGCGACGCCGCCGATATGGCTCTGTCTCAGGCACTCCGTCAGCCGGGCGAGCGCGGCGGCCCGGGTCGCGCCGTGCACTGTGAGTTTTGCAATCAGCGGATCGTAATAGGGACTGATGCGATCGCCCTGGCGGACGCCCGCGTCGATCCGCACGTCGTCTTCCGGGAAGCTCAGATGCCACAGCGTGCCGGTCGACGGCATGAATCCGCGCGTCGGATCCTCGGCGTAGACGCGTGCCTCAAAGGCCCAGCCGTCGATCGCAAGCTCGGACTGCCGCTTCGGCAAAGGCTCGCCATTTGCCACCCGCAGCTGCCATTCGACCAGGTCGAGGCCGGTGATCGCTTCCGTCACCGGATGTTCCACCTGCAGCCGCGTGTTCATTTCCATGAAAAAGAACCTGTCCGGCTGCAGCCCATCGGAGACGTCGACGATGAATTCGACCGTGCCTGCTCCCTGATAACCGATTGCCTGCGCCGCCCGAACGGCCGCCCCGCCCATGGCCATGCGCATCTCGGCCGTCATGCCCGGTGCCGGTGCCTCCTCGATCACCTTCTGGTGCCGTCGCTGCAAGGAGCAGTCGCGCTCGAACAGGTGCACGACATTGCCATCGCGGTCGCCGAAGACCTGGATTTCGATGTGGCGGGGCCGCTGCAGATATTTCTCGATCAGCACGGCGCCGTCACCGAAGGCCGCTTCCGCCTCCCGCCGCGCCGCGTCGAGCGCCGCACCGAAATCTTCCGGCCGGTCGACCCGTCGCATGCCTTTGCCGCCTCCGCCAGCCCGCGCCTTGATCAGAACGGGGAAGCCAATGTCGGTGGCTTTTTCGGTCAGGAAGGCAGTGTCCTGATTGTCCCCATGATATCCTGGAACGACAGGTACGCCGGATTGCTCCATCAGCGCCTTGGCCGCATCCTTCAAACCCATGGCCCGGATGGCCGCTGGGGAAGGCCCGATGAAGGCCATTCCCGCCGCCTCGACCGCCTCGGCGAAATCCGCATTTTCCGAGAGGAACCCATAGCCCGGGTGGATCGCCTGGGCACCACACCGTTGCGCGACACCGATGATGCGCTCGATCGAAAGATAGCTCTCGGCGGCAACGGCGCCGCCGATGCGGAAGGCCTCATCGGCCATTTCCACGTGAAGCGCACCGGCGTCGGCATCGGAATAGACCGCTGCCGTTCGGATGCCGAGGCGTTTGGCCGTGCGGATGATGCGGCAGGCGATTTCACCGCGGTTGGCAATGAGTATCTTCGAAAACATGGTGTATCCCGGTTACTGCGCGGCCACGACTTCGACCTCGAGAAGCCAGGCCCCGTCAAAAATACCGGCGATCACCACCGTCATCGCCGGCGCCAGGCTGCCGAGATACTCGCTGCGGATCTCGCGATTGGCCGAGGTGTGATGCCTGTCGGCAAGATAGGTCGTCACTTTGACGATATCCGCCTTCGTCATCCCCGCGGCCTTCAGCTGCGCATCGACGTTGAGCCAGACCTGGCGGGCCTGCGCCTCGAAGCCCGCCGGCACGACGTCGTCGGACGACGCCGGGATCTGGCCGCTGACGAGCAGCAACCGCTGGAAATCCTCGAGCCGGACGGCCTGCGAATAGCCGCCCCGGGGTTGAGGGGCATTCTTGGCATTGAAAGCTTCGCGTTTCATTGTCGTCTCCTCACATCCTGAACAGGCCAAAACGGGTATCGTCGATCGGTGCATTCAAGGTCACCGATAGGGAGAGCGCCAGCACGTCGCGGCTCTTTCGCGGATCGATGATGCCATCGTCCCAAAGCCGTGCCGAAGCATAGAGAGGATGGCTTTGGGTCTCGAACAGGTTGAGCACCGGCTGCTTGAATTTCGCCTCGTCTTCTTCGCTCCAGGGGGTGCCTGCCCGCTTCAGCGCATCGCCGCGCACGGTGGCGAGCACGCCCGCCGCCTGCTCGCCGCCCATCACCGAAATCCGGCTGTTCGGCCAGGTCCAGAGGAAGCGCGGCGAAAACGCCCGGCCGCCCATGCCGTAGTTGCCGGCACCGAAGGAGCCGCCGACCAGCATGGTGATCTTCGGCACCTTCGTCGTCGCCACTGCCGTCACCAATTTGGCGCCGTGCTTGGCGATGCCTTCCGTCTCGTATTTCCGCCCGACCATGAAGCCGGTGATGTTCTGCAGGAAAACGAGCGGAATCTTGCGCTGGGAACACAATTCGACGAAATGCGTGCCCTTTAGCGCCGATTCCGAAAACAGCACGCCGTTATTGGCGATGATGCCGACGGGAATGCCGTGCACATGGGCAAAGCCGCAGACCAGCGTCGTGCCGTAGCGCGCCTTGAACTCGTCAAGCCGCGAGCCGTCGACCATGCGGGCGATCACCTCGCGAATGTCATAGGGCGTGCGCAGGTCGAACGGCACGATGCCGGCTATGTCGTCGGGATCGTAGATCGGATTCTCCGGCGCCTGCCGCTCCACGGTCGTAATCACCGGCCGATTGAGGTTGGCGACGGCGCGGCGCGCCAAAGCGAGCGCATGCGCATCATCGCGCGCCAGGTGGTCGGCGACGCCGGAAAGTCGCGTATGCACGTCTCCGCCACCGAGATCCTCCGACGAGACGATCTCGCCGGTCGCCGCGCGCACCAGCGGTGGGCCGGCCAGAAAAATGGTGCCCTGCCCCTCGACGATGATCGCCTCGTCCGACATCGCCGGCACATAGGCGCCGCCCGCCGTACACGAACCCATCACGACGGCGATCTGCGGAATGCCGGCGGCCGACATATTGGCCTGATTGTAGAAAATACGGCCGAAATGGTCGCGGTCGGGAAAGACCTCATCCTGGTTCGGCAGATTGGCACCGCCGGAATCGACAAGATAGATGCAGGGCAGGTTGTTTTCGGCGGCGATCTCCTGTGCCCGCAGATGCTTCTTCACCGTCATCGGATAATAGGTGCCGCCTTTGACCGTCGCATCATTGCAGACGATCATGCAGTCGCGGCCGGAAACGCGGCCAATGCCGGTGATCAGGCCGGCTGCCGGCGCATCGCCATTGTAGAGCCCGTGGGCGGCGGTCATGCCCGTTTCAAGGAACGGTGTTGCCGGATCGAGCAGCTGGGCCACGCGCTCGCGCGGCAGCAACTTGCCGCGGCTGACATGACGGTCGCGCGCCACCTCGCCGCCGCCGCCAGCTGCCAAAAGCGCCGCCTCTTCCACCACGCGCATCGCTTCGGCCATCGCCGCGCTGTTGGCGCGGAATGCCTCCGTAGACGTTGAAATCTGCGATTTCAGAACAGCCATTCATCCCCCGATCGACCCAACATCCGGTAGTGGTCCCCCTATATCTGAAGCAACGGCCCGATCCGTGCCTCTGGTGCTATGCCGTCTCGCCGAACAGCTCCCTGCCGATCAGCATGCGTCGTATCTCTGAGGTTCCCGCGCCGATCTCGTAGAGTTTCGCGTCCCTCAGCAACCGGCCCGCCGGATAATCATTCGTATAGCCGTTGCCGCCCAGCACCTGGATGGTTTCGAGCGCCAGCGCCGTTGCCCGCTCAGCGGCGTAGAGGATACAGCCGGCAGCATCCTTGCGTGTCGTCTCGCCCCGGTCGCAGGCTGCCGCCACGGCATAGACATAGGCGCGCGCCGCGTTCAGCGTCACATACATGTCGGCGATCTTGCCTTGCATCAGTTGGAATTCTCCGATCGGCTGACCGAACTGCTTTCTTTCATGCAGATAGGGGAGTGCCGCGTCGAGGCAAGCGGCCATGATCCCGAGCGGCCCCGCCGAAAGCACGACGCGCTCATAGTCCAGCCCCGACATCAGGATCCGCACGCCACCGCCGACGGCTCCCAGCACGTTGTCCTCCGGCACTTCGCAATCCGCAAAGATCAGTTCGCAGGTGTTGGAGCCGCGCATCCCAAGCTTGTCGAGCTTCTGGCCGGTCGAGAAACCGGCAAATGTCTTTTCAATGAGAAACGCAGTGATGCCGCGCGCGCCGGCTTGCGGATCGGTCTTGGCATAGACCACGAGCACATCGGCATCCGGGCCGTTGGTGATCCACATCTTGTTGCCGTTGAGCACATAGCGGTCGCCGCGCCTGTCAGCCCTGAGCTTCATGGAAACGACATCGGAGCCGGCGCCGGGTTCCGACATCGCCAGCGCGCCCACATGCTCGCCGGAAATGAGCTTCGGCAGATAACGGGCTTTCTGCGCATCCGAGCCGTTGCGGTTGATCTGATTGACGCAGAGATTGGAATGCGCGCCGTAGCTTAAACCGACCGACGCCGAGGCGCGGCTGATTTCCTCCATGGCGACGCAATGGGCAAGATAGCCAAGCCCGCTGCCGCCATAGGCCTCATCCGCGGTGATGCCGAGCAACCCGAGATCACCCATTTCCCGCCACAGCGGCGCCGGAAAGCTGTTGTCCCGGTCGATGTCGGCCGCCCGCGGCGCGATGCGCTCGCCGGCGAATCGGCGCACGGTGTCGCGCAGGATCTCGATCTCTTCGCCCAGAGCAAAGCTCAAACCGCCTGAATACATCGGGTCTCCTCCCCTATCACGTCACGCCGTCTTCGCGGTCCCCACGGGTGAGACGCAGACGACACCCACCGCGGCGTCGCCGGCGCACTTGGCGAACACCTGCACTCCTCCCGGGCCGCAGCGATCGAATTGGGCCGGCCAATGGACTCCTCTTCGATTTCGCCGGTACCGATTTCGACACTATCACACCCGCCCGACAATTTCCGAACCAAGACAGGGGCTTGGACGCACGTTTTGCAAAAATCGTGGTGCGGAATCGTTGTTAGGATTGCAATGCCGTCCCATTGGGCCTGCCATTGCCCTTGCGCGAGACCGCCATAGGCTCCAAGACGAGACGGCAGGATTCGACACTGGACAAACACATGACGGCAAAGCAGATCGCGATCATTGGCGGCGGGCCGGCAGGGCTGGCGGCAGCGGAGGTGCTGTCACTGTCCGGGCATGCGGTCACGGTCTATGAAGCCATGCCGACCTTTGGCCGCAAATTCCTGCTCGCCGGAAAGTCCGGACTGAACATCACGCATTCCGAGGATTACGAGCGCTTCGCCAGCCGTTTCGGCGTCGCGTGCGAGCGACTGCGCCCCGCGCTCGATGCCTTTACTCCCGCGGACGTGCGGGCATGGGCGTCCGGGCTCGGCACGGAAACCTTCGTCGGCACGTCGGGCCGCGTTTTCCCGAAAGTGATGAAGGCATCGCCGCTTCTGCGTGCCTGGCTCGGGCGGCTGGAGGCGCAAGGCGTGACGCTCTTCACGCGCCATCGCTGGACGGGTTTTGCGGACGATGGTCTCGTCTTTGAAACGCCAGATGGAAGAACAATTGTCCGCAGCGACGCCACACTGCTTGCCCTCGGCGGCGCCAGCTGGCCGCGGCTGGGCTCCGATGGTTCCTGGACCACGCTGTTGCGCGACAAGGGCGTTGAAATAGCCGACCTTCAGCCCGCCAATTGCGGCTTCGACGTGGCCTGGAGCGACGTCTTCAAGGACCGTTTCGCCGGTGCGCCGCTGAAAGCGGTCGCCACGACCTCCGACGCCGGCACCTTTCCCGGCGAATTCGTCATCACCTCCCATGGCATCGAAGGCAGCCTTGTCTACGCGCATGCGGCTGCCTTGCGCGACCGGCTGAGCCGGGACGGCCGGGCGATGCTCGTCATCGATCTCGCACCGGGAAGAAGTATCGAACGCCTGGCGAAAGACCTCGCGCGGCAGGAGGCAAAGGCCAGCCTTTCCAACCGCCTGCGCAAGGGCGCCGGGCTGGAGGGCGTCAAATCCGCCTTGCTGCGGGAACTCGCGCCCGACGCCACCGATCCGGAACGACTGGCGCGATCGATCAAGGCGCTGCCGATACCGCTGCTCGGGCCGCGCCCGCTCGCCGAAGCGATTTCATCGGCCGGCGGTGTCCGTCTCGACGATCTCGACGAGCGATATATGCTCAAGGCGCTTCCCGGCGTCTTCGCTGCCGGAGAGATGCTGGATTGGGAGGCGCCCACCGGT
Organism: Rhizobium herbae; assembly: GCF_019511375.1. Taxonomy (GTDB): domain Bacteria; phylum Pseudomonadota; class Alphaproteobacteria; order Rhizobiales; family Rhizobiaceae; genus Pararhizobium; species Pararhizobium herbae_A. The sequence continues at coordinate 281,571 of NZ_JAEUAO010000003.1, forward strand.
GGGTATCTGCTGACGGCCTGCTTTGCCACCGGTCGCACCGCCGCGCGCGGCATCCTCGCGTGGCTGCATGCCAGGTGACGAGCTTCAGCCGGGGGTTTCCAGTGCGGGTCCCTGGTCGATCAGTTCGAAGATGGTCGAGACGGGCACCACCTGGTTCGCCCGAAGCTTGACCGACCCATCCATCCCGACAAGCACCAGGGCAAAGTCGCCATCGGCGACATCGAGATCATAGCGGATGGCATGGGGGTTGAGATCATAATGCGGTCCGAACAGAACCTTCACGTCGTCGTGGCCGACCTCCAGCACTATCAGGTCGCGCTCGCGCAGTCCTTCCGTTTCAGCCAGCAGCCTGTCTGCCTGGCGCTTCGCTTCGTCGGGATGATCGCCGGGAAAGATGATGAGAACCCGGTGGCGCCATTCGAAATCGACAAGGCTTTCTCCGCCATGCTGCGGATCGATCCCCGTGCCGAGCATAGCGGCGGTCAGAGATTTCAGCATTGCCTTGATCCTCGTATCATTGAATTCCATGAGGAGACAAACCGGCAAACCGCTTTTTGGTTCCGGATTTTCGACCCGGCATGGAGTTATTGAACGAGGATAGCACGAAAGTCGTTGACGTTAGTGCCGGTCGGGCCTGGCGTGAATAAATCGCCAATGGCAGCAAAGGCGGACCAGCTGTCATGGCCGTCAAGAAGCGCCGCCGCATCGATATCGAGTGCGGCGAGCCGGGCGATGGACGCGCCGTTCGCAAACGCCCCCGCATTGTCTTCGGACCCGTCGATGCCATCCGTGTCCGCTGCAAGTGCCGACACCCCGTGGAGGCCATCGACGCCGAGCGCCAGCGACAAAAGAAACTCGCTGTTGCGTCCGCCCTTGCCCGCGCGCATGTCCTTGTCCTTCATTGTTACGGTCGTTTCGCCACCCGAGAGGATGACGACTGGCTTGCGAAACGGCCGGTTGCGCACGGCTATTTCCCGCGCGATCGCGGCATGAACGCGTCCGACCTCGCTCGCCTCCCCTTCCATGGCATCGGAAAGGATGACGGTTGCGACACCCGCTGCACGCGCCGCCGCTGCCGCCGCCTCCAAGGAAACCGCAGCCGAAGCGACGAGCCGGACGGTATTTCTCGCAAAGCGCATATCGGACGGTCGCGGTGCGGCGGAGCCGCCGCCGCGGATGACATCCATGATCCTCTGCGGCAGGTCCAGCCGGTAGCGCTCGATATATTTCAGCGCGTCCTCGCGCGTACTGGTGTCGGCAATCGTCGGCCCGGAAGCAACGAGCGCGGGATCGTCGCCAGGAATGTCCGACACGACCAATGACACGACCCTTGCGGGATAAGCCGCAGCCGCCAGCCGGCCGCCCTTGATCCCGGAAACGTACTTGCGCACCGCATTCATCGCACTGATGGGGGCGCCTGAGGCCAAAAGTGCACGGTTGACGGCAATCTCGTCCTCCAGCGTGAGCCCATCCGCCGGCATCGGCAGCAGCGCTGACCCGCCGCCGCAAATCAGCGCGACAACGAGATCGTCTTCGCCAAGCGCACCTACCTCTTGCAGTAGCCTTCGCGATGCCCTTAATCCATTTTCATCCGGCAGCGGATGCGATGCCTCCAGCACGTCGATCCGCTCGCAGGGGGCGGCGTAGCCGTAGCGCGTCACGACTGCACCTGAAAGCGGGCCGTCCCACAGCCGTTCGAATGCCTGCGCCATCTGGGCGGCCCCCTTGCCGGCACCGATCACGACGGTCCTGCCCTTCGGTCGTTCCGGCAGGTTCGCCGCCACTACCTTGGCCGGATCGGCTGCCGCGACCGCCGCATGAAAGAGTGTTTCCAGAAAGGTCCTGGGGTTTTCGATCGCAGGCATTCTTCATATCCTCACAGATCAGAAAGACCGGGCGGCAGTCCTCCTTGCCGCCCGGCCGGTTCGTCAGGCGACTGCGTGGTTTGCCATGCGTTCAAGAGCCTTGACGAGGCTCGAGTGATCGAGGCCACTGTCGCCATTGGCGGCGCAGTTGTTGAACAGTTCCTGCGTTGCCGCCGTATTGGGCAGCGAGATGCCGAGCGACTTTGCCCCCTGCAGCGCAAGGTTCAGATCCTTCTGGTGCAGCGAAATGCGGAAACCCGGATCGAAGGTGCGCTTGATCATGCGGTCTCCATGCACTTCCAGGATGCGCGAGGAGGCAAACCCTCCCATCAGCGCTTCGCGCACCCGCGCCGGGTCGGCGCCGGCCTTGGAGGCGAAGACGAGGGCTTCGGACACGGCCTCGATGGTCAAGGCGACGATGATCTGGTTGGCGACCTTGGTCACCTGTCCGTCACCGCAATCGCCGACCAGCGTGATGTTCTTGCCCATCAGCTTGAACAGCGGCAGCGCCCGCTCGAAACTTTCCTGCGTGCCGCCCGCCATGATCGACAGCGACGCCTGCCTGGCGCCAACCTCGCCGCCCGAAACCGGCGCGTCCATATATTCGGCGCCCGTCTCGCGGATCTTCCTGGCGAATTCCTTGGTCTCGATCGGCGAGATCGAGCTCATATCGATGACAAGCTTGCCCTTCGACAGGCCATAGACGACACCGTTTTCGCCGAACAGCACGTCCTTCACTTCCGGCGTGTCCGGGAGCATTAGTATGATGACGTCGACCTCCTCAGCCAGCGCCTTCGGGTTTTCCGCAAACATCAAGCCCTTGTCGACCAGCTCCTGCTTCGGGGGCACGAAGAATTTCGAGGTGACGACAGTGTGGCCGGCATCCTGCAGATGGCGCGCCATCGGCGTGCCCATGATACCCAGTCCGATAAAGCCGATTGTGGCCATGATGCTTAGCTCCTGATCTTGATGATGTCTGCGCTGTGCGGCTTCCGGCTCGTCTGCGCGAACCAGCCGAGCCCTTCAATGGTCGTCGTGCGCGGCTTGTATTCGCAGCCGATGAAGCCGTCATATCCGGCGGCTTCGAGAGCCTCGAATACAAAGGGATAGTTGATCTCGCCGGTACCCGGCTCGTTGCGGCCCGGATTGTCGGCAAGCTGGATATGGGCGATGCGATCCTGGTATCTGCGGAACGTGCCGATCAGTTCGCCCTCGGTCCGCTGCTGGTGATAAAGGTCGTACTGGATGAACAAGTTGTCGCTGCCGACCTCCGCGATGATCGACGCTGCCTGTTCGACGGTGTTGAGGTAGAAGCCGGGAATGTCGAAGCGGTTGATCGGTTCGATCAAAAGCCGGATACCGTGCCTGCCGAGTTCGGTTGCGGCCAGCCTGAGATTGGCGACGAAGGTTGCCCGCAGCACCTCGTGCGAAGTTCCGGCCGGTGCGATGCCCGCGAGGCAATTGACCATCGTGCAACCGAGCGCCGTCGCATAGTCGACGGCCGAAGCCATGCCGCGGCGGAACTCGTCCACCCGGTCGGGCAGGATGGCGATGCCGCGCTCGCCGCCGGCCCAGTCGCCGGCCGGCAGGTTGTGCAGCACCTGGGTCAGGCCATTGGCATCGAGGGCAGTCTTCAGCGCGTCGGCGTCGAAGTCGTAGGGAAAGAGGTATTCCACCGCCTCGAACCCGGCCTTGGCGGCGAGCGCGAAGCGATCGGGGAACGGCGCCTCGTTGAAAAGCATCGTCAGGTTTGCCGCGAATTTCGGCATGAACAATCCTCCGTTTCTTGTCATCGGTCAGTCGAGCAGGGCAGCCATAATCGCCGTCGGCGCATCCTCGCCGCGTTCGGCCAGTTCCTCGAACTCGACGACCGCATTGATGTCCGCGCCCATGGAAATGTTGGTCACGCGCTCGAGGATGAACTCGATGACGACTGGTACCTGATATTCGTCCATCAATGCCTTTGCCTTCGCGAAGGCCTCCTGGAACTCGTTCGGGCTCCTCACCCTTATCGCCTTGCAGCCGAGGCCTTCTGCGACGGCAACGTGATCGACGCCGTAGCCTTTCTCGGCATCACCCGAGGCGTTGATGTTGTCGAAGGCGAGGCTCACCTCGAAATCCATGTTGAAGCCGCGCTGAGCCTGGCGGATGAGGCCGAGATAGGAATTGTTCACGACCACGTGCAGATAGGGCAGCCTGTGCTGCGCGCCGACCGCCAGTTCCTCGATCATGAACTGGAAATCATAGTCGCCCGACAGCGCCACGATCGGCCGGTCGGGATCGGCGGCGCGCACGCCGAGTGCCGCCGGCAGGGTCCAGCCGAGCGGCCCCGCCTGTCCGCAATTGATCCAGTTGCGCGGCTTGTAGACATGCAGGAACTGCGCGCCGGCGATCTGACTGAGGCCGATGGTCGAGACGTAGCAGGTGTCGCGGCCGAAGGCCTTGTTCATCTCCTCGTAGACGCGCTGCGGCTTCAACGGGGTCTGGTCGAAATGCGTCTTGCGCAGCATGGTCCGCTTGCGCTCGCGGCATTCCTCCGCCCAGCCCGACCAGTCGCGCAACTTGCCCGCCGTCCTCCATTCGGTGGCAACGTCGAGGAACAGCTTCAGGGCTGCACCCGCATCCGAAACGATGCCGAAATCCGGCGCGAAGACGCGGCCGATCTGGGTCGGCTCGATATCGACATGGATGAATTTTCGCCCCTCCGTATAGGTCGGCACGTTGCCGGTGTGGCGGTTCGCCCAGCGGTTGCCGACGCCGAGCACGAAATCGGAGGCGAGCAGGGTGGCATTACCGTAGCGGTGCGAGGTCTGCAGTCCGCACATGCCGGCCATCAGCGGATGATCGTCCGGGATCGTGCCCCAACCCATCAGCGTCGGGATGACGGGTATGCCGGTGATTTCGGCGAATTCAGTGAGGAGATCAGAGGCGTCCGCATTGACGATGCCACCGCCGGCGACGATCAGCGGCCGCTCGGCCGCATTCAGCATGGCGATCGCCTTTTCGGCCTGCGCCCGCGTCGCCGTTGGCTTGTAGGGCTGAAGCGAGGCATAGGCGTCGATGTCGAACTCGATCTCGGCGAGCTGCACGTCGACCGGCAGGTCGATCAGCACCGGCCCGGGGCGGCCAGAGCGCATCAGGTGGAACGCCTTCTGGAAGACGAAGGGTACCAGCGCCGGCTCCATGACGGTGACTGCCCATTTGGTCAGCGGCCCGGCGATCCTGGCGATGTCGACGGACTGAAAGTCCTCCTTGTCGAGCCGGGCGCGCGGCGCCTGGCCGGTGATGCAGAGGATCGGTATCGAATCTGCCTGGGCCGAATAAAGGCCGGTGATCATGTCGGTGCCGGCCGGCCCCGAGGTGCCGATGCACACGCCGATATTGCCGTGCTTGGCGCGGGTATAGCCCTCCGCCATATGCGAGGCGCCCTCGACATGCCGCGCCAGGATGTGGCGCACCGAGCCACGCGCCTTCAACGCCGAATAAAAGGGATTGATCGCCGCACCCGGAACCCCGAAGGCGCAATCGACGCCTTCCTGCTCCAGAACCAGAACCGCCGCATCGACCGCGCGCATTTTCGCCATGACTAGATCCTCCATCATCTGAGAGGAAGGGTAGTCCTTTTTATTGAGGTCGCAATTAGATAATGGAAATCATTCCCACAGAATGGAAATAAACATTTTCAAGGAATAATAGGGCAATGGGCGCGCGCCGTTCCTTTCCCGGGCGACGAGAAGGGGCGCTAACGCCGGACGTTGACCGCCGCACCGGTCCGCGGAGTTGCGCTGCCGGGGCACAGTCAATCGGCCCGGGCCGGCCGCTATGCCTCGATGTTCTCCAGCGGCATCAGCGTAAACAGTTCCTGCGCCCGCTTGACGCCGCGCAGCGCGTAACGGCCGATCGAGACCACCTCGGCATTGCGCGGCGGCGGCGCGGCGGCGACGAACTGCGAGGACATGATGACGCTGCGATCGACGAAGCGGCACATCGATGCGATGCGGCTGACTTCGTTGACGGCCGGGCCGATGACGGTGAAGTCCAAGCGGTCGCTGGAACCGATATTGCCGTAAAAGACGTCGCCGATGTGAAGCCCGAGGTAGACCTCGGTGACCGGCCGGTTCTCCTGCCGCCGCTCCTCGTTCAAGCCTTTCAGTTTTTCCCGCAGAAGCTGCTCGGCAAGCAGGGCACGCGTACAGGCATCCTCGCGTTCCTCCGCTTTGAAGATAGCCAGCGTGCCGTCGCCGATAAGCTTAAGCACATTACCGCCCGCCTCGTGGATCGAGGAAATGACCACGTCGGCATAGTCGTTGAGGAAGGGAATGATCTCGTCGGGCGGCAGGTTGTCGGAAATACGGGTGTAGTTCTGCAGGTCGGAGAACCACAGCACCGCCGAAATCCGCTCGGCCTTGCCGCGCGAGATGCGGCCTTCAAGCACCTGCCTGGCGGCGTCTTCGCCGAGATAGACCTCGGCAATGGTGCGCGAGATGCGGGTCAGCGAGCCGGACTTGATCGCCAGCGCGAGCACCGGCACCAACTGCCGCAGTACAGAAAGGTCCTCGTCGCGAAATCCGCCCTCATCCATCGTCGTCCAGTGCGAGTAGAAACAGTCCATGTCGCCGATATGGCTGTCCTTGGCGAACCGATGGATCATTGCGATATAGTCCTTGTGGCCGGCGGCCAGGAGCGTATCCAGCGTGAAGAAATCGAGCGGATCGCCAAAACCGAGGCGGCGGCGGACTTCGCTCTTGTTGTTTTCGCGCAGATAGTGGAACGCCGAGCGCTCCCAGTTTTCCGCCGAAACGCCCTCATTGGTCGGACCATATTCGAAAGCGGTATTCACAGGCTCCTGGCTGTCCCACTGAAAGGCTCGCCCTTCATAGACCGGGTGCAGCGTGTCGATCAGCGCGAGACCGCGGTCGAGCCGCATGCCGGCGGCGCGGGCGCGCTGACAGAAGCCATTGACGATATCCATCTCGTCGGTGCCCTTGATCCCCTGCGTCGTCAACCAGGCGGAAATCTCGGCGATATCGTGTGCGTTCATGTCGGTAATCCTGAAAACTCACGCATTTTGCACCTCTAACGCACAGGCCCGCAATCCGAAACGGAATGAGGCAAGCAGCGAGGTCGAAAGACATACGTGGGACGCGTCCAGAAATCTGGACGATGCGGCTGGAGGCGCGGATGTGGGTAGCGGCAGCCCGAAAGGCAAGCCTCGATCCGGATTATTTTCAGCTTCCGTCCTGCCGGGCGATGAACTCGCGGGAAAGCCAGTCGATGAAAACACGCACGCGCGGCGACAACTGGCGGCTGCGCGGATAGAGCAGCGAAACAGGCGTGCGGCTTGGCGGGTGGTCCGGCAGGATGGCAACGAGCGCGCCGCTTTTCAGGTCGTCCTCCAGTGCATAGCGCGGCGCCTGCATGATCCCGAGCCCCAGCCGCGCCGCTGCGGCCAGCATATCGGCGCCGTTGACCGACACGGTGGCCGGAAGGGAGACGTGGCGGATCCCGTCGCCCACCGTGAATTCCAGTGGCAGCAGCCCGCCGATTGCCGTAGACCAGAAACCGATCATCTGGTGGCCGGAAAGATCGTCCAGACTCTGAGGCACGCCGAAGCGGGCGATGTATGCCGGCGAGACGCAGGTCACCTCGTCCAACAGCGCGACGCGCCGTGCGATCATATCGCTGTCCTGCAGGTCGCCAACGCGCAGCACGCAATCGATTCCTTCGCGGACAAGGTCGACCAGTCTGTCGCCCTCGCTCATATAGAGCTGAATATCCGGGTACTCGCGGAAGAACCCCGGCAAACCCGGCAGCAGGAAATGCCGCGCCAGTCGACCATGCACATCTACGCGCAGCAGGCCCTTCGGTTTCGCACTGGCAAAGGCTCCCTCCGCATCCTCAATATCGGAAAGAATCGTCAGGCACCGTCGGTAATAGGCTTCTCCGTCCAGTGTCGGGCTCACATGGCGGGTCGTCCGTTGCAGCAGGCGCACGCCGAGCCGCGCCTCCAACTGCTTAACGGCGTCGGTCACCGTGGAGCGCGGAAGCCCTGTGTCCTCGGCAGCCAGGGTGAAGCTGCGCCGGTCCACCACGCGGGTAAAAACCCGCATTGCCTCAAATCTGTCCATGGTGATTGTTCGCCATTTCCGAATAGTGATGCGGGAGAATGGCTGATTATCCGCAGCAAGGAAAGGCTCATTCTCTCCTCATCGAACCGCGCCGCGGCGCAGAACACGTAAGGAGTATAATAATGTCCGATGGCAACACCAAGGTAGCGATCGTCACCGGGGCCTCCCGCGGCATCGGCGCCGCCATTGCCGAACGCCTCGCCAAGGACGGCTTCACCGTCGTAATCAACTACTCCGGCGATGCCGCTCCAGCCGAGTCATTGGCCAAAAAGATCGAAGACGAGGGCGGTCGGGCGCTCACCGCGAAAGCCGACGTCAGCGATACCGAGGCCGTCCGGCGCCTGTTCGACGCAGCGGCCGCCGCCTTCGGCGGAGTCGACGTCCTCGTAAACAACGCCGGTATCATGACACTCTCGCCGATCGCCGAAAGCTCGGACGCTGTGTTCGACCGCCAGGTCGCGATCAATCTCAAAGGCACGTTCAACACGCTGCGGGAGGCCGCAAAGCGGCTACGCGAGGGCGGACGGATCGTCAATTTGTCGACCAGCGTCGTCGGTCTGAAGCTCGAAACCTATGGCGTCTACGCTGCAACGAAAGGCGCCGTCGAAACGCTGACCGCCATCCTCTCGAAGGAACTGCGCGGCCGGTCGATCACCGTCAACGCGGTCGCCCCCGGTCCGACGGCCACCGACCTCTTCCTCAACGGCAAGTCGGAGGAACTGATCGCCCGCATGGCGAAAATGAACCCGCTGGAACGCCTCGGGACACCGGAAGACATCGCCGCTGCGGTCGCCTTCCTCGTCGGCCCGGACGGCGCATGGATCAACGGCCAGGTCCTGCGCGCCAATGGCGGCATGATCTGAACCTCGCCACCCGTGTCGGCGGAACGGATTCTCGCCGCACCGGACTGGCGTTGAACGCAGATGTGTCGCAAGCGGCTTTTTCCGCTCATTTCAGGCGGCGCGCGGAGAATCCTCGGGCCAGTCGCCGAATGCGCGGACGATTGAAGGAAATGAGCTCTCGGCGGCGACAAGCGCCGCAAGCAGGATGCGCGCCTGGCCGGGTCGCAGCGTCGACGAGTGGATCGCTCCAGCCTTGGCAAGATCGTGCCCGCCGCCACCGCCGCCGTAGCTCGGCATCAATAGCCCGTCGGGAACCCGGCTCGAAACAACGACCGGGATCCCCTTTTGCGTGCAGCACCTGACGGCTTCAATGACGGCGGGGTTGGCATTGCCGGAGCCAAGGGCGGCGAGCACGATGCCATTGGCACCCGCATCGAGGCTTGCATGGATGTGCGCGGCGTCACAACCGGGATAGACCGCAACGATATCCACCCGGACATCGGATACCGGCTTGGACAGGCGCGGGCTCGCAACGTACGCCGTCGGCCTTGCCGAGTGAAACGCATCCGGATCGTCGGCGCGGCGCTTGTATACTCCCCACGCCGGCAGGAGCCTGCCTGCGAACGACACGAGAACGCCTCGACCAGCAAGGCGACGATCTGTAGCCGCTTCGATCGCAAGGGCGAGATTTGCGGGCCCGTCCGCCTGGGGATGATCAGCGGTAAATTGCGCGCCGGTGAAGATGACTGGCTTTATGCTGGCGTGCTGCAAGTGCACGAGCAGCGCCGTCTCTTCCATGGCGTCGGTCCCATGCAGAACAACAATTCCGGCCACGCTCGGGTCGTTCATCTGCAGTCCCACGGTATCGCTGATGAGTTGCATATCGGCAAGCGTCAGACTTGCGGAGTCTTTCGCCATCAGGTCGATGGATTGCAGCCGGGCACCGGCGTTGGGAACCAGGGCAAGCAAATCCTCTCCCGCAAGGGCAGGCATGCTCGCGCCCTCGGCGTTGCGTCTGCTCGCAATAGTGCCGCCGGTGGCAATTGCAGCCACCAGCGGATAGGTTTGCCTGGTGTTCAAGAGCGCCCGCCTTCGCTCAAGGCTTCCGTTCCGTCGGCACGTTCGATGGACAGGCCATGGATGCGTGCGCGCAGCAAATACCATCCGAGGATCAGCGCCGGACCGATGATCGCAAGCGAGGCGATAGTCCAGGTGCCGATCGGGTAGTCGAAGGCCATAAGCACCAAGACGCCGAAGAGGAATGCAAGCGTGAGGATGCCGGTATAGGGCGCGCCGAACATACGGAAATCGGGCCGCTTGAGTTCGCCCAGGCGGGACAGATGCCACAGCTTGAGCTGGCAAAGCACGATGACACCCCACGCGCTGATGATACCCAGGGCAGAGAGATTGAGCGCAATCTCGAAGGCCGAGGCAGGCACGACCGCATTCATCGCTACGCCGAGAACAGTGACGACGGCGGTCACAGCAATGCCTCCATAAGGGACGCCCGCCTTGTTCATCTTCGCCAGCGCTGCAGGAGCAGATCCGGACACGGCCATGGAATGGAGAATGCGTCCGGTGGAATAGAGGCCGGCATTGAGCGAGGAGAGCACGGCGGTCAGCACCACCAGGTTCATGATGACGTCGGCGCCCTCGACACCGATGGAACCGAAGAACGTTACGAAAGGGCTTTCGCCGGACTTGTACGCCGTATAGGGCAAGAGGAGCGAGAACAGCAGCACCGAGCCGACGTAGAAGACGACGAGGCGGGTAACGACCGTGCGGATCGCGCGGGGCATGACCGTGCGTGGGTCGGCCGTTTCACCGGCTGCCGTTCCGATCAATTCGATCGAGGCATAGGCAAACACGACACCCTGGATAATGACAAACGCAGGCAGAACCCCGTTCGGGAACAGCCCCCCATTATTGGCGATGATGCTAAATCCTGCGGACTGCCCGTCGATGGGAGCGCCGAACATGACAAAATAGATGCCGACACCGAGGAAGGTCACAAGAGACAGGACCTTGATCAAGCTGAACCAGAATTCCAGTTCTCCGAATACCTTGACCGATAGCAGGTTCATGGCCAGGACGATCATCAGCGCCGTCAAAGCGAACACCCATTGATCGACCCCTGCCAGCCAGGGAACATAATGCTTGAAGAAGTTCATGTAGAGGGCAACGGCCGTCACGTCTGCCACTGAGGTCATCGCCCAGTTGAGCCAATACATCCATCCCGCGGCGAAGGCCATTTTCTCGCCGTAGAACTCGCGCGCATAGGAAACGAAGGAGCCTGAACTGGGGCGATGCATGATCAGTTCGCCGAGCGCACGCAGCACCAGGAATGCGAAAAAGCCGCAGAGCGCATAGACAAATACGAGTGCGGGACCGGCTTGTGCCAGCCGTCCGCCCGCGCCCAGGAAGAGCCCGGTACCAATCGCCCCGCCGATGGCGATCATCTGGATCTGCCTTGGCTTGAGCGCCTTATGGTATCCAAGATCCTCCTCGACGAATACCTCGCGTTCGGCCCGTGTGGTTCTCGTTGGTTCCATTGACAGCACTCCTCCCTAGAATTCGCTGTTCATGCTCAAGCCTCGGCGTCCGGTGCCGAGACGGCTCCTGCTCGGCGGCTATCACAGGGTGCGAAACAAACCTTCTGTAAAGCTGCCTGACAGATTTACACAGCTGATAGTCGGAGATGCGTTCGATCGTCAAGAGCAGAGACGTGTATTGACGGCAGGTTACGCATCTACTAGTCCTAACACGATCTGTCAGACAGCTAGACAGATAATCGAACCGAGGAGAGGAAGTGGTCATGACGCGCACGGAACATGATCTGCTGGGGACAAAGGAAATCCCGGCAGACGTCTATTGGGGGGTGCACACCGCGCGCGCGGTGGAAAATTTCCAGGTCACGGGCATGACGATCGGGCGCAATCCCTATCTTGTCCGCGGCCTGGCTTGCGTGAAAGAGGCTGCGGCACTCACAAACCACGAGCTTGGCCTTTTGGATCAAGCGCGGATGGAGGCTATCGTCGAGGCCTGCCGCGAAATCCGCGCCGGTGCCCTTCACGACCAGTTCGTCGTGGACGACATCCAGGGCGGGGCCGGAACGTCGACCAACATGAACGCGAACGAGGTCATCGCCAATCGCGCCCTTGAGCTGCTCGGCCAGCGCAAAGGCGACTATGCCCACCTGCACCCGAACGACCATGTCAATCTCAGCCAGTCGACCAACGATGCCTATCCGACGGCGATCAACATCGCGCTGATCGAGGCGGTCGACGACCTTGCGGCTTCCATGACCATTCTGAAGACCGCCTTTGACCGAAAGGCGCGTGAGTTTGCCGCGCTCATCAAGCTCGGGCGGACGCAACTGCAAGATGCTGTCCCCATGACGCTGGGCCAGGAATTCCGGACCTTCGTCGTGATGCTCGGTGAGGACCAGGCCCGTCTTCTCGAAGCAGCTTCGCTGCTTCATGAGATCAATCTCGGGGCCACCGCCATCGGCACCGGGCTGAATGCCCCTTTGGGATATGCGGCTCGCGTCTGCGACCACCTCGCACGCCTGACCGGACGGCCGCTGGTCACGGCGACCGATCTCATCGAGGCGACGCAGGATCCCGGAGCGTTCGTTCACCTGTCCGGTGTGCTCAAACGCGTTGCGGTTAAACTGTCGAAAACATGCAATGACCTTCGGCTGCTTTCATCGGGTCCGCGGGCGGGCATCGGCGAGATCACACTGCCGGCCGTGCAGGCCGGATCAAGTATCATGCCTGGCAAGATCAACCCGGTCATCCCGGAGATGGTCAACCAGGTCGCCTACGCGGTGATCGGTAACGACGTTACCATCACCATGGCCGCCGAAGCAGGCCAGTTGCAGCTCAATGCTTTCGAGCCCATCATCGTGCGCGCCCTTTCGCAAAGCATCAGCCAGTTGAGTGCAGCCTGCCGTATCCTGGCGGAGCGCTGCATCGACGGCATTGAGGCAAATCCCGCCATCATGTCCAAGCGCGTGGAGGAGTCCATCGGGCTTGCCACCGCCCTCAATCCGCTGATCGGCTACCACGCCGCGACTGAAGTGGCGCAGGAAGCGCTCGCCAGCGGCCGCACAGTACCCGAAGTCGTCCTTGAGCGCGGACATCTTTCTGCCGCACAGCTTGATCAGGCGCTTAGCCCCGAGCACCTCGCCAACATGGTCGCGGTCATGAACGGTGAGCCTGATCCTCGCCAATCAACGTAGACACGACCTGTTCCACCTCACCCAGATGCGTTTGCATTGCCTCACGCGCTTCTTGTGCCGAGCCCGCCTTGATCGCCTCCACGATCCGGCGGTGCTCAAGGTTGGATGCCGAGCGCCGGCCTGCCATCAGGTTCACCATCTCCGACTGTCGAGACAGTGCTTCACTGGCATCGGCGACGATTTTTGCGAAGAGAGCATTCCCCGAGGCTTCGGCGATCATGCCGTGAAATTGCGAATCGAGCAGCACCCACAGTTGCGGCTCTTCCTGCTCGTCCATTTTGTTGCACAATTCCAGCAAAATCTCGAGCTGGCGATCCGTACGACGCCGTGCTGCCCACCCGGCAGCCGGCACCTCGATGAACGGTCGGGCCTCTATGAGATCGCGAGCGGAATAGCCACCATAGATGAGCTCGGGGCTCGGCGTCGCCGTGACAACATAAGTGCCGCTACCGGTACGCGTCTGCGTCAGTCCGAGCGTTTGAAGCGAGCGCAGCGCCTCGCGCACGATAGGACGACTGACGCCGTACCTTTCGGCCAGCTGTGCCTCGGATGGAAACCGCGTGCCAACCGCGAGCTGACCGGATGTGATTGCCGAGCGAATGTCCTCGAACACCGCCTCAGCAGCGTTTTTCCGACTGATCGGCTTTGCGTCGGACAGCCAATCAGGCAACTCGCTCATGTTCCTACCCTCTATATCCATAGCGGATTTGCAACGCAGGCCGTATTCAATGTCGCTGCGTGGTGTTCGGCATGCGACGACCTTGGCCCGGTGTCCTTCGCCGGATCCGATCCATATCACATTGTGACGAGAGAAACAGAGCGCCGCCACAATGCATGCAGGCTACCGGTCACCATCGGCATCCGAGCATCGTCACCTGCATATTCGCGCGCTATACCCTCCCGATAGCGAGGTCATAGCAGTCGGCCGTCTGCGGACCAGGATCGGGAACTCGCATCCTTTCATTCGGGCGCTAACACTGCCGCGACTCATGCTGTTTCCAGCTCCCTCCGGGCCGCGATCCTGCGGCCCTTCATCGCCTTGCCGGCCACATAAGTCTCAGCCACGCAACGGTCATCGCCCATGGTCTGCAGGATGAAGAGTTCCTCGGCGAGCGAGGTTGCCGTGCGCATCCGCAGTTCCATCGCCGGCTTGGCACTGGAATCCAGGATGACGATATCGGCATCCGCCCCTGCGTGCAGCGAGCCGATCTTGTCCTGCAGGCCAAGCACCCGGGCATTGCCGAGCGTCATCCGGTAAAACGAATTGAGCGGCGACAGGCGCTGGCCGTTGAGGTGAAGCACCTTGTAGGCCTCGGCCATCGTCTCCAGCATCGAGAAGCTGGTGCCCGCCCCCACGTCGGTCGCTACCGACCAGCGGGCGCCGAGCCGGTCGAAACGGTCGCGGTCGAACAGGCCAGAGCCTAGGAAAAGATTGGAGGTCGGGCAGAACACCCCGACCGCGCCGGTCTCTGCCAGTACCGAAATCTCCCGATCGCTCAGATAGATGCAGTGCCCGAGCAGCGTCCTCTCTGTCAGCAGCCCGTAGTGTGCATAGATGTCGGTATAGTCCTTGGCGGCAGTAAAGAGCGAGGTGGCAAAGGCAATCTCGTCTCTATTTTCCGACAGATGCGTCTGCACGTAGCAATCCGGATGCTCGGCAACGAGCGCCCGGCTCATTTCCATCTGCGCGGGCGTCGAGGTGATGGCAAAGCGCGGGCTGATCGCATACTGCGCCCTGCCCCGGCCATGCCATTTGTCGATCAGTCGCCTGGTCTCGTCATAACCCTGTTGCGGCGTGTCCCTCAGCGCTTCGGGAGCATTACGGTCCATCATCACCTTGCCGCCGATCATCAGCATGCCGCGCTCAGCCGCAGCGGCGAAATAGGCGTCGACGCTTTGGGGATGGACCGAACAATAGGCGACCGCCGTGGTCGTACCGTTCGCAATCAGTTCGTCCATGAAACGACCGGCGACGAAGCCCGCATGCTCCGGCGCGGCGAATTTCTGCTCCTCCACGAAGATATAGGTGTTCAGCCATTCGAGCAGCTGTGCCCCATAGGATGCGATTGCCTGCGTCTGCGGAAAATGCAGATGGGTGTCGATCAACCCGGGCAGCACGAGATGCGGCCGGTGGTCGGCGATCGTCACGTCGGCGCCAGCAGTCCTGCGGATCTCGGCATAGTCGCCCACGGCCGCGATCTTGCCGTCGCGAACCAGGACCGCGCCATCCTCGACGGTCAGATAGGATTGGGTATCATCGATACCCTGCGGTTCCTCGATGAAGGTGAGCACGCGTCCGCGGATCAAAAGGTCCTTCATTGGGTGTTCTCTCCGTTTACAACCGCTTCGTACCAGGCGACCAGCAGCTTGCGCTCGTCGTCGGAAATGCCGGTCACATTGGCGGGCGGCATGGCGTGCGACCGCCCCGCCTGCAGATAGATTTCGCGGGCATGGCCGGCAATCTCGGCGTCATTCTCCAGTATCACGCCTTTGGGCGGCACGATCATGCCTTCCCAACCCGGCTCTCTGGCATGGCACATCGAACAGCGGCCAAGAATCGTGTCGCGCACCCTCGGAAAGGCCTGCGCCGTGATGAACGGCTGTTGCGCCGCAGACATCTTTTCCGGTTCGCCGCTCACGATTTTCGGAATGCTCGACAGCCACATTATGGTGATGAACAGCAGCGCGGTCGCCAGCCAGGTCCAGGTCGGGTTGCCGGCATTGGCGTGGCGCGTGTTGAAATAGTGCCGGATGGTGACACCCATCAGGAAGACGAGCGAAGCAATGATCCAGTTGTATGCGGTGCCGAACGCCAGCGGATAGTGGTTCGACAGCATCAGGAACAGCACCGGCAGCGTCAGGTAGTTGTTGTGCGTCGAGCGCTGCTTGGCGATCTTGCCGTATTTCGCATCCGGCGTGCGCCCGCCGATCAGGTCGGCGACGACGATCTTCTGGTTCGGAATGATGATGAAGAAGACATTGGCCGACATGATCGTAGCGGTGAAAGCGCCGAGATGCAGAAAGGCGGCGCGGCCGGTGAAGAGCTGCGTATAGCCCCAGGCCATCCCGACGAGAATGAAGTAGAGCAGCACCATCAGCCGCGTATTGTCGTTGCCGAACGGCGACTTGCAGATCAGGTCGTAGATCAGCCAGCCGAAGGCGATCGACGCAAGCGAGATGCCGATCGCAACCGGCTTGGAAACGTCGAGCACGTTCGGGTCGATGAGGTAGAGGTCGGCGCCCGCATAGTAGACCAGGCACAACATGCCGAAGCCCGACAGCCAGGTGACGTAACTTTCCCATTTGAACCAGATCAGGTGCTCGGGCATGTTGGCCGGCGCCACCAGATATTTCTGGATGTGATAGAACCCGCCGCCATGGACCTGCCATTCCTCGCCATGGGCGCCGGCCGGAAGATCCGGGCGCTTGCGCAGGCCGAGGTCGAGTGCGACGAAATAAAAGGACGATCCGATCCAGGCGATCGCAGTGATGACGTGAAGCCAGCGGACCGCGAAGGTCAGCCAGTCCCAGGCAATGGCATATTCATACATGTGGGTTCTCCCCTCGTTCGGGAGAGTTTTGCCATCGTGCGACTTTCGCCGAAATGCCGGTTAATCGCCAACACTTTCAAAAAAATGTATAAGATCACCCCCGCTGTGGTATGAAAGGCAATATGATAGAAATGCGTCATGTCTTATCTCGATAATGTACGCGTCTTCGTCCGGGTCGTCGAACTCGGCACTCTTTCCTCCGCCGGCCGCGACCAGCGGGTGACCCCGGCTGTCGCCAGCAACCGCATCAAGGAGCTGGAACGGCATCTCGGCGTGCGGCTGTTCAACCGCACAACGCGCAAGCTGTCGCCGACCGAACACGGACGCGTCTTCTACCAGGGCGCAGTCAAGATCATCGAAGCGGTGAACGAGGCGGAAAGCGCCATCGCCGATCTCTCGCACAACCCCAAGGGTTCGCTGCGGATCACCGCCCCGCTCGGTATCGGCCGGCGCTTGATCGCATCGGGCATTCCGGAGTTCCACGATAAATACCCGGATATCGAGGTGCGCCTGCGCCTCTCCGACCATAATGTCGACATCCTGAGCGAAGGCGTCGACGTCGCTTTCAAGCTCGGCGTGCTTGAGGATTCCAACCTGCGCATGCGCGGCATCTTGAACTGTCAGCGCGTCGTCTGCGCCGCCCCGGCCTATCTGGAAAAGCGCGGTACGCCGGCGACGCCGGACGCGCTGATCGACGACAACCACGACTGTCTCCTGCTGCGCTATCCGGGCTCCAAGGAATATTACTGGAACCTGCAGACACCTGAGGGCATCCGCAAATTCGAGATCGGCGGGCCCTATGATTCCGATGACGGCGACGTGCTGACGCAATGGGCTCTCGAAGGCCGCGGCATCATCAACAAGCCGCTTTTCGAGGTGAAGAGCTACCTCAACGAAGGCACGCTGGTCGAAATCCTGAAAGACACGCCGCCCGCCAGCGTCCAGCTCGCCGCGATCTATCCGCACAAGCGCTTCCAGGATCCAAAAGTCCGGCTGATGATCGATTTCATGGCGGAACGCTGTCAGCGGCTGATCGGCAAGATACTCGCCGAGCCGGCGTCTAATTTACGCGACTTCAACTAGGAACGGGATTCTTTCGAAGGCCGCGAAGTCTAAGGATTTGGTTCGTCCTGCTCAGGCATCTTTGCGCACGGCGGGTTTGACCGGCGCATGATTGAGTGCCGCCGTTATGATTTCCGCCGCGGCCAGCGCCGCAATCACCGCGGGGCGCTTGTCCCTCACGGCCGTGCCGCCGATCGGGCAGATCAGTTGGCCGAAAAGCTCAGGGCGGCCGATCTCGCGGGCGAGCCAGTTCTTGAAGGTGCCCCGCTTGGTTTTGGAGCCGATCATGCCGACATAGGCCGCATCGTCGCGACGGAGCGCCTCGGCCGCGATCAGGAAGTCAAGCGCATGGTCGTGCGTGAGGATGACGAAGGAGCTGCCGGCGGGAGCGTCGCGTACGACCGCTTCGGGCATGGGGGTGAGGCAGGTTTCGATACCCTGGGCTTTGGATGCCGCCAATTCCTGTTCGCGCGTATCGACCAAAACGGTACGCACCGGCACCAGCGAAAGCGCGCTGGCCAGCGCATCCCCGACATGGCCGGCTCCGAAGACATAGACATGCGGGCGCTCTGCCATTTCGCGGTCGCTCCGTGCAATGAGAGAAGCCGCGACATCGGCCGTGACCGGCGTGAACGAAAGGCCGACGCGGCCGCCGCAGCATTGGCCAATTTCCGGGCCGAGCGGGATGTTCATGGGCTCCGCCGATACGCCCTGGCGTAAAGCGCGACGGGCGTGATCGATCGCCATATATTCAAGCTGACCACCGCCGACGGTGCCGAACAGGCTTTCAGTCGACACCAGCATCCAGGCATCGGTGTCGCGCGGCGTCGAGCCGGCAGCACCCGTCACCGTGACCAGCACGCAATCTGCCTCACGGCGCAGAAAGTCCCTGATGTCTTCGCGTCCGGCATCCATGCCAATTCACCCGTTCTTTGCGGCCCGCCGCAAGCGCTCGACAGCGAGCAGAACCCGTTCCGGAGTCGCCGGCGCATCGATGCGCGGTGGTATACGATACTCCGCAACGCTCGCCGCCGCCATGGAGATCGCTTCGAGCACCGAGATCGGCAGCATGAAGGGTGGCTCGCCAACCGCCTTGGAGCGACGGATCGTTTCCTCGCGGTTTACCGACCATTCTGCAAGCTTCACGTTGAAAATGCGCGGTCGATCGGAGGCGAGCGGGATCTTGTAGGTCGACGGCGCATGGGTGCGCAGGCGACCCTTGTCGTCCCACCAGAGTTCTTCCGTAGTCAGCCATCCCATGCCCTGCACGAAGGCGCCCTCCACCTGGCCGATGTCGAGCGCCGGGTTGAGCGACTTGCCGACATCGTGGAGCACGTCGGTTCGGTCGACCTGATATTCGCCCGTCAGCGTATCGACGCTAACCTCGGAGCAGGACGCGCCATAGGCATAGTAAAAGAACGGACGTCCCCGGCCCTCGGAGCGGTTCCAGTGAATCTTCGGCGTCTTGTAGAAACCGGCCGCCGAAAGCTGGACGCGCGATCCATAGACGAGTTTGATGAATTCGGCGAAGGGTACGCGTTCAATGCCGACGCGGATCGTGTTCGGCTCGAAGGCGACATCGTTCTCGCTAACACCCCAGCGTTCGGCCGCGAACGCCACAAGCCGCGCCTTGATCTGCTGGGCCGCGTTGGCGGCGGCCATGCCGTTCAGGTCCGAGCCGGACGAGGCGGCGGTCGCCGACGTGTTCGGCACCTTGCCCGTGGTCGTCGCCGTCACCTTGATACTATCGAGATCCACCTGGAATTCGTCGGCCACCACCTGCGCCACCTTGGTGTAGAGCCCCTGCCCCATCTCGGTGCCGCCGTGGTTCAGATGGATCGAGCCGTCCGAATAGACATGCACGAGCGCACCTGCCTGGTTGTACTCCGTCTTGGTGAAGGAGATGCCGAATTTGACGGGCGTCAGCGCGATGCCGCGCTTGATGATCCGGCTCTTGCGGTTAAAGGCGAGGACCTCCTCCCGTCGCGCGGCATAATTGGACGAAGTCTCCAACTCCTCGATGATGCGGCCGATGATGTTGTCTTCGACTGTCTGGTGGTAAGGCGTGAGATTGCGCCCTTCCCCCCCGTAGAAATTCAGCTTGCGGATATCGAGAGGGTCCTTGCCAAGGGCATAGGCGACCTCCTCGATCATGCGTTCGCCGCCGACCATGCCCTGCGGGCCACCAAAGCCGCGGAACGCGGTGTTGGAGACGGTATTGGTCTTCAACGGTCGCGACCTGAGGCGCACATGCGGATAGAAGTAGCAATTATCCGCATGGAAGAGCGCGCGGTCGGTCACCGGCCCGGAAAGGTCGGCCGAAAAGCCGCAGCGGGCGGAAAAGACGGCGTCGACTGCCTCGATGCGGCCCGCGTCGTCGAAGCCGATCTTGTAGCCGACGTGAAAGTCATGACGCTTGCCGGTCGCGGTCATATCGTCGTCGCGGTCCGGACGGATCTTCACCGCGCGGCCGTATGTCTTTGCCGCAAGCGCTGCGACGGCGGCAAACAGGTTTGCCTGCGTTTCCTTGCCGCCGAAAGCCCCGCCCATGCGCCGCACGTTGACGGTTACCGCGTTGGAGGGGACGCCGAGCACCTGGCCGACCATGTGCTGGGTTTCGCTCGGATGCTGAGTCGAGGAGTAGACGGTGATTTCGTCGTCCTCACCGGGAATGGCAAAGGAGATATGGCCTTCGAGGTAGAAATGGTCCTGGCCGCCGATGCGCATCTCGCCTTCGACGATGTTCTTCGACTTTGCAAAGCCCACAGCGATATCGCCACGCTTCAGCTTCAAGGGATCGATGACCAGTGGGTAGCCAGCCGCCCGCGCTTCCATCACATCGGTCACGTGCGGCAGGTCTTTGTATTCGATCTTCACCTTTGCCGCTGCCCGCCGGGCTGCGTCGCGAGTCCCGGCGATAACAGCGAAGATCGGCTGGCCGTGGAATTCGACTTTTGTCGTCGCGAAGACCGGGTCGTCGTGCCTGTGCGCCGGGCTGATGTCGTTCTCGCCGGGAATATCCGCCGCCGTCAGGACGCCGATCACGCCGGGGGCGGACTTCACCGCCTCGAAATCGATCGACAGGATCTCGGCATGGGCGCGCTCAGACAGGCCGAGATAGGCGTGCAGCGTGCCTAACGGTTCCGGAATGTCGTCGATATATTCGGCCGTTCCCGTCACATGCTTGTGGCTGGACTCGTGCCGTTGCTTTTCGTGTACGCCGCCGCGGATGCGATCGATGGGTTGCATCACGTTCATGGCTTCATCTCCTCACACGGCCAACGAGGTCTTGCGATCGAGCCGAACAGGTTCAGCACCTTCCGTTTCCAGATAGAAACGGCGCAGCAGGTTCTTCGCGACCAGCAGTCGATAGTCGGCCGAGGCGCGCCAGTCCGTTAGCGGCGTATAATCGGAGCCTAGCGCATCCATGGCGGCGTCGATCGAGGCTTCGTTCCAGGCGGCGCCTCTCAGAACGGCTTCGGCGTTCTCCGCTCGCTTCGGCGTGCCGGCCATGCCGCCATAGGCGATGACCGTGTCCGCAACTTTGCCGCCGTCGTCGAACGTCACATGGAAGGCGCCGCAAACGGCGGAGATGTCCTCGTCCAGCCGCTTGGTGACCTTGTAGACCGCATAGCGCGCATTCTCGTCGAGGAATGGAATGCGAACAGCTTCGACGAATTCGCCGGGCTCACGGTCCTGCTTGCCATATTCGATAAAGAAGCGCTCAAGCGGCACCCTGCGGTTCTGCCTGCCCTTGCGCAGGACGACCGATGCACCGAGTGCGATCAGCGCAGGCGGCGTGTCGCCGATCGGCGAACCGTTGGCGATATTGCCGCCGATGGTGCCCATGTTGCGGACCTGCTGACCGCCGATCCGGTTCCAGAGTTCGGTGAGTTGCGGAAAATGCTCGGTGATGACCGGAAAGGAGTCCGTGTAGCTCACGCCGGCCCCGAGGGTAACGCCGCTTTCGTCCACAGTTATTCGCCGAAGCTCGTCGAGATGGCTGAGATGTACGACGGGCGAAATATCGCGCATGAATTTCGTGACCCACAGGCCTACATCGGTCGAACCGGCAACGATGCGGGCCTCGGGCTCGGCCTCGTAAATGTCCGCAAGGTCGCTAACGGAGGCAGGCAGGACAAAGCGTTCGACGCCTTCACCGATGACGACGCGCTTGCCGTCCTTCAACGCCGCCAGCTTCTGGCCAATCGTCTCCCGTTCCAGCACCAGAGGATCGCGGCCGAGATCGCCGATGGTCGAGATTGCCTCGGCCGCGCGGATGATGGCAGCATAGCCGGTACAGCGGCACAGATTGCCCTGCAGCGCCTTTTCGATCTCCTCGACCGAGGGCTTCGCGTTTTCCATCCACAGGCCATAGAGCGACATGACGAAGCCCGGCGTGCAGAAGCCGCATTGCGAGGCGTGGGTATCAACCATCGCCTGTTGCACCGGATGCAAGGGACCGCCGGGCGCGGCGAGACAATCCACCGTCACGACATGACAGCCGTCGAGCGAGCCGACGAAGCGGATGCAGGCGTTGACGCTCTCATATTTCAGCCGGCCATCCAGGAGGCGCCCGACAAGCACGGTGCAGGCACCGCAGTCACCTTCGGCACAGCCTTCCTTGGTGCCGCGCAGACTGCGCTCGAGCCTCAGGAAATCGAGCAACGTCTGCACCGGCGAGACGGTGGAGAGCTCGACAGGGCGGTGGTTGAGCAGGAAACGGATCGAATTGCGGATCTGCACGGTCATCCCTCAGCTCCCGCGATAGGTTGAATAGCTGTAGGGCGACAGAAGCAGCGGCACGTGATAATGCGCGGCCTCCTCGGCAATACCGAAGCGAATCGGGATGATATCGAGGAACGAGACCTCACCGACATTGTTGCCGAGATAATCGCCGGCGTGGAAGCGCAGTTCGTAGACACCGGCCGTCATCTGCTCGCCGGAGAGAAGCGGCGCATCGCAGCGCCCATCGGCATTGGTCCGGGTCGAGCCGATCTGCTCGGCCTTGTCGCCCTCGACGCGGAAAAGGTCGATGCGCAGGCCTTCGGCCGGTTTGCCGAGCGCCGTGTCGAGCACATGGGTGGTCAGCCGACCAATGTGGGATTGCATGCGTTTCACCCTCCGAAGACTGCATTCATTCGGCCACTATCCTTCAACCCACTTTGCTTCGGTAGCGGGCTGATCCTTCGAGACTTTCAAAACTTTCGGGGGGAATGGCGCGCGCGTTTTCTCGTTACAAATCGGCCAATCGTTGTTTTGGGAGGAGGGCTTCATGAGATATCCGCGTGATCTGCAAGGCTACGGCGCGACCACGCCGGCTGCCGTCTGGCCGGATAGCGCCCGCATCGCCGTGCAATTCGTCGTCAACTACGAAGAGGGCGGCGAAAATTGCGTGCTGCATGGTGACAGCGCGTCGGAAGCCTTCCTGTCGGAGATCGTCGGTACGCAGGCCTGGCCAGGGCAGCGCCACTGGAACATGGAGTCGATCTACGAATACGGCGCCCGCGCCGGTTTCTGGCGGCTGCTCCGACTGCTGACGGAGCGGCAGGTTCCCGTCACCGTTTATGGCGTGGCGACGGCGCTGAAGCGTTCGCCGGCACAGGTTGATGCCATGCGGAAAGCCGGCTGGGAAATCGCCTCGCACGGGTTGAAATGGGTCGAGCACAAGGGCATGGACCCGGACGAAGAGCGCAGGCAGATCGCGGAGGCAATTCGGCTCCACGAGATCGTCACCGGCGAGCGGCCGCGCGGTTGGTACACCGGCCGCTGCTCTGAAAACACCGTCGACCTCGTGACTGAGGAGGGCGGTTTTGCCTATGTCTCAGACAGTTATGCGGATGATCTACCCTATTGGCACGAGCATGCGGGCCGACACCAACTCGTCATTCCCTACACGCTTGACGCCAACGATATGCGCTTTGCGACTGTGCAGGGCTTCAACAGCGGCGATCAGTTCTTCAGCTACCTGAAGGACACGTTCGACGTGCTCTACGCCGAGGGTGCGGCCGGTGCGCCGAAGATGATGAATATCGGCCTGCACTGCCGGCTGGCCGGCCGTCCGGGACGAGCCACGGCGCTCGCCCGGTTCATCGACTACGTGAAGAGTCACGATAAGGTCTGGATCGCCCGCCGCATCGACATTGCCGAGCACTGGGCAAGCGCGCATCCCTTTCGGCCCAAGAAGGACAGCCCATCGCGCCTGACGGCGGACGAATTCGTGGCCCGCTTCGGCGGCGTCTTCGAGCATTCTGACTGGATCGCCCGGCGCGCATTCGCCGAAGAACTCGGGCCAGCGAACGATACTGCAATCGGCCTTCACGCCGCGCTGACGGCCGCCTTCCGGACCGCAAGCGAAGCAAAGCGGCTCGGCGTGCTCAACGCGCACCCCGATCTCGCCGGCAAGCTGGCGCAAGCGAAACGGCTGACGGAAAGTTCGACCAGCGAGCAGACTTCCGCCGGTCTCGATGCGCTGACGGATGCCGAGCGCGCTCGGTTCACCGATCTCAACAGTCGCTACGTCAAGACCTTCGGCTTCCCCTTCATTATCGCGGTCAGGGGTCTCGCCAAGAACGACATTCTGGCTGCATTCGAACGGCGCATCGGCAATGACCGGCAGACCGAATTCGATACCGCCTGCCGTGAGGTGGAGCGCATCGCGCTGCTTCGCCTTGCCGACATGCTGCCAGGCTGACACACGCCGCGGCCCTGGCCGCGCTGGTTGGAGAGAAGGAGGAACAGATGAAAACGATCGAGATCAGGCCGCTGACGCGCGCGGCCTTTGCGCCCTTCGGCGAGGTCCTGGAAACCGAAGGAGCGCCGAACTTCCCGATCAATGCGGGCAAATGCGTGCGCTATCACGATCTCGCCAGGATCGAGACAACCGGCGAAAAGGCGCGACCGATGATCAGCCTGTTGCGCGGCGAGCCCTATCCGCTGCCGCTGGAACTCACGATGGTCGAGCGCCACCCGCTGGGCAGCCAAGCCTTCATTCCACTGAGCGAGAATCCGTTCCTCGTCGTCGTGGCCGAGGAAACGGGTGACGGTCCCGGCGAGCCGATCGCTTTCAGGACGGCGCCTGGACAGGGCGTCAATATCGGTCGCAACGTATGGCACGGCATCCTCACGCCGCTTGAGGGCATCTCCGATTTCGCCGTGGTGGATCGCGGCGGTGATGGCGTCAATCTGGAAGAGCATTTTTACGAACAGCCTTTTTTGATCCGCTGATCAAAGCCCCTCCGGCAACTTTATGCGACGGTAATTCGATCAAAAACCTGAACTGACGACCTTCGCTAGGTTATTTTTTGCGTAAGTGCTTCTGCTTCGGCCAGCCAGCACCAACCGCGGGCCAATGCCGGGCCATCCCATTTGCGCACTACTTTCGGCCGGTTGCCATCTCTTCTCTGACCGCTGGATCGTCATCGAGAAACTCGGGCTCGACCGTGGCGCCCACCGCATCGAAATAGCGGCTCATGAAACCGCGGAACGCGGCAGCCAATGCGATGTCCGCAATGTTGACATCGGTGAAACCGACGCCCCGCAGCCGCTGAATATTGGCTTCGGTTATCTGCGATGCATTGCGGGTAATCTGCTCCGCATAGGCGAGCATCTCGACCTGCTGATCGTCCAGCCCGGCGTTCCGATAATCCCTTCGAACCGCCAGCGCCTGCTCCCTGCCGAGCATGCCAGAAAGGCTGCGGAAGTATACGTGAGAGCAGTAGCTTGAAGGGACATGCTGAGCCGCAATGAAGGTGATCAGCCGAAAGTTCAAGAGACCGAGTGAAAAGCCGTCTCGTATTTGATGCAGCAAGTTCTCAATTGGAACAATCACATCGGGGCGGGCGGACCAGCATTGCGTCGCCTGCATCACACGGCCCATTGATTTTTTCTCGGCATCGTAAAGCGATGCGATTTCGCCCGTTGCCTGGTCGGGTTCGATCGTTTTGATGTACATGACGGCCCTCCAATGCGGCTGTAGGCCCGCGAGGATAGCAAGCACCGGCAGCAAAGCGAATCTTTTCTATGGGTAGGGCCCTCAGCTCGGCCACCAACCCCGCATCGGGCGGTGGATCGGCTGGCCGCTTCCGGCCAAGAGCGGAAGATGCGGATTCGCCACGAAAACCGAGCCGCGATGAATGCGGCCCGGCCCAGGATTTCTCGTCTTGGCTGTGAAGACGGCTGTTCACCGCCTCGCGGATTCCGTCACTCCGCGAAAAAGGCGAAGCGGACGACGAAAAGCGTGGCGACGATCTGCGTTGCCGGGTGGATGACGCTCCACTTGCCGGTGAAGACTTTCAGCACGACGTAGCTGATGAAGCCGAAAGCCAGACCGTTGGCGATAGAATAGGTGAACGGCATGGCGAGCGCCGTGATCGCGGCCGGCGCGGCCTCCGTCAGGTCGTCCCAATCGACTTCCGTCAGTTCGCGCATCATCAGGCCCGCGACGTAGAGCAGTGCCGGGGCCGTCGCATAGGTCGGCACCGAGCCGGCGAGTGGCGAGATGAACAGCGAAGCGAGGAACAGGATGGCGATGACGAGCGCCGTCAGGCCGGTGCGCCCGCCGGCCTGGACGCCCGACGCGCTTTCGACATAGGCGGTGGTGCTGCTCGTGCCGATCAGCGAACCGGCGACGATGGCCGTGCTGTCGGCCAGAAGTGCCCGGCCGAGACGGCTCCGTTTGCCTTCCTGGATGAGGTTGGCGCGCTTGGCGACACCGATCAGCGTGCCGGTCGCATCGAAAACTTCGACGAGAACGAAGACGAGAATGACATGGATCAGGCCACCATGCAGGGCACCGACGATGTCGAGCTGCAGGAAGGTCGGGGCGATGCTCGGCGGCGTCGAGACGATGCCGCGGAATTCGCTGACACCGGTGATCCAGGACAGTACGGTCGCCGCGAGAATGCCGATCAGGATGGCGCCGCGCACCTTTAGCGCATCAAGCACCGCGATGACGAAGAATCCGAAGATGGCAAGCAGCGGGCCAGTGGCCTTGAGATCGCCGAGCCCCACCAGCGTTGCCGGATTGTCGACGACGATGCCGGCGTTCTTCAGCGCGATGATGCCGAGGAAGAGGCCGATGCCGGTTGCGATGGCGCTGCGCAGCGAATGCGGAATGCCTTCGATCAGCCAGCTGCGAACGCCGGTCACCGTCAGGAAGACGAAGATCAGGCCCGAGATGAAGACGGCGCCCAAAGCCTGCTGCCAGGTGAAGCCGAGGGCGGCAACCACGGTGAAAGCGAAGAAGGCATTGAGCCCCATGCCAGGCGCCATGCCGATCGGCCAGTTGGCCACGAGCGCCATGACGGCAGAGCCGAGTGCTGCGGCGATGCAGGTGGCGACAAAGATCGCGTCACGATCCATGCCGGTCGTCGAAAGGATGTCGGGATTGACGAAGATGATGTACGACATTGTGAGAAATGTCGTGAGGCCGGCGACCAGTTCGGTGCGGACCGACGTGTTGTGCTCACTCAGCTTGAAGAGCCGTTCAAACATATTTCCTCCCTTGCCCGGGCAATCCAGCCCGGCGAATGTCACTGGCGCGCCGCCTTCTCCTCCGGCGAGCGCCTCGCCTTACCGATCTTCAAATCGTCACGACTTGTCAGGGCCCCTGCCCGATCAGGCTCTCGCTTCCGCCAGGATGCCTCATTTACGGTTTTTCAATTGTGCGGGTTCGTGATGCGGATCGCTAGACGTCCATTTCGACGGCGAAAGCGAAAGACTTTCAAAATTTTCAAGGACAGTATCGGGAGGAATGAGCCCGGTTTTGCAGGAAGAACACGTGCCGAATGACCAGAGCAACAGCGCGATCCGCTTGAAAGCGCAGAATCTTCCTGCGTTTTGCCTGACACCCTATCTTGTTAGCACGCGCAGCAAAGTCAAGCGGGGCGTCAGCTTCGTTCGATGTCGCGCCGAAGCACGATTGCGGTCGTCAGATCTTCGACGTTGTCGAGTGTGGCCACTTCGTTTCTCAATTCGTTGAGCGCATTGATCGACCCGACTTCGACCTCGACGACGAGATCGAGCTGGCCGCTTACGGACGATACCTTCCGCACTGCGGAGAAACCGGCCAGGCGATCGAGCACGCCGATCGACGGCGTGCGCTTCAGCGTCAGAAGCAGAAAGGCGTGGATCTGCCCCTCGTCCAGCTGGCCGATATCGGCCCGATAGCCGCGGATGATGCCTTTCCTTTCGAGTCTGCTGACGCGCTCCGTCGTGGTGCTTCTCGAGAGCCCGATCCGCCCGGCCAACGATTTCATCGGAACGCGGCCCTCCCGCGACAGGATGCTGAGGATGGCCCGATCGATCTCGTCTGTGTCCTGCATGTTTCCGCTCATCGCTGCCGCCGACAAGATGACGGTTATTATAAACATTGTGCCGCCGCAACCGGCATAATGCCGGATGCATGCGGCAGCCCCTCGTGCAACTCTGATCGACAGAAGAGGGATTCCCATGAACGACATGCTTCAGACCACACCGGATTTTTCGATCGAGCAGGCAAGGCTTTTGCTGGCCGAGCACTACGGTCTCGAGGGCTCGCTGTCGCCGCTCGACAGCGAGCGCGACCAGAATTTCAAGGTCGTCGCCAGTGACGGCAAGATCTATATCCTGAAGATCGTCAATGCCGCCGAACCGTTGGTTGAGAGCGAATTCCAGACGGCACTTCTCGGACATCTCGGTGTGCATGCGCCGGATCTTCCGGTACCGCATATCCGCAAGACCGTGTCAGGCGCCAGCCTCGCAGAGACCACGAGCGGGCATGGCGTTCGCCACCTGCTGCGGCTCGTCGGCTGGGTGCACGGCGTTCCGCTTGCCCAAGCGTCCCGAAGCGATGCGGCGCTGGAATCGCTCGGGCGCCTCCTTGGTCGCTTCGATGCGGCGCTGAAAGGGTTCATGCATCCCGGCGCGCTGCGCGATCTCGACTGGAATCTCTGCAATGCTGGCCGTTCGGCCCAAAGGCTCCACCATATCGCCGATGCGGACGACCGCGCGCTGCTCGAACGGTTTCTGGCCCGCTTCGAAACCAAGGTCGTGCCGATGCTGCCGAAGCTGCGCTCAGCGGTCATCCATAATGACGCCAATGACTGGAACGTGCTCGTCGACGACGCCAATCACGATCGCATCGCCGGCGTGATCGATTTCGGC
Organism: Rhizobium herbae; assembly: GCF_019511375.1. Classification (GTDB taxonomy): domain Bacteria; phylum Pseudomonadota; class Alphaproteobacteria; order Rhizobiales; family Rhizobiaceae; genus Pararhizobium; species Pararhizobium herbae_A. Next base: position 310,407 of record NZ_JAEUAO010000003.1, read on the forward strand.
GATGCGCTCTATGCGCCTGTGATTGCCGAGATCGCGATCGCCGCCGCCTATGCCGGTCTCGACCATGCCGACCCGATCGGCGCTGCCGCCGCCATTGCGCGCGGTTTTCATGCGGAATATCCGCTGCTTGAGGAAGAAATCGCTCCGCTCTTCGACCTGATCGCGATGCGGCTGGTGACCTCGGTGACGATCTCGGCGTCGCGCCGCGCCCACACCGACGGAAATCCGTATCTCGCCATCAGCGAGAAACCGGCATGGACACTGCTGCGCAAGCTCGACGCCATGAACCCGCGCTTTGCGATTGCGATCCTGCGCCATGCCTGCGGTTTCGAGACCGTGCCGGGCGCGCGGACCGTGACGACATGGATTGCCGAGAACCGCAAGGAACTGCAGCCGGTGCTCGATAGGCCGGCCGCAACCTATCCCGCCGCTCTCGTGCCCTATGGCGATCCGGCACATCCGATGACGGTGAAATCGGCCGCCGAGCAGCCGTATGAGGCACAGTCGATCTGGGAGGCCTCTTGCCGCGAACACGGTGTCGACCTCGGCATCGGTCCTTGGGGCGAGGCACGGACGGTCTATTCCGGCGAGATGTTCGTATCAAGGCTGATCGACAACACCCGCCGCACCCGACATCTCGGTCTCGACCTCTTCATGCCGGCCGGCACCGGAGTCTACACGCCGATGGCCGCCACCGTCGTCAGCGTCGAGGTCGAACAGGAGCCGCTCGGATACGGCTGCCTGATCGCGCTCCGCCACGAGCCGGCGGGTTGCCCGGCCTTCGTCACGCTGTGGGGGCACCTTGCCCACGAAGCCGTCGACCGGTTGAAATCCGGTGACCGCCTGGAAGCCGGAGCTTTGGTGGGAAAAATGGGCGCTCCAGACGAAAACGGCGGCTGGGCGCCGCACCTGCACCTGCAGATTTCCACCGACACCAGCCTCTCCGCAACCGAAATTCTCGGCGTTGGCGAGGAGCGCTATCTCGATGTCTGGGCAGAACTTTTTCCCGACGCCAATGCCTTCGCCGGCATTGCGCCGGAGTTTTACGAACAAAAAGGCCGGTCTCGCGAAGAAATCGTCAGGCGCCGCCGGGAATTGCTATTGCCGAACCTGTCGATCTCCTATGACGAGCCGATCAAGTTCGTGCGTGGCGAAGGCGTCTGGCTGATCGACGATCGCGGCCGGGCTTATCTCGACTGCTTCAACAATGTCTGCCACATCGGCCATGCACATCCGGCTGTGGTCGAGGCCATGGCAAGGCAGGCCGCGACCCTCAATACCAATACCCGCTATCTGCATGACAACATCGTCGCCTATGCCGAGCGGCTGACGGCGACCATGCCGGGGGATTTGTCGGTTGCCGGCTTCGTCAACAGCGGTTCGGAGGCAAACAGCCTGGCACTGCGCCTGATGCGCGCCCATACCGGCGGCGAGAACGCGATCGTGCTCGACTGGGCCTATCACGGCACGACGCAGGAACTGATCGATATCAGTCCCTACAAGTTCCAGCGCAAGGGCGGCAAGGGTCAGAGGCCGCATGTCCATGTCGCGCCGGTTCCCGATAGCTATCATGCGCCGGCAGATTGGCCGGTCGAGGAACACGGCACGCGTTTCGCCGAGAGCGTTGGCGAGCTGATCGCGATGATGCGGGCAAAGGGTGAAACGCCCGCCTTCTTCATGGCTGAATCCATTCCGAGCATCGCCGGCCAGGTGTTCCTGCCCGACGGATACCTTGAGCAAGTCTACCGCATGGTGCGCGAGGCGGGCGGCGTCTGCATCGCCGACGAAGTGCAGGTCGGTTTTGGCCGGGTCGGCAGCCATTGGTGGGCCTTCGAGACGCAAGGGGTCGTGCCCGACATCGTCACCATGGGCAAGCCGATCGGCGACGGTCATCCGCTGGCAGCCGTCGTCACGACGCGCGATATCGCCGACAGTTTCAACAACGGCATGGAATATTTCAACACGTTCGGCGGCAACCCGGTGTCCTGCGCCGTCGGCCTTGCCGTGCTCGATATCATCGAAGGCGACAACCTGCGCCGCCAGGCGCTCGAGGTGGGCAACTACCTGATGGCCGGTTTCCGTGCGATGCAGCAACGCTACGAAGCCATCGGCGATGTGCGCGGCATGGGGCTATTCCTTGGCATCGAACTGGTAAAGGATCGCAAGACCAAGCCGCCCGCCACAGACTTCGCCCGGGCCGTCTCCAACGGTGCACGGCAGCGCGGCGTGCTGATCGGCACGGAAGGGCCGCATGACAACGTGCTGAAGATGCGGCCGCCTATGATCTTCTCGCGGCGGGACGCCGACCATTTGCTCGCGGTGCTTGAGGAAACATTGGCGGCGGTCACCGCAAGGGCATGAGCCAAATGCAGACGAACGTGGAAACGAATTCCCGGTCGCGTTTTGGGCCGCCGCGTGGCGTACGTCCCTGGCACGGACGCGGCCCCCGCGCCGCAGCGCTTCGTGGCAGGCGGCTGGAAGGGAACGGGCGAGAACCCAGAAACGAAAAAGCCTGCCGCGGGAGGAGGTGCGGCAGGCTTTCAAAAAGAACCGAACGGCGGCTGGGAGGAGGAGTGCCGCCATTCCGCAAGTGCCCTCTGGGAGGAGGAGTAAGGACACTTACAATCGAAGCTTTGCGGGAGGAGGTGCATCGCTTCGATGATTTGACTATACAAGGTTTCCGCTCAAATAGTAGGCAGAATTTTGCAGAGCAGCCATGCGCTATGCGCGTAGCGGGGGTCTCCTAAACCCATAAATCGATTGAGTACCGCCGAAAACGAATAACACGCTTGTGGTGCTCAATGCCGATTCGGCTGCTATTCGGCGGCCAGGGATGCCGGATAGATCGCATCATCCTCCGGTTCCTTGTTCGTCTGCTCGGGTTCGGAGGCCTGTTTCTTCTGTTCCTTACCGAAGAACAGGGCGTAGCCGGCAGGCAGGACGAGGATCGTCAGCACGGTAGCGACAAGGATGCCACCCATCATGGCGAAGGCGAGCGGTCCCCAGAAAACGCCGCGCGAAATCGGGATGAGAGCGAGCACAGCCGTCATTGCCGTCAGCACGATCGGCCGGAAGCGGCGCACGGCCGAACCGATGATCGCTTCCGACCGCTCCATGCCGGCGGCGATGTCCTGGTCGATCTGGTCGACGAGGATGATCGAGTTGCGCATGATGATGCCGAGCAGCGCGATGACGCCGAGGATGGCGACGAAGCCGAAAGGCGCGCCGCTGATCAGGAGGGCTGCGGCCGCACCGATGATGCCGAGCGGACCGGTTGCAAGCACCAGCATTGCCTTGCCGAAATGCTGCAGCTGGATCATCAAGAGCACGACGATGACGGCAAGCATGATCGGCGCCTTGTCGGCGATCGACTGTTGGCTCTTGGCCGAATCCTCGGCGCCTCCCTGGATTTCGACCGTATAGCCCGGCGCCAGACCGTCGCGCAGCGGCTTGAGATCGGCATACAACTTCATCGCCACGTCGTTCGGCTGCACCCCGTCCGGCAGCGTGCCGCGCACGGTGATCGTCGGCAGGCGATTGCGGCGCCATTCGATGCCCTGCTCGAGCACCGGGACGACCTTGGCGACTTGCGACAGGGGTACGAAACCGCCGAAATCCGTCGGGATATAGACCGAATCCACCGCCGAAAGCAGGTGACGGCTCGTCTCTGGTTCACGGGCGACGATGGACACAGTTTCCTCACCATCGCGCAGGTTATCGAGGGGAGCGCCTGCCGTCGCAGCCTGTAGCATCTGGCGAATGCGCTGCGATGTGACGCCAAGGGCGCGAGCGCGATCCTGGTCGATCACCAGTTTCATCGCGGACACCGGCTCCAGCCAATCGTCATGGATCGCACCCAGCTCAACGTTTTCGGCAAACTTTGCCTTGACCTGATCGGCGATCCGGCGGACTTCGGCGCGATCCGGACCCATGACGCGCATCTGAACCGGCCAGCCGGTCGGCGGCCCGAGGAACAGGCGATCGACCTTGCTGCGGATTGAAGGGAACTCCTCGGCAAGGACGGTCCGCAGCTTGACGATCAGCCGCTCGCGTGCCGGTTCGTCGTTGGCCATGACGAGAAGCTGGGCGAAGTTGGGATTGCGCAGCTGCTGGTCGAGCGGCAGGAAGAAGCGCGGTGCGCCCTCACCGATATACGTGGCGATGAACTTCTTGTCCGGATCGTCCATCATCTTCGCTTCCAGCGCCTTGGCCTGCGCCTCGACTTGGCCGATGCTCGTGCCTTCCGGCAGCCATAGATCGACGAGGATTTCGGGGCGCGACGACTGCGGGAAGAAGTTCTTCGGAATGAACTGGAAAGCCCAGAGACTGGTCGCGAAGCTAATCATCGTTAGGGTAAGCACGACGATGCGATGGCGTACGGCCCAGCCGACGGTGGCACGCAGCCGGCGGTAAAAGCGCGTATCGAAGACGTCGTGATGCTCGCCGGCGTGCTTTCGCTGCTTGAGGATCAAATAGCCAAGCCAAGGCGTGAAGTAGACCGCCACGAACCACGACACGACAAGCGCGATGCCAACGACATAAAACAGCGAGCGCACATATTCGCCTGCGGTGGAGGCGGCAAAACCGACGGGGATGAAACCGGCCGTGGTGATCAGCGTGCCGGTTAGCATCGGGAAAGCCGTCGAGGTATAGGCGAAACTTGCCGCATCGACCTTGTGCAGCCCCTCCTCGAGCTTGCGCTCCATCATCTCGACGACGATCATCGCGTCGTCGACAAGCAGACCGAGCGCAATGATCAGGGCGCCGAGCGAGATGCGCTGCAGGTCGATGCCGAGTTCGTACATGATGGCGAAGGTGGCTGCGAGCACCAGCGGAATGGCGATCGCGATCACCAGGCCAGAGCGCCAGCCGATCGACAGGAATGATACGACGAGCACGATCACCAGCGCCTCGCCGAGAGCATGCATAAATTCGCTCACCGCCTCCGTCACGACTTCCGGCTGATTGGAGATCTGCTCGACCTTGACGCCATAGGGCAGCGCAGTCTCGAAGCGCTTGTAGGCTTCCTCAACTGCGGCGCCGACGTCGGTGACCTTGTAGCCTTTTGCCATGACGACGCCGAGCTGAACGCTGTCCTCGCCGTTGAACCGGTATTTGCGCTGATAGGGATCTTCGAGGCCGGAGGTTACGGTCGCAATATCGCCGAGCCGCGTGATCTGGTTGCCGGCTCTCAGCCGAAGCTCACGAATGTCGGATATCCGTGTGACGCCACCATCGACGGCAATGCGGACGGAGCGGGTGCCGGTATCGACGGAGCCCGCCGGATCGACATTGTTCTGCCCCCTGATGGCGTTCTGCACGTCCGTTAGCGTCAGCCCGCGCTGGGCGAGCACCTTGGAGGAAATGTCGATGTATATCTTCTCCGGCTGGTCGCCGATGATAACGGCCTTCTCGACGCCGGGCGTCGACAAAAGCATGTCTCGCGCCTGGATGGCGAATTTCTTCAGTTCGGGATAGCTGTAGCCGGAGCCACTCAGCGAATGAAGCGTAATGAAGGTATCGCCGAACTCGTCGTTGAAATAGGGCCCTAGCAGACCTTGTGGCAGTTCGTTCTCAATATCGCCGACCTTCTTGCGAACCTGGTAGAAGGCATCGGCTACCTGCTCGGCATCGGTGTCACCCTCGATCTGCAGCGTGATGATGGCGCTGCCGGCGCGGGTGTAGGAGCGGACGAAATCGAGATGCGGCGTCTCCTGCAGTTTGCGCTCGATTTTGTTGACGACCTGGTCTTGCATTTCCTGGATCGAGGCGCCCGGCCAGATCGCTTGCACGACCATCACTCGGAAGGTGAAATCCGGATCTTCCTTTTGGCCCATTCGCATCAGGCCGAGAACGCCGGTGATCAGGATCAGGCCGAACAGAAACCGCGCAATGCTCGGGTGTTCGATCGCCCAGCGAGACAGGTTGAAGGAGGACTGCTTCTGATCGGTGGAGATGGCCATCGGCTTCGTTCCGTTCTCGTTCAAACCGGGGTTCAACGCGTCAGAGTGGCAGCGTCGGCTGCCGCCGATTGCTTGCCGGCCATACCTTCGAGCTTCACCTTGAGGCCTTCGATCATGAACTGCGTGCCGGCGGAAACAACGACGTCGCCCGGCTTCAGCCCTTCGGCGACGCGCACCCCATCGCCGGTGAAATCGGTGACGGTAACCACGCGGGAATGCACCGTTTCGGTTGCGCGATCGACCGTCCAGACAATCGGCTGATCATCCTTCTTGGCCAGAGCGGTCAACGGGATGGCGATAAGCTGGCGTGCGCTGTCGGCGGAGGCTTCGATATTGGCAGTCATGCCAAGCAGAACCTTGGGATCGTTCGGCAGGCTGACACGGACGGCGAACGTACGCGACTGCGGGTCGGCGCTGCCTGCGACCTCCCGCACCTGACCCTGCAGCGTCAGGGACGTATCGGACCAGAAGCTTGCCTTCACCGTTTTCCCCGGCTTGAACTGGGCGATGTCCACCTCCGGGATTGCGATCAGTACTTCCTTTTCACCATCGACCGCGACGGTGACAACTGGCGTTCCCGAACCGACGACCTGACCGACATCGGCATTGACCGCGGTGACGATGCCGTTCTGATCGGACTTCAAATCGGTGTAATTGACCTGGTTCTTCGCCTGGTCGAGCGCCGACCGGGCTGAATCGCGAGAGGCAACCGCCTGGTCGTAGCTGAGTGTCGCCTGTTCCAGTTGCGCCTTCGACGAGACGTTCTTGGCGAAGAGCCGTTCGGCGCGGTTGCGTGCCAACGCTGTGGTCTCGACCTGCCGCTCGGCCGCATCGAGGCTTGCCCTGGCGCTTTGCACCGCAAGCCCGTAATCGGCGGGATCCATTCGGGCGAGCAGTTCACCGGCCTTTACCCTGTCGCCTATATCGACGAGGCGCTCGCTGATCTTGCCGTTGATGCGGAAGCCGAGGTTCATTTCGACGCGGGCGCGCACCGCTCCGGAGTAGTTGAGCGTGCGAGCGTCACTCGCCTGCGCGATCTCGACCACTTTGACCGGGCGGATAATCGTCCCCGCCTCGGTCTTCTCCTGCGAGCAGGCGGTAAGCGTAAGGAGCACGGCCGCAAGAAGGGTGGCTGGCAGCATGCGGGCACGGCTATGGCTGGTCGAGAACATTTCGTATTCCTAAAACAAACAAATTGAAACGGCGCCGCTGGGCTTGCGTTCATCGCAACGCCTTGATGACAAATTCGACGAGTTCATCGGGCATTGCCCGGTTCTGCTTGGCGAGACATTGCGCCACCATTTGCGGATGGCACAGATTGAGCGTCGCCGCCCCGAAACAGCGGGACGCGACGGCGGCATCCTGCTCGGCAAATTCACCGGCCTGGATACCCTCCCGGATGATTTTCTCGACCACCTCATGCATGCGGTCGATATGCTTTTCGATGACATGCCAGTCGCGCTCCATGGCGACGACGACCATTTCATGCACCTTTTCCTCATCAAGCATCGTCGCCAGAACAAGCTGATGCTGAGTGTGGAGATACTTGCGCAGGCGATCGGCGGCGCTGATCGGCAACAGCGAAATCTCAAGGGCCTGCTGATAGCTGCCCGCGAGCATGCGACCGCACACGGCCTGATGGATTTCCGTTTTGGAGGCAAAGAAGCGGTAGATGTTGGCCGGCGACATGCCGAGATCGCGCGCCACATCGGCTACCGTGGTCTTGGAGTAGCCGTAGTGGCGAAAGAGGCGCTCCGCGGCGTCGAGGATGCGGGTGACGTTTTCCTGCCGGGTGGCTTCCAGGGTGTCCGCGATATCGTCCATGTGCCAGCTTTCGATTTACGACTGACGAATTTTGATTTTCGTCAGTCGTAAAACGAAAGCTTGCTGGAGTCAAGGGCCCGGCGGCCAGGGTATAGCAGCGCAATGCGGAGAATTTCGCGATAAACGTGTGCGCCCCACCCGCCCGCTTTATTCGGGCACTCCATGCTCAGGGCCAGCGTCCTTGACGTCGCGCGGCGTCGGCGTCGGGATCGCGCCGTGGTCCGGGTCTTTCACATCCTGCCCTTTCGAACCATCCGTATCCGTAGGACGCTCCCGTTCACGGCTCTCACGCCTGGCGTTTTGCAGCGTCGTTGCTTCTTCGATGAGCGTATTCAGTTCCTCTTCGGAAAAGTCGGAAAGGTCATAGATCTTGCTCATGATGGTCTCCTGTTCGTCCTCTCCATGCTAAACGCGCAACTCGGTGAAACGACCAAAGTTACCGGAGAAATTTTCCAAGAGGCTCGAACCATCGAAGCGCCCCGGTGCTAGCCACCCAGCCTCGGATCCGATCGCCAGTCGACGCGCAGGCACAGGCAGAACTCTGCTTAGAGGCGATCGGCGCCGCGCTGCGGACGCCGGCATGAGCTTCGCCGACGCTATCCGCATCAGCGGCTTCGGGAGCCGTGCTCCGGCGGTGTCGGGACAATTGCCATTCAGAAGCACCTCGGCGGCGGTGCAGTTGCGAGGAGCTGGTCAAGAGTCTCGGCGCCGAATTGGTCAATGGGGAACTTTGATCCGCGAAAGCAGTTTGTGCACATCATACGCAGCAGAGGAGCAGCCGCGTGAATGTGGCCCCTGCCAGCGCGTATGCCCGGAGGATAACACCGTGACTCCGTCGATCGCCATGCCCTCGATCCGGCACGTCGCCCTGATCGGCAACTTTCCCCCACGCCGATGCGGGATCGCAACCTTTAGCGCCGATCTGAAATCGGCACTGACGGGAGCAAAACCATCGCTCCGGCTCAGTTTGATAGCGATGAACGATCCTGGTCAGCAGCATGCCTACCCACCCACGGTCGGCTACGAGATAAGCCAGAACCAGCCGGAAAGCTATCTCGCCGCGGCCGAGCATATCAACGCCCTCAACCCCGACATTGTCTCGATCCAGCATGAATACGGGATATTCGGTGGCGCAGCGGGCGAGTACCTGCTGAAGCTGGTCGAGCCCATGCGTGCGCCGGTGGTCACCACGTTGCATACCGTGGTGAGTTCACCGACCGAGGAGCAGCGACGGGTGATGCAAGCGCTCGCCCATCATTCTTCACGGCTTGTCGTCATGACGGCAATGGGCCAGGAGATACTGATCAGGAGCTGGGGCGTGCCGCGCCAAAAGATTGCCGTTATTCCACACGGCATTCCCGATCTGCCGTTCCTCGATCCGGCCATCCATAAGGACCGGTTTGGTCTGGAGGGATGCCAGGTCGTACTGACCTTCGGGCTTCTGTCGGAAAACAAGGGAATTGAAATCATGATCGAGGCGCTTCCGTCACTGGTCGCCGCCCATCCGGATCTGATTTATGTTGTCCTGGGGGCTACCCACCCACACCTTCTCGCCTCGGAGGGGGAAGCTTACCGGGATAAACTCCGCGCCCGGGCCGAAGAGCTCGCCGTTGCCGGTCATTTGCGTTTCGTCAATGAATATGTCGACACCGCAACACTGCAGGCCTGGCTCTCTGCTGCCGATATTTATGTCACCCCCTACCTGAATGAGACGCAGATCACGAGCGGTACGCTGTCTTACGCGGTTGGCATGGGCAAAGCCGTGGTTTCCACGCCCTATTGGCACGCTCGCGAACTGCTTGCGAACGGAACGGGCGCGTTGGTGCCTTTCGCCAACCCCGGCGCCCTCGCGGAGACGATCGGGGATTTGTTGACAAACCACGGGAAACGCGACCGGTTGCGCAGCAAGGCCTATCGCGCCAGCCGACAAATGGTCTGGCCTGTGATCGGCCAGTCCTACCTGACCTTGTTTGGCGAGGCGAGAACGAGAAACCCGGTGCCTGGCCGGATCTTGAGCTTGCGCCCGACGGGCAGTGCCCCACCGGTCTCAACCCTCGCCGCCATAGACCGAATGACCGATGGCTGCGGCATGCTTCAGCATAGCCGGTGGAGCACTCCCGACCGGCGTCATGGTTATTGTCTCGATGACAACGCGCGCGCTCTTATGCTGGCGGTGGAACTTGGCGCGGAAGGCATTGAACCGGAGCGTGCCGGACGCATTGCCGGCGTCTGCGCTTCCTTCGTCGATTCCGCCTGGAATGAGGAAACATCGCGGTTCCGCAACTTCATGGACTATCGCCGCAACTGGCTGGAGGAGCAAGGCTCCGAAGACAGCCACGGCCGCGCCCTCTGGGCGCTCGGACGTGCCGCGGCAGCGACGAATGACGATGGAGTGAAACTCTGGGCCACCGCACTCGCCGACAGGGTAATATCCGCAAGCGATCATCTGCAAAGTCCCAGGGCAATGGCATTTTCTGTGCTTGGCACCTGCCGCTACCTGAAAATTTATCCAGGGCACCGTCCCGCCCGGCGACTTCTCGAGCGGTTTGCAACCACATTGCACCACCTGTTCCGACAGGGACGCCGAGAGCGATGGACCTGGTTCGAACCAACGTTGGCTTATGACAACGCCCGTCTGCCCGAGGCGTTAATCCGGGCCGGCCACCTCCTCGGCCGGAATCCGATGACCTCGGACGGCCTTGCGGCCCTCCGCTGGCTGATCGCACAGCAAACAGCCGCCAGCGGGCAATTCCGGCCTGTCGGCACGGAAAGCTTCGGGAAAGCCTACAGTGCGCCACGCGCTTTCGACCAGCAGCCAGTGGAGGCGTGGGCGACTATCGAAGCCTGTCTCGGCGCGCATGAAGCCAAAGCAAACCAGGACTGGATCGAGCATGCTGAAGCCGCCTTTGCCTGGTATCTGGGCGAGAATGACCTTGCCTCGCGCCTCGCTCTCGTCGGCGGCAGCTGCTATGACGGCCTTGAGGTCGACCGCGTCAACCTCAACCAAGGGGCGGAATCGATCCTGTCGTTCCAGTTCTCCGTCGCTGCCATGCGAAAATTGCAGCGCGCCACTCGCACGGTTTCCGCACCCGATCTCGCCAGGACCAGCTGATGTCACTCGTCAAGCCCCATCCGCTTCGCATCCGGCCGAATCCTGCACGCGTGGTCATACGGGATTTCCAGGTAGCGGAGCCCCGCTCGCCCAACGCAAAGTCCAGGGTTCGACGGATAGTCGAACAGGTGCAATCCATGGACAATCGCACGGTGCAGGCGGAACTTTCACTGGTGCTTGCTGATTTCGAAAACCGCCACCGCGAGGTGCGCCTGGTCTTCGAACAACGCTACGAAAGTATAGCGCGAGAGTTGGATCTTCCTGGTCCCTTACGGGAGGCCGAGCGAGCCTTGATTGGCGCGTATTTCTGCAACGAATACTCTTTCGAGTCAGCGGCGGTGTTGAACCCAAGCGTCATACCGCATCCCGACCAGTGCGGCCTGAATGAGGGAGAGCTGCGGTTTCTTATGTCGCTGCGGACAGTCGGCGAAGGCCACATCTCCTCCATCACGTTCAGGGAAGGCATATTGACAGCCGAAGGAGACATCAGCCTCTCCGAGGGCAGCCATTTTGCGGTTACCGCCCATCCTGAGACGACGCCTGATGGCACTGTATGCCTGACCCGTCATCCGACCTCGGCAATGCATGAAACAGTGCTGTTTCCAGTGACTGCGGCACAACGCAACGGGCTCGAAGATCTGCGGCTGGTGCGCTTTGAAGAAGACGGCGAGCCGCCGGTCTATTATGGCACCTACACCGCTTTCAGCGGCACGGCCATTGCCTCCGAGCTGCTGGTCACCCGCGATTTCCAACGCTTCGAAATGCACCCGATTTCAGGACCTGCCGCAGGCGGCAAGGGCATGGCGCTCTTTCCGCGGCGCATCGATGGCGCGTACGCGATGATCGGACGCCAGGACCACGAAAATCTCTATCTGCTGCGTTCGGATAATCTTTTGCACTGGGAAGACGGCACGCATCTAGCGGGCCCCGTGTATCCCTGGGAATTAGTCCAGATCGGCAACTGTGGCGCTGCGATCGAAACCGAGCAGGGGTGGTTGGTATTGACGCACGGCGTCGGGGCGATGCGAAAATACGCGCTCGGTGCAATGCTTCTCGACAAAAGCGATCCGGCCCGAGTGCTCGGACGCTCTCGGGTGCCGCTTCTGTCCCCGCCGGACGCCGAGCGGGAAGGCTATGTTCCCAATGTAGTCTACAGCTGCGGCGCACTTGTCCATTCGGGCCTGCTGTTTCTGCCGTACGGCGTCGCGGATAGCACAGTGGCGTTCGCTACAGTGAACCTCGACGAGTTGTTGGACTCGTTTGACTAGGAGGGCGCCGATCTCGACCAGCGAGGTACCCGGGGATAGAGCGCCGGAGCGCGATACCCGCAGGGCAATCAGTACACGGCGCGTGAGAGGAGAAAATCGACAGATGGAGCAGAGCCTCAGTATCCCGCAACTGGACGCTAGAAGATGGTCGGTTATCGCCGCGGGCCCATGCGCGAGAGAAACCCGCCCTTATTCTTTCCAACGGCGTTTGGTATGCAGCCGGGCTCGACTTGATCGGAGCGTCCGATGTTCATGATTCCGCAATCCGAGGTGAAAAACAGGCTGCTCAGGAGGATGCGCCCCACGGCGTTCATGGTCTTGAGCCGCAAGATGGAACGGATCGACCTCGCCCTCAAGGATGTGCTGGTCGAAGCCAATCAAATGACGTCGCACGTCTGCTTCATCGAAAGCGGACTGGCGTCCGTCATCGCTGAATCGTCCGACGCCGAGACCGTCGAGGTAGGTCATGTCGGCCGCGAAGGAATGACAGGCTACCATGTGCTGCTGATGACGGAGACGAGCATGCATCGCACGTTCATGCAGACGGCCGGCAGCGGCATCAAAGTGCCTGTCCATGCTCTGCGCGCCGTGTTTGCCGAGCATCCGGCCGTCCGGGACATGCTCTTGCGCTATGTTCAATGCTGCGAGACGCAGCTTGCGCATTTGGCGCTGGCGAACGCCCGATACAGCATGCACGAACGGCTCGCCCGCTGGCTGTTGATGTGCCACGATCGCCTCGATGGCGATGACCTGCCGCTAACCCACGAATTTCTCTCGCTGATGCTCGGCGTGCGGCGGTCAGGCGTGACGGACCAGCTTCATATACTTGAGGGCTTGCATGCCATCAGGGCGACACGGGGAAATATTCGCATTGTTAACCGGGCAAAACTCGAAGACATCGCCGGCGGTTCCTACGGTCTGCCAGAGGCGGAATATAGGCGCCTCATCGAAACCCCGGACGGCGCGGCAGAGACAAGCGGCCAGCTTGGCTGATCGAATGCGTCCGCGTCAGTAGCTCTGGGACTGCTGCTGCCGAAATACCCTCTTTGAAGTACGGCTATCACCCGTTTAGGGCGATATTCAAGCAGCACGACTTGGCGCACAATCCAAGGATGTTAAAAGCGGCGCAACTCCGAAAGGGAGAGTTCATGTCAGACAACGAACCGAATGTGCAGCCTAATCGCGCGCGGCGCCACTTCCTCGGACTCGCGACTGCGGCGACAGCAAAAATCGCTCTCGTCGCAGCGGCTTTGTCTCCTTCGACTGCACATGCCAAGGGAAAGGCGTGGTGGAAAACCGGCGGCGGTTCCCCTGGCCAGGGCCATGGGCCCTCCGGGGGGCATGGCCAGTCGGGAGGGCACGGCCAGTCCGGCGGCAGCCCGATGTGCTTTCTGCGAGGCACCTCCATCATGACCCCGACAGGCGAGGTCTTCATCGAGGATCTTCACATAGGCGATCGCGTCGAAACGGTGGGAGGCAAAGCCCGGGCGGTCAAATTTATCGGGCGCCACGCCTACCAGCGGAACGGTTCATCCTGGAACGATGCCGTCGTGCCGATCCGCATCTGCCGCCACGCCCTTGGCCACAGCACGCCTCGTCGGGATCTCTATCTCTCTCCCGGCCACGCGCTGTTGATGGATGGCGTACTGATAAGGGTGAAGGACCTGGTCAACGGGACTTCGATTGCACCTGCTCCGCACCGCGAGACAATCGAGTATTACCAGATCGTGCTCGACAGCCATGACGTGATCCTGGCCGAGGGCGTCTCGGCCGAGACGTTCCTTCTCACGGCCAACAACATCGAAGGCTTCGCGAACTTCGGTGAATTCGCGCGCCTTTATCCCGGCGATCAACACCGTGCGATGGCGCCGTACGCACCCATTGTGGGCATGGATTCGGGTCGCGAGCACCTGAAGGCGCTTCTGCCCCGTGGGGTCCGCCGCGCTTTTCAGTTGCGTGAGCCGGTTCACGACATCTACGGGCGGATCGCCGCTCGCGCCATTGAACTGGTCGGTTAGGACGAAGTTCGAAGGCGGCCGAGATCGCCAGAGCCAAAAAAGAGTTTTGGCGCGTTTGTTCCTTGCTGACGCTTGGAACAAAGGCGCCTATTTTATGTTTTCCTTATAAAGGAGATCACCATGGAAACGCCCCATTCGAAACGCCTTCCGATCGGCGATCCCGGCTACCGCACTGAGCTGCAAAAGGCCCTGAACTACTCGATCGTCGACCTGATCGATGAATTCACCGCCGCTGGATGGGACAAGTGGGAAACGCTGAAGGCGCTGACCAAGGTCGTATGCGACCATGCCCTAGCCTATCAAGAGGAACAACAACCCACATCCAGGAGACGGCAATCGGGCTCCGCCCAGCCACCGCCGACCCACGCAACTGGGGCTCGGCGGCAAGGTCACGGCATCCGATGACGCACTACGCCTGGACGCTCCGGGCGCGTGGCCGGCAGGACATTCAGAGGGTGACGACGCTGGCGGAGTTGCAGGAAACTCTGAGGACAGTGGGCCTACCGGGTGTCGCTCCCACCGATTGGATCGTCGCCAACATATGGCGCGACACTATCCCAGCGCACGGACAATACACCCATGACGAAGGCGGCAAGCATGAATGGTCGTTGATCTGGACCAAGGTAGACTGGTAGGGGCCGATTGCGGGCCAGGAAACCGGGCCCGCAATAACATCTCACCTCACTGGATGATTTCGACCACCGTGCGGGTCTTCGGATTGACCAGCACGCGTTTGTCGTTGACGATCACATACCCATAGTCGGGCTGATCCGGGATCGTGTGGATCTCGACCGTCTCGGGAAGCGCCGTGCCGACGGCAAGATCGCCTTCGAACGTGGCCGATGGTGTCTTTTGCTCAAGAACGTATGTCCGTACCTCTCCGGGAACGGTAACCGTCGTTGTCTGTGCATTGGCGGCGCCGCCGAGCGCGAGGAACAGCGATACGGCGGACATGATCAGTTTCTTCATAACTTCCTCCTTGGTTGTCAATGCCGATACAACGACGCGGGCAAGGACATGGTTCCGGGGAGTCTCGCGTGGCGCCTCACAAACGGGCCCGCGGTCGGAGACAGCGGGCCCAAAGGCTTACGTCATGAAATTCCTGGATCACAATGATCAACAACAACCTCAAAAATTCGCATTGGTTCCGAGGCCAACGAATCACAATCGATGAAAAAGGAAACATCGCTGTTACCCCGAGCATCCCGACGTCCCCAGCAATTGCGTGTGTGTGTCTCGGAGGCTTGCTTTCGTGAGTGGCGCGACCGAAAGGATGATCAATATACCCGCCAAGGACCCGTGGCAGTTGAGCCGCCACCCAGCCATGTGCGGCGGCCCTGCCTCGCATGCCCAGTCTCGCAATCTATGGTGGACCGCAGAGTGCGCACTTTGCCGATCGCGTAACTGTCTGGCCCGAGGATCCACCGGGGACCACTCGAGCGTTCGGTCAATCGTGTCTGGTCAAGACTTGTGGCTGCAGTTCTCTATCGGGATGATCCACCAACGGGAAATGCGTCAGTGCCACCCCGCATACCTGGGTCGCGTCCTCTCACATGGATCCGAATGGCCTCGCGCGCTTCGGCAGCCGACGAAAAGCGTTCGCCATCAAGCTCCATGACATCGTATTTCACCGCCATGAAGGAAAGGCAGCCGTCACGCGGCATGAGAACGCCAACCGGAATACCCTGGTACTCGACAACCTGCTTCATCATTGAATTCTCCGTTCAAGACGCGACACAATTGGCACGGATAAGGGACGCGGCTTGCGTCTGATTAAAATGTAGAGACAAGTTATTTGAGATCTGATCTGACCAACGAGCCTTGAAAGTACAGTATAAGCCTAGCTTGTCAATCCAAAACAAACGACAATAGACTTAAAAGAAAAGTAATATTATTGCACCGCCGAGCATGTAAAGTAAGACTTATTGTGCAGAGCAATATCTCCCAAACGGAGATAAAACCTGCGTTGGATGCCGCGAAGTTGCTTCCCACTGGCGTCTGGGCCCACAACAACTGTACGACATCGCACAGAGTGCCCTGCCTTCACGCTCCGCGCTTGAGGTCGCCTCAATGTAGTGATCATGCATGCACCAGCGCACAGCCTCCGGCGACGATCGCCTCGCTGCCAGGTGCGAGAAGATTGGCCCGTCTTGTGACGTCGACAAACGTCACGCCGGCGGTGTCTACATCAGTCTCGCCCGCGAGTGCTGCCCTGCAGATTGCGTGCGTTGGATCTCGCTTCGATGGCGGCCGCTCGTACAGCCAGGCATAGGCCACGCCATGGCCTCAGCCGAAATCCGAATCGTGCAAGGAGTGTGACGGGAGTCGAAAGCAATCGTGCTTGTTCTCCTCCATTCACGCGACATTCAATTTACGTCATGCGTCGGACAACGAGCTATCGGATCACCAAAAAGAGCTTCAACCCACCGCGAAACAGATCGAGAGCGATCGTACCGCTGGCGTCGTTCAACGCCGCTGCGAGTTCCGCCACGGTCGAGACGGGGCGCCGATTGACGGCGACGATCACGTCGCCCGCTCGCAAGCCCGATCGTGCAGCGGCACTTCCATCCTCAACACCGGAGACGACCACGTTGCCGGCCGCATCCTCGAACTGAGCGCCCTCAAGGCGGGTGGATAGGGCGCTGGGCTCGGCAAGTGCTTGATCCGGCTCTATGCGAACTGTCACCGTTTTGGGCACCCCATCGCGCAGGTATTCGATCTTGACGTCAGCTCCGACCTGCGCCAGCCCGACACGGTTTCGCAGATCTGCCGAGCCGGTGATTTTACGATCGTTGACGGCAATGATGACATCGCCAGCTTGAAGTCCCGCGTGGGCCGCCGGCGAATTGCGCTCAACCCTGCCGACGACGGCGCCGTAACTTTGCTCGATGCCGAGCGCTTCGGCCAGGTCGGGTGTCAAGTCCTGGATGGAGATGCCGATGCGGCCGCGCCGGACTTCTCCATGCTCGATCAGTTGCTCCATCACCCTCGACGCCATTGCGATTGGAACCGCAAAGCCGATACCGACATTGCCTCCGGCCGGCGCGATGATGGCAGTGTTGATGCCAACCAGCAGCCCGTCCGCGGTGACCAGTGCGCCTCCCGAATTGCCCGGATTGATCGACGCATCCGTCTGGATGAAATCCTCGTAGCCCTCGACATTGATGCCGCCACGTCCCAGGGCGCTGACTATGCCGGAGGTGACGGTCTGGCCAAGCCCGAACGGGTTGCCGATCGCGACAACGGAGTCGCCGACCCGAAGGGCACCGGAATCGCCAAACGGCAGCGCCGTCAGTTTGTCCGCGTCGATCTTCAGCAATGCTATATCGGTGGCCTTATCGCTGCCCACCAGCTTGGCGATAAAGCGGCGACGGTCCTTCAAGGTTACCGCAATCTCACCTGCGTTTTCGACAACGTGGTGATTGGTGAGGATATGGCCCTTGTCGGCGTCAACGATGACGCCAGAGCCCGCGCTCAGCCGCTGCTGCCGCTGTTCCGGCAGGTTGAAATAGCGGCGGAAAAAGGGATCGTTGTAAAGAGGATTGGTTTCAGCGGCGCTACGCGACCTCACGGCGATGTTGACGACCGCCGGCGTGATCCCCTCCAGAACATCGGCGAGCGGCCGTTGAGTAGCTGCAGAGACGGCGACCTGCGGCTGCACCGCCGTGGCAGGAACCAGCATGAGGACAAGTGCGGCGAATAGGCGAACATATCTCGACGAACACGTGGTCATTGTTTGAGTCCCCGATCTTCCTCCCCGGGTGCAGGGGCGAGCCTTCGGGTCCAGGCTCATCGGAGCCCAAAATTACGGCTCCTTCCACCCGCACCGGTGCGATATCGAAACGTCACGCCGATTGAGGCGCAATGCATCTCTCCACTTCGTCTACCAAAAGCCCGCGCCCATCGGGGCGCGGGCTTTTCTTTGCAGTCAAAAGTCCATGCCGGCTGCCGGCATCGGCGGGACGGCTGTGTCCTTCTTCGGCTTCTCGGCGACCATTGCCTCGGTGGTAATCAACAGGCCGGCGACCGACGCCGCGTCCTGTAGCGCTGTTCGAACGACCTTGACCGGATCGATCACGCCCTGCTCATAAAGATCACCAAACTCGTTGGTCTGGGCGTTCCAGCCATAGCCGAATTCGGCATTCTCTCGCAGCTTGCCTACAATGATCGAGCCTTCGGCGCCGGCATTCTCGGCGATCTGGCGCACCGGCGCCTCGATTGCTCGGCGAACGAGCTCGATGCCATGTCTCTGGTCGGGATTCTCAGTCTGAATATCGTCGAGCGCCCTGACCGCTCGAAGCAAGGCGACGCCACCGCCGGGCAGCACGCCCTCTTCGACGGCCGCTCGCGTTGCATGCATGGCGTCGTCGACCCGATCCTTGCGCTCCTTCACCTCGACCTCGGTCGAACCGCCGACGCGGATGACCGCGACGCCGCCGGCAAGCTTGGCGAGCCTCTCCTGCAGCTTTTCGCGGTCATAGTCCGATGTGGTCTCCTCGATCTGCGCCTTGATCTGGGCGACGCGGCCCTGAATCTCCGTCTTCGAACCTGCGCCGTCGACGATCGTTGTGTTGTCCTTCTCGACGACGACCTTTTTGGCACGGCCAAGCATCGGCAGCGTGACGTTTTCAAGCTTGATGCCGAGATCCTCGGAGATTGCCGTACCGCCCGTGAGAACGGCGATATCCTCGAGCATGGCCTTGCGACGATCGCCGAATCCAGGCGCTTTCACTGCAGCCACCTTCAGGCCGCCGCGCAGTTTGTTGACCACGAGCGTGGCGAGCGCTTCTCCCTCGACATCCTCGGCGATGATCAGCAGTGGCTTGCCAGATTGAACGACGGCTTCGAGCACCGGAAGCAGCGCCTGCAGATTGGAAAGCTTCTTCTCGTGGATCAGGATGTAGGGATCCTCGAACTCGACCCGCATCTTGTCGGAATTGGTCACGAAATAGGGCGAGAGATAGCCGCGGTCGAACTGCATGCCTTCGACGACCTCGAGTTCCGTCACAGCGGTCTTGGCTTCCTCGACTGCGATAACCCCTTCGTTGCCGACCTTTTCCATCGCTTCGGCGAGGAAACGGCCAATCTCAACGTCGCCATTTGCCGAAATGGTGCCCACCTGGGCGATCTCGTCGTTTTTGGTGACCTTCCGCGCGTTCGTCTTCAACTCTTGAACAATGGCGTTCACGCCCTTGTCGATGCCGCGCTTGAGGTCCATCGGGTTCATGCCGGAGGCGACCGCTTTCGCGCCCTCCTTGACAATCGCCTGAGCCAGAACCGTTGCCGTGGTGGTACCATCGCCGGCAACGTCACTGGTTTTCGACGCTACTTCGCGGACCATCTGGGCGCCCATGTTCTCGAACTTGTCCTCAAGCTCGATTTCCTTGGCGACTGTTACACCATCCTTGGTGACCCGGGGTGCGCCATACGACTTGTCGATAACCACGTTGCGCCCCTTTGGGCCGAGCGTGACCTTGACGGCGTTGGCGAGAATATCGACCCCGCGCAGCATCTTCTCGCGGGCCTCTGTGTGGAATCTCACTTCCTTGGCAGCCATTTTTTTCTACTCCCTCTGATCGAGTCCAGCTTGATCAAGCAACCTTCTTGGCCGATGCGTCCGTCTCGATCACGCCCATCACGTCGGATTCCTTCATGATCAGGAAGTCCTCACCGCCGAGCTTGATTTCTGTACCGGACCATTTACCAAACAGGATGCGGTCGCCCACTTTGACATCGAGTTCGACCAGCTTGCCGCTGTCATCGCGGGCGCCTGGACCAACGGCGATGACCTCGCCTTGCTGGGGCTTTTCTTTCGCCGTGTCTGGGATGATGATGCCGCCGGCGGTCTTTTCCTCGGCTTCAGTGCGGCGGACGAGGATTCGGTCGTGCAATGGACGGAACGTCATGGCGTTCTCCTCATGGACAAACAGGTTTTACAGGTTTGTCCGCGTCGAATCCGAAGTTTGCGACGCGGGGCGAGCGATCTTTTCGGCATCGCGCCCCAATCGATCTGGTTTCTTGTTTTGCAGTTTCAAGAGGACGGCGAAAATTTTTTAGCACTCGCGTGCATCGAATGCTAACTGACTGAATATTATTGGCTTTCTGCCCTGATACGTTGGAATAGCGGTGATTTCCCTCTTGACGCGACGCAATCGAATCCCCATCTCATTTGCGTCGGCAGCTGAGATGGGCCGACACTGTCAGGGAGCGCCGAGCTTCTTGGCTCTCCCTCGTATCTATGTTGCTCAAAGGAGGATGTAGCTATGAGAACGAATATGGACTTCTCGCCCTTCTACAGGTCGAGCATCGGCTTCGATCGTATTTTCGACCTGCTGGAACGGACCGCACTGCCGCAGGACGGCGACAACGGGCCGCACTATGACATCGTCAAGCTCGGCGAGGACAGCTACCGGATCGTGATCGCTGTCCCGGGCTATAGCGACGACGAACTGACGATCACGCACGAGCCGAATATGCTGGTGATCAACGGCGCCAAGCCCGAAAACAAGGAAGTGCAGTATCTCCATCGCGCACTGGCGCTGGGGCCCTTTGTCCGGCGCTTCGAGCTCGCCGACCACGTCAACGTCAATGGCGCGAAGCTTGAGAACGGACTGCTGACCATCGACCTGACGAAGGAGATTCCCGAGGAGATGAAGCCGCGCCGGATCGCGATCGATGCTGCGCCGACGACAGAGCCTTCGAAACAAATCGAAGGCAGTGTAGCGGCCTGACGCAAACCGTGGCCCGCGACCCAATCTCTCGAGGGCGGGGTCGCTGCGGCCACGCAGAGAGCAAAGAAAGGAAGGTTAGAGACCGAGAAAGGAAACGACGATGAGTGTACGTGACTTGATCCCCTGGAACCGTGGCAACAACCAGGTTCCGACGTTTGGGCGCAGGGATGACGTGGATCCGTTCCTGTCTCTGCATCGCAACATCAACCGGCTGTTCGACGAGACCCTTCGGGGTTTCGATGCGCCTTCATTGTTTGGCGGCATGACCCCTCGCAACGGTACGTGGCCCAGTGTCGAGTTTTCCGAGACTGACAAGGAAATACAGGTAACCGCTGAGTTGCCCGGTCTTGAGGAAAAAGACGTCGAGGTCCTGCTGGAAGACGGTGTCCTGACGCTTCGCGGCGAGAAGAATTCACAGAGCGAGGACAAGGATCGTCAGTTCAGCGAACGCTATTACGGGCGTTTTGAGCGGCGTCTCGCCCTCGGTCGCGAAATTGACGAGGGCAAGGTCGCGGCAACCTTCAAGAACGGGGTGCTGACGGTAACCTTGCCAAAAAGCGAAACTGCTGCAGCAAACGCAAAGCGCATCCCGATCAACAACCGCAAATGATCCTCACAGGTAAATACCCGGGTGCCGTCCGGCACCCGGGTGATTGATTCCTCCGCCATAGCTTGGCTTTGATGCCTCTTCGCTTGGACCTGCCGACAGTACAAAAATACCTGTCCTATTCCGGTGTCGCTGGATAAACCGGCGGCGGGAGACTTCTAGTCTGCGACAGCCAAATCGATCGCAGAGCGCGCGGCGACATCCCGCTGTGCGCCGAGAAGACACAAAGTTTCCTCACGTCCTTCCTCAGCACATAGCTCGCACCGTCCCGATCAAAGCAGCGCCGTCGACGCTCAGCGATCTGTGGCACCGTGAAGGCTCAATGGAATTTCACCGTACGTATCGGCGATTGTGACCCAAAGAAAATGCATGAAAACAGGAGCCTAGGCCGGAGTAGCGAAACGCGCAGCCGGCTGGCGCCAAGCTATTGAAAAATGATTCGTTTCGACTGGAACGATTCGCCGTCCAATCGCTTGAATCGCTTGAGTTGCCTCGGAGTGTCAACGTCATGGCGGGTCCAAGAGCCAATTGGAAGGGTTACATCAAGTTCGGAGAAGTGTCCTGTCCGGTGGCGCTCTATACGGCCGCGTCCTCGTCGGAACGCATCGCCTTCAACACCCTCAATCGCAAAACAGGAAACAGGGTCAGACGGGAGTTCATCGACAGCGAGACCGGCGATCCCGTCGAGCGAGAGGATCAGGTCAAAGGCTACGAGGTCGAGAACGGCCAATATGTCCTGCTCGAACCGGAAGAGGTCGCCGCGGCAGTGCCCGAGAGCGACAAGACGCTGAAGATCGAAGCCTTCATCCCGTGCTCGCAGGTCGATACCATCTATTTCGACAAGCCCTATTATCTGGCGCCCGACAAGATGGGGACAGACGCCTTCCTGCTCTTGCGGGATGGAATGAAAGAGGAAGCGGTCGCCGCAATCGCCAAGACCGTACTCTTCCGGCGGCTGCGCACTGTGCTCATCCGCCCGCATAGCAGGGGCCTGGTCGCCTCGACCTTGAACTTCGATTATGAGGTCCGCTCATCGGAAAAGGCTTTTGAGGAGATGCCTGACCTGAAGATCGAAGGCGAAATGCTCGAGCTTGCCGAACATATCATCCGCACCAAGAAGGGCACCTTCGACCCGAGCGCATTCGAGGACCGCTACGAGGCAGCCGTTGCCGAACTGGTAAAAGCCAAGATCGAGGGCCGTTCGCTGCCGAAGAAGAAGGCGCCGGTCGCCTCGAAGCCCAGTGACCTTCTGCAGGCACTGCGCGAAAGCGCCGGCCTGGGGGCAAAAGAGGCCGCACCCAAGCGCACCGCCGCAAACGCCAACAAGGGCGCGGCCCGTCAGAAGGCTGCAAAGCCCAAGGCCAAATCCAAGCCCGCTGCCGCAGCGACGCGCCGGACCGGCTGATCGGAGGACGTTTCCATGGCACTTCGTCCGTATTGGAAAGGCTATCTCAAGCTCTCGCTGGTCACGTGTCCGGTTCAGATGATGCCGGCGACCTCCGAGAATGAGAAGGTCCGTTTCCATACCCTGAATCGCCAGACGCGGAACCGTGTCGTCAGCCACTATGTGGATTCGGTCACCGGCAAGGAGGTCAAGGAAGAGGACGAGGTCAAAGGTTATCAGCGTGGTGAGAACGAGTATGTCATTCTCGAGGACGAGGAGTTGGACAACGTCGCGCTCGAAAGCACGAAGACGATCGATATTTCCACCTTCACGCCGCGCGACAGT
Source organism: Rhizobium herbae (assembly GCF_019511375.1). Lineage (GTDB taxonomy): Bacteria > Pseudomonadota > Alphaproteobacteria > Rhizobiales > Rhizobiaceae > Pararhizobium > Pararhizobium herbae_A. The sequence continues at coordinate 333,659 of NZ_JAEUAO010000003.1, forward strand.
ATCGAATGGATCTGGCTCGACACGCCCTATTATCTCTCCCCGAACGATCCGGTCGGGCAGGAGGCGTTTTCCGTCATAAGAGACGCGATGCAGGCGCAGAACATGGTGGGGATTTCCCGGCTGGTGATTTCGCGCCGCGAGCGCGCCATCATGTTGGAGCCACGCGGCAAGGGTATCGTCTTGTGGACGCTGCGCTATGGAGACGAAGTCCGCGATGAAGACAGCTATTTCGAGGCGATCGGCGACGAAAAGGCTGATTCGGAGATGATGCCGCTTGTTCGGCAGCTGATCAAGAAGCAGACCAGGGACTGGCATCCGAAGATGGTCGCTGACCCCGTGCAGGAGCGGCTGCTTGACATCATCGCCGCCAAGAAAAAGTCCCTGAAGAAACCAGCCAAGACCAGGGGCAAACCCGCCCCGTCGGCTCCGCCGAACAACGTCGTCAATATCATGGATGCCCTGAAGAAATCGGTTGCGGCCGAGCAGCGGGCAGGCAAATGAGCCGTCGTGCCAAACCACTGCTGCGGGATGATCAGGTCGCCAAGTCCAGGCCGGAGCGCCCGCGCGATCGGGCGCAGCCCCGTCTTCCATTCGACCCGATGCCCGAGCGGATCGAACCGTGCCTCGCCCTCCTGAAGCCGGCCCCGCCAAATGGACCGGATTGGGCGTTCGAGGTGAAGTGGGACGGCTATCGCCTTGCTGTCCACATCGAGCCGGAGGGGGTGCGGATCATCACCCGCGGCGGCCACGACTGGACGCATCGGTTCCCTGCAATAGCAGAGGCCGCAAGAAAGCTAAGAGGCGGCACCGCGATCCTCGATGGGGAGGCCGTTGTCCTCGACACGGATGGGCGCTCGGATTTCGGCGCGCTGCAGCGTTCGCTCGGCGGAAGGGGCGGCAAGCGCTCATCGACGGAAGCTGTGTTTTTCGCGTTCGATCTTCTTTATTCCGACGGCCACGACCTCACGGGGACTGAACTTTCGGTCCGCCGGCACCTGCTGGAAGACTTACTCGACGGCGCCCCCGATGCTATACAGCTGTCGGAGGAAGTCCAAGGCGACGGCGCAGAACTTCTGGAGAACGCCTGCTCGATGGGGCTCGAGGGCATCATTGCCAAGCACAGGGACCGGCCCTATCGCTCCGGCCGCACCGGCGACTGGCTGAAGATCAAATGCGTCCAAAGCGAAAGCTTCATGATCGTTGGCTACGAGCAGTCGACAGTCGCGCGTGGCGGGATCGGCAGCCTGCTCCTCGCGGGCCGCAACGGACATGACTGGGTCTATGTCGGCTCCGTCGGGACGGGCTTCAATGCCAAGGATGCCGAGTATCTGCGCCGCACGCTCGACAAGCTCAGGACCGGACAGCCGGCCGTGCCGCTCAAGGGCAAGAATCTCGTGTTCGCCCAGCCGACCTTGATCGCGGAGATCGAGTTTCGCGGCTGGACCCACGACGGCAGTCTTCGCCACGCGTCCTACAAGGGCTTGCGCGACGTCCAGGACAACGCCGCGGTCTTCGACATGAAAGAGAAACCGACCGGCTGAAAATGGAAAGGGCGCTCGACCCTTGCGGGGAGCGCCCTGTCCGACCCGGACGACCCCACGGCAGGCAGACACGCTGCTCGGCAAGCGATCATCAATACGGGTGATGGACCATAGATGATGTGTGAGCGGCCGGTTTTCAAGGTTCGTTAACGCGCTCGAGTTCGAAAAAGTAGATCCGTTCGTCGCCTGTGATCTTCATCGCCCCCATGACTCTCTCCTCGTCGATGCGCCGGAAGTAATCGACGATCGGCTGATCGTCGTAGACCATGGCCGCACTCTCGACGCCGTCAAACACCATGGTCTTCACGGAAGCAACCGGTCCCCTCGCCCGCAGGCAGGGCTGAAGATGGGAAAACAGGTTTCGCGCGGTGCCCGTCAGGCCGAAGCCGTGAAAACGCAGCGCCAATTGAACCGGTATCCATTTCGGATCGATGGCAGTCAGCCGACGCTCGCCCGAGCAAAACAGCAAGGCGTCTGCGCGCATGTCCCGCATAAACCGTTTGCCGAACCAGCCGAGATTTTCGAGCACGCCGTCGAACGGGTGGCCCGCCGATAGACCGTGCCCTTTCCAAAGGCCGACGAGTTCGCGCGGCTGGACCGGCGATAAACGTCGGAACTCCTCAAGAAGTGCCTGCTCATTTCTCACTGGATGGGGTACCCTTTTGCTTGCGCTCTTTTGCCCGCCGTCTGGACTTGGCGCCGCGCCGGGCAACGCGCAACTCCTCCAGCGTCGGCATCCACCAGCCCCGGTCTCGCTCGCTTTGTTTGGGCGGCGCCCGCGCCGGCCAGGCTCTCACCAGTTCTTCCAGTGAACCCCAGCGCCAGGATGCCCAGACATATTCTTCGTTATCTGCCGCGGGGAAATAGAACGCGCTGATTGTCGCCCGGTCTGCCAGCTCGCCCTCGGTGCCGACAAAGAAGGCGACGCCGACATGCGTGCCGACGGCGCGCCCAAAGGGTGGAATATCATCGGCAGGGACAGGATATCGCTTCCGCCGGCGCTCCCTCATCTTGGCCTGGGAAGCCTCGCCTTCCTCGGTTCCCTTGATCGCCTCCCGCCGCGCCCGCCGTGCCTCCGGCTCGCTTCGTTCAGCGGCCTCCTCGATCGCCGGCCACCGCCTGCGCAATTCTTCGAACGACCGGTAGGGCACGGTCCAGAGACAGCGGTCAGAATCCCAGCGGGCGTGCGGGATTTCCCTGATCTCGCTGATGACCGTCCGTGAATAGGGCGTCCGGATCAGGAAAGTTGCTGGCGCCGCCTCAAGGTACCGGCTTTCGATCGGATCGAAGGCAAAGGCGTCCCTGCCCTTTTCGTCCGCGAAGGTATCAGCCCCTGATTCCATTTCGGCCAGCCAGCGGCCGATGCGCTGTTCGGCAGTGCGCCCCGGCACGAACCACGCGTTCAATCTGTCGCTCCAGCGTGCACGCGGAAACGCCGCCCGGAACCGCTGCACCGTCATGTGATCGTGCGGCAGATCCGTCGTTGCCCCCTCACGCGGGAGCGGGTTGGATGTTTCCTTTGTGTCGTCCATATGACCTCACCTGGAAGCAACCCTTTCGAGATCATGCTGCGCGCCTTGAGTTTCCGAGGCGCTTGATCGCCTGCTCCAGAGGTCGCTCGCTATCGCAATAGTCCTGCCATGCGGAGCTCCTGGCAAGAAGGGCTGGTACCGTGCGTAGCGTATAGCGCTTGGGGTCGAGATCCGACTTCACCTGCGTCCAGGTAAGCGGCATCGACACGGTGGCGCCGGGGCGCGCGCGCGGCGACAGCGGTGCCACGGCGGTGGCCATCCGATCATTGCGGAGATAATCGAGGAAGATCCTGCCGCCCCGAAGGCTCTTGGTCATCTTGGTCAGGTAGAGGTCAGGATCGTCGCGCGCCATCTTCTGGCAGACGTCGTGCGCGAATCCCTTTGCTTGTGCCCATGTGAGCGGTTTGCGTTTGTTGACGGCAAGCGGCGTGACCACATGCAACCCCTTGCCGCCCGTCGTCTTGCAGAAGCTGACGAGGCCGAGTTCACCGAGCCGCTCGCGCATTTCCCCCGCGGCCGCGACAACGGTCGAGAACGGCACATCGGGACCAGGATCGAGATCGAAGACCAGACGGCCCGGCACCTCCGGCTTGCCGGGCTCGCAATTCCAAGGATGCAGCTCGATGCCGCCGATCTGGGCGATCGCCGCTAGCCCCTCGACCCGGTCGATCTGCAGGTAAGGCTTCTTGTCGCCGAAGACGTTCACCAGTTCGAGCAGGTTGGAGGTGCCGGGCATCGCATGCCGCTGGAAGAACTGTTCGCCGCCGATGCCGTCCGGGGCGCGAATGATCGAGCACGGCCGACCCTTGATATGATCGATAAGCCAGGCGCCGACGGCTTCGTGATAGCGTGCCAGTTCCTCCTTCGTAACAGGCTCTCCATCACCCGCATCCGGCCACAGCGGCTTGTCCGGATTGGAGATGAGGACACTCATAACCTCAGCCTTGGCGCCTTTGCGGCGGACGGGCTTGGACATGGGCGTCGCGGTCGGCTGGGCGGTGTCGGTTTTGGCAGGCGCCGCCGGCTTTCTTGCCTCGACCTCCTTCGCCGGCTTGTCCGCGCGCAGGCCCTTGAAGGCAGCCTGGCGGACGAGGCCATCGGCAGTCCAGCCTTCAAATTCGATTTCGGCGACAAGCTCGGGTTTCACCCAAGCAACTTCGGCCTGCTTCTTCGGAGCGCCAACACCCGTGAACGGTGATCTCGCCGCCTCCAGCAGCTTCAGTTTCGGTAGCAGCATCTCGACTTGCCTGGCGCCATAGCCGGTTCCGACACGGCCGACATAGACAAAGTGATCGCCACGGTGGACGCCGGCCAGCAGCGAGCGGAACTTGCCGTTGGTCTTGGCATAGCCGCCGATCACCACTTCATGGCCTGCCCGGCATTTCGACTTGCCCCAAGTGTCGGTGCGGCCGGACTGATAGGGGGCGTCCATCTGCTTGGAGATAATGCCCTCGAGGTGCAGTTTGCAGGCGGAGCGGAGCACGGCCTCGCCACCGGATTGGAAATGTTCGACGTAGCGGATGCGGGGATCGTCGCCGGCAGCAGTGAGAAGGTTCTGCAGCCGCTCCTTCCGCTCGACCAATCGCATTGGCCGCAGGTCGTCGCCGCCATCGAACAGCAGGTCGAACGCAAAATAGACGAGGTCACCGGTCTTGCGTTCCGACAGGGCCGCCTGAAGTGCGGCGAAATCCGGCGCGCCATTCTCGTCAAGCGCGCAGACCTCGCCGTCGATGATACAATCGGGCAGTTCGGATCCCGCATCTGAAATCTGAGGAAACTTCAGGGTCCAGTCGAGGCCCTTGCGCGTTTTCAGCGTCACCCTGCCATCGAAGACGCGCATCTGAATGCGGTAACCGTCGAACTTGATTTCGTGCAGCCAGTCATCGCCGGCGGGTGGCCGATCGAGCCTGCCGCAAAGCTGCGGCTCGATGAAATCCGGCAAATCGGCCACGGCGGAGGTCGCGACGTTCTTGCGAGACCTTTTCTTGCGCTCGTCGGCCGCCAGGCCATGCTTGCTGTCCCAGACCGCGTCCGCCTCGACATCCGCATTCGCCATCATGAACGGCCGCGGCTTGCGGCCCTTGCCCTCGGCGATCTGCTCCATGCTGCGGCCGGAGGCGACCGATGTAGCATTCTCCTCCAGGACAGCTTCGCCGTTTTTTTCGACTGAATGGTCGTCATGATGCTTGATCAGCAGCCAGTTGGTCCGCTTGCCTCCATCGCGGTCGTTGCGCATTCGAACCAGGACGAAGCTTCCATGCAGCCGCTTGCCCTCCAGCCTAAACTTGAAGTCACCCTTCCTCAGAGCCTCCTCGGGTGATTTCCTGCCTTCCGGCTCCCAATAGCCACGATCCCACAGCATCACCGTGCCGCCACCATACTGGCCCTTGGGGATCGTGCCTTCGAAGTCGCCGTAGTCGAGCGGGTGATCCTCGACCTCGACCGCCAGGCGCTTATCATGCGGATCGAGCGAAGGGCCCTTGGTCACCGCCCAGGACTTGAACACGCCATCAAGCTCGAGCCTGAGATCATAGTGAAGCCGCGTCGCATCATGCTTCTGAATGACAAACCGTCGACGGTCCGTCGGCTTGACCTGCGCCGCCCCGCTCGGTTCGCTGGTCTTCTTGAAATCGCGCTTGGCACGGTATTTCGAAAGATTGTCGGCCATGGAATTCTGATCTCCTCCCAAAGCACGATCGCGTCGGCATGCGTGCTTCTCAGCGGCTCGACACCCGAAGCGCGCCGGCATCTTCGAGACTGCGTCGGATGGCGGCGACCTGGCTGGAAGCTATATCGGCCAAGACCTCGATCTCACCTTCGAGCGGTGCGTCGCGACGAAACCCATCATCATGAGACGCATCGCCGCCGGACGGCGCCGCGCCGGCCGTGTTGCGGTCGGTCGCCGACCGAATGGAGATGTCGACCCTCGAGATGCCGTGCTGCTGAACCAGATGTTCAACGGCAAGATCGGCTGCTTCTCGAGTTTCAAACGTGGCTGTGATCGTCGTCTTACTGTCGTCGGCCATGGGTCTCTCCTGACATCGATTTCCACGGGATGAGAACGCCGCCGGCGGCTAGTTGTTTCAATTGCGGGCCCCGAGGCCCTTGTCGTGAGTGCGCTGACGAGGTTGACGGCCAAATTTCTGACGGGGCCTGTCTTGTGCGCCATCGCATCGAGCGACTTTTTCAGCAGGCTCCTAATGTGCAACTTGTGAAGCTGCCGACAGCAATTCCTCGCGGTTCGGCGCCTTGAACGTATTGAGGCCCTCCTCCAGAACTTCAGTGAAGCTCCAGCGCACGATGCCCCCTCGGTCGATCAGGAACTGGCCAACAAGCTGCCCCTGGCTGGAAGCCGCCATCGCCTGCTGATCGGCTTCCGTAATCTCGTATCCTTCCTTCTTGTTGAGAAACTCGTCCATTGCCATGACGTCCATGGGCTCGGGCAATTCGCCCGGGAGATCGATCCGTATCGCCATGATCGTGTCCCTCCCGACCTCGCGCAAGCCGAATGCACGGTGCGAGGCCCGCTCCGGGTCGGATGCGGCAAGAAGGTCGGGTGCCGGATGGTAACGGAAATAGAGCCGAGCCCGCTCGACCGGCGTGTTGACCACCGCCAGACATTCGACGCCTTTCTCGCGCAGGGCCGGCTTGAGTTGCGCCATCGAAGCGACATGGCGCCGGCAGAACGGACAGTGCAGGCCTCGAAACAACCCAATCAATAGCGGGCTACGGCCTCGAAAATCATCGAGCGCGATCTTGCCTTCGCGTGAGATCGCATTGAGCACAACGTTCGGAGCCCGGTCGCCCGGCTGCAGTGGGCGGTCGACACTACTCATTGACATGGACACCTCCTCGCCCCGGATCAGTCAAGAAAGGCACCACACACCCGGCATTTCGGAGTTGAGCCCGCGCCGAGAGGCGTGACACTTGCCAGGGCAAATAGCTTTCGGCCTCTACGATATTGACGAGGTCGATATGACGCGCGTTGCAAGCCCATCATAACACAAGGCCTCTGCGGGCCGCCAGTCGCGAGCCGTCTCGCGCGCCGGCTCAACCCGATCGAGGGGAAACAACGTTGAGTTGACAACCGCGCGTTTTCGCGATTTTATCGCTACAACCGAGGGGAAGCCAAGAACACATTGGCGGATATTTCCATTAAATATTATGGCATCTTAAATGTGCTCTACATCTCGTTTCCATATATGCCGCAATTCAGTTCATACTAAAGCATGACATCTCTGACGCAGGGATTAATAAAGTCAAGGAGGAACTTAATTCTTATTTTCACTTGAAGACCAATCCGCTGCCGTAGGTGACGGGTCATATCTTGATAACTGCATGTGACGGCACATCTTACGCAGCGAAGCCCCGCCGTGTTCTTGCGGGGCTACTTGTCAGCGGCTGGCTGCTCGATGTCATTGAGCCTGCGAATTTCCCCGACGGCGACGGTTCGTCAGTCGATGATGTGATAGCCGCCATCGACGTAGAGCACCTGTCCCGTGATCAGGCGCGCGGCGTCGTGGGCCAAGAAGGCCGTTGCAACGCCGACGTCCTCGATGCTGATGAGTTCGCGGGCCGGCGCCTTCGTCCTGGTCTTTTCCAGCAGATCGTCGAATTCAGGAATGCCGGAGGCCGCGCGGGTCGCCAGCGCGCCCGGAGAGATGGCGTGGACCCGGATGCCTTTCGGTCCGAGTTCCGCAGCGAGGTAGCGGACCGCGCTCTCGAGGGCAGCCTTTGCCACGCCCATGATGTTGTAGTTTTCGACCACTACCTGCGACCCGTAATAGGTCATCGTGAACAGCGTGCCGCCGTTCTTCATCAAGGGTTCGGCAAGATGAGCCATGCGGATGAAGGACCAGCAGGAAATGTCCATCGTTGTTAAAAACCCCTCGCGCGGCACATCGACGACGCGCCCGCCGAGTGTATCCTTGGGCGAGAAGGCGATGGAATGGACGACGAAATCGAGCTCGCCCCAGGTGCTGGCGATGCGGTCGAAAACCGCCTCGATCTGGCCGGGAACGGCCATGTCCATCGGCATGAAGATCGGCGCCTCCACCTCGCGGGCAAGCGGCTCGACATAGGTCTTTGCCTTTTCGTTGAGAAAGGTAATCGCAAGCTCGGCGCCGAAGGCACGGAAGGCGCGTGCGCAACCCCAGGCGATCGAGCGATCGTTGGCGATGCCGACGATCAATCCCCTTCGCCCCCTAAGAAGCTGTGCATTGATGACCGGAATGGACATTGATTGCTTCTCCTTGTGTCTGGCTTCAAGACATGTTGACGAGGGCCAGCGTGTGGCGCGCGATCATCAGTTCCTCGTCCGTTGGCAGGACGTAGACTGCAACGCGGCTCGCCGGGGTGGATATCAGGGTCTCACCCGCTTCATTTGCCGCAGCGTCGAGTTCGGCTCCGAGCCAGGCGAGCCTTTCGGTGATGCGGGCGCGGATCGGGGCCGAGTTCTCCCCGACGCCAGCCGTGAACACGAAAGCGTCGAGGCCTGCGAGCGCGGCGGCAAGCATGCCGGCGCTGAGCGCACAGCGATGGACGAAGTGATCGATGGCGAAGGCGGCACGCGGGTTGTCGCTGGCGAGAAGCTCCCGCATATCGCTCGATATCCCGGAAAGACCCTTCAGGCCGGACGATTTGTAGAGGAGGTCGGTCACCTCTTTCGCGCTCATGCCCTTGTGCTCGATCAGGTGAAGCACGACGCCCGGATCCATCTGGCCCGGTCGTGTCCCCATCGGCAGGCCGTCGAGCGCGGTAAAACCCATCGTCGTCTCGACGCTGCGCCCCTCTCGCAGCGCGCACATCGACGCGCCGCTGCCGAGGTGGGCAGCAATGACGCGTCCGCCGGCGATAGCGGGTGCGACCTCGGCCAGCCGCTCGCCGATGTATTCGTAGGACAGGCCGTGGAAGCCGTATCGCCGCACGCCCTCCTCGTAGTAGTCCCAAGGCAAGGCGTAGCAATCCGTATGCGGGGCGTGGCCGCGATGGAATGCCGTGTCGAAACAGGCTACCTGCGGAACGTCCGGATTGATCTCCATCGCAAGGCGAATGGGCGCCAGGTTGTTCGGCTGGTGCAGCGGCGCAAGCTCCTGGAAAGTGGCAAGCCTGTCCAGCGTTTCGTGGTCGATCAGCATCGGTCTCGCATAATCCGGGCCGCCATGCACGACCCGATGCCCGATCGCCCGCAGGTCGAACCCCTCCAGCGTCTGCAGCCAGGTGCGGGTTTCGGCAATCGCCGCCGGCAGGTGGCCAACCGTATCAGGCCCATAGCGACGATCAACCAGCACCGCTCCATCGGCAGCACTCGCCACCAGGCGCGGCCTCGTCCCGATACCATCCATCTGGCCGCGGATGCAGCGTCTCAGTCCCAGATCGGCAATTTCGAAGATCTGGAATTTGAGGCTGGACGAGCCTGCGTTGACGACAAGGATCGCGTCCATGTTCAGGCCGCCACTTGCGCGGCGCGCCGTCGCGCGGCGGCGTAGAGCGTGGCAACCGCACATGACGCCAGACGGCTGCGCACCGTGTCTGCCCGCGACGTCAGCACGATCGGTACGCGCGCGCCGAGCACAATCCCGGCGGCATCGGCATGGGAAAGGAACGTCAAGTTCTTGGCGAGCATGTTTCCTGCCTCGAGATCCGGAACGACGATGATCTGTGCCCGCCCCGCAACCGGCGAAGTGAGCCCTTTGATGCGGGCGGCCTCGGGACTGATCGCATTGTCGAAGGCAAGCGGGCCGTCGAGCACGCCGCCGGTGATCTGGCCGCGGTCGGCCATCTTGCACAGCGCAGCCGCCTCGATGGTCGACGGTATCTTGGTTGTCACGGTTTCGACAGCCGAAACAATCGCCACGCGGGGCTGGCCAAGCCCGATGGTCGTCCAGAGGTCGATGGCATTCTGGACGATATCGCGTTTGACGTCGAGGTCGGGAAAGATGTTGATCGCCGCGTCCGTGATGAACAGCGTGTCGGCGTGGCCGGGCACATCCATCACGAAGACGTGGCTGATCCTGCGTTCGGTGCGCAGTCCCGTGGCCGAGGCCGTGACTTCGCGCATCAGCTCGTCGGTATGGAGACTGCCCTTCATGAGCAGTTCGCCCCGTCCCTGTCGGATCAGGGCGACCGCCTGCGCCGCAGCTGCATGGCTGTGCGGCGCATCGACGAGTTCGTACTCCTTCAGGTCAAGCCCGTGCTCTGCCGCGACAGCCCGGATCTTAGCCGCAGGCCCCACCAGAACGGGAACGATCAGCCTGCTCTCAGCCGCTTCGATCGCGCCGCGCAGCGAGCTCTCGTCGCAGGGATGCGTCACGATCGTCACAGCAGGCGCCACCTCTTGTGCAGCGGCAATCAGCCGGTCGTATTTGGATGGCTCTAGTGTCGTCGTTGTCAGGTCGTTCATCGGAAACCCCTCTGCTTCGATCAGGAAACGCTGCGAACGCGAGCGCTCTTGTTTGCCGCTCCAGGCGTCGGGTTGCTGTCAACCTCCTCCGTGACGAGGTTGAACAACCCGGCCACCCGTTCAAGGCGCTCGGCTGCAGCGTCCTCCAGTGGCCCCGACGATTCCAGCACGCCGCGAAGGATGTCGAAAGCCTTTCGGCGCTCGCCTATGTCCGCCGGCAAGAGGGTGGGGATTGCCTCAAGGGCCTCAGCCTCGTCGATAAGCAGGAGGAAATACTGCTCTCGCATCAGCGCCTTGAACCCCGCAAGCGTCAGTTGACCCGCACCAGCATGGCTGCGCCTTATCCGGCGGATTGCCTCGAAGCCGCGCTCATCCGCTCTGCCGCGCACCATGCCGACGAAGAGCAGGGATCGCGCAAGCGCCTCGAGAGTGCCACCTTGCGCTGTCTTCTCTTTCAGGGCCGCGATACGGGTTTCGAGCAAGGCACCGCTCAGCAGGCTCTTGGGTGCCTTGCGCAACGGGCGGCTGGTGTCTTGATCGACGCCAAGCGCCGCCTGCAGAGGAGCGGCGCCATAGACGGCGAGGAATGTCTCTTCCGCCACCTTCTCGGACAAGCGCCGCCAATGCTCGAGCCCGTCGACGATCTGGTTCGACAGCTGTTCCTGCAAGGCGAGGAAAGGATTGTCCGGCTCCACCGGAAGGCGGTTTATACGCACGAATTCCGCGGCATCTTCAACCCAGGCCAGCCATGGATTCTTCGACCCGAACAGTTCGTAGCTGAGGCGCAAGGGGTGGAGGTGACGCATCGCCTCGGCCACCGGCGGCGTCACTGCTGCGCGGACCGCCGGCTGGGCAAAGAGGCGGTAGTTTGCCAGATTGACCTCCGAGAGGCGCGCCGCAGTGGCAAAACGGCGCTCGTCTTCGATATCGTTGCCGCCAAAGGCGCGAATATCGTCCAGAGTGCGGGTTTCGCAGCGCATGATCCATTCGCCCCCGACCAGCTCGGGATGAGCGATGGCTTCGCCCCTCGGCTCAAGAACCGCTTCGTAAAGGCCGGGCGGCAACACGTCGATCAGATCGATATTGGACGCGAACTCATCATGTTCCTTGCGCGCGACACTGGCAGAAACGAAAATTCCGAGATGACCGATCTTGTCGTGGACCGTATAAACGATGGTCTGCCCAAGAGAGCGGATCTCGTCGACGCTGTCGTAGAGATCGAGGATCCAGTCGAGTGCCTGCTGCGGCGGCGTGACGTTGTCGCCCTTTGAGCAGAAGACAACGATCGGAGAGCGGATGTTGCGCAGGTCAATCGCCGTGCCGTCGGACGTCCGTATCTCGCCGGCGGCAAGCCTGTTGCCGACAAACAGCTCATCGACGATGAACTGCATTTCCTCCGCATTTAACGTCACATGCCCGCCCCACCAGCGCTCGAAACCAAGATAGCGCTCGGCTTCGGTGTCGATCTTGGAATAGAGGTTGTATTGCTTGGTCCACAGGGTGTTGGCAGGGTTCTGGTTCTCGAAATTCTGCACCAGCCATGCCCCGTCGAATTTGCCGGCACCGAGATCGCCGGTCAGGGCCGTCAGCCAGCTTCCGCCGAGAAGGCCGCCGGAATAACGCATCGGATACTGGCCCTTGACACCCGCCCAATAGGAGAGCGGCGTGCCGCTGATGATGATGGGGCCGAACAACTCAGGCCGCAGCGCGGCAAGCATCATGACGGACCAGCCCGCCTGGCAGTTGCCGACGACACAGGGCTTTCCATCCGCTTGAGGGTGACGCTCGATGACGGTCTCGAGAAACGTGGCCTCTGCGTGAACGATGTCCTCGATCGTCTGCCCCGCAACGGGTTCCGGCAGGAAGCCTACGAAATAGCAGCTATGCCCGGCTTTCATCGCCACGCCGATTTCGCTATCGGCCTTGAAACCACCAATACCAGGCCCGTGGCCGGCACGCGGATCGACGACGACAAACGGACGCTTGAGCGGATCGATCACCACGCCGGCCGGTGGAACGATGCGGACCAGTCCGTAATTGACCGGCCGCGCCAGGCTTCGCCCATCGCAGACGAGCTCGGTGGCGTAATCCAGCACATGCGGCGCGGTGCGAGCCGACTGCTCCTCATACTGCGCCCCGCGCCGTTTCATGACGTCGAGGTAAAGGATCGAGCGTTGCCATGCGTCGATCCAGTAGCTGGCGAATGGGTTGGTGAAGTTCGGTGTCGATGAAAGAATGGATAGCTCGGACATTCTGTCCCTCCTTTGCAGATATAGGGGAGCAATTCATGGCGACGACTGAAGCGTTCAGCTCATTTCCCATGCACCGGGAGCGTTGGCCCGCCAAACCGGGCCTACTCGAGGATACATGAATACCCGTGTTGGATGCTGTTTTTTCGTCTATGCCGAAGGCGAATGATATTGGCATTGAAACATATCGTCTGCGTGACATCAAATAGCATCGACAGACGGCAAAACTCACGGGAAAGGCTGCACGAACCCGACGACGATAGCGGTCGCATAATGCCTCCGATCTCTCCGCGTGCGTTGATCTATATCAATGGCCAGGCGATTGCGAACACGACATGCTGCTGCACATCAGCTGTGATCAGCTCAGGGGGATGCGGTCCGAGTTCGGCAAAATCATATCGTCAGACAGGCAGGTCCGCCAGGACCCGTGTCCCTGGATCGGACGACAGCCGGTTCGCCGCCACGCAGCCGGCAGAACCCGCACCAACGATGATGAAGTCATAGCTGCCCGCGTCGATCGCAGTTTCATTGCCGTGCCTGCTCACGCCGCCACTCCCGGCGCCTCAGCCGTCGTCGCCGCCAACCGCCGCCACAGCGGCGCCATGGCGTCGGCGATGTCACGATAGAGACCGTAGCGCCGCGCATAATGGCCCTCAAGCGCGACGTTGGGACAATAAGAACGGTCCGTCCGTACCATGGCGGAAGCGCCGCCTGCGAAATCGGAAAACAGGCCGACGCCAGTTCCCGCCGCGATCGCAGCTCCCAGCGCGCCGGTCTCCCGCGATCGGGCGACGCAGACCGGGACACCGAGCACATCGGCAAAGATCTGCGGCCAGAGGATGCTGCGCGAGCCGCCGCCCGACAGCACCGCTTCATCGAAGACGGCGCCCGCTTGGCGCATGGTCTCGATGTGCTGGCGGTGACCGAAGGCGACGCCTTCCAGCACGGCCCGAACCAGATGGCCTCGCGTATGCCAGCCTGCTACTCCATAAAAGCCTGCGCGCGCGTTCCCGTCCTGCTGGGCGCCGTAGAGAAACGGATGGTACAGCGGATCGTCCGCCGCCGGTTCGATAGTCGATGCGAGATCGCAGCAGAAATCGAAAGGTGAGCGTCCGTTCGTATCGATATCTGAGAAGAATTCGCGCACCAGCCACTCGAGATTTGCCGCCGATGTGGCGCTGGACTCGATCGCCATGTAGCGCTCGCGGTCGAAGGTCGACGACATGAAAACAGGGCCTTCCAGTTCCGGCCTATCGACAATCACCTGATTGATGCTCCAGGTTCCGGCGATAATGGAGGCCGCGCCCGTCCGCGTCACCCCGGAACCGACGGCCGAGGCGACGACATCGAACAGACCGGCAACCACGGGCGTGCCGGCCGCAAGCCCCGTCTGCGCCGCCGCCGCTTCCGTCACATGCCCGGCGATATCGGCGCTTTCGATCAACGGGGGCAGAAGCCCCATGCAGTCATGGAGGCCGTAGGCGTCCATGAGGGTGCGATCGTAGCGACGGCCGGCAACGTTGAGCAGCCCGCAGCCGGTCATGTCGGAAACCTCGCTGACGCGTTGCCCTGTCAGCCGGTAGACGATGAAATCCTTGCAAAGAAAGACGGTGCCGATTTTCGCAAAGGTCTCCGGCCGGTAACGCTTCAGCCAGGCCAGCAGCGTCGGCGTCTGCGATGGCCATGGCCGTTGCCGGCCGAGCGGATAGGTTCGGTCGCCCACACCGGTGTTTTTCCATTCATCGACAAGGGCGGCCGCCCGCGTATCCAGCGACTGGATGCCGAGCAGCGGAGCGCCTTCGCAATCAAGCGCATAGAGGCCGTTGCCATGGCCGGCACAGCCGATCGCGGCGATGTCATCCGGCTTGATCCCCGCCTCCTCGAGGCAGGCACCGATGACCTGCCGCGCGTTCGTCCAGAGTTCATCAAGCCCGCGCTCGACATGGCCGGGGCACGGCATGCGGCTATGCCCCTCGGCGGACGCAGCCGCGATCTCGTTGCCCGCCCGGTCGAAAATCACCGCCTTGATGACGGTGTTCCCGGCGTCGAGCCCCAAAAGATAATCTCCCATTCAGAACCCCTCCAAGGTTCGAAACCGCAATTCAGCGCTGCTGGTACAGTGCGAAAGCCTGTTCGCCGCTCGCGTCCTGATGCACGATCGCCATCAGCCCGCGCACCACGGCGCTCGGATCGGCGTGCTGATAGATGTTGCGCCCGTAGACCATGCCCATTGCACCCTGCCGCATCAAGGCCGCAGATTTATCGAACACGACGCGCAGATCTTCCTTGCCGCCGCCGCGCACCAGAACCGGGCAGCGCGCCGCCTCAACGACTCTGTGGAAGTCCTCGGCATTGTCAGTCGGGTCGGCCTTGACGATATCGGCTCCCATCTCGCGGGCCAGTCGCGTCAGCGTGACGATCTTGTCGGCATCGCCATCGACCATGTAGCCGCCCATTTCGGCAACCGGTTGCATAACCAAGGGCTCGATCATCAGCGGCATGCCATATTTGTCGCAATCGGCCCGCACGCGGGAAATGTTCTGCACGCACTGGCGGAACAGGTCCGGCTCGTCCGGCAGCATGAACAGGTTGACGACGACACAGGCCGCATCCATCTCAAGCGCGCCGATCAGCGGCTCGGCTTCGTTCTGCAGCACCGCCCACATGTCGCGGTGGCGAATGCGGTTATAGGGATTGCCCATGTCGATGCGCATGACCAGCGCCGGCTTGTTCCTGCCCGGCACATCCTGGAGCAGGTCTGCTTGGCCGTAATTCATCTGGATCGCATCCGGCCCGGCAGAGATCAGTGCCTTGACCACCCCCTGGATATCCTCCAGCCCGTTGAGGAAGGATGGCTCGTTGCAGACGCCATGATCGATTGCCACGTCTAGGCAGCGCCCGCCGCCGAACAGCCGGTTCATCCGGACTTTGCTGTTGTGTCGCATTCTGAGCTCCTTGGTTCGTTCCTTGCGCAAAGCATGCTTTCATCGACGCCATGGCGTTCGCTGAGAAGAGTGAGAAAACGGTCGCGCTCGCTGGCGCGTCGTCCCGGCGTCCATTGCTTTTCCTGCGCAAGCAGGTCGAGCACGGCATCCATCATGGCCAGCGAGAGTTCGCCCGAGACGGCGAGCGTCGTGCGCCGCAAAAGCAGGTCGTCGAGATGTTCCACCGCTTCATTGCGGATCAGGTACTGCAATTCGCGCACCGTGTAGCCGGCGTGCGGCAGCGGCGCGTCGGGCCCTGCGGCGATGAAGCCGGCAATCGCCTCGGCATTGGTGCCATATCGACCAAACAGCTCAGCCATACGCTCGCCGGAAATTCCCTTGGCTGCAGCTACGTGCGCCAGCCAGAGTGACGCGTGGGCGGGAAAGGCCCGCCCGCCGCCGATGGGCCGGTCGGTTGTCGCGACGCGGCGGCGCCTGGCGAGCCTTTCCAGCGCCATGTCGGCTGCCATTTCTCCGAAGGACCGGAATGTCGTCCATTTGCCGCCGATCATGCACAGCACCGGCGGCCCGCCATCCCTGGGTTCCACGATCGTGCAGAAATGATCGCGCGGAATACGGCCGGTAAAGCTGTCAGTGCTGGCCGGCAGCGGCCGTACGCCGGAAAACTGGAAGACGATTTGCTCAGGCCGGACGGCGATGCCCGGCAGCACGAAGGCGAGCGATTGCAGGATATAGTCGCGCTCGTCGGCCTCGCAACGCACCGTTTCCGGATCATCGACGCGGATATCGGTGGAACCGACCAGGACCTTGCCGAGATAGGGAAACAGGATGCAGATCCGCCCGTCCTGGTTCTCGTAATAGATCATATGGCCGGCAAGTGCTGCACGCAGCTCCGCATTGTCGATGATCAGGTGCGAGCCCTTGGTGCCCCCCATCAGCGGTGCCGGGCGTGACCGCGGTGAAAACAAGCTCTGATTGGCAATGTCGATCCAGCCGCCCGTCGCGTTAATGATCAGGGCCGGCTCGACCGTAGCGGATGTGCCCGAGATCTTGTCCTCGACGCGATACTGGCCATTCTCCGTCCGCCGCAGTTCCGCATAGTTCAGCGCCCGCGCCTGACTGTTGTCAGCAAGACAATCCTGCAGAAGCGCGATGCCCAGCCGTTCCGGATGGCTGACCCAAGCGTCGAAATAGGTTGCGGAACTCTTGATCCCGGAATTGAGCGCCGGCCATTTTTGAAGCGTCGTGCGCCGGCCGCGAAACTGGTGGCGCGGCATCAGCGCCCGCTTGCGCGTCAGGAAATCATAGATACTGAGGCCCGCCTTGATGGCCACCGCGCCCCGCCGGCTCGGGCGGCGGCCGAGGCCTAAGAACCGGACGATGCCATTGCAGAGACCGGAGAAGATATCGAACACCGGTACCGTTGTCGGCAGCGGCGCAACGTAATGCGGCGCATTGCGCAACAGCCGGTCCCGCTCGACCAGCGATTCCTGCACCAGTTTGAATTCGCCGTTCTCCAGGTAGCGCAGCCCGCCATGCACCATTCGAGACAGTGCAGAACTGGCGCCGGAACAATAGTCATGCTTCTCGACGAGCAGCACGTTCAGCCCCTGCAGCGCCAACTCCCGAAAGACGCTGATGCCGTTGATGCCGCCGCCGACGACACAAACGTCCACCTTCGGGTTCTGGCGGAGCCCGTCCAACATCTCTTTACGTTTCATGATGGCGATCCGCTACCTGTCCATATCAGTCAGTTCCGCCGCAATGGCTGCATCGATGGCGGCAAGATCGGTCGGGTCTAGCCGGATGGTCCCGGCCCGCGCGTTGTCCAGGGCCTGTGCCGGGTTGCGAGCCCCGCAGAGCGCAAAGGTCACGCCCGGCTGGCCCAGGGTCCACGCAATTACGGTCTGGGCGATACTGGCTCCATGGTTTTCCGCAACCGGCCGGATCGCGTGGGCAAGTGCCGCCGCCTTCTGCCGGTTCGCGACGGAGAAGCGCGCGTTGTCCTTGCGCTGGTCGCCGCCGGAAAACACCCGGTCGGGGCCGATCGTGCCGGAGAGCAGCCCCAACGCCAGCGACGAATAGCTGAGCGTCGCAATGCCGTTGGCCTTCGTCAACGGCAGGAGGTCTACCTCGATCTCGCGGTCGATCATGCTGAACCGTTCCTGGATCGCATCGAGACCACCGGCCGCAATATAGGCATCGAGGTCGTCTCGGCTGACATTGCTGGCGCCGATCGCCCGGATCTTGCCTGCGGTCTTCAGGTCTTCCAGCGCCCGCATGGTCTCCTCGATCGGTGTCGTCGGGTCCTGCCAATGGGTGATGTAGAGGTCGATAGTATCGGTCCTAAGCCTCTTCAGGCTTTCCTCGACCTCGTGGACAATCGCATCACGGCCGAGATAACGGTGCACCGGCTTGCCATCCTGATCGAAGAAATGCCTGCCCTTCCGGGTATGCCAGACAAGGCCGCATTTGGTGGCGATGACGGCCTTGTCGCGACGGCCTGCCAAGGCCTTGCCGACGATCTCCTCCGAACGCCCGAGTCCGTAGGCTGGCGCCGTATCGATCAGCGTCACGCCGGCTTCAAGCGAAGCCTGGATCGCGGCGATGGATTCCATTTCATCGGTCCCGCCCCACATCCAGCCACCGATTGCCCAGGTGCCTAGGCCCACGGCGGAGGCAGAAACGCCGGACTTGCCGATCTCACGCGTCAATTGTTGCCCGCTCATGCCCATTTTCCCTCGCCATTCGCCAGCGCGAGGACGCGCGCACCCGTCGCCTCGTCGGTCACCAGCGTATCCAGGTGATTGCCGCGCAGAACGCTGAGGATCGGCCTCGCCTTGTTCGGCCCGCTCGCCACGCCGATCTTGGTGGGGATCGAGGCGAATTCCGGCAGCGTCAGCGACACCAGCGACCGGTTGAGGCTATAGTCGCAGACCTGTCCACGATCGTCGAGAAGATGTGCCAGAAGTTCGCATGACGCGCCGGAGCGCTCGATTGCCGCGCGGTCCGTGCTCGAGGACGGATGCAGATCGTAGTAGCTGGAGTCGTCGGACAGGATCGAACCGATGCCGACCACGGCGATCTTTGCCTCGCGAGCTCGTTTGAAGACATCGGCCACCGAGCGCATGTTGATCAGCATATTGCGCTCCGCGGCACTGTCGGCAAAGAGCGGAGCGTGAATCTGGAACGAACGTCCGCCGAGCCGGTCGGCCATCATAGTCGAGACGTGATTGACGTCAGTATAGTGCTTGCCCTGAACACAGCCGGTTGCCGGGATCACTTCGACATCGAAGCGCCGCTGCGCCTGCAGGCCGGCAACCACGGCACTGACACCCTTGCCGCCGGTGATGCAGATCGTGTCGCCATCAGTGATCTCTTCCAGCAGCAGCCGGGCCGCCGCTTCACCGACCGCCTGAAGTGCCGTCTGCGGATTGTCGGAGACGGTCGGCACGACCACGGCACGGCTGATGCCGCCGAGCGCCAGTAGCTGTTCTTCCATGTCGACCAGCGGCTCCATCGGCGACTTGATCTTGATTTCGACGAGGCCGAGCTGTCGGCCGCGTTTGATCAGTCGGTTGACGGTAGCGTGCGAGATGCCGAGCTGATCGGCGATCTGCGCCTGCGTAAGTCCTTCGAGGAAATGCAGGACCAGCGCCTGGTGCATCTGGCGGGCGATGACGATTTCCTCGCGCGGCGCATTTGCAGGTTTGAGTTTGGCTATCAGCCTATTGGGCGACATATCAGGCAACCTTCCGCTTGTGCAGGAAATGGTCGATGGAGACGGCGGCAAGCAGAATGCAGCCTTTGATCATGTCTTGC
This sequence comes from Rhizobium herbae, assembly GCF_019511375.1. GTDB lineage: Bacteria > Pseudomonadota > Alphaproteobacteria > Rhizobiales > Rhizobiaceae > Pararhizobium > Pararhizobium herbae_A. The sequence goes on from NZ_JAEUAO010000003.1 coordinate 353,150, forward strand.
CAATAGACCGAGACGTCGAGCAGGATCAGAGAGCTTGTCACGACCGAGAGAAGAGCGATACCCAGGATTGCGCCGAGGATCGTCCCGGAGCCGCCATTCAATGATGCGCCGCCGATCACTGCCGCCGCAATGATGTTCAGTTCCATGCCGACGCCGAAGGTCGGGGTCGCGGCACCGAAGCGCGACATGTAGATGACACCGGCGACACCGGACAGCGTGGCGCAGAGAACGGTCACCCAGAACTTCACCTGGTTGGTCTTGATGCCGGAATAGAGCGCCGCCTTCTCGTTGCTGCCGGTATAGAACACCTTGCGAAAGGCCGTTGCGCGGCGCAGCAGAAAGTCGAACAGCACGACGACGGCAACGAAGATCAGGATCACATAGGGAATGCCATAGAATGTGCCCTGCCCGACTGCCTTGAACGAGGGCGGCAGGGTGAACAGGGACAGGGGCGTGCCCTTGGTGATGATCAGACAGATGCCGCGCACGATCACCATCGCCGCCAGCGAGGTTATGAAGTGGTTCAAGCCCACCACCGTCACGAAGAAGCCCATGACACAGCCAATCAGGCCGCTGACGACAATGCCGATCAGGGATGCACTCCACGGATCGAGCCCCATCAGGAACAGCGAGCCCGACAGCACCATCGAGAAGCAGACGACCGAGCCCACCGAAAGATCGATGCCGCCGACGATCAAAAGGATGGTCATGCCGACAACGACGATGCCTTCCACCGAGAATGACATCAGCATTGCCCGGAAATTGCCGAGCGTCAGGAAATGTGGCGAGGCAAAGCTCATGACAATGCAGAGCGCCAGGATGATCGCGATCAGCCCTGCCTCGCGCATGGTTCCCAGCCGTTTCCAGCCGGGCGCCCGCGCCTGATGTGCCGTTGTCAACGTAGCGTCCGCCATGACTTTGTTTCCTAAACCTGCTTGTTCATTATGCGGCATGCTCTGATGCCTTTGAGTTGGTGTGGGCGCCGATCCCCGACGCAAGCCGCATGATTGCCTCTTCCGTCATCGTCACGCCCTCGACTTCGCCGGCAACCGTGCCCTCGCGGATCACCAGCACCCGGTCGCAAAGCCCGAGCAGCTCCGGCAGTTCCGACGATATGACGACGATGCCGATACCCGAGCGGGCGAGATCGCGCAGCAGCCGGTGGATTTCCGACTTGGCGCCGACATCGATGCCGCGCGTCGGCTCGTCCATCAGGATGACCTTGGGATTGACCGCCAGCTGCTTGGCAATCGCCACTTTCTGCTGGTTGCCACCCGACAGTGACGAAACCGGCATGTCGATGCCGCCCATCCGCACGCCGAGCCGTCGGGTCAGATCGTTGGCACGATCCGCTTCGGCGCTGGAATTCAACAGACCCAAAGGCCCTGTCAGCGACTTCAGGTCGAGAACGGCAATATTCTGGGCGATGGAAAGCTCCAGGAAGACGCCGGAGCCCTTCCGGTCCTCGGAAAGGTAGACGACACCGGCCTTGACGGCTTGCGCATAGGACCGGGTGTTCAACCTCTGCCCGTGCAGATGCACTTCGCCTTCCGTCACTTGCCGCAGTCCGCAAATGCCTTCGGCAATCTCTGTGCGTCCCGAGCCGATCAGCCCGCCGACGCCAAGGATTTCGCCCTTGCGCAGCACGAACCTGACATTGTTAAAGCGGTTGCCGTCGCCAAGATCGCGGACGCTGAGAATAGTCTCGCCGGTCGCCTCGGCCAGCGCCTGCTTTTCAGGGTAGAGCTGGGTGACTTCGCGCCCGACCATCCGGCGCACCACATCATCCGGCGTCAGCTCCGCGACCTTCTCCGTCGAAACATAGCGCCCGTCGCGAAACACGGTGACCCGGTCGCACAGGCTGAAGATCTCCGCCATGCGGTGGCTGATGTAAATGATCGACATACCATGCGCCTTCAGGTCGCGAATAATGCCAAACAGAACTTGCGCCTCTGATTCCGTCAGCGCCGCTGTCGGTTCGTCGAAGATCAAGACACGGCAATCGAGCGTCAGCGCCTTGGCGATCTCAACCAGTTGCTGGCTGGAGATCGAAAGCTCGCCGACCTTGCGGCGCACGTCGATCGGCGCCAGCCGGTTCATCACGGCCTGCGCGTCCCGCTCCAGCCTGCCATAGTTCATGAACGGCGAGCGGCGGCGGTTCGTCGTCGCCATGAACATGTTCTCGGCCACGGTGGCATCGGGGCAAAGCGCGATCTCCTGGTGCACGAGACCCAGTCCCAGCGATTGGGCCACCGCCGGCGACGTCACCTTCACCGGCGCCCCATCGACGAGCACTTCGCCCTCGGTCGGCTGCAGCACACCGGCAATGATATTCATCAGCGTCGACTTGCCCGCGCCGTTTTCGCCGCAAAGCGCATGAACCTCGCCCTTCTCCAGACTGAAGCTCACGTCCGTCAACGCCTTGACCGCACCGAAATGCTTGCTGACATTGCGGATTTCCAGAACCGGCACCGACGCCATCACAATCTCCTCATCACGTTTGCGGTGGCTGTCCGGAGCATCATTCCCCGGACAGCCGGCACAAAGGGCTTACTCCTCGATGCCCTTGGTACCACGCCGCTTGAGGTACTTGTCCCAGTAGAAGTCGTCGGCATTGTCGGCGGTAACAATCGACAGACCGTTATCGACGAAGGGAATGCTCATCGGATTGAAGCCGGCGCGCTTGGCATCGTTCATCGGGTCGATGAGTTCCGGATGCTTGGCGAGCCAGAGAAGCATGAAGCCCATATAACCCTGCATGCCCTGGTTCGGGTTGATCGAGCCGAACACTTCGCCCGCCTTGATCATGTCGAGAATGTTGGCATTGACGTCGGCGCACATCACGAGGATCTTGCCGCCGCTTTCCTTGTTGGCCTGCGAGGCGCCGATCGCGGAGTTGGCTTCCGGCATGAACACGGCACCAAGGTTCGGATGTGCCTGCTTCAGGCTCATCAAGCCCTGGTATGCCTTGTTCGGATCCTGGTTGGAGGCCGCGCGGCCGACCAGCTTCATGTCGGGGTATTTTTCGGTCATGCGGGCGATGAAGGCGGCGATGCGCTTGTCGTGGTTATCCTGACCGGGGTTTTCGAGAACCGCATATTCGCCCTTGCCACCCATCTTCTCGGCGATCGCGTCGGCCGCATAGGTGCCTTCGCGGGTGTTGTCCGAGGTGATGAACGAGATACGCTTGGAAAGCGGCGCATCGGCTGCGAAGGTGACGACCGCCGTTCCCTGATCGATCGCTCGGTTGATCGGCTCGATGAAGGGGTCGGAGTTCATCGGATGAACGAGGATGCCGGCCGGGCTCTGGGCCAGCGCCTGGTCGAAGGTCGCGATCTGCTTGTTGACGTCATATTCCGGCGTGCCCGTATAGGCGGTCTCGCAACCGAGTTGCTGGCCCGCCTGCTTGAACATTTCATAGACAGGGAACCAGTATTCGACGCCCGAGACCATGACGTTCATGACGTATCTTTCGCCCGGCTTGCAGCGGAACGGATTGTCCGTTTCCGCGCTGGCAACGCCGGCAAAAAGCGTCGATGCAAGGATCGCCAACGCGGTCGTGCTTAGAAAATTGCGCAAGATTCCTCCTCGAGGCCGAAGCCCCTCCCAATATCCGGCTGCGCCCAACAGGGCGGCCGATGATCTAATGAAGACCGGAGTTCCTCCTCGAATTCCGGTATGGGCAGTTAACCGCAACGGCACAGCACTGTCAATATAATTCAGATGCAGAAATATATTTCACACAGGGCGAGAGCGATCCGATGGCGCGCTTGAAACGCGAGGATAGCGGTTCGGTTATGACAGGATTAGACGCGCTCGTCGGTCGCAATGCGGAGAACCGGCTTGCCAGCTTTCATCTGAAGCGCCCGCTAAACGGCAAAACGGCCACGACAATCACCCTGTAGGCAGCCCCCCCTCGGGAACTGCCCATCTGCGAAGTGTCAATCTGCCATAGGCGTCTCGTCGATCTTCGTCCAGATGAGGCTCCATTCATCGCTTCCGCCTTCATTATGAGTGTAATGTCCGTGGTCGGCGATTTCGCCATCCGGCAAAGCGAAGCCGGGTGGCGCGAGACCGGGGAGGTTGAGAATGCGGAGGACGTCGAACAGTTCCGCAAGTGTTGTAACGTGCTTGATCTCCCCACGACCGCGATACTTGATTGTCCAGGCGTAGAACGTCATGCGCGCTACTCCCTCAAGCAATGCCTTCAAGCGCGATGATCCTCGTCCTGGCACATCGCTCGCGAATGGCTTTAAGCCGACTGTACTCTGGCGAATTATACCAACCCATCAACGCTGCCATGTCTGGAAACTCGACGACGACCAGGCGGTGCGGCTCCCAGTCGCCTTCGAGTACCTTGGCTGCGCCGCCGCGCCCCAGGTAGCGACCACCATACCGTTCCTCGGTCGCTGGCACGGCCCGTTTGTACTCTTCGAAGGCTTCGGCATCAAAGACGTCGACGTCGGCGATGAGGTAAGCGGCCATTGTTGCCCTCCTCGGCCAACACGCTGGGCCAGGAGGCCCGAATTAGTTGCGAGGATCACCCGGGCCTCGAGTCGTCTTTTTCCACCTGGTGGCAGCGACCCAGGAGGCTTTGGCCTCGGGGAAGGTGATGCCGACTGCGGATCCAAGTGACCCTATGCAAATTAGCATCTTCTAATAGGTTGGCAATATGCAAGAACGCTGATGGGCCGCGCCATCGATCAGAGCAGAGTGAGTCATCCATCCAGCGGATTCTGCTTGGCGCTCGGCGCTTACTCTTCCCCTTGTATTCCTGCAGGCCTTCAGGGCGGGTGACTGAGCGTCCCATCCGCCACGCAGTCTTACCGACGGCTGCTGGGACTGGCCCGTTCATGACGATCCTTTTGCTGCGTTGCAACATGAACAGTTCTGGGTTACTGTGGCCGAGACCGCGGATGGAAAAAAGGTTCGGTAAGATGCTTGATGCAAGCACATCCAAACCGAGCGATCTGGAAACCATCGCCCGCAGCGGTGGCACTTTCCGTCGCATGGCTGCGCGCATCCCCACCTATCTTAGGACCTGCGCGAGAACCCCGCCTGGCTGCCGATGTTCCTGCTGGCGCGGACGATGGCGTTCCGCAAGGCGCACTGGCTGACCGCCAGACCCGTGCGATCGAGCGCAAGTACTGCGCCTTCGATGTTCGGTGACCTGAGAGCGGAAGCTGTCGCGGCCGAACTCAGACGAACAGGTATCGCTACCGGTCTTACACTGCCGGCTCCGATTCAAGCGGAAATCGCCCGCTTCGGCCAGGAAACGCCGTGCTTTGGCAACTTCGATCGCAAGCTTGAGTTTATCGCCAGTGAGCACGCAGATGCCGAGCGACGCTTTGGCCGCACGATACTGAGCGGTCATCATTTCGAGCGAGTCCAGCAATGTGACGCCGCCTCGGCGGTGCAGCGGGACCCCTTGCTTCTCGAGGTGGCAAGGCATTATCTCGGCGGTGAAGCCAAGTTGATCACGACGCGCACATGGTGGAGCTTCCCGACGAAGTCCGCCTCGGAAGCCGATCTCAGCCGCGCCTCGTTCAAGTTCCATTTCGATCTCGACGATTGGCGGATGTTGAAATTCTTTTTCTACCTCACCGACGTCGATGCCGATGCCGGACCGCATGTCTATGTGCGCGGCAGCCACAACCGCCGGCGCATGAAGCATCAATTGACACTGCTCGTTGGCCATCCGGCGGAAGAAGTGCTGGGTTTTTATGGTGAAGACAGCGCCGTCACGCTGACCGGCAAGGCTGGCACGGGTTTTGTCGAAGACCCGTTTGGTTTTCATATGGGGACATTGGCGAAACAGTCCCCGCGCCTGATGATGGAGGTCGGGTTTGGCGTGTCGAAGCCGTCGAAGCGCCGCTATCACGGTGAACCCGTCATCCGCTGAACTCGGCGGCGACGGAAAGCCGCCGCCGAGCAATTGCGCCGAAACTACCGTTCAGTGCTGGCCGTTTTCGTGTCGGCCGTAGCACCGTTGTCGCTTCCCGCATTTGTTCCGTCGGTGGTACCTTTGTTCTTTTCCTGACCCCAGCCATTGTTTCCCTTGGCGGTGGTCTCAGGCGGGCAGTAGTCTCCGGCGTAGGCCACAACGCTCGCGCCGGCAAACAGCATGCCGATGCTGAGAGCGACAGATTGCACTAGCTTTCTTGATGTCATCATGACCTCCTTGTCACAAACGTGAGCACAAGACCATGAGCTTACCGGGCAGCAATGTCATGTCGGCGCTTGGGAGGTTTGGCTTGGCTGGACGAGGTAGAAATGATTTGAACCTCGTCCATTCGACGTACACTAAGACGCCGGTGCGCAGTGCAGGGCATTGTCCTGGCGTTCTGCACCGCCCCCAAGGGTAGAGCGTCGGAGCGTTTCCGCGCGCCGGCCGTTTGACATTGTGCTATGGACGAAGTTCTGGAGCAGAACGCGCGCATCGATTGATGGGGGCTCAATTAGGCCGCGAATTTCTCCTAACGAAAACAATGAAAAATTGTGTAGGGCCTAAGGTCGCTCACAGCCCAGTCTTCGTCGTGAACAAAACTGACCATGAAGAGACGCATGTCTCGCAGGCAAAGCAGCCTCGCCCTCGATTGTCCGCCGAGTGGTCAAGCCCTAAGCCGCAACGGAGGCGCGGCACGACGCAAGTACCTCGTCCCATTGGCGATCGGCCCCCATTTCGCTTAGACGCGTGAAGCGTTCGTTGCCCGACGCTTTGCGGACCGCAGACACGATTCTTTGAAAATCAGCGTCATCTGTCGGCTCAAACCGAACTCCTAGCCGCGCGAGGCGACCGTTCACAGCCCCGATGATTTCTGCAGAACCGTCCCAATCCTCTTTCACCGCGAGCACTCCGCTGATCGCTGCAATCGCGAGGTTCACCACCATTGGATAGTCATATCTCTCGCCGATGGCCAAGGCCTGGCGAGCGAGCGCTGCAGCGCTCCTCCAGTCACCGTTGTGCAGTCTAAAATGGGCAAGGTTTTGCAACAGGTGGCCAGGCCAATAGGTGTCACCCAGTTCCTCGAGCAGTTTGAGAGCATCAAGATAGTAGGCTTCAGCAGCCGCCTCGTCCCCCTCGGCGCGTGTCCCTTCCCCAATTGCAATCAGTGCAAGCACGGTTCCATAGTCATCGCCAATGAGCCTTGACAGTTCCAATGACTGCGCGATCAACATGCCCCCTGCCTCGGGGTCGCCCGAGGTAGCTTGCGCGATGCCGGCAACAATTCCGGCACTTGCGATGCCCGGCTTGTTCTCCAGCTCGCAGTAAATCCGGTGACTTTCAACACCATATTCACGGGCTGTTTCGGGATTACCGGACATGTATTGGATCAATGCGGCTGAGTTCAAAATTCCCGCCAGCGGCTCCGGCTCACCCGTGGTGCGCGCGTGCTCCAAAGCCTTATCCGACCATGTTCTCGCTTCCGAAAACTGGCCTCTTGATATCCAAAGCCACTTCAGCGCCTCCATGAGCCTGGCGGATTGCAAGGCGCTGGATTGCCTCATGCACCAATCAAGTGCCACGCGAATGTTTCCGGCTTCCTGCATCAGATGCTCGACAAAGTCGCGCTGATTAAACCGCATCACGTTTGGCGCGGCTGATAGAACAAGGTCGGTAAAATAATCCGCCTGACGAGTCCGCATAGTGTCGTACTCGCCCGACTCCCGCAGTTTATCGAGCGCAAAATCGCGAAGCGTATCCAGCATGTTGAGGCGCGGCTGGCCCAGCGCCGTCTTTCTGAACAGCAGGCTCTTGTCCAGAAGAGCTTCCACGGCGTCGACCACGTCGGCATCGTGGTTGAACAAGGATTCGATGGCATGGAGATCGAACCCGCCATTTAACACAGCCGACGCGTAAAAAACCCGACGCTGATTTTCTGTCAGGAGACGGTCGCTCCATCCGATCATCAGACGAAGCGTGCGGTGACGGGGGTCGATATCCCGCGCCTTGCTCCGAAGGTCTTGCGTTGAGGTTCGAAGCCGCTCCTCCAGCTCTGCTAGGCCCAGGAGCCCCACATGCGAGGCTGCCAGTTCAAGCGCCAGCGGTAGCCCATCAAGTCGCCGGCATATCCTGGAGACCAAACCTGCTGTGTCATCTCCCAATCTGAAATCTGGCCGTTCGCGATGCACGAAATACTCAAAGAGCTGCGCGGATGGGTTCTCTTCGATTTGATCGAAGCCCGCCCCTTCATCGGGAGGGCTGAGTGGAGGCACGGCAAATTCGATCTCGGAGCGCAATTTGAGCGGCTCACGGCTGGTGGTCACAATGGTGACAGCCGGGCATCGCCTGAGGATGGTGTTTATGACAGGTGCACCTTCGACAAGGTGCTCGAACGTGTCGAGTATTAACAACACCTCAGCACCGCCGAGCGCGTTGCACACCGTTTCTATGGCGGAGATGCCGGGTACCTCCTGCAGACCAACGGCCTTGCAGATCTCCGAACCGATCAGATCCGGACTGTCAATTTCCTGCAACTGCACGAAGAACACTCCCCGTGAAAAGGAGCTTAATACTGATCTGCCAACGTGGATCGCCAAGCTGGTCTTGCCCACACCCCCGGCACCCGTCAGCGTGACGAATCGGCTCTGCTTATCTGCAATGATGCGCCCGAGCCGTTCCATTTCGGAGCGTCGACCATAGAGAACGGACACATCGGATGGGAGGTTCGTGCGATTCGCCCCAATAGATGAGACGGGTGCAAAATCGCTTTGCAATCCCGGGATCACCAGATCGAACAGCGCTTCCGGATATCGAAGGTCCTTGAGGCGATGAAATCCGAGATCGCGTATTTCTACATTCGCCCCGATAGGGCCTTCTGCTATCGCATCGCGGACCACATTCGAAATGACGATCTGCCCCCCGTGCGCCACGGAGGCGATCCGAGCCGCGCGATGCACCTCTATCCCGGTGATGGCAGTGTCGTGTCTTCTCACCTTTCCGGAATGCAGCCCCATCCGGACCAGAGGCTTGCATCCTTGAGCCCATTCCTCTTTCGTCAGCGCATATTGCGCGTCAATCGCTGCCTGAACCCCCTGGGTGGAGCCAGGAAAGAGCGCGAACACAGAATCTCCCACCACGTTTATTTCTTCGCCACCGTAAGAGTAGATGGCGTTGCGCAAGAGCTCATTGTGCCGAAGGAGCATCTCATCGTAGAGATCGGGATAAGAATCCACCAGATTTGTCGACCCCTCGATGTCGGTAAAGAGCATGCAAACGCTGTCGTCTGTTGGTTGAGGCCGGCTTTCTATTTGGGTTTCCACAACAACACCTCCCTCGGAGTTGCCGCCTGACCGTGTCCGAACAGAAAAGTACGTCGAACACACTTGGTCAGAGCTAGTTGGGTGCGATGTATGCTTAGCCGTTCTGCGTACGACGGGTCGTTTCCTATGCTTATGAGGAGCTCATTCCATGAACCGACACCATGAGCGTTTACCAACTGAAGTTCGGCCTGCCGGAGGTCCTCGATACTGGGGTGAACGCCACATCGCCGAGCCTCGGAGATGGCCCTCCTGAAGACGTCGAACCTCATCAGTTCTGCCTCTAGCTCGCCCAAGCCGTCAAGAATATTCCAAACTGATGAGATCGGCGCCACCAATTCGCCGTTGCGCCTGGTAATTTCACTGTGCAACCATCTGTATGCCTTGCCTGAGCAGCAAAGCCATTCGACGAATTCAGGCTCAATTTGTTGCCGACCACCACCACCCAGCGGGTCTGCAGGTCTCTCCCTTCCATCGCCCAAGAGTCCAAACAGCTGAGATGAACTGGATCGGCGGAGCGGTGCTTTACAGGCCTTTCGCATTTTCGAGACCCGCTTTGCAGCCAGAACAGCGTCGGCGCGCTTTATGTCTATCGCGCTTAAGAAGTTGAGAATCTCGCTGGAGGGAGCACACCCCGCCCCCTGATAGGCGCGCGGCCAAGTCCGCAGAGTAAAATGAAGCGATTGAGCCGCCGAAATAATTTTCTCAGCATCGAGCGCCCTCACGAGACCTTTCCTGGTCGCCCGTCGCAGAGCGATCCGCATGTTGATCAATGGTTCTGTAAGCGGCGGAAAGGGCAAGTCCTCGCGGAACAGGACTGCCACTTCGTCCTCGGCGGATATGACCCGATCCTTGAAGAGTCGAAATATGATCCCCGCGCCATGCGCACCCGCCGGAAAGCAATCCGCGGCTCGCAACGCGCCCATGCTGGAGGCGCCAACCACAACCGCCCCATCCCGGACAACATCAACGACCTCGCGTGGCGAAATGGAAAGGACATTGCCAAATGCGCCGTCGATGATCAAAAAGAACTCGTGCTTCAGGATACGATAAGCATAAAGGTCCCCTCGCCTCGCTGGAGGTCTTATGATCGCGTCAGGCAAAATGGACAGGATATCTGAAGCGGGGGCGCTTGGGCCCAAAAATACGACCGGCGGCATCCGCATCGTCGCGGTCATTACAACAGGTGCCTTGCACTTCGCCAGCCGACACGACAGTGGTCTATGGTAAAAAGCGAAAGACCGGGGACGCGCACTCTTACAACAGGCAGGCCCAAGGATTTCCGGCTCATGTCGATTACGATGACCTGCGTCAGCCCTATGGACTTTAGCCTCTCTATTATAAATTGCAGTTCTGTCTCGAGGTCCGGCAAGTTTGTGTCAGGAATTGTGGAGAAGTCATGCTCCGCCCCGGAATTCCAAGACGTGTGTTCGGTATTCCGCCGCGAGGCTGGCACCTGATTGTAAGAGTCACGGGCACCGTGAATTACCCCGAGCCGTGATTGGAATGATTCGAGGATAGCATGTGTAACGGCGGCTCCGGCCAGAAGGTCGGCGCCCCAACCCTCCACGACGAGCGGCATAGGCCCGGCGGCACCGCAGAAGAATGGATCTATCAGCGTGCTCGAGATGACTGGAATCCCAAGGTCGGTCGTCAGATCTTCCAGTATGATTTTCAGGTTTGCTTTTTGGGCACGCTCCGCCAGCGCCTTGGGTATGGGAGGAAGTGAGCCCAGATCAATCCTGCGCCGACCAGGCCCGGCGTCCCCTTCACGTCCATATTGTTGGAAGAAGTGATGCTGACTGACAGCATCCCGTTCGATAACCTCCAGAATTGCGCTGCGCACCGCCCGGCCACGAGTGAACCCGCCAGCCAAGCCATTGGTATCGACCTGGTCCAGTATGCCTTCCTTTCCAGGAGACCTCGCCAGGTCGGCCAGAACCCAAATCGGAAGCGCGCTGACCAGTTCCCAACCCTCGACCCAATCAAACGGGGAATCCGGACGATAGCTGGTCAGCGGTGGAAGATCGAAGAACAGTGGATCCGCAACCCTGGAACCCGTGGACGTCAACTCGATATAAGTGGCATGCCGAGACTCGCTCTCCAGCTCCTCTGCGGACACCCTCTCGACAGCCTCCATCACGGCGCTGACGCGAGCCGTTTCCTCGTTCAGCCCCTTTCCCAGATGAGTGGTCAAGTCCCTTGCCAAGGGAGTGACCGCCGCAAACACAGGAGTGCCCAGGACGTCGAGCGATGTGATATCGGCAATGCGCGTTACTGGGACTTGATCCGTTGTTGTTTTGAGGAACAGCTTGCGTTTGGCCTCTTCCAAGGCGCTACGCCCCTCGTTGCGTCGGTCGTACAGCGGCCAGCGGTCCAGCATGCTGGGCGACGCTTCAGAACCCACAGATGACCTGGTGGTTCTGGTTGAGATATATATGGGACCCGGTTTTTTGACTAAGGTTTACAAGAACCGCGATTTCATCATCGGTCAGGTTTTCGATCGCGTCATACACCACCTTCGGGAGCATATTCTCGTCCACGTCGGGAATGACATTTGAATTCTTCAGCTTGTCGAAATTTGACTGGAAGCCCGGCATTGTGATCTCCTCAGGCTCTGAACAATTTTTCGATGCTTGCAAGATTGCCGTCAGCGATCTGGGAATCATGAACCGCTGGCCTTCAGTAATAATATGTTGGTGGCTCCATACCTGTCCAGTAATACTAAAGAGGTACGTGGCTGCTAACTGGGCCGAACTTGAATAGTATCCACAATGAGCTAAGATTTTCCGATTTGGTTTGTTGGTAGGTGGTTGGTGTCTCTATGGATATGCTTGAAAGACAATCGAATAGTGACTTTGTGAGGGGCAGAATAGAGCTCTGCTTGCCAGCTCTTAGGGCGGCCTTCGGCGACCTTTGGCGAACCGAACCTCACCGGGAAATGACGATTGCTTTCTTGGTCTTGCTTCATCAAATCATGCGGGCGTCGGTTCCCCTAATGCAATGCGCAGCTGAGCGGTGCGATCAGCTCGAGGGAGCCGATAAGTCTGCCGCGTTGCTGGGAGGATATTATCGGCATCATATTTCCGAGGAGCTGCACCACGATACTTGGGCACTTGAGGACCTGAAGGCTGCCGGATGCGATCCTGGGCGAATTCTGTCCATTACCCCTTCAGTTGAAGTGGCGCGATTGGTCGGCACCCAGTACTATTGGGTTCATCACCATCACCCTCTCATGCTACTCGGATACATTGCAGTTCTCGAAGCTTTTCCTCCTGCGGACAGTAAAATTGATGAGATTCGGAACCGTTCTGGCTTGCCGGACTCAACGTTCAGGACTTTGAGAATTCATGGAGACCTTGATCCAACCCATAGTGCCGAGATCGATCAGACTTTTAATATGCTGCCGTTGGATGAGAAACACCTTGAAATGGTCGGCTTGAGCGTGCTCCACAGCTGCGAGGCACTCGCAGCCAGCGTGCGAGCCCTGCGACCGCTCGACCTGTCTGGCGCGTCGCCATTCGGCTGAGTGCGCAACAATGCAGGCGCTCTGTCATGCCGGTTCCTCCTGCAGTATTTTCACAGGCCGGTCCCATTGTATCAGCACGACACATCCCGTGTCGCTCCAGACTGAATGCTCGGTGCCCTCCTTGTTGACGACCAGGCTGCCGGGGCCGTAGTCGCCACCCTCGTCGGATTGCGTGCCTTCGAGCACCATGATGGTCTCAAGGCCCATATGCCGGTGGCGCGGAACGGAGGCGCCGGCCTCGTATTTCAGCAGCGCCACGCCCGGCTGATCTCCCTCGAAATGCTGGATCCAGTGGATCGTCACCGCATTGCGAAAGGGTTCAAATGGGAGTGTCCGCCATCCCCCAGTTGTCAGGCTCTCGCGGGTCGTCTCAGGCATGCGCAATCCCCTCTACGATGGAATCGACCGAGGCGACCCAGCCGACAATGGCGCCCTGGGCGGTGATCATGGCGATGGCCGCCTTCTTGAATGCCGGAAAGTAGCTCTCCGTCGCCTCTTCGGCGAGCAGGCATTCGTAGCCGCGATCATTGGCCTCACGCATGGTTGTCTGGACGCAGACCTCGGTGGTCACGCCGGCAAACACCAGCTGCTCGATGCCGCGCGCCTTGAGGAGATCGCCAAGCGGGGTAGCGTAGAATGCGCCCTTGCCGGGCTTCTCGATGACGATTTCGCCGTCGGTCGGTGCGAGTTCGGAAAGGATCGCGGTCCCGGGCTCGCCGACGATCAGCACGCGACCCATCGGTCCCGCATCTCCAATCTTCAGTGTCGGGTTGCCACGGTTGCGCTTTGCGGGAGGCAGGTCGGACAGGTCGGGGCGGTGGCATTCCATCGTATGGATGACCGGCAGGCCAGCCGTCCTGAAGGCCTCGATCAGGCGTTTGACGTCCGGCACGATCCTGGTGATGCGGCTGACGTCGTTGCCGAGGCTGGCTCCGAAGCCGCCGGGTTCGGCAAAGTCGCGCTGCATGTCGATGACGATGAGCGCGATCGCATCGCGTTTGAGCGGGAAGGCAAAAGGTTCGGCTTTGATCTTTGCTGTGAGTCTTTCTGGCATCAGTGATGCCCCGCCATATGAGCGCCGATAACGGATATGTCGGCCGATAGCGCCGGCGTCTCGTAGACCAGCTTGCCGTCCGACATGACCATGATGCGGTCCGACATTTCCAAGAGCTCGTCGAGATCTTCTGAGAGCAGCAGAACGGCGGTGCCGGCATTGCGCGCCTTCATGATGCGGGCGCGGATTTCGGCGACGGCGGAGAAGTCAAGTCCGAAGCAGGGATTGGAGACGATCAGCAGGTCGACGTCGCCGGTCAGTTCGCGGGCGAGCACGGCGCGCTGGACGTTACCGCCGGAAAGCGAGGCGATGGGCGAGGATTGTGACGCCGTCTTCACCTTGAAATCCAAGATCAGCGAGGCTGCGCGCTTGCGCATCGACTTCATGTCGAGCCAGAGCGCATCGCCACCCTCTCTCTTCACGTCGAAGGTGCGGAAAGCGAGATTTTCCGTCACGGTCATCTTTGGCGCGCAGGCGTTGTTGAGCGGCTCTTCAGGGATGAACCGGACATTGTTGATCCGCGTCTCCTGCCGGGTTGCGCCGTAGAGCGACCCCTTCACCGTGATGCTCCCGGCATCCGCTGGCCGCTGGCCGGCCAGCACTTCCGCCAGTTCCTTCTGACCGTTACCGGAAATGCCGGCTATGCCGACGATCTCCCCGGCATGGACCGTCAGGCTGCCAATATCGATCATCTTCAGCCCGGTGCGATCCGGCGCCCTGATATCGCTGACCACAAGGATGGGCTTGGCATCGGCGGGCACCGGCAGCCGGGTGTCGAGCTCGGCGAGCTTGACGTCGCCGATCATCATTGCGGCCATGTCCTTGGTGGTCAGGTCCTTGACCAGTCCGCCGCCGGCCATCTTGCCGCGTCGCAGGACGGTGACGGCATCGGTGAACTTTGTCACTTCGTGGAACTTGTGGCTGATCATCAGCACGGTCAGCTCGCCCCGCTCGGTCATGCCACGCACCAGGCCGAGCATCTCATCGGCTTCGGCAGGCGTCAGCACCGATGTCGGCTCGTCGAGAATGAGGAAGCTGCGGCCGAGATAGAGCTGCTTGACGATTTCGAGCTTCTGCTTCTCGCCTGCCGCCAGCTCGCGCACCGGGCGGTCGAGCGCAATCTTGAACGGCATGCGCTCCATGAAGGCTGCCAGGTCCTTGCGCTCCTTCGCCCAGTTGATCACGGCGGGCACATGGGTGCGGTTAATGACGAGATTTTCTGCGCCCGTCAGCGACGGGACCAGGGTAAACTGCTGGTACACCATGCCGAGGCCGTAGGTCGCGGCGTCGCGCGGCGACTGGACCGCCACTTCGCGGCCATCGACCGAGAGCGAGCCGGAGGTCTGGTGGTAGAAGCCCATGATGCATTTGACCAGCGTCGACTTGCCGGCGCCGTTTTCGCCAAGCAGCGCGTGGAATGTACCGGCTGGAACGTCGATCGAGACGTTGTCGAGCGCGGTGAACGAGCCGAAGCGCATCGTCATGCCGATGGTCTGGATCCCGACGGCCTTGCCTGCCTGTGGAAGTGGGGTGTCGCGGATATGGGCGATCATGGCAAATGCCTCACAAGGGTTTCCGAGGTGGAAACGGCACCGAAGACGCCGCCCTGCATCTTGACCATCTTGATCGCGGCAAGATGATTGCCGTAGTCGGTGGCGCCGCAGCAATCCTCCAGCATCAGGCATTCGAACCCCCGGTCGTTCGCCTCCCGCATGGTGGTGGAAACGCAGACATCGGTGGTGATGCCGGTGAGGATGATGTTTTCGATGCGCTTCTGGTTGAGGATCAGTTCCAGATCGGTAGCGCAGAAGGAACCTTTGCCGGGCTTGTCGATGATGACTTCGCCCTCGATAGGATAGAGGTCCGGAATGATATCCCAGCCAGGTTCTCCACGGGTCAGGATGCGGCCGCAGGGACCTGCATCGCCGATGCCAGCGCCGATGCGTTGCGAGCGCCAGCGCTTGTTGGCCGGAAGGTCGGCCAGGTCCGGTCGGTGGCCTTCGCGGGTATGGATGATATGATAGCCCCTGGTGCGCATTTCTGACAGCACCTTTTTGATCGGCTCGATCGGGGCCTGAACCAGCGACAGGTCGTAGCCCATATGATCGACATAGCCGCCCTTGCCGCAGAAGTCCGTCTGCATATCGATGATGATCAGTGCCGTGTTGTCCGGCCGCAGCGCGCCATTGTATGGCCATGGATAGGGATCGGCCTCGATATAGCTGAGGTTTTCACCGGTGAGCGCTGCGCTGGAAAGTGTCTTCATGGCGAAAGCTCCTATTTCGTGATCGACAGGGCGCCGGGCGCACCGGCCAGCGAGCGGGTGGGCGAGGAGGTGGCAACGAGAATGAAAAGGGTGAGGACGTAAGGTGCCGCGTAGAACAGATAGTAACCCTGCGTGACGCCGACCGACTGGAGTGCGGGGCCGAGCGCGCCGGCGCCGCCGAAGAGAAGGGCTGCGAGAAAGCAGCCGATCGGGTTCCAGCGGGCGAAGATCACCAGCGCGACGGCCATCAAGCCCTGACCCGACGAAATACCTTCATTCCAGGAACCGGGATAATACAGCGAGAGATAGGCACCTCCGACTGCGGCGAGCGATCCGCCGACGGCGGTTGCGAGCAATCGCACCGTATCCGGATTGAGACCCATGGCGCGGGCCGCGTCGGAGCTGTCGCCGACGACGCGCAGGATCAGGCCGACGCGAGTGTTCTTGAATGCCCACCACAGGGCGACAGCGAGGAGCGCGCCGATGATGAACAGCACGTTGATATTGAGGGCCGACTGGATTTGCGGGTAGTTCGACCAGCCTCCAAGCGAAATGGACGGCAGGTGCGGCGCGACGGGCTGGATGAACGGCTTGCCGAGGAAGAAGGCAAGGCCCAGGCCGAACTGCATCATCGCAATACCTATGGCAATGTCGTTGACCTTCGGAAACTTGCAGATCCAGCCGTGGAGGAGGCCGAAGACCGCCCCGGTCGCCATGGCGGCAAGCACGCCGAGCCAGGGCGAATTGCTCATGACCGCGATGGCGTAGGCCGTCATCGCACCGAAGACCAGGGTGCCCTCGAGCCCCAGATTGATGCGGCCGGAGCGCTCGGTGATCGATTCCCCGAGGCTGACGAAGATGAAGGGTGTCGAGACGCGGATGGCGCCTGAGAAGATGGCGAGGGGCACGCCCCAGAGGCCGATACCGGTGTCTTCCATCAGGCGGTCCTTCCTTTGACGGCGGGCATTTTCCAGAGGTCGGGATTGAAGATCCTAAAGCGGCCATAGAGGGTTTCGCACAGCAGGATCACCACGAACAGCGTGCCCTGAAGGACGAGTACGGTGGCATCCGGCAGGCCCATGCGGCGTTGGATCAGGCCGCCCGAGGCATCAATGCCGCCGAGCAGGACAGCGACGGGGATGATCGCCAGCGGATTGTGCCGCGCGAGAAAGGCGACGAGAATGCCGGTATAGCCGTAGCCTGCGGCAAGCGAAGCATTGGCGGACCCTTGCACGGCCGCAACTTCGATCATGCCGGCGAGGCCGGCGAAACTGCCGGCCAAGGCCGTGAAGCCGACGATCAGCCGGCCCACCGGCAGGCCCTGGATCTGTGCGGCGCGAACATTGCCGCCGGCGATGCGGGCGGCGAAACCGATGCTTGTAGCCTCGATCAGGATCCAGGAGACGATGCAGGCGACCATACCGATGACCAGCCCCCAATTGACGTCCATGCCAGGAATGTTGCCGAGCATGTAGTCGGCCGGAAGCGGCGCCGTCGATGGCTTGTTGAGGCTCGCCGGATCACGCAGCGGCCCTTCGATGAAGTGATTCATCAGGGCAATGGCGATATAGGCCATCAGCAGCGAGGCGATGGTTTCGTTGACGCCGCGACAGTGGCGCAGGAGACCGGCCATGCCGATCCAGATGCCGCCCGTGATCATGCCGGCGACAGCCATAACCGTAAGCAGCACGATTGGAGAAACAGTCGCGGTGAGAGGCAGAGCAACAGCGGCGGCCGCCACGCCGCCCAGCACCACCGCCCCTTCGCCGCCAATGATGACGAGGCCAAGCCGGGCGGGCAATGCCACGCAGAGCGCGGTAAGCAAAAGGGGGGCCGCGCGGCTGAGGCTGTTCTGGATGGAAAACCAGCTGCCGAATCCGCCGGTATACATCAGCTTGAAAAGGTCGATCGGCGATTTGCCGACCACCGCGATGAAAATGGAAAAGAGCGCCAGGCCGGCGAAAATCGCGCCCAGCGAAATCACCACCGGTTCGGCCCGCCGCGCGATCCATTCCAGGATCGGCCGGAGGCTTCCGGACTGCACGGATAACGGCGGCAATGCTGGGGTGTTCAGCTCGATCGTCATGGCGCTCTCCCCTTTCCTCAGGATGTCGAGCCGACGACGCCCTCGACGAGATAGGCCATGCTTTCGAGTTCGATCGCGTCTTCGGCAAGCATCTGGCCGGCGGTCACCGCGTCGCCACCCTTGTTGTCCTTGATCGGCCCCTTGAAGACGGAGAAGCTGCCCTTCATCATTTCGGCGAGCGTCGCATCGAACTTGGTGCGTGCCTCGGCGGAGACGCCCGGCCCGAGCGGGCTCATCTTGACGAAGCCGTCCTTCAGCCCGCCACGGACGAAATTGCCGAGCTTCTCACCGGCCTGCGCCTTTTTGACGAAGTCGGTATAGACGTTGCCCCAGGCCCATTCGGCGCCGGTCAGGTATTTTTCCGGTGCCAGCGGGCTCTGATCGGCATGGTAGCCGCACACGAAGGCACCGCGACCGGCTGCGGTCTCGACCACCACCTTGGGGCTATCGACATGGCAGGTGATGACGTCCGCGCCCTGGTCGATCAGCGCGTTGGTGGCTTCCGCCTCCTTGACCGCCAGCGACCATTCGCCGGTGAAAATCACCTGGCAGGTAATGGCTGGATCGACTGAGCGCGCGCCGAGCAGGAACGAGTTGACGTTCTGTAGCACCTGGGGGATCGGCTTGGCGGCGACGAAGCCGATTTTCTTGCTCTTTGAAGCGTAACCGGCTGCGATACCGTTGAGATATTGCCCCTGGCCAATATAGCCGAAATAGGAGCCAGTGTTCATCGGGTTCTTGCCCTCCTGCCACAAGCCGCCGCAATGGCGGAACTGGACGTCGGGATATTTCTCGGCCATGGCCAGCATGTGGGGGTCGAAGTAGCCGAAGGATGTGGGGAAGACGAGGCTTGCGCCATCCAGGTTGATCATCGATTCCATCGTTTTCTGGACATCGACAGTCTCGGGAACATTTTCTTCTTCGACCACCGTGACACCGGGCATCGCCTTGATGACCGCGGCACCTTCGGCATGGGCCTGATTGTAGCCGTAGTCGTCCTTCGGGCCGACATAGATGAAGCCGACGGTCAGGGCAGCCTGGGCAGCGGCCCGCGTCGAAAAGAGCGAAGGCGCAAGACCGATGGCTGCGGCACCAGCGGCGGTTGTCTGCAGAAAGTTACGGCGGTTCATGGGAAGGAGTTTGGTCATTGCGGGCTCCTCGCGGCGTGATGCCGGGTTCAGAAAGGTTGCAATAAAGTGTATGCAATGACCGTGCCACTTATCAAGTCGCTGTTTTTCAAGGGATTTTTTTGCTCGCCAAGTGAAAGTCGCGTAAACTGTATGCAATTATTTTAGGGATTGATTTATTTTTGAGCGCGCCTGAATTTTGGACGCCAGTATCGTAACACACATCGGCGAGCCGGGGTCGTCGTTTGCCTACTCTCCTGGAAATTCAGCCGAATTTCCGCGTCATTGACAACAGAGGCTCTGCATTGCATCTGTATACAGAATGTGTTCAAGCAGATTCGATCCGTGAAACTTGCAAGAAAAAAAGAAATCATCCGGTCCGGAACGACTGTCGAGCAGATGGTCCGGGCAATTGCAGATCTGATCATCACTGGCGCCATGCGTCCGGGCGAAAGGCTCGACGAGATTTCGATGGCCAATCGTTTCGAAGTGTCGCGCACACCGGTGCGCGAGGCTCTTGGCCAGCTCTGCGCGATTGGCCTGGTTGAGCGCGAGCCCAACAAAAGCGCCGTCGTCACCAATGTGACGCAGCAGCACCTCGCTTCAATGTTCGAGGCGATGGCGGAACTGGAAAGCATCTGTGCACGCTTGTCTGCGGAACGGATGACGGTGGACGAGCGCCGGATGCTGGAAATGGAACACAGGGCTTCGGCACGGCTGGTTCATCAAGGTGCCGAAGATGACTATTCGGCACATAATACGGAGTTCCATACGCGTCTCTACCGCGGTGCCCACAACGACCACGTGTTCGAACTTGTGACGCAGACCCGAGCCCGCCTGGCGCCGTTTCGCCGCGCCCAATTCCGGCTTCCCGGTCGTCTTTTGCGGTCCTACGAGGAGCACGACGCCATCGTCAAAGCGGTTTTGCGCGCAGACGCGGCTAGTGCGAGCCGCGCCGCCTATGCCCATGTTTCCACTGTCAGTGACGCCAGCATCGTTTTCGCACGCAGTGCGGAAGCGACCCTGTGACTCTATGCCTTAAGCACGGACCGACATGCGCACCTCTACCGCGTTATTTCGCGAGCTTGAAAGCAAGCAGGCAGTGAAAACCTGCATCCCAATTATTTCGGAGGATGCAAGTTCACGGTAGCGCACCCCATGGCGGCAATATAATCGCACCGCCGCCAAATCACTTGGAATCATTCATCAAGTGTCTCTCGCTGAAAATTGCCAGCGATCATTCCGGCATCAGAGGAATTCTTGCAACAGAGCCGCTTCTACACGGGCTCAATTCCGCAAGGCGACACCATTGCGTTGCGCATCGCGAACGACGTTTTCGGAGAATCCTTTTTGAAGGGCCTCCTCGACGAATTCGTGCACCAGGAGACCCGCAGCTGGATGGGAGCGGCTGACAGCGATCGTTTGCCTGATAATCAGGAACGGGTCCGCTAAGACGCGGAAACCTTTGCGCTCGCCCGCAAAGCGCTCAAGTGCTTGCCGCACACCCGCTGCGGCGTGGTGTCGGCCTTCTACAAGCTGTTCAAGGGCTTCCCCCGGCGTAGACGAATGAACGATTTTCGCATGCGCGAGATGTCGGGACAAATAGAGGTCATAAGCAGCGTTTCGGGTGACGCAAATTTCCACGCCCTCCACGTCGACGTCCCGAATCGTGCGATACGGGGTCCCGTCTCGAACAACAAGCGTACCCTCGATCAGCGCATAGGCGGGCGAAAACAGCAGCCTGTCTTCGCGCGCCGGGTCGGCGGCCAGGAAGGCGATATCCCATTCGTCCCGATCGACCCGGTCAAGGATACTGGCTGCCGATGGATAGGCGACGAATTCGACTCTGCATCCGAGGCGCTCTGCAAAGTCTCTGGCAAGTTGCGGGCTGACGCCTCCGAAGGCTCCCGTCTTCGGATCGAGCTGCACCAAAGCGATATTGGCAAGGTTTACAGCCGCCCGCAGATAACCTTTCGGCATCAGCGCGCTGAGCGAAGAGGCGATATCGTCGGCCATGTTTCGATCTCCTGCGGGACAGCGCGATCTTGAGGTCACTGTTGCCTGAATTTCGTGACAAGCGCCTCAGTCCCGCGTGCGAGAAGGCCGGCATCGATCCCGACCGCGGTAAAGGTGGTGCCAAGTTCGATGCAGCGGGCAGCAAAGGCGGTGTCAGGCGTTAGGATGCCTGCAGGTTTGCCGAGAGCTGCAAGACGGGTGATCGCATCCTCGACGGCGGCCACGACTTCGGGATGGCCGGGCTCCCCCGGATGCCCAAGACTAGCGGCAAGATCGGCGGGACCGATGAAGACACCATCGACGCCATCAACCTGTGCGATTGCCTCCAACGCCTCCAGTGCCGCACGGGTTTCCAACTGCACCAGCAGGCACAGCTCCTCCTCTGCCCGCTTGGCATAGCCTGCGACACGCCCAAAACGCGTGGCCCGGGTCAGCCCCGACACGCCGCGGATCCCGGCAGGCGGGTAGCGCATGGCGGAGACCGCTGCCTCGGCTTCCTGCCGGTTCTGGACATAGGGAATGAGTAGAGTCTGCGCACCGATGTCTAGGTATCGCTTGATCAGCACCGTATCGTTGCTGGCCGGCCGCACGACAGGCGAAACGTCGTAGGCCGCAACGGCCTGCAACTGCGGCAGCACCGTCAGGACATCGCCCGGCGAATGCTCGGTGTCGAACAGCAGCCAATCGAATCCCGAGGGCGCGACGATTTCGGCGGCATAGCTGCCGGGCAGGCTACACCAAAGCCCGATTTGCTGCCTTTTCTCGGTCAGGGCACGCTTGAAGCGGTTTTCCGGAAGATTCATGACATCACCTAAAGGAATGAAACGCTGAGCGCGCCGATCGGACCGTAATCCGCCTGGATGACATCGCCGGCGACGATATCGACGGGCCGCGTGAAAGAGCCCGCCAGCACGATCTGCCCCTTCTCCAGTTTGCCGCCAACCGCATGGAGCTTGTTGACGAGCCAGGCGACACCTGCTGCGGGATGTCCCATGACGGCAGCCGAAACGCCGGATTCCTCAATGATCCCGTTTTTCGAAAGTGTCGCACCAATCCATCGGATATCGACATCCATCGGCCGGATCACACGCCCGCCGACGACAATGGCGCCGAAGGCTGCATTGTCGGCAATGGTATCGGTGATCGCACGGGGAACTTCGGTCCTGTAGTCGATGATTTCGAGTGCCGGCACAATGAATTCGGTGGCGCGCATGACGTCGTAGATTCGGGTGCTCGGACCTTCGAGGTCCTCGCCCATGATGAAGGCAAGTTCCACTTCAAGGCGCGGCTTGATGAAGAGATCAGCCCTGATCTGGGCACCGTCGTTGAAGAGAGCATCATCGAGGATGCGCCCGTAATCCGGCTCGGTCATTTTCGATGCCATCTGCATGGCCCGCGATGTCAGGCCGATCTTGTGGCCCGCGACGCGCGCACCTTTGGCAATCCTGCCTTCCGCCCAAAGATCCTGAATGCGATAGGCGTCCTCGATCTCAATCTGCGGGTATGTCTTGCTGAGCTGCGGGATCGGTACCCGGTTTTGCTCGGCGGTCAGTAACGCCTGTGCCGCAACGCGGCGCTCCTCATCCGTCAACATGGGTGTCGTTCTCCCGTTTGCTTATTTGATTGGCGCGCGCGGCAGCACCGCCTCGCCCGGCTCCATCACATAGGTGTATTCCAGGGAAAACCAGGGAACGTTCACATGCGGGCCGTGCGGATGCGGTTCGTCGTGCCGCACGAAATCACCTGTTAACGCCGACGTAACGCCGAACTGCACGTCGGAATCGATATTCGGATCGCTGGGGTCGAAGACCTGTGAAATCAGGGTCTTGTACCCTTGTTTGAAGATCAGCGCGTGCAGATGCGCCGGACGATAAGGATGACGCCCCTGCGCCTTCAGAAGCCGGCCGACAACACCGTCTACCGGAACCGGATATCCGATCATCTTCACAGTGCTGAACCAGAACCGACCGTCCGCATCCGTCGTGAATTTGCCCCGCAAGTTCATCTCGGCCTGATCGGGATCCTGGTTCTCGTAGAGACCGACGGGCGACGCATGCCAGACATCCACTTCGGCGCCGGCAATGGGTCTGCCTTGCGCATCCACCACTCGCGCGTGAATGAACAGCGGCGAACCCGGCGTATCCGACCGAATGATGGTACCGCCATTTTCAACGCGCGGTGAGTTGAGGCGCCAGAAGGGGCCAAGCAGCGACTGGGACGTTTCCGTTTGCCCCCGGTCGCCGTTGTTGAGCAGGCAGACCAGCGTCGAAACGCCCAGCGAACCCGCCATCAGGACGAACTCGTTGTGGCTGTCCGTCTGCAGTTGGCCGATTTCGTTGAGGATTGCCGTGGCGTCGCGAAATTCCGGCTCCGTCAAGCGAACCTCCCGGACGAAGGCATGCAGATGCTTCACAAGCGACACCATGATCTCCCGAAGACGATCGTCGCTGGTCTGCTCCATGACCTTCAAAACCGCGGTCGTCACATCCTGTTGGGTCCGTATCACCATGTGGCTCCTCCCTGCGCTCGCAGACGTTGTCTTAAATCATCGATTATTTGTCAAGCGGGAAGCTGCTGCACCCTCAGCGATTCTTGCATAAACTGCCGACAGCGGCGCCAGATCACTCATCATATTGTTGATTTTACTAGCTAAGATATTATGGAAGTTTTTCCTTGGTGGCAATCAAGAGAATTCTTCGCCAAATCGTTTGACAGAAATAATCGTTTATTATATCAATCGTCGATAATGAAGCCCGCCATTGGAAACCGTGGCGGAACCCATCTGGGAGGATGTCCATTGCGATCAGTGCCTGGAAGCCTGATTTCGGAAAGCGGTGCGGAGGCGGTAACGCCCCCTTCGTTTTTGGATGACGGCAAGAACACGATCGCCAGCCAGCTTGTTTCGCAGTTGCGCGAAGCGATCATTTCAGGCCAGCTTGAAGCGGGCAGCAAGATCAATCTCGATCGGGCGAAGCAGAGCTTTAACGTCAGCCTCAGTCCTTTGCGCGAGGCATTGGCGCGTCTGATTTCGGACGGGCTCGTCGAGTTCGAAGACAATCGCGGCTACCGCGTATCGCCCGTATCGCTGTCCAACCTTGAAGAGATCACCAGCCTGCGAGAGGAATTCGAAACTTACGCGCTGCGCGAATCCATGCGCGTCGGCGATGTCGAATGGGAAGGCAATATCATGCGTGCGCTGCATCGCCTGAACCGCACGGAACGGGATGCCTCCAGACCCGAAACGCTCGAGCAGTGGGAGGCGGTCCACCGCGAGTTCCATCTCACATTGATTTCGGGCTGCCGGAAGCCGTTGCTTCTCAGTTTCTGCAAGACCATGCTGAACCTGAACGACCGCTATCGGCGCACGTTTCTCACCCGAACGTCCGGCGACCGCAATGTCAGCGTCGAACACAGCGAAATCGCCCAGGGAACCGTGGCGCGGGATATGGACTATGCCTGCGACAGGCTGCGCGAACACATTCATCGCACCGGGACAAATCTCCGAAAGCATCTCGCTGAAAAGGGGATCGCCTGAATGGAGACCCGGGAGGAAACCACACCAGCCAAGGCTTCCGCATTGCCGTTGGGGGTCGCGCATTTTTCAGCGATCGATGTCGAGCCGGCAAAGTTCGTGTCGCTCGCAGCCGCAGCCGGCTTTTCGTCGGTTGGCCTGCGCCTTCATCCGGCCTTTCCCGGCGCTCCCTATTATGAGCTGCCGGCGGGAAGCGACGTGGCTCGTGATGTCAAGGCCCTCCTGGATGGTGAAGGGATCTCGCTCTATGACATCGAATTCGTCGTTATCGGGCCGGACTTTGATGCCGCCGCTCTGACGTCAATGCTTGCAGGCGCCAGCGCGCTCGGTGCGCGCCGTCTCAGCGTTTGCGGCGACGACCCGGAGCGGGGACGCCTCGTCGCCAATTTCGCAGCACTCTGCGACCTCGCGGCCACTTTCGGCATGGGCGTCGATCTTGAGAACATGGGCTGGCGCACCGTCGCCAGCTTTCACGACAGCCTGTCGATCGTGCAGGATTCGAACCGGGATAATGCCGGCGCGCTGGTCGATGCGCTGCATTTCTTCCGCAATGGCGGCCAAGTCGAGGATGTCTCTGCTGCCCCTCAAGGCAAGATCAGGAGCATTCAGCTCTGCGACGCCCGCGGACCTGCGCCGATAACGGCGGATCAAAAGGTCAGCGAGGCCAGGACGGGGCGTTTTGCGCCGGGGCTAGGTGACCTTCCCGTTGCGAGCCTCATTCGGGTGTTGCCGGTAGGTGCTGCCGTTTCGGTGGAGGTGCCGATCGATTCCAGCCGGGCGCCGGAGGAGCATTTACGTCACCTTTATAATGCCGCCCGAGCGTTGACCGGCTAACCAGAAGCACCGCGCAAAACGGATCCACATACGCAGACAGGCGGAGGAGCCCGTCGACGGGAGGGAGATATTGTCATGAATTATGTGCTGGATTTCAGCGTCGTCTTCGAAAAGATGCCCGACCTGCTAATGGCGGCCCTGGCGACGATCGGGCTTGCGTTGGCAGGCATGTCGCTGGCGCTGGTGATCGGCGTGATTGGCGTCGCGGCCCGAACATCGACTATCCGTCCCTTGCGCGCGGCCGTCATCGCCTTCGTCGAAGTGGTCCGCAACACCCCTTTCCTGGTGCAGATCTTCTTCATTTTCTTCGCCTTGCCGATGATGGGCATTCGCCTCAACCCCACTGCCACGGCGATCATTGCGCTCGCCATCAATGGCGGCGCCTATGCGATCGAAATCATTCGGGGAGGTGTCGACAGCATCCACAAAGGTCAGGTCGAAGCCGGCCTGGCACTCGGTCTGCACAAGGCACAGGTCTTTCGCCTGATCGTCCTGAAGCCGGCGCTTCGGGCGATCTATCCCTCGTTGACCAGCCAGTTCATCATGCTGACGCTCACCACATCGGTCTGCACCTCCATCGCGGCTTACGAGCTGACCTCCGTTGCCCAGATCATCGAGTCCGACACGTTCCGCAGCTTCGAGGTCTATTTCACGATCACGCTGATGTACCTCGCCATCTCCTGGATGATGATGGGGCTGTTTGCGCTGATCTCGCGGCATTTCTTCAGCTATCCGGTGCGGTGAGGAGCAGGACAATGGGTGTTATCGGCCAAAGCGAAATGCTTTTCCTGCTGCAGGGTCTGAAGTGGACATTGCTTCTGTCCGCGATCGGCTTCATCGGCGGCGGCGTTTTCGGACTCGTCATCGCGCTTGCCCGAACGT
Source organism: Rhizobium herbae (assembly GCF_019511375.1). Classification (GTDB taxonomy): domain Bacteria; phylum Pseudomonadota; class Alphaproteobacteria; order Rhizobiales; family Rhizobiaceae; genus Pararhizobium; species Pararhizobium herbae_A. The sequence goes on from NZ_JAEUAO010000003.1 coordinate 379,737, forward strand.
CGGGACGATCCGCGCTCCGCAAGACGGCGGCCGGCTATATCTCCGTCTTCCAGGGAACGCCCCTGCTGATGCAGCTTTTCGTCGTCTATTACGGGATCGGGCTTCTCGGCGTCAGCATCGAGGCATGGGCGGCTGTGGCCATCGCCTTTACGCTGCATGCCAGCGCCTTTCTCGGGGAGATCTGGCGCGGCGGCATCCAGGCAATCCCGAAAGGCCAGACGGAGGCGGCCAATGCGCTGGGCCTCCACTATGTGTCGCGGATGAAGGACGTGGTCCTGCCGCAGGCGTTCAAGATCTCGCTGCCAGCAACCGTCGGATTCCTCGTCCAGCTCATCAAGGGCACTTCGCTTGCCGCGATCGTCGGCTTCATCGAACTCGCCCGCGCCGGACAGATCGTCTCGAACCAGACCTACAGGCCGTTGCTGATCTTCGGCATCGTCGGCGCGATCTACTTCATCATTTGCTGGCCCCTTTCTCTCTACGGGGCCCGGCTCGAAAATCGGATGGCAAAGGCCGCCCGGTAAGTTGGCAATCCAACAAACACTCAAGCTCTAATCAACCAAGGAGGAGAAGGTAATGATCAGCAGCTTCAAGACGGGCCTGAAGCGCCGTGGAATTCTGTTCGCAGCCGCAGCGCTGATGATGGCCCCGTGGCTATCGCCGATGTCTGCCCAAGCGGCGACGGTGGATGAGGTCAAAGCCAAGGGCAAAGTCGTCGTCGGCATTCAGGGCGACAACGCTCCCTGGGGCTTTGTCAATTCCAGCGGCGTTCAGGACGGCTTCGACGCCGATATCGCCAAGCTTTTCGCCAAGGAGCTGGGCGTAGAGGTCGAATTTGCACCGCTCGCGGTCGCCAATCGCATTCCGGCGCTCGTTACCGGCAAGGTCGATGTCCTGTTTGCCACGATGGCGATGACGGAGGAACGAGCGAAGTCCATCCAATATAGCAAGCCATATGCTGGCAACACAATTTCGCTTTACGGACCGAAGGACAAGAAGATGGCCGAAATCGCCGATCTCGCGGGCCTGGAGATCGGCGTTCCAAAGTCAAGCTCGCAGGATAAGGCGGTGACCGCCGCTGTCGGCGATACAGCGACCGTCCGGCGTTTCGACGATGATGCCGCTTCCATCCAGGCGCTGCTTTCCGGCCAGGTGCAGGCGGTCGGCGGCAACCAGTTCTACCTCGACCGTCTGGAAGCAGCCAGTGCCGGCACATATGAACGCAAGATCGATTTCCTCACGACATTCAACGGCGTCGGAACACGACTGGGCGAGAAGGACTGGAATGAAACCGTCAATGCCTTCCTCGACAAGATCCTGGCGAACGGAGAGCACGCCAAGGTCTATGCGAAGTGGATGAAGGTGGAGGTTCCGAAGTTCCCCGAGTCCCTCCCGAACATCCCCTTCACCATCAACTGATACATGTTCTGCGCAGGAGATCGCCGTGCTGCACGCTGCTGACACTCAAAGCCCGCTTCTTTCTATGGAAGCCGTGGATAAATGGTACGGCGCATTCCATGCGTTGAAGAACATCAACCTTACGGTTCGCAAAGGCGAGAAGATTGTCCTTTGCGGACCGTCCGGATCCGGCAAGTCCACGCTCATCCGTTGCATCAATGCGCTCGAGAAAATCGAGAAAGGCACGATCATGGTCGAGGGGACAAAGTTGGATGACAGCGGCAAGTCGATCGATGCCGTCCGGCGCGAAGTCGGCATGGTGTTCCAGAGCTTCAACCTTTTTCCGCACATGACGATCCTGGAAAACTGCACGCTTGCGCCGATGCGCGTCCGCGGCACCAGCAAGGCGGATGCCGAGAAAATCGCCCGCAAATATCTTGAGCGCGTCCGCATTCTCGACCAGGCTGAAAAATACCCCGCCCAGCTTTCCGGCGGACAGCAGCAGCGCGTTGCCATTGCGCGTGCGCTATGCATGGAGCCGAAAGCCATGCTGTTCGACGAGCCGACCAGCGCACTTGACCCGGAAATGGTCAAGGAAGTCCTCGACACGATGATCGGGCTGGCCAGAGACGGCATGACGATGATCTGCGTGACCCATGAAATGGGCTTTGCCCGGCAGGTGGCCGACCGCGTGATCTTCATGGCTTCCGGCGAGATCATCGAAGAGGCACCGCCGGAAACCTTTTTCCGCAATCCAACGCATCCGCGCACCCAGGCTTTCCTCGGCGAAATCCTGGCCCATCACTAAGGCGACCCGCATATGACTGTTTCAAGCGAAACAATGAAGCGCGCCGTGTTGGTGGGACTGATCGGCGCGGATATCCAGATGTCGAAATCGCCTGCCCTTCACGAGCGCGAAGGCGCACTACAGGGTCTCGACTATCGCTATGAACTCCTTGATCTTGCGGAGCGCGGCCTTCCGCCCACCGCCCTGCCCGATCTCCTTGCGGAAGAGGAAGCGCGCGGCTTTGCCGGCAGCAACATCACCCACCCCTGCAAGCAGACTGTGATTGAGTACCTCACGGATCTCTCCGACGACGCCCGCATGCTGGGCGCGGTCAACACCGTTGTGTTCAAGGACGGAAGACGAACCGGTCACAACACCGACTGGTACGGATTCTACGAAAACTTTCGGCGCGGACTTCCTGATGTTTCGCGGCGTCGGGCTGTCCTTTTGGGCGCGGGCGGCGCCGGCGTTGCTGTTGCCCATGCTGCGATGAAACTCGGCATCGAACGTCTCGCGATTTTCGATCAGGATGGTACACGCGCCAGCAAGCTGGCGGAGGCTCTGAACAGCCGGTTTTCCGCCGAACGGGCTTTTGCGATCACCGATGTGGGCGAAGCGATGCGGAGCGCCGACGGCCTCATCCATGCGACGCCGACTGGAATGAAGAACCATGCCGGGCTGCCGATCGAGGAGTGTTGGCTGGAACCCCATCATTGGGTCGCCGACATCGTCTATATGCCGCTGGTGACCGAGCTTCTGGCGCTGGCAACCCGTCTCGGCTGCCGTACCTTGCCGGGTGGGGGGATGACGGTGTTCCAGGCGGCTGCGGCATTCAAGCTCTTCAGCGGTATCGAACCCGACGCCGAACGCATGAGCAGCCATTTCACCGAACTGTGCAAAGCCTCCTGATCCAGGCTGGCGAAGGAGGAACAGGATGCCGCACATCGTGATCGAATACAGCGCGGGAGCCGGAAGTCGCATCGACATGCCGGCGCTGGTGCAGGCCGTTCATCGCAGCGTGCGTGACAGCGGCGCAGTCAAGCCAAATGCCGTGCGCACCTTTGGGCGCGAGGCCACGCATTCGCTGGTCGCCGACGAGCATCCCGCCAACCAGTTCGTGCAGATCATCCTGCGCATCGCGCCCGGACGCTCGGCGGCCGAAAAGCGGGCGATATTGCAGATGGTCTATGACGCAGCCGAAGGCGTCGCGCGTCCGGCACTCGATGAGGGGCGCTGCGCCCTGCGTGCCGATCTTATCCAGTCGGATCCCGATTTTGCGATCCACGAGACCACGCTGCCGTGACCATTCCGGCATAAGGAAGGAAGAAGAATGAGCCTGATCTACGTTCTCAATGGCCCGAACCTCAATCTGCTTGGCAAGCGCCAGCCACACATCTACGGCCACGAGACGCTCGCCGATGTCGAGGCCGATTGCCGCCGGCTCGCCTCTGAACTCGGTCACGACATCCGCTTTCACCAGAGCAATCGTGAATACGAGATCATCGACTGGATCCACGAAGCGCGCGAGGACGCGGCCGGCATTGTCATCAATCCAGCCGCCTTCACCCACACCTCCGTCGCCATTCTCGACGCGCTGAATACCTTCGAGCAGCCGGTGATCGAGGTGCATATTTCCAACGTTCACAAGCGAGAAGCCTTCCGCCATCATTCCTTCGTCTCGCATCGCGCCGATGGCGTTATCGCGGGTCTTGGAACCGAGGGCTATCAGCTGGCGATCCGCCGGGTGGCAAGCCTGATCACGTCCGCCGAGAAGAAGTGATGGGGAAGCGGCTCGGCATGGATCGGAAAGTGAAGCTTGCGGTGCTCGGCGCCGGCCTGATCGGCAAGCGACATATCCAGCACGTGCTTGCCGAGCCGCAGGCGGAACTTCTGGCTGTCGTCGATCCGATGCCGCTCGGGCAGAAGATCGCGCAGGAATCCGGCGCAAAATGGTTTGCGAACTTTGCAGCCATGATCGAGACAGATCGTCCCGACGGCATCATCGTCGCGACGCCGAACCAGGTGCATGTCGCCAACGGTCTCGAAGCCGTTGCCGCCGGGGTGCCGGTGCTGATCGAAAAGCCGATCGCCCACGATATCGCGGCAGGTGAACAGTTGATCGGCGCGGCGGAAGCCGCCGGCGTTCCGCTTCTGGTCGGCCACCATCGCCGCCACAATCCGATGATCCAGAAGGCGAAAGAGATCATCGGCAGCGGTGAGCTTGGCCGCATCCTCGTGGCCAATGCGATGTTTTGGCTGTTCAAGCCGGACGACTATTTCGACATCGCCTGGCGGCGCCAAGCCGGAGCCGGCCCTGTATTCCTCAACCTGATCCACGACATCGACAACCTGCGCTACCTTTTCGGGGACATCGTCGCCGTACAGGCACGTGAATCCGGTGCTGTCCGCGGCAATGTCGTCGAGGAAACCTCGGTGATCCTGATGGAGTTCGCGAGCGGTCTTCTTGCCACTGCCTCCGTTTCGGATGCCGTCGTCGCACCCTGGAGCTGGGAGATGACGACGGGCGAAAATCCCGCCTATCCGAAGACGGAAGAGGCATGCTACCAGATTGGGGGGACACACGGATCCCTAACGATCCCGTCGCTTGAGGTGTGGAAAAACGGCATAAAACGGAGCTGGTGGGAGCCATTCGAAAGGCGCCGCATCGCCGTTCAGGACGAAGACCCGCTGGCGCTGCAAATCCGGCAGTTCTGCAAGGTGATCCGCGGTGAAGAACCCCCGCTGGTGAGCGGGCGCGAAGGGCTGAACACACTGAAAGTCATTATGGCTATCAAGCAATCGGCGGAGAGGGGCGAACGCATTGTCCTGGGATAGAAACAAGCAAGAGGGACGCCCCGCTCGCATCTATCTGCATTATCCGCTCAGTTAGCGGGAGAGGTTGCGAGAGCGCTGCGTCGCATGGCGGAAGAGGCTCTGACGACGGTTTGCGAAAACCATCTTGTTGGATGGTTTCGGCCTCAATCCTCATTAGGAATGATCCCAAACAGGTGGCGCTTCATGTCGAACGGTGTCTTCGAGGCCTTCCGGTCGCGGAAAGAAGCATTTGGCAGAAAACTACTCGGGCGACCATCCCGGCAGCTCATTAGTTGCTCAGTTTCCTTCGGCCCACGTCCCAATCAACATTGTCATGAAGCGCTCGGCCGCGGGCGAAAGCGTCCCGCCGCGACGGCGCACAATGCCGATCGTTCGTGAGATTTCAGGATTGCGAATAGGTCTCGTGACGAGGAACGGATGCTCTTCCTGTGGTGTAGCGAGTTTCGGCAGAACCGAAATGCCAAGGCCGGCTTCCACCAAACCAAGCGACGTCGAGAGATGTGTGACTTCGTAGGACCAGCGCAGTTTCAGGTTTGATTTTGCCAAAGCTGCATCAAGAAGCGTACGGTTGCCGCTGGACCGGTGAACTGTGATCAGTCTGTAGGGCGCCAGGTCGTCCCATTCAAGCTCGCTCTTCGCCGCCAGCGGATGATCCTTTCGTGCTGCCAGCACGAATGGATCTTCGATGAGCCGGTCGAAGACAAGGTCGGGATCCGAAAAGCCCATGATATTGATACCGAACTCGACCTCCCCGCGGGCGACTGCCTGGAGACCGTCGGTGGCCGGCAGATCGAGAATGCGAAAACGAATATTGGGATACTCGGCGCTGAATTGCTTGATGACGGTCGGTAAAAAATAGAAAGCAGCCGTTGGCAGACATGCGATCGTCACAAGGCCACTACGCTGGGACCCGACATCGCGCACGGCGAAGAGCGACGTGTCGAACTCCTCAAGCATTCGTCGTACCAGTGGGATCAGTTCCGCGCCAAGGGCGGTAGTCGAGACATGACGCGTGGTGCGCTCGAGCAAAGGCGCCCCGATTGCCAGCTCCAGCTTCTGAATTCGACGGCTGAGTGCCGGCTGGGACAGATTGAGCGCTTCGGCAGAGCGGTGGAAGTTTTCCAATTCGACGACCGATAGAAACGCGCGCAGATCCAATATCTCGCAATTAATGCTCATAGCGCATCATTCCCTCTGATATTCGCATTTCACATATCAATGGTTTTGCCGCTTACTGCAACAAAGAAGCTGATTGATATTTAAATCACATCAGTATGCGGACACAACCATGAACGACCTGATTTCCATTCCCTGTGTTCTGATGCGAGGCGGCACCTCGAAGGGACCGTTCTTTCTCGCTTCCGACCTTCCGTCGGATGAGCGCCAACGCGATCAGATTCTGCTTTCGGTCATGGGATCCGGTCATCCTCTGCAGATCGACGGTATCGGCGGCGGTAACCCCGTCACCAGCAAGGTTGCCATCGTCGGCCCTGCAACCGTGTCTCATGCAGATGTTGACTATCTGTTCGCCCAGATCCGCATCGATCAGCAATTTGTCGATACGTCGCCGAATTGTGGAAATATGCTAGCGGCCGTCGGGCCGTTCGCGATCGAGGCCGGCTTGGTCAAGGCGGCGAGGGGCGTGACCCGCGTGCGCATTCACAACGTCAATACCGGCAAACTCATCGAAGCGGAGGTTCCAACCCCTGAAGGCCGCGTTGCCTATTTGGGAGATGCCTCGATCGACGGCGTGCCCGGCAATGCTGCGCCGATCGCGCTGGCCTTCATGGATGCGGCAGGGGCACGCACGGGCAAGCTTTTTCCCACCGGCAACCCCCGAGATAGGATTGACGGTATCGACGTCACCTGCATCGACTGCGCGATGCCGATGATGTTGCTGGAAGCCCCCGCCCTCGGCATGACTGGCAATGAATCGACTGCCGAGCTCAACGCCAACGAGGCAATGCTGCGCCGTCTCGAAATTCTGAGGCTCGAGGCCGGCCGGCGCATGGGCATGGGCGATGTCAGCAACCAGGTCACGCCCAAGCCGGTGCTGATCTCCAGACCCACCAAAGGTGGTGATCTCGGCGTGCGCTATTTCATGCCGCACCAGTGCCACCCGTCTCTCGCAACGACCGGCGCAGTTGGGATTGCCACGGCCTGCATCAGCGACGGAACCGTAGCCGCGCGGCTGATCGGCGACCGTAAGCCGCCGGTCGTCCTCGTTCTGGAACATCCAAGCGGTCGTTTGGAAGTAAAACTGGATACCCGCGACGGCAAGACGGTTGCCGGAATCCTGCGGACGGCCCGACGTCTCTTCGAGGGTCGGGTCTTTGCAAAACCTATCGTGCAAATGGTTTGCGCGGCATAATCGAAAGTGGTTGCCGGGAGGGCGCCACGCATCAGGGAGGAATACACATGCGTAAACTCATACTCGCCCTTGCGGCAACGGTCGCATTCGCTGGATCGGCTTTTGCGGAACCCGTCCGTATCAGCGTCGGGTCCTACAACCTCAACAATCTGCCCTTCCCGGTCGCAGCTGGCCTGGGTCTCTACGAGAAGGAAGGTCTTGAGGTGACCGTCGAAAACTTCGCCTCTGGCGGCTCCAAGACGCTGCAGGCGCTTGTTGCCGGCTCCACGGATATCGCTGTCGGCTTCTACGACCATACGATCCAGATGCAGTCGCAGAACAAGGCGGTTGTCGGCTTCGTTCAGCTTGCACGCAATTCTGGCCTGGTTCTGGCCGGCGGGAAAAACTCGTCCTTCGATCCAACCAAACCGGAAACGATCAAGGGCGCGAAGATCGGCATCACCGCACCAGGATCATCTTCCGACTTCTTCGTTCGCTACTACCTGCAGCGCAACAATCTTTCGGCCGACGACATCTCATTGATCGGCGTCGGCTCCGGCGCGGCCGCAGTCGCGGCGCTCGAGCAGGGGAAAGTTGATCTATTGGTAAACTACGATCCAGCGGCCACCTTCATCGAGGCCAAGGGTGTCGGCAAGATTTTGATCGACGCCCGCAGCGACGAGGGAGCCAAGGAGATCTATGGCGGGATTTATCCGACCTCCGTCCTCTATGCGACACAGGCCTATATCGATGAGAACCCGGAAACCATCCAGAAGGTCACGAACGCGACGGTCAAGGCACTGGCATGGATGAACACACATAGCGCTGAAGAGATCGTCGAAAAACTGCCGAAAGAATTCATTTCCGGCGACCGGGACACCTATGTGAAGGCCGTCCAGAATGCCAAACCGATCTTCTCGGTGGACGGCAAATTCAGCGAGACAGACACGCAGACGCCGTTGGCCGTTCTCAAGAGCTTCAACGAAAAGGTTGCTGCGGCAACAATCGATCTTTCCAAAACCTACACGAACGCTTTCGTGGACAAGGTTACGGACAAGACCACCAACTGATCCTAGGAGGAGGCCATGTCTTTGGCTGTCGTAAAACCCATGTCTATCCCGACGGGACAGCAAAACGCAAAGTCGATGGTATCGATCGATGCCGTGACAATGTCGTTTGGTGCCTACGTCGCGGTGCAGGACGTCAATCTGACGGTTGACGATGGCGAGTTTCTCGCCATCGTCGGCCCGACCGGTTGCGGCAAGAGCACCATTTTGAACGCGATCGCAGGTCTTCTGAAACCCGCGAACGGAACGGTGTCTATCGACGGCACGCCAGTAAAGGGCGTGCAGAACGACATCGGCTATTTGTTCCAGCAGGACGCGCTGCTCCCGTGGAAGACATCCATTGAGAATGTCGAACTCGGCCTGATGTTCAGGGGTGTTGGACCCACCGAGCGCCGCGAGCGTTCGATGAGCTGGCTTGCCAAGGTCGGGCTCAAGGGCTTCGAACAACGCTATCCGCATCAACTATCCGGCGGCCAGCGCAAACGTGTCCAGATGGCGCAAGCCCTCATTGCCGGTCCTAAGGTCATCCTGATGGACGAGCCCTTCTCCGCGCTCGACATTCATACACGGCACCTCATGCAGAATGAGTTGCTGCGCCTTTGGCAGGAAGAACGTCGCGCCGTCGTCATGATCACACACGACCTTGAAGAGGCAATCGCGCTTGGAGACCGCGTCGCCATTTTGGCCGCCGGCCCTCGTTCGCGGGTCATCGAAAGTTTCCCGGTCGATCTTGAGCGGCCCCGGGATGTGGCTGAGATCAAACTCGATCCACGCTTTATGGATCTCTATCGCAATATCTGGGCTTCCCTGCGCGGCGAAGTGGAGAAAAGCTATGAACGTCGTGACTGAACGCATTATCCAGCTCGGTATGCTGGTTTTTATCCTCGGCGGCTGGCAGCTTGGCGTGACCGCCGGCTTCATCGACGTCTTCTTCTTTCCCGCCCCGCTGGATATCTTCAATCAAATCGTCAGCTGGATTGTCGATCCCGGCTTCTATCGTCATGTGTCAATCACACTGACGGAGACTGTGCTGGGTTATATCATCGGTACCGGATTGGGCGTCGCGGCAGGCGTATGGCTCGGTCTTAGCCGCAGCGCGGCGCGGATTCTGGACCCCTTCATCAAGGGTCTGAACGCCATTCCACGCGTCGTGCTTGCCCCGATTTTCGTGCTTTGGCTCGGACTCGGCCTGTGGTCGAAGGTGGCGCTTGCGGTAACGCTTGTTTTTTTCATCACCTTCTTCAACGCGATGCAGGGCGTGCGCGAAGTCAATCCGGTGGTCCTCGCAAATGCAAGGATCCTCGGGGCCAAACGTTCCGATCTGTTGCGGCACGTCTATTTCCCGGCAGCAGCAAGCTGGATCCTGTCGTCGCTGCGCACGTCTGTCGGCTTCGCAGTGGTCGGCGCCATCATCGGCGAATATCTCGGCTCCTCTGCAGGGCTCGGTTACCTGATCGCGCAGGCGGAAGGCAACTTCGACGCGGTCGGTGTATTTGCCGGTATTATCATCCTGGCCATGTTCGTGCTCATCATCGACCGAATTCTCGATGTACTGGAAGGCCGACTTATCAAGTGGAGACCGAACGCCGCGGAAGAGAGAGCGGCGTAACGATCGAGATCATTTATCCATGCGAGTTGGAAAGGGGGCTGATAACGGCACCCCCTTCCTTGCAGATTTGAGTTCGAACGCGTAACAACACCTGATGTCAATCAATGTGCTGAAATCGCAGGTGTTTCAGAGCGGCCATTGTTTTAGAGCAATTTTCCCATCAGAAAGCATCATTCCCGACAGCCCGGAAGTAATTCCTGCATTCGTCCCAGAGGCAAGGATCGTAGCGGCATGGGCATTGATGTGTTTCGAATGGCGGTCGCCGCCCTGCTTGTCGGATTGAATGGTTCCGGTGTCGCTGAACTGCTGCTGTCCGCGAACAGCACTGGCTGTTCACACCCAACTGCTCAGCCGCTTGTCCGCGGGACATGCCGGCGGCAATCGCATTCACAACTCGCTGAAGCAGATCGAGTGAAAGAGCTTTAGGTATCCATGCTGGCCTCCCTGACCAGCATGGAGGTTGAATCAGGTCGACACTGATTTGAAAACCTTGATCGATTCAATCAGACGGGAAATTGCTCACTAGCTTTGGAATGGGATGGTTCTTCCGCGCTGGCGTAAAGCAAACGCCGTGGACGGTAATCCCTTTCACGTTCAAGAGATGCCAATCGCCAACGACATTTCGTTGAAAGGATGCCTCCATGAACCATGCCTTCACAGGAAAGCCACTCCGTCTCGATGTGCCGTTCGAGGACGCTGCAAGCGTTGCGTCGGAAGCGGTACTCGCTCGAGATCCTGCAGTCGTGGACAGCGATTTCGTTCATGATGGAGATGGTGATCATGCGCCAGAGGCGCGGCTGGAGGTGAGGACGCCGACTACGGTGCTGAGCAAGTTCTTGCGGCCTTGATGGGCGAACCTGGCCTGGCATGTCAGAATAGCAAAGTTAAAGCGCGAGATCATTATCTCACTTTGCTGTATCACTCGTTCACTATTCTGGATCAATCCGTGAGACGGCCGCTGAGGTTGAATACATAAGATGAAGCCAACATTCCAGAATATCGCGCGCCTTGCGGGCGTCGGGACGGCAACGGTCGAGCGGGTGCTGAACGGGCGCGGAGGGGTGCGTCCTGCCCTTGTGGAGAAGGTCACGACCGCCGCACGCGCACTCGACTACCCGAAGCGGCTGCCGGACCTCCATCGCGGTATCGTGCGTATCGATGTCCTTCTCATGCGACCGGAGACGACGTTCTACTCCCGGCTTGCGCAGGCCTTCGGGCGAGGCGCCGCTTTGCTCGATACGACGGTCGCAGTGCATCGTACCTTCCTGGATGAGCAAGATCCATTGACGATTGCGGAGTGGATCGCGAGACCTGAGGGAAAGCGTGCCGGCCTCATCGTCGCTGCACCGGACCAACCGGAGGTCCGCGCCGCGCTTCGTTCTGTCGAGGCTGAAGGCGTTCCGATCATCCAGATCGTCACGCGGGCAGAAAGCATCGAAGCGAGCTATGTGGGGATCGACAACTACGCCGCCGGGCGAAGCGCCGGGCTGTTTATCTCGAGCATGCAGCCACGCAACGGTACGGTCGTCGCACTCTGTCACAGCCAGATATACCAGGTTCACCGCGACCGCATTCGCGGTTTCTCCGACTATTTCGCGGAGCGCCCGCGCGACGGAATGGAATTCGCCGCTGTTCTCTTTGGGCAGGACGAGGCCATACGCAGCGCCGAAATGCTGGCAGAGGCGCTCAAGGCGTGGCCGGATCTGGTGGGCTTCTACAATGCGGGCGGCGCCAATTCCTCGCTCGCATCGGTCCTACGCAAGCAACCGCGCGGCCGGGACATCTTCTTCGTCGGCCATGAACTTACCGAGCGAAGTGCAGCCGCCTTGCGGGACGGAGTCATGTCCGTCGTCCTGGACCAGGCGCCAGAGGCCCAGGCGCGCCGCGCGCTTGATCTGATGCTCGCCCGCCTCGGCCTTGTCAGCGAGCCGGTCGCCAACGATCCGATCCGGTTCGTTACGATCACTCGGGAAAATCTCTGACACCGAGTGCTTGATCTGATTTGATCAACAAACCAGCAGCGGATGCTCGACCTGCAGACTATGATCGCCCCACAAATCGAGGGGGGATCTGATGACAAGACGCACCACGGTCCATGACCTGCAAAGCCAAAAAGGCTCGCGCAAGTGGCTCCAACTGCATGTGGACAATGCTGAGGAAGCCGCGGCAGCGGTGGAGTGCGGGATTACCATCTTGTCCTGCGAACCGGACCATAATCTCGAAACCATTCGCTCGGCCGTGCCGTTTGCCTTCCTGTCGGTGGGCATGCCGCACGGTGCCGTTTCATCGCAGCAAGAAGCAATCCGTCTCGGTTTTCAGATGCTGAAGCGCGGCGCCGACTCCATCTATTGTTCGCATTCTCCCTATTTCATCGAAGCGATGGCGCGGGAAGGCGTACCGGTGACCGGTCATGTCGGGCTCGTGCCGAACCGTGGCACATGGACAAATTTCCGGGCAATCGGCAGGACAGCGGAGGAAGCGCTGCGTGTACTGCGCGCCGTGAGGGATCTCGAGAATGCTGGTGCCGCAGCGATCGAGGTCGAAGTGGTGCCAGTGCGCCTCGCCGACTACATCACCCGCAACACGCCGATGATCACCATGGGAATGGGCTGCGGTTCGGCTTGCGACACGCAATATCTCTTCTCCTCGGACGTGCTTGGCACGCATGCCAACCATTATCCCCGCCATGCCAAACGATACGCCGATTTCGTCGCCCTCCTGGCCGAGCTGCAGACGAAACGCGTTGAAGCCTTCCGCGCATTTGCTGCCGATGTCGCCAGCGGCGCCTACCCCGAAACGAAGCATCAGGTGGACATGGATGACGCCGCCTTCGAACGCTTCTCCACTCTCGCCCAATCGATCTGACGGAGACCCCGATGGATGACCTGACCTTTGGCAAACGCAACAAGCGGGGCGATTGGGCTCCCGACGGACGGATCGAGACCGCCCCCGTCTTCACCCTACCTCCGAAGCCGCTGGCTTTCCTGAAATGGCTGCCACACTATTTCCTGCCGTGGAACGTGCTCTTCGCCGCCTCGGCTGTCGCCTATTGGCATTTCATCGTGCCGGAAGCGGAGGTCCTGAAAACCTTCCACTTTGCGTGGATCCTGCGGCTCTTCCTCGTCAACTGCGTTGCCGTTTTCCTCTTTTACGGTGCCTTCGAACTGCGCCTGTATATCCTTCGCGCCCAGGACAACCGTTTCAAGTACAATGGCAAGTTTCCCGGCGACAACAAGAACCCGGCCTTCCTCTTCAACAGCCAGAATGCTGACGGCATCATCCGGACCTTCGGCATGGCTCTTCCGATCTGGACGGCACTGGAGGTCGGCATCCTCTATGCCTATGCAAATGGGCTCGTGCCGTGGGTGTCCTTTGCCGCGAAGCCCTGGTACCTGTTCGGTATCGCGCTTGTCATGCCGATTTTCCATGAGGCGCATTTCTTCGCGATCCACCGGCTGATTCACTGGGCCCCGCTTTATCGCTGGATCCATTCCGTCCACCACAACTCGGTCAATCCGTCGCCCTGGTCATCGCTGTCGATGCATCCGGTGGAGCAACTGCTCTATTTTTCCGCCGCGCTCATCCACCTTATCATCCCGTCGAACCCCATTCTTGCGATCTATCAGTTGCACTATTCGGGTTTCGGGGCGGTCGTCGGCCATCTTGGTTTCGACAAGATCGAACTGGGCGCGGAGGCGGCGATCGACAGCCACGCCTATACCCATTACCTGCATCACAAGTTTTTCGAGGTGAACTACGGCGACGGCCTTGTGCCTTTCGACAAGTGGCTCGGTACCTGGCACGACGGGACCAAGGAAAGCGATGCGCGGATGCAGGCACGATATGAAAAACGTAAGGCCCGCGCCAATGCGGCGACCGCCGCAAAGTAACGAGGACATCATGACCAACTGGATTCCCGCCTGCCGCCTCGACGATATCGAACAGGAAGGAGCGCGCCGCTTCGACCACTCCGGCCGAACCTATGCGCTCTATCGCTCCTCGGACGACGAGGTCTTCTGCACCGATGGGCTGTGCACCCATGAGGCGGTTCACCTCGCCGATGGACTCGTCATGGACTACGAGATCGAATGCCCCAAGCATTCCGGCATCTTCGACTACCGCACCGGCGAGGCCAAGCGCTTGCCGGCATGCAAGAACCTCAGCGTCTACGCCGCGCGCGTCGAGGATGGGGCGGTGCTGGTCGAACTGCCGGGCTGAAGCATCCGGTCGGACCGCGTTTTACTTTCTCTCTCACATGCGAGGCTTGGTCATGTCCTCTTTTGTCATCGTAGGCGCCGGGGAATGCGGCGCACGCGCAGCCTTTGCGCTGCGTGAACGGGGTTTCGACGGCGCAGTCACACTCGTCGGTACGGAACCGCTCTTGCCCTACGAGCGGCCACCACTCTCCAAGGATGCCATCGTCGCGGGCGCCCGGCCGACTTTCGTTGCCGATGCCGCCCACTTCGAGGCGGAGCGCATCCGGATAGTGATCGGGGAGTCGGTGACTGCAATCGACAGGAACGGAAGAAACGTAGCACTCTCGAACGGCTCCCGGCTTCCGTACGACAAGCTTCTTCTGGCCACTGGTGCCAGTGCACGGGAACTGCCGGCGGCGCCGTGCTCGGACGGCCGCATCCGCGTCCTGCGCAGCTATGGCGATGCCTCGGCCATCCGCCCGCACATGGCCGAAGGCAACCATATTGCGATCATCGGCGGCGGTTTCATCGGCCTGGAGCTTGCCGCTAGCGCCCGAAAACTCGGCGCAAGCGTCACGATTCTCGAAGGCCTGCCGCGCGTTCTTACCCGCGGCGTCCCAGCCGAAATCGCCGAGGTGGTCTGCAACCGCCATCGCGGCGCGGGCGTGGAGCTTCTCTTCGGTATCAAAATAGCCGCGATCAATGAACGGTCGAGTGACGTGCGCATCTCGCTGGAAGACGGCCGGGTGATTGCGGCCAACCTTCTGGTCCTCGGTATCGGCTCGATTCCGAATGTGGCGCTCGCCGATGCGGCCGGTCTTGTCATCGACAACGGCATCGCGGTCGATCAGCATCTGCAAACAAGCGATCCCGATATCTTCGCGGCCGGGGACTGTTGCTCCTTTCCAATCGGTCACTACGGCGGTCGGCGTATCCGGCTAGAGTCCTGGCGCAATGCGCATGAGCAGGGCGCGCTTGCCGGCGCCAACATGATGGGCGCACAAGAAACCAGCGCCGCTGTGCCGTGGTTCTGGTCGGATCAGTACGACCTGACGCTGCAGATCGCGGGGCTTGCCGAGGGGGCTGTAACGACGGTTCGACGCAATCTGTCGACCGAGGCGTTCATCCTCTTTCATCTTGACGCCGATGGCCGCCTGCTTGCCGCGAGCGGCGTCGGACCGGGCAACGCGATCGCTCGCGATATCCGGCTCGCCGAGATGCTGATTGCCGCCGGCCGTCATCCAGATCCGGCAGCGCTCGCCGCACCGGAGGTCAAGCTGAAACAACTGCTCGCCGCCTGATCCCCCCCACCCTGTCAATATCAACTTGAATAGACCGCTCGATGGCGGTTCGACTGAGGACAGTCATGACCACCCATGTACTCACCGTATCCTGCAAATCGACGCGCGGCATCGTTGCGGCGATTTCGAGCTATCTGGCCGAGAAGGGCTGCAACATCATCGACAGCTCGCAGTTCGACGACCTCGATACCGGCAGGTTCTTCATGCGCGTCAGCTTCATTTCCGAAGAGGGGCTTTCCGGTTCGGCGATCAGCGCTGATTTCGCCGCCGTCGCCGTCCCCTTCGAGATGGAATACGAATTCCACGAGAGCGAAAACCGCATGAAGGTGTTGTTGATGGTGTCGCGCTTCGGCCATTGTCTCAACGACCTGCTCTACCGCTGGAAGATCGGCGCGCTGCCGATCGACATCGTCGGCGTCATTTCCAACCACTTCGACTACCAGAAGGTTGTCGTCAACCACGACATCCCATTCCATCACATTCCCGTCACCAAGGCCAACAAGGCCCAGGCGGAGGCCCGCATGATGGACGTGGTCGAGCAGACCGGCACGGAGCTGATCGTGCTGGCCCGCTACATGCAGATCCTGTCCGATGCCATCTGCCAGAAGATGTCCGGCCAGATCATCAACATCCACCACTCCTTCCTGCCGTCATTCAAGGGCGCTAATCCCTACAAGCAGGCCTATGAGCGCGGCGTGAAGCTGATCGGCGCGACGGCGCACTATGTTACCGCGGATCTCGACGAAGGTCCGATCATCGAGCAGGACATCGCCCGCATCACCCATGCGCAGTCGGCCGAAGACTACGTCTCGATCGGTCGCGACGTCGAAAGCCAGGTGCTGGCCCGCGCCGTGCACGCGCACATTCATCATCGCACCTTCATCAACGGCAACCGCACCGTCGTCTTCCCGGCAAGCCCGGGCTCCTTCGCTTCGGAGCGCATGGGCTGATCGATGACGGCCACCATTATCGATGGGAAGCGGGTTGTCGCTTCCGTGATTGACGCGGTGAAGACTGCGGCCGTGGCGTTGGAGAAGGAAGCGGCTTCAAGCCCGGACTTGCGGTCATCATCATCGGCGACGATCCGGCAAGCCACGCCTATGTCGGCTCCAAGAGCCGCATGGCCAAGGAATGCGGCTTCAAGTCCGTCCAGCACATGCTGCCGGCCGACACGAAGCCGCGAGTCCCCTTTTAAGCGCTTCGTTCTGTTGTTGGCGCCGACGGAAATACAAAATTGTCAAACCCGAAAATAGATTTCTGCTGCGCGGAACTGCCCGTTCATTCGCTTGCACTGAACAATGACGTCGATCGAAACCCTCAACAGTTTATCGATGTCTTCACGATCTAAATTACGACCCCCTTCCGATTCCTTCACGAGAAGCGTCAACTGCTGGAAGGCGAGCTCGGCGGAATCTGCATGCACCGTGGTTATTGATCCTGGGTGACCGGAATTGACATTGCGGACATAAGAGAAGGCCGTGCCATCGCGCAGCTCCTGCAGCAGAATGCGGTCCGGCCGCATGCGAAGGCACGATTCCAGTAAGTCTTTAGGACCAGCGCCTGAAAGTCCCTGGCCGCCTTTCGAATAGAACAGGCGCACGTGGTTGGGCTGGGGAATAACCAGTTCAGGGGTGTCCTCGATCGAAATGATCCGCTCTTGCTCCGGGATGTGCTTGATCAGCGCCTTCGAGAGCGTCGTCTTGGCCGATCCGGTCGCGCCCGAGATGATGATGTTTTTCCGCGCAATGACGGCTTCCCGCAGAAAATCCTTGAATCGACCGGCGCGGTAATGCGCCAGCAAATTCTCCTCGCGCGTGGGCGTGCCTTCGTTGGCTGCTCGCGTCTCGGCGAAAAACTTCCTCTCCTCCAGATCGTCGAGCGTGAATGTGACCGACGACGGCTTTCGGATGGTGATGCTGACAGTGTTCCTGGTGGTCGCAGGCGGAATCACGATCTGGATCCGTTCGTCACTCGGCAGCGTCGCCGACAGGATTGGTCGCGTTACATCGATGGATTGATGGGAGAAACTGGCCACGGCCCGGGCAAGGCGCATCAGCTTTTCGAAGGTAAGCTCCGGCACATCATGGGTCCGCCATCCGCCGGCGCCCTCCGTTAATACTTGCCCGGGCCGATTGACGATCACTTCGTAGAGCGACCTGTCATCCAGGAACGGCGCGAACGGAAAGAGCAGTTCACGCACCACAGTCGCGTCAGGCCCCTCGGTCATCGCCCCAACCCTACTTCGTCACCAACGTCGATGGCGGTCTGAAGTCTCCCAGAACCGCCCGGTCGAGAATTCGGTTCCTTGGCTCGGTCAGGCGGAGCCTGTACACACCGGAAAAGTCGAGGTCGCGGGCAACAAAGATCGAGACGAGTTCTCCCTGGTGCTTCAGGAGCGTGGGAGGAATGTTGATCGATTGTTCGACCGCAATCGCGGCGGCCCGCTGGCCGGCGCTCGAGGTGTTCTGGGCGTCGACGTCGCTGTCCTGCAGGCGGCTGTTTGCATAGCTCGTCGCGTCGCCAACGATGGAGAGGAGGAGCGCGCTGCCGAACCGCTCCCACCAATGGATCTCGACATAGCCGTCCATGCCGGCGCGGCCGAGAGCGTCGGTGGCAGGTGACGCGAGGGTGACGATGACCCCTTTCGGCGTTTTTGCCCGGTTCCACAGAACGAACAGCCGCTTTTGCCCGCGCTGAAGCCCGCCGCGATATTCACCGACGACCTGGGTACCCTTTTCCATCAGGACGACCCGGCCATTGTCCGAGAGGACGTCGCGGTTGATGACGCAACTGGTGAAGCCCGGTTGATCGGACGCCAGCGCTGTTTCCAGCACGCAGGGGATCGATGTCCCCATCGCGACGATGAAATCGCGGTTGCCGAGCGTGCCGGCGCGTGAGCCCTCGAGCTGCGTCGGTCTCAGCAATCCGTTGAACCTTTGCTCGTCACTATTGGTCTGGTTATTTTGGCTCATGAAATTGGCATCGAGCGGCAGGTAGCTGGAATTCGGCGACGCAGCCGTTTCATTGTTCTCCCGGCGCGCGGTTGGATTCTTCTGTCCGCTATAGGCCATGACGGGCGCACGACGCGCCGAGTCAAGCAACGGATCTTCCTTCTTGACCTCCTCGGCTACGACCGGCGTCGGCAGCTTCACCTCCGGTATTGCCAGAACCGGTTCCAGCTTCTCCTTGGCGGGTTCGAAGTCTGTGGTCTGGCGAATGACCACCCGCTCGGCTGGGGCGCTTTCCTGCTTTTTCCTTTCACCACTCATCGACCAAAGGGCGAAGGCGACAAAGGCAACAACGGCGATTGCCACTGCGCCGCGCTTCAGGGCGGGATTGTTGTCGATCCGCCTGCCGGTGACTGTCTCGGCGCGTTCGCCCGGTATGCGGTTCTCGTCTTGCTGAACCATGACAATCCCCTACTGCGCTGTGGTTCCGGTTTTCACGACGCGCTCAACGGAGGGCGAGGTCGTGTTGGTGCCGGGATTGATGCCGATAAGGTCGTAAGCCTCGTTGAAGACGCAGAGCACGTCCCCTCCCTTGCGCAAGATGAACTTCCGGCTGATGGCGTGGACCATTACCAGATTGCCGTCGACTGACTTTGGAACGAGACTTTCCGAGCCATCGGAGTTCTCGATGTAGATTGCCGGCATTTCCTGATTTCCGATAAAGGCAAAGGTGGTGATCTTGCCGTTGTCGTAGACGCTTTGCGGCTCGAGCGCCTGCGCGCCTTGTGCGGAGTAACGCCAGTTCCGAGGCCCGGAGGATTCGTGCAGAGCCAACACATTGTCGGCCTCCTTCGCCTGAGTTGCGAGCGCGCGCGCCGCGGCCGCCTGCCGCCGGCGTTCGGCCTCGTCGGCCGGGTATCGGTATTTGACATAGAAATAGGTGTTCTGGCCGACCTCGACCGTCCCGTCTCGGACCGTCAGCTCCATCTGGTAGCTGCGCGTGGACCCGTCCCTACGCGTCGTCACGACGGAGATGTTGGTAACGGGCTGGTGCTCGCGCGGTTTCAGGAAGAGGATGTTGCCGGCGGGCGCCACCTCCCATGCAACGCTATTGCCGAGAGCGACATGAGCAATTTCCTCGTCCGCCGCGAACTCGACCTGCACCGACGAGCGCAACGAACCGACGATGCGGGTGATGTTGTAGGGTTGGTAATCGACAAAGCGAACGCGGCTGTCCTGCGATGCGCCGCGCGGGATTTCCAGGGCGAACGCCGCCGATGCGGCTCCGGTAAGGAGCAGGGTCAGGATGATTGTGTTTCGCATCAGTTGACCGCCTCCGGATCGGCCCGGTATTCGCTGACGGCAAATCCGAGGGGATTTACCAGCCGATCCGTCGACGACATGGGGACGTTGGCATAGGTAAAGGTGAGCGTCGCAACCAAGTGGGTCGTGCGGACGTCATCGCCGCGGGTGATCGTGCGCATGTAACGAACCGAAACGACGTTCCGGTTGATCAGCGAGATCGAGGCGATGTTAACCTTGGCGGTCGCGCCGCGACCGTAGATGTTCTGCGGCGATTCGGGGTTGCTGCCACGATAGAGCGCCGCGAACCGAGTCTGCTCTGCTTGCGTCGACAACAGCGCGATCGACCGGAAATTCTCTTCCGCCTCACTCCAGACATAGCCTTCCCGGGCGCGAACATATTTGGCTGCGAAGTATTTAGTGACGGCTTCGTCATAGGTGCCGGCCGTCGACGTCAGAGCCGAGACGACATCGACGATGCCGGTCGAATTGTCGACCCTGATGACAAAGGGTTCCACGGTCTTGAGCGGCGTAAGCCCCGCAATCGCGAAGATCGAGGCACCGGCGATGATGCTGGCACCGATGGCAATCGACCAGGCGATGCGGTTCGATCGCTCCACCTGGAGCAGGCGATCCTGATCGAAACGCCGTGTCTTCTCGAAATAGCTCTTGAGATCGTCCGTCGAAACCATGGTGCTACCCCTCGCAGCGACGGTACGAGGCATCGATGTCGAAACTGGTGAAGGCTGCCGCCTCCCTCCCCTCTTCGGCATAGGCAGTGGCCACACGCGACGAGGTTGCCGGGCGCGCATCCGAATGTTTCTGTTTGAGGTTGCTATTGTCCTTCCACTGCCACATCGAGCGATTGAGCGGCCGGCGCGAATATCCGTCGCACTTTGCGAGCGGATAAGTCATCGATGCGCAGCCGCTGAGAGCAGCCGCCACACATAACAGCAATATTGGTTTGATCATTCCGTGAAAGGCCTTCTTCTTGTTCGTGCGAAGGGCGTCATGAGCTGGAGCCTTTCGATCTGAATGTCCGTCCGACCGCGCGAACTCCGCGGCCAGCGGCACGGAAGCCATGTGAGGTGGCACGGGCAAGCATGCTCTCGTGCGCTTCACGCGTCGCACCATAACCGTAAGTCAACGTCGCCCCGCCCGCGGCAAGTGCCGAGGCGATGCCAGGAAGCTGGTAAAAGACGTAGAGGGCGGCGAAGCAGATGGCGCCGAGCGCGATCGGCCGCATCAGCACATCGCTATAGCCATTGATCGCCGAAAAGGTCGTGTCAACTGAGGTGATCAGCAGCGAGCCGACGGCGACGACGAGCACTTGCAGGATCACGAAGTTCGCAAGCTGCCCGATCCAGGCTTCTGTGAAGCGCCGCGTCGACTGGAACATCGCGAGCGCCACGAAGATCGGGCCGATCGCCAGCACGATGGCAAGCGCCAGCCTGGCATAGAGCGAGACGATGTACCCTATAGCGGCGACAATGAAGCTTGCGCCGATCACGAGCATGCCGCTGGTGCCGCTGACGATGTCGATAGGCCAGGAGGCACGCGCCCAGATCTCTTTGGCGCACTGTTGTCCCTTGTCGAGTAGGCCGTCAAAGGTCGAAGCGTTTGGCCTCATGCCGGTATTCAGCGCTTGGGAGATTTCGCGCGGAAGGACGTCAAAGAAGATGTTGGTGACG
This sequence comes from Rhizobium herbae, assembly GCF_019511375.1. Classification (GTDB taxonomy): domain Bacteria; phylum Pseudomonadota; class Alphaproteobacteria; order Rhizobiales; family Rhizobiaceae; genus Pararhizobium; species Pararhizobium herbae_A. The sequence continues at coordinate 401,221 of NZ_JAEUAO010000003.1, forward strand.
TAGGTCTGGTATTCGCTGGCGTTCTTCACCAGCATGACGATGATGGCGAGCTTGATTGCGCGGAAGGCGAAATCGAGGATCGGCTCCTGGACGGAACCTCGCAGCACGAGATAGCCATAGAGCACCACGTAAAGGGTGACCGCTGCCGTCAGCGGGCCAGCGACCCACTCGGCGATGTTCGACGTTCCCGAGGCAATGAAGTTCTCGAGCGGTGCCTTGAACTGTCCGTCGACAAAGGCGAAGACTTGATACACGGTTTTTACCTCCGAGCGCCCCTTACCTGCGTTCAAGACGTGCCCTGAAATCTGCGGCCGCAGCGTTTTGGCAATTCGGAGTGTTGCCCAACTCACCCGGATTGCGGCGGCATTTGCCGATCACGTCGGCAAGTAGCGCTTTGTCGGCCATCAGGTCATCGACGGTATAGACGCGCTCGAATTCCTTGGAGCAAGCGGTGAGAACGATGAGAACAACAGAAAGAAAGTGCAGCCTCATTGCAGAGCGGCTCCCATTGCGTCCATGCGCTGGCGCCAGTCCTCGGCCTTGCGCTGTTCCTCGACCTGCGCCTGGGCCTGCTGCACCATCCGCAAGCCTTCCATGCGCAGGACGTCGGTCTGCACGAACGCCGTCTCGGCTTGAAGTCGCGCCTGGAGGTCGGCGATATCCTTGACATCGCTCGCTGTCGATATCTTCTCGCGCAACTGGTCTATACCGTCGATCCGTTTGGTCGCGGCATCGTAAATCTGCTGTCCGAGGCTCATCTGCCCGGCATTCTTGTTCTGAATGCGGGAAAGCTCCTGCGCATAAAAGTCGTCAGCACTGGTCCGATAGGTCGTATTGCCCTCGAGGAATTTTGAGGCCGAGCCCCCGAAGATGCCGGTGTCATTGCCCGTGAACAGCCCCTCGATGGCATCGAAGTCTGCCGGCAAGGCCTTGCGGATGGCCGGATCGTTGAGGACGCTTGCGACATCCGCCATATCGGTCAGCTTGTTGAGCGAGCCGTAGAGCTGCTGTGCTTGCTCGATCTGCTGATTGAGCGCGTCGAGTTGTGACTTCAACTGCGCGATGCTCTCGATCTGCTTGGCGATCGCCGTCTGGTCGATCACCGGAATTCCCTGCCCTGCCGCAGTGCCTGCGGAAAGGATGAGCGCCGCCGCAAGGGCTATACCGTGAAGTCGATAGGAAGCCATCAGCTCGCACTCCTTCTTTGCTGGAAAATCGGAAGCCAGTTCTGAGTGTTGTCGCCGACCTCCGCACGGATCGCGTCGGCAAGCTCGACATTGGCAGTCCGGCCGGAAAGGATGGCGAGTTCGTCATCGAAACCGCTGAGGTTCAACTCGGCGACGACGCTGTTGTGGCCCTGTTTCAACACGAACCGCCGGCTCTCGACGGAGAGTTCGCGCGCGATCAGCTCGTATTCGCGGTCGGTGAGCTTGAAGCCGTCGACATAGTCGCCGCGATCGCCACGGGAATTCGGCAGGAAGATCTGCGTCGGGCATTGCTCGATAATTGTGTGCGCGATCGGCGAGATGATCGCGTCGCGTGGGCTCTGCGTGGCGAAGAGCATGAGCCCATTCTGCTTGCGGATGGTCTTGAGCTTGTTCTGGGCAAGATCGCGAAAGCCTTCGTCCTGGAGCGCCTTCCAGAACTCGTCGATGACGATGATGATCCTGCGACCGTCGATCAATTGCTCGACGCGATGGAAGAGATAGGCCATCAGCGGCGTGCGGATCTCCTCGTTGTCGAGGAAGTCAGTCATGTCATAACCGACGAACTTGCCACTGAGGCCAAATTCGCCGAAGCCGATGTCCTCGATGGTGTTGTCGAAGACCCAGCCGAGCGGCCCTCCCCTCTCCCATCGCCGCAGCCGTGCGGCAATCCCTTCCGGATCGGTGTTGTTGAGGAAAGTCCTGAGCGCGCCGATCGTCCGACGCTCGACCGGCAGGTCGGCGAGCCCGTCGATGGCGGACGCAATGTCGCGGAGTTCAGTCACGGTCAGTTCCCGCGAGGCCGAGACGACGAGCTTGCCGACCCAGCGGGTGAGGAACACCTTGTTCTCCGGCGTGAGATCAAGGGCCTTCAAGGGGGCGCAGCCGGTAGAAATGCCGTTCTTGAGGGGCAGATAGGTGCCGCCGGCGGCGCGCACGTAGAGATCGGCTCCCCTGTCCTTGTCGAAAAACACCACATGCGGATCGTGTTTTTCCAGCTGTGACAGCATGAAGTTGAGGAGCACCGTCTTACCGGCGCCTGACGGCCCGCAGACAAAGGTGTTGCCGAGATCGCCGTAGTGGAAATTGAAGTAGTATGGCGAGCCCGAAGCCGTCTTGAGCAAAGCGACGGCCGGTCCCCATTCGTTGCCGTCCTTCTGGCCGATCGGATAGGAATGGAAGGGCGACAACGCGGCAAAGTTGCGTGACGTGATCGCCCCGGACCGGGCGCGATAGCGAAAGTTGCCGGGCAACTGCGCCCACCAGGCCGCTTCGAGGCCGAGATCCTCGCGCGCGACGACGGCGCCGCCGCTGGTCAGACTGGCGCGCGCCTTGGCGAGATTGTCGGTCAGGTCCTTCACGGATGAAGCAAAGATGGAGAGTGTCAGATGGTGCTCGCCGAGCACGAACCGGTTGGACTCCAGATCGTCCATGGCCTCGTCGAGCTCCTCGATCTGCGAGGCCGCCTTGTCACCGCTGCTGACCATCTGGTTCTGCTTGCGGCCCATGACCGCGCGGGCGTCCGCCTTCGAGACGAAGGAGAAGGATTGTGACAGGATGAGCTCGAAGGGACTGGTGAGCACGCCGTCGAGCATGCCTGTCCTGGTTCGGGCCGGATATTCCTTGAAGCTCAGCATGCCGGCATAGCGGCTTGTTGCCTCGTGGCGGATTTCGATCGTTTCGCGGCCGACAATGACGCGATCAGAGTAGATTGCCGAGGCGATGCGCCCCTCTGTTAACGGGATCGGCTCCCGGCGTCCGCCGACGATCTGGTGCAGCACCTCACTCGGTTCCGAGAACATGAGGCCATCGTGTTCGTAGAGCGACAACACGCGCGGCTCGAAGCGGTTCAACGCCGCGGTGACGTCTATGAGCTTGTCCCGAAGCTGCTTGAGAGCTTCCTCATCCAGTTCGACACCCGCCCGACGGGACCGTCGCAGCCGCGACAACAGCTTCGCTGCCTTCTCAGTGGGATCGAGAGCTGGAGACCAGAGGATCGTCAGATAGAGGTCGTTGCGGAACAGGTCATCGCGCACCATGCGCGCGCGGTATTTGTCGTTGAGCGCGGCCGAGAAAGGTGTCCCGAAGGCGCCCTCGGGATAGTCGCTGTCCCGGCGGCGGATGAGATGGGTCCACAAGGAAAGCCGCTCGTCGGCGATGTTCCGATAGAACGTATTGAGGTCGCGATGGAGGGCGTTCAAATCGAGAATATCCGCGGTCTCGAAGGAGACGCCTTCGAGCGCGACCATCACCATCAGCGTGCGGGAGTCGAGCGCGACGGTCGACTCGTCGACGTGACGGACATAGGGGATGAAGGTCTCCGGACCGAGTTCCCGAGCTTTAAGCGTCGCAATGCTAGGCAATGGCGAGATCCCTTTCATCGAAACGGCGGGCGACCCTGAGCGGCGACACGGTCGCCCCGCCCCAATAGGAGCTGTTCCGCGACCGCCCGCGCGTCTCCACCCAGGCCAGCAGGATGCGGAACATGTTGTGGTCGTGCTTGACCAGCGTTCGGAACACGAAATGAAAGACAACGCCGACAGCCAAGTAGGCAATCGAACCGGCGACGATGTAGAGAATGGTCGTGAGCATGATGTTCATGCCCATGGCCTCCATCGTGACCCCGGCAATCATCGCCGGTCGGGTGCAGGCGATGAACAGGGTGTCTTCCTCGAGCGCCGGCCGCGCATTCGTCATCCCGTCAGCTCCCGACGATGGTGTTGACGAGTTCGGTCGCGCCGAAGATGCCGCCGATGCCGATGATCCAGAAGCCTGCCCTTCTCAGGTCCATGTAACCGAACATCCAGGCGATGCAGATCACGATCACCGCGATGACCGCCAGCAGCTTGGCGATATTGCCGGTCAGCATATCGACAATGTTCTGCAACACGGTCTCGATGCCGGCGGCTTGTGCAAAGGCCGGCTCGACTAGGGTGATCACGATGGCTGCGGCCATGAGGCTGGAGGCGGCAATCGGGCGGATACGGGAACTTAAAGTCATTCACTCTGCTCCATTTGACTGTTCTGAAACACGAGGACGGAAGATTTCCGTCGCGAACTGAAAACATCCCATGTCGGCGGGGACGCGGTCTGATCGACGGGTGGATCATCGCTCTGGGCTTCGACGGCGACATCGACAGCCGTTGTTTCGTTCGACCTCCTGCCCTCCCCACCATCTTCGATCGTCAGCATCGCGAGAGTTTTGCGGAGGCGCTTGACTTCCTGGCGGACCTGCTCGTCGTACTTGACCATGGCGCCGACAGAGGGATCGTCCCGCCCGTACCAGGATTGCAGCATCACCTGCTCGGCAAGATTCGGTTCGGCGCCAGCCTTGATAGCGAGCCGATAGTAGCCATCGAGCAGCACGGCGGTGCCTTGAAGGTTCAGGCACGGGTCGAACGCGTCGGAGATCGAGAGCTTCAGCTTCCGAAGCTCTTCTATCCCTACCCCACCGAGGCCCAGCTGAATGTCTTGCCGCTCTGCGGCGAGTGCCGTCGCAACCTCGATCGCCTCGGCCTTCGACTTCGGCTGCCTGGCGAGCGGCGCGCCGCTGTTGATGCGAATGTTGTAGGCGGCGAAGCGGCTCTCGAGGCTCACCACGCCTGCTAGAGTCTCGACCGCAATAAGCGGCGCGCAAGTCTGTGCGAGATCTATAAAGGAGACGGGCATGCTCAGTACCACACCCTTTGGCGTCCAACCCCGTCGATCGTCACATCGATGTAATGCGGTTGCGAGCGGACATGGGGCCGTATAGTCACATAGCGCTGGCATTGACGTCCTCCGCCATTCCAATGCCAACTGGAAGAGAATCCCGCATTGCCTCCGTGGGAGTAGCACTCACTGCTGGCAACGGTCTGCGGCGTCGTCGAGACACAACTCGCCTCCTGCCCGCGATCGCCGTAGCGAGTCGTCAGCCGGTAGCCCGCATCGCAATAGTAGGGCTCATATCGCGGCCGAGAAGCCTGGAAACCCACCCCGCTGCAGCTCGGAAATGAATGCCCTTTCGCGAGTTCGCGCCAGAGCTTTTCGACCGGTGGCCGGCATTCTGCGTATTGCGTCGCGCCTCCAGGGTTGGAAAGGCAGAGGATAACCTCGCATCCCCAGTCATCCGCGCGGCCTTTACTATCGAAAACGAGAGAGGTTGACGCTAGACTGGCTGTAGCAACGAATGCCTTCAAGAGAGCCTTTATCATGATCACCACCCTTCACCGGTGCGCCGCACCTCGGAGCCGATCGGCTCGCGACTTCGCGACTCGTTATACTATCAAATATCTTATAGTTTGACCGATGACAAGCACACGCAAGCCGGAATTGCAGGCCCAACGGTTTTCGGCCCTCACCCTGGAGGAAGTTCTCGACAAACCGGTCGAAGGAGAGACGCCGCAGTCGCGCCTGAAGCAGGTCGGCATGATGACGGTGCTCTACCTGATGCACCAGCGGCACGAGAAGCTTACCCTCGCGAACATCAAGGAAGTGACGGGAATGACGCGCAACACGGTGAAGGAATCGATTGATCCGCTCGTTGCACGCGGCATTCTTCGGGAAACGATCGTGAAGAATTCGGCAGGGCGTGGAACGGCTTGGCAATACGAGTTCGGTCCGGAAATCATCGAGAAGTTGAAGCTCGGGTAACATCGCCCAGTGAACCCCGAGTGGGCGGCTGCACTAAACTCACACTGAGAAACGGGCGGCGTGGTTGCACCTGCAACTTGATTGAGATTTATGCAGCCCGATCTCCCGCAGCCACAGCGATCTGTTCCACTGCAAATCTAAGGCTATCACTCATCTTTCGATCTTTTTGCCAGACAACGACATAGTGATATACCGCTCCTGGCTGGAACGGTCGGAACTCGACGCCGAAATTGGCATATTCCTTCGCGACAATCTCATTCGTAATCGAGACGCCGATCCCTGCCATGACATATCCGATATCATGGCCGTTGGCGTCATATTCCACGACGATCTCGGGCGCCGTTCCCATATATCGAAGGGCATTGACGCTCATTTGGTGAGACGCAAACTGTGGATCGATGTCGACAATAGCCTCACCGACAAGATCTTCGGCGGTGACAACCTGCTGTGTCTTAAATCGGTGATTTGCCGGGAAAAGACATACGTTGGTGGCAGAGCCGATCGGCATCCAATCAAGGATGCGTTCATCAACGGGCAATCGCGAGATGCCGAGATCCACGCGACCGTTTAGCACATGATCTGCAATCTGCTGGTAAGTGCCCGTTTTCACCTGAACTGCGTAAGAACGGCTTTTCTCGCGGATCCTTCTGACCACCCTCGGCAAGGTTACGAATGAGAAGGCACTTGGTGCCGCGATGCCGATCAGACGCGTATCGTTGTTCCGCAAGAATTCGATTGACGGCCCAATTCGATCAAGACCGGCAAAGGCCGCATCGATCGTGCGCAGAAATTCCCATGCCTTGGTGGTGGGGATCAGCCTATTGTTTTCCCGACGGAAGAGCGCGAATCCGATCGTCTCCTCCAGCTGCTTGATGTTTTGGCTGACCGCCGGCTGTGTTATTCGCAACACCTGTGCTGCCAGCCTTTCCGAGCCGGCACGCATAACCTCCCGCAAGATCTGAAGCTGGCGAACCCTCACTCCGGAGCCAGTGATATCCATCATTAAATACCCCTTGGTGTAGTCGAGCAGCTTAAGGCTCATAAGCTCCGCTTATCGAAAGTTCCTGCATCTTATAAATTGACTACGGCAAGTCAAAGTATATTTTCGGATAAGCGCAATGTTAATCGCTGGTTGAAACACTATATATCGTCGACCATTGGTTAAAACTGTGTCTATATCGGAATTATAGCGATTTAGTTCGCGATCACCAGTCCAATATTAAACTTTTCTGGAGGACTAATTGTACGGCTTCCTAGATCAATTCCTCCTCGGGCTGATAAATACACTGCTTGTTTTCTTCTTGAGCTGTGTGCTGGGAACCATATTAGGATTGCTTATCGCAATTCTCCGGAACTCGCGCCGCTTGCATGCGGGCCTACACGGGCGTCATCCGCGGTGTTCCTGAACTTCTCATCATCCTTCTCATGTATTTCGGGGGAACAGCCCTCTTGAGCGCGGTTGTGGGCCGCTACATCGAGATCAATGCGTTCGCGGCCGGCGTCACGGCATTGACGGTCGTGTTCAGTGGATACGCGGCAGAGATATTTCGTGGAGCGATCAATGCAGTTGCACCGGGCCAACGAGAGGCCGCGATGGCGCTCGGGCTCTCGCGCTGGCAGCTCTGGCTTCTGATTATCATTCCCCAGATGATCCCGATCGCTTTGCCTGCCTTCTGCAATCTTTGTATCTCCTTGATAAAGGATACGTCACTGATCTCCGTCGTCGGGCTGACGGACGTCATGCGCGTCGCCTATATAGGGGCTGGCTCGTTGCGCGCTCCCCTTCCCTTCTACCTCGCCGCATCTGCGATCTATCTTACCCTGACAAGCCTTTCCCTGCTTTCGTTCAGGCTGATTGAGCGTCGGTACTCTCTCCCCCTGGCGAAAGGTTGAAGCGATGAATACCGCCATCGCACTTGAAGCGCTTCTCACCCTTCCCCGCGGCCTCGTTCTCACTTTGGCTCTCACGTTCGCGGCGCTTGCTGCAGGTTTTGTGATCTCGATCCCGCTCGCCTTCCTGCGTGCGTCATCCAATCCGTGGGCCTCTGCACCGGTCCTGGCATATACCTATGCCTTCCGCGGCACGCCGCTGCTGGTACAGCTTTTCCTGATTTACTACGGGATCGGACAGCTTCCCCTCGTCCGCCAGAGCTTTCTCTGGACAGTGATGCGAGAACCATTCTGGTGCGCATTTATTGCGTTCACCTTGAATAGCACCGCCCATACCACGGAGGTCCTCCGCGGTGGAATCCAGGCGGTTCCGCGTGGACAGGTGGAAGCGGCGAAAGCCTTGGGTTTGTCCGGCTACCATACGGCGCGGCTGATCGTGTTTCCGCTGTCGATCCGCATCGCTCTTCCAGCTTATGTAAACGAGGTGATTGGGATGCTGAAAGCAAGTTCCCTCGCCAGCACCATCACCCTGCTTGAGATAACCGGCCTCGCCCGGCAGCTCGTTTCCGAGACATTCGCGCCATACGAGGTCTTCATTGTCGCGGGCGCTCTTTATCTGCTGCTCACTCTCCTGATCACGCAAGCGTTCCAGATCCTTGAAATGTACTGGGCGCGACCAAGCAAGCAGCCCAATGCAAACGCTACCGGCATCAAGGAGCGCATGCCAAAGCCAGCGTTCGCACCCACGAAACTTGGCGCGGAACCTGATCTCCGGAACACCACAGTCAAACCCAACGATGAAAGGATTATCTCGTGAAACGAACATTCCTGCTTGCCCTATGTGCTCTTGTCATCTGCGCCAACAACTTAGGAGCGATGGACAGGAAGACACTCACTATCGCCTCTGAAGGTGCTTCGCCGCCTTGGAATGCAATCAATGCCGAGGGCGAGCTGGCCGGCTTTGACATCGATGTTGCTCGCGATCTCTGCCGGCGCATGAATGTCGAATGCACTTTCGTGCCCCAGGACTGGGACGGAATCATACCGGCCCTAACCGTTGGAAAGTTCGATGCCATCATCTCCGGCATGGCGATAACCGAGAAGCGGAAGAAATCGATCGCTTTTTCCAGGCCCTATGCCGGAGGCTTCAACCAGCTCGTCATACGCAAGGATGTGAATCTTCCGCCCACCGACACGGCAATCAAGCTTAATCTCACGAACATTGACACGCCAAAGCAGGCAGTCATCGATCAGCTTAGAGCGGCGCTCACCGGCAAAAACCTCGGCGTCCTGCGATCATCGAATTCGGAAGCGGTGCTCAACGAATTGTTCGGCAAAGTTGCGACGATCAGAAGCTACGACTCTCAGGACAGCATGCATCTCGATCTCGTGGCTGAGCGCATCGACGGCGGCCTCGCCGATTATTTCACCTGGAAAGCCTTTCTAGACAGCAAGGACGGGGGGATCGCGATGTTGTACGGCCCACAGCTCTCCGGTGGCTTGTGGGGACCCGGCGTTGGCGTCGGGCTCCGGAAGGACGATCGCGAACTCCTCGCGGCGTTCGACAGTGCCATCGACGACGCCACGCGAGACGGAACATTGAAGCGGCTGAGCGAACAATGGTTCCAAATCGACATTTCACCACACGCTTCGAACTGAGGCATGCTCCGCTCCGCGCATCCTCGGCGCATGCGCAATCGACAATCCCAAAAATCAAAGGCCGACTGTATGTCCGCACCCCTTTCCATTGCTGTGACCGGCCAATCGCTCATTCGCCACGATCTTCGAGCGATAAGCGACCCGCGACTTGATGAAATCGCTCAGATTCTCAAGGCAAGCGATGTTGCGTTTACCAATCTCGAAACGACGATCCATGGTCGTCATGGTGGGTGGCCGCTCAAGGGCTCCTATTTCGGCGCCGCAGCGCCGGAGGTTTTACCCGCGTTAAAGGAGTTGGGCTTCAATAGCCTGGCTTTGGCTAACAACCATGCTTTTGATCTTGGCCCATCGGGCATTCTCTCGACGCTGGAGGAAGCTGCGGCGCAAAACTTCCTTCATGCCGGTATCGGTGTCGACAAGCGTAACGCCGCCAAAGCTCATAAAAAAACGTTCGGATCCAGAAGCGTCGCCCTGATCGCAATGGATGCGGGCCCTGGCCCATCCTTCATGTACGCCGATGATGCAAGCGAAGGCCGGATGGCAAGGCCCGGCATCAACAGGCTGAAAGTGTCCAGGGTATTCGACTTGGAGGTCGAAACGTTAAACGTGCTTCGCTCCATACAGAAGCGATTTCAAAGTTCGGCTTTGGAGCGGGCGAATTATGCGCAGCCGGAAAATCCGCCTGATGTAGACGGCAAAGACGAAATCGATTTCTATGGAACGGTCTTTCGCAGATCCGACGAGGCCCTTCGCCGCGTCGTGGTGGATAGGCACAGCGCCCGGGCTCAGCTCTCTGCAATCGCTGAAGAAGCAGGCCGTGATGCATTTGTCATCGTTTACCTGCATCATCACCATTGGGAGCCCAATTGGCAGCAAGTCCCGTCCTGGCTTCGGGAATTCGCGCATGATTGCGTGAACGCGGGCGCGGGCCTCTTTGTCAGCCATGGCGCTCCAGTCCTTCAAGCAATTGAGATATATCAGAATACGCCGATTTTCTATGGCCTTGGAAACTTCCTCTTCCACACGGAAAAGGTGGAAAAGGAATGGAGCCCGCCGGAAGTTTGGAAAAGTGTTATCGCGACCTGCAATTTCGGATCTGGCGGACGGTTGGAAGACATTAGCCTACGCCCGATCGTCATCGGCGGAACCGAGGCATTATCGGATCCTGAACGTGACCGCCTTGCCTTTCCTGTCCTTGCCGGTGGCAGGATGGCGGCAGACATTCTTGACGACCTTGCCGAGCGCAGCGCCGGCTTTGACACTGTCCTGTCTCGGGAGAGCGGTATCGGTCGGATCGCGCTGTAGATCCGAAGCGGAAGCGCATGGTCCCGTATCGCATTTCAACAACTGGCGGGCCTATGCCCGCCGACATTTCATTTTCCTAGCGATCGACGACTGTCTGCTCCACCATCTCTTCGTCGACAATCGAACTGACGAGCGCCACGACGCGGCTGCGCACACGCGCCGGAAGCAGTAGAACGTCCTCGATTAGGCGGCGCCCTTCCGCAGTGGAAATATAGGCGATCCGCTCGTCTATTTCGGTCATGATTTGGCTGTCTTCAACGCATTCGGGACCTGGAAGGCCTTCATAGAACTTTGAGACGGGCACCCTGAGGCAATTGGCAAGTTCGTAGAGCATGGAGGCGCTCACGCGGTTCCTCCCGCTTTCATATTTCTGAACCTGCTGCAAACTGACGCCGATGCCGGCGCCAAGATCGCCCAGCGATACATTCGACTGTATCCGGCGAATACGGATCTGCTGCCCGACATGCAGGTCGACCGGATGCACCGATTCGCGTGCAATATTCGACCGCGAGGCTTGCGCTCGCCTCGACGACCGGATTTGGACAGCTGCTATATGGCGATTCATGGTCGACACCCCGTATGGAGAGGTTCATGCGGTGCGCCCCCGCTGAAAACTCGCTCAACCCACTGATCGGGGAGTTAGAACACCGTGCTAGCCGGCCCTATGGCCTTTAGTTCCGAGGAACCTGGACATACGCCACAGGCTCCCCGACCAAAAAGGTCAAGGAGTGTGGTGCCGTATCGGCCGACACCAACCGCTAGCAGGGGGTTCTAATCCCCAAGGCAGCGCGTACTGCCTCGCCGAGAAAGATAGTTGAAATCCGCTTATCGCGCAACCGAATCGGTTACAAGATTCAAGGGCTTCGACTTAAGAACGCACATGCGCTCCGAGAGCGGGAGCTCGCGAATTCGCCGATGAAATGATGGAATAAGACGATCAGGAGAATGCCCATTGCGGAGAATTGCCGCTGGCCTTCCCAGCGGAATATGCTGCCGCCAGCGCCGCCCATAGGGGATCCTGCGTGAAGCTCGAAAGAGGTCCGGAGGCGTCGGGGATGCGCATCTGGCCAAATCGATCGAGAAGTGTCGGGATGCCGCCCTGGTCAGGCGTATTCAGCAGTGAAAATGGCTCGCAAGGCGAGGAAATGACCCGGTGGCCCCAGACACCGGGCCGTTCGTCCTTGGAGAGCGTGCTGAGAAGCTGCGCATCACGGTCGTTGCTCCTCAAAGCTTCGCAAAACGCCCAGCGCATCAAAGGATAATAGATCGTATGCCGACTTCCGCCGAGAACGCGCACACCGGGCAGGATCGACGTCACGATGAACATCAGCAGAAGGTTCGGTACGATCCGGCCAGTCTCCAGGGCCTCGACAAGACTTGCCGGTGAAAATTCAACTCGGATATCCTCCGCGCCGTTCGACTGGAGAACGGCACCATCGAGCCAAAGCGGAATAAGTCGCCCATCGATGCAGCCCCAGAAGAAGTGGGTCGAATTCTTCAGCCAGCCTCTCCAGGCCGTCTCGGCGAGCCGATCGATGCGAAGGAGTAACCGCGCGGCAAATGCCTGATCCTCGATCAAGCGGTTTCGCAGCCATGATCGCCCGTCGCAAAGATGATCCCTTACGAGATCGGCGACATCGCCGTCATCGAGCTGAAGAAAGTCGATCCGGCTGTCGAAATATCGCTTCCAGAGGCTAAGGTTTGCCGCCTTGATCGCTTCTGCAGCTGACGGAAATTCGCCCGCTGGCAAAATCTCGCGCAGGCAGGAAAGTGGTTCCGAGTCCGGGCCGTGTCTGTCGACATTTTGAAGTTGAAAGCCATAGCAGCTGTTCCTGCCAAGAATGCTGTAGGGAATCATCTTGCTGCGCGACAAGCCGAAGACATTGACGGCATCGCCATCGATTTGAAGCCAAGCGGGCCCCTTGCGGCCCCGTTCAACAAACTTTACGGTCGAACAGGCATAGGAAATATAGCATGCCCTGCCATGAGAGCGGAGCCCCATCAGCGAGAACAGATGGGTGTAGAACGCGTCTGGCTCGATCAACAGGTGGAGGTGGGGACCGGTCTGCAGCACCGGTGATGCCTGGATTTCCCTTTCAAATCTAGATACTTGTGCTGTCGAAAAACCGCGACGCTGCGCAACCCTTCCGATCAACGACCCCAATAACGACATGGCCTGGCTGCGCGGGGCGCACTCAGATTGCTCGGCGTTTGCGGCAAATACGGATTTGGCATAGTCGCTCAGTTGGGCATGCTCAAACTGACGTGCCCAGGGGAACAACTGAAATATAAGAGCCAGGACCTCGCTCTTGGATACGAGCTCCTCGTTGATCGATATCTCCATCTTCAGACAAGCCGGCCTTCCGGCGGCCCTCCCCGATCCATTCCCACATAACAAAAGAGTGCGACTGCGATCATCAGCGCGCCGAAGAGCCCGAAAATCTCCGAGGGCAGGATCGCGTCTCCCATGACGCAAATGGCGCCATATGCCAAAAGCCCGATCCCGACACAGATCGTATGGATCTGGCTTCGCGCCCGCCCCAGCATGCCAACCGGGACAGTCGATTGGACCCGCACATCAATCAGAACCCTAGCAATATTGTAGCTGAAACCGAGGATCGTCATTTGAATGAGTGCTAACAGAAAGCTTTGAAGAACCAAAAAAACGGTAAGAATGATGCCGGCGAGCGTCAAATGGAAAAGGACGCTCTGCCGTCGCGAGAGCGCGCTTCCGACAAGAAACGTTGCACAGCCCGCAATCGAACCCAGGGCCCAGCCCGCCTCAAGATAGCCGAACTGAAGCGCTGAACCCTCGAGTTCATGGATCACGTATGCGGAGCCGAGCACGCTGATAAGCATGCCCATTGCGTAGATCAGCGCGTACATGGTGGAGATGGCCTTCAGCGATTGCAGTGTGAAGGTCGTCGGCATGAGATCCAATCGACGAATGCTGCGGTTCACGGAGCAGCATTGAGCAGAAGAGAGCTGCTGTCGGCTAAGAATGGCCAATAGCGCCAATAGTGACAGGATGAAAAAGGCACCGGGCAGGAGTGGCGTCAGATACGTGCCGGTGGCGGTGAGGGTGAACCCCGTGACGAGGGCGGCGAGCAGGTTGCCAGTCTGCATTCCCACATAAGAGACCGAATTAAATGAACCGAGGTTTTCGGGGCGCACGAAGGATGGAATTATCGCCTGCAGCGCTGTCGAATGGGTCCGGTCGATGATGGCAAAGATGGTCCACGATACGTAAAGAATCGTAAGCGCGTCCCCGAACAAGAAACCAAATCCGGTCAACAACATCAGGGCGAGCCTGATTAGATCGCAACCCACACAAACGAATTGGCGATCAAATCGATCGACCAGCGCGCCTCCGAGATTGCTCGTCAGCAGTTCGGCGGCACTGCCGAGCGCCAGAAGAATGGCAAGTGCGCTTGCACTGTGGCTAACATCGGTGGCAATCCAGGCCGCCATCACGAAGTAGGCATTGCGACCGGAAGCGGAAGCCACAACACAGAACAGATAGATGCTGGGAGCGCTATTCCGCCTCGTCGGGCCGCCAATCAATATGCCCATTCCATTCCCACTCACTTCTGGCAATTTCGTGAGGACATGCTAATCGTCTCGGTCGTGGGCGGCTTTCATGAATTTGATATTTTTTCTCCTTCAGCACCGGGTTATCCCCTCCAGAGCGCCCGATACTCGGCGGGTGAGAACCCGGTCTCGCGACGAAACCTGGTCGAGAGGTGACTGCCACTGGCATAGCCACAGGCAATCGCCACCTCTGTCACAGTCATTGTCGTCGTACGGAGAAGATCGCTTGCGCGTCCGAGGCGGCGTTGGTTATAGAAGCCATACGGCGTTGAGCCCTGTGACTGCTTGAAAGCGCGGGAAAAATGTTCATAGGTCACCCCCGCTTCTTGAGCCAGCGCGCGCACGCTCGGGGGGCGATCGATATGGGCGTCGATTCGCTCGATTACTCTCTTGAGAACCGCAGGTGACAGTCCTCCTCGAGAGGCCCTGCCGGATGTGCGGGAGCGGCGTTGCAGAAGTCCAAAGATGGCTGATAGGTGCCCTTCGACGATCAGATCGCTCATGGAATCGTCGTTTGAAAGTTCGCCCGCAATGTGACGCGACAGGCATTGGATCGGCAGATCTCTAAAACCGAGTTCTGGACGCAAGGTGCCGACGCCCGTCCGCCCCGTAGACAAGTTGATGAAAAACTCCCGCGCCACCGTTATCATGAGATAGCAGGCCTCGGCATCCCCTTCATCCCAACCACTCCAACGGCAGCCAGGCGGAATGTAAACCAGAGAGCCGTCTGGACGGGGAGTGAACCCGACTTTGCGCCCGTCGAGGTAGTTTTCGCCGGACTTCGCGGCACCACGTATGTTGAGGAAGATCAGGTGGTGATCCGCTACAACGTCTATCACCTGCCGTCCCAGGCCGCGCCGGCGAACGACATCGGCTCGGGCATTGCTCCAGAGGCCTTGCTTGTGAAGGATGACCTGGCCTTGGGACTGCTTCATGCTTTCTGGTTGTATTGCTGGAACGATCCCCACTCGGATAGCTGCTCCCTTTAAAGTCGGCGCGGCAGCAACCGTATCTCACTCAAAGTTGCCAACCAAACTTCCTTTAACCTTAGGTCGAATTTCATGTCAATTTCATGAAAGCTGATCAAGATCGTGGATGCGAAAATCAGAGCTAGACGCTCATCTCATCGCCGAGCGTCATTGCACCACGATCTGACTTCCAGGATGCCCGGTGTCCTCGTGGAAGAAGGGAACCCGCGATGATGCGAGAGCAAGGCAGGTCTTTCGCATGAACGAATTTGACGATTTCATCGAGGAATGCGACCGCGCACCTCGTCTCAATGAGCTTTCGGATTTCTTTTCGACAACTGCATCTGGTCAGGCCGGGGTGCCTGTCCGTCCGCCCCAACTCGATCGCCGCCTTTTTCCGCTCGACCCGACATTCAGGCGCTTTTCGGCTCTTCATCCACTGCGCCAAGGCCCATTCGATCTGCACTATCTCAGCAGCATACCCTACCGGTTCGAGGAAGAGTGCCGCATGGGCTGTGCAATCCTCAAATATGCGCGCGCCAGAAGGGGAAAGCTGAGGCTCTACACGCTGGGAACCGCCGAGGGGACAATGGCCCGCGTGATTGGCGAACTCGGCGATGGCAGGGTCGAAACACTATCCTGCAGCCCAAACATCGAGAACCTGAGAAGCTTCTATGCCTATGGGGTTCCTCCCCATGCCATGTTTTTCCATGGGCCGTTTCATCATCTGACTTCTGAGAAGATCCAAGATGACGGCGAGCTTCGCAAGTTTGCCCGCGGCTTCGATATTATTATCGAGGACACGACCTTCCAGATGTATTCGCCGAATCGCTTCGATCAAATTCGCTTTGTGTCCCAGCAGCTTAAAAGCAACGGCCTGTTCATATTCGTCGAGAAGTTCAAGCATGAAGACGACGAAGAGTACCGGCGGCGCGAACGGCAAAAAGACCATGGTTTCAAGGCTCGCTTTTTCAGTGCGTCCGATATTCGCGCGAAAGAAGAGACGGTCCTGACGCGAATGGATCGAAGCGAAGTCAGTCTTGCGGAGATGAGCGAGACACTGCGCCGTTTTTTTGAACACTCATTCGCCACCTGGAACAGCGGCAATTTCTACACCCTCATCTCCAGCAACAGTCCCGAAAATCTCGACCTCTTCCTATCGAAGCTGTGCCCAGCCGCGATCCCAGCAGAATACGTCTATGCGGACCTTCCTTATCGGCTTTACCCAGAATCGGAGGCAAGGCGGCTATCAGGGCGATCCTAAACTCTTTGGTGGGGCTCCGGGATAAGTTTTTGCTTCTCGAGCATCAAAGGGTCTCCACCGCGTCAGCGAAAAGCGGTTCAACCACATTGATCCGCTTCCGGCGCTTATCTGCCTCAGCGGGCGTTCTTCCAAACCGTAAGGAGCAACTGCCGTGATGAAAGCGAATGTCCAGCACTTCGCTCAGATCGATGAGCCGGGTGACGTGCATCTCACCTTGCGGAGCGCCATCGTTGTCGCTTACCCCAAGCGGCGCTTCAGGTGAGGGACGTGTTCCCATGTACAAGCATGTCTGCGAAGCATTTGTGCTGATCCCCTATGCAGAAAGAGTCGCCGAAAAGGTCTGCGCCCGATTGAGCGACTATTGTCGCTCGATCGGTGTCACGAGCACCGACAAGGTTCTCGATTTTGGCGATGCGCGCGCGATCATGAGGCCGACTGATGAAGGTCTGCACTTCCGGGTCGAAGCGCATGACTCTGTCACCCTCTATGGCATCCGAACGCTTCTGCAGGGCAGCCTGTCCGCCATCGCGGAGTTTTCGGGTGAGGCCGTCGAATGGCACCCGGCTGGAGGCGCGCCCTTCGGCGCTGCCAGGAGGCTCCGAAAACGAACAGCATAAAAAACGGCCTCGGGCCAGCGAGAAATAACCA
Organism: Rhizobium herbae; assembly: GCF_019511375.1. Lineage (GTDB taxonomy): Bacteria > Pseudomonadota > Alphaproteobacteria > Rhizobiales > Rhizobiaceae > Pararhizobium > Pararhizobium herbae_A. The sequence goes on from NZ_JAEUAO010000003.1 coordinate 418,383, forward strand.
CTGCCTTGGCCCGCCGGGTTTCGCCTCGACCTGCTCAGCGCCGAACGTCCAACGGGTTGCTCCGCGCTGATCGCGAGGGAAGACGCTACCTTCGCGAGTTCCCTCCCTTCAGGCCTGCTTTTTCGGCATGAGAAGGCCGTTTGGTACCGTCTCACGATGCTGCGCGAGAAAGCTCATACACACGCGCCGTGACAATCGCCCGGGCGTGGTTGAGGATCTCGGTGGCGATCTCGGTGCAGTCGATCGCGTCGTATGAGTCTTCCTGCTCGGCCATGGCCTCTTCCTTTCGTTTCCGTGAGAACTCTTAGCATGTGACGCCACGCGCCCGAGCGATGATGCGCTGCTGACGCTCCGATATGATTTGCTGGCTCGCCCGCATGCGGACGGTCTGCTGAAGTACCTTCAGCCGCTCATGCATTGCCTCGAAGGCACGCCGCTGCGCGGGCGGCACGCGATTGATGACGTCCTTCTCGCCGCGCAGGATGGCGTTGCGGCCGAACCGCTGGTCGAGCGCCCGGCTAACATCGGCGAACTCTTGGCCGATGGCGGGATCGAGCGAACCGGCGGCGACGTCGAGTTTGCTGTCCTTCTTCTTCATCTCCGCTGCCAGTCGGCGCAGTGCATCTTCGGCAGCCTGGGACAAACCGGGAATGGCGACCGCCATACGGCGGCGCTCTTCCGTGATGGCCTGACGCTCCTCGTCGAAGGCGCTGACATACGCCGTGCCGAGCAAGCGCAGACGGACGGACGCTTGCGCCACCGCCTCCAAAGCCTCCTTCCGCTCCCGGCCAGAGGCGAGCATGCGGTCCATCAAGCGCTCTGAGCCGCGCAGCGCACCGTAAGCCGCGGGGTCGTTCGCCACGACCGCCGCGATCCGCTCGGCCGCAAAACCCTTGACGATCAAGTCCTCTATTCGGTCGACAGCGCCGGCCGGATCGCGCCAGATGCGTGTGGCGGCCTCGGCGAGCGCAGCGCGATTGTGACTATAGTGCGGGACCGCAAGCGCGCGTGGGCGCGCCTCATCATCCACCGGCGTCCTGAACTCCGTCACGGCGGCGAGCATCGGCAGCACGGCGATCGTCTCCTTGCCGAGCTCGACACTCGCGCCGGCAACGATCTTCGAACGGTCCTTCTTTTCGGCAAGATGCTGCTCCTCGGCGAAGCGACGGACGGCTTCGAAGAGTCGCGTCAGCTTCCCACGCCTGTCATCCGTGAGATCGTCCGGCATGCGCTCAGCGATGTTGCGTTCGGCAATCGCGTCAACTTTGGCGGTGAAGGCGCTCCAGCCGAAGCGGGCGGTCAGCGCGTCGCTCACCGCCTTCACTTCCTGCACGAGCGAGCGATCCTCGGCGGCAAAGGAAAAGGCGGTCTTCCAGGCGTGGTCACCGCCCTGCCTGCGCACCGCCTCAATTTCGACGAGGCGCGCCATGGCCTGTTTCGAGATCGCCGGGATAGACAGGGACATACAGGCCCGGCGCGTCTGCTCGCGCTCGTGGAACCGTTCGGTGTTCCGGCGGAACTCGGTCGCATGGGCGCGGGCCAAGGGCAGCAGTTCGTCGAGCACCGTCGTGGCAACGCCGCGCTCGTCGCGCGCCGCCCGGCCATCGACGATGTTGTCGGACCCGCGCAGGCGGCCGAGCCGATCCGGCGCATGGGCGAGATCGTCGGCGAGCTTGCGTGGCTCGATGGCGGAATCCGAGGCGAATGCGTTCAGGTGGGCAAGCGCTGCGTCGGGATCGCGATAGATTTTTTCGAGCAGCGGCCGGAGGATTTCCTCCCGTTCCTTCCACCGCGGCGAGGCAAGCTGCGCGCGGCGCGCGTCCTCGTTGACGCTCCGTGCAAACTGCGTGGTGGGCGGGATAAGATAATGCCCGCTGGCCGGGATTCCTTCGGAAAGCGATTCCGTCCGTTCCTCGCTGTAGGAAGCGCGCCGCTCGCGCTCGATTGCGAAGCCGAGCGCCACGCTCGCGCGCTCCCAGAGCTTCGCCACCTGTTCTCTCCTCCCGGCAATCCAAGCCAGCCGCCGCGAAACGCCCTTCTCCATTCCGGCCGCGACCTCGGCGAGCGTGTCGATGCCGCGCCGCCGCGCGAAATCCTGTGCGTGCGCCTGGTACCCGGCCTCGCTTTCGAAATCGAGCGTCGTCGTCTTGGCGCCGGATCGGCCGAGACGCTCGACAAGCTCACTGAACAGCTCCGGCCGACGGCTCTCGCGCTCGATGCGCTCCTGGCGGGCGTCTGCGGTTTCGACCTGCTGTGCGGTCCAGACATTGCGATCGACTTCCCGTTCCTCGAAACGCTTTTGGCCCGTCTCGTCATCGACGGTAGGAACCTGGACCTTGACCCGCTCGACGCCGTCCTTGCGCAAGGTGACGGTATCGCCTTCCGAGACCCGGGCCTCCTCGAGTGCCTTCGGCAGGCTCACACCCCAGAGACGATGGACGGTTCCGTCTTCCCTTCGGATGTCGGCATAGGGGCTCTCGTCGGCATTCTCGTCAGCGGGTCGGAACTTCGCCATCCCTTCTTCGACCAGTTCGCCGGTGACGCCGGCGGCATGATCGACGCGCGGCTTACGACCCCATTCCGGCTTGGCCTCGAAGTCCTCTTTCGCCGCATAGAGATCGGCGCGGTCGCGATGCCTGGTCATCGCCACATAGGTCAGATGCTGGTCCATCATGCCGGTGGCGAGCACGAAAGTCCGATCGACGGTGGCGCCCTGCGATTTATGAATTGTCGCGGCATAGCCGTGATCGACATTGCGGTAGCTGTCCTCGCTGATGACGACATCGCGGCCATTGTCGAGACGGACAGTCAGCAACACGTCGCCCAGTTTGTCGCCAGTGGAAACGACCGTGCCGAGCGTGCCGTTCTTGACGTATTGCGGGCCGAGACGATGGGCGCGCGGCTCAACGAAACGGGCGTTCTCCAGGAAGATGATCCGGTCGCCGGCGGCGAATTCGCGCGAACCCCGCGCCGTCTGGAATTCCCGCGCCCCTGTCAGCGCGCCCTCCTCGACCATGACGTTGCGCAGGGACTCGTTCAGCTTCCGAACATCATCATTGGTGTGGGCGAGAACAAGGAGCTCGTCGGCGTGAAGCCGGACTTCATTTCCGCCGGATACAGACTTCTCGATCGCCTGTTTGCGCGCATCCGCCCAATCGGCAACGATACGATTGATGATTTCCGCGCGGGTTTCGCTCTCGACTATACGGCCCTGTTGGGCGTAGGCGTCGAGGCCCTCTTCAACCTTACCGCGGGCGAAGAGACGCGAGGCGTCGCGCGCCCACTGCTCACGCTGACGGCGCACGCCGGCAAGTTCGGCAAAGCCGATCCGTTCGGTGATTGCCCTGAACGCCGCGCCCGCCTGGATCGGCTGCAACTGCATCGCGTCACCGACGAGCACGACCTTCGCCTCTGCCTCCTCGGCAATCTTCAGCACGCGCGCCATCTGCTGCGACGACACCATGCCGGCTTCGTCGATCACCAGCACGTCGCCGCTATTGAGCTGTTCGCGCCCGCCCGCCCAGGCCAGTTCCCAGGATGCGAGCGTGCGCGATTTGATGCCGGAACTGTCTTCCAGTCCTTCGGCCGCCTTGCCGGCAAGCGCCGCACCGAACACTCGCCGGTTTTCGCTTTCCCAGCCGACACGTGCGGCGGCAAGCAGGGTCGACTTGCCGGCACCCGCGAGACCGACGACGGCTGCGATGGCTTCGCCTCCAGTGACGTGACGGACCGCATCGACCTGCTCCTGATCGAGACTGAAGGGCTTTTCCGGATCGACCTTTTCGATCCTTCGCACGGCTGCGGCGACTTCGGACTCGGCCACGCCGAAGCCCCTGCGCTCCGACAACACTCGAGCGGACTCTGCCATGTCATATTCGATGCGCAGGATCTCCCGCGTGGTGAACACCGCCGGCTCGGTGGCCTTGCTGGTCTCAGCGTCGAGCTGCTGCGGCCTGAGCGTGACCAGCTCGTTCGACGCCGTCAGCCGGGCGCGGATAGTGGCGAAATCGACGGGATCGTCGACATAGCGGTGCAGCGCCTTGGCAATGTCGCGCTCGTCGAAGGTGGAGCGTTCGTTGGCAAGTTGCTTCAGGAGGAGTTCCGGATCGGCCAGCAGCCGGTCGGCCATCTCCTGCCGACGCGCCAGATCGGCCGGCGCGAAATACATCTCGATGCCTTTGCGGGCGAGCGCCGCCTTCTCAGGGCCGAGATGCTTTTGCGCGATGCCGTCGAGACCCTGCTCGGCATAGCAGCGGCCATCGAGACGGATTTCATGACCGGCAAGCGCCAGGTGCCGATTGGCCGTTTCCGCCCAGGCGATTTTCCACGCCTTCATGGTTTCCTTGTCGCCGGCCCAGTGCTTATAGACGATCTTGCCGGTCGGCCGGTTGGGCGTGACGACGCGCAGCGGCTCGCCGTCTTCGCGAAGCACAGGCACCTTCTTCGGCCCGAAGCCCTCTTCCGTCAAAGGCCTCAGCGCCGTCATCAGATGGATATGCGGATTGCCGTCCTTGTGGTGATAGACCCAATCGGCGACCATTCCCTTCGACGTGAAATTGTCGCGTACGAACTCGCGCGCCAGCGCGATATTCTCCGCCCGCGTCAGCTCTTCCGGTAGGGCAATAATCAGCTCGCGGGCAAGCTGCGCGTCCGCCCGCGTCTCGAAGGCATCCACCGCATTCCAGAGCGCCTCGCTTGACTCGGCGACGGACTGCCCCTCGATCGCCGTCTTCAGCCAGGCAGGGATCTGGTCGGGCAACGCCAGTTCCTCATGCACCAGTTCCCGTGATCCGCCACGATAGCTGAAGGACGTACCGGCCTGTTCGTCCATCATCCGGGCGCGATGGCGATAGGCGGCGGCCGAGACGATGCTGCGTCCCGCTCCCCTGCTGATCACCTGCGCTCTGACGAACATGATCGCCACTGATGTCTCCAGACCTCTCAAGCACGTCGCGCCCGCGACGTATATTGCGCCCTCGAACCGATTGGCCTGCAGGGCCGATGCCGCTTCTCCGGAAGACGGCCATTTGCCGGAATCCGACTGCGACGTTTTCGGGATAATGCAACTTACCCTATTTTACTATCAGAAAATAGATAGTAAAATAGTCGCAGAGATTTGCTTCACAAGGGACGCTGGAATGGCCGCAAAATCATCGATCACCGACATCGACGCTCAGATCGAGAAGCTGCGCGAGCGCAGACGCTCGATGATCGCAAAGTCCGCCGAGCGCTTTGCGCGCGCGGCAACGAAATCGGGGCTGGCGGAAATGGAGATCGCCGACGAGGAGATCGATCGGATATTTGAAGAGATCGCGGCGCGATTTCGCAAAGGGGAGAAGAAGGGGGCTGCCGGCGTATCTACTTCGCCGCGTCGACCAGCAGCTGGCGGCACTGGAACGGCGGCGGAGGTTTCTCGTGACAGCTGATCGCAAGCGTGAGGCGCGCGAGAAATTCCTGCTCGGCGGCATCGTCATCAGGGCGGGGCTCACGAAGGCTGACCGGGCATTTCTGCTTGGCGGTCTTCTCGAGCTGGCAAGAGTTGCTCCGGGCTCATCAGAACATCGGCGGTTGCGCGATATAGGCGAAGAGGCGTTCAAGGCGCCTTCGCCGGGCGCGACGGAGACACCTACCCGGGAAACAGCGGAATGGCATTAAGGGCAAAACTGCATCCGAGCCTGTTGCTCGTTCTGGTACCGATCGCCGTCACGGCCTTTGCCGTCTACGCCGTCGGCTGGCGCTGGCCGGCGCTCGCAGGCAGCCTGTCCGGGAAAACGGCATACTGGTTCCTGCGGGCCTCGCCCGTGCCGGCGCTTTTGTTCGGACCGCTGGCGGGGCTGTTGAGCGTATGGGCGCTGCCATTGCACCGGCGAAGGCCGGTGGCGATGGCCAGCCTCGTCTGTTTTCTGGCTGTGGTCGGCTTCTATGGCTTACGCGAATTCGGCCGGCTCGCTCCATCCGTGGACGGCGGCGCGGTGACATGGGACCGTGCACTTTCCTATCTCGATATGGTCGCCGTGATCGGGGCGGTCGCCGGCTTCATGGTCGTCGCGGTGGCCGCGCGCATTTCCACAGTCGTGCCCGAGCCGGTAAAGCGCGCCAGTTGCGGAACCTTCGGGGATGCGGACTGGCTGCCGATGCCGGCGGCCGGAAAGCTCTTTCCGTCCGACGGAGAAATCGTCGTCGGCGAGCGGTACCGGGTCGATAAGGAAATTGTCCGTGAGCTGCCGTTCGATCCGAATGATCCGGCCACCTGGGGCCAAGGCGGAAAGGCCCCATTGCTGACCTACAAACAGGACTTCGATTCCACCCACATGCTGTTCTTCGCCGGGTCAGGTGGCTACAAAACGACCAGCAACGTCGTGCCGACGGCGCTCAGATACACCGGTCCGCTGATCTGCCTCGATCCGTCGACCGAGGTCGCGCCGATGGTGGTCGAGCACCGAACCCGCGTGCTCGGCCGCGAGGTGATGGTGCTTGATCCGACGAACCCGATCATGGGCTTCAACGTGCTGGATGGGATTGAAGGTTCACCGCACAAGGAAGAGGACATTGTCGGCATCGCGCATATGCTGCTGTCGGAGAGCGTGCGCTTCGAATCCTCGACCGGATCCTATTTCCAGAACCAGGCGCACAATCTGCTGACCGGGTTGCTCGCCCATGTGATGCTCTCGCCGGAATATGAGGGACGGCGAACCTTGCGCAGTCTCCGGCAGATCGTTTCCGAGCCGGAACCTTCCGTGCTCTCCATGCTGCGGGACATTCAAGGACATTCCGCTTCTGCTTTCATCCGCGAAACGCTCGGCGTCTTCACCAACATGACCGAGCAGACCTTCTCCGGCGTTTACTCGACCGCGTCCAAGGACACGCAGTGGCTTTCCCTCGATAGTTACGCCGCGCTCGTCTGCGGCAATGCATTCGAGTCGAGTGACGTCGTTACGGGCAAGAAGGATGTCTTCCTAAACATCTCGGCATCGATCCTGCGCTCGTGTCCGGGCATTGGCCGAGTGATCATTGGGTCGCTGATCAACGCCATGGTGCGCGCCGATGGCCGCTTCAAGCGCCGGGCGCTGTTCATGCTCGATGAGGTCGATCTGCTCGGCTACATGCGGGTGCTCGAGGAGGCGCGCGACCGTGGCCGCAAGTACGGCATCTCGATGATGCTGATGTACCAGTCGGTCGGGCAACTCGAGCGGCATTTCGGCAAGGATGGCGCGACGTCATGGATCGATGGCTGCGCCTTCGCGAGTTATGCGGCGATCAAGGCGCTCGACACGGCGCGCAACGTCTCGGCACAATGCGGCGAGATGACGGTCGAAGTGAAGGGAATCTCCCGCAACATTGGCTGGGACACGAACAACAGCGCATCACGCAAATCGGAGAGCGTCAGCTTCCAGCGCCGGCCGCTGATCATGCCGCACGAGATTACGCAATCGATGCGCAAGGACGAGCAGATCATCATCGTCCAGGGGCATAGCCCGATCCGCTGCGGGCGGGCGATCTACTTCCGGCGAAAGGAGATGGATCAGGCGGCGAAGGCCAATCGCTTCGTCAGGGCGATCCCGTGAGCGCGAGGGGTTTTCCCTCCTTGCCCCACGGACCGGTCGATCTGGTCAGCGGGGCATCGCGAGAGGCGGCATATAGACGGAACGCAAATTTCCGGCGTGGCCCAACGGCGGGAAGTCTGCTCGAGGCGTCCCCCTGATCCACGACTGTGATCATCGTGGGAAGCGAAGCTTCGAGCCCTGGCCTGTCGGTCGGTCCGGCGGGCCAGGCCTGGTGACACGGCAAACGCCGCCCTCAGAAGGGCGGCGCGGCGTCGGTGGCGCCCTCCTCTTCGGCGACCAGTGCCGCCAGCTCAGCCTGAGCCAGTTCCAGCTCCGCTTCGATCTGGCGGCGCTCGGCCGGATCAGCATTCTTCAGTTCCTGGCGCAGCTCTTCAACTTGAATTTCGAGTGCAATCGTCATCGTCATCTCCTTAAATAGATGTGAAAGATGGCGCCCGGGTCCGTGAGGGTCGGGCCGGGTCAAGGATCGCGTCAGCGACCGGCGCAACCGGCGCGCGGAGGAACCGATTTTTCCGCTGGGCCGCTTCAGCGGTTCGGCGGAAAAATTGGAGGGGCCGCCGTCCTTGAGGCCGCGCGATCGCTCATGGCAGACTTGGCTATCTGAGCAGACAGGCTTTCCTCTCGTGTGGCACCAACAAAGCCGCAAGCGGGCTCGAAGCCCGCTTGCGGATTGGTCCCATCAAACTTCACGGCAGACGTAGTGCTGCACCATGTCCAGCAACACATCGCCGTGGCACGGGAGCGGTGCGCACCAGCGAACAAGATCCTTGCCGGCCAGCTCCGGGAAGGCGGCCATTATGCGTGGCTGGGTTGGCGCCCATTTGCGTATTTGCGATTACTTCAGCGCGTGTTCCGTCGCGTCCAATGACGAACTGATTTGCCGAATATGTCCGGTCGGCCGATGTAGCGCCGATTTGGCCCCCTCGCCGGCCGACGACGCGGGCGTTGAGAACTTTTGCCATTGTCGGATCCCTTCATGGAGACCGCCGGCCCCGTTTGCTCGGTACCGGCGGTTCGCGGCTCAGTTCGGGTTGTTCCAGAGGATCACCTTGCGGTTCGGATCGCCGCCGGGGGCCGGAGCGAGGTTGCCGAAGATCACGCCGATCTCCGGAGCCTCCAGCTTCACTGAGAGGTATTCCTCGCCGGTCTGCCGGGCGATGCGGTTCCACCCTGCGCCGATCTCGAAGCCGGTCTTGCGGTGGATGACGCGGTAGTCGGGCGCTTCTTCGCTTTCCTTGCCGGCGTTCGGGACGATAGCGATAGGGGCGTTGACCCGGATGGTGGCGAAGATGCCTTCGAGGGTGCCATCGGTCTTCTGCGTCAGGGTTGCGATCGTGGTGGCCATGGTATTGTCTCCTTCGGTTGCTCGGGACCATTCCCGATGGCGCGCGAAGAGACGGCCGATCTGCAGCGGTCATCTCGGCGAAAATTCTGCAAAATTCAATTTTCCGTAAAAAGCGGGGGCGCTTTCGTCTCGATTGCGGGAGGGAAGCGCCAGGCGCCCGCATGAAGAACCGAAATCGAATTTTGCTGAATTTTCGCCGAGACGTACCCCTTCAGGGGTTGACCGCAAAAGCAGGCGGTCGGCTAAAGGGCGACATAGAAACGGGAATGGTCTCGTGCAACCGAAGCCGGCGACAAACCATTCAGGCCACCCGGTCCGGCGCTGCAAAAGACTGCCAGCATCTTCCATTGCGGGCACACCGCCGGCGCGATGTTCCCCTCGCCCTTCCCGGCCGATCGTAGTCAGCAGGTTGCGTCGACTGCCGCCACATCTCGCGTGTGCACGTTGAGACGACCGCGGTGACCATATCGCCAGCAAACGGCGCCGCAACATCTCGCGACGCTGTCAGCGCCGATATCGACGAGGCAATCTTCAACGATCCGCCGCCGTCCGGTCTCAACACGACCGCAGTCGCCTCGACAGACGACCGCCTGCCCTGTCCGTCGATCCTGAGCAACGGGCCGACATCGCTTGACGTCCGTGAATTCGCGCGCGCACGAGCTCACGGGTCGGCGTCATACCCCGTCCCCGTTCGCCAGCTGGTCGATCTCCCAGGCGAAGAGTTCCCGTGTTCCTCCGTCATCTCGGAGAGACGATGGCCGCGTCGAGGATCTCCATCGGCTCGCATTCGCTTGTAATGCTCGTGGTTTCAAAAGGAACCAAGGTTTCCCATGCCGGGTGAGCACGACAAGTTCGCGGCCGTAGGCGGCGGTGACATCGGCATTGTGCTTGCTCAGGTCGCATGTCGTAAACTGCCGCCTTGGCTTGATCCTCCGCATTATCCAGATTTTGCAGATGTGCAGGAACCCCCGAAGGGTGGAGCGACCTCGTAGCCGCGTGTCTTTTTGCCGCGTCAGGCTCGCCGTAGTATATTGAATTGCGATGAGCTCGAAGCCGTTGCAGCGTTCCAGAAGCTTGACGCCCTAGGTCGAGCAGGCAGGTCGGTGCCCCCGGATAAAGCAAGGGACCGTTACATCGTCAGGCGCGAAGACTGCTTGCAGGCTTCGTGGAGCCAGCTTGCCGGGCGAATTAGAGCCCGATCCGCCGAACCGCAGGATGCAATCGAGTGCCCTATCCTTCTTGAACTGAGGGCTAAAAGGCCGTATATACGCCTCCGTAGATACAAAAGGGAGGCGACCATGCCCCATCTTGCCCGGGTATTCCAATCCGGAAACTCGCAGGCTGTCCGCCTGCCGAAAGAATTCCGCTTCAACGTCGAGCGCGTGGAGATCACGCAGGAGGGCGATGCTCTCATTCTCCGCCCGCATATCGAGGCGGGCGAGCCGTGGTCGTCGCTAAAGGCAGCACTGGCGCGTGGCATGAGTGAAGACTTCATGGAGAGCGGGCGCGAGCAGCCGGAACAGCAGGATCGACCGGAGCTTGACGCGGTGTTTCAGTGATCTCGCATCTTCTCGACACCAACGCCGTTATTGCCTTGATCGGCCGCAAGTCGGACGCCTTGATCAGCCGTGTCCTCCAGAGCCCTCAGGGCAGTATAGGCCTGCCGTCGGTCGTCGCGTATGAACTCTATTTCGGAGCGCAGAAAAGCGCGAAGGTGCAACACAATCTCGAAACCTTGCGTTTGTTGATGGCGGATTTTCCGATCGCCGACTTTGACCAGAACGATGCCTTTGTCGCGGGCGAAATCCGGGCGGCCCTTGCCGCGAAGGGGACACCCATCGGCCCGTATGACGTGCTGATCGCAGGGCAGGCGAAAGCCCGCAGACTGACTCTCGTCACCAACAATGTCGGCGAGTTCCACAGGGTTGAGAACCTGCGGTTGGAGGATTGGTCGCAGTGAGCCTTGGCTGGTTCACGGCCGCCCCGGGGAATCCGCGACATCGTCGCCAGCTGCCCAGACGCATATGCCGTATGACCGCCGAGCAGCAACACGTCACCTTGAAATCAGCAGCGTCACCTGTCATATATAAAGCGACACGTGACGCGGAGATGACCCCATGGCTATTGCTGCAGAGAAAATTGCTCCTGAAGCGACGACCGGCGAACTGCAGAAGGTAGCTGCGTTGCTCGGTGGTGCGCGCGTCCTTGCGCGCAGCCTGACCAGCCCCCTCGATGCGCATGAGCTGCTTTTGCGCGGCCTGCCGGCCTCGGCGCTGGATCATCTTGTCGGACATCTGGTCATCATCGGCAAGACGGACTCGCTGGAAAAGGCGGTGGGCATGAGCTTGCGCACCTGGCAGCGGCGGAAGGACACTCCTTCCAAGCCGCTCAGCCAGGAACAGAGCGGCCGGACGTGGAAATTCGCCGAGATCCTCGCAAAGGCAACGGACGTGTTCGGGTCGCAGGCTGAAGCCGAGCAATGGCTGGAGCGGCCCGCGGTCGGGCTCGACCAGCGCCGCCCGATAGATCTTCTCGGGACGCCCGCCGGCGTCGAGTTGGTCGAAGACCATCTCGATCGTCTCGAATACGGCGTCTATGCATGACCCTTTTGCCAATCGGGCTCGGCGGGACCGAGCTGGTCGCGTGGCGGCTCGATCAGGCCGTCCACGCTCCGACATGGGATAGCGGCGAAGGCGCCTATCGCGTTGGCGGCCGCTGGAACAGCAAGGGTGTTCGCGCGGTCTACTGTTCGCTCGATCCCGCGACGGCGATCCTCGAGGTCGCGGTCCACAAGGGATTCCGGTCGCTCGACACGGTTGCGCACATAATGACAGCGGCTGTCATTGGTGATGCCGGCGATGTCCATGTCCTCGATCCGGGAAGCGTGCCCAACCCCAATTGGCTCCGCCCCGGCATTCCTGGCGCGGGTCAGCAAGCATTCGGCGACGATCTGCTTCAACGTCACCGTTTCGTCGCGATCCCGAGCGCGGTGTCGTCGCATAGCTGGAACCTGATCTTTCTGGCGGGCAGCGGGACCGGCCCCTACGCTCTGAAATTCCAGGAGGCCTTTGCGCTCGATACGAGGCTGCACCCACCGGCGGCATGAATGGGTTCGCGTTGCGTCGACGCGATCCAGACGCGAACTCGCAATCATCCCGCACTTGCGGAGGAAATGGCGCTCACGCGCTATCCCCAGCGGCCTGCCAGACCGGGATGCCGAAGCGGCGGGCCTTGTCGGCGAGATTGCCGGTAATGCCGGAGCCGGGAAAGATGACGACGCCGGCGGGCATGACCGACAGCATGTCGTCGTTGCGCCGGAAGGGTGCTGCCTTGGCATGCTTGGTCCAGTTCGGTTTGAAGGCGATCTGCGTCACCTTGCGCGCCTCGGCCCAGCAGGCGGCGATGCGTTCGGCACCCTGCGGCGAGCCGCCATGCAGCAGCACCATGTCAGGATATTTGGCAAGCGTCTGGTCGAGCTTCGTCCAGATCCGTTCGTGATCGTTGTAGTCGATGCCGCCGCCGAAGGCGATTTTTGTGCCGGCGGGGATCAGCACCTCGGTTTCGGCGCGGCGGCGGGCGGACAGGAAGTCGCGACTGTCGATCATCGCCGCGGTCATGTTGGCGTGGCTGACCTTCGAACCGGTGCGCGGCCGCCAGGCGGATCCGGTCTGGGCTTCGAAGAGATCCGCGGCATAGTCGCGCATGAACTCGAAGGCGTTGCGGCGCTCAAGGAGCGTGATGCCTTCGGCGATGTGGCGCTCCAACTCGACGCTCTTCACTTCGCTGCCGTCCTGCTCGCGCTGCCCGGCGCGCTGCACATCCTCGTTGCGCTGAAGCTCGCGCTGGATGCGTTCGCCGGCCCGATGGAAGAGGTTGACCGTCGACCAGAGCAGGTCTTCCAGATCGGGTTCCAGCCGTGTGTCGCCGAGCATCTCGAACATCGCATCAAAGAGCGCGTTCAGCGCCGACTGGACGACCGGCTCCTCGGGCAGCGGGCGCGGGTCGGGCTCGTCCTGGAAGGGGCGATGGCCGTAGATCTGCATCTCGTAGATGAAGCGGTCGGTCGGGGAAGTAGCGTGGTGGGGTTCGAAGGCCTCATCGAGGGGAAGGGTCAGGTTCATGATGGTCTCCGTGGCTGCGGCCGCGCCTCTCGCGGTCTGACGGCGATCCCTCTCCATGCGGTGGCGGGCCGGAACCGCGGCGCCCCTCGCGCCGCGGCCCAGCGAAGCGCCGGGCGGCGGAAGAAGGGTTTCTTGACCCGCAAGGAATGTCGGGCCGCGCTGCGGCCAGGCAGGGGAAGAAACCTGCCTGACCCGCTGAAGAACCGGCCGCCGCATGGTAAGGGTCGCATCTCGGCAGGCCCGCGGGCGCGCGCCAGCTCGAACGGAGACTGGCAAGGACCGGCCCTCTCTCCCACGCCGCTCCTCTCATCCCCGCCTTCCTCTCACGGCCGGTTCACGCAGGCGGCAAGGCCAATGCGTCATCAGGCACGAGCTGCGACCGCAAATTCGCCGTGAGCCGGTCCGGACCGAGCCGGCGCAGATCCTCGTTGAAGTCGCCAAGTTCCGGAGCAAGCACAAGCGGCAGAATTCTGAGCGCTTGCGCGCTGCGGCTCAACGCTTAATGCCGTGGCGGCCTGCGGCATCAGCGTGGGCGGCGATGTAGAGGCGCTGGCAGCATCGGGCAGCCGAAAGGCGGCGAGGTGATTGGCGGTCAGCGCCACGTCACCCCCGGCCATCGGTTCCAGCCAAGCTGCGTTCCCCGAGCGCGCGCCGACGGCGGTCTCCGCGACCGGTCCGATCAGAGCCCGAAGGCCGCACATCTGCAACTGCAGGGTTTTTTACTGTCCGTTTTTTGATAGTAAAATAGACGCTGCCCGTGTACTTTCGGCGGAAGCAAGGGGAGAACCAAAGTGCGAAACTTCACGATCGGCGATCAGATAGTGGACGAATCCTCGCCCGAGTTTCGGGCACTGCTTCTGCACGCCTATGAACAAAGGCTTCGCCCGATGTGCATGTGCAAGGAGCCCCCGGTTGCGATGTATATCGCGCGCCTGGAGGATCAGTATCTCATCAAGCGCATGCCGCTTTCGGGGCGCGACCACGATCCCGCGTGCCCCTCCTATGAGCCGCCCTACGAGCTTTCCGGTCTCGGTCCCCTGATCGGCAACGCGATCCAGATCAATGCCAGCGGCAAGGCCGACCTGAAGCTGGATTTTTCCCTGACAAAACGCGGGCCACTAGCGGCGCCGGGCACGCCGGCTGAGAGAGCGGAGCAAGGCATCCGCAGCGAGCCCAAAAAGCTGTCGCTCAAGGCAATGCTGCATTATCTCTGGGAGGCCGGCGAACTGACGGAATGGCGCTCGACATGGGCGGGCCGGCGCGGCTGGGGCCGGGTGCGCGCGAGCCTCATCAATGCCGCCTCGCAGATGACCGCAAGGGGCGGTCCGTTGAGCGATATGCTCTTCGTTCCCGAGGTATTTCATCCAGACGACAAGGACGGGATCGCTGCCCGGCGCGCCACGGCGCTCAAGGGTGTGCAAGCGACAGGTTCGGGACCGCGCAAGCTGATGATGATCGTGGCCGAGGTGAAGGAGTTTTCCGCGGCCCGCGAGGGGCACAAGATTATCGTGCGGCACATGCCCTTCCCGCTGATGATTGAGGATGGCGCATGGCGGCGTCTTGCAGCCCGCTATGAGACCGAACTGGAGTTGTGGCGATCGAACGAGGAGTTCCATCTGATCGTCATCGCCACCTTCGGCATCTCGACCGCCGGCATCGCATCGGTCGAAGAGGTGGCGCTGATGGTGGTTAACGAGCATTGGCTGCCATTCGAGGACATCCACGAGCTATGGCTCTTAGAGAAGCTGAGCCACCTTAAGCGAAAGAGCGTCAAGGGCCTGCGATTCAACCTACCTCGCGATGCGCCGATCGTGTCGGTGACATTGCCGGAACAGAAGCCTGCCCCCGTCGCGATGTTCATCGTCCCGGCAAGCGCCGGAGATGAATACGAGCAGGCACTCACCACTATGATAGACGCGAGACCGGAGATCGCGCCCTGGGTCTGGAGGGTGGCCGAGAGCGAGATGCCGCGACTTCCTTGATACGGGAACACGGAGCTGCGGGGGCCTTGACAGGGCGAGGCGAATAAGAGCACCTGCGCCATTATCTGCCTTTTTCAATCGGACCATCGCCAAGCCTGAAAAAAAGCGGTTCGTCGTCGAGATCAAAGATCGGATCGGCGTCGCCTGTCACGGAAAGAACATCCGATCTGAGGAAAAATCGACCTGAAAGCTGCTGGCGATCAGGTCGGCGCCGAAGAGAAATCCGGCGAGCATGGTGCGCCTATGCCTGTGCAAAATTCCGATGTTGCTGCCGAGCAAAAGGCCGAGATCAACGTCTGGTCGCGTCATAGACCAGCTTCGGAACCGCCCATCCGTTGATGTAGAAGTATCGTTTCGCCCTGAGACGCGCGATATAGGCGTCTTGGGCCTTACAGCGAGCCGGTTGAAGTGCGTCCGGGGATAATCAATCATTCCGTCTCCTTCGGTCAGCTCCAGCGGAACTGCCGCCGCCAGTTCCTCTATGTGGGAGCGGAGCGATTTGACGACGCCGTCAAATCGGTACTGCCTGTCTAGGGCGGCGTTCAGGCGGCCGCTCTGCATAGCAGAGAGTGCTTCGGTCTTGAACATGGGATTGTCTTTGCGTCAATGCGAAAACCCGGCGCGATTGGCCGGGTTTTCATCGGAACGAAGGAGAGATTCCGCGCGAAGACCGTAGTCAGACCGCGCGTTCAAGCAGCTTTCGGGCCTTGCCTTCCAGTTCGAGCCGCGTGTCCTGATGGGCTTTCCCGCGGGCAATCGCCGTGATGCCCTGAACAAAATCGAAGATGCTCTCCGGTGGCCTGCCTTCTTCAGAAAGCACCGTTTCGATGATCTTGCCGGTTTCGGCCTTGGAGAAGCCGCGCTTGCGCAGGAAATCCGAGCGATCCTCGTCATTGCGCGCAACCACCCGTTCGCGGGCGGCGCGAATGCCGGCGATGAACGGCGCGGGCGAGGAATTGGCGAAGTTTGTCAACGCCGGGGCGGCTTCATGAGCAAAACGCTGCGCCGCGAACTTCGAGTGCCGAATGGTGATTTCCTCGAAATTTTCGGTTCCCCACAGATTGCGATTGGCACAAACTGCCCTGAGATAGAACGACGCGATTCCGAGTGTCTTGGACCCGACCTCGGAGTTCCAGGCATAGAACCCGCGGAAGAAGAGATCCGGCTCGCCGTTCGGCAGGCGACCAGCCTCGATCGGGTGCGTGTCGTCGACCAGGAAGAGAAAGACATCGCGGTCGCTGGCATAAAGCGTCGTGGTGTCCTTGGTGATATCGACGAACGGATTGTGGGTCATGGTTGACCAGTCGAGCACGCCCGGCACCTTCCAGATCGTATCGCCAGTTCCGTTGCCGGCGATGCTCATCACGGCGGCAACCAGATCTTTATCCCAGATGCGCCCATATTCGGGTCCAGTCACTGCCCGCAGCTCGATGCGACCGTCATCCATCTCCAGTGTTTTGACCAGTTCGGCATCGTGGTTCAGGAGCCCGTGCTGAAGATTGATTGCGGCCAGAGGTGCCGGCAGTTGCCGCATATAGCTCGCAGGCGCACCGACGAGCCTGCAAAGCTGGCCATAGCTCCAATGCGTCGGTGCAATCGGCTGACGCCCGCCGGGAACGAGCAAGGTAAGGCGCTCGGCATTGTCACGAGTGGCTTCCACGCGGATCTCCGCGCTTTCGACGGTTCGAACACGGGCGCGATCGGCCCTGGCGCTGACCGCGCGGTGAAGATCGGTGAGCGACAGGTAGCGCTCATCATCGGGGCGCGAGAACCATTCGGACGAGACGCGGCCGATGCGTTCACCGCGGGAAATATCGACCTCGAAGCCGGACGAGACCGGTTGCAGGCTGGAAATCATGGTGTTCATGCTCAAATCTCCTGAAACGTAAAAACGCGGCTGATCGCTTTCGCGACAACGAGCTGGTGGGTGGAAGATGGCTCACCGCCGAAGCGTCTGTCCGACGCGCAAGCAGGCGGGACGCTGAGGCGCGCCACGCGAGAGTGGCGCGTAATGGCTCTCAATCGATCGCCTGGAATATCTCGGCAGCTTCCGGATGGTCGGCCGAATAGGCGTAGAGACGGCCGTAGCCTTCAGAGAGACGTTCGGACTGATACTGGAAGGAGAGGTGGGAGAAGGCGAACAGCGTGGAGATGATGCCGGCGGCCTCGGCGGACACCTCCCCCTGAAATCCGGTGATCTCGCCGACGATCCGAAACCGCGATTTGGATTGGGGAGCGAGGAACAGCGGCTCGCCCTTGTGTTCGTAGAAATCCCAGCAGCCACCGCCGTAGTCGAGCGGGCTCAGCTGCTCCATGAGGCTATAGACCGCGTTCTCGGCGACGATCAGGAGTGAACGCCCGAACAGGGTCGGCAGGAATTCCGGGCGACGCTCTTCGGGGACGATGGTGGCGCTTTGGGGCGCAATCACGGATGTCGACATCGATTTTATCTCCAGAGAGGCGACAGGGTTCAGGCCGGACAACCCTCTCTCCATCGCCCGGCTTCAACCCTCCTCCGGCCCCTCTCTTCCTCCGCCCGCCGACCACAGCCGTCCCTTCCCGGCACGACGTGCCTTGTCTCCACTGAGAAGGGCCAGACACAATGGCCGGGCCTCCGAAAGAGCGTGGTCTGAAGGGACTATTCTGCCGCTTCGAGATGCGCGCCGTCGTCCTCCGCACGATCGACGGATGCCTCTTCGGCATCCGCGCCTTCCGTCAGGAAGGCCGGCAGTTCGACGTGAGCACTTTCCACATCATTGTCATCGATAATCCCGTCCGCGTCCGCCGCGGGGGCAGCAGTGGTCTCGCCGGGTATCTCGTCGGCCGGGGGCCGCAGCACCTCAGAAATCCGGCAACTATCGGTATGTCCTTGTCGGCTTTTTCCAAGCATCAATGAAGGGTGGCGAGATCTCGCTCTAGCGTACGGCCAGCAGGTTGAAATCGGCGATTGAACGGCGATCGCGTGACCGCCGGCCGCATGATTCATCTCTGCGAACTCCTCGGTTTCATGCCCATCGATATGCTCTTTGAAGCCGGCCCCGCATCTGTGGGGAAAACGCAAGAAGAAGCAGACGATCGCCGGACGCTGACAAAATTAATTGAGCGACTGCCGCAGGACACCATGTGAGATCTCATTCGGCTTCTGCAACGCATGGTGCCGGGGGAAAGGACCGCCGTGCTGTGGCGCGTAGCTGTGTGAAATGTACTCGCCAGCGTGCGATTTTTATTGATATCAGCAGGGCCAGCAGCATCCGGCTTCGCTGCCCCTGTTTGCATTCTAAAGGAGCGACGTGTCGCGCGGTGCTTCCTGTTTCGACATTCAGGAGCCGCAGGTGGAACATATCGAAGCCGGCTGATCACAGCTTTCATGAAATTGATGGATTCATAATCTTGTCGCGAAAATCGCAAGGCCGATCGTCGATGGCGATTTGGGAACCCGGCTGTCTTGACTATCCTCCGCATGAGAACATAATAAGAACAAACGCGGTGCTACAGCCGCCCATCTGAACTGTGTGTTCTTATATCGTCCGATGGTCCATGGACCGCGGAGAGGAGAAGCTATGCGTCCGCTCAAAGCAGCGCTACCCGATGAACCCACTCCATCGTCGCCGGAGGCGGAATTCAACGACGTTCTTCGCTACCACGACGGCGACGCCGATGCAGCCGTGCGCACCTTGTTGGAGGATTGCCGGCATTTGCGGGAGCAGTTGGCATTGACACAGATGGGCATGAGCATCGGCTTTACCCGCGGGTGGAAACCGAGCTTTGACCGGGACTGACCGTCATGCGGCACGACAAGAGCATAGTGCTGACGCCGAGCGTCAGGCCACAATTCGACTACGAGACGTTGAGCGCTCTTCCGGAATGGTTCGTCATGGTCGCCCGGTGCGGCGCATGCGGCCACGAGGACGAGCTAGACCGGCGCGCAATCGCGCGTCGATTCGGCAGGAACGTCGAACTGGTTACGCTGCCGATGCGCCTTCGCTGTCGCCCCCCTTGCGGCAATCGCATCGGCAACCGACTGTTTCTGAGGAAGCTGGGACGATGAGGAAAGGTGCCCAGACCGGTCGAATGCATCCGAGCATTGCCGGGCATCTTCCCAGAATGTCGTCTGCGGTGGTGCTCGGTCAATTCATCAAGATCACCTGCCAGCACTGTAGAGTGACACATCGCTATGACCCCGGCGATTTGATCAAGATTCTCGGTGACGTTCCCTTCCTGAATATTCAGGAGAATTTCCATTGCTCGAAATGCGGCAAACGGGATTACATGAGCGCCAAACTGGAGACGCCCTGCGCGCGCGAACGTGTCGGCATGACGGTGCGCAGACTGATCGAGATCAGGACGGTGCAAAGGCCCGTCTGGAAAGATGTCACGCTGTAGGGAGCGCGCAATGTGTAATCTGTACCGGGTCTATACCAGCCAGGAAGAGATCCGCGGCGTCACGCGCGCGATGGTCGACAGCATCGGCAACATGGAACCGGAGATCGAAGTATGGCCCGACCGCATGGCGCCGATCGTGCGCAATACGCCGGCCGGCCGCGAGCTGGCGATGGTGCGCTGGGGGCTGCCGAGCTCCAGCCAAGCGCTGTTCGAAGCGGCGACCAACCGCGCCAGCAAGCTGCGCGCCAAGGGCAAAGATGTCGACTTCCAGCAGTTGTTGAAAATGGAACCGGACGGTGGCACCACAAATGTCCGCAACACGGCGAGCATGCATTGGAAACGCTGGCTGGGCGTCGACAACCGCTGTGTCGTGCCGATCACCAGCTTCGCCGAACCGGACCCCGCCAACAAGGTCGAAGGTGAAAGAACTCCGAACGCGTGGTTCGCCAACAGCCCGGAGCGGCCGCTGATGTTCTTCGCCGGCATCTGGGTGCCGCAATGGGAAAGCGTCCGCAAGATCAAGGAAGGCCTCATCACGGCCGACCTGTTCGCAGTCCTGACGACCACGCCGAACGCGATCGTCGAGCCGATCCATCAAAAAGCCATGCCGGTCTTGCTGACCGAGCGAGACGAAATTGAGACTTGGCTGACCGCGCCGTGGGACGTGGCAAAAGTTCTGCAACGTGCCTTGCCCGAAGACCGGATGGTTCTGCTGCCGCCAGGAGGTTGACATGCCTGACGAGCGGACCAACCCACCGCCAGCGGCGCCTGTGCACTTCGATCACTACTGCGATTATCCTGGCTGCGTGAAGTGGGGCGCCTTCGGCAAAGAGCGTGGCCATGGCATCACCGAATGGCGCTGCGGGGAGCACTTGGCTGCTGACTACTGGGATGGGCGATCCAGCCCGCGAAACTGAGCGATCCGGCTCAGAGGAACAAATTGGGCGATCCTCACGTTTCCGAGCGAAAGGAGGGCACCGTGACGGCGCCAGAATCGGCCGACCAAACCGCATCACCTCAAGCAAATTTTACAATCCGGCTTATGTTAGGACGACCCATGCCTAACCTCAGTACAGCGCAAGGAAAAACGACAGAGACGAATATTGGTCCGTGATTGACCGGACAGCCGACCTTTTATAAGGACATCCAGCTCGATTGTCTGGATTTCGATGAGATCGACGACATGGTCGATTGCCTCAACGGCCTGACCGCCCAACAGTGCCGTCGCTCTGCACCCCGAGCGGCGATGGATCCTTGTTGTGACCCCTCGTTTCGCAGCGATCGACCGGTTGCCCGAATGGGCCTCGAGAGCCGGGCCGAAGGGCCGGTTTTCAACTTCTGCGTTTGAAAAACAATCAAAACTTGCAACAGGAAATCACCTTTGCGCACCTCGCCATAACAGCGTGAAGCAGCGGCAGGAGCGTAGTCTATGAGGTTCATCGCTGAAGCCGGTTCCTTCGCTCGATAAGAAGCTCGTGCTCGACAAGTCGCTTTCCGGCGTCAGTAAGACCTGCTTCGTCAGTCAAGCCAAGCTCCCGGCATTTTCGGTCGACATCGTCTGGGAGGGTTGCGCTCTCATGGTCGTAGAGGCGCACGAGACTGTCCCATTCTCTGTAAGTGAAGTCCCACCTAGTCGTCATAAATGTGCCTCCCACTGTCGAACCGATCAACGATAGCACGCTTTTGCTTTTTGAAGAGGTTTGAACAGCTGTCATCGAATGGGCGCTCAAATACGTTATCACACCGGCCATCATCATCGGTGAATACCAAGGCGGGGCACACTATCGGAATGCGGCGGCCGCGCGCGATGCCGTCAAGAAAGAAGCGCTGCGACGGGCCGGGATCGGCTACAATGAGGTCGTGGCTGGCCAAACGACGCCGTCGGAGCTTCGGCGACTCGTCGAGAAGCTAGTGGACAAGCCGGCTGGCGACTAGCCGCCCTGACCTTGGTCTGCCCACGCCAGCCTTCTCTGTGGTTCACCGCGCCAGCGAGGGTTTGGCTGATGCCTAATCGGTTGCCCCAGCATGACCTCGGGGCTGAAGATCAAGTGCGTTCGCCGCGATAATTTCGCAATCGCCGGTTTCGAGCCGTCAACGGTGCGAGGCGCGATCGGTCGGCTGCTATTGGCCGCGCGTAAGGACGGGAGCCTCGTCTATGTCGGCCCGCGTCGGCAATCGTCCGAGATGCTGCGCGAGCTGCTGGAGCAGATCCCGACAAAGACACCGGCGGTAAAGCTCGGCCGGAAAAATGCCGTCTTCACGCGGCCGATGCTCGCCACCGATATCGAATATCGCGCCTGGACGGAAGTTGGCAAGCTGCGCCATCCGTCCTTCAATGGTTTAAGCGAGGATGCCGATCTGTCGTCGGTATACGCGCTGTCCGCCACCCTCACGGAGGCAAGGGTCTCGGCGATTTCCTGATGTCCCTGCGTCGATCCTCGGCTTCCATAATCGCCATCGTGACCAGGTAGTGGAGCACCTCCAGGCCCCGCTTGTTTTGAATGATCTGCTGGGTGGTCGTCAGCAGATCAAATGCCATGTCCAACTCATGCATGTGTGCCTCCCTTAAAACGGGAAACAGCATAGCACGCACGGTTGCATTGGTAACAACGACACAATCGTGGTAGCCGCGGATTCGCCTAAACCCCGCCGCAGCCAGGAGCGGAAGCGTTCAGAGGACGAAGAAGCCTTTGCTTAGCGTCACCGCATCATCCAGGTGAAGTGCAAAGTCAGCCACTTTGTCGCCGTTCACATCGCCGTAGATGTACGTGTCCGAGGCTTTCTTCTCGAAGCGCAACTCACCTGCCTTCCCGTGAAAGGTCGTGGTGCCGATGAAACTGAACGCCTGATTGCCGGCAGTCCCAGTATTCGCATCGATATCCGACAAATCGATTTTGTCACCAATCGTCAAATCGCTGACTGTGTCTAGGCCGACGCGTGAGTTCGACTGCAAAGCGGAAGTGTAGACAAACGTATCGTTGCCGGCTCCCCCCAACAGATGGTCGACACCGAGACCGCCCAGCAGTTTATCAGCCCCAGAACCTCCGCTAAGTGCATCGTCACCGCGGCCTCCCGAGAGATAGTCGTTGCCAGAGAATCCAAAGAGCGCGTCAGAATACTCGCCGCCGAAAATATTGTCGGAACCCGAGAGCATAGACGTCACCAGCTGTTTGGCTTCCGAGAAGCTTCCAGATTCCACTGCACTCACAATAGATTGGACAGACAGTCGCAGACCGCTGAGTGAAAAAAGCGTTTCACCACCGTAGGTTTCCGAAATGCTCTGTATTTCTCCGCCGGTGATGCCACTACTATTGTATGTGAAACCAGCCCCTATGATCGTAATTTTCACCCCGCCAATGTAGCCCACGATCGTGGTGCTGTTGTATTTGCTAATATAGGCGTCTGACAGGTCAGACACCGCAAAATCAAAATCACCCATATCGATGCTGTAGCCGGCACCCATTCTCAAGGTTATACCCATTATCGTCCCCAATATACTGACAGCTCACGCTTAAATTGTTCTGCCGCTTTGATCAATCGCAAAGGGGCAATGGTCGGGTGAAAGAACCATCTAAGATTGATTTGAAGGCGCGGACCTGCCGCGGCGTCTCGGCAAGTTGAACCAATAACGAAATCATTTCCGCATTGGCGCACTCGAATTTCGGCAACTCAACAACCTATCAGCGTTCTGACAAACTTGAGATGTCAACTCTTCAGCTGTGACAGAAGCATCGATGGGACCGCCTCCCGCAGTCGCCACGTCACGGTAATCGGCATTTCGCCTGTCGAGCGAAGTCAACTTCGCCACAATAGATGAACGGTGCTGGCCTGGGTCCGATTTTCTTCGTCTTTCGGACGAGCAAGTGAATGTGAAGACCCAGTGCTTGATGGTCTCGGATCATCTCCCCGTGCTTGAATTGTTGCTTCGTCCTATTCTGGCTTTGCCAGGAGAATTCCGTGGCCGAAATAAAATGGTCGGTATAGCGATGCTCGTCCATCATCCCCTCTTTCTCCAAGGTGACGAGCAGAAAGATGTGAGGCGGTTTTGGCACAAAACCAGCAGGGCGGTTCACAATAGGCCGGACTCTAATCCAATCTGGAGGAAATTCGCAGTGGCAGGTCAGCACGATGTAGTTTTGCCTGTTTCACTCGTGCGCGATTGTTCTTTTTGGCGGTTAGGTAGCCGGCGCGTAGCCGTGGCGCTTTCGAGGGGATGAAGTCGCCTAGTATTTTTTAAAAGCCACGACGACAGATTGAAATGCGCTTGATTATGGTCTTCTTTTTTGGTGTAACCTCTCAGGGCTAGGGAAATGCTGGAGGACAAGATTTTGAGGTCGAACCTAATCTAAGGGGAGAATATTCATTTCACTGAATATTCAACTCAATCTTCTCGGTTAGAGAACGCAAATGGCATCGTTTCCTATTGCGCTACGAGACGGATTGAACCCAGGTCAATTTCCGCTGTAACAGCGTCCTTTACAGAGATGAAGGCCTTTAGCGCAGTTGCGTAAAGGCTGAACCGGTGTTGGACAAAGCCTGTTCGTCGGTACGTAGGTTGTTCGATGAATTCCAAGCCTGAAAATCCATCCCCAGAAAACATAAGCGAACTGACCGCCAACATCGTCACGGCATACGTGAGCAGACACGATGTTTCGCTTCAGGATCTTCCTGGCCTTATTGTTAGTGTCCAAAATGCGTTGGAGCAAAACCCTCGACACATCGAGGCACCTTTAATCAAAATACAGCAGCCGGCAGTTCCAATTAAAAAGTCAATCCAGAAAGACTACATTGTCTGCCTGGAGGACGGTCGAAAATTCCGTTCATTGAAGCGGCATTTAAAATCAAGCTATAACCTCACTCCTGACGAATACCGTGTCAAATGGGGTTTGCCACCAGAATATCCAATGGTCGCGCCATCCTACGCCACGGCACGCTCGAAAATCGCCAAGGATATTGGCCTAGGCGTTACAGTTTCAAAGCGCTCTACGAGGGCCGAGGAATAGCGATCTAGAGATCAGGGCGGCGGAGATCCGCCGCCCTGATCTCTATGAAAAAGGCATCGGCTCAAGCCGTCTCTCCGACGCCTTACAGAATGAGTTTATCCAAGCGTTTTCATTGTTATTGCTCTCCCCTGGGCTCATATGGATGAAGAAGTCAGGGGATACGACGCGGCAAAAATGCAACTCCGCGCCCGCAATGTTGAGTTCGCGAAAGTAGACGTAAACGTTTTCAGATATCGTCTGTATGTTTTGGATCAGATTATCCAAATCGTTACCCGGTAACGTCGATCCGAACTCGATTGGTTTTTTTTGCACACCGAGATCAAATTCCGGCCTGTTCGCCGCTTGGAAATTTTGTTTGAGTGCATTGCTGCCATAATCACGGCTACCAAAGAACTCCATCTGCGGTAGCAGCAGAGAAGTCTGCCAGGTTTCCGTAAATGCCTTCATGAGCGCCGTCTCCGCGTCAAAGTCAGCCGCACACCCACAAGAAAAATTTACAACGGCCCCTTCGCTTTTCGAGCTGTACTCACAAAATTGCACGCTCACGCCCCTTATGAATGAAAGGTCCAAGACTCGGATGTTGCCGTTCATCGCCATCTGGTTGTGAGTTGCGATAGCCTTCTTGTCCTTTAGTTTATCGGTAAAGGCCTGGATGTCATTGCACCGACGAGACACCCACATCGCTGTCGTGCACTGTCGCTCGACGAATTCAAGTAGCGCGCCCCGTAGCGCTGCTGCTCTGCTTCGATGTATGGCAGAACCAGACGTGTCCCTGACAGGTAGAAAGCTGGAATCGATCTGCCCATCAAAACTATGAAGGGACAGGAAAACGGCGGGGTAGTGGACTCTGTGGTCTGTCCCAAGCCGGGTGACCTCAACGAGGCGAAAAGAATGCGCTTCGATGTCGTCGCGAATGTTGTCGTTGCATGTCTGCCGGAGAGCCTGCACAAGTGCCTGCCTTTCCGACAGGCCCAGGCCCATATCAGCGATTGCCCCGGATTTTCTGTGTGTTACTGCTCTGAAGGCCGCATATCTTTCCAGATATTCACCGATCGCTTTTACTGCGACCCCGTCCCCAAATCCGAAACCATGCCCATTTACGGCGTTCACATCATCAGCGGAGTAAACCGTAGGTTCATGGATGCAAGCCGGATAAGCAGGCGTAACCCGATAGCGTGGCGTCTGTACCGCAAAACTGCGAAAGGACTGAAACATCAATGCTCTCCCGGGTATGCAAAGGCCTGGATAATGCCAGGTAAGAGAATTCGGCTATCCAAGCCACAATTCTTTGCCAGTGCATATTCAGAGAATCCTGAGAGCACTCTGGATCCGAGCCCGTGAGTTTGGGCAACCTGCAGCATTTGCTGGTACATTGATCCAATTTCCATCAGAGCTAGCCGGTAGCCTCTGGACCGGTACTTAAAAATCGCCTTTTTTAGATTTATAAAATATGCCACATAGAAGGCTGCGGCCTCGATCTTATAGATTTTCTGGAACTTCTCCCGATCGTATGCTCCAGGCAGCACCTCAAAAAAATTGCTGACCGGGAGATAGTGAAGGACGCTGAAGTCGGTAGCGCCGCCCACCGAATCCCCCAATATTGCAACAGTTTCAATACTGTACAATGCACCACCGGATGGGTAAGGTCTGCGGCCGCTGCTGTCTGCCCCGATTGCTTGAGCAAAAATTTGGGCAACAGTTGCGAAGTTGATCTGACGTGGACTTCCCGTAGAAACAGAAGGCCAGCGTATCACTGGATCTGTCCTCTCAAGACTCCCCTCTATGTTACCAGTGATATGGGAGAAGCGCGTTTCGAATGCTTCCGCACGTTTCAGATCCTCAAGCGTAAGGTATGGTTGGCTCAGTGAGTTTTCGAGCAGAGTGCCAGCTACGGAAATGGTGTGCTGGTGAAAAGTGCGAATTTCTGATTCCACCTCGGCATCAACAAACTGACTTGCATGCGCGATCTGGTTCAAGGAAGAGATTTTGACATGCCTCATGGGGGATCTCCTCTTTAAATCTCTCTGAGAGTGGAACTAAAATTGGAATGGACACCCCTGTGTCGTTCAACTCGACCGGTGTCCAGATTCAGTTCTATGACCGTGCTCAAGTCGTCTGGAAAGAGCGGCGATACGCCGTCTGTGAGCAAAGGCCGCATGCGAGTGTAAGCCAGGTGAAGGGCGGCGGAGATTTCGATGTCGGCGGACGGAAAGGTGGGTACCGACAACGTCTCGATTGCATAGGGATCAGTGAAAAAGAAATCGGCCCAGCTCGCAGGCTTGAATTTTGCCGAACGGTCGAGGCCCGCTAGATTGTGCAGGCCGCTGAAATGATCCGGCAGATCGATGGCAGGAGAGTAGAATCCATCGATTATGAAATGCCGAAAGACAAAATAGGAGTGTAACAATATGCTCTCCTTTTTCTCTTTGCATGCGCTGTAAATTTCCCTCGCAAGCTGTGGCTGATATTGATTCTGGATCGCAAGTACGAGCTCGGCGCCAGCGATATCGGAGACTTTCGTGCAGTAACGGCACGAAACCGCGTCACGGCTCAAGACCAGCTCCGCTAAGCCGGCTGCAATGGATTCCGAGGGCGAGAAAACGACGATGTTCTTCTTCTCGTCGATCCTTCGTAGCACCTTCAGGCGCTCCAGGAACTGCTGTGCGGCGCTTATCGGCAGCGCTTGTCGTTCCAAGAGTCTGCCAATGGCCTCTTCATGAATGTGAGGGTTCAGTGTCGACAGCTCGCCCAGCGCAGCAACGAGATTTGCATCCGTTACCCGAGCGGCACCGAGCGGCGTGAAAAGCTGCCACGCACCGTCGGTTGGCGTGGAACTCAGTATAAATGGGGATACCGAAAACATGAATGCCAACTTCCTGTGAAAAGGGTGGCGGCCCCGGACGGGGCCGCCTTGGCCCGGTTAGGCCGATACGGAGCTGGCGGAGCCAGACGACTTGCCAGAAGCGCCGCAACGGCTGCTGCTGTCGCAACGCGAGCATGTTGCAGCTGCGGTCTGGGTTGGTGTCTCACCGGCGTCGATGAACTCGATCTCGGTGCCAAACTGCGGCGGGTTAAGAATCTGCGAAGCCATCACTTACCTCCTGTGCTTGCATTCTGAGTGCAGCGATATTGCTGCCAAGAAATAGCTAGCATGGATTTTTTGTTGGTCAAGCAAAAACATCATGGTATCAAGTACATATCGAATGAAGCTACGAATAATAAAGTTGGTTATTCTTAGCTATATCATGAATATGCAATAGGAGTTGAATGATAATGGGTGATAAAGCAAACTTATTTGGCATAATAAACGATATGCTTTTGAAGAGCGGAAAACAAAGAGCTTTGTTTTCGTTGGTTTTGGCAACTATTACGTTTACAGCGATAGGCGCAGCGCTGTTCCCCATATTTTTCTCGTTAGGTATAGACGCGCTCACGAAGGGCGACGTTCAGGTTGAGCTGGGTACCAAATACATAATCGCATTTGGGATCGGTCTGACGGTTGTAGGTATTTTGGAGCAGGCCCAGTGGCTCACATTTGGACCTATGAATTTGCGTCTCCAACGACACCTTACAACGCATGTGTTCAGACATGCATTGTCGCTGCCGTATTATCGCCTGAAGAACTACACCACCTATGAGATAGGGAGGACCGTTGAGCGCGGACTTGATGCTGTTCGCGAAATCACGTCGAACTTGACGTTCTTTCTAATTCCGACGCTGATCGAGCTGGTGATAGCCGCTTCGGTTATTGCCTTTATGATCGATGCGTGGATAGCGCTTTTTCTGTTCTCTGCTCTCTTTTTGTACGGAGCCATCACCAATATCTCAGCCGCCAAAATCAGGAAGGCGACAGAAGGAGCGATGGAAACCGGTATTCAGGCTTGGAATTTCGGCCTCGACGGCGTGGCAAACGCGGAACTCGTGCAACAATCCAACATGGTGCCGGATTTCACGGAGCGCTTGAATGCAAAGCTAAAGATCAATGATCGCGCGTGGGCGGTGACTTTTAAACAGCGGGCCTATTTTGGAGTTCTTCAGGCCCTCGTGTTTGGCATTGTTGTTCTAGGCGTGCTCTGGCGTGGGGCTGTTGATACCAGTCGAGGGACAATGAGTATCGGAGAACTTGTTCTCCTGAACACCTACATCATCCGCCTGCTCCAGCCAGTTGAGACACTTGCCAGGGTTTACAGGGAAGTGAGCTCCTCCTTAGGTGAGGCGCGCCTATTGACAGATCTGCTTTCAGTGCCCGTCCCACAGATCGCTCAGTTCGATGCGGCAAGCAGCGATCCTGTATCGTTGATAGCGCGAAACCTGCTGCTTAAAATTGATGATCGAACATTGCTGGCTGATCTGTCCTTTACTGTTCCCAGCCACGGGCAGTTGTTCATCGTCGGCCCTTCGGGCGTAGGTAAATCGTCGCTTTTAAAGGTGATTTCATGCCTATCCGTTGCCAGTGGTGGCGACTATCTCATCAACGGGCAAAAGATAACCGAGCATAACGCAGCTATCTTCAGATCAAATGTCGCCGTAGTGCAGCAGGATTGCTTGCTATTCGACTGGTCAATATCTGAGAATATTGCCTTTGGAATAGAAGCGTCAGCCGAGGAGATTGAGAATGTAATTCGAAAGCTCGCGCTTGATGAGGTCGTTCAACGTCACCAAACTTTAGGTGAGCCAACTGTTGGAGAAAGAGGCAACCGGCTATCGGGAGGCGAAAAACAAAGGCTCTCCATGGCGCGCGCGTTGCTGACAAAGCCGCGTTTGCTAATTTTGGACGAGCCCACGGCAGCATTGGATGAAGCTAATCGTAAGCGGGTTTTGGATGCTCTCGCGGAATTGCAGCAGAGTTGCACTAGTATTTCTGTTACCCATGACCTCTCACTGCTCAATGACGATACGCAAGTGCTATTTCTGGCCCCTGCGCAGCAGTATTGGGCAGGCACCCATTCCGCGCTCCTCGTCAATAATTCAGAGTATCGAAAATTCGTTGAAGGTGAAGCCGGCACCCGACAAGACGCAGCTCTGGAAGCCAACTAACCCGCGGTGCTTGCTTTTTTGCCTCGGACCCGCCGACCTCGGCATCGGCCTAGTCAGCTAACGTTGCCATGTGGCATGAGCACCCTTGCGGCTGAACACCGTGCACTCATGTCAGACAGCACGAGAGAAGCATCGCGTGGTGGCAGCGGGAGTGTAGCGGCGTTGTTTCGTCAGGCATTTTCGGCTAAATCGAGGATGATGTCCGAGAACCCATCACAAATCGCCGCGGCAGCGCTTACCGATGCTCAGTGAGCGTTTGGACCACCTGCCGGACAACAAGCGCCGCGAGCTCGCTCGCGTCGCGCAGATTCTCTTCGACGAGTTCGAGGAAGCGCAGAAGGGCAAGCTTTCGGACAAGAAGAAGGGCGGCCGCATTCTCAAGCTGATCCTGTTCGGCTCCTATGCCCGCGGCGACTGGGTCGAGGACAGCAAGAGCGGCTACCGCTCGGATTACGATCTGCTCATCGTCGTCAACTATGAGAGCTTCGGCGAGGAGCACGAGGCGTGGGAACGAGCCGAGGAGCGCCTGTCGCAGGAGCTGATCATCACCCGCCGGCTCTCGACGCCCGTCAATTTCATCGTCCACAGCTATCAGGACGTCAATGATCAGCTTACCGCCGGCCGCCCCTTCTTCATCGACATCGCCCGCGACGGGATCGTGCTCTATGAAACGCCGGGTTTCCCACTCGCCTCCCCCAAACCCCTCGCACCAGAGGAGGCCCGCGCCGAGGCACAAAGGCATTTCGACCACTGGTTTCCAAGTGCGGACGCCTTCAAGGCCTCCGCCCTCTTCCTGATCGAACGCGGGAATTACAGCGAAGGGGTCTTCAATCTACACCAAGCTGCCGAACGGCTGTATCATTGCACCCTGCTCGTCCTGACCCTTTATAGTCCAAAGCTCCATCGTCTCGACAAGCTTCGCTCGCAGGCCGAAAGCGTCGATCCCCGCCTCGTAGACGTCTGGCCACGCGACACACGCTTTGCGAGGCGCTGTTTCGAAAGGCTTAGGCGAGCCTATGTCGAAGCGCGCTATTCGCCCAAATACACCGTCTCCGCCGAGGAGCTGGCCTGTGGTTGAGCGCGTGAAGGCCTTGCAGGAATCAGTCAACATCATCTGCACGGAGCGCCTGTCCTTCTGACGAGGTCCCATGCGTCCCGCGTTATTAAGGCTTAGCCGCCAATGCCGTCGCCAGGCCAACGAACTTCCTGCGGACATTTGGATCTTCAATCCTGGAAAAGGCGCGACTGAGGGCGAGACCCTCCGCCGTGTTGAAGAGAGCGACGATGTCATTGTCGGCATTCATGTCCGGCTGAGCGTCGGGCACCGCGCGCGGTCCGTCCTCAAAAAAGAAGGAAATCGGGATGCCAAGAATGATTGCGATCCCCTGCAACCGGCTTGATCCGACGCGATTGGTACCCTTCTCATATTTCTGGACCTGCTGGAAAGAGACGCCGAGTCCTTCACTAAGCGTTGCTTGGCTGATCCCCCTAAGCCTTCGTTGCATACGAATGCGATGGCCAACATGACATCAACTGCATCAAGTGTCTTCTTCGGAGAGCGTACTCCAAAATACTTCAATGTGGTGCATAGTGGGCGCTGAGGGCGGTACATACAAAAAGGGTAAGGCCGGTGACGGATGCAGTCAGCTTGATGAGCGCACAAGGTTTGGTCGAAGTAGACGATCCGGAATTTGACAGGCCGGTCTTCCGCCAGGTTTCGACGGCATCCTTACCGCAAAGGAGATGGATGAAAAGATCTCGGCCTGGCTCAAGAAAACGCGCGAGGCCAAAGGCATCTCCCGCGCCGATTTGGCGCATTTGCTAGGACTCTCGGTATCTGTTTACAGCAGGTACGAGCGGGGCTCAGAAGCTCGGATGTCGGTCCCGCGACTGATTCACCTCTGTGAGATCATGGGCTTTATGCCCCTCGATATGATCTTCGACACAGCGCCGCACTTGTGGGGCAAGACGCCTGAAGAAGCAGAGGATCGCCTGACATTGTTGCCGATAGCCGTAGGTCGGCATGTCGGCGATGATGGCCTTAATATCCTCCACCAGTTCCCGATCCGGGAGTGGTGGACGTCCTCTGGCTCTGGAAGGGGAATTTGCGGCACGCGCAGCGATATTCGACCGGGCGACACCTAGAGTTTCGCAGACGGCCTTCATTCCAAAATTCCCCTCGGAAGAGAGATCGAGCGCAACATCCGTTTTTTTTGGGCCTCCGGCGATTTCGAGGGCTTCCCTGAGGATTTCGCTCTCCATCGTCTTCTTGCCCAGCAGGCGCTGCAACTCCTTCACCTGGGCCTGAAGCGCCCGGTATTCGGATGCCGGAACAACCTCCTCTTCGGCGGCCGTCGCCGTCAACGCGCCTTGAGACGCCAGCCTGCGCCAGGCGAACAACTGGTTCGGCTGAATCCCATGACGACGGGCCACGATGCTCACCGTCGCGTCTGCCTCGTAGGTTTCCTGAATGATGGCCAACTTCTCCGCCGTGCTCCAGCGCCGCCGTCGTTCAAGCCCGGAGAGGACCTCTATCTTATGCTTGATGCTAGTCATAATACCGACACTACTCCTACACACTTAACTAAGTGGGGGAGCATGTCCGGGCCTTTCGGGCGCTAATTCAGCTTATCGAACGATTACCGCCCGACACCATGCGCGATCTGATCCGACTTCTGAAACGGATGACACCAGGCCAAGCGGAAGCTGTTGCCCAAACATAAGGGACGGCCGCTAAGCGGCCCCTCCTCCTTCCACATCGATGGTCCGTGCAGCCGGGAAGCAAAATGGCGGCCGCCCCACTCCGCGTTTACCACCAGGCTCCGGCCTTCTCTTCGGCGCAATGTGAAAGCGCGTTCAGGCCTCCGCCTGCTTCGCTCCGCCCAAGGGCGGAGTGGAAATCAGGGGTGGGGCGGGAATCTTCTGTTCAGGGCTGCCTTTGCAGGCACCTGCTGAACTTGGGCGCGACGCAGCAGAAATCTGGAACCTACACCGCCACTAGACAGAAACAAGCGACCGGAGTTCATGCATTGTTGCCAGCTCCGGGTGGGCTGACGCTTAAGCGTCGCATCATTTCTGAATCGATAGTCGATAATTGATTTCTCAAATGTCGTTGGACGGCGAAACCTTGAGCGGCCAAGCTTGGAACCATGACCAAGCACTGGTTCCGCCTGTCGACGCGCAATTCCACTAAGCTACGACGCGGCGGCACGCAACGAGATGGTCTGCGAGTCGCGCTGGGTTGCGATCGTCTGCGCGCGGAAGGTTACTCAACAGAAGAGCCGGCAACATCGGCCAATCAACGGCCAGCGAAACGCCGTCGCGCGGCGTCGGTTACGGGTGTATAGAGGGCGACGCGTGTCCCCTCGGGGTCTGAAAACTGCACCGTCCGGTTGCCCCATGGCAAATCCTTGGGTGGGTGCACGACAGTGACCTGGTCCTTGAGCCGTTCGAATTCCGCATCGACGTCCGGCACCATGAACTCGAGAATGGCTGTCCTGTTGGATCCTGGCTCAGAACTGCCCACGCTGAACAAGGCCACGGTTTCCGCGCTGCCTATTGCAAGGCTCGCGCCGGGGGTGACGATCTCGGCGAAGACGGGCGCAAGCCAGTCGGCCCGGCAGCCCGTCACAAGTTCATAAAAGGCCACCATGCTGTTGATATCCGAGGCGATGAGGCGGGTGGATGCTAACTTCATAATCTTCTCCTTGTGTGCGACCATCTCTTCCCTTGCTTTCGTGACAGAGCCGTGCTGACAGCGTGGTGGCAGCAGGAGTCATCAGGCATGCGAAAAGCAGATCGGCTTTTCCAGATCATCCAAATTCTTCGACGGTCGAGCCGCCCGGTGACCTCGTCTGAGCTTGCGGATGAACTTGAGGTCGCGCGGCGAACCGTCTATCGCGATATCGCACACCTGATTGCCCAGCGTGTTCCGGTCGAAGGCGAAGCGGGGTTCGGCTACGTGCTCGACCCGCGATATGACATGCCGCCGCTCATGCTGACCCCTGACGAGATAGAGGCCGTCGTGCTCGGCGTTCAAATGGTGGCAAGGTTGAACGACGCGGCAATAAGGAATGCCGCCACCGATGTGATGGCCAAGATCACATCGGTCATGCCGCAGAACCTTCTTCCCTATGTTGCCCAGCCCGCCGTCGGCATCAGACCGGATGATGTCGGCGGCGATGTGACACGCGACACGCGTCCGCTCAGGTTGGCCATCAGGGAGGGCCGCAAGCTCGAGCTCGACTATCGCGCGGCGGATGGGGCGATCACCAGCCGCATCGTGTGGCCTGTGCTTCTCGGCTATGCCGACACGCACAGCCTCTTGATCGCGTGGTGCCAATCGAAACAAGCCTTCCGGCATTTCCGCACCGAACAACTTCTCAAGGTTGAGATTCTCGATGAAATCATAGGCATGTCCAGGAGCAAGCTGCGGCAGCAATGGCAGCAGTGGCGCGATGCCGAAATGCGGAAATTTCGTGGGGCGCAATGACCGCCTCGGCCCAGCACAGGAAATCCCGGACGATATCGACGAGCGGCAGCAACGGGTCGCACTTTGCCGTCTGCGGGGGACTATCGAGCGGCTGTTGTGTAAGCTAAACCGCCCAAAAATCCCTACCGTGTGAAAGTTATCATGGCGCTTAGGATAACCCGCCCGATCGCTTAAGGTAGTATTTCGCCCCCTCCCTGAAATGACCCCATCATACGCATCAATTCAGTAGCGTTGCCGCCTGTTTTATGCGACAAAAAGGGGTCTGTTTGCGGCATCATCGAAACACAGGCAAAGCCGCCGTTTGCACGCTCAATTGGCTGATAGTGGCTCTGTAGAACGCAATCGCAAGTGCCGGACCAAGTGCCGCTCTTCCACGACTGCGTGTCACTCTCGCCAAACAATCAGTAAGCTGACGGATGAATCCCGTTTACTCTGACCTGCGGAGTCTAGGATGGAGATAGAGCCGCTACGGATGAAGAAAGTCCCGCTCCTCAGTGCACAAGCGCAGGCTGTACTTTTTCGATTTACCGACCGCCTGTACCGTGCATGCTCGTTGACCGAGGTTTATGACGCAGCCCTCGACGCAATCGCCGATGGCCTCAGCTGTCCGCGCGCCTCTATCCTCCGCTTTGATACTGAAGGTGTCATGCGGTTCGTCGCTTGGCGCGGCTTGTCTGAAAAGTACCGACTGGCTGTCGACGGCCACTCCCCCTGGCGGCCGGGCGATCACGAGGCAAATCCGATTTGCATCGAAGACATCGAGGTGGCGGACGAATCCGAAGGCTTAAAAGCGACGATCCGCAAAGAAGGAATCCGGGCACTCGCCTTCATTCCCCTGACGATTGATGGCTGCGTCATCGGCAAATTCATGGCCTATTATCGAACGCCCCACAGTTTCACGGATCATGAGATAGAGCTGGCGCTGACGGTGGCGCGGCAACTAGGCTTTAGCATTGCTCGCCACTTGGCCGACGATGACGCCCGTCGACTAATCTCTATTGTTGAATCGGCAGAGGACGCCATCCTGGCCAAGGATTTGCGCGGCATTATCACGAGTTGGAATGCTGGCGCCGAACGTTTGTTCGGTTACCAGAAGCACGAAGCGATCGGACAACCGGGGACAATGCTTATCCCATCGGACAGGCAGGACGAGGAACCGATCATCCTCGGGCGGATTCTTAACGGCGAACGCATTAACCAGTACGAGACCATTCGCCAACGCAAGGATGGAAGCCTGGTTGACATTTCCCTTACGGTCTCGCCGATCAAGGATTCGGCAGGGAACATTATCGGTGTGTCGAAGATTGCTCGCGACATTACCGAAAGGCGTCGGTCGCACGAGGAACAGTTACTCCTCCTGAGGGAAATGGACCATCGGATCAAGAACTTGTTTGCCGTGGCTGGCGGTATTGTCGCTCAGCGCTCGCAGCGCCCCGTCAGTGGTCGCGCTTGCCTCCTCGTTGCGCGACCGCCTCAACGCGCTCGCGCGCGCCCACGCGTTGACACGAGCTCGACCCGCGACCGATGACTATCTGGGGGATCCGGCCACAACGCTTCATGCGATTATCCAGATTATCCTCGCGCCTTATGACTACAGCGGCGGTGAGCCGACACGCATTGCGATCGACGGTCCCGATGCCCCCGTGAGCGAAAAAGCCATCACACCCGTTTCGCTATTGATCTATGAGTTAGCGACGAATGCAGCCAAATACGGGGCACTGTCCACCCCTACCGGGCGCATAGCCATCGAATGTACCGAAGAGGCCGGCCGCTTGGTGCTCGTTTGGCGTGAAAACGGTGCACCCGCGATGACGAACGAGATGATCGAGGGGTTCGGAAGCAAACTCATTTCGGGCACCACGCAGCAGCTGAGGGCAGATCTGTCGAAGCAATGGACACCTGAGGGCTTGGTAGTCCGGCTGTGCATTCCGTTGGATAGCCTGGCACCATCAGCGACCAGAGAAGGCGGCCACGATCCCGGACCGGACCGGTCGCGTTAAGCCGGCCAGCCTTTCGCTCGCCAACCGGGCTACAGCTGACCGGGCGAAGCGCGACGGCGGCAAGGTCGAAGTCGAGCTCGCCACGTTGCGCCGGTTCCCCGAGCCAATTGCCTTCTCGATCATGGCGGAAGTCGCACCGTGCAACTTGGCAATGATCTCACCATTCACCGGATTCACGGAGAGGATCGGCTCGCGTCCGGCGATCTGACGGTCGAACTTGTCGACGCGATTTCATCCGAATTCGAAGGGTTGCGGGCGGATTTCAACCAGGCAGCCCTTCAGCTCGGCGCTCTGCTTGCCGACATTTCCTCCACCGCGGGCGTAATTGCCGGGGCGACGAAGGAAATCAATACCGACAGCGCCGATCTGTCCTCAAGGACGGAGCGACAGGCGGCGAGCCTCGAAGAGACCGCCGCCGCGCTTGAGGAAATCACCGGTAATGTCACCTCGGCTTCGGGACGGGCGGATGATGCCCGCAAGATCGCCGATATTGCCAATCGTAGCGCCGAGCGGTCAGAAGATATCGTCAATCGCGCCATCGAGGCGATGAGCCCGGATCGAGCAGTCCTCTGGTCAGATGTCGAAGATTGTCGGAGCGATTGATGAAATCGCATTTCAGACCAATCTCCTAGCCCTGAACGCCGGGGTCGAGGCCGCCCGCGCCGGCGACGCGGGCAAGGGATTTGCCGTTGTTGCGCAGGAGGTCCGCGAACTCGCCCAGCGGTCGGCAAAGGAAGCGCGCGACATCAAGCAACTGATCGCCAGCTCCAATACCGAGGTGGAAAACGGCGTGCATTTCGTTCAGGAGGCTGGCCAGTCGCTGAACGAGATCGGCACGCATATCCGCGAAATCCACCAGCTCATCCAGGCAATCGCCACATCGGCGCGCGAGCAGGCCGTTGGCCTCGCCGAAGTCAACGCCGCCGTCAACATGATGGATCAGTTTACCCAGCAGAACGCCGTCATGGTGGTCCAGACGAATGGCGCCAGCGCCAGCCTCGCCGAGGAAGCCGATCGCCTAGCCCAATTGCTCGGCCGCTTCCGCTATCCGTCATATGCGGCCCAGTCTCAGCAGGACCGGACGGCACAAGTCCCCCTCTTCGGATCGTCAGTAGTCGGTAGCATTACAAAATTGACGAAACAAACTGTGTGATGAGGATGAGAGCAGAGAAAATAGAAGAGCGGGGAGCATTGGCCTCCCGCTCTTTGCGGTTTGGGTGAGTGCGCAACTTCCGGTGAGAAAATGGGTTCCCTCCGAAATACAGATGAGGCCTTTCGGCCCCATCCTTGTGTTCAAGAGATCATCGGCAGCAATTGGTCGATGCTCTTCTTGGCATCGCCGTAGAACATGCGGGTGTTGTCCTTGTAGAACAGCGGGTTCTCGATGCCGGAATAGCCGGTGCCCTGGCCGCGCTTGGAAACGAACACCTGCTTGGCCTTCCACACCTCGAGCACCGGCATGCCGGCGATCGGGGAATTGGGGTCTTCCTGGGCGGCCGGGTTGACGATGTCGTTGGAGCCGATAACGATGACGACGTCGGCATTCGGGAAATCGTCGTTGATCTCGTCCATTTCCAGAACGATGTCGTAGGGCACCTTGGCCTCGGCGAGTAGCACGTTCATATGGCCGGGAAGACGACCGGCGACGGGATGGATGGCGAAGCGCACGGTCTTGCCGGCGGCGCGCAGCTTGCGGGTCAGTTCCGAGACCGACTGCTGGGCTTGCGCCACCGCCATGCCGTAACCCGGCACGATGACGACACTGTCGGCATCGTTGAGGGCTGAGGCAACACCGTCGGCATCGATGGCGATCTGTTCCCCTGATATCTCCATCGCCGGTCCCGTCGTACCGCCGAAGCCGCCGAGGATGACCGAGATGAAGGAGCGGTTCATCGCCTTGCACATGATGTAGGACAGGATCGCACCGGAAGAGCCGACCAGCGCGCCGGTAACGATCAGAAGATCGTTGCCGAGCGTGAAGCCGATGGCGGCGGCCGCCCAGCCGGAATAGCTGTTCAGCATCGATACGACGACCGGCATGTCGGCGCCGCCGATGCCCATGATCAGGTGATAGCCGATGAATCCGGCGAGCAGCGTCATGGCGATCAGCGTCCAAGCACCGGCACCATTGGCATACATCATCAGCAGCAGCAGCGAGAGGATGGCGGCGGCTGCATTGAGGAAATGGCCGCCGGGCAGCTTGCTTGCCTTACCATCGACCTTGCCGGCCAGCTTGCCGAAGGCGACGACCGAGCCGGTGAAGGTGACGGCGCCGATGAACACGCCGAGAAACACCTCGACCTTCATGATAGCCAGCTCGACCGGGCTCTTGTGGGCGAGGATGCCGGCAAAGCCTGACAAGGCCGAACGCGCCGCCTCGTCCATGCCGGCAATGTTGGCCGCCTCCATATGCGCGTTGAAGCCGATGAAGACGGCGGCCAGGCCGACGAAGGAGTGGAGGGCCGCGACAAGCTGCGGCATTTCCGTCATCTGCACGCGGGATGCGACATAGGTGCCGAGCACCGAGCCGCCGGCGATCATCATGAGAATGACGAACCAGTTGCCGACACCGGGTCCGAAAACAGTGGCAAATACAGCCAGCGCCATGCCGACAATGCCGTACCAAACGGCGCGCTTGGCACTTTCCTGGCCAGAAAGCCCGCCAAGCGACAGGATGAAGAGAACAGCAGCCGAGACATAGACGGCCGAAACGATACCAATGGTCATGATGGTGGCCTCTAACTCAGGACTTCTGGAACATGGCGAGCATGCGGCGCGTCACGAGGAAGCCGCCGACAATGTTGATCGTGGCGACCAGGACCGACAGCGCGGCCAGGATCACCACGAGCCAATGGCTTGACCCGACCTGAAGCAGTGCGCCGAGGATGACGATACCGGAGACCGCATTCGTCACCGCCATCAGCGGCGTGTGGAGGGAATGGCTGACATTCCAGATCACCTGGAAGCCGACGAAGCAGGCGAGCACGAAGACCACGAAATGGCTCATGAAGCTCGCCGGTGCGACGGAACCGACCACCAGCAGCAGAGCGGTCGCCACGAACAGCAGGATGCCCTGGCTCTTCGTCTGCGCCTTGAAGGCGGCGACCTCTTTTGCCTTTTTCTCCTCGGGCGTCAGTTCCTGGGCTTTTTCCTTCGGCTTCTGGGCGGCGATCGCCTGGATCTTCGGCGGCGGCGGCGGATAGGTGATCTCGCCATCCTTGGTGACCGTTGCGCCGCGAATGACGTCGTCATCCATGTTATGGACGATAACCCCGTCCTTGCCCGGCGTCAGGTCCGTCATCATGTGGCGGATATTGGTCGCATAGAGCGTCGAGGCCTGTGCTGCCATGCGGCTCGGGAAGTCGGTATAGCCGACGATGGTGACGCCGTTGTCCGAGACGATCTTCTGGTCCGGCACCGTAAGGTCGCAATTGCCGCCGCGTTCGGCGGCAAGGTCGACCACGACGGATCCCGGCTTCATCGCGGCCACCATGTCTTCCAGCCAGAGTTTGGGCGCGTCACGGCCGGGGATCAGTGCTGTGGTGATGACGATGTCGATCTGGGGTGCCAGTTCGCGGAACTTTGCAAGCTGCTTCTCGCGGAATTCCGGCGAGGACGGGGCGGCATAACCGCCGGTCGCGGCACCGTCCTGCTGGCCTGCCCCCTGACCATCGGCGAAATCGAGATAGACGAACTGCGCGCCCATGCTCTCGATCTGCTCGGCCACTTCCGGCCGCACATCGAAGGCGTAGGTGATAGCGCCGAGCGAGGTTGCAGTTCCGATCGCGGCCAGGCCCGCGACACCCGCGCCAATCACCAGCACCTTGGCCGGCGGCACCTTGCCGGCTGCCGTCACCTGCCCGGTGAAAAACCGCCCGAAATTGCTACCGGCCTCGATCACTGCGCGATAGCCGGCGATGTTGGCCATCGACGACAGCGCATCCATCTTCTGGGCTCGGCTGATACGCGGCACCATGTCCAGGGCAATCACGTTCGAACCGGTCGCCTTCGCAGCGTCCAAAAGGTACTTGTTCTGCGCCGGATAGAAGAACGAGATCAGCGTCTTGCCGGGCGACAACAGCGCCACCTCAGACGGCTCGGGCGGCCGAACCTTGACGATCACATCCGCCCCGGCCCAAACCGACGCCGCAGACGGCGCGATCTCCACACCAACAGCCCGATACGCGTCATCCGAAAACCCCGCCGCCAACCCGGCGCCCGTCTCGATCACGCAACCAAACCCAAGCTTCTGCAGCCCTTGAGCACTCTCCGGCGTCATCGCAACACGCGACTCACCGGGAAAAATCTCCCGCGGTGTCAATATCTTCATGTCATACCTTCCCTTCACCGGTGCGACGCCGGCTGATCAAATTCCGAAATCTTGCTGAATTGCCGGTATCAACCAGCCGGCCTGCTGCGGGATGCTCCCAGCCTGCGGAGCCTGACCCCGCACCAACCGAGGAGCGGCAAAAAGGCAAGGCCGAGCGCGAGACCGCTGTTGCGCGGCTGAACCACCACGATGTCGCGGGTGAAAGCAGATGCAGAGCTAGTCTGTGTTGAGACCTGACCGGAGATAACGTCTCTGTCGGAGGGGACTGTCACGGCAAAGGCGGTCAAATCCTCCTTCTCGCCCGACTTGACGGAACGGACCCGATAACCGAACCCGGACCCCGTCGCCTGTTCGACCTTGAACCGCGCAAGCGACGCCTGAGCCTCGACGTCACCGAAGCGCACATCGACCACGTCAATGTCTGCGGGTTTGCGCCGAACCACGATGTCGCGGCCCTGCACGACATCCGTCTGCGGCGAGACGACGGACAGGTAGTCCGGCTCCTGAAACCGATCTGCCGCCGCAAGCGTCAGGTAAAAGGTCGAGCCCGGCCTGACGAATATGCGCTCGCCAGGATGATCGCTCTGAATCGGGCGCGTCCAGCGCTCCTCCGGGACGACGTCTGCAACCACTACACTCCGGCCGTTCATGTCGATGACATTGAGCGTCCGTGCGGTCCCCTCGATCGGCCTTTCCTTCGTATATAACGCCATGTCATAGCGCCCAGCGGGGACAGCGAGCCGATAGGCCCGGACAGGCGCCGTCACAAGCTTGAGGCTCGGCGTCGGCAAGGCTTCGGGAGGCGAGATGACTTCAGCGGGTGCGCCCTTCATCCGCGCAGTGCCGGCCTCGACGAGCCTCTTTTCGTAAGCGGTCTGGCGGGCCAGAGCCCCGGAATAGCGACGATTGAACGATCGCTCATCATCTTGATAGGTCCTGTAAGCAGCCAAGGCGGCATCGCCCCACAACAATTCCCCGTGGCCGTTAACGGCGCCCTGCGGATAGAGAATCACATAGGGTGACAGGTGGATGGCCGCGATATCCTTGCCGTCCTTGCTGATCTTCAGGATGCCATCGAGATCCTGACGTTTCGCTTCGAAATCGACATAGACCTGCCGTGAGAGCGGCCAGTAGTACTCCTTGGTGCCGACAAAGGAGAGCGCACTGTCTTCACCGGCGATCAGGTGGAGCGCAGACGACCGCGAGGGCAGGAACATTTCCTGGAAGGCGAAGCCATCCCAGACACGTCCGGTTACAACAATGGCATCCCGGCGCTCGGGCTCGATAGCCCCGGCGCTGCCAGCCGTCATCGCGGCAAGGAAAAGGGCAAGAAGAACGGACCTCATGCGCTGGCTCCCTTCAGGTGTGCTGTGAACCAGGCAGCAACCAGCAGGATTATCGTCAGCCCAAACGAGGATGCGATCTGCGCAAGACCCGGTGTCGTGTGTTCGAAGGCGCTTTGAACAAGCAGGCCAACGCCGGCAACGGGAGAAAGCACATGAACAAGTGGTGCGG
The DNA here is from genome assembly GCF_019511375.1 of Rhizobium herbae. Classification (GTDB taxonomy): domain Bacteria; phylum Pseudomonadota; class Alphaproteobacteria; order Rhizobiales; family Rhizobiaceae; genus Pararhizobium; species Pararhizobium herbae_A. The sequence continues at coordinate 460,156 of NZ_JAEUAO010000003.1, forward strand.
TACTTTCAAGCCCGGCGCGCAGATAGAGCGCAAACAGGCTCATTTCATCGGCGGTCATACCGCGCAACAGGCCGAGCATGGCTTCATAAACGGCCATCACCGATACCAGCGACAGATAGGCGACGACCGCGCCACGCACGGAACCGGCCCAGGCGGACACCAGAAGCCCCAGCCCCATCACCGGGAGGACGAAAATGACGGATCCTGCAAGCGAGACGAATGCCGGGAGGTGGATCACGCCGGCACCGAGTGGCTGGGCGAGCAGCAGATAGCTGCAATAGAGCGTTATCAGTCCGACAAGCACGATCACCTCGACCAGATATCTCGAAAGGATGATCGCGGACCAGGAAACCGGCCCAACCAGCAGTACCTCCAGAGTGCCGTGTTCCCGCTCCCAGCTCAGACCTCCGGCCAGGCGCAGACCCAGGACAAGGCCGAGAAAAATGACGACGGCAACGTTCAATCCGGCGAGGGGATCGGCGGCCACGATGACGGATTCGGTCTGGAAGGTGTTCTGGAAGCCGGAACCGTAGGCATAGGCCATCAATGCGATGATGGTCGCTACCAGCCAGAACCAGATCGCGTGGAATTTCGCCGCCGTCTCCCGCCGGACCAGAAGCACGGTCTGCCGGATGAAACCCGGAGGTTTAAGGTCCAATCCGACAAAGAAGGGGCGAACATATTCCATAGCCGGTTCTCTTACATGACAGTACGGATGAGGCCGCCATCGATCCGCAGAGCGGATCCATTGACGATGCCGGTGCGCGACGAACCGAGAAAGGTGACGAAGTCCGCGACTTCTTCCGGCTTCGACAGGCGCTGGATCAGCGAGGTCGGACGGTTCTCGGCGACGAAACGGCGTTCGGCCTCCGGCGTCGGCACACCGGGATAGAGGCCGGCAATGAGGTCGGCGACACCTTCGGTGCTGCATGGGCCGGGCAGGACGGAATTGACGGTGACATTGGTGCCCTTCGTCGTCTCGGCAAGGTTGCGGGCAAGCGATAGCTGCATCGTCTTCGTCGCGCTATAGGCCGGCATTTCGGGAGCGGGGTTGATGCCGGATTCACTCGCCATGAAGACCACGCGGCCGGCATCCCGCGCCAGCATCTTCGGCAGGTAATGGCGGGCGAGGCGTACACCGCTCATGACATTGACTTCGATCAGCTCATACCAGCGGTCGTCACCGGCCTTGTAGATATCGACCGCCTCGTAGATCCCGAGATTGACGACAAGCACGTCCACGTCGGGACAATTGGCGATCAATTCGTCGCAGCCTTCGCGCGTGCCGGAATTGCCGACGGCGGCTTCCAGTTTGGCCGCCGGCACCTCGGCGCTCAGGCGTGTGATCGCGCGCTCGATCGTCTCGACACTGCGCCCATTGATCACCACGGTCGCGCCTTCGAGGGCCATGGCCCGCGCTATGGCGAAGCCGAGACCGCCGGTCGAGGCGGTGATCAGGCAGCGGCGGTTGTTATAACCCAGGTCCATCGGACATATCCTTTCCTACATCAGCGTGGCGGCCGGTTCATGGCCTGCCACAAATTCCGGCCGGGTCAGGCCGAGAAACACATCCTCCAGCGTCGGCATATCGACGTCGACGGAAAGCACCGTCAGTCCGGCCGCCGACAGCAGGCTGGCCGCTTGAGCGCGCGCGGTGCGCGCATCCCCGGGGAAAGCCTTCAGATGGAGCAGTAGATGCTGCGGCCCGACCTGCCGGGCTTCGACGATCTCGGGCATGGCGGAGATCGCCTTCAGCGCGTTATCCATTGCCTCGAAGACCTCGGCCCGCAGGCCGCCATTCGCCCAGCCGCCCGGTGCGATCTCGGACGGCCGGCCCGCGGCGATCACCTCTCCTTCGCGCATGAAGACGACGCTGTCGCAGACGCGCTCCATCTCCGCCAGCTGATGCGAGGAAAACAGAAGCGTGACGCCATCCGACTTCATCTCGCGGAAGATCGCCCGCATATCGGCAACGCCGTTCGGATCGAGGCCGAGCGCGGGTTCGTCCAGCATCAGGAATTCCGGCCTGTGCAGCATGGCGCGTGCCAGACATGCTCTCTGCTGCATGCCGCGCGAGAATGAACCGAGCCTGCGTTCGGCGGCGGAACGCAATCCGACGCGATCGAGGGCCTCGTTCACACGCATCGCCGCATCCGGCACGCCATAAAGATCGGCGAAGAAGCGGAGATAATTCCGCGCGGACATTTCGGGATAGATCCGCGGCCGCTCTTGAAGATAACCGCTGCGCGCCCGGGCAATGGAGAGGTCACTACGGTCACGGCGGCCAAGGAACTCGATCGTCCCTGCATCCGGCTCCAGCAAGCCGATGATCATGCCCATGACTGTCGTCTTGCCTGCACCATTCGGCCCGAGAAAACCGGTGATCTCGCCACGCGCGACCGAAAAGCTTGCATGCCGCACAGCCTGTTTCGTGCCGAAAGCCTTGACGAGGCCATTAACGACAAGAGCATGGGTTGCCATCGCGATTTCCCTCTCAGTAGACCACCGGCATCATGTAGAGCCGTGCGAGATTGATCACGATCATCGTGACACCGGCAGCGAGCAGGAACTCCATCGGCCAGGCGAGCAGCTTGATGCGATCGTTCCAGAGCTTGAACGCCACGATGACCACGACAGCGATCAGTGACGCGGGCCAGTGTGAGACGTTGCCGGTCATGACCGTGCAGGAGCCGAGAAGCAGTGCCAGGATCAGGAAAAGAACAAATTTTCCCTGCATTTTACATCTCCTCGTTTTCGGACCGGCTGGCGGCAGCCTGCGCGATCGTGCGGCCGGACCCCGGCTCGAACAGATAGATCCAATTCGGATCGAACCCGGCGTAGAGGCGGCTGCCCTCCCCCTTCGCCAGATGGGCGGTTTCGGTTGTCGAACTGCGCGTCGTGATGGTTACGCCGCCGCATTTCAGGACGTAGAGGTTCTCAGCGCCGGTCGGTTCGAAGGAATAGAGTTCGGCAGCGACGCCGTGGCCACCTTCCGCCCTGTCGCTGACCGAGATATGCTCCGGCCGAACGCCGAGCCGGACACCTTGGCCGACCAGATTCTCCACACCGTTCTCCTGCATCCATCTCGCATCAAGCGGGATGACGAAGTCCTCCGTCATGGCGGCGATCTTTCCTTGGATACGCGTGATGCGAACATCGAAGACATTCATCTGCGGTTCGCCGACGAAGGTCGCGACAAACTCGGTCGCCGGCCGCTCGAAGATTTCGCGCGGGGTGGCGAATTGCAGCATCTCGCCGTCCTTCATGACGATGATGCGGTCTGCCATCGTCATGGCTTCGAGCTGATCGTGCGTCACGAAAATCGTGGTGACGCCGACACTCTTCTGGATATGGCGAAGCTCTGCGCGCATCTGGCCGCGCAGTTGCGCGTCGAGATGGGACATCGGCTCATCCATGAGGAAGACATCGGCATCGCGCACCAGCATGCGGGCGATCGCCACGCGCTGCAGCTGTCCTGCCGAAAGCTGGTCCGGCTTGCGCTGCAAGACCTCGGTGATCTGCATGGTACGGGCAACGGCACTCACCTTGCGGGCGATCTCGGCCCGCTGCAGGCGGCGCACTTCCAGCGGATAGGCGATATTGCCGAACACCGTCAGGTGGCGATAGAGGCCGTAATCCTGAAAGACCATGCCGACATTGCGGTGGCGTGGGCGCAGGAATGTGACATTGCGGCCGCCGATCGCGATCCGCCCGCTACTCGGCATTTCAAGGCCGGCGATCATGCGCAGCGTCGTGGTCTTCCCACAGCCGGACGGGCCGAGAAGGAAGACGAACTCGCCATTATTGACGGTGATATTCACATCGTTGACGGCCTGGAAAGCACCAAACTGCTTCATGAGGCTGTTGATCTCGAGTTCAGCCATGGTGGCGCTCCAATGTCTTGCCTGCGCTGATGGGGAGAGGGATCATTTGCGCACAACCCCTTGGGAAAGGCCGCTGATCAGCTGACGCTGCAGCAACAGGACAAAGAGGATGAGCGGAGCGGTGATGAGGACCACGGCAGCGCCCAGCACGTTCCACTTGATATCGGCGCCAATGGAATAGGCCATGATGGCCGGCGGCATGGTCTTCGCCTGGTTGCTGGTCAGGAAGGTGGCAAAGGCGAACTCGTTCCACGACAGGATCATCACGAAGATCGCGGTTGCCGTGATCGACGGTGCCATGATCGGCAAAGTGACCTTTCGAAAGGCGGCAAACCAGGTGTCGCCATCTACCATGGCGGATTCCTCGTAGCGGCGGGGAATGTCACGGAAGTAGCCGGTCAGCATCCAGACAACGAAGGGAAGCTGCATGGCGGTATAGAGTATGATCAACCCCAGCAGAGTATCGAGCAAGCCGGCAGTCTGGAATGTCACGAAGATCGGGATGAGTACGGCGACCGGCGGCATCATGCGGTTGGTGAGCACCCAGAAGGAAACGTCGTCTCGTCCCGGAAAATCATAGCGTGCCAGCGCATAGGCGCAGAACATGCCGATCGTCACGGAGAAGAAGGTGGAAGCGAGCGACACGACGACGCTGTTGAAGAAGTTCTTCATGATCCCCTTCTCGAAGATCAGGTAATCGAAGGCTTCCAGAGACGGCGAGAAGAACCAGATAGGCGTGGCGGACGAGGAGGTCGCGCCATCCATGAAGCCGGCCATCACGACCCGCAGATAAGGCAGGAAATTGACGACGCAAACGAGAATGAGGACGACATAGACCCACCAGTTGCGTTGCGCCGGCGGTGCACTGGGCGATTCCGGCATGGAACTGAGCTTCTTCATGGCAATCTCCTATTCGGCCACTTCGGTCTTGGACCGGAAGACGCGGATGAACACGAAGCTCATCACGATGATGATCATCATCATGATCAACGAGAGCGCTGCGGCCTTCGACGCATCGAAGAACTCGAGGCCCGTCTTGGTGAGAAACACGTTGAGTGTGGTGGTGGCATTACCCGGCCCGCCACGGGTCATGATGACGATCAGTTCGTAGGTGCGGAAGGCATCCATGGTGCGAATGATCACGGCAATCAGGATCGCCGGACGCAGCAGCGGCATGGTGATCGTCCAGAACACACGCCAGGATCCCGCACCGTCGATTTCCGCTGCCTCATAGGGCTGACGCGGGATGGAGGCGAGGCCGGCCGACAGCATCAGGAACATGAAGGGCGTCCATTCCCAGACATCGACGAAGACGAGCGTCTGAAAGGCGATGACCGGATCGGAGAGGAACGGGATTTCACCGAGGCCCAGAGCCCGCGTCACGGCACCGACATAGTAGGTCATGAGACCGGCGCCGGGATAGAACATGTAGCGCCAGACCAGCGCAGTGACGAGCGGCGGCAGGATCATCGGAATGAGGATGAAGAGGCGCATGAAGGCGACGCCCTGCAGTTGCCGCTGGAAGAGCAGCGCCAGGCCGAGGCCGAGCCAGAATTCGATGAAAACCGCCTGCACGGTGAAGAGCAGCGTCTTGCGCAGCGCATGCCAGAATTCCGGATCCTGCACGACGGCCTGATACTGATAGAGCCCGACGAAATGCTGCGGAATGTAAGGCTTCGACAGGATGACGTTGTGGCCTGCGATATAGAGCGAGTAGAGGAACGGATAGATACCGATCGCGAACAGAATGATCAGCGTCGGCGCCATCAGCACCCAAGGGAAGATCGTCCGGTTCGAGGGGCCGAAACGGGATAGGAAGCCCCGCTGCCCGAAGGTCAGCGCATGGGCTGTGGTGGTATGTTCCGAGATCGACATGTCTCAGTCCCTTTGCATTGATAGTGAGAAAAGTTGGCGCTTCGGTAAAGACCGCGCCGGGTTGTCCGTCCGGGTGTCAGACACGCCCGGACGGACCCGATGATCAGTTCCAGCTAGACGGCAGACGGTCGTAGTAGGTCAGGTCACGCCACTGCTGCTTCGGCAGGTCGTCACGGCCCGGAATGTAATAGCCGCCCTTGCGCATGGCTTCGGTCATGCGCTTTTCCATGTTGGCGGCGGCCGTCTTGCTGTCGATCTCGCCGATCCAGACCCGGTTGCCTTCCTCGCCCATGATGTCGGAGATTTCAGCCCATTCCGGCACGCGAATTCGCTCGTCCGGATTGGTTTCCTTCAGCATGAATTCATAGACGCCAGGCCACCAGGGCTGATACTTCGCCAGCGTCTCGCTCTTGTATGTCGAGTGCCGCGAGGGACCTGCACCGTACTGTGTCGCGCGAGCCTGGATGTCCTTGGATGTGAGCCACTGGATGAAGGTCCAGGTTGCTTCCTTGTTCTTGGAGTCCTTGGACAGACCAAGCGACCAGGCCCCGAACCAGGGATCGATCACGCCGTTCGGACCAACCGGCGTATGCAGGTGGACATTCTTGCCGGCGACTTTCGCCTGCGTTTCCGGGTCTTCGAAGAAGCCCTTGACGAAGTCCTGGTAGTTCCAGGTTCCGAAGGCGTTGCCCGCCTGATACACGGCCGTCGCCTCGCCGATGCCCCAGTTGGCGCTGTCGGAGGGCATGAACTGCTTGAAGCTGGTGAAGTAATCGATCGAAGCGACAGTCCGCTCGTTATTGATCGAGATCTTCCAGTCCTTGTCGACATATTCGTCGCCCTTGGTCTCCGGCGTCTGGAAGGCATAAAGATAGGGGAGATAGGTCACACCCCAGAACCAGCGGCCCGGAATATTGGCGAACCCGATCATGTTACTCTCGGGATTGTTCACCTTCTTGGCGGCATCGAACATGTACTGCGTGGTGAAGTCCGGCGAGAAGCGTTCCGGCAGCTTGAAGCCTGCCTTTTCCGCGACATCGGCCCGGAAGGTCGTGCCGACGGGGCCGGCGCCGATCGGGATCGTGAACAGCGTATCGTTGAAGACGCCCGTGCCGCTGATGACACGCGGCAGGAAGTCATCGATGTCGTAGTCAGCGTCGGTCAGGTCCGTATTCTTCACATAGGGCATCAGCGGCTCAAGGAAGCCGGCGGCGGCATATTCGGCGAGCCACATCACGTCCACGGCGAAGAAGTCATAGGTGCCGGTGCCCTGCTGCATTTCGACCAGCGATTTCTGCCGGTAGTTTTCGAACGGTACTTCGTCGACGACAACCTTGATGCCGTATTTCTGCTCGAATTCCGGCAGGAACTTTCCGAGCGCGGCAAACTGCGGCATGGATGGCGCAAGGAAATGGATGGTGGTGCCGGAAAGCGCTTTCTGCGCTTCGGTCTGGGCCTGCACAGGCAGCGCCAGCGTCCAGAGCGCAAGGCCGGCCGCCAGTGCGGCCGTGGTTTTCATGACGTTCATTATCTCCTCCTCAGGTTTGGTGATGCATGCGTACCCTTCGCCACGCCTTGTCAGGCGTGGAGTCTTGCTTTCCCCCTTGTCGTGAAACGTGCCTGGCGCACGATGCGGCCCCGGTCGGCATCGAACAGATAGATGAAATCCGGATCGATCCGGAAAGAGATTGGCGCGCCGATCGTGTGGGGATATTTGAGCGCTGCGTCGATCGTCGACATCGCGCGGATCACGGTGCCCTCAACGTCGATATCGAAGACAACGCGTGACCCGAGCGTTTCGACAGCAAAGATCGTGCCGTTGACCCGGCAGGCATGCGTGCTGTCCGCCGGGCACAGGGAAAGATGTTGCGGCCGCAGGCCCAGCAGATACTTGTCGCCCGGCCGGAGCGCCTCACCATCCTGCATCCAGTCCTTGTCGACCTCGATATACGCCTCACCGATACGCAGGAACCTGCAGCCGTTCGATTCCGAAATCACCGCCTGCATGACATTCATGGGCGGTTCGCCGATGAAGGTGGCTGCAAATAGCGTTGCCGGCCGATCGAACAGTTCCTGCGGCGCGGCGATCTGCTCGATCTTCCCCTTGTTGATCAGTACGATCCGGTCCGCCATGGTCATGGCTTCCAGCTGATCGTGGGAGACGTAGAGCATCGTCGCGCGGAAATCGCGCTGCAACCGCTTGAACTCGACGCGCATACGCGCCCTCAACTGGGCATCGAGATGCGAGATCGGTTCATCCAGCAGGAATACATCCGCGTCGCGCACCAGCGCCCGGCCGATGGCCACACGTTGCTGCTGACCACCCGACAGCTGATTTGGACGGCGCTCCAGCAGCTTCTCGATCTGCAAGGTTTCCGCGACGCCGGAGATATGGCGGCGGATATCCGCATCGGACATTTTCCGGATGCGCAGCGGATAGGCAAGGTTTTCATATATCGTGAGATGCGGAAACAGCGAATGCTTGTCGTAGACCATGGCGAGGTTGCGCTCGCGTGGCGTCCAGCGGGTTACGTCGCGGCCGCCGATCATGATGCGCCCGGCGGTCGCGTCCTCCAGCCCGGCGACGAGACGAAGCGTCGTGGTCTTGCCTGCCCCCGACGGGCCGAGCAGGAACACCGCCTCGCGGTCCGCGACATCGAGCGAGACGCCGTTCAGTGCGGTGAACCCACCCTTGAAAGCTTTCGCCAGGTTTTCGATCTGAAGGTCAGCCATGGTCTTTTCCGGTTTAAGAAATCAAAGAATTGCGCGGATGGTGCCGCCTTCGGCGCGCATCGCCATGCCATTCAGGGCAGGAGACGCGGCAAGATGAACAACGCTTGCCGCCACCTCCGCCGGAGCGATCATCCGGCGGATGAGCGAGGTTGGCTCCGTCTCATCGAAATAGTCGGAGACGACCTGTTCGCGCGTGATACCTTTTTCGCGGGCGATTTCCTCGTGATAGCGGCGCACGGCCGTCGTATCGGTCGGCCCCGGCAGGATGGTGTTGACCCGAACCTGTGTGCCACGCGTCAGCTCCGACAGCGCCCGCGATACGCCGAGCAGACAGGCTTTCATGGCGCCATAATGCGGCATCCAGGCCTGCGGCTTCACCGCGCTTTCGCTGCTGATGAAAACGATCGAGCCTTCGCCCCGCTCCAGCATGCTCTTCAGGATGAGGCGCGACATCCGCACACCGGTCATTACATTGACGTCGAAGAAGCGGAACCAGTCTTCATCCCGCGTCTCGAAGAACGGACGGACTTCGAAAATCCCCACGGAATTGATCAGGAAGTCCACGGGCGCGGCGTCAGCAGCGAAATCGGCGAGCCGCTTGTCCTCGCCCGCAACCGTGAGATCGCAGGCCATGCCTTGGGCGCCCTTGCCGAGCTGCATTACAGCGGTATTGACCTCTGCCTCGGAAAGGCCACTGACGGTAGCGCGCGCACCTTCGCCGACAAACGCCTCCGCAACCGCCAGGCCGATGCCCGTCGCCCCTCCCGTTACAAGCACGTGCTTGCCATTCAGCCCATAATCCATTGCCTAAACCTCCCTGGCATACGGAGCGATCCGCTCCGGCGCACCGCCCCTCCAGGCGGTTTGCGCGTTCCTCTCCTGTCGGCCTGACGGCCACTAGCCTCTCGACCAAGGAACTTGCCCTGCCCGATAGAACTAATTTCTTTTTATAAATTTTGCAAGAAAAAAAATTTTACACGATCAAGCGGCTGTTTGCCGCCAACGCTTATGCGTCTGGTCACTTCCACCAGCGAAATGCTGCAGAGCGAAATCAATGAAGGCTGCCGTACGTGCGGGAAGCCTTCGCCGTGTGTCGCTGATCAGACTGACACGGGCCGCTGCCGGCTCGAAGGGCGCAAGTATCGGCACCAGCCTCCCGGAACGAAGCTCTGATTCAATGTCCGCGCGCGCAGTACGCAAGACGCCAAGCCCCTGCAGAGCAAGGGTTTTCAGGGTCTCAGGATCGCTTGCCCGGAACCGCCCGCCAACGGCAATATTTCGCTGTGCGCCCGCCTCGAATGTCCAGACATCACCGCCGATCATCGAGCCTTCAAGACGCAGACAGTCATGATCTTCCAGCGCTTCCGGCGATGCCGGGATGCCGCGCTCCGCCAGATAACCGGGAGCGGCGGCCGTTACGGTTTCCATCGCGAACAGCTTTCGGATCGTCAGGCCCGAGTCCTTTACGGGACCGGCGCGAAGGGCGGCATCGAAATGAATTTCATTGAGGCTGCCGGTCGGATCATAACGCAGCGAGAATTTGACATGCGGATGGGCGCGGGCAAAGGCATGGACGAGTGACAGCACATGACCACGTCCGATATCGGTAGCGCAGGAAAGCACCAGCCCGCCCTCGACAGCATGTCGCCGGCCGCCCATTTCGCGCTCGAGATCCGCAAAGCCGGAGAGCACCGGCTCCGCATGCTCCAGTAACAGCCTGCCCTCGTCCGTCAGAAGAAGCGAGCGCGTCGTGCGCCGCACCAGCGCCATGCCATAGTGGTCTTCCAGCGCCTTCAAGCGTCCACTGATCGTCGCCGGCGCCATGCCGAGGCGATTGGCAGCACTCGCCATGCTCTGTGAGCGGGCTATTTCCGAAAACATCCTGAGATCGGCCAAACAGTTCATCCGCAGTCCTCCGTTCGGGCAGGCTTGCCCGGCAGTTTCGGTCTCCCAGGCGCCGCTTCCGGGGCGCCCTCCTTCTGAAAAAACCGGAACCGTCATCAAGCAGTAACACCGCCCCACGGAATCCCTCTGCGAATATTAATCATTTCAGTATGGAAAATACGTCACAAATCAAAATTGCTATGGCGCGAGGTGCTTGATCAGATAGTCGATGAAGACACGAATACGTGGTGCCAGCGGCGATTGGTCGGCATAAATGATGGAGACAGGCTCACGATCACCGGGGTTGAATGTTTCGAGCACGGAGACAAGCCGCCCAGCCTTCAGATCATGCCCGATATGGAAATCCGAAAGGCGCGCGAGGCCAACTCCATCAAGGGCGAATCGGCGAAGGCTTTCGCCATTGTCAAGGCTGAGATTGCCCTTCACAGCCAGATCGAGCTGGGTGACGACGCCATCCTGATCGACCCGGAACGGCCATTTTCCATAGCTGCGGCTGAAACCGAGCGTCAGGCAATTGTGCTCCAGGAGATCGCGCGGCTCGATCGGCAAGCCATGCCGCTCGATATAGGCCGGCGACGCCACGACATGGCGCGGCGACGACGCGAGACGGCGAAAGCGGATCGTTGAATCGGTTAGCACTCCGGTACGAATGGCCACATCCACACCCTCTCGGATGAGGTCCGCGGTCGTATCCGACAGGGAAAATTCCAGTGCAATATCGGGAAAGGTTTCGAGAAAACCGGCAACCAGCGGCGCGACACGATGAATGCCGAAAGGCACATTGCAGCTGACCCGAAGCGTACCGCCGATCTGGCCGGCGCTTTCGCGTACACCCCGCTCCAGGCTGGATATGTCCTGAAGGATCTGCTTGCCGCGGGCAAAATAGTCCTCCCCCTCGACAGTCAGACGCAGTTTTCGCGTCGAGCGGATGGCAAGCGGCAGGCCAAGGCGCGCCTCGATGCGGGCAACAATCTTGCTGATGGCCGAGGGAGACAGGCGAAGGGCATCCGCAGCTGCAGTGAAGCTGCCGGTCTCGACAACCTTGACAAAAACCTCGATTTCGGAAATGCGGCCGGACATAACTGCCTCATTCATGACACGTGATCACTTCACTTATGACAGAGTGCTGCTTACTGCGGCAAGCCGGAAATGGCAGTGGTCTCCTTCGACCCCAATGGAGGAGACTGAAACATGTATCAGAAACGGGCACTCGTGGCCGGTGCGACCGGTATTGTCGGGCTCAACGTGGCCGAACACCTGCGCGATCTCGGCGGCTGGGAGATAACGGGGCTATCGCGCCGCCCCCCCATCAGCGCATCCTATATGCAGACTCATGCCGTCGATCTGCTGGATCGCGAAGCAGCACTGAAAACGCTGGCGACGCTTCGCCCCACCCATGTCTACTTCTGCACATGGACGCTCGGGAAAAACGAGGACGAAAACATCCGGCTCAACGGAGGCATGCTGCGGACTCTCCTCGATGGCGTTGCAGCCGCCGGCACGGTGGAGCATGTCGCCGTTGTCACCGGCACCAAGCATTATCTCGGGCCGTTCGAGGACTATGGCAAGGTAACGCCGGTCACACCCTTCCGCGAGGACGCACCGCGCCTGACGAAGAAGAATTTCTATTACGAACTCGAGGACGTTGCCATGGACTATGCCGCCCGCCACGGCTACGGCTGGTCGGTACACCGCTCGCATACGATCATTGGCTATGCCGTCGGCAATCTGATGAATATCGGCGCCACACTCGCAACCTTCGCCTCCATCTGCAAGGCGACCGGCCGCCCCTTCACGTTCCCCGGCACCCCCACGGCCTATCACGGCATCAATGACATCACCGATGCGCGATTGCTTGCCAAGCATATCGTCTGGGCCTCGACGGAGCCGAATGCCCGCAACGAAGCCTTTAACGCCACCAACGGCGACGTCTTCCGCTGGGAGCAATTGTGGAAGCACATCGCCGATTATTTCGGTATCGAGGTGGGCGCCTATCCCGGCCAGTACAATTCACTGACGGATCGAATGCAGGACCTCGATCCGGACTGGCAGGCATTGGTGCGACAGCATGGCCTCCAGCCGCACGCCCTCGACCGTCTCGCTTCCCCTTGGCATACGGATCTCGACCTCGGCCGCCCGATGGAATGCCTGCACTCCATGGCCAAGAGCCGGGCGCTCGGCTTCGGAGAAATTCAGGACACGGAAAAGTCTTTCATCGACGTCTTCGACCGGCTGCGCGCGGAGCGCATCATTCCCTGACGTCGCCAGAGGTCCACCCACTCACGAAAAGAGCACATCGGCCTTGCCGATGCGCTCTTTCTTTATGCGTCGATAAAAGTCCCGCCGTCAGGCGGCGGGATAGGGATGGGCGTTAAGCAGTCTGGCGAGGCGCGACAACGCCCGCGCTCCGGCATTCACCTGATCACATTCGACAGCGCTGACCCCAGGCACCTCCATCAGGAAGGTGCGGACAGGACCGACAAAGGTCATGGCGAGGTTTGGGCAGGCGCGGCAAGCGCCGGTCAGCGCAACGCTGACCACGCCATCGCCCCTCACATCAGTAATGGCGATATCACCCCCATGTCCGAGGATGAGAGGCCGCACACGGCCGAGGGCCGCGTCAAGGAGGACACGATCGATCATGCCACCAGTCCCAGTTCACGCTTCTTCGCCTCGATGTCGATGCCCATGCCACGCGCAAACGCCTTGCCGAGGATATTTTCCTTCATCTCCCGGGTGATTTCCGGATAGCCATAACGCTCCTGCAGTTCCTCGGGCATTTCGAGATTGGCGAGCGTATCGATATAGGTCTGGACATGCGGCCAGATGAAGGCTTCCGAGCCATAGCAGATGCGATCGGAGCCGACATAAAGCAGCGCTTCGCCTAGCCGCTGCAGCATTTTCCAAGGCTGGAGATAATACTGGTTAAACCAGAGCGGCAGGATCAGATAAATGTTTTCAAACCGACTCGCGATGGAGATCGTTTCATCGACATAGGGATCGCCGAGGTGGTGGATGCCGAAATTCAGTTCCGGAAAATCGGCGGCGGCATACTGGATATCGTTCGGCTTGAAGGCCTCGACCGGCCCGAGTTCCAACGGAAAGCCCTTGTGGAACTGAACCATCTTCACGCCGAGCTCGATAGCCTTTTCCCAGAGAGGATAGGCAATGTCACGGTCGTCGGCGCGCCAGGAACACCCGCGAGACTGATACTGGTAGAACTTGAAGCTGACGGCGCCAAGCTCATGCACTTGCCGCTCCATCTCCTTCAGGGCCGGACCGAGACCATGATAGGCAGGGTCGACCCCACCGGTCAGCACGATGCGCTTGGGATCTTTCTTGGCGAGGGCATGGCTGAGTTCCACGGGACCGAGACCCGCCCGCCAATGCGAAAACAGTGGCACGGAGCAGGCGCAGGCCATGTCCGTATCGGCCTTGCCGAACAACATATCCACCCCCCAGTCGAGGTCAGGATTGGAAAACGTTTCTGTTTCCGGCGGCGGCCCGCGCCGGCCGGTCAAATTGATGAAACCGGTCAGCTGTTCACGCAGGATGCGCACGCGCCGGCCGTCACTGCCGTCCTTGATCTGGCCATTACTGAAGTCCTGGCAATGCACCGCCGCGTCAAAGACAAACATTCCGTCTTTCATTCGCTTTCTCCCATCGATCCAAAGGCGCAGATGCGCCGTGGCGGCCCCGAAAAGGCCATTTGGGTCAATAGCATGTACACGAATGCAGCAGTCTTCGAGTTATCCGAAGACTGTCTTCATGACAGCGAGCGCAAGACCGCCTTGGCTCAACCGAGCTGGAAGAGATCGACGAAAACCTGATAAAGCGCCGGGCCGCTGGCAAGCACAATCCCGCCCTTGGGAAGCGCCGTTCCGGGTTGAGGATAGGCTAGAAAACGGCCACCGGCCGCCTTGATGAGAGCGAGACCCGCAACGGCATCCCAAGACCACATATGGCGCTCGAAATAGCCATCCACCCGACCGGCAGCCACGTAGGCAAGCATCAAAGCACCGGCGCCGACCTGCCGGAAGCTGCCGCCGGCCGAGAAGAGCCGCTCCGCATCGACCGCAAAAGCGGCCGGCGCAATACGGTGATTGTGGCCGAGACCGAGGCTCGTCTTGTCGATACTGCCGGTAGTGCTGACCGAGATTGGCATACCGTTGACGGTTGGCACGATCCCGTCCGCACCGGCAAAAAGTTCGTCGCGGAGCGGATCATAGATGACGCCGAGGATCGGCTCTCCCTTTGACCACAGACCGACCGAAACACACCAGTTGTGCGCACCCTTCAGAAAATTCGATGTGCCATCGAGAGGATCGACGCACCAGACAAGGTCTGCTTTCCGTGCACCGGAGACACCGGTTTCCTCGCCGAGAAATCCGTCCTCCGGAAAGGCAGGACGAAGAATGGCGGCGATCGCGTCTTCCGCTTCGCGATCGGCAATGGACACGAAGTCGTTCAGCCCCTTCTGCTCAATGACCAGTTGGCTGCGGCGGTCGTAATGGGACAGCAACAGGCGCCCGGCTTCACGGGTGGCATGTTCGGCGGCAGCAAGGCGGGCTTCCAGCCCTGCGACGGAGGGAGGCGTATCAGGCATAAAAAATCCTCTAGTAGCGAGTCAGCGCGGTCACGTCGGAGGTCCGCTCCAGGCCTTCGATGGCCCGACCGAAATTGCGCACTGCATAAAGCGAATAGAGCGTGTCGATGACCTGAAGCTGCGCGATCTTAGAGACCATGGATTCGTGATATTCGCCCGGACCTACGACGCCGGTGATGGTCGGCGTGAAGAGGCAGATATCCGCGTGCCGCACGATTGGCGAATCCGGGAAGGATGTGATCGCCAAGGTCGTTGCGCCTTGCAGCTTCGCCTGCTGCAGGCTGTCCACGGTCGAAATGGTACGGCCGGAATTCGAGACGCCGATCGCCAGCGATTTCGGCCCCAGCGTGGAGGTGGAAATCTGACGGATACCCAGGTCACGGAAGAACAGGCAACGTTTGCCGACCCGCATGAAACGCAGCAGCGCATTTTCCACGCAAAGCAGCGACGCGCCCATGGCGAAGAAACCGAGCACGTCGGCCTCTTCAATCGCCTCGACGGCGCGCTCCAGTTCCGTCTCCGCAAGTCCCGCCCGCGTATCCGAGACCGTCATCGCATAACGGGCCGCGACCTTCGAGAGAACTGATGACGTATTGTCCTGGTCGGTGATGTCCTCATAGACATGACGTTCGGACAATGGCTCGGCAGCGGCAGCTCCCTGAGACAGCTCTTCGGCGATCAGGATCTTGAACTGCTGGAAACTCTGCACGTCGATTTCGCGCACGAAGCGTGTGACCGTCGATTCCGAGACCTCGCACTGCAGGGCGAGATCCTTGATCGAGATGGACTTGATCTCCTCCGGCGCTTTCACCACCCGATCCGCGATACGCCGTAAGGCCGGGTTCATATATCCGGCCTTCCAGCGGATCCGCATCAGGATGGATTGCTTGTTGTCCGCTGCCTTGTCCATCGATCACGACTCCGACTGTTTCGTCGCAATTCTATAACCGCCAAGCCCTCAAAAATGAAATTTCTTTTTTCACCAGACCTTGCATGACGCCTTCGCACTCTCCCGCATGACGCGAAGAACATCATAAGCAGCACGGGCTGCCACAAGGGAATCGTCCCAGGCTTCGCGCCACAGCCGCACCCCACCGACAAGCGCATCACTCAAGACCCGGGTGGAAAAACCTTCAAATGTGAAGTCGCCGAAGTAGCCCGCGGTTTCCAGCGCCCTGAAGTATGCCGACAGATCGAAATGTCCCCCGCCGAGCGCTCCGCGATTGCTGTCGGCGACATGGGCGTAGCCAAGGAGCGAGGCGTTGCGATGGATGGCGGCGGTGATATCCCCCTCCTCGATGTTCATATGGAACGTATCCATATGAATGAAGAGATTGGCGCCACCCGAAGCACGGATCAACATTGCGGCTTCATCGAGCGTATTGACGAGATAGCTCTCATAGCGATTGACCGGCTCCAGTCCGAGCCGCACCCCGAGTTCGCCGGCACGGCGGTCGAGACGGCTGAGGCTTTCAATAACCCTTTTCCGCGCTTCCTGCGTCGCCGGCGCGGAATAGCTGGAAAAGGCGGCATAGGTGATGCCGGAAACGGCCGGCGCGCGGAGTTCCGAAGCGATCTCCAGCGCTCTTGCGACCATTTCCTCGCCACGCCGCGCGATCGCGGTGTCCGTGGACGAAATATCAGCATCGGGGCCGAGCGCCATGCCGAGACGAAGCTCAAGCCCCGCCTCGCGCACCACGCGCCGGGTGAGCGGAATATCGAGCGCCGCCGGATCGAACATCAGCACTTCGATCAGTTCGAATCCGATCTCCGCTGCTGCCCGGCAGCTTTCCGCCGCCCTGTCGCCCGACCAGTCGTCAGTGAAGACAAGACTGTGTATTCCCAATTTTCCGCCCATTTCTTCCTCCCGAAGATCAGCCAAAGATGGAGCGTATCGTCCCGCCATCGGCACGATGGCAGACACCGTTCATGGCCGCGTTGGTCATCAGTTGCACGACGCCGCGCCCGTGCAGGGCCGGATCGATGAGCTTTTGCGTCAGGTTGGACGGCTGTACGTCGCGGTAGAAATCGGCGAGCGCCTGCTCGACCGTCTTGCCCTGCTGCTTGGCGAGATCGGCGAAATAGGTTTCAACCGATTCCGTCGCGGTCGAGCCCGGCATATAGCTGTTGACGCGCACATTCGTGCCGCGCGTCAGCTCCGCCAGCGAACGACTCAGTCCCAGCACCGCCGTCTTGGTGACGGAATACGGCGTCATGTTGCCGATCGAACGGATCGCAGCCTCCGACGAGATGAAGACGATGCTACCATCGTTGCGCGCCAGCATGTCCTTCATCACCAGACGGCTGATCCGGATCGCGGTCATGAGATTGTGCTGGAAATATTCCATCCAGCGCTCGTCACTGACTTCGAAGAAATCATTGACGTCGAAGACACCGATATTGTTGACCAGGAACGAGACTGGGCCGAAGCCGGCGGCAAAGTCCGCAAGTGCCAGAGCGCCTTCCTGCGTCAGGAGATCGGCGACGACACCGTGGGCGCGCGGGCCGATCGATGCTGCTGCCTTGTTGAGCTTGGCCTGATCGCGGCCATTAATGATGACCGTCGCGCCCTCCTCGTGGAAGGTACGGGCGATCGCGTGGCCGATACCCGTCGCGCCGCCCGTCACGATGACGATCTTGTCCTTAAGTCCGAAGTCCATCTCTGCTGCTCCCTTGTCCGTTGCCCGCCTGCGCGGTCCGCGCGAAATGCGCCAGCCGTTCGCAGGCCGTGTTGATCTGATCGAAAACCGCCTCAAAGGCGTCTCGCGATTGCCCCCATGGGTCGATGATTGTCGTTTCCTCGCCCGGCGCCACATAGGCGCCGAGACGGCCGATGCGGGCATGGCCGTTCTCCGGGCGGAGTGCCCGGATGGCCTCCATGTTGTGGTCGTCCATGCCGAGGATCAAGTCGAATTCCTCGAAGTCTGTCTTCCGAATCTGCCGTGCCACCAACGCTTCCAGCGCAACGCCGCGGGCAGCAGCAACTGCCACCGTCTCGGCATGCGGCGGCTTTCCGACATTCCAGTCCATGATCGCAGCGCTATCGATCCTGTGGCCGGGCAGAACAGCGCGAAGAATGCCATCGGCCGTCGGCGATCGGCAGATATTGCCCCGACAGACGATAAGAACCGAAAGGGGCGCCCGCTCTGCGGGGCGAACCCGGAATGCCGTTGAAACCTCCGCCAGTCGGATTTCGGCCCGAGGCTTCATCGCCGCCAATATCCGCGCACCATCTTCCGGGTCGAGCGTATTGAAATCGAAAAGGCCGAAATGGTGACCGATCATGGCCCGGGCGCCGATCTCGTCTGTGAGTTCCACCGCCTCTTCCAACGTGAGATTTCCCGGCACGCCGTTGGCAGCGCGCAGGGCATCGCGGCCGTTGACCGGCAACAGCGCCAGATCGACCCGGAAGGGCATCAGCCATTCCGCAAGGCCCGGAAAGGGGATCGTGTCGCCCGAATGCCAGAGCGTTACCCCACCACCGGTCAGCACGTAGCCGAGGAAGACATAGCCATCCGGCGTGCGACGCAGATCCTCGTGTGCGGCCGGCGTCGCCGTCACGACGATACCGCCGAGATCGACACTTTCGCCCGCGTCGATTAGAGTAAGCCGCCCCTCCGGCACGCCCCGCTCCAAGACGCGTGCTTTTTCCGCGCGCGGTGCAAGCACTTTCGCGTTGGGATTTGCCGCCAGCAGGGCCGGAATCGTTGCAGGATCCATGTGGTCGGTATGACCGTGTGTACAGAGCAGCCAATCGACGCCGGTCAAGGCCTCCGGCTCAATTGGAGCCGGCATCATGCGCTGATGCGGAAACAGCGTTCCCTGGTATTTGTCCGCAAGCGAGTCCGAGAGATAGGCGTCGATGACGATCCTCAGGCCGCCCTGCCGGATCAGAAAGCCGGCCTGACCGAGCCAGGCGAGCGCCGCCCCCTCGCCCGCCGGAAGGCTTTCCACCGACGTCAGCGGCTCGACCTCGATGATGCTCATCGCCGCACCAGGTTTTTCAGCAGATTGTCGACGGCGACAGTCGTTGCCCTATCGACACTTTCCTCGGTGAACCCGCCGGCATGTGGAGTTAGAATCACCCGCTCGTGGCTCAGAAGCGCGGAACTTTCCGGCGGCTCGTGATGGAAGACATCGGTTGCCAGCGTCGTCACGTGCCCGCCCTCCAACGCCGCCAGCATCGCAGCATCGTCGATCAATTCGGCCCGCGCGGTGTTGACGATGATCACGCCTTTCTTCATGCGCGAAAGCATGGCGCTGTCCAGGATCGGCTTTTCCCCAGGCGGGCAGTGAAAGGAAACAGCATCGGCGGCGACAAGTGCATCCTGCAGCGCCGCGAAATGGAACCTCGAAGGAGAAAACAGGCTGTCCGGATAGGGGTCATATCCGATCACCTCCATGCCAAGCCCGAGCGCCATGTTCACGACCTCCCGGCCGATCGCGCCACAGCCGATGACGGCGAGCGTCCGCCCCTTCACTTCTTGGCCGATCCGCCTGCACCACTCTCCCTTGACGAGATGCTGGTGCGACCAGGGGATGTGCCGATACGATGAAAGGAGGAGGCCAACGGCGAGTTCGGCGACACCACGGGCATTGGCGCCCATGGCTCGCTCCACCGTGATGCCACGAGCCTCAGCCTCCCGAAGGTCTATATTGTCGACGCCGGTGCCGTTACGGCTGATGACCCGCAATCCCTTGGCCGCATCGAGCACCCGCGTGCTGATCGGCTCGACGCCGGCAAGCCAGCCGACGCATCCGGGTATCGTACGCAACAGATCCTCCTCCGATGGTGTCTTGCCGGGCGCGGGAAAGACGATCTCGAACCCCTCATCCATCAGGCGCGTGAGAACCGGATGGCCGGAGCCGGAGAGAGAGCGGGGCGTGATGGCGATCCGACCGGGCATCGTTCTATCCGCTCAACCGTTCCAACGGGGATTGTCGATGACGGTCGGCTTGCCGTCACGCTCGACCATCAGCTTGCGGAAACCCTTGCTTTCGATCGTGCCATAGTCATGGCCGGCATTGCCCGGGAAGGCGAAGAAGGTCACCAGCGGCTCGGTCGGATGAACATTGATCGAGCGATGCGCCCAGCGGCCGGGCACATATACCGCCTTGCCGGGCAGGAACTCCAGCCACTGCGTCTCGCCTTCCGGCGTTTCCATCATCATGTAGCCATGGCCGCGCAGGCAATAATAGACTTCGGCCGTGTCGATGACCGTGTGAAAATGCCCCTTGGTCATGTGATATTCGTCACCGACCTTGCCGGGATAGGTGATCGACGTGCCATAGGCGACGTCCTTTTCGCTGTCCGGTACGCCCATGTCGTAGAATTCGTAAAGCAGTGCATCACCCTTCGACAGCTGCGCCTCGAAGGCAGCCTGATCGTGGAACATGCCCTTCATCTTGGACAGCGTGCGGCGAATGGGCTCGCGCGTCGAGCTCAGGCCGTTGTTGAGATTGAATTCGTGAAGGCTTGGGAATATGGCGGTCATTTCTGTTTCCTTTCAGGCAGTTGCGTCGCGGGCGATACGGCTCAAGGCCTCGAAGGCTGGCCCGGACATGGGGATGTCGATGTCGAAAACTTCGGCGATGACGCGCGTCCATCCGTGGATGAAATAGACCCAGCCGTCATGGACCGTGAGGTTGCGCTCCTGCTCGGCGGCACGGGCCTGATCGAGGAAGACAAGGTCGCCGCGATAGTTGAATTCCCAGATAAGACCATTCTCGGGAAAGCGGACTGTGTCCGTCAGCGGTGAGCCGGGTCCATCCTTGCCAAGCCCGGTCGCATTCACCACCATCGAGCCGGCAGGCAGGTCGCCGACGACGCGATCCGTTTCTTCCGGTGTCGGCGCGAGGCGGTACTCGATCGGAATGGAAAAGCCGATCTCACCATGCACATGACGCATCTCGGCAAGCGAAGCTTCGCGCCGGGCAGTGACAATCAGGCGCTGCGGGACGTCTCCGCCGGCCTGCTTCTTGTTGTGCAGATAGAGTGACAGGGCAAGCGACGACCCACCGGACCCGAGCACGCAAAGGGTGGCGCCGGTTTTCGCCCAGTATCCCTCAGGCACGATCGCCTCGAAGCTCGCCCCGGCTGTGATCGGATCCTTGGCATGGCCTGCGAGACGGTTGCCGCGCTTCGAGATCGAGGAGATTTCGTGCAGGGTCCGCGCATAGGGATCGAGGTCATCAAAGAGAACGCGCGACGCCTTCAGGAGATTGACCTTGTGGGTCGTCACCAGCGCACCCAGCGACAAAGGGTCGGCCTTGATGAACTCGACCGCGCCGCGATAGGACACCGGATCGGAGTTCGGCACGAAATCGATGCCCTTCATCTCGGCGTCGAGGCCAAGATGCACCGACCAGGCCGGAAACACCTTCATGATCGACGATTTCCCGGTCGTGACCCCGATGAAATACATCGTGCGCCGGGTTGCGGGGGTGTATGCCATCAGAGTGTCCTCATTCGTGCTCGGCCCAGTCCCGCGACCGGTCAACGGTGCGGCACCAGCCGTTGTAAAGGTGATCGGCGGAGGCACGGTCCGTCGAAGGCTGAAATTCCCGGTCGAGCGCGAAGGCGGTATGCAGGTCGGCCATGTCCTTCCAGTAACCGACGGCAAGGCCCGCGAGGAACGCCGCACCGCGCGCGGTGGTGTCGATCACCTTGGGTCGCAGCACCCGCACGCCGAGCTGATCGGCCTGGAACTGCAGCACGAAATTGTTCATCGCCGCGCCACCATCCACCTTGAGCTCGGCAAGCGCGATGCCGGAATCGGCTTCCATCCGGTCGATCACATCGCGGATCTGGTAGGCCATGGATTCGAGCGAGGCGCGGATCAGGTGATTGCGGTTCGCACCACGGGTGATGCCGACGATCGTGCCGCGCGCATACTGGTCCCAGAAAGGCGCCGACAGTCCGTTGAAGGCGGGCACGATGTAGACACCGTTGGTATCGGGCACCTCGAGCGCGGCAGCTTCTGTTTCCGATGCGCTATGAATGATCTTCAGCTCGTCGCGCAGCCACTGAACCACCGAACCGACGGAAAACAGCGTGCCTTCCAGCGCATATTCAAGCTTGCCACCAAGCCGCCAGGCAACAGTGGTGAGAAGGCCGTTTTCCGACATCCGCATCTGCGCGCCCGTGTTCATCAACAGGGTACCGCCGGTGCCGTAGGTCGCCTTGACCATGCCTTCGGCAAAGCAGGACTGGCCGAACAGAGCGCCCTGCTGGTCACCGATCGAGGACGCGACCGGGATCTCGGCGCCGAAAAGGTCGGGATCTGCAAGGCCGTAGACGTCCGAGCTGTCGCGCACGTCCGGCAGGATGGAACGCGGGACGTTGAGTTCAGCCAGAAGACGCTCGTCCCAATCGCCGGTATGGATGTTGAACAGCAGCGTCCGCGACGCGTTCGATGCATCCGTCACATGGGCGCGGCCGCCCGTCAGGTTCCAGATCAGCCAGGTATCGATAGTGCCGGCTGCAAGCTCCCCGCGCCTGGCCCGCTCGACCGCACCCGGCGTGTTTTCAAGGATCCAGGCAAGCTTGGTGCCGGAGAAATAGGCGTCGATGACGAGGCCGGTCGTCTCCTTCACATAGCGTTCGAGCCCCCTTGCCTTCAGCTGGTCGCAGACACCCGCGGTGCGGCGATCCTGCCAGACCAGCGAGTTGTGCAGGGGAACGCCCGTCTTGCGATCCCAGATCAGGCAGGTTTCACGCTGGTTGGTGATCCCTATGGCTGCGACCTGATGAGCCTCGATGCCGGCGTTATGAATGACCTCCCGCGCAACGGAAAGCTGGGTCGACCAGATCTCGTTCGCGTCGTGCTCCACCCAGCCCGGCCGTGGATAGATTTGTCGGAACTCCCGCTGAGCGAGCGAGACGATGTTGCCTGCCCTGTCGAACAGGATCGCCCGCGCGCTGGACGTTCCCTCGTCCAGCGCCATGACATAGCGCTCCACCATAATGTCTCCTCCCAGATATGCGTCAGTCGTTCGGCTTGAACAAAATCTTGTGGTACCCGCCGAAGCTTCGTTCTTTAAGTGCCTTGAATATGGACGGCGCCTCCTCCAGCGCCGCCCTGTGCGTGATGAGCGGCTCCACTTTCAGGCGGCCGTCACCAAGCAAACCAATGATGTCAAACCACTCCTTTCCAGGGAATGGCAGCGAATAGGAATTCCAGGACCCTACGACCTCAAGCTCTTCGCGAACGATACGCGCGAAGGCTTTTTCCGCGAATGTGACATCGCCATACGCCGTGCCGTAGAGCATGATCGAACCCTGCTTGGCCGTGACCATGATGGAGAGGTTGCGGCCCGGCGCCGATCCCGCGCATTCCAGCGAGACCGCGACACCACGCCCGCCGGTCGCCTCCTGGACGCGGGCAACCACGTCGTCCCCGGTCGGATTGAGGCAGAGATCGGCTCCAACCTCGCGCGCCAGCGCCAGCTTGTCGTCATCGACATCGATGGCGATCAACGGCCGCGCACCGGACAGCTTGGCGAATTGCAGCGCGAAGTAACCGAGTGCTCCGCAGCCGACCACAGCCACCGCATCGCCGAGCTTGATATCGAGCTTGTGGATGCCGTGCAGAATGATCGCAGCCGGCTCGATGGTCGCCGCGACCTCGTAGGGCACGCTGTCCGGAACCTTCAGAACATTTGTGGCGGGTGCGCAGAGATACTGAGCGAACGCACCATCGCTGCGCGAGCCCATGAAGTCGTAATCGTCACAGAGATGGAACTTGCCCGCCTCGCACCATTGGCACTTTCGGCAGGGCATCAAGGGTGCGACGGCCACCCGGTCGCCGACCTTCAGGTGGCTGACAGACGCGCCGACCTTTTCCACCCTCCCCGCGAATTCATGTCCGGGAATGGTCGGAAAATGATAGGTGCCGGTCACCATGACGCGGCCGATATCCGAGCCGCATATCCCCGCGGCCTTGACCTCGACGAGAACGTCATCCGGGCCGATCTCGGGAACGGGCACGTCCTCGACCCTCAGATCACCGGGCGCATGCAACACAGCCGCTCTCATTGCAGCTTCTCCTCCTGCGGATAAATGATCGTTTTCATGCCCTTGCCGGACAGGGCATGTTCGAAGGCGGCAACCGCCTCCCCCATGCCAAAGCGATGGGTGACGACGTCGGTGACGCGGATCTGGCCGGTTTCGACGAGCCGGAGCGCGCGCGAATAGTCCTCGACGCTGGAGCCGGTCGAACCCAAAAGCTTGAGGCCCCAGTAATGAACCTTGTTCGTATCGAGCTCGACGCGCGTTCCCTTGTTCAGACCGGAAAAGAAATTCATCCGGCCGAGCCGCGCGAGGCACGACAGGGCCTGGACCTGAAGTTCGGGTGCCGGAGCACAAGTGAGTGCCACATCGGCACCATGACCGCCCGTCAGGCGCATGACCTCGTCGACGGCGTCGACCCTGCTGGAGTCCACGGTATGCGTAGCACCCAGCGGGGCAATCTCCTCGAGTCGTTCGGCGCGGCGGCCGACGACGATCACCTGCCGCGCGCCATAAGCACGGGCAAGCTGGAGGAACATGCCGGCAATCGGTCCTGTTCCGAGGATCAATACCCGATCCTCCGGCGTCACGGAAAGGTCCTTCCAGGCGTTGAAGCAGCAGGACAACGGCTCGACCAGCGAGGCTTCTTCGTAGCTCATCGTCTCGGGAATCTCGAAAAGATTGCCGCCCGAGATGGCGCCGGCCGTAACGATCATGTGCTGCTGGAAGCCACCATCGATGTCGATGCCGAAAGCCTTGTAGTCCGCGCACATGTTGTTCAGGCCTTTGCGGCACATGTCGCAATGTCCGCAGCCGATATTCGGCACCACGGAGACCCGCTGGCCGCGACGCCAGTGCGACACATGCCGGCCGACCTCGACGATTTCTCCCGCCAGTTCATGCCCGAGCACACGCGTGTCGTTGACCCCGACGCGAAAGTGGCCGCCGCGAAGGACCTTTGTGTCCGTGCCGCAGATCGAGGCGGCGAAAACGCGGACCAGCACTTCGTCGTCCAGAGGCTGCGGCTGCGGCCGTTCCTCCAGCGCGATCCTGCCCTGACCCTGATAGACGGCGGCCTTCATCGCCCTAGACCTCCATCCCGTAGCGATGAGCCTTGTGGGTCGGGTAAAGCGAGATCGTCGGAATGGTGACGTCGGGCGTGCGCGTCGCGACATAAAGGGCCAGCCACGCTACATTGTCGACGTCGATACAGGAGGCGTGGATGCCTTCCTTGATTTCCTTTTCGTCGAGCCAGCCATCGACATAGGCCTCGAGGTCACCGTCATAGAGGCCCTTGTCGATGATCTCGGTCATCGGCGTCTTCACATGGCTCGGATTGAGCACGGTCACGCCGATCTTCTTGTCCTTGCCTTCAAGCAGGATGTTCTTGGAGAAGCCCAGCATGCCGTGCTTGGACGCGCGATATGGGCTGTGGCCGGGACCGGAGGCAACGCGTGTGGACGACGAGCCCATGTTGATGATGCGGCCGCCATCGACCTGCTTTTCCATGTAGATGAAGGCTTCACGGCAGCAGAGGAAAACCGCCGTCAGGTTCGGGCCGATCGTCTTGTTCCATTCTTCGAGTGTAACCCGCGTCACCGGCGGAGCGAGACTGTCGCGGCCGGCCGAATTGACCACCACATCAATCGAACCGAACGCGTCGTTCACCTGTTTGAAGAACGAGCGGACCGTTTCCTCTTCGCAGACATCGGCATAGATCGGCAGAACCGTGCCGCCATCAGCCTTGATCTCTGCCGCCACACGCTCCAGGCGCTCGCGGTCGAAATCGACCATGGCAACCTTGGCACCGTTCTGTGCGTAAATGCGGGCAACGGCTTCACCGATCCCCGAGGCAGCGCCCGTGATGATGCAGGATTTGCCCCTGAGGGACAGGCCCTCGGAGAGGGTATTGCTGGCCATGTGAAACCTCCGTGTTCGCTCCTCCCGGAGCTTGTTTTCGTAATCGTTGAGAACCGCATCACCCCTTGCGGGCGAGCGCGACGGCCTCCGCCGTGAGCCTGGAAACCTCTTCGAAATTCCCGTCCCGAATGAGCTTGGCATCCACCATCCAGGAGCCACCGCATGCCAGAACCGCCGGCACAGCCAGATATGACGCGAGATTGCCCGGACCGATGCCGCCGGTCGGCACGAAGCGCATTCCCGGATAAGGACCCGTGAGAGCCTTGATGAAGGGAATGCCGCCACTCGGCTCGGCCGGGAAAAATTTGACAGTCTCCAGTCCGTAGGACATTGCCTGCTCGACACCCGTCGGATTGTTGACGCCGGGCACGATCGGCAATCCTGCCGCCTGCGCCGCCTCGACGATCAGCGGGTTGAAGCCAGGCGTCACGACGAACTGCGCGCCGGCCGCGCCGGCATCGGCAAGCTGCTCCCGCGTCAGAACCGTACCGGCACCCACGAGCATATCAGGCGCATCCTTGCGGATGCGGGAGATCGCCTCTGCGGCAGCCGCAGTCCGGAAGGTGACCTCCGCCACAGCAAGCCCACCCTTCAGCAGAGCGTGCGCCAGCGGCACCGCGTCTTCCGCGCGCTCCAGCACCACGACCGGCAGGAGACGCGCAGCAGCAATCCGCTTTTGAATATCCGTTCCAGCCGCCACTTGATTGCCTTTCGATCGAATTTTCTACCGTGGGAAATTTATAGAATGAAATTCGTTATTGCACAATAGGAAAAAAAATGATTTTTATTTTTTGCGCTGAAGACAAGGTCGCTGGGCGCTCGAACCCCTTGGCAGACCCGCAACCTTGGGCACTCTTTCTTCCGGAAAGCGGGTCCGGACCAGAACGGAAGCGGTGGATGACAATGATCAAGGCAGTCTTGTGGGATATGGACGGCACGCTCGTTGACAGCGAGGATATCGCCGTCGATGCGCTTGGCCTTGCCATGAAGGAAGCCGGACTGACCCCACCGGCAGATCTCAAGGACCGTGTCGTCGGTCGCTCGTCGGACGAGATTTATAATTATGTCGTCGAAACCTTCGGCCTGCGGACCAATCCGACAGACTGGGAACGACGCAAGCACCATTTCTACTTTCGCGCTGCAGGAGCTTTGCGGGGCTACGACGACGCCGTCCTGACCTGGAGAAGATTCGACGCCGCCGGCATTCGCCAGGCGGTGATCTCGAACAGCGACCGAGCCATCATGGATGTCAATCTGCGTGCCGCGGGCCTTGTGCGCCCAGGACTGGTAACAGTCGCCCGCAATGACGTATTGCATGGCAAACCTCACCCGGAAGGGTATCTGCGCGCTGCTTACCTTCTCGGCGTCACGCCGCGCGAATGCGTCATCGTGGAAGATAGCGTCAGTGGCGCGGCCGCCGCTCAGGCCGCGGGCATCGAGACTGTTTTCGTTCCCCACAGCCACAGCACTGCACCACAAGGCGTCAGAACGCTTTCCTCCATGCGCGTATTTGAAGACGAGGTGCTGGCACGCCGCTGAGCCAAAGCGTTGGAATTTCAAAAGACACTCCTTTCCCGTGGTTGACGATCCGACACGTCTCCAATAAAATATATCATATATCTTATTGGGGGATGCATGAATGGTTGATTACATCGTCGTGGGCGGAGGCTCAGCGGGAAGTGCGCTGGCAGGACGGTTGGCGCTTGCCGATGCAGGCAAGGTGCTGGTCCTTGAAGCAGGTCCACGCGACAGCAATCCGCTCATCCACATCCCTGCGGGCTTCGTGAAACTGCTCGATAGCGACTTGCTCTATCACTACAAGACGGAGCATCAGAGCGCTCTGAACGGCCGGGCACCGATCTTGCCACAGGGCGCGGTGCTCGGTGGCGGCGGATCGGTGAATGCCGCCATCTACATCCGTGGCCAGCGGCGCGACTATGACGACTGGGCGCGCCTCGGTGCCGATGGCTGGGCCTATGGCGATGTGCTGCCCTACTTCCGTCGGGCGGAAGACAACGACCGGCTGTCCGATGCTTATCACGGGACGGGCGGACCGCTCGGCGTTTCGGACTTGCGGCAAGTGACGGACCTGACGCGCGCCTTCGTGCGCAGCGCGCAGGAGGCGGGCATACCCTACACCCCGGATTTCAATGGCGTGCGCCAGCGTGGTGTCGGCTTCAACCAGACGACGACACGCAATGGACGCAGATGCAGTGCGGCAGTCGGGTACCTCCGCCCTGCCTTGAAGACCGGCAATCTCGAAATCCGCACCGGCTGCCTGGTCACACGCATTCTCTTCGAGGGAGACCGTGCCACCGGCGTCGAATATGTGCGGGGCAGCAGAATAGAGAAGGTCTTCGCCGGCAAGGAGGTCGTCCTCTCCGGCGGCGCGGTCCAGACGCCGAAGCTGTTGATGCTGTCAGGCGTCGGCCCGGAAGCGGAACTGCGCCGGCATGGCATTGCCGTCCAGCATCGGCTTGAGGGCGTCGGCCAGAACCTGCAGGACCATCTCGAATTTCCCGCCATTCGCTTCTGCACCGGCCGGCACGGCTATTATGGCGAGGACAGCTTCTTCCGTTCGATCCGCAACGGGCTGCAATATCTGCTCTTCAAGTCCGGTCCCGTCATGTCGAACGTCACGGAGGCCTGCGCTTTCGTAAACGTGGACGACATGGAGGCGGAGCCGAACATCCAGATGCATTTCGTGCCGATCGTGTTCATGGACAGCGACCAGGAACCGATCAAACGCGCCGGCGCGACGGTGAACCCTTGCGTGCTGCGTCCGGAAAGCCGGGGGGAGA
Source organism: Rhizobium herbae (assembly GCF_019511375.1). Taxonomy (GTDB): domain Bacteria; phylum Pseudomonadota; class Alphaproteobacteria; order Rhizobiales; family Rhizobiaceae; genus Pararhizobium; species Pararhizobium herbae_A. Next base: position 488,890 of record NZ_JAEUAO010000003.1, read on the forward strand.
TCCGCCTCAAGTCCACCAATCCGGCCGACCACCCTGTCATCGATCCGCGCTACCTGACGGCACCGGAAGACATGCGCCTCTCGATCAAGGCCCTCAAGCTCGCACGAGAGATTCTCGCCCAACCCTCCTTTGAAGGTTATGTCGAGAAGACCGAGGCCTATCCCGGCAAGACGATCGACGACGAGGCAGCGCTTGGCGCCTACATTCGCTCCAAGGGAAAGACCGTCTATCACCCGGTCGGAACCTGCCGCATGGGCCGCGACGAGATGGCGGTGGTCGATCCGGAGCTCAGGGTGCATGGCCTCAGAAATCTTCGCGTTGTGGACAACTCCGTCATGCCCACGCTGATTTCGGGAAATACGAACGCGACTGCGATAATGATCGGCGAGAAGGCATCGGACATGGTCCGTGGCCTCACGCCTCTTGCGCCATCCAACGCGTAATGCACATTGTAAGCTGAGACGCAGATATCGTAACCCACAAACCGCCACAGGCCCTCGATGAATCAATTGCCGAAGATCAACAAGGGAAACCTTTCCGAGCAGGTCTATGGCACGATCCGTTCTTCGCTGATGGATGGACGTTATGAGCCGGGCGAGCGCCTGACGATCGCGAGTCTGGCCGAGCAACTCGGTGTCTCGATCACGCCCGTTCGCGAAGCGATCTTCCGGCTCGTCACCGAGCGGGCACTGGAAATGCGGGCGGCGACCTCGATCCAGGTGCGCAGCCTCACGCCATCGGAGCTGCGCGAGATCCAGATCATCCGCCATCATCTGGAGGGAGAAGCGGCGGCGCAGGCCGCTGGTCGAATTTCAAAGAAGGAACTGGCCTCCCTTGAAGCCCTGCAGGCAGACTTCACGAAGGCCGCGGCCAGCGATCCGCTGGAGGCCTCGCGCGTGAACCGCGAGTTCCACTTCAGGCTCGCGGCAGCCGCCCAGATGCCGATGCTCTACGCCACGATCGAGGCCATGTGGGCGCAGATGGGGCCGCTCATCCACCTCTATCACCTCAATACCCCGACACGCATCCTGGCGAGCGGCGATCATGGCCATTATGACGTGCTGCGCGCGCTCACAGCGCGCGATCCGGACGCGTGCCGGCGCGCCATTCAGGCGGATATCGGCGTCGGCGTCGTGATGGTCGAATGGCTGGAAGCCAAGGAGGCGGCCGGAGCCGCCTCCTGATATCGTCAAAGCTCGATCCAGGTCGTCTTCAGCTCGGTGTATTTATCGAGCGCATACAGGGACTTGTCGCGACCGTTGCCCGACTGCTTGAAGCCGCCGAAAGGCACTGTCGCATCTCCATGGTCGTAGCAATTCACCCAAACCGTGCCGGCGCGCAGTTTACGGGCGATCTTGTGGGCGCGGGACAAGTCTCGCGTCCAGACCGCTGCGGCAAGACCATAGGAGGTGTCATTGGCGACACGCACAGCCTCTTCGTCATCCTCTACCGTGATCGTCGAGAGCACTGGCCCGAAGATTTCCTCGCGCGCGATGGTCATGTCGTTGCGCACATCGGCAAAGATCGTCGGATTGACGTAGTAGCCATCCGGAGTATCGGTCGGACGATCACCGCCGAGCACCAGCCGCGCCCCTTCCTCCCGCCCCTTGGCGATATAGCTTTCGACACGATCCCGATGACTGCTTTCGACCAGCGCACCGAGCTTGGTTTCCGGATCGAGTGGATCGCCGGGACGGATCGACTTGGCTGTACTGACGACGATATCGAGGAACTGGTCCTGAATACGTTTGGACAGGATCAGCCGTGACGGGGCAACGCAGACTTCGCCCTGGTTGAAGCAGATCGCGGTGGCCGCACGCTCGGCAGCGACGCGCAGTTCCGGAACGTCGTCGAGGATGATGTTCGGTGACTTGCCACCGCATTCCAGGAAAACCCGCTTCATGTTCGACTGTCCGGCATATTGCAGGAACAGCTTGCCGACTTCACCCGAGCCCGTGAAGGCGAGGCAATCGACATCCATATGCATGCCCAGAGCCTTGCCGGCGGTGGGGCCTAAACCGGGAACGACATTGAAGACGCCATCGGGAACACCGGCTTCCGCCGCCAGTTCCGCAAGCCGGATCGCCGTCAGCGGCGACTGCTCGGCAGGCTTCAAGACGACCGAGTTGCCCATGGCCAGCGCCGGGGCGAACTTCCACGTCGCCATCAGCATCGGGAAGTTCCACGGCACCACGGCGCCGACGACGCCGATCGGCTCGCGGGTGATCGTCGCGAGTTGTCCGGGTCCCGTCGGGGCAATCTCGTCATAGAGCTTGTCAGGGCATTCCGCATACCACTGCAGGGTATCGAGGACGACGTTGACATCGATATTGCGGCTCTCGGAGACCGGCTTTCCCATGTCGAGCGTTTCGAGCACGGCCAGTTCGTCCATGTGCTTCTCGAACAGCGCCGCAAAGCGCTGCAGCACTTTCTTGCGTTCCTTGGGCGACCGGTCACGCCAGACGCCTGCCTCGAAAGCGCGGCGCCCGGCCCGGACGGCGCGATCGATATCTTCGCTGTCGCCGGCCGCGACGCGCGCAATCACTTTTCCATCGCGTGGCGAGATGTCATCGAACGTTTCGCCCGAAGCCGCATCGATCAGGCGGCCATCGATAAAGGCCTGCCCCTTGATGCCGAGCCGGTTTCGAATGGCGGTCACATCCGAATGTGTCAGTGCAAGATTCACGTTCTCCTCCAATTTTTGTCCGTGACATATATCATATATCATGTTACATCGCCGCCTCGCAAGGAATTGTTGCTTCTGTTTGGCAATTCAGAGGAGGAGCGCGTGACGCAGCCGATGAGAAACGATTTTCACCCCACCGAAGCCGAGGTCGCGCGCCTTAGGGATCGCGCGCAATTCGTGCGGCTGGAAACGATCCGGCTCATCGAGATCGCCAAGGTGGGTCATTACACCTCGGTGTTTTCCGCCGCCGAGATCTTCGCAGCGCTATACTACGATGTGATGCGGCTTTCGCCGGATCCGAAATGGCCGGATCGCGATCGCTTCCTGATGGGCAAGGGCCACGCGGCGGTGGGCCTGTTCCCCATCCTCGCCGAGCTCGGCTACATCCCGACACAAATTCTGAACGGCTATACCCGGCTCGGCAACCCGCTGGGTGATCATCCCGACATGCGCAAGGTGCCGGGTGTCGATTTCTCCTCCGGCTCCATCGGCCACGCTTTATCGAATGGCCTCGGAATGGCGCTCAACGGGCGTCGCCAGGGCCGTGACTTCACCACCTTCGTGATGCTCGGCGATGGCGAGATGCAGGAGGGCCAGGTCTGGGAGGCGGCTATCGGCGCGGCCCATCACAAGCTCTCGCGCCTCGTCGCGATCGTCGATCGCAACGGCTACCAGCTCGATGGCGCTGTCGATGACGTCATGGGCATCGAACCGCTGGACGAAAAGTGGCGCGCCTTCGGCTGGGAAGTGCATGTCGTCGATGGCCACGACATTTCCGAACTGACCGCGCTCCTTCGCCGCGTCAAAGCAGACACAGCACGCGAAAAGCCCTGCTGCATCATCGCGCGCACCCTCAAGGGCAAGGGCGTCTCCTACATGGAAACCGAACCGGGCTGGCACCTCGGCTACCTCGATCCGTCCGACGCGGAAGCCGCCCGTCAAGAAATTCTTTCCAAGGTGATCTGAGATGAGCATTGCCAACCTGCGCCCGAATTCACCGAATTCCTGGCACTACCGCGAACTGAACATGAAGAACCCGGGCCTGGACCATCTGTCCAACGGATTGATCTCGCTCGTTGAAGCGGGCCGCGACATCGTCGCAGGCTCCGCAGATCTGCAGTATTCCAACGGCCTCAACCGCTTCGCTGCACGGTTCCCGGACCGCTATTTCTCCTTCGGCATTTCCGAGCAGAACATGGTCTCGGCGGCTGCCGGCATCGCGACCACCGGCACAATGCCCTATGTCGCCACCTTCGCCTCGTTCCTTGGTCTGCTCACCTGCGAGCAAATCCGCATGGACGTCGCCTATTGCGCCCTGCCCGTCCGGCTGATCGGCCATCACACCGGCATTTCCATGGGATTTTACGGCACCTCACATCACGCAACCGAGGATATCGGCACGATGCGCTCGATCGCCGACCTGACCATCGTCTCGCCGTCCGATGGCCCACAGCTCGAAGCCGCCATCCGCGCCTCTGCTGATCATGACCGCCCGATCTACTTCCGCACGGGGCGTGGCCGCGAGCCGGACATCTACGATCCGAAGGCCGATTTCGTTTTCGGAAAGGCAATCGAGCATGCGCAAGGCGAGGAATTGACAATCATCGCCTGCGGTCTTCCGGTTCATCCCTCGATCCAGGTCGCCAGGAAACTGAACGCGGAAGGCCGCAGCGTCGGCGTCATCGACATGGCGACGGTCAAGCCGCTCGACCGGGACGCCGTTCTTGCCGCCGCCGCCCGCTCGAAGTTTATCCTGACGATCGAGGAACACAACATTCTCGGTGGTCTCGGCGCTGCCGTCGCCGAAGTGCTCGCCGAAGAGGGAAGCCCGGCGCGGCTGGTGCGCCACGGCATTCGCGACGAATACGCGCTGATCGCGCCACCGACGCACCTTTACGCCCATTACCGGCTCGATCAGGCCGGCATCGAAACGGTTGTCCGCGAAATCATCCGCTGACAGGCGTCGTCGCGCGCCGGGAGGGCGTGCGACCCCACATCGAACTTCACAACAGAGGGAGAGAGACCATGAGGTTCCTGAAATCCGCATCGCGCATGCTGTACACGGCAGCACTCGTCATATCCGCCACGACGGCGATGGCCGCCGACAAACACGAAATCTACACGCTCCTGCCGAATTCGGCGCTGTCAGGCGTCATCGATCCTAACATGGCCGATCGGTCCGGCATTGCCAAAGCCCTGCCGACCGCTGCCCGCGAGCCCGGCAAAAAACTGGTGATCGGCTGGACGGAAATCACGCTCGGCAACCCCTGGTTCGTCAGCGTCATCGATACAGCCAAGGCCAAGGCCGAAGAATACGGCTACGAACTCGACGTACAGGTCGCCGATGGCGATCCGGCCAAGACCTCGGCGCAAATCGATGCCTTCATTGCCAAGAGGGTCGATGTCATCGTGATGGATCCGACCGATCTCGCGGCGGCAGCGGCCGACGCCCAACGTGCCGTCGATGCTGGTATTCCGGTGATCGCGCTTGGAACCGTCCCGGATGACAGCTCGATCGTCACAACCGTGCTTTTCAACCCCTATGGCAACGGCTTTGAAGCTGGTCGCTATGTCGCGCAGCATTACGGCGCCGATAAGCCGATCACGGCAGCGGCAATCCTCGGCACCGTCGGCAATTCCACATCGGAAAGCCGCGTCAACGGCATGATCACCGGCATCATCTATGAGCGTGCGCAGCAGCTCGACCTCAATCTCTCCCGTGAAGACGCGATGCTCGCCGGCTTCAAGAAATTCCAGGAGCTGAAGACCGGCGGTTCGTTCGACTATCCGGAAGCAAAGTTCAGTGTGGTCTCCATGGGGGTCGGCCTCTGGACAGAGGAAGGCGGACTGGATGCGGCCGAAGACATTCTCACCGCACATTCCTCGAAGCTCGACATCATTCTCGCCGAAAATGACTTCATGGGCATGGGCGCGTTGCGCGCGCTCGAAAACCAGGGGCTCAAAGGCAAGATCGCGGTCGCAAATGCGGCGGATGGCTTCCGCGCGGCTCTCGACCTCGTGAAATCCGGTGACATGCTGGTCACCGGTCTTTGCTCCGGTTCGCATACCGGAGAAGGCGTCATGACGCTGATCAACCAGATCTTCGACAAGGGCTTTGACGCCAATAACCTGCCGCTCGGCTCCTACTATCCCTCGCAGATCGTGACCGGGACGAACGCGGACGAGTTCATCGATCCCGACACGGCCAACCCCTTCTTCCGCTACACCGTTCCGGCCTTCAAGACGATCGGCGAACTCAAGGGCTGATAGCGTGAAACGGCGGGCCTCTAGCAGGCCCGCCCCATCGGCAAGGAGGATCAGATGGACCGCCTGGACATGCGGGAGATTTCCAAGGAATTCGGCGGCGTTGCCGCACTGACGGGCGCACAATTTTGCGCACGCGCCGGCGAAGTCCATGCCCTGATGGGCGAGAACGGCGCAGGTAAATCGACCCTGATGAAGATACTCGCCGGCGCCTATACCCACGATCGCGGAGAGATCCGTATTGACGGATCACCCGTCAGCATCGCCAGCCCTCAGGACGCGATCCGAAAAGGTGTCTCCATCATCTATCAGGAATTCTCACTCGCGCGTCATCTCACGGTAGCGGAAAACATCCTGATCGAAACGCTCGGCCATGGGTTCCTGGTCAATCGCCGCGCCATGCGGACGCGCGCTGCCGAGCTGCTCGCCGGCATGGGCTTTGACGACATCGATCCGGACGATATTGCCGGCGACCTCACCGTCGCGCACCAGCAGGTGGTGGAGATCTGCAAGGCGCTGTCGCGCGACTGCTCGATCCTCGTCCTCGACGAGCCCACCGCGGTGCTCACCAATCACGAGACGGAAAAGCTGTTCAAGCTCGTGCGGCGACTGAGGGAAAGCGGCGTCTGCGTCATCTACATCTCCCATCGACTGGACGAGATCTTCAGCCTCTGCGAGCGCGTGACAGTCCTCAAGGATGGCGCGACGGTCGGCACCTGGGAAACGTCGACGCTCGACCACAAGAGCCTCGTGAACCTGATGATCGGCCGCGAACTGAAGGATTTCTTTCCTTCCCGTGATATCGCGCCCGGCCCAGTCGCCCTTGCGGTGGACAATCTTTCGACCGGACCGCTCGTTTCCGGTGTCAGCTTCCACGTTCGTAGGGGCGAGGTACTGGGCATCGGTGGCCTCGTCGGCGCCGGGCGAACCGAGGTACTCAGGGCGATTTTCGGCGCCGATCTGCTTTCCACCGGCGAAGTGCGCCTCGATGGAAAAATGCTGAATATCCGTCGGCCCGGGGAAGCCGTGCGCGCGGGTATCGGCCTGGTTCCGGAAGACCGCAAACACCAGGGGTGCCTTCTCGACATGCCGATCCTTGACAATGCGATGATGACGCCAGTCAACCCACATCTCGGGCCATTCGGCCTGCTTCGTGATCGCCGGGAACGTAGCGCGACCGAGGCTCTACGCAAGCAACTCAACCTCAAGACAGCAAGTATCGACGCTGATGCCGGCACGCTTTCCGGCGGCAATCAGCAGAAAGTTGTGCTGATGAAATGGTTGGTCTCGGGCTGCGACGTTCTTCTGCTCGACGAACCGACGCGCGGCGTCGATGTCGGGGCCAAGGTCGAGATCTACCGCGTCATCAACGAACTGGCGGCCCGCGGCGCCGCCATCATCATGGTCTCCTCCGAAATGCTGGAACTGATCGGCATGTGCGACCGCGTGCTCGTCATGCGCGCGGGCACGATCACCGGCGAACTCTCCGGCGACGCCATCACGGAGGAAGGCATCATCGAACTGGCAATGGGGCGAGAAAATGTCCACTAATCCAAAGGCTTCGAGCCTCGTTTCCACCCTGATCACCTACAACATCTATGTCATGCTGGCGGCCCTGATCGTCGCATCGGCCATGCTGTCGGAGCATTTTCTGACACTCCAGAACATCTACAACCTGTTGCGGCAGCTGGCGCCGCTCGCACTCGTCGCCATCGGTATGTTGCTGGTGATCCTGACCGGCGGTATCGACCTTTCGGTCGGCTCCGTCGCCGCGATTGGCGGCATGGGCGTGGCCATGGTCATGCCGGCACTGCCTTTCGATGGCGGCACTGCCCTGGTCGTCTGCATTCTCGGAGCCACTCTGCTCGGGGCCTTGCTCGGCGCAGTCAACGGCTTTCTCGTTGCAGGTTTCGGCATGGCGTCCTTCGTTGCCACACTCGCCATGATGACCATGGCGCGCGGCCTTGCCTATATGCTGTCGAACGGCCAGCCGGTCCGCTTTCCGCGCGACCTGCCGACGGCGCAGATCCTGACAGCCTTCGGCAGCAAGGGCATACCCGGCATCGGCCTGCCCTGGCCGGTACTGGCTGTACTGCTCTTCATCGCGCTCTTCATCTTCCTTTTGCGACGGACCAACTGGGGCCGTCTCACCATTGCCACCGGCAGCAACGAAAGCGCCGTGCGCCTCGCCGGCCTTCCCGTCTGGCGCTACAAGTTTCTCGCCTTCACGCTCTGCGGCGCGCTTTCTGCTCTTGCCGGCGTTTTCGTGACCGCCCGCACTGCCGTCGGCACCCCTGTCACAGGCATCGGCCTTGAACTGGATGCGATCGCCGCCTGTGTGATCGGCGGAGCCTTGCTGTCCGGCGGCAAGGGCACGGTGACGAACACGATGATCGGCGTTCTCATCCTCGGTTTGATCGGAAACATCATGAACCTGATGAGCGTTCCCGCCTATCCGCAGCAGATCATCAAGGGCGTTATCATCATTCTGGCAGTGCTGATGCAGGGCATCGGCGCACACGCCAAGAGACGCGTCTGAGCCTCCCAGGCAGCGCAACTGGTCCGCATCGACAGGCGATGCGGACCTTTTTTCTTACTTTAGAAAATCCACGAGCAATCGCACCTGCTGTTCGATCATATTAGTACCTTTGTGAACACGGCACCCGCGCGCTTCCGCAGCGACCAGCAAAGGCGTCATGTCCGGCTGCATGACGACTTCCGCAACGATGGTTCCCCTTTCAAGCCGCTCGACATCGACCGGCAAGGCATCCCCCTCATGCATGCCGAGCGCCGTGCCGTTGACGACGAGATCATAACCAGCCGGATCCGAAACACCTGCCGAAATCCGCGCATCCGGAAAGACACGCGCGAGTTCACCGGCAAGATGTTCGGCCTTGTCGCGCGAACGGTTGGCGATCGTCAAACCGGCAACGCCGGCCTGCAGAAGAGCATGTGCGACACCACTCGCCGCACCACCTGCTCCGACGAGCAAGGCCCGAAGCCCCTTCGGCTCGAACCCCTGATGCCTCAGGCCGGCGACGAAGCCTTCGCCGTCGAACATGCCGCCGGTCAAGCTGCCGTCCCGCTCCCGGCGGATGATATTACAGGCACCGACGAGATCGGCGGCACCAACTTTCCGGTCGCAAAGAGCTGCAACCGATCCCTTGTGCGGGATGGTAACCACCATGCCCGCGACATTCTCCATCGCCCGAAAACCCGCGACCGTATGCTCGAGCATGTCGGGCCGTACATCAAGCGGTACCATGACCATATCCAGTTCCTGTCGCGTGCATTCGGCATTGAACAAGGCAGGCGTTCGCACGTGGTGAACGGGATGGGCAAGCAGGGGAACGAAGCGGGTCTTTCCGGAAATCATGCAGTTCTTCCTTAAAACGGAGACAAGGCGCTTGCACGCGCTGTACAATCATATATCATATATGAAAATATCTTGAGAGTAATAATGCCTGATCCCCTTTCCATTTTCGATCCGCAACTCAACGTCTTCGGTGCTCCATCGCGCTATGTCCAGGGCCGTGAAATCCTCGACAGGATCGGCGGTTTCGCCGCGCAGATCGGCACGAGTGCCGTTCTGGTCGCGGATATCCATATCCTGCCGCTCATCGAAGACATCCTTCGCCAATCACTGGAAAAAGCTGGGATTTCAATCGTGATCCTCGCGTTTAAAGGCCAACTGGGGCTTGAAACAGCCCGGCAGCTCTCCACGGCACTGGGCAAGGACAATCCTGATATCGTCATCGCGGCAGGCGGCGGGCGCGCCATCGATGCGGCCAAGGCGCTCGCGGATCTACGCGGCCTCAAGCTGATCACCGTGCCGACCGTCGCCTCCAACGATGCGCCGACCAGCAAGAATTATGTCCTCTACGACGACAGTGACATCCTTATCGAGGTCCGGCACCTCGGCCGGAATCCGGATTTCGTGGTTGTCGACACGAACATTCTGGCCGGAGCGCCCAAGGCGATGTTCGCGGCTGGACTGGGCGATGCCTTGTCGAAAAAGGTCGAGGCGCTTGCCTGTGCTGACGGCCGTGGCACAACCATGTTCCGTGCCCGCCCGACACGGCTTGCGAGAGCGATCGCCTCCCTCTGTTACGACACGCTGATCACGCATGGCGCTGCTGCCTATGATGCTGCAGGCTCCGGAAAGCCGAACGAAGCCTTCGATGCTGCGGTCGAGGCGATGATCCTCATGGCAGGCCTCGGCTTCGAAAGCGGTGGCCTTTCGGTCCCGCATGCGCTCACGCGCGGCTTGCCGCTGGTTTCGGACGTCGCCCGAAAGCCGCACGGGTTCCAGGTCGCCTATGGCCTCGTGGTCCACCATCGGCTGCTCGGCGAAAGCCTTCCACCAGCCCTAACCACACTTTACCGGCATGCCGGCCTGCCCCTCAGCCTGAAGGCGCTCGCAGGGCACGCGGTCGATAGGACACACTTCCAGACAGTGGCCGAAGCGTCGATTGCCGTGCCGCATATGCTGAATTTCCCGCATCCGCTCACTACGAAACAAATTGTGGATGCGATGCAGGCCGTGGAGGCCGAGGCGGCTTGACGGCCTGCCCAACGAACAAACAGGAGGAAACAATGCCTAATCAGGATCAGACACGCCCCTTGGCGGTGGTGACCGGCGGCGGTACCGGCATCGGCCGGGCAGTTGCCGAGCTTCTCGCAGAAAGCGGCTATCATGTCGTCGCCCTCGGCCTCCATCGCGACGACGAACTCAACACCAATGTAACCTTCCACAAGGTCGACCTTACCGACACGGCGGCCAGCGTCGCAGCCCTGCCAGAAGGACAGCCGGTGGCCGCACTCGTCAACTGTGCCGGCATGTTGCGCCATCAGCAGGAATGGGAGACTGACGCCTTCGAACAGGTGATGCGTGTCAATGTCACCGCCGGCTTTGCCTTTGCGACGGCCCTTCTCGACAGGCTTGGGTCCGCCGGGGGCGCCGTCGTCAATATCGCCTCGATGTGGGCGATTTTCGGCTCACCCAGCGCTCCCGCCTATACCGCCAGCAAGGGGGCCGTCGCGGCCATGACACGTTCGCAGGCCGTTGCCTGGGCCGGACGCGGTATCCGGGTCAACTCCGTTGCACCCGGCTGGGTGGAAACACGGATTTCCGAAAAGGCACGCACGGATCCGTCCCGAGCCGAACGCATCGGCACCCGCATTCCCATGGGTCGATGGGCAAAACCCGCCGAAATCGCCTCCGTGGTACGCTTTCTGCTGTCATCCGACGCAGGCTATGTCACCGGCGCCATGATCCCGATCGACGGCGGTTATTCGATCTGCTGAGGAGAAAACAATGAAAGCCTGGATTCACGACAAGACCGGCGACCTCGATGTCCTGCAGTTGCGCGACATGCCGAAGCCCCGCCCTAAGCGCGGCGAACTGCTCGTCCGCAATCGCGCGATCGGCCTCAACCCCGTCGACTGGAAATTCATCCTCTGGGGTCACGACGCCTGGTCCTGGCCGCATATTCCCGGCGTTGATGGCGCCGGCGAAGTCGAGGAAATCGGCGAAGACGTCAGCCACATCGGTATCGGTGCCCGTGTCGCCTATCACAACGATCTGACACGGCAGGGCTCGTTTGCCGAATACACGCTTATTCCTGCACGGGCGGCCATTCCGCTGCCGGCTGGCCTGCCGTTCGCCGCGGCGGCCGCAATCCCCTGCCCCGGCCTGACCGCGCAACAGGCGATCGACAAGGTTCCTCTCAGGCCGGGAGCCCATGTTCTGGTCACCGGTGCTTCCGGCGCAGTCGGCGGCGCCCTGCTTCAGCTCGCCCGCGACAAGGGCTGCATCGTTCATGCCGTCGCCTCGGCATCGCAGACGGACCGCCTCCTGAAACTCGGCGCGGCGAGCATAACGGATTACCGCGAGGAAAGCTGGAAGGACGATTGGAAAGGCCGCGCGCGACATCAACCGCTTCAAGCAGTGTTCGACATGGTGAGCGGTGCACATGCCGCCAGCCTCGCGCCCCTTCTGACAGCAAACGGCCATCTCGTCTGCATCCAGGACAGGCAGGAGACCGCGCCGCTGCCGGCATTCACCACCACCATCTCGCTGCATGAGGTGGGCCTCAACGCGATGCACACCCATGCATGCGATCAGCAATGGGGACAGCTCGTCGCAAGCGGAGCCAGTATGGCGGGAGCAATCCACGAGGGACGTTTTGATGCCCAACTCATTGAAACGGCGGGCTTCGGCGACTTGCCGGCTGCGCTTGCCCGGCTGAAAGCAGGACCTAATTCGGGGAACCGTGTTGTCGTTCTATAGCCGACAAGCCCGGCGGCCGGCAGTCCCTGCAATTCTTGGTGCCAAGTCTCAGTGGAACACCTGGAATCTCAATGGTCGGTATCCACCGGCTGGACCCTTGATCCCGACACCGGCAACGTTGTCGGCACCCTCGACAGCATTTCGTTCGGTCAGCAGACTGCGGCGGCGGCTGATGGAACATTCAGCCAATCGCTAGAGATGTCCATGTCCGGCCTCGACATTGTCGGCGCAGATCTGCAGACGATCTTCGATCAGGCATCGAGATGATATCCTCAATACCCCAGAAGAAATGGTTCGCGTATTTGAACCCGGTATCAGGTTTGCCCCCCTGCGGGAACAGCCACCCCTGCCATGGGTCCATGGTCGTAATCGACGGCACCCCGGCGAGTTCGCACTGGGCGCTGACGTTCTTGATGCCCAAAGCTCCCTGAGCAAGAACGATGTTCACCTCGTCCGAATTGATGAGCTGCTGGGTTGCGCTCGTCGAGCGATCCGGGTTGGTCTGGTCATCAACATCGATGATCTCGACTTCATATGTCTTGCCGTTGTTGACGATGCCGCCTTTCAATGCCTCTCGGACCTGCTTCAGCAGGAACGAGTCCGCTTCGGCGAAGGTTGCGAAAAGGCCGGTGACCGGGCTGACATAGCCGACCTTCAGTTTGGCTCCTTGAGCCAATGCGGGCGCGGGAAAGACGCTCGAAGCGACCATTCCCGCCGCTCCGGCAGCGGCAGATCCCAATAGTGCGCGACGCGTGATGAACTCGGGATTTCGTGTCGTGATACTCATTTGAGTTCCCATTATTTTTGTGGGTATGATCTTTCCGATCGAAGTTCTGCGCCATCCACAAGAATGTGGATGCTGACGAATCTTCACCCCGATCTCTTGGAGATGCAGATAGGGATCAACGATATCGCGCGGACGCAGCCCTTCGGCAGCCCGGTAGGCCAAGGGCAACGCGAGCCTTGGCCTTAGCGCAAATTTCCATGTCTTTGCATAGCCGTGTCGGCGGCGGCCTGCTGCGGCGCCTCACCGTAGAAGGCGTTCTAGCTTTCCAGTAAGGGCATCGGCCGGATTGCCGATTTCGATGATGAGATCGAGGATCAGTCCGCTCCTGCTGGGGGTCAGATTGATCTTGTGTGCAGCCGTCTCTGCGACAGGTATCATTGGTAGAAAAATGCTTTAATGGCGTCATTGAACGCCTTCGCGGATTCAATGTTAATGATGTGCCGGCCAGGCAGGGAGACATGCCCGCCATGTTTGACCGCTGCAGCAATCGCCCTGAGATCGGCGGGCGGGCAGACGGGATCATCAGCACCGGAGATCGCCAGCAGCGGTTTGTCGATCTGGCCGATTTCGCTGCGCAGATCGGCATCGGCAAGGGCGGTACAGCAGCCCACATATCCGTCGACGGAGGTCGCCGCAAAACTTTCCAATATCCGGTTCACCCTGTTCGGCTCGGCTACATGAAAGGCCGGCGAGAACCAGCGTTCGGTTGTGGAGGCGGTTAGGGAATCAATTCCCTTCTGCCTGACAGCGTCGATACGTGTCGCCCAGCTTTCGGCGGTGCCAATCTTTGCGGCGGTAGCGGCGACGATGATCTTGTTGAAACGCTCGCTGGCATGGACGCCAAGCCACTGGCCGGTGAGCCCGCCTATGGAAAGGCCGCAGAAATGCGTCTGTGCAATGCCGAGCGAATCGAACAGTGCAATCGCATCGCGGCCGAGGTCTGATAGGGCGTAGGGAGAGCGGGGCGACGTGGACCTTCCGTGGCCTCGGAGATCGTAGCGTAGGATGCGGAAGTCACTGGAGAGGGCCTCCGCCTGCTCGTCCCACATATGCAGGTCCGTACCAAGTGAATTACAGAACGTTAGCCAGGGTTTTCCATCAGCGTCTCCGTCGATGCGGTAATGAAGGCTGTGGGTCGAAAGGTCGAGGCTTGTCATGGTCTGCATTCTTTCGATTAGGGGCATGTCTCCGGGCGAAGGCGACGGAGCGGCTCCCACCGGCCGAAGCAATTGGGCGGCAAGCCGATAGAACTCCCAGAAGGCCGAGCCTAGACCGAACACTATCATGCCGGAGCCGGGAACGAAGAAACGTCCCGAGGGAAATTGTCTCATCCAGGATTGAGCAGCGCAAAGTCTACGCCCTGCGCTGCCTGACCACAATAATCCGTGGGTTGGCGTAGGCGGCAAGGTGGAAGTTTCGCTTGCTAAGATGGCCGAATGCAAAGAACGCCTTCGCTGGCCACCGTAACATTGCCTTATGCCGCCGCGAGCTGAACAGCTTCGGCACTGCGGGCATTGTTGACCGCAAAGACCAGCATCGCCAAGGCCGAAATCGCAGCCGGAATGGCGAAGATCAGGAAATTCTGCTGCAGCGGAAGTTCCTGCGCCAGGAGGACCCCGCCGAGCGTCGGCCCGACGATGGCGCCGACGCGGCCGACGCCGGAAGCCCAGCCGAGCCCGGTAGAACGCACGGAGAGATTGTAGAGTTGTGCGACACTGGCATAGAGGAGGATCTGCGTGCCAATCGTCGTGGCGCCCGCAATAAAGATTGTCAGGAACAGCAGCCCCTCCGGCAGGTTGACGCCGATCAGCGCGATCGAGGCGGTGGCGGCGACGAAGAAGCCGACCACCACCTTCGGCAGGCCAAAGCGGTCGCCGAGCCAGCCGCCGGCGATCGCGCCCGCCATGCCGCCGAAATTGAGCGAGAAGAGGCTCAGGAGGCTGGCCCTCTCGGCATAGCCGGCTTCCTGCAGGACTTTCGGCAGCCAGGAAGACAGCAGGTAGACGAGCAGCAGACAGCAGAAGAAGGCCACCCACAGCATGAGCGTGCGCAAGCTGCGCTGATGGCGAAACAGCTCGGCCACAGATGCAGAAACGCCCATGGTTTCGGTGAAGACCAGCTTGTCGTCGCGGCCAAGGTGCGCCGACGGATCAATCTTCGCGTAGAGCTGCTTGGCCTTCTGCTGCTCGCCCTGACGGATGAGGAAGCCCAGCGATTCCGGCAGCTTCCACAGGATGACCGGAAGTATCAGCAGCGGCAGCGCGGCAACGAAGAACATCGGCTTCCAGCCGAACTGCGGGATGAGCCCGATGCCAAGGCTTGCGGCGACCATGCCGCCGACCGAATAGCCGGAGAACATCAGGGCCACCATGGTGCCGCGAAGGCGCTTCGGCGCGTACTCGTTCATCAACGCCACCGCATTCGGCATGAGCCCGCCGCATCCAAGACCAGCGACGAAGCGGAAGATCTTGAACTCGCCCGGCGAGCTGGCGAAGCCGGTCAGCAGCGTGGACGCCGTGAAGAGCACGAAGCTGATGGCGATGCCCTTCTTGCGGCCGATCCTGTCTGCAAGCGGTCCGAAAAAGAGGGCGCCGAACATCATGCCGAACAGCGCCCAGGCCTGCAGGGCGCCGGCCTGCGGCTTGCTCAGGCCCCACTCGGCGATCAGCGTCGGCAGCACTGTGCCGGCGACGAACACGTCATAGCCGTCGACGATCAGCAGCAGGGCGCAAAGCCCCACTACCAACCACTGGAACCCCCCGAACGGCTTGTTGTCTATCGCTTCATTTACATCGATGGTGCGCATGATCACTCCTCCTCGAGTCCGTTACGCATTCTAATTTGAAGTCTTCAGCCGGTGTCGCCGCCAGCCACAGGCAACACGCTGCCGGTGATGTAGGACGCCTCGTCGGAGGCCAGGAACAGGATCGGTGCGACCTGTTCCTCAATGGTGCCGTAGCGCTTCACGAAGCTGGTTTCCTTCACCTGACGCACAACATCGGCCATCCAGCCCTTTTCATCGGTGGAGTCGCCGGCGGCATTGCGCGGGATTCGGCGGGATGGCGCCTCGGTGCCGCCAGGCGCGGTTGCGACTACACGGATATTGCGCTGCGCCAGTTCCATCGCCAGCGATTGGGTGATGGCGTTCACGCCGCCTTTGGCTGCGGAATAGGGCACGCGGTGGATGCCTCGCGTCGCGTTCGACGACACGTTGACGATCGTGCCGCCCCCGCGCGCGAACAGATGCGGCAGGACGGCGTGGCAGCAGTAGAGCGTCGGCATCAGCGAGCGGCGGATTTCGGCATCAATCTGCGGCGGCTCGAATTCCGCGTAGGGACGCATGCGGATCGCCCCGCCGACATTGTTGATCAGGATGTCGATGCCGCCGAACGTTTCGGCGGCAAACCGCATCGCGGCGGCTGCCCCCTCATAGGTTTCGAGGTCGGCGTTGAAGGCAGCAGTTTCAAAGCCCCCGGCTTCGGCCGCCACCTCGGCGACGAACTCTGCGCGATCAACGAGCAGCACCTTGCCACCTTCCCGCGCGGCGCGCAGCGCCACAGCGCGGCCGATCCCCTGCGCGGCGCCGGTCACAACCAGCACCTTGCCGGTGAAACGGCCCGCGAAACGAGGCGCACTCATGCGGCCTCCCTCGCCGCCGCATTGGGCGTAAACTTCTCGTAATGGAAGCTCTGCGGCTTTACGCCCTGCTCGTCAAAATGCTTGCGCACGGCATCAACCATGGGCGGCGGGCCGCAGAGATAGACGTCCACATCACCGTTATGCAGCACCTCTGCCGGTACATGCTGGGTCACCCAGCCCTTGCGCGGATGACTGGAGGCTTCCTCGGCGACGACGGTGCTGTAGGTGAAATTGGGGAGCCGTTTGGCATAAGCCTCGATCTCGTCGACTAGCACCAGGTCCAGGTCCCGGGTCACGCCGTAGATGAGGTGAACCTGCTGCTGAGAATTCGCACGCGCCAGCACTTCGAGCATCGACAGGAACGGCGCGAGACCGGTGCCGCCGGCAAGAAACAGCAGCGGCCTCTGGGCGTCGCGCAGGTAAAAACTCCCGAGCGGCCCTGTCAGCTCGAGTTTCGTGCCGACCTCCGCGCGTTCCAACCAGGTGCTCATCAACCCGCCAGGCATCTTCTTGATCAGGAAGCCGACGCGCCCTTCGCCCGGCGCCGAGCTGAAGGAATAGGAACGGCTCTGACCGCTGCCGGGGACGTCGATGTTGACGTACTGGCCGGGCAAAAAGGCAGGCGCGGCATTCACGTCCAGCTCCAGTACGATCGCGGCATCGTTGTGGGGGCTGACGCGCGCCACTGTCGCGGAGAACGTCTGCTGCCCCGTCTTGCACGCCACCGATGTCGTCGGCACGGCGATCACGCAGTCGGAGGACGGCCTCATCTGGCAGGTCAGCACAAGGCCGCTTTCGGCCTCGTCCGCCGTCAGCGCATCGTCGATGAAATCGTCACCGAGGTCGTAGCTGCCGCTCTCGGCCCGGCACTTGCAGGTGCCGCACACGCCGTCGGAACAGTCCATCGGCAGGTTGATCTTGCTGCGGAAGGCGGCATCGAGAACCTTCTCGCCATCTTTGCACTCGATGAACCGGGTTACCCCGTCCTCGAAGTTCAATGCGATCCTGTAGCAGGCCATGAACCCTCCTCCTCTATTCGTAGCGGCCAGCGACGCCTGTCAGATGTGATAGACGTCGATGACCTGGCGGATGTAGTCGTTCTTCAGCACGATCTTCTTGCTGGCGATCAGCAACCCGCCGTCGCTCTTGCGCAGGGTGACGAACATGGTGCCGAAGAACTGGTCGGTAACCTTGTAGCGATGGTTCAGCGTGTGGAAGTTGTAGCGCACGTCGACTTCGTCGCCCCGGTGCGCCACTACTTCGACGTTGGAGACGTTGTGGCTGGTGCGCGGTTCCGGCGTGGAGGCGCCGGAACGCTCGGTCTTGATGCGGAACACTCGGTCTTCCAGGCCGTCGCGGTTCGCGTAGTAGATCAACGAGATCTGCGACTGCGGGTCTTCAGTAAGCTGGTCGTTGTCGTCCCAGGCCGGCATCCAGTAGGTCACGTCTGGCGCGTAGCAGGTCAGCCATTCGTCCCACGCACGGTCGTCCAGAAGGCGCGCCTCCCGATAGAGGAAAGCGCAGATGGCGTCATAGGAAAGGCTCATGCGACGACTCCATTCTTCTCGCTGGAGAGCGCCTCGCGCATCACCTTGGCCCAATATTCGTGCTGACGGACGAACAGGCCCTCGTCCTCGCTGCGCTCCCCGGACAGGAGCGGCTCGATGCCCATGCGCCTGGCGTTCTCGTCAGGACCGTCGATCCACAGAGGGGCGCCGCGCGACAGGTCGTTCCACAGCGCGGCGGTGCCGGCATAGCCGGCCTGGCAGGCGCGGAACTCCTCGAGGTCGTCGGCAGTGCCCATGCCGGAGACGTTGAAGAAATCCTCGTACTGGCGGATGCGCAGCCTGCGGTCCTCTTCACTCTCGCCTTTCGGTGCGAAGCAAAAAATGCTGATTTCGGTCTTGTCGACGCTAATCGGACGGGTGACGCGAATTTGCGTCGAGAACTGGTCCATCAAGAAGACATTCGGATAGATGCAGAGATTGCGGGTCTGGTTGACGATAAAGTCCGCCTTGTCTTCACCGACGCGGGACCTGATCTCCTCGCGGTGACCGTAAACCGGACGGACCTCCGGGTTCATTGTGTTCGTCCAAAGAAGGATATGACCGTTTTCGAAGCCGTAGACGCCTGCTACAGACCGGCTCCAGCTGTTTGCATCGACCGCCTTCGTGCCCTCTTCCTTGCGCCGTCCCATGGTCGCCGCATAGTTCCAGTGCACGGAGCTAACGTGATAGCCGTCACAGCCATTCTCCATCTGCAGCTTCCAATTGCCGTCGTAGATGTAGGACGAGTTGCCCCGCAGCACTTCCAGCCCGTTTGGCGCCTGGTCGACGATCTGGTCGATGATGACCTTCGTCTCCCCGAGGTAGTCTTCCAGCGTCTGCACATCCTCCTTGAGGCTGCCGAACAGGAAGCCGCGATAGTTTGCAAATCGCGGCACGCGCTTGAGGTCGTGCGAGCCGTCCTTCGCAAACTGCGGCGGATACTGCGTGGATTTCTCGTCCTTGACCTTGAGGAGCTTGCCGGTGTTGGAGAAGGTCCAGCCGTGGAACGGACAGGTAAAGCTGCCCTTGTTGCCGTGCTTGCGCCTGCAAAGCATCGCACCGCGATGGGCACAGGCATTGATGACGGCGTGCAATTCCCCGTTCTTGTCGCGGGTCACGACAACCGGCTGACGACCGATCGCGGTCGTGTAATAGTCGTTGTTCTCCGGCACCTGGCTTTCATGGGCCAGATAGACCCAGTTGCTCTCGAAGATGTGCTTCATCTCCAGCTCGAACAGGTCTTCATTGGTGAAGATGTCGCGGCGGCAGCGGAATATGCCGGCTTCCTTGTCGTCCTGCACGGCGGTGGCGAGCAGGTGATCGAGGTCCCGGGCCTTGTCTATAATCGCAGACATGATCTCTCTCCCGCAAAGAACGCGCTGTGACCGGCGCAGCCTTTGCAACAATGTCGATGATGACGATGGTGTCAGGGCCGGCAGCCCACACCGGCTGCCGGCTTTGCCGCTCAGGCAGCGGCGCGCTTGCGCTGCTCGTTGATCTGGTTGTCGACGCCATTCACGAGCGCCGTGAGATGAATGTCGAACGCGATCTCCGCAAACGGGCCGCTCAGGCCGTTCGCCTCAATGCTGGCCTCGTCGGTTCGCTCGACAACGGCCGGCACTAGGCCGTCGCGCGTCGCATAGGCGAAATCGTCGTTGACCAGCGGGTCGCCTTCGATGTTGATCTGGGTCGTCAGCTTACGGTGACCGTCGGCGCTGATGAAGAAGTGGATGTGCGCGGGACGCTGGCCATGGCGGCCAAGCGCAGAAAGCAACTGCTCGGTCGGGCTGCCGGGCGGCACGCCGTAACCATGCGGGACGATGCTCCGGAACTTGTAACAGCCGTTCTCATCGGTGACGATCGTGCGGCGCATGTTGAACGGCGCCTGCTTTCCGGTCGGGTCGAAGTGCGAATAGAAACCGCGCGTATCACAGTGCCACACCTCCACCGTGGCGCCCGGCAGCGGCTTGCCGTCGACCCCGTAGACGGTGCCATGCATGATGAGGGTGTGGCCGTTCTCGTCGGTGCCGTCGTCGAGACGGGCGAAGCCGTGCGACACCGGCGCACCAGCCACGTAAAGCGGTCCCTCGATGGTGCGCGGGGTAGGATTGTCGATGCCTAGGGCCTTGTCGATCGCGTCGAGACGCTCGTCGAGGAAATGGTCAAGGCCAAGGCCGGGGGAGATCAGGCCCGCCTGACTGGCGGCGCCGATCTCATTGAGCCAGGCGATACCGGTCCAGTATTCGTCGGGAGTGATGTCGAGATCATCGATCGCCTTGAACAGGTCGGACACAATTCGATGAACGATCTCTTTGACGCGCGGATTGCCGTCGGTCCTGTCCAAACCGCTCAGGATCTTGAGAAACTCCTGGATATCCGGTCTGTCGAAAATCTTCACGTTCATGTTGATTCCTCCACTTGGATTTTTGAAACTGCGGCGGTTCCCGTCCTCCCGGGACCAACCCCTAACGAAGATTCTAGGTATCGTCCTCACGGATCGCGGAGGGGTGCCTCAGAAGCGGCGTCACCTCGATGTCCATGAATCTGAATAGCGGAAGTCCCGAGAGAACCTCGTGCAGTTCCGCATTGTCCCTGACGTCAAAGACGCTGTAGTTCGCGTACTGACCGGCAATCCGCCAGATATGCCGCCACTTGCCGCTGCGCTGCTGTTCCTGCGAATAGGCCTTCTCCCGGGCCACGACTTCGGCCACCTCGGCAGCGGGCAGGTCATGGGGAAGGTTCACGTTCATCCGAACATGAAAAAGCATGGTCTCACCCCACCACACGCAAGGTCGAAGCTTGCTTGCCATCCCTGCGGAAGCGATTGACGGCTTCCTCGGAGAGCATCACACCGAGCCCTGGACCCGTTGGTAATCGCAGCTCAAAATTCTCGAAGCGCAGCGGCTCCTCCAGGAGTTCCTCGGTCAGGAGCAGCGGTCCGAAGAACTCGGTGCCCCATTCCAGCTCCTTGACGGTTGCCATCAGCTGAGAGGCAGCGATCGTGCCGATTGGCCCCTCAAGCATAGTGCCGCCATAAACGCTGACGCCCGCAGCTTCCGCGATCGCGATCACCCGGGCGGCGGCAAACAACCCTCCGGCCTGCTCGATCTTGATTGAGAACACGTCGGCGGCCCGCGCAGTCGCCGCCTCGAGCGCGCTTTCCGGCCCGACGAGAACCTCGTCGGCCATGATGGCGATGGGGGAAACCCGCTGCAGACGGGCGAGCGATGCGATCCCCTCTACCGGTTGTTCGACCAGCACGCAGCCGGCATCGGCCAGGGCCGCGATTGCATTGCGCGCCTCCCGCTCCCGCCACGCCATGTTCACGTCGACACGTATGGAGGCCATGTCCGGTAGTGCGTTGCGGATAGCGCCCACATGGCGGATGTCATCTTCAATCGATTTTACGCCGATCTTCAGTTTGAAGTCCTTGTGGCGCCGCCGGTCGAGCATGGCTTGCGCCTCGTCGATGTCCCTGACCGTGTCGCCGGAAGCGAGCGTCCAGGCGATTGGGAGGCTGTCACGGCGTCGGCCACCAAGCAGTTCGGACATCGGCAGACCGAGGCGGCGCGTATGGCAATCGAGCAGGGCCGCCTCGACAGCGCATTTGGCGAAGTGATTTCCCTTCACCGCTTTGACGACGAGGTCCATGGCTGCCTGGATGCGCGTCGCGTCACAGCCGATCAGCAGCGGCGCGATATACGCGTCGATCGTGAGTTTCATGCCTTCCGGGCTTTCGGCCCCGTAGGCGAGACCGCCGATCGTCGTCCCCTCTCCGAGCCCCTCGAAGCCGTCGGTGCAGCGGACGCGAACGATAGTCATGCTTTGCCGGTTCATGGTCACCATCGACAGCCGATGGGGCCGAATGGTAGGCAGATCGAGTATAATCGTTTCGATCTCACTGATGCGGATTTCGGATGACACCGGCTTTCCTCCCTTGAGTACTGGGAAATTAGCGCCCACTTTTGCATCAGTCCAAAACTATAAAAGTTGGATTTGATACCTGAAAGGTATGATCATGGAGCTCAGGCAACTGCGCTACTTTCTTGCCGTCGCACGCGAACGGAACTTCTCGCGGGCCGCGGAAACCCTGCATATTGCACAGCCGCCCCTCAGCCGGCAGATCCAGCAATTGGAGGACGAACTCGGTGTTCCGCTGATCGACCGCTCGAGCCGTCCTCTCGATCTGACGCAGGCCGGCCGCTTCTTCTACGAGCAGGCCGGGCAGATCATCGCTCGGACCGAGCACATGCGCGAGCAGACGCGCAAGATCGGCTTGTCGCGGCGGGAGCGCTACGTCATCGGCTGCGTCGGCTCGACCCTTTATGGCGGCATCCCGGACCTCGTCCGCCGCATGCGCAAGCGCTGGCCGGATCTTGACATCGAGATCCGGGAAATGATGTCAATTGAGCAGGTCACTGCTCTCAAGGAGAGACGGATCGATGTCGGCTTCGGCAGGGTCCGGTTCAACGATAGGGAGATCGAGAGGCTGACGCTTCGAGAGGAGCGACTGGTCGTCGCCTTCCCCAAGGGACATCCAAAATCGCTTTCCACTGAACCGATTGCCCTTGCCGAACTCGCCGGCGAGCCGCTGGTCGTCTATCCGTCGGCGCCGCGTCCGAGCTTTGCCGACGAGATCCTCAACATGTTGACGGAGCAAGGCATCTCACCTGGGAGCGTGGAAGAAGTCCGTGAAATTCAAACGGCATTGGGTATCGTGGCGGCCGGGGTAAGCTTATGCGTCGTTCCCGCGGCGTCGCAGCGGCAAAGACCCGACGACGTGTGTTACCGTATCATAAAAGACGAGAACGCTACCTCCCCGATCATCATGAGTTTCAGGCGCGACGATGCGAAGGGAAGGGTCGAAGAGATCAAGCAGCTCATTCGCGAAATGTACGCCGACAACCCCCCTTGGCTGCAACTATCCAACGTTCAACTCGATCAGGCTTGAGTTTTTGCAAGCGCGACTTCCCAAAATCACCGGTGGCGCTCTTGAAGGGGTGCGAACCCGCGGCCCGCCGGCCACTTGAAACTAACCAATTGAAATAAGGTGACGATGTCCTCACCCCTCCGCGGTGCCGTGCGCCGTCTTGCAGCAGTTGAAGAGCTTCGGACCAGACGCGGTGGATCGGCAGGATCACTCATCCATTGGAAACGCCGCTGGTTCATCTTGCGGGTACGTCTCAATCTTCGGCGCGTCTTTCAACCGGCATCGGCCGACTTGCGCAGCTCAGGGCCATCGGAGCAGCCGCACACTGTCACAGTCAACCTGCGCTTCCCATCGTGCATCGAGCTGTCGCTGAAATCCCGTCAAACGTACGCTCTGGCAAGCGATCAATCTTCTGTTCCTTGACCAGAGCGGACCGCGGCATACCTTCGAGCGACGGGAAAGTTGCCGTCCGAGGCGCGTAATGCCTCGATGCGTCGCTCCCACGCGACAGCACCCTGGTGCTTGGCCATAGCGCGCGCTGACTCAAGAGCTTCGCGGCTTGCTTCCGCCGTGGAGTCAGCCCGCATGGCAGCAATGCGCATGAATTCTGGCCCGCACCACAGGCTTCCTTTCGTTTCAAGTCTCTCGAGCAACTCATCGCTCAATGCGGCAGGCGTAAGCGACGCGAAAACTTCCGCTTGCATCGCTGTCGCGTCCCTGGGGAACACGTTCGTTCCAGTCAGTATCGCTGCAAACCCGTCCGACCATGCCTGCCAATGTCTGAGGCCACGCTTTGTTGCCCGCCGTACTAGATCGCGGTTCCACTCGTCGGCCAATTCGCGTTCACCGCACCACATCGCCACAGGGATACATCCAATCGCTAGCCCGTAGCAGATCGACAGATCATGATCCAAGGCCAGTGCGTCCTCGGCGCAGTCCTTGGCAAGCTCCAGCGCGCGCTCGCTGTCGCCCTGCAACCAAGTTATGCGCATGAGAAGAGCAAGTACGGCGGTCTTGCCATCAACTTGCGCGTGGTTCGTATGATTTGCTCGAACCGGTGCGTCATCACCTGCGATCACCTTCATCAAGAGGCGGAGGGACTCTTCCTGATTGCCGATGAAATGATGGGAAAGAGCGAGCATGTGATCGGCGGTCTGGATGTTTGCAAGTTCGCCGGTATCGTACGCGGGGCCTTTGAATCCCTCAGCCAAGGAAAGGCTCTCGTGATAATTCCCAAACAAGATGGCCCGTGCCCACAAGCCCCAGACGGCACGAAGCTTATGACCTTGAAGGTCAAGCTCGTCGGCGATTTCGACCGCCCGCTTGAAGGCGTCATTCATGTCCTCGGTCGGTCCAGACGTGTGCCACAGGGCGTGGCCAAAGGTCGCCAGTAGTTCAAGTTCCGCGGCCGAACCTACCAGATCAGTCCCCGAAATGGATGCCATCGCCCTCCGGGCAATGGCAAGATATTCTGATGGCAAAGAGAGGTGGAACCAGATCGACGCCGACGCGACGACCAGATCCAGGCCAAGTTTGTGATCGCCCGACGTAAACGCCCAGTCGAACACCGCCCTGAGATCATCGACCCGCCAGCTATTGACGGCGAGCCATTGGGCTGGGTTCTTACCGTCCCAGGTCGTGATCTCCGACGAGAACAGCTTCAAGCATTTCTGACCGTGCCGTTGCATGGTCTCGTTGAACTCGGCGCCCTTACCGAGCTTCTCCGCTGCGTAGAAGCGGGTGGTATCGAGCAGACGGTAAAGGGAAGACCGATCGCGACGATCCATCGTCACGAGGGATTTCTCGACCAAGGCCGTCAGGGCATCGAATACGACGAAATCTTCCAGACCGGGCCCCAGACACACTGCGATAGCCGAGTCGAGTTCGAACGAAGAACGGAAGACAGACAGGCGTCTGAAGACTGCCTTCTCTGTGTCGGATAGTAGCTCGTGGCTCCAATCCAGTGTAGCCCGAAGCGTCTGCTGGCGCGGCATGGCAGTTCGCCGACCTCTCGTGAGCACGGTGAACCGATCATCTAGCCGCCGGGCCATTTCCTGCACGTTGAGAAGGTCCATGCGCGAGGCGGCCATCTCCAAGGCCAGCGGTATCCCGTCGAGACGGCTGCAGATGTCCAGCACCGCCGGGACGTCGGAATCGGTGAGCTCGAAGCCGCTGGAACTCGCTTCAGCCTTGTTGCAGAATAGCTGGACGGCAGAAAACTCGCGAGCCTCCCTTGTGGTCATGCCGGTTGCGTATGCGGGTACTTCTAGCGTCTGCAGGCGGAAGATCGATTCTCCAGCGGCTCTGAGAGGTTCGCGGCTTGTGACCAGGATGTTCACACCCAGCGCGCCCTGCAGGATGGTTTCAGCCAGTCGCGCCACAGCGTCGACGACGTGCTCGCAATTATCGAAGACAATAAGGACAGTCTCGTCCGCAAGCGCCGCAACAATCGCCTGCTCGGCACTGCCCGAGACCGCGATGCCCAACTGACTGGAAAGCGCCGAGACGACGAGGGTGCCGCTGGCCAGGGGGGCCAGGTCAATGAAACAGCCAGCGATCTTTTGCTCGTTCGCCACCCGGTGAGCAACAGCCAGAGCGACAGTTGTCTTTCCGATCCCGCCCGGACCGGCGATTGTGACAAGTCGCCGATCAGGAAAGAGCTCGGATAATCCGTGAACCACCTCATCACGGCCGATGATCCGGCCCAGGCTTGCCGGCAAGAAGTATGAAGGTCGAGGAGAAGCTGTCGGAACCGGAGCAGCTTGCGCCCCCGCGACAGAGACCGGAATCACCCACCGGTATCCGCGCCCAGTCTCGTTCTGGATAAAGCTGATACCGTCCGCTGTTTCGCCAAGGACCTTTCTCAGCGCGGACAAGTGAACCCTCATTGCATTCTCATCGACCGTCGCGTCAGGCCATGCCCGCTGCATCAACTGCTCTTTTGTGACCAGCTCTCCGGCTTTCTCCACGAGCAAGATCAGCAACTCCAGCGCACGGGCGCCTAGGCGGACGGGCTCGCCGTCAGCGAAGAGAGATCGTTTCGAAATGGAGAGGGTAAATCTGTCGAAGGTGAAGGTGCTGTCTTGCATGGCCATCATTAGAGAGGGGCGATCTTCTGTCAGATCCTTTTAGCAACAACGAGAAGCGCCGTCTTCCAAGAGATTCCTGTTTTTCGTTCCCGGCGCTCCTCGCCGCCACGCAAAGCGCCATTAAGCCCCTTTGCAACTCTTCACAAAGCTTAAGTCACGCTCCGAACGAGGCCTGGGTTAGAAGTTGGTCATCGACAAGGCGATTGCCGTTCCAACCGACCGAAAGGAGTTCTCAATGTCTTTTTACCGCGTTACGGAAACTGGTCCCATCTCTCCTGTCTCTCTCTCCGATCTTCCCGACGGCATAGCCTCCAGCATCAAGCAGCTTCTGGAACAGGCGAACGTCGAGGTGGATCGCGACATTGAAGCGGTGCGCGCCTGCCTTGCTAAGGCCCGGGCGCTCCTTCGCTCGGAGCCGAAAGAGAACGCGATGGGTGGCCTGGCCCCCTGGCAGATGAAGCGGGCCATCCAGTACATCAAGTGCAATCTCTCCGAGACGATACGTTGCGAAGATCTGGCTGCCGTCTGCCGACTTAGCGTTAGCCACTTCTCCAAGACATTCCGTCAAAGCTTCGGCGTCACTCCTCATGCCTACGTGCAGCAGATGCGAGTCGAGCGCTCGAAGGCGCTTCTGGCGGAGACGAACGAACCTCTCGCGCAGATCGCGCTCGAAGTAGGCTTGGCCGATCAGGCTCACTTCTCGCGGCTTTTCCGACAGTCGACTGGCGAAACTCCAAGCCACTGGCGCCGCACTCATTTCGCCCCCGCTGAATGAACCAGAACCCCTCAAGTATAGCGAAGTCCGATATGGCTCTTCACATTACATCCGCCTCCTCCAACCCGGTCCTCGACACTTTGACACAGGAATTCTTGGACCGGTACTCTGGTCCCGCCAAGGACATTGATGAGTTGAGAGGTCGTTTCCATGACCTGCAGGAGGATTGTGATGCACCCCTTGCGAGCGTCCACGATCTCAATTTCCCACGCGAGCAATATCAAGCAAGCGGGCGTCTGATGCTGCCCCTTGGATTAGCGCCGTCCCCCTGCCCAATCCTTCTCTTCTACTGCTCGAGCGGGCGTAAAGAACAGGGCCCGCTCAACGGTGAACGACTCTGCCGCGACCTTGCGGCAGGTGGTGGCGTCGCAGTGCTTTGCGTAGACGTCAGCGAGGGAGATTTCGGCACGAGGGTCGAGGTGGCCTATAGCGCTCTTTGCGGCGTTATCGAAATAAGCCGGTCGATGGGACTGGACCCGACCCGTATAGCTGTCGCTGGGGACGGCATTGGCGGAAACATTGCTGCGTCGCTGTGCATGATGGCGAAAGACCGCAGCGGTCCCGTGATCTTGCTCCAGATCCTCTTCAATCCTGCCCTCTCCGACAAGTTTGACACACTGTCTTACCAGTCCTTCGCCGAAGGACCCTGGATGACAGAAAAGCTGATGTCGCAGTTTTTTGACGAGCTTGCACCATTGGCTAGCGTGCACGTACCGTCCCCAAAGGACGCGTCCATTCGCAGCCTTGAAGGGATGCCGCCAACATTGATCATGACGGCTGAAAACGACGTGGCTAGAGATGAAGGTGAGGCCTATGCGCGTAAACTGATGCAGGCCGGAGTAAGAGTGAGCGCGGTAAGGTTCCTGGGCACGATCCATGATTTTGCAGTACTGGACCCGCTGGCAGATACCCCCGCCGCACTAGGAGCCGTTTCGTATGCCGTAGCGGCTTTGAAGAGCGCTTTCGCGCGGTGACCCCGCGTGGCGCGTCGGGCGGTTGAAAAGCCAAGGTGCGAGGGTGAGGCTTTCGCTGTCCGCGATGACGATGCCGGCATCGATGAACTGATCGGCCGGTTGAAGACCATCGACGCCGATGCGATCGCGCTTGAGGCGATGGGCGGCTTCGAGACGCAGGCTGTGGCGGAGCCGGATTGCCGTCCTCGACACCAATCTCGACGGTCATATCCGCAAGACGCCGATATGGCGAGTGCGGGAAACGCTGCTGCGTAACGACCGGTAACTGAAATTGGAGCGGTGCGCCATCCATTCCCGGGCGAGTCGCCATCCTGTAGCGTCTAGTCTTGTATCGGCCCCGATTGGTGCTATATGTAGGTACATACCTACATGGGAGTGCCGTGCCATGTCCACCCTCACAAGCCGTGAACTCAATCATGATGTCAGCAGCGCCAAGAAAGCCGCGCAAAACGGACCTGTGATCATCACCGACCGGGGTAAGCCGTCGCACGTGCTGATGACCTACGACGACTTCAAGCGTCTCTCCGGAAAGCGCCGCAGCCTGGTCGAGGCCCTGGCCATGCCCGGGCTTTCCGAAATCGATTTTTCGCCGGAGCGTGTTGAGATTGTTTCGCGCGCGGTGGATCTGTCTTGACCTATTTGCTCGATACCAATGTCGTCTCGGAACTACGAAAGATCGGTGACGGCAAGGCCGACGCCAATGTCGTCGACTGGGTCGGTCGGGAAGATGCGGCATCTTTCTTCCTCTCGGCGATCACCATCCTGGAGCTGGAGCGGGGTATCCTTGGCGTGCAGCGGCGCGATGCTCGCCAAGGCGCGCGGTTGCGGACCTGGCTCGACAGTCATGTCCGGCCAGAATTTGCCGGCCGCATCGTTCCCATCGACGATGCCATCGCGACACGCTGCGCCCATCTGCACATTCCCGATCGGCGCAATGAAGTCGATGCTTTGATTGCGGCGACAGCCCTCGTTCATGGGCTCACAGTGGTCACCCGCAACGTCAAAGACTTCGAGGGAACAGGCGCAATCATCGTCGATCCCTGGCTGGGTTGATTTCGCAGGGTGCGGTTTAAACACTTTAGGACAATATTACCGCACCGCCCGTCGTCGTCTCGAGATGTCCGATAAGCTTGCCTTATCGGACATAGGCTGATAGCCTCCCGAACCATGCATAATCCCCTGGCAAACACGAATCGACGAAATCGCCGATGGCGATCTTTCCGACAGCGTCGATCGCGTAATTGAGACGGCCGTCTCACTTCCCGCGCCGCAGGCGACAGTCGCCCCCGGGCCGACGTCCCGTGTCCCGCCGCGGCTGGAGGCCCTCGTCGAAACCGCGACGGCCTACGCCAACGCCGCGAGCTCCGACAACACCCGCAGCGCCTATGCCAAGGATTTTTCGCATTTCACCGCCTGGTGCCGCCGGGAAGGTTTTGAGCCGCTGCCGCCGTCGAGCCAGGTTATCGGCCTCTATATCGGCGCCTGCCGCAGGCAGTGCGGCCGGCGATCGGAAGCGCAATGCCCCTGCCCTCTCGGTCGCGACGATCGAGCGGCGGCTTTCCGGCCTCGCCTGGAACTTTAGCCAGCGCGGCGTGCCGATGGATCGCGCCGATCGGCATATCGCCACGGTGCTCGCCGGCATTCGCCGCAAGCATGCAAAGCCGCCACGGCAGAAGGAAGCCGTGCTCGGCGACGACATCAAGGCGATGGTCAACACGCTCGGCCATGATCTCAGGGGTCTGCGCGACCGGGCCATCCTGCTGCTGGGCTTCGCCGGCGGCCTGCGGCGCTCCGAGATCGTCGGCCTCGACGTCGTGCGCGACGACCATCTGGATGGGAACCACAGCGACGGCCGTGGCTGGATCGAGATCTTTCCGGAGGGCGTGCTGCTGACGCTGCGCGGCAAGACCGGCTGGCGTGAGGTCGAGGTCGGTCGCGGCGCCGCCGAGCAGGCCTGCCCGGTCGCCGCCCTCGAAAGCTGGATCCGCTTTGGCCGCATCGCCAGTGGCGTCGAACGGCTCTCCGACAAGCATGTCGCCCGCCTGGTCAAGCAGACCGCTCTCGCCGCCGGCGTCCGCTCCGATCTGCCCGAAGCCGAACGGGCCCTGCTGTTCTCAGGTCACTCGCTGCGGGCCGGCCTTGCCTCCTCGGCCGACATAGAGGAGCGTTATGTGCAAAAGCAGCTGGGCCACGCCTCGGCCGAGATGACGCGCAAGTATCAGCGGCGGCGCGACCGTTTTCGCACAAATCTCACCAACGCATCAGGGCTTTAAGAGACCCTCCCTTTCCGCGGGAATGAGATCGTTACAAAATCGGTGGCGAGGTCAATAACGATGGCAGCTGTTGGCCCGAACGCGAACGGGCTGCAAGCCGAGGAACGAACGAGACGCTCGCGGTGCTCAGCGAGATAGTCAAACCATCTCGCTGATGTTCCGGATTCAGAGGTTTCCCACGGTGTGTAGCATCTAAAGGGCGGTGGGAGAGATCGAGGTTTGCCCACACCAGAGTGATTCTGGCGGGCTTAGAGCAAAATTGAACAGAAGGAGTGCCCTCGGCCTGGGCTTCCTGGACGTTTGTAATCCCGGCCAGTCAAGTGTTTGTTGCATTCTGGAAAGAAGTTGTCATGGTGCGAGTCAACGCATGATTGAATTCTTCACGTCAGGGAGCGCACTAGCATGGCAAAAGGCACGCCACATCAAATCGATATCCACGTTGGCAATCGCTTGAGGTCGCGGCGCCTTGTGTTGGGAATGAGCCAGGAAAAGCTGGGAGACCATTTGGGCATCACCTTCCAGCAGATCCAGAAGTATGAAAAGGGTACCAATCGGATCAGCGCGAGCAAATTGCAGGCGGCCGCAGCAGTTTTGGGCGTTCCGGTAACCTATTTCTTCCAGGATCAGCAGTCGGCGCCGGATCTCCAAGAGGTTGACGAAATTGGGACATTCCTCCTTTCGCGCGATGGAGTGACCCTTAATCGAGCCTTCACGTCGATCAAAAGTAAGAAGGTCCGGCAAACTATCATTACCCTGACCAAGGCGCTGGCGGGCGCCGATGACATTGGCATTCAAATTGCAGATGCGGCGCCCCATTCAACCAACGTCCTTAGGTGAGCAACGTGTTCTTGCAGACATTTGGTAGGCTGCGCCTGCTCGACGCTGCAGGAGACGAGGCTAAGTATCCTCGTAAGGGACTGTTGCTGATTGCCTACCTCGCGACGAGCGCATCCGCTGAAATCAGCCGTGAGGAAGCTGCGGAATTTCTGTGGGGCAACGACCACCGAGCTGTTGCATTTACGAATCTCAGGAAGTTGATATCGCGTCTGAGGCCGCACGGTTCGTTGTTGACGTTTTCACCGACACATATTTCCCTCGATCGTAAACAACTCGTCTGCGACGCAGACGCCTTCGATGCGACACACCCAGCAGAAACACCCTTGTCGTCTCTCGTCGATTTGATCAATCGGACGTTTCTTGCCGACACGAATGAAGCCGACGGTCTATCTGGTCGCTGGCTGAAGGAACAGCGTCAGAGGCAACTCGAGCTGATGCGTGCTCGGCTGCTTGAAATGTCGGCCAATACAGCGACCTCGGTGGAAGTCGCGGCGAGACGACAAGCAGCTTTTTACATCCTTGAACGCTTTCCGGACGACCAACTGGTGCGGAGCACCCTTTCGATCGGCTCGAAAATGGGTGCCTCCCCTCGCGTGGTGGAGGGGAAAAGCCAGTCTGCCGGTGCGATAGCGGTGGTCGGTACGGAACGCCCGTTCCAGTCGCCGAAGCAGCCACGGGTTGCGCTTCTGCCGCCAATTGGAGTTTACGCCTCACAACTGGATCTTCCCACGGCCAGTGCATTGATTGACGATGTCGCGATAGGCCTTTGTGCCTTGCGCGGCCTGTCGATCGTTGCGCCCTACACGGCAGAACGCATTCGAGCGAGCGACGACAAGCTCTTGCTCCTCGAAAGATACGACGTTTCCTATGTGGTCGATACGAAGTTGACGGGTGAAGGCCTCGTCGTTCAAATCATCTTCGTCCCCTCGGACAATGTGATCTACGCCGATCGCTTCGAAATCGCGCGCGGGCTTTTATCATCCCATCGAAAGGCGTTGGCTGAGATCGTCGCGGATCGAATTCTCGCCGAGCTAAAGCGCAACGAAAGCGCCCTCAGCGATTACGAATACCACCCTGACGCTTATCAGCGATATCTTTTCGGCGTGCAACAAATGAGCCGGCTTACCCTGCCATCGGTGCGCGGCGCCCGAAAGACATTCCGCGAGGCGCTGCAGCAGAACGCCAATTTCTCTCATGCATATAGCGGCCTTGCCAAAACCTACTCGCTCGAATGGGTTCTCACTGCCCGTGGCGATCCTGAGTTGCTAAGGAAGGCGGAGGAAAGCGCCCGCTTTGCAATCGAGCGTAATCCTGAAATCGCCTACGGTTTCAAGGAGCTTGGCGTGGCGAAACTGTACCTGGGCGAACTCGACGAAAGTCTGGATGCGCTTAGCCGGGCCGAGGAGTTGAGCCCACATTATGCCGATGCGATCTACAGCTTCGCCGACTCGCTCATTCATGCTTCGCGCCCAAAAGACGGCCTGGAAAAAATCGACAAGGCCATCGCACTCAATCCGCTGGGACCCGATGAATATTTCTGGTGCGCTGCTGGCGCGAGTTACTTCGTCGGTGCGTTCGATAAAGCGATCTCCCGCATCCAGAGCATGTCTAACCAGCCGTCCGCCTACAGGCTGTTGGCTGCAAGCTGCGCAATGCTCGGCGACACCAAGCGTGCGCATCACTATCGCAGGAAGGACAAGGAGGCCAACCCTCAGTTCGATTTGCAGAAATGGCTCGCGGTCCTGCCGATCAGAGAGCCATGGCAGAAGGAAATGTATCGGGAAGGTCTCGTAAAAGCCGGATACTGAAACCTCAACAAAGGAGAAAAATGGAATGTCTAAGGTAGTCGTTATAGGATTTCCGGGAGATCCGACACTTTATGTTGCTGACATTGATGCTGGGACGGTCACTCCGCTCAACACCGTTACCGGTGCTCTGGCCTCGGCCAACCAGCTTCGCGCGTCCGGCGGTGTGGTGGTCAAGGACGTCGACTTCGCAGTGGCCATCTCGTCTGCATCATCGGTGTCGGCGGGACTTTTTGATACCTGATGCTGAGCAAATCGGGGTGGCGTGACAGGGTATGTAGCCCGGCGGAGACTTATCATCGTGTCTCAGGCCTCCTTTCGGATTTTGGCATCACGCGCGTGGCTCGGCACACAGATCTGGATCGTATAGGCATTCCCGTTTGGTGTGCGTACACACCCAATGCAAGATCGATAGTCGTCGCCCAGGGAAAGGGCGTTACCGACGATGAAGCAAGGACATCAGCTGTAATGGAAGCGTTGGAGCGGGTCATCGCCTCGACGCCACACTGCGACACTCTTCAGGCAACGACGCACACGCTCAAGAGTGCCGGGAAGCGATTTCATAAACTTCCCAACCTCATTGCGCCCGGTCAAACGGTAGCCGGCGACGGTGAAAATGTCGATTGGGTAGCTGGCCGTGAGCTGATTTCCGGTGAAGAGATCCACGTACCGCTCGAAGCTGTAATGCTCGACCGGACGCTGGGCGATTGCAGATACTGGCAATCATCCGATGGCTTGGCTTCGGGAAACACTGTGGAGGAGGCCACGTTCCACGGTCTGCACGAGCGGATCGAGCGGGACGCATATGTGCTTTGGCAGGTATCCAGGTTCGAGGCAAGGCGAGCGTCGTGCATTGACCCGCGATCTCTCGGCTGCGCCGATACAACGGCACTGGCTGCTCGTATCGAAACGGCAGGCCTGGTGTTGCGGTTGTTCGATATCACCAGCGATATTGGTGTCCCCTCCTTCACGGCTCTCGTCGCTCCTGGGGAGGTGCTCTCCGCTCGGCGGCCCCGTTTTGTCGATGTGAATTATGGAGCGGGAACGCATCCGTCAGTTCAAAAGGCTATCTCGCGCGCGATTACCGAAGCGGCACAATCTCGCATGACCTTTATTAGCGGCGGCAGGGACGATATCTATCCTTCGGTCTATCGCCAACCACTGGCTGAGGAAACGCGCCATCTGTTGAGAGCGCATCCTGGCACTGTGTGTCGAGACGATTTCAAAAGCCAGGTGGGTGGCGGCCTCAAAGCGACCGTTGATGTCTTAAGGCGCATGGGGCTTGGACCAATCATCGCCGTGCCGCTTACTG
This sequence comes from Rhizobium herbae, assembly GCF_019511375.1. Taxonomy (GTDB): domain Bacteria; phylum Pseudomonadota; class Alphaproteobacteria; order Rhizobiales; family Rhizobiaceae; genus Pararhizobium; species Pararhizobium herbae_A. The sequence goes on from NZ_JAEUAO010000003.1 coordinate 523,100, forward strand.
ATCCTGCGTGGCCGTTTGCGGTGGTAAAAGTGCTTGCACCAGAGTTAGAGAATCCCGAAGGCGGCCGCGCACAGAGATTTGGCGCGCGTGCCCTGTCCAAAGGGTCGTTCGGATGAAAATACTGTTTGTTGGCCCGACATTGCCCGATGCAGGCAAGCGCGCCGGTGATATCGTTGTCCGCGGTCCGGCTATCCAGGGGGACGTCTTTCAAGCTGTGGAGGAAGGTGCCTCTGTCATCGGTATCGTTGACGGAGGCTTCGAATATACCGCTCCGGTCTGGCATAAGGAGATCCTGTATGCGCTCAGCGCTGGCGTTACGCTTCTCGGGGCAGCCAGCATGGGCGCATTGAGGGCTGCGGAATGCCATCTGTTCGGCATGATCGGTGTGGGCAAGATTTTCCAGGACTATAAAGACGGAAACCGCCAAGACGATTCGGATGTGGCCCAGCTCCATGGCCCGGCCGAACTCGGCTGGCTTTCCCTCAGCGAGCCCTTGGTGAACGTTTCTGCAACGCTCGAGGCCCTGGTCGACAGGCAGGTCGTCAGTTGCAGCGAAGCCGACCGTCTCAACGCGATTGCCCGCTCAATCTTCTTCAAGGATCGTACGTGGCGATCCGTGCTTGAGCGTTTAGATGGTATAGACGAGGAGAGAAGATCTTCCATTGTCGCGGCTCTTCGGCACCTGGCCGTCAATCAGAAGCGCGCCGATGCGATCGCGCTTCTGTCAGTGATGTCACGCCTCTCTGACATTCGGCCGACAGCCAAGCTGGAATGGCAATTCCAGCGAACAACCCTTTGGAATGAAATGGTTAAACAACATTCCGTGGAACGCCGGCCCGGCAATCTATCTTGAAGTGTGTCACGCCTGTGTCACGCGAAGTTTCCATCCGCTGTGTCTAGGATCAACGCAACATTATCGTTGCGGAGCCAGAAATGACGACCCATCAAACCACCATCCCGTTCTCGGAGCTGAAGGTGTCGGCGGAAGCCCAGATTGAAGAATTCCATGCCATAGCCCGCCTTGTCGTTTTTGCCAGAGAAAGTGCCGTGCTTCTCGAGGCGGAGCAGACGGTCTATTGCCTCGACCTGGCACTTGAGCAGATTGCTAAGGAACTGCGTCATCGCGCCGATGTTTCGCACGAAATCGCGTCCTATTTTAAGGAGGGGATCAAACGGCAATAGCTCCAAACCGTGGTCGAGATCTTGCCGGACGGTCTGGCAGAGCGCTATCAAGAGAGTGGCTCGCTGACCGGACATCACTAGGTCTCGCAAGAGCCGTGGGATTGTTCCGAGCCCTCATCAGGAAGCGGCAACCCATGCGTCCGGCCGTCGTTATTTCGGGTTCAAGAACATGAAGGGCTGCGCCCTCGTGGATCAGAACGGCAGCCGCGCATTCTCCTTAACCTCTTTCATGACGAAGAAGGTTCTTGTTTGGCGTACGCCAGGCAGAGCAATGAGTTTTTGGCCGTGCAGTTTGTTGAAATCCGCCAGCGGTTCGATGCCGCTTTCTGCGTCGGCTTTTCCGGCTCCGTGTGGGAAGCGCACAATCGCGGCCCAGGTCCCTTGATCAAAACATTTCTGGAAGACGGAAAACCCGTGGCGATCATCCCCGGCGAACGACTGGATATCGCTCCTGAGGGCGCAGGACCGGGCCTTCTCATTATCGAGGACAGCGATCAGTCGCCCGTTCTGGCGGCGCACGCCCTCGTGAAGGTGGTGATCGAGCGCAGGGAACTTATGGCGAGATCGGCCTGACCGTCCATCATTTGCGTGCCGCGCATGGGTCACATCCCCGCTTCTTGGCCGACATCGGTTGGGAATCCCGCGAGCTGTGTCCTCTCATGGTCATGCCCACTTTTTCACCTCCGCGACTCTGATTTACGAGCTCTGGACGGCGGTCAAGCGGCGGCAGATGGAGGTCGAGAAGAGCTTTTCCCGGACAACAAGGAACCGGCTGAACAAGGCGCACCGGCGGCCGCAATACCTGCTGAGCGGCATCCTGGAATGCGCGCACTGCCTCGGTCCCTATGCGATCATGGCCAAGGACCGCTACGGCTGCACCAACGGGCAAAAGAAGTTGCCGATCGAACATCTCGGCGGATCGTCTGCACCAACAACAAGACCATCAGCCGGTTTGAGCTGGAGGAGCGGATCATCGCAGCTGTGCCGGACAATCTTGGAGCGGACAATCTCGATAGAATCAACCGCCACATCGCCTCAGCCGTAACACGCGGCCGGAGCGCGTGCCCGCGGAACCGCGGCTCCGCTCCGAGATCACACGACAAAGACAAAACAACGGGCCATCGGTGAGAAGATCGCCGACCGTCCAGGTAGCCGGCCACCCAGCGATCCCGGCGCTCGATCAGATGCTCGATGAACTGGAACAGCAGCGCTTGGCCCTGACCGGACGGCTGATCACTCTCCCGGCAACCTCCATCCCTGCGCCAATGCCGCCTCCCCTCAACGGCGGAATTCTGACGAGCGCGATCGCCGCGGTCAGGAACATGCTGGCCACGCGAGAGAACCCAGCGGATGAGGCCTGGATATCGATCGCCCGGCAGGTCATTCAGAAGGTGGTCATCGCGCCTTCGAAGGATGACAAATCGGCGGACCTGACGATCCACGGCCGGCTCGCCGCGATCCTGGCGGGGCAGGAAGCGTGGCGGGACGTCTCTCGTCACCTGCGTGAGGAACACTCAACAGAGTTCGTCAGCAAGCTTGACGCCAGCAAGATCAAGACATTGGCGGAAAAAACAAAATTTCTTCTCCCGCTCTGCAAGGCGCTTCTTGCAGAGCGGAGAAGGAATGGATGTTGTTACAAATGTCGTGGGTTGCACAGAGGCTTGTACGAAATCTCACTTGTGCAGCGGCAAACCAGGCATTCTTGAGATAAGGCGATGTATGGAACTCATAGCAATGGTATCGAGCCGGTCGACGAAGATCGTTGTGGAGTATTCTTATGAAGGTTCGTTCGGTGCGTTCTGGAAAACTGGGGATGGCAACCGGTCTTCCAGATCGCTCCGGATCGATAAACGCCGAAAGCTCACAGCTAGGCGACAAAGCAAGGTTCATGTGGCACCATGAGCGGATCGACCGCGCGCTGGCAGGGACCTCTCAATCGGCATGGATTGCCAGCAGATCGGCGTAGACTGTCTGATTGCTCGCCAGCACCGGATGGCCCTGTAACAAGGCTTCACCCTCAGTTGGAAAGGCAAGATGAGTTCCACCGGCTTCTTTGACGAGGCAGTAGCCGGCCATGCAGTCCCAGGCACGCATGTGAGGCTCGTAGTAGCCAACAAGACGACCCGCGGCCACATAGGCCAGCATCAAGGCACCGGAGCCATTGCGAATGAAATTCCCTCCCTTGCCGAGCAAGGCAGCAATGATCGCCCCTACCCGCTGCGGGGTGACATAGGTGTTGCAGCCGATGCCGGTCATCGCATTCTGCAAAGTTCGTGATTGATCGAGGCTGAGTGACTTGCCGTTAAGGCTCGCACCCATGCCCGCAGCCGCGGCATAGAGCTCATCATCGCACGGCACGTTGATCATGCCGATCACCGGCACTCCGCGGTGCAGAACGGCAATCGACACACACCATGTAGCCATGCCATTGACGAAGGGCGCTGTTCCGTCAATCGGATCGACCACCCATGTAAATCCCGACTGACCTTCCTGATATCCGTATTCCTCACCGAGAAATCCGTCTGCGCCGAAAGTTTCCGCCACCCGCTGTCTAATGAACGTTTCAACGTTGCGGTCGGCAACGGATACGACATCCTGCAAATCCCGCTTCGTTTCGATCACAAGCGTTTCACGCCGGTTGAAATAATCGAGCGCCATGGCACCCGCCTCCTGTGCAATCACATTGGCGAAGGCAAAGCGTGTATCGAGTCCCGTCTCTTGCGACATTATGCAGGTACTCCGTGTAAAGGTCTGGTCGTTAGCTTTTTAAGAGGTTGGCGGCCAGTCGGATAGCTGCCGGCGCACCAGGTGAGATCCGCCACCGACCAAGCGGCCGGGCAATCGAATTCTAATGTATGAGAGGCTCTCACGCGCTGATAAGGGCGATACCGCGGCTGCGGAAGCCGAGTGTTGCGTCGGACGCGACCGGCAAAATGCGGTCAACGGCGTGGTCCACGATGAAGAGCGTGCCGACGTCGGTTTCGACCTCGTACTCGACATGATCTCCGAGATAGGCCGAGTGCAGGATACGGCCGGCTAGTCCCTGCCCACGGCCCTCGGAAACGGCGATGGCACCGGGCCGGACGGCAAGGCTTGCCGCACCCGGCGTCGCCCGCCCGGCTGGCACGCGATGCTTGAAACCACCAATACGGATTTCCGCATCGGCGCCGTCGATGCCGACCACCTCGCACGGGATGACATTCGCCTCCCCCATGAAATCGGCGATGAAGGCTGAAGCGGGCGCTTCATAGAGATCGCGCGGGGCGCCGGACTGGGCGATTTCGCCATCCTTCATGACGATGATCCGATCCGAGACGGCAAGCGCCTCGTCCTGATCGTGGGTGACATAGACGGCCGTGAAGCCCAGACGCTGCTGGAGCTGGCGGATATCGGTGCGCACCTTGCGGCGCAGGCGCGCATCGAGGTTGGAGAGCGGCTCATCGAGAAGCAGGACCTGCGGCTCCAGCACCAGCGCGCGGGCGACGGCAACGCGCTGCTGCTGGCCACCGGAGAGCTCGGCCGGAAGGCGATGGCCCATGCCGGCAAGGCCGACGAGCGCCAGCCCCTCTTCCGCCTTCTCGCGCGCTTCCTTGCGGCTGAGGCCGGAGGATTCCAGGCCATAGGCGACATTGTCGCGCGCATTCATATGCGGAAACAGCGCATAGGATTGAAAGACCATCGAGACGTCGCGCTCGTTGGCCGGCAACATGGTGACGTCCTTGCCGCCGATCAGGATTTTTCCGGCCGAAGGATGTTCGAGGCCGGCAAGCATGCGCAGCGTCGTCGTCTTGCCGCAGCCGGAAGGGCCAAGCAGGGTGACGAGCGTGCCGGGCTCGATGGTGAGCGACAGGTCGGCAATGGCGGTGAAGGCGCCGAACGTCTTGCGCACGTTCTGGAAGACGACGGAACCGGCTTTCTGGTTGATCATGCGATTTTCTCCTGACGAGAGGAAGCGGAGGTGGCGAGGCCGGCGACGCGGTTTTCACGGCGCAGGCGCCGTTCGCCCACGATGAGCTGGAAGCCGGCGATGACGGTGATCATCACGAGGATCAGCATGGAGGAATAGGCGATCGCCACGCCGTATTCGCCATTCTCGACCAGACCGACGATGTAGGAGGTTGCCATGTTGTATTCGGCGCTGACGAGGAAAATGACGGCGCTGATGGAGGTGATGGCTCGCACGAAGGAATAGACGAGCGCGGCAGTGATGGCAGGACGCAGGAGCGGCAGAATAACCTTGCGGATCGTGCGGAAGCTGTTGGCCCGGAGCGTCAGCGAGGCCTCGTCCAGGCTCTTGTCGAGCTGGCTCATCGCGGCAATCCCGCCGCGCACGCCGACCGGCATGTTGCGGAAGACGAAGCAGGCGATCAGGATCAGAGCCGAGCCGGTCATTTCGAGCGGCGGTAAGTTGAAGGCCATGATATAGCTGACGCCGATGACGGTGCCGGGAATGGCAAAGCTCATCATCAGGGCGAATTCGAAGGCATTTTTGCCGGCGAACTTTTGACGTACGATGATGTAGGCGGTCAACAGGCCGACAGCCGCGGTCAGCGGGGCGGAGATCAGCGCGATCTCCATCGTTGTCCAGAACGAGTTCCAGGCGACGCCCGTCCAGGCAATCCCGCTTTCGAAGCTGATCGAAAAGGCCTTGGCGTAGTGGTCGAGCGTCAGCGAATTATCGAGGCCCCATGTCTTCACGAAGCCGCCGATCAGGATCATTCCGTAAATAACAAGCGTGAAGAGGATCCACGGGATGACGACGGCGTGAACCCCGATCGACAGCCCGCGCGGCAGAGCGATATGCGATCCGCTATCGCCCTTACCGGTGACGGTGGCAAAATTCTTGCCAGACAGCCAGACGCGTTGGGCCAGGAAGGCGGAGAGCGTGAAGGCGAGCAGCACCATGGCGAGCACGGCGGCGCGCGATGGGTCGTTTTGCGAACCGACCACGGCAAAGAAGATTTCCGTCGAGAGCACACCGTGGCTGCCGCCAAGCACCAGGGGATTGCCGAAATCGGCCATGCTTTCGATGAAGCCGATGAGGAAAGCGTTGGCGAGACCAGGCTTCATCAGCGGCAGCGACACCCGCCAGAAGGTACGCCAGCGGCCGGCGCGCAGCGTCGTGGACGCCTCCTCCATCGACGGGCTGACACCCTCGACGACGCCGATCAGCACAAGGAAGGAGATCGGCGTGAAGGACAGCACCTGCGCGATCCAGATGCCGGTGAGGCCGTAGAGCCAGCGGCCGGGCTCGAGGCCGAACAGTTGCGACAGCCCCTGCGTGACGACACCGGCGCGGCCGAAAAGCAGCGTCAGCGCCAGACCGATGACGAAGGGCGGCGTAATGATCGGCAGGATCGTCAGCAGCCGCAGGCCCTTCTTGAAGGGAAAGCGCGTGCGGGTGGCGACGAGCGCGAAGGCAAGGCCGAGCAGGGTCGAGCCGAGGCCGGTCATGATGGCAAGCCACAGCGTGCGCCAGGCGACGCCGCAGCGGCCAGCACCGATCACGCAGTTGAGGCTCCAGATGCTCGGATCCTGAATGTTGCGGATGAAATTGGCTGCATTGAACGAGCCGTCGAAATCCTGCACGGCACCGATGAACATGCTGCCGATCGGGTAGAAGACGAAGACCGCGACGAGGAAGACCAGCAGTGCGATCGCGCTGACGACGAAGGCATCGCCCTTCATCACGCCGCGCTCGGCAAGGCCGAAGGCAAAGAGCAGCACGAAGGTGATGGAAGAGAGCACCGCACCGGCGCCCATGGCGGGCTGACTGTTCGAGAGCGGGCCGAAGAGTGTCTCGCTCACCGTCCAGTTCCAGCCTGAAAAGCCGATGGCGAGGCCCTGGAGCGAGAGGAAAAGAACACCGATCGCACCGGACCAGGCGAGCAGGGCGCCGCGGCGCATCGGGTCCGCAATGCCGCGGGCGACGACAGCCAGGAGGAGAAGCACGAGAGCCACGGCAAGCCACAGCCGGCCATGCGCGAATATCTGTACGAGACCGGGGGCGGCCTCCGTGGAAAGGGGGAAACCGGCCAGCCAACCGAGCCCGAAGAAGCCGTTCTCGATCCGATACCAGGGCAATAGGGTCAATGCGACCACGCCCAGGAGCAGGACCACGTCCAGCCTGCGATTGCCATGTCTCATGGCCGACCTCGCTGTTTTTGAGTGTAGGAAGGCGGCGCCTGTGGAGGCAGGCGCCGCCCGTCAGGACATCAGTTGGCGGCGGCGCCGATTTCGCGATCCCAGCGTTCCAGCAGCGCCTTGCGCTTTGCCGGGTCACCATAGGTCTTGAAGTCGTAGTCGATCAGCTTGATGTCCTCGAAGCGCGGCGCCTCCTTCGGGATTGCCGCGCTTTTGTTGGAAGGCAGCTGGAAGGACTTGGCATCCTTCATGCGAGACTGGACCTCTGCCGTCAGCGCCCAGTCGTACCAGATCTTCGCATTGTCGAGGTTGCGCGCGCCCTTGATGATCGACATGGAGCCGATCTCATAGCCGGTGCCTTCGCAGGGCGTAATCGACTTGACCGGGAAGCCTTCCGCCGTCTGCGCCACCGCGTCGTGCACGAAAACGATGCCAAGCGCTGTCTCACCACGCGCAGCCGCCTTGACGGGTGCAGAACCGGATTTGGTATATTGCGATACGTTACCGTTCAGCTTCTTCAGATAGTCGAACGCCTGGTCCTCGCCCATGATCTGCACGAGAGAGGCAAGCGCCGTATAGGCGGTGCCGGAGGAATTCGGGTTGGCGATCTGAATTTCGCCCTTCAGTTCCGGCGCCAGAAGGTCGGCCCAGCAGACCGGCTCCTTATAGCCCTTGGTTTTGAAGATTTCCGTATTGTAGCCCCAGCCGAGCGCGCCGGCATAGACGCCGACCGTCTTGTAACCGGAGCTTTCGGCCTGCTTCTTTGCCCAATCGTTGAGCTCATCGAGCTTCGGCGACTTGTATTCCAGCGTCAGATTTTCCGATGCCGCCTGAAGATGCGGGTCGCCCGTGCCGGCCCACCAGATGTCGGTCTTCGGGTTGCGAGCCTCGGCGCGAACCTTGGCATAGGTCTCGCCGGACGAGAGGCGAACCATGTTCACCGTGATGTCGCTATGCGCCTTCTCGAAATCGCCCTTCATCTGCTCGCAGATGACGACGTCGGCCGAGCAGATGAGGTTGAGTTCGCCAGCGGCCTGCGCCGGTAGTGCCCCGAGCGCCGTGCCGGCGAAGAGCATGAGGGAAAGGGTGTTGATTTTCATGCGGGCATCCTCCTGTGCCTGGGTTAGATTTTTCCCGTGAACGAGACACAGCGGGGCCTTCGGCCTGCCCGCGGCAGCGCGTTCACGATTTCCGATTGCTGTTTGTCTAAAGGGCTCGATCAGTTCGTTGCGGCAATTTCCGCATCGAACCTGCGGAGCAGTCGACTTCGTTCTTCCGGCGAGCCGAAGGTGGCGAAGTCATAGTCCACCATCTTGATCATCGAAATGTCAGGCGCTGCCAGCGGCAGACTGGATTTCGCGTTTGATGGCACCTGGTTCTGGCCGGACGCCGCTCCTGTCCCCTGCCCTTCCGGGCTCAGCGCGAAATCGACGAAGCGCTTTGCTTCCTCGATGTTCTTCGCACCTTTGACGATGCTCACGGCGCCGATCTCGTAACCGGTGCCTTCGCAGGGTGCGACGATCACAAGCGGAAAGCCCGCCTGCTTCTGCGTAACGGCATCATGCATGAATGAAATGCCGATGAGCGTTTCTCCGCGCGCTGCCGCCTTTATAGGCGCAGATCCGGAGGGAGTGTAACGCTCGATGTTGCGGTTGAGCGCGGCGAGATAACGGAAAGCCTCGTCCTCGCCGAAGAGCTGGACCAGCGTCGCAAGCGTGGTGAAGGCGGTGCCGGAAGAATTCGGATTGCCGCTCTGGATGCGGCCGCGATAAGCGGTATCCGTCAGATCCATCCAGCAGGTCGGCGCCGGCAGCTTCAGCTCGCGCAGCAGATCGGCATTATAGGCGAAGCCGAGCGCCCCGGCATATATACCGGCCGAGCGGCCGCCAGACATGGCGAAGAAATTCTGCGCCCAGGGCAGCATGTCGCGCTCATGGGCCGGCTGGTAGGGTTCGAGAAGATTTTCAGAACCAGCCTGCAGATGGGTGTCGCCCGTGCCGCCCCACCAGACATCGACTGTCGGCGCTGCTTTCTCCGCGCGGATCTGATTGAGGATGTCGCCGGTGCTCTTGCGGGTTACCGAGATTTCGTGCCCGCTCTTTGCCTCATACGCCGTCTTCATCGCGGCGCACCACATCTCGTCCACACCGCACACAACAGTCAGCGATGGGGCAGCTATGCCGGTGCTCGCCAGCCACAAAGCCGCTAACACGCTGAAAGCGGTAATGCCTCTCACGATTTCCTCCCATTGGATCTTGCGTCCCAATCTCCGCAGTAAGGATGTCACATCTGCTGCCTTGCGCAACCGAAGAATGGTTACGGTTCTTACAGCTTTGCCCGCGACGTACCCTTAAAAAATGACAAAGGTTACAAATGTGACAAAGCGCATAACACGAGCCCGCTTTGAAGATCGTGACGGCCCTGCCTATAATGGATGCGGGAGGTCGTGCATGTGTTGAATGAGAGGATCAGCATTCTGATCGTCGAGGACGATCCTGACATGGCGGAGCTTATCTCCGACCTTGTGGAGGCGGAGGGCTGGACGCCGCTCACCGCGCCATCAGCGGAGGAAGCGGCGATCGTGCTTTCGCGCGAAACGGTGCATCTCGTGCTCGTCGACCATAACCTGCCCGGCACCTCCGGCCGTACCTTCGCGCAGCGCCTGCGGGCGCAGACCAATATCGGCATTGTCATGGTGACGGCTGCCGGCAGCGCAGCGGACCGGGTCCTCGGCCTAGAAACGGCGGCCGACGACTATGTCGTCAAACCCTTCGAGCCCATCGAATTGACGGCGCGCATCAAGGCCGTGCTGCGTCGGACCATCCCCTCGCTGAAGCCGGAGCGGGAAAGCGAACGGGAGCACGAGCCTACATCCCTGAAGCTCGGCGACTGGTCGGTGGATCTCAAGAGCCGCCGCGCCATCTGCCGCGCAGATCCTGCCAAGTCGCTCACGAGCGCCGAATTCGCGCTGCTCGAAATCCTCGCCGAAACGCCGAACGCCCCCGTCAGCCGCGCGCATATCCTCGACCGGCTGGGCGCGGAAAGCGAGCGCTACATCGACCGCAATGTCGACGTGCTCGTGCTGCGTCTGCGTCGCAAGATCGAGCGCAATCCGGACCTGCCGCGCCATATCAAGACGCGCCGCGGCAAGGGCTATGTTCTCGACACCGACGATGGCGAGACCGCATCGTGATCAGCCGTCCCTTCCTCTCCTCCATCGCCTTTCGCCTGCCCTTTGCCATCGCCTTCATCTGCGTGCTCGTCTTCAGCCTGGCGACCATCGCTGTCTACGGCCTGCAGCGGGCTCGCCAGGAGATGGCCGCTTATGGCCTGCAGGCGTTTTCGAGTCTCGCCAAGGCCTCGCTGGTGTCGCGGCAGGTTTCCGATCTCGTCTCCAGCGCGCCCTTCCTGATGAATGCGACCTCGCCCTACCGGGTTTCCAGCGAAAGCCGCTCCGTCGTCGTGCAGGTCGATACGTTGCTGCGCGCCATGCAACCTGAGAACGACGGGGCAGCAGTGAAGGGTTTTGCGAGCAGCCGTATCGTCGAGCTGCTGGAAACGATCCGCACGCAGACGACGGCGCTTGCAGGCGACGCGGAATCCGCCCAGCAGCATAAGGCGGAGGCTGCGGCAGCGCTCGGCGAGATCGCAACCGGCAGCGGCATTGCTGATGCCGACTTGCGCGGTCGGCTGAACGCCGTCGTGCAATCCGCCTCCAATTCGGACAGCCTCTTCCAGCTCGGCGAATTGCGCCGGCGCTACGTCTCCGAAACCGCCCCGCGCCTCGAACCCGCCGCACCGGACATCCGGATAGCCGCCGCCGAGCTTGCGCCTTACGAACGGGTGTTCGAGGCACAGACACGCTATCTCCTGGAAATGTTTGCCATCCGCGCCGCCGTCTCGCGCCTGCATACGGTCTCGCGCGATCTGTCGCATGCGACGGAAACCCAGAGCGAGGCCGTCGCCCGCAGCCTCAGCGACGACCTCGTTTTGACCTCCGACGCCTTGAGCCGCATCCTCGTCATCGTCGCCGTCGCCTCGCTGCTCGTGCTGGCTATGGCTGTCGTTTCCATCCGCTCCGTCATGCGCGTCTCACGCGGCATCGTCTCCCTTTCGAACGGCATGAACGAATTGGCAGAGGGGCGCAAAGATGTCGATGCGCCGCGCTATGACGGCACGGAAACCGAGCTGGTGCGCCTGCTCGAAGCCTTTCGTGCGTTCCGCGAGAGCGTCGAGCGCGTGACGCGGCTGCGGCGCACGGCGGAGGCCGCTGCCCGCACCATCCGCTCCACCTTCCGCAGTATGAACGAGGGCATCGCGCTGTTCGATCCGCGCGGCCGGCCGATCACTATGAACCGCCGTGTCATCGAGCTGGTCGGCTGGTCTGGTTCGGCCAGGAAATTGCCGGTCCGCAGTTTCGTGACGCCGCTGCCGGAGATCGATCCGGCGCTCCTTCCGACCGAAAACGACGCAGGCCTGCTCTCCGACCGGTCGGTGCTGCGCCACCGCTCTGACGCCGGGCGGGTGACTGAAGTGTCACTGTCGCGCCAACCTGACGGTGGCATCGTGCTGCTGGCGCGCGATATCACCGACATGGACCGGCAGGAGGCGGAGGCAGCAAAGATACAACGCCTCGATGGCATCATGCGCATGACCCACCAGGTGAGCCACGAGGTCGGCAACATGATCGGCATCATCACAGGCAGCCTCGGCCTGCTGGAGCGCGAAACTGGCTTCAATGAGCGGCAAAAGCGGCACCTCGCCCGCATCCGCAAGGCTGCCGATCGCGGAAGGTCACTGGCCGGGAGCATGCTTTCCATCGGCAGCCAGCAGCCGATCCGTCCGGACGCGGTGGAGTTGGGTGCGGTGCTGCGCGGCATGGCCGATGTGCTGGAAATCGCCATCGGCGAAAAATGCCGGCTTGCCTTCGAGATAGCCGACGACCTGCCCGCCTTCCTCATCGACACGGCGCTCTTCGAACAATCGATCCTCAATCTCTGCCTCAACGCCGCCGCGGCCATGCCAGCGGGCGGAACGATCCTCATCCGTTGCGCGCGCAGCGAGACCGGCGTCAGCGTCAGTGTGACGGACAGCGGTATTGGCATGACGCCCGAGGCTATCGACAAGGCATTCGAGCCCTACTTTACCACCCGCGATGCCGAAGGCGGCGCGGGTCTTGGCCTGGCCATGGTTTATGGCTTCGTCCGCCAAAGTGGCGGCGACGCTCGTATTTCCTCGCAGCCGGGAAAGGGAACAATCGTTGAACTGTTGTTTCCGGCGTGAAATCGCGTTCCAGGTCCTTGAATAGTTTGCAACCTTGTGTGGGTTGCGGCGCTCGGAGGTTGGTGAAGTCTTGAGCGAATGGCAGCTTTCCTCCGATCTCTCGGAGCAGGTTAAAATGCTTCAAAACTGTGGGGCAGCTTTGTCAGGAATCGAATTATGCCCAACTTCTCAACATGAAGAAAAACTCAGTTGAACCGGGTGGCCTGCCTCACCAAGGCGATCCTCGACGGTGGGTCAGCACAGCAGTTCAGGTTTTCTGCTGCAGAACGGATATCATAGGTCGACATTGAACCGGATGCGCCGATAAGGGCCGCCGTTCGATCTTTTATTGGAAGAGAGAGTTTACCCGAGCGTCGAGATCAACAAGCTGAGTGCGCCGGCGGGAGCGGGCCGGTGAGCGCTTGCGAACGCAGCGGCAGCGATCTTCGTCATCATTCAGAGCACGGCACCGGCCGGGTCTGGATCGCGCCGGCAGCCTGCGTGGGCTTCGCCGGGGCATCGCTAGCCGGATTTGGCTATGCGCTCGTTTATCCGGGTTTTCGAATGGAGGCGGTCCGGCGCGCGCTAAGTTAAAGCGAGAATCCCTGTTATGAAATTCCGAACTGGTCTCGCAGGCGATCCACCCGCGCTTCGGTCAGGTATGGCGCGTATTCTGCTGATTAGAATGGATTCCTCGGAGAATTGATGTGTCAACGCGGCATTCGATATGGTCGCAACGAGCTCTGAAAGTGAGATCGTCTCGAGTAGATTTGAAGTTCCGACTCTCCATGTCGCTGAACCATTAGCTGCGAGGCGTGGCACTCCACGCAGTTGAAGAGATACGAACCGGAGACCATACAGTTGTCATCCAAGCCTCCGCTTAGGTTTCGCATTGTGGTATCCAAACGAGATGCTGGGAATTGCTTCAGCAGAGCAAGCTTGGAACGCAGATCACGGAGCCGACCGCAGCAGAAATCCTCCTGAGATACGTCAGAATCGCGGCAAATCGAGAGCTACATCGCCCCAGCTCTGTATTGTCGAACAAAGTTGCGGCAAGCACGGATGGTCAGGGCCATGACGGTTAGCGTGGTACCTGCAATGCCGCTACCTGGAAAGGCACTTGCGTCTGTCACAATAAGGTTTGGCACGTCCCAGCTCTGATTGAACGGATTGAGCACCGAGTCCTGGCCGGACGCGCCCATCCGCGCTCCGCCGGTTTCATGGATGGCGGCTCCCATGCACATGGTCTTGCGGAACCATTTCCGGAACATGAGACGGCTGAACGGGTCGGCGTCCGGAAAGGCGCCGCGCCCCATTTCCGTCAGCCCGTGCGGCGAACCGATGAACTCAAGCTCGCCGCCGACGCCGTGGACCATTTCGACCATCGTCTTCTCCTGCCGGCGCAGAAGCGCATGCTCTTCGTCACGCATTGTGCAACGGATATGAGGAACAGGGATTTTCCATGCATCCTTGCGCTTTAGGTCGAGGGTGATGCGATTGTCCGCATGGGGCAACATTCGGCCGAAGCCGAAGAAGGCAAGGCGCGCAGGTGCATCGTCTCCCACCGGGGCTCGACCCACGCTGCCCTGATAGTTGAAATCGCCCCGGTCGGGCGAAGCTGCGTCGAAACGGGGTACAAATATGCCGCCCGAGGGATTGTAGAAAGGGTCCGCCGGGGCGGAATCGTCGACCGCCCAGCCTTTGGCTTTCGGAAAGGAGCCGAAGGCGAGGCAGGGAAGCTGGTCCATGAAAAAGCGCCCGAGCGTGCCAGAGCTGTTTCCCAATCCGTCCGGATGCCGGGCTGAAGCCGAATTCAGGAGCAGCCTGACGCTCTCGATCGGTGACGCCGACAATACGACTGTCGCCGCCCGGACCGCTTCCATCTTGCCGGTGACACGATCGACGAATTCTGCGCCGGTGGCCCGGCCATTCTGCTCGTCCGTCGTGATGCGGCGGACGACGGCGTCGTGCCGAATGGTCAGGTTTCCAGTCTGAAGCGCGTCGCGCAGAGGCCGCGGTGTGCGTTCGATTTCCGGCGCGATGTAGCGCCAGGAGACAACATGCCGATCCCGCCAGCGACCCTCGACCTCGCGCTTGAAAATTTCTTCCGCCGGCGTCAGTTTCGCCGGCCTGGCATAGATGCCATCCGGCAGCGTCGGGACATGATCCCGGTTGCCGTAAAGCCCTAGATACGATTCGACCTCGTCATAGTAGGAAGCAAGCTCGGCATAGGAGACCGGCCAATCGACCCCTTTGCCGGTCAGTGTGTTGATCTTGAAATCGTCGTCTGTCCAGCGCAGAAGCACACGACCGAAGCTGTGAAGCCGCCCTCCGCTCTGACGCCCGCGGATCCAGAGAAAGGGCGCATCCTTTGGTGTCGTATAGGGGTTCTTGCGGTCATTGACGAAAAAGTGGCTGAAGCGCTCGGTGAAGAAGGCGGCTCGGGCCTGAATGGGTTGCCCCTTCAAAGTAGCCCTTGCGCGCTCCCAGATATTGATGCTGCTGGCGGGCAACTTCTTGCGCGAGGGGTCGAAGTCCCCATGTCCGATCGCGGGCCCGGCTTCGAGAAGAAGCACCGAAAGCCCGTGGGCCGTCAGTTCCTTGGCCGCAAAGGATCCGGCGGCGCCGGATCCGATCACCAACGCGTCATAGATGACCTGAGACATGTGGGAATTCCCTATTCTTTGAAGGCAGTTTCAGAGGCGGGCGCCGTCGGCGCCGAAGAGAGAGGCCTTGGCGATGGCGAGTCCCGGCTTGATGCTATCGCCGGGGTTGAGCGCCACATCGTCCATGACCCTGTAGGAGAGGTTCTCTCCCGACCAGTCGAACCAGACGACGGTGTCGGTGCCCATCGGCTCTACGACCGAGACGATCCCGGGGATAGTGGGCAACTTCGCCGCCGCGCCGCCGGATACGAGATGCTCCGGCCGAAACCCCAGCGTGGCCGGGCAAGGCTTCGGTTCGGCAGAAAACTGATAGGCGGAGAGGTCGACGAGCAGGTCCTTGCTCCTGAAGAACGGGGCTCCGTTTCCGACCGTGACCTCGCCATCGATGAAGTTCATCGCCGGCGAGCCGATGAAGCCGGCAACATAGCGATTTGCCGGCCTGTAATAGATCTCCTTGGGCGCGCCGAGCTGCATGATCCGGCCCTGGCGCATCACGGCGATGCGGTCGGCGAGCGTCAGCGCCTCGACTTGGTCGTGGGTCACATAGATCATCGTATTGCCGAGCTGCTGGTGCAGCTTCTTGATCTCGACACGCAGTTCATTGCGCAGCTTGGCATCGAGATTGGAGAGCGGCTCGTCGAACAGGAAGACGCTGACCTCGCGAACCAGAGCCCGGCCAATCGCCACGCGCTGGCGCTGCCCGCCGGACAGTTGCGCCGGACGCCGTTCGAGCAGGTTTTCGAGATGAAGAAGGGCCGCTGTCTTTTCGACGCGGCTTGCGATTTCATCCTTGGACACGCCGGCGACGCGCAGCCCGAAAGAGAGATTCTTGCGAACCGTCATGTGCGGATAGAGGGCATAGGACTGGAACACCATGCCGATGCCGCGGTCCTTGGGTTCCTCCCAAGTCACGTTGCGGCCCGAGATCCAGACTTCGCCCTCGGACGCTTCGTTGAAGCCGGCGATCGTGTTGAGAAGCGTCGACTTTCCGCAGCCCGACGGCCCGAGCAGCACCAGGAACTCGCCAACAGCGATATCGAGGGACAGCCGCTCGATGACGGTATGCGTGCCATAGCCGATTTTCAGATCGCGAATGGAAATCGATGTTTCCATGAAGCCTAACCTTTCACTGCGCCGGCAGCGATGCCGCGGACGAACCAGCGCCCTGAGAAGAAGTAGATGGCGAGCGGCACCAGCGCCGTGAGGATGGTCGCGGCCATGTTCACGTTGTAGGCGCGCTCGCCCATCGTGGTGTTGACGATATTGTTGAGCTGGACCGTCATCGGCAGGTTGTCGCGTCCGGCGAAGACGAGACCCAGAAGGAAGTCGTTCCAGATCCCTGTGAACTGGAAGAGCGAGGCGACGACAATCATCGGCGTCGACAGGGGCAGCATGATCTCGAAGAAGATGCGCCAGAACCCGGCCCCATCGACACGCGCCGCCCGGCAGAGCTCTTCGGGAATATTCACGAAGTAATTTCGGAACAGAAGAGTCACGAGCGGCAGGCCGAAAATGACATGGACCAGGACGATGCCCGCGAGCGAATTGTAAAGCTCGAGATTGGCCATGATACGGACCAGCGGGTAGAGGAAGATCTGGTAGGGGATCAGGCCGCCGGCCATCAGCAGCGCGAACAGAATTCGCGAGCTTGACGAGCGCCAGAAGGACAGGGCGTAGCCGTTCAGCGCGCCGAGGAAGACCGAGAGGGTGACGGCGGGAACCGTGATCTTGACCGAGTTCCAGAACCCGCTGCGCACGCCGACGCATTCTATCCCCTGGCAGGCGCCGGACCAGGCCGTGCTCCAGGCGCCGATGTCGAATTGCCGTGGCAGTTCGAAGATCTGGCCGAGCCGGACTTCATCCATCGTCTTCAGCGACGTGGCGAGCATCACGAAGAGCGGAAGCAGGAAGAACAGGGCCGCGGCAATGAGAAAGACATATATCCCGATGCGCTCGGGCGTCAGCCGCGAGGGTTTCGGTCCGTTCGGACGAATGTGATTGCTCATCAGGCGCCCTCCCGGCGTCTCGCCCGCATGTGAACGGCGTAGCGGAAAGGCGCGACCACCGCGATGACGGTCAACACCAGGACCGTCGCGCCGGCCGTCGCCAGCCCCAGATTCTGCCGCTGAAACAGGCTGTCCATGATAAACTTGGCAGGAACTTCGGTCGCATATCCCGGGCCGCCATTGGTCATGGCTACGATCAGGTCATAGGTCTTGATGACGCCCAGGGCGAGCAACATGCCAGCAGCGGCGAGAGCAGGTCCGAGCTGCGGCAGGATGATGGAGAGATAGATGCGGCAGGCGGGAACGCCGTCGATCTGGGCCGCCCGCCATTGTTCGGTCTCGATCCCCCGCATGCCGGCGAGCGCAATGACCATGACGAGCCCGGCGCCTTGCCAGATCCCGGCGATAACGACCGCATAGATGGCCAGGTTGGGGTTGACGACCCAATCGAACGAGAAGTCTTGCCAGCCGAAGGCGCGAACACTGGCCTGTATGCCGAAGGTAGGGTTCATCATCCACTGCCAGATCAGGCCCGTCACAACGAAGGACATGGCATAGGGATAGAGGAAGATCGTCCTGAACACACTTTCGAAGCGGATCTTACGATCGAGGGCTGCCGCGAGCAGGAAGCCGACGACCAGGCAGCCCAGCACGTAGAGAACGCCGAAGATGGCAACATTCTGCAGTGCCGCCCACCATTTCGGCGTCGCAAACAGCTTCGCATATTGCGAAAGACCCACATAGTTGGAGGAGGGAAACAGCGTGGAATCGGTAAAGGACAGACGGATCGACCACAGCATCGTGCCGACATAGATCACGATGACCGCGATCCATGTTGGTAACAGAGCCGTGGTGACGGCAAATGATCGCTTGTAGCTTCGTGACATCGGCGCTCACCAGTCCCGCGCCGGTCATCCGCATCGCATTATGACGAATGCGGATGGCCGGTAGAGGGCCATACTACTGGAATATGCTCGGGAACTTAGCCACTTCCTCGTCGACATTGGCCGACGGATTGCTCCAGAAGGCATCGACATAATCCGCGAGCGCACCGGCCTGCTGAGGCGTGAGAATGATCGCCTGATCGGGGACGATCTTGCCGGCACTCATCAGCTCGAGGCCCTTCTGGGAGCAGGCGTCCAGTTGGGACTTGTCGACATCGGTGCGCATCGGGATCGAACCCTTCTTGATACTAAACGCGACCTGCACCTCGGGGTCCATCACGACTTCAGCCAAGAGCTTCTGTGCCTTGTCCTGGCTGGCATCCCCCGTCTTCGGATAGTCGAAGGAGTCGGCGATAAAGACCATTCCCTCAGATTCCGGCAAGATCATGCAGCCATAGTCCTTGCCCGGCACCTTGCCGGCAACGGTGAATTCGCCCTTTGCCCAGTCGCCCATGAACTGCACCCCGGCCTTTGCGGTGATGACCATGGCCGTCGCATCGTTCCAGTTGCGGCCCGGCGCACCCTCGTCGACATAGGCCCGCATCCTGCCCAGGATGGTCAGCGTCTTCTTGATGGCCTCCATCGAAGCGGGGCTCGTATCCTTATCGACATAGATCTTCAGGAAGCCGTCGATGCCTGCCTGTGACAGCAGGATCATGTTGAATACCTTGGTCTCCTGCCATGCCTGGCCGCCCCAGGCGATCGGCAGGATCCCGGCTGCCTTGAGCTTGTCCATGGCCGCGAAGAACTCGTCCCAGCTTTTCGGCTCCGACGCGATGCCCGCCTTCTCGAAGGCTTCCTTGGAATAGAACATCCAGCTCTCGCCATGGGCGCCGGTCGGCGAAAGAAAGACCTTTCCGTCATGGGAGATGAAGTCGTAGATCGTCTTGGGCAGGACGTCGGCCCATTTGCCGGCCGCGGCGACATCATCGATAGGATTCATCAGGCCCTGCTTGATGAACTCGGCCGGATCGAGGCCGATGACCACCTGCTTGGCGGTAGGCGGATCGCCCGCCACGATGCGGTTCTGGAAGGCAGCGTCGGCCGCGCCGAAGCCTGCAATGGACGAATCCTCCCACTCTCCGCCCCGCTTTTCGAATTCCGACCGGATTATATTGAGCGCCGCGGCCTCACCGCCCGATGTCCAGGAGGTCATGACCTCGGCCTTCGGCTTGTCGTCGGCATTCGCCGGAGCAAGCAGCGCCGCCAGAGCAGCCCCGGCAAGCAACAGTTTCATGGCATTCTTCATTGTTCCACCTCGTCAAAATGGCCCTCTTTGGTGGGACCGTTGGTCGTTCAGTCTAGAAGCGTCAACGATAGATCGGCAGCAGCGCCTGCCGGACCAGCCTCAGCCCATCGGCAATGTCCTGGACCGGATCGGGGGCGGCATCGAGCTCGAGAATGGCCCAGCCCTCGTAGCCGCGGTCGCGCAGCAGCCGTGCCCAGGCGGGCCAGTCGACACGTCCGAGACCGAAGCCGCAGAAATAGGGCTGATGACGCTCGTGGATATGCTCGTCGATCGGCGTGTCGGCCGGCATCGGCCCGAGCGCATCCTTCCAGTGAGCAATGATCATGCGCTCGTGATGACGGTCGACCACCTGGATCGGATCGGAGCCGGCGACGACGATATGAGCCGTATCCGGGCACATATGCACATAGGCCGGATCGGTGAGCAGCATCATCAGATCGACGTCGCGGGCCGAGGCAAAGATCGAATGCGCCTCCGTGTGGAGGGCGAGCCTCACCCCGTTGGCATGAAGAACCGCGCCGAGCCGGTTGAGGAAATCCGCAATTTTGCGGGCACTGTCGAAGTCGTGAAACCGAACCGGCTGAGCACCGGGCGTCTGACGCAATGGCGCACCAATGACCATTATGTCGCTGCCGCAAGCCTTGATGAAGTCGGCATATTTCTCGGCTTTTTCGATCAGTGCGGCCTGCGCCCCAGGCTCCGTGAAATCGCCCGCCGCCTCGAGCTCGGCGAAGAAGCCGCTGGCGAGTTCGAGACCGCGACGCGAAAGCTCGGCGGCGAAAGCCTCGATCGAGCCATAGGTCTTGATCGCATCCTGCCAGTTGAACGGCGAAAAGGTGAGCTCGACGCCGGTGACGCCCGAGGCCTGGACACTGTCGAGAATCCTGTCCCAGAAGGCGCGCGGCTGGCTGCGGGCATGTTCGATGATCTCGGCAAACGATTCCACGCCCCAAAAACTGGGATGAAAGAAGGTTACCAGATCCACTCCGAACCGGAGCTTGCTACCGACTGCCATGCTTTTCCGTCCTCAGGACACAGGTTGCGGAGCCGCGATCCGCATCAGAAAATCCAAGTAAATACAGCGCATTAAAAATGGCAATCGTTTGCCATGCACGAATAATAGCCAAGCCGTTCTTTTGTGCAAGTACTTATTGGCAATCGTTTGCCAAAACTTTCCGCTTGCCGTAGCATCGGCGACGCAGGCATTCATGCGAAAGATGAATAGGTGAAAAAAAACAAAATCTTGCCCGCGGAGGAAAATTCCGGCCCACTGATGGCTGATGTGGCGGACCTTGCCGGGGTGGCAATCTCCACAGTCAGTCGCGCACTCGCCAATCCCGGACGTGTCAATGCGAAGACACGCGCCAAGATCGCGGCCGCCGCGGAAAAGCTCGGCTATACGCCAAACGCGATGGCGCGCAATCTCCGCATCGGAAAGTCCAACATCATCATGATCGTGCTGCCGGGATCGCTGCATCACGGCGCGTCCCAGATCATTCCACAGGTCCTTCAGAGCATCAACCAGGCGCTGATCCAGAACGGCTACAATCTCATGATCGCCAACCTGGACCGCGACGAAACATCCGAACGACACATTCTCAACCTGGCCTTCGGCGGCACGGTGCGCGGGGCGATCATCCTGTCCTCCAAACTCCCCGAAGTCGCTGGCCGCTCGCTCGCAGAGGCGGGGCTGCCGATCGTGTCACTATTGCTCGATATGAGCGATGCGTCCGTTCCTTCCGTCGTCACCAATGATCGCGGCGCGGTGGCGGAAGCCGCGCGGATGCTGATCGCGCGCGGTCATGAGAGATTCTTCTATATCGCCGGGCCGTCCGACAACTATCATGACATCGAGCGCTTCAGCGGGCTGGTTGATGCCTTTCACGAGACGGGTCTCGATCCGGCCTCGATCACACGATCGGGCGGGGTCCTATCCTATCAGCACGGCTTCGAGGCCGGAAAGCACGCGGTGGAGGATTTTACCCAGCTCGCCGTCAAACCGACGGCGGTCATCGCAGAGAGCGACGATATGGCGATCTCGTTCATCAGTGGTGTGCAGGCTAGAGGCTGGCGCATTCCCGAAGATCTTTCCGTTATCTCCTTCGACGGCTCACCCGTTTGCGAATACTGCCATCCGCCCCTCTCGACAATCGAACAACCTGTCGAAGTGATGGGAAAGACCGCGGTGGAAATACTTATGCAGCGCATGAGCGAAGGCGCTGACGAAGTGCCGACAAGGATGATCATTCCGAGTCGGCTCATCATGAGGAAAAGTGTTGGACCAGCCGCCAAGGCGAATAATTCATGTTGAGCGGTTTTGTTATCGCGCTCGATAAGAGCGTGGGTCGGCCGAGAAGTCGCTATGTGATTGAATTGAAAGGGAGCAGAACCTGAGATCTTGTCGTTTGACGTCTGCCAAGTTGACGGGATCAGAACCAACGACCAGCAATTCCGCAGACGGCGGTCTTGAAAGGAACCGAACCTGCGATCAGCAGCTCGTCCCGAGTCATTTTCGCAGGTTCCACAGGAGATGTTATGCGATCCTGCGAGCACAGATCGGGAACGTTTCTGGAAAACCGTCTCCGCAACTTCGGCATTTATGACGCGACGCGGGGTTATGCCATTCCAGCCAGGACAGGCGGTGTCAAGAGAGGTTGTCGAATACCGGACAGGACGGCGCGCTGTGTCTACCACCTGTTGGCGTCTCGGTGGCGCTCCTCGACTGCCCGGCGCATGGCTTCCTCGCGACCGCATCCGTACTTCTCCATGTCGTAGCGGATCACCAATCATGCATGGGATGTCGCTGGCGGCATCTCCAATGCCACGTGATACGGACTGCAGAGCCGATCGCTCGATCACGCCAACGGCGACATGGCCTCATGGCACCTGAGCGCCGCTCACCGCGACATAGACCGAATAAACCGACCGCGTCGCCGCAATAAACAACCGGTTGCGTTTAGGCCCGCCGAAGGTGAGGTTGGCAACGGTCTGCGGTACACGGATCTTGCCGATCAGTTTGCCGGTCGGGTCGAAGCAGTGCACACCATCCGCCGCACTCGACCAGAGGTTCCCATTCACGTCGGTGCGGATGCCGTCGGGAATGCCGTTGTCGATCAGGCAGAAGACGCGGCCGTTGGCGAGCCTGCTGCCGTCGACCACGTCGAACGCGCGGATGTGGCGTGGCAGGCTTGCGTCGTGGCTTGCCGCCGAATCCGCCACGTAAAGGATCGTTTCGTCGGGCGAGAAAGCAAGGCCGTTCGGCTGGATGAAATCCTTGACGACAGCCGCGAGCGCGCCGGTCGTTGGGTCGAGCCGGTAGACGTTACGGGCCGGCTGCTCCGGCACGGCGCGATAGCCTTCGTAGTCCGACATGATACCGTAGGTCGGATCGGTGAACCAAATCGTGCCGTCCGATTTCACCACCACGTCGTTCGGCGAATTGAGCCTGGCGCCTTCGAAGCGGTCAGCGAGCACAGTGATCGAGCCGTCGACCTCGGTGCGCGTGACGCGCCGCCCGCCATGTTCGCAGGAGATCAGCCGTCCCTGCCGGTCGCGCGTGTGGCCGTTCGCGAAGTTCGAGGGTCGCCGATAGACGGAGACGGCAGTTTCCGGCGTCCATCGCAGCATACGCTGGTTGGGAATATCGCTCCAGAGCAGTTGGTTCGCATCGTTGAACCAGACGGGACCCTCCGCCCAGCGACAGCCGGAATAGAGTTCGTCGAGGCCGGCGCTCGTCACGATCAACTGCCGGAAGCTCGGGTCGTGGATTTCGTAAATGCTGGCCTCGGCCATGGCGATCTTCCCAATTATCGCATGCCGGCCCGGCGGCCGGCGAGCATGATGACGCTGATGATGATGAGGCCTGTCATGATCAGGCGGATGCCCGCGCCGACCCCGTAGGTGTTGAGCATGGAAACGACCAGGAACATGAAGAGCGATGCGCCCCAAATGCCCGGCACGTTGGAATCGCCGCCGGCGACTGCCGTGCCGCCGATCACCACGACGGCGATCGACATCAGGAGATATTCCGAGCCCATATTGAGCGCCGCCCCGCCCGAGAAGCAGGCGAGCAGATAACCCGCGACCGATGCGAGCACGGCGCAGAAGAGATAGGTGACGAAGCGCGTGCCGTCGACCGGAATGCCTGCCATGCGCGCGGCTGGCATGCTCTGGCCGATCGCCGAGATCCAGCGCCCGTAGATCGTCTTTTCCAGCAGGAACCAGGCGAGGAGTGAGATGAGGAGTGCGACGATTGCCACGTTCGGTACGCCAAGCGTGTTCGACGTGGTGAATTCCGCCAGCACGCTCGGAGGCTTGATGCGCAATCCTCGGTTCGTCCAGATCGCGGCGGACTGCACGATGAAACTCGTCGACAGTGTCGCGATGATCGGCGGAATGCGCAGCGCCTTGATGAGCGCGTAGTTGCAGAGGCCGACGACGAGACCGATGACGAGGGCGATGAGAAGGCCGGACAGAATCAAGCCGTTTTCGACATTCATCAGCTTCAGCGCCACCGTGCCGGCAAGTGTCATGGTCGCGGGAACCGACAGATCGATATTGCCGGGACCGAGCGTGATGACGAACATCTGGCCGATGCCGACGATGACCGAGAAGGCGGCGAAGGTTAGCGCAGCCTGCGACAAGCCCAGCGTGCTCGCCCCGAGCGTCACCATGATCGTCAGGAACCAGACGACGAAAGCGGCGAGCCACGACCAGATCCAGGGCTTGCTGACCAGTCGGAACAATGGGGTCATCGGCGTTTCTCCTGCTTCTCCAAGCGGTTCAGCATCAGGCGGAGCGCCAGCACGATGATCAGGATCGCGCCCTGAGCCCCGATCTGCCAGTCGGGCGAGATGCGCAGGAAGGACAGGAACGAGCCGGCAAGCGTCAGCGTCAGCGCGCCGATGACGGCGCCGATCGGGGAGACGCGGCCGCCGATGAACTCGCCGCCGCCGAGGATCACGCCGGCGATCGACAAAAGCGTATAGCGTAGCGCGATATTGGCATCGGCCGAGGTAGTCAGGCCGACGAGGGAGATGCCGGCGAGCACGGCGAAGAGGCCGGCAAGACCATAGGCGCTGGCGCGCGCCGCGACGATCGACCAGCCGGCGCGCTCGACCGAGCGCTGGTTGCCGCCGATGCCACGGATCAGCACGCCGAGCGAGGACCGCATGACGAGAAGATGGGCGACAGAGGCAATGGCGATGCTGGCGACGATCGCCATCGGCGCCAACGGCGGCTTCACGGTCATCAGCCAGCGCACCCAATCCGGCGCTTGGCCGCCAGGTGCCGGCAGCAGCAGCACGGCGAGGCCGCCCCAGACGAAACTCATGCCGAGGGTGGCGACGATGGACGGCAGATTGCGCAGATGAATTATAACGCCGAGCGCCGCATAGGTCCCGATCGCGCCGGCAAGGATCAGGACGCCGGTCGCGGGGGCATCACGCAGAAAAGTCGCGGTTACGCAGGCGACGAAGCTGACGAACGTGCCCATCGAAAGATCGAGATCGTTCACTGCCATGATCAGCATCTGGGCGATGGTCGCAAGCGCGATGGGCACAGCCAGGTTGAACAGCAGGTTGAGCCCGACATAGCCCACAGCGCGCGGCTGCATCCAGAAGACGGCGGCAAGCAGCAGCGTCAGCGACAGGGCGGGGATGGCGAGGCGCATGGCATCGGACGAGAGCCGGAACATTATACGGCGACCCCTTCGAAGGAGGTGGCGATGATATTCGTCTCGTTGACTTCGTCGCCGGCGAGCTCGGCCTTGATACGGCCTTCGCGGAAGACGTAGACGCGGTCGCAGAGGCGGACCTCGTCCGTTTCAGTCGAATACCAGATAAAGGTGCGGCCGCGCGCTGCCTCCTCGCGGATGATGGCGTAGACTTCCTGCTTTGTCCCGACGTCGACGCCGCGCATCGGATCGTCCATCAGGACAACACGTGCGCGCGTCGCAAGTGCGCGCGCAAAAAGCACCTTCTGCTGGTTGCCGCCGGAAAGCGACAGGATGCGGTTGTCCATATCGGGCGTGCGGATCTCGATCCGCCGCTTCCAGTCGGCGCCTTTTGTCTCTTCCTCGTTAGCGAGGACGAGGCCGCGCCGCGACAGGTCACCAAGTGAGGCGATGGAGAAGTTGCGCAGGATGCTCCATAGCTCGAAGACGCCATTGAGGCGGCGGTCGCCGGCGACGAAGGTAACGAGCGGATCGCGTTCAGGCAGCCAGTTGCCGGAGTGGGCGGCATGCAGCGCGAGCAGCAGTTCGGTCTGCCCGTGGCCGGCCAGCCCCGCCAGTCCGACGATCTCGCCCTCGCGCGCCGCGAAGGGAAGGCCTTTCGCCTGATGCGACAGTATGAGCGGCGCGGTAGATTGTTCGCGCGAGCGCTGCCCGCCCTCTCCCCTAGCGACGGTGCCCATGGCTTCCACGAGACCATGATGATCGAAACCCTGCGCCGGGCGCTCGGCGACGACGCGGCCGTCCTTCATGACGACGATGCGGTCGGAGGTTTCGAGGATTTCGTGCAGGATATGCGAAATGAAGATGACGGAGCCGCCGGTGGCGGTGAAGCGGCGGACGTGATCGAGCATCTGGCGAGCGAGGCTTGCGTCGAGCGACGACGTGGGTTCGTCGAGGATCACCAGCCGCGGCGCGATGCCGGCATCGGAAAAGGCCATGGCGATCTCGACCATCTGCCGTTCGGCGATCGAAAGATCGCCGACAGCCCGGCCGCTGTCGATCCCGTGGCCGGAAAAGACCGTATCAAGGCTTTTCTCGATGATTTTTGCGGCGCGCTTGCGCCAGCCGAAGCCACCGAGATCGCGGTGCATGATGCGGGTGTTCTCGACGATCGAGAGGTTGGGGCAGAGCGAAAGTTCCTGAAAGACGCAACGCACGCCGCGGGCGCGCGCCGCGTTGATGCCATAACGCTCCAGTCTCTCGCCGTCGCTCGCCACGCTTCCTTCATGCGGCGTGAGGCCGCCGTTGATGACGCTGACAATCGTGGATTTGCCGGCGCCGTTGTGGCCGACGAGGCCGACGCATTCGCCCGGCATGACGCGGAGTGTGACGCCGTCGAGCGCCCTGACCGCGCCAAAGTTCACCTTGGCGCCATCGACGGCGAACACCGCCTTCAAAACCTCATCCATACTGCCCGCCACATCTGCTCACAACGAATGCCGCGCGGCCATTTGCGCCCGCGCGGCAGTCGCCGGGAGATTTATTTTGCCGACTCGATCACCTTGATTGCATCAGCCTGCGTGTACTCCACGTTGGCGACGCCGCCGGCCTGGGTATTGGCGAGATTCGTCTCGAGATTGTCCTGGTCGATGCGCAGGAAGGGCACGACGAGGTCCTTCTTGACCTGCTTGCCGTCGAGGATCTGCTGGGCGACCCAGAAGGCGAGCGTGGAGACGCCGGGCGCGATGGATACGGACATGGTCTCGTAGCCGGTGCTGTCCTTCTGCTCCTTCCACCACTTCAGTTCGTCTTCACGGTTGCCCATGATGATGGTCGGCATCTTTCGGTCGGTCGCGGCAATCGCCTGTGCGGCTCCATAACCGTCGCCGCCCTGTGTCACCACGCCGACGATGTCGGGCAGGCTCGGCAAGATGCCGGCAACCGCCTTCTGAGCCACGTCCTGGGCCCAGTCGCCATGAACGGAGCCGACGATCTTGAACTGCGGGAACTGCTTCACGCCCTCGTGAATGCCCGCCGAGATCTCGTCATCGACGAAGACACCGGCCAGACCGCGGATCTCGAGCAGGTTGCCGCCCTGCGGGAGTTTCTTCGCCAGGTACTCCACCTCGCTGCGGCCCATTTCCTTGAAGTTGACGGCGATGCGCCAGGCGCAGGGCTCAGTCACGATGCCGTCGAAGGACACCACGGTGATGCCGGCGTCGCAGGCTTCCTTGACCGCGCCGTTCAGCGCCGTCGGTGAGGCGGCGTTCAGCACGATCGCGTCATAGCCCTGCAGGATCATGTTCTGGATCTGCGCCGCCTGCTCCGTCGCCTGGTTCTCGGCGGTGGTGAAGGGGTCAGCCGCGGCAACGACGCCGGCCTTCACGGCTTCGCCCGTCACCTTTTCCCAGCTCGTCAGCATGGCCTGACGCCACGAATTGCCGGCATAATTATTGGAAAGGGCGATTTTCTTCGCGGACGTGTCGGCAAAGGCGGAAACGGGCATCGCGGCGCAAGCAATAGCAGCCGATGCCAGAAGCATCTTACGGATTGTCATGTCTTCCTCCCTCATGATCGCCGGTCGGCGATCGCTTCACTCTCCTGCCTGTCCCAATTGCGCTTGAGTGAAAATTGTTCTTGCACTGAGCTTCCTCCTCTCAGTAAGGGCAGGATGCGGGAGATCGATTGGCCTGTATAGGGGCAAGGCGGCAAGTCGTTTGCGGGTTTTACGCAACAAATTGCGGGTTTACGCAAGACGGCGGCGCTTCCGCGGCGCTTACTGGGAAAAGATAGCAGCGGGTTGAGGAGCCCTCTGCCGTCTCGGGGAGGAACTGACGATGCTGCATCTCGCACCCGCAGCCATGTTCGACCACTATCTCGGCATTTCCCGGCTGCTCGCGGGCCAGCTCGACTTCCGCTCGGCCATCCGTTCCGTTGCGGCCGAGGTCGCCCATATCATCCCGCACGACCATCTCGATGTCTGCGTTCTGCTCGAAGGCGGCAACTACCACACGGCCTATGAGACAGGCATCGAGACCGCCTGGGGCGATCTTGCCGGCGCGCCTGTTGTCAACAGCCCCATCCGTTCGCTGCTTTGGGGCGAGGTGGACTTTCTGCTCGCCGACGACGCGATGACCGACCCGCGTTTCCATTTCGAGGGCGCGTTCAAGCGTCCGATCGTCGAACAGTCGCTGAGGAGCCGTTTGCATGTGCCGATGAAGGTGCAGGGCACAATCATCGCCGCGCTCTCCTGTTCGTCGCAGACGGCGGGCGTCTATACGATGGAGGATATCGAACGCGCCCGCATCATAGCCGACCTGCTGACGCCCTATTTCTACGCATTGCAGGCGGCCGAGCATGCGCAACGCTCGGCGATCGTCGAGGCCGAAGCCCGCGCCCGCGAGGAGGGGTTGCGGCAAGGCGCGCTGAAGCTGACCGAAGCGCTTGAGCAGGAACGCCAGCGGATCGGCATGGACCTTCACGACCAGACGCTGGCCGACCTGACGCGGCTCGCCCGCCGGATCGATCGGCTGTCACGCAACGGCGAGGTGTCGCCCGAGGCGCTGGAGCCGCTTTCGCGCTCCCTGCAGCATTGCATGCAGGATCTGCGGCAGATCATCGAGCAGGCAAAACCGTCCGTGCTCCAGCTCTTCGGCCTCGCACAGGCGATCGAGCATCATCTCGACCGATCGACCCGCGACACGGGATCGGCCATCGAATGGGGCCTCGTCGACGAGACCCATGGCGCACTGGAGCAATTGGAACCGACCGTTAGCGTCGCGCTGTTCCGCATCGCCCAGGAAGCGATCAACAATGCGGTGCGCCATGCCGCTCCGCTTGCCGTCACCGTGAGGCTCGAGGCCGACCACGAGCGGCTGTCGATCGAAATCACCGACGACGGCACTGGGCTCGCCAAGGCGCGGGGACGGATCGGCGGCGGCATCGACAATATGAAGACCCGGGCACGGCTGATTTCGGCGCGCTTCACGATCGGGCCAGGCCACAACAATCGCGGTACTGCGGTGCGCGTCGTGCTGCCGCTCGGCCCGCACGACCCGGCGAGCGGGCAGAACTGAGGAGGGAGGCGCAATGAAGGTTCTGATCGTCGAGGACGACCCGCTGCACCGGTCCTATCTGCACGAGGCTGTGAACGCGGCGCTGCCCGAATGCGACACGGTGATCGAGGCGGAGAATGGCACCGTCGGCGAGAAGCTCGCGCGCGACCATAAGTCAGCCCATATCGTCATGGACCTGCAGATGGCGAACCGCAACGGCATCGAGGCGGCGCGCACGATCTGGAAGGAGCGGCCGGAGACACGCATACTGTTCTGGTCGAATTATTCGGACGAGGCCTATGTGCGCGGGGTCTCGCGTATCGTGCCGGATGGCGCCGCCTATGGCTATGTGCTGAAATCCGCCTCCGACGAGCGGCTGAAGCTTGCGCTGCGCTCGATCTTCATCGAGAGCCAGTGCGTCATCGACCGCGAAGTGCGAGGCCTGCAGCAGAAGAGCCTCGGCCAGACGAACGGTTTCACCGATTCCGAATACGAGATCCTCGTCGATATCGCGCTCGGCCTCACGGACCGGGCGATCGCCAAGCGGAGGGGCCTTTCGCTGCGCAGCGTGCAGAACCGCCTGCAGCAGCTCTACGACAAGCTCGATGTTTACCAGAGCGCCGGCGACGATCACGAAGACGGCCGCTTCAATCTCCGCGCCCGCGCCGTGACCGTCGCTTTCCTGCGCAAACTTCTGAACTACAGCGCTCTGGAGCGGGCCGAAGCCGAGCTGCAGGAGTGGCTTGATGGAAAGTAGTTTCGGGACACGATCCGGAAGTTCGATGAGCAGCAAGGCATCCGATTGCCTAACCCTATAAGCTATGCGATGCGTGGCGCCTCACACGAGCTTTATATTCGGTCCCTATCATACATGCCATGGCCTTCCCCTATGCCTCCCCATGCGCACAAACCGCACGGGTACGTCCGGTCGTCAGCTAGGCCGAGACATTAGGCTTCCACAAAGGAAAAGGGGCAGTTGCCCATTGCCAATGGCGCAGATGTCTTACTTGCATGCCGGACGCCTGGCATATAAATTGTCCCAATGCTTGATCGTTCATCCCAATCTCCGACACATATTCCTACGGACGCACTAAGCGAAGTTCTACAGGACTTTCGCCTGAGTGGGGTCAACTACGGCCGTTGTGAGCTACGCCACCCATGGAGCATCGCCTTTCCGCAGCAACAGCTGCTTCGCTTTCATTTCGTCAGTGAGGGGCCATGCTGGGTCCATACCGAAGCCCAGGGATGGCAGGAGTTACAAGACGGCGACCTGGTGTTGTTGCCACAAGGTGTCGAACACCGACTGGCCAGCAAGCCTGATGTTGTCGGGGACTCGCTTAAGAGCTGTCACGTCACCAAATTGGGGGGCAATGTCTGCGAAGTGGTGCATGAAGGAACAGGAGCGACGAGCACCCTGTTCTGCGGTTCCATGGCTTTGGGTGCGAATGCCCTCAACCCTTTGATCGCTCTGATGCCACCGATCATCAAGGGCTGTGATGTTGCTGGCAATGATCCGATCGTCGGCCCCCTCCTCGCCGCCATGACGGCAGAGGCGTCGCAGCCCCAGATAGGCAGCGCCACGGTCTTGTCACGCATGGCGGACGTACTCGTCGCGAGGCTTATTCGCTGCTGGGTCAATTGCAGCGGAGCCTCGACCAGCGGCTGGCTCGCCGCGATCCGTGATCCTCATATCGGTCGTGCGCTGGCAGCCATGCACCGAGATCCCGGCCATGACTGGACGCTTGAGACCCTTGCTGGCGTGGCAGGTCAATCGCGCTCGATCTTCGCGGAACGCTTCAGCGCTATTTTGGGGGAAGGCGCGGCACGCTATCTCGCCCGTCTGCGCATGCAGCTTGCACGAGAGCTACTCGGTCAAAACATGTCGGTCGCCGAGGTCGCTTCTCAACTGGGCTATGAATCTGAAGCTTCCTTCGCTCGCGCCTTCAAGCGCATCACCCGCGTTTCACCTGGCTTTGTGCGCCGCACCATTTCCGGACGAACGGACATAGAATTCGGACTTTAGGACACATATCATCCTGGAAAACTCCGCTATTAAGACTTCCAAACCTTGGAGGTACTTCAATGACGGACACAACATCACAGCTTGACGGCCCCGCGATTGGCCTCGATTCTACCGTCCCGAGTACATGGAGCCCCACGACCTGGTTTGCCGTTATTTCAATGGCAGCCACAAGCTTTGCGCTGGTGTCAGCCGAATTCCTGCCGGCAGGTCTGTTGACGCCAATGGCGCGTGACCTTGGCGTCAGCGAGGGAACCGCCGGTCAGGTTGTCACCGCCACCGCGTCTGTTGGCGCGGTGACGGCCTTGTTGAGCAATGTTCTCATCGGCAAACTGAACCGGAAGACTGTCCTGGTTGGCCTCAGTGCCTTGGCGATCGGCTCCAATCTCGTGGCCGCGCTCGCGACGGATTTTTGGCTATTGTTGTTGGGTCGAGCCGGGCTGGGCATCGCGCTTAGTGGTTTCTGGGCGCTTTCAGTTGCCGTCGTGGCGAGATTGGTTGGCACCAATGCGACAGGTCGGGGCATGGCCATAGTCACCCTCGGCGTCTCTCTTGCCACCATCGCTGCACCATCGATGGGTGCTTTGATTAGCGATTGGCTCGGCTGGCGTGCCGCCACGGCCATGACTGCAGGGCTCGCAGCGGTTGCGATGCTGCTGCAGGTACTCAGCTTGCCGACGCTACCCGCAAGCACAAGCAACAGTCTTTCCGACGTCTTCCGGCTGACGAAACGGCGCACTGTTCAACTGGGAATGCTTGCCATCCTCTTGCTGATGACTGGGCATTTTGCCGGCTCGGTCTACGTGCGACCCTTCCTCGAACAAGTGACGCTCCTTGGCACCGGGCCGATTGCCTTGGCGCTCCTCGGGTTTGGCATCGCCGCTGTGATCGGCAATGTCGCCGGCGGCCGATTGGCAGACGCAAATATCCGCATGGCGCTCGCTGTCACCGGCGTATTGATGGCGTTTTCGGCGCTTGCTCTCGTACTCTGGGGTGAACATAGCGGCATCGCGCTTGCCCTGGTTTCACTTTGGGGTTTAGCTTTTGGGATGGCTCCGGTGGTATTGCCTACCAACTTGTCCCGGGGCGCAGCGGACGCCTTGGAGGCTGCTGGCAGCTTGATGGTCGTTTCGTTCCAGGTCGCCATCAGCATGGGTGCGGTATTCGGCGGTTACATCGTCGATCACCATGGCGCTTCCGGGCCGTTGATCATTACCGCCGTCTTGGCGGCATCGACCATCGTCCTGGCGTTGCTGCAGCCCCGCAGCTGACTCTTGGCCCCCGGTGAAGGTGAGCAGAAGAGGCTAGGTCTCAGGTGGCCAGGAGGCCGGGTGAGGCTAAATCCGGGACGTGGCGATGCGTTCTCGTTGCGGCGAGGAGCATCGCCCGATCGCCCATGACCGCAACCACAAGAATCTGGATTGCGGGGCGCTGCAGATCGGCGCTCACGAATGGCGCGGCAAGCTTGCGCCCGAAAGCCGCCATCTCGCCCCATGCGGGCGACTAGATCGCGAATTCCTCCTCGTACGTCTGTGGCTCGGGCCAGAAGCGGCCGGTCGGCATTCGGCCTCGCCAAGTGTCCGCTCCCACGACAGGAGCCGGCAACATGCCGCCCGGTCCGGATCCTATCCCCCGCTCTTGATGAGATGCGAACAGTCGACCCCATCAACACAACGGAGAACGTCGCAAGCGGCTATCTACGGAATGTACTACCTTCTTCCTCATGGCTGATGGCGGTGCGTTTCCCGGACGAGAAGAAGATCAATGCAAAAAGTGGCTCGGAGCCAAGGCATCTCGCCCAGTGCCGTACATTGCGGGGAATGCGGATGGCATCGCCGGGCTCGAGCAGATGCATCTCGTCCCCGAGCTTATGCTCGCATCGTCCCGAGACGACATAGAGGATTTCCTCGCAGTCGGGATGAGAATGCAGCCCGTTGCGTTCGCCGGGATTGATCCGGCAGGTGCCGAAGGTCATTTCGGCGCCAGGCACCGCGTCGTCGGTTATCTTCCAGTTGAGTTCGCCCCATGAAGTCGGGACGATCTGGCCGGCGAGGTTCCTGGAAACCGGATCGTTCGTCTGCATCACGTCACCTTCCGTCAGAGCGTGGTCAGCACACCGGAATCGGTGTGCTTATAGAATTCGAAGAGCTTCATGATCTCGGCCGCGACCTCCAGCGTGCCCTTGGTGATCGGTTCGCCCGCGAGAATGGCGTCGGTAAGATGCAGGATCTCGCCGACATAGCCGAGATAGAAGAGATTGTTGTTGTAGAGCTGCCCCAGCGAGTGCTCGGGCTCGAAGACCAGCGCGGCATTGTCCTCCGGCTGGATGAAGCTCGCGGCGCGGCCATAGGACGGCAAGTCGGCGCGGCGGAAATAGGTAAGTTTGCTGCCATTCTCAACCACGGCATTGGCACCCTCGCCGATGATCTCGACCCGCTCGAACATGCTGCCACCGGACTGGCCGGCGGCAAAATGCAGCGTGCCGATCGCTCCGGATCGGAATTTCAGGTTGGTGACGGTCGCGCCGGTGCGCCCTTCCCATTCATAGCTCACGCGTTCGATCCTGCCGCCGAGATAGTTGAGGATCGCGGCAGGGTGATAGATGTGGTCGAGGAAGCTCTGCATTCTCACGAGGTCGCCGCGTTCGGCGAGCGGCGGCAGGCTCTGCGGATATCGGACATTGATCGAGGTGAGCTGGCCGAAGCCGGGTGAACCAATGAGGTCGCGCAGCTTCTCGATTGTCGGAAAGAAGGTCTTCTTGAGGCCGGTCATGACCATGCGGCCGGCTTTCGCGCTGGCGGCCTGAAGCTCCTCGATCTCGGCGAGGCTGGCCGCCGTCGGCTTTTCCATCCAGACATGCCCGCCGGCGGCGAGCGCTTCCATGGCAAGATCCGTCGCCTGAACCCGCCCGTCCGGATGATAGGACGTGACGAGGAAGACGAGATCGGGCTTTTCCCTCTCCAGCATCTCGCGGTGATCGGAATAGGCCCGTTCCGCGCCGAAGAGCTTGGCGAATTTTCCGGCGCGGCCGATATCGAGGTCGCAGATGCCTGTCAGCTCCACCGGCGCATAGCGCAGCGCCGGATAGACGTTGCGGTAGGCATGCCCGCCGGCGCCGATGAAGCAGGCGCGGATGCGGTTTTCGTATTCGAAATTGTAGCGGATCTCCCGCTGGACGTGATGGGACATGGTCAACCCTTGATGGCACCCTGCGTCAGTCCTTCGGTGAACCGGCGCTGGGTGAGGATGTAGAGCAGAATGATGGGCAGGAAGGAGATAACCGTGCCGGAAAAGACCAGACGGTACTCCGAGGCATAGGTGCCGGCGAAACGGACGAGCCCGAGCGGGATGGTTTGCACATCCGGGCTGATCAGCACGATCAGCGGCAGGAAGAAATCGTTCCAGGTCGAGAGCGCCGAGATGATGACGAGCGCCATCACGGCAGGCGTCGAGATCGGCAGAAAGATTTTGGTCAGGATCTGGAAATGCGAGGCACCGTCGATACGCGCCGCCTCGACCAGCTCGTCCGGAACATTGGTGAAGAAGCTGCGCATCAGGAATATGCCGAACGGGATGCCATTGCTCACCTGGGCGAGGACGATTCCGGCCAGCGAATTGACGAGGCCAAGCCCCGAAAGGACTTGATAGAGCGGAATGACGATGGCCTGGATCGGGATCGTCATGCCGAAGATCAGCGCATAGAACATCCACTCCCGCCCGGGAAAGCGGATTTTCGATAGTGCATAACCGGCGGGAGCGCAGGTGACCAGCATCAGGATCACCACGCCCGCGACATTGAAGAAACTGTTGCCAACCAGTTCGCCGAAGCCGCCGATCTGCCAGGCATCGAGATAGTTTTGCCACATCAGTTCGGCCGGCCATTCGAAAGGATCGGCTCGCCCGATCTCGGCTTCACTCTTGAGGCTCGAAACCAGCAGCCAGGCAAATGGCGCCAAAACCAGAACGAGGACGGGAACGAGAGCCAGCGCGACCGGCCATTCGCGATTGCGCATGCTCATCGGGCCATCCTCGCTCGCCAGCGATTGAAGACGATGGTGATGGTGATTGCAAACAGGCTGAGCAGGATGCAGAGCACGGCGGCAAGGCCATGATCCTGCGCCTGGAAGGCGAGCCGGTAGATATAGGTCGTGATCAGTTCGCTCTGATAGAACGGCCCGCCATTGGTCATCACGAAGACTGTTGCAAAACCCTTGAGGCCGTTGATCATGGCGAGCGACATGACGAAAGTCATCACCTCGCGCAGGCCAGGCAGCGTCACATGGATCAGCTTCTGCCAGCTGTTGGCGCCATCGACCTCGGCGGCATCATAGAGCGCCGGATCGATATCCTGCAGGCCGGCGATGAAGAGCAGCATATAAAGCCCGAAACCCTGCCAGGAACTCGCGACATTGACTGAGAACAGAACGAGTGCCGGATCGGAGAGCCAGCCCTGCGTCCAGTTGCCGAGCCCGATCTCGGTCAGGCCGGTATTGAGCAGCCCGAAGAAGGGATCGTAGATATTGGCCCAGATCACGCCGACCACCGCGAGCGACACGAGATGGGGAAGGAAGAATGCCGTGCGGAAGAAGACCTGGCTGCGCTTGAGACGCGCAATGGCGAGCGCGAGTCCGAGACCGAGGCCGCCTGCCAGCACGACATGATAGATCAGCCAGATGATCGTCTGCCACAGTGCCTGCCAGACGATCGGATCCTGTACCGCCTTGCGGTAATTCTCCACGCCGACGAAGCTGGCCGGCGTGTTGAAGCCCGCGGAGTCCGTGAAGCTGAGCCAGAAGGTCACGGCGATCGGAAAGAGCGTGAAGATGCCGTAGACGGCAATCGCCGGCGCCATGAGCCAGAAGGCCGTTCCGGTATTGCCGTGGCCGGCGGGAATCAGTTCCCACTTCCTGGGCGGCGCGGTTGCTGCCGCGCCGCTAGCCGTATCGTCCAAGGCCTGCACTCCCGCCACGCCAGCCACTCCCGTCACCCGTGCAACGCCCGCATCAGCGGACCGCCACCATCTTGCCCTGGATCTGCTTCATGCCGTCCTCGCCCGAAATCTGCCCCGAGACGAGTCCCTGGATCACCTGGAAATAGGTGTCGGTGACATCGGCCGGCAGGTAGACGCTCGGATTGTAGCCGACGCCGTTGGCCGCCACTGCGAATATCTCCTTGAGAACACGCGTCGAGGGCTGGATATCCTTGAGCTCACGCGGATAGATCATCGTGCTGGCAGCATGCTGCGCCCGCTTCTTCATGACCTCGTCCGACAGCATGAAATCGATCCATTTGAGCGCGAGTTCGGGCTGCTTGGAATTGGAGGGGATCAGCCAGCTCCAGCCGACACCACCCGTCGGCTTGGCTTCGCCCGCCATGTCAGACGGCATCGGCAGGTAGCCAGCATTGTTCAGGTCATAACCGGCCTTGCGCGCATTGGCGGTGAACCACGGGCCCGCCACGAACATGGCTGCGCGCTTGTTGAACCAGAGTCGCGATGCACCATCGAGATCGAGCCCCGCCATTTCCTTCTTGATGAAGCCGGCATCGACCAGCTCACGCAGCCGGACAGCTCCGACGACCAGGGCCGGATCGTCCCAGGCGAGTTCGCCGCGCAACGCCTTGCCGACGTTAATCGTACCGCTCGCCGATTGCAGCAGATTGCCGAAGAGATGTCCGGCGCTGCCGGGCGTGCGGGGACCGACCGCGAGCGGCTGGATGCTTTTCTCCTGTATCGCCTTCATCAGGGTGACGAAGTCCTTCCAGGTGGCCGGTATCGTCCAGCCGTTTTCGGCGAACATGTCCTTGTGATACCAGATGCCGAGCGCATCGAGCCCGTCGGGAACTTCATAGATCTCGCCGGCATACTGGCCTTTCAGCTCTTCAAAGAGCCAGGGATAGATCTTGTCCTTCCAGGCGCGCTCATCGTAATAGGCGGTGAGCGGGATAATCTGCTTGGCATTCTTGACTACGGTGATGCGGCCGATGCCCGAATTGGTAAGCACGACGTCGGGGCCGACATCGGATTGAAGGGCGGCCTGTACGGCACCGTTGCTGATCGTGCCGGTCGGCGGGATGAATTCGACGGTGACGCCGGGATTCTTGACCTCGAAATCGGCCTTGATACCGTTCCAGAGCTCAGCGATCAGCGGTTCGGTGATCTGCTCCGGGCCCCACATGCGCAGGGTCTCGGCGCGCACGTCGGCGCCGGCGGCGAGAAATGCCGCGGCCGCCGCGGCCCTTGTGATGATATTCATTTCCTTCTCCTCCTTTTCGGGCGCCGTTGGCCAGCACCTCCCCATATCGCGGCCAGGACCTCCATCCCGCCGGCTATTGCTCTCTCAACGCTCCGCCATCCCCTTGGGAAAGCGGGCAAGCACCGCCGACTGCACGTCGCTGATATGCGCGCGCATCAGCGCCGAAGCTGCGGCGGCGTCTCGTGTGCGGAGCGCCTTGAGGATGTCGTCACGCTCCTGCGCGGCGCGCTCGGCGAATTCCTGGCTTTCATTAGCGATCGACCGGCAGATCTGGATCTGCAGTGCGAGTCGCGAGAGCGTCTCGATCAAAGCCGCGTTTTCCGAGCGCTCCGCGATCGTCTCGTGGAATTCGCGGTCGCGCCGGCCATAGGTGTCCATGTCGCGGTTGCGGAGCGCCTCGACGGCGGCATCCAGAACCCTTTCGAGGCCGGCAATGTCGCGGTCACTCATCCGTGGAACGGCAAGCTCAACCGCAAAGCATTCGAGCGTCTTGCGCAATTCATAGAGGTCGTCGATTTCCTTCCGGGTGAAGCTGCGCACGAAGAAGCCACGGTAGGGCTTGATCTCGATCAGGCCCTCCTTTGCCAGCGTGCCGATTGCCTCGCGGAACGGCGTGCGGCTGACCTGCAGCTTCTCTGTCAGTTCCTTCTCGTCAATCGGTGCGCCGCTCGGCAGGTCGCCAGCGACGATCAGACGTACGATTTCTTCATAGATCCGCTCACGAAGTGTGAGGTGGCGCGGCGCGTTCATGGTCGATTTCCGTCTGGCTTCCCGCGAAAAAGTATGCAATATCCAAGAAAATATACAATATGCAAAATGCAAATAGACGAATTTCTTGATCGGACTCGGGGAGGAGCGCATGAAAAAGGTCTATGTCGTAGGCACTTGCGACACGAAGGGCGACGAGCTCGCCTATGCGAAAAAGGCTATCCTGGCGGCTGGCGCCGAAGCCCTGCTCGTCGATGTCGCCACGCAGGGCGCCTACGCGCTTGCCGACATTTCGGCAGCGCAAGTCGCGTCGCACCACCCGGACGGCGCGTCAGCCGTCCTCAGCCAGAACGATCGCGGCGCCGCGGTCTCCGCGATGTCTGAAGCCCTGGCCGCCTTCCTGGCGACG
The DNA here is from genome assembly GCF_019511375.1 of Rhizobium herbae. Lineage (GTDB taxonomy): Bacteria > Pseudomonadota > Alphaproteobacteria > Rhizobiales > Rhizobiaceae > Pararhizobium > Pararhizobium herbae_A. Next base: position 561,673 of record NZ_JAEUAO010000003.1, read on the forward strand.
CGCACGGATATCGGCGCCGTGCTGGGATTGGGCGGTACCGGCAACACCGCGCTCGTCACCGCCGCCATGCGCTCGCTCCCCATCGGCGTGCCGAAGCTGATGGTGTCGACCGTCGCCTCGGGCAATACCGTCCCCTATGTCGGACCGAATGACCTCGCCATGATGTATTCGGTCGTCGACGTCGCCGGCCTCAACGCTATCTCCCGCAAGGTGATCGGCAACGCCGCGCATGCCGCGGCCGGCATGGCGATGAATACCGTGGCCGATGCCGCGAGCGACAAGTCGGGGCTCGGCATGACGATGTTCGGGGTGACGACGGCCTGCGTGACGCAGGTTCGCGCAATGCTGGAGCAGAGCCATGAAATCTATGTTTTCCACGCCACCGGCATCGGCGGTCAATCGATGGAAAAGCTCGCCGATTCACGGCTCGTCTCGGGCCTGATCGACGTGACCACGACCGAGGTGCCGGACCTTCTAGTCGGCGGTGTTTTCCCGGCAACGCAGGATCGCTTCGGTGCCATCATCCGCACGGGACTGCCCTATGTCGGGTCGGTCGGCGCCGTCGATATGGTGAATTTCGGCGCGCGCGACACGGTGCCGGTCCAGTTCCGTGAGCGGCTGCTCCATGTCCACAATGCCAACGTGACGCTGATGCGAACGACGGCGGAGGAAAACCACAGGATCGGCCAATTCATCGTCGAGCGCTTGAACAGGATGGAGGGACCCGTGCGGTTCCTTCTGCCACTCGGCGGCGTATCGGCCCTCGACGCACCCGGCCAGGTCTTCCACGACCCGAACGCCAACGCCGCCCTCTTCTCAGCCATCCGCAATGGCTGGAAGCCGGCCGCCAACCGGCAGTTGATCGAGATCGACGCCCACATCAACGACTCCGCCTTCGCCTCGGCGCTCGCCGAGAATTTCCGCGCCATCGCTGCCTGAGGACAAATACATGAGCAGACCAGACCGCCAGACGATACTCGCAAAGCTCCGCGCCAAGATCGCCGCCGGCAAGCCCATCATCGGCGGCGGCGCCGGCACCGGCCTATCCGCCAAATGCGAAGAGACAGGCGGCATCGACCTGATCGTCATCTACAATTCCGGCCGCTACCGCATGGCCGGCCGCGGCTCACTCGCCGGCCTGCTCGCCTATGGCAATGCCAACGAGATCGTCAAGGAGATGGCGCGTGAGGTTCTGCCGGTCGTCCGCCACACGCCGGTCCTCGCCGGCGTCAACGGAACGGACCCCTTCATGCTGCCCGATCATTTCCTCGACGAACTCAAATCGCTCGGCTTCGCCGGCATCCAGAATTTTCCGACGGTCGGACTGATCGACGGCACCTTCCGCGCCAATCTCGAAGAGACCGGTATGGGCTTCCAGCATGAGGTCGACATCATCGCCCGCGCTCGTGCCAAGGACATGCTGACCACGCCCTATATCTTCTCCAGCGCCGATGCCGTGGCGATGGCCGAGGCCGGCGCCGACATCGTCGTCTGCCATCTCGGCCTGACCACCGGCGGTTCGATCGGGGCCGAGACCGCGCTCAGCCTCGACGACTGCATCGAAAGGATTGAAGCATGGTCCGATGCCGCGCGGACGGTGCGGAGCGACGTGATTGTCCTCTGCCATGGCGGACCGATATCATCATCCCCCGATGCGCGTTACGTTCTCGAGCGGACGAAGGGATGCCATGGCTTCTATGGCGCAAGTTCAATGGAGCGGCTGCCGACAGAGACTGCGATCCGTATCCAAGTGGAGAATTTTGCACGGCTCGAGAGATAGCAAGCGATCCCCGGGGCCACAATCATACTTGGTTTATCAGCGTTGACCGCCCCTACCGCTGCCAGCAACTGCGTTGATGGGAATCGAACTGGCGTTCTTATCGCACCAGAAGCTAAGATATTGTCCTCATTGGGAGCTTCAGCAATTGATCACCCTTTGACTGGGCGAAGAGTGTACACCTCAGTGCGTGCATCGGGGGGAGAAATCGCTTTGGAATTGCTGTTGAACGGTATCAATGGCAACTATCTGCGCAACATCCTATTAAATGCCGCCAAAGATACTGAACGAGTTGACGCCGCGGTCGCTTACGCGACCGAAAACGACCTTCTCTTTGAATGGTGTTGGAATAACAAACTACCTCTTCGCTACTGGGGACGCTTTGACGAACAAGTACCTGTAAGTATTCCCGTCCTAGAACAATTTCTTGCCCGACGGTCAGGGCGATACGTCTGCAAACTCGTGCGCCAGTTTCATCCAAAGGTGATCTGGTGGCGCGGCTCCGGCACATACATAGGGTCTGCGAACCTAACCCAAAGTGCATGGTGGAATAACGTCGAGGCAGGCGTTTTTCTCACGGAGGACGAGCTCGTCGATGGCGGACACGATCTCCAACTCGAGCAATTTTTCACAGAGATCGAAGCGCATGCCGCGCCTTTGACTCAGGAACTGTTTGATCTATTGTCAGCCAGGAGCAAGGAACTGACCCGGCGCAAGATCGCTCAGAAGGATGCGGCCGAGGCATTCGCCGCGACCACGACCAGCATAGTCGTTTCGGGTATGGCGGACAGGAGGGTCATAAGCGAGGGCTAACCCAGGAAAATGGGAACGAGCGGGTCTCGCAGGGGGCGTCCTGTCGAAGTTCATCGTTGTCCACCCGGGTCGGCGCATCATCGGGCTGGATTGAGATTCTGGTAAGAGAGTCTTCAAGCTCTGGGGTTACAAGTGACGCCTTTCGCCCAGTATCCGAGGATTCAAGCGTCCGCCAATGATGACCGTCGTAAGCTGCATCTTAAACGAGCATAATCTGCCCCTGGTCTTCATGGCGGCGCTGATCTGCCTCTTTGGCTCGGCAATCACTCTGAGGCTACTGCACCGTGGAGCACTGGCGTCAGGTCGTCAGAGGCTGGGTTGGCAATTCCTTGCGGCGGTCGGTGGCGGCGGCGGAGTGTGGACCACCCACTTCGTCGCCATGTTGGCGTACGAGCCCCCGGCACCCGTGTCGTTCGACCCGGTCTTGACATTGATGTCGCTGGTGATCGCGATGGTTGGTCTTCTTGTCGGATTTGCGGTCAGCGGCATAGGTGCGACGCGGATGTTCCCTCTGCTTGGCGGTGCTGCCGCGGGCCTTTCGTATTCAGCGATGCACTACACCGGAATGTTTGCCTATCATGTGGTCGGGCTAGTCGAATGGCGATTCGACTACATCGTAACTTCGATATTGCTGCCCGTACTTTGCTCGGGCATGGCGGTCGCCTTGACCTCGCGGCCGGGGCTGAAGGCCCAACACTTCTGCTTGGCCGTGGCACTGTTGGTCTCAGGCATTGTGGGCTTGCATTTCACGGCAATGGCGGCCTATCGCGTGACTCCGCTGACTGAGAGTGTCGCTGGGGTCGACAAAGCGGCCGTTCTCGCGCTCGCCTTGGCGATCGCCATCGTCGCTTTGATCATCGTCGGTGCAGGGCTCGCGAGCTATCTGATCGACACGAGTGTCCGAGCCGACTCGCAGGCACAACTCCGACACATGGCAGCCCACGACGCATTGACCGGCCTGCCGAACCGCGCTGCCTTCGAGAAGCACATAGCCAATCTCTTCGATGAAGCCCAGGGAACCGGCCGCAAATTCGCCGTGATCGGCATCGATCTCAACCGCTTCAAGGAAATCAACGACACGCTTGGCCACAGTGCAGGCGATGAAGCGCTTCGCATCCTCTCACGTCGCATGGCCCAATGTCTTCATGAGGGAGAGTTTGTCGCCCGCCTCGGCGGCGATGAATTCGCCGCGGTGATCAGATGCGGCACTCCGAGCGACGTATCTACACTTGGCGGACGTCTTGTCGAGCTTTTCAAGCGACCTGTTCGCCTTGGGGCATGGAGATGCGAGTGGGCGCAAGCATGGGGGCGGCGATGTGGCCAGACGATGCCCAGAACCTCGATGAACTGATCAACAATGCTGACCTCGCCATGTATCACGCCAAGCACGCTTCACTCGACGCATTGTCGTTCTATGACGCGGGACTCGGGGCGGGAGTGCGCAAGCGCCGACAGCTCGCCGAAGCACTGCGGCACGCCCTGGAACATGGCGACTTGGAGGTCCACTACCAGGTTCAGATGTCGCTCTCGACAAGCGAAATCCATGGCTACGAAGCTCTGTTGCGCTGGACTCATCCGCAGCTCGGACCTATTTCGCCGGCCGAATTCATTACCGTTGCGGAGGAGAACGGACTGATCGGACCGCTCGGCGCCTGGGTGCTTCGCCGCGCCTGTGCCGATGCCGCGGCATGGAATTCACCCTGCCGCGTCGCCGTCAACGTTTCAGCAGTCCAATTCATGGATGCTAACTTGCCTCGGCTGGTGCATGAGGTGCTCGTTGAAACCGGTCTTCCTCCGCACCGGCTCGAGCTGGAGCTTACCGAAACCGCGTTGATCAAAGATAAGACACGCTCGCTGCACGTTATTCGCCAGATCAAGGCCCTCGGGGTCGGGTTGGCTCTCGACGACTTCGGGAGCGGCTACTCGTCGTTGGAAACGTTACGGTCGTTCCCGTTTGACAAGATCAAGCTCGACAAAGCCTTTGTCGAGGGGATCGAACAGGATCGGCAGTCCAAGGCCATCGTAAGGGCCGTACTGGCGCTCGGCAAGAGCTTGGACATCCCCGTTCTGGCAGAAGGCATAGAGACCGACGAGCAGATGTCAGTCTTGCGCAGCGAGGGATGCGATGAAGGGCAAGGCTATCTGTTGGGCAGACCCGCGCCGATCGGCGACCTTGCGCCAAAGCGTGAGCCAATGCTACGCAACACTCCGCACGAGAACGTAGCTTGATCATCAAACTGCGCAAAGATGCGATCAGTATGCACCTGTATCATCTGTCTTCCTCCGTACCGCCACCATGGCGCGAAGCAGGCATCACACTTGATGCCGCTCGAGAAGGGCCGCCGTTGCACACCATCAGCTTCGAGTGAACTGGGCCTTGTTGTAATTCGACGGCAAGGACGAAATCAGCCGATCTTTCAGGCTCGAAAGTAGATTTCAGTTGCACGAAACCGCCCGTCCATTCGCTTGCACTGAATGACGACGCCTGGAGTGCACCCCGTTTCACCGGACAGGTCGGCTAGTTTGATTTAGCGATGATGAACTGCCGAGGGGAAGCCATCTTGAGCGCGGAATGGGGATGGATTTCGTTGTAGTCCTCGAGCCATCCATCGATGAGCCGGAGCGCTGTTTCGGCGTCCGGTATGGATGAGATGCGGATGTAATCCCGTTTCAGGGTTTTGACGAAGGCTTCCGACATGCCGTTCGACTGGGGGCTCGCGTCTGTCGCCGACCTCGGCCGGCAGGGTGAATACGACGTGGAAGTAGCCGAGCGGAAGCAGATCGGCCTCCCGTTCGGCAAGCCATGTCCGTGCCGCCGCGCCCTGGCACTTTGGGCAATGCCGATTGCGGCAGGAGTTGTAGGCGATCCGCCACTGGCCGCAGTCCTCGCAGGCCCAGACGTGACCGCCGAGGGCAGCAGTGCGGCAGTTCTCGATCGAGGGACGCAAGGCTCAACCGTCGGGGAAGGCTTCTTCCGGCTTGAACAGGCTGAGTTTGTCGAGCGGACTCGTAGCTGTGCGGACCGTCTTGGTCGCCACCTTGGCGTAGAGGGCGGTGTCGGTTCCACATTGCCATGCGGATCCAGCCTATGCAGCAGATCGCGGACTACATGGTACGGTCCCAATCCGTTCTCTGCGAAACCCTTTGGTCCATCGACAGGGAGATCACAGCCGTGAAATGGCGCCTGTGGCACGGACCTGTTGAGCGCCTTCCGTGATCTCGATGGCTATTGGCACGGCTCAAGCCCTCACAGCAAGAAGGCGTGTTCTCGCTCGCGAGCGAACGCCTATCCAACCACGAGAGCGACGACCGGCGGAATATAGTAAACCGAGGCGGCCCTCAACGCCCCCAGGATTTGGATGAAGTCGCTTTCGTGATCGATGCCTTCGCCCGCCGCGGATCGGGCCTTCTATGGCGATGGCGAATGGGTTTCCTGGTCAGACGTGGAAGAACAGCTCCGTTACCATGAGTGGGGCGCCAAATATCCGAATGCGATCAGATCTTTGATCCCGTATTTTGAAATCTCTTGTCACTGGCAGAAAGCTACCACCTCGAGACAGGTCGTCATCTCGATGTGTACGGAGACATTGGTGAACTCTTTGGCGCCATCACCTACGGAATAAGGCTGAACAAGAACTATGCGCAAGGTGCCGATGGTCGGCTCGGCAACGATCACGTCGAGATCAAAACAATCACGCCGTTCAAGTCCAAAGACGAAGTTTTCGTCAAGGTATCAGGCAACTTCAGCAAGCTGCTCGTCGTGAAGATCAACGCGGACTTTCAAGTCTCATCAAGGATGGTTGCTCGCTCGAGACTTCCCAAAACGGGGAAACCTCTCCTGAGGTAAGGTGGGTGTTTTACCTCAATCCGAATGACGGTTTCGGCCGCTGGCGTGCGCGTCCGGCATCTGAGAATGGGCGGAAGTCAACACTCACGGTCCGTTTAATATGTTCAAGCCTGAAACCGGGCGATAACATTGCCTCGCAAAGAAGCGGACAGTTGGTTCGGATTCTGCGGAATCGGTTTCCATTTACGCCCACGAAAATCAGGTCACGCTCTTTGTCTCCGGCAAGCGCCTCCGTAAGGAAGGTACGCCTCCTTCGAGAGCGATTCGAGCCAGGCATCGCTGCGATCAGACGAAATCTTCAGCTCTCAACGTTCGCCAGTTTGTCATCGTGGTGCGATATCGACGTGTTAGAAATGCGGACCTACTTATGCAGTTGAAACGTAGCGAACTTTACAGCCGGGTATGCAATGCGCCGCTAAGCAAGCTTGCCCCGGAACTCGGTCTCACCGGCACGGCATTGGCCGCCGTGTGCAGGCAACATCAGATCTCGATAAAGCCTCGGAAAGCCATCTCTGTTTCGATCCCGGCGACGGCCGACTGATCACGATCTTCACGGACGAAAGCCGCAAGCCCGATCCGAAACGAAGCCCGGACCGACATCGGCTGCGTCCATCATCTCGCTTTCGCCGTCTCTCAAGCCACCTTTAGGCAAGCGGTACAGCGGCTCGACGAGCGAGGCATACAGCATTCGGGTCCCAAGGATCGCGGCTTCATGGATTCGATCTGTTTCGAGGACCCGCTCGGCCTGCTCAGCGAGCTCGCTTCCTACCGTTTCGACAGTCACGGTGACGTCATGCTTGAGGCCCACAAGATGCGGGTAGCGCGCGGCGACTACAACATCGCCGAAATCCACCTTGCCGATGCGATCGAGAACCTGACCGCACGCAACCGCGGCAGCCTCTCCTCGGACCGCGAACCGAAGAACCCCTAGGCCGTCGCCCTCCAGGACATTTCGCGCAAAATCCATGACCGTGCGCATTTCCTCGGTGACGGCGAGCATCCGGCTAGACACGGTGGCGACTGGCACGACGCACCCTCCTGCTGCGGGGCGCGCATGTCTCCTCGACGAAACCGCCCCTAGCAGAAAGTTCTTGTGCATTTCCCGATTGGCAATCTGCAGAGGCGGCCCTCTCGGCCGAATGCCTTGACAGACGGCAGGAGAGTTATAATGTTTTCGCGTAAACATTATAACTGCGGCAAGCTATAATGTTTTCGCAAACTCATTATAACCGAGGCGAGGCCTGGACGATGAGAGATATCGATCTTGTATTCCGGACGATGTTCGCGGAACTCGCCCAGCAGACGTTGGACGCGCAATGGCAGTCTGACTTTCCGCTCGAGGGCCGCTTTGTCACGGTCCCGGTGAAAGGCAAAGACTATTTCTATTTCGACATCCCTACTCCTGAGGGCAAGGACAAGCGTAGCTATGTTGGCCCCGCAGCTGATCCCGAGATCGCAGCGCGTGTCAGGCGACATCGCGAGATAAAGAACAACATCAAGGAGCGGCGCCGATTGGTGTCCACCCTTCTTCGCTCGGGAGGCATGTCGGCTCCCGATCGGTTCGCCGGCGATGTCACGAAGGCGCTCGCGGATGCGGGGTTCTTCCGTCTGCGTGGCGTCCTCGTTGGTTCGGTTGCCTATGGCTGCTACTCGGGCGTCCTTGGCGTCCGGTTGCCCACGACGGCAATGCAGACTGGCGATGCAGACCTGGCTATGGATTTCGCGATCTCTCAGGAGGTCGATGACAGCCTGCCGCCGATCCTGGGTATCTTGGAGGCTGTCGATCCCTCGTTTCGGGCCGTCCCCCATCAGGCCGACAAGGCGCGTGTGACCGCATTCGTCAACCGGACCAATTACCGGGTCGAATTCCTGACGGGCAACCGGGGGTCGGATGGATACACGGGCAAGCCTTCGCCCATGCCCGCTCTCGGCGGTGCGTCGGCGGAAAACCTCCGGTTCCTCGACTACCTGATCTACGAGCCCGTGCGAACGGTGCTGCTCCATCGGGAAGGCGTGAGCGTGAACGTGCCTGCACCCGAACGGTATGCCGTCCACAAGCTCATCGTGGCTTCAAGGCGGCTCACGGACGCGCTCGGGCGGGCGAAGCGGGACAAGGACGTCTTGCAAGCGGCCACGCTCTTCGAGGCCCTGATCCAAACCCGGCAGGGCGACCTCTTGGCAGACGCATACCAGGAGGCCTGGGATCGGGGGGGCTCGTGGCAGGAAGGCCTTGCGGCAGGCATCGCGCTGATGCCTGATAACGGTAAGGAGGCGCTGGCGGACGCCCTCGGTGTGGAAGTCAACGCTCTTGACAAAGGGTAGCGCTATGACGGCGGTGATCGTGTCATTTTTTCGACACACGCGGCATAGCCGATTTTGGGCAAACTTTACTCCTTTAGGAAGCTTCTAGATGATGATCGACTCGCCGCGCTGTGGAGCCGAGTTGAAGACAAGGAGGAATGGGACAGCCTACGACGAACATTGAAGACCGAGGCGGAACGGCGCGGGCTGAACCAACCGCTTGCCGCACGGTGATACTTTACAGTGCCGCACAATCTTATGGGGCGGCATTATTTCTGACCTGCCTCTGCGAATTCGCTCCAGAATGGATTAGAGTCCGGCCTGCAATTGAACCGCCCCAGGTTTCTGGACCAGCGGAGGCTGGAGTTTTCCGGCTTCATTCAGGGGGCGGGCTGGTTGCGCCTCCGGAACAACTGGCTGACGTGAATCCCGGCCGAGCGCGCCACATCCGAGATAACCGCTTCCGGCTCAAAGGTCGCAGCGACCAGCCGTTCTTTATCTTCCAGGGACCAGCGCCGCCGACGCCCGATCGACGTGATCACCTCAATATGCTGCTTCGTCATAGGACTACCCCTAGTGCTACCACTAGGACTTCCAATGTTCGGCTTCACATCACAAGACGGCCGTGACCGTGGGGATACCCCGCAAGTCCGATCTTGCAGCTGCACTTGCGGACAGCTCTTTTAGCGGGTGTAGCCAGCGAGCCGGGCAGGAAAATGCTCTCCATGCTGCGTGGCCATATGATGGGTGAGAATAAAGCCCGCTTCGACAACGCATAGAAGAGATGGTGGACTGCGGGCGCCAGTCGCGGAGATCCTCGTAGTTACTTTTCATTTGAGATTCGCAGCCCCGCGGAATCTCAAATTAAATGCCACCAAGAAAGAAACGGGGAGTGGGAAAAAGGTGGGGGTAAGAAATTTCGGGTAGGCAGGTGCCTTTGCTGAAGGGGCATTCGTTGGCGTCGTAATTAAGGATGATCATCTCAGTCGAGCTTGTTGGCATTGACGGCGTGTCGCAGCGTTGCGAAATTGCCATGCAAAGCGGTCAAAGTGAAATGTGGTAATGCAGGAAGATAGGAACACAGTGGCGGCCTGCCACAAAGGTCAAGCTGCTGGCGAAATAGAAGAGAGCGGCGTTATCGAGGAAACTTATCAACCGGATGTGATTTCGTTTAGAGTTGTGGATGTTTTTCGTCGGTAACTATGCGGTGAAGCCTTAACATCATTCACGCTGACCTCCTTGCGGGTCACGGCCAGAGCTCCGCCATCTATTATTCACTTCTAGGTCATTCTGGAACAGTAATAAACAGGGAGGCTCAGATACATGTCACTACCTCATTCGCAGGAAGCCCCGCCGCTAGCCGGGAAAGATTTGCTCGACCTTTATATAAACCAACAACAAGGTGCGGAGCAAAGCCTCTTGGTCGAGCGCGAGATCGTAATAAAAAACTATGCTGCCTTTGGCGCCATAATGCTCCTCCCGGCAACGGGCCTGTTTGCTAGGCCCTGTTGACAAAGTGTTGCTGCCGATGCGATTCGTGGCCTCAGGGGGACGTCATGGCGACACTTAGGATTTATGATCTCAAACAGAATTTCCTCGCGATTGATCTCAGAGACTTACTGCGGCTTTTGGCACCTTGGTCTTTGCAGGCAAATTGGATTGTTTCGACCGTCAAGTCGTCCAAACCTGGGCACGAATGGTTTGAGGCGACAGGTGAAGGTGGCGAGCAATTGGAGGCATTGGCTCAAGACAATGCCCGGCTCTCGGGCTCTGATCTAGCTGCCTTGGCGGAGAATACGCGGCAGGTTATCTGGGGCGAGTTCGTAGGCTCTGGACCCACGCAGTCAGACAAGACGTGGGTTATAATCCGAGCCGTCGACAGCACGTTCTACGAGATCGATACGGACGACAAGGCGGTGCTGAGTAAGATTAGCTCGACCTACAAAGACGTCCGAACTGGTGAGGCTCCGATCACCTCATGGCTTGTGGCCCGTCCCGATGAATGATGATAGCCAGACGCGAACGGCAGCCAGAGCAAGGAACGCAGCGAACGACCTTTCCGTTTTATCATAGCGGGTGGCTACGCGCCGGAACTGCTTGAGCTTATTGAACAGGCGCTCGATACGGTTTCGATCTTTATAGACCCGAAAGTCGCAAGCGGGCGGGGCTTTCCGGTTTGCCTTCGGCGGTATTACTGGTCTGATCCCGTGGGTCAGCAGTTCCTCGCGCAGGAAGTCGCTGTCATAGCCCTTGTCAGCGAGAAACAATCTCGGTTTGCAAACCGGCATTGCCAGCAAGCCCGGAATGGCATTGTAGTCCGACACCTCGCCACCCGTCAGGATGAAGCCGAGAGGACGTCCTTGACCGTCTGCGCGGGCGTGGATTTTTGTCGTAAAGCCGCCGCGTGATCGACCAAAAGCCTCCTTATAAGTCCCCCTTTAGCGCCCGCAGCCTGAGAATCGCCCCGAACCGTGGTGCTGTCGATCATGTGCTGCCAATCGTCGGTCAGTCCCAACTCGACAAGTGTTTCAAGAAGTGTATCCCACACGCCTTGTTCTGCCCAGCGACGGAAGCGCACATAGATGGAATTCCACTTGCCGTAGCGCTCGTGCATGTCGCGCCAAGGGCAGCCGATCCGCAGAACATGGAGCATTCCGTTGAGATATCGCCGGTTGTCATGCGAGGGACGAGATTTCCTCCCGCGCTCGGTAGGCAGCAGCCCTTCAATGATCCTCCATTCCAAATCCGTCAGATCGCCACGAGCCAAAGCCGCCTCCTAAAAGACAGTCTTGAATCATGCTCCGAGTGATTTGGGAATCCACTTTGTCAACAGGACCTAAAACTTTGCCCTTTTGGTTGGTTTTGTCAGGATGTGGTACGACTATCTTCTTCATCTCAATGGCGGCGCGTCTCATGGCAATCTATTATTCCCGATACTCGACAGCGCTATTCAGGGAAGCGCGCATTTCCCGCAACGCGGTCCTGCGTGGACGGAACTCGCATTACGTGAAAAAAAAAGAGGAAGAAGAGGTGTCACGGGTTTGCATCTTAACGCCACGCAGATGAACTGGCGCGATTTTCTCGTCGACGATGGCGCGTTAGCCTTAATTAACACCCTACCCGGACTGGTTGGCCTCGCGTTGATTTGTTTAGCGTTGAGCATGCAAGCATTTGGCACCGAGATTACCGCGATGAAGTAGCTTTTGAAGCTGCCAAACACGCCCTTGCAAGCAAATTGAGTGGACGCCAACGGCGGAATTGGTCACGTGAGGAGAAGCGTGGATACTTTGAACAGAATGCAGAACCCGAATGTGACGATCATCTCTCGGTTGTTGCACGGTATCCATCCAAGCAAGGCCGCGGGATGTCGGCTGAGATGTTGATGAGGACAACCGGTGAGCCAGTCGAAACGGCGCTGAAGGGGTAGTGCCTTCAACGAGACACTGCTCGTCACATCCGAAGAAATTCCTCGGCCGCGTGTGCCGCGTTCTGGACATGACTCCGCGTCGCGTACTGCGGGTAATCAATAGTTTACCAGGTGGCCATGACCAGCCTAACGCAAGATACAGGCTCCAGGAATGTCTGACATGTGGAGCTCGGGCATCGCTCTTTCATCGCTGAGTTCCGCGAAGGCCATGCCGCGTCGCAACTTGAACTGCCTCTATGAATTTCGCGCGGCCGAAGCCTTCTGCGACGGGGCCGGCAGCGGACTGACGGTTCTTGGGCTGAGGTGTCTTTTCAATAAAGAGGCTTTTTTGGTGTGGGGCAACCGTTGGGTTCGCGGGCGGTTGAGAAGGACCAATGGCACTAAACCGCACCGCCCGTCGCCACCCAATAATGTCCATTAAGCTTGTCTTATCGTTCATATTTGGCCGATCATGGATTCCCCTTTCTGACCAATGGTTTGATCATTACGATGCACTCTTGGCTAATTGGATATACGGGATTTTAAGCCTTCCCAGTCAAACTATCCCACAACTGTCCTTGCGGCCTGCCTCCTTCGCAGCAGAAAATCCAAGCGCCGCGAGCGTGATGAAATGGCGGCGACAGCTATCAGGAATGGGGAATCCTCCACTATGGCGACGAAACCCAAACTTCTGGCGCTCGAATCCTTGCGGGGTTTCGCCGCCATCGCCGTCGCCCTCCATCACTTCCGTTATGGCAGCCTGCTGAGTGAAAACACCTTCATCCGGCACAGCTACCTTATGGTCGACTTCTTTTTCGTACTCAGCGGCTTCGTGATCGCTCTCAGCTACGCAAACAGATTAGCCAGCCCCGCAGATCTCGCGAGCTTTCAGCGCCGGCGATTCTGGCGCCTCTATCCGCTTCATTTGTTCACGTTGCTCGCCTTCCTCGGGATCGAGTGTCTCAAATACATCTTTGAACAAAAGACGGGCATCGCTTCTAACAGTCCTGCCTTTGTCGTTTCCGATTCAAGCGCATTTCTTGCCAATGTATTTCTGCTGCAGGGCGTGGTTCTGGCCCACCCCGGGTTCAATATCCCGAGCTGGTCCATCTCCGTCGAGTTCTGGACCTATCTGATCTTCGCATTGACGATGGGACTGTTGCGGCTACGCATGCGGTGGTGCCTTGTTCTGGCTGCCCTGGCTGCCATCTTCTTGCTAAGCCTTGAAGGCGGGCGGCTCCAAACCGATCCAATGTTTGCGATCATCCGCTGCATATATTCCTTCTTTCTCGGCGCATGGGCTGCTTCGCTTCAAGCCCGCTTTTCCAGAAATGCGCCGGCGGCGATAACGGCAGCCGCCCTGGCACTCATCGTGTTGGCTACTTCGGGCCTTGGCGGAAGCCGAGCGGAAATCCTTCTACCACCGCTCTTTGCCGTAGCAGTCGTGGCCGTCGCCAACTTGCGGGGGGATACAGCGTTGCGCCGCTTTCTCGAATGGCCGTTCTTCGTCTGGTTGGGCACCATTAGTTACAGCGTCTACCTGACTCATTCGATCATCGGTTGGGTAGTCACACAGGTTCTGCGCTTTGGCATGACGCTACCGACCGTAGTGGCCGCGAATGGTGATACGATGCTGGCACTCGATCAGAGCTTGGGTACGCTGTCGACGCTCGTTGCGGTGGCCGCGGTGCTGGCTGTCTCGCATCTGACCTTCCATTTGATAGAAACCCCTTTTCGGTCAGGCTGGCCTTTCGGGGCGATTGGCCGCCTGAGGGTATTTCGGGCACGAGGTTAACCCGATCGCAATTTCGCTTCAAAACATTGGGGCTGAAATCGCCCGGTGCGCGGAGCCGTGCAGACGACGTTAGGCCATTGGGGCTCCGGCCAGAAAGGCGTCATTCCTTGAAAACAAGTCGTCACCCGCGGGTGAGCACGCGTGTTCGAGGTGATGAGCCCCCGAGCACGATCAAAGGTGCTAAATCGTGATCTAGGTCTCAAACCGCCGTACAGCATGTCAATGTACCCGAAGCTTCAAACAAGACGCCTTCCCCATTTGTCCTTCTTTCCCATGGGTGTGGCGGCAGTTGGAGAAATCTAAGCTGGCTCGCGGTCGCACTTGTGCAGGAGGGCTATATCGTCGCGGCACCTGATCATCCCGGCACCACCGCTTTCAAAAAAATCCCGCTGAAAGCCAGGAGCTATGGGAGCGGCCGCGTGATCTGACCCGCATGATTGACGCGTTGGCTGCGGAGGGTTTCCCCTTCGCAACGATTGATCGCCCGCGAATCGCATCGATCGGCCATCGCTCGGAGGACGGACCGTTGCCGCATTGGCTGGCGGGCGGTTCGACACCGAACAGTTTTTGGCCGATTGCCAAGCGCACCCGAATCCTTTCACTTGCGGACTTGCGCAAGACCGCGCATTTCAATGGACAACAAAGCGATCCTTGAAGACTCGCTGACCGATCACCGTATTGGCGCCTTTGTCACTCTCGATATCGGGTTGGCGCGCGGCTTTACACCGGAAAGCTTACGATCCGTGCGCAAGCCATTTCTCATCATCGGCGCCGGGACGGACAGCAGCAGCCTGCCAACGCGGCTTGAATCGGGTTACCTGGCGCAATATCTGCCTGACGACACTGCGCAATTCGTCGAGATCGGAGATGCGATGCACTTCAGCTTCATCCAGGAGTGCAAGCCGGATGCCGAGAAAATCCTTGCGCAAGAGTCACCGAATGATGTCGTCATCTGCAAGGACGGCGGGACGACAAGCCGGGCTTCCATCCACCGGCAAGTCGCCGATTTGAGTCGCGCTTTGGCCCCGTTACAAACTCAGAAAGAATACCCCGCCGGGCGTCCTCTGGCTCTGGAAGGGGAGCCTGCGGCACTCGCGCGATATTCGAGCGGGCTACACCTGGTCTAGCGTGGCATCTCTTTGAAAGGGCAAACATCGTCTTCGAAGGGTACGTGCCGTCGCCGAAACTGTGTGCCCTCCACGATCTCCGGCTTGTTGATCCTGTCCATGCGGAAGTGGCGGAAAGCTTCACGGCCGGAGTCCCAAGCCACGAGATACCAAAGTGGCGGCAGGATCAGCATTGCCTGTGGTTCGACTTCGCGGACGGTTTCCACTCCTTTGGCGTCACGGTACCGGAACCGCAGATGTAGCCGCTGGAGAAATGCCGCCTCGAAGGCAGGCAGCAGTTCGGGGTCGATTGCACCCAGGTTTGATATATCCTGTTTGGGCGACAACTGTCCGACATACAGACAGTCGAGAAGCCGGCGCAGGTCTCGCACCTTGTCGGCGGGCAATGTCTTTTCGATCTTGGCAAGCCCCGCATCGGCGAGAGCGGAGAAGGGAAGGGATCGGGCCGCGCGCATTGCCGCAACGCTGATGATGAGTGCAAACACTTCCGTCACGGAGAGCCGAGTAGTGGTTTGCACCGATTCAGGATCGAGTTGAAGCCCGCCGCCCGGGCCGGATTCGGAATGGATGACGAAGCCTTGGTCACGCAACGCTCCGATGTCGCGCAGCACCGTTCGCCTAGAAGCGCCAATTTCCTCCGCCAAATCGTTGACCGTTAAGGTTCCGTTGCGCCGGAGGATGCGCACTATGGCGTCATGTCTGAGGCGGATGTTCATTTGCGGACCCTAGCACAATCGGTGCCAAATTATGGCACCGATTTACTCTAGGCGGGTCGTGGCAACTCAGCAAGGAGACTGAACATGACATCCCAAAGCCAGACACCCGCCCCCACGGTAACGCCGGTCAGCGTCAACCCTTCCCACCTGCATGACCCGACGCCGAATGGCTACAGCACAGTGACCATCGCCCCTGCTTCCGGTCGGTTGGCTTTTATCTCAGGGCAAGGCGGACAGGACCAGACCGGCGCACTCTCGTCCGATTTCTGCGAGCAGGTAAAGCAAGCCTACGCGAACCTCGCCGGCGTGATCGACGCGCTCGGCGCTCGCCCGGACCGGGTCGTGAAACTGACAGTTTTCGTGGTCGACCACGATATGTCGAAGTTGGGTGTGCTGACCGAGAACGTGAAGCGGATGTTCGGCGCCAAGCTGCCTGCGCAGACGCTGGTTCCGGTGCCAAAGCTCGCCATTGATCCCATGCTTTTCGAGGTTGAGGCAGTGGTTCTCTTGGATTGAGTGCTCGACCGAAGCACCAACAGGACGGTGCGCGCACTTAGCGCGACACCCCGGTTTGCGTCATCGGCGCACCTGGGTGTGACTGCATGCGTGGTGTTCGAATTTCATCGCGAGAGGTCTGTAGCGGGGATCGACGCCTATTCGCGGAAGGCGCTTTCCCGCGTCTGGAGGCGGTGCGCTTTTCCTGGGTAGATCACGACGATGATGCATCGTTTTCCTGATACCGGCGATTTCGGTCAGCGTATTCAGGAACCCGAACCGGTCTGCCTCGTGCAATCACGCGCCGCCTCCACCGCTCTTGCGAAAACTATTCGGGCTTCCCTACTGAATGGCAGCCTCCTCAGCCAATCAGGCCGAGCTTTCGCATCCGGTACTCCAGCTTGGCACGGGTCAGTCCGAGGCCGCGTGCGGCAGCCGAAACATTGCCACCGGCGAGGCGCAGGGCGTTTTGATAGAGGGCGCTCTCGGCGGTGGCAAGATCCGCTGATGAGGAAATCTGCGCAGGGATCGACGCGGCATCGGTGGACTTCGGAAGGGGGGCCTTGACCGTGATTCTTCCCTCCGGGCTGAGCCACTGCGGCAAGACGGGTGAGACCTCGCCGGCGGTAAAAAGATGCTGGATGTCGATTTGGCCACCGGGCTCGGCAAAAATGACGCCTCGCTCGATCAGGTTCTGCAGTTCGCGGATGTTGCCGGGAAAGTCATAGGCAAGGAGGGCGTCCATCGCCCGGCGGGACAGACCGACGGTATCCCTGCGGTGGCGCTCGCGAAACAGGCGGAGGAAGTGATCGACGAGCAGGGGGATATCGTCGCGCCGCTCCCTCAGGGGTGGAATGACGATCGGGAAAACACAGAGACGGAAATAAAGGTCCTGACGGAAGCGGCCGGCGCGAACCTCCTCGGCGAGGTCGACATTGGATGCGGCGATCACGCGCACGTCGGCGGGGATGGTGCGGGTGCCGCCCACCCTTTCGATCTGGCGCTCCTGAATCGCGCGCAGGAGCTTGCCCTGGGCGGCATAGGCCAGGGAGGCGATTTCGTCGAGAAAGATCGTGCCGCCGGCAGCTCGCTCGAAATAGCCCGGGCGGGAAGCGACTGCCCCGGTGAATGCCCCCTTCTCAACTCCAAAGAGCTCCGATTCTACCAACCCCTCCGGTATCGCGGCACAATTGATGGGCACGAAGGGCCTATTGACGCGGGCGCTGAGGCGATGAAGCTGTTGCGAGAAGAGTTCCTTGCCAACACCGGATTCGCCGATCAGCAGCACGGTCGCTTCGGTGTCGGCAACTTTTTCCACCATCAGCCTGGCGCGCAGGAAACTGGCTGAGACGCCGACGACCTGATCTCTAACGGCCAATGGCTCTTCCGGTCCCCTCCCGGATAGCTCGACCGCCGGCAGCGGCGCCTCGGCCTTTCCTCGCAGGGGACGGCGCGTCCGTTTCCATTCGAGCCCGAGATAGGCCCGCTCCGGCGCATTCTCGCCCCACTCTTCGGCATTTTTTCCGACCACCAGGCAGCGCGGCGCGCCCATTGCGACGCATTCGGTCTCCCGGAAAATGACCGGCCGGCCGAACAATGTGCTGGTGTAGCCGGTCGGATAGCCCGACTGCATCCAGCACACCGGTTCGCTCGCGAGACCGTGATGGGCGATGTGCTCGGCGGCTTCAGAGGAATCGTCCCAGTAGAATTCGCCGTAATATCTTCCCTTGACGCTGTCGAATTCGAAGTGCCTGGTGGTGACCTTGACGAAACCCTCGAGCGTATGAACGCGCGGTCCGGCCGCCAGTGCATGCGTGAGATCCTGTTGCGGGAAACGCTTCTGGATGAGTTCGGCGTCGCGCACGCCCTGCATATAGCCGACCCGCATGAAGATACCCTTGGCCGTCTCCACACCGAAAGCCTCGATGATCTCCTGCCTAAGCCGCCCGAGCACCTGGGACTGCATCAGCACCATGCGCTGGTCGTTGAGCCAGATCCGGCCATCGCCGAGGGCGAAATTCAACGCCTCGGCAAGCTCGACCAGCGTGGGCGAGGCACCGGTGTCGAGCTCGCTGAAGGTGCCTTTAGAGAGCATCCTGCCGGTCGCCCTTGATGCGTCGGCTAGAGAAATGAGCTGAGATGGAGTTTCGCTCTTCGGCATCGGCGGTCTTTCATGAAATGCTGAAATTTATAAAACATTCCATGATTTGCTGAATAGGCGCAAGGTCGAGCAGTGCCGGTTTCATATCTCCGACAAAATGCGAGAAGACAAATCCTTTCAGCGACATCACCGACGAGATGGCCGCCTTTAGCAACCAGAACTGCAAACTGGTACGCGCCTTGCAAAGCTACTGGCAGGCCGCTGGAGGAAAATGCGGCCCGGAGCATTGCACTGGCGGCATACCGGAACCGTGGCGGATCACCCTCGCCGCAGGAAGGCGAAGCCATGCCTTGCTCCACCAACTGAGGACCGAGGAGGCCTTCGATGAACACGCATAACCAGAACTTTCTCGACGCGGAACGCTGGACGGGCCGCGCCTTCATATCCGATTGGGAGCCGACAGGCGGCGGCACGATCGAAGTGACCGATCCCGCCAACGGCACCGTGCTCGCCTCAGTCGCCTTTGGCGGCCCGGAGGACATCGCCTGGGCGGCGGCCGGAGCCCGGGCTGCCCAGAAGAGCTGGGCAAAGACGCTGCCGGCCGAGCGCGCCAGGATCTTCAACAAAGCGGCCGAGCTGCTCGAGGAAAACGGCGACGAACTCGCCCAATGGATTATGAAGGAATCCGGCTCCATCCGGGCGAAGGCGATGATCGAGATCGAACACGGCGCGCTCTTCATCCGCCACGCGGCAACACTCGCCACGGCGCCGACCGGCATGTTCCTGCCAAGCATGGACGGCCGTACCAACTATGCGCGTCGCGTGCCGCACGGCGTCGTCGGCGTGATCTCGCCCTTCAACTTTCCGCTGGTGCTCTCGGTGCGTTCGATCGCGGCGGCGCTGGCGCTCGGCAACGCGGTCGTCCACAAGCCCGATCCGCGCACGCCGATCTCCGGCGGAATCATCATCGCGCGCATCTTCGAGGAGGCCGGCTTGCCCAAAGGCGTTCTCAATATTGTTCCTGGCGGCGCCGATGCCGGCGAGGCCCTGTGCAGCGACCCGAATGTGGCGATGATTTCGTTTACCGGCTCCGCCCGTGGCGGTGCCCGGGTCGGCGAAGTCTGCGGCCGTCACCTGAAGCGCGTCCAGCTCGAACTCGGCGGCAAGAATGCGCTAATCGTCCTCGACGATGCCGATCTCGACATCGCTGCATCGAATGCCGCCTGGGGCGCCTTCCTGCACCAGGGCCAGATCTGCATGGCCACCGGTCTGATCCTTGTCGACGAGAAGATCGAGCAGGCGCTCACGGCTCGCCTGGTGGCGAAGGCCCAGCGTTTACCGGCGGGCGATCCTTCGACCGACAGGGTCGCACTCGGCCCGATCATCTCCGATTCCCAGGTCGCGAGCATCCAGAAGATCGTCGACGAGGCCGTCGCCCAGGGAGCCCGACTGCTCGCCGGCGGCACGCATGACGGCCGCTGCTATGCGGCGACCGTTCTTGCCGGCGTCAGGCCGGGCATGCTCGCCTTCGAAGAGGAAATCTTCGGTCCCGTTGCCTGCATCGCCTCGTTCAAAACGGACGAGGAGGCGATAGAGCTCGCCAACCGCTCCGAATACGGCCTGGCCGCGGGCGTGATCTCTGCCAATCTGGGCCGTGCCATCACCGTCGGCGACCAGCTCAACGTCGGTCAGTTGCACATCAATGATCAGACAGTGAACGGCGGACCCTACGCGCCCTTCGGCGGCCGCGGCAAGTCGGGCAACGGCACGCGCGTCGGCGGCCCGGCCGACATCGAGGAATTTACCCAGTGGCAATGGGTGTCGGTGAAGGACGCCGCAACACCCTATCCGTTCTGATTCAACGCTGAACCAAGCCGGTAGCAAGGGCCCGCTGGCCCGCTCGCGGCACGCGTTCATTCCGACCAAGACAGGAACAACACATGACCATCAATGGAAAGACCATTGTCATCACCGGCGCATCTTCAGGCATCGGCGCCGAAGTCGCCCGCCTCGCCCGCTTCCACGGCGCCCGCGTCGTCGGCGTCGACCGCAACGAGGCGACGCTAAGCCTCGACGGTTTCGTCAACGCCGACCTCAGCGATCCGACAGCAAT
Source organism: Rhizobium herbae (assembly GCF_019511375.1). Lineage (GTDB taxonomy): Bacteria > Pseudomonadota > Alphaproteobacteria > Rhizobiales > Rhizobiaceae > Pararhizobium > Pararhizobium herbae_A. Next base: position 582,164 of record NZ_JAEUAO010000003.1, read on the forward strand.
CGACGCGGCCGTGACCCAACTGCCGGATCGGATCGACGCTCTCATCAATGCCGCAGGGGTTCCCGGGACCGTCGACCGTGATATCGTCGCCAGGGTCAACTATCTCGGATTGCGGCACCTGACGGAACTCGTGGTCGACCGCATGCCGCAGGGCGGCTCGATCGTCAATTTCGCCTCCATTCTGGGCGCCGAATGGCCGAGACGCGTCGAGGCCCACAGGGCCCTGGCCGCCACCGCCAGCTTCGCCGAAGGCCTGGCGTGGCTCGAGGAGAACCCGATCCGGCAGGAGACCTGCTATCAGTACCTCAAGGAGGCGCTGATCGTCTGGTCGCACAAGCGCAGCTTCGAGCTCTTCACGCGGCACGACATTCGCATGAACTCGGTGGCCCCCGGGCCGGTCTTCACCCCGATCCTTGGGGACTTCATCAGTATGCTCGGCCAAGAGCGCGTCGAACACGACGCGACGCGAATGAAGCGCCCGGCCTTCGCCGACGAGATCGCCGGCCCAGTACTCTTCCTCTGCTCGGACGCCGCCCGTTGGGTCGTGGGCATCAATCTGCCGATCGATGGCGGGCTCGCTGCCGCCCATATTTGAAAAGAAGCCCCGGTGACACAAATGACATGCGGGGAGGCCGCCGCGGCGGTCTCCCCGCCTCTGATTCTGCAGATCGCTCCCGCGTCAGGCCGCCTGCAGGGATCGCTCCCGACGCACCAGCAGCAGGACGGTGGTCAGCCCAGCCAGTAGCGTGATCGGAACGAGCGCGAAGATCACGTCAGACGGGCTGCTGCCGCCGGCGACGAGAAAACCCGCCAACAATGGCCCCGCGATGGAACCGAGCCGGCCGACGGACACTGCCATACCGACACCGGTGCCACGGATTTCGAAGGGATAGCATTGGGGCGCCACGCCGTAGAGGATTGCCTGCACGCAAAGGATAGCACCGCCGACCAGCGCTCCAGCCATGAGGGTGAGCCCGAGATGTGCGGGCAGCAGGCTGAGCATGAGCAAAGCTGCGGCCGCCGCCGCGAAGCCTAGCGCGACCGGCATGACCGGGTTCTTCTGGTCGAGCATCCGACCGCCGGCCAGGCTACCTGCAGCGCCGCCGAGATTGAACAGTATTTGAACGAACGATGCCTCCTCACGCGCCAAGCCGCGGGAGACGAGAAGCTGCGGCATCCAGTTCAAGAGCAGATAGACGACGAGCAGCCCGAGAAAGAACGAGAGCCAGAGCGCCGCCGTGGAAAGCAGCGTCTGCGGCGCCAGAATGCTCGAAAGAGCGCCCGAAGTGGATTTGGCCTCGCTCTTCACCACGCGGAGCGGCGGCAGCAGGATATGGATGGCCGGCGCGAGCAGCAACGGCGTGATGCCGCCGACGAGGAAGATCGAGTGCCAGTCGCCGCCGTGCAGGCCGAGCATTGCGACGCAGCTTGCCACGGCACCGCCCAACGGCACGCCGGCATACATGATTGAGACAGCGCGCCCCCGGCGGCCCGGATCGGCGGATTCCGCGGCGATGTTGACGAGGTTCGGCAAAGCGCCACCGAGGCCGACCCCGGTCAGGAAGCGCATGATGACGAGTTGTTCGAAGCTGGTGACATAGGCGGTGGCGGCCGAGAATATACCGAAAGTCACGAGCGCAAGCACGAGCCCGGAGCGCCTTCCCCAGGCATCGGCGATCCGCCCGCCGGCGAGCGCCCCGAAGATCAGGCCGATCGTGGCAGAAGAGAAGAAGAGGCCGATCTGTTGAGGCGTCAGCCCGAAAGCCGGTGCAAGCTTGGGCACTGCGACGCCGGCTGCCTGAAGGTCGAAGCCTTCAATGATAGCTGCCATGAAGGCGAGCGCGAGCGCTCGCCGCCCGCCGGAGCGGTGGTCGTTGGTGGTCTGCATTTCATCCTCCAGAAAGCGGGTTCCTACCTACCCGCTGGTTGCAGGCCTAGCCCTGCTTCGGCCCATCCTCCTGCCAGATCTTCGCCAACAGCCGGCGAAGCTCCGTCTGTTCCGCCGCCGTCAGGCGGCGAAGCATGCTGCGTTCGTGCTCGGCGACGAGCGCCAGCCACTCGGTTGCCGCCTCCTCGCCCCGCCGGGTCGGGAAGAGCCGCTGTACCCGCTGGTCGGACTCATCCGCCTCGCGCAGAAAAAGCCCCCGTTCTTCAAGCTCCGCGAGGATCGGCACGATGTTTGCCCTCTGCATGCCGAGCGAACGGCAGATCTCCGCCGAGCTGATGCCGGGCGTCTCGGTTATGCTCAGCAATACGCTCATCGGCACCGGCCGTGTGTTCGCCCGTTCGAGCGCCGACCCTACTCCCTGCAGGTCGAAAATCGACGCACGGCGGAGATGGTAGCCCACCAGGTCGTCCAGCCGGCCGAACTTTGCGTCTTCGGGATTCCGCTCGGGCTGCGTTTTTTCCAAAGGCATGTGGCGTCTCCCGCATTGGCTCTTGCATTATTCATAATGCTATGTCACATAACAGTCAATCCGCTATATGACATAGCGGGTATTCGCCGGCAGCTCTCAACCTTCGCCGGCCGTCTTTGGGAGGAGACAGATGGCTTTCGTATCGATGCGCATTGCTGGGGCGGAACATGCCGCCTCGACCGGCCGCACATTCCGCCGGCAGAATCCGGTAACCGGCGACGTGGCGAGTGAAGCCGCCGCGGCGACTGTTGCCGACGCAGCCGCCGCGGCTGATGCGGCCGCGGCGGCCTTCCCCGCCTGGGCCGCGCTTGGACCCAATGCGCGCCGCGCCGTGCTCCTAAAAGCAGCCGACGCGCTCGCCGCGAAAGGTGACGCCTTCGTCGCCTCCATGGCCTCCGAGATCGGCGCAACGGAGGCGTGGGCCCGCTTCAACGTCATGCTCGCCTCGTCCATGCTGCGCGAGGCCGCCGCGCTGACGACGCAGGTCTCCGGCGAAGTGATCCCCTCCGACAAGCCCGGTTGCCTCGCAATGGCGGTCCGCGAGCCCGCCGGCGTTGTGCTCGGCATTGCCCCCTGGAACGCGCCGGTCATTCTCGGCGTGCGAGCGCTGGCGACGCCGCTTGCCTGCGGCAATGGAATTGTCTTCAAGGCGTCGGAGATCTGCCCTCGCACCCACGCGCTGATTGTCGAGGCCCTCGAGGAGGGCGGCGTGCCGGCAGGGGTGGTCAGCCTCGTCACCAACGCGCCGGAAGACGCGGGGGAAATTGTCGGCGCGCTGATCGACCATCCCGCCGTCCGGCGCATCAACTTCACCGGCTCCACCGGAGTCGGCCGGATCATCGCCGAACGTGCGGCCCGACAGTTGAAGCCGGTCCTCCTGGAACTCGGCGGCAAAGCGCCGCTCCTCGTCTTGAAGGACGCCGACATCGAAGAGGCGGTCAAGGCCGCCATCTTCGGCGCCTTCTTCAACCAGGGCCAGATCTGCATGTCGACCGAGCGGATCATCGTTGTGCCCGAAGTGGCCGAGGCGTTCGTGGCAAAGTTCACCGCGCGCGCCCAGGCCCTGAAGGCGGGCGACCCGCGCGAGGGGGCGGCCCCGCTCGGCGCCGTCGTCGATCTCCGCACCGTGGAGAAGGTCGACGCGCTGATCGCCGACGCCGTGGCCAAGGGCGCGACCGTGACCGGCGCCGGCGCTGCGGAAGGTGTGCTCATGCCCGCCCAGGTGGTCGACAAGGTGACCTCCGAGATGCGACTTTATTCGGAGGAGAGTTTCGGCCCGGTCGTCGCCATCCTGCGCGCTAAGGACGAGGAGGACGCAATCCGTCTCGCCAACGACAGCGAATACGGCCTTTCCGCTGCGGTATTTAGCCGCGACACGGCCCGGGCGCTGTCGGTGGCCCGCCGTATCCGTTCCGGCATCTGCCATATCAATGGTCCGACGGTTCACGACGAGGCGCAGATGCCCTTCGGCGGCACCAAGGCCTCGGGTTACGGGCGCTTCGGTGGCAAGACCGGAATCGCCGAGTTCACCGAGTTGCGCTGGATCACCATCGAGACCGAGCCCGGCCGCTTTCCGCTCTGAACGGGGCCGAGCACCGCCGGCCAATTCGGCCGAGGCTATGCACATACAAGGAGGGCCCTATGGCCAACGATATAGAGACCGTCGCATATGATGTCGTCGACCGCATCGCCTGGGTGCGTTTCAACCGGCCCGACAAGCGCAACGCAATGAGCCCGACGCTCAATCGCGCGATGATGGAGGTGCTCGACGAACTCGAATTCCGGGACGACGTGGGCGTGCTGGTGCTGACTGGAGAAGGCGCCGCCTGGACGGCCGGCATGGACCTTAAGGAATATTTCCGCGAGACGGAGGCGGAGGGCCTCAAGGGCGTCCGCAAGTCGCAACGCGAGAGCTACGGCTGGTGGCGCCGGCTGCGTTGGTACCAGAAGCCGACCATCGCAATGGTCAACGGCTGGTGCTTCGGCGGCGGCTACGGTCCGCTATTCGCCTGCGATCTCGCCTTCGCGGCGGACGAGGCAAAGTTCGGCCTTTCGGAGATCAACTGGGGTATCCTGCCGGGCGGTGGAGCGACCAAGGTCGCCGTCGAACTCCTGCCCTTCCGCAAGGCGATGTATCATGCGTTGCTGGGCGAACCGATCGACGGCAAGACCGCCGCGGAGTGGGGCCTCGTCAACGAGAGCCTGCCGCTCGCGGGGCTCAAGAACCGGGTGATCGAAGTTGCCAGGGTCCTGCTCGAAAAGAACTCTGTGGCGCTGAAAGCCACCAAGGACGCCGTGCGCCGCGTCGGCATCATGGCCTACGATGAGGCGGAGGACTACCTCGTCCGCGCTCAGGAGGCCGCCAACTCGTTCGACAATGACGGCCGCAAGGAGGGCATTCGCCAGTTCATCGACGAGAAGTCCTACAGGCCGGGTCTCGGCGCCTACGACAAGGATCGACAGATCCGCTGATGCCCTGGAGGAAGGAAGGAGGAGGAGAACGATGCAGGAGTTTTTTTGTCCCGATCCGGTGGCACTGCATGCGCGCCTTCGGCCAGATTCGCTTGCCTGCGTTGACCTGGCAAGCGACTGCCGCTGGACCTACCGCGAACTCGATACGGACATTCAGCGCGCAGTCGCCCTGTTGCACCACGAGGGCATCGACAAGGGCGACCGGATTGCCGTCCTTGCTCGCAACAGCGTCTACCAGATCATCCTGCAACAGGCGCTGATGCGGCTCGGCGCGATTTTCGTGCCACTGAACTGGCGTCTGTCCCAGCAGGAGTTGCCGCATCTGCTGAAGGACTGCACTCCCACCATCCTGTATACGGACGATGAAGTTTCCGACCTGCCGCCGGGCTGCCGCAGCCACAGCTTGGTGAGCTTTGCCTCTGAGTTCGCAGCTCTCGATCCGGCACCGCGCTGCCTTCCGCATTCGAGCAGCGACACCTGCATCATCCTCTACACCTCCGGTACGTCAGGGATGCCGAAAGGTGCGCAGCTCACCGCCCAATTTCTTCTGGCGACGGCGATGAACTTCAACGTGCTCGGGGAGGTCGACACCGGTTGCATATTCCTGTGCGACACCCCGATGTTCCATGTCATCGGCATCGTCACACAGATCTGGCCGCCCATGCTGCGCGGCGGGACTTTCATCGTCTCGCCCGGCTTCGATGCGGAGAAGACCAACGACCGGCTCAGCGATCCCGATTTCGGCGTTACACACTATTTCTGCGTGCCGCAGATGGCCGAGGCCCTGCGTCAGGCGCCGAACTTCGAACCGGAGGGTTGGACAAAGCTCAAGGCGCTGTTCACCGGCGGCGCACCCAATCCCGCGGCACACATCCGCTGGTGGCTTGAGCGGGGCGTGCGGATGGTCGACGGCTACGGCATGACCGAAACCGGCACCACGCTCGGCATGCCCCTTTCGCGCGACCTGCTCTACAGCAAGGCTGGAGCGGCGGGTCTTCCGGGACCGCTGACGACTGTGCGGCTGGTGGACGAGGATGACCAGGACGTGCCTGACGGCGAACCGGGCGAGATCCTGGTCTTCGGATTGAACGTGATCGCCGGCTACTGGAACCTGCCGGAGGAGCGCAAAGGTAGCTTCACCGAGGACGGTTGGATCCGTACCGGCGATATCGGACGGCGTGACGAGGACGGCTACATCACGATCGTCGACCGCCGTAAGGACATGTTCATCTCGGGCGGAGAGAACGTCTATCCGGTGGAGATCGAGGCAGTGCTTTTGGAACATCCCGCGGTGCGCGAGGTCGCTGTGATCGGCGTTCCCGACAAGCGATGGGGTGAAGTCGGCCGCGCCTACGTCGTCGCCGCACCGGGTCAGGAGCTCGACCAGGAGGAACTCGCGCGCCACTGCCAGTCATTCATTGCCCGTTACAAGGTCCCGAAGGAGTTCCGCTTTGTCGATAAGCTTCCGAGAACCGGGTCCGGAAAGGTTATCAAATATGTCCTGCGCAAGGAGGCGCTGGAAGTACACTAGCGAGATGTCACCTGACTCAACAATATCAGTACGTTACCGTTCACTGAATTTATACCGCGAGGAAGGCTTGTCGGTCCGCAAACGGAGGGCCTGAGCCCTGCCGTCGCACGCGTGCGCCGATACTGGCCTAAGCGAAAACCAATGCCCGTTGGCCATTGGATTTCGTCCATGATCAGTTCGCCTGCAAAAGAAGATTTCGCGTGCTCACCATCGTCGATGACGTGACGCGCGAATGCCTGGCGGCGATCCCGGACACCTCGATCTCCGGCCGTCGTGTCGATGGTCGACGGGCAAACCGTTCGCCAAGGTCACGGTAGCTCACCCCATAGCGGCAATACCATCGCACCGCCCACAAAATCACTTCACCCTGAAAATGACGCCACTTGAAATCATTCATCAAAAGTCTCTCGCTGAAAATTGCCAGCGATCATCCCGTCGTCAAAGGATCTTGCAACAGAACCTGAATTTTCACGTTTCTTGCCTAGTGGCGCTCTGCTTTCTTACATTTGGCCTGTAAGCGATTTCGCAATGCAGCTTGCAATACGGCTTTTGTCCATCGGTCGGCGAACCACAAAACAAATAGAGACTGCGCGGCGCGGGGCTGTTGACTGGCCACCGGCATGAACTGGGTCCCAATTCCAACAGCGTCAGAAATTTTAACGCTGGTTCGGCCGCTGCATGCTCTTCCTTCTTGAGGTTCGGCCGGGCATTCGCCGTTTCCAAACGTCGGTTCTCCTCCGATCGGATTTATCCAAACCAACCGCCTTTTCGAGTTATTGTTCCTGAAAAAGCGTAAAGGTCACATGCCGTTGGCCGGGGACGACGATCGGGTGACTCTAGCGAGGGCTGGCAACCGGAAACTGATACTCGTGCATCACTCTACGAAGCGCAAACGAGATTATCGAGGGGAAGCCTTTCGATGCGTTCATTAAGTTGGGATGCCCGCACGCTTCGCGGCGGGCATCCCTTGCGATCAAGCCCGGGCGTGCGGATTCTGCCGCTCATCCCACAGAGCCCATGCCGATATCGCCGCGACCAGCAGACCCAGGACCACATGGGTCCACATGGCGTTGACGTGCGTGGCGAAATCGAGAACCCATGGAGCGATAACCAGCCAGAAGCCAGCTATCATGTTCGCCCATTCCTCCCATTCTGAGAACACGGTCAACGTGGCGAGCGCCAAGGCACCTATGACGATCCCGACGATCCAGACGTTCCAGGCCGCCATGAACTCACCAGCGAAGCCCATGACCCAAGGCGAGACGAAAAGGGCGACTGCGAGGACGAGGTTCATCCAGTCCTGCGGCTTTTTTCCTTCCATCAGCGTTGCCATTGTAACCTCCACAGACGTATTTCAAGGGAGACGCCAGCTGTCTCCAGCAGGCGCAAGTAACAGATAGTTCTGCGGAAAACTGAGTTCAAGTCCACGCCTGCGCGTGGCTACGGCCAACAGCTGCGCATGCTAAAACTGCACCAGTGGAGGGGTCCCGCGGACATATGGGTTGATTTCGCCAATGCTCGCCGAAGGACACAAGAACTTGACGCCCGTTCAGATGACGCCCACGCCGGTACAACCGCTCGCGACCGTCCCGCCGCAAGACGCCGCGCTTCCCACATGCGCCACCTGCCGGCCACCGCACCGGACATTTTTGGCCCGCTCGAGATCGTGCAACCGCAACCGGTTGCGTCGCCCCCTGCCCGGTTTGTCGAGCCGCCAATAATCGTTGTTTGTCCCTTGAGGCACGAGACGGGGTCTGGCGACGACCAATGTGTGGGCCCCTTGGCTGTGACGGAAGAACCAGAAGAGCCCGCGTCAGGGATATCGATGCTCATGCCGCCGACATCTGGCAGTCGCTCAAACCGGGCGGCGTCTATTACGCGGTCACCGGCTGCCATACCGATAATCCCCTCTGGCCGAAGTGGCGCGATCTCGTGGCGGCGCGTACCAACACCGTCGTGCAGGACCGCTCGACACCGAATATGCCCGGGTGTTCGAAAGAGCGGGCTTCAAGGTGTCGGCGCGCAAGCTGGAATTCGACGGCTTCGTTCCTTACGTCGCTGATGGCTGGACGCCGGATTTCGCCGACGCGCTGACCTATTATTCTGAGACCAAGGTGGTGTTCCGCCTGGTCAAGCCGTAAGTGCTGTCCGTCGCGCCAGTTCCACGTCGAAATGGGGTGGGGCGTTCGGCGCGATCTGGACGAAATTGCCCTTCACCCGGAACACCTTCTCGATCAGCCCGCTATCGGCCAATTGCTTCGGTTCGCCGTCGAAAATGAGCTCGCCCCGTTCCAGAAGCGAAATGTGGTCCGAGATCGACATGGCCTGATTGAGGTCGTGGATCGACATGACGACGGTGACGCCCTTCTCGCGGCTGAGGCGGTAGACGAGATCGAGGATTTCGATCTGGTAGCCAATGTCGAGAAACGAGGTAGGTTCGTCGAGAAGCAGAATTTGCGCCTCCTGGGCGAGCGCCGCCGATATCCAGGCGCGCTGGCGCTCGCCGCCGGAAAGTTCGCTCAAGCTTCGGTTGTCAAAACCTGCAAGGCCGGTGCTTTCCAGCGCCCAGCGAATCGCTTCCTCATCCTCGATGCCATAGTTCCGAAACAAACCCACATGGGCGAACCGTCCCTGGCGGACCAGTTGCTCCACGGTCATCTCGTCGGGGGCCGAGGGTTGTTGCGGCAGGAAGGCGAGATGCCGTGCCAGCTGCCGCCGCGACATGGAGCCGATCGGGCGACAGTCGATTTCCACCATGCCTTCGGCGGGTTTGATCAGGCCGGCGAGCGTCTGCAGCGCCGTGCTTTTGCCGGAACCGTTCGGCCCGACCAGCGCCCGGATTTCGCCCTTCCGAAGGGAAAGATCGAAGGCGTTCAGCGCCTTTCGGCGGCCATAGGTGACGGACAGGCTGGAGCAGGAGAGCAGCATGGACATCTCACGGTGTTTTGCGAAGAAAAGCGACGAGGACGGGCACGCCGCAGATCGCGGTCACGACACCGATCGGGATTTCGTCGGCCTGGCCAGCCAAGCGGCCGACCAGATCGCTGAGCGTGACGACGATCGCACCGAGCGCGACGGTCAGCGGTAGCACCAAGGCGAAATGCCGGCCGGCAAGGAAGCGGGCAAGATGGGGAACCACGAGACCGACGAACACCACCGGCCCGACGGCGCCAACGGCACTGGAGGCAAGGCCGCAGGAGAGCAGCAGGACGATCGAGAACTGCCGCCGATAGGAAAGCCCGAACGATCGGGCGACCGGGGCCTCGAAGCGCAGGAGTTCCAGCGACCGTCGGATCAGGGGCAGGACCGCGAGGCCGGCGATCGTGAACGGTAGAAGGAAGACTGCGTGCTCCCAGCTGCGGGCATAGAGGCTACCGGACAGCCATTCGAGGAGCACTTCGATGCGGGCCGACCCCCATCCGGCGATCAGGCCGATGGCGAGCGCATGCAGCACCGCGCCGACGGCGATGCCGCAAAGGGTGATCCGGAGCGGGCCAAGATCGCGGCGGAACGCGAGAAGATAGATAATGCCGCCGGCGACAAGCCCTCCGAGCATGCCCACAGCCGGCAGCCATTCGACCGGGATTGCCGCGAGCGTATTCGAACCGGGATCCTCGATATAGACGGTGAATACCAGGAAGATGGTCACCGAAAGGGTCGCCCCTTGGGAAACGCCCATGATGGAAGGATCGGCCAACGGATTGCGGGTAATAGTCTGAAGCAGAAGCCCCGCGACGGCGAAATGGACACCCGCCAGGATCCCGGTCAGGATCCGCGGCAGCCGTATCTCCATGATGATGGACCGCGCCTCGGCTGAACCATGGCCGGTCAGCACGGCGATGATATCGGAAGGCGCGACGTCGGCAACGCCGAGGAAGAGAGCGAGCGAAAGCGAAAGCAGTGCGAAGAGAAAGGTGGCCGGCAGGAACCAGAGCGGAGCGGGCTTGCGGACATCGAGGGTCGTGGTCATGAAAAGAGCCCTCAGAAAGACACGCTGCGGCGCTGTACGAGATAGACGAACACCGGGCCGCCTATCAGCGCGGTGACGATGCTGACAGGCAATTCCTGGGGAATGGCGATGCTTCGGGCGATCACATCGGCAGCAACCAGGATGAGACCGCCGAGCGCCGCGGTCAGCGCAATGGACGAGCGGGGACCGCCGGGCTTCAGGAGCCTTGCGATGTGCGGTGCGGCCAAGCCCACGAAGGCCACCGGTCCCGCCACCGGCGCGATGCCCGCCACCGGAAGGACGGCCAGCAGCAGCAAGAGCGGCTTCCAGAGCTCTAGCCGCAGTCCCATGCCGGCGGCTGCCTCTTCGTTGAGCATGAGGAGGCCGATGGCGCGGTGGACGGCGAGTGCGCCGCCGAGGCCGGCGACAACCCACGGGAGCATATAGGCAAGCTGCGTCCAGGAGCGCCCCTGAAGCCCGCCCGTCAGCCAGAACAGGAGCGATGGCGCCTGCGTTCCGCTCAGAAGGAGAATGTAGGTCGTGATTGCTCCAAGGAACAGGGAAACGCTGATGCCCCCGAGTGCCAGATGCAAGGGTCGGCCTCTCCCACCACGAGAAATCCAGAAGGTGACGAAGGCGGCGGCAAGCCCGCCGGCCATGCCCACCAGTGGATAGAATACGGAGGAAAACCAGGGAAGGAAGACGAAGCAGAAGACGATCGGTGCGACCGCGCCGGAGGTCACACCGGTCAGGCCCGGTCCGGCGAGCGGATTGCGGGTCAGCACCTGCAGCAGATAGCCCGACACGCCGAGGCCGGCGCCGGCGACAAAAGCCGCGAGGCTTCTCGGCAGGCGAAGCGTCCAGACGAGGATGGAATCGATCTTGCCGTCGGGGAAGAACAGGACCTTCAAGGCCGCCTGCGGCGCAAGCGGTTTTGCGCCGACGAGCAATCCGCCGGCGATAATCAGTATGGCGGCGACAATGACCACGAGGGCGGTCTTCGCTGATGACCGCCCCATATTCATCGTCTGTCTGGCTGCTACGATCTCGGTCAATTTTGCAGGGTGGCGGGAATGAGCTTTGCAGCTTCTTTCCGCACGTCGACCGCGGGAAATGTGTCCGGATAGAGGTAGTGGGCGGCCTCGCGAAGAACGATCTCGCGACCGATCGGGCCATTGGCTTCAACCCATTGATCGCCGACATAATGGACGCGATGGTTCTTGACGGCGGAGAGCTGCTGCCAGATCGGGTTGTTCTCATGCGGACGATCGGGGCCACTGTCATAGACGAAAATGACTTCCGGATCCTTTTCCAGCATGGTTTCCAGGCTGATTTCCAATCCGAACGTGCCGCCCGGCGTCATTGGCCCGGCGATATTGTCGCCGCCTACCGCCGTGACGATGGAAGCCGTAGTGTTCTCGGTGTGGAAGGCAAACGGTATGTCGCCGCCCCACATGATCACGAAGCGCGGATGCGCGCCCTTGGGAGCCTTCGCGCTGAAGTCCTCGAGATCTTTCTTGAAGGCGGCATTGAGTTCGGCACCGCGCTCAGGATTGCCGAACAGATTTGAGAGATCGGCGACTTCCTGGTAGCTCTCGCTCAGGAGTTCCATGTTGTAGGCGACATAGGGGGCGATTTTTTCGAGCTGCGCCGCGTTGCCCACTGTATAGCGCTTCATCGAGACGATCACGTCGGGCTTGGCTTCCGATAGCAGTTCGAGGTTGGGCTTGGCGCGCTGTCCGATCTGCTTCATGTCCTTGGTCAGGCCGAGCAGGAAGTCCGGGTCGCGCCCCTTGGTCATGTAGGTCGTCGCAATGGGCTTGATGCCGAGAGCCAGCGCAACGTCGGTTGCGAGATAGGAAATCGATGCAATTCTCTTGGGGCTCGCGGCAACCTCTACCGTCGCTCCGCGATCGTCGACGATGGAAAGCGTCCTCGCGTCTTCTGCGGCAGCCGAGCCCGCCGCCAATGCCGTCAACATTCCCGCTACACAGAAGATGCTTGAGATTTTCATAGCCTCGTCAACCCCCTTGAATGAACTGTCACGCCTTCTAGCGATAAAACATGATAGATGCAATCATGTTTTATGAGATCGGTTATCCTCGGCCAAAACGCCTTCGATGCAGGCTTGGGAGAGACTGCTGCTCCAGCGCCGGTTGTCCCGATTTGGATCGGCGACCGACGACTGCGAAATAATCTTCTTCATAAAACATGATTGATTTACTCATGTTTATTGACTTGCCGAAACCAAATGGCTTAGGATCACATCTATCGCGAGCATTAAACCATCAAGATGCAATTCTCAGGTTTGCACACATCATCAGAGGTATTGGTATGAAATATCGCCTGCTGCCCCTCGACAGCTTGATTCCCACGGAGGACGTGGATGTCGAGCGCGTGTTCGAGCTGGAAGACCAGATTGTTCAGTCTGGTTGCTGGAAGGTTCCGATCACCGTTCATAGGGACGCCTTGTTCGTCATGGACGGGCACCATCGGCTGACGGTCGCCAAGCGTCTTCGACTGGAGCTCCTGCCGGTCGTTCTTCTCGACTATGACAGCGTGCATGTCGAGGCCTGGCGACCGGGGGAAACAATAACACCCGAGAGCATCTTCGTTATGGTGCGCAGCGGGGACAAGTTCCCGTGCAAGACGACGGGGCATGTCTTTGCCCATCCAATCCCCGAATGCGCGATCCCGCTCAGCGATCTGAGGCGTGCCCCTCGTAATCCGCCAGTCGACTATCTGGCAGGATCCAACAGAACGGCGCTTAGGTCGCCGCCGCGGGCGGAAGCGTAAGCCCCTCGATCCGAAGCGTCACCGACGATACACGAACCAGCAGCAGTTTGCCCTGATTTGCGGGCCGGCAAATCCGGCGCGAATTTGCGCGCTTACTACAAGGCAGCCGGTAACCACTGCCTCACCGACAGCCAGCTCCGCGGTCCGGGTCGACCGCTGCCAGCTCCATTTCTCCATCCCATGTCGAGACACTTGAAAGGTACCACGCATGAGTGCTTCTTATCTGCATACGCCTGCCCTTCACATTCTGTCCCGGTCGGACCTCAGCGACGTCGAGGTACCTCCGGCGGATGTGATCCGGCTGGTCGAAGACGCCTACCGCTCTTTCGCTGGCGGTGAATCCCGTTGCCCGACCAAGCTGATGATGCCGCTGCCGCTCGAAGAGCGCGATGCGGTCTCCTATTCGATGCTCGGCTATGACGGTGCGCTCCAGCAACTGGGCTTCAAGACGTCCTACCGCCAGGGCAGTGAGAGCGCCGACAAATATTACACCACCATCAGTCTCTATGACGATACGACCGGCCTGCCCTTCGCCTTCATGGATTGCCACCGGGTCGGCGGCTCGCGAACGCCTGCGACCACGGCGATCATCGCCAAATATTGCGCCGCCGAGAACGCCCGCTCGGCACTGATGCTCGGCACCGGTGCGCAAGGCGTCAATACCTTGCCCTATCTTCTGACCGTCCGCCCCGACCTCGAGACCGTGCGGCTCTTCGGCACCCACCCGGATGGCATTACTGCCAGCATCGAGCGGTTCGAACATTATTTCCCTGATCGCAAGATCGAACTGGTTCAGGATGTGCCGGCCGCGGTGGCGGAATCCGACATCGTCGTCGCCGCCTCGGGTCGCGCCGCCCACCCCAAGGTGCAGACGAATTGGATGAAGCCCGGCGGGCTTCTGATCTCTGTGGCCAGCAAGGGCGTGGAAGCAGGCGCCCTGCACCAGGCCGATTATGCGATCGCTACGAACGAAGGCCAGATGGGCGTTACCGGCAAGCGGCTCGCTGGACCGGACGGCGTGGCCCATATCGATGCCGAACTGCCAGATATCGTCGCCGGCCGCAAGCCCGGCCGCCGGTCGCAGGAAGATCGTGTCTTTGCCTTCAGCAGCGGCATGATCATCACCGATATTCCCGTGGCGCATGCGCTTGCCACCCGCGCCATCGCCGCCGGCCGCGGCAAGAGGGTCGAGCTATGGAACTAGGATCGATGCCGATGCTGGCCCGGGAGCGGGATTGGGCCATTGCCGCGCGGCAGGATATCGCCTTGCTCGACCAGATCGCCCGCACCATCGACGGGCCGTTCCATCTTGTCAATCCCGCAAGCTTTGCCGATAACCTCGCGGCCTTCCAGCGGGTGCTGCGGGAAAGGAGCGTTGCTGGTCGCGTCTATTTCGGCAAGAAGGCTAACAAGGCCGCCGCCTGGCTGCGCGAAGTGGCAAAGCTCGACGGCGCGGTGGATGTCGCGAGCGTGCCGGAATTCGTGCACACGCTGGCCAATGGCGTACGTGGCGAGGATGTTGGCGTTACGGGGGCGGCCAAGAGCGACGATCTTCTGTGGCTGGCAAGCCGCCATGGCGCGACCGTTGCTATTGACGCGCTCGATGAACTCGAGCGGGCGATTGCCATTGCCGATCAGGCAAGGCCGCTCAGGGTGCTCTTGCGGGTGCTCCCGCCCAAAAGTCCCAATAGCCGCTTTGGGCTGAACCCAACCGATCTTTCCGCAGCGCTTCGGCGCTGCGGGGAGGCCCAGCAACAGATCACCGTCGAGGGCTTTTCCTTCCATCTCGACGGTTATGCGGTTCTGCCACGGGCGGAACTTGCCGCCACGCTGGTCGAACTGTGCAAGGAGACCCGAAGCCAATACGGCTTTCCCTGCTCGGCCATCTCCATCGGAGGCGGCTTTGCCTGCGCCTATGTCGAGCAGGACGATTGGCAGAACTTCCGCGAGCGGCTCGATCCGTCGCAGTTCCATGCCGAAAAGAGCTTTCAGCAGTTCTACCCCTATCACCAGTCGCCCACAGGGGCATCGATGCTGGATGCGATCCTTGCGACCGAGGTTGGGTCCGAGATGCTGGCGTCCAAGCTGATCGCGGCGCAGGTGGCGCTCTATCTCGAACCGGGCCGCGCTCTGCTCGATGGCGCGGGGCTGACGGTGTTCCCCGTGCAGGGCTTCAAGCGCAATGCCGAACACGGCATCGTCACCGTGGCTGGTCTCAGCATGAGCCTCTCCGAACAGTGGAAGAATAGCGAATATCTACCCACGCCGATGCTCGTACAGCGTGGTCCGGATCGTCCGCAGGAACGCGTTCGCGCCGCGATCGGCGGTTCGAGCTGCATGGAATATGACGTGCTGACCTGGCGCAAGATCCTGTTTCCGGCGGCACCCCGCCATGGCGACCTGATCGTCTATCCGAACACGGCCGGCTACCAGATGGACAAGAACGAGAGTGAGTTTCACCAGCTCGCCCTGCCACCGAAGATCGTGGTGTCGCAGGAGGGCGGAGCTTTTACCTGGAGAATGGATCAACCATGATGCTCGAACGTCTTCGTACCGAGAAAATCGCCACCAGCAGTGCCGCGCTCATCGGCCATACCCCCTTGTTCGAGCTGGCCCGGACCGGGTCGGGCAGCCGGTTGCTCCTGAAACTGGAGCAGTTCAATCCGACCGGCTCCTGCAAGGTCCGGATGGCGCGGGAAATGGTGCTGGCGGCCGAGCGTTCCGGAAAGCTCAAGCCTGGCGGTCGCATCGTCGAGCCGACATCCGGCAATACCGGCGCAGGCCTTGCGCTCGTCGCCATCGAGCGAGGTTATAAGTTCACGGCTGTCGTCGACGGGCACGCCTCGCGCGACAAGCTGCGGGCCATGAAGGCCATGGGCGCGGAACTCGTCTTCGTCGACTCCAACGGCGATGGACCGAGTACGGTGGCGCGACGGCGTGTCGCCGAGGAGATCGTCCAGAGGAGCGGTGCCTTCTGGCCGGACCAGCACTATAACGCGAACAACAACAAGGGTTATGTCGGTCTTGCCGCGGAGCTGATCGAGGCGCTGGGACTCGATATCGATTACCTGGTCGGCGCCGTCGGCACGGGCGGCACGCTTTGCGGAACCGTCGCGGAATTGCGTGACCATGGATGCAGGGCAACCTCGATCGGCGTTGAACCCAAGGGGTCGATCATCTTCGGAGGCCCTGCCGGCCGCTACTGGCAGACCGGGGCGGGTGCTCCCGGCGGCTTCACCGTGGGGCCGAATGTCGATCATGCCCTGATCGATGAGGGCCTGACGGTCGGCGACGTCGAGGCCTTCACCACCGCGCGCATCGTCGCGCGCCGCACAGGAATACTGGTCGGCGGCACGGCGGGGGCCGCGATCTACGTAGCGCTCAACCGGTTGGCGCTGACCGAGCCGGCCAGCACGATGGTCGTTCTGGTGTGCGATGCCGGCGAGAAGTATCTCGATACAGTCTTCAACGACGATTGGCTGATGGAGCGCCAGTTGCTGAGCGAAGCCGCCCATCAGCGGATCAACGGGCTCTTCGAGGCCTATGTGGAATCGATCCGCCTCGCCGCCGTTACCCCGCCGCGGATGAAGGCGTAAGCAAGATGCAGAATCGATCCCAGCCTTATCTCGACATCATCAAGCTCTCCGCGCCGATTGCGGGGATTCAATTCGCCCAGGTCGCGCTCACCAGCGCCGATCTTCTCATGATGGGCCTGATCGGCGTCGAGGCGGTGGCCGCGGGCGGATTGGCCATGCTGCTCTATAACCAGCTCCGCACGATGTGCGTCGGCATGGTCACCGGTGTCGGCAACATGATCGCCGCGGCGATTGCGCGCGGGGAAAAACGGACCGGCGCTGGGGCCGCCGATGAAATTGCCCGCAACGAGGTGCGCGATCTGGTGCGGGCGTCCATGCTGCTTGCCACGATCGTCGCGACTTTCGCCGGCATCCTCCTCGTGGGGCTCGGCTATATGCTCGGCTTTCTCGGACAGGACCCTCGGGTGGCGGACCTCGCCCAACCGACCATGTTCGCTCTTGCGCCCGGGCTTCTACCTATGCTTTGGCTCAATGTGCTGCGGCAGTTCGCGGTGGGCATGCGGCGTGCCGGCTCGCTTCTGCGGGTCACAATCATCTCCATCGGTGTCAACATCTTCCTGAATGCCGTCTTCATCCATGGATGGTTCGGCCTTCCGGTGCTGGGCCTTGCCGGTATCGGCCTCTCGACCACACTCGTCCAGGTCTGGACTTTCCTGGTCTATTTCCGGACCGTGCGCCGCGACGGGGCCTTGAGCCCCCTCCTTGCCCTTGACGGCTGGCGCGCTGAGCCTGCCACGGTGATGAAGATCGCCAGGATGGGGACGCCGATTGCCCTTACCTATGGATCCGAGGCGGCGATCACCTCGATCGCCTCGATCTTCATGGGAACGTTCGGGCCGGTGGCGCTTGCCGCGTCCAATGTCGTCAACCAGCTTGCCTATATCGTCTACCAGCTCAATATCGGGCTTTCCCACGGTTCGTCGGTCCTGGTCAGCCGTGCGGTCGGCAAGGGTGAGCAAAGCGAGGTTGGAGCCATTGCCCGGCGTAGCCTGGCGATCAGCTTTTCGGCCATGGCCGTGGTCGGCGTCATCTACGTCCTTCTGCCAAGCGTCGTGCTTTATCCCTTCCTTGGCGCGGGCGCTGATCCAGGTGTTGTCGCAGCAGCGGCCACGTTGCTCTGGTTTGCGATTGCCCATCAGTTCCTGAAGGGGTCGCAAAATATCTGCATCGGAGTGCTGCGCGGCCTCGGCAACACCAAGGCGGGACTGTTCAACACGCTCATTGGTTATTGGCTGATTGGTATCCCGGCGATGGCCGCTTGCGGATATGGGCTGGGTTGGGGGAGCAGCGGTATCTGGTTCGGCCTCTGCCTGGGCTTCGGGGTTACAGCCGTCCTTTTGTGGTGGCGGTTCACCGAAGAATTGCGCAGCCTCATGGAACCGCCGGAGGCTGACGGGTTGTCGCGGATCGGCCCGAGCCGCTATTCCTCACAATGACCGGAGATAACGGCGTCAGACTCTAAGGCAAGAGGAGTTTTTCGTGTCGCGGAAATGCTGACTTTCGCCCAGAGCGCGCAAAGCTGAAATTGCTCGGTAACTTCTTCCGCATTCGAGATCAGGCATATGTGACCCTCTGGTTCAGGAGGCCGCCGGCAGCCCGTCCGGCCTTATCTGCCGCTTCTGCGACGCTATGCGGAAAATGGCGTTATTCGAGCCATAGCCGCTGTAGCTGCGTCGCTCGACGATCTCGAAGAAGAAGCCTTCACCGTAGTTCGGACTGTAGAGCTGGAAGAATTCGCCGTGCTCGTCGCGGTCATAGAGAATGTTCTCGGCTTTCATCCGGTCCACGAAGTCCGAGGCCAAGCCGAAACGGGTCTCCACGTCGTCGTAATAGTTTGCAGAGATCGGCAGCGCACGAAAGCCGTTGGCCCTGAGAGCGCTGGCGGTGGCAAAGATATCGCCTGTCGCGAAAGCCACGTGCTGCACGCTCGGACCGAAATTTTCGGCAAGGAAATGTCCGGCAAGCGTGCGGCGATTGGAAGCGCCATTTAACGTTATGCGCAGCGTGCCTGTCTCATTTTCGACGACCTGGCTGCGCACGATGCCAGCCGGATCGATCACGTCGATAACCGGCGTTTTCCTCATCCGGAAGATCGAGGTGTAGAATAAGATCGCGGTCAGCATTTCCTCGGAATTCATCGTCTGAGCGAGATGATCGATTGCCGTCAGGCCCGCCTCTTGCGGGCTCGTCGCCTCGGCCTCTGGCAGGAAGTCGACATCCCATATCCGCGACAGCTCGGAGACGTCGTCCACCAGATAGATCAATCCGCCGCCAATCCCGCGGATCGCTGGGATGTTCAACTCGCCTGAAGGCACATCCTGCTCGAAGGATTGGGCTTCGAGCGTTAGCGCGCGCTCGAAGGCGCGCCCCGCGTCGGCGACCTTGAGTGCGATCGCGTAGGCCGAGGTGCCGTGCATCGCATAGGAGGAGTAAACGAAGCCCTCCTCGTCCGCGTTGACCAGGATATTAATGCCACCCTGACTGTAGCGGCTCACGCGTTTACTTTTGTGTCGTCCGCTCAAGCTAAAGCCGAGGCTGTGCAGCAGTGCGACGAGACTTTCAGTCTCATCTTCGCTGGTCGCGAATTCGATGAACTCTATCCCTTGGACTTCTGCACGATCCGGCATTGCCGGTACGGCAAGGGCGCTGTCCGGTTCAGCCCTTCGCACCTGGTCGCCGAGATAGACGAGCGAACGGCGGCCGTCGACGGCAATGGCGTTGGCATTGCCGCCGCGGAACTGGTCGTTGAAGATTTCCAGCGACAGATAGCCGTCGTAACCGGTGGCGGCCACCGCCTTCATGAAATCGAGCACGGGCAGGTCGCCTTCGCCCGGCATGTTACGGAAATGCCGGCTCCAGTACAGGAGGTCCATGTCGATCAGCGGCGCGTCGGCGAGCTGGATGATGAAGATCTTTTCCTTTGGGATCGAGCGGATCGAGTTGACGTCGATCCTGCGCGACAGCGTGTGGAAGCTGTCGAGGATCAGGCCGACGTTCGGGTGATCGGCGCGGCGGACAATCTCCCAGGCATCGCGATGGTCGTTGATGTGGCGACCCCAGGCCAGCGCCTCGTAGCCGACCTTAAGGCCGCGCCGGGCGGCCCGTTCGCCAAGCTCATGAAAGTCCGCCGCCGCACGGTCGAGCCCACCGATCGCCGCCGACGAGACATTCGAGCAGACCAGCACCAGGTCGGTGCCCATTTCCTGCATCAGGTCGAATTTGCGCTCGGCGCGATCGAAGGTGCGGCCGCGCAGCGGCTCCGGCATGCCCTCGAAATCACGGAACGGCTGGAACAGGGTGATCTCCAGCCCATGATCGCGCACCATCCGGCCCACCTGCCGGGGGCTTTCATCGAACACCAGGAAATCATTCTCGAAGATCTCGACACCGTCGAAGCCGGCTTTGGCGATGGCGCCCAGCTTGTCCTTGAGATCACCGCTCAGCGACACGGTCGCGATCGAGGTCTTCATGCCCGATCCCTCTTGGAAAACTGGACGGCTTCGGCTGGGAAGCCCCAGAAATTCAGCTGGATGGAAAGCTGTGCCAGGGTCATTTCGGCGCCGGCCTGTATCTTTAACCCCTGTTCCCGCGCGGCCACGAGCCAGGGCGTAAGCGCCGGCCTGGTCACGACATCCGCAATGATGGTGGAGCCGGCAAGCCGCTCCAGCGGAAACGGATGCGGATCGCCGGGTTTCATGCCCGCGGGCGATGCATTGATGGCGATATCGACCGTATCGCTCGCGGGTAGGTCGGTGCGGACGCGAATATCCGGGTGGCGGGTGCTGACACCGGACACGACCTCGCGCGCACGCGCCACGTCCGCCTCGATCACCGTGATCACCGCCGCCCCCTTCTCCGCGGCGGCATGGATAATCGCCGTCCCTGCCCCACCGGCACCGACGACGAGCACATGCCGGGAAACGACCGACACGCCGTTCGCTTCCAGTGCAGTCATCATGCCGATGCCATCAACCATGTCGCCCACCAGCCTGCCATCCGTTGTCCGCCGCAGGATGTTCGCCGCCCTCACCTGCCGCGCCCTATCGCTGACCTCGTCGGCAAGCGCGAAGGCTGCCTGCTTGTGTGGCATCGTCACGGAGACGCCTATGCAGTTTTCCGTTGCGCGCATCGCCTCCAGAAAGGCGCCAACGCGGTCAGACTGGACATCCATCGGCAGGATCACCGCGCCCGCAGCGTGCTCATCGAACCAGCGGTTCAGCGGCTCCGGCGATTTCACCTGAACGACGGGGTGGCCAATCAGGGCGATGAACCGGGTGGAGCCGGATATCCGCGCGCTGTCTCCGCTCACGATATCAGGCCTCTTCCTCGAGATGCGCGCCGAGGAACAATTGCCCGACGCGCGGGTCGTGCAGGAGCTTGTCTGCCTTGTCGTACATGCGTGCTCGGCCCTGTTCGAGCACAAGGCCGTAGTCGGACATGGCAAGTGCGGCCTTCGCGTTCTGCTCGACCATCAATATGGTCACGCCCTCGTCGCGCAGCCGGATTAGCGTGCGGAAAGTCTCGTTGATCATCTGGGGCGACAAGCCAATGGACGGCTCGTCGATGAGGATCAGCCGCGGCTCCAGAAGCAAGGCACGTGCGATTTCGAGCTGCTTCTGCTGGCCGCCGGAAAGCGTGATTGCCTGGCTATCAGCCTTCTCTCGCAGGATCGGGAACTGGTCCATCACCGCGTCGATCCGTCGGCGGATCTTCGCCTGGTCCGGCGACGAGATACCGCCGATCTCCAGATTGTGGCGGACGGAGAGCATCGGGAAGAGATTGCGCCCCTGCGGCACGTAAGAGACGCCGTGCGACAACATCCGAGCCGGCGTGTTCGAGGTGACGTTGGTGCCGTCGAGCAGGATCTGACCGGAGCGGATGCGCAACAGGCCGAAGATCGCCTTGAAGACGGTCGATTTGCCCGCGCCGTTCGGGCCGATGACGGTGGTGATCGTGCCGCGATCGATCTTGAACGACGTGCCGTTCAGGATCGTCATTTTGCCGTATCCGCCGAAAATGTCCTTGAGTTCCAGCATTGGCTCAGCCTCCGAGATACGCTTCGATGACCTGCGGATCGTTGCGCACCGCTTCCGGTTCGCCCTCCGCAATGATCCTGCCGTTGGCAAGCACGATGATGCGCGTGCACAGAGACATGACGAATTCCATGTTGTGCTCGATCACCACGAAGGTGGCGCCGCGCTCCTCGTTGAAAGCCTTCAGGCGCTCTTTCAGATGGGCGAGCATCGTCAGATTGACGCCGCCGGCTGGCTCGTCGAGCAGCACCAGCTTCGGCCCGGCCATGAAGGCCATCGCCGCGTCTAGCAGCTTCTGCTGGCCGTAGGAGAGCGAGCCTGCCTTCTCGTTGGTCTGATGCGTCAGGCGGAAGAATTCGATCATCCTTTTCGCTTCGTCGGTGAGACCGGCATCGGGCTTGCCGAAGAGCCTGGAGAACATGGTTCCCTTGTGCTCCTGACCGGCGAGGATGATGTTTTCTAGCACCGTCATCTCCGGGAAGACCTGCAACATCTGGAAAGTGCGCCCGACGCCGAGCAGGTTGAGATCGCAAGGCCGCAGACCCGCGACGTCCCTACCATCTACCTCGACCTTCCCGCCGCTGGCAGGAAGCTGCCCGAGGATGCAGTTGAAGAGCGTCGACTTGCCGGAGCCGTTTGGACCGATGAGCCCGAGGATCTCGCCCCGACGGACTTCGAAGGTGACGTCGTCGACGGCTTTAAGGCCCCCGAAATGCTTGCTGACGCCTTTAACGGAGAGAACGGGGTTCATTTGCCTTGCTCCCATGCGGTAGCCGACGGATTTTGGCGAAGCTTGATGCTGAGCTTGATGCGATCGACGATGCCGAGCAGCCCCTTCGGGCAGGAGATCATTAGGACGATCACCAGAAGCGCGTAGAGCATCAGGTAATAGCCTTCGGTGAAGCGCAGGAACTCCGGCATCAGGATGACCAGAAGGGCACCCAGATAGGGACCGAAGAAGTAGCCGGCGCCGCCGACGATCACCATCAGGAGCACCTTCAGCGAGATGGTCAGCGTAAACGAGTTCGGGTCGATGAATTGCACCAGTTGCCCGAGAAGCCCGCCGGCGATGCCGCCATAGGCCGAGCCGATAGCGAAGGCAAGCAGCGTCATGCGGCGGATATCGACACCCAGGCTGTTGGCGCGGATCGGGTTTTCGCGCAGTGCCTGGAAAGCCCGGCCCCAGGGCGACCGCAGTATGCCATAAAGCACAGCACTCAAGACCAGGAAGAAGCCGAACACGACATAGTAGAAGCCAGTCTGCTGGTTGGTGCTGAAACCGAGAACCGATGGCCGGGGAATGCCGACCACGCCATAGGTGCCGCCGGTCAACCATTCCTCGTTGCGCAGCACCAGGAAGACCAGCGCGTTGAAGGCGAGCGTTACGAAAGCAAGGAAGTGATGCTGGACGCGCAGCGCCGGATAGCCGAGCACGAGACCAATCAGAAAGCATTCGACGGCGGCGGCGATCATGGCGAGCGGCCAGGGAATGCCGGCCATGGTCATCAGTGCCGTCGTATAGGCGCCGATGCCCATGAAGGCGGCCTGCGCCAGGGAGACCTGCCCGGCAAAGCCGAGCGTCAGGTTGAGGCCCATTGCCGCGATGGAAAAGACCATCCACGAGCAGAGGACATAGACGCTGTAGGTCGAAAGCGACGAGGGCAGGACCGCGAGCACCGCGACAGCGGCCAGGATTGCGAGGAAATTGGCGCGCGCGTTCATACCGTGCGTCCTTCTGCCTTGCCGAGGAGACCCTGCGGGCGGATGAGAATGATGATGATCAGCAGGATCAGCGGGATTGCCGAGCGGTACTGCGCGGAGACATAGGCCGCGGCGAGGTTGTCGATAACGCCGATCAGCAGCCCGCCGGCAATCGCACCACGAATCTGGTTGAAGCCGCCGACGATCGCCGCGATGAAGGCGATGAGGCCGAGCGTTTCGCCGTTGTTGAACTTGGCAAGATAAATGGGCGAGATCAGTACCGAGGCAAGCAGTGCCAGCGCTGCGTTGATCAGGAAGGTATAGAGGATCATTCTCTTGACGTTGACGCCGAGTATTTCCGCAACCGCCGGATTCTGCGCCGTCGCCTGCATGCAGCGGCCGGTCTTTGTTCCAGTCAGGAAGAACTGCAGGAGACCCACCGCCGAAAGCGAAATCAGCAGCACCGCGATATCCTGCACCGAGACGACCGCGCCGAGAACGGTGATGGTCCGCTCCGAAAACAACGCCGGGAAGGGCTGGGCTTCGGCCGAGTAGAACTGCTTGACACTCTCTTTCATCAGGATGCCGAGCGCGATCGTCGCGATCACCACTGGCAATACGCCATGCGGCAGTAGCGGATCGATGATTACGCGCTTGAAGGTAAGCCCCAGGATCAGCAGCGAGGCGACCAGAGCGAGAAGGATCGCCGGCCCGAAACCGAGACCAAGGAAATGCATGCCGGCAAGCACGAAGAAGGCAGGCAGCATGACGAATTCGCCTTGTGCGAAATTGATCGTCTGGGATGCCTGCCAAAGGAGCGTGAAGCCGATTGCGGCCAACGCGTAGATCGATCCGGTGGCGAGACCGGAAATCAGCAACTGGATGAATTCTGTCATGGACCTATCCGCCGTGAGGAGTAGCGGAGCCACGGCACGCCGCGCTCCGCTTTGGATTTAGAGCTTCGGCAAGGTTTCGATGACCTTCTGCTTGCCATCGACGACTTCGACGAGGAAGCTTTCACGATTGATCTCACCCTTGTCGTCCCATGAGGTCTCCATGAGAATCCCGGGCTCTTCCGCGGGCGTGATCGTCAGATTATGGAGCGCATCCGCAAAGGCCTGCCGATCGGCCTTGCCGATCTTATTGGTGACGAACTTCACGGCATAGGCGCCAGTATAGGCCTTGATGGCGTTGTGGTCAGGCTTGTACTTGTATTTCGCCTCGAACTTCTTGACGAAGTCCTCGATGCCCGGAACCGGTGCATCCGCCGTCAGGCCCACGTGGCCGCGCACGCCGTTGACGGCATCACCGGCGAGATCGATCACCTTCTGGTTCATCAGCGTCGTTTCGCCGAAGATCGCCTGCTTGACGTCCTGCTTGCGAATTTCCTTGAGCAGGCGTGCGCTTTCCTCTTCGTGCAGGTAGACGAAGATAGCTTCCGCGCCACTGCCCTTCAGCTTGACGACGTCGGCGGCAAAGTCCGCCTGCCCGACTTCGCTCGAAATATCCGCCACGACCTGAATGCCGTGTTTTTCCATTTCGGCAACGAAGGAATCGCGCCCGCCCTTGCCGAAATCGTCATTCGACCAGGCAACGGCCACCGTTTTCGTGCCGGCTTTTTCGGAAAGGTATTTCGCAAGCTTCGGCATCGACTGCTGCGCGCCGAAGGAGGTGCGGAAGATATAGGGGTTGCCCATGCCGGTGATGAATGGAGCTTCGGCGCCTGTGAGTTGCGGCACGCCGTTCTGCTGCGCGACCAGCATGTTGACCTTGACTGTTCCGGAATAAATCGGTCCGAGAATGACATAGGCGCCGTCGTCGATAGCCTTCTGCACCATCGCGCGCGAGGTCGGCGCGTCTGTTTGGGTATCGTAGTTCAGAACCTCCACCGACTGGCCGAGCAGGCCGCCCGCGGCATTAATCTCCTCGAAGGCGAGCGTCAGGCCGTCCCGCCAGTTCGTGCCGACAGTAGCGCCGGCACCGGACAGCTCGATCACATTGGCAATCTTGATCGGGTCCGCCGCCGTTGCGGCAAACGGTGCGGCGGCGACCATTGCAAAGGCGGCACCTGCCGTCAGTGCGAGAAAATATCTGCGGTTCATTGGTATAGTCCTCCCTTTAGAGCGCATCTCCGACCTATTCCGGCTTCGAAAAAGATCAAGCAAGGTTGGAACCTAACGACATAATGGATGTCATCGGATTCCGAGTCCTTTCGAAACAGGCATGCAAGCCTCCCGCTCGCATTTCTGCCTTCACCCGCGCCGAGTTTCGTCAAAATGAAACTTAACTGCAAATACAAAAATATCATTTGCGGATAACATGATGTTATCTTTCCAGAGACCAATCGCTCATGCGAGCCCACGGCCTGCCTGCAGAACGAAGACCGGGATTTCAGCTGCTTTTTTCGGCTTTGGCGGTGCGGCGCCCTTCCGCATTTTCGGAAACAAACCGCATCTCTGCGCGCAGCGTCGTGATGAATTCCTCCGCGAAGACCGAGAGCGCCAGATCGTTGCGATAGGCGACATAGACGTGGAACCTTGTGTCCGCCTCGATTTCAAGGCATTTGATGCCGTTCACCTTGCCATGGGCAACGGTAAACTGGTCAATGATGGCAATGCCTGCTCCAGCCGCCACCAGGCTGCAGACAGTTGTGCCGAAGCGCGCCCTGATCTTCATCCTGTATTCCAGGTTCTGGCGGCGGAAGATTTCGGTCATGATCGCGCCGTAGGGATCGTTAGGATCGATACCGATCAGCGGGTGCTCGACGATCTCCTTGGGGCTGATCGATTTGCGCTGCGCAAGCGCACTTTCGGCGGGCACGATGCAGAACAGCCGGCCCGTCGCCAGCGGCGCGAAATGAACGACGGAATGATCAGAGCGGCTGCTGATCGCGACGAACTCCCCCCGCCCCAGAAGCAGGTAATCAATAGCCTCCTCGATCTTCAATATGTTGATGTTGATGTCGAGTTCGGGATACTTGCCGATGACGCGTTCGACGGCGCGAGGCACCATGACATTGGCGATGCTCGGCACCGAGGCGAAGCTGAGTTCGCTGCCCTCCCCCTTCCCCAGCCGCTCGATGGCGAATTGCAGGTCCTCGACCTTCTTGTAGACCGTATCGAGTTGGCCGAACACGGTGCGTGCTTCGGAGGTCGGCACGTAGCGGCCATGACTGCGGTTGAACAGCCTGATGCCGAGCGAATCCTCGGTATATTTCATCAACCGGCTAATTCCCGGCGCCGAGACGTTGAGCAGCTTCGCCGCCCCCGCGATCGTGCCCGTAACCATGATGGCGCGAATGACCTCGATCTGTCGAAGTGTCAGCACGCTGTAAGCCTCCCGGTCACTGTATCGGCTCATTGCTCCGGCGAGTCATCTTCCGGAAACGGCGAGCTGCGAGCCAATGTATCCGTGATTCTGAAAAAATAACTAGGACCGACCGACATTTCGCTTGATCGCAGATCATAGTGGATGAGCTGTAAAGCCCTTGATCCGCGTTGAATCCGTGAAGGTGCGGCTGGCTCAGCTTCTGCAGGCTCGCATACATGTAAGTCGGGCGGTCGAAGGGCGCGAAGTCACCGACGATAATGGTTCGCGCAATGTCGGGCTTCTTCAAGGCCAAGGCGGAAATGCATCGCCCCGTGGGCGGTCTTTTAGCCACCATCCGGCGGAACTGCCGTACCCCGACAGCGTTTGGTCTGTAACGATCGTCAGGGCCAGCAGCCCGCGACGCTGACGCAGCCATAACCGTACACGGCACCAAGATGAACAAGAAGACCGAGTTCAACGTCTGGTACTGGCTCATCGCCTTTTTTGGCCTGATGCTTTTTCAGCATCTCTTCGCGGCGGCCACGCAGGTCGCCGAGATCCCTTACAGCCAGTTCGAAACCTATCTTTCCGAGGGGAAGATTGAGGAGGTCGCAGTCTCGGATCGCTTCATCCAAGGGACCTTGAAGGCGCCGCACGATGGCAAACCGAGGTTCATCACGACTCGCGTGGAACCGGATCTTGCCGAGCGGTTGCGTAAGGGCGGCGTCGTCGTGACGGGCCAGGTTGAGAGCACCTTCCTTCGGGACCTCCTGTCATGGGCAATTCCCGTCGCCGTTTTTGTTGGCATCTGGATGTTCATGTTCAGGCGCTTGGGCGGCAGCATGGGCAGTGGCCTCATGCAGATCGGAAAGTCGAAGGCAAGGGTCTATGTTCAGAGTGATACCGGAGTGACTTTCAAGGACGTGGCGGGCGTAGACGAGGCAAAGGATGAGTTGAAGGAGATCGTCGACTTTCTCAAGGACCCCAAAGGCTATGGTCGGCTTGGCGGTCGGATGCCGAAGGGCATCCTGCTCGTGGGACCACCCGGCACTGGCAAGACGCTGCTTGCAAAAGCCGTGGCGGGTGAGGCAGGCGTGCCGTTTTTCTCCATTTCTGGCTCCGAATTCGTGGAGATGTTCGTCGGTGTCGGTGCTGCCCGCGTGCGCGATCTCTTCGAACAGGCCCGAGCGAAGGCGCCGGCCATCATCTTCATCGATGAGCTTGATGCGCTCGGGCGGGCACGCGGCATCGGGCCAATGGCCGGCCATGACGAAAAAGAGCAGACCTTGAACCAGTTGCTGGTCGAACTCGACGGATTCGACTCTTCGACTGGTCTCATCCTGCTCGCGGCCACCAATCGCCCGGAAATTCTCGACCCAGCGCTGTTGAGGTCGGGACGCTTCGATCGTCAGGTGCTCGTCGACCGCCCCGACAAAAGCGGGCGCGCGCAAATCCTCGATGTACATCTGAGGACGGCCAAGCTTGCGTCGGATGTTCGGCCCGAACAGATCGCCGCACTGACGCCCGGCTTCACCGGCGCGGACCTCGCCAATCTCGTTAATGAAGCAACCCTGCTGGCGACCCGGCGCAAAGCCCAAGCGGTCACGATGGACGATTTCAACAATGCGATCGAGCGAATTATCGCAGGGCTTGAGAAACGCAACAGGCTGCTCAATCCAAGGGAGCGCGAAATCGTCGCCTATCATGAAATGGGTCATGCGCTGGTGGCCATGGCACTGCCGGGAATGGACGCCGTGCACAAGGTCTCGATCATCCCGCGCGGTATAGGCTCACTCGGCTACACGATCCAACGCCCCACGGAGGATCGCTTCCTGATGACGAAAGAGGAGCTTGAAAACAAGATGGCGGTCCTGCTTGGCGGACGTGCAGCGGAATGGATCGTTTTCGGTCATCTGTCCACAGGGGCCGCAGACGACCTCGTGAAGGTGACGGACATCGCACGCGCGATCGTCGCGCGCTATGGGATGACGGCAAAACTCGGCCATGTCGCGCTGGAGAGGGATCGCCGTTCGCTGCTGACGACTGATCCGCTGTATTCCGGCCCGAGCGAACGCGATTATTCCGAGGAAACTGCGGCGATTCTAGACGAAGAGGTACGCAAAATTATCGAGAACGCGTTCGATCGCACTGTCGCGCTGCTTGAAGAGCAGCGGGCAATTCTGGAGCGATCGGCAAAGCTCCTTTTGGAGCGGGAGACAATCAGAGAGGATGAACTGAGCGCCATCGTTTCTGAAGAAGATCGTACCAACCGAAGCAAGCGAGCCGGCAAGCCCGAGCGATCGCGATCTGCACGATGACTGGTTGTCCTAAACGGGCGCGCCGCTCGCGCGACGGGTTCTCAGGCGCAATGCCTCAATTGTCGAGGACGTGGTATGATGGTGAATTCGTGACGCTGTAGGTCAGTTACCATGACCCTGTTAATCACACGCACTCGCACCGCTCCAATCCAACCTCGCACGGGCGGTCCCATCGGCCAGGGAACGCTGATGAGGTTGGGCGCTTCTTGGCGCAACCGCTCGCCGTAAGGGTCACCTCATGCGAATCGCCATGCTGGCGCCGATTGCCTGGCGCACACCCCCCCGCCACTACGGCCCTTGGGAACTGGTCACTCACCTCCTGACGGAAGCGCTTGTTGCCCGCGGTATCGATGTGACATTGTTTGCTACGCGCGACAGCCTGACCACGGCCAAGCTCGATGGCATTGTCCCCGCTCCCTATTGCGATGATCCATCCATCGATGCGAAGGTCTGGGAATACCGACATCTTGCTTACCTGTTCGAACGGGCCGATCGCTTCGACATAATCCACAATCAGGCGGATTTTCCCGCGCATGCATTTTCCGGCCTGGTGCGAACACCCATGGTGACGACAATCCACGGATTTTCGTCGGAACGCATCTTGCCGATGTACAAGCCTTATGAGGAGCGTGTGCACTTCGTGGCAATCAGCAACGCCGACCGACATCCGGGACTCCGCTATGCCGCGACAATTCATCATGGGATTCGGGTCGAGGATTTTCAATTTGATCCGAAAGGCAGTGAAGACCTGCTTTTTTTCGGGCGGATCCATCCGGACAAGGGGACGAAGGAAGCAATCGAGGTTGCCAATGCCTGCGGCCGCAGACTGCATATCTACGGCATCATACAAGACGGTGATTATTTCGAGCGCAGCGTGAAGCCGAAGATCGACGGGAGATCCGTCATTCTGCATGAACCGGTCGGCGTCGAAAAGCGCGTAATCCTCGGCCGCGCACATGCGCTTCTCCACCTGATCAATTTCGAGGAGCCATTCGGACTGTCGGTGGTCGAAGCCATGGCCTGCGGAACGCCGGTCATTGCCACCAGGCGCGGTTCGATGCCCGAAATTATCGAGCACGGGCGGACCGGATTTATTGTCGACAGTCTGCAACAAGCCGTGGCCGCAGTTGAAGCCGTGACAGGTATCGACAGACACAAGCCACGAGAACTCGTCACCCAGCGCTTCGCAGTCGAGCGGATGGCGCGGGATTATGTGAAGCTTTATGAGCGCATACTTGATAGCGAGCCGAGCTGAAATTCGGTCGGCTGGTTATAAAATGGCGAAAGCACCGCCGGCGCCGTGCCCATCATCCCACTCCCTCAACGGTTCGATTGTGGCCCCAATCACCGGTGGCAGAAATGTCCATTTCGAGCGGACGGCAAGCGGAATGGTCTTTCAGCTCAGATGCGTTCCGGCAACCCGCATCGTAGAATACTCAGCCGCTCACCACCTGCAGGGGATTTTCCGAGTGGAAGCGCGCATTGCCTTTGCCGCTGGACTTGGCCAAGTAAAGCGCTCGATCGGCCTTCTGCAGGAGATCGGCGCTTTCCTGTCCATCGGTGGGCGAAACGGCGATGCCAATGCTGACACCGATTTCGATCACGGTGTCTCCTAATCGATAGGGGGAGCGCAAAGTATCGATGATCCAGCTCGCCCGCGCCCGCAACTCCGCGTGATTGGTCAGCCCCGGCATGACCACGACGAACTCATCGCCGCCGAGGCGGGCGGCCGTATCCTGACCGCGAAGGAGCGATCGCAACCGCTCCGCGACCTGGCAGAGAAGCTCATCGCCAGCGGCGTGGCCGTGCCCGTCGTTGACCGCTTTGAAGCCGTCCAAATCGAGATACATGAGCGCCACGCCCGGCTGGCGGCTCTTGAGATGTCCGACCAAGCGATCCAGGCGATCAAGCAACAGCACCCGGTTGGGCAGTCCGGTAAGTGCGTCGCGCATGGCGCGAGCCTCGCTGCTACGGATCAATCGTGCGGCCTCGCTCGAATAGCGCAGCACGAAGATCGACAGAACAAAGAAGGCGCAAAGGGTGACGACAAGAACCGGTCCGGCCGTTCGCAAGAGTGCATCTCCGGGGCGCACAGGATCCCAGGCGAGATAACGTGCCGTTGCCCGCATCTCGTCGGAAACGCGAATTCGCGCCCGGGGATCGACACTCGCATCATCGATGTCAACAAGCCGCAGATTGGGCAACAGATAGGTTTGACCAAGCTCGGCCAAGCGGGCCTCGTTCAAGACATCGACGAAAACGATCAGATATCCAGTCTCCTGCGGTCTTTCTTTGTCATCGAAGGGACGCAAAGGCGCTACCGCAACCATAGCGAGGGCGTCTCGCGCCGTGACAAGACCGAATGTCGCACTGATGTGATCGCCGGCTCGGTTGCGCGCGACGAGTTCATTGAAGCCATTGGACAACAGCGACCGGGCGTCGACAGCTCCACCTTTCCCATCGACATGGGAGTAGACAGAGCGATTTTCCGGATCCAGCACGAATGACATCGCCAAGCCATAACTGGTTGAACCCGCCTGGCCGATGTTGCCATCAACCCAGGGAAAGTCGAAGCGATCGACAATGGCAACCACGGCCTCGTCCCAGTGGCCGTAATCTGATGCTCCCTTGGCAAGCGCTTCGCCGTGAACCTTGACCGCAGCGCGCGCCAGTCGCGCCTGCTCACCAATCGCGGTGTTCGTCTGATAGTTCGCAAGCCATATCAGGCCACCGCCCGAACCGACGAGCAGCAATGCGGTCAGCAGAGCCAGCGGCAGAATGACCTTGAAGAAGAATTGCCGGGTGGTATCGATCTCTCTGGGCATTGTCACACTTAACGAACGGGATTTCCTCAGGCGAGAGGCCGCCGCGATTCATCGATTCCAACCGCTTCAAGCTGGTGTAGCCGGCCACCTCAGGGTCAAGCTATGCGCGCGTTTAATTTAGAAGTCGTGAAGAAATCCGTGTGGTTTCAGCATTTCCAGTCACTGTGTTTTCAATGGAGCAGATCAGACGGCGAGTTGCCCGTTTGCGTCGGCGGCAGTGGCCGAGGTCGGCGTCTCCGTTCGGGGCGCTCCAAAACAGTTCTCGCACCTTCGAGGAAACGCCCCCTCAGCCTATCTCCGAACGATGCGGTAAGGCCCGTGTGTAGCGACCTGCGGGCCCCCTTAAATGGTGATAAGGCACGAAATCGGCGTCTCGCGACGTGGAGCTGACCCGCGAGCCAGTGTTCATATTTCCGCAGTTCTCAAAGGTGGATCGGAGATCGGGTGCATCGTTTCTAAATTGAAGGCCTGGTTTCGCAAAGTTTGATTTGACCGTTTTCGATGGCGAGGCGACAGTTGCAACCCGCAGCAAGGCAGGAGGAAAAACGATGGACGAGACAGACCGCTGGCGCCACATGGCCAGCGCACCGAAAGATGGTAGTCGGATCTTAGTCACGATCCGCCCGACCGAACAGGGGCCGGCAGCAGTTGACCTTGCCTATTGGTCGAATGGTGATCAGTTCGGTGGAGAAGGCTGGCGCGCGTCTGATTCCTCGCCCGGGCACATCATCGAATACGCGGAGCCGGAGTTGAAGTGTTGGATGCCGATGCCCTCGGCCAATCTCAATCGCCTCTCGATGCCCTCACCTTGGGAAGGCAGCGACGCCCAGCAATTCGACGGATCAGGGATTTAAGAAATCGCGCCGAACAACGACTGCTTCGTAAAGAGGTCCGCCACGACATGGAGTCTTGCTGCCTTTCCGCCCCGTCGGCTTTCTCGAAGCAGAAGCGGACCGATTCTGCCCCCCCGGAGATGTTGCTCGACGAGGAGGTGGCGACGCGTCTGAGTACGAGTGTCTCGCGCCTGACGATTGTGATGTCCAAACTGTTTGGTAACCCTGCCAATACCGGCTGGTGTGCGACCGCCCGCTGAGCGTCGCCGTCCGGCAGGTCACCTTGAGATTGTTTACCGACTTGGAGCGGACGACGTGAAGATCTGATCGACCGCCTGCTTTCACCGGCCAACACCCGGACATCATGTGCACTAAGCCGCGTCAATATGCACAAAACCGCACTGCCCGTCGCCTTCGCAAAACGAACGATAATGGCAAGGCAATCGCTCTCTGGGCTCGATCAGTGACGGATGACCGGCTCGGTCCTAACACGACGCGGAGTTTCCGTCTGCCCCCGAAGCGGCGCCCGGCACGTTAAAAAATTCGGCGGCCCACGTTTACCCACTCTCACAAGCATTTCGGCCATGGCGGCCCACAGGCGCGCCTTTGCCGACGTGACGTGCATCAACTCGCTCTTCGCCCTATTTCGTGCTGTACGGCGCTTAATCTTGCATATAAAACTCGTTTTCAAAGGTACATTATTGCGCATCGTATATCTGTACAAACGCTCTTCAGAACAAGGAGGAAGCCACATGCCCCCAACCATGAACACGCCTCCGCCTTCCCTGCACTCGAGGCTGATCGGATATGCCCGGCTCTCCACGGAGGAGCAGTCCATCGATACGCAGATCGACGAACTGAGAGCTGCCGGTTGTCACCGCATCCATCAGGAGCAGGAACCCGGCAGCACGGGGAGCAGACCTGTCCTTGCGAGGCTGCTGCGGGACCTTGATCCTGGCGATGTACTTGTCGTCGTGCGGCTCGATCGACTGGCGCAGTCGGTAAGACACTTGCTTGAAGTCATCGAAGACCTGGACAAGCGTAGTGTGCATTTCCGCTCCCTCCACGATCCGATCGACACCTCGACGCCACACGGCAAGCTGTCCGTGCAAGTCCTCGAAGCAGTGGCTCGGTTGGAACGCTCGCTCCTTGCGGAACGGACAAAGGCCGGCATGAAAGCGGCCAAGGCTCGCGGGCGACTCGCCGGCAATCCCGGGCTGCGGCAACACAGACCGGACGCAATCCGCGCCGTCTCGGACGCACGCGACCGCGCCTACCTCAATGAATTGACGTCATCGGCGCAAGCATGGCTGCCGACGGTCCGGCATCTGCGGCCACAGCACAGCTGGGAGGATGTCGTGCGTATTCTCAATCGCAAGGGGCTCGACTGGACAGTCGAACGCTTACGACGCGCGGTGCATCGCATGGTGCGTGAACGCTTGGCGGAACCGGAGTTGATCCAGCGTTCCCCGCGCCGGCCACCCGAGGATCGTCTGATGAAGGTCGTCGCCGGGATCGCCATTTCCGAGCCCCATCTCTCTTTGCGTGGCATTGCCGCCCAGTTGGAGCAGATGCAGGAGCGCCCCCCGCGTGGTGGCCGCAAATGGCAGCCTTCTTCCGTCAGGGCGCTGTTGGACGACGCACGGCGTTTGGGACTGGTTCGCTCCCGCGTGGCTGGGTCATGACCAGAAGACATGGAATCCGATGATTCTTGCTGAGTTGTTGCAAGATGCTTATGTTCCTGAACGCCTCCCCGACCAGATGAAAGTGCCTATACGCATCAAGACAACATCCGCCGGTTTGCCATCAGCCTCGGCCATGCGAGGAAATGAAGGTCGTCGGCGTCGGTGACACCGGTGACTGCGTTTTCCGCACCCGTGCCTGATCCATCCCTTCCCTTCAACGGCAACGACGCTGTTGTACATAATGCCGATACCGTGTGAATGATCGCCGAGATGAAAATATGAAAACCCACCGAGGCAACATGCCCGCAACGCCCTCCATCTCTGGAATGCCTGCCTCGCAGCCTGGGCAAGCGGCTGGCCTGTCAAGCGTCAGCATTGACCCCGCGGGAGCGGGAGACTCTGCCCGAATGTCGGCGTCGCACAATACGCGGCGCGCTTATGCCGGCGACTGGAAGCATTTTACCGCATGGTGTCGACGCCATGGCGAAGCCGCCCTCCCCCCAGAGGCGCAGATCGTCAGCCGGTATCTAGCCGCCTGCGCAGCCGGTTCGGTGACGGGCGATAAAAGGCCAAACTCCGCCGCGACGATCGAGCGGCGCCTCTCTTCGCTCAGTTGGAATTATGTTCAGCGGGGCGAGCGCCTGGATCGCAAGGATCACCACATCACCGCCGTCATGGCCGAAATCCGCAACTCTCTTTCAAAGCCACCGATCCAAAAGATACGAGTGAATCATGATGACATTATCGCCATGCTCGCGACCCTCGATCGGGGAAGCTTAAGGGGCATTCGGGATCGCGCCATACTGCTGATCGGCTTTGCCGGCCGTCTGCGCCGCTCCGAAATCGTTGGCCTTGACGTTGAGAAAGATCAGTCGGACGACGGTGGCGGCTGGGTAGAGATTGGTGACGAAAGACTGCTTGTGACATTACGCGGGAGAACCCGCTTGCGCACCGTCGAGATTAGCCGTGACTCACCGGACGCCACCTGCCCCGTCGCAGCTCTGGAGATGTGGCTTAAGTTCGCCAGGATCACCCACGGTCCGCTTTTCCGCCGCGTGACCGGACGTGGGAAATTGGTCGGGTCGCAACGATTGAACGGTCAGGAGGTGGCTCGCCTCGTCAAGCGTACAGCTTTGGCTGCCGGTATCGGCGAGCTCGCCGAGCACGACAGAGTTGCGCAATTCTCCGGGCGTTCCTTGCGCCCCAACGTCCCTTCTCCGAAAGGGACCGATGGGGGCGGGGCGTAGAGACCCTAGCGTTCACATGAGCGGCAAAAAAGCGAACGCCGGGGATCAACCCCGCCGACGCTGTGGCGGACGTAGCCCCGATCTCCGATTGAAGCCGCGCACCTTTCAGCATTCACAAGCCGCGACGCCAGGAACCAATCCTTGCCGCAAATGGCCCGGCACGGCAAGGAAGGTCGGTGAACTACCCGACAGAATTGCGGCCCCATTTCGTGAGTAAGTGCTTTATCCGGCGAGCACTCGAAGCCGCCCGCATAGACGCATGCGCAAGGGGCATTGCGACAACGATCGACTGAAAGTCGCCGAAAGCGGTCTGGGCGCGACCACGCGCTCGTCAAGCCAGGCCGGCGAACGGGCAGGGAGCCGAGCGGAACCCGGGGCAAAAACGCCAAGCACGATCGGGCTGACTCCACGCCGGCGCGCGAATCGAATAGGACTGCCGGAGAAGCTCAGTTGTACATGTACAACGCTGGTGCGAGAGCATTTTTCTCAAAAAGGCGATTAACCAGCTGTTAATGAAAAACTCTTTGCCACGCTGCCTAGAATCGGGTCTATTGCCATCAGCGCTTTTTGAGCGCTTCGCCCGTAATAAGCGCAGATTTCACCCACCGAGGCAACGATGTTGAACACGGCAAGCAACCAGAGGAGCAGCAACCTGCGCTCCCTCATTTCGTCTGACGCGGATGAGTTGACGCGCCAGCTCCAGGCCCATCAGCAGCGCACATTCCCTCCGACCGCCCTCAAGACCATCCGTCAGTTCACACCAGCAGAGGCTGCAGACTTCATCGGCATTCATCAGGGCTATCTCCGTCAGATCGTGGCCGACGGACACGGTCCGGAGCCTTTGGCGAATGGTCGGCGGATGTATTCCGTTCAGGATATCGAGAATTTGCGTCGGACCCTTGATGAGGGCGGGAAGGGGCCTCGCAAATATATTCGTCACCGCCGCGATGGCGAAAAACTACAAGTCGTCTCTGTGATGAACTTCAAGGGCGGATCCGGTAAGACGACCACGTCCGCCCATCTTGCGCAGTTTCTCGCCCTCAGAGGCTACCGCGTTCTGGCCGTGGATCTCGATCCCCAGGCGTCCCTTTCGGCGCTCTTCGGTCATCAGCCCGAACTGGATGTCGGGGAAAATGAGACCATCTACGGCGCGATCCGCTATGATGAAGCGAGACGGGATATTACCGAGATTGTGAGGGCAACCTACACGCCGAACCTGCACATCATACCCGGCAATCTCGAACTCATGGAGTTTGAACACGAGACTCCTAAGGCACTTGCGGCGCGCCAAAGCACAGATTCTATGTTCTTCGCACGGATCGGCGAGTGCCTGGCCGAAATCGAGAGCGCTTATGATATCGTCGTCGTCGACTGCCCGCCGCAACTTGGCTTCCTGACTTTGTCCGCCCTTTGCGCGGCAACGGCAGTTCTCATAACCGTCCATCCGCAAATGCTGGATGTGATGTCCATGAGTCAGTTTCTTCATATGACCGGTGATTTGCTGCGTGTGGTGGAAAACGCCGGCGGAACGATGGATTACGATTGGATGCGCTATCTCGTGACCCGATTCGAGCCGAACGACGGGCCGCAGTCGCAGATGTCTGGCTTCATGAAGTCTATCTTCGGCAATCGGCTTCTGGAGAACGCGATGGTCAAATCCACCGCTATTTCCGACGCCGGCTTGACCAAGCAGACGCTGTACGAAGTCGATCGCAGCCAGTTCACGCGCGGCACCTATGACCGCGCCCTGGATTCTCTTACTGCGGTGAACTCTGAGATCGAAGATCTCATCAAGCAGACCTGGGGGAGGAAGTAACCCATGGCTCGCAAGAACGTTTTCGGTCTGGTCGAGACTGATCCTGCAACACCGGTGGAGATCGACCATCCGCTCGTCAACACGAGGCCGCTTGCGGGGTTTGAGAAACCGCTTCGCCGTGCAACCCCCGTCGGCGCAATTTCGCAGTCGTTGGGTGGAATCAATGAAAAGGCGCAACGCGTCGATGATCTGGAGAAGCAGCTCGCCAAAGGTCAGGCTATTGTAGAGCTCGATCCCTTACTGATCGACAGTTCCTTCGTCGCAGACCGCTTGAGCGTCAATGCGGAGGACCAGGAAACGCTTGTTGCGCAGATAAGAGAGCATGGACAGCAGGTGCCTATTCTTGTTCGTCCGCATCCCGAAATGCCGGGGCGCTTCCAGGTGGCGTACGGGCACAGGCGACTGGCAGCGATCAAGCAGATAGGCGGAGCCGTCAAGGCCGTTGTGCGAGATCTCAGCGACGAACAACTCGTTGTTAGCCAGGGGCAGGAAAACAATGCTCGCACCGACCTGACGTTCATTGAACGATCTTTCTTCGCGTTCCGGCTCGAAGCGCGTCAGTTCAGCCGCGACATAATCATGTCGGCGCTCGGCGTCGATAAAGCAGCACTGTCGCGCATGATTGCCCTGGTCAGCCGTCTTCCGGACCAGCTGATCGAAGCAATCGGTGCTGCACCGGGATTTGGGCGCACCAGATGGGCCGAAATTGCCGATCTTCTGGAGGAGACCGGGAAAAGAGCCAAAGCCATCAAACTCGTCCAGACGCCAGACTTTCAAACCATGACGTCGGACGAGCGCTTCCAGGCCGTCTACGACCACCTTCGCAAGGTCAAGGACAAGGCCAGAACGGCGGTCTGGAAAACCGCGAGGGGCGGGAAGGTCGTCAGGATTTCGGAAACTGACGCTAAGTTAAATCTCGCCTTCGACAAGGCGATCGAACCCGAGTTCGGTTCCTTTGTCGAAGCGAGGCTGAGCGCGCTTTATGACGAGTTTATGCAGTCAAAGTATATGGCTGGAAAAGGAGACTGAACCGCAAAAGAAAAAGGCCCCCAAACGTTGCCGTCGTGGAAGCCTCTCTCATAGTTCGCACCTAGAGAATCGCATTTCCCCGAATCCCAGTCAAGAGTCTTTGGCACCGTTTTGGTGAGTGGATTTCTTTTGCCTCACGAAAGGTGAAGGAAAATGCAAATACAGAGTGTAACGACGTCCGTCGGACGGCGGCCGATGACGCTTGCCTTGTTGAAAAGGCAGCTCGATACAGCAGACATGAAGGCAGGCAAGACTGCCGACAAATGGAAGGTCTTCCGCGACGCTTGCGAAGCGAGGGCGATCCTTGGGATTCAGGACCGAGCGCTTGCCGTTCTCGACGCCCTGCTGACATTCTATCCAGACAACGAACTGTCACACGAACGTGGGCTGGTCGTGTTTCCGTCGAACGCCCAACTGTCTGTACGGGCTCATGGGATCACAGGAACGACCCTACGGCGGCACCTTGCCGCTCTGGTGGAGGCTGGTCTCATCATCCGCAAAGATAGCCCGAACGGCAAGCGCTACGCTCGACGCGGCAGGTCCGGCGAGCTCGAGCAGGCCTTCGGGTTCAGCCTCGCGCCTATGCTTGCCCGCGCAGAAGAACTGGCCGCGATGGCTCAACACGTCGCTGCCGAGCGCAAAAACCTGCGAATTGCCAAGGAAGCACTTTCAGTATGCCGACGTGATATCCGCAAGTTGATCGCCGCTGCGATGAACGAAGGAGCGTCCGGCAACTGGGGGACAATCGAGGAACACTTTCATGCTCTCCTGGCTCGCATCCCCCGATCGCCGACGACCAGCCAATTGGTGGATCTCCTCCAGGAGATGGAAGCGCTCCGCGAGAGCATCATTAATGCGCTGGAAATGCAGATTAAATCCGAAAAAATAGACACCGATGATGTCCGTTTTGACCGCCACATACAGAATTCATATACCGATTCCATCAATGAACTTGAACGTCGTTCTGAAAATGCGCTGGATGCCAGGCCGATCGAGAACCTGCGTCCGAAAAGTGCCGCGATCCGGACCTTTCCCTTGATCATGGTGCTGCAAGCATGCCCTGATATAGCCGATTATGCGCCGGGAGGCACCATAACCGATTGGCGGGATCTCATGTCAGCGGCAGTCGTGGTGCGGTCCATGCTCGGCGTCACCCCATCAGCCTTTGAGGACGCCTGCCACGTCATGGGTGCGGAGAACGCAGCTGTGGCCATGGCCTGTATCCTCGAAAGGGCAGGGCACATCACCTCGGCCGGCGGTTATCTGCGAGATCTCACTGCCAAAGCCAGGCGGGGAGAGTTTTCCCTCGGTCCCATGCTGATGGCACTGATGCGAGCGCAGCGCATTAAGACGACGAGGGCAGCATCGTGATATGCCTTCGCAGCCGGCAGTCGCGGCAGGTCGTTTATCGGGGCAGGATGGCCATATGTGATGCCGGCGAAGATGCCGTGTCCATACCGACTGCTCCGAGGCGGGGTAAAGGCCATCCCCCCACTGGTCATAATTATCACTCATTGTGAACTGTCGACGTCCGGTGCGGTTATGCTCGTATTTTCAGCATGAACCGCTCGCGACGCTTCGGGCGTTGCAGGATGACAGCTACGTTCAGGATGAGGCTATATGGGGCCGAGCTGCCAGAGGTTTACGCGTCGGAGGCCTCGGCAACCACCAAGGCTGTCGAGGCGCAGATAAAGTCGGCGTCCGTTGTTGCCGTCCAAATTCTAACGGCAATCAATGGACCGTACCGTATGCGGCGACGGACGCGCGGTCCGGCCACAGTGTTGAGCGGCTGCGGAGGTTCATGCCGGCATCTGCAGTCGATCGCAGCCTGCGAAAAACATTCGGCTTGGCAAACGTAACTGATCGCAATGGTGTTGCGGGTCTGCGCCCAGGTAGGAATGCCCGATGAAGGGAAGAACATGGCTCGCCAGCCCAAGGCGGAAAGGAAAAAAGGGACGTTTGCGTCTGTCAAACGTGGCTGTTCAGGGTGACACGGCGAGTGCGAGACCGCTCGCCGGTTTGCGTACAGATGCCTAATGTAGCGTGATCTCGCGATCGGGGTCCGCGATTTCCTGCGCTATCAACCCATTGAGGGCGACCAAGATTTCATCGAGCGACCAACCGCGGCTAATAGCTTGGTCGACCACCTCGTGAAAGGCGTCTTCAAGGGACTCCCGGCAATCCTCCAGGCGCTCTGCAGAGAGAACAATTCTGCGCGGTTCCAATCTCATGACGTCAACTCCTCGTATTCCAGGTTCAACCTTCGTGACCGAGATAAGTTCCAGTTGTCACCGAACAAAGCATCCCTCATCCGCCAGCATTGAAAATGCTGCAGATTTTTCGCCTGTCGGAGCAGGCGCGATGGGGCAGCATGGCCAGCCGGTCTTGCAACGCTACGTCACCAGCACGCCCTGGTCTGGAAAAATCTCGATCCAGCCACGGCCGTCGCCGCGGTCATCGGCACGCCGCGTTGGGCAAAGTTCCAGGCCAGGCCGGAGAAGCGCCGCTCGATCGTCGCGACGGAGAGGGGAGGGATCCGGCAGCGGTGTCTTGACACTGCCTGCGGCACAGGCGCCGATATAGAGGCCGAGGACCTCGCT
This sequence comes from Rhizobium herbae, assembly GCF_019511375.1. GTDB lineage: Bacteria > Pseudomonadota > Alphaproteobacteria > Rhizobiales > Rhizobiaceae > Pararhizobium > Pararhizobium herbae_A. Next base: position 623,321 of record NZ_JAEUAO010000003.1, read on the forward strand.
GGAGGACGGCAGCGGCTCAAAGCCCTCGCGGCGGGACACGGGGTGTCGGCTCCGGGGCGAGGGGGGAGGCGGCCGTCTCAATGACGCGATCGAAGGCGCTCCGGCCGCTTCGTCCAACCGGTGTGGCAGCGGAACTTCCCCACCGCTGCCACACGGCTTCGCTGCACAACGTGGCGATTAGAAATCGACTGTGCGAGCGGCGAGCACATTCTCATAGGCGGCTGTGCGTTCGGCGATTGGCGGGTAGATCCAGACCTCGTTTATCTCCTTCTTGACCGCTTTGGCCTGCGCGCCGGTGATTTCCACCTTGGAGTCCCATCCGCGTGTAAAAATTGCATTGTCGGCGCCGAGGTCGAGGCACGTCACATAAACGGGCTGATCGTAGGGAAGTGTCGGTTCTCCAAGCAGATCCGCTGCAGCGTTATGTCCGGCGAAGGCACCCAGGCGGCGGGCATGTTGACATGACATGGCGGCATAGTTCCCCGCCATGTCGGTCCGCGCCTTGGCCGTATCGCCCGTTGCGAAGATCTGGTTCGTTCCCGGCACCCGCAGATCGGGTTCTACAATGACCCGGCCCAGATTGTCGCGGTCGGCGGGCAGTTGTGCCGTCAGGGGCGAGGCGCGCATACCGGCGGACCAGATCACCGTGGACGTTTCGATCCGCTCGCCGTTACCCAGTGTCACACCGTTTTCGTCGAGTGCTCCGATGCCGACATTCAACCGCGTTTCGACGCCCAGCGCGCGTAGCCGCTCCTCGATGAAGGGTCGGGGATCGGTGCCCATTGCCGGCGCGACATGTTCCGACCGATCGACGATGATGACACGGATATCCGCATCCTCGCCCAGTATCTCGCGCAGACGTCCTGGCAGCTCGGTGGCGACCTCCAGCCCGGTGAACCCGGCACCACCCACCACAACCGTGTTTCGCGCTGTCGATGCCGGTTTCTGCGCCAGAGCATGCAGGTGGCGATCGAGGGCCACTGCCTCGGCCATTTCCGTGGCGGCGAAGCCGAACTCGGCGAGGCCAGGGATCGGGGGCGTGAAACCATTGCTTCCCGCCGCGAGGACCAGCCGATCATAGGCTAGGGTGGCCGAAGTGCCATCTGCCGCGATGATCGTGATCGCCGAAGCGACGCTGTCGATCGTCTCGACGCGACCCTGATGATAGTTGATATCAGTGGCGGCGAACAATTTGGTGAGAGGCGCGACCATCTGTTCGGGGTTGCGTTCATAGAGACGCGGACGGATGACCGTTTCCGGCGTAGGCGACACCACGGTGATCGCCAGTTCGTCCGGCGAGACGCCTTTTTCATGGCGTAGCCGGGAAGCCCCCAGCGCTGCCATCAGCCCCGCGAAGCCGGAACCAATAATCACGATATTACTAGACATGACATCCCTCTCAGTCCTTGTTGAAAACAGCTGTGAAGCAAAGTCGTCGATCTCACCGACACGCCTGTTCCACACCCGCAAGCGAGTTCCTGTGGTGCGTCGAGAACTCCACGCGGCAATGTTTCCGTTACCGAATGTCGCCTGCAGCTTCTTCAGGCATCCATCGGCTCGAACTGCAGCGGGGTGATGGTTTCTTCACCCCAGGCCTCTCTTGTCCTTACCCGGTCGGAAATTGTCTCGACACCGTCATCTATAATGAAAGCCGCGCGGAAGTATCCTATGCGAAGGTCCAGGATATCCTGTCCGGAGAACAGGTAGCGATTGCACATTCTAGTGAAGCCAGACGCGTCGAAGCGGGGGTAGAATCTCCTCGCCATGCGCTCAGGCAGATGACGCCAAATGTGACCTTGCGTTGTGCGCCGGGCATCAAGCATCGACAACATCTCTCGAACGGGCATATTGCCTCACCCGACGATCGCCGGTTGTCACAGTTTGCTGACGCCGGCTTCGCATGCTGACGGTCTGCTCAGTAGCTTCGCGAGGATGGCGAAGCTTCTTTTGCGCCTCGAGCCAATCGCTGGCGCGCCGGCAAAAGCGCCGCGACGAGGCCGACGATTGCCAGAACGGCTGACGGCCGGGCGGGTTTCGCACGGTCACGGTCGAGGCCTCGTGCGGGGTCGTTCAATCAGTCTCCTACGGTTTGGTGGGTGCGGCCCACAAATTTCCAAAACGGAGGCTTCGTTTCGACCAGTAGTCGACGGGGATCGCCGGCCTTGAGGCGCCCCCTCAGCAAGGCGTCCAGATCTTGTTGAACCGCCGGGTCGGACAGGAAGTAGCTATGGCCCGAAAAGCCGGCATTTCCCTCGTATTCGATGAAGTCGACGACACCCGATATCTGTGAATTGCTCCACAGCGCATTCGAGCTCGCCGCTTTGGAACCTATGCTGGTGCTCGTCAAACGCCCAAGCCGAACGACGCTTCCAAACAGAGCACTCGAGAGGGCGAGCGCCTTGTCATTGGGGGACGAATAGACGGTCAGATGCAGCGAGCCAACGGGCGGCAGAAGGCCGTAGGGACTTGCTCGTGTTCCGAATGGAGCATCCGGATCAGACACGAAGCCGAACAGTTTCGTTGTGGCGACATCCAGATCAACATCGGGGGCGAACAGCACGACATTGTTGATTTTGTAGCGCTCGCCGAGGGACGTTCGGGTGATGTAGCCTTCCATTCCGAGTTGATGAAGGGCGGAGAGCAGAACGTCCGCACCACGGCTGTGTGCGATAAGATGAAGACGCTTGACGCGGTTGGCTGCGGAGAGGGTGCGAATGGCCTTCTTTAAATCCAGGACTGCGAACTCGCCGGACTCCCGGTCGATATTGTAACCATAGAACGCGCCGCCTGCCCCGCCCGCGGGCCATGACAGCGACACGCACACAAACTCCACGGACAGTGTGTTGCATATCTTTCCGGTGGCTTTTGCCGCGTCGTCGAAACTGTTGTTGTAACCATGAATGAAAACGACCACCTCCTTGCGTTTCGCCTTCGCAAGGCGATCGTTCACCTCACGCTGCAACGCTGAGGCTGCCCGGAGATGCGCATCCACAATGGCAGGTACCCGGCGGGGACCCTGCCCGGTGAGTTCAATGGAGTATGGCGACTGAGGAAACTCTCCTCGTTTGGCTATGTGCAAGACGTCTAGCGACGATCCCTTGCGGGCAAGCGTCACGGAACCGTAGCTCATGGAATGGCCACGAAACGAGCTGTAAGAAACTTTGCCATCAACCGAAGGGGAAGGCGCTCGGTTGGTCACGTAAACTATACCGAGCGGCTTGCCCTGTTTGACGTGAGAAACGGACGCCTTTCGTGCGATCGGGTGCTTGCCGGTTTTGTACTGCGAGTTTGAGCATGATGGCGACAATACAAGGAACGGCAGCAAAAACACCAAAAGAGCGAGATTGATCAGTCGCGGTATGTTCAATGTGCAATCCGCGCTCGGCCGGTGCCCCTTGCTGTCGGCCGTCATTGGGTCGACCTCGCTTTGGCTGGCATTCGGCCAGGCGTCAGTGGTCCCGGCGGCGCGGCTCGCATGAGGCTCACCAGCAGCAGCCCAGCAATAGCGCCCCAGAAAGGCGGCAAAGCCGTCGATGATCGACAGGACAACGGCCTGGCGGCGGACCAGACGCGCGAGCGTGGCAATCGCGCGGACCGACGATAGGAGGTTGACATGACGGCTATTCCCTCCTGTGCTCTCGCTTCTCTCGAGCAAGCGCAGCCGCACTTTGACGCGGCTGCATGGCTGCTTTCCCTCCCGGATCAGACGCGCGTCACTCCACCGGCATGACGGCCGGAGCATTCTTGTTCTTGAGCAGAACCACGATGAATTTGGCTGAGCTCGTCGTGCTCGCATTCCGGCTGACGAGATGAATATCGGAGGGGTTCTCGTAGTAGGTTTCCCCAGGCGCAACGGTGACCTCTTCGCCGCCCTTGATCTGCATGACGATCGAGCCCTCCAGGACGTAGACGAAGGCGTGGGCGTTGTGTCGGTGGATTGGGGAGGAGCCGCCGGGCTCATACTCGACCGACAGCATCAGTCCCTCTTTTCCGGGGTAATCCTGCAAATCCTTGGACATCAGGGGCGTGACCTTTGCACTGTCCTCTGCTGCTGCAACTGGCAGGGCGCCAACGGTGGCGATCAAAACGAGCATGATGCGTAGGATGGTTTTCATGGTGGTTTCCTTGTGGTGCGAGGCGGGATCGTCAGGGGATTTCCCGCAGGATCGGGGTACACTTGCCGCGCGGGGGCGTCGCTCCAGCGTCGGCTCTTGCGAACGGGGCGCAAGCCTAATTGTCGCCCCGGCGAGGCGAGGGGCGCAGGCCACCTGCCGAGCGTGGCCCCATCCTGGAACGCTGGACTCGCATTCGAGCGCCCAAGCCGGCGGACATCGTCAGTCACACCCGCGCCTTGTTCAGACGCATGCGGCGGTGCGCCAGGCGAGCACGCCCGGCGCAACCTCGGTCCTTAAGAAGCGGTCAATAGTCCCAGAAGGCCGGGACCCAGCGGAAGGCGCCCCGATCGACTGCCACATGTCCGACGGACGGGAACGGCAAGTGCGTGGCCACCAGGTATTCGCCGGTTCCTGCAAGTTCCTTCAAGAGACGGATGCGAACGCGGGCGGCCTCCTCGGGATCGTGCTCGAAGCCGTTGTACCATTCGGGATGTTCGAACCCGACCGCGAACACAAGGTCGCCGGCAAATGTCAGCTTGTCACCGCCGGATGCCACGCGAACAACGCTATGCCCGGGCGTGTGGCCACCGGTGCGGTGGGCAACCACGCCCGGCGCCACTTCGCACCGCTCATCGAACGGCCGCAGTTGGCTAGCATATTCCTTCATGAACCGCTTGGCGGCTGAGCGAAGCGCATCCGGGAACCCACTCGGCATGGAGACACGGGAGAAATCGGGTTTCTGCCAGAACTCGACTTCGGCGGCCGCCAAATGGATCTGCAGATCGGGACGCAGTTGCTCCTTCACGCCGTCGATGAGCAGCCCGCCGATATGGTCCATGTGCATGTGGGTCAGAACCACGTCGGTGACGGAGGTAAGATCGATGCCTGCGTCGGCCAGGCGCTTGATCAACTGCCCGGCCCGCGGGAGGTTCAAATCGGGGTCTAATCCCAGGCCGGCGTCGACAAGAACGGTCCGGTCGCCGCTCCGCAGCACCACGACGTTCAGTGCCCAGTCGTAAGCATCCGGCGGCAGGAACATGTCTTTCAGCCACTGGGCCCGCTCGGACGGGTCGATGTTGTGGGCCAGCATGGCAGTGGGAAGGGGCAGCACCCCGTCGCTAACGATCAGCACCTCAATCTCACCGATCTGCAAAGCGTAACGCGAGGGGACCAATTCGTCAGGCTTGCGGGGGGATGCTGTCTCCAAGTTCAGTTTTGTGTCCTGCTGGGTGTCCTGCTGGCTATTCATGTGCGGTTTTGCTTCTGCCTGTGACATGATGCGCTCCTGTTTGCGGGATCGAGATAGGCCTCGTCGCTTACACTAGGTTTGAGCGTGTCGGCGGTCGACCGCACCAGGGGGCAGGGACGGCAACACCTTGAGATAGGGCGGTCTGCGCTGCCGGTGTGGCGCAGCGAGCATTTGATACTGAAGAGGCTATCCGAAGGCGTAGGTGCGCTCTTCCGCCGAATGGGTGCATGGCGTGATGGAACCGTGACCACGACGCCGTTTTCCGCATAGGCAGCCGCGTGATTGACGCCCAATACATGGATTTCCATAAGTTGCGAGGGGGGCAGGGGAGGATTAGGCTGGTCATTCCGTGACTTTCTTGTCCGGCAGGAGCAGCTGATGATGAGCGTCTGGTCGCACCGCCCCCAATTCTTGCATCTGGGGCTCTTTAGCCTCGCCTATGTCCTTGGATGCGGATTCGCACAGTCGCTTGCGATCGTGCCTGGGACCGGCATTTCTATTTGGCCTCCGGGCGGGCTTTTTATGGCAACCCTCATCCTGGCTCCCCGACGCGGCTGGCCGTGGTGGCTCCTCGTGGGCTGTGCGAGCGAGATGTTCAGCAATGCCGTGTGGTTCCACAGTCCGCTGCCCGCAGCCTTCCTGATCTACGTCGCCAACGCCCTTGAGGCGATGACCGGCGCATGGCTGATCGAGCGGGCGTTGAGGGGGCCGGCCCGTCTGGAGAGCCTGCCGGAAGTTCTCGCATTTGTCGGATTAGGCGCAGGGGTTGCGCCAATAGTGGGCGCGAGCGTGGGAAGCGTGACGCTTGCCTGGTTTGGCATCCAATCGCAAACCTTCACCGCCGCATGGCCCCTGTGGTGGATCGGAGACGCCACGGGAGTACTGATCGTCGCACCGCTTATGCTCGTCGCACTGCAGAACTGGCGCGGTAAGGATCATCTCTCCACCGCGCAATGGATGGAATTCTGTGTCCTGGGATTGATCTTTCTCGGTGTCGCCGCTTTTTCTCTGAGCGGCTACCTGCCATTCGCCTACATCATCATGCCGCCTCTTCTCTGGGTGGCCGTCCGCTTTGAGTTCAAGGGCGCCGTCGTTACGCTGATCTTGCTCGCCCTGGTCACGGCCGTTTTCACATTGTCCGGCACCAGTCAGTTTGCCGGCAGTCCAGAGGCGCAGCGAGAAAAGCAGATCATGCTGCAGCTCTTTCTCGCAGTTTCTGCATTGTCCGCACTCATCGTGGCTGCCATATCCCGTCAGTACCAGCTGGCACTGCTAACGGTGCGTGAAAGTGAACACCGACTTCAGCAGCTTATTGACGCGGTTCCCGCTCTCATCTGGTGTACGACGCCGCAAGGAATTCCATGCTATCTCAACAAGCAGGTCATGGATGTCACAGGTGTCACTCTGAAGGATCTGATCGCGCCGGACGGGTCGCGATCCCTCACCGTCGTCCATCCGGATGATCGTGTAGCCATGGACGAGACTTTCGCGCGCTCATTCGAGACGGGTGAGTCTCTTCTTTGCAGATATCGTCAGCGCCGGGCCAATGGCCCCCATCGGTGGGTTGAGAGCCGGGCGGAACCTTTGCGTAACGAGTTCGGCGCGATCGTCCAGTGGTACGGCGTGTCCGTTGACATCGAAGACATGGTGCGGGCGCAGGACGCATTGCAAGACCGGGAACGCGAACTTTCGCAACTCGTGGATATGGTTCCGAGCCACGTCTGGCGACTGAGTCCGGATGGGGAGCTTTCCTTCTTCAACAAACGTATGGTCGACTTCCTCGGTCTCAATGCGGCGGAAATGGACAAGCCCGGCATGAACCGGCTGGACGCCTTCATTGAGACTGTCGTCCATCCGGCGGATCAAACGGAGTTCCGGAGTACCCTCCGACAGAGTCTCGCCACCGGCGGCAGCTTCGCGATGCGCTATCGGCTGCGTCGCGCGGACAGCTGCTATCGATGGATGTCGAGCCGGGCGGAGCCTATGCGTGACCAGGCCGGTTGTATCATCCAGTGGTATGGCATTTGCCATGACATTGACGATCAGATGCGGGCCGAAGAGGCGCTGCGGCAAAGCGAGCAACAGCTTGCGCTCCTTGTCGACGTTGTTCCGGTCGCTATCGCCAGTCTGACGCGAGACGGCGAGCCGACCTTCTTCAATAAGCGCCTGAGCGATTTTCTCGGTATCGACGTAGCGGATACGAACACGCCCGGAATGACCCGGCTGGCGGCCGCGATCGCGGCCGCCATTCACCCGGAAGATTCAAAAGAATTCGGCGATGAACTCAACCGCTGCCTCGTCACTGGCGAGAGCTTTTCCAGGAAATATCGTCTGCGGCGCGCGGACGGCGCATATCGCTGGATGGAGGGCCGGGCCGAGCCGCTACGCGATCAAGGCGGAGCGATTGTGCAGTGGTACGCGGTTGCTCTCGATATCGAGGTCGAGGTGCGCGCACAGGAAGCCTTACGGGAGCGGCAGCGGGAACTGACGCTGCTGGTCGATATGGTTCCGGTTCACATTGCACGTATGGCGCCCGACGGCGAGCCAACTTTTTTCAGCAAGCGTACTTTGGAATCTCTTGGGCTGGAGAACGTCGCGGGTTGGGACAATCTCGACAGGACTCGCTTGTCGGCCCTGATAGGGCAAGTCGTTCATCCCGAGGATGGACCCCGTATGAAGGAGGTTCTTGGCCATGCTCTCCTCACCGGTGAGCCCTACACGATACGATATCGACGACGTCGTGCAGACGGCGCTTATCGCTGGATGGAGGGTCGTGCGGAGCCGCTGCGGAATCAAGGTGGAGAGATCGTGCAATGGTACGCAGCTGCCATCGATATTGATGACGAGGTACGCGCGCAGCAAGCGCTGCGGGAACGCGAGCGAGAACTCTCGCAGTTGGTAAGCATGGTCCCCAGCCTTCTTTGGCGTCTGAGCCCCGACGGCGAGCCGACCTTTTTCAATAGCCGGCTGGTAGACTTTCTGGGCCTGGACCTGGCGGATTTGAAGACGCCGAGCACGGACCGATTGGCAGCCATCATTGAAGCTGCCGTCCACCCGGATGACGCGGACGATCTTGGCGAGGCGCTCAACCGTTCGCTCACCACCGGCAAGAGCTTCTCCAAGCAGTACCGTCTTCGGCGTGCAGATGGTGTCTATCGCTGGATGCAAGGCAATGCGGAGCCACTCAGAGATGAGAGTGGAAGGATCGTTCAATGGTTTGGTCTCTCGCATGACATCGACGATCAATTGCGCGTTCAGGAGGCGCTGCGTGAGAAAGAGCGCGCGCTCTGGCAGATTGTTGAGACGCTGCCGGCAATGATCGACTGTGCCGCGCCCGACGGAGAGCCCGTTTATCGCAATCCTCGGCTCCGTGACTTCCTTGGCTACAAGCTCGAAGAGCTGGACGGGACCGGAAAGTCCCGGTTGGAGGGCACGCTTGACGCGGGCGTTCATCCGGATGAGGTCACCGGCGTCAAGGAGGACTATGCTTATTCGCTGGCGACGGGGGAGCCCTATGCGCGGAGGCACCGCCTGCGGCGTTTCGATGGTGAATATCGCTGGGTCGAGACGCGTGCCGCGCCGATGCGCGATGACGAGGGCACCATCGTGCAGTGGAATGTTATCTGCCTGGATATTGACGGCGAGGTTCGGGCGGAGGAAAGGTTGCGACTAGCGCAGGAGAGCCTCGCGCGCGCGAGCCAAGCCGCCAGTCTGGCGGAACTCTCGGCTTCCATCGCCCACGAGGTCAACCAACCTCTGGCCGCGGTCGTGGCAAATTCCCATGCCTGTCATCGCTGGCTCACAGCCGCGCCGCCAAATATTGAACGCGCGCAGCGAACGGTGGAGCGCATCGTCCGGGATGCAAACTCAGCGGCGGATGTCGTCAGCCGTATTCGCGCCCTATTCAAGCAATCGGCGGAAACCAGGACCGTTGCGGCGCTGTCCGACGTCGTCAACGAGGCGCATAAACTCATGACCAGCGAGGCGCTGCGGCGTCGCGTGCGGATGGACGTCAATATCGACAACGGCCTGCCGGATATCGTAATCGATCGTGTTCAGATTCAACAGGTCCTGGTCAATCTTATGCGCAACGGCATGGAGGCGATGGATACCATCTCAAGCGACAAAGTGCTTGGGATACGCGTGCGCCGGACCGGAGACCTCATCCAGACCGAAATCAGCGACCGCGGCCCGGGCATCGAATTTCCGGAGAAAATGTTTGAGGCCTTCTTCACGACGAAGGAAGACGGCCTAGGCATGGGGCTGGCGATATGCCGCTCGAACGTCGAGTCGCATGGCGGACGATTGTGGGCAGAGCAAAACGGAGCGCAAGGTGCAACATTCATCTTCACCTTGCCGGCGGAAGCGAAGGCCGCGCCATGACACGCGATGATTATGCCGTCTTTATCGTGGATGACGATGAGCGAATTCGAGAGGCGCTCATCGAGCTCCTGGAATCTCATGGCATGCGCGCCATGGCGTTCGGATCAGCCGGCGACTATGTGTGCGCGAGCAAGCCGGATGTCGCGGCTTGTTTGGTGCTCGATATCGAATTGCCCGACATCAACGGTCTCGACCTTCAAAGGCAAATCGCGCAAGGCGGCCACCCGCCGATCGTCTTCATTACGGGCCATGGCGACATTCCGTCCTCGGTGCGTGCCATCAAGAGCGGAGCCGTGGACTTCCTGACCAAGCCCTTCAGCGATGCCGACCTCCTGGCGGCGATTCAGGCCGCGATAGCGGAGGACCGAAAGCAAAGAGCGGATAGCTCAGATCTCGGCGCGTTGAGGCAACGGTATTTCAATCTGACACCGCGCGAGCGCGACGTGCTGCCGCTCGTCGTGAGCGGTCTTCTCAACAAGCAAGCGGCAGCCAAGCTCGGTATCAGCGAGGTCACGCTGCAGGTCCATAGACGAAATGTGATGCTGAAAATGGCGGCGGCGTCGCTCGCCGATCTGGTGCGCATTGCGGAGAAACTGGATGTACCGATTACCCACTCGCGTCGGGTGGAAGGGAATGAACATGAATGAGACAAGACATGTGGTGGGAATCGTCGATGACGATCCAAGATTGCTTGAATCGGTTGGCGACCTGCTGGAATCGGCGGGTTACCTTGCTCGCGCCTTCCCCTCCGCCTCGTCGTTGCTCGGCAGCGGATTGGCGGACCTTGATGTGCTCATCACGGACATCGGAATGCCCGCCATGAACGGGTTTGAACTTCGCGATCTGGTTAAGAAATCACGTCCAGAACTGCCGGTGTTCCTGATTACGGGTCGACATGAAATAGCCGATCAGGGAAGGGCGCAGGGTATCAGTGGATTTTTCCGCAAGCCCTTCGATGCCCAGGCCCTGCTTGCGGCTATCGCCGATGCCTTAAACAAATCGAGAAATGGAGGGTGAGATGAGAATTGACCAGTGTTTCCCGCGCGGATCGTCGTCGCCGCAAGGAGGTGTCACGGACCAACCGCTTGTCATCATTGTCGACGACGACGCCTCCGTTCGAGAGGCGCTGTCGGAGCTGATCCTGTCGGCTGGCTTGCAATCCGTCAGTTTTGGATCGACGCGCGAATTGTTTGATGCCGACATTCTGGACAATCCCGGCTGTCTGATTCTCGACGTGCGCATGCCGGGAGAGAGCGGACTTCATCTGCAACGCCATTTGACCGAGAGCGGCAATCCCAAGCCGATCATTTTTCTGACCGGACATGGCGATATCCCGATGACCGTCGAGGCGATGAAAGCCGGCGCCGTGGATTTTCTCACCAAGCCGGTAAGGGATCAAACGCTGCTCGACGCCGTGATCGCAGGTATTGCTATGGATGCCGCGCGACGGGTGGAAGCGGCGATTGCCAAACGCAATATCGAACGTGTTGAAATGCTGACCCACCGCGAACGCGAGGTTCTGTACGAAGTTGCGCGCGGGCGCCTTAACAAGCAAATCGCCTTCGACCTCGGCATCAGCGAAGTGACCGTCAAGCTGCATCGCAGCAATGTTATGCGTAAGATGGAGGTCAATTCCATCGGTGAGTTGATCCGGGCCTGGGGAACTCTGCCTGTATCGATGCACGAGGCTGATATTCGTCTGAACCGATCCGCCTAGCGTGGAAGAGTTCGCGGCGCGACGGGCTACTCCGCTAGTGGTCGAAACCTCCACAACAATCATGACCATTGGCTCCGCCGTTGGTTCTCGAGGATATCTAGGGAACGGCAAGCGCCAAGCTGAGGCCGTCCGGCGGGCTTCTCAGCAAGGCCCGGATGCACTGACCATGGGTTCCTGCGGTCCTTCGCGGACATGGACGTTGGATGTAAGCCTCCTAGACCACGGTGTGATTACGTCGCCATTGCGAACGGAGGTAATGAACCACATCGGAAACGGGACGAAACGAACGGCCGTCAGGATGGAGGCGAGCATGGACGTATATGAGGCAGTGACAAGCCGCCGGTCGGTGCGCGGATTCAAGGACAAGCCTGTGGCAAGGGAGGTTCTCGAGCGCGTGCTGACGGCCGCAGCCTGGTCGCCATCAGGATCGAACATCCAGCCGTGGAATACCTATGTAGTGACCGGCGCACCGCTGGCGGAGCTCAAGACATCAGCCGTCGAGCGCGTGGCCCATGGCGACGCCTGGGACAAGCGGCAGTACGAGATGTACCCGCCCGAGCTGAAATCCCCGTACGGGGAGCGCCGATCCGCCTTCGGCAAGGAGCGCTACAGCGCGCTCGGCATTGCGCGCGAGGACTGGGAGGCGCGCCAGCGGGCAGCTATCGCCAACTGGAACTGTTTCGGGGCCCCCGCAGCCCTGTTCTGCTACATCGACCATGACCTTGGCCTGCCGCAATGGGCCGACGTCGGCATGTATCTGCAGACCGTCATGCTGCTGCTGCGCGCCGAAGGTCTGCACAGTTGCCCGCAGATGGCGTGGTCGCAGGTTCGCGAAACGGTCGCGGAGGCCCTGTCACCCCCGGATGGGCTCATCCTGTTCTGCGGCATGTCGATCGGGTACGAGGACCCCGCGGTGGGTTACGCCCGTACAGGCCGCGCCCCGCTCGCCGAGACGGTCACCTTCCTCGGCGATGAATGATTTGCGCTCAATAAACAAGAGACCCTTTTATGATCCCCGCGTATGATAGGTCCGTTATCACGCGGGATATTGGAGAACGCCATGACCACGCATAAAGTAGGTTATCTCATCGGCAGCCTCGCCAAGGGCTCGATCAATCGCAAGCTCGCCAAGGCGTTGGTGCGGTTCGCCCCGCCGGAACTTGAAATGTCGGAGATATCCTTCGAGGACCTGCCTCTCTACAGCTACGACTATGACGCCGACTACCCTCCGGCCGGCAGGATATTCAAGGCGGCAATCGCGGCCGTCGACGCCGTGCTATTCGTCACGCCCGAATATAATCGATCGATCCCCGGCGGGCTGAAGAACGCAATCGACTGGGCGAGCCGCCCCTATGGAACCAACTCATTCACACGCAAGCCGTCGGCGGTGATCGGCACGTCGCCGGGCGCGATAGGCACAGCCGTCGCCCAGCAGAACTTGCGCAGCGTGCTCAGTTTCTGCAACTCTCCCCAGATGAATGCCCCGGAAGCCTACATTCAGTTCACACCGGGACTGATTACAGATGACGGCGAGGTGACGAACGACTCCACCGCCGAATTTCTTCGCACGTTCATGAGAGACTTCCATGTCTTCATCGCAAGGGTTCGCTCAGTGCTGCCGAAAGATGCCTAGGCATTACATCCCGCTTTGCCGCTCCATATGAACGCAGTTTGTCGGTGGTGATCCGCATCGGCCTGAGGCCTTGTTCTTCAACAAGCCTGACCAGCAATCGCCTGTGTCGTTGGCATTTAATCATAAGAATGCGCCCGTTCCGGCAGGTGATGGCAAATAGTTTGAGATTTTTCGATGCGATTGCAACTAACCGGTATTCTCGGCAAGAGCGATCTAGCGGGCGCTTTCCGATACGGCTTGAGCAGGTGCTCCCCATTCTGCCTGTTCCTGGAAGACGGCCGTGTCGCAATCGATAACAATGCTGCCAAGCGAGCATTGCGTCGTGTGGGAGTCGGGAGCCGAAATTGGCACTTCGCTGGTGCTGACACCGGAGCAGAGACCCTGGCACGGGCCATGACGATCATAGAAAGCGCCAAGATGAGTGGCCTCGATCCGCGGGCCTATCTGGCTGACGTGCTCGACCGCGTGTCAAGACATATTCCCCCGGTAACAATCGGGTGGTCAAGTCTAAACGACGGTCTCGCCGCCATCGACGACAAGGATCTGCCCCGTCATGTAGGACGAGCGGTCCGAGACGAGGAAAAGGATCGGTTCGGCTATCTCCGAAACATCCGCCCAGCGGCCGAGCGGCACTTTCTCGGCGATGTAGCCTTCAATGGCGCTGCGTCCACCCATCTGCGCGATGAACGGTGCATTGAATGGCGTGTCAACCCATCCGGGGCAAAGAGCATTCACGCGAATGCCGAACTTCGCATAGTCGCCCGCCATTTGACGGGTCATGGCAATGACAGCATGTTTGGTCGTCGTGTAGGCGATCATTTCGCGGTCATAGAGCACACCTGATGATGATGACGTGTTCAGGATCACGCCTTTGCCGGCATTCCTCATGATCGGCATGACGAAACGCGCGGCCATGAAGTGCGCCCGCACATTCAGGCTCCAGGACTTGTCGAAGCCGTCGATTGCAACCTGCTCCAGATCACCTGCCACCTGTGCGCCTGCGTGATTATGCAGAATGTCGATCCGGCCGTGGCGCGCGACAGTAGCGGCAATGCCGGTTTCGAGCGCCCTGTCGTCGGTCACATCGACTACCAGGCTTTCGGCATTGCCGCCGGCTTCGGCAATCAGTTCGACCGTCTCTTCGGCATTCTCGAAGTTGATATCGGCAACGATCACATGGGCGCCTTCGCGCGCCATGATCTGTGCGCCGGCTTGACCGATGCCCGAGCCTGCGCCCGTGACGATTGCAATGCGATCTCTCAGTATCATGGCATTCCCCCGGTCAGTTTGTCGTTGTCCTTTCGCGCATCAGGAAGCGCGCGATGAAAATAAGGACGAGCGAGGCGACGAGCACCATCGTCGCGATCGCATTGATTTCGGGCGTCACGCCGCGGCGAATGGAGGCGAAGACGTAGATCGGCAGCGTTGTCTTCGAGCCGGCCACGAAGAAGGCGATGATGAAATCGTCGAAGGAAAAGGTGAAGGCGAGCAGAAAACCCGCCAGAATCGACGGTATGATCTGTGGCAGCACGATCTGCCGGAACGTCGTGAAGGGTGTTGCGTAGAGATCGCTGGAGGCCTCGACGATATCGCGTCCGAGGCTGGCGATACGGGCCTTCACGATCATCGTCACCAGCGCCATGGTGAACAGCCCGTGCGCGGCAATGATCGAGCCGTAGCCCAGCGCGAGCTTCGGAGGCTGATCGCCCGGCCAGAGGGCGGCGATGACGGGATTGATGAAGCCGAAGACCTCGACGAGTGCAACAAGCGTCGCGATGCCGATGACGACGCCCGGCACGACGATCGCCGCCGCAAAGAGCCCGTCGAAGATGGCACGCGTCCGGGCGCCGAGCCGCTCCATGCCGATAGCAGCCATGGTGCCAAAGACCGCTGCGAGTGCGGCGCTGGTGACCGCGATGATCAGGCTGTTGCGCAGCGCTTCCATCAGAAAGGTATTCGACAGCGCCCGGCCATACCATTGCGTCGAGAAGCCGGTGAACTCGCTGGCATTGCGGCCCGCATTGAAGGAGAAGAGCACGACGAGCGCAATCGGCGTGTAAAGGAAGAGATAGACGAAAGTGACGAGTGCGCGCATCAGATGAGATCCACCTGCCGGGTACCGGCAACGCGCCAGGCGATACGCATGGCAACAAGCAGCACGATGACAACGACGACAACCAATGTGACGGCAATCGCCGATCCGAAAGGCCAGTTGCGCGATTGCAGAAAGAGATCGACAAGCGCATTGCCGATGAAGAAGACCTTGCCGCCGCCGAGAAGCTGCGGGATCAAATATTCACCGAGAAGCAGAATCGTGACCAGCGCAACGCCGGTCATCACGCCCGGAAGCGATAGCGGCAGGGTGATGCCGAAAAACGTCGAGATCGGCTTAGCACCGAGATCGGCCGAGGCTTCGAGCAACCGGCGATCCAGCTTTTCCAGGCTGACATAGATCGGCATGATCATCAGCGGCAGGTAGCCGTAGACGATGCCGAGCAGCACGGCGCCGGGCGTATTGATCAGCCTGACGTTTTCGATGCCGACGAATTCGAACAGATGCGGAATGCCGCGCGCGCCAAGCAGATACATCCAGGCATAGGTGCGCACCAGCAGGCTGGTCCAGAAGGGCACGACGACAAGAGAGACGAGCAACAGCCGGCGCTGCGGGCTCGCCTTGACCGCAAGGTAATAGGCGACCGGGTAGGCAACGATGAGGCAGGCTGCGGCCCCGATCGGTGCCAGGATCAGCGTATTGACAAAGGCTGCCGAGCGCGCGCCAAGATTGGCGAACTGTTCGAAGGTGAAAGCCGCCTGATAACCGCCTTCCGGCGCCCGTTCGCCGAAGGCGAAGACGATGATGGCGATGAAGGGCAGCACCAGGAAGACGAACAGCCAGACACTGGCCGGGCCGACGAGGGCCGCGGTGATCAGGCGCCGTTTGGTGGCGTGGGGCAGGGGCATGGCTGGGTCTTCATCTACCGGATCACGAAGCTGAACCGGCTTCCGCAGCTACAGGGCGGGGGAAGCCGGGATGCGGGATAGACTTACGCCGACTTGAAGCGCGCCATCAATTCGGCGCGGCCCGGGTCGGTGAGTGTCACGGCGGCGCCGAATTCCAGCGGTGTCAGTGCCGCTTCGTCCGGATAGACGATCTTGTTCGATGTTACCTCCTTGGGCAGCAGCGCAATGACGCGGCTATCGGTGCTCGGTGCGCCGTTGGCGATATGCTCCTTCACCGCATTCTGCGGGTCCATGAGGTAGTTGAGCAGCGCGTAACCGGCGGCCTTATTGGGCGCATCCTTGGGGATCGCATAATAGTCGGTCCAGATTTCGCCGCCGTCGGTGCCGAGGACATAAGCAAGCTCCGGCATGTCGCGGTTGAGCTGGGCGCCGTCATTGGTCCAGCACATGGTGAGCCATGCATCGGTCGAGCGCATGGACGGCTGATAGTCGGAATTGATCGCGAAGAGATGCGGCTTCACCTTGATCAGCAGCTCTTCGGCCTTGGCAAGCTCGTCGGCCTTGATCGAATTGAAGTCATAGCCCAGCGAGACGAGCGCGCTGCCGATCGTAGTCAGCTGATAATCATGCACCATGGCGCGGCCATCGGCTTCCGTCTGGGCGATTTCGAAGAAGTCCTTCCAGCTGGAAAGCTTGGTCTTGATCTTGGATGTGTTGACGGAAAAGCCGGTCGTGCCCCAGTTCTTCGGCACGGCATATGTCTTGCCGTCGATCTGTCCTTCCTTGGTGAAGCGCGGATTTTCGGTTGCCTGGCTGAAATTCGGGATCTTCGAAAGGTCGAGTTCTTCGATCAGACCGAGCTTGTGATGGGTCGAGATCGTATAGTTGGTCGGCACGAAGAGCGACCAACCGGAAGCGCCGGCCTGAAGCTTGGCGAGCATTTCCTCGTTCGAACCGAAGACGTTGACCTCGACGGCAACGCCGGTTGCCGCCTTGAAGTTTTCGAATGTTGCCGGGTCGTGATAGTTCGGCCATGTGGCGATCGACATTTGCGTGCCCAGATCTTCGGCCGCATAGGCAGGCGTCGACAGCGCGCCCGGGAAGCGCGACAGCACGGCGGTCGCAAGACCGAGGCCCGTAACGCCGAGGAAGTGGCGGCGGCTGACGGAGCCGCGCTTCAGGCGCATGAACTCGTCCATGAAGCCTTCGGCGGAAATGGGCAGATTGTCCTTATAATCCTTGCTCATGATGCTGTTCCCTTGTTTTGGTTTATGCATTCGATGCTGGAAAGACATGGATGGCGGCGGGGTCGAAACCGAGGAAAACCTCCTCGCCCGGTTCCACAAGATCGCTCTCGTTCATGCTGCGGCGGTCTGCCGTAATCAGGAAGTCGCCAAGCCCCGGAACGCTGACCGCATATTCGGCAGACGAGCCGAGGAAGATGCGATGCGTCACGGTTCCTTTGAACGATGTGCCTGATGGCGCAGCCTTGCGCGTCAGATGGATCGCCTCGGGACGGAGAGCCGCGATAACGTCGCCCGATGCCAGCCGCTTGCCGCTGGCGATTGCTGAGCCATCCGCCAGCCTGAGCGTCGTACCATCGGCTTCCATTGCCGCGGCGATACGGTTCGTCTTGCCGACGAAATCGGCAACGAAAAGATCTACAGGCCGGTCATAGACTTCCTGCGGGCTGCCGAGCTGACGGATGCGGCCGGCGCTCATCACGCAGACAACGTCGGCCATCGAAAGCGCCTCTTCCTGGTCGTGGGTCACAAGAACGAAAGTGATGCCGAGGTCACGCTGCAGGGTTTGCAGCTCGATCTGCATGGCCGACCGCAGCTTCTTGTCGAGTGCAGCCAGAGGTTCGTCGAGGAGCAATACCGAAGGGCGGTTGACGATGGCGCGGGCAAGCGCCACACGCTGCTGTTGCCCACCCGACATTTCATGGATGCGCCGTTTGGCAAAACCGCCGAGCCGGACCATTTCGAGCGCCTCGGCGACGCGCCTGTCGATCTCTTTTGCCGCGATCTTCGGGCGCATCTGCTTGAGCCCATAGGCGACGTTCTGCTCGACATTGAAATGCGGAAACAGCGCGTAGTGCTGGAAGACCATATTGACCGGACGCCGATAGGCCGGAACTCCGTTCATCTCGCGCCCGTCGATCAGCACGGCGCCTTCGCTCGGCTGTTCAAAGCCGCCGATCATACGCAGGCAGGTCGTCTTGCCGCAGCCGGAAGGTCCGAGCAGTGCCAGAAAGGCACCCTTGGGCACAGTAAGATTAATGTCCGTCACAGCGGTCACAACGCCATAGTTCTTTGTGACCGAACGGAATTCGATATCGTTCGTCGAAGCGGATGCCACGTCTGTTCCCTGCGGTTGGTTTGGAATGGCAGTCTATCGCCGCCTTATTGCCACCGTCGTTAAGGAAAGAGTAAGCCTGAGCTTCTCGCGAGGTATATACCCCGAAAGAGGTATTTTCGCGCAGAATGGTTCGTGGGAGGTGTATATAAGGGCTGCGCTGAATGCGCAGGGCGGAAGAGGAGATCCGTCACATGAGCACCGACCTTGAAGGGCTGTTTGCCGCCTTCAATGCCATGATCGGCCGATCGACGATGGCGGATGCCGAATTCGGAGAGACGTTCCGTCAGATGATGGCGGCGCTGGTGCGGTTCGACTACGTGGTCGTTTTCGCCTACCGAGGCAAGGAGCGGCCGATCGATCTCTACAGTACCTTCGATCCCCAAGAACATGTCGTTTTCGTCACGCTCTACCAGGCTGGCCCTTATTTGCTGGATCCCTTCTACCACACGGCGCGCGAACGCCGCGAAGGCGTGCTCAGGATGCGGGAGCTGGCGCCGGATCGCTTCTTTTCCAGCGAATATTACCGAACCTATTATGTTCAGACCGGCTTGGCCGAGGAGATCGGCTTCTTCGTCAATGCCGACGAGGACGTCACCATCGTCCTGTCATTGATGCGGCGCGAGAAGACCGGGGTTTTTCCGCCTGCGGAATTTGCTATGCTGAAGAAGGTCGAGGCGCTGGTCGCAAACATGGTGAGATACTATTGGTCCGGCCTCGCCTCTCGCTTCGATACGCAACTGGTGGCCGGCAGCAGGAGCCGGCGCAGGAAGGGCGAGAACGAGACTGTCCCGCCAGCGGAAACCGTCTGGCGGGATCTCAATTTGACGAGCCGGGAGACTGCCATCGTCGAGCTCGTTTTACAGGGGCACTCATCGGAATCGATCGGCTTGAAGCTCAACATCTCGACCGGAACGGTGAAGGTCCACCGCCGCAACGTCTATCGCAAACTCGGCATCTCCTCCCAAACACAGCTGCTCTCGCTTTACCTGAAGAATGTCAGCTGACCGCTGGCTGCACGCCCCGGGCTGCTGTTAGGCCAAGGAGTTGGAAGCCGCGGCGGTGGCGGATTTTCGGTCACGCCTTGCACAGCACATCCTTCGAAATCCAGCCGGCCTGCACGACGTGGTCGAGGTTGTCTCGCGTGATGGCGATCGGATCGAGGATAATGGCGGGTTGCGATGCTCCGGAGCCGGTAGTGCCCGGCGACACGCGGGTGACCGAGTCAATCTTGGCGCTCTTGATGATCTCGACAGCCGCCTCGGGAGTTTGATCTCGATTGCTGCCTTGTTGCAGGCCGCTACACGCTGATCGACCATTAGCGCCCTTGAGGAGTTCCTTCCTAATGATGTCGAAGGGTATCAAGGTTATCGCAGCCGGTGTCTTCAACTCGGGAATTCTCGGTAGCGGCACTCGCAAAGCCATGAGCACTTACGACTATGCCAAAGCTCGCGAGAGCGTCGTGCGGCGGGTTGCTGCAGTCGCGGAAGACGCCCACAACGTCGCCTTGCCAGAAGTGGCTTTGCGGTTTGTCACTGCCCATCCCGCAATCAGCACTATTGTTCTTGGCTGCGACTCGCCAGAGCCGGTGGAACAAAACTGGCAATACCTGCCTCCGTCGATTGTCGACGCCGGGATCATGTCAATCAGCGCTTCGCCACAGCAGAGAATCGTTTCGTATACCTTCCAAGCACCTGCGTTGATGCAGGGGTCGAGATTTCCAGGCGATCGGGGTCAATATTCACGTAGCCGCGGCGCGTTCCACAAACCGCTCCGCCGTCGGCGAATATCTCGACGATTCCGAAGTCATGAAAAAGACGAAGGTCTTTCGCCTCGCCGAGCTCCGCCACATAGTGGAGTGAACCGTCGTCCTGGGCAAGGCGAATCGAAAGGATGCCGTCGGCAACGCTCACCTCGAAAGCAAGCTCGCCACCTTTCGTCGCGACAAGCTTGCTGCCTTCGAGCGGCCCCGCAAGCCGGATTTCAATGGGAGCTTTCGGCAGCAAGTATTGGCCATTTTGGTTCTCAAATACAGGGTCGGCGGCACAGCGCTCGTCGACTTCAATCGCTGGCAGCATGAGCAGCTTTTTCTTGTCTTCGCTCAGGCTTAAAACGCGCGGCAGGGACATCTCGCCGGAATAGGATGAACCTTCGGGCTTGCGGTATTCCCAGTTGAAAAGCCAGGCAAACGCGATCTGACGTCCATCGGCCTCGAAACTCTGCATCGCGTAATAGTCAGTCCCGAAATCCAGCAATTGCAGTTCCGGCGTGTCGGGCACGAAATGGCCGTCGTTCAACTCACCGATCAGCGCGTAAAGAAGATTGTGGCGCCGTGTTCGTGGCTCGACGTGGCCAACAAAGCCCATCACCAAAACCCACTTGTCCTCCAGCGGAAAGAAATCCGGGCATTCTACCGCACGTGCGCCTTCTTGGCGGAAGTTCGCCGGCGCGCGGTAGAGCGGCCTAAGATACTGCCAATCGAGGCCATCGCCGGAGCCGAACAACAAGACAGCGGGATCGCCCTCGATCGACGCGCCGAGTATCATGCGATAGGCGTTGGCTGCGTCGTCCCACCAAACCTTTGGATCTCGAAAGTCGTGCTCGACCCCGTGGGGACGCTCCTCCAACACCGTCACAATGCCTTCCGCCTTGATCATCCGCCGATCTGGGCGCGCTATTTTCTGAATCTCCCGATAACCTTTGAAAAGGTCATAGGCGGGCAGGCGCTCGGTGTAAAAGAACATCAGGCTCCCATCTCGATCCCGAAAGGCGTTGCCGGAAAATGCACCACCTGTGGCGCCGAGACGCCACAGGTTCTGCTCTGGATGCAGAAATACCGGCATGTGAAGCCAATTGACCAGCTCACGGCTCGTCGCATGTCCCCAGTGCATCGGTCCCCAATCACTGCCGCTGGGATGGAATTGATAAAAGAGGTGCCATAGCTCGCCGATCTTGCAGAGACCTACGGGGTCGTTCATCCAATGCCGGATCGGCGAGAAATGGAGCGCAGGACGAGCCGGATCGGACCGAAGCCAATCTTCAATTTCCGCACCGGTGCGTTGAAGGATCCCTCTTTCCGAAAATTCAAACACTGTTATACCGGTCTCGTTGACGGTTTGAGGCTGATATCCATATGCCCAAAGAACAGCGTCCGGCGCATTGGTAACAATGGTGACCTCGCAAGCTTCCCTGTGGTGATACGTGAAAAACTCCGGATGGATGGAAGATGCCGGAACCTGCCAAACGGTTTTGCCATCAATGTTGATACGAAAAAAGCCGTCGCCCGCGGCCCAAAATTCCAAGCGGTAACCCGAGGGCAGGAATAGGTTTTGCTTCATCAACGGGCCACCTTCCCGTTTTCCATTTGGTTGGTCATGAACACAACTCCGAATAGTCACTGAATTTTCGAGAGACGATCTAGGTTCCCCTCGGTCTACATTGAAACTGCCAACTATTGCCTAGGAACTGGAGTGCCCCTAAATGCATTCATTGTTCTGTCCATCTCAACCTGTTCGTCACTGCCTGAATCTAGGACGGTATTCCGTACCAACCCCTTTTTCACCAATACTGTCGTTACTTCGAGTACCTTCAAATTGTCAGTTGAAAGCAGCGCCCCAACTTGTGTTGAAAAGCAGGCGCTGTTTTGTGCATCATTGATTTGAGATATTTCGGTCGTTGCCACAATGTGATTATTGGCTATGTAATTGCCGCTGCCGGAAACAACATTAATTATCACAGGCTTTACGGCGAGAGGTTTGATATATTGAGCATCTATTGTTTCCGAAATGTGGTTCGCGATTACAGAATTGTTGCTGCCATCAATTTGCAAAAGTCCAAACAGATCATCCAGGCCGTTATCGTACTTCTGCATGGGCGCCCATGGCTCGCGATCTCGCAAAAAGTGATTTGAGGAGACCAAGTTCTCGCAACAATTGGCGGCAAAAACCAACATTCCGGGATAAAAGGAATGGAATCTATTTCCTGTGATCGAAGAACGCACCACGCCGGAAAAATAGACACTGCTAGCTCCTCGGGGGAATACATTGTTTGAGGATACTAGAATGCCACCATAGTTTTCAGCGTAGATGGAGTGTCCCCGATATCCGGCTCCGACAAAATTATTTGCTATTCTTGAGGCCTGCCCCATACCTTTCAATTCGATACAGTTGCCGCACTCCGCAATGAAATTGTTGTCTATCGCCAGCGCATCCGCGTCATGAACAGTAACGCCATGCTCCAGATAGATTAGACCCATCCCAGTTATCCGGAATGAGTCATTGGCGCTGCCTACATAAATTCCCGTTTTGCCATTCTTGTATGTATTTTCCGCATCATTTTGCTCCGAACCATCGTCAATGAAGTGCAGGCCATCGATGCAAAAGTCAGCAAACTCCACGGAGCTTATACGAGGATTTCCGGCGCGCTTCACATAAAAGGCGGCTCCAGCAGCCTCACCATCGGCGGCCTCTGGAGAAATGTCCACAAGTATGCGACTTCCGCCCGGCCACACTTCACGCCACTGTGCCAGTTCGTTTGCGGGTGAGTTGAAACGGATGCTCGAAGACGTAAAACCATGTCCAGAGCCCACAATCTTCAGATAGCTCACGTCTATGAAGACTTGAGTGACAAGACGATAATCGCCTGGTGGTATATAGATGACTGCTCCAGGTTTTCCGCCATCATTCAGGTCGGGAACCGCTTGCCTGCTCTTAATATCCGCAATGATGCTGTTGATGACCGATCCGATATCCTCATAGGGGTTTCCTGCGGGGTAGCATGTTACGTCGTAAAAGTTTTCACTTGCCATTGTTCATCTCTCCTCGGCCATTTCCTGACCGATGTTCTTGACGGGCTTGTCGTGCGAAAGCCGCCTGGGATACGCGTTAAGCCGGCTATCTCGCTCGGGTTTGGAACAAAAGTCCGCGAACCATCACCAGATGCTGGTGCGGCTGTCGGGTTGAAAGAAGTGAAGTTCTTCGGCATCGACAGCGATGCGCGCGATGTCACCTGCGCGTACGAGGCTCTTCGGAGAAAAACGGGCTACAGCAGCTTTTTTGCTGCCGATGTCGGCAACGGCATCCGGGTCGCCAGCATCCACCCGAGGTGCGTCGATATTCAGATGCACCATGGATTCAGAACCTAGCGCCTCGACAAGAGTGACCGGCGCCGAGATCTCGGCCGAAGAAGGCCGGATTGCGGCGTCGTTCATGTGCTCGGGCCGGATACCGACAATGACCCGACGGCTAGACGCACCGCCGAGGGAGGGGCGGTATTCGAAAACCCGGTCAGGGATTTCGAAACTGTTGCTGCCCAAGGTCAGTGTCGTTCCATTCAGAACGGCCTCGTACAAGTTCATCGAGGGCGATCCGATAAAAGCGGCGACAAAGACATTGTCAGGGCGATTGTACAGGTTTTGCGGTGTGTCGACTTGCTGCAGCACGCCGCCTTTCATGACAGCTACGCGGTCACCCATCGTCATCGCCTCGACCTGGTCGTGGGTCACGTAAATCGTAGTGACATTCAGTTTTCTTTGGAGGCTGGCGATCTCGGCGCGCATCTGCACGCGCAGCTTGGCATCGAGGTTCGACAACGGTTCATCCATCAGGAATGCCGCCGGTTTGCGGACGATCGCTCGTCCCATGGCGACACGCTGACGCTGGCCTCCTGAAAGAAGTGCCGGCCTGCGGTCGAGCAAAGCCGTCAGTTCGAGGATGCGTGCGGCTTCGTCTACGCGGCTGGCAATCTCGGTCTTCGGCAGGCCTGCCATCAGCAAGGGAAAGGCAATGTTCTCTCGCACTGTCTTGTGCGGGTATAGCGCGTAAGACTGGAAGACCATGGCGATGTCGCGATCCTTGGGATCGACATCGTTGACTAATCTGTCACCGATCCTGAGTTCACCGCTAGTAATGCTCTCCAGGCCAGCGATCATCCTGAGTGCCGTCGACTTTCCACATCCTGACGGACCGACGAAAACCATGAACTCGCCATCCCTGATGTCGAAGCTCAGATCGTGCAGAGCGTGAAAGCTGTTTCCGTAGACCTTGTTGATATTGCATAGTTCTATGCCGGCCATGCCTTTGCCTTCCTCATCCCTTTACAGCGCCGAAAGTCAGGCCGCCGACGATTTGTTTTTGAAGTGCGAGCGTTACGATGATGACCGGCAGCGAGTAGAGTACGGCCGCAGCTGTCATCGCGCCCCAGGCAAGCCCATAGACCGAATTGTATTCGGCGATGACGATCGGAGCCGTTTTGGTCGCCTCCGACGTCAACAGCAGCGCGTAGAGGAACTCGTTCCAGCTTGTGATGAAGGTAAAGAGCGCGGTGACCGCCATGCCCCCGGTCATGACTGGAAGGATAATCTTTCGAAACGCCTGGAATCGTGTGCAGCCATCCATGCGCGCCGCTTCTTCGAGCTCCTTCGGTACCCCCTCGAAGAAGGCGGACATGAGTAGCAGCGCCAGTGGTACCGCGGCCGACGTGTGAGCGAGGACCAGGCCTGGAATTGTATCGAGCAAACCCAGCGACTTCAAAAGCTGGAACAGCGGCACTCCCAGCGCCACCGACGGCACCATACGGGTCACCAGTGCGAAGAGTAGGAAAATGGTGGTGACCCGGCGCCGGTACTGCGTGGCAACGTAAGCAGCAGTAACGGCCACTGACAGCGAGAGAGCAGTCGTCAGCACCGCGACGGTGAGCGAATTGACGAAGGCTCTCGGCAAGGTTGAGGACCGCAGCACTTCGCGAAAGTTCTCGAACGATACGACAGCCGGAAAGAAGCTCGGCGGGATCTGCTGGACATCAGCCGCCGGCTTTATGGAGGTCATCAGGAGATAAATGTAAGGCAGCGCGTAGGATAGCACCAGCACGAGGGCTGCCGCGTTGATCAGGACTCCGCTGACATTGAGGCGTGCAGCTCTATGCATGTACCGGCCTCCATATCTTCCAATAGGAGAATGCCGCCAAGATCATCATGACTATGAGAAACAAAGTTCCGGACGCGGAAGCCTCGCCCAGATCGCCGAACCGAACCATGCGCTGGTAGATGTTCATCGAGAACACCTCAGAAGCATGACTGGGACCACCCTGTGTCTGTATCCAGATCAAGTCGAATGTCTTTGCAGCATCCACACCCCGCACGATCACGACGACGGCGATCACCGGCCGCATCAGAGGAAGAGTGACATGCCAGAAGCGCTTGAGCGCATTCGCCCCGTCGATCCGTGCTGCCTCCAGCAGGTCCTTTGGGATGTTCGTCAGCCCGGCATAGGACACAAGTGCGACAAAGGAGGTCGTCAGCCAGATGTCGGCAAAGGAAACGGAATAGATGACGATATCTTCGCTGGACAACCATGCGATCGCTTCTGGATCGCTTATGAGACCCAAACGGACGAGCCCGTAGTTCAGAATGCCGATATTGCCGACGAGCAGAAATCGCCACAGTAGACCCGCGACGATTGGCGGAACCATCAACGGCAGAGCGAAGATCGTGCGATGCCACCGCGATTGACCGGCAAGCGCCGAAAAAAGCAGCGCCGCACAGAAGCCAAACGTAAACTCGAAGAACAGCGCGAAGACTGAATACTGAACGGTCCGCAGAGCGCTTTCCACGACGCGTTTCGAAGTCAAGGCATCGAAATAGTTCTGCAGGCCGACCCATTCGCGTATATGGGGCGTGATCGTATCGACCTTGAAAAAGGAATCGAATACCAGGAGCCCCACAGGATAGGCGACCAGCAGGCCAAGGATGGCGGCCGCAGGCGCGAGCATGCAAAACACGAATCGGTCTTCACCCGACATGTCCGTCTCCGAAAGCTGAGGACTGCGGGTGGCATATTGTCCCCCCGCGATGTTGAGGAATGTCCGAGGCTAGTTGAGGATGTCCTCAATCGTTTCCTTCGCTTCCGTGAGGACCTCACCGACATCCGCCTTACAGGTGAGTGCCTGCTGCACCGCGGGTAGCACAGCTTCGTCGACTATTTCCTGATATTTCTCGTTCATCGGCCGACCTTGCGTCGCAGGAGCACTCAGTGTTTCAAGAAGCGGGGTGAAATGCTCATAACCGGGCTTGCCGGCATAGCTGCGATAAGCGGAATTCGTCGCGGCGAGACCGAGTGGGGCCTCGATGCCCAAAGCGTTGTTGGCGATCGCGAAAGCGATGAACCTTTTCGCGGCGTCCTTGTTCTGGGAGGTCGACGGAACAACGTTGTACCAGGGACCGGGAATGGCTGCGATTCCAGCATCGCCAGCCAGCATCGGCGCGACGCCAACTTTGCCGCTGACCTTGGAGTCCGGGGGCGTCATCTTGTAGGCGTGACCCCAGAATTTCATCATCGCCGTCTTGCCCTGGTAGAAGAGGTTCTGGGCCTCGCCCCAGCCGATTTCATTGACGTTTTCCGGGACTGAGTGATCTGTGCAGTGCGGCGCGATGTAGAACTCCAGTGCCTTCTTGTGTGCCTCGTTATCGATGATGACCTGCCCATCCTTGTCGAGGATCACGCCGGGCGAACCCGCCTGCAGCACATGCGCCATCCATTCCTCTGAAAACGTGCCAATGGTGTCGGTGCCCCAGAAATCGGCCTTGCCATCACCGTCCTTGTCACGCGTAAAGAATTTTGCGATGTCGCGCCATTGCTGCCAGGTCGTGGGAGGAGCAAGGGGGTAGCCGTACTTTGCCTGGAACGCCTCCTTTTCCTCCGCTTGATCGAAGAGGTCCTTGCGATAGAAGACGATCTCGGCGTTTGCCCACCCGGGCATGCCGATCAATTTGTCACCCACCTTTGCGTCTGCAAGTAAAGCAGGTGGCAAATCTGCCCGAATCGCATCGGTGAAAAGAGGTGAGAGATCTTCGACATGGCTTGCAAACTTCGCATTCCACACGACATCAATTGTCACCACGTCGAAGGCCGACGAACCGGAAGCGATCTCGGCTGAGAACTTGTCAAAGACACCCTGATAGGGGACGACGGTGAACTTCACCTCGATGCCGGTCTCGGCGGTAAACTTCTCGGCTACCGCCTTCTGCAGCATTTCGCCGCCGCCTTCGACCAAAATATTGATGGTTTCCGCATTGACAGTAGCGGCCATAAAAACAAGCGCGAGTGCGCTAGCACCAAGCAATTTCTTCATCAATTCCTCCCATCTGGCTCGTGGCACTTGCGCTGAGCCTCCTTCTTGATGCGAAGGTAATCTTCGTATGACGACGTTGTCAATACGGAATGTCGACGTTGTCAGAAAAATATGTCGACGTTGTCATGCGTCTGGTTTAAAACGAATCTCAACACGGAGATTTGCGGACATGGTGAGCATAGTCAGCGTCGCGAAAGTGGCGGGGGTTTCGAACAAAACTGTCTCTAGGGTGATTAACGGCGAACCTTATGTGACCGAGGAGACAAGGGAGAGGGTAGAAAAGGCCATTCGAGACCTCGGATACGTGCCGAACATGGCCGCGCGCCTCATCCGCTCAAGTCGCTCCAACACATTCGGCATCATCACGGATTATGTGTCGACCACGCCCTACTCGGTGGATATCGTTCGCGGAGTCCAGGATTGGGCAAATGCAAACGGAAAGACTATCCTGATGGCAAACACCGGCGGCGCGTCCGAGCGGGAGGCGGAAATTTGGAAGATGTTCCAATCCCATCGCATCGACGGTGTTCTCTACGTAACGATGTTTCATCGCATCGTCGACCCCGAAACCGGCGATGTCAGCATCCCCACGGTGATGATCAACTGCACGCCTCAGACGAACGAACTGTTACCGTCGATCGTGCCTGATGACTACCAGGGCGCGCAAGATCTTACCCGCTATCTGCTTGACAGGGGGCATCGAAAGATCGGCTACATCCGGCTCAATCCCATCTTGTTGGGTGCGCAACTGCGACTCGATGCCTTCCGGAAAACCGCTGGAGACTTTGGTCTTGCAGAGAGCGACCTCAGTATCCGCCTGGGCATGGAAGGACCGGTTGGAGCGGAGAAGAACTACGTTTATGCCGTTGCGACAGAGATGTTACAACAAAAAGATCGACCGACTGCAATCATGAGCGGCAATGACGAAATGACCATCCAAATCTACATCGCGGCAATGGCATTGGGTCTCCGCATCCCCGAGGATGTCAGTATTGTTGGCTTTGACGATTTTCGCACGGTTTCCCTGGCGCTGAAGCCGCAACTGACCACCGCGGCCTTACCTTATTACGATTTAGGTCGGGAAGGCGCGGAATTGTTGAATAGCGTGGTGGCGGGAAGCAAGGCTCCTCCGAGCAGTCGCGTTGTGCCTTGTAAACTGGTCGAGCGAACGTCAGTGTGCTCCTTATAATCTGGTTCCAGAACCGAGAACGTCCGGTCGAGCGAGCAATTCGGCCTGATTTCAGCGCGTAAGCGGCAGGGCAAAGCGGTTATGGGGATTGGTGGCTTGGTACGTCTTCATGAAAGCGAACCACCAGGCCACCTGGGGAGGAACATCGGCGATGCGGCACGCCAATCGGGAGACATCGAGCGAAAGGGAATGGCCGCTATGCTGAACTTCCAAGAGAGAAGAGCGGCCACATCCAGCATTTGCTCGGCGAGCAGCTTCTTCAGCTTGGCGTTCTCTTCCTCAAGCGCCTTCAGCCGCTTCGCTTCGAAGACTTCCATGCCGCCGTATTTGGCATTCCAGTTGTAAAATGTCGCCTCGGAAATCCCATGCTTGCGGCAGAGATCAGCCGCTTTCGCGCCAGCCTCCTGCTCTCGCAGAACACCGATAATCTGCTCTTCCGTAAATCTCTGCTTATTCATTCGTCCGTCCTCAATGGGACGGACTCTAATCAAGGTTAGGTGCGCCACGAAGCAGCTCAAGCGCTGTTTGGTTTTCTTCGAGAGCGCATTGTCGTCTGCACCGAGGTGTTCAGTGCGACGGCGGCACGAACCAGCGCCTTCAACGCTTCTTCGTCAATCTTGTCGCCCTGGTGGAAATCGATGGCGCGCCGGGTGTTGCCCTCGAGGCTGGAATTGAAGAGGCCTTTAGGGTCCTCCAGCGCGGCGCCCTTGGCGAAGGTCATCTTCACGACATTCTTGTAGGTCTCGCCGGTGCAGATGATACCGGTGTGGGACCACACCGGAACTCCTCTCCATTTCCACTCCTCGACTACTTCCGGGTCGGCCTGCCTGACAAGGCCGCGGACCCGCGCGAGCGTCTCGCCACGCCAATCGCTCAGCTCCCTTATTTTCGCATCTATCAGCTGGGAGGGATGAGTCTCCCCGCTATCCTTCAAGCCGCTCTTCGTCATGTTGTGGTCGGTTCCTCATGGTCGCGTTGTCGGTCGGTCAGTCACTTGAGTATCGCGATGTCAGCGCCCGGATGCCACAGAAAATCGTGTGCATCGATCCATTCGCTCGCCTGGCGGGAGAAGTCGCGAGAAAATTGGCCGGGGTGTTTAAATTCACCCCGGCTTTGTGTTCGACGGGACAATAAGGCGTCTTGTCATCCGGCTGCGTACAACTGGCCGCCTGCGCTCAAACGCATTTCTGCTTCAGGAGGATTCAATTCCGTCTTGCAGAAAAGCGAAAGGGCCCGTACGAAGCGGCATGACAGCATCTCAGGAGAAGCTTGGTGAAGTCGATCTTCAAGGCGTTTAGAGCACAGGCAACAGGCGGGAAATCAAACGGCTTGGCCGAATATGTGCGTCGTCATGGTACGGTTCCGCTGTCCTGGGCTGGCTCCACGTCCAACATGGATTATCTCAACATCGGTGATGCGCTCAGCGCTGTGATGGTAGCACTTCTGTCTGGACGTGATGTCGAGCGCATCCCATCAAAATCGACGTCTCTGCGGATGGCCTGCGTCGGGACGATCGGCCATGGATTTGAAGGCGGCGAAGTTTGGTTCTGGGGAACCGGTGCATCGCCGTGGAAAAACCCATCAGCTGCAGCTGACCAAAAACAGGATTTCACCGTCGCCGGAGAGACCGGGTTCAATGTGACAGCGACACGTGGCCCGCTGTCGGAGCGTCTGCTGACGGGCAAGCCGGAGGGCACCGTCGGTGTCTATGGCGACCCCGTCTGGCTGCTGCCGCGCTTCTATGCGCCGACGCCGAAAAAGAAATGGAAGCTGGGCGTTATCGTTCACCTGTCCGAGCTGTCGGATCGCGATACCGAGGCTCACCTGAAGCAGGAACTCCAGCGTTATGCGATCCCGGAGAGCCTGAAGGACGACATCCACCTCATCAACACGGTGACGCCGATCAGCATGACCTCCATCAAAGACAAAATCGACGAAATTCTGGCCTGTGAGCGCATCGTGTCCACCAGCCTTCATGGCATCGTCTTTGCCGAAAGCTATGGCATTCCGTGTCTGCATTTTCCGACGCACGGACCAAATCAAGGACTCAATGTCCGAAAGCTGGACGCCAACTGCGATCTCGATCTCCGATTCATCGACCTCTATCGCGGGCTGGGCCTGACGGAACTACCCGTTTACACACAGGATCGCCATCAACTGACCGACTGGAATGACCTGATGGGTGCGATCGATCGGACCTGGGTACCTAAGGCATTCAATGCGCAAGCGCTTCTCGACGCTTTCCCGCTCGATCTCGCGCCCCTGACGGCGCCTGCGGGGAAGACGATCTGGGATCATCCGGTTCTTCAAAACCTGATGCTACAGCACGACGTTAACGAGTTGAAGCGCAAGGACAAGCTGCGCGCGGCGAAATGATGCCCGCGCGGGCGCCGCGTGACCGATGCGTTCCGCTTCTGTACGTCAGCGGGCTTTGCTGCTTTCGATCAAAGTCAGTATCAGCGCGGAAAGCAGCGTCAAGGGCGCTGTCGCAGCGGTTTGCGGCTTGGAGCTTTGAGCCGGAGTTAACCCGACCTTGCCGACGGGTTTGTCGCCTGTGTTGACTCCGCCGTTGCCGAGCGTCCACCAACCCTCGCGCAGGATCTTTTCGATGACGAATGTGGCGACGTCGAGCGATCTCGATGGAGAGCCTGGCGGCAGAATGTCGGCAGATGTCGGATTGCGATCGCTCATCACCGAATAATAGATGCGCCTGATCTCGTCATCGATCTCGTCACTGCCCTCAGGCGCGGCATTTACTTTCTGGCGGAGTTTGCGCAGATCGTTGACCGTGACCGCCGTACTGGCGGCTATTTTTGCCAATTCATCCGCAAAGAGGTCGGGGTTGGTCCCGTCACCTGTGAACAGTTCCGAAAGGGCTGACCCGGGTGCTGCCTGCCGGTTGCGGATCACCTTGGCGGCCCCGCGGATACCATCGCGAAAAGCCTCTTTCCTTATGCTCTCCTGCTCTGCGACGAGTGTAGACGCGGCGGCGCACACTTCGAGAAGAAGGGCCGCGGCCTTTTTGTCGGCCATCATTTGCGCTTCGTCCCGCGCCCTCGCGAGAAGGTCATTCACTGAAGGCTTCTGGTCGTTCATCGGTGCTCTGACTTCTTCAATACGAGTTCGTCGCAGACATTTTCACAGAGCCTCACTTGAACTTGGCATAGAGGTTCTGGAGACGCTCGGCATATTTTTCCGGAGAAAACAGTTTCGCGCGCTCGTGACCCATTCTCTGGTAGTGCTCCATCAATCCATCGTCATGTGCAATGGTCTTCATAGCTTGTGAGATGGAATTGACGTTGTACGGATCGACGATTAAAGCGCTGTCGCCGGCGATCTCCGGGTTTGCGCCTTCGCTACCGGTAATGACCGCGGTACCTAGTTGCATCGCCTCGAGGATCGGCAAGCCAAATCCTTCGTACAGCGAAGGGAATACCACCGCCCTGGCACAGCGGATCAACGACGTTAACAGATTAAGAGGCAGATATTCCAGACGAATCACCGAGGATGTCTTTGCGGGGCGATCTGTCGCGGGGCCTAGCATCAGTTTCTTGAGAAGCGATTTCTCGGTGTCCTGCAGAGCGTCGACAAGACGAAGCTCAGAGGCATCCTTCCAAACCAACTGACCGACGATCACCAGTGGGTGTTGGCTATGGCTGGCCAAATAGGCTTCGATAATCCGGCCAACATTCTTCTTCGGCTCGATCGCGCCAAAAAAGAGGAAATACTGACGATGCTCGAGGCCGAAGATCGACGAGACCTCTTCGCGGACTTCGTCCTCCGGCCGGTTCAGAATGTAGCTCGGCAGATTGACGGCCTGATAAGTGTTCGTAATGCGACTTTCGTCAACGCCGAGAAGCTCGATAATATCCCGCTTGGAAGCTTCAGAAACGGTGACGATGTGATCCGCTTTTTTCCCGATGTGCCGGTGCTGCTTGAGAAACTCGTTCTTGATGTCGAGCGTCGTGTAGGGGAGGCGCATTGGGACCAGATCATGGATCGTATACAGATTGGCTGCGCTCTTGAGTTTGACCGGCATGGGATAGGTCCAGTGCGCAATACCAGCACGGCCAGAGTAATCTACATTCATGAATTGACCATAGGTGCGAAAATGCCAACGGGCCATCGCATAGAGATTGCGCGAATTGTAAATCCGGTCGTGAGCAGGTAGGGCACCCGCTGATCTTTTGGGGATGACTTTACCGGTGATCGGGACCTGCTTGGCCGTTACACCGAACGGCGACGTTAAAAGGCTCTTGACGATTTCCTTTGTCTTGATCGGCTTGACCGATGGATCGAAGAAGCTCACTTCCGCAAGAAGTTCGTTTTTCCCGGTCGATGAGCGTACGCCGTACATCAAGTCGACCTTATATCCAAGCTCGGTCAGTTGGTTACTCAAATTCCGGGCGTATGTGGCAATCCCGGTCCCTTTTTCCAAGGCGAGATTGTAGCCGTCGACCATCACACGAGCTTTGGACATAAATTGTAGATCCTACTTGCTGTTTGCTGTAGCGGCCTGGCTTATCCGGAGGCTCGGCAGAGCAATAATTGTGCGTTTTTGGGTGTCAAATGACGGAATCGCCATCGTTGGAACCTAAAGACGGATGCGAACCGCTATCTATGCGATTGCCATTTTGGAAGCAACCTTAATGCCGCCGGTAGCGGCGCTAAACCCATGGCAAAGGGATTTCTGGCCTTGCCCCAGTGCTCGGTGTGCTTGCTGAACGGTTCGTCAGTGCTTGCGCTTGCGGCAATAGAGTTCCAGCCGGTGCCGCACGAGGTCGTAGCCGAGTTCTGCCGCGATCTCAGCCTGCAATTGTTCGATCTTGTCGGAGCGGAATTCAATGACAGCACCGGTATCGATATCGATCAGGTGATCGTGGTGCGGGGCGTCCGCGGTTTCGAAGCGAGCCGTGGCGCTTTCGAATGCATGGCGTTGCACGACGCCTTGCTGTTCAAGCGCAGACAGCGTCCTGTAGACCGTCGAGAGCGAGACGGTTGCATCGATTTCTTTTGCCCGACGGTGCAGTTCGCTGGCATCCGGGTGGTCTTCGGCAACGGCGAGAATCTTCAGAATTGCGGCGCGCTGACGCGTTACGCGTACGCCGCCGTCGCGCAGGACACCCTCAAGTTCCTCGACCCGATTCTTGTTCTGTTTCATGGTCTCAACACTAGCCAAGGGTAGCGGGTTTGAAAATAGCCAGTTGCAAATGGTTCGCATTTGCATTGACTTATGCAGGCCATTCGCTTAAGTGCTGTCACAGACAACATCAGGGAGTATGGAATGATCGATCCGACGAGACGCGCGATCCTGGCAGCGGCAACAGCACTGGCAGCTTTCGCGCTCGCTCCCGGCGCTGTCTGGGCGCAGGAGAAATTCAAGGCCGTCACCACCTTCACGGTGATTGCAGACATGGCAAAGAACGTTGCGGGTGACGCTGCAATCGTCGAGTCGATCACCAAGCCCGGTGCGGAAATCCACAATTACCAGCCGACGCCGCGCGATATCCTGAAAGCGCATGATGCCAAGCTGATCTTCTGGAACGGCCTCAACCTGGAACTCTGGTTCGAGAAGTTCTTCCAGAACTTTGACGATATCCCTGGCGTCGTCGTGTCCGAGGGCGTCGAGCCGATGGGGATCGCCGAAGGACCCTATAGCGGTAAGCCAAACCCGCACGCCTGGATGTCGCCTTCGGCAGCGCTGATCTATGTCGACAATATTCGGGACGCCCTTGTGAAATACGACCCGGCCAATGCAGAGACCTACAAGGCCAACGCCGAAGCCTACAAGAAGAAGATCCAAGCCACGATCGAGCCCATCCGGGCCGAGATTGGCAAGATACCCGAGGCAAAGCGCTGGCTTGTCTCGAGCGAAGGGGCCTTCAGCTACCTGACGAGGGACTTCGGCCTGAAGGAACTTTATCTCTGGCCGATCAACGCCGATCAGCAAGGCACGCCGCAACAGGTCCGCAAGGTGATTGATGCGGTTCGCGCCAACAACATCCCCGTCGTCTTTTCTGAAAGCACGATTTCCCCGGACCCTGCCCAGCAGGTCGCGCGCGAGACGGGGGCAAAATATGGTGGCGTGTTGTATGTTGATTCGCTGAGCGAAGCGGATGGTCCGGTTCCGACCTATGTCGACCTGCTGCGGGTGACGTCCGAAACCATCGCGAAAGGCCTTTCGCAATGAACTTTCAGGTGAAAACCCGATGGAGCGAAACGCCGGCGTCGGGTGAGGCGGGTAGCGGCATCCGTGCCTCAGGTGTCACTGTCACCTATCGCAACGGCCATCGCGCATTGCGCGATGCCTCGTTCGAAATCCCGACCGGAACCATCACGGCACTGGTTGGCGTCAATGGCAGCGGTAAATCGACCCTTTTCAAGGCGATCATGGGGTTTGCCCGGCTGGCGCTTGGAGAGATCTCCGTTCTCGGCCTTTCGGTGCCGGAAGCACTGAAGAAAAACCTCGTCGCCTATGTACCCCAGGCCGAAGAAGTCGACTGGAACTTCCCGGTCCTTGTCGAGGACGTGGTGATGATGGGCCGCTACGGCCACATGAACATTCTCCGGATCCCGAAGAGGGCCGATCATGACGCCGTCGAAGCCGCGCTTGCCCGCGTGGGCATGAGCGACTTTCGCAAGCGCCAGATCGGCGAGCTTTCCGGGGGCCAGAAGAAACGCGTCTTCCTCGCCCGTGCTCTGGCGCAGGATGGTCGCGTCATCCTGCTTGATGAGCCCTTCACCGGTGTCGATGTGAAGACCGAGGACGCGATTATTCGCCTTTTGATCGGTTTGCGCGACGAAGGCAGGGTCATGCTGGTCTCCACTCACAACCTCGGCAGCGTGCCGGAATTCTGTGACCGCACAGTGCTTCTGAAGAATACTGTGCTTGCTTACGGCCCCACCGACACCACCTTCACGCGTGAGAACCTCGAGCTCGCCTTCGGTGGCGTCCTTCGTCATTTCGTCTTGGGTGGCGAAAACCTGCACGACGACGCCGATCCGCGCCAGCTTTCCGTCATCACCGATGACGAAAGGCCGCTGGTCATGTACGGAGCAAAGGATCAAATGGTATCGCAACCGGCGAAGCCCGAGAGTGACCCGGAGGCCGACGGCAAATGATGGCTTCGCTTTGGGAACCCTTCACCTACGACTATATGGTCAATGCCATGTGGGTGAGCGCACTGGTTGGCGCGGTCTGCGCCTTTCTCTCGTCCTATCTAATGTTGAAGGGCTGGTCACTGATCGGCGATGCGCTCTCGCACGCCATCGTTCCCGGCGTTGCCGGCGCTTACATGCTGGGTCTGCCCTTTTCGCTCGGCGCCTTCTTCTCCGGCGGACTCGCAGCGGGCGCAATGCTCTTTCTTAACCAGCGTACCCGGCTGAAGGAAGACACCATCATCGGGCTGATTTTCACCTCCTTCTTTGGTCTCGGGCTGTTTATGGTGTCGCTGTCGCCGACCTCGGTAAATATCCAGACGATCGTGCTTGGCAATATTCTCGCCATTACGCCTGCCGATACGCTGCAGCTTGCGCTCATCGGCATCGTCTCGCTTGTTATCCTCACCGCCAAATGGAAGGACCTGATGGTCACCTTCTTCGACGAGAGCCACGCCCGCTCGATCGGAATCCCGACGTCCTTTCTGAAGTTGCTGTTCTTCACCCTGCTTTCGGCCTGCACTGTCGCGGCGCTCCAGACCGTCGGCGCGTTCCTCGTCATCGCCATGGTGGTAACCCCCGGTGCAACCGCCTATCTGCTCACCGACCGCTTTCCCAAGCTGATCGTGATCAGTGTGGCGATCGGCGCGCTGACAAGCTTCTTCGGCGCGTATTTCAGTTATTTCCTCGACGGCGCCACCGGCGGAATCATTATCGTGCTGCAAACGCTGATCTTCCTTCTAGCCTTCCTCTTTGCCCCGAAGCATGGCCTGCTTGCCGCTCGCAGGCGTAGTGCCGAAGCGCTGGAGGTCGCTCGATGACCTCGCTCGACACGCTTTTTGCCGTCTTCGAATTCGAGTTCATGCGCAACGCGCTTCTGATTTCCGTGCTCGTGGCGATCCCGACGGCGATGCTCTCATGCTTCCTCGTCCTGAAGGGCTGGTCGTTGATGGGTGACGCGATCTCGCACGCCGTCTTTCCCGGTATCGTCATCTCCTACATCGTCGGACTGCCGCTCGCGGCGGGAGCGTTTGCCGCTGGCATGTCCTGCGCGCTCCTGACCGGCTACCTCAAGGAAAACAGCCGTATCAAGCAGGATACGGTGATGGGCGTGGTCTTCTCCGGCATGTTCGGCTTTGGACTGGTGCTCTACACCAGGATCCAGAGCGACGTGCACCTCGACCACATCCTTTTCGGCGACATGCTCGGTATCGGTTGGCCCGATGTCATCGAGACCGGCATGATTGCGCTCTTGGCCGCTGGCATCCTGGGCGTTAAGTGGCGTGACTTCCTGCTGCATGCCTTCGATCCCGCGCAGGCTAAGGCCGTCGGCCTGCCTGTCAACTGGCTGCACTACGGGCTGCTTGCCCTGCTGTCGCTCACGATCGTCGGAGCCCTGAAGGCCGTCGGCCTGATCCTCGCCATCGCCATGCTGATCGCGCCGGGCGCCATCGCCTTCCTGGTCACCCGCACGATGGGTGCCATGCTCATCGTCGCCGTCCTGGTCGCGATCGCGGCGTCCTTCCTTGGCGTTTACCTCTCATTCTTCATCGACAGCGCGCCGGCGCCGACCATCGTGTTGTTGATGACCGCGATGTTCGTCGTCGCCTTCGTCTGGTCCTCCTGGCGAACGTCACGTATCGAGGCACAACGAACGATCGTCGAGTGACCTCCTCTTCCTGACGGTCCCTGCTCGGGCTTGCAGAGGCCTCCGATCCCGCCATGGCGGGCAATCAGGCCTCGGAACTCGCAACATCCCATGGGGCATGGCTTGCGGGAATGAGGGCTCGTTAACTCACTAAGCTGCACCACGTATTTTTGCCGAGGCGATTGCCTGGCCCGCAATGTCGAAACGATGCACGCGGCCTTCCATCGGTGTGATCTGCAGTCTTTGGCCGGGTTGATGTCCCGAGACGCCGGTTTCCCGAACGATCAGCGGTTCCGCCGATCCGACATCAAGATAGACATAGCTGTCGGAGCCGAGAATTTCGGAATGGACGACCGTGCCGGCCCAGTGCCCCTCATGCTCAGTGATCGCGATATGCTCGGCGCGGATGCCGATCGTGTGGGCGCCATAGGGTCGCGAGAAATCACCCGAGAGAAAGTTCATTTTCGGCGAGCCGATGAAGCCGGCGACGAAAAGCGAATTCGGGTTCTCGTAGAGTTCCAAGGGCGTGCCGATCTGCTCGACCAAGCCGTCCCGCAGCACGCAGATGCGATCCGCAAGCGTCATGGCCTCCACCTGATCATGGGTAACGTAGATCATCGTCGTCTTGTGCATGCTGCGGTGAAGCTTGGCGATCTCCAGGCGCGTCGCGACGCGCAGTGCTGCATCGAGATTCGACAGAGGCTCATCGAACAGGAACACCTTCGGATCGCGCACGATCGCCCGGCCGATCGCCACGCGCTGGCGCTGCCCGCCCGAAAGCTGGCGCGGCAGGCGCTGCAGATAGGGCGTGAGCTGCAGCATTGCGGCTGCCGCCTCCACCCGCTGCTTGCATTGTGCCTTGTCCCGCCCGGCCAGTTGCATGCCAAAGGACATGTTCTCGAAGACCGTCATGTGCGGATACAGCGCATAGGACTGGAACACCATGGCAATGCCGCGCTTGGGAGGTGTAAGCTGGTTAACGACCCGCCCATCGAATGAAAGTGTGCCCGAGGTGATTTCCTCCAGCCCTGCGATGAGCCGAAGCAGGGTGGACTTGCCGCAGCCGGAGGGCCCAACGAACACCATGAATTCCCCCGCCCGGATGTCCATGCTGACACCCTTGATGACCTCGTAGGCGCCGAAGGACTTGCGGATATCCCGCAGTTGAATCTCTGCCATTTTATTCTCCTATCCTTTGACGCCGCCGGCGGTAAGGCCGGATACGATCCGCCGCTGAAAGATCAGCACGAGGATCACAAGTGGGACGGTGACGATCACGGAAGCGGCCATGATGCTGCCCCAGGGGATCTCAAACTGACTGCCTCCGGAAAGCATGGCGATGGCCACGGGGACCGTGCGCTGGATGTCCGATGACGTGAATGTCAGGGCGAACAGGAACTCGTTCCAGGCGGCGATGAAGGCGAGCAATCCGGTGGTAACGAGCGCTGGCCACATCAGCGGCATGAAGACCCGCGTGATGATCACCCAGGGGCTTGCACCGTCGACAATGGCCGCTTCCTCGATTTCGATCGGCAGGTCCCGCATGAAGGTGGTCAGGACCCAGACCGTGAACGGCAAGGTGAAGATCATATAGGAAAAGATGAGCGCAAACGGCGTGTTGAAGATGCCGATCCAGCGGATGAGCTCGAACAGCCCGGCGAGAACGGCAATATGCGGAAACATCGAAACCGCCAGAATGGTCAGCAGCAGCAAGCCTCGACCTCGAAAGGACACGCGCGCAAGCGCATAGGATGCCGTAACTGCAAGGAGCAGCGAAATGGCGACCACCAGTCCCGCGACCAGCAGCGAATTGCCGAGATTTCGAAGAAAGCTGCCACCGGAGAGAACTCCGGCATAGTTTGCGAGCGAAAGGGCTGTTGGCCAGTAATCCACCCGGAACAACGCCGTACCGGATTTGAAGCTGGTCAGGATCGCATAGTAGAAAGGAAACACCGAGATGACGATGATGGCGGCGACGAGCGCATAGAACGCTGAGCGTTTGGCAAGTGTGGCAATCATCAGCGCTCTCCTTCCAGATTGACCCGGCCCAACCACATGTAAAGGGTCGTGATCGTCGCGAGAATCAGGAAAAGCATGGTCGAAGCCGCCGCTCCGTAGGCGAATTTGTCGAACTCGAAGAGGTTCTCGCGAGCGAGCACCGACATGGTGCGCGTCTGTGCATTGTTCGGCGTCAGCACGTAGACAAGATCGAAGATGCGAAGCGAGTCCAGCATGCGGAAGATGACGGCAACCATCAGCGCCGGACGGATGAGCGGCAGCGTCAGCCGCCAGAACACGCGCACCGGGTGAACGCCGTCGATGCGTGCGGCCTCATAGATATCGCCGGGAACCATCTGCAGTCCCGCGAGGATCAGCAGCGCCATGAAAGGAATGGTCTTCCACACGTCGACCACCAGCACGGCGATCATCGCCGTATCCGGACTGGCCGTCCACGCGATCTTCTGGCTGATCAGACCAAGGCCGAGCAGAATATCGTTCAAAATACCGAATTGATCGTTCAGCATCCAAGCCCACATCTTGGCGGAAACGATCGTCGGGATCGCCCAGGGGATGAGGATCGCAGCGCGCACAAGGCCGCGCCCGGGAAATTCGGCATTCAAGACGAGCGCCACGATCAGCCCGAGCGCGGTTTCGATGCTTACGGAGATCAATGTGAACTTCAGCGTGTTCCACACGGCGCCCCACCAGGCCGGGTCGGCAAGCAGGCCGCTATAGACGACCCGGCCGCTCTTCAGTGTGACCCAGGAGAGATAGTTTTTGAGACCGACAAACTCGGCCCCCGACAAGTTGGTCAGCGACGCATCGGTCAAGCTGAAATAGATGGTCCTGATCAGTGGCCAGCCCGCGACGATAGCGAGCACGAAAAGGGTGGGGGCCAGGAATATCCAGGCTGAACGGACGCGCTGCGCGCGCAGATCAGACCTGATCACGCTGCCGTCCAATGGAACGGTCGCAGCGGATTCTAGAGAAAGCTCGGTCATGACGGTTGCCCACTGGTTGTCATCCGGCGGGGGCCGGAAGCATCGAACATGCGGATGGCAACATACGGCTGCCGTCCGCGGCTGAATGCGATTACCAGGCGTCGCCCTTGAGCTCCGTCAGCTCGGCTTCGAGCAGTTCAAGGTTCTCTGCAGCCGAACCGTTTCCGGAAAGCGTGTTGTGCACCGCCCCCCAGAAATCGGCCGAGACTTCGTTGTATTTGACCTTCGTCACGGCCGACGGGCGCGGCACGGCATTCTGGAAGATCGGTTTCCAGCTCGGCATGAAAGGCTGGCTGGCGGCGATATCCGCATCGTCATAGAGAGCCGATAGGGTCGGCAGGTTGGCAAGCTCGACCGCGCGCTTTTTCTGTACGTCGCTTGAGGCCAGAAACTTCACGAGCTCGATCGAGGCCTCCTGCTCGTCCGAATATTTAGAGACGGCCCCGTTCCAACCGCCGAGAGAGGACGCCGGCTGGTCGCCCGCGGCGGCCACGGGAAGCGGCATGACGTCGAACTTGCCCTTGATCGCGCTGTCGTCGCCGTTGCCGAGTGCATAGGCATAGGGCCAATTGCGCATGAAGGCCGCCTTGCCGGTCTGCCACACGCCGCGCGTCTCTTCCTCCTGGTAGGAGAGCACGCCTTCCGGCGCGATGGTGCCGATCCAGCCCCTTGCACGGTCGATCGCAGCGGCAGCCTTTTCGTTGTTGACGGAAATGGTTCCGTCCGGCTCGACGATCTGCCCGCCGCCCGAGGATTTGATCCATTCGAGCGCATTGCAGGTCAGGCCTTCATAGGCATTGGCCTGGAATACGAAGCCCCAGAAATCCGCCTGCCCGGCGGCGCGTTCCTTTTCCTGGATTTCCTTTGCCGTAGCCTCCAGCTCGCCCCAGGTCTTGGGGGGCTGCTTGCCGTATTTTTCGAGAAGATCGCTCCGATAGTACATGGCGGGGGCGTCGGTGAACATCGGCAAGGCGACAAGCTTTCCGTTGACCGTCTGCGACTGGACGACCGACGGGAAAAACTCGCCAATTACATCCTTTGTGGCTTCCGTCAGGTCGACGAACTGATCGGCAAGCTGGGGCGCCCAGATGACATCTGTCTGGTAGACATCGACATCCGTATTTCCGGCCGCCAGCCAGAGGCGGTACTGGCCAAACTGTTCGCTGCTCGATGCGGGCATCGTCACGAGATTGACCTTGTTGCCCGTTTTCGCTTCGAACTCGGCAAGGCGCGCGCGGAGGAACTCGGCAGCCTTGCCGGTCACGTTTGCCGCCATCGAGAGTTCGGCGGCAAAAGCACTGCCGCTTGTGATCGTGCCCAGAACTACGGCTGTCGCAAAAAGTTTCATGGTCGGCTCCTCCCAGGCCTCCAAAAGCGCGCTGAAACCGGATCAGCAAAATCGAAAGCGCTTTGGTTGAAGAAAAACTGTCAGAAACGAGAAATCGAGTCAAGACCACAACATATGACTGCGCTAGAAGCTGGTGTGTCCGTAGACAAAACTATTTCTAATCAATTTGTTAACATCGACATGTATGCGCCCCATGTTTGTTTCGGGCGCGACGTGAAGGCTTGCTTTGAGATGCATTTTTGAAAACGATTTAATTTAAACCGGGTCGGATGCGCGATCTTCCCTGCGATGTGGATTGCTGGCAGTACGGTTGTGGAGCTATAGCTAATAGGCAGAATGCAAGACAGCGTCGGACCCTATGAAACTCAAAGAATTTGCCAAGCATCTCGACCTTTCGCCGACCACGGTAAGCCGAGCCCTGAGCGGATATCCGGAAGTTCGTGAAAGTACCCGCAAGCGTGTTGCCGACGCGGCGTTACGCCTGGGCTACCGGCCGAACATCAACGCGGTGCGCCTCGTAACAGGACGAGTGGGTGCCATCGGCATACTGATGGAGAGGGGTCGCGAAGTGAATTTCGCGGAATTTTTGAGCGGAATGGGCGAGCGCCTGGACGGAGAGGATATCGACATTCTCGTCAGCCCGATAGCCGAACATGACGCCAAGGAGGAGATGCAACTCTTTAGCCGGCTGGTCGAAAGTAGGCGCGTCGACGCCTTTATCGTCAATGCGCCGAGACCCAATGACGAGCGCATCGCACTGCTTCACAAACTCGGAATGCCATTTCTGGTTCACGGCCGGTCGGAGACCGATGTCCCCTATGCTTGGCTTGACATCGACAACGAAGGCGCAATCAAGCGCGCCACCGCACATCTGCTCGATCTTGGACACACGCGGATCGCCATGATCAATGGCCGCCCGGGTGTCACGTTTTCCCTGCATCGCGACAAGGGCTATCGTGACGCTCTTGTCGAGCGAGGCCTGCAGTTCGACCCGCGTCTGGTCGCCCATGGGAGTTTCACCGACGAAGTTGGCTTTCGTTTCGCGCGGTCCTTCCTTGAACAATCGCCGCGTCCAACAGCCCTCGTCGCAGGTTCGATGATGACGGCGCTTGGCGTCTATAGCGCTGCCCGATCACTTGGCCTCGTCGTCGGCAAGGATATCTCGGTCATCGCCCATGACGACGTCTTCCCCTACCTCAACGCCGACAACATGGCTCCGTCGCTGTCCACGACGCGGTCATCCATGCGCGCCGCCGGCAAGCGGTCTGCGGAAATGGTCCTGCAACTGCTTTCAGGGAAGCCGCCGACGGAGATCCAAGAACT
Organism: Rhizobium herbae; assembly: GCF_019511375.1. Taxonomy (GTDB): domain Bacteria; phylum Pseudomonadota; class Alphaproteobacteria; order Rhizobiales; family Rhizobiaceae; genus Pararhizobium; species Pararhizobium herbae_A. Next base: position 666,531 of record NZ_JAEUAO010000003.1, read on the forward strand.
CTGGCCGGTTGAATTGATCCTTCGCGAGTCGACGGGTCCCGTCAGCAGAGGGGAGGGGCGTTAGCCCGCCAATGCATTGCTGTCGTCTTTCGACTTTAAATGATGCCATGCGGCCAGTTGTTCCGGGGGTCGACGCCGGTCTCCCGCCTGAGCGGCGACGACGCTCTGCTCCGATCTTTATCTGCTTATTGAAAACTCCTGGGAGGGAGAGCGCCCGTGCAAACAGGCACAGGCGCTCGAATGCGCGGCGGCCCAGAAGCCACCGCGCCAGGGAGCTTAGAGATTGGCAAGCAACTCGTTGATACGGGTTTCGGCATCGGCAAGGGCTGCGTCGGTCTCCTTTTGACCGGAGGTTGCAGCAGCCATTTCCTCGCCGATAATCTCCTGGATGGCGAACTGACGCTCCACTTCTGGCGGGAGCGATCGACCAAGTTCTGCGACGGCAGAAATCGTGTCGCGGTGCGGCAGCGCCTTGAACTGGTCGGAGGCAATTATCGACTTGACCGCAGGCAGGTGGCCGGTGCGCGACCAGTCGAAGTTGTTGTCAGTGAAGAACTTCAGAAACTTGCCGATCGCAGCGGTCTGCTCAGCCGTACGATCTTCCTTGGCCGAAACCGCCCAGGTGTGGCCGTCGGCATATTGCGCGTGCGCGCCATCGAAAAGTTGCGGATAGGGGTAGACGGCATAGCCGCCCTTGTTCAGCGCGGTGCCATTGGTTTCGGACTGTGCGTTGTAATCACCGACGACCCAGGTGCCGTTCAGCTGCACACCACCCTCACCCGCGAGGAAGGCATTGATCGCGCCCCCGTAATCGAGACCCTTGGTGGTGTAATCCTTGGCGAAGATCGTCTTGTACATCTCGACGACCTTCTTGGCTTCCGGCGTATTAAGCTCCACGTGCTTCGGATCGGCGAAGAAGTCCGAATCCTGCTGGAAAAGATAGGTATAGAGGTTGCGCGTAAAGAGCGCGGTCTCGTTGGCAAGGTTCTGGACGAAATAAGGCTTGCCGGTTTTTTGCTTGAACTGTTCGGCTTGGGCCAGGAGTTCATCGACAGATTTGGGCAGGATCGGCGTGCCGTCGGCATTCACGAGTTCGGCCTGTTTGAACAGGTCCATGTTTATGTGGTAAAGCATGGTCCAGCTGTCGATCGGCAGGCCATAGATCTTGCCGTCCTTGGTAGCGCCGTTGCGGGCGGCATCCGTAAATGCATCCGGGGTCACGCCGACCGACTTCAGCACGTCGTCGAGCGGCAGGAGCAGTCCCTTGGACTGATAGTCCGACAGCACCGATTCATGGATGGTGACGATATCAGGCGCGTCGCCCGACGCGAACTGGGCGGTCAACTGATCATAGCCAGGCCACTCCACCGTGGTGACCGTCACATGCACATCCGGATTGTCGGCATTGAACTTGTTGATCAACGACGTGATGATTCCGCATTCTCCAACGGCCTTGGAGACATCCGTATTGGTGCCGAAATCGGCGTCGCAGGCACCGAAAAAGCGCTGAACGGTCAGTTCCGTTGCCGCAAAGCTCGGATTGGCGAGCATCATTGCACCCGCGGAGACCGCGGCAAGCAGTATTGCGTTCATTTTCATATCAGTTCCTCCTACTGAGTTTCCGCCACTCCACCCCGGATTGGCTTCATTCGCTGCTGCGGCCACTCCTCTCGGCCGACAGGCACCTTTCGCTATCGTACCGCGGCACCAGAAACCGCTGTGACGATGTATTTCTGGAAAAAGAGGTAGATGATCAGGATCGGCGCGCCGGCGAACACGGCCTGCGCCATCAAGAAGCCGATGCCCTCCGACTGGGCGAAATTTGTCTGTGTCGAAGCCATGCCGACCGTCAGCGTGAACATGTCCTTCTTGGTTGCCGAGATCAGCGGCCAGAAGTAATCGTTCCATGCGCCGAGGAAGGTGAAGATGCCAAGGGTTGCCTGGGCCGGTACGGTGAGCGGCAGAAGCACCTTCCAGAAAATCTTGAAGCGGCTGGCATTGTCCAGCATGGCGGCTTCATCCAGCTCCTTCGGGATGGCCCTGAAATACTGGGTCATCAGGAAGACGCCGAACGAAGCCGACAGGCCGGGGAGAATTAGGCCGTGATAGGTGTTGTGGAACTTCAGCATGCTGAAGATCTGATGGCGGGCGACCAGCACGGCCTGCTCCGGAACCGCCAGTCCGAAGAGAACGATGACGAAAAGGATGTTGCGACCAGGGAAGTTCAGCCGCGCAAAACCGTAGCCGGCGAGCGAAGACAGAATCAACGTTCCGAGCGTCAGGCCGCCCGAAACGATGATGCTGTTGAGCACCCAGCGGAAAACAGACGATGTGCCGATGGTATTGATGTAGTTCTTCAACGTATACGGCGCATGGAACACCGAATTCGGATTGGCCATCAGCTCGGCGTTTTCCTTGAGCGACAGGCCGATCACCCAAAGCACTGGCGCGATCATGATGATCGACAGCAGGATAACGAGGGCAAGCAGCATCCGGTCCCCGAATGCCCGTCCCTTGATGGAGTTGGAGGGAGCGCTCATGCCTGATCTCCCTTGTTGCGAGTCACGAGGTATTGGGCCATGGCCGCAATGAGGATGAGGACGAAGAGCATTTCCGAGGCTGCGGCACCCATGCCGAGGTCCCAGCGGCGGAACGCGGTGTCATAGATGTAGAGCACGATCGGCTTGGTGAGATTGTTCGGGCCACCGCGCGTCATCAGCCAGGCCTGGCCGAACAGTTGGAATTGCAGCACGATCTGGATGATGATTACCAGGATGAAGGTGCGTTTTATCGAAGGCAGGGTTATCGACCGCAGCGTTTGCCAGCGGTTGGCATTGTCGAGCGCCGCAGCCTCGTAGATATCCTGCGGGATCTGCTGCAGGGCCGAGAGAAACAGCATCATCGGCAGACCGATGCACCACCAGATCGTGGCGATGGCAATGCCGATCATTGCCAGGCTTGGATCGGAGATGAACGCCGGTGCGGTTGCGCCGAACCATCCGTAGATCGTCGACAGCAGGCCGACATTGGGAATGTAGACGATCCGCCAGATCAGCGTGACGATGGTAACCGACAATACCGAGGAGGAGAAAAACAGGGTCCGCAGCACGGCGGCGGTGCGGGTGCGGCGGTTGAGGCAAAGCGCCAGAAAAAGGCCGATCAGCGCCAGCGCCGGCACCGTCAACAGCACGAAGTAGAAGGTGTTCCACACCGATTGTAGGAAGACCTTGTCATGAACGAGCCTGACATAGTTGTCGAGGCCGACAAACCTGCCGGTCGAGAATGTGTCGGCCTTGTGGACACTCAGCCACATGCCCCAGAAAAGCGGGAGGATGAGCAGCGTCGTGAAGAAGAACAGAAACGGTGCGACGAAAACGAAGTTTCGCCATTGCGGTGCATAGATATTGGCGCTTGGGACCCTGACGCCGACGGCCGGCGCAGCGGTTTCTCGGATCGTCATCTGGTCAGCCATATCAGGCCCTCCGCGCATGCCAGGCGCGCCCGGTCTCATCGAAGAGGTGCGATTTTCGGCCATCGAAGGCGAGCCCGACCGTGTCGCCGACGGCAACGCGGCTGTTGCCGGCGTCAGAGGCGACGATGATCTGACCATCGCTGAGGCGCGTATAGACGAGTGTGCGTTCCCCAAGACGCTCAAGCACATCGACCTTGCCGTCGACATTGCCTTGGCCGGTTGGCGCGATGCGCACGTCTTCCGCGCGGACGCCAAATGTGTGTGCGCCGTCGACGACCTGGTTCGAAGCTATATCGGTAGCGATGGTCGTGCTGTCGGCAAACGTCACGGTAATTACGTCGCCGGACCTATCGATCGCCGCATCGACGAAATTCATCGCTGGCGCGCCGACGAACCCCGCAACGAACTTGGTCGCTGGACGCTCATAGATTTCCATCGGCGAACCGATCTGCTCGATCCTGCGATTGTTCATGACGACGATACGGTCGGCAAGCGTCATCGCCTCCACCTGATCGTGGGTGACGAAGATCATCGTCGATTGCAGGCGCTGGTGAAGCTGAGCGAGTTCTATGCGCGTGCGCGTGCGTAGTGCAGCATCGAGATTGGAGAGCGGCTCGTCGAACAGAAAGGCCTTCGGCTCCTTGACGATGGCGCGACCGATGGCGACGCGTTGGCGCTGGCCGCCGGAGAGCTGTCCGGGCTTGCGATCGAGCAGTTGCGGCATTTCAAGAATACGGGCCGCCTCGGCAATGCGCGCATCGATCACGTCGCGCGCGACGCCGATATTATCCAGGCCAAAGGCCATGTTGTCGCGCACCGTCATGTGCGGGTAGAGCGCATAGGACTGGAACACCATCGCGATGCCGCGCTTGCCGGGCGGCAGGTGGTCGATGCGTTCACCGTTGATGGCGATTTCGCCACCATCCACGGTTTCAAGTCCGGCAATCATGCGCAGAAGGGTCGATTTCCCACAACCCGATGGCCCAAGGAACACGATGAATTCGCGCGCCCTGATGGAGAGCGACAGGTCATCGAGCACCGTCATGGCACCAAACTGCTTGCTCACATTCCTGATTTCGATATTTGCGGTCACGTCGACGCTCCTCCTCAGCGCATACACCGTCTCGATGGTTCGCCTGAAATCAAAGCTTCAGGCGGATCATCTGATAGGAATAGGCCGGCAGAGACAGGCTGAGCTTGCCGTCAGTCATCTTGGCGCCTGCACCCTTGTTGGGAGCGACCTTGAAAGGATTTTCGGACGAATTGACAGCTTTCAGGTCCGCATGCGTCATCACCTGATGGTCGACGATCTCCGCCGCGCCGAAGCCGGTCAGGTCAATGACCGTTTCAATCGCGTCATGCGGATGCCGGCTTATGGCAAAGAAGGTCACGTGGCCGGTTTGCGTGTCATGCACTCCGGTGACGTCGACATAGGCAACGTCGCCGGCAACGGTGGAGGTGTAGGTCGGGCTTTCGATCTTGAGGTCCAGCGCGTTGCCGCGGCCGTAGATCGAGGCATAAAAATAGGGGTAGAAGGTTGTCTGGCGCCATGCTGGGCCGTGCGGAACGGTCATTATCGGGGCGATGACATTGACCAGCTGCGCGAGGCAGGCGATCTTCACGACATCGGCACGACGGATGAAAGTGTTGAGGATCAGGCCCACCTGCAGCACGTCCTCGAAATTGTATATGTCTTCAAGCAGCGGCGGGGCGAAGGGCCAGCCGTGGTTGCCTCCAAGTATCTTCTTGTCCTGCTCCTTGGAATGGTACCAGACGTTCCATTCGTCAAACGAGATATAGACACGCTTGTTGGAGCGCTTCTTGGCCTTGATGTAGTCTATGACGCCTGCGACCGAGACGATATAGGCGTCGAGCTTCTCGCTCATGGCGAGATAGTTCGGCGTGTCGTTGGACTCGTTGTCGAAATACATGTGCAGCGAGATATAATCGACCTCGTTGTAGGTATGGTCGAGAACGGTCGCTTCCCACTCGGGATAGGTCGGCATTTTGGCGTTGGACGAACCGCAAACGACGAGCTCGAGCGACTTGTCGAAGGCGCGCATGGCTTTGGCGGTCTCATGGGCGAGGCGGCCATACTCGTCGGCGGTTTTATGGCCGATCTGCCAGGGGCCGTCCATCTCGTTGCCGAGGCACCAGAGCTTGACGTTGTAGGGTTCCTTGCGGCCGTTGGCGATGCGCTTGTCGCTCCACTCGCTGCCGCCGGGATGGTTGGTGTATTCGAGGAAGTTGCGGGCTTCGTCGAGACCGCGCGAGCCGAGATTGACGGCAAGCATCATCTCGGTGTTAGCCGACGCGCACCAGTCGGCAAATTCGTGCAGGCCGACTTCGTTGCTTTCCGAAGTGTGCCAAGCCAGATCGAGGCGTACCGGACGTTCTTCCTTTGGGCCGACGCCGTCTTCCCAGTTGTAGGCCGAGACAAAATTGCCGCCGGGATAGCGGACGATCGGTACATTGAGCTCCTTGACCAGGTCGATGACGTCCTGGCGCATACCGTTGGAGTCCGCCGTCGGGTGACCGGGCTCGTAGATGCCGGTGTAAACTGCGCGTCCCAGATGCTCGATAAAGGACCCATAGAGCCGCGGGTCGATTTCCGACACGATATAGCGCGGATGTGCCGTCACGGCAGCCTTCATTATAAACCTCCCATTCATATCAACTTTGATGATTTAAATCATCTTGGCTGATATTAAATGGCAGGAATCGCGACGGGGTCAAGCCGTCCTGACGAAAAAGTAGTATAAATCAGGCTCAGGAGCCTGCGCTGTTCTTCTAGGCCGCTGTGTTTAATGGTTTATTTTCAATATCAAAAAGTCGGGTTTCAGGCTGTCTTCAACCGCAGCACGATGTCCTGATCATAGTTGCCAAAACCCTTGCCGAAAATATTGATGCCGCCAGGATGGGCCGCATTCTCGTGGACGCCGATGCGCAGCCGAACGGAATGGTGGTTGGCTAGGTCGAGTTCTGCGATCGTCACATCGGATATCCTGACGCCATCGACATAGGTCCCGTCCCTGGCAATGCGCCAGTTCTTCAGCTTGCCGTATTGCGAGCCCTTGAGTTTCCACCAGGCAGGGGTAAAGACGCCGCGCTTGTCGCCGAAATCACCCGGTGACATCCAGACGCCGACATCCTTGCCGTTGATCGACAGGGTGATGTCGGACGGCCAGTCGGCGCTGGTGCCCGGCACCTCCGAACTCAGTTCCATGACGACCTCGATTTCATGGATCTCCAGGTTGGATAGCTTGGCGTTGTTGGGAAATTGATACTCGACGAAGCCACGGGTGAACCACAGCAAACCGGCCTTCATCCTGTCAGGGTCTAGAAAGGCGTTGGGCACATCGAGGAGACCGATAATGCCCTCGGGAGAACAGAGGCCGCATGGCGCGGTGACCTCGAAACCCGTGTAGAGGCCGATTGGCATGGAGACCTCGATCGTGTCCCTGCGCGTCTCGCGATATTCGCTCTTGAAGACGACCAGCACCTCCTCGGCGGCGGGGTGGCAGATCTTCTGGCTGCCCTTCCTGGCCTTCTGGTTTTCAGTGCGGATCAATCCGCAATCCTCCAGCACCTGGACATTGGTGGAGACCGTCGATTGCGGTAACGCCAGGATGCTGGCGATGTCGTTGACGTTCATCGGGCCTTTCTCATGCAGCAGCTTGAGCATCTGGACGCGGACGGACGAGGCGAGTCCCTTGAGAACCGCTAGTCCTTCTTCAGGCTCGATGACGAGGAAGTTTCTGCTCATGGCGACCTTAAATCAGCAAAATATGCATGATTCATATCAGAAAATTTGATATTCACAATCGCAACGTGAACGGTCTTTGATTTCGGGACTGTCGTCGAAACGGTCGAGTTGCGATCCGGGTCCCGACAGGGGTGACGTCGATCTGCTTGTGAGACGTGACGCCGCCGGCTCTCGTCAATGCGTCACCGCAAGCGCCCGATTCGCGTCTGTCGCGGCTAAGTCAGATTTTCCCTCCGGCTCCATCACCCCATCTGAGGGTCATGTGCGCGCAAGCTCTTCGGCTGGAGCAGCCGCAGCGACCGGCCTGCCGGATCGCTTTGGAGCTGCAGCACGCGTGTGAAGTAGCGATTGCCCGGCTCAGTCCTGCCGATATTCACGACCGCCGCATCGCCAAGCTGCTGTTCCAGGAAGGTCACGACCGCTTGGTATGCACCGGTTCCCAGCGTGTCGAGCGCCTCGTCAATGATGACCCAGCGCGGTTTGTGCAGGCCAAGCCGGGCAACGGCAAGAAGCCGCAGTTCCGTCTCGTTGAGTTTCAGTTTCGTGCGCATATCCTGGTCGAGGCGGTCGCTCAACTTTTCGAGACCAACCTTGGAGAGAACCGCCGCCAGCTCCGTCTTGGGGAAACTGCCCGGATTTCTCGGATAGGAGAGAACCTCCTCCAATGTGCCTGGCGGGAAATAGGGCGTCCGGGGCACGAAGGCTATGTCACCTCCTTCCGGAAGCGAGATACGGCCGTCTCCCCAAGGCCACAACCCGGCGATGGAACGGAAAAACGGGGCCTTTTCCACATCCGGGGCGCCGGTGACGAGAACACGATCGCCCGGACGGATTTCCACATGCGGCTCCTTCAGCTTGATGCATCCGGACGGCAATGCGATCTCGAGGTGGTCAATTGTCAACCGGTTGTCTGCTTTGGCAAATTCGATGCGTTTGTCGCTCTCATGGCGCTCGTCGGTCATCACCATCGCGGAACGGAAAGCGGCGACCCTAAGCAAGGTCGCTCGCCAGTCGGCGATGGTGTCGATATTGTCGACGAACCAGCGCAGCGACACATGCACCTGGTTGAAGGCGCCGACGGCCATCATCAGGCCACCGAAGCTGAGATCGCCAGCGAAATAGACCGGAGCGGCGATGACGATCGGCGCGATGACGGTAACCCAGCCATAGCCGGATGTAACCCATGTGAGGCGGGTCAGCGCAAGCATGAGGTTGTGGCTGATTTCCAGGACCGATGAAAGGTCGCGCTGGAGTCGCCGCTTTTCATTTGCTTCGCCTGCCGAAAGCGAGACCGCCTCTATATGTTCGTTGACGCGCATCAGGGAGAAGCGCAGGACGGCTTCCCTGGCATAATGCTCGCCATTGAGCCTGACCAGCGGTCGTCCGACGAACCAGCTCAAAGTCGCTGCCGTGCCGGCATAGAGAAAGGCAGCCCACACCATGTAGCCCGGAATATTGATGTCGTAATCGGCGATATGAAAGACGAAGCCGGCCGAAAGCGACCAGAGCACACCGACGAAGCTGGCGAGGAGAACGCCCGACTGAAACAGGCCAATGGAAAGGCCTGCCGTCAGGTCTGCTAGATGACGGGCATCCTCGTGTATCCGCTGGTCGGGATTGATGCCGATGGCGCCGGCATTGGCGAGACGGAACGCGCGCGCCGGCTTCATCCACTCGTTGATCAGATCAAGCGTGAGGCCCTCTCTCAGTTTGATCCTGATCCATTGGTTCAGCCAGGTTTGCAAGACGTTGAGGATCAGGAGCCCACCGGCGATCTCGGCAAAGACGATCAGTTGCAGCAGGAATGCCGAGAGATCGCGCCGCTCCAGAGTGTCGTAGAACGGCTTGTACCACCTGTTGAGCAGAATTTGACCGAATGCGGTCGCCACGATGAGAACGGCTATACCGATCGCGAGCCACGCAATCACGTTGCGCACGGGAGAGGCAATGAATGCACGCTGCATCATTCGTAACTGATCGCGAAACGGCTGCTCGTCTGTGGTTTTTGCCCCTCCATTGATCTTGGCGTCTTTTGGCTCTGGCATAGGCGAGGTCTCCAGCATGGTCTTGCGTCTAAAAGTACGGCGTTGCCCTGGGCGCTTATTCTAAGCGTACCAGAAAAATATGGGGCGAAACTGAACATTGGATCCCCATTTCGGCCGCCACTCCATCAGGAAAATGGCTTCGGCCCGGTTTTTGTCTCCCCCATGGGGCGCTTTTGTGGAATGAGGGTCAATCTTGCAAGTCCCGAGCCAGCTGGCGCGTGAACCGCGATTTCGATCTTCGCTGACATCCCGCTCAGGATTGCAGCTGTAAGCCTCGCAGATTCCCGTAGCAGCAGGCGCGCCCTTTCCAACGCGGCGCGTTTGCGCTAATAGTCGCCCGAAATCCGGTCGCAGCCCACCCGGTCAAAACAAGGGATCCCATACTATGAAGACCATCGTCATCTGCTCCGGCGGACTAGACTCCATTTCGCTTGCCCATAGGGTCGCCGCGGAGCATCAGCTCGTTGGGCTTCTGTCCTTCGATTATGGACAGCGTCATCGCAAGGAACTGGATTTCGCCGCCACCTGCGCCAAACGGTTGGGCGTCGCGCATCAGATCATCGACATCCGGAATATCGGCAGCCATCTCACCGGTTCGGCGCTGACCGACGATGTCGACGTGCCGGACGGGCATTATGCGGAGGAGACGATGAAAGCCACCGTCGTTCCAAACCGAAACGCGATCATGCTCGCCATAGCTTTCGGTCTTGCCGCCGCTCAGAAGGCCGATGCCGTTGCAGTTGCCGTGCATGGCGGCGATCATTTCATCTATCCCGACTGCCGGCCGGGCTTCATCGATGCGTTTCAGGCGATGCAGAACCAAGCGCTCGACGGTTACGCCAGCGTCACGCTCTATGCGCCCTACGTCACAATCTCAAAGGCGGACATAGTCACCGATGGTGCAAGGAACGGCACGCCGTTTGCGGACACCTGGTCATGTTACAAGGGCGGTACGCGCCATTGCGGCCGTTGCGGAACCTGCGTCGAACGACGAGAGGCTTTCCATCTCGCCGGGGTCGACGATCCGACCGAGTACGAGGATCCCGATTTCTGGCTCGCCGCGACTGCGGGCTTTGGTGCCGAAGAGGTGAAATGATGTTCCGCATCACCAAGGAATTTCACTTCTCGGCCTCGCATCAGCTGACCCACCTGCCGGCCGATCACCAATGCGCCCGGCTGCATGGACACAACTATATCGTCGAGGTGGAGCTTTCGGCTGATGAACTCGATGAAAACGGTTTCGTCAGGGACTATCACGAACTCGCGCCGCTAAAGCGCTATATTGATGAGCGTTTCGACCATCGGCATCTGAACGACGTTCTCGGCCACGACCGGGTGACGTCGGAATGGCTGGCGAAACATTTCTTTGACTGGTGCAAGCAACGCCTGCCGGAAACCTCGGCCGTTCGCGTCAGCGAAACGCCGAAGACCTGGGCGGAATACCGGCCATGACCGCCGCCCGCGAGAGGCACATCCGCGTCAGCGAAATCTTCGGGCCGACGATCCAGGGGGAGGGCATCCTGATCGGCCTGCCGACCGTCTTTGTCCGGACCGGTGGCTGCGATTACCGCTGTTCGTGGTGCGACACGCTGCATGCGGTCGACAGTGACTATCGCGATCAATGGCGCCTGATGTCGACAGACGAGATTTGGCAGGAGGTGACCCGGCTTGCCGGCAACAGGCCGCTGACGGTATCGCTGTCAGGCGGTAACCCGGCGATCCAACCGCTCGGCCCACTCATCGAGCGCGGGCACCGCGAGGGTTACCGTTTCGCGCTGGAGACGCAGGGCAGCGTTGCCAAGGATTGGTTCGCCGATCTCGACGTTCTGGTGCTGAGCCCGAAACCGCCCTCAAGCGGCATGGAAACGGATTGGGACGCTTTCGACGCCTGTTTGCGAATGGCTGCGGAAAAGCCGCAGGTTGCACTAAAAGTCGTCGTCTTCGACGATCGAGACTACCTCTACGCCCGCGCGGCCGCCGCGCGCCATCCCGATCTCCCCGTCTACCTTCAGCCCGGCAACCACACGCCGCCGCCGCCCGATGACGACGATGCAAAGGTCGATGTCGACGGCATCATGGACCGGATGCTCTGGCTGGTCGACAAGGTGACCGCAGATCGCTGGTTCGAGGCGCGCGTTCTGCCGCAACTGCACGTGCTGCTATGGGGCAACAAGCGCGGCGTCTGACGTGTTGCCTTCGACGGAGCTCTATGCGCGTGGCATTCCCGCGGGCCGCAGATGTTTGCGCAGCGCCGCGATGCGGAAAATCGCGTTTGCCGCGCCGTAACCGCGATACCCCCTGCGCTCGACAATCTCGAAAAAGAAGCCTTCCGCGAAGGTCGGGCTGTAGAGCTGGAAATACTCGCCGTGCTCGTCACGGTCGTAGAGAATGTTGTGTGACCGCAGCCGCTCGCTCATCTGCGCTTCAAGCCCGAAGCGTGCTTCAAGATCGTCGTAGTAGTTCGGCGAGATTGCCAACGAGACAAAACCGTTTGCCGAAAGCGCCGCGGCCGTTGCGAAGATATCGTTCGTCCTGAAAGCCAGATGCTGGATTCCGGAGCCGAAGGTCTCGGCGATGAAGCGGCCGGCGAGCGTGTTGCGGTTCTCGGCGCCATTCATGGTGATGCGCAGCGTTCCTGCGGCGTTTTCCACAACCTGACTGCGCACGATACCGGAGGGGTCTACGATGTCGACAACCGGCGTCTTGTGTGCCTCCAGCAAGGACGTGTAGAAGAGCAGCCATGTCAGCAGTTCGTCATATTGCATGGTCTGGGCGACGTGGTCGATTGCTTCCAGGCCGGCGGGTGGGGTCATTGATGTATCGGCAATAGGCTCGAACTCGACATCCCATATGCGGGCAAGCGCACTGTTGCGGTCGAGGAAGTAGACGATGCCGCCGCCGACGCCCCGTACCGCCGGCATTTCGATTTCGCCGGGGTCCAGCGGCTGGTCGAACGGTTCGGCGCCAAGCGCCACCGCGCGACTGCGCGCCGCTTGCGCGTCCCCGACGAGCAGACCCATGGCATAGGCGGATGTCCCATGCACGAGGTAGGAGGAGGCGGCAAAGCCGCGGCTTTCCGTGTTGACGACAAGATTGATGCCGCCCTGACGGAAGACCGTGACGCTCTTGGTCTTGTGCTTCGCCGCCTTGTGGAATCCGAGTGTCGAGATCAGCGCTTCAAGCTGGGGCGCTTCGGCCTCGTCGATCGCGAATTCAACGAAGGCCACGCTCTCGACGGCAACTCGCGCCGGCATTGCCGGTACGGCGAGGGCGCTGTCCGGTTCAGCCCTTCGCACCTGGTCGCCGAGATAGATCAGCGAACGGCGGCCGTCGACGGCGATGGCGTTGGCATTGCCGCCGCGGAACTGGTCGTTGAAGATTTCCAGCGACAAATAGCCGTCGTAACCGGTGGCGGCCACCGCCTTCATGAAATCGAGCACGGGCAGGTCGCCTTCGCCCGGCATGTTGCGGAAATGCCGGCTCCAGTACAGGAGGTCCATGTCGATCAGCGGCGCGTCGGCGAGCTGGATGATGAAGATCTTTTCCTTTGGGATCGAGCGGATCGAGTTGACGTCGATCCTGCGCGACAGCGTGTGGAAGCTGTCGAGGATCAGGCCGACGTTCGGGTGATCGGCGCGGCGGACAATCTCCCAGGCATCGCGATGGTCGTTGATGTGGCGACCCCAGGCCAGCGCCTCGTAGCCGACCTTAAGGCCGCGCCGGGCGGCCCGTTCGCCAAGCTCATGAAAGTCCGCCGCCGCACGGTCGAGCCCACCGATCGCCGCCGACGAGACATTCGAGCAGACGAGCACCAGCTCGGTGCCCATTTCCTGCATCAGGTCGAACTTGCGCTCGGCGCGATCGAAGGTGCGGCCGCGCAGCGGCTCCGGCATGCCCTCGAAATCACGGAACGGCTGGAACAGGGTGATCTCCAGCCCATGATCGCGCACCATCCGGCCCACCTGCCGGGGGCTTTCATCGAACACCAGGAAATCATTCTCGAAGATCTCGACACCGTCGAAGCCGGCTTTGGCGATGGCGCCCAGCTTGTCCTTGAGATCACCGCTCAGCGAAACGGTCGCGATCGAGGTCTTCATCCTGTTCTCCTTGACGTTCGGTGATCAGGCTGTGAGTGCCTTGAAATGGTTGAGCATGCGGGCAGCATCCGGTTCGCGCCCGGTAAACAGCCGGAAGGCGCCGACAGCCTGGAAGACGGCCATGCCGCCGCCGTCGAGCGTTTTGCATCCGCGTCGCCTCGCCTCCGCCAGAAGCTCGGTCTCCAAAGGGAAGTAGACGATCTCCGCAACCCAGTGGCGGGATTCGAGCAGAGCGGCCGGAAGGGGCAAGCCGGGATATTTCGCCATGCCTGTCGGCGTCGCGTGGATCAATCCGGCGGCCTTTTTCATCGCCAGGGACAGATCAGCTTCAGCCCGAATGCCCACATCCGGGAACAGGACGGACAGGCGTGTGGCAAGTGCATCTGCGCGATCCATCTCCCGGTCGTAAACCAGGAGCGACTTGAGGCCGAGCGAAAGGATCGCATAGGCGGTCGCCACACCGGCTCCGCCGGCGCCCAGCTGTACGGCACACGACAGGTCCGCATCGGGCAGGCCGTGGCGAAAGCTCTCGGCGAAACCCCACCAGTCGGTGTTGTGGCCGTAACGGCGGCCGCCCTTCAGCACGACTGTGTTGACCGCGCCAAGATCGCGGGCTTCGGTTGAAAGCTCATCGAGAAACGGGATGACCAGTTGCTTGCACGGGTGGGTGATGTTCAGGCCGGCAAGGCCCTTGAGTTCCGCGTCCCGCAAGAGCTGCGGCAGATCCGCGGGCGTTGCGCCGCGCTGGTTGAGGTCGATCAGCTCATATTGATAGGACATGCCCTGTGCTGCGCCTTCGCGCATATGCATGGCAGGGGTGAGCGACGCCTGGATGCCGCCGCCGATCAATCCGGCCTTTAACGGTTTGAGGAGTGTCTCGGTCATCGCAACTGATTCCATTGATGGGGAAATGCCGGCCTGCGGGCTGGGCAGGCCGGCGAAAAGCTTACTGCCCACGCAGGGTTTGAAGTTCCTTGAACAGGGCAGCGACTGTGTCGGCGCCGATTTCAGCGCTGAACTTGTCGACCACCGGCTTGACCGCATCACGCAGTTTTTGTGTCTCTTCAGCGGAGAGTTCGCTGACTTCCATCCCGGTCGCCTTGATATCCGTGATCGCCTTAGCGTCGAGTTCGCGCGAGACCTTGCGCTGGTAGTCGCGGGCCTCTGTGGCGGCCGACTGGAAGACAGCCTTCTCCTCGTCGTTCAGGCCGTCCCAGAACTTCTTGCTGATCAGGACGATCTGCGGGTTGTACTGGTGGCGGGTCACCGTCATGTACTTCTGCACTTCGTAGAACTTGGCATTGAGGATGTTTGCAGCAGGGTTTTCCTGGCCATCAACCGTGCCGGTTTCGAGCGCGGTGTAGAGCTCGGTATAGGGCAGCGGTACTGCATTGGCGCCAAGGGTGTTGAACAGTTCGATCGGGATCGGCGACTGGATCGTGCGGATCTTCAAGCCCCTGATATCCTCAAGCTTGGTGACTGGATGGCGGTTATTGGTGAGATTGCGGAAACCGAGCTCCCAATAGGCAAGGCCAACCAGGCCGGTGTCGGGCAGACGCTCCATCAGGCCGGTGCCGAAGGCGCCGTCCATCACCTTGTCGGCTTCCTCGCCATTGTTGAAGAGGAAGGGAAGATCGACAGCTCCGAACTCTTTTACATTGCCGGCGAGAATGCCAGCGTTCAGCACCGTCATCTCGATCACCCCGCCCTGCAGAGCCGAGACGGTCTGCACGTCGCCGCCCAGCACACCGCCGGGGAAGAGCTTGACCTCGATCTTGCCGCCACTTTTCGCCGAGACCAGTTCGGCAAATTTTTCCATGCCGGTCACCTGCGGGTGGCCCTTGTTGTTGGCGGCTGCGAATTTGAGCTGGTGCTCGCGGATTTCCGCCAGCGCCGGACCGGCGGTCAGCAATGAGAAGGGTATGGCAAGGCCAAGGGCCAGTTTCATCAGTCTATTCAACATGTCTTCCTCCCGAATTTGGCCTGGGTTTCCCATCGGCCAGTTGAATTTGAGGCATTAGTGTCCGAGCCAGGAGACCGGGACGGTCACCAGTTGCGGGAACACAACGAGCAGCAGCAGCACGACGAGTTCGGCGATAAGGAAAGGCATCACGCCCTTCATCAGCTCTTCCATGTTCAGTTTGGAGACGCCGCAGATCACGTTGAGGACGGTGCCGACCGGTGGCGTGATGAGTCCGATTGCGTTGTTGATGATGAACAGGACGCCGAAATAGACAGGATCGATGCCCGCCTGCTTGATGATCGGCATCAAGACGGGCGTCATGATCAGAATGGTCGGCGTCATGTCCATCGCGGTGCCGACGAGTACGACCAGGCCCATGATCGCAAGCAACAGCAGCGTCTGATTGTCCATCAGGGGTTCGACGAGCTTTGCCAGATCCCCCGGGACGTCCGCGACCGTGATCAGCCAGGCGGAAACGGCGGCGCAGGCGACCAGGAACATCACGACCGAGGTAATCTTCGCTGCGGCCACAAAGACGTGGAACAGCTTGGCGGGCGGCAGTTCGCGGTAGATCACCATCGACACGAAGAGAGAGTAGACGGCTGCGACGACGCCGGCTTCCGTCGGTGTGAAAACTCCGAACTTCAGCCCGATGATAATGATCAGCGGCAGCATCAGCGCCCAGATGCTGTCGAGGAATGCCTTCAGCCGCACCGCACCGCTTTGTTTCGCCGGCAAGGCGAACTGCTCCTTGCGGGCCACGATCATCCAGGTGGCGCAGAGTGCTCCGGCAATCATCAGCCCTGGAAAAATGCCCGCGAGGAACAGCTTCGTGATCGAAACCCCGCCGACCACGCCATACAGGATGAAGCCGATGGAGGGCGGGATGATCGGGCCGATAACAGACGCAGAAGCGAGGAGACCGCCGGTGCGGGCCGGATCGTGGCCGGACTTCAGCATCATCGGAAATAGCAGCGCGCCGAGTGCGGCCGCGTCCGCCACCGCCGAGCCGGACAGGCTCGAAAGAATACAGGCCGCGAAGATTGCCACGAAGCCGAGACCGCCGCGGATGTGGCCGACCATGGCCATGGCGAGTTCGACGATGCGGCGCGACAGACCGCCCGTATTCATGACTTCACCGGCCAGAAGAAAGAACGGCACTGCCATCAGCGGAAAGCTGTCTGCGCCGTTCAAGACGTTCTGCGCGACGATCTGTGCGTCGAACAGGCCGAGATACATCATCAGGGCGACGCCGCTGATGATCAGTGCGAACGCAATCGGCACGCCGAGCGCCATGGGGCCAAGCAGGGCTCCGAGGAAAATCGTGACTGTCATGGCGCGCTCCTCAGTGTTTTGCAACGGGCTGAACCAGCGCCGGAGCAACATGGTCGTCGAGAGCAAGCTGGTCTTCGCTGTCGCGCACCAACTCGGCGGTCTTGACGTCGATCCGACCGGTTGCGACCGCAAAGGCGTCCCAAAGGATGATCAGGAACGCGGGAATGCCGAAAGCGAGCCCGGCACCGTAGAAGACGGCCATGGAGATACCGGTCGCCGGTGCTGCGACATGCAGGTTGATCGCTGCCTGTGCCCAGCTTCCACTGATCATCAGCCACGTTGCCCATAGCATCAGCGCGTGGCCAGCGAGGACCGCGGTTTTAGCCCCAAGGGGAGGCAGCCGCCGAAGCAGGGAGTCGACGCCGAGATGGGCATGCTCCCGCATGGCGACGACGGCGCCAAGGAAGGTCAGCCAGACAAAGAAGATACGTGAAAGTTCTTCGGAATAGGTGATGCCGGTGTTTAGGGCATAGCGCAGGACGACGTTGCCGAAAACCAGCACGACCATGCCGGCAAGCAGCAGCGCCATCGCGGCCTTCACCACCAGAAAACAGAATTCAATTATCCGGATCATTCGCTCCTCCCAAGCGGTTACCGTCTCGCCGTCTTCCAGGTCCTCATCGGTCAGGACAGGTTTACAACAAGGCGAATGCGACGATCACTCCTCCAAGCTTTCGTTGCCTCCCTCTAAAATGTACGAACTAGTTCGAATGTCAAGTACGATCTCTTGAAAGACATCGCCAAGGTCAATAAGACTGTGGGGCAGTGCGCGGGAATGGAGCTCGCGTGCGACGCGTTTGGTTTTTACCTTTCGCGTTGAAAATCAGGACTGTGGCGGGGGAGAAACAGCTAGGAATGGCGGCGCGAGAAAACGGACGCAAAAACGATCCACAGCGAACGAAGGAAGATATCCTGATTGTCGCCACCGAGGAGTTCGCCACCCATGGTCTCGCCGGCGCACGCGTAGATGCGATTGCCGAGAAGACCCGAACGTCCAAACGGATGATCTACTATTATTTCGACAGCAAAGAGGGCCTCTATCTTGCCGTTCTCGAGCGCTCGTACCGGAAAATCCGCACGCACGAAGAGGACCTGAACCTTTCGAGCCTGGCGCCGGAGGAGGCTCTGAGAACGCTGATATCCTCCACGTTCGATCATGATGAGACCAATCCCGATTTCGTACGCCTTGTCAGCATTGAAAATATCCATCATGCCGCGCATATGCTGCGTTCCGAAGCCATCCGCGAACTCAACGTTTCGGTGATTGAAACGATTGCGGCAATTCTTGATCGCGGCGTTGCGCAGGGCGTGTTCCGCCGCAACGCGGACCCGATCGACATCCACATGCTCATCAGCGCCTTCTGTTTCTTCCGGGTGTCGAACCGCTACACGTTCGGAACGATCTTTCGGCGCGATCTCTCCGAGCCCGCAACGGCGCAGCGGCACAAGACACTGATCGCCGACGCGGTCGTAAGCTATCTGAAGACCTGAGTTGAGGCGCTATGCGGGAACGCCACTCAACCGGCGGCCCAGAAGCGCCAGCCCGATCAGCGCGAAAAGAGCAAAAGCGGCGCCAACCAGAAATGTACCCTGTGGCCCCACCATATCCCACAATACGCCGGCGATGACACTGGCAAGCAGCAGGGCCAGGCCAGTGACGAGGTTGAATATGCCGAATCCGGTCCCGCGAAGCTCGGCCGGCGCGGCGTCGGCAATCAAAGTTGCAAACAGTCCCTGCGTGAACCCCATGTGCAGCCCCCACAACACCACGCCGGCGATCAGGCCGGGGAAGCCGGGCACGAATGCGAGCAGCACGTCCGCCGCGATAAGCAGGAGAAGGCCGATTACCAGCATCGCCACCCGGTTTACGCGGTCCGACAAGGCTCCGGCGGGATAGGCCGACAGGGCATAGGCTATGTTCATCACGACAAGGACTGCCGGAATGAGCATCAACTGCAGACCGTCGGACTGAGCCCGCAGCAGCAGGAACGCCTCGCTGAAACGGGCAAGGGTAAACACGGTGGCGACGACGACTACCCACCAATAGTTCGGCCCGAGGCGGACAAGTTCGTCGCGATGCAACGGCATGCTGACGCGGCGCAATCCTTCAGGCCGCTTCGGCTCCTTCACCGCGACGGCCAAGAGCGCAACGGCCAGAAACGCCGGAAGGACAGCGACCCAGAACACTGCCTGGAAGTGATCCGCCGTCAGCCACATCAGGCCGATGGCGAGAAGCGGCCCGAGAAAGGCGCCGATCGTGTCGAGCGATTGGCGCAGGCCGAAACTGGCGCCACGCAGATGGGGTGGAGCGATGTCGGCCACAAGCGCATCGCGCGGCGCGCCGCGAATGCCCTTGCCAACCCGGTCGATAAAACGCGCAGCAACCAGCCAACCCACCGTTGGTGCGAGCGGAAAGATCGGTTTGGTGAGCGCGGCAAGGCCATAGCCGAGGACGGCGAGGAGCTTGCGCTTGCCGAGCCAATCGCTGAGCGCTCCGGAAAATACCTTGGTGATCGAAGCGGTCGCTTCCGCGATGCCTTCGATAATGCCCACGGTAAGCACCGAGGTCCCGAGCACTGAGATCATATAGACGGGAAGCAGGGCGTGGATCATCTCTGAGGAAATATCCATCAGCATCGACACGAAGCCGAGCACCCAGATTCCCGCCGGGATCGTCCTTCGGCCGTCGCCCGGTTCCAAGATGTTGCTTGTCACTCGGTTGCCTCCGCTTTTCCCCGTCATCTGTTGTCATCTTGCATCGAGGACCCGATGGGTAGCCGTCGAGCAGTTTTCCCGCAGGCTTGTAGCCGGGCTGCCGCCTCCTCACCAGAGTTCTCGGTGGAAGTTGGACTTGCGGATCTTCTGCGGCCAGCTTGAAGTTTTCGCAAGGTGATAGACCAGCGTTAAAATTTCAACCGCACCGAACGGCCACAATTGTTGCGTTGGACGCGTGAACGCTCCTGGTTGGGAGGGGGCGCGCCGCCACCAATGGAGCGCCGCCTTGCTGAAGGTCAAAATATACTATATAGGAGTATAGTATGTCTCACACGAAAACCAACAAGGGTGACCTCATCGCCAGGGTCCGGCGAATCGCCGGACAGGTTGCAGCGCTCGAGCGGGCGCTTGAGGCGGAGACCGGATGCGCGGTTGTTCTCCAGCAGGTCGCCGCCGCCCGCGGTGCGATCAACGGATTGATGGACGAAATTATCGAGGATCATTTGCGTGAACATGTGGCCCATCCCGATCTCGACGGGGCGGCGCGCGCGAAAGGAGCGGACGAACTTGCTGCTGTGATCCGTCGCTACGCCAGATAGGGAATGCCGCGCATGACCGGCCACGGTGACATCAGCCCTCTTACCCATGAGCATAGCTATCTGGGCGATTCTCATGACACAAATGCCAGGCGAACCCTTTGGGTCGTGGTGCTCACGTCGGTCATGATGATCGGCGAGATCATTGCCGGCTCGATGTTCAATTCCATGGCGCTCCTGGCGGATGGTTTTCATATGTCGACGCATGCGGGGGCTCTCGCAATCGCGGCATGGGCTTATGCCTTTGCCAGGCGGCACGCTCGTGACCGTCGGTTCAGTTTCGGAACAGGCAAGGTGGGTGACCTCGCAGGCTTTGCTTCCGCTTTGATACTGGGCATTATTGCGCTTGGCATTGCCGTCGACTCCGTGGTTCGCCTCATGGAACCGCGCCCGGTCGCGTTCACCGAAGCAACCCTGGTTGCGGTTATCGGCTTGCTGGTCAATATCGCCAGCGCACTGCTGCTGAGCGGTGGCCACAAGCATATTCATCAGCATGCCGGTAATGATCATCATCATGGCCACCACCACAGCCACGGCACCCATCATCACGATAACAACATGCGCGCGGCGTTTGTGCATGTCATCGCCGACGCGTTGACCTCGGTCCTGGCCATTGCCGCGCTGCTCAGCGGGCGCTATCTCGGCTGGGTGTGGTTGGATCCGGTGATGGGTTTAGTCGGAGCCATCGTCATCGCTACCTGGTCGTGGTCGCTGATCCGGCAAACGGCGGCGGTCTTGCTGGATACGACTGACACACATCTTGAAGCCGAAGTGCGCGCGCATGTCGAGGGCAAAGGTGACGCCCGGATTACCGATCTGCACATCTGGCGTGTAGGGCCCGGGGCGCACGCAGCCATTGTCAGCGTCACGGGTGCGGTTAGTGGCGAGACCGTGCGTTCGCGTCTGGCGCCGGTGCACGAACTGGCCCATCTCACGGTTGAAACGCGATAGCCGTCGCCGATCTCCGGCCGACAATCAACAATCGGCGTATGGACGATTGAACGCGGTCTTCGTGTCCTTTAGTCATGAGACCGACGAAGCACCGGTTTTGCGGGGATTTGCGTGAAGATAGACGTCCGACTTTGCCTGCTCGCAGCCTGCTTCGCATTCCCGCCGATGGACACGCGTGCGGAGTGGCGGGCGGTCGAAAAAGTCCAGCCCTACGCCATCGCCGGCAGGAGCGGCGCCGAGCTCTATGCCTCGATTGGCGAAAGAGGGCCGAAGGCCGGTGGTCTGGGACGGGCAATCGCACACACCAGTTTCAAGTTGACCTGGACCAGGAAATACGAAGTGCAGGGCGACGCCTGCGTGCTCGTTTCGGCGCGACCCAAGCTCATCATCACCTATACTTTGCCAAGGCCGTCCGAGCCGTTACCTGCCGACACGAAGAAGAATTGGGAAGCATTCAGTGCCGGGGTCCACAAGCATGAGCTCGTGCATGGCGATCACATAAAAGACATGGTGAAAAAGATCGAAGCCGCAACCGTCGGGCTCAGCGTTCTTGCGGATCCCGGTTGCAAGAAGATCAAGACCGAAATGACCACCCGCCTTGGCGCGCTCTCCCGGGCGCAACGACAGCAAAGCCGGGATTTCGACCGTATGGAGCTCAGTGATGGCGGCAATATTCACCAACTGATTCTAGCGCTGGTGAACGGCGGCTAAGAGCAGCGTCGCAGCGGTTTCAGAAGGTTGGCGGCGTGCAGGCGCTGATAACCTCACAAGCGACCGGTCCCACGCAGCGGAAACGGTGCGGCCGCCGGCTCTCAAAGTAATAGGCGTCGCCGGGTCCAAGGACGCGCCGCTCGTCATCCACCGTCACCTCCAGCCGTCCGGACAGCACGATCCCGCCCTCCTCGCCCTCATGGACGAGCGGAACCTTTCCGGTATAGGCGCCCGGCTGATAGCACTCCTTGAGGATTTGCAGGCTGCGTCCGAACAGATTGTCGCCGATTTGCCGGTAGGAGATCGGTCCCTTGCCGATCTCGGTGAGTTCATCGGAGCGGTAGAAAGCCTTGCGCGGCCGCTCCGGCTCAAAGGCGAAGAACTCGGCCAGGCCGATTGGAATGCCGTCGAGAATGCGCTTCAGCGCGCCAACCGACGGGTTGGCGGAGTTGGATTCGATCAACGAGATCGTCGAATTGGTCACGCCAGTCCGTCTGGCAAGTTCGCGCTGGGAGAGATTACGCGTTGTCCGCAGGTACCTGAGGCGGCCACCGATATCGACTGACATGGAGATCCGTTCCTGTTGTTCGAAATAGCGCAAATACAAGCACGCTCATCTAACAAATTCAACAGTTTGATCTGGCGCAGAAAAGGACTTGTTCGATCGGGAAAATCATGGCGGCAATGGCCCATCGCAAGGGAGATTTAAGATGGACGCACACACCAAACCAAATGCCCCGGTTCTTGACAGCTACTGGATGCCATTTACCGCCAACCGGCAATTCAAGGCTGCACCGCGTCTACTCGAATCGGCTGAAGGCATGCACTACACTGCGACCGACGGCCGCAAGATTCTCGATGGCACGGCGGGGCTATGGTGTGTCAACGCCGGCCACGGGCGCCGCCAGATCGCAACGGCAGTCGAGCGTCAGTTGACGACGCTCGACTATGCACCGTCCTTCCAGATGGGGCATCCGATCGCGTTCGATTTCGCCGAACGGTTGGCGGAGATCGCGCCCGGCGGGCCGGACAATCGGCTCGACCGGGTCTTCTTCACGGGTTCCGGTTCGGAATCGGTGGATACGGCGTTGAAGATTGCCATCGCCTACCAGCGTGCTATCGGTCAGGGCACGCGAACCCGGCTGATCGGGCGCGAGCGCGGATATCATGGCGTCGGCTTCGGCGGCATTTCGGTCGGCGGCCTGGTCAACAATCGCCGCGTTTTCCCGCAACTCGCCGGTTCTGACCATCTGCGGCACACTCATGATCTTGCCCGCAACGCCTATATCAAGGGCCAACCGGAGCACGGAGCGGAGCTTGCCGACGATCTCGAGCGTCTGGTCGCGCTTCACGGCGCCGAAACGATCGCGGCCTGCATCGTCGAGCCCGTGGCCGGCTCCACCGGCGTGCTCGTGCCGCCGAAAGGCTATCTCGACCGGCTGCGGGCAATCTGCGACCGTCACGGCATTCTCCTGATCTTCGACGAGGTCATTACCGGCTTCGGCCGCCTTGGTGCCGGCTTCGCCGCGGACTATTTCGGCGTCCGTCCGGATATCGTCACAACCGCGAAGGGATTGACCAACGGTGCGATCCCGATGGGGGCCGTCTTCACCAGCCGCGCCGTGCATGACGCGCTGATGCATGGGCCTGAAAGTCAGATCGAGCTTTTCCATGGCTACACCTATTCCGGTCACCCGGCAGCATGCGCCGCGGGCATAGCCACGCTGGACATCTATCGCGGCGAGGGACTTCTCACGCGCGCTGCCGAACTCGAAACGGAATGGCACGAGGCAATGCACTCCCTGAGGGGCCTGCCGCATATTATCGATATCCGCACGATCGGTCTGATTGCCGGTATCGAGCTTGCATCCCGCGACGGGGCGCTCGGTGCGCGCGCCTATGACGTTTTCGTCGATTGCTTCCAGAAGGGCCTGCTGATCAGGGTTACCGGCGACATCATCGCCTTCTCGCCACCTCTGATCATCGAGAAGGAACAGATCGGCGAGATCGTCTCCGTGCTTGGCGATGCCCTTAAACGGGCCGTGTGATCGATGTGCCGGCAGAGCGGCCGGTTCCGGTCGCGCGTCGGTATCGTGCCTTCGAAAAGTCCTATTGCCGGTTGAAGTGTGAATGGTCTGTTAACGTGTGGTCCATTCACAGCTCGGCGCCGGCTGCGTCGAAACGGCGGATGGGAACACTCTCCCGACACGATGCGTCAGCAAAGGACCGAGTGTTGCTCGGCTGTCGCATCGAGTGGGGTCAAGAAGGAAAAATCGATGAATAAATCTGTCGCGATGATGCTTTTCGCCGTGTCAATGGGCGCAACCGGCGGTACCGCCAGGGCGGCCGATGTGCGGGCCAACGACCCCGTCCCGACATACCAGGAACCGGACGCCCGGGGCGGCGTAAAGATCGGCTATCTCGAGTGCGATGTCGGCGGCGGCGCCGGTTACGTTCTGGGGTCCGCCAAGGACATCGACTGCGTCTTCCACTCCGCTGTCGGTGAAGAGCGCACGGACCACTATACCGGTGCGGTGCGGAAGATGGGCCTCGACCTCGGCTTCACGACTCGCAGCAAGCTGGTCTGGGCAGTCTTTGCGCCGACGGCGGGCTATCATCAGGGCTCCCTGAGCGGCCTCTACCAGGGGGCGAGCGCTGAGGCGACGGTCGGAGCCGGCGTCGGCGCCAATATTCTGGTCGGCGGCACGTCGGGTTCGATTCACCTCCAGACGGTCAGCGTCACGGGGCAGATTGGCCTGAACCTCGCTGCGGGCGGCACTTCTGTAACCCTCACTGCCATAAACTAGGCGCTGCCAACGGACATTGGGCGAAACCACGTGACCACCGCATGGTTGCGCGTCATGCCGCCATGCGGGCTTCTTTGCGCCACGTGCACAACCGCCTACTCGTCATGAGTCGAGCCGGCAGCGCGAAAGCGTTCCTCGAATTCGCGCCGCAGACTGCGCCGTGTCTCTGCCGCACGCAGGCGGCGTTGCCGCATTTCATCGGCCGGCTCATAGATCGGCACAGTGGTTGGACGCCCTTCCGCATCCACGGCAACCATAGTGAAGTAGCAGGAATTGGTGTGCCGTCGCTCGCCGGTCCGGATATTCTCCGCCTCGACCCTTATGCCGACTTCCATGGAGGTCCGTCCGGCGTAGTTGATCGAAGCGCGAAAGGTGACGAGCTCGCCGACATGGATCGGCTGGCGAAAGACGACCTGATCGACGGACAAAGTCACGGCATATTCCTGCGAATATCGAGACGCACAGGAGTAAGCGACCCGGTCCAAGAGATTGAGCAGCGCCCCGCCATGGACCTTGCCGCTGAAATTCGCCATGTCGGGCGTCATCAGTACGACCATCTCGAGTTGGCTCGTGTCGTGACCGTCTTGCATGCTCAACCTCCAACTCCATTTGCCACCGCGCCGACCTCTCAGGCACGCTGGGCCCCCAACCGGCATTGGCAATGTAGGCGAGATTGATGATGTCGGATAGGCCGCCAACAACTGTTCGCCTCGGGGGCAGTGGCCACACTGGCGTCGCTATTCCCGATCAGTCGTTCCGCTCACTCAGCTGGTTATGAACAAAGGCCTTGGCGTCGCCGACCGCAGTCGCCAAGTCGCCACCGCAGGCCAGCCGCGCCGCAATTGCGCTCGCCAGCATGCAACCGGTCCCGCGCATCGAGACGGCAAGGCGAGGAGCCGCGAAGCCCTGGATGGCGCAGCCTGCCTGAACAAGCATATCGACTGATTCCAGGCCGTCGCCATGGCCTCCCTTGACAAGAACGGCTTGCGCCCCTGCGGTAACCAACTCTCGTGCCTGGGCGATTGCGGCCTCCGGCGGTTCCTCGTTCATCGAACCGGTGAGAAGTGAAAGCTCGGGCAGGTTTGGCGTAATCAGTGCGCATTGGAGGAACAGCCGATGCAAGGAGGCTGTGGCGTTGGGAGCAAGCAGGATGCCCCCCGATGAGGATGCAAGAACCGGATCGAGCACCACCGGAATATCCGGATGGTCCGTCAGAACTGAAGCGACGGCGGTAATCGTCGCGGCCGTTGCCAGCATACCGATCTTGATGGCATCGACGTCATTGGCTGTAAGGGCAGCACGCATCTGCTGGGCGACACGCTCTGGCGGAATGGCATCGACATGTTGAACGCCGTGATGGGTCTGGACGGTGACCGCGGTGACTGCCACAGAGGCCTTCACCCCAAACGCGGCCAGCGTCTCGATGTCACGGACGATGCCGGCGCCGCCCGAGGAATCCGATCCTGCGACGACAAGCACATGCGACTTCCTCGTCATCGAAATTGCGCCGTCCGCTCAATCCACTCTCGCGTGCGTGCTTGCGGATCCGCATTGAGGGTGATGTCGGTGACAACGGCGGCACTGTCGGCTCCATGGGCAAAGACGCTGCCGATGCGATCGGCAGTGACCCCGCCGATGGCGACGAGTGGCAGGTTGCCGATACGCACCTTCCAGTCGCGCAGCCTCTCGAGACCCTGCGGTGCCCATGCCATTGCCTTGAGGATCGTCGGCCAGACC
Organism: Rhizobium herbae; assembly: GCF_019511375.1. Lineage (GTDB taxonomy): Bacteria > Pseudomonadota > Alphaproteobacteria > Rhizobiales > Rhizobiaceae > Pararhizobium > Pararhizobium herbae_A. The sequence goes on from NZ_JAEUAO010000003.1 coordinate 692,726, forward strand.
GGCCCGAGCGCCACGTAGTCCGGCGCCGCTGCCAGCGCCGTCTCGAGCTCCGCCTCGTCATGGGTCGAGAGGCCGAGCTTCACGCCCGCGCAGCGTATGGCGGCGAGATCAGCGGTTGCCAGATCCTCCTGGCCGAGATGGACGAAATCGCAACCCTCGTCGATCGCCAGCCGCCAATAGTCGTTGATGATGAGCTGGCAGCCATGCGCCGCGCAGATCGTTTTCGCGCGGCGGATGTTTTGGCGCAATTCCGCCGCGGTGCAATCCTTCTTGCGCAGCTGAACGAGCTTCACGCCGAGCGGCACCAGGCGCTCGATCCAGTCGGCACTGTCGACGATCAGATAAAAGGGATCAAGCTTCATGAAAACACCGCCTTGCCGATGACCGGTGTCGAGGGCACCGCCATGTCGCGCGGCTCGAGCATGCCGGCTCGAAAAGCAATGTGACCTGCTTCGATCGCGCCGGTAAACGCCGCAGCCATCGCCGCCGGATCGGCAGCACCGGCAACGGCGGTGTTCAGCAGCACCGCATCGTAACCGAGCTCCATGACGATAGCGGCGTGGGATGGCCGCCCGATGCCGGCGTCGACGATCAGCGGGACATCCGGAAAATGCGCACGCATGCTGCGCAACGCCGGCAGGTTGACCGGCCCCATGGCCGAACCGATCGGCGCGCACCAGGGCATCAGCACTTGGCATCCCGCTTCCATGAGGTGTTCCGCCACCACGAGGTCATCGGTCGTATAGGGAAAAACCTTGAACCCTTCGCCGCTCAGGATGCGGGCCGCCTCGACCAACGCGAACACGTCGGGTTGCAGCGTGTCGTGGTTGCCGATCACTTCCAGCTTGATCCAGTCCGTGGCAAACACCTCGCGGGCCATCTTCGCCGTCAGCACCGCTTCTGCGACAGTGTGGCATCCCGCGGTGTTGGGCAGAACCCTGACGCCAAGCGTTCGGATCAGCTCGAAGAAGGCGCCGCCCGCGCGGCTGCCCGCCATTTCGCGGCGAAGCGACACAGTGACGATGTCGGTCTTTGAAGCATGCACCGCCTCGGCGAGGATGGCCGGCGAGGGGTAGCGCGCCGTTCCCAGCAGCAGGCGAGAGGCAACGACGTGTCCGTAAAGCTCAAGCACCGTCAACCTCCCTGCATGGGAGAGAGGATTTCGATGCGGTCGCGGTCGGAAAGGGTAAAAACCGAGCGATCCTCGCGATGGATCAGTTCCCCATTGACGGCTGTCGCCAGCCACTCGCCCTCGTATTCAAGCGAGACGAGAAGGTCCGAAAGGACGGAGATATCCGTATAGTGGTCTTCGCCGTTGATTGTCAGTTTCATCGGCCAGCTCCGATCTGAAGTGGAATGACGTTGCGTTCGGAAGGGTCACGCGAGCTTGGGCGAACCAAAGACTGTTGCCCGTTGTCAGCTTGCATGCCGAAGATGCGGGTTGCGGCGTCCTTCGCCATTGACGGAGCGAGCAGAAACCCGTGGCGGTAAAAGCCGTTGAGGCGGATGGCGCCTCCATCGACCGAGAGGCGTGGCAGATTGTCCGGGTAGGCAGGGCGCACGCCGGCGCCGGTTTCGATCACGCGCGCCTCTCCGAAGGTCGGATGAACCGTATAGGCGGCGTTTAGAAGCTCCATCAGCGACCGGGCACTCACCGGTCCCGCATCGTCACTCTCGATCATGGTAGCGCCGATCATGAAACGGCCATCGCCGCGCGGAACGACATAGAGCGGGATGCGCGGATGCAGCAGCCGGACTGGGCGCGAAAGGCTCAGATCGGGCGTTTCCAGCATCAGCATCTCGCCGCGCACGCCGCGCAGTTCCGCCGCTTGGCCGATTGCGTTTGCCCCGGTGCAATCCACGACACGATCGAACCCGGCCTCCGGAAAATCCGGCCCGGCGCCGAGATGAAAACGTACGCCGCTCGCCTGCAGCGTGCCGTAGAGAGCCATTATTGCACGACGGGGATCGAGATGCGCCTCGTTCTGGAAATGCAGCGCCTTTCGGAACCGCCCGGCGAGATCCGGTTCCAGGGAGGCGATGTCATCCGCATCCAGCCAGTCGCAGCCGGACGTGCGGGCCGCGAAGCGGGCAAGCTCGCCGGTGTCGCGCTGCGGCGCGACGACCAGTGTGCCTTTGCAGGTCACGTGGCCGGGCAGGACTGTGTGCCACCAGTCGGCAGCCTCGCGTCCGAGCGCTAGTACGGTGTCGGGTGCACTTTCGCTTTCGCACCAGGGCGCCAGCATGCCGCCGGCAAACCAGGTGGCGCCGCCGCCGACGTGGCGTGCGATCTCCGCCACCTCGACGGCGGCGCCTCTCGCCGTCAACTCATGGGCGAGCGTGAGACCGGCAACGCCGGCCCCCTTGATCAGGACGCGCATGATCACTCTCCTGAAGGCGCGACGGTCCCATCCGCACCAAGCGGCATATAGAGTTCGCCGCCGGCCTGGAACTTCGCGGCCATGGCTTCGAGGCCCTCTTTCTGCGCTTCGGCGCGAATGTCATGCGATATCCGCATGGAGCAGAATTTTGGCCCGCACATCGAGCAGAAATGCGCCACCTTGTGGGCCTCCTTCGGCAGCGTTTCATCGTGGAAGGAGCGGGCCGTTTCCGGATCGAGCGAGAGATTGAACTGATCCTCCCAGCGGAACTCGAAGCGGGCGCGCGACAGAGCATCGTCGCGAACCTGGGCTGCGGGGTGCCCCTTGGCGAGATCGGCTGCGTGCGCCGCGATCTTGTAGGTGATGACGCCAACCTTGACGTCATTGCGATCGGGCAATCCCAGATGCTCCTTCGGCGTGACGTAGCAGAGCATCGCCGTGCCGAACCAGCCGATCATGGCAGCACCGATGCCGGAGGTGATGTGGTCGTAGCCTGGCGCAATGTCGGTCGTCAGTGGCCCGAGCGTGTAGAAGGGCGCCTCGCCGCAGACTTTCAGCTGCTTGTCCATGTTTTCCTTGATCTTGTGCATCGGCACATGGCCGGGGCCCTCGATCATCACCTGGCAATCCTTCGCCCAGGCGATCTGCGTCAGTTCGCCGAGCGTCTCGAGTTCGGCGAATTGCGCGGCGTCGTTGGCATCGGCGATCGAGCCCGGGCGCAGGCCATCGCCAAGCGAGAAGGAGACGTCATAGGCGCGGCAGATGTCGCAAATTTCCTCGAACTGCTCGTAGAGGAAGCTCTCCTTGTGGTGATGCAGACACCACTTGGCCATGATCGAGCCGCCGCGCGAGACGATGCCTGTGACGCGGTTGACGGTGAGCGGAATGTAATGCAACCGGACGCCGGCATGGATGGTGAAATAGTCGACGCCCTGCTCGGCCTGCTCGATGAGGGTGTCGCGGAAGACCTCCCAGGTGAGATCCTCGGCAATGCCGTTGACCTTTTCCAGTGCCTGGTAGAGCGGCACAGTGCCGATCGGGACGGGCGAATTGCGGATGATCCATTCGCGGATGTTGTGAATGTTGCGGCCGGTCGAAAGATCCATGACGGTGTCGGCGCCCCAGCGCGTTGCCCAGACCATCTTTTCGACTTCCTCTGCCATCGAGGAGGTGACGGCCGAATTGCCGATGTTGGCGTTGATTTTCACCAGGAAATTGCGGCCGATGATCATCGGCTCGGCTTCGGGGTGATTGATGTTGGCGGGAATGATCGCCCGGCCGGCCGCGACCTCGGCCCGGACGAATTCCGGCGTGACATGATCGGGAATATGGGCACCGAAGCTTTCGCCGTCGCGGACGAGCGCTTCCTTGGCAGCCTTGCGGCCGAGGTTTTCGCGGATGGCGATATATTCCATTTCCGGCGTGATGATCCCGGCCCGCGCATAGGCGATCTGCGTGACGGCCTTGCCGTCCTTCGCTCTCAGCGGCGGGTTGCGGAGCGGAAATTCCGGGGTCAGCCGCTCGCCCGTGGCAAAGCCGTTGTCTTCCGGTTTGACATGTCGGCCCTCATACGCCTCGACGTCGCCGCGGGCAGTCACCCAGGCGGCGCGCAGTCTCGGCAGGCCGGCGTCGATCGAGACGGCATGCGATGGATCGGTGTAGGGCCCGGAGCTGTCATAGACGGTGACGGGCGGCTCGCCGGATGTCGGATGAAGTGCGATCTGGCGCATTGGCACGCGAATGTCCGGATGCATCTCCCCGGCGACATGGATCTTTCGCGATGCGGGCAGCGGCCCGGTCGTGACGGTCGGAGTGAGGTTTTTTGCGGCAATATTCATGGTTTGAGGCTCCAAATTTTAAGGTTGGAGACCCAGTCATCAAAGCCGGAATGATGAAAAGACGCCGACGCGAGTCCACAAATGGAATTCGAGCCGCAACAGCGCTTGCACCGTCCCTACGCCAGTATGAACTGGATCAGGTTCAACGGGTCACTGCGCTCTTGAGGGCGGCAAGGCCGCCTGTCACGCCAGCAGTATCTCAGCCCCTTGTCGGGACCCCCCTGGTGAATGCAGCAAGTAAGGCATGGTTCAGGACGGCCCGTCAAGGCCTTGTTGGCGCGACGGGCGCGATGGGGCTGAAGCGGCGGCGGCTGCGCCTGCACGGCAAGCTGTAAAGATTTTCAACGATTTCAGTCTTTGTCTCGACAGCGCGGCTGTGGCAAATTATCTATAAAAAATGACCTCGACGCACGAAGACACCATCGCCAGCCGTATCAGCCGCATCCTTGCCGACAGGATCGTGACGGGGGAGCTCGATCCGGGCACGAAATTGCGCCAAGATCATATCGCCGAGGAGTTCGGAACAAGCCATGTGCCGGTGCGCGAAGCCTTTCGCCGGCTGGAGGCGCAGGGCTTGGCGGTCAGCGAGCCGCGCCGCGGCGTTAGGGTCGCGTCCTTCGATCTCAAGGAAGTCCGCGAGGTAGCACAGATGCGGGCGGCGCTGGAAGTCCTGGCGCTTCGGCACGCTGCGCCGCACCTGACGCCGTCGATCCTCGATCAGGCGGAGGAAGCGACGGTCGCCGGCGACAACTCCCGCGACGTTCGGTCCTGGGAAGAGGCCAACCGGCGCTTTCACAGCCTGATTCTGGCACCTTGCGGCATGCCCCGCCTCCTGACTTCGATCAACGATCTGCATGCCGCCAGCGCGCGTTTTCTGTTTGCAAGCTGGCGTTCGGAATGGGAAGTGCGCACCGATCACGACCATCGTGCGATCCTGACGTTTCTGCGCCAAGGCAACATCGAAAATGCCGCTGCCGTCCTTGAGCGCCACGTGCAGTGGATCGGCCAAAAACCCGTCCGGAATGCCTCCGGAACGACGCGCGAGGCTTTCGCGATCGTTGGCTGACCGCCCGCCGACCGGTGCCTGTCTGTCAGCTTCTTGCCTGACATCCACCCACCAGCGCAGTCCGTGAAATCTTCTTTTGATTGCAATCTTATAGCTGCTCAACGAAAGGGCGCTTGCGTTCGATCGCGCTGCAATAAATTATAGATAATATTCGCTCTTATCTATACGGGGATTTGTAGTCAGTCGCATCGAAGGGAGCCGATTGAGAATGTTGCACGAAAACACAGCCGAAAACCGCGCGGAGGCGCCTAAGAGTGCGCTAGAGAAATGCACGTCACTCGCGCAGGCCAAAGTTATCTATAATTTGCCGTTCAATGATCTGCTGTATCGCGCCCAAACCGTTCATCGCGCCAATTTCGATCCCAATGCCGTGCAGTTGAGCCGGCTTTTGTCGATAAAGACGGGCGGCTGTGCCGAGGATTGCGGCTATTGCAGCCAGTCGGCCCATTCGCCGACCGGTCTCAAGGCTTCCAAGCTGATGATGGTCGAAAAGGTCGTCGCCGAAGCGCGCAAGGCGAAGGCTGAGGGTGCGACCCGCTATTGCATGGGCGCTGCATGGCGTAGTCCGAAGGACCGCGACATGGAAACGCTCGTTGCCATGGTCGGAGGCGTCAAGGCGCTTGGAATGGAGACCTGCATGACACTCGGCATGCTGTCGCCCGCCCAGGCCGGCGAACTGGCCAAGGCCGGCCTCGACTACTACAACCACAATATCGATACGTCGGAAGAATTCTACTCCGAAATCATCACCACACGCACCTTTGCCGACAGGCTGGAGACCCTGTCGAACGTGCGCGAAGCGGGCATGAAGGTCTGCGCCGGTGGCATTCTCGGCATGGGCGAAACGACCGACGACCGCATCTCCATGCTGGTAACGCTCGCCAATCTCCAGCCTGCGCCCGAGAGCGTGCCGATCAACATGCTGATTCCCATACCCGGTTCGCGGCTGGCCGACGCGGATCCGGTCGATCCGATCGAATTCGTCAGAACCATCGCGCTCGCCCGCATCCTTATGCCGTCCACGCACGTCCGCCTGTCGGCCGGGCGCACCCAGATGAGCGACGAAATGCAGGCGCTCTGTTTCTTCGCCGGCGCCAATTCGATCTTTGCCGGCGATACACTGCTCACCACCGAGAACCCGGGCGAGGATCACGATATGGCGCTGTTCCGCCGTCTTGGTCTGAAGCCCATGGAACTGGAGCCCGCTGAATGACGCCGACGCGGCTCGCGCGCTATGAAGCGACGCTGGCGGGGCTGGAGCGCCGTGAGCGGCTTCGGACGCTGATGGTGCGGGACGGCGTCGATTTCAGCTCGAACGATTACCTCGGCTTTGCCGGTTCGACGCGGCTGGCAACGGCGATCACGGCAGCCCTTCAGCGTGGTGTACCCGTTGGTGCGGGCGGCTCGCGGCTGTTGCGCGGCAACCACCCGGAGCATGAAGCGCTGGAGGCGGAGGCCGCTGCCTTTTTTGAGGCCGAGCGCGTCCTCTACTTCAGCACCGGCTTTGCCGCCAATGCCGCGCTTTTTTCAACCCTACCGCAGCGCGGCGATCTGATCGTGCATGACGCGCTGGTGCATGCCAGTGCGCACGAGGGGATGCAGGCGAGCCGGGCACAGGCGGTGGCGGCAGCGCACAACGATGTCGCGGCGTTCGAAGAGGCGATCACCCGCTGGCGGCAGGGCGGCGGCACCGGCCATCCGTGGATCGCGGTCGAAAGCCTCTATTCGATGGACGGCGACCGGGCACCGCTCGCAGCACTTGCAGCCCTTGCCGAACGCCATGCCGGCTTTCTGGTGATCGACGAGGCGCATGCGACGGGCGTCTTCGGTGCCGGCGGTCGTGGTCTCGCCGCCGAGTTGGAGAACCGGAGGAATGTGATCGTGCTGCACACCTGCGGCAAGGCGCTCGGGGTTTCCGGCGCACTGCTCGGTGCAAGCGCGGCGCTGTGCGACTATCTGGTCAACCGGGCGCGTGGTTTCATCTATTCGACCGCGCCGTCGCCGCTGATGGCGGCTGCCGTGCGCGAAGCCCTGCGCATGCTCGTGGATGAGCCAAAACGGCGCGCGGACTTCGACGCCTTGCGCAACTTTGCCAACAGGGAACTTGCCGACAAGCTCGGGATGGCGGGCAGCGGCTCGCAGATCCTGCCCGTGATCGTCGGCGACAACGGGCGGGCGATCCGTATCGCCGCGCGCATGCGGGCCGAAGGCTTCGACATCCGCGCCATTCGCCCGCCGACCGTTCCCGAAGGCACAGCACGGCTGAGGATCGCGATCACGCTCAACGTTGATGAGAGCGTCATCAGCCGCATGTTCGTGCGACTGGCGGCCATCATGGCGGAGGAGACGTCGTGATGCGTTTCGTCGTGACCGGCACGGACACCGGCATCGGCAAGACCGTGTTTTCCGCCGCGCTGACTGCGGCACTCGGCGGCGCTTACTGGAAGCCGGTGCAGTCGGGGCTCGAGGAAGAAACGGACAGCCAGACCGTCAGCCGGTTGGGCTGCCTGCCGCCGGAACGCATTCTGCCGGAAGCCTATCGGCTCAGAACCCCCGCGTCGCCGCATCTCGCTGCGCGCCTCGACGAGGTCGAGATCGCACCCGAGACCCTGACGCCGCCACTGACCGACACGCCGCTCGTCATCGAAGGGGCCGGAGGTCTTTTGGTGCCGTTGACGGAAAACCACGTGTTCGCCGATGTCTTTGCGCGCTGGCGCATCCCCGTGATCCTCTGCGCGCGCACGGGGCTCGGCACGATCAATCACACGCTGCTGTCGCTCGAAGCGCTGCGCAACAGGTCCATCCCCATTTTCGGCGTGGCGTTTATCGGCGACGAGGAAGCAGAAACGCAACGGATTGTTGGCGCGATGGGGCAAGTGCCGATTCTCGGGCGTCTGCCGCCCCTTGACCCGCTGACGCCGGCGCGTTTGGAACACACCTTTCGCGACCATTTCCCACTTTCTTCCTTTCAGGAGAGGACGGCATGACCTCACCCGTCTGGCACCCCTTCACCCAGCATGCGCTAGAACCGTCGATGAAGCGCGTCATACAAACGGACGGCGCGTGCATGGTCGATGAGGACGGCTCGCGCATCCTCGATGCGATTTCTTCCTGGTGGGTCATTACCCACGGCCACCGTCATCCCGCGATCATGAAGGCGATCCAGACGGCATGTGAGACCTACGACCAGATCATCTTCGCTGAATACACCCATGAACCGGCCGAGGAACTGGCGCGGGGCCTGATCGAGATCGCACCGGCCGGGCTCACGCATGTCTTTTATTCCGACAGCGGCTCGACCTCGGTCGAAGTCGCGCTGAAAATGGCGCTCGGCTTCTTCCACAATTCCGGCGCGCCGCGCGGCCGCATCTGCGTCATGGAGGACGGCTATCACGGCGATACGATCGGCACGATGTCGGCAGGCGAACGCGGCGTCTTCAACGCGGCCTACGAGCCGCTGCTGTTCGGCGTCGACCGGCTGCCGTTTCCGGTGACCGGCCGGGAGCAGGCGACGTTCGATGCCTTCGAGCGTTTCTGCGCGACAGGCCATGTGGCGGCGTTGTTGATCGAGCCGCTTGTTCTCGGCGCCGGCGGCATGCGCATCTATCCGGCCTCTGTCCTCACTGAGTTGAAGCGGATCGCTGAGAGGCATGGCGCCCTGATGATCGCCGACGAGGTGATGACCGGCTGGGGGCGCACGGGCAGCCTGTTCGCTTGCGAACAGGCCAGTGTGATGCCCGATATCCTCTGCACGTCCAAGGGCCTGACCGGCGGCAGCCTGCCGCTTGCCGCGACGCTCTGCACCGCCGAAATATTCGAAGCGCATCTGTCTGCGGACCGTCGCCGGACGTTCTTCCATTCGAGCTCCTACACCGCCAATCCGATTGCCTGCGCGGCCGCCGTCGCTAATCTTGCCGTGTGGAAGGACGAGCCGGTGCGCGAGCGCATCGGCTCGCTAGTGGGCATGCAACAGGAGCGGCTTGCCCGTTTCCAGGAGGATCTGCGCTTCGCCAATATTCGGCAGGCGGGCACGATCACGGCTCTCGATCTGCGCGTCCCGGCAGGCGGCTATCTGTCGGATGTCGGTCCGCGGCTCAGGGCCTTCTTTCGCGAGCGAAAACTGCTGATCCGGCCGCTGGGAAACGTCATCTACCTGATGCCACCTTATTGTGTCACAGCCGCCGAACTCGACCTGGCCTATGACGCCATCGACGAAGCGGCGGTGTATTTCGCGGCGGGGCGGCTTTGAAGGGGGCGCGGTCGTCGCGGCTTGCCGGTTTCGGTCATTGCGTTCCTCATCGCCGCGTCGAAAACACCGAGATCGAGGAAAGCCTCGGCCTCGAGCCGGGCTGGATCGAGCGCCGGACCGGCATCAGGGCGCGGCATTGGGCGGAGCCTGGCGATACGCTGTCCGGCCTTGCTGCGAAGGCCGGAGCGATGGCACTCGAAAATGCCGGCACAGTCCCGGGCGATATCGCACTTACGCTTCTTGCTACCTCAACGCCAGATCATCTTTTGCCGCCTTCGGCGCCGCTTCTTGCCCATCAGCTCGGGCTTGCCAATTCCGGTGCGATCGATCTCGCCGGTGCCTGTTCCGGCTTCCTCTATGCGCTGACGCTCGCCGACGGCTTTGTCCGCGCGCATGGCCGTCCGGTCCTGGTCGTTGCGGCCAACATATTGAGCCGCCGAATCAACCCGGCCGAGCGGGCAAGCGCAGTGCTGTTTGCCGATGCCGCAGGCGCCGTCGTGCTGATGCCGTCAGAGGTCCCCGACACGGGGCTACTCGGCGTCGACCTTGCGTCCGATGGCAGCCGCTACGACCTGATCTCGATTCCGGCTGGTGGAAGCAACCGGCCCTTTGCGGCGGACGTCGCAGCGAGCGAATGCCTGATGACGATGCGTGACGGTCGGGAGATGTATACGCAGGCGGTCGGGATGATGAGCCTGTGTGGCGAACGGGCACTTGCAAAAGCAGAACTCGCCGCTGCGGATGTCAGCCGTTTTGTTCCGCACCAGGCAAACGCACGCATCTTCGATGCCGTCTGCAGCCATCTTGGCATCGAACCGGAAAGGACCGTTCGCACGATCATGGACTATGGAAACTCTTCCGCCGCAACGATCCCGCTTTCCCTATCGCTTGCCCAACAGGCTGTGCCTTTCGCCGCCGGCGAAAAACTGCTGTTGACTGCGGCGGGCGCGGGACTGACCGGTGGCGCCTGCGTGATCGGGATCTAGAATGAATCCTTTTGATGGAAGCGCGAGGGCCTAACGTTCGGAGAGGGCAACAACCGAACCCTCCTCGCGCCGGAAGGCTGCGGGGCTCTTCGACGTCCATTTGCGGAAGGCGCGGTGGAAGGCGCTGGGCTCGGAGAAGCCGACCTGGGCGGCAATGTCTCCAACACTGCCGTGTCCATGCAGCAGCATCTTGATCGCAAGGTCCCGACGGATCTCGTCCTTGATGCTGGCATAACTTTGGCCTTCACTCTGCAGGCGGTGGCGCAGCGTCGACGGAGACATCTTCATCTGCGCCGCAAGCTCACTGAAGCTGGACCATGCTGACGGTGTCGCTTGCCGCAGCCGCTTGCGTACGCTTGCGGCGATTCCAGCGTCATACCGATAGCGCACCAGAATATTGGCTGGAGCACCGCGGAGAAATTGCTTCAGGGCCTGCTCGGTTCGAACGATCGGCAGCTTCAGCACCGCGCGGTCGAAGGCAAGGCGGCTGACGGGTTGTGAAAACTGTACAGGCGCCCCAAAAAACAGGCGGTAATCGGCGCCCTGTTGCGGCTCAGCACAACGGAAGTCCACCCTGCGGATCGGGATGCGACGCCCGACCAGCCAGCAGGTGATGCCGTGCAGCAGGATCCAGTAGGTGCGGTAGGCGAAGGCCGAGCGGGCCTCGCCCTTGTCCGTCAGCACGATTTCGGCGAGGCCGTCGCGGATGACGAGTTCGCCGCTAGGATCGTCGAGCACGACGCCGAGAAACCGCAAGGCACGCCGTAGCGCCTGTTCCAGGGTCTTTGCGTGCAGCACGCAATGGCAAAGCAGCGTGAAGCTGCCGCGGCGCATCGGCCGCCCGCCCATGCCGAAGAATTCGTCATCGACCGCAGCTGCAACAGCTAGCCAGAGGGCGCCATAGCTTTCAGCCGAAATCGGCCTTTCGATCACTGGCGGCAGGCCGAGCGACGCCAGCAGCGGCGCCGTCGGCTTGCCCTGTCGCCGCAGGCAATCCAGCGCCTCCTCCACAAAGTAGGGCGAGATCATCCGCCGGTCCGCATCCGCCATCGCTTCTCCTCTCGTATGGCAAAACTGGCCGAAAAATGAAGGACAGTTCTGTCATCGATTGCAATACTGCGTCGGCGTAGAGTCGCGCAAGATGGCGCAGTCAACAAGGGCGCCCTGGATCAGGCGCGGCAGGGGAGGGCTGTGGATGGATCGAAAATCAGCACCCGTGCCCGCTCTAAATGGGAGCGGACGATCATGTTGATCCCCGGCAAGGTCTTTGTGGTGACAGGTGGCGCGTCGGGCTTGGGCGCGGCCGTCGCCCGCATGCTGGTCGAGGCTGAAGCCCGGGTCATCATTGCCGATGTCAAACTCGAGGCCGGCGAGCGGATGAGCGCCGAACTGGGTGCCGCGAGCGCGCGTTTCGCGCGCACCGACGTCACCAGCGAAGCGGACGGTCTGGCCGCGGTCAACGCAGCGCTTGAGGCCTTCGGCCATCTGCATGGTCTGGTAAACTGCGCGGGCATCGCGCCCGGCGAAAAGGTGTTGGGTCGCGACGGTCCCCACCGCCTCGAAAATTTCAGCCGCGCCATCGGCATCAATCTCGTCGGCACCTTCAACATGATCCGTCTTGCGGCGTCGGTCATCCACAAGGAGGAACCGGACCGCGAAGGCGAGCGGGGCATTGTCGTCAACACCGCTTCGATTGCTGCCTTCGACGGACAGATCGGTCAGGCCGCATACGCGGCTTCGAAGGGCGGGGTCGTCGGCATGACCCTGCCGATCGCCCGCGAATTGGCCCGCCACGGCATCCGCGTCGTTTCGATCGCACCCGGTATCTTCGAAACGCCGATGATGGCCAGCATGCCGCAGGAGGTTCAGGATGCACTGGGCAAGGGCGTGCCCTTTCCGCCCCGGCTCGGCCGCCCTGCAGAATTTGCGGCGCTGGTACGCCATATCTGCGAGAATACGATGCTGAACGGCGAGGTGATCCGCCTGGACGGCGCCTTGCGAATGGGGCCGCGTTGAGGCGAGTTCCGGGAGGTTGTCATGGCAATGCTTGATCCAATCGTCATCGTCGGTTCCGCCCGCACCGCAATGGGCGGGTTTCAGGGCGAACTGAAGGATGCAACCGCTCCGCAACTCGGGGCTGCGGCCATTCGCGCCGCCCTCGAGCGCGGCGCCGTTTCCGCCGACGCGGTGGAGGAAGTGGTTTTCGGCTGCGTCCTGCCGGCCGGCCAGGGGCAGGCGCCGGCGCGACAGGCCGCGATCGGCGCTGGCCTCCCCTTCGCGACAGGCGCAAGCACCGTCAACAAGATGTGCGGCTCGGGCATGAAGGCGGTGATGCTGGCGCATGACCTGATCGCGGCCGGCAGCGCGAACATTGCTGTTGCCGGCGGCATGGAAAGCATGAGCAATGCGCCCTATCTGCTCGATCGTGCACGCGGCGGTTACCGGCTCGGTCATGGCCGCATCATTGATCACATGTTCCTCGACGGGCTGGAGGATGCCTATGACAAGGGAAGGCTGATGGGGACTTTTGCGGAGGATTGCGCTGAGGCCTATCAGTTCACCCGGCCTGCGCAGGACGATTTTGCAGTGACCTCGCTGGGGCGCGCGCAGAAGGCTGTTAAGGAGGGACTTTTCGACGCCGAAATCACGCCGGTCACGGTGAAGAGCGCAAGAACGGAGCAGGTTGTCAGCCGCGACGAACAGCCCGGTCAGGCGCGACTTGAAAAGATCCCGACACTAAAGCCGGCATTCCGTGAAAACGGAACGGTGACGGCCGCCAACTCCAGCTCGATTTCCGATGGCGCAGCGGCGCTCGTGCTGATGCGCCGCTCCGAAGCCGATCGCAGGGGCCTCACGCCGCTTGCGACCATTGCCGGTCATGCGACCCACGCGCAGGCGCCCAATCTCTTCGCGACCGCGCCGATCGGCGCCCTGAACAGGCTCTCGGAACGGACTGGCTGGGATTTGAAGGATGTCGATCTGTTCGAGATCAACGAAGCCTTTGCCGTCGTTGCGATGGCCGCGATGCGCGACCTCGACCTGCCGCATGACAAGGTCAATGTGCATGGCGGTGCCTGTGCGCTTGGTCACCCGATCGGCGCGTCCGGCGCACGCGTCATCGTCACACTGCTGGCTGCGCTCGAACGTTACGGGCTGCAACGCGGCATGGCCTCGCTTTGCATAGGCGGCGGCGAGGCTACTGCCATCGCGGTCGAGCGGCCGTGATCGGGCTGGGAGGAGACCGATAGATGATCCTGACTGAACAGCAAGTCCAGATTCGCGACATGGCTCGCGACTTCGCCCGCGAACGCCTGATGCCAGGCGCCGCCGAGCGCGATGTGTCGCATTCCTTTCCGAAAGCCGAATTGAAGGAGATGGGCGAACTCGGCTTCCTCGGCATGCTTGTGCCTGAAACCTACGGGGGCTCGGAGACGGGAACCGTCGCCTACGCCGTCGCAATCGAAGAGATAGCCGCCGGCGATGGCCCTTGCTCGACGATCATGAGCGTTCACAGTTCCGTCGGCTGCGTGCCTATCCTCAAATTCGGGACGGAGGAACAGAAGCAGCGCTTCCTGCCCAAGCTCGCGTGCGGCGAATGGATCGGCGGCTTTGCACTGACGGAACCGCAGGCCGGTTCGGATGCTTCAAACCTGCGCACCCGCGCTCGCCGCGACGGCGATCACTATGTGCTTGACGGCGCCAAGCAGTTCATCACATCGGGCAAGAACGGACAGGTCATCATCGTTTTCGCCGTCACCGATGCCGCTGCCGGCAAGAAGGGCATTACCGCCTTCATCGTGCCAACGGATACGCCCGGCTACGAGGTCGTGCGCGTGGAGCACAAGCTCGGCCTGCATTCCTCCGATACCTGTCAGATCGCTTTTACCGACATGCGTATCCCTGCGGATTTGCGGCTTGGGCAAGAGGGTGACGGCTACAGGATCGCGCTCGCCAATCTCGAAGGCGGCCGGATCGGCATTGCTTCGCAATCGGTCGGGATGGCGCGCGCGGCCTTCGAGGCGGCGCGCGACTACGCCCGCGAACGCATCGCCTTCGGCAAGCCCATCATCGAACATCAGGCGGTCGCCTTCCGTCTCGCCGACATGGCAACGCGGATCGAGGTTGCACGGCAAATGGTGCTGCATGCTGCGCAATTGAAGGAAAGCGGGGAGCCCTGCCTGACCGAAGCCTCGATGGCCAAACTCTTTGCCTCGGAAATGGCGGAAAAGGTCTGCTCGGATGCGATCCAGATCCATGGCGGCTATGGATATATGTCCGATTATCCGGTGGAACGCATCTACCGCGATGTCCGTATCTGCCAGATCTATGAGGGAACAAGCGACGTGCAGCGCATCGTGATTGCGCGTACTCTGTGAAATGAGGGCCCCTCGTTTTCCGGGAGAGAAGAGGAGAGCGTGGGCGAAAAGGGGAGGAAGAACGAGGGCATGACCGAGTTCCCGCAATTAAGTCTGCATGTTCCGGAGCCGGCAGTCCGGCCCGGCGATCAGCCGGATTTTTCCAATGTCAAGATCGCCAAGGCCGGCGTCGTGCCACGGCCGGAGGTCGATGTCGCGTCGGAAGAGATCCGGGATCTCGCCTATTCGATCATTCGCGTCCTCAACCGCGACGGAGACGCGGTTGGTCCCTGGGCCGGCTTGCTGTCGGACGAGGAACTGCTGACGGGTCTGCGCAACATGATGAAGCTGCGTGCCTTCGATGCCCGCATGCTGATGGCGCAGCGGCAAGGCAAGACCTCGTTCTACATGCAGCATCTCGGCGAGGAGGCGGTCAGCTGCGCCTTCCGCAAGGCTTTGCGCAAGGGCGACATGAACTTCCCAACCTATCGCCAGGCAGGGCTGCTCATCGCGGATGACTATCCGATGGTCGAGATGATGAACCAGATCTACTCGAACGAGAGCGATCCGCTGCGCGGCCGGCAGCTGCCAATCATGTATTCCTCAAAGGAGCATGGCTTCTTCACCATCTCCGGCAATCTGGCCACCCAATATGTCCAGGCGGTTGGCTGGGCCATGGCCTCGGCCATCAAGAACGACACCAGGATCGCGGCGGCGTGGATCGGTGACGGTTCGACGGCGGAATCGGATTTTCATTCTGCGCTGGTCTTTGCCTCGACCTACAAGGCACCGGTCATCCTCAACATCGTCAACAATCAGTGGGCGATCTCGACCTTCCAGGGCATTGCCCGCGGCGGCTCCGGCACGTTTGCCGCGCGTGGCCTGGGTTTCGGCATCCCGGCCCTTCGCGTCGATGGCAACGATTATCTGGCCGTCTACGCCGTTTCCAGCTGGGCGGCCGAGCGCGCCCGGCGCAATCTCGGGCCGACGCTCATTGAGTACGTCACCTATCGCGTCGGCGCGCATTCGACCTCGGACGATCCGAGCGCCTATCGCCCGAAGACGGAATCGGAAGCCTGGCCGCTCGGCGATCCCGTTCTGCGCCTCAAGAAGCATCTGATCGCCAGGGGTGTCTGGTCTGAGGAACGACACGTGCAGGCGGAAGCCGAGATCCTCGACGAAGTGATCCAGGCACAGAAGCAGGCGGAGGCGCACGGTACGCTGCATGCCGGCGGTAAGCCCTCGGTGCGCGACATCTTCGAGGGGGTCTATGCCGAGATGCCCGCACATATTCGCCGTCAGAGGCAGAAGGCAGGATACTGACATGGCCAGAATGACAATGATCGAGGCGGTGCGCAGCGCCATGGACGTCTCGATGGAGCGCGACGATGACGTGGTCGTCTTCGGCGAGGACGTTGGCTATTTCGGCGGCGTCTTCCGCTGTACGCAAGGCCTGCAGGCAAAATACGGCAGGACCCGCTGTTTCGATACGCCGATCAGCGAAAGCGGCATCGTCGGGACGGCGATCGGCATGGCTGCCTATGGCTTGAAACCCTGTGTGGAGATCCAGTTCGCCGACTACATGTATCCGGCCTACGACCAGATCACCCAGGAAGCTGCCCGCATCCGCTACCGCTCCAACGGCGATTTCACCTGCCCGATCGTCTTGCGCATGCCCACCGGCGGCGGCATTTTCGGTGGCCAGACGCACAGCCAGAGTCCGGAGGCGCTGTTTACCCATGTCTGCGGCCTGAAGGTCGTCGTCCCCTCCAATCCCTACGATGCCAAGGGGCTGCTGATCGCGGCGATCGAGGACCCGGACCCGGTGATGTTCCTCGAACCGAAGCGGCTCTACAACGGCCCCTTCGACGGCCATCATGAAAAGCCGGTCACGCCCTGGTCGAAGCATGATCTTGGTGAGGTTCCCGAAGGCCACTACAGCATCCCGATCGGCAAGGCCGAAATCCGCCGGCCAGGATCCGCCGTCACCGTCATTGCCTATGGCACCATGGTTCATGTCGCGCTGGCAGCAGCCGAGGAAATGGGCATCGATGCGGAGGTGATCGATCTGCGCAGCCTGCTGCCGCTCGATCTCGACACCGTCGTGCAGTCCGTCACCAAGACCGGCCGCTGCGTCATGGTACACGAGGCGACCCTGACGTCCGGCTATGGCGCTGAGGTGGTGGCGCTGGTGCAGGAGCATTGTTTCTACCATCTGGAGGCACCGGTGGTTCGCGTAACCGGATGGGACACGCCTTATCCGCATGCGCAGGAATGGGACTATTTTCCGGGACCCGCCCGCGTCGGACGCGCGCTCGCCGAAGTCATGGAGGCGTGACCATGGGTGAATTCATCATCAAGATGCCGGATGTCGGCGAAGGCGTGGCCGAGGCCGAGCTCGTCGAATGGCATGTGAAACCAGGCGATCCCGTTCGTGAGGACATGGTGCTTGCCGCCGTCATGACCGACAAGGCAACGGTCGAGATACCCTCACCGGTGACCGGCACGGTTCTGTGGCTGGGGGCAGAGATTGGCGATACCGTTGCCGTCAAATCGCCGCTGCTGCGCATTCAGGTGGCAGGCGAGGGGGGCGAGGTCGCTGCTGCTCCGGTGCCGGAAGCGGTGACCATTGACACCACCGACGAGCAATCTCCCCCCGCGAAGGTGGAAAGCCCGCCGTCAGTCGAGGTGAAGACACCGGTGCAGCCCGCACCGGTGGCCCGTGCCGTGGTGCAGTCGCCGGCAGACAAGCCGCTTGCCTCGCCGGCCGTTCGTCTTCGGGCGCAGGAGAGCGGCATCGACCTGCGTCAGGTCCCGGGCACCGGGCCGGCAGGACGCATCACTCACGACGACCTCGACCAGTTTCTTGCGCGTGGCGCTCAGCCCTCGGTCACGCCGGCGGGTCTTGCCATGAAAACGGCGGTCGAGGAGATCAAAGTCACCGGCCTTCGCCGCCGTATCTCCGAAAAGATGGTGCTCGCCACCTCGCGCATTCCCCACATCACCTATGTGGAGGAGATCGATGTCACTGATCTCGAAGATCTGCGGACGACCATGAACGCCAGCCGCAAACCGGACCAGACGAAGCTGACGATCCTGCCCTTTCTGATGCGGGCGATTGTGAAAGCGGTCGCGGAGCAACCAGGCGTGAATGCCACTTTCGATGATGATGCCGGCATCATCTCGCGTCACGGTGCCGTCCACATCGGTATTGCGACCCAGACGCCGGCGGGCCTCACCGTCCCGGTCGTGCGTCATGCCGAAGCGCGCAACATCTGGAACTGCGCCACCGAACTGGTGCGCCTTGCGGACGCGGCAAGAACAGGATCCGCCCTGCGCGAAGAGCTTTCCGGCTCGACGATCACCATCACCTCGCTCGGGGCCATGGGCGGCATCGCGACGACGCCGATCATCAATCACCCTGAAGTGGCCATTGTCGGCGTCAACAAGATCATGACGCGTCCCATGTGGGACGGCAGCCAGTTCATTCCGCGCAAGATGATGAACCTGTCGTCGAGCTTCGATCATCGGGTCGTGGACGGCTGGGACGCGGCGGCCTTCGTCCAGCGGCTCAAGGTGCTGCTCGAAACCCCCGCGCTGATCTTCATTGAAAGCTGATGCCATGAAAGAGATCGTCTGCAAACTTCTGGTCATCGGCGCCGGTCCCGGTGGCTATATCTGCGCCATTCGCGCCGGGCAGCTTGGGGTCGATACCGTCATCGTCGAAGCCGTCAAAGCCGGCGGCACTTGCCTCAACATCGGCTGCATCCCGTCCAAGGCGCTTATCCATGCGGCCGAGGAATTCGAAAGAGTCAGTCATATGGCCGCCGCGAAAAGCCCACTCGGCATCAGCGTCGAGACTCCAAAGCTCGATCTGACCAAAACCGTTGCCTGGAAAGACGGCATCGTCGGCCGGCTGAACAGCGGTGTGCTCGGCCTGTTGCGCAAGGCCAAGGTCAAGATCGTCCACGGAAGGGCAACCTTCCGCGACGGTAAGACGGTCGAGGTTGAGACGGAAACGGGAACGCAGGTCATCCGTGCCGAGACGGTGGTGATCGCGACTGGCTCCGAGCCGGTGGAACTGCCGTCGCTGCCCTTCGGAGGGCCGGTCATATCCTCGACCGAGGCGCTGTCGTTGAAAGCCGTGCCCCAGAAACTCGTCGTCGTGGGTGGCGGCTATATCGGGTTGGAACTTGGCATTGCCTTCGCCAAGATGGGCTCTGCGGTGACGGTCGTTGAAGCGACGCCGCAACTCCTGCCGCAATATGATGCCGAACTGGTAAAACCCGTTGTCAAGCGGCTGGGCGAACTGGGTGTGCGGGTCGTGACCGGCGCGAAGGCCCGGGGGCTTTCCGGTGAAACGCTGCTGATCGAAACCACCGAGGGCGAGGAGCGGCTTGCTGCCGACAAAATCCTCGTGACTGTCGGGCGCAAGCCGCGTACCGAAGGCTGGGGGTTGGACGAACTCGACCTCGACCGCGCTGGCAAATTCCTGCGCATTGACGAGCGCTGCCGGACGTCGATGCGCGGCGTCCATGCCATTGGCGATATAACCGGCGAGCCGATGCTGGCCCACCGCGCCATGGCGCAGGGTGAAATGGTTGCCGAAATCGTGGCGGGAAAGAAGCGAACATGGGACAAGCGCTGCATTCCGGCGGTGTGCTTCACCGACCCTGAAATCGTCACCGCCGGTTTTTCGCCGGACGAGGCGAGGGCGCAAGGTTTTGAAATCCGCGTCGGCCAGTTTCCGTTCAACGCCAACGGTCGGGCCATGACCACGCTTTCCGAGGATGGATTCGTTCGGGTGGTCGCGCGCGCGGACACCAATCTCGTCCTCGGCATTCAGGCTGTCGGCGCCGGCGTCTCCGAACTGTCGAGCACCTTTGCGCTGGCAATCGAAATGGGCGCGCGCCTGGAAGACGTCGCCGCAACGATCCATGCGCACCCGACGCGCAGCGAAGGCTTCCAGGAAGCCGCTTTGAAAGCCCTTGGCCATGCCCTCCACATCTGAACCCGTTTCTCTCGGCGCTACGCCGCAAACACTGGTCGATCGCGATGGCGCCCTTGGCCGTATCCGGCTCAATCGTCCAAAAGCGCTGAACAGCCTGACACTTGAGATGGTCCGCGACATCGAAGCTGCGCTGGACAGGTTCGAGTACGATCCGGCCATTGCCGCTGTTCTTGTTACAGGCGAGGGCGAGCGCGGCCTTTGCGCCGGCGGCGATATCCGCGCCATCTATGACGCCGGAAAGGCCGGGTCGGGATTGCCGGCAACCTTCTGGCGTGAAGAGTACCGTCTCAATGCCCGGATCGGCCGCTATTCCAGACCCTATATCGCCTTTATGGATGGAATCGTCATGGGTGGCGGTGTCGGCATCTCCGTCTATGGCAGCCACCGCATCGTGACGGAGCGAACCCGTTTTGCCATGCCGGAAACTGGCATCGGATTTTTCCCCGATATCGGTGCGTCCTGGTTCTTGACCCGCCAGACCAACGAACTGGGGACTTATGTTGCGCTTGCTGGCGAGCCGCTCGGCGCTGCCGATGTCATTCTGGTCGGCCTTGCAGATCGTTTTGTCCCGTCGGAGCGCCTGCCGGCCCTCGCGGAGGCTTTGGCGAGTCTTCCAGCGGGAGACGCGAGTGAGGTGATATCCGCCCGCATCCAGGATTTTTCGGCCCCGCCACCTGCAGCCGCACTCGAACCGCATCGACAGGCGATCGATCGCCTGTTTGCCTACGACAAGATGGAGGAGATAGTCGAAGCCCTGCGTCGGGATGGCAGCCCGTTCGCCGAAAAAACCTTCGCCGTCCTTAAGGCAAAATCACCGCTCAGCCTCAAGGTCACGCTTGGCCTGCTGAGGCTCGGACGGCAGACGGCACGCCTGGAATCGTGTCTCGAACGGGAGTTCGCCGCGACCGCGGCGGTGCTGCGCAGCCATGATTTCTACGAAGGCGTGCGCGCGGCGGTCATCGACAAGGACCGCAATCCGCAATGGCATCCCGGCCATCTTGGTGACGTCACCGAAACGCAGGTCGCTGCCTACTTTCAACCATCTGCCAATCCGCTTTTTTCGGACACGAATGAGGGAGGACCCCGCGCATGACATCCATCGGCTTTATCGGTCTCGGCCACATGGGTGGCCCGATGGCGGCCAATCTGGTCAAGGCCGGATACACGGTCAGGGGCTTCGACCTGTCGCAGGCATTGCTGGAGCAGGCACGGCAAACCGGCGTGATCCCGTGTGCGTCCCTCGCCGAAGCAGTAGACGCCGTCGATACGGTTATCACCATGCTGCCTGCCGGCAAGCACGTGTTGTCAGTCTGGGGGGAACTGGTGCTCTCCGTGCCCTCCGGCACGCTGCTCATTGACTGCTCGACCGTCGACATCGACAGTGCCCGCAAGGCGCATGCCATGGCTGCTGCGGAAAATTGTCCTTCGCTCGACGCACCGGTTTCCGGGGGCACCGGCGGGGCGGCAGCGGGCACCCTGACCTTCATGATCGGTGGCCACGAAGAGGTCTTCGCCAAGGGACAGCCCATATTCGCGGCAATGGGCAAGCGCATCATCCACTGCGGCGGTGCGACGGCGGGCCAGGCGGCAAAGATCTGCAACAACATGATCCTTGGTATCAGCATGATCGCCGTTGGTGAGGCCTTCGTGCTCGGTGAGAAGCTCGGCCTCACACATCAGGCGCTCTTTGACGTGGCGTCCGTCTCCTCGGGCCAGTGCTGGTCGCTTACCACCTATTGCCCCGTGCCCGGTCCGGTTCCCACCTCGCCGGCCAACAACGACTACCAGCCCGGTTTTGCTGGAGCGCTCATGTTGAAGGACCTGAAGCTCTCACAGGAAGCGGCGGCAGCGACCGGAGCGACGACGCCGCTCGGCGCCAAGGCCACGGAACTCTATCAACTGTTCAATGAACTCGGAAACGCCGACAAGGACTTTTCGGGTATCATCAACCTGTTGCGCGAAAAATCAGGCGGCGCAGCCGCGTGAGGGACCCAGCCTGCGGCCGTGAAAATTCAGGAGCAAGACAATGGAAAGACCGATCATCATCGAACAGCAGGACCGGGTCGTGATCATTACGTTGAACCGGCCCGCCGCCCGCAACGCGCTGAATTCGGAGATCATGCACGCGCTGGCAGCCGAACTAGTGCCACTTGACCGCGATCCGGGCGTCGGCTGTTTCGTGCTGAGAGGCTCGGACAAGGCCTTTGCCGCGGGCGCCGACATCAAGGAAATGGCCGACAAATCGTTCTCCGACATGTTCGGCGACGACTTCTTTGCAGCCTGGGATCGCTTCGCTTCCTTCCGGACGCCGAAGATCGCCGCCGTGTCGGGCTACGCGCTCGGCGGCGGCTGCGAGTTGGCGATGATGTGCGACATCATCTTCGCCGCCGACACGGCCATGTTCGGCCAACCCGAGATCAAGCTTGGCGTGATGCCGGGAATGGGCGGCTCCCAGCGGCTGACGAAACTCGTCGGCAAATCGAAGGCGATGGACATGATCCTCACCGGGCGGATGATGGACGCGACGGAGGCCGAACGCTGCGGCCTCGTCGCGCGTGTCGTTCCGGCAGACAAGCTGATGGATGAAACACTGGCTGCTGCCCGAACCATTGCCGGCTACGGCAAGGCCGCAACCATGGCCGCGCGTGAAGCCGTTGATCGCGCCCTTGAAGGCGGCTTGCGCGAGGGTCTTCTTTTCGAGCGGCGCCTGTTTCACTCGCTCTTTGCAACCGCTGATCAGAAGGAAGGCATGACGGCGTTTATCGAGAAGCGGGACCCGAAGTTTCAGGGAAAATAATCCCTCTCCCCAGAAAACAGGCGGCGATGCTTGCGGCGGGTCGGCTGCCAGCCGTCGCCGCCTTTACGCGTTTCCAAGGCAGCAGGAAACCTGCTCCCCCACACGCCCCTCAACCGGATTTCAACCACACGCATGCACTCCAGAACAGGACCAATCTGATACCGCATGAGCACACATGAAAATGAATTTCATGAAAATAAAAATTTGGGCGGATTTCAGTTGACGATGGTGAAAATCTGCCTCAGTCTGAGAAAATAAATTACGACATAAACGGGGAATGCCAGAACAATGAAAGTGGGCATCATCGGGCTCGGATTCCGTCTCGGCTATCTGGGCTACGTCTTCAAGGCCATGGATGAAAGCTTCGAGATCGCCGGTTATGTCGATCCGAAACCGGCCGGCCTGTCTGGCCTTACGGAAAAAGGCATTTCCGCCGGCACCGCCTATGAGACCCCCGAAGACCTGGTCGCCAACGAAAACCTCGATCTGCTGATGATCGGTTCGCCGAACCACATGCACCTTGATCATATTCGCATCGGGCTGCAGTCCGGTCTCAAGGTCTTCAGCGAAAAACCGATCGTTACGACCGTCGAGGAAAGCCTGGAACTTGCCCGGCTGATGGCCAGGTACGGGCATGAACGTCTGATGGTCGGTCTCGTACTGCGCTATGCGCCGATGTATCGCGACCTGCGTGCCGCCCAGGCCGCCGGAACGCTCGGCCAGGTCGTCTCGATCGAGGCGGCCGAGCACATCGAGCCCTACCACGGCGCCTTCTTCATGCGCGACTGGCGCCGCTACGAGCGCTATTCCGGCAGCTTCATGTTGGAAAAATGTTGCCACGACCTCGATCTCTATAACGGCATCGTCGGCGCGCGGCCGGAGCGGGTCGCGAGCTTCGGCGGTCGCAAGAGCTTTATCCCTGCCAACGATCCGGCCCGTGAGGGCGTTAACGATCTCGAACTCTTCCATCGCAAGCCGAGCGGCTGGATGGGCTCCGACAAGGTTTTCGACAGCGATGGCGACATTATCGATTACCAGGTGGCGATCGTCGAATATGCCAACGGCGTCGGCATGAACTTCCACACCAATCTCAACGTTCCAGACCAGTTCCGCCGCTTCTGCATCATGGGCTCGCGCGGCATGGCCGAGGGCGATTTCATCCGCGGCTATTTCGACGTCCACGAGATGCTGACCGGCAAGAAGGTCATCGAAAACAAATATGCCGCGACTGAACTGTCGCAGCATTACGGGGCCGACGAGCAGATGGCAGCCGACATCATCGGCCATGTCCGCGACGGCCGCGCGCTGCCCGTCTCAACGCTCGATGCGCTCGAAGCCGGCATCCTGGCTTTGTCGATGGACGAGGCGCGGCGCAAGCGAAGCGTCGTCGATCTGCGACCCACCTGGGACCGCTTCGACGAGGCGCTCCACGCCCGCGCGGCGTAAGGAGGCGGCAGGATGAGTGTTCAGCGCAGCACCGTCATCTTCGCCTGGATCCTGCTGCTGCCGGCTCTTTTCTATGTCACGGTGATCGTCGCCTATCCGCTGGTGGACACTTTCATCCTGTCCTTCACCGATGCCTCGCTGAAGAAAACGACCAAATGGGTCGGCTGGATCAATTACGAAAAGATCTTCAACGCCACCTTCGCCGAGGTCATCATCCGCACCTTCGTGTGGACCTTCTTCTCGGTGTCGATCAAAATGATCATTGGCGTCTTCGGCGCCTCCATGCTGAACGCGGCCGTCCCCGGCCGGGCGCTGTTTCGCGTGCTCACGACGCCACCATGGATCGTGCCGATGGCCATCGGCATCTTCATGTGGGGCTGGATGTATAACGGCCAGTTCGGCATGATTTCCGGGGTGCTGCAGCGGGTTGGCTTTGCAGACGGGCCAATCGCTTTTCTTGCGCAGGGCTCCACGGCCTTCTGGGCAACGATTATCACCGACGTCTGGATCGGTGTGCCGCTCGTGACGCTCTATATGCTGGCCGCGATGCAATCGATCCCGCAGGATCTCTATGAGGCTGCCTGGACCGACGGCGCCGGCCGCTTCTATCGTTTCCGGCGCATCACCCTGCCGCTGCTCATCCCCTCGCTGATCACGATGTCGATGCTGTCGTTGATCGCAACCTTCAATTCCTTCGACATCATCTGGATCCTCACCCGCGGTGGTCCGAGCGGCGAGACCACGACGATGATCATCGATACCTACCGCACGGCGATCGGATCGAACAAATACGGCGAGGGTGCCGCCCGCGCCGTGCTGATCTGCATCTTTCTGTCGATCTTCTGTCTCGCCTATTTCCGCGTCACCAGCCGTCTTTCCTCGGGAGAGAACCGATGAGCCAGCCTTTGATGGTCAACCGCTATCGCTGGTACGAATTGATCGGCATCTATGCAGGTATCCTGGCCTTTCTTACCTTCATCCTGGCGCCCTTCGTCGAGGGTTTCCTGGTTTCGCTAAAACCGCTCAGCCAGCTCTTTTCATCTCCGTACCGGTTCATTCCGCAAAATGGGTCCTTCGAGGCCTACCGGACCATGTGGGTCAGCGTCCCGGGCTTTGCCCGCTATATTTTCAATTCCTTCTTTATCTCGACCATCGTGACCGCAGTCGTTCTGATGCTGGTTGTCCCTGCGGCCTATGCCTTTGCCCGCTTTAAATTCAGGGGATCGGGCCACCTGCTCGGCGCCTTCCTCGCGGTCAATATGTTTTCCGGTGCGGTGCTGCTTATCCCGCTGTTCCGGCTCATGCGCTCCTTCGGTGTGTTGAACACCTACTTCGCCATCATCGTGCCGGGCGTAGCATTCCTGATCCCGTCTGCCATCTGGCTTTTGCGCACCTACATGATGCGTATTCCAAGGGAACTCGACGAGGCTGCATTCGTCGATGGCGCGAGCCATTTCTATACGCTGCGCCGCGTTATCCTGCCGATCGCCATGCCTGGCATCACGGTGGTTGCAATTACCACCTTCATCGGCTCCTACGCCCAGCAGTTCATCTACGCGCTGACCTTCAATTCCAAGACGGAATACGCGCCATTGCCGGTAGGCCTGTTTGCCTATTTCGGCCGGCAGGAGGTCATCTGGAACGAGCTCATGGCCGCGAGCTTCGTCGGCATTGCGCCTGCCATGATCGTGATCTTCTTCCTGCAACGCTATCTCGTCAGCGGGCTGACCGCCGGCGCGGTGAAACAATAAGCCGAACCACCAGAGAAAAATGGGAGCTAAAAACGTGACAATTCGTTTCAAGACCGGCCATTTCACGACCGGAGTGTTTACCCTTGCCTTGCTCGGCTCGACCGCGCTCGGCGCCATGACCGCACATGCTGCTGACCAGGAAATCAGCTGGATCTATTGCGGCGACAAGATCGACCCGATCCATGAAAAATACATCAAGGAATGGGAAGGCAAGAACGCCGGCTGGAAGATTGCACCGGAAGTCGTCGGGTGGGAGCAGTGCCAGGACAAGGCAACGACGCTTGCTGCTGCCGGCACACCGGTCGGCATGGCCTATGTCGGTTCGCGTACGCTGAAGGAGTTCGCGCAGAACGATCTCATCATTCCGGTTCCGATGACGGAAGACGAGAAGAAGAGCTACTATCCGAACATCGTCGACACTGTGACGTTTGAGGACAACCAGTGGGGCGTGCCGATCGCCTTCTCGACCAAGGCTCTCTATTGGAACAAGGACCTGTTCAAGGCTGCCGGCCTCGATCCCGAAACGCCGCCGAAGACCTGGGCTGAAGAGATCGCTTTCGCCAGGCAGATCAAGGAAAAGACCGGAACGGCCGGCTACGGCCTGCCGGCCAAGACCTTTGACAACACCATGCACCAGTTCATGCACTGGGTTTACACCAACAACGGCAAGGTGATCGACGGCGACAAGATCGTTATCGACAGCCCCGAAGTGCTGGCTGCACTGCAGGCCTACAAGGACATCACGCCCTACTCGGTCGAAGGCGCTACCGCATACGAACAGAACGAGATCCGTGCCATCTTCCTCGACGGCAAGGTCGGAATGATCCAGGCCGGCTCGGGTGCTGCCGCCCGCCTCAAGGACACCAAGATCAATTGGGGTGTTGCAGCGCTGCCGCTCGGCACCTCCGCCAAGGGGGAAGGCACGCTGTTGATCACCGACAGCCTGGCCATCTTCAAGGGAACGGGCGTCGAGGAGAAGGCGGCCGAGTTCGCCAAATACATCACCTCGACCGACATCCAGCACGAATATGAGCTGCAGGGCGGCGCCGGCCTGACCCCTCTGCGCCCTGGCGCCGTTGTCGATGAATTCGTTGCCAAGGAGCCCTATTGGAAGCCATTCATCGACGGCATCGCCTATGGAGGTCCAGAACCGCTCTTCACCGACTACAAGGGCTTTCAGAACACGATGATCGAGATGGTCCAGTCGGTCGTAACCGGCAAGGCCGAGCCCGCCGACGCACTCAAGAAGGCGGCTGCCGATCTCGAGCAGTACAAGTAAGGCCATCGGACCGGGAACCCACCGGTTCGCGGTCCAATTCTGCTGCTATGAAAAGGCTGCTTCCGTCGGCGGCCGGAGACAGATTCTTGGGACAGCTCAATCTCAACACGGTTCAGAAATTCTACGGCACGTTCGAGGTGCTCAAAGGCATCGATCTCGAGGTCAAAAACGGCGAGTTCGTCGTTTTCGTCGGGCCCTCCGGCTGCGGCAAGTCGACCCTGCTCAGAATGATCGCCGGTCTCGACGAGACCAGCGCGGGTGATATCCTGATCGACGGCAAACGTGTCAACGACCTGCCGCCGGTCAAGCGCGGGATCGCCATGGTCTTTCAATCCTATGCGCTCTATCCGCATATGACCGTGTTCGAAAATATCGCCTTTCCGTTGCGTGTTGAAAAGATGCAGGAGGACAAGCTCAAGGCCAAGGTGGAAAACGCTGCCCGCATTCTTCATCTCGACCAGCGGCTCCAGCAGAAGCCGGGATTGCTGTCCGGCGGCCAGCGTCAGCGCGTGGCGATTGGCCGGGCGATCGTGCGGGAGCCGAAGATCTTTCTCTTCGACGAGCCGTTGTCGAACCTCGACGCGGCGCTGCGCGCAGACATGCGCATAGAACTGGCGAAACTCCACCGGCAGCTGAAGGCGACGATGATCTACGTCACGCACGACCAGGTCGAGGCGATGACGATGGCGGACCGGATCGTCGTTCTCAATGCCGGGGAGATCGCTCAGACCGGCGCACCGCTCGAACTCTACCACAAGCCCGCCAACATGTTCGTCGCAGGGTTCATCGGCAATCCGAAGATGAACATGCTCCCCGTTATCTGCAAAGCCGTCGGCGCCACAGGCGTCGAGATCGAATTCCAGGGCCAGACTGCGACCATCCCCGTCGAAGGACGCGCCGGCCTCGTCGGACAGCCATTGACGCTCGGCATCCGCCCGGAACACATTCAGTTCGGCGCGGCGGACCTCGCACTGGCAATTGCGCCTTCTGTGATCGAACACCTCGGCGCCCACACCGTCGCCTATGCGGCCGTCAACGGCGAAGGCGAGAACTTTTGCGCCATGCTGCCAGGCAGCGCAGCGATCCGCACGGAGGAGACGGTTCCGGTCGGCCTCAAAGCCGCCGATTGCCATCTCTTCGACGCCGACGGCATTGCCCTTGAACGCCGGCTGGAACTCGGCGATGTCGATATGGGGCTGTTGAAGGCTGGCGGGGTCTGAGGGCGGCCGTCCGGCCACGATGCGCGTGCAGGCAGCATGTCGGCGGGGTACCTTACGGTGCATCCCCATCCGTGGAGGTCGGTCTCAAGACCCTGCAAGCGCGCTGCTGATCACCCAGCCTGGCTTGGCGGAAAGGTATGTCCGCTTCCCAGGCGCGGCAAGCGAACGGGGGTGGTCACGGAGGGCAGCCGATGAAAATAGGCCAAGAGCGGTGCTCGCGCGGCGCTATTGTTGGCGTGCGAGCGAGCGGATCTCGCGCTCGGGGGGTAGTTAAGGGTGCCTTGTGACGAGCGCTGACATTGCCCGTGAATTTTCATTCAGCACTGCAAATGCAGCCTTTGCCATCCAGCATGAGGACGCGATCGCGTTTCTCAAGCCGCGCCTTGCGCATCTTCGTGCGGATTGTCCGCCATCGGCCAGATGTCGCGCGGCGCCCGGCGATAGGCAGTGCGGGCCGGGTTGTTCGGGTAGGGGGTGCCTGCCGAACAATAAAGGATTTCCGAGGCGATTGGGGCGAAGGAGGCGTAGAAATGGTTGGTCGATTTGATCACCAGTATTTTCCTCGACGTCGGCTCGATGCCCATCACCGAAAACAGACTTGGATCGAAGCTCTGGGCCCGCGTCGAATTCAGGATGATGTCGATGCCGTTGAGCTGGATATGCGCTGCATCGCCGAAGGGTGCAAAACTCTCCCCGAAACGCATCTGGGCATTGCGCACCAGCCGGATGACCTTGACGATGCCGTCGATCGGATTGCCGGTGCCCGGCGCCGATTTCGCGCCGAAGCGCAACTGGATCCGGGCGCCTTCGCCGGCCGCCATGCAGATTTGCACCGCCATCGGGTCCCAGATCGTGCCGACTGCCGTGTCCTTTGCGCCCTTGGCCAGCAATTCCGCTAAAAGCACTGTCGCATCCCCGGCTGTGCCACCGCCCGGATTGTCCCAGATGTCGGCGATCACTACCGGACCGCTCGCCGCAGCAAGCGCGCGCGACACGGCTTCCCTTTCGTTGATCTGGGGCATGATGAAGGTGCCGCGCTTGGCGAAGAGCTCAAGCCCGAGTTCGCGAGCGAGAACCGCTCCTTTGTCCGGCTTGCCGTCGGTGAGCACGACCATCTTCGTTCCCATCTCCGGCACGTCGCCGGCCATGAAGCCATGCACCACGGAGATCGACAGAATATCGGGGTCTGCGGCTTCCATCCGCATGATCTTGTCGACGAACGAGCGCATCGGCTCGCGCGAGGTCGGATATACATCGATCATGCGACAGTCGAACACCGACATTGCCGGCTTGACCCGTCCGGCAAGGGTATCGAGCGCGATACGCCACAGATCCTCGGCGCGCTCGACGAAATCGGTATGGGGAAATTCCTTGAAGTAGACGAAGAAATCGGCGGCGGCCAGGCGCTTCGCGGTCAAGTGACTGTGCGGATCTAGCTCGGCGCAGACGAGGACATCTGGGCCGACAATATCGCGCACGCGCGTGAGGAAGTCGCCTTCGGTGTCCTCGTAGCCGTCGGCGACCATGGCGCCGTGAAGTCCGAGTACGACGGCGTCGACCGGAAGTGTCGCGTGAAGTTGATCGAGTATCTCGTCGCGCAGGCCTTCATAGGTCAGGCGATTGACGAGGCCAGCCGGGTCCGCCCAGGCGGCAGTGCCCTCGATCAGGTCGAAACCTTGTTCCGCCGCCAGCCGGCGGCCGACGGTGATTGGAGCCGAGCAGAGCGTCGGTGTTTCCGGATGTTTGCCCGGCGGCGCGTATAGCGAGGCTTCAAAGGCGCGACGATCAACGCAGATCGGCGAGAAAGTATTTGTTTCGGTCGCCAGCGTGGCGGTAAATATCCGCAATGCAGTTGCCTCTTGCTCGCTTCTCAGGCCTCAATCATCGGATTGGGCAAGTAGCCGGTGAAGCCGCAGATCTTCCACCGCCCCTGGTGCAGGCGACAATAATAGACTGTCTGCCATTTAAGGACATCGACGCTTCCATCCGATTTCTTCAGGCTGCCGTCGAATTTCTTGCGGGCAAGTGCCATCCCGTCTTCAACCTCGATGTCCTCAAGCGTCGTGGTCGTGAAGAGCGCAGTGCGCGGGTCTTCGGCAAAGGATTGCTGCGCGAAGTCCTTAGCCTGGCGCAGCCATTCGTTGCAATAGGCATTCAGCGAAGGAAAGGCAAGCCGCCATTTGTCGGGGTTTACATTGCGTCTGCCATCGATGCCGATGAAGCCCTCTTCGACGAAATCCCCGGCGACTTTCGACCAGTCGGCGGAAAGAAAGGCATCGATGTCCCGTTCCACCAACATTTGCCATATCGCATGGCGGGCTGCGTCGGACGGTGAAAACGGATTGCCGAAAGGATCGCGCACCTTTGCTCCCTCTATTGAAATTCTTTTCATAAACTTCGTTTTTCTCTGGTCAAATTCTGCTTTCTGTGGTCATTTGTCAACGCATCACGAAAATAATTTGCATGAAGAAGGGGTGTCCATGAAACGTTACGGCGCCGAACAGCCGGGTGCTGGCGGCAAGTTGCTGCCATTTGCGCGCGCGGTGGAGGCGAACGGCTGGCTTCATGTTTCCGGCCAGGTTGCAATGGAGAACGGCGAGATCATTGAGGGCGGCATTATTCCGCAGACCCACAGGACCATTGGCAATCTGATGGCGATTCTTGCCGAGGCGGGTTACGGACCCGAGCACGTCGTCCGCGTCGGTGTCTGGTTGGACGATCCGCGCGATTTCTGGACTTTCAACAAGATCTATCAAAGCTATTTCGGCGAGCATCCACCGGCGCGAGCCTGTGTGCAGGCGTCGATGATGGTCGATTGCAAGGTTGAGATCGATTGCATCGCCTACAGAGAAAAGACGGCGCCAGTCTGAACACGGTACCGGATGGAGGGTGGACATAGGGTGAGAATCGTGTGCCGGATCGCAGCACTGCCGCGGTTTTCAGGCGGCCTCCGCAAGGCGGCCGGCGATCTCATGAAAGGTACACTTTAAATGGATATTTTCTCCACGCTTCAGGAAGAGAAGGCCAAGCTCTCGCAGGCCGAAGGCCGCATTGCCGAGATCCTGCTCACCGATTTCGAATTCGCCGTAAATGCCTCGATCATCGAGCTTGCCGGCAAGGCCGACGTCTCGCCGCCGACCGTCACGCGCTTTTGCCGTCGTCTTGGCTGCGAAAGCTTTTCCGACTTCAAGGTGCAACTGGCGCGCACCGCCTATGTGGGCATGCGTTATCTGAAGCCCGAGCCGAAAAGCCGGGAGCCCGCCGACGTGGCGCAGGATATCGTCACCAAGGCGCAGAACGCCCTTTTCTTGCTGCACCGCAATCTCGACCTTACGGCGATCCAACAGGCAGCGGAGCGGCTTGCATCGGCGGACATGATCTATGCCTTCGGCTCGGGCGGCAATTCCTCCATGATCGCCAGCGAAATGCAGAACCGGCTGTTTCGCCTTGGGTTGCGCGTCACGGCCAGTGCCGATCACAGCATGCAGTTGATGATGGCGGCGGCGGCAAAGCCCACCGACGTTCTGATCGGTTCGTCGTTTTCGGGGCGCAATGCCGAGCTCGTGCGGTCCTTTACGCTGGCGCGCGAGCAAAAGGTGGCGACGATTGCCTTGACCCAGAGCGGCAGTCCGGTCGCCCGCGCGGCCGACATCACCGTGCCGGTCGATTTGCCTGAGGGCAACAACATCTACCGGCCGACCTCGACCCGGATCGCCTATCTCGCCCTCGTCGATATCATTGCTAGCCTCGTTGCGTACCACGTCCAGCCGCAGGCGACAGTGACGCTGCGGCGTATCAAGCAACAGCTCGTCGCCCACCGCGATGGCGATGACCGCCAGCTTTTGGGGGACTGACATACATGCTCAGAGGGGAACCGGCATGCCAGCATCCGTCGCGATCGTAACCGGCGCCGCAGGCGACATCGGCCGCGCCATCGCCCGCCGGCTTGGCGAAGATCATGACATCGTCCTGATGCCCGATCTCGACGGGGCTGCGGCCGAAACGGCGGCAATTAGTCTGCGTGATCCGGGCAAATTCGTTGCCTTTGCCTGCAACATTACCGATCCGGCAAATGTTGCCGATATGGCAAGCCGCGCGGCCGAGCTTGGCCAGGTGCGAACCCTCGTCAACAATGCGGGCGCAGCGCGGGCGGTCAGCCTGCACGACACGACGCCGGAAATCTGGCGTATGGACAGCGTGCTCAATCTGGAGGCTGCCTTCCTCTGTTTTCGCGCAGTCGAAGAGGCATTGAAAGAAACGAGGGGGTCCGTCGTCAACATCGCCTCGGTCAACGGTACCAATGTCTTCGGCCATCCCGCCTATAGCGCCGCCAAGGCCGGCCTGTTGCACCTGACGAAGCTGATTGCGGTGGAATACGGCAAGTTCGGCATTCGCGCCAACGCCGTTTCGCCCGGCACGGTGCGCACGCAAGCGTGGGAAGATCGCGCCGCCGCCAATCCGAATGTCTTTGAGGATGCCAGGCGCTGGTATCCGCTGCAGCGGATCGCCACTCCGGATGATGTCGCCAATGCCGTCGGCTTTCTGGCGAGCCCGCTTGCTGCGGCAATCACCGGCGCCTGCCTGCCGGTCGATTGCGGCCTGACGGCGGGGCAGGCGGAACTCGCCCGCACCTTTTCCCAGTCGGATCACTACTAGAACACGAGGAACAGACATGCACACGGCGTCCTATCGTCTCGAAAGCGCGTGGCAACCGCACGGCGGTCCGCACGGTCGCTTCACCTTCCGCCTCTTCAATCTTTCAGAAAGCACGATTGAGAACTTCACGATCGTCTACACGTCACTGACGCGGGTTATCGACCAGGACGCCTGCGAAAACGCGACTTTTGTCAGGCGTGACGCCAACTATCACGAGTTTGCGCCGCCGACCGGTTTTGCCTTGGCACCGGGTGCGATGTGGACGTTCACCGTTGGCGGCCTGCACCGCAAGGCCGTGCATTGCACAGATGGTGCGAAATCCGCTTATCTGACGCTCGCCCCCGGCCGCCATGTCCCGGTTGCCGTCTCCGATCTCATGCTCGAGGGCCGGGTGAGCGAGCCACCGCCGGTGCTTTTGCCGCAAGGCAAACTCGACCTGCCGTTCGCCGTGCAGCCATGGCCACGCCGGATCGATGCGGAGCCGGGCGAGGGCTTTCCTGTCTGCCTCTACCCGGCGCAGGGGTGCTCGTTGGACGATCTCAAGGCAGTCGAGATTGTCCTTGCCCTGTTCTGCCGCCTTTTCCCGGCGGATCATGCGCCCCTCAGTCTTGCGCCGAACGATCAGGGCAGGACGCTGCGTCTAAAAGAGGACGCAGCACTCGTCCCGGAAGGCTACGAGATTGCGTTTTCGGCAGACGAGGTCAGGCTCTCCTTTGGCGGTGGTGCTGGGCGCCAATACGGATTGACGACACTGGCACAGCTTCTGAACGGCGCGCGCCGGGAGCCGGCAAAATTCCGCTTCCCGATCGCCGGCACCATCGCCGATGCGCCGCGCTATAGCTGGCGCGGCTGCCATCTCGACGTGTCGCGGCAATTTTATCCCATCAGCGATCTCTTACGGCTGATCGACATTCTTGCCTGGCTGAAGCTCAACATCTTCCACTGGCACCTCACCGACGACGAGGCGTGGCGGCTGGAGATCAAGGCCTATCCGGAACTCACCACTGTCGGGGTCCTGCGGAGCCCCGATGGGCCGCTTCTGCCGCAGCTCGGCAATGGTGCCGAGCCCGTGGGAGGCTTCTACAGCCAGGCCGATGTCCGCGGTCTGGTTGCCCACGCCTCAGCGCTAAACGTCGAGATCGTCCCCGAGATCGATATTCCCGGTCACAATGCTGCGACCCTTGTCGCATTGCGCGATCTGTCCGACGGCCAGGAAGCACCGGAGAGTTATCACTCCGTGCAGGGCTACGCCAACAATGCGCTTAACCCGGCAGTGCCGTTCACCTACGAATTCCTAGAAAAAGTCTTCGACGAAATGGTCGAGCTTTTTCCGTCCGCCTACGTCCATGTCGGTGGTGATGAGGTCGCGGACGGCGCCTGGCTCGCCTCGCCGCTGGCAAGATCGTTGATGGAACGCGAGGGCATTTCCGGTACGTTCGGGCTGCAGTCCTATTTTCTCAACCGGGTGAAGGACATGCTGACCAGGCGCGGCAAGAAGCTGGCCGGTTGGAACGAGGTCGCCCACGGCGGCGGTGTCAATGCGACGGAGACGTTGCTCATGGCCTGGCAGAGCCCCGAAGTCGGCATTGAGCTTGCCCGCGAAGGCTATGAAGTCGTCATGACGCCCGGCCAGGCCTATTATCTCGACATGGTGCAGGCAGAGGCATGGCAGGAGCCGGGCGCCAGCTGGGCCGGCACGGTGCCGCCCGCCCACACCTATGACTACGAGGCCGAGGGCGAATTTCCAGAGGAGCTGAAACATCGGCTGAAGGGCGTGCAAGCCTGTATCTGGTCGGAGCATTTCCTCTCGCGCGGCTATTTTAACCGCCTCGTCTTTCCGCGCCTTCCGGCCATTGCGGAGGCGGCGTGGACGCCGAAGAGCGGGAAGAACTGGCTCCGCTTCGCGGCCATCGTCGGTCTCTGCCCGAAACTTTAAACTCCAAACCGTGAGGGAAGCCATGCGCATTGCCGTCGGCGGCATCCATACCGAATGCAGCACCTATTCGCCGGTCCTGATGACCCTGGAGGACTTTCGCGTGCTGCGCGATGCGGATCTGCTGGGCGCAGACTATTTCAGTTTCCTGCAGGGGGACGGTATCGAGCACGTGCCCCTGCTGCACGCGCGCGCCGTTCCGGGCGGCCCGGTGTCGCGTGATGCTTATGAAATTCTCAAGTCCGAGTTTCTTGCAAGATTGCAAGCGGCCTTGCCGATCGACGGTCTCTATCTCGCGATGCACGGCGCGATCAATGTCGAGGGTATGGACGATGCCGAAGGCGACTGGATCTCTGCGGCGCGCGCGGTTGTCGGGCCGGATTGCCCGGTCGCTGCGAGTTATGACCTCCACGGCAATGTCAGCGAAGGGATCATCGATCAGCTCGACATTTTCGCCGCCTATCGCACCGCGCCGCATATCGATGTGCGCGAGACGATGGTTCGCGCCTGGTCGATGCTGGTCGGGACGCTGCGGACCGGCCGTCGTCCGGGCGTCGCCTGGGCAAAGGTGCCCGTCTTGCTGCCGGGCGAATGCACTTCAACGGAGGATGAGCCGGCGAAGTCGATCTATCGCGAGCTTCCCGGCTTCGATGCCCGGCCGGGTATCCTCGATGCCAATCTGATGATCGGTTATGTCTGGGCTGACGAGCCGCGGGCAACGGGGTGTGCAATCGTCACCGGCGTAGACAAAGCCGGTGCGCTGAAGGCAGCCGAGGAAATAGCCCTCCGATACTGGAATGCGCGGCACAGCTTCGGTTTCGGCCAGCAAACGGGGCCGTTGGCAGAAATGCTTCAGATTGCGGCGGCTGCGAATACCAAGCCAGTCATTCTTGCCGATTCAGCCGACAATCCGACGGGCGGCGGCGTCGGCGACCGGGCTGACGTGCTGCGTGCGCTGCTTGCGCGCAACTGGCAGGGAGCGCTTATTGCCGGCATCACCGATCGGCCCGCCGTCGAAGCCTGCTTTGCGGCCGGTGAGGGAGCGCCACTCGCCCTTCGCATTGGCGGAAGTCTCGATCCGGCCAGCGTTCCCGCCGATGTCACGGCAACCGTCCTGCGTCTTGATGATCCGGGCGCCCCGGCCGAGCGCCAGGCCGTCGTGCGTGTCGGCGGTATCGAGGTCGTGCTCGCTGCGCGCCGGCGTCCCTATCACAATATTGCGGACTTCCGCCGGCTTGGGCTCGATCCCAACACCGCGCGGCTGCTGGTCGTTAAATCGGGTTACCTGTCGCCGGAACTCGCGCCGATTGCCAATCCGAACCTGATGGCGTTGACCGATGGCGTCGTCAATCAGGACATCGCCAATCTTGCGAGCAACCGCAGGACAAGGCCGGTCTTTCCCTTCGACCGGGATTTTGAATTCACGCCACAGGCCAGGCTTTCGGCGCGCTGGCTCATGGGTCCCAAAGGCTGAACACCAATACCATCTGCGAACCCGCCATTTCCGGCGCTACCATAGTTCTCTCTCTCTCTCTCTCTCTCTCTCTCTCTCTCTCTCTCTCTCTCTCTCTCTCTGTGTTTTCATCATGACCCCCACGCTGTCGATCGCGTTCCGCCACCCGGTGGTTCGGTTGAGCATGATCGCGATTTTCCTGTTCGGCTTCACCGGCGCGGCGACGTCGCCATATCAGTCCGTCATCGGCATCACGGAACTGGGCCTGAGCGACGGCCTCTATTCGATCCTGATTTTCACGGCCGCCGCCGTCAACGTCGTTGCAAGCCTCTGGGTCGGCGTGCTCGCCGACAGGATCGGCAACTATCGGATCCTGCTGATGACTGTCATGACGTTCGGCATTGTCGGCTACGGTCTCGTTTATGCCGTACCGGTGGCAGCGAGCTTCGTGGTGTGCACGCTGATCATCTTGCCAGTCTACAACGCCATGAACTCGCTGCTGTTTGCGAATGTCCGTGCGGTCGCAAACGCCGGGGGAGGACGGGATGCGGCGGCGATCAATTCCGGTGTTCGTGCGGCGATTTCCGTCGCCTGGGTTCTGGTTCCGGGACTTGTCGCGCTCGTCCTGACGGGCGGCGGCAGCATGATGCCCGCCTATCTGCTTGCCTGCCTCGGCTGCGTCGCCAATCTGGCTTTGGTTTATTTCAAACTGCCGGCAGGCAAGGCCACACCGCCGATCGACCGCCGCCATTCCTTCCTCGCCTCCTTTGCCGAAGTCCTATCGCCCAAGGTGTTCGGGCGGCTGATGGCAGTTTCCCTGATCACGTCGACACTGCATGTCAACGCGGCGGTCCAGCCGCTGATCATCACCGGCGCCGCGGGCGGCAAGGTCACGGATATCGGCCTCATCGTCGGGATGATCGCCTTCCTCGAGGTCGTGTTCATTTTCGTCTGGGCGCGCATCCAGCTTCACCTGCATCCAGTAACGGCGCTTGCAGCCGGCACGGCGCTCTATGCCGTCTACCTGACGCTGCTCGGCTTTTCCTCAGCACCCTGGCACGTCTATGCCCTGACGCCGCTCAGCGCTTTCGCCGCTGCCGCACTGATCAGCATCCCGATCACCTACATCCAGGACCTGATCGCCGATCGCCCCGGTCTCGGCAGTTCGCTGATTTCGGTCAACCTGTTCCTGAGCGGCGGGCTGAGCGCGATACTGTTTGCTCTCGGAACCCGTTTCAGCGACTATTCCGGTGCATCGAAGCTCGGTGCCTGTGCCGGCATGCTGGGGCTTGCGCTGCTCATCTATCTTGACGGCCGCCATATGGCGCGGCGCTCGGCATGCTGATCCGTTTGGCTAAATCGACTGCAGCGAGGCAGTGCCGGCGAAGCGCAATGGTGGTGAGCCCGGAGGAGAGATCCCGGTGTTTGGAGAGGTACGACAGGACCTGTTTTTGGCCCCACCATGCAATGATCCCCAAGGCCACGCCTCCGACAATGGCGAGTATCGAAAATGCCGGAGCGGAGATTTTTCCGGAAAGCGGAAGGAGAAGCAGTTCCGGCATGAAACGGTGGAGGAGGTAGATGTGAAAACTGGCGGCAGAAACCGGCAGGACGAGCGCTTTCAGCGC
This sequence comes from Rhizobium herbae, assembly GCF_019511375.1. GTDB lineage: Bacteria > Pseudomonadota > Alphaproteobacteria > Rhizobiales > Rhizobiaceae > Pararhizobium > Pararhizobium herbae_A. The sequence continues at coordinate 730,775 of NZ_JAEUAO010000003.1, forward strand.
TCGCGGAACAGGTAGCCGCGGGAGGAACAAGAGGAGTGCCAAAACGGGAACCTGCAGGAAATATTTGACCCGCGTGCCGATCCAGACGCTTTCGTAGAACGCGAAAAAGCTGAAGACGACCAGGCCAGCCGCCATCAGGAACAGCCGCTTGGAGGTCGTATCCGCGAAAGCCGCCAGGAGGCCGATCGCGGCGAGATAGAGCATCCACGGCAATGTGAAAATCTGCCGGTTCCCGATTTGCCAGAGGTCGGGAATGATCAGGCGGGCAAGCAGCGCCACGCCCAGCAGCACCAGTCCCGACGAGAACGGTGACCGTGCTGCCATTTTTCGAACGGGCGGAAGGGCAAAGAAGGCGGCGAACAGCAAGAGCATCTGGCAATAGGCTTCGACGAACCAATAGAGGTAGGGAAGCATGGTGTGTCGCTCGGGATCGGCAAAGCCGAGATTCCCGGCCATCACCATGGACGCCCATGGCACCTCACCCCAGGCGACCGCGTAGCCTGCGACAATGAGATAGTAGGGGATCACAATTGGAAGTGCAGAGCGGAGAAGTCGAATGATATCGAACTCCGCAACGGCCCGCCATTGAAAGCGCGCAAGTCCGAAGCCGACAAGCAGGACCATCGCGGCGGAACCGCCTGGAATCGGCCAGAGCGTCTCATGCTGCACGACGACGAAGAGGATGGCGAACGCCCGGATGAGAAGGCTGGTCTCCAGCGCCGGGGCTGTTTCAGTCCGCTTGGTTCTGTCGGTTAGGTCCGAAATGGAAAGCCTTTCCCAATTCACCGGCGCTTCACCGAGGATGCGCTCCAACGCGATCGAGAGCTGGACAAAGCGCAGCGAATCCCCTCCCAGCGACAGAAAACTGTCTCGCGGACTGACCCGGACCGGGTAAAACACTTGAGCAAAGACGTCCTGGACGGTGTCTTTCCGGTCGTCGTTCTCCGTATTCTTTGCGGAAAATTCTGCCGTCAGCCGTCCATAGTCGATCTTGCCGGACGAAAGGCGGGGCAGCTTTGCCCGCGCCGTGGCGCCGACCTGCAACAGGGTGAGCCCACTTGCCGTTGCCAGAATGCGCTTTGCCTCAAGCTCATCGGCAGGACCGGCGCAATAGGCATGGATTACCTTGTCGTTGCCGATGACGGCCGCGCGAATGCCATGTTTCTCGAGCGCCTGTTCCATCGCATCATGACTGATCCTGAGACCGGCGATCTTCGAAATACGCTTCAGACGCCCGCAGATGCGAAAGAGCCGCTGGTCGTCCAGTTCGGCGAGATCGCCCGTTTTCAGGCAATCGAGATCGTGGCCGCGGGTCAGTTCGCGGCGCGAGCTTGCATATCCCATCATGACGTTCGGGCCGCGATACACGAGTTCACCGGGCTGCCCCGGCAACAGGATCGGCCGTCCTTCCTCGTCTTCCAAGGTCAGCGTACCGCCGGGAATTGCGACGCCGATCCGATCCTCGTTGCCCTCAAGCTTATCCGGCGGCACATAGGCCAGCCGGGCCGTGGCTTCCGTCTGGCCGTACATTGCGAAGAATGCGCCGCCGTTTTCGCGCATCAGGCGATTGTAGGGTCGGATGATATCGGGCGAAAGCCGACCGCCGGCAACCGTCATGAACCGCAGGGATGCGGGCCGCTTGTTGCGAAAATCGATGCTTTCCAGAAGCTCGTAGGAATAGGGCACGCCTGAAAAATTCGTGCACCCGGCACGTTCCAGCCGCTCGCAGAAATGCGGATCCGAAATCGGGACCTTTGGGAAATACAGGCTCGCGCCGACGGCAAGATGCGAATGCAGCACGGAGAGCCCGTAGCAGTAATGCAAGGGCAGCACCATGCAACTGCGGTCGGATGGTGTCAGCCCGAGATACTGCGCAATCGACGCCGCATTCGCGTCAAGGTTATGGCTTGAAAGCCTTACCGCCTTGGCGCGGCCCGTACTGCCGGATGTCATGAGCAGAAGCGCCAGATCGGAATGGGGCGCTACGCCGGCCTCACCGCAGCCGCGGCGGGACATCTCCCAGCGCCCGCGTCTCTGGCGAAAGTGGATGTCGGGTGCAAAGGCATCGTCGATGATCGCGCTTTGTGCGTGATCCGCGGGCGGGACCATGACGACGGCGTGGCCCGCCTGAAGCGCCGCGAGATAGCCGATGATGGCATGCTCGGAATGCGACGCTTCCACAGCAACCAGCAGCTTCCCCGCACCAAATGTTGCGGATTTGCGGCTGACGCGGTCGGCCAGCTCCCGATAGGTGATTGGCTCGCGGTCTGGGAAAAGCAGTGCCGGCGCATCGCCCCAATTTGCCAGCGTGGACGTGAAGAGCGGTGCCATGTGAGCAATCAGTGTGGAAAGATTAAGGGAAGTCGGATTTGTTCCCCTATGAAATGCATGAATGCTATTGTCAAGTTATTGGCAGACGCATAGGTGTTTTCGCAAGGAACGATGACCTTGGGCGCATGGAACCGTAAGACGGAGAAGAATTTGATTCCGGCAGCAGAAGATCCGGCCCTCGAACTTCGCAATGTAAGCCGCAGGTTCGGAAAGACCGCCGCTCTGGACGACGTGTCGCTGACGATCGGCTCCGGCGAGATCATCTGTCTCGTTGGCCGTTCTGGCTGCGGAAAATCGACATTGCTGAGAATGATCGCCGGCGTCGATACGATCGATGCCGGCCGCATCCTGCTGAACGGTGACGAGGTTTCGGGTCCTTCGATTTTCGTGGAGCCGGAGGATCGCAAGATCGGTTTTGTTTTTCAGGACTACGCTCTGTTCCCGCATCTGACCGTCGAGCAGAACATCCTGTTCGGGCTCAGGGGCCGTCCGAAAAAAGCTGCTGCACACCGGGTCAACGAAATTCTCGACCATATCGGCATAGAGCACCTGAGGGCCAGATATCCGCATATGCTGTCGGGCGGCGAACAGCAGCGCGCCGCCCTCGCTCGCGCGCTTGCGCCCCAACCGGATATCCTGCTGATGGACGAGCCGTTTTCCAACCTGGACCGCGGGCTGCGCGATCGGGTGCGCGATGAAACGCTTTCGCTTCTGCGACGGCTCGGAACGACGGTGATCATGGTCACCCATGATCCCGAGGAAGCGCTATCGGCAGGCGACCGCATTGTCCTGATGCGGGCTGGCCGCATCGTCCAGACCGGGTCGGGCTACGACCTGCATGACCGACCCGTGAATCCTTATGCCGCCGAGTTCTTCTGCGCCTTCAACAAGGTTCCGGGCGTCTTCCGTGAGGGTCATGTCGAAACGGCTATCGGCCGGTTTGCCCAGAGGCTGGATCTCGGCGAAGGCAGCCCCGCCACGCTCTATATCCGCACACAGGGAATTTCGGTGTCGCGCGGAGACGGGCAATTCCGCGGACACGTGCAGAGCCGGGTTTTCCTCGGCGACGTCGAGCAGCTTGCCGTCAAGGTGGACGGCCTGGAGCAGCCGTTGCTCGTGAAAACGATGGAGCGCCTGGAAGCCGGGACGGACCTTGTCGGCCTGGTCGTCTCGCCGGAGAGTTGCCTGGCATTTGCCGCAACCTGAGGGCCCAGGCGGCCTTTACGGTAAACCGCCCTTGTTAATCTTGACCTTGCGCCTCCATTAATGCTCGACAGCGTGGCGCAATTCATCTGGAGGATAAACGACCATGTCGATCATCGGAAAATCTGCACTGCTCTCGGCGACCTTGTTGCTCGGCGCGAGCGCTGTGTCGGCGGCGGAGCTTAATATCTACACCACGCGCGAGCCGGGTCTCGTCCAGCCGCTCCTCGATGCCTTCACGGCGGCCACTGGCACCAAAGTCAACACGGTCTTTCTCAAGGACGGACTGGTCGAGCGCGTCGCAGCCGAAGGCGAAAGCTCGCCGGCCGATATCCTGATGACCGTCGATGCTGGCAATCTCGTCGATCTCGCCGAAAAGGGCGTCACCCAGCCGGTCGAGTCTGCTATTTTGACGCAGTCTATCCCGGAGCAACTGCGCGATGCGAAGGGCAATTGGTTTGCCCTCTCCATGCGCGCCCGCGTCGTCTATGCGGCGAAGGACCTCGATCTCGCAGCCCTCAACTACGAGGATCTGGCCGATCCGAAATGGAAGGGCAAGATTTGCATTCGCTCCGGCCAGCATCCGTACAACACCGCGCTCTTTGCGGACTACATCGCTCATTACGGCACTGAAGCGACGGAGAAATGGCTCGCCGGCGTCAAGGACAATCTGGCGCGCAAGGCAGCCGGCGGCGACCGCGACGGCGCCAAGGATATTGCCGGAGGGATTTGCGATATCGCCATTGCCAACTCCTATTATGTCGGCCTCATGCGCTCGGGCAAGGGCGGTGAGGAGCAGGCAGCCTGGGGCAATGCCATCAAGGTCATCCTGCCGACCTTCAAGGATGGCGGAACGCAGGTCAACGTCAGTGGCGCTGCGGTCGCAAAACATGCGCCGAACAAGGAGGAAGCCGTAAAGCTCTTGGAGTACCTCGTCTCCGACGAGGCCCAGAAGATCTACGCGGAAGCAAATTTCGAGTATCCGGTGAAGCCGGGTGCCGCGACAGACCCGATCATCGCATCTTTCGGTGAACTGAAGATCGATCCGAAGCCTTTGACGGAAATTGTCAGCCATCGTAAGCAGGCAAGCGAACTGGTCGACAAGGTCGGCTTCGACAACTAAAACAGGAAGGCGCCGGCGGTGTGTGCGGGCGCCTTCTTGTCGCCGATGAATTGGATAGCCCTTGATGACCAGCGCCGCACGAAGCCGGCACCGGCGCTCGACCGGATCCAGATGGCTGGTCTGCACGGGCGCCGTCGCCTGTTTCGTCATGCTGCCGTTCCTGGCGTTGTTGCTGCAGGCGGCACAGGGATCCGCGGGACTGTGGTCGCATCTTGTCTCAACTGTCCTGCCCGTCGCGCTGATGGATACGATCATCCTTTTGTCCGGAGTCGGTCTGATCGCTGCCATTATTGGAACGACGACGGCCTGGCTTGTCACGGCCTATATGTTTCCAGGCCGCCGGGTGCTGGAATGGGCGCTGCTCCTTCCTTTGGCAGTGCCAACCTATATTATCGCTTATGCCTATCTCGACATCCTCCATCCAATAGGGCCGGTGCAGGGGGCGGTGCGATGGCTGCTCGGCTATTCCAGCCCGAGGGAGTTTCGCCTGCCGGATTTGCGCTCGATGACCGGCTGCATCGTGCTTCTTGGTTTTGTCCTCTATCCTTACGTCTACATCCCCGTTCGGGCGATGTTCCTGACGCAGGCCGCCAATCTGATCGAGGCTGCAAGAACGCTCGGCGTTTCCAGGCGCGCGATCTTCTGGCGTGTCGCCCTGCCGCTGGCGCGGCCCGCGGTTGCCGTCGGGGTCAGTCTTGCGCTGATGGAAACGCTCAACGATATCGGCGCCTCCGAGTTTCTCGGCGTCAGGACGCTGACCGTCTCCATCTACACCACCTGGGTCACCCGGTCTGATCTGCCGGGGGCGGCACAGATTGCCCTGGCATTGCTTGCGATGGTCGTGGCCCTGGTGGCGTGGGAACGATGGGGCAGGGGAAAGCAGCGCTACGCGTCGAGCGCGCAGCGTAGTCGGGCCTTCGAACCCGGCCGTGTTTCTTCGGCGACTGGTCTGCTTCTGTTCATCGCAGGGCTTCTGCCGATACTTGTCGGTTTTGCCGCTCCTGCGGCCTACCTCGTCGTCGCGGCCTGGAAAAGGGTGGAATTTGCCGGGTTTTCGTCGCGGTTCTTCTATGAGGCCGCCAACACCATCGGCCTGGCGGCCGCTGCGACTGCCATGACGGTTGTTTTCGGCCTGCTGGTTGCCTATGCCGGGCGCTTGCGCCCCGGCCTCCTGACATTCTGGTTTCACCGGCTCTCGACGCTCGGCTACGCCGCCCCCGGTACGGTCGTGGCAATCGGCATCCTCATCGTGCTTGGAACATTCGATCGGTTCGTCGACCACACGGCGATCGCCTGGTTCGGCATCTCGACCGGGTTGCTGACCATGGGATCGAGTGCAGCGCTGCTCTATGCCTATACGGTGCGATTTCTTGCCATTTCGGCTGGCGGTATCGAGGCGGGACTTTCACGTATCCCCATCTCGTTTGATCATGCCGCCCGCACCCTGGGCCAGTCGAAGATGGGCGCCTTCCGATATGTCCATCTGCCGCTGTCCAAGGCTGCGATTACTGCCGCCGGACTGTTGGTCTTCGTGGACTGTGTCAAGGAGCTTCCCGCCACCCTGCTTTTACGCCCGCTGAACGTCGAGACCTTTGCGACGCATCTCTACGGCGAGGCGGCGAGGGGCACCTATGAAGAGGCATCCATCGCCGCTCTCGCCATCGTCGCCATCGGCATCCTGCCTGTTATCCTGCTGTCGAGAATGGGCCGTGTCTCCACCCGGCCCTAGTTCAAATCGCGCCCGCTGCCGGCATGAGGTGTTCGGCGCCATTGCCGGACAGGATTGCCGCCAGCATCCAGATTGCCATGGCCACCATCATCAGGTTCTCCGTCAAGGAGACGAAGCCGAGCGGCACGTTGCTGGCGCCACCGACGCAGGCGCATTTGAGTTCCCGCTTGTCGATATAGACCGCCTTGAATACCGAAATGGACCCAATCGTGCCGATGAACAGCGCGACGGGAATCGAAATCCAGTTCAGCGCTCCTGCAACCATGAGGATGCCCGCCCCGAGTTCTGCAAACGGGTAGATATAGCTGTAGCGGACCCAGCGCTTGGCCAGCAGGTCGTAGTTCAGGAACATCGTCGAGAACCCCTCGACGTTCTGCAGCTTCAATAGGGCGAGCACCGCCATGGTGAACGCGATGAACCACTCGGCCGCACGCACCGTGACGATGTCGCCATAGGCGGCATAGCTTGTGGCGAGCGCCATCAGGGCCGTCACGGCAAATACAGCCATGACAGGACGATAGGTAACGGCCTTCGGGTCATGGACAGGCTTGCCAAAATGGCGGCGCAAATCGTCATAGCCGCCGACGCGTGCGCCATTGAGAAAGGCTTGCGGCGTCGTCTTGACGTTGTGCTCGGCCTTGAAAGCGTCGGTCTGCTCGCGCGAGGTCAGCCACCGGTCGTCGACTGTATAGCCTTCGCGCTGCAGGAGATTCTTGGCCTTCAGCCCGTAGGGGCAGATATGTTTAGCCATGACCATCCGGTAGAGCGTGGCCTGTTTGGGTACGCGGTCAAGCATGGTGCAATCTTTCATTTCGGTTGGTTTTATCGATTGCCGGAAGTATAAGGTCCGTACCATGGTACGGAGTCAAGCGATGAAGAACATGACGATTGCAGCGCTCGCCCGCGAAGGCGGCGTCGGCGTCGAGACGGTCCGCTTCTACCAGCGGCGGCGCCTGCTCGATACACCGGAACGGACAGGTGGTGTGGGTCTCGTCGGCGGTGTTCGGCGCTATGGGGAAGAGGACGTCCGCCGCCTTCGTTTCATTCGCTCGGCCCAATCGGCCGGTTTCACGCTCGATCAGATTGGCGAATTGCTGCAACTGGATGCCGGTGAAGATCGGCAGCGCGCCCGCACGCTTGCCGCCGAGCGCATCGCGGCTCTCGACGCCAAGATCGCCGAACTGCAGGCGGCGCGCGATTCGCTCCGCCGGCTCGCCCATGCCTGTGGTTCCACCTCAAGTGGCCCGTGCCCCATCATCACCGCCTTCGATCGGGAATGATCGGTCGAGATCAATCGGACTATTGAGCGCGTCCCTGCCGATGGGATGGCAGGCACATGAACGCGATTGAATTGCACGATCCGATCGGCTTAGCCAGCGTCTCCAGGGATGTCGAGAGCGTGCTCACGTCCTTCGACGGCAAAGGGGCCTGTCACAGCCTCGTCAGTCGGCAATATTGACCAGCGCAACAGCGCGTCGCCACCCGCTGCGGTCAGTCCGTAAATGCCGCGGTCGAGACGCTCGAACCAGCCGTAGACATTGCCCCGCAAGATGTTGGCTGCCGCCGGTACGATGGCCTTCAGGTCCTTTGGGCGTAGCGGCCCATCGCGCAGGGCAGCGGCGCAGGCCAGCGCTTGCTGGCGATAGGCCGTCATGATCGGCGCTCTCGTACTTCCCCCGACTGCAGGATCGCCCTTCCGGCGCTTGTGCTCGTCCATCAGACGCGAGCGCTTGCGAAGATTCTTGCGCGGCATCGGCGCAATCGGGCTGACGATGACATCGACGGTGCCATTATCGGCGACGCCAAGCATGCCGAAGCCCAGCCGGCGGCAGAGGTCGCGGTAGCGGCGGTCGCTTTCACGGCCCTTTCCCCTGGCCGAAACCCGGGCTGCAATCCACACTTCGTCGCTGGCCGATGCCCTGTCGACAGCCTGCAGGATGAGTTCGAGATTGAAGCTTAGTTTCAATTCGCAGATGACGACGACCGGCGGTTCGTCGACGGTAAGCCCCACGATGTCGCAGCCGGCGATTTCGCCCTTGACGCTGTACCCGGCGGCCTCAAGGAAGCGCTTGATCGGCAGATAGAGCGTGGTCTCCAAATCATGTCCTCGATTGTTCGCGCCACGGTCTTGGCGCGTTTCGCGGAGGAGATCAACAAAAGGGTGCAATTTTGTCTGCGGATGCCGCTGCTGGAGTGGCTGAGACAGGGTCACATCCAAACCGGAAGAACCAGCATCCGATGCAACGCGCGTGGCGGCCGCTGGCGGGCGTGAGCCGTTCATCCGTCGATGTGCCATGCATCGGTCAGAACACCGGGATTGCCTCCGATCGGGTCAGCCAGGGGCAAGGGTAACGCGCGGATAGTCTGCAGCTCCCTCGGGCCGGCAGCCCCCGTCTTGATGTCCGCCGTCTGGTTCGGCGGGTAAGCGCCGACGACCAGAAAGTCCGGACCGGCGCTGATCCGGCAATGTCCCGTCCCCGCCGGCAGGACGATGCAGTCGCCTGCCGATACGTCGATCTGGCGACCGCCGGCTCCACCGATCAAAAGCCGGGCCTCGCCACGGGCGATGCCCAGCACCTCATGGGCGCCGGCGTGGTAGTGCTGGTAGGAAAAAACGCCGTTGCGCCAGCAATTCTCCCAACCGTTTTGAGCAAAACGATTTTCGAATACGGTGGCGAGATCGGCCTCGTCTGCAAGGGCATGATGGTAAACCACCACCGGTAATTCGGGGTTGTTCGGCACCCAGTCGCTTGCTCCGAACAGAATGGTCTCGACGCGCATGTCGCACCCTTCGGTCCTATTGCGAGGCACCTTTTACCGACAGAACGAGGATTTCTTCCTCCCGTCCGCCCGCTTCGAACTCGACGACATCACCGGGGCGTGCGCCTTCCAGCGCCCGCGCCAGAGGGGAGGTCCAGGCGATCGTTCCAGCCGCCGGATCGGCCTCATCCTCGCCGACGATGTGGAGATGTTTGGTTTCGCCACCGCGTTTGATCGCAACATAGGTTCCAAATGTGACGGTGGTGGGAGCTTCCGGTGGTTCGACGATTTCCATCCTGGCGTGACGCGCATGCCAGTACCGCAGTTCACGCCTGAGCGTGGCCAGTGCATCGTTATCACCAGATGCTCCGATCTGACGGTCCAGCGATTCCATGGCCTGCTCGATTTGGCGCGCTCCGTTCGGCGTCACGAGATTGCGGGCGGAGCTAATCGCTCGCTCCAAGATAGGTGGGGGAGGGGCGTCGTCGACCTCCCGGGTAAATGCTCGGCTCATGATTTTTCTCCTCCCATAGAAACGCATATAATGCTCTGGAGTTCACTTGGCAGGTTGGAAAAGACGACTTGCCAAAAAAATCCGGACGCGGACGGTCTCACCCGTCCACCGGTCGCTCTCCTGCTGGTTGTATCCTCTTTTTCAGCTTGGTGCGCCGATCCCGGATGATGTGATCGACTTTTCCGGCAAGCGCGTGATCCGGCTCGCTGTCGGCGGCTTCTCTCAGCAGCAGCGTCAACCGCTTCAATTCCGTCTCATCGAGATGTTCAATGCCCATGAAGCGGTTTTCCGCCTCGCTGGTAAGGATCAGCTCGTCCAGTTTTGCCTGGACCGCCCTGCCGTCCCGGTTCTGCGAATTCTGGAGCACGAAGACCATCAGAAAGGTGATGATCGTCGTTCCAGTGTTGACAACAAGTTGCCACGTCTCCGAAAAGCCGAAAAAGGGCCCGGTTGCGGCCCAGACGATGATGCCGGCGACGGCAATCACAAACGTCGCCGGCTTGCCGGTCAATTCTGCAACGCTCCCGGAAAATCTGGAAAAGAAGCTGGGGTTATGGGACATGGGACTTCTCCCTGGCGAACAAGCATGTCAGAAATTCCCCGGCGCGGCGGAAGTTCCGGACGTGGCCGCAGAGAGTGAATTTTGAGCGATATTCTTAATCTGGTCCCCCAACTCTGCACGGGTATGGAGTACCTCAACGGCTTATTGGATTTTGCGGAAAGCCGGGGAGAAGCCGCCAAGCAGCAAGGAAAGTCAGCTGACATGATTTCGCAGATATCCGGGCTTGACGCCCGTTTCGCGCTGGCGAAAACCATAGCCAAGGAAGCTGGCGCCGTTGCGCTCGGCTATTTCAACACACGCGACACGCTCGTGGTGGAGACGAAGCGGGACGCACAAGACGTCGTTTCCATCGCAGATCGCGAGGTGGAGAATCTCATCCGCGCGCGTGTCGCGAACATTCACGCGGAGGACGGGTTTCTCGGCGAGGAATACGGGCTTGTCGAGGGGCAATCCGGCTATACATGGATCGTCGATCCGATCGACGGCACCAGCCCTTTCGTCAACGGCATGCCGAACTGGTGTGTGTCCATCGCCGTGCTCCAGAATGGCGAACCGGTGATCGGGGTGATCTTTTCACCGTGCCATGACGAGCTCTATGCCGCCGCCAAGGGACAGGGTGCCATCCTGAACGGCAAACTGCTGAGCCTCGATCCAAGCCGCACGATCAGGAATGCGGTGACCGGCATCGGCGCCAACAACTATGTCTCTCCCGCCGCGGTCGGCAAAATCGTAGAGAGCCTGCTGGAGGCCGGTGGTAACTTCGTCCGCAACGGGTCAGGCGCGCTGATGCTCGCTTATGTCGCTGCGGGTCGGCTGGTGGGCTATTATGAGCCTTGCATGCATGCCTGGGACTGCCTTGCCGGCTATTGCCTCGTCCATGAAGCGGGCGGGTGGTGCCACCCGTTCCCGACTGCAGGCGAACGTCTCACGAGAGGCGCGCCGGTGCTTGCGGCCGGACCGGGTGCCCGGGAGGATCTGGCGAAAATAGCTGGTCTCTAGCGCTTTGATCATTGGTTGGTGCTGTCGCGACGCGGCACCGCTGCGGCTTTAATCGCGAGCGGATCGGAAGAGTTTGTAGCTGCAGTTGAGTGGCGGGGGCTACAGCCAGGACAGGGCCACGGTCCGCCGGTATCTCAGTTTCGCCCTTCGTACTGACGGACCCCCATCACTCGCGTCGATGAAAAAGGCCAGTGCCGCCGCAGTGCAGCGGTCCTTGGATGCTTGGGGGCGGCTCGAAAAAGGGAACTTTCAGGGCAGGGGCAACGTTTGACACGGCGCGGGCGGAGACGATGCGATGGAATGGCGCCATATATGTGTCGACATGCAACGGATGTTTGCCGAGGAGACGCCTTGGCATGTCCCGTGGATGGAGACGGTGCTGCCACAGATCAGGGAGCTTGCTGAGCGACACGCTCAACGAACCATCTTCACGCGTTTTGTCCCGCCGCCCAAACCGGACGATTTGCCGGGGACTTGGCGCACCTACTACCGCAAATGGTGGATGATGACAGGCGAGCAGTTGCCGCGCGAAATGGTTGACGTCGTGCCTTGTCTGAAAAAGCTCATTCCTCCGGCCAGATGCTTTGATAAGCGCGTCTACTCGCCGTGGTTCGATGGGAGCCTGCATGCCGCCCTTTCCGGAGAACAGGTTTCGACCCTGGTCATCAGTGGCGGTGAGACGGATGTCTGCGTCATGGCCACGGTGATGGGCGCAATCGATCTCGGCTACCGCACGATTATTCTGAAAGATGCGGTCTGCAGCGTCGCCGACCAAACACACGACGCTTCCCTCGAACTGATGGGAAATCGGTTTTCCGTTCAACTTGAGGTCATGAATACAGAGGAGTTCCTTGCAAGTGCCTGACAGTCGCGGCGGTTAACGAATGAATCGAAGGTTCGCGGGCGTCAGCATGGCGCTCGCAGTGTCTGCGCCTATTCTCTCGGGACGAGATGGAAGAGTGCCAGGCAGAACGGCATCGACGTCGCCGCGCCTCTGAAAACATCTGGAATCGTTAGATCACGTTGCTCGCGCTCGATATTGCAGGTTTGCCGGACACGCCATAGCGTAGAAAAATGGCGACATCGAAACTGACGGCCTATCGCAAGAAGCGGGACTTTTCGAAGACGCGGGAGCCGGTTGGTCGTCTCGCTGGCGACGGCAACCGTTTTGTCGTGCACAAGCATCACGCCACTGCGGATCATTACGATTTGCGCCTGCAGGTCGGCGGCGTCCTGAAGAGTTGGGCTGTTCCAAAGGGGCCATCGCTCAACCCGGCCGACAAGCGGCTGGCAGTCGAAACTGAGGATCATCCACTGGAATACGTGGACTTCGAGGGTGTGATCCCCGAGGGCGAATACGGCGGCGGTCCGATGATCGTCTGGGACACCGGCGTCTGGGCGCCGATGGACGATGTCGAAAAGAGCTTGCGGACGGGTGCCTTCAAGTTTCGACTTGCCGGCGAAAAGCTCAATGGCGGCTGGATGCTTGCGCGGCTGAAGGCCAGGCCGGGGAATCATGAGCGCAACTGGCTGCTGTTCAAGGAAAATGACCTTGCCGCAGACGACACATTCGACATCCTCGCGGCGCGTCCGGAAAGCGTTAAGTCCGGCCGGCGGATAGAGGAACTGGTGGAGAAGCCAAAGCCTGCAGGTCGGCCGGTAACGTTCAATCCGGGGGCGCTTCCTGGTGCGGTGGAAGGCGCCCTGCCAGCGCGCATCGAGCCGCAACTTGCAACGCCCACGGCAATTCCACCCGGCCGCGCCGACCAGGGTGAGATCTGGCTGCACGAGATCAAGTTCGACGGTTACCGGACAATGGCGCACGTTTCCGCCGGTGCGGTGCATCTGCTTACCCGCGGCGGACTGGATTGGACGAAGCGCTATGGTGACCTGCCGGAGGCTTTCCGGCGGCTGCCGAGCCGCGATGCCGTTATCGACGGCGAAATCGTCGTGCTCGACGACAAGGGGATCAGCCGATTCGCGTTGCTGCAGGATGCGCTCGCCAAAGGCTCAGGCACCAGCCTTGTCTTCTATGCCTTCGACCTCCTCCATCTCGACGGCTGGGACCTTGCCAACGTTGCTCTCGAAAAACGCAAGGCGCTGCTGGCGCAGCTGCTCGAGGGGCACATATCCAGCCACTCCGCCATTCAGCTGAGCGATCACGTCGTTGGTGACGGGCGCGTGCTTTACGAACAGGCTTCGGAAATGGGGCTCGAAGGCATCGTGTCGAAGCGCGTTTCGGCCAGGTACCAGAGCGGCCGGTCCCAGACTTGGACAAAGACCAAGGCTTTGAAGGCCGATGACTTCGTGATTGCCGGCTACACCATCTCCGAAGCAGCTGAGGGCCTCGCAGCGCTGGCGCTCGGCGAATGGGTGGATGGCGAACTGGAATATCGCGGCAAGGTCGGGACGGGTTTCGGCGCAGACATGCTCAGGCAATTGCTTGCTCGGCTGGAACCACTGCGGGCTGGCGCAACCAAACTCGACGGCGCCCCAAGGGATATCATCTGGGTCAGGCCGGTACTTTCTGCGCATATTCACTACGCCAACCGCACCGCCGACAATGCGCTCCGCCACGCCGTCTTCAAGGGGCTTCGCGACATCTCGCTTTCCACCCCGGTTGCCGCCCGGCGCGAGCGGCTGATCTCGGATGCCGATCTCGCCAGCATCACCGTTACCAATCCGACACGCCGGCTGTTTGGTCGATCGGGTCCCACCAAGCTCGACATCGCGGTCTACTACGCCTTGGTCGGCGATTTCATGCTGCCGCATATTCTCGGCCGCCCGGTCTCGCTTGTCCGCTGTCCGACGGGAAAGGCGCAGGACTGCTTCTTCCAGCGCCATCCGTTCACTGGCATGCCATCCTCGATGGCGACATTCGCAACCACCAACTCCGAGGGCGAAACGAAATCCTACCTCTCGGTGGAAGACGCAAGAGGGTTCCTCGCGCTGGCACAATTCGGGGTGGTCGAATTCCATACCTGGGGGACAACTCGAAAGCGGCTGGAAAAGCCGGATCGTATCGTCTTCGACCTCGATCCCGGCGAGGGTGTCACCTGGCGCGAGGTGGTCGAGGCAGCCGTCCACATCGGTGGTGAACTGGGTGCCCTTGGCCTTGTCCCGTTCGTCAAGACATCGGGCGGCAAGGGTATCCATGTGGTTGTGCCGGTTACGCCCAAGCTCTCCTGGAGGAAAGCGCATCCGGCGACAAGCGCCATAGCCGCGCGCCTGGCGGCGACTGCTCCGCAAACATTCACCACGACGATGGGCAAGGACAACCGCATACGGCGCATTTTCATCGACTTCCATCGCAACGCACGCGGTCATACCGCCGCTGCTCCCTATTCGCTTCGCGCCCGCACCAATCTGCCTGCATCGACCCCCGTGAGCTGGGCCGATCTTGAAGCTATCGACGCTCCCGAGGATTTGAACTATTCTTCATTGCCGGGCCTTCTGGCCACGTCCGGCGATCCATGGGCCGATATCGACGACTTTGCCAGGGATTTGCCCTTGCTATCATAAGGCCGGAAAGCAATCGCGTTGCCGCGCAGGAGATGATCATGGCGCCCAGGGCAAGTTGGAAAGGCTACCTCAAACTCAGTCTCGTGAGCTGTCCGGTCCGGCTCTATCCGGCAACCAGTTCGAGCGAGCGCATCAGCTTCAATCAGCTTCACAAGGATACCCATAACCGGATCAACATGAAGCCGGTCGATCCTGAACTCGGCCTGGTCGAACGGGCGGACCTGGTGAAGGGCTACGAGTACGAAGACAAGAAATACATCATCATCGAGGACGCCGATCTCGACAGCGTCAGGATCGAATCCAACCACACGATGAATATCGAGGCGTTCGTCGACGAAAAGTCGGTCGATGTCATCTACCAGGACGCGCCCTATTATCTGGCGCCGGATGGAGCGATGGCCGAGGAGACCTTCATCGTGCTGCGGGAAGCGATGCGGAAATCCGGCAAGCTGGCGATCGCGCGTCTGGTCCTGTCGAGCCGCGAGCGGGTGGTCACTATCGGCGCGCGCGAGACCGGTATGTTCGTCTGCACGTTGAGGAATCCGAGCGAGGTGCGCGGTACGGCCGAATATTTCGGCAATATCCCGGTCGGCAAACCGGAACCCGAAATGCTGCAGCTTGCCGAAGCGCTCATTGAGCAGAAACTGACGACCTTTGATCCCAGGAACTATGAGGATCGCTACGAAGTCGCGCTGATGCAGATGATCCGCGAGAAACTCAAGGGTCACAAGCCAATCATCGCAGCGGCTCCGGAACGCGGCAATGTCATCAATCTCATGGACGCGCTGAAGGCGAGCCTTTCGCAATCGAAGCCTCCCGCCAAGAGCAAGAGCAAGTCGGAGCCGGCGGCAAAGCCGGCGGCGAAAGCCACCGCTTCGGTAACGCCCAAACCGACGTCCAAGAAGAAAATCTGATGGCGGTAGCTGGCCAGACCTTCGGGATCGTCGGTGCGCTGGCAGCATTTCCGCGACGGCTGGCGACGCGCGAAGTCGAACGGCAAGGTGGGCATCTACGGCGCGGTGTAACGCGCCAAACTTCGCATCTGGTCTTCGGCAGAGGTTTGCTGGCAAAGGCAAGCGAGGCCCAGATCGAAGCACGGTTCGCGGAAACCAGCCAGGGCAGGTTTCTTCTCAGCGAGAACGGGTTTCTTCGCTTGCTGGGCCTGCTGAGATCGCCGGAAACATCGACCCTGACACGGCAGGCGCTGATCGACCAGTCCCGGCTTTCACCGCGGACCTTCGATTTTCTGTCCCTGTTCGATGCCTTCGAGCACGCCGCCGAACCCTATTCGTTCCGTGATCTGATCCTTGCAAGGAAATATGCGGACCTGATTGCCAGCGGCGCACCATGGAGCGCGATCGCAAGGTCGGTCTCCCGCACCCGTTCGGTGGCATCGCTCGCCCGACTATCGCTCCACCATGAGGGCTCGGACGCCATCTATGTGCGCGGTGGCGAGGGTTTGAGCGAACTCGACGGCCAATTGCTGTTCGATCTTGGAACGCCAGACGACGTCGAACTTGACGACCTATTTTCGCAGGCGGAAGCCGCCGAAGCGGATCGCCTGTACGATGAGGCCGCCGCCCTTTATCAACGTTGCCTCGCCATCGATCCGACGGATCCCGTTGCAGCTTTCAATCGCGCCAATTGCCTCAAGGCGGGTGGCCGGCAATTGGAGGCCGCGCATGACTATGCCCGCGCGCTTAAGCTCGACCCGAGCTTCGTCGAGGCCTGGTTCAATCTCGCCGGGCTTATGGGCGAGCGGGGCCGGGTCGATGCGGCTCGCAGGCACCTGCAAAAAGCGATCGAACTCGATGGCGAGTATGCGGATGCGATTTTCAACCTGGCTAAACTGGAATTCGATGCCGGCAATCTCGGGGAAGCGCGACGCCGGTGGGCACGCTATCTCGAACTCGACAGTGATTCCGAATGGGCTCGAACAGCAGCCCGCGGCGTTCAGTTCGTTGACCTCCAGTTCATCGCTAAAATGGGTGGTCGAAATGCCTGAGCGATTTCTGCTCGACGGACCGGGTGATGCTGCCGTCACCATCCTGCTTGCGCACGGCGCCGGTGCGCCGATGGATTCCGCGTCGATGACCGCGACTGCCAAGGCTCTCGCCGACGTCGGCTTTCGCATCGCGCGCTTCGAATTCGCATACATGGCAGCCCGCCGCACATCGGGCCGCAAGCCACCGCCGCGTGCCGAGACCCTTAACCCGGAGTATAGGGCAGCCGTCGCTGAACTTGCCGCAGACGGCCCTCTCATTATCGGCGGCAAGTCCATGGGCGGACGGGTCGCCAGCATGGTCGCCGATGATCTTTATTCTGAGGGGAAAATCGCCGGACTTCTCTGCCTCGGCTATCCCTTTCACCCTCCCAGCAAACCGGAA
Source organism: Rhizobium herbae (assembly GCF_019511375.1). Classification (GTDB taxonomy): domain Bacteria; phylum Pseudomonadota; class Alphaproteobacteria; order Rhizobiales; family Rhizobiaceae; genus Pararhizobium; species Pararhizobium herbae_A. Next base: position 747,905 of record NZ_JAEUAO010000003.1, read on the forward strand.
CAGCTGCGCACAAAGCATCTCGCCGGGCTGGCGACACCGACCTTGATCTGTCAGGGAACGCGTGACGAGTTCGGCACCCCGCAGGACGTTGAGGACTACGAGCTCTCGGACAGGATCGAAATTCTCTGGCTTGAGGATGGCGACCATGATCTCAAGCCGCGCAAGAGCGCCTCCGGTTTCTCGACCGCCGACCACTTGGCGACGATGGCCAAGGCCGTGGCTACCTGGGCCGGGCGGCTGGCCCGCTGACGCTGATGAAGATCGCGACCTTCAACATCAATGGCGTCAACCGGCGGCTTGAGAATCTGCTTGCCTGGTTACGCACGGCAAAGCCTGATGTCGTCTGCCTCCAGGAGCTCAAGGCAACGGATGGACAATTCCCCAGGACGGCGATCGAAGCCGCCGGCTACGGCGCAGTCTGGCGTGGGCAATCAGGCTGGAACGGGGTTGCGATCTTGGCGCGTAACGGCGAACCGATCCTGACCCGGGCCGAGCTCCCTGGCGATCCGTCCGATACGCAGGGCCGCTACATCGAGGCGGCAGTAAACGGCATCCTGATCGCATCTCTTTATGCGCCGAACGGAAATCCGCAGCCCGGCCCGAAATTCGACTATAAGCTTGCCTGGCACGACCGACTTGCGCTGCATGCCGCGGAATTGCTTGCGGCGGGAGTGCCCGTCGTGCTTGCCGGCGATTACAATATCGTTCCGGAACCGCGCGACATTTATCCCACCCGTTCCTACGATGACAACGCTCTTATCCAGCCGGAGAGCCGTGCCGCGTTCCGGCGGCTTGTTGATCAAGGCTGGCTCGACGCGCTCCGTAGCGTTCATCCTGATGAGACGCTATATACGTTCTGGGACTATCGCCGGAACCGATGGCCGCGCGACGCCGGTCTGCGCCTCGACCACATCCTTTTGAACAATAAACTGACCCGTCGGCTCAGTGGCGCGGGCGTCGACCGGCATATCCGCGGCCTGGATGGCGCAAGCGACCACGCGCCCGTGTGGATCAGCTTGCGCGATGCCGCTGCGGCGGATTAGGACCGCACCTCCAATCCAAAGAAGGGCGCCGCGGTCCGCACGATGGTCGCGAGGTCAGAATATTCGGGCAGGAACCCAAGGACCTGCTCGGCGCGGCGGACGTCCGCATACAAAGCCGGCGGGTCGCCCTGGCGCCGATGTCCGATGGCGATCGGGACTTCTTGCCCGGTGACCTGGTTGATGGCGCGCAAGACCTCCCTGATGGAAGACCCGTGGCCAGCGCCCAAATTGAGAGCCACGCTGTGGCCGCCCTTTTCGATGTGCCGGTAGGCCAGCACATGGGCACGAGCGAGATCGGCCACGTGAACATAGTCGCGTACGCAGGTTCCATCGATCGTCTGGTAGTCGTCGCCGAATATCTTCAAGCGCGGAATCTTGCCTGCTGCGGCCAGCAGAGCTCGCGGTATCAAATGGGTTTCCGGTTCGGACCATTCGCCGAGATCCCCCTCCGGATCGGCACCGCAGGCATTGAAGTAGCGGAGCGCCACGTAACGCATGCCAAAAGCGGTGGCGTAGTCGGCGAGCATCTGCTCGGCGATGAGTTTCGTCCTGCCATAGGGATTGACCGGTACCTGCGGTGTCGCCTCGTCAACCGGCAGCTTCGCCGGCACGCCATAGGTTGCGCAGCTTGACGAAAAGATGATCTTGTCGAGCCTCGTTTGACGGCAGGCGTCGAGAAGCGACTGCGTTCCACCGACATTGTTGCGGTAATATTTTGCTGGGTCGCTCACGGATTCGCCGACATAGGTCGAAGCGGCGAAATGCATGACGGCTACGGGCTTGTGGTGCTCGATGGCCTGGATCAGGCGAGGCGTGTCGAGGATATCTCCCTGAACGAACGGTCCCCAGCGCACCGATGATAGATTTCCGGTCGTCAGATTGTCATAGACAATCGGCTCAACGCCCTCCAGGCGGAGCATCTTTGCCGTATGACTGCCGACATAGCCGGCGCCACCGGTCACAAGTACACGCGGCGTAACCATCACACAACCTCCATCAAAATCCGGTGAAACCGGGTAACACGTCCATCGAAATGGCCAGCCCTCTGACAAGACCGGCCGATAAATTCACTTTCGCGCGCTGGTCGAGTTCCCGCATAGCGAACGAAATGCCCGCGCGGCACTAGCGTGGTTCATCGAGAAGATGTCGATGCAAACGATCGGAATGGCCGCGTCAAAGAGACGCTCGCAGGAATGCGATCCGATAAAAGCCTGTGTGGCCGGCGACAAGAATCCGCTTCCGATCTTCTTGTCGCCGGAGCACTTTGTTGTCGCTACGGGCTGCCCCTGATGAAGAATTGCCGCTCATTACGCAATAAAATCGCGACAAAATTCACCAAACCCGTGGCGGACCTGTCTTTCCCCCAAAAGACAGTCATAAATAGGTCATTGGAAAAGAAATATTTAAAAAGTCTTTTAGATACTTCCATTTATTCTTTAGCAACAACCATGGGTTATTTATCGCATAGGTCGGCCCCGAATGTCGTTATCCGCGCATCCTGAAATTTATCGTCCCGTGCATTTCTACTCCAAATGGAGTACAACTGAGCCTGACAAAGGCGTAGGCCAGGCGCCGCCGCGCCAGAACAAGAGATCGCCAGGGCTATTTCCGCCTGCGATCGTGGGCTGGAGGATTGAATGAGTGATTGTCCAACCGGGCCAAAACCGGGTGACCGCACGGTGAAGGCGGCAACGCCGCACATGGATCGTCGCCGATGGCCGCGTCAATCCGAGGGGCAGGCGGCGCCGCGTCCTTCGGCTCCGCCCGCTCTGATGCCCCTGCATTTTTCGACACGCGAGCTTCCGCCGGCCGAACAGTTCCATGCATGGCGTGAACACATGGCGCCGTTGGTCGACGTCAGTTTGCCCGACAACATGTCGCTGGAGGACGGCTTCCCGGCAGATCAGACGGCATGGCATCTGGGCAACATGCTTGTCGTTCAGCAACGCGCGCCGGCCCACCGCTATAACCGTTCGCGTGCAATGTTGCGTCTGAGCTCGATCGATCACTGGTACGTTGAACTGTTCCGCGACGGCAGAGCCTGGACGGAAGTGGACCGCCGGGTTGCGGAAAGCGGGCCGGACAGGCTCGCCTTCAGATCGCTTGGCTATCCCTATCGCGGGCGGGCAACCGACTCGGACGCCATCCTCCTTTTCATGTCTTACGATTTGTTGGCCGACGAGGTCGCTCTTATGAAGGCGGCCAACAATTCGATATTGTCGGGCAATCTCGCCAAGTTGTTGATCACCTATATTCACGGCATCGAGGCCAATCTCTCCAGCCTCACGGCTGACGAGTTGCCGCGGATCGTCCACACGATACGCGATATGGTCGTTGCCTGCGTCGCATCGTCGGTGGCGCCGCCCGAGACGGCGACGTTACCGAACAACATGGGCATGATGGAGCGGGCGCACCGGTATATTCACGCTAACCTCCACTCGGCAGAACTCACCCCCGACAATATCTGCCGGGCGCTCGGATTGTCTCGGACCCGGCTCTATCAACTCTTTGCGACAAGTGGCGGCGTTCTCAACTACATACGCAAACGGCGGCTATTGGCGGCCTACGCGGAACTCAACGATCCCACGAACAATCGGCCGATTTCAGAAATAGCAGAAGCGGCCGGTTTTGATCTGGCTGCCAACTTCACTCGGGCCTTCAGCAATGAATTCGGTTTCAGCCCCCGGGAACTCCGAAAGGCCGCGGCCTTGGAGCGTCCCATCCCGCCGACCGGTTCTGCCGAACGACCTCATGGAGGCACATTCGGCAATTGGCTCAGCGCTCTTGGAAATTGATGCGGGACTTCCCCCGCTCGCGCTTCCGCCCATTAGACCTTCCGGCCGTCCTCGTTGAAAAAATGCAGGTTGGCGACGGGTAGCCGGACAGTGACCTCGCCGTGCATTCCGAGGAAGCGGCGGTCCAGCGTGAAGGCCTTAAAGGTCGTGGGGCCGAGCTTCAGGTGGACGATGATGCCGAAACCGGTCGGCTCGACGAGGTCGACCGTCGCCTTCAGCACGTCCGGGCCTTCTGCGCCGAGAACCACATGTTCCGGGCGGATGCCGAGGGTCGCGCGGCTGCCGTTTTCCAGATTGGCAGTGCCGCCGAGCGGCAGGATGCCGCCACCGGTGAGAGCAAAGTCTGCGGTTTCGCCGTTTGCCATATAGCGGCCTTCGAAGAAGTTCATGCCCGGCGAGCCGATGAAGCCGGCGACGAAGAGATTGGCGGGCCGGTCGTAAAGATCGAGCGGACTGCCGACCTGCTGGATAAGGCCGCCGTGCATGGCAACTATGCGGTCGGCAAGCGTCATCGCTTCGATCTGGTCGTGGGTGACGTAGATCGAGGTGGCGCCGAGATCCTGGTGCAGTTTCTTGATTTCGGCGCGCATCTGCTCGCGCAGCCGGGCGTCGAGGTTGGAGAGCGGCTCGTCGAACAGGAAGGCCTTCGGTTGCCGGACAATTGCGCGGCCCATGGCGACGCGCTGGCGCTGGCCGCCGGAAAGCGCCTTGGGACGACGCTCCATCAGCGGATCGAGGCCGAGTTTGCTGGCCGCGCCCGCGACGACCGAGGCGATCTTGTCCTTGGCGGTTTTTCTCAGGCGCAGGCTGTAGCTCATGTTCTTTTCTACGCTCATATGCGGATAGAGCGCGTAGGACTGAAACACCATGGCGATATCGCGATCCTTCGGAGCAAGGTCGTTCACACGTTTTCCGGCAATGCGGATTTCGCCTTCGGTGACAGCTTCCAACCCGGCGATCATGCGCAGGAGCGTTGATTTTCCGCAGCCGGAGGGGCCAACGAGGACGACGAACTCGCCATCCTTGATCTCGAGATCGACGCCATGCAGCACTGGATGGATACCATAGGATTTCTGGACGTGGGCGATGTCGATGGATGCCATGGGATCAGCCTTTCACGGCGCCGGCCGTCAGGCCCTGCACGAGATAACGTTGGATCAACAGGAAGAACAGGCAGGCCGGTATGAGCGCCATGACGCCCGCCGCCATCATCTGCCCGAAGTCGACCGAGAATTTCGACACGAAGGAGAGAAGCCCGACGGGGAAGGTCGCCGCGTCGTTGCCCGATATCAGCATTAGCGAGAAAAGAAGCTCGCTCCAGGCGGCCGTAAAGACGAAGCCCAGCGTCGCGGCGATCCCCGGCAGCGTCAGCGGCAGGATGATCTGGCGGAAGGCGACGAACTGCGTGGCGCCGTCGATCATCGCAGCTTCCTCCAGGTCCTTCGGGATGCCGTCGAAGAAGGACTGCATCAGGAAGGTGGCAAACGGCACGTTGAAGGCGGTGTAGACGATGACAAGGCCCGTCAGGCTGTTGGTCAGGCCGAGCGGCGAGAGCATCTTGAAGATAGGCGCGACCAGCATGACCAGCGGGAACATCTGGGTGAGCAGCATCAGCGTCACGATCCAGTATTTGCCACGGAAATTGAAGCGCGACATGGCATAGCCGGCAAGCGACGCAAGCACGGTGACGATGACGGCTGTGGAGCCGGAGACGATCAGGCTGTTCTTGAAGAAGGTCGGAAATTCGCTGTGGCGCAGCACGAATTCGAAATGTTCGAAACTCGTCTGCGAAGGCCACATCCTGATGCCTTCGGAATACAGCAGATTGTTCGGCGTCACCGAGACCTTCAGCAACCAGTAAAGCGGGAAGAGCGCGAAGGCGACATATGCGAGAATGGCCAGGCGGTGGGCGAGGGTGGAAAGGATGCGCTTGCCGGTCATGGCCTCAATCCTTGCTCACGAGCCATTGCCGCAGCACGACGATCAGCATCGAATAGGTGATCAGGAGTACCAGCAGCACCAGCGCGATGGCCGAGGCATAGCCGAAATCAAGCCGCTTGAAGGCCTGGGTGAAGATGTAGCTGGCGACGATCTGGCTGCGGTCGGCCGGGCCGCCATTGGTCATGACGATGATGAGGTCGGCGAAGTTGGAGATCCAGACGGTGCGCAGAAGAACTGTGATGGCGATGGTCGGGGCAAGGAAAGGCAGCGTGATCGAGATGAAGCGCTGCACCGGTCCCGCGCCGTCGATGCTTGCCGCCTCGTAGAGGTCGCGCGGGATGGCCTGGAGAGCCGCAAGCAGGGTGATTGCGAAGAACGGGATGCCCCACCAGACGTTGGCGATGATCGGCCCCCACATCGAAAGCTGCGGATCGGAAAGGATATTGGCCGGCTCACTCATCAGGCCGATTGCGAAAAACCAATGGGGCAGGGGGCCGACGACGGGGTTGAACAGCCAGGACCAGTTGAGGCCGGCAAGGAAGCTCGGAACGGCCCAAGGCAGGAAGACCAGCGCCTGCACGATCGCTCGGCCGTGGAAGGGCTTATCGAGTAGAAGCGCGAGGATGAGGCCGAAGGCAAACTGGAGGAGGACGGACCAGCCTGTCCACCAGAGTGTGTTGCGCAGCGCCCGGTAGAAATTCTCGTCCTGTGACAGCGTCTTGAAGTGGTCTATCCCGATGAAGCCGCCGGAGAAGGGGTTGAGCAACTGGATATCGCGAAAGGCATAGGAAATGCCGAGCACCAGCGGCACCAGCATCACGGTGACGATCAGGATCAGCGCGGGTGCGCTATAGAGATAGGGCGCGGAAGCATCGGCAAGGCGCTGTCTCAGCGGCCGCTGATCCCTGCTTGAGCCACTACTGCGGGCTGCGCGTGAATCCATCGTCAACTATTTCCATTTCGCGGCGTGTCGAGGGCAGGCCGTGTTCAATTAATGAACCGCAGGTAGCAGTACCGGTCTGCTACCTGCGGCGAGGCCTATTTGCTCGCGAGGAACTTCTGTTGAGCCTTTGTCAGGTAGTCAGCCCATTGCTTGGCCATCTCTTCGGGCGTGATATCGCCGAGCATGGCTTCCTGGCTGGTCTTGATCGCCATCGAATCCTTGAAGAAGGCAAACTCTTCCAGGTAGGTCGGCATGACGGTCGGAACCGCGTCCTTGTCGGCCAGTTCCTCGAACCAGCCCTTGAACTGCTCGCTCGCATAGAAGGGGTCCTTCTCGGCGGCTTTCAGGGCAGGCAGGGCACCGATGCGCTTGTTCCACTCGATGTTGCCTTCGGGCCCCTCCAGCGTGGCGATCAGCTTCCAGGCGAGATCTTTGTTGGCACTCGCCGACATCATCGACCAACCGGCGTAGCCGATGGTCGGGAAGGTCTTGCCGGACGGGCCCTTCGGCATGGTGGTAACGCCGTAATCGGCCGGGCTCATGCGCTCGCTGATGGCGATGAGCGCATCCGGGTCCTGGTCGAGCATGGCGCAGGTTCCGGTATAGAAGCCGGCGACGATCTCGTTGAAGCCCCAGTTGACGCTGTCCTTCGGCGCGTAGCCGTTCTTGTAGAGATCGGTCAGCCAGGTGAAGCCCTTCACCCAGCCTTCTTCGCTGAACTTCGAGGTGCCGTCCTCATTGAAGAACGTATTGTCGCCGGCCATGGTGGCACCGAACATGATCCAGCCGTTCAGGCCGCCCGGACCGCCGCGCATGCAATACGCATACTTGCCCGGCAGCTTCTTGATCTTCTCGGCGGCGGCGACGAAATCGTCCAATGTCTTCGGCGGGCCATCGACGCCGGCTTCGGCCAGGATCTTCTTATTGTAGAACATGGCGCGCAGATAGAAGCCGTAGGGCAGCATATAGGCCGTGTCCTTGACGTCGCGGCCGAGTTCGAGCGCGCGATCCGTCAGGCCGGACGTATGCTCCCATTCCTTGAGATAGGGCTCCAGGCTTTCGAGCATGCCGTTGTTGGCATACAGCGACAGCCAGGTGTCGGGCATTTCCATGACGTCCGGGATTTCACCGGCCGAGACCATGGTGGCGAACTTCTGGAAGGCCTCGCCCCAGGGCAGTGAGATGACGTCGACCGTCGTGCCGGGGTTGGCGGCTTCGAACTTGGCGACGATCGATTTCAGCGTCTCGGTGCGTTCCGGGCTGGTGATAACTTCCACCAGCTTCAACTTCGTGTCGGCAAAGGCGGTGCCTGCCATCAGGGAGGCGAACAAAGTCGCCGCAATCAGTTTCCTCATTTTCATATCCCCTTTTTTGTTTGGGTGGTTACTTGCCGTCGCGTCAGCCTGACGAGGCGGCAGTGATCGCCGCCTCGAGATCGCTCCAGAGGGCCTCCGTTCCCTCCAGGCCGACATGGAGCCGTACCGAGCGCGGACTGATGCCGAAGGCGACCGCGGAATTGGGTTGTGCTTTTTGCGCCAGGACGACATTGCCCGGCACGATCAGGCTTTCGTGGCCGCCCCAGCTCACACCCAGCTTGAACAGCTTCAGGTGATCCGAGAATGCACGGATATCGACGCCGTCCCTGAAGATAAACGAAAACAGGCCGGACGTGCCGGAAAGGCCGTTCGGCAGCTGGTTTGCGAGGCCAGGATAGCAGACGGCCTCGACCGCCTCGTGAGCCTGCAGACGCCTTGCAATGGCCAGGGCAGACTGTTCATGCGCCTTCATCCGGATCGGCAGCGTTCGCATGCCGCGGATCAGGAGCCAGGCATCGAAGGGGGACAGCTTGCCGCCGAGATAGGGATAGGCTTCGGAGCGCACGCGCCCGATCAGCTCTTTCGATCCGGCGACGACGCCGGCGACAACGTCGCTGTGGCCGCCGAGATATTTGGAGGCCGAATGGATGACGAGATCAACGCCGAGCGAGAGCGGCTGCTGGAAGATCGGACTTGCCCAGCTGTTGTCGATTGTGGTGATGACGCCGTGACGCCTGGCCAGCGCTGCAAGGGCCGCGATGTCATGGGTTTCCATGACCCAGCTCGTAGGGCTTTCCAGGTAGAGAAGTTTCGCGCCAGGCAGCGCCCGGGCCACTTCTTCCTCGTCGCGGCCGTCGACATAGGTAACCTCTATGCGCATGCGCTTCAATAGCGTGCCGAACAGGCGGAAGGCGTCGGGATAGAGATGCCTCACGGCGACGATGCGGTCGCCCGGCTCGACGAAGGAAAGGACCGTGGAGGAGATGGCCGACATGCCGCTGGCAAAGCCGATCGCGTCTTGTGCGCCTTCAAGTTTGGCCAGAATTTCCTCGAACATCCGCACCGTCGGATTGAGGCCGCGGGTATAGATCGGCCGGATCTTCTCGCCGCGATAGGAGGCGATCATGTCGTCATAGTCGTTGAAGGTGAACAGCGAGGTCTGCACGATCGGCGGCACGACGGCGTCATAGGCGTTGCTCTCGTCATGGGCGACGGTGAGGCAAGCATCCTCGAACGGAGCGAAGCCGTTGTTCATTTGGACATTTCCTTGATGTCTTCCTCGACGATCGCGAGGATTTTCAGTGTTTCGCCGCGCGCCGCTTCCGGGTCCTGAGCGGCAATAGCGTTGAAGAGGGTTCGATGAAACGGAAAGGATCGACGCGCGAAGTCGGGCCGATCGAAGGGCTTCTCCCAGAAACGTTCGAACGCCTCGCGCATTTGTTCGAGCAACTGCCTGAACAGCGGATTGTGGGTGGCGTCGTAGATGGCGAGGTGGAAGGCAAGGTCTTCCGGGCCGGACGTGCCCTTGGAGAGATGCACTCGCTCCATCTCATTTAGCTTTTCTTCGATTATCTTGAGGTCGAGTGACGATCGCATGCGGGCGGCGACCATGCCGGCCTCGGCTTCGATGCCACGGCGGACCTCCAGCGTCTTTAACAGTGCGTCGCGCAGATGGGTGGTCTCCAGCGAAAGCGGCATATGGATGGTGGCGCCGGATATTGGCTTCAGCAGGTAAGTGCCGCTGCCCTTGCGAGCCTCGACAACACCGAGCGCCTGGAAATGCCGGATGACCTCGCGGATGGTCGAGCGGCCGACCGCAAGCGCGGCCATCAGCTCCCGCTCGGCGGGAAGCCTGTCGCCGGGGAGGAGATTGGAGCGCTGGATGTAGTCGGCAAGCGCAGCCGTCACCTGCTGTGCCCGATCCACCGGGGGCAGGGGCATGAGGACTGCTCTTGCATCCTTGCGCGTCATTGTCCGCCTTCATTTGAGAAACAAATTGGTCTGACATCTGATCAATAATACCAGCCGGGCGTGCGCGTCAAGCACCATGTAGTTTGGTGCCGGCGATGGACAGCCACTCGGCCGTAGTTGAAATGGCGGCGTGTCTACGAATGAGGTAAACTGTAAGAACGCATCGCGCTTAGCCGCGCTTGAACAGGCAGGCCGAGATGTTATTCGCAAACCGCAAGGACGCGGGGCAGAGACTGGCCGCCGCCCTGGCTGATTATCGAGAGAAAAGGCCGGTTGTCGTTGCGCTTCCGCGCGGCGGCGTGCCGGTCGCTGGTGAAGTTGCCAGGGCGCTCGCTGCGCCTCTGGATTTACTCTTCGTTAGAAAAATCGGCGTGCCATTCCAGCCGGAACTGGCGATGGGCGCCATCGTCGACGGACCGCAGCCGACGATCGTGCGCAACGAAGGCGTAATCCGGCGCGCCGGAATCCGGGAGAAGGAATTTTCGTCGATCTGCGCGCTGGAGCAGGCGGAAATCGAACGCCGACGTCAACATTATTTCGGCGATCGGGGCAACATCGCTCTCGGGGGGCGCGTGGCCATCGTTGTCGATGACGGCATCGCCACCGGTTCCACCGTCAAGGCGGCCCTCAAGGCCATTCGAAAACAGCAGCCGCGGGAACTGGTGCTGGCGGTTCCGGTGGCGCCGACTGAGACCCTTGAAGAGTTGGAAAGCGATGTCGATGCGCTCATCTGCCTCGAAACGCCGCCCGTCTTCTATGCTGTTGGACATTTTTACAACGAGTTCACGCAGGTGACCGATGCGGAAGTCATCGCCGCTCTGGAGGCCGCCGATCGGGATTGTATCGCGGAAGAGAAGGATCGGACCTGAGGATTGCCGCGCCCACGGCGCGATCGACAGCCACACGGATTAAGCCGGCCTCAACGAGGCATGACGTGTCAGCAGGGGAATGAAACTCATTTGAACCGAGGCGAGGATGGCGGGTGCCCCGTCCAGCATTGCTCCGGCCTTTCCAGTTCCTGACATTCGATGAGTTCGAGTGGGCCTTTGCCTTTGATATCCACAAGCCCAAGGGAACGTCCGCGGCCTCGTTCGCGAATACGAAGCCAGGTGGCGCCGCTGGTCGCCACCGTCCCGGGAGGCGCGCGGGCTGCAATACGGGAGGCTACGTTGACAGTGTCGCCCCACAGGTCGAAGACGTATTGCCGGTGGCCGATGATTCCGGCCACCACCGGCCCGAAATGAATGCCGCATCGAACGTCCCACCTGGGTTCGATCCGGCGTGACGCTGCCACCATATCAAGCCCGCATTGTATGCTGGTGAAAACCGGATCCGGCAGGGGGCTAAACAGACCGGCCGTAGCCATGAAAGCGTCGCCGATGGTCTTGATCTTCTCCATCTCGTGCCGGTGCACAATCCGTTCAAACTCGCAGATCAACGCCTGGAGATCCTCAACCACTTTCTCAGGAGGATTATCGTCACAGTAGGCTGTGAAGCCGACGATATCGCAGAACAGGACCGCGACTTCGTTATAGCGGCGCGGGCGGACCTCATTGGTTGCTTTAAGCTCCCGTACGGCGCCGGCGGGAAGCATCGCGTACAGAAGCTCGTCCGCCCGACGCTTTTCAGTTTCGATCTGCTGGAGGTACACCCCTTCCTGGTCGCGCAGCTTCTTCTTTTCCAGGCAGGCAGCAACGCGCGCGCGAAGCAGGACCGCGTTGAACGGTTTGGACAGATAGTCCTCAGCGCCAAGGCCGATGCAGCGCGCAACGCTCTCTATCTCATCGACCGCCGATATCATGACAATCGGGATATCGCGCAATCTTGTGTCGGCCTTGACCTTTGCGAGCACTTCATAGCCATCCATTTCAGGCATCGCTATGTCGAGCAGTACGAGGTCGAATGGCCTTTTCGCCAGCGCCTCGAGCGCTTCGAGACCATTGCCGGCGCATGCCACGTCCCCATAACCTTCCCGCCTCAGCCGCTCTGTCAACGTGAAGCGATTGTCCTCGTTGTCGTCGACTACGAGCAGGGCAGGTGCGTTCTTGCTCATGACATAGACCCTTCGGGAAGCAGTGCCTTGATCTTTGCGAGCAGGCGCGCGAACTCGACGGGTTTGACATCGAAGTCGTCGCAGCCGGCCGCCAGAGCGGCTTCGCGGTCGCCCGGCATGGTGTGCGACGAGAGCGCGATCACCGGAATGTCGCGCGTTTCGGCCATAGCCTTGAGGCGCCTCGTCGCCTCCCAGCCGTCAAGCACGGGAAGGCTGAGATCCATCAGGATCAACGCCGGCGCGTCCGATTGGGCCCGCGCCACGCCTTCCTCGCCATCAACGGCAACGATGACTTCGCAGCCTTTGCGCCGCAGCCGGGAGGACAACATGTAGATGTTGTCCTCATTGTCTTCGACATAGAGAATCCTAACCACGATCATGATCCTTGGTAGGCGAGCCTCGGCTCGGAATGTAGAGTGAAACCGTTTTGCGCAGTTCCTCGAGAAGCTCGTTACGGCTGAAAGCGGCCTTGGCGATCACGCGCTCGATCCCGCCATTCAGGCGCCGGAGATCTTCATGGCTCAGGGCCGCTGCCGTCGCGACGACAACCGGCACGGCCTTGAAGTCTGCCCGCTTTCGTAATTCGGCAAGGAACTCGAAGCCGTCCATTTCCGGCATGATCAGATCGAGAATGATGAGATTCGGAAGGGCCTGTTCAAGACGCTCCAGTGCCGCCCGCCCATTCTTGGCCTCGCTCACGTCGCAACCTTCAGCGATCAATATGCGACGCCATTGCCGGCGGGCGTCTTCGTCGTCCTCGATGATCAGAACGTGAAGCGCTGCGGCACGCGCGCCGGGACGGAATTTCGCGATGAGCCGGCGTAGCCCGTCGCGCTCGACCGGCTTGACCATGTAATCGGCGGCACCGAGCGCGAATCCCCGGTTCCTCTCGTCGGCCATAGTGAGCATGACGACCGGGATGGTCGCGAGCTCCGGATCCGCCTTCAGCTCCTGGAGGACGCTCCAGCCGTCACAGCCCGGCATCAGCACGTCAAGGGTGATGAGTGCCGGCTTCACCTGCCGAGCCAGTGCAATACCTTCTGCACCGTCCTTGGCCGTCACCACATCGCAACCCTCGCGGACGAGAAACCGGCGCATCTGATCCCGCACCTCCCCGTCGTCATCGACGACGAGCACGACGTTCGAGACGGAGCGAACACGATCATCTTCGGTGATCGCAGGGATGGGCGGCTGTTCCGGCGTCACAGGCTCCCTGATCCCCGAGGGCAGCCAGATGGTGAACTTGGTGCCGACGCCAGGAGTGCTGTCCACGGTGATGTGGCCGCCCATGGCGCGGCAAAGGCGTTGGCTGATGACGAGCCCTAGCCCGGTGCCGCCGTACTTGCGGGTAGTGGAACTGTCGGCCTGGCTAAACTCCTGGAACAGGTTCGTCATCTGTTGCGGCGTAATACCGATACCGGTGTCGGCGACGGTGAACGACACACCCTCTACGTCGGCAACCTTTACCCGTGCAGCGGTAATCGTGACCCGACCATTTTCCGTGAACTTGCAGGCATTGCTCAACAGGTTGAGCAGGATCTGGCGAATGCGAAGCGGATCGCCACACATGCTGCCAATGTCATCCGCGCAGAGGACAATGATGCGGTTGCGGTTTTTCTCTGCAAGGGCCCGTGCCGTTGACGCGGCCTCGTCCACCATGCCTGAAACATCAAAAGTCTCGTTATGCAATTCCAGGCGGCCGGCCTCGATCTTCGATAGGTCGAGCACCTCGTTGATAAGCTTGAGCAGATGCTTTCCGGCGCGGGAAACGCGCCCGAGCGGTTCGGCCAGTTCGATTTGATTGGCTTCGCTGGCATCTTCCTGCAACATTTCCGTAATGCCAAGGATGGCGTTCAGCGGCGTGCGCAACTCGTGGCTCATGCTGGCGAGGAATTTGCTCTTGGCCTGTGTGGCCGCCATGGCCGCGTCCCTCGCTATTTCGAGCTCGGCTTCATGCCTTTTGTGCGCGCTGATGTCCGTGTAGACGGCGACCGTGCCGCCGCCGGCAATGCGCCTCTCATTCACCTGCACCCAGCGGTCTTGGCTGCGATGTTGCACCAGCGTCTGCTTGGGATTGCGATGGGCCTCGAGCCGCGCTGCAAGCCATGCCTCCTCTCGCCCTTTCGCATCCTCGACAAGGCCTCGCTGCAATGCCTTGCGGACGATCGTTTCAAATTCCGCCCCCGGAACGACTGCTTCGGCTATGCCCGGGTAGAGGATTTCCTTGTAGCGGTTGTTGCAAAGGACAAGCCGGTCCTGGGCATCGTAGAGGGCGAAGCCTTCGGAGATGCTCTCGATTGCATCGACGAGCCGCTGGCGTGCTTCGGCGACCGCGCGCAGATTTTTTTCCTCGACCTCGACCGCAGTGTCACGGAACAGCGCCAGCGCCTTGGCCATCCTGCCGATCTCGTCACGGCCCGTGGCCGGCAGCGGTGCCCGAAGGTTTCCGCCGGCAATGGCGATCATGCTTTGACTCAAGCCTGCCAGGCGGGCGAGGAGATTGCGGTCGACATACAGCCAAACGACCAGAACCGAACTGAGGAGGCTCAGCACGGCAGAGCCGAGGACGACGCCGGTGCCGTAGCGTTGGACGGTCGCAGCCTCGCGGCCGGCCTCGGAGATGTCGCGATTGGCCACAGCGACCAGGCGATTTACGGCGCCGGTCAGATTGCGCGACAGTCGATCATTCTCACTCAAGAGCTTGCCGCCCTTTGTGAGCACGGCGAGTTCGTCTTGCCGCGCCTGGGGGATGCTCGTCGGGCCGTCGATCAGGCTCGCGAACTCGTCAACGCGCTGGCGGAACCGCGCGCGCAGCTTCTCATCGATCTCAGGGATCTCTGCCGCAAGGGCTGCGAGCGAGCGGCGCAAGGGAAAGGACATTAAGGCCAGATCGCCGGCTGTCGGCGCCACCGCCGTCTTGAGCAACGCTTCGTTGATCGCCGAGATTTCCCGCTGCGCCTTCTGCTGCGGAATATAGGAGGAGATTGCCGATACAAGATCTGCCGTCGCCGCAAGGCGCGTGTCGCTTGGTGTCGCCGCGTCCGCCACGGTCGCACGCCATTGGGGAACCTTGGAGCTCATCACGAGGATGCCGGGCGCGACGAGACGCTCGCTCGCGGTCGTTGCCGCCGACAAGCGGCGCAGCAATTCCTCTTTGCGTGCAACCACGGTGAGGCGAGCAGCGACGAGCTCATCGAGAGCTTTGAGGTTGCGTCGCAGACCGATCACTGCGGCTTCGATCTCAGGCAAGGCCGCAGTGTTTACCGCGGTGCCTTTGAGCGCTGCGAGCAAATCTTCAAGGTGCGCCATCTCGGCCCCGATCGCCGCCGAGACCTCGTTGCGCCGAGCCGTGGTCGTCGTCGCCAGAACGGCCGGCGCGGTGGCGGCGACCCGCTCTGCCTGGCGGGACAATTCAAGCGAACCAAGCGCGGAGGGCACGCGGTGCTCCGTGATGCGCTCGACAACCTCGCCCAATTGGAGGAAGGCATATACGGCTGCGGCTGTCGCGAGCACCGCGAAGGTGCTGATGCCAAAGAAAGCGAAGAGTAAACGGCCACGTATGCCGAGACGCTCAAACATCGCGGCAACCCATCGATCCGGCTGGTGTGTTCATTATGGCCCGCACGGCTATTTCCTCGAACGCGATCCGAGGTGGTCAGCGTTGGGTTATTGCCAATGGCACGTATTCGCCACCCTTCCAGATATACCATACCCAGCGCTGAACAGTGAGATCGCCTTTGTCGTCAAAGGCGATACGGCCGAGCACCGTATCAAATTGATGGTTGCGCAATGACG
This sequence comes from Rhizobium herbae, assembly GCF_019511375.1. Lineage (GTDB taxonomy): Bacteria > Pseudomonadota > Alphaproteobacteria > Rhizobiales > Rhizobiaceae > Pararhizobium > Pararhizobium herbae_A. Next base: position 763,762 of record NZ_JAEUAO010000003.1, read on the forward strand.
CAATCACGGCAGGCAGTTCCAGCGAACCGGCGTTTTTGACCGCCTGAGCCCAGGCTTGCACGGCACCATAGCTCAACAGCGTATAGCCTGCGGGTTCGAAGTTTTCTGCACGGAACCGCTCCACCACCGCGGCCGCTTCCGGGTTCCGCCGCGGATCGGCGGAGAAAGTGAAGAGGGTTCCCTCAGCGGCGGGGCCGGCAATCAGGGCAAACTCCTCGGTCGCCAGCGCGTCGCCTGATATCAGCTGGATCGTATCTCCGTGATCGCGTGCGCCGCGAACGATCAGCGCAACCTCGGCGTGATAGCCTCCGACATATGCCACGGCTACCTCTGCGGCCTTCAAGGCAGCGATTTCTTCCGAATAGTCGCTCTTCGCAGGCTCGTAAGCGCGGTAAATCGCTTCAGCAACGCCACGCTTGTTCAGCTGCTTTTTGGTTTCATCGGCAAGACCCTTGCCATACGTAGTGCCATCATGGAGGATTGCGATCTTCTTGTCGCCCCAATGATCGGCGAGGTAATTGCCGGCGACGATACCCTGTGCATCATCGCGGCCAATGACGCGGAACACGTTGGCCCGGCCTTGTTCGGTCAACAGCGGGTTGGTCGATCCCGGCGAAATCTGTAAAACGTTCGCCGCCTCGTACACCTTCGATGCCGGGATAGAGGCGCCGGAACAATAATGTCCGACGACGAGCACGACGCCGTCGGCCACGAGCTTCTCGGCGGCGGCCACTGCTTGCTCGGGATCGCAGAAATCATCGACCGTGATGAGCCGGACTTGCTGACCGAGCACGCCACCCATCGCGTTGAGATCGCCAACCGCCATCTCCGCGCCGCGTTGCCCCTGCTCGCCAATCCAGGCAAGCCGCCCCGTCATCGCGGCGGAAACCCCGACCAGCACCTCGGCATGCGCAGAGTAAACGACCATCGCTGCAAGCGCGGCAGCAGCGACGGCAGCGATGCGGTACATGGAAAAGCCTTCCGCCTTGAAACCGCAATTCTGTGATGAGCGACGCCGCAAGCTGCGGGGCCGCCCGGCAAGCATCAGCCGCAATCAACTATTTTCCATCTCACAGGCCTCCTTAGGCAGGCCCACCGCCCTGGCAGGGAGGCCGGAGCGATCCCTAAAGCTTGCGAACCGGCATCGTCAGACCAAGATGCGTTTCCATCGCCGATCGGTGCACCGCAATGATGTTGCGAGCCGGCCAAGGGCGATGCTCCAGTACCGAATCCGCATCGAAAGCTGTGACCTCATAGAGGACATTCTCATTCGGATGATAATAGAAGAACCTGTAACCATATGTGGCAAGCCTAGCGTACCACGGCAGCGATCCCAACCCAAGCAGGAGTATCAAAATGTCGGCTCCGCCTCTGGCCAGAAAAGCCGCGGCTCCCTCAATGACCTGCGGTTCGAAACCCGCGACATTGATCTTGAGGACGGAGACATGTTCCAATCCTCGTTCCTGAAAATCGGCACTCAATGTGCGAACCGAGACGCGCTCTGTGCCGGTTTCACGAAGGCCGCTCATCCAGGTGCTTGGCGTGGTTTCGAAGTAGGCTTCGGATTCGGCGTTTGAGAAGGCGATCCTGTGGACCTCCACCCTGTCGCTGACGTTGTTGCGGGCGATATTCCTTAACAGGGCAGCCACATTTGCAGAACTCGGCTCGAAAGCGTGGACCTTTGCCGCGGCGAGCGTGGCGGCAAATAGGGTGAACTGGCCAATCGCCGCGCCCACATCGGCGACGATCCAATCCGGACGATAAATCTTGCGAAGAAACGCGAACTCCGGATCGATGAAATCGCCGAATGCAAGGAGCGCGCGGGGGACTTGGCTCGGAAAGGCGAATTCGAGAACCGGGCCGGAGCGCAACCGTATCTCGCTCCTGCGGGGGCGGCGAAGATATAAATAGCCTATTCGCACTGCGCCTTTAGCGGCAGCTCCCATGCCGACCACGCGTCGTCCCCACAGCATCTTGCCGCTGAAATTGCGCGCCTTGGCGAGAAGTGCCGGGACCGTGTTCATTCAGCGGGGTCATCCCTTGACTGGGGTTGATGCAAGGGTCGAAGGATAGCAATTGCCGGGACGCTGCAAACCCGGAAAGAAGGCGTAGCGGTCCTCGCCGCCTGTCAGTAAACCTACATCATTCGGCTTAGTCCTTGTCCATATCGCTGCCCCCATTGATCCAATGCGCTAGGGCTTGAGCAATTCGATCATATGGACGGTGCGGACACGGGCTGTTGAAGTGGTTCGGTTCGCGTCATTCGGGGAAGTATGGCGCTGTCCGAGGTCCCAGCCGGTTGGAGCGAGATAGGTCATGAGAGCCGCGGCCAGATCGCATTTCACGTCACCGCGCACGCGCGGGCTGGCTGTGGCATCTCGACGGCCACGTTCGACACTGCGCACAACGGCGGCACCCGTAGCAAAGACTCGAAAATCGCTTCCCTGGCTTGTCGTCGCGTTTCTGATTGGCGTCTTCATTCCCTGGCTATGGACGATAGGACCGCTACTAATCCTTCCTTACCGGGTGGCATTGCTTGCCGGGTTCGTGCCTTGCATGTTTCTGTGGCTTGCCGGAAAAGCAGGGAAAATCCAGACGCCGGATATCCTGATCATTCTCTACAGCATCTGGTGTCCGATAAGCCTCTTTGCCGTCCACGACGCACAGGTCGCTTTGCAGTCAGGCGGCATAATCGTCGTGGAGACTGCGGGTGCCTATTTTTTTGGACGATGTTTCATCCGCGGGCCCGATCAGTTTTACGCCATGACGCGACTGTTGTTCGTGCTCGTCGCGATCATGCTGCCCTTCGCGTTGGTGGAAACGATCACAAACGCCAATGTCTCGTTGGACGTCTTCTCAAGGTTTTTCCCGACGCATCCCGAAGCGATCAAGGACCCCCGATGGGGATTGCGGCGCGTCCAAGGTGTTTTCGAGCATCCGATCCTTTTCGGCGTGTCCTGCGGCGCGATCCTCGCGCTCGTCCATCTGGTGCTCGGTGGAGAAATATCGGCGGCGAAGCGGTGGTTCGCCACCCTGACCGTATTGCTCACGGCCAGCCTGTCCCTGTCTTCGGGGCCGCTGACGGCGATTGTCGCCCAGGTGTCTCTCCTGTTCTGGAACTGGCTGCTCGCCAAGGATGCCAGACGCTGGCAATATTTGTGGGTCATTTTGCTGTCCATGTACGCGTTCATAGAACTGGCATCCAACCAGACCGTCTTTGAGTTTCTCCTGACCTATTTTTCCTTTGAGCCGGCATCCGCCTATTATCGTGTTCTGATATGGGAATTTGGATCCCAATCCGCGTTGAACCATCCAATATTCGGTGTGGGATACGGTCAATGGGACCGGCCTGAGTGGATGCCGCCAAGCATCGATATGTACTGGTTGTACCACGCGATACTTTTCGGCATCCCAGGGGGGATCTTCATGATGGGTGGCTTCCTGACCATGGTTGCGTCCGTCGCGTTCACAAAGGAAACCGACGAGCGACGCCTGCGGTACAGGACGGCGTACCTGATCGTGATGACGGGGTATTTTCTCGTCGGCTGGACGGTTCATTTCTGGAACGCTACCTATGTTCTCTTTCTCTTCCTTCTCGGCAGCGGCAGTTGGCTGCTCGAGGATGTCGTAAATGCGAAACCGGGATCCGCGCGAACAGGAGAAAACAACCGGTCGTCGCGCAGTCGCGGCAGCACGAGACACGAAGATGATAAGGGCGCTGATCCTGGCTTGACGTCCAGCGACTCGCCGAGAGAAAGCTGAAGAAGCGGTGACGTCATTTTACTGCCGCGACCGCAGGAGTCTGGTAACGCGGACTTAGCGTGGTCGCGCCGCACGCTGTGCGGTTTTCGAACAATTCCGTGGCTTGAAGCGATCTCTTGAACTAGCCTTCGGTGATGTCGAAGTCCGATTCGCAAATTGTCCGGCTGGATCGAATCCCTGTTGTGCCCGCATGGGCAGTTGCGCGCGTTCCCGTAAGCAGCGACACGGAGGCCGCCTTCCAGGTGGGAGCGGCCTTGAATACGCTTGACAATCTGGTGCGGCTCCAACCGGATTGGGCTGGCGTCTGGCGTCAGCGCCTGGCGCTGAAATGTGCCGTATCCGCGGTGCGGCTTACCGGCCGATCCGAGGATGAGGCGGCCTTGCGGGACGTCTGGGTCTTGCGTGGGTCCGGCGACGAGCTGGGCCCTGCCGGCGCGATCCTTGCGGCCTACAAGCGGCTGGCGGCCCGGCCGATGCCGATCGACATCAAGGTGCTGCGCGAACTAGCCGATCTCTTCGCGATCCGCTGGAGTGACGAGCTTGCCAATATCCCGGCCACGATCGATGACCTCAATCAAGCCGGGCGGATGGCTCCTTTTGCCGCCGCCGCGATCGTGGCGGAGATTTTGTCCGTTCGTCCCGATGCCGAGGCGCTCGCTTGGTGGCTGGCCGACTGGGTGCTGGCGCAAAGACTACACTGGGATCGCCCGATCCCGCTCTTGATGGCGCACCGCGCTTCATCCGCGTTTCGTCTCGAGGCGGGGAGGGGGCGTGTGCGCCCGGCAGAGCCAGGATTTGAGCGGGCGGTGTGTCTGGCTCTGGCGCAGGCGTCGGCCGAGGCATGCCGGCTGGCGTCGGAGCTCGCGAGGCGTGCGGATCGGCTGGTGGCCGTCGCGCCGAAGCTGCGGGCCAAGGGTGCAGGCGAGGCAATCCGTATCCTGCTTGACGAGGATGCGGTTTCCGGTGCGTTACGGACCGCAAGGCTGTCGCGCTGGGCCAGCCGTCGATTGTTTGAGCGCCTGATCGAATTCGACGCCGTGCGCGAATTGTCCGGGCGATCGACGTTCAGGATCTACGGATTGTAATCATGGCAAGGCAAGCAGACGCAGCCAGAGCCGGAAGGGCGGAACGATCGCGCAGAGGTTCGGACAATGTGCTCCTCGACACCGAGCTTGCCGACTTGCCGCCGGAGTTGCGCTGGCGCGAATGGATGCAAAGGGTCGAGGCTGTCATCTTCGCTTCGGCGATTCCGGTGCCGCGCGAAACGCTGGCGCGGGTCGTCGGCCGCAACTGCAGTGTCGATTTGCTGATCGATGACCTGCGCGAGGAACTGCGCGACCGGCCCTATGAGCTGGTATCCGTCGCCGGCGGCTGGCAGCATCGTACGAAACCCGCTCATGCCGGCGTAATCCGCGCCTCAGGCGCGCCAACGCGGGCAGCCGCCGATCTGAATACCAACGAAGCCGCCGTTTTGATGGCGATCGGTTATTTCCAGCCGGTAACGCGCGCAGAACTTTCGAGGATCTTCGGGAAGGAAATCAGCCGCGACCTGATCGGCAGCCTGCGTTCGCTCGAGCTGATCGCTTCGGGCCCGCGCAGCCCCCAGCCCGGCGCGCCTTACACTTACGTGACAACGCCCGCATTCCTGTCAGCCTTCGGCTTCGACACCCTGCGTGATCTGCCCGAGATTGAGATGCTGGAGGACGCGGGGCTGCTCGGGCGCGATGGAATGATGTCGGCAGATCTCGCAACGCCAATATCTGAGGAAGACGACGAGGAATGACCACCAAGCCGGGAGGATTTTGCGACAAGCGTCCTCCTACGCAGTCGGATATTCGTTCGCCGTGAAAACATGGTGATGGACGCGCCCCTTGAACATCTCAAGCAGTCCGCCGGTGACAGCGCGACTTTCGAAGCGCACATCCGACTGTAGTGCCCTGTTGCATGTCTCGATGTCGGGATAGCGGATGGCAAGCGCCATGGCGAAGGTTGGCGCTCCCTCGTCGCGGTCGGAGCCGTCCAGCACGCGCACTTCCTCGGCGCCCGGAAACCGGGTCCAGAGCGGGACGAGCTTTTCTTTCACGTAAGTGCGAAATTCGGCTTCCTTGCCTGGATGGATTTCCCCCTCGAAGAGGGCATAGCGAATGATCATGGGATTGCTTCCGGTTGGCGGGATGTCTGAAGGTCGAAGAAAAAAATGGGCACCATTCGCGGTGCCCAGTTGCTGGGAGGGCTGTTACATCTTGCCCCAGAGTTTCCGGTATTCGTCGCGATAGCCATTGTCCGGGTCGAAGGTGTTCTTCGGCCCGCCGTCGAACTCGACATTGTCAGCGGTGACGACATGGAGCGGTGAGAGGTAGCCCGACCATTGCTCGCCTGCAAAGGCACGATTCAGCTCGTCGACGAGCTGCCAGCCCTGCAGGTTCAGCGGTTCGGCAACCGTCACCTTCTGGAATTGGCCGGCGCGAATGCGCTGATAGGCGGATTCCGAACCATCACCGGCTGCCACATTGATCGGGGCGTCCGTGCCGGTTTTGCCGGCTGCGGCAAGCGACGGCCCCATGAAGTCGAAATAGAGGTCGTTGATGGCGAGCGAATGCGTCCACTGGTCGCCGTATTTCTGCAACAGCGAGGTCGTCAGCTGCGGCATGCGCTGCGAGGTTTCGGCAATCGGGGTATCGACATATTCGAGCACCTTACCGCCGAGCGCCTCGATCTCGGCCTTCATCTTGTCCGCCTTGGCGATCGCGATGGCATAGGTCGAGTCGGTGAAGATGATCACGCCGGGCTTGCCCTTCGCGTCTACATAGGCATAGTCGGCCGCAGCCTTGGAGACTTCCATGGCATCGGTGCTGACATTGGCGAAGAGACCGGTCTTTTCATCCGGACCGATGACCGGACCCGCATGCCAGGCAACCAGCGGAATGCCCGCGGCCTTGGCCTGTTCCAGCGCCGGACCCTGCTCGACCGCATCGAACCCGTTGATGATGATGCCGGCCGGCTTCAGCGCCATCGCCTGGCCGAATGCTGCCGTGCGGCCCCCAATCGAGCCCGCGCCATCGAGCACCTTGACCTCCCAGCCGATCGCCTTGGCAGCTTCCTCGACGCCAGTGGTGACGCCGAGAATGCCGCCGTTCTTCAGGTCGCCGGCGAGAACGACGATCGTCTTGCCCTCCTGCGCCTTCGGGCTTGTCTTCGGGCCGTCCCAGGCCGTGACGCGGGTCGCGTATTTGTCGACGACCGCCTTGGCATCCGCGACCGCGTCCGCCAGAGCCGGCCACGCCGCGATTAACGCGAGTGTCGTAATCGAGCCGTGAAGTAGTGTTCTGCGTTTCATGGTTCTTCCTCCCTTTGAAGATGGTGTTCCGTCATTTGTTTTGTGTTTTCGTTGGCAACGGGCCGGGTGCCGCGGCCTTGCCGGCTGCACCGCGTTTGCGCTGGGCATAGCCGGCGATGCCGATGGCGACGAGCAGAGTGACGCCGTTGAAGAGGGGCTCGACGAAGAACGAGCCGCCGGTCTGCTGGATCCCCGAAATGCCGACGGCCAGAATGATAACGCCGGTCATCGTGCCCCAGACATTGACGCGGCCGGGTTTTATGGTGGTGGAGCCGAGAAAGGCGCCGACCAGTGCCGGCAGCAGATATTCAAGCCCGACGCTCGCCTGGCCGATGCGCAGCTTGGAGGCAAGCAGCACTCCAGCGAGTGCCGCGAGGGTTCCGGACGAGACGAAGGCGCCAATGACGAACCGGCGCACCGGGATGCCGTTCAGCGCCGCCGCCTTGGGGTTGGCGCCGATGGCATATACGTAGCGGCCGATTGGCAGATATTCGAGAATGATCCAGAGTGCGCCGGCGAGCAGCAGAACATAAAAGCCGGTGATCGGCAGGCCGAGGACCATCGTCCCATTGAGCGCGTAGAAGCCTTCCGGCAAGACCCCGACCACCTGCCGGCCACCCGTGTGCCAGAGCGCCAGCGCATAAAGGATTGTGCCGGTTCCGAGCGTCGCGATGAAACTGTCGATCCGAGCGACCTCGACCAGCAGACCGTTGAGGAAACCCGTGATGGCGCCGAGCGCAAGCACGATCGCCACAGCCACCGGCCAGGGCACGCCGAACATGGTCTGCAGGCTGATCGCCAGGATATGCCAGAGCACGATACCATAGCCAACCGTAAGGTCGATGCGGCCGGATGCCATCGGGATCATCGCCGCCAGCGACAGGAGTGCAATGATCGCCTTGTCGGAGACGATGGAGCGCAGGTTGAGAAGTGTCGGGAAGGTCGCCGGCAGGAGGACCGAAAACAGGACGATCAGCAGCACTGTCAGGATAACCAGGCCATAGACGGGGATATAGCGAGCAATCTTCTGGCTTGCGGTCAGTCCGGCCAGTTCGCTGCGCGTCGGCTCAAGGGCCGTGGATTCGATCGATTGCATGGTTCTTGGCTCCCGTGGCTCTCAGGCGGCTTCCGATGCCGATGCGGCGGCTATGACGGCGGATGTGGTAAGGGCTTCGCCCTGAAGTTCCGCGACGATGCGGCCGCGTGAAAACACCAGGGCGCGATGGCAGATATGGGCAATTTCCTCGAAGTCGGTCGAAACCACGACAACGGCAAGGCCCGCCTCGAGCGCCCGGGCGATCAGCTTGTAGATCTCGGCCTTGGCGCCGATATCGACACCGGCCGTCGGGTCTTCGGCGACGAGCAGCTTGCGGCTCGTTCTGAGCCAGCGGCCGACGACGACCTTTTGCTGGTTGCCGCCTGACAGCGCTTCGATCGGCAGGCTCTGGTCGTTCGGGCGAAGGCCGACAGTCTCGCCGATCCTGCGGGCCTCTTCGGCTTCGTTCGCCGGGGACAGGAACGAGAACAGGCCGCGGCCGGATGCGCCCGGATTGAGGAAGGTGTTTTCCCGAAGCGACAGCGACATTGCCACCGATTCCTCCGTGCGGTCGCGCGCGATCAGCCCGATGCCGGATCTCATCGCCGCAACCGGGTTTGCGAGATCCGGTTCCTCGCCGTTCAAGTGTATGGTGCCGCCGAAGGCTTCGCAGCCGAACAAGGCCCGGCCGATCAGTTCCTGGCCCGCGCCGCGCAGGCCGACGAGCCCGAGAAGCTCATTCTGGCGGATGTCGAAGGAAATCGGTGCGGTCCCCGTGCAAATGAGATTGCGGGCAGCGAGCACCGTCTTGCCCGGTTTGCTGGGCGCCTTGACGAAGAGCTGGTTGGCCGGGCGACCGACGATCATCTCGATCAACTCGTCAGGCTTTGTTTCAGCAACAGGGCGCTGGCCGACCAGGCGACCGTCGCGCAAGACGGCGACGCGATCGGCGATACGGAAGATCTCGTCAAGCCGGTGCGACACGTAGATCATGCCGACACCGCGTTCCTTCAGCGGGCGGATGGCCTCGAAGAGCCGTTCCACCTCGTCGGCCGGCAGGCTGGCGGTCGGCTCGTCGAGCACCAGCACGTCGGCTTCGACAGCCAAGGCGCGGGCAATCGCGACCAGCGATTTTTCGGTACGGGTCAGGTCCTGCACCCGCGTGCTCGGATCGAAATCGCAACCGACGAGCTTCAACGCTTCGCGCGCCCGCTCTTCCGTCCGGCGCCAATCGATCAGTCGCGAGCGCAGGGAAAAGCCCTGTGCGAGGCCGACATTCTCGCCGACCGTCATCCATTCGACGAGACCGAGATCCTGATGGATGAAGGCCACAGGCTGGCGCTCGTTCGGCTTGGGCGGGCGATGGCTGTAGGGCTCGCCGCGAAACAGGATTTGGCCGCCGTCTGGCTTGTAGATACCGGCCAGCGTCTTGATAAGGGTCGACTTGCCGGCGCCATTTTCTCCCAGAAGAGCGAGAATTTCGCCGGGAAGCAGGTTGATGGAGACATTTTCGAGCGCGCGGGTGCCACCAAATATCTTGGTAATCCCCTGAAACTCGATGAGTTTGCGGCTGTCCATCCCTGCTCCTCCCAAAGCGTCGAATGAGACATATGTTATCGATAACATAATCGGATAGTCAAGGACCGAAGTGGCTTCAAACCGATTTTATCGGGCGAAGGCGCCGTCGAGCAGGCGCATCATTTCGGCTGAATCGCGCGCACCAAGTCCGGCAGCGCAGAGCAGGCGGTGGATTTCTACGACCTGACCGGTCATCGGCAAGGGCGTCTTTGTCTTCAAGGCAAAGGCCTGAAGGGAATCCAGGTCCTTCAGCATATTGTCGATCCGGCCGGTAGGCGTGTAGTCGCGGGCGGCGAACTTTCCCATGAATTCCTGAAGGATGCTGCTGTCGGCGCGGCCGCCGGCGAGAGCCGCCGGAATGGAAGCGGCATCGACGCCGCCTGCCTCGGCCAGTTTCGTCGCTTCCGCGACCGCCTGGAAGATCACCGCGCAGAACAGCTGGTTGATGAGCTTCGTCGTCTGCCCGGCGCCGCTGCCGCCCATCAGCGTGTAGTTGCGGGCAAGGTGCCGCATCACCGCCCGGGCGCGCTCGAAATCGGCTTCCTCGCCGCCTGCCATGATCGTCAGCCGGCCACCAAGAGCGCCGGGTGCGCCACCGGACAGGGGGCAATCGACCCATTTCATGCCGGTCTCGCTGGCCAGTCTTCCTGCCATTTCCGCCGTGTCGGCCGGGTCGATTGAAGACATGTCGATCAAGATCTTGGTCGCATCCGCACTCGCGCTGACGCCCTCTTTGCCGAACACAACGGCTCGCACGATATTGGCATGGTTGAGGCTGAGGATGACGAAGTCGCTTCGCCGGGTGGCGTCAGCGACCGATGCCGCCGCCGATGCTCCCTTGTCCGTCAGCGCCTTCACTTTCTCTTTGTCGAGATCAAAGACGGTAACGGTCTGCCCGGTCTCGATCAGGCGCGCTGCAATCGCCGATCCCATGATCCCGGCGCCGATGACGGCGACCCTGCAGGCTTGCGCATCGGTCATGGGTCAACTCCGTTCAGCGCGGCAAGGCCCGCAAGCGCCTGTGTTGCAATGGTGTCCGGCAAGGGTGCGATATCGACGGTCACGACACGATCCTCGCCTTCCGGGCTTTCCAGCGTCGCCAACTGGCTGTCGAGCAGCGAGGCCTTGAAAAAATGCCCCGGACGGTCGGTCATTCGCGCCAAAAGGATGTCCCTCGATCCCTTGAGGTAGACGAATGCGAGGGCGCTGCCCGCTGCCCGCCGGAGCCGCTCGCGATAAATCCGCTTCAGCGCCGAGCAGGAGATGACGATACCCGTCTCCCGCGCGCCTTCGAGCCGATTGCCGATGATCTCGAGCCAGGGCCAGCGGTCTTCGTCGTCAAGCGGAACGCCGGCCGACATCTTGGCGATGTTTGCCGCCGGGTGCAGGCTGTCGCCCTCAACGTAGGGCAGGCCGAGATGAGCCGCCAGCCGCTCGCCGATCGACGACTTGCCGCAGCCGCTGACGCCCATCACGACGATCGGCCCCCTAAAGGCAGGTGGTGATGCCGCCATCGACATAGAGCGTGTGTCCGTTCACAAAAGAGGAAGCCTTGCCGGCGAGAAAAACCGCCGATCCGACCAGTTCATCGACATTGCCCCAGCGGCCGGCCGGGGTGCGCTTTTCCAGCCAGCCGGAAAATTCCGCGCTATCGACCAGTGCCTGGTTGAGCGGCGTCTTGAAATAGCCAGGGGCAATCGCGTTGATCTGCAGCCCGTGTTTGGCCCAATCGGCGCACATGCCGCGCGTCAGGTTGCGCACCGCGCCCTTGGTCGCGGTATAGGGCGCGATGCCCGGACGCGCCATCTCGCTCTGCACCGAGGCGATGTTGATGATCTTGCCGTGACCGCGCGCTATCATGTGTTTGGCGACGGCCTGCCCGACATAGAAGACGCTGGATATATTGGTGGAGAGCAGCAGCTCCCACTTGTCGGCCGGAAAATCCTCGAGCGGCGTGCGGAACTGCATGCCGGCGTTGTTGATGAGAATGTCGATCGGCCCGATATCTGCCTCGATGGCAGCGACGCCTGTTGCAACCGACTCCTTGTCGGTCACGTCGAAAACGGCGGCATGGGCCGTGTGGCCAGCCTGACGCAGGGTTTCAACCGCGGCTTCGACCTTTTCAGCCGAGCGGCCGTTGATGATGACCTCGGCGCCATGTGCCGCAAGACCTTCTGCAAGCGCATAGCCGATGCCCTGGCTGGAGCCGGTGACGAGCGCCCGAAGGCCGCTCAGATCGAACAGTGGAAATCCCATGAATGAGCTGCCTCCCAGCATTCCGTATTGTTTCAATGACGCTGACTATTTACAGCGGCCGGTTTCTATTGACACATATGTTATCGATAACATATCAAGTCAAGCAGGAAAATTCAGGAGAAAGCCATGTCGAAACCTGAGGTGCTGATGGTCGGACCCTATCCGTCCTGGGATATGGAAGATCTCGAATCCCGCTACACCATCCATCGGCTTTGGGAGGCCGAGGATCGCGAACGGTTCCTGGCCCAGCATGGCGATGGCATCCGTGCCGTGGCAACGCGTGGCGAACTCGGCGCTTCGGCGCCGCTTCTGAAAAAACTGCCGAAGCTTGAAATCGTCAGTTGCTATGGCGTCGGCACCGACGCGATCGATCTTCGTTTTGCCCGCGAAAACGGTATACGCGTCACCAATACGCCCGACGTTTTGACAGAGGACGTCGCCGATCTGGGCATGGCCTTAATGCTTGCTGTTGCGCGGCAGCTCCCCGAAGGCGATGCCCATGCTCGCGACGGACGCTGGGCCAAGGGCAACATGCACCTGACGACCCGGGTCTTTGGCAAGCGCGTCGGTGTTGTAGGCATGGGAAGGATCGGGGCCGCCTTTGCCCGTCGCGCCGCCGCATTCGATTGCACCGTCTCGTATTTCGCGCGATCGCCGAAGCCGGACCTTCCCTATGCGTTCGTCGGGGACCTCGTCGAGCTTGCCCGGCAGTCCGATTTCCTGGTCGTCACCCTCGCCGGCGGCGAGGGCACACGCGGCATCGTCACTGGGGAGGTGATCGAGGCGCTCGGCCCTGATGGCATCTTCGTCAACATTTCGCGCGGTACCACGGTGGACGAGGCCGCCTTGCTCGACGCGCTCGAGCAAGGCCGCATTGGCGGGGCAGGCCTTGACGTGTTCCTCAATGAACCCGCCATCGATCCGCGCTTTGCGGGCCTGAAGAATGCTGTTTTGCAACCGCATCACGGCAGCGGCACAGTGGAAACGCGCCAGGCCATGGGCAAGCTGGTGCGTGACAATCTGGCGGCGCATTTTTCCGGTCAGCCGCTGCTGACGCCGGTCGTGTGAAAAGCGGAGGAACAGCCATGAGATCCATCGTCATCCACGCTGCCAAGGATTTGCGCATCGAGGATACCGATCCGGGGACGGCTGGTCCGGGCCAGGTCGAGATCGCCATCGAAGCCGGCGGCATTTGCGGTTCCGATCTGCACTATTACAATCACGGTGGCTTCGGTGCGATCCGGCTGCGCGAGCCGATGATCCTCGGCCACGAGGTCGCAGGCACGATCAAGGCCCTCGGCAGTGGCGTGTCGGGTTTCACCATCGGCGAGCGAGTGGCCGTTTCGCCGAGCCGGCCATGCAATGCATGCGATTACTGCCTGAAGGGACAGCAGAACCACTGCCTCAACATGCGCTTTTACGGCAGCGCCATACCGATGCCGCATATCCAAGGCGCGTTTCGCCAGCGTCTGGTTGCCGAGAGCTGGCAGTGCCACAAAGTGGCCGACGACGTCTCGATCAACGAAGCTGCCTTTGCCGAGCCGTTCGCCGTAACGCTGCACGCCGTCAACCGGGCGGGCTCGCTGCTTGGAAAGCGCGTGCTGGTCACCGGCTGCGGCCCGATCGGTGCATTGTGCATTCTTGCCGCCCGCGCCCATGGCGCCGCGGAGATCGTCGCGACCGACGTTATGGACGCCGTGCTTGCGAAAGCTTCGGATATCGGCGCTGACCGCACGATCAATGTCGCGACCGACGGCGACAAGCTTGCGGCCTATTCGGCCAACAAAGGTTACTTCGACGTGATGTTCGAGGCGTCCGGCAACGAGCGCGCCGTCCGCTCCGGCCTCGAAGTGCTGAAACCGCGCGGGATCCTGATGCAACTCGGGCTCGGCGGCGATGTCTCAATTCCGCAAAACCTTGTGGTCGCCAAGGAAATCGACATGCGCGGCACCTTCCGGTTCCACGAGGAGTTTGCGCTTGCCGTCGACCTCATCAATCGTCGCCGCGTCGACGTAAAACCGCTTCTGACCAGTATCTTCGATCTCGACGATGCGGTTGCGGCATTCGAAACGGCCGGCGACCGCAGCCGCTCGATGAAGGTGCAGATCGCGTTCTAGCGGTCTGTTGCCGACGCCTGCTTACGTGCTCTCGCGCTCGACAACGCGAAAGCTAGTGAGGGTAATCGGTTCCAGCGTCTCTGCCGACACGGCCTGAATCGTCTGTGTCAGCTTCAGCGCCGCTTGTCGACCGATGCCGTAGCAATCGACGTTGACGGTCGTCATGCGGGGATGACAGCAGGCGGCGATTTCATAGTCGCCGAAACCGGCAATGGCGATGTCATCCGGGACTTTCAGGCCGCGGCGTTGACACTCCATCAATGCGCCAAAGGCCGAAAGGTCCGAAACGCAAAGGGCCACTTGCGTATCCGGCCAGCGCTCGAGCATGTTGACGACCGCCTGCGCGCCCTGTTCCATGGAGATGGGCGGCACGCCGAAGGAGATCAGCCGGTCGGAGGGAAGGCCGAGCCTTTCCAGGGCGCGAACGAACCCCGCCCGGCGCTGGCTGCCGCGCGTATCGCGCGCCGTCGTGCCGCCGATATAACCGAAGCGCTGATAGCCCTTGCCTGCCAGCGTCTCCACAAGGAGCTCCATCGCTTCGCCATTGGAGAAGCCCACGACCTTGTCGATGGGCTGAGCCGGCCTGTCCCAGGTCTCGATGACGGGGATGCCCGCCTGTTCCAGCATTCGTCGGCCCCTCGGTGTATGGGAGCCGCCGGTTAGAATTATGCCTTCCGGCCGCCGCTTCAGCATGGCTTCGATCAGTTCTTCCTCCCGGTCGACCGAATAGTTGGTATAACCAAGGAGTAGTTGGAGGCCGGTTCCCTCCAGCGCATCGGTGATGCCGCGCGCGGTGTCGGAAAAGTTTGAATTGTTGATCGAGGGGATGATCGCAGCGACAAAGCCGGTGCGTCGCGACGAAAGGCTGCCGGCCGATTGGTCGAGGACGTAGCCGAGCTCGTTGATGGCCTGAGCGATTCGCTCGCGCGTTGCCTTGGAAACGTGGCTGCCTTCTTTCAGTGCCCGGGACACGGTCATTGCCGAAACGCCCGCCCGTCGCGCCACGTCGCTCATGGTTGGCGGTTCCGCTATCTTGCCGTTGGGAATTTTCGTCATTGCTGCTTCCGCATGGACGATTGCGTCAAAAAACCTGTTTATGCGGATAGATGTTATCGCTATCATCCAAAAGAAACAACGGGCCAGAGGCAAGTGCTGGACGGCGAAATATTGAAAGGGGAGAAGACATGTTCGGGGAGATCGAAGGAACAGGGTTTGAAGTTCTTGATCGCCGCTTTGCCGCCTGTTTCGTCGGCCATGCCCGCGTGGAACGGTTGTGGACGGGCGGGCGCTGGGTGGAAGGGCCGGCCTGGTTCGCGCCTGGCCGCTTTCTCGTCTGGTCGGACATTCCGAACAACAGAATGATGCGGTTCGACGAGACCAGCGGTTACGTATCCGTCTTCCGGCAGCCTTCGAACAATTCCAACGGCAACACCGTCGACAATCAGGGCCGCCTGGTGACCTGCGAGCACCTGACGCGGCGGGTGACGCGCACCGACTTCGACGGCACTGTGCAGGTGATTGCCGACCGCTTCCAGGGCAAGCGCTTCAACTCGCCGAATGATGTCGTCGTCAAATCCGACGGTTCGATCTGGTTTACCGATCCTTCCTACGGGATCATGCACGACTACGAAGGAGAATACGGAGAGGAAGAGATCGGCGGTTGCCACGTCTATCGCGTCGATCCACTGTCCGGCGACGTTGTGAAAGTCGCCGGCGATTTCGAAAAGCCCAACGGGCTTGCCTTCTCGCCCGACGAGCGGCTGCTCTACGTCGCCGACACGGGCGCCAGCCACCTGGAAGACGGGCCGCGCCATATCCGCCGGTTTTCACTTTCGCATGAAGGAAAGCTGTCGGGTGGCGAGGTCTTCGCAACATGCACCAGCGGCCTCTTCGACGGCTTCCGGATTGATCGGACAGGGCGCATCTGGGCCAGCGCCCAAGACGGCGTTCACTGCTACGATCCGGACGGAACGTTGATCGGCAAGATCCGCATTCCCGAAGTCGTCTCGAACCTAACCTTCGGTGGCGCCAGACGCAACCGCCTGTTCATCACGGCGACGAGCTCGCTCTACGCCGTCTATCTCACGGCGAATGGTTTCAAGCTCGGCTGAGCTGCGAGAAGGCGGGACATGTGACAAACAACTCGATTAGCGTACTCGGCCGGCAGGGTGCCGGGCACGGGCAGCTAAAGAACTTACGTTAATGACGGCACCAAAGGCATCAATGTCGGATGTTGCGTATTCGCTTGCGCCCGCCGCTCACTGCGGCGGGCATTAGCGGTATCGGCTCGTGGTCGAGCTCAGGCGTGGGCGTGAGGATGATGATGATCCCAGACTGCCCAGAGCGATACGACGGCAACGAGCAATCCCAGCACCACATTCGTCCACATCACGTTCACATTGGCGGCAAAGCCGAGCAGCCAGGGGGATGCGGCTAGCCAGAGACCAAGCACCAGATTGACCCATTCTTCCCATTCGGCGAATGCCGAAATAGCCGCCACTGCCAGCCCGCCGAGCAGAAGCCCGACGATCCATGCGTTCCAGCTTGGCACAGCCTCGGCCGTAAAGCCGATGACCCATGGTGAGATGAACACGCATGCCGCCAAGACCAGATTGGCCCAGTCCTGTACTTTCTTTCCTTCCATCAGAGCGTTTGCCATGTCAGACCTCCCAGTCTGAAGCTTAGATGAAGTATTATATCGCGCGAATGGCACGCTTAACAATAAAAATTATTTGCGCGGCGATGGCGCAAGGGACGCTGAGGCGGAGCGCGCCGTGGCCCAGTCACGAGTTGGCTTGAGAAAATCGTCAACGCACTTGTAAAGATCTTCGCATGCCCGTGGCATTCCTGTTGATCGGTGTTGTTTGTGGTAAATCTAACGGTTGTCGACGATCCGGCTGTCGGATGCCCTTATGCATGTAGATGCCTTGCGTCGCCACGCTGCGTGCGAAACTCATTTCAGGCGTGACAAGAATTATGGTCAGGCGTCACGGGCGAGTTGTTCCATCGCCATCAGTACTTCCTCTGTCAGTTCCGGGCCGAGCGCCGACGTTATCTCGTAAAAGAGCATCGCCTTCGGCCGCATGGCAGCGAGGGGGCAATCGCCATGCCCTGCTGTTGCCCGCCGGAGAGCTGATCGGGATATGAATCGAACTTCTCGGCGAGGCCGACGAACTGGGTCGCCGAGGGGGCGCAACTCGCCAAGGCATATCATCGATCAGACGCATCGCTGTGCAAAAGGTCCTTGAATTTCAGCTTGACCTGCAGGCGCCCGAAATCGTCCCAAACCTCGAACACCTGACCCCTTACGTGCCTACCAGCAGAACAGCATTTCCTATACCAGTCCACCAGATGGCTTTGGTGGCGGTTGCAGCTGATCGGCAAAATCAACCATCAAGGCGGCTACGGCCGGCGAGCCATTCCTGGCGGCAGCCTCTGCCATTACGCGAATGATCTCTTCGAAGTTTTCAACTCTGATGCAGTCCGCTTCCTCCAGCGCCTTGGTGAGGGCCAAAAGAATATTCATCGTTGCGGCATGCGTGTCGGCAGCGACCTGCGTCATTTCTTCGATGGGGGTCTGAGCCTTCGCCATCATTTCACCTCCTCTCTTCTGCCGACGCGATGTCAGCGCCGCTGCCGGCAAGGCTGCCTTTTAAGGCGACCCGTTCGGCGCGGACCTGCGGACTGCGTCGGCGAAAATCGGATATAGGTCTCGATTCAAAGCTCGACCAGCGCCATGAAATCGCCGCCACAGCCGACGACATTTGCCGCAGTGCGCGGCGTTCATGGGAGGTCATTTTGCGCCTGATCGCGAAAGGCCCGCCGAAGCGGGCCTCAGCCTGTGCGCTCATACGGTTACGCAACCTTCGATTCCGCAGCCTTGGGATTTGCCGAAGCTTCGCCGAGCTGTGTCAGGATTTTGTCCGTCGCGATCTCTTCCTGCAGGTTGGCGTCGAGCAATGCGACTGCTTCCGCGTGTCCGAGCTGCTCGGCCCAGGACTTGAGTGTGCCATAGCGAGCGATTTCGTAGTGCTCGACGGCCTGGGCCGATGAGATCAGGCCAGCGTCGAGAGCAACAGATCCCTTGTACTCCTCCATGATTTCTTCGCCCTCGGCGATGATGGCCTGGATGGCTTCGCAGGTCTTGCCGCGGGCAGCCTTGCCAACGATGTCGAAAACCTGCTGCAACCGTTCGACCTGACCATCAGTCTCGTCACGGTGCTTCAGGAAAGCGGCCTTGCCTTCCTCCGACTGAGCGGCACGGGCCATCTTGGGAAGTGCCTTCAATATCTGCTTTTCCGCAAAGTAGATGTCCTTGAGCGTATCCAAGAACAGGTCGTCGAGTTTCTTCTCAGCCATTGTTGTCCTCCGATGTGGGTTGATAGCGCCCCTCAACTTCATCCGCGCAAAATGGTTCCCTGGCCATGTGCTGCAAGGCGTGGAAAGCTGGGTAGCGTGCCGAAGTGCGCGCCGGTGGCGACCCGGAAATGTACGATAGCGCACCAATCAAAACAGCCAGGAACCTGCGCGTTATTTGAGCCGTTTTCGATACGCCGCAGCGTAGCGTACGCGGCAGATCGAGCGCTGGCTCGGGCCCGCCGCTTTGCTGGGTTGGCGGCGGGCAATTTTCTTTGAGCCACACTTCATCTTGAACCCACCTCGCCACTGAATGGTCTGAATGCGCCGCGGTGACGGTTCCTGCACCATGGCCGCTAGCCGTATCGATCACCGTGCGGCCGGTCGCAGGCCATCGTTGTGCCTGACGTAATGTGCCGGAAAATGGGAATTTGGTGACCAACGCGGCGCTTGGGGCACCGCTGAAAATTCCGGGAGACAGCTAGGCTGGAAAGAGGTGATTAACCTTTATTTTCTATTGAAATGGGTGTGCCCATTGCCCGTGAATTATGAGTGAGTAGGTCCCCATGCGTCTTTCCCGAACCAACTTTTCGAACCCCTTCGATCACACGGGAGAGCAAAGCGCAGACCAGGAAAATCAGGCGAAGACGGAGCATCAGCGGCGCGTCTATGGCTCTCAGATCGATCCGAACAGCGAGGAAAATACGCCCGGTACCGATACCGATGCCAGGGCGGCAAGCGAGATCGAGGGGCGCGCCGACGCGCCGGTTTGGCAAAGCGCCTTTGTACTCAAACCCAACGTGCGGTTCACCCGCACACCGGAGAGCGCCTATTCCAAGCGTACGACTGCTGAAATGAAGAAGCAGCCGGTGCCGGCAGAGGCGGACGTCACGGTGGCGACCGGCAGTGACGCTGCATTGTCTGTCGTCGCAAATCCTGTGGCAGACGAGCCGACCGTTGCCGACATGCGGGTCGAGCATGCGGCAATGGGCATTCAGCTGCTTTCGCTGCGCCTGCAGCGGGAGATCGAACTGCGTGCGGATGTAAGTCCAGTCTGCGTGGCGACTGAGCCTGCCGCGATTGATGCTGTCGATCTTGCCTGTTTTCCGACGGACGAGGATCGGCACGCCGCGACGCAGAGCCGCGATACAATTTTGAAGGGGCCGCATGCCTTGTATGACGTCTCCGATGAAGTGTTTTGGAGTGCCCTGGATACGGCTGCTGACATCGACGCGCTGATACCCACGGCACGCTGGCAGCCGCCCGCGTTTCATGCCGCGCCGGATTCGGTGACGGCGCTCTACCGCGAGATCGGTTTCAGATCTACCGGTACGCCGTCGGCACGGATCGGTGTTGCAGGACCGCCGGCCAAGGCTCCTGTGCAACTGACGTCGGAGGTGCTTGCCGAGGTGAAACCAGTCCGCCCGGCGACCCGGGCTGTCATAGAGCCGATTGTCGATGTCGCACCGCCGGCCGCGGCTTCGGCGCCGGCTCCGCAGGTCAGCTCCGAGATCCTTGTGAAAGCTGCCGGTGCCTCGACCGGTTTCGCGACGGGCGAATATGTTTTCCCGCCTGTTGCACTATTGCAGGAACCAGCGGTTCAGGAAACGGCGATCATCACACCGGAGGCGCTGGAACAAAGCGCTGGTCTGTTGGAAAGCGTGCTGGAGGATTTCGGCATTCGCGGCGAGATCATCGACGTGCGGCCAGGTCCTGTGGTGACGCTGTATGAGTTCGAACCGGCGCCTGGCGTGAAATCCTCGCGCGTAATCGGCCTTTCGGACGATATCGCCCGCTCCATGTCAGCCTTGTCTGCCCGTGTCGCTGTGGTTCCCGGCCGCAATGTCATCGGCATCGAGCTTCCGAACCCGGTTCGCGAAACAGTCTATTTCCGCGAACTGATCGAATCCGAGAACTATGGGGAGACCCGGTTCAAACTGGCGCTGTGCCTGGGCAAGACGATCGGTGGGGAGCCGGTGGTGGCAGAGCTTGCCAAGATGCCGCATCTTCTGGTCGCGGGCACCACCGGTTCGGGCAAGTCGGTTGCGATCAACACGATGATCCTCTCCTTGCTCTACCGGCTGAAACCCGAGGAATGCCGGCTGATCATGGTTGATCCGAAGATGCTCGAGCTGTCGGTCTATGACGGCATCCCGCATTTGCTGACCCCGGTCGTGACCGATCCGAAAAAGGCAGTGATGGCGTTGAAATGGGCGGTGCGGGAGATGGAAGACCGCTATCGCAAGATGTCACGGCTCGGCGTGCGCAATATCGATGGCTTCAACGCGCGCGCCGCATCGGCACGGGCCAAGGGTGAGACGATCCTGTGCTCCGTCCAGACCGGCTTCGACCGGTCGACCGGCGAGGCAATCTTCGAGCAGGAGGAAATGGACCTCTCGCCCATGCCTTATATCGTCGTCATCGTCGACGAGATGGCAGACCTGATGATGGTCGCCGGCAAGGAAATCGAAGGCGCCATCCAGCGTCTGGCACAAATGGCGCGCGCTGCCGGCATCCATCTGATCATGGCGACGCAACGCCCGTCGGTCGACGTCATCACCGGCACGATCAAGGCCAACTTCCCGACCCGCATTTCCTTCCAGGTGACCTCCAAGATCGATAGCCGGACGATCCTGGGCGAACAGGGCGCAGAGCATCTACTGGGACAGGGGGATATGTTGCACATGGTTGGCGGCGGGCGGATTGCCCGTGTGCATGGCCCCTTCGTATCGGATGAGGAGGTCGAGAAGGTGGTTGCGCATCTGAAGACGCAAGGGCGCCCGGAATATCTCGGGACGGTCACCGAGGATGCCGAGGAGGCAGACGAGGCCGTGGAGGAGGACGGCGCGGTCTTCGACAAGGGCGCGCTCGCCGAGGAAGACGGCAACGATCTCTATGACAAGGCAGTCAAGGTTGTGCTGCGGGACAAGAAGTGCTCGACGTCCTACATCCAGCGTCGCCTGCAGATTGGCTATAACCGCGCCGCTTCGCTCGTCGAGCGCATGGAGCGGGAAGGCCTTGTCGGACCGGCAAACCATGTCGGCAAGCGCGCGATCCTTTCCGCCGTCCGCGAGCCGATTGAAGTGCCGGCTGGCGACGAGGACTAAGCCGGCATTCAACCTATCGGATCGCCGTAGCGCTTCCACACAGTCATGGCATCGCCGTCGACCAGCACTTGCTGGGGGATGATGCGTGACGTAGTGCAATGCCCCTCGGGAAGCGATCAGATCATGCATGGGATGCCTGAGGCTTCGAGAAGTCCGCGACGGCTCAATTGTGCTCGAGGCAACGCTCCGCCTAGCGAAATTTAACTACCGCAAGAAAAGCATCTTCCATTTCACAGTATATGTGGTAACACTTTATTAGTGAGGGGGAATAATCCGGTTTTCAATTAAGAAGTATGGGCGTATTTTGCCCAACAATCCGACGCGGCGATTGAATTCGCAGGTCTTGTCGGGGATGATTCGTCGTGAATCTCTGCCGGGTTACTTCTTTTGAGTTATGGGGGGTAATTCAATGGGCACACAGAGCACGGTTGGCGGTAGCACGACTTCATTCACCAATACGCCGCAGGCAAAAGACGATACCTACGTCTGGACAGAAGATCAGCTGATCAGTCTGCAGGTCTACAATGAGGCGAGCAAAACCATCACCCTTGATGTGATGTCGAATGATCTTGGCGGAAATGCCAAGTCCCTCTTTTCGGTCGACGATGGCGACGGCAACCCGATTACCGCGGACTACGAGCTTCTTGCGAAGGACGTCGGAGCGACTGGAGCATCGGCCTGGGAGAAGACCCTGCTCGGCAATTGGGTCAGGATCAACAATGGAAAGATCGAGTACCGCCTGAGTGATGGAAGCGGCACGCCGGGTGCGGGCGCGGACATCAACACGCTGTCTTCCGGTGAAATCCTCAAAGATAGTTTCGTCTACGCGATACGGCTTGGCAATGGCACGCTGAGTGAGGCAAATGTCTCCATCTCTCTCACCGGCGCCAACGACGCGGCGTCGATCACCGTCGATGCGACGGTCACCGACGACCGGGCGGCGGTCGAGGCGGGGCAGGCCGGCAGCGGCGATCCGACTGCGTCCGGCAAGCTGACGGTCAGCGACGTCGACGACGGCGAGGCGGTGTTTGCCGCCCCGGCCACGCT
>NZ_JAEUAO010000025.1 GCF_019511375.1 Rhizobium herbae
CGCCGCATCGACGGCGATCGACGCCGCGTCGTTGGCGCCGGTGATGGCGACGACGATGTTGTGGCTGGCGGTGCCGTCGAGCGAGGTGACGCTCAGCGTGTCGCTGACGGCGTCGCCCTGGTTGAGCACTTGCGTCGCCGCCCGGCTGTTGTCGAGCGTATAGGTCCAGCTGCCGGTGGCGGCATCGAAGGAGAAGCTGCCATAGGTGCCGTCGAGCGTGGCCGGGGCGGCAAACACCGCCTCGCCGTCGTCGAC
>NZ_JAEUAO010000026.1 GCF_019511375.1 Rhizobium herbae
GGATGTGCTCGCGGGTCTGCGGCATCGGGCCGTCGGCAGCCGAGCAAACCAGGATCGCGCCGTCCATCTGCGCCGCACCGGTGATCATGTTCTTGACGTAGTCGGCGTGGCCGGGGCAGTCGACGTGCGCATAGTGACGGGCCGGCGTCTCATATTCGACGTGCGCCGTCGAGATGGTGATGCCGCGCGCCTTTTCTTCCGGGGCGGCGTCGATCTGGTCATACGCCTTGAACTCGCCGAAATACTTCGTGATCG
>NZ_JAEUAO010000027.1 GCF_019511375.1 Rhizobium herbae
CGACGCCGCGTCGTTGGCGCCGGTGATGGCGACGACGATGTTGTGGCTGGCGGTGCCGTCGAGCGAGGTGACGCTCAGCGTGTCGCTGACGGCCTCGCCCTGGTTGAGCGCTTGCGTCGCCGCCCGGCTGTTGTCGAGCGTATAGGTCCAGCTGCCGGTGGCGGCATCGAAGGAGAAGCTGCCATAGGTGCCGTCGAGCGTGGCCGGGGCGGCAAACACCGCCTCGCCGTCGTCGAC
>NZ_JAEUAO010000028.1 GCF_019511375.1 Rhizobium herbae
CGACGCCGCGTCGTTGGCGCCGGTGATGGCGACGACGATGTTGTGGCTGGCGGTGCCGTCGAGCGAGGTGACGCTCAGCGTGTCGCTGACGGCCTCGCCCTGGTTGAGCGCTTGCGTCGCCGCCCGGTCGTTGTCGAGCGTATAGGTCCAGCTGCCGGTGGCGGCATCGAAGGAGAAGCTGCCATAGGTGCCGTCGAGCGTGGCCGGGGCGGCAAACACCG
>NZ_JAEUAO010000004.1 GCF_019511375.1 Rhizobium herbae
TTACACGATCGCGACATTCGGCAAATCCGAATGCGCTTGACGCGGGGTGGAGCAGCCCGGTAGCTCGTCAGGCTCATAACCTGAAGGCCGCAGGTTCAAATCCTGCCCCCGCAACCAACGATACTTGCAACCGCTTGCATTCCTGCTCACGCTCGGCCAGCAAGGCTCCGCAGCGGCGCAGGAAATTCCCCATCGGAACGTTTGCGGACAAACTCCGCCGATTGCTCACTTCGCAGTTCCCGTGAAACCTCGCGCCATGCTTCCTGGGCGGCCAGAATGGCGGCGAGGCGGCCATGGATGGTCAGCTCCGCCGACTTGCCGTCGGCCGATGGCGCGATCACTACCTTCTGAACCAGCTGGCGAGCAACCGATATCCAGCTCTCCTCGACACCTTTCTCCCCCGTTGACAGCATTGTCCTGACCGCAGCGACCGCAGTTTTGAGCATGCCCGCATTGAGGGGCGGGGTCACGGCAGGCATGATCGGGGATAGCGACATCACGCTGTGTGTCGGCAACCGTTCAAAAACAGATCGGCACAGATCTCCGCCCTTGTGGCGATCTCTTGCGGTGTGGGTGGTTGTCGTTGACGAAGAAGAACCGCGCGTTGCGGCTCCATGATCATCATGCCTCGAAGCATACCTGACGCCAGGGCGGCGTCCTCGATCTTCAGGCGCTTCAGGCCCGCTTGCAGGACAAGCCAGCGTTCCAATGCCGCGCTGGTCTGGGCAATGGCCTGCGTATGAAACGTATTGGCAATTTCCGGAAAGCGGTCAGCTTCCGCGATCACCAGTTTGAAGATGGCAATCGTGTATCCGGCGAGGGCCAAATCCCCATAGGCCGTCAGCAGGCGGACGAGACCATCTCTCAGTTCCATCTTTGCAAGTGCTGTTTCATCCAGAGTCAGAAAAAACTGGCCGATCCGATCAGAAACCACGCTTGAGAACAAATCGGCCTTCGTGGGGAAGAGCCTGTAGAGCGTTTTGGTGGATACGCCGGCGGCCTGGGCGATCAGATTGATATTAGCCGATGCAAAACCATTTTCCTGGAAGTGCGGATTTGCAGCTTCGATGATGAGTGACCGTGTCTCGTCGTCGCATCGAACCGGCGGCCTGCCGCGCGAGCGTTTTTCGGGTTTTTTATTTTCGACCATCGAAATTTTCCAAATTATGTTGACGTTCAGTTTAAATGGGTTATTTTAGAAAGCAATCGCTTTCCTATTTATCAACCACTCGAATTGATGGCATGACCGGCCTTGCAAGCCGGCGCCGAGGTCAACCATGGCGGCACTTCAACATAACGTCGTTTCGCTTCCAGCGCCCAGACTGGCTCCTGAAGAAGGCACTGTCAGCCAGATGCCTTTGCCGCAAAAGGTGACGCTGCCCGCGATCACGCCTTTGACGAGCAGTCAAAAATTGCTGCTGACGACAGGATTGGCAGGGTCTTTCCTCATCAACGTGTCCGCCCAGTTCGTCACGACAAATATTGCCGACCTGCAAGGTGGCATCGGTGCCACGCCCGATGAGGCGTCCTGGATCTCGACCGTGTACACCATGGCAAGTTTTGCTGGGATTGTCGCGTCGGGACCGTTGATCAAGACGTTTGGCCTGAAGCGGTATCTGACCGCGAACGCGGTGGTCTTCTCCCTGGCTGCCTTCGCATGCATGCTGATCGCTCAGTTGAATGCGATCATTGCGTTTCGTTTCATTCAAGGACTGGCGGCTGGCGGCTTCGGGCCGGTCGCCTTCATTTCCGTGTTCATGGTGATGGGCGGACGTCGCCTGCCGATGGGCCTGACGCTGCTCGGATTTGTCCTGCTATTTCCGGCGACACTCGGGCCGACGATGTCGGGATACATCGAAGATAGTTTCGGATGGCGGAGTTTCTTCTTCACTCAGGTATTGATCGGTGCCGTGCTTGCCATCGCGGCCGTTTCCTTTCTGCCCAGGCAACCCGTGTCCTGGTCCGGCCTCAAGACGGACTGGACGGCAATTCTCATGCTCTCCGCAGCGTTGGGCTTCTTGGTCATCGTTCTCAGCCAAGGGACCCGGCGCTTCTGGTTCGACAACGACATGATTGTCTGGTGCACTGTTGCCTGCGTTTCGGCATGGGCGGGCTTCATCTTCCTCTGCCGTTTCTCGCCCCTGCCGATCATAGCCCCCCGGCTGCTGCTCAAACGCTCCTTCGGCATTCCGATCGCCCTTAATCTGGTGTTCCGCGCCGGGTTCGTCGTCACCAGCTACTTGGTTCCCCTGTTTCTGGGAACGGTTCAGGGGTATCGGCCATTGGAGGTCGCCGGCTTGCTCGGCTGGGCCGCGATTGCGCAACTTGCAGCGCTTCCCCTTGTATGGGGTCTGTTGCAGCGGTTCGATAGCAGGCTGATCATGGGATTGGGCTTGTTGCTGTGCGGCATTGGGACCGCGCTTGGCATTGCCGGAACTGGCTTGAGTTCAGGCGATCAGTTCCAGACGATGGTTTTTGTCTTTGCCGTTGGGCAACTTTTCTTTCTCGTGCCCGATCTATTGATCGGTGCGGGCTCGCTGACGCCGCCGGATCTGCCGACTGCTTCCCTGGCTTTCAACATGACGACGCTGGGCGGTACGACACTTGGGTCGGCCCTGGTTTCCCATCTGGTGACCGAGCGGGAGAAGTTCCATTCGAACATTCTGACGGAAAACCTGTCGCTGTATGACCCGGTCGTCTCTGATCGGATAACCGTGATCGCCACAAGCCTCGGCAGCCGTCTGGTGGACGATGCCGCCGTGACGGCGCGCGCCGTATCCTTCGTCGGAGCAATTGCTCGCAAGGAGGCTTGGGTTCTGGCCTTCAACGACGGTTTTCTGGCCGTTGCCGTCATCTTGACCATCAGCGCCGCGGGCGTGCTTGCGATCGGCAAAAGCCCGGCCCACCGTACAAAAGGAGAGGCAAAATGAAATTGTTCACAGCATCGCTCGGCAGTCTTCTGGTCGCGGGCAGTGTCTATGGCGCGACAACCTTGTCCGTAGCGCCAGGCAACTGGCTGGGAAACTGGCAGGCAACGTCCACCGACAATGCCTATGTTCGCGGCGATGTCACGCCGATTAGCCCCAAGATCACCGGCTTTGTCGTGGATGTTCCGATCAAGGACAACCAGAAGGTCACGGCCGGCCAGATCCTGTTTCGCATCGAAGACAACGACTACAGGGCGCGGGTTGAGCAGGCACAGGCTGCGCTCGCCAGCAAACGCGCCGCCATTATCAATCTCGACAGCCGGTTGAAGCTGCAGCAAACAGCCATCGAGCAGGCGCAGGCAGCGCTTGACGGTGCGCAGGCCGATGCTGATCGCGCCAGGAAGGATTTCGCAAGAAGCGTCGGTCTGTTGAAGAGTGGTACCGCAACCCAGGCAAATGTTGATCTGACGCAATCGGCAAACCTTGGCGCAATCGCAAGAGTGTCGCAGGCAAAAGCGAACTTGGTGGCCGCGCATGTCCAGACGGACGTACTGGAAAGCCAGAGGCCTCAACTTCTCGGGGATATAGAAGGGGCGGCTGCCGCCCTGCGCCTTGCTGAAATAGACTTGGAAAGCACCACCGTTCGTGCGCCCGCCGACGGACACGTCGGAGAGCGGCAAGCGCGGGTCGGGCAGTTTGTGAAGCCCGGGGCCCCTTTGATCGCCTTCGTTGAAAACACCAGATGGGTCATTGCGAACTTCAAGGAAACCCAACTCGCCGGAATGCAAGCTGGCGACTCGGCGATGATTGAGATCGATGGCGTGCCGGACGTGACCTACAAAGGGCACATTGAAAGTTTCTCGCCGGCAAGCGGGGCTCAGTTTGCTCTCCTGCCGCCTGACAATGCGACAGGCAATTTTACGCGGATCGTCCAACGTGTTCCCGTTCGTATCACTCTGGATGAGAATCAGGTGGGGCTTGACCGCCCGCTTCCAGGAATGTCGGCACGGGTCGCAATTGAGTAGGTAAAGTCGATCGGTCGATGTGGGTTGAGCAGCTTCCATCGGACTATCGGCAGATTCGCCGCCTGCTGCATGCTGATGGCTTCAAAATCCGGCTCGGCATCATGCAGGGGAAGCGCATAGCTTTATCATCCAATCGCGCAGGTAAGTCGTAGATCCTGGGCACGGAATCGGACTGATGCCGTCGAGCGACGACCAGATAGAAAGAGGCAAAACTCGCCCGTCTGCTGCCAGACTGTCGTCAGCGGAGATCCGTCGTGCTTGCCGTCTAATGCGTGGCAGTCGCGGCGATAATCGCGCACGAACTTCGCCACATATTTTCAAGGCGATCACCGGGATGGCTCCCCTCAGTTATTTCGCTGAGCCTGCGCGGTAACACTGCGAACTCCGGTGCATATGTCGTGGATGCGTGGGCGAGTAAGATCGCGGCTCAATCTCTTGCGGTGAAAGTATCGCCTGGGTCCATTTTTCAGCACCTGTTCTTTTGAACTTTCCGTACTCCCGGGAAGGGTGCCTAGCCTCAAGCCAAATTCGTACTTGTCTTAAGAGGTCGTGGCCACGCGGCGAATGTCCTAAATTGACGGATATGTGACATTTGAGACAGCCAGGCTTTGTCCTAACATCAGGGCTGGGAAGTTCAACCTGATGGAGATTGTTATGACCGAGAACTCGAATGGTACCGCACTCATCACTGGCGCTTCCTCTGGTATCGGCGCGATTTATGCGGATCGGCTGGCGCGCCGGGGCTATGATCTGATCCTCGTGGCCCGCAATAAGGAGCGCCTCGATGCGCTGGCCGAACGCCTCACCGACGAAACAGGGCGCGCTGTCGAAGTGATCGCGGCGGACCTTGGCAACAAGGATGATCTCGGCCGCATCGAGAAGGTACTGCGTGCCGACGCCAGCATTACCACGCTGGTCAACAACGCCGGTGTCGGCGCAACCGCCCCGCTGCTTTCGTCGGACATCGACAAGATGGAAGAGATGATCACGCTGAACGTCACTGCGCTAATGCGGCTGACCTATGCTGCAGTGCCCGGCTTCGTGAAACGGGGCACCGGCGCGATCATCAACATCGCCTCGATCGTTGCTATCGCGCCGGAACGGCTGAACGGCGTGTACGGCGGAAGCAAGGCCTTCGTGCTGGCGCTCACCCTGTCGCTCGAGCAGGAGCTGGCTGACAAGAATATCCGCGTCCAGGCCGTTCTTCCGGGCGCCACGGCGACCGATTTCTGGGGCATTGCCGGGACGCCGCTGGAGTATGTGCCGAGCGAGATCGTCATGTCCGCCGAGGACATGGTGGATGCCTCGCTTGCCGGCTTCGACCTCGGCGAGTTGATTACCATTCCGGCGCTTCCGGACGCACGCGACTGGGAGGCATACGAAGCGGCGCGGCAGAAGCTCATGCCGAGCCTTTCGCTCAGCACGCCGGCTGCGCGATATCGAGTTGGGGGATAATGGGGTCCCCGCCGTCAGAGACTTCACCTCTTGAAATGTACGCCTATGTCGGCGCGGTTCCGTCGATCGGCAAAACAAGGAGAATGACATGTCGAGACCGTATTCGATAATTGGCAAGCGCAATCGACTTGCCGCCACCGCATTGGCTGGAGCGATCGCAATTTTTCTTCCCGCGGTCGTGGCTCATGCCGAAACGAGCTCTCCTGCGCGGAGCGGCGTCGAGGTTGCGCAGGCTTCCGTAAACGGTGCGTCAGAAGCCCAGCCGGCTGTCGACGAAACCATCCGGCCATTCCAGTTCCGTGCAACCGATGAGGCCATTGCCGATCTCCAGCGGCGGGTCAAGGCGACGCGATGGCCGAGCCAGGAGCTTGTCCGAGACGACACGCAGGGCGTTCGGCTGGCGACGATGCAGAAGCTCGCCGACTATTGGGCGAACCAGTACGACTGGCGAAAAATCGAGACGAGGTTGGACGCCCTGCCTCAGTTCGTGACGAATATCGACGGCGTTGACATCCACTTCATCCACGTTAAGTCGAAGCACCCGAACGCGCTGCCGGTGATTATTACCCATGGCTGGCCAGGCTCGATCATCGAGCAGATGAAGATCATTGATCCATTGACCAATCCCACAGCGCACGGCGGAAGTGCATCCGACGCCTTCGATGTCGTCATTCCGTCAATCCCCGGTTACGGCTTTTCCGGCAAGCCCACAGAACTCGGCTGGGACCCGCAGCGTGTCGCGCGGGCCTGGGCCGTTCTGATGGACCGCCTGGGCTATAAGAAATATGTCGCGCAGGGCGGCGACTGGGGTGACGCTGTCAACGAGGCGCTACAGAAGCCTGCGGGGCTGCTTGGCATCCATACCAACATGCCCGGCACGCTTCCCGACAACATTTCAGCGGCGCTGGCCGGCGGTCCGCAGCCGACGGGCCTGACGGGCGACGAGGAGTATGCGTGGAAGCAGCTCGATTTCTTCTACAAGCATCGTGTCGGCTACGCGTTGGAAATGGGGGCCCGGCCACAGACACTCTACGGCCTGGACGATTCGCCGATCGCGCTCGCCGCGTGGATGATTGACCATGATCCGGAGAGCCAGAAGCTGATCGGCCGTGTCTTTGACGGGGCTTCGGAAGGGCTGACGCGCGACGACATCCTCGACAACATCACGCTCTACTGGCTGACGAACACGGGACTGTCTTCGGGTCGGCTCTTCTGGGAAAGCAAGCTCGCCTTCTTCGCGCCCAAGGGCGTGACCATCCCGGTCGCGGTGAGCGCCTTTCCTGACGAGATCTACACCGCGCCCCGCAGTTGGACCGAGAAAGCCTTTCCGAAGCTAATCCACTACAATCGACTGCCCAAGGGCGGGCACTTTGCCGCCTGGGAACAGCCGGAAGTCTTCACTAAAGAGTTGCGAGCTTCGTTCAGGTCGCTGCGTTCATCGAATTGAGAAAGAAGGGGCGCGGAAACGCGCCGCCTTCCCTTCCACAAGGAGAAAGCCATGACCAGTGCAATCAAAACCCCCAACATCCAAACGGTCGACCTGAAGCTTGAGGTCGTCGTTATCCCCGTCTCGGACGTCGACCGTGCAAAGCGCTTTTATGACAGCCTGGGTTGGAGGCTCGACGCCGACTTTGCCGTCGGTGATACATTCCGGGTCGTGCAGTTCACGCCGCCAGGCTCACCGAGTTCGATCCACTTCGGTACGGGGCTGACGTCGGCGGCGCCCGGCTCGGCAAGCGGGCTCTATCTCGTCGTGTCGGATATCGAGGCCGCGCGCGCCGAACTCATCGATCACGGCGCCGACGTCAGCGAGATTTTCCACCGTGCCGGTCCGGGACAGCCGCCGCTCAGCGGTCGCGATCCGGAGCGGCGGAGCTATCGCTCCTACGCCTCGTTCAGCGATCCGGACGGCAACGGCTGGCTGCTCCAGGAAGTAACCGAACGATTGCCTGGACGCATGGATACGGACGTTACGACGTTCACCTCGTCGATCGAGCTCGCAGTGGCGCTCCGGCGCGCGGCGGCGGCCCACGGCGAACACGAGAAGCGAACCGACGGCAAGCATGATGAGAACTGGCCGGACTGGTACGCCGACTACATCGTGCGGGAGCAGGCCGGCAAGCCGCTGCCATCATAGGCCTCTGCGATGAGGTCTTCGGGCTGGCAATCCACTGAAGAGCGGATTGCCAGCCCGTCCCACTCAACCCATGCCCCTTAGAAGTGTCGGGATCAGTTCCGAAACCGTTGGATGGATAGGCACTGACCATTGAAGGTCGGTGTAACGCGTTCCGGCGCTCATGGCGTCGATGACACCGTGGATCGCTTCATCGCCTTCTATGCCGAGAATCGCGGCCCCGAGGATTTCCTTGGTATCGGCGTCGGCTACTACCTTCATGAAGCCTCTTGTTTCGTCACGTTCCTTCGCTCGTCCTACCCGCGCCATCGGCCGCCTGGAGACAAGGACCTTGCGGCCTGATGATGCCGCCTCCCTCTCGGTCATTCCCGCGCGCCCAAGCGGCGGATCGATGTAGAGGGCGTAGCCTGGGATCCGGCTCGATACCTTGCGGTCTTCGTCGTCGAGAAGGTTGGCGGCGACGATCTCGAAATCATTGTAGGAGGTGTGGGTAAAGGCTCCCCGCCCGTTGCAGTCGCCGAGCGCCCAAATGCCTGCGACGTTGGTCGCGAGTTTGTCGTCGACCACGATATAGCCGCGGGGATCGACCGCAACACCGGCGATGTCGAGGCCCAAATCATCCGTGTTCGGCCTGCGTCCGGTCGCCACAAGAACGTGACTGACATCGAAGTCGGCGCCGTCCAGGGACATCCGGATCCCGTCCTCACCTCGAGAAAACGAAATTCGATTGGCGTTCGTGCGGACATCGATGCCCTCTGCCGCAAGAATTTCCTGGATGGCGTCGGAAACGTCCTCGTCCTCCCGCGAAGCGACGCGGGCTCCGCGCTCGACCACGGTGATTTCCGAGCCGAACCGCCGATACATCTGCGCGAACTCCAGGCCGATGTAGCTTCCGCCGATGATCGCCAGGTGGCGGGGCAGGACGTCGAGGGTAAGGATTGACGTGCTGGTAAGGTGATCGATGTCTTCGAGCCCAGGCAGATCGGGGATAACCGG
The DNA here is from genome assembly GCF_019511375.1 of Rhizobium herbae. GTDB lineage: Bacteria > Pseudomonadota > Alphaproteobacteria > Rhizobiales > Rhizobiaceae > Pararhizobium > Pararhizobium herbae_A. The sequence goes on from NZ_JAEUAO010000004.1 coordinate 8,538, forward strand.
ACGGGCGCCGACGTTGATGAATATCCGCGGGGCGGTGAGGGTCTCGCCGTTGACGCAAACCCTGTCGGTCGTCTCGAACCGAGCGTGGCCATAGATGGTGGTCACGCCATCCATGTTGCCGAGCCACTCTGCCAGTCCGTTTCGGGCTTCCATGGTGATCTGGTGTGCCCGGCGTCGAACGACTTGCATGTCGATAGCGATTTCACCTGAAATCTTCACGCCCAGGTCCGCCCCGCGTCGGCTTACGTATGCGGCCCGGGCGCTGGCCACCAGCGTCTTCGTGGGCATGCAACCGGAATTGACGCAGGTTCCGCCAAGGAACTTTCGTTCGACAAGGACAACCTTCATGCCTCGTTCGGCCATCCGCACCGCAAGGGAGGGTCCAGCTTGGCCAGCACCGATCAAAATAGCATCAAACCTTCGCATCAGGCCGCTCCTATCTCGAAGTGATGGCTATTGCGGAAGCGTCGTTTTCGCCAGGCCACCAAGCGTAACACATTGCCCGCCGGAGCGCACCGCCGGCGCCCATGCCATGGCTCAACTCCGATCTGGCTGAAATAGCCGGATATATGACATTTTAGACGTTCAAGTTTCACCCTAGTATCGAGGCTCCAAATTCAACGAAATGAGTTCGGCTTCCGCAACATACGCTCTTATACTATGACGGACATCTCAAATGGGCAGCGATTTCGGACAAGGGATGTGGTGTGCCATGCACAAGATCGGCTTCGTCGTCTTTCCGGGATTTCAGCTCTTGGGTTTTGCAGCGGTAACTGCCTTCGAGATCGCCAACATTCAACTTGGAGAGCCGGTTTACGAGATAACGCTGCTTTCCGAAACCGGCGGTGAAATCAAATCATCTGCCGGTTTCGGCGTTGTCACGAAGGCCTTTGACGACACCGCCTATGACACGGTCATCTTCGGGGCCGGAACGACGATCGCGCCGATGACGCCAGGATTGATCGCGTTCGCACAGCGCTCTGTGCAAACCTCGCGGCGGCGCCCTGTACCGGCGCCTTCATCCTAGCGGAATCCGGCTTGCTGGATGGTCGCCGGGCGACGACGCACTGGTTTTTTGCACGTCAACTCCGGGAGCGCTTCCCGGCCGTCAGGGTCGAGGAGGACCGCATATTTATCGTTGATGGCACCGTGTGGACGTCAGCGGGGATGACGGCAAGCATCGACCTGGCTCTCGCCATGGTCGAGAAGGTCCAGGGCCAGGAGGTCGCTCGCTCGGTCGCACGCAAGCTCGTGGTCTACCACCGGCGCGCTGGTGGCCAATCGCAGTTCTCGGCATTGCTCGAACTGGACCCGAAGTCGGACCGGATCCAGAAATCGGTCAACTACGCCAAGGCCAACCTGCGCAGCGTTCTGTCGGTGGAGGAACTGGCGGATGCGGCGGGCTTGAGCGCGCGTCAGTTCAGCCGGGCCTTCCGGTCAGAGACGGGTCAATCGCCCGCCAAGGCCGTGGAGAACCTGCGCGTGGAGGCGGCGCGGCTGTTGATGGAACAAGGTCGCCACTCCATGGACGTGATCGCGGAGGAAACCGGGTTTGCCGATAGTGATCGCATGCGCCGGGCTTTTCTGCGGACGCTCGGACAGCCACCCCAGACGATCCGGCGTAACGCGCGCGAAAGTGCAATAGCATCGTGAATGAGGAGAGCCTGAGCATCTGGCCACGCGGTACGGCTGGCACCACAGGAGGAAAATTGTATCTCATTGTAGCTTCCTGCCAGATTTCTACATGGGCCTTCCCAGAAAGAGCTTGGCCCAAATGCCCGATTAGGAAGAGAAGCGGACATTCACAATCCAAATTCACCCGAGATAACCGGAAACACCGTCCCACAATAATTTCATCGCTGTCACGACCAGCAATCCGTAGCAGGCCCGATAAAGCTGACGTTGGTCCAGCTTTCCGTGAAGCCGCCAACCAAGCCATACTCCGGTAGGAATGGCGAGCAGGCAAGCCGCCATCAGTATCCAGTCGTTGCCCGCCGGTTTCACCAACAGCAACCACGGCACCGCCTTGGTTGCGTTGCCGACAGTGAAGAACATGCTCGTCGTTCCCGCATAGACTTCCTTGCTGAGGCCGAGCGGCAGCAGATACATCGCAAGCGGCGGTCCGCCCGAATGAGCCACCATGGTGGTGATACCCGATGCGAGACCGGCAGAGATCGCCTTCGGCGACGAGCGCGGACGGATCGTCACCTTCCCGCCGCCCACAAACCATAGGCCGACAAAGATCAAGGTAACCGCTGCCATCACGATCGCGATGGCGCGGTGGTCGAGGAAGCGGAACAGCAGATAGCCGAACCCGATGCCGGTAACGAGCCCCGGCAACAGCAGCACCAGGTCCTGTTTCGACCAAGTCGAGGGCTTCCAGTAGCGCAGCGCGTACAGATCCATCGCGACAAACAATGGCGCGAGCAGGCCGCCGGCGGTGACCGGATCCATCACCATCGACAACAGCGGAATGCCGACGATGGCGAATCCGCCGCCGAACGCGCCTTTCATGAAACAGATCAGGAATACGCCGGTAAATGCGACCAGGATCGTGACAGCCGTCAGTTCCGGCACAGCCGCAGAGGTCATTATCAAATCCTCGCCCGGTTGGAAGCGGTCATCAAGCCGTAAGCTGCCGCTTCGATCTCGGAACGCCCGAGGCCAATGTCCTTCAGGGCGTCGTCGTCGAGTTCGCGAAGGCGCGCAATGGCGGCGCGACGGACGAAATAGCGCGCGATCTTCCAATGGGCAGTGATTGGAAGACTTGTGTCGGGGCTGGTTGTCCCCGCTGCGCGGACGATGGTCGAAAGGGTTGCAGACATTTCTGGTCTCCAATGGTTGCTCCGCAGCAATGCGGCGCCGCCGGCGCGAGCGCTTTTTTAAGCGCGGCCGCGTGCTCATTGATCGCAGACCTCGACAATTCCCGGTACAATCCGGTTTGACGTGGCCAGTATGCTCCGATAGTATCTCGGTGCAAATGAAACATTGATCTCGGTGCAATTTATGTCGAAGTCCGAATATCTGAAGCTTGCCGACATCATCGCTGCGGAAATAGCCGATGGCACTCTCAAGCCCGGTGACCGCCTGCCTCCGCAGCGCAGTTTTGCCTACGAGCGTAAGATCGCGGTCTCGACGGCGAGCCGCGTATATGCGGAGCTCTTGCGCCGCGCCCTTGTGGTTGGCGAAGTCGGCAGGGGCACCTTTATTTCGGGCGACGCCAGGCGCGGCGTAGCAGCGCCAGGTGAACCGCGCGGCATCCGGATCGATCTTGAGTTCAATTACCCGATGCTTCCCGACCAAACGACGCTCATCGCAAAAAGCCTGGGGGGCCTGGAAAAACCTGGGGCGCTCGATGCCGCCCTGAGACAGGCGACCAGCGTCGGGACGCCGGCGGTCAGAAGTGTCGCGGCCGCGTACCTGTCGCAGGACGCATGGTCTCCCTCCCCAGAACAGCTTGTCTTCACCGGCAACGGACGGCAAAGCATTGCCGCCGCGCTCGCCGCAGTCGTTCCCACGGGCGGCCGTTGCGGCGTTGAGGCCTTGACCTACCCCTTCATCAAAGGGATCGCCGCCCGGTTGGGTATTTCGCTAGTGCCGCTGGCGATGGACGAGGCTGGGGTGCGACCTGACTCGGTAGAAGAGGCGCACCGTGAGGCACATCTCTCGGCCATCTACATTCAGCCGACGATCCACAATCCTTTGGGGATGACGATGACCCCGGCGCGCAAGACCGATCTCTTGCGCGTTGTCGAAAAGTTCAACCTTCCGATCATCGAGGACATTGTCTACGGCTTCCTCGACAACGAGCCGCCGCTTGCCGCGCTCGCGCCGGAATCCTGCATTGTCATCGACAGTCTCTCCAAGAGCGTCGCTCCCGGCCTGACGCTGGGCTTCATTGTGCCGCCGCAGCGGCTGCGTGAAAGCGTGATGGCTTCGGTACGTTCTGGCGGATGGACCGCCTCCGGTTTTGCGTTTGCGGCCGCTCAACGGATGATGGGCGACGGCATCGTTGCCGAGCTTTCGAGGCTGAAGCGCCTCGATGCGCGCGCGCGTCAGAAACTGGCGGCCAATCGTCTTTCGGCTTTCGAAATCCAGACGAACGAAAAATCCTACCATCTGTGGTTGAAGCTGCCGGCGCACTGGCGCTCGCAAACCTTCGTCGCTGCCGCGGCCAAGCGCGACATTGCGTTGACGCCATCGACAACCTTCGCCGTCACGCCCGGCCATGCCCCGAACGCCGTTAGGCTGGCGCTAGCGGCGCCGACAATGGATCAGCTCGATATTGGCCTGCGCACACTGGCCGCGCTGCTGAATGCCAAGGAGGACGATTTCGATTCGACCGAATGAAGCGACGCCACCGCATCTGGTTCGGTGAGTATGCGCTGGCCCTGTCAATGCGCGGCGGTTCATGGTGTCTTTGGGCCTGGGTCCGGTGAAACTTGCCACCCACCAGATGCTTATTGCAGCTGTGCTGCTCGCCCCGTTCGCAGCTCCGGCACACCTGGTTGAGTTGGCAAGGCAACCCGAGGCACTTTGGGCGCTGGTTCTTGGACTTGGCCTAGCCGGAACCGGAGTCGCCTTCGTTATCTACTATCAGCTCATCCAAATCCTGGGGGCGTTAAGGGCCGCCTCGGTTTACTATATTCCGCCGGTCGTCGCTCTCGTGGTTGGATGGGCGTTCGCCGGCGAGCGAGAAAACGCCTTCTTGCTGTGACGGCTTGAGCCGTGCCAATAGCCCATCGAGATCACGGAAGGCGCTCAACACGTCCGTGCCACAGGTGCCATTTCATGGCTGTGATCTCCCTGTCGATGGACGAAAGGGTTTCGCAGAGACTGGCGTCGAGGCCTGCGAGGACTGCGGCCAGCGACGGATCGCCTACAACTCCTGCCGCAATCGGCATTGCCCAAAGTGCCGGGGCGCGGCGGCACGGACATGGCTTGCCGAACGCGAGGCCGATCTGCTTCCGCTCGGCTACTTCCACGTCGTATTCACCTGCCGGCCGAGGTCGCCGACAGAACAAGGCGCTCGTCTACGACCTGCTGTTCAAGGCGGCGTCGGAGACGATGCTGACCATCGCGGTCGATCGCAAGTTGATCGTCGCTTGCGATACCGAGAACTGAACGACCTGCGCACGGCGATGACCGGACCGAAGGAATTGCCACCATTGATCTTCTGCATTGTCACTCCACGGGCATGACAACCGGAGCATCCTTCTTCTTGAGCAGCACGACGATGAATTTCGCAGGTTCAGTCTTGCTCGCATTGCGGCTGATCAGGTGAATGTCTGAAGGACTTTCGTAGAAGGTCTCTCCCGGCTTTAAGGTGACCTCTTTTTCACCCTTGACCTGCATCACGATGGAACCCTCGAGGACGTAGACGAATGCATTTGCGTCGTGCTTGTGGATTGGTGACGAGCCTCCCCCCTCATACACGACCGATATCATCAGGCCCTCTTTTCCTGGATAATTCGGGAGGTCCTTTTGCATGAGGGGCGTGACCTTTGCACCATCTTCAGCGGCAATCACCGGCAAGGTGCCAAGCAGGCAAGCTGATGCCAATACAAACAGCGTTAACAAAGCTGGTTTCATTGTCGTAGTCCTTGGGGTTGTAGAAGAGTGATCCGTCATGGAACCGTCGAGCCGCGACCGGGTGGGCGGCGCGAGAGGCAATTTGCAGCCGGTTCCAAATGTTGATTGCACCGATCGAGAAGGCCAGATTGACAACTTCGGTCTCGCTGAATTGCTTCTTGGCCTGCTCATAATCTTCATTTGGTGCGCCGGTGTCGGCAACCAAAGTCAACGCCTCGGTCCAGGCGAGGGCGGCGCGTTCACGATCCGTGTAGACGGAAGACTCTCGCCACGCATCCAACATCAACAACCGCATCTCGGTCTCGCCTTGCTTCCGGGCCTCTATGCTCGAGCCCGTCGGCAGCAGGGTGGGGCTCCAGTTCGATCGGGCGCGACCTTGAAGGGCATGAAGCGCGGGGTCATTTTTGTGTTCCTTTCATATGTGCTGAAAACTGCGCCCAGGGCGTTCAATGTTGGCTTACTTCGACTGTTGGGACTGACGGAACCAATCCTCGAAGTTGATCTTGCCGAGCCGGGCACCACCTACTGGCACGAGCGACTGATCATTGAGTTCAGATCCGAAATAGCGCGCATGAACATCTGCCTCGACCGTCCGCGGATCGTTGGCCGCTTTCAGGTATCGGGCAATGATCTCGCTCATGGGAGCGCGCTCGGGACCCGCAATCTCTATCGTGCCGTTGAGCGGCTTCGCGACGGCGACGTCCGCCATCGCATCGGCAACGTCGTCCGAGGCGATAGGCTGAAAAGCGGCGGGCGAAAGACGCGCGACGGTACCGACGGTTCCTCCGTCGGCGATGCCTTTCAGGAATTCCATGAACTGGGTGGAATGAACGATCGTATAGGGGATCAGCGATTCCTTGATGAGCCTCTCCTGGGCAAGTTTGGCCCTCATATACCCGCTTTCGGGCAAACGCTCTGTCCCAACGATCGAGAGGGCGATGTGATGCTTGACGCCGGCCTTGGCTTCGGCGGCAAGCAGGTTGCGACCGGATGTTTCAAAGAATTCGAGGACGGCCTTGTCTTCCCACGACGGCGCATTCGCAAGATCAATGACGACCTCGGCACCGACAAGCGCGTCCGCCAGACCTTCACCCGTAATGGCGTTGACGCCGGTGTTTGGCGACGCGGCGAGAACGTCGTGGCCCTTATTGCGCAGACGTATGGCGGTCTTGGATCCGATCAGCCCGGTTCCGCCGATAATAACTATTTTCATGACAGATCTCCCTCGTTGGCCAAAAGACGCAGTTTCGGAGAATGACTGGGGAGACAAAAACATTCTATCGTGCGGGAGATGTAGCGCTCTAGTCGCCAAGTTCAGGCAACCTATCCTCAATTAGAAGCGATACACAGGATGCACGGGCTTCAACGAGATGCATCTCGTCGGCTCTGTCGCCGGCGAGTCTCATCGTTACTCACCCCGTCATTGCCCAAGCAGAGTACCACCCGACTTTGGGTGTGTCACCGCCTGAAGGGCGGCGACAACTCTGATGGCGGCCTGGCCATTTGTGTGTACCCGATAACCACCGTTCTCAGTAAAACAAGGGGAGTTGGATGTGGCCTGCGTTCCATGAAATCGAGCGCTTCCAAGGCGAGATCGCATGAATTCCCGATATAACTCAGCCCGGAAGTCGGTAGGGTTTAATTCCTCGCGCAACTCTTCGTCATAGGCGTTCCTGCGGGTCTCGATGCGAAGTCTGACTCGAGCATGAACTTCCTGCGTGAGAAACGGCAATGTTGCAGCGACGGCCAGTTCGTCCGGCAAGGCGAGATATGTGCCGGAAAGGTCGAAAGCATCACGATTTTTGAAAGTAGAACCAGGTCGTAGATCTTCTTGGCAATGACTTCTGACGGGCGCTCGCGCTTGATGATTCGTCCGTTGAACTCGAACGGCGTGGTCTGGTCATCAAGCAGCGGCGACGCGCCGCGCCTTCTACCGGAGCCGTAGCGTTCTGGTCCGAAGGTGTTGTGACCGCCGGAGTGTCGCCATCCGGGTTAGCGGCTGGTTTGGTCGTCTGTGCGAAGGTGGATGATGCCGACATTGGCGATGATCGCGGTTGCGACGAGCAAATTCTTCATGGATTTCTCCTTTGCGGGATCGTGAGCGATCCTCGGCACCAGAACCAGCAACATCAGGGATTTTCCATACGCCGACTCATCGAAGGCAAACGGACGAGCATCGTTGCGCCGCCAGGTCACGGATAAGAACATAAGCAGTGCCATTAATTATTTGTGCGTTGCAGCAACCTTCTGGCGTATGGTGCGTTGAGGACCGGGCGGTTCTCGCCTAAGGCCGCTAGGAGCACCAGATGCAATCCATTTCCGACACTATTAAAAGACTACGCAAATTGCGCTCGGCGCACAGCTCCGCCCCGATGTTCGAAGACAGGCTGACCGATCTCGGCCCGTTCGGTTCCAATCCTGGTGCCCTCAAGGCGAAAATCCACATCCCCAATGGCCTCATGCCTCGCGCGCCACTGGTGGTCGTCCTTCACGGATGTACCCAGACGGCCAGTGGGTATGACCATGGCTCCGGATGGTCTCGCCTTGCGGACGACTATGGATTCGTGGTGTTATTTCCCCAGCAGACGCCCAGCAACAACGCCAACACTTGTTTCAACTGGTTCCTGCCCGGTGACATCCGGCGTAACCAGGGAGAGGCGTTTTCCATCCGTCAGATGATCGAAACTGTAACCTCGACATACGACATCGATCGGAGCCGCATCTTCATCACCGGGCTGTCCGCAGGCGGAGCGATGGCGAACGTCATGCTCGCAACGCATCCGGAGCTTTTCGCAGGTGGCGCGATTATTGCAGGCCTTCCGTACGGTATTGCGACGACGGTTCCAGAAGCGTTTGACCGCATGCGGGGCCAGGGGCTACCCGGAGCGGGTGGTCTCCAGACGCTTCTTCTGTCTGCTTCCAAGCATGATGGACCTTGGCCGGCGATATCGGTCTGGCAAGGCACCAAAGACCATACGGTGGTTCCCGCGAACGCTTTCGCGGTCATCGAACAGTGGCGCGGCGTGCATGAAGTGGAGTTCCCGCCCGTAACCCAACGGATCGACCACCATCAAAGGATCGTCTGGAGAGGTGCGGACGGCCGCGAAGCCCTCGTGCTCTACCAACTCGGAGGGATGGGCCATGGAACGCCGATCGATGCCACATCGGGCTATGGCAAAGCTGGCCCGTATATGCTGGATGTCGGCATCTCCTCGACCCAGCACATCGCCCGCTCGTGGGGCTTGATCGCATCATTCGAAAAACGGGTGAACCTTGATCCCGGAACGTTGCGCGAGCCGTCAGCGAACACCTTTCAATCCCCGTATTCTTCAGAACAAGGGACGGGAATCCAGCCGACGATCGAGAAAGCCCTTCGGGCGGCAGGCCTCATGAAGTGAGCGCTGGCAGAAGCGGGCGGTCTTTAGTCAAGCTGCAGTCAAAGCTGCCCTCGAGCGCGGAGCGATATCGCCCTGCGGCAGGTTACATTTGCAGCCTATCCCCGCCGCGACCGCCCGATCGACGCCGACGCAGATTTCATGATGCGGGTGCAGCTTTGGATTGACGGCGCGACCGATATTGCAGAGATGCGCGCGCGGCGGCTTCAGCGGAGTGGGCCGTCTGAGAGCATGCGCGGCACGGGGTTCTCCTACTCTAGCGATCCGTGCCATCCATGATCTGAGACGGCGGAACTCTCGGAGGCGACTCGATCTGAGCCTCATTTGTTCTGCCACTCATCGCGGTTCCCTTGTCAGGTTAAGGTAAGCCTGATCGAACTCTGCAACGTCTTGAAGTTTCTTCCAGTCGATTATGGTAATGACGCGGTTGCTCCAGGTCAGCACATCCTCCTGGCGCAGCTTTTGTAGCGTCTTGTTCAAGTGCACCAGAGACAGACCGAGCACGTCCGCCAACACGGCTTGAGAGAGCGGAAAAATAAAACATTGGTCGCTGACCCTTTGGACGACCTGCAGGCGTATAAACAGCTCACAGAAGATGTGCGCCAATTGCGATTTGGCGCTCTTTCTGCCCATCGCTACGATCCACTCGCGGTGAATCGCTCCGTCGATGACCGTTGACAGCCATAGCATCCGGGTGAGGTGTGGCTCCGTTTCGGTCAAGATTTTCAAATTTGAATGGTCCGCGAACGCAACGTGGCACGGTGACAGCGCTAAAATTCCGTGATCCATTGTTTTCAGCTGGAATGCGTGCAAATCCACAAAGTCGCCGGCAATGTGGATGGCAGTGATCTGCCGATGGCCATTCTCCAATACCTTGTACCGAGCGGCAAAACCGTCCACCAGCAATGTGCTGTATGATGGACGAGTACCCTGTACAACCAAGTCCTCACCCGCAACAAACCATCGCTCGCGTTTAATACTAGAGCTTAAAAGCGCATCTTCGCGAGGAGTGATGATGTCGCGAGCACTCAGGTTCAATATAAGAGGTTCAATCAAGTTGCCTCCCGACCAGTCCTGCCTAGCGGACGTGATCACGTCTTAAACTCTTGCGGGTTCGGCGGAAATCGTAATGACTTCCATCACCAATCGCATCTCGCAAACAAGCACATGGTTCGAATCCAAGACTTGAATGGAAATCATCGAGACCGGTTCTTGCGGCAGACCATCCGCCGCCATTTCGGCCAGAGCAACCTTTGCCTCTTCGATCGCGGCTTCGGAGTCGAGGAACTCGAACCCGCGGTCTTCCGCACTGAAGCCATCTTGGTCGGTGCTGCGGAAAAAGAACTGGGGCATGGATGGGTCCTTACTGCTTGACCTTATTAGCCAGCCGCATACCCTATGAAGGAATCTGCCGGTTAGTTCAGACAACTTTGCCAAACAGGTTATTGTTCCCAAGCGGCGTCGGTTCGACGTCCCAGGAGCAGAAAATAATGTGCGCCGGATAGCGCCTCGACTGTGAGCCCAAGGATGCGGTGACAATATCCCCACGCCGCGATAGTGTTCAGCAGCCATTGTTGGCGCCACGGCCGCATTTAGCGAGCGTAACGGCGCGCAGTCGGGTGGTTACAATTGCGGAGCGTTAAGCTGGGTACGGCAATGGGGCGTTGCAAAGTCCCGCTCGTCCGTCTCGCCATTCTGAAAGAGATCGATAAGTTGGTTGGCGGCGCAGGTGCCGACAAACTCGATGGCGGTAAAGGGACGGATGCCGCCTCCTATGTCGTGGCGACGTCGGGTCAGGTCTAACAGCGAGCCTTGCTGACGCTTTAGCCCATACCGGCGACGCCAAAGGATAGCTACGTCTCGATCGAACATCTGACGGGTTCGAGTCACGCCGACAAGCTGTACGGCAAGACCGCGCTAACATGCTGACCGGCAGTTCCGGCAATGATATCCTGTCTGCAGGCGCCGGCAATGACAGGCTTCAGGGCGGCTTCGGCGCGGACGACTTAATGGGTGGTGCGGGTTCCGACACCTTCCTGTTCAAAGCGACGACAGAATCGACAGTTTCGATAACGGGCCGCGATACGATCTACGACTTTGTCAGTGGCGACCGATTGAGCAGTCCGTCATCGACGGAATTACGACGGCTTCTGGCGTTCAGGTTTATCGGCACTGATGCGTTTCACAAGAAGGCCGGCGAACTGCGATATGACAAGAAGACTTCCGACACCTATGTCTACGGCGATGTAAACGGAGATGGAAAAGCTGACTTTGCGATCCACTTGGATGGTGCGATCGCCCTCTCGAAGGGATACTTCGTGTTGTAACAGCTCGCAATATTTGAGTGGCAAAACGCTATCAACAGTGCCGGTCACATCGGTTTCGCGGGCGTCTCCTGGCTTTGCCTGACTCTCTCGGATCGCGGCACAGTTGGGATTCTTGCGAACTTTGCCGACGTTGATGCTGATGCTTCTCCGTGACGCCCTGCGTCGGAGCGGGTGTTCACTCTCTGTGCTCTGACGATCGCATATTACCTCTTTGGGAACCGGGGTTTGCGCTGGCTCCGGTCCCCGGGAATGGCGACCGACTATTTATAGAATTTAGCGGCTCTTTGCAGCGCCTACCGCCTCAGCCGGCCTCGACCTTCAAAACACGGCCGCCATCATCATTTTCCGCTAGAGAATGACAAGGTGGCTACGGACGACCGAGGCTCAACCGTCCTTGTAGTAATAGCTGTAGCCATTGAGCGCCGGCGCGCCGCCGAGATGGGCGAAGAGCACCTTTGAACCTGCGGGGAAGAAGCCCCGGCGGGCGAGGTCGATCATCCCCTGCAGGGATTTGCCCTCGTAGACAGGGTCGGTGATCATCGCCTCGGTGCGGGCCGCGAGCCGGATCGCCTCATTGGTCTCCTCGGAGGGGACGCCATAGGCTGGATAGGCATAGTCGGGATTGATGACGATCTCGCTCTCGCGGACCGACCGGCCGAGGCCCACCAGTTCTGCCGTGGAGTCGACGATCTTCCGCACCTGCGCGCGCGTCTGGTCGAGCGTCCCGGAGGCATCGATGCCAATTACGCGCTCGGCCCGGTCCTGCGCGGCAAAGCCGACGATCATGCCGCCCTGGGTCGAACCGGTGACGACGCAGACCACGATATAATCGAAGGTGAAGCCGAGTTCTTTCTCCTGTGCCGCAACCTCCTCGGCAAATCCGACATAACCAAGCGCGCCATATTTGTGCACCGAAGCGCCAGCTGGGATCGGGTAGGGCTTGCCGCCGGCATCCTTCACCGATTGGATTGCATCCTCCCAGCTTTTGCGAATGCCGATGTCGAAGCCGTCGTCGACCAGACGGCTGTCGGCGCCCATCAGCCGCGTCATCAGGATATTGCCGACACGGTCATAGACGGCGTCATAATGCGGCACCCATTTCTCCTGGATAACGACGCATTTCATGCCGATCTTCGCAGCGGTCGCGGCGACCATGCGGGTATGGTTCGACTGCACGCCGCCGATCGACACCAGCGTATCGGCGCCAGAGGCCATCGCGTCCGGCACGATATATTCGAGCTTGCGCAGCTTGTTGCCACCCATGGCGAGGCCGGAATTGCAGTCATCGCGCTTGGCGTAGATCTCGACCTTGCCACCCAGCGCCGCGGTCAGCCGCGGCAGGTGCTCGATCGGCGTCGGGCCGAAGGTGAGGGGATAACGTTCAAACTTTTCGAGCAGTGACATCGAGCCTGGCCTCCGTGCCGATTTTTCTGGCCACAGGCTAACGGAAATCGCGTGAAATGTGCTCCCTAATTTCGTTGCGGGAATTACATATTTGCAATATTCTTCGAGATATATAATTCATTTCTTCAACAAAATGAGCCTAAAATGAGAGAATCTTCCAATGAAGGTTTCGACCGTGTCGATCTGAAGATTCTGCGCGCCCTGCAATCCGAGGGTCGGCTCTCCAATGCCGATCTAGCTGAGCGGGTAAACGTCAGCGCAGCGACCTGTCACCGGCGGACGCAAAGGCTGTTTGAAGAGGGTTATATCAGCGGCGTCCGTGCGGAAGTGGTGCCGGCGGCCGTTGGGCTCGGGGCACTGGTGATGGTCGGCGTGGTGCTTGACCGCTCGACACCGGAGAGTTTTGCCGCCTTCGAGGGCGCCGTGATGGAAATGAAGGAAGTGCTCGACTGCAATCTCGTGGCGGGTGACTTCGATTACCTGCTGAAAATCCGCGTGCGCGATATGGCGGATTTCAACAAACTGCACGGCCAAAAACTCATTGCTCTGCCTGGCGTACGCCAAACAAGAACCTTCTTCGTGATGAAAGAGGTTAAGGAGAACGCGCGGCTGCCGTTCTGATCCAAGAGGGCGCAGCCCTTCGTGTTCTTGAACCCGAAATAACGACGGCCGGACGCATGGGTTGCCGCTCCCTGATGAGGGCAGGGAACAATCCCACGGCTCTTGCGAGACCTAGTGATGTCCGGTCAGCGAGCCACTCTCTTGATAGCGCTCTGCCAGACCGTCCGGCAAGATCCCGACGACGGTTTGGAGCCATTGCCGTTTGATCCCCTCCTTAAAATAGGACGCGATTTCGTGCGAAACATCGGCGCGATGACGCAGTTCCTTAGCAATCTGCTCAAGTGCTAGGTCGAGGCAATAGACCGTCTGCTCCGCCTCGAGAAGCACGGCACTTTCTCTGGCAAAAACGACAAGGCGGGCCCCACCAGGCTGGCAGCGAATGCGATATCGATCTTTCCGGCAACAAGGCTTTGAATAAGTTGGGCGGTTAACTGAATATCGATCTCGAACGTAAGATCGTCCCATCGACGCTTCATATTAGCGACGAACTGTGGCAAGCACGTCGCCGCCGCGATTTCGCCGGATCCGATGCGAACTATCCCCCGAATTTGGTCGAAGCCGGCACTTCGGAGAAGTGCAGCCTGCAGTTGGTCCCATATTGGGGTGTACTCACGGACAAGCTCTCGCCCCGCAGGCGTTAAGGCCATCGTACGGCCATTCCTCCGGAACAGTGTTGCCGACAATCTCTTTTCGAGCTCACTAATGCGCGCAGATATAGCAGGCTGGGTGGTATTCAATCGCTCTGCAGCTGCCGCGAATGTGCCAAGTCGCGCTATCCACACTAGCGATTCCAGATGGTAATCCCGGCCCGGCGCTCCCGAGTTGGTCGAGCATATCATCGAGGGCGCCAGACGAGGCAGGCCTTCGGTCGCGCAGGCGCCGTTCCAAGCCGCTGCCACCGGTTCAGGTAGGCCGCGGCCCTTTGCTCAAGCCCGGTGATCGATACGCTCGACAAGGCGGTCGCCCAGCCATTGGATGCCGCAGACGATGGCGATCAGGACGACGACGACCGCAACCATCACGCTCGTCTCGAAGCGCTGGTAGCCATAGCGGATCGCGAGGTCCCCGAGGCCACCGGCGCCGATGGCGCCTGCCATCGCCGATGCACCGATCAGGGTGACGAGCGTCACGGTAAAGCCGGCGACGATGCCCGGCAGGGCTTCCGGCACCAGCACTTCGCGGATGATGGTCCATCGATTTCCGCCCATCGCGCGAACCGCTTCAATCAGACCCCGGTCAACCTCCCTGAGCGAGACTTCTGCGATCCGGGCGTAATAGGGCGTGGCGGCGATCGCCAGCGGTACGATGGCCGCCGCGGTCCCGAGCGCCGTTCCGACGATCAGGCGCGTGACGGGAATGAGGGCCACCAGGAGGATGATGAAGGGCACCGAGCGAAACCCGTTGACGATGGCGCCGGCCAGGCGGTTAACCGAGAGGTTTTCGGCAATGCCGCCGCGATCGGTAGCGACCAGTGCAAGCCCGAGCGGCAGGCCAGCAATGAGCGAGATCAGGCCCGCGGCAAAGGTCATCAGCAGCGTTTCCCAGACTGAGCGGAGAAGCAGATCAAACAGGACGGGCGTCATAACCAAGGACCTCCACACGGGCCGAACGACCCTTCAGAAACTGCAGGACGGGCGTCAGCCTGGAAGGATCGGGAACGCCGATGAAGAAGCGCGCAACCGGCTGCTCCTGAATATGATCGATGCCGCCATGGATCAGCCGGAACGCGTTTGGCAGCTCTGCCGAGAGATCGGCAAGGAGCGGCGAACTGGCATGGGGTCCGGCGAGGTCGACGCTGAGTATGGCTTCTCCATCGGGGCTTTGCCGGAGTTTTTTTGCGATATGGTCGGGCAGTTGCGGTCGGATGGTGCTTAGAAGGCTGCGCGTCGTGACGCTTTGCGGGTTGGCAAAGACCGACCAGACGGCGCCTTCCTCGACAATGCGCCCACCATCGATGACCACGACCCGGTCGGCGATGTTGCGCACCACTTCCATCTCATGGGTGATCAGCAGAATGGTGAGGTCGAGCTTCTTGTTGATGTCTTTGAGAAGCGCCAGGATTGCGTGGGTCGTCTCCGGATCGAGCGCCGATGTGGCTTCATCCGACAGGAGAAGCGCGGGACGTGCGGCCAGCGCACGGGCGATGCCGACCCGCTGCTTCTGCCCACCCGAGAGTGCCGAGGGGTAGGCTTTTGCCTTCTCCGACAGCCCGACGAGATCCAGCAATTCCGCCGCACGCTTGAACCGGGCGGCCTTCGGCAGGCCTTCGATCTTCAGCGGCAGCGCGACATTTTCTTCGACGGTCTTGGCCGACAGGAGATTGAAGTGCTGGAAGATCATGCCGATCTTGCGCCGCAATGGCTGCAACTGCTTCTCCGACACGCCTGCGATGTCCCGGCCCTCGATCAGGACACGACCCGAATCGGGCCGCTCCAGACCGTTGAGGCAACGGATAAGCGTGGATTTGCCCGCGCCGCTGCGCCCGATAAGGCCGAGGATCTCGCCCTTGCGAACGGAGAGCGAAACCCCGTCGAGTGCTGCGGTCTTACCGAAATGGCGCCGGACATCTGTCAGTCGGACGACATCCGGCTTGTCTTCGGCATCTTGCGGCACGGCTGTCGCGGCCACGGTTGGGTGTGAATTCATGCAACGTCCTTCTGCGCTTCAGCGGAAATCAATGTCCAAAGCCAAAGGCGGCCCGGACAAAATCCGACGGCCGCCTCGACATGACCCAGTCTATGCTCAGTATCAGTAAGCGCTGATGCCGGTGCCCTTGTAGACCCGGTCGAACTCCGCTTTCACGGTGTCGTTCTGGTACGCGGACACAAGCGTCTTGACCCAGGGCTCGTTTTCCTGACCAGCCCTGACAGCGATGAAGTTGCGATAGGGGTTGTCGTCCACCGGTTCCTGCGCGATCCGGTGTTCCGGTGTCAGCCCGCTCTTCAGCGCCCAGTCGGTATTGACGACGGCCGCATCCAGATCCTCGATGGCGCGCCCGACGACGCCCGCATCAAGTTCCTTGATCTCGATCTTCCTGGGATTTTCGACAATATCGGCAATCGTTGCAAGAATGCCGGTGCCCTCCTTCAGCTTGATGATGCCTTCATTCTGCAGCACACGCAGCGCGCGGCCCTCGTTTGACGGGTCGTTCGGGACACCGACGACTGCACCCTCCGGCAGCGCAGAGACTTCGGTGAATTTCTTCGAATAGAGCCCGATCGGCCAGACGCCGGTGTAACCGACAGGGACGATCTTGTAGCCGTGCGCCTTGATCTGGTTTTCAAGATAGGGGAGATGCTGGAAAGCATTGGCGTCGATTTCGCCGCGTTCGAGCGCTTCATTGGGTTGCGTGTAGTCGTTGAAGACGACGGTTTCGATGGTAAGATTCTGCTTGGCGCCCTCGGCCGTCACGACGCGCCATACGTCTTCGTCCTCACCGCTGATGATGCCAACCTTGATGGACTTGGCCTCCTGCGCCACCGACGTGTCGGGAAGTGATGTCACCGCGACTGCGAATGTGGTGGCCAGCAGTGCCGCAAGGGCGGCGCGGCGGGGCCGCGTGATCGCCTTGATAAAGGGGGCGAAGATGTTGCTCATGAGAGTTTCCTGTCTAAATCCCGGGAGGATGAAATCGAGAAACACGGGAGGAGTGTTTCGGGCGTCAGGATCGCAAATGCCCGTTTGATGAGCGAAGCATGATTATTTGTTGTGCAGACCGATGCAGGAAAAACAATCTCACCAGTGCGAGAACGGCAGACAAGATTTCTACTTAAATTATAGACTAAGTTCATCAGAACCCGTCGAAGAGAGCAGATGCGCCCTGTCATCTCGACAAGACGGACGAAATCCATCCAGACGCTATTCACTTCGGGGCGATGCTTCAAAAGCGATTGGCGTTTCCGAGCCTTGTTGTCTCGAGCCTCAACGATCCCCAGATGCCGTGCGAGCAATGCAGGCATTATGCGACCGTCTGGGGCAGTGACCTGATTGATCTCGGCCATGCCGGACAGATCAACGTCGCAAGCGGATTTGGGCCTGTGAGCTTGGTTACAGGCTCGTCTGCCTGCTCCATCGAAATCAATCCGACAGGCTGGCCGGAGTCATGTCGATGATCGGATCGCGTCGCCCGTTTCGGGGACTGGTCGAAGACCGGCGATTGCTCTCCTAAAGCCGGCTGCCCCAAGGTACCAGCCGCCGTTCGATCAGCCGCGCGATTGTTTCCAGCAAGAAAGCGATTGCAGCAATGGCGAGGATGCCGCTGATGACCACGTCGGTGACCAGAAATTGCGCGGCTGCCTGTATCATGAATCCGAGGCCCCGCGTGGCTGCGACAAGCTCCGCGGCAACGAGCGTCGACCATCCTGCACCAAGCGCGATCCTTACGCCGGTCAGGATCGAGGGAAGGGCGCTCGGGAGTGTGACGTGACGCAGGACCTGGGCGGTGGTCGCGCCGAAGGAGCGGGCTGCATTGATCCTGTCGCTGGAAACGGACTTCACGCCCGCGACGGTCGAAAGAATGATCGCAGGCAGCATAGCCAGCGAGATGACAACGATTTTCGACGTCTCGCCAATGCCGACCCAGATGATGATCAGCGGCAGATAGGCAAGCGGCGGCAAGGGTCTCAGAAATTCCACGATAGGGTCGAAGATGCCCTTGCCGACGCGGCTCGAGGCGATCGCGAGGCCGACCGGAATGCCAATAAAAACGGAAGCGAAGAGGGCCGCAAAAATACGGAGAAGGCTGGCTCCGGTGTGCTGTGCAAGGGTTGAATCAACAAAGCCGACCGTCACCAGATTGACGAATGATCGTCCGACCGAGAGCGGCGAGGGGAGGAAGATTGGCGAGATGATCTGATAGAGCGACAGCGCTGTCCAGCCAGCGATCAGTGCCGCGACGGTCATCAGCGAAATCATGATCGTCGGAAAGGTACGGCGCTGTCTGCGGCTTTGATCGTTGCTGCCAGAGAGGCTGCCGGCGGCAATGTAGGTTTCCGTGGACACTGTCATGCGGCACGCTCTGCCTGTTCGTCGTGAATGAGGTCGGTCAGGGTTTCCTGAAGCGAATGAAACGCATTCTGTTTCTTGATGGTGCGCACGGGCTGTCCTGCCAGCACTTCCCGGCCGAAGCTCACGGGTATATCGGCTGCGATGCGCCCCGGATCGGGTGACAGGACGACGACACGGGTCGCAAGGAGCAGGGCTTCCTCGATGCTGTGCGTGATCAGAAGAACGCCGGCACCACTTTGCGACCAGATGGTGAGGAGCAGTTCCTGCATCTTTCCGCGCGTCAGGGCATCAAGCGCGCCAAGCGGCTCGTCAAGGAGGAGAAACCGGGGGCTCGATGCGAGTGCGCGAGCGATGCCGACACGCTGGCGCATGCCGCCAGAGAGTTCCCATATCTTCTTGTCGCCGGCGCCGGGAAGCCCGACATGGTTCAGCAACTTTTCCGCCGCCTCGAAACGATCGGCTCGCGGAACGGATCGGAGTGCCAGCGGAAAGGCAATGTTGTCGCGGGCGTTCAGCCAGGGATATAGCGCATCGTCCTGGAAAACGACGGCGCGGTCCGCACCCGGCCTGTCGATGGTCACGCCGTCGATGGCGATGCGGCCGTTGCTGGGCGCAATGAAACCCGCAGCCAGATTGAGAAGGCTGGTCTTGCCCGAACCCGATCGGCCGATGACGGCGACGAACTCGTCAGCGCGAAGGGATAGATTGATCGCGCCGAGAACCAGCTTCCCGGTTTTTGCGGCTGCGCCGTAGTCCAAGGATACATTTTCGAAGGAAAGAATGCTCACAGCAAAGGCTTTCGAAGGGCCAGGCGTCCCCAAGGGTGCCTGGCCGGTTGTTTAGTTTTGTCAGAAGGAAAGTTTGGCTGCTTCTGTGACCCAGCGGGTCGAGACATAGGGCGAGTAGTCCGGCAGGACCGAAGGGATCTTGCCCTGCTCGAACAGGAAGGCCGACGTTTCGGCGACGGCCTTGACCGTGCCGCCACCGAGCAGGTCGGCGCCGGCCTGTTCTTCCAGGGAGGGGAAATAATAGCCCTTGAGCAAGGCCGGAACTTCGTCCTGCTTGGCGCCCGTCAGCTTGGCAATCTTCTCGGCGGCAGCCGAGTTGGCGTTCCAGTCGTCCGGATTGGTGCGGTAGGAGGCGTAGGCGTCGCCGGTCACTTTCACGAAAGCCGTGACGATGTCAGGGTGAGCGTCGGCGAACTTCTTGCTGACGATCCAGGCGTCGAAGGTCGGACCACCCCACTTCGCGACGTCCGCTGACGTTGCGAGCACTGTCCCGGATTTCTTCAGCTCGGCAAGAACCGGATCCCAGACGTAAGCACCGTCGATATCGCCGCGCGACCAGGCTGCGGCGATTTCCGGCGGGCGCAGGTTGAGGATCTCGACAGATTTCGGATCGACATTCCAGTGCTTCAGCGCCGTCAACAAGCTATAGTGGGCGGTGGACACAAACGGTGTGGCGATCTTCTTGCCGGCGAGTTCCTCCGGCTTGCTGATGCCCTTGACGGCCAGCGCTTCTGCTTCGCTGATCAGTCCGACGACGAAGATAGTCTGGATCTCAAGCCCCCGGCTTGCGGCGGCAGCAAGCGGCGACGAGCCGACATAACCGATATCGATCGAGCCGGAAGCCACCGCCGCGATCACGTCGGCACCGCCGTCGAACTTCTGCCAGTTGATGGCGGCTCCGGTCACCTTCTCGTAGGTGCCGTCGGCTTGCGGAACCCGCGATGGCTCGACGATCGGCTGGTATCCGACATTAAGCGTCACGTCAGCCGCATAGGCTGCGCTGAAACTGGTGCTGATGAGAACAGCGGCTGCGGCCGCCGTCGTTACGAACAAGCGTCGTGTTACGGACATATTAATCTCCCGCCGTTTGACTTTGTGGTTTCCGACCGAACCCGGGGCTTTCTCGGAACCGTGACGACGTTAGGATCATATATCCGATAGTTTTTATGGAGATAAATAATTCCTGATAATTGGTTTGTCTTGCAATGCTGTTCCATTTTTTTAGGTTTAGCGAGACGCTTCCGGTGATGCGCGTCTCGCCCTCAATAGCGCCAGATCGGCATCTATACGTTCAGCATGTCCGGCTATCCGCACCTGGAAGAAGCCTGCAGCTTCGGTTACTGGGCCTGCCGAACCTACCATTGAACCATCCGGTCAAGCTGAAGGAAACGACAGCCACATGCCGGAACGTTCGGTCAAACGACCGCTTTTTGGCGGGCATCCGCGTTATGTAGCGGATCGAACCGGTTTCCGCCGCGCTGGACACGTTCGGCCGCACGACTGGGACTGCCCCACGTTAATGGGCACGCAATTCGTCGCAACGGGATTGCACCGAGCGCAAGCGAAGGACGTGGCTAGCGCAGGCCTCACCATGACTTCACAGCAGCCCGCGTGAGTTGACCCGCTCGCTTCCATGCGGAAAAGAGAGCGGCGTTTTTCAATTCTGTCGCCTCTTTTGAAAATTCATTCCTGTCCAAGCCCTATTATATATACAATTTATAGAGATAGTGTTTAATTACGGGAAACTCAAATGACTGGTCCAACCATCCTCGGTCTCTCGGGGAATGTCAAAAGACCTTCGCGCACGGCCTCGCTTGTCGAGTCCATTGTTTCGCTGGCTGTGGACCGGCTGGGAGGGCGCGGTCGGATAATAGAGCTGGTGAACGCTGCGCCGGTTCTTTTCAAGGCCCTGCGTGCCGACCAGCTCGATGAGGAAGGGCGCGCGATCATTGATGCTGTCGAGACGGCTGACGTGCTCGTCGTCGGTTCTCCGGTCTACCGCGCATCCTATACCGGCGCGTTGAAACATCTATTCGATCTTGTCGATTACCGGGCGCTCACCGGCAAGCGCATCATTCTCGCAGCGACAGGTGGAACACCTCTGCACGGGCTGATGACTGAGCATCAGTTGCGGCCGTTGTTCGGCTTCTTCAACGCGTTCACGCTGCCCACCGCCATCTATGCCACTGAAGCCGATTTCAGCGGATACGAGATCAGCAATCCTGCGGTTGACGCGCGCATTCAACGCGCCGTGTCGGAACTCGCGCAGGCTGTTTCCGCTAACGATCAAACCCAGTCCGCCAGTGTTGCCGGTCATCGCCCGGCGCTTGTCGCGGCTTCCGCCTAAAATTGAAGAGGGAGAATATCATGTCTTACGCGAACAGAGAGCCGGTCAAATTTGCCTATTGGGTGCCCAATGTCTCGGGCGGACTTGTCATTTCCAATATCGAGCAGCGGACCAACTGGACCATCGAGTACAACCGCAAGCTGGCGCAGATCGCCGAAGCCAGCGGCTTCGACTATGCGCTGAGCCAGATACGCTTCACGGCGGGCTACGGGGCCGAGTACCAGCATGAGTCGGTTTCGTTCAGTCATGCGCTGCTGGAATCGACGACGTCGCTCAAGGTCATTGCCGCCATCCTGCCGGGTCCCTGGAATCCGGCGCTGGCCGCCAAACAGATCGCCACGATCAATCATCTGACCAATGGTCGCGTCGCCGTCAATGTCGTCAGCGGCTGGTTCCGCGGCGAGTTCCATGCGATCGGCGAGCACTGGCTTGACCATGATGAACGCTATCGCCGCTCGGAGGAGTTCATCCGGGCACTTCGCGGCATCTGGACCGAAGATAACTTTTCGTTCAACGGCGACTTCTATCGTTTCACCAATTATTCCCTGAAGCCGAAACCGATCGATCCGCAGCCGGAAATATTCCAGGGCGGCTCCTCGCGCGCGGCTCGCGACATGGCTTCGCGCGTTTCAGACTGGTATTTCACCAACGGCAACACGCCGGAGGAAATCCGCAAGCAGGTCGAGGACATCCAGGCAAAGGCGAAGGCCAACGGCCACAAGGTTCGTGTCGGCGTCAATGCCTTTGCAATCGTCCGAGAGACCGAGGAAGAGGCAAAGGCTGTACTTGCCGAAATCATCGAGAAGGCCAATCCGGAAGCGGTCAATGCCTTCGGTCACGAGGTCAAGAACGCTGGCAAGTCATCGCCTGAGGGCGAGGGCAACTGGGCAAAATCCTCGTTCGACGACCTGGTCCAGTACAATGACGGGTTCCGTTCCAACCTGATCGGCACGCCACGCCAGGTGGCCGAACGGGTCGTCAACCTCAAGCGCGCCGGCGCCGATCTCATTCTGCTCGGCTTCCTGCATTTCCAGGAAGAAGTCGACTATTTCGGCAAGCACGTCATCCCGCTGATCCGCGAGCTTGAAGAGGCCGAGATCGCGACTGCTGTCGCTGCCGAATAATCCGTCATCGGCAACGGTGGCCCGATCAGGGCCGCCATTGCGATTGCGACGCGGCCTTTGACGGCCCGCGAAGGGGAAACCGTGCCTTGCGGCATCTGCGCGGGGACACGGCGCGAAATGAATCTGGAGAGACGGGCATGCACGCAATGACATACGCTTTTGGAGGCCTGGGTTCGGCGCCCATTCCGCCGGATGTTCAGGAGCATCTCGCGGCTCGCGAGGCGCGTGCCCCCGGCGACGAGGCGCCTGAAGATGGATGGCGTGACGGCGCGCTCGAACTATCGGGCATCAGTCTCTCCTTCGGCGGCGTCGTGGCGCTGAGCGATATTGACCTTTCCCTGCGCAGGGGAGAAATCAGGGCGATCATCGGGCCGAATGGTGCAGGCAAGAGCTCGCTGATCAATGTCGTCAGCGGAATCTACAGGCCCGATCGCGGCCATGTCCGGATTGAAGGGAAGCGCTATGGCCAGGTGCCGACCCAGGAACTCGCCCGCCTGGGTATTGCCCGCACCTTCCAGAATCTGGCCCTGTTCAAAGGCCTGAGTGTTCTCGACAATGTCGTCTCCGGCCGCGCTCACGCGGTCCGCTCCTCCTTTTTGGGCCAGATCGCGGGCGTCGGCCTGTCGCGCCGCGAAGACGCCGATGCCCGCGACCGGGCCGCGCGCATTCTCGAATTCCTCCATTTGACCCAAGTTCGGGACCGCCTGGCCGGAACGCTTCCCTATGGCCTGCAGAAGCGGGTCGAACTTGCCCGTGCACTTGTTGCCGAGCCGGCCATCCTGCTGCTCGACGAGCCAATGGCCGGCATGACGGTGACGGAGAAGAACGAAATGGCCGGCTTCGTGCGCGCCGCCCGTGATCAATTCGGCACCACCGTGGTTTTAATTGAACACGACATCGGCGTCGTCATGGGGCTGTCCGACCGCGTCGCCGTACTCGACTACGGTCGCAAGATCGCCGATGGCCCGCCGGACGAGGTCCAGCGCGATCAGCGCGTCATTGACGCCTATCTTGGGGTCGCGCCAGAAAATGAAGACGGGGAGGGAATCTGATGGCCGATTTCGACTGGCTGTTCTTTACCGAGGTCCTCGTCGGCGGTCTCCTGTCGGGCGTCATGTATTCGATGGTCGCGATTGGCTTCGTGCTGATCTACAAGACCTCGGGCGTGCTCAATTTCGCGCAAGGAGCCATGCTGCTGTTTGCGGCGCTGACATTCGTCAGCCTGACCGAACGCGGCGTTTCCTTCCCGTTCGCCTTTCTCATCACGTTCGCCATCATGGTCCTGATCGGCGCCGCCGTCGAGCGCACCGTGCTGCGGCCGTTGACCAACAAGCCGCCGATCACGCTGTTCATGGCGACGCTGGGCCTATCTTACATCATCGAGGGAGCGGCGCAGTTGATCTGGGGCACGCAAGTGCATGGGCTTGATCTCGGCATCGAGGATCTGCCCTTCGATGTCGGCGGCGTCTTCATCAGCCAGTTCGATATCTTCGCGGCGGTTGTCGCGGGGGGGCTGGTCGCGCTGTTGTCCGTTTTCTTTCGTTATACCCGCATCGGGCTCGGTTTTCGCGCCGTGGCGGACGATCAGTTTGCAGCCCTCGCCGTCGGGCTTCGGCTGCCTTGGATCTGGGCGACAGTCTGGGCGGCGGCAGGGCTGGTCGCCCTTGTCGCAGGCCTTCTCTGGGGCGCACGCGTCGGCGTGCAGTTTTCGCTATCGCTGATCGTGCTGAAGGCCCTGCCGGTGCTCGTCCTCGGCGGGTTCGATTCGATCCTCGGCGCCATCGTCGGCGGGCTGTTGATCGGCGCATCCGAGAAGCTGGCCGAAGTCTATATCGGCGAATATTTCGGCGGCGGTATCGAGGGCTGGTTTGCCTATGTGATCGCGCTCGCCTTCCTGCTTGTTCGCCCTTCCGGGCTTTTCGGCCAGAAGCTTGTTGAAAGGGTCTGAGACATGTCCGTGATCGACTCCGATCTCCCGCATTACCATTTCCCCGCAACGTGGGCCGTGCCATCGGCATTGCTTGCGATCGCCTATGTCGCTGTTCCACTTCTGGGATCGAGCTACCTGTTCGAAGCCATCCTTCTGCCCTTCCTGGCGCTCAGTCTTGCCGGCCTCGGGCTCAACATCCTGACGGGCTATGCGGGCCAGGTGTCGCTAGGCAGCGCCGCTTTCATGGCGGTCGGTGCGTTCGCTGCCTTCAATTTCAATCTCAGGATCGATGGATTGCCGCTGATCGCCAGCATCGTGCTGGCCGGGTTTGCCGCTGCTGCCATCGGTCTGGTGTTTGGCCTCCCAAGCCTCCGTCTAAAGGGTTTCTACCTCGCGGTATCGACCCTTGCGGCGCAGTTTTTCGTGCAATGGGCGTTGACCAAGTTTGGCTGGTTCTCCAATGACTCGGCCTCCGGTGTCATCGATGCCCCGGCGCTCTCGGTTGCGGGCTTTGTCTTCGAAGGTCCCGTCGGGCGCTACTATTTCGCCTTGAGCGTCGTCGTGGTGCTGACGTTTCTGGCCCATCGCCTCGTCAATTCGCAGACCGGCCGCAATTTTATCGCCGTGCGCGACAATGAAACGGCGGCCCAGATCATCGGCGTTCCCGTGCTGAAGACCAAGCTGCTCGCCTTTGCGATTTCGTCCTTCATCATCGGCGTCGCCGGTGTGCTATGGGCTTTCGCCTACCTGCGCACGGTGGAACCGGCTGGTTTCAATCTCGACCGATCGTTCCAGACTCTGTTCATCGTCATCATCGGCGGGCTCGCCTCGATCCGAGGTGCCTTCTTCGGTGCCGCGCTGATCGTCGTCTTTCCGCTTTTCCTGTCGCGGGCGGGCTCGTTTTTGCTCGGCGACGTGTTCGATTCGGGCGTGCTCGACATGAGCCAGCGCATCGTGCTCGGCACGCTCATCATCCTGTTTCTGATCCTCGAACCGGACGGGCTCGTCGCCCTCTGGGACCGGATCCGAAGACGCATAGGTTCCGCTGTCAGGCGGACCTGACCAGTCCGGAGCGAATATGCTCCGTATCCGCAGTCAACCTTCATCAGATCAACCCCAGAACCGGTGCCTTGCCCGGTCGATACCCGGAGTGTGTCCAGAAATGACGATCCTCAGCAACTTCAAAGCGGCCGTGCTGGCCGCAGGCCTCGCCCTCACGGTGGCCTTGCCGACGGCCCATGCCGACGAGCAATACTTTCCCCTCCAGAGCTACCGGGTCGGACCTTATGCGGCCGGCGGTACCGGCTTCTTCGGCGGCTTTATCGATTATCTCAACCTCGTCAACACCCGTGATGGCGGCGTCAACGGCGTCAAGCTGACCTGGTCGGAAGCCGAGACCCAGTACGAAGTCGAGCGCGGCGTCGAGGCCTACGAACGGCTGAAGAGCAATCCGAACGTGGCGGCCTGGAACCCGCTTTCGGTGGGCATCGCCTATGCGATGATCGACCGCATCACGGCCGACAAGGTGCCGTTGATCACCATCAACCATGGCCGCACGGATTCCACCGATGGTCGCGTCTTCCCTTATGTCTTCCCGCTGCTGCTCAACCCCTACAGCGAGACGTCTGGCATCGTGAACTACATCGCCTCCAGGGAAGGCGGTCTGGAAAGCCTGAAGGGCAAGAAGATCGCCGTGCTGTATCACGGCTCGCCCTATGGCAAGGAGACGATCCCGATCTACGAATTGCTGGCGCAGAAATATGGCTTTGAACTGCAGCAGATCGAAGTGCCGCATCCGGGCAACGAGCAGCAGTCGCAATGGCTGGCAATCCGCCGCGCCAAGCCCGATTACGTCGTTCTGCGCGGCTGGGGCGTCATGAATCCGGTGGCGCTGAAGACCGCCGCCAAGACCGGGTTCCCGGTCGATCACATCATCGGCAATGTCTGGTCGAATTCCGAAGAGGACGCCATTCCGGCCGGCGAGGCCGCCAAGGGCTATACCGCGATCACAACCCAAGCGTCGGGGGCTGAATATCCTGTGGTGCAGGAGATCGTCAAGACGATCTACGACGCCGGCAAGGGCAACCTGGAAGACAAGAAGCGCATCGGCTCGGTCTACCACAATCTCGGCATCGTCAACGGCATCCTGAATGTCGAGGCTATTCGCATCGCGCAGGAGAAGTTCGGCAAGCGGACTCTCACGGGCGACGAAGTGCGCTGGGGCTTCGAACATCTTCAGCTTGATCCTGCCCGTGTCGAGGCACTCGGCGCCAAGGGCCTGTTCCACTCGATTAACGTCACCTGGGACAATCACGAGGGCAACGGCTACGTGACCTTCCAACAGTGGGACGGCGCCAAGTGGAACGTGGTTTCCGACTGGATCGCACCCGACTGGGCGCTGCTGCGGCCGATCATCGAAAAGTCGTCGGAAGCCTATGCCGCCGAAAAGGGCATCAAGCTGCGCAGCGCTGAAGACGCAGAAACGGCGACCAACTGATCCCTCAAGGCTGCGCATTTCGCGCGGCCTCGAGGATCCGCGGGGGTGGCTGTCTTCCCTCACAACCAGCCCCGCGCCTCTCTTTTCAATCGCCCTTTTGCAAGCGGATAGGAACACGATCGTGGCTCAAGAGAATGTCCTTCTGAGTGTTGCCGGTGTGAAGGCGACGTATAATCACGCCATCACAGCGCTCGACGGCGTCAGCTTCACCTTGAAGCGGGGCGAAATCCTGGCGCTGCTGGGTGCCAACGGTGCCGGCAAGACGACGGCGCTGAAGGCGGTATCCAATCTCCTGCCTGCCGAACGCGGGCAGATCGTTTCCGGCAGCATCCGGTTCGAGGGCCTCGATGTCACGAGGACGAGCCCGGCCAACCTGGTGCGCGCCGGGCTCGTTCAGGTTCTCGAAGGCCGGCATTGCTTCCGCAGCCTGACGATTGAGGAGAACCTCGTTTCCGGCGGTCTCGGCGCCAGCAGCAGCCGTGCGGAAATCGCCCGGGATATCGAGAAGGTCTACACGCATTTCCCCAGGCTGAAGGAGAAGCGGCAGGCGCTTTCCGGCCTGACATCGGGCGGCGAACAGCAGATGACGGCGATTGCCCGGGCGCTGATGTCGCGGCCGCGCCTGCTCGTGCTCGACGAGCCCTCCATGGGGCTGGCACCGATAATAGTCCAGGACATCTTCCGCACCCTGCGGCGTCTCAACCGTGACGAGGGACTGTCGATCCTGGTCGCGGAGCAGAACTCCGCCGTCGCCCTGAAATATGCTGATCGCGCCACCATCCTTGAAAACGGCGTGGCCGTGCTTTCGGGCGATGCCCGCGACCTTCGCGAGCGCGACGACATCAAGTCCTTCTACCTCGGCAAGAAGGCCGTCGATCCGGCGATCCCGGCGCTTGCCAGCTAACCCTGAAATCCAAGAGGAGAAACGTCGATGACACTGTCCAACGTCAATACCGAGAATGCCGCAAAGGCGGTGCCGCCGGTCCCTCGTCCGGCTGAACCCGCCCACGTCATCAAGACCGATGCCGAAGCAATCGCCGTCGCGAAGGCGCTTGCCGCCGAGTTCGTCAAGGAGTCGGCCCTGAGGGACCGCGACCGGATCTGGCCGGCCAAGGAACTGGACGCCTTTTCGCAAAGCGGGCTGTGGTCGATCAATGTCCCGAAGAAATTCGGCGGTCCGGAAGTGTCCTATGCGACGCTAGCCAAGGTGATAGAGATCATCTCGGCTGCCGATAGCTCCATCGGGCAGGTCGCGCAGAACCATCTGGGAGTGGTGGCCGCGATCCGCACCGTTTCGGACGAAGAGCAGCAGAAGCTGCTGTTCGCCGAAGTGCTCAAGGGCACACGCTTCGGCAACGCCTTCTCGGAATTCGGCTCCAAGCGGGCGGTGGATTTCGAAACGAGATTCGCCGATGCTGGCGATCATGTCATCGTCAACGGCCAGAAGTTCTATTCGTCCGGCGCGCTGCTCGCGCATCTTGTGCCGATCGTCGCCCTCGACGACGAGGGCCGGGCCTGGTATGCGATCGCCGATCGGGGCGCCGAAGGACTTACGGTGATCGACGACTGGTCGTCCTTCGGCCAGCGCACGACCCTTTCGGGGACAGTGCTGCTCAACAAAGTCAAGGTGCCGAAAACGCATCTGGTGCCCGGCTACAAGGGCTATGAGGTTCCGACGGCCGATGGGGCGATCTTCCAGATCATCCAGGTCGCCGTCGATACCGGCATCGCCCAGGCCGCGATCGACGAGACCGTCAGCTTCGTGCGCACCAAGAGCCGCGCATGGGTCGATTCCGGTGTCGACAACGCCTGGGACGATCCCTATACGATCCAGGCGATCGGCGACCTGACCTTGCGGCTGCATGCAGCGCAGGCCCTGCTGGAAAAGGCGGGCTACGCCATCGACCGGGCGGTGCTCGACCCGAACGCTGACACCGTTGCCGAAGCCCAGATCGTCACCGCAGAAGCGAAGATCCTGTCGACGGAAATCGCCATTCTTGCCACCAACAAGCTGTTCGAACTGGCCGGCACGCGCTCGACGCTCGCCGAACACGGCCTCGACCGCCATTGGCGCAATGCCCGCACCCATACGCTGCATGATCCCGTTCGCTGGAAATATGCCATCCTCGGCAAATATTTCCTGAACGGCGAGAATCCGCCGCTGCACGCCTGGAGCTGAGGAGCAAACGGGCCGGCGGCCGTTGCGCCGGCCCTTACCTATCGCATCGTAACGCGACCTTCCCGGTAGAGCCGGCCCACCCGCAACCAACGATCCCCAAAATACCTGTTTCGGGCCCACCTGGCGGCCTGTGCCTCCGCTCTTCGAGATCGGAAATGGTTCTAGCTGTCTTTCCAGTTCGCATTTTCGGGGATCGACCGCTGGGGCACGAGAACCTGGATGATGGACGGACTGTTCAGGTTTTCCTTGGCGCCATTGATGGCTTCCGCCAGTTCGCCATAGGTGTGCACCTTCCAGCCTCGGCAGCCGAAGACCTCGGCCAACTTGCTGTAATTCCATCGATGCAGGATGCATGACTTGTAGAACGGCTTGTTACCATGGAAAACCGATGCATCGGCAAGCCATTGCTCCACGCCATAGATCCCGTTGTCCATCACAAAGATGATCGGGTTGAGATTGAAACGGGTTTGTGTCGCCAGGCATTGAGCGGTCATCTGAAACCCGCCATCGCCCGAAAAGACAATCAGCCTCTGCTTATCTTGCTTGGCCAGAGAAATCCCTGTCGCGGCCGGCCCAATATAACCGATCGCCGAATAGGATGATTGAACGATGAAACCGCGGCGAGCGCTCACGTCAAGAAGCATGCTGCCGAAATAGTTCAGACTCGCGTCTGCACCAACGATAGTATTTCCGTCGATCTGATGCTGAATGAAATCGTAGAAACCCTGATACGTCAGTTCGTCTGCCGGCATCACAGGCGCTTGCTCGGCTGTTTTCGCCGGAAGACTTTGGGCTTTGCATGTCAGCCTTCTATCAATCAAGCCGTTGACGAGATCCACCAGCGAAACCTGTGCGTTGAAGCTCGTGCCATATTTCAACGTATCCCAGGAGGCGAACGCGGTTTTATCGAGATCGATCGGCCAGCCGAGATCATTGATGTCCGTCAACCAGACGCCCAGCGCCAAGACGAAGTCGGCGTCTTTCACCAGGGACTGGACATAGGGTGACGATGATTTGCCATCAAACACCCCTGCGAATTGGGCATCGTCTTCCGACAGGATGGCCTTGCTCAAAAACTCGGTGACGTAGGGGATCTTGAGTTGCTGGATGAGTCGCTCCGCCTGCTGGTGAAGGCCGAACCGGTCGATCTCGACACCGATCCAGATCAGGGGTTTGGTGGCATTTTGCAGTCTTTCGCTGATTTGCGCTAGCGACTGATTTAGACTGACTTCGTCGGATATGACGGCCGCCGCTCGCAATGCATTCGACGGACGCGTGCATTCCAGGTCGACCATATCCTCCAGCAACTCGATATAGACCGGACGTCTTTCCGAGATGCATTGCGTCAGCGCATAGTCTATGAGCATTGGCGCAAGATGAGGGCTATCGATGCGGACTGCAGCGGCCGTTATGTACTCGAACACCTGCCGATCCGTTTCCCGTCCACTGATGAAGTGATGCGAACTGTAGCCGGTCTGTTCGAATGTCAGCGTTTTCTTGATGCTTGGCGCCCCGTTGATCAGAACAACCGGCACTTTCTCGACGTACGATCCGGCGATCGCATTTGTTGTGCAAAGCGCACCTGCGGAATAGGTAACGCACAGTGCAGCAATTCCTTTCAGTCGCCCATAGCCGTCAGCCGCATAGCCGGCATTCAGTTCATTGACCTCTTCTATGACCTGAATACCGCTTTTCTCGACATAGCTGTTCACCCATTCGATCGAATAATCGCCAGCTATGGAAAACAGGTGCCGCAGACCCAACTCATAAAGTCTGTCGACCAGATATTGTCCAACCGTGTATTTCTCGCCCATGGTTCAAAGGTTCCCCCGTTGACGGCAATGAAAATATATTAGAATTCGCTCGCGTTATCGAACAGTCGCGGCATGTATATATCAAATATTGCAGGGCATTTTCGTTCTGGAAATCTTTCGAGCATGAATTGCTTGAAAGCATCGTTTACAAGGCCCTTGCCAACGGCCTCCATGGCAACGGACAAATACTCAATATTCCTAGCAACTTCATTTTTGTCGGCCGGAAATCCGTGGCCTGGAAGGAAAACTTCGTAGTCAGACAGCAGAATATGCTGCAAAATACCAATCCAATGCTCCATATATTTTGTGAGATAAAGATGCGTTCCGCTATATATCAGGTCTTGCGCAATAAAAACGCCGACTTCCGGAAGACCTATAGTCAGAAGAAAATCGATCTCCGTATCGACCACTTCATCAAATACGTATTTGACACCGTCGATGATTTCTTCGCCGGCGCGGACGGTTTGTTCGGGAATTATCAGGTTCTTCGGCGCGAGGTTTCCCATTTTCCAATGGTCTTTCAGGGAATCTTCCCCATGCTGCTTCAGGAACGCGATGGTTTCCGGCAATGCAAAAATCGGAATGTCGCTAAATGCCGCTCCCAAGCCGAACCAATGGTCGGGATGCCTGTGAGACAGGTAAATCCGTTCGATCTGCTTGCCGATGCCGGCGGCATATTCCCTGAACTGCAGCGCGTAGGGAACGAGGAATTGGCCATCGACAAGAACGAGCTTGTTCCTGCTTTCGATTATGTGTGTTGCATTGGCGATATTGTCGTCGGTGAACGACGAAATGAAAGTATGGATACGGACATCGCCTGCTCGCCTGACGATTTTAATGGGATCCGGCAATTGCGCCACCATAGGTATCTCCCTGGTTCAAGGTCTTTTCCTGAAGTCTGACGTTCAATCGGGCAGGGCGGCCAGGCAGGATTGCCTCCATGCGGGCCCGGTGCTGGATGGAGGTGCCCTTTCGGGGATTGCCACCTCGCAGATGAGGGCTCTCCGGCGCCCTCGGGTTGTTCCGACATGCGCGGCTGAGCGCCGTCACGAACGAGGTCGGCGACCGTGGGACGCAATCTTCTCGGTCAACGTCCTCAGGGCGGCACGCGCAACGTCGTAGGCACTGTCGACGCCCGCCGCGGGCTCATCCTCGCCGGGCCGCCAGAAGCGTCTGCGCGTCATTCTCATCGAGCTCTCGAAGGGGGGAATCGCGTTGAAGACTTCGACGAGATAGGGGCCGAAATAGACCGGCTCGATTTCGCCCAGCATAATCTCCCAGGGAATCCAGCTGTCTTCGACAGCACCCCGGTCCGGTGCGGAGATATGAACGTAATTCAGCCGGCTCTGCCGTGCGGCACGGGCGACATTTTTCTTGAAGACTGCCGGGCCTTGGCTTTCCATCACCACCTGGGCCGTATCGATCGTAACGCCACAGACGGGAATGTCTGCGTCTTCGAGGAAATCCAGCGCTTGCGAGACCATGGTCGGCGCCGGCGTTTCCCAGTTCTTGACGGGCTCGATGGCGAGCTTCACTTTCTTCTCGGAACTGT
Organism: Rhizobium herbae; assembly: GCF_019511375.1. Lineage (GTDB taxonomy): Bacteria > Pseudomonadota > Alphaproteobacteria > Rhizobiales > Rhizobiaceae > Pararhizobium > Pararhizobium herbae_A. The sequence continues at coordinate 41,115 of NZ_JAEUAO010000004.1, forward strand.
ATTGCGCCAGCTCCTGGAAGATGGAGCGCGCCGCTGCGAATCGTGGCTTTATCCAATCCTGAAGCGCGTCGCTCCAGATCTGTTCACCGTCATCGGTCAACGGAAAGATACCATAGGGATAGAGGAACGGCCCCGACATGATCGTATCCTCCCCACCCAGTACCGAGGTGATATCGACCCGCGATTTGAGGTAGGACAGAGCCTGCCTGCGCTGTTCCTCGTAGGGCGAGGTCGGATCGAAGGTTCGCGTGGTCCCCACATTGGTTGTGAACTTCACATCCCGGAAGCCGGCCTGATCGAACGCCTTCTTGAGGCGGACATAGCTCTCGACCTCGGCCTGATGGCCGACATTGGGAGGCCCTGGGGCAATATGCACATCGAAGCCAGCATAGCCGATGTCCGCAAGGGCCTTCAGATGCCGAATGAGAATCTGGGTGTAGCCGGAGTCATTCGGCCGCAAATCCGCTGTAAACATAAAGAAGCTGAAATATATATCTCGCTTGAATGCGTCTTCCATCTTCATCGCTCCAGATATCCATTTGGAATAAAAAGATATTGTATTGTGATATCGACTCTGTTCGTCCTTTCGGCATCTTTCCGGATTGCCCTGAGATCAGGATGATTCTTGGCGGACATCGAGCGAGACCTCCCGCGTCTCGACCGCCATCGGGCTGAAATAAACGCCGCGCCCGGGCTACCATCCGAGAAGCTCGCGCAGATATTCGCGGCCCATTTTCGCATATTGCAGCGGATTGGCCTGGGCAGGGTCCTGCTCAGCTTCGACGCAGATCCAACCGGCGAAATCCGCCGCGGCCAAGGCATCGAGGATTTCCGGAAAAGACCGGATGGAGCCATCACCCGGGACGGTAAAGATCCCCGCCTCGATACCTTGCTGGAAGGACAAGCCCTTGTCGTGAATATCCGCAACCACCTTGGCGCGAATGTCTTTCAGGTGAACATGCTTGATGCGGTGGGCGTACTTTCTCGCCAGCGCCAGCGGATCGACACCGGCAGCCGCCTGGTGTGCTGTATCGAGAAGCATGTTGACCTGGCGAGGATCCGTCTCGTCCATCAGCCGGTGGATCGCTTCCGTCTTCATCACCCCAGTTCCCAGATGCGGGTGATAGCAGAGCCGCCTTTTACGGGCCCTGGCCTTCTCTCCCGCCTCATGCAAGCCTTCGATCAGATATTTCCACTCGTCCTCGGAGAAGTTGGGGCAATTCGGGAACAGGGCGACCGGAAGCGGATTGACCGCCCGACCGAACTCGGAGACGACCAGATCGGCCCTGCGCGGGTCGTCGCTGCCACCTTCCATGGCTTCGAGGAAGTCGAGCTGAGCATCGACATTGTCCAATGTATGACGCTTCATCGCCTTGATGGTGAAGTAAGTGCTCACCCAAGGCTCGGAAATCCGCAATCCCCGGAGTTCGAGGGCGGATCGCAATATTTTCGGATCCGTCGGGTATTTATGGCCGACGCCACAGCCGACATAGCCGGCGAGCGCCATTTCACTCAGGGCCTGCTCGTAGGGGATGCCGATATCGATGTTGATGAAATCATCATTCCACCAGAGCGTGGGGATGACCCCCAGCCAGACCTTGGCGGGCGTCAGTCGATGCAGCTGTGTCGTCATGGCTATGCTCCAGTTCTTTGAAACAAACGGAAGTGGCATCAGGCTTTGGAATCGAGCTCCGGAAGAGCCGGAATTTTCGGCGGAAACGCCCACGAGCCGAAACCCGGCGCCTTAGCGCCTGCGGGGTGGGCTCCGATCGCCTTCCAGAGCAAACCCTCGACATAAGCATCGGGAGAAACGACAAAGGTGGTATCCGCGGGCCTCGAGCCGAAGCGTTCCATCCAGGCTAAGGGCAGCTCGAACCAAGTGCCGGAATACCAGAGCTTGATCAGCGCGCGGGCCACGTCTCCCAGCAATTCGTTGCCCAGGATAGTCGTGCGCACCGCCTTGATACGGGCCTCGCCTTCCGCAGGCGGCAGGGCGACGAAGGCCGCCAGCAGCGTGTCGGTGATCTCGACGCCGACCACCTTGTCGAGCGTGGCGAGATAGCGTTCCGCCAAGCCCGTTCCCAGAAGGTCGAAGCGGGAGAAGGCTGTCAATTCGACGGAAAGGCCCAGAAATGCCTCGAAACGGTTGCTCATGCGATCACCTCCGACTGCCGCGTGGGGGCTGCCTGTTTGGTACTGCCGGGGATCTCATAGGTGGGGCTGCCGTTCATACCAGGATGGTTCGGCAGGGGATTGCGGATGAGTTCGAGGATCGTGTTGCGGAATTCGAACATGGTCGGAACTGCTTCCAGCAGCAGGCTCGGCTGGCCGTTATAGGCACGCGTCAAAAGCTGCAGAAATTCGCCGTAACGCGCGTTGAAGGCGGCCGCCGCCTCACGCAGTTCCGAGCCTTCGGGTATTTCCGCCACTTTCAGGTTCGCTTTGATGGGATAGGCGCCTTCCCAGTCGACCTGCACCTGCGGACCTGTGGGATGGCCGGGCTGGTCGCCCTTCTGGTAATAGCGGCCTTTGACCAGTTCCTCAAAACGATAGTAATGCGCCAGTTCGTGCTCGTCATTGTCGTAGATGCCGCCGCCGTCGCCTTCGCCTTGTTCGATGATGAGCGCGATGGCTTCCAGGGCGCTTTTCCGATCGGTCACGGGAAACAGGGTGCCGCCGCCGGAATAATAGAATTCGGGGGTGATCTGGCGCGACCCGTCGCCGGTAAAAATGGTTGTTCCCTGCCGATGCGCTTCGGCTTCCAGGTATTCGATGCCTTCCGCGATGGCCGAGTAGAACTCGCCGATACTGTAGAAATGGAGGTCTTCGTACCTTGGGTGGCTGCCAAGCGCGGTGGTGTTCGCAGAGGTCTTGCGCTGTATCAGGCCCTTGCCAGCGAGTTGTTTGGGACGTTGGGCCGGCCGCTCGATCTTCAGAAAGGTTGCCAGCGCCTCGCGGCTGAAAGCCTGGATGCCGACCTCGAAATCGGTCTCACCGTCCGGCAGGGAGGCGGGATAGCTGGCTGCGAAGTCCGGCCTGGCAAGATCCGGCGTGCCGCCGATGGCATTAAGAATATTGGCCGCGATGGTCAGATGCAGCATCTCTTCCACGACAATCACGCGCAAAACCTGGGTTGCGTCCTGGTTGACGCCGGGCTTGATCGAATAGAGCGCCGTCAAATACGGCGGAATCGTCGCATGTTCGAGCTGCATCGCCCGGTGGAGAAACTCTTTCAGCTCATCGAGCGTCCTAATGCTGTAAGAAGACATGCTCAGGCTCCATGGAACATAGGTTGCGTGCACAGGCCGGCTTCGCGTGGCTTGCGTCGATCCATCGGTTCGTTCCACGCACCTGGTGTCGGTCTTGGTTCAATGCAGATATTTCAGAATGTCGCGGCTGCTTCGGAAACACATTGCGGCCAGCGTCAAGGTGACATTGGCCGTGCCGATCGTCGGCATGCTGCCGCCGCCTACGAGGTATAGGTTTTCGTGGTCCCAGCTGCGCTGGTTCTTGTCCACCACGGAATTGGTCCTGGTCGTTCCCATGATATGAGTGCCGGCCAGATGATTGCCGCCGCGAATGGCATAGCCTTGCCCCTCATAGGCCACATAGCCGAAATCGCTGGGGTCGTAATGGGTATGATCCTGCGCGCCCAGACGCGCAAAGACGGTGCGCGCAAACCGGCGGCCATAGGCGGCACCCTTCATGGTATATTCCGGAACCGTGAAGGACAGGATCGGCCGCATATTGCCGAGCGCATCGGTATATTGCGGATCCACCGTGATGCGATTGCTTTCGTCGGGCATGACCTCAAGCATGAATGCCAGCAGCAACTGCCGCGAAACCCGGTCGACCATGCCGCGCCGAAGATCCGCCCCGTGCAGGTTTCGATCATCCACCAGTTCAAGAAGGTCGGAGGTTGGCGCGCCCGTGGCCCAGCCCCAGCCATCATTGTGGATATCGATGGCGAAGGCGGCCTGCCTTTCCCGGAAAGGGCCATCCCGCAGATCGACGATACCGCCCGTCGAACTGGTTCCGCGCATCGTGCCGCAGATTTGCGGCATCAGCGCCCAGTTCAGCAGATAGGCGTGGTCCATCAGATTGCGGCCGACAAGGCCGCTGGTACTGCGCAGGCCGGAGGCCAGCATGAGACGCGCCGTTTCGATGGCGCCAGCCGCAAACACGAAGACCTTGCCCTTCACGGTGATGGTCTCGTGAGCAGCGGAGGCCGGGTCCTTGTAAACCTTCACCTCCAGAGAGCGGACTTTGCCGTTATCCGGATCGATGTCGACCTTCGATGCGACCGCCTGCGCGAGCAATTCGACAAGCCGCTCGCCTGCTTTCGCGTTTTTCGCGAACGCCTTCGCCAGCGTTTTGCCGGAATGGTAGCGGGCCTGCACGGGACAGAGCGGCACGCAGTTGGTATTGCCCTGGCAGCGACCGCCCTCTTCGACCTGATGCGTATCGACCGCGCCGATTGGACGGTAACCCTTCCCGCCATCATAGGCCGGGTTCGGTATGCTGTTGCGCCCCTGCGGATAGGGTCTGACCTTCAGGGGATAGGTCTTGCCGCAAAGTTCGACACTGGTGCCTTCGATGCCCTTGTTGACCTGCTGGTCCAGATAGGACAGCGGCAGGCCACGCATCGGAAACACATAGTCGCCGGGGAAGGTCTGCCCCAGATATTGCTGGTCTTCGACATTCGCCGATACGCCGATTTCCCGCTCGGCCAGGCGGTAATCATCCTCGATTTCCTCAAAGCTCAGCGGCCAGTCCAGCCCTTGGCCGAAAATGCTGCGCGTTTTAAAATCCGAGCGGAGCATGCGGGGCGTTTTCGCTTCCCAGTGCATCGTCGTTCCGCCGAAAATGCGGGTATAGGTCGTGTCGCTGACATAAGGGCCGGATTGAACAATATAGGTCGAGCTGTCGGTTTCCCCCGCCTGCAGCTTGCGAAGCTTCGGGCTGCGGGGCATGGCCGCGTTCGCGTTCACCGGAAATGGCGACTGGTTATCCTTGGAGACTGCCGAATAGAAGGTCGTCAGCAGATCGTCATAGCCGGCCAGAGTGATATTGGCACCGGTTCCGGCCTCAAGCATAAGGACACGCTTGCCGGCTTCCGCAGCCTGCTTGGCAATGATTGCTCCGGAAATGCCGCTGCCGACGATCACGACGTCGTATTCGCCAGAGCCTGCGACGGTCTTGGCGTCGGCTTTCAGCGTCGATTCGAGGGGAAAAAGCACGTGGATCCTCCATCATTCCGGGAAAGCCGCATCAGGCCTTTGCTGCCGCTCCAGAGCATTTCCGTGTCTCCTCCACGATCTATCGCCTTGTTTTTATGCTGTTCATGGTGGAAAGCCGTTTCGCATTGCCTGTCATTGCTCTGGCTCAACCGTGATTTCACGCGAGAAGCCCGAGATCGTCACGGGCCGCGGGAGTTCCCGGGCTTGGAACTGGCGGCCGGGACGGCATGAGAACGCGCTCTGACTGCCGAGAGAAAGGCGGCGTAGCTCCAGGTCAGGTTCCTGACGCTCTTCTCATAGCCCGTGGTTCCATCGAACTGTTCACTCAGTTCGTAGTGATCGCTGTGATAGACGATGGCGCGCAGCATGCTGTCAGACGAAGCCCGCAAGGCAGCTGTCGCGTCGGCGGCGCTGCTGGATGCGCCAAGCCCCAGTTCCGCGAAGAAGGGTTCGGAGAACTGATCGAGAGGGATGGCGCCGCTGGCCTCGATGGCATTGGCGAGCCGATATTGAAACTCTGCGAAGTTGGCGGTGCACAGAGCCCAGGGATGCCCGCCGAGCACCGGAGCCGCAACATCGCCATCGTAATGGTCGCCTGGATAGCGCCCCAAGAGGGGGCCGAGCCCTTTGGACGCGTCGGCGCCATTGATCGGGAAGTAGCTCGAGGACGAAGGATCGGCCCACTGGCGCCGCAGGATGGCCGCCGTCGCCAGAAGCTTGGTATCGGTCGGCTCGATCCCGCCATAGCAGACCGAAGAAACGATATCGATGTTCGCGTCGTAGCCGGCTTGCACTGCGGCATCCAGAACGCTCACATAGAGCTGGCCATTCCAGTGGGTGGCGAGCTCGCGTTCCAGCCAGGAGATGGCATCGGCCACCCCGGCCGGCACCGCAATACCGATCACGTTTCGGGAAATTTCCCGGAAAAAGCGCAGCTGTACGGCCCTTGCGAAAAAGGAATAGCCCTCATATTCCTCCCAGAGATTCGTGGTCCTGTCCTGGTAAACCTCGAGAAGATAGGAGAAGTTGGTCTCGACCAATTGCCTGGCGATAGTCTGCGTGGCGCCGTCCAGTTTATCGAACAAGGTCAGGATCGCAAGCGACTGAATGGCCGGCCCGTCATTCTGTTCAGACCACGGACGAACCTCGCCGCTGACGGTGAAGCAGGCATGGCCAAGTGTGACGGTCGCGGAATTTCTCGCATTTGCCTGGCAGAGCGCAGCGAAGTTCACATAGTCGATGAGGCTCGGCACGCCCCCGCCCGGAACGGGCGGCAAGTCGGCCAGCGCGATTTCGATGGCCGTGATAGCTCCATCCCGGACCCAGTTGAAAACATAGTCCTGATCGATACCTGGCGTGTTCACTGGATAGGAGGGGGCGGCGATAACGCAGCCGGGGACCGAAAAGACGCCGGGCGATGCCGGGTCCTCGATGACATAGCCATCGCTTGTGATGTTGCGCATCATCAGAAGCGAAAAATAGCGCGACAATGCAACCAGGTCGGTCTGCGCAAACGCAGGCGCCGGTTTGACTGCAGGCGTAAAGGCGCCGATAGCCGGGCCTCTATGGGCCGGGTCGGCAACGTTCATCGGCTGGCTTAGAAACGCGACTGTCATTGGCTCACTCCAAAATCGGCTGGGCCTTGCCGGCGACCAGATGGAAAAACAGTGCTGCCGAATGGGCGGCGATGCGCCTTGTGATGCTTTCCAGGAGCGTATCTATAGCGTTGCGTCAGATGGCTATCCGGTAGATGAAACCGGCGACATCGGTCGCGACCATTTCCGTCGAGACGATACCGGGGTTCATCGAGGAGACAGCGGGCAGCCTCCCTACGGCTGACGACCCCCCACAAAACCCTCGGGCAATGGTGAAGTTCGGCACAGATCGGGTGACGGTGCGGGATGACCCCGCCTTTCGTTATTTCCGTGGCATCCTGGAACCAGACCCCGATATCTCCTGCGCAATCGGAGCGGTTATCACTGCAATGCTGCGCACAACGTCACCGCCAGGACGTAATTGTCTAAGCAAGACCACCGCGTGCACATGCCGCGACGTTATTTTCGCGGCAGAAGGTCGGAAAATTCAGTATAATTTTAATGGTATAGTCTCGGTGGCTTATACGATAAGAATCGCCCTGTATATTACAGTTAATGCTCGATCATTAAATCAGGATGATGTGCCACATGTGCTTGAATGCGAAGTCTTCACTCACGAATTTTAGCTAATAGTAATTTACGTGCGAGACGTTATTATTATATTGAAGACGATTTATACGAACATATGTTTATCTCGATTTCGTCTGTTCTGCAATGGCAAATTGCAACCTAAAGAAAAATAACAAGCGTCAACCGCAGGTCACACTCTCAAATCCGGGGATAGCCGTGGTACCCGCTCGGCGCGGTATCCTCCAACGCCTTCAAACTGCTTGCACTCGCCGTCTCTCAGGCCTTGCCGTAGCGAACCGCCAGTACCGAGAGTGCAGCGATGACCATGACGACGCCGTAGGGGACTTTGCGCGTGGCGCGGATTTCCTCGATGCGCATGAAGAGGCTCAGATGCGCCAGCTGCAACGGCATCGGCAATCGTAGAGCCAGCAAGGCAAGGATGCCGCCGATCAGCAGAAAGACGGCGAAGGGCAGCATGCCGTGCCAGCCGATGAAGAGGCCGATCGGCAGAAAAAGCTTGGCATCGCCGGCGCCGAAAAGGCCCAGGCTCCAGAGAACCACGCCAAGGACGAACAGCAGGAGGCCGGCCGCGGCATCGCCGCCGAAACCGGCGGAGGAGAAGAGCGCAGCGCCGGGATCACCGGCCGTCAGCAATTCCGCAAGGGCCCGCAGGCAATAGAGCGCGAGGAGGGCGAGGATGGCGCCATTCGGTATCTTCCAGCTGCGGAAATCGCTCCAGGCAGCATGGAGGAAAAGTAATACTGAGAGCGCAGTAATAATGTGGATTATTTGCGTCATGTTCCCCTCGATCGCTTAAAATCCTGTATTTTTTACAAAATCAAAAATATGGCAGACGGCGACTACGTCATTGGGGGTAGATGACGGTCAATCAATACTACCATACCTCCCGTTTGTACAGCATATGATCTAGCGATTGACGCCGCTCCTATCCTAACGGATTTTAACCATGAAATACAGATGCCAAAAATGACCATGGTTTAGCAGTTGACGAAATAATAATTAAGGGAATATTAATAATAACAGTCGGAGGGGCGGTCTCGACGACGTGGCGGGCCAGGGGCACATTACAGGCGCGCCAAAATACTTTGGAGGTAATTCTCGATGAAAGCACTTTTGTCTGCAGTACGCGCTTTCGCGCGGGAAGAAGATGGCGTTGCACTGTCAGAATATCTTGTTCTTCTCGGCCTGCTCGTCGGTGGCGTTATTGCTGCTGTTACGACGGCCGGTGGCAATCTTGCAACGGCATGGAATGGTTGGGGGGGATTTTTCCTGACCTTGGACGACGCAGCTGTCGCAGCGCCGTAAGGAAAGAAATTAGCGAGGAGAGGGGTTTATTAACCCCTCTCCTCTAAATTATATTTAAGAAACGGACGTATTGTGTCCAGTGTTGCGAGTACCGGCCATGCGTTTCTCAACGATCCTTAGTCTAGTCGTTTCTATTATTCTTGCTGGCACTGCGGTTTTTGCGATGCGCAGCTATCTTTCCGACCAGCAGGCGCGGCTTGCGGCGGCTAATGCCAACCAACCTGCGGAGAAAATTCTCGTTGTCGCGGCCAAGGAGATGCGCTTCGGCGACGTGGTGCGGCCCGAAAGCCTGAGGGCCATTCCCTGGCCCGCCGGGGAGCGGCCGGACGGCTCGTTCGACAGCATCGAGGCGGTGGTCGGTGAACCCGACAAGCCACGCTACGCCATGGCGGCGATCGATCCCGGCGAGCCGGTGCTCGCCTCGAAGATCACCGGCGCCGGCGAGCGGGCGACATTGTCGGCGGCGCTCGACCAGGGCATGAAGGCCGTGTCGATCCGCGTCAATGACGTGCTCGGCGTTGCGGGCTTCGTGCGTCCCTCGGACCGTGTCGATGTGCTTCTGACCCGTGTCGTCCAGAACCGGCAGAGCGGCAACGAGCAGACCTATGTCGATGTGCTTCTGCAGGGCGTGAAGGTGCTGGCGGTGGACCAGACTGCCGATGAGCGCAAGGACGAGCCCTCCGTCGTCAAGACGGTGACCTTCGAAGTCACGACGCAAGAGGCGCAGCGCCTGACGCTGGGTGCCAATATCGGCACGCTGTCGCTCGCCCTGCGCAATGTCGCGTCTGCGTCGGCGGAAGAGACGCGGCCGATTACCGTTGCGGACCTCGGCGGCGGGCCGATGGCGACCGAACTGAGCAACGATATTGCCAAGAAGACGGACGACGGGCGATTCGACATCCTGGAGCGGCTTGTGCGCAAGGTTGGGGACGACCTTGGCAAGATAAAGATGCCCGAGCGTGAAAAACAAGTAAAGATTGTTGAACGCAAAGTCGAACCGGTCTTGCCGATTGAGCCAAAGTGGGCGACGGTAGGCGTCTGGAACACGACGAAGCGCGAGGAGCACCGAGTCGGCCTGATCCAGTGACTTTGAAATGCGGCATGCCCGCATGCGCAGCAGCCAAGCGAGAGAGGGGCTTAAGCGGAATGACGAGGGGAAGCATCAAGGGGAAGGCGCGAGCGGGGACGCTCGCGGCGACGACCGCAGCAATTCTGGTGTGTGCCGGCTGGGGACTCGGCCTCGTCGGCCGGGCCGATGCCCAGGAGAAATTCATCAGCCTTGCCGGCTCCGTGCAGCAGGTGACGATACCTCCGAACGACACGATGACGATCACCACAGGCAAACCCTTTGGCGATCTGGTGATCGGCAGCGCCGAATTGATCGATGTGGTGCCGCTTTCTGACAAGTCGCTGTTCATTCGCGGCAAGAAGAACGGCGCCACGAACATCTCGGTCTATGGCGACGACAAGTCGCTTCTCGGCGTCATCGATATCCGCGTGGCCAGCGACTTCACCGAGGTCGCTTCCGCCATTCGCTCCACCGCACCGTCTTCGCAGGTCAGGGTCTTCAATTCCAATGACCGCATTCGCCTGACAGGCATGGTGCGCGACGCGGTCGAGCTGCAGCGCGTCATGGAAATCGCGCAGTCCTATTCCGAATTGCCGGTCCTCAACCAGCTTCGCGTCGCTGATTCGCAGCAGGTGATGCTCGAGGTGCGGGTGATCGAGGCCCAGAGATCGACCGGCCGCGACCTCGGCATCGGCTGGTCCGGACAGGGCAGAAACGGTATCGGCAAGGCAACGACGAGCCAGGGTATCGGGGTCAATGACGACGACCAGCTCGTCCGCACCCTGGAAGACGCGTCGGGCGTCGCGACGGGCTTGCAGCCTTTCGGCCAGCTGATTGCCAAGGTGCTGGAAATTTCCGGCGGCCAGATCGACATCGTCATCAATGCGCTCGAGCAGAAGGGGCTGGTGCGCCGGCTGGCGCAGCCGAACCTGATCGCCATGAGCGGCGAGACCGCGAGCTTCCACGCCGGTGGCGAAGTGCCGATCCAGACGACGGTGGCCAACGGCGCAACGGTCGCAACCGAGACCGACTATCGGCCATACGGCGTCCGGCTCACCTTCACGCCGGTGGTACTCGACGGCGGGCTGATCAACCTGAAGATCGAACCGGAAGTCTCCGAACTTGATACTTCGGTCAGCGTCAACGGCAACCCCGGCTTCATTTCGCGTGCGGCGAAAACCACGGTTGCGCTGCGCGACGGCCAGAGCTTCGCCATGGCGGGCCTGCTACAGTCGGTCAATTCCAAGGACATCCAGCAATTGCCGGGGCTGGGAAAGCTTCCCGTCATCGGCGCGCTGTTCCGCTCGACCAGCTTTGCGAAAAACGAGTCCGATCTGGTCATCGTCGTCACGCCGCATATCGTGCGGCCGTCGGCGCCTGGCGAGGATCTCTACAGCCCGCTCGACCAGACGCGTTCGTCGAACGATGTCGAACTCTTCGCGCTTGGCATGCTGGAAGTCGACAAGGATATGCTGCGGCGCTTCCGCAATGGCGAAGGCGTGAAAGGACCCTATGGTCACCGTCTCGATCTCGACGTGGGAGGCACCCTTGCTGTTGCCAAGAAATAAGCGAGTCCTCCTGGTGCTGGCTGCGGCAAGCCTTGTCTCGGGCTGCGCCGATTACCTGAACCACCGTGATACGATCACGTTCGGATTGGGCAATGCAGTGGAGGCCAACAAGGGCATCCACATACAGGATCCTTTCCCGCAGGTGGCCGAGAACACCCGCATCACCACCGACGGCAAGACCATCCAGAAGGTGATGCGCAACTACAACGGCACCAGCCAGCCGGCCGCGACGCCGCAAGCGGCGGTGATCCTGCCGGCGGCAACAACGGGAACGAACGGATCGCCGCTGTACGGGCAGTAACGCGGAGCCGGCGACGAGCGGGAATTGACAGGCGGAATGAAGAAGCAGCGGCGGAAAGGAATGCAGTAAACGCAACACGTCACGGCGGAAGAGGCGCCGCGATCGGGGGATAGGCCAATGTTATTGAGTACGGCTATCAGACGATTCTGGAATGACAATCGTGGCTACGTCATCGCATTGACGCTGATATCCATGCCGTTGCTGCTGGGCTTTTCGCTGCTGGTGATCGATGTCGGTCGCACCGGCAATCTTCACACCGATCTTCAGAACGCCGTCGATGCGATGGCGCTGACCGGCGCCCGTGAACTCGACGGGCGCGATGATGCGATCACGCGGGCCGAGGCCGCGATCGAGAAGCTTGCCAATACCGCTGCCTTTGGAGGCGGCGGCGCGGGCATGTCGCTCGGCTCCAGCCTCACGGTGTCCTATGACGCCGGTGACGATGCCGCGAGTACTGTCACCGTCACGTTCCTCAAGGCCATTCCCGATGACGATGACGATCCCATCCCGGGTTCCATGGTGACCACGGATCCAAGCGAGGCAGCCTACGCCTGGGTCACCGCAAAGCCCCAGGCCATGCAGACGATCTTCCCCATACCGGTCGGCTTCAATCGGGATACGATCAATGTTACCGCGGATGCGGTTGCCGTCTATCACGCAAGTGCCTGCGATATCACGCCGATCTTCATCTGTAATCCCTTTGAGCCTGCCGGTAATACGAGCCAGGCCGCCAGCGAGCAGGCGGCGGCGGATCTCCATACCAACTTTGCGGCGGGCAATCTCTACGGCCGGCAGATCGAAATGCACACCACGTCTTCCGCCAATCCCGGCCCTGGCAATTTCGGATTCCTGAGAACCCCTCTTGGCAACGGCGCGAACGTGCTGGCCGAAGCCCTTGCGACCGGCAATCCGGGAGCCTGCTATACGCAGAATAGCCTGGATACCCAGACGGGTGCCGTCGCCGGGCCGGTGGAGGCCGGCGTCAATACGCGCTTCGGCATTTATGAGGGTTCGTTCAAGGGCTCGCGCAATGACGGACGCTATCGCCCGGCCCAGAACGTCCGCTCCGCACAGACGAAAACGGGCGGTGACGCCTGCAAGGGCTACGACCCCGTGATGCTCGGCGACGCTGTTGGAGATGTCACCAAGGCGGTACCATTGGGTTACGGCGCAGCCATGAGCCCTCTCGGCGGCGGCAAGATCAGCAGCAGCAACAATTGGAACTACGAAAGCTACTGGAGCGTCGCACAGGGCGGGACGGCGCCGTCTGTGAGCGCGGTCCTCAGCAACCACTCCAGCTATCCGCCGCAGGCAGGCGGAACACCGAGCCGGCCCTCCGCCTACGATGTCTATCGCTACGAGCTCAACACCGCGGCGCTGCTCAGCCATGCCTCGCCGAACGGCGAGATCGGCACGCCCACGACAGGCGGCGGCCAGTGCTATTCGGGCCCTGACCTTTCGAATTACACGGCGGAAGAATACGGCGATCGCCGCGAGATATTCGCCGCCATCGTCAATTGCGGCTACGAGGCATCGGTTGGTCATCTCAACGGCCACAAGCAGACGGAGGCGGTTGCCTTCTCGCGCATGTTCATGACCAAACCGGCGGTCAAGGCCGGCAGCGAGCGCTATCTTTCGCTTGAAATAATCGACATCACGGGCAAGGGCGGCCGCGGCACGCTTGACGAATTCCTGCGGGAAGAGGCGGAGCTGGTCAGATGATGGGCTTGCGATATTCCATTTTCCGTCGCGTCTGTCCCCGCCTTTGGCGGCAAGACGAGGGCGCGGTGCTTGCCGAGGCACTGCTGGCCGTGCCCTTCGTTACGCTCTTCGCGGCAGGCATCCTCGAATTCGGCAATATCTTCTGGGAGCGGATGCAGATCGACGCGGGTCTGCGGGATGCCGGGCGGTATCTGTCGCGCTGCCGACCAACCTCGCCGACCTACTCGGCCAACTGCTCGACGGCGACTGCGAAACTGATCGCTTTCTACGGAACCCAGGCTCCCGCCGAGGGGGCCAGTCTGAGGGTCCGAGGCTGGGGGCCCGATCTCGCCGATATCACCGTTATTCCGGTCGATGCCGACGGGACGGTCACCGTTCAGACGGCACATCTATATGAAACCTCGCCTCTGTTCGCCTGGCTCGGCATAGATGCGATCACCATCAATTCCTCTCACGAAGAGAGGTATATGGGATGGTAGATCTTCGATTTTCCTTCTGGCGGGACGATCGCGGCGTGTCCCTGACCGAGGGACTGATCACGATCCCGATCGTGCTCCTGGTCTTCGCCGCCTTCGTCGAATTCGGTTACGCCATGTCGCAGTGGAACCAGACGGTGAAGGCGCTGCAATATGGTGCGCGTCTTGCGGCCGTATCCGATCCGCTGACAAGTGATTTCGATGATGTCTTCCCGGCCGACGCTGACGATCCGCTGAATAATGGCGATGCAACGCCGAACGATTCGACGATATACTCGCGGTGCGGACCTGGGCTTGAGAACTGCAGCGCTGAATTGAGCCGGATTGTGCAGGGAAGCGACGGGACCTGCGCGGCGGGGGATCCGCGGCCGGGCATTTGCGATTTAAACTGGCGCATCCAGCCGGAGAACCTGGTGGTGACCTATCAGCGGTCGGGGCTTGGCTATTGGGGCCGGCCGGACGGGCCGGTGCTGACCATGCGGCTGGAAGTTAGTGATATTACTTTTGATTTGCCGGTTCTCGGCGTGTTGCTGGGGCTCGATGACGTCGTCATTCCCGCCCATCCGGTAACCATTACGACCGAAGACTTAAAGACATGTTCCACCTGCTGAAAGCTATAATGCTAAACCCTTGATATTGCGTGGTAAAGCGAGATGACAGCTCATATGAATTTTGCAGCGACCACTAAGATTCTTGTTCTCTCTGACGATGCGGCGGCTGCGAGCTTCATGCTCGACACGTTCGGTTCCCTTTCGCGCTATGATGTGCGCCATATGGCTGTAATGGCGGTCAAGGACGCAGCACGGATCGACGTGGCGCAGTTCAACCTGATCGTGCTGGATGTCGACGACGGGGAGATGTTGACCCATCCGGAGTTGTTTGCCTTCCGCAGCAAGCATCGCAGTACGCCGTTGGTGGTCGTCTCGGAAGATCTGCCGGATGATAAATTGCGGCTGCTGTTTCGCCTGAACGGCAACGACTGGCTGAAGAAACCGCTCGAACGGCGCGCGCTGATCGACATGATCTCGACCCACGCGCCGACCGCAGGCGCCAATGAAAGCCGGGTCCATGCCATCGTCTCGGCAGTTGGCGGGGCAGGCGCCAGCGTGATTGCCTCCTCGCTCGCCCACGTCTTGGCCCAGCCGACAAAAAATTCCTCGCCGCGCGTCGATCTGTTCGACATGGATTTCTCGTCCGGGTCGCTCGGCTACTACCTCAACCTTGTCAACGACTATGATCTGAAGCCCATCATGGCAAATCCGTCGCGGGTCGATCTCGAATTCATCGACCTCGTGCGCAAGCGCCACGCGGGCGGCTTTTCTTTGCTGTCGTTCAAGCAACCGTCGGTGCTTCTGACGCCCAAGGGGGCGGAACTCGTGCTGAGGATGCTCGATGTCGCAGCCTTCGAGAGCGATCACACGGTGCTCGATATTCCCTACTACAACACGCCGTGGAAGGACGATGTGCTGGGGTCCGCCAACAGCATCTGCATCGTCACCGAAATGACCATCCCCGCCCTGCACGAGGCCAAGGAACTGTTCCTCAACCTGGTGCGGCTGCGCGGCAATTCGGACCAGATTTTTGTCGTCATCAACAAATACCGGACAAAGCTCTTCAGCCTCGGTGTGCGCCGCCAGCAGATCGACAAGATCTTCAAGGATGTCCGCGCGCAAATCATCGCCGATGATTGGGATACGCTGAACGAGGCGGTGAACCGCGGCGTATTGCCGTTCGAGGTCAATGCGCGTTCGCGTTTCTGCGGCTCTGTCAGCAAACTGGGAGCGCTCGTCAGATGAAGTGGCGCAGCCGACCAGAGGCGCTGAGCGGCAAAAGGGTCGACTGGCAACGAGTGATTCGCGGTGTCGTGGTCGCCGCGTCTTGCTGGTTTGCGATCCCTTCGACGCAGCCCCTGGCGAGTGGGCTGGTGCCGCGAAACCTCGGGCCAACCACCGGCGTGATCGTGACTGCGGAGCAAAATTATCCATCCGGCACCATCATCATCGTCAGCAAGAACCGGACGCTCGATCTCATCGTCTCCGGCAACCGTGCAATCCGCTACAAAATCGGCGTCGGCCGCGACGGCTTCCGGTGGAGCGGCGTTGTCAGGGTCGGTCATAAGGCCGAGTGGCCGGATTGGCGGCCGCCGGCCGAGATGAAGGTGCGCTCACCGGATCTTCCCGAGCTCGTGCCCGCCGGCCCGTTCAATCCGCTCGGCGCTCGTGGGATCTATCTCTACCGGGGAAATGCCGACACGCTCTATCGCATTCACGGGACCAACGATCAGTCGACGGTCGGCGGATTCGCATCCTCCGGATGCTTCCGCATGAGCAATGCCGACGTGATCGATCTCTACAACCGGGTGAAGGTCGGAGCCACGGTGATTGTGAAATAGTTGACCAAGGGGGGGGAACTGATGACAAGCGGGTTCATCGGACGTTTTTACAAGCAGCGGCAGCCGGAAGACGAGCAACATTCGGAGATTGCCGACCTCGCCGTCGAAGGAGCCCAGATCGCGCCGCAGGCAAGCGGCGGGCCTGTGGCGACCGAACAGGAAACATCGCTTGGCCGGGACATGGTGGCCGAACGGGTCAACCTGCATCGCTATCTGCTCGATCGCATCAATCTCGGCATTCTTGACATGCTCGACAATGAAGAGATTGCGGCCGAGATCCGGCCGCTGGTCAAGGACTATATCCGACAGAACAACTTTCCGCTCAATGCCAAGGAAATCAATGACCTGATCCAGGACATCACCGACGAGATGCTGGGGCTCGGGCCAATTGAGCCTCTGCTGGCCGACGATTCGATCGCCGATATTCTGATCAACGGTCACAACAGCGTCTATGTGGAACGGCGGGGCAAGCTCGAGTGCACGGCGGTGCGCTTCAAGGACGAGGATCACCTGCTGCGGGTGGTCAACAAGATCGTCTCCGCCGTCGGGCGACGCGTCGACGAATCGACCCCGTTGGTCGACGCCCGCCTCAAGGACGGGTCACGTGTCAACGTCGCCATCCGGCCGATCTCGGTCGATGGCCCGCTCGTTTCAATCCGCAAATTCACCCGTTCGCCGCTGACGCTGGAACGCCTGGTCGAATACGGGGCGATGCCAAACGCAATGCGCATCCTGCTCAGCGCCGCCGTCAAGGGCAAGGTCTCGATGATTATTTCGGGTGGTACCGGCTCGGGCAAGACGACCTTGCTCAACGCCTTGTCGTCTCAGATCTCCATGAAGGAGCGCCTGATCACGATCGAGGACGCGGCCGAACTCCAGCTGCAGCAACCGCATGTCGGCCGATTGGAAACCCGACCGCCGACGCTTGATGGTCGCAACGAGATTCGCCAGCGCGAACTCCTCAAGAATGCGCTGCGCATGCGTCCCGATCGCATCATCGTCGGCGAAGTCCGTGGCGAGGAGGCGTTCGACATGCTGCAGGCGATGAACACGGGTCACGAAGGATCGATGACGACAATTCATGCCAATACGCCGCGGGACGCCGTCGGTCGCCTCGAGCAGATGGTCGGCATGGCCGGCATGCCGATGTCTCAGATCAGCGTCCGTTCACAGATCGCGTCTGCGATCACGCTCATCGTTCAGGTCCAGCGCCTCAGCGACGGCACTCGCAAGGTCGTCTCCGTCTCCGAAATCACCGGCATGGAGGGCGAAGTCGTTCAGATGCAGGAGATCATGAAATTCAAGAAGACCGGCACGGATGACGATGGCCGCATTCGCGGGGAATTCCGTGCCACTGGTCTTCGCCCCCGCTTCGTCGAGGAATTCGCCGAACTCGGCATCATCGTCCCTGCGGCGATCTTTGAACCCGGAGCGCCCTTGCAGACGGGAGTTAAATCATGAGCATGACCTTGCTCCTCGTCTACGGCACCGTGTTCATCGCTGCGCTGATTTCCGCTGAAGTGCTGCTGCGCGGCTATTTCACGACGGCCGCTCGCCACAAGGCGGTGAACCATCGCTTGAGCCTGCTTGATGGAAGCGTCGATCACCGCAAGACCTACCGCGACATGCTGAAAGAGCGCGGTGCGGACCAGGACTGGCGATCGATACCCCTCATGCAGCGGATCCGGCGGTTCTATGCGCAGTCCGGAATCAAGTTCGATGCGCCGCGGTTTGCGCTCTACGCCGTCGCCGGCGCACTGCTGATCTGGCTGGCTCTCCAGTTTGTGGTGCCGAGCACTCTGATCAGGAGCCTGATTTTCCTGGTCGTCTGCCCGCTCGTCCCTGTCGTTGTCATCTGGCGGGTGCGGGCGATGCGAATGCGTAAATTTACGCAGAAGCTGCCTGAGGCGCTCGACGTTGCCGTCCGCAGCCTCGCTGCCGGGCATCCGCTGCCCGCGGCGATCGCTCTCGTTGCGCGGGAAATGCCTGACCCCATCGGTTCGGAATTCGGCCTGCTGTCGGACGAGCTCACCTATGGCGTGGTGCTGGAAGATGCGCTCGTCAATCTTGCGGATCGCGTGGGGGTCGAAGACCTGAACCTGTTGGCTATATCCCTGAGCGTTCAGGCCGGAACGGGCGGCAATCTCGTCGAAATCCTGCAGAATCTCTCAAAGACGCTGCGTGACCGGTTCATGTTGAAGGCGAAGGTCAGGGCGATCTCCTCGGAGGGGCGGATCACCGCGATATTCATGTCCGTCTATCCCTTCCTTCTGTACGCAATGATCAGGACGCTGTCGCCGACCTACTTCGATCCCGTCTGGGACAGCGGCTACGGACCTACCGTCGTTACCGTGTTGCTGGTCATCATGGCGATCGGGAATGTTATTCTCTACAAGCTGGTTAACTTCGAGTACTGAGGCTGCAATGTTCGCAGAGTATGGAATATACATCGTCTTATTCTTTGCGGTGCTGATCTTTTCCACTGCCGCTTCAGAATTTGTTTTCCGGCGGCGCGAGGTGGGTGTCCGTGTTTCGGAAACCGCCGAGGCGGCGGGTCAAGACTCCTACCTGGGCGACGGGGCAATTGCGGATCTGGGCGAGGCGGAAAATCGCCTGGTCCGCCGGTATTTCGAGATCACCCGGCGCGACACCAACGCCAACTCCACTCAGAACCGCCTGATTCGGGCGGGCTATTTCAGCGCCGGCGCCGTCGCAACGTTCCAGACAGTCCGGGCGCTCGTATGCGTAGCGATGCTCGTCGCCGCCGTCTGGACCATCGACCATTTCTTTCCCGAGATGTCACGGCTCGCGACGCTCGTCATCGCGATGTTTGCCGCGGCCATCACCTTCATTCTAGTGAATATCTACATCGACCGGCGCGGCCAGGCCAAGGAACGCCAGTACCGGCGGCTCTTTCCGGATTTCATGGACATGCTGATCGTCTGTCTGGATGCCGGAATGAGCCTCGAGGCGGCGGCAAATCGCGTCGCACGGGAATTCGTCAGCAAACGGCAGGATTTCGGTTTGCATCTTTCGATCATGATGCTGGAAGTGCGTGGTGGACGTCGGCTGCGGGAAGCCCTGGCCAATCTTGCCGCTCGATTGCGGATAGACGAGGCCCGGGCACTTTCCGTCCTGTTCCGGCAGTCTGAGGAACTGGGCACGAGCGTTACGCAGACACTGCGGGTCTACAGCAAGGAAATGCGCGACCTTCGCATTGTCCGCGCAGAGGAGAAGGCCAACGCCCTGCCGATCAAGATGCTGTTGCCGCTCGGTGCCTTCCTGTTTCCAGTCAGCCTGATCATCGTGCTCGTACCCATTGTTATCCGCGTCGTTACCCTTCTCATCGGAATGACGCCCGGTTCCTGAAAACAGCGAGGCTCACATGCAGTATCTAATGGAACAGGATCGTGGAGATATTGCCCTGGCGATCGACCCGCGCATGCCGCTGGCGCCGGCAAATCCCGAAGAGACCGGGCTTGAACTGTCCTTCATGCTGCGCCTCGCCGCAAAATGCGCGGCCGAACAGGATACCGTCACCCCCACGCATCTGGCTGACCGGATGAAACTGCCGAAGGTTCTGATCAATCTGCTGATCAAGGAACTGGTGAAGCTCGCCTTCCTCGAGGCGCGCGGGCTTGCGGGAGAGGACGTCAAGTCCGATATTCGCTACGCGCTTTCGACCAAAGGCATGGAATACGCACGCGAAGCGGCACGGCTGTCACAATATGTCGGGCCGGCTCCTGTGCCGCTGGAGGCATTCTCGCGACAGATCGGACTACAGTCGATCCATCACGAGCGGATAACGCGTGCCCGTTTGATCGAAAGCCTCGAAGGGCTGGTGTTGTCGCCTTCTCTGGTCGGAAAGCTTGGGCCGGCCATGAATTCGGGGCTCTCCATTCTGCTCTACGGCCCGCCCGGCAACGGCAAGACAAGCATCGCTGAGCGAACGTCGCGTCTGTTTTTGCAGACGATCTGGGTGCCATACGCCATTGAGGTCGGCGGGCACGTGATCACCTTTTACGACGAAGCCGTGCATCAAGCCGTGACCCGCGAGACAGGCAAGCCCTACCCGAAGGCGGATCAGCGATGGATCGAATGCCGTCGCCCGGTCATCAAGACCGGTGGGGAGTTGACGCTCGATCTGTTGGACCTGACGTTCAGCGAAGGCTCAACTGTCTACGAAGCACCCATGCATCTCAAGGCGTCGGGCGGCGTTTTCATCATCGACGATTTCGGCCGCCAGCAAGTCGCGCCCCAGGCACTCATCAACCGCTGGATCGTGCCCCTCGAGCGCGGATACGACTTCCTGTCGCTGCATACCGGCAGGAAGTTCAAGGTGCCATTCGACGAACTCGTCGTCTTCTCGACCAATATCGCTCCAAAAGATCTATCCGACGAGGCAGGCCTGCGGCGTCTGAAGTACAAAATATATGTGGCTAACCCATCGCGGGACGAATACATCCAGATCTTCCAGTCGTACGCGGACAACGTTTCCGTGGAAATCGATCTCCATGATTTGGGATTGTTCTATGATCGCAAGTACAATTGCAACTTGCTCGCGTCCTGCTATCATCCCAAATACCTGCTTGATTTCATCGGCTCTTATTGCGAATTCAATGTCTTGCCCAAGATTGCGTCGCTGGAGATGTTGGAACGGGCGTGGGACGGGGTGTTTACGGTGGATTAGGAGTGCGCTTGCGGGCATGATCATGCTAACCGCATAGGCCCATGTTAAGGTTTCCGGGAAATACTGGAGTGGCATTTACGAGAGGGGCCGCGGCCCGGCTCGCGGGGAGAAACGCCGATGACCAATATTGTAAATGTTGATGTCGAACCTGACGGCCCAAGGCCGCGCAATGAACAAACGGCCAAACAACCGCCCCGTTCGAAAGGGGTGCCGTTCATCGCCATGGCCTTGTTGCTTCTCCCGTTGAACGCGGGGATCCTGCTTTACACTGCAAAAAATGCCGCCGATGTGCGTGACAGCAGCGAGACGCTGGCGGCGCTGAAGCTATCGATCGACGGGCTGAAGGCGCAGATCGACAAACAGGCGCATACTCTCGCAAGGGGCGAGGACGTGGCGATCATCCGGCAACACGTGGATAACCTGCGGAAGCAAGTTGCCGATCTGGATAACCAGATGGGGTCCAGCCTGTTCGCTTCTTCCGGCGGCGCTCAGATCCTGAGCGCGCCCGGCAAGGATGTAACGCAGCGCATCGCGCCTTCCTTTGGCGCGGCCTCGGCGTATCGCGAGGTTCCGAATGACAGCCTGGCCTCGATCGATGCACAGGGCGTGTCGGTCTCCGACCTGCCGCGCTATGAACGATCCGTCTCGCCGGAAGGCAAATTGATTCTCCGGAAAGTACAATAGTTGCGGGGTAGCGCTTGCGCTGTTTCGTAGGCGGCTGGTGACAACCGCTGCCGTCGATTGGTCTCAAGGACAGCAGAACTCGCAATGCGCCTTTCAGCGGCGCATTGTTCGTTTTTGGCGGCGCTGCTTGCGCCAAGCGGTTCTATCGCTGCGCGACGTTCACGCTGTTCTTCATCAATTCGAGGTTTCGCGCCGTCGTCTCGTTGGCGGGATCGAGTTCGTAGGCCTTGAGGAAATAGCGTCGGGCCTTGGGAAGGTCACCGCGCAAGAGATGGGAATAGCCGATATTGTTATAGTAAACCGGCGTGTTGCCGATCATCTTCGCGAGCTGCGCATAGGCGCGGTCGGAAGTATCGAACCGTCCGATCATATCCGACGATGCCGCAAAGCCGAGCCATGCCGCTGGATCTTGCGGAAAGACTGCAACTGCGCGTTTGTAGATCGCGTATGACTTTCCGTAGTTCTTTTCCCGGAACTGAAGCTTGCCCGTGGTGATCAATTCGTCGTCCTTGTAGAAGGCGACGGCCGAATCATCAGCGACGGTCTGGGCGCTGTCGCCAAAAGCAGACATGTCTTCGAGGCTCGAAGACTGGCATCCGGCCAGGGTTGCAACACCGGCAAGCAATAGCGCTAGGCATCTGACCCGCTGCATCATCTGAAACGTCACCATTCATACCCCCAACTTTCAGATATCCTAGCGTTGCATAAGTATGCGCTCACGGAAATCCTGATCAAAAAATGCTAACAAAGAAACAATCAGCATCGTTGAGTCGCATTAAAGAGACACATCGGCCGTTTGTATAGTGTCGCTCTTGCAACACAGCGCAATGGCAAGGCGAAAATTTTCTCCGATGATACGGCTATTTGCGCGAGAGTTTGGTTGGCTTGTGAGCAGCTAATCCTCATTTACGAGGGTGTGGGTTCTGTAGATCAAAGCTACGCGCCGTCTGGGTTTGTTGAGATGAACGGCTGTCTGCCAGGGTGAGCGGAGGCAACACGAGGCAAACCAGGTTTCCTCGTTCGTCCAACCCGGCCGCTGCCGTTTGTGCCCTGGCAGCGAACTTTTTGCTCAGGGTCGCTTTAGGTTGCAATTTATCCATCAACGCTTGGGCCTGTTGGCTCCGCCATCTCCGGGCGTCCGGCGATCGCAATCATCGCATTCTGCAGCCGCTGTCGCGCAAGCATGCTCGCCAGTGAACTGGTGGCCTTCGGCTTTCATGCCGCCCGAAGGCGTCAATTCAACCAGCCTTGGTGGCGCTGATTGCGTAGCGGTGCTGGATGCCGCGGGCCAGGCCCTTGAAGAGATTCCAGTGTTTTGCCTGAGCGCGATGAACTCTGGCGAGGTCGGTATCGATCGTCACAGTGTCGAAGCCGCTTTGGCGAAGGAGATCGGCGACCGCCTCCGCGCGTGCCCCTTGCGAGAAATAGACGCGCGAAAGAATGCTGCGATGCGTATCCATCATTGCCGCCGACGCCTGTACTGCATCGCTCTTCAGGATGCGAAGGCGCGTGCCGAAAACGGCGAGCCTGGAGAGCAGCCGCTCGAGCGGTGTCGAACTGACGAAGTCGCCGTCGATGATCAGCAGCGTTCCGCCCGGTCTCAAAACCCGCAGCCATTCGGCGAAAGCTGCTTTCGGATCGACCAGCGTCCAGACGAGATGCCGGTTGACGATCACGTCATAGGCGTTGTCCGGCTCCATCGTGTTCTCGGCGTCGCCCAGGCGAAAGCTGATGCTGCGCTTGCGGATTTTTGCCTTGGATTGAGCGCGCTCCATCATCGGCTCCGCCCAATCCATGCCCGTCACCCGAAAGCCCAGGTCATCCATCAGGTGCGAAATGACCCCGGTGCCGCTGGCAAGATCGAGTGCGGCGCGACCGTTGCCGGGGCCGAGGTGCCGTAGAAACAACTGGTGCCAGGCGGCGCGTTCTTCCTCCGAAAAGATCTCGTGACCGGGCGACTGGTCGAAGGTTGCGGCCCGTTCGGACCAGTATGCCTTGATCTCCGCGCGTAAGTCGTAGTTCGCCAGTCTTTCGGTATTGCTCATCGTCATCGTCCCGGATTGCGCCGTGCAGGTTCCTAGCTTTCTGGAATTCTTCTAAAAGATAAAACTTGACTGTCAATATCATGAAAACTAAAAGCGCCGCAGTTTCCCGATGGAGTGAAGACAATGACGATGTTCGGCAGGGTGGCCTTGGCCGCCGTGGGTTTCTGCGCGCTTTTTTCCGGCCTGGCTTTTGCCGGTGAGAAAGTGACCATAAAGGATGTCACGGGTCGCGATGTAGAAGTCAGCGTGCCGGTCGAGCATGTCATTCTCGGCGAAGGCCGCCAGATCTATTTCGTGGCGGCACTCGACACGGATGCGCCGTTCAGCCGCGTCGTCGGCTGGCGCGACGATTTCAAGAAGGCCGATCTCGACGGCTACAATGAATATCTCGCCAAGTTTCCGGAAATGGACAAGCTGCCGACCTTCGGCGGCATGAAGGACGGTACCTTCGATATCGAACAGGCCGTTGCGCTTAAGCCCGATGTCATCATCATGAACATCGATGCCAAGACGGCGACCGAAGAGGCCGGCTATATCGAAAAGCTCGGCAAGGTCGGCATTCCTCTTGTCTATGTCGACTTCCGCGAAAAGCCGATGGAAAACACCGAGGCCAGCATGCGGGTCATCGGCACGCTGTTGGGCAAACAGGAAAGGGCCGAGGAATTCATTCAGTTTCGGGCTGAGCAGATTGCCCGTGTTACCGACGTCCTGGCCAAGGCTGATGCCAAGAAGCCGCTGGTGTTCATGGAGCGTGCGGGCGGCTATTCCGACGATTGCTGCATGTCGTTCGGCAATGAGAACTTCGGCAAGATGGTCGAGCTGGCCGGCGGCGCAAATATGGCCAAGGACATCATTCCGGGCACGTTCGGCACGGTCAATCCCGAGCAGATCATCGCCTCCAATCCGGACCAGATCATCGTGACCGGTGCCAACTGGGAACTCTATGTTCCAGGCGGCAACTGGGTCGGAGTCGGCCCGGGTGCTGATCCGAAGGAATCAGTCCGCAAGCTCGCCAACCTGATGCAGCGCCCCGCGTTCACCGGCGTCAAGGCGGTCAAGGACAACAACGTCCACGCCATCTGGCACCAGTTCTACAATAACCCCTATCAGTTCGTCGCCGTGCAGCAGATCGCCAAGTGGCTGCATCCGGAATTGTTCAAGGATCTCGATCCCGACGCCACCTTCAAGGAACTGCACGAACGTTTCCTGCCTGTCGACTACAAGCGCGGCTATTTCGCCTCGCTCGCGGTCGCGGGCTGACGCGAAGGACGGACCGGCCGGGGCGGGCTTTCCGCCCCGATGCATCTGGTCGAACCGCTGTCGAAGGATTGACATAATGAAGATGCTGACGATCGCGCTGCTGGCGCTCACCGGCCTCGTCGGGGTTGCTACGGAACCGGCACTGGCCGAGAAAACCGAGATTACAGACGTAACCGGCCGCAGGGTGGAGTTGGAGCTGCCGGCAAAGCGTGTTCTCCTCGGCGAGGCTCGGCAGGTTCATGTGGTTGCGGCGGTGAAAGGCGACAAGACCTTCGAAACCATCGTCGGCTGGCGTGACGACCTGGTGAAGAAGGACGCGGACACCTATGTGAGCTATCGCGACCGGTTTCCCGACATCGAGAAACTGCCGCGCTTCGGCTATGTCGGCAACGGCACCTTCGATCTGGAAGCCGCGATCGCGCTCAAGCCGGATGTGCTGACACTCAATCTGGAGTCGGTGAAGGCGGCCGAGGAGGCTTCGCTCGTCGAGAAGGCGGAAGCCGCCGGTATTGCCGTCGTCTATCTCGATTTCCGAGTCGATCCGGAAAAGAACACCGAAGACAGCATAGCCCTGCTTGGCAAAATTTTCGCTGCCGAGGATCAGGCCAAGAAGTTGGCCGACTATCGCCGGGCACAGATTGCCCGGGTGACGGACCGGCTGGCCGCGGCAAAGCCCGCTTTCCCGAAGGTGTTCATCGAGCGCTCGCCGGGTATTTCCGGTGATGTCGCCTGCTGCCGGACGTTCGGTCCGGTGAATTTCGGCCGGATGGTGGAGCTTGGAGGCGGCCACAATATCGGTTCCGACGCGATCACGGGCACATTCGGCGATCTCAACCCTGAGCAACTCGTGGTGGCCGATCCAGACCATGTCATCGTCACCGGCGCCAACTGGGCAGCTGAATCCGATGTCAACCAGTTCGTCAATGTCGGGCCGGGAGCCGATCCGAAGGCGGCGCGGCAGAGGCTTGCCGATCTGATGCGACGGCCCGCCTTTCCGGGCTTGAAGGCTGTCAAGCAGAACCAGGTCCATGCCATCTGGCACCAGTTCTACGGCAACCCTTATGATTTCGTCGCCATCCAGCAATTCGCCAAGTGGTTCCATCCGCAGCTTTTCGCCGACCTCGACGCGGAGGAAACCTTCCGGGATTTCCATAGGAAGTTCCTGCCGGTGGCCTATCGCACGGGGTATTTCATCTCACTCGAAGCGGGAGACATGTGATGACGCTCGCCCTGGTGCAACCCGTTGAAGCCGCCGGCGGCGGACGCTACCGAGCCCTTGCCTACCGCCGTATTGTCCTGATCCTGTGTCTTGTCGGGGCGCTGTTCCTCAGCATTGCGGTCGACATGGCGCTCGGACCGGCAAATTATGCGCTGTCCGATGTCCTGAAAGCTTTGTTCAACGCCGCCTCGGTCGATGACCAGCTGCGCGTCGTCATCTGGGATATTCGCATGCCGATCGCGCTGATGGCGGTCACGGTCGGCGCGTCGCTTTCCGTTGCGGGCGCGCAGATGCAGACGATCCTGGCCAATCCCCTGGCCAGCCCTTTCACGCTCGGCATCTCCGCGGCGGCCAGTTTCGGTGCGGCACTGGGGCTCGTCGGGGGAGTGGCAATCTTCCCCGTTGCCGTCCACTATATGGTGCCGATCAACGCCTTCCTGATGGCGATGATTGCCGCCCTGTTCATCCATTTTGCCTCGACCATGCGCGGCGTGACTGTCGAGACCATCGTTCTTCTCGGCATAGCACTGGTCTTCACCTTCAACGCGCTGCTGTCGCTGCTTGAATATCTCGCCTCGGAGCAGGCCCTGGCCGCCGTCGTCTTCTGGACCATGGGCAGTCTCACCAAGGCGACCTGGGTCAAGGTTGGGGTGACCGGTGCCATACTCGTCTTTGCCGTTCCGCTGTTTGCCCGCCGCGCGTGGGCGCTGACGGCGCTCAGGCTCGGGGACGATAAGGCGGCGAGCTTCGGCATCAACGTGCGTGGCCTTCGCCTCGAAACCATGATGCTGGTCAGCCTTCTCGCCGCCATCCCGGTTTCCTTCGTCGGCACCATTGGCTTTGTCGGTCTGGTTGGACCGCACATTGCGCGCATGCTGGTCGGAGAGGATCAGCGCTTCTTCCTTCCGGCGTCGCTCGTCTGCGGTGCGCTGCTGCTATCCGCGACCTCGGTCGTCTCGAAGACGATCATTCCGGGCGCCATCCTGCCGATCGGCGTCATCACCGCGCTCGTGGGTGTTCCCTTCTTTTTCGTGCTCATCTTCAGCAATCGGAGGCGGTCATGGTAAGTCTGGCACTCAAGGGGCTTGGCGCCAAATACGGCAAGCACGTCGCCCTTTCCGGCGTCGATACCGACGTGTTGGTCGGGGGTGCCATCACCGCCGTGATTGGTCCCAATGCGGCGGGCAAATCGACGCTTTTCAAGCGCATTGCCGGTCTCACCTCCGGCCCCGGCACCGTCTATCTCAGCGATACCGATAAGGGCCCGGAAACGATCTGCTACATGCCGCAGGATACCGGCGCCAATGCGGTCCTGACGGTCTATGAATCGGTGCTGCTGGCAGCCAAGCAGGGTTCCGGCTGGAAAGTTCACGACCGTGACCTCACGGATATCGATCAGGTCCTGCGGGCGCTGAGGATCGACGATCTCGCCTTTCGCGGTCTCGGCGAGCTCTCCGGCGGCCAGCGCCAACTCGTGTCGATTGCCCAGGCGCTCGTTCGCAAGCCTGAGATTCTCCTGATGGACGAGCCGACCTCGGCTCTCGACCTGTTCCGCCAGATCGAGGTGCTGGGCTTCATGAAGGCATTGGCAGTCCGATCGGGCATGGCGGTGCTGATTGCGCTGCACGATCTCAATCACGCGCTTCGTTATTGCGACAACACCATTGTCATCGCCGACGGCAAAATGGCCGCCAGCGGCCCGACGGCCGATGTCATAACGCAGGCGATGCTGCGCGACATCTACCGGGTCGAGGCGCGGCTCGAAGCCTGTTCGCAGGGGAAACCACTGGTGATCGTCGACAGCTCCATTGTTTGATCGCAACCTGAAGGCGATCGGCGCCCAAATACAGTGTCCGGCGGGCCCTTTCCACGCCGATTGTTTCCGGGCAATGCGCAAGTCAACGCTTGTTGCAAAGCCGAGTTGACGAGCGCGCCATTATGCCTCAAGTATTTGACTTGATGCAGCCTTTGATCATCGAAAGCAACGGATGGCTTGGCGCCATCGAACAGCCAGGCACGGTCACCTGACTGCCAGCCGCACGGTTCGACATGGATTATCTGGTCAATCTCTCACTGGTTAAACCCGTTCCCGGTCTCGACGCGCGGATGGAAAAAGCGGGTGTTACGATCCGACGGGCGCTTGCACCGGAGCTTGAACTGGTGACGGGCTGGGTGCGGGAAAAGTTTGGCTCCGGCTGGGCGAGCGAGACTACGGTCGCTTTCGCCCGGCAGCCGCCGACCTGCTTTCTCGCAACGCGGGCGGGAAAACTCATCGGCTTTGCATGCCATGAATCGATCGCCCGGGGTTTCTTCGGGCCAACCGGAGTCGATGAGGCGGCGCGCGGCGGGGGCATCGGCCATGCACTGCTGCTTGCCTGTCTGCTGGATTTGAAGACCATGGGCTACGGCTACGCCATCATCGGCGATGTCGGCCCATCGGCGTTCTACGAGCGCACTGTGGGTGCTACCCCGATCCCCGATTCGGCCCCCGGCGTCTATGCCGGGCTGCTCAAAAGCGCCGACTGACCTTTTCTCCGGAGCAGAGATGGTGGCGATTGGACCAAGGCCAATTGCCAGTTTGGAGACGGTCTGGGCGCCGGAGGGGCAGGGGAGAGTCCGGTCTATATGCTCTGCCTCACCACCGGCCAGCCGCTCAAATTCTACGCTGTGCGTTCTTGCGCTCGCTTGCAAAAAAAAGGCGCCGTACAAGTGACGGCGCCGTCGTTCAGGATGGTGGTGTCGTTGTCGCGGCTTATTCCGCGGCTTCCAACCCAGGCAGGACCGGTTGCGTGTGCAGCGGTGTCACGGTGGCGGTTTCGGCGGGCGCTACGTGCGCGCCGGTTATCTTCAGCGGCCTGTTGCCGGTAAGCGCGCGGACCACAACGTAGAAGACCGGTGTCAGGAACAGGCCGAACAGCGTCACCCCGATCATGCCGGAGAACACCGCGACGCCCATGGCGTGGCGCATTTCAGCGCCCGCGCCGGTCGAGGTCACCAGCGGTACAACGCCCATGATGAAGGCCATCGACGTCATCAGGATCGGGCGCAGGCGAAGACGGCTCGCCTTGATCACCGCATCGAAGGGCCTGGCTCCCTCGAACTCCAGTTCACGCGCGAATTCGACGATCAGAATGGCATTCTTCGCCGATAGCCCGACCAGCACGATCAGGCCGATCTGGGTGAAGACGTTGTTGTCGCCCGCCGTCAGCCAGACACCGGCGAGGGCGGCCAGCAGCGCCATCGGAATGATCATGATGATCGACAGCGGCAGCGACAGGCTTTCGTATTGCGCAGCCAGCACCAGGAAGACGAGCAGGATCGACAACGGGAAGATCAGCACGCCGGTATTGCCGGCAATGATCTCCTGATAGGTCAGTTCCGTCCATTCGAAGCTGACGCCTGCCGGCAGGGTTTCCGCCGCTATACGTTCGACGGCGGCGCGCGCCTGGCCGGATGAATAGCCCGGTGCCGTGTTGCCGTTGACATCGGCCGATAGGAAACCGTTGTAGCGCATGGCCCGCTCCGGCCCGGCAGTGGAGCTGACATTCAGCACGGCCGACAGCGGGATCATCTCGCCGGAATTCGAGCGAACCTGCAGCTTGCCGATGTCTTCGGCCTGCGCGCGGTAGGCAGCATCGGCCTGGACGCGGACGGAATAGGTCCGGCCGAACTTGTTGAAGTCGTTGACATAGACCGAGCCGAGATAGATCTGCAGCGTGTTGAAGATTTCCGTCAGCGGCACGTTCAGCTGCCGTGCCTTGGCACGATCGACGTCAGCATAGAGCTGTGGAACGTTCACCTGATAGCTCGAGAACAGGCCGACCAGTTCGGGCGCGGCATGGGCCTTGGCCATGAAGCCCTTTACGGCTGCATCAAGAGCCTCGTAACCGAGACCAGCCTTGTCTTCCAATTGCAGCTTGAAGCCGCCGATTGCGCCGAGACCCTGCACGGGCGGCGGCGGGAAGATGGCGCTGAAGGAGTCCTGGATTGCCGAGAGCTCCTGGTTCAATCGCCCGGCAATTGCGCCAGCCGAAAGATCCGGTGTCGTGCGCTCTTCGAAGGGCTTCAGGGACAGGAAGACGATGCCGGCATTGGAGGAGTTGGTGAAGCCGTTGATCGACAGGCCAGGGAAGGCGATCGCGTCTTCGACACCCGGCACCTTGAGCGCGATGTCGCTGATGCGGCGGATAACCGCTTCCGTCCGGTCAAGCGAAGCGCCGTCCGGCAACTGCGTGAAGCCGACGAGATACTGCTTGTCCTGCGGCGGCACGAAGCCGCCCGGCACCGCCTTGAAGAAGAAGGCTGTGGCGCCGATGAGCAGCAGATAGACCCCCATCATCAGCGTCTTGCGCGAGATTACGCCCTTGACGCCGGCGCTATAGCCATTCGCTCCCCGCGTGAAGACCGCATTGAAGCCACGGAAGAACCAGCCGAACAGGAAATCCATGATCCGGGTCAACCGGTCCTTCGGCGCATCGTGACCCCTCAAGAGCAGGGCGGCGAGGGCCGGTGACAAGGTGAGCGAGTTGAAGGCCGAGATGACGGTCGAAATGGCTATCGTCAGGGCGAACTGCTTGTAGAACTGGCCGGTGAGCCCGGAGATGAAGGCGAGCGGCACGAAGACGGCGACCAGAACCAGTGCGATCGCGATGATCGGACCGGAGACCTCGGCCATTGCCCGGTAGGTTGCCTCGCGTGGCGCAAGGCCGTTTTCGATGTTGCGCTCGACGTTTTCAACAACGACGATCGCGTCGTCGACGACGATGCCGATGGCGAGCACCAGCCCGAACAGGCTGAGCGCGTTGATCGAGAAGCCGAAGAGCTGCATGATCGCGAAGGTGCCGACGATCGATACGGGAACCGCGATCAGCGGGATGATCGAGGCGCGCCAGGTCTGCAGGAAGATGATGACGACGATGACGACGAGGGCGATGGCTTCGAGCAGCGTGTGGATGACGGCCTCTATCGAGGCGCGCACGAACTGCGTCGTGTCGTAGACGATCTCGTAGTCGACATCCTGCGGCATTGTCGCCTTGATTTCCTTCATGACCGTGCGGACCTGGTCGGCGATCTCGATCGCGTTCGATCCGGGGGCCTGGAAGACGGGAACGGCAACGGCCTGCTTGTTGTTGAGCAGCGAGCGCAGCGAGTATTCAGCCGAGCCGAGCTCGATGCGGGCGACATCGCGCAGTCGCGTGATCGCGCCGGTCGGGCTCGTCTTGATGATGATCTCGCCGAACTCTTCCTCGCTCTGCAGGCGCCCTTGCGCGTTCACGGAAAGCTGCAGGTCGACACCCTCGAGATTGGGCGAAGAGCCGATGACGCCGGCAGCCGCCTGGATGTTCTGGGCGCGGATTTCGTTGACGACGTCCGATGCGGACAAGCCCAGCTCCGCCATCTTCTGCGGGTCGAGCCAGATGCGCATCGAATAGTCGCCCGAGCCGAACAGCTGCACCTGTCCGACACCGTCGATGCGGGCGAGCCTGTCCTTGACGTTGATCAGCGCGTAATTGCGCAGATAGGTCATGTCATAGCGACCCTCGGGCGAGGTCAGGTGAACGACCATCATCAGGTCGGGAGAGCTCTTGACGGTGGTGACGCCAAGGCGGCGAACCTCTTCCGGCAGGCGCGGCTCGGCCTGGCTGACGCGGTTTTGAACGAGCTGCTGCGCCTGATCCGGATCGGTGCCGAGCTTGAAGGTGACGGTGAGCGTCATCAGGCCGTCGGTGGTCGCCTGGCTGCTCATATAGAGCATGTCCTGGACGCCGTTGATCGATTCCTCCAGCGGCGTCGCCACCGTTTCGGCGATCACCTTGGGATTGGCGCCCGGATAGTTGGCGCGCACCACAACGGACGGGGGCACGACATCCGGATATTCCGAGATCGGCAGGATCGTCATGGCGATCAGGCCGCCGAGGAAGATGAGGAAAGACAGAACGCCCGCGAAAACCGGGCGATCGATAAAGAATCTGGAAATATTCATGGCGCGATCGCCCTTGTTCTTAAGTGCCGATGACGGCTTATTGCGCGATGGAGGCTTGCAGCGCCGGGTTCGTGCCGGCGTTCATCGAGACCATTTCTGGTGCGACGAGCGAGCCGGGGCGGATGCGCTGCAGACCGTTGACGACGATGCGTTCCTGTGCCCTCAGACCGGATGTCACCACCCGCAAGCCGTCGGATTTCGCGCCCAGGGTGACTTCGCGGTATTCGGTGGTGTTGTCGGGCTTGACGACGATCACGTATTTCTTGTTCTGGTCGGTACCGATCGCCCGTTCATGAACCAGCACGGCGTCTTCCGTCTTCGCCTGGCCCATGCTCAGCCGGGCGAATTGACCCGGCATCAGGGCGCCATTGGCATTGTCGAACACTGCGCGCACCCGGATGGTGCCGCTTTGCGGATCGACGCTGTTGTCGACGAGCTGGAGCTTGCCCTTGATGTCCGCGTGACCGGCGACATCCATGCGCACCGGAACGCGATCGAGGAAGTTGCGGGCATTCACGCCCTCCGGCAGTTCTGCCAGGATGCCGGAGACGATCTGTTCATCCGCCTCGAAGCTTGCATAGATCGGGCTTAGCGATACCAGCCGGGTAAGAATCGGCGAGGATGGACCGGCGGCGATGAGGTTGCCGGCAGTGATCTCGATCTTGCCTACGCGGCCGGTGATCGGAGCGCGGATTTCCGTGTAGCTCAGATTGAGCTCGGCTGACTGCAGCACGGCGCGCGCGGCTTCCAGATCAGCCTCGGCACTTGCCGCGCCGTTCAGGCGCTGATCGTAGTCGCTTTGCGATACGGCATTGGAGGCGAGCAGTTGCTTGCCGCGCTTCAGTTCGGTGCGGGCGAGGGCTGCCCGGGCCTCGGCTGCGGTCACGCTTGCCTTGGCGCGGGCCACTTCTGCCTGATAGGGAGCGGGGTCGATGGTGACGAGCAGGTCGCCCTTCTCGACGATCGCGCCTTCCTGGAAATGAACGGACTGGATCGCGCCCGCGACGCGTGAGCGCAACTCGACATGATCGATCGCCTCGAGACGGCCGGAGAATTCACTCCACTGCGTCACGGGCTTTGCCTCAACGACGGCGACCGAGACGGGAACGGCAACGGGTGCTGCGGCCGTGGCATCGGCTGCATTGCCGGTGCCGGACGGGCTGCCCTGGATTTCGAAGACGATCGTCGGTCCAATGGTTGCCACGGCAAGAATGAGCCCGGTGGCGAGAAGCTTGTTTCTGAAAGTTCCGAAAGACATGACTTTATCCTGAATTTCTGGCCTCGGGGAGGGACGTGCCGGTCATCTTTCGTGGGAGGCGAGAGATTTGGGCGCGAGGGCTGCATTGACGTTCAATACCGATCGGTATAAAAATAAGTTCCTGAACCGATCACTGTCAATGGAATTATACCGATCGGTATAAAAAAATTCGGGAGGTCCGGCCCATGGGACGGCCAAGAGAGTTTGATGTCGACGAAGCCCTTGAAACGGCCATGGAACTATTCTGGCGAAAGGGCTACGAAGGCACCTCTCTGACCGATCTGACCGAGGGAATGGGCATCACCAAGCCCAGCCTCTATGGCGTCTTTGGCAACAAGGAGGCTCTCTTCCTGAAGGCGCTTGAGCGCTACGAGCGCACCAAGATGAGCTTCTTTCATGAAGCTCTCAAAGAACCTAAAGCCCGTGTTGCCGCCGAGAAGATTCTGCGCGGCTTTGCCGACGCGCAGACGGCTGACAAGGACCCGAGCGGATGCATGGGCATCAACAGTGCGCTCGCGTGCAGCGAGGCTGCCGCCGACATCCAGAAATGCCTGATTGAAAACCGCCACCGCGGCGAACACGAATTAGGCAAGCGGTTCGAGCGCGCGGCGCAGGAGGGCGATCTGCCGCCCGGCCATGAACCCTTTGATCTTGCCCGCTATATCATGACGATTTCGCAAGGGACGGCCATTCAGGCGGCGTCCGGTGCGGATCGGGCGGCACTTTATCGCGTCATCGACATGGCACTGCAATTCTGGCCGGAACCGGCTGCTGAAGGCAGCTAGTTATCGGGGGGGGGGCGGGTTCCATATACGACCTTGCAGGTGTCGTTGGCGATATCAGTCCTCCGCCATTTTTCCGCTGCGTGATTCCAGCCGGTAGCGGTGGCCGGGATAGACGAGCCGGGCAAAGGAGACGACGCGCTTGGACGACCATGTGCGCCTGCGGATGAGCAGGCAGGGCTCGGTGCGCAGGATTACGAGGAGCTTGCATTCCCACGGCTGCGGCATGGCCGCTTCGACGATGTGTTCTGAGCCGCTCAACGGCGCCTCGGCAGTCAGGTAGGCATTCGGCGTCTGTTTGGTGAAGTCCTGGTTGAGGTACCCGGGGGCTGCCTCCGGATTGACGAAACGGTCCTCAATCTGCACCGGAACGCCGTTTTCGCTGTGCACGATCAATGAGTGAAACACCGGTGCGCCGATCGGCAGGCCGAGCGCATCGGCGACATCGGGTGCTGCCGTCTCCTGCGCCAAAACGATCACGGAGGCCTGGTGCACATGGCCTCGCTCGTCGATCTCCTCGGCGATGTTGCGGACTTCGAAGAGTTCTGAATAGCCCTTGCGCTCGGCAACAAAGGAGCCGACGCCCTGGATACGCACCAGTTCGCCCTCGCTTGCCAGTTCGCGCAGCGCCCGGTTGGCGGTCATCTTGCTGACGCCCAGTTCGGCGACCAGTTCATTCTCCGAAGGGACTCGGTGCTTGGGTGGCCATTCACCGCTCTGGATGCGGTCGAGGATCATCTGCTTGACGCCGGCGTAAAGCGGCGCGCCGTCATTGTCGCTGTTGTCCCACTTCAGTTGAGCGTTCTGGTCGATGCTGCGTTTCATATGCTCATTCCTTGGGCGAAATTAATTTTGCATCAAATGCGGGCCTCCCTCTTGCATACCACAAAAATTCGCATATGGTACCATATACAACATGGATGTTCAGGGCATTTTTGAAGCCGGCTCATCCCTTAATAGATTGTAAAGCCGGCGGAGATCGGCGGACGTTGTGAAGCTAAACCTCAGAGGAACCTGAACATGAATCTTTCCAAATTTCTGATGGCCGGTGCCGTCGCATTCGCAACCCTTGCTGCGCCGATGGCTCAGGCCAAGGACTGGAAGACAGTCACCATCACGCTCGAAGGCGCTTATGCGCCGTGGAACCTGACCAATCCCGACGGTACGCTCGGTGGGTTCGAGCCGGAGCTTGCCAAATATCTCTGCGACCACATGAAGGTCGAGTGCAATCTCGTCGCGTCTGATTGGGACGGCATGATCCCGGCGCTCAATGCCGGCAAGTTCGACGTGATCATGGATGCGCTGTCGATCACCGAAGAGCGCAAGAAGATCATCGACTTCACCATTCCCTATGCTCATACCCACGCCGCTTTCGCGACGCTCAAGGATGGTCCGCTGGCAAACGCCGCCGGCTCCGGCACGGTCGTCAAGCTTGATCCGGGCGCAACCGGCGTCAAGGAAATCGATGCGATGAAGGCAGCCTTTGCCGGCAAGACGATCGGCATCCAGGCCGCCACCGTCTACTCCAAGTTCATCTATGACAACTTCGGCGATATCGCCACCGTGCGTGAATACAAGACTGGCGCCGAGCGCGACCTCGATCTTGAAACCGGCCGTATCGATCTCGTCTTCGACGATGCCGTATACCTGATTTCGGCTTTCGAAAAGGCCAATGGCACGCTCGCCTTCACCGGCCCTGAAATCGGCGGCACGATCTTCGGCAGCGGTGAGGGCCTCGGCATTCGCCAGGCCGATACGGATCTGCGCGACATGTTCAACAAGGCTATCGAAGCGGCACTGGCCGACGGCACGATCAAGACCTTGTCGATGAAGTGGTTCAAAACCGACGTTACCCCCTGATCTAAACTCTGTCCGCCGCTTGCCATTCGCCCCCGGCGGGCACACTTTGCTGCGGCAGGCCGCCCACCCTCAGGTGCGGCCTTCCACATCCATCTGACGATCGGGAAGCCGGCCTTGCCTGAAACGAGGGCGCCGGAAACGACGGGACGCCTGCGGCATGGCACTATTTCAATTGATCGGATTTGGCCCCACCGGCTGGGGCGGACTGCTTCTCCTGGCATCGTTGATGACGCTTTGCGTTACCGCCGTTGCGCTGTTGATCGGCGCTATCCTCGGCTCGCTGGTCGCCTGGGCGAAGCTGTCGGGCAGCAGGATACTGCGAACGCTTGGCGGCACCTACACCACCGTCTTTCGTGGCGTTCCTGAGCTGCTGATCATCTATCTCGTCTATTTCGGCGGATCGAGCGCGGTCACCGCGATCGGTACGGCCATGGGCTACGAGGGCTTTCTCGGCCTTCCGTCCTTCGCGGCCGGTGCGCTTGCGGTCGGCATCATCTCCGGTGCCTACCAGGCCGAGGTTTTTCGCGGTGCCTATCTCGCCATCCCGAAGGGCGAACTCGAGGCGGCGCAGGCGATCGGCATGAACCGCAGCCTGCGCTTCCGCCGCATTATCGGCCCGCAGGTTTTCCGCTTTGCCATTCCGGGCATCGGCAATGTCTGGCAGCTCAGTCTCAAGGACTCGGCGCTCGTGTCCGTAACCGGGCTTGCCGACCTGATGCGGACCAGCCAGGTCGCCGCCGGTTCGACGCGGCAGCACTTCCTGTTCTTCATCGTCGGCGGCTGCCTCTATCTGATCCTCACCAGCTTCTCGGATCGCTTTTTCACCAGCGCCGAAAAGCGCGCCAATCGCAGCATGCCGACCAGCCTCGGCCAGGCCTGATCTTCAAGGAGCCGCGCGATGGATATTACCTTCATGTTCGAGACGATGAAAACGCTGCTGGCGGCTCTGCCGATGACGCTGGCGCTGTTTTCCCTCTCGGTTTTCTTCGGCGGCTTGCTGGCGCTCGTCATCGTCTGGATGCGGGTGAGCGGCAATACCATCGCCCGCAATTTCGCCAAGGGCTATATCTTCGTCTTCCGCGGTTCGCCGCTGCTGATCCAGATGTTCCTGATCTTCTACGGCCTCGGGCAGTTCGGCTTCATCCGCTACAGCTTCCTCTGGCCGGCGCTGCGCGAACCCTTCGTCTGCGCCGTCTTGTCGCTGGCGCTGTGCACGGCGGGCTATACGGCTGAAATCTTTCGCTTCGGCCTGCGCGCCATTCCGGCCAAGGAGATCGAGGCGGCCCGCTCGGTCGGCATGTCCGGCTTCCTGCTGACGCGCCGGATCCTGGCGCCGATCGCCTTTCGCCATGCGCTGCCGGCCTATTCGACCGAGGTGGTGATGATGGTGAAGTCGACGGCGCTTGCCAGCCTCGTAACGGTCTGGGAAGTAACCGGCGTTGCCCAGCGGCTGATTTCGCAGACCTATCGCACGATGGAAGTCTTTCTCTGCGCCGCCGCCATCTATCTCATCCTGAACTTCCTGATCCTGCAGGCCATGGCGCTGCTCGAATACAAGCTGACCCCGCACCGCCGCGCGGCGCCCCTGTTTCCGGTGCCGCAGCGATGACCCCGACGACCCTCAACCAGACTGGAACGACCATGGCAGGCACGACCCGGCTTTCCGTCCGCAATATCCGCAAGAGCTTCGGCACGCATGAGGTGTTGCGCGGCATCTCGCTCGATGCCCGCGACGGCGACGTCATTTCGCTTCTCGGCGCCAGCGGCTCGGGCAAGTCCACCTTCCTGCGCTGTATCAATCTTCTGGAAATTGCCGATCACGGCGAGATTTCCGTCGATGGCGAACTGATCCAGATGGAGCAGCGCGGTGGCAAGAACGTTCCGGCGAACCGGCGCCAGGTGGACCGCATCCGCTCCGAGCTCGGCATGGTGTTCCAGTCGTTCAATCTCTGGTCCCACATGACGATCCTCGAAAACGTCATCGAGGGGCCGGTGCACGTCTTGAAGCGGCCGCGCGCCGAATGCATCGCGGAGGCCGAAGTGCTTCTGGAAAAGGTCGGCATTGCCGAGAAGCGCAATGCCTATCCCGCACATCTGTCGGGCGGCCAGCAGCAACGCGCCGCGATCGCCCGCTCGCTCGCAATGAAGCCCAAGGTCATGCTGTTCGACGAGCCGACCTCGGCGCTCGATCCGGAACTGGTAGGCGAGGTGCTGCGCGTCATGCGCTCGCTTGCCGAAGAGGGGATGACCATGCTGGTCGTCACCCATGAAATGAGCTTTGCCCGCAACGTCTCCAACCGGGTGATCTTCATGAAATCCGGCGAGATCGACAGCGATGGCGCGCCGGACCAGTTGTTCGGCTCAGGCGGTTCCCCTAGCTTCCGCCAGTTCATCGGCAATTTTGGAGGGTGATC
This sequence comes from Rhizobium herbae, assembly GCF_019511375.1. GTDB lineage: Bacteria > Pseudomonadota > Alphaproteobacteria > Rhizobiales > Rhizobiaceae > Pararhizobium > Pararhizobium herbae_A. The sequence continues at coordinate 79,569 of NZ_JAEUAO010000004.1, forward strand.
GTGCAGGATATCGTGCTCGAAACGGCGCTCGACTGGCGCGCCGTGGCGGCGGTTGCCGATGGTGCGGCCCTTTCCCTGTCCGATAGTGCGCGCCAGCGGGTCGATACCGCCGGCCGCATCGTTGCGGCAATCGTCGAAAGCGGTGCGCGCGCCTATGGCGTCAATACCGGCGTCGGCGCGCTGGCCGATACCGTCGTCGATCGTCCGTCCCAGAGCCGCCTGTCGCGCAACATCATCCTCAGCCACGCTTGCGGTATCGGCCCGCTGCTGGATGCTCACGCGGTGCGTGCCATCATCGCGGCTCAGATAGCCAATTTCTCGCATGGCCATTCCGGCGTGCGCCCGGTGATCGTCGAGACGTTGCAGGCTTTCCTGCGTGAAGACTGCATTCCCGATGTGCCCGCGAAAGGTTCCGCCGGCTATCTCTCCCACAACGCTCACATCGCGCTGGTACTGATCGGCGAGGGCGGGGCACGGTTGAAGGGGAGACCCACCAGTGGCGCCGAGGCCCTGAAAACCCTCGGGATCGCGCCGCTGGTGCTGCAGGCGAAGGAAGGTCTGAGCCTCGTCAATGGCACTGCCTGTTCGACGGGCCTCGGCTCGTTGGCTCTGGCGCGCGCCGAGCGCTTCCTTGAATGGGCCGATGCCATCGCGGCACTGACCGTCGAGGCGCTCGGATGTCAGGCGGCGGCCTTCGACGCGCCGGTGCTGGCGCTTCGCAAGTCGAAGGGCATCGCGAAGGTCGGCAGGGTGCTGCGCGAACGCCTGGCTGGCAGCGGCCTGATCGAAGCTGCCAAGGGCGCGCGCACACAGGATGCCTTGAGCCTTCGCTCCGTTCCGCATGCGCACGGCGCCGGCTGGGATGTATTCGATTTTGTCGGTTCGATAGTCGATCAGGAACTTGCGTCCGTAACCGATAATCCCGCCGTATCCGGCACGCCGGAAGCTCCCCTTGTTTCTTCCGAAGCACATGCCGTCGCACCCGGCCTCGGTCAGGCGCTCGATAGCCTGGCGGTCGCCGTCGCCCAGATCTCGGCGATGAGCGAGCGGCGGATCGACCGGCTGGTCAACCCGCTGGTAAGCGGCCTGCCGGCCTTCCTGGCGACCGATCCGGGCGCCGGGTCCGGCTTCATGATCGCGCAATATACGGCCGCGGCACTTGCTGCGGAAAACCGGCGGCTCGGTGCGCCCGCGAGCCTCGACGGGGGCGTCACCTCGGCGCTGCAGGAGGATTTTCTCGCGCATCCGACGGCTGCGGCCAACAAGCTGCTGGCAGTCATTGACAATGCCGAACAGATTCTCGGCATCGAATTTGCCGCCGCCGCGCAGGCCCAGGACTTCAAGGCTGCGGTCGCGCCTCGAGCCAAGGGAACAGACGCGCTCTATCGTCATATCCGCGCTGTTCTGCCAACCTATGCCGACGATCGGCCACTTGGCCGGGATCTGGAAAAGGCGCGCGACCTCCTGCGCCGGGCGACTCCTCCCGGCAACTGAATCTCCTGAAAGGAACTGCCATGCCCGCCCATTTCGACGTTGCCGTTGTCGGCCTTGGCGCCATGGGCAGTGCGGCTGTTGCGCATCTGGCCGCCCGCGGCGTGAAGGTGATCGGCATCGACGCCTATTATCCCGCGCATGCCTTGAGCTCGTCCCATGGCGACAGCCGCCTGATCCGGCTCGGCTATTTCGAGGATCCGTCCTATGTGCCACTGCTGCTGCGCGCCTATGCCAACTGGCGGGCGCTCGAGGCGCGGCTGCGCGAGGATATCCTGACGATCACCGGCGTGCTGCAGATCGGCAAGCCCGACAGCAAGATCGTCAGCGGCACAAGGAAATCCTGCACTCTCCATAATCTGCCGCTCGAAACCCTCGGCCCCGACGAAATGCGCCGGCGTTTCCCGGTATTCTCGCTGGACGAGGACGAGGTGGCGCTGCTCGATCCGCAGGGTGGATATCTCCGGCCCGAAGCCGCCGTCATGGGCTATCTGAAGCTCGCTGCCGCCGATGGCGCCGCGCTGCATTTCGGGGAACGGGTGACCGCCGTCGAGCCGAGCGAGACCGGCGTTTCCATCGTTTCCGGCACGGGCCGCTACACGGCGGCCAAGGTCATCGTCGCCACCGGGTCTTGGATCGGCGAACTTGTGCCGGCGCTGCGCGATCATGCGGTGCCGATCAAGCAGGTCGTCTCGTGGTATCAGCCGGTCGATGGGTTCGTCACAACGCCGCAGCGCATGCCGGTGTTCATTCGGGATGAAGGCGAAAACGGTTCCTTCTTCGGTTTCCCGGCGATCGGCGTCGATGGTGTCAAGGTTGGCCGTCACGCGCATTTTCGCGAGCCGATCGATCCGAACCAGCCCAACCCGGCCGTCAACGAGCGCGATACTAACCTGCTCGACAGTTTCATCCGTCACCGGCTACCGGCCGCGGCCGGCCTGCGCGTCCGCTCGACCACTTGCCGCTACACGATGCTGCCAAGCGAAGATTTCCTGCTCGATCTCCTACCGGACGACAAACGCATCGTCGTCGCGTCCCCCTGTTCGGGCCACGGCTTCAAGTTCACCAGCGTCGTCGGAGAGATCCTCGCCGACCTGGCGCTGGATGGCGGCACGGACCTGCCGATCGACGCCTTCTCCTTCGAGGCGATGGACCGGTTTTCAAGTCCGGCGTAGGCAGTCTGCGGGGCTCTCCGGGGCGAGTGTGCAGAGCCTCAGACGGGAGAAATGTGGATCAGATAGGCCTCCGTCGGCATGTCGGAGGTAATCAGCACGACGCCTTGCAGGATGGCACAGTCCAGCCGGGCAAGCTCAACTGCGTAATCTGCGGAATCGATCCGTACATTGCCGAGCGACAGAAGCATGGTGACGCCGCCCTCCGCATCCATATGATGCTGCCCCTCGACAATCCGCTTTTCAACCTGATGCACCCACTGCCCGCGCCGGGTCATGACGTTCAGATCGACGATTGCGCCCGATAGCAGCCGTGCCGAGGTCGCAGCATCGGCCGGAAAGGCAAACGGCTTGGATGCCTGCGTCAGCACGACCGGCGCTCGGCCTGCTATGTCCAGTTCCATGCCTTCTCCCTGGAGGATCGACAGGGTCCGGTCTATGCCGGGAAACACCGAGAAGGGCCCGTCGCTGCCGACAGTCGCCATGCTGACGCGCCAGCCGAACGTGGCGAGATCGGCCTCCGGCGGGAATACGGCGACCTCGATCGTTTCGCCTCCGCCGTTCTTCCACGGCATGCGGCGGTAGGTGTCCGCCTTTAGTACCAGCGGGCGGTTGTATTTGGGTTGTTGCGCGATGGACATTGTAAACCTCGGATGGAGTGGACTAAGTTTAATGGACTAAGTCCGCAGGAGGGCGATGATGGAAACCGTTAATATACACGAAGCGAAGACACATCTCTCGCGCCTGATGGAAAAGGTGGCCAAGGGCGAGTCCTTCATCATTGCCAAGGCCGGCAAACCGATCGGGAAGCTCGTGCCGCTCGATGAAACGGAAACGCCGAAAAAACGCCGTATCGGTTTCATGAAGGGCGAAATTGTTGTCCCAGAAGATTTCGATACGATGATGGCGGATGAGATCGAGGAAATGTTTTATGGCGGTAGCCTGTTTCCCAAATGAGATTTCTCCTCGACACGCACATTCTGATCTGGGCGGCCGGCGATAGTGCGCTTTTGCCGAAGACCATCAGACCTCTTATCGAGGAGACCGGCAACGAGCTCCTCTTCAGCCCGGCCAGCATATGTGAAGCACGGGACTGGCCGCGGCGGCTTTCACGCCGACCCTTTCGTGCTGCGCTACCGTCTCCTGGAAAACGGATATGTCGAACTTCCGATAAGCAGCGAACATGCCATTGCGATTGCGGGTCTGCCCCTCATTCACAAGGACCCCTTCGATCGGATCCTGATTTCTCAGGCCATTATCGAGGGGGTCCCGCTTATCACTGTTAATCAGGCAGTCCTTCAGTATCCCGGACTTCCGAAATACCCATTGGGATAGCGGTCAGTTCCCGAGAATTCCCGGCAGCCGCAGGCCTTTGTCCTTGGCGCAGTCGAGGGCGATCTCGTAGCCGGCGTCGGCGTGGCGCATGACGCCCGTTGCCGGGTCGTTCCAGAGAACGCGTTCGATGCGCCGTGCGGCATCGTCCGAGCCGTCGCAGCAGATGACGACGCCCGAGTGCTGCGAGAAGCCCATGCCGACACCGCCGCCGTGATGCAGCGATACCCAGGTGGCGCCGGACGCGGTGTTGAGGAGCGCGTTCAAGAGCGGCCAGTCGGACACGGCGTCGGAGCCATCCTTCATCGCTTCGGTTTCGCGGTTCGGCGAGGCGACTGAACCTGAATCCAGATGGTCACGGCCGATGACGACCGGAGCGCTCAGTTCACCGTTCTTGACCATCTCGTTGAAGGCGAGGCCGAGGCGATGACGGTCGCCGAGGCCGACCCAGCAGATGCGCGCCGGCAGGCCCTGAAAGGCAATGCGCTCGGCGGCCATGTCGAGCCAGTTGTGCAGGTGCTTGTTGTCGGGGATGAGCTCCTTGACCTTGGCGTCGGTCTTGCGGATGTCCTCCGGATCACCCGACAGGGCAGCCCAGCGGAACGGACCGATGCCGCGGCAGAACAGCGGGCGGATATAGGCAGGCACGAAACCCGGGAAGGCGAAGGCGTTTTCCAGGCCCTCTTCCTTGGCAACCTGGCGGATGTTGTTGCCATAGTCGAAAGTCGGGATGCCCATGTCCTGGAAGGCGATCATCGCCTCGACATGTTCGCGCATCGAGGCGCGGGCAGCCTTTTCGACGGCTTTCGGGTCGCTTTGGCGCTTTGCCTTCCACTCAGCCATGGTCCAGCCCTTCGGCAGGTAACCGTTGATCGGGTCGTGCGCCGAGGTCTGGTCGGTGACCATGTCGGGGCGGATGCCGCGACGAACCATTTCCGGCAGGATTTCGGCGCAGTTGCCGAGCAGGCCAACGGACTTCGCTTCACCGGCAGCGGTCCAGCGCTTGATCATCTCCATGGCTTCGTCAAGCGTTTCCGCCTTGGCGTCGACATAACGGGTGCGCAGGCGGAAATCGATCGAGTCCGGGTTGCATTCGACCGCAAGGCACGAGGCGCCCGCCATGACGGCGGCTAGCGGCTGGGCACCGCCCATGCCGCCGAGGCCGCCGGTCAGGACCCACTTGCTCTTGAGGTCGCCGTCGTAATGCTGGCGGCCGGCTTCGACGAAGGTCTCGTAGGTGCCCTGCACGATGCCCTGCGAACCGATGTAGATCCACGAACCGGCGGTCATCTGGCCGTACATGGCGAGACCCTTCCTGTCCAACTCGTTGAAATGATCCCAGGTCGCCCAATGAGGCACGAGGTTGGAATTGGCGATCAGCACGCGCGGCGCATCCTTGTGAGTGCGGAAGACGCCGACAGGCTTGCCGGATTGCACCATCAGAGTTTCGTCTTCATTGAGGTCGCGCAAGGTTTCGACGATCTTGTCGAAATCGGCCCAGGTGCGGGCGGCGCGGCCGATGCCGCCGTAGACGACCAGTTCGTGCGGGTTCTCGGCCACTTCCGGATCGAGATTGTTCATCAGCATGCGAAGCGGCGCTTCGGTCATCCAGGATTTCGCGGTCAGTTCGGTGCCGCGGGCTGCGCGGACGTCGCGGATGTTGTGACGAGGATTGGTCATTTGGTTCCCCTTTTGCTGTGTGCCAGTGTCAGCGCCGTCGTTTCGATGCGCGTGAGAATGTCTTTGAGGTGAATGCGAAGCTTGGTCGCCTTGGCTTCGTCATAGGCGAAGGGCGGCGTTTCCGTGGTCAGGTGCGTGGATTGCGCCAGTTCCATCTGGATCGCGTGGACGCCGGTTTCCGGCCGGCCATAATGGCGCGTCGTCCAGCCACCCTTGAATCGGCCGTTGAGGATGCTGGTATAGCCCTCTGCGTTCAGTACGACATCGACAGCTGCGTTCTGGATGGCCGGATCGCAGGTCTTGCCGCTATCGGTGCCGATGTTGAAATCGGGAAGCGTGCCTTCGAACAGGAACGGAATATCCGAGCGGATCGAATGGCAGTCATAGAGCACGGCGATGCCATGGATTGCCTTGACCCGTTCGATCTCGGCCGCAAGTGCGGCGTGATAGGGTGCGTGAAAGTCGGCAAGCCGCGCGGCAATGTCGACTTCGGTCGGCTCTTCGCCGTCCCTCCAGATCGAAACTCCGTCGAAATCCGTGTTAGGCACGAGGCCTGTCGTGTTCTGCCCGGGATAGAGGCTGATGCCTTCCGGATCGCGATTGGCGTCGATGACGTAACGATGGAACGTGGCGCGTACCGTCGTCACATTCGGCAGCAATCCCGCATAGAGATTGTGAATATGCCAGTCGGTGTCGGCGAGGATGCGGCCATTATCGTTCAGCCGCGCCCAGATCGCCGGCGGAACGTCGGTGCCGGTGTGCGGGAAGCCGAGAATGACGGGCGATGTGCCCTGACGGATTTCGAAGACACTCATGGCTTCCCCTCCCCAACCCCTCCCCACAAGGGGGAGGGGCTAGACTGCCGAGCCTTTCCGCGCTCCATAGGCTGCGCGAATGAAGAGCCGTTGATCCTATGCGCCGGTGCTGCGGGGTTAAGCCCCTCCCCCTTGTGGGGAGGGGGTGGGGAGGGGTTCTTTAACGTCATCTTCAAATCTCCAGAACCGGCAGTATGCCTGCGGAAACCGCGGCGTTCAGCGCGCCGGAGCCGACGAGGTCGCTCGCCGCCTTGAGGTCATCAGCCATGTAACGGTCGATCTCCAGCGTCGGGACAGCGGAGCGGATCGTGGCGATGGCCTTGGTGAGCTCCGGGCTGGTGACGAGCGGCGCGCGGAAATCGATGCCTTGCGCGGCTGTCAGGGCCTCGATGCCGATGATTGAAAACAAGTTTTCAGTCATCTGCAGCAAGCGGCGGGCGCCGTGGCAAGCCATCGAGACATGATCTTCCTGGTTGGCCGAGGTCGGGGTGGAATCGACCGAGGCCGGATGCGACATCTGCTTGTTTTCCGACATCAGCGCAGCCGAGGTCACTTCGGCGATCATCAGGCCGGAGTTGAGGCCCGGTTTCTTGGCGAGAAACGCCGGCAGGCCGTAGGACAGTGCGGGATCCACCAGAAGCGCGATCCGGCGCTGCGAGATAGCGCCGATTTCGCAGATGGCGAGCGCAATCTGGTCGGCGGCGAAGGCGACGGGCTCGGCGTGGAAGTTGCCGCCGGAGACGACGGAATTGTCGGTCAGCACCAGCGGATTGTCGGTGACGGCATTGGCTTCGATCTCCAGCGTGCGGGCAACCGAGCGCATGAGATCGAGGCAGGCGCCGTCGACCTGCGGCTGGCAGCGGATGCAGTAGGGATCCTGCACGCGCTCGTCACCCTCGATATGGCTCTCGCGGATCACCGAGCCCTTGAGCAGGCCGCGCAGGGCAGCCGCCGCGTCGATCTGGCCCTTGTGGCCGCGCAGCGTGTGGATGTCGGGATGGAACGGCGCTGAGGAGCCCATTGCGGCATCGGTCGAAAGCGCGCCGGTGATCAGCGCGGACTGGGCCGCCCGGTGGGCGCGGAACAGGCCGGCAAGGGCGAGCGCTGTCGAGACTTGCGTGCCGTTGATCAGCGCCAGACCTTCCTTGGCGGCCAGCACGACCGGCGTCAGGCCGGCGCGCTCCAAAGCTGTGCGGCCGTCGAGCCGTTCGCCGCCGAAGAACGCTTCGCCTTCGCCCATCATTACTGCTGCCATATGGGCGAGCGGCGCAAGGTCGCCCGAGGCGCCCACGGAGCCTTTTTCCGGAATGACCGGGATGACGCCCTTTTGCATCATCGCCTCGATCAGGCGGACGAGTTCGAGCCGGACGCCCGATGCGCCGCGTCCGAGCGAGACGAGCTTCAGCGCCATGATCAGGCGCACGATGTTCTCGGCAAGCGGCTGGCCGACGCCGCAGCAGTGGGAGAGGATCAGGTTGCGCTGCAGGGTGGCTACATCGGCGGCATCGATCCTGATGCTCGCCAGTTTGCCGAAGCCGGTGTTGATGCCGTAGACCGGCGCGTTGCCTGCGGCGATCTCGGCGATGCGGGCGGCGGCCTTCTCGATGCCCTGGTCGAAGGACGAATCAAGCCGGGCGGGCTTGCCGGTCCAGTAGATGGTTTCGAGCGTCGAAAGCGGGACGGAGCCCGGCTGAAGAATAAGGGTCATAAGTCAGTCCTCACCAATGCGCGGAGCCAGGCTCACGCGTCTTAAGATTTCAATGTCCGTTGCGGACGCGCGCATGCAGCGGGTTGAAGCCCATGCGGTAGACGAGTTCGGCCGGTCGCTCGATATTCCAGATGGCGAGATCGGCCCATTTCCCGGGCTCTAGCGTTCCCACCTCATCGACGAGCCCGAGTGCGCGTGCGGCCTCCCGCGTCACGCCGGCGATGCATTCCGTCACCGTCATGCCGAACAGGGTCGCTGCCATGTTCATGGTCAGAAGCAACGAGGTCAGCGGCGAGGTGCCGGGATTGCTGTCGGTGGCGATCGCCATCGAAACACCGGCCTTGCGGAATACGTCGATCGGCGGCTTCCTGGTTTCGCGGATAAAATAGAAGGCGCCGGGCAGGATGACCGCGACGGTGCCGCTCTTTGCCATGGCCGCAGCGCCGGCCTCGTCGGTATATTCGAGGTGATCGGCCGACAGCGCACCGTATTCGGCGGCAAGGGCAGCGCCATGCAGGTTGGAAAGCTGGTCGGCATGCAGCTTGACCGGCAGGCCGTGCGCCTTGGCCGCATCGAATACCCGCCGCATCTCGTCGGTCGAAAAGGCGATCCCTTCGCAAAATCCGTCGACCGCATCGGCGAGGCCCTCCGCGGCGATGGCGGGCAGCATTTCGTCGGCGACCTTGGCGATGTAACCCGCCTTGTCGTCCTTGAATTCCGGCGGAAGCGCATGGGCGCCGAGGAAGGTGGTACGGACGGCAATATCGCGCTCGTCGCCGAGCCGGCGCGCGGCGCGCAGGGCCTTTGCTTCGTTTTCGAGGTCGAGGCCGTAGCCGGACTTGACTTCGACAGTCGTCACGCCCTCGGCGATCAGCGCATCGAGGCGCGGGAGCGTTTGGCGGACGAGTTCGTCTTCGCTGGCTTCGCGCAGCGCACGAACCGACGAGACGATGCCGCCTCCGGCACGCGCCACCTCTTCATAGGTTGCGCCGGCAAGGCGCATCTCGAATTCGTTGGCGCGATCTCCGGCATGGACGAGATGGGTGTGGCAATCGATCAGGCCGGGGGTGATCCAGCGGCCACCGCAGTCAATGACTTCGCCGGCGTTTTCGATGGGGAAGGGCAGGCCTGCCTCACTGCCGGCATAAAGGATGCGTCCGTCCTCGACGGCGATGACGCCATCCTCGACAAGGCCGAGGCCCGGCATGGCAGGATTCAGTGTCGCGAGCCGCGCGTTCCGCCAGAGGCGATCGCAAGCGACAGGTCGGGACCCGTCCGGTGTCGATTTTATGGAAGACATCGTTTTCCAGCCTTTCCTTTTCGTGCTATTATGTATAGACATAAAGAAAATGAGCGCAAGTGGTTTTTTGATTTTATCGAAAACGGGAGAGGGTTCGGCCTTGGACAGCATTCATGTGAAATCGGCCTTGTTGCCGGCAGGATGGCAGAAGGATGTGCGGATATCGTTCGATGGCGGGCGGATTGGTTCGGTCGAAACCGGGGCGTCTGCTCAGACGGAAGATGAGCGCCACGACATCCTCCTGTCCGGCATGCCGAACCTGCACAGCCACGCATTCCAGCGCGGCATGGCGGGGCTTGCGGAAACGCGTGGGCCCGGTGCGGACAGTTTCTGGAGCTGGCGTAATGTGATGTACCGTTTCGCATTGTCGATGACGCCGGACCATGTCGAGGCCGTTGCCGGCCAGCTCTATGTGGAAATGCTGGAGGCCGGCTTTTCCCGCGTCGGCGAATTCCACTATCTCCACCACGGTATCGATGGCAGCCCCTATGGCGACATCTCCGAAATGGCGCAGCGGATTGCCGCCGCCGCTTCGCAGACAGGCATCGGCCTGACGCTGCTTCCGGTATTCTATGCGCACTCGACCTTCGGCGGTGCCGCACCGAACGAGGGTCAGCGGCGCTTCATCAATTCGCTCGAGAGCTTCGAGCGGTTGCTCGACGGCTGCCGTTCCGCGGTCAAAGGTTTGCCGGATGGACGCGTCGGCGTCGCGCCGCACAGCCTGCGGGCGGTGACCCCGGAAGAATTGGCGGCCGTCGTCGCGATGGCAAAGGATGGGCCGATCCATATCCACGTCGCCGAGCAGGTCAAGGAAGTGGAGGATTGCCTGAGCTGGTCCGGCGCGCGGCCGGTCGAATGGCTGCTCGACAATGCCGGTCTCGATGGCCGCTGGTGCCTCATCCATGCGACGCACATGACGGGCGACGAGACCCGACGCATGGCTGAAAGCAAGGCGGTCGCCGGGCTTTGTCCGGTGACGGAGGCCAATCTTGGCGACGGCACGTTCAATGCGGTCGTCTTTGGCGAAACGGGCGGGAAATTCGGCGTCGGTTCGGATTCCAACGTGCTGATCGGGCTTCCCGACGAGCTTCGGCAGCTCGAATATTCGCAGCGCATGGCGCACCGCTCGCGTAACGTCCTTGCCGCCCCCGGCCAATCCACCGGCCGCGCGTTGTTCGACGGTGCGCTTGACGGCGGCAGCATCGCCTTGGGTTCAAAGGCGGCATCGAAGACGGGAATTGCCGTCGGTAATCCGGCGGATTTCGTCAGCCTGGCGGTGCCGGATGGCGGCCTCGCCGATGACGCGGTTCTCGATTCCTGGATCTTTGCCAATGGCACCAGGCCGGACTGCGTCTGGGTCGCGGGCCGCAAGAAGGTCGAAGGCGGACGCCATAAGCGACGCGACGAGATATCCTCCCGGTTCCGCAAGGTGATGACTGAGCTTTTGGCATGATGGATTTCACTTGGTGCAACGCGTTTCAGTATGGGCGGCACCGGAAAATTTCTGCTAGGACCGAATGCATACACAAAAGCGAGTAAGACGGTGAAATCGCAGGGCGAGGCAGATCTGGAGGCTGTGACGCCGCTTGCCGAAGGGGCGGGCGAGATGTCGCTGCATCAGCGCATCCTCGGCGATATCGAAGACCGGATCCTTTCCGGCGAATGGCAGCCGGGCTTTCGCATTCCCTTCGAGGTCGATCTTGCCGAGCAGTACAAATGTTCGCGGATGACCGTGAACAAGGCGCTGACGCAACTGGCGAAAACGGGGTTGATCGAGCGGCGGCGGAAATCCGGCAGCTACGTGACGCAGCCGCGCGCCCAGTCGGCGGTGCTTGAAATCCGTGATATCAAGCTCGAAGTCCAGTCATTGGGTCTCGCCTATGACTATAAGCTGATCGCAAAGGCACGGCGCCGGAGCAATGCGGACGACAGGGCAAGGCTCGGCCTCGAAGCCGCAGCACCTGTCCTCGATATAACCTGCACGCATTTTGCCGGAAGCAGGCCGTTTTGCGTTGAGCAGCGCCTGATCAATCTGGCAGCGGTGCCGGATGCGGGGGAAGAGGATTTTGAGGAAATGGCGCCGGGCCCCTGGCTGTTGAACCGGGTCCCCTGGAGTGCTGCCGAACACACGATCAGGGCCGTGGCGGCCAATGAACCGGTCGCCGCTGCCCTTGGCTTGGCCGTCGGGACCCCGTGCCTGACGGTCGAACGGCGCACCTGGAGCAATGGCTCCTACATCACCCATGTGCGCCTGATCTATCCGGGCGAGCGACATGCGCTGGTCGCCAATTTCACGCCGTCGCAGCCGAAGTGACGGCAAGTCGCCGATTATTTCTTCGGCTTTGCGCCGGACAGTTTCGGAACTTCCTTCGTGAGTGTCGCACTGAAGGGTGTTGCTGCCTTGGCCGCAACCTTGTCCTTCTTCGGTTTCCTGACTTCCTTGTTGCTCTTTACCTGTCCCTTGGCCATGGCGTGTCTTCCTCGTGCGAAAAATGAATCGTCCACGCGCTTGGATGCAATGCAGTCAGTGGCACCGAACGCGGCGGATAGCCGACCATGAACGATGCCGTGGTTCGAGACAATCGGAAAATTTGAAGGGAATTTGGCGGGACGAAACAGCCAATCAATCCGCTGTTGATGCGTCCACGCCAAATTCGAGGCTCATTTGGATGAGGTCGTCCCACAGGCTTTCGGCGAAGCCGCGCAAGACCATGACTTCGAAGCTATCTGTGCCCGTTCGCGTGATCAGCGCCGAGATGTGGCCAATCAGGGTCATGGCCGAGTGACCGATGGTAAAGCTCGCCTGATCGAGATCGACAGCCGTGCCCTTGGCGAGAACGGCCTCGACGGATGCACCGCTGATGGCGATCCGGACGCGACCGTGGCTTTGATCTGCAATCGATGCCCTGCTTGCGAGGAGCGCGGCCTTGCCGGAGAGATCTGCGGCGGAAAGAGCCGCGTCGCCGACGACGAACCATTGCCCGGGCCCATAGGCGCGGACCGCATAAGGACCGCCGTCGCCGATCTGTGCGACCAGGCTCTGGAGAGCGCCACTTCCATGCGCTGCGAGTACGTGCAGCACGTGACCCTCGGGGAGGGCCGTAAGCGCGATCCTTGAGCCCGTTGAAACGGCGCCGAACGAGCCAGTCTTTGCGCCCGCAAGGGCAGAGCGGTGGAGGAGGGCGAAATCAACCATGGAGCTTTTCGTTTTCCGGATCGAAGAAGACCGGGCTGCAGAGCACGGCCTTAGTGTATTCGTTCTTCAGGTCGTTCCAGACCGTCACCTGCTCGCCGTGGCGCTTCGGTCCATGCTTGACGAGCGCCAGGCCGATGGTGGATCCGAGGTTCGGCGAGTAGCAACTGGAGGTCACATAGCCCTGATCGTTTTCCAGCGACGGCGCCGCGGCCTCGGAAAGGATGTGCGAGCCGGTCCTGAACGTCGTCACCGGGTCGAGCGGCTTGACGCCGACGAGCGAGAGCCGGTCCTGCGCCACCATTCCGTCGCGCGACAGCATCGCCCTGCCGATGAAATCCGGCTTGGCCATCGAGACCATCTTTGCAAAGCCGAGGTCGGCCGGGGTTACGGTGCCGTTGATCTCGGAATGGGTAACGTGGCCTTTCTCGATGCGCATCACGCCAAGGGCCTCGACACCATAGGGGCAGATGCCATGCGGGCCGCCTGCTTGCATGATCGCATCCGCGACGGCTTCGCCGTAGCCGGCGGGAACTGCCAGTTCGTAGGCGAGTTCGCCGGAGAAGGAGATGCGGAACAACCGACCGGTCAGCTTGCCGCCGAACAGCGAGACTTGCCTGGCGCCAAGGAAAGGGAAGGCCGCGTCGGAAATATCCTCATCGACCAGCGTCTGCAGAATGGTCCGCGACTTCGGCCCGGCGACGGCAATCTGCGCCCACTGGTCCGTCGAGGAAGCGAACTGCACGTCGAGTTCGGGCCAGAGCGCCTGAGCGCAAAATTCCAGGTGATTCATCACGCCGGCGGCATAGGCCGTGGTCGTCGTCATGAAGAAGTGGTTATCGCTGAGCCGGCTCGTCGTGCCGTCGTCATAGATCATGCCGTCTTCACGCAGCATCAGGCCGTAGCGTGCCTTGCCGACCGGCAGTTTCAGGAAGGCGTTGCAATAGACGCGGTTGAGGAACTCCGCGGCGTCCTTGCCGAAGATCTCGATCTTGCCGAGCGTCGAGACATCGCAGATGCCGGCGTTCTTGCGCACGTTCAGCACTTCACGATCGACGCTTTCGCGCCAGGTCGTTTCGCCCGGCTTGGGGAACCAGGAGGAGCGGTACCAGAGACCGGTTTCGACGAAGACGGCCCCGTTCTTCCTGGCCCAGTCGTGCAGCGGCGATTTGCGCACCGGCTGGAAATGCTTGCCCTTGGAGGAACCCGCCAGTGCGCCGAAGGAGAGCGGCGTGTAGAAGGGGCGAAAGGTCGTCGTGCCGACATCGGCTGGCGAAACCTTGCGGGCCTCGGCGAGAATGCCGATGGCGTTGATGTTGGACAGCTTGCCCTGGTCGGTTGCCATGCCGTTGGTGGTGTAGCGCTTGGTAAGCTCGACATGGCCGTAACCTTCGCTGACGGCAAGCCCGAGGTCCTTCAGGTGCACGTCGTTCTGATGATCGACAAAGGCCTTGGCCTTTGCGCCGCGCACATACCAGAGCGGCTTGGTGACGGTCGCTGTGTCGGGCGCAGGAGCGAAGGCGGGGGATGCATTGGAAAAGCCGAGGTTGCGCAGAACGCTTCCGGCTTTTTCGGCGCCGTCGGCGAGGCAGGCTTCGAGGGCGCCCACGCCTGCGGCCGAACCGGCGATGGTCAGGCCGTCCTGCGTTTCCGGCGCTAGAAAAGCTGCCTTGGCGTCCGACCAGACCGGCCTTGCGCCGCGATGGCAGGCGAGGTGGATGATCGGGCTCCAGCCCCCGGACATGGCAAGCGCGTCCGCCTCGATCGCTTCGGGCGTGCCGCCCTTGATCATTGTCACGCCAGTCAGTGCCTTGCCGCCCTTGGCGTCCTGAATCAGAGCGCCCGGGAAGACGGGGGCACGGCCGGCCCATGACGAGGGCGCGCCGGCGCGGCTGTCGGCGATGGCTGCCACTTCAAGCCCCGCAGCCTCGAGGTCGGTCGCCGTCCGGTAGCCGGATTCATCATTGGTGAAAATGACGGTGCTTTTGCCGGGTGCGATCGCCTGCCGGTTAAGATAGGAGCGCATGGCGCCCGCCATCATCACGCCTGGAAGATCATTGCCGCCGAAGACCAGCGGCCGTTCTTCCGCGCCAGACGCGAGGATCGCGTGTCTGGCGGCGAGGCGCCACAGGCGCTCGACCGGCCGGTTCGGGTCGATGGTGGCGGTATTCTTCTGCACGCTCTCGACGGCGCCGAAGACATTGCCGTCATACCAGCCGAAGACGGTGGTACGGGAGAAGATGCGGACATTGGGAAGGCTGGCCAGTTCGGCGAGCGTTTCACCAAGGAGGTCGGCCGCGGCTTTTTCGCCGATTGCCGCGGTCTCCGTAAGAAGCGAGCCGCCGGGCTCGAAACCTTCATCGGCGAGAATGACGCGCGCCCCGGCACGGCCGGCGGTCAGCGCGGCTGCAAGGCCCGCCGGGCCCGCGCCGATCACCAGCAGTTCGCAATGCGCCCAGCATTTCTCGTAGCTGTCCGGATCGGGCTCGTAGGTGGCGCGACCGAGACCGGCTGCCTTGCGGATGATCGGCTCGTAGACCTTCTCCCAGAAGGCCGCCGGCCACATGAAGGTCTTGTAGTAGAAGCCGGCGCCGAGGAAGGGGGAGAGCAGGCTGTTGACGGCGCCAAGGTCGAAATGGACGGACGGCCAGCGGTTCTGGCTTTTTGCTTTGAGGCCGCTGTAGAGCTCGACCAGCGTCGCGCGGGTATTGGCCTCGGTGCGTCCGCCTTCGCCGATCGTCACGAGGGCATTGGGCTCCGCCGCGCCCGCCGTCAGGATACCGCGCGGGCGATGGTATTTGAAGCTGCGGCCGACGAGCTGGCGGCCGTTTGCGAGAAGCGCCGATGCCAGCGTGTCGCCGACAAAACCCTGCATCGGCTTGCGGTCGAAGGTGAAGTCGAGCGGCCTGGCGCGGTCGATCCGGCCGCCCTTGGAAAGACGGAAGGAACTCATGCGGTCCCTCCCTGAGTGCTCGCGTCCGATACGGAATAGACAACATGAGTCAGGGTATCGCGCTCAACGACGAGCCAGCGGCGGCAGCCGGACGTGTGGTGCCAATATTCCTTGTGGCGACCGCGCGGGTTGTCGCGCAGATAGACGTAAGCGTACCAGGCGTCCTCGCCGGCATCCGCGGCGGGGCGGGCGATTGCGGCGTCACCTTTCACGGTGAATTCTTCCTTTGGGCGCGGCCCGCAATGGGGGCAGGCGATCAGGCTGGCCATTTAAAGTCCTCAATGCAGATTGGGTTGCGAGCCGACGCCCTTTTCATCGATCATCCGGCCGCGTGAAAAGCGGTCGAGTCGGAAGGCCGCAGCCGTTTCATGCGGTTCGTTCCTGGCGATCAGATGGGCGTAGCAGAAGCCGGAAGCGGGCGTGGCCTTGAAGCCGCCATAACACCAGCCGGCATTCAGATAGAGATTGTCGATATGGGTGCGGTCGATGATCGGCGAGCCGTCCATGCTCATGTCCATCACGCCGCCCCAGGAGCGGAGCACGCGAACACGCGACAGCGCCGGGATCATCGCGACACCCGCCTCGGCGACATGTTCCACCGTCGCCAGATTGCCGCGCTGGGCATAGGAATTGTAGCCGTCGATATCGCCGCCGAAGACGAGGCCGCCCTTGTCCGATTGCGAGACATAAAAGTGTCCGGCGCCGAAGGTGACGACGTTGTCGATGAACGGCTTCAACCCTTCCGAGACGAAGGCCTGCAGCACATGGCTCTCGATCGGCAGCTTCATGTCCACCATATCGGCAACGACGGTCGAATTTCCTGCCGCCGCCAGCGCCAGCTTGCCACAGCCGATGAAGCCCTGGCTGGTCTCGACGCCGGTGACGCGACCGTTTTCGCGACGAATGCTGGTGACCTCGCAATTCTGGATGATATCGACGCCGCGACTGTCGGCGCCGCGGGCATAGCCCCAGGCAACCGCGTCATGCCGCACGGTGCCGCCGCGCTTCTGCATCAGGGCACCCTGGATCGGGAAGCGGGCATTGTCGAAATCGAGGAAGGGCAGCATCTGGCGCACGGTGTTGCGATCGAGCAGCTCGGCATCGACGCCGTGCAGGCGCATCGCATTGCCGCGACGCGTATAGGCATCGCGCTGGGCGTCGGAGTGATAGAGGTTGAGCACGCCGCGCTGCGAGACCATGGCGTTGAAGTTGAAGTCCTGCTCCAACCCCTCCCAGAGCTTCATCGACAGCTCGTAGAACGGGTTGTTGCCCTGCAAGAGGTAGTTGGAGCGGATGATCGTCGTGTTTCGCCCGACGTTGCCCGAGCCGATATAGCCCTTTTCCAGCACCGCGACATTGGTGATGGCGAATTCCTTGGCGAGATAGTAGGCGGTCGAAAGGCCGTGACCGCCACCGCCGACGATGATCACATCATAATGATTCTTCGGAACCGGGCTACGCCAGGCCGGCTGCCAGCCTTTATTGCCGCGCAGGCCGTTTAGAAAAACGGAAAAGGCAGAGTAGCGCATGATCGATTCACCTTGGGAACTGGAGCGATCATGACAGGATTGATTTTCCTCACTTGCAGAAAAGAGACCTATTACGTCATAAATAGGTCACGGCAGCAGAAGATCTCAAAAACGTGCAGAACATCGGTTTCATTCTCATTCCCGGGTTTGCGCTGATGTCCTATGCGTCGGCGATTGAGCCGCTGCGCGCCGCCAATCTTCTGGCTGGCAAAGAAATCTACCGCCTGTCGTCCCACGCGCCGAATGGCGACATGGCGCTATCGTCCTCGGGAATTCCTGTTCCCTCGCAACCGCTTCCCAGACGCGGTAGCCGCCTTCACACGGTCTTTGTCTGCGCCGGCGGTTCGCCGGTAGACTGGAATGTGCCTGCCGTTCTCGCCTGCCTGCGCCGATTGGTGCGCGAAGGCGTTCGTATCGGCGGCATTTCCGGCGGGCCTTATCTGATGGCCGCCGCCGGCCTGCTGAGGGATCGTGACTTTACCATCCACTGGGAGCATGCGCCGGCTCTGATGGAGGCTTTTCCGGATCTCGTGCCGCGCCAGGCCCGTTATGTCCTCGACGGCAACCGCATCACCTGCGGCGGCGGGGTTGCGCCGCTCGACATGATGCACGCTTTGATCTCCGAGCGCATGGGAGCCGATTTCGCCCGCCGGGTGAGCGACTGGTACCTGCATACCCAGGTGGAAGCTTCCGGCGCGCCGCAACGGGCCTCGCTGGCCGAGCGTTACAAGGTTAATCACCCGGGCCTGTTGACGGTCCTTGAAAAGATGGAGGCGACGATCGAGGCGCCGCTCGACCGGCAGGCCATGGCCGCCCTGGCCGGTGTGTCGCCGCGTCATCTGGATCGTTTGTTCTCAAGCCTCATGCAATCGTCGTTCCTGGTGGAATATCGCAAGCTCAGGCTCAATCATGCGCGGCGACTGCTTTTGCAAAGCCCGCTTTCGATCTCCGAAATCGCTTTCGCCACCGGCTTTTCCAGCGCCGGCCATTTTTCGCGCAGCTACCGCGAGGCTTTCGGAGAGGCGCCGCGCCAAGGGCGGCAGGTGATCACCACCCCGCCTGCGGAATAAATTTCTTCCGGGTTGAGAAATTTTCACTCTCAGGATAGTATCTTGTCCGAAGGCATGGGGGAGAAACATGGCGAAGAAGACTGCCGAGATCGATATTGGCCGCACGACGGATGACGAGCGCCCGGCGCTGAAGGCGGCCTTCTCGCAGGATCCGCACGCGCTGCGCGAGCCGAAGGAAAACAACCTCGAAATCGCCATCGGCCATGAAGTTCGTGCCTTTCGCAAGAAGCTCGGTATTACCGTAACCGACCTTGCTACGGCCACGGGCATTTCGCTGGGCATGTTGTCGAAGATCGAGAACGGCAACATTTCGCCGTCGCTGACGACGCTGCAATCGCTTTCACGGGCCCTTGGCGTTCCTGTGACAGCATTCTTCCGGCGTTACGAGGAGGTGCGCAACGCCGTTTTCGTCAAGGCGGGCGAAGGTGTTGAACTGGAGCGACGCGGCACCCGCGCCGGGCATCAATACAAACTGCTCGGCCATATCGACAACAATACCTCCGGTGTCATCGTCGAGCCCTATCTCATTACCCTGACAGCCGATTCCGATACGTTCCCGGCCTTTCAGCACGAAGGCATGGAGTTTCTATACATGCTCGAAGGCGAGGTTGTGTACCGCCACGGCGACCGGCTTTTCACCATGCAGCCCGGTGACAGCCTGTTTTTCGACGCCGATGCGCGCCACGGTCCCGAGCAATTGGTGAAGCTGCCGATCCGCTATCTTTCAATCATCTCCTATCCACAGACGCGGGGCGCGATTTCCTGACGTCGTGGCGCAAAAATCTTGCCTTAAAAGAAAAAAACTTTCCTTTCAGTTGAAATTTGAAACGGCAACTGCTATCCCTTCTTCAGCAACGAAATGAGGGATCGTCTCCATGTGCGGAATTGTCGGATTGTTTTTGAAGGACAAGACACTGGAGCCCAGACTGGGCGCCATGCTGGCCGATATGCTGATCGTCATGACCGATCGCGGCCCTGACAGCGCCGGCATCGCAATCTATGGCGCGCCGTCCGGTGGCCGCGCGAAAATCACCGTTCAATCCTCCAGGCCCGCCGTCGATTTCGCCGGGCTTGAAGCTCTGCTGAAGCACCTTGACGCCGGTGTCACCGTGGATCTGAAAAGCACGCATGCAGTGATCGAGACGGATGCCATGCAGGCTGCAGCCGTGCGTGATCTGCTTGCCGAGCAGCGGCCGGACGTGCGGGTCATGGGCTCGGGCGACAGCATCGAGATCTACAAGGAAGTCGGCTTGCCGAAGGATGTGGTTGCCCGTTTTGGCATTCGCGAGATGGGCGGCACGCATGGCATCGGCCATACCCGCATGGCAACGGAATCGGCCGTCACCACGCTCGGCGCGCATCCGTTCTCGACCGGCGCGGACCAGTGCCTGGTGCACAACGGATCGCTCTCCAACCACAACAACCTGCGCCGCGAACTGGTTCGCGAAGGCATGAGGTTCGAGACGCAGAACGATTCCGAAGTCGCGGCTGCCTATCTCACCAACGAGATGGCCAAGGGCAAGGATCTGGGTCAGGCATTGACCAGCGCGCTTGATGACCTCGATGGTTTCTTCACTTTCGTCGTTGGCACGAAGTCCGGCTTCGGCGTCGTGCGTGATCCGATTGCCTGCAAGCCCGCCGTCATGGCCGAGACGGATCAGTACATCGCCTTCGGTTCCGAATACCGCGCGCTCGTCAACCTGCCGGGCATCGAAGACGCGCGTGTCTGGGAACCGGAGCCAGCCACAGTCTATTTCTGGGATCATGAAAAGGCAGCTTAATCGTGGATATCAGCGTAAAACGAGAAAGTCTGGAAGCGATGCGAGTGTTCGATCTTGCCACCACGCCGCTGCGCGAGTTGAACAGCGCGCTGCACGCGATCGCTCCCGGCACGAACGACACGAATTTCGAAGTCGTCAACCCGCGTGGCAGCCATGCGGTGGCTGTCGGCATCGACCAGCCCGTCACAGTCGAAGTGCGCGGCAGCGTCGGCTATTACTGCGCCGGCATGAATGACGGCGGTACGGTGACCGTTCACGGATCCGCCGGCCCCGGCGTCGCCGAGAACATGATGTCGGGAACCGTCGTCATCGAGGGCGATGCCAGCCAGTATGCGGGCGCCACCGGCCGCGGCGGCCTGCTCGTCATCAAGGGCAATGCCGCCTCGCGCTGCGGCATCTCGATGAAGGGTATCGACATCGTCGTCCACGGCAGCATCGGCCATATGTCGGCGTTCATGGGCCAGTCGGGCCATCTGGTCGTGCTCGGCGATGCCGGGGATGCGCTCGGGGATTCGCTCTACGAGGCCAAGCTTTTCGTTCGCGGCGCGGTCAAGAGCCTCGGCGCCGACTGCATCGAGAAGGAAATGCGATCCGAACATCTGGCGAAGCTTGCAGAACTGCTCGCAAGGGCTGGTGTCACCGATGTGAGCCCGACGGAATTCAAGCGCTACGGTTCGGCCCGCAAACTCTACAATTTCAACATCGATAACGCCGAAGCGTACTAAGGCAGGGACAGAGAGATGAGCTATCACAACCCGTATACCCCGCCGCGCAAGTCAGCGACCTTCGACGATTATACGCTGGCTGAGATCCGCCGGGCGGCGGCAACCGGCATCTACGATATCCGCGGCGCCGGCACCAAGCGCAAGGTGCCGCATTTCGACGACCTGCTGTTCCTCGGGGCCTCGATCTCGCGCTATCCGCTCGAGGGCTATCGGGAGAAATGCGACACGACCGTCGTGCTCGGGTCGCGCTTCGCCAGGAAGCCGATCACGCTGAAGACGCCGATCACCATCGCCGGCATGAGCTTCGGCGCCCTTTCCGGCAACGCCAAAGAGGCGCTCGGGCGCGGCGCGACCATCGCCGGAACGTCGACCACCACCGGCGACGGCGGCATGACGGACGAGGAGCGCGGCCATTCGCAAACCCTCGTCTACCAGTACCTGCCATCGCGCTATGGCATGAATCCGAAGGACCTGCGCCGCGCCGATGCCATCGAAGTCGTGGTCGGCCAGGGCGCCAAGCCCGGCGGCGGCGGCATGCTGCTCGGCCAGAAGATTTCCGACCGCGTCGCCAACATGCGCAACCTGCCGAAGGGCATCGACCAGCGCTCCGCCTGCCGCCATCCCGACTGGACGGGCCCGGACGATCTGGAAATCAAGATCCTCGAACTGCGCGAAATCACCGACTGGGAAAAGCCGATCTATGTGAAGGTCGGCGGCGCGCGGCCCTATTACGACACCGCGCTCGCCGTAAAGGCCGGCGCCGATGTGGTGGTGCTCGACGGCATGCAGGGCGGCACGGCGGCGACGCAGGACGTCTTCATCGAGAATGTCGGCATGCCGACGCTCGCCTGCATCCGCCCCGCAGTCCAGGCGCTGCAGGATCTCGGCATGCACCGCAAGGTGCAGCTGATCATCTCGGGCGGGGTGCGTTCGGGCGCCGATGTGGCCAAGGCCCTGGCGCTCGGCGCCGATGCGGTTGCCATCGGCACGGCGGCGCTCGTCGCCATCGGCGACAACGATCCGCATTGGGAGGAAGAATATCAGAAGCTCGGTACGACGGCCGGCGCCTATGACGACTGGCATGAGGGCAAGGACCCGGCCGGCATCACGACGCAGGACCCGGAACTGATGATGCGCCTCGACCCGGTCGCGGCGGGCCGGCGTCTTGCCAACTATCTGAAGGTGATGACGCTGGAAGCGCAGACGATTGCGCGTGCTTGCGGCAAGAACCATCTTCACAATCTGGAACCGGAAGACCTCGTCGCATTGACGATCGAAGCCTCCGCCATGGCCCAGGTGCCGCTTGCCGGTACCAGCTGGATTCCGGGCAAGGGAGGCTTCTGACCCTTAACGACATACGGCCGTCGTCCGATCTCCCAAGCCAGGCGGCGGCTTACTCCATGAAAAAGTGTCTGAATAATCCAAAGGGGAACACAGTGACACTCGATCTTGCAAGCTTTGCCAAGGACCGTGGCATCAAATATTTCATGATCAGCTACACCGACCTGTTCGGCGGCCAGCGGGCCAAGCTCGTTCCGGCGGAAGCGATCGCCGACATGCAGAAGGACGGTGCTGGCTTTGCCGGCTTCGCCACCTGGCTCGACCTCACCCCCGCACACCCGGATCTCTTTGCGCTGCCGGACGCTTCCTCCGTCATCCAGCTCCCCTGGAAGAAAGACGTCGCCTGGGTCGCCGCCGACTGCGTCATGGACGACCAGCCGGTGGAGCAGGCGCCGCGCGTCGTCCTCAAAAGGCTGGTCGCCGAAGCCGCCGCGGAAGGCCTTCGCGTCAAGACCGGCGTCGAACCGGAATTCTTCCTGATCTCTCCCGACGGGTCGAAGATTTCCGACGAGTTCGATACCGCCGAGAAACCTTGCTACGACCAGCAGGCCGTCATGCGCCGTTACGACGTCATCGCCGAAATCTGCGACTACATGCTTGAACTCGGCTGGAAGCCCTACCAGAACGACCACGAGGATGCGAATGGCCAGTTCGAGATGAACTGGGAATACGACGATGCGCTGCAGACGGCCGACAAGCACTCCTTCTTCAAATTCATGGTGAAGTCGGTCGCCGAGAAGCACGGACTTCGGGCAACCTTCATGCCCAAGCCCTTCAAGGGCCTCACCGGCAACGGCTGCCACGCCCATATCTCGGTCTGGGATCTGGAGGGCAAGACCAATGCGTTTGCGGACAAGGAGATGCCGTTCGGCCTTTCAGCCAGGGGCAAGACCTTCCTGGGCGGCATCATGAAGCACGCCTCGGCGCTGGCGGCCATCACCAATCCGACGGTCAATTCCTACAAGCGCATCAACGCGCCACGCACGATTTCCGGCGCGACCTGGGCGCCGAATACGGTGACCTGGACCGGCAACAACCGCACCCACATGGTTCGCGTTCCCGGCCCGGGCCGGTTCGAACTGCGTCTGCCGGATGGCGCGGTCAATCCCTATCTGCTGCAGGCGATCATCATCGCAGCCGGTCTCAACGGCATCCGGCACAATGCCGATCCTGGCCGTCACTACGACATCGACATGTACCGGGAAGGCCACACCGTCACCGACGCGCCAAGGCTGCCGCTCAACCTGCTCGATGCTCTGCGCGAATACGACAAGGACGAGGAGCTGAAAGTGGCGCTCGGAAAGAGCTTCTCCAGCGCCTACCTGAAACTCAAGCATCAGGAATGGAATACCTACACCTCCCATTTCAGCGAATGGGAGCGGCAGACGACGCTTGATATCTGACTGTCAGGCTTCTGCGAAGATCAGAAGAGACGGCATGGCCTGTTCCTGCTATCCGATGTCGCTAAACGGATGGACGGGCATGCCGACGCCGCGCTAGCTTCCGCTCCACAACGTTGGCCGGGAGGGCCAGCCAATACCTCGAGCCAAGAGATCGATACCGATGAAAAGCTATGTGCTGACTGTTTCCTGCAAATCCACCCGCGGCATCGTTGCGGCGATCACCGGTTACCTTGCGGAGGAGGGCTGCTACATCACCGACAGCTCGCAGTTCGACGATCTGGAGACCGGCCTGTTCTTCATGCGCCTGACCTTCATCAGCCAGGAGGGTGCCTCGCTCGACAAATTGACGGCCGGCTTCGAGGCGGTGAAAACCCGCTTCGGCATGACGGCCGACATCCGTGATTCGGAGCAGCGCATGAAAGTGCTGTTGATGGTGTCGCGCTTCGGCCACTGCCTCAACGACCTGCTCTATCGGTGGAAAATCGGCGCGCTGCCGATCGACATCGTCGGCGTCATTTCCAACCACTTCGACTACCAGAAGGTTGTCGTCAACCACGACATCCCATTCCATCACATTCCCGTCACCAAGGCCAACAAGGCCCAGGCGGAGGCCCGCATGATGGACGTGGTCGAGCAGACCGGCACGGAGCTGATCGTGCTGGCCCGCTACATGCAGATCCTGTCCGATGCCATCTGCCAGAAGATGTCCGGCCAGATCATCAACATCCACCACTCCTTCCTGCCGTCATTCAAGGGCGCTAACCCCTACAAGCAGGCCTATGAGCGCGGCGTGAAGCTGATCGGCGCGACGGCGCACTATGTTACCGCGGATCTCGACGAAGGTCCGATCATCGAGCAGGACATCGCCCGCATCACCCATGCGCAGTCGGCCGAAGACTACGTCTCGATCGGTCGCGACGTCGAAAGCCAGGTGCTGGCGCGCGCCGTGCACGCGCACATTCATCATCGCACCTTCATCAACGGCAACCGCACCGTCGTCTTCCCCGCAAGCCCGGGCTCCTTCGCTTCGGAGCGCATGGGCTGATCCAACTCTCTCCCGCTGACATAGCTGGAATTTCGAATCCCCGGTGGCGTACGCCACTGGGGATTTTGTGGTTTGTCGCGCAGCGGTCAGCCGCCACCGGCGACAGCTCACGCTACCGCCGAGTCCTCAAGTCCTGACCGCATCTTGGGGCCGGCGATCAGACCGGCGGCGCAATTTCGATCGGGGTGCCGTCGGAAAAGCGGGTGAAGCGAAAGGGTGCGGGGTCGACGATCGGCGTGTTGCCCGTGACCAGATCGGCAGCGAGATGCCCCGCGCCGGGGCCGATGCCGAAGCCATGGCCTGAAAATCCCGTCGCAATGACCAATCCGGGAAGACTGTCGATCGTGGAGATGACCGGCACCGCATCCGGCGTCACGTCGATCAGGCCGGCCCAGACCTGCTCGACTTTCGCATCGCGCAGCACCGGCAGGGCTTCCGTGGCCGCCCGCAGCGCGTTCAAGGCGGCTCTGCCATCCGGCTTCGGATCGAGTATCCGATGCCGCTCGAATGCGCCGGGCCTGTCGAGGGGGACTGCGGCGATTTCGAACAGTTCCTGCCAGCTGCGAGGGCTGAGACCGAGCTGCACCGCGTCGCCCTCGGCCTTCCTCGCCGGCTGGAAATCGCTGAAGAAAGCAAAACTGTCCGGCACCAGCGCATGCATGTTGATGCCGCCATTGGCGATCGTGTAGCCGCCGTCCAGCCGTTTGCGATAGGCATAGGTGGCTGTGGCGCCCGCGCCATCCGGCCCGCGGTTCACCGCGCCGGTGCGCAGCACCGAGTTGCGCACTTTCAGTTGCGGCAGCCGGATGCCGAGCCCCTTGCAGAACAGCCGCGACCAGGCGCCGCCAGCAAGCACGACGGCGGAAGTCTCGATGCGACCCTTCTCGGTAATGACGGCGCTGACCTGGCCAGCGTTCGTTTCGATGCCGCGCACTGCGCAGCCCGTCAGGATGCGGGCACCGTCCCGGCGCGCGCCCGTCGCGATCGCCGGCACGGCCTTCTGCGGTTCGGCGCGGCCGTCGCTTGGCGTGTAGAGTGCGCCCTTGTATCGCTGCCCGGAGCCGAGCATCACGGCCGCTGTCTCGTCGGGGCCGATCTGGCGCGTGTCGAGCCCATGCGCCTGCGCGAGTTTCAGCCAGGCGTCGCGATTGGCGATATCGGTCTCGGTCTCCGAGATATAGAGAATGCCGGAACGGCGAAACCCGGTGTGGCCGCCGACCCGTGCGTCCAATCCATCCCAGATTTTCAGGGATTCGATCGCCAGCGGAATTTCCCGCCGGTCGCGGCCCATGACCCGGACCCAGCCCCAGTTGCGACTGGATTGCTCGCCGCCGAGCGCGCCCTTCTCGCAGAGCACGACGTCGATGCCGCGTTCGGCAAGGAACAGCGCCGTGCTCGTGCCGATGATACCGCCGCCGATGACGACGACGCCGGCATTTTTCGGCAGGATGTGATCGGTTTCAATCGGGTCGAGCAAGGGGCCTGGCATGTGGGCTGTTTTCCAGTGTCAGAGGTGGGCCTTCCTGATCTGGACCTGATGCTGCCGGTGTTCAAGTCGCGAAGAATGGCCGTTGCTGCGGCTCGGGGTGCCGATCAACCATGAGGCAACAGGAAGGCATCGCTTTCGCCTTCAATCAGCTCTTCATGCCAGATCTTGCGCAGTTCCGCATTCGGGTAAAAATGGCTGAAGGCTGGCATGGTTGCCAGCAGCGCTTCCGCCAGGGCGATGCCGAGATCGCGCCGCGAGAGTTCGAAGCCGGTAAGGCTGGGCGACAGGAAATGCGTCTGCGGGCTGTGGCGGCCAATCACCGCAATATCGCGCCCCGGCTTCAGGCCGGCTTCGCTCAATCCGCGGTAAAATCCGATCGCGATGCTCTCGTTGACCAGCAGTATTGCCGTTGGCCGGTCCTTCTTCGACAAAAGCTCGCGCGCGATCTGGTAGCCGCCTGCCTCGTTGGGTGTCGAGCGGAAGATGAGGTCGGGGTCGAGAAAAAGGCCGTGGGCTTCAAGCGCGCTGGCGGCCTGATCGACGAAGATATAGCCGAGGTTGACGTCGTCATGCGGCCTGGTGACGGCGATCCGACGATGGCCCCTTTCGACCAGCCTGTCGATCGCAGTCTGGGCCATGCCTTCGAAATCAAGATCAAGCCATGGCTGACCAACGTCGGTGAGGCTGCGTCCAAGCGTGGCGAAGGGGATCTTGCGCTTGGCGAGGAACTCCAGGCGCGGGTCCTGCCGCTGGGTTGCCGAAAGGATCAGCCCGTCGGCGAAACCCCGGGCGACGACGCGCCGGAGATAGTCGTCCGGGTCCTCCTGCGATGAACAGAGGAGGGCGACGAGGTCGAGATGGTGACGGGCAAAGACCGTCTGCACGCCGTCGAAGACGCTCATGAAGAAGGTGTCGCCCTGGCCGGTGATTTCGGCGCCGGTCTGCATCATGAAGCCGATGATGTTGGTCGTGCCCTGGCGCAGGCTGCGGCCCGACTGGTTGGGCACATAGCCGAGTTCGGCGGCGGCTTCGAGCACTCTTTTACGGGTTTCCTCGTTGACATCCGGACGCCCGTTCAGCGCGCGTGAAACGGTTCCGATCGAAATGTCCAGATGCTGCGCGAGCCTGCGTATGCCTGTCATTCCACCCGCTTTCAACTTGAGAATCCGGTGTGCCCGATTTCCATCTATTGACACGTTTCAAAATTCGTTCATAGTACCGTAAACGTTTACGGTCGTCGAAAAGGAGCGAAAACCGTAGACTTAGCGGAGGAGAATCCCATTTTGCGTGCAGTTTTGTGCGGGTGCGGAGCTATGGCTAGAGGTTGGCTGAAAGCTGTCGCGGACACCCCTGACATCAGAGCGGAGGTCGAGGTCGTTGGCCTCGTCGACGTCAATCCGGCGGCAGCCACGTCGCTTGCCGGAGAGTTCGGTCTGACGGACGCGGTCATTGGCTCCGACCTCGCAGCGGTGCTTGCCGAAACCGCGGCAGACGTGGTTTTCGATGTGGTCATTCCGTCCGCCCGTCACGACGTCGTTGCGACCGCTCTGGCGCATGGATGCCACGTGCTGAGCGAGAAGCCGATGGCTTCCTCGATCGAGGAGGGGCGGGCAATGATCGCCCAGGCAGCTGCTGCCGGCAAAGTCCATGCCATTGTCCAGAACCGGCGCTTCATCGCGGGCATCCGTCGCATCCGCCGGCTGGTCGAAAGCGGCGCGCTCGGCGAGTTGACTGCCATCCATTGCGATTTCTTCATCGGCGCGCATTTCGGCGGCTTCCGCGAAGAGATGGACAATGTCCTCTTGCTCGACATGGCGATCCACACCTTCGACGCCGCCCGCTTCGTCGCCGGCAAGGTGCCGGTCGCGGTCTATTGCCACGAAAGCAACCCGCGCGGCTCGTGGTATGCGCATGGTGCAGCGGCCAACGCGATTTTCGAGTTTTCCGACGACGTCACCTTCACCTATCGCGGCTCATGGTGTGCCGAAGGGGCCAATACCAGCTGGGAAAGCCGGTGGCGGATCATCGGCACGCAGGGCACGCTGCTCTGGGATGGTGCCGAGGATTTTCAGGCACACAGGGTATCGGGCACGGAAGGGTTTCTTCGGCCGGTCGACAGCATCCCTATGCCAGAGGCCGCAAACGTCGCCCAGACCCACGGCCATGCCAGCGTCATCGCCGACTTCCTCACCGCCATTAAAACCGGCCGCACGCCGGAAACGGCAAGCAACGACAATATCAACAGCCTTGCCATGGTGTTTGCGGCGATCGAGAGCGCCCGCACCCGGCAGCGCGTGACCTTATGAACAGGACCCCTTGATGAGCAATCCGGCAAAAGCCATTCGCATCGGCACCATGATCAGCGCATCCGGCGGCAAGGCTCCGACACGCATCGCCGATATTGCCGACATGGGCTTCGAAAGCTTCGAGCCTTTCTTCTGGCAGACGACCAACGGCCAGAATCTCGCCGATCTCGGCAAGCGCTGCGTCGAGGCGATCGGTGATCGCGACATCACCATCTCGACGCTCGGCATGTTCGGCAATCCCCTGGAGACGACGGATATCGATCGCGAGACGCTGCAGGGCTGGAAGGACTGCATCGACAACGCCCACCATTTTGGCGCCACCTGCGTCGCCGGCTTTACGGGAAGAATTCGCAACAAACCGCTGACTGACAGCCTTCCGCGCTACAAGCAGGTGTGGAGCGAACTTGCCATTCGCGCCGCCGACAAGGGCATCAGGATCGCCTTTGAAAACTGCGCCATGGATGGCAACTGGGCAACGGGCGACTGGAACATTGCCCACAATCCGGATGCGTGGGAGCTGATCTTCAACGAAACGCCGGACGACAATATCGGGCTTGAATGGGAGCCCTGCCACCAGATGGTCTATCTGATCGAGCCCATCCCGCAGATCCGCAAATGGGCGAAAAAGATATTTCACGTGCACGGCAAGGACGCGACGATCCGCTGGGACGTCATCCGTGAGCACGGCATTTTCGGCAAGGAGAAGTTCGTCTTCATGCGCACGCCGGGCTTCGGCGACACCAATTGGACGGATGTGATTTCCGAATTGCGCCTTGCCGGCTGGTCCGGTTCCATCGACATCGAGGGCTGGCACGATCCGGTCTATCGCGATCAGTTGGAAATGACCGGTCAGGTGCATGGCCTCAACTATCTGAAGGCTTGCCGGGGCGGCGACTTCGTCGTCGATGCCGCCTGATCGATCAGGCCGGTCAGGGTCTGAACGGACTGAAATGGACTGAAGAAGGCCGGCATGGAGGATGACGGCCGATAAGGATAACCAACAGGAGGAAACGATGGGTATCCGCAAATATGCAGTCATTGGCGCGCTGGCGCTTGCAGGCGTCTCGCTGTTTGGCCTGTCCGCCAGGGCGGAAGACGTGAAACTGACGCTCTGGTCGCTCGACCGTAATATTCAGCCGGCCCCAAATCTGGTGGCCGAGTTCAACAAGCTCAACAACGGCATCCACATAGAGTACCGGCAGATCCAGTTCGATGATGTCGTCAGCGAGGCCATGCGCGCTTATTCCACGGGCCAGGCGCCGGACATCATTGCCATCGACAATCCGGAGCACGCGCTGTTTTCGTCGCGCGGCGCCTTTCTCGATCTCACCGACATGATCTCCAAATCGACCGTCATCAAGCCGGAGAACTATTTCCCCGGGCCGCTGAAATCGGTGGAGTGGGACGGCAGGTATTACGGTGTGCCGAAGGCGACAAACACCATCGCGCTCTACTACAACAAGGACATGTTCAAAGCGAAGGGGCTTGATCCCAGCAAGCCGCCACAGACCTGGGACGAACTGGTGGATGCGGCGCGCAAGCTAACCGATCCTGCTGCCAACGTCTATGGTCTTGCGTTTTCGGCAAAGGCCAACGAGGAGGGCACCTTCCAGTTCCTGCCTTGGGCGCAGATGGGTGGCGGCAGCTATGAGAACATCAATGCCGAGGGCGCAGTAAAAGCGCTCGAAATCTGGAAGAAGATCATCGATGAAAAGCTCGCTTCGCCCGATACGCTGACGCGCGGCCAGTGGGATTCGACCGGTACCTTCAATTCCGGGAATGCCGCCATGGCGATCTCGGGCCCGTGGGAACTCGACCGCATGACTCAGGAGGCGAAGTTCGACTGGGGCGTGACGCTGCTTCCGGTGCCGAAGGAAGGCGCCGAACGTTCCTCGGCCATGGGCGACTTCAACTGGGCGATTTTCGCTTCCTCCAAGCACCCGGAAGAGGCCTTCAAGGCGCTCGAATTCTTCGCCTCGCAGGACGACAAGATGTTCAAGAACTACGGCCAGCTTCCGGCCCGCTCCGACATCTCGATCCCCGAGACCGGCCAGCCGCTCAAGGACGCGGCCCTCAAGGTGTTCCTCGAACAGTTGAAATATGCAAAGCCCCGCGGCCCGCATCCGGAATGGCCGAAGATCTCCAAGGCGATCCAGGATGCCATTCAGGCCGCCTTGACCGGTCAGGCGAGCCCGAAGGACGCGCTTGATCAGGCCGCCGAAAAGATCAAGGCTGTGCTGGGCTGATCTGACGGGCGATGAAGTGGCTCTTGCTGCTCTTCTCCCCGGCGGGGAGAAGAGCCGGGAAGAGCGAGACGACGGGGGGATGTGAGCGTCCGTCGACGCGACTGCCCCGAGCACAAGCGAGGACAGCTATGCCGCACTCTCCCTCATCCGGCACCTCTGGCCGCCTTCTCCCCGCCGGGGAGAGGTCGAACCGGATGGCGGACGCGCCGTCCAGCATTTCCTCCCGGAAGGGGGTGCCTGCCGCGCAAGCGCCCGGCAACCCCGTTCGGGACGTCCGAGGCCCGATCAAGAGGCTTTATTCCAGTGTAAGGGACGGCCGCGGTTTCGATATCGTGCTGGTCGCCTTCCCGCTCGGTTTCCTGTTCCTGATGGCGGGCCTGCCACTGCTCTACAACGTGTTGATGAGCTTTCAGGAGGTCGACATGTTCAGCCTCGGCACGCTGATGCGCCCCTTTGTCGGCCTGAAGAACTATCGCGACCTTTTCGCGCAGCCCGAGACGCTGCCGATCCTTGCCAATACGGCGATTTTCGTCGCCGGCTCGATCGCCGGACAGTTCCTCATCGGCTTTGGGCTGGCGCTGTTCTTCTGGGTCAATTTTCCCGGCGCTTCCTGGCTGCGCGGCCTGTTCCTTGTCTCCTGGGTGATGCCGGGTCTCGTCGTCGGCGCCATCTGGAACTGGATCCTGTCGGGGGATTTCGGTGTCCTCAACTTCGTCCTGAGGGAAGGTGGCGTGATCTCCGGTAATATCTTCTGGCGCTCGGATCCGAACTATTCGCTCTATGCCGTCATCCTCGCCAATATCTGGCTCGGCACCGCCTTCAATATGATCCTCCTCTCGGTCGGTCTCTCAGCTATCCCTGCCGATCTCTACGAGGCCGCCGAACTCGATGGCGCGAACGCCTGGCAGCGTTTCTGGACGATCACCCTGCCGATGATGCGCTCCACCATCGGCGCCATCATCGCGCTTGGCCTGATCTTCACGCTGCAGCAGTTCGACCTGTTTGCCGCGATCACCTCCGGCGGGCCCAACAATTCGTCCAACGTTACGCAATACTGGGCCTGGGAGCAGTCCTTCCGACAGTACGACTTTGCCAAGGGCGCGACGATTTCCGTCCTGATGATCATCTTCGTCATGATCGCCTCGGTCGTCTATGTCCGCTCGACACGTCACGAGGTGCGCGGATGACCGAGACGAACCGCAATCGCCTCATGCTTTTGATCGCCCTGGTCATGGCGGCGATCTATCTGTTTCCGCTCTACTGGATGTACATAACTGCCCTGAAGAGCGGATCGGAGATGTTCGCCACGCCGCCGACCTTCTGGCCGTCGGTGCCACAGTGGAGCACCTATGCTTTCGTCTGGGAGAGCCGCGGCATGGGACGCTATCTCTGGAACTCGCTGGTCATCGCTTCGGGAGCCGTGGTGCTGATCACGGTGCTCGGCGTCGGCTGCGCCTATGTGCTGGCGCGCTACCGCAATGGCTGGGTCGATGTCGGTCTGTTCCTGATCCTGATGCTGCAGGTCCTGCCGGCGTCGCTGATGATCACGCCGATCTTCGTCGGCTTTTCGCAACTCGGCATGCTGGACTATCCGCGTCTGGCCGTGATCATCGCGATCGCCGCGAAAAGCATGCCGTTCTTCGTAGTCCTGGTGCGCGCCACCTTCATGGCCGTGCCGATGGAACTGGAGGAGGCGGCGCTGGTCGACGGCAATTCGCGTGTCGGCGCTTTCTTCCATATCGTCCTGCCGCTCGCCCGCAACGGCATATTGGTGAGCGCCATCCTGATCTTCATGCAGGCCTTCGGCGAGTTCGTCTATTCCAAGTCGATCATCCAGGACATCGAGCTTCAGCCGGCCAGCGTCGGCCTCAATTCCTTCATGGGCCCGAACACCAATGAATGGAACAACATCATGGCCTACGCCACGATCTACGTGACCCCCATTCTTGCCATCTTCGTGCTGCTGCAGCGGCGCATCGTCTCCGGCCTTACCTCGGGAGCCATCAAATGACCAAGCAGATCGAACTCTCGGGCGTCAACAAATATTACGGCGCCTACCACGCGCTGAAGAACATCAACCTCAGCATCGAGAAGGGCACCTTCGTCGCGCTCGTCGGTCCGTCCGGCTGCGGCAAGTCCACGTTGCTGCGTTCGCTGGCCGGGCTTGAGAGCATTTCGACGGGCGACCTGAAGATCGCCGGCGAGCTTATGAACAAGGTGCCGCCGCGCAAGCGCGACATCGCCATGGTGTTCCAGTCCTACGCGCTCTACCCGCATATGACGGTCGAGCAGAACCTGACCTACAGCCTGCGCATTCGCGGTGTCGCCAAGGCCGAGGCGAAAAAGGCGGCAGAGGAAGTCGCGGCCACGACCGGGCTTTCGCATCTCCTCGGTCGCTATCCGCGCGAGCTTTCCGGCGGCCAGCGCCAGCGCGTCGCGATGAGCCGGGCCATCATCCGCCATCCCAAGGCCTTCCTGTTCGACGAGCCGCTGTCCAATCTCGATGCGGCGCTGCGCGTCCATATGCGCAAGGAAATCCGCACCCTGCATGACCGGCTACATGCCACGTCGGTCTATGTCACGCATGACCAGATCGAGGCGATGACGATGGCCGACCATGTGGTGGTGATGAAGGACGGCGTGATCGAGCAGCAGGGCGCGCCGCTGGAACTCTACGACCGGCCGGCCAATAAATTCGTCGCCGGCTTCATCGGCTCGCCGGCGATGAACTTCGTGCCCGCGACGGTCGGCGAGGATGGCCGCTCGCTGGCGGTCGATATCGGCGAAAAGCAGACCATCGCTCTGGATCGCCAGCTCCAGCCGGGCCGCAAGGTGACAGCGGGACTGCGGCCCGAGCACTTGCATTTCGTCGAGCCGGGACAAGGCGTCTTCCGTCTGCCGGTCGGGATCGTCGAGACCACCGGCTCCGCCACCTACATCACCACGTCGACGGCAACGGAGGTGACGGTTGTCGACACGACGCGCAGGCCCGTCGGGGCCGGAGACGTCATCGATGTGTCCATCCGGCCGGCGGACGTGCACATCTTCGATGCGGAAACCGGATTGAGGGTCTGAAGCCGGATCGACCGCGTTTGGTTTTTTCTGTATAAAAATACGTTCGCCGGCCTTGACAAGTGGGGAGCCGGCGATATTCCCTGTCGGCAAAAGGATGCGGACCATGGCCGCGACAGGGAGGAAATGAGATGGGTGGACTTCTGGCCGGCAAACGCGCCGTGATCACGGCAGCAGCACAGGGCATTGGCCGCGCTGCCGCCGAGGCGTTCCAGCGCGAAGGGGCGATCGTCACGGCCACGGACGTCAATGAGGAAAAACTCGCCGAACTTTCCGCCCTGGGCATGAACGTCGCGAAACTCGATGTGATGAACGCCGACGCGATCTCAACCTTTGCCGCGGAAGCCGGAACGATCGATGTGCTGTTCAACTGCGCCGGGACGGTGCATGCCGGAACGATCCTCGAAGCCAGCGAGCGGGACTATGATCTCGCCTTCGATCTCAACGTCAAGTCGATGTTCCGGCTGATCCGGGCCGTCCTGCCGGGCATGATCGACAACGGCGGCGGCTCGATCATCAACATGTCGTC
The DNA here is from genome assembly GCF_019511375.1 of Rhizobium herbae. Taxonomy (GTDB): domain Bacteria; phylum Pseudomonadota; class Alphaproteobacteria; order Rhizobiales; family Rhizobiaceae; genus Pararhizobium; species Pararhizobium herbae_A. The sequence continues at coordinate 113,749 of NZ_JAEUAO010000004.1, forward strand.
GGTTGCGGGCGTCCCGATGGGTGTGCCCAACCGCTTCGTCTATTCAGCCAGCAAGGCGGCCGTTATCGGCCTCACCAAGTCGGTCGCGCTCGATTACATCAAGCAGGGCATCCGCTGCAACGCGATCGCGCCCGGCACGGTGCAGTCGCCGTCGCTCGAGGAGCGGATGAAGGCGCAAGGCAACTACGAGGAAGCCCGCGCCGCCTTCATTGCCCGCCAGCCGATGGGCCGCATCGGCCTGCCGGAGGAGATTGCGGCGCTTGCCGTTTATCTCGCCAGCGACGTTTCCAACTATACGACGGGGCAGGTGCACGTCATCGACGGTGGCATGAGCCTGTAGTCTGCTCTGCAGGCCGATGTTGTCGGCGCTATACATCGGCAGACGCGCGCTATAGTCTCTGCCGACCACAGAAGGCGCGCAGCAGTCGTATGACACAAAAGGAACCCACCAGTCTCATCCCCGTACTGAGGATCGATTTTCCTCACGCAGAGCGGCTGGGCCGGGGCAAGATTGCGCTCTTGGAACACATTCGAGAGACCGGCTCGATCTCGGCGGCGGGCCGCGCCATGGACATGTCCTATCGGCGCGCTTGGCTGCTGGTCAGCGCGCTCAATGGGATGTTCAGCCAAGATGCGGTCCTGTCGCAGCGCGGCGGAAAGCAGGGCGGTGGCGCGCTCGTCACGCCTTTCGGAGAAGAGCTGATCCGCCGGTTCCGGGCAATGGAGGCAAAGGCCGCGGCGGCGCTTTTTGAAGAGCTGGCTTGGCTGGAGAGCAACCGCAATCCTCATGCGATGCCGGCCGGTGAACTCACAGATCCAGCGCAACGCTCTTGATGACGGCATGCACCGGTTTGCCCGCCTGCAGGCGGAGCAGATCGCGTGACAGGGTGGTCACCCGCGACAGGATCGTCACGCCACCGCAATCCAGACGCACATCGACCATGCCATGCTCCGCTTCTCCGATCCCGACGATCGTGCCCGGCAGGACGTTGAGCGCGCTCAGGCCATCCGGTCGGCTGGTGGCCAGCATGACATCGCGGGCCGCGATGTGCAGGCGCACCGACTTGCCGGCTGGCGCCTCCAGATGCGGTACTTGAATCTTCACGGTGCCGGCGCAAACGATCGTGATCTGGTGCGAAACATCGCTGGTCTCAACGGTGCCTTCGATCAGCGTGCCCGCCTCGCGGCGGCTGATCGCCGGGGATGGCGCGCTCAAAATCGTCGCCGCGTCGCCGGACGCGCTGATCCGGCCGTTTTCGAGCACGATGACCCTGTTGGCCAGCCGGGCGACTTCGACGACCGAATGGCTGACATAGATGACGGGAATTCCCGTTTCATCCCGCAACCGCTCCAGATAGGGCAGGATCTCCGCTTTCCGCTCCTCGTCGAGCGCGGCCAGAGGCTCGTCCATCAAGAGCAGGCGCGGGCTTGAAAGCAACGCCCGGCCGATGGCCACACGCTGTTTTTCGCCGCCTGAAAGATTGGCCGGCGCGCGATTGAGCAGCCCTCCGATGCCGAGCAGATCGACGATCCTGTCGAAATCCGCTCCTGCACCGGCGTGCCGGGCGAACCAGCGGCCGTAGCCGAGATTGCGCCGGACGTTCAGGTGGGGGAAAAGCCGAGCCTCCTGAAAGACATAGGCGAAGCGGCGTTTGTGCGGCGGCACAAAAATGCGGGCCGCGCTGTCGACGAGAACATCGCCGTTGAACGCCAGCCGCCCGTCTTCGGGGCGCAGCAACCCGGCGATGATGTTGATCAACGACGTCTTGCCCGATCCGGAGCGGCCGAAGAGGGCGGTGACACCCTTGTCCGCAGAGAACGCAGCCGTAACGGAAAACGCGCCGAGACGATGGCGGACAGCAACCTCGAGGCTCATGCGGCGTCCATCTTCTTCACCGCGAGATTTGCCAGCATTTCCGAGATCATCAGCGCCGCCATGGATATCACGACGGAAATGATGGTCAGGCGAAATGCGCCGGCATCGCCGCCGGGCACCTGCGTAAAGGTGTAGATCGCCGAGGAAAGCGTCTGGGTCTCGCCGGGAATGTTGGAGACGAAGGTGATCGTCGCGCCGAATTCGCCCATCGCCTTGGCAAAGGCGAGAATCATGCCGGCGATGATGCCGGGCAGGACGAGCGGGAGCGTGACCGTCAGGAAAACCCAGACGGGTCCTGCGCCGAGTGTGGCTGCTGCCTGCTCGAGCCTGCGGTCGACCGCCTCGATCGACAGCCGGATGCTGCGCACCATCAGCGGAAAGGCCATGATGGCGCAGGCAAGCGCTGCGCCTGTCCAGCGGAAGGAAAAGACGATGCCGGTATATTCGGCGAGAAACGCGCCGATCGGCCCACGTTTTCCAAACAGGATCAGTAGCAGAAAGCCGGTCACCACCGGCGGCAGAACCAGGGGAAGATGGACGATTCCGTTGAGCACGGCCTTTCCCCAGAAGCGGCCGCGCGCCAGGATCAAGGCAATCCCGATAGCAAACGGCAGGCTGGCAAGCATGGCGACAGACGATACGCGCAGGCTGAGAAGGATCGCCATCCACTCCGCATCGCTCAAAACCAGCCAGTCCAAATGCCGCTCCAGTCTTTGGCGCTCCGTCCGTTGGCGGGCGTCTCTTGCTTAGTTCAAGATCTTAAAGCCCCGGGCCTCAAACAGCGCAGCCGCCTTTGCCGATTTGATGAAATCCAGGTAGGCGGCGGCATCCGGATTGCTGCTCTCCGCCGTGAGCGCGATTGGGTAGACGATAGGCGGGTGGCTGTCTTCCGGGAAGGTGCCGACGATCGCCACGCCCTTGTCTGCGGCGGCGTCCGTCTTGTAGACGATGCCATAGGGTGCTTCGCCCTTGGACACCAGGAGAAGTGCTGCGCGGACGTTTTCGGCGCCGGCCACGTTCTTTTCGACGGCAGACCAGACGCCGAGCTTTTCAAGCGCGGCCTTGCCGTATTTGCCTGCCGGAACGGAATCGACGGCGCCCATCGCAAGTTTCTCATCGCCCAGCAGGCCCTTCAGGTCGAAACCCTGCTTGATATCGACGGGTGCCGTATCCTTGCTGCCTGCCACCAGCACGATCCGGTTGCCGAGCAGATTGGCCCGGGTGCCGTCCTTGATCAGCTTCTTTTCGGCGACGTAGTCCATCCAGGCCAGATCGGCGGAGATGAAGACATCGGCCGGCGCGCCGGCTTCGATCTGCTTGGCGAGCGCCGAGCTTGCCGCATAGGAAACGGTCGCTTCCTTGCCGGCTTCCTTTTGCCAGGCGGCATTGACGGCATCGAGCGCATTCTTCAGGCTGGCTGCGGCAAAGACCGTCACTTTTTCACTGGCGGCTGCCGGCTGGGCAAATGGCATTCCGCTCAACCAGAGGGCAGTGACAGCGGCGGTGACAAATTTGAGCAAGGTTCGACGTTCCGTGCGCATGCGGTTCCCTGGCGATCGAGATATTTTCCTAGATATAACGGGTTGAGAGGAATGGCCAGCGTTATATTTCTATGAATACATTGAAAGTTATTCCCGGCTGTTTGACGTTCGTGCTTGTCATCAACCACTCCGCCGTTACATTCGGGAGCGTCCGACGGACGAGCATAGGGAGGCCGGAAACGAAGATGGAATCGAGTGTGACGCTTGAGGAAAGCTGGAAAGCGGTTTTGGCACCGGAATTCTCCAGTTCCTATATGGCCGAGCTGAAGGCATTCCTGCTTGAGGAAAAACGCGACGGCAAACAGATTTTTCCAAAGGGAGCAGAGTATTTCCGTGCCCTGGACCTGACGCCGCTGGAGACGGTGCGGGTCGTCATCCTCGGCCAGGACCCCTATCACGGGGAGGGGCAGGCGCATGGGCTGTCGTTCAGCGTCAAACCCGGTGTGCGCTCTCCGCCGTCGCTGGTCAATATCTACAAGGAGCTGCAAAGCGATCTCGGCATTCCGCCTGCTCGCCATGGCTTCCTGGAGAGCTGGGCGCGACAGGGTGTGCTGCTCCTCAATAGCGTGCTGACGGTGGAGCGAGCAATGGCCGCTTCGCACCAGGGCAAGGGTTGGGAACGGTTCACCGATGCGATTATCCGGGCGATCAACGAGCAGCCCCGTCCGGTCGTTTTCATCCTGTGGGGATCCTATGCTCAGAGGAAGGCGGCCTTCGTCGATCGGTCGCGCCATCTGGTGATCCGCTCGGCACACCCGTCGCCGCTATCGGCCCATAACGGGTTTTTCGGCAGCAAGCCTTTTTCAAAGGCCAATGATTTTCTCGTCGCCAACGGGCGCGAGCCCATCGACTGGGCGCTGCCGGCCAATCCCGAGGCGCAGGCTCAGGTCAGCGTCTGAGAGGACGGTGGCTCGGGCGACTTGGCCTTCCGACGGGCAACGACGCTTTCGCGCCAGACGGTGAAAATCCCCGCGCAGACGACGATCACCGATCCGGCAATCACATTCAGGCCGATCGTTTCGCCAAAGACGACGACGCCGATGATCGAGGCGAAGACAAGCTGGAGATAGGTGAGCGGCTGGACCTCGGCTGCGTCGAGCAGTTCATAGGCCTTGATCAGGAAAAAATGGCTGGTCGTTCCGGTGATGCAGAGCATCAGCATCCAGACCCAGTCCTGCGCCGCAATTGTCGTCCAGTAGAACGGACCGACGGCGGTGATCGCCACGGCACCGGCGACCCCCGTGTAGAAGAAGCTTGTCATGGCGGTATCGTCGCGGCTGACGAGCCGCGTCGAAATCACGTAGATCGCAAAGATCAGCGATGATGCGAGCGGGATCAGCAGCTTGAGATCAAAGCTGCCGCCGCCCGGTTCCAGGATCAACAATACACCCAGCAAGCCGATGATGATCGCCGTCCAACGCCGCCAGCCGACGCGCTCTCCGAGAAGCGGCATGGAGAGAAGGGCGACGAAAAGCGGCCCGGAGGAAAAGATCGCCTGCGAATGGGCAAGGCCGACCGCGGCAAACGAAAAGATGACGATGACGATCTGGAATGCAAGCAGAACGCCACGCAGGACCTGCAGGACCGGTCGCTTGGTTTTCGCGGCCGCCAAAAGGCCGCCCCGTGATCGCGATGCCAGCGCGATCGCAAAGGTGGTAAAAGCCCAATAGCGGATCATCGTGATCAGGACGGGCGGGTAGAGGCTGCCCAGATGCTTGGAAAGCGCGTCCTGGATCGAGAAAATCGAGATCGCCAGCAGGACGAAGATGTAGCCGGTGCGCTTGGAAGTCATGAGAACGGTCTTACATCGGCTGCGCCGCAGGCGCCCATGCTATTTTTGCAGTGCAGCAAGGAATTTCCCAATCGGCGTTTTCCGAGAGCACGCGCGACGTTGCGCCGCGCGTGCTGCCGGCAGCTTATTCCTCGCGGAACGTATGCTGCAGCTGTTCGGTCAGCGGCTTTGCCAGGTAGGATATCACGGTGCGGTCAGCGATCTTGATGAAGACCTCCGACGGCATGCCGGGATAGAGCGTCAATCCCTTCAGCTTTGCCAGGCTGTCCGCCTTGGGCTTGATACGCAGAGGGTAGTAACTGGTGCCGGTGCGCTGGTCGGTGACAATGTCCGGCGCGATGGTCACGACTTCCGCCTCGACGATCGGCGTGGTGCGCTGGTTGAAGGCGCTGAAGCGGATTTCGACCGGCTGCCCCACGCGTATCTGGTCGATGTCGTGCGTGGCGATCTTGGCCTCGACCGTCAGGCCGTCCGAGCCGGGAACGACAAGCATCAACACTTCACCGGGATTGATGACGCCGTTCACCGTATGGACGGCGAGCTGGTAGATCCGGCCATCCAGCGGCGAGCTGATGTCGAGCCGTTTCAGCTGGTCCAGGGCGGCAATGCGGCGGTCTTCATATTCGGCTATCTTGCCCTCGACGTCGGTCAGTTCCTTGGCAATCTCGGTGCGGCGGTCCTCGTCCAGCTGCAGAATCTGCAGGTCGATCTCGCTGGATTTGCCGGCCGCCTGAGCCCGGGCGGCGATGCGTGCACCGCGGTCGCCTTCCAGCTGGGCGCGGTTGCGCTTGAGCTCGGTAAGCCGCTGCATGGACACCAGGCCCTTGCCATAGAGCTTGTCGAGTCCCGTCAGTTCCTCATTGATCAGCTTCAGCGCGTCCTCGATGGCTGCCAACTGTACGGTCAGGCCCTTGGTTTCGTCGGCCAACTGGCTCTTGCGCGAGGCAAGCTGGCTTTTCATGCCGACAAGCGCGCTCTTTCGGCTCATGAACAGCTTGCGTTCGCTCTCTTCGAGAAGGACGGCTGGTGTGCTTGAGCCCGATGTCAGCGCGTTCAGGTCTTCCGGAATGCTGAACTCCGCAGAGTTGGTCTGTTCGGCTACCAGGCGGGCGCGACGGGCATAGAATTGCGCCAGCGTGTTCTGCACGATCGACAGATTGGCCCGAACGGTCGTGCCATCGAGCTTGATCAGGGTCTGCCCGGCCTTGACGCTATCGCCTTCCTTTACCAGGACCTCGCCGACGATTCCGCCGGTCAGGTGCTGGATTTTCTTGACGTTGTTCTCGACCACGACGGTGCCGGAAGCCACGATTGCGCTGGACAGCTCGGTCGTTGCCGCCCAGCCGCCAACGCCGACGACGAGGGCGAGGGCGAGGATCGAGACGGCGGTCACGTGCCGGGCGAGAGAGCGGCGGGAGTTCACCGGTTTTGTTTCCATGGAAGTATCGGTCACGATGCGGACTCCTGGCCTTCACCCACGACTTTCAATGAGGCGGCGCCGGCAATTTGTGGCGGGCGGTTTTGCTTGCGCAGGATCTGTGCAAGGACTTCATCCCTCGGTCCGAACGCCTGCATCCGTCCTTCGCTCATCATCAACACCATATCGGTGGCGGCAAGCGCGCTCGGTCGGTGGGCGACGACGATGACGATGCCGCCGCGGGCGCGCACACCCATGATCGCTTCGGTGAGCGCCTGTTCGCCCTCGGCGTCGAGGTTGGAGTTCGGTTCGTCCAGAACCACCAGGAAGGGGTCGCCGTAGAGCGCGCGCGCCAGCGCGACACGCTGGCGCTGGCCGGCGGAAAGCGCCGCGCCGCCTTCACCCATCTCGGTTTCATAGCCGTTCGGCAGTTTGAGAATGAGATCGTGGACGCGCGCGGCGCGGGCCGCGGACACGACGGCCTCGGCCGAGGCGTCGGCCGCAAACCGCGCGATGTTCTGCGCCACGGTGCCCGAGAACAGTTCGACATCTTGCGGCAGATAGCCGACATGACGGCCGAGCCTGTCGCTATCCCACTGGTCGAGTGCTGCGCCGTCGAGCCGGACAGAGCCGCGATAGGATGGCCAGATGCCGATCAGCGCGCGCGCGAGCGAAGACTTGCCCGAGGCACTCGGGCCGATGACGCCGAGCGCGCTGCCGGCCTTCACGCTGAAATTGACTTCGGCGAAGGTCAGGCGCTGCCCGCCGGGCGGGCCGCCGGCAAGACTTTCGGCGCTCAGCTTTTCCTTGGGCACGGGCAGTTCCAGCGGGGCGTCGCGTTCCGGCAGGGCGGTCAGCAGTTCCTTCAGCCTTTGCCGGCTTTGCATGGCGGAAACAAAACCGCGCCAGTTGCCGATCGCCAGCTCGACCGGCGCGAGAGCGCGGGCCGTCAGGATCGAACCGGCGATAATGATGCCTGGCGAAGCCGAGCCCTGGATGACGAGAACCGCACCGGTCGCCAGCACCGCGGATTGCAGCGCCATGCGCGACACCTTTGAGAGCACGCCATAGCCATTGCCGACGTCGGAGGTCTCGCGGTTTTGTTCCCGGAAGGTCGTGTTTCGAAGATCCCAGAGCTGCGACATGCGGCCGAGCATGCCCATGGCCTGCATCACTTCGGCATTGCGCTGCGATGATTGCGCGAAGGCATTGCGCTGGTTGCCGGCCTCAGCGGCCCTTTTGGAGGGCGCCTGGGTGCCGCGATTGGTGAAGAACGTCAGCGTGATCAGGATAAGCGAGCCGAGGACCGCGACGGTACCGATCCAGTAATGAAACATGAAGCAGATGACGATATACAGCGGCAGCCAGGGCAGGTCGAGGAAGGCTGCGGGGCCGGATCCGGAGAGGAACGAGCGAATCTGGTCGAAATCGCGCAAGGCCTGCAGGCCGTCGCCCTGGGTGCGCAGTTTCAACGGGGCCTGAACCACGGCGCGATAGATGCGGCCGCTCAGGGCTTCATCGAGGGCGCCGGCAATGCGCACGAACATGCGGCCGCGCACCATTTCGAAGGCACCTTGGAAAGCATAGAGCAGCAGGGCCAGCAAGCAGAGGGCGACAAGGGTCGGGATGCTTCGGCTGGGCAGTACCCGGTCATAGACCTCCAGCATGAAGAAGGAGCCCGTCAGGTAGAGAATATTGACCAGAGCGCTGGCAATGAAGACGCCGACGAAGGCACTCTTGCAGTCGCGCAAGGCGAGAATCGGATCGACAATGCTCTGGTTACTTTTCGAATGTTTCACTGTAGAGGTCCTCGCGAGACGTCTGTCGCCTCATTGGAATGCACCAGCGTGCCACAATTAAAGTCGCACGACCCCGTGGGTCTGTCGCGTCGGAACATGCTTTTGCGCGTTCGTTTCCGGCTTTTTTGCGCTAAATATATGAATTTTTCGCGTTCTTAGTGGAACTCGTCGCATATTGCCATGTTTCGCGTTGTGTTTCTCGAAAATATTTCTGCTGTATAATCGGGTACTTAAGCGCAGGTTGAAGTATGTCCACGCAGTGGCGCGGCATTTCGCCAAAAAACAAGCCCCCTTGCTTCAATCCGGCCAATCGGCCAAAGACGGGGACGCGGCGTGGAAGGCTTGGGCATGAAAAACGTTCTGATCGTGGGTATCGGCACCGGCAATCCGGAGCATATCACCATTCAGGCGGTCAACGCGCTGAACCGCGCCGACGTCCTGTTCGTTCCTACCAAGGGCGAGGCAAAAGCGCAGCTTGCCGATATCCGCCGCGATATCGTTTCGCGTTACGTGACGCGGCCGCAGAGCCGCGTCGTCGAGTTCGCGGTCCCGGTCCGTCAGACGGCGGGGCGCTCCTACCACCAAAGCGTCGATCAGTGGCATGCGGCAATCGCCGAGGCGTATCAACGGCTGCTACTCGAGGAGTTGAAGGACGGTGAGACCGGCGCCTTTCTCGTCTGGGGCGATCCGATGCTCTATGACAGCACGATCCGGATCATCGAGCGGGTTCGCGCTCTGGAGACTGGGCCGTTCGATTATTCCGTCATTCCCGGGATTACCAGTATCCAGGCGCTCGCCGCCAGTCACCGGATACCGCTCAATCTCGTCGGCAAGCCGGTGGAGATTACTACGGGGCGCCGGCTTGCGGAGAGCTTTCCGGAGAAAACCGGGACGGCAGTCGTCATGCTGGATGGCGAGCAGGCCTTCATGAAAATCGAGGATCCGGATGCGCGGATCTATTGGGGCGCCTATCTCGGTACGGCGCAGGAGATCGTCATCTCCGGTCGGCTCGCCGACGTGAAAGACGAAATCCTGAAAACCCGGGCGGAAGCAAGGGCACGGCATGGCTGGATCATGGATATCTATCTGCTGCAGAAGGGTGGGGATTTCGAAGAATAGCGGCTGGCGCGGTCGATCCCGCTATTGGCCGTGTCGCATGGCGACTGGTTTGTCCCTGCTGTAGAATGCTATATGGACGGACCGAAGCCACGGCGATCTGAAGCAACGCGCCGCGCCTGAGAAACGAAAGATGACCAGCCAAACGCGATGATGATCTGTGCTGCACCAGTTGAAAATCCGGCCGGACATCGATCCTCGATGCGCCGCGGCGCCTGTCCGTCGCTGGCAACGCCAATGGTGACGGGTGACGGCCTTCTGGTGCGTCTGCGCCCGGCAAAACCGGGCTTTGCGCTGCAGGAACTGGTCGCCTTGTCGGAGGCGGCAGAAGTCTGCGGAAACGGCATTCTGGAAGTCACGGCGCGGGGAAGCCTGCAAATCCGCGGGCTGACGGCCGCTATGGTACCGGTTCTTGCCTCGAAAATGGCAGATGCGGGCATCGATATTGCCGAAGGCATCGCGATCGAAACACCACCCCTTGCAGGGCTGGATGTTACCGAGATCGTCGATCCGTTGCCGCTCGCCGCGCAACTGCGGGCAGCCGTGGCGGCATGCCAGCCACCGCTTGTGCTTGCGCCGAAATTGTCGATCACGGTTGACGGTGGCGGGCACCTGCATCTCGGTGGCGTGACCGCCGATATCCGCCTGCGCGCCGTCCGGATCGACGGGCAGACATTTTGGCTGCTGGCCATTGCCGGTACGGAGGCGACGGCCAAGCGGATAGCCGTGCTCGACGAGCCGTTGGTCGCCCCGGCCGTCGTGTCCGTTCTGAAATCGCTTGCTGCGATGGGCGACAGTGGCCGCGCGCGCGATCTCGATGCCGCCATCTTGAAAGCCGGCATGGTCTCGGTGGCTGATGTCAATGCCGTGGAGCCCGTGGAGCCCGCGCCAAATTCTGCAGGCATTCATGATCTTGGCGAAAACGGCAAGGCCCTGGGGTTCGGTCTGGTATTCGGACAAATCCGGGCTCGGGAGCTTCGAACATTCCTTGAGGTGCTGGAGACTTTCGGCGCGACGCACATCCGCATGGCGCCCGATCACGCCTTGATGGTCCTCGGAATGGGCCTCGACCGGGTCGGTGCCGCCCAGGCCCTGGCTTTGGGCCATGGTTTGAGAGCGTTTCCGCTCGATCCGCGCAATCACATCGCCGCCTGTGCCGGCGCGGGCGCCTGTGCATCCGCTTTGATCGACACGCGGGTGACGGCGCAAGCGGTGATCGACGCTGCGCCGTCGCTTCTCGATGGCTCGCTGACGGTCCACGTCTCCGGTTGCGCAAAAGGCTGCGCCAAACCCTCGGCGTCGGCGCTGACGATCACGGCTGCGCCAATGGGCTATGGCCTTGTCGTAAATGGTGCCGCCTCGGCAGCGCCAAACGCCTACATCGAAGAGAAAACGATAAGAACCGCGATGGAACGCGTCCAGGCGCTGGTGCGGGAGAGGAAACGGGCTGGCGAATCGGCACGCTCCTGCCTTACACGGCTCGGAGCGGAGGTCATCGCCGCCGCGGTTCGACAGGGATAGAGATGCCTGAATACGATTACATCCGGGATGGCGACGCAATCTATGAGCGCTCCTTTGCAATTATCCGCAGCGAGGCCGATCTTTCCCGCTTTTCCGACGAGGAGGCCGATCTCGCTGTTCGCATGGTGCATGCCTGCGGATTGGTGGAGGCTGCTCAATATTTCCAGTTCGCGCCCGGGTTCGTTTCCGCTGCCCGCGCCGCTCTCAGGAGCGGCGCGCCGATCTTTTGCGATGCTTTCATGGTTGCCCACGGCATTACGCGCGCGCGCCTGCCGGCCGACAACGAGGTGATCTGCACGCTGCGCGAGCCGCAGACCGCCGATATCGCCCGGGAGATCGGCAATACCCGCTCGGCTGCAGCGCTGAAGCTCTGGGTCGAGCGCCTGGCGGGGTCAGTCGTTGCCATCGGCAACGCCCCGACGGCCCTCTTCTATCTGCTTGAACTGCTGCGCGACGGCGCGCCGAAACCCGCGGCGATCATCGGCATGCCCGTCGGCTTCGTCGGTGCGGCTGAATCGAAGGACGCGCTGGCTGAAAATTCCTATGGCGTGCCCTATGCCATCGTGCGCGGCCGCCTGGGCGGCAGCGCGATGACGGCGGCTGCGGTCAATTCGCTGGCGAGGCCCGGCCTGTGAGCGGGCTTTCGTCAGGCAGGCTGATCGGTGTCGGGACCGGTCCGGGCGATCCTGAGCTCCTGACCCTCAAGGCCGTCAAAGCGTTGGAGATGGCCGACGTGCTCGCCTATTTCGCCAAGGAAGGGCGACGTGGCAACGGTCGGGCCGTGGTCGAGGGGTTGCTGAAGCCGGGCCTGATCGAGCTGCCGCTCTATTATCCGGTGACGATCGAGATCGACAAGGATCACGACGACTACAAGACCCAGATCACCGGCTTCTACGATGCCTCGGCCGCGGCTGTTGCCGAACATCTGGAGGCCGGACGTACGGTTGCCATCCTCAGCGAAGGCGACCCGATGTTCTATGGTTCCTACATGCATCTGCATGTCCGGCTGGCCGGGCGGTTCCCCGTAGAGGTCATTCCGGGCATCACCGCCATGTCCGGCTGCTGGTCGCTCGCCGGCCTGCCGATCGTCCAGGGCGATGACGTTCTCTCCGTCCTGCCCGGTACGATGGCCGAGACGCAGCTCGTTCGCCGTCTTGGCGATACGGAAGCGGCCGTGATCATGAAGGTCGGCCGCAATCTGCCGAAGATCCGCCGGGCGCTCGCCGCCGCCGGCAAGCTCGCCCAGGCGGTCTATGTCGAGCGCGGCACGATGGCCAATTCCGCCATGATCCCGCTTGCTGAAAAGGCCGATGACGACGCGCCCTATTTCTCGCTGGTGCTGGTGCCCGGATGGAAGGATCGCTCATGAGCGGCACCCTCTATGTGATCGGCACCGGCCCCGGCGGTCCGCAGCAGATGACGCCGGAAGCGGTCGATGCCGTGTCGAAATCGACGGATTTCTTTGGCTACGGGCCCTATCTTGACCGCCTGTCGCTGCGCCCGGATCAGAACCGTATCGCCTCTGACAATCGCGAAGAGCTCGATCGTGCTCAGGCGGCACTTCGCCACGCGGCGGAAGGCGTCAATGTCTGCGTCGTATCCGGTGGCGACCCCGGCGTCTTCGCCATGGCCGCAGCCATCTGCGAGGCGATCGACAAGGGACCGGAGGACTGGCGCGCGATCGACCTCGTCGTGACGCCCGGCGTCACCGCGATGCTCGCCGTGGCCGCCCGCATCGGCGCGCCGCTCGGCCATGATTTCTGCGCCATCTCGCTTTCCGACAACCTCAAGCCGTGGGATGTGATCGCGCGCCGGTTGAAGCTGGTGGCGGAGGCCGGCCTGGTGATCGCGCTCTACAATCCGATCAGCAAGGCACGGCCCTGGCAGTTGGGCGAAGCCTTCGACATCCTGCGCGGCGTCCTTCCCGCGCAAACGCCGGTGATTTTCGGCCGTGCCGCCGGTCGTCCCGACGAGCGCATGCTGGTGATGCCGCTTGGCAGTGCCGACGCGCAGAAGGCCGACATGGCGACCTGCGTCATCATCGGCTCGCCGGAAACACGGATCATCCCGCGTCCGGGCAAGCCGGATCTCGTCTATACGCCGCGGTTCATTTCCGGGGAGAAAAGGTGATCGACAAGCGCGAGCGCTTCTTCGACGGTACCTGCGGCGCGGACATCGGCCGGCTCTTGGCGCTCGACCATGATCACCTCGATGCCAAGTCGGCGCGCCGCCGCGATCTTGCCGTAGGTCGCCTTGCCGCCGCTGTTCTTGGCGACGATGACCTCGATCCGGTTGTTCATCAGAAGCTGCCTTTCCGCCTCTTCCTCGAACGGGCCGGTAGCGAGCAGGTAACGCGCATGGCGAACGCCAAGCGGCGGCGTAACCGGATCGACACTGCGGATCAGATAGTGGTGCTGCGGCGCGCTTTCGAAGTGGAAGGCCTCCTGCCGGCCGATCGCGAGGAAGACGCGTCTCGGCGTGTCGCCCAGCGCTCCGGCTGCTTCGGCAACCGAGGCAACGCTGATCCAGCGGTCGCCCGCCTGCCGTTCCCAGCCGGGACGTCGCAGTGCGAAGAAGGGGATTTCGGTTCGCTTCGCCGCCATTGCCGCGTTCTGCGAAATCCGAGCAGCGAAGGGATGCGTCGCGTCGATCATCAGGTCGAATTTTTCCGTCTTGAGGAATTCGCCAAGGCCGTCGCTGCCGCCAAAGCCGCCGCTGCGCATGGGTACCGGCTGGGCCAGGGGCTCCGCCGTTCGTCCGGCCAGAGACAGCAGCAGGTCGCAATCCGCGCGATCCGCCAGCGCCGTCGCCAGGTGCCGCGCTTCGGTCGTTCCGCCGAGAATCAGGATGCGGTGTTTGCTCATGTCTGACGCCCAGTCCCTGTCTGCCGGTAAAAGTCCGCCCTGGCTGACGATCATCGGCCTCGGCGAAGAAGGTGTAGCGGGTCTGGGCGACGAGGCCAAGCGGTGGATTGCTGCGGCTTCAAAGGTCTTCGGCGGGGCGCGTCATCTGGAATTGGCCGGGTCGCTGATCCATGGCGAGCGCCATGCGTGGCTGAGCCCGTTCGAACGTTCCATGGAGGCCGTCGTCGCGCTTCGCGGCACGCCGGTCGTGGTGCTCGCCTCCGGCGACCCGTTCTTCTTCGGCGTCGGCGTCACGCTCGCCCGGCATATCGATCCCGTCGAGATGCGGGTGCTTCCGGCGCCGTCCTCTTTCAGTCTGGCCGCCTCCCGCCTCGGCTGGGCGCTGCAGGATACGGCGGTGGTTTCCCTGCATGGCCGTGCCATCGATCTGATCCGGCCCCATCTTCAGCCCGGCGGCCGTGTTCTGGCCCTGACCTCGGACGACGAAGGCCCGGCGATGCTGGCTGCGTTGCTCGCGAGGACCGGGTTTGGCCAATCGAAATTGACCGTGCTCGAGGCTTTGGGCGGAGCGCATGAGCGGGTTACCTTGCAGATTGCGTCTGAATTTTCGTTGAGCGCCGTCAACCCGCTGAACATCTGCGCCGTCGAGGTCGTGGCGGGTGAAGGCGCGCGGGTGCTGCCGCTGGCAAAGGGGCTCGACGACAGCCTGTTTGAGCATGACGGCCAGATCACCAAGCGTGAAATTCGCGCGCTGACCCTGTCGGCGCTGGCGCCGCGTCGCGGCGAATTGCTCTGGGATATCGGCGCCGGCTCGGGATCGATCGGCATCGAATGGATGCTGTCGGACCCGGCCATGAAGGCAATCGCGGTCGAGGGCTCTGCCGAACGCGCGGAACGCATCAGGCGGAATGCGGCGAACTTCGGCGTGCCGGGTCTCATCGTCGTTCAAGGCACGGCGCCTGCTGCGCTTGACGGATTGCCGGCTCCGGACGCGATCTTCATCGGCGGTGGAGGCAGCGAAGACGGTGTCATGGATGCGGCACTTGCGGCTTTGAAGCCCGGTGGCCGACTGGTCGCGAATGCCGTGACGACGCAGATGGAAGCAGTGCTTCTCGATCACCATGCCCGGCTGGGCGGCTCGCTCATCCGCATCGATATCGCCCGCGCTTCGCCGGTCGGAGCGATGACAGGCTGGCGCCCGGCCATGCCGGTGACGCAATGGTCATGGGCAAAGCCGGAATTTCAAGAGGAAACAGCATGACAGTTCATTTCATCGGCGCAGGCCCGGGTGCCGCGGATCTGATCACCGTTCGCGGCCGGGACCTGATCGCCCGTTGTCCGGTCTGCCTTTATGCCGGCTCGATCGTTTCGCCGGAACTGCTGCAATATTGTCCGCCGGATGCCCGTATCGTCGATACAGCACCGATGTCGCTCGATGAGATCGAGGCCGAATATGTCAAGGCTGCAGCGGAGGGGCACGATGTGGCACGGCTACATTCCGGCGATCTCTCGGTCTGGAGCGCCGTAGCCGAGCAGATCCGCCGGCTGGAGAAGCACGGGCTTGACTATACGATGACGCCGGGCGTCCCCGCCTTTGCCGCTGCTGCCGCCACCCTTGGCCGGGAACTCACCATTCCCGCCGTCGCCCAGAGCCTCGTGCTGACGCGTGTTTCCGGCCGCGCGTCGCCGATGCCGAATGCGGAGACGCTGGCCGGTTTCGGTGCGACGGGTGCGACGCTGGCGATCCATCTGGCGATCCATGCACTGCCGCAGGTAGTCGGGGAACTGATGCCGCTTTACGGCGCCGATTGCCCGGTTGCCATCGTCGTCAAGGCTTCCTGGCCGGACGAGCGGGTGGTGCGGGGAACGCTTGGCGATATCGAGGCCAAGGTTGCGGCGGAGCCCATCGAGCGCACGGCCCTGATCTTCGTCGGCCGGACGCTGGAAGCCAGCGGCTTTCGCGAGAGCTCGCTGTATGACGCCGCCTACCAGCGCCGCTTCCGCGGCCGCGAATAGTCTTTGCGGGTCAGATATCGATCGCCGACAGGTCGGGCTCCGGACCCGTCGTCTTGCGCGGCACGTCCGTGCTCCCCTCGATGCGATCGCGGTAGAGCGCCGACTGCCCGAGCAGCATCAGCGTCACCGGCGTCGTCAGGATGACGAAGATGATGATCAGGACCTCGTGGAAAATCCAGCGGTTCTGCAACACGGCAAAGGCGATCATCGAGGCAAGGCAGATCAGGACGGTGCCGGCGCTGGAGCTCAGCGTCGGTGCATGCAGGCGGCCGTAGAAGGTCTTCAACCTGATCAGGCCGATCGAGCCGACCAGGGTGATGGCCGAACCACCAAGAAGCAGCAGGCAGACCGGGATCGCCGCCCAGACCGGAAGGTCGGTCAAATGGGTCATTCGATCACCTCGCCGCGCATCAGGAATTTGGCAAAGGCGATCGAGGAGACGAAGCCGAGCAGGGCGATGATCAGCGCCGCCTCGAAATAGATCGAATTGGCGGTGCGGATGCCGAATGTCAGCAGCAGCAACATGGCGGTGATATAAAGCGCATCGAGGCCGAGGATGCGATCCTGCGCGCGCGGACCGCGGGCGATGCGAAACAGGGCGCATCCCATCGCCAGGCCGATCAATATCTGGGAGATGAGAATCGACCAGATGATGAAGAGCTCATTCATTCGAATATCTCCTTCAGCGGCGCCTCGTAACGGCACTTGATCAGATCTGACCAGCGCGCGCCGTTTTCGAGATCGAGGACGTGGATGGTGAGAACGCCCGTCTGCCGGTCGAATTCCAGCCATGCCGTGCCGGGCGTCGCCGTCAGGATACAGGCGAGCAGTGCCAGCGCATTGTCGTCGCGCAGGCTGAGGTCGATTGCCACGAAGCCGGAATTCACCGGACGGCTTCCGGTGCCCAGGATCACGCGCATGACGGTGAGATTGGAGCGCACCACGTCGACGGCGACGCGGCCGGTGAGGACGGCAATGCGGCGAAGTTTGTGCAGCCGGGTCTTGTCCGGCTGCAGGTTGACCATGATCCAGGCCCATGAAATGCCAAGCGTGCTGCCGAGCAGGATATGTCCGATCGAAAGCGACTGGTTGATCAGAAGCCAGAGTGCGAGAAGCGACAGGGAGAGCAGCGGATAGGGGAACCAGTAGCGCATCGCTCATTGCCCTCCCGTCGGCCCGGCGCGCGGTGCCGACATCACTCGGCCGATGTAGTTTTGCGGCTCGGACAGTGCCTTGGCGGTGGCGTCCATATAGCGCATCGCCGAGCCGGCCTGCAGGCTCATGAAGGCGCAAACCGCGAGAAGCATGAGGACCGGGGCGATCTCGATCAGGAAGACGCGCGGGATGGTACCTTCGATCGAGGTCCAGAAAGTGCGGATACCGACGCGGTTCATCGCGATCATCGCGGCGAGACCGGAAAGGATGAGCAGCGCGGTATAGGTCCATTCCGCTCCCGAAACCGGCGCGTCACCGCCAAAGCTGCCCGGATTGAACAGGCCGTGCAGCATTGCGAATTTCGCGATGAAGCCGGAGAGTGGCGGCAAGCCCGAGAGGAGAATGGCGCAGGCAGAGAAGGAGAGGCCAAGCACGGCCATGGTGCCGGGTACCGCCACGCCCTCCTCCTTTTCCTCCTCGTTCTCGTCGATATCGCCGTAGGCTTCCATGGTGACGGCCAGAACGTCGGCGCCTGCGTCACGGGCACGCTCGACCAGTTCGATCAGCAGGAAAAAGGCGCAGATCGTCAGCGTCGAACTGACGAGATAGAACAGCGCGCCGCCGATGACCGCGCCATTGCCAAGCCCGATGGCCGCCATCAGCGTGCCGGAGGAAACCAGGACGCAGTATCCGGCCAGCCGGCCCATCGCCTGCGAGGCAAGGACGCCGATCGCGCCGAAACCGATGGTCAGCAAGCCGCCATAGAGCAGGACGGGTTGCCCGAAACCGGCTGAGTTCCCCGCATCGCTGCCGAACAGCAGGAGCGAGAGGCGAAGGAGGATGTAGACGCCGACCTTGGTGAGGATGGCGAAGATCGCAGCGACCGGCGGCGTTGCCGCCGAATAGGCCGCGGGCAGCCAGAAGCCGAGCGGCCACATGCCGGCCTTGACGAGGAAGGCGATGCCGAGAAGGGCAGCACCCGCCTCCATCAGCATCCGGCTTTCCGGGCCGATCGTGCCGATCCGCATTGCAAGGTCGGCCATGTTGAGCGTGCCGGTCGCGCCATAGATCATGCTGACGCCGATCAGGAACAGCGAGGAGGCGGCAAGGTTGACGGCGATATAATGCAGCCCGGCCTTGACGCGCAGCGGCCCCGAGCCGTGCAGCAGCAGCCCGTAGGAGGCCGCCAGCATCATTTCGAAGAAGACGAAGAGGTTGAAAAGGTCGCCGGTCAGGAAAGCGCCGTTCAACCCGGCAAGCATGAGCTGGAACAGCGAATGGAAATGGTGGCCCATCCGATGCCATTTCGACATCGAAAACGCCTGCGTCGCCAGCGCCAGCACCGAAGTCAGGACCAGCATCAGCGCCGAGAGGCGGTCGAGCACCAGGACAATGCCGAAGGGTGCCGGCCAGTTGCCGAGCAGGTAGACGCTCGCGCCGTCCTGGGAGGTGGCGGCGGCGCGCATGAGAACGACGCCGGCGAGAAAGACCAGGATGGTCGAGACGAAGCCGATGACGCCCTTTGTCGTGCGATTGCGCTCGTCGACAGGGATCAACACCGCCGCTGTCACCAGCGGCAGGAGGATCGGCAGGACGATCAGGTGGTGCAGCCCGTTCATGCCGCGCTACTCCCTGCCGTCGACATGGTCGGTTCCGGTAAAGCCGCGCGAGGCGAGCAGCACGACGAGGAAGAGCGCCGTCATGGCGAAGCCGATGACGATGGCGGTCAATACCAGCGCCTGTGGAATGGGGTCGGTATGTGTCAAAAGCCCACCGGCGCCACCCGGCTCGAGCAGGGGTGGCGCGTTCACTCTCAGACGTCCCATGCCGAAGATGAAGAGATTGACGGCATAGGACAGGAGCGAGAGGCCGATGATCACCTGATAGGTGCGCGGCCTGAACAGCAGCCAGACGCCGGAAGCGCTCAGTACGCCGATGGCTGCGGAAAGCACGAGTTCCATCAGCTGCCCTCCTTCGCAGCCGCTCTCGCAGCCCTGATGAGGTGAGCGCGGGGTGCACGTACCGACTGGTGGGCGAGCGCGATCAGGATCAGCACGGTAGCGCCGAGCACCAGCGAGAAGACGCCGAGATCAAACAGGATTGCGGTCGCCAGCGGGATCTTGCCGATGATCGGCAGTGACGCGTACTGGGCATGCGACGTGAGGAACGGATAGCCGAACAGCCACGAGCCGAGCCCGGTTGCGGCGGCAATGACGAGGCCGATCGCCATCCAGCGCAGCGGGTGGATGCGCAGCCGCTCCTCGACCCAGCGCGTGCCGCCGGCCATATATTGCAGGATGAAGCCGATCGACATGGCGATGCCGGCCGCAAAACCACCGCCTGGAAGGTCGTGGCCGCGGAAGAACAGGAAGGCTGAAAGCATGCCGATGACGGGAAACATCCAGCGCATGATCACCGAAGGAACAAGCAGGTATTCGGCGATGCTGTCGCCCGTCTTGCGGTGCGGATGCTCGTCGTCGAAGGCGTTCTGCATGCGCTGCTGTTCAGGCGTTTCAAGGCTTTCGGTCGCCGGGCGGAAGCGCAAGAGCAGCGCGAACACCGTCAGAGCCACGATGCAGAGCACGGCGATCTCGCCCAGCGTGTCGAAGCCGCGGAAATCGACGAGGATGACGTTGACGACATTGGTGCCGCCGCCTTCGCTATAAGCGCGCTCGAGGAAATAGCTCGAAATCGTCTCGGGCATCTCGCGGCTCATCATCGTGTAGGAGATGATCATCATGCCGAGGCCGGCAAACAGGGCGAAAGCCAGATCGCGCAGACGGCGCATGCGGGTGGAAAACGTCATGATCTCCGGATCGTTTGGGTCTTCGATGCGCTTCGGCAGCCAGCGCAGGCCGAGCAGGATCAGCACCGTGGTGACGATCTCGACAAGCAGTTGCGTAACCGCGAGATCTGGCGCCGAAAGCCAGACGAAGGTAATGCAGGTCACAAGACCCGCGCCGCCAAGCAGGACCAGAGCCGCCAGCCGGTGGAATTTCGCCTGATAGGCGGCGCCGACGGCGCAGATCATGCCGATCAGCCAGATCAACGCAAAGGCCGGATCGACGCTGCGCAGAAAGATCGCCGCCGGCTTGAACCCTTGTGTCAGCAGCGTCACCGCGCCAGCGAGCAAGGCGACGGCAACGAGGATGCGCATCTGGGGCTGCAGGCGGCGCGTGCCGGCCCGCATCTCGATCGACCGCGCCCATTTCCACGACAGGGTGACGAGCACGCGCTCGAAGATGCGCTGGCCCTCGAGGCGACGGAAGAACGGCGGCCCCTCGACGCTGGTGGCGAGGTAGGGCTTCATGATCAGGAACAGGCCGACACCGCCGACAAGCGCGATCACGCTCATGAACAGCGGCAGGTTCCAGCCATGCCAGACCGCAAGGCTGTAGACGGGTGTTGCATCGCCGAGCACCGATTTGACGGCCGTATGCAGGAAAGGGCCGATGGTCCAGGAGGGGACGATGCCGACGACCAGGCAGGCGAACACCAGGAATTCGATCGGCGCGCGCATCCAGTGCGGCGGCTCGTGCGGCATTTTCGGCAGGTCGTGCGGTTGCGGGCCGAAAAAGACGCTGTGGATGAAGCGCAGCGAGTAGGTCACGGCAAACATGCTCGCCAGCGTTGCCACATAGGGCGTCACCGTATCGAGGATGTTGTATTTGTGCGTCTCGATCGCCTCGGCGAAGAACATTTCCTTCGACAGGAAGCCATTGAGCAACGGCACGCCGGCCATCGCGGCGCTGGCGACCATGGCGAGCGTTGCCGTAAACGGCATGTGTCGAAAGAGGCCGCTCAGCCGCCGCATGTCGCGGGTGCCGGTTTCATGGTCGATGATCCCCGCCGCCATGAACAGGGAGGCCTTGAAGGTCGCATGGTTCATCGTGTGGAAGATCGCGGCGACCGCAGCCAGCGGGCTGCCGAGGCTGAGCAGCACGGTGATCAGGCCGAGATGGCTGATCGTCGAATAGGCGAGCAGTCCCTTCATGTCCTGCTGGAAAATCGCGAAATAGGCGCCAAGCAGCAGCGTGCTCAGCCCCGCCAGGCCGACGATCCAGAACCAGGCGTCGGTGCCCGCCAGGACCGGCCAGAGCCGGGTGAGCAGGAAGACACCCGCTTTGACGAGCGTCGCCGAGTGCAGATAGGCCGAGACCGGCGTTGGCGCAGCCATGGCATGCGGCAGCCAGAAATGGAACGGGAACTGCGCGCTCTTGGTCAGCGCGCCGAGAAGAATGAGGACCAGCACGGTCGTGTAGAGCGGATCGTTGCGGATCGCGTCGCCCGAGGAGAGGACGATATCGAGATCGTAACTGCCGACGATATGGCCGATCAGCATCAGTCCCACGAACATGCACAGGCCGCCGGTGCCGGTGATCGTCAGTGCCATGCGGGCGCCTTCGCGGGCATGCGCATTGTGGTGCCAGTAGCCGATCAGCAGGAAGGAGACGATGCTCGTCAGTTCCCAGAAGATCGCCAGAAGAATGAGATTTCCCGAAAGGACGACGCCGAGCATCGCGCCCATGAAGGCGAGGAACAGCGAAAAGAAACGCGGCACTGGATCGCTGGCCGACATATAGTAGCGGGCGTAGACGACGACGAGCAAGCCGATCGCCGTCACCAGGCTCGCAAACATCCAGGCAAAGCCATCCATGCGCAGGGTGAAATTCAGCCCGAGTTCAGGAAGCCAATGCACATCGTGGCGAAGGACCCTGCCGGAGGCGATGACGGGATAGAGACCGGCCGCTGTCGCAAGACAAAAGAGGGCGACACCTCCGGAAAGCCAGGCGGCGGGCGTCGCCTTGTCGGTCGGAATGCAGATTGCAGCGAGGCTTCCCGCGAAAGGCGCGAGGATCAGGACCAGGAGCAATGTTTCCGCGATCTCTATGGGCCCGTTTCCTTAAAGTTTTCGACCGGGAAGACCGCAAGGGGTCTGCGAATGCCCTGGCATCTGCGCGCGAGGATCGCGCCCGAAGCGCGCCGCGAAACGGCGCAAGGGCATTGTATTTTTATGTCTGCTTTCCACCCCGATGCCAACCCGCCGCCATGATAAAAAATGACGGCTGCGGCAATTCGTTGCCGCCGGAAGGGCTGCATCGGCCGCGGCCGTTTTCACCTGCGGCTGCGCCTCGATCGGAGCATGCCGGGAAATGGTCAGGCGGTGGTTTTGTAACGAAACGTAATCTTCAAGCCGGCAGAAATATTTCGAGACGGAAATCGGCCGTGTGGCCCGACTCGCAGCCTTTGCTACGGCCGTTCGTGTCTTTAAAGAACGATGAGGAACAGTGTCATCGGTATTGCAAACGAAAACGCGGCCGATCGAAATCAGCCGCGCCCGTCATCGTCATGTCTGCACCGTTCAGTAGGCTGCGGCCGATTTGACCTCGCTGGGCTTAGCCTGCGGCGGTTCGATGGCTGAACCGCCGCCGATGGCGACGTTCAGGGAAACGTAGCTGTTGGCCAGGTTGCGGATACTGGCCGCGAGCGAGACACGGGACGCGGCGAGCGAGCGTTCTGCATCCAGCACGTCGAGCAGCGACGTTGCGCCTCCCTTGTAGCTCTCACGCGCCAGCCCGAGTGCTCGTTCGGAGGAGTCGACGACCTTGCGCAGTGCTGCAACGGTCTCGTAGTTGTTGCGCAGACTGACCAGCGCGTTCTCGACTTCCTCGACACCGTTCAGCACGACCTGCTTCCAGGCGAGATACTGCTGTTGAGCACTGGACTTGGCGATGTCGACATTGGCCCTCAGACGGCCGCCATTGAAGATTGGCAGGTTGAGGCTCGGGCCGAAGGACCAATTGGAGAGACCGCCGGTGGCAGTGGATGCGATGATGCGGGAGGCGTCGATGGTGCCGCTCAGCGTCAGGCTCGGATAGAGCTGGGCTTCGGCGACGCCGATCGATGCAGTGGCGGCTGCGAGCTGGCGCTCTGCCCTGCGAATGTCGGGACGATTGCGGATCAGGTCGGCAGGGATGCCGATCTTGGTGTTGTAGCGCGGCCAGGGTTGCGCCGCCCCCTTGCGCAGCTCGGCGGTCACCGATGTCGCCGGCAGACCGAGCAGCGTGGCGATATGGTTTGCTGCCTGATTGAACCCCGTCTGATAGCCAGGCAGTTCGGCGAGCGTCGTATTGACGAGGCCTTCGGCCTGAACAACGTCGAGGCTTGACGCGGCACCCGCCGCCTTGATGTCCTCGGTCAGCTTCAGGGTCTCGCGCCGCGAGGCGAGGCTCTGCTGCTGCAATGCGTACGCTTCCTGGTTATACCGAGCCTCGATGTAGGTGGTGGCCAGGTCGGACAGGTAGGCAAGACGGGCGACGTTGACGTCATCGTAGGCGGCGTCGAGCGAAGCAGTCGCCGATTCCCTGGCGCGGCGATACTGGCCGAACAGGTCAAGCAGCCACGACGCGTCGCCGCCGGCCGAAAGCGTTTTGGTTTCCGTATGGCCGCCCCCAATGAACGAGCCGTCCTGTCCTTCCGCAGTGGCCGATCCGCCAAGGTTGACTTGGGGCAGGCCACCGGCGCCGGCAACGATCACGTTGGCACGAGCCTCGACAATGCGCTCGAGCGACTGCTGGACATCAAGGTTTTCGCCCATGCCCCGAGCCACGAGACTGTTCAATTTCTTGTCGCGGAAGGCTTCCCACCAGGGGTTCAGGGTGACATCGGCCTGCTCCTGGCCGCCTTGCGAAAACTTTGCCGGCAGTGCTGCGTTTGGAGCCTGATAGTCGGGACCGACAACGCAGCCGGAAAGGAGAAGAAGGCTTAAGGGAAGGAGCACTTTTACTGTTTTCATCTAAATCCCCATCCGGCCGCCACGAGCCGGTAACAAACGATTCACTTTTCCCGTGTTTAACATTTTCCGCGCCGCTGGCGAGGGGACAATTGCAAACATCGGGGGCAATCGGGCGATCCCCACGGTCGGGTGTTTCCCAAGTGCCACGGCTTGGTCGTTGCGCCGCTGATTTCAAGGGGTACGAAGAAAATTCCCCGGCAGGCGCTCTCAACCAGCGGTGTGGCCAGCGAGCCGCCCGAATCACCGAACACAGCGTGACCCACAAAGGTTACTCATCTCTGAAAATTTCAGGGTGCGCTGTCGCGGCTCGAGGCCGACATTTCGCCACAGTGTGGCATGCAGCCTGCAGATGCGGCGAATCGCCGGGTCAACGGCCGTGCTATGCGCGTATTCCCTGACGCAGCAGGACGAGTCAAGCCGCGAGCCACCGCCGCTCGCGCGCGAAATTGGCGAGATCGTTGGCGCTCATCGGCCGGGCCAACGCATAGCCCTGCAGGCCATGGCAGCCGAGCTCTTGGAGGATGCGGGCATGCTCCATCGTTTCCACCCCCTCGGCAATGACCTCGATGCCGAGCGACGAGCCGATGTCGATGATGGAAGCGACGAGCTGGCGCTGCTTGGCGGAGGTGAGGATCGGCATGACCAGCTGCCGGTCGATCTTGAGGCGGCGCGGCGTCAGCTTCAACAGGCTGACGATCGAGGCATAGCCGGTGCCGAAATCGTCGACTTCGATATCGATGCCGAGGTTCTTGATCTGCTCGATATTGGACAGGACCGTCATGTCGCTCTCGTCGAAGGAAATCGATTCGAGCAATTCGAACGCGACTTTGCCCTTTGGAATAGTCAACTGGCTGAGACGGTCGACCAGCTTTTCGTCATGCAGCCGGTGGTAGGAGAGATTGACCGACACTTTCGGAATCTCAATGCCGATCGCTTCCCAGCGGCGTGACTGGAACAGCGCCTGTTCGAGGATCCGCTGGTCGATTTCGGCAAGGACGTTGATGTCTTCCGCCGTCTTGAGGAAGGCGTGCGGCGCAAGCAGTCCCTTGGTGGGATGATCCCATCGCGCCAGTGCCTCGACACCGATGATATCCAGGCTGGCGGGACAGAATTGCGGTTGGAAATGGGCGATGAACTCGTTCTGCTCGAGCCCGCGCAGGATTTCGTCCGCTGTCTGCTTCGTCTTGACGACCGCCGTCTTCAGCGAATGGGTAAACACCTCGTGGCGGTTCCTGCCGCGGCGCTTTGCCTCGTAGAGCGCGATGTCGGCATTGATCAGAACCTGGGTCAGTGCCTCATCCCGTCTCGTCTGATGGGCGATGCCGATGCTGACGCCGATGCGGCAGTCCTGGTCCTTATATTTGACGGGCACGCTCATGGCGTCGATGATTTGCTGCGCCAGGGCGGTGTCATGGCCCTCGACACCGCCGTTAGGGGAGATGATGACGAACTCGTCACCACCGATGCGGCCGACGAAATCGTCGGCGTCGGTGTTGTCCCGCAGGATTTGTGCCGCGTGCCGCAGGATTTCATCGCCGGCCGCATGGCCGAGCGTGTCGTTGATTTCCTTGAAGCGGTCGAGATCGATGTGGAAAATGCTGGCAAGCTCCCGCGTCGCGGCACTCGATCGTCGGTCAGCCAGAATTTCGTCGAGGTAGCGGCGGTTCGGCAGGGCCGTCAACGGATCGTGGAGGGCATTGAATTCCATGCGGTGCCGGGCTGCTTCCAGTTCGGCGCTGTGGGCCTCGGCCTGTCCTTTGGCGGCTTCGAGCCGCTCGTTGTTCTCGACGTCGGCGGTCACGTCCCAGTTGACGCCGACGATTTTTTTCCTTCCGCCGGCGCCGGTGTATATCGAACCGACGGCGCGGATATGCCGTATCTCGTTGCCGGGCAGGCGAATGCGGAAGCGCGAAATATAGTTCGCGCCCCGGAGAAGGGCCTCGCTGAATTCCTCTTCGGCTCTGCGCAAGTCGTCCGGATGCAGCGCGTCGCGCCAGTCCTCGTAAACCTCGCGCACGCCCCCGCGCAGACCGTAGAGTTCCTTCATCCGGTTGTCCCAAAGGAGCTTGCCGGAGGAGATGTCGAGTTCCCAGATGCCGATCTGCGATGCGTCGAGCGCGATTTTCAGGCGGTGGGACAGCTCCTGCAACTGATCCTTGTTGTGTTCCAGGACACGGATGTTGCGTTGCCGTTCCCCCATCAGCCGGCCGGTGATGAACATCGGCACGACAATGAAGAGACCGCCGAGCATGACGAGGGTGCGGACCAGCCACGCGTTCGGCGGTGTGTCCACCCAGCCACCCTTCGGGACGGCGTTGATCACCCAGCAGCCGCCGGGCAGAAACACCGTGACTTCGACCGGGTCGGCGCTTGTGACCGCGCTGTCGCCGTAAAACAACGCGCCCTTTTTCCCGAGGCCGTCGCGTCCCGAAATTGCGATGTCGAGTTGCAGCGTTTCTGAAGTGAGGCCACTGTCCCGATAGAGCCGCTCGACGTCGATGACCGCAGAGACGATGCCCCAGAAGCGGTTGGACGCGCCACCTGCCGAAAGAGCCACCGGAAAGCGGCCGATGAGGCCGGTGCCGCCTTGGACAAGTTCGAGCGGACCGGCCAGCACCATCTTGCCGGAATCGCGAACGCGCATCGCCGCGGCACGTTGTTTCTCGTTCTTGCGGTAGTTGAGCCCCAAGACCTTTTCGTTTCCCTTCATCGGATAGACGAGGGATACGATGAGATTGGGTGCTGCCACGATGTTGCGCAGCCGCGAGTGCTCGTTGAAAAGATTGCGCGCCAGATCCGCGAACCGCTTCTGGTTCATGCTCGGCTCGGTTGCGATCGTTGCGACAAGGCCCCGGACAAGCTGGATATCGCCGTTGATGTAGGCTTCAAGCCGTGAACGAATCGGGCCAAGCTGAGCAGCGACGGCGGCGCGGGACTTGGCGGCATGGACCGCGCGGTTTTGCTGCTCGGCAAAAATTCCCGCGGTCACCACGATGATGAGAGCAACATAAGTCGGCAGATAGTTCGGCTTGAAGAACCGACCTAACGTTGATGTTCTGAACACAATCGACCTTCTCGAAATCACGTAAGCCCCAAGCCGTTCTTTTCATCACCAGCAGTCGGGCCGCATTGTCGCAAGGTCGTCTTAATAATATGTGCGCAAAGGCTGAATTTCGGACGGCGTACTTACTTGGATTTCTTCTTCTCCGGCAGTTTCTTGCGATCCGTTTCCGCCAGCTCCTTGAGTTCCTTTTCAGACATGGATTTTTCCATGCTCTTGGAAGCACCCTTGAGCTCGGATTTCTTCATATCGCCGCGTTTGGCGGCAAGTGCTGCTCCGGCAGCCTTCTGCTGGGCTTGGGATTTGGCAGGCATCGTCTTTCTCCTTTGGTCGGATACTGCCCGGTTAACCGTCACCCGCTAAATTGGTTCCCTGATTTCCACCATATCGGCTCCCGGCTGGCCGATCATGGCCAGCAGCGTTTCAAGCCGGTCGGCGTCGCGTGGCAACTTGTCCGTTCGAAGCCTGGAAATGCGGGGAAAACGCATGGCGACCCCGGACTTGTGACGGGTGGAAAAGTTGATGCCCTCGAAGGCGACCTCGACGACGAAGCCGTGGTCCGGCTCGGCGCGGATTGCCCGAACCGGCCCAAACCGTTCGACGGTATTGTTGCGAACATATCTGTCAAGGACCTCCAGTTCTGCGTCGGTAAAGCCGAAATAGGCCTTGCCGACCGGCACCAGCACGTCCTTGCCGTCGCTTTGCGTCCAGACGCCGAAGGTGAAATCCGAATAGTAGCTCGACCGCTTGCCGTGCCCGCGCTGGGCATACATCAGCACGGCATCGACATTGTACGGCTCGCGTTTCCACTTGAACCACGGCCCTTTCGACCGGCCGGCAGTATAGGGCGAATCCAGCCGTTTCAGCATGATCCCTTCGATGACGGGATCGGGCGGATCGGCGCGCAGCCGATCGAGCTCCTCCCAGCTTGAGAAAGGCACGAGAGGCGACAGGTCGAAGCGCGAAGGGGCAGCCTTGTCGATGAGCGCGGAAAGTTCTGCCCGCCGCGTCAGGAAACTTTCCTGCCGGATATCGCGCCGGCCGCAGAACAACAGGTCGTAGCCACGGATGAAAGCCGGGTATTCCTCCAGCATCCTGCGGGTAACGGTCTTCCTGTTCAGTCGTTGCTGCAGGTCGGAAAAGGTTCGGGTGGCCCGATTGGTGCGCATCGTGCCGCCGACCAGCAGTTCGCCATCGATGATGCCCTCGAAATCCGCTGCCTCGAGAATATCGGGAAAGGCACCGGAAATATCGTCGCCGCTGCGCGAATAGAGCCGGCGGGTGCCCGCCAGGTTGGCAAGCTGCACGCGAATGCCGTCCCATTTCCATTCCGCAGCGAATGCCTTCGGGTCGAGCGTCGCGAGATCGTTGTCTGCCACCGGCGTTGCCAGCATGACGGCATGGAAGACGGCCGGCATGTCCAGCTGCGGCTTGTCCGACTTGCCGTCGAGCCAGCGGAACAGTGCCGTGTAGGGCGGTGACAGGCCGTGCCACAGGGTCTCGATCTCGGTGATATCGACATTGCCCATGTCGGCGAGCGCCTGCTTGACGAGCCGTGCCGAAACGCCGATGCGCAAGCCGCCGGTGATCAGCTTGAGGAGGGCGAAGCGGCTCGACCCTTCGAGCTGGTCGAGCAGGCTGCGGACGAGGCCATGCACATTGGCGCGGCCGGCCATTTCAAGTTGGTGCATGACGGCGCCGAGCGAAAGGTCCTGCTGCGCCGTTTCCCCCCCGGCCTGTCTTTCCCAGACCAGCGAGATCGTCTCGGCAAGATCGCCGATATAGTCGTAGGAATAGCGGAACAGGACCTCGTCCAAACGCTCCAGCACCAGTTGCCTGAGCACGTTCGGCTTGACGGTCTTGAGCGTCAGCGTGCCGGCGATCGCCGCCAGCGCATAGCCGCGATCGGGATCGGGAGCGTTGCGAAAATAGTCCGCCATCAGCTTGATCTTGGCGTTGCGCTGCGGGGTGAGGACCAAGCGGTCGAGCAGTTCGGCGAAGGCGCGCATCGGCTATTCCCCCTCGTCGTCATAGCCGACGAGATGCAGCGGCCGGGCAGCGATACCCTCAAGCTCGCACCAGCGCACCAGCGCCTCCTCGCGGCCATGGGTCACCCAGACCTGCGCCGGATTGATTTCGCGGATGGTCTCGGTCAGCTCCGTCCAGTCGCAGTGATCCGAAATGATCATCGGCAATTCGACTCCGCGCTGCTTGGCCCGCTGGCGAACCAGCATCCAGCCGGAAGCGAAGATCGCGACGGGATCGGGAAAGCGCCTCGCCCATTTGTCGGCGAACGCGGCGGGAGGGCCAATGACGACAGCTCCGGCAAAGGATTGCCTGTCCTGCACGTCTTGGGTCGCCGGGCGAATGTCGCCGAGGCCGATGCCTCGTTCCTCGTAGTAATCGCAGAGCCTGGCCAGAGCGCCGTGGATGTAGATCGGCTGGTCGTAGCCCGCTTCCCGCAAAAGGGCGATGATCCGCTGCGCCTTGCCGAGCGCATAGGCGCCGATTATATGGGCGCGCTCGGGAAACTGACGCAGCGAGGTAAGAAGCTTGGCGACCTCGCCGCGGTCGTCGGGGTGGTGGAAGACCGGCAGGCCGAATGTCGCCTCGGTGATGAACACATCGCAGGGCACCGGCTCGAAAGCGGCACAGGTCGGATCGCGCCGCCGCTTGTAGTCGCCGGAAACGACGATGCGGGTGCCGTTGGCCTCGACCGCGATCTGCGCGGAACCGAGGACATGGCCGGCCGGGTGAAAGCTGGCGGTGATGTCGCCGATGCCGGTTCGCGCGCCGAGCACGGCTGCTTGCGAGCTGACGCAGAAGGCATCGCCATAGCGGATGCGCATGATGTCCAGCGTCTCCTGGGTCGCGAGAACATGGGTGTGACCGGCGCGCGCATGGTCGGCATGGCCATGCGTGATCAGCGCCTTTTCGACCGGCTGAACGGGATCGATGTAAAAGCCGCCCTTCTCGCAATAGAGACCCTTGGGCGTCGGATAGAGCAGCGTTTCCGGTTTCATGGAAACGAAGATAGCTGGCAATCCACCGGCTGCCAGCCATCGCGGTTGAATTTTTATGCGTCAGGCTGCCGGGTTCAGCGCGAGGGTCTCGGAGATCAGGTCGAGCACCGCGTCGGCGTCGATCCCCACGCAGACGTTCTGGCTCGGCAGATTGTCCCACGCACTCGGCGGGAACAGGTGATCGTCGGCCTTCTGGATCGTCTGGCCGTCGGCAATGCCGCCGCAGACGACGCGGATCGCGCCGCTGCGCAGCGTGAAGAGATGCGGCGCGACGACATAGACGCAGGCGCAGCTGTCATGGATCACCATGCCGTCCTCGACATGCTGCTCGTAGAAATCGATGTAGAATTGCGAGATGTCGGAGAGCAGCTTCGCCCGTTCGCCGCCGGTTGCGACGATGGCCGCGAGCCTTGCGCGGGTCATCACCGTCTCCTCCGTGACGTCGAGGCCGACGACGACGACCGGCCAGGGGGCAGTCATCACCGCATCGGCGGCTTCGGGGTCGCCGTGGATATTGGCTTCGGCGGCCGGCGTGATGTTGCCGCGCATGTCGAATGCGCCGCCCATGATGACGACTTCCTTGACGAGCACGGCAATGTCCGGATCATCGCGCAGAGCGAGCGCGAGATTGGTCATGCGGCCGACGGCAACGAGCGTCACTTCGCCCGGATTGGCGCGCACGGTCTCGATGATGAAGCGATGCGCGGGCCGCGGATCGCAGGCAAGATCGACGGTTTCCGGGGCGCCGATATTGCCGAGCCCGTCATGGCCATGGATGCCGGTCGGCCAGTCGACATGCGGACGCGCCGGATCGAGCGTTTCGCCGGCTCCCCTGGCGACGGGAGCGGGGATGTTCCACTGCTGCTTCAGGTACAGCGCATTGCGCGTCGTCGTGTCGATCGAGGCATTGCCGAATACCGAGGTGATGCCGATCAGGTCGATTTCAGGATGATTGTGCAGGAAAAGCAGCGCCATCGCATCGTCGACGCCGGGGTCCGTATCAAAAATTACCTTGTGCATGATGCCTTCTTTTCTTTGTTTTGAAATGCTGCGGAACTGTCGCGACTGAAACTGCCACGGCCGTCGTAAGTCAACCGCGGCGCGCCGGGCGTCATTGGAAGCGCTGGATGCTGAAGGGACCAAGGTCCGGAGTTTCGCCGGAATTCAGCAGCTGGGCGATCTTCCGGCCGGTGATGGCCGAAAGCGTCAGGCCGAGATGACCGTGGCCGAAAGCCAGCGCGATGCGCGGGTCGGCCGGGCAAAGGCTGATGACGGGCACCGAGTCCGGTGTCGACGGCCGGCGACCCATCCATTCGGTGCCGCCGGTTTCCGGCAGGCTCGGGACGTAGCGCCGCATCTTCTGGCGCATGGCGGCGGCGCGGGCGAAATTGGCCGGGGCTTCCGGCTTTGCCAGTTCCACCGCACCGCCAACGCGCAAGGCATTCCGCAGGGGCGTGGCGACGAAGCCGTGTTCGGCGAAGAAAACCGGCAGGTCTAGCGTCACCTGCGGATTGGTGAAGGTCGTGTTGTAGCCGCGCTCGGTTTCGAGCAGGACCCTCAAGCCCAGCTGCCGCACCAGGGTGCGAGACCAGACTCCGGCCGCTATCACCACCTTGTCGAAGGTCGCGGGCGCTTCCCCTGTCGCGAGGAAGGTGACGCCATTGGCCTCCTGTCGAACGCTCTCCACCGCGGCATCGACAAGCGTTGCGCGTTCTCGGACATAGGCCTGGAGATGCCTGAGCAAGGCGAGCGGATCGAGGAAAGTCTGGTAGCCGGCGGAAAAGACTCCGCCGGCGAACTTGCCTTCCAGCGCCGGCACGCGGGCGCGTGCCTGTCCGACATCGAGTTTCTCGACCGCATAGCCAAGCAGCGTCGCGTTCTCGCGGCCGTGGCGAAAGGCGTCGTCAACCGCCTTTTCGCTGTCGAAGATCGTCAGCGCGCCGGTTGGCTTCATGTGGCCGGAAAGGCCGGTCACCCGTGCAAGGTGTTCGTGCGCTCCAAGGGCTTCGCGCATCAAGCCCAGGAGCGCAATCCGCGACTGTTTGACCCGGGCCGGCGTGGCCGCCATGAGGAGGCTCACCAGCCACGGCGTCAGCGCCGGCAGGTCCTGCCAGCGCAGGGTCAGCGGCCCGAGCGGGTCGAGCAGCCATTTAGGTGCGGACAGGATCATGTCGGGACGCGCCAGCGGATCGATCTCCGGCACGGCGAGAATGCCGGCATTGCCGACGGAGGCGGGCAGGCCGCCCGGATCCTTTTCGAACACGGTGACGTCGTGACCCTGCTCGATCAGATGAACGGCGGTGGCGCATCCGATGATGCCCGCCCCCGCGATGCCAATGCGTGCCATATCCTGCTCCGAGCCTACCTGCCTGCTTGCCGCCTGTCTTCGCCCGCCATATGGTTTCGATCAAGCCGTCTCCCGCGA
Source organism: Rhizobium herbae (assembly GCF_019511375.1). Classification (GTDB taxonomy): domain Bacteria; phylum Pseudomonadota; class Alphaproteobacteria; order Rhizobiales; family Rhizobiaceae; genus Pararhizobium; species Pararhizobium herbae_A. Next base: position 146,151 of record NZ_JAEUAO010000004.1, read on the forward strand.
AATTTTCACTGCAATTTCCCTGTTCCTGGCGAAACAGCGTGCAAGTTCGGCTTTGCGGACTTGTGCCAGCTATCGTCGTCAAGGTCGCCACGGCGTTTAAACTTCCGAAACGTCGCGCGCGTAGACTGTCGTCTCGGTTCATGAATGGTTGGAGTTGAGCGAATGGCGGAGCGACGCGCGTGAAGGCGGTCTTCAAGAAGATACGCCCCCGGAAAGTCATGTTCGTCATCGCCGGCGTCCTCGTCCTGTCCGGCGCATCCGGCGCGTTTGCCGTCTATTCCGGCACGGATGCGCTCCTGGGTGTCGCCCGTGAGAGGGCCCCTTCGCTCTCAGGCCTTGCGTGCACCACCGTCGAAACGCTGAAAGTGCGCCGCAACGGCCAGCGCTGGATCCGCAAATATGTCAGCATCGAAAGCGCCGGCGGCGTCGATCGCGTGCGCACGGCGTTGCGGATCACCGGCCTGCTTGCCAGGCAAGAAAAGGCCGATCTCTATCAGGTCGTCGTTCTCGACCAGGCCGGCCCGCAGGACCGCGCCGAACGACGCGGACCGGCCATCGGCGCGGAAGTGCTGTTTGCGCCCGATCCGACGCGGATGCCGGGCATGAGCACACCGTTCGTTGCGCGCTACAATGAAGGCACGGCCAACACGGCGGGCCTGTTCTACGGCCGCGAAGTCGCTCTGACGACCGACGATATCAAGAGCACGATGACGGCGATGGACGACAAGTCGGATTGCTTCGATCCGATCGGCGCTGCCGCTGCAGCCACAGCGGGAGCCGTCGGCTCGGCATCGGGCGCGCATGGCGAGGAAGCCGCGGCTGACCAGGCAGAAGCCGCTGTCGAGCACGGCGCCGAGGCCGCAGCACCGGAACAGGGCGAAGAGCCGCTGCCGGAGCATGGTGAAGCGAAGCAGGAGAAAGGTTTGCTCGGCTCGATGATGGCAATGGTCTGGGGCCAAAGCGCTGAACCGGCCGGGGAGGCGCCCGCCGATCGAGGTGCCGAAAAGGCCGGGGGCGAGGGGGCTGGCCACTAGACCCGGAGGCCGAATCGACCTGAAACATCAATCCGCTTTACAAAAACGAAGAAGCAGAGCCGCTTGCCGAGCCGGGCCGTTTGCCATACACGCGCAGGCGTTCGTTCCCCTGTCAAACGACTGCGCTGGTAGCGAGGAAGGCGAGAGCCACGAAGATCAGGAAGATGATCAGGGCGATGGCGAAGAGCACGCGCGAGATCGTCGCGGCTGCGGCCGAGACCCCGGAAAACCCGAGAAATCCTGTGATCAGCGAAATGACCAGAAAGATAAGAGCCCATTTGAGCATGGCAAGGTTCCTTTGCCGATTCTGCACGGATTGACGCGCGGGATCGGTAAAAGTTCCATTTGCCGGAGGAGATACGCCGCCTGCGGGCGGCGCGCTCGCGACGAGGGTCTCAGTCCGCCTTGCTGCGGCGGGCCGGGAAGAGGATGACGTCGCGGATCGACGGTGCATTGGTGAGCAGCATGATCAACCGGTCGACGCCGATGCCAAGGCCCCCGGCGGGCGGCATGCCCTGGTCGATGGCGTCGAGGAATTCGTCGTCCAGCTGCTTTGCCTTCTCGCCGCGCGCATGCGCCTGCTCCAATTGCTCGACCATGCGGGCGCGCTGCTCTTCCGGATCGTTGAGTTCCGAAAAGGCGTTGCCGAGTTCCCAGGTGTTGCAATAGGTCTCGAAGCGCTCGACGAGGCGCGGCTCGCCCGGCACTTCCTTGGCAAAGGGCGAGATGTCCTTCGGGAAATGCGTGACATGGGCCGGCTGGATGAGGGTCGGCTCGACCCTCTCTTCGAAGATGAAGGCGAGGCATTCGCCCCAGGTCCAGTCCTTCTCGATCTCGAAGCCGGCAGCCCTGGCGGCGGCACGCGCTTCTTCATCGGTCTTGATCGCCAGGAAATCGATGCCCGTGGCCTCCTTGACGGCATCCGGCATCGGCACGCGGCGGAACGGCCCCTTGAAGGAGAGCTCCTTGTCGCCATAGGCGAATTCCGTGCTGCCATGCACCTTTATCGCCAGCTCGGAGAAGAGCCGCTCGACGAGGTCCATGATGTCCTCGTAATCGGCATAGGCCCAGTAGCACTCCATCATGGTGAATTCGGGATTGTGCCGCGTAGAGACGCCTTCGTTGCGGAAGTTGCGGTTGATCTCGAACACCTTGTCTGTGAGGCCGGAAACCAGGGTGCGCTTCAGGAACAGCTCGGGCGCGATGCGCAGGTACATGTCGAGCTTCAGCGTGTTGTGGTGCGTCTTGAAGGGCTCGGCGGTGGCGCCGCCATAGACCGAGTGCAGCATCGGCGTCTCGACTTCCATGAAGCCGTCGTTTTCCATGAAGCGGCGGATGCCGGAGACAATCTTCGAGCGGCTCTGGAAGCGGAGCTTGGATTCCTCGTTGGTCATGATGTCGAGATGGCGCTTGCGGTAGCGCAGCTCGATGTCGGAGACGCCGTGCCACTTTTCCGGCATCGGCAGCAGCGACTTGGTCAGCATGGTGATCTGTTGCGCGTTGATCGTCAGTTCGCCGCGCTTGGTGCGGCGGACGACGCCGGTGACGCCGATGATGTCGCCGAGGTCGATCATCGGCAGCAGTGCGCGCGCCTCTTCCGGCGTCGTATCCTTGTGGGAAAAGATCTGGATCTTGCCGCTCGCGTCCCGGATATCCATGAACATGCCGGAATTGCGCGAGGAATAGACGCGGCCGGCAACGGTCACGACATCCTGCGTCTCGGTATCGGGCTCAAGGCTCTCGTATTTTTGCGCCAGTTCGCCATTGGTGATCGAGCGATGGAAATGCGCCGGATAGACGTCGCCGATCTGCTCGCGCAACAGCTTCAGCTTCTGGGCGCGCACTTCCGTGACGTCGGAGGAGAGGGCTGTTTCCTGGGTCTTGTCGTTCATCGTGTCGTGCCTTTGATAGGGCTTGTGTTCTCAAGAATTTCTGCGGCTGCGGCCCTCTCCCTCTCTTCCCTCGGGGAGAAGGTGGCCCGCAGGGCCGGATGACGGCGAGCCACAGATCTCAAAGTTTGCCGAAGGACCCCCTTATCGCCTCGCTCGCGCTCGGCACTTCTCCCCACCGGGGAGAAGAGGGAGCCTGTTTTTACTTCCCGCTGCCTGCCATGCTCGCCACGACCTGGCCCGCAACCTTCAGGCGCTGGCGCACGACCGAGCGGCCGAGGATCGCCATGGAATCGAACAGCGGCAGCGAACGCGATGAGCCCGAAACGGCGATGAAGAGCGGCGCGACGACCACCTTCAGCTTCTTGTCGAGGCGTTCGGCCACCGCGCGCAGTTCGGCCTCGATCGCTTCGACGTTCCATTCGAGGATCTTCTCGAGCGAGGGCTGCACTTCGTTGAAGATGGCGACCAGCTCGTCGGGCGACGACTTCACCTTGGCGAAGGAGGACGCATCGAGGCCGAGATCCGACTTGAACAGGAAGCCGGCCAGGTCGGGCAGTTCGCCGAACTTGGTGATGCGCGACTGGGAGAGCTTGAGGCCCTGCTTGACGCGGTCGTTTTCCATTGCCCAGGAAAGCACGCGGGCGGCAAATTCCTCTTCGCTCAGACCCTCGCGCAGCCAGCGGCCGTTCAGCCAGTCGAGCTTCTGGATGTCGAAGATCGCGCCGGCCTTCGAGAGGTTTTCCGGATCGAATTTTTCGGCGAGCTGATCCATGGTCAGCATCTCCTCGCCCTCGGCGATCTGGATGAAGAACAGGCCGAGGAAGTTCATGAGCGCCTCCGGCAAGTAGCCGAGCGCCGTGTAATAGGAGATCGAGGTCGGGTTCTTGCGCTTCGACAGCTTCGACTTGTCGGCATTGCGCATCAGCGACAGGTGCATGAACACCGGCGGCTCGAGGCCGAGATACCGGTAGATCAGGATGTGCTTCGGCACCGAGGCCAGCCACTCCTCGCCGCGGGCGACATGGGTGATCTTCATCATGTGGTCGTCGACGACGTTGGCCATATGATAGGTCGGCATGCCGTCGGCCTTGAGCAGGACCTGCATGTCGACCGCATCCCACGGGATTTCCACGTCGCCATAGACGCCGTCATGGAACTTGCACGAGCCTTCGGTCGGGATCTTCATCCGCACCACATGCGGCTCGCCCGCATTGACGCGGCCGGTGACTTCCTCCGCCGAAAGGCTGAGGCACAGGCCGTCATATTTCGGCGGCTTGCCGGCGGCGCGCTGCGCCTCGCGCATCTGCTCGAGCCGCTCGGGCGTGCAGAAACAGCGGAAGCCATGGCCGTTTTCGACGATCTTCTCGACGTAGGGGCGGTAGAGATCCTTGCGGTCGCTCTGCCGGTAAGGGCCATAGGGACCGCCGATATCCGGGCCTTCAGACCATTTCAGCCCACACCATTTCAGCGCGTCCAGCACCTTCTGCTCGAACTCCGGCGTCGAGCGGGTCGCATCGGTGTCCTCGATGCGCAGGATGAATTCGCCGCCGTGCTTCTTCGCGAAGAGATAGTTGAAAAGGGCGATGTAGGCGGTGCCGACATGCGGCTCGCCGGTGGGGGAAGGTGCAATCCGCACCCGGACTGGTCTGTCTGTCATGATCCTGGCCCGCGTTGACGTGCTTTCGGCCTTGGTGCCGGGGAGTGATGCCGGACGCGAAGGCGCATGCTTTAAGGGAAGGAAATGCCCGATTGATGCCTGAAATGGCGGAAAATACCGGAAATTCCATTTGGCTGGCGTGAGACCATATTCAACCGGGCGCGTCAAGGAAAACTGCGCTCCAGCGATGGCCGGCGTTTTGAGTGCGGCTACCTGCAAATCGTGCGTTTTTCGACAGGGAGCGGCGGCAAGGGCTTGGCCCAGGGGCCGTAAATCCTGCACATAGACGGAAAAATTGTCGAGAAAGGCCGGAACCTTTGCTGCGGCCGGCCGTTTTCTCGGTGAGGAATGCGAATCCGTGACAACCGGACGCGAGGGAGATGGAGAATACGGAGATTTTTCCGGTTTCTCTTCGTAGCCGACGAAAAGGCAGACGAGCTCCTTACCCCTTCGGCTTCGTATCCTCACTGTGTGCAAACGTTGAAAAGCCTCGGGATGGGCGGTCCCGGGGCTTTTTCATGTCCTGTCGCCGGTCGCGACAGGCTCCCGATGAGCAGCGACACGGCAGAACAGGAAGCGCCGCCATCCGGCAGCGCTCCCTTCGTGCTCTCGGGCTCCTTGCCCCGGTTCTATCGCGTAGTCAGTGTTGCGCAGCCTTTTCCTTCTGGCGCTTGCGGCGCGACAGCATGTTGAGCACTTCGACAAGGGCAGAAAAGGCCATGGCAGCGTAGACATAGCCCTTGGGTACATGGAAGCCGGCACCTTCGGCGATCAGCGTCGTGCCGATCATCAGGAGGAAGCCGAGCGCCAGCATGACGATGGTCGGGTTCCTCTCGATGAATCGGGCAAGCGGGCCGGACGCCACCAGCATGACGGTGACGGCGACGATGACGGCGACCACCATGATCGGCAGATGCGGTGTCATGCCAACCGCGGTGATGATGCTGTCGATGGAGAACACCAGGTCGAGCAGCAGGATCTGGCCGATCGCTGCGGCAAAGCCGGTGGTCGCCGAGCTGGCAATGAAATCCTCCTCGTGGTCCTGCGGATCGACATTGTGGTGGATTTCCTTGGTGGCCTTCCAGACGAGGAACAGGCCGCCGGCGATCAGGATCATGTCCTTCCAGGAGAAGCCATGGCCGAATGCCTCGAACACCGGCGTCGTCAGCTGCACGATCCAGGCGATCGTGCCCAAAAGGCCGAGCCGCATGAGCAGCGCCAGGCCGATGCCGATGCGACGCGCCTTCTCGCGGTGCTCCGCCGGCAGCTTGTTGGTCAGGATCGAGATGAAGATGAGGTTGTCGATGCCGAGCACGACCTCCATGACGATCAGCGTGATCAGGGCAATCCAGGCGGTCGGATCTTGCAAAAGGAGCAAAATGTCCTGCATCGGGGGTGGTTCCTTCCTCGATTCTAAGGGCACATAAGGGAGCCCGCGCAACCGAGGGGTGGCGCGGGCGAAATGACTTTCCCTATGTATGCAGAATCTGCGCCGTGACAAGCGCTGCAGGCCATCCGGCTGCCGGGGATACCGTTAATTCCCCGTCTGGCTCGCTCGTCAGCTCCGCTGCGGCCCGTAGGCGGCCATGAAGACACGAACCGCGCCTCTGATGACCCGATCAATTTCCTCCGGCGGCGGTGCGGTCTCCATTGTTCCGAAGAGGCGCAGCTTGAAGAAGCTGCCGCTGGAGAGGTCGAGAAACTGGCTTGCCGCGAGATCGATGTCGTCGATGTTCAGGTTGCCTGCAGCGACATTGTACTCCAGAAACTCCCGCACCACCGTCAGCAGATTCTCGGGCCCCTTGAAGAAGCGTTGGCAAAGGGCAGGCATCCGGTCGCGGACGCCGATGACGGTGCGCATCGCGCTGATGACCTTTTCGTCGGTCATGTGCGTGACGAAGTGGACGCCGAATTTGTAAAGACTGACCTCGACGGGATCCTCGTGTTCGGCCAGCGCCGTACGGACCGAGGCGAGGAAGAGTGCGCGCTGGCGCTCGATCATCGCCGAAAACAGGTCTTCCTTGTTCTCGAAATAGACATAGATCGTGCCCTTCGAGACGCCCGCTTCGCGGGTGATGTCGTTCATGCTGGCGGCGTCGAAGCCGACGCTCATGAAGACGCGCTTGGCGCCCTCGATGATCTGATCGCGTTTGGCCGGATCCTCGCCGGCGGCGCGGCGGCCAGGAAGAGCGCCCAGGTCTGCCGGGCAGTTCTCACTACCCGAAGTCTTCGTCACATTCGGTTCTGCCAGTTTCTCGTCTGCTCCGGACATTCTTGTCTCGTTAACTTTCTCGAACCGATCGGTTCGATTCACTCTTGATATGCGGCCGATTTGGCGCTAAGTCAATCGAACTGAACGGTTCGGTTCGAATTGTCCCACATAAGGGTTGGTGATGCAATGTCAGTTTCAAGCAAGACCGGTGCTGCGCGTGTTCGGCCAGTGGGCGACGATTTCGAAGCTCCCAACGAACACATCGCGACCCAGGCCAAGAGCGTAACCGAGCCCGCTACCGAAGGGCAAGCGGCACCGCAGGCTGTCGGGGCTGAGGAAAAGCCGACGCCGAAGCGTCGCAAGCTTCTGATGCCGATGATCGCCATGGCTGCGCTCGCCGCCGGCGGCTGGTACGGCTACGACTGGTGGACCAATGGCCGCTTCATGATCTCGACCGACGATGCCTATGTCGAAGGCGACATCGCCTCGATCTCGCCGAAGGTTTCGGGCTATGTCGAGAAGGTCAACGTCGTTGCCAACCAGCATGTCAAGGCCGGCGACCCGCTGATCACGCTCGACAAGGAAGATTACCGCATCGCTGCCGACCAGGCCAAGGCGCAGATCGACACTGAAAAGCTGTCGCTGCAGCGCTTTGACGCGCAGATCGCCGGCGCCAAGGCCAGCCTGCAGCAGACGCGGGCCCAGAAGGCCGCGCTTGAGGCGAGCGTCCGGGGCGCCGAAATCACTTTCAGGCGTGCCAGCGACCTCCAGTCAAAGGCAGTCGGTACGGTCGCCGACCTCGACAGCGCGCAGGTTGCGCTCGACCAGGCCAAGGCCAACCTTGCCGGTGCGGACGCCAATATCGTTGCCGCGAACGCCAACATCGCGGTCCTGACTGCCCAGCGCGCCGAAGCCGAGAGCACCATCCGCTCGCTCGAACTGGCGCGTGACAAGGCGGAGCGCGACCTCGGCTTCACGGTGCTGAAAGCGCCCTATGACGGTATCGTCGGCAATCTGGCCGTCCAGGACGGAGACCTGGTGTCCGCCGGCCAGCGCCTGGCTGCCCTTGTTCCGGTCGACCAACTCTATATCGACGCCAATTTCAAGGAAACGCAGATCGCCCACATGGTGCCGGGCTCGAAGGTCAGCATCCATGTGGACGCCTTCGACGAGGAGCCGATCGTCGGCACCGTGCAGTCGATCTCGCCGGCCTCCGGCTCGGTCTTCTCGCTGCTGCCGGCTGAAAACGCCACGGGCAACTTCACCAAGGTGATCCAGCGTGTGCCGGTCCGCATCGTCTTCCCGAAGGACGTGCTTGACAGCGGACGGTTGCGCGCGGGTTTGAGCGTCGTCGTTGATGTCGATACCCGCACGGCGCCGCAGCACCAGGCTGTCGCCGCGGTCAAGTGATCGGGTTTCTGGTGGGATAGGTCCATGCTCTCAAAAAGCCCCTCACCCTAGCCCTCTCCCCGCTCGCGGGGAGAGGGGACCTTTCCGGGGTTTTGCGGCTTGTCCTTCTCCCCGTCATGACGGGGAGAAGGTGCCCGAAGGGCGGATGAGGGGCTTCTCGCGCAATCTCCAGGCCCGGTGGGGCAGTGCATTTTTTATGACCAAAATGGCCGCACCGTTCTTCGCAACGGGAGCCGGGCCGGGAGCAAGAGCCGATGGCTGCCACTGCCACTGCGGGCACGATCCCGCTTCCTGCCGCCGGCGCGGCCGAGCGGATGGATCCGAAGCGCCTGATCGCCTTCTTCGCGATGGTCTTCGGCATGTTCATGTCGATCCTCGACATTCAGATCGTCTCGGCTTCGCTTGCGGAAATCCAGGCGGGCCTCAGCGCCGGCTCCGACGAGGTCGCCTGGGTGCAGACGGCCTACCTGATCGCCGAAGTGATCATGATCCCGCTGTCGGGCACGCTGGCGCGCATCGTCTCCACCCGCATCCTCTTTTCGGTTTCGGCGGCCGGCTTCACAATCGCCAGCGCGCTGGCGGCTACTGCCACCAATATCGACCAGATGATTGTCTACCGGGCACTGCAGGGCTTCATCGGCGGCGGCATGATCCCGTCAGTCTTTGCGGCCGCCTTCACGATCTTCCCGCCGTCCAAGCGCAGCATCGTCTCTCCGATCATCGGCCTCGTCGCCACGCTCGCCCCGACCATCGGCCCGACGGTCGGCGGCTATCTCAGCCATGCCTTCTCCTGGCACTGGCTTTTCCTCGTCAACATCATCCCCGGCATCCTGGTGACGATCATCACCTGGAATTTCATCGACTTCGACAAGCCCGAACTCGGCCTGATGAAGAAGTTCGACTGGTGGGGCCTGCTCTCCATGGCCGTCTTCCTCGGCTCGCTCGAATACGTGCTCGAGGAAGGCAATGCCAATGACTGGTTCAGCGACGAATATATCTTCATGGGTGCAATCGCCTCCACCCTGGGGGCTCTTGTCTTCTTCTACCGCGCCTTCGAGGTCGAGTTCCCGATCGTCGATCTCAGAGCCTTCGCCAACCGCAACTTCGCCTTCGGTTCGTTGTTCTCCTTCATCATGGGCATCGGGCTCTATGGCCTGACCTATCTCTATCCGCTCTATCTCGGCCGGATCCGCGGCTATGATTCGCTGATGATCGGGCAAACCATGTTCGTTTCGGGCCTTGCGATGTTCTGCACTGCGCCGATCGCCGGCAAGTTGTCGACAAAGCTCGATCCGCGTGTGATGATGGCGATCGGCTTTGCCAGCTTCGCCTCCGGCACCTGGATGATGAGCCACATGACCGCCGACTGGGATTTCTACGAACTCCTCGTTCCGCAGATCCTGCGCGGTTGCGGCCTGATGCTCTGCATGGTGCCGATCAACAACGTCGCGCTCGGAACGCTGTCTCCGGAGCGGGTTCGCGGCGCCTCCGGCCTGTTCAACCTGACCCGCAATCTTGGTGGCGCCGTCGGCCTGGCTGCAATCAACACCATCCTGACGCAGCGCCAGGAAGAGCACTATGCCCGGCTTCAGGAGCATGTTCAGTGGGGCAACCCGGAAGCCATCGACCAGCTCAACAACATGATCGCGAAATACAATTCGCACGGCCTCGACGGCGCAACGATCGCCATCCAGAAACTCTCCGGCATGGTGCAGCAGCAGGCGACGATCCTGTCCTTCATCGATGTCTTCCTGATCCTCACCTTCCTGTTCGCAGCCCTGGTCGTGGCCGCGTTCCTGATCAAGAAGCCGCAGGCTGCGCCGGGCGGCGGCGGGGGCGGTCATTGACCTGCAGCCGTCGCGAAAACCTCTGTACGCGACCAGTGTGATCGACCAGACTGCCCCAAGGTGATTTCTCGGGGCAGTCTGCATGAACAGCGACGCTTTTCTTCCGCTCTCGACGCGCTCTCTCTTTTCCGTCGATGTCCATGCGTGCCCTTCCCCGGCAACAGGCTCAGTCCGAATTGGCCAAACGCGGCTTTGCGCTCGTCCATGTCACAAATTCCGCTACGGACGCGGCTCTCGCTCAAGCCGGGAGAAGCGATGGCAATGCGGCCTTCAGGAACGTCTTCAAGCAAGCGTCTTGCCTAGCGCTCGACGGCGTGCCAACCGCATTTCACAATGCCGGAGTAATTTTCTGATTTACGTACCTCAAATTTTCCGGTAAAGGTTCTCGCGGAGGAAACATGCGCCCGACAGTTCACGATATTGCCGCTGCGGCGGGGGTCAGCCTTGCGACCGTAGACAGGGTCTTGAACAAGCGGGCAGGTGTTCGCAAGGTGACCCGCGACCGTGTCGAGCAGGCGATCGAGAGGATTGGCTACGTCCGCGATGTGGCGGCGGCGAACCTCGCCAAAAGCCGTATATACCCGTTCGTCTTCATCTTGCCCTCCGGCGATAATTCCTTCATGCGCGGTCTTGAAGCCGAAGTGCATGCGGCGATGGCCCGCGGGCCGCTGGAGCGGATGGTGATTTCCATCGTCAAGGTTCCGGCCTTCGACGCCGAAGCCCTGGTTGCGGCGCTCGACGAGGTCCGCGCGACGGCGCCGGCCGGTGTCGCGGTGGTGGCGGTTGAATCCCCGGAAGTGATCGCCGCCGTAAACCGCCTGCGGGCCGACCGCATTCCGGTCGTGACGCTGGTTTCAGATCTGGCCGGCTCCGCGCGCGATCATTTCGCCGGGGTGGACAACGTTGCGGCAGGGCGAACGGCGGCAAGCCTGCTGGGCCGTTTCCTCGGTGGCCGACCCGGGCCGATCGCCGTGCTTGCCGGTTCAATGCTGGTGCGCGACCATCGCGAACGCCTCGACGGGTTTCGCGCGGTGATGGACGAGGACTTTCCCGGACACACGCTGCTGCCGGTTATCGAGGGACAGGATGATCCAGTGCTGACGGAAAAGCTTGTCAGCGAGGCGCTTGCCGCATCGCCCGGGACTGTCGGCATCTACAGCCTCGGTGCCGGCAATCGTGGCCTGATCGCCGCCTTGAAGCAGCGAAAGGACGCCCCGCCGGTCTGCGTCATTGCCCATGAACTGACGCGGCATACGCGCGCGGCGCTGAATGAGGGGCTGATCGACGCCGTCCTCAATCAGGATGCCGGCCACGAAGTGCGCAGCGCCGTGCGGGTGCTGAAGGCCAAGGCCGATGGCGCCGCGGTCATCGGCGCGCAGGAGCGCATCTACATCGACATTTTCCTCAAGGACAATCTGCCCTTCGACGAAGGGTGACGAAAGCCAAAGCCCCGGCAGGGCAACGAACGATAAAGAACTATAAAGACTATAGGGAGACCTTCATGTATCTGGGGATCGACCTCGGCACGTCCGGGGTAAAGGCGCTGTTGATCGATGCCGGCCAGCGGCTCATCGGTTCGGCATTGGGCGCCATCGACGTCTCGCGTCCGCATCCGGGCTGGTCGGAGCAGGATCCGGCACACTGGATCCGGGCGACGGAAGAGGCGATCGCCGGGCTGAAGGCGGCCCATCCGGCAGAACTCGCCGCCGTCAAAGGCATCGGCCTTTCCGGCCACATGCACGGGGCGACACTGCTCGACGATCAGGACAAGGTGCTGCGCCCCTGCATCCTCTGGAACGATACGCGCAGTTTCAGACAGGCTGCGGCCCTCGATGCCGATCCCCAGTTCCGCGCCCTGACCGGCAACATCGTTTTTCCCGGCTTCACCGCGCCGAAGCTGGTCTGGGTTGCCGAAAACGAACCGGAAATCTTTGCCAAGGTCCGTTGGGTACTCCTGCCCAAGGATTACTTGCGTCTCTGGCTGACCGGCGAGCATATCTCGGAAATGTCCGATTCTGCCGGGACCTCCTGGCTGGACACTGGCAAGCGCGCCTGGTCGGAAAGCCTGCTTTCCGCAACCGGCCTCAAGGAGCGTCAGATGCCGAGCCTGGTGGAAGGTACCGAGGCGGGCGGCCAATTGAGGAGCGATCTTGCCGCCAGCTGGGGCATGGGCTCAGGCGTCGTCGTTGCCGGCGGCGCCGGCGACAATGCCGCCTCCGCCTGCGGCATGGGCACGGTCGGCGAGGGAAATGCCTTCGTCTCGCTCGGCACCTCCGGCGTGCTGTTCGCCGCCAATTCCAGCTACCTGCCCAATCCGGCAAGCGCCGTCCACGCTTTCTGCCACGCGCTTCCAGACACCTGGCACCAGATGGGCGTCATCCTGTCGGCGACCGACGCGCTCAACTGGCACTCCGGCGTAACCGGCAGAAGTGCCGGCGAGCTGACGGGGGAACTCGGCGAGACGCTGAAGGCGCCCTCGGGCGTGACCTTCCTGCCCTATCTTTCCGGCGAGCGCACGCCGCACAACGATGCAGCGATCCGCGGCGTCTTCGCCGGTCTCGGCCATGAAAGCAGTCGAGTCGTGCTGACCCAGGCGGTTCTCGAAGGGGTGTCCTTTGCGCTCCGCGATAGCCTGGAAGCCCTCAAGGCCGCCGGCACCACCTTATCCCGCGTCACCGCCATCGGTGGCGGTTCGCGCTCGCGCTACTGGCTGAAGTCGATCGCGACGGCGCTCGGCATTCCCGTCGAAATACCGGCGGATGGCGATTTCGGCGCTGCCTTCGGGGCTGCCCGCCTTGGTCTCGTCGCCGCTACCAGGGCCGATCCGTTGTCGGTCTTCACAGCCCCCGCGACTGCCGAAACCGTTCAGCCCGACGCTGCGCTCAAGGGGGCGTATGAAGATGCCTATCAACGCTATTGCCGGCTCTATCCGGCGATCAGGTCCGCCGCGGTCTGAGGCGAGGGGCTGCGCGCCCTCGTCCGCCTGCCGGCACCTTCTCCCCGTGGGGGAGAAGAGATCCGCTGCCGCGCCTCCTTTCCCCTCTCCCCCGGGGAGAGGGCAGGGTGAGGGGGACGGCTCTGCCGCACCGTTTGAAACGATATGAAACCCAAAGGAGACAACACGATGAGCACCGGTTTCTTCGGCGATATCGCCAAGATCAAGTATGAAGGCCCCGACAGCACCAACCCGCTGGCCTTCCGCCACTACCAGCCGGACGAGATCGTCCTTGGCAAGCGCATGGAAGACCACCTGCGCTTTGCGGTCGCCTACTGGCACACATTCACCTGGCCGGGCGGCGACCCCTTCGGCGGCCAGACCTTCCTGCGCCCGTGGTTCGAAGACACGATGAAGGCCGCGAAACTGAAGGCCGACGTCGCCTTCGAATTCTTCTCACTGCTCGGCGTGCCCTACTATTGCTTCCACGACGCCGACGTGCGTCCGGAAGGCAAGAACTTCGCCGAGAACACCAAGAACCTCAACGAGATCGTCGATTACTTCGCCGAGAAGCAGGCAGCCACCGGCGTCAAGCTGCTCTGGGGCACGGCCAACCTCTTCTCCAACCGCCGCTTCATGTCGGGCGCCGCGACCAATCCGGATCCGGACGTCTTTGCCTTCTCCGCCGCGACCGTGAAGACCTGCATGGACGCGACGCAGAAACTCGGTGGCGAAAACTACGTTCTCTGGGGCGGCCGCGAAGGCTATGAGACCCTGCTGAATACCGACCTCAAGCGCGAACTGGACCAACTCGGCCGCTTCCTTAACTTGGTCGTCGAATACAAGCACAAGATCGGCTTCAAGGGCAAGATCCTGATTGAGCCGAAGCCGCAGGAGCCGACCAAGCACCAGTACGACTACGACGTCGCGACCGTCTACGGCTTCCTCAAGAAGAACGGCCTCGAAAACGAGGTGAAGGTCAATATCGAGCAGGGCCATGCGATCCTCGCCGGCCACTCCTTCGAGCATGAACTGGCGCTTGCCAACGCACTCGGCATCTTCGGCTCGATCGACATGAACCGCAACGACTACCAGTCCGGCTGGGATACGGACCAGTTCCCCAACAACGTTCCGGAAATGGCGCTCGCCTACTACCATGTTCTGGCAGGCGGCGGCTTTACGACGGGCGGCACCAACTTCGATGCCAAGCTGCGCCGCCAGTCGCTCGATCCGGCAGACCTTTTGATCGGCCACATCGGCGGCATGGATTGCTGCGCCCGCGGCCTGAAGGCGGCAGCGAAGATGATCGAGGACAAGGCGCTGTCCCAGCCGCTTTCCGAACGCTATGCCGGTTGGGATTCGCCCGAAAGCCAGAAGATGTTGCGCGGCGAATATTCGCTGGAAGAGATCGCGCACTATGTCGAGGCAAGGGACATCAACCCGCAGCCGAAATCCGGCAAGCAGGAACTCTTGGAAAACGTCGTCAACCGCTACGTCTGAGCGTTCGGGCAATTTCCATGAAGCATTTCGGAAGGGCGCTACCGGCGCCCTTTCTTCTGAAAGCCGCTTTGATAGTGCCTTTGGTCTTATGCGACATTTTGTCGACAAATGTCGTAGAAGCAAGATCAACAAATAAAATCAACAAGATAAATAATTTTGCGACCATTCGGCCCGTCGCGGCTTAAAGGCAATCTTAACCATGGCGTCCTAACGCTTGCCAGGCGCGTATTCTTACCTGCCGGCATGAAGCCGATCGAGCAGTCCGCATCTCTTTTCAATTTTCGATGTAGGATGACCGGCATGACTGTTTCTGCTTCCAGACCCCAACACCTCAAGGAGCGGCTGGATTTCGTCGGACTCGGCGACGAGGAGCGTATTGCCCTGGGGCGGGCAAAGCCCACCATTTCGGCCTCGCTTGACGGCGCGCTCGATGCTTTCTACCGCAAGGCGACCACCAATCCGATCACCGCAAAATTCTTTTCCAGCGACGCGCACGTCAAGAGCGCCAAGTCCCGTCAAGCCCTGCATTGGGATCAGATCGCGAGCGGCGCTTTTGATGAGACCTATGTCGATGCGGTGACTGCAATCGGCAAGGCCCATGCCCGCCTTGGTCTCGAGCCGCGCTGGTATATCGGTGGTTACGCGCTGATCATGGAATCGATCATCAAGGCCGTGGTGGAGAAGCATCTGGAAGGTTTCCTCTACAACAAGAAAGCCAAGACCATCAGCGCCGAGGTCACGGCTATCATGAAGGCGGCGTTCATCGACATGGACTACGCGATATCGGTCTATCTCGAAACCTTGCAGGCCGAGCGAGCAAAGGTGGAGGCGGAGCGTCAGGCGCTCGGCGCACAGCAGGACGAGGCGCTTTCCGCGCTGGACAAGTCCTTGACCGGGCTTGCCAGGGGAGACCTTACTGCTTCGATCGACCAGGCGCTCGCACCGCAGTTCGGCGAACTGCGGTCCAATTTCAATTCGGCGCTCGCCACACTCGACGAGACACTCGGATCGATCGTGCTTGCCGCAGGCGAGACCTCGGGCAATGCCGGCGAACTGGTGACCGCGGTGGATGATATGGCCCGCCGCACCGAGCAGCAGGCCGCCTCGCTCGAGCAGACTGCAGCCGCTCTTGAGGAGATCACGACGATCTCTAAGGAGGCGGCAATCCGCACCGAGGAAGCCCGCCGCGTCGTTGGTCATGCGACCGAAGAAGCCCGCAAATCCGGCGAGGTCGTCGAACAGGCCGTTGCCGCCATGAGCGCGATCGAGGAATCCTCGCAAAAGATTACCCAGATCATCAGCGTTATCGACCAGATCTCGTTCCAGACGAATCTGCTTGCCCTGAATGCCGGAGTCGAGGCTGCCCGTGCGGGCGATGCGGGGAAGGGTTTCGCCGTGGTCGCTCAGGAAGTTCGCGAACTGGCGCAAAAATCGGCTGCTGCGGCCCAGGAAATCAAGTCGCTGATCGACAAGTCCTTCGAGGATGTGTTGACGGGCGTTTCCCTGGTCAACCGTACCGGCGAGGCACTGCGCACCATCGGCGAGCAGGTGACGCACATCAACGGGCATATCGATGCCATCGCCGGATCTGCGCGCGAGCAGGCGATCGGCATCAGCGAGATCAACACGGCGGTAACGGGCATGGATCAGATGACCCAGCAAAATGCCGCCATGGTCGAGCAGACCCATGCCGCGACCCACAATCTGATGCGCGTCAGCGCCGGCCTGAAGGGGCTTGCCGATCGTTTTGTCGTCTCGCAGCCGCGCCGAACCGCCAATGTCGTGCTGCACCCCGCGCAACGTCGTTACGCCTGATCGATAGATGGCCGGACGCTTGGCGCAGTGCTGAGCGCAAGCCTCAGCGCTTCGTCAAGGCGTGCCGAATTGCGCACCCGACAGCCGAAGTCCGGCAGCTAGGAACTCTTGGAAAACGTCAACGGCTACGTCTGATGCAGCCTTGATTTTTAAAGAGAGGCCGGGACGCGAGAGCTTGCCGGCCCTCTGCGACCTGATGCGGCAACGCCGCAGCTCAATCGGCCGACATGACATATTTTACGCTTGGAGCATGGCGGCTCACCGTTTCCCGGGTGACTGCCTGAACGACCGGCTGGAAACCGAAATGGAGTTTCCGCACGGATCCTTGGCGTTGGCGAACACATAGCCGTCGGCTCGGTGCAGCGATCCGAATTCAAGTCCCTCGCTGGCGCATTTGGCACAGAAAGCTTGGACATCCTCGACGTCGAAGACCAGTTTCACCAACGATTGGCCCATCTTCTGCGCCCGGCCCGCCGGGTGAATCATCAGATTGGCGCCGCCATCCGATGCAACGAGCTCGATGATCCGGTCGTTCGTCAGCCGGAGTGGTCTGAAGGCGAAATGCTTTTCATAGAAGCCGACCATCGCCTCCACGTCCCGCGCATAAAGAACCAGTCGGCCCAGTCGCAAAGCCGCGCCCCTATCGCCAGGCGCGCGACGGCGCCGAAACCGAGTTGCGGACGACGAGATCGGGACGCAGCAGGATTTCCGTCTCGGCCGGCTGGCCGTCGGACAGCAGCTCCAGCAGCAGCGCCATCGCATGTTTGCCGATCAGTGTTCGCGGCTGGCGGATGGTGGTGAGGGCCGGCGACGTGAACACCGCCTGCGGCACGTCGTCGAAACCCGTCACCGAAAAGTCCCGCGGGACATCATAGCCGCGCGCGCCAAGGCCGATCATCACGCCGATCGCAGTCTGGTCGTTGACGCACATGAAGGCGCTCGGCAGCGTATCGCGCATGAACAGCTGCTCGACCGCCAGCCGGCCGCTTTCGATGGTGCCGTCGCCTTCGAGCACGATGCGCAGATCGGCACCGATTCCGGCGGCGTCCATCCCGGCCTCGTAGCCCATGCGCCGCCGTCTGTGGGCGAGCCGGGTGCGGGAATCGCCGACGAAGGCGATCTTGCGGTGGCCTTCGGCGATCAGGAGATCGATCGCCTTGCGCGCGCCTTCGATATCGTCGACGCCGACATAGGGTATGCCGCCGTTAAACACCGGTTCGAAGACGCCGACGCTGGGCGGCAGGCGGGCGGTCATGGCCTGATGGCCGAAGGGCAGGATGCCGGTGAACAGGATCAGCCCGGCCGCCTGGTTGGAATTGAGGAACTTCAGATATTCCAGCCCGCGCTGCGGGTCGTTCTGGGTATGGCCGATCAGCACGCCGTAACCATGCGACCGCGCCTCGTTTTCCAGGCCAACGAGGATGTTGGAGAAGTTCGGGTCGCCGATGTCGGGTGCCACGACGAGAATCATGTTCGACCGGCCGAGCCTGAGGCTGCGCGCCATGGCGTTGGTCGTATAGCCGGTGATGGCAATCGCCTGGTTGACCTTGAGGCGCGTCGAGTTCGCCACCTTTTCGGGCGTGTGGATCGCCCGCGAGACCGTCGCGATCGAAACCTCGGCGATCCGGGCGACGTCCTCGATTGTTGCCGGCGTGGAATTCGACACTGCGTTCTGCCTTGGGGTTAGCTCGGCGGGACACTACACAGACTTCCCCGGGCGTCAAAGGGCGGCCTCGGAAATTCCGTCTTATGCGCAGATGTAAACCTTTACACGCTCTATGTAAAGGTTTACATATTTGTTGGCGGATGGGAGCCGCAAGGAGGACGTGATGGATTCGGAGGCCGTCGACGCTGGCGCGGTGGTGCTGTCCGCGAGGCGAATAAGCAAATCTTTCAGCGGCGTGCAGGTGCTCTTCAGCGTCAATTTCGACCTGCGTGCCGGCGAGATCCATGCGCTGATGGGGGAAAACGGCGCCGGAAAGTCGACCCTCGTCAAGATCCTCTCCGGCTTCGAGCAGCCGACCTCCGGCGAAATCATTCTCGACGGCAATCCGGTCAAGCTGCCGCCCAATGGCGCGGCAGAGGCGCTCGGCATCGTCATCATCCATCAGGAACTCAATCTGGCCGAACACCTGACCGTCACGGAGAGCCTGTTTCTCGGTCGCGAAGTCACCCGCTTCGGCGTGCTCGACCGCAAGTACATGCGCTCCGAGGCGCGCCGCGTCCTTGATCTC
The DNA here is from genome assembly GCF_019511375.1 of Rhizobium herbae. GTDB lineage: Bacteria > Pseudomonadota > Alphaproteobacteria > Rhizobiales > Rhizobiaceae > Pararhizobium > Pararhizobium herbae_A. Next base: position 164,687 of record NZ_JAEUAO010000004.1, read on the forward strand.
CTCGGCTCGCATGTCGATGAGAACGCGATGATCAGCACGCTTTCCATCGCCGACAAGCAGATGGTCGAGATTGCCAAGGCGATCAGCCGCGACGCGCGCGTCGTGTTCATGGACGAGCCCACGGCCGTCTTGTCGCGCGAAGAAACCAATTTCCTGTTCCGGCAGGTCCGCAAGCTGCGCGACCAGGGCACGAGCTTCGTATTCGTGTCGCACAAGCTCGATGAGGTCATGGAGCTGACGGACCGGGTCACGGTGCTGCGCGACGGCCAGTGGATCAAGACGTCGCCGACATCGATGCTGGACGGCGAATCGATCGCCCAGCTGATGGTCGGCCGCGAGTTGTCCAAGCTCTATCCGGCCAAGCGGGAGCCGAATGTCGACGAAGAGGTCGTGCTCAGCGTCAACGCGCTTTCGACCGGCTATGTCCGCGACGCGAGCTTCGATGTCCGCAAGGGCGAGATCCTCGGCTTCTCCGGCATGATCGGCTCGGGCCGGACCGAATTGATGGAGGCGGTTGCCGGCTTGCGCTCTCGCGCCTCCGGTGAGGTGTTCATAAAGGGGGAGGCGGTGCCGTCCGGCGACGCCCACGCTGCAAACCGTTGCGGCCTTGCCTACATGACCAAGGATCGCAAGGCGAAGGGGTTGCTTCTCAATTCGCGCATGACCGCCAATCTGACGCTGCAGTCACTGGAGAAGCACGGCAAGTTCGGCTATCTCAGCCCCGCCAGCGAGGCGTCCGCCCTGGAGCGGGCACGCCGGCGCTTCGACATCCGGGTGCGCGACGGCAATGTGGTCGCCGGCCGCATGTCGGGCGGCAACCAGCAGAAGCTGCTTCTCGCCAAGGTGATGGAAACCGAGCCGGAGATCATCATCATCGACGAGCCGACCCGCGGCATCGACGTCGGCACCAAGCAGCAGATCTATCATTTCATCTCGGCGCTCGCCCGCGACGGCCGCGCGATCGTCGTCGTCTCCTCGGAAATGCCCGAGGTGATCGGCCTTTGCACCCGCGTCGCGGTCATGCGCGAGGGACGGATCGTCGGCATGCTGGAGGGTGAGGAAATCTCCGAGCAGGAAATCATGCGCTATGCGGCAGGACTGAAGAAAAAGGCGGTCGCCTGACCGGGCACAACGGCGCGAAGCAGAAAATTCCCAGGGACAATGGGACGGGAGGTTGGTTTGGATATGAGCGTCAACGAGAAAACCCGGGAAATCCGGCGCCGGACCTGGCGGGATATCGACCTTCGGGCTGTCGCGCCCTTCGCGGCCCTGGTGCTACTCCTCATTCTCGGCGCGATCGTCAATCCGAATTTCATCGGCATCACCAATCTCGCCAATGTCGCGACCCGCAGCGCCTTCATCGCCATCATCGCCGTCGGCGCCACCTTCGTCATCTCATCGGGCGACCTCGACCTTTCCGTCGGCTCGATGGTCGCCTTTGTCGCAAGCCTGATGATCCTGTTCATGAATTCGGGTGCCATTGCCGATCCCGCGCTGATGCTGACCGCGGCCGTTCTGTTCACGGTCATTGCCGGCGCACTCTGCGGCCTTGCCAATGGCCTGATCACCACGGTCGGCCGGATCGAACCCTTTATCGCGACGCTCGGCACGATGGGCATCTATCGCGGCCTGACCACCTGGCTGTCGCAGGGCGGGGCGATCACGCTGCGCGAGCCGGAACTCCAGGAAATGTACCGGCCCGCCTATTTCGGTTCGATCCTCGGCATGCCGGTTCCCATCGCGGTCATTCTTGCGGTCACTGGCATTGCCGCTTTCGTCCTTTACCGCACCCGCTATGGCCGACATGTCGTCGCCGTCGGGTCGAACAGCGATGTCGCCCGCTATTCCGGCATTCCGGTCAATCGTGTGCGCACCATCGCCTTCGTCATCCAGGGGCTTTGCGTCGCGATCGCGGTTCTCCTTTACGTGCCGCGCCTAGGATCGACCTCGGCGACAACCGGCATCCTCTGGGAGTTGCAGGCGATCACCGCCGTCGTGGTTGGCGGTACGGCGCTCAAGGGCGGGGCGGGGCGTGTCTGGGGCACGATCTGCGGCGCCTTCATCCTCGAACTCGTCGGCAACATCATGCTGCTTTCCAATTTCATCAGCGAGTATCTGATCGGCGCCATCCAGGGTGCGATCATCATCATCGCGATGCTCGTGCAGCGCTCGCTTGTGCGGAAATCGTGAACAACCGGGTTCATGGGTCGCCCTGTCTCAAAGACGAAAGGCCCGCATCACCAGGGAGAGAGAAACATGCGTAAAGGACTAATGGGCGTTGCAGCCGTTGCCATGATGGCGCTGACCGGCGTGGCCCACGCGCAGGAGGAAAAGAAGGTCACGATCGGCGTTTCGATCCCGGCCGCCGACCACGGCTGGACGGCAGGCGTGGTGTTTCACGCCGAGCGCGTAGCCAAGCTCCTGATGGAGCAGCATCCGGGCCTCAACGTCATCGTCAAGACGTCACCGGATCCGGCAAGTCAGGCCAATGCCGTGCAGGACCTCGAGACCCAGGGCATCGACGCGCTCGTCATCCTGCCGTCCGACCCGGATCCGCTGGTCAACGCCATCAAGGAAGTCAAGGGCAAGGGTACGTTCGTCGCGCTTGTCGATCGCGCCCCGAGCGTCAACGACAACACGGTTCGCGACCTCTACGTCGCCGGCAACAACCCGGCACTGGGCCAGACCGCGGGCGAATATATCAAGGCAACCACGCCGGACGCTGAAGTCGTCGTCATCCGTGGCCTGCCGATCCCGATCGACCAGCAGCGTCAGGACGGTTTCGACAAGGGCATCGAAGGCTCCAACATCAAGGTTCTCGACCGTCAGTTCGGCAACTGGAACCGCGACGACGCCTTCAAGGTCATGCAGGACTATCTGACCAAGTATCCGAAGATCGACGTCGTCTGGTGCCAGGACGACGACATGGCCGTCGGCGTGCTGCAGGCGATCGAGCAGGCCAAGCGCACGGACATCCAGTACGTCGTGGCCGGCGCCGGCTCGAAGGACATGGTCAAGAGGGTGATGGAGGGCGACAAGATGATCCCGGTCGACGTGCTTTATCCGCCGGCAATGATCGGTACGGCGCTTGAGATGACGGCTGCCAATTTCTATGGCCAGGTGCCGGTTCGCGGCGTCTACACCATCGATGCGACGCTGATCACCAAGGAGAATGCGAAGGATTTCTATTTCCCCGATTCGCCGTTCTGATGCTGATCTGATGCTTGGGCTGCCCGTCGCGCGATGACGGGCAGCCTTTCATTGTCATCCTGGTTGCCCCGACGATTTTCCCGAAATCTATGCCGAAGCGGATTGCCCGCTGACGCAAACATGATAGCTTCCGGGGCGTCCTGCAACGTTTCAGGTTAAGCCGTTGCTACTATATTAGTGCGACGGAGAGGTTTTTTCGAGATTTTATCGATGTGGCCGGGATGAGCGGCCTTCTTTCGATGGAGGAGACGACAGATGAAGACCATCAAGGGCCCCGCGCTCTTTCTCGCACAATTCGCCGGCGATGCCGCCCCGTTCAACTCCTGGGGCGAGATCACCAAATGGGCCGCCGATTGCGGCTACAAGGGCGTCCAGGTACCGAGCTGGGACGGACGCCTGATCGACCTGAAAAAAGCGGCCGAATCCAAGGCCTATTGCGATGAGTTCGCAGGCAAGGCGCGCGACAACGGCATCGAGGTGACCGAACTCTCGACCCATCTTCAGGGGCAGCTCGTCGCCGTCCACCCCGCCTATGACGAAGCCTTCGACGGGTTTGCTGCGCCCGAAGTCCGTGGCAACCCCAAGGCACGCCAGCAATGGGCGGTCGATCAGGTCAAGCTGGCGCTGACCGCATCGAAAAACCTCGGCCTCAATGCGATGGCGAGCTTTTCCGGCGCGCTCGCCTGGCCCTTTGTCTACCCGTGGCCGCAGCGTCCGGCCGGACTGGTGGAGACCGCCTTCGACGAGCTTGCCCGCCGCTGGAAGCCGATCCTCGACCATGCGGAGGATTGCGGCGTCGATGTCTGCTACGAGATCCATCCGGGCGAAGACCTGCATGACGGCGTCACCTACGAGATGTTCCTGGAGCGCACCGGCAACCACGCCCGCGCCAACATGCTCTACGACCCCTCGCACTACGTGCTGCAATGCCTCGACTATCTGGAAAACATCGACATCTACAAGGATCGCATCCGGATGTTCCACGTCAAGGACGCCGAGTTCAATCCGACCGGCAGGCAGGGCGTCTATGGCGGTTATCAGGGCTGGGTCAACCGGGCCGGACGGTTCCGCTCGCTGGGCGACGGCCAGGTCGATTTCGGCGCTATCTTCTCCAAGATGGCCGCCAACGATTTTGCCGGCTGGGCCGTGGTCGAATGGGAATGCGCCCTGAAGCATCCGGAAGACGGCGCGCGGGAAGGCGCGGAATTCGTCAGGCATCACATCATCCGCGTTACCGAAAAGGCTTTCGACGATTTCGCCGACAGCGGCACCGACGAAGCGGCCAACCGGCGGATGCTCGGGCTTTGAGAAACTTGCCCCTCACCCTAACCCTCTCCCCGCAAGCGGGGAGAGGGGACGTGCCCTGATTTGGCGCGGAGCTGGGGGGACGGTCCTTCTCCTCGCCTGCGGGGAGAAGGTGCCCGATAGGGCGGATTAGGGGCCATCAACACCAATTGAATTTCAGGAGAACACAATGGCAATCGAAGGAAGCTCTTCGACAACGCGCGAAAAGCGCATTCGGCTCGGTATGGTTGGCGGCGGGTCGGGCGCGTTCATTGGCGCGGTTCACCGTATCGCGGCGCGTCTCGACGATCACTTCGAGCTGGTCGCAGGCGCCCTGTCCTCGACACCGGAAAAGGCCAAGACCTCAGGCGCCGAACTCGGCCTCGATCCGTCGCGCAGCTATTCCGATTTCAGGGAAATGGCGATCCGCGAAGCCAAGTTGAAGAACGGCATCGAGGCGGTCGCCATCGTCACGCCGAACCATGTGCACTACGAAGCTGCCAAGGAATTCCTCAAGCGCGGCATCCATGTGATCTGCGACAAGCCGCTGACCTCGACGCTTTCGGACGCGAAAAAGCTGAAGAAGCTGGCCGACGAGAGCGATGCGCTGTTCGTGCTGACCCACAATTACACCGGCTATCCGATGGTCCGCCAGGCCCGCTCGATGGTCGCGAATGGCGATATCGGTGCGGTCCGGCTGGTGCAGATGGAATATCCGCAGGACTGGCTGACGGAAAACATCGAGCAGTCCGGCCAGAAACAGGCCGCCTGGCGGACCGATCCGGCCAAGTCGGGTGCGGGCGGTTCCACCGGCGATATCGGCACCCATGCCTATAACCTCGGCGCCTTCGTCTCCGGCCTCGAACTGGAAGAGCTTGCCGCCGATCTCGACAGCTTCGTCAAGGGCCGGGCGCTGGACGACAACGCCCATGTGATGATGCGCTTCAAGGAAAGGGACGGCGAGCGCGCCAAGGGCCTGCTCTGGTGCAGCCAGGTCGCCCCAGGGCACGAGAACGGCCTGATGGTGCGCGTCTATGGCACCAAGGGGGGCCTGGAATGGACGCAGAAGGATCCGAACTACCTGTGGTACACGCCGTTCGGCGAGCCGAAGCGGCTGATCACCCGTGCCGGCGCAGGTTCCGGCCCGTCCGCCGCCCGCGTCTCGCGCATCCCGTCAGGTCATCCGGAAGGCTATCTCGAAGGCTTCGCCAATATCTACACCGAAGCCGCCCGCGCCATCTTCGCCCGCCGCAAGGGCGAGGCTGTCGACCCGGCTGTCATCTATCCGACAATCGACGATGGCATGAAGGGCATGGTGTTCGTCGATGCCTGCGTCCAGTCGTCCAAGCGCAACGGGGCGTGGGTGAAGGTTTAGGTTTGCTTTGGCGATCTTTATCCGGCTCGCGCCTGCTGCTATGCTAACTGTTATCATCTCTGTCGGCACACGGAAAGAATGGCCCCTCATCCGCCCTGGCGGGCACCTTCTCCCCGTTAGAACGGGGAGAAGGGAGACATTGCCGCACCCGTTGTCCCCAATCTCCGCAGTCGAGCAGAGCATGTCCCCTCTCCCCGCATGCGGGGAGAGCGTTAGGGTGAGGGGCAAGCCGGCTTCGCCTACCGTGTCTCCATATTTTGAACGGTGTTCAGGACTACGAGGCCATTCTTTTTCCTGAAACATGAATGGCCCATCCTTGCTGTGGCTTTCAGCCTTGCCACGCCTTCGCCAACCGCGAGGTTGACTTTTTCGCAAACCGTTTTACTGCAACGTTGCAGATAGAGCCGCTTTCCCGGAGCAATTTCATGATCGACCCCAAGACACTTGCCGCTCGCTTTCCCGGCGATTTCCTCTTCGGCGTTGCCACAGCCTCGTTCCAGATCGAGGGTGCGACGAAGGCCGACGGGCGCAAGCCGTCCATCTGGGACGCCTTCTCCAACATGCCGAGCCGGGTCTATCAGGGCCACAACGGCGATATTGCGTGCGACCACTACAATCGGCTGGAGGAAGACCTCGACCTGATCGAGAGCCTCGGCGTCGGGGCCTACCGCTTTTCCATAGCCTGGCCGCGGATCATTCCGGAGGGCACCGGCCCGGTCAACGAGAAGGGCCTGGATTTCTACGACCGCCTCGTCGACGGCCTTAAGGCCCGTAATATCAAGGCCTTCGCGACGCTCTACCATTGGGACCTGCCGCTGGCCCTGATGGGCGACGGTGGCTGGACGGCGCGCTCAACAGCTTATGCCTACCAGCGCTATGCCAAGACGGTGATCGCTCGCCTCGGCGATCGGCTGGATGCGGTCGCCACGTTCAACGAGCCGTGGTGCTCCGTCTGGCTCAGCCATCTCTGGGGCATCCACGCGCCAGGCGAGCGCAACATGGATGCAGCACTTCGCGCGCTGCATTTCACCAATCTCGCCCATGGCCTTGGCGTTGCCACCGTGCGCGAGGCGCAACCGAAACTGCCGGTCGGCATCGTCATCAACCCCATGCATGTCTATGCCGGCAGCGACAGCGCCGAAGACAAGGCGGCGGCCGAGCGTGCCTTCGATTTTCACAACGGCGTCTTCTTCGGCCCGGTCTTCAAGGGTGAATATCCGGAGAGCTTCCTCTCTGCGCTCGGTAGCCGCATGCCGGCGATCGAGGATGGCGACATGGCGACGATCAGCCAGAAGACCGACTGGTGGGGGGTCAACTACTACACGCCGATGCGTGTCTCCAACGATCCGGTCGAAGGCGCCGAGTATCCGGCAACGGTCAGCGCCAAGCCGGTCAGCAACGTCAAGACCGATATCGGCTGGGAGGTTTTCCCGCAGGCGCTCGGCGACCTGATCCGCACTGTGAACGCGCGTTACGAACTGCCGGATTGCTACATCACCGAGAACGGCGCCTGCTACAATATGGGCGTCGAAAACGGCGCGGTCGACGACCAGCCGCGGCTCGACTATATCGCCGACCACCTCTCGGTCACGGCCGACCTGATCGCCGAAGGCTATCCGATGAAGGGCTATTTCGCCTGGAGCCTGATGGACAATTTCGAATGGGCGGAAGGCTACAGGATGCGCTTCGGCATCGTCCATGTCGACTACGAAACCCAGGTCCGCACCATCAAGAAGAGCGGCCACTGGTACAAGGAACTGGCAGGGCAGTTCCCGAAGGGCAATCACAAGGCGGCGTGACCGCCTTGTTCGATGGTCAGCTTCCCAGGTGCCGCTCGCCGCGCTTCTTGGCGAGCTCGATCTGCTGCTGGCGCTGGCGGTAGCGCTTGCGGTCCTCTTCCGTGCGCTTGTCGTGGCAGTGCACGCAGGAAACGCCCTCTTCGTGGTGGGGCGAGGTCAGGTCTTGCGGCGTCAGCGGCTGGCGGCAGGCGTGGCAGAGCGTGTGCTCGCCTTCCTGCAGGCCATGCGTCACCGAAACGCGGTCATCGAAGACGAAGCAGGCGCCGTCCCACAGGCTTTGTTCCTGCGGCATCTCCTCCAGATATTTGAGGATTCCGCCCTTGAGGTGGTAGACCTCCTCGAAGCCCTGTTCCTTCATGAAGGCCGTTGCCTTCTCGCAGCGGATGCCGCCGGTGCAATACATGGCGATCTTCGGCTTGTTGGCGAGATCGGTATTGTTCTTCACCCAATCGGGGAAGTCGCGAAAGCTCTTCGTCTTCGGGTCGATGGCGCCGCGGAAGGTGCCGATCGCTGTCTCGTAGTCATTGCGGGTGTCGATCACCAGCGTATCCGGATCGGAGATCAGCGCGTTCCAGTCCTGCGGCGCGACATAGGTGCCGACCACCCGGTTGGGGTCGATATTCTCGACGCCCATGGTGACGATCTCCTTCTTCAGCCGCACCTTCATGCGCAGGAAGGGCATGGACGACGCCCAGCTTTCCTTGTGCTCGAGGTTAGTGAATTCCGGCTGGCTGCGGAGAAAGGCCAGAACGGCCTTGATGCCGTCCTGCGGCCCGGCAATCGTGCCGTTGATGCCCTCGTGCGCAATCAGCAGGGTCCCCTTCACCTGATTGTCGTCGCACATCGCCTGCAGCGGTTGCCGGAAGTCGGCGAACCGGTCGAAGGAAACGAAATGGTAAAGCGCTGCCACCAGAAACTGGCCGTTGGCATCCGGGAGGCGGGTCTCCGGGCGAGGGGTTTTGAGCGTGTCTGTCATGCGGCGTGAAATACAGCTTTCGGCTCTTTCGCGCAATCCGCATCGCGGCCCGACGGTTCGAGGCCGCCGGGCCGCGGCATTTGGTGTCAGATGCCTTCGGGGGTGAAGACGCGCAGGCGGTGGCCATCCGGGTCGGCGCCGGTGAAGGTATAGCCGAAGTCCATCGCCACCGGCTCCTGCAGGATGGTGACGCCCTTCTTGCTCCATTCGGCATGCAGCGCATCGACGCGCTCGCGGTCGTCAACGGAGATCGCCAGCTCGCTGCCGCCGGCATCGACGACCACCTTGGGTTCGATGGTCTTCCTCGACCAGAGGCCGAGCTTGGTGCTTTCGTTCATCTTGAACAGCGCGAAAGTCGGCGAAAGCTCGAGCGGTGTCGTGCCGAGAACGACCTGGTAGAAATTGGCGCTTTCTGCCGGGCTGTCGACGGCGAGCAGGATGTAATCGGCTGTCATGATGGTCGTCTCCTTCGTGGTTTGCGGAGACCGTTTTATTGAGGCCTGCTGTCAGTTTCTGGCAGTAGGATCACATGTCGTTCTTCACATTGTGGACCCGGCGCCATTCCGCCAGCAAGTGCCGTCGCGTTTGCGGAACGCGGATATCCGTCACGATCATCGAGGCAATCCGTTCGGCTCGAAAATGCCGGAAATCTTCGCGCAGCTCGCACCAGGCGGCGAGAACGCGGGTTTCCTCGAAATAGCCGAGCGCAAACGGCCAGATGCGGCGGTTCGTCGATCGGCCGTTTATGTCGGCATAGCCGATATCGAGCTTGAAGCCCTGACGGATCGCTTCGCGGACCGCCGCCAGATCGGTGATGCCGACAACAGGTTTTCTGGCGGAGGAGACGAGCAGGGAATTGGTCTCCAGCTCCCGCCGGAGGTCGGCCGGCAGCACGGCGGCGATCTTTGCCAGCGCATTGCGGGCGGCGTCCTTCAGTTCGTCGTCGGTTCGCGCCGCCACCCAGCGGGCACCCAGCACGAGCGCCTCGATCTCCTCTTCGCTGAGCATCATCGGCGGCATCAGGAAGCCGGGCTTCAGTACATAGCCGAAGCCGGGGGCGCCCTGGATATCGGCGCCCTGCGCCTGCAGGGTGGCGATGTCGCGGTAGAGCGTGCGGATGCTGATGCCGAGGCGCTGCGCCAGTGCTGCGCCGCTCACCGGGCGGCGGTAGGTGCGCAGAAGCTGGATAAGGTCGAGCAGCCGGGTGGAGCGGGTCATGCCGCACCGTACTGCCACGAAATGGCAGCATCAATCCCCAAATGTCACTTCACAGCACCGAGCGTCTTGTCAGGTGCCGCGTTTACGAGGGAACAAGCAGACCGAATGAGCGGCAATGAGACAATTATGCAGTCGTTTCAGGCCGCGTCCTGCCACAACAGTCGGATTTTCCGGCTTTCGTCCACCGGATCATCGCGAAAAACGGACCCGGCAGCGGTAACGGCTGATTTGCGCAGAGCCTCCTGTCGCGTGATCACCGCCGACAGGAGATGCATGAGGTCCTCGCTTTTGCCGAAAAGGTCCGGCTGCTCGTTGACGAGGGAAGTAAGCAGCGCGAGATCGTTGTGGTGGCCGAGCAGATCGACGACCTCGGTCGCCTCGACCCTCTTTGCATGCATCGCAGAGGGCCAGAGCGGCTGCAGCAGATAGAGGTAGTAGCGATAGTCCTGGCAGCGTTTGCGCAGTTCGTGAAACAGATGCGCGTCCGTCGTGTCCTTGCAGGTCTCGCGTGCCGCCGCGGCGCGCTTCAGCATTTTGCGCCAACTTCTCGCCAGGTGTTTGGCGTTCCTGTCGCCGTCATCCTCGAAAGTCGCATGAGACAGCGCTTCCAGGGCTTGGCCGCAGGTTGCAATCGCCATCGCCACGTTTTCCTCCAGCGGTTTCTCATCAGCCGCAAGTTGGTCGCGCCGGACCGCCAGTATCTTGGCGATCCGCTTCAGTGCAGCGCGCTCCTCGTTGCTTTGTGCGTGCTTGAGCAGATATTGGCAGACTTCAGTCAGAGCCGTCGCATCGCGAAACGTCGAAAGCGTTCTTGCCATGTCCCGTATGCGCGCGTTTTCGGCCTGCCTGAAATCGGGTGCCGCGCTGGCGGTTAGGCGATAGAGGGAACGCAACCGCTTGAAGCATTTGCGGGCATCATGGATCGCTTCCAGCAACCCCTTTGGGCGCTCCGTCAAGGCGGCAATCGCGAGGTTCAGCTGCTCGCTGCCAACCGCCCGGATTTCCTTCGTGAAGTTCTCAGAAGGGTCAATATGATAGGTCATGCTCGCTCTTTGAAGCCAAGGTGGCCAGAAACTGGTTCGAATAGCGTGGGTCGCTGGTCACTTCGGCACCCAGCCAGGCGGGCAGGTCCGGCGCGTCGCCTTCGGCGCCCAACTCGACCTCGGCGATGACGAGGCCTTCATGCGCGCCGCCGTAGACATCGACTTCCCAGACAAAGCCGCCATGCTGCACTTCATAGCGGGTCTTCTCGATGACGAGGCCGATCGCCTTCGCCATCAGTTCCTTCGCATCGGCGACGGGAATGTCATACTCGAATTCGTCTCGCGTCATCGAGCCGTTGGTGATCTTGATCGTCAGCTTGGCGCGTTCGTCGTTCATCAGCCGCACGCGGGCCGAGCGGTCATCCATTGTTACGACATAAGCCTGCAGCAGGCATGTGCCGCGCCCCGCCTCGCTTCTCCATCCGTCGGAAGCTACCAGAAACTTGCGCTCAATTTCCTTGGCCATCGCATTGCTCGCTGCTTCGCGGAGGTCGATTATGCATAGATTACAGGTTTGTGACGCGCTAACAAGCAAGCACTTCGGGTTAGGGGGCGGGTATCGACCCGCTGCGGTGCTCTGTTGTCAAGTCCGCGTCATCCTGCTCGAATAAGCTTCGAAAACGCCCGTTTGTTCTCGACAAAAGCGGACGGGAAGAGTATTCGAACTGCGATTTCAATCGTTTTAAAGCAAAGGCGGCCGGCATGAGCAAGAAAACCGATACACTTCTTTCCGTCCTGAAATTGCAGCCGGTGGTGCCGGTGCTGATCATCGACGACGTCGCAACCGCGGTGCCTCTGGCGCGAGCTTTGGTCGCAGGCGGTCTGAAGGCGATCGAGATCACCTTGCGCACGACGGCCGCGCTCGAAGCGATCCGCGCCGTTGCCAACGAAGTCGAGGGCGCTGTTGCCGGTGCGGGCACCATCCTCAACGCAGCCCAGTACCAGGCGGCGGTAGAAGCCGGCTCCCAGTTCATCGTCAGCCCCGGCACGACGCAGGAACTGATCGACGCTGCCAATGATTCCGACGTCCCGCTTCTGCCCGGCGCCGCCACCGCCAGCGAAGTCATGGGCCTGCGCGAGGAAGGCTACGAAGTCATGAAATTCTTCCCCGCTGAGCAGGCCGGTGGCGCGGCTTACCTGAAGGCGTTGTCCTCGCCGCTCGCCGGCACGCTGTTCTGCCCGACCGGCGGCATCTCGCTGTCGAATGCGAAGGACTACCTGTCGCTGCCGAACGTCGTCTGCGTCGGCGGCTCCTGGGTGGCGCCGAAGGACCTGGTCGCCAAGGGCGACTGGGCCGGCATCACCAGGCTTGCTGCCGAAGCGTTCGCCCTGAAGGGCTGATTGCCGCGCATGGATGCGCCGAAAAGGCCGTGCCCTCGGGCACGGCCTTTTTCGTCTCAGCGTTTGTATTTCCCTCGTCGCATTCCTATGTCTCAATCCGACTTCGACCGGCCAAGGGAGTGTGACCTTATGTTTGACGCGAAGAAATTGCTCGATCAATTCCTGGGTTCGCAGGTCCCGGGCGCCGGCGGCACCGTGCGCGGGCGTGCCGGGCAGGTCACCCAGATGGCCAAGGACAATCCGCTCGCCGCCGGCGCGATCGCCGCCGTGCTGCTCGGTACCGGCGCCGGCCGGGAAGTCACGGGCGCTGCGCTGAAGCTCGGCGGCCTCGCCGCCATCGCCGGTCTCGGCTACCAGGCCTACAAGAATTACCAGGCCGGCAAGGAGCCTGTCGCGCAGCCCGAAGGGCAGCCGCTGCCCGAGCTTCTGCCGCCCCCGGCCGATTCCGGTTTCAGCACCGAACCTGCCGTCGTTCGCAACGATTTCGTCCTCGTCCTGGTTCGCGCCATGATCGCCGCTGCCCGCGCCGATGGTCATATCGACGATGCCGAGCGCGCCCGCATCATGGACAAAGTCAGGCTTTCGGGGCTCGATTCCGAAGCACAACAGTTCCTCGATGACGAGCTGAGCAATCCCGTCGATCTCGACGCGATCGTCGCGGCCGCAACGACGGAAGAGGAACGCGTCGAGCTCTACACCGCTTCGCGCCTTGCCATCGAGCCGGACAGCCGCGCGGAACGCGGCTACCTCGATCTCCTCGCCGGCCGCCTCGGCCTTGCCGATGCGCTGGTCGATCATATCGAGGCGACGGTATCGGCCGCCAAGACGCCCGTTGCCGAACCGAAAACCTCCGTTCCCCGGACCGGCGAGCCGCCGATCAAGTCGCCGTGGTGATCCATCCATCACCACTTTGCATTTGTGCGGATGCCTGAGCTGTCCTATGCCAGCGGCAAAGCTTGAGGAATTCGGCTCGGGTGATCCCCGGGCCGATCCGAGCCGGCTGTGTGGTGTCTCGGGAGAGCAGCAAATGCGCGATTTGACGAATTGGACCGGTTGCCCGGCGCCGAAGCCGGTGACCCTGGAAGGCCGGTATGTCCGCATCGAGCCTTATGATCGCGCCAGACACCTGGCCGCGCTGTGGGCCGCCTTTGGCGGTCTCGACATCAATGCGCGCCTCCAGTATTTCTCGCAGGACGATTTCCGCGGCATCGAGGATTTCGATGCCTGGCTATCCGCCGTCCAGAAATCCGGCTGGATCACCGAAGTGTTCCACGACAAGGTAAGCGGCGATGTCGTCGGCATGGCCAACTACATGCGTCCCGACCCGGAAAACGGCGTGGTCGAGGTCGGGGGCGTCGCGCATTCCTTCGCCATGGCCCGCTCGCCGCTTTCCACCGAAGTACATTACCTGATGGCCAGGCACGCGTTCGAGGATCTCGGCTATCGCCGCTACGAGTGGAAATGCGACAACCGCAACGAAGCGAGCAAGAAGACGGCGAACCGCCTCGGCTTCACCTTCGAAGGGGTTTTCCGCCAGCATATGATTTCCAAACGGGCAAACCGTGATACGGCTTGGTTTTCGATGATCGACGGTGAATGGCCGCAGCTCAAGTTAGCCTTCGAAGCCTGGCTGTCACCGGACAATTTTTCAGCCGACGGAACGCAGAAACGCAGGCTTGAAGATATTCGCGCAGCGCTGGCGCAGAAGGAGACGGCATGACCGCGCCGGAAAAGAAAGACCGCTCGCCGGCCATAGCGGCCGCCATCATCATCGCCGTCGTCGGCTTCGGCTTCTTCATCCTGCCGACGATCATGCTGTCGCTCGGCGATATCTCGCCGTGGCTGGCGGCCGTCGTCGGCGCGCTGTTCGTGCTCGGCTTCTTCCTGATCTTCTGGCTGCGGGCGCGCCACCAGCGGCGACGCGGGCTGTAGGAAGTTCCGGGAGAAGGGCGAAACGGTTTTTCGTGCCGACTTGCTTCGTTCTTCCTCTTCTCCCCGCCGGGGAGAAGGTGCCCGAAGGGCGGATGAGGGGGCGGCTGGCACCGAAGTCGTCGAGAAACCCCTCATCGCCTCGCATACGCTCGGCACTTCTCCCCGCAGGGGAGGAGAGGAAGTCTCACCCCTGCAGCGAGGCCCCGAGCAGCACGACGCCCAGCACCAGCACCAGCAGCGCTCCGGAGATTTCGATGCCATTGCTGATCCGCATCGCCGCGTTTCCGCTCGCGGCATAGCGAACGGCGAGGTCCTTGGCGGTTACTGCCAACGTTGCCAGCACCGAGACGGTAATGGCCGTGCCGATCGACATGGCGAAGACCGAGAGCACGCCGCCGAGATAGAGCCCGTTCAACAGCGCGAAGCTGAGCACGATCAGCGCGCCGGAACAGGGCCGCAGGCCGACGGCGATGATCGCAGACCAGGCTTCGCGCAGCGCGAAGCGATCGCCCTTGAGCATCGACGGATCAGGCGCATGCGCATGACCGCAGGTGTCGCAGACCTCGCCCGGTCCATGGCTGTGGCCATGATGGCCGTCGTGGGAATGATGCACATGATCATGGTGACCATGATCGTGCTGATGGGCGCCGTGGCGGTGATCCTGGCCCAGTGCCGGCACCAGCCGGCGCTCCCGCAGCCCGCGCAGCTTGCGAAACAGCAGCCAGCCACCGAAGGCGGCGATCAGCGCGTAGCTCACCACCTCGAGAAAATGCGTCGCCTCAGTCATCGAGATCGAGGAGCCGCGCAGCACCAGGTAGGCCGCGCCGACCAGCAGGATGGCAACGCCGCCCTGCATCATCGAGGAGAGAAACGACAGGAGCACACCGCGCTTCAGCTCGGTCTCATTGGCGATCATATAGGAGGAGATCACCGCCTTGCCGTGGCCGGGGCCGGCGGCGTGGAAAACACCATAGGCGAAGGAGAGCCCGATCAGCGACCAGAGCTGCCAGGGGTTTTCCCGCATGCCTTTGATCGCTTGCGTCAGCGTATGGTAGAAACGCTGCTGCTCCATGTTCACGAAGGAGAAGAACCCACCGAACAGGCCCGTCGTCTTGAAGGCCGGCTCGGCCGTGCCGATGCCGAGCGGCGACTGGGCGTGGGCCACCGTGACGGCGACAGCTACCAGAGCGAGCGCGATGCCGAGCGGACGCAGGGATTGACGCGCCGTCAGCATTTGAATTCGATCCTCGTCGCAAAGATTTTCGACATGTCCGTCCCCGTCGGGTCGTTGAAGAAGGCGTCGGTGAGGCTCGCCTGGTTCTGCGCCAGAACCTCGTCCGGATCCGGGCGCACCACCTTGTGTTCGCACGCCTTCAGTTGATCGCCGACCGGCACCAGGTCCTCATCGGTCGGAAAATCCATCGCCGTATACATGGTCGGATCGTAGACGCCGAACGACAGGGTGCCCTTGAGCGGCATCGCTTCCGCCGGCTTGACGGCGAACATCAGAAGCAACTGGCCGTCCTTGTAGTCGGCGGTGATCGCGTCGGGCTTGTTGACCTTGATGGTTTTGCCGTTGTCGCTGACCGTCGTGTAGTAATTGTATTCCGCAAGCGAATCGAGAACGGTCTGGCCGACCTCCTGCAACTCGTCGGCATCGAGCTGCGCGTTGGAGTTCTTGTCGAAATCCATCACGACGCTGGACGAAAACAGCTCGTCGAACCGCCAGACATTGCGCAGTTCGGTGATCTGGTTGGTCCCGTCGGCGACGATCTCCAGGCGCGCCTCGGCGAAGATGTGCGGGTGGGCGAGGGCGGCGCCGGGGGCAAGGGAGGCCGCGGCCGCCAGGATCAGGGGCAATGGTTTCATGGTGGTCGTGCTTCCCTTCGCTGCACCGGCGCAGCCGATCGATCTGCCCAATATATCCTGCAATGGATGTCAAATGGGACGGAATTGGGACTTTGCAACGGCGGCAAAGTCGACAATTTCAGGTGTTCTTGCGGAACCAGTTATAGAGGAAATCGACAAAGGTCCGCACTTTCGTCGGCAGGTAGCGCCGATGTGGATAGATTGCATAGATGCCGCGGTCCTTGGGAAGATAGGTTTCCAGGATCGGCACGAGCGTTCCGGCGGCGATCTTCGGCCGGGCGATGAATTCCGGAACGCCCGATATGCCGATGCCCGATTCGGCCGCGCGCACGGCGGCAAGCGGGCTGTTGACCTCGATCGGCCCGCCCACCGGTACGCTGAACGTCGTGCCATCCGGTTCGACGAAGCGCCAGTTGCTGTAGGAGCGACCGTTGGTGTCGATGATGCAGGCGTGCCGCGACAGTTCGGCGGGATGGTTGATCGGGCCGTTCTTTTCCAGAAATGCCGGCGATGCGCAGATCTGCACCTGGAAGTCGTCCAGCTTGCGGGCGATCAGCGTCGAATCCTCCAGTTTGGTGATGCGGATCGCGACATCGAAACCCTCCTCCACCAGGTCGACGAACCGATCGTCGGAGACGATCTCCAGCGACAGTTCCGGATGCGCCTTGCCGAAATCGATCAGCGATTGGCCGATCTCCGCATCGACGAAGGTGCGCGGCGCGGAAATGCGCAAGCGGCCCTTGAGGTCGGAATTGCCGGCGCGCACGAGGTCGGCGAGGTTGTCGATCTCCTTGAGGATTTCGGACGCCGTCCGGTAATAGGTGTGCCCGGCCTCCGTCAGGGAGAATTGCCGGGTCGTGCGGTTGAGGAGCAGGGCGCCGAGCTCGTCCTCGAGTTCGCGCACATATTTGGAGAGTAGCGCCTTGGAGCGTCCGCCGCGACGGGCCGCGGCGGAGAAGCCCTCGGCATCGACCACGTCGATGAACGCGCGAATCCGGGTCAGAGTATCCATCCGTCCATCATTCCTTTTGCACAACTAACGCATTCGATTTGCGCCGCCTTCGGGCGACCGCATTGCACCATCGAACGGCGGTCTTTCGCACTGCCGATATCGCTTGCCGCAATTTGCGAAAGAGGGGGCAGTTTTTTGAAACGAAACCATTGGAAATCAACGGGTTGGTCCATCCGTTCCGGCGCCCCTCATTGTTCATTAAATGTGAACGTCGTGATTGTTTCCGTCCCGGCAAAAAATTCAACAGAAAAACGGGAAAAAATGCTTGATTACGACAGGGTTTTTTCTTATCTCCCACTCAGCCCAAAGTCGCACGTGCCCATGGGTGTCCGCCGAACCCTCGAATTGGTGAGGAAATCGGTAAGGTACCTGGAATTAACCCCTCCAGTCGCTACTCCGGCCAACCGGAAAATGCGAGGACATCTGAAGCAACGACGGTGCGGGCCTTTTTGTTCTCTTCCGGCTTTCCATCAGCCGGGGTTACTGAAGAGGCACACCTTCATTGCCGGAAGTGCGGTAGGGTTCTCCCTCCAATCAATGGCAGACAAAGCCGAACAAAGCTCTTGGCGGGGCGTTGTTCACCATCCGCGCATCGTGCGCATGTCTGGTCCCGGGGTCTCCACCGGCTGGTACCAGGACGTGTTCGCGTATGCCCTTTGTCCTCCGGCTTGCCGGAGCCTAACTGATTGGGGATACCCTTATGACGACTGCACGCATCATCGACTTCCTGAACACCCGACGTCCCGAAGGCCCGTGCCTTGTGGTTGACCTCGATGTCGTGCGCGACAATTTCAAGGCTTTCCGTCATGCCCTGCCGGACAGCTCGATCTACTATGCCGTCAAGGCCAACCCGGCGCCGGAAATCCTGCGCCTGCTCGCCTCGATGGGCTCCAGCTTCGATTGCGCGTCCGTCGCTGAAATCGAAATGGCGCTCGATGCCGGCGCGACCGCCCACCGCATCTCCTTCGGCAACACGATCAAGAAGGAACGCGACGTCGCCAGGGCGCATGCGCTCGGCGTTTCGCTCTTTGCGGTCGACAGCCACGAGGAAGTCGAAAAGATTTCCCGCGCGGCTCCGGGCGCACGGGTGTTCTGCCGCGTCCTGACCGATGGCGAAGGCGCCGAATGGCCGCTGTCGCGCAAGTTCGGCTGCGTTCCGCAGATGGCCGTCGACGTTCTCGTCTACGCCCATCAGCTGGGCCTCACCTCCCATGGCGTCTCGTTCCATGTCGGTTCGCAGATGACCAAGGTCGACGCCTGGGATTCGGCCCTTGCTGACGCCAAGCGCGTCTTCGTGCAACTGGCAAAGCAGGGCATCGAGCTCAAGATGGTCAACATGGGCGGTGGTTTCCCGACCAAGTACCTGCGTGACGTGCCGTCCGCCGAGGCCTATGGCAAGGCGATCTTTTCTGCGCTGCGCAAGCACTTCGGCAACAACTTGCCCGAAACCATCATCGAGCCGGGCCGCGGCATGGTCGGCAATGCCGGCGTGATCAAGTCGGAAGTCGTGCTGATTTCGAAGAAGTCGGACAACGACAACCACCGCTGGGTCTTTCTCGACATCGGCAAGTTCGGCGGTCTCGCCGAAACCATGGACGAGGCGATCCGCTACCCGATCCGCACCGCGCATGACGCTGACGAGATGGAGCCCTGCGTGCTCGCCGGCCCGACCTGCGATTCGGCCGACGTGATGTACGAGAAGAACATGTATCCGCTGCCGATCTCGCTGACGATCGGCGACGAGGTCCTGATCGAGGGCACTGGCGCCTATACGACGACCTATTCGGCCGTCGCCTTCAATGGCTTCGAGCCGCTGAAGTCCTACGTCATCTGACAGGCCTGCTCCGGTTTTTTAAGGCCGGGGCAGCAAGTTCACAATTTTCGTTCATCGCCGCTGATAACGGTATTGGGTACGGGAGGCCAAAATGGCCGCTGTTCTTGATTCTGTCCGCGCGTTCTTCGCGCAGAATGCCTTCACCATCGACGTGGAAAACCCCGGCGACGTCGTCGCGCGGGAAAACCTGCTCGATCGCGCCATGGGGCCGAACCGCCGCCGCAAGTCGTCGGAAGCGCTGCGCCGCGGCCGCGTGCCGGCCGAGGGCCTGGCGCTGGTTGCCCGCGATCCGGACGGACATGTCATCGGTACGGTGCGGCTTTGGAACGTCGAAGCCGGTGTCGGCCGTGACGGTTCGCCGGTCGAAGCCCTGCTGCTCGGCCCGCTCGCTGTCGATGCCGCCCATGAGGGCAAGGGCATCGGCGGCGCACTGATGCGTGCCGCCATCGGCGAGGCGAAGACCCGCGGCCACGGCGCCATCCTGCTCGTCGGCGATGCGCCCTACTACGAGCGCTTCGGCTTTTTCGCCGCCAAGGCGCAGCACCTCGTCATGCCCGGCCCGTTCGAGCGCAACCGTTTCCTGGGCCTGGAGCTGAAGGACGGCTGGCTGGAAGGCGCTGCCGGCATGCTGGTCGCCAGCGGCCGCAAGCTCGCCATGCCGAAACTGCGCCGGGCCGCCTGAGAGGCGCCGTTCGTGGCGCTCGCCACGAACGGGAATTCTCCTGTGCTCAAAATGCCACATTTGCGTTTTGTGGCGTGGCGCTTGATCTGGCTCAAATCGTTTCCGTCTCGTTTCTCCAAATGCTCGTTCCGGTTCTAGTGGCCGATTCGATGCTGAAGGAGAGAATGATGACTATGAAGACGACGGCACCCGGAGCGGTGGCTGCCTTTGCAACGCTGATGTTCGCGGGTGTTGCCACCCACGCCGGCGATCTGACGGCACCGCTGGTCGCACCGGCTGCGTTGGAGGACACTGCGCAAAGCCCGTGGATGATTCGTATGCGGGCTCTCGGCGTCATCACCCACGACAGCGGTTCGGTCGATGGCATTCCGGGGTCGGATCTGTCCTATTCGGATTCGATCACGCCCGAACTCGACATCACCTATTTCTTCACCGACAACATCGCCGCCGAACTTATTCTCGGCACGACCAGTTCCAAGGTCTATACCGAAGGTTCCATCGCTGGACTGGGGCAGGTCGGCAAGGCCTGGCTGCTGCCGCCGACTGTGACGGTGCAATACCATTTCACCGATTTCGGCGCTTTCAAGCCCTATGTCGGCGCGGGCGTGAACTACACCATCTTCTACAATCAATCCGATGCCGGCGCGTTCACGGACCTGAAAATCGACGACACCTTCGGCGCTGCGCTGCAGGTCGGCTTCGATTACAAGCTCGACGAGCATTGGGGTCTCAACCTCGATGTCAAGAAGCTGTTCCTCGAACCGGAATGGAAGGCCAATCTTGGCGGCACGGCGCTATCCGGCAAGGCCAAGCTGGATCCCTGGCTGATCGGCGCCGGTGTCAGCTACCGCTTCTGACCGCCCGATCACGCTGCCGCAAACGGGGACGGCTTCCTGCCGCGCATGAACAAATGTTCCTGGCAAAACAGCCGTTTGCAGAAGGGCGGACGCTTTGTTGCGGCCGTTTTTTCCCCGGGGCGCCGTCTGGTGGCACTCTTGACCTGTCTTCAGGGCGGGAAACCGGGTTCGCGAACCGGCCTCGCCTCCCGGCGCGGTCCGGTCCTGAAGGCGGTGCCGGAGTGATGGGCAAATGCCCGGAAAATCCGGTGCCGGCAGGCAGCAAAGCCTGACACATCTACCAAACCGACACCGCTGCCTGCCCATCCCAAGCAGCGCCGCTCCGGAGCCCGACTGTCTCCGGAGCGGGGTTTCGCCATGCGCGAAATTGACAGCGCCGCCCGGATGAACTACAGGCGATGGCACGGGTGAGAGCCCCGGCCGTCCGCAAGCTTCCAGGCTTTTGGTGAAGTCTCTCGTTCCCAATTCGGTCGTCCATCATCATGGCGTGCGAACGGCGGCAAGGCGGACTCCCTCCGAAAGACGGCACGCTCCTGCTGGAGACCTCTTATGCGCGGATCAATCCCGCTTCCGTCCCTCGATGCCCTGAAGGATCAGGCGAAACGGCTTCGCGCCGGTTTGTCGGCCGAAGGGCAGGATATCACCCACTCGAAATCCCTCGAACTTCTGGCCGCGCAATACGGCTTTCGCGACTGGAACACGCTTCACGCGGTCGCCGGTAATCGCCCGCCGCTCAATCCCTGGATGCTTGGCTCGCGCGTAAAGGGCCATTATCTCGGCCAGCCCTTCGAGGCGAAGATCCTCGGCGTCCAGGCCGTCACCGCCCAGCCCGGCCGCTACCGGCTGACCCTCGACCTGGATGAGGCCGTCGACGTCGTCACATTCGACAGCTTCTCGGCCTTCCGCAAGCGCGTCCACTGCACGATCGACGAAACCGGCCGGACGGTCGAAAAGACGTCGAACGGAAGGCCGCATGTCGAACTGATGTGGTGATCATCGCGCGCCTTCGCGGCCCGCGATGTCTGTTTTCCGCAACAGGAGATCAGGCGGCGATATCGACCACGCCGCAATCGCCGGCTTCCGAGCCGAAAGCGAGTTGCCGGCCGTTCTTGCTCCAGGCCATGGCGGTGATGGCGCCCTTGCCGGGGCGGCGCAGCAGCACTTCCTTGCTGTCTGCGAAGCGGACGACGAGGATCATGCCGTCGGCATAGCCGATTGCCGCGATCTCCTCGACCGGGTGGCAGGCGACCTGGGTGACCATGATATTGGCGCGGGTGCCGAGTTCGAGCGGCGCCTTGCCCATCGGTCCGTCCTTGGCCTGGAAAGGCCAGACGATGGCAGCTGGTGCCCCGGAGGAAGCGAGCCATTTGCCCTTGACCGACCAGGATGTCGATTTCACCTTGGCCGGATAGCCGGTCATGCGCATGTGGCGCGTTTCGGCGCCGGGCTTGGTGTCGAGCTTCCAGCCGTGCAGGGCGTTTTCCTGCATGGTGGTGACGACGAAGCGGCCGTCGGGCGAGAAGGTGACGCCGGTATGGGCGCCCTTCCATTCAAGTGCCGTCGGCTGCCCGGCCATTGCGACCCAGTGGAGCGACACGCCGTTGTAACGGGCAAGCGCGATGCGCATCCCCTTTGGCGCGAAGGCGATGCCTTCGACGGTGCGCTCCTCGGTGAAATCCTTGACAGAACCGTCGGCGAGGCGGACATGCGCCGTCTTGCCGTAGGCATAGCCGACAGACCCCTGCGGGCCGGCGGCGACCTGAGAGATCCATTTGCGCGGGACGCTGGCGATTTCGGTCGTCGTCCCGTCCGCCTTGACGCGCAGCACCTTGCCGTCCTCGCCGCCGGTCAGCAGCGTGTCGGTCGCTTCGTCGCGCACGCAGCAGAGAAGGCCATCGTGGGCTTTCACGGTCTTGTGGCCATGGTCGAGGCGATGGATCAGGCCGGAGGATTCGGCAAAGAACGGCACTTCGCCGAGAAAGGCCACGCCCGCGACGTGGCCTTCGAGATCAAGGGGAGCAACTGTCGGCATCAGTGCGCTGCGGCCTCGGCGGGAGTGGCCTCGCAGGCCTTGAAGGTGCGTTCGAGCTTCTCGCGGTCAAGCTCGCGGCCGATGAAGACGAGGCGGCTTTCGCGCTTCTCGCCGTCCTTCCACCGCCGCTGGTGGTCGCCCTCGATGATCATGTGCACACCCTGGACGACATAGCGTTCCTCGTCGCCCTTGAAGGCGATGATGCCCTTGAGCCGCAGGATGTTCGGGCCTTCCGTCTGGGTGATCTTCTGGATCCAGGGGAAGAAACGGTCCGGATTCATCTCGCCGCCGCGCAGCGAAACGGATTGCACCGTGACGTCGTGGATCGGCGAGGGGCCGTGGTCATGATGATGGTGGTCATGGCCATGATGGTCGTGATCATGATGGTGGTGGTCGTGGGTGCAATCCGGGCCACAGGCGTGGTCATGATCGTGGTCGTGATCGTCCTGATCGAGAAAATGCGGGTCGTTTTCCAGCGCCCGTTCCAGATTGAAGGCACCCTGGTCGAGAACCTTCGTCAGGTCGATCTCGGAGCGTTCGGTCCGATGGATGCGGGCGGTCGGGTTGATGACGCGGACGGTTGCCTCGACCTTCGCCAGTTCTTCCGGCGTCACCAGGTCGGTCTTGTTCAGGAGCACGACATCGGCAAAGGCGATCTGGTCTTCCGCTTCGCGGCTGTCCTTGAGGCGCAACGGCAGATGCTTGGCGTCGACGAGCGCGACGACCGCGTCGAGCTCGGTCTTGGCGCGCACATCGTCGTCCATGAAGAAGGTCTGGGCAACGGGGACGGGATCGGCAAGGCCGGTGGTTTCGACGATGATCGCATCGAAGCGGCCGGGACGACGCATCAGGCCTTCGACGACGCGGATCAGGTCGCCGCGCACGGTGCAACAGACACAGCCATTGTTCATCTCGTAGATCTCTTCGTCGGATTCGACGATCAGGTCGTTGTCGATGCCGATCTCACCGAATTCATTGACGATGACGGCATATTTCCGGCCATGGTTCTCCGAAAGAATGCGGTTGAGCAGCGTCGTCTTGCCGGCGCCGAGATAGCCGGTGAGCACAGTAACGGGAATGGGCTTGGCGGTGGTTGCTTCGGTCATGGGGAAACCTCAAGAAAATTCGGGATGCGTCGGCATCGGTTGGTGCTGATATAGGAGATGGAACGCGCCAGCGCAAATGCCAGGCCCGTATTCTTCCGCGCGTCTTGCCGGTGTCGACAGTTCGTGGTCGATGGTCGCCCGTTGCTATCGGAATATAGACACATCGAAGGCCGCGACATCCTCCAGCAGATCGATGATCCCGCAAACCACGTGAGCGATCAGTTGCTCGCCCCGCTCGGCCGTTGCGGCTGCAGCATCGCCGGCGACGCCCGCCTCGTTCAGGTCCGACATTTTCCAGCCGAAGGCGTGTGGGCCATAGGCGCGCAGGTGCTTGTAGCGTTCGGCAAAATCGCTCTGGGCCGACCCGAATCGTGCCGCTTTCGCCATGTCAACCTTATCGGGATGAAGCGCCAGCATCACCGACGTTTCGATATTGCCGCCGTGAATGTCGATCGCCTTGTCCTGCGGCTTGATCCAGCCGTCCGGCTGGCCGAAGCGCGTCCAGCTCGTCGCGACCGCCAGCATGTTGAACCGCACCCGGGCTTCCGTGGTGACGATCGTCATCAAGGACGAATTGCCGCCATGGGCGTTCAGCATGACGAATTTGCGGATGCCCTTTTGGTGCAGGTCCTGCGCGATCCCGAGCCACCGTCCTACCGCCTCGTCGTAGGCGAGCGAGCGTGTGCCGTCGAAGTCCATGTGCTCGATCGAGTAGCCGACCGGTTCCGCCGGCAGGAAAGTCACGGGCAAAGCGGGTGATAGTCGGCCGATCAACCGCTCGACCAGCCCCTCGGCAATCAGCGTATCGGTGTCGAAGGGCAGGTGGGGTCCATGCTGTTCGGTCGCACCCAGCGGCAGCACCGCGATCCAGTCTGCCCGGGTCGCAGGAGCAAGATCGGAATCATTGTCTTTCCAACGGGGTGCAGGGAATGCCATGCTTGCGTCAGCCCTTCGGTCATACTTGCGGTGTAGGTATTATTCGAGTCATACAGTGGACAGGTGGCCGCGCAAGAAATTTGGTGGAGGACCAATGGGAAAGAAGAACAAGGCCGAGAAAAAAACCAAAAACGGCAAGAAAAAACATCAGGACGTTGCCGTCGAGGCCCAGGATCTTGCCTCCGTGCTGGTGCAGGCGGCGCGCTCAATGCGCACCGTGTTGTCGCGCAATCTACTTGAAAGCGGTCTTTATGCAGGTCAGGACGGCGTGATGCTGGCGCTTGCCGAAACCGACGGGCTGACGGCAGGGGTGCTGGCCATGAAGCTCGGCGTCAAGGCGCCGACCATGACCCGCACGATCGGCCGCATGGAGGCGCAGGGCTTTCTGGAACGGCGGGCGGACGAGGAGGATGCCCGGCTGACCAAGGTCTACCTGACCACCAGCGGCCGCGACCGCCTCCAGACGATCGCCGCCGCAGGCAAAACCTCCGAGGAAATCGCCACCAAGGGCCTGAGCGAAAAGCAGATCAAGACGCTGATGAAGCTGCTGCGCGTCGTCGACGGCAATCTCCAGAGCACCGGCGCGGTGGAATAATTCTGAAGAACGCGCCACAATTTGGCGATTGCAGTGCTAATTTAAACAGTTTAAAGAGGATTTAAAAATACCGGTGCCAAACCGGGAAGCTGAAGGGGGAAACGTGGCGCAGAAGATCAAGCTCTCAACCATTGCCGAAACGCTTGGGGTCTCCACGGCGACCGTTTCACTGGCATTGCGCGACAGCCCGCTCGTTGCCGCCATCACCCGCGACAAGATCAAGGACCAGGCGCGGGCGCTCGGTTATATCTACAACCGCCGCGCCGCCAGCCTGCGCACATCCCGCTCCGGCATCATCGGCGTCGTCGTGCACGACATCATGAACCCGTTCTACGGCGAGATCCTCAAGGCCATCGAGGCCGAACTCGATCGCGACCGGCAGACGTTCATTCTTTCCAACCACTATGATTCCGTCGAAAAGCAGCGCGCCTTCATCGAGACCCTGCTGCAACTGGGCGGCGACGGGGTCATCATGTCGCCGGCCATCGGCACGCCGCCGGAGGACATCCGCCTTGCCGAAGACAACGGCATGCCGGCGGTGCTGATCGCCCGCTCGATCGAAGGTCTCGACGTACCGATCTTCCGCGGTGACGACGCCTATGGCATCTCGCTGGCCACCAATCACCTGATCAGCCTCGGGCACCGCGTCATTGCTATGGTCGGCGGCACGGATCAGACGTCGACTGGCCGCGACCGCTATCAGGGCTATGTCAATGCGCTGCGCAAGGCCAATATCGATGTCGATGCGAACCTGCGCATTCCCGGCCCTCGCTCGATGCAGGGCGGCTTCGAGGCGGCGGTACATCTCTTGTCCCTGCCGCAGAAACCGACCGCGGTCGTCTGCTGGAACGATCTCGTCGCCATCGGCATGATGAACGGCATTGCCCGCGCCGGCCTCGTCCCCGGACGCGATGTGTCGGTCACCGGTTACGACGACCTCGAGGAAGCCTCGATTGCGACGCCGGCGCTCACTACCGTCTGGAACGGCCAGTCTGATGTCGGCCGCAGCGCCGCGCGCGCCCTGCTCGACAAGCTCAACGGCAGCCACGAGCCGGACGGCATCCATCTCATCAAGCCCGAAATGCGGATCCGCCAGTCGACGGGCCCGCTTCGGCCGCCTTCAACCGAATAATCCGATCCGATCCCGGAAGGAGCGAAAGATGCCGCAAGGCCGCCCCCGTATTCTTGTGCCTGGAAGGATGAACAAGCGTGTGCTCGATCGCCTGCCGGATCATTTTGCGACGGTCTTCGTCTCGGCCGCCGATCCTGCACTCATCACCGCCGACATCGCTGCCGGTGTCTCCGGCGTCGCGGTGCAGGGAAAATGCCCCAACGATTTCATCGATGCGCTGCCCAACCTGGAAATCATTGCGAATTTCGGCGTCGGCTATGACGGCGTCGATGCCGCACATGCGGCAAAGCGCGGCGTCGTCGTCACCAACACGCCGGATGTGCTGACGGAAGAAGTGGCGGACACGGCGATCGGCCTGCTCATCAATACGGTGCGTCAGCTTCCTGCCGCCGAGCAATGGCTGCGGCAGGGGCGCTGGCCGAGCGAGGGCGCCTTTGCCCTGACGCCGCTGACGCTGCGCGGCCGCACCGTCGGCCTCTACGGGCTCGGCCGTATCGGGCTCGCAATCGCCAGGCGTCTCGAAAGCTTCGGCCTTGCCATCGCCTATCATACCCGCACGCCGCGCCCGGGCCTCCTTTACCGCCATTTTCCGACGCTGAAGGCGATGGCGGAGGCGGTCGACACGATCATCGTCATCGTGCCGAACACCGAAGCCACCCACCGGACCGTCAATGCCGAGATTCTGCAGGCGCTCGGGCCACAGGGGGTGCTGATCAATATCGGGCGTGGCGCGACCGTGGATGAGGCGGCACTTGCCGATGCGCTGCAGCGTGGTGTCATCGCCGCGGCCGGTCTCGACGTATTCGAGAACGAACCCTATGTGCCGGACGCGCTTTTGGCGCTGCCCAACGTTTCGCTGCTGCCGCATGTCGGATCGGCCTCGCAGGCGACGCGCAACGCCATGGCCGATCTGGTTGTCGACAATCTGATCGCCTGGTTCGAGACGGGCGCCGCGCTGACCCCTGTGGATGAGACGCCGTTCACCCGTAAGATCGCCTGAAGGGACCGGGCAGGACCGTCAGCTCTTCGCCTTCGAGGCGGCATAGGCGCGAACCGCGTCGCCGAAAGCCTGAAACAGGGTCGATGAGGGGCGGTCCTGGCCGACCCAGTATTCCGGGTGCCATTGCACGCCGACGGCAAAGGCCTTTGCGTCGATCACCGACACGGCCTCGATGGTCCCGTCTTCGGCGATGGCTTCGACGGCGAGACGCGGTGCGGCCTCGGAGATCGCCTGCCGGTGCAGCGAATTCACCTGCACCTCGCCGGTCCCGAGAACGGAAGCAAGGCAGCTTCCTTCCTTGACGATGACCTTCTGGCGGATGCCGTAGGCGATATCGAGTTCCTGCACATCCGGCTTGCGGTGATCCCAGATACCGGGCCTTTCGTGGATCTCGCTTGCCAGCGTGCCGCCCAGCGCGACGTTCAGTTCCTGAATGCCGCGGCAGATGGCGAGCAGCGGCACGCCGCGCTCCAGCGCCCGCCGGATCAGCGGAAGGCTCGTCGCGTCGCGGCCCGGATCGAACGGCCCGTCCGCTTCGGTGGCTTGCTTGCCATAGAGCGAGGGATGCACATTGCTGCGTGACCCGCTGACGAGCACGCCGTCGACGCGGTCGAGGATTTCATCGGTGTCGTTGCCGGTCTCGAGCGCCGGCACCAGGAAAGTCATCACGCCGGAGCCTTCGACGGCGGCGCGGACATATTGATGTGGCGTGGCATGCCAGACGTTGCCGTCGATGGTCCTGAAATCGGCCGGTATGGCAACAACAGGTTTGGGCATTGCGGGTCTCCAGCTGTGGCTTCGGTCCACTCTCGGCGACTCGAAGCCTCTTTTCACGTCTCTTGCCATTGCTCTCAGGCGCGAAACAAAAGTCAACTCTCCTTGTCACCCAATGTTTCCGTCCCTTGTGCAGATGCGCGTCGGATTTTGCCCTGCTTTACCGCGTCCTCATGTCGCTGGCCTGTCTCCCGCCTGCCTCCCGGTTTCCGTTGCGCTCAGCTGTCACATTGTGTAAGGGCAGCTATGCGTAATTGGCAGCTTGCGGCACGCAGATGCGCATGCAATGAATTTTGAGACGAGGCATGGTGCCCGCCGGCCTGTTAAGTGCGGTGCCATGGTATCCAGGGAGACATGCATCATGGCTGAACATCATTCGGGACCGGTCGAAACGGGCGCGCCGATGGACTATTCCGAACACGAGAAGACCTACAACTTCTTCATCGAAGCTACGAAGTTCGGGACGCTGTTCTGCGCGGCGCTGTTGATCGCCATGGCCGCCGCGTTCTTCACGACTGCCGGCTTCTTTACCGCGCTCGTGCTGTTCATCCTCCTCAACCTTGCCGGCTTCGTGCTTCTGCGCTGATCGGCTTTCCAAAGTTTTGACGAAGGCGGGCGCTTGGGAGCGAGTCCGTTTTCACTTGGTCCGTCCGGCGCGGACCTGGAAAGGCATGCCCGCGACCGGCCGTTGCCGGTTTTGCGCGAATATCGAATGTGCGGGATATTTTGAGAGCTGGCGGTTCGGCCATGTTCCAAAATCCCGTCTCGGGGAGGAGAGCCTGTGGCAGAGATCGTATTCATACCCTTGGAGAGCTTCTCGGGCGAAGGCCGCGTTGCGGCGTCGCCGGAAAGCGTGAGGAAGCTGACGTCGCTCGGCTTCGACGTCGTCGTCGAGGCGGGTGCCGGGTTGCTGTCGCGCATTCCCGATGGCGAGTTCGAAAAGGCGGGTGCGCGGATCGGTTCTGCCGCTGACGCTGCGAGCGCCGATGTGGTGCTGAAGGTGCGCCGACCGTCCTCCTCCGAGGTCGCTTCCTACAAGTCGGGTGCGATCGTGCTGGCGATCATGGATCCTTATGGCAGCGAGCAGGCGCTTGCCGACATGGCGAGCGCCGGTGTTTCCGCTTTCGCCATGGAACTGATGCCGCGCATAACCCGGGCGCAGTCAATGGACGTCTTGTCGAGCCAGGCGAATCTTGCCGGCTACCAGGCGGTGATCGACGCTGCCTACGAATTCGACCGGGCGATGCCGATGATGATGACGGCGGCGGGCACGGTTCCGGCCGCCAAGGTGTTCGTCATGGGCGCCGGCGTCGCCGGCCTGCAGGCGATCGCGACGGCGCGCCGTCTCGGTGCCGTGGTTTCCGCCACCGACGTGCGCCCCGCCTCGAAGGAACAGGTCGCCTCGCTCGGCGCAAAGTTCATCGCGGTGGAAGACGAGGAATTCAAGGCGGCCGAAACCGCAGGCGGCTACGCCAAGGAAATGTCGGCCGAGTACAAGGCCAAGCAGGCGGCGCTGACCGCCGAGCATCTCGCCAAGCAGGACATCGTCATCACCACGGCGCTGGTCCCCGGGCGCCCGGCGCCGCGGCTCATCACCCGCGAGATGCTGAAGGCGATGAAGCCCGGCTCGGTGGCTGTCGATCTCGCCGTCGAGCGCGGCGGCAATGTCGAGGGCGCGGTCGCCGACCAGGTGGTCGAGGTCGAGGGGGTCAAGGTCGTCGGCTATCTGAACGTGCCCGGCCGCATCGCCGCCTCCGCCTCGTCGCTGTACGCCAAGAACCTCGTCACCTTCCTCGAGACCATGGTGTCCAAGGAGACCAAGGCGCTGGCGCTCAACGTCGAGGACGAGCTCGTCAAGGCGACGATGCTGACGCATGGCGGCGCCATCGTGCATCCGAATTTCGTGCCGGCCCCGGCCGCAGTCACCGCTTGAGAATTGGAGAGGGCGGCTTGGCGCTTCGGGGGAAGCGCGGCCGTTCCAAGGGAGATGTTTGATGGCCAATGACCTTCTCGACAAGGCTCTCGGCGACCTCGACCGGGCGGTCGAAGCGGTGCGCACGGCAGCCGAATATGTGCCGGATGCAGCGGGTGCTGCCGCCCATGGCTTGAGCGGGGGGGCGATCGACCCCTTCGTCTTCCAGCTCGCGATCTTCGTCCTGTCGATCTTCGTCGGCTATTACGTGGTCTGGTCGGTGACGCCTGCGCTGCACACGCCGCTGATGGCCGTAACCAACGCCATCTCCTCCGTCATTGTCGTCGGCGCGCTTCTGGCGGTCGGCATCTCGGCCTCCGGCCTTGCCACCGGCTTCGGGTTCGTCGCGCTGATCCTCGCTTCGGTCAACATCTTCGGCGGCTTCCTCGTCACCCAGCGCATGCTCGCCATGTACAAGAAAAAAGACAAGTGAGGGCCTGAGCTGATGTCACCCAATATTGCAGCCTTCCTCTACCTCGTCTCCGGCGTGCTGTTCATCATGGCGCTGCGCGGCCTGTCGCATCCGACCACCTCGCGCCGCGGCAATATCCTCGGCATGACCGGCATGGGCATCGCCATCGTCACGACGCTGCTCCTGGCGACGCCGTCGCTGGGCGGGTTCGTGCTGATCGTCGTCGGCCTTGCGATCGGCGGCGGCGCAGGCGCCTATATCGCCCGCTCGATCGCCATGACCTCGATGCCGCAGCTGGTCGCCGGCTTCCATTCGCTGGTGGGTCTCGCCGCGGTCCTCGTTGCCGCCTCGGCGCTCTATACGCCGTCTTCCTTCGGCATTGGCGAGATCGGCTCGATCCATGCCCAGGCTCTGGTCGAAATGGCGCTTGGCGTCGCCATCGGCGCCATTACTTTCACCGGCTCGATCATCGCCTTCCTCAAGCTCGACGGGCGCATGTCGGGCAAGCCGATCATGCTGCCGTACCGGCATCTGATCAACATCGCGCTTTTGGCGCTGATCGTCTTCTTCATCATCGGTCTGGCGGTTTCCGAAAGCCATTTTGACTTCTGGGCAATCGTCGTCCTGTCGCTGGCGCTGGGCGTCCTCTTGATCGTGCCGATCGGCGGCGCCGACATGCCGGTCGTCGTGTCGATGCTCAATTCCTATTCCGGCTGGGCGGCGGCCGGCATCGGGTTCACGCTCGGCAACCTGGCGCTGATCGTCACCGGCGCGCTGGTCGGCTCGTCGGGTGCGATCCTGTCCTACATCATGTGCAAGGGCATGAACCGCTCGTTCATCTCGGTCATCCTCGGCGGCTTCGGCGGCGAAAACGGCGCGGCCGCGGCCGACGACGGCGTGCAGCGCACCGTCAAGCAGGGCTCGGCCGACGACGCTGCCTTCCTCATGGCCAATGCCTCCAAGGTTATTATCGTGCCCGGCTACGGCATGGCGGTGGCGCAGGCCCAGCATGCGGTGCGGGAGCTCGCCGATGCTCTGAAGGCCAACGGCGTCGAGGTGAAATACGCCATCCATCCGGTCGCCGGCCGCATGCCCGGCCACATGAACGTGCTGCTTGCCGAAGCCAACGTGCCCTATGACGAGGTATTCGAACTGGAGGACATCAACTCCGAATTTGCCCAGGCCGACGTCGCCTATGTCATCGGCGCCAACGACGTCACCAACCCGGCGGCGCGCGACGACAAGACCTCGCCGATCTACGGCATGCCGATTCTCGACGTCGACAAGGCCAAGACCTGCCTGTTCGTCAAGCGCTCGCTCGGCTCCGGCTATGCCGGCATCGACAACACCTTGTTCTACAAGGATGGCACCATGATGCTGCTCGGCGACGCCAAGAAAATGACCGACGATATCGTCAAGGCGGTCAATCACTGAGGCATCCGTTACCCTGACAAGGAAGCAAAGGCCCGCCAGAACGGCGGGCTTTTGCCGTTAACGTGTCCAGATTCGACGGCTCCGCTGCACGGCAACGCACGGCAACAAAAACCCGCTGCGATGGCAGCGGGTTTTGTCGGTTTGGCCGTTTCGGTGTGCGGGAGGCGCCTCCCGTCAGGCGCCTGCCTTGACGCGGGCGAGGCCGCTACGGGCAAGCTCGTATTTCGGATCGAGCTTGAGCGCATAGGAATAGGACTTCGCGGCCTTCGCCTTGTCGCCGCGGCGCTCATAGACGAGGGCCTGGTTGGCCCAGGATTCGGCGACCTTGCCGTTCAGGTTGATCGCGGTGTTGAAGTCGGAAAACGCATTGTCGTCGTCGTTCAGGGCGACATAGGAGATCCCACGGCCGTTGTAGGGCTCAGGTGAATTCGGCGCCAGCGAGATGGCGGTCGAGAAGTCCTCGATCGCCTGGGTATGCTGCTTGCGCGCCTGATAGATCAGGCCGCGATTGTGGTAGGCGCGCGGGTCGGTGGTGTCGAGTTCGATCGCCTTGTTGAAATCGCTGAAGGCCTGATCGAGCTGGCCGGCCTGGCGATAGAGGTTGCCGCGGCCGATGAAGGCGACGTCATAACGCGGATTGATCTGCAGGGCCGTGTTGTAATCGGCCTGCGCCGCCGCCTGGTCGCCCATGTTGCGCTCGACCAGCGCCCGGTTGGCATAGGCCTGGTAGAAGCGCGGATTGAGCTCGATGGCCTTGTTGAAGTCGGCAAGCGCGCGGCGGAACTCGCCGGCGCGGCCGTAAGCCGAGCCGCGGACGTTGTAACCTTCCGGATCGCTCGGATTGGCCGAGATCACGCCGGAGAGGGAGGCGATATTCTGCTCGGATCCTTGGGCCCGTTCGACGCGTATCATGTCGCTCGACGTTTCCGCCGTGGTGCAGCCCGAAAGCGCCAGTGCCGCGGTGACCGCCAGCATGGAGGCAAGAGCAAAACCGCTCCGGCGGGCGGCGCACAGGCCGGAATGATCGGAAAAATCCGCAGTCTTGGCAGTCAATGTCAAGATTGTTCCCTCAATTAAGCGAAGCCTCGGGCGCATGGTCCGGGCTTGCAGTGGCTTACCGGATCGCCATGCGCAGTTTCAACAGGAGCGACTCACATGCATCTCTGTGGATGCCGGCTCCATGTCCGCAGACATTTTAGCGCGCCTCGCGCACTAGCGGTATGTGTCCGGACACCGTCCGGCCACACAAGGTTTGAATCGGCCTGATGCGGCGCTTCAAACAGAAAAGGCGGCGGCGACCATGTCGCCCCCGCCGGACTTACGCGTGCTATGTGCGGGAAGCGCGGATCAGCGTGCCGGAGCCGCAGTGCGGCCGCCCGTAACAAGACCTTCGCGCTGTGCGCGCTTGCGAGCCAGCTTGCGAACGCGGCGAACGGCTTCAGCCTTTTCGCGGGCGCGCTTCTGGGACGGCTTCTCGTAGTAATCGCGCATCTTCATTTCGCGGAAAATGCCTTCGCGCTGCATCTTCTTCTTGAGTGCGCGAAGCGCTTGATCGACGTTGTTGTCGCGGACTAGTACCTGCACGTTAATCCCGTTCCTTTGGTTTCGAGTGATCGCCTCATGAAGTCAGGTCAACGAGGCAATAAAATACGTTCGCAGAGCCGGAAGCCCTACGATTGATGAGAGCGGATACCAGATCGATCCGTCAAAGTCCAGACGCGAGTTGTCCGGCCCTGGCAATTTTGCCGGAATGGCCGTGGTTTTTCCGGCAAAACCGCTCGCTGGTCATGACTGCGCCATATGACGCGTGTCAGGTCCAGCCCGGTCGTGCGCCAGAATATAGTGATCGGCAATCAATAATGCGGCATGTCGCAACTCGTGCGACTCGCGCCGTCTCGCGTCGCAAAAGAAACGTTGCGGAAGTTCGGGATTTGCGATTTCTAGCGTCGACCAGGGAAATTCACCGGCCTTACGGCAGGATCTACGGAGTGTGAAGGCGGATGCGCAAATATTCGGTTTTTGCTGTCGCTCGCGAAGCGATGCGCGGCCACAGGGGATGGGAGGCGCAGTGGACGTCGCCCGAGCCGCGCAAGGAATATGATGTCATCATCATCGGCGCCGGCGGCCATGGCCTCGGCACGGCCTATTACCTCGCCAAGGAGCACGGCATCACCAATATCGCCGTGCTCGAAA
This sequence comes from Rhizobium herbae, assembly GCF_019511375.1. Lineage (GTDB taxonomy): Bacteria > Pseudomonadota > Alphaproteobacteria > Rhizobiales > Rhizobiaceae > Pararhizobium > Pararhizobium herbae_A. Next base: position 198,705 of record NZ_JAEUAO010000004.1, read on the forward strand.
AGGGCTGGCTCGGCGGCGGCAACACCGGCCGCAACACCACGATCATCCGCTCCAACTATCTGTATGACGAAAGCGCCGGCATCTATGACCATGCGCTGAAGCTCTGGGACAACCTCAGCCAGGACCTGAACTACAACGTCATGTATTCGGCGCGCGGCGTCATGATGCTGTCGCACAATATCCACGACCAGCAGGTGTTCAAGCGCCACATTCACGCCAACCGGCTGAACGGCATCGACAACGAATGGCTGACGCCCGAGCAGGCCAAGGAATTCTGCCCGCCGCTCGATATTTCCCGCACGGCCCGCTATCCGATCAACGGTGCTGCCCTGCAGCGGCGCGGCGGCACGGCCCGCCACGATGCCGTTGCCTGGGGCTATGCCCGCGCGGCCGCCGACCGCGGCGTGCACATCATCCAGAACTGTGAGGTCACCGGCCTTCGCCGCCATGCCAACGGCGCGATTGCCGGTGTCGAGACCAATCGCGGTTACATCGGCGCCAAGAAAGTCGGCGTCGTCGCCGCCGGCCATACCTCGGTGCTGATGGAGATGGCCGATGTGCGCATGCCGCTCGTCAGCTATCCGCTGCAGGCGCTGGTGTCGGAGCCGGTCAAGCCGATCTTCCCCTGCGTCGTCATGTCGAACACGGTGCATGCCTATATCTCCCAGTCCGACAAGGGCGAGCTGGTCATCGGTGCGGGCACCGACCAGTATTCCTCCTATTCCCAGACCGGCGGCCTGCAGATCATCACCCATACGCTGGATGCGATCTGCGAACTCTTCCCGATCTTCCGCCGCATGAAGATGATGCGCTCCTGGGGCGGCATCGTCGACGTGACGCCGGACCGCTCGCCGATCCTGGCCAAGACGCCGGTTCCCGGCCTCTATGTCAACTGCGGCTGGGGCACCGGCGGCTTCAAGGCAACGCCGGGCTCGGCCAATGTCTTCGCCCACACCATCGCCAATGACGCGCCGCACAGGATCAACGCGCCGTTCACGCTGGAACGCTTCCGCACCGGCCGCCTGATCGACGAAGCGGCAGCCGCCGCCGTTGCGCACTAAGGGGAAAACACCATGCTTCTGATCTATTGCCCCTATTGCGAGGAAGAGCGTTCCGAGCTCGAATTCCGCCAGGCCGGCGATGCTCATATCGCCCGGCCGACCAACATCACCGAGTTGACCGACGAGGAATTCGAGGCGTTCTTCTTCCTGCGCGACAACGTCAAGGGCCTGACCTACGAGCGCTGGCGGCACCTGAACGGCTGCGGCCGTTTCTTCAACGCCGCCCGCGACACGGTCAGCGACAAGTTCGTGACGACCTACAAGGCCGGCCTGCCGAAGCCCGATATCAGCACGTTGCGCCCGGCCACCGAAGCCACCGTCGAAACCTATGAAGCCACGGAGTCGAACGCGAAATGAGCGGCGCCAATCGTATCCCCGGTGCAGGCCGTCTCACCCCTGCAAAGACTGCGCGTTTCTTCTTCGACGGCAAGAGCTTCGCGGCGCTTGAAGGCGACACGGTCGCCTCGGCGCTTCTCGCCAACGGCGTCCATCTCGTCGGCCGCTCCTTCAAGTATCATCGCCCGCGCGGCATCGTTTCGGCAGGGGCCGAGGAGCCGAATGCGCTGATCGGCGTCGAGCGTGATGCTGCCCGCAAGCAACCGAACGTGCGTGCCACGGTTCAGGAAGTCTTCGACGGCATGAAGGTGATTTCGCAGAACCGCTGGCCGTCGCTTTCCTTCGATGTCGGTGCGGTCAACAACCTGTTGTCGCCCTTCTTCGCCGCCGGTTTCTATTACAAGACCTTCATGTGGCCGAAGCAGGCCTGGAAGCACGTCTATGAACCCAGGATCCGCGCCGCCGCCGGTCTCGGCGTCTCGCCGACCGAGGACGACACCGACCACTATTCCAGCCGCTATGCCCATTGCGACGTGCTGGTGATCGGCGCCGGCGTCGCCGGCCTATCGGCCGCACTTGCCGCTGCCAGGACCGGTGCGCGCGTCATCATCTGCGACGAGCAGGCGGAAGTCGGCGGTGCGCTGCATTACGATAAGAGCGTCACCATCAACGGGATCGAGGGCTTCACCTGGGCTCAAGCGACGGCTGCCGAACTGGCCGCAATGGAGAACGTCACCGTCCTGCCGCGCACGACCGCCTTCGGTTACTACGCCCAGAACTTCGTCGGCCTGACGGAGCGCGTCACCGAACATCTGGCCAAGCCCGACAGGAAGCTGCCGCGCGAACGCCTCTGGCAGGTCCGCGCCAAGCGCGTCATCATCGCCACCGGCGCCATCGAGCGCCATATGGTGTTCGCCAACAACGACCGCCCCGGCATCATGCTGGCGTCGGCGGCCCGCACCTTCCTCAATCATTTCGGCGTTGCCGTCGGCAAGAAGGTCGGGGTCTATACCGCCAACGACAGCGCCTATGAGGCCGCCTTCGACCTCAAGCGCGCCGGCATCACGGTTGCGGCGATCGTCGACAGCCGCGAGAAGCCGGGCGAGGCGGTTCTGGCCGAAGCCCGCAAGCTCGGCATCGAGGTTCTCGCCGGCCACGCCGTCGTCGATACCACGGGCAAGCTGCGCGTCTCGTCGATGTCAGTTGCCCGCAACGGCGGCGGCCGCGGCCGATCGATCGCCATCGACGCGCTGCTGGTCTCGGCCGGCTGGACGCCGTCGGTGCACATGTTCTCGCAGTCGCGCGGCAAGGTCGCCTACGATTACGAAAGCCAGCGCTTCCTGCCCGGCACCTACGCGCAGGATTGTCTTTCCGTCGGCGCCTGCAATGGCACCAACGACCTGCAGGCAACCATCGAGGAATCGCTGGCGGCCGGCGAACTGATGTCGAACGCATCGGGCTTTACGGCCGCGCAGAAGATCGAGGTTCACGGCAGCAACGCCTTCGCCTGGACCGGCGGCATGGCGGGGGCGGCCGAAGGGGCCGGACCGGACACGACCGTCAAGGCCTTCATCGATTTCCAGAACGACGTCTGTGCCAAGGACATCCGCCTTGCGGTGCGCGAAGGCATGCACTCGATCGAGCATATCAAGCGCTTCACCACCAACGGCATGGCGACCGACCAGGGCAAGCTGTCCAACATCCATGGCCTGGCGATCGCTGCCGAAACGCTTGGCCGCGAAATTCCGAAGGTCGGCCTCACCACCTTCCGCGCGCCCTATACGCCGGTAACCTTCGGCGCGCTGATCAACCATTCGCGCGGCGAGCTGTTCGACCCGACCCGCAAGACGCCGATGCACGCTCTGGAAGAAGCCCAGGGCGCGGTGTTCGAGGATGTCGGCCAGTGGAAGCGCGCCTGGTACTATCCGCGCGCCGGCGAGGACATGCATCAGGCGGTCAACCGCGAGTGCAAGACCGTGCGTGAGGTCGCCGGCATCTTCGACGCCTCGACGCTCGGCAAGATCGAGGTCGTCGGTCCGGATGCGGCGCAGTTCCTCAACCTGATCTACACCAACAGCTGGGATACGCTGAAGCCCGGCCGCTGCCGCTACGGCATCATGCTGCGCGAGGACGGCTTCGTCTATGACGACGGCGTCGTCGGTCGCATGGCCGAGGACCGGTTCCACGTGACGACGACGACGGGCGGTGCTGCCCGCGTCATGAACCACATGGAAGACTATCTCCAGACCGAGTTCCCGCATCTGAACGTCTGGCTGACGTCGGCCACCGAGCAGTGGGCCGTCATCGCCGTGCAGGGACCGAAGGCCCGCGAGATCATCGCGCCGCTGGTCGAAGGCATCGATCTTTCCAACGAAGCCTTCCCGCATATGAGCGTTCGCGAAGGCAAGATATGCGGCGTGCCGACCCGGCTGTTCCGCATGTCGTTCACCGGCGAAGCCGGCTACGAAGTCAACGTGCCGGCCGATTTCGGTCCGGCCATCTGGCAAGCGATCTGGGAGCGGGCTGAACCGATGGGCGCCTGCGCCTACGGCACCGAGACGATGCACATCCTGCGCGCCGAGAAGGGCTACATCATCGTCGGCCAGGACACCGATGGCACGGTGACGCCGGACGATGCGTCGCTCGGCTGGGCGGTCGGCAAGAAGAAGACGGACTTCGTCGGCATCCGCGGCCTGCGCCGTCCCGATCTGGTGGCCGAGGGCCGCAAGCAGCTTGTCGGGCTGTTGACCAAGGATCCGAAGGTTGTGCTCGAGGAGGGCGCGCAGATCGTTGCCGATCCGAACCAGGCGCTGCCGATGACGATGATCGGGCATGTCACCTCGTCCTACTGGTCGGAGAATTGCGGCCGGTCGATCGCGCTGGCGCTGGTTGCCGGCGGCAAGGCGAGGCTCGGCGAGACGCTCTACGTGCCGATGCCCGACAGGACGATCGCCGTCGAGGTGAGCGAAATGGTGTTCTTTGACAAGGAAGGAGGCCGCATCAATGGCTGATCTGATTGGGGCTGACCTCGCTACCCGTACCCTGCCGCTTTCCGGCTTCCATGGCGGCTCTGGCGCTGCAAGCCTTTCGGCGGCAGCCCCGGCCACCCGCCTGTCGCTGCGGGCAAAGCCGGACGCCGTTGCGGCGCTTTCCCTCGCGCTCGGCCTGTCGCTTCCCACCCGGCCCAAAACATCCGCTTCATCGCATGGCCGCCATGCGCTGTGGCTCGGGCCGGACGAGTGGCTGGTCATCGACGAGAACGGGGCCGACATGATGGGCGCCGTCGCATCGAGCGGCACGCTCCATTCGGCGACCGATATTTCCCACCGCAACACCGCCGTCATCGTCAAGGGCCGCGGCGCCGAGGTGGCGATCAATGGCGGCTGCCCGCAGGATCTGTCGCTCGGCATCTTCCCGGTCGGCGCCTGCTCGCGCACCGTTCTCGGCAAGGCGGAAGTGGTGCTCTTCCGCACCGCCGAGGATACGTTCCGGGTCGAGTGCTGGCGCTCGTTCGCACCCTACGTTTCGGGGCTTCTGAATGAAGCTGCCGAGGATGCGGGCAACTGATCGCCATGCCAGCCTTATGCGGGTTCCGGTTATAACACGCCGCCCGCGAGCCGCTCATCCGCCCTTCTTTGTTTGAGAAGTAAGGGCGGGCACCTTCTCCCCGTAAACGGGTGAAGGGACAAGCGGCGAATTCGGTCATCTCCTCTCCCCGCACGCGGTCAGGGTGAGGGGCATTGGCCGCTATACCGGAGCCGATCGGCCTCAATGCAGGCCGGGCCAGCCGGTCCATTCCACCCAGCGGCCATGAAAATCGGCGCGGCCGATCAGGTGTTTTTCGCCTGACGGCCAGATCTGCAGGGTCAGCGCGGCGCTGTGTTTCTGGTCATCCGCTTCCAGCTGCAGCCGCGCCAGCGGTGCGGCCGGCGTTGCGCGCGCCCCCGCCATGCTGATCAGCGCTTCGCCCTTCTTCTGCAAGGGGTGCGGCAGGTACTGCCAGGCGATGGTGTGGTAGATCACATGGACCCGATCTGCGTGAACCTGTCCAAGGCGCTGCTCCAGCCAGGCCACGGCGTCCGCCCTTTCAACGGTCTGGTGATGCGCGGCGGCGATGGCCAGCGCGAGCCGCGTGCGGTCCAGCCGATCGGTCTGGTCGGCCCAGATGTAGGAGAGGAGCCGCAGGGCGTCCTCTTCACGGGCCGGATCCAGCGGGTTGAGGTCGCAGCCGGCGCGGCCGGCGACATCAACCGCCACATTCGGCGGGTTGGGGCCTTTCCATTCCGGCGCGATGACCACCGGCGACGGCCCGGCGGCCCAGGCAAGGGCGCCGAGCCGGTAGGCATAGCGATCCCACTGCAGGTTCAGGCCCGCACTGGCACCGATTTCCGAAAGCACCAGCGGCTTGCCGAACAGGCTGGAAATGACCAGAAAACCAGGAAGAAGGGCGGCGGAGCGGCGCACCTCATTGGTCTGCGGCGCCGATTTCAGGCGATCGAGGATGAAGGTCGCATGGGTGCGGCAGGCGTTTTCGACGGCGTTCCAGAGGTCGTCCGGTTCTGCGCTATTCGGCGGGTAGACTTCGGCGAGCGCGCGGTCGAGACCGGCGAGTACCAGGGCATGCAGCGCGCCGGCGAGGCGAAGCGGCACCGAAGCGCCACTGGGCGCGGGATCGTCCGTCCATGAAAGGATTTTTTCGCCGACAGCATGACTCGCGGAGAGCCTTTCGGCGGCAAGCGCGCAGAGACTTGCGGTGAAGGGGGAGCCGAGACCCCGGCAGGCACTTGCCTGCTGGGTGAAAGCCAGACGCACCGCCTCTTCGGTCGCCGCCCGCTCAGGCATCGGCTGGCCGGTCCTTCGGGTCAAACTGGATGATGGTCAGCCAGTTGGCGGTGAGCGCCGGCTTGCGCTCGCCTTCGATGTCGACGGTGACGTCATAGGTGACCATCAGCATGCCGGCGCCGCGGAAGCGGGCTTCGGCCATGGTGAAGCGGCCGCGCACCTTCGCGCCGCACTTCACCGGCGTCATGAAGCGCACCTTGTCGAAGCCGTAATTGATGCCCATGGTCTGCTCGCGCACGCGTGGCAGGCAATTGTAGTTCATCGCCGACAACAGCGAGAGCGACAGGAAGCCGTGCGCGATCGTGCCGCCGAAGGGCGTTTCTGCGGCCGCCCGCACCGGGTCGGTGTGGATGAACTGGTGGTCGTCGGTGGCGTCGGCGAAACCGTCGATGATCTTCTGCGTCACCGTGATCCAGTCGGAGACCCCGATCTCCTTGCCGACCAAGTCCTTGACGTCAGACAGCGAAATTTCCTGCGGCATTCTCTTTCCCGATCAAAAACATCCCCCTGCCTTCTATATGCCGCTCTTTTGAAAAACGGCAATCGGTTGCGTGGTTCAGGCCTGTAAAATTTCGACGTGAAAACCGACGCTTCGCGCGGCGATCATGCCGTTGCCGGCCTCCTGCGCAGGCAAAAGGCTCTGCCACCGGGCATCCTGCCGCGCAGGCAGATGGAGGGGGTGCGGGGCATGGCTGCGGTTGATGACGACGGCAAGGCGGGTGCTTCGGTTCTGTACGACGTCGCGGGTCGCAAGCACCATCGTCAGATTGTCGGTGGCGGGGCTTTCCCAATCGCCGACGGTCATCGGTTGGCCGTCGAGTCTCAGCCATTCGACATCGCCGTTTCCGGTAAAGAAGGCGGTCTCCCGGAAGACGTCGAAGCGCCGGCGGATCTGCGACAGGGTGGCGGTATGGGCGATGAGGTCCTCATCCAGTGCCGTCCAGTCGAGCCAGGTGATCTCGTTGTCCTGGCAATAGGCGTTGTTGTTGCCGTGTTGGCTGCGGCCGGCCTCGTCGCCGGCCGTCAGCATGACCGTGCCGCGCGTGGCAAACAAGGTCGAGAGCAGGGCCATGACGTCGCGGCGTCGGAAGGCGAGGACCTGCGGATCATCTGTCGCACCCTCGGCACCATTGTTCCAGGAGTGATTTTCGTTGTGGCCGTCGCGGTTGTTTTCGCCGTTGGCCTCATTGTGCTTGCCGGCATAGGAGACGAGGTCCATCAGCGTGAAGCCGTCATGGGCGGCGATGAAGTTGACGCTGCGCGTTTGCGTGCCGCCGGCCCGCGAGAAGATGCTGGAGGAGCCGGCCAGCGCGGTTGCCAGATCGCCGACCACGTGCCGGTCGCCGCGCCAGGCGCGGCGCAGGTCGTCGCGGGCGCGATCGTTCCATTCGAGGAAGGGGGCCGGGAAATTGCCGAGCTGATGGCCGCCGGGGCCGATGTCCCAGGGTTCGGCGATCATGATGCGGTCCATGAGGAGCGGATCGGCCAGCATTTCCGTCAACAGCGCGGCATCGCTGTGGAAGCCGTTCATGTCCCGCCCGAGGATGGTGCCGAGGTCGAAGCGGAAGCCGTCGACGCCGGCGGAACGGACGAAGTGGCGGAGACTGTCGAGGATCAGGCGGCGCACGACCGGGTGGTTGCAGGCGATGGTATTGCCGCAGCCGGTATCGTTTACGAGTTCGCCGGGCTGCCCTTCGGCGTGGCGGTAATAGGTGTGGTTGTCGAGGCCGCGCATCGAGAGCGTCGCGCCCAGCCGGTCGCTCTCGCCGGAATGGTTGAAGACCAGATCGAGGATGACGCCGATGCCTGCCGCATGCAGGGCCGCCACGGTATCGCGCAGTTCCGTCATGCCGCCGGGCACGAGGCGTGGATCGAGCGCCATGAGGGCGATCGGATTGTAGCCCCAGCCGTTGGTGAGGCCGAGCGGCGGCAGATGGCGTTCGTCGATCCAGGCGGTGATCGGCATGAGCTCGACGGCGGAGACGCCGATGCGGCTCAGGTGGGCGATGACAGCCGGATGCGCCAGCGCTGCGACCGTGCCGCGCAGGTTCTCCGGAATGTCCGGATGCAATCGGGTGAAGGGGCGGACGGCGACTTCGTAGATCAGGCCGCCGGCCTGGAAAAGCGGTGCAGCCAGTTGCGCCGTCACCGGTGCCGTGACGATCGCCCTCGGCACGAGATCTTCGGTATCGTTGCCGAACACGGACAGGCGTGGATCGTAGCGGAAGGGGCGGTCGAGCTCGCGGGCATAGGGGTCGACCAGCAGTTTGGCGGGATCGAACCACAGGCCCTGATCCGGCGCGTAGGTGCCCGAGGCGCGAAAACCGTAGCGCGTACCGGCCGGTGCATCGGCGAGCGTCAGGCTGTAGACGCCGTCCTCGCCGCGCTGCATCGGCAGGCGGCGCAGCTCGCGCTCGCCGGTTTCATCAAAGAGGCAGAGGTCGATGCCCGCGGCGGCCGGGGCGTGGACTGCAAAAGCCGTGCCCTCGGCTCCGATGGTGGCGCCGAGGGGAAGGGGAGCAGTCGCAGAAGGCATCGGGTCACCTTGGGATTGGTCTGGCGGGAACGAAGATTTGATACCAGCCTGGTATGCCCCGCGATTTGTCCTTGCTTTGAGCCGCGTTGCAAGTGGATTGTTTTCACCCTGCCCTCGCGGCGGAGCCCCGCATGCTTCCGTGACTGCTTCGCCACCCCAATGGGAGGTGGGACGTTGCCGTCCTCGCGGGGCAGCCGACGACGGACGGCATCGCCACAGGTTTTAAGCGGGGATGAGCGGGATGTTTTCTTTAACCCCCGCAGAATGCGTCTGATTTAATCTAAGCCGCGTAGGATTGCGTCTCGTCTGCCGGAAACATCCTGGCCAGATTGAGAAAGCAGATCATGCCGTTTTCATGGGTGATGATGCCATCGGAAAAGCTTCCATTGAAGGATGTGACAACATCCGGAATAGGCTGGATCTGGCTGCCATTGACCGTCAAGATATCGGAAACCTGATCCACCAGAAAGCCGACGATCATGGTGTGGATCTCCGCCACCACAATCGCGCTGCGTTCATTCGGCGACGTTGCCGGCATTCCCAGCTTGGTGGCCAGATCGATGACCGGAATGACAAGGCCCCGCAGGTTCATCACGCCAAGCATTTCGCGGGGCGAACGCGGAACCGGCGTCGAGGGTGACCATCCACGGATTTCGCGGATGGTTCTGGTCATGACGCAGAATTCCTGCCCTTGCAGGCGGAACGCGATGATTTCCATCTGATCGCCGACGAGACCGGCCAGGTGTTGCGCTTTCGCCATCAGAATTCTTCCCAGCTGTCGCCGCCCTTGAGCGCCGCATTGCCGTTGAATGCCTGGGCCACCTTGGCCGTCATCTGACGCGCCGGGGATGCGACAGGGCGTGAATGCTGGCTGGCCGGCGCCGGTGCAGTGCGATGCGTCGCAGCTCCCGAGCCGATGTTGAACTCGCCGAGAAGCTGGAACAATTGCTCGGCCTCCCGGGCAAGACTGTGGGCGGCGGCCGTCGTTTCCTCGACCATTGCCGCATTCTGCTGCGTGCCCTGATCCATCGTGTTGACGGCGGTATTGATTTCCTTGAGGCCAGTGGCCTGCTCCTTGGAAGCCTCCACGATCGCGCCGACGTTTCCATCCACCTGGACGACCTGGGAGACGATCTGCTGCAAGGCCTTGCCCGTGTCGCCGACCAGGGTGACGCCGCTCTTGACGTGCTCGTTGGAGGCGTTGATCAGTTCCTTGATTTCCTTTGCTGCCTTGGCCGAGCGCTGGGCCAGTTCGCGGACCTCCTGGGCGACGACGGCAAAGCCCTTTCCGGCATCCCCGGCGCGGGCGGCCTCGACCCCGGCATTCAGCGCCAGGAGGTTGGTCTGGAAGGCGATCTCGTCGATAACGCCGATGATGCTGGCAATTTCACCCGCCGACTTCTCGATCTTGCCCATGGCCTCGACGGCCTGACCGACGACATTGCCGGAATGCTCGGCATTTTCCTTGGTCTTGCGCACCAGTTGCCCGGCTTCCTCGGCGCGGTTGCTCGAGTCGGCGACGGTGGTGGTGATTTCCTCGAGTGCCGCGGCAGTCTCCTCCACCGAGGCCGCCTGCTGTTCCGTGCGTTTCGAGAGGTCGTTGGAGGCCGACTGGATCTGCTGGGATGCCGCCGCGATCGCACCGGCATTCTGCGAGATCGTCTGCAACGTGCCGCGCAGCTTCGAGGAGGCGCTGTTGAAGTCGACACGGAGCTTTTCCAGGGTCGGCAGGAACGGTGTATCGAGCGCCTGCGTCAGGTCGCCATCGGACAGGGCGTTCAGCGCGCTCGCCAACTGGTCAACATTGCCCACCCGTGTGGTGACGTCGGTGGCGAATTTCACCACCTTGAACACCTTGCCGTTCATGTCGAAAATTGGGTTGTAGGACGCCTGGATATAGACCCGCTTGCCGCCCTTGCCGATCCGCAGGAATTCATCCGCGACAAACTTGCCGGAGGCAAGCCTGGCCCAGAACCCGCGATACTCGTCGCTGCTCGTGTAGCCGGGCTCGCAGAACATCGCGTGGTGCTTGCCCTGAATTTCCGACAGCTGATAGCCCAGCGTTGTCAGGAAGTTTTCGTTGGCGGTAAGAATATCGCCCTTCGGTGTGAACTCGATGATCGCCTGGGCGCGGGAAATGGCCTCGAGCTTGCCGCTATCCTCGGCTGCCTTCAGCTTCTGTGCGGTGATATCGGTGGCGAATTTCACGACCTTGTAGGGTTTTCCGCCGCGAAACACCGGATTGTAGGACGCCTCGATCCAGACTTCGCCGCCATCCCTGCCGATGCGCTTGTATTGCCGGCGATCGAACTCGCCGCGCCCGAGCTTTGCCCAGAATTCGCGGTAGTCCGCGCTTGCGACTTCCGCAGGATCGACGAAGATCCGGTGGTGCTTGCCGACGATCTCCGAAAGCGGATAGCCGAGCGCGCGACAGAAATTCTCGTTCGCCGTGATGATCGTTCCGTCCAGCTTGAACTCGATGATCGCCTGAGATTTGCTCATCGCCTCCAGTACAGCCTTGGCATCCGAGCCTGCGCCAAATCCCAACATATCGTCCTCCAAAATCGTCACGGGGTGGAAAGTGCGCTCCAAACGGCCGTGACAAGTGTCACTCTCGATGACCTGAATTCTGGGGGTTCATACTTAAGAATAAATGAATATTCTAAACTTCATGCCTCTCTATCGATCAGAATGAATATTTTTGCCTTTCACGCCAAGGCGAACCACGTCTTTGGGAAGCGGCCAAGTAAGGCTGCAATCCTGGGTCCGGGGCCAGAGGCGTCGCCGTTTCCGGCTTGAATGGTCCGAGCCCGTTGCAGGCACATCTCGAGAGGTTTCGGCACAAACGCGGCTGACGCGGTCTTTGTGGCGGCGTCGAGGTCCTGGACTGGCAGGCCGGCATCACTCGGCGGACCTCTCCCGTCCGGAAAGCCGATCTCCCCTTTGCGCGTCAAACACGACGCGCAAAGGGTGCTGTTGACATGGGGCTGGAAAAGCCGTGAGGCATCCGCTCAGGTAATAACGCTTGGTTCCGTCCGACCCGTACGCTGCTTGATGCCGGCGATTTCGTCGGCGACGGCAATGAGGTCGGCGAGCGCTTCCTGCGTTTCGAAGTGGTGGCGGTCGGCATCCGGTTCGTAGCGTTCGATATAGACGCGCAGCGTTGCACCCGAAGTGCCGGTGCCCGACAGGCGGAAGACGACGCGCGAGCCGCCTTCGAACAGGATGCGGATGCCCTGGTTGCTGCTGACCGACTTGTCGACCGGATCGCTATAGGAAAAGTCGTCGGCGGTTTCGACCGTGAGCGCGCCGAAGCTCTTGCCCGGCAGGGTGGCAAGCTGGTCGCGCAGCGCCTGCATCAGGCCGTTTGCGGCGTCCGTATCGACCTCTTCATAATCGTGGCGCGAATAATAGTTGCGGCCGTAGGTGGTCCAGTGCTGGCGGGTGATCTCGGCGACGCTTTCCATGCGCACGGCAAGGATGTTGAGCCACAGCAGCACCGCCCAGAGGCCGTCCTTCTCGCGCACGTGGTTGGAGCCGGTGCCGGCACTTTCCTCGCCGCAGATGGTGACCATGCCGGCGTCCATCAGGTTGCCGAAAAACTTCCAGCCGGTCGGGGTTTCGTACATGCCGATGCCGAGTTTTTCGGCGACGCGGTCGGCGGCCGCACTGGTCGGCATGGAGCGGGCGATGCCGGCAAGACCCCTGGAATAGCCCGGGGCACAGGTGGCATTGGCCGCGAGGATGGCAAGGCTGTCGGACGGGGTGATGAAGATGCCCTTGCCGATGATCAGGTTGCGGTCGCCGTCGCCGTCGGACGCGGCGCCGAAGTCGGGGGCGTCCTCGCCCATCATCTCTTCATAAAGGGCGCGGGCATGGACGAGGTTCGGGTCGGGATGATGACCGCCGAAATCGGGCAGCGGGACGAAGTTGAGCACCGAGCCCTTGGCGGCGCCGAGGCGGTTTTCGAGGATTTCCTTGGCATAGGGGCCGGTCACGGCGCTCATGGCGTCGAAGACGATACGGAAGCCGCTCGACAGGAGACGGCGGATCGCCGGGAAATCGAACAGCTTTTCCATCAGATCGGCATAGTCGGAGACCGGGTTGATCACCACGACCTCCATTCCGGCCACGTCCTGGCTACCCTCGATATCGAGATTGACGTTGGGAACATCGACGATCTTGTAGGTGTCGATGGTCTTGGTGCGGGCAAAGATCGCGTCGGTCACCTTTTCCGGGGCCGGGCCGCCATTGCCGATATTGTACTTGATGCCGAAATCCTCGGTCGGGCCGCCGGGATTGTGGCTGGCCGACAGCACGATGCCGCCGAAGGCCTTGTATTTGCGGATGACGTTGGAGGCGGCGGGCGTCGACAGGATGCCGCCGCGGCCGACCAGCACGCGGCCGAAGCCGTTGGCGGCCGCCATCTTGATGGCGATCTGGATGACCTCGCGGTTGTAGTAACGGCCGTCGCCGCCGATCACCAGCGTGTCGCCCTTGAAGCCGTCGAGCGAATCGAAGATCGACTGGATGAAATTCTCGGCGTAGTTCTTCTGCTCGAAAACCGGCACCTTCTTGCGCAGGCCGGAGGTTCCGGGTTTCTGGTCCAGATAGGGCGTGGTTTGTACGGTGATGATCATAGGGTCTTAGCCTTTCGCAAGAAGACTGGAATAAAGATCGGCATAGCGATGCGCGCTCGAATCCCAGGAGACGTCTGATTTCATGCCTTGGGCCTGGAGGCGGGCCCAGACCTTCGGTTGCCGGTAGGCAGCGAACGCGCGCCGAAGCGCCTGACGCAAGCTTGCAGCAGAAACGGGCGAGAATTGGAAGCCGGTGGCGACGCGTGCCGCAAGCGCTGCCTCGTTGGCGTCGATGATCGTGTCGGCAAGGCCGCCGGTGTGGGCAACGATCGGCACGCAGCCGTAGCGCAGGCCGTAGAGCTGGGTAAGGCCGCAAGGCTCGAAGCGCGAGGGGATGAGGATGGCGTCGGCGCCTGCCTGCATCAGGTGCGACAGCGGCTCGTTATAGCCGGTGACCATGCCAACCCGACCGGGATGGCGGGCGGCGGCGGTCAGGAAGGCGCTCTCGAGCGACGCATCTCCGGAGCCGAGCACGGCAAGCTTGCCACCATTGTCGACGATGTCGTCGATCACCTCTGCGAGCACGTCCATGCCCTTCTGCCAGGTGAGCCGGCTGACGACGCAGAAGATCGGGCCGGGCGCATTGTCGAAGCCGAAATGCTCCGACAGGGCCTTGCGGTTGATCTCGCGCTTCTTCAGCGTCGTCGGGCCGTAATTCGCGGCGATATGCGGGTCGGTCTGCGGGTTCCAGACATCGGTGTCGATGCCGTTGACGATGCCGCTGAGGTGGGAAAGGCGGGCCGTCAGAAGGCCGTCGAAGCCCATGCCGAATTCAGCCGTGAGGATTTCCTGGGCATAGGAGGGGCTGACGGTGGTGATGGCGTTCGCCGTCTGCAGGCCGCCCTTGAGGAAGCCGACATCGCCGAAATACTCGACGAAGTTGACGGAGAAGGCCTCCGGCGGCAAGGCAAGCTGGGGGAAGACCTCCGGGCCGAACTGGCCCTGGAAAGCGATGTTGTGGATGGTGAGCACCACCGGCATGCCATGGGCCGGGCCAAAGCGCATATAGACCGGTGTCAGCGCCGCCTGCCAGTCGTGCACGTGAACCAGGTCCGGCTTCCAGCTCGGCAGCAGTCCCGCGGCGATCTCGGCGGCTGCCAGCGAAAGGGCGGCAAAGCGGCGGAAATTGTCGGGGTAGTCCAGACCGCGCTTGTCGACATAGGGGCCGCCATCGCGATCGAACAGCTCCGGCGCGTCGAGCACGAGAAGGTCGAGACCCTGATGATCGACGCCGAGGATCGAGGCCGGATGGCCGAAGAGATTGTTGAAGCCGCCGACCTTTTGCGGCTTCCTGAGCTTCTGCATGACGACCGGATAGCCCGGCATCAGCGTGCGCATGCGCACGCCGTGCGGTTTCAGCGCTGCCGGCAGGGCGCCGGCCACGTCGGCGAGGCCCCCTGTCTTGATCAGCGGAAAGACTTCCGACGCGACGGAAAGAACTTCCATGCCTTACAGGTCCAGCTTGTCGATCATCGCCTGGGTGATCAGGCAGATGCCGTTTTCCGAGCGGCGGAAGCGCTTGGCGTCGAATTCCGGATCGTCGCCGACGACGAGGCCTTCGGGAATGACGACGCGACTGTCGATGACGACATTCTTCAGCTGCGCATGCCGACCGATCTTGACGTTGGGCAGGATCACCGCGCCATCGAGGCGGGAGAAGGAATTTACGCGCACGCCGGTGAACAGCATGCTGCGGTGCAATGCCGCGCCGGAGATGATGCAGTCGCCGGAGACGAGCGAAGAGATTGCCGAGCCGCGGCGATTCTCGTCGTCATGGACGAACTTCGCCGGCGGCTTGATCTCGGCGAAAGTCCAGATCGGCCAGGTGCTGTCGTAAATGTCGAGTTCCGGCGTGACATGGGTGAGGTCGATATTGGCCTGCCAGTAGGCATCGATCGTGCCGACGTCGCGCCAATAGGCCTCGCGCTCGAAATCGGAGCGGACGCAGGACTGGTTGAAGCGGTGGGCGACGGCTTTGCCGTGCTGGACGATGTAGGGGATGATGTCCTTGCCGAAATCGCGCGAGGAGGAGGGGTCGGCCGCGTCGCGGCGCAGCACGTCCATCAGGAATTTGGTGTGGAAGACATAGATGCCCATCGAGGCGAGCGCCATCTCCGGATTGCCGGGAATTCCCGGCGGGTCGTCCGGCTTTTCGACGAAGGCGATGATCTGGTCCTTGTCGTCGACATGCATGACGCCGAAGCCGGTCGCTTCCATGCGCGGCACTTCCAGGCAGCCGATGGTGACGTCGGCGCCGGAATCGACGTGCTGCTGCAGCATCAGTTCGTAGTCCATCTTGTAGACATGGTCGCCGGCGAGGATGACCATGTATTCGACGCCGTGATCCTCGATGATGTCGATGTTCTGGAAGACGGCGTCGGCGGTGCCTTCGTACCATTGCGTTTCCGACACGCGCTGCGAGGCCGGCAGGATGTCGAAGCTTTCGTTTCGTTCGGGTCGGAAGAAGTTCCAGCCGCGCTGCAGGTGGCGGATCAGCGAATGCGCCTTGTACTGGGTTGCGACGCCGATGCGGCGGATACCGGAATTGAGCGCATTCGACAGCGCGAAATCGATGATGCGGGCCTTGCCGCCGAAATAGACCGCGGGCTTGGCGCGACGATCCGTCAATTCCTTGAGGCGGCTGCCGCGGCCGCCGGCGAGCACATAGGCCATGGCGTCACGGGCGAGGGGCTGGCTGCGTTTTTCCATTGATTTTTCCTCCCGATAGTATGGTTCCGGAGAGGTCTGCCAATCTCCTCGGACCGGCATCGTCTCCCAATATTCTTGCTTCACACGGCATGGACAGGCCTTGGGAGCCCGCCTTTGCGTGGGCTAATCCTGCTCCAGCATCAGTGTCGCCAGAGGCGGCAGGGTGATGGTGGCCGTTGTGACACCTGCGCTATCCTTCGTCGCCTGGACTGCCCCTCCATTGCCTTTGCCGCTGCCGCCATAGATTTCGGCGTCGCTGTTGAGGATTTCCTTCCACCGCCCCTCCACAGGCAGCAAGATGGTGTAGCTCTCCCGGTAGACCGGGGTCAGGTTGGCGACGACGGCGATCAGTTTTTCGCCGGGCGCCTTGCGCAGCCACGCAAAGACCGAGTTGTCGCGGTCGTCGGCGATCAGCCATTCGAAGCCGTCGCCCTCGCAATCGCGGCCATGCAGGCTGGCCTTGTTGCGATAGGTGCCGTTGAGATCCCGTACCAGCCGGCGCATGCCTTCGTGCAGCGGATATTCGAGCAGGTTCCAGTCGAGCGCGCGGTCTTCCGACCATTCGCGCCACTGGGCGAATTCCTGCCCCATGAACAAGAGCTTCTTGCCCGGATAGCCCCACATGAAGGTGTAATAGGCGCGCAGATTGGCGAATTTCTGCCAGTCGTCGCCGGCCATCTTGGCAATCAGCGAGCCCTTGCCGTGCACCACCTCGTCATGGGAGAGCGGCAGCACGAAATTCTCGCTGAAGGCATAGAGCAGGCCGAAGGTCAGGTCATTGTGGTGAAACTTGCGGTGCACCGGCTCGCGCTGGAAATATTGCAGCGTGTCGTGCATGAAGCCCATGTTCCACTTGAAGCCGAAACCGAGGCCTCCGGTATGGACCGGATGCGAGACCTTGGGCCAGGAGGTGGATTCCTCGGCAATGGTGATGATGCCGGGGTGGCTGCCGTAAACTTCCTTGTTCATCGTCTGCAGGAAGCGGACGGCATCGAGGTTCTCGTTGCCGCCATATTCGTTCGGCACCCATTCGCCGTGCTTGCGCGAATAGTCGAGGTAAAGCATCGAGGCGACGGCATCGACGCGCAGGCCGTCGAGGTGGAACTTCTCGGCCCAGTAGAGCGCATTGTTGACGAGGTAGGAAAACACCTCGGCGCGGCCGAAATTGTAGATCGCGGTGTTCCAGTCGGGATGATAGCCCTGGCGGGGGTCCTCATGCTCGTAAAGGGCGGTGCCGTCGAACCAGCGCAGCCCGTGGGCGTCGGTCGGGAAATGCGCCGGCACCCAGTCGAGAATGACGCCAATGCCGACCTTGTGGGCGCCGTTGACGAAGCGGGCAAAGCCTTCCGGCTCGCCGAAGCGGGCGGTCGGCGAATAGAGCCCGGTCGTCTGGTAGCCCCAGGAGGGATCGAAGGGATATTCGGTGACGGGCAAGAACTCGATATGGGTGAAGCCCATGTCGACGCAATAGGGGATCAGCCGGTCGGCGAGTTCGTCCCAGCTCAGCATCTCGCCATCGTCGCGGCGCTGCCAGGAGCCGGCATGGACCTCGTAGATCGAGATCGGCTGGCGGCGCGCGTCGACGCTTGCCCAATGCGCCCGGTGCGCTGCGTCCTCCCAGGCCTGGTCGATTTCGCCTGTTGTCACCGAGGCGTTCTTCGGGCGCAGTTCCGAGCGCCGGGCGAAGGGGTCGGCCTTCAGCGGCAGGAGCTCGCCATTCTTGCCGACGATCTCGTATTTGTAGATCGCGCCTGCCTGGATATCCGGAATGAAGATTTCCCAGATGCCGGTGTCCTGGCGAAGCCGCATGACGTGGCGCCGGCCATCCCAATCGTTGAAATCGCCAACGACCGAGACACGCCGCGCATTCGGCGCCCAGACGGCAAAGTGAAAGCCATCGGCGCCGTCATGCTTGAGCGGATGCGCGCCCATCTTGTCGAAGAGGCGCAGATGCGAGCCTTCGCGGATGTAATAGTCATCCATCGGCCCGAGCACGGGGCCGAAGCTGTAGGGATCGGTGACGGTCCACTCGCCGCCCTCGTTGCGGGCCCGGTAGCGCACCGGCTGGATCTTCTTGACGGCAACGGGGCCCTCGAAGAAGCCGGCATCGTCGCGCCGGGTAAGGGCACCGAGCTCCTTGCCGGCCAGTGTCTCGGCTGTCACCGTTTCGGCGCCCGGGATGAAGCAGCGGGCAACGAAGTCCTTGCCCGCCTGATGCACGCCGAGAACGGCGAACGGATTGCTGTGAGTGCCAGCGAGGATCGCCGCAATCTCTTCCGTCGACAGGCTGGCTGGCGGAACGGTAGGCGTGGCGTCGTTCGGCACTGTTGTCATCCGGCTCTCCAGATTTCCCCGGCATATTGGCGGATTGTGCGGTCGGAGGAGAACCAGCCCATCCGCGCGGTGTTGCGGATGGTCTTGGAATACCAGCTTGCCGTGTCCGTCCAGATCGCATCAACCTCGCGCTGGGCCTTGGCATAGGCGTCGAAATCGGCCGCCACCATGAACCAGTCGTGATTGTAGATGCCATCTATCAGCCCGGAGAAGCGGTTGCGATCGTCGGGCGAGAAAACGCCCGAGGCGATCGCCTGCAATGCCTGCGAGAGTTCGCGCGATTGCTCGATGATGGCGCGGGGATTGTGCCCCTCGGCGCGCACCTTGGAGACTTCCTCCGCTGTCATCCCGAAGATCTTGATGTTGTCCGCGCCGACCCAGTCGCGCATTTCGACATTGGCGCCATCCAGCGTTCCGATGGTCAGCGCACCGTTCAACGCGAACTTCATGTTGCCGGTTCCCGACGCTTCCATGCCGGCGGTGGAAATCTGTTCCGACAGGTCGGCAGCCGGCACCATGATCTCGGCGAGCGAGACGTTGTAGTTCGGAACGAACACCACCTTCAAAAGGCCGCGCACGGCCGGGTCGTTGTTGATCACGCGGGCAACGTCGTTGGCGAGCTTGATGATCAGCTTGGCGTTGTGATAGCTCGGCGCCGCCTTGCCGGCGAAGAGCTTCACCCGCGGCACCCAGTCCTTTTCAGGATGCGAACGGATCTGGTCGTAGAGCGAGATCGCCTCGACGATGTTGAGCAACTGGCGCTTGTACTCGTGGATCCGCTTGATCTGGATGTCGAACATCGCCGACGGATCGAGCCGGATGCCCATGCGGCTTTGCACCAGCTGGGCGAGCTTGACCTTGTTGGCGCGCTTGATCGCGGCGAATTTTTCCTGGAAATCGGGCTTGTCGGCGAAGGGATCGAGCGCCTGCAAGGCCTCGGTATTGTCCATGAATTCATCGCCGATGGCGCCGCGAATAAGCGTCACCAGCTCCGGGTTGCACTGCATCAGCCAGCGGCGAGGAGTGATGCCGTTAGTCTTGTTGTTGATGCGTTCCGGATAGAGCCGATGCAGGTCGGCGAAGACGGTTTCCTTCATCAGCTCCGTATGGAGGGCCGAGACGCCGTTGACCGAGTGCGAGCCGACAAAGGCGAGATTGCCCATGCGCACCCGGCGGTCGCCGCTCTCGTCGATCAGGGAAATGTTTTGGACTTCCCGGTCGCTATGGGCCTTCTGCTTGCGGGCCTCGAGCAGGATCTTGGCGTTGATCGCATAGACGATCTGCATGTGGCGCGGCAAAAGCCGTTCGAACAGCGGCACCGGCCAGGTTTCCAGCGCTTCGGGCAGCAGCGTGTGGTTGGTGTAGGAGAAGGTATGGCGGGCGATATCCCAGGCGGCTTCGAAATCCATGCCGTGGACGTCGGTCAGCAGGCGAACGAGCTCGGCAACCGACACCGCGGGGTGCGTGTCGTTGAGCTGGATGGCGACCTTGTCCGGCAGCGAGGTGAAGTCGGGATACTGCTGAAGATGACGGCGCAGGATGTCCTGAAGCGAGGCAGAGGAGAAGAAGAACTCCTGGCGCAGGCGCAGTTCCTGGCCGGCCGGGGTGGCATCGGCCGGATAAAGCACGCGAGCGAGGCTTTCGGCCTTGTTGCTTTCACGCAGGGCGCCAATGTGGTCGCCGGCATTGAAGGCGTCGAGCAGGATCGGATCGATCGGGTGGGCAGTCCACAACCGCAGCGTGTTGACGCGCTTGGCGCGCCAGCCGACCACCGGCGTGTCGCAGGCGGTGGCGATGACGCGCTCGGCCGGTTTCCAGACGTAGCGGGTCACTTCCTCGTCGACATTGACGGTTTCGACCGAACCGCCGAAGCCGATCTCATAGGAGCTTTCGCGGCGCTCGAATTCCCAGGGATTGCCGTGCGCAAGCCAGGTTTCCGGCAGTTCCACCTGCCAGCCGTCGGCCATCTGCTGGCGGAACAGGCCGTGGACGTAGCGGATGCCGTAGCCATAGGCCGGAATGTCGACGGTCGCCATCGATTCCATGAAACAGGCGGCGAGACGGCCCAGACCGCCATTGCCGAGTGCCGCATCCGGCTCCAGCGTGGCGATGACGTCAAGATCGACGCCAAAGGAGGCGAGCGCGTCGCGCAGTTCGTCCATCAGGCCGATATTGGTGACGGCGTCGCGCATCAGGCGGCCGATCAGGAATTCCAGCGATAGATAGTAAACGCGCTTGGCATTGGTGGCGTAGGTCTTGCGCGTCGATTCCATCCAGTTGTCGGTGATGCGGTCACGCACCACCAGGATTGCAGCCGTCAGCCAGTCGTGCGGCTTTGCGACTTTCGGGTCCTTGCCGATACGGTAGGTGAGGCGTTCGATGATCTCCCTGGCGAGCACTTCGGCGTTCGAGGAACGCGGTGCGGCGCTCGGGATTTTTTCGTTGGACAGACGATCGATCATGGAAACAGGCTTACCCTTTCTTAGCTCTTTGGAAGGCCGGAGGCGGACACCAACGGGGCATAAAACGATTTATGCACCGATACGAAGCGCTTGCAATAGCGTTTTCAATAAGATGAAAATTGGATGGAAGCGGCGCTGTACGGGCGGTTTCAAGCCTTGGCGGGCAGACGAAACAACCGTCCGGTCTGCCGGGCAGTCGGGGGTTGGCGGTGGCAATCGGCGCCAGCAGAGGGCTCGCCGCCCACCCGCGCAGGGCGGTCACTGCAGCGGAATGACATCCACGGCCTGCTCCGTCTTGTGCGATCCGTAGCTTTTCAACACGCCGATAACGGGTGCAACGTCGCTGTAGTCGCGGCCGTGGCCAACGACGATGTGATCCAGTCCGGCAGCAATATTGTTGGTGGGGTCGAGTTCCATCCACCCGGTGGTGGCTCCGCACCAGAAACGTACCCAGGCATGCATGGCGTCGGCGCCTTCGAGACGTTCCTTGCCCGGCGGCGGGATGGTGCGCAGGAAGCCGCTGACATAGCCTGCGGGTATGCCGAGGCTGCGCAGCGCGGTGATCATCACATGGGTGAAATCCTGGCAGACGCCACGCTTCAGCTTGAAGGCCTCGCGCGGTGTCGTATCGACGGTCGTCGCCTTCGCGTCGTAGGTGAAGTCCTTGTGGATCCGGTCGCAGATGGCGGTGGCGATCTGGCGGATCGTCATGCCCGGCTTGGCAATGGCCCGGGCATAGGAGGCGATCGCCGTATCCTCGGGCAGGCGCGGGCTGGCACCGAGAAAATGGTGCGGCGAATCGGGGTCGAGCGACCAGACGTCGCCGATCTCTGCCGGAAAGGCCGCAAGGTCGGGTGAAAAATCGGCGGTCAATGGCTGGGGCTCGAGCTGGACCCGCGCCTGCATGCGGATCACCAGCTTTTCATGCTGTTTGCGAAACAGGATCGAAGTCGAGGGATTGCCGAAGAAATCGCCGCTATCCCGGCGCTCCTCCGGCGTCGGCGTGCAGGTGACCGTGCCCGCCACCAGCCGCTGGCGGTCCGGCAGCGAGACGGGCAGCACGCGAACGACATGGCGGCCGCCGGAAACCGGGACTTCGTAGGTGTAAGTGATCCGCAGATTGATGTCGTAGAGCATGGAACTCTCAGTTTCGGCGCAAGGCTTCTCTATCCTATCCGAGATAGGTTTGCGCGAGGATATCGGAGAAGCGCCCCAGTTCCTGTTCGAGGCGATTGTAGACCAGAGCGTTCATCGCGTCAGGCGTCATGACGGCAAGACCGGCGTGGAGGCGCATGGCTTCGCGGTAGAAGGGCGACATCTGGCCGTTCGAGAAGGCGTTCGGCAGCTGCTCGACCTCGGTCTTGATCTCGTTCAGCTGGTAGAGGATCGAGCGCGGGTTGAGCGGGTCGAGCGCCAGCAGATCGGTGACGGTGAGGGCTGCAGTGTTGACGTTGTAGCGGCGGCGGTGGGTCATGACGCTGTCGCCGATCTCCAGCAGCATGTCATAGGCGCCGTCCGGCGCGTCCTCGCCCGACATATGGCCGAGCAGGCGGGTCATGTGCAGCCCGCGCTCGAGATAGCGGCCGATCGACAGGAAGCGCCAGCCGGTGAAGCGATACATGTTTTCATGGACGAGACCGGCAAAGCCCGCGAGCTTGCGCAACAGGATCGTCATCGCATGCGTGGCATCGTCGCCGGCCTGCACCGTCGACTGGAACTTGCGAGCGGTCTTGGCGAGATCGTTGAGCGCCAGCCAGCCGTCGGCCGAGAAACGGTCGCGGATATTGCTGGCGGAGAACAGCGCGCTGTTGATGTTGGTGACCAGGCTTTCCGGTACGGCCTGCCGGGTGTCGATATCGAGACCAGCCAGATAGTCGGTGATGTCCTTCAGGAGCGGCATCTGGGTATTGGCGGTTTCGGCAAACCGCCCGTGCCAGGCGCGCAGGATGCGCAATGCGCCTTCCGCCCGCTCGATATAGCGGCCGAGCCAGAAGAGGTTGTCGGCCGCTCGGCTCGGCAGGCTGCCGGGCATGATGCGGATGAAGCTCTCCTCGGCCGGCAGGAGCGTCATCTGCTCCACCGGCTTCTGGCTGACGATCCAGACATCGGCGGCCGAACCGCCTGCCTGCATGGCGATCGCGGCGGCGTCGGCGCGCGAGCCGATGCGGGCAAAGCCGCCCGGCATCACCTGCCAGCCGTCGCGGGTACGGGCAACGTAGACGCGCAGGCTCATCGGCCGAGGCGTCAGCTTGCCGTTGACCCAGGCGGGCGTGGTCGAGAGGGTCACCACTTCCTGGCCGACGAGCTTCGGGCCGTCGGTCTGCAGCCATTCGGAGACCGACACCTTGGCATTGTCTCGCAACGTCGAGCCGAGGACCGAGCGGTCGTTGTCGTCGAAGAAGGGACGCGTCGAGTAGGCCGGGCCGATCACCATCTTCTCGATGTTGCCTGCCACCTGATCGCGTTCCGGCTGCTGGCCGCACCACCAGGTGGCGATGCTTGGCAGGATCTGGTCCTCGCCCAGAAGACGGCGGCAGATCTTCGGCAGGAAGGCGAGGAAGGCGCGGGTTTCGACGATGCCGGATCCGAGCGAGTTGACGATCGACACCGAGCCGGAGCGAAGCGCCTCGACCATGCCGGGCGTGCCGATCTGCGAGCGCTGGTTGAGCTCCATCGGATCGGCGAAGGCTGCGTCGAGGCGGCGCCAGAGCACGCCAACAGGCTTGAGGCCGGCGACGGTGCGCACCATGACGCGGCCATCGATGACGGTCAGATCCTCGCCCTCGAGCAGCATGAAGCCGAGGTAGCGGGCGATGTAGGCATGCTCGAAATAGGTCTCGTTGGCGACACCGGGGGTCAGGACGGCGATGCGGTCGTCGGGATGCTTCTTGCGCGATTGCAGCGTATCACGGAAGGCGCCGAAGAAGCCGGCAAGGCGATGGACGTGCGTTTCGGCGTAGAGATCGGAAAAGGCGCGGGTGGTCGCCACGCGGTTTTCAAGCGCGAAACCGGCGCCGGAGGGGGCCTCGGTGCGATCCGACAGCACCCACCAATTGCCGTCCGGGCCGCGGCCGATCTCGAAGGAACAGAAATGCAGGAAATGCCCATCGGCCGGCAGCACGCCGACCATCGGGCGCAGGAATTCCGGATTGCCGGCCACCAGCGACGGCGGCAGGAAACCTTCGGCGACAAGCCGGTTGGAACCGTAGATATCGGCGACGATACGCTCCAGCAACTCGGCGCGCTGGACGAGGCCTTTCGAGACGGCCTGCCACTCGACATCGTCGATCAGGACCGGCACATGCGAGAGCGGCCAGCTGCGTTCGGAATTTTCCTTCGTCCCGTAAGCCCGATAGAAGACGCCGGCGTCGCGCAGATAGCGGTCGGCGCGGGCGAAGCGGTTGGCAAGCTCCGTCTCGTCCATGTGGCCGATGGTCGAGAGAAGATGCTGCCAGACCGGCCGGACATTGCCATGCGTATCGAGCATCTCGTCGGCAATGCCGGGAAGGGCGCGATAGCCGAATGCCGGGTCATTCTCGTCCCGCTTTTGCGCGCGCACTGCTTCCGCCGTCTGCTTCTTTGACATCGAGGCCCTATACTCCTGCCGGACGCCGCAAATCCAGCGTCAGGGGAAATTCCGCTGATCGGGTTTCCGGCACGAGGGCGTAAGCGCCGGCTGTATGCCCCCATGGCTCGAAGCGTGCGAGCCTGCGGGCTTCCGCCTCGTTGCCATTGACTGGAAACGTGTCGTAACTGCGCCCGCCCGGATGGGCAACATGATAAATGCAGCCGCCGATCGAACGCCCCGACCATGTATCATAAATGTCGAATGTAAGTGGTGTGTTAACCGGCAAGGTCGGGTGCAAACCCGACGCTGGTTGCCATGCCTTGTAGCGGACACCGGCGACCGAGACGCCGTTGACGGCGGTCCCGGTCAAGGGAACCGGCCGGCCGTTGCAGGCGACGGTATAGCGTTCGGGATTAGAGGTATCGAGCTTCACCTGCAGACGTTCGACGGAACTGTCGACGTAGCGCACGGTGCCGCCGACGGCGCCCTGTTCGCCCATCACGTGCCATGGCTCCAGCGCCTGACGCAGTTCGAGCTTGGCGCCCTCATACTCGACCTCCCCACAGAAGGGGAAGCGGAATTCGAGCTGGGCCTCGAACCATTCGGGCCGCAGGTCGAAACCATTGGCGCGCAGATCGTTCAGCACGTCGATAAAATCCTGCCAGACATGGTGCGGCAGCATGAAACGGTCATGCAACGCCGTGCCCCAGCGCACCAGCCTGCCCTCGGCCGGGTTCTGCCAGAAGCGCGCGATGAGGGCGCGTATCAGCACCTGCTGGGCAAGGCTCATGCGGGCGTTCGGCGGCATTTCGAAGCCGCGGAACTCGACGAGGCCGAGGCGCCCGGTCGGGCCATCCGGCGAAAACAGCTTGTCGATGCAGATTTCCGAGCGATGGGTATTGCCGGTGACGTCCGTCAGGAGATTGCGGAACAGGCGGTCGACCATCCATGGCAGTGGTTGCGCGCCCTGGCCTGGCGGCGGCACCTGCGACATGGCGATTTCCATCTCATAGAGCGTGTCGTGTCGCGCCTCGTCGACGCGCGGCGCCTGGCTGGTCGGGCCGATGAACATGCCGGAGAAGAGATAGGACAGCGACGGATGCCGCTGCCAGTGCAGGATCAGGCTTTTCAGAAGATCGGGGCGGCGCAGGAAGGGGCTGTCGTTGGGGTTCTGACCGCCGACCACCACATGGTTGCCGCCGCCGGTGCCGGTGTGGCGGCCGTCGATCATGAACTTGTCGGCGCCGAGCCGCGACTGGCGGGCTTCCTCATAGATCGCCGTGGTGATGGCGACGCAATCCTGCCAGTTGGATGCCGGGTGGATATTGACCTCGATGACGCCGGGATCGGGCGCCACGCGCATGACGTTGATGCGCTCGTCATGCGGCGGCGCATAGCCTTCGATATGGATCGGCAGGCCGAGATCGGCGGCGGCCTTCTCGGCGGCGGCGATCAGATCGAGATAATCCTCGATACGCTCGACCGGCGGCATGAAGACACAGAGCCGGCCGTCGCGCGGCTCGACGGTGAGCGCGGTGCGCACCGCGCCGCGGATGTCGCCCGCTGATCCGGCGATGTTCTGCTCGTTGCGGCCCTGGCCCGGCTCGCTTGCCGTGCGGGACGCTTCGGCCAACGCCCGCGCCGGCGCGCTGTAGTCGGGCAGCGGACCGCGCGGGATCGAGGGATCGGCCGGATGGATATAGGGATATTGCGATGGCGGCACGTAGGGCAGGGTGCCGAGCGGCATGCGGAAGCCGATCGGCGAATCACCGGGAATGAGGAAAATCTTGCCGCGGCGGGTGCGCCATCTCTCGCTCACCCATCGGCGGCCGCCGGCCTTGGCATTCCAGGCCTGGACGGGAAGGATGTAGCCGGTTGGGGTGGTCAGGCCGCGCTCGAACACCTTGGCGATGCGGGCGCGCTCTTCCGGGCTCTCGAGCTTGGAATTGGAGGGGTCGACGTTTTCGGGCAGGCTGCCTTCCTTGATGATCCATTCCGCCGGGTCTTCATAAGCCGGGATGATCATGTCGGGCTCGATCTCAAGCTCGGCGGCGATGCCGGCGAGAAGTGCCTCGGCCTGCCTTTCGGTCACCTTGGTGTCCTGGCCTTCGGCAGCGATCAGGTCGGGATTGGACCAGATCGGCTTGCCGTCCTTGCGCCAGTAGAGCGAGAAGGTCCAGCGCGGCAGGCTTTCGCCGGGATACCACTTGCCCTGGCCGTAATGCAGGAATCCGCCGGGGGCAAAACGTTCGCGCAACCGGCGGATCAGCTGGTCGGCCTTGTCGCGCTTGGTCGGGCCGACGGCACCGGTGTTCCATTCCTCCGATTCGAAATCATCGATCGAGACGAAGGTCGGTTCGCCGCCCATGGTAAGCCGCACGTCGCCGCCGGCGAGCACCTTGTCGACCTGTTCGCCAAGTGCGTTCAGCGCCAGCCAGCTCTCCTCGGAAAACGGCTTGGTGATGCGCGGATGTTCGGCAACGCGCGCCACCTTCATGTCGAATTCGAACGCCGTATTGGCGTCGCCATAGAGGCCGCCGGAGATTGGCGCGGCGTTGCGGTAGTGCGGCGTGGCGGCGAGCGGGATATGGCTTTCGCCGGTCAGCAGGCCGGAGGTCGGATCAAGCCCGATCCAGCCGGCGCCGGGAATATAGACTTCGCACCAGGCGTGCAGGTCGGTGAAATCGACCTCGGTGCCGGACGGGCCGTCAAGCGCCTTGAGATCGGGGGTGAGCTGGATGAGGTAGCCCGAAACGAAACGGGCGGCCAGCCCGAGATTGCGCAGGATCTGCACGAGCAGCCAGCTCGAATCACGGCAGGAGCCAAGGGCCAGCGTGAGCGTCTGTTCCGGTGTCTGGACGCCGGGTTCCATGCGGATGACGTAGTTGACCTTCTGCTGCAGGCGGGCATTGAGGCCGACGATGAAATCGATGGTTCGCACCGGTGTCAGGTCGATAGACGCGATATAATCGGCCAGCGCCGGGCTCATCGGCTCCGGCTGCATGTAGATCTTCAGGTCGTCGCGGATATCCTCCGGGTACTGGAAGGGGAAAGTTTCGGCTTCCTCCTCGACGAAGAAATCGAACGGATTGTAGACCGTCATATCGGCGATCAGATCGACCTCGATCTTCAGCTCGGTGACCGGATCGGGAAAGACATAGCGGGAGAGATAATTGCCGTAGGGATCCTGCTGCAGCGTGACAAAGTGATTGGAGGGCGAGACCTTGAGCGAGTGGCTGATCACCTTGGTCTTCGAATGCGCCGCCGGTTTCAACCGGATGATCTGAGGGCCGAGCCGGACCGGCTTGTCGTATTTGTAGTGTGTCAGGTGGTGAATGCTTGCCTTGATCGCCATGCGGATTTTTGTCCCCTTGATGGTGGGTCTTTGCCACCATTTGGAAGACTTTGTGCAATGCGAAGAAAGATTGCAAGGCTGAAATATCGAGGGAGGATCCCTCGGTGTCCGCACCTGGTGACGGCGGTGCCTGCGACCACCGGCAGCGAGCCGCCGGTGGTTGCATATAAATGAAACGACAGGTCTAGCGTTTCGTCGAGACCAGGCTGAAATGGGCGCCTTGCGGATCGACGCCGCCAATGACCCAGGCGCCTCCGGGGACCTCCATGGGGCCCATGACGATCTTGGCGCCGCGCGAGGTTGCCCGTTCGACAGCGGCGTCGAGCGCGTCGACGTTGAAATAATAGCCCCAGTAGGGCGCCGGAATTTCTGGCGTCTTGGTCATCATGCCGCCGATCTGCGCGCCGTCGTGGGTGAAGAGCTGGTAGACGCCCATCGGCCCCATATCCATCGCCTCGTCCTTCCCCCAGCCGAACAGCTTCTGGTAGAAGGGGAACTCGACGGACAGGTCGCCGGCCATCAGCTCGTGCCAGCCGACATTGCCGATGGCATCCCGGGCGATCTCGGGCATCTCGCCGTCGCCAGCGCCCTTGAAGAGGGCGAACACCGCGCCGTGCGGATCGGCGACGATGGCGAAGCGGCCGATGTTGGGGATATCGTCCGGCTTGCGATGCACCTTGCCGCCGAGTTCGGCGATCTTCCTTGCCGCGGCATCGACGTCATCGACACCGATATAGCCGATCCAGGCCGGCGGCGTGTTCATCTTCGCGGCCTCTTCGGGTATCGTCATCAGGCCGGCAACACGTACGTCGCCCGCCTTGAACAGCGTGTAATCCATGCCGGGCATGCCGGCATCCTCGGACCTCCAGCCGACGACAGCGTCGTAGAACTCCTCGGCCGCCTCGATGTCGGTGGTCATCAGTTCGTACCAGACGAACGCTCCATGCTTTTTGCTCATTGCAATCCTCCCTTGAATGGTTGCGCGGTGGCCGAAAAGGCAAAGTCTCAGGCTGCGGAAATTCGGTTGTAGTCGGAAGACATGACAGGCTTCCAGGTGCCGTCGGGATTTTGCATGCGGGACGAGAAATTCCGCGTGTTCTCGTCCTTGATCGTAATGATGTCCTGGTAGCGCGCCGTCCTGCCAGCATTCTCGAAGTCGGGACCCTCGCAGTCGAGCGTCAGCACCGTGCCGGTCTCGTCGAGCGCGCCTTCGTAGACCCAGAGATAGGTCATCACCGAACTGGCGAAAGAGCCGACATAACGCTTTTTCGCAGGATCATAGCCGAGCATCATGAGATTGGTCGCCTTGCTGCCGTCCGGCATGATCCCGGTCATCTCCGAGACAATCCAGGCGCCGCCCAGCGAGCGGGTTTCGTCGATCCATGCTGCCTCGGATGGCTGTTCGCCGTCGGCGGCCGGCATGTCGAAGGTGACACGCCAGCGGCCCTTCAGCTGCTCCAGCCACCGGTGTTCCTCGACAATTTCAGCTTTCATCGCAATGGCCTCCACGTCGGGCGATCGGCGGGCTCGACAGAATCAGGCACAGCAGGAGTGCGGCTGCGCCTTATCCTCATACTCGTCATGACGCTTCACGAAGCTCAGGGTCGACGTTTCATTGCGGCCCTTTGGCGCCCGGTCGAGGATCATCAGCGTCGTCAGGATCTCCTCGCCGCCGCGGGCATAGTCGGAATAGGTGTGGTAGACATTGCCGGCATCGTCGCGGGCAAAGGCGCTCATGCCCGGAAGCTCGTCACTGGCCTGATCGCCGGACATTTCGGTGAAATTGTAGAAGACCTTGCCGCCTTCCAGTTCTTCCTTGGTGAAGGAGACGTGGAAATCGAAGTTGAAATCGCTGCCGAAGGACGAGACCCAGGGGAACTTCCAGCCCATGCGCCTCTTGTAGGCTTCGATCTTGGCAAGGGGTGCGCGGGAAACGGCGACAAAGGTCACGTCATGATGATTGAGGTGGGCAAGCGTGCCGTCGATATGGTCGGCGAGGAAGGAGCAGCCGGGGCAGCCGGCCTCCCAGTCGGGGCCGAACATGAAATGGTAGATCATCAGCTGGCTGCGGCCGTCGAACAGGTCGGCGAGCGTCTTCTTTCCCGTCGGCGTGTCGAATGCATAGGTCTTGTCGATCCTGACCCATGGCAGGTTCTGGCGCGCTGCACGGATCTTGTCGCGCCGGCGCGTTTCTTCCTTTTCCTGCACCAGCAGCGCCTTGCGGGCCTTAAGCCATTCCTCGCGGGATACAACCGGATTTGTCAACATCGTTCATTCCTCCTCAAGAATTCGTGTTTCATTCCGCTTGACTAAATACGTTGATATCAACATTATTGACCAATGTCAAAGCCTGGCGTCATTCCGTTCGAGACCACCCTTCATGTGCGCGACACATGCCTGTGCCTTCATGTGCAGCGTGCGGCGCGGGCACTGGCGCGGAAATTCGACGAGGCGCTGCGTCCGCTCGACCTGACCAACGGGCAGTTTTCGCTGCTGATGTCGCTCAACCGGCCGGAACCGCCGGGCATGGGCGCCGTCGCCCATCTGCTCGCCATGGACCGGACGACGCTGACGGCGGCGCTGAAGCCGCTGGAAAAGCGGGGGCTCTTGCAAACGATGACCGATGCCAAGGACCGGCGCCTTCGCCGGATGAAGTTGACGCCGGCAGGCCATGCCCTACTTTCCCGGGCGTTGCCGATCTGGGTCAAGACACATGCCGAGGTCGATGACGCACTGGGCGAAGGCCGGCCTGACCGGTTGCGTTCGGACCTCCTGGCGCTCGCCTGAGCCCCATGCCATCTCCGCCGGCGGCGGCAACCCTTCCATCAACAGGAGAAAGCAGATGAGGATGATTTTCGTGAACTTGCCGGTCAAGGACGTTCCGCGTTCGAAAGCATTTTTCAGCGGGCTCGGTTTCAGTTTCAACCCGGACTTTTCGAGCGACGATACGCTGTGCATGATCGTCGAGGAAAATATCTTCGTCATGCTGATGCATGAGGCACGCTTCAAGGAATTCATCATCGATGAAATCAGCGACACCAGCAAGACCACGGAAGTGCTGACGGCGCTGTCGGCCGCAAGCCGACAGGAGGTGGACGAGACGCTGGCCAAGGCGCTTTCGCTGGGCGGCAAGGAATGGCGGCCGGTGATGGATTATGGCTTCATGTATGGCTGCAGCTTCCAGGATCCGGACGGCCACGTCTGGGAACTGGCCTATATGGAACCGCAGCAGGCGAACTGAGCGGCGGCTGGGCTTTTGCCGTTGATTTTTGGGGGCGCGGGCTTCGGTTGGCGTCCTTGTCCTTGTGTGCGCGGGCCGGAAGATCGATGCTCCAGCTGGTCGGCACGGAAGCGGCTGCTTGCTGTCATATTGCGATGCGTCAGGCAAGGGAGAATTCGAATGAAAATGACCTACAAGGGCAGCTGTCATTGCGGCCGCATTCGATTTGAAGCCGATATCGACCTTGAGGCGGGAACGAGCCGGTGCAACTGCTCCATCTGCTCCAAACGGCGGTACTGGGGCGCGAGCGTGAAGCCGGAGGACTTCCGTCTGTTGTGCGAGGAGGCAGGCATTGGCGACTACCAGTTCGGGACGATGAGCGGCCATCATCGGTTCTGCCACACCTGCGGCGTCGCACCTTATGGCCATGGCTATGTCGAGGAGATCGGCGGCGCCTTCGTTTCCATCAATATCGCTTGCTTGGACGACATGGACCCGACAGTGCTGGCATCCTTGCCGGTCCGGTATATGGACGGCCTGCACAACAACTGGTGGAATGAACCGGCGGAAACGCGGCACATGTAGCGGCTTGCGCGAGCAGTGCCGTGCGACGGAGGCGTCGTCATATTCGTTTCCGAGAACGGTTGAGTGTCGGTCTGCCGACAGGCCGCCCGGGTGTCACCGTACACCAAATAAAGCCCGACTGGGCCGCTTTTGCCCCTCACCCTAGCCTCTCCCCGCTCGCGGGGAGAGGGGACTTGTTCCCGAGTCGGCCGTATGGTCCCTCTCCCCGTTTACGAGGAGAAGGTGCCCGGCCTACTTCTCCAACAAAGAGGGGCGGATGAGGGGCCATGGCCATGCCGCGCCATGTTTCACGCGCGGCACTATCGGTTGCGCCTTTCCGGAGGGAAACGGCGTTCAACCTCGTCAGTGGTCGCCCAGATCGCGCACGGCGCCGCGGTCGGCGGAGGTGGCGAAGGCGGCGTAGGCTTTCAGCGCCGTCGTGACCTTGCGCTTGCGCTGCTCGACCGGCTTCCAGCCCTTGGCGTCCTGTACGGCGCGGCGGGTGGCGATTTCGGCCTCGTCGACGCGCAGCGAGATCGTCCGGTTGGGGATGTCGATGTCGATCATGTCGCCTTCCCGCACGATGCCGATCAGGCCGCCATTGGCGGCTTCCGGCGAAACGTGGCCGATCGAAAGACCCGAGGTGCCGCCGGAGAAGCGGCCGTCGGTAATCAGCGCGCAGGCCTTTCCAAGGCCCTTCGATTTCAGGTAGCTCGTGGGATAGAGCATTTCCTGCATGCCCGGTCCGCCCTTCGGGCCTTCGTAGCGGATGACGACGACGTCGCCGGCCTTGATCTCGTTGGCGAGGATCGCCTTGACCGAAGCGTCCTGACTTTCGAAGACGCGGGCGGGACCGGAGAACTTCAGGATCGATTCATCGACGCCGGCGGTTTTCACGATGCAGCCGTTGAGCGCGATGTTGCCCTTCAATACGGCCAGGCCGCCATCCTTGGAAAAGGGATGCTGGGCATCGCGGATGACGCCATGTTCGCGGTCGAGGTCGAGTTCCTTCCAGCGCGCGCTCTGGCTGAAGGCGACCTGGGTTGGCACGCCGCCAGGGGCTGCGCTGAACAGTTCGAGCGCCGCCGGATTGTCGGTGACGGCGATGTCCCAGCTGGCCAGCGCTTCGGCGAGGGTCTTCGAATGCACAGTCGGCAGGTCGCTGTTCAACAGGCCGGCCCGGTCGAGTTCGCCGAGGATCGCCATGATGCCGCCGGCGCGGTGCACGTCTTCCATGTGCACGTCCGCCTTGGCCGGCGCCACCTTGGAGAGGCACGGCACCTTGCGCGACAGACGGTCGATGTCGTCCATTGTGAAATCGACTTCGGCCTCATGGGCAGCAGCCAGGATATGCAGGACGGTGTTGGTCGAGCCGCCCATGGCGATATCGAGCGCCATGGCGTTTTCGAAGGCGCCCTTGCTGGCGATCGTGCGGGGGAGGGCGGTGACGTCTTCGGCCTCGTAGTAGCGCTTGGCGAGCGAGACGATCTCGCGGCCCGCGCGCAGGAACAGCTTTTCGCGGTCGGAATGGGTGGCAAGCGTCGAACCGTTGCCGGGCAAGGACAGGCCGAGCGCCTCGGTCAGACAGTTCATCGAATTGGCGGTGAACATGCCCGAGCACGAGCCGCAGGTCGGGCAGGCGGAGCGCTCGATGACCTTGACATCCTCGTCGGACACCTTGTCGTCGGCGGCGGCAACCATGGCGTCGACCAGGTCGAGCGCATGGATCTTGCCGTCCGACAGCACGACCTTGCCGGCTTCCATCGGGCCGCCGGAAACAAAGATGACCGGGATGTTGAGCCGCAGCGAAGCCATCAGCATGCCAGGGGTGATCTTGTCGCAGTTGGAAATGCAGACCATGGCGTCAGCGCAGTGGGCATTGACCATGTATTCGACCGAGTCGGCGATCAGTTCGCGCGACGGCAGCGAATAGAGCATGCCGTCATGGCCCATGGCGATACCGTCGTCCACGGCGATCGTGTTGAATTCCTTGGCGACGCCGCCGTTCGCTTCGATCTCGCGCGCGACCAGCTGGCCGAGGTCCTTGAGGTGGACATGGCCGGGCACGAACTGCGTGAACGAGTTCACCACGGCGATGATCGGCTTGCCGAAATCGCTATCCTTCATGCCCGTCGCGCGCCAGAGGCCGCGAGCGCCGGCCATGTTGCGGCCGTGGGTGGTGGTGCGGGAGCGATAGGCGGGCATGGACGTCTTCCTTGAACGTTAAGCCTGGGTAAGGGCGGATATGGGGAGCAGGGCTTACAATTGCAGCGGTTCCTATCGTAAAACTGCGCCCCCGTCACGATTTTCGTAACAATATTTCGTGTTTTTTCAGCGACGGAGCGACGGAGCGTTGAACCGGTCTTGGGGGGAGGCACGACACATGACCCGCCCGCGGCAGATGTCCGCGGTGTCCTTGCAACCGCGCCGCGGAATTACGCTTCGCAAGACTTTGAATTTTTCTGGCGGGCGATGACAAAGACCTAACCCATTCGGGGGATGCGCGGCGCGGCGTTTCATTCTTTATTGGTACTGCCGGACACTTTGCAGTCGGCAATTTCAGCACGCAACATTTTTCCAGCCCCTCTCCGGCAACGGGGAAGGGCTTTTTCGTTCTAGACGAGCGGACTTTCGCGGCCGGCGAGGTAATCGCGGTTCAGCGCCTCGGCAATGTCTCTCGCATCGTCATGTTCAAGGCCGGTCAGGTCACGCCCGTCCGACGCTGCCGGCAGGCGGGTGATGATGTCGATCACGGTCCAGGTGCCGTTCGTTTCCTGGCGCAGGCTATAGCGGGGCTCGTTCATCGGCAGATGTCCTACTGCATGCTTCCTTCGATCCTAGCCGGATTTAAGGAAACATGCGGCACTTCCAAGTGCCGAAATGTCCTTTGTGCGTCTGCGGCCCCGCATTTCGCCGCCACAGGCCGTGCGGATGACGGCATTGGTGTCGCGCGATGCCGGTGTCGCATGAAGTCCCCGCCGGTCAGTATCCGGCGGGGACGTACCCGGGTTCAGGGCTGAGCGTGTGATGATCCCGCTCGGAGGTGTTGGAACAATATACCCATATCCCCGAGGGGCTATTTTGGGTTGTGCTCAGATCGACGACTGTCTTCTGCGCCGGATTTGCAGTGTGGTCTCGAAAATCACTTTGTTGCGATAAGTGAGAAAAGGCGCTGGGTCGTCCCTCAGTGCAGCTTCAATAAGTTTTTCTCTCATATAATGTACGGCCGCTTCCAATTCTTCGGTACCGACACTTGGATCAGCGGCCAATTTCTTGGCCACGGTATTGGGCATCATGCTCTCCTATCAGCCGCATCATGCGGCTGATACAACTATAGATCGGTCGAGGTTGATGGGAAGAGTGAGGCGCGCCGGAAACCCTCAGGTGCTTAGCAAAGGATGAACAGTGCCCCAAATGGGGGCAGTTCGTGTTGGCCGGCGGGGAGTCAACGGGCTGACATGTCGAAAGAGCGGGTAGGCGGCAAGGGGCCTGTAACCCTGCGACGCAAATGAAAAAGGCTCCCGAAGGAGCCATTTTCATCTTGGAGTATCGGAATGGTGGGCGTGACAGGGATTGAACCTGTGACCCCTACGATGTCAACGTAGTGCTCTCCCGCTGAGCTACACGCCCATCCGATGTCGGCGCATAGACCACAAAACCTCTTGCGGCGTCAATAGGCTTTTATCGGCTTTTTGACAGGAAGTTTTGCGAGTTCGTGGACGCCTTTAAAAACCCGGCCTCAGGCGGCCAGCATCTTGTTCACTTCGTCGACGAGATCGCGCAGGTGGAACGGCTTGGACAGCACCTTTGCATCCTTCGGGGCCTTCGAATCGGGGTTCAGGGCGACGGCGGCAAAGCCGGTGATGAACATCACTTTCAGGTCCGGATCGAGCTCGGTTGCGCGGCGGGCAAGTTCGATGCCGTCCATTTCAGGCATGACGATGTCGGTCAGAAGGAGCGAGAACGGTTCTTCGCGCAGCCGGTCATAGGCGCTTGCGCCATTGTCGAAGGACAATACCTTGTAGCCGGCCTTTTCCAGGGCTTTCACCAGAAAGCGGCGCATGTCGTTATCGTCTTCGGCGAGGAGAATTTTTGGACTCATGGATAAAGCCGTTGCACCTTACGTGTCGATGTCGGGAATTGCGGTGACTTTCAGGAAACCGCATGTGGGTAAATATCCGGTGAAGACATGAGGTCAAGCCCCGTTCACTGGCAGGAAACGACTATGGACATGAATGCTGCCTGCTGGCAACATACACGAAGCACCAAGATTGTGACATGGTAAAAAAGGGCTGCGATGGCGCAGAACGTCAGCGAAACCGAACACTTCGAAGTTCGCGAGCCGGAACTGCAGCGCATTCCTTTTGTGTTCAATTCCCCTCACAGCGGCCGGACCTATACCCAGTCCTTTCTCGAGCAGTCGCGTCTGGACGGCCTGTCGATCCGTCGTTCGGAGGATCATTTCGTCGACGAGCTGTTCCATTGTGTGACTAATCTCGGTGCGCCCCTGCTGCTGGCGCATTTCCCGCGCGCCTTTCTCGACGTCAACCGCGAGCCTTATGAACTCGATCCGCGCATGTTCGAGGGGCCGTTGCCGCCGCATGCCAATATCAGTTCGATGCGGGTGGCCGGCGGCCTCGGCACCGTGCCTCGGCTGGTGGCGGAAAACATGGAAATCTACCGCAGCCGCTTTCCGGTCGCCGAGGCGCTGGAGCGGATCGAAACCATCTACAAGCCCTATCATGCCTGCCTGCGGCGGCTGATCGCCCGCACCCATGTCCAGTTCGGGCTGGCAGTGCTGATCGATTGCCATTCAATGCCGGGCAATATCCGGCTGGCCGGCACCGGCCAGCGTCCGGATTTCATCATCGGCGACCGCTACGGCACCAGCGCCGCAGCCGACCTGTCGCGCACGGCCGTCTCGTTGCTGGAGGATCTCGGCTTTTCGGTTGCCCGCAACAAGCCTTATGCCGGCGGCTTCATCACCGAGCACTACGGCCGGCCCGCGCGCGGGCTGCATGCCCTGCAGATCGAGATCAATCGCGGTCTCTATGTCGATGAGACGACGCTGCAGAAGAAGAACGGCTTTCGGACGCTGGCTGACGCCATCGGCATCTTCCTCGCCGGCCTTGCCGCGCATGTGGAAAAATACGCCGGGAATTCTTCGCTGGCGGCCGAATAGCACTGCAGCCCCAAAATCCAGGCAAAAAAAACCGCGCTTGTGGCGCGGCTAAGTCTAGGGAGGAAACACCCAAGGAGGGTATTTACAGCCACAAGTGACTGTAGGAAAAAAGCTATTATTGCAGCGCACAATTGTCAAGCGGGGCCGGGCTTTTCGTGCTGCGCTGCGCCATTTCGGGATCGAAGCAAATTTGCCGAAAACGGCGGGTTTTCGAGGCGCATTGGGATTTTCGAGGCACGTTCTTCGGAAAATCCCGGCAGATGTCGCTTCTCCAGAATAAATTGCCCGCGTTTTTCCAATTTTTCAGGCATGGCCTTCTTTTTTAAAAAAATCTGCAATAAGCACGTCATGCACCCTCCTTCCTCGAATTTCGTGAGGCCCCATGCTGCCGGACCGTGAATTTTTCGACCGCCTCGCCGATGCGGCCAAGGCCGAAACACTGCCGCGTTTCCGCACCGGCATCAGCGTTGCCAACAAGGAGGCTGCCGGTTTCGACCCGGTGACCGAAGGCGACCGTGCGGCAGAAGCGGCGATCCGCAGCCTGATCGAAAGCCATTTCCCGGATCACGGCATCCTCGGGGAGGAATTCGGCAATGTCGGCCTCGACCGGGATTATGTCTGGGTCATCGACCCGATCGACGGCACGCGTGCCTTCATCTCCGGGCTGCCGGTCTGGGGCACGCTGATCGGCCTCTATCACAAGGGCGAGGCCGTAATGGGGTTGATGGACCAGCCTTTCACCGAGGAGCGCTATTTCGCCGACGGCAAGGATGCCTTCTATCGCGGCCGCGATGGCAACCGGAAGATCGCGACGCGCGCTTGCGCCGATCTTTCGCAGGCGATCCTGTTCACCACCTCGCCGCATCTCTATACCGGTGACATCAAGGTCCGGTTCGAGGCGGTGCAGAGCAAGGTGCAACTCGCCCGCTACGGCTGCGATTGCTACGCCTTCGCGCTGCTCGCCTCCGGCCATATCGACGTTGTCATCGAATGTGGCCTGAAACCCTATGATGTCGGCGGGCTGATCCCGCTGATCGAGCAGGCCGGCGGCATCGTCACCGACTGGAACGGCGGGCCGGCGGAAATGGGCGGCGAAATCATCGCGGCCGGCAGCGCAGAGGTTCACCGGCAGGCGCTGGCCATTCTAAAGGGCTGAGACGCTCTCGCCGGCCGGTTCATCGGCGTCCGTCATCGCCATATCGCCGCTGCTGCCGGGAATGAAGGCTTCGATCGCGGCAATCGCCTGGGCGCGGTAGTAGTCGGCCTCCTGCAGCAACTCGTGGCGGGCCCCGTCGATCGGAATCATGTGGCCGGCGCGGAAGTTGCGGGCAAGGTTCTCGACGGCGAGATGCGGCACGAGCAGGTCCCGCGTCGGTGCCAAAAGGATTGTCGGCACCCGGATCTGCGTCAGGTGCTCGCGGCTTGAAACGCGCCTGATGGCCTTGAAGGTCTCATGCAGCCAGCGGGCGGTCGGCGGCCCCAGCGCCAGTTCCGGGTGGATGTCGGTCAGCGCGATGTTGCGGGCGAAGCGGCGCGCATCCGATGTCAGCAGGTTTTGCGAAAACGGCAGCGCGCCTTTATCGCGCATCAAGGGCAGGAACCCCAGGCCGCACAGGCTGAAGGCGGCGGCGAGAAAGCCGATCGTGCGGTGCCCAAACCTTTGAGCGCCAAGCGCGACGAAGGGCGCCAGGATCGCCAGGCGATCGATGCGGCTGGCGAGCAGCGGCGCCTGCGACAGCGCGACCAGCGCACCCATCGAATGGGCGATCATGAAGAAGGGCAGGCGCGTATCGGGCAGCACGATCCTGTCGAGGAAGATGGTGAGGTCGCGCTCATAGTCGCAGAAACGGCGGACATGGCCGCGGCGCGGCTTCTTCAAGAGGCGCTCCGAGCCGGCCTGGCCGCGCCAGTCGAAGGTCGCGACCCAGAGACCCCGCGCCGTCAATTCGCCGATGGTCTCGGCATATTTCTCGATCGATTCGTTGCGGCCCTGCAAAAGCACGACGGTGCCGCTCGCGACCGGCGCGGCGCATTTGAAAATGGCATAGCGGATTTTCTTGCCCCCGACCCCTTCGAAGAAGCCGACGGTATGATTGCCGGGGATCGGATTGTCCGGGGTGGAATGAAGGGTTGGCATCATGGCAAGGTCGGTCCGGCGGCGCTCTCAAGTTGCGTGCTGATAGCACTGGATACTCAGGACCCAACCTTGAAAGATTCCGATTAAGGAAGGGTGCAGGCCTGCGCATCAAGGGATAGGCGAGCGCGCACCAGCCGTCAAAGAAAAAGGGCCGGAAACGGTGGGGGACAGGTTTACCGTTCCCGGCCAGAGACAGTCGGTCGGCCGGGCAGGGCAGCCTGCGGGAGAAGGGACGTTGACCGTGCTGCCCGCCTTGTCTTCCGATCGTGCCAATCTAGCCGGCTCAAGCTGAACGCAAGACGAACCGACCGTTCATCCTGCGTTTACCGAAAAAGGCCCTTGTTTCCGGCAGCCCGAACTTGTTTTCCGGGGTCTTGAAGGCCGGAAAAACAATCCCCATCTCATCGTTGCGGGCGCCGAAGGCGGGCCCGTCTAACCGGCTTTGCCATCGCCGCTTTTCGGGGTGACAAGGCCATGATCGCTAACAGTTGCTCTCAAGAGGACACCATGCGTCACGTTGATTTTTCCCCCCTGTATCGTTCCACGGTCGGCTTCGATCGTCTCTTCACCATGCTTGACAGTCTCGGCCAGCCGGACCAGTCGCAAACCTATCCGCCGTACAACATCGAGCGGACCGGTGAAAACACCTACCGGATCACCATGGCCGTCGCCGGCTTCGATGAAACCGAGCTTTCGATCGAAGCGCGAGAGCACACGCTGACCGTCAAGGGTGAGAAGAGCGAAGAAAAGACCCCGGAAAACCAGTTCCTGTATCGCGGCATCGCCAAGCGCGCCTTCGAGCGCCGCTTCCAGCTCGCCGATCACGTGGAAATCCAGTCCGCTTCGCTGAAGCACGGCCTGCTTCACATCGATCTCCTGCGCGAGATCCCCGAAGCCGCCAAGCCGCGCCGCATCGAAATCAGCGCTGCGACATCGCAGCCGAAGCAGATCGAGGCGACCCAGGTCGAGGCAGCTGCCAAGTAAGCCTTGCGCATCGATCACCAGATGAAGAAGCGGCGTCCGGAAGGGCGCCGTTTTTTATTTGGCTCATTTTTCCTGCTGATTCGTCATTGAGTCAGCGGCGTTGATTCCTGCCGCAATTGTGTCAATCTGAACGATGTGCGCGGTTCGGTTGTTCGGCGTCCCGATCCCGCATGGGGGGAGTAGCCGTGTCAGGCCTGGAGCTTTTCAGGGTTCGCGTCGTGATGCTGCTGGTTTTGGCGGCCGTGGCTCTTGTTGTGACGTGCGAAGTGGCTGAAGCGCAGTCGGACAAGAAGGTGGCTCTCGTCATCGGCAACTCCCGATATGCGAACGAGGCAGCGCTCGTCAATCCGCAGAACGACGCCGAGGATATGGCCGAAGTCCTGTCGCGCATCGGGTTCAAGGTCATCGTCAAGTTCGATCTCGACTACAATTCGCTGCGAAACGCGCTGATGGAATTTACCCAGTTCGCGGACCAGGCGGAAATCGCTGCCGTGTTCTATGCCGGCCACGGCATCGAAATGTCCGGCACCAATTATCTCATCCCGATCGATGCGCGGCTCGACAATGAAAGCCAGATCGCGTTCCAGGCGCTGCCGCTGGACCTGGTTCTCAATGCGGTCAACGGCGCCTCGCGGCTGCGTATCGTTTTCCTCGATGCCTGCCGCAACAATCCGTTCCTGAAGAAACTCCAGTCACGTCCCGGCGCAAGCCGTTCGGCGCTGGGCCGGGGACTTGCGCCGATCGAACCCAATGAGGGCACCGTCGTTGCCTTTGCCGCCAAGGGCGGGACGACGGCGAGCGACGGGAGCGAGCGCAACAGCCCCTTTACCAAGGCGCTGTTGAAGCACATCGTGCAGCCCGGTCTCGATGTCGATTTCATGCTTCGGCATGTGCGCGACGACGTCATGAAGGACACCGGCGGCAGGCAGGAACCCTTCAAATACGGCTCGCTGCCTGCCGAAAACCTGACCATGGCCGAAACCGAGGAGGCAGCGGCGCAACGACAAAAGACCGGGCAGGGCGGCGCTGAGGCGGCGGGACAGAACGACGTGCGCAGCGAGATCGACAAGGCGCGTGTCGCCTGGGAAGCCGTCAGCACCAGCAACAACCGCACGGACATGGAGACGATCGTGCGGATGTTCCCCGGAACGGTCTATGCGGACCTCGCCCAGGCGAGGATCGCCAAGATCACCGCCGACGAAGGCGCGCACGAGCCGGGCGAGGCGACGGAACTGGCGCTGAACACGCCCGGCGAATTCAACGGCGCCATGCAACGCACTCCGGAGCAAAGCGAGCAGAAGGCCTGGTTCATGGCGACCTATGCCAATATCGATTTCTTCGGCGGCGACCTCTATGACAGCGGCCTGAAGGTGCAGAGCGCGGATCAATGTGCGGCGCTGTGTGGCAGCAATCTCGCCTGCCGGATGTTCACCTACAACGCCAAGGCCCAGCGTTGCTTCCTGAAGGGCAGCTATGAGGTGGCGCAACGGGCCGATGGGGTGACCGGCGGCTACTTCTTCAAGGCCGGGCGCAGCGAACCGCCGCCGGTGATCAGCATCCAGTGGGAACTGATGGTGTCGGCGGATATCCGGGCGATCGATCTCGGCCCGACAAACGATCGTAGCTATGCGGCCTGCTTCCAGAACTGCCGGAGCGACAACCGGTGCACCGCGCTCTCCTTCGCCAGCCGGGCAAAGCGGAACAAGTGCTGGCTGAAGGGTGGCTATGCCGGAAACAGCGTCGATGCGCGGGGCGTCGTTTCTGCCCGCCGCGCCGAGGAACAGGTTTCGCCCTTCAGGGTGGTGCCGGCGCTGCCCAAGGATTAGAGCGGATGCCGCGATCCTGCCCGGTGGCCTGGACCGGCCGCGCGTCAGGTGGTGTCGAGAGACTTGATCAGGGGAACCGCATGCTGCGAGCCGTCGCCTTCATCGCTCTCCTTTTCCTTGGCTCGATCGGGGGCTCGGCGCCGCTTGCGCAGGAGACGCCTGCGCCGGCTGCCACGCCCGCCTCCGAAACCGATCTCGCCCTCATGATCGGGCAGATGATCATGGTCGGTTTCGAGGGGGCCTCGGTCGACGATCCGGCCTTTCGCCACATCCTGGAAAAGGCGCGGCGGGGGCGCATTACCGGTGTGCTCTACCTCCAGCGCAATATTGCCGGTCGCGCGCGCGTCAGCGCGATGAACAGGGCGCTGCAGCGCTCCGCTGGCCGGCCTTTGCTGATTGCCATCGATCAGGAAGGCGGCGCCATCCAGCGGGCGTCGGCGAAAGCCGGTTTTCCGCAGGTGCCGTCGGCGCGCTCGGTCGCAGGTCGAACGACACCGCGGGATGCCTATGAGACCTATGGCAATCTGGCCAGCCATCTGCGCCGGTGGGGGTTCAACCTCAACCTCGGCCCTGTCGCCGATCTCGACGTCAATCCTGATAACCCGGTCATCGGCCGTCTCGGCCGGAGCTTTTCTGCCGATCCGGCGACGGTGGTGCAGTATTGCGCCGCCTTCGTGGAAAGCCACCGCGAGCAGGGCGTGCTGACGGCGCTGAAGCATTTCCCGGGCCATGGCTCTAGTCGCCGCGACAGCCACGACGGCTGGACGGATGTTACCGAAACGTCGAAACCGGCGGAGATCGAGGTGTTCCGCACCCTCATCTCTCAGGGCTATGCGGACCTGGTGATGAGCGGGCATATGTACGACGCAAAATTCCAGACGGGATCCCGCAGGCTGCCGGCCAGCCTCGAGCCGGGCGTGCTGCGCAGTCTGTTGCGGAAACGGCTCGGCTTTCGCGGTGCCGTCATTTCCGACGATCTGCAGATGGCGGCGGTCAGCGGCCGGTTTGCGCTGAAGGATGCGGTCGTTGGCGCGGTGCTTGCCGGCAACGACATCATCGTCTTTGGCAATGCCAAATCGGTCGATCCGCAGATCGATGCGAAAGTGACCGCCATTCTGGAGGCGGCGGCCGCAAAAGACCCCGCGGTGCGTAACGCGATCGTTGCCGCCTATGGCAGGGTCATGAAACTCAAGAGCCGTCTTCCCAGGGCCTGATCCCCGGCGCTGGACGCCGGCGACCGCGGGCCCCTTTGGTC
The DNA here is from genome assembly GCF_019511375.1 of Rhizobium herbae. Taxonomy (GTDB): domain Bacteria; phylum Pseudomonadota; class Alphaproteobacteria; order Rhizobiales; family Rhizobiaceae; genus Pararhizobium; species Pararhizobium herbae_A. The sequence goes on from NZ_JAEUAO010000004.1 coordinate 241,716, forward strand.
CGCTCTTCCTCCTGTTGTGCCGGTAGACCCGCGGGCCGGGTTTAGCAAGCCGCAATGAATTGCTCGACGTCCTCCCTCGACGTCGCGAAGCTGGTGACCAGGCGATAGAGGCCTTCATCGGCCGCGATCGATCCCGCCAGGGTGTATGGCACGGGCCAGTCGTAGAAGACGGCGCCCCCTTCTTCCAGCTTTTTTGCGGTGTCCTTCTTCAGGATGACGAAGAGTTCATTGGAGCCGCTCGGCCAGGCAAGCCTTGCGCCGTTCGATGCTTCGATGCCCTCGGCCAGCCGATTCGCCATGCCGTTTGCGTGGCGGGCAAGGTCCAGCCAGAGGCCTCCTGCGAGATAGGCATCGAACTGGGCGGCGATGAAGCGGGATTTGGAGAAGAGCTGGCCGGAGCGCTTGCGCAGATAGTGCATCTGACTGGCCTTGGCGGTATCGAACAGGATGAGCGCCTCGGCGCACCAGCAGCCGTTCTTCGTGCCGCCGAAGGAGAGCAGGTCGATGCCACGTTTCCAGGTCATTTCAGCCGGGGTGACGTCGAGCGTCACCAGCGCATTGGCGAAGCGCGCACCGTCCATGTGCAGGGGCAGTTTGAATTTCCGGGCGATATGCGCGATCACGTCGATCTCGTCGAGACTGTAAACCGTGCCCGCCTCGGTGGCCTGCGTCATCGTGATCGCCATCGGCTGTCCGCCATGGACGAAGCCGGGCGGGAAGCGCCTGATCTCGGCCTCCAGTTTTACGGGATCGATCTTGCCCAACGAGCCGTCCACCGGGGTCATGCGGCTGCCGTGCGAGAAGAATTCCGGCGCGCCGCATTCGTCGACATTCACATGCGCCTCGCGATGGCAGAAGACATGGCCGCCCGGGCGGTTGGCGCTGGAAAGCGCCAGTGAATTGGCCGCCGTTCCGGTGGCGACGAAGAAGACGGCGACATCGCGTTCGAAAATCTCCGAAAGGGTCTTCTCAACCTTCTTGTCGAGGTCGCTGGTGCCATAGGCGGAGGCGTAGCCGCTGGCGGCTTTGACCAGGCTTTCGGCAATCACGGGGTGGGCGCCCGCCCAGTTGTCGGAAGAAAAGATCATCGATGTGGTCCTGTGGTTTGCGGGCAAAACGCTCCGGCGGGATGGCTGGTCGCGACCATAAAGATGCTCCAGCGGCAATCAATCCGGAATTGCCGGATAAGGACAATGTCAGACCAGTTTGAAACCAAATTGAAGAAAACCGCGGGATTGCGAAAGAAAATTACAAAAACGCGAAATTAACCGCAATGTTCGGCAAAATCTCCCGGAATATTTTATATTGGTACCCTTGCGGTGCGGGGAGGTTTCTGGCATAGAGCCTATGAAATAGGACAGCAAGACTGTCCTATTTCGGTCTCAAGACCGGAAAGACGCCGGAACGCCCATGCAAACGCGGTGGCCGGCCGACGATTGTCAACCGCGCCGGACGCTCGCTGTCCGGGCCGACGTGGCAATCGCGATGGTCGCGAGCATCATGCCTGATGCAGTAAACGCTTCATTTGCGACCGGCTCAGGATCATGCAACGATAATGCCGGCGCCGGGCTGGAACGGGAAACTTGCCCGCGAAAGCCTGCCTGGACTGCGGAAAATCCGGCTCGGCCGGGTCAACAGGAGGAAGACGATGACGGACTTTACGCCATCCACCGAAACTGGACTCAACACTGTGCGCCCAACGGCGACGGTTGAGAAAAACACCGCATTCCCGTCCGGCCTGCCGAAAAAACAGGGTCTCTATGACCCGACGAACGAGCATGACGCCTGCGGCGTCGGCTTTGTTGCGCATATGAAGGGCCAGAAGTCGCACCAGATCGTCAAGGACGGCCTCTTCATCCTTGAAAACCTGACGCATCGCGGCGCCGTCGGTGCCGATCCGCTGATGGGCGACGGCGCGGGCATTCTCGTGCAGATTCCCGACCGCTTCTTCCGCGAGGAAATGGCGCTCCAGGGCGTGACCCTGCCGAAGGCCGGCGATTATGCCGTCGGCTATCTCTTCATGCCTCGCGACGAGGCGCAAATCGCCCACTTCAAGCAGGTGATCGCCGACGTCGTTGCGGAAGAAGGTCAGGTGCTGCTTGGCTTCCGCGAGGTTCCGGTCGACAATTCCTCATTGTCAAAGGCACCTGAGATCGCCGCGACGGAGCCGCACCACCTGCAGGTGTTCATCGGTGCCAGCCGCGATGCAGCGACCAACGCCGAGTTCGAACGCCGCCTGTTCACGCTGCGCAAGGTGATCTCAAACCGTATCTATGACGCGTTCCATGGCGCCGAGACCGGTTTCTATCCGGTATCGCTGTCGTCGAAGACCATCGTCTACAAGGGCATGTTCCTCGCCTACCAGGTGGCCGCCTATTTCAAGGACCTGTCCGACCCGCGCTTCGAATCGGCAGTCGCACTCGTTCACCAGCGGTTCTCGACCAACACCTTCCCCTCGTGGAAGCTGGCGCATCCTTACCGCATGGTCGCGCATAACGGCGAAATCAACACGCTTCGCGCCAACGTCAACTGGATGGCGGCGCGCCAGGCTTCGGTGTCCTCGCCCCTGTTCGGCGACGATATCTCCAAGCTCTGGCCGATCTCCTATGAGGGGCAGTCGGACACGGCCTGCTTCGACAACGCGCTTGAATTCCTCGTGCAGGGCGGCTATCCGCTGTCGCATGCCGTCATGATGCTCATTCCCGAAGCCTGGGCCGGCAACCAGCTGATGGCGCCCGCACGCAAGGCCTTCTACGAATATCATGCTGCCCTGATGGAGCCGTGGGACGGGCCTGCCGCCGTCTGCTTCACCGATGGCCGGCAGATCGGCGCGACGCTCGACCGCAACGGCCTGCGTCCGGCCCGCTATCTCGTCACGGATGACGACCGCGTCATCCTGGCGTCCGAAGCCGGCACCCTGCCGGTGAAGGAAGAAAGCATCGTCAAGAAGTGGCGGCTGCAGCCGGGCAAGATGCTTTTGATCGACATGGAGGAAGGCCGCATCATCTCCGACGAGGAGGTGAAGTCGAAGCTCGCCAACGAGCACCCCTATCGCCAGTGGCTGGACAACACCCAGCTCATCCTGGAGGATCTGAAGCCCGTCGAGCCGCGCGCGCTGCGCCGCGACGTGTCGCTGCTCGACCGCCAGCAGGCCTTCGGCTACAGCCAGGAAGACACCAAGATCCTGATGTCGCCGATGGCGACGACCGGCCAGGAAGCGATCGGCTCGATGGGGACCGACACGCCGATTTCGGCAATGTCGGACAAGACCAAGCTGCTCTACACCTATTTCAAGCAGAACTTTGCGCAGGTCACCAACCCGCCGATCGATCCGATCCGCGAGGAGCTGGTGATGAGCCTCGTCTCTTTCATCGGGCCGCGGCCGAACATTCTCGACCATGCCGGCATGTCGCATGCCAAGCGGCTCGAGGTGCGTCAGCCGATCCTGACCAATGGCGATCTGGAAAAGATCCGCTCGATCGGCCACACGGAAGACCGGTTCGACACCAAGACGCTCGACTTCACCTATGACGTCGGGCGTGGCGCCGAAGGTATGCCGGAAATCCTCGACCGGCTCTGCGAGCGGGCGGAAGCCGCCGTCAAGGGCGGCTACAACATCATCGTGCTGTCCGACCGCCAGATCGGCCCGGATCGCGTCGCGATCCCCGCACTTCTGGCGACCGCTGCCGTGCACCATCACCTGATCCGCAAGGGGCTGCGTACCTCCGTCGGCCTCGTCGTCGAGAGCGGCGAGCCGCGCGAAGTGCACCATTTCTGCCTGCTCGCGGGCTATGGCGCCGAGGCGATCAACCCCTACCTCGCCTTCGACACGCTCACCGACATGCACAAGCGCGGCGAGTTTCCGAAGGAGGTTGAGAGCAGCGAAGTCGTCTACCGCTACATCAAGGCAGTCGGCAAGGGCATCCTCAAGGTCATGTCCAAGATGGGCATCTCGACCTATCAGTCCTATTGCGGTGGCCAGATCTTCGATGCCGTCGGTCTGAAGCAGGAGCTTGTCGACAAGTACTTTTTCGGTACGGCAACGCAGATCGAAGGCATCGGCCTGACGGAGATCGCGGAGGAAACCTTCCGCCGCCATCAGGCCGCCTTCGGTCCGGACCCGCTGCTCAAGAACACGTTGGAGATCGGCGGCGAATATGCCTACCGCATGCGCGGCGAAGGCCATGCCTGGTCGCCGGACGCGGTTGCCTCGCTGCAGCATGCCGTGCGCGGCAATGCCGTCGAGCGCTACCGCGAATTTGCCGAGATGGTGAATGGTGCCGCACTGCGCATGAACACCATTCGTGGCCTGTTCTCGATCAGGTCGGCCGAGGCGCTCGGCCGCAAGCCGATCCCGATCGACGAGGTCGAGCCGGCCGTCAACATCGTCAAGCGCTTCTCGACAGGGGCGATGTCCTTCGGCTCGATCAGCCGCGAGGCGCATACGACGCTGGCGATCGCGATGAACAGCATCGGCGGCAAGTCCAACACCGGCGAAGGCGGCGAGGAGAGCGATCGCTATTTCCCGCTCTATGACGGTTCGCCGAACCCCGAGCGCTCCGCCATCAAGCAGGTGGCGTCCGGCCGCTTCGGTGTGACGACCGAATATCTGGTCAATGCCGACATGCTGCAGATCAAGGTGGCGCAGGGGGCAAAGCCAGGCGAGGGCGGCCAGCTGCCCGGCCACAAGGTCGATGCGACGGTTGCCAAGACCCGGCATTCGACGCCGGGCGTCGGCCTGATCTCGCCGCCGCCGCACCATGACATCTATTCGATCGAGGATCTGGCGCAGCTGATCTACGACCTGAAGAACGTCAACCCGCAAGCCGATGTCTCGGTGAAGCTCGTTTCCGAAGTCGGCGTCGGCACGGTTGCGGCCGGCGTTGCCAAGGCGCGCGCCGATCACATCACCATTTCCGGCTACGACGGCGGCACGGGTGCCTCGCCACTCACCTCGCTGAAGCATGCCGGTAGCCCATGGGAAATCGGCCTTGCCGAAACCCATCAGACGCTGGTGCTGAACGGGCTTCGCTCGCGCATCGCGCTGCAGGTCGATGGTGGCCTGAAGACCGGCCGCGACGTCATCATCGGCGCGCTGCTCGGTGCCGACGAGTTCGGCTTCTCGACGGCACCGCTGATTGCCGCCGGCTGCATCATGATGCGCAAGTGCCACCTCAACACCTGTCCGGTGGGCGTGGCGACGCAGGATCCTGTCCTGCGCAAGCGCTTCAAGGGCGCGCCGGAGCACGTGGTCAACTACTTCTTCTTCGTGGCCGAAGAAGTGCGCGAAATCCTCGCATCGCTCGGCTTTGCCAAGTTCGACGACATCATCGGCCTTTCCGAACTGCTCGAGAAGGACGCGATGATCTCGCACTGGAAGGCCAATGGGCTCGACTTCTCGCGCATCTTCCACAAGGTCGATGCGCCGAAGGAAAAGACCTACTGGACCGAGAGGCAGAACCATCCGATCCACGACATCCTCGACCGCAAGCTGATTGCCGCCGCACAGCCGGCGCTGGAAGCGAAGACCCCGGTCTCGATCGAGGTCGACATCAAGAACGTCGACCGTTCGGCCGGTGCCATGCTCTCGGGCGAAGTCGCCAAGCGCTATCGCCACAAGGGCCTGAAGGACGACACGATCTCCGTGAAGCTGCGCGGCACGGCCGGCCAGTCCTTCGGCGCCTTCCTGGCGCGCGGCATCACCTTCGAGCTGATCGGCGACGGCAACGACTATGTCGGCAAGGGCCTTTCGGGCGGCCGCATCGTCGTGCGCCCGCCGGAAAACTCGAAGATCGTCGCGGCGAAGTCGATCATCGTCGGCAACACGGTGCTCTACGGTGCCATCTCCGGCGAATGCTACTTCAACGGCGTCGCCGGCGAACGCTTCGCCGTGCGCAACTCGGGCGCCATCGCCGTCGTTGAGGGTGTGGGCGACCACGGCTGCGAATACATGACCGGCGGTGTGGTCGTGGTTCTTGGCGAGACGGGCCGCAACTTCGCGGCCGGCATGTCGGGCGGCGTCGCCTATGTGCTGGACGAGAGCGACGATTTCCCCAAGCGCTGCAACATGGCGATGGTCGAGCTCGAGCCTGTTCCGGAAGAAGACGACATGCTGGAGAAGCTGCATCATCACGGCGGCGATCTCATGCACAAGGGCAGGGTGGATGTGTCCGGCGACATGACGCGCCATGACGACGAGCGGCTCTACCAGCTGATCTCGAACCATCTGCACTACACCGGCTCGCCGCGCGCCAAGGAAATCCTCGACCACTGGGTCGAGTTCCGGCCGAAATTCCGCAAGGTCATGCCGGTGGAATACCGGCGTGCGCTGGAGGAGATGGAGCGCATGCGGATGGGCATTGCGGCGGAGTAATGCCGCGCGGCGCTGCCATTCATCGGGTGATTTCGGCGGGTGTCGCGGTCGCTGTTCCGGCGATCGGTTCATGGCGAACGGCGAGATCGATATGGAATTCATTGTGCTGGGGCGCTGATCGGCTTCGCCTTCTGGTACTGGGGTCCCGCGTGGCCTCCTCTATGATATAAGGGACGAAACATGGGTAAGGTTACAGGTTTCATGGAAATCGACCGGCAGCTGGCGAAGTATCAGCCGGCATCGGACCGCATTCGGCATTTCCGCGAATTCACAATCCCGATGTCGGACCCGGAAGTGCAGAAACAGGCCGCGCGCTGCATGGACTGTGGCATCCCCTATTGCCACGGTCCGACCGGTTGCCCGGTGCACAACCAGATCCCCGACTGGAACGATCTCGTCTACAACGGCAACTGGGACGAGGCGATCCGCAACCTGCACTCGACAAACAATTTTCCGGAGTTCACCGGCCGCATCTGCCCCGCTCCCTGCGAGGAAGCCTGCACGCTGAACCTCGAGGACGCGCCGGTGGCGATCAAGACCGTCGAGCAGGCGATCGCTGACAAGGCCTATGAAATGGGCTATATCGTGCCGCAACCGGCCGTCGTGAAGACCGGCAAGAAGGTGGCGATCATCGGCTCGGGCCCGGCCGGCATGGCAGCCGCGCAGCAGCTCGCCCGCGCCGGCCACGAGGTCCATGTGTTCGAGCGCGAGAGCAAGCCGGGCGGCCTGCTGCGCTACGGCATTCCCGACTTCAAGATGGAGAAGAACTTCATCGACCGCCGCGTCGACCAGATGCGCGGCGAGGGGGTCACCTTCCATTGCGGCGTCAATGTCGGTGTCGATCGCACCGTCGAAAGCCTGATGGCCGACCATGATGCCGTGCTCTATTGCGGCGGTTCGGAAACGCCGCGCGATGCCGGCATTCCGGGCGTCGATCTCGCCGGCGTGCATGACGCGATGCCCTATCTTGTCCAGCAGAATCGCCGCGTCGGCCGCGAGAATATCGACAGCGTCGGCTGGCCGTCGGACCCGATCCTTGCCGGCGGCAAGCATGTGGTGGTCGTCGGCGGCGGCGATACCGCATCCGACTGCGTCGGCACCGCTTTTCGCCAGGGCGCCGTCAAGGTGACCCAGCTCGATATCCGCCCGATGCCGCCGGAAAAGGAAGACAAGCTTGCCGTCTGGCCGTTCTGGGCAACGAAGATGCGCACCTCGTCCTCGCAGGCCGAAGGCGCCGTGCGCGAGTTCCAGGTGGCGACGCTCGAATTCGTCGGCGAAGACGGCATGCTGACGGGCGTCAAATGCTGCCAGGTCGACGAGCGCCGCAAGCCGATCGCCGGCACGGAATTCGTCATCAAGGCCGATCTCGCCTTCATCGCAATCGGCTTCAGCGGCCCGTTCACCGACAGCGTGCTGAAGGATCTCGGCGACAAGCTGAAGATCAACACCGACCGCCGCGGCTCGACCAATGTCGTTGCCAACGACAAGGACTACCGTACCTCGGTCGACAAGCTCTGGGTGGCCGGCGATGTGCGCCGCGGCCAGTCGCTGGTCGTCTGGGCGATCCGCGAAGGCCGCCAAGCGGCCCGCGCCATCGACGAGGCGCTGATGGGGTCGACGGTGCTGCCGCGCTGATAAGCGGCTTTCCGGCAATGCCATGCGCCGGCTAAAAGAACGAGAACTGCCGCAAAACCGGGTTTGTTCGTCCGGTTTGCGGCAGGCTTCTCGTCAATTCCGGAAGTCTGCGGCTTCCCCCAAAAAACGTTAACAGCGTCATGATTTCGAAGGAATACGGGCGATGACCTTGATCTCGAAATCGAATCCCGCGAGCCAGTTTACGCCGACAGCCGTCCAGTTCGGGTAGGGCGGCCGTTCGAAAATCGACTGCTTGACGGCCATGATCGCCCCGAATTGATTTTCGGGGTCGGTGTGGAAGGTGGTTACGTCCACCAGATCGTCGAACGTGCAGCCTGCCGCGTTCAGCGTCGCCTTGAGGTTGTCGAAAGCCAGTTTCACCTGCTGTTCGAAATCCGGTTCAGGTGTTCCGTCGGCGCGACTGCCGACCTGCCCGGAAACGAACAGCAGGTCACCGGAACGGATTGCCGCCGAATAGCCATGCGCCTCGTAGAGAGCGTGCCGGTTGGCGGGGAAGACTGCCTGTCGTTCAATCATGTCTGATCCTTCCTTTGTGGGGGAGCGCCAGCCTGCGGGCTGCCCTTCACACGCGGCTCCCTTTGATATACGGTGCGTATGCAGATACTGATATACGACCCGTATGTCAAATTAATATACGATGCGTATGTGGAATTATCGAAAATGGCGAACAAGCGCGCCGAAACGATGGAGCAGAACCGGGCAAAGTTGATTGCCGCGGGTCGCAAGGCATTTGCCGAAAAAGGATATTCCGCTGCGTCGATGGATGAACTGACCGCCGATGCCGGACTGACGCGCGGCGCGCTCTATCACAACTTCGGGGACAAACGCGGGCTTCTGGCGGCGGTCGTCGACCAGATCGATTCGGAAATGGCATCGCGCGCGCAGGAAATTGGAGCTCGCGCGGGAGATGATTGGCAGCGCCTGCTTTCGGAAGGGGTGGCCTATATCGAGATGGCGCTTGATCCGGAAGTCCAGCGTATCGTTCTGCTCGACGGACCCGCCGTGCTGGGCGATCCGTCTCAATGGCCCAGTCAGAACAGCTGCCTGCAGGTCACCAAGCGGGCCGTGGAGCGACTGATTGCGCAGGGGGTGGTCAAGCCGGTCGATGCCGAAGCGGCAGCCCGGCTCCTGAGTGGCGCGGCGCTGAACGCGGCATTATGGATCGCTGCCAGCGAAAACCCGCAGGACGTGTTGCCGAAGGCCGTCGAGGCATTCCGCGTCCTCGCCTCGGGATTTTCCGTCAAATCCGGGGATGCTGCGGGGCAGACCGCAGACCCGTTGCCTCTCGCTAATGCCGGATGACCGGGTTGCTGACGGGCTTTGCCAGGCGGAATTCGTCGAGGCGCCACCGGAGGGTGTCGCATGGTCACGTTGGCAACGGCAACGATCAGGCGAAGCCAAAGAACAGGGCTAGGGACCGATTGACGGCGATCATTGTTTCGTCGTCGATCCGGCCGAACGCCTCTCCCAGCCTGTCGCGCTTTACGGTCATGACCTTGTCAATCATGATCTGTGATGCCTTGCGAAGCCCGTTTCCGGGAGTCGGATATGTGATCACCCGGATCAAGGGCGCATCGACCAGCGTGCTGGAAATCAAAAGGACCGTGACTGTAGCGGTGCGATCGAATTGATCTGACTGAATAACCAGGGCGGGACGCGGCTTACCGAAATCGCCGGGCATCGCAACCGTCACAAGGTCGCCCCGCCTCATGCGCTGTCGCTATCCAGTTCGGCAAGGGCTGCGTCCATGAAGTCCCGCAGGTCTTGATCGAGCACGTCGGCCTTCGCCACCAATAGCGATTGACGGCGGCATTCCTCCGCGAATCCTGGTCGCCGCGTGTCGGGAACCCATATCTGCAAAGGCCGCAGTCCTGCTGCGCGGAGACTCTCCCGGCGCTTTTGGACCCGCTGATTGACAGGCGTCGGCATGGCTCGAAGTCCTCCGATTCCTGTTACATGTAACGGAAACCGACGCCGTCGTCAAGTCAACGACGCCTGCTGCGAGGTTCGCACGCCACGTTGCCTTCGTTCAATTCCGGATCACTGGGTTGCTGATCACCGTCTGCGGCTTTGCCAGGCGGAAGTCGTCGACGCGTCCGATCGGAGCATCGGCGACCTCGCCTTTTTCGACGAGGCGGTCGCGTGGGCTTTTGCCGTTGCTGGTGAGCGCCGTCGCGCCGTCGAGAAGGCTCGCGCCGCCGTCCAGATTGGGGTCGTCGAGGCTGATCGGTTGGGTCTGGATGATATCTTCGTTGGCGGTCGGAGCAGCGACGACGAGGTCTTTGAGGCCGGCGGCGCCCGGAACGTCCAGCGTCGAGGCGGCGGCATCGCCGAGCAGCTTGCGGATGTCCTTCTCGACGTAAAAGGCGAGCTTGCGCTTGCCGGCCTTGGTCAGGTTGATGCCGTCCGAGCCGCGCAGGCGGACCTGCTGGCCGTTGATGTCAGAGCCGGTCATGACGAATTTGCCGCCCTCGTCAACGAAGCCGTCCCATATGTCGATGAAGGTGCCGCCGACCTTTTCCGTTTCCGTGCGGAAGATGCCGTTCAACGTAACCATGTCGGCGGTCATCGCGGTGGACTGGAAGGGCGGCATGCCGACCCAGAGCAGGGGGATATTCCCGTTGCGGGCAAGCGCCGCAAAGGCGCTGGTGCGGCGGGTATATTCGGCAAGCCAGCGATCCGTGCGGAATTTTTCCTTTTCCCCATCGATCGACATTTGCTGGCGTTCGTTGGCACCGAGGCTGACGATGACGATCGACGGTTTTATCTCGGCGACATAGGCCGGCAGGCTTTCCGGCCAGTTGAAATAATCTTCGCGCACCAGGCCGGAGGAGCCGTTGGCGCGGGTTTCGATGACAATGCCGGGGGTTGTTTCAAATGCGGTCTTCAGCCCGTCGCCGAGGCTGCCAGCCATGAAGTCGCCGACGACCAGCACCTTCTTGGCATTGTCCAGTTTTTCCACCACGACGGGGGCGGGCTCGACCGGTGCGGGCTTGGCCTTCTGCTTTACCTTTCGCGGCCGCTGCCGCTGTTGCTGCGGCTGCCGCTGCCGGGGCTCGTAGATCGGAACGTCTTCATAGACCGGCGGCGGCCGCCGCCGGCCGAAGCCGAACAGCATGTCGAGGATCGACCGGCGCTCCTGGGCGCCGGCCTGTCGTGGCGGTTCGATCACGAATGCCGTGACGCCGACCGCAACGACGATCAGGCTATTGAGCAGCCACTTCATGCCGCGTCTGAATGCCATCGTCTTCGTGCTCATGAACCGTACCGGGCGTCTTTCGCGCTAAAGCCAATGCGCATCGGCTCCCTTTAGGACCTTATCCGTCGATCGTGGCGCAGGAATGCGCCGCAATTGAGGGCTAGTTGCGCAGAGCCTTTAACAGATGCTGCGTCGGTTCGCCGTCCGGTGCGAGGCCGTTGCGGCTCTGGAAGGCCTGAATGGCGGCCTTGGAGCCGGAGCCGAAATTGCCGTCGACTTCGCCGTCATAATAGCCGAGCTGCTTCAGCCGCGACTGAAGCTCGAACTTCTGCTTGATGTCGAGCGAGCCGTCCGGACGGCTCCAGGCCTGCTGCATGCCGCCATAGCCGGCGATTTCGTCGGCAAGCAGGCCAACGCCGAGCGCATAGGAATCGGAGGCGTTATAGCGCTTGATGACAAAGAAGTTCTTGGTCATCAGGAACCCCGGGCTGCCGGCGCCGCCGGGCATTTTCAGCTCCGCGCGCTGGTCGCCGTTGCGGAAGCCCTTGCCGTTCGGGCGGGTAAAGCCGAGGGCGGCCCACTGTGCCAGCGTCTTCGTCTGGCCGGCATACTGGCTGCCGTCGCGGGGCGGGGCCACTTCATAGCCCCAGGTCTGGCCGGGCTGCCAGCCATTCTTCTTCAACAGATTGGCAGCGGTTGCCAGCGCATCCGGCACGGAGTTCCAGATGTCCTTGTGGCCATTGCCATCGGCGTCGATGGCGTAGAGCAGATAGCTGGTCGGAATGAACTGCGTGTGGCCCATGGCGCCGGCCCAGGAGCCGTTCAGGTCGCGCGGGCCGACATCGCCGTTCTGCAGGATCTTCAGGGCAGCGATCAGCTGCGTCTTGGCGTATTTGGCCCGTTTCGGATCGGCATAGGCAAGCGTGGCCAAAGCGCGCGGGACATAGTGAAGCCGCTCGTCCTTTGCCAGGACCGCGCCATAGTTGGATTCCATCGACCAGATCGCCAGAAGAATGTTCCTGTCGATGCCGAAGTGGCGCTCGAGGGCAGCGAGGGTCCGGCCATGCTTGACCGCCATTTCCTGCCCGATCTTGCGCGTATAGGGGTTTACGCGGCTATCGATATATTCCCAGATCTTGTGCTTGAATTCGGGCTGGTAGCGTGCTTTCTCAAGCACGTCCGGATCGGGCGTCTTGATACCGGCGAAGGCTTGTCGATAGGTGGCCTTGCTGATCCCGCTCTTTGCCGCGGTGGCATAGAAGCTGTTGATCCAGGTCTCGAAACCGGCATCCGCCCGGGCGGGGGACGAGGCAAACAAGGCTGTGGCTGTGATGAACGCGGCTGCGGCACGGCAAAGGAGATCTTTTCGGGTCTTTGTCATCAGCTGTCGTTTCCGTTGCTCGGCGCGCTGCCAGGCACCATGAGTCTGAAGCGCGCAAATTTACAGTATTAGAGCCAAGCTTCACGCATAGGTTACATGCATGTGGTTCCATTTTCGGGCCGTTCAGCCAAAATGCAACCGCCAGAGTGGGAAGCTTACGAAAATGAAGTCAACAAATTCTTTACCATGAATGGGTGGAACCGTCTTGCTTCGCAAAAAAATAGCAATTTGCCATTTAATCCCTATTCATACCAATTTACCCCGTTTTAAATCGCACTGTTCGTGATTCTGGAGATGTCAATGACTGACAAGCGCAAGGTTCGTAAGGCCGTATTCCCCGTGGCGGGGCTTGGGACGAGATTTCTCCCGGCAACAAAGGCCGTGCCGAAGGAAATGCTGACGGTCGTCGACAAGCCCATCATTCAGTATGTCGTCGACGAGGCGCTGGAGGCAGGCATCGAACATTTCGTTTTCGTCACCGGCCGCAACAAGCACGTGATCGAGGACTATTTCGACATTCATTTCGAGCTCGAGCAGACGTTGCGCGAGCGCAGCAAGAAGGCCGAGATGACGCTTCTGGCGCAGCAACTGCCCAAGGCGGGCTCGGTGAGCTTCACGCGCCAGCAGGAGCCGCTGGGGCTTGGTCACGCCGTCTGGTGCGCCCGCGAGATCGTCGGCAACGAACCCTTCGCGCTGCTTTTGCCCGACATGATCATGCGCGGCGAGCCGGGTTGCATGAAGGGAATGATGGATCTCTATTCTCAGAGCGGCGGTAACATCATAGCGGTGGAGGAGTGCGAACCCGACCAGGCGCACAAATACGGCATTGTCGGCGTTGGCGAAAAGATCGGCGACGGCTTCCGCATCACCGGCATGGTCGAAAAACCGGCCAAGGGAACGGCACCGTCCAACTTCTTCATCAACGGCCGCTATATCCTGCAGCCGGAAATCTTCTCTATCCTGGAAAACCAGGAGCGTGGCGCCGGCAATGAGATCCAGCTCACGGACGGCATGCTCAAGCTGCTTCGGTCCCAGGATTTCGCCGGCTACGTGTTCCGCGGCAACACCTATGACTGTGGCGCCAAGGACGGTTTCATCCTTGCCAACGTTGCCTTCGCCCTCGAGCGCGCCGATATCCGCCCGGCCGTCGAAGCCCAGTTCAAGGCGCTGGTTTCGAAGCTGCAGTAACCCGCCGGACATGCATGGAACCCCCGTATGCCGCGCAGGCGGGGGGCTGTTGTTAGCGCCGCAACGTCAGGCCGACGCCCACGCGGGCAATATTGGTCGATGGGGCGGTATCCTGCGTGGTGCGTTCGTATCCGACATCGCCGGTGAGGGCGAGATAGCGGTTCAGGTCCCAGGTCAAGCCGGCGCCCGCCAGCCAGACCCTCTGGTCTTCCGAAACGCTGCCGGACGGATAGTTTCGGAACGTCAGGCTGTTCGACAGGCGGGCCACGAGGTTCGAGCGCAGTTCATGCGTCGCCTTGCTGCTTAGCGTATAGGCGAGCGCGCCGCTGTCGCCGGGGGTGGTGGAGGGTTCGATGCCGGTGGAAATGCCGTATGTTATGTCCGTGCCGCGTTGCGGCGACCAGTTGAGCAGGCCGTCGATGGTGACGCCGTCTAGGTCTTCGAGGCGATTGTCGTCGAACCGGTAGGTTTGATAGCCGAGCGCGATTTCGCCGTTGAGCTTTTCGCCGAGATCGACCTCGACGCCGGCCCGGCCGCCGTAGCTGTCATAGGATCGCTCGAAACCGGAGGTGTCCGTGCGCAGGTCGTAGATCGATTTTCCGGCCGAGGCTTCGATGAACGGGATGAGCGCCGGCGAAAGGTCATAGCCGACGCGCACCGTGACTGCGCCTGCGTTGCGGTTCCTGTCTTCCTGCGACAATGTCGAGCCGTCGCTGAGATCCACATCGCCATAGACGTAGCGGTCGTAATCCACCTTGGCAGAGCCGCGCAGGATGCCGAAGTCATGCGCAATGCCGGCGCCGAGCGTATATTGGTTGACGCCCGACTGCGAGCTGGCATCGCTGATCGCGTTCGGATCGGTCGCATCCTCGCGCTCGAAATGATAGCCGGCCTTCAGCGTCCCCGTGGTGTCGTTGCCGATGTCGAGGCGAAGGGCCGCCTCCATGTCGGCGGTCGGTTCGGTTTCGCCGGAGCCGGAGACGTTGCGTTGCCAGGTGCCTTCGCCGGTGACGGTCAACTGGTGGCGCGACCAATCGGAGGTCAGAGTGCCCTTCATGCCGGTTTCGAGATAGCTGCGGCTTTGCTTCGAACCGCCGGTCTTGGTGCTTTCGTAATTGAAGGTCTGGCCAAGGGTCGGTTTCAGGACGAAGCTGCCAAGCCGGACGCCGGGCGCATCGTTGCGGTCGAGATCGAGTTGCGACCGCAGGCCATCGACGGTGCTTTCGCGCAGATTGGTGCGGGTCAAGTCTTCATCGATGGTGGGATCATTGAGCAGCGGTTCGCCGGAATCGGTGCTGATCGAACCGGTGGTCAGCGTAGCTACAGGGTCCTGGCCGGCCGCGGAGCCCGGTGTGGTCGCATTGGCTGCGGCGGTGCCGGTTGTTGTTGTTGCAGTGCTGCTGACGGTTGTCGTGTCGGCGTCGTCAGATGCAGGCAAAAAGGCCTGGGCGAAAACCAGATGGGGCGAAAGCAGCGTACAGCCGGCGACGGCCCACGCAACCGCGGCCGGGCGCGGGACGCAAGTCCTCTTCGTTCGTGGAAAGATTGGCGCCATCTGCCGAATGCCCGGGAATCCGTTTACCAGTGTTGCGCAACCGTAAACGGATGTGGTTAACCGTTTCTTTCCGAAACGGCTTTCGGCTTTAATTTCAGGCGCTTTCCACGGTCAGCCGGCCGCCGCTGCTGCCGGTTACCTTGACACGCGCACCGGCGGGAAGATCCGGTCCGCTGACGGTCCATGTCGTGTCGTCGAGCCGGATCCGGCCGCGGCCCTCGGTGATCGGCTTTTCCAGTACGGCGGTACGGCCGATCAGCCGGGCGCCACGCTGGTTGAGGAGCGGCTCGTCCGACGCGTCCGAGCGGGCAATGAGGCGGCGTCCCACAAAAACCGCGAGGACGGCAAGGAGGGCGAAGAATACCAGCTGCACCTGCCAGACCCAGAAGCTGGCTTCCCAGAGCAGCAGCGAGACGGCGCCGGTCAGAATGGCGGCTATGCCGATCCAGACGAGGAACATGCCGGGCGCCACGACTTCGGCTGCCAGCAGCACCAGACCCAATGCCCACCAACCCCAGGGACCAAGTTCAAGGATGATGCGCTCGATCATGGATCAGCTTTCCTGTTGCGGTGTTGCGAATGGATTGCGCACGGGCGTCGTGCGTGGCGTCGCTTGCCGCAAGGGAGCCGGCGTACCGCCATCGCCGAACACCTCCCTGGCGATCGCGCCGATGCCGCCGAGCGAGCCGATCAGCGAGGAGGCTTCCATCGGCATCAGCACGACCTTCGAATTCGGGGCAGTGCCGATCGAGGCCATCGCTTCGGTGTATTTTTGCGCGACGAAGTAGTTGATCGCCTGCACGTCGCCGGCAGCGATCGCTTCCGACACCATCCTGGTGGCCTTGGCTTCGGCTTCGGCGAGGCGCTCGCGCGCTTCGGCCTCGCGGTAGGCAGCTTCCCGTTGGCCCTCGGCCTGGAGGATCGCCGATTGCTTGGCGCCCTCGGCGCGCAGGATCTGGGCGTTGCGCGAGCCTTCGGCTTCGAGCACCTGGGCGCGCTTTTCGCGCTCCGCCTTCATCTGCCGCGCCATCGCGTCGACCAGATCCTTCGGCGGCTGGATGTCCTTGATCTCGACGCGGGTAACCTTGATGCCCCAGGGGCCGACGGCTTCATCGACGACGCGCAACAGCTTGTCGTTGATCGTGTCGCGGTTCGACAGCAGCTCGTCGAGGTCCATCGAGCCCATGACGGAGCGGATATTGGTCATGGTGAGGTTGAGGATGGCGGTTTCAAGACTGGAGACCTGATAGGCGGCCTCGGCGGCGTTCAGCACCTGGTAGAAGGCGACGGCGTCGGCCGAGACGCTCGCATTGTCGCGGGTGATGACCTCCTGCGTCGGCACGTCGAGCACCTGTTCCATCACGTTCATCCGGGCACCAATGCCGTCTATGAACGGAATGATGATGTTCAGGCCGGGCTCAAGGGTTTTCGTGTATCGGCCGAAACGTTCGACGGTGTAGCGGTAGCCTTGAGGGACGGTTTTTACGCCTTTGAAAATGACCAGAACGGCAAGGACCACAAGTACGATAACGGCAATATCCAGTCCGGCCAGTGGCATTGGGTGTTCTCCTGTTGGGCGCATCCTGTTGTTGATGCACTCTAGGACAAGACGTGACAGTTGGCAGGGTTATTTGCAAGGACTGGTGGAGTTTCTTCGGCGCTGTTGCGGCTCTGTTTTAGGGGGCTGGCGACGAGGTTGCGGGTGGGGAGAGGGCGCGGTGACGCCACGGTCACCCCGACCCTGACCTGCGGTTCGCCCCTGGCCAGTGAAGGTGGTCAGACCCAGCCCCGAAGCTCCCGGCGCACCACGGTCTCAAGCACCTTCATGCCGTCGGCGCCGTCGTTGAGGCAGGGGATATGGGTGAATTTCTCGCCGCCGTTGTGATGGAAGCTCTCGGCCGCCTGTTCGGCGATTTCCTCCAGCGTTTCCAGGCAGTCCGAGACGAAGCCGGGATTGATGACGGCGATGCGCCTGGTGCCTTGCTGAGCCAGTTTCTCGACGGTCTTGTCGGTATAGGGCTGCAGCCATTCCTCAGGCCCGAAACGCGACTGGAAGGTGACCTGCAGCTTTTCCTTCGGCCAGCCGAGCTTTTCGCGCAAGAGCCGGGCGGTCTTCTGACACTGACAGTAATAGGGGTCGCCCTTGTCGAAATAGGACTGCGGGATGCCGTGGAATGAGGCGAGCACCACTTCCGGCTGCCAGTCGAGCGTGGCGAGGTGGCTGGTGATCGAGTTGGCCAAGGCATCGATATAGACGGGATCGTCGTGGTAGGGCGCTGCCGTGCGCAGGGCTGGCTGCCAGCGCATTTTCAGGAGTGCCTTGAAGGCCTCGTCATTGACGGTCGCCGTGGTCGCGGCCGCATATTGCGGGTATAGCGGGAAGACGAGGATCCTTTCGCAGCCGTCCTTGTGCAGTTCCTCCATCTTCGACCGGATCGACGGCTGGCCGTAGCGCATGGCCCAGTCGACACGCACATCAGGCAGATCGGCGAGGGATTTCGCCATGAGTTCTGCCTGGTTGCGGGTGTAGGTGCGCAGGTAGCTCTCGTTCAGGTCCTTGTTCCAGATCGTCGCATAGGCCTTGCCGACCTTGGCAGGACGGCTGTTGAGAACGATGCCGAACAGGATCGGATACCAGAAGAACGGCGACCATTCGATGACGCGCCGATCCGTCAGGAATTCCTTGAGGTAGCGCCGCATCGAGACCTTGTCGGTGCCGTCGGGCGTGCCGAGATTGACCAGCAAAACGCCCACTTTCCCGAATTTGACAGGCGGATGGTTCGGGGCGGTGATGTCGGTCGCGGTCATGCGGATATCCTGCGGGTAAGTGGGCGTGCCTGCTATATGGTGCAGGCAGCCCGGCGATTCATGCCGTTCTTAAAAAGAAAAACCGGCCCGGGAAAGCCCGGACCGGTCCTTGGACAAGAGACATATTGTCTTACTTGGCGGGAATCTGCAGCTCCTTGCCGATTTCCAGCTTTTCCGGAACCGGATTGCCGTTGGCAGCAGCAATCGTCTTCCAGAGCTCGCCATTGCCGTAGATGGCCTTGGCCAGGCCCCAGAGCGTATCGCCCTTGGCAATGACGTGCTTGGTTTCTGCCCCTGCCGCCGCTTCTGCTGCCGGCTTGGCTTCCGGCGTTGCGGTTTCCGTCTTGGTCTGCTCGGCCGGCTTGACATCCGGGGTTGCAGTCTGTGCGGTGGTGTCGGTGCTTGCCTGCGCCGAGGGCTTGATCTCGGTCGCAGCGGCGATTTCGGTGATGCGCCCGTCGGTCATTGGCCTGTAGGGGTTGTGGGCCGCCAGGTAGTCGGCGAGCACCGTCTCAAGGCCCGGACCGTAGTCATAGGCGTTCTCGGCCTTGGTCTTGAAGATGCTGTAGCCGTCGCCGCCATTTCGCATATAGTTGTTGGAGACGACATTGTAGGCCTTGGCCGGATCAAGCGCGACAAAGGCTTCGCCTTCCTTGACCTCGACGTTCGAAATACGGCTGCCGACGGGCTTGGACCTGTCGAAGGCGAACTTAAGGCCGGCCACCTGGGGGAAGCGACCGCCCCCTTCCTCGATCTGGCTTACGCCGTTTTCAAGCGCTGCAACGATATCGGCGCCCTTGATCTGGAAGGTCGAGAGCGTGTTCTGGAAGGGCAGAACGGTGATCACTTCGCCCATCGAGACGTCGCCGGCATCGATCGAGGCCCTGAGGCCGCCGCCGTTGGTGATGGCGATGGTAACGCCCTGGCCCTTGACGCGGTCAAGCATGGCATCGGTCACGAGGTCGCCCATCTGGCATTCGCGGGCGCGGCAGGATTCGCGGCTTCCGTCGATCGGCGCGTCGGTCTTGCCGATGATCTTGGTCTTAAGCTCCTCGATCGGCTTTGCCAGTTCCTTGATGCGCGCGAGGACCGCTTGGTCCGGCTTGATCTTGGAATCGATCAGGATGGGATCGCCCTTGGCCGACTTGACGACGCCGCTGTCATCGAAGGTGACGACGAGGTCCCCAAGATACTTGCTGTAGGATCCGGCCTGAACGACGGGCACCTTGTAGCCGCCGGGATTGTCGACCATCGTCGGGTAGGGGCCTTCGGCCTTCTCGGCCGTGTTGGACAAGAGGCTGTGCGAATGGCCGCCGACAACCACGTCGACATCCGGGATCTTCGCAATGACGGCGAGGTCGCGCGGATAGCCGACATGGGTGAGCGCGACGATCTTGTCGATACCCTGCTTCTTCAGGTCCTGGACAGCGGTGGTGATCGTATCGACGTCGATCCCGATCAGCACGTTGTCGCCCGGCGAGGAGATTTCGGCCGTGTCGTTGGTGACCGCGCCGACGATGCCGATCTTCTGGCCACCGACATCGAGCACCAGCGAGGGCTTGATGCGGTCGATCAGTTTCGACTTGTAGCCGGCCAGCACGTTGGAGGAGATGACCGGGAAGGTGACCTTGTCGAGGAAGGTCGCCAGGCCGTCTTCGCCTTCATCGAATTCGTGGTTGCCGATGGTCATGGCGTCGAACTTCATCAGGTTGAGGAATTCGGCTTCGGCGGCACCCTTGTAGGTCGTGAAGAACAGCGAGCCCTGGAAGTTGTCGCCGGCATTCAGAAGCAGCACGTTCTTGCCGGTCAATTCCTGGCGTTTCTGGTCGATCGCCACCTTCAGCCGGGCGGCGCCGCCGAAGCATTCGTTCTTGCCTTCTTCCTCCGCCGTGCAGGTGGAATCGAACTTGTTGATCGATTCGATGCGCGAGTGGAAATCGTTGATGTGCAGGATGTTCAATTCATAATCGGCGAAGGCGGCACCGGTTGAAAGTGCAAGGATCGAGGCCGTCATCAGCCCGGTTCGCAAATGTTTGATCATGAATATCTCCTGTTTCGACGGGTCGGTCTGCCGGCAGCGGAACAGAGCAGTGCGTGTTCCGTGACAGCGGTGTCGGCAATGATGGTTTCACCAGACGCTGCAGACATCAAGCGGCAAAATCCACTCTTTGCAACCAATTCCCCGCAAGGTTAAAAACCAGGGGTTTAAACGGAAAAAGCCTCCGCGGCGGGAGGCTTTTCAGGCTGTCTGGCGCTGTTCAGCTCTTGCGGGTAAGCGAGAACTGGGCGCCGGAATCCGTCGTGCAGTTGAGCTGCGTCGGGCTCACCATGGCGCAGTTGACCTTGGATTGGGTGTTGCGGACCATCGAGGTCATGTTGATCTCGACCAGCTTCGGCGAAAGATTGGTGTAGTTGCCGGAGGCCAGGACCTGATTGGTGTCGGTCGTGCGCGTGGTGAAGGTGCCCGCCGCGAATGTCGAGACGATGCCGTTCGGATCCACCCATGCGCCCTCGACGCCGGCCGGTGCCATCTGGGCGGGCGGCTGTTGGCGCACTTCGCGCGGCCCCATGCAGGAGGCCAGCGCTGCCGCTGCGGACAGAAGGGTCAGGATGGTGATCGGCTTCATATATGTCTCCCGGAGGCTCTGCGCAAAGCTGTCTTTCAGTCGAAAAAACCATGCCGTGATCAGGAGTTGAATGCAAGAGTGGGGCACGAGCACGGCGGGATTATTCGCAAAGGCAACAAAAAACGCCCGGAGATCGGTCCCCGGGCGTGGAATTTTCAAGCCTAATCAGCGGGTTCACCGAACCAGGATGTTCCTGAACTGCCAGGGGTCCTTGGTGTCGAGATCTTCCGGGAAGAGGCCCGGACGACCATCGAGCGGGGTCCAGTCGGTGTAGTGGCCTTCAACCGGGCCGAGATAGGGCGTCTGCACTTCAAGGCAGCGCTTGTAGTCGATTTCGTCGGCTTCGACGATTCCGGCGGTCGGGTTTTCAATCGCCCAGACCATTCCGGCGAGCACGGCCGAGGTCACCTGCAGACCGGTGGCGTTCTGGTAGGGGGCGATGCGGCGGGTCTCTTCCAGCGACAGGCGCGAACCATACCAGTAGGCGTTCTTGGCGTGGCCGTAGAGCAGCACGCCGAGTTCGTCGATGCCGTCCTCCAGCTCGTCCTCGTCCAGAACGTGATGGACGGGCTGCGGATTGCCGCCGTTGCCGAACATTTCATGCAGCGACAGCACGGCGTCATTGGCAGGATGATAGGCATAGTGGCAGGTCGGACGGAAAGTCACGTCGCCATCCTTGTCGCGCACAGTGAAATAGTCGGCGATCGAGATGGATTCATTGTGGGTGACGAGGAAGCCGTACTGCGGACCCGGCGTCGGGCACCAGGTGCGCACGCGGGTGTTGGCGCCCGGCTGCTCAAGGTAAATGGCGGCCTGGCAACCCTTCTTGTGCCTCCTGGCGTTCTTCGGCATCCAGTTCTCATGCGTCCCCCAGCCGAGTTCGGCGGGCTGCATGCCTTCGGAGATGAAGCCCTCGACCGACCAGGTGTTCCAGAAGACGTTGAGCGGCTTTGGGTGCTTGGTGCGCTGGGTGTCGCGTTCGGCGATGTGAATGCCCTTGACGCCGACCTTTCTCATCAGCCTGGCCCAGCCTTCGCGGTCATGCTGGTCCGGCTCGTCGAACTTGATCTCGAGGTCATTGGCAAGGTTGAGCAGCGCCTGCTTGACGAACCAGGATACCATGCCCGGGTTGGCACCGCAGGTGGAAATGGCCGTCGCGCCGCCAGGGTTCTTCGCCTTTTCCTTGCGCAAGGTTTCGCGCAACGCGTAGTTGGTGCGGTCGGCATTCTCCATGGACTTGTCGAAATAGAAGCCGAGCCAGGGCTCGATGACCGTGTCGATGTAGAGGACATCGAGCTTGCGGCAGAGCTTCATCAGGTCGACCGAACCGGTATCGACGGAAAGATTGACGCAGAAGCCCTGGCCTTCGCCTTCGGTCAAAAGCGGCTTCAAGAGATCCTTGTAGTTGTCCTTGGTGACATGCGACTTGATGTGCCTGACGCCGTGCCTTGCCAGAATTTCGGTGTGGTCTTCGTCGTCGCGCGGGTCGATGACAACCATCCGGCTCTTGTCGAATTTAAAGTGGCGCTCGATCAGGGGCAGGGTGCCGCGACCGATGGAGCCGAAACCGATCATCACGATCGGCCCGGTGATTTCGCCGTAAACCGGGTAGGTTGTTTCTGTCATTTCGCTTTCTCTCCTGCGACGGGGTCTCTCGACTGTTTAGCGGGCAGATTCTGCCCTGTCATGCCTCGAATGGCCCTAGAGCATAGATTTCTGTCACAATAAAGAGCCGGAAAGCGAGCGCAGGGAGCTCTCGTCGCTGCCAGCGGACATTGCGGGGTGGCCAAGCGACGCCGATTCGCCGTGGTGGGGGGTCGTCAGGCTGATGCAATGAAGGAGAAGAAAGGCGACGCCTCGACGCGCTGCGCGTTTGGCTCCTTACCCATACGCGGAATGCTGCAGGCGCTGCTGCACGATCATGTTTTCAAGCCGGGGCCAATCGGGAGCGTCTCCCAGTTCTGGCCGGCAAAGACCACACAGCTGCGACCGCTGACGTTGGTCACCAATATTGTCCAACTGCCGCCCTTCGACACATAGACCTCAAGAATGGCGGCGTCATTGATAAGGCCGATGGCCTGCAGCGTCTCGGAATAATGAGAGCCGAGGAATTCGACGATCTTGGAATGTTCGGCGCAGTTGAGGACCGGCTGGGCGGCTGCCGGGTACGCTGTCAGCGCAAGCGCCATAAGAGCGAACCGGATGAAAGAGCGGATCGGTTTACGTGCCATCAGGCACCTCCTTTTACCGAAGCCTGGCGGAAAAGGAGATTGGTTTGACCCGTCCTGCCGGGGCCGGCAATTCTATGGTCGGACCGAATGCGACACGCGTAAGCGGTGCCGCCACACCGGCATTATGGCAGAAATCTCATCATTTTCAAAATATCAATTAGAAATTGCTAATATTAGTGCGGCACTGATCCGGATGAGCCTTTGCAAATGCGGGAAGCCGTTCGCATGTCATGGCGATTGCCGCGGCGCGCGGGCAGGTGGAAAGATCAACGTTCCACCGGCGGGCATTGTAGATCTGCGGCACGAGGCAGAGATCAGCCATCGTCGGCTGGTCGCCGTGGCAGAATTCGCCGGTTTCTCGCGTGTCCAGCATCCGCTCGAAGGCACCCAGGCCATCGCCGATGAATTTGCGCATCCATGCCGATCGAGCCGCATCCGGGTCTTGCGATTGCTGCATGACATGGACGACGACGCCCAGATTGCAGATCGGGTGAATGTCCATTGCAATTGCGTAGGACAGCGCCCGCACGCGCTGGCGCGCCACCGGGTCTAAGGGCAGGAGGCCGGAACCGGGCCGCGTCTCCGACAGATATTCGATGATCGCCAGCGACTGTGTCAGCATTTGCCCATCGATCTCAAGCGCTGGAACCAGGCCTTGCGGATTGCGGGCGAGGTGCTCCGCTTGCCTGTGTTCCCCGGCCAGAAGATCGATGGCCACGGAGCGATAGGGGATTGCCAGCATATTGAGCGCGATCCGCACCCGGTAGCTGGCCGAGGAACGCCAGTAGTCGAACAGAACCGTGTCGCTCATGACGAGGCCCTCAGCGCTTCTCGTATTGCATGACGGTCTGCTCGATCGCCCCGAAAATCGAATGTCCTGCCTTGTCCTTCATCTCGATGCGGACGGTATCGCCAAACCGCATGAACGGCGTAACGGCAGCCCCTGTCTCGATTGTTTCGATCGTGCGCAGTTCGGCGATGCAGGAATAGCCGACGCCACCTTCCGACACCGGCTTGCCCGGCTCGCCGTCGAGCTTGTTGGAAACCGTGCCCGAGCCGATGATGGAGCCGGCTGAGAGTGTCCGGGTCTTGGCGGCATGGGCAATGAGCTGGCCGAAATCGAAGGTCATGTCGACGCCGGCATCGGCGCGGCCGAAAGGCTTGCCATTCAGGTCGACGAGCAGGGGCAGGTGTAGCTTGCCACTGTCCCAGGCGCTGCCCAGTTCATCCGGCGTCACCGCAACGGGCGAGAAGGCGGAAGAGGGTTTGGACTGGAAGAAGCCGAAGCCCTTGGCGAGTTCGGCGGGGATCAGCCCGCGCAGGGAGACGTCGTTGACGAGCATCACCAGCCGAATCGCCGCGCGGGCTTCGTCGATCGTCGCTCCCATCGGTACGTCGTCGACGATGACGGCGATCTCTGCCTCCATGTCGATGCCCCAGGATTCGTCGGCCATGACGATCGGATCGCGCGGACCGATGAAGCTGTCCGAGCCGCCCTGGTACATCAGCGGGTCGGTCCAGAACGTTACCGGCATTTCGGCATTGCGGGCCTTGCGTACCAGCTCGACGTGATTGACATAGGCCGAACCATCCGCCCACTGATAGGCGCGCGGCAGCGGCGAGGCGGCTTCGTGTTCATGAAACCGCATCGACGGCTGCGCGCCGGCCTCCAGCCCTTCGGCCACCGCGGCGAGACGTGGTGCCACGTGTTCCCAGTCGTCCAGCGCCGCCTGCAGTGTTCGGGCGATATGGCCGACCTCAGAGCAGCGGGTGAGGTCGCGGGAGACGACGACCAACCGGCCGTCACGGGTCGAATCCTTGAGCGTTGCAAGTTTCATGTTCTTTGCTTCCGTAGTTTGTTCATGGCTTGCCCCTCACCCTAGCCCTCTCCCCGCATGCGGGGAGAGGGGACGACGGAGGTTTGCCGCTGGTTCCTTCTCCCCGTCTTGGCGGGGAGAAGGTGCCCGATAGGGCGGATGAGGGGCATTGTAGTGCAGATCAGGTGCAGCTCCGAAGTCTACTTCACTTGATTCCCGGCGTCCCGTCGAACTTGCGCTCCAGGCCGTCCCAGCATTCGAGATAGTTGTCCTGCAGCGTCTCCAGTTCGGCGGCGTAGCGCGTCAACTGCTGCGGGTAACGGGTCTCGAACATGAAGGCCATGGTGTGGTCGAGCTTGACCGGCTTCAGCTCGACATTGGAGGCCTTTTCGAAGCCCATTGAATCCGGACCGTGCGGCAGCATCATATTGTGCAGGCTCATGCCGCCCGGCACGAAGCCCTGTTCCTTGGCGTCGTATTGCCCATGGATCAGGCCCATGAACTCGCTCATGATGTTGCGGTGGTACCAGGGCGGACGGAACGTGTGCTCGGCGACCAGCCAGCGCGGCGGGAAGATGACGAAATCGACATTGGCGGTGCCCGATTCCTCCGTCGGCGCCGTCAGCACGGTGAAGATCGACGGATCGGGATGGTCGAACAGGATGGCGCCGACGGGCGAGAAGGTCCTGAGATCATATTTGAACGGCGCGTAGTTGCCGTGCCAGGCGACGACGTCGAGCGGCGAATGGCCGATCTCGGTGACATAGAACTTGCCGCACCATTTGACATGCACTCGGCACGGCGTCTCCTTGTCTTCATAGCTTGCAACCGGCGTCTTGAAGTCACGCGGGTTGGCGAGGCAATTGGCACCGATCGGGCCGCGATCCGGCAGCGTGAACTTGGCGCCGTAGTTCTCGCAGATGTAGCCGCGCCATTCCGGCCCATCACCGAGGCGCGACACCTTGAACATCATGCCGCGCGGGATGAGGCAGATCTCGGATGGCTCGACATCGATGATGCCCATTTCGGTGAAGACGCGCATGCTGCCAAGCTGCGGCACGACCAGCAGTTCGCCGTCGGCGTTGAAGAAATAGTCGTCGATCATGTCTTCATTGAAGACATAGGCATGCGCGGCCATGCCGACCTGGGTCATGACATCGCCCGCAGCCGTCATCGTGCGGATACCGGCGAGGAAGTCGAGCTTTTCCGTGGGCGCCGGGATCGGGTTCCAGCGCAGCTGGCCGAGCGGCAGAGAGTGGTCGTCCAGGCATGGGGCCGATTTCCAGAAGGGATAGCTCGCATTGGAGAAACGGCGGGTGTGG
Organism: Rhizobium herbae; assembly: GCF_019511375.1. Lineage (GTDB taxonomy): Bacteria > Pseudomonadota > Alphaproteobacteria > Rhizobiales > Rhizobiaceae > Pararhizobium > Pararhizobium herbae_A. The sequence goes on from NZ_JAEUAO010000004.1 coordinate 267,873, forward strand.
CGCACGCTCGGGCGGATGCGGTAGAGCCAGGAGCGCTCGTTGGTGCCACGCGGTGCGGTGAAGGGGGAACCGGAGAGCTGTTCGGCATAGAGTCCATAATTGCACTTCTGCGGACTGTTCTGTCCCTGCGGCAGCGCGCCGGGCAGGGATTCGGTCTCGAAGTCGTTGCCGAAGCCCGGCATGTATTGCGGGTTGTTGGCCACGGCATCGACCGCGAACCCCTTGGCTTTCTCCAACATGGCTTGCACCTCCTCCGTCTATATGGTTACAAACGTAACTGTCAATTTTGTAACTATCAAGGAAGCCATGGACGACTTCGATCTGGAGCAATTTGTGCCATTTCGTCTCAATCGCGCGGCGGAGTTCATCGCGCTGCGCTTTGCCGCCGCCTACAAGGCCGAATACGGCCTGACACGGCCGGAGTGGCGGACGCTGGCGGCGCTCGGCAGCTCAGGGCGCATGACGGCGACCGAGGTCGGCGTTCATTCGACCATGCACAAGACCAAGGTCAGCCGCGCCGTCTTCGCGCTGGAGGAACGCCGCTGGCTGAAGCGGACGCAGCACGAGGACGACCGCCGGGTCGAACATCTGGAGCTGACGGCGGCCGGGATCAAGGCCTATCGGGAACTGACGCGGCTTGCGCGCGCCTATTCGGCAGAGCTGGAAAACCTGCTGGGAAGCGACGGCCTCAAGGCCCTGTCGTCCGGGCTGACCGCCGTTGAAAACGCCATGGTGAAACGGCGCCGCTGAGCACACTTTCGTTGGCAAGCCAACGATTCGACTGCTTGGCTTTTCTTGTTTGTCGCAGGTTTTGATCGGAAAACCGTGGGACACTTTTCCGACACCTGTTCAGGCACGCTCAATGCCTGCCGCGCTGGCGGACCGGTAGTCCCTGAAAATCCTTCAGTGTCGCCAGCACGATCGATGTTTTCACATGCTGCACGCTGTCATGCGGCAAGAGCACTTCGTTGACGAAGTGTGACAGGCCGGCAAGGTCATAGGTGACGACCTTGAGGTGATAGTCCATTTCGCCGGTCAGTGCGTAGCATTCGAGCACCTCCGGCAGATCGGCGATCAGGGCGGCGAAACGCTTCGCATTGTCGCGATTGTGGGTGGCAAGCGTGACGGCGATCACGACCATCAGATCAAGCCCGAGTCGGCCGCGGTCGAGCACGGCGCGGTAGCCGTGAATGAAGCCTTCCGCCTCCAGCCGGGCGCGGCGACGGGAACATTGCGACGGCGACAGAGCGATCAGATCCGACAGTTCGTTGTTGGTCAGGCGGCCGTCGCGCTGCAATTCGGCAAGGATCTTCAGGTCATAGCCGTCCATCTGTTCCATTTGTGCATGCCTTCGTCAAATTTCGCACAGATCGTGCGCTGATCTGGTTATAACACGCAAGAATGCAAGCACAATGCACGGGATTTGCGTCATGATCGCCTCGACAGTCGATGAGTTCAGAGGAGAGAACCATGGGACCCTTCCCGCATGACGCACCCCCGTCCGGCATCACCGCCGAGAACCCGGCAGGAACCGATGGCTTCGAATTTGTCGAGTTCGCCCATCCCGAGCCGGAACAGCTGAGAGAACTGTTCACGCGCATGGGCTACACCTGCGTTGCCAAGCACCGCACGAAGGACGTCACCGTCTGGCGCCAGGGCGACATCAACTATCTCATCAATGCCGAGCCGGGCAGCCATGCCATGCGCTTCGTCGCCGATCACGGCCCCTGCGCGCCGTCCATGGCCTGGCGCGTCGTCGATGCCAGACATGCTTTCGAGCACGCCGTATCCAAGGGCGCGACGCCCTATGAAGGCAAGGACAAGGCGCTTGACGTGCCGGCCATCGTCGGCATCGGCGGGTCGCTGCTTTATTTCATCGAGACCTACGGCAAGCAGGGTTCGCCCTATGAAGCCGAATTCGAATGGCTGGGCGAACGCGATCCGAAGCCGGAGGGCGTCGGCTTCTATTATCTCGATCACCTGACCCACAACGTCTATCGCGGCAACATGGACAAGTGGTGGGACTTCTACCGCGAACTCTTCGGTTTCAAGCAGATCCACTTCTTCAACATCGATGGCCGCATCACGGGTCTGACGAGCCGGGCGATCACCTCGCCCTGCGGCAAGATCCGCATACCTCTGAACGAATCCAAGGATGATACCAGCCAGATCGAGGAATATCTGCGCAAGTACAAGGGCGAGGGCATCCAGCACATTGCTGTCGGCACGGAGGGCATTTACGACGCCACCGACAAACTCGCGGCCAATGGTCTGAAATTCATGCCGGGTCCGCCTGATACCTATTACGAACTGTCGCATGAGCGCGTGCACGGCCACGACGAACCGATCGAGCGGATGAAGCAGCACGGTATCCTGATCGACGGCGAAGGCGTGGTGGATGGCGGCACGACCCGCATCCTGCTGCAGATCTTCTCGAAAACCGTCATTGGCCCGATCTTCTTCGAGTTCATCCAGCGCAAGGGCGATGAAGGCTTCGGCGAAGGCAACTTCCGGGCGCTGTTCGAGTCAATCGAGGCCGACCAGATCCGTCGCGGCGTTCTCCATCCGGCGGCAGCCGAATAAGGAACCCCACACATTCGATCCAGGCCCTGCCGGCTTCCCGCCGGCGGGGCCCTTGTCCATTCGGTGATCTTTCGCTGTTCGTGAAGCGGCAAGGCATTGCCGGGGCGCCTGCTGCGCACAAGCGGGCTGCCGTCCTGCCCTTGATTACTTTGCGACCTTCCTTCTTCGGACAAATTTTCGTATTTCATGAATGCGCTCAATCGGCGCGACTCGCCATATTTCGCGATGGTGCTGTATTGCGCGCCCCCTACAATGAATGCGGCAATACGGAATCGGTGCGATGGATGATATAGCGGCCAGTCTTGCGTCATTAACAGACGACACCGAAGTCCTGATCGCGCTCTACGATCATGACGATCGCCTGCGCTACGCCAACCGGGCCTTCCGCTCGACCTTCCATCTTCACGACGACGAGACGCCGCTTTGGCCGGATCTGATGCGGCGCAATCATGCGCTCGGCCGCGGCACCGTCATCAGCGTGCCCGACTTCGAGGCCTGGGTGGTCTCGGCCCAGTCGCGGCGCGGCAAGGTTCCGTTCAGGGCCTTCGAGACCGATGTCGTCGGCGGCCGCTGGCTGTGGATGACCGAAACCGTCGATCGCAACGGCTGGATGCTGTGCATTGCCAACGACATCACCCATTTGCGCGCCGATGAGCGTACGTTGCGGCAGGATCGCGACTTCGCCCTGAAAGCCTCCCAGACCGACGAACTGACCGGCATTTCCAACCGCCGCTACATGATGTCGAAGCTCGAGGAGATGGTGCAGAGCCAAGCCGCGGCAGGCTCGGGGAGGGGCTGCATCTGCATTCTCGACATCGATTTTTTCAAGGGCATCAATGACCTGTACGGCCATCAGACGGGCGACGACATTCTCCTCGATTTTGCGCGCCGGGTGCATCCGGTGGTGCGGCGTCACGATTGCTTCGGGCGCATCGGTGGTGAGGAGTTCATGCTGATCTTTCCGGAGACGACATTGCCGGAAGGTCGCAAAATCGTCGATCGGGTGCTGGACAAGGTGCGCACCGCGCGCCCGCTACCGTCGGCACCGCAGTTTTTCTATACCTGTTCCGCCGGCATTGCCGTGCTGGAGCGGGGTGATACCGCAAGGTCGCTCTATTCGCGGGCCGATGCCGCGCTTTACGAGGCCAAGCATTCCGGCCGCGACCGGATCGCCGTCAGCCTGCGCTAAATCAGCCGGGCCCGGATCAGGCCGCGCAGCGAGTTGCCCATGAACAATGTTCCGTTGCGCAGGTCGCCAAGCGTCAGGCGCTGGACGCGGGCGCGGCGGGCGCAGATCAATTCGGTCCTGAGCACGCCGGCCAGCAGCCCGCAGGAAATCGGCGGCGTTTTCAGGACGCCCGAGCCGTCGTCGATGAAAAGCGAGGTGATCGTGCCCTCGCACGGCTCGCCCTTCTCGTTGAGCAGCAGGACTTCGTCGGCAGCTGCGGGCGGGTACTCGCCCCGCGCTTGCTCGTAGATCTCGCGCCTGGTGGTCTTGTGGCGCAGGAGCTTGTTGGCCGAATCGAGGCGGGCGGCGGCGACAGCGACGCGCCAGACGGTGGTTTCCGGAAGCGGCGTGAAGGGCGCGGTGGTAATGGCGATGTCGCCGGAAGGGCTGAGCGTGAGGCGAACGCGCAGGGGTGATTGCGAAAATTCTGCTGTGGTATCCGCGGTGTTACCCCCCTCTGCCCTGCCGGGCATCTCCCCCTCAAGGGGGGAGATCACAAGTGGCGCGAATTCACTGCCCACGGACCCTTGGGATGTCGCGTGCGGTTGAGGCGAATAATCTCCCCCCTTGAGGGGGAGATGTCCCGGAGGGACAGAGGGGGGTAAAGCCTCTGCAATCGCTTCTGCCAGACGTCGCTCCGCCGTTTCCGCCCCCGCAAACCCTAACCGCCCGGCCGATCTTTTCAGTCGGGCGAGGTGCAGCCGCAGGCGGACGATGCCGGTGCCGGGCTCCCATCGCATCGTTTCGATCAGGGAAAAATCCGTCATCGCTCGATCCAGGCGTCACCGACCGCAAAACGGGCCTTCAGCAGGCATTCCTCGTACTCCGCTTCGGCGGTCGAATCGAAGACGATGCCGCCGCCGACGTTGAAGACGGCTTCGCCATCCGCAAACAGCGACAGGGTGCGGATGGCCACGTTGAAGCGCATGGTGCCGTCCGGCGCGATGAAGCCGATCGAGCCGCAATAGGCGTCGCGCGGCCCGGCTTCCAGATCGTGCAGGATTTCCATCGCCCGCATTTTCGGCGCGCCGGTGACCGAGCCACAGGGGAACAGGGCTTCGAAGATTTGGGTGATACCGACATCGGGCAGCAGTTTCGCCCGGACGTGGCTCACCATCTGGTGCACCGTCGGATAGGTCTCGACATCGAACAGGCGCGGGACTTCCAGCGTGCCGACCTCGGTGATGCGGGAGATGTCGTTGCGCAAGAGATCGACGATCATCCGGTTCTCCGCCTGGGACTTCGGATCGGCCTGCATCTCGCGGATGATCTCCTCGTCCTCCGCCGGGCTTGCGCCGCGCGGGGCGGTGCCCTTCATCGGATGGGTCTCGATCCAGCCTTGCTTGTCGACCTTGAAGAAAAGTTCCGGCGAGCGGGACAGAAGGGCAGGGCCGTCGAGGGAGACGAGCGCGCCATATTTCACCGGCTGCCGCTCGATCAGCGACCAGAAGGCGGCCAGCGGATCGCCGTTCCAGCGGGCGGTGACCGGCATGGTGAGATTGGCCTGGTAACAATCGCCCTGTCGCAGGTGCTGGTGCAGGCGGTCGAAGCGCTTCCTGTAGGCTTCGAAGTTCCAGCTTGCGCGCGGCTCGGTGATGAAGGGCTCGTTCTCGATGCGGCGCTTGGGCGCGCAAAGCGGATGTGCCTCGGCCGGCCCGTCGAAAACGCCGAAGGACATCAGCGGCGTGCGGCGGTTTTCCTCGGCAAAGGGAGCAAGCTTCCTTTCGAACAGATGGCCGGCCTCGTAGCTCATGAAGCCCGCAAGCCACTTTCCCGCCGCATGTGCGGCTTCCATGTCCTTAAGTCCGCGCCAGAACTCAGCTTTCGTCCGTGCGGTGATGACATGCGTCGGCTCGGAGAAAACGGTCGTCCTGTCTTCGCTGTCGTCGCGGAAAAGGACAAAGGGGCCGGTGTCGGTCATGCTGCTCATGTCGGTATCCGCGTGGATCCCCGGGTCGAGCCCGAGGATGACGGAGAATCGGGTGCCAAATCAATGTCGGTAGCGGTTTTTCAGTTAGCCAAGTCCCCGGTTCGTCATCCTCGGGCTCGACCCGAGGATCCATGGCGAGACGCGCTAAGCCCGCTTCCTACGCCTGTCTATCAAGCGCCTCAAGCTCGTCGATCAGCCCCTCCAGCATCGACAACCCCTGTGCCCAGAACGACGGATCGGCAGCGTCGAGGCCGAACGGGGCGAGCAGTTCGGAATGATGCTTGGTGCCGCCGGCCTTGAGCAACTCGAAGTACTTCTGCTGAAAGCCGGCTTCGGCCTTTTGGTAGACTGCGTAGAGCGAATTCACCAGGCAATCGCCAAAGGCATAGGCGTAGACATAGAAGGGCGAATGGATGAAGTGGGGAATATAGGCCCAATAGGTCTCGTAGCCTTCCGAAATCCGGATCGCCGGGCCGAGGCTTTCCGTCTGAACGGACAGCCACAGTTCGCCAATGTCGTCGGCGGTCAGTTCGCCTTGTCTGCGGGCCGTGTGGACCTTGCGCTCGAATTCGTAGAAGGCGATCTGGCGCACGACCGTATTGATCATGTCCTCGACCTTCTGGGCGAGCATGGCCTTGCGTTCGCGCTTGTCCTTCGTCTTGTCGAGAAGGGCGCGGAACGTCAGCATTTCGCCAAAGACGGAGGCGGTTTCTGCAAGCGTCAGCGGTGTCGAGGCCATCAGCGCCCCTTGAGCGCCGGCGAGAACCTGGTGCACGCCATGGCCGAGTTCATGGGCGAGCGTCATGACGTCGCGCGGCTTGCCCATGTAGTTGACGAGCACATAGGGATGTGCAGACGGCACTGTCGGATGCGCGAAGGCGCCCGGCGCCTTGCCCGGGCGGACCGGCGCGTCGATCCAGCCGCCGTCGAAGAATCGCTGAGCGATCGCTGCCATTTCGGGGTCGAAATTGCCGTAGGCGGAAAGCACGGTCTCCTTGGCCTCGCTCCAGGGAATGAGCGAAGTCGGCGTTTCCGGCAGCGGCGCGTTGCGGTCCCAGAATTCCATCTGTTCCATGCCGAGCCACTTCGCCTTCATCGCATAATAGCGGTGAGACAGGCGCGGATAGGCCTCCTTCACGGCAGCGGCAAGCGCGTCGACCACGTCGCGCTCGACCCGGTTTGCCAAATGCCGGCTGTCGGCGATGTCCTTGAAGCCGCGCCAGCGATCGGAGATTTCCTTGTCCTTGGCGAGCGTGTTGGTGATCAGGGTGAAGGTGCGGATATTGGCCTTGAAGGTCTTGGCCAGCGCCTGCGCTGCCTTTTTCCGGATGGCCGGATCGGCCTCCTGCAGCATGCTCAGCGTCACTTCGAGCGGCAGTTCCTCGCCGTCGACATTGAAGGTCAGCGAGGCCATCGTCTCGTCGAAAAGGCGGTTGAAGGCGCTGGCACCGGTCATCGACTTTTCGAGGAAGAGCTGCTCCAGCTTGTCGTCGAGCTGGTAGGGCTTGTCCATGCGCAGATCGACGATCCATGGCTTGTAATGGCCCGCCAGCGGATCGCTTTCGAGCGCGGCATCGATGACGGCGTCGTCGATCCGGTTCAATTCCAGCGAGAGGAACAACAGATGGCTCGCCATGTCCGTCAGCTTCGACTGGGCGTCGCCGTAGAGCTTGCCGTTCGCCGGGTTGGCGGTGTCGGAGAAATAGGTGAGGCCGGCAAAGGAGCCGATCTTGCCCATCAGGTCTTCCAGTGCCTCGTATTCGCGCACGGCCGCGCCGATGCCCGCGTCACCGCCGCGCGTCGCGGCAGCGGCGAGCTTGCCTTTCCATTTCTCTTCGAAAGCCTTGGCTGCCGCCTCGGCCTTCGCAAGGTCGCCGAGATATTCCGGGGATGTCGCCGACGGGTAGAGATCCTCGAGTTTCCAGGACGGCAGGTCGCCGAGCGGCGCTGCTTCAGCAGCGCCTGAAGCGGTCGCACGGGCGATGCGGAAGGAAGGAAGATGGCGCATGAACGTTCACTCTTTTCAACGGGCGCCGGCCCGGATTCGGGCGGCGAAGCAGAGGGCGGATATGGGGCCATGAGCTAACGTCGGCAATGGTTAAAATGCAAGCATTTCTCAAAAGAGGATTTTCAGGCCTTTGTGACACGAATCCTTCCCATGATGCGGCACATGAGGTGTCGTTTTGGTTCTATGTAGAGAGCAGGAGGCCTTCATGACATCCCAAATTCTCGTCATCGATGATGATCCGGTCCAGCGCCGGCTGCTGACGAACATGATCGAGCGCCTCGGGCATATCGCCCATCTGGCCGACAACGGCCGCAGCGGCCTTGAACTGCTGGAACGCAAGCGCGGCCTGATCAGCGTCATCCTGCTCGATCTGATGATGCCCGAAATGAATGGCCACGGCTTCCTCGAAGCGATCGCCGAGCGCGGTATCGAAACGCCGGTCATCGTACAGACGGGCCAAGGCGGCATCGAGACGGTCGTTCTCGCCATGCAGGCCGGCGCCTTCGACTTCGTCGTCAAGCCGGTTTCGCCCGAACGTCTCAACGTCGCGATCACCAACGCCCTGAAGCTGGACCAGCGCGAAAACCGCGGGCGGGCGTCAAAGCGGTCGCGCAGCGGTACCGTTGCCTTCGATGACGTGGTGTCCGCCAGCCCTGCGATGATCCGCGTGCTCGATCTCGCGCGCCGCGCCGCGCAGTCGAATATTCCGATCGTGCTCGAAGGTGAATCGGGCGTCGGCAAGGAAATGGTCGCCCGCGCCATCCAGCACGCCAGCGAGCGCGCCGGCAAGCCCTTCGTCACCGTCAATTGCGGTGCGATCCCGCACAATCTGGTCGAGAGCATCCTCTTCGGCCATGAGAAGGGCGCCTTTACCGGCGCTACGGACAAGCATTCCGGCAAGTTTGCCGATGCCGATGGCGGCACATTGTTCCTGGACGAGATCGGCGACCTGCCGGTGGAAGTGCAGGTGAAGCTGTTGCGCGCGGTGCAGCAGGGCGAGATCGAGACGATTGGTGCGCGCCATCCGCAGAAGGTCAATGTGCGGCTGATTTCGGCGACCAACAAAGACCTGATCAACGAGGTGCGCGAAGGCCGCTTCCGCGAAGACCTGTACTACCGGCTGAATGTTTTCCCCATCGCCATTCCGGCGCTGCGCAAGCGCAAGGAAGACATTCCGGTCCTGGTGCGTACCTTTGTCGAACGTTTCTCGGCGGAACAGAGGCTTACGGCGCCGCTCGTCGTCTCCAGCGGAGCAATGGCATTGCTGACCGCCTATGATTGGCCGGGCAATATCCGCCAGCTGGAGAACGCCATCTTCCGGGCGGTCGTGCTTGCCGAAGGGGGGGAGCTGACGGTCAAGGATTTTCCGCAGATCGCCACCCAGATCCCCGGCTATGTCGTTGCCGAGAAGTCGGGCTTCACCTGGGAAGAGGCCGGGCCCGCCAAGATCGCCGTGGCCGACGCCGGTCACCTGCCGCCGGTCTATCCGCATTTCGCCACGGCCGAAAGGGGAGAAGGGCGCAATGCCCTGGCGGCGGATCATCAACCCGAAAATGCGATTGCCAGCGTCGATGACGGCGGCAACGTCCGCAAATTGGCCGAGGTTGAAGAGGAACTGATTCGCTTTGCGCTCAAATTCTACCGGGGTCAGATGAGCCAGGTGGCCCGAAAGCTGGGCATAGGCAGGTCGACTTTGTACCGCAAACTCAAGGATTATGGCATTAATCCCGACGATCCGTTCAGTGAAGCCGCATAAAACGAGGGATAACAAAGCATAACGATCGCTCGTATTTGGCTGTTGTCGTTTAGACCTTGTTAGTGATCCATTCACTATATTATAAGGATAACCGATGACTGTGGCATATTTGCCATGCTGTGACCGCAATTGACAGTCATCTGAGCAGCCACGGGACACATTGTCCGTCGGACGGGGATTGAGTTTGCAAAATTTGTTCGGATTCAAGAAGCCTAGCGGCTCCGTGATCACCCGCTTTTGCGCCGCGGCAGCCCGAAAGGCACCGCGCGTCCTCGCATCACTCCTGATCGCAGCATCGATGGTCACGCCGGGCATGGCTCCTCCGGTGGAGGCTGCCGGCCAGACCCGCACGCTCAAACTCTATTTCGTCCATACCCGTGAAAAGGCGTCGATCACGTTCAAGCGCAATGGTCGCTATGATTCCAAGGGCCTGCAGCAGATCAATCGCTTCCTGCGCGACTGGCGCCGCAACGAGCCGACAAAGATGGACCCGCGTCTTCTCGACCTGGTCTGGGAAGTCTACCAGAAGAGCGGCTCGCGCGATTATATCCATGTGGTTTCCGCTTACCGCTCGCCGGCCACCAATGGCATGCTGCGGTCGCGTTCCAAGGGCGTGGCGAAGAAGAGCCAGCACATGCTTGGCAAGGCGATGGATTTCTATCTGCCCGACGTCAAGCTGAAGACGCTGCGCGAAATCGGCATGAAGTTCCAGGTCGGCGGTGTCGGTTATTACCCGACCTCGGGCTCGCCCTTCGTGCACATGGATGTCGGCGGCGTTCGCGCCTGGCCGCGCATGAGCCGCAGCGAACTCGCCCGCCTGTTCCCTGACGGCAAGACCATACATATGCCTGCCGACGGCGGTGGACCGCTGCCCGGTTACCAGCAGGCGCTCGCCGACTACAAGCGCCGTGTCGGTGCCGATGCCATCGAAGTGGCCGGCGGCGGTGCCAAGGGGCCGGGCGACAAGGACACCAAACGCAAGGGCAATCTCTTCGCCATGCTGTTTGGCGGCGGTGACGAAGACGAGGAACCCAATGCCATTGCCAGCGGCGGGCAAGAGGGTGGGGATGAGCAGCCGGCTGCCAGGGCCAAGGTCTCTGAAGTCGCCGTTGCCGAGGCCGAGCAGGCCCTTCCCGGTGTTGACGGCTCGCAGCCCGCCCCCGAGAAGGAAGTGGCCGCTCCCGTCCCCGGCTCTCGGCCAGCCTTCCAGGATGCACCGGCTGACGCTGGCGTCCAGACGGCGCTCGTTGCTCCGACCAAGCAGACGGCGCAGGCGGCGTGGGCTGCGGCCTTGCCCGAACAGACCGCCACCGCAGGCGAATATGCTGATCTCAGCGCCTACAAGATTCCAGTGCCGCAGATACTCGGCAAGCGCGGTCTGAACGGTGACGCGGGCAGCGACACGCTGATGGCCTCGACCGATCCGAACGCTGCGGTGCTTGGCGAGGATGTCGCAGCGCTTGGTTTTGTTCCCGTGCCGGCGATGCGCCCGGCTGACGAGGCTTCGTTGATGGCCGTCGCCGACGCTAATGTCGTCGTGCCGTCCTTTGCCGAACGGACGGAGCAGCAGCCACAGGCCGTGGCCGAGGCGGAGCAGCCGGTCGAGGCGGTCGCCGAAGCGCAGACGCGGGTGGCGCTCGCGCAGCCGACGCCGCAGGAGCGGCCTGTCGAGCTTGCGGCCTACGTGCCGCCGTCGAGCGCCGAAGCACGCGCCGCAATCTTCGAGGATGCCTTCGATGCGAATGCAGATGCGCCCGCCAAGGGGAAGCGTCCGAACAAGCAGGAGGCTGACGCGGCCACCCGTTCGTCGGTGCGCACCGAGCCGAAGCTGACCCAGCAGATCATTTCGAACTGGGCGCTGTCGAATGGCCGCATGGCGACCTTGTCCAAGCCGGTGAAGGCGCCGCGCTTCGTCAGCAAGACGCTCAGGGCCTCGCCGACCACCGTCTATTCGGCCGGCTTCTCGAACGATGCAGTCTCGGTGGACACGGCAAGGTTCAGCGGCAGTGCGGTCAATTTCCTGGAAGTGAAGAAGTTCAGCACGAACTGATCTTCCAGGCATCAGGCATAAAAAAAACCCGCCGCATGGCGGGTTTTTTTTGTTGGTGCGGAGCGCTTATTCGGCTTCCGTCGCGTCGATCATGCCGAGTGCGGCGAGATAGGTGTCGAGGATGGCTTCCTGCTCCATGCGCTCGTCCTTGTCCTGCTTGCGGATGGCAATGACCTTTTTCAGAATCTTGGTGTCGAAGCCGGTTCCCTTTGCTTCGCCATACACATCCTTGATGTCGTCCGCGATTGTCTTCTTTTCTTCTTCCAGCCGCTCGATCCGCTCGATGAAAGAGCGAAGCTGATCGCGGGCGACGCCATGGGCATCCGACATGGTCTTCTCCTTGTTGGGGGATTGGTGGGGGACTGAATTTGCGAAGGCCTGTGACCTGCCGTGAAGCGCGCCCAACGTCAAGTGACATTGCGTAACGGCGCAGCATTTTCACGGAGGAACACGCCTGGGCTGGCTAGTGCCTGGGCTTATTGACCTCGAAGGCGGCCTGCTGCTCGCTGGAGGCTTCCTTCTGGTAAAGCGCCCGCCATTCGTCATAGGGCATGCCGTAGACGATCTCGCGCGACTGGTCCTTGTCGATCGGCACGCCGGCGGCGTTGGCAGCGTCGCGATACCAGTTGGACAGGCAGTTGCGGCAGAAGCCGGCGAGGTTCATCAGGTCGATGTTCTGGACATCGCTGCGCTCGCGCAGATGGGCGACGAGGCGGCGGAATGCGGCCGCTTCGAATTCCGTTTGCTGCTGTGGCGTCAATTCGGTCATCGTCGTCTCTTTCAGCCGACAGCGCCGCGCGTCGGCCATGACGCGCAAGGGACGCTGTAACACTTTAAGTCCGCTGCATAATTTTATCCTTAAATCGCTTCCGAATTAAGGAAGTATGCAGGAGGATGCATACGGCCCGGTGCGGGAAGGATATCGCCGGATTTCGTGCAATTCAGGGCGTTGGTTCAAGGCGGCGAGGATCGGTCCAAGCCGCTCATCCCATTGCGCCACGCCGAGTTCGTCGCCGATCAGGTCCTGCCTTACCTCGATCAGCGCATGGGCGAGGCCGGCTTCCATGCAATGGCGAAACATCGTGTCGCCGCGCAGGGCGCCGTCATAGGGCTCATTGTTACCCACGAGAATATCGCCCGACCCCTCCAGCGCCTCGATCAGCGGGTTGACCGCGCGCGGATCGCTGTCCCAGAGGACGGCAGCATGCCAGGGACGGGGCGTGCCTTTCCAGGCCGGCGTGTAGGAATGGAGGGAAATTACCAGCGGCGCTTTGCCGCTCGCCGCGCCCACCGCCGCGATGGTCTCGGCGACGGCACGGTGATAGGGCCGGTGAAAGCGGTTGAGGCGGCTTTCCCATTCTTCTGACGAAATCGGATGGTTGCCGGGAACGATAGCGCCGTCCGATATTTTCATGATCAGCGTCGGATCGTCCTCGCCCCGGTTAGGATCGATCAGCAGCCGCGAAAAGCAGCTGAGGACAGCGGGAACGCCGAGCCTGGCCGCGAGCCGCCGGACAAGGGCTTCGACACCGATATCGTAGGCGATGTGCCTTTCGAAGGCACTTTCGGGGAGGCCGAGCCTGCCGTATTCCGGCGGCAGCAGGTTGGTGGCATGATCCGCCAAGAGTACCAGCCCGGCTGCACTGTTGCCCTCAATGATCTCGAACGGTGATGTTTGCCGCATACAGTATCAACTCGATTCATGCTTGACGAAATTTGATGGCATGCTGCGGCGCTTATCGCAAGGCAAAGGAGAATTTGTGACATTTCGGTCTACAAAAAGCCGAATATAATCGATTAGAGTCGCGTTGACTTTCCGGGCCCACCGTCGCAAGAAAGTGCCACGACAAATCACAATGGAGACCCATTGGAAACCGTGTCCAGATATCCTCTTTCCAGGCTGAACGTCCGGAGCTGGTCCTTGAGCGCCGGCATTCTTTTCGTTCTGGCGGCGTTCTCGCCGGTGCTGATGGCGAGTGAAGCGCGGGCCGAGTTCCGCGTCTGCAACGGCACCCAGAATCTCGTCGGCGTGGCCATCGGCTACCGGGCCAAGGAGGGCTGGATCACGGAAGGCTGGTGGCAGGTTCCCGCGACCACCTGCGCCACCCTGATCCAGGGCGAACTTCAATCACGGTACTATTACCTCTACGCTGAGGATGCGGCCCGCGGCGGCCGCTGGACGGGCGGCATCAACATGTGCGTCGCTGAAAACGAGTTCAAGATCACTGGCGTGCAGGATTGCTTCGCCCGCGGTTTCCAGCGGATGGGGTTCAAGGAATACGACACGGGGCGTCAGGGGAGCTGGATGGTTCAGTTGTCCGATACTCCAGGGACCCAGGAAAGCCACAACTGATGAAGCGGAACAGAAAAGTCAAAATCCTCGCCACGCTTGGACCAGCGTCCAGCGAAGAAGAGATGATCCAGAAGCTGCACGAGGCGGGGGCTGATCTTTTCCGGATCAACATGAGCCACGCCAGCCATGAGATGATGCGCACGCTGATCCAGCGTATCCGCAATGTCGAGCAGCGCAGCGGCCGGCCGATCGGCATTCTCGCCGACCTTCAGGGGCCGAAGCTGCGCGTCGGCAAGTTCGCGGCCGGCAAGGTCGATCTGGTTCCGGGCCAGACTTTTACGCTCGACAACAAGGAAGAGCCGGGCGACAACACGCGTGTCTTCCTGCCGCATCCGGAAATCCTCGAAGCCGTCCAGCCTGGCCACCGGCTGCTGATCGACGACGGCAGGCTGCATTTGCGGGCGGACAGGACCGATGGCAAGAGCATCGTCTGCACCGTCGTCGCCGGCACCAAGATTTCCGACCGCAAGGGCGTCAGCCTGCCAGACACGCTGCTCGGCGTCGGCGCGCTGACCGAGAAGGACAGGGCCGATCTGGATGCGGTGCTAGAGACCGACGAGGTCGACTGGGTTGCCCTGTCGTTCATCCAGCGGCCGGAAGATCTGTCGGAGGTCCGCAAGGTCTCGCGAGGCCGCGTCGGCCTGATGTCGAAGATCGAGAAGCCGCAGGCAATCGAGCGGATCGACGAGATCATCGAGCTCTCCGACGCCCTGATGGTTGCTCGCGGCGACCTCGGCGTGGAGATGCCGCTTGAAGCGGTTCCGGGTCTTCAGAAGCAGTTGATCCGCGCCTGTCGCCGCGCCGGCAAGCCTGTCGTCGTCGCCACCCAGATGCTGGAATCGATGATTTCCGCACCGGTCCCGACCCGCGCCGAGGTGTCGGACGTTGCGACCGCCGTCTTTGAAGGTGCCGACGCGGTCATGCTGTCGGCGGAATCGGCTTCCGGGGAATATCCGGTCGAAGCCGTCACGACCATGGCGTCGATCGCCAGCAAGGTCGAACGCGATCCGCATTATCCCGGCATCATCTATGCCCAGCGCACGCCGCCTGAAGCGACGGGCGCTGACGCGATTTCGCTGGCCGCCCACCAGATTGCCGAGACGCTGCAGCTCTCCGCCATCGTCTGCTACACCTCGTCCGGAACGACCGGCCTGAGAGCCGCGCGTGAGCGTCCGCAGGTTCCCGTTCTCGCGCTTTCGCCGGTCATCCAGACTGCCCGCCGCCTTTCGGTCGTCTGGGGGCTGCACAGCGTCGTTACCAGTGACGCGACCGATCTCGACGACATGGTCAACCGCGCCTGCCGCATCGTCGCGGCGGAAGGCTTCGGCAAGCCGGGCGACCGCGTGATCATTTCGGCCGGGGTACCCCTTGGAACACCCGGCGCCACCAATATGCTGCGCATCGCCTATATCGGTTCGGACGGCCTCAGCGGCGTCTGAATACCAGCTTTGTGAGCCTGTCGAACGCCGCGCCCTCGATCGAGGCGCGGCGGTTCATTGGCGCATGTCGCCGGCGATGCGGGCCTCGGCCCGGCGTACCACGCCTTCGAGGTCGGGCGTCTTTCCCGCCAGCGTCTCGAGCGCCGCGATTACCACGTCGGTTGCGGCATAATCCGGTTTGTGGCCGAGATTGTGGATGCGCAGGAGCATGGAACCCCTGATGTCTTCGTGCAACTGGCGAGAATGGATTTCGGGATAAACGATACGGTCGGTATCGCCGGTGATGATGACGGCCGGCGCCTCGATCTCCCTGTAGCGCGGCGACGTCCGTTTCACATAGTCCAGCAGATTGGCGACATCGATGGCGTTGTTGCGGAAGGCGCGCGGCCTGAGGGCCAGATAGGCCGCCGTCTGCTCGACGTAGTCGTCCGGGCGCGCGTTGGGTTCGAAGACGGTTTTCGTCGCACTGTCGATCAAGGCCATGCCGACGGGTGGCGCGACGAGGGAGGAAAACAGCCAGCCGAATACCGGGGCCTTGGCAGCGTCGTAGTACCATTCGATGCCACCCGGCCAGGGATGTGTGGCGGGCGAGAGGAAGAGAAGGCCCGCGACCATGTCCTTGTGGTTCAGCGCGAAACTGGCGGCGACCGCCCCGCCGAAGGAATGGCTGACGATGATCGCCTTGCTGATGCCGCGCTTCTTCATCAAGGCCGCGATCGCATCGGCCTGGCCGTCGGGATAGGCGTTTTGCGCACCGCCGCGGTCGGAGAAGCCGAATCCCGGACGGTCGAGAAACAGCATATCGGCTCGCCCTTCGAGCCTGCTTCTGAAGGCGGTCATCTGATCACGCAGATTGGCGCTTGCGCCGTGAATGAAGACAAGGGTCGGCAGGTCGGCGGTGTTCGGGCGCGGCACGTAGACGCTGTTCATCCGATAGCCGCCAACGTCCAAGCGTTCGCCCCTGTTCGGATTGCTCTTCTCGAAAGCGGTTGCCTGATAGGCGCTGAAGCCGAACCCCGTGACGAGCAGGGCGAGAAACACGGATGCGACGAACAGCATGGCTTTCCTGAAGGCTGAAGACATCAATCAATCTCGCGCGGTTTGCGCGCATGCGCAACCGATCAGATGGTTCACCATCGTCTGATACGAGAAAGAGTGACCCTCGGTTTCGCCTGATGGTGAAATGCCGGTTCGGCCTGCTGATTGGATCGGCCACTCATTAAAAATGGAAGGCGCGCAGAACTACGTGCGATTGCCGGCGAGCTTTTCTTCAAGGTCACCGAGTTGTTCCTGTGCCTGGCGATCGGCAGGGTAGATGTCGAGAAACTGTTCCCAGGCCCGCAGCGCCAGTTCATCCTTGCCAGCAGCGGTAAGGATCGCCGCCATGCCGGCGAGCGCCCCGAAATGCCGCGGCTCGATCGCCAGCACCTGGTTGATGTCCGACATCGACTTGCGATAGTTGCCCATCCTGTAGTGCAGTGTCGCGCGCTGGTTCCAGCCCTCGACATATTGCGGCGCAAGATAGATGACCTGATCGAAGATATCGAGCGCGCTCGCCTTGCGATCCGCTTCGAGCGCTTTTGCTGCCCATTGCATCAAGAGATTGATGGAGGCGCTGCCGGAATCCCGCCATTCGCCGCGGATGCGATCGGAAATTTCGCGTGCCTTTTCGGGGTCGCGTTCCCGTTTCAGTTCGGAAAAGAGCGTGTCGAGCCGCTGCTTCGGCGTCGCCAGTTCCGATGTCGCCGAAGCCTGTGAGGTGTCTGCTGCAAGAAGACCGGGTGCGCCAGTGATCGACGCGAAAAGCGCAATCACGAGAATCGAAAAAGCAGACATGAGTTTAGCCATGACAGATAAGGTAGTCCGCCATGGCCGAAGATCAAATCAAATTTGAGACATCAATTCGATGAACCGCATGAGCCCCAATGAGGGAGCCCAAGCGCTTTCATTCCATTCGCCGACCGACCGAAACCACGATCTCCGGTCCGCAGAATGGATCAGCCCTGACGGGCCTTGAAGCGCGGGTTCAGCTTGTTGATGATGTAGATGCGGCCCTTGCGGCGCACCAGACGGTTTTCGCGATGGCGGGCCTTCAGCGACTTGAGCGAATTTTTGATCTTCATTTTTCTGATCCGCAGTTTTGGCGAATCCGAATTCGCCGCTCTTTAACAATCAAAAGCGCGCTTGCAGACCGTTCGGGCCGAGCGCGCTCTTAGGGTGGCAGGCAAATAACCCGGCATCGCAAAAGTGTCAACCACAGAGAGCCGGTTTTAACGCCGGCTTTCGGCTTTTCTGTGGGTTAAACCCTTAAATCAGCCAGGTGACGTGGCCCATCTTGCGGCCCGGCCGGGCTTCGGACTTGCCATAGAGATGGACCAGCGCGTTCGGCTGGGCGAGCCACTGCGGGACGTCATTGATGTCGTCGCCGATCAGGTTCTGCATCACGCAGTCGGAATGCCGGGCGCCATCGGACAGCGTCAATCCTGTGACAGCGCGGATGTGCTGCTCGAACTGCGAGACGACGCAGGCAGCCTCGGTCCAGTGGCCGGAATTGTGGACGCGGGGGGCGATTTCGTTGACGATCGGCGTGCCATCGGCGAGCACGAAGAATTCCACACCGACCACACCGACGTAGCCGAGCGCTTCGAGAATCGCTCCGGCAGCGGCACGCGCTGCCGCCGTGGTTGCGTCCGCGATGGAGGCGGGAACGGTGGATGTATGAAGAATACCGTTGCGGTGCACGTTCTCTGCCGGATCGAAACAGGCGATCTTTCCATCGATGCTGCGCGCAGCAATAACGGATATCTCCCGCTCGAATGCGACGAAGCTTTCGAGGATGAGCGGCACGTTGCCGAGCGCCACGTAGGCGCCTGTGGCGCTGTCGCTTGCGCCGCGAAAGACGCGCTGGCCCTTGCCGTCATAACCGAGGCGCCGGGTCTTCAAAACGCCGACGCCGGAGAAATCGGCGAGTGCCCGTTCGAGGTCATCCTGGCTGTCGACGGGATGAAAGCGCGCGGTCGCAAGGCCGCAGCCATTGAGAAACTGTTTTTCCGTCACCCTGTCCTGCGCCACTTGCAGCGCCTTGGGCGGAGGGTAGACGGGGAGCGAACGCGCAAGCAGGTCGGCTGCAGCGACCGGAACGTTCTCGAACTCATAGGTGACGACGTCGCAGACTTTCGCGAGCTTGGCCAGCGCCGCTTCATCGTCGTAACTGGCGACGATCTGGCTGCTGGCGACCTGTGCGGCCGGACAGTCGGCCTGCGGCTCGAGGATGACGGTGCGGAAATTGAGCCGGGCGGCTGCCATGGCAAGCATGCGGCCGAGCTGGCCGCCACCAATAATGCCGATCGTTTTCATGCCTGATCCACGGGATATTCGGCAACCGCGGCGCTCTGCTGTTCGCGCCAGTCGTCAAGGCGGTCAGCAAGGTCGGGATCGCTGAGCGCCAGGACGGCCGCAGCAAGGAGGGCCGCGTTGACGGCGCCGGCGCGGCCGATCGCCAGCGTACCGACCGGGATGCCGGCCGGCATCTGGACGATCGAAAGAAGGCTGTCCTGACCGGAGAGCGCCTTGGACTGAACGGGGACGCCGAAGACCGGCAGTGCCGTCATGGCAGCTGTCATTCCGGGCAGGTGGGCGGCACCGCCGGCGCCAGCGATGATCACCTTGAAGCCTTCGTCGCGCGCGCCCCTGGCAAAATTGATCAACCGGTCGACCGTGCGATGCGCCGAGACGATGCGGGCATCATAGGCGATGTCGAGCGCATCAAGCGTATCGGCGGCGTTCTTCATCGTCTCCCAGTCGGACTGGCTTCCCATGATGATGGCGACGGGAGGGGGGGATGCTTTCGTCACGTTCTTCGTTCCGATGTTGTGAGGCCGAAATCCCGAGCCGGTTCAGGCGATGATGTCGGGAATGATCTGGTCCTCGATCTTGGTGATCTTGTCCTTGATGATCAGCTTCTTCTTTTTCATCCGCTGGATGCGCAGCGCATCGCAGCCTGTCTGGATCATAGCGTTGATCGCGACATCGTAATCCTCGTGTTCCTGCCGCAGCCGCGCTACGCTCAGTCTGAGTTCGGCCTGGTCCTGATCTGGCATGCAATCTTCCCCGTCGGCGCCGGCAGCATCGTCTGCTATCCGCATCAAATCGAGCGTCGCTCTAGCACAGAATTGTTGGTAACGGGAAGTTATCCTTCGCCACGATTTCGCCTTCGACAAATGAAAAATAGCATGGCACATTAACTCGGTTAACGTCGAACATCCGGCATTCCCCCGCCGGGTGCAAGCAAAAGGAAGGGACTGCCACATGACCATTGAGGCTCATCTTGCAACGCTTGAGAAAAAACATGGTGTTCTGGAGCAGGAGCTCCACACTGCTCTCCTGCAGCCCTCGGTGCAGGACCAGCACATTGCCGACATCAAGCGTCGGAAGCTGCGCTTGAAGGACGAAATCGAAAAGATTCGGTCTTCCTCTCACTGATTAGGTAAGCAATCTCATTCATCGGGAAACTTTTGTTCCAGCGCGAGAAACCCATCCGAAAGACGAAATGAATTTCGCAAATCCGGTTGCAGCGTTGTTGAGAGACGGAACGCGTTCCGCGCGGACATGACGTTCGCCAGAGTACCGTGGTACCGAGTTTCCCGATGTCTGACCTTTCGAGGTCACAACGATTACGACCAGAACTGATCCAGCCACAGATTGACCCGGTCGAAGCCGGGCTTGTTGATCGCATAAATCCGCTTCGTGCCGCTGGCGGAAACGGAGACGAGGTTTGAGTCCAGCAGGGCCTTCAGATGCTGCGATACGGCCGGGCGGCTGATCGGCAATCCTTCAGCAAGTTCATTCACTGTCCGCGGCGCGCGCCGCAGTTCCTCCAGCAGATAGCGCCGGTTCGGATCCGAGATTGCATCAAAGGGATCAGTGTTTGACATGCGCAAACGCTAGGAGAATTCACAGCGCTCGGCAAGCAAATTGTGCAATGCGGCATAATAATTTTGCTTTGCGGTATGCAAGCGGCGCGTGTAACCGTAAGCCGCCGCCAAGCAAGTGCGCGCCTTACGAACCCATGACAAGCACGGTCAGGCCGTCGTAGGCAAGCTTCAGGCCCGCGAGGAACGCCATCGTATACATGAACGGATAGAAGACTTGCGGCTGCATGCGCCGCACGACCCAGGCGCCGGTCATCGTTGCCAGCATAGCCAGCGGAAAAAGCGTCATCGACGTCGCCAGGTTGCTGAGATCGAGTTGTCCGAGGGCAAAATAGGGAATGAGCTTGACGGCATTGAGGATGGCGAAAAAGCGCACCATGGTACCGGTATATTCGCGCGGTTGCAGCTTCAGCGGCAGGGCGTAGATCTGGAAGGGCGGACCGCCGGCATGGGCGACGAAGCTGCCATAACCGGCAAAGGAACCGAGAAAGCTCGCCTGTAGCGGCCGGTGCGGCTTTGCCGGAATGACTATGCCGCGCCGGGCGCGCCACACGTTGTAGACATAACGCAGCACGAACAGGATGGTGATGACGCCGATGATCAGTCGCAGCGCATCACGCGGCACATAGGCCGAGGTCGCCCAGCCGATGGCGATGCCGACAAGGGCGCCGGGCAGCAGCATCGTCAGCGTCTTGGTATCGCCATGCTGGCGCCACATCCACAGCGAGACGAGGTCCATGGCGATCAGGATCGGCAACAGCAGCGCTGCCGCCTGGACCGGAGAAACGGCGAGCGACAGGAGGGGCACGCCCATCAGGGACAGCGCTTCGCCCATTCCCCCCTTGCTGAAGCCGACAAGCAGAACCGCGGGAACGGCGATGGCATAGAACTGAAAATCGGGAAGCATGGGTATCGGTTGATCCTTTTGCCTGCAGGGTCTATCGCTTTTGCGGATCGAAATCGAGTAGGGGATGGCGCGTAACGCGCATTTCACCGGGAACAAAGACACCATGAGCAATACAGACAACCGCTGCCGCCTCGTCCTCATTGCGCCTGACATCGCCGATGTCGAAAGCCGCGGGCAAGTCCTCGGCGATGCGTTGCGAGGCGGCGATGTTGCCTCGGTCATCCTGCCGCAGTACGACCTTAACGATCACGCTTTCCAGAAACACGCGGAGGCGCTCGTGCCACTGATCCAGAAGGCGGGTGCGGCGGCGCTGCTGGCCGGCGATACGCGGGTTGCCGGCCGCGCCAAGGCCGATGGCCTGCATGTTACCGGCAATGCGGCGGAGCTCGCCGAGGCGGTTGAAAAATTCTCGCCGAAACTCATCGTTGGCGGCGGCAATGCCACCGACCGGCACCATGCGCTGGAGATGGGCGAGATCCGCCCGGATTATGTCTTCTTCGGCAAGCTCGACGGCGACATCAAGCCGGAGGCGCATCCGAAGAACGTCGCACTTGCCGAATGGTGGGCCTCGATGATCGAAATCCCCTGCATCGTCATGGGCGGCACGGATCCTCAGTCGGCGCTCACCGTTGCCGAGAGTGGCGCGGAATTCGTCGCGCTGCGTCTTGCCGTGTTTTCTGAGCCGGAACAGGCGGCCGTCATTGTTGGGCAGGTCAACGCGCTCCTTGACGAAAAAGCGCCACGGTTTGAAGATTAAGACATTTCCATGTTGATCACTGCTTTGCCACCGCGGCGCCGCCTTTCGCTTTTCCTGATGTGCGCCACGTTGCTTGGCGCGCCCGCCTGCTTGCGCGCGGAAGACGCGTTGCCCGGCGTGACCACGGCCACGCCGGCGCAGGAGGGGAACACGCCCCAGGTGCAAGGCGAGATCGACGAGGGCACCGTTGGCAAACGCGGACGGATCACGCCGTTCAACGGCGCCGCGCTGCCGCAAGACGAAATACCGAAGCTGCAGCCTCCGGAAGATGCTGGCAAGGCCGATGAAAAAAAACGCACGCCATCGGGCGGCGTCAACGTGCTTGATCGGATGGGCGCGGAATTGCCGGCTCTGCCTCAGGAAAAGGCGTTCGCCGGCAAGGCCGACGATGCCTACGGCGCGTTTCAGCGCGGCTACTATCTGACCGCGTTGGAACTGGCCTTGCCGCGGGCGCAACTCGGCGATGCGGCGGCGCAGACGCTGGTCGCGGAAATCTTCGCGCAAGGGCTCGGCGTGGCGCGCAATACCAAGGACGCAGCTTTCTGGTATGGCCAGGCGGCCAATGCGGGCGATCCCGGCGCCATGTTCAAATACGCTCTTCTGCTGATGGAAGGGCGCGATGTTCCGCGCGACAAGAAAAGGTCTGAAGAGCTGATGAAGAAGGCTGCCGACCTTGGCAATTCTTCCGCCCAGTTCAATTATGGCCAGTTGCTTGTCGCCGACATGCCGGGCGAAAGGGGGCTGAAGGCGGCGCTGCCCTATTATGAGAAGTCGGCCGAGCAGGGCATCGCCGATGCGCAATATGCGCTGTCGCAGATTTATTTGAACGTCGACGGCATCGACGACAACAAGCGGGCAAAGGCGCGCGACTGGCTGTTGCGCGCAGCGCGTGCCGGCTTCGATACCGCCCAGCTCGACCTTGCGATCTGGCTGGTCGACGGCATCGGCGGCGATCGCAATCTCGAAGAAGGCTTCAAATGGATGAGGCGGGCGGCCGAGGGCGGCAATGTCGTGGCACAGAACAAGCTGTCGCATCTCTATGTCAATGCGATCGGCACGCGGCCTGATCCGGTCGAGGCTGCCAAATGGTACGTGCTGTCGCGCCGGGCGGGATTGAAGGACCCTGCGCTGGAGGATTTCTATCTCGGGCTGACCGAAGCGCAGCAGAAGGCGGCGTTGAGCGCTGCCAACAAACACCGGTCGTCCTGAGCGAGTTTCCAGGGCATGATCCCGAAAAGCTAAAGCAGCTTTTGGGGCGGCATCATGCTCCGCTTCTTCAATTTTGAGCGGACTGAGATTTCGGGTCGGTTCGAGCAAAAATCGTCCGGTCAAAGCGCAAGACTTGAACTTTCGGGGGTTTTGTGGTCTTGAAGCGCCGGATTGGCTGGCCGGCGGGCGCGGCCCGGACTTCTTTAGGACTTGCTTCCCATGAAAATCAGCGGCAGCGAAATTCGCCCCGGCAGCGTCATCGAGCACAATGGCGGCCTCTGGGCTGCGGTCAAGAGCGTCACGGTCAAGCCGGGCAAGGGCGGCGCCTTCAACCAGGTGGAACTCAAGAACCTGATCGACGGTACCAAACTCAACGAGCGCTTCCGCTCGTCCGAAACCGTCGAACTGGTGACACTCGATCTCAAGGACTTCCAGTTCCTCTATGAAGAGGGCGACGCTCTGGTATTCATGGACGTCGAGAGCTATGAACAGCTGGAACTGCAGAAGGACTTTGTCGGCGACCGCGCCACCTTCCTGCAGGACGGCATGATGGTTTCGGTAAGACTTTACGACGAAAAGCCGATCGGTATCTCGCTGCCCGACCAGGTGGTTCTGGCGATCGCGGAGGCCGATCCGGTGGTGAAGGGGCAGACGGCCGCGTCGTCCTACAAGCCGGCGATCCTGGAAAATGGCGTGCGCGTCATGGTTCCGCCGTTCGTCGAGGCTGGTGAGCGCATTCTGGTCGACACCAATGAAATCGCCTATCTTCGCCGCGCGGACTGATCCGCAGCGGCACGTTTAAAATTCTCCGGTCGTTGCTGCGGCCGGTTTTCTGTTTCGAAGGAAAGCCAAAATGGCACGCTCAGCTCTTCTCAATGTCATGGTTCAGGCCGCTTTCAAGGCGGGCAAGTCGCTGGCGCGTGATTTTGGCGAAGTCCAGAACCTGCAGGTCTCGCTGAAGGGGCCGGGCGACTATGTCTCGCAGGCCGATCGCAAGGCGGAAAAGCTGATCCGGGAAGAGCTTCTGAAGGCCCGCCCGACCTATGGGTTCCTCGGCGAGGAAAGCGAAGAGATCATCGGCACGGACGGCGCCCACCGCTGGATCGTCGACCCACTCGATGGCACGACGAACTTTCTGCACGGCATTCCGCATTTTGCGATCTCGATCGCGCTCGAGCGCCAGGGCGAGATCGTCGCCGCTGTCGTCATGAACCCGGCGACAGACGAGCTGTTCACCGCCGAGCGCGGCGGCGGCGCCTTCCTCAACGACCGCCGGCTGCGCGTCGCTGCCCGCAAGAGCCTGTCGGATGCCGTCATCGGCACCGGCACACCGCATCTGGGCGTTGCCAACCACGGCACCTACCTCGTCGAGTTGCGCCATGTGATGGGTGAAGTCGCCGGTGTACGCCGCATGGGCGCTGCATCCCTCGATCTGGCCTACGTCGCTGCCGGCCGGTTTGACGGCTTCTGGGAGCGCGGTCTGTTTCCCTGGGATCTTGCCGCGGGAATTCTGCTGATTCGCGAAGCTGGCGGTTGGGTCGCCGATATCGACGGCGGCAACAAGCCGATGGACGACGGCTCGATCGTTGCCGGCAACGAATACATCCGCAAGGCGCTGCACGAGGTGCTGCATCGCCCCGTGCCGGGAAAATAAGCCGGAACGGCCTGGACGGCGGCTGTTTCATCCTGTTGATGTTGCCCGTTGTTTCCCCTTCAATTTGGCACAAACTTCCTCTAGTCTCCGGCGCAAGCATAGCTGCGTCCGCGTGTGCGGGCAGGCTGCAGCACATGAAAACCGGAGAATAACCCCATGGCGAAATTGGAACTGTCGGGATGGGATGCCGGCGGAGCTTTGAACGAGGGGTATAATCCCAACAAGCTGACGAGCCCGATGGTTTTCTTCTGGACGATGGTGATCTTCCTCATCATCGTCGGGTTCGTCGCGGCCATCCTGTTTCGACAGGCGCACGCCGCCTTTGCCAGCAATCCCGGACTGAACGGCCTGATCCTCGGCGTTCTGCTGATCGGCATCCTGCTGGTTTTCAACCATGTGCTCAGGCTGCGGCCGGAGGTTCGCTGGTTCAATTCCTTCCGTGCCGCCGGAAGTGCAGAGAAGGTCGGCCGCGACCCGGTGCTCCTGGCGCCGATGCGCGCCCTCATCGGCCAGCGCCATTCTATGGCGATCTCGACGACGGCGCTGCGGTCCATTCTCGATTCGATCGCTACACGCCTCGACGAATCGCGCGACACCTCGAGGTATCTGACCGGTCTCTTGGTCTTCCTCGGCCTGCTCGGCACCTTCTGGGGTCTGCTCGGCACGATCGGGTCGATCAATACGGTCATTCAATCGCTCGATGCCGGGACGGGAAGCACGCAGGATGTTCTGGCTGCTCTGAAGAATGGCCTGTCCGCTCCGCTGTCCGGTATGGGGACGGCGTTTTCCACGTCGCTCTTCGGTCTCTCCGGTTCGCTGATCCTCGGCTTTCTCGACCTGCAGGCCGGACGTGCTCAGAACCGTTTCTATACCGAACTCGAAAACTGGCTGTCATCCGTGACCGACGTCAGTTCGGATCTGACGATTGCCCCCGGCGCGTCGGCCGTGGCACCCGGCGACGAGCTTCGGCAGCTGACCGAACAGCTCGCCCGCCTCAACCACGATGGCGGCATGAACCAGCGTACCACCGCCGCCATGGCGAGCCTTGCCGAGGGCATCCAAGGGCTGGTGAAGAACATGCGCGGCGAGCAGCAGATGCTGCGTGACTGGATCGAAGCCCAGCAGGACGAAGCAAAGTCGATGCGCAAGACGCTGGACAAGCTGTCGGCGCGGATCGGACATGCGGACAAGATACCCGCGCAGTCGGAAAGACCCCACAAGCTCGCCCGCGTCGAAGACGCCGGGGGAGAGTAACCGATGTCGCTTGCGCGCAAGGGCCGGACACAGAGAACCGTCGATTACTGGCCGGGTTTCGTCGATGCGCTTTCGACGCTGCTCCTGTCCATCATGTTCCTGCTTTCCGTTTTCGTCCTGGCACAATTTCTGCTCAGCCGCGAAATCAGCGGCAAGGAGGATGTGCTCAACCGGTTGAACAGCCAGATCAACGAGTTGACCCAGCTTCTGGCGCTGGAAAAGGGCGGCAAGCAGGATCTCGAGGATTCGCTTGCCAATCTGCAGGCATCGCTCGCTTCATCGGAAGGCGAGCGCTCGCGGCTGCAGGCACTGCTCGACCAGGGCGCCGGCAGCTCCGATGCCGCCAACCAGCAGATCGGCGACCTCACGGGCAAGCTCGACGCAGAAAGACAGGTCAGCGCCCGGGCGATGAGCCAGATCGATCTGTTGAACCAGCAGATCGCTGCGCTGCGCAGCCAGATCGCTGCCATCGAGGGTGCGCTCCAGGCGTCCGAAGCCAAGGACGAGGCGTCGCAGACGAAAATCGCCGATCTTGGCCGGCGGCTGAACGTGGCACTGGCGCAGCGTGTGCAGGAACTCAACCGCTACCGTTCCGACTTCTTCGGGCGGCTGCGCGAAATCCTCTCCGATCGTGAAAATATTCGTATTGTCGGCGACCGCTTCGTCTTCCAGTCGGAAGTTCTGTTTCCGTCCGGCGGCAATGAACTGAACCCGGAAGGGCAGGAGGAAATGGCCAAGCTCGCTACGGCGGTGCTCGACCTTGCCAAGGAAATTCCCTCCGAGATCAACTGGGTGCTGCGGGTCGACGGGCATACGGACAATGTTCCGCTTTCGGGGGCAGGGCGCTACATCGACAACTGGGAACTTTCCTCGGCGCGTGCGACGTCCGTCGTCAAGTTCCTGATCTCGCGTGGTGTTCCGGCCGATCGCCTCGCTGCTGCGGGCTTCGGAGAATTCCAGCCGATTGCCGAAGGAAATAGTCCGGAGGCGCGCTCGCAGAACCGCCGCATCGAACTGAAGCTGACCGAGAAATAGCTGGAGCCTGCCCGGCTTTCCGGCGATCGGCAATCATCACAAGCAGTGTTTTCCAGTTGCGTTTCTTCGTTGCCCTGACGTTTACGTGTGCGTAATGTCGCGGCAGGGTGGAGTTGCTGGAGGACGGCATGGATTGTGATGTTCTTGTGATCGGGGCGGGGCTTGCCGGCCTCGTTACGGCGGTCGAGGCTGCCGACCGGGGTCTCAGGGTCATCGTGCTTGATCAGGAAGGCGAGCAGAATTTGGGCGGCCAGGCCTTCTGGTCGCTTGGCGGATTGCTGTTCGTCGATAATCCGGAACAGCGGCGCATGCGGATCCGCGACACGCTCGAGCTGGCGCGGCAGGACTGGATGGGTTCGGCGCAATTCGACCGGCCGGAGGACTATTGGCCAAGGCGCTGGGCGGAGGCCTATCTCGATTTTGCCGCTGGCGAAAAGCGCGCCTGGCTGCACGGCCAGGGCATGCGCTGGTTTCCGGTCGTCGGCTGGGCGGAGCGCGGAGGCGGTCTTGCACATGGCCATGGGAATTCGGTGCCACGCTTTCACGTGACATGGGGCACGGGCCCTGGCGTGCTGGCGCCATTCATCGCCAGGGCGCGTGCAGCCGAGAGCAGGGGGCGCATCCGCTTCCGCTTTCGCCATCGGGTCGACGAACTGATCATGACCAATGGTGCCGTGACGGGCGCAAGAGGATCGGTATTGAAGAGCGACGGCGTCAAGCGTGGTCAGCGCAGTTCGCGCGAGGTTGTCGACGAGTTCTGGTTCGAGGCTGGCGCCGTCGTCGTCTCGTCCGGTGGCATCGGCGGAAATCACGATCTGGTGCGCAAGCAGTGGCCGGTCGACCGGCTTGGCCCGCCGCCGAACGTCATGGTCAGCGGCGTCCCGGACTATGTTGACGGGCGCATGGTCGCGATTGCCGAGCAGGCGCGCGGCTCCGTCATCAACAAGGATCGCATGTGGCATTACACCGAAGGCCTGCGCAACTTCGATCCGATCTGGCCGAACCATGGCATCCGCATCCTGCCCGGCCCCTCTTCCTTCTGGTGCGACGCCGACGGCAACCGTTTTGCCGCGCCTGCTATGCCGGGTTTCGACACGCTCGGCACCCTGAAGGCGATCCGCAGGAGCGGTGCCGACTACAGCTGGTTCATCCTGACCAAGGCGATCATCAAACGGGAGTTCGCGCTTTCGGGGTCCGAGCAGAACCCCGACCTCACCGGCAAGGACATTCCGCTGCTTCTGAAGCGCCTGGGCAAAAATCCGCCGGGACCCGTGCAGGCCTTCATGGACAAGGGTGAGGATTTCGTCATCCGCGACCGGCTGGAAGATCTGGTCGAGGCCATGAATGCCCTCACCGGCGAGGGGCGCCTTTCGCTCGAACATCTGCGCCGCCAGATCGAGGCGCGCGATCGGGAGATCGACAATGCCTTTTCGAAGGACGCGCAAGTCACCGCCATCCGCGGCGCCCGCAATTACCTGGGCGACAGGCTGATGCGGACCGCCAAGCCGCATCGCCTGCTCGATCCCAAGGCCGGGCCGCTGATTGCGGTGCGTCTCAACATCCTGACGCGAAAGACGCTAGGTGGGCTGCAGACCGATCTCAACGGTCGCGTGCTGGAGCTTTCGGGCGAGCCGGTCGCAGGGCTCTATGCAGCGGGAGAGATTGCGGGTTTCGGCGGCGGCGGCATGCACGGCTACAACGCCCTGGAGGGCACGTTCCTGGGTGGCTGCATCTTCTCGGGAAGGATCGTGGGGCGCAGCATTGGCGGATGACGACTGAAAGGTAAAAGGCTCACAGCCCACGACAGTGGCCTCTCACCCCCCTCTGCCCTGCCGGGCATCTCCCCCTCAAGGGGGGAGATTGGCGTGGGGCTAGCCTCTTGCTGCCGATCTCCCCCCTTGAGGGGGAGATGTCACGAAGTGACAGAGGGGGGTGTCGCTGGCACTGTCGTGCACTGTGAAAAAGGCTCTCCGGATGGCCGGAGGGCCGCGGATGCCTCAGTCCATCTGAACGTTGGCTTCCTTGACGATCGGGCCCCATTTCGCAAGTTCGGCCTTCACGTGCGCGCCCAATTCGTCCGGCGTCGAGGCGACGATGGTGGCGCTGAAGCCCTTCATCTTTTCGGCCACGTCCGGATCGCCAAGCGCCTTCTTGGCGGAAGCGTTGAGCCGATCAATCACGTCTTTCGGCGTACCTGCCGGGGCAAACAGGGCATTCCAGGTATAGGTCTCGTAGCCGGGAATGGTTTCGGCGATGGTCGGCACATCCGGGAAGGAGGCGGCACGTTCCTTCGTCGTCACCGCGAGCGCCTTGAGCGTGCCGGATTTGATGTGTCCCGAGGACGAGGGCAGGTTGTCGAACATGATCGGCACCTGGTTGCCGATGACATCGTTCAGCGCCGGACCTGAACCCTTGTAGGGAACATGCTGCATGCTGACGCCGGCCATCTTCTTGAACAGTTCGCCGGAGAGATGCAGCGGCGTGCCGTTGCCGGACGATGCGTAGGCATATTGGTCGGGCGATGCCTTCAGAAGCGCCAGAAGTTCCTCGACGTTCTTTACCGGCAGTTGCGGGTTGACGACGAGCACGTTCGGCACAAGCACCAGCAGCGAGACCGGCGCAAAATCCTTTTCCGGATCGTAGGGCTTTGTCTTCAGGATCAACGGATTGAGCGCGTGGGTCGCAACCGTTCCCATCAGGATCGTGTAGCCGTCGGGCTCGGCCCGCGCCACCCGGTCGGCACCGAGATTGCCGCCGGCGCCGGCAACGTTCTCCACCACCACCTGCTGGCCGAGATCATCGGACATCTTCTGGCCGATGATGCGCGCAACCACGTCGGTCGAGCCGCCGGCTGCGAAGGGCACGACCAGCGTTACCGGACGATCGGGAAACTCCTGTGCCCTTGCTTCACCGCCGAGCGCTAGCGCCGATGTCGCCATCAGGGCGAGCGCGAGTGCCGTGCGCCGCTTCCATAAAGACAATGCCATTCAAATCTCCTCCCGGGACCTACCAATCGGCAAAGCGGCGGAAAGCCGCTTCCGCCGGCAAACAATAGCGTCGATGCACCGAAGGGCAACCTTGGGAGAGGGATTATGGGTTGCACTCAATCGATTTTATTCTGGAGCGCCTGCGTCAGCCCAGCGTCACCACGTTGCTTGCTTCCGGGCTGTCATAGTCGAACTGCAGTCGCGCGAGCTTGGCGTAGAGCCCGCCCTGACGAACGAGCGACGCGTGCGTGCCTTCCTCGACGATCCGGCCCTGATCCATGACGAGGATGCGGTCGGCCTTGAGCACGGTTGCCAGCCTGTGGGCGATGACCAGCGTCGTGCGTTCGCGCATCAGGCCGTCAAGCGCCTTTTGCACCAGCGTTTCGCTCTCGGCGTCGAGCGCGGACGTCGCCTCGTCGAGCAAAAGAATCGGCGCATCTTTCAGGATGGCGCGGGCGATGGCGATGCGCTGGCGCTGACCGCCGGAGAGCGTGATGCCGCGTTCGCCGACCTGGGTGTCGTAACCCTGATCGAGCCTTGCGATGAATTCGTCGGCCTGGGCGGCAACGGCTGCGGCGCGCACCATGTCGCGCGACGCGGTGGGCAGGCTGAAGGCGATGTTGTCGTGGATCGAGGCGGCGAAGATGGTGACGTCCTGGGGAACGATGGCGACGCGGCTGCGCAGGGCTTTCGGGTCGACCGAGCGGATGTCGACGCCATCGACGCGCACCGAGCCCTTGGCCGGGTCGTAGAAGCGCAGAAGCAGCGAGAAGACGGTACTCTTGCCGGCGCCGGAGGGGCCGACGATGGCAACCGTCTCGCCCGGCTTGACGGTGAAGCTCAGGCCCTTGACGCTCTTGTAGCCCGGCCGCGAGGGGTAGGCGAAATGAACGTCATCGTAGATCACGGCCCCCTGCGCCGGCTCGGGCATGGCGGCCGGGTTTTCGGGCGCCGTGATGTCCGGCTGCTCGGCCAGCAACTCGCTCAAGCGCTCTGCAGCGCCTGCGGCCTGCGAGAGTTCGCCCCAAACCTCCGAAAGTGCACCGAGGCTGCCGGCGGCGAAGACCGAATACAGGAGAAACTGGCCGAGCGTGCCGGCCGACAGTGACCCGGATAGGACATCCTGCGCGCCGAACCACAGGACGGCGACGACGCTGCCGAAGATCATCGTGATGGCAAAGGCCGTGAGGACCGAGCGGGCCTTGATGGCGGCGCGCGCGGCCGCATAGGCACTTTCGACGGCGCTGCCATAGCGCGCCTGTGCGACGGCCTCGCCATTGAAGGCCTGGACGGTGCGGGAGGCGGAAATCGCCTCGCCGGCATAGGCGGAGGCGGTCGCCAGCGTATCCTGCGCCTCACGCGAGCGCCGACGCACCGAGCGCCCGAAGCCGACCAGCGGAAAGACGATGACGGGGATGGCGATGAGAACCAGGCTCGACAGCTTCGGGCTGGTATAGACCATCATGGCGATGGCCCCGAGACACAGGATGGTGTTGCGCAGAGCAACGGAGGCGGTGGCCCCGACGGCGGATTTGATCTGCGTCGTATCGGCGGTCAGCCGGGAGACGATCTCGCCGGACTGGTTGACGTCGAAGAAGGAGGGCGAGAGCCGCGTCACATGGTCGAAGACGTCACGGCGCAGATCCGAGACGATCCGCTCGCCGAGCGTGATGACGAAGTAGTAACGGGTCGCACTGGCGACCGCGAGGACGACGGCCAGAACCATCAGCATCGAGAAATAGGTGTTGATGAAGCCGGCGTCGGAGGCGGAGAATCCGTGGTCGATCATCCGGCGCACAGCCATCGGCAGCGTCAGCGTCGTGACGGCTGCAACGACCAGCGAAATGCCCGCGCCGATGACAAGATTGCGGTAGCGCCGGATATACGGCAACAGCTTTGCCAGCGGGCGCACGGACCTGCGCGCCGCCGGGTGAACGACCTCATTCGACACATGACCTCCAATACCGGAAGAAGCGGCAGAACTTGCACAAGTCTTCTCCGGCGGTACTTGTTATCCAGGTGACCATCATGTATAGGCACGGCATCAAATTGGGAAGCCGTAGTCCCGCACGTGGTCTGCGGCTTCATTTACGTGTTCGGTCCCCATGCCGCAATGGCCCGCAAATGGCTTGCGACAATTGGACCCTGGAACTTGCAGGAAGATTGTTATGAAGGCTGATATCCATCCCGCTTACCACATGATCAAAGTGGTCATGACCGACGGCACCGAATACGAAACCCGCTCGACCTGGGGTTCGGAAGGCCAGACCATGAACCTCGAAATCGACCCGAAGTCGCATCCGGCATGGACCGGCGGCAACCAGCAGCTCATGGATCGCGGCGGCCGCGTTTCCAAGTTCAAGAAGCGCTTCGAAGGCCTCGGCCTCTAATCTCTTCCTGCTGGATTTTGACTTCAGGAAAGCCCGGTTCACCGGGCTTTTTTGCGTTTGGAATATGGGTTCCCGATTGGCAGCGGCGGTGCAAAAAGATTAGTATTGACTCATCAATTAGTACGCGCTATTTGATAAGTCATGATCGAAGCTGCAAACGTCACCGCTGTCCTGCGTACCCTTGCCGACCCGACGCGGCGGGCCGTTTTCGAGCGGGTCGTCCGGTCCGACGAGATTACCGTGGTCGAGTTGACGCGCGGAAGCGGGGTGACGCAGGGCGCCATCTCCCAGCATCTCAAATCATTGAAGCAGGCCGGCCTGGTTGCCGAGCGCCCGGAAGGACGCAACGTCTACTATCGCGCAGAGCCCGAGGGCCTCGCCCCGCTTGTCGATTGGCTGAGCCACTACGGCGACTTCTGGCGCGAACGTTTCGCCAATCTCAGAACCTTGCTCAAGGAGATCGATCCATGACCGACGCCGCTTTGAAGCCCGACACGCACGATATCGTTCTCGACGAGGTCTTTCCGCATGCGCCGGAGACGATCTGGACGGCGCTGACATCCGGCGAACTGATCGCGCGCTGGATGATGGCGCCGACCGGGTTCGAACCTGTGGAGGGCAAGCACTTCACATTCCAGACGACGCCGGCCGGGGCATGGGATGGGATTATTCGCTGCCAGGTGCTGGAGGTCGTACCCTACGAGCGCTTCGCCTATGCCTGGAAGGGCGGAGATGAGGGTAACATCGGATATGGCTCGCGGCTGGACACGGTCGTCACCTTCATCCTTTCCAGGGCTGACGGTGGAACACGCCTTCGCCTCGTCCATTCCGGTTTCGTACTGCCGAAGAACGACACTGCCTTCCGCAGCATGAGCGAAGGGTGGAAGAAGGTCGTGCGCAACCTCGACGCCGTCGCTGCGGAACAGGATGCCTCGAAGCGCCTGCACTGACACGTCAAACGGAATTGACAGATCGCATGCAACACGCACTTCGACAAACAGGAGGTTCGTTATGCAACATCAGATCGTTTCGCGCGACGAGTGGCTGAAGGCCCGGGTCGCACTGCTTGCGGAAGAAAAGGCGCTGACGCGGCGCAGCGACGAACTCGCGCGGCGACGACAGGACCTGCCGTGGGTCCGGATCGACAAGGCATACCGTTTCGAGACCGACCAAGGGGATGCCACGCTGGCAGACCTGTTCAGGGGGCGGTCGCAGCTTCTCGTCTACCACTTCATGTTCGGTCCCGACTACAAGGCCGGATGTCCGTCCTGTTCGGCGATCGCCGACGGCTTCGACGGCTTCGTCGTCCATCTGGAAAACCACGACGTGGCGTTTACCGCCGTGTCGCGGGCGCCGCTCGGCAAGCTGCAGGCGTTCAAGCGGCGGATGGAATGGACGTTTCCCTGGGCCTCCTCGCACGGGAGCGACTTCAATCTCGACTTCAACGTTTCGAACACCGAGAGACAACAGCGTGATGGGACCGTCGAATACAACTACCGGCGCGAGCCTGCATTGCCTGCAGGCGAAGCACCCGACGGGCCCGCTACTGCCGCTGCCATGAGCGGCACCGACGCTGCTGCATTCGTGCGCGAAAGGCCGGGCATGAGCGCCTTCGTTCTCGAAGACGGTGTCGTCTACCACACCTATTCCGCCTATGCGCGGGGACTGGATAGCCTCTGGGGCATGTACCAGTGGCTCGACCGAGCGCCCAAGGGACGCAACGAAAAGGGCATGTGGTGGCGTCATCACGACGAGTATGACGACGGCTGACGTCGCACGACCGAAGACGCAATGCCTGCTCATCCCAAACGCGGCAGCGGGAAGTGGTCGCCCTTGGTGCGATCGTGCGGCATCCGGTGAGATGATCAGCCTCCTCTCAATTTTGTCAAGCGGAACACCCAGTCGGGTTACCGGGTGGGCAAGCCGCGCTTTGCTACAGGAGAAACGATATGAGCAAGGTCTATACGGGCGGATGCGCCTGCGGCGCCATCCGCTACGAAATTTCTGCCGAACCGCTGGTGATGAACGACTGCCAGTGCCGAGACTGCCAGCACAGGAGCGGCACCGGGCACGGGTCCTACCTGACCTTTACGGACAAGCCGAACGTGAAACTTAAAGGCGAAGCACGGCATTGGGCCGTCGCCGGCGACAGCGGCAATATCAAGACGCATTCGTTCTGCCCAATCTGCGGATCACCGGTCTATTTGACGTTCGCGGCCATGCCGGACCTGTTTACGGTGCACGCCGCAAGCCTCGACGACCCAAGCCGGTACGCGCCGCAGATGGTGACGTATGGGATGCGCGGTTACGCATGGGACCACATCGATCCGGCCCTGCCGAAATTCGACAGGATGCCGCCGGCATGACAACCCTGACCCGGTCTCGCCTCGAGCTATGTGAACCGACAGGCTTCGTCGCCTGTTCGTTGCCACTGTGCCGCTTGCATCCCCAAAAACACAAGACCCGGCACCATGGCCGGGTCTTGAGCATTCGGGTGGCCTGTCCGACCCGATCAGTTGGTTCCAAAAGCCGTCTGCAGCAAAGTGAGCTGGGCCTTGACGCCGTTTTGGTTGTCGGGCGTGAAGTTCTGGGCTTCCTGCGGACGGTAGATTTCGCGGTCGAGCAGGGCGACGCGGTTCTGCAGACGCAGCGAGCGGTCGATCAGATCGCGGAAACCTTCCGGCAGGTCGTTCCAGCCGGGTGCCGTGCGATCGACGTTGAAGCTGTCGAGGCGGACCTTGTTCTTCTCCGAAAGAACCTGCTCGCGGTTCATTTCGCCATTGTTGACGGCACGCTGCAGGAGCAGCCAGGATGCCATCTGCATCAGACGGGTCGTGAGGCGCATCGATTCCGCGGCATAGAGCACCGAGGCCATGCGCGGCAGAACCTTGGAGGCGGCACGACCGGGGCCATCGAGATAGCTTGCGGTCTCTTCAACCAGACCCATGCCTTCGGCATAGAGAGCCTTGAACTGCGCCGAAGACGCAGCGTGTCCCGCGAAGCTCACCGTATTCAATCCCCGTTCGGACATGGTCTGATTTCCCTGGTTAAACGCATCAACTCGGACAGGCAACGAACGGGTTAACAGAAAGTTTCGGGCCGTTCGCTCAATTAGTTGGAACATGATCCCATAGCGCATTTCGCGCAAGCGCATTCTTAATAAAGGGTTAATCTCCACAATTCTTTGGCGATTGGGAAAAAAAGACAAAAAAAGAGCCGCAAAAGCGGCTCTCAAGGTAAAACAGGGAGAAAAATCAGACCATTCGCCAAACGGGAAATTGCCTGAGTCCAGAGCGATCTGGATGCCTCAGTAATACCTTATAAGGCTTAATGAAGCGTTATGGCTGCCGGCCGGGCGCGATGTAATCTCTTGTTTTTTTAAAGTTGGCTTACAGTTGTGTCTGCACGTGCAGCATCACGACCGAAAGAATTTCTCGGCTTCCGACTTGCTTGCCGACTTGTTTGCTCTTTCCGCTTCCAGACGCGCGATTTCCTGTTTCAGCATGTCGATACGCAAGGAAAGCTCGTCGGCCGACAGAAGCGAGAGGTCGCAGCCGATTTCGTGGACCGGCTGTTTCTTGGGGCGGTCGTCGTCAAACAGGCTCATGCGATCCTCCGTTCAGGCTCGTCGTCGCTTCTTTCCTCGAAAGGGGCTGCCCGCGGCGACAGTTGCAGGCTTTCCGGCGTCGTCAGGGTGCCGGGGTTGATGGTCGAGTAGGAGTCGCGTTCCGATGCCGGCACTGCGGCGCGCATGCGGCTGCGGAAGATCGCGTAAGCCGTGATCAGCACATGGGCGCAGGCGGTGATCATGAACAGGCCGTAAGGGCCGGTGACGGTCATGATCGGACCGCCGATGGTCGGGCCGATGATCGTGCCGATGCCGTAGAGCAGGAGCAGGCCGCCGGAAATCTTGACGAAATCCTCCGGCGTGGCGAAGTCGTTGGCATGCGAGACGGCGATGGGATAGAGCGCATTGGCGGTCGCGCCGTAGACGGAGACCAGCGCGATCAGCAGGATGACGCCGGTCGGCTCGATCAGGAAGATCAATGCGCCGGCAGTCGCGGCGACGGCAGCAAGCGCAGACAGGACGTAGCGCCGGTCGATCATGTCGGAGAGGCGCCCGGCGGGAAACTGCATCAGCGCGCCCGCGAAGATCGTCGTACTCATCATCAGCGCCACGTCGCTGTCGGTCAGTCCCACCTGACGGCCGAAGACCGCGCCGAGCGTCCCGTAGGCGCCATTGGCGATGCCGACGAGCAGGATGCCGAGAAAGGAGATCGGCGAGTTGCGATAGAGAGCGGGCAGGTCGAGCCGGACCTGCTTCAGCGGTTGCGGCGAGGCCGCAGTCGACAGGAGCGTCGGCAGCATGGCCAGGCAATAGACGATCCCAGTGCACATGAAGAACAGCGTCGTCGACGTATCGCCGAACGGGATCATCAACTGGCCGCCGACGACGCCCATCAGGGTGATGGCGATGTAGAGCGAGAAGATCGCGCCCCGGCTCTCATTGGTGGCGCGCTCGTTCAGCCAGCTCTCGATGATCATCGAGGTTCCGGCTGTCGAGAAGCCTGTAAAGGCGCGCAGCACCACCCACCAGATCGGATCGACGAGAATGCCGGTCAAAAGCGCGATGATCGCCAGGATTGAGGCAAAGCAGCTGAAGGCGCGCACATGGCCGGCGCGTTTGACGATGGCTGGCGCCAGCAGGCAGCCGAGCACGAAGCCGCTCGCCCAGGAGGTGCCGAGCAGGCCGAGCAGCGTCGTCGAATAGCCTTCCGTCGTGCCGCGTACCGGCAGCAACAGGCTGTGCAGTCCATTTCCAAGGAAGAGAAACAGCGTGCCGAGCAGAAGAGAGGCGACGGGAAGGAGGTTTTTTCGCATGTGAAATCCGCGGGTTCCGGGTTGCGCCGAAAGGTAGGGCGATGCCAGCACAATTGCCAGCCGGAAATTCTTATTGAGTGAGATTGGAAAAGGCGTTCTAACCCTGTTCGCGCTCAAAAGTGTGACGCCCTGACGTCCAGCCAAGTTCTTTTCCACAACAGAGAAATATGAATGTCGAAAGCGTTAACGGTGCTCCTGCTTCTGGCCATGGTCATCCAGGTTCTGAAGCCGCTCAATCTGCCCGGACTGCGCCAGCGCCGAGACTTCTGGAAGATCGCCGTCTTTGCGATCGCCGTTATGATGCTGACGGTGCTGGTCCGGCCCTAGAGACGGTCGCTGCCGCGCATGACCGCCACCGCATCGCCCGGCAATCCGCACATCGCCAACTAGGCCGCCCGATTGCGCACATGCAATGCAATCAGGCTTCGGCGGCCCATTTCGACGCCCTGCTCGTTGGTAACATGGATGTCGAGGTCGGGATCCGGCTGCAGCGAGACCAGAAGTGTACCCAACACTCCCGAGGCGCTTCCCGTCGCCGGGACAAATGTACCTCGCGTTCGAGCAAAATGCAGCGTCGCGATGATCAAGGGTGGACGCCAAAAAAGAAGACCCGGCCGCAGACGCGAACCGGATCTTCTCCCCTCCCTGGCAACTTAGATCAGGCAGCCTTTTCGAATTCCTTCTTCCAGCCGCCCGTTGCAGCAAGGCTGCACATCTTGGCGCGGTGGGTGAAGGCGCGCTGACCGGCAGCGGCGTTTTCCGGCTTGCCACTCCAGGCCGTCAGCGCCTCGGTCTGCAAGGCGCGACCATAGGAGAAGGTCAGGCCCCACGGCAGGTCGTAACCGGCGTTCATGGCGGAGAGATGGGCCGTTGCTTCCTCGGTGGACTGGCCGCCGGACAGGAAGGCGACGCCCGGAACGGCTGCTGGCACGGTGCGCTTCAGGACCTTCACCGTCCGCTCGGCGACCTCGGCGACTGATGCTTTGCGCGCCTTTTTGCCGTCGATGACCATGCTCGGCTTGAGGATGATGCCTTCCAGGCTGACGCGTGCGTCGCTCAGTTCCTCGAACACGATGCGTAGCGTCTCCTCGGTCACGACTTCCGCGCGGTCGATCGAATGGTCACCCGGCGTGCCATCCATCAGCACTTCCGGCTCGACGATCGGCACGATGCCGGCTTCCTGGCAGAGAGCCGCGTAGCGCGCCAGTGCCTGCGCATTGGCCTTGACCGCGCCGAAGCTCGGCAGGACATCGGATACCGAGATCACGCCGCGCCATTTGGCGAAACGGGCGCCGGCGTCATAATAGTTCTTCAGGCGTCCGGCCAGGCCATCGAGGCCTTCGGTAATCGTCTCGCCGGGGAATTTTGCCATTGGCTTGGCGCCGGTATCGACCTTGATGCCGGGAACGGCGCCTGCGGCGCGAATGATATCGACGAAGGGCGTGCCGTCCGCTGCCTTCTGGAACAGGGTCTCCTCATACAGGATGACGCCGGAAATATAGGTCTTCATAGCCTCGTCGGCGCGAAACAGCATCTCGCGATAGTCGCGGCGCGATGTTTCGGTCGATGCAAGGCCGATTGTGTCGAAGCGCTTGCCGATCGTCGCGGTGGATTCGTCGGCCGCCAACAGGCCCTTGCCGGTCGCCACCATGGCGGCTGCAATGTCTTCAAGTCTTTCGCTCATATGCGTTCTCCTGATTGTCCTACGGGCTCGCCGATAGCAGAAGAATAGGCCAACGAAAATGAAAGTTAAATTGTTTAAAACGATTGAAATAAATTTAATCGTTTGAAATGTAGGGATTATTTTCGTGGTTCCTTTCAAGGTTGGGGCGACGCAACGAGAAACCCCCGGCTGCGGCCGGGGGTTGAAGGAAGGGGACGGTCGGTTGCAGCCGTGACGCTCTGTTACTTCTGCTGGTGAAGGATGTCCACGCCCGGCAGCGGCTTGCCCTCCATCCATTCGAGGAAGGCGCCCCCTGCCGTGGAGACGTAGCTGAGATCGTCGGCCACTTCCGCATGGTTCATTGCCGAGACGGTATCGCCGCCGCCGGCAACGGAGACGAGCGCGCCGCTCTTGGTGCGGGCAGCCGTATGCTTGGCAACAGCGACGGTTGCCTTGTCGAAAGGTGCGATCTCGAAGGCGCCGAGCGGGCCGTTCCAGACGAGCGTTTCGGCCTTGCTCACCCAGTCGCTGACGGCAGCGATCGATTTCGGACCGACGTCGAGCACCATGGCGTCCGCCGGGATTGCTTCGATATCGACCACCTCATTGTCGGCGCCTGCCTTGAATTCGCGGGCAACGACGCCGTCGACCGGCAGCACGATGGCGCAGCCGGCCGATGCGGCTTCCGTCATGATCTGCTTGGCGGTGCCGGCCAGGTCATGCTCGCAGAGCGACTTGCCGACACTGGTGCCGCGGGCGGCGATGAACGTATTGGCCATGCCACCGCCGATAACGAGGGCGTCGACCTTTTTCACGAGATTCATCAAGAGGTCGATCTTTGTCGAGACCTTGGCACCACCGACGATGGCGACGACCGGGCGCTTCGGATTGCCGAGGCCCTTTTCCAGGGCCTCGAGCTCGGCCTGCATGGTGCGACCGGCATAGGCGGGCAGCAGATGGGCGAGGCCCTCCGTCGAGGAATGCGCGCGGTGTGCGGCCGAGAAGGCGTCATTGACATAGATGTCGCCGTTGGCGGCGAGCGCCTTGGTGAACTCCGCGTCGTTCTTTTCCTCGCCTTTGTGGAAACGGGTGTTTTCCATGAGCAGGACATCGCCGTCGTTCATACCGGCAACGGCAGCGGCAGCCTTCTCGCCGATGCAGTCGGCAGCGAAGTGGACGCGCTGGTCGAGGATGTCTTCGACGGCGGGCGCGATCAGCGACAGCGACATGTCGGCCACCGGCTCACCCTTCGGCCGGCCGAAATGGGCAAGCAGGATGACCTTGGCGCCCTTTTCGGAGAGTTCGCGGATCGTCGGCACGACACGCTCGATGCGGGTTGCGTCGGTCACCTGGCCGTCCTTGACCGGAACGTTGAGATCGACGCGCACAAGCACGCGCTTGCCGGCGATGTCGGTGAGGTCGTCGAGGGTCTTGAAAGTCATGATCGGTCTCCGGTCATAGTCTTAAGAAAAGGGTGGGATAATCCGTCACCAGCCCATCCTCGTCGACCGGTAGCTCCGCGGTGAAGGAACGGTCCTCCGCCTCGTAGCGGTAGAGCTGGTCCTGCGCGAGGCAGGTGTAGTTCTGGCCGTCGGGAAAGGGCTCGAACGTGTCGAAGGGCACATAGAGCATGGTGAACTTGACGGTACCGTCCTTAGGCGTCAGGCCAAGGCGGCGGATGGGCAGCGTATTGGTAAACGGCGTGCCGGCCAGGTCGATATCGATGCAGCCGTCGAAGGCGGGAAGGGCGGTGCCGTCCGCGTCGCGCCAGTGGCCCCTTGCGTCGGAAGTGAGCGAAAGCCGCTGGCCTTCGGTCGTGTCGA
This sequence comes from Rhizobium herbae, assembly GCF_019511375.1. Classification (GTDB taxonomy): domain Bacteria; phylum Pseudomonadota; class Alphaproteobacteria; order Rhizobiales; family Rhizobiaceae; genus Pararhizobium; species Pararhizobium herbae_A. The sequence continues at coordinate 308,711 of NZ_JAEUAO010000004.1, forward strand.
CGGTGAAGGCGAGCACGGTCCACAGAGGGTCACAGTCGATCACATAGCGGACGCCGTAGGGGCGGCCGCCGCGCTCGCCGATCAGTACGCTCGTTGCGCGGATACCCGCGCCGTCGACCGGGCTGATCGTCAGATGTTCGAGCCCTTCCCCTTCCAGCGGACGCCAGCGTGCCGTTGTTGGGGAAAGGGCGCGGAACATGGCGTTAGATCAGCTTGCTCATCGCAACGGCCGTGTCGGCCATCCGGTTGGAGAAGCCCCACTCGTTGTCGTACCAGGAAAGGATTCGCACGAACTTGCCCTCCAGAACCTTGGTCTGGTCGTTGGCGAAGATCGACGAATGGCTGTCATGGTTGAAGTCGCGCGAAACCAGCGGCTCGTCGGTGTAGCCGAGGATACCCTTGAGCGCGCCATCGGCAGCAGCCTTGATCGCACCGTTGATTTCCGCGACCGTCGTGTCGCGCTTGGCGACGAACTTGAAGTCGACGACCGAGACGTTCGGGGTTGGAACGCGGATCGAGGTGCCGTCGAGCTTGCCCTTAAGGTGCGGCAGGACGAGGCCGACGGCCTTGGCCGCACCCGTCGACGTCGGGATCATCGACAGGGCGGCTGCGCGGGCGCGGTACAGGTCCTTGTGCATGGTGTCGAGCGTCGGCTGGTCGCCGGTGTAGGAGTGGATCGTGGTCATGAAGCCATGATCGATGCCGACAGCGTCGTCGAGAGCCTTGACGACCGGAACCAGGCAGTTGGTCGTGCACGAGGCGTTCGAGATGACCAGGTGTTCCTTGGTCAGCTGATCGTGGTTGACACCGAAGACGACGGTCAGGTCAGCACCGTCGGCCGGTGCCGAAACGATGACGCGCTTGGCGCCGGCCTGAAGATGCAGGGCAGCCTTGTCGCGGGCCGTGAAGATGCCGGTGCATTCGAGCGCGATGTCCACGCCCATTGCGCCATGCGGCAGGGTTGCCGGATCCTTGATCGCGGTGACCTTGATCGGCTTGCCGCCGGCAACGCTGATCGTGTCGCCTTCGACCTTCACGTCGGCCGGAAACTTGCCATGGATCGAATCGTAACGCAGCAGGTGCGCATTGGTCTCGACCGGGCCGAGATCGTTGATCGCAACGACCTCGATGTCGGTACGGCCGGATTCGACGATGGCGCGAAGGACGTTGCGGCCGATGCGGCCAAAGCCGTTGATGGCAACTTTTACAGTCATTTCAGGTCTCTCCCTGGCTAAGGTCTCGATTTAGAAAACGCAGCGCGGTGGCCCGCGCTGCGAAGGGTAAAATTCAGGCGAGCTTCTTTTCGGCGGCAGCCACGATCGCGTCCGCGGTGATGCCGAAATGCTTGAACAGATCCTTGGCCGGGCCGGACGCGCCGAAGGAGTGCATGCCGACGAAATCGCCGTCGGTGCCGATGAAGTAATCCCAGCCCTGGCGGACTGCGGCTTCTGCTGCGATCTTGACCGGTGCGGTGCCGATGACGGCCTTGCGGTAGTCCTCCGGCTGTTCCTGGAAGAGTTCGACGCACGGCACGGATACGACCCGGGTGGCGATGCCCTTGCCGTTCAGGTCGGCGGCAGCCTTGACGGCGAGTTCGACTTCCGAGCCGGATGCGAAAATCGACACCCTGGCATTGTCGGCAGCGACGAGTTCGTAGGCACCCCTGGCGCAGAGGTTCTCAGCCTCATATTTCAGGCGGACCGGAGAAAGGTTCTGGCGCGTCAGTGCGAGCCCCGACGGACGATGCTTTTGCTTGAGCGCCAGCTGCCAGCACTCAGCGGTTTCAACCGCGTCGGCCGGGCGGAACATCACGAGGTTCGGGATAGCGCGCAGCGCAGCCATGTGCTCGACCGGCTCGTGCGTCGGGCCGTCTTCGCCGACGCCGATGGAATCATGCGTGAGCACGTGGATGACGCGGATGCCCATCAGGGCGGCGAGGCGGATCGACGGCCGGCAATAATCCGAGAAGATCATGAAGCCACCGGAATAGGGGATAAGGCCGCCGTGCAGCGCGATGCCGTTCATGGCAGCCGCCATGCCGTGCTCGCGGATGCCCCAGTGCATGTAGCGGCCGGAAAAATCGGTCGGCGTGATCGACTGCATCTGGCTGGTCTTGGTGTTGTTCGACGGCGTCAGGTCAGCCGAGCCGCCGAGCGTCTCGGGCAGCGTGCCGTTGACCACTTCGAGCGCATCTTCGGAGGCCTTGCGGGTGGCAACCGTCGGCGGTGCCTCGGCGAGCTTCTTCTTCAGGGCGTCAATCGCCGCATCGAGGTTGCCCGGCAGCTCGCCGGCAAAGCGGCGGGTGAACTCGGACTTCTTGGCCTTCTCGGTCGCGTCGAGGCGGCCCTCCCATTCCTTGCGGGCGCCAACCGAACGCTTGCCGGCTTCGCGCCAGGCCTCGAGAGCGTCGGCCGGGACGGTGAAGGCTTCGGCTTCCCAGTTGAGTGCCTTGCGGGTCGCTGCGATTTCTTCCGCACCGAGCGGCGAGCCGTGGACCTTGTGGGTGCCGGCCTTGTTCGGCGCGCCGAACCCGATAGTGGTCTTGCAGGCGATGAAGGTCGGGCGATCGGATTTCTGGGCGGCCTCGATCGCGGCTGCGATTTCATCCGGGTTGTGGCCATCGACACGGATGGTGTTCCAGTGAACGGCCTGGAAACGGGCGATTTGGTCGGTCGAATCCGACAGCGAGACGGCGCCGTCGATGGTGATGTTGTTGTCGTCCCAGAACAGGATCAGCTTGTTGAGCTTCAGGTGGCCGGCAAGCGCGATCGCCTCGTGGCTGATGCCTTCCATCAGGCAGCCGTCGCCGCAGAGGACATAGGTATAATGGTTCTGCAGGTCGCTGCCGAACTCTTCGGCAAGCTTGCGCTCGGCGATCGCCATGCCGACGGCATTGGCGATGCCCTGGCCGAGCGGACCGGTCGTCGTTTCGATGCCCGACGCATGGCCGTATTCCGGGTGACCGGCAGTCTTCGAGCCGAGCTGGCGGAACTGCTTGAGGTCCTCCATCGTCATGTCTTCGTAGCCTGTCAGGTGGAGCAGCGAATAGAGCAACATGGAGCCGTGGCCGGCCGACAGGACGAAGCGGTCGCGGTCTGCCCAGAGCGGCGCCTTCGGATCGAATTTCAGGTAGCGGGAGAACAGAACCGTTGCTACATCGGCCGCGCCCATCGGCAGGCCTGGATGTCCGGAATTGGCCTTTTCGACGGCATCCATGGAAAGGAAACGGATCGCATTTGCCATCCGGTCATGTTGTTCGCGAGAGATCATTGACTGTTCCGCTTGAGTTCGGTGGACAGGGAACGGTCTCTATCCTCCAAAGACCGTATTAAGAAAGCGGGTGACACATAGCACCTGCTTCGAGGGAGTCAACAAATACGGCCGTTTTGAGTGTCTCGGCAGAGCCTTTTTCGGACGCTCTTCGCTGGGAGGATCAGGAGGCGGAAAGCGATGCAAATCGCCTTGAGGAGGCGTGATCCACAGCTTCTGCGGACCTGCGAAGCCCTTGCCGTTGTGGAGAAGTGCCGAATGGGTCTAAGAATGTAACCAGCTTGAAATACAGAGGCCGGACGGCGATTCGAGGCCGTCTGGTGTGTATCGGGAAAGCGTGATGGCGGCAGGAAAGACAGTCAAGGCAGCGATCGAGGAGTTGCGCAGCGCGGTCAGCAGCCTTGAAAATGCCATTGACGGGCGCTTCGACCAGGAGCGTGATCACAGCGAAATCGAAGGCGAAGTGCGTCGGGTCAACACCGATCGGTCGCGGCTGGCGCAGGAACTCGACCAATCGCAGTTCCGGGCAAACCGTCTTGAGGAAGTCAACCGCGAAGTCTCGCGCCGTCTGGTGACGGCCATGGAAACGATAAGGGCAGTGCTGGACCGCTGAGGCGCGGTCCTTCTGCGGGCAGGTGACTGGAATGGCACAGGTAACGGTGACGATCGATGGCAAGGCCTATCGCATGGCATGCGAAGAAGGCCAGGAAGATCACCTGACGGACCTCGCCAACCGCTTCGACCAGTATGTCGGCCATTTGAAATCCCAGTTCGGCGAGATCGGTGACCTCAGGCTGACCGTCATGGCCGGCATCATGGTCATGGATGAACTCAGCGAAGTGAACCGCAAGCTGAAAAGCCTGCAGACGGAGGCGGACAATCTGAGGCAGGGACGCGATGCGACCGTAGCCGACCAGCAGCGGGCGGAGGAAGCGCTGGCGTCCATGCTTTCAGAAGTCACGTCACAAATCCATGGGATAGCGGCGAAGCTGTCCGGCAAGACTGCTTCCGCCAACTGAATTTTGAGAAGTTGGGCGTTGGCACTGGCGCAAGCCGTTGATGCCCTCTATATTCTACGTCGCGGTCTGCGCTTCCCGACAGGACACCACAATCCCTGGGGCCATACTCGATCCAAAGGGAGCTGTCCCTGACCAGGCTCGTGGGCCTGGACACACGGTGCCCACCTACGTTTGTAGGCACCCAGGATCGTAAACAGTCCATCGGCTGTGTGGATCGCACCTATCTTCCTGATGCTCAAGCCTGTGCAGCCGCCGGAGCACGGAACGCCTCGCGAATGGCGTTGGCCATGCTTTCAACGATCCGGTTGTTTGCGTTTCTCGCCCTTGTCTTCAGCACGACATTCGAAAAGTCGATGACGTCGTAGCCGTCCGCGGCTGTCAGTTCCCGGCACCCGGCCGGGATGCTGCTGCGGGAAAGGGGCGCGATGGCAAGGCCGGATGTCACCGCGGCGATCAGGCCGCTGCTCGTGCGGCTGATAAAGGCGACGCGGCTTTGGATCCCCCGTTTCTTCAGGCCCTTCAGCGCCAGAACGTCACACCACCCGCCCTTCAGATAGGTATAGCTGGCGATCGGCACGGGGTTGCGCTCGTGGATATGATGCGTATCCGACGTCACCCAGACGGTGGGATCGACCATCAGGACCTCGTTCTTCGTCTGGCCGCCGGGCTCGAAAACGACCGCGATATCGATTTCCCCCGCCTCGAGCGCCGCCAGATTGGACATCGAGACGCCTTGCTGCACCGTCACCTCGACGCCAGGGTGAATGGAGGCGAAAGCGCCGAGCGCCTTCGGCAAGGTCGAATTGATGTATTCCTCCGAAATTCCGATCCTGACCGACCCGTCGAGAACAGGTAGCCGGATGGACGCTGCCGTGTCGTCGAGAAGGGAGATGATGCGACGGGCGTTATCCAGAAGTCGCGCGCCGTGTCCCGTAATATTGACGCCGCGCGATCCGCGCTCGAACAGCGGCTCACCAAGAATATCCTCCAGTTTCTTGATCTGCATGCTGACGGCCGATTGCGTCCGGCCGACCGTCTCGCCCGCCTTGGTGAAATTCCCACTTTCGGCCACCGCGACGAAGGTTCTCAGGAGATCGCTATCAAGAGGTGGAGACATCACGTCTTTCCATCAGATTTTCTAATGGCAGGCATCTTCGCAATTCGTTGGATTGATGTCAACGCACGGCCGATACTCAGGGCGAGAACACCTGCGGAGTTCGGACATGAAGCACGATCTGAGGACACGACGATGGCTCGTCTCGATGACAATCGGCGTTTGGCGGGCAATCGAGCAATGGCGGGCCAGACGCCTGATGAAGCAGGCCGTGGCCCAGCTGGGTCGGCGGGCGAACGTCTATCTGCTTGATGACGTGGGAATCGAGCCGGCCGGCGTAGACTGCCGGCGGCGGGGCCAAAACGGCGAAAGGCACCGCTTCTGGATGCTATGAAATCAGCTTCATGCGGACGGCGCGAAAAATCGCTTCGGCGACGTTGCCGGCCTGGAGCTTTTTCGTGGCCGTAGCGAAGGCGTCGTCGATCCGGTCGCGGGCAATATCCGCTTCGCGTGTAATGTCTTCCCGGGTCCGCGCGCGCGCCGCCAGGGACAGGCAGCGCAATTCCAGCGCGTCGAGTTCCGGTCGCAGTTCGTCCTTCATCGCCCCGTCTCCGCCTCGAAACGAACGGTTGCCGCAACGCCGGAAGCGGCTGCCGCGTCGTTTTCTGATGCAAGCGGCAATTCTTCTGGCATTGGCGGCAAGTGCGTGAAGGCAAAACCGCGTGACATAAAGAACGGGGCTTTAACGGTGTTCCGGATCGAGAATGAGACGTCTTTCGTCGCAAAAGGTTGTATAGCCGACGCGGCGTGGTTTCCCTCTTATGGTTCGATGCACTAGAAATGCACATCGGCAGGCAAGAGGGCATGGGCATGACACCAAGGGAACTGAAGGCTGCGCTGCGGAGGGAGCGACTGGCGCTGCGGGATGCGATGCCGCCGGAAGCGCGCATGAAAGCCAGCCTTAGGATGCTGGATCATGCCGGCGACATTATCGAGTTCGAGCCCGGGCAGGTGATTTCCGGCTTTTGGCCGATCCGCTCGGAAGTCGATATCCGGCCGTTGATGGAGCGCCTGCGCGAGCGCGGCGCGCGGTTGTGCCTTCCCGTCATTCTCGACAAGAAGACCATCGTCTTTCGCGAATTCGTGCCGGGTGCTCCGTTTGTCCAGACGGGGTTCGGCACGACCGGGCCGGGCGAGGATGCGGCGGTGGTCGATCCCGATATCATGCTTGTGCCGCTGTCGGCTTTCGACAAGACAGGCCACAGGATCGGCTACGGCGCCGGATACTACGACCGGGCGATCGAACGTTTGCGCCGCAAAGGCCATATGCCGCGACTGATCGGGATTGCATTCGACTGCCAGGAAGTGGCATCAGTGCCGGCAGAGCCGCATGACGTGGCGCTGGACGCCCTGCTGACCGAAAGCGGGCTCAGGATCTTCGGGCTAGGAATAAGCAAATATGAGACTTTTGTTTCTGGGTGACATGGTTGGCAAGACCGGCCGGACGGCGGTCTGGGACCGATTGCCCGGTCTGATCAGCGACCTGAAGCTCGATTTCGTCATCGTCAACGGCGAGAATGCCGCCGGCGGCTTCGGCATCACCGAGGATATCTTTCTCGAAACCATCAATGCCGGCGCCGATGTCGTGACCACCGGCAATCACGTCTGGGACCAGAAGGAGGCCGTCAGCTTCTGCGAACGGCACGACCAGTTCCTGCGCCCGGCCAACTATCCGGCAGGCACGCCCGGCCGCGGCTCCAATCTCTATTTCGCCCGCAACGGCGCGCGCGTGCTCGTCGCCAATGTCATGGGCAGAGTGTTCATGCATCCGGAACTGGACGATCCCTTCAAGGCAGCGGAGGCCATTCTTGACGCGTGCCCGCTGAAGGAACAGGCGGACGCCATCATCTTCGATTTCCATGCGGAGGCGACGAGCGAGAAGCAGTGCTTCGGCCATTTCGTCGACGGACGCGCCAGCTTCGTCGTCGGCACGCATACGCATGTGCCGACCGCCGACCATCAGATCCTCAATGGCGGCACCGCTTACATGTCGGATGCCGGCATGTGCGGCGACTATGACTCGTCGCTCGGCATGGAAAAGGAAGAGCCGCTGAACCGCTTCATCTCGAAGATGCCGAAGGGCCGCTTCGAGGCGGCGTCCGGCCCGGCCACCATCTGTGGCGTCGGCGTGGAGATTTCCGATCGTACCGGCCTTGCGGAAAACATCGCGCCGCTTCGGATCGGACCCAGGCTGGCGGAGACGATACCGGCCTTCTGGGCTTGAAGCCGCCGCATCGCACGGAAGCCAATGACGCGATTGTGAGCGAGCGCACACAATCGCCGCTGGACGTCGCGTTCGTCCTGCCTATCCTCAAGGTCCATGCAAATCCTTGACCGCGGGGTGCATGATGCTGCGATCTCTCCTTCTCCCGTTTGCCGCCATCTCGCTGTTGCACTTTCTCGCGCCGATGCCGGCGCTTGCGCAGGGATCGGCGCGGCCGGTCAGCCAGTGCCAGGCGATTGCCGAGACGCTTCCCGATGTCGCCTTTGCCAGCTTCAAGCCGCAGAGCGCGTTCAATGCGCAGGCTTTGGCGAGCGACGAGGTGAAGATAACCTATATCGGCCATTCGACCTTCCTCATCGAGACGCCCGGCGGCGTGTCGATCGCGACTGATTACAGCGGCTGGTATGTGCCGCCGAAGACGCCGGACGTGGTGACGATGAACAAGGCGCATTCCAGCCACTACACGCTGACGCCCGATCCGGCGATCAAGCATGTCTTGCATGGGTGGGGCGACGATGGCGATCCGGCGGATCACGACGTCGTCATCGGCGACACCTATATCCGCAATGTGACGACCGACATTCGCGCCGGTGGCGGGATGATGGAGCCGGATGGCAATTCCATCTTCATTTTCGAAGTCGCAGGTCTCTGCATCGGCCATCTCGGCCACTTGCATCATGAACTCGACGAGAGCGACTATGCCGAGATCGGCCGCCTGGACGTGCTGATGGTGCCGGTCGATGGCGGTCTGACCATGGGCGCGGAAAGCATGAGCCGGGTGGTGACGCGGTTGCGCTCGGCGCTGATCCTGCCGATGCACCGGCGCGGGCCGCCGGTCACGAATTTCCTGCAGATGTTCGGCGATACTTTCGACAAGAGTTTTGCGGTGGAAGCAAGCATCAGCGTTTCGGTGCGTTCCTTGCCAAGCAAGCCCTTGATTTATATCCTGCAGGGCGTCTGACCCTCGGGGATACATAGTCGGGAACCATGGAATGAGATTCGTCGCCGTCTGTATGCTTGCCCTCCTTTCCATGACTTCCCTTGCCATCGCTGATGGCGCCCCGCCACCGCGCATGCCGACGGCAGAAGGCGACAAGGTCGTCGCCGTGCCGGAAACGAAGTCTTTCGGTCAGCAGCAGGAATTCGTGCTGCCATCGGGCAACATTGGCTGTGTCTATACGCCCGAGGGTGGAACCGAGGTCTACCAGCCAGCCGACGGCGGCCCGGAGCTTTCCTGCGACCGCGTCGCGCCGCGCTACGTTCGGGCCGCGCTGGCGCGAAACGGTGCGGCGACCCTGCTTCATGATGTAGGCGACCAGGGCTGCTGCTCCGCCGGCCCGGTGCTTGATTATGGGCAGACCTGGGCGGCAGGGCCTTTTTCCTGCCGCTCCACCCGCAGGGGCCTTTCCTGCGAGCGTAATGACGGCCACTCCTTCTTTCTCAGTCGCCGCCGGATTGAGGCCAACTGAAAAAAAACCGCCCCTGCTGGACGCACAGCGCCAATGAAACTATAAGGCGCCCAATTCCAAAACATGACAAAGATGCGAAGAGGGCGCCATGGCCGGCCATTCACAGTTCAAAAACATCATGCACCGCAAGGGCCGCCAGGACGCCGTGCGGTCGAAAATGTTCTCCAAGCTCGCGCGCGAAATCACCGTCGCGGTCAAGGGCGGCCTGCCTGACCCGGCCATGAACGCGCGGCTGCGTCTGGCGATCCAGAACGCCAAGGCACAGTCGATGCCGAAGGACAATATCGAGCGCGCCATCAAGAAGGGCTCCGGCGCCGATGGCGAAAACTACGAGGCCGTCCGCTATGAGGGCTATGGCCCGGGTGGTGTTGCCGTCATCGTGGAGGCGCTGACCGACAACCGCAATCGCACCGCCTCCAACGTCCGCTCGACCTTCACCAAGGCCGGCGGTGCGCTCGGCGAAACCGGATCCGTTTCCTTCTCCTTCGACCGGGTCGGCGAAATCTCCTACAAGCTGTCGGCAGGCAGTGCGGATAAGGTCATGGAAGCGGCAATCGAAGCCGGTGCCGAAGACGTGACGACCGACGAGGACGGCCATTACATCACCTGCGGTTTCGAGGATATCGGCGAGGTCTCCAAGGCGCTTGAAGCAACCCTCGGCGAAGCCGACATGGTCAAGGCGATCTGGCGGCCCCAGAATACCGTTCCCGTCGATGAAGAGCGTGCCCAGTCGCTGATGAAGCTGATCGACACGCTGGAAGACGACGACGACGTGCAGAATGTCTATACCAACTTCGAAGTGTCCGACGAAGTCATGGCCAAGCTTTCGGCCTGATCGAGCACTTCGTCGAAAAGCCCGGTTTTTGCCGGGCTTTTTGTTATGCGGCCTTCGCCAGGTCCCGTTGCGCCTCGGCAAACAGGCGTACGGATTTAAGCCGCGCAGGCATGTCGTAGATCGGCATCGAGATGATCAACTCGTCGGCCTGCGTTTCTCCGAGGAAGCGGTCGAGCTTCGTCCTGATCGTTGCCGGACCGCCGACGACCGCATAGGTCATCGCGTGATCGACGAAGATCTTTTCCGTCTCGCTCCACAGCCCGTTCATGGCGACGACAGGCGGAGGAAACTGGCCGCGCGCATTGCGGCGTAGCGCCACGAAGGATTGCTGCATCGAGGTGAAGAGGTGGTTTGCCTCGTCGTCAGTCTCGGCGGCGACACCCATGATGCCGACCATGGCATGCGGATGGTCGAGATATTGTGACGGCTCGAAGCGCTCGCGATAGATCTCCAGCGCCGACATAAGCATATCGGGCGCAAAATGCGAGGCGAAGGCAAAGGGCAGGCCAAGCATGCCGGCAAGATGGGCGCTGAAATGGCTGGAGCCGAGCAGCCAGATCGGCACGTTGCTGTCGGCGCCGGGGATGGCGATCAGGTCCTGCCCCTCTTTGACCGGGCCGAGCAGCGCTTGCAATTCGACCACATCGTTCGGAAAATTGTTAGCGCTGGTTTCCATGTTGCGGCGAAGCGCTGCGGCGGTGCGCATGTCCGTTCCGGGGGCGCGGCCAAGGCCAAGATCGATACGGCCCGGATAAAGCGCTTCGAGTGTTCCGAACTGCTCGGCGATAACCAGCGGCGAATGGTTCGGCAGCATGATTCCGCCGGAGCCGACGCGGATCGTCTTCGTGCCGGCTGCCACGTGGGCAATGACGATCGAGGTTGCGGCACTGGCAATGCCTTTCATGCCGTGATGCTCGGCCACCCAGAAGCGCTTGTAGCCCGCTGCTTCCGCTTCCTGCGCCAGTCGGCGCGAGTTCTGCAGGGCCTGGGACGGGTCGGACCCTTGCGTGATCGGCGAGAGGTCGAGGATGGAAAAGGGGACCATGATTAGCCTTCGATCAACGATTTTGATGGAACCCTATGTAAGATCGAATTTCGTAAATCCAAGCCCGCCGTAGAGGAGGTGCAGGATCACTTCTTGCTCAATCATGCGAATGTTTTTGTTTTGTTCACATTTCGCTGGCAGCGTCCCGGTATCGGGAATAGGATTTCAACATGCAAAATACGATTCGTATCATCGGCATCGATCCCGGGCTTCGCCGCACTGGCTGGGGCATTATCGACACGCTCGGCAACTCCTTGCGCTTCGTCGCTTCAGGTACCGTCATCTCCGATGGCGACCTGGACCTTGCTTCGCGCCTTTGCCAGCTGCATGACGGATTGGCCGACGTGATCCACGGTCATAAACCGGATGAGGCGGCGGTCGAGCAGACCTTCGTCAACAAGGATGCGGTCGCGACACTAAAGCTCGGACAAGCGCGCGGCATCGCCATGCTGGTCCCGGCGCGGGCCGGCTTGCAGGTCTCAGAATATGCGCCGAATGCAGTCAAGAAGGCGGTAATCGGTGTCGGCCACGGCGAGAAGCAGCAGATCCACATGATGCTGAAAATCCTGATGCCGAAGGCCGAATTCAAGGGCAATGATGCGGCCGATGCGCTGGCCATCGCCATCTGCCATGCGCACAATCGCGGTGCGGCACGGATGCGGCTGGCAGCGCTGGCGGGTTGATTTGTTCTTGACTTGTTCCGTATTGGCGGCTAAGTAATACTGCAGAGGTATTACCATGCGCGTTACTGAAAAAGGCCAGGTCACCATCCCGAAGGAAATCAGAGACCGTCTAGGCATCGTGCCGGGATCGGAAGTTGATTTCGTTGCGTCGGGTAACGGCGCATTGCTGGTGCGCGTCGATAATCCCGAAGATCAAAATGTCATACGGGATTTCGACGACTGGGCCGCGCGCGTCAAGGGAACATTTGATACCGGTGGCATGACGACGGACGAGTTTATGCTTTGGCTGAGGGGCGAGCGTGACGATCTCCACTCTCGTTGATACGAATGTCTTTATCGATGTTCTTGGTCCTGAAACGCCTATTCGCCGTTGGTCGCTGGAGGCCTTGCGGCAGTCATTGCGTGATGGAATTTTAATCCTTAGTCCCGTCGTCTGGTCGGAACTTGCCGCATCGCCCATTTCCGAAGGCGAGTTGCTTGCCGCTTTGGGATGGCTGGATGCGAAGCGCGAAAATATACCGTTCGAAGCCGCTTTCCGTGCGGGAAAGGCGCATCGCGCCTATCGTCTCGCGGGTGGTCAGCGGGAAAGAACCTTGCCCGACTTCCTGATCGGCGCCCATGCAGACTGGCGGCGCTATCGTCTTTTGACGCGCGATGGAGCCAGATACAGTTCCTGTTTTCCTTCCGTCGAACTGATCACGCCGGAAAGCCACCCATGAAGGACTTTGCGCCATGATCGGCAAACTCAAGGGAACGATCGACGAGATCGGCGACGACCACGTGGTTCTCGACGTACACGGCGTCGGCTATGTCGCCCATTGCTCGTCGCGGACATTGTCGAAGCTCGGCTCTCCTGGCGAGGCCGCGGTCTTGTTCATCGAAACCTATGTGCGCGAGGACCAGTTGCGGCTGTTCGGCTTCCTGACGGCGCTGGAGCGGGAGTGGTTCCGGCTCTTGCAGAGCGTCCAGGGCGTCGGCTCCAAGGTGGCGCTGGCGGTGCTCTCGGTCCTGACGCCCGGCGAACTGGCGAATGCGATCGCGCTGCAGGACAAGACCTCCGTGTCGCGGGCGCCGGGTGTCGGCCCGAAGGTCGCGGTGCGCATCGTGACCGAACTGAAGAACAAGGCGCCCGCCTTCGCCGGCGAGGCGGCGGCCAATATCGGTCTGAAGCAGGAGCTTGGCGAAGGTGTCGCCGCAGCACCGGTGGCTGATGCGGTGTCGGCGCTCAGCAATCTCGGCTACTCGCGTGATCAGGCGGCAAACGCCGTTGCGGCGGCCTTGAAGAATGGGGGCGAGGGCGCCGACAGCGCCAAGCTGATCCGGCTGGGGTTGAAGGAACTGGCGCGATAGTGCGTTGCTTTTTAGAGATCGCCTTACTATTTTAGAAAAGTAAGAATATCGGCGGGATATGTGATGGGACATCATGCGACGATTACGTCAAAAGGCCAGATGACAGTGCCTAAGGCCGTTCGGGAGGCGCTCAATATTAAGCCCGGCGACAAATGCTATGTTTGGGTTCGCGATGGAGAAATGATCGTTATTCCTCGCAACAAGTGCCTTGCCGATTTGGCTGGCATACTGGGTGAGCCACCTTATGGAACAGGTGCGACGATTGACGACTTGTCTAAGGCGGCCATGGATGGCGCCGCGGATCACGTGATGCGTTCCATTCGGCAGGCAGACCCAGACTGATGGCGCGTATTGGTGTGGACACCAACATTCTGGTTCGCCTGTTTGTGAAGGACGACGCCGAACAATTTGCGACTATTGCGCGCCTAGTTCGAAGCCTTGGGGAGGAAGACGTATTCTTCATCAATATTGTTGTCCTGATCGAAACGCTATGGACGTTGCGCGGACAATACGGCTATCGGAAATCGGAACTGCTTGCTTTGGTCCAAGCACTCCTGGAGCGCGGCGACCTCGAAATCGATCAATATGAAATCGTCGGGAACGCGATTAATCTTTCGAGACTTTTGGGTGCGGACATATCCGACGCGCTGATCGGTGAATTGAACCGGCTCTCCGGTTGCGACCGTACTCTCACTTTCGATGCCAAAGCTGCCAAAACTGTCCCCGGAATGGAACTCCTCGCATGACCGATGCCGCACGTTTGATCACACCGGAAAAGCGGGGCGAGGACCTTGATACGACGCTGCGGCCGCAATCGCTCGACGAGTTTACCGGCCAGGCGGAGGCGCGCGCCAATCTGAAAGTGTTCATCGAAGCGGCGAAGAACCGCGGCGAGGCGCTGGATCACGTGCTGTTCGTCGGCCCGCCCGGCCTCGGCAAGACGACGTTGGCGCAGATCATGGCCAAGGAACTGGGCGTCAATTTCCGTTCGACCTCTGGTCCGGTGATTGCCAAGGCGGGAGACCTTGCGGCGCTCCTCACCAATCTCGAAGACCGCGACGTGCTGTTCATCGACGAGATCCACCGGCTCAACCCGGCTGTGGAGGAAATCCTCTATCCGGCGATGGAAGACTTCCAGCTCGACCTGATCATCGGCGAAGGGCCGGCGGCGCGCTCGGTGAAGATCGACCTGTCGAAATTCACGCTGGTGGCCGCTACCACGCGGCTCGGCCTTCTGACCACGCCGCTGCGTGACCGTTTTGGCATTCCCGTGCGGCTCAGTTTCTATACCGTGGAAGAACTGGAACTGATCGTTCGGCGCGGCGCCCGGCTGATGGGGCTTGGCATTACCGACGATGGCGCCCGCGAGATCGCCCGGCGCTCGCGCGGAACGCCGCGCATTGCCGGCAGGCTCTTGCGCCGGGTGCGTGATTTCGCCGAGGTGGCAAAGGCCGAAGCGGTGACCAAGCAGATCGCGGACGAGGCGCTGACGCGGCTTCTGGTCGACAATATGGGCCTCGACCAGCTGGACAAGCGCTATCTCACCATGATCGCGCTCAATTTCGGCGGCGGTCCCGTTGGCATCGAGACCATTGCCGCCGGGCTCTCCGAGCCGCGCGACGCCATCGAGGACATCATCGAGCCCTACATGATCCAGCAGGGTTTTATCCAGCGCACGCCGCGCGGGCGTGTTTTGACCGCAAATGCATGGAAACATCTTGGATTACAGGTGCCCAAGGATCTGGAAGCCACCCAGTTCCGCCTGTTCCAAGAGGACGATTGAGTGATCACACGGCGCGGCTTTCTGAAATTTCTCGGTGGCGGCGTCGGCGGGATGATGGCGCTCGGCGGCTATGCCTTCGCCTTCGAGCCGCTTGTCCGGTTGAATGTCACGCGCTACAGGCTGACGCCGCCGGGCTGGACGCCGGGGCTGAAGCTGCGGGTGGTTGCCCTGGCCGACATTCACGCCTGCGAGCCTTGGATGTCGGCCAGTCGCATCGCGTCCATTTGTGCTCATGCCAACACGCTCGGCGGTGACGTCACGGTTCTTCTTGGCGACTACGCCACGGGCATGAATCTTGTGACGCGCTACGTGCATTCGGACGAATGGTCGAAGGCGCTTGCAACCTTGAGCGCGCCGCTCGGTGTCCATGCGATCCTCGGCAATCACGACTGGTGGGAAGACAAGGCCGCGCAGCAGATCGGTAGTGGCGACACGTTCGGGCACCGCGCGCTGCGAGATGTCGGCATTCCGGTCTATGGCAACAAGGCGGTCCGCCTGGAAAAAGATGGGCATGGATTCTGGCTTGCCGGCCTTGAGGACCAACTGGCCCTTCTGCCGGGCAAGAAGTGGAACCGCCAATGGATGACCGGGCTCGAGGACCTCGATGGAACACTGGCGCAAGTGACCGATGATGCGCCGGTCATCCTGCTTGCGCATGAGCCCGATATCTTTCCCAAGGTCCCGAAACGCGTTTCGCTGACGCTGTCGGGGCATACGCATGGCGGGCAGGTACGTCTTTTCGGCCGTTCACCGGTCGTGCCGTCGCGTTTCGGCGATCGTTATGCCTACGGCCATGTTGTCGAGAATGATCGAAATATCATTATTTCGGGTGGTCTCGGCTGCTCCATCGCGCCCATCCGCTTCGGCTCGCCGCCGGAAATCGTCGTTATTGATCTCGGATAACCTGGGATCCGTTAAGCCAGCCCTTCGATCGTTCGCCGCAGCAGGTCCCTGCCGCCGGGCTTCCAGCCCAGCGCCTCGATCTTGCAGGTTGCCATCCGGTTATATGCGCTGCCATCCGCTGATCCCGGCAGCGGATGCGGACAGTGGGTCACCCGCTGAAGCATTGAGAGGATTTCATGGTTGTCGGTCAGGATATCCGACAGGTTGAAGGTCTCGCCATTGATTCGCACGGCGTCGGCCTCCAGCATCAACCGCACAGCTTTGGCGACATCCTCGCCATGCACTTCCGTCGCGGCGCGAGGACAGACAGCCTTTCCCGACAGGTAGTTTTCAAAAAGTGTTGCCCATTTGTGTTTTCGGCCCGGCCCCGCGGGACCGTAAATCCCGGTGGCCCGCAGGCTGACGCCGACGAAGCCATGGCCGCAAAGCGCAAGCAGGCTGCGCTCGGCCTGCAGCTTCACCTCGCCATAGAGCGTATCGGGCTTGGCCTGCATTCCTTCGCTCAGCGTAGTGCCGCCGGCTTGCAGACCGTAGGCGGCGCGGCTCGACAGGAAAACACAGCGGCGCACACCGGCATCGCGCGCTGTTTCAAACAGCCTTACGCTGCCGTCCAGATTGGCGCGACGAAATCGATCTGGCTCGCTTCCTTCGCCACCGCGGTATTTTTCGGGCAGGTGATCGAAGGCGGCGTGGACGAAATAGTAGATGTTGTCGAAGGCCTCGATCTGGTCTGCTTCGGGATCGAGGATCAACGGAACGAAGGGAACGTCCTTTGAAAAGAAGCCCGGTTCGGGCGCGGTGCGGCCGCCAACGGTGACCTTGTAGCCGCCCGCCAGCAGGTGCTCGACGATGAAGCGGCCAACATAGCCTGTGCCGCCGGAAACGAGAACGCGGGTCATGAGCTTCCTGAATTCAGTCCGGGTTTGGCGGGCCCGGATTTGGCAGATTGGCAATGTCCGGGAGGTTCTCGCCCGTGAAGAAAGCGTGCCACAGGTTGATCAGCGGTCGCAGCCTTTCTTCCTTTGGATGTCCCTTTTCCCAAGGTTTTTCATATTGGTAGTGCAGCACGCCGATCGAAGCCCAATCCCACAGCTCCGGCATGTTGAACCAGACATATTGCAGCATGTTCATCGTGACAGGCAGGCCGTGCCAGTCGGGGAAGAAATTCTCAAGAAAGGTCTGGTCGGTGCGCGGCCAGAAGGCGCCGGGCGCATCCAGCCGTGCCAGCATGGTTTCGAACGTTCGGCGTGAGGGCTGGGCGACGAAGACGCCCGAGTTCAGCCTGTGAAAGTCGGCAATGCTCTCGTAGACATTGGGGGCTGCGGAAAATTCGGGATAGGCGAAATAACGGTCGATATTCCTCAGCACCAGCGCGTCGGCATCGATGAAGATGCAGCGGTCGTATCCCGTGAGTTGCCAGAGCCGCAGCTTGCAGAAGTTATCGAGCGGCGAGTGGAAGTCGGGTTTGCGGCCCTTGGTGAAAGGGGCGTTGTCATGAACATTCTTGCGGCCATGACGTTCGTTGAAGGCGCCCGACAGCGGCAGGAGGTCGGTGGCAACCAGCCGGCAGCCCAGCGCGATTAATGGCTCCAGTGCCGACGTGCTCAGTCCGCCCGTATGGAGTACGACAATATCCGCAAGGGTGCCCGTAAGCCTGATGGAGCGGGCAAGCGCCCTCGCTCCCATGGCATAGTCGGCGTTTGTCACCAGCGTGACGAACGCATTGCGGGATCCGGGGGGACCGGAAGGTGTCATGCCATCACAAACCAGACCGGATTGCGTCATGAAACGGATTTCAGCCTCCGTCCTTCCGGATCGTGGTTGATCTTGGTGGCAATGCCCTTCGTCCAGGCCGAAACGGCCGGAATGCGGCTGCGGTCGACGCGATAGGCATATGTCCTGCCCACGTCGATGATTTCCGCAAGCAGACCGTCCTGCAGCCTCGTTGGATTGAGGCCGAGTTCCTGGAACTTCTCGTTGCGAACGACGAGATCGTTTTCCGCAGCTTCCTTGCGCGGGTTGGGCAGCCAGGCGATTTCCGAGCCCGTGAGGGCGGCGATCATTTCCGCAAGATCGCGAATCCGGTGCGTCTCGGTCATCTGGTTGAAGATTTCGACGCGGGCGCCGCGCTGGGGCGGGTTCATCAGCGCCAGCTCGATGCAGCGCACCGAATCCTGGATATGAATGAAGGCGCGGGTCTGGCCGCCGGTGCCATGCACGGTCAGCGGATAACCAATGGCCGCCTGGATCAGGAAGCGGTTGAGCACCGTGCCATAGTCGCCGTCATAGTCGAAGCGGTTGATCAGCTGTGTGTGGCGGCGGGTCTGCTTGGTGTGGGTGCCCCAGACGATGCCCTGATGCAGATCGGTGATCCGCATGCCGTCGTTCCTGGCGTAAAACTGGAACAGCAACTGATCGAGGCATTTGGTCAGGTGGTAGATCGAGCCGGGATTTGCCGGATAGAGGATGTCCTGGGCGACGGTGCGGCCATCCTCAGTCTCGATGCCAACCGGCAGATAGCCTTCCGGGATCGCCGCGCCGACGGTCGAATAGCCGTAGACGCCCATCGTGCCGAGATGGACAAGGTGGGCGTCGAGGCCGATCTCGACCAGCGCGTTCAAGAGGTTGTGGGTGGCGTTGACGTTGTTGTTGACCGTGTAGTTCTTGTGGCGGTCGCTCTTCATCGAATAGGGGGCTGCGCGCTGCTCGGCGAAGTGGATGACGGCGTCGGGGCGATGTTCGGCGAGCCAGTTTTTCAGGAGTTCGTAATCGCGGGCGAGGTCGATCAGATGAAAATGGATGCGGCGGCCGGTCTCGGCATGCCAGATGCGGGTTCGTTCCTGAATGGAATCCATCGGGGTGAGAGACTGAACCCCGAGTTCCGTGTCGATCCACCGCCGCGAAAGATTGTCGAGAATGTGAATGTCATGCCCGGCGTCGGACAAATGCAGGGCAGTCGGCCAGCCGACGAAGCCATCACCGCCAAGGACAGCAATCTTCATGCAGCGAATCTCCTCACGTGGAAAATTATGTGACGGTGATAGGGACGGAATGTGACAAGACGACAATGCTTGCCAAACGGCGTTTGTTCCGCCACAGGAAAAGAAAACTTCCGAGGTTGTGAATGACGTTGATCGCGCTTTCCGGCGAACTGACAGATCACGGGCACCGGCTGGTGCAGCGGGTCTATTACGAAGACACCGATTTCTCCGGCGTCGTCTATCACGCCCGCTACCTGCATTTCATGGAGCGGGCCCGCACCGATTATCTGCGGCTCTTGGGTGTCGAGCAGGCGACGCTGGCGATCGAGGGGGACGCGGAAGGTCTCGTCTTCGTTGTCCATCGCATGGAAATCGACTTCAAGGCGCCGGCGCGCATGGACGACATCCTGACGATCACCACGACGACGGAAAAGGCGGGGGGCGCCAAGATGGTGCTGGGCCAGGAAATCCGCCGTGAGGGCACGCTGCTGATCGCCGCCAAGGTGATCATTGCTGTGATCAACGGACAGGGCCGGCCGCGCCGGCTGCCGGAAGCGCTGGGCAAGAAATTTTTGGGGCAGGGCTGATCAGCTCTCCGCACCCGCCGCTTTCAGCATTGCCTTGGTGATGCTTTGCTTCCAATCGCCGGCTTCGGCCCAGGGGTCATTTCCATCTTCGATCCTGCCGAGGATATCTGGAATATGGAAGCTGTTGGCGGCGTCGAGGCCGGTGAGTTCCTCCCAGGTGACCGGTGTCGCGACCGGACCGCCTTTGCGGGCCCGGAGAGAGTACGGAGCGACGGCGGTTGCGCCGCGTTCATTGCGCAGCCAGTCGATGAAGATGCGCCCCTTGCGCTTCGCCTTCGACATGGTGGCGATATAGTGGTCGGGGTCCTGGTCGGCGATCCTGGCGGACAGCGCCTTGGCAAAGGCCTTGGCGTCTTCCCAGGCGGCTTTGCGCGATAGCGGCACGATCACGTGAATGCCCTTGCCGCCCGAGACCATGGCAACAGATTTCAAGCCGATAGCCTCGAGCGTCTCGCGCAGATCGACGGCCGCGGTCTTCACCGTTTCGAACGTGACACTCGGATCGGGATCAAGGTCGAAGACCAGGCGGTCGGCCGCGTCGAGCCTGTCGATGGTCGAGCCCCAGATGTGGAATTCGATCGTGCCCATCTGCACGGCAGCGACGAGGCCTTCGGCGTCATCGACATAGAGGTAGTTCGCGACATCGCCGTCCGATTCCTCAATCGGCACCTGGTGGATTTCATCGGGAAATCCCTCGCCTGCATGCTTCTGGTAGAAACATTGATGGTCCGGCCCCTGCGGACAGCGCAGGATTGAGGCCGGATGCCTTGCGGCAAACGGCAGCATCCGGTCGGCGATGACGCCGTAGTAGCGGGCAAGGTCGATCTTGGTGATGTCCGGATCCGAAAAGAGCAGGCGGTCGGCATGGGAAATGCGGATGCCAAGCACATCGCCCTCGGCGGTTTCCTTGCGCTTGGGCGTCGTCTTGCTCGTCGAGACAGTTGAGGGCGCCTCGCGTGCGGCCGCGTTCTTCCGTACGGATTTCGTCGAGACGGGTTTTTCCGATTCCAGTGTCACGGCAATCGCCTCCTTGTCCTCGCGCAGGCCCTCGAAGGAACCGTGGCGGATATGGCCATCATCGGTAAATTCGGTGAAATCGATCTCGGCGACAAGCTTCGGCCTGAGCCAGATGGCCCCACGCGCGATTTCGCGTGGCACGGCGTCGAAGGCTGGCTTGTCGATTCTCAGCTTCGCGAAGCGGGACGCGAGATCAGCCATCATGTCCTCATCGAAGCCGGTCCCGACGCGGCCCTGATAGACGAACTTGCCGCCTTGATAGGCGCCGACCAATAGCGAGGCGAAGGCGCGACCGCGCTTGTCGGAGGGCGAGTAGCCGCCAATGACGAACTCCTGTCTTTTGGTGCATTTGATCTTCAGCCAGCTGCCGACGCGCCCCTCGCGATAGGGCGCATCGGCCCGCTTGGCGATGATCCCCTCCTGGCCGGCCCGGCACATGGCCTGGAAGACCTTCTCGCCATTGCCCCGGACATGCTCGCTGTACTGCACCGACCGGCTGCCGCCCAGCGTCTCGATCAGCGTCTTCAACGCCTGCTTGCGCTCGGTGAGTGGCTTGCCGCGCAGGTCCTTGCCGTCCAGATGCAAGAGGTCGAAGGCATAGAACCGCGTCTCCCCGCCGCTCTTCAGCGCCTTCTGCAAGGCGGAGAATTTCGAGCCGGTTTCGGAAGCTGCGACTGCTTCGCCATCGATCAAAGCACTCTGGCAATCGAGCTTGGAAAAACCCTCGACGACGTCGGGGAATTTTTCCGTCCAGTCGAGGCCGGTACGGGTGAAGCAGGTGACACCCCCCTTGCCGATGGCGACCATCAGTCGGTAGCCGTCGAATTTTACCTCGTTCAGCCAGTCCTCGCCTGCGGGCGCCTCAGAGACGAGGGTCGCAAGCTGCGGCCTTTGAAACGCCGGTTTTGTGCCCGCCTGCATCTCTGCGCTCGGGCGGGGTGGCGCTTTTTCCGTCGCAACGGCGCCCGCCTTCACATTTTCTGCAGTGCGTTTGTTGGACTGCCAGATGCGGGCCTTCTTTTCGCCGCGGCCCGCGGCGATCTCTTCCATCGACCGACCGGTCTTGACGCTGGTCAGGTTTTCCATCAGCAGGCTTTCACCGTCGGGGTCAGCTTCCTCGTCGTCTTCCTTGATCAGCAGCCAGTTCTCGCGTTTTTCGCCCTCGCGAGGTTTCATGCGCACCAGCGTCCATCCGCCACGCAGGCGCTGGCCGTGGGTGTGGAATTTAAGCTTGCCTTCCTTCAGCCCTTCATCCGGGTCGTTGTCCGGCTCCCACCAGCCGGTATCCCACAGCATCACCGTGCCGCCGCCATATTGGTCTTCCGGGATCGTACCCTCGAAATCACCATAGGCCAGCGGATGGTCTTCGGTGCGCACGGCAAGGCGCTTGTCGTGCGGGTTGATGCTCGGCCCGCGCGTCACGGCCCAGCTTTTCAGCACCCCCTTCCATTCCAGCCGGAAATCATAGTGCAGCCGGGTCGCATCATGTTTCTGGATCAGGAAAAGCTTGCCGGGCTTCGACCGCCGCGCCGCGCCCTTCGGCTCCGATGTCCTGGTGAAGTCGCGCTTGCGATTGTATTCGGTCAGGGAATCATGCTGCTGAACCATGGGGGTGCCTCAAGCAGATTTTTTCCGGGCAGCAATTTTCTTGGGCTCCGGTGATTTCCCGCCGCCACGTTCGCGGCTGATTTTCCAGGCGGACATCGCCGCATCGAATGGGGCGGCGTCGGGCTTCCTGCCGAAAGTCGCCCTGAGATTTCGAGAGGTATGGAAACGAGGGAGATGGGCAATTGCCCTTTCCACAATGCACGCGATGCCATGTTTCCACCTTTTGAGTTCAAGCGGGCTAGTGCGGAATGTTCCTGGTGTTGGTGTCGCGGGCGAGCAGGCGCTCGAGCGCTGCAACATCCTCACTGGTAATGACGGGCACGGGGTCGGAGATCATGGCCTGCAGCACCTCGGGCGATATCGCATCGTTCTCGATCGCCCATTCCAGCGCCTCGCGGGTCTCCCGTTCGGCCCGCAGTTGCGCATAGAGTGCAAGTATAAGGCGGTCGCGGTGATCGAAATGCGACCGTGCGGGACGTTTAGGCGATTTCTTGGGCGTGTTGGTGCTCATGGCCGGCTAACGCGGGGGGCGGTGGAATGTTCCCGGAGCGGCCCGCCGTCTGGTTTCGCCCACCGCGATTGCAGTGCAATAAAGTAACGCTCCCTTAACCATAATGATGTCTTAATGCCCGTATTAGGATTTTGTGCGGTGCACGTCATCCTTTCACCAAGATTGAACGCAAGAAGGCAGACAGGAAGCTTAACGATCGGCATGAGGCCGGTTATCGGCAGCTGCCGGGTCAATCTTGCAACAATGACGTTTGAGCTACCTGGCTGTGAGCATGAGACTGCTCTTGCCGGGTGTTTGGATTCGGGGATTTGAGACTATGGAACAGGTTGGATTGGCTGCGGCGACGACGGACGTAACGCTGTGGTCGCTTTTCATGGAAGCGGGCTTCGTCGTCAAGCTGGTCATGTTGGGGCTGATTGGCGCCTCCGTCTGGACCTGGGCGATCGTGGTCGACAAGACACTCAAATACGGCAAGGTACGCCGCCAGCTGGACGCCTTCGAACAGGTGTTCTGGTCGGGCCAGTCGCTCGAGGAACTCTATCGGACGCTGTCGGATCGGCAGACCTCCGGCATGGGCGCGATCTTCGTCTCGGCGATGCGAGAGTGGAAGAAGTCGTTCGAGCGCGGCGCCCGCTCGCCGATCGGTCTGCAGATGCGTATCGACCGGGCAATGGACGTCACGCTTTCGCGCGAATCCGAAACGCTCGAGGCGCGCCTCGGTTCGCTCGCCACCATTGGCTCGGCCGGTCCGTTCGTCGGGCTGTTCGGTACGGTCGTCGGCATCATGACCTCGTTCCAGGCGATCGCCGGTTCGAAGTCCACCAACCTTGCGGTTGTCGCGCCCGGTATCGCCGAGGCGCTGCTTGCCACCGCAATTGGCCTTCTCGCCGCTATCCCGGCAGTCATCGCCTACAACAAGTTCTCCGCCGACGCCGGCAAGATCACCGCCCGCATGGAGGGCTTTGCCGACGAGTTCTCGGCCATCCTTTCCCGCCAGATCGACGAGAAGCTGCAGCAGCCGCGCCAGGCCGCGCAGTAACCGGACCCAAGAGACGGAGTATTTGCTATGGGTATGGCAGTAGGCGGATCGAAGGGTTCGGGCGGCGGACGCCGCCGGCGTGGCCGCGGCAAGGCCGTCATGAGCGAAATCAACGTCACGCCGTTCGTAGACGTGATGCTCGTGCTCCTGATCATCTTCATGGTTGCCGCCCCGATGATGACGGTCGGCGTGCCGATCGACCTGCCGGAAACGCAGGCAAAGGCGCTCAATTCCGAAACGCAGCCGATCACCATCTCCGTCAAGAGCGACGGCCAGGTGTTCCTGCAGGAAACGCCGATCCCAGTCGAGGAAGTCGCAGCCAAGCTCGAGGCGATCGCCACGACAGGCTATAGCGAGCGCATCTTCGTGCGCGGCGATGCGACTTCGCCCTACGGCGTGATCGCCGACGTGATGTCGCGCATCCAGGAGGCCGGCTTCAAGAACATCGGCCTTGTGACCCAGCCGAAGAAGGACCAGTAGAGCGCTGCGATGAAGACCAGTCTCGTCACATCCGCTGTGCTGCATGCCCTGGTGCTGACCTGGGCGCTGGTTTCGCTCGGCAGTCCGGCAGATTTCGAGGTCGCCGACGTCGAGGCAATGCCTGTCGATATGGTCCCCATCGAAGAGTTGACCAAGCTGCAGCAAGGCGACAAGGAAGCGCCCAAAGCCGAAGTACCGTCGGTCACGCCGACCAAGCGCCCGGATACAGTCGAAAACGCGGAGAATGTCGGCGAGAACAAGGTCGACATAAAGACCCCGCCCAAGCCGGATGCCAAGCCCAGCAACAACGAATCGGCAGCCGCACCGGAAAAGACAGAGAAGGCTCTGCCGACACCCGATCCGGCGAAGGAAGACAGCAAGGAAATTACCGAGGAAAAACCGGCTTCCGAACCTGCGACTGAAGTTGCGTCTCTTCCCGAGCCCAAGCAGGAGGTAAAGCCGGACCCCAAGCCTGAGGAACAGCCGGTCGAGGAGCAGCCTGCGGAAAATCCCGAAGCGGAGGCGTTGCCGGACAAGGTTCCGACGCCGGTGGCCAAGCCGAAGCTGGAAAAACCCGCCCAGACCGCAAAGACGCCTGAGCGCAAGAACGAAGAAAACAAGAAAGAGAAGAAGAAGGCCTCGTCGCAGAACGAGTCAGACTTCAATGCGGACGAGGTGGCGGCGCTGCTCAACAAGACGGACCCCGCGAACGGCGGTGCCAAGAGCGGCAAGACCGAGAAGGCATTCGGAGCATCCAAGACGACCGGCAACACGCTTTCGCAGAACGAGATGGACGCGTTGCGCGGGCAGATCCAGAAGAACTGGAGCTCCTTTGCCGGCATCGAAGGCCTGGAGGGCATGATCCTGACGGTGAGTTTCGAGCTTGACCCGCAGGGCAACATTGTCGGCGAACCCGAGGTGGAGACCACGGGCGGCTCGGAAACGGCCCGCCGGACGATGATCGGCAGCGTACGCCGGGCTATCCTGAAGTCGCTGCCCTTCCAGGGCCTGCCGGCAGACAAATACGATTCATGGAGAGAGATGGTCGTCAATTTCGACCCGAGTTCCATGTCGATCCAATGACACGAAATGAATGAATGAATGGCTGAAAGGCTTCGATATATGCTGAGACGCAATTTCTTCCGTATATTCGCCGCGCTTGCGGCGGTGGTCACGCTGTCGACCTCGCCTGTTTCCGCGCGCGTCGAACTGAACATCAACAAGGGCAATGTCGAGCCCATGCCGATCGCTGTCAGTGATTTCCTGCAGGGCGAACTGGGGCGTAAGATTTCCGACGTGGTGGTATCCGACCTGAAGCGTTCCGGCCTGTTTGCGCCGATCGACCGGGCCGCCTTCATCGAGAAGATCTCCAATCCGGATGCCGCTCCGCGGTTCGAGGACTGGAAGGTCATCAATGCGCAGGCGCTCGTCACCGGCCGCGTGACGCAGGAAGGCGATGGCCGCCTGAAGGCCGAGTTCCGTCTGTGGGATACATTTGCCAACGAACAGATGACGGGCCAGCAGTTCTTCACCCAGCCGGAAAACTGGCGCCGGGTCGCCCATATCATCGCCGATGCGATCTATGAGCAGATCACCGGCGAAAAGGGTTATTTCGACACCCGCATCGTCTATGTCGCCGAAAGCGGGCCGAAGACCGCACGCAAGCGGCAGCTGGCGATCATGGATCAGGACGGCTTCAACGCGCGCGCGATCACCAATTCCAACGATATCGTGCTGACGCCGCGCTTCTCGCCGAACAAGCAGGAAATCACCTACATGTCCTTCGAGGGCAACGAGCCGCGCGTCTATCTGCTGCAGCTCGAGACCGGACAGCGCGAAGTCGTCGGCAATTTCCCCGGCATGACCTTTGCTCCGCGCTTCTCGCCGGATGGCCAGCGGGTCATCATGAGCCTGCAGCAGGAAGGCAACGCCAACATCTACACGATGGACCTGCGTTCGCGCACGACGACGCGCCTGACCTCGACGGCCGCGATCGACACTTCGCCCTCCTATTCGCCGGATGGCAGCCAGATCGTCTTCGAAAGTGACCGCGGCGGCCGCCAGCAGCTCTATGTCATGAGCGCTTCCGGCGGCGGTCAAAACCGCATCTCCTTCGGCGACGGCTCGTACTCGACCCCGGTCTGGTCGCCGCGCGGCGACCTGATCGCCTTCACCAAGCAGTCGGGCGGCAAGTTCTCGATCGGCGTGATGAAGCCGGACGGTTCGGGCGAGCGCATCCTGACGACGGGCTTCCACAATGAGGGCCCGACCTGGGCACCGAACGGCCGCGTGCTCATGTTCTTCCGCCAGAACGCCGGTGCCGGCGGGCCGCAGCTCTACTCGATTGACCTTACCGGCTACAACGAGCAGCTGATCGCCACCCAGGGCTTTGCATCCGATCCGGCCTGGTCGCCGCTGCTCGAATAGCGTTGCTGCGATGCGGCAAGAAAGTGGCAAGCCGCCGCTTTCTTGCCGCAAAGGGCTGATCTAGCAAGCCTTCACGCATATTTTGACACTCTGTTAACCATACCTGTTGAAAGTGGATTAACCGCTTCCGGTTACAGTCTGGCAACCCTGAATTTAGACATCCAAGGAGACCGGCCCATGAGCCGCATTCACGCCAAGGCCGAAGGCCGCATGCAAACCCTCGCTCGCAATCCGGTCATGGTTGCCCTCTTCATGACGCTCGCGATTGCCGGCTGCGCCTCGAAGAAGAACAACCTGCCGAACAGCGCTGGCGAACTCGGCCTGAACGCAGCGACACCGGGCTCGGCGCAGGACTTCACGGTCAATGTCGGCGACCGCATCTTCTTTGATACGGACTCCACCTCGATCCGTGCCGACGCTCAGGCGACCCTCGACAAGCAGGCCCAGTGGCTGCAGCGTTACCCCAACTATGCGATCACGATCGAAGGTCACGCCGACGAACGCGGCACCCGCGAATACAACCTTGCACTCGGCGCACGCCGCGCTGCCGCAACGCGCGACTACCTCGCTTCGCGCGGCATCCCGGCCGGCAAGATGAAGACGATCTCCTACGGCAAGGAAAAGCCGGTCGCCGTCTGCGACGACATTTCCTGCTGGTCGCAGAACCGCCGCGCCGTCACGGTTCTCGGTGGCGCCGGCATGTAAATGCCGACATTCGGAAAAACTTATGGAAGGGCGGACTTCGGGCCGCCCTTTCTTTTTTGTCACACTTTCACCGAACTCCGTTGCTTTTTGAGGCCAATTGGAAAACTGTGCGGCAATCGCCCGGCGCCTGATTTGCAACGGTTGCGGGCGAGAGTGGATACACAAACGGGACACATGACATGAAACATTTTGTCGTGGCGGGATTGATCGGCCTCACCGCCTTTGCGGGTTTCGGGCAGACAGTGACCGCCATGCCGCTTTCCGCACTTTTCAACCGCGCAATCCAGGGCGAGAGCAAGTCGCCGGGGGAAGCGCCGCTGCTCAAGGTCCAGTCCAGCGAGATTGGACGCATCGGGCAGCTCGAGGAACAGATCCGCTCGCTCAACGGGCGTATCGAGGAAATGAGCTTCCAGCTTTTGCAGATGCAGGAGCAGATACGCAAGTTCCAGGAAGACAACGAGTTCCGCTTCCAGGACCTGGAAAGTGGCAAGTCGGGCTCGACCAAGAAGAGCCAGGCGGAAACGCCGGCGACAAACGACACTGCATCCGCCGGCTTGCCGGCAACGGATGATCAGGCAGCGGCGACCGATCCCAACGCAGGTTTGGGATCGGAGACGACTGCGGGCGGTAACATGGGTGCTCCGCCGACGACGCTTGGGGAAATCGTCTTCGATGAGAACGGCAATCCTGTTGCGGCAAATCGAAACACAACCAATCTCGAAGCCACGCTTCCAGGTGTCGATCAGGGCATCAACGAGACACCCGACAGCCAGCAGCAGACGGCAGCGCTCGACAATCCCGGCGATCTCTATCAGTCCGCCTACGGCCATGTCCTGACCGGCGACTACAGCCAGGCTGAAAACGAATTCCGCGACTATCTGGACGTCTTCCCGAATGGCGAAAAAGCCGCCGATGCCAGCTTCTGGATGGGCGAGGCGCAATATTCGCAGGGCAAGTTCAACGACGCGGCCAAGACTTTCCTGAATGCGCACCAGACGTACGGCAAGTCGCCGAAGGCGCCGGAAATGCTGTTGAAGCTCGGCATGTCTCTCGCAGCCCTCGACAACAAGGACACAGCCTGCGCGACGCTGCGCGAGGTCAACAAGCGCTATCCCAAGGCGTCCCAGGCGGTGAAGGCCAAGGTTACCAGCGAACAGAGCCGCCTTGCCTGCTGAGGCAGATGGCGATGCGCCGCTCGCCGTCGTCGAAGCGGCCAGACAATTTCTCTCGACGTTCAAGACACCCTGCATGATCCTGGTCGCGGTATCCGGCGGCAGCGATTCGAAGGGGCTGTTGCTTGCGCTGCACGAAGCGATTGCGCGCGGCTTTTCCGCATTTTCCCTTTCCGCCTGCACCGTCGACCATGGCTTGCGTCCGGAATCCGCCAGCGAAGCACATGCCGTCGCGCAGTTTTGCGCGGGCCGGAACATTCCTCATCTGACGCGCCGCTGGCGGGGTGAAAAGCCGGCGACCGGCCTTCAGGCTGCCGCCCGCGAGGCTCGCTACATGCTTTTGGCTGATGCAGCGGAGGAGGCGGGGGCTCAATGCATCGTGACTGCGCATACCGCCGAAGATCAGGCTGAAACCGTTGTCATGCGGCAAAGCCGCTCGCGGCCGGATGCGCCAGGCTTGGCCGGAATGGCGGACGGGATGCTTGTCGACCGTCGCGTCTGGGTGCTGCGGCCTTTTCTGAAGCAGCGTCGGGCCGATATCCGCGGCTACCTCGCGCTGCGTGGCGAAGAATGGTTCGACGACCCGAGCAATGCCAATCCTCGCTTCGAGCGGGTCCGGGTGCGCCAGGCGCTCCACGATGACGCTCGCTCGACCACAGATCACATCATGGCGGCCACCGAAGCGCGGCGCCGCTCCAGCGCACGCGTCGCCGACCTGCTCGAGCGGCATGTCGCTGTCTTCGAGGGGTCTGTCGCACGGATCGATCCGGCGCTTGGCGAAGATATGTCGGACTTCGATTGTCAAAGGGCAATCCTGTCGCTCACCGCGGTCCTCGGTGGCAGGCGCCATCTGCCGGGGCGCGAGACGGCGGCGCGGCTTGCCGCGTTCCTGGCCGCGGGACGGGACGGCCGAATGACGGCCGGGCGGGTGGTTTTCGACCGCCGCCGTTCAGGTGTGTATGTCTATCGCGAGGCAAGGAATTTGCCGGAAATCGTTATTCCGCCTCGCCAGAAAGCGATCTGGGACGGCCGTTTCCTCATTTCGAATACCGGGCAAGAGCCGGTGGTGGTCGCCGGTGGTGTCGACGCCAAGGAGTTTGCGGCGAGACCGAATGCCGCAGGTCTGCCGGAGGCGATCGTCAAGCGCGCGGCCAAATCCGCTCCGGTCTTCTCTAGGGTGGGCCAGGGCGCCTTGTCTTCCAAGCCCTTTGTGGAAACCAGTATCGGCTTGTACGACACCTTTTTGCCGCGTTTCGACCTGATGATGGCCAACAGCATTGCTGCGCTCTTTGGCCGTGACCGGTACCTTGCTCCTCCGGTTCACGATGTTTTGACGGAAAAGACAGGTTGAACCTGAGTTTACCTTGGCAAGCCGGTCGCGCAACCCTATGTTAGACATAACAATGCAGCCACAAATCATTGAGGGTTGCGACAGGTTCCGGGGAGTTCGATGAACCCTAATTTTCGAAATTTTGCCCTTTGGGCAATCATTGCCCTGCTGCTGATCGCGCTGTTCAGCATGTTTCAGCAGCCGACGGAGCGCACCGGGTCCAAGGATATTCCCTTTTCCCAGTTCCTGAAGGACGTCGACGGCAGCCGCGTCAAGGAAGTGCTGATCACCGGCAACAAGGTGATCGGCTCCTACACCGAGAGCGGTGCGACCTTCCAGACCTATGCGCCTGCGATCGACACGGCTTTGACCGAACGCATGGAAGCCAAGAACGTAACCGTGACGGTTCGCCCCGAAACCGACGGTTCCTCCGGCTTCCTGAGCTATGTCGGCACTTTGCTGCCCATGCTTCTCATCCTCGGCGTCTGGCTGTTCTTCATGCGGCAGATGCAGGGCGGCTCGCGCGGCGCAATGGGCTTTGGCAAGTCCAAGGCGAAGCTGCTTACCGAAGCGCACGGCCGCGTGACGTTTGACGACGTTGCCGGTGTTGACGAAGCCAAGCAGGATCTCGAGGAAATCGTCGAATTCCTGCGCGATCCGCAGAAGTTCCAGCGCCTTGGCGGCCGCATTCCACGCGGCGTTCTGCTCGTTGGCCCCCCCGGCACCGGTAAGACGTTGCTTGCCCGCTCCGTGGCTGGCGAGGCCAATGTGCCCTTCTTCACGATTTCCGGCTCGGACTTCGTCGAGATGTTCGTCGGTGTCGGCGCATCGCGTGTCCGCGACATGTTCGAGCAGGCGAAGAAGAATGCACCATGCATCATCTTCATCGACGAAATCGACGCAGTCGGTCGCCATCGCGGTGCCGGTCTCGGCGGCGGTAACGACGAGCGCGAACAGACCCTGAACCAGCTGCTGGTCGAGATGGACGGCTTCGAGGCCAATGAAGGCATCAT
This sequence comes from Rhizobium herbae, assembly GCF_019511375.1. GTDB lineage: Bacteria > Pseudomonadota > Alphaproteobacteria > Rhizobiales > Rhizobiaceae > Pararhizobium > Pararhizobium herbae_A. The sequence continues at coordinate 339,276 of NZ_JAEUAO010000004.1, forward strand.
CCTGATTGCCGCAACCAACCGCCCGGACGTTCTCGACCCGGCGCTGCTGCGCCCGGGCCGTTTCGACCGCCAGGTCGTCGTTCCCAACCCCGACATCAACGGCCGTGAACGTATCCTCAAGGTGCATATCCGCAACGTGCCGCTGGCGCCGAATGTCGATCTCAAGGTCCTTGCACGCGGCACGCCCGGCTTTTCGGGCGCGGATCTGATGAACCTCGTCAACGAAGCCGCCCTGATGGCTGCGCGCCGGAACAAGCGCGTCGTCACCATGCAGGAATTCGAAGACGCCAAGGACAAGATCATGATGGGTGCGGAACGCCGCTCCTCCGCCATGACCGAAGCCGAGAAGAAGCTGACTGCCTATCATGAGGCGGGACACGCTATTCTGGCGCTCAAGGTTCCGGTTGCCGATCCCTTGCACAAGGCGACGATCATTCCGCGCGGTCGCGCTCTCGGCATGGTCATGCAGCTTCCCGAAGGCGATCGCTATTCGATGAGCTACAAGTGGATGGTGTCGCGCCTGGCGATCATGATGGGCGGCCGTGTTGCCGAGGAAATCACCTTCGGCAAGGAAAACATTACCTCCGGCGCATCGTCCGATATCGAACAGGCAACCAAGCTTGCGCGCGCCATGGTGACGCAATGGGGCTTCTCCGACGAACTCGGTCAGGTCGCCTATGGCGAGAACCAGCAGGAGGTCTTCCTCGGCCACTCCGTTTCGCAGACCAAAAACGTCTCGGAAGCGACCTCGCAGAAGATCGACACCGAAATCCGTCGCCTGATCGACGAGGCATATCTGGAAGCCAAGCGGATCATCACCGAGATGCATACTGAATTCGTTGCGATTGCCGAGGGCTTGCTCGAATACGAGACGCTGACCGGCGACGAGATCAAGGCGCTGATCCGCGGCGAAAAGCCGGCGCGCGACCTTGGCGACGACTCGCCTCCGCATCGCGGCTCTGCGGTTCCGTCGGCGGGCGCAAAGAAGGACGGTTCCGTTGGCCACAAGGGCGACGAGGCCGAAGGCGGGTTCGAACCGCAGCCGCAATAGGCTTACACCGGGTACGAATGCGTATTAAAACCGCCGCGCCGAAAGATGCGGCGGTTTTTCTTTGTCCTGAATAATTTGGTAACGCGCTGTAATGAATTCTGATGATACCACGGGATGTTGTTGCGCAGGTTTTATGGCAATAAAATACCCATGCGCAGTTTTCCGAGCGATCGCAGATTGACGGCTGAGCGCCTGCAAAGTGACCCGGAAGGCCGGTGTTGCGGAAAAGCGCCTCCCTGGCGGGCCTGTGACTGACGTTGCGCCGGGGCCTTTGACAAGAATTGGAGTTTTTATGAAGCGCAAATATTTCGGGACGGATGGTATCCGCGGACAGTCGAACCTGTTTCCGATGACGCCGGATCTAGCCATGCGCGTCGGCGTTGCCGTTGGTACGATCTTTCGCAATGGCGCGCACCGGCATCGGGTGGTGATCGGTAAGGATACCCGTCTTTCGGGCTATATGCTGGAAAATGCGCTGGTGGCCGGTTTCACCGCCGCAGGTCTTGATGTCTTCCTGCTCGGACCTATACCGACCCCCGGCGTCGCGATGCTCACGCGCTCGCTGCGCGCCGATATCGGCGTGATGATCTCCGCCTCGCACAATCCCTTCGAAGACAACGGCATCAAGCTGTTCGGGCCGGATGGCTACAAGCTGTCCGACGAGATGGAAGGCCAGATCGAGGAACTGCTCGAAAAGGACATGGCGGCGCAGCTCGCCAAATCGCAGGAAATCGGCCGGGCCAAGCGCGTCGAGGGCGATATCTATCGCTATATCGAACACGCCAAGCGCACGTTGCCGCGCGACGTGACGCTCCAGGGCCTGAGGGTCGCGATCGACTGCGCCAATGGTGCGGCCTACAAGGTCGCGCCGCTTGCCCTATGGGAGCTCGGAGCGGACGTCGTGACGATCGGGAACGAACCGAACGGCATCAACATCAATCTTGACTGCGGATCGACCCATCCGGAGACCCTGCAGAAAAAGGTGCACGAGGTGCGCGCCGATATCGGCATTGCGCTCGATGGCGACGCCGACCGGGTGCTGATCGTCGATGAGCACGGCAAGATCGTCGACGGCGACCAGCTGATGGCGGTCATCGCCGACAGCTGGGCGGCCGAAGGCATGCTCAACGGTGATGGCATCGTTGCGACCGTGATGTCCAATCTTGGCCTGGAGCGCTACCTTCAGGGACGCAGCCTCAACCTGCATCGCACCAAGGTCGGTGACCGGTACGTGGTCGAGCACATGCGCCAGCATGGCTTCAATGTCGGCGGCGAGCAATCCGGTCATATCGTCCTTTCGGATTTCGGCACCACCGGTGATGGCCTTGTCGCGGCGCTGCAGATTCTCGCCTGCGTCAAGCGCCAGGGAAAATCGGTCAGCGACGTTTGCCACCGTTTCGACCCCGTACCGCAGGTTCTGAAGAATGTTCGGGTTTCGTCCGGCATGTCGCTCGAAAACGTCACCGTCCGTCAGGCAATCGCCGACGCGGAGGCGGAACTTGCCAAGAACGGTCGCTTGCTGATCCGCCCGTCCGGTACCGAGCCGCTGATCCGCGTCATGGCGGAAGGCGACGACCGGCAGCAGGTCGAACGGATCGTCGACGAGCTGATCAGTGTCATCAGCGCCGTTCGCAACGTCGCCTGAAGCGCATTCGCGTCCGAGATGCAAGGAAGGCCGGGTTATGCCCGGTCTTTTTTTTAGCTCTTGCTAGGAAGGCATCTGGAGTTGCTTTGTCATCAAGCAAACCCCTTAATAGTTACGGTAAATTTTTGTAGTTAATTGGACCTTAACCTTTCCTATTCATGATCCACTTCGACATCATTTATTGGAGGCCGCTCTCTCGGCTGACCAAGCAACAAAAAAATTTTGGAGTGAGGCCATGAAGTCTATTTTGATTGGCGTTGTTGCGGCGTTGCTCAGCACCGCAGCCTTCGCTGCGGATCTCTACGAGCCGCCGATCGAGCAGCCGATTGCCGAGCCGGTGCAGGTCGCTTCCGCCAGCGGTTGGTATCTGCGCGGCGACGTCGGCTACGCCTTCACCGATCTTCGCGGCGCGCACTACTATCAAGGCCCCGGCCGCTTCGTTCAGGACTTCGACGACGCCGATCTCGATGACACCTGGACGGCCGGGATCGGTGTCGGCTACCAGATCAACGACTATCTGCGCACCGACGTGACTCTCGACTACATTGGCGAGGCCGACTTCGAAGGCTCGACCACGGGTTCCTGCGGTGTTGCTGCTGCCTGTACGTCGCGTGACGTGGCGGCTCTGACGGCATGGAGCTTGATGGCCAACGCCTATGTCGATATCGGCACCTACGGTTCGTTCACGCCCTATGTCGGTGGCGGTATCGGTGGCACCCAGGTCCGGTGGGACAATCTGCGCAACACGAGCTGCGAGACGGCCGATCCGAGCAATTGCGATCCGACGATCGACCATGAGGGTCGTGACAAGTGGCGTTTCACCTATGCCCTGATGGCCGGTACGGCGATCGACCTGACCTGCAACCTGAAGGCCGATGTCGGCTACCGCTTCCGCCACGTGCTCGGGGGCGACATGTTCGGCTATGCATCCAATGGCGGCCCGGGCTCGGATGAGGGCCTCTACCTGCACGAAGCCCGCGCCGGTCTGCGCTATTCCTTCAGCGGCTGCCAGGAAGCCTATGTGCCGCCGGTCGAGCCCGCCGTCTACAAGTAACCCGCATCCAAAGATCCAGTTGCAAAGGCCGTCCGGTGTCCGGGCGGCCTTTTCCGTTGTGCCCGTCGTCAGGTTAAGAAGCATGGTTAACCGATGGTTAACCCGCGGCTGCGATAGTTAATCCTCGTAAATGCGGCCGGCCAAGGTGCCTCGCGCCGCGACGGATGGCTTTCCAAGGACGCGACGATGAACTGGCGACGTATTCTCCTCTCTGCATCCGCGCTGGCGCTGCTGGCCGCCAATCAGGCGACGGCGGCGGATGATCTGCTCGAGGCGCCCGAGGTCAGCATCTCGGCCGCCGAAACGGGAGGCCAGGGGTTCTATCTGCGCGCCGATGTCGGCTATGCCGGCTGGACGCAGGAGGGCGATCCGGCGGTTCGTCTCCTCGACGCCGGTACGGGTACGACGGGCACCGCGTCCTTCGACAACGCCCGCTTCGGCAGGCCGTTCTCCGGCTCGTTGGGCGCTGGCTATCAGTTCACCGACATGTTCCGTGCTGACCTGACGGGCGATTATTTCGACGGAGAGTTCGATGGTTCGGGCGAGGCGGACGTCCCCTGCGCCGGCGAGGCGGCCGGGACCTCCTGTGCCGCAAGCGAGCGCGCCGACTACAATGCAATCGGCATCATGGCAAACGGCTATGTCGATCTAGGCACGCTTGCCGGCCTCACTCCCTATCTCGGCGCTGGCCTCGGCGTGACGCACCTGCGCTGGAGCGACGTGTCGCTCAGCACCAGCTGCGTGCCGGGCGCTGCCGCCTGTTCCGGGGCCGGTGCCGTTGACCAGTCCTTCAATGGCGACAGCAGCTGGCGCTTGACCTATGCGCTGATGGCCGGTGTTTCCTATGACATGACAGAACGGCTGAAGCTTGACATCGGTTATCGCTATTCGCAGATCGATGACGGCGACATGTTCGGCAGCGGCGATACAAGCGGGCGGGACGACGGCCTCGGCCGTCATGAGGTTCGTGCCGGCCTGCGGCTGGCGTTGTGGTAGGCGGGGACGCAAGTCCCCCTGCCATGCTGGTCGCGTCAAAAATCTTTTCAACAGCGACATAAGTTCATTGACTTCCTTCCCGGTCCGCCATATTGACGGCGGCAGGCCACCTCTCCCTAACGAGAGGCTTTCTATCTGGAAGGATAGCTCAGATGACGACACCTGCGACGCCGGACATCCGTCCGCAAAACACCCATTTCTCTTCTGGTCCCTGCTCGAAGCGCCCCGGCTGGTCGCTCGATGCGCTCTCTGATGCAGCCCTCGGTCGCTCGCATCGTGCCAAGGTTGGCAAGAGCAAGCTGAAGCAGGCCATCGACCTGACCCGCGAAGTTCTGGAAGTGCCGGCGGACTACCGCATCGGCATCGTGCCGGCGTCCGACACCGGCGCCGTCGAGATGGCGCTCTGGTCGCTGCTCGGGCCCCGCGGCGTCGATATGGTCGCTTGGGAAAGCTTCGGCTCCGGCTGGGTATCCGATGTCGTCAAGGAGCTGAAGCTCCCCGACACCCGCAAGATCGTGGCCGATTACGGCCTGCTTCCGGACCTCTCCAAGCTCGATTTCGACCGCGACGTGGTCTTCACCTGGAATGGCACGACCTCGGGTGTGCGCGTTCCAAACGCCGATTTCATTCCGGCCGACCGCAAGGGCCTGACGATCTGCGACGCCACTTCGGCGGCCTTCGCTCAGGAACTCGATTTCGCCAAGCTCGATGTCGTCACCTTCTCCTGGCAGAAGGTTCTGGGCGGTGAGGGTGCGCACGGCATTCTCATTCTCTCGCCGCGCGCTGTCGAGCGACTGGAAAGCTACGAGCCATCCTGGCCGCTGCCGAAGATCTTCCGCCTGACCAAGGGCGGCAAGATCATCGAAGGCATCTTTCAGGGCGAGACGATCAATACGCCATCGATGCTCTGCGTCGAGGACTATATCGATGCCCTGCTCTGGGCCAAAAAGGTTGGCGGCCTGAAGGCGCTGATCGCCCGTGCCGACGCCAATGCGCAGGTCATCCATGACTTCGTTGCAAAGACGGACTGGATCGCCAATCTGGCCGAGGATCCGGCAACCCGCTCCAACACCTCCGTCTGCCTGAAGATCGCAGACAAGGATGTTGCCGCCCTCGACGCCGCCGCGCAGGACGCATTCGCCAAGGGCATGGTGGCGCTTCTGGAAAAGCACGGTGTTGCTCACGATATCGGCGCCTACCGCGACGCCCCGTCCGGTTTCCGCATCTGGGCCGGCGCGACGATCGAGACGGCCGACCTCAAGGCGCTGATGCCTTGGTTCGACTGGGCGTTTGCGACCCAGAAGGCGACGCTTTCCCAGGCTGCTGCCTGACAGGCTTATGGCCGCGCCGACAGGGCGCGGTCTTCCCTATCCTTTCAATTTTGACGAAACCAATGGAGGCCTCTCATGGCACCTCGCGTACTCGTATCCGATGAATTGTCGGAAACCGCCGTCCAGATCTTCCGCGATCGTGGCGTCGAAGTCGATTTCCAGCCGAAGCTCGGCAAGGACAAGGACAAGCTGGCCGAGATCATCGGCAATTACGACGGTCTCGCCATCCGCTCCGCCACCAAGGCGACGGAAAAGCTGATTGCGGCTGCGACCAACCTCAAGGTTATCGGCCGCGCCGGCATCGGCGTCGACAATGTCGATATTCCGGCCGCCTCACGCCGCGGCATCATCGTCATGAACACGCCGTTCGGCAACTCGATCACGACGGCCGAGCATGCCATCGCCTTGATGTTTGCCGTCGCCCGCCAGCTGCCGCAGGCCGACGCGTCGACCCAGGCCGGAAAGTGGGAAAAGTCGAAATTCATGGGTGTCGAGATTACCGGCAAGACGCTCGGCGTCATCGGCGCCGGCAATATCGGTGGTATCGTCTGCGCCCGCGCCATCGGCCTGAAGATGCACGTGCTCGCCTATGATCCCTTCCTCTCGAAGGAACGCGCCGAGGAAATGGGCGTCACCAAGGTCGAGCTCGACGAACTGCTGGCCCAGGCAGATTTCATCACCCTGCATGTGCCGATGACCGACAAGACGCGCGGCATCCTGAACCGCGAAGCACTGGCGAAAACCAAGCCGGGCGTACGCATCATCAACTGCGCCCGCGGCGGCCTGGTCGACGAGCATGCGCTGGCAGATGCCATCAAGTCCGGTCATGTCGCCGGTGCCGGTTTCGACGTGTTCGAGGTCGAGCCCGCGACGGAAAGCCCGCTGTTTGGCCTGCCGAACGTCGTCTGCACGCCGCATCTCGGCGCTTCCACCACGGAAGCGCAGGAGAACGTGGCCCTGCAGGTCGCCGAGCAGATGTCGGACTACCTCGTCAAGGGCGCTGTTTCCAATGCCATCAACATGCCGTCGATCACGGCTGAAGAAGCGCCGATACTGAAGCCGTTCATCAAACTTGCCGACGTGCTCGGCGCCTTTGTCGGCCAGGTGACGGAAAGCGCCATCAAGGAAATCGAAATCCTCTATGACGGCTCGACTGCCGCGATGAACACCAAGGCGCTGACGAGTGCAGCCCTCGCCGGTCTGATCCGCAGCCAGGTCTCGGACGTCAACATGGTTTCGGCGCCGGTGATGGTCAAGGAGAAGGGCATCATCCTCTCCGAGGTCAAGCGCGACAAGTCGGGCGTTTTCGACGGTTATATCAAGCTGACGGTGACGACGGCCAACCAGACGCGTTCGGTTGCCGGCACCGTCTTCTCGGATGGCAAGCCGCGCTTCATCCAGATCAAGGACATCAACCTGGATGCCGATGTCGGCAGTCACATGGTCTATATCACCAATACTGACGTTCCCGGCATGATCGGCTTCATCGGAACGACCCTTGGCGATGCCGGCGTCAACATCGCCAACTTCCAGCTCGGCCGTCATCATGCCGGCTCCGATGCCATCGCGCTGCTTTATGTCGACGGGGCGGTGTCGGAAGAGGTGCTCGACAAGCTGCGCGCCAACCCGGCGATCCGCCAGGCCAAGCAATTGGTGTTCAACGTCGATTGATCCCTCGATGTGCGCTCGGCCGAGCGCGCATAACTTCACGAATAGAACATGGACGCGCCGGGATTCGCCTCCGGCGCGTCTGTCGTTGACGAGAGCAATTGGCATGGACGCAAAGAATACCGCCTATCATTGGCGCCCCGCCGCTCCGGCGGACATCAGCGCCATCTACGACATCCAGTGCGTTGCTCACACTCTTCAGCCCGAGGCGCATGACGTGCTGCTGGAACGGCTGCTGCTTTGTCCGCAGGGATGTTTTGTGCTGGAAAAAGGCGGTGTGGTTTCGGGATATGTTCTCAGTCACCCCTGGATGCGGCGCGCACCACCGCCGATAGACGTCCGGCTCGGTGCGCTCCCGGCCGAGGCGGACGCGTGGTATCTTCACGACCTCGCTCTCCTTGCTGAAACGCGCGGTTCCGGCGCGGGAGGAAAGGTTTCTGCGTTGCTTGCCGAGCAGGCGCGGTCAGCCGGCTACGAAACGGTGGCGCTTGTTTCGGTCAATGGATCGCGGCGGTTCTGGGAACGGCAAGGTTTTTCGGTGCGTATGGACGGGGCGCTTGCCGAAAAACTGGCAAGCTATGGCGACCACGCTGTTTATATGGAGCGCGACTTGCCGCGATAAGGCATCTCGACGCGAACCGCCGTGCTTTACGAAGCCTGTTCGTTTGCTACCGGGCGCGGCCGGCCCCTCTCGGCAACCGCGATGCCGCCGAGTACCAGCGCCATCGCGACGACGTGGAATGTCTGCAGGGCCTCGCCTATGAGCGCGATGGACAGGAGCGTGCCGAAGATCGGGATGGTGTTGATGAACAGGCCGGCGCGGTTGGGACCGATCAGTTCGACGCCGCGCACATAGAGTATTTGCGACACCAGCGAAGGCAACAGGCCGGCATAGGCGACGATCGCCCAGCCTTGAGCATCGGGCAAGAGCAGCCGGCCCGCGGAAAACTCCCAGACGATCAGAGGTATGCTGCTAAGCAGGGCGCCCAGGGCGGATATCGCGATCAGGCTTTTCCAGTGAATATTCGGCTTCCAGCGCAGCGCTACGGTATAGCCGGCATAGACCAAGACGGCCGCCATCATCAGCGCGTCGCCCTGATTGAGTTCCAGGGAAAGAAGCGTGGAGAGCTCGCCATGCGAGGCGGTCAGCGCCACGCCGAACAGCGTCAGCGTGAAGCCGGCGATCTGCGCCATCGAAAAGGCCGTGCGGAAGAGCAGGTAGTTCAGCACGAAGATGACCATGGGGATGCCGGCCTGCTCGATGACGGCGTTGATGGCGCTGGTATACTGCAGCGCTGAATAGAGAAACGCGTTGAAGGCGGTGAAGCCGACCGTGCCGTAGCCGAGCAGGATCAGCCAGTTCCTGCGGATCTCGGGAAGGTCGCGGCGCACCTGCGGCGCCGCGAAGATCAAAAGCACGGTACAGGCAACCACCCAACGCAAGCTGGTCAGCATCATCGGGCTGACATGGCCGACCGCCATCTTGCCGGCGACCGAGTTGCCGCCCCAGATCAGGGTGGTGATGCAAAGAATGACATAGGCTTGAAGATTTATGGGCACGGTGTTCCTGGGCGAGGCATGTGGAGTACGATGGCGACAGGCGGAATAGCGCGGTCAAATCGGGCCGTCATCACACCGCGTTCGCATTGAATCAATCCGGCGCACATAAGGCAACCCCGCATTATTGGCCCTGCCGGACGGGGACGGGTCCACAAGCGACGGAACGCGGACATGTGCGGCGCTCTAGGACTTTGAAACTGCTGCATAGTTTTCTCCATAGCTCGTCGCATAAGGAAGTATGCAGCAGCCCTGGCTGCAAACAGGGATGGCGCGTCAATACCTTGGACCGAAGCATGCAAACAGGGTCGAATATCCAGTCAATCCTGTCCATCCAGCGGGTCTTTGCTGTGATCCCGCCCCGCCGAAGTCGGCGCTGCCTTTTCTCTTCGAGGCCTAAATGCCCTCTTTGTCATGCAAAAAGCCCCGATCCAGCCCTAAACAGGGTCGCTTTCCAAAAAACAAAACAGTATAGATGCGCGGGTTTGAAGACAGCGCAATGACTGGCGCGTGGAAACAGGAAAACTGAAATGACGAATGTCGTGGTGGTCGGATCGCAATGGGGTGACGAAGGCAAGGGCAAGATTGTCGACTGGCTCTCGGAGCGTGCCGACGTCGTCGTGCGCTTTCAGGGCGGTCATAATGCCGGCCATACCCTGGTGATCGACGGCACCAGCTACAAGCTTTCCCTGCTGCCCTCTGGCGTCGTGCGTCCGGGCAAGCTCGCCGTCATCGGCAATGGCGTCGTCATCGATCCGCATGCGCTGATCGCCGAAATCGAGAAGCTCGACAAGCAGGGCGTGACGATCTCGCCGGAAAACCTGCGCATTGCCGATAATGCGACGCTCATCCTGTCGCTGCATCGCGAGCTTGACGGTATTCGCGAAGACGCAGCGTCCAACAGCGGCACCAAGATCGGCACCACCCGCCGCGGCATCGGCCCTGCCTATGAGGACAAGGTCGGCCGCCGCGCCATCCGGGTCATGGATCTCGCCGACCTCGACACGCTGCCGGCCAAGGTCGACCGTCTCCTGACGCACCACAACGCGCTGCGCCGCGGCCTTGGCGAAGCGGAAGTGAGCCATGAGGCGATCATGACGGAACTGTCCTCTATCGCAGCCCGGGTCCTGCCGTTCATGGACACCGTCTGGCTGCTGCTCGACCGCCATCGCCGCAAGGGTGCGCGCATCCTGTTCGAGGGCGCGCAGGGCACGCTGCTCGACATCGATCACGGCACCTATCCGTTCGTCACCTCGTCCAACACCGTGGCGGGCCAGGCAGCCGCAGGCTCGGGCATGGGCCCGGGCGCTCTCGGCTACATCCTCGGCATCACCAAGGCCTACACGACGCGGGTCGGCGAGGGACCGTTCCCGACCGAGCTGCACGACGAAATCGGCCAGTTCCTCGGCGAAAAGGGCCATGAGTTCGGCACCGTGACGGGTCGCAAGCGCCGCTGCGGCTGGTTCGACGCCGCGCTCGTGCGCCAGTCCGTGGCGACCAACGGCATTACCGGCATCGCGCTGACCAAGCTTGATGTGCTTGACGGGCTCGATGAGCTGAAGATCTGCGTTGGCTACACGCTGGACGGCGTCGAGATCGATCATCTGCCGGCCGGGCAGGCGCAGCAGGCGCAGGCAAAGCCCGTCTACATCACGCTGGAAGGCTGGAAGGAATCGACCGTCGGTGCCCGCAAATGGGCAGATCTTCCAGCCCAGGCGATCAAATATGTTCGCCAGGTGGAGGAGTTGATCGGTGCGCCAGTCGCGCTGCTTTCCACCAGCCCCGAGCGCGATGACACGATACTTGTGACAGACCCGTTTGAGGACTAGTCTTCGCGTTCGCGACTGGGGATGGGTCTGGCGTAAGCACGCCGATTGTATGAGAAAGTTCTGATGGCGGATTTTGTTGCAGTCATTCGAAGGACCGTCGATGGTCTGTCGGACAACGTTCCCGAAATGCGGGCCAAGGTCTATGAAAAGGCCAGGGGCGCCGTCCGCCGTCAACTTGAAAGCATGAAGCCTCGTCCCTCCGACGAGATGATCGAGCGCCAGATGGTCAAGCTGGAAGCCGCCATCATGGAGGTCGAGAGCGATCACGCCGAAGCGCTTCCGGCGCTTGAGGAGGAGCTGGCTGCGGCACCGCCCGAGGTTGCTGCCGAGCCCGTCGAGACCACTGAGGAGCGCGCTGTGGCCGAGGCAGCGCCCCCGGCTGTCGCTGAAGGCCACCCGGCTGTCGAAACCGACGCCGAGGACAGTCATGGCGACGTTGTCCAGGAGCCGTCTCAGCCGGTTGAAGCTCATGCCGATGCCGTCGCGCCTGTCGACGAAACGGTTGAAAGCCCCGGCTTCGATGAAACGGCTGCGCCGGTTGCTGCCGGGGCGGGGGAAACTTACGCCGAGCAGGGCGAACCAGCACCGACGGCGGAACCTGTCGGCCAGGCGGAATTCGCCGCGACGGACGAGACTGTTGAAGCGCCGGCCGAAGACGAGCCGCAGCAACACGAACTGTCGCAACACCAACTGCCGCAACCCGAACTGCGGCGAGACGAGACGCCGCACGAACTGCGGCAAGACGAAGTCCCGCACGAAGAGCTGCCGCAAGCCGCTTCCGAACCCCCTTATGCCGTTGCCGCGCAAACCTCGTCCCAGGACGACGCGCATGTGTCGAGTCTTCTGGAGGATGAGTTCAGCGCCGCGCCAGCGACCGTCAAAGACAAGCCGATGCCCTCGGCGTCGTCGTCCGAGTGGGAATTGCCGGAGTGGAACGATCCGGTTCCCGTCGCCGCGCACAGCCAATCCGTCTGGACCGAAGCGGCGAGCGATGGTGCCATCACCGACGATATTCCCGACCTCACAGACTACGAGCGCGCCGAACCGGTCGCGCCGCGGCACGCCGAGTCCAGCGGCAAAGAGCAGGAGACCGCTGAACCCTCGCACTCCTGGGCATGGGACGATCGCGATCCCTTCACCCAGCAATCGGCAACGGGCGACAGCACCGAGCCTGCCATTTCCGACTGGTCCTGGCCTGTCGAGAAGCAAGCCCCGGCGGACGAGCAGAAGCCTGCCGGTAATGCCTGGAACGATGTCGACGACCTTCTCCATTACAATGCCCCCGCGGCGACCGGTGCTGCAGCGGCCTTTCAGCAGAATCGGGAAGCGGCGGGTGTCGGGGAGGATCTGGCGGTTCCCTCCAGGCCGGTCTCCTACCGTGCCGAACCGAAGCGTTCCTCGATCAATCTAAAGGTCATCGCGATCGTCGCGGCCGTTCTCATCATTCTCGCTGGCGCGACTTATGCGTATTGGCGAAACCAGGAGGCAGTGAACGCCTGGGTTACGGCTACGATTAATTCCCTGACTGCACAGGTCCCGGCCCAGAAGACGCCGGATGCGACGGGCTCGCAAGCGACCAAAAACGTCGCCACGCCGGAGGCGAGCAAACAGGCTGAAACCCCGCCCAGCACTGAGGTGGCTTCAGTTGAAGGCAGCAGCACCAAATTCACGCAACGGCTGCAGGCGGATGGTACGGAGGTCGATCAGGGACCTGCACCCGTGCCGGGAGGGGAAGCTGCCTCCGAGGAAGGCAAATCCGTTGCCGCGCAGACAGAGGCAGGCGCACCTCAGGACGTCGCGCAGGCAACCGGCGGCCAGGCCGACAATGCCCAACCCCCCCAGGCGGTGCCGGAGCAACAGACCGCAGTCAACCCGGCGACGCAGCAGATACCTGCCGGCGCCCAGAAGATGTTTCTCTATGAGGAACGGCTCGGACAGTCCGCGCCGACGGCTATCGAGGGCAATGTCGCCTGGTCGGTGAAGGAGGAATCTCCGGGTGGCGACGCCAAACCGGAGCCTGTCGTACAGGCGCAGATCAATGTTCCGGAACGCGGTCTGACGGCGTTGATGACGATCAAGCGCAATGCCGATACCTCGCTGCCGGCGAGCCATGTCATCGAGTTCGTTTTCTCCTTGCCGGAGAATTTCGAGGGTGGCAGCATCGAGAGCGTCCAGCGTGTGGCGATGAAGCGCAACGAGCAGGATCGAGGCGATCCGCTGATCGCTGTGCCGGCGAAGATCACGGAAGATTTCCACATGATCGCGCTTAACGATTTCCCCGAGGCAGTGGCGACGAATACCGAGCTGCTGCGCAGCCGCAGCTGGATCGATATCCCGCTAACCTATCGCAATGGTCGCCGCGCCCTGCTGACGCTTGAAAAGGGTCCTGCGGGCACCGAGGCCTTCGCAAAGGCCATGCAGGCCTGGAGCATCGTCGCCAAGCCGAACCCCGCCGGCCAGTAACTTGGCAGGCGCCGCCTGAACGCAAAAAGCCCGGCTGGATCCAGCCGGGCTTTTTGTTGAGGTGTCGATCCGATCAAGCGCTTTCGACGAGGCGAAGGGCATTCTGCCGGTCGAGCGCGGCCTTGCGAACAGCGTCCTGAACCTTCTCGAAGGCGCGGACCTCGATCTGTCGAACGCGCTCGCGGCTGATGTCGAATTCCGCCGACAGGTCTTCAAGCGTCACAGGCTCTTCGGTCAGGCGGCGAGCCTCGAAGATACGGCGTTCGCGATCGTTCAGCACCTTCATGGCGCCCGAGAGCAGGCTGCGGCGGCTTTCCAGCTCGTCCTGCTCGATGAGCATTTCTTCCTGTGTGTCGTGGTCATCGACCAGCCAGTCCTGCCATTGGCCGGACTCGCCTTCTCCCGCCTTGATCGGCGCGTTGAGCGACGCATCGCCGGAAAGGCGCTGGTTCATCGACACGACTTCGGCCTCCGACACGTTCAGCGTCGTGGCGATCTGCTTGACCTGCTCGGGCTTCAGATCGCCCTCGTCCAGGGCCTGGATCTTGCCCTTGAGGCGCCGCAGGTTGAAGAACAGCCGCTTCTGATTGGCGGTCGTGCCCATTTTGACGAGCGACCACGAGCGCAGGATATATTCCTGGATGGAGGCCTTGATCCACCACATGGCGTAGGTTGCCAGGCGGAAGCCGCGTTCCGGATCGAACTTCTTGACGGCCTGCATGAGGCCGACATTGCCTTCGGAAACGACTTCGCCGATCGGCAGGCCATAGCCGCGATAGCCCATGGCGATCTTCGCCACCAGGCGCAGATGGCTGGTCACGAGCTGATGGGCGGCCTTGCGGTCGTCATGCTCCTGGTACCGCTTGGCGAGCATGTACTCTTCCTGCGGCTCGAGCATCGGAAACTTGCGGATTTCGTCGAGGTAACGATTGAGACCGCCTTCTCCGGCGGTAATGGACGGTAACGTACTGCGGGCCATTAAGCACCCCCCTTTCGCGTTCCGGCCTCCTTGTGGCAAGCCGGGCTTGTGGGTCTGTCCGACCCCACATGCTCATAGATAAGTGCGGCGAAAGCATGATTCAAGGACTCCGGTTTCACGCGGGCGCGAAGCCGGAGAAGCGGATGCTCCATGCGGGTTACCACATGTAAATCGTGTTCTCCGGCGAGATATCAAGGGCGGAATTGCACAAAATTCACCCATTTGCCCGGCCTGTCCTGCGCGAGGCGGAATCTGCGGCAATCCCGTTCAGTGAACCGAAGAGCCGCTTTCTTCTTCCTCCGAGGAGATCACATCTGCGCTTCTTGCAGTCAGGCGAACCCGATTGTCATCGACGCTTTCGACAAGGTCGAGATCGATGAAGCGGTGATGGCCTTCGTGACCGGCGCCGCTGTCCTTCCTTGTGAGCTTTATCCGGTTTCCTTCGACGCGGTCCACGGTACCGATGTGCAGGCCGTCGGCGCTGACGACCTCGGCGTGTTCCCTGATTTGGCTGACATCGAACATGATTCTCTCCTTTCGCAGATTGGTAGAACGCCCCAAGCCGCAAAAGGATGCATGTTTTCTGAAGCCGTGGCGTGCTTCAACCGCGCAGTGCCTCGACCAGTTCACGCATATCGTCGGGAACCGGCGATTCGAAATGCATGGTTTCGCCGGTTGACGGGTGCTCAAAGGCCAGCATGAAGGCGTGCAGCGCCTGGCGGGGGAAGCGGTTAACGACGGCTTTTGCTGCATCGGGCAGCAGATTGGCCTTGGTCTTGAACGCTGCGCCATAATCCTGGTCGCCGATCAGGGGGTGACCGATGTGGGCCATGTGCACGCGGATCTGGTGCGTGCGGCCGGTTTCGAGATGGCATTCGACCATCGAAGCGAGCGCCGTCGCATCGGGCTTTTCGTGGTAGCGCTCGATGACCTCGTAATGGGTGATCGCCTCGCGCGCATCATCCGTACCTTCCTGCTTGACGGCACGCTTGACGCGGTCGCCGGCGCGGCCGAGTGGCGCATCGATCGTCCCCTTGAGGCCGCGTGGCCGCCCCCACACGACGGCCATGTAGGCGCGCTCCAGCGGCCCGGTGCGGCCGTGGTCGGCAAACTGGTCGGAGAGATGCCGGTGCGCGGCATCGTTCTTGGCCACCACCATGACGCCGCTGGTATCCTTGTCCAGGCGATGGACGATGCCGGGGCGCTTGACGCCGCCGATGCCCGACAGGCTGTCGCCGCAATGATGGATCAGCGCATTGACCAGCGTGCCGGTCCAGTTTCCGGCGCCGGGATGAACGACAAGGCCTGGCGGCTTGACCAGCACGATAAGGTCGTCATCCTCGTAGAGCACGTCGAGGGGGATATCTTCGCCCTTGGGTTCGGGATCTTCCGGTTCCGGCAGGCCGATCTCGAAGACGTCGCCCGGTTGCACCTTCTTTTTCGCCTCCGTCACGGTCTTGCCGTTGACGGTGACCTCGCCCTGCTCGATCAGGCCTTTGATGCGGTTGCGGGAAAACTCGCCGGCCAGCGCCTCCGTCAGGAACGCGTCCATGCGCCCGCTTGCGTCCTCATTTGCGGTCAGCACTTTCCTAATCGCCGGGGCTTGTTTAAAGGGATCGCTCATTCTTCGTTCCATTCCGCATGTAAAGGCCAGCCATGTCTACTCAGAAACCAGACGAACAGGAAGAAAAGCCGCTCGATCCGGTGATGGAGAACGTGCGCCGCAAGATGATCCGCCTGCAGCTTGTCTCGGCCGGTGTCATGTTGGTGATGCTTATGGTCGTGCTTGGAGCGATTGTCTACAAGCTAACACGGCTGAGCGACCAGGATGGCCCGCAAACGGCCGCCGTTTCCGTTCCAAGCGACGCCCCCCAGACTGCGGTTGCCGCGCTGCCGGCCGGGTTCGAGGTGTCGAACGTGGCCTTGTCGGGCGGCCAGATCCTGTTCTACGGGGCGGTTGGTGGCGGAGACCGCAAGGCTATCGTGTTCGATATCGCTGCGGGCCGCGTTGTCGCGGATGTGACCGTCAAGCCGAACTGAGCGGGATAGGCTCGTGACGAACGCCCCCGTCCGTATCGACGACCCGGCCGATCCGCGCATCGCCGGCTTCGTCTCGATCAAGGAAAAGGATCTTACCGGGCGGCATGGCCGGTTCATCGCCGAGGGAACCGTCGTGCTGCGCATGCTTGCCGCCGCGCATCGGGCGGAGCGGGGTGTGGCGGCCGAGGCAATCCTGCTGCTCGAAAACCGGGTCAGCGGTGTCAGTGATATTCTCGCTGACTTCCCGGCCGATATTCCCGTCTACGTCGCCGATGCCCCGGTGTTCGATGCCATTGCCGGCTTCAACATGCATCGTGGTGTGATGGCGCTCGGGCGGCGTGACCAAGCACCTCGAATGGATGTCCTGATCGGTGGCCTATCCGCGAAAAGCCTGGTGCTGGCCGCCTGTGGCATCTCCAATCACGACAATATGGGGTCGATGTTCCGCAATGCCGCGGCATTCGGTGCCGACGCGGTGCTGTTGGACGAAACCAGTTGCGATCCCATGTACCGCAAGGCGATCCGCGTGTCCGTCGGTTCGGTCCTGACCGTCCCCTTTGCCCGCGAAGGCTCGGTTACCGCGCTCGTGTCGAGACTGCAGGCGGAGGGATTCTCGATCTGGGGACTGTCGCCGCGCGGGCAAACCGATCTGCGCGACATCGCGCCTTCGCCGCGCACCGCGCTTCTGGTGGGTACGGAAGGCGAGGGGCTGCCGCAGCATATCCTGTCCACGATCCGCACGGCCCGCATTCGCCAGCGACCCGGCCTCGACAGCCTCAACGTCGCGACGGCGACCGGCATTGCGCTGCATCAGGTGGCGATGATCAACGGGTTTATTTGACCGCGTTTATGGCTGTTCGGGCGGCAGCATGTTCTTGACGCGGCGGGCGAGGCTTTTGCCGCTTCGGTCGGTTTGAGCGCCTGCGGGGGTGAGAAGGGCCGGTATCGGCGAGGCCGGGCCCTCCTTTGCCGCCGTCAACACCACCATGGTCGCTGCGATTTCGGCGATTTCTTCCCGCAGGGCGTCGTCGTGAGACGCCGTTCTTGAATTGACCAGTCGTTCCGACAGAGCAGCCGCCCGGTTGCGGGCGGCTTCCTCTGGTGCAGACAGGTCGATCGCGGCACTCGTCGGGCGGGACTGGTCGGCTGTAGCCTTCGCGTCGACGTGCAGACCGCCAGCGGCGGATACTTCTGCCAAAGGCCTTTTATCTTTGCGCACCGGCATCGCCGGGCCGGCAGCGCCGGCATCCCTGATCTTTGCCTTCAAGCGCTCGATTTCCGCTCCTCGGCGCTCCAGGAAGTTATCCTTGTCCGCGTTGGCCGCAATTGCCTTTGCAAGCTTGGCTTCGAACTGGCGGATGCGGGTTTCGTCGCGGGCAAGCCGGACTTCCAGTTCGCGCGCCCTGGCGCTTTCCGCTCTCAGTTCGTTGCGCAGGTTATCACGCTCATCCCTCAACCCGGCAATGCGGCTTTTCAGGTTTTCCGCCTCCGTATCGGAGGTGACGGCGTCGATCTTCAGGTTGTCGAGATCGGCGGTGAAATGATCCAGTTGACGCTGCAAAGTCCTGATGTCGTCTTTTTTCTTGACGTTGTCGCGCTCCAGGTCCGCCAGACTGGCTTTCAGCCGCTCGATCGTCTGCTCCAGTTGGCGGGCGGTGGAGCGCAGGTCGGCCGCCTCGACATTCATGTCGGCAATCTGGGTGTGCAGATCGGCATTCTCGCCGGCGAGGCGCCGGGCGTCTTTCAGCACGGCGTCATTCTGCAGCATCAGGGTAACGGTCTTGTCGCGTTCGCGCTTCAGCACTTGACTGGTGCGGGCATTTTCCGCGGCATAAGCGGCGCGGGCCGCATCCTTCTGTGCCCGCACTTCCTGTGGAGACAGCGGCATCGTTGCCTTCAGCCGATCTTCGGCGAAGCGGACGATGCGCTTGTAAACGGCAGGCGCAGCCAGAAGGCCGAGAATGGCCGCCGTCAGGAAACCGAGCGCAAACAGGAGTGCGAATTCAATCAAGGGCCGGCCATTTCAATTCGAAGCACACGGGATGGTTCTCGTCTCACCAGGTTCGTAAGCGCACCCACACTATCATTTCAAATAGTCGCGGACGCGCCTTTTTTGCAAGACGCGTCCGCTGAACAAATGATGCAAACAATAGCCGCGCCATTACCTCAGAAAGGGTTCCATGTCGGCTGCTCGGTGAGCTTCAAATAGCCGACATTGATGCCCAGCCGTGCGCCGACCCCGGTGCGGATCGGTACCAGCACGATGTTGTCATCGGTCAGCACGGTCATGCCGACGCCTGCGACCACATAGGCCGAGCCGGAGACGCCGCCGAAGCGCTTGTAGAGCGAGGGAACCGCCGGAAGGTTGTAGACCAGCATCATCGCGCGGCTGCCCTGGCCGCCCCAGTCGATGCCGAGCGACGGGCCCTGCCAGAACACGTTGTGCTGTCCGGCATTCTTTGTGTAGAGGTCGCCTTCGCCGTAGGTGAGGCCGGCTACGAAAGCGCCGGAGCCTTCCTGGCCAAGGATGTAGCCGTTCGGCAGGCCGTATTTGGAAAATGCGTTCTCGACCACCTTGGCAAGGCCGCCGGCGGTCGATCCGAAGAAGCCGTGACCGGCGTCGACGATTTCCTGCATGCTGTACTGGTTGCCGTTGGCACTCTGCGCATGCGAAGCGGTCACAAGGCTCAAAGCAGCCGTCAACGTCACGAGTGTGCGCAGGAGGAGGGTTTTCACGGCATTGGCGATCCGTTGCATAGCTTTCTCCGTAACTCGGGAGCGGCCACGCGCGTTCATTTGCGGGCCGTTGTCTTACCCCGGTCCGCCTTGTGGCGGGTCCGGGCTGATTGTCAGCAATTTGAACCGATGATCTTAACAATCGGTTTACCAAATGTGGTGTCTTTATGGTCTTCGCCCTTGACGCTATGTCCGCGCAATCTTCGCGGGCTACACAAGTGCCGGGCAAGCATCGCGCCAGCCGCCAGACCACGCTTATGAGCCGGAAGCCGAAAGACGGCTATTGAGGAAACGATATGGGAAAGAACCCGAACCTGACCTTGACCGGTCCCGATCTCGCAGCGCTACTGTGCAGCCGCGTTTGTCATGACATCATTTCTCCCGTCGGCGCCATCAACAACGGCCTCGAGCTTCTGGACGAGGGTGGAGCGGATGCCGATGCCATGGATTTGATCCGCACCAGCGCGCTCAATGCCTCCGTCCGGCTGAAGTTCGCGCGGCTCGCCTTCGGCGCTTCCGGTTCGGTTGGCGCCTCGATCGATACCGGCGAGGCCGAGAAGGCGGCGAAGGATTTCGCCTCCGTCGAAAAAAAGACCGAAGTCACCTGGACCGGCCCGCGTGTGATCATCGCCAAGAACCGGGTGAAGCTGCTGCTCAATCTTTTCCTCATCGCCTATGGCGCCATTCCGCGCGGCGGCTCGATCGAGGTCGTGCTGGAAAACCCTGAATATGACGCGGTCTTCAAGCTGATCGCCAGGGGCCGGATGATGCGCGTGCCGCCGAAGCTCGTCGAACTTCTGTCCGGCACGCTCGAAGAAGCTGTCGATGCACACACGATCCAGCCCTATTACACGGTCCTGCTTGCCGAGGAGGCAGGCATGGAGATCGCGGTCGATTCGACGCCGGAGGAGATCGTCTTTTCCGCAAGGGTGAACGAAGCCTGAGGATTTCGAAATTAATCGCTTTTTAGCTGCTGCGGTAACAAAATCTTTGCCAAACCCGCCTACGGTTGTTGTGAGGGAATGACTCCCGCTTAAGTATAAAGAAGGAGCTAGAGATGCAACGGTTAATGATTGCCGATGATTCTGACGTCGTACGCAAGGTCGGAAAGCGCATTCTCTCCGGCTTGAATTTCCTGGTCTCCGAGGCCGCCAACGGCCTTGAAGCACTCGTGCGTTGCGAAGCGGAATTGCCGAATATCATCATCGTCGATGCAGCTCTTGATGGCGCGCTGGACCTCATCGCCAATATCCGCAACCTGCCCAACGGCAAGACCGTGCGCATTTATTATTGCGTCGTCGAAGCCGACCTGAAGAAGATGATGGCCGGCAAGCGGGCGGGTGCCGACGACTTCCTCCTGAAGCCCTTCGATCGCAAGATCCTGACCAGCGTTTTCGGCAGCCCTTCGGTTGCCGCCTGAGCAATATCCATTCCATTCCGCCAGCTGAGCCGCTGCCTCGGGTCGCGGCTTTTTTATGTGCGTTTTGGCCGGTTGGGTCGGCGTCTCGACGCATCCCGGTCCAGAAACGGAAAAACCCGCCATTTCCGGCGGGTTCTCACATTCACTTCGGCACGACCAACCACGGCGCCCCGCATATGCGGAATGCGGGCGCCGTCAGCTAATGCTCGGCGAAAATCAGGCGCTTTCGGCGTAATCGCCGTCCGGCTCGCGCAACACATAGCCGCGGCCCCAGACGGTCTCGATATAGTTCGCGCCGCCTGCGGCATTGGCCAGCTTCTTGCGCAGCTTGCAGATGAAGACGTCGATGATCTTCAGTTCCGGCTCGTCCATGCCGCCGTAAAGGTGGTTGAGGAACATTTCCTTGGTAAGGGTGGTGCCCTTGCGGAGCGAGAGAAGCTCCAGCATCTGGTATTCCTTACCCGTCAGGTGAACGCGCTGGCCGCCGACTTCGACAGTCTTGGCATCCAGGTTGACGATGAGCTCGCCGGTCGAGATGACCGACTGCGCATGGCCCTTGGAGCGGCGGACGATCGCATGGATGCGGGCGACGAGTTCGTCCTTGTGGAAAGGCTTGGTCATGTAGTCGTCGGCGCCGAAGCCGAGGCCGCGAACCTTGTCTTCGATGCCGGCCATGCCGGAGAGGATGAGAATCGGCGTCTTGACCTTGGACAGGCGCAGCGTTCTCAAAACCTCGTATCCGGACATATCCGGCAGGTTGAGATCGAGCAGAATGATGTCGTAGTCATAGAGCTTGCCGAGATCGACGCCCTCTTCACCGAGATCGGTGGTGTAAACGTTAAAACTTTCCGACTTGAGCATCAGTTCGATGCTCTGCGCTGTGGCGCTGTCGTCTTCAATCAGTAGAACCCGCATAATTGTCCCCTTTTCCGCCGCCGAAAGGTCGTTGATGGCCCCCTTACGCGATACGGATCCAGTCGTTGCCTGATTTGGAGGCTGCCAGCAAATGGTTAACAAATTCTGATTCACTCTGGCAAGGTGTATCGGAAATGTTAAATATTTTTTGCAGTCCTCTGATTTTCAAGGTGAATCCAGAATGACATCCTTAATGCGCCACATTAAGAAAATCGGCTATCTGACTCATCCGACTCAATCTATGCCGAACATCAAATTTAACATCCGGCATTTACTGACCCTTAAATGATCGTCCCTATGATTAACGATGCCCGTAAACGAAAGGTTACCAGCGGTAGGATTTTGTTAAGATCGCTGGAAATTTTTTCATTTTCCGACACGGCAGGTCGGTTGGACGGGCCATAATCCGGTAACCGGGGTCTCGCATCACGGGAGTATTGCGTATGAAGTCACGTGAGAGCCTTGTTCGCCTGAAGGAATTTCAGGTGAAGGAGAAACAGCGTCAGTTGAACCAGCTTCAAATGATGATGGCCGAATTTGAGCGGATGACCAAGGAATTGGAAAACCAGATCACGTTCGAAGAGAAGAAGTCCGGCATTTTCGATCCTTCGCATTTTGCCTATCCGACGTTTGCCAAGGCTGCCCGGCAGCGGGCCGACAACCTGCAGGTCTCGGTTCGTGAGTTGAAGGTGCAACAGGATGCGGCGGAACTGGCGCTGGAGGAAGTCCAGGCGGAATTCGCCAAGGCGGCCGCGCTCGAAGAGCGCGACAGTGGCGTTCGCATGCGCGCTTAAAGCACTCAGCGCGCAAAAAGGCCCTTCTGACGGACTTGTCTCAAGTTCGTGAGGAGGGCCTTGTGCTTTTTTTGGCGCGTTGCGTCGGGGCGGCGCAGTCCTAGCCCTGGACGACGTCCCGCCATTCGGCGTGGCGCAGCGTCTGGGCGCGCATGAAAGGGCAGAGCGGAATGATCTTCCAGCCGCCTTTGCGGGCCGCCTCGATCGCATGGGCAGCGAGCGCCTGACCGACGCCTTTGCCGCGCAGCGCGTCGGGGACGGCGGTATGATCGATGATGATCAGCTGCGGCGATGACCGGGAATAGGTCATTTCAGCGGTGTGACCTTCAACCGTCACACTGTAGCGGCCGTGCGAGCCGGCTTCCTCAAGTTCGATATTCATGGGCCACCCATCCGGATTGTCTGCTTGTGGATATATGGCATGCCGCGAGCAGAACGCGAAGGGTGGCTGGTAGATGAAAATGCGTCGGGCGGTTGCCGGGTTCATGGCAACCGCCCGAAAATGGTTTCGCTTGGCGAGTCGATTAGTGGCGATACTGCTGGATACGCGTCGTGCGCAGGCCGGCGAGGCCATGGTCGTTGATGGAGGACTGCCAGGACAGGAATTCTTCGACGGTCAGGGTATAACGTTCGCAGGCTTCTTCCAGGCTCAGAAGCCCGCCACGAACGGCGGCGACGACTTCAGCCTTGCGGCGGATGACCCAG
Organism: Rhizobium herbae; assembly: GCF_019511375.1. Taxonomy (GTDB): domain Bacteria; phylum Pseudomonadota; class Alphaproteobacteria; order Rhizobiales; family Rhizobiaceae; genus Pararhizobium; species Pararhizobium herbae_A. The sequence goes on from NZ_JAEUAO010000004.1 coordinate 362,459, forward strand.
CGGCGGGTATTGGCCGGCGGCAGGTCTGCAATCGTCAAGGGGCTGCCATCGGGTCCGATGACATATTTCACGCGGGGTCGTATCATTTCGGTCATTGGACTCTCTACACATACTCAAGACCATATACGTGCAACCTACCTTGCCACATTTAACATTTGCCTAAGCGCACGGTAACAATTTGCTCATTATTTTAGAGGCTTCCGGGGTGTTGCTGCCAATGGACCTGAGATTTGTCCGCCCCTGCGCTTCAGGCCGGTCGGGGACGTGTCCCGCAAGGGCAAATAGTTTTTAACTGCACTCTCTTATCCCTGTTGCAAGCTGATGGAGGCTCTCAACAAGGCGTCCACATGGGAGCCATGCAAATATATCAGTACAGTCTGATAGAAAATCTGGTAGATACACCGCGTTCGATGCTCAGCAATGCGCTCTCAGCATCACATTATTTCCAAGCTCCGGTCTGTTGCTTCGATCGTGTGTTTTCCCGACACTTTCGCAGTCTTGTCGCTGTTTGGCCGACCGTGCTGCTTTAAGAGAAATACCGGGACGAGAATTTTTCTTGACGCGCCGGCGGCCTGGGCCGGCAAGTGGTGATCGAAATTATGAGCGACCATGACAGGCTGGCCTTGCGGAGCGAGGCGTATGCTGATTTCCTTTCCGGCATGAACAGTTCCGCAGTCCAGACGGAATATGAAGTGCTGCACCTGATGCGCCACTGCACGGCGACGTTCGGCTTCAGCCACTTCATGATCACGCGCCTTCCCTCCGGCGAGCAACAGCGCTTTGCCGAGCGTCTTGTGCTGAGCAACTGGCCCTCCGATACGGTACGGCAATATGATGCGGCCACGGTGTTCCACGCCAGCATGCTGGTCGAGTGCCTGCGCCGGACAAAGCTGCCGATTTTCGGTGAAGCCGCCCTCCTCATGAACGCCCAAGGTGAAAAGGGCGTCAATGCGATCGGTACGCTGTTTGCGGGCCCGGCGATGCGCAACGCCTTTGCCGTCCTCATGCATACGACGACCGGCGAGGCTTTTGCCGTCCTCCTTTCCGGTACCCGCGCCGAGCCCGACAGGGCAGAGACCGCGGATCTCTACCTGACCCTGCTGCAGTTGCTCGAAACTCTCGAACGCACCTTCGAGGCCGGGTCCCCGGTGCGCGACAGGCTGTCGGCCCGCGAGATCGAATGCTTGCGCTGGGCGGCGGCCGGCAAGAGCAGCGACGAGATCGCCATCATCCTGGGCATCTCCGTCTACACCGTCTCCAGCTATTTCAAGACCGCGACACGCAAGCTTGATGCCGTCAACCGGATGCAGGCGATTGCCCGCGCCATGCGGATGAAGCTGATCTGAAGCACGCTTTCAACGCTCTCTTGTCCATTGCCTCGCGACTTTCTATATAGCGGGCTTGCGGACAGGCTCGCCGATGCCCGCGTCGCTGCGGCGTTGGCCGTTTGCAGGAAACAGGGTATGGTCGCGCATAAGTGCTAAAACCCGCCGATGGACCGGAATGCCGGATTGGAAGCCGTGAACAGTCTCGATTTTGACCGCAAGCCCGAAGATACGCGCGTCGTCGTTGCCATGTCCGGCGGCGTCGATTCCTCCGTCGTGGCCGGCATCCTGAAGCGCGAGGGCTACGATGTCCTCGGCATCACCCTGCAGCTCTACGATCATGGCGCTGCCGTGCACCGGGCCGGTTCCTGTTGCGCGGGCCAGGATATCGACGACGCGCGCCGCGTCTGCGAAGTCCTCGGCATTCCGCATTACGTGCTCGACTATGAACAGCGCTTTCGCGAGACCGTCATCAATCCCTTTGCGGAAAGCTATGTCGCCGGCGAAACGCCGATCCCCTGCGTCGCATGCAACCAGACGGTCAAGTTTGCCGATCTGCTCGCGACCGCGCGCGAACTTGGCGCCGATGCCCTGGCGACGGGGCATTACATCCGCTCCAGGGCAAATCCTCAAGCCGGCGCGCCCGGCCGCCGCGCGCTCTTCCGGCCGGCCGATGCCGATCGCGACCAGAGCTATTTCCTCTTTGCCACGACGCAGGAGCAGATCGACTATCTGCGTTTCCCGCTCGGCAGCCTTACCAAGGCCGAAACCCGGGCGCTGGCCGAAGAGATGGGCCTGGTCGTCGCCAAGAAGGCCGACAGCCAGGACATCTGTTTCGTACCGCAGGGCAAATATTCCGATATCGTCTCGAAGCTGAAGCCGAATGCCGCCCTGTCGGGCGATATAGTCCATCTCGACGGCCGGGTTCTCGGCAGCCATGAGGGCATCCTGCATTACACCATCGGCCAGCGCCGCGGCATCGGCATCGCCACCGGCGAACCGCTTTATGTGGTGCATCTCGACGCCCGCTCGCGTCGCGTCATCGTCGGCCCGAAGGAAGCGCTGGAGACGCGCCGCGTCTATCTGCGCGACGTCAACTGGCTGGGCGACGGCGATATCCATGAAGTCGCGGCAGGCGGTTTTGCCTGCTTCGCCAAGGTGCGCTCGACGCGCCAGCCGGCACCCGCCATCCTGCACGCCGATGCGGGCGGCATCTCCGTCGAACTCATGGAAGGCGAAGCGGGCGTTGCCCCCGGGCAGGCTTGCGCGCTCTATTCCGGCACCGGCGAGGACGCCCGCGTCTATGGCGGCGGTTTCATCCTGCGCTCCGAACGCGAAGCGGCCGCCGAGGCAGCGTTGAAGGACCTGCTGCGCAGCTCGGCCGCCGCGTGAGCAGGGCGCGGCGCCGGGCCGCGCTTGCTCGGCGTGCACGGCCATTGGAAAACTTCCAATTTTTTAAAACGCCTCCGCTTGACACCGGCATGAACCGCACCTTATAAGCCGCCCCACTGACGGCGACGACAGCGGCCAAGGCCCATGTCAACGTTCCGGCGGCGGGGTAGCTCAGGTGGTTAGAGCAGCGGAATCATAATCCGCGTGTCGGGGGTTCGAGTCCCTCTCCCGCTACCATTTTCATTGTCCGGCCCGACGCATAGTGAGGACTCGCCGAGTGGCGGTCGCCTATTCGTTCGACATGTCGTTGATCGACGCAACCACGTCCTCAATCGTGTGCGAAAAAGTCGGGGTGGATGCGTTGCCGCCTGATCAGCGTCAACGAGCGGTCTGCCTCGATCCTGTAGGTCTCGATGGCCATTCGGCCGGTTTCGTCCATCATCTGATGGGTGAACGTGCTGCCGATCGGGGCTTTCGTCAGCTTCGTGCGCGGCTGGCCGCCGTAGGTGATGCTTCCGGGGATCGGTTCCACCTCCGACGGCGTGCAGGACCCCAGCGCGACGGCGCACGCCAGAATGAGTATCTTCCTCATATCGCTTCCCTCGTCCAAGCTCACTTTATACTTTATCTCGGCCAAATGTCCGGTCCTTTTATCGGCATGTAAAGCGCGGCGAAGGGTCGGGGTTCCTCAAACAAAAGGGCGGACAGCCGTCCGCCCTTTCAATTCGCTTAGCTGCCGCTTTATTGCATGATCTGTACGACCGTATGGGTTCTCGGATCGACGATCACGCGCTGGTTGTTGACCACCGCATAGGAATAGCGGGTGTCTTCCGGAACGGGCATCAGGACGACGTCGCGCGGGATCGGCTTGCCGACCGCCAACGGCTCTTTGATGACCACCGACCGCTGCAGCGGCTGCTGTTCGACATAGGTCACCACCCTCTGCGGCGGCGGGTCGAGAGCGGCGCCGGCCGCCAGGCCGACAACGCCACCGACAGCAGCGCCGACCGGGCCGCCGACGATGGCGCCCGTGACCGCGCCACCGGCAGCACCGGTGATGGCGCCATCCTCAGCGAGCGCAGCGGTGGACATCATGCCGAGAGCGGCAGCGGAGAGGATCAGGATCTTGGTTTTCATGGCTCACTCCTTTCGTTTTGTCATGGCCATGTGGTCCACAATGCGAGAGGAGGGGCGATCGTTCCGAAAAAAGTCATCGCAAATTGTTTCGCGCTGTAAAACCGTGTCAGCCGGGTTTTCGAGCGCAATGGCGGCAAACGGATTGGCGATACGCCTGCAAGGCCGGTCGCGACTGCGCGGTTGCGGGCGTGGAAAATGTGGACTCTGGAGGTTCGCCAATCTACCGGGCAGCGGCAAGGCACCGTGCCGGGATGGGCAACGCGTCTCAGCGGATCATGAAATAGATCACCGCGCCCCAGAACAGCGCGCCAGCCAGTACGGCTGCGGCAAGCGCCTTTATGCGCAGCGTCGGCGAGAGGGGACCTTTCGCGGCTCCCAGCTGCCGATGATCTTCTGCGAACGCCGAATATGCATCTCTTCGGTGACTTGCCATCACATGTTCCTCGCCTCTGTGTGCAAGAATGCTACGGAAATGCCGTAAAGGAAATGGCGTGAGAAAGCCGACAATTTTAACGAGCGCTAAGATCGGCCGATCCTGACCGGCAAGGGCGGGCGCCCAGTTCGCTTCCCGAACGCGGAGGCCTATCCCTCGCTCAGCATTTCCACACCGCCTGTCAGCCGGTCCATCAGGCTGCGGCGGACGCGACCGACATCGCGCCGCGGCGGCTCGCCGTACAGCCGGGCATATTCGCGGCTGAACTGCGACTGGCTCTCAAAACCCACCTGATGGCCGGCCGATCCTGCATCGAGCATCTCTTCCAGCATCAGCCGGCGCGCTTCCTGCAGGCGCAACTGCTTCTGATACTGCATCGGGCTCATGGCGGTGATCGCCTTGAAATGATGGTGCAGCGAGGACACGCTCATGCTGACGCGGCTGGCGAGTTCCTCGATCTTCAGCGGCCGTGCGTAATGCTCCTTCAGCCAGATGCAGGCACGGTTGATCTGGTGCGACTGGCTGTCGGTGACGGCCATCTGGCGCAGGCGACCGCTCTGCGGTCCCGTCAAGAGGCGATAGAGAATCTCCTGCTCGATCAGGGGAAGCAGGACCGCAACGTCGTGCGGCCGGTCCAGCAGCCGCAGCAGTCGCGTGGCGACATCTTCGAGCTCAGGCGTTAGCTCGCTCACCGCCATGCCGCGGGCGGCTGGGATGGAACTGCGATCCGCCTGACCGGCTTGGTCCACGAAACCGGCGATCTTGGTGGTGTCGATCTGGAATGTCATGCTCAGATACGGCTTTTCGACGGTAGCCTCGACGATCTGGGTGGTGACCGGCAGGTCGATCGAGGTGAGCAGGTAGTCGCCGCGGCCATAGCGGTAGATATCGTCGCCGAGCGCCACCTGTTTTGCTCCCTGGACGATCAGCGCCAGGCTCGGCTTGTAGGCACCACAGGCCTTCATGCCCGTTCCTGAACGCCTGTGGACGCTCAAACCTGGGATCGGGGTTTGATGATCGCCGTCTTCCTTGGCGAAACGGGCAATAAGATCAATCAGTTCCTGACTGCGCGGGGTTCTTGAATCTGTCATAATCGAAAGTCTTTCCAGCCATTTAGACTTCATCACGCATTTCGAGAGATAGTCTTTTAACACGCGTCTGCAAAACGCCGGCGAGATGTTTTGCAGGATCGTACAATAATTTTGCAGGATTGCTCTAACACCCGTTCGCCGTTGCCTGCATAGTGCGCTTCGGGGAGAGGCCGCTCGCGCCTCCGTCTCAGTCCCCGCTTCATGACATAAAGGAGTGACCCATGGCCCTGGCAAGAGGATATGCGGCGACGGATGCGTCGAAACCGCTGCAACCCTTCACGTTCGAACGGCGCGAACCGCGCGAGGACGACGTTGTCATCAGTATCAAATATTCCGGCATCTGCCACTCGGACATTCATCAGGCCCGCAACGAATGGGGCAACTCGATGTTTCCGATGGTTCCCGGCCACGAGATCGCCGGCATCGTCACCGCTGTCGGATCGAAGGTTTCGAAATTCAAGGTGGGCGACCGGGTCGGCGTCGGCTGCTTTGTCGATAGCTGCACCACTTGTGCCAGCCGCGACGTGGATCTCGAACAGTACATGCCTGGCCTCGTGCCTACCTATAACGGCGTTGAGGCGGACGGAAAGACGCCGACCCAGGGCGGCTATTCCGATCACATCGTCGTCAAGGAAGGCTATGTGCTGTCCATTCCGGAGCATCTGCCTTTCGAAGCGACGGCGCCGCTGCTGTGCGCCGGCATCACGCTCTATTCGCCGTTGCGCAACTGGGGTGCTGGTCCCGGCAAGAAGGTGGCGATCGTCGGCATGGGTGGTCTTGGCCATATGGGCGTGAAGCTCGCGCACGCTATGGGCGCAGAGGTGACCGTGCTCAGCCAGTCGCTCTCGAAGAAGGAAGACGGCCTGAAGCTCGGTGCCGATCACTATTACGCCACCAGCAATGCGGAAACCTTCAAGACGCTCGCCGGCACGTTTGACCTGATCCTGTGCACCGTCTCGGCGGAAATCGACTGGAACGCCTATCTCGGCCTGCTCAAGGTGGACGGAACGCTCGTCCTGCTCGGCGTTCCGGAAAATCCGGTGCCGGTGCATGCCTTCTCGCTCATTCCGGGCCGCCGCTCGATCGCCGGCTCGATGATCGGTTCGATCAAGGAAACGCAGGAGATGCTCGATTTCTGCGGCGAACACAACATCGTCTCGGAGATCGAGCTGATCCGCATGGACCAGGTCAACGAAGCATATGAGCGCGTGATCAAGAGCGACGTGCGCTACCGCTTCGTCATCGACATGGCGACGCTGTAGGCCGCGGGGTTTGCGAACCTTCCGACGTTCGGAGCCGGCACGCGCCGAGATGGCGTGCCGGCTTTCTCAGTCTGGAAGGAGGCGTTTCGGATGCCCCTAGGTCCGTCCCGCCAAGGCGTCAATTGGCTTCCGTCAGCGTTTCCGTACCGGAGCCATCCTTGCCGGTGATCGTCCACCTCCCCTCGAGCGTCCCATTGCCCTTGACCTCGTAGACGATCAGCCCCAAAGCGTCCTCCAGCACATAGGAGGCGGCAAAAGCGTTGCCGTTGAGCATGCAGACGCCGCTCGATTTGACACCCGCGGTCTCCCACTCGATGACGCAGGTCGTCTCGCTGGCCAGTGTTATTTCCGCGGTGCCGGAATAGCTCGATCCGTCGAGATTGGTGCCTTCCACTGTATATGTGCCGGCGTTGACGGTTTGCGCATTCACGGCAGATGCGGCCGTAGCCGCCAGCAGGAACGCGGCGGTGACGATGATCTTCTTCATGTGACCCCTCTCAAGAATGCTCGATGATCGAGCGCCGCCGAAGCGTATGCGCAACCTTGGCGGTTTGAAAGGGGGATCAGGAGTGTGCCATGCCTTCGAGGCCATGGCCCCGCGTTGCTTACCCGTCTGGAAGCCGCCTCAAACCAGCGGCAGCGGTCCGTCGTTCTTGATCTCTTCCATCACCGCATAGGTGCGCGTTTCCTTGACGCCGGGCAGCGTCCAGAGCACCTGCCCCAGAAAATTGCGGTAGGCGTGCATGTCCTCGAAGCGGGTCTTGACGAGATAATCGAAGCCGCCGGCCACCATATGGCATTCGAGCACTGCTGAAGCCTGCTTGATGGCGATGGCGAACTTGTCGAAGACTTCCGGCGTCGTCTTGTCGAGCATGACCTCAATGAAGACGAGCAGGCCGAAGCCCAGCTTGTGCGGATCGAGCCGCGCGCCGAAGCCCGAGACGTAGCCTTCCTTCAAGAGGCGGCGCAGCCGCTCGCTGGTTGCGGTCGGGGACAGACCGATCCGGTCGGCCAGTTCGAGATTGGTGATCCGCCCGTCCGCCTGGAGGATATTGAGGATCCGCCGGTCGATCTTGTCTATTTCATGCATCGGCGCACTCCCGGAGCCGTCACGCCGCCAGCCGAATTTCTGCGAGCTTCACCCAATAGGAGATGCCGTGCGGGATAGCCTCGTCGTTGAAGTCGTAGGCGGGGTTGTGCAGGCCGGCCGTATCGCCGTTGCCGATGAAGATGAAGGCGCCGGGGCGGGCAAGCAGCATGTAGGAGAAATCCTCGCCGCCCATCATCGGGTCGAGATCGGCCGAGACCTTGCTTTCCCCTGCAATCTCGGAGGCTGCCGCCAGCGCATGGCCGGTCTGGTCGCGGTGATTGACCGTGACGGGATAGTTGCGGCCGTAGGAGATGGTGACCCTGGCGCCATAGGCGGAGCCAAGGCTTTCGGAAATCTGCTTGATGCGGGCTTCGGCGAGATCGCGGACCTCCGGCATCAGCGTGCGCACGGTACCGGCGAGCACCGCCTGCTCCGGAATGATGTTGTGGGCAAAGCCGGCATTGAACTTGGTCACGGAGACGACGACGGAGGCGAGCGGATCGACGGTGCGCGAGGCGATCGTCTGCAGCGCATTGACAATCTGCGAGCCGATGACGATCGGGTCGACGGTTCTGTGCGGCTGGGCCGCATGGCCGCCCCGACCATCGATGGTGATGGTGAATTCGTCGGTCGAGGCCATGATCGGGCCGACGCGCGTGCCGAACCGGCCAAGCGGCATGCCCGGCATGTTGTGCATGCCGTAGACCTCCTCGATGGCAAACCGCTCCATCATGCCGTCCTTGACCATTTCGTTACCGCCGCCGCCGCCTTCTTCGGCCGGCTGGAAGATCACGGCGACCGCGCCCTTGAAATTGCGGGTCTCGGTCAGATATTTCGCCGCACCCAGCAGCATGGCGGTGTGGCCGTCATGGCCGCAGGCATGCATCTTGCCTGGCACGGTGGAAGCCCAGGGCTTGCCGCTCGTCTCGGTCATCGGCAGGGCGTCCATGTCGGCGCGCAGGCCGATCGTCCGGCCTTCGCCGAGCTTGCCCTTGATCAGGCCGACGACACCGGTACGGCCAAGGCCGGTGACGATCTGGTCGACCCCGAATTCCCTCAGTTTATTTTCGACGAAAGCTGCCGTATTTTCCACGGCGAACAGGAGTTCCGGCTTCGTGTGCAGGTGTCGCCGCCATTCGGTGACTTCGTTCTGGAGCTCTGCTGCGCGGTTGAGAATGGGCATTGTGGGTTCCTGTGGGTCCATTGCGGGCATAGGGTGCGGGATTTTGGCATTGGCGCGGAAGATTGGTCTTTGCCATTACCTCGCCATATAGGTTAAATAGCCGGACGATACGAGGCAATTCCCGAAATTTCGAGGTCTGATTGTGGTGACGAATGGAAACCGGACAGGTGGCAAGATGAAGCTGTTCTCGGTGCTGGCGGGTGCCTGCGCTTCGCTTCTGGCGACTGCCATGCCGGGCGCAGCCAATCCAAAGCTGGTCGTCGATGTCAACTCGCTGAAGGTCTACGAGCAGCAGGATATCTACCAGAAGTGGTATCCGGCCTCGCTCACCAAGCTGATGACGGCCTATACAACGTTCCGCGCCCTGAAGTCCGGCCAGTTGACGCTCGAGTCGCCGGTCGTGATATCGAAGAATGCGGCGGGCGAGCCGCCGAGCAAGATGTTTTACAAGCCCGGCCAGGCCGTGACGCTCGACAGCGCGCTGAAGATGATGCTGATCAAATCGGCAAACGACATCGCGGTCGCGATCGGCGAGACGGTCGCAGGCTCCGAGCCCGCCTTCGTCAACCTGATGAACGCTGAGGCCCGGCGGATCGGCATGACCTCCTCGCATTTCATCAACCCGAACGGTCTGCCGGGTGCCGGCCAGTACACGACGGCGCGCGACCTCGCCGTGCTGGCGGTCACCATCAAGCGCGAGTTCCCGCAATATGCCCCCTATTTTGCCTATGAAGGCTTCACAACGGGCAAGAAGAACTATCCCAACCTCAACATGCTGATCGGCCGCTTCGATGGCGCCGACGGGATGAAGACCGGCTTCATCTGCGCCTCCGGCTTCAACCAGGTCTCCTCGGCGACGCGTAACGGCCGCGCCGTCGTTTCCGTCGTGCTCGGCGCCGACAGCCTGGGCAGCAGGGCGGACGAATCGGCCCGGTTGCTGCAACTCGGCCTGACGTCTACCGGCGTCGGCAAGCCCGGCCTCGGCCAGATCGCGCCCTATGGCGAGACCCGCGACATGGTCGCCGACGTCAGCAAGGAAATCTGCAATCCGAAGGCTGCAAAGATTCGCTCCGAAAACCGGGACGAAGTCGGCCGGCAAAAACTGCTCTCGCCCTACATCCATGAGATCAATCGCCCGCTGAACCTGGTTACCGCCGGCCTTATCCCCGGCACCGAAAAAGCTGTAAACGTCAACGGGCAGACCGAGACCGCACAGGGCGACGTCGCCAATATTCCGATCCCGGTCCCGCGCCCGGTCTTTTGAGCCCTTTACCGATCGGATAAGATATGAGCCCCGTCCTCAATGCTGTGCCGGTGTCGATCCTCACCGGCTTCCTCGGTGCCGGAAAGACCTCGCTGCTGAACCGGCTGCTGAAGGATCCTGATCTCACTGACACCGCCGTCATCATCAACGAGTTCGGCGATGTCTCGCTGGATCACCTGCTGGTCGAAGCGTCGAGCGACGGCATCATCGAGCTGTCGGATGGCTGCCTCTGCTGCACGGTGCGCGGCGAACTGGTCGATACGCTCGCCGATCTGATGGACCGGATGCAGACGGGCAAGATCAAGCCGCTGAAGCGCGTCGTCATCGAAACCACCGGCCTTGCCGATCCGGCTCCCGTGCTCCAATCGGTGATGGGCAATCCGGTGATCGCCCAGAGCTACCGGCTGGATGGTGTGGTTACCGTCGTCGATGCGGTCAACGGGCTTTCGACACTTGCCAACCACGAGGAGGCGCTCAGGCAGGTTGCCATGGCCGACAGGCTGGTCATCAGCAAGGTGTCGCTCGCGACGCCCGATGTTGTCATCTCCCTGAAGGCACGGCTGCGAGACCTCAATCCGCGCGCTCCGATAATGGACGGCGATCTGCCGGAAGTCGCCAAGGCAGAGCTTTTTCACTGCGGGCTTTATGATCCGGCAACAAAGATCGCCGATGTCGGCCGTTGGCTGCAGGACGAGGATGTCGCCGAACATGATCATGCCCATGTGCATGACGGTCACCATCACCATGACCATGCGCATTGTGACCATGACCACCATGATCACGGCCACCACCGCCATGACGAAAACCGCCATGGCACGGATATCCGCTCCTTCAGCATCGTCCATGACCGGCCGATCGACCCGATGGCGCTGGAAATGTTCGTCGACCTCCTGCGCTCCGCCCATGGCGAAAAACTGCTTCGGATGAAGGCGATCGTTGCCATGTCCGACAATCCGGACAGGCCGCTGATCCTGCACGGCGTGCAGGCTGTGTTCCATCCGCCGCAGCGCCTGGCCGGCTGGCCGGACCCGTCGGACCGGCGCACCCGCATGGTGCTGATCACCAAGGGTCTGCCGGAGGCTTTCGTCCGGGACCTGTTCGACGCCTTCACCGGCAAGCCGCGCATCGACCGCCCGGATCGTCAGGCGCTGGAGGATAATCCTTTGGCGGTACCGGGTCTCAGGATGTAGCTTTCGGCGGGCAAAGGGCTGGCATGTTTCTCCGGGCGGGTGAAGTCATCGGCGACATGCCAGGACCGGCGCTTCGATCCAGCCGGCCCAGCCCGTGGGAACTTGGCGCCTCACTCGGCTTTCACATTCTGATCGGGCTTGCTCTGCTCTTCGCCGTGGTGCCGCGCCGGCAGACCACACCGTTGGAGGAGAGCGTAACCGTCGATGTCCTGACAGAGCAGCAGTTCGACGCGGCGAACCAATCGCCGATCATCCAAGCGAGCGTCGGGCCGCGGAGCGATGAGCCGGCCGAGTCGATTGTTAAAAATACCGTGCCTGACGTCGGCAAAGTGCCGGGCGCCCGGCCGCGACCCGACCCCGGCGGCATGGTCCAGGCGACGAACCTCAGATCCGCAACAGTCCTGGCTGATCCGCGCAGCGCCAAGGCGCGCAAGGCGCTGCAGGAACTGGCGTCGTCCGAGCGCGTCGTGCAACTCTGCAATATCGAGGCGATGGAACAGGTCCATATCTGGAAACCCGAGTTCCAACCGGATTTTGTGGTGGCCTATGCAATGGCCGATACGAAACTGTCGGGACAGAAACTTACGGCCGATGGAGGCGCGTTCCGCAGCAAGCGGCAATGGTACACTATCGGCTTCACCTGCGATGTCACAGCGGACCTGAAAGAGGTTGTTTCGTTTGCTTTCCTGGTCGGCGATGCAATCCCCAAAAGCCAATGGGAAGACCATAATCTGGCTGCAGATGACGGTCCGGCGGACTAAACAGCGCGTCAGGCCTTCTTGCGGATCACGAACCGATGACCAACGGCCAGCGCCTCGGAATGCTCTAAGCTATGCCCGTCCTCAGTGCAGAAATGCGGAATGTCGATGATGGCTAGCGGGTCCGTCGTCTCGACGATGATCAGCGCGCCGGGCGCAAGGGTTTTCATGCGCTTGCGGGTCTTCAACACCGGCAAGGGGCATTTCAGTCCCTTGAGATCATAAATCAGGCTGTCGGCGTCGGGCATCAATTGCCCCAGAGCTTCCAGAACGGCCGCTTCTTCGGTTGCTGCTCGGCAACGACCTGTTCGGCAACGGGTGCTCCTTCGTTTGCGGTGGTTGCCTGTTGCGCCGCTTCGGCGGGCTTCTGTGTGGTCTTGGAGACTGCCGTCGGAGTGGCGGCGACGGCTGCCTCCTGTTGAACGGCGCTGTTCGCGGGTTGCTGCGCGGGCTGTTGAATTGCGATGTCAGCGGACGCTGCACCTACGAACTCTGGTTTCCGCGCATCAGCACTGTCCTTGGAGAATAGACGGCCCCAGAAACCCTTGCTGGCCGGCGCCTGCACGATGACGGCCTGCTCAGCCACCGGTGCAGCCTCGGTCGCGGTTCCTGCCTGAGCCGCCGCTTCAGCCGGTTTCCGTGCCGTCTCTGCGACAGCCGGCCCGGCCGTGGCGACGGCTGCCGGTTGCTGTGCGGCGTCAACGGGCGCCGCCGCAGCAGGCTGCAGCTTCTGCGCATCGTCGCCTCTCTTGGAGAACAGGCCGCCCCAGAAGCTCTTCCTGTCGGCCGTCTGCTCGACCGAGGCCGTTTCGACCGGGCGCGGCAGCGGGTTTTCGGCCGGCACGGGCACGCTCTTGCCATTGCGGGTGGTTTTTTCCAGCTCGGCTTTCTGGATCTCGATCGCCTTCCTTGCCTCCTCAAGCTCGGCCCGGCGGGCTTCCTGCTTTTCGAGGTCGGCGACCTTCATCAGCTTGCCGGCATCGAGCGAGGTGCCGGTCGGCGCATAGGCCAGTTCCTTGCCGACACGTTGCTTGGCGACGATCGCCTTGCGTTCGGCTTCGCTCGGTTCGTACCAGACCATGCCGTCGAGCTTCTTCATCGCCTTGGCGTAGTCTTCATTGTATTTCTTGTTGTAGGCGGCAAGTGCGCCCTGCATCACCGCCGGCGTCGACATCGCCGGGCAAGGCCCGGTCGGACTGAACTTGCCGTCGGTCTGCTGGTTGAAGACGTACTTCTTCTCGCAGATGTTGACTTCCGGCGGTCGCTTGGTGATCTCGAACTGGTCGTAGCCGGGCTTCAGCATGTTCCAGAAGCCGATGTGAGGGCTGTTGCGATGTCGCGCCATGTTTTCCGCAGTCATGCGGAAGGGCAGGGCCTGCAGCTGGATAGCCTGCTGGCCGCCCTTGTAGGCGTCGCGGGCGAGCGCAAAGATTTCCTGCATCTGCTCGTCGGTCATCGAGTAGCAGCCGGACGAGGAGCAGGCGCCATGGATCATCAGGTTGGTGCCGTAGCGGCCGTTGGCCTGGTCAAAACGGTTGGGAAAGCCGGTGTTGATCGCCAGGTAGTAGCTCGAATTCGGGTTCATCTGGCCCGGTGTGATAGGATAGAAGCCTTCCGGCGCCTGCCGGTCGCCTTCCTTGACCTTGGGGCCGAGCTTGCCCGACCAGGCGCAGATCTTGTACTGGCGCAGCATTTCGAAGCGGTTGGAGGCATTCGCCTTCCAGACCTCGAGCACGCCTTCCTCCTTGAAGATGCGCAGCATGATCGGCGATTCCTTCGCCATGCTCATTGCCTGCATCTTCTGCACGATCTTGCCGGAAAGCTGGTAGTTTACCTTGCTCGAGACCTTCTTGAGATCGACATCGACCGTATCCATCGCCTCATTGGCGGTGCAGCCTGCGAGCAGCGCTGCGATGGCGGCGGTGGCAACAAGATGTGTCAGACGCATCGGCAAAGGCCCATCGAAAAAACTACTGAGCGTGAGGTACCCGCGGCGGCGGTCCACGGAGAATCAATACGTCCTTATACTTCACAAAATATTAACCTTGCAGACCCGCCTCACGCCAGTCGTTCCAGACGCCAAGATTGTGGCCAAGGTTGGACCGTGGGCTCAATCTGCGCGGGTAGCCAGGCGAAACATGCCGATATGTTAAAGCTGGCGACCGATCGCCAGGTATTTCTGCCGGCGGTCTGAGCGCAGCTGGTCGCCGGTGCGTCCGGACAGTTCCTTCAGCGCATCGGCAATCACCGTGCCGGTCTTTGCGATGACCGCGTCCGGATCGCGATGCGCGCCACCGACCGGCTCGCCGATGATGCCGTCGATGATGCCGAGCGACTTCAGGTCCTCGGCGGTGATCTTCATGTTGGTCGCCGCTTCCTTGGCGCGGGTGCTGTCGCGCCAGAGGATCGAGGCGGCGCCTTCCGGCGAGATCACACTGTAGATCGCGTGCTCCAGCATGTAGACGCGATTGCCGGTGGCGATGGCGATCGCGCCGCCCGAACCGCCTTCGCCGAGAACCACCGAGACGATCGGGACCTTGAGGTTGAGGCACATTTCCGTCGAGCGGGCGATGGCTTCCGCCTGGCCGCGTTCTTCGGCGCCGATGCCCGGATAGGCGCCGGCGGTGTCGATCAGGGTGATCAGCGGCAGGCCGAAGCGGTCGGCCATCTCCATGACGCGGATCGCCTTGCGATAGCCTTCTGGACGGGCACTGCCGAAATTGTGCTTGATGCGCGACTTCGTGTCGTTGCCCTTTTCCTGGCCGATAACAGCGACAGGCGTACCGCGAAAGCGCGCGAGACCGGCCTGGATCGCCTCGTCGTTGGCGAACTTGCGGTCGCCGGCAAGCGGCGTGAATTCGGTGAAGAGGCTTGCGGCATATTCCTGGAAGTGGGGGCGCTGCGGATGGCGCGCGACCTGCGTCTTCTGCCAGGGGTTCAGCTTGGAATAGATTTCGGCCATCGCCTCGCGGGCGCGCACTTCAAGGCGCTCCACCTCGTCGGTCGTGTCGATGCTCTCGTCTTCGCTGGCAATCTTCTTCAGCTCGTGAATCTTGCCTTCGAGATCAGAGATTGGTTTTTCGAAATCGAGATAATTGTGCATGAGATGCGTTTCCGATCATATTGCGCCAATGGCCGCGGACATGATGATCCCAATGTCTTCGCGAAGGGTTCTGGCGCTCCTAATCCTGTTTTTTCGCCTGTTTGGCAAGGGGGTGATGATTTTGGACCAGCTGATGCAGCCGCTCTTCGAGCACATGGGTGTAGATTTGTGTCGTCGAAATGTCCGAATGACCGAGAAGTTCCTGTACGGCGCGAAGGTCCGCGCCGTTGGCAAGCAGATGGCTGGCAAAGGCGTGGCGCAGCACGTGCGGCGAGATCGCCGCGACGCGGATACCGGCGCGGGACGCCAGCCCCTTGAGATCGCGGGCAAACACCTGCCGCGGCAGATAGCCGGCCTTGCCGGAGGAGGGGAACAACCATGGGCTTTCGGGCGATGTCTTCTGCCCGGCGTTGCTCCTTGCCATTTCAGCGCCATAGGCTTGCAGGGCGCGTATGGCCGATTGCGAAAGCGGCACCATCCGCTCCTTGTTGCCTTTGCCGCGAATGACGAGGAAGCGGCCGTTCTGGGCAAGCACGGAGGCGGGCAGGGCGACCAATTCGCTGACGCGCATGCCGGTCGCATAGAGCAGTTCGATCAGCGCATGCATCCGCAACCGGCCGATGACGTCGCCGTCCTTCCGTGCCGCCTCGATTTCCGCCTGCCCGATCAGCCGTGAGACATCGTCGATGCTCAGCACCTTCGGCAGGGCGCGCGCTTTCTTCGGCGCATCGAGTACGCCGGTTGGATCATCGGTGCGCAGTCCCTCTGCATAGAGGAACTTGTAGAATTGCCTGAGCGCGGAAAGCCTGCGTGCCTGTGAGGAAGCCTTGAAACCCTGCTGGGCGAGATGGGCGAGATAGGCGCGCAGATCGTCCGAGGCAGCCTCGGTCGGCTTGACGCCGCGCTGTTTCAGGAAGGAATAGGCATCTTCCAGATCGTGCTCATAGGATAGAAGCGTGTTGCTGGCAGCACCTCGCTCGGCGCTCATCATCTCCAGGAAGGATTCCATATGGGCGGCGGAGAGGTCGATCATCGCGCCTTGTTGATCCGTTCGGAGGGGATGCGGATGGTGACGTCGCGCTCCACCGGATCGACGAAGGTCACAAGCGCCACCATGCTTCCGTAAATCACCCCGGCAATCAAAGCGCAGATGAACAGGAACCGGAAAAGGGTGGGCATTTTTTACTCCTGGGGCTTGCGCCTATATGCCCATGACTGTTCGCAAGTGCAAGAACTGCCGGCTCGGCGCGGAGTATGATGTTGCCCTGCCGCTTCACACTTTTCTGCATCATGCCTGCGTCATGCCGCAGCCATGTCTTGACGCTCCTCGCCGTTTTGTCGATACCGGAACGGAACGGGGAATTTGAACTTAATGAGCGACGTGATGGAACCGGTCTCCGAGGCGCTGATCGAACGGGCGAAGGCCGCGCTCGGCCGGCGGAACCTCGTCTTCATCGGCCTGATGGGCGCCGGAAAATCGGCGGTCGGCCGGATGACGGCAGCCGCGCTCGGCATTCCCTTCATCGATTCCGATCATGAGATCGAGCGTGTTTCGCGCATGACGATCAGCGAGCTCTTCGCAGCCTATGGCGAGGAAGAGTTCCGTGCGCTGGAAACCCGCGTCATCAAGCGGCTGCTGAACACCGGTCCGCGAGTCGTTTCCACCGGCGGCGGTGCCTATATCAACGAGCGGACCCGCAGGCATATCAAGAAGCAAGGCTTGTCGATCTGGCTCAATGCCGAACTGGATGTGCTGTGGGAACGCGTCAACAAGCGTGACACGCGGCCGTTGCTCAAGACCGAAAACCCGAAGCAGACGCTCGAGAAGCTGATGCACGCCCGCTACCCGATCTATGCCGAGGCGGACCTCACCGTGATCTCCCGCGATGTGAAGAAGGAGGTGATGGTGGAAGAGGTTCTCGCCGCGCTCGCCGCCATGCCGAAGAAGTGAAACAATGACCTCTCCTGATTTATCTCCCGCCAAGCGTACCGTCCGCGTCGATCTCGGCGACCGCTCCTATGACATTCTGATCGGCCCCGGCCTGATTGCGACGGCGGCAAACGAAATCGCCAGCCGGCTGAAGGGGCGCAGGATGGCGGTCATCACCGACGAGCATGTCGCGCCGCTCTATCTGGAACCGCTGATGGCCACCCTCAAGGCAAAGGAGATCGAGGCCGTTTCGCTCGTCCTGCCCGCCGGCGAAAAGACCAAGAGCTTCGACCATCTGATCCCTGTCTGCGAGGCAATCCTCGGCGCTCGCATCGAGCGCAACGATGCGGTGATCGCGCTCGGTGGCGGCGTGATCGGCGACCTCACCGGTTTTGCGGCAGGCATCGCCCGGCGCGGGTCGCGGTTCATCCAGATCCCCACCTCGCTTTTGGCGCAAGTCGATTCCTCCGTGGGCGGCAAGACCGGCATCAACTCGCCCCACGGCAAGAACCTGATCGGCGTCTTCCATCAGCCCGACCTCGTGCTCGCCGATACCGATGTGCTCGACACACTGAGCCCGCGCGAGTTCCGGGCCGGCTATGCCGAAGTCGCAAAATACGGCCTGATCGACAAGCCGGACTTCTTCGCCTGGCTTGAAAAGAACTGGCAGGCCGTGTTTGCCGGCGGCGACGCCCGCATCGAGGCGATCGCCATCAGCTGCCAGGCGAAAGCCGATGTCGTTGCGGCCGACGAGCGTGAAAACGGCCTGCGCGCGCTCCTCAATCTCGGCCACACCTTCGGTCATGCGCTGGAAGCGGCCACGCATTATGATGGCCGCCGGTTGGTGCACGGCGAAGGCGTTGCGATCGGCATGGTGCTGGCGCACGAGTTTTCGGCGCGCATGAACCTCGCAAGCCGCGACGATGCAACCCGCGTCGAGGCACATCTGAAGGCCGTTGGCCTGCCGACCCGCATGAACGACATTCCCGGCACCCTGCCGCCGGCTGAAAAGCTGATGGATGCGATTGCCCAGGACAAGAAGGTCAAGGGCGGCAAGCTGACCTTCATCCTGACCCGCGGTATAGGCCAGTCTTTCGTGGCCGACGACGTGCCTGCCAGTGAAGTGCTGCGGTTTCTTGAGGAAAAACATCCGGGATGACCAACGAGACGTTCGCGGTTTTCTTGACGGACTACGGCCCGGGCATCCTGATCATCCTGGTGATGGTCCTGCTGTCGGGTTTCTTTTCAGGTGCCGAAACCGCGCTCACCGCCGCCTCCCGGGCGCGCATGCATACGCTGGAGGCCAATGGCGACAATCGTGCCGGCCTCGTCAACAGGCTGATCGAGCGCCGCGACCGGTTGGTCGGTGCCCTCCTGATCGGCAACAATCTTGCCAACATCCTCTCGTCGTCTGTCGCCACCAGCCTGTTTCTGCATGTCTACGGCGCGTCCGGCGTCGCCTATGCGACGCTGGCCATGACCGTGATTCTCGTTATTTTTGCCGAGGTACTCCCCAAGAGCTGGGCGATCTCGGCGCCTGACCGGTTTGCGCTCGGCGTGTCGCATACCGTCAATCTCTTCGTTCTGGTGGTTGGCCCGCTCTCCAGTCTGGTCAACTGGATCGTCCGGCGCATCCTCGCCCTCTTCGGCATCAATCTTTCTTCCGAAATGCCGATGCTGTCGGCACATGAGGAACTGCGTAGCGCCGTCGATCTGCTGCATCGCGAAGGCTCCGTCATCAAGGCCGACCGCGACCGGCTCGGCGGCGTGCTCGATCTCGGTGAACTCGAAGTCTCCGACATCATGATCCATCGCACCTCGATGCGCGGCATCAATGCCGACGATGCTCCCGAAGCGGCGGTTCGCGCGGTGCTCGAAAGCCCCTATACGCGCATGCCCGTCTGGCGCGGATCGACGGATAACATCATCGGCGTCGTCCATGCCAAGGACCTTTTGCGGGCGCTTGCGGAGCCGGATGTCGAGCCGGAAAATCTTGATATCGTGCGCATTGCGCAAAAGCCCTGGTTTGTGCCGGAGACGACCAACCTCAAGGAGCAGCTCAACGCGTTCCTGCGCCGCAAGATGCATTTCGCCATCGTCGTCGACGAATATGGCGAGGTGCAGGGGCTGGTGACGCTGGAAGATATTCTGGAGGAAATCGTCGGTGATATCTCCGACGAGCACGATCTGGAAATCCAGGGCGTTCGCCAGGAGGCCGACGGCTCGATCGTCGTTGATGGCAGCGTGCCGATCCGCGACCTCAACCGGGCCCTCGACTGGACCCTCCCGGACGAGGAGGCAACGACCGTCGCGGGCCTCGTCATCCACGAATCCAAGTCGATCCCCGAGGAGCGTCAAGCCTTCACCTTTTACGGCAAGCGCTTCATCGTGATGAAGCGGGTGAAGAACCGGATCACCCGGCTGAGGATCAGGCCGGCTGAAGATGCGCCGATGCCTCCGCCCCCGGTAAAGGGCGAAGGCCGCGAATAGAGGGGCGTTCGGCTCAGCGGTTGCCGATGATCCCGCCAAGGGCGCCGCCCAGCAGGCCGCCGGCGAATGCCGCGCTTGCGGGGTCCATGCCGCCACCCCTGCGTTCGACCGGACCCTCCAGCGTGTCCTGTGTTGGCGGCCGCTGCCGTTTTACGCGCTGCTGCGCCACGACCTTCTGGCGGGCCTGCGCCTTGCTGAGCGCTGCCGCTGCCTTCTTCTGCGCCTCGTACTGCGCCCGGATTTGCGGCATCATCGGGTCGGTCTGCACGACCAGGAACATGTGCTGCTGCGGTGTCAGGTATGTCGTCTCGACGAGCCCGTTCTGGCGCTGCCAGGCACCGATCGCGTTGCGTGTCTTGGCGCCGAGCGCACCGTCCGCACCGCCGGTGACGTGGCCCAATGCTCCGAGCCGCAGTTGCAAGTCGATGCGGGCACTCTTGTCGAGGTTCAGCGCTGTTTCCGTTTCCGGCGTGCCGACCGTCAGCTTGACGTCGTCGGGTACGGCGACCGCTGTCCTGACCTGCGATGCCGATGCGCTTGCCTCGCCGGCAGGAGCCACGGCCGCCACTTCGGCTGTCGCCACCGTCTTCAACTGGTCGAGATTGAGCTTGGCCAGCGTCGCGAAATTGCCGTTCGGATATTGCTGCAGGTAGAGTTCGTAATGCGCCACGGTGTTGCGCTTGGAGGCTTCTTCCCAGAGCTTCTGCTCCACGGTCCAGTTGACGTCGGTCTTGTCGGTAGCGGCGTCAGTGCTGGCCTTGATCTCCGCCGCGGCCTTAGCCGTTTCAGCCGGCGCATCGCCGCCGATGAAGACTTCGCGGGAGAGGGAGGCATTATGCCATGGACGCTGCGCGCCCCCCGTTGCCTCCGACACGTCCGCCCGCACCCGCGTCAGGGCGCTCTGGATTTCCAGGCCCGGTGTCGTCAGGTGCCGTGCAAGCGCGGCCGTGTACGGGCTGTTGATCCCCTTGCCGTCATAGGCGACAGCGCCCGGATCGGTCGCATAGGCGATCAGCAGTCCACCGGAACCCGTGCTCTGCCCATTGGCCTGTACCGGCGCCAGGCCGACCCCCATTGAGGCGGAACGGCTGGCCGGCAGCACCTTTGCCAGGGAGCGCGCCAGCGGGTTGTCGCGGCAGGCGTCGAGGATGATGATGCTGACGGCCGGATCCGGCGGCAGCGCGCCGATCACCTTGTCGGCGGGGATGGTGCGGGTCTGAAGCTGCGCCGCCTTCTCCAGTTGCGCGTCGATCGGAACAAGGTAGTTGCGGCCGTCCACCTGCAGCCCGTGCCCGGCATAGTAGACGACCGCGACGTCTGCATCGTAGGCGATCTCGGTGAACTGATCGACCATCGCCGCCATCGCCGCTTTGTCGAGATTTTCCCCGTCAAGCACGGTGAAGCCGGCCGCGCGCAGCGTCTGCGACATCAGCTTGGCGTCGTTTTTCGGATTGGGCAGCTCAACCGCGTGCTGATACGCGCTGTTGCCCATGACCAGCGCGACGCGCTTGCCCGAAGGCGTCGATGCGGATGCGTAATCCATTGACAAGAATGCGGCGACAAACGCCGCGACAAGCCCAAACCTGAGCATAGCCTTGACCCCAAAAATAAAGGCCGGCCGGACAACCTGTCGGCTGCGCCTTAAAGATGAAAATTTTCCGTATGTCGAAATTTCAACGGATCACGCGATCCGCCCATTCTCCGCCCGCAATAATTGTCAATGCAGGATCAAAACCGTCAGTTCGACGCGGTGTCGGGCCTGACGAGTTCGATCGGGCATTGCGAGAGAGTTAGCACGCCCGTTACCAGCGCGTTGTTTCTCCGGGAACAGCCGGTTCCACCGCAAGCGCATGCAGCCCGGCGTCGAATTCCGGTTTCAGAAGCTCATTGATGGCGCGGTGGCGGGCGACGCGGCTCATGCCGATGAAGGCGCTCGAGACGATGCGCACGCGCATATGGGTTTCGCCGGTGCCGTGGAAGTCGGGCTGATGGCCAGCGTGCAGGTGGCTCTCGTTGATGACGATCAGCCGCTCGGGTGCAAAGGCCGCCTTGAGTTTCGTTTCGATGCGGCTTTGAAGCGACATGTTTCAGCCCCGTTTCTCTGGCTTCTCCGTTGCGTCGACAGCAGACGACGGACCCGTCCCGGATTGCTTTTTGCGAGGTGCAAAATGGTTTCACAAAGCCAGCAACATTCCCATTTGTCAATTCTTGTTGTGGTGCCCGCTACCCCCCATAATTAGCGCCATGAAACTCGATTCAAAATACTTCGATGGCATCCGTACCCGCCGCAAGGTGAACCAGAAACCGGAACCGATGGCACCCAAATGCCAGTGGGACGGGTGCGAGGAAAATGCTGTGCATCGCGCGCCCGTGGGGCGTAACGCCGAGAACGAATATTTCATGTTCTGCTTCGAGCACGTGAAGGAATACAACAAGGGCTACAACTACTTTTCCGGCCTTTCCGACAATGAGATCGCGCGCTACCAGAAGGAAGCCCTGACCGGACATCGTCCGACCTGGACGGTTGGCGTCAACAAGAATGCCAAGAACGGTCCGGCGCAGTCGCAGATGCGGTCCGGTTCGGCCGGGGCGCAGGCCCGCATGCGAGACCCGTTCGGCTTCGTCGACCAGGCGCGCGCTCGCGCCGCCCGGCAGGAACCGCGGCTGCGCAAGCTGAAGACGCTGGAGGCCAAGGCCTTCGATACGCTTGGCCTGCATGCCAATGCGACCGCCGCCGACGTCAAGGCCGCCTACAAGGAGCTTGTAAAAAAGCATCATCCTGATGCAAATGGCGGAGACAGAGGCTCGGAAGAGCGTTTTCGCGCCGTGATCCAGGCATATCAATTGTTAAAACAGGCTGGCTTCTGCTAGTAACCCGTTTTATGACGGTCACACATTTAAAAGGCATAGACGGGATGCCCCAGGACAATCAGGGGGGCTTCCGTGCTGGAGACATGATGAGCAAGGTAGACCTCGATATTTCCAACCTTCCCGACACGACAATTTCCGTCCGTGACGTTTTCGGTATCGATACCGAACTCAGGGTCCCGGCCTATTCGAAGGCCGATGCCTATGTGCCGGACGTCGATCCGGACTATCTGTTCGATCGCGAAACGACGCTCGCCATTCTCGCAGGCTTTGCCCATAACCGCCGCGTCATGGTGTCCGGTTACCACGGCACCGGAAAATCGACCCATATCGAGCAGGTCGCAGCGCGCCTTAACTGGCCTTGCGTGCGCGTCAACCTCGACAGCCACGTCAGCCGTATCGACCTCGTCGGCAAGGACGCGATCGTCGTCAAGGACGGCATGCAGGTCACCGAATTCAAGGACGGCATCCTGCCCTGGGCCTACCAGCACAATGTCGCGCTGGTCTTCGACGAATATGACGCCGGCCGTCCAGACGTGATGTTCGTCATCCAGCGCGTGCTTGAATCGTCGGGACGTCTCACCCTGCTCGACCAGAGCCGCGTCATCCGCCCGCACCCGGCGTTCCGGTTGTTCGCCACCGCCAACACCGTTGGTCTCGGCGATACGACCGGCCTTTATCACGGCACGCAGCAGATCAACCAGGCGCAGATGGACCGCTGGTCGATCGTCACCACGCTGAACTACCTGCCGCATGACAACGAAGTCGACATCGTCGCCGCCAAGGTCAAGGGCTTCACCAAGGACAAGGGACGCGAGACGGTTTCGAAGATGGTGCGCGTGGCCGATCTCACCCGCGCCGCCTTCATCAACGGCGACCTGTCGACCGTCATGAGCCCGCGCACGGTGATCACCTGGGCGGAAAACGCCTATATCTTCGGCGATATCGCCTTTGCCTTCCGCATAACCTTCCTCAACAAGTGCGATGAGCTCGAGCGTCCGCTGGTGGCCGAACATTATCAGCGCGCCTTTGGTGTCGAGCTGAAGGAAAGCGCCGCCAACATCGTGCTCGAAGCCACGGCCTGATCCATGTCGGGCCGCGGCGACAATTCGAAACCAAGGCCGGCGGGGACCGTCGACGTCGAACCGTTCCGGCGCGCGCTGACCGGCTGCATCCGCTCGATCGCCGGCGATGCCGAGATCGAGGTGGTTTTTGCCAACGAGCGCCCCGGCCTGACCGGCGAGCGCATGCGGCTGCCCGAAATCTCCAAGCGACCGACCCGCAAGGAGCTTTCGGTAACGCGCGGGCTCGGCGATAGCATGGCGTTGCGCAAGGCCTGCCACAATGCGCGGATCCATGCGACCATGTCGCCGCAAGGGGCGGATGCGCGGGCGATCTTCGATGCCGTTGAACAGGCGCGCGTCGAAGCCATCGGCTCGCTTCGGATGAGCGGCGTGGCGGACAACCTCGCCTCCATGCTCGACGAGAAATATGCCCGCGCCAACTTCGGCAATATCGACCGGCAGGCCGATGCGCCGCTCGAGGAAGCGGTGGCGCTGATCGTGCGCGAGAAGCTGACCGGGCAGAAGCCCCCGGCCACGGCCGGCAAGGTGCTTGATCTCTGGCGGGATTTCATCGAGGAAAAGGCAGCCGGCGACATGGCCAACCTGTCGGCCACCGTCAACGACCAGCAGGCTTTTGCCCGCGTCGTGCGCGACATGCTGAGCTCGATGGACGTTGCAGAGAAATATGGCGACGATGACGTCGAGCCGGACGATCAGGACACCCAGACCGACGAGGACCAGCCGCGCAGCCAGGAGCAGGACGAAAACAGCTCCGACGAGGATGCTGGATCCGACGCCGCCCCCGCCGACGAAAACGAGACTGCCGACGAGCAGATGGACGAAGGCGAGATGGACGGCGCCGAAATCTCCGAAGACGAGATGTCGGACGACGGCGAGGACGACAGCGAGACGCCGGGCGAGGTCAAGCGCCCCGCGCATCCCTTCGACGATTTCAACGAGAAGGTCGACTATACGGTCTTCACCGAGGAATTCGACGAGATCATCTCCTCCGAAGAACTTTGCGACGAGGCTGAACTGGACCGGCTGCGGGCCTTCCTCGACAAGCAGCTGGCCCACCTTCAGGGCGCCGTCGGGCGTCTCGCCAACCGGCTGCAGCGCCGCCTGATGGCGCAGCAGAACCGTTCCTGGGAATTCGACCTCGAAGAGGGCTATCTTGATTCGGCGCGCCTTACCCGGATGATCATCGATCCGATGCAGCCGCTTTCCTTCAAGCGCGAAAAAGACACCAATTTCCGCGATACCGTGGTGACGCTGCTGATCGACAACTCCGGCTCCATGCGCGGCCGGCCGATCACGGTTGCGGCCACCTGCGCCGATATCCTTGCCCGCACGCTGGAGCGCTGCGGCGTCAAGGTCGAGATTCTCGGCTTCACGACCAAGGCCTGGAAGGGCGGGCAGTCGCGCGAAAAGTGGCTCGCCAGCGGCAAGCCGCAGACGCCGGGACGCCTCAACGACCTGCGCCACATCATCTACAAGTCCGCAGACGCGCCATGGCGGCGCGCGCGCCGCAATCTCGGCCTGATGATGCGCGAAGGCCTGTTGAAAGAGAACATCGACGGCGAGGCGCTGATCTGGGCGCACAACCGGCTGCTCGGCCGCCCCGAGCAGCGCCGCATCCTGATGATGATTTCGGACGGCGCGCCGGTCGATGATTCGACCTTGTCGGTCAATCCGGGCAACTACCTCGAGCGGCATCTGCGTGCCGTGATCGAGCAGATCGAGACGCGGTCGCCGGTCGAACTGCTGGCGATCGGCATCGGCCATGACGTGACGCGCTACTATCGCCGTGCCGTGACGATCGTCGATGCCGATGAACTGGCCGGTGCGATGACCGAGCAGCTCGCTTCCCTGTTCGACGACGAAGGCTCGCGGCGAGGCCCGGCGATGCGGCGCGCCGGCTGAGCCATTTCTTGATCGGGGCGGCAAGCAGCCCCGGTTGCGTTTGTGCATTGTATATTTGCGTTTTCGAGGAGCGTTTCATGCTCCGCGCCGGCCTGCCGGAAGGAAATCCAATTGAGAGCGATACTGATTCCGGCGGCCATGTCCCTCACGCTCACCGTGACGCCGGCCGCCGCCGTCTCCCTCCCGGCGCAGGAAACCGTCCCGGTGACGAGCCGGCAGATCGAGAATTTCAAGATCGGTTCGGACCAGAGACTGTTCGGAAAGCTGGAATTCATCGGTGGCATCGAGATGTCGTCGAGCAACGCTCTTCTCGGCGCGATCTCCTCGATCCGCTTCCGGCCGAACCGGAAGTCCTTCCTCGCCGTGATGGATACCGGACACTGGGTCGAGGGCGCAATCGTCCGTGACGGGCGGGGCCGGCTGGCAGGCGTGAGTGATCTCGCCGTGACATCGATGATCGATCCCAAAGGCCGATCCGAGCAGGTCAAGGGTGAGATGGACAGCGAGGGATTGGCGCTGCGCGGCGGCGAGGCGCTTGTCGGTATCGAGCAGATGAATCTCGTCGAGGTCTATCCCGACCCCGGATTTGCGCAGTCGCGCCCGCTGGCGACGCTCCCCACGTTCATTCCGCCGAAATCGTTGCGCGGCAATCGCGGGCTTGAAACCATTGCCGTTTCGCCAAAGGAAAGCTTGCTTGCCGGTGGCGCCATGGTCGTCTCGGAGCTGAGCCTGGATAAGGCGGGGCACATCTATGCCGCCGTTCTCGACGGCCCGCGCAAGGGCGTCTTCGGCGTCGTTCAGAAAAAACCTTTCGCCATTACCGACGGTGCATTCCTGCCGAATGGCGATCTGCTGCTTCTGGAGCGCCGGTTCAGCTTTGCCCAGGGCGTCGGCATGCAGATAAGACGCATCAAGGGCGATGACATCAAACCGGGTGCGGCGGTCGACGGCGAGATCCTGTTGCAGGCGGACATGGGCTACCAGATCGACAACATGGAAGGCCTCGACGTTGTCGCCGAACCAGGTGGGGACATCCGCGTTATCATCGTTTCCGACGACAACCACTCGATCCTTGAGCGCAACCTGATGCTGGAATTCCGGCTGGTCGAGTAAACCGGGTGCGTGAAAAAACCCGCGTCACGGCGTGGCGCGGGTTCGTTCGCTTGCGTTTGGTATTCAGGCTCGCGCGCTTGCCTTCAGGGCGGGCATTGGCTTGATGATGCTCATCAGGGCGCCATAGGGCAGAAGCATGGTAAGACCCACGAGGATCTTCACACCGAGATCGCCGAGCGCCCAGGAAATCCAGCGCGGCGCTTCGGCCGTCATGACGCCCAGAATCGGTGCGTTTTCGAGGGCGAACGGATCGTTCGGGCCGAAGAATACGAAGAACGAGGCGAAGGCAAAGGAGAAGAAGATCGCTGTATCGAGAAACGAGCCGAACAGCGAGCCGATCAGCGGCGCGCGCCACCAGCTCTGCGCCCGAAGCCTGTTGAACACCGAGATATCGAGGAACTGGCCGAGCAGGAAGGCCGAGCCGGAGGCAATGGCGATGCGCGGCGTGGCGATCAGCACCGACAATAGGATGGCAACGGCAAAGCCGGCGATCACCACCTTGCGGGCGATCTGCGGTCCGAACTGGCGATTGGTGAGGTCGGTGACCAGGAAGGCGATCGGATAGCTGAAGGCGCCCCAGGTCAGGAGGTCTCCCAGCTGCATGCCGGCGATCGAGCCCGGCAGAGGGTATTGAACGAGAAAATTGGACGCCACGACCACGGCGGTCATCAGGGCGACATAGACGAGGAATGTGCGGTTCGTCAGCATTTTTTTATCCTGGGGTATGCCACCAGTTGGAGGAATATGGATGTGCGCCACGCTTCAGGCCTGGCAAAATCGGGGAGTTCTATCGAAACGTCAAACGAGAAAAAGGCTCGCCGGTTGCCCAGGCAAGCCTCTCAAATCGCATGCGCAACCTGCTGGTTAAGCAGCGACCGCTTCGGCCGTCTTCTTGACGATCTGGCGGCGCAGCAGGCGAGCGCGCATCGACAGTTCGGTTTCGTCAGCCTTGAGCAGGAATGCGTCGAGGCCGCCACGGTGTTCGACCGAACGCAGGGCTGCAGCCGAAACGCGCAGACGGTAACGCTGGCCAAGCGCGTCGGAGATCAACGTGACGCTGCACAGGTTCGGGAGGAACTTGCGCTTGGTCTTGTTGTTTGCGTGGCTCACATTGTTGCCCGACTGGACGCCCTTGCCGGTCAATTCGCAACTACGGGACATGATGCACCTATTTTTCTTTTCGGCTTCGGTCCATGCGTTAGCGGGCCTAAGCGCCCAGGCCGCATTCCGTTGGCCATGATTGGAAAGTTGCGGTTCTATAGTCAGACAGAGCCGCGCCGTCAAGCCAAACCTTCGTTTTCCGGGAAAACTCTTGAAATCCGTGCCGATTTTACAGGGCCGGAGAGCTTCGATTGTGTTTGGTCGCGTCCATATACATCATTGACCGGCGCAATTCCACTTTGCTGCGTCGTGGGTTAAAACTTGCAGCAAATGCAGGTCTTGCGGCGCAGAAATGCCGCAAACCCGCCGTATCTGCGACGGTTGCTGAACGGAAATGGAAGGGCTTGCGCAATGAACTGGCGCATCGGTATCTCGGCGCTTCTGGCTTTTGCCACGGCGATGTTTTCCACAGGCCCGGCACAAGCCGTCGAGGTGAAGCACAGCACCGATTACAGTATCTCGCTGGCCGGCCTGCCGATCGCCAGGGCGTCGTTTTATAGTAAATTCAACGCCGACCGCTACACGATCTCGGGCACAATGAATTCCGCTGGTCTCGCCGACATCTTCGCCCAGACCTCGGGTCAGACCTCCGTGTCCGGCACCGTCGGCCGGGATCGGCTGAGTGCTTCGGAATATCGGGTCCGCTACCAGACGGGTAAGAAGCGACGGGCGATCGCCGTCCAGTTTCGCGATGGCAACGTGCTGTCGGCCTCGATGAAGCCGGCGCGCCGGATTCCGAAAAACTGGGTACCGGTCACCAAGGCCGACATGCGCAACGTCGTCGACCCGCTGTCCGGCCTGATCTTTCCTGCGGACACGCGCGTCTGCCCGAAAAGCGTGCCGATCTTCGACGGCGAATCGCGGATGGACCTGAAACTCTCGGCAAAAGGCACCAAACCGTTCAAGACCGATGGCTTCGAAGGTGACGTCATCGTCTGTGGCATCAAGTTCGTGCCGAAATCCGGCTACCGCAAGGGGCGTCAGGACGTAGACTACCTGCGCAAGCTGGAAACCATGGAAATCTGGTTTGCCAAGTCCGAGGCGGCGAACGTATATGCTCCGGTGTATGTCCGGATTCCGACGCGACTCGGTCCGGTCACCGTTTGGGCCACCAAATTCGGGGGCTGACAATTCTGAAGGCTGGGGCACGCGCGTGAAGGTCAAGGCAACGCTGATCGGCTTTTCGGCGATCCTGATGTGGTCGCTGCTGGCTTTGTTCACCGCCGCCTCAGGCACCATGCCCCCGTTTCAGCTGTCGGCGATCTGCTTTTCCATCGGCAGCCTGCCGGGCATCGTCGTGCTGGCGCTGAAGCCGGAGCGGCTTGCACTGCTGAAGCAGCCGGCAAAGGTCTGGATTGTCGGCATCGCCGGACTGTTCGGCTACCACTTCCTCTATTTTACGGCGCTCAGAAACGCGCCTGCCGTCGAGGCCGGGCTCATTGCCTATCTCTGGCCCCTGTTCATCGTCGTCGGTTCGGCGCTGCTGCCGGGTGAGCGGCTGCGCTGGTATCACATTGCCGGCGCGCTTTGCGGCCTTGCGGGGACGATCCTGATCGTCGCGCGCAACGGCGTCGAGTTCGATCATGCCTACACGCTCGGCTATTGCGCGGCACTCGCCTGTGCCTTCACATGGTCTGGCTACTCGCTACTGACGCGACGGTTCGATGCCGTTTCGACGGATCTCGTCACCGGCTTCTGCCTGGCAACCGCGGCACTGTCGTTCCTTTGCCATCTCGGCCTGGAGGCAACGGTCTGGCCGGATACGGCAACGCAATGGCTCGCGGTCGCCGGCCTTGGACTCCTGCCGGTCGGGGCGGCCTTCTATGCCTGGGATTATGGCGTCAAGAACGGCAATATCCAGATTCTCGGCGTTGCCAGCTACGCAGCGCCTGTGCTGTCCACGCTCGTGCTCGTCCTGTTCGGCTTTGCCGAGCCGTCCTGGCGCATTGCGCTTGCCTGCGTGTTCGTGACCGGCGGCGCGATTCAGGCCGCAAAGGACGTGATTTTCCGTGATCGGGGCGAAGTGACGCAGCCCGCCGAATAGAGATCACGCCTCAGGCGGCCGCCAATCCGGCGGCGCCATTTCGAAGGCGGAAAAATCGAAGCCCGGAGATACGGTGCAACCAACCAGCGTCCATGCGCCGAGCGAGGTCGCGGACTGCCACCAGTCGGCGGGCACGATCGCCTGTGGCCGCTCATCCAGTAGAATATTCGAACCAAGCGTGACGCTCGTCGCCGGCTTGCCGTCTTCGGCAATGCTGAGCGCCAGCGGCGCGCCCGCATAGAAGTGCCAGACTTCCGTCGCATCGCGAACACGGTGCCAGTGCGAACGCTCGCCGCGCTCCAGCAGGTAGTAGATGGCGGTGGAATGCCCCCGCGCGCCGCCCGCCACATCCTTGAAGGTCTGGATGTACCAGCCACCCTCGGGGTGGCGCTGCATCTTCAGCGTCTGGATGATCGCCTGGGCCGAGAGGGGCAACTGAACATCCATCAGAAATTGTCCTTGCGCTTGCGGATTTCGGCGAAGACCTCGGCGTCGGAGGCGCTTTCCATGCCCAGATGCGTGCGTATTCCCGTATCATGCGGCCGCAGGAAAGGGTTGGTCTGCTTCTCCAGCCCAAGCGTTGTCGGCGCCGTGGGTTCGTCCTTTGCACGCAGGGCGTCGATCTCGGCTGCGCGCTTTTTCAAGGCGTCGTTTTGCGGATCGACCGTGAGTGCGAAACGGGCGTTCGATTGCGTGTATTCGTGGCCGAAATAGACCGTCGTGTCGTCCGGCAGCGCCATCAGCTTCTGCAGCGACGCCCACATCTGTGCCGGCGTGCCCTCGAACAGCCGACCGCAGCCGAGCGCAAACAGCGTGTCGGCGGAAAACAGGAGCTTGTCGTCGGGAAAATGAAAGCAGATATGCCCGGCGGTATGCCCGGGCGTCTCAAAGACATCGACCCTGTGGCCGGCAAATTGGAAATGGCCGCCGTCGCCGATCATGCGGTCGATGCCGGGGATTTTGCCTGCCTCGTTCTCCGGCCCGATAATCGTTGCGTCAAAGGCCTCCTTCAAGGAGAGGTTCGCCGAGACATGGTCGGGGTGATGATGAGTCGTCAGAATATGGGTCAGGGTCCAGCCGCGCCGTTTCAGCGCGCCAAGGATCGGTTGTTCTTCCGGCGCATCGATGGAGGCGGTCGCGCCGGTTTCCGGGTCGTGGACCAGCACGCCGAAATTGTCGGTGCGGCACAGAAACAGGTCGAGTTCGAGATTGGCCATGGCAATGGCTCCTGGGCAGAGACTGGGCGTTACCGCAAATGTAGTGACGGCCGCCTTGAAGTCCACCCGTTCCCGACTAACATGGTGCTCATGCATGCAGATATTGTCGATCTTCGCCAGTTCTATCATTCCCGCCTCGGCCGCTTTGCCGAGCAGTCGATCAGCATGGCGCTGTCGTCCGTCTGGGCGCGTCTACCGGAAGAGCGGCTGGTCGGGCTCGGCTATGCCGTTCCCTATCTCGACCGTTTTCGCGCCGACACGGAGCGGACCTTCGCCTTCATGCCGGCGGGGCAGGGGGCGGTGAACTGGCCGGTAGCGGAGCTCTCCGCCACGGCGCTGGTCTTCGACGAGGAACTGCCTTTGCCAGATTCGTCGGTCGACCGCGTGCTGATGGTGCATTCGCTGGAATTTGCGGAAAACCCGCGGGAAACAATGAAGGAGCTCTGGCGCGTCCTTGCACCCGGCGGTCGCCTCGTCATTGTCGTGCCGAACCGCCGCGGCGTCTGGGCCCGCATGGAGCACACGCCCTTCGGCTCCGGCCGTCCCTATTCGCGCGGACAATTGACCGCACTTCTGCGCGAGACCAATTTCACGCCCGGTGCATCGGCCGATGCGCTGTTCTTCCCGCCCTCCAAGCTCAAGATGGTGCTCAAGATGCGCAGCGCTTTTGAGCGGATCGGCCGGTCGCTGTGGCCGGTGTTTTCCGGCGTCATCATCGTCGAGGCCCAGAAGCGCCTCTACCAGGGCCTGCCGGTGGCCGCCCGCGCGTCGCGCCGCGTCTTCGTGCCGGTGCTGGCGCCGCATGGCGTTCCGACGACGCGCGAGACAGCGTTGCGGCGGGTGCGGCCGATGATTTGAAATTCAGCGCAGCTTCGTATTAGGGCGCGCCACACTCGACAAAATCAGCATTCGCCGGTATTGGCTGGGCCTCGTCTTTTGTCCCCGGAAAGCTGACACCATGAGCATTGACCTGCAAAGTCCCGCACCCCGCCCCGGTATCCTCGACATTGCCGCTTACGTGCCGGGCAAGGAGCATGCTCCGGGCGTCGCCAAGGTCTACAAGCTTTCCTCGAACGAAACCCCGTTAGGCGCGAGCCCCAAGGCGATCGAAGCCTTCCAGAAGGCAGCGGCGAGCCTTGAGCGCTATCCCGATGGCCAGGCGGTGGAACTGCGCGAGGCGATTGCCTCCGTGCACGGCCTCAACGCCGCAAACCTGATCTGCGGCAACGGTTCCGACGAACTGCTCGGCTTGCTCTGCCACGTCTACCTTGCACCAGGCGACGAGGGCATCATCACCGAACACGGGTTCCTGGTCTACAAGATCCAGATCATGGCCTCGGGCGCGACGCCGGTCGTGGTCAAGGAGAAGGATTGCCGCGTCGATGTCGATGCCATCCTGGCGGCCGTGACCGAGAAGACGAAGATGGTCTTCATCGCCAATCCGGGTAATCCGACCGGGACCTATGTGCCGGTCGAGGACATCCGCCGCCTGCAGGCCGGGCTGCCGAAAAACGTCATCCTCGTCCTCGACGCTGCCTATGCCGAATATGTCCGCCGCAACGACTACGAGGCCGGGCTCGAGCTCGTCTCGTCCAACTGCAACGTGGTGATGACGCGCACCTTCTCGAAGATCTACGGTCTTGCGGCGCTGCGCATCGGCTGGATGTATGCGCCGCTTGCGATCATCGACGCGCTGAACCGCGTGCGCGGCCCGTTCAACATGAACGCGCCGGCCATCGCTGCCGGTGCGGCCGCCGTTCGCGATCAGGCCTTCGTCGCCGCCGCAGTAGAGCATAACCTCGAATGGCTCGGCAAGATCACCGGCGCGCTGGGCTCTATCGGCCTCAGGGTGACGCCGTCGGTCGCCAATTTCGTGCTGATCCATTTCCCGGACGTCGACGGCAAGCGGGCGCCGCAAGCCGACGAGTTCCTGACGAGCCGCGGCTTCATCCTGCGGGCCGTGCGTGCCTACGGCCTCCCCAATGCGCTGCGCCTGACGATCGGCTCGGCCGAGGCCAACGAAGGCGTAATCGCCGCGCTGACCGAGTTCATGGGCCGGGCGTGATGGCAAAGCAGTTCGACACCATCGCGCTGGTGGGGATCGGCCTGATCGGTTCCTCGATCGCGCGTGAGATCAAGGACAAGGGGCTTGCCGGTTCCGTCACCGTTTCCTCGCGCAGCGAGGCGACGCTGAAACGTGCGCAGGAGCTTGGGCTCGGCGACCGCTACACGACATCCGCCGCCGAGGCCGTGAAGGATGCCGATCTTGTGGTCGTTTCCGTCCCGGTCGGCGCGTCCGGTGCCGTCGCGGCCGAGATCGCCGCTAACCTGAAGCCCGGCGCGATCGTCACCGATGTCGGTTCGACCAAGGGCTCGGTGATTGCCCAGATGGCGCCGCATATGCCGCCGGGCGTACACTTCATCCCGGGCCATCCGATTGCCGGCACGGAATATTCCGGTCCGGATGCCGGTTTCATCGGGCTGTTCAAGGGGCGCTGGTGCATCCTCACGCCGCTGCCGGAGACGGACGAGACGGCGAAGGCAAAGCTCAGGACCTTCTGGGAAACGCTGGGCTCGATGGTCGATGACATGGACCCGGAGCACCACGACAAGGTTCTGGCGATCGTTTCGCACCTGCCGCACATCATCGCCTACAATATCGTCGGCACCGCCGACGATCTCGAAACGGTGACCGAATCGGAGGTGATCAAATATTCCGCTTCCGGCTTCCGCGACTTCACCCGTCTTGCCGCCTCCGACCCGACCATGTGGCGGGACGTCTGCCTGCACAACAAGGACGCGATCCTTGAAATGCTGGCCCGGTTCTCGGAGGATCTCGCTTATCTGCAGCGGGCGATCCGCTGGGGCGACGGCGACAAGCTGTTCGACCTCTTCACCCGCACCCGCGCCATCCGCCGCTCGATCATCCAGGCCGGCCAGGACACCGAGATGGTCGATTTCGGGCGGCATGCGATGGATCAGAAGTAGGGGTTCGCACCCACCTTCCCCCTTGTTCGAGGGGGGAAGTCTAAAGAGAGGTGCCTCACGATCCCGCTTCTACCCAGCATCACAGCTGCGGCAATTCTCCGATCGGGAAGAACGCCAGAAAGGCGATGCCGTCACGGACGTTCAGCTTCACGGTCGCCTCGTTCTTGCCGTCGGCAAGGGCCGTCAGCATGTTGGCGATGTTGTTGACCATGGCCGTGCCGTCCTCGTTCGAAAACACCTTGACGAGGTTCTGACGCCATCCTTCGATGTTCTTCATCGTGACGCTGAACTCACCCGAGATCAGCCCCTTGTCGTCGACGGTAAACGGTCCGGATGCGGTGGTGACCATGCCGCCGCCCAGATCGAGCGTCAGGTTGCGCATCTCCCCCTTGCTGTTGCGAAGCGCTCCAGGCTTCAGCCCGCCGGCATTCATCAGCGCGGCGCGATCGACAAATGTCATATCCGCGCTGGCATTGAGCGGCGGCAGCAGGCTTGGCGCGCCATCCAGCCTGGCATCGAAGCCATCGACGCTGAGGGCCGCATCGAGATCCGGACCGTTCTGACGAAAATGTGCCTCGCCATGTCCGGCAGCGAAGGCGAGTTTGTGCGTATCGCCGATCGCGGCATCCTCCTGCGTGGCAGGCAGAATAACGGTGCCGGTCAACTGATCGTAGGTCATGGAGGTCCGGTCAACGCCGGAAAGGCTGGCCTGCACGCTGGCATGCAGCAGCGACCAGTCGGCCGACACCGTGAGGCCCGGAGACACCCGTATTTCCGCCGGACCATCAAGCTCGACCACCGCATGCCCGGGCCGGTAGACCTGGGCTGCCGAGCGCAGCGCGCCGAACGAGGCCGACGCGCCATGTGCCGCATCGTCGAGGCGGACGGTGTCGCAGAACAGGCCGATGCGGAAGGGGAAGCCGCGCACGCTCAGGCCGCCGCATTCCGCCGATGACCCGATGCCCTTGTTCTCGCTGAGTAAAGCCGGCAGCTGCGTCTCGATCCGGTTTGCCGCAAAAAACCATGCGCCGGAATAGACCACGAGAAACAGGAGAATACCGAGCGCCAGCCATCGGATCTTTCGGCTCCCGGCGCTGGGTTCGGCAAGGTCTGCTGCTGTCATGGTCTGCTCCAAGGCTATCGCCCTCTGATGCTGGTGCACCCGGGGGCTGGCGGCTGGCGTCTTCCGGTTTGCGCCCAATCGTTCAGGAAACCGATTCCGATTGGCAATCTTATGCGCTAGGAAAGCACCAGAGTTGTCTGTCGGCCATCCCGGCGCCCTGAGGCTGCATTGGCATGGCGAGAATGAATGGCAGTGGATATGGACGATTTTTGGGTCTTTGGCTACGGTTCCCTGATGTGGAACCCCGGCTTTGCGTTCGAGCACAAGATGACGGCGCGGGCTTTCGGCTACCGGCGCGCGCTTTGCGTGCGCTCCTGGGTGCACCGCGGCACGCAGGAGCGCCCCGGCCTGGTGCTTGGCCTCGACCATGGCGGCTCCTGCCACGGCATGGCCTTCAAGGTGGCCCAGAAGGACAGGACGGACGTCATCGACTATCTGCGCGAGCGCGAGCTGGTCACCCATGTCTACAAGGAACGCACGATGCCGGTTAAGCTTGCCGACGGGCGGCGCGTACCGGCGCTCACCTATGTCATCGACCGCAACCATGTACAATATGCCGGCACGCTGAGCGCCGAGGAGGCGGCTGCGACCGTTGCCGTGTCGCATGGCAAATCAGGCGCCAACACGGAGTATTTGATGAACACGCTTGCCCATCTGCAGGAGATGGGCATTCGCGATCACTGGCTCGAAGAAGTGGCAGCCAGCGTCAAACGGATGCAGGATCAGCCCTGAGCCTGCAATTCCTTCAGCCGCTGGGCTGCCGTTGGCGGCAGCGGCAGATGCGGATTGTCCTTCGCCGTTTCCACCAGCAGCTCGTCGCTGGCCTTTTCCATCACATCGACCAGTGTCTGCAGGAAGACATCGGGATCGAGACCGGCTTCGATCGGCGGCAGGATGCGCACCTTGAAATGGCCGGGGAAGCGCAGGAACTTGCGGCGCGGCCAGAAGAGGCCGGGATGCATGACGACCGGCACCACCGGCACGGCGAGATCGCGGTAGAGCCGGGCGATGCCGTACTTGTAGTGCGGCGGCGCCCCGGGCGGGCGGCGCGTGCCTTCCGGGTAGATGATCAACTGGCGGCCGGTCGCCATTTCGTCCTTGGCGCGCTGCATCACCGCCGCCATCACCCTGCCGCGAGCGCCCCGATCAACCGGCACCATGCGCTGCTTCATGACGTACCAGCCGAACAGCGGGATCCACATGAGTTCGCGCTTCAGGATGAAGAAGGGATCGGACAGCCAGGGCAGCAGCGCGTAGACGTCCCAGAAGGACTGGTGCTTTGGGGCAAAGATATAGCCCCCCTTCGGGATATTTTCGAGCCCCTCGATCTCGAATGTCGTGCCAACGATCGTCTTGAACAGCCAGTGATTGCTGCGCGCCCAGTTCTTCGGAACGAACCATGCCGTCTTGCGGGGCACGAGGAAATAGATCGGCGTCATCACGATCATCTGGACAATCAGATTGACATAGAACGCGATGTTGAACAGGACCGAACGCAGGATGATCATCAGGCAGGCTTTCGCAGCAAAGGACTGATCGCTGCCTACACGAATATTCGGGGAAGGAAAACCGCTTCCCTTGCGAGTTTCCAGCCTTGCCGCTCAGTTTCCGGATGCGGTGGCGTCCTTGCCTTCGGTGCGAAGGCCGCTTGCCGGATGGGCGCCCAGCGTATCGCGCACCGATGCGATGGTCAGTTTAACGTACTCGGAAAGGATCGTCTTCAGCACCATCGGATTGTGCAGCCAATTGGTGCTCTTCAGGTCGGAATTGACGACCGGATAGGCGATGAACGTAATGCCAGGATTGGCGCGACGCAGCTCGAGCAGGCTGCGCGGCATGTGGTAGTTGTTGGTGACGACGAGAATGCTCCGGTAGCCGTTGCCGCGGATCCAGTTGGCGGTTTCATTGGCATTGCCGATAGTGTCGATCGCGTCATGGCCGATATCGACGCAGCATTTGAAGAGGTCGGCGGAACTTTGCGTGTTGCGCCGGATCTGGCCGCCCGTCGTCGACGGGTGGACGCCGGAGATGAGCAGCCGCTTGCCCGCTCCACTTTTCAGAAGTTCGACCGCCTGGTCGATCCGCTGGAAGCCTCCCGTCAGGACGACGATGGCATCGGCCTTCGGCTCGGCCGGCGGCTGCAGGGAGGCGACGGAATCGGCGAAATAGAGGAAACCCGCGGTGGCGCAACCGGCGACGAGCAGCAGGACATAGAAGGTCAACCGTACCAGCCGCCGGCGAAGGCTCACATGCCTGCGCACCCGCGCGCCTTTCCGCCGCAATCCGCCGCTCTCGCTCATTCCTGTCCCGGGCGCTTCGCCAGCCATGGTGATTCTCTCATACAGGCAGATTGCGGCAAGGAATGGATGCGTGGCAATGCCATCATGTCCGTCAGTTCTGATGGGTATCGATACGCGCCGGATCGGAGCGGATCTGGTCGATCTCGTAGATCGTCCGCATGACGGTGAACCGCGCCGTCAGCGTGGTCAAAAGCGCAATGACGATCATGATGGCCGCGATGCCGAGATAGCCGGTATAGCCGATCGTGAAGCTGCCGAAGAGGGCGGTCGCCTGGTCGCTTTGCGGCGTCGCGATCGATCGCGATTGCCAGAAACCGGCGATCGCGAAACAGGTCGCGGCCAGCAGGCCGCCGGCGCCGGCGCCCTTGAGGCTGATCTTCAGGAAATGTTTCTGGAACTCGGAGGCGACGAAACCGGCTTCGGCGCCGACGAAATGCAGGACCTCGACGATGTGGCGATTGCCCGACAGGGTCCCGCGCGTGGCGAAGATGACGGTCAGCACCATCGCGGAAAACACCAGCATCAGCACACCGGTGCCGATCAGCGCCGTCGTATGGGCCATCGCCACCAGCCGATCGACCCAGGTGCGGTGATCGTCGAGGTAGGCCTGCGGGATGGTTTCCGTCAGCATCTTGCGCATCGCCGCAAAATCGGGCGGATTGTTCTCGTCGATGGTGATGATCACCAGACGCGGCACGGGAAGGTCGTCGAGATTGAGACCTTCGCCAAGCCAGGGTTCGAGCAACCGGGCCGTCGCCGCCTTGTCGACGATGTTGCCGTCGGTCGTGCCATCGAAGGTCATCGCCAGATCGCGGGCATCGGCGAGCGCCTTTTCCATGTCCAGCTTTTCATCCGGCTTGATCTGGATGGTGATCTCGCGGGAAATCTGGCTCTGCCAGCTCTGCGCCGTTGCGCGCACCATGCTGACGGCGCCGAGCGTCAGGCAGGCGAGGAACGCCATGATGGCGATCACCAGCATCAAGGCATTGCCCGACACGTTGCCGGGCGGCACGATCGGTGCGGTCGGGCGCACCCGCAGCGCTGCCTTGCGCTCCTGCGGTGCGGCCGGCTGCGGGCGATCGGTGGCGCGCACGTCACTCATAGATGTCGAGCCGTCCCTGCGAGAGGATCATGCGCCGTGCCTCGACCTGGTCCATCAGCGACAGATCGTGGGTGGCGATGACGACGGCGGTGCCGAGCCGGTTGAGTTCGAGAAACAGGTTCAATAGCCGCCGCGCCATCGGCGGGTCGACGTTGCCCGTGGGCTCGTCGGCGAGCAGGATTTCCGGCCGGTCGATCAGCGCGCGGGCGATCGCCGCGCGCTGCTTCTCGCCGCCCGAGAGCACCGGCGGCAGCACGTTGATGCGCTCGCCCAGCCCGACCCAGCCGAGAAGTTCGAGAACGTCGGCGCGGTAGGACGATTCGTCCTTGCCCCGCACGCGCAGGGGCAGCGCGACATTCTCGTAGGTGGTCAGGTGATCCAGCAGGCGGAAGTCCTGGAAGACGATGCCGACGCGGCGGCGCAGCATCGGGAACTCCTCGCGCGGAATCGTCGAGATGTTGCGGTCGAACATGCGGATCAGCCCGCGCGTCGGCTTCAACGAGAGGAACAGCAATCTGAGCAGCGTCGTCTTGCCCGCTCCCGACGGGCCGGTCAGGAACTGGAAGGACTTTTTGGGAATGTCGAAGGTCAGGTCGCGGAGGATTTCCGGACCCATTCCATAGCGCAATCCGACATTTTCAAAGTGAATCAACGGGTCAGTCCAGCTTCTCGTCAGGCTTCTTGCCACGCATTTCCGGCGGGTTGATGGCCTCCGCCACAGGAAACCGCGTCGCGCTCACTGCTAAGCTCCCAACATGGTTAAACAATGGTTAATTTTCGGTGAAAGCGGCTGGTTCCAGGGCGTCATTTTCGAAGCATTAACCATTTAGGTTTACGTCTCGGGAAGGTTTGTTTCAATGCCCGATTCCGGCCAGCGCCGCCCCGGCGTTCTGGCGTTGCCGGGATGGCGGCGAGAGGAGAGACCATGAACGCCTTTCGTTCCAACAGGGGTCATAGCGCCCGGATGGACTTTCTGCCTCCCGATCGTCCTCAGCGTTCCGCCCCGACCATGAGGGCTCCCCGCGCGACCGATATCATCGACGCGGATTTCGAAACCGTCGCCGCGAACAGCCGCCGCACTGTCTACCCGGTCTTCAACGACAATCAGCGCCGCGCTGCACCTCGGCAACAAGCGCACGCAATCGCCGAATCGCGCGTCGCGTCGGCTCTCCTCTGGGCAGTGAACCATCTCGAGCGCCTTCTCCAGGCCGCGTCGCCCAAGGCGTTTGCGGTGCTTGTGACCTGCCTGTGCGCCCCCGTCTTTCTGCTTTTTGCCGGTCTTTCCCCCGATCAGCCGGCCGTCGCTTCATTGCCCGCCCTGGCTATCAGCGGCGTCACCACGGCGCTCAGCGACGCCAACGGCATGAAGGTTGTTTCGGTCTACGGCGCCGTCGAAAATCAATCCGATGCGCCGAAGGCGGTGCCGATGATCCAGGTTGATGTCATCGCTGGGGGACAGAAACGCACGGCCAGCCGGATATTCCCGGGCGAGGCGGTGCTGGCTCCTGGCGAAAGCCGGCCCTTTTCGGCGCGCCTCCCACACGCAGGTGGAAAACTGCCGGACGTGACGGTTTCCTTTGGCGAAAAGGGTGATTCGGTCCCGTGATTGTGCTAAGCGGCTAACTTCCGGAGGCCTAGCACGCAGTCTCCATGACCTTTTCTGGAGACTTCCATATGCCCGTCGTCCGTGGGAAAAACATCGAACCGCTCTACTCCGCCGAGACCATCGCGGCGCGAAATATCGAACTCGCCAGGCAGATCGGCGAAGGCCCGACAAACGATCTTCTCGTGATCGCGGTGCTGAAGGGGTCCTTCATTTTTGCCGCCGACCTGATCCGCGCAATGCACGCGGTCGGTCTTGCGCCGGAGGTCGAGTTCATCACCTTGTCGAGCTATGGCACCGGAACGGTGTCGCAGGGCGTCAGGATCATCAAGGACATCGACAGCGACGTACATGGCCGTGACGTGCTTCTGATCGACGACATTCTCGAATCTGGCCGCACCCTGCTTTTCGCCAAGGAACTGATGTACGAGCGAGGCGCAAAGTCGGTTTCGATCGCCGTTCTCCTCGACAAGACGGTGAAGCGTCAGACCGACCTCCATGCAGATTATGTCGGTTTCGAATGCCCGGACTATTTCGTCGTTGGTTACGGCATGGATGTCGCCTACGCGTTCCGCGAACTGCCTTTCGTCGGCATCGTCACCGGCGACGCGGAGTAATCGCTGGCTGTGGGCGGCCGCTGATCCGTCATCCGCGTTTACGGAAAACAAAGAAAACTCTGGTGGTGTGAGCTCGCAGCGATGTGCTGCGGATGAGGGACGCGCGCCTCTACGGGCCCGGTCCCAGCGGAGTTATTGCCGGAACGGAGGCCATGATGGCGAAAATCCTGATTACCGAAGATGAGGACGGCCTGCGGCGTTTCGTTGCCCGGGCGTTGCAACTGGATGGTCATGAGACGGTCGAGGCGGCCGATGGCGCCGAGGGGCTGGCCTGCCTGCGTGGCGAAGACTTCGATCTGCTCTTGTCCGACATCCGCATGCCCGTCATGGACGGTATCGAGCTTGCCCATCAGGCATCGGCGGCCTTTCCGAGCCTGAAGATCCTCCTGATGACCGGTTACGCCGAACAGCGCGAAAGGGCCGATAATCTGACCGGCAAGGTCATGGATGTCGTCTCCAAGCCCTTCACTTTGCCGGATATCCGCAAGGCCGTGGCCGTCGCTCTTGCGGCATAAGCCTGCTCTTCATGCGCGCGACTGCCATGGCCCATCGTTCCCCCGCCTCCGATGCCCGGCCGCCGACGCGCGTCGCTGCCATCCGCGGACTTGGGGATCAGTTCACGCCTGACCCGGTCGTCACGCGCCAGTTCGGCCGGCCGAGCCCGAAGGGCCATGCAATAACGTCGCGGTCGTTGAAATAGATCACTTCCTTCAGATCCGGAAACTGGTCATTCCTGGCGGTCGCCGTTTGGATCCACGGTTGCATGTAGTGGGCGTCCCCCTCATATCCCAGCTCTGCAACCCAGATCGGCTTCCTGAGCGGCGCCACCCGTTCATAGCCCGGCTTCAGGGCCTCCGTGAAGGTTTTTGGCGCACCGTAGGCACGCATATCGTATTGCTGCAGGCCAAAGACCGAGAGGCCGATGAGGTCGACATAGTCATCGCCGGGATAGTATTTCTCCAGGCCCTCCAGGCCTTTCGGTGACCACATGATCCGCACCGTTGGCGTGTCTTTGCGGAACTGGTCGGCGACTTTCCTGAAGGCCGTGATATAGTCCTGCGGCGGCCAGTCCGCCCACGAGAAGCGTCCGGATTTGTCCTCCATTTCCTGAGCCCAGCGGATGATCACGGGGCTTTTCAAGGTCTTCACCACGGCAGAAATCGCCTTGATGTTCGCGTCATAGACTCCAGCCAGCACCTTGTGGCGCAGGTCATCGGCACCAGGCCGCCGGTCTTCGTTCCAGGACCACGGTTCGATGGTGATCAGGAGCTTGCGTTTGCGCTGCAGAGCGTATTCGTCGGCGACACTGAGCGTTGCAAGATCGACGTCTTCCCACGGCAAAAACAGGGCTTCGGTTTCGAGACCGCTCTGCGTGCTGAAATCGCCATAGGGGTCGTAGGCGCCGAATTTCGTGGCGTTTGGGTGCAGGATCGGCCGCTTGTCGACGACGACCGCTTCGACACCCGCGTCCTCTGCATAGGCCGGCCACGGGGCCGCGCCGGTGGTGATGAGCGTGACGGGCATCAGCAAAAGCGCACCGCCCGCCAGGGTCCTTACAAGTCTGTGTGGCATGTCAGCCTCCCTGGCTGGACGAGACGCCGGCCCTGAGCCTGCTCGTCTTCTGCAAGACGGCATCTCCCTTTGCGCTCGGTGTGTTTATTCTCAGCAGCATATTTGTCGTGTCGGCATGGGCGGCCAGCAAAAGCGTTCCGATTAGCATTCCGCCCGCGGAAAGGGCGGAAACGGCTACTTTGGTGACTTTGATCATGGTCAGGCTCCCTGTTGTTGTTGTTGTTACGAAATTCCTGTTGAAAAAATTACCGATCCCGAACCTCGATGCCGCACGGGATGTTCATGAAATGCCATGCCATTTGATCTTGAAACGCGTAATCTTGCCCCCCCCTTGGCCGGCCCCTGCGACCGCAAAGTGGGTTTCAGTAAAAGTGATGATGTTCTGCCCGTATGCGACGGCTTCGAGGCCGGGCACACCGCGCGCATAGACCGCGTTGCCGGTGACGACGAGACACGTCGCCAGCGTTGCGACCGTGGCCAGGCCTCTCGTTGATGTCGAGAACAGCGGAAGGCCGTTTTCCTGCGCGTGGCCGACGATGATGATGGCGAGAACTGCGGCATAGACGATCGAGTTCACGATCGCGAAGAGATAGTAGCCTTGGGCGGACCCCGGATCGGACACAAGCAGCGCGGTTGCCGCGGAGGAAAGCGACATCGCGATATAAGGTGCGAGCACCCGCAATGGCGGGAAGGTGGCAGTCTTGCCATCCTTGGGCGTGATCCGGAAATCGACGAAGGACCCCCTGATCTGGTCACACACGGCAAGGAGAGAGCCGGCCAGTGACCATGGCCAGCGCGCAAGCAGAAACACTGCCGATTCCCAACCGAAGATCCTGGCGTCGTAGGGCCTGAATGTTCCGGTGGAGCGCCAATAGAAAGCCAGCCCGGTCAGCACCAACGACAAGGGCAGGATATGCGCCAGGAAATCCGGATAGGCGACATTGACGAGGTTGCGGCCCGTCGCAAGCGCCAGGACCGGCAACAGGAACATGGCCGCCATGAAGAGTGAAAACAGCGGATACCACAGCTGCGAGAACAGGAACTGGAATTGCAGCTTGCCCGAGAGGCTCGGTATATAGTCCCTGGAATAGCGAAGCAGGATCGTGACAAGGCTGCGTGACCACTGGAACTCCTGGACGGCGAGATCGGCAAAGGTGCGGGGACCCTTGCCATGGGCGATCGCGTCGATGGCGTGAACGCCCTTCCATCGGCCTGCGTTCATCAGAAGGGTGGTCGAATGATCCTCAGCCAGTTCGGGACCGAGACCTCCGATCTGTCTGAGTGCATCGGTTCGCACCGCGTAGTGCGAACCGATGCAAAGCGGTGCCCAGCCGTTGTTGTAGCCTATCTGCAGGCAGCCGTGCATGCTGGCTTCCGCCTGAAGCCGGCCGCGTGCGGCCCAGCTTTCCGCGGCATTGGAATCGCAGATGCTTGGAGCCGAGACGTAGCCCACGCCCGGGTCGGCGAACGGCCGCATGATCTCGCGCAGGTATGTGACGTCAGGCACGTGGTCCGCATCGAACTGGCAGACAAAATCGTACCGGTCATATCCGTAGTGATCGTAGAAATAGGCGAGGTTGCCTTCCTTGCAGCGCGTGCGGCGCGGCCAGGTCTTGCGGTGATAGGCCTCCACACCATGTCGGGTCGAGATGAAGATGCCGTGGCGCTCGCACCATGTGATCGTCTCGCGATCGGGCGCCTCGTCCGCCAGCCAGACGTCGTAATCATAGTCGGTCTGGTCAAGCATCGCATTGAGCGTCTTGCGGACGACTGCGAACGGCTCCGACGGCGCCTTGGTGACGACCATTGCGATACGCCCCGCGACGCATTGCCCGTCAACAGGCTGTGCCCGCCTGCTGCCGCCGAACAGATAGATGAAGTAGGCCGGTAGCAGAGTTATCCAGGCCATGATCAGCGTCAGCGCCAGAAAAGGCATCATGTCGATGACATGCTCAGGCCGGAACCACCATCGCCAGAACCAGGCGAGGGCTGCGAGCCAGGTCAGAACACCCGCGGCATATGCGATGCGCCGCTCTCTCGTAAAAACGGGGACCAGTCCCTCGCGCAGTCTGTGCTTCGCGGTGCGCCGTTGCGCACCTGCTGTCCTTACCTGCGCCCGGTCACGCGACAACATTATCTTTGATCTCCAGCCCGAAGGTCGGGGCGGCGGTGCGGATGATCGTTTCGATGTCCGAGAAGCGAGGGGTAAAGTTCAGCTCGGATGCCGCCACGCTGAGATCCGGGTAAAGCGCAGGCGGGTCGCCGCCCCGCCTTGCCTCGCTACGCACGGGTACGCGACGATGCGTCAGCCGTCCGATCGTATCGATGATCTGTTGCACGGACGTGCCGCGGCCGGAACCCAGGTTCACCATCATGTTCTTGCCGCCGGCCATCAGATGCCGGACTGCCGAAACATGCGCCTGGGCGAGATC
Source organism: Rhizobium herbae (assembly GCF_019511375.1). GTDB lineage: Bacteria > Pseudomonadota > Alphaproteobacteria > Rhizobiales > Rhizobiaceae > Pararhizobium > Pararhizobium herbae_A. The sequence goes on from NZ_JAEUAO010000004.1 coordinate 407,234, forward strand.
CGTCACGTGGACATAGTCGCGAATGCACGTACCGTCGGGCGTATCATAGTCATTACCGAAGACGGTCAGTTCGGGGATTCGCCCTGCCGCCGCCATCAGGGCACGGGGGATGAGATGGGTTTCCGGATCGTGTCGCTCGCGAAGCTCGCCGTCAATATCGGCGCCGGCGGCATTGAAATAGCGTAGCGCGACGTAGTGGAGCTTATAGGCCGAAGCATAGTCCTTCAGCATCATTTCGCCGATCAGCTTGGTGCGGCCGTAAGGATTGATCGGGGCCTGCGGGCTACGCTCGGCAATCGGCAGTTTCGCCGGGATCCCATAGGTGGCACAACTGCTCGAAAAGACGATATTGCGCAGCTGGATGTCCACGCAGGTATCAAGCAGAGAGAGGAGGCCGGCGACATTGTTGCTGTAGTATTTGCGCGGATCGGTGATGGATTCGCCGACATAGGCGGATGCGGCGAAATGAATGATGCAGGCCGGCTGCCAGAGCCTTATCGCCTGTTTCAACCGGTCCGGGTCGCGCACGTCACCGCGGACCAGCGGCCCCCATTTTACGTTCTCCTTGGATCCCGTTGCGAGATTGTCATAGGTGACGGGGGTAAAGCCCGAATGATACAACAGTTTCGAAGTATGGCTGCCAATATATCCAGCGCCCCCGGTGACGAGAACAGTATTCACCTCGTCACCTCTCAGTTATTTGCGGCCGCATGCCGCAGAACCTGGTCGAAATGGTCGATCGTCGCGAGAAGACCATCGTCGATATCGATGTTCGGACGCCAGCCAAGTTGCCCGGCTGCACGGCTGATATCCGGGCGGCGTTGTTTGGGATCGTCAACGGCAGCAAGCATGTGGACGATCGGAGATTTCGAATTGGCGAGTCGGACGATGCGGTGGGCCAGGTCGATCACCGTCAACTCGGCAGGGTTGCCGAGATTGATGGGGCCGGTGATGTCGGGCGACGAGTGGAAGAGTTTCATGAACCCTCCGACCAGATCGTCGACATGGCAGAACGAACGGGTCTGCAACCCGGATCCGTAGATGGTTATGGGTGCATTGCGCAGCGCCTGGACGATGAAATTCGAAACGACACGCCCGTCATCGGGGCGCATGCGCGGTCCGTACGTATTGAAAATCCGTGCGACCTTGATCTTCAGGCCATAGAGGCGGTGAAAGTCGAAAAACTGGGTCTCGGCGCAGCGCTTTCCTTCGTCGTAGCAGGCGCGAGGCCCGGTCGTGTTGACATTGCCGAGATAGTCTTCGCGTTGTGGTGAAACCAACGGATCACCATACACCTCGGATGTCGATGCCTGGATAATGGTCGCATCGCGGCGACGGGCAAGCTCCAGCAGGTTTCGGGCACCGACAATATTGGTGAAGAGCGTACCGATAGGATCGGCCTGATAGGCGGGCGGCGATGCCGGGCTTGCAAAATTGAAGATGGCATCGACCTTGACGTTGAGCGGTGACCGGATGTCGTGCCGCCTGAACGTGAAGTGCGGCAGGTCGAGCAGGTGCTTGACGTTCTCGATGCGCCCCGTCGAGAGGTCGTCGGCGCAGATGACGTCATAGTCTGCCGCGAGCAGCGATTCACAGAGATGCGAGCCCAAAAAACCCGCGCCACCGGCCACAAGTACTTTCTTGAGTTTTTTACTCTTGTTACTAGGAAACTGGAGAATATTCTCAGTAATACCCGTTTTGGGCTTGTTCGTTCGCGCCATGACTCAGCTCCCGCCTGGACTACACAAAACTAGATGTCGTACGTAGATATCCCCCGAATTCTGTGGGCGGCTGGACACCGTTCCCCCAAAATTTGAGAGTGCAGAAACGCCGAATCACGGATAACTCGGGGGTGAGTACGAGATTTGGACAAGTTCTGCCGCTTATGCGGATGAAAAAGTCAGATCGAAGGGCGCGATCCGATGAAGTAAAAATTGGTTACCTATACATTAATTGGATTATGCACGCGATTTTGAAATAAGTCAAAGTCGAATCGGAATTTTCTTAAGGTTCGGAAAACGCAGGGGTTTTCGATGTGCTGACTGGTCAGAGAGGTTCAGTCCCGCTCTGAATCTGTACTTGTCTTTGCGTACTAATACTTATCATACAGTCCCGTCCGCCTTGCGCGCCCGGAAGTATTGGTGCGCCGGGAAGCGCAGTTGCGCTTCGAAATTGCAATGGAAGAAGTTGCGGCCAGAGGATTGTTCAGACTAAAAAAGTACGCGCTGCGCCAATTCTGTGCATACGACAGCTTTCGTACAGTGGCGGAATTTTTCTTCACTATGTGGTTCGGTCGTATATTTGAAGAAATGCTAATAAAGCTATTATTAAGGTTGTGATGACATACTGAGGACCGAAACCGGCGGCGACCAGTTGTGGGGCAAGGATGCATTCGAAAAAAGGTGAGGCAAACGGGGTAAGGGGACGGTTTCGCAGCATTTCATGCGTGATCGCAATCGGGTTCGTTTCCTTGCTCGCATCGTGTTCCGAGCGATCGCTCGAGGTGGCCTCTGCCGCTCCGTATCACGCTCCCAGGAAAGCATCGGCTCGCAGCGTCGCTACAGCGGAGGATCGTGTAAAGCGTGCCTCTTCCGCGAAAACCGTCAAATACGTTAGGGACTTGAAGCCGAACAGCCGTTTGATCGCCTATGGCGAGGGCCCGTACATCTGCTCACCGAGCGGTTTTGGCCGTACCTCCCGGTGCGTGCCTCGCTGGAGTTTCGACTGACTTGTCTGAGCCATCGGCCGACCTGGCCGCCAACGAGACAGCCATGGTCCCGATGCGGCTTTCCAGTTAATCCGCGGTTGGCGGCGCCAGCCGGTAAATCAGCATGGTGTCATTGTCGACGACGCGCTCGGCGGTCTTGTCGAGATGCGCAATCAGCCCCGTATTGTATTCGACGAGCTTTCGCCCCCTGGAGTCGCGCGCATTCTTTGTCACCCCGAACCACGCCGCATCTTTGGCACGCAGCGTCTCCAGCATGTCGATCGCCTCGCGGTCGTCGGGAAGCACCGACCAGTCGTTCATCCCGCCGCCCGGTGGGAAAACCCAGCCTCGGCGTCTGCTGTAATAGATTGCAATCGGATCACCGATCGTAGCCGAGGCCGCGATCACCAGATCTCCAGGCTTCGCGAGAGCGCTCAACCGCGAGCCAAGTTGGTGGCCGGATTGCGCGTAGGGGGTCTTCATGAGATGGAGCCCCGGAATGCTGCCGCCGACGATCGCGATAGCCGCAATAACGGCCGATCGCAGCAGGGTTGATGGCGCGCTCCACTGCAGGCTGCCGTCAATTCTGGCCAAAAGGATGAGCCCGCGGCCGGCAAGCGCGGCCACCGGCACGTTGAAGATATGGAAGTTCCACGGATTGGTCTTGATCTCGCGCGCGGCGAAAAAATAGACGATAAGGGCGCCGGCGAGCCATGCGTGGAAGAACCACTGGACTTTGCCGCGTGCCGGGCTGGTCGCCCCCGGCGGCCTGACCAGCATCGCTATGCCGGCGAGGACCACAACGGGCAGGGTAAAGAGCCAGTTGCTCGCGATCTTCCATGCGGCGGGAAGGTAAAAGGCCTGGCTGAAGAACTTGGAGAGCCCGTCGTCCCAGAGATAGCCGCTGCCGGCGACATGATAGGGCGGAAAATTCGTGCCGACATGGATCGCCCAGCGATAGTAGCCGAGGATCAGCGCGCCGGCCATCAGCGCGACCGGCGCGATCTGCAGGATGCGGCGCGGATTGAGCCTGCCTCTCACCTGGAGAATGGAAAAGGTCGCATAGGTCATCGGCACGACCACGGCGATGCCGGGCAGCTTGGCGAGCACCCCAAGGGTCGCGATCACACCGGCGAGCACCAGCAGACCAGGGCGGTCTTCCTGCAGATAGACGACGTAGAGCCACGCGCCGGTGGTGACCAGCGACAGCATCGCCGGGTCCGGAAGAAACGACCGGTCGATGAAAACCGCACCTGGCATGATTGCGAGCAGAAACGCACCGGCATGCGCGTGCGCCATGCCCCATACGCGATCAAGCAGCCGGTGCAGGGCAAAGACGCCCCACAGGCCAAAGGTGATGGCGACCATGCGCCCCAGCCAGTCATGCCAGCCGAACAGCGCGTAGAGCAGCGCAGTTATATAGGAGATGATCTGCAGTTCGCGCCCCTGATAGGCGGGGCCCGGACCGGTCCAGCTCACCTCCGGAAAGAAGATGTTCCAGCTGCGTGCCAGGAAATTGTCGGCCATCATCGCCGTACTGGCCTCACGCCAGCTAAACGCGTCGATCAAGGGCTGCTGGACATCGTGGAGGCGAAACAAGGCAGCAAGCACCAGTATGCCGGCCAGAACCGCGCAATTACGCTGCCCGATACCGGTTCCCGGCATGACGTCCTCCTTCACCGGCAAGTCACTGTGCGGACTATAATAGAAACGCGTAACGCTATAGTTACTCCACACAGAGAGCGTTTGTCTGCCTTCGCGAGGCACCTGCTGGTGGCATGGTCGATCACGCCTTGCCGCAACCAGTATCGCGGAGGCCGGTCCAAGCGCGGCGGACGGTGGCCATTGTCGACAGCCGGTGTTCGAAAACGGGTATAAGCAGCGGCTGCACCCGTTTCAGCCTTGGTCAGGAGAAGCGGGCCCGGGCATTCGGGCCAATCTTGAAACGTTCAGCGAATATCGAGCAGCCGTTCCAGATATTGCCGCTCGGCTTCCGGCGAGGCATTCGTGCCGAGACGACGGCGGATTTCCTCGAGAATTTCGCGCGCCCTCTGGGTGTCGATCTCGTCGGGCACCTTGACCTGGTCGCCGAAATCCGGTCCGGCATTCTGCTGGCGCCGGCCGAGCGGATCGCGGCCGTTCTGGCCATATTGCGGAATGCCCTGGCCCGGTCCGGAGCCCGGACCCTGGCTCTGCATCTGCTGCATCATGTCCTGGGCGCCATCGCGCAGCGCCTGCAGCGCGCGGCCCTGGCTGCCGACCGCCTGCTCGCCTTCGCCTCTGCCGAGCGCGCCTGCCGCCCCCTTCATCTCGCGGCCAGCCTCGCCGAAGCCCTTGCCGGGCTTGATACCCATGCCTTCGAGGCCCTTCTGCAGCTCGCCAAGCTGTTTGCCGAGCTGTTCCTGCTGCGCCTGCAGATTCTTCAGCGCCTGCTTCAGCTCCTCGGCCGTCATATTGTCGAGCGGCCCCGGCTGGGCCTTCTCGTCCGGTTGCTGGCCGGGCTCCTGCGGCATGTCCTGATTAAACAGCTCCTGATCCTCGCCGTCGAGCGGATCGCCGCGCTGCATGCGGTCACGCAGGGCCTGATCGAACTTGAAGGTCTCGTCCATCAGCTGCTGCTGCTGCTGCATCAGCTGGCCAAGCTTGTCCATCTGCTCGCGCATCTGGCTGTTGGCTTCGCCCTGCTGTTGCTGCATGCGGCCGGCCTGGAGGCTGTTCATCATGCGCTGCATTTCAGACAGCAGCTGGCGTGCCTGATCCTTGGCGCCGGATCTGGCGAGGTTCTCGATCTGGTTCATCATCTTTTCCAGATCCTGCTGGCGCAGCACGTTGTTCTGGTCCGGATTGGCGGCCATGCGCGGGTTCTTGGCGGCCTGTCTGGCGAGCGCCTCCATATACTCCTGCATCGCCTCGCGCAGTTCCTGCATCAGCTTGGCGATTTCCTCGTCGGATGCATTGCGCTCCAGGGCCTCGGACAGCTTTTGTTGCGCATCGCGCAGCCGCTTGTCGGCCAGCGCCAAGTCGCCATCCTCGATGCCGAGCGCGATTTCCCAGAGATGGCCCGCGGCGTCGCGCAGCATGTCGTCATTGCGGGCGAGCGCCATGCGGGTATGCGCCGATTGCAAGAGCAGGAAATGCGTGAGATTGGGGATCGTCTCGTCAGGCCTGATCATCAGCGCGTCATTGAGGTCGATCGCGTGCGGCAACTGGTTGGTATCGAGCGAGAACACCTGGCGCTGCTCGGCGACGGCACCGGCCAGCGGCTCGAAGAACTGGCGGGCAGGCAGGATCATCGCCTGCGGCACGCTGCGGCCTTCCTGTCCGGCGGCATCGCGGGCGACGAGCGTGACTGTGACGCGTTTTCCCGAAAGCGGATGTTCGCTAAGGTTGCGGCTGGTCAGCCCCTTGGCCTCGCGGGCATTGCGCTTGGGCAGGTCGAGACGATATTCCGGCAGCGGATAAAGTGGACGGGCGCCCGCCTCGGGCTTGTCGAGCGGCGTGATCTCGGCCCATGCATCCTGAATGCCGTAGTCATCCCTGGCCGCGAAGCCGATTTCGAGCGCCCCATTTCCCGTAGGGTGGGGAATGCCGTCGAATGCGATATCCGGCACGCTGTCGGGAATCACCGTGAAGGCCCATGTTTCGCCGCCGACGCCGAGCCTGCCGTCCCTGGTGATTTTCAGAACATGGGTTTCACTGCCGGGCTTGGCCGGATCGGCCGGAAGGGCTTGCGCCGCGGTTTTCTGCACTTCGGAGGGTTTCGGCTCCGCCGCAGGGATGACGAGCGGTTTGCTCGCACCATCCTCATGATAGGTAACCGCCGTGGCCTTGCCGCCGCTGGTGATGCGGACCGTCAATTCGCTGAATTGCGGGACGCTAAGCGGTTCGGAACTGTCTGATGCCTGCTCGCTTCCCTGGCGGCCGGTGAGGAAGACCGGGGCGCGGCCGGTATAGGCCGGTGGCGTGACCCAGGCGTCGATACGCACATCAGGCTTTGCCTCGACCTGTTGCGGCGGATGAAAGGCATCGGAAATCTGGCCGGCCCGGTTCGAATAGGAATAGGCGAAAGCGACACAGGCGATCAGCACAGGAAGCGCGCGCAGTCCGTAGCTATCGCTGCGGGCGATGTCGGGCCGCGGCAGGCCGGTCTCCAGCGTGTTGATCATCCGCGCCATGCGCACCTGGTGTTCCTGCCAAAGCGCATGGCCGAAAGCGCCGCTGGTCGCCGGCCGGTCGTCCTGCACGCGGATTGCCTGGTGGGCAAGGTTGTTGCGCTCCTCCAGCATCCGGTCCGCGTCGATATTGCCCGGAACGCGAAGGCGCAGCAGCGGAACGAGCAGAGCGACAAAGGCGGCTGCGAAGCCAATGAGGACGATCACGTGCATCCAGCCGGGCGCAACGCGGAAAAAGCCGAACCAGGCGGCGGAAAGGAAGAAAAGGACGGTCGCAGCCAGGGGTAGGGCGCGGGGCGCGGCCCGTTCGGCAAAGAGGATGACACGAGCAAGCGTCCGCTTGACCGCCAGGCTTCTCATCCAGCCCGTCCCCGTCGAGCTATCCCGGCGGATTTTCGTCATCCGTTCCCTTTCAGCATTCGAAACGTGCCACGAAGAATAACACTCTTTGTGGCGAAGACGAGGGCGGCAACGCAATCGTGATCGAATTCGTACGTCTGTGGTTGACGCTATCAACAGCGGCAGGGCACGAGCGGTGGGCTCAGTCGAGCCAATCCGGTACCGAGTCGAGCCCGATCAGGTCCTCGTAGGTCGTGCGTGGGCGGACCACGTGGAAACGGTCGCCGTTGACCAGCACCTCGGGCACCAGCAGGCGGCTGTTATAGGTGCCGGCCTGCACAGCGCCATAGGCGCCGGCGGTGCCGACGGCGATGAGATCGCCGGGCTTCGGCATCGCCATTTCGCGGTCGAGGGCCAGATAATCGCCGGTCTCGCAGACGGGGCCGACCACGTCGGCCTTGATGCGGGGCGCATTGGCGGCGGAAATCCGGACCGGCCGGATTTCATGATAGGCCTCGTAAAGCGTCGGGCGGATCAGGTCGTTCATGGCGCCATCGACGATGACGAAGGTCTTCGAGCCGCCGTCCTTCACATAGATGACCTCGGTCACCAGAATGCCGGCATTGCCGACGATCAGCCGGCCCGGCTCGGTGACGATCTTGCAGTTCAGGTTGCGCAGCTGGTCCTTGACGATGTTGGCATAGGCGTCGGGCAGGGGAGGCGGATTGTTGTCTTCCTTGTACGGTACGCCAAGCCCGCCGCCGACATCGACGTGATCGATCGCATGGCCGTCGGCGCGCAGCGTATCGACCAGCTCGCGCAAGAGCTTGAATGCATCCTCGAACGGCTGCAGCTCGGTGATCTGGCTGCCGATATGCATGTCGATGCCGGTCACCTTGATGCCGGGCAGCGTCGCTGCATGGGCGTAGACGGCGCGGGCGCGCTCCCACGAGATGCCGAACTTGTTTTCCTTCTTGCCGGTCGAGATCTTCGCGTGCGTTCGCGCATCGACGTCCGGATTGATGCGGAAGGAAACATGCGCCTTTTTGCCGAGCCGAACGGCGCGCGCGTTGAGGATCTCGAGTTCCGGTTCGGATTCGACGTTGAAGCAGTAGATGCCGGCCTCGAGCGCGAGGTCCATTTCCGCTGCCGTCTTGCCGACGCCGGAGAACATGATGCGGCTTGCCGGAATGCCGGCCGCCAGGGCACGGCGCAGCTCGCCGCCCGAAACCACGTCGACACCGGCGCCCAGCCGTCCAAGGGTCTTCAGCACGGCCTGGTTGGAGTTGGCCTTCATCGCATAGCAGACCATGGCGTCGATATCGGCGAAGGCCTTGGAGAAGACCGAATAGTGCCGTTCGAGCGTTGCGGTGGAATAGCAATAGAAGGGCGTGCCGACCGCCTTGGCGATGTCGATGACGGAGACGCCTTCCGCAAAGAGAATGCCGTCGCGATATTCGAAATGGTTCAAGGGAGTGCCCTGTTAAAGGAGAGGATCAAGGAGAAAGCGCTTGTCCTGCACCTCATCCTTCTTTTCGACGGTGCCCGGTGCTGCCTTGGTATTGATCGGCGCGGTCGAACCCGGTCGATCAAGGTCGCCCTTGCGGCCGCAGCCGGACAAGGTCAGGCCGGCGATGGCAAGCGCAGCAAGCAGATAGGTGGTGTTTCGCAGATGCATGGATGCTTCCCGGTCAGGGTGGTGAGCCCTTCTTGCAAAATTCGTCAGAACTCATATCGGCTTTTCAGGGGCTTGTGCACCCTGAATCTTGACCTCAATTGCGACCCCGCCACCAGGCGATCTGCTTCTTCACTTCGCTCGGTGCCGTGCCGCCAAACGAGGTGCGGCTGGCAACCGAGGCCTCGACCGTGAGCACGTCGAACACCTTGTCGGTGATATCCGCATGGATCGCCTGCAGCTCTTCAAGCGACAGTTCGGCAAGCTCGCAGCCCTTCTGTTCGGCCAGCGCCACCGCCCGGCCGGTGACGTGATGGGCGTCGCGGAAGGGCAGGCCGGCCTCGCGCACCAGCCAGTCGGCAAGATCGGTCGCCGTGGAATAGCCGGAGCCGGCGGCGGCCTTCATACGGTCGGCGCGGATGGTCATGTCGCGCACCATGCCGGTCATCGCGGCAATGGCGAGTTCCAGGCTTTCGGCCGAATCGAAGACCTGTTCCTTGTCTTCCTGCATGTCCTTGGAATAGGCGAGCGGCAGGCCCTTCATCACCGTCAGAAGTGCGATGAGCGAACCGTTGATGCGGCCGGTCTTGGCGCGGACCAGCTCGGCTGCATCCGGGTTCTTCTTCTGCGGCATGATCGAGGAGCCGGTGGAAAACGCGTCCGACAGGCGCACGAAGCCGAATTGCGGCGTCGACCAGATGACGATCTCTTCGGCGAGCCGTGACAGGTGGGTGGCGCAGATCGAGGCGATCGCCAGGAATTCCAGCGCGAAGTCGCGGTCCGACACGGTGTCGATCGAATTGCGCGTCGGTTCGCGAAAGCCGAGTGCCTTGGCCGTCATGTGGCGGTCGATCGGAAAGCCGGTGCCGGCAAGCGCCGCAGCACCGATCGGGCTTTCGTCCATGTGCTCGATGGCATGGCGCACGCGCGAGCGGTCGCGGCCGAACATCTCGACATAGGCCATGCAATGATGGCCGAAGGTGACGGGCTGGGCGGTCTGCAGATGGGTGAAGCCGGGCATCACCGTCTCGGCATGTTCCTCGGCGCGGTCGAGGAAGGCGGCGATCAGCGCCGTCAGCATCTTCTCAGTCTTCTGCAGTTCTTCCTTCACCCAGAGGCGGAAATCGAGCGCCACCTGGTCGTTGCGCGAGCGGGCGGTGTGCAGGCGCCCGGCGGCCGGGCCGATCAGGGTTGCGAGCCGCGCCTCGACGTTCATATGGATGTCTTCGAGCTGGCGGGAGAATTCGAACTGGCCGCTTTCGATCTCTGACAGGATCGTGCTCAGGCCGTGAACGATCTTGTCTTTATCCTCGGCGGAAATGATGCCTTGATGCGCAAGCATGGTCGCATGCGCTATCGAGCCGCGGATATCTTGGGCGAAAAGCTTCTTGTCGAAGCCGATCGAGGCATTTATCTCCTCCATGATCGCGTCCGGCCCTTGCGCGAAGCGTCCGCCCCACATCTGGTTGGAGGATTTGGTTTCGGAAGTGCCGTCGCCCATGAAGAATGCCCGCCCTGGAGAATGACCCAATTGGAAAATGAAATGACAGACCGGAAGAAACGCCTTCCCGCCGCCAGACTGGTTGTGATCGCTGCCCTCTTCGGGCTGATCGCCGGTGCGGCAGCGGTATACGTCAGGGAAAGCGGGTCTGGCAATGGTGCGGCGGTGGAAACAGCAGGCGCAAGGGCCTGCGAGGCGGCCAAGGACCGCGTTGCGGCGATCACGCCGTTCCTGAAGGGCCAGGTCGCCGCCATGGCACCCGTCAGCCAACCGCGTCGGCTCGCCGGATTGAGCTTCAAGGACAAGGACGGCAAGGACCGGACGCTTGCCGATTTCACCGGCCGGACCATCCTTCTCAATCTCTGGGCAACGTGGTGTGTACCCTGCCGCGAGGAAATGCCGGCGTTGAACGCGCTGCAGAAGGCCGAGGGCAGCGACACGTTCGAGGTCGTTGCCGTCAACATCGATATCGGCGACGACGAAAAGCCGAAGGCCTTCCTGAACGAGACCGGCGTGGATGATCTCGGCTATTACCGGGACGCCTCGATGGGCGTCTTCAACGCGCTGAAAAAGGAAGGCCTTGCCTTCGGCCTGCCGGTCACGCTTCTGATGGATGAAAAGGGCTGCCTGATCTCGTCGATGAACGGCCCGGCGGCCTGGGACAGCGACGACGCCAAAGCGCTGGTGAAGGCGGCAGTCGCCGCCGCACGTTCAGGCACTCCTTAGCTGCGAGCCGCCCCCGTCGGCCTGCCGACCCGGGGTGACTGCCTTTGCCGCCATGGCGAGGATCGTTGTTGCGGGCACCGGCTTGGAATAAACGAAGCCCTGCCCGGCGCGGATTCCGAGTTGCAGTAGGACAGCGATCTGCTCCTCCGTCTCGACGCCCTCGGCGACCACGGTCATGCCGAATTTCCCCGCCAGTGCGGCGAGCAGCTCGACCAGTTCCGACGACTTGCGGTCAAGCGTGATACCATCGACGAAGAACTTGTCGATCTTCAGATAGTTTGCGCCGAGCGCATGGATCGCGGACAGGCCGTTGTGACCGGTGCCAGCATCATCGATGGCGACCTGCATGCCGGCATCGATGAGCATTTCCGAGACTGCAGCGGCCTTGTCCTTGTCGGCGATGGCCTGCCGTTCGGTCACCTCCACGACCATCGAGTTGAGGGGAAGCCCAAACTTTGTCGCCTGCGCGGTGAGATTGTCGACAAAATCCGCCGCAAGATATTGGTCCGGGGTTACGTTGAAGCTGAGCTTGAGATGGCTCTGCGCTTGAAGCAGACCGCCGAGCTGGGCGCCGGCCTGCTTCAAGAGTTCTGTCGTCAACCGCTCGATGCGGCCGTTGCTTTCGGCGAGCGGGATGAAGGCGAGCGGCGGGATCACCGCGCCATCGGGCTTGATCCAGCGCGCCAGCATTTCGAAACCCAGAAGCTCTCGGCTTTCCAGGTGGAAGATCGGCTGGAAATACGGCCTTATCTCGCCATTGGCCAAGGCGGCGTCAAGTTCGTCGAGGATCGAGGTGCTGCGGAACATACCGCGTGCGGCAAGCACGCCGAAACCAAGGCCAAAGGCGACGACGATCGTGCTCGTCAGCGGCGACACTGAATGGTTCCATTGCGCAAGAGCGGCGGAATCGACCTTCAGGCTGATCGCGATGGGGTACTGGACGGATTTCTCCTCGAAAATGATGAGGGCCGCCTCATCCCTGCCAGAGCCAGCCCGGGGCACGTGGCTTGCGAACGACGAGCCGTCCGCGAGGGTAAGCTGCATCAGCGCGCTGTCGCGCAGTTCGAGCGGCAGAATCGCAAAGAGCAGTCCGCTGGTCGCGAGAACTTCGATGATGCTTTTTTCCGGCCCGTATTGCCAGCGTACGCCGAGGCCCTTCCAGCCCGGGAAACCAAGCGAAAAGAGCGAATAGTCCGGGTTCCTGGTCCGGTTGTGCTGTGCGGATGCGATCGATTGCTCGAGCGCCTGGTTCCTTTCCTCGTAGCTCCAGCAGGTGCTGTCCCTGGTTTCCAGCCGCATGTTCTTCATGATGCTGGAACCGTAGAGGGCGCGTGTCATCGCCGTCCGGTCGACCGTGGCGCAGGAAGTATGCTGGTTGAACACGACGTCGCTCATTTTCATGACGGCGGAATCGATGGCCTGTTCCGTGCGCGAAAGGGTGTCTCTAACGAGGCGGTGCAATTGCTGCTCGTTCCACGAGGCTATAAAGGCTGTATGCGCCAGCGAGAGGCCGCCGGCAAAAAGGCCGGCAAAGCACATCACGAAAGCTGCGAATTGTAATTTACGCTGAACTGTCATGGCCCGGCCCGTTGCTGAGCCAGGACGGTGGGCGAAACAGGTTAAGATCGGTTGAACGTTTCTACCGCTGATTTAGCCTTGCGGCACCGCTTAGCGCGTCGGAACCGGCGTATCGCCGCGGTAATCATAGAAGCCGCGGCCGGATTTGCGGCCGAGCCAGCCGGCCTCGACATATTTGACCAGAAGCGGGCAGGGCCGGTATTTGGAATCCGCCAGGCCGTCATGCAGCACCTGCATGATCGACAGGCAGGTATCGAGACCGATGAAATCGGCAAGCTGCAGAGGTCCCATCGGATGGTTGGCGCCGAGCTTCATCGCGGTATCGATCGCATCGACGCTGCCGACGCCTTCATAGAGCGTGTAGATCGCCTCGTTGATCATCGGCAGGAGAATGCGGTTGACGATGAAGGCGGGGAAATCCTCGGCAACCGTAATCGTCTTGTCGAGAGCTGTGACGAACTGCTTGGCGGTCTGAAAGGTTCCTTCGTCCGTCGCGATGCCGCGAACCAGTTCGACCAGTTTCATCACCGGCACCGGATTCATGAAGTGGATGCCCATGAAGCGTTCCGGCCGATCGGTCGCGGATGCGAGCCGGGTGATCGACAGGGACGAGGTGTTGGTGGCGAGGATCGCATCGGTCTTGAGAACCGGACAGACCTGGCCGTAAATCTTGCGCTTGATGCTCTCATCCTCGGTGGCCGCCTCGATGACGAGATCGGCCTGGCTGAGATCGTTGAGGTCAACCGAGCCCTTGATCAGCGACAGTGCCTTCTTGCGCTGCTCGTCGGTCAGCTTGCCGGACGATACCTGCCGCGCCATGTTGCCGTTGATGGTTGCAAGACCAGCTTCGACACGGTCGGCGGCGATGTCGTAGATATGCACCTTGTAACCGGCGGCAGCCGATACCTGGGCAATGCCGCAGCCCATCTGTCCAGCGCCAACAATTCCGACATTCTTGATCATCGAGCCGATTTTCCATCATCAGGGCAAAGAATAGTGAAACCGCCAAGGCGGGGTCCGGATGCCAGTGATAAAGGCATCGAGCTTAATTTTCCAGCTTTATTCACGGCATGAGTTACGGAAAACCGGCATGCACGCGGCTTGCAAAATAAAAAACGGCCGCGCTGGTGGGCGCGGCCGCGGATGTCGGTTTCGCAAGGCTCAGAGCGCCTTTTCGAGTTCCGGCAGGACGTCGAAGAGATCGCCGACGAGGCCGTAGTCGGCGACCTGGAAGATCGGCGCTTCCTCGTCCTTGTTGATGGCGACGATGACCTTACTATCCTTCATGCCGGCGAGGTGCTGGATGGCGCCGGAGATGCCGCAGGCGATGTAGAGTTGCGGCGCGACGACCTTGCCGGTCTGGCCGACCTGCCAGTCGTTCGGCGCATAGCCGGCGTCGACGGCGGCACGGCTTGCACCAACTGCGGCACCAAGCTTGTCGGCGACGGGCAGGATGACCTGCTGGAACTTCTCCGCCGAGCCGAGCGCCCGGCCGCCGGAAATGATGACCTTCGCCGAGGTCAGTTCCGGCCGGTCGGACGAGGACAGCGCGTCCTTGACAAAGCTGGACAGGCCCGGATTGGCGGCGGCCGCGACGGTTTCCACCGGCGCCGAGCCGCCTTCGCCAGCCGAGGCGAAGGATGCGGTACGCACGGTGATCACCTTCTTCGGCTCGCTCGTCTGCACCGTCTGGATGGCATTGCCGGCATAGATCGGCCGCTTGAACGTGTCTGCCGAGATCACCTCGGTGATTTCCGAGATCTGGACGACGTCGAGCAATGCTGCAACACGCGGCAGGACGTTCTTCCCGACCGAGGTGGCGGCCGCGAGGATGGTGTCATAAGCGCCCGCGAGCGAGACGATCAGCGCCGCCAAGGGCTCGGCGAGATTGTTGGCAAGATCGCTGCTGTCGGCGAGCAGAACCTTGGAAACACCGGTGAGCTTGGCGGCCGCATCGGCGGCGGCTTGCGAGCCCGCGCCGGCAACCAGCACATGCACGTCGCCGCCGATCTTGGTGGCGGCCGTCAGGGCCTTTGCGGTCTGGTCGGACAGGGTTGCGTTGTCGTGATCTGCCAGAAGAAGAATGGCCATGATGAAGTCTCCCTTTTCCTGGACCGTTAAAGCACGCCGGCTTCGTTTTTCAGCTTGTCGACCAGTTCGGCGACGGACTTGACCTTGATGCCGGCCTTACGGCCCGACGGCTCCTCGGTCTTGAGCACCTTGAGGCGGGCCGTCGTATCGACGCCGAAATCGGCCGGCGTCTTCTTGTCGAGCGGCTTCTTCTTCGCCTTCATGATGTTCGGCAGCGAGGCATAGCGCGGTTCGTTGAGGCGCAGGTCCGTCGTCACCACGGCAGGCAGTTTGACTTCGATGGTCTGCAGGCCGCCGTCGACTTCGCGGGTGACCGCAGCCTTGCCGTCGGCAATCTCGATCTTGGAGGCGAAGGTGCCTTGCGCCCAGCCGAGCAGGGCCGACAGCATCTGGCCGGTCTGGTTGGAATCGTCGTCGATCGCCTGCTTGCCGACGATGATCAGTCCCGGCTGTTCGGCCTCGGCGACGCCCTTGATGATCTTGGCGACGGCGAGCGGCTCGACCTGATCATCCGTCTCGACCAGGATCGCCCGGTCGGCGCCCATGGCCAGCGCCGTGCGCAGCGTCTCTTCAGCCTTGGCCGGACCGACGGAGACGACCACCACCTCCGACGCCTTTCCGGCCTCCTTCAGTCGCAAAGCCTCCTCGACCGAAATCTCGTCGAACGGGTTCATCGACATCTTCACATTGGCAAGCTCGACACCCGATCCATCCGGCTTCACCCGGATCTTCACGTTGTAGTCGACGACCCGCTTCACGGTGACAAGAACTTTCATAGTGTCCTTCCTTACAAGACGTTTGCCGAGAAAATGCGCTTTAACGCAGGTGCCTGATTGTCGGTTGGCGACATCGATACGCGTTTTTTCTCCAATTACAATCTTTGCCTCTCCCGCGGCCAAAAGAATGAAGCGGGAAAATTACTTACGTTTACGTGTGCGTCAATATTGAATCGTAATCGCAGGGCAGAAGTTTGCGGCCCTTTGTCAAAAGAAGACATCTCGACCGTCGCTAAGGGCCTGTTTTCAACCGACATCCTTCAGGTGTCCCGGACACCGTTCAGGACGGCCTTCCCCAAGGCGTGGGCTTTCTTGTGCGCTCTGCTGGCATGGGCGATGACATGGCGGGCGTCGCCTCGACATGCTGGACGGCGCGCGGGGTAACGATCGTACGGTCGAACAGGGGCACGTCCCGGCGTCGCAAAATGACCACCAGGACAAGCCCGGCGATGATGCCGCCGACGTGCGCGCCCCACGAGACGCCGCTCTCGGGATCCGCCACGAGCATGAAGAACTGCTGGCCGATCCATAAGGCGAGCGGAATGAAGGCGGGCAGCGGCAGCGGAATGCGAAACAGCACCAGCACCCAGACGCGCACTTTCGGATGCAGCAGGAAATAGGCGGCGACGACGCCGGAGATCGCGCCGGAAGCGCCGATCAGCGGCGCCTCGGATGCCGTGTTGGCCAGGCCGTGAGTCAGGGCGCCAGCGGCCGCGCACAGGAGATAGAAGATCAGGTAGCGAACATGTCCGAGCGCATCCTCGACATTATCGCCGAACACCCACAGGAACAGCATATTGCCGGCCAGATGCCAGAAGTCGCCGTGGAGGAAGGCATAGGTCACGTAGGTGGCCCCGTCCGGCACCAGCACGAGCTCGGGTGTCAGTTGCGCATGCTCGAAGGCGATGGCGGGAATGTAGCCAAGCCCGAGGATGGTGGCGTTGGAAAAGGCCTCCGGCACCATGAGCGGCCCGGTGAGCAGCCACATGGCCACATTGACGATGATCAGGCTGATCGTGACATACTGGACCTTGATGTGCTTCAGGGAATTCGCGTCGTGCAGCGGTATGAACATGAAATCCCCTGTAGGCTGGTAGCGTCACGAGGCTACCTGTTTTTTCCCGGAACCCAAAGCACATCCGACTTGCCCTTGCCGTTCGTCCAGCGCGCCGCGACAAAGAGGAAATCCGACAGGCGGTTGATATAGGCGAGCGCTTCGCGACTGACGGCCTCACCCTCCATCCGCGCCAGT
This sequence comes from Rhizobium herbae, assembly GCF_019511375.1. Taxonomy (GTDB): domain Bacteria; phylum Pseudomonadota; class Alphaproteobacteria; order Rhizobiales; family Rhizobiaceae; genus Pararhizobium; species Pararhizobium herbae_A. The sequence continues at coordinate 424,051 of NZ_JAEUAO010000004.1, forward strand.
TCGACCATCTGCCGCTCGGCTCGCCGGGCGACCGTGCGGGCAATGTGCAGCGCCGCCGCCGCGCCGCTGCCGCCTGGCAGCACGAAGGAGCGCAGCGGATCGAGCTCGGCGTTCAAGGCGTCGATCTCAGTTTCGAGCCGGATTACCTGCGCCGCGATGATGCGCAGCGGCTCGTAAGCCAGCGTCTCGCCTGTGTCCGGCGTCGAAAGATCGGCGCCGAGGTCGAAGAGGTCGTTCTGGATGCGCATCAGCATCGCGTCGAGATCCGTGAACTCGGCGGTCTGCTGGCGCGCCAGTCCGATGAAGGAATTGGCCTCGTCGATCGTGCCGTAGGCTTCGACACGCAGATCGCTTTTCAGCCGGCGCGGCCCGGCGGCGAGACCCGTCGTGCCGTCATCACCGGTCCGCGTGTAGATTTTGTTGAGCTTCACCATCGTTCAGCGACCCCCGCCGGTGATCCACAGCGTCAGCATGATCAGAACGATCGCCACCGCCTGCAGAAACACACGCGCCTGCATCAGCTTGTTGGAGGTATTGCCGTCGCCGCCTCGCATCATGTTTATCAGGCCGCGGATGAGAACGATGACGACGAGGCCCATGACAAGCAGGCTCAGACCGGTCATAAAACTGTTCATGTGATTACCTCGTCTTTCCCTTCAGCCGAGACGGCCGATGATCCGATAGAACAGAGCGGCCGGAAGCAGTTTTTTCAGAATTGCGCCCTGTTTGGCCGGTTGCGTCACGATGTAATGCGGCTTCGGCTTCCTTTCCGTCAATGCGCGTTTCAGCGCAGCATAGACCGCATCCGGCCCCAGCTTGCCTCTGGCAGGTCCGCTCTCGCCTTTCAGGCGCCGCATCTGCCGTTCATATTCCTTGGCGTGCACCGAGCCCTTGATGTCGATGAAGCGCTCGACATAGGCGACCGCATTGGCGGTGAAGCGCGATGTGATCGGCCCGGGCTCGATCAGGCTCACCTCGATGCCGCTTCCGGCAAGCTCCATGCGCATCGTCAGCGTCAGGCCTTCGAGTGCGAATTTCGACGCATTGTAGGCGCCCCGCCATCGATAGGGCACGATGCCGAGAATGGATGAGCATTGCACGATGCGACCGTGGCCCTGCGCCCGCATGGCCGGGATGACCTGCCGCGTCAGGTCGTGCCAGCCGATGACGTTGGTTTCCAATTGTAGACGAAGAGCTTCCACCGGCAGGTCCTCGACCGCGCCAGCCTGACCATAGGCGCCGTTGTTGAACAGCGCGTCCAGCCTTCCGCCAGTGCGGGCAAGCACCTGTTCTACAAGAGACGATATGGTGTCCGGTTTGGTATAGTCCATAAGGAAGGCTTCAATGCCGTCGCTTTCCAGTGGCCCCAGATCCTCCACCCGCCGGACAGTCGCAAACACCCGCCAGCCGTCGCTGGCGAGTGCCCGGGCGCACCAGGCTCCGATGCCGGAAGAGCAGCCGGTGACGATTATCGAGCGACGGTCGGTCATTCTGTTCGAACCCTGTAGAAATTACCGCCCGGTTTCCCATATTCATTAACAGGTTACAATCCGAACAGCATCGCGCAACAGTGGAGAGGAAATGCCGGCCTTCATTCGCATAGCCTGGAAGGTCGTCTTCGACGCGCTCTGGCATTTCAGCGAGGATGACGGCTGGGCGATGGCGAGCCATGTGGCGCTTTCCACCCTTTTGGCGATCTTTCCCTTCCTGATCTTCGGCACGGCGCTCGGCAGCTTTCTCGGCGCCGACCAGTTTGCCACCACCGCCGTGCATTTCATCTTCGATACCTGGCCCGAATCGATTGCCAAGCCGATCTCCGACGAGGTCGTGCGGGTGCTGACCATCCCGCGCGGGGGGCTTTTGACCGTATCGGTGCTGGCGGCCGCATACTTCGCCTCGAACGGCGTCGAGGCGCTGCGGATCTCGCTCAACCGCGCCTACCGCGTCGCCGAAAGCAGGCCGTGGTACAAGACGCGCGTGGCCAGTCTTGGTTTCGTGCTGGCGGGCGTCCTGGTGCTTGCCATGGTCAGCATCCTTCTGGTGGCGGTGCCGCTGGCCATCCGCTATGCCGGAACCTACCTGCCATGGTTCAACAATCTTCTGGCGCTGCTCGACAGCTGGAGCCTTGCCGGTGTCTTCGTCATGCTGACGACCGGGCTGATCGTCAGCCACCTGTGGTTGCCCGACGGACACCGAAAAATCCTCGATGTGCTGCCCGGCATCACCCTGACGCTGGTTGCCTGGTCGATCGGCGCCTACGTCTTTGCCTCCTATCTGGCCACCTTCGCCAACTATGTTTCGACCTATGCCGGGCTCGCCTCGATCATGATCGCACTGGTCTTCCTCTACATCGTCGGCGCCATCTTCATCATCGGCGCGGAGATCAATGCGGCGATCATGAAATACAAGGTGAAACGCATGGTGATGCGCAGCTTCAGGGGCACGAGGGAGAGCGGGACGCAGGCGGCGGAAACCCGCAAGGAAAATATTCTATAGGATCAACGCCCGAACATCGTCCGGCGTCTTTCCGGCTTCCCGGAAAGCCGCAATCCCCGTGTCCTTGTTGCTCTTCGACAACTTGCGCCCGTCCGGCCCGTGGATCAGGCGGTGGTGATGGTAGACGGGCTCGGGAAGGTCGAGCAATCGTTGCAGCAGCCGGTGCACCGCGGTCGCATGATAGAGGTCGCGTCCGCGCACCACATGCGTCACCCCCTGCATCGCATCGTCCATCGTGACCGCGAGATGGTAGCTCGAGGGTGCGTCGGAGCGCGACAGGACGACATCGCCCCAGGCCGCCGGATCGGCGGCGATCTGGCCCGTTTCGCCGTTCGGGCCGGCGCCGGTTTCCTGCCAGGTCAGCGGCGCGTCCAGCTCGGCAATTGCCTTGTCCATGTCGAGCCGCCACGCATGCGGCTTGCCTGCGGCAAGCATCCTCTGCCACCCGGCGGCGGAGAGCTTGCGCTCCTCACCGGGATAGAGCGGTGCGCCGTCCGGATCGCGCGGCCAGGCCTTGCCCTTGGCTTCGAACGCCGCAACCGCGGTCTTGATCGCACCACGCGTCAGGAATGCGGGATAGACCAGGCCCCGGTCGATCAATCGGCCGAGTGCCTGCCGGTAGAGATCGAGATGCTCGGATTGCCGGCGCACCGGTGTTTCCCATGACAATCCGAGCCAGCCGAGATCGTCATAAATCCCGGCTTCGAATTCCGGCGTGCAGCGGGTAAGATCGATATCCTCGATCCGCAGCAGGAAGCGTCCGCTCGTCGCCTTCGCCATGTCATGGTTGAGAATGGCCGACAATGCGTGACCGAGGTGAAGCTGGCCGTTGGGGCTCGGCGCGAATCGAAAGACCGGTTGTTTTGGCAATGGCGCGTTCATGCTTTCTTCTTGCCATGGAAGAAGGCGCCGGGCCATTCGTTTCATTCCGTTGGTGGAGAATCGCGTGAACGCCGCTTTGCGTTGGAGGGTGGGAAATGCGGATCATCCGCACGCATGAGGATATCGCCGCCGGGTTGCAAGGGCTGGTGATGCTCGATGCACGACTGGAGCCGGTGGTTGCCAAGGCCGGACCGGTGCCGTTGCGCCGCGCCGAGCCCGGCTATCGCGGCATCGCCAATATCATCGTCTCGCAGATGGTCTCGAAGGCGAGTGCCGCGGCGATCTGGCGGCGCATGGAAGAGAAGCTCGGCGACATCACGGCCGAGACGGTCCTTGCGGCGAGCGACGAGGATTGCCGCGAACTCGGATTGTCGCACGCCAAGGCAGATGCCCTGCGCGCCGTTGCAAGGGCCGTGGCGCTCGGTGAGCTCGATCTCGCGGCGATTTGCGAGATCGACGGCAGCGTCGCCATTCGCGAAATGACCTCGATCAAGGGGGTCGGACGCTGGACGGCGGAGGTCTACCTGTTGTTCTGCGCCGGTCATCCCGACGTCTTTCCGGTCGGCGACGTGGCGCTGCAGAATGCCGTCGGCCACGCGCTGACGCTGGAGGTCAGACCCTCGGCGCGCGAGCTTGATTCGCTGACGGAGCTCTGGGCTCCGTGGCGCAGTGTCGCCGCGAGGCTTTTCTGGGCCTATTATGCGACCGAGATGCGCCGGGACGGCCTGCCGGTGGCGCCATAAGGTAAAAAGCGAATCTTTTGTTTCCTTTTTCCTTTTGGCTTCACAATCCTGACGCAACGCGCCTAATATAGAAGGTGCAGGTGCCGAATCGAGCAGGAGTATACTGGCTTGACGATTGCAGTCTCACCACACGGCCTTCCAGCGCTCGTGCTGAACGCTGACTACAGGCCGCTGAGTTACTACCCCTTGTCGCTTTGGTCCTGGCAGGACGCGATCAAGGCCGTTTTTCTAGACCGTGTGCATATCCTCGCAGAATACGACCACCAGGTTTCCTCGCCCAGCTTCACCATGCGCCTGCCAAGCGTCGTCTGCCTGAAAAGCTATGTCCAGCCGTCGCGCCATCCGGCCTTCACCCGGTTCAACGTTTTCCTGCGTGACCGGTTCGAGTGCCAGTATTGCGGCTCGCCGGATGACCTGACCTTCGACCATGTGATTCCGCGCTGTTGCGGCGGCCAGACCACCTGGGAGAACGTCGTGGCCGCCTGTTCGCCCTGCAATCTGCGCAAAGGCGGCAAGCTGCCGCGCCAGGCGGGCATGTTCCCCCACCAGAAGCCGTTCCACCCGACGGTGCAGGACCTGCACAACAACGGCCGGCTCTTCCCGCCCAACCATCTGCATGACAGCTGGATGGACTATCTCTACTGGGATGTCGAACTGCAGCCTTGACGGAACAGCGTCACGCACATTGAATGGACGAGCACGAGCAGCGTAAGTCGAAGCTGATGCTGTTTTATGCCTTAGAGCCGGATGATTTTAGGTCGAGTCGACCTAAAATCTGAATCCGCTCTGGAATCAAAGAAGTAGCGCATGATGTCGTCCGAAAACCGCTTACACTTTTCGGCATCATGCTCTAGCGGCACCGCGCAGGGCGATGGCAGCCAGGATGAGGCTGGCGATGACGTTCCATCCCGCGAAGGAAAGGCCGAGAACGCGCAGCGCCGCATCCGTGCAGGAGGGGGCGTGCTTGCTGTCGAGATCGCCGAGCAGGTCGCCGACATCGGTGGAGACGCCCGAAGCCGATGTCGCGCAGGTCGCCGGGCCTTCCCAGAAATGCCATTCGACGCCGGCGTGGTAGACGCCGAGCCCGGCACCGACCAGCATCAGGATGCCGACGATCGTAAGCAGCGACCGCGTCAGCCAGACCGGCAGTTTCACAATCGATGTCACGATGGCGAGAATGCCGATCGGGATGCCCCAGTAATAGGGTGTGCGTTGCATCAGGCAGAGCGCACAGGGGATATAGCCGCCGATATGCTCGAAGGCGAGCGCGCCGCCGACGGTTGCCGCCATGCCGAGCGTGGCGATAAGGGAGGCAGCAAGGCCGCGGGCCGGCTGTGTCTGGCTATGGCTCAAGGAAAGCTCCATTGGGCGTCGTCTCAGGCAAGGAAACGATAGGCGGCAAACATGGCAATCAGCAGGCCGGCAACGGCCGCCGCCAGCATGCCCAGCCGCTTTTCGATGAAATGCCGGATTTCCTCGCCGTAGCGGCGCAGCAGCCAGGCGAGCACGAAGAAGCGTGCGCCGCGGGCGATGATTGCCGAGATGATGAACAGGCCGAGATTGATGTTGGCGGCGCCGGAAAGGATCGTCACCACCTTGATCGGCGGCAAATGCGCAAGGCCCGACGTTACCAGGAGCAGCACCAGCGTCTCGTAGCCGACCGATGCCTTCAAGTGTTCGAAGGCTTCCAGCTTGCCGTAGAACTGCAGGATGGGCCGTGCCAGCGTCTCGAAGGCGTAGTGGCCGATATACCAGCCGGCGATGCCGCCGAGCACCGACGCGACCGTCGCAACCAACGCATAGCGCCAGGCGCGCTCCGGCCGGGCGAGCGCCATCGGCAGGTATAGGACGTCGGCAGGAACGAGGAAGACGGAGCTTTCGACGAACGCTATGACCGCCAGCCAGACTTCAGCGGATTTCCGGGCGGCGAGCGACATTGTCCAGTCGTAAAGGCTACGAAGCATGCGGGCTTTCCAGTTAATCTCGAAGCCTTTTAGGCAGGATTGCCGATGCTGTAAATGATGTGCTGCACCTGCGAAGCGCACAGTTTTGTGATTCCGGCAGGCCCGATCGTCAAAATCCCGGTTGACCGGCGCGAAACGGTTCGTGTACACGCTTTTTGCTACCTCGACGGTATCCGTGCCCCATTGGCGGAACTGGTAGACGCGCTCGACTCAAAATCGAGTTCCGAAAGGAGTGCTGGTTCGATTCCGGCATGGGGCACCAATACCTATTAGCGGAACTACTTCAATTCGATCGGCAAGCCAAAGCGTTACCCCTGGCGGAAGGCAGCAACGGCGAAGGGGATGGCGGCAAAGTCAGATTTCGTACTTGGCAACTGGGACGATCTTGCGGCTTCCCTACGCGAAAGCCCCAAATCCCGTCAGTGGGATGCCCTTTGGTTTCTCAGGTTTCTTTCAATCGCCAGCCCAAGCACCAGAACGCAGCACGTCCACAAGGCTATATAACTGATGGAAAGAAGGTGGGTGGGGTAAGTCGGGTAAAATGCCGTCCTGAATAACGAAACAAAATGCATTATTGGATTGTACGACAGTATATTTTTGAGCTGCGGAGGCATGTATTCCGGGATAAAGAAGACTGCGCTAAAGAAAATTTGAACTCGGGAAAACATGGACCATATAAATTTCCACAGCGGGAATATATATATAATGAAAGAGTTAATTAGGCCTAGGCCAAATGAAAACAGGTAAAGCAGAGGTATGAATTGCACCAGCGCGAGCGGATTGTAGGGCAATGCGTACCGTGAGATCTCAAATAAATCGATGAACGTAAAGAAAGCCGTGAACATCAGCCCAAAGGAAAGGAGTTCCACAAAGCTTCTAGCGATTGCATAATCTACAGGTTGAACGGTGGGTATGCTTGTTACAGACTTGGACGCCTCTATGGCTGAGGCTGCTCTCAGGCTGATTGTACGGAACAGCAATACCGGCAGGACGCCTGTCGTAACGAACAAGAGAAGACTGTCGCCTATCAAGAGCTCGCGGTGCAGATAGGTGAAAATGATCAAATGAGCCACGATAAACACAACGGCCTCAAGCACGTCAAACAACTGACTGAACGCGTGCTTGCTGTTGCGTAGCCTGGCTTCACGGATCATTAAGGCCGTGATCACGCGGATCTGCCTTGTCAATCCCAGCTGAAGAGTGGAAACCATTCGCTTAAGCTCTTCCCTGTGTCGAGTACTCGGTAGCGCGCGCACCCATACACGCTGCGCCGTCTAACCTCAACTGTCTTGGCCCGACGATCGATCCCCTTTCCCCTCGGCGCAGATCTCTGCTGCACCCAAAATCCACGGAACACCCTTGAGATTAATGCCCATCATCAAAAAGACCCTGGCAAAAATCTGGCGATCACGCTCGCTCTCATCTCGGCCGCCGGCGTCTTTCTATATTGGCGCGAAGATCAAGCCAGGACTTAATTTGAACACTGTGCTGGAGCACCGCCGCACATGTGGGCCGTCTAGCGCACAACCGTACTGTGATGTTAGGAGTTGCAACTGACACCCGCTGTGAGGAGCAAGGACGTGCGAGACGGCTTAGAGTTAAATAACCGAGCAGAGTTACTTCAATCTACCTTGGCGGCCGCAGCCCAGGATCAGCGAACGGTCGATGACCAACGTCGAAGTACTGCTCCTTTACTGGATGGAATGTCCTTCCACGATAGTATTCGACATGACGATGATCGCGGCAGCGTCACCGAAATATTCGATCCGCGATGGGGCTGGCACGGCGATCCGCTTGTCTTTTCCTATGCCTTCACAATCCGGCCCGGGCTTGTGAAGGGTTGGGGGTTACATAAGTTGCATGAGGACCGCTATTTCGTGCTGAGCGGCGAGATGGAACTCGTGCTATTTGATCCGAGGCCTGAATCAACCACTTGCGGCAAAATCTGCAAAATTTACCTGTCTGGGTCCCGCCCACGGCTGGTCAATGTACCGAAGTTCGTGTGGCATGCTGACCGCAACATCGGCACAACAGACGTGGTTGTTCTGAATTTCCCAACAATACAATACGATCATTCCAACCCGGACAAATACCGTCTCCCGTTGGATACAGATCTGATTCCCTATAGTTTTGGAGATGCAAAGGGATGGTAGGCCGACCCGGTATCTCAATCCTTATGCCGACCCACTCACGCACGGACGTGATTGGCTTCGCAATCCAATCAGTGCTGGCCCAATCAGTCGAGGACTTTGAGTTGTTGGTGGTGGGCGACGGTTGCGCGCCAGGAACAGCCGAAATTGTCTCAAGCTTCCGCGACCAGAGAATTCGATTCTTTGATCTGCCCAAGGCACCATTCTTCGGCTACGCCAATCGAAACGTGGCGATGAGGGAGGCGAGGGGAAAATACATCGGATTCGCCGCTGACGACGATCTGCTGTTCCCTGACCACCTGGAGATGTTGTTGAAAGGACTGCAAGCGGGCAGCGCGCTGGCTTACAGCCAGGCGCTCTGGGTCTCGACTGACGGAATTTCCGCTCCGTTCATGACGAACTTGACGGCAGATGATGAGCTCGCAACCTTTATGGAGCGCCGGAACAGTATACCGGCGAGCTGTTTTCTCTATCGCGCGGATAGCCTTCCGGTCAGAGATGCTTGGCCTGAGGATGTGGAATCTGCTGCCGACTGGATCCTTTGGCGCAGGATAATTCGGGAAAATCCAAACCAGCCCATCTTCTATTGCCGTACACCAACTGTCCTTCATTTCAGCGCCAAACGCATGGCCTCGCGATATGCGCGAATGCCCGAATTTGCGACCGCGCTGGATGTTGCTGATCAGGTGACCTGGTGGCCATCACCTCTGCGCGTTTCAGTGCCTGACGGGAAAACTGAGCAAGAGGTCTATGCAGGCCACATGCGTGCTGATCCGGAGGGCTGGTGCGAGAAAATTCGAGGCGCGACGTCCGACCTTATCGCGCGATTGGCCTGGGAAGACATTCAAGCGGTGAGGCCATACCTGGCGCAGGTGGAGGAGAAGTTATCAGCCACATGCAACGAACTTGCGGAGTCGCGGGATCGCGCCAATTTGACGATAGGTGAGCTCGGGCGGGCCGAAAGTCAGGTTCTTGAGGCGCAAAACGCCAATCGTATACTGGATGAGATGCTTGCTGCGGCGAATGAAAAAATTGAGCTGCAAGCGCGCGATATAAAGGCAATGCGATCGACAGTAGCTTGGAGGTTGTCAGTGTTGCTCAAGCGCGTGCCATCCCTGCTGCACCGCCAATGAACCTCTTTCTGGAAAAGCGGGAGGGTGCTGCCGTTTTTTGGACCTATTCGCCGATCCGACAGATCGCCTCGTCATCTGAATCCCCCCGCAAAGCCGTGCACGACGCGTGCCGCAGCCTCCCATTGTGCGGTCGCGCCGGGTAAGAGGTTAACGTCAGCATCTGACTGTGGCCGAAACGCTGCAGCCATTGATTTCAGAAGATGCTAATGCTGGTTTGTGAATGCGGCGCGACCTGATCCACCCCGCGCGTTAGTTTTGCGGGGTGGTGCGTCCCCCGGACGTCGGGCCGGCGTCGCCGCGACATCGGTCCAGCGGCAGTGCTGTGCTCCGGCGCCTGAGATCCTCCCGTTCCAAGCTCGGCGTCCCGCCGTCGATACGCCTTTCCGCTGTGGAAAGACGGTGGATATCCTGTGGACAACTTTTCAGATTGGCGGCTGCATCGCCGCTTCTGTTCCTATTATGTTCCTGTGGTTGAGCAGGTCAAGGGCCGCGTCGCGGAACCTATTTTTCGTGATTTCGTTAGTCTTTATCGAGAACGATCGAGTGCAGGAGGAAGTTATGACAAGAGTGGTTGATAAGCGTCTCGCTGCGGCATTGGTTGTTGCGGGTGTCCTGACCGCGCTGCCGTCTGCTCCGCTGGCGCAAGGGTTGGACCTGTACATTGGACCGGGCGGCCCTGACGTGGAATACCGAGAGCCATATCGCAGGGACTATGAATGGCGGGGCGGCTGCAGCCAACGACAAGCCCTCCGCCGCGCCTACAGGCTGGGAATGCGCGATCCCGCTGTGACGTCCATCGGACGCCGGCAGATCGTCGTTGACGGCATCGGCCGTCGCGGTGAATACACGACCCTGCGTCTTGCCAATCGTGAAGGGTGCCCGCGCATCGGATGACCCTCGGGCACAAACCCCGGTCGGTAACAGGGCTTGGAAAGAGTTGGGCGGGGCCAGCGCGAAAAACACCACCGGAAGCGCTGACCCCTATGGCCGTAGCCGACTCGCTCAGCTTACTATCTTCCGGTTGCAGCAAGCAATGCGGCAGAGGTGTTAGGCACTAATGCTTTAGAGTGATGAACAACGCCGACGACCGATGGAAACGCGTCGGCGGCGGTTGTATGCTGGTCGAATAGCATCGGTTATTACAGCGAAAGCGCTCTTGACGCGTGGTCCGCAGCCGACCTCCAGGGAATGCTGCCGGACGATCGGAGCGAAAAATCCCATTTGCGCATGTTGCCTCCTCGCAGGGTTGGTGTGAAAGTCGAAGCTTACCCAGGCCGTCGACCGCAAGAGATCAAGCCGCGGGCAAGCCAACCAACTGAGCAGCACGGAGGAGTTTCCTGTGGGCAGGACATTGGCACTCTTGGTTTGGCTTTGCCTGAGCGTGCCGGCATGGTCGCACGATATCTACGAAGTCGCCTGCTGCGCCGGACGCGATTGCAAGCCGATAGCGGCAAGCGACGTGACGCCGACCAAGAAGGGATGGCTGGTGCGGACGACCGGCGAGATCATCAGTTACAATACCTGGCCCCTCAAGCGCTCCCCCGACGGCCAGTTCCACCGTTGTGCCGCCTTCAACGATTTCGGCCCCAAGGGCCGGACCAAGTGCCTCTATGTACCGGACATGGGGGAATGACGGCATCTAGGCTCGTATCCGGCATTGGCTGATGCGCGCAGAGCGCAACTTGCTTAATCGATATGCAATCTTGCGTTGTTCCTGCAGTGGATAGTGCAGACCGTTTGCCCCAATTCAGCACAGGTCCTGCAGGCTGTTAACCGCCACTCTGCATCGTGATTGCAAAAATTCTTATGGACGCTCAGTCTGAAGCAGGTCAGCCCCAATCGGCACATCCCTAATCGGCACATGGAGATCGAATATGTCCCAGTCTGTTACGTCCGCCGGCGGTCTCGAGGATGTCGAAGCGCTGTCCGGCGCCCTGTTCTCCTGGTGTGCGGAACGAAGCATTCGCCTGCGCAGTCAGGAGGGTGTCAGCGCCGCCGGTGCTGTGATCGAGCTATTTTTTGCGGGGTACACCACCCAGGATGAACTGCTCGGGGCCCTCAGCGATCGCCTCAGCCGCGAGGCGATCTTTGCTTCGTAAGACTGCTCTTGGCCGCAGCCGGCCGGCACGCGTCAGATGATGAAGAAGTCGGCGGCCGTCAGGGCAAGGTTCTTGCTGATCGTCGCAAAAAGCACGGAGCCTCCGGCGGCACTGCCGTTGCTGTCATAAAACAGTTTTCCGGTATCGGTCTCGTAGATGATGCGGTCGGACCCATCATGGGCAACGCCCGCCGCGCTTTTGTAGAATTGCGCCGATGTCAGCGTCCGAGTACCGGAAATCTGCGTGAAGATCGCATTGTCGAGGCGCATCGTGTCGTCAATGACGTTGAAATCCACGATCTTGTCGACGTTTGTAAATTTGTTAAGCGTGGTGTTGAAGAGGAAGGTATCCCTGCCGCCTTCTCCGAGCAACATATCCTTGCCCAGTCCACCGGCGAGCAAGTCGTTGCCGCCGCCTGCCCTGAGGATATTCGCGACCGAATTGCCTGTCAGCTTGTCTGCCGCACCGCCGGTGCGCACGTTCTCGATGCTGGTCAGCGTGTCGATCTTTCCGAAGCCGTCGATCGCCTTGCCGGTCTGGAGATTGACGGTCACGTTGCCTGTGCCGCCGCGCCGGTCGTCGCGATGATACAGGGCCACGTCGGAACCGAGGCCGCCGTTGATCTTGTCGGCGCCGCCAAGCCCCATGAATGATTCACTGACGCCGGAGCCTTTGAATATATCGGCGAACTGGGTTCCGCGAAACTGTTCGAACTCGGTGACCGTTTCGCTGTTGCCCCAGGGGTCGATGACCGTCTTGGCGGTTGCATCCAGATTGATGCCGCGGAAGGCTGAAGGCGTAAAGTAGGCATCGTCGAAATTGAGCGTATCGAAACTGCCGCCGTTGCCGTCATAGGTGTCCTTGCCTTCGCCGCCACAGACGAAATCGTTGCCGGAACCGCCGATGAACTTGTCGTTGCCGCCATATCCGTAGAGGTCCTGGTTGCCGGCACTGCCTTTCAGAATGTCGTTTCCATTCATCAGCAGCCGTGCGATCCCGTTTTGGCTGAGGGTATCGACGGCATCGTCGAAGGCCGCGAGCAGGATATTCAAGCCCGTCAGCGTCTGCATCTTTGTCGTGCCGTCGTTGAGATAGATCTCGATGGCGGTAATCGTTCCGCCGATCGGGTCCTCCGAGGAATCAAAGGTGAAACCGGTGCCGACCAGTTTCAGTTTCAATCCGTTCGTCAGGTTGTACCAGATGTCTGTCGATGTCGTGGCGGTGCGGACAGCCTCATTGGCTTTGACGATCTCCTCGAAAAACGGCATGTAGTCGAATCCCGGCAGGGGCGGGAGGTAATGGTCCGGATTTACGCCGCCGGGAAAAAAGGATGTAAAAGTCGCCACGCAAATATCCTCCCGCAAATTTGAATAAATTACCTAAATTAGTATTTTAGAATGTAATCGCGGTAAAGTCGCAAACCGGCGGCGGACGCTACGTCCAGAGTTGAAGTCTCTCCCACAGAAGTGTTAGTTGCACTGCAACAACACCTCTTTCCGGCGGGTTCATGCTTCCGATCTGCGATACCTACGAGAACCTGCGGCGGGACTTCCGCTGGCAGATTCCCGAAAAATTCAATATCGGCACCGCCGTCAGCGATGCCTGGGCAGCGCGCGAGCCGGAACGGGTCTGTCTTCAGCATTTCAGCCCCGAGGGGGCGCATCTGTCGCTGACCTACGGCACCTTTGCTGCCCGGTCTTCCTCATTCGCCCATGGTCTGCGGGCAGAGGGCATCCTGCCGGGAGACCGGGTCGCGATCCTTTTGCCGCAGAGCTTCGAAACGGCGATCGCCCACGTCGGTATCTACAAGCTCGGCGCCATTGCCCTGCCGCTGGCGCTGCTGTTCGGGATCGAAGCGCTGGAATATCGGCTGCGTGACGCAGGTGCCGCGGCCGTCGTCACCAATCGTTTCGGCCTGGAAAAGATCGCGGCCATCCGCGCGCAGTTGCCGGATCTGAAATGCGTCGTGCTTGTCGATGGCGAAGCGCCGGCAACCATCGCCTTTGCCGCGCTGGCGGAAGGCCACGCTCCGGTTTTTGTTGCCGCCGAGACGACGCCGGACGATCCGGCGATGATGATCTACACATCCGGCACGACCGGGCCGCCGAAGGGCGCGCTTCACGGCCATCGCGTCCTGCTTGGCCATATTCCCGGCTTCCAGTTCCATCACGCCTTCCTGCCGCAACCGGGCGATCGGATGTGGACGCCGGCCGACTGGGCCTGGGCGGGCGGGCTGTTGAACGCGCTGCTGCCGTCGCTGCTGCTCGGCGTTCCCGTCGTGTCATCGCCCGGGCAGAAATTCGATCCGCACATGGCTTTCCGCATTCTGGAGGAAATGGAGGTGCGCAACGCCTTCATCCCGCCAACGGCCCTGCGGCTGATGAAGTCGGTCGAAAATCCCCGCTCTCTCTACCGGCTCAACCTGCGCACCATCGGCTCGGCCGGGGAATCGCTCGGGCGCGAAACCTTTGAGCAGGCAAGCGAGGCCTTCGGCGTTCCCGTCAACGAGTTCTACGGCCAGACCGAATGCAACATCGTCCTGTCGTCGGCTGCCAATCTCGGCGTGCTGAAACCCGGCTCGATGGGCAAGGCCGCACCGGGTCATGAGGTGGCAATCATCGACGCCGAGGGAAGGGAGCTTCCCGCCGGCACCGTCGGCCAGGTCGCGGTGCGCCGGCCCGATCCGGTGATGTTTCTCGGTTACTGGCGCAATGAGGCGGCGACGGCGCAAAAATTCATCGGTGACTGGATGACGACCGGCGATCAGGGTGTTCAGGATGCCGAAGGCTACATCACCTTCTTCGGGCGCGATGACGACGTCATCACCTCGTCAGGCTACCGCATCGGTCCAGGCGAGATCGAGGACTGTCTGGCCGGTCATCCCGCCGTCCAGCTTGCAGCGGCGATCGGCAAGCCCGACCCGGTTCGCACCGAAATCGTCAAGGCCTATGTGGTGCTGAAGCCGGGGTATGCCGCAGGCGCCGAGCTTGCCGCCGAGATCCGCGACTGGGTCAAGATGCGGCTGTCGATGCACGAATATCCGCGCGAGATCGAATTCCTCGACAGCCTGCCGCTGACGACCTCCGGCAAGGTCATCCGCCGCATCCTGCGCGACAGGGCAATTGCGCAGGCGTGATCATTTCGAGCGCCGGGGCGTCAGTGCCCTGATCTTGTCGCGCAGCAACCGCGCCATGTTGCGGGTGTTGCGATAGAGGTGGAGCTGGGCGGCGACCTGGCGCACATCGCGGTCCCGGTTCTGGGCAAGACCGATCACCAGCGTGCCCATCTCATCCCGTTCCTCCCAGAAGCGGCTCATCACGGCATGATCCGGCGTCGCGCAGCTATCCGAACGCACGATGTTGGCATCGTCGAGATGCCATTCCGTCAGCTCGGCCATGAGCAGCTTGCCGGGCGAATATTTCGCATAGCGTTCGTCATAGGCCGTCTTCCAGGTATAGGCGTCGCCGGCCATCATGAACACGACCATCGACGCAATCGCCTGCCCGTCGAGGTCGAGCGTGTGGATGCGCACGCTGTCGGCTTCGGCCAGGTTGGTGATCGCCTCGCGGGCGAAGGCCGAGCGGTAGCGGTCGAGCACCATGGCGGTGCCCTGGCGGCCCTTCCAGCCGCTCGCTTCCAATGCCAGAAACTCCTCCATCCGCAGACGGATGTCGGCCGGCTGGCGGGCGACATTGTAGGACACGCTGCCGAGGGCTTCCAGGCGATTCCACTGGCGGCGCAACTCGCGGAAATGCGACGGGCTGATCGCGTGCCGCAGGTAGCTCTCGCCGTCCTCCAGGCTTTCCAGCATTGGCCGGGTAAAGGTGTCGGTAACGGTCAGCGGCAGATTCCGGCCGATGGCGACGGCGCGGGCGAGCTGGGCGAACTTGCCCATCAGGCGCACGTCGGGAAGCACGAGCACGCCGGGCAGGCCGGCCGAAGGGCTGGCAAAAGCCTCGTAGAGATTGTCGATGGTTTCTGCCGCGCCTTCGGCATCGAGCAGCGGCACGCCGAGCGGACCGAACGGGTTGGACCAGGCGCGGATGATCGGCGCGCCGATCGAGAACCCCGGCTTTTCGATCGAGAACGGCATCAGGAAGCGGATGCGGCTGCGGCGCTCGTCGTTGTCACGGATCAGGGCCAGGCGGATGATGCGGTCTTCCAGGCGCGGCATGGCGGGCGCCAGGAAGCGGCCGGTAAAGAAGACGTTCGGCTCCAGCGCCCGGTTGGAGAGGAAATCGAGTTCCGCCTGCAGTTCGTAGCCCTGGCGTGCCGGATAGAGGCAGAGCTGCCGGCCGGGGCGGCCGATGTCGATCGTGTTTTCAGCGATCGGGCGATCGGGCGCCGGCGGAACCAGGCCGCCGAGAATACGCGCCGACCGGCTGTTGGCATCGTCGGGTATGTGCGTGTTGCCGCCGGTCATGGTGGGGTGGCCTCTCCTTTGATGTGTCTGGTGTGCGGGTCGGCGAAGGCGAAGAGAACGATGCCGAAGGTGCGGCGAACGGCGACATGAAGAAGGATGGCCTCGACCACCATTGCGCCGGTCGTCGCAAAGGCCGCGCCTGTCAGGCCGAACATTGGAATCAAAGTGACGTTGAGCAGCAAGTTGGCAACGAGGGCGCCGGCATAAAGGGCGACGCACAGCGTCTGCCGGCCAGCCATGGTGAGCAGGGCTTCGGCGGGACCGACCAGCGCCTTGGCCATGATGCCGGCAAACAGGATCGCCATCAGCGGATAGCCTGAAACGAAACTTGGGCCGAACAGGGACAGCAGAAAGGTGCCGCAAAGAAGGACGAGACTGCCGACGCAGAGGGACGGCCAGAACGACCATTTGGCGCTTTCGACGGCGATGACAGCCAATTGCTGGCGGTCCGGACTGGCCATGGCGGCCGAAAAACGGGGGGCGGCGGCGGCTTTCACGGAAAACATGACGAAATGCACCAGCGCCATCGTCTTTGCCGCAGCAAAATAGATCGCGACGCTTTCCGGATCGAGATAGAGGCCGACGATGACGACGTCGGAATTGGTCAGCATGAAGCCGAACCCCTCGATCAGGAAGATCGGCACGGCGACGCGGATCCAGGTGGCGAATTCGATCCGGCGCGGCCCCGTGAGGTAGCGCCGGCGCAGCCGAAAGGTGAGGATGAAGAACTGGGTGGCGCTGGTGAGATAGGTGGCGGCCATGGCAGCGATCATCGCGGTCTGCGCGGTGTGCGGCTCGCCGATCGCCACGGCAAGCAGCATGAAGCCGAGGATGAGCACCGGCCGGATGATATAGGTTGGGCTCAGCGCCGAAACCGCCCAGCTGTGGGCGCGCGACGTCCCGTCCATCACATCGCCGAGCGCGATCATCGGCAGTGTGAAGATGCCGAGATAAAGCGGTACCAGATAGTAGCCGTCGATACGGTGGCCGAACAGCCAGAGCCCGCCAATGCCGACGACCGCAAGCGCCGTCGCCGAGACCAGGGCAAAGATACGCACCGTCGTCGTCAGCCCGCGGATTTCCGCCAGTGCGCCTCGGGCGTGGTATTGCGGCAGGAAGCGGATGATTGCCGTATGGAATCCGAGGCAGGAGAGATTGCCGAACAGCACGACCAGGACCCAGACGAAGACGAAGATGCCGTATTCGAAGTCGCCCATGACGCGGGCGAGGATGATCTGCGAGACGAAGGCGATGGCTGCGCTGACGACGCGGATGGCAAAGGCGACGAGCGCCATGCGCTGGGCAAGATGCTTGGGATCATTGCTCGTCAGGACGGGTCCGAGCTTTTCAAGCAGCGGCGACAGCCAACTCCGCAATGCGGGCGGCAATATTCGTCCGGCCGTTTGACACGCTGCCATGAACAAGGGAGTACCCGAAACTACGCAAAACAGGACGTCAGTCTTGCCAGAACAGCGTTAACAAAGGGTGGAGAACGAGGCAGCAGCCGCGCTGCTGACAACGACAATCGATATGCTATTGTAGGTTGCATTCGACGGCACAAGCAGCGTGCGCGAAACCAGCTTGCGCAACCGGCCAGCTAACGCGACCGGGAAGACGGGCTCCCCGGCTGTGGCAACGGCCTTGCTGTCGAAACTGGAGGTGATCTATGTGGCAAAAGCCATTTAGCGTCACGCTTATGGTGCGAAAAACCCGGACGGGCTGGTCAATAGCCGTCCGGGTAAACTTCGTAAAATAAGCAATAGGCAGGCGGGATTGCAGTCCCGTCTGCCACTCCAGAAATAAACCTTACTGCCCTGCAAATGCAAGCTGGGCACGGCTCTTACGCCTCGAACGCCCCGTGGCAGTGCTTGTACTTCTTGCCGGAACCGCAGGGGCAGGCTTCGTTGCGGGCGATCTTGCCCCAGGTCGACGGATCCTGCGGATTGCGGTTTTGCGGCGGAACGACATTCAGGTTGATGCTGTCGGCAAAATCGTCCTCGCCGGTGATCGGGTCGATATGGTGGCCGACCATCTGCGGTGGTGCCGGCTGCGGCGCCTCGGCTGCTTCGCGCACCAGTTCGACGCGCATCAGTTGTGCGGTAACGGCCTGGCGAAGATTGGTCAAAAGCGCCTGAAACAGCTCGAAGGCTTCGGATTTGTATTCCTGCAGCGGATCGCGCTGGGCATAGCCGCGGAAGCCGATGACCGAGCGCAGATGGTCGAGATTGACGATGTGCTCGCGCCAGAGGTGATCAAGTGTCTGCAGCACGACCGAGCGCTCGACATACAGCATGATATCGGGACCGAAACGCTCGGCGCGGTCGGCGGCGGCCTTGTCGGCCTCAGCAGTGATCCGTTCGCGGATGTCGTTCTCGTCGATGCCTTCCTCGGCCGCCCATTCGACGATCGGCAGGTCGAGGTTGAGCGAGTTCAGCACGTCGGTTTTCAGGCCGGCTGCATCCCACTGTTCGGCATAGGCCTTTTCCGGGATGCGCTTGGCGACGATGTCCTCGATGACCTCGTGGCGCATGTCGGCGACGGTTTCGGAGATGTCCGTCGCATCCATCATCTCGATGCGCTGCTCGAAGATCACCTTGCGCTGGTCGTTCAAGACGTCGTCGTACTTCAGCAGGTTTTTGCGGATATCGAAGTTGCGGGCCTCGACCTTTTTCTGGGCGCGCTCGAGAGCCTTGTTGATCCAGGGGTGGACGATAGCCTCACCCTCTTTGAGGCCAAGCTTCTGCAACATGCCGTCCATCCGGTCGGAGCCGAAGATGCGCATCAGATCGTCCTGCAGCGACAGGAAGAATTTCGAGCGGCCAGGGTCGCCCTGACGACCGGAGCGGCCACGCAGCTGGTTGTCGATGCGGCGGCTTTCGTGGCGTTCGGTCGCCAGAACGTAGAGACCGCCGGCGGCCAGTGCCTGCTCCTTGAGCTTCTGCACTTCGGCGCGGATGACCTGCTCGCGGCTTTCGCGTTCAGGACCTGGCTCGATATCGGCGAGTTCCTGCTGGATGCGCATGTCGGGGTTGCCGCCGAGCTGGATGTCGGTGCCTCGGCCCGCCATGTTGGTGGCGATCGTCACGGCACCTGGAACGCCGGCCTGCGAAACGATATAGGCTTCCTGCTCGTGATAGCGGGCGTTCAGGACCTGGAAGTTGGTGAACCCGGTCTTCTTCAGAAGCCCTGCCAGAAGCTCGGACTTTTCGATCGAGGTCGTGCCAACGAGGATCGGCTGGCCGCGCTTGTGGCTATCCATGATCTCGGCGATGATCGCCTTGAATTTCTCTTCCGCCGTCCGGTAGACCTCGTCGTCCTCGTCGATGCGCTTGATCGGCAGGTTGGTCGGTACTTCCACGACTTCGAGGCCGTAGATGTTGCCGAATTCCTCGGCTTCGGTCGACGCCGTGCCGGTCATCCCGCCGAGCTTCTTGTACATGCGGAAGTAGTTCTGGAAGGTGACCGAAGCCAGCGTCTGGTTTTCCGGCTGGATCGTCACCTTTTCCTTGGCTTCGAGTGCCTGGTGCTGGCCTTCCGAATAGCGGCGGCCCGGCATCATGCGGCCGGTGAATTCGTCGATGATGACGATCTCGTCGTTGCGGACGATATAGTCCTTGTCCTTCTGGAAGAGCTTGTGGGCCTTAAGCGCATTGTTGACGTGGTGGACAATCGCGACGTTCTCGACATCGTAGAGCGTCTCGCCCTTTAGCAGGTTTGCTTCACGCAGCAGGTTTTCGAGCTTCTCGGTGCCGACTTCGCTGAAGTTGGCGGAGCGCTGCTTTTCGTCGATCTCGTAGTCTTCCGGGGACAGGAGAGGGATGAACTTGTCGATGGTGTTGTAGAGTTCGGACCGGTCGTCGAGCGGGCCGGATATGATCAGCGGCGTGCGCGCTTCGTCGACCAGGATCGAGTCCACTTCGTCGACGATGGCGTAGAAGTGGCCGCGCTGGACCATCTGGCTGCGCTCATACTTCATATTGTCGCGCAGATAGTCGAAGCCGAGTTCGTTGTTGGTCGCGTAGGTCACGTCGCAGGCATAGGCGGCGCGGCGCTGGTCATCGGTCAGCCCGTGAACGATGACGCCGGTGGTCATGCCGAGGAAACCGTAAACGCGGCCCATCATCCCGGAGTCGCGCGTCGCGAGGTAGTCGTTGACGGTGACGACGTGCACGCCCTTGCCGGCGAGCGCATTGAGGTAGACGGGCAGCGTCGCCACCAGCGTCTTGCCTTCACCGGTCTTCATTTCGGCGATGGATTTCTCGTGCAGGATCATGCCGCCGATCAGCTGCACGTCGAAGGGCCGCAGGCCAAGGACGCGGCGGGCGGCCTCGCGCACCACCGCAAAGGCTGGAACCAAAAGGTCGTCAAGCGTCTTGCCATCGGCGAGTTGCTTGCGGAATTCCACGGTCTTTGCAGCCAGTGCCTGGTCGGAAAGCGCTTTGGTTTCGGCTTCCAACGCATTGATGGCATCCACCCTGGCCTTGTAGCCGCGCACACGCCGGTCATTCGATGATCCGAAAATTTTGCGGGCGAGGCCGCCGAGACTGACCATAAGAATGGTCCTTTCCTGTATGTCGCCAACGCGGGGGAATTTCCGCGAAATACTATGAAACGCCCGGAACTGTTCTGGACGCGAGGTTGCGTGACAGATAAGAGGGGGGTCGAATTATGTCAACGGGAGTTGAGGCGCGCCAAGGCTACAGAACGGCCACAATCTGATGATGTGGAACGTTTTTCAGGCCGGCCGCGAGCACGGTTCCGGATAGCACAGGTGGAAGGTACGAGGATGTTGAAATACAAGATGCTTGCGGCGGTTGCCCTGGTTGCCGTCATGGCCGCCCAGACGCCGGCGACCGCGCAGGATGCCGCCGATCCTGTCATCGCCAAGGTGGGCGATGCCGAGATCCACAAGTCCGAGCTCGACCTGGCCCTTACCGGCCTCGATCCGCAGCTCGCCCAGCTGCCGGAAGAGCAGAAGCGCGCTGCAGCCCTTTCGGGCCTGATCGACGTCAAGCTGCTTGCCAAGGATGCTTCCAAGGAAGGACTGCAGGATGATGCGGCCTTCAAGCAGCGCATCGCCTATCTGACCGAACGCGAGCTGCACAATGCCTTCTTCAAGAAGCACGTCGTGGACGCCGTGAAGCCGGAAGAAGTCAAGGCGCGCTACGACGCTGAAGTCGCCAAGATTACGCCACAGGAGGAGGTCAAGGCGCGCCATATCCTGGTGAAGACCGAGGACGAAGCCAAGGCGATCATCAAGGATCTCGACGCTGGCAAGGATTTTGCGACACTCGCCAAGGAAAAGTCGACCGACCCGAACAAGGCAGACGGCGGCGATCTCGGCTATTTCACCAAGGACCGCATGGTTCCGGAATTCTCCGAAGCCGCCTTCAAGCTCGAGAAGGGCAAGTACACGCAAGCGCCGGTGAAGACCCAGTTCGGCTTCCATGTCATCCTGCTCGAAGACAAGCGCAAGCAGGCGCCGCCGCCGCTCGCGCAGGTCGAGCAGCAGGTCAAGCAACTCGTCATGCGCGACAAGTACATCGCCCTCCTGACGACCGCCAAGAAGGCGACCGGCGTCGACATCACCGATCCGGCGCTCAAGAAGGCCTATGACGAAGCCAACAAGCCCGAGACTGCGAATTAATCAGGCGCCCCTCATCCGGCCCTCCTTTTTGAGAGGAAGGGCGACCACCTTCTCCCCGCTTGCGGGGAGAAGGGACAAGCGGCAAATTCGGTCTTGCCACTCCCCGCTTGCGGGAGAGCGTCAGGGTGAGGGGCCCTTGTCCTGGAAATCAATTTCTCCTTTCCCGGCTTGCCGGGCTTTTTGCTAAAAGGCAGATCCATGTCCGGTTCCGTTTCTCCGCTTGCCCCGAAATCATTCGCCGACATGCCGCCTCTGCGCGGTGTCCGCATGGCGACCGCCGCCGCTGGCATCAAGTACAAGAACCGCAACGATGTGCTGCTGATGGTCTTCGATGAGCCGGCCGCCGTCGCCGGCGTTTTCACCCGGTCGCGCTGCCCCTCGGCCCCGGTCGATTTCTGCCGCCAGAACCTGCGGGGCGGCGTTGCCCGCGCCGTGGTCGTCAATTCCGGCAATGCGAACGCCTTTACCGGCAAGAAGGGCAAGGCGGCGACCGAGCTCACGGCGCAATCTGCGGCGCAAGCCGTCGGTTGCTCAACCGGCGAAGTCTTTCTTGCCTCGACCGGCGTGATCGGCGAGCCGCTCGACGCGGCGAAGTTCGCTGGCGTTCTCGGCGACATGACGGTTCAGGCGACCGACGATTTCTGGTTCGAGGCCGCCAAGGCGATCATGACCACCGACACCTATCCCAAGGTTTCGACCCGCAGCACCGACATCGGCGGCGTTAGGGTCACCATCAACGGCATCGCCAAGGGCGCCGGCATGATCGCGCCGGACATGGCGACCATGCTCTCCTTCGTCGTCACCGACGCCGATATCGCGCCCGAAGCCTTGCAGGTGTTGCTGTCCGAGGGAACCGGCCCGACCTTCAATTCCATTACTGTCGACAGCGACACCTCGACGTCCGACACGCTGATGCTGTTTGCCACCGGTGCGGCCGCCAGGGATGGCCAGAAGAAGGTGTCGGATGCTGCCGATCCGGCCCTTCAGGGCTTCCGTGACGCGTTGAACGACCTGCTGCGCGACCTTGCCCTGCAGGTGGTGCGTGATGGCGAAGGCGCCCGCAAGATGGTCGCGGTCACGGTCGCGGGCGCCGAAAGCGATCAGGCCGCCAAGCGCATCGCCCTGTCGATCGCCAACTCGCCGCTCGTCAAAACGGCCGTTGCCGGCGAAGACGCCAATTGGGGCCGCGTCGTCATGGCCGTCGGCAAGTCCGGCGAAATGGCGGATCGCGACCGGCTGGCGATCTGGTTCGGCGATGTTCGCGTTGCCGTCGAGGGCGAACGTGATCCGTCCTATTCCGAAGCCGCGGCAACGGCGGTGATGAAGGAGCAGGATATCGCCATCCGCGTCGAGATCGGTCTCGGCTCCGGCAAGGCGACGGTCTATACCTGTGATCTGACCAAGGAGTATGTCGAGATCAACGGCGATTATCGGAGCTGATTTAGAGCCTCGTTCGTTCAATGACGCGCATTCTGTTGGCTCAAATCGGCCGATCCACAAGAAGGATGGCGCGGAGCGATGCCATCACCATCGGTCAAGCCGTCCGACGCAGTGGGCGGCCGATTTCAGCCAACCCGGAGGGCCGGATGCTTTTTTCTCAGAAAGCGGGCTTTTGTCTTGAGCGTACTTTAAGGTATGCCCTTCGACAAAAGCCCGCTTTCTGAGAAAAAATCCTTCGGCAGAATGCGCATCATTGAACGAACGAGGCTCTCAGTGCAGGACATGAATCCCAAAGCCGACCTGCCGAATGTCCGCCGCCTGGAAGCCGTCGGCTTTCGCGCCTGGCCGGCGGCATCGGTGCAGTATGACGGCAGCTGGCTGATCCGGCTTACGGCGGGGCATGATTCGAAGCGGTTGAACTCCCTCAATCCGCTTGACCCGTCCGACTACCGCGATCTGGAAATCCGCCTTGAGAAAGCCGCCAGGCGCTTTGCCGAATACGGACGGCCGCTGACGGTGCGGCAGACGCCGCTGGCGCCGCCGCAATTGATCGCCCACATGGATGCCAACGGCTGGCAGTACTTTTCGGAAACCATCGTGATGATGGCCGATATTCCACCGAACGACACGACGGAAGCGATCGAGCACCTGCCTCTTCGCGATGTTGGCCGGTTCGTCGACGCCCGCTTGCAGATCTGCGGTGAAAGCAGCCAGGGCAGGGCAGGCCTGGCCGAGGTCATCAACGCCATCAAGCCGGAATGCGGCCTGTTTCTGTTCGAATCGCCAGAGCACGGTCCAACCGCCGTGTCGCTTGCGGTTCACGACAACGATCTCGCCGGCATTCTCGCCGTTGCCGTCGCGCCGGGTGTCCGCCGGCAGGGCATCGGTGCATCTGTCGTCAATGCCTCGCTGCGCTGGGCCCGTTTGCGCGGTGCCCGGACGGCATGGCTCGCGGTGGACAGCGACAACGAGGCGGCGATTGCGCTTTATCGCAAGTTCGGGTTCAGGGACGTCTATCGCTATTCCTACAGGCGGCAGGGGACCTCGCGATGAGCCCTCCGGAGCGGAACATTCTGTTGGTGGCGGCCTGCGCACTGGTCGACGGTGATGGCCGCATCCTGCTAGCCCAGCGCCCTGAGGGCAAGTCGCTCGCCGGTCTCTGGGAGTTTCCGGGGGGCAAGGTGGAGCCGGGCGAAACGCCGGAAGAGACACTTATTCGCGAGCTGGACGAGGAATTGGGCATCCGCACCAAGGTTGCTTGTCTCGCACCGCTGACTTTCGCCAGCCACACTTATGACAGCTTCCATCTGCTGATGCCGCTCTATGTCTGCCGGCGCTACGAGGGCGTTGCCCACGGGCGGGAAGGACAGGCCGTAAAGTGGGTTCGACCGAAAGCCTTGCGGGACTATCCGATGCCGCCGGCGGACGAGCCACTTATCCCCTACTTGATGGACTTGCTCTGATCAAATCCCGGAAATTTCGATTTCATTAATCGAACATTTATCACCCTCACGCAAAATCGCCTTCAGTGAAGTGCCGGTGTCTACGGTTACGGGATGATCCCCGCGATTGGCACCGGTCGTATATCGGCGCGGACATGGTCTGGAGCGGTGAGAATGTACCGTCTTCAGGTTAGCGCAGGCATTCGAGAGGCAGACGATGGTTGACGACGATTTTTGGAGAACGGTTCAGGACAAGGATCTGGTGACGAGCCAGAGCCGTCGGACTGGCGTGCTCAACCTGTCGCTGCTGTTCGGAACGGCCGTCATTGCGTTGACCCTGATCTTGACACCGATGCTGGCGTCGAAGTCGGACAAGAAGGTGCTCGCGGATGCACCGATCGACTACGACAATATCTCGACCGGCTCCATTCCGAGCAGCCCGAACGCCAAGCGCTACACGGTGCGCCGGAGCGTGCTGCAGGAAATGCCGGGCGCCGTCTGCATCATCGACGGTGATGGAACCAAAAGCGGCTGCTGAGGCCTTTGTGCCGGGCATGCGCCCGGTCCACGTTCGCTGCCAGCCTGGACCGACGCGGTCCGACAACGATGCGCGCATGCCCGTCCTTTCCGGATGACCTCATCCGCGGGACATGCGCCTGACAGGCTGGGAGCATATGAAGACACTCGCCCATTTCGTGACCGACAAATCCGGCGCCACGGTGGTCGAATACGGCCTCCTGGCAAGCCTCATATCGGTTGCAATAATCGTCGGTTTCGGAGGCTTTTCGGATTCCCTGCTGGAGGTGTTCGACAAGATCAGCACCGCGATCAACGGCGCTGCCTCCTGACGTGTCTCACTGATCTTTCAGCGGCTGTTCGCGTGTGCCAAGGGCATCCGACAGCCTTCGTTTTGCCGAGCCCGGCCTCAGCGGCTTCTGCTGGCTTTCATGCGGCGCCCAGCCGGAAATGTAGATGATCGACAAGGTGGCCCGAATGCGGCCGTCCGGATCCGAGAAACGATCCGCGTAGATTTCCGCGGCCCTGAGGAAAAATTGACGGGTGAGGGGCTTGCGGCTGCGTGCGGCGAGCGGATTGGTCATGCCCATCGCCCGGAGGTCCTTCAGCAGCGCAAACAGGCTATCGTAGCGCACGGTGTAGGTTTCCGTGTCGGCGACCGGCAGCGCAAAGCCCGCCCGCTGCAGCAGCGCGCCGATATCGCGGACATCGGCAAAGGGAATGACGCGGGGGCTGGCGCCGCCGGTCATCTCGCTCTCTGCCGCAAGCAGGACCTCGCGCAATTCCTGCAGCGTGCCGCTGCCGGGGATGGCTGCAAGGAACAGGCCGTCCGGCTTCAGCGCCCGGCGAATCTGGATGAAGACGCCGGGCGTGTCGTTGGTCAGGTGTAGCGACAGCGGCGAGACGATGAGATTGGCCGATTCCGGCGCTAGCGGCACCGTCTCGAGCGAGGCGACCGAGACGGTATCATCGGCCCTTGCGAAGACCTCGTCGATCTCGACGCGCTCGATGTCGGACACCTTGCCGGTCTCGGCGAGGAACGCGGCGGTCAGCCCGGTATAGCCGTGCAGCTCGACGGCCTTGTCGAAATGGCGCTCGACGACGCTCAGGCGCTCGGCGAGCTCGCGGCCGGCGATCTCCAAGAGGAATTGCGCCTTCGGGTCGCCGTTGCGCAGCGCCCGCTTGCGGCGGGCTTCGATGAGTGTCTGGTCGAAAACGATATCCACGGTGGCTCTCCAATAATCCGATCGCCCAATAATCGGGTCGCCCGAGAATCTGGTCGCAATGAAACCCGCCTCATCGTAAAGTCAACCTCATGCGGGGCGAAGAGGCGGAAAATCCGGGATGGCGGCTTGGCAGGGGCTTGCGCGCTCTGATCGCCGCGGCGGTCGATGCCGTCTATCCGCCGGTCTGCGCCGGGTGCGGCCGCATGGTTGGCCAGCATCGTGGCGTGTGTCCCGCCTGCTGGGCGACCTTGCGGCTGATTGAGCGGCCGTATTGCGAGGTTCTCGGCCTACCGTTCTCGCATGATCTCGGTGCCGGCATACTTTCGGCCGATGCCATCGCCAACCCGCCGGTGTTTGACCGTTTGCGATCGGTCGCCATCCATGACGGCATTGCCCGCTCGCTCGTCCACGGCTTGAAATATCGTGACCGCACCGATCTCGCCATCATGATGGCTGCCTGGATAGTCCGCGCCAGCGACGGGACCGTCGAGACGTGCGATGCGATCATTCCCGTTCCCCTGCATGCCTATCGGCTTTGGGGGCGCCGGTTCAACCAGTCGGCCGAGCTTGCCCGCGCCATCGCCCGGCTCTCGGGCAAGCCTCATCTCGCGACCGCCTTGATCCGCACCAAGCGGACGGCGCGGCAAGTCGGGCTTGGCGCTCAGGCACGCGAGGACAATGTGCGCGGTGCCTTTGCCGTCACAGAGGCGGGCAGGACAGCCGTGTCCGGCAAGCGCGTCGTGCTGGTCGACGATGTCTACACGACAGGTGCTACGGTTTCGGCGGCGACGCGGGCGCTGAAGAAGGCGGGAGCCCGGGATGTCACGGTTTTGACCTTTGCAAGAGCCATGTCCGGCCTTATATGACAGGAAAGGATGCCGGCAGAGGGCCGGTGAAGGAGCAGATCAAATTATGGCTTCGGTAGTGATCTATACGCGTCAATTCTGCGGTTATTGTTCAGCGGCGAAGAAACTTCTCGAAACCAAGGGGGTCGAATTCGAGGAGCATGATGCCACCTATGCGCCGGAGGTGCGGCAGAAGATGATCGAGCGGTCGAACGGGGGAACGACCTTCCCGCAGATCTTCATCAACAACGCCCATATCGGCGGTTGCGACGACCTGCACGCGCTCGACCGTGCCGGCAAGCTCGACGAGATGCTTGCCGCATAAGGAGACGTTCGATGACGTTCAAGGCTGCAGCGATCCAGATGTGTTCCGGCGTCGATCCGGCGAGGAACGCCGAGACGATGACCCGGCTCGTCCGGGACGCGGCCTCGCGCGGCGCGATCTATGTCCAGACGCCGGAAATGACCGGCGCGCTGCAGCGCGACCGCGCCGCGATGAAGGCAGCCTTGCGCGATGAGGACGGCGACCTGATCGTCAAGGCGGCCTCGGAGCTCGCGGCCGAACTCGGCATCCATCTGCATGTCGGCTCGACGGCGATCGGACTTTCCGACGGCAAGATGGCCAATCGCGGCTTCCTCTTCGGCCCCGACGGGAGCAAGATCACTCACTACGACAAGATCCACATGTTCGACGTCGATCTCGACAATGGCGAGAGCTGGCGGGAGAGCTCGGCCTATACGCCGGGCGGCACGGCGCGGCTGGTGAACCTGCCGTTTGGCAAGCTCGGCTGCGCGATCTGCTACGACGTGCGCTTTCCCGAACTCTTCCGGGCGCAGGCTGCGGCCGGGGCCGAAATCATGTCGCTGCCCGCCGCCTTCACCCGCCAGACCGGCGAGGCGCATTGGGAGGTGCTGCTTCGGGCGAGAGCGATCGAAAACGGCATGTTCGTCATCGCCGCCGCGCAGGCCGGCCGGCATGAGGATGGCCGCGAGACTTACGGTCACTCGATGATCGTCGACCCATGGGGCGTCATTCTTGCTTCGGCCGGCGGCAGCGGCGAGGCGGTCGTACTGGCCGAAATCGCTATTGCGGCAGTTGCAGCCGCGCGGGCGAAAATTCCGAACCTGAAAAACGGCCGGGCGTTTTCGCTGGAGGAAGTGCCGCTCGCTGCTGCGGGAGGTGTGGCGGCTTGATCAAATACACGCTTTCCTGTGACAGCGGCCATTCCTTCGATGGCTGGTTTTCGTCGAGCGCCGATTTCGACCGGCAGGCGGAGCTTGGGCTGGTTTCCTGCCCGGTCTGCGGCTCCGTGTCCGTTGCCAAGGAACTGATGACGCCCTCGGTTTCGACCGGCCGCAAGAAGGACGAAGCGAAAGTCCTGATGATGGATCAGGCGCGCAAGGAGGCGGTCGCCAAGATCCGCGAACTGGTGACGGCGAT
Organism: Rhizobium herbae; assembly: GCF_019511375.1. Taxonomy (GTDB): domain Bacteria; phylum Pseudomonadota; class Alphaproteobacteria; order Rhizobiales; family Rhizobiaceae; genus Pararhizobium; species Pararhizobium herbae_A. The sequence goes on from NZ_JAEUAO010000004.1 coordinate 452,498, forward strand.
TCGCGAGAACGCCGACGACGTCGGCGAAAAGTTTCCCGAGGAAGCGCGCAAGATTCACTATGGCGAAGCCGAGCAGCGCGGCCTGATCGGCAAGGCGACGGCCGACGAGGCGCGGGCGCTCCTCGACGAGGGCATCGAAATCGCACCGCTGCCGGTGCTGCCGGACGATGTGAACTGATGGCGGGCGACGGTCGTCACCATCTGTGCAGAAGTGGCCTTTGCCCCTCACCCTAACCCTCTCCCCGCAGGCGGGGAGAGGGGACGTGCCCGGCTTAACCGCCGGAGAATGGCGGCGGGCGCGGGGAATTGCCTTCTTCCCGCCCTGGTGGGGAGGCCCGGCAGGGCGAATAAGGGGCCACGGCGTCACCCGATCATTGTTCTTTACTGTGTTCGCCGAGTCAGGAGAACGCTTTATCTCTCTTTGTCACAGTCCCAACTGGTCGGAAGGCGTCGAGCGGCTGGAGCATCTCCATGACAACGGCGCAACGGCGCGCGCCTTCACTTTCAAAGAACCCTTCGCCGCTGATGGCGGAGCCTACGTTATCGACCCGCAGCGAGTCCGCTCGATTGCCGAGGCAACGGCGGCGGGCAGGCCGATCTGCTTGCCCATGTTCAGTCGCTGAAAGTCTAGCACCGGCGCGAGGGGCGGGGATGTTGGGCCTGTCGCGAAAGAGCGCTTGTCGCTATTGCCGCGCTCGCGCCCTGCTGTACTATGAAACAATACCCGATACGGATGAAGGGCCCGTACACACGGTGGAAATCGTGCGCGTGGTGGACGGCAGGCGGGACCTGACGACGCTTTTCCGGTAGGACGGGGTCCATATCCCTGCGCCTTCATTTTCAAAGAACCCTTCGCCGCTGATGGCGGAGCCTACGTTATCGACCGGCAGCGGGTCCGCTCGATTGCCGAGGCAACGGCGGCGGGCAGGCCGGTCTTCTTGCCCATGTTCAGTCGCTGGAAAGTCTAGCATGGGCGCGAGGGGCGGGGATGTTGGGCCTGTTCCGGCGGGTCGTGCCAAACGGATGCCCGGTACTTGATGCTATCTTACCCCTGATCCGGCCTGCCGGCCACCTTCTCCCCGCAGGCGGGGAGAAGGGACGAGCGGCACACGCCGCATTCCCCTCTCCCCGCCTGCGGGGAGAGGTCAGGGTGAGGGGCAAGAGGGCAGTCGAACTGGGTGATGCGTCAAAAGGTGACGTCGATGCTGCGGAAGTGGCGTTTCTTCTTTGGGATGTCGTTCTCCTTCCCGCTCTTCTTGCCATCGTCGCTGAGGATCTGGACGAGGCCTTTTTCGGGGTAGATGACGAGCGCCTCGGCGGTGAAATCGCTCGGGAACTTGGGCGGCAGTTTTACCGGCGGGCGTTCGTCGCCGCTCCAGGAGTAGAGCGAGAATTTTCCGCTCTTGCCCGTGTCGCCCTTCGTCTCGGGGCCGGCGATGACGAGATAGAGCGGCGGAAGGAAGCCGGTCCAGTCGATGCCGCGAATGCCGCGATCGCCGAGGTCGAGCATGTGCGGCTTGCCGAAGCGGGGTTCCTCGCCGTGCTCGGTGACGGCGGCGGGGTTGGTCAGGCGCAGCACCGGCGCCATCTTGTCGATCAGCGGCGTGCGAAAGCCGATCAGCAGGTCACCCTCCGGGGTGGCGGCGAGGCCTTCGATATTGATGTCGGTGCCGGGGCGGTGCAGTTCCTTCTTCAGATAGCCGCGCAGGCTCTCGCAGGGTGTGCCGATGGGCTCGAGCGTCGGGCCGCCGGCGGTTCGGACGATTTTCGAGGCGAACAGGACGGAGCGGCCGCCGGCGTTGCCGCCGCCGGCAGGCCGGGAGAACGAACTGATCCAATAGACCTTGTCGGCGATCCTGGCGGCTGCCTCGATGTCGGACGTCTCGCTGCCGAGGAAAGTCTTGAACTTCAGCGCCTGCACGGGCTTGGCGATGCCGCGGCGATAGATCTGCAGGGTGTTGGTTTCGTCGCTGGCAACGACGAAATGGCTCTCGTCGAGGGCGACCGCGGCCGAGGCTTCGCAGATGCCGATATAATCCATCGGCTCAGCCTGGGCGTCCGCTACCGGGAGAATGCCGAGGGATGGGATTTTCATCGCGACATTCCTTTTTTACTTTGCCGGCGCGGGGGCGGTCCGCCAGCCCAGAACACATGACAGCGGCGCTCCCCTCTGACCTGCCGGGCATCTCCCCTCAAGGGGGGAGATTGGCCCGAAGCCGCTTCCTTGCTCTAGAGATGTCACGACGTGACGGAGGGGGTGTTTTCGACACTGTCGCGCACTATGAGGCCGGGCGTCTGGCCACCAGCATGTAGTTGACGTCCATATCCTTCGACAGATTCCACTGGTTGGCAAGCGGATTGAAGAAGACGCCGGTACGGTCGGTCACCGTCATGCCGCTCGCTTCGATCGGCCTTTCGAGTTCCTCGGGGCGCACCAGTTTTTCGTATTGATGGGTGCCGCGCGGCAACCAGCGAAGCACGTTTTCGGCGGTGAAGATGGCAAGCGCCGCCGCCTTGATCGTCCGGTTGATGGTGGCGACGAACATCAGGCCGCCCGGACGGACCATCGAGGCGCAGGTGCTGATGAAAAACTCGACATCGGCGACATGCTCGACCACTTCCATGTTGAGCACGACGTCGAAAGTCTCGCCGGCTTGCGCAAGCGCCTCCGCCGTCACTGCGAGATAATCCACGGCGACGCCGCTGCCGGCCGCGTGGGTTTTGGCAATCATGATGTTCTTTTCCGACGCATCGGCGCCGACCACATCGGCACCCATGCGGGCCATCGGCTCGGACAGAAGGCCGCCGCCGCAGCCGATATCGAGGAGGCGCAGGCCCTTCAGCGGTTGCGGCGCCTTGGCGTCACGGCCGAAATTTTCCGAGACGCGGTCGCGGATATAGGTGAGACGCACCGGATTGAACTTGTGCAGCGGCCGGAACTTGCCCTTCGGGTCCCACCACTCGGCGGCCATGGCGGAAAAGCGGTCGACTTGCGCCTGGTCGATGGTGGTACGCGCTTGTTCGCTCATGGCATCTACTCCGTGCAACATGTGTCTGCTGAAGTCGGACGATCGGAGGCGAAAGTCAAGGGTTGGGAAGGCCCTGCGGCGACTGACGCCCTTTCAGGCAGCGGTCGAATTTCGGCAAACGGTACTCGGGGTGCTCGATCTGATATTTCTGAAGCTCGTCCATGATCCTCTCGAAGATCTGGAAGGCCGGTTCCTGCGCGTTGGCTAGACAGGCTGGCAAGCGGGCGCAGGCATGGCCGGACAGGCCGATCTCGCGCTGGACGCGGACCTTGCTGTCCTGATGGCTCGAGACCAGCATCGCGCCGGTGCAGGCCCGATCGCGGCCGCATTTGCGGGTCCTGCAGATCCTCCAGATCAGTTGAGTGGTCAAGAGAGCGCGGCATCGGTGCTCGTGATCGGCGGAAAGGCGTTTTTCGTAGTCGGTGAAGTCCGGTTTGGGCATGAGATACTCCGAGGGTGAGAGGGCGGCCGGGTATGTTCACGCGGCGGCTTTTCGCCCGTGTTTCACGTCATTTGCGGTTCGCCGGCCTCATGAGCCAGGCGGGATCGGCCGGGGCACATCGGGTGCCTCAGGTAAGTTGTAATGGGTGACACGCGATGTGCCCCGTCTCGGTGGTTTCTACCTGCAACTCTTGGTTTCTCTGCGGGGATGGCGGCACCTTTTTCCGGTACAGGGTAACGCTCGCAGCTTTCGCTGCCGCGCCACGAAAGGCCTGTCCTTCGACACGCCAGTCGCCGGTCCTCATGTGTGCCTCACAGGCACGCCCCGCCCTGTTTCAGACGAGAGGGAAACCATTTTCTGCAGGCCCCTGCGGCCGCGCCTGCGTTTCAAACACAGACCGAAGGCACCGGCCCCGCCTCGCCGGCAACGCTATCCGGTGTATCCGATGGCGGGACGAGAGGAGTATGGCACAGGTGCAAAAGGCGGGGATGAACGGGGATGAAGGGGGATGAATTTCACGCATTGCGACGGCCAAGATGGCCAAGGGAGCCACCCCACGCAAAGTGGTGCGCGGGGGGGCCAGGTCGCGCCGCATGCAATGGCGAATCAGTAGCATCATTCGGAATTCATGCATTCACGCAATTGGGTGAGAATGGCCGCGGTATACATGAAAGAGCCCGTCACCTTGGTGGCGGGCTCCAAAATGGCTTGAGAATACATCGCCGCTAAAACGCTCTCCCCGAGGGGAATCAAAAACGCTCTGGTGTTAAACGCCGTTCCGGTTTCGACCAAGGCAACAGCAGATGAGAATTAGACATTGCTCATGAAGAAGTCCAATCACCATTGTGGGGGATGTGAAAGCGAGCGTGATTTACCGTTGAACAAGCGCCTCAATCCCGGTCCGGGGCGCCGAGCGGGAAGAAGCCGCGATACGGCCGGGCCTCGTCGACCGCGCGGGCAAAGGAGGGGCGGGCGAGAAGACGGGCGCGGTAGGCGCGGGCGTTCGCCAATGCCTCAGGGATCGGATGGACCCAGTCGGCATAGAACAGCGACGGGGCGGCGGCGCAATCGGCGAGGCTGAACGCATCGCCGGCCGCCCATTCGGACGTGGCGACCGCGCCGTCGAGCCAGGCATAGGCGTTGTCGAGCATCGCTTTCGCCTCGCCGACACCATAGGGATCGCGGTCGGCTTCCGGCCGGATCTGGTTGAACACCACCTTCTGCATCGGGGTCATGACGTAGTTGTCGAAGAAGCGGTCCATCAGGCGGGTCTTGAGGGCAGCCCTGGCATCCGCGGGGATCAGGCGGACGGGGCCGGGATGATTGAGCGCCAGATATTCGATGATGATCGTTGATTCCAGCACGGTTTCGTCACCGTCCTTCAGGACCGGCATCCGCTTCATCGGCCAGAGCGCGCACCACTCGGTAACGGTCTCCGGCGTCTCCTCGCCAAGCATGCGCAGCTCGAACGGCGTGCCGTTTTCGTAAAGCGCGGTGATGACCTTCTGGCAGTAGGACGAGAAGGGGTGAGCAAAGAGCTGCAGTTTCATCATATCCTCCCGGACCAATCTTGTTTTGAAAGCAGTTTCTTTGTAGAATGACTGATCCTATATTGCAAGCGGTTTTGGCGACACAATGGACACGACCCACCGATCGGGCTGCCCGATCAACCTGACACTGGAAATGCTCGGCGATCGCTGGAGCCTGATCGTCATCCGCGACATCATGTTCGGCAACCGCCGGCATTTTCGCGAACTGCTCACCCAATCGGAAGAGGGCATAGCCTCGAACGTGCTGGCCGACAGGCTGAAGCGGCTGACGGAGAGGGGACTTTTGTCGCGCACCGACGATCCGAGCCACAAGCAGAAGGGCATCTACAGCCTGACCGAGCCATCCATCCAGCTCGTGCCGCTTCTCGCCGAGATGGGCGCCTGGGGGCGCCGGCACATGCCGGTGTCGGAAGAGTTGTCGATCCGCGCCGAACTGCTGGAACAGGGCGGGCCGCCGATGTGGCAGGCGTTCATGGAGGAACTCAGGGCCCTGCATCTCGGCGCGCCAGTGCCGGAGCGCTCGGTATTTGGCGAGCTGCAGGCGGCATATCTCGCGGTGGTGGCGAAGAAAGGCGAAGCCATCGCGGCTGAAGGGGCCTGATGGCCGGCCATGCCCGATAACACCTTGCGACGGGGCTTTGCCCCTCACCCTAACCCTCTCCCCGCAAGCGGGGAGAGGGGTGGTTTTCCGTCAAGACGGGGAGAAGGTGCCCGGCAGGGCGGATGAGGGGTGATAATCGGTGCCAACCCGGGGGCTTGGCGATCTCAGCGGGCGAACTTGCGAGCTCCGGCCACACACGCGACGACCGAGAGCGCTGTGACCACCATCACGACGCTCACCTGTTCGTGCAGGAGGCTCGCGGCCAGCAGGAGACCGAAGAAGGGTTGAAGCAGTTGCAACTGCCCCACGCCTGCGATGCCGCCGAGCGCCAAGCCGCGATACCAGAACACGAAGCCGACCAGCATGCTGAAAACCGATACATAGCCAAGGCCGAGCCAGGAGGAGCCGGCGATGCCTTGCCAGGTGTCCGGCAGCGTGATCAGGGCGATGATCGCCATCGGCGGCAGGGAGAGGACCAGCGCCCAGGAAATCACCTGCCATCCACCCCATGTCCGAGAGAGCTTCGCACCTTGCGCATAGCCAAGCCCGCAAACGATGATCGCGGCAATCATCAAGAGATCCCCCGCGACAGACACCTCTGCGCCAAATGTCAGGGCGAAACCGACCACCGTGGCACTGCCCAGCCCGGAGAACAGCCAGAAGAGCGGCCTTGGGCGCTCCCCGCCCAGGAGAACACCGAAGATTGCGGTCGCAAGCGGAAGCAGACCGACAAACACGATCGAATGCGCCGACGTGATGTATTGCAGGGCCACTGCCGTCAGCAGCGGAAAGCCGATGACGACGCCGAGCGCGACAAGCGCGAGCGACAGGAGATCGTCGGGGCGCGGTCTGGGCTGGCGAAGCGCGAAGAGCAATGCCGCCCCGAGGAGTGCAGCGATGACCGCCCGGGCCGATGTCAGGAACAGCGGAGAGAAATCCGAAACCGCAACGCGCGTCGCCGGAAGCGACCCGCTGAATATGACGACACCGAGCATGCCGCTGCCCCAACCTTCCAACGATGTTTTCATGGCACCTCACTTTCTGTCGCACAGTTACGCGCAAAAGGCTGGTGCAAACAGGCACAGATCAGTACAATATCAACAAACTGTACCAGTATAACCAAACATACAATCGGGGGGGCTCCATGCCACGCAGCGATGCGGGTACGCGCACGACGGACGTCATGATGGCGATCAGGAACAGGATCGCCAGCCGATCACTTGCGCCGGGGGATCGTCTTCCTTCCATCCGCAGCTTTGCCGCCACGATGGGCGTGTCGCCAACCACAGTGGTCGAAGCCTATGACCGTCTTGCCGCGGAGGGATTGATCCGGGCGCTTCGCGGTTCCGGCTTCTACGTTTCGACCACCGCCTTGCCGCCGCTCAAGCTGGCGGAAGCCCACTCGCCGCGGGCAAGGGCAGTCGATCCATTCTGGGTGTCGCGGCAGTCGCTTGATTCCGATGATGCGGTGCTGAAGCCCGGATGCGGGTGGCTTCCGTCGGACTGGATGCCGAATGACGCGTTGAGGCAGGCCATTCGAAGATTGGCGCGAACCGACGACAATCTCCTTGCCTACTACGGCAGCACGCGCGGCTCCTTGCCGTTGCGGCGGCTGCTCTTGTCGCGCTTTGCCGAGGAGGGCATTCAGGCCACGCCTGATGAAGTGATGCTGACGAGTACGGGGACCCAGTCACTCGACCTGATCTGTCGCTTTCTCCTGCGGCCAGGCGACACGGTCATGATCGACGATCCGTGTTATTTCAATTTTCAGGCGCTGTTGAAGGCGCATCAGGTGAAGATCGTCGGCGTTCCCTACACGCCAACGGGTCCTGATCTTGCGGCGTTTGAAGCCCTGCTGAATGCCGAGCGGCCACGGGTGTACCTGACCAATTCCGCGCTTCACAATCCGACGGGAGCAACGCTTCCACCCCAGACCGCGCATCGTTTGCTGAACGCGGCAGCACAACATGAGATGACAATCATCGAGGACGATATCTTCGCCGACTTCGAACCCGAGCCGTCGGTGCGCCTCGCAGCGCTCGATGGTCTCAACCGCGTCATTCGCATCGGCAGTTTCTCTAAGACCCTCTCGGCGTCGATCCGCTGCGGCTACATTGCCGCGCAGCGCGACTGGATCGATGGGCTGGTCGATCTGCAGGTCGCCACCAATTTCGGCGGACCGAGCCCCGTTGCCACCGAACTGATTACCCATGTGCTGGCAGGAGGGAGCTATCGCAAGCACATGGAGGAACTGCGGCGCAAACTCGCGAGAGCCCGGCGTGAGGTGGTGGACAGGCTGCATCGGCTCAGTATCGAACCCTGGCTCCTGCCTCGCGGCGGTTTCTATCTCTGGTGCAGACTTCCTGACGGGCTGGATGCTACGCATGTGGCGCAAGCAGCCCTTGCCGAGGGCATCGTGCTTGCCCCCGGCAATGTGTTCAGCGTGTCGCAAGGCGCGCCTGATTTCATGCGTTTCAATGTTGCCCATACGCTGGATCCACGCATTGAGCGGACCCTTGCGGAGGTACTGAGAAAAGCTCGCTGAGGGGGGCGGGTTTGGCTGCGGGTGCTAACATGCGCGGTGAGCCCCTTGCCGCTTCCTGCTGCGTCCCGTGGCATGTTTCGAGAGTAAATTTGAAAAAGCCCGCCTTGAAACCCATGGAAGTCCTGCTCTGTCCCTTGACCGCAGTCCTGCGAATAAATACCCATGGTTGCATCATCGGCAGGACCGTTCATGAGAATCCTTCACATTGCCATTCTGGCGCTCTGCCTGCCGATCACAGCGGTTTTCGCGCAGTCGCCCAACGATGACCCCGTTCAGCTCGAGGCCAAAACTGAAGTCTTGTTCGCGTCGGATCGTGATCTGCTCGACGTGAAGCTGTCCGTCGATCAGATGGTCGATCCCGCAACCAATCAGCAGGCTGTGACATCGATGATCGAGCGCATGGCCGAGGCGGTGAAGGCCATGGCCGGGGAGGGGGCAAAGAGCGCCGACACGCTTGCGGCTCTGAAGCGCTATCTCTACGAGGGTGGCGCCTGGAACGACAACAGGCCCTTCCAGTATGACCTTGAAGATCCGCTCGGCGAAAAACCCGCAAACCGCCTGCTGCAACGCTACCTGACGACGCGGCGCGGCAACTGCGTCACCATGCCCATGCTGATGATGTTCGTCGGCCAGCGGCTGGGGTTGAAGATGACACTGGCCGAAGCGCCCTTGCATGTCTTCGTGAAATATACCGACGACGACGGCGCCGTCTGGAATCTGGAGGCCACCAGCGGCGGCGGGTTTACCCGCGATGTCTGGTACAGACAGAAATTGCCGATGTCGGACAAGGCAGTGACCAACGGCGTCTATCTCCGACCTCTGTCCCATGAGGAAGCGACGGCGCTGATCGCCTCGTTTCTGGTGGAGCATCAGATCGAAGCAGGCGCGTTCGAAAATGCGATCGCCGTCTCCGACGTGCTGCTGCGGCATTACCCCTCCTTCGCTTACGTTCTGGTGAAGAAGGGCAGCGCCTACAGCGGCCTGCTGCGGCGGGAACTGGTCGGAAAATATACGCGGATGGAAGACATTCCGGCCGATCTGAAGGTGAAAGCCGATCGGTGGTACGGGGAAAACATGCAGGCGTTCGCCAAGGCTGAAGCCCTGGGGTGGCGGCCGCAGGACGGCCGGCCGCAATGACTATTTGATTTACGTGAGGATTTGTTCATGAAGTGCTTTTCCAGCGGGTTTTTGACCCGCGTTCTCAGTTTGCTGCTTGTTTGCAGCATGTTGTCCGTGTCGTTCGGCTCGGCGGCCAATGCACGGTTTATCCAGCCGGCTACGATGGACCCCACGATCGAGGGTGTCGGCACGAATAGGTACGCTTATGCGGGTAATGATCCGGTCAATAACAGTGATCCAAATGGCCATATCGCTGGTCAGCCTGACAAAACAGTGGAAGGAGTTGCGCAAGGAGGCTTTTGGGGAGGTCTTCTAGGCGGTCTCTTTGGGGCTGGTGCTGGTTTTCTAGCTGGAGGCCCTCCAGGGGCGTTAGTTGGGGGCGGTGCTGGAATCTACGACGGCGTGATGGGGGGAGCAATCGTAGGCGGCGCACTGGGCGTTCATGCCGATATGATGGAGGACCACGAGGCCGGGAGGAACGGTGATAAGAATTTCGGCTCTGGTGGTACATCCTCCGCTGCGGCAGGGGCGGCGGTCTAGGTGGTCCTGAGGATGAGGATAAGGAGAAAAACTCTGTAAAAGATAAGCACGATGCACGTGCTGCAGTCCGAGAAAGTGGTGCAACGCCTTATGGTAAAAGCGGGCAAGCTTTCAATATCAAAAATGAAACGCAGCTAAATTCCCTTTGGGATAAGCTTAGTTCAGGTGGGAGGTCGGTTCAGGCCAACAGCTACAACGGTCAAATGAAAGAATTGAGTGATGGAACGCGTGTAGGTATAAGATTCGAATCAACCACAGGAGGTAAAACGATAGATGTTTTCCCTAGTAGGGGAGCTCCGTATAAGATTCATATCGGGGAGTAGTTATAATGGACAGCAGGGCAAGCATAGTTATAGATTATCTTTACGATGAAGGCCGGAGAGATATAATCCTGTTTGGATATATTCTGGGATTGGTTACATCAGATGGTGAAAATTTATACCAAAAGACGCCAGAGCAACGCTTTAGTGATGCAACAACACTTTCGAATTTTCTAGTCTCATCCGGAGCTTTTGTTGCAGGAAAAACGACCAATGATTCTAATGGAGAATTTAAACAATATATATTTGAAGACTTTGAAGATTTTATTGTATTGAATAAATCGAATTTCGAAAAAGGTGGAATTGATGACATCGACCTTATAACGCAAACATGGTTGAAGAAAGTAACAAAGAAAGATATTCCTGAAATTATACCGGAATTTATTGAGAAATTGTTTGAATAGAAAAAAGTCTCAGAAAATAGCTGAAGCCCTCTAGCTCCTCCGGCCGCATCATCGCCCGGTCGAGCCTCCCCTTAGCTGCCGAGACGGGCGCGCTGCTATCCACGCTCGAAGCCATCACCTCGCGCCAAAGCTGGCGCGTTCCGTCAGTTCGTCCCGGCGCTCCAGCGCCGCAGTGACGGGGCCGATCTCCGGCTCCGGACCGCAGCCACGTTTCCCCGCTTCTAATCCAGCACCTTTGACGCCTCTCGCGCCATTGCACGCCGCCCTCAATTTCGCTAAGAGACCCGCGACTTGGAGACAGACGGGCGCGGGTTTGACGCGCGGCATTTTCGACCGGTAGAGGCATATGGCACGCATCGTTATGAAATTCGGCGGGACATCCGTCGCCGATCTTGAACGCATCTACAATGTAGCCCGCCATGTGAAACGTGAAGTCGAGGCCGGCCACGAGGTGGCGGTGGTCGTCTCTGCCATGTCCGGCAAGACCAACGAACTGGTCGGCTGGGTGCAGGGCGCGCCGAAGGCGACGGGCGCGAGTTCGCCCTTCTTCGATGCGCGCGAATACGACGCGGTGGTCGCTTCCGGCGAGCAGGTGACCTCGGGGCTGCTCGCGATCACGCTGCAATCGATGGGCATCAATGCCCGTTCCTGGCAGGGCTGGCAGATCCCGATCAAGACCGACAACGCCCATGGCGCCGCGCGCATCCTCGAGATCGACGGCGCCGAGCTGATCCGCCGCTTCGGCGAAGGCCAGGTCGCCGTCATCGCCGGCTTCCAGGGGCTCGGGCCCGACAACCGGATCGCGACGCTCGGCCGGGGCGGCTCGGATACGTCTGCCGTGGCGATTGCGGCGGCGATCAAGGCCGATCGCTGCGACATCTATACGGACGTCGACGGCGTCTACACCACCGACCCGCGCATCGAGCCGAAGGCGCGGCGGATGAAGAAGATCGCATTCGAGGAAATGCTGGAAATGGCGTCGCTTGGCGCCAAGGTCCTGCAGGTGCGCTCGGTCGAGCTTGCCATGGTTCACAAGGTCCGCACCTTCGTGCGCTCCAGTTTCGTAGACCCCGATGCGCCGGGCATGGGCGATCTTCTCAATCCCCCCGGTACGCTGATTTGTGATGAGGAAGAGATCGTGGAACAGGAAGTCGTCACCGGCATCGCCTATGCCAAGGATGAAGCGCAGATTTCGCTCAGGCGCGTGGCCGACCGGCCCGGCGTTTCGGCTGCGATCTTCGGCCCGCTGGCGGAAGCCCATATCAATGTCGACATGATCGTCCAGAACATTTCGGAAGACGGCTCGAAGACCGACATGACCTTCACCGTGCCTTCCGGCGACGTGGACAAGGCCCTGAAGGTGCTGGAAGGCGCCAAGGAGAAGGTCGGTTTCGACGTTATCCAGAGCGAATCGGGGCTGGTCAAGGTGTCGGTCATCGGCATCGGCATGCGCAGCCATGCCGGCGTGGCGGCGTCCGCGTTCCGTGCACTTGCCGAAAAAGGCATCAACATAAAGGCGATCACCACCTCGGAAATCAAGATTTCCATCCTGATTGACGGCGCTTATGCCGAATTGGCCGTTCGCACTTTGCATTCCGTCTACGGTCTGGATAAGAGTTAAGGCAAGCGGCCGCATCGACGTTTTGGGGCGGGATACGCCGGAACCTTTCGCCGCCTGCAGTTGTTGACTTTCAGACAGGAGACGTAGCGCGATGAGAGACCTCTCGGGTCCACGCGTCCTTCTCAAGCGGTTGCGCGAACTCATGGCGGAACCGCTCGAGCCGCAGGAGCGCCTTGACCAGATTGTTCGCCAGATAGCGCAGAACATGGTCGCGGAGGTGTGCTCGGTCTATGTGCTGCGCTCCGACGGCGTGCTCGAACTCTACGCCACCGAAGGTCTGAACCCGGGCGCCGTGCATCTTGCGCAACTGCAGATGGGGCAGGGCCTCGTCGGTACGATTGCGGCATCCGCGCGGCCGCTCAATCTTTCCGACGCGCAGGCGCATCCGGCCTTCACCTACCTGCCGGAAACCGGCGAAGAGATCTACCATTCCTTCCTTGGCGTGCCGATCTTGAGAACTGGCCGCTCGCTCGGCGTTCTCGTCGTGCAGAACAAGGCGAGCCGCACCTATCGCGACGACGAGGTCGAGGCGCTGGAAACCACGGCGATGGTGCTCGCCGAAATGGTGGCGACCGGCGAATTGAAGAAGATCACCCGGCCGGGCCTCGAACTCGACCTGTCGCGGCCGGTCTCGATCGACGGCAGCAGTTTCAACGATGGCATCGGCCTCGGTTACGTCGTGCTGCACGAGCCGCGCATCGTCGTCACCAATCTTTTGAACGACGATACCGATCACGAACTCGGCCGCCTGGCAGAAGCGCTCGGTTCCCTGCGCATCTCGATCGATGACATGCTGTCGCGCCGCGATGTCTCCATGGAAGGCGAGCACCGCGCCGTGCTCGAGGCCTACCGGATGTTCGCGCATGACCGCGGCTGGGTGCGCAAGCTCGAAGAGGCGATCCGCAACGGCTTGACCGCCGAAGCGGCGGTCGAGCGAGTGCAGAGCGAGACCAAGGCGCGGATGATCCGGCTGACGGATCCTTATCTGCGCGAGCGCATGCACGACTTCGACGACCTCGCCAACCGGCTGCTGAGACAGCTGACCGGCTATGGCGCGAAACTCTCGGCGAGCGACTTCCCGCCGGATGCCATCGTCGTCGCGCGTGCCATGGGTGCTGCCGAACTGCTGGACTATCCGCGCGAGAATGTCCGCGGCCTGGTTCTTGAAGAAGGCGCAGTGACGAGCCATGTGGTGATCGTCGCCCGCGCCATGGGCATTCCGGTGGTTGGTCAGGCGGCAGGCGCCGTGGCGCTGGCGGAAAACCGCGATGCGATCATCGTCGACGGCGACGATGCCAAGGTGCACCTGCGGCCGATGGCCGACCTGCAGCGGGCCTATGAGGAGAAGGTAAAGCTTCGCGCCCGGCGGCAGGAACAGTTCAAGGCGCTGCGCGGCGTCGAGCCGGTGACCAAGGATGGCAAGCAAATAAAGCTGCAGATGAATGCTGGCCTGATGGTCGATCTGCCGCAGCTTGCGGAGTCGGGCGCGGAGGGCATCGGCCTGTTCCGCACCGAACTGCAATTCATGATCGCCTCGACCATGCCGAAGATGGAGGAGCAGGAAGCCTTCTATCGCAACGTGATCAAGCAGGCCGCCGGCAAGCCGGTGACCTTCCGCACGCTCGATATCGGCGGCGACAAGGTGGTGCCCTATTTCCGTGCGGCGGAAGAAGAGAACCCGGCGCTTGGCTGGCGGGCGATCCGCCTGTCGCTCGACCGGCCCGGTCTCTTGCGCACGCAGCTGCGTGCCATGCTCAGGGCTTCGGCAGGCCAGGAACTGCGCATCATGCTGCCGATGGTGACCGAAGTGTCGGAACTGCGGACCGTGCGCGCGCTTTTGCAGAAGGAAATCCAGCGCCAGTCGAAAGTCGGCGAGCAATTGCCGAGGAAGCTGCAGTTCGGCGCGATGCTGGAAGTCCCGGCGCTGCTCTGGCAGCTCGACGAACTGATGAACGAGGTCGATTTCGTTTCCGTCGGTTCGAACGACCTGTTCCAGTTCGCGATGGCGGTCGACCGCGGCAATGCGCGGGTGTCCGACCGCTTCGACGTGCTTGGCCGCCCGTTCCTGCGCATCCTGCGCGACATCACCCGCGCGGGCGAACGCAACGATACCCCGGTGACGCTGTGCGGCGAAATGGCGAGCAAGCCGCTGTCGGCCATGGCGCTGCTCGGGATAGGCTTCCGCTCGGTCTCGATGGCGCCGACGGCCGTCGGGCCGGTGAAGGCGATGCTGCTGGCGCTCGACGTCGACAAGCTCTCGGCCATGATGGCGGTCGCGCTGGACGACACCAAGGATCCGACACCGATGCGCGAGCTGCTGGTGGCTTTCGCGGCGGAGAACGGGATTCCGGTCTAGGATGGGTCCAGCCTGGGGGCGGTGGCCCTCATCCGCCCTGCCGGGCACCTTCTCCCCGTTTTGACGGGGAGAAGGGATGTGCGGAACACTCGCGGCCTCCCATTCGCCTGGCGGTCTTGGCAGTCACGGAGGGGCGTCAAATTCGGTCGTTCCCTCTCCCCGCCTGCGGGGAGAGGGCTAGGGTGAGGGGCAGCGTGGCGGCGGTAGACGATAGGGGCTCGGACAAAAAGACAACAGAGCGCGCCCGCAGTTTGCGGAAGGTCGAGAACGACGCGGAGGAGGCGCTCTGGTTTGAGCTCAGGGCACGTCGTCTCAATGGGTTCAAGTTCGTCCGGCAATTGCCGATCGGTCCGTACTTCGCTGATTTCGCATGCAGGCAGGTCCACCTCGTCGTCGAAGTTGACGGAAGCCAGCACGCAGGCAGCCCTCATGATGCAAGGCGGGACGATTACATGTCGACGAATGGCTGGAGCGTTGTTCGTTTTTGGAACGGATGTGTTCTCAAAGGACCGAGAGCAAGTATTGGGGACGATAGTCGAAATTGTTGAAAATAGACTCATCCAGGAGGTGAGATCGTTTGATCTGACCTTCATTCCGGCTCAAAAGTCTGGCCGATGAATGATCAGTTTACCGCGGCTTCGGTGCTTTGAGAAAGCCGTCCCGGTCGTTAAACATCGCCGTCGCAACGGCATCTGTGGAGTTCGAGTTGGCTACCTTACCTGTTGAAAAAATGCGCGAGCTGGAGCGCCGCTTCGGTGAGATCGAGGCGCGCATGGCCGAAGGTCCGGCGGCGGATGTCTATGTGAAGCTGGCGTCGGAATATTCCGAGCTGCAGCCGGTGGTGGCGAAGATCAGGCAGTACGAGAAGGCGCAAGGCGAGCTTGCGGATATCGCGGCGCTGCTGTCCGACAAAAGCACCGACCGCGATATGCGCGATCTGGCCGAGATGGAAAAGCCGGAGATCGAGGCGCGCATCGAGGCGCTGGAGAAGGACATGCAGATCCTGCTCCTGCCGAAGGATGCGGCCGACGAGAAGAGCGCCATCCTTGAAATCCGCGCCGGCACGGGCGGGTCGGAGGCGGCGCTTTTTGCCGGCGACCTCTTCCGCATGTATGAGCGCTATGCCGCCGACAAGGGCTGGAAGGTCGAGGTGCTTTCGGCAAGCGAGGGCGATGCCGGCGGCTACAAGGAAATCATCGCGACCGTCACCGGGCGCGGGGTGTTTTCCAAGCTTAAATTCGAATCCGGCGTGCACCGGGTCCAGCGCGTGCCGGATACGGAAACGCAGGGACGCATCCATACCTCGGCGGCGACCGTTGCGGTGCTGCCGGAAGCCGAAGACATCGACATCGAGATCCGCAACGAGGACATCCGCATCGACACGATGCGCTCGTCCGGCGCGGGCGGACAGCACGTCAACACGACGGACTCGGCGGTTCGCATCACGCACCTGCCATCGGGCATCGTCGTCACCAGTTCGGAGAAGTCGCAGCACCAGAACCGTGCCAAGGCGATGCAGGTCCTGCGCTCGCGGCTCTACGACATGGAGCGGCAGAAGGCCGACAGCGAGCGCTCGGCCTCGCGCAAGAGCCAGGTCGGTTCCGGCGACCGCTCGGAACGCATTCGCACCTACAACTTCCCGCAGGGCCGCGTCACCGATCACCGCATCAACCTGACGCTCTACAAGATCGACCGGATGATGATGGGCGAGATCGACGAGGTGGTCGATGCGTTGCTGGCCGACTACCAGGCAGACCAGCTGGCGCAGCTCGGCGAGCAACAGGGATGACCGATACGCTCGACAGCCTGTTTGCCGAGGCGAAGGCGCGGTTCCTCAAGGCGCATATCGGCGAGGCGGCATTCGACGCGCGGGTGCTGATTTGCGGCCTGCTCGATCTTCCGGCGGCGGCTTTCATGACGCGCGGCAGCGAGGCGGTCGCGCCGGAGGATGCCGAACGGATTCGCGCCGCGATTGCGCGACGCGCGGCGCATGAGCCCGTGCACCGCATTCTCGGCCAACGGGAATTTTACGGGCTGACGCTTAGCATGTCGAAGGACACGCTGGAGCCACGGCCGGATTCAGAGATGATCGTCGAGGGGCTCATCCCGTTTGCGCGGCGCACCGTTGCCGCCAAGGGAAGCTGCCGGATCATCGATCTCGGCACGGGAACCGGGGCGATCTGCCTGGCACTCTTGAGCGCCGTACCGGAGGCGACCGGCGTCGGCTCCGATCTTGCCGCGGGTGCCGTCGCGATGGCGCAGGCCAATGCGGTGCGCAACGCGCTGGGCGACCGCTTTGTGGCTGTTGAAAGCGACTGGTTCGAGCGGATCGAGGGCGTGTTCGACATAATCGTGTCAAATCCGCCCTATATACGCACCGACGTGGTCGCGTCACTTGCGCCGGAGGTGCGCGATCACGATCCGGCCCTGGCGCTGGACGGCGGTGCCGACGGACTGGACGCCTATCGCATCATCGCCGCGAATGCCGCCGGCCATCTGGCCAAGGGCGGTGTCGTCGGGGTCGAGATCGGCTATGATCAACTTCAGGTGGTAGGAAGCGTTTTCGAGGAAAAGGGGTTTCGGATCGTCGACAGGATACGCGATCTTGGCGGCAATGACCGGGCCATAGTGTTCTCCTTCTGCAACTAATGCCTGAAAACAGCCGTCCAATGGGACGTTCTTTTCGAAAACATGAAGAAAAGGCTTGGAATCCCACGGCAGGCGGGATAGGTTGGCAGCACGCACTGGGCAGAAGGTCTTAGACCAGAGATTCGTTCCGGTCAGACCTGGCCACAGGGATTGCTCTCACAAAAGAGTTGCTAGGGTTCGACAGTGCCTGGTGCGGGTACCTGTTA
Source organism: Rhizobium herbae (assembly GCF_019511375.1). Taxonomy (GTDB): domain Bacteria; phylum Pseudomonadota; class Alphaproteobacteria; order Rhizobiales; family Rhizobiaceae; genus Pararhizobium; species Pararhizobium herbae_A. The sequence continues at coordinate 469,880 of NZ_JAEUAO010000004.1, forward strand.
ATTTGACTTTAACCAGCGACGGCGCCGCCAAAAGACGGTTGGGTCGCGGCGCGTGTTTGCCTGTTCCGGAATCCCCGACAAGCCACGCAACCACATGATCATCAATATCAAGAGAATGCAGGTGAGTGAACGATGAGGCCAGGACAGCAAAACAAGCGCGGCCGTGGGCGTAACAACAATAACAGCAGCAACAACAGCGGTGGTAACAACAACCATAACCGGAAGGGTTCCAACCCGCTGACCCGGACCTATGACAGTTCCGGACCGGACGTGAAGATCCGGGGTACCGCGCAGCATATCGCCGAGAAATATGCGACCCTTGCCCGCGATGCGCAGAGTTCCGGCGACCGGGTCATGGCGGAAAACTATCTTCAGCATGCCGAGCACTACAACCGCATCATTGCCGCCGCCCAGGCGCAGATGCAGGAGCGTTTCCAGCGTGACGATCGCAGCGACTACGCCGACCGGTCCGATTACCAGGATCGCGACGGCAACGAGCGCGACGACGATCTCGACCAGAACGACGTCGACGAAAGCGTCTCCATCCAAGACCAGCAGCCGGATGTGGGTCGCCCTCAGCAGGCCGATCGCCCGCCGCGCCAGCACGACGGCGAGCGCCGCGACCGCCAGCGCCATGACCGCCAGCGCCAGCAGCGGTCCGATCAGCCCCAGCCGCAGGCACGCCCCGACCTGCAGCCGCAGCCGGTCATCGACGGCTCCGGCCCGCAGCCGGTGATCGAAGGCACGCCGGCAGAAGTTACGCTGGAAGCGGAAGCCCCGACCGGGGCCGCCCCGACGCGCCGCCGTGCTGCCCCGCGTCCCCGCCGCCAGCCGCGCCGCAGCGATGCCGCTGGCGACGAGGCCGCAGCGGGCGAACAGCCGGACGTTCCGGCCCTCGTCGAGGCTGCCGGCGAATAAACTGACGGACGCTCGGCGTCGCTGATGAAACCGAAAGCCGCCTGCAGATCGTTGCAGGCGGCTTTTTGCTGTCGGCGCCTGTGCGGTGGATTGCCGGCTCCCACACTCCGTCATCCCTGTGCTTGTCACGGGGATCCAGCCACCGCGCGTCTGCGCGGTGGTGGTAAAGCGCTGTTTCATCTCAATCCAAAGCACCGACGCGTCGCGAAGGGCGTTCGATCGGGACGAGACAGTGTCCATTTGAGATCGCGGTTGCGGCCCCTCATCCGCCCTGCCGGGCACCCTCTCCCCGTTTCGACGGGGAGAAGGAGGCACGCCGCACCGTTTCGCCAGTCTCAACGGCGGAGGAGGGCGCGTCCTCTCTGCATGCGGGGAGAGGGCCAGGGTGAGGGGCAGAGGCCGCGTCTTCGCGGTTGCCTCTTCCAATGCGCGATACTGTCCGACGGAATCCGTCAACCTCCTGGTTCGGGCTCTTTAATTTGCAAAATTGCTCCCCCATATTCGCTTCAACGGGTTGATCCTGCGCAAGGCAGATATCGACCGGAAATGACAGGCTTGCCTTTTCAGGGGGCCTGATCCCGAACCATCGGCAGCGCCGCGAACGGGCTGGCCGATTTATGGAGGTCGACAGATGAATATTGAAAAATACTCCGAGCGCGTGCGCGGTTTCCTGCAATCGGCGCAAACCTATGCGCTGGCGCAGGGGCATCCGCAATTCACTCCCGAACATATCCTGAAAGTCCTGCTCGACGACGACCAGGGCATGGCGGCATCGCTGATCGAGCGGGCCGGCGGCGATGCAAAGGCTGCCCGAATCGCCAATGATGCGGCGCTTGCCAAGCTGCCGAAGGTTTCGGGCGGCAATGGGTCGCTTTCCTTGGCGCAGCCGCTGGCGCGCGTGTTTTCGACCGCTGAAGAGGCGGCCAAGAAGGCCGGCGACAGCTTCGTCACGGTCGAGCGCCTGCTGCAGGCGCTGATCATCGAGACGTCGGCTGCAACTTCCGGCATCCTGTCGAAGGCGGGCGTGACCGCTGCCAAGCTCAACCAGGTCATCAACGACATCCGCAAGGGCCGCACGGCCGATGGTGCCAATGCCGAAGCGGGCTTCGACGCGCTGAAGAAATATGCGCGCGACCTGACGGGAGATGCCCGGGAAGGCAAGCTCGATCCGGTGATCGGCCGTGACGACGAGATCCGCCGCACGATCCAGGTGCTGTCGCGCCGCACCAAGAACAATCCGGTGCTGATCGGTGAGCCCGGCGTCGGCAAGACGGCGATTGCTGAGGGCCTGGCGCTGCGCATCGTCAATGGTGACGTGCCGGAAAGCCTGAAGGACAAGAGGCTGATGGCGCTCGACATGGGCGCGCTGATCGCAGGCGCGAAATATCGCGGCGAGTTCGAAGAGCGGCTGAAGGCCATTCTTTCCGAGGTCCAGGCGGAGGCAGGCGAAATCATCCTGTTCATCGACGAGATGCACACGCTGGTCGGCGCCGGCAAGGCGGACGGGGCAATGGACGCCTCGAACCTTCTGAAGCCGGCCCTTGCCCGCGGCGAGTTGCACTGCGTCGGCGCCACCACGCTCGACGAGTACCGCAAGCACGTGGAAAAGGACGCAGCCCTTGCGCGAAGGTTCCAGCCGGTGATGGTCGACGAGCCGACGGTCGAGGACACGATCTCGATCCTGCGCGGGTTGAAGGAAAAATACGAGCAGCATCACAAGGTCCGGATCTCCGATTCGGCGCTGGTTGCGGCTGCCACGCTTTCCAACCGCTATATCACCGACCGCTTCCTGCCGGACAAGGCGATCGACCTGATGGACGAGGCCGCGTCAAGGCTTCGGATGCAGGTCGATTCCAAGCCTGAGGAACTGGACGAACTCGACCGTCGCATCATCCAGCTGAAGATCGAGCGCGAGGCCCTGAAGAAGGAGACCGACCGGTCGTCGAAGGACCGGCTGGAAAAACTGGAGCTCGATCTCACCGCACTTGAAGAGCAGGCCAACGCGCTGACGGCCCGCTGGCAGGCAGAAAAGTCCAAGCTCGGCCTTGCTGCCGACCTGAAGAAGCAGCTCGACGAAGCCCGCAACGAACTGGCGATCGCCCAGCGCAAGGGCGAATTCCAGCGGGCAGGGGAACTTGCCTATGGCGTGATCCCGAAGCTGGAAAAGGAGCTGGAAGCTGCCGAAGCAGAGGACGGCGACACCGTCAATCCCATGGTGCAGGAGGTCGTGACGCCCGACAACATCGCCCATGTCGTTTCCCGCTGGACCGGCATCCCGGTCGACAAGATGCTGGAGGGCGAACGCGAGAAGCTGCTGCGGATGGAAGACGAGCTGGCGAAATGGGTGGTCGGCCAGGGTGACGCGGTCCAGGCCGTTTCGCGCGCGGTTCGCCGCTCGCGGGCCGGGCTGCAGGATCCGAACCGGCCGATCGGCTCGTTCATCTTCCTGGGTCCCACCGGTGTCGGCAAGACGGAGCTGACCAAGGCGCTTGCCCGCTTCCTCTTCGACGACGAGACGGCGATGGTGCGCATGGACATGTCGGAATATATGGAGAAGCACTCCGTTGCCCGGCTGATCGGCGCGCCTCCCGGCTATGTCGGCTACGAGGAAGGCGGTGCACTGACCGAATCCGTGCGTCGCAGGCCCTATCAGGTGGTGCTGTTCGACGAGATCGAGAAGGCGCATCCGGACGTGTTCAACGTGCTGTTGCAGGTGCTCGACGACGGCCGGCTAACCGATGGCCAGGGCCGCACGGTCGACTTCCGCAACACGATGATCATCATGACCTCCAACCTCGGGGCCGAGTACCTCAGCCAGCTCGGCGAGAACGACGACAGCGACATGGTGCGCGACCAGGTGATGGATGTGGTGCGCGGCCATTTCCGGCCGGAGTTCCTCAACCGGGTCGACGAGATCATCCTGTTCCACCGCCTGAAGCGCGCCGAGATGGGGGCGATCGTCGATATCCAGCTCTCGCGCCTGCGCAAGCTGCTTGCCGACCGCAAGATCACGCTCGAACTGGACGACGAGGCCAGAGCCTTCCTCGCCGACAAGGGCTATGATCCGGCCTATGGCGCGCGTCCCCTGAAGCGGGCGGTGCAGAAGTATGTCCAGGATCCGCTCGCCGAGCAGATCCTGCAGGGCAATTTCCCCGACGGCTCGACGATCAAGGCCCTTGCCGGATCGGATCGGCTGAACTTCAAGCTCGGCGGCGGCGCCGAGAAGGCGGCTGCGTGATAGCATAACACTTTTGAAGAGAACCTCTCCGGAGACATCCGGGGAGGTTTTTTCATTTGGGGCGAATTTCAACAGACCGAAAGCGCGATGGGAACCAGCTAGTTTAGTGTAGGGCGCTGCCATCCGGTGGTGAATTGCGACGCCCCACGTGCAACTCGCGCCAACGGCTTGGAGTGACCCCCTCCCAGTCCCGAAAAGCCCGGTAGAATGAACTGGTATCCTGATAACCGAGCAAGCAGGCGACTTCATCAATATCGGCGCACGGGTCGAATAGCAGCTGGCGTCCCAGTTCCTGCCGCGCTTCAAGGAGCAGTTCCCGGAATGTCGTGCCTTCTTCCGTCATGCGGCGCTGCAGGGTCCGCTCGCTAACTCCAAGGTCATAGGCAATACTGGACAATTCTGGTCGGCCGCTGGCCAAGTCCCTCTTGAGAACCAACTTGACCTGCTCCCGGACAGAACCCAGCGCCTGAATTTCTCCCAAGGCTGATGCCAGCGCGGGTGTGAGAATGTCCAGCAACTCCGGGTTATGACCTGGAAACGGGCGGTCGAGATCACTGCTCCTCAGGACCAGCGCGTCACGTGGAGCGCCGTAGCGGATCGGGCAGCCAAAGTAGGTTGCATGCGCGGCGGTTCCCGAATCCGGCCTCGTCAGTTCGACCCGCGCCGGCGTAAGGTTTTGACCCGTGCCGCGCCGGCCGAGTTCCAACAGGAAGGCGAACGTGATATCGACCGCGATCGACGGTTCCGGTTCAGTTGCGTAGAGCCACTCGCCCGTGATCGTAACCACTGCGTCTTCCTCGACAAGGTGCAACTGCTCCGGTGTGCATAGTCGTTTGAAGCGGGCAAGCCTTGCAATCCCGTCCCGAAAATCACGCGCGTGGAACGCGGCCATTGTGGATGGCGGATGAACCGCCGTGTCGGTATTCTGGACCAGCTTGATTCCGAACCCGGGATCCGACGACAGCTCCTCGAGAGCCTTGAAGATCGCGAAATATTGTTGCGTCGAAACGAAGCTCTGCGGGTTCAGGTGCAGTGTCGCTGGCAACCGCGCCTGCCGCAGGACAGCCGCTGCCGGCAGGCCGAAGGATTCGAGCGTCCGCCAGAACGCTTGGGGTATCTTGCATCTGTCGGCTGGAATTCCGCTCATTGTCCTGCCCTCGTACGCCCCGGGAAAACGGGAACCGGCCCGGTGGCCGGTAAGCCACCCTCATTTCCTATCCCATCTGGCTCATGATAAGCCGATCGAAAACGCGGTCGCCCAACCATTTCCGGAGCGCAATCATCGGTCTGGCATACTTGCCGGTAACGTAGCGGGTCTTTGGCTTGCGGGCCCGGACGGCTTTCGAGACGACATCCGCAATCGCCCTCGGATCGGTTCCGCGCCCGTGACCGTAGGTCGCCGTCGTCGTTGTGGCGACCGCCTGAGAGAGCTTCGCATAGGCGCTGTTTGCGGACCGTTTAACCAAGCCGTCGGCCACGACATCCCCGAATCCGGTTTCGATTAGGCCCGGCTCCACGATCACTACCCTGATTCCGAAAGGCGCAAGTTCCAGCCGCAGGCTATCTGACCAGCCTTCAAGCGCATGCTTGGTCGCGTGATACCAAGCGCCGAGGAGCGTATAGATCTTGCCACCCATTGAGGTGATGTTGACAATGGTACCGGTGCCTCTCATCCGCATCGCCGGCAGCAGAAGCTGGGTCAGTCGTGCCGGGCCGAACATGTTGACCTCGAACTGATACCGCGCCTCGCCGATACCGACATCTTCGACCGGCCCATAGAGCCCGAAGCCTGCATTGTTGACAAGCACGTCAACGCCGCCCGCCTCCGCGACGATCACATCCACGACGGCTTTGATATCGTCATCAGCAGAAATGTCCATCCTCAACGGCACGGCTCCTAGCCGTGCGAGACCTTCCATCTTGTCGACGCTGCGCGCCGCCACATAAACCTTGAACCCGTCATCGATGAGCCGCTTGGCGATTTCCTTGCCCATGCCGGAGGACGCGCCAGTGACGAGCGCGGTTTTGCTTCTGGATTTCATGATCTGCACCTCTCGTGTTCGTGACACAGAAGCTAGACACAAGACCGACAGGTTTCATTAGCGCCAGATGCCAACTGTCTTGCAAAAGACGCCAACCGGCAGGCCAGCGCAGCAGTCTGCCGTCGACTTCCGGCGGCAGCGCCCTTTGCGCGTGATATTTGACGCGCGGCATTGGCTCTATTTGTGCTTGCCTGCGGCGTAAATGAACTGAGGCTGAATTAATTGATCCGGGTCAATGTGGCTTAGGGCGATGCGGCTAGATTGACTCCGACTTTAACCGGGAGGCTTTCATGTTCCGCAACATTCTTATACCCACCGATGGCTCACCGCTCGCAACGCTTGCCGTGGATACCGGCATCGCCTTTGCAAAGGAGGTGGGCGCGAAGATCACCGTCTTTACCGTGACGGAACCGTTTCATCTCGTTTCCCTGGATGCGGAGCAACTCAGCAGCACCCGGACGCAATATGAGGCGCTTTCCGAGCTGCATGCGGCCGAGACGCTTGCCGCCGCGCGGACCAGGGCCGAAGCTGCCGGCGTTCCCTGCGTCACCGATCAGGCAAGCACCCATGAAGTCTACCGCGAGATCATCAGGAAAGCGGAGGATATCGGCGCTGATCTCATCATCATGGCGTCGCACGGCCGCGGCGGCGTCGGCGCCTTGATCATCGGCAGTGTCACCACCAAGGTGCTGACGCATTCGACCATTCCCGTGCTCATATACAGGAAATAGCAGGACAGCCGGGCCCACTTGCCGAGCAAAGCCTTCGTTGAAAACGATCATGCCGGGGAGGGGCGGCCCTGTTCCCTGTCCGGGCTTTGGGCCTGTTCCTCTTCTCCCTGCGGGAGTATCCGAAGGGCGTGGCGCAAGAAAGAAACCGGCCTACTGCGCCGCCGCGACCTCGGCGCTGCCATTGTCCTTGGCCAGCAGTTCGTCGATGCGGGTGCGTTCCTTCTCGAACTGCGCCAGCGCATTTCCGTCGAGCGATTTGCCGCCCGGCAGGCGGATGCGCAAGGGATCGACGCGGTTGCCGTTGACGATCAGTTCGTAGTGCAGGTGCGGACCCGTCGACAGGCCGGTCGTGCCGACCCAGCCGATCACCTGGCCCTGGACGACCTTGGCGCCGGGGGTGACGCCCTTGGCGATCGCGCTCTGGTGGTTGTAGGACGAGACATAGCCATTGGCGTGGCGGATCAGCGTCTGGTTGCCGTAGCCGCCCGAATCCCAGCCGGCCTTTTCCACCACACCATTGCCGGCGGCGATGATCGGCGTGCCGCGCGGCGCCGACCAGTCGACGCCGGTATGCATGCGCGAGAAGCCGAGGATCGGATGGCGGCGCATGCCGAAACCGGAGCGGAAGGTGCCGTTCGGAACGGGATTGCGCAGCAGGAACTGGCGAATGCTCTTGCCCTGCTCGTTGTAGTAGTCGATCGTGTTGTCGTCCGGATCCTGGAACCGGTAGAAGCGCGTCTCGGCATCGCCGAAGCGGGCGTTGACATAGAGCAGTTCTGAGTCGTCGGTCGCCTTGCCGCTGTCGTCGGCCACGGAGAAGAAGGCCTCGAGCCTGTCGGTCGGCTTCAGCTGCGCCTGGAAGTCGACATTGCTGGCAAGCAGCTTGATGATCTGGGCGACCATCGTCGAATTCATGCCGTAGGAGAGGGCAGCCCGGTAGACGCCGTCATAGACGCGCGGCAGGTCGTAGCCGGCGGTGATCGCCGGCGTGCCGTTGTCGTCGAAGGCGGAGGCGACGGCGGAAAGCTGCGGCGGTTCGAAGCCCTTGACGAAATGGTCGGTGTCGTCCAGCGCCATGGTGAAGACGTGGCTGCCGCGCGAATAGACGCTGGCGCGGACGATCTTGGCTTCGCCGTTTTCGCCCTTCTGGATGATGCCGATGCGCAGGACGTCGCCTTCCTGCAGCTCCTTGGCGTCGAGGGCGGGGCGCAGGTAGCCGGCGATGTTTTCGGCCTGCTCCTTGGCATAGCCGGCATTGATCATCACGTTTGCGATCGGCGTCGCGCGACGCACGGGAATGACGTCGTCGGCATATTCGGCGCTCTGGTCGGTGATGTTCTCGAAGGCCGAAACCGTCATGTTCTCCTCGACGACGCGGGCGGACAGGCCCTGGATCAGGTCGAGATCGGATGCGTCGGAGGCGAAGCGGCGGGGGTCGACATAAAAGAGCGAGGCGATCTGGGTGTTGCCGTCGGTCAGCACCGAACCGTTGGTGCGGACGTTCTCCTCGACCTCGTCGAGCGACATCGAGGAGGCGAATTTCAACGTTGACCCCTTGAGCGGGAAGTCGACGGTCTTCAACGCGACCTCGGATTCGACATCCGAGCCATAGAGCGTTCCGGTGCGGCTGACCGGCGGGGCGCCGTCCGTCTCCTCGTTCGAGAAAATGGCAAGGGGATCGAAGGCGGGGTAGCTGTCGGTCGGCTGGTGGTTGGCGGCAAGCGTCATCTTCACATGGGCGAAGGGCTGGCGCCGCACCACTTCCTTCTCGCCGTCATGGATCATGGTCGAAACCTCCATGATGGTGCGGTCGGAGGGCTTGGCGACGATGCTCGGCGTCAGGATGCGGTCGCCGCGCTTGGCTGCTGTCGGCTGTGCTCCGCCGGCAGCCGGGCCGAGGGCGGCATAGGCTTCGGCCGGGATGGCGAGCTGCTGGCGGCCGTCAACGGCTGCAAACAGCGCGACGCCCATCAAGAGGCTGGAGGTGATGCCGGTGAGGAACGTACCCGAAAGCCAGCGCAGAGAAATCTCGCGCCGGTCGGGGGCCCTGCGTCCATCCGCAAGGATTGGCGGCTCGTTGCCGAGCGACCGCATCGTGGTCTTGTCCGTGATCATGCCAATATAGAGAAGCCCTGATTATCCGCCGTTTCTTATTATGGTCGCGGTATGTTGTGCGAAGGTGTCGCATCTTTCGCGCCTGCGAGTCAAACAGGAGAGCCGTCGACCACGCAGGAGCGAGGGGGAGGCCGGCGAAGCACCTTGCAATCAAATCCCGCGCCCCGGTTAGAGTCGGCGATTGTGAAGAAGTGAGGGCAGAACAGTGATTTCGGTTCCCTCCGGGCGGCGTTTTGGCGGCCGCATCGCATGAACGCCCTGCAGTGCAAGGGTTTGTCAAAAAACTGTCATTTTTTTCAAAAAGCCTGTTGACTATGAACGATGCCTGGGACTATAAACCGCTCACCAACGAGGGCGGCGGCGCTGCTGGCGACCGACGAACTCGCTCTGAAGTTTCTTTAGGAAATTGCGAGCGAATTTGGGGTTGATGCGGTTTCGTGTCGGGCTCTTTTG
>NZ_JAEUAO010000005.1 GCF_019511375.1 Rhizobium herbae
CAAAAGAGCCCGACACGAAACCGCATCAACCCCAAATTCGCTCGCAATTTCCTAAAGAAACTTCAGAGCGAGTTCGTCGGTCGCCAGCAGCGCCGCCGCCCTCGTTGGTGAGCGGTTTATAGTCCCACCCCTCAAACGAAGTCAACAGCTCAATTTCAAAAAAATCAACTTTCTCGTAAATGATTGGTATTATTGGGGTATTCAAAGATTCTGGCAAATCCAGCCGGAATTCAGCCAAAATTTCCAGGTCGCGGCCGCGCAAATTCTTGTCCAAATGGTCAAAAGTAGAACAGACCCGACCGTACGCGGTTCGCGGTCATGCGCTACACGCACAACATCAAAAAATCCCGTCCTTTTCGCCACCGGAAGACTCCTGCTAATCTCCCCCCACTTTTGTCATGGGAGATCGACATGCTGGTTCTGAATGAGGCCGATACACGCGCAGCGCTGCCCTGGGGGGATCTCATAGAAGCGCTCCGGACGATGTTTCGCGACGGCTGCGAAATGCCGGTGCGCCATCACCACGATGTCGCCGTCCCCGGCGAGGAAGCCGCGACCCTGCTCCTTATGCCCGCGTGGCAACCCGGCCGCTATATCGGGGTAAAGATGGTTTCGGTGTTTCCGGGCAATACCGGCCGCGCTCTGCCGGCGATTCATGGCAGTTATCTGCTGTCGTCGGGAAAAACCGGCCAATTGCTGGCGATCATCGACGGAGCGGAGTTGACGGCTCGACGGACCGCAGCGGCCTCGGCGCTTGCAGCCGACTATCTTGCCGCAAAGGATGCGCGACGCATGCTGATGGTCGGTGCCGGGCGGCTGTCGCTGAACCTGATCGAGGCGCATGCCTGCGTCAGGCCGATTTGCGAGGTGACGATCTGGGCGCGCGATGCCCGCAAGGCCGAGGCGACGGCGGCACAGCTCGACCTTCCCGGCGTCACCGTCGCCGTGTCGACCGATCTCGAAGCGGCGGCCCGCCAGGCAGACCTGATCTCCTGCGCGACCCTGTCATCCCAACCTCTCGTGCGCGGCGAGTGGCTGAAGGACGGGGCGCATCTCGATCTGGTCGGCGCCTTCAAGCCGAGCATGCGTGAATCGGACGACCGGGCCGTCGAGCGCGCCTCATTGTTCGTCGATACCCGCGACGGCGCGCTCAGCGAAGGCGGCGACTTGGTCCAGCCGCTGCGCGCCGGCATCATTGCTGCGGGCGCTGTTCGGGCGGACCTGGCGGAGCTCGCAGGCGGACGGCATCCGGGGCGCACCGAACCCGGCGAGATCACTCTGTTCAAGTCTGTGGGGGCTGCCCTCGAAGACCTGGCGGGCGCCATTCTCGCCTTTGAAAGGTCGCGTCCAAACTGAGCGCCCGCGCCGATTGTCGTTGCGTCGTCGGTGGCGCACTTGCTATTGCGCGCGCGGCGCACGATCGGCGAGGAATTATCCATGAGCATGACGAGCACTCTGCCCGACCTGCCGGTGCGGGCTATCCTTGCCGAACTCGGCCAGGTTTTGGCGCACGCACCCTCGGTCGTTTTGTCCGCCCCGCCAGGGGCCGGCAAGACGACATTGGTGCCGCTATTCCTGCTCGATCAACCCTTTCGCGGCGACGGCCGGATCATCCTGCTCGAGCCGCGGCGGCTGGCCGCCCGCGCCGCTGCCGGCCGCATGGCAAGCCTGCTCGGCGAAGCCGTCGGCGAGACCGTGGGCTACCGCATGCGGCTCGACAGCCGGGTCTCGGCCAGAACGCGCATCGAAGTGGTGACCGAGGGCGTCTTTGCCCGCATGCTGCTCGACGATCCGGAACTGCCCGATGTTTCGGCCGTCCTGTTCGACGAATTTCATGAGCGTTCGCTCGACGCCGATGTCGGGCTGGCGCTGGCACTCGACGTGCAGCAGGCGCTGCGCGACGACCTGAAGCTGATCGTCATGTCGGCAACACTGGATGTCGAGCGCGTTGCCGGGCTTCTTGGGGGCGCGCCGGTCCTCGAAAGCCGGGGGCGCAGCTTTCCCGTGGATGTGCGCTATCAGGAACGGCCGTCCAGCGAACGGGTGGAAGACGCGGTGACGCGCGCGATCATCGAAGCCCATCGCAAGGAAACCGGTTCGATCCTTGCCTTCCTGCCGGGGCAGGCGGAAATCATCCGCACGGCCGAGCGGCTGGAGGGTCGGTTCGACGCCTCCACCGTGGTGACGCCGCTGTTTGGCAATCTCAGCCAGAAGGAACAGGACGCGGCGATTCGCCCGGCACCGGCGGGAACGCGCAAGATCGTTCTGGCCACCTCGATTGCCGAGACCTCCATCACCATCGACGGGGTTCGCATCGTGATCGACAGCGGGCTGCAGCGGCTTCCAGCCTTCGAAGCCTCCACCGGCATAACCCGATTGGAGACCCTGCGCGTATCTCGCGCCTCCGCCGACCAGCGCGCAGGCCGCGCCGGACGCACGGAGCCAGGCATCGCCATCCGCCTTTGGCATCAGGGTCAGACGGCAGCGCTTCCGGCCTTCACCCCGCCGCAAATTCTCTCAAGCGACCTCGCCGGTCTCGTGCTTGATCTCGCCCATTGGGGCGTGAGCGATCCGCAAGGTCTTGCCTTTCTCGACCCGCCGCCACCCGCGACGTGGCAGGAGGCGAAGGCGCTCATTACCCAACTTGGCGCGATCGATGCCAATGGCGCTTTGACAGCCCGGGGAAAGCAGATCCGCCAGTTGGCCCTGCCGCCGCGTCTGGCCGCCATGGCCGTTTCGGCGGCTAAGGAGGGACAGGCCTATGAGGCCTGCCTGCTGGCCGTTCTGCTGACCGAGCAGGGCCTGGGTGGAAATGGTGTCGATCTCGAAGACCGGTTGCGTCGCTTCAAGACCGAGCGCGGCGATCGCGCCGAGGCCTCGCGCGGCCTTGCCCGGCGCATGGCAAAGGGCCTGAGCGCGGGCAACGAGGCGAACGATCCGGTGCAGCCGGGCATACTGCTGATGCACGCCTTTCCTGACCGGATTGCCCTGCAGCGCGGCGGGCGCGGTCGCTTCGTGATGGCCAATGGCCGCGGCGCGGAACTGCCGGAAACCGAGCGTCTGGCTGGCACTTCGATGCTGGTCATCGCCGACCTCACCGGGCGCGCCGGCGGTCAGCGCATTCTTGCCGCCGCCGAAATTTCCCGTGCCGATGTCGAAGCACACATGCCGCAAGCGATCATTCGCGAGGACCAGACCTTCTTCGACCGGCCGAGCCGGCAGGTCCGGGCAAGGCGGGTGACGCGGCTGGGCGCCATCATCTTCGAGGAAACGCCGCTCCCGCGGCCGAAGGGCGAAACGGCCGCGCGGGCGCTCGCTCAAGGCGTCCGGCAACTCGGTCTTGCGGTACTGCCTTTCTCCAGGGAAGCCATGCAATTACGCGAGCGGCTCGGTTTCCTGTACCGGACCATCGGCAACCCTTGGCCGGATATGTCAGACGAGAGCCTGCTTGCTCGGCTGGAGGACTGGTTCGTGCCCTTCCAGGGTGAAACGCGGGGCATCGACGACATCAGCGCCGCCAGCCTTTCCGAAGGGCTGCAGTCGCTGGTACCGCACGCGGTCGCCCGCGATCTGGCACGGCTTGCACCGACCCATTTCGAGGCGCCGACTGGCCAGCGCCATCCGATTCGTTATGACGGCGACGAACCGGTTCTGTCCATCCGCGTGCAGGAACTGTTCGGACTGAAAACCCATCCGTCGATCGGTGGCGGGCGGCTGCCATTGCTTCTGGAATTGGTCTCGCCCGGTCACAAGCCGATGCAGACCACGCGCGACCTGCCGGGGTTCTGGGCCGGGTCCTGGAAGGACGTCCGCGCCGACATGCGCGGCCGCTACCCGAAACACCCGTGGCCCGAGGATCCGGCAAATGCGGCGCCGACGACACGGGCAAAGCCGCGTGGTACATGAAGCGTAACGCGAGGACGATGGGAAACCAGATGACGGCAGCAGAAATCGAAAGCGATGAACCGACGACGAGTCGGGTACTGCGGCTGCAGACGATCGTCCGCCTGCGCTGGCTGGCGGTTGGCGGGCAGTCCATCGCAGTAATCATCACCGCCTTCTTGCTGCAATTCCCCTTGCCGCTGGTTGCCTGCTCATCGCTGATCGCCTTTCTTGCCCTGGTGAATGCCTACCTGACGATCCGCTACCCGCCGACGCACCGGTTGCAGCCGCCAGCCGCTTTTGCGCTGCTCGGCATCGACCTGGCGCAATTGACCGCCCTTCTCTTCATCACCGGCGGGCTCGCCAATCCTTTTGCGCCGCTCGTCTGCGTACCGGTCATCATCTCGTCAGCCTCGCAACCCAAATGGCACAGCGTCGGCCTGGCGATCCTCGCGATTCTTGGGATCACGGCGCTGGCATTCACGCCCTTTCCGCTGCCGTGGTATCCTGGCGTCGTGCTTCTTGTGCCGACGATCCTGACGGCGGGTTTCTGGTTCGCCATCGTTTCCACCACGGCGTTTGCCGCATTCTACACCTACCGTGTCTCGCTGGAGGCGAGCGAGCTCTCGGAAGCGCTGACGGCGACGGAACTGGTGCTACAACGGGAAAAGCACCTGTCGCAGCTCGACGGGCTGGCTGCCGCGGCGGCGCACGAACTGGGAACACCGCTTGCCACCATCAGTGTCGTCGCCAAGGAGATGGAACGAGAGCTTGGCGACGACCCCCGTTTTGGTGAGGACGTGCAATTGCTGCGCAGCCAGAGCGAACGCTGCCGCGATATCCTGCGCCGGCTGACGACTTTGTCTTCCGAGAACGAAGCGCATATGCGGCACCTGCCGCTGTCGTCGCTGATCGAGGAAGTGATGGCACCGCACCGTGAATTCGGTATCCGGATCAACCTGGTCGAAAGGGGCGACCGCGCCACCGAGCCCGTCGGCAATCGCAATGCCGGCATTGTCTATGGCCTCGGCAACCTCCTGGAAAACGCGGTCGACTACGCCAAGCAGGAGGTGACGGTCACGGTCGTTCATACGCCGGACATCGTCTCGGTCACCATCGAGGACGATGGCGACGGCTATGCGCCCGACATTCTCAGCCGAATCGGCGAACCCTACGTGACCAAACGCCAGAAGGACGACAGCGCCGGCGGACTGGGTCTCGGCCTGTTCATCGCCAAGACGCTGCTGGAGCGCTCGGGCGCCAAACTGACGTTCGAAAACGGCGGCCCGGACAAGCCGGGCGCGCGCGTCAGCGTCGAATGGCCGCGCACACTGATGGACACGAAACTGACAAAATGACTTTATGGCGTTTTGAACCGCGAATATGCGAACTACATAGAGCGCAGAAAAATTGAGCCCTGCGCCGAGGATTGCGACATGACGGAAAGAACCACCGAACAGGGACCAGCCGCCGGTGACGGCAAGCTGGATGCCGCGTTGATCGGCGCAGACACCTCCCTGCTGATCGTCGATGACGACGCCCCCTTCCTGCGCCGTCTTGCCCGTGCGATGGAGACGCGCGGCTTTTCCGTCGATATAGCCGAATCCGTTGCCGAGGGGATCGCCAAGGCAAAGACCCGCCCGCCGAAACACGCGGTCGTCGATCTGCGGCTGGGCGACGGCAGCGGGCTGGACGTGATCGAAGCGATCCGTGCCAAGCGCGACGACACCCGCATCATCATGCTGACCGGCTATGGCAATATCGCCACCGCGGTCAACGCCGTGAAACTCGGTGCCGTCGACTATCTCGCCAAGCCTGCCGATGCCGACGATATATTCGCGGCCCTGGTACAACGGGCCGGCGAGCGCGCAGAGCCGCCGGAAAACCCGATGTCGGCCGATCGCGTCCGCTGGGAGCATATCCAGCGCGTCTACGAGATGTGCGAGCGCAACGTGTCGGAAACGGCCCGGAGACTGAACATGCATCGCCGTACCTTGCAGCGCATCCTGGCAAAGCGCGCGCCCAAGTAAGGTGTGCTCGCCTTAACTGTTGCTGTCGAGAGCGCCGGATACGATCTCGCGCATGTTCGGGCTGGTATCGCCCGCCCGGTCGGCCGACCACTCCGCCAGCATCAGCCGCTGCGCCGCGACCCGACCGAAATTGAGGGATACCGACTTGCGCGTCGGAGCCGCGAGCCGGTGTTCGGGCGCGTCGCGGATCATCTCCGCGTCATAGCCGTCCGACAGCAGCAGCCCGCATTCTTCCGGAAAGATGTCGAGCGGGACGCCGCTGTGGGTGGCGAAGTAAAGTCGGTCTGAATGCATCCGGTAATCCGGCCATTTGCGGTCGACCTTGAAGTCCTCGATCGAGGTCTTGATCTCGACGATCCAGATATCGCCTTTCGGCGAAATCGAGATCAGATCCGCCCGCCTTCCGCTCGCAAGCGTCAGCTCCGGCAGCACCGCATGGCGCATTTCATGAAGGAATCGCTGCACGCCGCGGCGCACCATCAGCGCGCGCTGGGACTGGCGCCCGTCGATCAGCGGGCTGTCGTTGTGGATAGAGAGAATCGCCATGCACTAAACTCTGGCACAAGGCCGCTTTTGTTGCAAAAAAACACTCCGTGGAATTTTTGAAGCACCCGGCAAAAATGCTGCGCCGCATTCACTTGCAATTGGATGTTAATCGAAAATAAACCATAATCGCTGATGGTCGAGCCGACCCAGATATTCTTAACTTCATTTTAAGAGACACCCATGCGCTTCCGCAATGCAGTTCTGCTGTGCAGCCTCGCGGCCTCCCTTGCTTTGGCCAGTTGCTCCACCGCACCGATCTCTCCGATCGGTGAAAAAGTCGCGACCAACCAGATTTTCTCGAATGGCTACGGCCCGGTGGAGGATCATGGCTACGCCCTGCCGGCGATCCCGATCAACAAGGTCAACGCGCGCTTCCACCGGCAGATCGTCGATTATACCACGGCTGAAAAGCCCGGCACGATCATCGTCAACACGCCGAATCGTTTCCTCTATTTCGTGCTGCCCGGCGGCAAGGCCGTTCGCTACGGCATCGGCGTAGGCAAGGCGGGCTTCGCATGGGAAGGCCGCGCCTATGTCGCCTGGAAGCAGGAATGGCCGACCTGGCATCCGCCGAAGGAAATGGCCGAGCGCAAGCCGGAAGTGGCGCAGTATGTCGAGGACGGCATGGGTCCGGGCCTGCGCAATCCGCTCGGCGCCCGCGCCATGTACCTGTTCAATGACGAGGGCAAGGATACGCTGTTCCGCATCCACGGATCGCCGGAATGGGCATCGATCGGCACCGCCGCCTCTTCGGGCTGCATCCGGATGATCAACCAGGACATCATCGATCTCTATGCCCGCGTCCGCCCGGGCAAGAACACGCGCGTCATCGTCCAGCAGTAACCGCTGGCGCGAACATCGCAGATACTTTCAAATCCCCGGCCCGCCCGGGGATTTTGCTTTTGTGATCACAAATCTGCTCGAAACCGTCGCCTTGACGCCAGGCTTCCGCTTTCCGATATCTGCCAGCAGGGTTTTGCGGAGGCTTCCTCTTGTACGACATCGAAAATCTTGCGGCACTGATGGACAAGCATACGCATCAGGACGGTGTGCTTCCGACAGCGATTCCCCGGGTCTTTCTCATTCGCGCTTCCCATCCCACGACGCCCCTTCACGTGCTGCATGCACCAGCTGTCTGCATCATCGCGCAGGGTGAAAAACAAGTGATGCTGGCAGATCGTATCTATCGATACGATCGCAGCCGCTATCTGACGGTTTCCGTCGATCTGCCCGTTGTCGGCCAGATCATCTCCGCGACGGCGGAAAGGCCATATCTTTGTTTCCGGATCGACCTCGATCCGATGCTGCTCAGCGAAATCATGATAGCTGCCGGACATATGGAAAACGAGGAAAGGGGCGCGGCCACCAGCGGCCTTTTTCTCAACGACGCCACACCCGACCTGATCGAGGCCGCCATACGGCTGATACGCCTGTTGGATAGTCCGCGCGACATCGCGATGCTTTCGCCGCTGATCGAACGCGAGCTCCTTTATCGCCTGCTGGTCGGTCCGCAAGGCGGACAATTACGCCAGATTGCCTATGGGGAAAGCCGGTTACGGCAGGTCAATGCAGCGATCGGCTGGATCAGGCGGAATTTCGACAAGCCACTGAGGATCGAGGACATGGCCGAACAGGCCCGCATGAGCACCTCGTCCTTCCACCAGCATTTCAAGGACGTCACGGCCATGAGCCCTCTGCAGTACCAGAAGCAGCTTCGCCTGCAGGAAGCGCGGCGGCTGATCCTTGGCCAAGCGCTAGACGCGGCAACCGCTGCCCACACGGTCGGCTACGAAAGTCCGTCGCAGTTTTCCCGGGAATATGCGCGCCTGTTCGGCGCGCCGCCGCTGCGCGACATCGCCCGATTGAAGGCTTCGCCGGACTATCTGCTGCAGGCTTGAGGACACCCGAAAGCGCCGCCAAGCGTCTGTCTATTTTGCCCGGCGCAGCACCATGCCGGCGTGGTGGAGAACGCCGTCGATGAAATCGCCATCGGCGGTGAAGCCGGTGTCGTCGACATAGTCGATATGCGTGCCGGTAACGGTGTACCGCCCACGATAAGCACTTCTGCGCTTTCCTCTCGCCTCGTCGTAACGGCCTTCCGGCAAAAGTTCATGGCGGATATAGCCGTCGGCTGTCACCCACATGCCGACATAGGGATGGCCTGCCATCGTCATCTCCTCAATAGGGGCTTGCCGTCGGGCGAACGATCAGTTC
This sequence comes from Rhizobium herbae, assembly GCF_019511375.1. Classification (GTDB taxonomy): domain Bacteria; phylum Pseudomonadota; class Alphaproteobacteria; order Rhizobiales; family Rhizobiaceae; genus Pararhizobium; species Pararhizobium herbae_A. Next base: position 8,673 of record NZ_JAEUAO010000005.1, read on the forward strand.
GCTGACATCCACGTCATCGGGTTGGGCGATGGCGTAGCCAATCGCGCGGGCAATGGCCTGCGGAGAAATGGCAATTTTGCGGAAGCCACGCATCGTCTCGCGTGCCGTCTCGTCGGAGATGGTTTCGGCCAACTCCGATTCGGTGACGCCGGGCGAAATCACGGTCACGCGAATCCGGTCGTTCTCCTGGCGCAACCCTTCCGAAATCGCACCAACGGCGAATTTCGTGGCGCAATAGACCGCAGCCGTCGGCGAAACCGCGTGGCCGCCGATCGACGAGAGATTGATGATCTGGCCGCTTCCTTGCGCCTTCATGATCGGCAGGCTTGCGGCGATGCCATGAAGCACGCCGCGGATGTTGACGTCGATCATCCGGTCCCACTCCTCGACTTTCAGTGCGTCGAGCGGCGACAGCGGCATGACGCCGGCATTATTGATGAAGACATCCAGGCGGCCATATTCGCGGACGGTCTCCCGGGCAAAGGCATCCATCTCTGCGCGACTGGTGACATCGAGCGCACGGCAAAATGCGGTTCCGCCTTGCGCTCTTATGGCGTCGACCAAGGCTTCCAGCCTGTTGGTGCGTCGGGCGCCAAGCACAACGCAGGCACCTTCCTTTGCAAGGTATCGCGCCGTCGCCTCGCCGATACCGCTGCTGGCGCCGGTAATTGCGATCACTTTTCCGCTAATAGCTGACATTTCATTGTCCCTTTTCATTGCGGCGGGAACGCCCCGCCGCTGGAAAGGACAATGATGCAGAGCGCCTCTTCAGCGGTAGATCATCCCTCCGAGAGTCTTGCCTGATCCTCCAGGGAGATTGCGAATCTGCAGGAATCTCCGCTCGATCAGGCCGTCTGACTTGCCTTCAACTCCAGCCGGCGGCGATGCAGGACCGGTTCGGTATAGCCGTTCGGCTGTTCGCGGCCCTTGAGCACGAGCTCAAGCGCTGCCTGGAAGGCGATGGAGCCTTCGAAGCTGCCGGCCATCGGCATGTAGGCCGAATCACCGGCGTTCTGCCCGTCCACGACCGCCGCCATGCGCTTCATCGTCTCGACGACCTGATCCTTGCTGACGATGCCGTGGTGAAGCCAGTTGGCCATATGCTGGGCGGAGATGCGCAGGGTCGCACGGTCTTCCATCAGGCCGACATTGTTGATGTCCGGTACCTTGGAGCAGCCAACCCCCTGATCGATCCAGCGGACAACGTAGCCAAGAATCCCTTGCGCATTGTTGTCGAGTTCGCGCTGGATTTCTTCCGGCGTCCAGTTCGGCCGCGACGCGACGGGGACAGAGAGGATATCGCTGAGCTTTGCCCGCGCCCGGCTCTTCAGCCCTGCCTGAACGGCGGTGACATCGACCTTGTGGTAGTGGGTTGCATGCAGCGTCGCGGCCGTCGGCGAGGGAACCCAGGCCGTGTTGGCGCCAGCCTTCGGGTGGGCGATCTTCTGCTCCAGCATCGCCGCCATCAGATCGGGCATTGCCCACATGCCTTTGCCGATCTGGGCATGGCCGGACAGGCCGCATTCCAGGCCGATATCGACATTCCAGTTTTCATAGGCCGCGATCCAGGCGGCCTGCTTCATGTCGCCCTTGCGGATCATCGGACCGGCTTCCATGGAAGTATGCATTTCGTCGCCGGTGCGATCGAGGAAACCGGTATTGATGAAGACGACGCGTTCCTTGGCCGCCCGGATGCATTCCTTCAGGTTGACGGTAGTGCGGCGCTCCTCGTCCATGATGCCCATCTTCATCGTGTTGGGCGCCATGCCAAGCGCGTCTTCGACGCGACTGAAGATTTCCGAGGCGAAGGCGACTTCTTCCGGACCATGCATCTTCGGCTTGACGACATAGATAGAGCCTTCGCGCGAGTTCATCCGGCGGCCGTTCGGGCCAATATCGTAAAGCGCGATCAGGCCGGTGATCATCGCATCCATGATCCCTTCCGGAACCTCGTTGCCGTCGCGGTCGAAAATGGCTGGATTGGTCATCAGGTGCCCGACATTGCGTACCAGCATGAGGGCGCGACCTTTCAGCGAAATCTCCGATCCATCCGGCGCCGTGAAGCTCAGATCCGGATTGAGCTTGCGAACAAATGTCTTCGCTCCTTTGGTCACTTCTTCCTGCAGGTCACCCCGCATCAGGCCGAGCCAGTTGCGATAGACGACGACCTTGTCCTCAGCATCGACGGCGGCGACGGAATCCTCGCAATCCATGATCGCGGTAATCGCCGACTCGAGAATGACGTCGGAAATATGAGCCGGATCATCCTTGCCGGTCGGCGTCGACGGATCGATGACGATCTGGATATGCAGGTTGTTGTTTTTCAGAAGCACGTGAGATGGCGACGCCGCATCGCCGCGGAAGCCGGCAAATTGAGCTGCATCGGCGAGCGTCGTCGCACCGGCCGCCGTCGAAATCGCCAGACGGGAGCCGGCGACGGCAAAGCCCGTTACATCGCTCCAGCTTCCTGCAGCCAGCGGTATACTGGTATCGAGAAAGTCACGCGACCAGGCGATAACCTTCTGTCCGCGAACGGGGTTATAGCCCTTGCCCTTTTCCGCGCCGCCGTCTTCGCTGATGGCGTCGGTGCCGTAGAGCGCATCATAAAGCGAGCCCCAGCGGGCATTGGCGGCGTTCAGGGCATAGCGCGCGTTCATCACGGGAACGACGAGCTGCGGTCCGGCGATGGTGGCGATTTCCGGATCGACATTGCTGGTGGAGACGGAGAAATCCGTCCCTTCCGGCAGAAGATAGCCGATCTCCCTCAGAAAACTTTCATAGGCGGCCATGTCGACGGGCGCGCCGTTCTGGCGGTACCAGCTGTCGAGCGTCTCCTGAAGCACGTCACGTCTGGCAAGAAGGGCGCGGTTTTTCGGCGCCAGGTCGTGAACGATCTGAGAAAATGCCGAGAAGAACCGATCGGCGTCGATGCCGGTGCCCGGAAGAGCCTCGGTCACCAGGAAATCGTGCAGGCCCGCATCGATCGTCAATCCATTCTTTTCTATCCGGCCCATCGGCAACTCCCTGAAATTACCCGCAAATATGAGAGGCCGCAGTCTCTCATGGTTTCATTCCCTGTCAATCCAGCGAAAATGCGAAGAATTATTTCCGAAACCGAACAAATCACGCATGCGCGACGCGCGGCCGGCCGCTGGCGACGGCCGTGAACCGGGCTTCTATCAGCCTTCGGCTGCCCTCGACCTCCGGCGCATCGATATCCTCTCGCACCATCACAGCCGGCTCGTCGGCGCCGTTCGCCCGGGCCGACGCCAGCGCCGCCGTTTCCGCCCTCTCGCGTGCCGATGTGAATGCCTTGCCTTCATCGAGGAAGCGGCTGCTCGGCCCGGCACCGTTGACGATGAAGATACCCTCTTCCGGCGTCGTGACAAACACGGTCACCGAAGCCCGCACCTGACCGACGACCGCGCCCACCGCATTGGCGACACCCGCTTCTTGCGGAATGCACGACTCTGCGCGCAGCATTTCCGCGATAGCCGGATAATAGACCGGCGCGGAAGCCCCCAAGCCCACCAGCGGCCGGTCGAGCGAGAGGGAAAACCCGACGATACCGCGCTCGCGTTTCAGCGCCCGATCGACGGCAAGCGACACGGCCGGATCGATCGCCGCGCCATCCTCCGCCAGGCAGGAAGAAAGAATGACTTCGGCGGACTGGCGCGTCACCCGGGCGACGATCAGTTCCGACAGTTCCTTAGCCGAGGCGGCGATCGGCTTGCCGGATCCGTCCTTGGTGCGCGCGGCAAGTTCGGCGCCCAGCCGCGCAGCCGTCGCATTCCACTGCCCCTGGCGCCCGAGAACATGCATGGCATCCGACGGTGTCAGGCCGCAGATATGCACGAGGCCGCGCGCCACCAGCCGGTCCAATGTCGCCTTCTGCGGCGTGCTCGTCAGAAGGTGCTCCAGCGACACCGGCACAGCACCTATCCGCTCGTACAAGGCCTGCTCCTGCAGGTGAAGGCCGCTCGCCAGTTGATCCGGAAGGCCGGTACGAACAGCAAAACGGCCGTCATGACGGCCGACATGGGCCGTGCGCAGCTGTCGTTCGAGCACGGAAATCACCGCATCCGCATGCTGGGCAGCCGCCAGACTGAGAGGCAGGAATCGGCGCGGACCGAGATCGATCTTCGCCTTGAGGCCGCGATCGTTGATGCGCACCTCCGAATCGCCGCCAAGCCCGAACGTGCGCATGGCGACAGCCTCGACCATGGTGCGGAAACCGCCGACGACGGCGCCTTCGCCGTCGAGACGCGGGCGCCCCTGATCAAGCACGGCCACATCGGTCGTCGTGCCGCCGATATCGGAGACGACCGCATTGTCGAGGCCGGTCAGGTGCCGGGCGCCGACAAGGCTGGCGGCGGGGCCGGAGAGAATGGTCTCGATCGGTCTGAGCCGCGCTTCGGCAGCGGAAATCAACGCCCCGTCGCCACGCACCACCATCATCGGCACGTCGATGCCGCGCTGTTTCAGAAAGCCTTCGCAGGCGCCGATCAGCCGGTCGATCATCGAGACCAGGCGGGCGTTGAGCAGGGTCGTCAGCGCGCGGCGAGGGCCGCCGAGTTTCGAGGAAAGCTCATGGCTGCAGGTGACCGGCAGGTGCGAGACCTCGCGGATACGATTGCGCACCCGCTGTTCGTGAGCCGGATTCCGCACCGCGAAATAGCCGGCAATCGCAAAGGACGAGACCTCTCTCGACAACTTCGGCAGCGCCTCGTCCAGCGCCGTCATGTCGAGCAGCGTTTCGCCGCCATGCACGTTGTGGCCACCCGGCAGGAAGATCACCGGATCGGAGCCGAGTGCTTCTGCCAGGCCGTCGCGCTTCAGGTCGTCCGGCGAAAAACCGATCATGACGAGGCCGGCGCGCCCGCCTTGGCCTTCGACCAGCGCGTTGGTGGCAAGCGTTGTCGACAGCGAAACGAGGCCGATGGCGGATGCAGGTGCCTTCGCCCCTGCCAGCACCGCCTCGACGGCACCGGCAATGCCGACGGAGAGGTCGTGGCGGGTGGTCAGCGCCTTTGCCTTGGCGACGACGCCCGCCGTCTCGCTGAAGAGGACCGCATCGGTATAGGTTCCGCCGGTGTCGATACCGAGGAGAAGGTGTTCAGTCAAAGCAACGTCCATTCACGCAGGGGCCGGAAACCCGGCTTCAAAGCCTAACGTCGAGGTGATATGACATCTTTCAGCGAAAGGCCATCGCCGCGCCGACGTCGATATTTCAACGCAGCGACACCGCGACACAAGAGGATCCGCATGACCCGTTTCCCTCACATGCTCTTTCTGACGGTCGCGCTTGCCGCCTGCCCCGCCCTTTCCGGCCCCGCTTTTGCCCAGGGGGCCGAGGACGAGGAGGAATACAAGCCGGTTCTTCCCGACGTCTCGATCTACAAGGCAATGCTCGATGCCAACAAGGTGACGGGGTGGATACAGTTCCGCAATTACGACGACAAGCAGCTCATCTATTTCACCACCCTGCAAACGATGCACTGCCGGCTTTCCGAAATCCGCTACTCGATCAATTCGGATGCGCTGGACAAGCGATTTCCGCTCGGCAAATGCAATCCCCAGATCCCGTTCAATCTGCCCGAGGACAATACCAACGAGTATATCTATATCTCGCTGCCCGCCGGAGAGGCGAAAACGCTGACCATCCAGGCCGTTTGGGACGATGGTGCGGGCAGCGAGATCGTCGTCTACAAACCCTGCGAGGGCGTCGGCGATTCCACCTGCGCGCAGATCAAGACGATCAAGAAACCGAAGAAGCAGCTGCAGGAGCCGGTGCCCGCCGATTCGCCTATCCGCGCCGTGCAATCCGCAACCCCGGGCAAGACCTTTACCGAGCCGACACCCTCAACGGCAGCCCGCCCCTAGGCTGCGTCGTCAGCCGCTGCACCGGCCAGGGCCTGGTTTCCGGCGTCATGTCGAACCGGAAGCGCCTCATCATGACGGCAAGCGCGATCACCGCTTCCTGCAAGGCAAAGGTGGCACCGATGCAGGTGCGCGGTCCTGCCCCGAAAGGCAGATACTGGAACCGGTGCAGCTTGTCGCGGTTCGCCGGCAGGAACCGTTCCGGCATGAAGGCGCGCGGCTTTTCCCAATAGAGCACATGGCGATGCAGCGTCCAGGGCATGATCAGGACCGGGATGCCCTTGGGGATCTCAACCCTTTCGCCCTCGGGCGACGTCCATGAATCGGCGTTGATCGCTGCACGGTTGATGGAGGGCGCCGGAGGATAGAGCCGTCAGCAGTCCATCGCGCAGGATCGGCCGCAGGATGAGGCGGCGCACCTTGGACATTTCGTAGTTCGAGGCATTCTCAACCAGCACATGGCGGATGAGGTTCGGATCATTGACGATCAGGGTTCGCTGGTTGATGAACTTGGTATCGATCCAGGGCAGCGTATAGGAGGGCTCGCCCCACAATTCGAGCGGATTGCGCATCACGGTGCGGATGATTTGCAGCCGCGATGGCGGCACCGTGCGCGGGATCGGCGCAGGCGGCTCGAAAGGTTCCGGTCTCACATCCATGGATGGCTTTCCGCGCCGCCTCGCACTGGCGGCTCCAACCACTCAGTGTCGCATAAAGGTGTGGCGATCTCAGGATCGTTAAAGCAGCGCTTTCAATTCCGCCAGCTTGTCGTTGACCAGCCAGCCATAATAATTTTCCTCTGGCCAATGCACATCGCCGCCCTGGTTTCTGGCGGCAAGCGCTGCAGCGCGCTGGTCTGGATTACCGACGTTATAGAGGGTTGCGGTTATTCCCGGATTGCCGGAAATATCCATGCCCGCGATCGACTTGTAGGCGTCGATCGAGTGACGGATCGAGGCCGCCATATAGGCGAGCGACTGATCGGGATCCATGATCGCCGCGTAAACGCCGGACGCATTGTTTTCATCGAGCCGGTCATAGCCGGACACGCGCGACACCATGTCCGTCAGCATGAGGGCCGTCAGCGGATTGATCTGGCCAAGGCCGAATGTCTGGCCAGCGAAAAACGGTTGGAAGAAGACGGCGCTGAAGCGGTTGTTCGGATAGGACATTCCACTCACCGTATTGCCGCGGAATTGACTGTCCCACACGCTTTCACGGCAGCTCCACAGCGCATAGGAGCTCTTCTTGCCCTGGCATTCTGCAAATTCCGGACGCGACACGAACTGGTCCACACTTTCGCCCTCATAGCCGAAGCGGAAGCTGTCGCCGGCATAGGCGGCGGCCTTGACGTAATAGGACTGCAGCCGGTCATAGGCGTCGACATTGTAGGTATGCTCGCCGACGATGGCGCCGATCATGTGGATCGGATCGATGCCATAGGCGCGCGCCGTTGACTTGATCTTGCTCATCAGCTTGCCGTCGGTGGCGAGCAGGTTGCGCACTTTCTCGTATTTCGCATCGAACGATGTCTTGCCTGCCTTGGTCCGCCGCACGGAGGCGCCTGGCACGTTCGGCTGCTCCTGATAGCGGTTGCCTTCGGGCACGACGCGCATTCCGTCGGCAAGAGCGGGACCGGTGGCGAGGATCATCCCCGCAAGAACAAGCATATGAACGATGGCGCGCACGAAGGTTTCCTGTGACCTGGCAAGACTGGGTTTGAATGCGCCGGGACGCATGCGGCAGAATCGTGTCGGAATCATGCCCGGCACGCAGAAACGCTTATCGCTTGCAGGCTCCGGAAACAACATGGGCACCCGTCAGGGCGCCCTGTCAGTGTCGCGATACCATGCCGCTCAGAGGATATAGCGCGACAGGTCCGTATTGGCGGCGAGATCGCCGACATGCTTCTTCACATAGTCCGCGTCGATCTCCAGCTGCTCGCCGGACTTGTCCGGCGCCACAAAGGAGATCTCATCGAGAACCCGCTCCATCACTGTCTGCAGCCGCCGGGCGCCGATATTCTCGACGCTCGCATTGAGCTGGACGGCGACATCGGCAAGCGCGTCGAGCGCGTCGTCGGTGAAGTCGAGAGCGACGCCCTCGGTCTCCAGCAGCGCCTTGTACTGGCGGATCAGGCTGACCTCCGTTTCCGTCAGGATACGGCGGAAGTCCTCCTTGGTCAGCGCCTTCAGTTCGACACGGATCGGCAGGCGGCCCTGGAGTTCAGGCAGGAGATCCGAGGGCTTGGAAACGTGGAAGGCGCCCGATGCGATGAACAGGATATGGTCGGTCTTCACCGGGCCATATTTGGTCGCGACCGTGGTGCCTTCGACGAGCGGAAGCAAGTCACGCTGCACGCCTTCGCGCGAAACGCCCGCTCCCATGCCGCCGTCGCGCGCCGCGATCTTGTCGATCTCGTCGAGGAAGACGATGCCGTCGTTTTCGGCGGAGCGCACCGCTTCGCGCTGGATCTCCTCGTTGTCGAGCAGCTTGTCGGATTCATCGTTGATCAGGATGCCGTAGCTATCCTTGACCGTGGTACGAACCTTCTTGGTGCGCTGACCCATCGCCTTGCCGAACATTTCCGACAGGTTGAGCACGCCGATGTTGGCGCCGGGCATGCCGGGGATCTCGAAGCCGCCGGGGGTCGATGTATCGGCGATGTCGATGTCGATTTCCTTGTCATCCAGTTCGTTGGCGCGCAGTTTCTTGCGGAAGCTGTCGCGCGTCGCAGGAGACGCGGTGGCGCCCACCAGCGCATCGAGCACCCGCTCCTCGGCATTCAGATGCGCCTTCGCCTTGACGTCAGCCCGCTTCTTTTCGCGCACAAGGCCGATACCGACCTCGACGAGGTCGCGGACGATCTGCTCGACATCGCGGCCGACATAGCCCACTTCGGTGAATTTCGTCGCCTCCACCTTGATGAAGGGGGCACCAGCCAGCTTGGCGAGGCGGCGGGAAATTTCCGTCTTGCCGACGCCGGTCGGCCCGATCATCAGGATGTTCTTCGGCATCACCTCGTCGCGCAGTTCGTCGGTGAGCTGCTGGCGGCGCCAGCGGTTGCGCAGGGCGATGGCGACAGCACGCTTTGCATCGTGCTGGCCGATGATGAACCGGTCGAGCTCCGACACGATTTCGCGGGGTGAAAATGTGGTCATGACATCCTCTCAAACTCTGTCCGGGTCAGCTCCATCAGGATGGTTCGCCCGTTGCTGTCGTTCCATTCGCCGTAAGGGGTAAAGCCCGCCTTGGCATAAGCCCGCAGGGCCCGTTTGTTCTCCGCATCGGGATCGATGATGATTCGCGGCGCGGTGCCTGCAAAAAGCCTCGCCGAAAAGGCCCTGATAACCGCCGGTGCCACGCCCTTGCCGATCATCTCGGGCGGTCCGACGAAAATGTCGACACCCGGCGTATCCGGCGTCAGATCCTTGGCCCAGGGCTCGCTTTCATATTGCGTCGGCAGCCAGGACTGGATGTAACCGGCCGGCTCGCCGTCGACCGAAAAGACGAAGCCTTCGACGTCACCGGTCAGATAGCCGTCACGGATCAGTTTCAGCTCCTTTTCCGGCTCACCCCACCAACGTCGCACATGCCGCTGCGAAAGCCAGCCGAACAGTGTCGCCATATGGCTCTCGTCAACAGCCGTGAAGGCAATGGACGGATCAGGCGGCATCGAGCTTTTCGATGACGATATTGCCATTGGTATACACGCAGATATCGCCGGCGATCTCCATTGCCCGGCGGGCAATCTCTTCGGCCGTTTTGTCCGAATCCATCAGCGCGCGGGCAGCCGCAAAGGCGAAATTTCCACCCGAGCCGATGGCGATCGTGCCATGTTCGGGCTCGAGCACATCGCCGTTGCCGGTGATCGCCAGCGTGATCGATTTGTCGGCGACCAGCATCATCGCCTCGAGATTGCGCAGATATTTGTTGGTGCGCCAGTCCTTGGCAAGCTCGACGGCCGCGCGCATCAGCTGGTCTGGATACTGCTCGAGCTTGGCCTCCAGGCGCTCCAGCAGCGTGAAGGCATCGGCCGTGGCGCCGGCAAACCCGGCAATCACATCGCCCTTGGCGAGGCGGCGGACCTTCCGCGCATTGCCCTTCATCACGGTCTGGCCAAGGCTCACCTGGCCATCGCCCGCCATCACCACCTGGCCGCCCTTGCGGACGGTAATAATTGTCGTCATGAAATACCTACCTGCCCTACCTGCCGGGCCTTTTCCGAGGAGCCGCACATCGGTCCTGGTTGAAGCCTATGTAAGAGCGGTTTTGCCGATTGCAAATAGCCCGTATCGCGCCGGCTATCATAACAAGTCCGGCCCACCTCGCGCCCGCGAGAATCGTGGCGGCGCTTCTGGATATTTCGCCCACCGCCTGATATGGAGCGGCTCTATGACAGTTGGGAGAACCTGATGGCAGACCAGCAAGCCACGCGCACCGGCAGCGTTTCGCGCAAGACCAACGAAACCTCGGTTGCCGTGACCGTCAACATTGACGGCACCGGCACATCGCGCATTTCGACGGGCGTCGGCTTCTTCGACCATATGCTGGAACAGCTTTCCCGCCATTCGCTGATCGACATGGACATCGTCGCCGACGGCGACCGGCATGTCGACGACCACCACACGGTGGAAGACACCGGCATCGCCATCGGCCAGGCCCTCTCCAAGGCGCTCGGCGACCGGCGCGGGATCACCCGCTACGCTTCGCTCGACCTTGCCATGGACGAGACGATGACGCGCGCCGCCGTGGATGTGTCCGGCCGGCCGTTCCTTGTCTGGAACGTCGCATTCTCGGCGCCGAAGATCGGCACCTTCGATACGGAACTGGTGCGCGAGTTCTTCCAGGCGCTGGCGCAGCATGGCGGCATCACGCTGCATGTGCAGAACATCTACGGCGCGAACAACCATCATATCTCCGAAACCTGCTTCAAGGCCGTTGCCCGCGTGCTTCGCACGGCAACAGAGATCGATCCGCGCCAGGCGGGCCGCGTTCCCTCCACCAAGGGAACGCTGGTCTGACCCGCCCAGTTTGAAAGTTGGCTGATATGGCCTCCTATCTGGTCCTGACACCGCCCGCCGCCCTCAAAAATGATGAGGATGCGCGGTTCATTGCCGACAAGTTTTCCTGGATTGCCTTCCTCTTCCCGGCGATCTGGCTGCTCTTCAAGCGGCAGTGGATTGCCGGCATTGTCGTTGTAATCCTGCAGTCGATCGTGGCAATTCTCACCTCCGAGCCCCGCGCCATGCTGGCAGGGCTGCTGATCGAGCTGGCACTGCGCCTTCTGGTCGCCCTCGAAGGTCCGGCCTTTGTTGCCCGGCGTCTGGAAGCTGACGGCTGGACGCTCCAGTCGGTCATCGCGACCGATGATCTGACCCTTGCCGAAATGATCTACGACCACGAAACGGCTGCGCATGCGCCGGGCGATTCCGGGTGGCAGCCCCCGGCGCTACCACAAACGACGGCAAAATCCGAAGGTCGCACGGCTTTCGGACTGTTTGAGAATTATGGAGAACGCTGATGCGCGTTGCGATCATCGACTATGGATCCGGCAACCTGCGCTCGGCGACCAAGGCATTCGAGCGTGCAGCGCGTGAAGCCGGCCTGGACGCCGAGATCGAGCTCACCGACAAGGCCGACCGCGTCGCGAGCGCGGACCGTATCGTCCTGCCCGGCGTCGGCGCCTATGCCGACTGCCGCCGTGGTCTCGACGCCGTCGAGGGCATGCAGGAGGCCCTGACGGAAGCGGTCGAAAAATCCGCCCGCCCCTTCCTCGGCATCTGCGTTGGCATGCAGCTGATGTCGTCGCGCGGCCTTGAAAAGACAACGACGCAAGGATTGGGCTGGATCAAGGGCGACGTCGTCGAGATGGTGCCAACCGATCCCACGCTGAAGATCCCGCAGATCGGCTGGAACACGCTGGAGCTGATGAAACCGCATCCGCTGTTTGCCGGCATCAGGACCGGCGAGGACGGCCTGCACGCCTATTTCGTTCATTCCTACCATCTCGCCGTCGACAACCCGGACGATCTGGTTGCGACCACCGCCTATGGCGGCGCGGTGACCGCCTTCGTCGCGAAAGGCAACAAGGCGGGCGCGCAGTTCCATCCGGAAAAGAGCCAGACGCTCGGCCTCGCCCTCATCTCGAATTTTCTGCGCTGGAAGCCCTGACATGATCCTTTTTCCCGCCATCGACCTCAAAGACGGCCAGTGCGTGCGCCTCAAGCTCGGCGACATGGAACAGGCGACCGTCTACAATCCGGACCCCGGCGCTCAGGCGAAGGCGTTCGAGGACCAGGGGTTCGAATGGCTGCATGTGGTCGATCTCAACGGCGCCTTTGCCGGCGAGACGGTCAACGGGGCGGCCGTCGACGCGATCCTCAAAGCGACCAGAAATCCGGTGCAGCTCGGCGGCGGCATCCGCACGCTCGATCATATCGAAAACTGGCTGTCGCGCGGGCTTGCGCGCGTCATTCTCGGCACCGTTGCCGTACGCGACCCGGCGCTGGTGATCGAGGCCTGCCGGAAATTCCCGGGCAAGGTCGCCGTCGGCATCGATGCCAAGGGCGGCAAGGTGGCGGTCGAAGGCTGGGCGGAGGCCTCGGAACTGGGCGTCATCGAGCTGGCCAGGAAATTCGAGGGAGCCGGCGTTTCGGCAATCATCTATACTGATATCGATCGCGACGGCATCCTCACTGGTATCAACTGGGCGTCGACCCTGGAGCTGGCAGACGCAGTATCGATCCCGGTCATCGCGTCGGGCGGCCTTGCCTCGATGGGCGATATCCGCCGCATGCTTGAACCCGACGCAGTGAAACTCGAAGGCGCCATTTCCGGCCGCGCGCTTTATGACGGGCGCATCGATCCGGCCGAGGCGCTGGCGCTCATTCGCAGCGCGAAAGGAAAAGCGGCATGACTTCAAAAGCCCGTGTCATCCCCTGCCTCAATGTCAAGGACGCGCAAACCAGGAAGGAGGCCGTCCTATGACCCTCAAGGCCCGTGTCATCCCCTGCCTGGACGTCAAGGACGGCCGCGTCGTCAAGGGCGTCAGCTTCGTTGACCTGATCGATGCCGGCGACCCCGTCGAATCGGCCAAGGCCTATGATGCCGCCGGTGCCGATGAACTCTGTTTCCTCGACATCACCGCCTCCTCGGACAACCGCGACACCATCTTCGACGTCGTGGCGCGGACTGCGGACCATTGTTTCATGCCGCTCACCGTCGGGGGCGGCGTGCGCACGGTTGCCGATATCCGCAAGCTGCTGCTCTCCGGCGCCGACAAGGTCTCGATCAACTCGGCCGCGGTGAAGAATCCTGATTTCGTCGCCGAGGCGGCCGACAAGTTCGGCAACCAGTGCATCGTCGTCTCGATCGATTCCAAGAAGGTCTCGCAGCCCGGCGAGGAAGACCGCTGGGAAATCTTCACCCATGGCGGACGCCAGGCGACCGGTATCGATGCTGTCGGCTTTGCCGAAAAGATGGTGGAGCGCGGTGCCGGCGAGCTGCTCTTGACCTCGATGGACCGCGACGGCCAGAAGACCGGCTACGACATTGCGCTCACCCGCACCATTGCCGACCGCGTTTCCGTGCCGGTCATCGCCTCGGGCGGCGTTGGCAATCTCGACCACATGGTGGAAGGCATTCGCGACGGGCATGCAACGGCGGTACTTGCCGCCTCGATCTTCCATTTCGGCACCTATAGCATCGGCGAGGCCAAGCGCTATATGGCAGAGCATGGCATCGCCATGCGGCTGGACTGAGCGGCAGGACGGAAACAGATGAGCGACTTTTCCCTTTCCAGCCTCGAGGCGATCGTCGCCGAGCGTGCCACGGCGTCGCCGGAGAACTCCTGGACGGCGAAACTGGTTGCCCATGGCCAGGCGAAGGCGGCGAAGAAGCTGGGCGAGGAAGCGGTGGAAACCGTGATCGCCGCAATCAGCAACGATCGCGCCAATCTGGTCGCGGAGAGCGCCGACCTGCTCTATCACCTTATGGTCGTATTGAAAATTGCTGATGTTCCGTTGCAGGATGTGATGAGCGAGCTCGAACGGCGCACCAGCCAGTCGGGCCTCCAGGAAAAGGCGAGCCGGTAGACAGTTCATGACCATCGCGGCAAAAGACCGGGGACCGGCCGACATTCCGGATCATTTCGGCAACACCGACTATTCCCCCTATCGTTTCTTCTCGGCCGATGAATGGTCCCGCTTCCGCGCCGACACGCCCTTGACGCTGACGGCCGACGAGGTCCAGCGGCTGCGCTCGCTCAACGACCCCGTCGATCTCGACGAAGTCCGGCGCATCTACCTGTCTCTGTCGCGGCTTCTGTCGGCCCATGTCGAATCCTCGCAGATGCTGTTTGCACAGCGGCAGCGTTTCCTCAGCATGTCGGGCGAGGCAAAAACGCCGTTCGTCATCGGTATTGCCGGTTCGGTCGCCGTCGGAAAATCCACCACGGCCCGTATTCTCGCCGAACTTCTCTCGCGCTGGCCATCCAGCCCGAAGGTCGATCTGGTGACGACCGACGGTTTCCTCTTTCCCAATGCGACGCTGCTTCGGGAAAACATGATGGACCGCAAGGGCTTTCCCGAGAGCTATGACATAGGCGCGCTCCTGCGCTTCCTGTCGGCGATCAAGGCCGGCCAGCCGAACGTCAGGGCGCCAAGCTATTCGCACCTGACCTATGACGTGCTGCCGGACCAGTTCCAGGTCATCGATCGGCCTGATATCCTCATTTTCGAAGGTATCAACGTGCTGCAGTCGCGCAACCTGCCGGCAGACGGCAAGATCGTTCCGATGGTCTCGGATTTCTTCGATTTCTCGATCTATATCGACGCCGAGGAAAGCCTGATCCACAGCTGGTACGTCGATCGTTTCATGCGCCTGCGCCAGACAGCTTTCCGCAATCCGGATTCCTTCTTCAAGCGCTATGCCGAGGTCAGCGAGGAGGAAGCGCTCTCGATCGCCGAAGGGCTCTGGCACAACATCAACCTGAAGAATTTGCGCCAGAACATCCTGCCGACCCGGCCGCGGGCCGACCTCATCCTGCAGAAGGGCCCCAATCACCTCACCGAGACGGTGGCGCTGCGCAAACTGTAAGGCTCAGACGGTGACCCGGCGAAGCGTCAGGTTGATGCGGCCACCGTTTTTCAGCAGCGTCGAGGTGTTGGGGTAGATCTTATCGACGCCGTGGAACGCAAGGCGCCCCTCGCCGCCCAGCACGACGACATCCCCGCTCGATAGCTTGAACGACAGGGTTTTGTCACGTCTCTCCCGCCCGCCCACACGAAACAGGCAGCTATCGCCGAGCGAAATGGACACGACCGCCGTCTCAAGATCCTGCTCGTCGCGATCCTGATGCAAGCCCATGCGGGCATCCCCGGCATAGAAGTTGACGAGGCAGGCCTCTGGTTCCTTGGGCGAGCCGGAAACCGCGCGCCAGATGTCGAGAAGGACGGCCGGCATCGGCGGCCATGGCTTGCCGGTAACGGGGTGCTCATGCTGATAACGATAGCCGCGCTCCCTGTCCGTCACCCAGCCGAGCGCGCCGCAATTGGTCATCCGCACGGACAGCGGCTTTCCGGTCTTGGGCATCGCCGGCACAAACAGCGGAGCCTCCGCGACGATGGCGCGAATACTCTCGACCATCGCTTCCTGCTTCTCGCGATCGAGAAAGCCGGGGATATGGCGAATACCCTGGGGCAGGCTGCGCATGGAAAAGCCTATTCCAGGCCGAGCACCGCGGGCGGCACGCCATAGCGCTGCTGCCAGGCTGCATAACCGACATCCGTCGGGCCGACCATGTGATCGATCAGATTCCACCGACCGAACTGGAAGGTCGCCAGGCCATAGACCGTCAGTCCGTCCATCATGTCGGATTCTCCCGCAAAACCGGTTCTTTCCGGATCGATCGCACCGCCGCCCGGCCGTTGCGGTTCGACCTGCACAAACGCCCAGTTCGGCGATACGCGCATCGTCGTCACCACGAATTCGACTGGTCCGCGCATCTCCGCTTCAACGGCGGGACGAAGGGTATCGAGGATCGCCGCCCGCTCCGCCGATCCCTTTTCCGGCTCACGAAACGGCTGGCCCAGCGCGGTTCCGCTCCATGCCGCCACGAGGGCAAAGCAAAGAAACAGTCGATTTGCCCTGGGCGCATCGTCATCACCGCCAATGCCGAATTTCTTTCCGGCATTCTTGATAAAGCTGAACAGACCCATGGCATTTCTCCCTTTATGGCTCCAGCCTGGCAGCGTGCGGTGAGGCGCAAAAACAAGGCCGGCGTGTAAGATGCGCTCATTCGTTTTCGGGACGGCCGCGCATCTTCTTGACTTCGCTGCGCCCGGTCTTTTCCTTCAGGCGGCGCTCGATCGAACCCTTCGTCGGCCCGGTCTTTCGCCGCGGCGGCGGCGGGGGCTCCGCCGCCTTGAGGATCAGCTCCTTCAACCGCTCGCGCGCATCCTCGCGATTGCGCTCCTGGCTGCGGAAGCGGCTTGCCTCGATCATCAGGACACCGTCCTTTGACACTTTGCGACCGGCGAGCTTGATCGCATTGTTGCGCACCCGCTCCGGCAAGGCGGGCGATGCCTTGATTCCATAGAAAAGCTGGACGGCTGTCGAGACCTTGTTGACGTTCTGCCCGCCCGGACCGCCAGCCAGCACGAATTGCTCCGTCAGCTCCCAGCCGGCGATGACGATGTTGTCGTTGATGTAAAGCGGATCGCTGGCCATGACGTTCTTCCTTCCTCCGCTCTATCTCACAGGATGGCGAAGTTGAAAACGCATGAAGCGCCAGACAGACGAAAACCCGGCCTTCTCAAGCCGGGTTTCACGTGAATCATAGCCGGCGATTTAAGTCCGCCTGTCTTTTTTATTCCGCAGCGAGCTTGGTGCCCGGGGCAGCATCGCGGACGCTGCCATCAACATGGTTTTCGAACTTGGCGAAATTTGCAACGAACATATCCACCAGCTTGGTGGCCTGCGCGTCATAGGCGGCGCCGTCGCTCCAGGTCGAGCGCGGATCGAGGATCTTGCCGTCGACGCCGGGAACGGCCACAGGCACGGCGAAGCCGAAATTGCCGTCCGTGCGGAATTCGGCCGATGCCAGCGAGCCGTCAAGTGCCGCCGCAAGCAGTGCCCGCGTCGCCTTGATCGGCATGCGGCTTCCGGTGCCATAGGCGCCCCCGGTCCAGCCGGTGTTGACCAGCCAGCAATTGACGCCATGCTCGGCAATCAGCGTCTTCAGGAGATTGCCGTATTCGGACGGATGGCGCGGCATGAAGGGTGCGCCGAAACAGGTCGAGAAGGTCGCTTCCGGTTCCGTCACGCCCTTTTCGGTGCCCGCCACCTTGGCGGTGTAACCGGAGAGGAAGTGATACATCGCCTGATCCGGAGTCAGCCGCGCGATCGGTGGCATCACGCCGAAGGCATCCGCTGTCAGCATGATAATCGTGCGCGGATGGCCCGCAGTGCCGGTCTTGCTGGCATTCGGGATGAAGTCCAACGGATAGGCGCAGCGGGTGTTTTCGGTCAGTGAGCCGTCGTTGAAATCCGGCACGCGGTTCTCGTCGAGAACGACGTTCTCGAGCACGGTGCCGAAGCGGCGCGTCGTTGCGAAGATTTCCGGCTCGGCTTCGGCCGACAGCCGAATGGTCTTGGCGTAGCAGCCGCCTTCGAAATTGAAGATGCCGTCCTCGCCCCAGCCATGCTCGTCATCACCGATGAGCGTGCGCTTCGGATCGGCAGAAAGCGTCGTCTTGCCAGTCCCCGAAAGACCGAAGAAGACCGCCGAGTCGCCCTCCGGGCCGACATTGGCGGAGCAATGCATCGGCATTACCCGCTTCGCCGGCAGCAGATAGTTGAGCATCGTAAAGACCGACTTCTTCATCTCGCCGGCATAGGATGTACCGCCGATCAGGATGATTCCCTTGGTGAAATTGCAGGCGATCACGGTTTCGGTGCGGCAACCATGGCGGGCAGGATCGCCCTTGAAATCCGGCAGGTCGATGATCGTCAGCTTCGGCGCGAAGGTGATGAGCGCTGCCTTTTCCGGACGGATCAGCAGGTTGCGGATGAACAGCGAATGCCAGGCGAATTCCGTAACGACGCGGGTCGCAAGAGCGTTTTCCGTGTCGGCGCCGCCGATCAGGTCCTGAACGTAGAGCGATTTGCCCTTAGCATGATCGAGCATGTCCTGGTGCAGGAGCTCGAAGTGTTCCGGCGACATCGCATTGTTGTTGTCCCACCAGATTTCGTTCGCCGTATTGGCGTCGCGAACGACGAATTTGTCCTTGGGCGAACGGCCCGTATGCTGACCGGTCAGCGCCCGCACGGCACCGTGCGCGGTCAGCTGCGCTTCGCCGCGGCGCAGGATTTCCTCATAGAGTTCAGCAGTGCCAAAGTTATACCGAACCATGTCCAGGTTGGTGAAACCGATTGATTCCAGCCCAAGGGATGGGTTGCGAATGCCGAGTTCCTTCATGGTTCAGCTTTCCTCCGTGGTTTGCCGATAAAAGTAGAATGTTCGTGACATTAAAAGGCGCGGCTGGAAAAGACAAGGTTGCTGTCTCAAAAAATATAATAATTTCAGTATATTAATCGATTTAAAGGAATTTATTGCTTTTTTAATCGGTTGAATCAGCCCTTTCTGCGGCCCGTTTCTTCGGCGAAATCGCGCTTCCTGCAACCGTCGCATTGCTTTTGCATTTCACTTCGCCACAATTTGTTCCACCTTTATACTCAAGAACGCGTCGTACCGCAGCATGGCCCCGGATAGCCGGGCTGGCCTCGGAGGCGAAGTGAAATGGTGGAGCCCTATACGATGCAGACGATTGCACTTGTCGATGACGACCGGAACATCCTGACCTCGGTGTCGATTGCGCTGGAAGCCGAAGGGTACAAGGTCGAAACCTATACCGACGGTGCTTCGGCCCTTGACGGCCTGCTTGCCCGGCCGCCGCAACTGGCCATATTCGACATCAAGATGCCACGCATGGACGGCATGGAACTCTTGCGCCGCCTGCGCCAGAAATCGGATGTTCCGGTGATATTCCTGACCTCCAAGGATGAGGAGATCGACGAGCTGTTCGGCCTGAAGATGGGCGCCGACGATTTCATCACCAAGCCCTTCTCGCAGCGACTGCTGGTTGAACGCGTCAAGGCGATCCTGCGCCGCTCGGCCAACCGCGAAGCCGCGGCTGCGGCAAATTCCGGCGGCACCGCCAAGACCGCCGCCGATGTGCAGGCGCGTTCGCTGGAACGCGGCCAGCTATCGATGGACCAGGAACGTCACACCTGCACCTGGAAGAACGAGCCGGTCACGCTGACGGTCACCGAATTCCTCATCCTGCATTCGCTGGCGCAGCGCCCCGGCGTCGTAAAGAGCCGCGATTCCCTGATGGACGCGGCCTATGACGAGCAGGTCTATGTCGACGATCGCACGATCGACAGCCACATCAAGCGGCTGCGCAAGAAGTTCAAGATGGTCGACAATGACTTCGACATGATCGAGACGCTTTACGGCGTCGGCTATCGCTTCCGCGAATCGGCCTGACGAACGCCAAGCTGACACGGACGCGCGCCGGCGCCGCGGCCGACACTGGCATGGCTTGTCGCGGAACTGTATGATACGGCTCCGCGCCGGAGCGAACCCCAAACGGTTTTCGCCATAATAGCCATATCCGTTGATATGCAGGAGCCGCGCGAGCGGGAGTTGAAGGCTTGGTCGAAGTCTTGCGAAACATCGATGTGGAAGACAGCGACGCGAGAACCGCGTCCGACCGAAAGTGGGCGCATCCCTTCACGCTGATACGCCGCATCTTCGGCAATGCGGTGTTTTCGAGCCTGACGCGCCGCATCCTGTTCTTCAATCTCGTCGCGCTCGTCGTCCTCGTCGGCGGCATCATGTACCTGAACCAGTTTCGCGAGGGCCTGATCGATGCGCGCGTCGAAAGCCTGCTGACGCAAGGCGAGATCATCGCAGGCGCCATCGCGGCTTCCGCTTCCGTCGATACCAACTCGATCACCATCGATCCGGAAAAGCTCTTGGAACTGCAGGCAGGGCAGAGCATCACGCCGCTGCCGAGCGACGAGGACCTCGAGTTTCCGATCAATCAGGAGCGCGTCGCGCCCGTTCTCAGGCGGTTGATCTCGCCGACCCGCACCCGCGCCCGCCTGTTCGATGCCGATGCCGACCTGCTGCTGGATTCACGCCATCTCTATACCGGCGGACAGGTGCTGCGCTTCGACCTGCCGCCGATCGAACCGGAATCGGCGACGTGGTCCGAACGGCTGAACTCCTGGTTCAACCGTATTCTGCAGCCCGGCAACCTGCCGCTCTACAAGGAACCGCCAGGCGGCAACGGCTCCATCTATCCGGAGGTCATGAATGCGCTGACCGGCGTTCGCGGCGCCGTCGTGCGCGTCACCGAAAAGGGCGAGCTGATCGTCTCTGTCGCCGTTCCGGTGCAGCGGTTCCGCGCCGTGCTCGGCGTTCTTCTTCTGTCGACCCAGGCCGGCGATATCGACAAGATCGTTCATGCCGAGCGGCTGGCCATCATCCGCGTCTTCGGTGTCGCAGCCCTCGTCAACGTCATCCTCTCCCTGCTCCTGTCGAGCACGATCGCCAATCCGCTGCGGCGCCTCTCGGCTGCGGCCATTCGCGTGCGGCGGGGCGGCGCCAAGGAGCGCGAGGAAATCCCGGACTTTTCCTCCCGCCAGGACGAGATCGGGAACCTTTCGGTTGCCCTGCGCGAAATGACCACGGCGCTGTACGACCGCATCGCCGCGATCGAGAATTTCGCCGCCGATGTCAGCCATGAGCTGAAGAACCCGCTGACATCGCTGCGCAGTGCCGTCGAAACCCTGCCGCTTGCCCGCACCGACGATTCCAAGAAGCGGTTGATGGATGTGATCCAGCACGACGTGCGCCGCCTGGATCGCCTGATTAGCGACATCTCCGACGCGTCTCGGCTCGACGCCGAGCTTGCCCGCAGCGACGCCAAGGCCATTGACCTGGAGAAGCTGGTGGGCGATCTCGTCGATATTTCCCGGCAGATCCGCGGCGGGAAGAAACCCGTGCAGCTCAGTTTCGTCGTCGAGCGCAAGGACAATCCGAAGGCCCGCTTCGATGTCGCCGGCTACGAACTTCGCATCGGCCAGATCATCACCAATCTCATCGAAAACGCCCGCTCATTCGTGCCCGAGGAAGGTGGCCGTATCATCCTGCGCCTGACGCGAACCCGCAGCCGCTGCCTCATCTATGTCGAGGACAACGGCCCCGGCATCCAGGCGGAAGACATCGACCGGATCTTCGAACGTTTCTACACCGATCGGCCGGAAGGTGAGGATTTCGGGCAGAATTCCGGCCTTGGACTGTCGATCTCGCGCCAGATCGCGGAAGCCCATGGCGGCACTCTGAAGGCCGAGAATATGACGAACGCAAGCGGCAAGGTCGTCGGAGCGCGCTTCATCCTGTCGCTACCGGTCGAGACCAACACATGACGGAGGAGGCGGTCAATATTCACGCCACGGCCGCCGTTCTCGGGACCCGCGGTTTCCTGTTCGTCGGTCCCTCGGGCATGGGCAAGACGGCTCTTGCGCTTTCCTGTGTAGCGGCCGCACGAGCAAGCGGATTGTTTGGCGCGCTCATATCGGACGATCAGGTGCTGATCGCCGCTAGAAATGGCAGGATTGTCGCCCGCAGACCCGCATCCATCGCCGGTCTGGCGGAGATTCGCGGCGCCGGCATCGTGAGCATCGAGACCATACCCGCTGCCGTCATCGATTTCGCCATTCAGCCGGTCAAATCGCCGTTTGAACCGCGCCTGCCGCCCGAAAACGAGGTATTTGCCCTTCCCGCAGGCAATTTTTTGCCACTGCTGCGGCTTCCCTTTGGCGAGGGCTTGAATTCCTTCGAAATTTTGCGGCTTATTTTGCCTCGAAATGCCGGTTTTCAAGGGCAATGATGCCTTCAAAAGCAGCATTTCTGGATTTTTAACTTGCACTTCGCCTTTTCCTTGCCAAGATGGCCGCCCCGAAGGTGGACGAAATTGCTGCATTGCGATATCTGGACCATCGACGATTAGCAGATGCAGTTGGAGCGGAGACACCATGATCGGACTTGTGCTTGTCACACACGGCAAGCTGGCTGAAGAGTTTCGTCATGCGCTTGAGCATGTCGTTGGTCCGCAAAAGTCGATCGAGACGGTCTGCATCGGCCCCGAGGATGACATGGATCAACGCCGCCAGGATATCCTGGAAGCGGTCCTGTCGGCGGATGAGGGCAATGGCGTCATCATCCTGACGGACATGTTCGGCGGCACCCCGTCCAATCTGGCGATCTCGGTGATGCAGAGCGGCACCGTCGAGGTCATCGCCGGCGTCAACCTGCCGATGCTGATCAAGCTCGCCGGCGTGCGCGGCGAAAGCGACATGGACAAGGCACTCGTCGAAGCATCCGAAGCAGGCAGGAAGTATATCAATGTCGCAAGCCGTGTCCTCAGTGGCAAATAGCGAAGTCGCCGCCGTGGCCCTTTCCCGCGAATTGCTGATCATCAATAAGCGAGGGCTGCACGCCCGCGCCTCGGCCAAGTTCGTCCAGACGGTGGAAGGCTACGACGCCGAGGTTCACGTGTCGAAAGACGGCATGACCGTCGGCGGGACGTCGATCATGGGCCTGATGATGCTGGCCGCCAGCACCGGCTGTTCGATCTCCGTCGTCGCCAGCGGCCGCCAGGCCCAGGAAGCGCTCGACGCCCTCGACGCGCTGGTCGCCGACAAGTTCGGCGAAGAGATCTGAGCTTGCTCTTTTGTTCCGACGAGCCGGTTCCGCGTTCGATCGGAAATCCACCCGCTCGTGAGACATAAAGATATAAAGACTTCTTTATGTCCTGTTGCTCCCTTTCATGAATCCTGCTAGTTGAGAGCCAAACTTCGGGCCCTGTGCCGGAAGTGCGAATTTCAGCTGCCTGCCCGGATCATCGTCACTAGACCCGGTGCATGGCCTCAAGCCCGGAGAGCTTCATGAGCACGACGAACGACTATCTGGTTGCGGATATCGGCCTTGCCGATTTCGGCCGCAAGGAAATCACCATTGCCGAGACCGAAATGCCGGGCCTTATCGCCTGCCGCGAGGAATTCGGCACAACGAAGCCGCTGAAGGGCGCGCGTATCACCGGTTCGCTGCACATGACCATCCAGACGGCCGTTCTGATCGAGACGCTGGTTGCGCTCGGCGCGGAAGTCCGCTGGGCATCCTGCAACATCTTCTCCACCCAGGACCATGCCGCCGCGGCGATCGCCGCCAGCGGCGTTCCGGTCTTTGCCGTCAAGGGCGAGACGCTCGAGGAATACTGGACCTACACCGACCGGATCTTCCAGTGGGCCGATGGCGGCGTCTCCAACATGATCCTCGATGACGGCGGCGACGCCACCATGTATATCCTGCTCGGCGCCCGTGCCGAAGCCGGCGAAGACGTGCTGTCGAACCCGACCTCGGAAGAAGAGGAAATCCTCGTCGCTCAGATCAAGAAGCGGCTTGCCGCCTCCCCGGGCTGGTTCACCCGGCAGCGCGACGCGATCAAGGGCGTGACGGAAGAAACCACCACCGGCGTCAACCGTCTGTACCAGCTGCATGCCAAGGGCCTTTTGCCCTTCCCGGCAATCAACGTCAACGATTCGGTCACCAAGTCGAAATTCGACAACAAGTACGGCTGCAAGGAATCGCTGGTCGACGGCATCCGCCGCGGCACCGACGTGATGATGGCCGGCAAGGTCGCCGTCGTCTGCGGTTATGGCGACGTCGGCAAGGGTTCGGCTGCCTCGCTGTCCGGCGCCGGTGCGCGCGTCAAGGTCACCGAAGTCGACCCGATCTGCGCTTTGCAGGCTGCCATGGACGGTTATGAAGTCGTGCAGCTCGAGGACGTCGTCTCGAGCGCCGACATCTTCATCACCACGACCGGCAACAAGGACGTCATCCGCATGGACCACATGCGCGAGATGAAGGACATGGCGATCGTCGGCAATATCGGCCACTTCGACAACGAGATCCAGGTTTCCGCCCTGCGCAACCTGAAATGGACCAACATCAAGCCGCAGGTCGATCTGATCGAGTTCCCGAAGGGCAACCGCATGATTCTTCTGTCGGAAGGACGCCTGCTCAATCTCGGCAACGCCACCGGGCATCCGTCCTTCGTCATGTCGGCCTCGTTCACCAATCAGGTCCTGGCCCAGATCGAGCTCTTCACCAAGGGCGAGCAGTACGACAAGAAGGTCCACATCCTGCCCAAGCACCTCGACGAAAAGGTCGCCCGCCTGCACCTCGCCAAGCTCGGTGCCAAGCTGACGACACTTTCCGAAGAACAGGCCAACTATATCGGTGTGAAGCCGCAAGGCCCGTTCAAGTCTGAACACTACCGCTATTAATCCTTACCCGGATCATCCACAATATATGGTGGCCGCGATCTTGACACGAGATCGCGGCCTCTTTTTTTGCCTCGCCCTTCCAGACGAATCGCCGAAAGCGTATGTTTTTGGGACAATGATTCGTAATCAGCGTCGCGCAGGGATGTCTTGCCGTCAGCGGCAGGCAGCCCGAGACATGCCGGACTGCAATCGGAATTGAACGAGGTCCGTCCCTGACGGGATTTCGATTGAGCACGAGGTGGCGATTGGCAACCTTTACGACTGCGTAGTTCCTCAAAGCGGAATCGCTGCAGGGACAAATTATGCAGAAGATGGAACTGCTACAGCGACCTTTGCGCGTCTGAATGGGCTCGCTGCGCTGTAAGCGCCTTGGGCGCGCCTCGCCGAAAGGTCGGGGCACGCTTCAAGGTGTTGAAGACACATGAGATCGTCCGTGATTCGGGATTTTTCCGATCATGGCATCCTATGTGATGAAAACGGGGAAGCATGCCATGGAAACAGGTCCTTCGAAACGCGCTGGTGGCCGGATTCCGTCCCTGCTGCGCCGGTTCATGGCGAGTTCCGCGATTGCGGCCTGTGCCGGCCCCGCTCGCGCGGCAGCCGAAGGTGTCGCCACCACAAGCGTTTTCCATTCCTCCGAAGTCGTGACTTTCGCCGTCCTGATCGGGGTGATTTCGGCGGCGATGATTTCCGCCGTCTGGCTGATCCGCCAGCGCGGCAGTATCGAAACGGACAATCGCGAGCTGAACGCGGCATTGGCCGACGCCAATCACAAGATCTCGCGTTTTCAAGCGCTGATCACCGACAAGAACCGTCGCATCGTCGTCTGGGAGGGCCTGGCGAACAAGCCGGAATTCCTGGGACAGCTGCCTGTCGAAACGGGCGCACCGCAGGATGACCGCGATTTCCTCGCTTTCGGCCGCTGGATCAAGTCCCAGTCTGCCTCCGAGCTCGAGAAGGCCATCGAGCTTTTGCGCTCCAGCGCCCAGAGCTTCGACCTCATCGTTGAAACCGCCCGTGGCGAAATCATCGAGACGCAGGGCCGCGTCTCCGGCGGCCGGGCTTTCGTCCGCTTCGTCGCTCTCAACAATCTGCGCGCCGAACTCGCCGAGATGAAACTCGAGCGGGATCGCCTGCACGGATCGCTGCTCAGCCTCCAGACGTTGCTCGATGCGATCGATCTGCCGGTCTGGCAGCGCGGCGCCGATGGTGCGCTCCTCTGGGTCAACGAAGCCTATGCGCATGCGGTCGAGTCCGCCAATCCGGGTGCCGCGGTGAAAGAAAACCGGGAGCTGCTGGCGACGGTAGCGCGCGAAAAGATCCGGGCGCTCAGCACCTACGATTCCGCTTATCGCGAAAAAGTCTCCACCGTGGTTCGGGGAAACCGGACTTTCTTCGAAGTCGTGGATGCCCGCAGCCCGGCCGGATCGGCCGGCATGGCGATCAATGTCTCGGATGTCGAGGCTGTGCGCGAGGAACTGAACCGGACGCTGAAAAGCCACGCCGAAACGCTCGATCATCTGGCCACGCCCGTGGCGATCTTCGATGGCAGCCAGCGCCTGCAATTCTACAACCAGGCCTTCCAAAGGCTCTGGGAGCTCGACATGGGCTTCCTGGAACGCAAGCCGGGCAATGGCGAGATTCTCGACCGGCTGCGCGCGGCAGCAAAGCTGCCCGAGCAATTGAACTGGAGGCAGTGGAAGGAAAATGCGCTCGCCGTCTATCAGGCAATCGACACGCAATCCGATCTCTGGCACCTGCCGAATGGCCAGACGCTGCGTGTTTTTGCAACGGCACGTCCGCAAGGAGGCGCGACCTGGGTGTTCGAGAACCTGACGGAAAAGGTCGATCTCGAAACCCGTTACAATACGCTGGTACAGGTCCAGGGCGAGACCATCGACCATCTGTCCGAAGGCGTCGCGGTGTTCGGGCCGGACGGGCGCATCAAACTGTCGAATCCCGCGTTCCGGGCGCTCTGGGGCGTCACGGAGGCCGAGGCCAAGCCAGGCACCCACATCCGGGCCATCGAGCAGGTTTGTGCGCCGTCCTATGACCAGCCGGACGGCTGGAAACAGTTCTCGCACCTCATCACGAGTTTCGACGACGAGAGACCGTCCTGCCAGGGAATTCTCGAGCTGCGCACCGGTCTCATTCTGGATTTCGCCGTCATCCCGCTGCCGAATGCACAGACGATGCTCACCTTCGTCAACATCACCGACAGCGTACGCGTCGAGCGGGCGCTGACCGAGAAGAACGACGCGCTGCAGATGGCCGACCATCTGAAGAACGACTTCGTCAAGCACGTGTCCTACGAGCTGCGCTCGCCGCTGACCAACATCATCGGTTTTGCCGATCTTTTGAAGACCCCCGCCTTCGGCACGCTGACGGAACGGCAGGCGGAATATGTCGATCATATCTCCACCTCGTCGTCGCTGCTTTTGACGATCGTCAACGATATTCTCGATCTCGCGACCGTCGACGCCGGCATCGTCGAGCTGGACCTGTCGGAAATCAACCTCACCGACCTGCTCGACGAGGTTTCCCTTCAGATGGCCGATCGACTGCAGGAAAGCGCCGTGACGCTGCAGATCGATACGCCCGACATGCTTGGCCTGTTCGTCGCCGACCACCAGCGGCTGAAGCAGATTCTCATCAAGCTCTTGACCAATGCCGCCAATTTCGCACCGGACGGCAGCACCGTCAGCCTGAGATGCCGTCGCGACGGCAGTGATTTCGTCTTCAGCGTAACCGACAACGGCCCCGGTATCCCGCAGGACATTCTCGATACCGTGTTCAACCGGTTCGAAAGCCATGGGACAGGCGGCGGCGCCGGGCTTGGCCTTTCCATCGTCGAAAGCTTCGTCAGCCTGCACCATGGTACGGTGTCGATCCGCAGCCACGAGGGCGAAGGAACGGAAGTGACCTGCCGTATTCCCTCCGGTGAGCTTCCGAAATTCGCAGCGGCGGAATGATGCAGGCGATCGAACTCCTCCTCAAAGACGAGGCCGCAACCATCCAACTCGGCGAAGACCTGGCGCTGGCCTTGAAGCCGGGCGACTGCCTGGCGCTCTCCGGCGACCTCGGTGCCGGCAAGTCGACGCTCGCCCGCGCCTTCCTGCGCGCCATGGCTGACGACGAAGCGCTTGAAGTGCCGAGCCCGACCTTCACGCTGGTGCAAAGCTACGACCTGCGCATTCCGGTTTCGCATTTCGATCTCTACCGGCTGGCGGACGTGTCGGAGCTCGACGAGCTGGGTCTCGACGAAGCGCTGTCGGACGGCATCTGCCTGGTGGAGTGGCCTGAACACGCCCTGTCGGCACTGCCGAAGACGCGGCTTACGGCGACGTTTACCCACCTCGACGATGGTCGACGCGTCACCATCTCCGGCGATCCCGCAGCTTTGGCGCGGGTCACGCGCAGCCTGGCGATTCGTTCCTTTCTAGAAGACCGCGGATACCGCCATGCACGACGCCGGCATCTCAGCGGTGACGCTTCGGCACGCGCGTATGAACGAATTCTGGTCGAAGGCGAGCCAGCGACGATCCTGATGGATTCGGCCCGCCACAAGCCCGGCCCAATCCTGCAGGATGGCAAATACTACCAGCAGCTCGCCCATCTCGCCGAAGACGTCGTCCCCTTCGTCGCGATTGGCCGCGACATTCGCGACAAGGGATTTTGCGCGCCCGCGATTTACGAACACGATCTCGACGCCGGCATTCTCCTGATCGAATATCTCGGCAGCGAGGGCATCATCGATGCCGATGGAGAGCCGATCGCTGAACGTTATCTGGAAAGCGTACGAATGCTTGCGCATCTGCATGCGCAGCCGGTGACCCGCGACATACCGCTGTCCGAGACCATCACGCATCGCGTCCCCGATTTCGATCGGGCGGCAATGACGATCGAAACCAGCCTGCTGATCGACTGGTATCTGCCGTGGAAGCGCGGTGAAAAGGCCTCGGACGCCGAGCGTGCAGAATATTTCGGAATCTGGGATTCGCTGATCGATCTTCTCGCCACCTCGGAAAAGAGGCTGCTGCTGCGGGACTTCCACTCACCGAACATCATCTGGCGCGATAAGCGCGCCGGCTTCGACCGTGTCGGCATCATCGATTTCCAGGACGCAATGATCGGCCCCACGGCCTATGACGTGGCCTCGATAGCGCAGGACGCTAGGGTGACGATCACCCCCGATCTTTGCGAGCAGATGCTCTCGCTCTATTGCGCGCAACGTCATGCCCTGGGCGATTTCGACGAGGCGATGTTCCGGCGCGATTGGCATCTCATGTCGGCGCAACGCAACTGCAAGCTTGTCGGCATCTGGGTCCGGCTGATGCAGCGCGACGGCAAGCCATTCTATATGAAGCACATGCCGCGGACATTTTCCTATCTTCAGGTGGCGCTTGAACATCAAGCGCTCGCGCCGTTGCGCGAATGGTGCATAAAGGCAGGAATCCTTTAAAGCGCGTCAAACTTGACGCGCAAAGGCCGCTATAACACTTTGAAAACCGAATCACCGGTCAGGAATTCAGTGGATCAAGTGCTGCCTATGCCCATCAAGAATGCCATGGTGCTTGCCGCGGGGCTTGGCACCCGGCTGCGCCCCATCACCAATACGATTCCCAAACCGCTCGTGCGCATCGCGGGAAAACCGATGATCGACTATGTGCTCGATGCGATCGAAGGCGCGGGGGTGGAGACGGCCGCCGTCAATGTCCATCATCTCGCCGACCAGATGGAAGCGCATCTGAAAGGAAGATGCCGGCCGAGAATCGTCATTTCCGATGAGCGGGCATCGCTGATGAATTCCGGCGGCGGCCTTGCCAAGGGCTTGAAACTGCTTCCCGACGGCCCGGTGCTGGTCATGAATGCCGATCTCTTCTGGGTCGGCGAAAAGCCGGGCGTGCCTTCCAATCTCCAACGGCTTGCATCGTTCTTCGACGCGCAGACCATGGACATGGCGCTGCTGTGCGTGCGCAACGAAGACACGACCGGGCATAACGGCAAGCTGGATTTCTCGCTGGGTCCGCAGGGCCGTCTTTGCCGCTACCGGGAAGGCATGGAAAACCCGGTCGTCTATGCGGGCGCGATGGCCCTGCACAGCCGGCTTTTCGCCGACGCCCCGGAGGAGCCCTTCAATCTCAACATCTATTTCGACAGGGCGGTCGAGAGAGGCAGGCTGTTCGGCATCGTGCTGGAAGGCCATTGGCTGACCGTTGGAACGCCGGAAGCGATCGGCGAGGCAGAGGAGGCGATCCGCCGCTTCCAGACGGGAGCGTGAGGGCGTGGTGAATACCGTTCCTAACGTCTTCACCATTCCACCGGGTCTTCCCTTCCTGAAGACACTGGTCGAAAAACTGTGCTCGGGTGAACTGGTGCCCGGTTTCCGCTATGCGCAGGCCGATCCGCTTGCCCTTGCCGGCATCACGATCTTCGTGCCGACCCGCCGCTCGGCGCGCGTCTTGCGCTCGGAACTGGTCGATTGCCTCGGCGGCCGCTCGGCGATCCTGCCGATGATCCGGGCGCTGGGCGAAACCGACGACGACAGCGGGTTCTTCGATGCGGAAATCCCCGCAATCCTTGATCTCGCCCCGCCCTTGCCCAACACAGCCCGGCTGATCGAGCTTGGCCGCCTCGTTCTCGCCTGGCGCAACCAGCTGCCGAAGGCCGTGGTGGACGTGCATGCGGAAAGCCCGCTGATTGCACCCGCCAGCCCTGCCGACGCGATCTGGCTCGCCCGTGATCTCGCCGAGATCATCGACGCGATGGAGACGGAAGAGCTGGATTGGGACGCGCTCGACAATCTCGACGCGAACGATCATGCGCTGTGGTGGCAACTGACCCTCGAATTCCTCAGGATCGCCCGCACCTACTGGCCGGCGCGGCTGGAGGAGCTCAAGCAATCCTCGCCGGCCCGGCACCGCAACGCCATCCTCGAAGCCGAGACGCAACGCATCGCCGCCGGCAAGGTTACCGGGCCGATCATCATTGCCGGATCCACCGGCTCCATCCCCGCGACGGCCAAGCTGATCGCCGCGGTGCAGAAGCTGCCGAACGGCACGATCGTGCTGCCCGGTCTCGACCGGACGATGAGTGATGCCGAGTGGGCGACGATCGCCCCGGAAACAGCGAAATTCGCCGCTGATCCGGGAAGCCGCAGCCATCCGCAATACGGCTTCTTTCGGCTCTTGAAGCGCATGGGCATCAATCGCCATGACGTCGTGTCGCTCGGCACGGCAGACGCAGACCTCGACTATCGTGCGGAACTCCTATCCCACGCACTGTTGCCGGTGCAGGCCACGAGCGGCTGGACAGCTTTGCGTGCCGCCGTCGATCAGCACCGGCTGACGGCAGCCTTTGCCGATGTGGCGCTGATCGAAACCGCCAATGAGCGCGAGGAGGCGACAGCTATCGCCGTTGCCCTTCGGCTCGCCCTGCACGGCAGTGAGGAAAGCCAGGCCGCGCTGATCACGCCCGATCGCAACCTGGCCCGCCGGGTGACGGCAGAACTGCTGCGTTTCGGCATCGAGGCCGATGATTCGGCCGGTACGCCACTTTCGGCCACCGGCCCCGGCGGCCTGGCGCGGCTGCTTCTCGAAGCCGCGCTGCGTCCAGGCGATCCCGTCTCGATCACAGCGCTGCTGAAGCATCCACTGGCGCGCTTCGGCCTGCCGGCTGAGGTGATGGATGCAGCGGCGGAAGTGCTGGAACTGATGGCGCTGCGCGGTGGCACCGGCAGCGCCGATATCTCCGAGCTCGAGGTGCTTCTCGATGAGGCGCTGCAGCACGAGGCCGGCAAAAAACATCTGCCGGAATGGCGAGGCCGGATTGATGACGCCGCGATCGCGCAGGCGCGCGACCTTGCCCGGCGCATTGCGGCCGCGACGGAGCCTCTGGCTGGCACGCTGGTTCGCCACCACAGAAGCGGGCGCGGCCTGACGACGGCCCTGACGCTTGCCGACTGGGCGGAAAAAACCGGCCTGGCGCTGGAAGCAGTCGCCGTCGACGAACACGGCAGCCTTGCCGGCCTGTGGTCGGGTGAGGCGGGCGAAGCCTTGGCTACGCTTCTGCGCTCCATCATCGACACGGATGGTCAGCTGACGGCCGATGGGCCACAATGGAGCGACATCATGGAGGCGCTCTCAACGAGCGAGGCGATCAAGCCACGGTCCATGCGCCATCCCCGCGTGTTCATTTTCGGGGCGCTGGAATCACGCCTGCAAAGCGTCGACCTCGTCGTTCTCGGCGGCATGAACGAGGGCACGTGGCCCGGACAGACGTCCAACGATCCCTTCCTGTCGCGCACGATGAAAACATCCATCGGCCTGGAGCCGCCGGAGCGGCGCATCGGCCAGCTCGCCCATGATTTCCAGATGGCCTGCGGCACCCGCAAGCTGATCCTGACGCGGGCGATGCGCAAGGGTGCCACGCCGACCGTCGCCTCCCGCTGGCTGCAGCGGCTTCTCGCCGTCGGCGGTCATGACTTCGCAGCGAAACTGCGCGAGAACGGCGAGGATTACCATCATTGGGCGGGCGTGCTCGACCAGGGCGTCACGCAACCGCTGGCGAGCCGCCCTGAGCCGAAGCCTGCGCCGGAACAGCAGCCTCGCAGCTATTCCTTCAGCGAAGTCACCCGCCTCAGGCGTGATCCCTATGCGATCTATGCCAAACGAATCCTGCGGCTGCAGCCGATCGATCCCTTCAACCGTGACCCGGGTGCCGCCGAGCGCGGCACGCTCTATCACAAGATCGTCGAGCGTTTCGTCCGCGCCAACCTCGATCCAGCCTCGCCCGAAGCGGCCCAGGAAATGAGCCGGCTGATCAACGCGGCCTTCGACGAACAGGCCCTGCCCGCCCATATCGACATCGTATGGCGGCCGCGCTTTGCCGCCGTCGGCAAGGCGTTCATCGATTGGGAAATCGCCCGGCATGCCGATATCCGCAAGTCCTACACCGAACTCTATGCCTCGATGGAAATCGGCGTCCAGGATATCAAGTTGACCGGCATCGCCGACCGTATCGACATTCTCGGCGATGGCAGCGCCGTGCTGATCGACTACAAGACCGGTTCCAGCCCATCGGTCAACGAGGCGCGGGCGCTGCTCGATCCGCAGCTGGCGCTGGAGGCCGCCTGCTTGAAGGCCGGCGCCTTCAGGCAGGCGGGATCACGGCATCCGCAATCGCTCGTCTATGTCCGCCTGAAACCCGGCGAACGATTTGCCGTGCAGGAAGTCAACAACGAACACGCCAAGGCGCGCGCCAATGTCCAGACCAAGTCGGCAGAACAGCTGGCCGACGATTCGCTGAAGGAACTGACCGGGCTCCTCACCGCCCTGATGAACGGCAAGTACGGCTTTGCCTCCCGAGTGATCGTGCAGAAAGAGCGCGATTATGGCGGCGAGTACGATCATCTTGCCCGTGTGGCCGAATGGGCGACCGCGGAAGACGAGGAGGATGGCAATGAGGGATGATCATTTCGGTCCTCTCGAACCCTCGCCTCAGGCCTGGCTCGACTGGACATCGGCCAAGCAGGCGCTCGCCTCTGATCCGGCCCGCTCCGCCTGGGTGGCAGCAAATGCCGGCTCGGGCAAGACGCATGTGCTGACGCAGCGTGTTATCCGGCTTCTGTTGTCCGGCTGCCGACCGTCTGCCATTCTCTGCCTGACCTACACGAAGGCTGCCGCGTCGGAAATGTCCAACCGCGTCTTCGAACGATTGGCCGAGTGGGTGACGCTCGACGACGACGCGCTCGACGAGCGCATCGCAGCAATCGAGGGTGAAAAACCTGATCTCTTGAAACGCCAGGAAGCGCGGCGCCTGTTTGCCCGGGCGCTGGAGACGCCGGGCGGGCTGAAGATCCAGACGATCCACGCCTTCTGCGAGGCGCTGCTGCACCAGTTTCCGCTGGAAGCCAATGTCGCCGGGCATTTCTCGGTCCTGGACGACCGGGCATCGGCGACGCTGCTCGCCGATGCGCGACGCGCGCTTTTGACCGCCACGGCAACCGAGGACGACCGCGAGCTGACGGAAGCTTTTGCAACGGTTCTCGATCTTGCCGACGATACCGGACTTGAAAAGCTGCTGTCGGCGATAGTCGCCAACCGCGCGGCAATCCAGGTATTTCTGGAGGATGCCGCTCTCAAGGGCGGCATCGACCCGGCGCTTCGTGCAGCACTCGATATCGCTCCGGACGAGACATCGGAAACGGCGATAGCCGGATTCTGGCCCTTGAAGGGTCTGAACGGCGCAGCGCTTGAGCGTTACATCGGCATCGCGCTTTCGGCCGGTGGGGCGAAGGCTGCGGAGTTCGCCGAAGGCTTGCGCGCCGTTGCAAAACTTGCCGATCCGCTACAGCGCTTCAACGCGCTCAGGGACCTGTTCTATACCCAGGGCGGCAAGTTGCGGGCAGAATCGGCCTTTCTGTCAAAACCGATCCGCGACAAGGCGCCAGATCTTGAACCGCTGATCCTTGCCGCGCGCGAACACGTCGCCGCGTCCATGGACCGCGTCAGCCTCCTTGAAATGTTCGAGGCGACGAATGCCGCCCTCACCCTCGCAGACCGGTTGAACGCCGACTACGAGGATATCAAGAAAAGCCGCAGCCAGCTCGATTTCGACGACCTGATCAACCGCACGGCGGCGATGCTGTCGCGCGGCGATGTCAGCGCGTGGGTGCACTACAAGCTCGATCAGGGCATCGACCACATTCTCGTCGATGAGGCGCAGGACACCAGCCCCGTGCAGTGGACCATCATCCAGTCGCTGGCGAAGGACTTTTTCTCCGGCGAAACAGCCCGCAGTGACAACCGCACGATGTTTGCCGTCGGCGACGAGAAGCAATCGATCTACTCCTTCCAGGGAGCCCGACCGGAGCGCTTCTCGGAAGAGAGCATCGAGACGGAGAAGCGCGTCCGTGACAGCGGCCGGGCCTTCAGCCCGATCCGGCTGCAGCTTTCCTTCCGCTCGACCGAGGATGTCCTGTCTGCCGTCGATACGGTCTTCGCAAATCCGCTGCACGCGCGGGGCCTCAGCGCCCGGCGCGATGCCGTCGTGCATGCGTCCAATCGCATCGGTCATCCCGGCCTGGTCGAAGTGTGGGATGCGATCGCACCAGCCGACAGCGTTCAAGAGGATGACTGGACCGCAGCCTTTGATGCGACGCCTGAGGATGCGCCGGCTAATATTCTTGCTCAACGCATCGCCGCCGTGCTTGCTGACTGGATCGGCACGGAAACGGTGATCGAAAAGGGTGTCAAGCGGCCGATGCAGCCGGGCGACGTCATCGTTCTCGTGCGCAAGCGCGATGCCTTCGTCAACGCGCTCACGCGCGCCTTGAAGACGCGCCGCAACATCCCGGTTGCCGGCGCCGACCGGCTGGTTCTCACCGACCATATCGCCGTGCAGGATCTGATGGCGCTCGGACGCTTCGTGCTCCTGCCGCAGGACGACCTTTCGCTCGCCGCCGTGCTCAAAAGCCCGTTGTTCAATCTGAGCGAAGACGACGTCCGGGATCTGGCAGTCGATCGCCCCCTCTCGGTCAGCGTCTGGCAACGGCTGCAGGAATGCGGCGGCGGCGAGGCGAGCCGCTACAATGCGCCTTTGCAAAAGCTGCAGCGATACAGGGCATTGTCGCGTGTCCTGCCTGTCCACGATTTCTACGCTCGTATCCTCGGCCATGACGGCGGCCGCGCCGCGTTCCTCGGCCGGCTCGGAACCGAGGTCAGCGACATCCTCGATGAATTCCTGACCTTTGCGCTCGATCACGAGAAAAACGGGCTGCCGGGCCTGCAGGCCTTCATTTCGGGTCTCGAAATGGAAGCGCCGACGGTCAAGCGCGAGCAGGACAAGGAACGCAACGAAGTGCGCATCATGACCGTGCATGCCGCCAAGGGGCTGGAGGCGCCGGTGGTGTTCCTGGTCGATGGTGGCGGCAAGGCCTTCAATTCGCAGCATGTCTCCGGCCTTCGGCTGATCCAGCCGGACAATCACAAGACTGACAGTCTGCTTCCCGTCTGGCGGCCCCCGGGTGCCGCGTCCAACAGCTTGATCGATGCGGATACCGCCCGGCTGAAGATCGCGGCCGAAGAGGAATATCGCCGGCTACTCTATGTCGGCATGACGCGTGCCGCCGACCGGCTGATCGTCTGTGGCTATCAGGGCAAGCGGGCCAATCCCGAAAGCTGGCACGCCATGGTCACGACCAGCCTGTCTGGCGACGAACGCGGCCGCAGCACGCCCCGAACCTTCACCGCAGGCAATCAGGAATGGACGGGCTATTCGTGGCAAACGTCCTCTGTCACGCGCGACCTGAAGATGCAGGATGCCGGCAAGGAAGCGGCCGCCGCCCGCCCGGCAGGTTTGCCGGCCATGCTTCTGCAGCCCCTGCCGCCGCAGCGACATCTACCCCGTCCATTGAGCCCTTCCGGTGCGGGCGCCGTTATTGACGAGGACGATTCCGGCACCATTGTCGGTTCGGCGCTGTTCTCGCAAAAAGACGCGCCAAACCGGTCGCTGCTGCGCGGCGCGATCCTGCACCGGTTCCTGCAGGTGTTGCCGTCGATCGCGCCCGCGGAACGGCCGGCCGCCGCCGATCGCTATCTCGCTCGCTCCGTGCCCCGCTGGTCCGCAAGCGAGCGGCAGGCGCTGACGGCTTCGGTGCTCAGCGTGATCGAGCATCCGCAACTCGCCGCACTGTTTTCAGACACGAGCCGCGCCGAAGTGTCGGTGATGGGGACGTTGAAGCTCGGTACGCGCGATTTCGCCGTCTCAGGCCGCATCGATCGGCTCGCAGTCTCCGGCAGGACCGTCATCCTGGCCGATTTCAAGACCAACCGGGAAGTTCCCGCTTCACCGGAAGACGTCCCCTTCGTGTACAAGGCGCAGCTGGCGATCTACCGCGCGCTTCTCGCACCGCTTTATCCCGATCACGTCTTCCAATGCGCGCTGATCTATACGGAAGGCCCGGCGGTGCTGACCTTGCCTCAGGAGATGCTGGACAGGAGCCTTGTGGAGCTCTCGAAGAAGTGAGATACCGAATATTGAAAAAGATGCGTTCCGCTATCACATCTTGACCAACCGTTCGAAGAACGCCGATTTCGAAACAAGGAGCAGCCTATGGCTACCGTAAAAGTCGATACCTCCAATTTTCAGGATGAAGTGCTGAATGCCGCCGAGCCGGTCATCGTGGATTTCTGGGCCGAATGGTGCGGCCCGTGCAAGATGATCGCCCCAAGTCTCGAAGAACTTTCCGTTGAACTCGCCGGCAAGGTAAAGGTCGCCAAGGTCAACATCGACGAAAACCCGGAAATCGCCGCCCAGTACGGCGTGCGCTCCATTCCGACGCTTGCCATGTTCAAGGCCGGCGAAGTCTCCGACATCAAGGTAGGCGCCGCTCCGAAAACCGCGCTGTCGTCCTGGATTTCCAACGCAGCCGCTTAAGCCCTGGTGTTGGCATGCACTTGAAGAGCCCGGGAAACCGGGCTTTTTTTGCGGGCTGTGCGACGGGTGCCGCGGGTGTTCTACCCCGTCACACCGTCGTGGCGCGGGACATCCAGCAGCGGGACGTGGGGGGCTGCCGTCCTTGGCAGCACACCCGTCAGGCGTGGATCGTCATGGACCTCGACCATCAGGGCATAGGGCGTGAACCCCGATCTCTGGTAAAACGCGAGGGCAGCCGGATGATCGAAGTGGCACGTGTGGAGCCAGAAACGATCAATCGGCCGCGCCCAGGCTTTGGCGATAGCCTCGTTCATGAGACAGCGGCCGACACCCTTGCCAATTGCCTCCCTGGCCAGGCCGAAAAAGACAAGCTCGCATTCGCCAGGCACGCGAAAATCAAGCTCGAGCAGGCCGATCTGCCGTTCCCCGTCCGTTAGCGCATACACCTCGACGGCAGGATCGGAGAGGATTGCCCGCAGGGAATCATCGCCCATCTCAAGGCGAGATACCCACATCCAGTCCTCGCCGATCAGCCGAAACAGAACCCGATAGTCTTCCAGATCCGAGGAGGTAAGCCGCACCAGCTCCAGAGGCATGTCGGCAGCCATAACCTTTTCCGGCGGCTGGCGCATCTCAAGGAAGGTGACCGCGTTGGCGATCTTGCCCGGCGGGACCGGCGAATAGCCCATCGGCAATTCAGCATTGGTGTTCATTCGCTTGCCTTTTTTGCAGGCCGAAGAGACTTCGTGGCCATCGGAAATCAGCGTGGCGGCGTGCCGTTGTCGGCAAGGACATCGCCGACCAGATAGAGTGAACCGCCAATCAGGATACGCGGCGATGCCGGATCGTCGGAAAACAGCTCGCTGATGGTCGCCAAGGCCTGCGCCACCGTATCGAGCGGTGTCGCATCGAAACCGGCCTCGCCGGCGTCGCCGGCCAGCGCCACAGCGTCAATCCCCGCATCCGAACCCCGAATCGGCACGGTGAACACCTGTTCGGCCAACCCGCGGAACGCCTTGAAATAACCGACCGGATCCTTGGTGTTGATCATGCCGATGATCAGGAATAGCGGTCGTGGGTCGCGCTCCTCGAGATTGGCCATGGTTTCGGCGATGACTTGGCCCGCCCCCGGATTGTGCCCGCCATCGACCCAGATCTCCGCGCGCTGCGGCGCCATCGAAACGAGCTTGCCTTCCGTCAGCCGCTGGAGCCGGCCCGGCCATTCTACAGTCGTCAGTCCGGTTTCGATCGCGTCTTCCGTCGGATCAAACCCGGCGGCCCGGCACGCGCGGATCGCGGCGGCGGCGTTGGCGTGCTGATGGCGGCCGGGCAGGCGCGGCAGCGGCAGGTCCGCCAGCCCGACCTCGTCCTGGTAGATCAGCCGCCCGTATTCCTCATGCGCCATGAAATCCTGGCCGTAGACAGAGACCGGGCATTTGAGGCGCCCGGCCGTCGCCACGAGGAGATCGCGCGCGGCGTCTTCCTCCTGGTGCCCGATCACCACCGGGCAACCGCGTTTCATGATACCCGCCTTCTCCGCGGCGATCAGTTCGACCCGGTCGCCGAGATAGGCCTGATGGTCGAGCGAGATCGGCATGATGACGGAAACGGCCGGTGCCTTGATGACGTTGGTCGCATCGAAGCGACCGCCAAGGCCGACCTCGATGATCGCCACATCCGCGGGGTGTTCGGCAAAGAGCAGGAAGGTGACGGCCGTCAGAATCTCGAAAACGGTGATCTTCCGCCCGCCATTCGCTGCGGCCACGCGGCGGACCGCGTCTGCCAGCACCGTATCGTTCACCAGCGCGCCGCGTCCGCCCTTCTTGCCGATACGGTAGCGCTCGTGCCAGTTGACGAGATGCGGCGAGGTATGGACGTGGACGCTCAGACCGGCGGCTTCGAGAATGGCACGCGAAAAGGCCGTCACCGACCCCTTGCCGTTGGTGCCGGCGACATGAATGACCGGCGGCAGCCTGTCCTGCGGGTTGCCAAGCGCGTCGAGCAGCCGCGTGATCCGGTCGAGCGACAGGTCGAAGCCCTTGGGATGAAGGGCCAGCAGCTTGTCGATCTCCTGCCCCGCCTCGCTGACATGCGCTGTCGTCATCATCGCTCCTGCAAACCGCCGTTGGAGCGCTGCACGCCATCGAGCGAGCCGAGAACGCTACAAACTCAAATTCTCAACATCCGCCTGCGTCAGAGGCGAACGCAGGCCGCCCTAAACGCTGGCCGAAGCCGCAATCGGCAAGGCGGCCAGAGGCGTGCTGCCATTCAACTTGGCGGCATCCATCGGCTTCTTCGTCAGGATTTTCAGCACACGGGCGAGCGTTGCCGGGATGTCGTGACGCTTGACCACCATGTCGACCATGCCGTGCTCCATCAGATACTCCGAGGTCTGGAAGCCCTCGGGCAGCTTCTCGCGAATGGTCTGTTCGATGACGCGTTTGCCGGCAAAGCAGATTTCGGCGCCCGGTTCGGCCAGGTGCAGGTCGCCAAGCATCGCGTAGGACGCCGTGACGCCGCCGGTGGTCGGATTGGTCAGGACGACAATGTAGGGAAGCCCGGCCTCTTTCAGCATCTGCACGGCCACGGTGGTCCGCGGCAACTGCATCAGTGACAGAATGCCTTCCTGCATGCGCGCGCCGCCCGATGCCGGGAATATGACCAGCGGGCATTTTTCAGAAATCGCCCTTTCGAAGGCCTTGATGATTGCTTCGCCGGCTGCCATGCCGAGCGAACCGCCCATGAAGTTGAATTCATGCACGACGCCGACCAGCTTGACGCCCTGGACGCGGCCGAGACCGGCGACGATCGTGTCTTCGAGGTCCGTCTTGGCGCGGCTGTCGCGCAGGCGATCGACGTACTTCTTGGAATCGCGGAATTTCAGCGGGTCCTGGGCCACCTTGGGCTGGGCCAAGGCCTCATAGACGCCGTCGTCGAACAGATCCTTCAACCGTGCCTTAGCCGGCATCTTCATGTGGAAGCCGGAGGCGGGAATGACCCATTTGTTCTCCTCGAGATCGCGGTGAAACACCATCTCGCCGGTTTCCGGGCACTTGATCCAGAGATTTTCCGGAACTTCCCGGCGCCCGAGCATCGAGTTGATCTTCGGTCGAACGTAATTCGTGATCCAGTTCAAATCCAAACTCCTGAATATTTAAAACCGGTCCTGCCCCATAATGTGGGCAATTATTCGGCCGCGACAAGTCGTGCGGAACGAACGCCGGCGGAAAGGCCGCGCACCAGGGCTTCCACGCCCGGCACCGTCGCCCCTGTCGATTTTCCGTCTTCGCTCAGGCTGGATGCCACCTGATTGACGATGGCGGTGCCGACGACCACACCGTCGGCCGAGGCGCCGATCGCGCGCGCATGTTCGGCTGTCTTGACGCCGAAACCAACGCAGACCGGCAATTGCGTGTGGTCCTTGATCCGCTGCACGGCGCCAGCCACAACGGACGGGTCCGGCAGGGCCGACCCGGTGATGCCGTTCATCGAGACATAATAAACGAAACCGGAGGTGTTTTCGAGAACCTTGGGCAACCGCTTGTCGTCCGTGGTCGGGGTTGCCAGGCGGATGAAGTTGATGTCCTTCTTCAGCGCCGGAAGGCAGAGTTCATCATCCATTTCCGGCGGCAGATCGACGACGATCAGGCCGTCAATGCCCGCTTCCAGCGCATCGTCGAGGAAGCGCTCGACGCCGTAGATATAGATCGGATTGTAGTAGCCCATCATGACGATGGGGGTATGCTGGTCGTCTGCGCGGAAATGGCGGGCGAGTTCCAGCGTCTTCTTGAGCGTCTGTCCACCCTTCAGGGCCCGCTGGCCGGCCAGTTGGATCGCTGGGCCATCGGCCATCGGGTCGGAAAAGGGCATGCCGAGTTCGATGATGTCGGCACCGGCAGACGGCAGCGCCTTCATGATCGCCAGCGACGTCTCGAAATCCGGGTCCCCGCCCATGAAATAGGTGACGAGCGCCGGGCGGCCTTCGGCAGCAAGATCGGCAAATCGTTTGTCCATGCGTGCGGTCATGCTCTTACAGCCCCATACCCAGAATCTTGCCGACGGTGAAGATGTCCTTGTCGCCGCGACCGGAGAGATTCATCAGGATGATCTCGTCCTTGCCCATTTTCGGTGCGCGCTTGATCACTTCGGCAATCGCGTGGCTCGGCTCCAGCGCCGGAATGATGCCCTCGAGGCGGGTCAACAGCTGGAATGCCTCAAGTGCCTCATGGTCCATGATCGGCACATATTCGACACGGCCAATATCTGCGAGCCAGGAATGCTCCGGACCGATGCCCGGATAGTCGAGACCGGCCGAAATGGAATGACCTTCCTTGATCTGCCCGTCACTGTCCTGCAGCAGATAGGTGCGATTGCCGTGCAGCACGCCCGGTGAACCCGCGGTGATCGAGGCGCAGTGCTCGTCGCCCTCCAGGCCTTTGCCGCCTGCCTCCACGCCAACGATCCGCACCGATTCGTCATCGAGGAACGGATGGAAAATGCCGATCGCATTCGAACCGCCGCCAACGGCCGCGACGACCAGGTCTGGCAGCCGGCCTTCGGCCGCGAGCATCTGTTCGCGCGCCTCGGTGCCGATGACCGACTGGAAGTCGCGGACCAGTTCCGGATAGGGATGCGGGCCGGCGGCCGTGCCGATCAGATAGTATGTGCTGTCCACATTGGTGACCCAGTCGCGCAACGCTTCGTTCATCGCGTCCTTCAGGGTGCCCGAGCCGGCGGTCACCGGTTTCACCTCGGCTCCGAGCAACTTCATGCGGAACACGTTCGGCGCCTGGCGCTCGACGTCTGTGGCGCCCATGTAGACGACGCAGGGAAGGCCGAACCGTGCCGCGACCGTTGCCGAGGCGACCCCGTGCTGTCCGGCGCCGGTTTCGGCGATGATGCGGGTCTTGCCCATGCGCTTGGCAAGCAGGATCTGGCCGATGCAATTATTGATCTTGTGCGAGCCGGTGTGGTTCAGTTCCTCGCGTTTGAAATAGATCTTGGCGCCGCCCAGATGTTCGCTCAGCCGCTCGGCGAAATAGAGCGGGCTCGGCCGGCCAATATAGTGTGCGCCGAGATGCTTCAGTTCCGCCTGGAATTCCGGATCGTTCTTGGCCTTGTTCCACTCGTCCTGCAGGTCGAGGATCAGCGGCATCAGGGTTTCGGCAACGAAGCGGCCACC
Source organism: Rhizobium herbae (assembly GCF_019511375.1). GTDB lineage: Bacteria > Pseudomonadota > Alphaproteobacteria > Rhizobiales > Rhizobiaceae > Pararhizobium > Pararhizobium herbae_A. Next base: position 50,596 of record NZ_JAEUAO010000005.1, read on the forward strand.
GAAAATACCGAAGCGCCCATCCTCATCGGGACCTGATCGAAACGAATTCAGTTTTGGCGTCTCGTTCACGCGCTTCTCCCTGCCAATGCTACATTTCGGGCGATAGCCGTCTCTGCGCGCAGAACGGCGTCGAAAAACTCTTCCATGCGCTTCAGATCCTTGACGCCCGGCGCGCTTTCGACGCCGGACGAGGTATCGACCGCCTTTGCGCCCGTGAGCGCCAGGGCTTCTCCGATATTGCCCGCATTCAATCCACCGGAAAGCATGTAATCGACGCCCTCGTCAAGCGCATCGAGCAGGCGCCAGTCGAAAGAGACGCCATTGCCGCCCGGCAGTTCCGAGCCTTCCGGCGGCTTGGCATCGAGCAGGAACCGGTCGGCAATGCCGATATAGGGTTCGATCCGCTTTAGATCGTCAGCGTCGCGAACAGAGAGTGCCTTCATGACCGGCAGTCCATAGACGGCTTTGACAGTCAGGACACGCTCGGGGCTTTCGTTGCCATGAAGCTGCAGCATATCGGGCGACAGCGCCGAGACGATCTCGTCAAGCAGGTCGCTGTCGGCATCGACGGTTACCGCGACAATCTTCGCTTTGCCGCGAATGCGGGCAGCCAGGCGACCGGCATCGTCGGGCTCAATGTTGCGCGGGCTCTTCGGAAAAAAGATGAAGCCCGTATGGCGCGCACCGAGCGCGACGGCCCGATCCACGGCCTCGGCAGTCTTCAGCCCGCAAATTTTCACTTCCGTTTTCATGCACAGCGACCTGACATGAAATGCGGCGCGAGTCGAGCTAAAACACGTCAACCTGTGGCGCCAAGGGTGCATCAACCATTGCGAATGCTGGCCTGCGGCCTTCAATCGCCATCCAAAACGAATGGAGGACCCCATGCGCCTTCGGCTTGCCCTCCTTCTGTCCTGCTTCAGTTCTTCACCATGATCGGCTGCGCTGCGATCTGGTCGGTCTACGCGCTCAGCCGGTACAAGACGGACGAGAAGATCAGCGAATCGCTGGGCGGCGCTGAGCCGGTCAGTCGAAATCGATCGCGTGCAGCATCGTGCCGTTGCGCTTCAGCCAGCGCTTGGCATCCTCCATGGCCGGGCAAAGCTCCTCGCAAAGGTCCCAGAAGTCCGGCCCGTGATTCATCTCGCGCAGATGCGCCACTTCGTGCGCGGCCAGGTAGTCGATCACCTTCGGCGGCGCCATGACGATGCGCCAGGAGAAACTCAAGCTTCCATCGGCGGCGCAGGACCCCCAGCGGCTGCGCGTATCCTTCAAGCTCAGCGACTTTACCTTGCGGCCGACCATGCGGGCATAGATCGCAACCAGGTGCTCCAGGTCCTTGCGCGCTTCCTTCTTCAGAAAATCTGCAATCCGGCGGCGCAGATGCTCATCGGCGCCGCTCACGCGAAGCACGGGCTCGTCATCTATGATGACGGCTTCGGTCAGCCCCCGCAGCTTGCCGGTGCGCTCGATCCGGTGGGCGATGCCGCGCAGCAGGATGGTGCCGCCCTCTTCCAGAACGCTTTCACCGGAAAACCGCGCCAGCTTGGTCATCAGCCAGCCCTGGTGCCGGCTGAGAAAGGCGTTGATCTCTCGCTCCGGCAGGCCGGCCGGGATCGTCAGCTTCAAGGCCCGGCCGCCGGGCTCGATCCGCAACGTCATCCGCGTGGCGCGCGCGTTCTGCCGGATGGTCAGCGGCATCGCCTTGCCGGCAACGTCTATCGTCCGCTGCACGGGCGGCGGCGGGGATTTGGGCGGCTGGCGCGACTTTCGAAGCAGGGGGAACATGAGGGATTGATAGCCGATTCGTTTGATGGGCGCATGATCCGCAAGAAGTGCGGACGACATATCAAAAGAAAAACCGGCATCCGAGGTGGATACCGGTTTGTCGTCAGGCGGGCCGTAGCGTTCAGTGCGCCGGGAAGCCCGGTGCCGAGCCGGAACCGCCGGAATTGCGTTCACGCATGAAGCGGTCGAATTCTTCCTGGTCCTTGGCGCGGCGCAGCTCGCGAACATAGTCGTCGAACTGCTGGCGCATTTCGTCGAGCTTGCGGCGTTCCTCGTCGAGGCGGGCAAGTTCTGCTTCGCGCCAATCGTCAAAGGCGACGTTGCCGGTGCGGAATTGCGGACCGCAGAAGCCGCGGCCACTGCCGCGCTTGAACGACGAGAAAACGCTGTCGACGGTCGAATTGGCATCCTTCTTGAAGGATTTCAGCCTTTCGCCGAACAGGATATAGGCAAGCATGGCCAAGCCCAGCGGCCAGAAAACCACGAAACCGAGCACCATCATGGCAATCGTCGCAGGCGTCCAGTCCGGACGGATCAATGCAGATTGGTTCATGTTCAGACGTCCTCGCTAAAAGTGGGTCTCTCCTTCGGACCCGCTTATAACGAGATGGGAAGAGGCCTGCCGCTCTGCAAGACAAACCTTCGCAGATTCCGACAAGCCGCTGATATGGATCGATGAAATCGGTATTGCTGGATCAGGCGCTCTTTCCGCCTTTGATAATCCGCGGCAGCGGCTTGGCGCTGCGGGCATGCTGGCGCTGGAACGCGGTGATGCGCGGCGCGATCTCGCGGCGGAAGCGCGATCCGTTAAAGACGCCGTAGTGACCGACATCCGGCTGCATGTAGTGCATGCGCATGTTTTCCGGGATATTGGTGCAGATCGTCTGTGCCGCCTTCGTCTGGCCGACGCCCGAAATATCGTCGTTTTCGCCCTCGACCGTGAGCAGCGCGACCTTGCGGATCGCCGTCGTATCGACGGGGCGCCCGCGATGCATCATTTCGCCCTTCGGGAGGGCATGGCGCATGAAGACGGTCTCCACCGTCTGCAGGTAGAATTCGGCCGTGAGGTCCATGACCGCCATGTATTCATCGTAGAAATCGCGGTGTTTTTCGGCGGCGTCGCCATCGTTCTTGACCAGGTGCTCGAAAAACTCCTTGGTCGCCGTCATATGGCGGTCGAGATTCATCGACATGAAGCCGGAAAGCTGCAGGAAGCCGGGATAGACCGGACGCATGAAGCCCGGCTGCGGAAACGGCACCGGCATGATGACGTTGTCGCGGAACCATGTGATCGGCTTGTTCTCGGCGAGCTGGTTGACCGAGGTCGGGTTGATGCGCGTGTCGATCGGGCCGCCCATCAGCGTCATTGAGGACGGCGACAGGGGATCGTTATCGGCTTCCATCAGCGCCACCGCGGCAAGCACAGGAACCGCCGGCTGACAGACGGCGATCACATGCGTGTCGGGGCCGAGGAAATGCAGCATCTCGATGACATATTCGATATAGTCGTCGAGGTCGAAGCTGCCCTCGGTCAGCGGCACCACCCGCGCATCGATCCAGTCGGTGATGTAGACATCCGATTGCGGCAGCAGCGCTTCGACAGTGCCGCGCAGCAACGTTGCATAGTGCCCGGACATCGGCGCGACGATCAGCACCCGGGGATCGCTCGTCCTGGCTTTCGGCACGGCACGCTCGAAATGGACGAGATTGCAGAAGGGCTGGCGCCAGACGATGCGTTCATTAATCGGCACGGAAGTGCCATCGACGATCGTTTCGGCCAAACCGAATTCCGGTTTGCCATAGCGTCGGGTCGTTCGCTCGAAGACCTCGAGGCCAGCGGCTGCCGCCCGGCCGAGATAGGTATGGGCAAAGGGATTGAGCGGATTGGCATAGGCCAACCGCATGGCATCAGCCGCAGCGCGCCACGGAGCCATCATCGCATGATTGAGTTCGTAAAGCTGGTAAAACATCGGAAGCGATCTCCTTGTTAGCTAAACGACAATGCCGCTCCCAATCGGACGCAACCTTGCATTCGTGTTTTCGTGCCCAAGCGAGGCAAACAGTAGCACTTTTCTTGTGCGACGCAATAATCTCGTCCCTTCCATGGCAAGCCCCTGGAGACCTTGCCATGGAAGGTTTGATGCTAGGTAAAGTCGCTTGTCCGAACCTGCTCTCAAGCATCGATCCCATAGAAACGCGCCGCACTCGTGGAGAAGACAGCTTCCCGTGCGCTTTCATCAAGGTCCTTCAGCAGTTCGTTTGCGGCTATCCACCATTTTTCGTAGCTCGCGTCTAGATTGACGACCGGCCAGTCGCTGCCGAACATCACGCGCTGCGGACCGAAGACCTCGATCAGATGGCCGGCATAGGGTTTCAGCCGATCCACGGTCCAGCCGCCGCCTGCTTCGGTGACTAGCCCGGAGAGCTTGACGCAGACATTGGACCGCCGGGCGATCGCCGCCATATCCGCACGCCAGGGATCGAGGATACCTGCGCCAATGCAGGGTTTTGCGCCATGATCGATAACGATCTGCAGGTCGGGCAAGCGGTCCGCGAGAGCCGCGATCACGGGCAAGTGGCGCGGTTGGATGAGCGCATCGAAACGCAGGTCAAGCTCCGGCAGCATGCCGAGCGTGCGGATCGCCTCGGGCTGGAGGATGGAAAGCGTATCCGCGATGGCCTGCAGCATCGGGCGAATTCCGCGAAATTTCGGATGTCGCTTGAACCGCTCCAAATCGGAATGTGCGGTTGGCGACGAGACGTCGACCCAGCCAACGACGGCGGCGACGGTTTCTTCGCGTTCTGCCACCTCAAGCAGGAATTCGGTTTCGGCCAGGTTGGGCGCTGCCTGCACCAGCACGGTTTTGCTGATGCCCGCCGCCGCCAGATGCGGCCTCAGATCGCCCGGCGCGAAATCCCGATGAATCGCGGCAAGCTCCGGCGGCGGCCAATCATTGTGGCCGAGGCTGAGCGTCCAATAGTGCTGGTGGGCGTCGATGCGCGTCAAGGTGACACCTTCACCACTGCCTTGATCAAGCCGGCCTTCTCGTGCGCCCAGCGCGGCAGGTCACTCACCACGTCGTGCAGCGTCGTGCGATGCGTGATCAGCGCTTCGACCGGCACATGACCGGCGCGGATCGAGGCTGCCACGTGCTCGAAATCCTGCCGCGTCGCGTTACGGCTGCCGACGAGCATCATTTCGCGCTTGTGGAACTCGGGATCGGAGAAGCGGATGTCGTCCTTCACGACACTGACGAAGACCAGGCAGCCGCCATGGGCAACGAAGGCAAAGGATTTTTCCATCGAGCCGCCGAAGCCGGTGGCATCGAAAACAACATCGAAGCCATCGCCGCCCGTCGCGGCCAGCACTGCATGAGGCGCGCCGTCGCCGGCGAGAATGCCATGTGCAAAGGAAAGCCGATCGGCGGCCATCGCCAGCCGCTCGGCGCTCGCGTCGAGAAGCGTCACCTCATGGCCAGCGATACGCGAAAACAGCGCCGCGCCAAGACCGATCGGTCCGGCCCCGATCACCAGCGCCCGGGATCCTGCCGGCGCCAGCGAGCGACGCACGGCATGCGCCCCGATCGCCAGGAACTCTACGGTCGCTGCCGCCTCGAGCGAGAGGTCGCCAGCCGGATAAAGATTTTCCTCCGGCACGAGGATTTCCTCGCAGAAGGCGCCGTCGGTATGAACCCCGAGCACCTTGATCGCCGTGCAGCAGTTCGGCTTGCCCTTGCGGCAGGCGACACAACTGCCGCAGGAAAGATAGGGGTTGACGATCACCGGCGTGCCTGGCGCCAGCGAAACTCCTTCGCCGGATTCGATCACCCGCGCCGAGATCTCGTGGCCCATGACGCGGGGGTATTCGAGATACGGATGCTTGCCTTCGAAAATGTGGTAGTCGGTGCCGCAGATGCCGACATGGCTGACCGAAAGTCGAGCCCAGCCCCTTGGCGGCGCCGGCGGCGCCGGACGGTTAGTGAGTTCGAGGCGCCCGGGCTCGGGGCAGATCGCCGCTTTCATGGCAGGCAGTTCCTTAGCTTGTACAACAGGTGTGGCGTCGGGAGATCCGGCCGGCTGGACGAGCCGGCCGGTGTGGGGGACCGTCAACGCGAGCCGCGACGGCGCAACTGGTCGAAATAGACGATGACGATGATCAGCGCGCCGGTGATGATGCGCTGCCAGAACGAGTTGACGTTCAGAAGGTTGGCACCGTTGTTGATGGTCGCCAGGATGAAGGCGCCCAGCAGCGGTCCCTGCACCGATCCGACCGCGCCGAACAGGCTGGTGCCGCCGATGACCGAGGAAGCGATCGCCTGTAGTTCCCAGCCTTCCGCCTGGGTGGCGTTGCCGATGCCGATGCGCGAGGCAAGCAGCAGGCCGACAAAGGCAGCGCAGGTCGAAGAGAGGATATAGGCGACATAGATCGTCCGGTTGACGTTGACGCCGGACAGACGTGCCGCTTCGCTGTTGGAGCCGACGGCGAAGAGGTAACGGCCCCAGCGGCTCAAGTGAAGGAAGACATAGGCGGGGATGGCGACGACGATGACCATCCAGAACAGGCTGGGAACGCCGAGGAAATCGGCGCGGGAGAAATTCGTGAAGGCTTCGTTGGTGATCGAGATCGTCGAACCGTTGGTGATCAGCAGGCCGATGCCCCGCAGCGACGTCAAGGTCGCCAGTGTGATGATGAACGCCGGCAGGCCCATGCGCACGATGCCGAAAGCGTGGAACGCACCGATCAGTACGCCAATCAACAAGGTGATGATCATCGCCAGCCAGAGCGGCACGCCGGCCGCGAGCAACCAGGCGACCGCGACGCTGGCGAAACCGACCACCGCACCGACGGAAAGGTCGATGCCGGCGGTGATGATGACGAAGGTCTGACCGACGGCGAGAATGGCCGTCATCGCACCCTGCCGCAGGAGGTTGCTGATATTGTTCGGGGTCCAGAAACTGTTGGTGGCAAAGCCCAGAACCAGCCAGAGGAACAAGAGAAGGCCAAGCAGGGTCAGGCCGAACAGGATGTTCATGCCCCTTTTTGGCACTGGTGCCGCTTCTGTCGTCGCTTCAACGGTCATGATTTTCCTCCACGCATATTTTCTTCTGGTCTTTTGTCGATTTCAAACGCCGATCGCCTGGGTCAGGACGTCCTCGTGCGAGCCGCCGCGATAGCCGTGGCTGGCGACGAGCTTGCCCTGGCGGAACACATGCAGACGGTCGGCCAGTTCATAGACTTCGGGCAGATAGGACGAAATCAGGATGATGCCGGCGCCCTGTTCCAGCAGCCGGGCAAACAGGCGGTAGATTTCCGCCTTGGTGCCGACGTCGACGCCAACCGTCGGCTCGTCGAATATGAACAGCTTGGCACCATGGCTGAGCCACTTGCCGATGACGATCTTCTGCTGGTTGCCACCGGACATGGCGGAGGCCAGCACCCGCCGCGTCGGCGTCTTGATCTTCAGGTCTCTGATCTGCCGATCGGCATTGTCGATCTCGCGGCGGCGGTTGATGGTGAAACCGCTCGTCAGACGATCGAATACCGGCAGATTGATGTTGAGTCCGATCGGAAGGTTCAGGCAGAGCCCCTGGTCGCGGCGGCTTTCCGGCGCCAGCGCAATGCCAAGGTTCATCGCCTGACGCTCGTTGCGGATCTCGACCTGCTTGCCTTGCCAGTAGATCTCGCCCGACCTCACCGGCTGGCGGCCATAGAGCCCGAGCGCAAATTCGCTGCGCCCGGCGCCGATCAGGCCGTACAACCCGACAATTTCGCCTGCCCGCACCGACAGCGAGACATCCTCGAAACCGGGGCCGGTAAGTCCGCGCGTCTCAAGGATGGTGGCGCCGATCGGCAGGGTTTCCTTGTGGTAGATCTGCTCGATCGTGCGATTGATCATCAGCGCGATCAGCTCGGCGTCGTTGGTCTCGCTGATCTTGCGGGTGCCGACATGGGTGCCGTCGCGAAGCACTGAGACGCGATCGGCCAGTTCGAAGACCTCTTCCATGCGGTGGCTGATATAGACGATCGTCACGCCTTCGCCCTGGAGCCGGCGAATGAGGCGGAACAGTTGCGCCGATTCCTGGCGGGTGAGATAGGCGGTCGGCTCGTCAAAAATGAGGAACTGCGTGCCGCGCATCGCCGCGCGCGCCGTGGCGACGAGCTGCTGCTGGCCGATCGTCAGGCTCGAAAGAGTGGCCGCTGCGGGAAGGTTGAATCCGAGGTCGTTGAGCACGGCCTGCGCCGCAGCCGTCATGGCGCGCTTTCGCATCAGCCCTTTGTTGTTCATCTCGTCGCCGAGAAACATGTTGGCAGCGACGCTCAGGTGCGGGCAGAGCACGACTTCCTGATGCACGGCATTGATCCCGCGAGCAATGGCTTCCGTCGGATTCGAAAGCTGGACGGGCTGGCCGCACCAGAAAACCTCGCCGGACGTTCGCCGGATCACACCGGTCAGGAGCTTGATCAGCGTCGACTTGCCGGCGCCGTTTTCGCCGACGATGGCGTGGATTTCGCCGCAGAGGAACGTCAAGCTGGCCGGCTTCAAGGCCTCGACGGCACCGTATTTCTTCTGCAGGCCCCGCAACTCAAGGATCGGCTGCCCTTTCGGAACGGGATGCCTGGCAACGGTCGCAGCGCCTTCCTCGTGCCGGTGGCTGACATCGTATAGTCCTGTCATGGCGGCTCCTCCTCCTGGACCCGAAAACCTGCTCCAGGCCGGAATTTCAGCCTGAGCAGGTGCGTATCGCAATCTGCGGCGGGCGGCAGGACGGTTGCCCGACGGCTAGCGTCCTGCCGCCCGGTCTTGGGATCAGTTGACCTTCGGGTTCAGAAGGGCGTCGATCTTCGGGTCGGTCATGTTGGCCTTGGTCACCAGGGTAGCGCCGGTGTCGACATTGGCTTCGACCTTCTCGCCCTTGGAAGCGGCCAGCGCGGTTTTGATGCCGTCATAGCCCATGCGATAAGGATCCTGGACGACGAGGCCGGCAAGCACGCCTTCCTTGAGGAAGCCGACCGTCTTTTCGTCGCTGTCGAAGCCGATGACCTTGATCTTGTCGCCGAGCTTGTTTTCAGCGATCGCCTGGCCGACACCCTGCGCCATGATCAGGTTGGACGCAAAGACGCCGACGAGGTTCGGGTTGGCGGTAATCAGGTCGGTCATCATGTTGAGGCCGGTGGTCGCCTGGCCGTCGGCATATTTGTCGGCGACGACCTTGAGGCCCGGATATTTCGCGGCGATCTGCTCCATGAAGCCGTTATGGCGCTGATCGAGCGAGCCGACACCCGGCAGGCTGGTGATGATGGCGACTTCGCCCTCTTCCTTGCCGGTTGCTTCCTTGATCGCGGCGGCAAGACCGTCAGCAGCGATACGGCCGCCCTGAGTGTTGTCGGTGGTCAGGAAGGAGGTGAAAGCCTTCGAATCTGCGCCCGAATCGATGCCGATGATCGGAACGGACTTTGCGGCTTCGTCGATCGGCTTGCCAAGCGCCTTGAATTCCGTGGGCGCGATGACGACCGCGGCAGGCGAGCCGGCAACGGCATTTTCGAGGATGCTGATCTGGCCGTTGATGTCTGATTCCGACTGCGCGCCGAGTTCCGGCACGTTGACGCCGAGATCCTTGCCGGCAGCCCGGGCGCCGGCCAGAACGATCTGCCAATAGAAGGACGTGGTGTCCTTGACGATGATCGGAATGGTGACGTCCTGGGCGAACGAGGTCATCGGCATCATGGTGGCAAACACGGCAGCACCAGCAAGGCTGGTGAAGGCGCGGCGCGACAGGATATGCTTCATAAGAGTCATGGTGTTGTTCTCCTCCAACAGCGTCTTGTTGAGTTCTCCTCATCGATCCGCAAGACGCATGCGGATCGATCTTTTATCGATAAAAAACATTTTACTCTGGCAAGCTATCTCAGCAATTTTGAAATTGCAAGCGGCTGTTCAAATCCTTGTGCATTGATGTCCTCTCGGGGCCAAGTCTTTGTTTTTCCACCACAACGATGAAATCGGCCACGTCCCGGGCCGGGTAGTTGCAGGCCCTACACCCGGTATAATTCTTCCGGATGGACGACGCCCTTTTTCAGGATGATGTTTCCATAAAGCCGAAACTCCGTTGTCGCGACGATATAGGCGGCCTTGCGCGCCCGCTCATAGAAGGCGAAGCGCTCGACCGGCACGACCCTGAATTCGCCGGAAAGCTTGTGAACCAGCTCCTGGAACTGGACGCAGACCTCCGGCTCTGCCGCCGGATCACCGACAACCTCCATCCGCCAGGCGGCTTCGTCGGCGAAGGTATCGAGCGGCATATGCGCAAGGATCGCCTCCGTGATGCCGAGTGCGTCGACCCCATCGGCCCTCACCACCTTCGGCCCCATGCTGCTCGCCGGAAAATTGGCGTCGCCGACCACGATCTCGTCGCCATGGCCCATCGTGCGGATCGCGTGAAGCAGGTCCGGTCCGAGCAATGGATGTATTCCCTTCAGCATTCCGCTTTCCCTTTTGTGATCCGGCTAAACTCGAACAGCTTCCGTTCCCAGCTCGGGCGCGACCAGCGTATGGGCGTCGTAGGGCCTAAAGTCGGCCGGCTGCAGGCGCCGTTTCGTCAATTCCATATTGCGCGTCAGGCTCGACGGCTTTGCCGTACCGAGCAGGACCGAGGCAACCATCGGATTCTGGAGCGGAAACTGGATGGCGGGTGCCGCAAGCGGCAGCCCTTGCGACTGGGCGATCCTCTCCAGCGCATCCACCTTGTCCAGAACCTCCCGGGTTGCCGGCATATAGTCGAAATGTGATCCTTCCACCGGACCTGTCGCCAGAATACCTGAATTGAAAACGCCGCCAACCACCAGCGAGGTTTTCTTTTTTTCGCACAGCGGCAGCAATTCGGCAGAGGCGGTGCGGTCGAGCAGCGTATAGCGCCCGGCAAGCAGGATGCAGTCGAGATCCGCCTCTTGCAAGACATCCAGGCAGACGGGGACTTCATTGACGCCAAGACCATAGGCGGAAATGGCGCCGCTCGATTTCAGCTCCTCAAGGGCCTTGAGGCCGCCGTCGAACAGCTGGCGCAGAAAGACGCGGTTGCGCTCGGCACCGTGCGTATAGACGCCGATGTCGTGTACGAAGAGGATGTCGATGCGGTTCAGGCCAAGCCGGGCATAACTGAAATCGACCGAGCGCATGATCCCGTCGTAGGAATAGTCGTAGTCGGTGTCGAACGGCAGCGGATCGACGAAACCGTAGCTCGGCACCTTGTCGTCTGCGACCGGGCGCTGCAGGCGGCCGACCTTCGTCGACAGCACGTAACTGCCCTTGGGCTTGTCCCGCAGGAAATCCCCGACCCGTCTCTCGGCCAGGCCAAACCCATACCACGGTGCGGTATCGAAAAACCGCAGGCCCGCATCCCAGGCGGCAGCCAGCGTTTCCATCGCCGCCTCGCGCGGGCAGGCGCGATACATCCCGCCGAGCGGCGCGGTGCCGAAACTGTATTCGGTAACGGACAGATCCGTCCGACCGATCCTTCTCGTCTGCATCAACCCTCTCCTCCCCCCGACCGCTTCGTCAGAGTGTCGCGCCCAGGTGCCAGGGCACGAATTCATTGTCGCCGTAACCGAACAGTTCGCTCTTGGTCTTCCTTCCGGACGCGGTATCGATGATCAGGTCGAAAATCTCCCGCCCCTTGCCGGCGATTGTCGCATCACCGGTGGCTATGGTCCCGCAATCGATATCCATGTCCTCCTCCATGGCGCGATAGAGCGCCGTGTTGCTGGTCAGCTTGATGGAGGGACAGGGGCGAGAGCCGAAACAGCTGCCGCGGCCGGTCGTGAACGTGATCACATTGGCGCCACCAGCGACCTGGCCGGTTGCCGATACGGGGTCGTAGCCGGGCGTATCCATGAAGACGAGGCCGTGTTCGGTAACCCGCTCGGCATAGTGATAGACCGCGGTCAGCGGCGAGCGGCCGCCCTTGGCCACCGCGCCGAGCGATTTTTCGAGGATGGTGGTCAGGCCGCCGCGCTTGTTGCCGGGTGACGGATTGTTGTCGAGCGAAGCGCCGTGCATCTCGACATAGCGTTCCCACCAGGAGATAAGCCCATCCAGCTTTTGCGCCACCTCTTCGTTCACCGCGCGGCTGCGCAGCAGATGCTCGGCGCCGTAGATTTCCGAGGTTTCCGACAGGATCGCCGTGCCGCCGGCGCCGGCCAGGATATCGACCGCGGCCCCGAGCGCCGGGTTTGCGGTGATGCCCGAAAGCCCGTCCGAACCGCCGCATTGCAGGCCGACGATGAGTTCGCCGACGGGAATCGGAACGCGTTTGGCGGTTCCGACTTCCCGGGCGATCTCCTCCAGCACGCCGATCGCGCGGGCGACGGCGCGGCGCGAGCCGCCGGCATCCTGAATGTTGAAATGGCGTTTTCCGGCGCCGGAACCGCTCTGGCCGTAAAGGGTCAGCTGGTTGACCTCGCAGCCAAGGCCGACCATCAGCACCCCGCCGAAATTCACATGGCGGGTATAGCCGGCCAGCGTCCGATGCAGGTTCTTCATGCCGTCGCCTGTCGAGCTCATGCCGCAGCCCTGATCATGGACGATCGGAACGAAGCCGTCGATACCGTCATAACGCGGCAGGATGGTCCGGTTGGCCTCCTCGGCAATGGCGCGACAGACCGTGGTGGAACAGTTGACGCTGGCGATGATGCCGATGAAATTGCGCGTCGCGGCGCGGCCATCGGCGCGGCGATAACCCATGAAGGTGCGCGCCCTGTCGGCAGCGCTGGCGGCCTCCGGCGGCACCGGCGCGCCGATCGACAGGCGGTCCTGGTCAAAGGCGAGATTGTGCGAATGGACGTGGTCGCCAGGCTTGATATCGACGGTCGCGCGGCCGATCGCCTGGCCGTACTTCACCACCGGCTCGCCGACCGCAACCGGATGGATCGCCACCTTGTGCCCTGGATCGATCCTGGCTGCGGCGCGCACGCCATCCGGCAACTCGCCGCCCGGCTCGATGGCGAGCGACGCGACGGCCACATTGTCTTGCGGCGACAAAACGATGAAGGAAGGTGCGGTCACCCCTGGTATCTCCCTTGACGGTTTTTGTTTGAGCGAGCGCGCTCACTCATTTTTGTCTTTTATCTACAATAGACAGTTCGCCGTCAATGGGTATTATGCATCAGACCAGGTCGCAGCAATAAGGCAACGACCGCATCAAAAACAAAAACAGGGACCGAAACACCATGAAACTTGGGATATCAAGGCAAGACAGGGCCATACAGACCGGATAGAGCAACCGTAAAACCCGAACCGGGATTCTCCGGTTCGATCGACAGAAACCCTATCCGGCCGGCAAAAATCATGGCGAAACAGAATACCGTCTTCAAGGACGCCTTCAACCGCTGCCTCAAGCTGCTCGCGGAAACCTCCGCCCTGCCTTCCGAGCCGGAGCTGGGCGCGACGATCGGGGTCAGCCGCACGACCATCCGGGCGATCCTGACGCGCATGGAAGAGCTGCAGCTGATCGCCTGGGACAAGCGCACAAAGGTGGTCCTGCGGCATCCGAAGGCCGAGGATTACTACCCGGCCGAGGAAACCGATTCGCTGTCCGAAATCATCGAGCGCAGCTTCATGCGCCGGATTCTTGCCGGCGGCGCCGAGCCCGGCATGCAGATCAACGAGCTGGAGCTGGCGCGCGATATTGGCACCGGCACGACAAGCGTGCGCGAGTTCCTCATCCGCTTCAGCCGCTTCGGACTGATCGAGAAACGGCCGAACAGTCACTGGATCCTGAAGGGTTTCACGCGCGAATTTGCGCTGGAACTGACCGAAGTGCGCGAAATGTTCGAGCTGCGTTCCGCGGCTAGTTTCGCCACCCTTGATGCCGATCATCCGGCCTGGCAGGAGCTGGAGCGGATCGAGGCGCTGCACCACGAAATCCTGGCCGACATCGACAGCCGCTACCGCGATTTCTCCGAACTGGACGAACGCTTCCACCTGCTGGTGCACAAGTCGTCGAGCAACCGCTTCATCGTCGATTTCTACGACATCATCGCCATCGTCTTCCACTACCACTACCAGTGGAACAAGACGAATGCGCGCGAACGCAACGCCAGGGCGCTGGAAGAACACCTCGCCTATATCGCGGCGCTGAAGACACGGGACGTGGCGCAGATCGAAGCCGCCTGCAAGCGGCATCTGCGGTCCGCCCGCGAAACCCTGCTCCAATCAATTCAATAGCCGGATTCATCAGATATGCCGACACCGATCGTCCAGTTTGGAACCAGCCGCTTCCTGCAGGCGCATGCCGATCTATTCATCAGCGAAGCGCTGGAGGGGGGCAATGCCATCGGCAAGATCACCATCGTCCAGACAACCGGCTCGGCGGAGCGGGCGGGACGGCTGAACGCGCTGGCTGCGCCGCGGGGATTTCCGGTGATCATCCGGGGCCTCGCCGATGGCATCGAAATCGACCGGAGGCAACAGGTGACCAGCGTCGCGCGCGCCCTGTCGACGGCCAGCGACTGGCCGGACGTGCTACGGATCGTCGCCGAGGAGGCGGAGATACTCATCTCGAATACCGGCGACACCGGCTACGATGTCGCAAGCGGAAAGCCCGACACGGAGATCCCCCCGTCCTTCCCCGGAAAACTGCTGCTTCTGCTGCACGCGAGATTCGTTGCGGGCGGCAGACCGCTGACGGTTCTTCCCTGCGAGCTGATCGCCCGCAACGGCGACAGGCTGAAGGAGATCGTTCTACGCCTTCAGGCCGAGCGGATCGGCGATGCCGATTTCGAAGCCTGGCTGTCGTCAGCCGTTGTCTGGGGCAATACCCTTGTCGACCGCATCGTTTCAGAACCGCTGGAACCGGCCGGCGCCATCGCGGAACCTTATGCGCTGTGGGCAATCGAGAACCAGCCGGGATTGTCGGCGCCGTGTAAGCACCCGTCGATCCTTCTGGTCGACGACCTGACGCCCTATGAAAAGCTCAAGCTGCACATTCTCAACCTCGGCCACACCGTGCTTGCCGATATCTGGTTGAAAACGGCGCGTCCGCGAGACGAGACGGTAAAGGACATCCTGCGCGACACTAATGTCGCCGCGACATTGATGGATATCTACGAGACCGAAGTCATTCCCGGCTTTGCCGGCAAGGGGCTTGGCCGTGAGGCGGCCGACTATGTAGCCCTGACGCTCGACCGGTTCCGCAACCCGTTCCTCGAGCACCGGCTTGCCGACATCGCCAATCATCACGCCGAAAAAATCGTCCGGCGGATTGTCGATTTCCGGGCCTGGAGCCCGGATGTCGCCATGCCGCGGCTGGCGGCGATCGCCGGGAACCGATGATCAGTAGCCGGCGACCGGCTTGGCTTTACTCTCGCCCCCGGCCAGAAAATCCTCGCGCAGCTTGGCGGTAGCGCTGACAAGAAGTGTCACATCCGTTCCGATCGCCATGAAGTCCGCGCCAAGCTCGCGATAGAGGCGCGCCTGATCAAGGCTGAGGGTCATGATGCCGCGGGCCTTGCCGGCTTTCCTGATTCGCCCGAACGCGTCCTTGATGGCGGCGGTCACCGCCGGATGGCCGGGCTGGCCGAGATGGCCCATGTCGGCGGCGAGATCGGATGGACCGATGAACAGCCCGTCGATCCCGTCGAGCGCGGCAATCTCCTCAAGTGCCGCCAGCCCTGCCCGGCTTTCGATCTGGACGATGAGGCAGATTTCCTCGTTCGCCGTCTCGAGATAATCGCCGATGCGACTGAACTGCGACGCCCGGCCGAGTGCCGCACCCACCCCGCGCACGCCGTGCGGCGGATAGCGCACCGCCCTGACCAGCGCCTGTGCCTGTTCGACGCTCTCGACCATCGGTATCAACAGCGTCTGCGCTCCGGTGTCGAGGATCTGCTTGATCATCCAGGTCTCGCCGACCGGCAGCCGCACGATCGGATGGCTGGCCGAGCGGGCAACTGCCTGGATTTGCGACGACAGGAGCGGAATGTCATTCGGCCCATGTTCCCCGTCTATCAGCAGCCAGTCATAGCCGCTGCCGGCGACGATTTCGGCGGCGTAGGGACTTGCCAGCGCGACCCACAAACCGAGCTGGAAGCGGTCCTCACGAATCGCGGCCTTGAAAGTGTTTTTCGGGGCGGGCATCGCATCTCTCCTTGTGGCTGTCGCTGCTACTTAAAACGCCATTGCAAGGCCTGTGAAGCAGTTTCCGTCGATGCCGGCCCGCGAATTCTGGTCATCCGGAAATGGAAAGGCCGGCAGGATTTCTCCAGCCGGCCCGCCCGTTTCAGAGGACTGCGGTCAAGCAATGCCGCCAAGGCAGACATATTTGATTTCGGTGAACTCCTCGATGCCGTATTTCGAGCCCTCGCGGCCGAGGCCGGAGAGCTTGACGCCGCCGAACGGCGCTTCCGCGGTGGAGATCAGCCCGGTATTGACGCCGACCATGCCGTATTCCAGGGCCTCGGCGACGCGGAAGACGCGGGCGAGATCCTTGGCGTAGAAATAGGAGGCGAGCCCGAACTCGGTGTCGTTGGCCTGCTCGATGACGTCGGCTTCGTCCTTGAAGCGAAACAGCGGCGCCACGGGCCCGAAGGTCTCCTCGCGCGCTACTGCCATATCACTGGTGACGTCAGCCAGGATCGTCGCCTCGAAGAAGGTGCCGCCGAGCGCATGCTTCTTGCCGCCCTGCAGGATGCGCGCGCCCTTGGCCGTCGCATCGGCAATATGCTCCTCGACCTTGGCGAGCGCGGCCTTGTCAATCAGCGGCCCGAGGATTACGCCTTCCTCGAAGCCGTTGCCGGTCTTCAGCTTGCCGACTGCCGCCGCCAGCTTTTCGGCAAAGGCGTCATAGACGCCGTCCTGCACATAGATACGGTTGGCGCAAACGCAGGTCTGGCCGTTATTGCGATATTTGGCGATCAGCGCGCCTTCGACCGCCGCATCAAGATCGGCATCGTCGAAAACGATGAACGGCGCATTGCCACCAAGCTCCAGGCCGAGTTTCTTGATGGTCGGTGCACTCTGCTTGTAGAGTTCGGTGCCGACCTCGGTCGAACCGGTGAAAGTCAGCTTGCGCACCACCGGGTTCGACGTCATCTCGCCGCCGATCTCGCGGGCCGAGCCGGTGATGACGGAAAAGAGGCCCTTCGGCAGGCCAGCGCGCTCGGCAAGGATCGCGATGGCGATCGCCGAAAACGGCGTCTGTGCCGCGGGTTTCAACACCATGGCGCAACCGGCGGCGAAGGCTGGACCCGCCTTGCGGGTGATCATCGCATTCGGGAAGTTCCACGGCGTGATCGCCGCGACGACGCCGATCGGCTGCTTCATCACCAGGATGCGCTTGTCCGGCTGGTGGCCCGGGATCATGTCGCCATAGATACGACGGCCCTCTTCGGCGAACCATTCGATGAAGCTTGCGCCATAGACGATCTCGCCGGTGGCTTCCGCCAGCGGCTTGCCCTGCTCCAGTGTCAGGATGCGGCCGAGATCGTCCTTGTTGTCGATCATCAGCTCGTACCATTTGCGCAGAACAGCGCAGCGCTCCTTGGCCGTTCGGGCAGCCCAGCCCTTCTGTGCGATCCTTGCCGCCTCGATCGCCGCCTTCGTTTCGGCCGCCCCGAGCTTCGGCACTAGGCCGATGATCTCGCCGGTGGCAGGATTGTTCACCTCGATCGCATTCTTGGGATCGGCCTCGATCCAGCTCTCGCCAACAAGAGCCGCCTGGCGGAACAAGGAAGGGTCTTTCAAGGTCGCGGTCATAGCGGCATTCCCTCGTTTCGGAAAATCTACAGAACTTATACAACTTTTTTCGGCCGTTCGACAATGGCCGTAACACCGATTTTTTCGGATCGCGCCGCCGCTGCCCAGGTCAGGCGTTGTCGCCGGAATGGAAACGATCTATCTCAAAACCCGGGTCTAGCGACCCAGCAGCCGATCCCTATATACGGACTGTGTCCGTTAGAACCTCCCACAAATCTTCTGACCTCCCAAGACAGGATTTTGCCATGACGATCTCCAGCAACTACCGCCAGGCCGATTATCCGATCGAGCCGAGCTTTCTTAACCGTTGGTCGCCGCGCGCGTTCACCAGCGAGACCATCTCGCAAACCGAACTCCTGACGATCCTCGAAGCCGGCCGCTGGGCGCCGTCGGCCTACAACTCGCAGCCCTGGCGCTTTGTCTATGCGCTCCGCGGCACCGAACAGTGGGACAAGCTCCTCCCGATCCTCAACGAGTTCAACCAGAGCTGGGCAAAATCCGCGTCCGCTCTCGTCATCTTCATTTCGAAAACCCATTTCACTGCGCCGGGCGCATCCGAGCCAAGCCTCTCCTACAGCCACAGCTTCGACGTAGGCGCCGCATGGAGCGCGATCGCCCATCAGGCCCAGCTTCTCGGCTTCCAGGCGCACGGCATGACAGGACTGCATTTCGACAAGGCCATCGAGATTCTCGGCATTCCGGACGGCTACCGCGTCGAGGCCGCTGCGGCTATCGGGCGTCCTGGCGACAAAGCGCAGCTGCCGGAATATTTGCAGGCGCGCGAGACGCCTAGCCCGCGCCGGCCACTCGCCGAAATTGCCTTCAACGGCATCTTTGTCGCCGAGTAAGTGTCGAAAAAAGAAAACCACGCCTTCTTGCGAAGGCGTGGTTTTACGGCCAGCAATTGATCGCCCGGATCAGATATCGAGATTGGCGACGCTCAGCGCGTTTTCCTGGATGAAATCGCGGCGCGGCTCGACTTCGTCGCCCATCAGACGCGAGAACAAACCGTCAGCGTCGGTCGCATCGGCCACCTTGACCTGCAGCAGCGACCGGACATTCGGATCGAGCGTCGTCTCCCAGAGCTGTTCGGCATTCATCTCGCCAAGGCCCTTGTAGCGCTGCATCGACAGGCCCTTGCGGCCGCTGGCGAAGATCGCATCGAGCAGGGCGCGCGGGCCGCTGATTTCCAAGGCACCGTCCTTGCGGCGCAGGGTCGGCGGATGGGCGTAGATTTCCTTCAGACGCGGGGTCAGCTGGTCAATGTGCCGCGCGTCCGAAGAGCCGATCAGCGCCATGTCGAGCAAGGCCACTTCCTTGACGCCGCGCACCATGCGTTCGAAGCGCAGCCCGCCGTCACCGGCCACCACCGCGGTCCAGCCGCGTTCCGTTTCTTCGGCAATGAGATCAAGGCGCTTTGCAACCTCGTCCGCGGTCGCTTTCGACTGAGCGGTGTGCTGGTTGAGCTCGGGATTGAGCGCCCCTGCAATCGCTGCCTGTTCGACGACGGCGCGGCTGTAGCGCGAATGCAGGCCGTCTATCAGAGAGCGCAGGCGCAGCGCGTCGAGAATGACCTCGCGCAGGTCCTGGCCGACACGTACCTCGCCGGAGCCGAGTTCGAGCGCGGCGTCCTCGAGACCCATGGAGATCAGATACTCCTCCAGCGCCTTCTCGTCCTTCAGGTACTGAGCCGACTTGCCGCGCGCCACCTTGTAGAGCGGCGGCTGGGCAATATAGAGGTGGCCGCGCTCGATCAGTTCCGGCATCTGCCGGAAAAAGAACGTCAAAAGCAATGTCCGGATATGGGCGCCGTCCACGTCGGCATCGGTCATGATGATGATCTTGTGGTAGCGCAGCTTTTCGGGATTGAATTCGTCCTTGCCGATCGAGGTGCCGAGCGCCGTGATCAGCGTGCCGATTTCCTGACTCGACAGCATCTTGTCGAAGCGGGCCCGCTCGACATTGAGGATCTTGCCGCGCAGCGGCAGGATGGCCTGGTTTTCGCGCGAGCGGCCCTGCTTGGCCGAGCCGCCTGCCGAGTCCCCTTCGACCAGGAACAGTTCGGACTTCGCCGGATCCCGTTCGGAGCAATCGGCCAGTTTTCCCGGCAGCGAGGAGATATCGAGCGCACCCTTGCGGCGCGTCAGTTCGCGCGCCTTGCGCGCCGCTTCGCGGGCTGCGGCCGCCTCGACGACCTTGCCGACGAGGATTTTCGCATCACCCGGATGTTCCTCCAGCCAGACGCTCAGCGCCTCGTTGACGAGGCTTTCGACGACCGGGCGGACTTCCGAGGAGACCAGCTTGTCCTTGGTCTGCGAGGAGAATTTCGGATCCGGCACCTTGACCGAGAGAACTGCCGTCAAGCCTTCACGGCAGTCGTCACCGGTCAGCGTTACCTTCTCCTTCTTCATGATGCCGGAACTGTCGGCATAGGAGACGATCTGGCGGGTCAGTGCGCCACGGAAGCCGGCCATATGGGTGCCGCCGTCGCGCTGCGGAATGTTGTTGGTGAAGCAGAGCACGTTCTCGTGGTAGCTGTCGTTCCACCACATCGCGACTTCGACGGTAATGCCGTCCTTTTCACCGCGGATCGCAACAGGCTTGGAGACCAGCGGCTTCTTTGCCCTGTCGAGATAGGCGACGAAGGCTTCAAGACCCCCGTCATAGATCATCTCGTCCTGGCGGATATCGGAGTGGCGTTTGTCGGTAAGCAGGATGCGAACGCCGGAATTCAGGAAGGCGAGTTCGCGCAACCGGTGTTCCAGCGTGCCGTAGTCGAAATCGATCATGGTGAAGGTTTCGGTGCTCGGCAGGAAGGTGACTTCGGTGCCGGTCTCGCCGTTGCTGTCGCCGACGACGGCCAGCGGCGCGTCCGCAACACCGTGGGTGAAGTTGATTTCGTGGATCTTGCCCTGACGCTTGATCTTGAGCTTGAGCTTGACCGAGAGAGCATTGACGACCGAGACGCCGACGCCGTGCAGGCCACCGGAGACCTTGTAGGAGTTCTGGTCGAACTTACCGCCGGCGTGCAGCTGCGTCATGATCACTTCCGCCGCTGAAATCCCCTCTCCGGTATGGATGTCGGTCGGGATGCCGCGGCCGTTGTCGGTGACCGTCACCGAGCCATCGGGGTTCAGCGTCACGGTGACGATATCGGCATGACCGGCCAAGGCCTCGTCAATGGCATTGTCGACGACTTCATAGACCATGTGGTGAAGACCGGAACCGTCGTCGGTATCGCCGATATACATGCCCGGCCGCTTGCGGACGGCATCGAGACCCTTCAGAACCTTGATGGAATCGGCACCATATTCGGCGTTTGCGCCGGCTTCGGTTTCAGGCAAATCGGTCATGCGGCTATAGGTCTTTCCAGGTTTTGATGCCATGTCTTCGGAGATCGGATTCCGTGCGAATCAGCCCTCGATGGCGCTCCCCGAATATAGGGATTTTGTCCAGAGTTCCAAATCCCGTGCAGCCTGAAAGCGGCAGAATTCAGGGGATCATCAGAGTTCCTTATCAGGAAACCGGCCTTTTTCCAAAACATCTTCCAGGATGCCGATGGTTTCACCGGATAAACCGCGGATACGGCTGGCAAGCCGGTTGGCAAAGGCGGTGTGCGCGGGCGACAGGCCGGATGTGTCGAGCACGACTTTCGGATCGGAAAGGGCCGCCAGTCCGAAAAGCTCATCGGCATCATCCCAGATGACGTTGAAATATCCGGCGACCCTTTGCAGGAATTCAAAGCTCGGCGCACCGCGCTTTCCATGTTCCAATGCCGAAAGGTAGGCCGGCGACACGCCGATGGCCGCGGCCATTTGCTTCTGCGACACGCCCTTCTTTCGCCGCAGCCGGTGCATCGCTTCGCCAAAGGGCGTCATGGGGTCGACCCCTTGGGCTTCGACAGGCGAACATAGAGAGCGCCCTCGCCGCCGTGGTTGCGTGCCGCCGGCTCGTAGGACGATATCAGCATCCGGAATTCCGGCAGCGAAAACCACATCGGCACCGCCCGCTTCAATGCCCCCTCGCTGCCAAGCGACGTGCCCTTGCCGGTGATGACGAGCACATGCCGAAGCCCTCGCTCGTGCGCACGCAAAAGAAAATGCAGGAGGAACCCATGCGCCTCATTTTGCACCATGCCGTGCAGGTCGATGCGCGCTTCGATCGGCAGATGGCCTTTTGCCAGTTTGCGCTTGACCGGCTTTTCGAGCGGATGGTGGACGCGCGGACGCTTCACGGCTTCCGGTGCCGAGCCGAAAGCCTCGGCCAGGGATTTGCCTTCCTTGATCGTCGGGACAGCGGGCTTCTCCGGCTCCGGTTCCGGCGCCGGCTCCTCGAATTCGGCAAGCTCGTCCAGGCGCCCGGGCAGAGGACGGGTGGTGCGGGCGACCTTGCCCCACAATATCCGATCCTCGCTCGTCAGGTTCTTGATCCTAGCCATGGTCGTATCTTGCCGCCGCAGCCTTCGGAACGAAAATGAAAAAGTCGGCGTCGTTGCGCACGCCCCCAGCCAACCGTCCTGCCTCGTCGCCCGAACCGGTGAAAAGATCGCCCCGGGCAGGCCCGACGATCGCCGAACCGGTATCGAGCGCCAGCATCAGGCGTCGAAACGGCCGCCCGCTGTCGATCGACGTCAGACTGTCGCTCGAAATGAAGAAGGGAACGCCGAAGGTATGGATGAGCCGGTCGACCGCGAGCGAGCGGCCGGGCTCCAGGGCCACTTTGGCAGCTGCCACCGGACCGAGACCGGTATCATCGACCTCCGCCTCGCGAAAGAAGATGAAGGACCGATTGTGCCAGAGCACCTCGTCAGTCTCATTCGGATGATCATCCAGCCATTGCCGGATCGACTGCATCGAGACGGATGCCGCGTCGATCTTGCCGCGCTCGATCAGCAGCTTTCCGGTGGCGGAGAAATAATGCCCGGTTTTTGCCGCGTAGGTGATGCGCTTCATCGAACCGTCGGGAAAGACCAGCCGGGCGGCGCCTTGCACATGGGCGAAGAACACGTCGACCTTGGATTTCGCATAGGCGATCTCCAGTCCGCGTCCGGCCAGAAAGCCCTGCTCGATCGCCTTGCGGTCCGGATATTCGCCGATGACACCGTCCTTCAATCTGCCGAAGGCAAAATAAGGGTCCAGGCCATCCGGCCGATTGGTGTCGTCGACATCGATGAGGTCGTCCGGCCGTCGGTAGAAGGGAAAGCGAAAAGTCTCGTCCGGCGTCGCACTGACGAGGACTTCGGGTTCGTAAAAAGCCGTGACGAAACCGGGCTTGCCGTCCCGGCGAACGATCTTGAACGGGGCGAAATGCTCCTCGAAGAAGGCCCGGGCTGCGTCTTCAGTCCGGATGTCGACCGTCGCTGCCGCCTCATAGGCCGGCATCAGGTCGGCGGATGAGACGCCGAGCGAGCCCGTCCTGTGCGGTTTGACGGTCGTGACGTGATTTCGACAGCGCTTCAGAGCGGCCAGCAAGGGCAATGGATTGTCGTCCTGCCAACCGGGGAGGCCGGAAAAGTCTACCCTCTGCAAATCGAAATCCATCGCCCGTGACCCGATCAGTTTTCGGATTCGGTGGCGATCAGCTTCCAGTTCGGATCGCGCGAGCGGATGTCGCGGGCAAATGTCCAGAGATCGTTGACCTCGGAAACGGCTTCACCATCGCCATCGACGATCGCGCCGGATTTGTCATAGGTGGCGGAAATCAATTGGCTGATGATCCGCAGCGTGATGTTGGCTTCGCTGTCCTTGATCTCGGCATGCACCATCTCGGCCTTCTCAATGCCAACGAAAGTGGACTTGACCACTTCGCCCTTCCTTTCACGTTCGGAAATGGCGGCATCGAACCCTTCATAGACGTCGCGGGACAAAAGCCCCTTCAGGGTCTTTCGGTCCCCGTCGGCAAAAGCCATGACGATCATTTCGTAGGCCATCTTGGCGCCGTTCACGAATTCCTGCGGGTCGAAACCCGGATCGGCATCGCTCATGCGGCGCAGCGCCTCGTTCAGCGGCGTGCCGGCCTTGGTAAAGGCATCGATATCGGCATAGCGTGAAATGTCCTCGCCAGTGCCGTCGCGGCGGGGAAGCTGCACGACCTTGCCGGCTGCTTCCGGGCGTTGGGCGGCCTCGCGCGGCGAATAGGGATCAACGGGCGGACGTTCGTTGCCGGTCCTCTTTCCCAGCACGCTGCGCAACTGAAGGAAGATGATCACCGCGGCGACCAGGAAAAACAACGTGATGAAGTCAAAAGAGCCCATTTCCACCCAGAACCGCCGTTAACATGCCGTGCAATCATCCCATATAGTCTGCATGACACGATCATTCAAACGACTATATCACTTCTTTGCAATTGCCGGTCCAATGGGGACAGGCTGCTTTGAGAATAAGTGGACACAATGCGCTCGGTGATCATTCCGCTGCTTTTCCTTTTGATGCCGCTTGCGGAGATCGCTGCCTTCATCCTTGTCGGCCGCGAGCTCGGTGTCGGCATGACGTTGCTGCTGGTACTGGCAAGCGCGATCGCCGGTGCCGCTCTCCTGCGCATCCAAGGCTTCGGCGTGCTCAGGAAAATTCAGCAGGCCTCGCGGACCGGTACCGATCCCGGGCGGCAACTCGTGCATGGCGCGATGATCGTGATCGCCGCATTCCTGCTGATCATTCCCGGCTTCATCAGCGACGTCGTCGGGCTGCTGCTTTTCATTCCGGCCGTCAGGGATCTCGGCTGGTCGCTGATCAAGACCCGGCTGACCGTCGTGACGACGGGTGGGTTGGGCGGCTTTTCGCGCGGACTGGGACCTGAGCACGGACCGTCACAGCGATCCGGCCCGCAGGTCATTGACCTCGATGAAGACGAATTTTCCCGTACCGATGGCCGTGGCCGCACCGATCCGAACGACCGCGACCGCCTGAAGTGAAGGGCGTTGCGGGTTGTAAGCCCAGGTGCGAAGTGCTAGATGGCCTCACCTCATTCATGTTCGAAGGAAAAGGCCTTATGACCGATACCGCATCCACCCCCAACGGCGGCGCAGCAGAGAGCCCGTCCCTGAACATCCTGGCGCAGTACATCAAGGACCTTTCGTTTGAAAATCCCGGTGCGCCGCGTTCGCTTCAGGCACGCGAAAAGGCCCCGTCGATCAACATCAATGTCAACGTCAACGCCAACCCGCTGTCGGATGCCGAATTCGACGTGGTGCTGACGCTGAATGCCGAAGCCAAGGACGGCGACAAGATGCTGTTCAATGTGGAACTCGCCTATGGCGGCGTCTTCCGCGTCACCGGCTTCCCTCAGGAACACATGCTGCCGCTGCTCTTCATCGAGTGCCCGCGGCTGCTCTTCCCCTTCGCGCGCCAGATCGTTGCCGATGCAACGCGCAACGGCGGTTTCCCGCCGCTGATGATCGACCCGATCGATTTCGCCCAGATGTTCACCCAAAGGATGGCCGAAGAGAAGGTCCGTTCGCAGGTCTCCGCCAACACGAACTGATCCGGTTCCCGTCAGGCGTGATTTGAACGATGCCCGGTCGGTGACCGGGCATTTTCATTTGGCGGGCTCGTATCTTGCCCAGATCGCCTTCGCGCCCATTTTGGCGACGAGCGCCGCATGCGCCTCGATTTCCACGATGGTCAGCCGGGGGGCGAGCGGCCGCGGCCTTTGCCCGGCGACGACGATTATATCGTCGGTCTCGGCGACCTGGCCGCCGCGGCTCTCGCCGGACAAAAGGCCGAGCGCCGTCTGCCGGCCGCCGATCATCTCGATATAAACTTCCGCGAGAAGCTCGGAGTCGAGCAGCGCGCCGTGCTTGGTGCGGTGCGAATTGTCGATCCCGTAGCGCCGGCAAAGCGCATCGAGCGAGTTCGGACCCATCGGGTGTTTGCGCCGGGCAAGAGCCAGCGTATCGGTCACCAGGTCATTGGTGATGGCAGGCAGACCGAGCCGCGCCAATTCGGCGTTGATGAAGCCCATGTCGAAGGTGGCATTGTGAGCGACCCAGCGGGCGTCGCCGAAGAAATCCAGGAGCTCGGTGACGATGCCGGCAAAGTCCGGCTTGTCCTTCAGGAACTCGTCGGAAATGCCATGGACCGCCAACGCATCGGGATGCACCTTGCGGTCACCGGGATTGATGTAGACATGGAACGTTCGCCCCGTCGGAAAATGGTTGTGGAGTTCGATGCCGCCGATTTCGATGACCCGGTCCAGCCTGTTGTCGAGACCGGTCGTTTCCGTATCGAAGATGATTTCGCGCATCATGGCCCCTTCTGGCTGGTCACCTGCCGGACGATCGCCGCGACCTGGGCGCGGGTCGAATCAAACTCGCCGCTGGTATCGATGACGTAATCTGCTTTCGCACGTTTTTCGGCATCGGGAACCTGGCGGGAGAGAATGAGGGCGAATTTTTCCTCCGTCATCCCCGGTCTTTTCATCACGCGCTCCTTCTGGATCTCCGGATCGCAGGTGACGACCACCACCGCATGGACCCGATCTTCCGCCTTCGTCTCGAACAACAGCGGAATATCGAGTAGGACCATCGGCGATTTTTTCGCGCGCTGACGCGCAAGGAACGCCCGCTCCGCTCTGCGCACCAGGGGATGAACGATTGCCTCCAGTTTCTTGAATAGAGCGGGGTTTTCAGCGAGCTGCCGTGACAGCTCCTCCCTGTCGACTGCCCCGGCCGCCGTCGCTCCGGGAAATGCCGCCTCGATCGGCGCAACCGCTTCCCCCCGATAAAGCGAATGCACGACTGCGTCGGCATCGTTCACGGGCACGCCGAGATCCGCAAACATTTGCGCGGCAGTCGATTTGCCCATGCCGATCGATCCTGTAAGTCCCAGAATGATCATGCGTGCCGCGCCATGTCGTCGATGATGATCTGCCGCAACGTCGCGTCGACCTCGGGTCTCTTGCCAAACCATTTTTCAAAACCGGGCGCCGCCTGATGCAGCAGCATGCCAAGACCGTCAACGATCCTGTGGCCCTGCGCCTCGGCCTGCTGCAGGATCGGCGTCTTCAGCGGGACATAGACGATATCCGTCACCACACTGCCGGGTCGCATCACCGTGAAATCGATATCGGGCGCCTCTGATCCATCCATCCCGAGCGACGTGGTGTTGATGAAAAGGCCGGCGTCCAGCATTACCTCCGGCAAGGCCTGCATCGGCTGCGCATGAACTGCCGGACCGAACCGCTCGGCCAGTTCCTGGGCCCTCGCCTGCGTCCGGTTAACCACGTGAATGGTCTTGACGCCGCGATCCCGAACGGCCTGTATGACGGCCCGGCTGGCCCCGCCGGCGCCGAGGACGATCGCAGTGTCGCATCGATCCCAGCCGACAGAGCGTTCGTCTAGATTCGCCGTGAAGCCATATCCGTCCGTATTGGTCGCATGCACCACCCCGCCCTCGACCCACAGGGTATTGGAAGCGCCCAGCTCGGTGCTCAGCTCGTCCGGCCGGTCGGCAAGGGCGTAGGCCGTTTCCTTGTGCGGGATGGTGACATTGCCGCCGATGAAGCCGGACTGGCCGCTCCGCAGCGACGCGATGAAGGTCGGGAAGTCTTCAGGCGCGACTTCATGCGCCCGGTAGCTTCCTTCGAGACCAAGCTGTTTCAGCCAGTAACCATGGATCAGAGGCGAGCGGGAATGCTTGACGGGATAGCCGGTGACGAAGGCATGGTTAACAAATGTTTCACGTGAATCACGCATCGATCACCCGCAAATCCCTGAGCTTGGCCAGAAGTGGCAGCATCGGCAGACCGAGGATGGTGAAATAATCACCTTCGATCTTCTCGAAGAGTTGAATGCCCTCACCCTCCAGCTGATAGGCGCCAACGCTCGACAGCGCCTTTGCGCCGACGCGTTCCAGGTGCCGATCGATGAAGTCCGCACTTAAAGCGCGAACGGTCATCCGGGCGGCAGACAGATGTTTCCAGAGGATGTCGCCTCCCCGTGTCAGGACGATCGCGCTGTTCAGCTGGTGGGTCTGTCCGGAGAGCGACAGCAGATGCTCCCTCGCTTCCTTCATGTCCCGTGGCTTGTGATAGACGCGCTGGCCGAGCGACATGGTCTGGTCCGAGCCTATTATAATGTCTTTAGGAAAGACCCCGCCGACATCTCTCGCTTTCGCCTCGGCCAGAATGAGGGCCATCTCCTCAGGCGAAGAATGCTGTTGCTCCACCTGGTTTTCGATCGCCCGCTCGTCGATCCCGGCCGCCTTCGCCTGGAAACGAATGCCGGCATTCTCCAGGAGCATGCGCCGGAAGGGGCTCGCCGAAGCGAGGACGAGTGAACCTGCCATTGTCTTCAATCCTGATTGACCGGACTGGCCTTAACGCAGCCGCGGTCTCAGGGCAACAATTGCAGCCGCCGTTTCCTCGATCGAGCGACGCGTCACGTCGATCATCGGCCAGTTGTTGCGGGTGCAGAGCGATCGCGCGTATTTCAGTTCCTCGGCAATCGAGGCGCGGTCGACATATTCTTCGCCGCGGAAATTGTGCGACGGGGTTCCGAGCACCCGGTTCTCCCGCACCTGGGAAATCCGGTCGACGGTTGCGATCAGCCCGACGACCAGTGGCTTGGTTGCCTCCATGAGCCGGTCCGGCAACGGGACGCCGGGCACGATCGGAATATTGGCAGTCTTGATGCCGCGATTGGCGAGATAGATGCTGGTCGGTGTTTTCGAGGTCCGGCTGATGCCAACCAGCACGACGTCGGCATCGTTGAAATCCGCCGGCATCTGCCCGTCATCATGATCCATGGTGAAATTGAGCGCATCGATACGCGCGAAGTAGTCGGCGTCCATCACATGTTGCGCACCGGACCGCCGCCGGGACGTGGTGCCCAGATAGGACTGGAAAAGCTCGATAATCGGGTCGAGCACCGAAACACACGGCAGGCCCATCTCCTTGCAGGTCGCATCGATGATGTCGGCGAGCTCCCGATCGACGATGGTATAAAGCACGATCCCCGGCGCACCATCGATCGCGGCCATCACCTGCATCAGCTGCTTGCGATTCCTGATCAGCGGATAGACGTGTTCGAGCGCATGCGACGACTGAAACTGCGCGGCCGCTGCCCTGCCCGCCGCGATCAACGTCTCGCCGGTCGAATCGGAGATCAGATGCAGATGGAAATAGTTTTTATGGTTCTCCACGCTATTTCTCCGGGGCTGTTGATAAACCGGGACAACGACGATCAAGCGCCGGCCCTTTTCCAAGGCGGAGGGAAAACCGGCGCGTTATTCACAATCCGGATTCGCGGGAGACCGATTTTCCTCGCTTGTGGACAAGACTCATGGAAGGACAAAGTGTCACGTTTGTCCACCGCTTTTCCACAAGAAAGGCGCGCGGCTGGAAACAGGCAAGATTTTGAATCCCCTGAATTTTCCCGGGTATGCCGGAAGTTATGGCGGCGCGGCGAAATTTGAACCCGGCAATTGGGTCGAACGAGCACAAACGTGGAAAAAGGTTGGGTGACTTTTAATCCTTGATAGTCACCGACTCTAAGAAATAGAAACCTTTAGAGATCTGATTTCTTTTATATTGGGAGAATGTGTCGGTGACCGAGAAAAGCCGCAAGGTGCTACGGGTGTTGAATGGTGAAACCCTGTCACCTCCCCCTGTCTGGTTGATGCGGCAGGCTGGACGCTATCTTCCCGAATATCGCCAGACCCGGGCAGCAGCCGGCAGCTTTCTCGATCTCTGTTACACC
The DNA here is from genome assembly GCF_019511375.1 of Rhizobium herbae. Classification (GTDB taxonomy): domain Bacteria; phylum Pseudomonadota; class Alphaproteobacteria; order Rhizobiales; family Rhizobiaceae; genus Pararhizobium; species Pararhizobium herbae_A. The sequence continues at coordinate 79,828 of NZ_JAEUAO010000005.1, forward strand.
CCGGAGCTTGCTGTCGAAGTGACGCTGCAGCCGATCCGCCGATACGGCTTTGACGCTGCCATTCTCTTTTCCGATATCCTGGTCATTCCCGATGCATTGAAACGCAATGTGCGTTTCGAGGAGGGGCATGGACCACGCATGGATCCGATCGAGGAAGCCGACATTGCAAGGCTCGATACCCGACCGGTCGCCGATCATCTGAAGCCGGTCATCGAAACGGTCCGGCGGCTGCGCGACGAACTGCCTGAAGAGACGACCCTGCTCGGTTTCTGCGGCGCGCCCTGGACGGTGGCGACCTATATGATCGCAGGCCACGGGACACCGGACCAGGCGCCGGCGCGTTTGTTTGCCTATCGCTATTCGGAAGCCTTCGACTGTTTGCTGGCAACGCTTGCCGACGTTTCGGCCGATTACCTCGTCGCGCAGATCGATGCCGGCGCCGACGCGGTACAGATTTTCGATTCCTGGGCAGGCGTGCTCGGCGAAGACGAGTTTCTGAGATATGCCGTCAAGCCGGTTCGCCGGATGATCGACAGTGTTCGGGCGCGACGGCCGAATGCCAGGATCATCGCCTTTGCAAAGGGTGCCGGCATTCTTCTCAAGGGCTATCGCCAGGGAACCGCTGCCGACGCCATCGGTCTGGACTGGTCGGTGCCGCTTTCCTTTGCGGCCGAGCTTCAGAAGGACGGTCCCGTCCAGGGCAATCTCGACCCGATGCGGGTCGTTGCCGGCGGGCAGGCGCTGGATGACGGCATCGACGCGATCCTGCAAGCCCTGGGCAACGGCCCGCTGATCTTCAACCTCGGCCATGGCATCACGCCGCAGGCCGATCCGGACAACGTCTTGCGTCTCGTCTCGCGGGTGCGCGGAGCAAGGGCATGACGGAGCGCCAGACCGAGGCTGGTCCCGGGAAAAGGGCGCGCATGCGCGCTCTTGTCGCCATTGCGCTGTTTCTGGCACTGCTCGCTGGGTTGTTCGTTTGGCAGCCCGATAATCTCTATCTCTGGGTCAAGGCGCTGCATATCATCGCCGTGATGTCCTGGATGGCCGCCCTGCTCTACATGCCGCGACTGTTCATCTATCACACGGATGCGGCGCCGGGCTCCGACCAGTCCGAGACCTTCAAGATGATGGAACAGCGGCTCTTGAAGGTCATCATGAACCCGGCAATGATGATCAGCTGGATGCTCGGCCTTTATCTCGCCTGGAGCGTCTACGGATTTCAGGGCGGATGGCTGCATGCAAAGTTGCTTTTGGTTGTTCTCCTGACGGGCGTCCATATGCTGTTTGCCCGCGCGGTGCGGGCCTTCGGGCGGGATGAAAACGCCCGCAGCGCCCGCTATTGGCGGCTGATGAACGAGGCGCCGACGGTGCTGATGATCCTGATCGTCATCATGGCAGTTGTAAAACCGCTTTGATCAGCGCACGTTCTTAAGGAAACTTTTGCTAATTTTTCCAAACCCCTTGCGGCGCGGCGAGTGAATCGCTATTTTCCGCCCACCTCCTCTTATCGTGACCTATGTAAACGTTACGAGCCTGCCCCTTCCGCTGCAGCTCCCCTTACATCAGACACGCCGATTTTTCCTTTCCGATTCCAAGTGTGGTCCCTTCATGGCTGAGATGAAGCTACAAGAACTTAAGAACAAAACAGCGACGGATCTCCTGGCCTTTGCTGAATCACTCGAGGTCGAGAACGCCAGCGTCATGCGCAAGCAGGAGCTGATGTTCGCGATCCTGAAAATGCTGGCGAGCCAGGATGTCGAAATCATCGGCGAAGGCGTCGTCGAGGTACTGCAGGACGGCTTCGGCTTCCTGCGCTCGGCCAATGCCAATTATCTGCCGGGCCCGGACGACATCTACATCTCGCCCTCGCAGATCCGCCGCTTCTCGCTGAAGACCGGCGATACCGTCGAGGGCCCGATCCGCGGTCCGAAGGAAGGCGAACGCTATTTCGCCCTGCTCAAGGTCAACACGATCAACTTCGAGGACCCGGAGAAGATTCGCCACAAGGTTCATTTCGACAATCTGACGCCGCTCTACCCGAACGAGCGCTTCAAGATGGAGCTTGAGGTCCCGACCTCGAAGGATCTTTCCGCTCGCGTCATCGACCTGATCGCCCCCCTCGGCAAGGGCCAGCGCGGCCTGATCGTTGCGCCGCCGCGCACGGGTAAAACCGTCCTCTTGCAGAACATCGCCCATTCGATCACCGCCAACCATCCGGAGTGCTACCTGATCGTTCTCCTGATCGATGAGCGGCCGGAAGAAGTCACCGACATGCAGCGCTCGGTCAAGGGCGAAGTCGTCTCCTCGACCTTCGACGAGCCGGCGACGCGCCACGTCCAGGTCGCCGAAATGGTCATCGAGAAGGCCAAGCGCCTGGTCGAACACGGCCGCGACGTCGTCATCCTGCTTGACTCGATCACCCGCCTCGGCCGCGCCTACAACACCGTCGTGCCGTCGTCGGGCAAGGTGCTGACCGGTGGTGTCGATGCCAACGCCCTGCAGCGGCCGAAGCGCTTCTTCGGTGCCGCGCGCAACATCGAGGAAGGCGGCTCGCTGACGATCATTGCCACCGCGCTGATCGATACGGGTAGCCGTATGGACGAAGTCATCTTCGAAGAATTCAAGGGTACCGGCAACTCGGAAATCGTGCTGGACCGCAAGGTCGCCGACAAGCGCATCTTCCCGTCCATGGACATCCTCAAGTCCGGTACGCGCAAGGAAGACCTTCTCGTGCCGCGTCAGGACCTGCAGAAGATCTTCGTGCTTCGCCGCATCCTCGCGCCAATGGGCACCACGGATGCGATCGAGTTCCTGATCGACAAGCTGAAGCAGACCAAAACCAATGGCGATTTCTTCGATTCGATGAATACCTGACCGGATCGACGGATTTCGTGACAAAGCCCAGGTTCTGCCTGGGCTTTCGTGTTTTAACTTAGCCGGATTCCTTCGCCGGAGTCGCGGCTGGGAGTTGCAGCGCTCACGGTGACGCCCGATCTGGCGTATAATCGCGACGACGATAGCAGTTCCGAACCAGGAGGTTCCGGCGGTGAACCATCAGCAGGATCAGAGCGTGGCCGACACGATCTATGCCTTGTCCTCCGGCGGACTTCCGTCCGGCGTCGCGGTGATCCGTATCAGCGGTCCGCGCACACGGTCGGCGGTGGAACGGCTGTGTGGATCCGTACCCGCGCCAAGAAAGGCGTCGCTGCGGTCGATTCGCAATCGAAACAATGATGTCCTGGACCAGGGCCTGGTGCTTTACTTCGCGGCGCCGGCATCATTCACCGGAGAGGATTGTGCCGAGTTCCAGATTCATGGAGGACGCGCTGTCGTCGACGCTGTTCTGTCTGAACTTTCGACGATTGCCGGACTGAAGCATGCAGAGGCGGGCGAGTTTTCAAGGCGCGCCTTTCACAACGGCAAGCTCGACCTTGTTGAGGTCGAAGGCCTCGCCGACCTGATTGCCGCAGAAACCGAGATGCAGCGTCGCCTGGCGCAGGAACATTCGAGCGGGCATCTGTCGGCGCTTTATCACGGCTGGGCGCGCCGTCTTACTCACGCAAGGGCGATGATCGAAGCCGAGCTTGATTTTGCCGATGAGGACGATGTTCCGGGCTCGGTGGCGGCGTCCATATGGGTTGACATGCGAGCCCTGCGCGCAGAGATCGATGCGCATCTGGCTGGGGCCGGTACGGCGGAAATCATCCGCGACGGGCTGAAAATCGTGATCGCCGGCGAACCGAATGCCGGTAAATCGAGCCTGCTCAACTGCCTCGCCCGGCGCGACGTCGCCATCGTCACCGACATCGCCGGGACCACCAGGGACGTGCTGTCCGTCGATCTTTCCTTAGCCGGATTCTCCGTACGGCTTTTTGACACGGCAGGGCTTCGTCCTACCGATGACCTGGTCGAGAAAGAGGGTGTGCGCCGCGCCTACGTGACACTGGAGCAGGCCGACCTTGTCCTGTTGCTGGCCGATGCCCCGGGCGGCTTCCCGGAACTGACGGAGCTTTATGCAGCCAAGCCGGTTATTCGCATCGGTACCAAGATTGATCGGGGCACCGATTTATGGGATAAGGCTGGCGCCGATGTCTTGATTTCGACAAAGACGGGCGCGGGAATAGACCGGCTTATCGAACAATTGAAAAACCACCTCCCCGACCTTTCGGGCCAAACGGCGTTGGCGTTGCCGTCGCGAAAAAGGCATGTCAACTGTCTTAAGCAAGCGCGTGATGCGATCGATTTGAGTTTGGCACAATCTAATCGCGGGCTTGATATTCAGGCTGAATATCTTCGCCAGGCTGGAGACGCACTCGGTCGAATCACGGGGCGTGTTGACGTTGAAGACCTGTTGGACGTGATTTTCTCCGAGTTCTGTATCGGTAAATGAGGTACAACCGCGGAATACAACGTGCGCGAGTCTCCGTGGATGTTTCACGTGAAACGATTCGGAACCGATTTGATACCGTGATGGAGACGGTTTGGGTATGATTGAGTACGATGTGATTGTCATCGGCGGCGGCCATGCCGGGTGTGAAGCTGCAAGTGCCGCGGCTCGCATGGGGGCAAAAACGGCTCTTGTTACGCACAAGCGGGATACGATCGGCGTGATGTCGTGCAATCCGGCGATTGGCGGGCTCGGCAAGGGCCATCTCGTTCGCGAGATCGATGCCATGGACGGTCTGATGGGCCGCGTCGCCGACGCTGCTGGCATCCAGTTCCGCTTGCTCAATCGCCGTAAGGGACCGGCCGTTCGTGGCCCGCGCACCCAGGCTGATCGAAAGCTCTATCGGCTGGCGATGCAGGCAGAGATCCAGTCGATCCACAACCTGGATGTCATTGAGGGCGATGCATTCGATCTCCAGCTTGAAGGCGGCCGGGTCAGAGGTGTTGTTCTTGCCGACGGCCGAGTGCTGCGATGCGGAGCCGCCGTCCTGACGACCGGCACGTTTCTGCGCGGCTTGATTCACATCGGCAACCGGAAGATCCCCGCTGGCCGCGTGGGAGAAGTGCCCAGCGTCGGATTGTCAGCGACGCTTGAAGGCTTCGGTCTGCGCCTCGGCCGCTTGAAAACGGGAACGCCTGCCCGACTGGATGGCAAGACGATCGATTGGGGATCCGTTGGCCGGCAGAGCGCGGATGAAGATCCGGTGCCTTTCTCCTTTATGACCGACCGGATTGTCAATCGCCAGATCGATTGCGGCGTCACGCGAACGACGGCGGCCACGCATCAGATCATCGCCGACAACCTCAACCGGTCCGCGATGTATTCGGGCCAGATCGAAGGCGTGGGGCCGCGATATTGCCCTTCGATTGAAGACAAGATCGTCAAATTCGGCGAGCGCGATGGTCACCAGATTTTTCTCGAGCCGGAAGGCCTGGATGACGATACCGTCTACCCCAATGGCATTTCGACATCGCTACCCGAGGATGTGCAGGACGCCTTCATCAGGACGATTCCCGGCCTGGAGCGGGTCTCTATCCTGCAACCGGGCTATGCGATCGAGTATGATCACGTCGATCCGCGTGAACTTTCTGCGTCCTTGGAAGTGAAAAAGATTTCGGGCCTGTTTCTGGCGGGTCAAATCAACGGTACGACCGGCTATGAAGAAGCCGGGGCCCAGGGGCTGGTGGCGGGACTCAATGCGGCGCTGCTTTGTGGCGGGAGTGCGCCTTATCAGTTCAGCCGGACGAATTCCTATATCGGTGTGATGATTGATGACCTCACCTCCCGCGGCGTTGCCGAGCCCTATCGCATGTTCACCTCCCGCGCGGAATACAGGCTGTCCTTGCGTGCGGACAACGCAGATATCCGGCTGACGCCCGAGGCGATGTCGCTCGGCTGTGTCTCGGAACGTCGAGCGGAGAAGTTCAGAGCATGGGTCGAGGCGATCGAGTCCCACCGTCAGATGCTAAAATCGCTGGCGGTTACCCCGACAGAAGGCCGGATGCGCGGCCTCAAGCTCAATCTCGATGGACAGCGGCGGTCTGCCTTTGAACTTCTGTCCTATGCCGAGCATAGTATTCAGTCGCTCGGCGCCGTGTGGCCCGAACTGCTGGCCATCGACGCCAAGCTGGCGGAGGCGCTGGAGATCGATGCGACCTATGCCGTCTATATGGACCGGCAGGCCGCGGATATTGCCGGCGTCCAGCGCGAAGAAAGCCGTGCCATTCCCGAGGGCTTCGACTTTCAATCGCTTTCCGGCTTATCGAATGAGTTGAAGCAAAAGCTCGTCGCCGCCATGCCGCGCAATCTCGCCCAGGCGATGAAGGTCGACGGCATCACGCCGTCGGCCATTTCGCTGATTCTTGCTCATATTCGCAAGGGCGAGGCGTCATCGGTTGCATATTCCAGGCAGGCGATTCAATGATTGCGAGTCCTTCCAGAGAGCTGAACGGATTGCGTGTTTCACGTGAAACGTCTGAGAAACTCGAGCACTTTGCCTTTCTTTTTCAGAAATGGGCAAAGTCGATCAACCTGGTAGCACCGTCGACTTTGAATGATCTATGGCAGCGTCACATTGCAGACAGCGCACAAATTTTTCAGCTCTGTCCTGGGCCAATACGGTGGGTTGATCTGGGCAGCGGCGGTGGTTTTCCCGGCATCATTACCGCAATCTTGCTCGCGGAGTTGGATGGCGGATGGGTTCATCTGGTTGAAAGCAACAACAAGAAGGCGGCATTTCTTCGTGTCGCCTTGACCGAAACCGGGGCGCGCGGCTCCGTTCACCCGATTCGCATCGAGGAAGCCATCAAGATTATCCCGGAATGCGACGCGATCTCCGCTCGTGCGCTTGCGGATCTGCCTCAACTGCTGGATTACTGTGCACCTTGGATGACGAGTGACAGACAAGCTCGCGCATTCTTTCACAAAGGCCGGGATTACCAGCAAGAGATAGACAAAGCCGTTAGCCGCTTTCACTTTGATCTGATAAAACACACAAGCGTCATCGAGGCGGATTCTGTGATTCTCGAGATCGCAAATCTTTCGCGGAACAATCAATAGCGGCGGACCGTGGCATGGCAGGCGAAAAGAACCGGATCATCACCATCGCCAACCAAAAGGGTGGTGTCGGAAAGACAACGACAGCAATCAACCTCGCAACTGCGCTTGCGGCGATCGGTGAGAAGGTGCTGATTGTCGATCTTGATCCGCAGGGCAACGCTAGCACCGGCCTTGGGATCCAGCGCCGCGACCGCAAGCTTTCCTCCTACGAACTGCTGATCGGTTCGCACGGCATTGACGCGATCGCCCAGGACACTGTTGTTCCCAATCTGTCGATCATTCCATCGACCATGGACCTGCTTGGCGTCGAGATGGAAATTTCTCGCGAAAGTGACCGCGTCTTCCGGCTACGAAAGGCACTCGCCTCACCCGAAGCGCTTGCATATTCTTACGTGCTGGTTGATTGCCCGCCATCGTTCAATCTCCTGACCATGAATGCCATGGCCGCCGCGCACTCGGTCCTGGTGCCATTGCAATGTGAGTTCTTTGCGCTTGAGGGATTGAGCCAGTTGCTCGAAACCGTCGATCAGATTCGCCGTTCGGTCAATCCCATCCTGGATATCCAGGGTATCGTGCTGACCATGTTCGATTCCCGCAACAATCTTGCCCAGCAGGTGGTCAATGACGTGCGAACCCATTTGGGCGAGAAGGTCTATCATACGCTGATCCCGCGTAACGTCCGCGTGTCCGAGGCGCCGTCCTACGGGAAGCCGGCGATTCTTTACGACCTCAAGTGCGCGGGCAGCCAAGCCTATCTTCAGCTGGCATCCGAAGTGATTCAGCGCGAAAGGCTGCGCAAGGCGGCGTGAGTGCAATCGATTCGACATCGTAACGATAAGTGTGAGTGCAGACGATGAATGATGACAATTCGAGACGAAGACTCGGCCGCGGCCTAGCGGCCTTGATCGGCGAGATGGACCAGCCCTTGCAGGCCAGCGGTCCGGTGGCGCCGGTCACTGCCGACCGACGCATTCCGATCGAATTTGTCGCCCGCAACCCGCGCAACCCGCGGCGCGCCTTTGATGAGGCAGAGTTGCAGGATCTTGCAAGCTCGATCCGCCAACACGGCATCGTTCAGCCGGTGGTCGTCCGGACGATCGCCGATCAACGCTACGAGATCATAGCCGGGGAGCGCCGTTGGCGCGCCGCTCAGCTTGCCGGCTTCACCGATATTCCGGTGATTGTCCGCGACGTGGATGACCGTACGGCGCTGGAGATCGCGATCGTTGAAAACGTCCAGCGGTCCGACCTCAATCCGCTGGAAGAGGCGCTCGGCTACGACCAATTGATTGCCGAGCATGGCTACACGCAGAATGATCTCGGCGAAATAATCGGCAAGAGTCGCAGCCATGTGGCCAACAGTCTGCGCCTGCTGAAACTGCCGGAACCGGTGCGCGACATGCTCTCTTCGGGCACGCTTTCGGCCGGCCACGCCCGCGCTCTCATTCCGACATCCGATCCGGTCGGTCTGGCCCGCTCAATTGTTGCGAAGGGCCTGTCCGTCCGTGATGCGGAGCGCCTGGCCCAAAACGATATCCGTGCCCAGAACGACCCTAACTACGGCAAGCCTTCGCAGAAGGAAGAGAAAGACGCCGACACGCTTGCTCTGGAAAGAACGCTTTCCGACAGCCTCGGATTGGATGTGACCGTCAATCACAAGGCAAACGGCGGCCAGTTGCGCATTTCCTACAAAACGCTCGATCAGCTTGAGGAAATCTGCCGGCTGCTGGAGCGGCGTTAAATCGTTTCTTATCCGAAACAATTTGCTTTATTCCAGTCGGAAAGGCTATCGCCGGGCCGACTGCAGCGTGATGGCCAGCAATGTCTGCATGGCGATGCTGTCTTCCAGGCCTTGTCGGGTGCGGCTCTGGAAAATTGCCGTCTGCAAACGCGCTAGTTCGCGGCGGATGGCGGGCAAGGTCCAGGTCTTGAGCGCCGCTTCGACCAGCGGCTTGCGTCGGAAATGGAGGTGGCGACCGAGCGTTGCGACGACCTGACTCGGCTGCTGGCGCCTGTCGTCCATTTCCGCCCGCATGAGGTCGAGAAGTTGAAACTGCTTGAGGCACGCCTGCAATACGAGAAAGATTGCCGTCTTTGAGGCCGTGATCTTGCGGATGGCATGCTGCAGGCCGTCGACATCGCCCTTGAGGACCGCATCGATGGCGTCGTCGACCGATATGGCGCTGGCATCGCCGACGATCTCGGAAACGTGTTCCTCTTCGATCATGGCCAGGCCGCGGCAGTAGAGTGCCAGCTTGCGGATCTCGTTGCGCGAGGCGAGGCGATCGCCGCCCAGCGCTTCGTTCAGCCGTTGCCGCGCCGTCGGTGTGATCCTTAGGCGTTCCTCGCCAAGTTCGTGGTCGATCAGGCTGTTCAACGCGCGTGCGTCGTCGCTGTAGCAGGCGACGGCCACGACCGAACGCGCGGTTTCGCCGATCTTTCTGACCCCGGTTCCCTTCTTCAGGTCGCCGGCCTCGATGATCACATAGCTGCCGTCGGGCGGTTGCTGTGCGAGTGTCGAGAGGCTGTCGACCAGCGTCTTTTCCGTGCCCGACGCGCGGATCCAGACAAGCTTTTCGCCTCCGAACAGCCCGATCGTGTTGACCTCGTCGAGCAAGCGTCCGGGGCTTTGCTGCAGGTCGGAGGCATCGAGCTTGACCAGCGAAAAGGGATCATCCAGCGCCACGCCAGTTTTCGCGACGATCTGGCCGGCGCGTTCGGAGACAAGGCCGCGATCCGGCCCGTAGACCAGATAGAGCCTGTTCTCCCCGAGCGGCCGCTGCAGGAATCCGTCGAATTCGTGCGACTTGATCTCGCTCATGCCGCCACCGTCAGCGGCCGAGCGCCGCCGCTATATCCGCCCGGATGATCTCGGCCAACTCCCTGGCTGCCCGGTTTTGCGCGTCGCGCGTGGCGCGAACCTTGGCGAATTCCTGTTCGGGGAAGTCGACGAGGGCGACGGCGCTGCGATTGCCGGACCGGACGGTTTCGCCGCTATCGGCGCGCGTCAGGTTGTAGTCCGCCCTGACGACGACGCGGCCGGCACCCGCGGTGTCGGATTCCTGATCGTAAAGCACGCCCATCACCTCGCTGGTGACATTCAGCGCCATCTTATACTCCGGACGAGCCGGCTCACCAGCGCCGCCGGATGTCAGAAAGATCAGTGCGTTGCGGACTTCCTGCTCGACACGGTCGTCGGCATCGGAGATCTCGATCGAAGCGAGTGCCTTGGCCGGCTTTCCCTGTGGCCCCTCGGAATAGAGCGGCTTCACCTGGCAGCCAGCCAGGGCGATGAAGCTGCCGATTGCCAGAAGTTGCGCGTATCTTTGAGCTTTCTCAGACAACGACATTCACGATCCTCTGGGGCACGACGATGATTTTCTTCGGGCTCTGGCCGTTCAGCGCGGCCTTGACGGGGTCGAGCGCCAGCACCGCGCTCTCGATCGCAGTCTGATCTGCGTCGCGCGCAATTGTCAAATCGCCGCGCTTCTTGCCGTTGATCTGAACCGGCATCGTCACCTCGTTCTCGGCAACGAGCGCCTCGTTGTAAGTCGGCCAGGCGGCCTGCGCGACCAGACCCGTGCCGCCGATCTCCTGCCAGCACTGTTCGGCAAGATGCGGCATCATCGGCGCGAAGAGGTTGATCAGGATCGTGGTCGCGTCCTTGACGGCGCAGATCGTTGCGGCGTCGGCCGAACCGTCGGCGACCTGCGTCAGCGGGCCCGCAAGCGCGTTCACCAGCTCGTAGAGGCGCGCCACGGCCTTGTTGAAGGCGAGCTTGTCATAGTCCGCCTCGACAGCCTTCAGCGTCTTGTGGGCGGCCTGCGAGATCGCCAGCGCCGGTCCCTGAGAAGCCGGCTTGGCTTCGGTCGCCTTCAACGTCCCGGATGCCTCCGAGACCAGCCGCCACAGGCGCTGCACGAAGCGGTGGGCGCCCTCGACGCCGGCTTCCGACCAGATGACGTCGCGATCCGGCGGGGAATCGGAGAGGACGAAGAAGCGCGCCGTGTCGGCTCCATAGGAGGCGATGATGTCGTCCGGATCGACGACGTTCTTCTTCGACTTCGACATCTTCTCGATCGAGCCGATCGTGATCGGTTCGCCGGTTTCGATCAGCGTCGCCCGGCGCTTGCCGTCGACTTCCTCGATCGCGATCTCGGCCGGCGTGATCCATTCGCGTTGTGCGCCCTCGCCGCGGCTGTAGGTCTCGTGCACGACCATGCCCTGGGTGAAAAGACCCTTGAACGGCTCGTCGAGGCCGGCATGGCCGGTTGCCTTCATTGCCCGGGTAAAGAACCGCGAATAGAGCAGGTGCAGGATCGCGTGTTCGATTCCGCCGATATACTGGTCGACCGGCAACCAGCGGTCGACGACGGCCGGATTGGTGGGGTTGTTGTCCCACGGTGCGGTGAAGCGGGCGAAATACCAGGATGAATCGACGAAGGTATCCATCGTGTCGGTCTCGCGCCGCGCATCCTTGCCGCATTGCGGGCAAGCGACGTGTCGCCAGGTCGGATGGCGGTCGAGCGGATTGCCCGGCCTGTCGAAGGTCACATCATCCGGCAGTTTCACCGGCAGATCGGCCTTTGGCACCGGCAGCACGCCGCAGTCTTCGCAATGAATGACCGGGATCGGGCAGCCCCAATAGCGCTGGCGCGAGATGCCCCAGTCGCGCAGGCGGAAATTGACCTTGCGCTTTGCCTGCGGTTCGCCGCCGATCTTCGTGTTCTCCAGTGTCGAAGCGACCTTCTCGAAGGCCTCTTCGGTCGAAAGGCCATCGAGGAAGCGCGAATTGATCATCACGCCATCGCCGACATAGGCTTCATTGCCGATAGCGAAGCTTGCCGCATCGCCGTCCCTCGGCATGACCACGGCAACGACCGGCAGGCCGTATTTGCGAGCGAAGTCGAGGTCGCGCTGATCGCCGGAAGGGCAGCCGAAGATGGCGCCAGTGCCGTAGTCCATCAGCACGAAGTTGGCGACGTAGACCGGCAGTTCCCAGTTCGGATCGAGCGGATGCTTGACCCGGATTCCGGTGTCGATACCCTTCTTCTCGGCCGTCTCGAGCGCGGCGAGCGATGTACCGGCACGGCGGCATTCGTCGCAGAATGCTTCGATTTCCGCATTTGCAGCGGCTGCCTGTTGCGCCAGCGGGTGGTCGGCGGCGATCGCCAGGAAGGAGGCACCGAACAGCGTGTCCGGCCGCGTTGTATAGACGGTCACTTCAGATGCTTCAGCGCCGGTGCCTGGAACGATTTCCCAGCGGATCGTCAGGCCCTCGGAACGGCCGATCCAGTTCTTCTGCATCAGCCGGACCTTTTCCGGCCACTGGTCGAGCTTGTCCAGCGAATCCAAGAGGTCCTGGCTGAAATCGGTGATGCGGAAAAACCACTGTGTCAGTTCGCGTTGCTCCACCAATGCGCCGGAGCGCCAGCCGCGGCCGTCGATGACCTGCTCGTTGGCCAGAACGGTGTTGTCGACAGGATCCCAGTTGACCTTCGATTGCTTGCGATAGACCAGACCCTTTTCGAGGAAGTCCAGGAACAGGTGCTGCTGGCGCTGGTAATAATCGACGTCGCAGGTCGCAAACTCCCGCGACCAGTCGAGCGACAGGCCCATCACCTTCAGTTGCGCCTTCATCGAGGCGATGTTCTGGTAAGTCCAGGAGGCCGGATGTACGCCACGCTCCATGGCGGCGTTTTCGGCCGGCATGCCGAAAGCGTCCCAGCCCATCGGATGTAGCACATTGTAACCACGGGCACGCTTGTAGCGCGCCACGACATCACCCATCGCATAGTTGCGGACATGGCCCATATGGATGCGGCCCGACGGATAGGGAAACATCTCAAGCACGTAGTATTTTTCGCGCGGATCGTCATTGTCCGTGGTGAAGACGTTTTTCTGCTCCCATTCCTGTTGCCAGCGGGGTTCAGCATCGCGCGGATTGTAACGTTCGGTAGCCATATGATCGATGTTCCGGAAATTTGGGCGAGGGGAAATCATCCCCTCCGACATTTGGCGTGACCTTCACCATGAAACAAGCGTAGCGTCAAGTTTTGGAAGGCTTTGAGGGCAAATCTTTGAGCCATTCGGCCAGTCGGTGGCGATAACGGCTTGGCATCCGCGCCATGTTTGACTATTGCGCCAGAAGCCCGGCTTCCGAAGCGTCGAAGGCCGGCGGGGTCGAAGGATACCAATGGAGATGGTGGCCATGAGCGTGGTTGAACGGTTGAACGATGTCCTGAGCCGGATTCGCGATGCGGAAGCCCGTGCGAGCCGCGCCACCGGCTCGGTTTCGTTGGTTGCCGTTTCGAAGACGTTCGACGTCGAGGCGATTCGCCCGGTGATCGAGGCGGGACAACGTGTCTTCGGCGAAAACCGCGTGCAGGAAGCGCAAGGCAAGTGGCCGCAGCTTCGCGCGGGGAGGTCCGATATCGAGTTGCATCTGATCGGCCCGCTGCAATCCAACAAGGCGGCGGATGCGGTTGCCCTCTTCGATGTCATCGAGACGATCGACCGGGAGAAGATCGCCAGAGCCGTCGCCGCCGAGATCGTGCGTCAGGGCAAGCCCGTTCGCCTCTATGTCCAGGTCAATACCGGCCTAGAGCCGCAGAAGGCCGGCATTGCGCCGGATGAAACCGTTGCCTTCGTCACCTTGTGTCGGGAGACGATCGGCATTCCGATCGAGGGCCTGATGTGCATTCCGCCGGCGGAAGAGAATCCCGGGCCGCACTTCGCGCTGCTCGCCAAGCTCGCAGCGCGTTGCGGGCTGACGAAGCTCTCCATGGGCATGTCCGGCGATTTCGATGTGGCCGTGCAGTTCGGCGCCACCAGCGTGCGCGTCGGCTCGGCGATCTTCGGCACGCGGTGATCTAACCCTTTGGTCTGGCTTCTCGCCCCCCTCGCAATCTCTTAAAGTTTCCGCCCGGAGGCCGGTTGAGCAGCCGGTTCGGGAGTGGAGGAGACGGAAATGGCGAGCAGCTATTCCGAAGTGTATGGCGCGTGGAGGCAGGACCCGCGAGCGTTCTGGGCAAAGGCCGCAGAAGATATCGACTGGCTGCGGCCGCCGCAGCGGGTTTTTGATCCAGACGGTGGCGTCTACGGCCACTGGTTTAGCGGCGGCGAGACAAATACCTGCTTCAACTGTCTGGATCGCCAGGTCGCTGCCGGTCGCGCCGATCAGACCGCGCTAATCTATGACAGTCCGGTCACGGGCACCGTGGAACATTGGACCTACGGTGCCATGTTGGCGGAGGTTGTCGCGCTTGCGGCCGTCTATCGTGACCTGGGCATCGGCAAGGGCGACCGGATCATCATCTATATGCCGATGATCCCGCAGGCGGCCTTTGCCATGCTTGCGGCAGCGCGCATCGGGGCCGTGCACTCTGTCGTTTTCGGCGGTTTCGCAGCTAATGAACTCGCCACGCGCATCAGCGACAGTCAGGCGCGACTGATCGTTTCTGCCAGTTGCGGCATCGAAGGCGGCCGCGCCATCGCCTACAAGCCCCTGCTCGACGCGGCGATAGAGATCAGTGCCCATAAGCCCGATCATTGCCTGATTTATCAGCGCGAAATGCTTCGGGCGGAGTTGCGGGGGAAGCGAGATATCGACCTTGCTTCGGCGGTCGGCGCGGCAAAGCACAGAGGAGCGGATGTGCCCTGCACGCCGGTTCTTGCCACTGATCCCTTGTACATTCTCTACACGTCCGGAACGACCGGCCAGCCCAAGGGCGTGGTGCGAGATACGGGCGGCCATATGGTCGCGCTTTTATGGTCGATGCAGAACTTCTTCGGCCTGAAGCCGGGTGAGGTTTTCTGGGCGGCATCCGATATCGGCTGGGTCGTCGGCCACTCCTACATCGTCTACGGTCCCCTGCTCAACGGCAGCACGTCTGTGCTCTACGAGGGAAAGCCCGTGGGCACGCCCGATGCGGGCGCCTACTGGCGCGTCGTCGAACAGCACGGTGTTACCAAGCTGTTCACAGCGCCGACGGCGTTTCGTGCCATCCGCAAGGAAGATCCGCAGGGAGAACTGATCGGCCGGCATGACATTTCATCGCTGCAAGCCCTGTTTCTTGCCGGAGAGCGGGCCGATCCCGATACCGTTGGCTGGGCGCAGGCGAAGCTCGGCGTGCCCGTCATCGATAATTGGTGGCAGACGGAAACCGGTTGGCCGGTGGCGGGAAATCCGATCGGCCTCGGTCTGCTGCCGGTCAAATATGGTTCGGCCGCGGTGCCGCTGCCCGGTTATGACGTCGAGGTCCTCGACGATGCCGGACACCCGGTTGCCAAAGGAATTCTCGGCAATGTCGTGATCAAGCTGCCGCTGCCGCCCGGCTGCCTGCCGACGTTCTGGAATGCCGACGCGCGGTTTCGCGAGGCGTGCCTCTCTGAATTCCCCGGTTACTACCGCACCGCCGATGCAGGCTATATCGATGAAGACGGCTATATCTTCATCATGTCGCGCACCGACGACATCATCAATGTCGCCGGACATCGCCTCTCCACGGGGGCGATGGAGGAAATCTGCGCCAGCCATGCGGATGTGGCCGAATGCGCGGTGATTGGCATTGCCGACGCAATCAAGGGCCAGATTCCGGCGGGTTTCCTTGTCATCAACGCCGATGTTTCCCGTGAAACAGCTGCGATCGAGCGGGAAGTCGTTGCCTTGGTGCGCGAACGTCTCGGCCCGGTCGCCGCGTTCAAGACGGTCATCTGCGTCAAGCGCCTGCCGAAGACGCGCTCGGGAAAAATCCTCCGCGGCACGATGCAGAAGATCGCCGATCGCGAAAGCTGGAAGATGCCGGCGACGATCGACGACCCGGCCGTGCTGGAGGAAATCGCCACGGCGCTGAAAGAACGCGGCATCGGTGGTTAGCCGGATTCACGCAAAATCGCCGTCAGACCGCAAAACCAGTCCCTGAAGCGGATAGCCCCGCCACCGGCGGGCCGGGCGGTGACGAGGAAATAGCTTTCGTCGGTCAAGGTCTCGACATCGGAGAGGATAACGAGGTCGCCATTGGCCAATTCGCGGCGGAACACTTCGGTCGGACAGAGGGCAATGCCGTGTCCGGCGATCACGGCGGTGGCGAGCAGGTTGAAGTCCTGGAAAACCGGGCCGCGCAGCGGGCCGTGCGGCTGAAGCCCCGCCTTCCGGCACCAGCTCAGCCAGCGTTCCGGCGTCTCGTCGTGCAGGAGGTCGGCTGCGGCGATCTCCGGGGCGCTCTGCGGCTTTCCGCGGCGTGCAAGATAGATCGGGCTGGCAACGGGCCGGTTGGCGCGGGAAAACAGCCGGGTGCATTCGCGCGTCTCGCTCTTGTCTTCCCCGAGCGTGATCAGGACGTCACAGTCGGCCTCGCGAAAGCGTTGCTCGCCCATCGCATAGAGGACCCGCACATTGAGGTCCGGATGGGCGTTCAGGAACTCCGGAAGCGCTGGGATCAGCCATCGCGTCGCGATCGAAGCGATGCAGGCGACCGTCAGTTCGCCCCTCGTCTGCATGCGCAAGGCGTGGGCCTCCGCTTCGATCCGCCCCAGGCTGACCGACAGCGTTTGCGCAAGCGCCAGAGCGTCGGGCACGAGGCGGACGCTACGCTTTTCGCGCAGAAACAGCGGCCGGCCGAACCAGTCCTCGAGCAGACGGATCTGATGGCTGACCGCTGCGTGCGTGACATGCAGTTCGTCGGCGGCGCGCGAAAAGTTGTTGTGGCGTGCTGCGGCCTCGAAGACGCGCAAAGCGCTGAGCGATGGCAACATAGTCAAGTTTTCCTAACCTAAATGACGAAAAAGCATCATTTGCCGATCGCGTAAATGCAAGCGATACGTGGAAATGGCAGAGCGGTTGACCACCCTCTTTCATCCAATCGTCAAATTTTCCTGAAGAAAGGCCAAGGCTGATGTTCGTGCGCAATCTGAAGCAAGTCGAGGAAACGCCGCATTTCGTCGAATGGGGAAGCGGCACCAGCCATCGTCTGCTGACCGAGCGCGATGGCATGGGCTTTACTGTCTGCCACACCGTGGTGCGCGCCAACACCACCTCGCTGCTCGAATACCGCAACCATCTCGAGGCCTGCTACTGCATCGCCGGCGCCGGAGAGGTCGAGGACATGGAGGGCAATGTCTTTCCGATCGTGCCGGGCGACATCTACGTGCTCGACAAGCACGACAAGCATTACCTGCGCGGCGGCAAGAACGAGGACCTGATCCTCGTCAGCATCTTCAATCCGCCGCTCAAGGGGACGGAGCGGCACCGGCTTAACGGCAGCGAGGGCTCTGCCTACTGACGGCTTGCCGCTCGGCAAAAAAAACCCGGATCAGGCGATCCGGGTTTGTGGTGTGCGGCGATCCGATCAGTAATGATCGTCGTCGTCTTCGTCCTTGCGGTCGGACTTGAGCGACTTGAGCTTGGCGAAAACGGCGTCGGCGTCCATTTCCTTCTCTTCCTCGCGCTCATAGGAGAACGGCAGCTTTTCAGTCTCCTTCGACGCTTCGAGCGTCGCGCCGAGTTCGGCAGCGGTCGGCAGCGGCCGGCCCTTGGATGCGCGTTCAACTTCGAGGTCGAGGTCGATCTGGGTGCAGAGGCCAAGCGTAACCGGGTCCATCGCCGTCAGGTTCGTCGAGTTCCAGTGGGTGCGCTCGCGGATCTGCTCGATCGTCGACTTGGTCGTGCCGACGAGACGCGAGATCTGGGCGTCCTTCAGTTCCGGATGGTTGCGCACCAGCCAGAGAATGGCGTTCGGCCGGTCCTGGCGCTTCGAAACCGGGGTATAGCGCGGGCCCTTGCGCTTCGAGTCCGGCACACGCACCTTCGGCTCGGAAAGTTTCAGTTTGTGGTTCGGGTTGCCTTCGGCGCGGGCGATCTCGTCGCGCGACAGCTGGCCGGTGGCGATCGGGTCGAGGCCCTTGATGCCCTGCGCCGATTCACCGTCCGCGATCGCCTTGACCTCCAGCGGGTGCAGCTTGCAGAACTGGGCGATCTGCTCGAACGACAGGGCAGTGTTGTCAACAAGCCATACGGCCGTCGCTTTGGGCATAAGCAGTTGTTGAGCCATGGGTATAGTCCTTCTGTCCGTCCGCGCCGGTGTCGCGGGCCGTGGGGTGTAACCACTTAATTTCCGGGAAATTAGCGCCTCTATACCCTCGTCGTCGCATAAATGCAATTCTTCTCGCAGAAATGACCTTTTGTCTAATTGCCGCCGTGTGTTGACCTGATATGAATGCGGCCGGAGAGGACGCACAGGGAGACGCGGCGTCCGGAAACTTGCCTGCGCAGGGAGGAAAATCAGCATGTCCGTCAAGACCTATCCGGTGCTCAAGCCGGCCAAGCAACGCGCTTTGATCGACAACGCCACCTATCTGAAATGGTACAAGCAGAGCGTCGCCGATCCGGAGGCGTTCTGGGGCGAACACGGCAAGCGCATCGACTGGTTCAAGCCTTACACCAAGGTCAAGAACACCAGCTTTGAAGGCAAGGTATCGATCAAGTGGTTCGAGGACGGTCTCACCAACGTCTCCTACAATTGCATCGACCGGCATCTGGAAAAGCGCGGCGACCAGGTGGCGATCATCTGGGAGGGCGACAACCCGTATGATGACAGGAAGATCACTTATCGCGAACTCTACGAGCATGTCTGCCGCCTTGCCAACGTGCTGAAGGCAAACGGCGTCAAAAAGGGCGACCGCGTCACGATCTACATGCCCATGATCCCGGAAGCCGCCTATGCGATGCTCGCCTGCACCCGCATCGGTGCCGTGCATTCGATCGTGTTTGGCGGTTTTTCCCCCGATGCGCTGGCCGGCCGCATAGTGGATTGCCAGTCCACCTTCGTCATCACCGCCGACGAGGGCCTGCGCGGCGGCAGGACGATTCCGCTCAAGGCCAACACCGACCAGGCGATCGACATCGCCAAGCGCGACGGCGTCGAGGTCAAGTCCGTTCTTGTCGTTCGTCGCACCGCCGGCAAGATCCACTGGTTCGCGGAGCGCGACATCTGGTACCATCAGGCCGTCGCCACGGTGAAAGCCGATTGCCCGCCGGCGAAGATGAAGGCCGAGGATCCGCTGTTCATCCTCTATACCTCGGGTTCGACCGGCAAGCCGAAGGGCGTGCTGCACACGACGGGCGGCTACCTGGTCTATGCCTCGATGACCCATCAATATGTCTTCGATTATCACGACGGTGACATCTACTGGTGCACCGCCGATGTCGGCTGGGTCACCGGCCATTCCTATATCGTCTATGGCCCGCTCGCCAACGGCGCGACGACGCTGATGTTCGAGGGCGTGCCGACCTATCCGGATGCCGGCCGCTTCTGGGACGTGGTCGACAAGCACAAGGTCAACATCTTCTACACGGCACCGACGGCGATCCGTGCCTTGATGGGCCAGGGCGATGCCCTCGTCACGCGCTCGTCGCGTAAATCGCTGCGCATCCTCGGTTCCGTCGGCGAGCCGATCAACCCGGAAGCCTGGGAATGGTACTACCACACCGTCGGCGAAGGCCGCTGCCCGATCGTCGACACCTGGTGGCAGACGGAGACCGGCGGCATTCTGATCACGCCGCTCCCCGGCGCGACCGCCTTGAAGCCGGGCTCGGCCACCCGGCCCTTCTTCGGCGTGCAGCCGCAACTCGTCGACGCCGAAGGCAAGGTGATCGACGGTGCGGCCGACGGCAATCTGTGCATCATCGACAGCTGGCCCGGCCAGATGCGCACCGTCTATGGCGACCATGAGCGCTTCATCCAGACGTACTTCTCCACCTACAAGGGCAAGTATTTCACCGGCGACGGCTGCCGCCGCGACGAGGACGGCTATTACTGGATCACCGGGCGCGTCGATGACGTGCTCAATGTCTCAGGCCACCGCATGGGCACGGCCGAGGTCGAATCGGCCCTGGTCAGCCATGATGCGGTGTCGGAAGCCGCCGTCGTCGGCTATCCGCACGACATCAAGGGCCAGGGCATCTACAGCTACGTGACGTTGATGGTCGGCCAGCAGGGCACGGAAGAGCTGCGCAAGGAACTGATCTCACATGTCCGCAAGGAAATCGGCGCGATCGCCTCGCCGGACAAGATCCAGTTCGCCCCCGGCCTGCCGAAAACCCGCTCCGGCAAGATCATGCGCCGCATCCTGCGCAAGATCGCCGAGGACGATTACGGCGCGCTCGGCGATACCTCGACGCTGGCCGATCCCACCGTCGTCGACGACCTCATCGCCAACCGGCAGAACAGGAAGGCCTGATTCGCGCGTTGCCTGTGCCCCGGCTTCCGTGCCGGGGCCGCTGTGATCGGGGATGGCTCAACCGGCCTTCAGAAGGTAGAACAGTTCTCCGTCTTGCGGCCACCGCCATAAGGCGCAACATAACCGGCCACAAGCATCTCCTGAGCCGGATTCCGGCCGTCGGAAAAACTGATGTCGGCGACCACCCGGCCGAAATATTTGTCGCCGGCAATGCGCATCAGCTGGATGTCGTGCTGATCCCGGGTGAGGTCGCTCAAGGCAGCGCGTGCCTGCCTGCCGGCATCGCGGACTGCAGCACAGGCCGATTTCAGCTCCGGCGCGTCGATGCCGCGCAACCGCACATAGACTTCCATCGTCTGCTGCGGCCACGGCCGGGCCGCGACCAGGATCGTATCCCCGTCGATGACGCGAATGATCTCTGCGCTGACCGGACCGGCGATTTCGATTCGTTTGCCGGATTCGAAGGCATGGGCGTACAAGCCCAGGAAAGGCAGGAAGAGAGGGGCGAGAAGGCCGGAGCGGTTGCGAGACATCATAATAGGAAAATATACCGGCAACCACGGCCTGGCAACAGGAATTATTTCCTTAGAAATCGATCGCCCGGCCGTTGATTTCCCAGTCGCCGAAACGGGCCGGCTCCGCCCCGCCGCGACCGCCCAGTTCCTCCGGCAGCTCGAGCGGCTGCTGCTGCTTGCGGCGTTCCTCCGCCTCGGCCAGGGCGCGTTGCGCCGCAGGCGTGAGCGGCTTGCGGGGTTCTTCAGGTGAATTGCCGTTGTCGTTCTGCATGCCAGGTCCTAATTTCCGCGAGAATGTTGAAGAATGCGGTCGATGTCACCATCATATAGGAACCTCGCGTGCAAACGGAACCAATGATTCACGTGAAACGTTGCTGACCTTGGGAGATGGATCGATGAACCTTATGCGCACCGCGATGCTTCTGGCGTTCATGACCGCGTTGTTCATGGCGGTCGGCTTCCTGATCGGCGGCAAGGGCGGCATGATGATTGCGCTCGTGATCGCCGCCGGCATGAACTTCTTCTCCTACTGGAATTCGGACCGCATGGTGCTGAGCATGTACCGCGCGCAGGAGGTCGATGAGCGCTCGGCACCGGAATATTACGGCATCGTGCGCGACCTGGCGAGAAACGCCGGGCTGCCGATGCCGAAGGTCTATGTCATCGACAATCCGCAGCCGAATGCCTTCGCCACCGGCCGCAACCCGGAAAACGCCGCGGTTGCCGCGTCCACGGGACTGCTCCATGCGCTGACCTATGACGAGGTGGCCGGCGTCATGGCGCATGAGCTCGCGCACATCCAAAACCGCGATACGCTGACCATGACGCTGACGGCGACATTGGCCGGTGCGATTTCGATGCTCGGCAATTTCGCCTTCTTCTTCGGCGGCAACCGTGAAAACAACAACCCGCTGGGCTTCATCGGCGTTCTGGTCGCGATGGTCGTCGCGCCGCTTGCGGCGATGATCGTGCAGATGGCCATCAGTCGGACGCGCGAATATTCCGCCGACCGGCGCGGCGCCGAGATCTGCGGGCAGCCGCTGTCGCTCGCTTCCGCGCTCGCCAAGATTGCCAATTTCGCCCATCAGGTGCCGAACGAGGAGGCCGAGCGCAATCCGGCAACCGCCCATATGTTCATTATCAATCCTTTGTCCGGCGAGCGCATGGACAACCTGTTTTCCACCCATCCGGCGACGGAAAACCGTATCGCCGCGTTGCAAAGGATGGCCGGTGAAATGTCGGCGGTCTCGACGCCGCCGGTCAGGGCTGATAATCCGATGCGCAAATCGCGCTCCGTGCCGCCGACGGGCTGGGGTCGCGGTGGTTCCGAACCACCGAAAGGTCCCTGGTCTTGACGTCAGACGAAAACAAAACCGCTTCGCTTCCGAAACGAAATAGCCGCAAGCCGGACCTTGCTCGGAGAGGTCAGGAAAATCCGGCCTTTGTGCGCAGCGACAAGCCCGGTCTCAAGGCCCGGCAGGCGGCGGCAAAGATGCTTGCGGCCGTTGTCGATCGCAAGACCTCGCTGGATGGCATGCTCGATGCCGCCAACGGCAACCCGGTCTATCGCGAGCTCAACGAGGCGGATCGCGCGCTGGTGCGGGCGATCCTGAATTCGGCCCTGCGCCAGCTGCCCCGCATCGAGGCGATGATCGGCTCGCTGCTGCAGACGCCGTTGCCGGAGGGCGCGCGGGCGCTGCATCATGTTCTGGTCGTCGCGGCCGCGCAAATCCTCTATCTCGATATCCCGGATCATTCCGCCGTCGATCTGGCCGTCGAACAGGCGCAGACCGACCCGCGCAACAAGCGCTTCGCCAGTTTGGTTAACGCGGTTTTGCGTCGCCTTTCCCGCGAAAAAAAGCAGTTGCTCGCAACGGTCGGCGAAACGATCCCGGCAATTCCGGCATGGTTCTATAAAAGGCTGGTCGGCTATTACGGGGCTGCGGAAGCCGCCCGTATCGCCGATGCACTGCTCACCCCTGCGGCCATCGACGTAACCGTCAAGTCGGATGCGCAAGGATGGGCGCAGCGTCTGAATGGGCGTGTCCTGCCGACCGGTTCGGTGCGTCTTGCCGGGTTTTCCGGCGCGGTGCCGGCCCTTGCGGGCTTTGAGGATGGCGAATGGTGGGTGCAGGATGCCGCCGCATCCCTTCCGGCGAAGCTTTTTGGCGCGCTAGGCGGCAAACGGGTGGTCGATCTTTGCGCGGCGCCGGGTGGAAAAACCGCGCAACTGGTTCTGGCCGGGGCGAAAGTCACCGCCCTCGACCAGTCGGCGAGCCGCCTGAAGCGCCTTGAGGGCAATCTTGCCCGGCTCGGGCTCCAGGCGACGACGCAGGAAACCAACATGGCGGATTTCCGCGCGGAGGAACTGTTCGATGCGGCGCTGCTCGACGCGCCCTGCTCCTCGACCGGGACGATCCGCCGCCATCCGGATGTTTTGTGGACCAAGGGTCCCGAAGATATCGAGAAACTGGCGCTGTTGCAGGAAAGGCTGCTGCGCCACGCGCTGACGCTGGTCAAGCCGGGCGGTCTCGTCGTCTTCTCCAACTGCTCGCTCGACAAGCGCGAGGGCGAAGAGGTGACCGAACGCGTGCTTGGCGAGGGTCGTTGCGAGCGGGTCGCAATCGATCCGGCCGATTGGCCGGGCTTGGAAGATGCGGTCACACCGCTCGGCGAATTTCGCACGACGCCGGCAATGATCCCGCCGCAGGACGGCTTTTCCGGTGGACTGGATGGCTTTTATGCCGTCATTTTACGCCGCACGGCATGATGCGCGACATTGTGCCCACAGACTTCGTCAACAGGCAGATTGCGCCGGTCAATTGACGGGTTCGGCGGCTTTGCCTAACAATACCGCCACGATCCATAAAAGTTTAATGGCTTTTTCACGATCATGGTCCTGGTCGTATCTGGTGCGGACAGCAATCATTCCGATTAGTTGATGCGGTTTGAAGCCCGGTCCGGGAGGGGGAGGCACACGGGCTCAGCGATGCGCATTTCGGACCGGCAAAGGCTTCTCTATCTGTATCTGCGTGAGGGCTGGCGCCGCTTCTCGCGCCGCCTTGCCTTGGGACGCAATACGGCGTTTCGCTTCGCGGGCAGTACTCCCGATCGCCTGATCGTCGCGCCGACCGATCTGCGGGCCGTCGATCCCTTCGTCGCCGAAGAAATCCTGCAGGGCCGGTTTCCCCTGGCGGGCCGGGTGCTCGACACGGAAGGCGAATCGCCCTTCGAAATCGACCTGCCTTCGCGCGAATTTGCCGTCCGGCTGCATTCCTTCGGCTGGGTTCGCCACATGCGTGCGGTGAAGGAAGAGGAGGCTTTTGTCCGGTTGCGCCATGTCGTCAACGACTGGATCGCCACGCAGGGCCGCTTTATCGATGGCATCGCCTGGGAGCCGGAAATCATTGCCCAGCGGCTGATCGCCTGGCTGTCGCATTCGCCGATCATCCTGCGCAATGCCGAGCATGGCTTCTATCGCCGGTTCCTGAAAAATCTTGCCTTTCAGGTGCGGTATCTGCGCCACGTCGCCGACACCACCTGCGACGGCGAAGCGCGGCTGCGGGTGCGCATCGCCCTTGCGATGGCCTCCGTCGCCATGCCGGCGTCGGAATCGGCCATCCGCAAGGCGGCCCGCAATCTCGATCTTGAGCTTGATCGACAGATTCTGCCGGATGGCGGCCACAGCTCGCGCAACCCGCGCACCGGGCTCGAGCTGCTGCTCGACCTGCTGCCGCTGCGCCAGACCTATGTCAATCTCGGCCATGATGTTCCCGCCAAGCTCATTCCCTGCATCGACCGGATGTATCCGGCTCTGCGGTTCTTCCGCCATCAGGGTGGGGAGCTCGCCTTGTTCAATGGCGCCACCTCGACGCTCGCCAACGAGCTGATGGCTGTCCTGCGCTATGACGAGACGGCCGGCGCGCCGTTCAAGGCCCTGCCGCATATCAACTATCAGCGCCTGACCGCCAACAATGTCGTTGTCATCATCGATACCGGATTGCCGCTTTCGCCGGAACTGTCGCGCACCGCCCATGCCGGCTGCCTGTCGTTCGAAATGTCATCGGGCAAGCATCGCTTCATCATCAACTCGGGCTCGCCAAAGTTTGCCGGCGAACGATTCCGCCAGTTGGCGCGACTGACGGCGGCGCATTCGACCGTCACCATCAACGACCGCTCGTCCTCGCGACTGTCGGATTCGCAGTTCCTCGGCCCCATCGTCACCGGCGGTGTCTCCAGGGTGGCCCTTCGCCGGCAGGAGGAGGAGGGCCAGCCGGATGCGGTGATCGCTAGCCATGATGGCTATGCCCAGTCCTGCGGCTTGATACATGAGCGCGATATCAGCGTGAACGGCCAGGGAAGTGCGGTGCGCGGCCGCGACCGGCTGTTCCAGCCGGACGGCACGGATCCGGTGGACAGCCATTCGGCGATTGCCGTTGCCCGTTTTCATATCCATCCGGCGATCAATCTGCGCCAGCACAGCCCGCACGAGGTTTATCTTGCGGCTCCCGATGGTGAAACCTGGCTGTTCACCTGCCGCGACAGCGAGGTGGCGATCGAAGAAGACATTTTCTTCGCCGACCCTTCCGGCATGCGCAAGACGTCGCAGATCACCATAACCTTCGCCGTCGCCTCCGTGCCGGAAATCCAGTGGATTTTGTCGCGCGAGGCGTGACAGGCCGGCCAGCGGTACCCCGGCGAATCAAACGGTTCCTTCATCGGGAAAGCTGTGCTAACGGCAGGCGAACATTCGCCGGAAGACCTTCCGATATCCGGCCCGCAAAAGGAGCTTGATGATGGCTGTCGCCTCCAAGAAAATTCCCGCCCCCGATCAGGTGACGATCCGCACCGCTTTGCTCTCCGTGTCCGACAAGACCGGCATCGTCGAGCTTGCCCGTTCGCTGCACAGCAAGGGCATCCATCTGGTCTCGACCGGCGGTACGCACAAGACGCTGGCCGAAGCGGGCTTGCCGGTCACCGACGTCTCCGACCTCACCGGTTTTCCGGAGGTGATGGACGGCCGGGTCAAAACCCTGCATCCGGGCGTCCATGGCGGCCTTCTGGCGATCCGCGACGACGAGGACCATGTGCAGGCGATGACGACGCATGGCATCACCGGCATCGATCTTGCCGTCATTAATCTCTATCCGTTCGAGGAAGTCCGCGCCAAGGGCGGCGATTATCCGACAACGGTCGAAAATATCGACATCGGCGGCCCGGCGATGATCCGCGCCTCGGCCAAGAACCATGCCTATGTCACCGTCATCACCGATGCCGCCGATTACGGGGCGCTGCTCTCCGAACTGGGTAACGGTGCCGCCACCTCCTTCGGTTTCCGCCGGCAGATGGCCGCCAAGGCCTATGCCCGCACCGCAGCCTACGACACCGCCATTTCCGGCTGGTTTGCCGAAGTCCTCGACACGCCGATGCCGCTCCACCGCACCATTGGCGGCGTCTTGAAGGAAGAGATGCGCTACGGCGAGAATCCGCATCAGAAAGCCGGATTCTACCTGACCGGCGAAAACCGCCCGGGCGTCGCAACCGCGACCCTTTTGCAGGGCAAGCAGCTTTCCTACAACAATATCAACGACACCGACGCGGCCTTCGAACTCGTCGCCGAATTCCTGCCGGAAAAGGCGCCGGCCTGCGCCATCATCAAGCACGCCAATCCCTGCGGCGTCGCGACGGGCGCGACCCTGCTGGAAGCCTATGAGCGGGCGCTTGCCTGCGATTCCACTTCGGCCTTCGGCGGCATCATCGCGCTCAATCAGGAACTCGACGGCGTCACGGCGGAAGAAATCGTCAAGCTGTTCACCGAAGTCATCATCGCTCCCTCGGTCAGCGATGCTGCCAAGGTCGTCATCGCCGCCAAGCCGAACCTGCGCCTGCTCGTCACAGGAGCCTTGCCCGATCCACGGGCGCCGGGCCTTGCGGCGAAAACCGTCGCCGGCGGCTTGCTCGTGCAGACCCGCGACAACGGCATGGTCGAAGACCTCGAGCTGAAGGTCGTAACCAAACGCGCACCGACCGCGCGGGAACTGGAAGACATGAAGTTCGCCTTCAAGGTCGCGAAGCACGTGAAGTCCAATGCCGTGGTCTACGCCAAGGACGGCCAGACGGTCGGCATCGGCGCCGGCCAGATGAGTCGCGTCGATTCGGCCCGCATCGCCGGGCTGAAAGCCGAGGAAGCGGCAAGGGCGCTCGGCCTGCCCGCGCCCTTGACACATGGCTCGGCAGTTGCCTCGGAGGCCTTCCTGCCGTTTGCCGACGGCCTGCTCTCGATGATCGCCGCTGGCGCCACCGCCGTCATCCAGCCGGGGGGCTCGATGCGCGATCCGGAAGTCATCGCCGCCGCCGACGAAGCCGGCGTCGCCATGGTCTTCACCGGCATGCGCCATTTCCGCCACTAAGACAGCCCACTCTCGCCATCAAGATGGCATCAGCTATCTTGATGGCATGGCTCGCGCCGCCTATATTCGAGACTGAAAGGAGTTCCGGATATGGCTGAACCACAACTTTCGGTGCGCAGTGCGAGAGCCCGCGATCTCGCTCATCGGCTTGCCCGCCGGGAGAACCGCTCGATCGCCGATATCGTCGAGCGCGCGCTTGAAGCCTATGAAATCCGCGAGGTGGGGCGCGAACCCGCATCGGCTTTCTATAACCGACTGTCGGAAAATTGCGGCACCGATATCGATCTCGACGCGATTATCCGGGAAGGGCGGAAAGTCCATACGGGTCCTGAACTTTGATTTTCGTCGATACCAATGTCATCTCCGAAACATTGCGGAAGTCGCCCTCGGAGGCAGTGATCTCCTGGCTGGTGCGGTATGATGCGGAACTTGCGCTTTCGACGGTTGCCATTGCAGAAATTGCATTCGGCATCCAAAAGATTATGCCTGATCAACGCGCCTTGCGACTTGAGCAGGGATTGACCGATTGGCGGCGTCGCTTCGCTGATCGGATATTCGGTTTTACCGAAGAGGCGGCACTGGCCTATGGCGACATCATGGGCACGGCATCGCGACAAGGCATGGGAATGTCTGCTCCAGACGGCATGATCGCCGCCATTGCACGGGTGAACGGTGGCCGCTTGGCGACCCGAAACCTCGCTGATTTCCGCACTACCGGATTGGATCTTGTTTCACCCTTCGACTTTTAGCGTCGGTCTCTACCGATCACGTCGCTCTGTTCGCCGGATAAGGAGTGCGGATGAGGATCAACAGTCCCACCGCCAGAAACGCTACCAGTGCCATCATGCCGATGCGGGCCGATCCCGTTATAAGCGTGATGGTTGCGACCGAGGCGGGTGCGAGAAACGAGGTCGCTCGGCCGGAGAGAGCGTAAAGGCCGAAATAGCGTCCAGCCTCATCGGCGCTGACGCTGCGGGCCAGATAGGAGCGCGACGAGGCCTGCACCGGCCCGAAGGCGATGCCGACCAGCAGGCCGAAGACGATATAGGCCTTCTCGGCCGCGGTGCCGAACAGGCCGCCGGCGTCGGTCGTGGATAGAGGCAGCAGCCCGAACAGCGTATAACCGGGGCCGGTCGAGACAATGCCGAGCGTTGCAATCGTCAGGCAGATGAGGCTCGCGGTAACGATCACCTTCGACCCGAGCCTGGCATCGAGACGGCTGGCATAGAGGCACCCGCCGATCGCCACGACGTTGAGAATGATGCCATAGACGCCAAGTTCGACCGTCTGCCAGGCAAACATGCCGGCGGCGAACGTGCCGCCGAGTGTCAGGAGCCCGTTGACGCCATCCTGGAAGATCATTCGTGCCACCAGAAACTTGAGGATGCCCGACCGTTGCCGCAGTTCGCCGATCGTGCGCCCAAGTTCGGCAAGGCCGCTGCGGACGGCAACGGCTGCCGGCACCGATACCCGCTGCGCGTCGGGCGTGAACAGGAACATCGGCAGGATGAAGACCAGGTACCAGAGGGCCGAGATCGGCCCGGTCACGCGCGCATCGGCGCCGGTCGCCGGATCAAGCCCGAACAGCGGATCCATTCCCAGAATTGTTTTGCCGGATTCAGGGCTTCCGGCCAGAAGCGTGACCACGGCGATCAGCACGATCATGCCGCCGAGATAGCCCAGTCCCCAGGCGATGTTGGAAATCCGCCCGATCTGGCTTTCGCTCACGAGCCGCGGCATCATCGAATCGTTGAAGACGATCGAGAATTCCGCCGCGACCGAGGCGAGGATGATGCAGATAAATGGATAGAGCAGCGGTGATCCGGGCATGGCGAACCAGAGTGCCGCCAGCGACGCGATCTTGATCACCGCGAAGAAGGCGATCCAGGGTTTGCGCGTGCCGGTCGCGTCGGCAATCGAACCCAGCACCGGCGACAATATCGCGATGATGAAGCCGGATATGGTGATCGTATAGCCCCACATCGCCTGGCCATGCACCGGATCGTCCGTGAGCCTGGAAACGAAATAGGGGCCGAAGATGAAGGTGATGACCACCGTGAAGAACGGCTGCGCCGCCCAGTCGAACAGCATCCAGCCGAAAAGGCCGGCGCGCGATACTCTTGGCTCGTCGCCGGCCTCTGCGGTGATGCTGCTCACTTGATTCTCCACTGTCTGCTCCGCCTGTTCGGCGCGGACAGTGTCACCTCGCCCGGTCCTGCGCAAGATCGCTCAGGAGACCGGCAGCGACGGTGATCTTGGCGAGCGTCGTTTCGCCCTTCTCCGTCAGTTGGGTCAGTTGGTCGGTAATGCGGGAAATCCGGCTGCGGTCGCTGTCGCGCCAGGCACCGACCGGATTGCGCTCGTCCTTCTTGTCCGTGAGCGCCGCGATGGTGATGTCCTTGCGCGCGGTGGCGATGTCGTGGATGCTGCGCGAAAGCGCCATGGCCTCGTATTGCTCGGTTGCCGAAACGCGCTCGGCGGCCGCCAGCAGCCGGGCGATCCGCAGGTTCTGCGTCACGCCAAAATAGCTCTGCGCCGTGCGCGCCAGCGTCACGCCGGTATCGGCGGCGATCTGGATGATTTCCGGCACGAAAGTCATCACGGCGAGAGCGGCGATCTCCTCGGCGAGCGCCGGCGGCACGCCGCGCTCGATAAAATAGGCGGCCCTTTGCCGGACTTCCGCCGTTGCGTCCTCGGGAATCGAGCTTTGCAGGGCGGATTTCAGTTTCTGCAACGCTTCCCGCAGCCGCTCGATCGCCTCGCCCAGCGGCGCTTGCATCGACTTGGTCCTGAGCGTCCGTTCAGTGACGATGGCAAAGATGCGCGCTACCTCCTGGTAGAGCTCGTTCTGCACAGCGCCGCTGATGACATTGTCGAGGGCGTCGATCTCCCCGTAGATGCGCTTCAGGTCGTAGCCGTCGCGTGTCAGCACCGCGGCCTTCACCACGTCAGCCGGCATGAAGCCCGTCTGGTCGATCAGCGCGCTGACGAAGGGAGGTCCACCACGATTGATGACGTCGTTGGCCAGCACCGTCGCGATGATCTCGCGACGCAGCCGGTGTTCGTTGATGTCGCTGGCATGCGCCTTGTGCATCCTGGCCGGGAAATAATCACGCAGCGTTGTCCGCAGGTAGGGATCATCCGGCAGGTCGCTGGCGACGATTTCGTCGAACAGCACGATCTTGGCATAGGACAACAGCACGCCGATCTCGGCGCGCGTCAGCGCCTTGCCGCTCTGGTAGCGCTCGCTCAGCGCCTGGTCGTTGGGCAGCACCTCCACCTTGCGGTTCAGATGCCCGTCGGCCTCCAGCCGTGTCATCAGCCGGGCAAGGGCCGTCCGGTTGCCGGCGCCTTGCATCTCGGTCAGCGAAATCGACAGCGACTGTTCGTAGTTGTTGCGCAGGACGAGCGCTGCGACTTCGTCGGTCATCGAGGCGAGCAGCGTGTTGCGCTTGGCGCGCGTCAGGCGCCCGTCGCGCATGGCCGAAGCCAGTGCGATCTTGATGTTGACCTCGAAGTCGGAGGAGTTGACGCCGGCCGAGTTGTCGATCGCGTCGGAGTTGCAGCGGCCGCCCTTGAGGCCGAAGGCGATGCGGCCGCGCTGGGTGACGCCGAGATTGGCCCCCTCGCCGATCACCCTGGCGCCGACCTCGTCGGCGGTGATGCGGATCGGATCGTTGGCACGGTCGCCGACCTCCGCATCCGTTTCGTTCGGCCCGCGCACATAGGTGCCGATGCCGCCGAACCAGAGCAGATCGACGGGGCTCTTCAGGATCGCCGTCATGATCTCGAACGGTGTTGCCTGTTGCTTGTCAATGCCGATCGCCGCCATTGCCTGGGGCGTCAGCGTCACGGATTTCTCGGTGCGTGGAATGATCATGCCGCCGGCCGAAAGCGTCGCGCGGTCGTAGTCCTGCCAGCTCGAGCGCGGCAGGTTGAACATGCGCTTGCGCTCGGCAAAGGAGCGATCGGTATCCGGGTCCGGATCGATGAAGATGTCGCGGTGGTCGAAGGCGGCGATCAGCTTGATCTTTTCCGACAAGAGCATGCCGTTGCCGAAGACGTCGCCGGACATATCGCCGACGCCGGCGACGGTGAAGGGCGTCGTCTGGATGTCGATGTCCATTTCGCGGAAATGCCGTTTGACGGTTTCCCAGGCGCCGCGCGCGGTGATGCCCATCTTCTTGTGGTCGTAGCCGGCAGAACCGCCGGAGGCGAAGGCGTCGTCCAGCCAGAAGCCGGCTTCCTGAGCCAGTCCGTTGGCCGTGTCGGAGAACGTCGCGGTGCCCTTGTCGGCGGCAACGACGAAATACGGATCGTCATCGTCGTGCCGCAGCGTATCGGCCGGCGGCACCACTTCCTGACCGACGATGTTGTCGGTGATCGACAAGAGCGTCCGGATATAGGTCTTGTAAGCCTCGGTGCCGGCCTTGAAGATTTCGTCGCGCGTGCCGCCCACCGGCAGCTGCTTGGGATAGAAGCCGCCCTTGGCGCCGACCGGCACGATGACGGCGTTTTTGACCTGCTGTGCCTTGACGAGGCCGAGCACCTCGGTGCGATAGTCCTGCGACCGGTCCGACCAGCGCAGGCCGCCGCGCGCCACCTTGCCGAAACGCAGGTGAACGCCTTCGACCTCGGTGCCGTAGACGAAGATTTCGCGGAACGGGCGCGGTTCGGGCAGGCCGTCGAGGATCTTGGGGTCGAGCTTGAAGGCGAGCATCGGCTTGGCATTGCCGTTGGAGTCGCGCTGGAAATAGTTGGTGCGCAGCGTCCCCTGCACGACGTTGACGTAACGGCGCAGGATCTGGTCCTCGTCGAGGCTCGGCACCGCGTTCAGCGCCTGCTCGATTGCCGCGAGCAGCTGGGCCATGCGCTTCGTCCGCGGCTTGTTGTCGAGCGCGGGGTCCATGCGGGTGACAAAGAGCTTGAAGATATCGGCAGCGATCGCCGGATATTTGTTCAGCGTCTCGGCAATGTAGCCTTGGGAATAGGTGATGCCGGTCTGGCGCAGATAGCGCGCATAGGCGCGCAGAACGGTCACTTCGCGGGCCGTCAGGCCGGCAAGCAGGATCAGCCGGTTGAAGCTGTCATCCTCGATCAGGCCATTCCAGGCGGCGAGATAGGCTTCCTCCAGCATCGGCCCCGACCTGTCGAGATTGAGCACGAGCCCGTCGCGATGCACCAGTTCCATATCGTGCAGAACGACGAGGCGCTGTCCGCTTGCCGTGTCGGTCACGGCAATATCATGCGTCTGTTCGCTGATCACCCGGAAGCCGAGATTTTCAAGCAGTGGAACGCGATGGGAGAGCGACACCGGCTCGCCGGCGTGGAAGATCTTCAGCTCGAGAGCTCCCGGTGCCTTGCCGCGCTTCTGATAGAAGGCGATGCGGATGGGGTCGGTGGGCAGGCAGGCCGCGATATCGTCGAGGTCGGCATAGGCCTCGGCCGGCGTGAACGCCACCTGATAGGCTTCGTTGACGTTGATCTCGATGCCCTTGTGGCGAGCCAGGAGGTCGAAGCGGTCGATCCAGCGCGTGACGATCTCCCGCACGGCCTCTTCCAGTTTCGCCTGCGGCACGCGCGGG
Organism: Rhizobium herbae; assembly: GCF_019511375.1. Taxonomy (GTDB): domain Bacteria; phylum Pseudomonadota; class Alphaproteobacteria; order Rhizobiales; family Rhizobiaceae; genus Pararhizobium; species Pararhizobium herbae_A. The sequence goes on from NZ_JAEUAO010000005.1 coordinate 112,586, forward strand.
GTCTTGCCGGCATAGCGGCCGATAATGAAGTGCACCCGCGCCAGGCCGCCTTCCGGAAAGGCCGGATAGTAGGCGGAAACGCGGCCGTCATAGATGGTTTTCAGGTAGTTGCCGATCTTTTCGCGGACATCCGAATCATATTGCTCGCGCGGCACGTAGACGATCACGGAAACGAAACGATCGAAGTGGTCGATGCGCGGCAGAACGCGGATTCGCGGCCGGTCGCCGAGCTCGTTGATCTGTTCGCAGAAGCTGGCGAGAAGACCCACATCGATCTGGAACAGGTCGTCGCGCGGGTAGGATTCCAGGGTATTGGCCAGCATCTTGCCGGAATGGCTCTGTGGATCGTAGCCGAAATGATCGACGATCTTCTCCACTTTGAAGCGCAACAATGGAATGTCTGCTGCCGGCCGCGTATAGGCGCTGGAGGTGAAGAGGCCGACGATACGCAATTCGCCGGTCACGTTTCCCGCCTCGTCGAAACGCTTGACACCGATATAGTCCATATAGGCGCGGCGGTGGACGACCGATTTCACATTCGCCTTGGTGACGATCAGGAAATCCGGGCCGTTGAGGAAGGCGAGGATTTCCGGCGTCGTCAGCACTGCGTCCTTGCCCTGGCGCAGCACGCGAACATCCGGATTGGAAAGGATGCCCAGGCCCCGGCCCTTGCCGCGCTCGACCACGGCGTTGTCGCCCTTGCCCGAATAGGTGTATTCGCGCATCCCCAGGAAGGTGAAGTTGTTGTCACGCAGCCAGCGCAGGAAGGCCAGCGCCTCTTCGCGGTCGTTTTTCTTGCGGGATGGGGCGTGGTTCTCGAGTTCGCTCATCGCCTGGTCGAGGAGCGCCGTCATCTGCGTCCAGTCGCCGACTGCCTGATGCACCTGGGAGAGAACGTTGCCGACCCGCTCCTTCAGGTTTTCCGCTTCCGCATCGCTGAGCTTGGAAAGGTGAATCTCGATATGGCTGACCCGTGAGGCCGGCTCGCTCTTTTCTTCCGGGTCGAAAAGCTTGGCCGGCTTTCCAGCTTCGAGCACCAGGATGGGATGGATAGCAAGGTGAATGTCGCGGTGGGTGGAGGTGACCTCGCCCATGATCGAATCGTAAAGGAACGGCATGTTGCGGTCGGTGACGGACAGGATCGATACCTCTGTCCCGTTGGGCGCGATGCCATCGACGGATTCGACGCTGATGATCGGACGGTGGTTCTCGCTCCGGCGCACTTCCTTGAGGGCATGCGCCGCCGTAAGCGCCAGCATCTCCGGCGTATATTGATCGAGATCGTCATGGCTTGCCCGCCGGAAAAGGATCTCCGGCGACAGCATGGTCAGCCCGAGCGCCTTGCCGGCCTCGCATACAACTTCAAAGTGCCGGTCTCGTTTCGGATTGTATTTTGCGCCCATGGTCTTTTCTCCCCGCAACCACTATTTTTGCCGAACCTAACAGAAGAATGATGCTTGGCGACTGTTTTTGTGGCGATTTTTTGTGATTTTCGAACGAATTCGGAATGAAATCACGAAATTTCCAGCGAGAATGCGCGGATCTTGAAATTAAATCGGTTGTATCGACCATTCGATCCCGCGGATGAACAGATGCCCGAAAGCCTCGCCTGGTCTTTTGCCGGTCACAGTTGACAGTGACATGAGTGTCAGGCGATCTGAGGTGGTCGAAACAACGGAAAATCATGAATGTCCGAGCCTGCATCCGGCGCCGTCATCGTCATTTCAAGCCATGTGATTCGTGGCTCCGTCGGCAATCGCGCCGCCGTGTTTGCGTTCGAGACGCTGGGCTATCCGGTCTGGGCAGTGCCGACGGTGATCCTGCCCTGGCATCCCGGCCATGGGCCTTCGACGCGAATAACGGTGAGCGAAGGCGATTTCAACAGCCTGATCGATGACCTCATCCGGGCGCCCTGGACGGGCGAGGTGCGCGCCGTGCTCTCCGGCTATCTCGGTGCCGCCTATCAGGCGGAAGGCGTCGCGCGGCTCATCGCGGCTCTGAGAGAGAAAAATCCCGACCTTTTCTATGCCTGCGATCCGGTCATGGGTGATCAAGGCGGCCTCTACGTACCCGAGGCGACGGCGATCGCCATGCGCGACCGGCTGTTGCCGCTGGCTTCGCTTGCCACACCCAATCGGTTCGAGCTGTCCTGGCTCTGCGGAGTGCCGCTTGAAACCAACGCCGCCATTCTCGAGGCCGCCCTGTCGCTCGGGCCGTCGCGGATGCTGGTCAGCTCGGCAATCCCGATGATGCATGGCAGCACGGGCAATCTCTATCTTTCCGGCAGTCATGCGCTGCTTGCCGAGCATCGCCTGATCGACAATCCGCCCAAAGGCACCGGGGATCTCCTGGCGGCGCTGTTTGTCGCCCGGCTTCTGGAAGGGCTGAAGGAGGAGCGGGCGTTACAGCTTGCAACGGCCAGCGTCTTCGAGATCATCGCCCGGACGGGCAAGCGCGGTGCCGATGAACTGACGCTCGAGCGTGACGCGGCGAGCCTCGCAACGCCGATGGCGATGGTCCAGATGCGCCGATTGCTGCATCCGAGCCAGAAGCGGCGGTCCTGAGGAGCGGCGCGGTAGTTTCTGCGGACATGTATATGACGGGCAACTCAATGTACCGCTTGCCACCCCCCGCCCCGAGCGAATAAACCGGTCGGACCTTGAGATGAAACGGTGACTTTCATGGATGTCACCGGCGGCGCGGCTGCCGGAAATTTGCATGTGCGCGACGCACAAAGGCTGTGTCCCTCGGGCCACAAGCGTGCAATGTATATCGTGATTGTCTTGAATAGGCGGAGTGATCGAGCACCATGCAGCGTTTTCCGGACCATTTGCTGAAGGGCTACAACAACTTCATGAGCGGGCGCTTCAGCGAGCAGCAGCAGCGCTACAAGGCTCTCGCCGAAACCGGGCAGCAGCCGAAAACGCTCGTGATTGCCTGTTGTGACAGCCGGGCCGCACCCGAGACGATCTTCGACAGCGGCCCGGGAGAGCTTTTCGTCGTCCGCAACGTCGCCAACATGATGCCGCCCTACGAGCCGGACGGTCATTATCACTCGACCTCGGCTGCGCTGGAGTTTGCCGTTCAGGTGCTCAAGGTGAGCGATATCGTCGTCATGGGTCACGGCCGTTGCGGTGGCATCAAGGCGGCGCTCGACGTCGATGCCGAGCCGCTGTCGCCTGGCGATTTCATCGGCCGCTGGATGCATCTTTTGAAGCCCGCCGCCGAGCAGATCCAGAGCAACGACGTCATGACCGCCGCCGAGCGGCAGCGGGCACTGGAGCGCGTTTCGATCCGCAACTCCATCGCCAACCTGCGCACCTTCCCTTGCGTCGATATCCTTGAAAAGCGCGGCAAGCTTAGTCTGCATGGCGCCTGGTTCGACATTTCGACAGGCGAGCTCTGGATCATGGACGCCAAGACCGGCGATTTCGCCCGGCCGGGAATGTAAAAAAGGCCCGCTTCCTGGGAAGCGAGCCACATATCAGACCAAGATGAACCTGTCGATTTTTTCCGGCGGGTTTTGTTTGTGCGGCCGGTTAGTAAGAGCCGCCGTCGATTTCCGCGCCGATAATGGCGATCGCCTGCTGGTAGACGCTGGCGGCATTCCATCCTTGAAGGGCACCGAAATTCGCCTCGCCCGGCTGATAGCCGGCGCCGGCGCGCCAGCCATGGCCGCGCAGGAAGTTGGCGGTCGAGGCGAGCGCGTCGGCCTTGGAGCGGACCATGTCGATATGGCCGCTGCCATCGCCGTCGACGCCGAACTTCAGCACGTTGGCCGGCAGAAACTGCGTCTGGCCGATTTCACCGTGGGCAGCACCCCGCGCATCCGGGCTCAGATCGCCGCGCTGCACGAGGTTGAGAGCCGCATAGAGCTGGTCGGTGAAATAGTCCGAGCGGCGGCAGTCATAGGCAAGCGTCGAGACGGCCGAGAGCGTATGCTCCTTGCCCAGGAAGCCGCCGAAGCCGGTTTCCATGCCCCAGATGGCGATGATCGGGCCGGCCGGCACGCCGTAGCGGCTCTCGATCGAATCGAACAGGGCAGCGTTCTGCGCCTTCATCTTCCTGCCGCGTGAAATGATCGCCTGGCCGCCACGCTTCTGCATGAACTGGTCGAGCGACAGCTTGAAGCTCTTCTGGCCGCGGTCGGCACGGATCGTCGCCTTGCTGTAGTTGACATTGGCGAATGCCTTGTCGAGCACGGACGGGCTGATGCCCTGACTTGCAGCCTCGCTCTTGAAGTCCTCGACCCAAGCCTCGAAACCGCCTGCATTGTTGCCGCATTGAGCCGCCGATGCCGTGGCCGGCAGCACTGCCGCCGCGACGATTGCCGTGAAACCTGCCAATACGCACTTTGCCTTGTGCATGTAAAAACCCCGTGAGCGCCTTGAATCCAATCTGGTGTCCGCAAAATGCCAGTCTTTGCGGGGCCTGTCACGATCTTGGCGCAGTGTAAGGAGGCCGCGTTTCACGTGAATCCTCACTACAGGGGCACAAGCCATGGCAGACTGTCGGTACGAAGAAGCCCCGCAAACCCTTTGACGGATGATGCGGGGCTTTTATTGGTTAAAACTTTACAATTCCTGATCAGGCGGCCTGCTTCTTCGCCTTGATCAGACCGCGATTGACGAGAAGCTCGGCGATCTGGATGGCGTTGAGGGCCGCACCCTTGCGCAGGTTGTCGGAAACCACCCACATGTTGAGACCGTTTTCGATGGTCGCGTCCTCGCGGATGCGCGAGATATAGGTCGCGTCCTCGCCGGCCGATTCGTAAGGCGTGATGTAGCCGCCGTTCTCGTGCTTGTCGATGACGAGGCAACCCGGCGCCTCGCGCAGGATGTCGCGGGCCTGGTCGGCGCTGATCTCGTTTTCGAATTCGATATTGACCGATTCCGAATGGCCGATGAAGACCGGAACGCGCACGGCCGTGCAGGTCACCTTGATCTTCGGGTCGAGCATCTTCTTGGTCTCGGCGAGAACCTTCCACTCTTCCTTGGTGTAGCCGTCTTCCATGAACACGTCGATGTGCGGGATGACGTTGAAGGCGATGCGCTTGGTGAACTTCTTGCTCTCGATCGGATCGGCGACGAAGACGGCGCGCGTCTGGTTGAACAGCTCGTCCATGCCTTCCTTGCCGGCGCCGGAAACCGACTGGTAGGTCGAGACGACGACGCGCTTGATCTTGGCGAAATCATGCAGCGGCTTCAGCGCGACGACGAGCTGGGCAGTCGAGCAATTCGGGTTGGCGATGATGTTGCGCTTGGTAAACTGGGTGATGGCGTCCGGGTTCACTTCCGGAACGATCAGCGGCACGTCGGCGTCGTAGCGCCAGGCCGACGAGTTGTCGATGACGACGCAGCCCTGCGCACCGATCTTCGGCGACCACTTCAGCGACACGGCGCCGCCGGCCGACATCAGGCAGATGTCGGTGTCGGAAAAATCGTAGTTCTCGAGGTTCTTCACCTTCAGCGTCTTGTCGCCGAAAGAGACTTCGGTGCCTTGGCTGCGGGCCGAAGCAAGCGCCACGACTTCATCGACCGGGAAGCCGCGTTCTGAAAGGATGTTCAGCATTTCGCGGCCGACATTTCCGGTCGCGCCTGCTACGGCAATCTTGAAACCCATTGTCTTTGCTCTCTTTCTCGTCTCTCCGCGGGCTTGGGGGGAGAAACCCGCCGGCCAAGGCGCGGGCTTCGGGTCCCCGGCCTAACCGGGGAGAGAGCGGTGGGCCAGAGACGTCAGACGGTTTTCGTCGTCGTTTTGGCCGTAGTTTGGGAAGAAATCGAGAAGGAACGAACCCGCCCGGCAAAGAATGCCGGGGCGATCAGCGCAGCGATGGAAGTACCAAAACGGTGCATGGCGGTCCCTTTTCCGCTGTTGCTCATACTGGGTTTTGCCGCGGAGTCAACAGAAAGCTGAAAGTTCCGCGATCGGCGGCCCGCCTGCGTCATGCCGTCTCATTCGACTAAAGTCATAATCCCAAAGCATCTCTGCCGCCTGCAGGGGTTTTCTGCCATTTTGTCGTCATGGCGTGTTCCGCCTCGGAATCAGGGAGGATTCGGAGGCTTCAGGGGATACGCGAGCCGTTTTTGAGTGGAGGACAACACAATGGCAGACGTCGCAACAGTGGGCAGAGCAAAGGCCGCCCCCATGACAGGCGAGCAGAAGAAGGTGATTTTCGCCTCTTCGCTCGGCACGATCTTCGAGTGGTACGATTTCTATCTCTACGGTTCGCTGGCCATCTATATCGGCGCCACGTTCTTTTCGCAGTATCCTGAAACGACCCGCAACATCTTTGCGCTGCTCGCCTTTGCGGCGGGCTTCCTGGTGCGTCCCTTCGGTGCGCTGGTATTCGGCCGCCTCGGCGATCTCGTCGGCCGCAAGTACACCTTCCTCGTCACTATCGTCATCATGGGCCTGTCGACCTTCCTCGTCGGCATCCTGCCCGGTGCCGCCTCGATCGGCATCGCCGCTCCGATCCTTCTGATCGCGCTGCGCATGCTGCAGGGCCTGGCGCTCGGCGGCGAATATGGCGGTGCAGCGACCTATGTCGCCGAACATGCGCCGCAGGGCAAGCGCGGCTACTTCACCTCGTGGATCCAGACGACGGCGACGCTCGGCCTGTTCCTGTCGCTGGTGGTCATCGTCACCGTGCAGCTGCTTCTCGGCAAGGAAGCCTTCGCGGCATGGGGCTGGCGCGTTCCGTTCCTGCTCTCCTGCATCCTGCTCGGCGTCTCGGTCTGGATTCGTCTGAAGATGAACGAATCGCCGGCCTTCAAGAAGATGAAGGAAGAAGGCAAGGGCTCCAAGGCGCCGCTGACGGAAGCCTTCGGCCAGTGGAGAAACGCGAAGATCGCGCTGCTTGCCTTGTTCGGTGCCGTCGTCGGCCAGGCCGTCGTCTGGTATTCCGGCCAGTTCTACGCGCTGTTCTTCCTGCAGAACATCCTGAAGGTCGATGGCCAGTCGGCAAACATCATGGTTGCCGCATCGCTGCTCATCGGCACCGGCTTCTTCGTCTTCTTCGGCTGGTTGTCCGACAAGATCGGCCGCAAGCCGATCATCATGGCCGGCCTGCTGCTCGCAATGCTCACCTACTTCCCGCTGTTCAAGACGCTGACCTGGGCCGGCAATCCGGCGCTGGCCGAAGCACAGGAAACCATCCGGGCGACCGTCACCGCCGCTCCCGGCGACTGCAAGTTCCAGTTCAACCCGACCGGCACGGCGAAGTTCACGACATCCTGCGATATCGCGACCTCGTTCCTGACGCGCAATTCCGTACCCTATGACGTCGTTGCCGGTCCTGCCGGCTCGGCCGCAACGGTCAAGATCGGCGACGCAACCATCAACAGTTACGATGCCGTTGCCGCAGGCGACAAGGCCAAGGCCACAGGTGCTGCCTTCGAAAAGCAGATCAACATGGCGCTGCAGGCGAGCGGTTATCCGCTGGTTCGTGCCGCTGCCAAGGTTCCGGAAAGCAAGGTTGACGGCTTCGTTGCCGCCAATCCGGAGCTGGCGCTCGATGCCGCAGCCGTTCGCGGCGGCGAGAAGGCAACCATGACCGGCGAACAGCTGGTCGCAGCCAAGCTGCTGACGGCCGAAGAAGCCGCAGGCGTCACCGAAATGCCGGTCTACACGGTCGCCAAGGGCGGTACTTTCGCCATGGTCGCCGATCCGGCACGGGTCAACTGGGTCACCATCATCGCGGTTCTGACCGTCCTCGTCATCTATGTGACGATGGTCTATGGCCCGATCGCAGCGCTTCTGGTCGAACTCTTCCCGACCCGTATCCGCTATACCGGCATGTCCCTGCCCTACCATATCGGCAACGGCTGGTTCGGCGGTCTGCTTCCGGCAACGGCCTTTGCGATGAGCGCTGCCCAGGGCGATATCTACTACGGTCTCTGGTACCCGATCGTGTTTGCCGGCCTCACGCTGGTGATCGGCATGCTCTTCCTGCCCGAGACGAAGGATCGCGACATCCACGCGATGAACTGATCCACGCTTTCCCCCCGCCAACTGAGCCCGGCACTCCCCGTGCCGGGTTTTTTCATGCCGCTATGTGGAACGGACCATTACACCTTCGGCCGCGGCCAGCCCTGCTCATCCAGGCGGAACAGCCAGTTCCGCTGCGCAAAGACGAAGGCGGTCATCAGCGCCGCCCAGAGCCCCAGCAGCAGCCCGGCCGCCACGTCGCTCGGATAATGGGCGCCGACAACAACGCGGGTGATGCCGATCGTGAGTGCACCGAGCGCAAAGAAAATGCGCAGGCGCGGCGCCAGCATGGCGAAGGCGCCGAAGAACGAGCCGACGGCCGCCGAATGGCCCGAGGGAAAGCTTTCGAACAGCCATTCATTGGCAAAGGGCGTCAGGCTATGGGCGCCATAGTCGAGGTAAAGCTCCGGCCGCGCCCGGCCGATGACGAGTTTGAGCAGGTGAACCAGCGCGCTGGCGCTACCGATCGTCACGAGGAAATACAGCGCCAGCCGCCACGCCGTCTTCGTCTTCGAGGAGAAGCCGGCGCTGCGCGAAACCCGGTGCAGGATATAGGCGACGATCGTGACCGAGCCGGAACCGTAGATCATCCAGCCGAAGGTGCCGAAATCGGTGATCCGCTCGTTGAAGGCGACGATCGCGGGCGGCAGCGCCTGCGCGCTTTGGGAGACGAGCCCGTCGAAGGGCAGCAGTGCGGCGACCAGCACGATCGTTGCCAGCAAAAGCCAGAAGGATGAGGAGAGCGGTGGGTTCATGAAAGGCCTGTTCGTTGGTTCTCTTCCATGTGTCAATAAAAACAGCAATTTCAATGGTGCATTCGAAAAATGCCATGACGGTGCATGAGGCGGAATGTTTTACACGCCGCCTTCACTGCTTTTCGTTCCCGCCTCGTTTACCGTCATCCTCGGGCTTGACCCGAGGATCCACCAACATAACGTCGCGTTGCGTGAGAGAGTCCTCCGAGCGGTCCGCGCTGGATCCTCGGGTCGAGCCCGAGGATGACCCGGGAGAAGCGGCGGCAGCCTGCCTCTTCTCCCCGGCGGGGAGAAGATGCCCGAAGGGCAGATGAGGGGGTGCGCGAAGCGCCAATGGTGTGCCGAAAGCCCCGCCTCGCGTGCGCTCGGCTCTTCTCCCCGCGGGGGAGCCCGTCAACGATCGTTGCCAGCAAAAGCCAGAGGGATGCGGAAAGCGGTCGGTTCATGAGGCGGTTTCTCGAATTGAATGTTTAACACGCGGCCTTCGCTGCTTGTCGTTACCGCCCCCTTCTACCGTCATCCTCGGGCTTGACCCGAGGATCCACCAACATAACGTCACGTTGCGTCAGTCCTCCGAGGGGGCCGCGTTAGTCCTATCTTTGCTTCGTCGGCAACCAATCCCAAACAAACGGCACCCGAACCGATCGTCCGGATGCCGCCCATCCTGCAATACGCGAGGAACTTTACGCCGAAAGTGCCTTGAATTCGGCAAGGATCGCGTCGCCCATTTCGGCGGTGCCGACCTTGCGGGCGCCCTCGGCCATGATGTCGCCGGTGCGGATGCCCTTGTCGAGCACGTTGGCAATGGCCTTCTCCAGATTGTCGGCTTCCTTGACCAGGTTGAAGGAGTAGCGCAGGCACATGGCAAAGGAGGCGATCATGGCGATCGGGTTGGCGATGCCCTTTCCGGCAATGTCCGGCGCCGAGCCGTGCACGGGCTCGTAGAGCGCCTTGCGCTTGCCGGTCTTGGCATCCGGGGCGCCGAGCGAGGCCGACGGCAGCATGCCGAGCGAGCCGGTCAGCATGGCGGCAACGTCCGACAGCATGTCGCCGAACAGGTTGTCGGTGACGATCACGTCGAACTGCTTCGGCGCACGCACGAGCTGCATGCCGCCGGCGTCGGCCAGCATGTGCTCCAGCTGCACGTCGGAATATTTCGCCTTGTGCGTCGCCGTCACCACCTGGTTCCAGAGCACGCCCGACTTCATGACGTTGCGCTTCTCCATCGAGCAGACGCGGTTCTGCCGCGTGCGCGCCAGTTCGAAGGCGACGCCGGCGATGCGCTCGATCTCGTAGGTGTCATAGACCTGCGTGTCGATGCCGCGCTTCTGGCCGTTGCCGAGATCGATGATTTCCTTCGGCTCACCGAAATAGACCCCGCCGGTCAGCTCGCGGACGATCAGGATGTCGAGGCCCTCGACCAGCTCGGCCTTCAGCGACGAGGCATTGGCGAGCGCCGGGTAGCAGATCGCCGGGCGCAGGTTGGCAAACAGTTCCATGTCCTTGCGCAGGCGCAAAAGGCCGGCTTCGGGGCGCACTTCATAGGGAACGTCATCCCATTTCGGGCCGCCGACGGCGCCGAACAGAACGGCGTCCGCCGCCATCGCCTTTGCCATGTCCGCGTCCGAAATCGCCGCGCCATGGGCGTCGTAGGCTGAGCCGCCGACAAGACCTTCGTCCGTCGTGAAGCCGCCCGCCATCTCGGCGTTCATATGGGCGATGATTTTGCGGACTTCCGCCATGGCTTCCGGGCCGATGCCGTCGCCGGGCAGAAGGAAAAGATTGCGCGCTGTCATGGGCATTCCTTTTAAGTCGAAGGGTGGGCTTGTCAGATGTTGGCGCGTTCTTAACGCAACTTCCGTTCAAGGAAAATGCGGTTCAGGAAAGAATTGTGCGCGCAGTTCCTGCCGGAACAGGCATGCCGGCAGGAGGGTGGGATTCTGGCGTGACCGGGCATGCCTGGAAGGATCCACGCGCAAATTCATCCGCTCCGTTGCCGCGGTCCTGCGGACAATGCCGGACAGGCCTCTCTATTGCCGGAAAATCCAGAAGTGAGCGCCCCCTGTTCCATTCGAAACAGCGCGGGCGTCCCGGGCGTGGAATAGTCGGGTCACTGGATGAGGGAGGCTCATCCAGCAAGATCTCAAGGAGAGACCCGCATGCGCAAGTTCGTTTTGACCGCCGCTGTCGCTGCCATCACTGCTGTTTCCTTCGCCGCCCCGTCGCAGGCCGGCTACTACAGCGATGATTGCCAGCCTTATTGCTTCATCAAGAAGGTCAAGACCTACGATTATTACGGCAACGTCATCATCAAGAAGATCCGCGTCTGCGAATAAGCGCACCTTTTTCTGGCTTCCTCCCTGAAAACCCGGCTGTCCCTGCAGCCGGGTTTTTGGTTTGGGTGCGCCAGCCGCCTGAAGTGGTCGCGGTTTCACCCCCCTCTGTCCCTTCGGGACATCTCCCCCTCAAGGGGGGAGATCATTTCTTTCCCCTATTTCGTAAGGGACGCGCGATACTGTCGGCCAATCTCCCCCCTTGAGGGGGAGATGTCACGGGGTGGTACTTTTCGGAACGCCGGCCCCCTCTTGCGCCCCTCTCCTCACCCCTTGAAAAACGCCAGCATATCCGGATTGACCACGTCTGGATGCGTCGAGAGCATGCCGTGCGGAAGTCCCTCATAGGTCTTGAGGGTGCCGTTTTTCAAAAGCTTGACGGCAAGCGGCGCGGAATCGGCATAGGGCACGATCTGGTCGTCGGTTCCGTGCATCACCAGCACGGGAACGTCGATCTTCTTCAGATCCTCGGTGAAGTCGGTTTCGGAGAAAGCCTTGATGCATTCGTAGTGGGCGTTTGCGCCGCCCATCATGCCCTGGCGCCACCAGTTGTCGATCAGCCCCTGGGAAATCTCGGCGCCCGGCCGGTTGAAGCCGTAGAACGGACCGGTCGGCACGTCGATGAAGAATTGGGCGCGATTTGCCACCAGGGCGCCACGCAGGCCGTCGAAGACATCGATCGGCAGACCGCCCGGATTCGTGTCCGATTTCACCATCACCGGCGGCACGGCGCCGACGATGACGGCTTTTCCGACGCGTCCCGGTTTCGCCCGCGCCACATAGTGCACGACCTCGCCGCCGCCGGTGGAATGGCCGACATGGAAGGCATTTTTGAGATCGAGCGCTTCGGCCAGCGCCGCGACGTCGGCCGCGTAGGTATCCATTTCGTGGCCCGACGATGTCTGCGTCGAGCGCCCGTGGCCGCGGCGGTCGTGCGCGATCACCCGAAAGCCCCTGCCGAGGAAAAACAGCATCTGGTTATCCCAGTCGTCGGCGCTCAGCGGCCAGCCGTGATGGAAGACGATTGGCTGCGCATCGCGCGGACCCCAGTCCTTGTAGAAGATTTCGGTGCCGTCCGTCGTGGTAATCGTAGGCATGTCTGCGGTTCCTTCTCTACGGTTGTGAACTGTGCCGGGTGGCGTGGGGTGGAAGTCTCAGGTTTTCCGGATGGCTGTTACCTGTGTCGGTCGACGCGAGGCGGCAAGCCGGTCCGGCGCATAAAATCAAATCATGGGCGCGGCAGTGGCCCGGTTTTTCCGACCGGAGGAACGGAGTGGCTGGCAAAAGGCTGGTCGGAATCGATGCGTGGATTGAAATTGCGCGGCGGTTTTAGGTATTGCAGCGGACGTCACAATGGATAGGCGGCGCGGTAGTGTCGAATTCGATCTGGCAGCGCGCGGGGAAATTTTTAATTCAGAACGTTTGTACAATCTGTTCGATGTATTGGAAATAGCTGGCCTTTATTTCATCGGCATGAAGGTCTTCCCGGAAAAATTGTCCCCGCTGATCCCCGCCTGAAAAACCCGTGCCATGATCATGGCGTCCTGTCACGGATACACCGCAAGACGTTGGCGGCGAGGCAGGGCTGGCGCTCCACGGGAAGCCTCGTGGCCTTCGGGCCACGAACGTCAGGCGGACCGGAAGGAGAGCCCCCGGAAAATGGATCCCCTCCGTCCTTCTGGGGCGGGCGTGCCTGTGTGGCACACATGTCGGGACAGGACGCGTGACGTACCGGAGCCGTGATGCTTAATGCCGGCACCGGAGAGCTACGCCACGAAGTCGTCGCGAGGCAGAGGATCTAAAGTCGGGGTCTGTAGGGAGGAAAGCTCCCGAGAGAACGCCAAACGGGGCGCTGGAAGGCGTCACATATGCTTATTCGTTAGAGACGGTTTCCAGTGCCCCGTCCGATCGAATGCATGTTTGAAAAACCACGGCGGCAAACCGCGCGGGGATGCCGTCCCATGACGTTGAACGACCTGTAAACCGGGAAAACAGCCATGCCCTACAGAAAACCGGAAAAATCACCCGCCGTCGAGGTTCTGTTTCGCGTCGCCGCAACGGCCTGGCTCAATCATTGGGGTTGCGGGGTGCGGCGCTGCCGCCGTGAGGGCCGCTGTCTCGGGATGGGCAGGTTTGGATCGCCTTTTTGTTTTCGCGCGATGTCCGATGCAGAGTTCGACGAGATGCTGGATTTTGTCGCCAATACCATCGAACTCGCGACGCCCGACATGGTTGCGCAACATCTGGCGCAGGCGAAGACCGACGACGAGCGCGAGATGATCGCGTTCCGGCGCAGCGTGTTTTTAAGCTATCATCAGGAACTGGCAAAGGCGGGGCTGGCCGAGCCTCTGGGGCCGCCCTTCATCGAGGGCTGATCATCCGCGAAAGGCGGTGACTTCGATCTCGATCAGCATCTCCGGGCGGATCAGGCCGCAGACCACCATCGTCGCTGCCGGACGGATCTCGCCGAAAGTTTCGCCCAGGATCGGAAACACCACATCGGCCAGGGCCGCATCGGTGACGTAGTAGTGAGTGCGCACCACGTCACCAAGTGAAAACCCGGCATCCGCCAGCGCGCTTTCGATCGTCTTCAGGCAGTTGCGGGTCTGCTCTTCCACCGTCTCCGGCATGGTCATGGTGGCATAGTCGTAGCCGGTCGTGCCGGAAACGAAGCACCAGTCGCCCTGTACCAAGGCGCGCGAATAGCCCGCCGTCCTTTCGAACGGCGAGCCGGAAGAGATCAGCCTGCGCGGGCTTGGCATTGGGCCTTACGCCCAGGGATGCGCAGCGGCGTTGGCCTTCTCGAAGGTGTCGATGGCGGAGGCCTTCTCCAGCGTCAGGCCGATATCGTCGAGGCCGTTCAGCATGCAGTGACGCTTGAATTCGTCGAGCTCGAAGGTGATCTTGCCGCCGTCCGGACCGGTGATTTCCTGGGCTTCCAGGTCGACCGTGAGGATGGCGTTGGAGCCGCGGCTGGCGTCATCCATCAGCTTTTCCAGGTCTTCGGCAGAGACCACGACCGGCAGGATTCCGTTCTTGAAACAGTTGTTGTAGAAGATGTCGGCGAACGAGGTCGAGATGACGCAGCGGATACCGAAGTCGAGCAGGGCCCAGGGCGCATGCTCGCGCGACGAGCCGCAGCCGAAATTGTCGCCGGCAACCAGGATCTTGGCGTTCTGGTAGGCGGGCTTGTTGAGGACGAAATCCTCGTTCGGCGAGCCGTCTTCGTTGTAGCGGGCTTCCGCGAACAGTCCGGTGCCAAGGCCCGTGCGCTTGATCGTCTTCAGGTAATCCTTCGGAATGATCATGTCCGTGTCGATATTGACGACGGGAAGGGGCGCGGCAACGCCGGTGAGCTTGACGAACTTGTCCATGGCAATGGCCTTCGATTTCAACGGGACGGAAAAATTTCCGCTGAGCGTTTAGAGCAATTTTACGCCGAAATGAAGGAAAATCTCACGCAGAGGCGCCGCAAGCCGGCGTCCAGTCCTCAGAGATCGATGATCGTGCCGCGTCCGTCGTTCCAGATACGCGGTTCGCGCTGCTTTTGGCGAGGCGCGCGGTTGGCGGTTGCACGCACCGGCTTCGGCGAAAGCCGCGCGGAAATGGCGCTGCCGATGAGAAGCACGGTCGCGATACCGGCGAGCGCCAGGCCGAGCGAAGCCGTGAACACCAGCGCCATCAGCGTGAACGCGATGCCGGCGGCCGTGAGGAGGAGAGAGCGAATGCTTTGCATGATCGTCACCTTTCGTTAGCTGAATGTGGGCCCGCCCGCCGCGCCTTGCAAGACCTTCTTTGGTATAGCCTGCCTGCCGACAGGTCTGCCTTGCGAAAACGGCGAAAGACGGGCACAAAAGCCGCATGAATTCAGTTGCCGACCGCCATCCCGCCCGCCTGCGCCGCTCAGTGCTCTGCGTGCCTGCCGACAATGCCCGCGCGCTTGCCAAGGTCGCGACCCTTGCCTGCGACGCCGTCATCTACGATCTCGAGGATGCCGTTTCCGTCGACAACAAGGCCGCCGCCCGCAAGACGCTTGCCGATCATCTTGCCCGCAGGCGGCGCAGCGATATCGAGGTGATCGTCCGCATCAACGGCCTGAAAACCCCCTTCGGCGAAAAGGATCTGGCAGCGGTGCTTGCGCTTTCGCCCGATGCCATCCTGTTGCCCAAGGTGGAAAGTCCGCAGGATATCCAGGCGGTGGCGGACGTGCTGTCGGAAAACGACGCGCCGGACACTCTGCGTCTCTGGGCGATGATCGAGACCCCGCACGGGGTGCTGAACGCCGCTGCCATTGCCGAGACCGGCCGCACCCGCGGCGGCAGGCTCGATTGCCTTGTGCCGGGCCTGAATGATCTGCGCAAGGAAACCGGCGTGGCCGCTTTGCCCGGCCGCACCTATCTCGTGCCCTGGCTGATGCAGATCCTGCTCGCCGGCCGCAGTTGCGGTCTCGATATCATCGATGCCGTCTTCAACGATATCAGCGATACGGCCGGCTTCGCGGCGGAATGTGCGCAAGGCCGCGACATGGGTTTCGACGGCAAGATGCTGATCCACCCGGCCCAGATCGGCCCCGCAAACGACCATTTCGGCGTCGATGCCGCCGCCGTCACCGAGGCCAGAGCCATCATCGACGCCTTCGCGCTTCCGGAAAACTCCGACAAGGGCGTCATCAATCTTAATGGCCTGATGGTCGAACGCCTGCATCTCGAGCAGGCCCTGCGGCTTGCCGCCAAGGCAGAGGCCATTCAGCGTAAAAGGACGTGAAGCATGAAACTCTATCGCTTTCTTACCGGCACGGACGATGCGGCATTCTGCCACCGCGTCACCGACGCCCTCAACAAGGGCTGGTCGCTGCATGGCTCGCCCGTGCTTTCCTTCAACAGCCAGACGGGCCAGCCGATGACCGGACAGGCGATCGTCAAGGAGGTCGAAGGCAAGGACTATCACCCCGACATGAAACTCTCCGAGCAGTGAAATGAAAAGCGCCGCGCATCATTTAATACGCGGCGTCCTTCATGGGTCCTTCGGGCGGTTTAACCGCCCACATGCTCGACGCTTGCCTCGATCCGCTCCATGTCGTCGTCGGACAGGCCGAAATGATGGCCGATCTCGTGGATCAGCACATGGGTAACGATGTCGCCCAGCGTCTCCTCGTTTTCCGCCCAGTAATCGAGGATCGGCCGGCGATAGAGGATGATCCGGTTCGGCACCTGGCCGGTCTCCATGCTGAAGCGCTCGCCGATGCCGCGTCCTTCGAACAGGCCCAGGAGGTCGAAGGGCGTCTCTAGCGCCATGTCCTCGAAGACGTCCTCGGTCGGAAAGTCGTCGATCTCGATGGTGAGGTTGGTGGCAAGCGCGCGGAATTCCTCCGGCAGATGGCTGTAGGCCTCCAGTGCCAGGGATTCGAATGTGCTGATTGTCGGCGCATGGCGTTCACGCCAATCATCGGTTTGGTCTATGCGGGCCATGGGCACTCCTTGCTGCCCCCTGATATAGCCATTTCAGCAGCTTTTTTCGAGGGTTGAATTTTTACGCGCCCTGTCAAGGAATAAATTCTCATAAATTGCCGTTGACTCTTCTCCGAAGCTCTGGAATCAATAAGAACATAACAGGAACAATCGGGATTGGAGTAACGTCATGGTGCAGGCGCCCATGGCGCGTGAGCAGCTTTTTGCGCTCCGTGAAGAGATAGCAAGGCTGGAAGGCAAACCGGTCCCCGCCATGGCGGCGGCGAGACAGGAGGCCTTGGCCGAACGGGGCGGCAGGGACAGGGAAAAGCCTCGCCTGTCCTTGGGAATATCGATGCTGGACGAGGCGCTGGAGGGCGGCGTGCCGCTCGACGGATTGTCGGAAATCCGCTCGTCTTGTCTGCGCGATGCGACGGCCTCGGCCGGTTTTGCCCTGGCGATTTCCGCCCTCATGCAAAGACAGGCGGCGGCCGATGCCACGCCGATCCTCTGGATCGCCGACAGGGTGACCGCGATGGAGGCAGGCGTGCCCTATGCGTTGGGGCTCAAGGATTTCGGCCTCGATCCGCAGCGTTTCCTCCATGCGGCACCGCGCAAGCTGGACGAGGCCCTCTGGCTTGCCGAAACGGCGGTCGAAAGCGGCGCCTTCGCCGTCACCCTGTTGGAGGTCAAGGGCAATCCGGCGCATTTCGGCCTGACCGAAAGCCGCAGGCTCAGTCTCAGGGCAAGGGCGGCGGGGCGGCCGCTCCTCCTGTTGCGGCAATCGGGAGAAGAGGAGGCAAGCAGTGCAGCCTTGCGTTTTCTCGTGGAACCCGCGCCTGCAGCAATCCGGCTTTTGCCGGACCGGTCGATGCTTGGCGGCAGCATCGGCAATCCGGTTTTCCGTCTCACCCTGGAGAAGAGCCGAAATCCGGCGCCTCTCTCCCTCATTCTGGAGTGGAACCCCCATGACCGTCAGTTTTTCCCCGCCCGCGAGCAGGCTCGGCCTCCGCTCAAGCGCACAGCGCATCCTGGCTCTCGCCTTTCCGCATCTCTCAACCGACCGGATCGCCCGCAGGAAATGGGGGCCGTCCTGGCGTTCGACCAGGCGTCCTGAGGCCCAACCCCTCGTCTGCTCCGGCCGGCTCAACAATGCCATGCGGCTGACGGCGCTCGACGAGGCCGCCGAAGCGATCGGCCTTAGGAAAAATCAGGCCGTGGCGGAAGCGCGGGCCATCTGCCCGAAGCTTGATGTCGTCGAGGAGGATCCGGCGGCCGACCGCCGCCTGCTCGACGGTATCGCCGACTGGTGCGACCGCTATACGCCCCTTGTGGCACTCGACGGCCGTGACGGGCTGTTTCTCGATATCACCGGCTGCACCCATCTTTTCGGCGGCGAGAAGGCGCTGCTCCAGGATGTCCTGTCGCGGCTCTTCCAGATGGGGATCGACGCGCGCGGCGCCATCTCGTCCGCGCCCGGTCTTTCCTGGGGGATCGCCCGCTTCGGCAATGGCGGCGTCATTGCCGACCAAGAGATGGAGCTTGTACTTTCACCGCTGCCGGTTGCCGCGCTGCGACTGGAGGAAGAGACCGTCGCCGCGTTGCAGAAGCTCGGCTTGAAACAGGTCGGCGATCTTATCCATGCGCCGCGTGCGCCGCTGGCGCGCCGCTTCGGAGCGCATCTGCTGTTGCGGCTCGATCAGGCGCTTGGCCTTGACGAGGAGCCGGTCTCGCCGCGCCGGCCCGTTGCCAGCCTTTCCGCCGAACGCCGCTTGGCCGAGCCCGTTCAGGCGGAAGAAGACATCCTGCATCTGACCGGGCAGATCGCCCTGTCGCTGAAAACCAGCCTGGAGGAGCGTGGCACGGGTGGACGGGCTTTCGAGCTCGTGCTGTTTAGGGTCGATGGCCGGGTCTTTCGGGTCGCGGCCGGCGCCTCGCAGCCGCTGCGTGATCCGAGCCGCATCGCCGCGCTGTTTTCCGAACGTCTTCACGCCGTTCACGACGATCTCGATGCCGGTTATGGTTTCGAAATCCTGCGGCTGAACGTCACGCGCCATGAAGCCTTCGATGCCGCGCAGGAGGATTTCGCTGGCGACCGGCAAAAGCATGTTTCCCTTGCAGGCTTCGTCGACCGCGTCTCGGCCCGCCTCGGCGAGGATTGTCTGCAGAGTTTTCACCTGTGCGAAAGCCATGTGCCGGAACGGGCGGTGATCGCTGCCCCAGCCATCCGCACGCTGTCCTCCGGCAAGGGGCCGGAGAAGAGCGGCGTCTCCTGGTCCCGCGGCGAGCGGCCGCTCAGGCTGTTCCCGAGGCCGGAAGCGGTGGAGGTTTTTCTGGCGGAAGTGCCGGAGGGCCCGCCGGAAAGCTTCCGCTGGCGGCGCATGCTGCACCGCGTCTCGCGCAGCGAGGGACCGGAGCGGCTTGCCATGGAATGGTGGATCGATGGCCCTGAAGCTGGGGCACGGGATTATTTCCGCATCGAGGACGACACCGGCCATCGTTTCTGGATCTATCGCGAAGGCCTTTACGGCCAGCTGCCACCGCCGCGCTGGTTCATGCATGGGATTTTCGCATGAACCCCGTTCCGCGTTTTTTCGAGATCGGCGCCCGGACGAATTTCTCCTTCCTCGAAGGGGCGTCCAAGCCGGAGGAGATGGTAATCCAGGCCGCGTTGCTGAAACTTTCGGGTCTCGGGATCGCCGACCGGAATTCGGTCGCCGGCGTTGTCCGGGCTCATGCGCAGATCCGGGCGCTGGAGGAAAAATATGAAAGGACTGTCGCGGAAAACCGGGAGCGCCGCGAAAAGGGACAGGCGGAAGAGAAATCCGTGAAGCCGGTTCCCTTCCGGCCGGGCGCAAGGCTGGTCTTTTCCGATGGCACGCCGGATATCCTTGCCTTCCCGCAAAACAGGAAGGGCTGGGCTCATCTCTGCCGCCTGCTGAGCGCCGGAAATCTCAGAACCCAGAAGGGTAAGTGCATCCTCACCGAGGCGGACCTTGCCGAATGGGGAGACGAGATGATGCTCGCCCTCGTAGCCAATCCCGCTTTGCTTGGTGATTCCGGCGCGCAGGAAAAGCTGGAAGACTGCCTTGCGCGCCTGAGGAAACGCTTTCGCGACAAACTCCATCTGCTGCTTTCCCCGTCCTATGGTGGCCGGGATGCCGAGGTGTTCGCAAGTTTTTCCGTGCTGGCCGCTCGCAACCGCATTCCGCTGATGGCGAGCAACCAGCCGCTCTATCACCACCCCGCCCGCCGTCCCCTGTCCGATATCGTCACCGCCATCCGCGAGCATGTGACGATATCGGAAGCCGGCTTCCGGCTGGCCCCCAATGCGGAACGCTATCTCAAGGATGGGCGCGAGATGACGCGCCTGTTTTGCGATTATCCAATGGCGGTCGCCAATACCGAAACGTTCTTCAGGCGCCTGTCCTTCTCGCTGGATGAGCTCAGCCACAATTATCCGGACGAAGGCGTCGAAGGCGAGACGCCATCGCAGACGCTGGCGCGCCTGACTTGGGAAGGGGCGCGAGACCGATACCGAAAAGGCATTCCCGACAAGGTGTCGAAGCAAATCATCTACGAACTCGATCTCATCGCGAAGATGAAATACGAGCATTATTTCCTGACGGTGCGCCACATCGTCCATCACGCCCGCCATACGCTGAAAATCCTCTGCCAGGGGCGCGGGTCCGCCGCCAATTCCGTCATCTGTTTCTGCCTCGGCATCACGGAAGTCGACCCCACCCTCACGACGCTTCTGTTCGAGCGGTTCATTTCGACGGAGCGCAACGAGCCGCCGGATATCGACGTCGATTTCGAGCATGAGCGCCGCGAAGAGGTGATCCAGCACATCTATGAGAAATACGGCATCGAACATGCCGGCCTGACGGCGGCGGTGACGAGCTACCGTGCCCGATCGGCCGGCCGCGAAGTGGCCAAGGCTTTCGGCCTGTCGGAAGATGTGCAATCGGCCCTTGCCAGCACGGTCTGGGGCTGGTCGGCGGCGGATCTGACGGAACGGGAGGCGAGAGCGGCCGGGCTCGATCTTTCCGATCCGACGACGAGGGATGTCCTGAAATACGCGACCGAACTGATGGGTTTTCCGCGGCACCTGACCCAGCATGTCGGCGGTTTCGTCATCACCCGCGACCGGCTGGACGAGGTCATGCCGATCATGCCGACGGCCATGCCCGATCGCTACATGGTCGAATGGGACAAGGATGATCTGGATACGCTCGGCATCCTGAAGATCGACATTCTCGCTCTTGGAATGCTCACCTGCCTGAAAAAGGCGTTCGGCCTGCTGGACACGCATTATGGTCGTCAGATCACGCTTGGCGGCTTCGGCGAGATGGCGGACGAGGCGATCTACGCAATGATCTGCCGGGCGGACACGATCGGCGTCTTCCAGATCGAAAGCCGCGCGCAAATGAGCATGCTGCCGCGGCTGAGGCCGGAAAGATTCTACGATCTTGTCGTGGAGGTGGCGATCGTCCGGCCGGGTCCCATCCAGGGAAACATGGTCCATCCCTATCTCAAGCGCCGGGAGGATCAGCGCAACAACAGGCCCATCGACTATCAGAAGCCGGAGCTGAAGGCGGTTCTGGAAAGAACGCTGGGTGTTCCGCTCTTTCAGGAGCAGGCAATGCAGATCGCCATTACCGCGGCAGGCTTTCCTCCCGCAAAGGCCGACAGGCTGCGGCGCTCGATGGCGACATTCAAGCGGTCGGGACAGGTCAATTCCTTCAAGAAGGACCTGATCGAAGGCATGGTCGGCAACGGTTACCCCCGCGACTTTGCCGAACGCTGCTTCAGCCAGATCGAAGGTTTCGGCGAATACGGCTTTCCGGAAAGCCATGCGGCCTCCTTTGCCTTGCTCGTCTACGCCTCCTCCTGGGTCAAGGCCTATTACCCCGATGTTTTTTGCGCGGCATTGCTGAATTCCCAGCCGATGGGATTTTATGCGCCGGCGCAGCTGGTGCGCGATGCGCGCGAACATGGCGTCGAGATGCGCCCCGTCGATATCAATCATTCCCAATGGGATTGCCTTCTCGAGGATGCCGACTTCGACAGGGAGGCGATCGACCGACGCCATGTGTCCATGCGCGATATCATCAGGACGAGGAGGGCGGTGCGTCTCGGCTTCCGGCAGGTCAAGGGGCTTTCCGAGGCCGACATGGTCACGCTCGTCGAACAGCGCGGCCAGGGTTATGTCTCCGTGCGCGATCTGTGGCTGCGTTCGGGGTTGCGCAAATCCGACATCGAGCGGCTGGCGGATGCCGATGCCTTCCGGTCGATCGGGCTGTCGCGACGCGAGGCGCTCTGGGCCGTGCGGGCGCTCGATGCGAAGAGTGCCGCGGAGAAACTGCCGCTGTTCGACCGTGCGGATCACGCCGATCTTCAGGTCGAGCCGGAAACTCGTCTGCCGGAAATGCTGCCGGGCGAGCAGGTGATCGAGGATTACCGCCATCTCTCCCTGTCCCTGAAGGCACATCCCGTTTCCTTCCTGCGAAGCGATTTCGAAAAAAGCAACATTGTCAGGAACAGGGATCTGCTGGCGGTGCCCAATGGGCGGCGCGTCACCATTGCCGGGCTCGTGCTGGTGCGCCAGCGACCCGGCTCCGCCAAGGGGGTGATCTTCATGACACTGGAAGACGAGACGGGTGTTGCCAACGCCATCGTCTGGAACAAGACATTCGACCGGTTCCGCTCCGTCGTCATGGGCGCCCGGCTGGTGAAGATCACGGGCAGGCTCCAGAGCGAAAGCGGGGTAATCCATGTCGTGGTCGATCAGATCGAGGACCTGACGCCGATGCTTGGCCTGCTGCAACGCGAGGCCCGTCGTTTTGGCGTGTCGGACCGCTCGGACGAAGCCCTGCGGCCGACCGCCGATCATCGACAGAAGAAACGGGTGACTGCAGCGGCGCATTTCGTCAAGGGCGGGAACACGGCTCGCACCGAAATCGCCGAGACCGCCAGCGTCATGCCGAAGGGGAGGAATTTTCATTGATGCCGCCCAAGGCGGGCAGCGGCTGCAAGCGGCCAGCATAACCGCGCCCGTTTCACCCTCGTGGCGCGCGCCGGGCGGCTCAAAGCGCGTCTGTAACAAAATTTGTACGCATTCTTGCCGCTCAAGAATTTTTGAAGACGATCGGAAACGACTGCTCTGCGTCGTTCCGGCAAGATTAAGTCAATGAAAATTCGATCTTTTTAATCAAGTTTAGAATGACTCTAAGATTTTGAGCTGCCAAAGGCGGCCCGGACATTTTTGTTGACAGTAAATATCCGCTTTTGCTTTATGAAAAAACTCAGGGCATTGCGTATCACGGGCAGGCAGGATGCTGGTTTGTAGCTGCAATTTCATCACCGACAAGGACATCGAGGACACGATCATCGAGCTCCTCGATGAGGACTGCTGGCAACTGATCGTTCCTGCGAAGGTTTACCACGCGATGCAAAAGCGCGGTCGTTGCTGCGGCTGCTTCCCCAATGTGGTCGACATCATTGTTCGCACAACCGAGCAATATCACGCCAGCCGCCCCTCGACGGATGACCGGATATTTGATTTCATGACCCGCCTCAAACAATTCCACGAAGAAAACAGGAGAGCGGATCTTGAAAGGCGACATAAAAGTCATCGAGCGGCTTAACGAAGCCCTTTTCCTCGAACTCGGTGCGGTCAATCAGTATTGGGTTCATTATCGCCTTCTCGAAGACTGGGGCTATACGCTTCTCGCCAAGAAGGAGCGGGCCGAATCGATCGAGGAAATGCACCATGCGGACAAGCTGATCGCCCGCATCATCTTCCTCGAAGGCCATCCCAACCTGCAGACGGTCGCGCCGCTGCGCATCGGCCAGAACGTCAAGGAAGTGCTGGAAGCCGATCTTGCCGGCGAGTATGACGCCCGCACGGCCTACAAGCAGTCCCGCGATATCTGTCATGCGGCGGGCGACTATGTTTCGATGAAGCTGTTCGAAGAACTGCTGGCCGACGAAGAAAGCCATATCGACTTCCTCGAAACCCAGATCGATCTCTTCAACAAGATCGGTGCCGAGAAATACGGCCAGCTCAACGCCGCGCCGGCCAACGAAGCCGAATAACGTTCCGTCTCGCAAAGCGACCCGCTTCGGTTCCCGAAGCGGGTTTTTCAATGCCTGCCGGTGGGCTTCGACAGCCGGCCCCGGTCGTTCCCGCCTGTAGCGGTGGTCGAGGGCCCCGCTACGCGCTGTTCGGAAGGGTCGCCGGATAATCGTGTGCCGCGCCCCGCCGCTCATCAAAAGCCCGAGCCGCGCCCCGTTGCTCAAAGAGCGCTCTCCACGCCTCGGCAACATTGAGCAACCGGGTGAACGAAGTCGTCGAATCGCAGGCATGATCATTGCAGCTGACATGCCGATCGAAAGCGCGCGCAACAATTGCGCCTGTCAGCAGCATTCTGATCGTATTGGTTTCAGCCTGGCAGGCATGGCACTCGCTTCGATGATTATCGTCAGCTTTACCTATCATTCGGTCAGACCGACACGTTCGGCAGCCGCCGCGGTGCGGAATATGTGTGGATCATAATAAATCAATCACGGAAATATCACGGTAAAACACAGCCGATGACAACAGCGTGCCTCGCGCACGCGTGAATTGAACGTGCTTGACCTGCAGGCGCACAGTTCGGTCGCGGGCAATCAAGCCCCATGTCACTGGGAGAGACATCATGTTGAAGACAATTCTTGCCGCCACGGTCCTCGTCTCCGGCCTGTCGGCACCGGCCTTCGCACAGGGGATGATGGCCTGCGACGAGGCATCGATCATGAAGACCGAGGAAATGGCCAAGGGCATGACCGATCCGATGAAGAAGGACGCGATGATGATGGCGATGAAGGAGGTCGACAGCGCGAAGATGGCGATGAAGGACGGCAAGACCGACGACTGCGCCAAGCATCTCGACAATGCGATGAAAGCAACCGAAGCGAAGTAATTTGCCGCGTCCCGCGGGCAGGGCCTGCACCGCCCCGCCCGCATCTTGACGGAATCAGCAACGCAAGGTCGAATGGCTCTTCACGCGCAAGGAGATACCATGACGCAGGCCCTGCTTTTCGGCGCCTTTCTGGCGGCGTTGTCCTACGTGCTCATTCCCGGCCCGGCCTTTCTCGCCCTCCTCGGCATCGGCGCCGGTCAGGGCCGCAAGGCGGGCGCGCTCTTTATGGGCGGCCATCTGGCGGGCGATCTCCTGTGGTCGGCGCTGGCACTTGTCGCGATCGTCGGCGCCAGGACCATCGGCAGCACGATCTTCGACATTCTCGGCCTGCTCTGCGGCTTCTATCTCGCCTGGATCGGCTGGACGGCGCTCAGGGCAAAGCCGCGCGGCGAAAACCGGCCCTTGCTCAGCGTCGAGCGGCCTTATCGCCGCGGCCTCATTTTCGGCCTGACCAATCCCAAGGGTTATCCGGTGGCTTTGGCGACGTTCACGGCGCTGCTTGCAGGCTCTGCCAATGCGCTCGATTTTCATGCCTTGCCCGCGCTGCTGGCGGTGTCGTTCCTCGGGTTTCTCGTCGCCGACGTCATCCTGATCGGCATCATCGGCGCATCCGTGGTGCGGCGCTTCTACCGCAAACATGAACTGGCGATCGTCCGCCTTTCGGGCCTGCTGTTCATCGGCTTTGCGGTACAGGCCGTCTGGCATGCGGCACCCGGCCTTCTCGGGCTGCGGAAGCCGTGATCCGCGGCCTCACACGCCTGCCCGACAATCTTGATATCTCCACAATCGCTGCCGACAAGATGCGCAGCACCCGCCTTCCCCGGCGGCAAGAACCGGAATTGAAAGGACTGCCCCATGACCTCCAGCCCCGCGCTGAACCCTGCCGTCACCGACTGGAATGGCCCGGACGGCCTGCCACGCTTCGAGGCGGTCAGCGACGGTGATTTTGCGCCGGCATTCGACGCGGCGCTGGTCGAACATGAGGCGGAAATCGACGCCATTGCCGCCAATGCCGAGGCGCCGACCTTCGCAAACACCATCGTTGCGCTGGAGATCGCGGGCGACCGGCTGTCGCGCGTTTCGGCGCTGTTCTGGAACCGCGCCGGCGCCCACACCAACGATGCGATCCAGGCGCTGGAGCGCGATATTGCGCCGAAAATGTCACGGCATTACTCGAAGATCGGCATGAACGCAGCGCTTTTTGCCCGCATCGACGCGCTGTGGGAAGGGCGTGAGACGCTGGGGCTTGACCTGGAAGCGACGCGCGTTCTCGAGCGGCACTGGAAGGGTTTCGTCAAGTCCGGCGCGAAACTGCCGAAGGCGGAGCAGGAGCGGTTGGCCGCGATCAACGAGACGCTGGCGAGCCTCGGCGCAAAATTCGGCCAGAACGTGCTGGCGGACGAAAAAAGCTGGGCGCTCCTGCTCGACAACGAGGACCTCGCAGGAGTGCCGCAGTTCCTGAAGGACTCCATGGCGGCGGCCGCGCGCGACCGCGGCGAGGAGGGCAAGTATGCCGTTACGCTGTCGCGCTCGATCATCGAGCCGTTTTTGACCTTCTCGGAAAGGCGCGATCTGCGCGAACAGGCTTTCAAGGCCTGGGTCGCGCGCGGCGCCAATGGCGGCGAGACCGACAACCGCGCCATCATCCGCGAAACGCTTGCCTTGCGCGCGGAGAAGGCAACGCTGCTCGGCTACCAAAACTACGCCGCGCTGAAGCTCGACGATACGATGGCCAAGACGCCGGAAGCCGTGAACGAGCTGCTGACCCAGGTCTGGGAAAAGGCAGTGGTTCGGGCGAGGCAGGAAGAGGCCGAACTTGCCGAACTGATCGCGCGGGAAGGCCGCAACCATCCGGTCATGCCGTGGGACTGGCGCCATTACGCCGAAAAGCTGCGGGCGCGGAAATTCAATTTCTCCGAAAGCGAGCTCAAGCCCTATCTCCAGCTCGAAAAGATCATCGACGCCTGCTTCGACGTCGCGCAGCGGCTGTTCGGCATCACGGCCACGGAGAAGAAGGGCGTCAAGGGATATCACCCGGATGTGCGCGTCTTCGATATCCGTGACCCGGACGGCAAGCTCGTCGCGTTGTTCCTCGGCGACTATTTCGCCCGGGCCTCGAAGCGCTCCGGTGCCTGGATGAGTTCCTTCCAGTCGCAGCACCGGCTGACGCTGAAAAACGGTGCCAAGGGCGAACTGCCGATCATCTACAATGTCTGCAATTTCGCCAAGCCGGCCGACGGCAAGCCAGCGCTGCTGTCGCTCGACGATGCCCGCACGCTGTTCCACGAATTCGGCCATGCGCTGCACGGCATGCTATCCAACGTTACCTATCCCTCCGTTTCCGGCACCAGCGTTGCGCGCGACTTCGTCGAGCTTCCCTCGCAGCTCTATGAACACTGGCTGACGGTACCGGCGATCCTGAAGAGATATGCCGTGCACGAGGCAACCGGCGAGCCGATGCCGCAGGATTTGCTCGACAAGGTTCTCTCGGCACGCACCTTCAATGCCGGTTTCAACACCGTTGAATTCACATCGTCGGCATTGGTGGACATGGCATTCCATACCCGCGCCGCCGTCGAGGACCCGATGGCGGTGCAGTCCGAGGTGCTGGAAAAGATCGGCATGCCGGCCTCGATCGTCATGCGCCATGCGACGCCTCACTTCCAGCACGTCTTTTCCGGCGACGGCTACTCGGCCGGCTACTATTCCTACATGTGGTCGGAAGTGCTCGATGCCGACGCCTTCGCCGCCTTCGAGGAAACGGGTGATGCCTTCGATGCCGATGTGGCCGGAAAACTGAAGGACAACATCTATTCCGTCGGTGGGGCGATCGACCCGGAAGATGCCTACAGGGCCTTCCGCGGCAAGCTGCCGAGCCCGGAGGCGATGTTGCGCAAGAAGGGGCTGGCTGCCTGAAAGGCAGGTGAAGACAACCCCGTCATAAAACGGAAATCTATCTGTCACGGCTCCTTCAGCGCGCTGACATGAATCCCTGCTTATGTCTGCGCCCGGGTAGAAACTGCCCGGGCCTGGAACAGGAGAGATTCATGCCGAACACACTGAAATCCGTCACCCGCCGGACCCTGCTGCAGGGCGTCGGCGCAACCGGCCTCGTCGCCGCCTCCGGCCTTGCGCTGCCTTCCTATGCCCGCGCAGTCAATGCGCCGCAATTCACCCACGGCGTTCAGTCCGGTGATGTCGATGCGTCTTCCGGCATGATCTGGACGCGCGTCGACCGTCCGTCCCGCATCCAGATGGAAATCTCGACGGTCGAGAGCTTCAAGGGCGCCGTCAGGCTGGCTCCGATGGACGCCTTGCCGGAAAGCGACTTCACCATGAAGCGGCTGATCGAAAACCTGCCGTCGGACCAGGACATCTTCTACCGCTTCGTCGCAGCCGACCTGCAGGACATCAATGTGGTCTCCGAGCCGATCGTCGGTCGTTTCCGCACCGGACCGTCCTCGCGTCGCAGCGTCCGCTTCGTCTGGTCCGGCGACACGGCGGGCCAGGGCTTCGGTATCGATGAGAAGGGCATGTATACCTATGGCACGATGGCCAGGTATCAACCCGACTTCTTCATCCATTCCGGCGACACGATCTATGCCGACGGCCCGCTCAAGGACAGTGTCGACCTTTCTGACGGCGCCAAGTGGATCAACAAAGTCGTTACCGACGAGAAGCGCAAGGTTGCAGAAACGCTCGCCGAATATCGCGGCCAGTGGAAATACAACATGATGGACGAACACGTCCGTGCTCTGTCGGCCGTCTGTCCGACCTTCTTCCAGTGGGACGACCACGAAGTCGTCAACAACTGGTCGTCCTCCAAGAACCTGATGAACGACGATCGCTATACGGAAAAGTCGGTCTTCCTGCTGTCGGCCCGCGCGGCCCGCGCCTTCCACGAGATGACGCCGATCCGCTACACGCCGGCCGAGCCGGGTCGCGTCTACCGCAAGATCGCCTATGGGCCGATGCTCGATGTCTTCTTCATCGACCTGCGGTCCTATCGCGGCCCGAACGGCGAGAGCAAGGAAGCCGTGATCGACGACAGGTCGCGGATCATCGGCGCGGAGCAAGTCGCCTGGCTCAAGCGCGAACTCGCCAACTCGCGCGCCACCTGGAAGGTGCTGGCCTGCGACATGCCGCTCGGTGTGATGGTCTGGGACAACTTCAAGGAGCTGAAGGGGGCGGAAGCGGTCGCCAACGGCGACAACGGCAAGGCCAGCGGCCGGGAACTCGAGATCGCCGATCTGCTGCGCTACATCAAGAATGCCGGGATCACCAATACGGTCTGGCTGACCGCCGACGTCCACTATACGGCGGCCCATTATTACAACCCGGACAAAGCGCAATTCCAGGATTTCGCACCGTTCTGGGAATTCGTCTCCGGCCCGCTGCATGCAGGCAGCTTCGGCCCGAACGACATGGACATGACCTTCGGCCCGGAAGTCAAGTTCGTCAGCGCGCCGACCAAGGAGCAGGGACAGAACCTCCCGCCATCGGCTGGCCTGCAGTTCTTCGGCCTCGTCGACATCGACGGTGCAACCGAGCAGCTTACCGTACGGCTGATGAACCGCGACGACCAGGAGCTCTGGAAGATCACGCTCGATCCAGCCCGCGCGGCCTGACAGCCGGAGGCGGTGAGGCGGGATTTTCCGGTCTCACCGTCCGCCGGTGCGAACGACTCCTTCGGGAGCGTGTAACAAAACTGTCGCCGAAGTTTCGGAAAACCGTCATTCGGCGTTCAAGAGACTGACATGACGGAACCGTTAGCTGGCATCAGGAGATTCGCTCCTCGCCCCGACGTCCAGCTGAAGAGCTCTGCATGACACCGATCGAGACGACCCGTCGCCGTTTCCTTTCCTCCATGGGAGCGGTTGGCGGATTTGCCGTCGCCAGCCTTGCAATGCCCTATTACGCCCGAGGTACATCGAGCCGTCCGGTTTTCACCCACGGCGTCCAGTCGGGTGATGTCGACACAAAGTCCGGCATGATCTGGGCGCGGGTCGATCGCCCGTCGCGCATCGCCGTCGAATATTCGACGACCGAGAGCTTCTCGGCGCCCTTGCGACTGCCGTCGATCGACGCCCTGCCGAACAGCGATTTCGCGGCAAAGTGCCTGCTCGACAACCTTTTGCCCGATCAGGATATCTTCTATCGCTTCACTGCAACCGACCTCTACGACGCCAACAGCGTTGCCGAGCCGATCGTCGGCCGCTTCCGCACCGCGCCGCTCGACCGCCGCTCCGTCCGCTTCGCCTGGTCCGGCGATACGGCCGGACAGGGCTGGGGCATCGACTATGTCGGCATGAAGACCTATTCGACCATGCGACTGCACGAGCCGGATTTCTTCATCCATTCCGGCGACACGGTCTATGCGGACAATCCGATCCCCGACGAAATCCCGTTGCGCGACGGGACGGTCTGGAAGAACCGCATCGTCACGCCAGAGAAGAGCGACGTCGCCCGCTCGCTCGACGAATATCGCGGCCAGTGGAAATACAATCTGCTCGACGAGCACGTTCGGGCGATGAACGCGGTGTGTCCGACGTTCTATCAATGGGACGACCACGAAGTGCTGAACAACTGGTCGGCCTCGACCGACCTTCGCGACGATGCCCGTTACCGGGAAAAGGACATCTCCGTCTATGCGGCGCGCGCCATGCGGGCCTTTCAGGAAATGACGCCGATCCGCACCCTTGCCGCGCAGCCGGGCCGCATCTTCCGCAAGATAGCCTATGGCCGGCTGCTCGACGTCTTCTTCGTCGACCTGCGTTCCTATCGCGGCGCCAACCAGGGCGATGCGAATGCGGATCTTTTCGGCTGGCGGCAGGCCGATTGGCTGAAACGGGAACTGGCCGCCTCGAGGGCTACTTGGAAGGTCATCGCCTGCGACATGCCGATCGGTCTCGTCGTCTGGGACGACCATGGCGACAAGCGCGGCTCCGACGCGATCGCCAATGGCGACAATGGCAAGCCGAAGGGGCGTGAACGGGAATTCGCCGATATCCTGACCTTCATCCGCGACAATGCGATAGAGAACATCGTCTGGCTGACGGCCGACGTGCACTATACCGCAGCCCATCACTATGATCCGGCCCGCGGCGCCTTCAAGGATTTCCTGCCGTTCTGGGAGTTCGTCTCCGGCCCGCTGCATTCCGGCACCTACGGGCCGAAGGAGCTGGACATGACCTTTGGCCCCGAAGTGCGCTTCATCAAGGCGTCCGGCACCGGCATCGACCAGAACCTGCCACCGTCGGCCGGCCTGCAATTCTTCGGCCTCGTCGACATCAACGGCCAGACGGAGCAGATGACCGTTCGCCTGATGGACCGGGAAGATCAGGAGTTGTGGCAGGTGACGCTCGATCCCGCCGGAGGCAGCGTGTAACCAGCATGGGACCTTGGCCGTCCGTCAAGACTTTGCCGCCGCCCCCTTTCGCGAATGCAAAAAAACCTGTATGAGCCGCCCAATTGAAGATGTGGGCAGTTCCCAGATACGCCCCGAAACCTCCGAGTATTCACAGATGAAGATGCGCAACATCGCGATTATCGCACACGTTGACCATGGCAAAACCACGCTTGTCGACGAACTCCTCAAGCAGTCGGGTTCCTTCCGCGACAACCAGCGCACGACCGAGCGCATGATGGACTCGAACGAACTCGAAAAAGAGCGCGGCATCACCATTCTCGCCAAGGCGACGTCGATCGAGTGGAAGGGTACGCGCATCAATATCGTCGACACCCCCGGTCACGCCGACTTCGGCGGCGAAGTCGAGCGCATCCTGTCGATGGTCGACGGCGCGATTGTTCTCGTTGACTCGTCGGAAGGCCCGATGCCGCAGACCAAGTTCGTAGTTTCGAAGGCGCTGAAGGTCGGTCTTCGCCCGATCGTCGCGATCAACAAGATCGACCGCCCCGACGGCCGTCACGAGGAAGTCATCAACGAAGTCTTCGATCTTTTCGCCAATCTCGATGCGACCGACGAACAGCTCGACTTCCCGATCCTCTACGGTTCAGGCCGCGATGGCTGGATGAACGTCAACCCGGAAGGCCCGAAGGAAGCCGGTCTGGCGCCGCTGCTCGACCTCGTTCTGGAACATGTTCCGGAGCCGACCGTCGAAGAAGGTCCGTTCCGCATGATCGGCACCATCCTTGAAGCCAACCCCTTCCTCGGCCGCATCATCACGGGTCGTATCGCCTCCGGCTCGATCAAGCCGAACCAGGCGGTGAAGGTTCTCGGCCAGGACGGCAAGCTGATCGAAAACGGCCGTATCTCCAAGATTCTTGCCTTCCGCGGCATCGAGCGCACGGCGATCGAAGAAGCGCATGCGGGCGACATCGTCGCAATCGCCGGCCTTTCCAAGGGCACCGTGGCCGACACGTTCTGCGATCCGTCGGTCACCGAGGCGATGAAGGCGCAGCCGATCGACCCGCCGACGGTCACCATGTCGTTTATCGTCAATGACTCGCCGCTTGCCGGCACTGAAGGTGACAAGGTCACTTCGCGCGTCATCCGCGACCGCCTGTTCAAGGAAGCCGAAGGCAACGTCGCGCTGAAGATCGAGGAGTCCTCCGAGAAGGATTCGTTCTATGTTTCCGGCCGCGGCGAACTGCAGCTTGCCGTTTTGATCGAAACCATGCGCCGCGAAGGCTTCGAGCTTGCCGTTTCGCGTCCGCGCGTCGTCATGCACAAGGACGAAGCGACGGGCCAGATGCTGGAGCCGATCGAAGAAGTCGTGATCGACGTCGACGAGGAATATTCCGGCGTCGTCGTCCAGAAGATGTCCGAGCGCAAGGCGGAGATGTCCGAGCTTCGCCCGTCCGGCGGCAACCGCGTTCGTCTGAAGTTCTTCGCGCCGACCCGCGGCCTCATCGGCTACCAGTCGGAGCTTCTGACCGACACGCGCGGCACGGCGATCATGAACCGCCTGTTCCACGACTACCAGCCCTACAAGGGTGAGATCGGCGGCCGCGTCAACGGCGTGCTGCTCTCCAATGATGCCGGCGAATCCGTCGCTTACGCCATGTTCAACCTGGAAGATCGCGGCCCGATGATCATCGACGCCGGCGAGAAGGTTTATGCCGGCATGATCATCGGCATCCACACCCGCGACAACGATCTGGAAGTGAATGTGCTGAAGGGCAAGAAGCTCACCAACATGCGCGCCTCCGGCAAGGACGAAGCCGTCAAGCTGACGCCGCCGATCCGCATGACCCTCGACCGCGCGCTTTCCTGGATACAGGATGACGAACTGGTCGAAGTGACGCCGAAGAACATCCGCCTGCGCAAGATCTATCTCGACTCGAACGACCGCAAGCGTTTCGAAAAGTCGCGCGGCGCTGCATAAGCGGTCGCTTCGCGCTGAACAGGAAAAGGGCGCTGCGATCCCCATCGCAGCGCCCTTTTCATTGACTGTATGTGTCCTTGAATCGTGGCCGGGACAAAAACATGTAGCAATTCAAAGTGCTACAACGACCTTTGGGCGTCTGACAAGACGCGCGGCGCTGACCTGCCGGGTCATCAGGATTTCAGCACGCCGCTTTTCTTCGCCGTCCAGGTGGCAATGTAATCCATCAGGCCGGGTGACAGGCAATCGAAGGGCGGCAGGCCGAGGGCGCTGAGGCGCTGGCGAATGGCGTCCATGTCGGCCGGATCGGTGCCGGCTTCGATGATCGACGAGACGAAGGCCGCGAAGCCGGGCGGTGCCCAGCCGTCGGTGTCGAAGCGTTCGGGGTGGATGAAATCCAGCCCCTGGAAGGGATGTTCGCGCACCACCGGGCCGTACATGTGCACGCCGCAGCCCTTGCAGGCGTGGCGCTGGATCAGCGCCGATTTGTCGACCACCTCGAGCTTGTCGCCGTTCTCAAGCACGGTGATCTTGTCATGCGCAACGACGGCAACGATCGAGAAGGTCGCGCCTGCCGGTTTCCAGCATTTCGTGCAGCCGCAGGCGTGGTTATGCGCGACATCGCCATCAACCCTGACCTTCACGGGCCTGTCGGTGCATTCGCAGACGAGAATGCCGCCGTTAAAGTCTTGCGAGCCCTGCGGCACGCCATTGTCGATCAGCGGATGTAGAGAAACGGTACCTGTCATGTTCTCCTCCCAGTGCCGGCGATGGTTTCGCCCCGCCGCGCCGGCAGTTCGCGGCAGAACGCCTCGACACGCAGCATAGCACGATGACACGAGGAGTCGCGCGGTGTTCACAAGGGTGCTGCGGTGCTTACCAACCCGCCTTGATGAATTCGACCGGGCCGCCCTCGACACCATCGTCGAACACGGCACAGCTCAGCTTGCCGCCGAAGACGCAGCCACTGTCTATATTCGTTCGGTTGCCGATGGTCCGGGGATTGGCCCTTGCCGGCGTATGCCCATGGCAGAGATGCCTTCCCCAGTAATAGGCCGAGGATTCCGGCCGCAGCCAGAGCAGGTCCTGCGGCGATTGCTGGTCGAGCGCGACATCGGGATTGACGCCTGCATGGACGAAGAGGCGGTGTGCGTCCATATACATGAGCGGCAGCCGGTCGGCCCATGCGAGATCCACCGTCGGCACCCTGCCACCGTAGGACAGCTCGGTCTCCAGCCCGCCATTGTCGAGCCACCAATCCCGATCATAGCGGCCCGCATAGGCGCCGACCATCATGTCCTCATGATTGCCCTTGAGCATGATCCATTGCCAATGCGGCCGCGCCGGGCCGGCCTTGAGCAGGTCGATCACGCCCCGGCTGTCGGGGCCGCGGTCGATATAGTCCCCGACGAACACGATCGTTCCGGAAGCCCAGCGAGCCTCGACCATGGCCAGCAGCTTGCGCAGAGGTTTCAGGCAACCATGGATGTCACCGATAGCGAAAGTATAGGTCATCGACATTCCGCCCCTGCCGCAACCGCATCGCCGCAAGCCGCCCGAAGTGCGCAGTGCTACAGCGACCTTTGCGCGTCCGGTAAGACGCGCGGCACTGTAGGAGCAGAATACTACAACGATCCGTGACGCACAGGTATGCATCGCGGCGCCCATATGAAAAAAGCCCCGTCATCACTGACAGGGCTTTTGAATGCAGGCACGGTGGGAGGCGGGTTTTACGCTGCTTCTTCCTGTGCATCCTCTTCTTCGAGGAGCTTGCCGCGCTTCGGACCCTTGCTGAGATTGGCTTCGACAAGGCGGACGGCTTCGGTTTCCGACATCCTGTTCACGGCTGCGATCTCGCGCGCCATGCGGTCAAGCGCAGCTTCGTAAAGCTGACGTTCGGAATAGGACTGCTCCGGCTGGTTTTCAGCCCGGTAGAGATCGCGTACGACCTCGGCGATCGAGATCAGGTCGCCGGAATTGATCTTGGCATCATATTCCTGCGCACGGCGGGACCACATGGTCCGCTTGACGCGCGCCCTGCCCTGGACAACCTTCAATGCACGCTCGACGAAATCGGTTTCAGACAGCTTGCGCATGCCGATGCTGACGGCCTTGGCAACCGGCACCTTGAGACGCATCTTGTCCTTTTCGAAATCGATCACAAACAGTTCGAGCGACATGCCCGCAACCACCTGCTCTTCGATTGCCACGATTTGTCCGACGCCATGAGCCGGATAAACGATCGATTCACCGGTCTTGAATCCATGGCGTGCTGAAGATTTTTTCTGCTGGGTCGTCATTCGTTTCAAAAACTCCCTGTTACGCTCCCGGCTACAAGCCGGGGCCGGGTCAGTCAGGCCCGGGATGGACGGGGGCACCGTCGGGTGACTCCATGCTGATCCGAGCCAACGGTCATCAAATCGATCTTCTGCGTGGCGATCACACACAAGCAACAGACGTTGCGTATTTGGGGTCAGCCGCGCCGTAGGATTCTTTTGCTTTCGTGATGGTTTTCAGGCACACGCGTGCCGTGATGTGGATCAGTTTTTCGACCCTATCATAAAAAACTGTCGAAATCAATAATTTGCTTCACAACTGCGGATCAGACCAACCCGTCCGGCAGGGACACGGTTAAGCCACAATTGCCAAATTTTCGCCACTTTTCGCGACGGAAAAACGCGCTGTGAACCGTCGCGGAAAGCGCCCTAAGGATCAGTCGCCCTTGCCGGGGTTCGGCGAGAAATATTTCTCGTACTTGCCTTCCACGCCATCCATTTCCTTGGCTTCCGGCATCTCGTCTTTCTTGACGGTGATGTTGGGCCACTGGGTGGCAAAATCAGCATTTACTTTCAGCCACATATCGAGACCCGGCTCGGTATCGGGCTTGATGGCCCCGGCCGGACATTCCGGTTCGCAGACGCCGCAGTCGATGCATTCATCGGGATGAATGACCAGGAAATTCTCGCCTTCATAGAAGCAGTCCACCGGGCAAACTTCCACGCAATCGGTATATTTGCAGCGTATGCAATTGTCGGTCACGACATACGTCATGAGGTACTCCAGCGATTTCTCACATTCGATGGCAGACAGCAATCGAGAGCGAAGACCCGCTTGTCCGCATCCATCCAGGATATCAGCCCGCCAACGCCTTCACGGCGCAACAGCGCATTTGTCCCGTCAGGTAAAGGCTTTGCCCGGGCTTTGCAAGAATAATCCATACGCCAAAGCAACGCGTGGAGGGTCAGTTTTCTAATCCTCCTGCCAGCCCGGCCGCAGCCGGTCCACATCGCGGCGCTCCTTCTTGGTCGGCCGGCCGCTGCCTCGCTCGCGCGTCGCCTGCTCGAACGCGTTCGGCTTTTCGCCCGCGACGGGGGGCGGGGTCAGGTCCTCGTAGAGAAGCCGTGCCTCCTCGTAGGGACCGCGCCGATTGCCGGGTTGCAGGACACGCACCGTGATATCGCGCCGATCGAGCGAAAGAACGATGACGTCGCCGGTCTTCAGTGCAAAGGAAGGCTGGGTGACACGGGCGTCGTTGACCCGGACGTGCCCGGCCTCGATCGCCTTCTGGGCGATCGAGCGGGACTTTTGCAGGCGCGTGAAAAACAGCCATTTGTCGAGACGCTGGCGGAGAACCGACAGGGACTGGGGCTGCTTTTCGCTCATGGCCTTATTTCTTCATCTGCTCCTTCAGGGCAGCGAGCTTGGCGAAAGGTGAATCCGGATCGATCGGCTTTTCCTTGCGCGGCGGACGTGCCTCGAACTGGGCGGCCTGCGGCATTACGCCGCGGTCGTTGCGATCGGGGCGATCCTGGCGATCGCCTTTCTCATGCCGCTGGCCATTCTGCGGCTTGCCGCCGTCACGACCTCGGTTGCGGTCCGCACGACCGCCGCCCTTGCGATTGTCATCGCCACGGGCTTCGCGCCGGCCATCGCCGTCGCGGCGCGGCTCGCCGCCATCGCGACGAGCTTCACCCTGATGCGCCCGATTGCCGGCGCCGCGGTTGCCGTGCGGGCGACCGCCGGAGCGCTGGTTGTCGTTGCGGCCGCCGGGGCGCCACAAAAGAACCGGCTTGGCTTCGACCGGCTCTGCGGGTTCGCCCGCCTGTTCGGCGACGACAGCTTCCGCCTCCGCAGCGGCCGGAGCGGGCGCTGCCTGTTCCGGTGCTGGCTCGGAAGCCTCTTCGTTTGGCGCATCCGCGTCGTCATGGTCGGCCGTCTCGGCCGGCGCTTCGACCGCGGCCGCGTCCGCCGGCGCGGACGCACCACCCGCCTGCGCAGCAAGGAATGCCGCAGCCTCCTCGGCCTTTACGCTGTCGGCGCGATAACCAAGGCCCTTGAGAATCTCCTCCATGTCGTCGGGCGTCGCACCGAGAATGGACAGCATGGCCGTCGTCGCGGTGAAGCGGCGACCGTCATAGGCGCCGTCAGGACGCGGCGTCGTGCCCGGCTTCCACTGCAGGAGCGGCCGGATGAGGTCGGCGAGCCGCTCGAGAATATCGATGCGGACGGCGCGCTTGCCGAGGAACCGGAAGCCGGCCAGCTTGTAGAAGGTGCGCTCGAAAGACGGATCGGTGACGACCGAGGTGCGGCCAGCCGCCAGAACCGGGATGAGCTCGCCATAGCCGGGCTTTTCCATGCCGTCATTCTTCAAGGCCCAGAGCAGCGTGATGAGCTCGGCGGGAGCGGGCTTCAGCAGCGCCGGCATGAAGATATGATAGGCACCGAAGCGAATGCCGTGGCGGCGGATCGAGGCGCGCGCCTCCTGATCCAGCGACTTGACCTCGTCGGCGACGTCGCGGCGGAACATCACGCCGAGATTCTCGACGAGTTGGAACGCCAGGCCCTTGGCAAGGCCTTCGAGATCCTCGGCACGCGACAGGTCGTCGAGCGGCTTGAGGACCGTCGAGATGTGGTGGTTGACGAAGCGCTCGATGCGGGCAAGCACGTGATCACGCGCATTGCCCTGCAGCTGCTCGTCGGCAAGCAGGATGACGCGCGGGCGCATCACATGGTCGCTTGCGGCAAGCCGCGCAACGGGTTCGCCGACCCAGCGCACGAGGCCATCGGAAGCCAACGCCAGATCGGCATTGCCGGCTGCATGCAGGCGCGCGGCGCGCGCTTCGAATTCCAGCGCCAACGCCTTCTGGGCGGCACCCTGCACCGCACGCGCGTCGAGCCCGTCGGTCACTGCCGCCAGCGTGAAACGGAACCCGGCCAATTGTCCCACATGATGCCCTTCAACGAAGACATCGCCATTTACACTGATTTCAGCTTCCAGCATCGCATTCTCTCTCAGGCGCTTCATGAGCACAGATGTCCTGCGATCAACAAAGCGTTTCGTCAACCTTTCATGTAACGCGTCAGACAATCGATCTTCGATTTCCCGCGTCTTTTCTTGCCAGTGTGTCGGATCGGCAAGCCACCCTGGACGGTTAGACACATAGGTCCATGTCCTGATTTGTGCAATTCTCGCGGACAATGTGTCGATTTCACCATCGGTCTGGTCCGCGCGGCGAACCTGTTCGGCCATGAAATCTTCGTTCACTGTGCCACGCCGGACGAGATCGGCATAGATTGTCGAGATCAGATCGGCGTGTTGCGCCGGGGTTATACGACGATAGTCGGGAAGCGCACAGGCCTCCCAGAGCTTTTCTACACGCTCCGGTGTCGTTGCGACACTGGTGATTTCGGGATAACGCGAAAGATAGTCCAGCGCCTGCTGGTCGACGGCCGGCAGAGCCCGCGTCAGACCGCTTACCGTGGGTGCGGCATCAAGGCTTTTCTTCAATGCCGCAAGCGAGGCGAAGCTGACCGCCTTGGAGCGCCATTGCAGCACCCGCACCGGATCGAACTGGTGCGATTCGATGCGGTGGACAAGCTCGTTGTCGAACGGCTCTACCCGCGACGTGACGCCGAAGGTGCCATCGCGCATATGCCGCCCCGCGCGACCGGCGATCTGCGCCAGTTCCCCGGGGTTGAGATTGCGGAACTGATAGCCATCATATTTTCGATCCTGGGCGAAGGCGACGTGATCGACATCGAGGTTCAGCCCCATGCCGATCGCATCGGTCGCCACCAGATATTCGACATCGCCCGCCTGGTACAGTGCAACCTGGGCGTTGCGCGTGCGGGGCGACAGGGCTCCGAGCACGACGGCTGCCCCACCCCTCTGGCGGCGGATCAGTTCGGCGATCGCATAGACCTCTTCCGCCGAGAAGGCGACGATCGCCGTGCGCTGCGGCAAGCGGGTGATCTTCTTCGAGCCGGCATAGAGAAGCTGCGACAGCCGCGGTCGCTCGACGACGGTAATGCCCGGCAGCAATTGTTCCAGGATCGGCCGCATGGTCGCTGCGCCGAGAAGCAGGGTTTCGCTTCTGCCGCGCAGATGCATCAGCCGGTCGGTGAAGATGTGGCCGCGTTCGAGATCGCCGGCGAGCTGCACTTCGTCGATCGCAACGAACGCCGCCTTCGTCTCGCGCGGCATGGCCTCGACGGTGCAGACCGAATAGCGTGCCATATGCGGCGCAATCTTCTCCTCGCCGGTAATCAGCGCCACATTGTGAGCGCCGACCTTTTCGACCAGCCGCGTATAGACCTCGCGGGCAAGCAGCCGGAGCGGCAATCCGATCACGCCGGATTCATGCGCGACCATGCGCTCGATCGCATAATGCGTCTTGCCGGTATTGGTGGGGCCGAGGACCGCGATCACACCGCGGCCGCTCAAGATCATGGGTTGGTCACGCACTTTATCGATCCTGCGCACTTTCACTCTGCGAAGGCCATTCACGGCGGAAAGCCGTTTCAACCGGCGCAGCACACATGCCCACGCAACGGCACAAACGCAAGGGTGCCGGAGCATGAAATACTGCAAATGGGGCATGTGGCCTGCATTTCCACCCGCATTTACCGGATCGGAACAGCTACGGAACGAATCGGAGACGAATCGCTGACTCGCCGGGATTCATTGTTTGTTCACTGCTAGATATTGATTTTCTAAGTCGGATTCGCACCACATGCTGAATCTCATGATCGTCGGAGGAACGGCACGTGGCAGTTAGTCTCATCGGCCGGCGCAGGCTGTGAGATTCGGAATCCAAACTGCTGAAAATTCAGAAAAATTTTACCACGTTGATTAATCCGCCCGCCGGCGGCGCGGCGACTGGTGAGGCCGCGGTGAAAGGCTGGACGAATCGGCGACAAATCGGCGACACCGCGAATTTCCCGGTTTGTTCCCTACAAGATATGGTAGGGGAAGCGGATGTTTAACCATAGGAAACATCGAGTCTTTTGCCAGATTCCG
The DNA here is from genome assembly GCF_019511375.1 of Rhizobium herbae. GTDB lineage: Bacteria > Pseudomonadota > Alphaproteobacteria > Rhizobiales > Rhizobiaceae > Pararhizobium > Pararhizobium herbae_A. The sequence continues at coordinate 152,725 of NZ_JAEUAO010000005.1, forward strand.
GCCGCCGCTTTTCCGCCGAAGCCGAGTACCTGATCGCTGTGCAAGCGGGAGCGGATCGTCGCCTGCCGCGAAAATGGAAACGGCGCCACAAGGGCGCCGTTCGCAAAGCCCGAGGCACCGCGATCAGACGAAGAACTGGCCGCCATTGGCAGAAATCGTCGAACCGGTGATGAAGCCTGCGTCGTCGGACGCCAGGAACACTGCGATGCGGGCAATCTCTTCCGGTTCGCCGAGGCGGCCGACGGGAATCTGCGGAATGATGCGTTCCGCCAACACCTTTTCGGGGACGGCGCGGACCATTTCCGTGCCGATATAGCCGGGGCAGATGGCGTTGACGGTGATGCCCTTGGCAGCACCCTCCTGCGCCAGCGCCTTGGTGAAGCCGAGATCGCCGGCCTTCGCCGCCGAATAATTGGCCTGGCCCATCTGGCCTTTCTGGCCGTTGATCGAGGAAATGTTGATCACCCGTCCGAAATTGCGATCGCGCATGCCGCTCCAGATCGGGTGCGTCATGTTAAACAGGCCGCTGAGATTGGTGTCGATGACGTCCTTCCAGTTCTCCGGGGTCATCTTGTGGAACATGGCGTCGCGGGTGATGCCGGCATTGTTGACGAGAATTTCGATCGGGCCGAGATCGGCCTCGACCTTGGCGATGCCGGCCGCGCAGGCCGCGTAGTCGGAAACGTCCCATTTGTAAGTCGGGATGCCGGTTTCGGCGGTGAAGGCCTGCGCCTTCTCGTCGTTGCCGGCATAGTTTGCCGCAACCTTGTATCCTGCGTCCTTCAAGGCAATCGATATGGCCGCGCCGATGCCGCGTGAACCGCCGGTGACCAATGCTACTCTGCTCATCCGTCTCTCCCTTTTAGGTTTCTGGCCCGATGCCTGTGCCCGCAGATGCGCACACGGTTGTTCCGGCTCTTGCTCGTGAAGTTGCCCCGGCCGCGCGGCCGGAGCGGTTTGACTAGCGGATGATTGTCACAGCCGTTCGACACACATGGCAACGCCCATGCCGCCGCCGATGCACAGTGTCGCAAGCCCCCTGGATACGCCGCGGCGCTTCATTTCGAACAGCAGCGTGTTGAGAACGCGGGCGCCGGACGCGCCGATCGGATGGCCGATGGCGATCGCACCGCCATTGACGTTGACGATCGACGTATCCCAGCCGAGATCCTTGTTGACCGCGCAGGCCTGCGCCGCAAAGGCCTCGTTGGCCTCGACAAGCTCGACATCGCCGACCGACCAGCCGGCCTTCTCCAACGCCTTGCGCGAGGCGGGAATGGGGCCGGTGCCCATGATCTGCGGATCAACGCCGGCGGTTGCCCAGGAGACGATCCGCGCCAGCGGCTGGATGCCGCGGCGGCCGGCTTCGGCCTCGGTCATCAGCAACGTTGCGGCCGCACCGTCGTTGAGGCCGGAGGCGTTGCCGGCGGTGACGGTGCCCTCCTTGTCGAAGGCCGGGCGCAGCTTTGCCATGGAATCGAGCGTCGCGCCGTGGCGGATATATTCGTCCTGATCGACCGTGACGTCGCCCTTGCGCCCCTTGACGACGAACGGAATGATCTCGTCGGCGAAGCGGCCGGCCTTCTGGGCGGCCTCGGCCTTGTTCTGCGAGGCAAGCGCGAACTGGTCCTGCTCGTCGCGCGACAGCTGCCATTTCTTGGCGATGTTCTCGGCGGTGGTGCCCATGTGATAGCCGTAGAAGGCGTCGGTCAGGCCGTCCTTGATCATCGTGTCGACCATCTTGAAGTCCCCCATCTTGACGCCGCCGCGCAGATGCGCGCAATGCGGCGCCAGCGACATGGACTCCATGCCGCCGGCCACGATGATCCCGGCGTCACCCGTGGCAATCTGCTGCATGCCGAGTGCGACCGCCCGCAGACCGGAACCGCAGAGCTGGTTCATGCCCCAGGCGGTGGCTTCCTGCGGAATGCCGGCCTTGATCGCCGCCTGGCGGGCCGGGTTCTGGCCTTCGCCGGCCGACAGAACCTGGCCGAGGATCACCTCGTCCACTTCGCCGGCATCGACGCCGGCGCGCTCGAGCACACCCTTGATGACCGCCGCGCCGAGTTCGTGCGCGGGCGTATTGGCAAATGCCCCGTTGAAAGACCCGACGGCGGTGCGGCCGGCGCTGGCGATGACGATAGAGGGAGTGCTCATCAGATGTTTCCTCGTTCATTTTTTTCGCAACTGCCAAAGACTGGCAAAGGTCAACGCCCAAGTCAAACGCCATAATGCAGCGATTGCCTTTTCCGCTCCACAATCAAGGCGCGAAAAGAAATTTTGCACCTGCGTCGTCGCATTGCACAAAGAGATTGTCAGAACAGGTTTTTTACGGATACTCTGAAAAACTCAATAAAGACGGGAGCATGGGGAGGAGACCCTGATGGCAAAACACGACGGCCAGATCGTTATCAAAAAATACGCCAACCGGAGGCTCTACAATACCGGAACCAGTACATACGTCACGCTCGACGATCTCGCGGTCATGGTCAAGAAGGGCGAGGAATTCACCGTCCTTGACGCGAAATCAGGCGAGGACATCACGCATCAGGTGTTGACGCAGATCATTTTCGAGCAGGAATCCAAGACCGGCAACACGCTTTTGCCGATTTCCTTCCTGCGCCAGCTGATCTCCTTCTACGGCGACCAGATGCAGATGGTGGTGCCGAGCTATCTCGAACATTCGATGCAGGCCTTCACCGACCAGCAGGTGCAGATGCGCGAGCAGATCAACAAGGCCTTCGGCGACACGCCGCTCGGCAAGAACCTCGCTGTTCCCTTGCAACTGGTGGAGGAACAGGTCCGGCGCAATACCGAGCTGTTCCATCAGGCGATGCAGATGTTCTCGCCCTTCATGGCAGCGACACCGCAGGCCAGGGAGCCGCGCAAGGCCGAAGCCAAGGACATCGACGAGTTGAAGGAACAGCTTCGCGCGCTGCAGACGAAGCTGGAAAACCTCGGCTGACTATAGCCCTTGCCGCGCCTGCCGAAGGCGCGGCACCTGGCCTCTTACAGTCCGATCGAGACATCCCGGCCGGCGCTGCGCATCGACACCGAGAAGCCGGCAATCACATCGATGAAGCTGATCGTCATCAGGATGAAGAAGGTGTGCGTCGCCGCATTGGCGACAAGCAGGAATTCCACCAGGAAGACGATGAACAGCACCATCGACAGCAGGTGATCCATCAAGGCCTTGGAACCGACACGGGTCGCCTTGAGAATTTCGACGAAAAGCAGCACGAGCGCGATGACGATCACGAGATCGCCGACGCTCATTGTCCAGACGGCGCCCGAGAGCATCGTCATCGACAGGACGGTGCTTTCGAAGACCGCGACACCTCCGCTTCCCAGCAGTCCGACCATTCCGAGATTGTAGAGAATGAACGGCAGGATCAGCAACGGAATGGCGGCAATCATCGGCAATGGCTCCCAGTTTATCGCACCGGCCGCCGGGCCGGACATCGATCAATATTTGCCTACAGCATGGTCATGGTCAAGAAAATGACCGCCTCGGAAGGAGCGCCGCGAAAAAGAGCCAGCCTGCAAGCAGACAACAGAAAAGGGCCAGCGAAAGCCAGCCCTTCAAAACTCAAGCCTGACGGCAACGCTGATTAAGCGGAAGCCTTCGGGGTCAGAACCTGGCGACCGCGATACATGCCGGTCTTCAGGTCGATGTGGTGCGGACGGCGCAGTTCGCCGGAGTTCTTGTCTTCGACATAGGTCGGAGCCTTCAGCGCGTCAGCGGAACGGCGCATACCGCGCTTGGACGGGCTTGTTTTTCTTTTCGGTACAGCCATTTCATACTCCACTTATCGGGCAAAACTCTGTTGAGCGGCCAGACCGTTGGCCGGGACAAACAGATGTCAATCTCGGAATTTGCCGGGCTTATACATGCCCCGTAGGCGTTTGACCAGTCCCCACAGGTATTTTTTCATGGCGACCGGCGGCGGGACGAATCACGCTTCGTCTTCCGGCACGATCCAGGTTTCCTTCAGCGCCGCCTCCTGCCACTTGGCGAAGGCAGGGTGCGTCTTCACCGCATCCATGTAGGCGAGCGAGCCGGGATTGCGGGTGAGGTCATAGACCTCGAACCGGTTGACGACGGGCGCAAACATGGCGTCGGCGGCGGTGAAGCGGCCAAACAGGAACGGGCCGCCGGAGCGCGCCACGGCCTCGCGCCAGATCGTCTCGATCCGCTCGACATCGCCCATGACATCATTCGGCAGATTGATCGCCCGCTTTTCGCGGCGCATGTTCATCGGGCAGGCGCCGCGCAGCGCCCGGAAGCCGGAGAGCATCTCCATGGAATAGCTGCGGGCAACCGCCCTTTCGGCCGGATCTTCCGGCCAGAGGCCGGCCTGCGGGAAAAGCTCGGCGACATATTCGATGATCGCCAGCGATTCCCAGACGCGAATATCGCCATGATGCAGCACCGGGACCCGCCCCGTCGGCGAAATATCCCTGAATTTCGGATTGCCGGCCGGGAAATCGAAGGGGATGACGACATCCTCGAAAGGCACGCCGCAGGCTTCCAGCGCCAGCCAGGGCCGAAGCGACCAGGAGGAATAGTTCTTGTTGCCGACATAGAGCGTGAGCTTGGTCACCGGTGTTCTCCAATCCCGTGAATAAGGCTCACGCTATAAAGGGAAAGCCACGTTGAGCGCCAATGAAAAGGCCTGATCTCATTCATAAAGGCATTTGATATATTCGCCCGACCGGCCGGCACGGCGCTCGATCACCGAGGCGAGCCGCCGCAGGCCGCGGCCGGGCTTGCCTGCATTGCGCTCGAACGGATTGGGCAGGGCGACAGCCAGCAACGCGGCCTGGCGGCGCGTCAGCTTGGCCGCAGAAACGCCGAAGTGGTGGCGGGCCGCAGCTTCGGCGCCATAAATTCCCGGACCCCATTCCGCCACGTTGAGATAAAGCTCCATTATCCGCTGCTTGCTCCAGACGAAATCCGCAACAAGCGCCAGGGGAAGCTCCATCCCCTTGCGGATGAAGGAGCGGCCGTTCCAGAGAAACAGGTTCTTTGCCGTTTGCATCGGGATGGTCGAGGCGCCGCGGGTGGATTCGCCCTCCAGCGCATCCGTGACGACGCCGCGCATCTGCACCCAGTCGACGCCGTCATGGATACAGAACTGGCCGTCTTCGGACATCATCACCGATTGCACGAGATTGGGCGAAATCTCGTCGAAGGAGACCCATTGGCGGTCATAACCGCGCAGAAACAAGATATCGCGCAGCATCAGCGTCGAAATCGGGTGAATGAAGCTCGGGATATAGAGGATGATCAAGACATAGGGCAGGAGGACGATGGCGGCGGCGATCAACAGCATGCGGCGCCAGTGCCGACGCAAGATATCGCGCCACCCCCGCGAACGACTGGAAGACACGTCCTCTTCCTCTTCCCGAGTTTCCGGTACGATGTCCACCACCCCTGAGACGCCCGCCTGATAATCCATAAAATTCTCATAGAGCAAGTACGGGCAAAATTGAACGGTTTTCTAAGGTTTGCACCGCAGGCCGCGCCGACCTCTGGCGACATGGTAAAATCCCGTTGCCAGCGGCCTTGCAGTCATGCCAAAGAGCGCCGCATGAGCGAAAACTCCGCATCCTTCAAAATCCGCCTGAAGAACAATGCTGCAGAGGTCGAGGCCTGTCTGGCCGGCATTCTCACCGACACGGCACAACCGGATGAAATCGCCCGGCCGGAACCGCTGCTGGCGGCCATGCGCCATGGCGTGCTGAACGGCGGCAAGCGCCTGCGCCCGTTCCTGGTGATGGAGAGTGCGGCCCTTCTCGGCGGCGATGCACAGGCCGCCTTGCGCATAGGCGCGGCATTGGAATGCGTCCACAGCTATTCGCTGGTCCACGACGATCTCCCGGCCATGGACGACGATGACTTGCGCCGCGGCCAGCCGACCGTGCATATCGCTCATGGCGAGGCAAACGCGATTCTCGCCGGCGACAGCCTGCTGACGCTCGCCTTCGACATCATCGCCGCACCGGAAACAAGGCTTGAGGACCGGCAGAAGACCGAGTTGGTGCTCGCATTGGCGCGTGCCTCGGGCATCGGCGGCATGGCCGGCGGCCAAGCCCTCGACCTGGCGGCGGAAGGACTGGCGCTCGACGAGACGGGCATCACCACGCTGCAGGCGATGAAGACCGGCGCCCTGATCCGCTTTGCCTGCGAGGCCGGCGCCATCATCGCCGGCAGCTCCGATGCCGATCGGCGGTTGATGCGGCAATACGGCGAAAAGATCGGCCTTGCCTTCCAGCTGGCCGACGACCTTCTCGACCTTACGGCGGACGCGGAGACGATGGGAAAGGCGACCGGCAAGGACGCTGCCCGCGGCAAGGGCACGCTCGTTGCCCTGCACGGGAAGGACTGGACCGAGGCCCAGCTCGCGCGGCTGGTGCAGGAGGCTGCCACACTGCTTGAGCCGTTCGGTGAGCAGGCGGACATTCTCAACGAGGCCGCCCGTTTCGTCGCCAATCGCAGGAGTTGACGAATGAGCAAGTTCTGGTCGCCGATCGTCGGCACGCTGAAGCCCTATGTCGCAGGCGAGCAGCCGCGCATCGAGAATCTCGTCAAGCTCAACACCAACGAGAACCCCTATGGTCCGTCGCCCAAGGCAATCGCCGCCATGCAGGCGGCCGTCGCCGATACGCTGAGGCTTTATCCGGATCCGGGCGCGGTTGCACTGCGCGAAGCGATCGCCAGGACCTACGGCGTCTTGCCGGACGAGGTCTTTGTCGGCAACGGTTCCGACGAGGTGCTGGCACATGCCTTCGTGGCGCTGCTCAAGCACGAGAAGCCGCTGCTTTATCCCGACATCACCTACAGCTTCTACCCGACCTATTGCCGCCTCTTCGGCATCGAGGCAGTGGAAATCCCGCTGAACGACGATTTCGGCATCAACATCGGTGATTATGACCGTCCCTGCGGCGCGATCATCCTGCCCAACCCGAATGCGCCCACCGGCATCGGCCTGCCGCTGTCGGCGATCGAGACCCTTCTAGCAGCGCATCCCCAGCAGCCGGTGGTGATCGATGAAGCCTATATCGACTTCGGTGGCGAGAGCGTGATCCCCCTCACCCGGAAATACGACAATCTGCTGGTCATCCACACCCTGTCCAAGTCACGCTCGCTGGCGGGCCTGCGGGTCGGCTATGCCATTGGCCAGCGGCCACTGATCGATGCGCTGGAGCGCGTCAAGGACAGTTTCAACTCCTATCCGTTGGACCGCATCGCGCAGGCGGGCGCCACCGCCGCCATCGAAGACACCGCGTGGTTCGACGAGACACGCCATGCCGTCATCGCCTCGCGAGACCGCGTTTCCGGTGCACTGCGCCAGCGGGGCTTTGCGGTGCTTCCTTCGCAGGCCAACTTCGTTTTTGCCCGCCACCCGGACCACAGCGGCGAGGCACTGGCAAAGGGCCTGCGCGAGCGGGCGGTGCTCGTGCGCCGCTTCCCCGAGCCGCGTATTTCCGATTTCCTGCGCATCTCGATCGGCACGCCGGAGGAATGTAGCCGGCTCATCGAGGCTCTCGACGACATTCTTTGACGCAATATTGTCACCACGACAAAATGCCTGTTTCACCGAATGGAATAACGGGGGCATAGTGGCGCCGAAAAAACCGTCGGAAAATCGCCCATGTCCTCCCTCCTGCCCTATCTGCCGCAGCTCATGGTCGCCTGGGGCGCCTATCTAATCGCCACCGCCTCGCCCGGCCCGGCTGTGCTTGCCATCATCGGCACGTCGATCAGCCGCGGGAGAAGCTCCGGCGTGGCGCTGGCGCTGGGCGTGCTGACCGGTTCCTACATCTGGGCGATGCTGACGGCAGCGGGGCTTTCCGCGCTGATCCGCTCCTACGGCCAGGCGCTGGTCATCCTGAAGATAGCCGGCGGTCTCTATCTGCTGTGGCTGGCGTTCCACGCGCTGAGGGCGGCACTTCGAAAAGAGCCACCGAGGGACATCGCGGAGAACGAGGGTGCCCCCTCCCTGCACCGGCTCTACCTCAAGGGATTGGGTATCCACCTGACGAACCCGAAGGCCATTTTCAACTGGATCATGCTTGTCTCGCTCGGCATGCCGAAGGACGCGCCGGTCGGTGTCACCGCAGCATTCATCGCCGGCTGTATGGTGCTCGGCGTCGCAGTGTTCACCGGCTTTGCGCTTCTGTTTTCACTCGGCGCGGTGAACCGGGTCTACCGCAAGGCGCGCCGCGGGATCGAAGGCGCGATGGCCGGCTTCTTCGCTTTTGCCGGATTGCGGTTGCTGACGGCCAAGCTGTAGCCTATTCGGCGGCCGCCTGGCCCCGGCCGAAGCGCTTCTCGATATAGTCGTTGACGAGCGCCTCGAAATCGCCGGCGATGTTGGTGCCGCGGATCGTCATCGCCTTCTTGCCGTCGATATAGACCGGGGCTGCCGGAAGCTCGCCGGTGCCGGGCAGCGAGATGCCGATATCGGCATGCTTGCTTTCGCCCGGGCCATTGACGATGCAGCCCATGACCGCAACCTTCAGGCCTTCGACGCCCGGATATTTTTCACGCCAGACCGGCATGTTGCGGCGGATATCGTCCTCGATCTTGCGGGCAAGCTCCTGGAACACCGTCGAGGTCGTGCGGCCGCAGCCGGGACAGGCGGCAACGACCGGGATGAACTGCCGGAAGCCCATGACCTGCAAGAGCTCCTGCGCCACCTGCACCTCGCGGCTGCGGTCGCCGCCGGGCTCGGGGGTGAGCGAAATGCGGATCGTGTCGCCGATGCCCTGCTGCATCAGGATGCCGAGCGAGGCGGCGGATGCGACGATGCCCTTGGAGCCCATGCCGGCCTCGGTCAGGCCGAGGTGCAGGGCATGGTCGGAACGGGCGGCCAGCATCGCATAGACGGCGATCAGGTCCTGTACGTTCGAGACCTTGGCCGAGAGGATGATGCGATTGCGCGCCAGGCCGATTTCCTCCGCCAGCTCCGCCGAGATCAGCGCCGACTGGACGATGGTCTCGCGCATGACCTGGCTGGCCGTCAGCGGAAATCCCTTCGCCTGGTTGTCGTCCATCATCCGCGTCAACAGTTCCTGGTCGAGCGAGCCCCAGTTGACGCCGATGCGCACCGGCTTGTTGAATTCGATGGCGCGCTCGATGATGGCGGCGAACTGCTTGTCCTTCTTGTCCCTGAAGCCGACATTACCGGGATTGATGCGGTATTTCGCCAGCGCCTCGGCGCAGGCCGGATGGTCGGCGAGCAACTTGTGGCCGATATAATGGAAATCGCCGATCAGCGGCACGTCGAGGCCAAGGCGCTCGAGCCGCTCGCGGATCTTCGGCACGGCGGCTGCACTTTCGTCGCGATCGACGGTGATGCGCACCAGTTCGGAGCCGGCACGATTAAGCGCTGCGACCTGCGCGACGGTGGCGTCGACGTCTGCCGTGTCGGTATTGGTCATCGACTGCACGACGACGGGTGCAGCTCCCCCGACGATCACGCCACCGACATCGACGGCGACGGAGGCGCGGCGCGGCTGCGGCTCAAAATCGAAGGCGGAAGACATGAAGGCCCCTTGCACGTGCTGTTGCGGCGATTTCCCCTGAGGTGGATGAGGAAGGCCGCCTTGTCAACGGCAACATCATGGATTGACGGCGAATTGATGACCGCAAGGCCGCATGTTGACCTCAGTCGTGCCCTTTCGGATCGGCGTGAACCGCATGATGCGACAAGAGAAGCACCACGATGAACAAGGCCGGGATGCAGGTGAAGATGATCGAAAAACCGGTGTGCTCGGCGATGAAGCCGATCAGTGACGGCGCAAACAGCATGCCGGAATAACCCATGAAGGTGGCGACCGACAGCCCGATGCCCGGGGCCAGTCCCGGCATGTTGCCTGCGGCGGAAAAGGCGATCGGCACCATGTTGGAAATGCCAACGCCGGCCAGCGCAAAGCCGAAGATGGCCAGCGGCGCGTTGGGCGCAAGACCGGCAAGGACGAGGCCGACCAGTGCCGTCAGCGTGCAGACGCGCAGGGTCTTTACGCCGCCGAAGCGGTCGCGCACGTGATCGCCGGCAAAGCGCATGATCGCCATGGTCGCGGAAAAGGCGGCAAAGCCGAAGCCGGACAGAGCGACCGAGGCGCCGAGTTCGTTGCGCAGGTAGAGAGCGCCCCAATCCAGCACGCTGCCTTCGGGTATCATCGAAAACAGTGCCACGAGACCGATCAGCCATGGAAGCGGCGTCATCGGCAGACGCAGCTTCTGCTTGGCGACATCGGGATGCGGCCGGTCGTGCAGAATCATCGGCCAGGCAAGGCCAAGCACCACAAGGCAGAACAGCGTGACGAGGATCGCGTGCGGCAACACGCCAAATTGCGCCATGATGACACCGCCGCTTGCCGAGCCGATGAGACCGCCAAGGCTCCAATAAGCGTGGCATGACGACATGATCGCCCGGCGCATCGACTTCTCCACCTCGACCGCATTGGCATTCATCGCCACATCCATGGCGCCGACGAAGCCGCCGAGCAGGAACATGCCGATCGCTGCCGTCCAGACATTCGGCAAAAGCGTCAGGAGCAGGAGAAGCGGCGACAGGATGATGGCGGTAACCTTCACCACCTTCTGCGAGCCCAACCGGGCGATAAAACCGCCGGCGATCGGCATCAGCACCAGCGAGCCGATGCCGAAGGCGAGGATCAGCAGACCGAGCACGCTCTCGCCGATGCCGAGCTTCTCCTTGAATTCCGGGATCTTCGGCGCCCAGCTTCCGGTGACGAAGCCGTTCATCAGGAACAGCAGCGACACGGCGAGACGGGTTTTCGGCATGTAGGGCGAGCGCACGGCGGCTTGCGGCCGGAGGGTGTTGCGTTGATCCATGATCTTTTCCTGTGTCGTACGTGCGGACTCAAACCGTAATTTCAATGAGATTGCCGTCGGGGTCCTTGAGGACCGCCTCGTAGAAGCCATCGCCCGTCATGCGGGCGGGAGAGATGAGTATTCCTGACGACGCCGCCTGCTCCGCCATTGCATCCACGGCCTCGCGACTGCCGAGCGACAACGCCAGATGGGCGTAGCCCTGCCGTTCCTGAAGCACCTCTTTCGTGATCCAGGGCCCCTGCATCACCTCGATCGAGGGGCCGCCCGTCAGCGTCAGGAAGCGCGAACTGAAGCCCGGCCGGCGGGCGCTCTCGTAGAGATCACCCACGACTGCGCCGAACGTCTCGGCCCAGAAACGGCAAAGGCCATCGAGGTCGGCTGTCCAAAGGGCGACGTGAGCGATTCTCATGCCTTGGTCTTTCGGGCGTGGGCGATAGCAATGCCGGCCGCTTCGTAGCGATCGATGGCATCTGCCGGCGCATCGTGCTCGACAATGAGCGCCGAGCATTGAGCTGCCGCGATGACCCTGTGTGGCGCCGAGGTCGCGAATTTGTCGTTGGTGATTGCCGCCAGCACCGATGCGCTGCCGAGCGCGACAAGCCGCTTGAATTCGGCATCCTCGTATTCGAAGACGGTGAGGCCAGCGTCGATATCGGCGCCACACGCGCCGAGAATGCACAGGTCGGGTCGCAGCGTCTCGATGTCGCGCTGCGCCCTGGCGCCGACCGCAGCGCCGACACGCCGGTCGATCTTGCCGCCGATGACGATCAGGTCAATGCCTGGCTTGTCCATCAGTGCGGCGGCAATCAGCGGCGTGTTCGTCACCGCCGTCAGCTCCAGATCGTCCGGCAGGGCCTTGGCAATCGCCAGATTTGTGGAGCCTGCGTCGAAGAAGACGGTTGTTCCGGGTTTGATGAAGGCAAGCGCGGCCCAGGCAAGTGCGGCCTTGCGCTCCGGCGCCTCGCCGACACGCTGGGCAAGGGTGGTGCTGCCGGGCGTAACCGGCAGCGCGCCGCCATAGACCCGCTCGCAAAGCCCTGCGGCGGCAAGCTCGCGCAGATCACGGCGAATCGTGTCTTCGGAGACGTTGAATTCCTGCGCGAGATCGACAGCCAGCACCCGCCCGGACGCCCGCAGGCGGTCCTGGATCAGCCGTTGACGTTGCTGAAGAAGCAATTCTGCCTGCATGGTTGGTCACATCGTGCATGATTACGGATAAATCGGCACAAACAGGCATACAAAGGTTTTCCTGGCACTTCAACCGAATTGTGAGGGTTGCTGGCAAAATTTGCCGCGAAAACCGCCAGGCCGCCTTGAATTTGAGCGATCGGCGCCAATTTTGCGTGGAAACGGCCGTAATTTGAGAAAACCTTTCGCTGCTGCGCCGCACAATTGAAGTTTTGTGCGCTGTCGGCGGCGGGACCATATGCGATTGTCCTCTCACACCGGCGACGGGCCGGACAGAAAGATGGAAAAAGACAATGAAATGGGTTCACACACTTCTCGCCGCCGCGGCAATCGCGCAGCTGGTTTCGATCGCTCCGGCCCTTGCCGGCGAAAACCTTGAGGCCATCAAGTCGGCCGGGGCGCTGAAGATCGGCACCGAGGGTACCTACGCACCCTTCACCTATCACGACGAAAGCGGCAAGCTCGTCGGCTTCGACGTCGAGATCGGCGAAGCGATCGCCAGCAAGCTGGGCGTCAAGGCCGAGTTCCTCGAAGGTAAGTGGGACGGGCTGATCGCCGGCCTCGATGCCAACCGCTACGACACGGTGATCAACCAGGTCGGCATCACCGAGGAGCGCAAGAAGAAATACGATTTCTCCGAGCCCTATATCGCCTCCAAGGCCGTGCTGATCGTCAAGACCGACAATGAGGAGATCAAGGATTTCCCGGACCTCAAGGGCAAGAAGGCGGCGCAGTCGCTGACCAGCAACTTCGGCAAGCTGGCCGAGGCTTCCGGCGCCGAACTCGTCGGCACCGATGGCTTCGACCAGTCGATCCAGCTCGTGCTGACCGGTCGCACCGATGCGACGATCAACGACAGTCTGTCGTTCCTCGATTTCAAGAAGCACAAACCGGATGCGCCGGTGAAGATCGCCGCCGAGCAGGCGAATGCCGACTATTCCGGCATCATCATCCGCAAGGGCGAGCCTGAGCTTCTCGACGCGATCAACAAGGCGCTGGTAGAAATCAAGTCCGACGGCACCTACGACGCGATTTCGAAAAAGTATTTCGGCGCCGACGTTTCGAAGTAAATTAGGGGAAGACCCCTCCCCAACCCCTCCCCACAAGGGGGAGGGGTTTACCCGTAGCAACATTTCTCCGCCAAGAATTAGCCTCTCCCCCGCCGAGTGTCCGAAAATCGAGAATGCGCGGCATTGAAGCCCCTCCCCCTTGTGGGGAGGGGTTGGGGAGGGGTATTTGCCGATATTAGAAAGACCTTTCGAGGAAGAAGATCGTGCCCTCCTGGCTCCAACTCATGCTCGATTCGCTCCTGCCGCTGTTGCGGGCCGGACTGATCTTCACCATCCCGCTGACGCTGCTGTCGTTCGCTCTTGGCCTGGCGCTCGGGCTCTTGACGGCGATTGCCCGTCTGTTCGGGGCCAAGCCGCTGGTTGCCGTGGCGCGGTTCTACGTCTGGGTCATTCGCGGCACGCCGCTGCTCGTCCAGCTTTTCGTCATCTTCTACGGCCTGCCGAGCCTCGGCATCCTGCTCGACGCCTTTCCCGCGGCGCTGATCGGCTTCACGCTCAACATCGGCGCCTATACGTCCGAAATCATCCGCGCCGTCATCTCCTCGGTACCGCGCGGCCAGTGGGAGGCGGCCTATTCGATCGGCATGAGCTGGGGCCAGGCGATGCGCCGCACCATCCTGCCGCAGGCGACCCGCGTTGCCGTGCCGCCGCTGTCCAACACCTTCATTTCGCTGGTCAAGGACACCTCGCTCGCCGCTGCCATCACCGTGCCGGAACTGTTCCAGACGGCACAGCGCATCGTTGCCACCACCTATGAACCGCTGATCCTCTATATCGAGGCGGCGCTGATCTACCTGGCGCTCAGCTCCGTTCTCTCCGCCCTGCAGGTGCGGCTGGAAAACCGCTTTGCCCGCTATGGCGGCTTCCTGGAGGCGCGCACATGATCGAGCTCACCCATATCGAAAAGCGCTTCGGCGACAATGTCGTCCTGAAGGACATCAGCATCACCATCGCCGAAGGCACCGTCACCGCGCTGGTCGGCCCCTCAGGCGGCGGCAAGAGCACGCTGCTTCGCTGTGTCAACCTGCTCGAAATCCCGACATCCGGCGCGATCCGGCTGGGCGAGGAGCGCATCGAGTTCTCCCCAAACAGGAAGACCGGCTGGGACGCCATTCAGCGCCTGCGCCGCCAGACCGGGATGGTCTTCCAGAACTTCCAGCTTTTCCCGCACCAGACAGCGATCGAGAATGTCATGGAAGGGCTGGTGACCGTCCTGAAATGGCCGAAGGACAGGGCACGGGCGCGGGCGCACGAACTTTTGGAAAAGGTCGGCATGGCCCACAAGGCCGATGCCTGGCCGGCGACGCTCTCCGGCGGCCAGCAGCAGCGCGTGGCGATCGCCCGGGCGCTGGCCCCTTCGCCGCGCGTGCTGCTCTGCGACGAGCCGACCTCGGCGCTCGACCCGGAACTGGCCGAGGAAGTCGTCGAGGTCCTGAACCGGCTCGCGGCCGAGGGCACGACGATGATCATGGCCACCCACGACCTGCGGCTCGCCTCGAAAGTCGCCGACCAGGTGCTGTTCCTCGACGGCGGCCTGATTGTCGAAAGCGGCCCGCCGAAAAACATCTTCCAGGCGCCGCAGCGGGAACGCACGAAGAAGTTCATTTCCTCGCTCAACATGGGCAACGACTACGAAATTTGAGGATAGGGCACGCTCCCACCCCCTCCAAAAGTCGTCATCCTCGGGCTTGACCCGAGGATCCATGCTCCGGATATCGGAGATACGCAGTGGCCATTACATCTGGATCCTCGGGTCAAGCCCGAGGATGACGGAGCAAGAGGTTAGCGACTGGCCGCAAGCCGAACGAGGATGCTCCATCGCTTAAATCATCCCCGTTTTTCTCCCGAGGTGGTCTCCAACGCGGCTGATGCCGCGGCTGGATCCCGGCTCAATACCGGGATGACGGTGAGAACAGGGACAGTCTCACGGAGAACGGGTGTCGGTCACCCCCCGTAGACGATCAAGAGGTCCTTCGTGTCGATCTGGTCGCCGGTGCGCACAAGAACTTCGGCGATCGTGCCGTCCTTCTCGGCGTGCAGCGCCGTCTCCATCTTCATCGCCTCGATCGAAAGCAGCACGTCGCCGGACTTGACCGCCTGGCCGGCATGAACGGCGACGGTGGAGATGACGCCCGGCATCGGCGCGCCCAGATGGGCGGCGTTGCCGGCTTCCGCCTTGCGGCGCGCGGCGCTGGAGGCCGAGCGGTTGCGGTCCGGCACCTTGATCAGGCGCGGCTGGCCGTTGAGCTCGAAGAACACCTTGACCATGGCCTGCTCGTCCGGCTCGCTCTTGGCCTGGTGCAGGATGACCAGCGACACGCCTCTTTCAAGTTCCGGCAGCAGCTCCTCGCCGGCCGACAGCCCGTAAAAATAGGCGGGCGTGGGCAGCACCGAGACCGGACCGTAGGTTTCGGCGGCCTGCGCATAGTCGGTGAAGACCTTCGGATACATCAGATAGGAGGCAAATTCGAAGTCGCTGACCTTGCGCTCCAGCTTGGTCTCGATGTCCTTGCGCTCCTTGTCGAGATCGGCATCCGCAAGCAGCGAACCGGGACGCGCGGTATAGGCCTTCTCGCCCTTCAGCGCCTTTGCCTGCAGCGCCTTCGGCCATCCGCCCGGCGGCTGGCCGAGATCGCCCTTCAGCATCGACACGACCGAATCCGGGAAGGAGACGTCCTTGGCCGGGTTCTCGACATCGGCGACCGTCAGGTCCTGAGAGACCATCATCAGCGCCATATCGCCCACAACCTTGGAGGACGGCGTCACCTTGACGATGTCGCCGAACATCTGGTTGGCATCGGCATAGGCCTGCGCCACCTGGTGCCAGCGGGTCTCCAGCCCGAGCGAGCGGGCCTGTTCCTTGAGGTTGGTGAACTGGCCGCCCGGCATTTCATGCAGATAGACTTCCGAAGCCGGCCCCTTGAGGTCGCTTTCGAAGGCGGCATACTGGTTGCGCACCGCTTCCCAGTAGAAGGAGATGCGGCGGATCCACTCGGGATCAAGGCCCGGATCGCGCTCGGACCCGCGCAGCGCCTCGACGATCGAGCCGAGACAGGGCTGCGAGGTGTTGCCGGAGAAGGCGTCCATCGCCGCATCGACGACGTCGACCCCGGCATCCACAGCGGCAAGGACGGTCGCGGCGGAAATGCCCGAGGTATCATGCGTGTGGAAATGGATCGGCAGGTCGGTCGCCTCGCGCAGAGCCTTGAAAAGCACCATCGCCGCCGCCGGCTTCAGCAGGCCGGCCATGTCCTTCAGCGCGATCATGTGCGCGCCGGCCTTTTCCAGCTCGGTTGCCAGCGCGGTGTAGTATTTCAGGTCGTATTTCGGCCGGGCCGAATTGAGGATGTCGCCGGTATAGCAGATCGCCGCCTCGCAGATCTTGTTCTCCTCGGCGACCGCATCCATCGAGACGCGCATGTTGTCGACCCAGTTGAGGCAGTCGAACACCCGGAACA
This sequence comes from Rhizobium herbae, assembly GCF_019511375.1. Classification (GTDB taxonomy): domain Bacteria; phylum Pseudomonadota; class Alphaproteobacteria; order Rhizobiales; family Rhizobiaceae; genus Pararhizobium; species Pararhizobium herbae_A. Next base: position 169,311 of record NZ_JAEUAO010000005.1, read on the forward strand.
CGTCGATGCCGCCCTTTGCCGCTTGGCGGACGAAGTATTTGACGACATTGTCGGGATAGTTTTTGTAGCCGACGCCATTGGCGCCGCGCAAAAGCATCTGCAAGAGCAGGTTCGGCGCATCCTCGCGCACCCTGGCGAGACGCTCCCAGGGATCTTCGGTCAGGAAGCGCATTGACACGTCGAAGGTGGCGCCGCCCCAGCATTCGAGCGAGAACAGGTTGGGCAGGGCACGGGCATAGGTACCGGCGACCCGGGCGATGTCATAGGTGCGCACGCGGGTGGCGAGCAGCGACTGATGGCCGTCGCGCATGGTCGTGTCGGTCAAGAGCACGCGCTTTTCCGCCCGCACCCACTCGGCGAACTTCTTCGGACCGAGTGCATCGAGCTTCTGCTTGGTGCCGTCGACAATCGCTGCCTTGCTGTGGGGGACGATCGGCTTTGCCGCATCCGCGCTCGGCTTCGGCCGGCCCTTGGCTTCCGGGTGCCCGTTGACCGTCACGTCGGCGAGGTAAGTCAAGAGCTTGGTTGCGCGGTCCTGGCGCTTGACCTGCTGGAACAGCTCGGGCGTCGTGTCGATGAAGCGGGTGGTGTAGGAATTGTCCTTGAATTTAGGGTGGCTGATGATCGCTTCCAGGAAGGTGAGGTTCGTCGCCACCCCGCGAATACGGAATTCACGCAGGGCGCGGTCCATGCGGGCGATCGCCTCTGCGGGATTCGGCGCCCACGCGGTGACCTTGACCAGCAGCGGATCGTAAAAGCGCGTGATGACAGCTCCCGGATAGGCCGTGCCGCCGTCGAGGCGAATACCGAAGCCGGACGCCGAGCGGTAGCCGGTGATGCGGCCATAGTCCGGGATGAAGTTCTGTTCCGGATCTTCGGTGGTGATGCGGCACTGCAGCGCATGGCCGTTGAGACGGATGTCCTCCTGTTTCGGCACGCCCGATTCCGGCGTCCCGATGGCAAAGCCGTCGAGGATGTGGATCTGCGCCTTGACGATGTCGATGCCGGTCACGACTTCGGTGACGGTATGCTCGACCTGGATGCGCGGATTGACCTCGATGAAGTAGAATTTGCCGGTATCCATGTCCATCAGGTACTCGACGGTACCGGCGCCGATGTAGTTCGTCGCCTGGGCGATCCGGGTCGAATAGCCGGCCAGTTCCTGGCGCTGCGCTTCCGTGAGATAGGGAGCCGGAGCGCGCTCGACGACTTTCTGGTTACGGCGCTGGACGGAGCAATCCCGCTCAAACAGGTGCACCACGTTGCCGTGGGTATCGCCGAGCACTTGGCTTTCGACATGGCGGGCACGCTCGACCAGTTTCTCCAGATAGACCTCGTCCTTGCCGAAAGCGGCCATTGCCTCGCGCTTGGCTTCCGTCACCTCGCGGATCAGGTCCTTGGGGTCGCGGATCGCGCGCATGCCGCGCCCGCCGCCGCCCCAGGAAGCCTTCAGCATCACCGGATAGCCGATTTCTCCGGCGAGCCGCTGGATCTCGGCAGGATCGTCCGGCAATGGTTCGGTCGCCGGCACGACTGGCACGCCGATCTCGATCGCCAGATTGCGGGCGGCGACCTTGTTGCCGAGGCGCCGCATCGTGTCACCCGACGGCCCGATGAAGATGATGCCGGCCGCCTTACAGGCATCGACGAATTCCGGGCTTTCCGACAGAAGGCCGTAGCCCGGATGGATGGCATCGGCGCCCGACAGCTTGGCGACGCGGATGATTTCATCGATCGACAGATAGCTCTCGATCGGACCGAGATCGCGTGGGAGATGCGGGCCGCGGCCGATCTGGTAGCTTTCGTCCGCCTTGAACCGGTGCAGCGCGAGCTTGTCCTCCTCCGCCCATACCGCAACCGTTTTTATTCCCAGCTCGTTTGCAGCGCGAAACACGCGGATGGCAATTTCGGAACGATTGGCGACAAGGATCTTTGAAATGGGCAAGTCGGACTCCTCAAGACTTGAACGCGGTCATGCTGCACCGCGAAAAGGACTATTAGCGGTTCATGACAGGAAGTTCAATTTCAGAGTCGACACAAGGGCGTTCAATTTCGTCAGGAAATCAATCCCAGGCGGAACGATAGGGCAACCGCGTGGTGGCGGTTTTTCGCGCGCAGTTTCTCCTGGATGCCGTTCATGTACCAGTCGACGGTATGGTTGGAGATGTCGAGGATCCGGCTGATCTCGTTCGAGGTCATGCCGTCGGCCAGATAGTTCAACGCTTCCATCTCGCGGCGGGTCATCTGCACATCGACGGTGGAGACCATGTCGGCGAGAACCGCCGGATCGGTCAGTTCGAGAAGCCGCCAGAAGATCTTCTTGGCAATGCCGTCGAACAGGCTCATCTCCACCGGGCTGAGATCGACAACGCGGCCGCCGAGCGACAAATTGCCGAGCAGTCCGCGACGCCCGTGGACGGGAAAAATGTACCCGTCGTGAAGGCCATAGCCGCGCGCCTCGACCATCATGCGTTCCATGCGCTTGCGGTGCGGATCAGAGCGGAAGGCAACCAGCGTTTCGCGCCAGCGGAAACCGCGCTGCGCATGGCCGAGAAAGCGTATCGTAGGGTCGATGATGACGTATTTTTTCTTGATGTAGATCTGCGGCCAGCCGTCCGGCCAGCGCCCGGCGAGCAGCAGGCTCATGGGATTTTCATTCGGCTTCGGCTGGCGGACTACTCCGTAGTAGTCAAAGCCGTAGCGGTCCAGGACCCGCTCGAACTCCTGAACGATTTCGTCCCTGCTCGTCATTTCGTCGATCAGCGCCAGAAACTGCACCAGCAACGTAATATTCATAAATGCCCCTTGAAAAAATTCATTCCAGTCTTTCGGCAGCGCCCACCGCAGCGCAACATGAATGTCCTGTTCAGCACCCATTCATGTTGCAATCGCAATAATCCCTCCGTCAGCCATGGAGCCACCTAACACCGCATCGCCGTTCACCCGCAAGGCGCGAAAAATAGCAAACTATGAATAATTTTACCGGACGACACGTGCAATTTGTCTCTCCCGGTATTTATCACAGATGGGCTTGTTCGTTCGACCTGAAAGTTGATCAAGACGATGTTTTGTTTTGCCATGGAAGACAAAGGAAGAACTGGAGATTTACCGTGAAGAACTAAGCGGGGTCATCAAGGATGATGGTTCACGATGTTCACTTCCGGAGGATATCCTTCGTTCTCAGTAACTTATACCGCGATGCGAATGTCCTGTTGCTTTTCATTGCACCGCAACCAACTGCCCAAGAGGGATAAGACAGTGTCATTGTTCCAGGTCTATGCAAGAGCGCTTCAGTATCTTGCCGTCCACAAACTTCGCGTCTCCGCCATTGTTCTCGCCAACATCGTGCTGGCGGTGATTACGATTGCAGAGCCCATTTTGTTCGGCCGCATCATCGACGCGATCTCATCCAAACAGGCCGTGACACCGATGCTCCTGATGTGGGCCGGTCTCGGCGTCTTCAACACGATCGCTTTCGTTCTGGTCGCCCGCGAAGCCGACCGGCTGGCGCATACGCGCCGCTCGACGCTGATCACGGAAGCCTTCGGCCGCATCATCGCGATGCCGCTTTCGTGGCATAGCCAGCGCGGCACCTCCAACGCCCTGCACACGCTGCTGCGCGCCTGCGAGACGCTGTTCGGCCTCTGGCTCGAATTCATGCGCCAGCACCTGGCGACCGCGGTGGCGCTGACGCTGCTCGTCCCGACAGCCTTTGCCATGGACGTCCGGCTGTCGCTGGTCCTCGTCGTGCTCGGCGTTCTCTACGTGGTGATCGGCAAGATCGTGATGACGCGCACAAAGGAAGGCCAGGCCTCTGTCGAGGACCACTATCATACCGTCTTTTCGCATGTCTCCGACTCGATCAGCAACGTCTCGGTCGTACACAGCTACAACCGCATCGAGGCAGAGACCCGCGAACTGAAGAACTTTACCCAGAAGCTGATCTCGGCCCAGCTGCCGGTCCTCGACTGGTGGGCGCTGGCCAGCGCACTGAACCGCATGGCCTCGACGATCTCCATGATGGCCATCCTCGTCATCGGTACCTTCCTCGTCCAGAAGGGCGAACTGGGTATTGGCGACGTCATTGCCTTCATCGGTTTTGCCGGCCTTCTGATCGGGCGTCTCGACCAGATGAAGGCCTTCGTGACCCAGATTTTCGAAGCCCGCGCCAAGCTTGAGGACTTCTTCAACCTTGAGGATTCAGTCCGCGACCGGGAAGAGCCCGCCGACGCCGGGGAGCTGAACCATGTCCGCGGCGAAGTCGAATTCCGCGACGTGTCGTTCAACTTCGCCAACTCGAACGAAGGCCTGCGCAACGTCTCCTTCACAGCCAAGGCCGGCCAGACGATCGCCATCGTCGGCCCGACCGGCGCCGGCAAGACGACGCTGGTCAACCTATTGCAGCGCGTGCACGAACCGGCCAGCGGCAAGGTCCTGATCGACGGCGTCGACATCTCGACGGTGACCCGCAAGTCGCTGCGCCGCTCGATCGCCACCGTCTTCCAGGATGCAGGCCTGCTCAACCGGTCGATCTGCGAGAACATCCGCCTTGGCCGCGAGGACGCATCGCTGGTCGAAGTCGCGCAGGCAGCTCAGGCCGCAGCGGCGGCCGACTTCATCGAAGGTCGTCAGGGTGGCTACGACACCAAGGTGGGCGAACGCGGCAACCGGCTCTCCGGAGGCGAACGCCAGCGCATCGCCATCGCCCGCGCAATCCTGAAGAATGCGCCGATCCTTGTGCTCGACGAGGCGACCAGCGCGCTCGACGTCGAAACGGAAAACCGCGTCAAGACGGCGATCGACAACCTGCGCAAGGACCGCACGACCTTCATCATCGCCCACCGCCTTTCGACGGTGCGCGAGGCCGACCTGGTGATCTTCATGGATCACGGCCGCATCGTGGAGATGGGCGGCTTCAACGAACTCAGCCACAGCAACGGCCGCTTTGCATCGCTGTTGCGCGCAAGCGGCATCCTTACCGACGAGGACGTCCGCAAGAGCCACGCTGCGGCCTGACCCTGCACGCAGCATGCGCGTCCACATCTCCCCTCATGGCGCCGCCATGGGGGGATTTTTTATGCGGGGTTGCCCCGCGACAGGTCGCCCGTTGGATGAAGCCAGGCTTTCACTCAGCCAGCCGACGAAAGCCGAGGCGGCTTTCGCAAGGCTGTCGAAGCGGGGTGCCTCGGCAGCCAGCAGGCGCCCCAGAGGTTCGCCTTGACGGCAGACCCTGCCTCAGGCCCTGACCGCCTCGGGCTGCGACAATCCGCCAACCCAATCGAGATAACGCGCATAGGCGAAATGGAGCCCTATGCCGACGATGACGAACAGCGAGCCCCAGAGCGGGTCACGCCCCGTGACGAACAGAAGCACCTGCCCCGCCATGGCAAGGATCGTGCCGAGGATGAACACCGGCAACGAATGGCGGCCGATCATCACCAGCGGATGATCGAGGCGCAGCCGCGCCATCCGGCCGAAAACGGCAAAGACTGCCAGCAGATAGCCTAGCGCCAGAACATGCAGCAGGCGCGTCAGAGACAGGAAGGTCTTGTCGAAACCCGTCAGGACGGCTGGCAGGCCATAGGAGAAATCGATGTTCCACCAGGAGAACACGACCCAGAAGAACGACAGCGTCACATAGCTGGCGGACAGCACCACGAGCAGCGGGTGGCGCGGCAGGCGCTTGCCGGCACGCGCGCGCATCATGCAGATCATGCCGATGACGAACAGGAACTGCCAGGACCATGGATTGAGAAACCAATAGCCTTCATCGAGGAAATTGATCGGGACGATCGTGAAGATGCCGGCGGCAAGCCAGAGCGCGGCGGACGCGACGAACAACAGCAGGGGGCTGCGGCCGTAGAGCCAGAGCATGCCCGGCAAAAGCAGGAAGACGACTGCATACATCGACAGGATGTTGTTGTAGCCCAGCTGGTGACCCAGCAGGACCATCGCAACGAAGCCCTGTTCCGTGTGGTCGACCAGCGGGCGAATATTGATCTCGCTGATCAGGTCCTGCCGCCCGAAATAAAGCGCTCCGCCGGCGAAGATCGCCAGCGTGATGATGCTGGTCATGATATGCGCGACGTAGAGCGTGAACGCCCGGCGCCAGATCTTCAGGCTGAGCGCGAGGCGGCTGCCGACATTGAATTTTTGCCCATAGGCGAGCCCCGCAGAAAGCCCCGAAATGAGCACGAAGGCTTCCGCCGAATCGGAGAAGCCGAAGTTCTTCGTCGTCACATATTCGAGATATTGCCCCGGCACATGATTGACGAAGATGGTGATGAGGCAAAGCGCGCGAAACACGTCGAGGCGGGTATCACGCTTAGGAGGGATGGATCGCTTCGTTCCGGTATGTCCGTCATCGGCAGACGGTTCGAATTGCAGTTTTTGAAGCATTCAGAATGTTCTCGTCCGAGTTCAGTGCCCCTGCCCCCTTGACGCAATACGACTGCCGGCAATCAGACGAAGCCGGCTTTGCAACTTGCGAAGCAAAGCCGGCTGCACGTCCGACGTAGCGCCGGCAGCTACACCAAAACGCTTTCATGCACCTCTTTTGTGACAGTTTTATTGATGCTGACGATCGGCTCGCCGCTTTGCGCATCTTTCGTCACGGAAATTACCTGCGCCTTTCCGTCAATGGTCAGCGTCGCCGAGAAACCATCCCAGGCGTCCGGCAGGACCGGGCGAACCGTCAGCGTCCCGCCCTGTCTGCGAATGCCGAGAATGCCTTCGACTGCTGCCCGATAGAGCCAGGCCGCCGAACCGGTGTACCAGGTCCAGCCGCCGCGGCCGGTCAGAGCGCCGTCGCCATAAATATCGGCAGCCACCACATAGGGTTCGACGCGATAGTGATCAGCGCCTTGGCGATCCTTGGAATGGTTGACCGGATTGAGCATCTCGAAAGCGCGCCATGCGTCTTCGGTGCGGTTTTGCGCTGCAAGCGCCAGCACGACCCAGGTTGCAGCATGGGTATATTGCCCACCATTTTCGCGGACGCCGGGCGGATAGCCCTTGATGTAGCCCGGATCCTGCGCCGTCTCGGAAAGTGGTGGCGTGAACAGGCGGATGATCTGGTGGTCGGCATCCGCAAGCTCGGCCAGCACGGCGTCCATCGCCTGCGCTGAACGCGCGCGGTCACCTTCCCCGGACAGGACGCTCCAGGATTGCGCGATCGAATCGATGCGGCATTCCTTGCTGTTGGCAGAGCCAAGCGGCGCCCCGTCGTCGTAGTAGCCCCGGCGATAGTACCCACCGTCCCAACCGGCGGTCTCCAGTGCCTGCTTGAGACTGGCGAGATGCGTCTCCCAGGCGGCAACCCGCCTGGTATCGCAGCGCTGGCGCGCGATCTCGGTGAAGGCGCGCAGGGTGGCCGCAAGGAACCAGCCAAGCCACACACTGGTGCCGCGCCCTTCGATACCCACACGGTTCATGCCGTCATTCCAGTCGCCGCCGAGGATCAACGGCAATCCGTTTTCTCCCTTGCGGGCAATCGCCAAGTCGAGTGCCAACGCGCAGTGCTCATACAGCGTTGCACGCCGCCCGGACACCAGCGGCTGGAAGAAATTGTCGTGCTGGCCGGCTTCCAGCGGAGGCCCCTCGATGAAGGCGACCTGCTCGTCGAGAATGTCCTGGGTGCCCGTTACATTGCAGTAATACTGCACGGCATGGCCGAGCCAGACGACGTCGTCGGAGATCATCGTGCGGACGCCCGAGCCGTTGCCCGGCAGCCACCAATGCAGGACGTCGCCCTCCGGAAACTGCCGCGCCGCGGCGTTGAGGATCTGGGCCCGCGCAAGTTCCGGACGGTGAACGATGAAGGCAAGCGTGTCCTGCAGCTGGTCGCGGAAGCCGAAGGCACCGCTGGCCTGGTAGAAGGCCGAACGAGCCAGGATACGGCAGCCGAGGCTCTGATAGGGCAGCCAGGCATTGACCATGTTGTTGAACGCCTTGTCGGGCGTATCGACCTGGAGGATGCCGGTAAAATCCCGCCAGAAGCTGTTGGACGCCTCAAGGACGGTTTCGAATGGCGTGCTGCGCGCCGTTTCAAGATGTTCGAGCGCCTGATCGGCATTGTCGGCGTCGCCCACGTAGAAGGTCAGCTCGCGGCTTGCGCCCGGCTCCAGCGAAAGATCGAGAACGAGCGCTGCGCAGGGATCGCCATCCGCGTCGATCACGCCCGACAGCGAGGTACCGTCAAGCACCGCCTTTGGCGCGTAGATGCTGCCGGCGAGGCCGATGAAGTCGCGGCGGCTCGCCGTGAAGCCCGCCGGCATTTCGCTAGACGCCAGGAAAGCCGTGCGGCCGGAATAGTCGATGCTGTAGGGGTTGGTCGCGAGCAGCGCCCCACTTGCCTCGTCGCGATGCGACAGAACGAACGGTGCCGTCTTGCCGCGATTGTTGCCGAGAACCCATTCCGCATAGCCGTAGATCTTCAGGCTGCGCGCTTCGCCCGTGAGGTTCTTCAACCGCATCCGCCAGTATTTCACCGGCGCCTTGCGGTGAACGGCGTGGCTGACCTCGATCTCCAATCCGTCCTGGATGCTGTTGAACACCGAATAGCCCAGACCATGCCGGGTTTCGAAGAGCACGGACTTGCGCCGCGACAGGGCGGCGTAGGGTGAGAGCACAGCACCGCTGTCCATGTCTCTCACGAAGATCGCTTCACCCGGCCGGTTGATCACCGGATCGTTGGTCCAAGGCGTCAGCTGATAGTCGCGGGAATTGCGGCCCCAGGTGAAGGCAGCGCCTTCCGCCGCCACGTGGAAGCCGAAGCTTTCGTTGGAAATGACATTGATCCACGGCTGCGGCGTCGCTTCGCCGCCGCGCAGGCGCGTCACATATTCACGGCCGTCCCTGGAAAAGCCGCCATAGCCGTTCCAGAAGTCGAGCCCGTCGCCGTCAATTCTGGCAGGCAACGCATCGCCTTCCGCGGCCGGAGCTGCAAGCAGCGGCAGGGCGATCTTGCTCTTCTTGAGCGGCTTGGCAAACAGATTTTCCGCGCGGGAGATCTGATCGGAAATCTTGCCGTTGCGGGCATGGAAGACGGCACGCGATGCGGCCAGAAGCGCCGACCACGTCTGCGGTTCCATGATATCGCGGCGGACCGCGAAGATATGCTGGCGCGCGCTGTCGGACAGGCGCAGGCGCAGGTTCTCGCACATGGCATCGAGCGTGTGCTGCATGTCCTGCGCGTAGGAGGAGGCCCGCTCGTTGATGATGACGAGATCGGCCGTGACGCCGCGCGAGCGCAGATATTCCTGCGCCTTCAGGGCCTCACGCGCAATACCGAGGTCGATGTCATCGTTGATGCGGACGGAAAAGATCGGGAAGTCGCCCGAAATCGACAGCGGCCACAGCGACGATTGCGGTGCAAGACCGGCCTGAACCGTGGCGATGTCGGCACGCAACTGCATGTCGGGATAGGTCAGGTAGCGGCCAAGCGTCTGGAAGCTTGCCGCCTCCTGCGAGGTCACGCCGACATGGCGCATCTGCACCTGGGAACGGGTCCAGGCGTGGATCATCTCGTGATTGAAGCTGTCCGGATGGCGATAGCGATCGACCGCCTTGTCGATCTGCTCGCGCCCTGGCGCCGCGATGGTCCAGAAGATCACGCTGACCTTTTTTCCGGCCGGAACGCGCACGATACGGCGCAGCGAAACGATCGGATCGAGCGTATAGCCGTCCGTGCCGGACAGCTTGGCGTCGGTGTCGAAGGCCTGCGCCTCGGCGAGTGTCCGGCCCGTCCCGATGAACCGGCGCCTGTCCGTCTCGGCTTCCGTATGGCGGCTGCTGCCGGCATTGTCGACTATCAGGTGAGCGACCTGCATATCCGGGTCGCCGGGGCTGCGCTTGTTGCGCGTGACGCGGATGACGTCGCCCTTCGGATCGATTTCGGTGCGCAGGAACATCTTGGCAAACAGCGGATGGGCATTGTCCGTGTCGTCGGTCGTCAGCACCGGCTCGGCATAGGACGTCACCTCGATGAAGCGGTCTTCCGTGCCTCGGTTGAGAAGGATCACCCGGCGACCTTCGGCATCGTGCTCGGTGGCGACGATGCATTCGACTTCGCTGGTGAGGTCACCGACGGTCTTGATGAATTCGGCCTTGTCGTCGCCGAAGCGGATCATGGCCTTTTCGCCTTCCACCCGGCGCGGCTCGGCCGTCGCCGACCACCAGCTGCCGGTCGCCGTGTCTCGCAGGAAGATGAACGTTCCCGTGCGGTCCTCGCTCGGATCGGCATTCCAGCGGGCGACGGTCTGGCCGTTCCAGCGGGAATAGCCGCTGCCGGTCGCCGTCAGCATGACCGAATAGTGGCCATTCGACAGGAAGACGGTTTCGCGATCCTTGATCAGCGGGTTGTTGACGGTGCGGATTTCGGGGCGAAGAAGATCTTCCTGGCCCTTGCCGAGCGATTCCGGTTCCTTCTTGGTGTTGATGATCGGAATATCGCGCGGCGCCTTTTCCTGCAGCAGCAGTTCGGCAGCTTCGATGACCGGATCGGCGTGGAACCACTCGCGCAGGCGGCCGTTGAAGACGACGTTGGCCACGGCGGCGATCGACATGCCATGGTGGTGGGCATAATAGTTGCGCACCACGGCGCAGGTCTTGCCTTCCGGTACGCGGGTGGGGGTGAAATCGACGGCGTCATGGAAACCGTAGGCGCCAAGCGCACCGACCGCTCGCAGCCGCTCCAGATTGGCGAGCGCCGCCTTCGGATCGTACATGCTGGCAAGGATCGAGGCATAGGGCGCGATGACGGCGTTCTGGCCGAGGCCGCGCTTGAGGCCGAGCGTCGGCACCCCGAAATTGGTGTACTGATAAGTCAGTTCGTGGTCGCGGGCATTGAATGCCGCTTCCGAAATGCCCCACGGCGTGCCGAGACGACGGCCGTGATTCATCTGTTCCCTGACGATCAGATTGTTGGTCTGGTTGAGGATGCCGCCCTGCGGCTCCTGCATGACCAGAGGCGGCATCAGATATTCGAACATCGAGCCCGACCAGGAAACGAGCGCACCGCGCGCGCCGATCGGCACGATTGGACGGCCGAGCTTGTACCAGTGCTCGGTGGGCAAATCGCCCTTGGCAATGGCAAACAGGCTGGTCAGTCGTGCTTCCGAGGCGAGCAGGTCGTAGCAGGCTTCGTCCAGCTCGTTCGTGTTTACCCGATATCCGATCGACAGCAACCGCCGCTCCGGACGGAACAGGAAGCCGAAATCCATGGAGAAGGCAATATCCCGCGCCCTGTCGCGCACGACGATCAGCCGCTGGCGCAGCACCTCGATGGCATCGAGATCAAAGACGCCGTCGGCGATGTGGGATTCGCAGGTATTGACGAGAATACCGGCCCATTTCCTCACTTCGCCACTTTGCGCGCTGCGGACTTCATGATCGAGGTTGGCAGTCAGCTTCTGAATGTCACGCGCGAGCACCGCAAGGTTGATCACCCGGATGGAGGCGAATTCCTGCTCGCGCTTGACCACTTGCAACGCACTGTGGAACCCGGCGATCCGCTCGTCCAACAGCCGTCGCAGCGGCCGTACGGTCTTGCGGTCATCCGGCAGTTCGGCCAGCACCTCCGACAGGATCGATGCGACATCGCCGATGCCGTCGAGATTGCCCTGAACGTGCGCTGAGGGCGCTTCGGCCCATTCGCGGCACATCGAGGAGACGGCGATCAGATGTCCGGCGAGGTTGCCGCTGTCGACAGACGAAATGTACTTCGGCTCCATCGTTTCAAGCGGGTTCGTCGTATACCAGTTGAACAGATGGCCACGAAATTTCGGCATCCGGTCGATCGTGCTGACCGTTTCTTCCAGGCGCCGGACGGTCTCCTCGAATCCGATCCAGCCAAAATCGCGGGCCGACATGACGGATAGAAGGTAGACGCCGATATTCGTCGGCGAAGTCCGCTCGGCCAGAACCGGATGCGGGGTTTCCTGGAAGTTGTCCGGCGGCAGGAAGTTCTGCTCGGCCGTGACGAACGTCTCGAAATAGAGCCAGGTGCGGCGCGCGATCTTGCGCAGTTCCTCGACGGTGTCTTCCGGCACGACCAGCTGGTCCTCCGTCTCGGCCGACTGGCTGACGAACCAGGCAATGGCCGGAGACAGCGCCCAGAGGAGGGCGAACGGCAGTCCAATGAACGGGAGGCCGGTATCGGAGATGGCCGCAAGCAGCAACGAGACCACCGAGAGGCCCGGCGCGGTCCACATCGAGCGGTAGTAGTCCCAGATCGTACCGCTGGCCGAGCCCTGCACCTGCGCTGCCGTGCGCCATTCGAGCATCAGCTTGCCGCTGACGAAGGTCCGATAGAGGGAGCGCACGATGGCGTCGGCCATCATTGCGGCGCCATGGGCAATGAAGACGATGCGCAGCGCGACCTGTGCGTTGGCTGCCTGGATTTCGGACAGAACCGCATGCAGATGAGCGCGCGCGACGATATCGTTGCGGCGCGGCATGACGCCGGAGATGAGCGAAAGGGTCGGCGCGACGAACAAGCTGAAGATCAGCACGAACTGCCAGACCAGAGCCTGGGTGGGCTGCATGTAGTACCAGCCCATGACAGAGGCGACCAGCCATGCGCAGGGGATCAGCGAGCGGCGCAGGTTGTCGTACATCTTCCACCGGCCAAGCATGCTGACGCCGTTGGAAAGATCGAACATGTAAGGCAGAAGCTGCCAGTCGCCGCGCGCCCAGCGATGCTGGCGCGACATCTCGACTTCGTAGCGGATCGGGAAATCCTCGACCAGTTCGACGTCGGTCACCAGCGCGCATTTGGCGAGCGAACCCTCCAGGAGGTCGTGGCTGAGAACGGCGTTTTCCTCGATCTTGCCTTTCAGCGCCGCCTCGAAGGCGTCGACATGATAAAGACCCTTGCCGGTGAACGTGCCCTCGCCGGCGATGTCCTGATAGACGTCGGAAACGGTGAAGACATAAGGGTCGATGCCGCGATTGACCGAAAAGATGCGTTGGAAGGCCGAGGCTTCGTTGCCGGTGGTCAGCGACGGCGTGACGCGCGGCTGCAGGATGCCGTAACCGGCGGTTACCTTCTGCGTCACCGGATCGACGACCGGACGGTTGATCGGATGATAGAGCTTGCCGACGAGCTTGGTCACCGCATCGCGCATCAGGCGCGTGTCGGAATCAAGCGTCATGACGTACTGCACGTTTTCCGGCACGGTGTTGGCGCCGGGCAGGAAGCTTGTGTCGCTGTCGCCACGCAGAAGCAGGTTCAGTTCGTGCAGCTTGCCGCGCTTGCGCTCCCAGCCCATCCAGGCACCCTCAGCCTCATTGTAGAGGCGGCGGCGATGCAGGAGGTAGAAGCGGGTGCGGCCGTCATGGGCATAACGCGCGCTCAAGATGTCGATCTCGCGCTTGGCATAGTCGAGCACGTCCAGATCGGTGGCCGTTTCCTCGACCTTGCTGTCGGTCCAGTCGCTCAGCAGCGCGAAATAAATCTCGCCCTTCGGGTTGGCGAGATAGTGGACCTCGATGTTGCGCACGAGTTCGTCGACATGATCGCGCTTGGAGATCAGACAGGGGACGACGACGAGGGTGCGCGCGTCCTCCGGAATCCCGTTGAGAAACTCGTAGCCGACGAGACGCGAGGGCGTCACGCACAGCGTGACCAGCGTATTGAAGAGGCCGGCAGCACCTTCGGAAGCCGGAAGCGCGAACAGGAGCAGCATGATCAGCTTTGCCCCCGTCGGAATATCCATCGGGCTGACGAAGGCATAGACGGCAATCATCGCCAGGATCGTCAGGATGATGTTGGGGCCGGCAATCGCGAGCCAATCGAGCTTGCGGCTGACGCGGATGATGCTTTGCAGGATAGTCGGACGGTAGCCGATCCGCTGCTCCAGAAGCCGGCGCTGCTTGCCGACCAGGAACCCGCCGACATTCGGCTCATGCGGGATTTCCTCCGCCGACGCGGCCTGTTCCTTGACCATGTCCAGCGCGATCTGGGTGACTTCCAGCTCGGTGTAGCCGGAGCGGCGAGCCAGTTTTTCGATGGTGTTGCGATACTTGTTGCGCGAGCCGAAATCGAGCGACGAGTAATCCGAGCGGGCGCGCAGGGCATCGTCGAGCTTGCTGACGCTTTCGAACCAGACGGCCCAGTCGTTGTCGTCGATTTCGCGCAGGCTGCGGATGATGTTGCTCATCGTCACATTGCCCGACGACAGGCGGTTCTGCTCGGCGACGAGCGCTTCCTCGACGTTGCTGCCGCGCTTTTCCAGCTGTTCTTCGAGCCAGGTGATCACGTAGCCGGACGTCTGCGAGCCGTCACGCAGGCGATAGAGAAGCTGCGTCACGAAGGTATTGTCTTCGGTCAGCGGCTGGGCTTCCAAAAGCACCGAGTTGAACTTCTCCGGATCGCCCAGCCGGACGATCTGGTCGGCGACGTCGTTCGCCCTCTTGCGCATGCCCCGCGAACGATCGACGCGAATGGCGATGCGGCGCAGGTTCTCGATCAGCACGAAGCGGAGAATGGACGGCAGCGCCCAGAGTTCACCGATCTTGAAGGTCTCGTGGTTCTGGAAACCGGCGACCATCGCCGTGAGGCTCTCGCGCGACACCGTGCTGTGGGTGTGGGCAACATAGAGCCAGGCAAGCGCCATGGTGCGCGGGATCGTCGTGCCGGCCACGGCCAAGGTCGGGAGCTGGCGGTAGAACCTGCGCGGAAAATCGCGCCGCACTTCCTGAATCGACTCTTCGACGAGATAGTGGTTGTCGAGCAGCCATTCCGCGGCGGGGGTAATCGAGGCGCCGGCTTCGACGTCGGCGGCGGTCACCTTGTAGACGCGGAAAATCTCGTGTTCATTCTCGCGATGGCGCTGACGAAACTCGAACGGGAAGAAACCCGGAAGGCTTGCCACGCCATTGCGGGCAAGTGCGGCGCCGCATTCATGAAGCTCATCGATGGTGAAATAGGTCGACCGGATCGAATCGTTGTAATCGATCGGCTTGATTTCAGCTTCGCGCGGAGGCGTGGAATGCGTATTTTGAAGGTTCATCGGTACGGGTTCTGGATCCAGGCGGTGTTGAAGGGTCCGGCTGTGGTCGTCATGCCGGATGGGCGGCTGCCCTGTCGTTTGGCTCTGCGCCGCCACGGCCTAGAGACTCGTCTGAGTTATGCCATCAGCGTTAAGGTCTCGCGCACGCGGGAAACCATGGGCTTTGGCACAGCCCGGAAGGGCCTTGAGGGTCGTGAAGGCGGCAGTCGCTTCGCTGTCAGGGCTGCGTGATGCAAGAAATGGGCATTTTTTAGCCGTAGTGCCAATGTGTTGCAAGGAGTTGGACGCTCCCGCGGGGCGAATTCTATCATACCGCGCTAAAGAACGACCAGTGACGTGGTCCTCTTTCGCGTCAAATGAAGTGAAATCCCCCGGGGCTGTCTCTTCCACACTGTTCATCCGGCCCGGAACGCGTGCCGCGCGGAAAGGTTCCGCATTTCATTTTGCAAGTCAGCAGGGCCTGAATCCTAGCCGACCTGCGCTGTGATCCAGCCACGGAAAGCCTGGCTGATCGGATTTTCCAGCTTGCCTTCCGGCACGACCAGGTAATAGCTGTTTTCGGTCTGCATCGGCCGGTCGAACACCACGCGCAAATGGCCGCTCGCAAGTTCCTGTTCGATCAAATAGCGCGGCAGAAGCGCAAAACCGAGACCGGCCGCAGCCGCTTCGATGACCATCGAAAACTGGTCGAAGCGGTTGCCGCGATAAGCGGACTTCATCTCGCCGCCGTTGTGCTCGAACCATTGCGCCCACATCTTCGGGCGAGTGGCGAGATGCAGCAGCGGCTTGTCTTCCAATTCGCCCGGCTCCTTCATGGGATGCTGTTCACAAAGCGCAGGATTTGCCACGGGCACGATGATCTCGCTGCAGAGATAGCTGCAGGTCGCATGCGCCCAGACGGGCTGGCCATAGTGAATGGCGAGATCGAAGTTCTGCTCCTCGAAATCGAAGGGTTGGGAGCGTGAGGCAATATTGATCACCGTGCCGGGATGCCGCTTCAGGAAATCCGGCAGGCGCGGCGTCAGCCAGCGGCTGCCGAAGGTCGGCAGCGAGGCGATCGAGAGGGTCGATTCCGAGCGCGCCGAGGCCATCGCCCGCACCATCAGCTCCTCCGATTGCGTCAGCAGCCTGCGCACCTCGGGCAGGAACTTCTGGCCCGCGTCGGAGAGGATCACCCGCTGGCGGACGCGTTCGAACAAAAGCACGCCGATCTGGCCTTCGAGATCCTTGATCTGGCGGCTGACGGCGCTCTGCGTCAGGTTCAGCTCAGCCGCGGCCTGGGTGAAACTGCCGTGGCGCGCAGCGCATTCGAACGCCTGCAGCGTGGTGATGTCTGGAACCAGTCGTCTGCTCAACTTCATTCCCGCCTCGCATGATCATAGTCACAACAGTCGCAATCAATGCTCATTCGACCCGGATATGATACGAAATGAGAATGATCGACCCCATCCATTCAATACTGCGAGGCGTGCTGCCGTGAAAGAGAATAGTTTCGTATCCAGCGACGAGATCCGTGCGGCCTTTTCGGCCGCCATGTCCGCGATGTATAGGACTGAAGTGCCTGCCTACGGCACGCTGATGGAACTGGTCGGGCAGGTGAACGCCGAAACCCTCGCGGCCGACCCCGATCTGCAGGCCAGGCTCGAGGATACCGATTCGCTGGATCGCATTTCCGAAGAGCGACATGGCGCGATCCGCCTTGGTACGTCTGCCGAACTCTCGATGATGCGCCGCGTCTTTGCCGTCATGGGCATGCACCCCGTCGGCTACTACGACCTCTCGACGGCGGGCGTCCCGGTTCATTCGACGGCGTTTCGCCCGGTCGGCGACGCCAGCCTGAAGAAGAACCCGTTTCGCGTCTTTACCTCGCTGCTCAGGCTCGACCTGATCGCCGACGAGACCCTGCGCACCGAGGCCGAGCAGATCCTGTCGAAGCGGCAGATCTTCACGTCCGGCGCCGTCGCCCTGACGGAAAAGGCCGAGAGAGAAGGCGGCCTCGACAAGGCCGATGCCGAGCGTTTCGTTGCCGAAGCGCTCGAGACCTTCCGCTGGCACGACAAGGCCAATGTCAGCCCGCAGATGTACCAGCGGCTGCATGACGCCCACCGGTTGATTGCCGACGTCGTTTCCTTCAAGGGCCCGCACATCAACCACCTGACGCCTCGCACGCTCGACATCGACGCCGTCCAGGCGCGCATGCCCGATCGCGGCATTGCGCCGAAGGCGATCGTCGAAGGGCCGCCGACCCGCAAATGCGCCATCCTGCTGCGCCAGACCTCGTTCAAGGCGCTCGAAGAGCCGGTCTCCTTCCAGGCCGGCGACGGCAGCTGGCACGCGGGCTCGCACACCGCCCGTTTCGGCGAGATCGAACAGCGCGGCATCGCGCTGACGCCGAAGGGCCGCGCGCTCTACGACGAGTTGTTGAACGCCTCCCGCAAGATCGTTCGCCCTGCCGCCGACGGCTCGAATGCGGCGGAGTATGAAAAGGCGCTCGCCGAAGCCTTCGTCCCATTCCCCGATACCTGGGCCGGCATCCGCGCCGAAGGCCTCGGCTATTTCGCCTATTCGCTGACCGCCAAGGGCCGCAAGGCGAAGGTCAATGCCGAAAAAAGCCTCGACAGCCTGATCGAAGACGGCCTCGTCCAGTTCGATCCGATCGTCTACGAGGACTTCCTGCCGGTCAGCGCCGCCGGCATCTTCCAGTCCAACCTCGGCGACGATGCCGCGCAGGAATTCGTGGCAAGCCCGAACCAGCAGCGCTTCGAGCTCGATCTCGGCGCCAAGGTGCTGAACGAATTCGATCACTATGCCGGCATCGAGCAGGCATCCATCGCCGATTGCGTTCAGATGCTTTCCTGCGCCGAGGCAGCGGAGTAAACCTGAAACGATGATTGACCAAGCGCATATCGCCGCACTGACCGGTATTCTCGGCGACAAGGGTGTTGTCACCGAGCCACGGGACATGGCGGCCTATCAGACCGGCGCGCGCTATGACGAGGGCCGGGCCGCACTCGTCCTGCGGCCGCAGACGACCGAAGAGGTCTCGGCGGCGGTCAGCTATTGCGTGAAACACGGCATTCCGCTCGTTCCGCAGTCCGGCAATACCGGCCTCGTTTCCGGCTCGACGCCGGATGCGAGCGGGACTCAAGCCGTGCTCAGCCTCGACCGCATGACCCAGCGCTTCGATCTCGACCTCGACAATCGGTCGCTGCGCGCTGGCGCCGGTTTCCGGCTATCGGACGTCAACCAGAGGCTCGAAAGGCACGGCCTGTTCTTTCCGATCGACCTTAGCGCCGATCCGCGCCTTGGCGGCATGCTCGCGACCAATACCGGCGGCTCGCGCTTCCTGAAATATGGCGATGTGCGCCGCAACACGCTCGGCATCAAGGTGGTGCTGGCCGACGGCGAGGGCACTATCCTCGACCTCACCTCGGAGCTGCGCAAGAACAACACCGGCATCGACTGGAAACAGCTGTTCATCGGCACCGCCGGTTCCTTCGGCATCATCACGGAATGCGTGCTGAATCTCGAACCGTTGCCGAAGCAGGTGGCGACCGCCTACCTGGTACCGGCAAGCGGCGCCCATGTCATGCCGCTGCTGCGCGCCATGGAAGACCGCCTCGGCGCCTATCTCTCCGCGTTCGAGGGCATGTCGAAGAACGCCGTCGCAGCGGCGCTCGGTCACGTGCCGTCGCTGAAAAACCCGTTTCAGGGCGGCAACGTGCCCGATTATGTCATTCTCGCCGAACTCTCCCGGACCTGGGAGCCGCGCGCGGGCGAACAGCCGCTCGATGCGGTTCTGGAAACGGTGCTGGCGGAAATCTGGGAAAGTGAAGACGCGCCGCTCGCGGACGCCTTCGTCGGTCCGGCGCATGAAATGTGGGCGCTGCGCCATGCCCTGTCCGAGGGTGTCAAGCACGCCGGAAAACTGATCGCCTTCGATCTTTCCTTCCGCAGAGGTGATATCATGGCCTTCTGCGACCGAATGAAGGGCGAGATGCCGCAAACCTTTGCGGAGGTGACGATCTGCGATTTCGGCCATATCGGCGACGGCGGCGTACATTTCAATCTTGTCGTGCCCAAGGACAGCGCGGCAGCATCGGACAAGGACTTCGAGCGGCGGCTGCGCGACTGGGTATTTGCCATCGCCGTTCAGGATTTCAACGGCAGCTTCAGCGCCGAACATGCCATCGGCCGGAAAAACCAGGCCTGTTACGACCTCTATACACACCAGAAGATCAAGGACATGGCCCACGGCCTCAAAGTCATCACCTCGCCGGGAGACCTCGGCACGGTCAGCTTCGGATAGTCCTTAGAGACAAGAAACGGGAGTTTGCTCATCATGAACATTGCAACGAAGACGGTGAACGTGGTTCACGAAACGGCCGCACTTCTCGAAAAGCTCGGCGTCGCCAAGGAGCTCTACACCGGCGGCGACATGGCCTCCTTCTCGCCGGTCACAGGCGAACAGATCGCCAGCCTGAAGACGGTCTCGGCCGCTGAAGCCGCAGCCAAGATCGAAAAGGCCGACGCAGCTTTCCGCGCCTGGCGTCTCGTTCCGGCCCCCAAGCGGGGCGAACTGATCCGCCTGCTCGGCGAAGAACTGCGCGCCCACAAGGCCGACCTCGGCCGCCTGGTATCGATCGAAGCCGGCAAGATACCGTCGGAAGGCCTCGGCGAAGTGCAGGAAATGATCGACATCTGCGATTTCGCGGTCGGCCTCTCGCGCCAGCTCTACGGCCTGACGATCGCCACCGAACGTCCCGGCCACCGGATGATGGAAACCTGGCATCCGCTTGGCGTCATCGGCGTCATCTCCGCCTTCAATTTCCCGGTCGCCGTCTGGTCGTGGAATGCGGCGCTGGCGCTGGTCTGCGGCAATGCCGTCGTCTGGAAGCCTTCGGAAAAGACGCCGCTCACGGCACTTGCATCGCAGGCTATCTTTGAGCGCGCCCTTGCCCGCTTCGGCGATGCACCTGAAGGCCTCGCCCAGGTGCTGATCGGCGACCGTGCCATCGGCGAAGTGCTCGTCGATCATCCGAAGGTGCCGCTGGTTTCGGCGACCGGCTCCACCCGCATGGGCCGCGACGTCGGCCCGCGCCTTGCCAAGCGCTTTGCCCGCGCCATCCTCGAACTCGGCGGCAATAATGGTGGCATCGTGTGCCCCTCGGCCGACCTCGACATGGCCCTGCGCGCCATCGCCTTCGGCGCCATGGGCACGGCCGGCCAGCGCTGCACGACATTGCGCCGCCTGTTCGTTCACGAAAGCGTCTACGACAAGCTCGTTCCGCGCCTGAAGAAGGCTTACCAGAGCGTATCGGTCGGCAATCCGCTGGAATCGACCGCCCTCGTCGGTCCGCTGGTCGACAAGCCGGCGTTCGACAACATGCAGAAGGCGCTTGCCGAAGCCAAGGCCCATGGCGGCTCGGTCACGGGTGGCGATCGCGTCGATCTCGGCCATGCCGACAGCTACTATGTCAAACCCGCTCTCGTCGAAATGCCGAAGCAGGCAGGCCCGGTTCTCGAAGAGACCTTTGCGCCGATCCTGTACGTCATGAAGTACAGCGATTTCGACGCCGCCGTTGCCGAGCATAACGCCGTCGCAGCCGGCCTCTCGTCGTCGATCTTCACGCTCGACCTGCAGGAAGCCGAGCGGTTCCTGTCGCCTGACGGTTCCGACTGCGGCATCGCCAACGTCAATATCGGCACCTCGGGCGCCGAGATCGGCGGCGCGTTCGGCGGCGAGAAGGAAACGGGCGGCGGCCGCGAATCCGGCTCGGACTCGTGGAAGGCCTACATGCGGCGCGCCACCAACACGATCAACTATTCTAAGGCCCTGCCGCTGGCACAGGGCGTCTCGTTCGACATCGAATGATTGGCGCTTCGAACAGGATTGCACCATGACCATCAACACCAAGGTTGAGGAGGCGGGCTTTTCGCCCGCCTCGCGGATTTCCGCGATCGGCGTCTCGGAAATCCTGAAGATCGGCGCACGCGCACAAGCCATGAAGCGTGACGGCAAGCCGGTGATCATTCTCGGCGCCGGCGAACCCGATTTCGACACGCCGGACCACGTCAAGCGCGCGGCAACCGCGGCCATGCTCAGGGGCGAAACCAAATACACGGCGCTCGACGGAACTCCGGAACTGAAGGACGCGATCCGCAAGAAATTCGCGCGCGAAAACGATCTCTCCTACGAACAGGACGAAATCACCGTTGCGACCGGCGCCAAGCAGGTCCTCTTCAACGCGATGATGGCGACGCTCGACCCGGGCGACGAGGTGATCATCCCGACACCTTACTGGACCTCCTATTCGGACATCGTCGAAATCGCCGAGGGCAGGCCGGTGCTGATTGCCTGCGATGCCGGAGCCGGCTTCCGGCTGCGGGCCGAGCAGCTCGAAGCGGCGATCACGCCGAAGACGCGCTGGGTGATGTTGAACTCGCCATCCAACCCCTCGGGTGCGGCCTACAGCGCCGAGGACTACCGGCCGCTGCTCGACGTGCTCTTGAAATATCCGCATGTCTGGCTGCTGGTCGACGACATGTACGAACACATCGTCTACGATGGATTTCGTTTCGTGACCCCGGCCGCCCTGGAACCGCGCCTGAAGAACCGCACGCTGACGGTCAACGGCGTTTCCAAGGCCTATGCCATGACCGGCTGGCGCATCGGCTATGGCGGCGGTCCGCGCGCGCTGATCAAGGCGATGGCCGTCGTCCAGAGCCAGTCGACCTCCTGTCCGTCCTCGATCAGCCAGGCGGCTGCGGTCGAAGCCCTTAACGGACCGCAGGATTTCCTCAAGGAGCGCACCGAAAGCTTCAAGCGCCGCCGCGATCTGGTCGTCGCCGCGCTCAACGCCATAGACGGCCTCGAATGCCGCGTGCCGGAAGGGGCGTTCTATACCTTCTCGGGCTGCAGCGGCATGCTCGGCAAGACGACGCCCGGCGGCAAGCGGATCGAGACGGACACGGATTTTTGTGCCTATCTGCTCGAAGATGCGCATGTCGCGGTCGTGCCGGGTTCCGCCTTCGGCCTCTCGCCATTCTTCCGCATCTCCTATGCCACTTCGGAAGCGGAACTGCGCGAAGCACTTCAGCGGATTGCAAAGGCTTGCGCTGCCTTGCGCTGAATTCCCTTCACCGGCCGCGACAGCACCCGCGGCCGGGGATGGCTTTCGCGCCGCGCCGGGGAGCTTCGAAAGGATTTTGCGCCGCGGAGAATTGCTGCTATCCGGTAAGCCGCAACGAAGCGCGCGATGAGCCGTGAGCGGACACAGAGAGGGGCAACCGGAGCATGTTCTCCCGTTTACGGCAAACGACGGATATCATTGAAAAACTCAGGAAGACGTCGTTCGAGCCCGCGCATTCCGCCTATTACACGGGCAAGCCCGGACGGCCACTGAACCTGATCCTCAAGGCCCGCCACGACTTCCTGTCGATCTGGCGCAAGGGCGATTATACCGACCGCGTCACCCAGATGAAAATCTTCGGACGACAGATCGTCGTCGTCAATTCGCCGGACGCGATCCGCTATGTCGTCGCCAAACGGCACGAGAATTTCGAGCGCAAGACGCCTCAGATGCGCCGCGCGCTGGAGTTCCTGCTCGGCGACGGCCTGTTCATCTCCGATGGCGAAACCTGGAAGCAGCGCCGCCCGCTGGTCAACGATATCGTTCACAAGAACCGTGTGCCGGCGTTCGGCAAGATCATGGAAAACACGACCAGCGAGCTCGTCCAACGCTGGGAATCGTTGCCGGACGGTGCGCCCGTCAACGCGCTGTTCGAGATGGCGGGACTGACGGCCGAGATCATCTCGCGTTCCGTCTTCGGCAACGACCTCGGCGAAGAGGCGGCCAGCGCCGTCAGCGAGGGGTTCGAGAGCTATCAATCGCTGATCGATTCCGTCAACATCGGCTATTTTCTCGGCTTCGATGATGGCCTGCCGGTGCTGCGCACGCCGAAACTGCGCCGCTCCGTTTCGCGCATCCACCAGATCATCGACAAGGTGGTGGAGGACCATCTGGCCGGCCGCGGCGACAACAATTCGATGATCGAGCTCCTGGTGCGCCGGCAGAACCGCAATCCGGAGCTGAAGCTCGACGTGGTGGCGCTGCGCAACGAGGCGGCGACGATCTTCATGGCCGGCCATGAGACGACGGCGGCGACACTGACCTGGGCCTGGTACCTCTTGTCGCGGGCCGGCTGGGTGGAAAAATCCCTGCATGAGGAGATCGCCCGCGTCTGCGGCGACCGCGTGCCGACACTTGACGACATCCCGCAGCTCGAATGGTGCCGGGCGGTAATCGAGGAAACGCTCAGGCTCTATCCGCCGGTGCCGATTCTTGCGCGGCAGACGAACGAAGCCGACCGGATCGGCGATATCGACGTCAAGCCGGCTTCGCTGATCCTGATCGTGCCGTGGCTGCTGCATCGCACCGAGGCTTTTTTCAAGGACGCGCATCTGTTCAAGCCGGAGCGCTTCCTGAACGGGCAGAGACCGATCCCCTACAGCTACATCCCCTTTGCGAGCGGGCCGCGCGTGTGCCCCGGGCTGCAATTCGGCCTCACGGAGGCGATCCTGTGCCTGGCGATCCTCGCGCAGCGCTTCAGGGTGCGCGTTGCCGACGATGCCAGGGTCGAGCCGCAGTGCCGCCTGACGCTGCGGCCGCGCGGAGGCCTGCCGGTGACGCTGCACCGGCGAGAAAGGGTGTAGAGCCCATGGTCGAGGCGAACAAAAAGGCGAAGAGCGTTCCGGCGAAACGGTCCGCCTGGGTCTACAGCGCCCCGGCCGCGCCGCCGCTCGCGGATCTGTTTGCGAACGCCGACCGGCGCCGGGCGGCATTTCGCTACCATGTGACCGACAATATCCAGAACCTCCTCGACCTCGCCGTCCATTTCGGACTGAAAGCCATGCCGGCGCGGGTCTGTTCGGCGGCAGGCGCGCGGCTTGGCGCTTTTGTCATGCCTCGCTGGCATAAATCCGCAGTCAAGAAGGCGCGGAAGAACCTGGAGCGGCTTCTGCCGGATGCGACCGAAGAAGAACGCGACCGTATTCTGAAGCGAAACTGGGAAAACCAGGGACGCATCATGACGGAGTTCTCGATTGTCGGGCGTCTGGCGCGACGCGTCGTCTGGCACAATCTCAACTATTTCACCGAGTCCCACGCGAAGGGGCCGGTGATCATGGTCGGCATGCATCTCGGAAACTGGGAGATTTATGCCCCGAAGCTCGTTGAACTCGGACTGAACCCATCCGCCAACTATACGCCGCCCGCCGGACGGGCGCGGGCCTGGATCGCCGAGCGGGTCCGGCGCAAGCTGGGATACGGCCTTATGCCGCCGGGCAAGGAGGGGATACGGCCGGCGTTGAAGATATTGAAGGAAGGCGGTGCGATTTCGGTGTTCTGCGACGAGGGTTTTGCCGGCAAGATCCGTGGCCCGTTCTTCGATCGTCCTCCCCATCTCGAAGGCAATCTCGCGGTCGTCGTGCGGCTTGCCCGGCTGACGCAGGCGACAATCTGCCCGGGCTATATCCTGCGCAAGGAAGGGGCGCATTTCGAAGCTTTCGCGCTCCCGCCGATCACGCTGCCGCCAGAAAACAAACCCGGCGAGCGCCTGATTGACGACGTCCTGCTGCTCAATTCGATCATCGAGCCCGTCGTCCGCGCCCATCTCGACCAGTGGTATTTCCTCGACAACGCCCTTTGATCTTTATCCGGTCTCCAACGCCGTCCCCTGAAGTTCGGCGACAAGGGCGACAAAGCGCGATCCGGCGATCTCAAGCGGTCCGCTGTTGTCGATCGTCGTGACATCGGCCTCGTCGAGAATATCGGGTGTCTGCCGCTGCAGCCGTTTCAGGATGTCTGCTTCGCTCTCCCGCCCGCGAGCGACGAGGCGCTGAGCAAGCGCTGCCGGCGACGCGGTGATATTGACGACCACGACCTTCGGGAACACTTGCCGGAATTGATCGAGTGCGCCGCGGCTGCCATTGGCGATAACGATGCGCCCGGCACGCACGCGGTCGAGAGCCTCGCGAGGAATGCCATACTGCAGCCCGTGCGCCTTCCAGGCAACAGCGAAATCGCCCGCTGCAAGCCGGGCGTCGAAGTCGATCTCGGATACGCTCTCGTGATCCTCGCCGCCGGCATCAGAGGGACGGGTGATCACACGGCGGACGAAATCGATGTCGACGCGGCCGACGAAACGCTGCGCGACGAAGCCGATCACGCTGTCCTTGCCGGCACCGCTCGGGCCTACGACGACGACCATCGCGCCTGCGGGGTTCGTTGGATATCCGTCCATCAGGCGACCCGCCGGCCTTCGCGCCAGACGGACCGGACGACCGGGATGCCCTCCTGTCGGTGAACTCTCACGACGTCGGCGCGCAAGCCGGGGGCGATTCGGCCGCGATCATTGAGACCGACAGTGCGGGCTGGCGTCGCCGTCACCATGGCAAGCGCCTGCGGCAGGCTGACGCTTTCGACCTCGTCCGACAGCACGAAGGGCGCATGGATCAGGCTGAACGGCACGTAGTCGGAGGACAGCACGTCAAGAACACCGCGTTCGGCAAGGTCACGCGCCGCGATATTGCCGGAGTGCGACTTGCCCCGCACGATATTCGGCGCACCCATCAAGACGCTCAGGCCAGCCGCATGCGAGGCTTCCGCCGCTTCGAAGCTCGTCGGAAACTCGGCTAGGCGAATGCCGAAACCAACCGATTCCTCGACATGAGCGATGGTCGCGTCGTCGTGGCTGGCAATCGTGATGCCACGCTCGGCGCAGGCCCTAGCGATCTCGGTGCGATGCGGTCCGGCGTATTTGGCCGAAAGCGCCTGCTGGCGGGCACAGAACGCCGCGAAGGCCTCGTCCGTCATGCCGCGCTTGTTCTTGTAGTAGAGCGTGTACTGATCCATCGTCTGGAACTGGCGCTGGCCCGGCGCATGATCCATCAGCGAGACGAGGCCGACCTGCGGGTCGTTCTCGAATTCCTGGAAATGCGCAAGCACGTTATCGGTCGAGACCTCGCAGCGCAGGTGGATGCGATGGTCTGCGCGCAGGCGATTTTCCCTGGCGGCCTGCGCCAGCGCGTCCGCCATCTCGCGCATCTCGCCCTGCTCGAAGCCGCCGTCCTCGTCGGAGCCCATGCGCAGACAGTCGAACACCGTGGTGATGCCCGAGGTGACAACCTGCGCGTCATGCGCCTGGATCGCCGCCATCTTCAGCCAGCGAACGCCGGGGCGCGGCGAGTAATGCGCTTCCAGATGATCGGTGTGCAGCTCGACCAGGCCGGGAATCAGGTAATCGCCTTCGAAGTCCTCACCAGTGCGGGCGGCGCCTTCCGAGACATCGGCGATTTTGCCCCCGCGGATCAGCACCGAGCCGGTGAGGATCTGGTCCTCAAGCACGATGCGGGCATTGGAAAGAACGGTTTCAGCAGTCATGTCATGCCATCTTTCGTTGGGATGTGCCGCCAAGCGGCAAGAGCGTGTGGACGGTGAAAGGCGCGCCGCGCGCGTGTTCGGTAAACAGTGCCAGCGACGTGACAGAGAGCGGCTTGCCGATAAAGGGCGCGAAAATCTGCTCCAGCAGCGCCTTCATTGCAGCCTGCCGCTCCACCGGCACCGGGCCGGTCAACGTCATGTGGAACTGGAAGCTCTCGAACACATAAGGGTAGCCCCAGGAGAGCAGATTGCTCCGGTGCGCATCGCTCAGCGAATCCGGCTTGCGCCGCGAGAAATCCTCAGCCGAGAGAGGCGCCCGGAAAGGTTCGAAGCGCCGCACCGTCTCGTCGGCAAGCGCCTGCAGTTCCGCACAGTCCGCCGCCGGCACCAGCGCAAAAAACGGTCCGAGCTGCCCCAGCGTCATTTCCGGTATCTCGAAAGGCGGGCATTCGGCGGCAAAACCATCGAAGGCGGCAAGCAGCTGTGCTTCGGTTTTTGCCGCGGCAAGGCGAAACGGCGCCTTCAGCGTGCCGTGAAATCCGTAGCGGCGCGGATCGGCGGTCAGGGCCGTCAGTTCGGCTGCATCGAAATCCCCGGCAGCCTGGAGAGCCCTGGTTTCGCCGGTGAACGGATTGCTGCCCAGCCAGTTCGCCGCTGCGATCGTCAGCGGGTGGTCTTCGTCCGGCGTCAAATAGAATGCGTAGCGCACGGTCCATTTCCTATCGAGGGCGTCACGGGAACGTCGATCGGACGGGGCCGATGAGACGCCGTCGCTAACCGCTTTTCGTGACATTATCGTGATGGCCGGCGATGAACCGGCACGTTTTTCAATGTATTTTCTGGCCTATCAGTCGCGAGCGCAGAAGATTGGAGATGCTGTCGAAAATGAAAATGACGATGAGAATCAGGATAACCATGTAACAGACGTTTTCCCAGTCGGAATTCGTTCGCATCGCTTCCCAGAGTTTAAGGCCGATACCGCCGGCACCGACCGCGCCGATGATCGTCGCGGACCGCGTATTGGATTCCCAGAAATAGAGCGCCTGACTGGCAAAGACCGGCAGAACCTGCGGCAGCACGCCATACCGCTGCACGGCAAGCGGCGCGGCACCGACCGACTTCACACCCTCGCGCTGCTTGTCGTCGATATTCTCCAGTGCTTCCGAATAGAGCTTTCCGAGCGTGCCGGTATCGGTGAAGAAGATCGCCGACATGCCGGCCAGCGGCCCGGGGCCGAAGGCACGGGTGAAGAACAGCGCCCAGATCAGCATGTCGACGGAGCGCAGGAAGTCGAAGAAGCGCTTGGTGACCTGGTTGAGTACACCGTTGCGCGTGATGTTGCGCGCCGCCAGGAAGCACAGCGGAAAGGCGACGATCGAGGCAAACAAGGTGCCGACGAAGGCCATGACAATGGTCTGCAACAGCTTGGTCCAGACGTCGAGATGCTGCCATTCGGCATTGTAGAGAATGTTGTTCCAGGCGAGCGACAGGTTCGACCGCGCCGGATCGAGACGCTCTCCAGCGAAGATCAGGCCTGCCACTTCGCCGAAGGATTTGTTGAAGAACGGCGAGCTGGTGTCGAAGATGAAATTGGCCCAGCCGGGGAAGCGGTTGTGGATGCTGACCTTTTCCACATCGACATCTGCCCAGCCGGTCATGCCGAAGGCGAGCGTGATCTTTTCGCCCGGCCGCTTCTGTGTCGCCCAATCCGGCAGGTCGCCTTTTGGCTGCACGCCACGGCCGGGATCAAGATCGATCAGCAGCGTCTCGCCGTTATGCGTGGCGGTCACAGTGCGATCGACGACATCGACGCTGGTCGCGCTGTTGAAACTGATCGTTGCCCGGCTGACGACCTCTTCGCTGCTTCTTTCGGGTTTGACTTCGGCTTCCGCGCTGCGGCCGACTGCCGCTTTCGGCGCCATGAAGCTGAAGGTGGAGCTCTTTGGGAGAGCCTGCTGCGTCGCGGCCGGCGCATCGATGGTACGCTCTATCGTCTTCGTCTCGATCTTCACCCATTCCGGCCTGGCATCGGGACCGAGCGGCGAGAAGCGCGGATAGACGACCTGCATCGCCCCGTCGGCGGCGATCTTGATATCCGGGCGAACTTCGTACGAGACCCAGTCGGCCAGGTACGTGCCGGCGATGCCCCAATTGGCGTTCGTCAGGACCTGGCCGATCGAAAAGAACCACCAGCTATAGATCATGTAGAGCGCGATGCCGGCAAAGATCAGGGCCGAGCGGATGCGCTTGCGCGACGAACCATGGATCAGATGCGGATGCCGGGCGGCGATCGCTTCCATCTCGGCGGCGTTCATCATGGTGTTGACGGTCATGGTCCGCTCCTATTGCGCAAGCTGGAAGGCCTGGTCGCCGACGAGGCGGCGGCGCAGCCATGCGGAAAACTGATCGACGGCGATGATCGTCGAGAACAACAGGATGATGATGGCGAGCGTCTTTGCCTCATGCGCCTGGCCGATCGACAGCCGCAGCGGCTCGCCGATACCGCCGCCGCCGACGGCGCCGATGATGGTCGAGGCGCGCACGTTGATCTCGAGCCTGAGCAGCGCGTAGCTCATGAAATTGGGCAGGACCTGCGGCACCATGCCGAACCAGACCCGTTCGATCCAGTTGCCGCCGGTGGCCCTGAGCCCCTCTTCCGGCCGCATGTCGGCATTTTCGACAACTTCGAAGAACAGCTTACCCAGCGCGCCGACCGTATGGATCGATACGGCGATCATCGCCGGGATCGGCCCGAGGGACAGGATGGCGAGGAAGAAGCCGGCGATGACCACTTCCGGAAAAGCCCGCAATATCTCCATGAGGCGGCGGACGAGGCCCCGCACCCAAGGGTTCGGCATCAGGTTGCGGGCCGCAAGGAAGCAGAGGATGAAGCCGAAGAACATGCCGAAAATGGTGGAGAAGATCGCGATATTCAGCGTTTCCAGCATCCTGTAGACATATTCCGGCACGTAGATCGTGTCCGTCAGATACATCCGGCCTTCAGGATAGTTGTACTTGAGGCTGCCGTCGTCATAGGGCGAGGCTAGATCGAACATGGCGCGGCCGATTTCGGCGCCGTCGCGCGGCACGAGATCGCCGACGAAATCGAAGAAATAGGGCAGCCGGTCGAAGAACTTGCCGGCATTGGTCTCGTTGGCAAACCAGAGAGACCCGGAGAGAGCCATGGCAAGCAGTGCAAGACCTATGAAAGTGTAGGTCCGGCGACGCAGATTGAGCTCCTGCCAGTGGCGTTCGACCACAGCGCCGTTATCGCTCAAGGTCGGGAAAGGCGCTGACGTGGCCATGGAATCTCCGGCAAAACGAGGCGGCTTCAGCGGACATCATGCCCCTGAAGCCTGTCCAGACGCGGAACGCTGGCCGGCAGGACCGGCCAGCGTCTTGAATTCAGGCGATATCAGCCGCCGATGGTCGACTTGCGGGCGTCGATGATCGGCTTGTAGAAATCGGAGTTGACTTCGACGAAGCCCTTGTACTCGCCGCCTTCGACAGCCGCGAAGCAGGCCGCATCGGTCTTCGGCAGGTCGAGCATGAACTGCTTGAACTTGGCCTTGATGTCGGCGCTGAGCGACGAACGGACAACGGTCGGGCCGTTCGGGATCAGCGGCGAGCGCCACAGTTCGACCAGGTCGTTCATGTCGAGGATGCCCTTGTCGACCATCTTGCGCAGGTTGCCGGAGGTGTAGCCTTCCTTGAAGTCGCCGATGCCCGAACCGAAGGTCGTGCCGGCATCGAAGGTGCCCTTCAGCACTTCCAGCACCAGGTTTTCATGGCCGCCGCCGAAGCCGGTCTCGGCGAAGAATTCCTTGACCGGCATGCCGATCGTTTCCGGGAGGGTGACGTTCGGGATCAGGTAGCCGGAGGTGGAGTCCGGATCGGCAAAGCCGAGCTTCTTGCCCTTGAGGTCCTCGATCTTGGTGAAGCCCTTGTCCTTGCGAGCGACCATGATCGAGTAATAGCCGGTCGAACCGTCGGTCTGTTCGGTCGTCAGGATCGGCTCGACGGCGTCAGCCTTGGCGAGGTAGATCTTGGCGTAGCCGGAAGCACCGAGTTCGGCAAAATCGAGCGTGCCGCCGAGCAGACCCTGGATGACGCCGTCGTAGTCCGCCGCCGGGAAGAACGACACCTTCTCGACGTTGAGCGCGGTTTTCAGGTGATCGCCGAGGCACTGGAAGTTGCGCAGGCGGTCGGCTTCGTTTTCGCCGCCAATGATACCGACGCGGAATTCCTTGAGGTCTTCAGCCTGAACGTGGCCGATCAGGGCAAAGAGCGCAACGGCGCTCAGAAGGGCTTTCTTCAACATAGAGTCTTCTCCTGTTATCCCGGCGGCGCCGGTTCACATTCGGTTGCGAGGATGCGCCCGTGACGTGGGCTTTCGATCCTGGCGGGCGCTTACAGCCCGGCCAGTGCCAGCGGCTTGACGCCGGCGGATTTCTGATTGTCCTGCGCGGCAGGAATGCTGATGCTGGTCGAGGTCATCGATTCCTCGATTTGCGCACCGCCTCCGTAGATTTCAGCGACGGCCGCCGCCGTCAGGTCCCTGGGCTGACCATCGAAAACCACGCGGCCATGTGCCATGCCGATGATCCGCTCGCAGTAATTGCGCGCCGTATCCAGCGTGTGCAGATTGGTGACGACGGTGATGCCGTCGCGCTCGTTGATGTCGCGCAGCGCATCCATGACGATCTTTGCATTGAGCGGATCGAGCGAGGCGATCGGCTCGTCGGCGAGCAGCATCTTCGGCTGCTGCATGAGGGCGCGGGCGATGGCGACGCGCTGCTGCTGGCCGCCGGAAAGCGTGCCTGCCGGCTGCAGCGCCGTCTGCTCGATGCCGAGCCGCTCCAGCGCGCCGATCGCCATGATGCGTTCCTCGCGGGTGAACATGTTGAGAATGCTGAGCACCGTCGAACGGTGATTGAGGCGGCCAAGCAGCACGTTGGTCAGTACATCGAGACGCGGCACCAGATTGAACTGCTGGAAGATCATCGCGCAATCGCGCTGCCACCTGCGCAGCGCCGCACCGCGCAGCGAGGAGACCTCGAGATCGCCGAAATGGATGGAGCCCGACGATACGTCGTTGAGCCGGTTGATCATCCGCAGCAGCGTCGACTTGCCCGCGCCGGACCGGCCGATGATGCCGACCATCTGACCCTGCGGAATGTCGAAGGTAACCGAGTTGACGGCGATCTTCTTGCCGAACTGTCGCGTTACGTTCTTCAGCTGGAACATGGGCACTCGTCCTCTTTGGCAGTGGGACCGATCATCGGTCGACCTTTGCATTAGCGGCGCATGATGAAGGGGGAATGTCAGTTCGATGTCTGTTTTGTTACAGTCCACAAACCCCGGCGGCACAGGGTTGGCAGGGGCTGAAATCAGGCATTGTGACGGATGAGAAATGCGTCGGCATCCAGCATCCTGAAATCATTCAGCGCATCGCGGAGCTTCGCATGATCCCAGTCCCACCAAGCGAGCTTTTCGAAGCGCTCGGCGATCTCCCGGCCGAAGCGCTCGCGGATCGGCTTTGCCGGAACACCGCCGACGATCGTGTAGGGCGCAACGTCCTTCGCCACGACAGCTCCCGCGCCGATCACCGCGCCATTGCCGACGGTGACGCCCGGCAACACCGTCGCTCCATGGCCGATCCAGACGTCATGGCCGATGACGACCCGATTTTTCCGCCGCCAGGCGAAGAAATCCTGTTCCACGTCAGCATCCGGCCAATAGCTGGAGGCGCGATAGGTGAAGTGATGCAGCGTCGCCCGCCATGTCGGATGGTTGGTGGCGTTGATGCGCACGGAGGCCGCCAAATTGGCGAATTTGCCGATCGTTGCGCACCAGATCGACCCATCCCGTTCAATATAGGAATAATCACCGAATTCGACCTCGTCGATCCGGCAGCGTTCGCCCACCTCGGTATATCGGCCAAGCGTCGATTCGCTGACGGTCGCCGTCGGATGGATCGTCGGCTGTTCGGCCAGTTTCTTGATCATGCGGCAGCCTTTCTGGGCGAGAAGGCAGAGACGTCGAGGATGCGGTCTGCAACGGCGTCGCGCACCTCCTCGTCATGGAAGATGCCGAGAAGTGCGACCCCTTCGGCCTTCTTGCCGGCGATCATCTCGACCACGACGCGGCGGTTTTGCGCGTCGAGCGACGCCGTCGGCTCGTCGAGCAGAAGGACCGCATGGTCGGTGATGAAACCGCGGGCAATATTGACGCGCTGCTGCTCACCACCGGAGAAGGTCGCCGGCGGCAATTGCCAGAGTTCACGCGGCAGGTTGAGCTTTGCCAGCAGATCGGACGCCTTTTCGCTTGCCTCCGGATGGGAAACGCCGCGCGCCAGGAGCGGCTCGGCAACGACGTCGAGAGCCGACACGCGGGGAACGACGCGCAGGAACTGGCTGACATAGCCGAGCGTGTCGCGGCGGACCTCAAGCACCGAGCGCGGCGCGGCGCTGGCGAGATCGACCAGACGGCCGCGATGCTCGATCAGGATCTGTCCGGCATCGACGGCGTAGTTGCCATAGAGCATCTTCAGGATCGAACTCTTGCCGACGCCGGACGGACCGCCGAGCACGACGCATTCACCCTTTTTGACGGAAAAGGAAACGCCGGCGACCACCGGCAAGGTGATGCCGTCGCGTAGATGCATGGTGAAGCTCTTGGCGACTTCGGAAACAACAAGCGGTGTCGGCATGTCTGTTCTTCCTGTTGGAGCATGTTCCGTGCGAACACTGGTTCCGGCTTCACGGGCCCGTGCTCAGACCTGCAGAATGGAGGAAACGAGAAGCTGGGTGTAGGGCTCGCGCGGATCGTCGAGCACGCGGTCGGTCAAGCCCTCTTCGATCACCACACCGTCTTTCATCACCATCATTCGATGCGAGAGAAGGCGGGCGACGGCGAGGTCATGGGTGACGATGATCGCCGACAGGCCGAGGTCGTGGACGAGGCCGCGCACCAGGTCCAGCAGGCGCGCCTGCACTGAAACGTCGAGGCCGCCGGTCGGCTCATCCATGAAGACGAGACGCGGGGAGGTGACGAGATTGCGGGCGATCTGCAGCCGCTGGCGCATGCCGCCGGAAAAAGCGCGCGGCTGATCGTCGATGCGGTCTTCCTCGATCTCGACACGGCGCAGCCAGTCGGTGGCGGTGGCCCGGATTTGCCCGTAGTGCCGGTCGCCGACTGCCATCAGCCGCTCGCCGACATTGGCGCCGGCCGAAACCGTCATGCGCAGGCCATCGGCCGGGTTCTGATGAACAAAACCCCAGTCCGTGCGCATCAGGAAACGGCGCTCGGCCTCGCCCATGCGGGCAAGATCGCGGTATTGGCCGTCACGCATGTGATATTCGACGACGCCGGAGGTCGGCATAAGCCGCGTGGAAAGGCAGGAGAGCAGCGTCGTCTTGCCGGAACCGGATTCGCCGACGATGGCCAGCACTTCGCCCGGCCAGAGCTCGAAGGAGACATTGCGACAGCCGATACGCCCGCCGTAGAATTTCGAGATGTCGCTGACCTTGAGGAGGGGTGTTGTCGTCATCTCTGCATCTCCTTCGTGCCGTGCAGAGGGTTACCCCCCTCCGTCCTGCCGGACATCTCCCCCTCAAGGGGGGAGATCGGCTGGACGCACCACACAGCCCAGCCCACCGCCGGGATTTGCCGCAACGGCGAAAGTACGAATGGAGACGGAGGGCTCAGCCGCTCGATCTCCCCCCTTGAGGGGGAGATGTCACGAAGTGACAGAGGGGGGTAACCCCTCGGTAAACGCTCAGCCGACCCGCTCATTCCGCTGCCTCCTGTCGCGCCAGCATCTCACCGGCATGGCCATGCGCCCGCCGATCCTCGCAGTGATCGGTATCGGAGCAGACGAACATGCGACCGCCGTGGTCATCGAGCACGACCTCGTCGAGATAAACGTGCTCGGCGCCGCAGAGCGCGCAGGGCTTGTCGAAATGCTGGATCTCGAACGGATGGTCCTCGAAGTCGAGGCTGACGACCTCGGTATGGGGCGGCACGGCGTAGATGCGCTTTTCGCGGCCGGCGCCGAACAGCTGCAGCGCCTCCGACATGTGCATTTTCGGATTGTCGAACTTCGGCGTCGGCGAAGGATCCATCACATAGCGATCTTCGACCTTGACCGGATAGGCATAGGTCGTGGCGATATGGCCGTTGCGGGCGATGTCCTCATAGAGCTTGACATGCATGAGGCCGTATTCCTCCAGCGCATGCATCTTGCGGGTCTCGGTCTCGCGCGGTTCGAGGAACCGTAACGGTTCCGGAATCGGCACCTGATAGACCAGTGTCTGGCCGGTCTTCAGCCGTTCCTCCGGAATGCGGTGGCGGGTCTGGATGATCGTCGCCTCACTGGTCTTCGTCGTCACAGCGACATTGGCGACCTTCTGGAAGAAGGCGCGGATCGAGACGGCATTGGTCGTGTCGTCTGCGCCCTGGTCGATGACCTTCAGCACGTCATCCGGCCCGAGGATCGCCGCCGTCACCTGCACACCGCCGGTGCCCCAGCCGTAGGGCATCGGCATTTCGCGCGACGCGAAGGGAACCTGATAGCCGGGTATGGCGATCGCCTTAAGGATCGCCCGGCGGATCATCCGCTTGGTCTGCTCGTCGAGATAGGCGAAGTTGTATGTGGCAAGGTCAGGCATTGTCGATTACCTTGAGATGCAGAGGACCACGGGAGAAAGATCCGGAATGGAAGCCGAACCCAGCGTCTTCAACGTGCTGCCGCTCTTTCTGGCGGGGCTTGTCGTGCTGGTGATCGTCATCCTGGGCGACCGCGCCGCGAGAAAGAGGAAAAGCCAGGCGGCGGGATCGGGTGGCGACGGCGGCCTCTATGCGTCGGGCGACGGGGATACCGGCGGCGACTGTGGCGGCGGAGACGGTGGGGGCGACTGATCCACCGTGCGATAACGGCAATATCATTCGGGCGCCTCCTCCAAACGGGAATACGTCTCGAGCCGCTCTGCAAGCGTACCGCTGTGCAGTTCGAAGAGATGGTTGTCGGCGTCGTGGAAGTAGATCGACCGCCCCTGGCCTTCCACGCGCGGGGGCGGCGGCATGACATCGAGATTGAGCG
This sequence comes from Rhizobium herbae, assembly GCF_019511375.1. GTDB lineage: Bacteria > Pseudomonadota > Alphaproteobacteria > Rhizobiales > Rhizobiaceae > Pararhizobium > Pararhizobium herbae_A. The sequence goes on from NZ_JAEUAO010000005.1 coordinate 204,872, forward strand.
AGCGGATGCGTTCGAGATAAATATCGATATCCTCATCCCTTATCTTGAAGGCGACGTGATCATACGTGCGTTCGCTCAGGCCCTTGCCTTGAATGATCGCGATCCAGAGATCGCCGACGGTGAAGAATTTTTCCGGTGCTTGCGAGATCTGCTTTTCGCCGCTCTCGTAAACCTGCTTGGCGCCGAAAACCGTTTCGAGGATCTCCGTCATCCGGTCGAGATCGCTGACGATGAAAGTGATGTGGGAGAGATCCTCGATCATTCCGCCGCCTCCCGGACCCCGCCGGACTTTGCGTCATATTCGGCGCGCATGCGGCGGACGAGATCGAGTTCGGCCTGGAAATCGACGTAGTGCGGCAGCTTCAGGTGCTCGACGAAACCGGTCGCCTGGACGTTGTCGGAATGCGAAATGACGAATTCCTCGTCCTGCGCCGGTGCGACGATATCCTCGCCGAACTCCTCTGCCCGAAGCGCCCGATCGACCAGCGACATCGCCATCGCCTTGCGTTCGCTCTGGCCGAAGACGAGACCATAGCCGCGGGTGAATTGCGGTGGGTTGCTGGCCGAGCCCTTGAACTGGTTGACCATCTGGCATTCCGTGACCTGGATGCGGCCCAGCGACACCGCAAAACCGAGCTCCGGCATGTCGAGTTCGACCTCGACCTCACCGATGCGGACTTCGCCAACGAAGGGATGGGTCCGGGCATAGCCGCGCTGCGTCGAATAGGCGAGCGCCAGCAGAAAGCCTTCGTCGCCGCGCGCCAAGGCCTGAAGGCGCAGGTCGCGGGCCAAGGGAAACTCAAGCGGCTCGCGCGTCAGGTCGCCCGGGACATGGTCCTGCGGCAACCTGCCGTCGGCTTCGATCAGCCCTTCATCGGCGAGAATATCGCAAACGCGCATCATCGCGCTCTCGTCAGCCTGCTTGCGGACCGGATCGGCGACCGGCTCGTCCGTAAGCAGCGACGGGTCGAGCAGGCGGTGGGTATAGTCGAAGGTTGCCCCGAGCAGCTGGCCGCCGGGCAGATCCTTGTAGGTCGCCGAGACGCGGCGCTCGATCTTCATCCTGGCCGTATCGATCGCCACCGACAGGCCGAACCGTGGCAGCGTCGTGCGATAGGCGCGAAGGATGAAGATCGCTTCGATCATGTCGCCGCGCGCCTGCCGCAGGGCAAGCGCTGCCAGCTCGCGGTCGTAAAGCGAGGCTTCCGCCATGACGCGATCGACGGCGAGGCCGAGCTGGGCGACGATCTGGTCGATGGAGATCGCGGGCAGCGACCGGTCTCCCCGGCGGCGGTCGGCGAGAAGGCGGTGCGCATTGGCGATGGCGGTTTCGCCACCCTTGACGGCAACATACATGCTCAGACCTCCCGAGGGCGAAGCTTGGTGGTGCGCGGCAGGCAGAGAACGTCCGTGCCGGCGACCAGGATCAGATCGACGCCCCTTGGAAACAGCGCGCTATTTTCCGCCCAGAGCGTGAGGATAATGTCCGGCAGGCCCATCGGAGAAACGACGGCCTCGCCGTTGATGCCGGGCCCGGTGGCAGTCAACCGGGCACCGCCTTTAAGCGCTGCGATTTCAAGCACCAGCGTTGCCGAACGATCCGGATATTCCTGCGTTCCGAGCGCGAACTGATCGAAGCCCGGAACAATGCCGCCGGCCTCCACGAAGACGAAACGGGCCTGCGGCTTGACGTCGGTCGGCGCGGCCCCGGTATGGAAGGACAGCCAGGCCGGCACCGAGGATCTGGCAAGGGCGGGGCTCAGCCAGACTGGGGTTCCGTCGTCGCACAGCGTCAGCGCAATCGCTCCGGCTCCTGGACCGAGCGGCGCCGGCGGCGCCGCCGAAGCGCCAAGCGCCGTGATCGTGCCCGGACGCGCCATGGCATCCATCAGCGCCCGGAACACGGCCTGCGACTGGAACACGGGATCGGCAAAGGCACCGGCATAGGCGCTGGCGTGGATCTCGGCTTGAACGCCCATCAGTCGTCTCCCCGCACCATGGTGAAAAAATCAACCCGCGTTGCCGCGGTCTGTTCGGCGCGCTTGCGATCCTCGGCGGCGATGCGCCTTTCCACCGCGTCGACCAGCGCGTCGACAGCCTGCCGGTGTTCGTGCCGCTGGCGAAGCGCGTCGAAAACCGCCGCCAGGCGGGCTCTTTCGCGATCATTGCCAAGCAGCTGGCCATGGCCGATCTCGCCGGAGCCCAGGCGCACAGTGGCGCGGCTCACCGTTGCCTCGCCGAGATTGAAGGGATCGCCCCGGCCGCCGATTCGACCGCGCACCATGACCAGGCCGCTTTCCGGCCCGCGCACCGCATGCACCTCCGGCTTGGCCTTGATCGCCTGCCAACCTGCCTGGAGTTCCTCGGTCGACGCTTTGGCCAGCAATTCCATCGCCCGCTTGCGCCCATTCACCGCCGCGCTGCCATCTTGTTTGATCGGGTCCATTGCTTCCATCCGAAATGTCTATTAATATAGACAACCATACATCTGATGATTGCTTTTCTAGAACTGCTGCATGACGGGCTTGTGACATGAATGCGAAAAAGGTGGTCGAACGGCAAACCGGCGTTGCCCTCTGGCGGCAGATTGCCGATCTGATCCGGCTATCGATCAGCAACGGCGATTACGACCAGACCGGCATGATACCGCCGGAAATCGTCCTGGCAAGCCAGTTCGGCGTCAACCGCCACACCGTGCGCAGCGCCCTTGCCGCACTCGCCGAGGAAGGTCTGGTGCAGGCGATCCAGGGGAGAGGCACGCTGATTCAGCGGAAGGAACGGCTGAGCTTTCCGATTTCCAGGCGCACGCGCTTTGCGCAGGGGCTTGGCGACCAGGCACGCGAGACGGAAGCGAAACTGCTTTCCCAAGCCGCCCTGCCGGCTGCCGTCGAGGTTGCCGCCGGGTTGGGGATCGCTCCCGGAACGAACTGCATCATGCTGGACCTGATGCGCAGCGCAGACGGCCGGCCGGTATCCTGTTCCACCAATTTCTTTCCTGCTGATCGCTTTCCGCGCATGGCAGAGCAAGTCGAAAGGCTGGGCTCGATCACCAAGGCCTTCGCCGCCGAAGGCCTGCCGGACTACGTGCGCGTCTCGACCGAGCTTGTCGCCCGCCACGCCGATGCCGACGAACTGGCCCTGCTTCGTCTTTCGCCCGGCGCCATCGTCATCGAGGCGACCGCCGTCAATGCCGATCCGGACGGCGTGCCGGTGCAGTTTGCCCGCACCCGCTTTGCCGCCGACCGCGTCAAGCTGAAGATCGAAACGTGAGGCCACGAAAAAGGGCGCAATGCCGTAGCACGCGCCCTCACATGTGATCGCGATCTCAGACGTCGGCGATGAAGGTCTGCTTCTGCGTACCGAGGCCCTCGATGCCGAGCTCGACGACGTCGCCGGCCTTGAGGTATTGCGGTGGCTTGAAGCCCATGCCGACGCCGGGGGGCGTGCCGGTCGAGATGATATCGCCGGGGTGCAGCGTCATGAACTGACTGAGATAGCTGACCACATTGGCGACCCCATAAACCATGGTCTTCGTGGAGCCATCCTGCTTGGTAACGCCGTTGACGGTCAGCCACATCTTCAGCTTCTGCGGATCGGCAACCTCGTCGCGCGTCACCAGCCACGGCCCGGTCGGGCCGAACGTGTCGCAGGACTTGCCCTTGGTCCACTGTCCGGAGCGCTTGGTCTGGAAATCGCGCTCGGAGACGTCATTGATGACGCAGTAGCCGGCCACATGCTCCAGCGCATCCGCTTCGGAGACGTACTTGGCTTTTTTGCCGATCACCACGCCGAGCTCGACCTCCCAGTCGGTGGATTCGGAGCCGCGTGGGATGATGACGTCGTCGTTCGGGCCGACGATGGCCGATGTCGCCTTCATGAAGATCACCGGTTCCGGCGGCACCGTCGCGCCGGTTTCGGCGGCGTGGTCGGCATAGTTCAGTCCGATGCAGATGAACTTGCCGGTTCCGGCAACGCAGGCGCCGAGGCGCGGACTGCCACCGACGATCGGCAGGCCGTCGATATCGAGCCCCTTGGCCCAGCTCATATCGCTGATGGCGTCGCCGCCGACATCGGCGATGACGCCGCTCAGATCCCTGATCTGGCCATCCTTGTCGAGAATGCCCGGCTTTTCCGACCCCAGGGGCCCATAGCGCAAAAGTTTCATGTTACCTCTTCCCTTGGAACGACAGACTGTCGTGCCGCCTGACAAATCAAAGGCGGGCAGCGTTGTAAAGCGCTTTTGCCGGTGCGCAGGGTCGGCGGATCGCCAAATCTTGCAGGCGATCGGGCGCCCTCGCCTCGCCGCGGCCCGCCGAAGGAGATTGTGGCGGGAGTTCTCCCGCCAAATTGTGCTCTCAGGCCGCCTTGGAATAGGCCCTTGCCATGTCCGGCAGGCGCTTGACGCGAATTTTCGACGCCTGACCGGCGGCGTTGAAGGCGATGAAGCGCTCCTTACAGACCTCGACCATGCGGGCGGTCGCCGGCTTGAGATAATTGCGCGGATCGAAATTATCGGGATGCTGCAGGTGATGCTTGCGGATCTCGCCGGTAAAGGCAAGGCGAAGATCGGTGTCGATATTGACCTTGCGGACGCCGAGCGGAATGGCCTTCTGGATCTCGGCCACCGGCACGCCCCAGGTCTGCTTCATCTTGCCGCCGAATTCGTTGAACAGGTCCTGCAGGTCCTGCGGCACCGTCGAGGAGCCATGCATGACCATGTGGGTGTTCGGCAGCCGCTTGTTGATCTTGGCGATCGTCTCGATCGACAGGATGTCGCCGTCCGGCGCGCGCGTGAACTTGTAGGCGCCGTGGCTGGTGCCGATCGCGACGGCCAGCGCGTCGACGCCGGTCTTCTCGACGAAATCGAATGCCTGTTCCGGATCGGTCAGCAATTCCTCACGCGACAGTTTGCCTTCAAAGCCATGGCCGTCTTCCTTTTCCCCGGCACCGGTCTCGAGATTGCCGAGACAGCCAAGCTCGCCTTCGACCGAGACACCGGCCGCATGGGCGATCTTCACAACTTCCGCCGTGACAGCGACATTGTAATCATAGCTGGCGATCGTCTTGCCGTCGGCCAGCAGCGAACCGTCCATCATCACGGAGGTGAAGCCGTTGGTGATTGCCGAAATGCAGGTCGAGGGTTGGTCGCCATGGTCGAGATGCAGGCAGACCGGAATATGGGGATACTCCTCAGCCGCGCCGAGGATGAGATGACGCAGGAAAGCATCGCCTGCATAGGCGCGGGCGCCGCGGCTGGCCTGCAGGATGACGGGTGAATCCGTGGCATCGGCGGCGCGCATCACCGCCTGAATATATTCCAGATTGTTTACATTGAAGGCGGGCAGGGCGTAGTTGTTTTCAGCGGCGTGGTCCAGCAACTGCCGCAAGGTGATCAATGCCATTCAGAAGTCTCCCATTGTCCTGTCGCCGCCGATCCGTGGGGCGTCGACTTTATTCTCCACTTGAGCAAAAGCGCCCGCCACAAACGCCGACTGGTATCGCGACCAGGCCTCCTGGCAACTGTGGGGCAGGATTTTCCTGCACCATAATTGATGATCATGGTTTGGCAACCACTGCCGAAACGGAAAATTCCATCACTCCTGCGACGGAAACGTTGCAGATACGGCCCTGTGGCCAAACTTTCCGCATTTTTTTGTCGTGCCGAACGAATCAATTTGTAGTTGTGAACAAGTAAGGCTTGGCGGCACCCTTCACACCTGCAACCGTCGAGGGAAGGCGACCTGCCCATAACGGTGATCGACACTTTCGTTTCGAGAGGCAGGCACCGGACGAATGCATATTACGTAAACTGCCGAAAATGATCCCGGTAATTGCGCGAGGGTCGATCCTGGTGGTCGGTGCGGCGATTTCGACAGGCGCAAATCCATCGCTAAATGACGCAATTGAAATGCAACCTCGGCGCTATAGATACATGTCTGTCAGCTTCATCGTGGCGTTTGAACGACGGCCGATGCCTTGCCTTTGCGAAAAAATTGGCATTCTCTCGCCGTTTCAAAACCTGAAAAGAGGGGAAGGAAAACAAAATGACATTGGCGAACATCAAGCTCAGCACAGCAATCCTGCTCGGATCGTTTCTCATCGGCGCAAGCCCCGTACTCGCCGAAACCGTCCTGCATCGCGGCAATGCTGGCGAACCACAGACGCTCGATCAGGCCCACACCTCGATCAATATCGAAGAGTTCATCCTGAAGGATCTCTATGAAGGCCTGACCATCTATGACGCGGCCGGCAAGGTGGTTCCGGGTGCGGCCGAAACCTGGGACCTCTCCGACGACGGCCTGGTCTACACCTTCAAGCTGCGCGCCGACGCCAAGTGGTCGGACGGCTCTCCGGTCACCGCCACCGACTTCGTCTTTTCGCTTCAGCGCATCGAGGATCCGAAGACCGCAGCCGGCTACGCCAACATCCTTTTCCCGATCAAGAATGCCGAAAAGGTCAACAAGGGTGAAGTTCCCGTCGATCAGCTCGGTGTCAAGGCCGTCGACGACAAGACGCTCGAAATCACGCTTGAGCGCCCGACGCCGTTCTTCCTGGAACTGCTGGCGCATCAGACGGCCCTGCCCGTCTCCAAGGCAAGCGTCGAAAAGAACGGCGCCGATTTCGTCAAGCCGGGCGTCATGGTCTCGAACGGCGCCTACAAGCTTGTCGCCCATACGCCGAACGACAGCCTGACCACCGAAAAGAACCCGGAATACTGGGACGCTGCGAACGTCAAGATCGACAAGGTGATCTTCTACCCGATCGACGACCAGGCCGCCTCCGTTCGCCGCTTCGAGGCCAAGGAAATGGACCTCGCCTACAACTTCTCGGCCGACCAGCTGGACCGGCTGCGCAAGTCCTATGGCGAGCAGGTCCATGTTTCCCCGACGCTCGCGACCTACTATTACGCCTTCGACACCCGCCAGGAACCCTATAGCGACGTGCGCGTGCGCCGGGCGCTGTCGATGTCGGTCGATCGCGACTTCCTCGCCAAGGAAATCTACTCGGGCTCGCAGCTGCCGTCCTACTCCATGGTGCCTCCGGGCATGGCCAGCTACGGCGATCCGGCAAAGGCCGACTTCTCCGAGATGTCGCAGCTCGATCGCGAGGATGAAGCGGTCAAGCTGATGAAGGAAGCCGGCTACGGCGAAGGCGGCAAGCCGCTCAACATCGAGATCCGCTACAACACCAACCCGAACCATGAGCGTGTTGCCACCGCCGTCGCCGACATGTGGAAGAACACGTTCGGCGCCCAGGTGTCGCTGGTCAATCTCGACGTCTCCTCGCACTACGCCTATCTGCAGGAGGGCGGCAAGTTCAACGTCGCCCGCGCCGGTTGGGTAGCCGACTATGCCGACGCCGAAAACTTCCTCGCGCTCAGCCTCTCCTCGAACAAGACGTTCAACTACGGTCACTTCGAAAACGCCGAGTTCGACGCCCTGATGAAGAAATCCTACGAGGAGACCGATCCGACGGTTCGGTCGAAGATCTTGCATGAAGCCGAGGCACTTCTGATGAAGGAACAGCCGATCGCGCCGTTCCTGACTCAGGCCGACCTCTGGCTGGTGTCCGACAAGGTGAAAGGTTGGCAGGATAACGCCGTCAACGCGCATCTCAGCCGCTTCCTGAGGGTTTCCGAATAACGGATTTTTGACGTGCGACGGCTTGGCGCCGCCGCGCGTCACGGTCAGAGAGCAAAACCATGATCTCCTTTGTCCTGCGCCGCCTCGCGAGCGCCGTGCCGACCCTTTTCATCGTCGTCACGATTTCCTTCTTCCTGATGCGGTTCGCGCCCGGCGGCCCCTTCAATCTCGAGCGTCCGCTGCCGCCCCAGACCATGGCGAACCTGATGGCGACCTATCACCTCGATCAGCCGCTGTGGAATCAGTACCTCACCTACATCAGCAACGCCGTCACCGGCGATTTCGGACCGAGCTATATCTACAAGGACAACACCGTGGCCGAACTGATCGGCAAGGGCCTGCCCTATTCGATCCAACTCGGTTCCTACGCCCTGCTCCTGGCACTGATCGGCGGCGTACTTGCCGGCACCCTTGCCGCGCTCCGGCAGAACAGTGTTCTCGATTTCCTCATCATGTCGGTCTCGACCGTCGGCGTCACGGTGCCCAATTTCGTGGTCGGGCCGGTGCTGACGCTGGTCTTTGCCGTCGTGCTTGCCTGGCTGCCGGCCGGAAGCTGGGGTGACGGTTCGCTGCGCTTCCTGATCCTGCCGATGGTGGCACTCGCGCTGCCGCAACTGGCGGTCTTTGCCCGGCTGACGCGCGGCTCGATGATCGAGGCGATGCACACCGACCATATCCGCACGGCCCGCGCCTACGGCCTGCCGCCGCGCGTCGTCGTCGTCACGCACGCGATGCGCGCCGCCATGCTGCCGGTCGTTTCCTATCTCGCACCCGCCGCCGCCGCCCTGCTCACCGGCTCGGCCGTCGTCGAAACGATCTTCACCATTCCCGGTGTCGGCCGCTATTTCGTGCTCGGTGCGATCAATCGCGACTACACGCTGGTGATGGGAACCGTCGTACTGATCGCCATCTTCGTCATCGTCTTCAATCTTGTGGTCGATATTCTCTACGGCCTTCTCGATCCGAGGGTTCGCCATGACTGATATTGTCACCACGCCGGCTCTGCCGCCCGAAACCGCCAGCCGAAGCCTGTTCCAGCTCGCAGCACTCCGCTTCCGCCGCAACCGCGCCGCCATGGCCGGCTGCGTCATGCTGGTGCTGATCGCAATGTTTTCCTTCCTCGGTCCCCATTTCATCAGCCACAGCTACGACCAGGTATTTCCATCCTACGTCTCGGTCCCGCCGAGCTTCGAACCGCGGCCGGATGCATCGAGCCTGCAGGATGTGATCGAGGGCGTTGCCGGACGGGCCCGCGTCGACCTGAAGGAGTTTGCCGTCGAAGGCCAGACCTTCACGGCGACGGTGACGTCGGACAAGCCGATCGATCCGCGCGCCACGCGCTATTTCGACCGCGCCAACGAATTCGACAACACGCAGGTCGTGGCAACCGAAAACGATGGCAAGACGTTGAAGCTCACCGGCAGCGTCTCGCGGGAATATTTCCTGTTCGGTACCGATTCCAACGGCCGCGATCTGATGGCGCGCGTCATGCTAGGCGGCCAGATATCGATCGCCGTCGGCCTGCTCGCGAGCCTCGTCTCGCTCTCGATCGGCGTCCTTTACGGTGCGACATCCGGCTATATCGGCGGGCGCATCGACAATGTCATGATGCGCTTCGTCGAGATCCTCTACTCGCTGCCCTTCGTCTTCCTCGTCGTCGTGCTGGTCGTCTTCTTCGGCCGCTCGTTCATCCTGATCTTCCTCGTCATCGGCGCGGTGGAATGGCTGGACATGGCCCGCATCGTGCGCGGCCAGACGCTGGCGCTGAAACGACGAGAGTTCATCGGCGCGGCGCAGGCGCTGGGGCTGACCGACTGGCAGATCATCCGCCGACACATCATCCCCAACACCATCGGCCCGGTCGTCGTCTTCGTCACCGTCGTCGTGCCGAAGGTCATCCTGCTCGAAAGCTTCCTCTCCTTCCTCGGCCTCGGCGTCCAGGCGCCGTTGACGAGCTGGGGCGCGCTGATTGCGGAAGGCGCCAACAACATCCAGTCGGCCCCGTGGCTGTTGATTTTCCCGGCGATCTTCTTCGTTCTCACCCTCTTCTCGCTGAATTTCGCCGGCGACGGCCTGCGCGATGCGCTCGACCCCAAGGACCGCTGACATGACTGATTCACGGGAAACAATTCTCGCCGTGCGCAAACTCAAGGTCTCGTTCTCGACGCCGGACGGAACGGTGGAGGCGGTCAAGGGCATCGATCTCGACGTCAAGGCCGGCGAAACGCTGGCCGTGGTGGGCGAATCCGGCTCCGGCAAGAGCCAGACGATGATGGGCATCATGGGGCTGCTTGCTGGAAACGGCACGGTCACGGGATCGGCAAAATACCGCGGCCAGGAACTCGTCGGCCTGCCGCTGAAGGCGCTGAACAATGTGCGCGGCGAAAAGATCACCATGATCTTCCAGGAGCCGATGACCTCGCTCGACCCCCTCTATACGATCGGCCGGCAGATCGCCGAACCGATCGTCCATCATCGCGGCGGCACCTTCAAACAGGCGCGCACCCGCGTGCTGGAACTGCTCGAGCTCGTTGGCATTCCCGAACCGAAACGGCGGATCGACAGCTATCCGCACGAGCTTTCCGGCGGCCAGCGGCAGCGCGTGATGATCGCCATGGCGCTCGCCAACGATCCTGACATCCTGATCGCCGACGAGCCGACGACGGCGCTCGACGTCACCATCCAGGCACAGATCCTCGATCTGCTGAATTCGCTGCAGGCCAAGTTCGGCATGGCCGTCGTGCTGATTACCCACGATCTCGGCATCGTCCGCCATTTCGCCAGCCGCGTTGCCGTCATGCGCCGCGGCGAAGTGGTCGAGACGGGAGCAACCACCGACATCTTCGAGCGACCGCAGGCGGATTATACCAAGATGCTGCTCGCCGCCGAACCGCGCGGCCGCAAGGAGCCGCCGGCAGCCACCGCGCCGATCGTTCTCGAAGGCGCGAATGTTGCGGTCGACTATGCCACCGGCGGCGGCCTGTTCGGCGGTTCAGCCGGCGTGTTCCGTGCCGTCGATGGCGTCAGCATCCGGCTGCGGGAGGGGCAGACCATCGGCGTCGTCGGCGAATCCGGCTCCGGCAAATCGACGCTCGGCCGCGCGCTTCTGCGGCTGATCCCGAGCAGCGGGCGTTACCGCTTCGGCGCGACGAACATCTCCGATTTCAGCCGCTCCGCCATGCGGCCGCTGCGCCGGCAGCTGCAGCTGGTGTTTCAGGATCCCTATGGATCGCTCTCGCCGCGCCAGACCGTCGGCGAGATCATCACCGAGGGGCTGTACGTCCACGAACCGCAGCTCAGCCGCGCCGAGCGTGACAAGCGGGCGATCGAGGCACTCAAGGAGGTCGGGCTCGATCCGGCGGCCCGCAACCGCTATCCGCATGAATTCTCCGGCGGCCAGCGGCAGCGCATCGCCATTGCCCGCGCCATCATTCTCAAGCCGAAGGTCGTCATTCTCGACGAACCGACTTCGGCGCTCGACCGCTCCGTGCAGGGACAGGTCATCGACCTTCTGCGTGCTCTGCAGAAGGCCTATGGCCTCTCCTACATCTTCATCAGCCACGACCTGTCGGTGATCAAGGCGATGTCGGACTACGTGGTGGTGATGAAGAACGGCAGGATCGTCGAGGAAGGCGATACCGACGCGATCTTCGAGGCGCCGCGCGAGAGCTATACGCAGACCCTGATGAGCGCGGCCTTTACCGCGTGACCTCTCCGTGCCCGGCTTCCATGGCCGGGTCCGGCTGCAGCGGTTTGCGTCGCTTCAGCTGCTGCTCGCGGAAAAAGATGAACAGGCCGGACGCAATGATCAGAGCGGAGCCGAGGATCACGGTCCAGCGCGGCGTATCGCCGAAGAAGATCCAGCCGAAAATCACCGCCCAGAAAAGCAGCGTATATTGCAAGGGCACGACGGTGGCCGCATCCGCCAGTTTCAGCGAGCGGGTAACGAGGAGATGGGCGAGCATGGCGACGATGCCGAGAAGGCTCAGGCACGCCAGGGCCTGCAGGTCCATCGGCGCCCAGCCGGCCGGATTAACGCCGACACCCGCCAGAGAAAAGATCAGCGCGCCGCTCAACTGCCAGAAGATCAGCGTCGTATCCGGCGTTGCCCGCAGGGTTCGCCCGAGAAGCAGCGCGAAGGCATAGGCGGTGCTGCCGGCAAGCGCGATCAGCGCCGGCAGGGAAAAGCTCTCGGCCGACGGCTCGAGCGCAATGAGGACGCCGAGGAAGCCGACGATGATCGCCGTCCACCGCCGCCAGCCGACCTTCTCGCCCAGAAGCAGCGGCGAGGCAGCCGCGACATAGATCGGGGCCGCCAGCCAATAGGTCATCGCGTCGGCAAGCGGCATGTAGGCGACGGCAAAATAGAAGGCCGATGCATCGAATGCAAAAAGAAGCGACCGCAGTCCCTGCAGCCACGGGCGATCGACGATCAGCAGGCTGCGCCACCCGCGCTTGACGAAGAATGGAATGAGCACCACCAGAGCCGCGAGGCTGCGGATCGTCATCAACTGGCTGACGGAATAGGTCGACACCAGCCATTTCCCCATCGCGTCGTTCAGCGAGAACATCAGCATGCCGAGCAGCATGAAGAGGACGCCGGTTCGGGCGGCATTCGAAGTGTGAGCAAAGGGGGCTGTTGCGACCGTCATGGCTTCGGCTCCGGGAAAGACGGCTTGCCCTCGCATATTCCGGCACTTCAATCCATCCACGAAAATCGATGGATCGATGAACAATCGGAATAGATGCTACGCGGCACCCGCAATCCTTTGAATTTGCACCGCAGCACGATAGAAGTATTCTATTAGCACATGCAAAATGGACCATTGAAAGAAAACAAAAATTCAATCAAAAGCCGGTGGGATATGGGTTTTTGATCATGTTTCTTCTATTGACCGCGGAGGGATCGCTTCGTTCATGGGCAAGACTGTTTTCATCGGCAAACCTTCCCGCGCCGCAGGCGGCTGGGGGGCGCTGAAAAGCTGCGGCAAGCGCCTTCTGGAAAGCGGCTCGCCGCTTTCTGGCGCGCGCACCCTGCTGAAGGCCAATCAGCCGGATGGATTCGACTGCCCGGGCTGCGCCTGGGGTGATCCGGAGCACGGCTCCTCGTTCGAATTCTGCGAGAACGGCGTGAAAGCCGTCGCCTGGGAGGCGACCGACAAGCGCACGCCACCGGATTTCTTTGCCACGCACAGCGTCTCCGAGCTGAAAACGTGGAGCGACTACGCGCTTGAACAGCAGGGCCGTCTCACCCATCCGATGCGCTACGACCGGGCGACGGACAGCTATGTCCGTGTCGACTGGGATGCCGCCTTTGCCGAGATCGCCGCAATCCTCAACAGTTTCGACACGCCGGACCGTGCCGAGTTCTACACCTCCGGCCGCGCCTCCAACGAAGCTGCCTTCCTCTACCAGCTCTTCGTGCGGCTCTACGGCACCAACAATTTTCCCGATTGCTCGAACATGTGCCATGAGGCGAGCGGCATCGCCATGAAGCAGGCGGTCGGCGTCGGCAAGGGCACGGTGCTGCTCGAGGATTTCGAGAAGGCCGACGCCATCTTCGTCATCGGCCAGAATCCCGGCACCAACCATCCGCGCATGCTCGGCGATCTTCGCCGCGCCGCTCGACGCGGTGCAAAGATCGTCATCTTCAATCCGCTGCGCGAGCGCGGCCTCGAGCGTTTCGCCGACCCGCAGGACAAGCTCGAAATGCTGCGTGGCGGCTCGAGCGAAATCGCCAGCGACTATTTCCAGCCGCGCCTCGGCGGCGACATGGCCGCGGTGCGCGGCATGGCCAAGGCGGTCTTCGCCGCAGACGAGGCAGCACGGACTGCAGGCCGGCCCTCCGTTCTCGACCTCGATTTCATCAGCAGGCATACCGCGGATTTCGATGCCTATCGTGGCGCCGTCGAGGCGACCGGATGGGCCGAGATCGAGGACCAGTCCGGCCTGACGCGCGATGAAATCGAGCGGGCGGCAGCGGTCTATCTCGGCGCCGGACGGGTGATCTGTACCTGGGCGATGGGCGTCACCCAGCACCGGCATTCGGTGATCACCATCCGCGAGATCGCCAGTTTCATGATGCTGCGCGGCAATATCGGCAAGCCGGGCGCCGGCCTCTGCCCCGTGCGCGGCCATTCCAACGTCCAGGGCGACCGTACCGTCGGCATCAACGAGAAGCCGCCGGCCGCCTTCCTCGATGCATTGGAACGGGAGTTCGATTTCCAGGCGCCCCGGCATCACGGCCACAATGTGCTTGCAGCCATCGGCGCCATGCTGGACGGCTCGGCACAGGCCTTCATCGGCCTCGGCGGCAATTTCGCGCGTGCAACGCCGGACAGCCAGCTCATCGAAAGGGCGCTGGCCAGGCAAAAGCTGACGGTCAACATCGCAACCAAGCTCAACCACTCGCACCTGATGCCGGGCGAGGTGAGTTTCATCCTGCCCTGCCTCGGCCGCACGGAGATCGACCACAACTCGAAGGGCGTCAGCCAGATCGTCACGGTCGAGGATTCGATGAGCATGGTGCACGGTTCGGGCGGCATCAACAGGCCCGCCTCGCCGGAACTGCGCTCCGAGGTGGCGATCATCGCCGGCATCGCTGCCGCGACCGTCGGCTCGGCAAAGGTCGATTGGGCAGCGCTCGCCGATGACTACGACCTGATCCGCGATCATATCGCCAATGTCATTCCCGGCTTTGAAAACTACAACCAGCGCGTCCGCAAGCCGCGCGGCTTCCATCTGCGCAATGCCGCCGCCAATCGCGAATGGGAGACACCGCAGGGGCGCGCCATGTTCTGGAGCGGCCCGCTCCCTGATGCCGTCGAACATCAGGTCGCCCGCGGCAGGGATGGCGTTTTCGTGCTGCAGACCTTCCGTTCGCACGATCAGTACAACACGACGATCTATGGCATGGACGACCGCTATCGCGGCGTCTACGGCGAGCGCAACGTCGTCTTCATCAATCCCGCCGACCTGGCCGATCTCGGCGCCGAGGCCGGTGACCGCGCCGACGTGATCGGGCGCCACGAGGACGGCGTTTCCCGTGTCGCCAGCGATTTCCGCTTCGTGCCCTATGATATCCCGCGCGGCTGCGTCGCCGGTTATTATCCCGAACTCAACGTGCTCGTGCCCTTGTCGAGCGCCGGGGACGAGAGCGATACGCCGACCTCAAAATCGGTGCTGGTATCCTTCCGCACCAAAGCCAGGCAGGCAGATGCGGCCTGAATGCCAGATAGCCCGTCCGAAGCCGATTTCCTTGCCCTGGTCGAGGTGGTGCGCAGACGGCACGCCACGCTTTCGCCGCTGGGCGCAGGCATCATCACGGCCATTTCGCAAGGGATAGCTGACGACAGCCGCACCTTTGCGAGACTGTTCGGCATCGCCCACGCGCTCGTCCTGCGGGAGATCAATCTGCTTTGCGGGCCGCAGGCGCCGATCGATATCGTCCGTCGCGATGCCCGCACGCAGCGAACGTATATCAAACTTACGGTAAAAGGCGACACGCTTATGGCCGGCGTGCTTGACCTTGGCGATAACGTCGCTAAGTAAGAACCATCTCCGCAGTGCAGGGCATTCTAACACGCCTGCGGAGTTCAACCTGATACCGGGCCCCTCTGGCGAGAATCTACGGCGCTCTCGTGATGTCGGTATCACCCGCAAATAAGCCGGCGGACTATAAGCACATGACAATCCATCTCATGCGTTCTTCGCATGCCGATCATGGCATGCGGGATTTCTCCATCTATGCACCCCTTGGCCCTAATCTTGACGGATCGGAGGTGCGGCCATGAAGCCCGCCTCGCAAACTTCGGCTCTCGGTTATTTCACCTGGGCCTTCATCACGACGGCGGCCGGTCTTGCGCTCGGCGCCTGGCTCGGGTGGGCCACGACCGGTACCCTGGGCGGCATGGCTACCGTCTTCTTCGTCTGTACGGTGCTTGCCGTGCTGGAAATCTCGCTTTCCTTCGACAACGCCATCGTCAACGCCAACAAACTGAAGGAAATGACGCCGGTCTGGCAACACCGGTTCCTCACCTGGGGCATCGTGATCGCCGTCTTCGGCATGCGCATCATCTTCCCGCTGCTGATCGTGGTGATCGCCGCCAAGATCGGGCCGATCGATGCCGTGGTGCTGGCCGCCTCGCGTCCCGAGGAATACGCCCGCATCATGCACGAGGCGCATCTGCCGATTGCGGCGTTCGGCGGAACCTTCCTGATGATGGTCGGCCTGAAGTTCTTCTTCGACCACGAGAAGGACACCCACTGGATCGCGTCACTCGAACGCGGCATGTCACGCTTCGCGACGATCAAGGGCGTCGAAATCGCCTTCGTGCTCGTGTTGATCCTGGTGTTTTCCTCCTTCCTGCACGGAGAGGAAGCCACCACCTTCGTCTATTGCTCCATCTACGGCCTCCTGACCTTTCTCGCGGTCGAGGTGGTTGGCGGGCTGCTTGATGCCTCGCAGCAGACGATGAGTGCTGCAGCAAGAGGTGGGCTCGGCGCTTTCATCTATCTTGAAGTGCTGGACGCCAGCTTCTCCTTCGACGGCGTGATCGGCGCCTTCGCGCTGACGCAGAACCTCTTCGTCATTGCCATCGGTCTCGGCATCGGCGCCATGTATGTGCGTTCGATGACGATCATGCTGGTCGAGAAGGGGACGCTTGCCGAATATCGTTACCTCGAGCACGGTGCCTTCTACGCGATCCTGATCCTGTCGGTGATCATGTATTGCCAGACGCTGGTGCATATTCCGGAGGTTATCACCGGTCTCGGCGGGGCGGCCCTGATCGGCATCTCGCTGTGGTCTTCGATCCGCCACAACAGGCGGCAACGCTCTGAACACGTCAACGCCTGACGCTGTTGCGGCAACGAAAAGCCCGCCAATCCTTGGGATTGGCGGGCTTTTTCATTCGGATTGCAGCAGCTGAACGGCAGCGCGCAATATTTCAGGCTTTGGTGTTAGCGGTGCTTCACGGAGTTGAAGTTCTTCGGATCGATACCGAGAGTGTAGAGATCGCGGTCCAGCGGACGGCGGTGGCCTTCAACAGCCGCGGCTGCGGCCGTGGCCGCGCCAAAGATGGCGATGGCATTACCGAAGAAGCCTCGGGCAGGTTTACGAAGGGCGGACATCTCTTTTACTCACTTTCCGGTTGGTTGATCGTGTTTCATTCGATGAGTGGAAGATGATCCTTTGGGCATCGCTTTACAATGCACAGGAATTCATCCCAGCCATGCAAATAGGAAAGGCCCGGTTAACATCAGCTAACCGGGCCCTTCGCTCAGACGGTCTTGGGAGGAACGTCAGTCTTCGCTTGCTGCCAGCTGGGCCAGGACTTCTCCACGACCACGCGCCCGCAGGATCAAGGGGATGATCAGGGCGGCGGCCGCAATCACCAGCAGCACGGCGGCGATCGGCGAGGTGAACAGCACCGTCACATCGCCTTGGCTGATCGACAGTGCCCGGCGAAGTTGCTGTTCGGCGAGCGGGCCGAGGATCAGGCCGACGACGACAGGGGCGATCGGATAGCCGAAGATGCGCATGACATAGCCGAGGACACCGAAGGCGAGCAGCATGCCGAGTTCGAACACCGATGGATTGGCGCCGATGGTGCCGAGCGTCGCAAACAGGAGAATGCCGGCATAGAGCCAGGGTTTCGGGATCGTCAGGAGCTTCACCCAGAGACCAACCAACGGCAGGTTCAGCACAAGCAGCATGAAGTTGGCGATCAGCAGGCTGGCGATCAGGCCCCAGACGAGCTGCGGGTTGGTCGCGAACAAGAGCGGACCGGGCTGCAGGCCGTACTGCTGGAAGCCGGCCAGCATGATAGCCGCCGTTGCCGTCGTCGGCAGGCCTAGCGTCAGGAGCGGCACCAGCGTGCCGGCAGCCGAGGCATTGTTGGCCGCTTCGGGACCGGCTACACCCTCGATGGCGCCGTTGCCGAATTCTTCCGGATGGTTGGTCAGCCGCTTTTCGGTGGCATAGGAGAGGAACGTGCCGATCTCGGCGCCGCCCGCCGGCATCGCGCCGATCGGGAAGCCGATCGCCGTGCCGCGCAGCCACGGCTTCCAGGAGCGCGCCCAATCCTGGGCGTTCATCCAGACGGATCCCTTGACCGCTTCGACCTTGTCCGGGCCGAGGTCGCCTTGTGCCGCGATATAGAGCGATTCGCCGATGGCGAACATCGCGACCGCCAGTGTCGTCACCTCGATTCCGTCGAGCAGGTCGGGAATGCCGAAGCTCATGCGCGTCTGGCCGGTCAGCTGGTCGATGCCGACGATGGCGAGCGCAAAGCCGATGAACAGCGACGTCAGCCCGCGCAGCGTCGAATCGCCGAAGGCCGAGGAAACCGTGACGAAGGCAAGCACCATCAGCGCAAAATATTCGCGCGGGCCGAAAACCAGCGCCAGCTTGACGACGTAAGGCGCAATCAAGGCCAGCGCCATGGTTGCGATCAGGCCGGCGACGAAGGAACCGATCGCGGCTGTCGCCAATGCCGGTCCGCCGCGCCCGGCCCGGGCCATCTTGTTTCCCTCGAGTGCGGTGACGATCGACGAGCTTTCACCCGGGGTGTTCAGGAGGATCGAAGTGGTCGAGCCGCCATACATGCCGCCATAATAGATGCCGGCGAACATGATCAGCGAGCCGCCCGGATCGAGCTTGTAGGTCACCGGCAGGAGCAGCGCCACGGTGAGCGCCGGGCCGATGCCGGGAAGAACCCCGACGGCTGTGCCGAGCGTCACGCCGATCAGCGCGTAGAGGAGGTTCATGGGCTGGGCGGCGACAAGCAGGCCCTGCAGCAGGAAATCGAATGTGTTCATGTCAGGGCCTTACCAAAACAGGTGTTCGAGCGGACCGGCGGGCAGCGACAATTGCAACAGCCCGGCAAAGATCAGCCAGACGCCAAGACAGATGAGGATACCGAGCGGAATCGTCATCCACAGCTTGCGCTTGCCGAAGGCCGCTGCCGTTGCGGCAAAGAGCACACCCGTGGCGATCGAGAACCCCGCCGTTTTCAGAAGCAGCATCTGCAAGGCCAGGCCGCCGACGATCCAGACGACCGGAGCGACTTCCTGGCGATCGCGCGCCGGGAAATCACCGCGCAGGGCCTCAAAAACGGTCCAGACCGCCAGTATCAGCAAGCCGCCGGCGATCACGAAGGGCGTGGTGGCCGGGCCGATGCCGGAATAGCCGCCCATGCTCGCAAGCCGTGACGCATCCCAGTAGATCAGGCCGCCGAGGGCCGCGAGGAAGACGGCGATGACAAGCGCCGCCTTGTCAGGGCGGCGCGTTTCCGTCGAAGGGGTGTGGCCCTTGCTCATTTTACCAGACCAATGTCCTTGAGGACGGTTTCGGTTGCCGAAATGTCCTTGGCGAGCTGCTCCTTGAAGGCATCACCGGCCAGATAGGTATCCTGCCAGCCCTTGGTCTTCAGGGTTTCCTGCCAGCTGGCGGACTTGACCATTTTCTCGATGTCGGCCGAAACGGCAGCCTTCTGCTCGTCGGTCAGGCCGGGAGCGGCGGCAACCATGCGCCAGTTCTGAACCACCACGTCGAGGCCGCTTTCCTTGATGGTCGGCGCATCGACGCCGGCAATGCGCTCGGCGCTTGAAACGGCGAGAAGACGCAGCGTGCCGGACTTCACCTGGCTTTCGAATTCGCCGTAGCCGGAAATGCCGGCCGTTACCTGGCTGCCGAGAATGGCGGCCAGCGCTTCGCCACCGCCGGAGAAGGCGATGTAGTTGATCTTGGTCGGGTCCACGCCCGCAGCCTTGGCGATCAGGCCGACAGCGATATGGTCGGTGCCGCCGGCCGAGCCGCCACCCCAGGAGACTGCGCCCGGATCCTTCTTCAGCGCCTCGACGAGATCGCCGAAGGACTTCAGCGGTGAATCCGCCGGCACGACGATGGCTTCGTATTCGCCGGTCAGGCGAGCGATCGGGGTGACATCATTCAACGTCACCGGCGAGTTGTTGGTCAGGATTGCGCCGACCATGACGTAGCCGCCGACGATCAGGGCATTCGGATTGCCCTTCGACTGGCTGGCGAACTGTGCAAGGCCGATGGTACCGCCGGCGCCGGGTACGTTCTGCACCTGGACGTTGCCGGAGATGCCTTCCTGCTGCATCACGGTCTGGATCGAGCGCGCGGTCTGGTCCCAGCCGCCGCCGGGGTTCGCCGGGGCGATGATGGTGTAGTCAGCGGCAAAAGCCGGCAGGGCAAGAGCACCGGCGAGAATGGATGCCAGAAAAAACTGTTTCAAGATTAGTCCTCCGTCAGGCGCGCTCCTTGATCTGGCGCGCAGTGTTCATCTTTGCGGACGGGGGTGGCTCACTCTTAATCGGACGCGTTCGCTTCCTCAGCAGAACGACGTCGGGTCTGGTGAAACTCCTCCCATTCGCCTCGATCATCCGCCTCCACGGACGATGAAGAACTGCAAGGCACCATAAAAAGCTGTCATCTACCTGACATCGAACGGAACCCTGCCGGATTAATCTCCGCTAATTTTTCTGCTTCGTCTACTGGAGCCGCAAAACTTCGTTCCACCGGGCGATCAGCCGCGCCCGCTTGACCTGATCGAGGTAAACCATCAGCCCGGGACTGACCGGAACCGGTCGCAACTGCCCGCCGAGCATTTCCCGCATCGTATTGGCCGTGTTGGCGCCCGCAACGTCCGGACTGACGGCGGGGATCTGCAACTCGCGCGCCATGATCGTCTGGCCTTCCTTCGACATGAAGAATTCCAGATAGCGCCGGCCGAGATCGGGCGAGGCGGCCGCCTGCGGCACCAGCCCGATGCGCGACATGACGACGGTATAATCGCGCGGCAGGACGATGCCGACATCCGGGTGACGCGAGGCCCAGTCGGCGGCATAGGAGCCGAGAATATTGTAGCCGAGAACAAAGCGGCCGTCGGAGACCCGCTCGAGAATGGCCGAACTGGTGGAATACAGCTTGACGCCGGCAGCACCCATCATCTGGATCACCGACCAGATGTCGCCGAACTGCTCCTGGTCGCGCGCCATGAACAGGAAGCCGACGCCGGACCGCTCGATATCATAGGTGCCGATCTTTCCATAAACGCCGCTGCCGTGGCGCTTCAGATAATCCACGAACTCGGCCCGCGTGGAGGGCGGCTTCTCTTTTGTGAAACTCGGCTTGTGATAGACGAAGACCGCCGGTTCGAATGTCAGCGCGTAGGCCGTGTTGCGCCAATTGGCCCAGCCCGGCCAGCGGGCGCTCATCGGCAGGTCGCTGCGCTGGGCATAGCCGTCATTGCTAAGCTTGACCTGCAGGTCCATCGCCGAGGAAAAGGCGAAATCAGCGGTCTTTTCGCCTGTGTCGGTCTCCTTGACAATCCGGTCGTAGATCTCGCCGGTCAGCATATCTTCGTAGCGCACCGCCACATCCGGATTGGCTTTCTGGAAACCGACGATCATCGGTCGCGCCAGCGGTTCGTCGAGCGAGGAATAGACGATGACGGTCGGGGCGTCCGGGTTGCCCGAGAGCGCCGGAAACACGACCGGCTCGGCGGTGACAGGCAGGGAAAATCCGCAGAGAAAACTGAGACACAGAAGCAAACGCATAAAACGATATTGCCGCAGCCCCGGGCCGTTCACAAGCCGGATGACGGCCGCTAGAGTGCATCAGGGAGACAGCGGATTTGCGGATATTACTGGTCGAAGACAATACGGCGCTTGCGGAAGGGCTTGTCGCCATCCTGCGCGGCAGCGGCTATGCGGTCGATGTCGTCGGCGACGGCGCGTCGGCCGATGCCGTGGCCGCGACCGAAAATTTCGATCTTGTCATCCTCGACCTGACCCTGCCGGAAATGGACGGCCTCGACGTGTTGCGCTCGATGCGCGCGCGGCAGAACAAGGCGGCGGTGCTCATCCTCACTGCGCGAGGCACACAGGAGGAGAAGATCCGCGGCCTCGATCTCGGCGCCGATGACTACATGATCAAGCCCTTCGACGTCAGCGAGTTCGAGGCTCGCGTCCGCGTGCTCTTGCGCCGGCAGGCGGGGCTTCGCTCCTCCCTCGTCAGCTACGGCAAGATCTCGTTCGACCTCAACTCCCGCACCTTTTCCGCCGGCGGCGTCACCGTCGATATTCCGGCCCGTGAGCTTGGCCTGCTTGAAATCCTGTTCATGCGGGCCGGAAAGGTCGTCGCCAAGGAAGCGATCATCCAGTCGCTGACCGCCTTCGACGACGACCTGAGCGCCAATGCGATCGAGCAATATGTCAGCCGGCTGCGCAAGCGGCTTGGCCCCCACGGTCTGACGGTCCGCACGGCGCGCGGCATCGGCTACTATCTCGACAAGATGGCGGACGCCTGATGGCGCGGGCCGCCTATTCGCTGCGTCGCAGGCTGCTTGCCTGGCTGCTGATCTCGACGGTGGTCATCGGATGCCTCGCCCTGATCGATACCTATCGCGAGGCGGTGAAGACGGCAAACGTCGTCTCCGATCGTGTGCTTGCCGGCTCGGCGCTGGCGATTGCCGAGCGGGTCGTGGTTGCGGAAGACGGTTCGCTCGAGGTGGACATTCCCTATGTCGCGCTGGAAATGCTGACCTCGGCGGCACAGGACCGTGTGTTCTACCGCGTCGACGGGCCGCCCGGCCGGTTCATCACCGGCTACCAGAACCTGCCGTCGATCACCGACATGAAGGGGCAGTCCGCGGTCTATGCCGACGCGCAGTTCCGCGGCGAGCCGATCCGCGTCGCGGCGCTGGAACGCTCTGCCTCGACCGGCATCAACTCCGTCCCCTTCGTCGTCACCGTTGCCGAGACGACCATCGCGCGGCGGCAATTGACGCAGGCCATTCTGTTGCGATCGGCATTGCGCCTCTTGATGATGATCCTTGGCGCGGCGGCGATCGTCTGGATCGCGGTGACCTTTTCGCTGCGGCCGCTCTATCGTCTGGGAGACGCCATTGCCGAGCGCAATCCAGACGATCTGCACCCGATCGAGCAATCGGTGCCGAGCGAAGTCGAGGGGCTGGTCGAGACGGTCAATTCCTTCATGGTGCGGCTGCAATCGGCCCTCGATGCGCTCCGGCATTTCTCCGGCAATGCCAGCCACCAGTTGCGCACGCCGCTCGCAATCATCCGCACCCAGCTTGCCCTTTCCAACCGCGCTGCGACGCTGGAGGAGGCGCAGGCCGCAGCGCGCAAGAGCGACGAGGCCGTAGCCCATGCCGAACGCATCCTCGCGCAACTGCTGCTGATGGCCAAGATCGATGCCGCCGGCTCGAAGGAGCCGCAGCCCGTGGAGATCATCGACCTGATGGCATTGGCGCAGGAGATCACCGGCGATCGGGTGCCCGGCGCTGGCGACGCAGGCGTCGATCTCGGTTTCGAAGGTGAGGGCAGGGTGCTGATCCGCGCCGAGCCTCTCCTGATCGGCGAACTCCTGCGCAACCTGATCGAAAACGCCATCGCCTATGCCGGCAAGGGTGCGGAAGTGACCGTTCGCGTCGGAACCGAAGACGACACCGTCCGCCTCGACGTCGAAGACAATGGCCCGGGTATCCCGCCGGAGAAGCGGCAGGTCGTGCGCCAGCGTTTCGCGCGCGGCGGGCGCGGCGAAGCACCGGGAATGGGGTTGGGACTTCCGATCGTCGAAGAAATCGCCGGTCTGTTCGGCGGACATCTCTCGCTGGGCGAAGGGCCGGATGGCCAGGGGCTGAAGGCCTCCGTGACATTTCCGGCCGCTGGCTCGTCCTAGCGTTGGCGACCCGTCATCAGCGAGGACGTTTCACGGGTCTGAACGAGAAGGATCGCGCTCCAGATCATCTGGACAAGACTGCGATCAGACGGGTTCGACAGCTTGCGCTGCGAGAACATGATAAGCTCCATGGGATTGTTGCGAGCGCCTGATAGCACGCCGACAGGTATTTCGCCAGGGCGCGGAAGGCAAATCTGCCTTGCGCAGCAAGCATGGCAGATAAATTTGAATTCATGTTGGCTTTATACATTACGACAAAAGTAAAAAATCAGAACCATCTTTTCATAATCGTTGGTAATGACCTTTTGATTCAATGACTTGCTTGGGTAGAGGCCGGCCGGATGCCGCAGCTTTTTCAGGCCGGCCATTGCCGGCGTCTTACCGATCTTTTGCTTGTAGGGGACCACTGTAGTGTGCGGCCATGGCCCGTCCTCCTTTGCCTTTGGTCCAAATGGCTTTTCGCGTCTTCCCATGCGATGGTGCGCGAAAACAGACGGGAGAAGATCATGGCGGATCGTTTCAGGGCACTTGTGATCGAGGAACGCGACGGCAAGCCGGTCAGCGGCTTCAAGGACCTGACATTGTCGGACCTGCCGGATCATGACGTGCTGGTCGAGGTGCTGTTTTCGACGCTCAATTACAAGGATGGCCTCGCCATTTCCGGCAGGGGCCGCATCGCCCGTCGTCTGCCAATGGTTGCAGGCGTCGATCTCGCAGGCATCGTCGTCTCATCCCGCAATCCGGACTGGAAGCCGGGCGACAAGGTCGTCGTCAACGGCTGGGGCATGTCCGAAACCGAATGGGGCGGCTATACCCGCTTTCAACGGCTGAAGCCGGAATGGCTGACACGCCTGCCGGATGGCTTCAGTCTCGAGCAAAGCATGGCGATCGGCACTGCCGGCTATACCGCGGCCCTGGCCATTGACGCACTCGAACGCTGGGGAAAGATCAGGACGGACGATCGCGAGGTTCTCGTGACCGGCGCCGCAGGCGGCGTCGGCTCGGTCGCCGTCGCGCTGCTTGCCAGACGCGGCTACAGGGCGACGGCATCGACGGGGCGCCCGGAAACCCACGACTATCTTGCGACGCTCGGTGCAACCGCCTTTGTCGACCGTGCCGAACTGGCAGTGAAAGGTGGCGCACTGCAGAAGGAGCGCTGGGCCGGTGCCATCGATTCCGTCGGTTCGGCGACGCTTGCCAATGTGCTGGCGCAGACCGTCCAGAACGGCGCGGTGGCGGCCTGCGGCCTCGCCGGTGGCGCCGACCTGCCCGCAACCGTGATGCCGCACATCCTGCGCGGCGTGGCATTGCTCGGCATCAATTCGGTGACGGCGCCGCATGCGGAGCGCGACAAGGCCTGGGCGATCCTTGCAGAAAGCCTCGATCGCGCACTTCTGGCATCGATGACGACGGTCGAGCCGCTGTCGAACCTGCCGCAATTGGCAGAGGACATCGTCGCCGGAAAGATCCGCGGCCGCGTCGTCATCGATG
Source organism: Rhizobium herbae (assembly GCF_019511375.1). Classification (GTDB taxonomy): domain Bacteria; phylum Pseudomonadota; class Alphaproteobacteria; order Rhizobiales; family Rhizobiaceae; genus Pararhizobium; species Pararhizobium herbae_A. The sequence goes on from NZ_JAEUAO010000005.1 coordinate 229,736, forward strand.
TGACGCGCTGATCGATAGGGACCCGTTCACGTCTCAGAGCCCTTCTGCCGTTCCTCATCCGTCAAATGCCCAAGGGTGGTGCATAGCCGCTCATTGTGCATCCTGTCGCGCGCCTTTTGATGGAGAGCCTGAAGCAAGGCGCGCGATTTTCTACCAAAAAGCTCTATTTTTCTCCCGAACCCGCCACATATGGCAGTTTATGCCCCGACGAAGGTCGGTCGCCATGGGAGAAATTGTGACGCAGTTTCAAGGGAGAAGTATCGTGGGTCTCAACACAAAGCTTATCGGCGCCGCGTTTGCGGTGCTCGTTGCCGCCGCCGCGGCAAATGCTCAGGTCGTCGTCGCTTCCAAGATCGATACCGAAGGCGGCGTGCTCGGCAACATCATCCTGGCCGTCCTGAATGCCAACAACATCCAGACGACCGATCGGGTGCAGCTTGGGGCGACGCCCGTCGTACGCAAGGCGATCATCGCCGGCGAGATCGACATCTATCCGGAATATACCGGCAACGCCGCCTTCTTCTTCGAAAAGGCCGACGACCCGCTCTGGAAGGATGCGGCCAAGGGTTACGAAGAGGCCAAGAAGCTCGATTACGACGCCAACAAGATCGTCTGGCTGACGCCGTCGCCGGCCAACAACACCTGGGCCGTCGCCGTTCGCAAGGATCTTGCCGATGCCAACGGCATCAAGACCTTCAGCGACTTCGGCAAATATGTCTCCGGCGGCGGCAAGGTCGTGCTCGCGGCCTCCTCGGAATTCGTCAATTCGGCGGCGGCGCTTCCGGCGTTCCAGACCGCCTATGGCTTCACGCTGAAGTCTGACCAGCTGATCACCCTATCGGGCGGCGACACCGCAGCGACGATCTCGGCAGCCGCCAATCAGACCAACGGGGCCAATGCGGCCATGGTCTACGGCACGGATGGCGGCATCGCGCCGTCCGGCCTGGTGGTTCTGGAGGACGACAAATCCGTCCAGCCGGTCTATCAGCCGACGCCGATCATCCGCGAGGCGGCGCTGAAGGAGCATCCCGAGATCGAAACGCTGCTGAAGCCGGTGTTCGAGAAGCTGGACCTGACGACGCTGCAGGAACTGAACGGCCGCGTCCAGGTGGGTGGCGAACCGGCCAAGTCGGTGGCGGCGGACTTTTTGAAGAAGAATGGCTTTCTGAAATAAGCTGCCTCGAGTTCAAGGCCGGTTTCGTGACCGGAACCGGCCTTTTCCACTCTGCAAGGATGCCGGTTTGAGCCTTCGATTGGATAAGTTGGGCGTGGTGATCGCGCTTCTGGTTGCCTATGGCACGCTCGTCGCGCCATTTGCGACCTTTCGCGCAAATCGTATCGTGCCGGGAGAGGCGAAATCGATCCTTGCGGCGCTGCCTGTGGGCGCCGGCGTTGTGCTGCTCGGCCTTATGGTTGTCGCCGCCGCGATCATCCTTCTGAAAACGCCGGCGCTGCTCAGGCTCGCTGCAGCGGCGGTTTCGCTTGGCGCGATTGCGCTTTTCATCGGCTTGACGGCTACGTATCTGACGCCGCCTGAAAACACCTATGCCCGCGTGTCGCCGGCTTCCGGGTTCTGGGTCCTTTTGTTTGCCAACGCCCTGCTCGCCGCCGATTCGATCACGCGGCTGAGGCCGAGGCCGGGCGTACGGGTCCTGCTGCTGCTCGCGACCCTCGCTGGCGCCACCGCGATCCTGGTGTCGGGGCTCTGGGACGGACTGTCGATCCTCAAGGAATATGCCGGCCGCGCCGACGTGTTCTGGCTGGAGGCGGGCAGGCACGTGGCGCTGGCGCTCGGCTCGCTGTTTGCCTCGGTCGTCGTCGGCCTGCCACTCGGCATTCTCTGCCATCGCGTCGAGCCCTTGCGCGCCGGTGTGCTCAACACGCTGAACCTCATCCAGACGATCCCGTCGATCGCGCTGTTCGGCATTCTGATCGCACCGCTCGGCTGGATTGCCGTGAATGTGCCGGGGGCGGCCGCGATCGGCATTCGCGGCATCGGTGCGGCTCCGGCTTTCGTGGCGCTATTTCTCTATTCGCTGCTGCCGGTGGTCGCCAATACCGTGGTCGGGCTTGCCGGCGTGCCGCGCGAGGCCAATGAGGCGGCACGCGGCATCGGCATGACGGACCGACAGCGACTTTTCGGCATCGAGCTGCCGCTCGCCATGCCGGTCATTCTCACCGGCATCCGCATCGTGCTCGTGCAGAATATCGGCCTTGCGACCATCGCGGCCCTGATCGGCGGCGGCGGCTTCGGCGTTTTCGTGTTCCAGGGGATCGGCCAGACGGCGATGGATCTGGTGCTTCTCGGCGCAGTGCCGACGGTGGTGCTTGCCTTTGCTGCAGCCATCGTGCTCGACGCCCTCATCGAAATGAACACTCCGTCGCAAAACCGAGGCAGGACCGCATGATCGAGATCGACGGCATCACCAAGCGCTACGATGGCACCGCGGTCGTCGACAATGTGACGATGACGATTGCGCCGCGCACGGTGACGGTCATTGTCGGCACCTCCGGTTCCGGCAAGACGACGCTGTTGCGCATGATCAACCGGCTGGTCGAGCCGAGCGCCGGCGCCATTCGGCTCGACGGTGACGACAACCGCTCGATGCCGGGCTACGAGCTGCGCCGCCGCATCGGCTATGCCATCCAGGGGCATGGGCTTTTTCCGCATCGCACCGTTGCGCAGAATATCGCCACCGTGCCGGTGCTGCTCGGCTGGGACAAGGGGCGCATAGATGCCAAGGTGAGGGAACTGCTGGCGTTGTTCCAGCTCGACCCCGCTATCTTCGCCGCGCGGTTTCCGCATGAGTTGTCCGGCGGGCAGCAGCAGCGGGTCGGCGTGGCACGGGCGCTGGCGGCGGAGCCGAAGGTTCTCCTGATGGACGAGCCGTTCGGCGCGCTCGACCCGATCATCAGGGCCAAGGCGCAGGCCGATCTTCTCGACATCCAGAGGCTCCTGAAAACGACGATCGTGCTGGTGACGCACGATATGGACGAGGCGTTTCATCTCGCCGACAAGATCGCCGTCATGGACAAGGGCGAACTCGTCCAATACGGCACGCCCGCCGAGCTGGTGACGAACCCGGCGACGGAGTTCGTCCAGACGCTGATCGGCGCCAGCGAGCGGCCTTTCCGGCTTTTGTCGATCGAGACGGCGGGGCAGGCGGTGGAGCCTGGCACAGCCGATGGACAGCCCGTTGACGCGGCAACCAGCCAGCGCGACGTGCTTTCCGAACTGCTGTGGACCGGCCGCGATGCGTTGCCGGTGGCGGCCGCTGACGGCACGCTTATCGGGAAAGTGACCTTGGAAGGGCTCGCCCGGCGCGCAGCAAGGCCGCAATGAGGGCCTGGCTTCCCTCTCTCCTGCGTGCCGCTCTGCTGGCAATCCTGCTTGCATTCCTTGTCTCGCCCGGCTGGTTCGAACCGCTCCTGAAGCCGCTGGTGCAGGACAATGCGCCGGCGATCTACAATCAGGGCAGCCTGCTGACCCTGACGCTTCTGCACCTGCGCACCGTGGCAATCGCCACAATCGCCGCCATCATCGTCGCCGTGACGCTCGCCATTCTCGTCACGCGGCCCTTCGGGGCGGAATTCCTGCCTTTGTCGCGCAGCCTGGTGAATGTCGGCCAGACATTTCCGCCGGTAGCGGTTCTGGCGCTGGCGGTGCCGGCCCTCGGTTTCGGCGAGAAGCCGACGCTGGTGGCGCTGTTTCTCTACGGCCTTCTGCCGATCTTCGAGAATACGCTGACGGGTCTGACGACCCTGCCGCCCTCGGTGATGGAGGCGGCGCGCGGCGCCGGCATGACGGATCGCCAGCGCCTCTTCAGGGTGGAACTACCGCTGGCGATGCCGGTGATCCTCGCAGGCGTTCGCCTGTCGGTGGTGATCAGCCTGGCCACCGCGACGATCGGCTCGACGGTCGCGGCCAAGACGCTCGGCGAAGTTATCATCGCCGGGCTGCAATCCAACAATATCGCTTTCGTGCTACAGGGCGGGCTGATCGTCGGGGCGCTGGCCGTGCTGATCTATGACGGGCTGTCGGCGATTGAGGCCGTCCTGGCGCGACGGGCGGGCCTGTAGATCACGCCCTTTGGTCGTCGACCATTTAGAGGGGTTTGGCTATTGCCGACGTAAAATGGCTTACAGGGGCTGGAGAAATTCGGTTTGCCTCTTAGTTTCAGCGAGAGACGGGAAACCAAGAGCGAAAGGACCCCACGCAATGGCAAAGAACACCATCTGCCTATGGTATGACAAGGACGCTGAAGCTGCCGCCCGATTCTACGCCGAAACCTTCCCCGACAGCGCAGTGGGTACTGTCATTCGCGCGCCTGGAGACTATCCAAGCGGCAAGCAGGGAGACGCCTTGGTTGTTGAATTCACCGTCGCCGGTATTCCTTGTATCGGTTTGAACGGCGGTTCCGCGTTCAAACACAACGAAGCCTTTTCATTTCAGATCGCAACTGACGATCAGGAAGAAACCGACCGTTACTGGAACGCCATCGTCGGCAATGGAGGCCAGGAAAGTGAGTGCGGCTGGTGCAAAGACAAATGGGGTGTGTCCTGGCAGATCACGCCACGCGTACTGACCGAAGCGCTTGCGGTCGGCGGTGATCAAGCGAAGCGTGCTTTTGATGCGATGATGACGATGAGGAAGATCGACGTTGGGGCGATCGAAGCTGCGCGGCGTGGTTGAGACGCCCATCGCGCCGGAGCGTCCGCTTCTGGCCGCGCAAGGCGGGCATCTGCACCGCCTTCAGGTCGGCTGGTGACCCACATGAAATCTCGCACGTCGAGGCCGCCGTCAGGTTCGATCAGCGAGCGGAAGAGCGCCGGATTTCGTGCCGGTCAGCGTCCGGACAATTGTCGCGCTGGCGTTTCGACGGCGGAACTGGCGGGCATCTCTGTCTTCTGGGTAAGCGGCGGTGCCTCATTCATTTCGATCACACTCGGCATGAAAGGAAAACCCCGGAATTGTTGTTCCGGGGTTTCCTCGTCGCGCAACCGGGAGAAGAGTTACGCGGCTTGGACCTTTTTGGAGACCCGGGCCCATTCCGGGATCCACTGGCCGTGTGCGGCCAAAAGATCATCGGTCAGCGACCAGATCTGGTCGAGATCGAGCTCGGCGGCCGTATGCGGGTCCATCATCGCGGCATGATAGAGGTGCTCGCGGTTCTCTGTCATCAGGGCGGCGACCGTCAGTTCCTGCACGTTGATGTTGGTGCGGATCAGCGCCGTCAACTGAGGCGGCAGGTCGCCGATGAAAGTCGGCTGGATGCCGTTTTCATCGACGAGGCAGGGGACTTCGGCGGCGCAATTGTCCGGCAGCGACGTGATGCAGCCATTGTTGCGCAGGTTGCCGTAGATCACCGACGGCTCGCCGGTCCAGACGGAGTTCATGATCGAGGAGGCGTATTCCTTCGACTGAGCGACCTCGATCTTGTCGGCCGTGCGGTAAGCGGCTGCCTCGCCCTTCCATCTCTCGACCTGCTCGATGCAGCGCTTGGGATATTCGTCGAGCGGAATGCCGAATTTCTCGATCAGGTCCTCGCGGCCTTCCTTGATGAAATAAGGTGTGTATTCGGCGAAGTGCTCAGAGCTCTCGGTGACGAAATAGCCGAGCCGGGTCAGCATCTCGTAGCGCACCTTGTTGGGGCAGCGCGGGTTCCAGGTCGGCTTCGGCGCCCGGCCTTCGCGGTAGCCGCGCACGAGATCCGGATAGAGGTTGCGGTAGGAGCCGTCCGGTTGGCGATGCTCGAACTTCAGGAAGAAAGCCATGTGGTTGATGCCGGCCGAGCGGTAGCGGATTTCCTCATAGGGGATGTCGAGGTCGTGGGCGAGTTCCATCGCCGTGCCCTGCACCGAGTGGCAGAGGCCGACCTGCTTGATCTTCGGGTATTTCTCGGCGATCGCCCAGGTGTTGATCGCCATCGGGTTGACGTATTGCAAGAGGATCGCCTCGGGGCAGACCTGCATCATGTCTTCGCAGATCTTCCAGAGATGCGGCACGGTTCTGAGCCCACGCATGATGCCGCCGACGCCGAGCGTGTCGGCGATCGTCTGGCGCAGCCCGTATTTCTTCGGCACCTCGAAATCGGTGACGGTGCAGGGCTCGTAACCGCCGATCTGGAAGGCGACGACGACGAAATCGGCACCCTCGAGAGCTTTGCGCTGGTTGGAATGCAACTCGATGGTTGCCTTTGCACCGAGCGTCGAGATCAGTTTCCTGACGACGATCTCGCTTTCTTCAAGCCGCTGCGGGTTGATGTCCATCAGCGCGATCTTCGCGCCTGATAGCGCCGGACGCTGCAGCACGTCGCCGATGATGTTCTTCATGAAGACCGTCGAGCCGGCGCCGATGAAGGTGATTTTGGGTTGTCTCGCCATGGAATAAGCCTCTTGTCTAGCGATTATGCGGCCACCTCGAAGGCGGCTCTGACGAGCCGTTCGGTGTAGGCGGTCTTGGGATGGGATAGAACGTCTTCGACCGGGCCTTCTTCAACGATCTTGCCGTGCTGCATGACCACCACACGGTGGCAAAGCGCGCGCACGACCTTCAGATCGTGGGAGATGAAGAGATAGCTCAGTCCCTTCTCGTCCTGCAGCTTGCGCAGCAGTTCGATGATCTGCGCTTGCACCGAAAGATCAAGCGCCGAGGTCGGCTCGTCGAGCAGGATGAATTCGGGTTCGAGCGCGATCGCGCGGGCGATCGCGATGCGCTGGCGCTGGCCGCCGGAGAATTCATGCGGGAAGCGTGACAGGATGTTGTTCGGCAGGCCGGCGTTGTTCAGCGCTTCCTTCACCCGCTCCAGCCGCTCGCTGCGGGTTGCGCCGAGCCTGTTGACGATCAGGCCTTCCTCGATGATCTGGCCGACCGACATGCGCGGATTGAGCGACGAGAACGGGTCCTGGAAAACGATCTGCATGCGCGAGCGCAGCGGCCGCATCTCGTCGCGGGTCTTGTCCTGGATCGGTTGGCCGTCGAACAGGATCTCGCCGCCTTCCGCCTTCAGAAGCTTGACCAGCGCCTGGCCGAACGTCGTTTTTCCCGAGCCGGATTCCCCGACGAGGCCAAGTGTCTCGTGGCGGTGAAGCTTGATGCTGAGGCTGTCCACCGCAACGAGCTCCTTCAACTGCGGCCTGAAGAAGCCGCCGGCCTTCAGCATGAACGAAACGCGGACACTTCGCCCTTCGAGAATGGCGGCGGAATCGACCGGCAGCGGGTTGGCATTGCCCTTTGGTTCGGAATTGAGCAGGTGGCGGGTATAGGGATGCTGCGGGTTCTGGAACAGGGACGTTGTGGTGTTGTGTTCCTTCACCTCGCCGTTCTGCATGACATAGACATAGTCCGAGAACTGGCGCACCACGGTCAGGTCGTGGGTGATCAGGATCACCGCCATGCCGAGTTTTTTCTGCAGGTCGCGGATGAGGTTGAGGATCTGCGCCTGAACGGTAACGTCGAGCGCCGTCGTCGGCTCGTCGGCGATCAGCACGTCCGGATTGTTGGCGAGCGCCATGGCGATCATGATGCGCTGGCGCTGGCCACCGGAGAGCTGGTGCGGATACTGGTTGAGGCGGGATTCCGGATCGGGAATCTGCACCTGGCGCAACAGCTCCAGCGTCCGCTCTCTGGCCTGGCTGCGGCTCACCTTCTGGTGCACCCGGATCGCCTCGATGATCTGGGCGCCGATGGTATAGACCGGGTTCAGCGAGCTCATCGGCTCCTGGAAGATCATCGAGATGCGGTCGCCGCGCAGCGCCCGGCGCTGGCGATCGGAGAATTTCAGGACGTTCTTGCCGTCATAGGCGATGCTGGAGCGATCCGAGACGGTGGCGCGCTTGGTCAACAGGCCCATGACGGTGCGCGCCGTCACCGATTTTCCCGAACCGGATTCGCCGACGACGGCAATCGTCTCGCCCCGGTAGAGCTGGAATGAGACGTCCTTGACGGCATCGACCGTGCCATGCTCGACCTTGAATTTCACGCCCACATGGCGGGCGTCGATGATGGGGGTGCCGACTGCAGCGGCATAATCGTGCCGTTGTTCGGGCGCCAAAGTGCTGATGTCCACGAGTGCCATGGGTCGTCTCCTCAGTATGGATCGACGGCGTCGCGCAGGCCATCGCCCAGCGCATTGAACGCAAAGACGGTGACGAGCACGAAGGCCACGGGGGAAAGGATCCAGGGATAGGATCCGATGACGGAATAGGTCGAGGTGTCCTGCAGCATCAGCCCCCAGGAGATCAGCGGCGGCTTTACCGCAAAGCCGAGGAAGCCGAGGAAGGATTCAAGCAGCACCACGCTCGGGATCGCCAACGTGACGGAGACGATCACATGGCTCATGACGTTGGGGAAGATATGCTGGAAGATGATGCGCCGGTCTGTGGCGCCGATCGCCATGGCCGCGCGGACATAGTCGATCCGAGCAAGCGCCAGCGTCTTGCCGCGCACTTCGCGTGACATCTGCGCCCAGCCGAGTGCCGACATCACGACGATGACGAAGGCGAGGAAGACGTTTGTCGGCGCCGTTACCGGGATCAACGAGGTTAGCGCTAGGTAGAGCGGCAATTGCGGAAAGGCGAGCACGAGTTCGACGAAGCGCTGCATCCAGTTATCGAAACGGCCCCCGAAATAGCCCGACACCATGCCGATGGTGGTGCCGACGACCGTGACGATGAAGACCACCGTCAATGCGATCATGAGAGAGACGCGCGAGCCGTAGAAGATGCGTGACAGCACATCGCGGCCGAACTTGTCGGTGCCGAGGAAATTGACCGGCGTGCCATCGACGGCGCCGAAGAAGTGCCGGTCGGTGGGGATCAGACCGAGGAGCCGGTAGCTGAAACCCTTGACGAAAAAGCCGAGGTCTTTCGGATTGGTATAGTCCGGGCCGACGATCGGCTGGAAGGTGATCGGGTCAAGCTCTGTGCCCTCGCCGACCTGATAGGTGCGCGGCCAGACGAGGTTGCCCTCCTGATCGGTGATGCTGATCGTCTGCGGCGGCGCAAAGCCAACGCCTGTCAGCTTCGGATCGACAGGTGAAAAGAACTCGGCAAAGATCGTCATGATCATCAACAGGCACACGAAGATCAGCCCGATCATGCCGGTCCAGGACCGCTTCAGACGGCGCCAGACGAGGGCGCGATACGTTTCGTTGCCGTGATGCGGTGCCGGCACCGGCACTGTGACGGTTGTTTGAACGTCGGCTTTCATGCGTGTGCCCCTCCACCAAGGCGGACCCGAGGATCGAGCATGGCCAAAAGCATGTCGGCGATGATGTTGCCGACGATGAGTGTTGCCGACAGGACCAGCATGAACGTGGCCGTGACATAGACGTCGCCCACCCACATCGAGCCGACGATGGCCGGGCCGACAGTCGGCAGCGCGAAGATGATTGCCGTCTCGATCTCGCCGGTCAGCATGTAAGGCAGCACGACGCCCTGGTACATGACCAGCGGATGCAGCGCGTTCGGGACGGCGTGGCGCAGGATGACGGCGCGTTCGGAGAGGCCCTTTGCGCGCGCGGTTTCGACATATTGGGCGTTCAGCGTATCGAGCAGATTGCCGCGCATCACCCGCATATTGTAGGCGAGGCCGCCGAAGGTGGCGATGGCGATCACCGGCCAGACGTGCTTCACCAGATCGACGAACTTGTCCCAGGACCAGGGCGCGCCGCCGTAGCGGGCCGAGTGGAAACTGTTGATCTCGGTGACGTTGAAATGAAACACCATGATGTAGACGATGATCAGCGCCATCAGGAAGCGCGGCACCGTCATGCCGAGGAACGAAATGCCGGATAGCAGGCTATCGACCCAGGAATATTGCCGGGTGGCGGCGAGAATACCGAAGGTGATGCCGATCACCGAGGCGAGGATATGGCAGACAAGAGCCAGCGCCAGTGTGCGGGGCAGGCGTTCGCCCACAACCTCGGCCACCGGCTTGTTGTAGAACAGGCTATGGCCGAAATCGCCGCGCGTGACGATGCCCGTGACCCAGTTGACGTATTGCACGGGTAGCGGCTTATCAAGGCCGTTGGCGATCCTGTAGGCCTGAGCCTGGGCGTCGGCTTCCTCGAAGGAGGCGCCACCCTGGTTGATCATTTGCGAGCGGATATAGTCGCTGTAGTCGCCCGGCGGCGCCTGGATGATCGCGAAGGTCACGACGCTCAGCACGAAGAGCACCGGGATTGCGGATGCGATGCGCACAAGCAGAAATCGGAACATGGCTGTTGGGTTCTCTTGTGTGTTCGTGGGGCTGCTCCGGCCGAGATCGGCGGCCGGAGCGTGTTTTGGGACAGATCAGTTGATCGGGCCGCTTTCGCCCGGCTTGCCCGGAAGCTGCTCAGGGAACAGTTCGTAGTCTCCCTGCTTGTCGGCGGCGACGAAGACCCGTTCGCGGATGATCGTATCCTCCGCCCAGTTGAACATGAAGATCGGGGCGCCGACGGGAATGTTGGAGAAGCGCTTGTTGATGATCAGCGCACCCGGGTATTCCGTGAGGCCGACCGAATCGACATTCTCAGTTGCGACCTTCTGGTACTGTTTCATCAGTTCGGTACGCTCGGTGTTGTCGTTCGAGGCGATGAACTTGTTGACGATGTCTACGAGTTCCTTCTCATAGGGCAGGAGGTCGACCGTGCCGTCCGTGCCGGCGCGATGATGCCAGCTGGTGCGCGGTCCCGTCGGAGCGAGCTGGGTGGTGTTCTGCACCACCGATGTCAGCTCCGGATCGTTGCGGCGGATCGTCCAGTCGAACTGGCCGGCATAATGGGCATTGTCCTTCTTGGTGCCGTCGAGCGCATTGAGCGTGACTTTCAAGCCGAGTTGCTCCATCTGGCCGATGACGCCCTCCGCAAGATTGCGGTCGGTGCCGTAGTCGCCATTGCTCAAGAGCACGATCTGAACATCCTGACCGCCTTCCGTTCCGGCCGGGAAGTTCACGAAACCGTTGCCGTCCGAGTCCCTCAGTCCGACCTTTTCGAGAAGCGCCTTTGCGCCTTCGAGATCAAAGGGATAGTAAACCGTCGACTGACGGTCGTAGAAACTCGTGCCTGACGACAGGCCGCCGGGATAGATCGCCGTGAACGGACCCTTGACCAGCGATTCCCCGATCTTCTTGCGGTCGAGCGCCATGGTGACCGCCTTGCGGAAGTCCTCGTTGCGGTTCAACTCCCGTACGGCCTTGCCGCGCGAGTCGGGCTCGCCCCAACCGTTGGCGGAGAGATTCATCCGCAGATTGTAGCCGATCAGGCGGGCGCCGAAGGCAAGGCGTGCCGGTGCGGCGTCGGACGCGGCGCGCTTGAGCGATTCAACGAAGTTTTCCGGCTGCTCGAGGTTGGAGAAGTCACCGGAACCGGCAATCGCCTGCACGTCGCGGTCGGCCCAGGTCGACAGCTTATAGTGCATCTCATTGAGGTAGGGCAGCTGATGGCCCTGCTCGTCGACCTTCCAGTAATAGGGGTTGCGGCGCAGCACGATGATGTCGTCGGGCCGATAGGAGACCGGGACCCAGGCGCCCATGACGGGAATGTTCATGTACTCGGCCGGAAATCCGTTCTTGTACTGGTCGTAAGTCACATCCTTGTTATACTTGGGATGCTTGGTCTTCAGGATATGCGCCGGACCGGGGCAGAACGTGCCGTAGGCCATGGCATAGAGATATTGGCGCGGGAAGGCTTCCTTGAACGTCCATTCGACGGTGTTGGCGTCAATGGCTTTCAGCGTCGTGCCTTCGCCGAAGGTTTCAGGCGTCGCTCCATTGAGCGGCGATACGTTGGGATCGACGACATTGTCCTCCCAGTAGAACATCACGTCGTCGGAGGAAAAGGGGACGCCATCGGACCATTTCGCGCCTTCGATCAGGTGCATGGTCAGCTTGTGGCCATCTTCCGACCAATCCCAGCTCTTGGCCAGGTTGGGCAGCGGCTCGACGTCGCTCGCCTCGACTTGATAAAGCGGCGCAGTTCGGGTCAGGCATTCGGATAAGCCGATATCGATGCCGCCCCAGCCTTGAGTCTGGCCGGCCGAATAGTTCCAGCCTTCCGGGCGGCCGCCGATGACGTGGCGCATCGTGTCGCCATAGACGCCAATGCCGTCGGGCATGTTGCCGGTCTTGAAGACCATCGGCTCCTTCGGCAGGCGTTCGGCCACCGGCGGCAGCTTGCCGGTCTTGACGAATTTCTCGGTCACCCAGTCGGGCTCGTGGTATTCCGGCAGCGCCTTGAATTCGACGATCGAATCGCGCGGCACATAGGTGATCTTGCCCTGCGCCGGGAATGGCGGCTGCTCGGGCACGACGGTCGGCTCGGAAGCCCAGGCCGTTACGGCAAATGCCGACACGCCCAAGAGAAGGGCGGTGGTCGTCTTCAGATGGCGAAAGCGTTTCATTGTCGTTGTTTCTCCCTCATGCTTCGGCCTGCCCGGTATGGGCGGCTCTCCTCCTACCAGCACGGCCGGACGGCATCATGCCGCCTGCCGGAAGAGAGCGGGCAACGGATTGCCCACTCCCAGACCTGCCTCCTCCTCAGGAAAACGGGCCTCGCATCTTTCGCTGAAGCCGTTCAGCTTGCCGCTTTCAGCTTGGTTGCTTCCTTTTCGGCGCGCAGTTCCTCGACCGAACGGACTTCGCGACGGGCGACACCGTTCCACTCGCGGGTCTTGATGGTTGCCTTGCTCAGGCGCTCCTTGGCGGCCGGAACGGCATGGGCATATTGCGGCAGCCACTCAGCCTGGGCGACGACCATTTCGTCGACCATCTGCCAGACTTCCTCCGGGGTGCAGATCGCGCCGACCAGCGGATCGTGAAGCACCGCCAGTTTCAGAAGATCGATATCGCCTGACACGGCGGCATGGACAGACATGCGCTGGACGTTGATGGATGAAATGCAGGTGGCGGCGCAGGCTTCCGGAAGCGTAATGCCGGCGACCATGTTGATGCCGAAGCGATCGACGAAGCCAGGGGATTCGATGACCGCGTCCGATGGCAGGTTGGTGATGACGCCATTGTTCCTGACGTTGAAGTGGCCGCGATAGACGCGCCCGGTTTCCAGCGCCTCGAGGATGTGGCTGGCATGTTCGTTGGAGCGGCGGGCCGGATCGATCGGCTTTTCGGCATCCTTGAGGAACTGCGGAAATTCGGTTTCGAACCAGTTGCGGGTCTCGGTCGAATAGCGCAGGTAGCCGCCGGTTTCGCCATGGATCCAGTCGGACATGTCGATCCAGCGGGTAATTTCCTCCGGCCGTTTGCGGTACCAGGGCAGGTATTCCGACAGGTGGCCGTTGCTTTCGGTGGAATAGACGCCGAAACGCTTCAGAACGTCGATCCTGAGCTTTTCCTGCTGCGAGAAGACCGGATGCGCCTCGAAAGCGGCGACGAGCTCATCCTTGCCTATTCTGCGGCCCTTGAGACGCACATCGACGAACCAAGTCTGGTGGTTGATGCCTGAGCAGATGTAGTCGAGTTCGCCATCCTTGGCGCCGAGGATCTCGGCGATCTGTTCGCCGCCGTGCTGGACGCCATGGCAAAGACCGATCGTATCGACCTTGCCATATTCCAGCGCCGCCCAGGTGTTCATCGCCATCGGGTTTGCGTAGTTGAGGAACTTCGCGCCGGGTTCGGCGAGTTCGCGGATATCCTTGCAGAAATCGAGGATCACCGGGATGTTGCGCTGACCATAGAGAATGCCGCCGGCGCAGATCGTATCACCGACGCACTGGTCGACGCCGTATTTCAACGGGATGCGGATATCGTCCGCGTAGGCGGCGAGGCCACCGACGCGCACGCAGGAAATGATATAGCGCGCACCGGCGATTGCCTCGCGACGGTCGGTCGAAGCGGTCACCTTGGCCGGCAGGTTGTTGGATTCAACGATCTTGTCGAGGATCGACTTGATCATGCTTAGATTGTGCTCGCTGATGTCCGTAAGCGCGACCTCGACATCGCGGAATTCCGGAACGCAGAGAATGTCGGTGAAGAGTTTCTTGGTGAAGCCGACACTGCCGGCGCCAATAATGGCAATCTTGAAGCTGCTCATGCTGTCCTCGTCGCTGGTCATTCGGCTGGGAAACGGACAGGGTAAAATCAATGCGCGGGGGGATGAGGCGCTCTGGCGCTCTTATCTCCCAGTCCTCCCTGTCGATGCCGCTCCAACCCGGTCATCTTGCTTTGTTGAGGTGCATTATGCGTATAATGTCCGGTGTCGCCAGAGAGGTATTGTGCTTTCATGGGTAATTCTGTGCTGAAACAGTTGATCGAGAATGGCCCCGTCATGCGGACGGTTTCGCTGCCCCGCGGCCGCCACAGCCTGCACACCATGCCGACCAGCACGGGCTACGAGATCCGCACCGATCCGAGCTATGACTGGGATGGCCGAAAACGTGGCCAGACGCCGTTCACCGTGCTGCAGCACACGATCGCGGGCGCGGGCAATCTTCGCTACGAGAGCCGCAACTACCGGGTTCGCGAGGGTGAGACATTGCTCGTGCTCGTGCCGCACAACCACCGCTACTGGCTCGAACAGAACGGTCGCTGGGAATTCTTCTGGATATCGATGAACGGCGAGGAGGCGCTGCGCATCCACAAGGCCATCCTGTCGATAACCGGGCCGATCCTCACGCTGAAGCCGGAGACGATCGAGCACCTGGCAGATTGCAGCCTGCGGCTCATCTCGGGCGGTGCCGACGCCCCGGGCAGTGCCTCGGCCATAGCCTACGAGGCGGCGATGGCGCTTTATGACGACGTCTTCGGCGCACATCCGGTGTTCAGCCAGGAATACCGCACGATGCAGCACGTCATCGATCACATCATGGCCAATCTCGAGCATCCGCTTCCGGTCGAGAAACTGGCGGATGTTTCCGGCCTCAGTCGCGCGCACTTCTCCCGGGTCTTTGCCGCCAGCGAGGGTATGCCGCCGGCCGAATTCGTGCTGCGCAAGCGGCTGCAGCGGGCGACCAAGCTTCTGACGAAGGCGGCGGACCTGTCGGTCAAGGAAGTGGCGATCATGTCCGGCTTCGAGGATCCGAATTACTTCGCCAAGGTGTTCAGGCGCTACTTCGGCGCGAGCCCGACGGAGTTCCGCACCACCGGCATGTATTCCAGCGTTGCCACCAACGCCCGCAGTGGGTCTGCCTCATCGGCAGCGCAGCCGCAATGAGGTCGGGAAATGAACGGGAAGGTCAGTAGAAAAGGTGCCAGGGCGTGAGAAAGGCGCGGCTCAGTTCCTGATCGCGTTGCTGCTCGATGTCGATGGCTTCCTCCCGGTCCTTGCGCGCCGATATGTCGACGCGAACTGTCTTTTCCGGCTTGGCGGGCGGCGTCAGGTAACCGAGTGTCATTCCACCGTGATAAAACATTCGTTCTCCGCTGTTCCCTTGGATTTGTTAACGGCTGTTAACACAATCCTGCCACAATTGAGGAGGCTGTCAATAGTCTACGAAAATCGTGCCTTATTGCCGGAGGCTGCATTTCGGCAGCACATCACTGTCGCAAAATCCGGCCTCTGCGGGAAAATAATTTAATCTATAAACTTTATGAAGATTGAAAAATCGATCCGGGGCCGCGGGCATGCGCGGGCGTTCTTTGCTTGAGAAAACCGGGCCTTCCGTGCGTAAATCCCGCACCATGGACGAAACGGCAAAAGAGTGGACGCGCATGACCCTTGCCTTGCGAAATACGATCGACCCGGTCGTCACCACACGGGAAAAGCCCTTCGAGCATGTGGCTGATCAGGACGCCCTGAAAGCAGCCATGCGGCGGATGTCGGGCGGCGTATCCGTCATCACCGCCGGGGTCGGTGACGAGCGCACGGGCGCGACCGTAACGTCGGCGACTGCCCTTTCGGTCGATCCGCCGACGATGATCGTCAATATCAACCGCAGCTCTTCCAGCTGGCCGGTGATCAGCCGCTATGGCCATTTCTGCGTCAACATCCTGTCTGCCGACCAGCAGGCGGTTGCCGACCGCTTCGCCGGCAAGGGCGGAGTGAAGGGCGCCGAGCGGTATGATGGGGCCGAATGGTTCACGCTTGCCAGCGGCGCCTCCGTGCTGCGTGGCGCGCTGGCTGGCATCGACTGCGAGGTCGACGAGGTGATCGAGCGGCATAGCCATGCCATTATTCTCGGCCGTGTCGTCTCGATCGTTGCCGGCGACGGTCAGTCGCTCGTCTACAGCAATGGCCGTTACGGCCGGTTTTCTTTCTGAACAGAAGGAAACCCTGCCTATAATTGCGTGAATCGCCCTCCGGCGGTTTCAAAACACTAAGGCGTCCTTTGCTCGTCATGTCTGGCGCGCCGCGGTGTAGCGGCATTGCCTTGTTCTCGTCGGACATGCTCAGGCGGCGCGCGTTTCGTGGCGGCCTTCTTCGATTTCCTCGATGATCTTGTTGACGAAGGGCTGAAGATCGCCCGGGTTGCGGGAGGTAATGATGCCCTTGTCGGTGACGACGGGCTCATCCGACCAGTGTGCTCCCGCGTTTTTCATGTCTGTCTTGATGGAAGCATAGGAAGTTGCGTCAAGGTCGCGCACGGCATCCGCCTCGATCAGCAGCCACGGCGCATGGCAGATGGCCGCCACGACCTTGCCGGATCTCACGAATTCGCGCACGACGCGCATGGCTTCCTCGTCAAGGCGCAAGATGTCCGGATTGATCTGACCACCGGGCAGGACAAGTGCATCGAAATCATCGATGTTCACGTCCTTGGCCAGCAGATCGACATCCACGGTGTCGCCCCAATTCTTGTTGTCCCAGCTCTTGATCGGCTCCTTCTTGACGGATGCGACCTTCACCTGTGCGCCACGCTTTTTCAGTTCGTCCAGCGGCACGCGCAGTTCCGAACGCTCGTAGCCATGAGTCGCGAGAATGAGGATTTTCGATTTGTCGATGAAAGGCATTTCGCCGGCTCCTTCTGACATCATAAGGGAGGATTCGCGCTTACAACGGACGCGTCCGGCAATCGTTCCAGGGTTTGTGAATTTGCCAGTCGAGGGAAAGGGCGGGCAGGGGAAGAGCTGTCAGATCAGCTCCGGAATCTCGCCGGGTTGAAATGTTGCGGGTCGAGTGCCTGCACCTTGAAGCCTTCCGGTTGCGCGCCGCCGGTGAGGAGGCTTGCCGCCAAGGCGCCAAGGGCCGGTGAGGTCAGGATGCCATAGCCGCCCTGGCCGGCCAGCCAGAAGAAATCCGGGCGGTCGGCAGCGGGACCGACAACCGGCAGTCTATCGGGTGAAAAGCTGCGCATGCCGGCCCAGCTCCTGGCCACGCGGCGGACCGGAATGATGGTCGCTTCCTCGACGTAATGCGCGGCCCAGGCGATGTCGATTTCCTCCGGCTGCACGTCGCCCGGTTCACAAGGGGTTGCGTCGGCCGGCGAAGCCAAAAGCCGGCCGGCGTCGGGCTTCATGTAGAAATCCTCGTCGATCTCGTTGATCGCCGGCAGGCACGACGTGTCGATCCCTTCGGGCAGGTCGACGGTGATGGCCGTGCGGCGGTGCGGGACGATACCCAGCCCCTTCACGCCGAAGATCTCCGCCATGGGATCGGCCCAGCCGCCCGCCGCGTCGACGGCGATCCTTGCCCGCACGGTGTCCGACGAGGTCTCGATCACCCAGGCGCTCCCGTCATGGCGCGCGGAAACGACATCGTGGCGCTCGCGGATTTCCGCACCAGAGCGCCGCGCGCCTTTGACATAACCTTGCAGCAGGCTTTCGACCTCGATGTCCCAGAAGTTCGGATCGTAGAAGGCGGCGGCCGCATAACCGGGCTTCAGGATCGGAGCCCGCTGCAGCAATTCCTCCTCTTCAAGCGGTTCGAGTTCCGGCGTGAAGGCAAGGCTTGCGCGAAAAACCTCTGCCAGCCGCGCGGCTTTTTGCGCATTGGCGAACATCACGCCACCGCGCTGCTTCAGGAGCGAGATGTCGCAGAAGCCATCCGGCGGATTGTCGAAGAAGTCCTTGGCGATCGCCGCCAGCGCACAGACTTCATCGGCGTTGTAGCGCAGCACGAATTCCGCAGCGGAGCGGCCGGTGCTGTGATAGCCGAGCGCCGTTTCGCGTTCCAGAACGACGACCGAACGGTGCGGGCTGAGGAAATAGGCGAGCGACAAGCCGGCAATGCCGCCGCCGATGATCGCCACGTCGAAAGTCTGCATGGGTGTGCTCCGCCCCTTGGTCGGCGCAGCTCTCCGGAAGCGTTCTCTGCCGGCTGTTATCTTGCGCTCTTGGTGCGAAGACCTTACGGGCGTCTTTACCGGCGTTCAAATTTATAGTCATAAAGGTGGCTATAAAACTCATTGATGCTGTGCGCTGTGATCCAGCGGCTCGACATCCTCGACATATTTGAGAAAGGCCGCCTCGGCCGGGTTGAGAATGGTATTGGGGTTCGAAATGCGGAAAACATCCGTCGTCGGCAACCGGTCGTAGGGCGGCAACTGCCAGAGTTCGCCGGCCGCCAGTCCCGCCGCTGCCAAGTGGTTCGGCAGCATGCCGATGCCAATATTGGCGACGATCAAGCGCACGACCTCCTCGACATTGCTGGAGACGGCGCGAACCTGCTGGCCGAAGGAGCCGATGGCGCGCACCGCCGTCACCGCGTTCATATGCTGTCCGCCGAGAATATCTGCGGTGAAGGCGACATAGGGATCACCGCGCAGGCATTGAAGCGTCGCGCCCTTGACGCCGAACAGCCTGTGGCCGCGTCCGCAATAGAGGGCATATTGCTCGCGGATGTGGAGAGCCTTGGCGAGACCGTCGGGAATATTGCCGTCGCAGAGGCCCATGGTCGCGATGTTGCGCTCCACCGAGCTGATGACGCTGACGGTGGTCTCGATCGTAATGCTGATCGTCACCTTCGGATGCAGCCGAAAGAAACCTTCGAGTTGCCGGTCCCAGGCGGGGTTGTGAGCATGGCTGACCGAATGGATGCTGACATGGCCCGTCACGTCCTCGCCTGCGGTTTCCAGGGTGTTGGGCAGCCGGACAACGGCGGCGAAGATATCGCGACATTGGCGATGCAGCCTTTCGCCGGCTTCGGTGAGGTCGAAACGCCCGGGGCGACGGTCGATCAGCTTCTGGCCGACGGTCTGTTCCAGTCGTTTCAGCGCCATGCTGACGGCAGGCTGTTGCAGGAGCAGCCGGTTGGCCGCTGCCGTGATGCTGCCTTCCTCGACCAGCACGACGAAGGTTCGCAGGAGGTTCCAGTCGAGGTTGTGGGCGAAGCGTTCCAGGCGATTGTCAGGCATGGCTTGTCCAGCACGGTGTTTCATCGACGACAGCCCCGAAATCCGGGATCGCAGGGCCGGCGGCATTCCGGCAGCGCATGAGGCAGTGCGCCATTTTCGTTTGTATCGTTCCGTCTGGCTTGCCATAACCGTTGCAAGAAGGAAAGCGAAGGGAGGACGGCATGGCCAGACAGGAATTCCAATGGGACGATCCCTTTCTGCTGGAGGAGCAGCTTTCCGAAGACGAGCGGATGATCCGCGATACGGCGCGCGCGTATGCCCAGGAAAAGCTGCAGCCGCGCGTGATCGAGGCCTATCGCAATGAGGCGACCGATCCTTCGATCTTCCGCGAGATGGGCGAACTCGGCCTGCTCGGCGTCACCGTGCCGGATATCTATGGCGGCGTCGGTGCCTCCTATGTCGCCTATGGCCTGGTTGCCCGCGAAGTCGAACGGGTTGATTCCGGTTATCGCTCGATGATGAGCGTGCAGTCCTCCCTGGTGATCTATCCGATCCACGCCTATGGCTCCGAGGCACAGCGCCAAAAATATCTGCCGAAGCTGATCAGCGGCGAATGGATCGGTTGCTTCGGCCTGACCGAGCCGGATGCCGGTTCCGATCCGGGCGGCATGAAGACGCGGGCGGTGAAGACCGAGGGCGGTTACCGGCTCATTGGCTCGAAGATGTGGATCTCCAACGCACCGATCGCCGACGTCTTCGTCGTCTGGGCGAAATCCGAGGCGCATGGCAATGCCATCCGTGGCTTCGTGCTGGAAAAGGGCACGAAGGGACTGAGCGCGCCGAAGATTGGCGGCAAGCTGTCGCTGCGTGCCTCGATCACCGGCGAGATCGTGCTCGACAATGTCGAGGTCGGCGAAGACGCGCTGCTGCCGGAGGTCGAGGGGCTGAAAGGGCCGTTCGGCTGCCTCAATCGCGCCCGCTACGGCATTTCCTGGGGCGTGCTCGGCTCGGCGGAATTCTGCTGGCATGCGGCGCGGCAATATGGCCTCGACCGCAAGCAGTTCGGCCGGCCGCTGGCGCAGACGCAGCTTTTCCAGAAGAAGCTTGCCGACATGCAGACGGAAATTGCCCTTGGCCTTCAGGCCTCGCTCAGGGTTGGCCAATTGATGGATGCCGGCCGCATGGCGCCGGAAATGATCTCGATCGTCAAGCGCAACAACTGCGGCAAGGCCCTGGACATTGCCCGCGCGGCCCGCGACATGCATGGCGGCAATGGCATTTCCGAGGACTACCAGGTGATGCGTCACATGATAAACCTCGAAACGGTCAACACCTATGAAGGCACCCACGACGTGCACGCCCTGATCCTCGGCCGCGCCCAGACCGGGCTGCAGGCCTTCTTCTGAGTGAAGTGATGGAAACGCCGCTCAAGGGCCTGAAGGTCCTCGAACTCGCCCGCATCCTCGCCGGGCCGTGGATCGGCCAGACCCTCGCCGATCTCGGCGCGGACGTCATCAAGGTGGAAAGCCCGGCCGGCGATGATACCCGTACCTGGGGGCCGCCCTTCGTCGAGGGCGATGGCGGCGACCATCTGGATGCCGCCTATTTCCACGCCTGCAACCGCGGCAAGCGGTCGGTCGTTCTCGACTTCACCACCGAGGAGGGGCAGGAGGCGGTGCGCCGGCTGGCAGCGCAATCGGACGTGCTTCTGGAGAATTTCAAGGTCGGCGGCCTTTCGAAATACGGTCTCGACTATGAAAGCCTGAAGAAGATCAACCCGCGGCTGATCTACTGTTCGGTCACCGGCTTCGGCCAGGACGGGCCCTATGCGCACCGCGCCGGCTACGACTTCATCATCCAGGGCATGAGCGGCATCATGGACCTGACCGGAGATCCGCAAGGGGAGCCGCAGAAGATCGGTGTCGCCTTTGCCGATATCTTCACCGGGCTCTATGGCGTCATTGCCGTCCAGGCGGCGCTTCACATGCGCGAACGGACCGGTGTGGGCCAGCAGATCGACATGGCGCTGTTCGACAGCATGACCGGCGTGCTGGCCAACCAGGCGCTGAATTTCCTTGTCTCCGGAAAATCGCCCCGCCGTCTCGGCAATGCGCATCCGAACATCGCGCCCTATCAGGTCTTCCCGGCCTCGGACGGTCACCTGATCGTCGCCGTCGGCAATGACCGGCAATTCGTCAAGTTGTGTCAGTTGCTAGGGCTGGACGATCTGGCGACGGACCCGCGCTACCTGACCAATGCGGCTCGCGTGAAACATCGCGACAACCTGACTCCGCAACTGGCCGCGCGGACGGCAACCTTCAGCCGAGACACGCTGCTTGCCATGCTGGAAGCGGGCGGTGTGCCCGCCGGGCCGATCAATACCGTGGCGGATGTCTTTTCCGATCCGCAGATCGTTCACCGCGGCATGCGGATCGACACGCCGCATACCGGCGCCGCCTCAGGAACGGCGCCAGGCGTGCGTACGCCGTTGATGTTTTCGGGGGCTGAACTCGCTCTCGATCGCGGCGCTCCGCGGCTGGGCGAGCATACGGACGTGGTCTTGACGGAGATCGGGATGGAATCGGATTAATTCAATTAGCGATTGTTCCGTGGTAATCTGCGTCTAAATATTCCCCATGCAGAGATACTTCATCTCCAGATAATCCTCCGCGCCATGGCGGGAGCCTTCGCGGCCGATGCCGGATTGCTTGAGGCCGCCGAAAGGGGCAGCTTCGGAAGACATGCGGCCGGTATTGATGCCGATCATGCCGTATTCCAGCGCTTCGGCCACACGCCAGACCTTTTTCAGTTCGGTTGCGTAGAAATAGGCGGCGAGGCCATAGATCGTGTCGTTCGCCTGCAGGATGACGTCTTCCATCGTCTCGAAGCGGATGATCGGCGCCACCGGTCCGAAGGTTTCGTCGCAGGCGACCAGCATGCTCTTGTCGACATTGGAAAGCACGGTCGGCTCGAAGAAGGCGCCGGAGACACGCTTTCCGCCGCACAGAAGCAATGCCCCCTTCGCGGTCGCATCGTTCACATGCGTCTCGACCTTCTCGATTGCCCGGTCGTCAATCAGCGGGCCGATCGTCACGCCGGGCGAAAAGCCGTCGCCGACCGCAAGCTTGCCGACCTGTGCGGCCAGCTTGCGGGCAAATTCGTCATGAACGCCGCTCTGCACGTAAATGCGGTTCGCCGAGGTGCAGGTCTGGCCGGCATTGCGATATTTCGCCTGGATGGCGCCGTCGACGGCGGCATCGATATCCGCGTCGTCGAAGACGATGAAGGGCGCGCTGCCGCCGAGCTCGAGGCTGATTTTCTTGATCTGGTCGGAGCATTGCCGCATCAGGATGCGGCCGACCTCGGTCGAGCCGGTGAAGCTGATCTTGCGTACCCTGGGATTGGCGCAGAGTTCGCGGCCGATCGCGTCGCCTTGCGAAGCGAGGATGAGATTGAAGACGCCCTTGGGAAAGCCGGCGCGGATCGCCAGCGCGTGCATGGCAAGCGCAATGAGCGGCGTCTGTTCGGCGGGCTTGAGAATGACCGTGCAGCCGACGGCAAGCGCCGGCGATATCTTGCGCGCGACCATCGAGGCTGGAAAGTTCCAGGGCGTGATCGTTCCGACGACCCCGACCGGCTGCTTGATCACCAGCATGCGGCGGTCGGTCGAGGGTGCGGGAATAGTCTCGCCGTAGATGCGTTTGGCTTCTTCAGCATACCATTCGATATAGGCCGCCGCGTGCTGCAGTTCGGAACGGGATTCGGGCAGCGGCTTGCCCATTTCCGCGGTCAGGATTGCGGAGAGATCATCGAGATGGGCAATGACGAGATCATGCCAGCGGCGAAGAATCGCGCTGCGGTCGCCGGCCGGGCGTTCCGCCCAGGGAAACTGTGCCGCATAGGCCGCGTCGATCGCGGTTCGCGTTTCTGCCACGCCCATATCGGGCAATGTCGCCAGCAACGCGCCATTCGACGGATTGTGCACGCCGAAGGTCTTCGCCGCGGTCGTTCCGGCCGCGCTGACCAGCCCGAGCAAATGCGGCTCCTTCACATGGGCGATCAGCGTCTCGGTAAAGATCATCGGTGATCCTTTCTGGCGGTCCACGCGTCAGGGCGCGGCGCGGCACATGTCGTCGCGGGACGATGCCGATAGCCGATAAACGCGGCTTGGTCCACCGGGCAGCGGCAGAACTGCTGCCCGGTGCGATTTTCACTAATGTCGAGTCCGGGTCAGGCTCGCGCTGCCATGATCGACGCTTCGAGGATGTCGAGCGCCTCGGCGAAGACATCGTCCTGGATGGTGATCGGCGCGAGGAAACGGATGACATTGCCGTGGACGCCGCAGGTCAAGAGGATCAGCCCCTTTTCCAGGGCGATCAGGCGCACGCGGTTGGCAAAATCCGCGCTCGGCAGATTGGTCTTCGCATCGTTGAACTCGACGGCGTTCATGAAGCCCGGTCCGCGGATGTCGACGATTTCCGGAGCCTGCTCGCGAATGGCCGCAAGGCGCTGCTTGAGGCGGCTGCCGAGCTGCTCGGCGCGCTCGCAAAGCTTTTCATCCTCGATGACGTCGAGCACGGCGTGGGCGGCGGCGATGCCGATCGGATTGCCGCCATAGGTGCCGCCGAGACCGCCCGGTGCCGGCGCGTCCATGATTTCCGCGCGGCCGGTGACGGCGGCGAGCGGAAAGCCGCCGGCAAGGCTCTTTGCCATGGTCATCAGGTCGGGCGCCACGTCATGGTGCTCCATGGCAAACAGCTTGCCGGTGCGGGCAAAGCCGGTCTGCACTTCGTCGGCGATCAGGAGGATGCCGTGCTGGTCGCAGATCTCGCGAAGGGCGCGCATGAAAGTGGTCGGCGCCGGATAGAAACCGCCCTCCCCCTGCACCGGCTCGAGGATGATGGCGGCAACGCGGCCCGGGTCGACATCGGCGGCGAACAGCTTCTTCAGGGCGGCAATCGACTGCTCGACGCTGACGCCGTGCAGCTCGATCGGGAAGGGGGCATGGAAGACATCGCCAGGCATTGCGCCGAAACCGACCTTGTAGGGCACGACCTTGCCGGTCAGCGCCATGCCCATGAAGGTGCGCCCATGGAAGCCGCCGCCAAAGGCGATGATGGCCTGGCGACCTGTCGCGGCGCGGGCGATCTTGACGGCATTTTCGACGGCTTCCGCACCGGTGGTGACGAAAATCGTCTTCTTGGCGAAACTGCCGGGCGTCAGCGCGTTGAGGCGCTCGGCGAGGTGAACGTAGCTCTCGTAGGGCACGACCTGATGGCAGGTATGGGTGAAGCGGTCGATCTGCGCCTTGACGGCCTCGATGATGCGGGGATGACGGTGGCCGGTGTTGACCACGGCGATGCCGGCGGCAAAATCGATATAGCGGTTGCCTTCCTTGTCCCAGATTTCGGAATTTTCCGCCCGGTCCGCGTAAATCTGCGTGGTCATGCCAACGCCGCGGGAAATGGCTGCATTCTTGCGATCGGTCAAACTGGTCACGGTCGTTATCCTGAGGTGAGAGGAATAATTTGCAATTCCTACATTTTTTCTGTAAGTTTGCAAATCAAATATGGTGATCACAAATACACCGGCTGTGATGCTTTTTCTTGTCACCCGGCGGCATGTGTGGCTACATTGATGCGTGGAGCATTGACGAATATTTTTCTGATAGTTCGGACACTTAGAATTTTCGCATCGATGGCCGAGTGGCCTGTTTCCGGGATTCGCGCCGCATCAGTGTAAAGCGTAGCAACAGGAGAATGATGCCGATGACTGCTGATGCCATTATCCGTGCCCGCATCGATTCCGCAACGAAACAGAAGGCGATCGCGGCACTGGACGCCATGGGCCTTTCCGTTTCGGACGCAATTCGTCTCCTGATGCTGCGCATTGCCGAAGAAAAGCGCCTGCCATTCGAACTGAAGGTGCCGAATGGCGATCCGCTGCCAGCCGGCGAGCGTGGCTCTCGCCATCTGGACAGCGGCGAAGACCTGTTTCGCGATCTGGAACATTGACGGCATGAGAATTCCCAGTGGTGGCCCATGAGCAACGCCATCCCCGTTCGATACAAGGTGGCGGAGGCGGCCCGGCTGGCCGGCGTCTCGGCCTCGACCCTGCGGCTCTGGGAGACGCAGGGGCTCGTGGTGCCGGAGCGGTCCGCCACCGGACACCGGCAATATAGCGAGAGCGATGTTGCCCAGCTGAAGCGTGTTTCCTGGTTCCGCGCCGAGCGCGGCCTCAATCCGGCGGCCATTCGCGAAGCGCTGGAGGCGGAAGCCGGCGAGACCGATGACGCCAGCCCCGCCGCAGATGCCAATCCGGCAGCGCAGGTCGGACGCAAGCTCAGGAGCCTGCGCCACGCGGCGGGCAAAACGCTCGAGCAGGTGGCCGGCGATATCGGTATTGCGGCCTCGGTCCTCTCGACGCTGGAGCGCACCTCACAGGGTGTGTCCGTCGCCGTGCTGCACAATCTTGCCGAATATTTCGGAACGACGGTCTCCAGCCTGTCCGGCGAGGACGAGCCGGAGGTCCGGGCGCTGGTCCGCGCCGGCGAATGGCGCACCTGGCCGCGCACGACGCCGGGCGTGACGGTTCAGCTTCTCGCAGAAGGTCGCAACCAGATGGATTGCCATCGCTTCGTGCTCGAACCCGGAGCTTCCAGCGAAGGCGCCTACAAGCATGAAGGCGAGGAGTTCGTCCATGTGCTGTCGGGACGGGTGGAGTTCGTGCTCGATTCTGATCAGTTCCATGACCTGAACGCCGGCGATTCGCTATATTTCGACAGCCGGCGGCATCACGCCTGGTCGAACCGGCACGACGGCGAGACGGTGCTGTTGTGGATCAACACGCCGCCGACATTCTGACGCGTCTTCCTCGCGTGAAGGCGAAACACCATCATGCTGATTTATACCAGCTATTGTCGTTATCTATTTCGTTTATGCAGTCGTCAGCCCTACAGTTCGTTGAAGCATCGAGGAACGGTGCGCCAAAGGGGAACTGAAGAGATGAGAGAGAAAATCATTGCGCTGGTGCTCGCCTGTGCCGCGGCTTTTTCAGCAACATCGGCAACGGCGGCCGAAAAGTTGAAGATCGGCACGGAGGGCGCCTATCCGCCATTCAATTTCGTCGATTCCGCCGGCAAGATCGGCGGCTTCGACGTCGATATCGGCCTTGCGCTCTGCGCCAAGATGCAGGTCGAGTGCGAAGTGGTGGCGCAGGATTGGGATGGCATCATCCCCGGCCTGATCGCCAGGAAATACGACCTTATCATCGCCTCGATGTTCATCACCGAGGAACGCAAGAAACAGGTAGCCTTCACCGACCCCTATTACCTCGCCGCCATGACCCATGTGGCACCGAAGGGCGCCGGCATCACAGCGTTCACCAATGAAGCGCTGAAGGGCAAGGTGATCGGCGCGCAATCCGGCACGACGCAGGCCGATTTTATCGCCGCCACCTATCCGGACGCCGAGATCAAGCTCTACCCGACGCAGGACGAAGCCAATCTGGACATGGTCAATGGCCGCCTCGACATGCAGGTGGGCGACATGCTGCCTATGCTCGACTGGGTGAACAAGAACGATGACGGCAAGTGCTGCGAACTGATCGGCACACCGATCACCGATCCGAAGTTCGTCGGCGAGGGCGTCGGCATCGCCGTGCGCCAGGATGACAGTGATCTGCGCGAAAAGCTGAACAAGGCACTGGCCGATATTCGCGCCGACGGAACCTACAAGGCGATCAACGACAAGTATTTCACCATCGACGTCTATACGATGCAGTGAGCGGTCGGCCATTTTCGGCCGTGGAGCCTCGGCCAGCCCCCGGCTGATCCATGGTGGCGGTTGCCAGAACTAGTTTAATAGCCGGAGTTGCCTCCGCCAGACCCGTGGTCGGCGGGGCGGCTACCGTAGCTCGGCCCGCTCTGGCATGCAGATACCGAGACAATCGAAAGTGCTATCGCGAGCGCAGTGACAAAAGACCGGAGCTTCATGGTGGTCTCCATAGATAGCAGGCATGGCGGCCGGCGCGACGCCACACCAAGGATTGTCACCCCGCTGCGCACCAAAGGCAATCGCTCCGGCGCCGTCCGTCGACGCGAAATTCCCACGGCATCACCGGCGCCACCGTCGCTGCCGGCATCTGCCGCCTATCCAGCCAGATGCCGGAAAGCCGCCACCACGTCCTCATAGACCTTGCGCTTGAACGCGACGATCAGGCCGGGCAGCTCGTGCATCGGTTTCCAGGCCCATTCGTCGAATTCCGGATCGTGATCGCCAGGCGGCGGGTTGATGGCGATTTCGGACTCGTCGCCCTCGAAGCGGAAGGCGAACCAGCGCTGGGTCTGGCCGCGGTATTTGCCCTTGAGGCCGATGCCGATCAGATGGTCGGGCAGGTCGTAGTTGATCCAGTCCGGCGCTTGCGCAAGCAGCGAGACGGAGCGCATGCCGGTCTCCTCATAAAGCTCGCGGTAGGCCGCCTTCAGCGGGTCCTCATGTTTGTCGATGCCGCCCTGCGGCATCTGCCAGAGCTGGGCGGAGCCGTCATATTCGGAGTTGCCGACAGCAATGCGCCGTCCGACCCAGACCAGACCGTTGCTGTTCAGCACCATCATGCCGACGCAGGGGCGATAGGGAAGATCTTCCGCCCTGACCGGTTTCGACTTGTCCTTGCTCATCCGAGTGTTCCTTGCTGATCATGTTTTCGGGCGCCGATGAGGCCGGTGCGGATTTCGCCCGTCTCGCAGGCTTAGGCTATTGTTGTTGCGGATCTTTGACGAGCGCCGAGACGCCGACGAATTCGATGCCGCGGGTGCCCGCCTCGTCAGCCCATTGGGAAATTGCCTCGACGCTCTCGTCGAAGGCCGAGGCGACGCCGATGGCGCTGCCATTGCGGCGGGCGATGCGCTCGAGTTCGTCGAGCTTCTTGAGGATGGCGGTCCGCTCGAGCTCGGTATCGATGACCATGTCGGCAAAACCATGCGGCACACCGATCGTTTCTGCGAGCGTGCCTGTCAGTGATTGGGCCGAGGTGCCGTCGTCGAGAAAGAGCAGGCCGCGCCGGCCGATATCGCGCATCACCGGCTCGAGCGAATCGGCGTCCGAGAGGAAACGGCCGCCGAGGAAGTTCATGATGCCGGTGTAATTGGTGATCCTGGCAAGTGACGAGCGCAGTTCGGACAGATTCTTCCTGGCATCCATGCCGACGCGCAGCGTATGGGGGCCGGGATTGTTCTCCGGGTAATCGAAGGGCTCGAACGGTACCTGCAGCAGGATTTCATGGCCGTTGCGGCGCGCTTCCTGCATCCAGCGCTCCAGGCTGTTGCCGCTGGCTGCAAAGGCCATGGTGATTTCGGGTGGAAGCTGGCGCAACGCGTTTTGCGTGCCGGTCTGGCTCAGGCCGAGGCCTCCGACGACCAGCGCGATGCGCGTGCCCCGTGCGCCCGACCACGGCCGCGCATATTGGTCCATCGGTCTGAGGCCATCGGGACCGGTGATCGGCAGGCGGCCTTCCGGCGCATCCTCAAGCAGGGCGTCGTTGGGAAAGGCGGCCATGCGCGGATTCTGCCCCTTGGTTCCTCCCACCTCGATGAAGGCGGGGCCGTCGCCGTCGCGGCGCTTGGGGGAGAATGTCGTGACGACCGATCCGTCGTCGGTCAGCGTTTCCTTGACATGCGCACCCGACAGCGCTCCGCTCGTCTGTGGTTTCGTCCGTTTGCTGCCGGCCGGGGTTGCGCCGCTTTCCTCAGCCGTGTTCTCCGCATCGGCCACCGCTTCCGCTGCAGGCTTCGGTTCGATCAGGCCGGTCGGCCGCAACACGGTCCATGCGGAGACGCCGATCAGCACTGCCACGCCAGCGCCCAGAAGAATGCGGCCGAGAGAAAGGGCGGATTTTTGCGGTTCGTTAGGGCGCGCCTTGCGGTTCTGACCAAGAGGAGCGTTGAGGTCTGTTCCCAAGAGGGCCTCTGTCGATCTGGGTTGCGAGGGGCGGAAGCCTAGAGCCTTTCCGTTTTCTTCGAGTCACGGAAATGCTCTATCTCCTTGTTTTGACACAAATCCGGACGGAAAACCGCTTCGCACTTTTCCTGGATTTGCTCCAGCAGGCCGCTGGTTCAAGAATCGAAACCGCCGCCCGGCCAGAGCCAGGCGGCGAGATGTTTATCGGCGTCCGCACAACACACGGACGAGAGGCTTACGGCTTCAGTTCTGCCTTTTCCGGATTGGCCGGGAAGGCCGGATCCGACTTCTTGCCGCGCAGGAGGTCGAGCGCATAGTTCAGCTGCAGGTCGTCCTTGGCTTCGGGCGGTACGTAGGCAACCGAACCCGATCCTTCTTCGTTCTCGTTCTGCCCCTTGATGTGGCCACGCAGGCTGGATTCACTGGTCGTCTCGACCTTGCCAAGCAGTTCCGGCGGCAACGGCTGCTCGACCTTGATATCGGGCGAGATGCCGGTTCCCTGGATCGACTTCCCGGAGGGGGTATAGTAGAGCGCAGTCGTCAGACGAAGCGCGCCGGCATCACCGAGAGGAATGATGGTCTGGACCGAGCCCTTGCCGAAGGAGCGCGTACCGAGAACCGTGGCACGCTTCAGGTCCTGCAGGGCGCCGGCAACGATTTCCGAGGCGGAAGCCGAGCCGCCGTTGACCAGAACGATCACCGGCTTGCCATCCGTCAGGTCACCCGGCGTGGCATTGAAGCGGCGGGTTTCGTCCGGATTGCGGCCGCGGGTGGAGACCACTTCGCCACGTTCCAGGAAGGCGTCGGAGACATTGATCGCCTGGTCGAGCAGGCCGCCCGGGTTAAGGCGCAGATCGAGCACAAAACCCTTCAGCTTGTCGGCCGGGACCTGGGCCTTGATCTTCTCGATGCCGTTCTTCAGGTCGTCGTAGGTCTTTTCCGTGAAGGAAATCACCCGCAGGTAACCGACATCACCCTCGACGCGGAACTTGACGGCGCGCACCGCGATGATGTCGCGGATGATCGTCAGTTCGATCGGCTTTTCAGCACCCTTGCGCAGGATCGTCAGCTTGATCGGCTTGCCGACGGCGCCACGCATCTTGTCGACGGCTTCCTCGAGCTTGAGGCCGCGCACGTCCTGCCCGTCGATTTTCGAAATGAAGTCGCCGGCAAGAACGCCTGCCTTGGCAGCCGGCGTGTCGTCGATCGGGCTGGTCACCTTGACGAGATCGTCTTCCATGGTGACCTCGATGCCGAGACCGCCGAATTCACCCTTGGTCTGGGTGCGCATGTCCTCGGCGTCGGTGGAATTCATGTAGCTGGAATGCGGATCGAGCGAGGAGAGCATGCCATTGATGGCATTCTCGATCAGCTTGTCGTCCTGCGGCGGCGTCACATATTGCGCACGAACCCGTTCGAAGACATCGCCGAAGATCGATAGCTCGCGATAGGTGGACGCGTTGGCCGCGACCGCCGGGACGATGGAGGAATATACAACGCCCGTGGCCGCTGCACCCATGAGTGCCCCGACCAGAACAAGTGACGTTCTACGAATCATTGCGTGCCTTTCCGGTGTCTGCTGCGGTCCACCACGGTCGGGAATCAACCGGTTTCCCGTCTTTCCTGAATTCAATGTAAAGCGTTGGACGCTCGGTTTCCAGCGCCAATGCGGTAGCGCTTGCCACTCTTTTGTTACCCATGGTGCCGAGCGGCTCGCCGGCGACGACGAACTGCCCCTGCTGCACCGTTACGCCTTCGAGCCCGGACAGGACGATGTGGTAACCGTCGCCGGGATTGAGGATGATCATCTGGCCGTAACTGCGAAACGTTCCGGCAAAGACGATCCATCCATCGGAAGGCGCCGTCACCAAGGCTCCCGCATTGGTCTCGAGCATCATGCCCTGAAGCGAATGCCCAGTACCGTCCGCGTCGCCGAACCGGCGCAGGATCGAGCCGGCAACCGGCAATGCGAGCTTCTTCTGCAGGTCCGAAAATGCATATGCAGGCGCAATGCGGTTTTTGTCGGGCGTAACGCTGTTGGCCAGTTCGCGGGCCTGAGCCCGCTGTTCCTCCGACATCCGCCTGCGGTTTTCCGCTTCGGCCCGGGCCGCAGCCGCGGCATCGCGCACCGAGGCGATCTGGCTCTCGATCGAGCCGATCAGGCCTTCGAGGCTGATCGCCTGTGAAGCCAGCTGCTCGGCCTTGTGGCGCTCGGCGGCCAGCTCGGTGGCGCTGCGCTGCTTCAGTTTCTGCTTTTCGGCGATCAGCATGTTCATGCGACGCTCTTCCTCGAGCCTCGATGCCATGTCGTCACCGAGCGCCTTTTTCTGCGCGGTGATTTCCTTGCTGAGACCCGCAAGGGCCTGCAGGTCGGCGACCAGGTCTTCCGTCTCATGGCGGATACCGGGAACGACGGCACCGAGCAGGATGGCGCTGCGAACGGAGGCCAGCGCATCGTCTGGCGTCACGAGCAGGGCGGGCGGCGGATTGCGCCCCATCCGCTGCAGCGCCGCCAGCACCTCGGCCAGCACGCTGCGCCGGGCGCGCAACGACCTGTGAACGGCATCCTGCTTCGTCCGCAGCGCGGTCAGCTTCTCTTCGCCGTCGACGATCTGCTGTTCCAGCGCCTTGCGCTTGTTCGCCGAGTCGACGATCGCCGCTCTCAGTGACTCGCTGGTCTTTTCAAGCTCGGCGATGCCGGCCTGCAGCGCGGCTGCCCGGTCCTTCGAAAGAGTGATGGTTTTCGACAAGGCCTCCAGTTCGCTGCGGGTACTGTCGCGCCTGAGTGCGAGATCGGCGATGGGATCGGCCTGCGCGGGCGCCTGTCCGGCGTCCGACTGGGAGACCCGATCCGTCGTTTCGGCGGTCTGCGCGGCCGCGTCGCCGGCAAGCAGGAGACCGACGGTCAACAGGCCCGTGCACAAGCCGCGCCAGCCGGCATGGGCCGGCTGCCCCCTGTTTCCCCGCCTCTTCAACCCTGTCGTCATTCTGCCATTCGTTGTCAGCCACCTGTCGGGCAAAACCCTACGCTGATTTGGCCGTCGCCGCCAACAGCCATCCCCGGCAATTGCGGCATCCGCATGGCGGGCGGTTGCGCCTAGACCCTGTGATAGGGATGGCCGGAGAGAATGGTGACGGCGCGGTAGAGCTGTTCGGCGATCAGGATGCGCACCAACTGGTGCGGCCAGGTCATCTTGCCGAGGCAGATGACGGCATCCGCTTTGCCGTGCAGCGAGGGGTCGAGGCCGTCGGCACCGCCGATCGCCAGCACCATGTCGCGTTTGCCGCTATCGCGAAACGAAGCGATGAGCGAGGCGAAACCTTCCGAATCCAGCGCCTTGCCGCGCTCGTCAAGCAGGATGAGGAGGCTGGCATCCGGAAGGGATTTTTCAAGCAGGGCCGCTTCTTCGCGCTTGCGCGTCTCGGCGCTCGAGGCGCGGCTCTCGGGGACTTCGGTGACCCGCGACAATTCAAGGCCGATCGCCGGTCCCGCCTTGGAAAAGCGGTCGAGATAGCGGGCCGCGAGATCTTTCTCCGAACCGCCCTTGAGGCGCCCGACGGCAAAGAGACCAACCCGCATGTCATTTCCTCGATTTATCGGCGCGCCAACAGTCATGCAGGCATTTCCGCGACGGCCGCCTGACACGCAGTCGATTTTCTCCGGCAAACGCCGGCGCGCGATTCGGTTCTGCTACCTGCCGCAACCAGATGGTTTCACCTGCGCGACCATCACAGGATCCAAAACTTCCACTCTCACCTGCCGCGCTTTGTGAAGGCAGCCCGGCGCCTAGAGCATGATGCCGAAAAGTGTAAGCGTTTTCGGCCGAAAACATGCTCTACTTCTTCTTTAATTCTAGAGCGGATTCAGATTTTAGGTCGATTCGACCTAAAATCACCCGGCTCTAGTGCAGCCTGCCGTCTTCCATATCCGGCGCGGCCCACATCTTTTCGATGTTGTAGAATTCGCGGATTTCCGGACGGAAGACGTGAATTATGATGTCACCGCTGTCGATCAGCACCCAGT
This sequence comes from Rhizobium herbae, assembly GCF_019511375.1. Lineage (GTDB taxonomy): Bacteria > Pseudomonadota > Alphaproteobacteria > Rhizobiales > Rhizobiaceae > Pararhizobium > Pararhizobium herbae_A. The sequence goes on from NZ_JAEUAO010000005.1 coordinate 262,883, forward strand.
CACCGGTTTCCAGGCCTTCGACGCGGGCATTGCCATGGCCTTCGTCCTTCAGGTCGGTGATCAGGTGATCGGCAATCGCCATGACATGCCTGTTCGAGCGCCCGGAGACGACGACCATGTAGTCTCCCAGCGCCGATTTTCCGGCAATGTTGATGGTGACGATATCTTCTGCTTTCGAGTCCTCGAGACTGTTGAGGACCAGGTGGAGAGCACGGGCAGCGGCTTCGTCGCTGCGATCCGGGCTTTGCGGGAAAATGCGTGTGACATTTCCCTTCGCGTGTACTGTTGTCAGGGTCTTTCCTTTCCAGTTGAACAGAACAGGCACCACGATTCGAATATCGGTCGAACCGCTACGGTAAATGTAGGCACCAATGCCTTAACGTTTCAAGACGTGAGAAGTAAATGACGGTTAATCATTGTTCACGATTGCGCCCTGAGCGCCGTCGAACTGAGCGGAGAGCGTGGTCCGTGAATGAAGGTCCAGGCCGGCGCCTCGCGCCAGGCGAGACTTGCGGCATGGGCTTCGTCGACGCGCGCATAGTCAAAGGTCTTCGCCATCTTTGAGGAGAGATAGGACAGCGTGTCGCCCGGCCGGTCGATCACGGCGATCGGATAGGTGCGGGCGATTTTCTGCCAGTCCTGCCAGAGATGGAAGTTTTTGAGGTTATCGGCGCCCATGACCCAGACAAAGCGGATGTCGCGGTTGCGCTCACGAATCTTTTCCAGCGTGCGGGCCGTATAGCTTTGCCCCAGCGACTGCTCGAACGCGGTCACCTTGATGCGGGGGTCATGAGTGATCGCCTGGCTGAGGCTGATCCGCTCGGCGAGCGGAGCGAGATGGTTGCGGTTCTTCAACGGGTTGCCTGGTGTCACCATCCACCAGAGCTGATCGAGGCCAAGCCGTCTGAGCGCGATATCGGCGACCAGCACATGCCCGTCATGCGGCGGATTGAACGAGCCGCCGAACAGGCCGACCGTCATGCCGCTCTCCACATGCGGCATTTTCAGGTAGAACGGATCGACCCGGTCAGGCTGCACAGGATGCACTTAAGGCCGCACCTGTCCGGTGCCGCGCACCCTGTATTTGAACGAGGTGAGCTGCTCGACGCCGACCGGGCCGCGCGCATGCATCTTGCCCGTGGCGATGCCGATCTCGCCGCCCATGCCGAACTCGCCGCCATCGGCAAACTGTGTCGAGGCATTGTGCAGGAGGATGGCCGAATCGACTTCCGAGAAGAAGCGCTCGACGACGGCCGGATCCTCGGCGATCACCGCCTCGGTATGGGACGAAGACCAGGTGGCGATATGATCGACGGCGCCATCGATGCCATCCACCAGCTTCACCGAGATGATTGAATCGAGATATTCGGTCGCCCAGTCCTCTTCCGTCGCCGCAACCAGGTCCGGAACGATGGCGCGGATGTCTTCGCTGGCGCGGACTTCGCAGCCGGCATCGCACAGCGCGGCGATGAGGGGCGCAACGAACGTGTCTTTCGCCTTGCGGTCGATCAGCAGCGTTTCGGCCGAGCCGCAAATGCCGGTGCGGCGCATCTTGGCGTTGACGACGATCTTCTTTGCCATTTCCAGGTCGGCCGAAGCATCGACATAGACATGGCACAGGCCCTCGAGATGGGCAAAGACAGGCACGCGCGCCTCGTTCTGGACGCGGGCCACGAGGCTTTTGCCGCCGCGCGGAACAATGACGTCGATCGTGCCGCCCAGCCCGGTCAACATGGCGCCCACGGCGGAACGATCGGCCACCGGCACCATCTGGATCGCATGCTCTGGAAGGCCGGCATCCTTCAGACCCTGCACCAGGCAGGTATGGATAGCCTGCGATGAATGCAGGCTGTCGGAACCGCCGCGCAGGATGACGGCATTGCCGGCCTTGAGGCAGAGCGCACCGGCATCCGCCGTGACATTGGGGCGGCTTTCATAAATCACGCCGATCACTCCGAGCGGCGTGCGGACGCGCTCGATATGCAGTCCGTTCGGCCGGTCCCATTCGGCGATGACGTCGCCGACCGGGTCCGGTAGCTCGGCAATTGCGCGGATCGCGTTGGCCATGTCGAGAACGCGGCCTTCCGACAGCGTCAGGCGGTCGAGGAACGAAGCGGCGACGCCGGTTTCGCGGGCATGCTCCAGATCGAGCGCGTTGGCGGCAAGGATGTCGTCCTTGGCTGCGACGATGTTGCTCGCCATGCTGACGAGGGCGGCGTGCTTTCGTTCGGCGGAAGCGGTGGCGAGCGGCCGGCTGGCGGCAAGGGCCTGCTTGCCGATCACCGTCATCAGCTCTTGAATTTCCTTTTTCCGCACGTCGTCAAGCATGCGCGTCGCTCCTTGCCGCATCCATGTCCCGTTTTGCCGGGGTCGTCATCACCATATCGTCGCGATGCACCATTGCCGCACGGCCTGCGTATCCCAGAATAACGGCGATTTCAGCCGATTTCTTGCCGGCGATCTGCCGCGCTTCGTCGGCGTCGTAGCCGGCGAGCCCACGGGCGATCTCACGGCCTTCGGCACCGATGATGGCGATCGTATCGCCACGGCTGAAGGAACCGGTGACCTGGCGGACGCCGGCCGGAAGCAGGCTCTTGCCGGAGCGCAGGGCGGTTTCGGCGCCCGCGTCGATGGCGAGGTTGCCGGCCGGCAACAATTGACCGGCAATCCAGGTTTTCCGCGCCGTGACCGGCGATCGCGACGGCGCGAACCAGGAGGAGCGGGCACCAGTGCCGATCGCCGAAAGCGGATGATCGGCCTTGCCGGAGGCAATGATCATGGCGCAACCGGCACCGGTGGCGATCTTGCCGGCATCGATCTTGGTGCGCATGCCGCCGCGCGACAGCTCGGATGCCGCACCGCCTGCCATCGCCTCGATCTCCGGGGTGATTTCCGCGATGGTCTCCAGGAAGCGGGCGTTCGGATCGAGGTGCGGCGGCGCCGTATAGAGGCCGTCGATGTCGGAGAGAAGGACGAGCAGGTCAGCACCGGTCATCGTCGCGACCCGGGCTGCCAGCCGGTCGTTGTCGCCATAGCGGATTTCGGTGGTGGCGACCGTGTCGTTCTCGTTGATGATCGGCACGGCGCCCATCTTGAGAAGCTGGTTGATGGTCGCCCGGGCATTGAGGTAGCGGCGGCGCTCTTCGGTGTCGCCGAGCGTCAAAAGGATCTGGCCGGCGACGATCTCGCCGCTCGACAGGCTTTCCGACCAGGCGCGCGCGAGCGCGATCTGGCCGACGGCCGCGGCCGCCTGGCTTTCCTCGAGCTTCAGCACGCCGGGGGCGAGATCGAGCACCGAGCGGCCGAGGGCGATGGCACCCGAGGAGACGACGAGAACGTCGACGCCCTTGGCCCTCAGCGCGGCGATGTCGGCGCACATGGCGTTCAGCCATTGTTTCTTCAGGCCGCTCTTGCGATCGACGAGCAGGGCTGAGCCGATCTTGATCACAATCCGGCGGTATTTTTCCAGCGGTTTGCGGGTGGTGGCCATATCAGTTTTCGTCCCCGTGGGTCTGAGCGCGGACGATGACGTCGCGCAGCGCCCGCAGCGTATCGGTCATGCCGGTGCCGACGACGGCCGATAGAAGCAGCGGCGTCTGGCCGCTCGCCTTGGCCAGCGCCTTCTGTTTTTTCTTCAGTTCGCCTGGATCGAGCACGTCGATCTGTGACAAGGCGACGATTTCGGGCTTGTCGGTGAGCTCGCCGCCATAGGCTTCGAGCTCATGCTTCACCGTCTTGTAGGCCTTGGCGACATCCTCTTCCTGCGCCGAGACGAGATGCAGGAGGACGCGCGTGCGTTCGACATGGCCGAGGAAGCGGTCCCCGAGGCCGACACCGTCATGGGCGCCCTCGATCAAGCCGGGAATGTCGGCCAGGATGAATTCGCGGCCGTCGATTGTTGCGACGCCGAGGTTGGGATGCAGCGTCGTGAAAGGATAGTTGGCGATCTTCGGCCGGGCGCGTGTGGTTGTTGCCAGAAACGTCGATTTTCCGGCATTGGGCAGCCCGACGAGGCCGGCGTCGGCGATCAGCTTCAGCCTGAGCCAGATGGTCTTTTCCTCGCCCTCCAGGCCCGGATTGGCCCAGCTCGGCGCCTGGTTGGTCGCGGACTTGAAATGCGCATTGCCGAAGCCGCCATTGCCGCCGGCCGCAAGCCGGAAGCGCTGGCCCTCGGTGATCATGTCGATGATCAGCGTCTCGCCGTCTTCCTCGAAGATCTGCGTCCCGACCGGTACCTTCAGCGTCACATCGGCGCCGCCGGCGCCCGTGCGGTTGCGACCCATGCCGTGAACGCCGGTGCCGCCCTTGAAATGCTGCTGGAAGCGAAAATCGATCAGCGTGTTGAGGCCGTTGACGGCCTCGACCCAGACATCGCCGCCGCGGCCGCCGTCACCACCGTCCGGGCCTCCGAACTCGATGAATTTCTCGCGCCGGAACGACACAGCGCCAGCCCCGCCATCGCCGGAGCGGATATAGACTTTTGCTTCGTCGAGAAATTTCATCGCACTGCCATCTGTTGGGTGTATTTGCCTGCCGTATTTGCCGCCATCGATATAGGCGCTTACCCCGGAGGTCAAAGAATATCGTGAAGTTTTTGAGCTACAATATCCAGTACGGCATCGGTCTCGACGGCCGTTTTGATCCTGAGCGCATTGCCAGAAGCCTCGAGGGCGCCGACGTCATCGCGCTGCAGGAAGTGACGCGGAATTTTCATCGCAACGGCAATGCCGATCTCGTCGCAATTTTCCGCGACCTCAAGCCGCAATACTTCTCGGTCTTCTGGCCGGCATGCGAGATCGATGCCGGATCGGCGATCGAGAACGGCCGCGCCGTCGACCGGCGCTTCCAGTTCGGCAACATGATCCTGTCGCGCTTCCCGATCCTGTCGACGCGCCTCATTCCCCTGCCGCGCACCCGCACGATCTCGCCGATCAACCCGCAGCGGGGTGCAACCGAGGCTCTGATCGATACGCCAAGCGGTCCGCTGCGCGTCTATTCGGTGCATCTCGACCATGTCTATCCCGCCGAACGCATTGCCCAGATTTCCTACCTGAAGGCCAGGGCAATTTCCTACAGCATCGAAGGCGGCGCCATGACCGGAGGCGCCGATTTCGGTTTCGACGAGTTGCCACATCCCGACGATTTCGTCCTGATGGGCGATTTCAACATGGTGCCGGAGAGCCCCGAATATTGCGCGATGGCCGGCACGCGCGACGCCTTTTACGGACGCTCGCTGCGTCTTGAAAACCCGGTCGATGCACTGGCGCATCTCGGCCGGCTTTCGCCGGACAGCTATAGCTGGATCGATCCCGCCGATCATGGCAAGCGCATGCATCTCGACTATTGTTTCCTGAGCAGCGGGCTCGTGCCGCGATTGAAGGATGCCTGGGTGGATTTCGAAGCGTGCGGCTCCGATCACCTGCCCGTCGGTTTCGAACTCGCATGACGCAAAATGCCCGCGGCATCGCTGCCGCGGGCTTCATCTCTCACGGCTTGCGCAGGTCGCCGGCCGTGATGCGGGTTTCGATATGGCTCACCAGCCCGTTGCGGGCGAGCGCGTAGATCTGGGTGCAGCCGGTTATCTCGAAACCGAGCTTCCTTTGCAGCTTCAGCGAGGCTGCATTGTCGGCAAACACGCCGGAATGAAGCGCTGTGCCGGGCATGCGCCGGAAGAACCGCTCGACCGCCGCATGAACGGCTTCGCTGGCATAGCCGCGGCCCCAGTAGTAGCGGTTCAGCCAGTAGCCCAGATGCCATTGGCCATGCCGAAGCTCGATGCCGACGCAGCCGATATGGACGTCGTCGCCGGTGGTGATCGCCAGCGCCCAATCGCCGTTGAGGCCTGCCGTCTGGCGCACCAGCCAGTCGAGCGCATCCTGCCGATGATATGGCACCGGCACGCGGGCCAGCATGCGCGAGATCTGGTAGTCGCCAAGCGATTGCGCCACCGCGTCCGCGTCGGAGAACCGGTGGGGACGCAGGGTCAAACGCGCGGTCTCGATGACCGGGCAGGCGCCGGGATCGGGACGGGCCGCAATCTTCGGCCGTTCGCGAAGATGAGCGGTCATCGCAGACCTCCCCAGCTTCTGAGCGACATCCAGGTCTTGCGGTCGAGCCGGTACCATTCGACAGACATCATGCCGCCGAGCGCCAGGCTGCCGACCATGCCCGATCCCTGGAACTGGAAACCGCATTTCTGGATGACCCGCCGCGAGGCGACGTTCATGACCCGGCAGCGCGCATCGATCTGGTCGATATCGCGGGTGCGGAAGGCCATGTCGGTCAGTGCCTGCGCTGCTTCGGTGGCATAACCCTTGTTCCAGTAGGGCTCGCCCAGCCAGTAGCCGAGCTCTGCCGTCTTGCCATCGGGATGCGGCTCGATACCGCAGCAGCCCAAGAATGCGCCGTTGTCCGCTTTGGTAATCGCATAGACGCACTTGCCAATCGCGCCCGTCTTCGTACGGCGTACGAAATCCGCGGCATCGGCCACCGTGTACGGGTGCGGCATGCGCGAAACCATGGTGGCGATATTGGCGTTGTTGGCAAGATGGGCAAGGGCGTCGATATCGTCTTCATGCGGCGCGCGCAAAACGAGCCGGGGCGATAACAATATCGGGCAATCGGTCCTTGACCGCTGAGGCCTTAGCCTCTCCTGAGAAGATTCCAGGGAATCTTCCCGGGGAGACCGCGATTGGCTCTCCCTCAACAATTCGCTCTGCATGGTCAGTCCTCCAAGACGTGAAAAAGGGGAGTTGGGTCTTGCCCCATCTCCCCTTTTGATCTTGGCCTGAACCAGGTGCGGTCAGCCGGGTCGATGAGACGCCGGCTGTTTTAGAGCGCTACCGGCTTATTCCGCTGCTTCGGCTTTCGGCATTACAGATACGTACACGCGGCCATTGGCCTTCGTACGGAAGTCCACGTTGCCCGCCGTAAGCGCAAAAATCGTGTGATCCTTGCCGAGGCCGACATTGGCGCCCGGATGCCACTGCGTACCGCGCTGACGCACGATGATGTTGCCTGCAACGACGGTTTCGCCGCCGAACTTCTTCACGCCAAGGCGCTTGGATTCAGAATCACGACCGTTGCGCGATGAACCGCCAGCTTTTTTGTGTGCCATTGGTGTTCTCCTTTAAACCTTAGATCCGTTGTCTCAGTTTGCAGCTTCGGCGGCGGCTTCGGACTTCTTGGAAGCCTTCTTCGCCTTGCCGGCGGAAGCGATGTCCAGGATGCGGACAGTCGTCTGATGCTGGCGATGACCGCGCGAACGCTTCGAGTTCTGGCGGCGGCGCTTCTTGAAGGCGATGACCTTCTTGGCGCGACCCTGTTCCACGACCTCGGCGCTGACAACGGCACCTTCGACAAACGGAGCGCCGATGGTTGCGTCTGCGCCGACGCCGACCATCAGGATCTCGGTGAATTCAATCTTGTCGCCTGCTGCGCCGTCGAGCTTTTCGATCGTGACGACATCGTTGGCGGCCACGCGGTACTGCTTACCGCCGGTCTTGATGACTGCGAACATTTTTTTATCCTTTCATGTTCGTTCCGGCTCTCCACCTTGAGAAGTGGGGCCGTCTTTTTGCCAGTCGGACATGACAAGACCACAGGGACCTTGCCGGTGAACGGGCGCAATGGACACCCGGCGCGGTGAGGACATGCCACACCACTTCAGTTGCGCGGATTAATGGAAGCCGGGAAAACTGTCAAGGCAGGGGTGACGAATTCGTCAAATATTCCTTGCCCCTACCCCTTGTCATCGCGCGAAACTGCCGCTATGAACCGCCTCGCGCCGACAAGCGCCGACCCATCAAGCCGGAGAGGTGGCAGAGTGGTCGAATGCACCGCACTCGAAATGCGGCATACCTGCAAGGGTATCGTGGGTTCAAATCCCACCCTCTCCGCCATTCCACACCATCGCTACTCAATGAGCTCAACCGGCTCGATGAGGTGATCGAAGATCGTCAGCACCTGTCCGCTGCTGAGTTGCTGCGGATACCCGGGATGGGCGGGCACTGCTATTGGAAGATATAAAAGCATTGGGTCGAGATCCGTACCCTGAAAAGGAGAAGCGTCGATGACGTTTGCCCCTTGATCCCGCTTTCGCCCTCACTATCTCAGTAGCAGTAAGCGACGTTCGAAGCGGTTCCCTTGGATGGAACAGGGCAAGAGAGCCCAAACGAATTTTGTATACGTCGCGATCGGAGCTGCAGCGGACCCGGCCAGTTCGCCTGCAGCTCTGTTGCTGTTAGGGGATTTTTGCGCCGCGGGGGTTCACGTCGGCTGCAACTCCGGTCTGCACGCGGGGGTGTCGTTGCCGCCTGTTTGCATTGCATCTTTCTCAATCCACATGACTTGGCGAGTTCGACGAACCTGCGGTGATCGGTTCGTCGTCAATTGCCAATCCAGCGCGAGGTTGACTCGTCTATGCGACGTTGGGACAATCGCAACCGGGAGGCGCGATGTGTGGAGTAAGTCGCACGCCGGGATTGATTTATTGCCCCTTGAGAATATCTTTCAACTTGTCCAGGAGAGAGGTAACGAATGCTGCATCATGTCGAAATCTATGTCTCCAAACTCGATGCATCGCATGCGTTCTGGGCAGATATCCTCGCCAGGATCGGCTGGGAACAATCGGGCCGTTGGAAGGACGGATTTACGCTCGTCAATGGTGATGGTGCCTACCTTACCTTTGTGCAGGTAGCCACGAAGTATAAATCACATACATACCTACCATCGATGCGGCGTCGGGCTTAACCATCTGGCCTTTAAAGTTAAGGCCAGGGACGAAGTCGATGCATTGAGACAATACTGCATTGAGAATAATATTCCCAACCTGTATGACGACAAATATCCTTTCGCGACTGGCGGTAAGGATTATTACGCTTTGTTTGTTGAAGATCCGGATCGAATAAAGGTTGAGTTCGTCGTGTCCGAGTGAAGGCGGACGTGGCTGCCGGCAACAACAAAGGCCCGCCTCCTGACCGGAAGCGGGCCTTCAATTTGAAACGCGTTTTCCCGCCCTTACCTGTCGCGGTTGCGGGCAGCCAGCGTGCGCAGGCGCAGCGCATTGAGCTTGATGAAGCCGGCGGCGTCCTTCTGGTCGTAGGCGCCCTGATCGTCTTCGAAGGTGACGAGCTTGTCGGAATAGAGCGACTTGTCGCTCTCGCGGCCGATAACCATGACGTTGCCCTTGTAGAGCTTCAGCGTCACTTCGCCCTCGACATGTTCCTGGCTCTTGTCGATCAGCGCCTGCAGCATCTCGCGCTCCGGCGAGAACCAGAAGCCGTAATAGATCAGCTCGGCATAGCGCGGCATCAGCTCGTCCTTGAGGTGGGCTGCACCCCGATCAAGGGTGATCGATTCGATGGCGCGATGGGCGCTGAGCAGGATGGTGCCGCCGGGGGTCTCGTAGACGCCGCGCGACTTCATGCCGACGAAGCGGTTTTCGACCAGGTCGAGACGGCCGATACCGTTGTCGCGGCCATACTCGTTGAGCTTGGCCAGCAGGGACGCCGGCGAGAGGCGGACGCCGTTGATCGACACCGCATCACCCTTTTCGAAACCGATCTTGATGACCGTCGCCTTGTCAGGAGCGGCTTCCGGCGAGATCGTGCGCATATGCACGTATTCGGGAGCTTCCTGGGCCGGGTCTTCGAGCACCTTGCCCTCGGAGGAGGAGTGCAGGAGGTTGGCGTCGACGGAGAAGGGCGCTTCCCCCTTCTTGTCCTTGGCGACCGGGATCTGGTGCTTTTCGGCGAATTCGAGCAGGTCGGTGCGGCTCTTGAACGACCAGTCGCGCCAGGGCGCGATGATCTTGATGTCGGGATTGAGCGCGTAAGCCGACAGCTCGAAACGGACCTGGTCGTTGCCCTTGCCGGTGGCGCCATGGGCGATCGCGTCGGCGCCGGTTTCGCGGGCGATCTCGATCAGGTGCTTGGAGATCAGCGGCCGGGCAATCGAGGTGCCGAGCAGGTAGACCCCTTCATAGACGGCATTGGCGCGGAACATCGGGAAGACGAAATCCTTCACGAACTCCTCGCGGACGTCCTTGATGTAGATTTCCTTGATGCCGAGCATCTCCGCCTTCTTGCGGGCCGGCTCCAGCTCTTCGCCCTGGCCGAGATCGGCGGTGAAGGTGACCACTTCGGCGCCCAGTTCGGTCTGCAGCCATTTCAGGATGATCGATGTGTCGAGACCGCCGGAATAGGCGAGAACGACCTTTTTCACTTGCTTTGCCATGTTAATCTGCCCGTCTTGTCGGAAAGGCACGGGATCGTGCCACAAAAAATTCTGCGGCACTTTTAGCGAGATTGCCGGGGTGTGCAAGCCTCTCGGCCAAGGGAATTGCTGGAGCGCGCCTTTGCTTGCGAAGGATTGGGCAGGGTGCGCGTGTCGGCCGAGACAAAAAGAGCAAACCCGCCGCCAGGGAACGGTGGCGGGCGCTGATCGGGTCACGCTATCTCACGCCTTCTTACCAGTCGCGATAATAGCCTCTGCGGCCATAATAAGCTCTGGGACCATAATAGTAGCGTGGACCATAGTAGGCCCTGCGGCCATAATAGCCTCCGTAGCCATAATAAGCTCGCGGGCCATAGTATGCCCTGGGACCGTAAAATGCGCCCGGGCCGTAGTAAGTTCCGGGGCCGTAGTAGCCGGACCCGTAGTAATACGGGCTGGCAAGCAGGCCGCCAAGGATCATACCGGTCGCGAAACCGCCGATGATCGCGCCGCCATAATGGTGCCCGTGGCCGTGGTGCCCGTGGTGGTGCCCGCCGTGATAACGCCGGTAACGGACGTCGATGACATCCGGATTTTTAACGGCGCTGGCCATGTTGACGCGTGGAAAAGCCTGTGCCGGTGCTACGCTCATGAAGGCTGTGATCAGCGAAATAATCACTATCGCGAGTTTTCTCATCCGCTTCTCTCCTGTTTCAGCCCTTCTCCTTTTCCTGTCTCCATCTATAAGGATACCTGAAAATACAAGGACGTTCCACTAGCCGCAGAGCGCGTTTTCCCGCGAAAGAACTGGTGGCATCGTTGTGTTTTCGTTACATGCTCAAGGGATCGCGCCCGTTGCCATTCGAGGATCTTACGCCATGGATTTTCTGCCCAGCCTGCCGACGCTTCTTGCCTTCACCGCCGCGACATTGCTTCTGGCGGCGACGCCGGGTCCCGACATGACGTTATCGATCAGCCGGGCGCTGTCGCAGGGCAAGGCCGCCGCCTTCTTCGTGGTGATCGGCACGAGCCTTGGCTGCGTCGTGCACACGCTGCTTGTTGCCTTCGGCATCTCGGCGCTGATCACCGCCTCGCCGACGGCCTTCATGGTGCTGAAGACCGGCGGCGCCGCCTACCTGTTCTGGCTGGCAGTGCAGGCGATCCGTTACGGGTCGAGCCTGTCGGTGCGGAAGGTGGAGGATACCGGCGGATCCGCCCTGGCCAATATCTCGACCGGGCTATGGGTCAACCTGCTCAACCCCAAGGTCATCATCTTCTTCATGACCTTCCTGCCGCAATTCGTCACCGCCAACGATCCGGCCGTGACGCAGAAGCTCCTGTTCCTCGGCTTCTTCTTCATTGTGGCCGCGATGCCGGTCAATATGCTGGTCATCCTGACGGCCGACTGGCTGTCCGGCTGGCTGCAGCGCAAGAAGAGCGTCATGCGCGGCATCGACTATGCGTTTGCCGGCGTGTTCTCGATCTTCGCGGTGAAGATCCTGTTGACGCAGACGCGCTGACCGGCGTCAGCCGATCAGCAGCGCGTCGTCGTCCAGCGTCTGGCCGCGGATGCGGCGGAACATGGCGATGAGATCCTCGACCTGCAGCGTCTTGCGGCTGTCGCCGGAAACGTCGAGCACGACTTCGCCGGCGTGCAGCATGATCGTGCGGTGACCGAAATCGAGCGCCTGGCGCATCGAGTGGGTGACCATCAGCGCCGTCAACTTGCGTTCGGAGACGATCTTCTGGGTAAGGTTCATGATGAACTCGGCCATGCCGGGATCGAGCGCTGCCGTGTGTTCGTCGAGCAGCAGCACTTCGGAGCCGGCGAGCGTCGCCATCACCAGCGAGACGGCCTGGCGCTGGCCGCCCGAGAGCAGGTCCATGCGGTCGCCCATGCGGTTTTCGAGGCCGAGGTTGAGTTCGGCGATGCGTTCGCGGAAATGCGCGCGGCGTTTGGCCCCGAGTGCCGGCGTCAGCCCGCGGCTTTCGCCGCGTCTTGCGGCAAGCGCCAGGTTTTCCTCGATCGACAGCGCGCCGCAGCTTCCCGCCAGCGGGTCCTGGAAGACGCGGGCAACGAGCCCGGCGCGGGCGGCGGTTCCCTTGCGGGTGACGTCCACGTTGCCGATCGTCACCTGCCCGGCGGTCGGCAGCACGTCGCCGGCGAGAACGCCAAGCACGGTCGATTTGCCGGCGCCGTTCGAGCCGATGACGGTAACGAAGGTGCCTTCCTCGATGGTGAGGCTGACGCCATTCAGCGCCTGCTTCTGCAGCGGCGTGCCCTTGCCGAAGACGACCTGGATATTGTCGAGCTTGATCATGCGGCACCTCCGCGGCGCAGGCGGGGAAGAACGAGGGCGACGGTGACGAGTGCTGCGGTGACCAGGTTGAGGTCGGAGGCCTGCAGCCCCAGCATGTCGGTCGACAGCGCGAGCTGGATGGCGATGCGATAGAGGATCGAGCCGAGCACGCAGCCGGCAAGCGCGATCAGGATGCCGCGGCTGCCGAGCAGGGTTTCACCGATGATGACTGCAGCAAGCCCAACGACGATGGTGCCGACGCCGGATGTGACATCGGCAAAGCCGTTCGTCTGGGCAAACAGCGCGCCGCCGAGTGCGACCAGCGCGTTCGACATCGCCATGCCGAGATAGATCTGGCGGCTGGTGTCGACGCCCTGCGCCCGGGCCATGCGCGCATTGGCGCCGGTTGCCCGCATGGCAAGCCCGGCGTCACTTTCAAGGAAGCGCCACACGGCAAGCGCCGCGACCACCACCAGCAGGCCGACGAACAGCGGTCGGACATAGAAATCGCGCAGTCCGAGGCCGTAAAAGGGCGAAAGCATCGTGTCGGCATTGATCAGCGCGACGTTCGGCTTGCCCATGACGCGCAGATTGACCGAGAACAGCGCAATCATTGTCAGGATCGAAGCCAAGAGATTGAGGATGCGGAAGCGCACGTTAAGGATGGCCGTGACGATCCCGGCGCCGGCACCGGCAGCCATGGCGACGCCGGCGGCAAGCCAGGGATTGACGCCGGCGATGATCAGCACAGCGGTCACTGCGGCGCCGAGTGGAAATGAGCCATCCACGGTCAGGTCCGGAAAGTCGAGCACGCGGAAGGCGAGGAACACGCCGATGGCGACGAAGGCATAGACGAGCCCAAGCTCCACCGCTCCCCAGAAGGCAATTTGGCTCACCGCTGTTAGTCCTCTTCTCTTGACGTCTTTAAAACAAAATCCACGACAGCGGTCGCCCCCTCTGCCCTGCCGGGCATCTCCCCCTCAAGGGGGGAGATGGAGTGGGGTTGGCCTCTCGCTCCCGATCTCCCCCCTTGAGGGGGAGATGTCACGAAGTGACAGAGGGGGGTATTCTTGACGCCGTCGTGTGAAACGGCGCTTGTTTACAGATGAACCGCCCCCGTATGGAAGGTGGGCGGTTCGAAATCAATCCGATTGTGCCAGGCGTGAGGCGATGCGCGCCTATTCGATGACGCGCGTGGCGCGGCCGAGCACGCTTTCGGGGAAGGTCACGCCCATCTTCGAGGCGGCAGCCTTGTTGATGACGAGATCGGTGCCGGCCGCGACCTTGACGGCGATATCGCCCGGGTTTTCACCCTTGAGGACACGCACGACGACATCGCCAGTCTGCTTGCCGACATCATGGTAGTTGAAGCCGAGAGCAGCGACCGCGCCGCGGGAAACGGAGTCCGTATCGGCCGTGAAGAGCGGCAGCTTGGCTTCCTCGGCGACGGCGACAGCACCTTCGAGCGCCGAGATGATGGTGTTGTCGGTCGGGATATAGATGACGTCGGCGCGACCGACGAGGGCGCGAGCGGCGCCCTGGACTTCAGCGGACTTCGTCGCGGCGGATTCGACGACGGCCAGGCCGGCCTTCTCGGCTTGCGTCTTCAGAACGGCGAGCAGCGACACCGAGTTCGCCTCGCCGGAATTGTAGAGATAGCCGATCGATTTCACGTTCGGCAGGATTTCCTTGATAAGCGCGACATGCTCGGCAACCGGCGACAAATCGGAGAGACCGGTGACGTTGCCGCCCGGCTTGTCCATGTCGTTCACGAGCTGCGCGCCGAGCGGATCGGACACGGCGGTGAAGACGACCGGAATGTCGCGCGTCGAGGAGACCACCGCCTGCGCCGAGGGCGTCGAGATCGGAACGATGACGTCCGGTCCTTCGCCGGCGAACTGGCGGGCGATCTGTGCTGCCGTCGCCGGATTGCCCTGGGCGGACTCATAGAGGAACTTGAGGTTTTCGCCTTCCTTGTAGCCGGCGCCGGCCAGTGCTTCCTTGACACCGTCACGCACGGCATCGAGCGCAGGGTGTTCGACGATGGCGGTGACGGCGACGGTCACTTCGTCTGCCCGGGCGGGAAGGGCAAGGGCGACGGTTGCTGCGAGAGCAAGCAGGATTGAGCGCATGGGTATCCTCCGGGACTGATTTTTGGCCTTCTTTAGGAAGCGCGACAGGCTAAATCAATCGAATTGGAGACCGGCATTCATCAAATTTGCTGATCAATCCTCGCCGTGATTGGCGATCATCATGGCCTCGAAGGCCATGCGGTCGACCTTGCGCATGCGCTCGGATTCGGATTTCAGCTGGCCGCAGGCGGCGAGAATGTCGCGGCCACGGGGCGTGCGGATCGGCGAGGCGTAGCCGGCGGCGTTGATGAAGTCGGCAAATTGTTCGATGTGCTCCCAGGAGGAACACTGGTAGTTCGTGCCGGGCCAGGGATTGAAGGGGATGAGGTTGATCTTGGCGGGAATGCCCTTCAGGAGCCGCACCAGTTCCTTGGCATCTTCAAGCGAATCGTTGACGCCCTCGAGCATCACATATTCGAAGGTGATGCGGCGCGCGTTCGACAGGCCGGGATAGGCGCGGCAGGCATCGAGCAGGTCCTTCAGCGGATATTTCTTGTTGATCGGCACCAGCATGTCGCGCAGGTCGTCGCGCACGGCATGCAGCGAGATCGCCAGCATGACGCCGAGCTCTGCGCCGGTGCGGTGGATTTCCGGAACGATGCCGGAGGTCGAGAGCGTCACGCGCCGCTTCGACAGCGAGAGCCCATCCCCGTCGGTGGCGATCAGAAGCGCCGTCTTGACGTTTTCGAAATTGTAGAGCGGCTCGCCCATGCCCATCATGACGACGTTGGAGACCTTGCGGCCCTCGGCGGGCACGATGGCGCCGGCCGGCGTATCACGGTCGGGGAAATCGCCCAGCCGGTCGCGGGCCAGCAGAAGCTGCGCCAGGATTTCCTCGGCCGTCAGGTTGCGCACCAGCTTCTGCGTGCCGGTGTGGCAGAAGGAACAGGTGAGCGTGCAACCGACCTGGCTCGATATACACAGCGTGCCGCGGCCTTCCTCGGGAATGTAGACGGTCTCGATCTCGACGGGCCGACCGGCGCCGCGCGGGGGGAAGCGCAACAGCCACTTGCGGGTGCCGTCGGTCGAGATCTGCTCCTCGACGATTTCCGGCCGGGCGATGGTGAAATGCTTCTTCAGCATCTCGCGCATGTCCTTCGACACATTGGTCATGTGGTCGAAGTCGGAGACGCCGCGTACATAGAGCCAGTGCCAGAGCTGGCTCACCCGCATCTTCACCTGCTTCTGCGGAACGCCGATCTCGAGCAGGGCCGTACCCATGTCCTCGCGCGAGAGGCCGATCAGCGACGGCATTTCGGCCGCCATGGCCGGGCGGATCGGCGCCTTCAAGGGGTGGTCCAGATTGAGTGCTTCAGTCGCGGCCATTCTCGCCAGTTCCTGTGTCCGAGATACGCAAGGACCGTTCAAGCGCTTTCGCTTGCATCAATGCGTAAATTACTGAGATCAGAGTTCGGTTGCCGCGTTCTGGGATCGTCGGGCGTCCGCGCAGCCATGTTGGAGCGGGCCTTTAGCATGGTTTTCGCCCGTCGTCACCCTCCCGCATATCAGGGTAGATCTGCGAAAACACGAACCTCAACGGCAAAAGGCCGGCAAGCCGGCCTTTTTAAACGTTCAGCAGGTGCGAAACCCCTTACTTGCAGCCTTCGATCTGCTTCAGCGCGGCCGAAATGCCCGACAGGGAATAGGAGTAGGCCGTCGGCGTGCCCTTGCGCGATTTTGCGGCAACCGACATGGCCTTGCCGGATTTCATCGCGGCGACGAGCGCCGGCTCTTCGGCGGCATTCTCGACCCAGGCGGAATTGCCCTTGGTGAACATCACGAAATCCTTGGCGTCGATGGTGACGGTCACCTTCGAATTCTCCTGCAGCGGATAGCCCATCATGGCCTGCGGCTCGTAGGAGATGTTCTGGCCCGGACGCTGCGACACGAGGAAGAAGATATCGCCATGGTCGACATTGGCCGGGCTCTTTTCCTTCGGTACCGAAAGAACGTAGCAGACCTTGCTGGAACCGGAGGTATAGGAATAGGCACCCCAGGCATTGAACTGCTGGATACGGGTCGGCGACTGGGCCGAGGCCACGCCGGCCAACGCCGTCACGAGTGCGAGTGCGGTGATGAGCTTTCTTACAAACATCTTGTCCTGCCGGTTTCTTGGGCGCCGGTGCCCGATCAGCATCAGCCGGGCAACGCATGGTCATGATTTGATTTATTTTGACTTAATTCAGGTTACCAAACCGTCAACATTCTCTGAATTCACTGCGCACCCGCTTTAATACGGAACACATTGCGACGCAAATCCTGCTTCACGTCCGGCTTTGCAAGATCTTCCGGCCAGCCAGGGCGCGCCCGAACGATGCCAGCCCGGTTGCTTCACGGTTTTGCGAAAATCCAGGGAACGGTTCCCGGCGAGAACTGCCGAATTCCGTCTGCCGTGCGCGCGTGGCTTGCTGAGCCTTTGCCCATCAGCCAAAACGTGCCCGACGCGCGTTTATGTCATAAAGAATCAGGCAAGAGTTTGACCTTCGAAAAAAGCCTCGTGTCTGGCAGAAGTTAGCCAGAAAACATGGGGAGCAGGGCGGGTAGCAGGCCGGCATTTCGTCAGGCGCGCGAGCGGCTCAGTCGGGCAGTCTGTCCTGCAAGGCCTCGTCCGCCCTTACGTAGTGCTGTTCCTTGATCTGGCCGCTGATCGCGGCAAAAGCGGCCGTCAGCACGGCGATGTCATCCGAAAAGCCGACCATGGCCAGAACGTCCGGAATGAAATCGAACGGCAAGACGAAATAGGCGAGCGCGCCAAGAAGGATGCCGCGGGTGCGCATCGGCGTCGCCGGGTCCATGGCGCAATAATAGGCGGCAACGAGGTCGCGGCTGAACGGCACCTGCCGCATCGCGCGCTTGAGAGTCGGCCAGAACCGGCGCTCGACCTTGCGGGCCTTTGCCTCCTGCTCGCTCTCCTCGCCAGGCAGCAGAATCTCGCCGATCTTGACGTCATCCATCTTCTTCGTCTCGTCCTTCATGGAAAAGCATATGGGTGAGCGGGGCGCCTATTTCAAATGGGCTTCCTTCATATGGTCGGGCATGCGCCCGGCTGCCGCGCGGTCCATTCTGCCGGCGAGCTTGAAGTCCAGTTCGGTCAGCCCGCCCGTATCATGGGTGGTCAGCGTCACGTCCACCTTGTTGTAGACATTGAACCATTCGGGGTGATGGCCGAACTTCTCCGCCGCAAGCGCGCATTCGCTCATGAAGCCGAAGGCTTCGACAAAGCTCCTGAACCGGAAGGTCTTCCAGATCGAAAGGCCATCTTCAGCAAGCACCCAGCCCTCCATCTTGTGCAGGTTCTCGGTAACGGTCTCCGGGCTGAGCTTTTCCTGTTTCATGACGATCCCCTTTTGTGACGGCAACATTGCGGTTTCACAACGCGACAGCCTTGGATAGGTTCAATTTTTCTCCTGCCGGTTGGATAGCATGAAACCTGTCAGAATTCTCTTTGTCTGTCTCGGCAATATCTGCCGTTCGCCGCTGGCCGAAGGCATTCTGCGGCATCTGTCGCTGGGTTACCCCGTCGATATCGATTCCGCCGGAACCGGCGGCTGGCACATCGGTGACCTGCCGGATCCTCGCTCGATTGCGGTCGCACGGCGCCACGGCGTCGATATTGCCGGCCAGCGCGGCCGCAAGATCGATGCCGGCGATTTTGCGGCCTTCGATCTGATCTTTGCAATGGACCGGAACAATCTGGCGACGCTGCGCGCGCTCGCACCGCCGGCCGCGCAGCACAAGCTGCATCTCTTCCTCGGCTATACGCTGGGCGTCGAGCGCGACGTGCCCGACCCCTATTATGGAGGCCCGGAAGGCTTCGATGCCGTCTACAGCATGCTCTTCGAAGGCTGCTCTTCGCTGATCGGCAGGCTGGAAGAAATCGGCTCGTAGAGCGGGAAGACCTCCTCGGTGATGTAGGGGCCGCCGCCGATCGAATCGCGCGACGAGAGGAGCACGAAGCGCGAGACGGTGAAGGGGTTGGTGTAGAAGCCGCCGCGTCCTGACAGGTACCCGACGACGTCCTCGACCCGCGACGAGCGCAGCCGCGCGAGCGTCACATGCGGCGTGAACTTGCGCGGGTCGGCCGGAAGGCCCAGCCTCTGGCAGATACGCTCGATTTCGGCCTGGAGGGCATAAAGTTCCGGCGGGTTGCTGACCCCGGCCCAGACGGAATGCGGCTTCTTCGAACCGAAGGCGCCGGTGCCGGTCAGCTGCAGCTGGAATTCCGGGCGTTCGATGCGGTCAAGCCGGTCGACGATCTCGTCTGCGGTCCGGTTGTCGACGTCACCGATGAAGCGGAGTGTGATGTGGTAATTCTCCACATCGATCCAACGGGCACCGGGAAGACCACCACGTAACAATGAAAGGCTCATTGCGGCATTACGCGGAATCTCGAGGGCGGTGAAAAGTCTCGGCATAACGAGCTCCCCGAATCTCTGGCAGATATCGTCAGCGAATCACGCTTGACATCTGCACGCAACTATAATTTCGCACCTGCAATATTTATCCAACTCAATTATCAGTCGTTGAACAAGAGATTGTTTGTTTTGTTCCTCAGCCTCCCGTTGAAAGCGATTGTACGAAGCGTTCGGCGACCGGCAGGAAGCGCTCGACCATGACGCCGATGCCGTCGCCGTTCGGATGCATGCCATCCTCGATCTTCAGCTTCGCATTCTCCACGACGCCGTCAAGAAAAAACGGATAGAGTTCCGCACCATAGGCCCTGGCGAGCTCCGGATAGATCGGATTGAACCGGCTCGCATAGTCGTCGCCCATGTTCGGCGGCGCCAGCATGCCGACCAGGAGAACCGGGATGCCGCGCGATTTAAGCTTCTCGATCATGGCTATCAGGTTCTTGCGGCTTTCTTCGGGCGGGATGCCGCGCAGCGCGTCGTTGGCGCCGAGTTCGAGGATCACGCCCTTGGTGCCGTCCGGCACCGACCAGTCGATCCGCGCCAGCCCGCCCGAGGTCGTGTCGCCGGAAACGCCGGCATTGGCGATCGTCACGTCATGGCCCTTCGCGCGCAGGGCCTTTTCCAGACGGGCGGGAAAGGCGTCTTCCGGCGGCAATTGGTAGCCTGCCATCAGGCTGTCGCCAAAGCCGACGAGATTGAGCGTGGCGGAACGGGCCGGGATCGAGGTGATCACAATTGCCGTGATCGCCAACAAAAAAACCATCAAACCTTTTATTCGCATGAATGCGCCCTTAAATCGGTACAACATCAGCCGCTCCGGCAATTCCCATATCCTGAATATAGGACAGTTTCCCTTGGCAAAAACCATGATCGAACTGAAAAATGCGGATCTGACACTCGGCCAGGCCGCCGCGTCCGTTCATGTGCTGAAGGGAATGGACCTGACCATCGGAGCCGGTGAGTCTGTCGGCATCGTCGGTCCCTCGGGCTCCGGCAAGTCGACGCTGCTGATGGTTCTTGCCGGTCTGGAGCGTCTCGACAGCGGTGAAATCATCATCGACGGCACGCCGCTGCACGGCTTGAGCGAAGACCGGGTGGCGGAATTCCGCGGCCGCAATATCGGCATCGTCTTCCAATCCTTCCACCTCATCCCGAACATGACGGCGCTCGAAAATGTCGCCGTGCCGCTCGAGCTTGCCAATGTCCGCAACGCCTTTGAAATCGCTCGTCACGAGCTCGCCTCCGTCGGCCTCGGGGAGCGGCTGTCGCATTATCCCGGCCAGCTCTCCGGCGGCGAGCAGCAGCGCGTGGCGATCGCGCGCGCCCTGGCGCCGGCGCCGAAACTGCTGATCGCCGACGAGCCCACCGGCAATCTCGATGCCGAAACCGGCCGCCAGGTGGCCGATCTCATCTTCTCCAAGCAGGCCGAGCGCGACATGACGCTGGTCCTCGTGACCCATGATGCCTCGCTTGCCGCCCGCTGCTCGCGCCAGGTGCGGGTTCGCTCTGGTGAGATCGTTTCCGGCTCGGGTCATGACCCGGCTCTTGCCGCATCGCTGTCGAAGGCGGTTTCCGCATGACGGGCCGTGCTGCCAACGGTTTTCGTCCTGGGCTCGCCTTTCGCCTGGCGCTGCGGGAAATGCGCGGCGGCCTGAAAGGTTTCTACATTTTTCTCGCTTGCGTTGCGCTCGGCACGGCGGCGATTGCCGGCGTTAATTCGCTGTCGCAGTCGATCACCAGCTCGATCGCCAGCCAGGGCCGCGAGCTGCTCGCCGGCGATATCCGCTTCGAACTCAACAACCGCGTCGCGACGCCAGAGGAAAAGGCCTTCGTCGACGACATGGGGACGGTCGCGGTATCCGCCAGCCTGCGCTCCATGGCAAGGCTGCCCGATGGCTCCAACCAGGCGCTCGTCGAGCTGAAGGCGGTCGATGGCGCCTATCCGCTTTACGGCAAGCTCGAAAGCGAGCCGGCGGCACCGCTCGGCGAGCTTCTGGCCAGTCATGGCGATGTCCATGATGCGCTGGCAGCCCCGTTGCTTCTGGAACGGCTCGGCATCGAGACCGGCGACGAAATCCTGCTCGGCACGGCCCGCATCCGGATTTCCGGCCTGATCGTGCGCGAACCGGACGCCTTGTCGGACGGGTTCGGCTTTGCGCCGCGCCTGCTCTTGTCAGCAGACGCGCTTGCTGCCTCCGGCCTGGTACAGACGGGAAGCCTGGTCGAGCATGTCTACAAGGTGAAAGTGGATGATCCCTCCAGCGTTCCCGCCTTGCGCCGACAGGCCGAGGAGAAATTCCCGCAGGCCGGCTGGTCGATTCGCACCAGCCAGAACGCGGCGCCGGCGCTGACGGCCAACATCACCCGCTTCTCGCAGTTCCTGACCCTCGTCGGCCTGACCGCGCTGATCGTCGGCGGCGTCGGCGTTGCCAATGCGGTGCGCTCCTACCTCGATTCCAAGCGCGGCGTCATAGCAACGTTCAAATGCGTCGGCGCGCCCGCCGCGATGGTCACCGCCATCTATCTCATACAGATCCTGATGATCGCCTTGATCGGCATCGTCGTCGGCCTCGTGCTCGGTGCACTTATCCCCTTCGTCGCCGCTCAATTCCTGGCAAACATGCTGCCGGTGTCGACTGCGTTCCAGCTCTACCCGCAAGCGCTTGGCCTTGCCGCCATGTTCGGCCTTCTGACGGCGCTCGCCTTTGCCATCCTGCCGCTCGGCCACGCCCGCGAAGTGCCGGCGACCGCGCTCTTCCGCGAGCAGAGCTTCGAACGGTCGCGCCTGCCGTCCTGGCCCTATCTGCTTGCCGCCGCTCTCTGCCTTGCAGCGCTTGCCGGCCTTGCCATCCTGACCGCCTATGACCGGCGGATTTCCCTCACCTTCCTCGGTGCCATCGCCTTCGCCTTTATCGTGCTGCGCGGCGTCGCCGTTCTCGTCGCCGTGCTTGCCCGCCGGGCGCCGCGTGTCAGCTCGCCGGCCTTTCGGCTCGCCATCGGCAATATCCATCGTCCCGGCGCGCTGACGCCGTCGGTGGTCCTGTCGCTCGGTCTCGGGCTTGCACTTCTCGTCACGCTGGCGCTGATCGACGGCAATCTGCGGCGCGAGCTCACCGGCAGCCTGCCGGAGCGGGCGCCGAACTTCTTTTTCGTCGATATTCAGGGTGCCGAGGTGGAGGGGTTCCGCTCGCTGCTGCAGAAAAGCCTGCCCGAGGGCAAGATCGTCGAAGTGCCGATGCTGCGTGGCCGCATCCTTGCGTTCAACGGGCAGGATGTCAGCAAGATGACCGTGCCGCCGGGCGGACAATGGGTGCTGCGCGGCGACCGGGGCATCACCTATGCCGAGAACCGACCGGAAAATTCGTCTCTGACGCAGGGCAGCTGGTGGGCGCCGGACTATTCCGGCGAGCCGCTCGTCTCGTTTTCGGCGGAGGAAGCCGGCGAACTCGGCCTGAAGCTCGGCGATACGGTCACCGTCAACGTGCTCGGCCGTAACGTCACGGCCCGGATCGCCAATTTCCGCAAGGTGGAATGGGAATCCCTGTCGATCAATTTCGTCATGGTCTTCTCGCCGAACACCTTTGCCGGCGCTCCGCATGCCTGGCTCGCCACGGTTATCGATCCCAACGCCACGGCGGCCGATGAGGCGGCAGCGCTGAAGGCGGTGACGAATGCCTATCCGACGATCACCAGCGTGCGCGTCAAGGATGCGCTCGATATCATCAATCAACTGCTGGGGCAGCTCGCGACGGCAATCCGCGCCGCCGCCGCCGTGGCGCTGATGGCCTCTGTTCTGGTGCTGGCCGGCGCTCTTGCCGCCGGCAACCGGGCCCGCACCCACGATGCCGTCGTCCTGAAGACGCTCGGGGCGACACGTTCGACACTGATCCGTGCCTTCTGCTACGAATACGCGATGCTCGGCCTGTCCACGGCCGTCTTCGCGCTGTTCGCCGGCGGCGTGGCGGCCTGGTACGTGGTGAGCCGGGTCATGACCTTGCCCTCGTCCTTCCTGCCGGATGTCGCCCTGGCGACGATGGCTGTGGCGCTGGTCGTCACGGTCGGTTTCGGCCTTGCCGGTACCTGGCGGGTGCTCGGTCAGAAGGCTGCGCCGGTGCTGCGGGAACTCTGATCGGCCAGTTAACCGTTAAAGCCATGGCGCAAAAGGCGTTCGCAGCGGCTTTTCGAACGATTCGCAGCCCTGCCGGTCTTGTGCAAGTCATATTTCGACATCATATTCTACCAAGGCATGCTGGAGCCCCGCAGCGGCGCCTGGGCCGAGTAGCCGGCATCTTGAATGATGCGCCCTCGTTGCCTGACACCGTAAACTTAACCGGGGCTTATAAGAGGAAACAATGGCTGATCTTAGAAACTACCAAACCCGGACGGCGCAGACTGGTGCGCAGGCGGGGGCCGTAATCGATGAAGGTCTGCGCACCTATATGCTCAAGGTGTACAACCTGATGGCCCTTGGTCTGGCGATCACCGGTATCGCCGCCTTCGCTGCGTTCCAATTCGCATTTGCGGACGGACAGCTGACCGCCTTCGGTCAGGCGATCTATGTGAGCCCACTGAAGTGGGTCGTCATGCTCGCGCCGTTGGCTCTGGTGTTCTACATGAGCTTCCGCATCAACTCCATGAGCGTGTCCGCCGCGCAGACCACCTTCTGGGTCTATGCGGGCCTGATGGGTCTTTCGCTGTCGTCGATCTTCCTGATCTATACCGGCCAGAGCATCGTCCAGACGTTCTTCGTCACGGCTGCTTCGTTCGGCGGTCTGTCGCTCTACGGCTATACCACCAAGCGTGACCTTTCCGGCATGGGCTCGTTCCTGATCATGGGTCTGTTCGGCCTGATCATCGCCTCGATCGTCAACATCTTCCTCGGCTCGTCCGCGCTTGATTTTGCGATCTCCGTCATCGGCGTTCTGATCTTCGCCGGCCTGACCGCCTGGGATACCCAGAAGATCAAGGAAATGTACTTCGAAGCAGACGGTGCCGAAGTCGCCGGCCGCAAGGCCATCATGGGCGCCCTGACGCTCTACCTCGACTTCATCAACCTGTTCCTGTTCCTGCTGCGTTTCCTTGGAAACCGCGAATAACCGGAACCCTGAGACAATCGAAAAAGGCGGCCTCGGCCGCCTTTTTTGTTGCCTGCTCCGCGACGTTTGGCGCTTGCCTGATTGCTCTATCCCGGTATGAAGGACGAGTTGTTTTATCCAATCAGGCCTGCCGATGTCTTTCACCCTGCGCGACGCCACCCTTTCCGACATTCCGGCCATCACCGATATTTACCGGGAATCGGTGCTGAACGGTGTTGCCTCCTATGAGATGACGCCCCCGGCGGAAGCGGAAATGGCGTCGCGTTTCTCAGCGATCACCAGCAATGGTTACCCCTATATCGCCGCGGTCGCTCCGGATGGCGTCCTGCTCGGCTATGCCTATGCATCTGCGTTCCGGACACGGCCGGCCTATCGTTTCCTGGTCGAGGATTCGATCTATCTGGCGCCGCAGGCGCGGGGGCAGGGCGTGGGTAAGGCTCTGCTTGCCGAACTCATCCGGCGCTGCACGGAACTCGGCTTCCGCCAGATGGTCGCCGTCATCGGCGGCGCGCATCCGGCTTCGGTAGCGGTCCATCGCGCGGCCGGCTTCGAGCATGGCGGATTGATGAAGGCGACCGGCTTCAAGCACGGCCGCTGGCTCGATACGATCATCATGCAACTGCCGCTCGGCGACGGCGTGACGACCGATCCGCAGCCCGGCGTCTATCCGGACACGCTCTATCGCGGCTGAATCAGGTTTCGATCAGCCTCAGCATCTTGTCGAAGACTTTCAAGACCTGCTGCAGGTCATGGCCGCGCTTCAGGATCATGCCGTGTGTATTGACGACGCTGTAGGCACCCTGCTTGGCTGCCAGCTTCGGGTTTTTCTCAATCCTGAAGAGCGCCATCTCGCCTGAACGCTTGAACACCGAGAACACCGCCCGGTCGCGCAGGTGGTCCATCGCATAGTCGCGCCACTCGCCTTCGCCGACCATGCGGCCATAGACCTTAAGGATCAGATCGAGTTCCCTGCGGTGGAAGGTGATGGGAGGCGGATCCTGGCTGCTGCTGCGGTATTCGTGCAGGTGGACAACCACATTGGAGGTTGGCTGCCTTTCGGAACGGGTCTCGCCTTGCGGCAAATCCGGCTGATCGGTCATCTTTACCCCGGCCTTTATTGTGACAGGACGGTTACAGTTTGCCTGACCCGCGCTGAAATGCAAGCCGCAAGCCGCACCGGTTTGCCAGAGACTTTTTTCTGTATGCCGCATTTCAGTCAAAACCGCGCCCCATTTCGAAACGACACTCGCGCTCGCCGACATGGGGAGTCCTCCCGATTGTCCGGTCTGCTGTCTGCTCGAGGGATGCGTTTTTCGAGCGGGAGCAGTGTTGGAGTGGTTGGCCATCAGCGCCCCTCGGGCGCGGCCACTCCAAACGCCACGTTTTCTGGCAGCGCCCGTTGCCAAGAAGCCTGGTCGGTTCGGTCCGGTATCTTCGAACCCTCAGCCCCAGCCCCTCGATGCTGCCGGGCCGAACCAGCATCCTGACCCGTCACGGATCAGTTGGCGGCGCTGTCCGCCATGACGGTCGTCGCGCCGAGGATGGCGCCGGGCGTTTCATTGTCCTTCATCTTCTGCAGCAGCACCGCGCAGCCGTCATTGTCGCCTTCACTGAGAACGGAGGCCGGCAGCACGAAATTGGCGGGGTTGCCGTCCCACATGCCGATCGTCTGGACATCGCGCACGGAATGCCAGTAGGAAATCGTCCTGCCGCTGTTCTCACCCTTCTTCACGTCAACCAGTTGCTCGCGGTTGAAATAGACGACGACCACGTTGGCCTTGCCGTCGCCGGCACCGACATTGATGTCCACCTCGTCCTTGCGCACGGTGGCATTGACCGGAACGGTCAGACCCTTGCCCTTTTCACGCATTTCCGTCAGTCGCCGGTTGATGCCGTCGAGATCGGCGCCGTTGATATGGTCGCGTCCGTTGAGGATGGCCTGGGGTGTGTAGACGCCGCTGCGGCCGAGCATCCGGGCATAGGCGTATTGCCGGGCGGTGTTGTCCTTGGTGGCGAGCGTATCGGCCCAGCCGAGATAGTTCCAATAGTCGACGTGATAGGAAAGCGCCACGACCTTGCCGTCATCGATCAGTTTTTTCAACGCCGCATCCGCCGGGGGGCAGGAAGAACAGCCCTGGCTCGTGAACAGTTCGACGACACCGGCCGGCTCGCCGGCTATCACCGGCAACGCCATCAGGCCGAGGCCACAGGCGAGCATGATGCGGCGAAGGTTAGGGGATCCAGGCATCGGGCATCGTTCCATTTCAAAGGATGCGGGGAGCTGCGAAGCAATCGAAGCCTTTCATACGCCGCTCGCCTTTCAACAGAAAGTCACGTTGGAGTGAGGCGAACGACATTGAAGGCGCTGAGTGCACGAGACGCAAAAAGGCCGGGGTTTTGCAGCCCCGGCCCCTGGTTTTCACCCGGATGGATTTAAGCGGCGAGGTCGCGCAAAACGGTCTGCAGGATGCCGCCATTGTTCATGTAGGTAACTTCATCGAGCGTATCGATACGGCAGATGAGAGGGACTTCCTTCACCGAACCGTCGCTGTAGCTGATCCTGGCGACCCGCTTTTCGCGCGGCTGGACATTGGTCAACCCGTCGATATCGACGATCTCGTCACCCTTCAGGCCGAGCGATTCCCAGGTCGTGCCTTGCTCGAAGACGAAGGGCACGACGCCCATGCCGACGAGGTTGGAGCGGTGAATACGCTCGAAGGACTGGGCGATCACGGCTTTTACGCCGAGCAGGTTGGTGCCCTTCGCCGCCCAGTCGCGCGACGAGCCGTTGCCATATTCGACGCCGGCGAAGATGACCAACGGAACGCCCTCTTCCTTGTACTTCATGGCCGCGTCATAGATCGACATCTCTTCCTTCGAAGGATAGTGGATCGTATAGCCGCCTTCCTTGCCGTTCGGTCCCATCATGTGGTTGCGGATGCGGATGTTGGCAAAGGTGCCGCGCATCATCACTTCGTGGTTGCCGCGGCGCGTGCCGTACTGGTTGAAGTCGGCAACGCTGACGCCATGGCCGATGAGGTACGCACCGGCCGGAGACGCCGCCTTGATCGACCCGGCCGGCGAGATGTGGTCGGTGGTGATCTTGTCGCCGAACAGGCCAAGCACGCGCGCGCCCTTGATATCGGAAATACCCGAACCGGTCTTGCCCATGCCGACGAAGTAGGGCGGGTTTTGCACGTAGGTCGAGTTGTCGTCCCAGGCATAGGTCTGGCCTGCCGGAACCTGAACTGCCTGCCAGTTGGCGTCGCCCTTGAACACGTCGGCATATTTCGATGCGTAGAGTGCGCGGGTAACGTATTTCAGGATGAATTCCTGGATTTCCTGCGAGGTCGGCCAGATGTCCTTGAGGAACACCGGGTTGCCGTCGCTGCCGATACCGAGCGGCTCGGTCGTCAGATCTTTTTTGACGGTGCCGGCGAGCGCGTAAGCCACGACCAGAGGCGGTGAGGCGAGATAGTTCGCCTGGACGTCCGGCGAGATGCGGCCTTCGAAGTTGCGGTTGCCCGAGAGAACGCCGGACACGATCAGGCCCTTCTCGTTGATGGTCTTCGAGATTGGTGCCGGCAGCGGGCCGGAATTGCCGATGCAGGTCGTGCAGCCGAAGCCGACGAGGTTGAAGCCGAGCGCATCAAGTGATTCCTGCAGGCCGGACTTGGCGAGATATTCGCCGACGACCTGGGATCCCGGTGCGAGCGAGGTCTTCACCCAAGGTGCCGACTTCAGGCCCTTGGCAACGGCGTTGCGGGCGAGAAGGCCGGCGGCGATCAGCACCGAGGGGTTCGACGTGTTGGTGCAGGAGGTGATGGCGGCAATCGCCACGTCGCCATGGCCGAGATCGAAATCCGTGCCTTCGACTGCGTAGCGGTTTTCCAGCTGTCCCGGCTTCTTGTAGTCGTTTTCGAGCGAGGTTGCGAAGCCCGAAGCGATGTTTTCGAGCGGGATGCGGCCTTCCGGACGCTTCGGACCAGCCATGGCGGGAACCACGTCGCCGAGGTCGAGTTCGAGCGTGTCGGTGAAGACGAGGTCGGAGCCGTCGCCTTCGCGCCACATGCCTTGCGCCTTCGAATAGGCTTCGACGAGAGCGATACGCTGCTCTTCGCGGCCGGACATGGTGAGGTAGTTGATGGTTTCGGCATCGACGGGGAAGAAGCCGCAGGTCGCGCCGTATTCCGGGCCCATGTTGCCGATCGTGGCGCGGTCGGCGAGCGTCATGTTGTCGAGGCCGGAACCGAAGAATTCGACGAACTTCGAAACCACGCCCTTCTTGCGCAGCATCTGTACGACCATCAGCACGAGGTCGGTGGCGGTGACGCCTTCCTTGAGCTTGCCGGTCAGCTTGAAGCCGATGACCTCCGGCAGCAGCATCGAAACCGGCTGGCCGAGCATGGCCGCTTCAGCCTCGATGCCGCCCACGCCCCAGCCGAGAACGCCGAGACCATTGATCATGGTCGTGTGGCTGTCGGTGCCGACACAGGTATCCGGGTAGGCGGTGATCTCGCCGTTTTCTTCCTTCGTCCAGACGGTCTGGCCGAGATATTCGAGGTTGACCTGGTGACAGATGCCGGTGCCGGGCGGAACGACTCGGAAATTCTTGAAGGCCTGCTGGCCCCATTTCAGGAAGCGGTAGCGCTCGCCGTTGCGCGCGTATTCGAGCTCGACATTCTTGGCAAAGGCGGTCGGCGTGCCGAATTCGTCGACGATGACGGAATGGTCGATGACGAGGTCGACGGGAACGAGCGGGTTGATCTTTTCCGGATCACCGCCGAGCGACACCATCGCGTCGCGCATGGCTGCGAGATCGACCACGGCAGGAACGCCGGTGAAGTCCTGCATCAGCACGCGCGCCGGGCGATAGGCGATTTCGTTTTCGACGAGACCCTTGTTGGTCAGCCATTCGGCGACGGCAAGGATGTTTTCCTTCGTGACCGAGCGGCCGTCTTCGAAGCGCAGCAGGTTCTCAAGCAGAACCTTCATCGAATAGGGGAGCTTGGAAACGCCGGCGAGGCCGTTTTCTTCGGCTTTCGGCAGGCTGTAATAGACATAGTCTGTGCCGTTGACCGAAAGCGTCGACCGACAATTGAAACTGTCAAGGGATTTGGACACTGGATACCCCGTTCCGTTTGATCGCCAAAGTGACGTACGAACGCCCGAGCGCATTTGATGCGCGATATGGGATGCGGGTACGGCCATTTCCGCTGTCCGTACGTGGAAATCATTCCATGTTCGGCGCTAGGATGAAATTCACGCCGACCGCTGGCGTGTTGGGGCGGTTATAGATAATTTCTCCGGAACGTGCCAGACCGTGTGCGACCAATTTGAGACAATTTTTTTGCGTTGCGACGAACGTCGTAAAAGGAATGTGAATGCCGATCAGCCTCCTCGTCGAAGGCCTCAGTGCGAAGCGCGGCGAGGACCTGATTTTCCACGATATTTCGTTTGTTTTGACAGCCGGCGAGGCCCTCGTGGTGACGGGTCCGAACGGCTCGGGAAAGTCGACCCTTTTGCGCGTTCTGGCGGGGCTGCTGGCGGCGCAATCGGGCAGGGTGCTGCTTGACGGAATCTCGTCTGAAATCGGCCATCCCCGCGAGTTCTGCCACTACCTCGGCCATCGCAATGCAATGAAGCGCGAACTGACCGTCGAGGAGAATCTTTCCTTCTGGAAATCCTTCATGGGTGATTCGCCCGGCGGGGCCGGTATCGGCATCGAGGAGGCCGCCGAGGCGCTCGGCCTCGGCGGTATTTCGCACCTGCCTTTCGGCTATCTCTCGGCCGGCCAGCAGCGGCGCATGGCGATGGCCAAGCTGCTTGTCGCCTATCGCCCGATCTGGCTGCTCGACGAGCCGACGGCGGCGCTCGATGCAAGCGCCGACCGGCTGTTTGCGACGTTGGTGACCCGGCATCTCGGCGCGGGCGGCATTGTCGTCGCGGCAACGCACCAGCCGTTGGGGGTGGAGGCGAGGGAATTGCGGATGACGGGGTTTGCGGGTGTTGCGGGAGAGGTAGGTCATTGATGCCGCTGTCCTCTTGCCGTGGGGTGCCCCCTCATCCGGCCCTTCGGGCCACCTTCTCCCCGCTGGGGAGAAGAGGGAACGCGCCGCGGCTCCTTCGAATTCAATGCTTCGTTGAGACGCGAGGTGTCTGTTTCTCAGTGGGCGTGCCGCAGACACCCTCTTCTCCCCAGCGGGGAGAAGGTGGCCCGAAGGGCCGGATGAGGGGGGCTTTCGCCGACGATGCGGGAGCCTGCGCATGACCTCCCTCTTCCTCCGCGACCTCAAACTTGCCATGCGCGCCGGCGGCGGGGCGTTGATCGGTGTGTTGTTCTTCATGACCGTCGTCGCCGTCGTGCCGTTCGCCGTCGGTCCCGACCTCAATCTTTTGTCGCGGATCGGCCCGGCGATCCTGTGGATCGGCGCGCTGCTCGCATCGCTTCTCGGGCTCGACCGTCTGTTCCAGGCGGAGCGCGAGGATGGCTCGCTGGACCTGATGCTGATGCAGGAGACGCCGCTGGTGCTGACGGTGCTGATGAAGTGCCTGGCGCACTGGACGGCGACCGGCTTGCCGTTGGTGATCGCCTCGCCGCTGCTGGGGCTGTTCATGAACATGAAAGAGCTTGCGATCGGTGCGACCATGCTGACGCTGCTTGCCGGCACGCCTGCAATCACCCTCATCGGCGCGGCCGGTGCGGCGGTCGCCGTGACGCTGCCGCGCGGCGGTCTGCTGGTGTCGATCCTGGTGCTGCCGCTCACCGTTCCGGTCCTGATCTTCGGGGTCAGCGCGGCCTATGCGGCGGTCGAGGATCCGGCGCCCTTCCTGCCGCCCTTCCTGATATTGATCGCGATCACGCTTTTCTTTGCCGTCATCGGGCCGCTTTCGGCGGCACTGGCGCTGAGGGCCGCGTCGGACTAGAGCATTCCGCCCTTTTGTAGAAGGGCGGATAAAATGCTCTAGAATTAAAGATCGAGCGACCTTTTACGCGTTCATTGAACGCGTGGCGCTCTGACGCAATTGTGATCGCATGGTATTCATTGAAGAGAAGGTCCTTCGGCGTTAAAGAACCATCATGAGCGAAAACAGCCTCAGCATCCGCAAATTCAGCGATCTCGCCAATCCGACACGGTTTTTGGGCCTGGCGGGGCGCGTGCTGCCGTGGCTTGTCGGGTTGACCGTCGTGCTGTTTGCAATCGGCCTCTATCTTTCCTTCACCACCGAGGGCGATTACCAGCAGGGCGAGACGGTGCGCATCATGTACGTGCATGTGCCTGCCGCATGGCTGTCGATGATGTGCTACACGGTGATGGCGGTCTCGGCGCTTGGAACTCTGGTCTGGCGGCATCCGCTTGCCGATGTTTCCGCCCGCGCCGCAGCGCCCATCGGCGCCAGCTTTACCTTTCTCGCTCTCGTCACCGGTTCGCTCTGGGGCAAGCCGATGTGGGGGACATGGTGGGTCTGGGACGCGCGGCTGACCTCGGTCTTCGTGCTGTTCCTGATGTATCTCGGGCTGATCGCGCTCAACCGGGCGATGGACGATCCGGGCAAGGCGGCGAAGGTATCGGCCATCCTGATCCTCGTCGGCTTCGTCAATATCCCGATCATCAAGTTCTCGGTCGAATGGTGGAACACATTGCATCAGCCGGCAAGCGTGCTCAGGCTCGGCGGGTCGGCGATCGATCCGGAATTCCTGTGGCCGCTGCTGGTGATGGCGGTTGCCTTCACGCTTCTGTTCTTCGCGCTGCATATCGCCGCGATGCGCAACGAGATCTGGCGTCGCCGGGTGACCTCGATGCGCCGCCAGGCGGCGCGCGCCGCTGGCCGGGAGGCCTGACATGATGACCCATACCGCCTATGTCGCCGCAAGCTATGGCACCGCCGCCCTTACGGTGGTGGCGCTGATCCTCTGGGTCTGGACCGACGGACGCGCGCGCCGCCGCGAATTGCAGGCGCTGGAGAAGGCCGGCATCCGCCGCCGTTCGGCCCAAGGTGGAGAGGCGCAATGAGCGACGAGGCAACCGAGCTGCAGGGCGCCCGGCCAGGCAAGACGCGCATCGTCCTTGCGCTTCTCCCGCTTTTGATTTTTGCGGGGCTCGCGGCGATTTTCTGGAGCCAGCTCGATTCCGGCCGCGACATCAGCGAAATCCCCTCGGCGCTGATCGGCACCAAGGCGCCGTCGCTCGACCTGCCGCCGCTCGAAGGCGCGACCTTCAAGGGCGCCCCCATGCCGGCGCTCAACGATGCGGCGGTGAAGGGCAAGCTGACGCTGGTCAATGTCTGGGCGTCCTGGTGCCTGCCGTGCCGCGAGGAAAATCCGATCATCCTCGAGCTGGCGAAGGACCCGCGCCTGACGGTGGTCGGGATTAACTACAAGGACCGGACGGACAACGCGCTCAGGTTCCTCGGTGAACTGGGCAACCCCTTCTCCGCCATCGGCATCGATCCGCGCGGCAAGGCGGCAATCGACTGGGGCGTCTACGGCATCCCGGAATCCTACCTCGTCGACGCCTCCGGCACGATCGTCTACAAGCGCGTCGGACCGTTCGATGAGAAAAGCCTGAAGGAAGGGCTTTTTCCAGCGATCGAAAAGGCGACGGCAGGCTGACCAGGCTTGACCCGGCATCCACTCGCAACGGCCGGCCTCCTTATTGACATAGAGCCGGGGGTGGATCCTCGGCTCGAGGCCGAGGATGACCCGAGGGGGCGAGGGTGACCCTACAGCGCCGCGCGTCTTATCAGACGCGCAAAGGTCGCGGTAGCACTTTGAATTGCTGCATGTTTTGTCCTTGAATTGGCTAGGATCTAACGAAACATGCAGTCGGACGAGGGACCGCTGGGTGAACTGGCTTCGTAACGTTCGCAGGTGCGTCTCAAAGAGACGACTGCCAGGCCTTCACGGCCTCCAGTGGATAAACCAGCATCAGCACGTTCAAGGTCAGGTTATCGCGGATCAGCCAGCCGGTGAAAATCTCGAAGAAGATGGCGATGGCGACGGTGGCCGCGACCGGCGCGCGCCAGGCAAACAGGAAGCCGAGCGCCATGAAGACGGTGTCCATCACCGAATTCAGGATGCTGTCGCCGTAATAATCGAGCGAGATCGTCGCGGCGCGGTAGCGGTCGATGATGATCGGCGAGTTTTCCAGGAGTTCCCAGCCGACTTCGATCACCAGCGCCAGAAGCAGCCCGGCGGCGATTGGCCTGCGGCGCAGCACGAGATGGGCAAGGCCGTAGAACAGGAAGCCGTGGATGATGTGCGAGGGGGTGTACCAGTCCGCCAGATGCTGCGAATTGCCGGGGCCGTTGGCGATCGGCTCGAACAGCTTGACATAGCCGCATTCGCAGATCGGGATGCGGCCCATCCAGCACATGATGACCGCCTGCAGGACGACGATGGCGGCGCAGGCGGCAAGCCAGACGGCCTGCCGCTGAGCGGGGTTGCGGGCGTCGATGGCGCTCACTTGCCGGCCTCTTCCGGCGGATTGAGCGAATGCTTCATGATCAGCGGCATCTGGAACATGGTGAAGGCAAGCGTGATCGGCATGGTGCCCCAGACCTTGAAGGCGACCCAGAAATCGTCGGCGGCCTTGGCATCGGGCAGGTAATAGGCATTGGCGCCGCGCCAGACGATCTCGTTGAGGATCGCGAGGAACAGGAAGAACACGCCCCAGCGCAGGGTCAGCTTGCGCCAGCCCTCGGCGTCAAGCTGGAATGCGGCGTTGAAGACATAGCCAAGCAGCGATCTGCCGAAGGCAAGGCCGCCGAGCAGCACCACGCCGAACAGCGTGTTGATGATGGTCGGCTTCATCTTGAAGAACAGCTCGTCCTGCAGGTAGATGCCGAGGCCGCCGAAGACGACGACGACGATGCCGGAGACGAAGGGCATCAGCGGCAGGTGGCCGAGCACGACCTTCGAAACGACGAGCGAAACGACCGTCGCCGCCATAAAGAGCCCGCTGGCGATGAACAGCGGCCCGCCGAGCGTCGCCAGGACCGGAAAATTGGCAGCCAGCCATTCGCCGCGCAGGTTGGCGAAGAAGAAGACGAGCAGCGGCCCGAGCTCAAGCGCGAGCTTCAGCATCGGGTGGTGCCGGTCTTCGGCAGTGGGTCTCGTATCGCTTTCGAATTTCATGGGATCGGTCAAACCTGGTTCGCTTCGCCTCGCCATGTACGCTTCCCACGGCGTGGCATCAATGGGCAATGCCGGCAATCGCATGAGCAAAGTCGCCGGCCTCGAAGGGCTCGAGGTCATCGACGCCTTCGCCGACGCCAATGAAATAGACCGGCAGCTTGTGCTTGGCGGAGATGGCGACGAGAATACCCCCGCGCGCCGTGCCGTCGAGCTTGGTCATGATCAGGCCGTTGACGCCGGCGACATTGCGGAAGATCTCGACCTGGCTCAGTGCGTTCTGGCCGGTGGTGGCGTCGAGCGTCTGCAGCACGGTGTGCGGCGCGTCGGGATCGAGCTTGCCGAGCACGCGGACGATCTTTTCGAGTTCCGCCATCAGCTCGGCGCGGTTCTGCAGGCGGCCGGCGGTATCGATGATCAGCACATCGCTCTTCTTCAGTTTCGCTTGCTCGAACGCCTCATAGGCAAGGCCCGCAGCATCCGCCCCGAGTTTCGAGGAGACGATGTCGGACTTGGTGCGCTCGGCCCAGATCTTCAGCTGCTCGATCGCGGCCGCGCGGAATGTGTCGCCGGCAGCGAGCATGACCTTGAGGCCGGCGCCCGAAAGCTTGGCGGCGAGCTTGCCGATCGTCGTCGTCTTGCCGGTGCCGTTGACGCCGACGACGAGGATGACATGCGGTTTGTGGGAGAGATCAAGCTGCAGCGGCTTGGCGACAGGGGCGAGAACCTTGGTGATCTCGGCCGCCATGATGCGGGTGACGTCCTCGCCGGTCACGTCCTTGCCGTAGCGCTCCGAGGCCAGCGTGTCGGTGACGCGCAGCGCTGTCTCGACGCCGAGATCGGCCTGGATCAGGAGGTCTTCGAGGTCCTGCAGCGTCTCGTCGTCGAGCTTGCGCTTGGTGAAGAGGGCCGTGATCTGGCCGGTCAGCTGCGACGACGTGCGGGCAAGGCCCTGGCGCAGGCGCTGGAACCAGGTGAGTTTCTGTTTGGGGGCTTCGGGCTGGGCTTCGACGGCGGCGCCGCCGGCGGCGAAGCCCTTGGGGAGGATGGGCGTTGCTTGCGTTTCTGCCGCATCTGTCGTGTCGGCCGAGGGGCTATCCCCCTCTGCCCTGCCGGGCATCTCCCCCTCGAGGGGGGAGATCGCTTGCGGCGCGATTTCGGTTCTGTCTTCGAAGAGCGTGGCGGGTTGCCCCCCCTCTGCCCTGCCAGGCATCTCCCCCTCAAGGGGGGAGAGTGGACTCGCGGAAAGTTCCTGCGTTTCGTCAATCGTAGTAGGCTGCGGTGAAGGAGCGGCGGCCTCCGTCTGATCTTCCCCCTTTAGGGGGAGATGTCCCTCCCGGGTCGTGCCTTCGGCAAGCCCGAGGGCAGGCTCCGGCACAGAAGGAGGTACGAAGCTCTCCTCGACCTCGGACGCTTCGGCCTCCACTTCCAGCAGCGACAGCGGGATCAGTCCAAGATCGCCGATCTGTTCGGTCGGGGGGAGAAGTGCGTGTTCCTGTTCTTCCGCGGTCTCTGCCGCGAATTCCGGCGCATCGGCGCTGTCGGCAGAGGGGCCGCCGCCGGTGTCCATCTCCTCCGCCAGCACCGGGTCGGTGGCGACGGGCAGGTCCTCGGTGCGCGAATGCGGCTCGAGCTCGGCTTTGATTGCCCGGGTTTCTTCAGGCGTGAAGGCCGATTCAGCGACGTCCAGAACCGCATCAGCCGCAGGCACGGCGGCGGGCTCGGCTTCGATCGGCTTGTCCTTGCCGAAAGTGAAGACCTTTTTGAGAAAGCTGAGCGCCATTGGGTATCCCGTAAACTCGGGCCGGGTCGGGGCCGTCAGTTGCATGTCCAAAGCGCGACGCGCTTCAGGTCCTTGTCGTTCTCACATGTCACCCCTAGGCCGCTGAGCGGGCTTGGGCAGTATGCGTGAGATGCTTGCCGTTGTGGCCGGTGATCGTCACCTCAACCATATCGCGCGGCGTCAGGCCGGGGACAGCGGCAAGCGTGAAATTTTCCGTATGCGCCAGGCCGTTGTTCTCGACGAGCAGGCTTTGCTGCGTTCCGATCATGCTGTCAAGATGGGCCTGATGGAGCTGAAGTCCAGTGGCGCGCAGCCGGGCGGCACGTTCCTTGACCAGAGCGCGGTCGAGCTGCGGCATCCGGGCGGCGGGCGTTCCTTCTCGCGGGCTGTAGGGAAACACGTGCAGATGGGCGATGCCCGCCTCTTCGGCGAGGCTCACGGCATTCGCAAACATCGCTTCGGTCTCGGTCGGGAAACCGGCGATCATGTCGGCGCCGAAGCTCACCTGCGGCCGCAGCCGGCGGACGTCATCGATGAAACGCAGGGCGTCAGTGCGGCTGTGGCGGCGTTTCATCCGCTTCAGGATCATGTCGTCGCCATGCTGCAGCGACAGATGCAGATGCGGCATGAAGCGCGGCTCATCGGCGATCAGGTCCATAAGATGGCTGTCGGCCTCGATGCTATCGATCGAGGAAAGGCGCAGGCGGCGGATTTCGGGCACCTGTTTGAGAACGGTCTTTGCCAGCAGGCCGAGCGTCGGCGTGCCGGGCAGGTCGGCGCCGTAGCTCGTGGCATCGACGCCGGTCAGGACGACCTCGCGGTAGCCGCTGTCGGCGAGCTTGCGCGCCTGGTCGACGATGGCGCCCATCGGCACGGAACGGGAATTGCCGCGGCCATAGGGGATGATGCAGAAGGTGCAGCGGTGGTCGCAGCCGTTCTGCACCTGGATGAAGGCGCGCACGTGGCCTTCGATGTGCTTCACCATCTGGGGCGCTGTCTCACGCACGCTCATGATGTCGTTGACGCGCAGCTTTTCTTCGGCCGAAACGCCGAAATCGGGTAGCGACCGGTAGGAGGCGCTTTTCAGCTTCTCCTCGTTGCCCAGCACGGCATCGACCTCGGGCATCTCGGCAAAGGCCTGCTTTTCGACCTGGGCGGCACAGCCAGTGACGATGATGCGGGCATCAGGGTTTTCGCGGCGGGCGCGCCGAATCGCCTGGCGGGCCTGACGCACGGCCTCGCCGGTGACGGCGCAGGTATTGACGAGGATGGCATTGTTCAGCCCCGCCCTCTCGGCCTCTCCCCGCATCACTTCCGATTCATAGGTGTTGAGGCGACAGCCGAAGGTTATGACGTCGACGCCGCTCAAAGCGCCCGGCTTTCCGTGGCCGCGATTTCGTCGCGCGACCACAGCCCGGTCGTCGGGTCGACCGTCCCGGACCATTCCCATTCGGCAGGTCCCGTCATGATGACATGGTCGTCGCGCTCGCGCCATTCGATCGACAGGATGCCCGGCGGGGTGGCGCTGGCGACCGTGATCGCCACATTGCGGCCGGTGCGGCCGGTGCGAGCAGCCGAGACGGCGGCGGAACAGGCGGCGGAGCCGCAGGCAAGCGTCAGGCCTGCGCCGCGTTCCCAGGTGCGGGTCGTCAGCGACGAAGGTGAGGTGACCTGAGCCAGGGTGATATTGGCGCGCTCGGGAAACATCGGGTGGTTTTCGAGCAGCGGGCCGAAGCGTTCGAGATCGAACGACATGACGTCGCGATCGACCCAGAAGATCGCATGCGGATTGCCCATCGACATGACGGAGGGCGAATGCAGGATCGGGTCGTCGATCGGGCCGATCTGTAGTTCGATGCGGCTCGTGTCGTAAAATTCCTCCGATAGCGGAATGCGGTCCCACTCGAAAACCGGCATGCCCATATCGACCGAGATCGTGCCGTCGGCATGCTCTTCGGCATTCAGGATGCCGGCGACGGTCTGGAAGGTGAAAGCGCGCCTGCCGGTTTCGCTCGCCAGCGCCTGGACGACGCAGCGCGTGCCGTTGCCGCAGGCCTGTGCCTTCGAGCCGTCGGAATTGAGGATATCGATCCATGCGTCGGTGCCACTGGACTTCGGATCGTGGATCGCCATGATCTGGTCGAACTGGGTGGCCGGATGAGCATTGAGGGCAATCGCCGCTTCCGGTGTCACCTTGTCCTTACGGCCGCGCATGTCGACGACCAGGATCTTGTTGCCAAGCCCGTTCATCCTTGCGAATTCGACCGTTGTGCTCATGAGGTCCGTTCCATCGTTTCTCGCGGTGTATATGGCGGAATTGCGGGGAAATTACCAGTGGTGCGAATCAGCCTCCTCTTGATGGGGCGGTGGATCTCCCACTTCCTCCCCGTCGGGGAGAAGTGGGAGTGTGCGGCGCCGTTTGCTTTCCATCGCATCCTTCAAACATCTTTATCCACGCCCGGAAAATCCGCCGTGGTTTGCTTCAGTTTCACTTGGCCGGGGCGCTGGAAAGTGCCGAGACTAAGGAATTTATATGACGCCTTCCAGCGCCCCGTTCGATGTCTGTCGACTGGCAACTCCGGTTTCTCTGCGGGGATGGCGGCACCTTTTTCCGGTACAGGGTGGCGCTCGACCGATGCCGGATTGCTCCGGTTCTGCGGCGCCACGAAAGGAATTGCTCGTCGCAAGCCCAGTCGCCGCTCCTCATGTGTGCCTCACAGGCACGCCCCGCCCTGTTTCAGGCGGGAGGGAAACCATTTTCTGCCAGTCCACCGGGTAAAGGCGCACGTCCTTCCTCCGCCCGGCACCGGTTCCGTCTCGCCGCGACGCCTCGCAGGGTAGCCGATGACGGAACGCAACGATCATGGCACAGGTTTCTGGGGTGGGGATGAGCGGGGAAACTGCGCGGAGGCGGACGGTCCGTCGAGGCATTGCCATCTTGCTGGTCGCCGGTCATCTTGCCGTCTGTGACCAGACCGGAGACAACAAATGCCTGAAACATCTTCCGTGCTCACCGGAAAATGCATGTGCGGTGCGGTCGAATATGCAGTCGACGATGCCTTCGAATATTCGATGAATTGCCACTGTTCCAACTGTCGCCGCACCACGGGATCGGCCTTCAAGCCGTTCGCCGGGGTCAGGCGGGAGCGGCTACGGGTCCTCAGGGGGGAGGGTGCTGTACTTGTCTACGGCAATGAAGACGATGCCCACGATGTCCACTGCCGGACGTGCGGATCGCTGCTTTATTCCGTCGTGCGCGAGGGTGCCTATGCCCACGTTGCCATGGGCACGCTGGTCGATGCGCCGACGATCCGCCCGTCGGGCCACATCTTCGTCGGCTCCAAGGCGCCGTGGTACGAGATCACCGACGATCTGCCGCAATATCGGGAGTTTCCGCCGGATTGAGGGCGGCTCGCGGCTTGCTTCCTCTTGGCGGGGAGAAGAGGTTGCCGCTAGACCTCAGGCACGTCGAACACCTCACCTGCCCTGAGCGCCCGAAAACGCTCCGGCGCAACGCCTTGCTCGCTCAATGCCTTCTTCAGCGCCGCCTCCGGCTCCTCGATCCCCTCATTGGTCAACTGGATCGTCGCGAAGTGATGGCCGGCGACATAGGCTGCCCGGCAGAGTCGCATGCCCTTCACGGCTTCTGCCGGGTTCTGGTGCTGCGCCTTCATGAACCAGCGCGGCTCATAGGCGCCGATCGGCAGGTTGGCGAGGCGGAAGGAGCCGTGCTTCCTGCAGGCAGCGCGGTAGTTGATGCCGCCATGAAAGCCGGTGTCGCCGATGTGGTAGATTTTTCCGGCGGGCGTCGAAATGACGAAGGCGGCCCAGAGCGCCATGCGGCGGTCACGCGTGCCGCGCGCCGACCAGTGGTGGCAGGGTTCGCAGTCGATGCTGACGCCGTCCGGGAGGGAGAGCCGGTCGCCCCAGTCGACGGCGGACATCTTCGCCGCGGGAATGGCGCGGCGGATGATCATGTCGTTGCCGAGCGGCGTGACGATGTGCGGTCCGTGCGCCTTGTCCAGCCGTTTCAGCGTTGCGATGTCGAGATGGTCATAGTGATTGTGGGTGACGAGCACGATATCGACCGGCGGCAGGTCGTCGAAGCGGATGCCGGGCTCGACGACGCGCTTGGGGCCGGCGAACGAAAACGGGCTGACGCGCGGCGACCAGACGGGATCGGTGAGGATATTGAGGCCGGCGACCTGGATGAGCAGCGTGGCGTGGCCGACCATTGTGACACGCAGGCCATCGACGCGCTCGTCGGGCTTTGCCGGCGGGAACGGACTTGAGGCCTGTTTCGGCCAGGGGCTCCTGCCGCCGCCGAACTGCCAGCGCATCAGTTCGCGAAAGCCGAGCGGCGCCTCGCCCTCCGGGTTGAAGAAATACGTGCCGTCGAAATGATCGGAGACGGGGCCGGTGTAATAGGGGTTGTGCGTCTTCTTGGATGGTGATGTCTGTGTCATGCGGGACCGATCGACGGGATGAGCAGGATGATCTGGTAGGCCGCCAGCGTCATTGTAAGGGTGGATGCCGCTCTTTCCGGCATTTTTGGCCTCTATCCTTGACTTTCCCGCCGCTTTCGTGTTTACCGCCCGCAATCTGCGACAAGAACTGAGACTTGTAGCCGCCGACCGGGACCCATTGCGGTATAAACAGATCCCGGAGGTCAACATCCGACAGCGCGTTGCGCCCTCGGGTGCCTTTTGGCTTTGCGTCTTGTTTTCGT
Organism: Rhizobium herbae; assembly: GCF_019511375.1. Taxonomy (GTDB): domain Bacteria; phylum Pseudomonadota; class Alphaproteobacteria; order Rhizobiales; family Rhizobiaceae; genus Pararhizobium; species Pararhizobium herbae_A. The sequence continues at coordinate 303,685 of NZ_JAEUAO010000005.1, forward strand.
CAAGGAAAAGCACAACGTTTCGGGCATCCGCGCATCTCCCTTTCGAGGCGAAGCCGAGAAAGAAAGGCGCAAAACCAAAAGTCCGAAACGACAAGGATGAAGCGATGTTTGAAAGTCTCCAGGACCGCCTTGGATCAATCCTGAATGGATTGACCGGCCGTGGCGCGCTGTCGGAAGCCGATGTGTCGGCCGCCCTGCGCGAGGTTCGCCGTGCGCTCCTGGAAGCCGACGTCGCGCTCGAGGTCGTGCGCTCGTTCACCGACAAGGTGCGGGCGAAGGCCGTCGGCGCCGAGATCCTGAAATCGATCAAGCCCGGCCAGATGGTCGTCAAGATCGTCCATGACGAGCTGATCGCCATGCTCGGATCCGAAGGCGTGCCGATCGATCTCAATGCACCGGCGCCGGTCGTCATCATGATGGTCGGTCTGCAGGGCTCGGGCAAGACGACGACGACGGGCAAGATCGCCCTTCGCCTGACGACGCGGGACAAGAAAAAGGTCCTGATGGCGTCGCTCGACACGCGCCGTCCGGCAGCTCAGGAACAGCTGCGCCAGCTCGGCGCCCAGACCGGCGTCGATACGCTGCCCATTATCGCCGGCCAGTCGCCGACCGATATCGCCGCGCGCGCCGTGCAGGCCGCAAAGCTCGGCGGTCATGACATCGTCATCCTCGACACCGCCGGCCGCACCCATATCGACGAGCCGCTGATGATCGAGATGGCCGAGATCAAGCGCCGCTCGAACCCGCATGAAATCCTGCTCGTCGCCGATGCGCTGACCGGTCAGGATGCGGTCAACCTGGCGCGCAATTTCGACGAGCGCGTCGGCATCACCGGCCTCGTGCTCACCCGCATGGACGGCGACGGCCGTGGCGGTGCTGCCCTTTCGATGCGCGCTGTCACCGGCAAGCCGATCAAGCTGATCGGCGTCGGCGAAAAGATGTCGGAGCTCGAAGAGTTCCATCCGCGCCGCGTCGCCGACCGCATCCTCGGCATGGGCGATATCGTCTCGCTGGTCGAAAAGGCGGCCGAGAACCTCGACGCCGACAAGGCCCGCGCCATGGCCGAGAAGATGGCCAAGGGCAAGTTCGACCTCAACGACCTCGCCGACCAGCTCAGGCAGATGCAGAAGATGGGCGGCATGGGCGGCATCATGGGGCTGATGCCCGGCATGTCCGGCATGAAGGACAAGATGGCCGCCGCCGGTCTCGACGACAGGCTGTTTTCCCGCCAGCTCGCCATCATCTCCTCGATGACCAAGGCCGAGCGCGCCAATCCCGATATCCTCAAGCATTCGCGCAAGAAGCGCATCGCGGCGGGCTCCGGCACGGATGCGGCCGACATCAACAAGCTTTTGAAAATGCACCGCCAGATGGCCGACATGATGAAGATGATGGGCGGCAAGAAGGGCGGCGGCATGATGAAGCAGATGATGGGCGGTCTTGCCGGCAAGATGGGCCTCGGCGGCATGGGCGGCGGAATGGGCGGCATGCCGGACCTGTCGAAGATGGATCCCAAGCAGCTCGAAGCGCTGCAGAAGCAGGCCGAGGCTGCCGGTCTCGGCAAGGGGCTGCCCGGCGGCGGTTTGCCGGGTTTGGGTGGCGGCATGAAGCTGCCCGGTCTCGGCGGCGGCTTTCCGGGGCTTCCCGGCCTGCCGAAGAAGAAGTGAGGATCGGGGAGCATGGTTGATCCTGCAGTCAAAACAGAACTGTCGAGCTACCGTCAGTCGATCGACAATATCGACGCGGCGCTCGTCCACATGCTGGCCGAACGGTTTCGCTGCACCAAGGCGGTGGGCGTGCTGAAGGCCAAGTACAATTTGCCGCCGGCGGACCCGGCGCGCGAGGAATACCAGATCGCCCGTCTTCGGCAGCTTGCCGCAGACGCGCATCTGGACCCGGATTTCGCGGAGAAGTTCTTGAACTTCATCATCCACGAAGTGATCCGGCATCATGAAGCAATCGCTGCCGATCTCAAGGATTGATCCCGAAAAGTGGATACCGGTTTTCGGACCAGATCGTTCCCGGTGAAATCGGCTTTGACAAATACACAAACAAGGCCGCCACAGGCGGTTGAAGATCTCAAGGAGTACATGACATGGCACTGAAAATTCGTCTCGCCCGCGGTGGTTCCAAGAAGCGCCCGTTCTACCAGATCGTTGTTGCCGATGTGCGTTCGCCGCGCGACGGCCGCTTCCTCGAAAAGGTCGGTTCGTGGAACCCGATGCTGAAGAAGGACGACGCCAAGCGCGTTGAGCTGAACAACGAGCGCATCCAGCATTGGCTGTCGAACGGCGCGCTGCCGACCGACCGCGTGCTGCGCTTCCTCAACGAAGCCGGCATCGCCAAGCGCGAAGCCCGCAACAACCCGGAAAAGGCAGTCCCGGGCAAGAAGGCCCAGGAACGCGCCGCCGAAGCCAGGCAGAAGGCTGAAGACGCCGCTGCAGCTGCTGCCGAGTAAGCCGCGCAACAGCATATTTTTTGAAGGCGGGCGGCGTTTTCATGCCGCCCGTTTTCGTTTATTCGAAGGGCATACTGGAGACCGGCACGGCGATGAGCAAACTGAAGAATCCTGTCCTGATGGGAACGATCGGCGCGGCGCAGGGCCTGCGCGGCGAGGTGCGCGTGAAATCCTTTGCCGCCGAGCCGACGGCGATCGGCGATTACGGCCATCTCCATGCCAAGGACGGCCGCTCCTTCGAGGTGCTCGAGGTGCGCGAGGCGAAGAACGTCGTGATCGTGCGCTTTCGTGGCATCAACGACCGCAACGCCGCCGAGGCGCTGAACGGTCTCGATCTCTACGTCGAGCGAGACAACCTGCCGGACGAGGATCTCGACGACGATGAATTCTTCTATGCCGACCTCGAGGGACTGGAAGCGCTCGACGGCGAAGGCAAGAGCTATGGCACAGTCACCGGCGTCTTCGATTTCGGCGCCGGCGACCTGCTGGAGCTGAAAGGCCCCGGCAAGCGGCCGGTGCTGATCCCGTTCTCCGAATGGTCGGTGCTGGAAATCGATCTGGAAGCCGGCACGATGCTGGTAGATCCGCTCGCGGCCGGGCTGATCGATGACAACCGCGACGATCCGAGCGCACCGTTCAAGCCGAAGAAGAAAAAGTGACCGCCGGACTATGAGCTTTCGCGCGACCGTTCTGACGCTTTATCCGGACATGTTTCCGGGCCATCTTGGCCATTCACTGTCGGGCAAGGCGCTGGAGCGCGGCCAGTGGTCGCTCGAAACCGTGCAGATCCGCGATTTCGCCGAGGACAAGCACCGCACCGTCGATGACACGCCGGCCGGCGGCGGCGCCGGCATGGTGCTGCGGGCGGATATCCTCGCCAAGGCCATCGACCATGCCTGCGCCGGCAACGACCGGCCCCGGCTCCTGATGAGCCCGCGCGGGCGGCCGCTGACGCAGAAGCGCGTGCGCGAGCTTGCGGCCGGTCCCGGCGCGATCATCGTCTGCGGCCGGTTCGAGGGTGTCGACCAGCGGGTGATCGACAGCCGCGGGCTCGAGGAGATCTCGATCGGCGACTATATCCTGTCGGGCGGCGAGCCGGCGGCGCTCACGCTGCTCGATGCGGTCGTGCGCATCCTGCCGGGCGTCATGGGCAACGATCTTTCCGGCGTGCATGAGAGTTTCGAGAGCGGGCTTTTGGAGCATCCGCACTATACGCGGCCGCAGGTGTTCGAGGGCATGGAAATCCCGGCCGTGCTGACATCGGGCCATCACGGCGAGATCAAGAAGTGGCGCGAGGCCGAGGCGCGCAAGCTGACGGCCGAGCGGCGGCCGGATCTTTTGCATCACCCGGTCACAAAGTAGTAAACCGCCAGCAGCAGGCCGACGGCAATGACGATCGCGCGGATGAAGACCTGCGGCACGCGGCGGGCGAGCCAGACGCCGGCATAGCCGCCGAGCGCGCCGCCGGGGATCATGAAGGCGGCATGCAGCCAGCCGATGACATTGCCGCCGGCAAAGACGATGATGGCGACGGCGGCGATCACCATGGCGAGGAAGTTCTTCAGCGCATTGACGCGGTGATAGTCGCCGCCGGTCGACAGGCCAAGCACGGCAAGCATCATGATGCCCATGCCGGCGCCGAAGAAGCCGCCATAGATGGCGGTGACGAATTGCCCGATCAAACCGAGCATCCCGACGGGCGTGCCGCCTTCCTTCGGGTTCGGGCGCAAGAGCGGGCCGAGCGCGAAGATCGCGGTTGCGGCGATCAGCAGCCAGGGCACCATCGCCCGGAACGACGGGTTGGACAGCGACAAGAGGATCAGCGCTCCGGCCAGTCCGCCGATCAGCGAGATGATGCTGAGAATAGCGGCTTCGCGAAAATCCTTGCGGATTTCGCGGCGGTAGGCGAGTGCGGAGGTCACATAGCCCGGAAACTGCACGATCGAGGAGGTGGCGTTGGCGACGATCGGCGGCAGGCCGGCAAGCGTCATGGCGCCGAAGGTCAGGAACGTGCCGCCGCCGGCCACGGCATTGACGGCTCCGGACAGGAAGCCGGCGACAAACAGCAAGCAGGCGGTGATGATGGACATGACGCTCCTCCGGCGATAGAAACGACATAGCCTGCGGGTCAACCGGCGGCAAGACGCCGAAATTGGCATCCGTGCGCTTGCGGGCTTTAGAATTTTTGTCATTCGGGGATGACAAACGCGGGGCTTTGGTGTATTCGCCCGACCGGTTCGGGAATCTCCCGTCGCCTGCAAAACAAAGAATGGTGAATTCGCTCCTGTTTCTCTTGCCGAGAAACAAATCCTGGCGGCGCCCTCTCGAAGGGTTGATCCAAGAGGCATGGTTGAGCGCTCTGGCTGTTTCAGAAGAACTCGAGAAGGTTAGACAAATGAACATCATCCAGCAGCTGGAAGCCGAACAGGCCGCCAAGATCGAAGCCAAGCGCACCCTGCCTGAATTTTCTGCCGGCGACACCGTTCGCGTCAACGTCCGCGTGACGGAAGGTTCGCGTACCCGTATCCAGGCCTATGAAGGCGTCTGCATCGCCCGCTCCGGCGGCGGCATCAACGAAAGCTTCACGGTGCGCAAGATCTCCTACGGCGAAGGCGTCGAGCGCGTATTCCCGGTTTACTCTCCGCTCGTCGAGAGCGTCGAGATCGTTCGCCGCGGCAAGGTCCGTCGCGCCAAGCTCTACTACCTGCGCGATCGCCGCGGGAAGTCGGCCCGTATCGTTGAAGACACCGGCGTTCGCGCCCGCAAGCTGAACGACGCCGAGCGCCAGGCCGTTGCCGACGAAAAGGCACGTCTGGAAGCTGAAAAGGTTGCAGCAGCACAGGCTCTGGCCGCCGAAAAGGCAGCCGCCGAAGCCGCTGAAGCAAAGGCTGCGGCTGAAGCCGCAGCTGCTGCGGAAACCGCAGCGGAATAAGTTTCAATCCTTGAGGGATTGTTGGACAAGGCGGTCTTAGGGCCGCCTTTTTCTTTGGGGGCAGCCTCCATTGGGGAATGGGGGCATTGGGGATGGGGCAATGAACAACTATATCGAAACCAACCGGCTGAACTGGGACGACCGGGCGGCCCTGCACGCGACCGACACCACCGGCAGCTACCGGATCGACAGGGTGCTTTCCGGCGGCTCTTCGCTTCATGCGCTGGAGGCGAGCGAGATCGGCGATATCACGGGCAAGGACATCGTCCACCTGCAATGCCATATCGGCCTCGACACGCCGAGCCTCAAGCATCTGGGCGCGCGCTCGGTGACCGGGCTCGATTTTTCGCCGATCGCCATTGCGGCCGCGCGGGCTTTTGCAGCGAGGGCGAAAACGGAAGCGACCTTCGTCGAGGCCTCCGTCTACGATGCCGCGAGGGCTCTCGCGCACCAGACCTGTGACATGGTCTTCGTCACCTGGGGTGCGATCCACTGGCTGCCGGATATTTCCCGCTGGGCCGAGGTCGTTTCAAGTCTGCTGCGGCCCGGTGGCAGGCTCTACCTGCTCGATGGGCATCCGCAGATGTTCCAGCATCAGGCTTCGGACGGCAGGCTCTCGCTGGCTCACAGCTGGCGCACGCCGCACGATGCGCCGCTGTTGTTCGAGGAAACCCATACCTATACCGGCGACACACGGCCGCTGACGCACAGGCGCATGTATGAATGGTTTCATCCCGTCGGAGATGTCGTCAACGCGCTGCTGAAGGCCGGGCTGCGGCTGGATTTCCTGAACGAACACGAGATCCTGACCTGGCAGCACTATCCCGGCATGATCGAGACGGGCGAGGACCAGTTCGAATTGGAGCTTACCTATCCAAGAATGCCGCTGTCGTTTTCGGTCGGGGCGACGAAGCCCGCGTAGGCCCGTCGGGACTGATGCACCCACGCACTTCCGCAAGATGCATCGGATCATTCCGGCCGGGTCGCGGGATCCCAGTGCTCGTCGGCCTTGCCGTCCTTGATCCGCCACGTGTCAAACCAGGTGGTGGTATAAGTCTTGGCCGGGTCCTTCTCATCCTTGACTTCACGGACATAGCCGACGGTGACGAGGTCGCCCTCGGCGGTGACGAAGGCGACCGGTGTCTTGATCTTCTCCGGGATTGGCGAAGGCTGAAGTTTCAGGACCTCGGTGACATAGGCGACCAAGCCGGCGCGGCCGGGCGCGACATTGGGATTGTGCTGGATGTAACGCTCCGTCAGGTAGTCGCCGGCCTTGTCCCAGTGGTTGGCTTCGAGCAGATCACGGATGATGCCGTAGACCACCTGCTTGTTGGCATTGAGCTTCGGGTCCGGGCTGGTGAAAAGCGCTTCGGCGTCGGCGGCGGCCACCACTGCCTCCTGTGCTTGCGCGGGAGGGGCCGAAAGTGCCGCGCCAACCAGCGACAGGGCGAGAACGGCGGATGCTATAGCGGTTTTCATTGTCTTTCCTTGTGGTCCGGCACACGGCCTGATGTGAGCGGCATCCCTGCCGCCGACAGACGCTAGAGCCTGCGAGGCGGCAGGAAAAGACGGCAGTTTTTCCACCCATGGTGCGCAAAAGGGAAGCAGGTTCCCAGCACCTCACCGCTTCATCGGCGATAGTGCCAGCGCCCGCCGTCGAAACACCGCCACAAGGGGCGATCCCTTCTTGCTTTGGCCGGAGGTTTCGTGACAGTCTTGCCCGCCACAATTCAGGAGCCTTTCATGCTTTCCCGCCGTACCGTTCTTGCCGGGCTGACCGCCCTCGTCGTTGCACCCTTCAGCGTTTCCGCGGCCGATCTGCCGGATCTCGGTGGCCGGACGGTGGTCGTCGTGACCGAGAATGCCTATCCGCCGCTGCAATTCGTCGAGCCGAAGTCGGGCAAGGCGATCGGCTGGGAATACGACGCAATGGAAGAGATCGCCAAGCGGCTGAATTTCAAGCTGGAAATCCAGAACACCAGCTGGGACGCGATGATCCAGGCGGTCTCCGACGGCCAGTACGACATCGGCATGACCGGCATCACCATCAAGGACGAACGCAAGACGCAGGTTGACTTCTCCGATCCCTATATGCGGTCGCAGCAGTTCATGCTGGTGCGCGGCGACGAAAGCCGCTTCACCGACGCCAAGTCCTTCGCCGCCTTTGCCGACGGGTTCGTCGGCGCCCAGCCGGGCACCTCGCCGTTTTACACCGCCGTTTATGAAATCCTCGACGGCAACGAACAGAACCCGCGGATAAAGCTGTTCGAGACGTTTGGGGCGACGGTGCAGGCGCTGAAGGCCGGCGATGTCGATACGGTGCTTACCGACAGCGTCGCGGCCAAGGGGTACGTCGATTCCTCCAACGGCGCGCTGAAAGTGATCGGCGGTCCGCTCGGCACGGAGGATTTCGGCTTCATCTTCAAGAAGGGCTCGGACCTCGTCGCCCCGGTCAATGCCGCGATCGCCGCCTTGAAGGCCGACGGCACGCTCGACAAGCTGAACCAGAAATGGTTCGTCGATTACAAGATGGGCGAATGAACGCTGCCCGATGACGCCTGCGCAGCCTCAAGACCTGTCTGAGAAGGGCGACTATCCCTGGTGGCTGGTCGCCCTTGCGGTTATCGCCGCAGCGCTAGCCGTGGTGATCGTGTCCAATGAGATCTACACCCAGGTCTTTACCATCGTTTCGGCCGGCATCGGCATCACCGTCCTGGTGACGCTGCTGGGGTTTTTCTTCGCCACGCTGCTTGGGCTCGCCATTGCGCTGATGGCGCTGTCGGAGCGTGCTGCCCTGCGCCAGATCGCCCGGTTCTATACCGAGGTCATCCGCGGCATCCCGATCCTCGTGCTGCTCTTCTACATCGCCTTTGTCGGCGCTCCGGCACTGGTGACACTTGTCAACACGGTTCTCGGTCCGCTGGTCGAGGCCGGCTACGCCAAGCCGCTTCTGGTGCGCGACGTGTCCTTGATGTGGCGGGCGATCATGGCGCTCACCATCGGCTATTCCGCCTTCATCGCCGAGGTGTTCCGCGCCGGCATACAGTCGGTCGACAAGGGCCAGATCGAGGCGGCCAAGGCGCTGGGGCTGTCGCGCTACCACCGGTTCCGCCTGGTGGTCTTCCCGCAGGCGATCCGCGTCATCCTGCCGCCACTCGGCAACGACTTCGTCGCGATGGTGAAGGATAGTTCGCTCGTCTCCGTGCTCGGCGTCGCCGACATCACCCAGATGGGCAAGATCTACGCATCCGGTTCTTTCCGGTTTTTCGAGACCTATTCGATCGTCGCCTATATCTACCTGATCCTGACGATCGGGCTGTCGGTGGGCTTGCGGCAACTGGAGAAGCGGCTGCGGCGGGCGCAGGCCCGCTGAAAGGCGCATGACTCGCCAATTGCCGAACCGTCAAAAAATTGATATATGCGCGCCCATGGAATCCAAATTCGGATGTTTTGCGCAAAAAATCGTCGTGCTGCAGGACCACAAGCGTCTGCCGGCACGGTTTTTTGCGTGCGTTTCAGGCGCGCTCAACAGCCGACTTTCCTGATTTGGGGCTGATCCCTGATGCGGCCGCCGGCGCCCTTTTGCCGGATATTTTCCAGACCTTCCTTCATGTTGGATGAAAAGCCATGAGCGCACCGCGTACTCTCTACGATAAAATCTGGGACGACCACCTGGTCGATCAGCAGGACGACGGAACCTGTCTTCTCTACATCGATCGCCATCTCGTCCATGAAGTGACGAGCCCGCAGGCGTTCGAGGGGCTGCGCATGGCCAATCGCCAGGTCCATGCGCCGCAGAAGACGCTCGCCGTCGTCGACCATAACGTGCCGACCTCGCCGGACCGCCATCTCGGCATCAAGAACGAGGAAAGCCGCATCCAGGTGGAGGCGCTGGCGAAGAACGCGGCCGACTTCGGCGTCGAATATTACTCCGAGAACGACAAGCGCCAGGGCATCGTCCACATCGTCGGGCCGGAACAGGGTTTCACGCTGCCGGGCATGACCATCGTCTGCGGCGACAGCCATACCTCGACGCACGGCGCCTTCGGTGCCTTGGCGCACGGTATCGGCACGTCCGAGGTCGAGCACGTGCTCGCCACCCAGACGCTGATCCAGAAGAAGGCCAAGAACATGCTGGTGCGCGTCGATGGCGTCCTGCCGGAGCATGTCACCGCCAAGGACATCATCCTTGCCATCATCGGCGAGATCGGCACCGCCGGCGGCACCGGCCATGTCATCGAATTTGCCGGCGAAGCGATCCGCGCGCTGTCGATGGAAGGCCGCATGACCATCTGCAACATGACGATCGAGGGGGGCGCCCGCGCCGGCCTGATCGCGCCGGACGAGAAGACCTTCGAATACATCAAGGGCAAGCCGCGGGCACCGAAGGGCGAAGAACTGGAACAGGCGATCGCCTACTGGAAGACGCTGCACACCGACGAGGGCGCCCATTTCGACCGGGTCGTCGTGCTCGATGCCGCCGCCCTGCCGCCGATCGTTTCCTGGGGCTCCTCGCCGGAAGACGTCGTCTCCGTCCAGGGCATCGTTCCGAACCCCGACGAGATCCAGGACGAGAACAAGCGCACGTCGAAGTGGCGCGCACTCGACTACATGGGCCTGAAGCCGGGCACGAAGATCACCGACATCGCCATCGACCGCGTCTTCATCGGTTCCTGCACCAACGGCCGCATCGAGGACCTGCGCGAAGTCGCCAAGGTGGTCGAAGGCCGCAAGGTTGCCCCGACCGTCTCGGCGATGATCGTCCCGGGTTCCGGCCTCGTCAAGGAACAGGCGGAAGCCGAAGGCCTCGACAAGATCTTCAAGGAAGCCGGTTTCGACTGGCGCGAGCCGGGCTGCTCGATGTGCCTTGCCATGAACGACGACCGCCTGAAGCCGGGCGAGCGCTGCGCCTCGACCTCAAACCGCAACTTCGAAGGCCGCCAGGGCTTCAAGGGCCGTACCCATCTCGTATCGCCGGCGATGGCGGCTGCGGCTGCGGTATCGGGGCACTTCGTCGATATCCGCGAGTGGAAGTAAGACTTCTACCCTCCCCTTGAGGGGAGGGCTTGCGGTTCGCCTTCTTCTCCCCGGCGGGAGAAGGTGGCGCCCCCGGGTCTTGCCTTTGGCAAGCCCGACGACAGGCTCCGGGGCCGGATGAGGGGCGGCTGGCGCCGAGAAACCCCCCTCATCGCCTCGCATGCGCTCGGCACTTCTCCCCGCGGGGGAGAAGCGGGAGCTTGCGGCAATCGCCTACGCTCCGTATGCGATAGCCGTTGCCCTAAGGGGGAGGGAGATGCCAGATGGCCAAGAAATCGCCGAAGCCGAAACACCGCCTCATCCTGCTGCGCCACGCCAAATCCGCCTGGCCCGACGGTGTGGCCGACCGTGAGCGGCCATTGGCGGAGCGCGGCCGCAAGGCCGCACCCGTCATCGGCGCCTATATGGCGCGTGAAAAACTCAATCCCGATCTCGCCCTCGTCTCGCCCGCCCGCCGCGCCCAGGAGACGTGGAAACTCGTTCGAGAGGCGCTGTCGAAAAAGGTCGCCGAGCGCGAGGCCCCCGATATCTACGAGGTGTCGGCCGAGCGCATTCTCGAGGTGATCCGCGCCGTCGAGCCCTCTATCCGCACGCTGCTGATCGTCGGCCACAATCCGGGCATGGAGAATGCCGCGTCGCTGCTGGTTGCGGGTGGCGATGCCGATGCCATGGGCCGCATGAAGGCGAAGTTCCCGACGGCCGGCCTCGCCGTCATCGGCTTCGATGTCGACGGCTGGGACGAGGTGGAAGCGGGCACTGGTTATCTCCAGCGATTCGTGACACCGCGATCCGTGGGGTGAGGCGGTCAATGAGGATGGATCTCACGCCGCCTCCAGCCGAAAAATTGCCCAGATGTTGCAATCGGCGTGGTACTCTTGCGGGTACCGTTCCTTCAGGCCGCACTGAACCTCTCTTGCCCTGCCGTGGCTTTGCAGCAAACCCTTTGTTGACAGCTCGGCATTGGCAAAGACATCCGGAAAGCCGCCGCAGTTGGTAAGCGCGCTGACGCCTTGGTCCTGATCCAGAAGGTCATAGCCGAGAAATCGAAAGCGATCGCCCAGGCCTTGCAAGACCGCCTCTTCCGATGGATTGCGCAGAACCGCGAGGATGTTGAGGTTCGCCTGCGAGCCGAGTTGCTGCTTGAGGAAATCGAGATCCGTGAAGAAGTTGAGCATGCCGTCTTCGTTGACGATGTGATTCCAATAGCTGGCCTTGGTTTCCTTGAGAATGACCGGGCAAAGCATCCCGTCAAGCGAAACGACCTCATCAAGTTGTGTCAGGCCCGACCAGACGATGTAGTCGCGCCATTGCGAACCTTTTGACGGATCGAATCTTTCCACGGCGATATAGAGCGCTGTGTTGCCCGATACGTTCCCATCCCTCGTCGTCATCCCACCACCCTCACCACGGTCCCCCGCCGCATGAACCGCAACAGCCGTGTCATCGCGGGCCGGCTGACGGCGACGCAGCCCTCGGTCGGCATATAGCCGGGCCTGGCGAGATGGAAGAAGATGGCCGAGCCGCCATGGCGTTTGCGGCGGCGCAGGTTCCAGTCCATCACCAGGCAGATGTCGTAGAGGCCGTCGGCGCGGCGCATCTTTTCGTGGCTGGGCTTGAAGGGGGCGGTGACGGGACGGTTGTAGTTGGCATCGCGCGGTTCGTCGCACCAGAGCAGGTTTTGCGGCGTGAAGCGGAGCGGCAGGGCCGTCGGCGGCGGTGTGATACGGTCGTGGCGGACATAGCCGCCGATCAGGCGCATGGCGGCAATCGGGGTGGCGCCGTCGCCCTCGCGCTTGCGCGAGCTGATGCCGCCGCGGCCGATCGCGGCCTCCTCGGTGCGGCCCGCGAAGGTGACGAGCGCGCGGCTGTGATTTCCCGGTTTTCTCCTGACGATGATGGTGCGGACGGGATTTGCGGCCTTGCGGGGTTTTCGTCGCATTTTACACACAGTTTTTTGCGTTGTCCGTGAATGGAAACCACACCATAGCACTACACAACATGTAACAAACGGGTGAAGCTTCCAGGCTTGTTTAAGGTAGCGTTTGAGCTAGTTTCAATCCGGAAGCAAGGAGGGATCTCAGCATGTCGGCCCGCACCATTCTTCTCGTCGACGATGACAACGACCTGCGCGAGACGCTGACCGAGCAGCTGTCCCTCTATGAGGAATTCACCATTCTTCAGGAGCCGACGGCGGCCAAGGGCATCCATACGGCCCGCAACCAGCAGATCGCCCTTCTGGTGATGGATGTCGGGCTGCCGGACATGGACGGGCGCGAGGCGGTCAAGCTCCTGCGCAAGGGCGGCTTCAAGGCGCCGATCATCATGCTGACGGGCCACGACACCGATTCCGACACGATCCTCGGGCTGGAAGCGGGCGCCAACGACTATGTCACCAAGCCGTTCCGTTTCGCCGTGCTGCTTGCCCGCATCCGGGCGCAGCTGCGCCAGCACGAGCAGAGCGAGGATGCGACCTTCACCGTCGGTCCCTATACGTTCAAGCCGGGGCAGAAGCTGCTGACGCTGGAAAACGGCCAGAAGATCCGGCTCACCGAAAAGGAAGCGGCAATCATCCGCTATCTCTATCGGGCCGACCAGAAGGTGGTGACGCGCGACGTGCTGCTCGAAGAGGTCTGGGGCTACAATTCCGGCGTGACGACCCACACGCTCGAGACCCATGTCTACCGGCTGCGCCAGAAAATCGAGCGCGACCCTTCCAATGCGGAGATTTTGGTGACAGAGAATGGCGGGTACAAGATCGTTCCCTGAAGACATGGGGGCGTGACGACACCCGGCCTTATGCTTCCTGCGAGGTATTCCCTTGTCGCTGAATGACGACATCGCCCTTCTGTCCCTCGTGCCGCTGTTTGCGGATATCGACGATGACAAGCTGCGGCTGATCGCCTTCGGGGCCGAGCGCCGCCGGCTGAGCCGGGGCCAGCAGCTGTTTCGCGAGGGCGCACCGGCCGATTGCGCGTTCGCCGTTGCAAGCGGCTCGTTCAGTCTCACCCGCAGCCAGGTCGATGGCGGCGTCGAGGTCGTCGACACTGTCGGCCGCGGGACGCTTCTTTCGGAGCTGGCGATGATCTCCTTCGTCGAGCGCAAGTTCACCGCGACGGCTGAGGAAGACAGCGAGGTGATCCGCATCAACCGGCCGTTGTTTCGCCGCATGCTGGAGGAATATCCGGAGGTGGCCGTCGTCGTCGAAGCGCGCATCAAGGACAATCTGCAGACGATGATCCGCAACGTGCAGAAGCTGGCGCCGAAATTCGGGTAACGTTTCTTCCGAGAGACAGTGTGTTTCGACGATGCGCGCTCTGCGGCCCGCTCCTGACCTTCCGCGCGCTGCGCTCCGTTCCCATCTATTCGGCAACACATCGCCATCATCAGGGACAAGACAATGAAGAAAATCGGCTTCCTTTCCTTCGGACACTGGAACCCTTCACCCCAGTCACAGACCCGCTCGGCCGGCGATGCGCTTCTGCAGTCGATCGATCTGGCTGTTGCCGCCGAAGAGCTCGGCGCTGACGGTGCCTATTTCCGCGTCCATCATTTTGCCCGGCAGCTCGCCTCGCCTTTTCCTCTCCTGGCCGCTGCCGGTGCCAGGACCAAAAAGATCGAGATCGGCACGGCAGTCATAGACATGCGCTACGAGAACCCGCTCTACATGGCCGAGGATGCCGGGAGCGCCGACCTGATCGCGAACGGGCGCCTCCAGCTCGGCATCAGCCGTGGTTCGCCCGAACAGGTGATCGATGGCTGGCGCTATTTCGGATTTGAGCCCAAGGAAGGTTCAACGGATGCGGATATGGGTCGCCAGCATGCCGAGGTCTTCCTCGAAGTCCTGAAGGGCGAAGGTTTTGCTGAGCCGGACCCGCGCCCGATGTTTCCCAATCCGCCGGGTCTCCTGCGCCTCGAGCCGTTTTCGGAAGGCCTGCGCGAGCGCATCTGGTGGGGCTCGGCTTCGAACGCGACTGCTGTCTGGGCGGCAAAGCAGGGCATGAACCTGCAGAGCTCGACGCTGAAGCAGGACGAGACCGGTGAACCCTTCCATGTCCAGCAGGCGGCGCAGATCAGGCTCTATCGCGAGGCTTGGAAGAAGGCAGGACATGGCCGCGCGCCGCGCGTCTCCGTCTCCCGCTCAATTTTTGCGCTGGTGGATGATCGTGACCGTGCCTATTTCGGCCGTGGCAATGAAAGCGACCAGATCGGCTTCATCGATAACATGCGCGCCGTGTTCGGCCGCTCCTATGCGGCGGAGCCGGACAGGCTGATCGAACAGCTGAAGGCCGACGAGGCGATTGCCGAGGCCGACACCCTGCTCCTCACTGTCCCGAACCAGCTTGGCGTCGAATACAACGCCCATGTCATCGAGGCGATCCTGAAACATATCGCACCGGCGCTCGGCTGGCGGTGAAAAATCTCAAAGATCGAAGTGGGCGATCACCGGCACGTGGTCTGACGGGCGCTCCCAGCCGCGGGCTTCCTTCAGGATATCGACGCGGGTCAGGTGCGGCGAAAGGTCGGCGGAGGACCAGACGTGGTCCAGGCGGCGGCCGCGATCGGCGGCTTCCCAATCCTTGGCGCGGTAGCTCCACCAGGTATAGAGCTTTTCCGGCGACGGCGCGTGCTGGCGCATCAGATCGACCCAGGCGCCGCCAGTCATGACGGCGGTGAGCCCCTCGGTCTCGACCGGCGTGTGGCTGACGATTTTCAGAAGCTGCTTGTGCGACCAGACGTCGTGCTCCAGCGGCGCGATGTTGAGGTCGCCGACGAGGATGGAAGAAATGCCGGCCTCGCTTTCGGCGTGCAGCAGCTTCATCTCGTCGATGAAATCGAGCTTGTGGCCGAATTTGGGATTGATCGCACGGTCCGGCTCGTCGCCGCCCGCCGGCACATAGAAATTGTGCAGGCGGATATTCTTGCCGGATTTCTCGAACACCACCGAGAGGTGGCGGGCATCGCCGACGCCGCAATAATCACGCCGGTCGGTCAGCTCGTGCAGCGGCAGGCGGGAGATGGTGGCGACGCCGTGGTAGCCCTTCTGGCCGTGGATGGCGATGTGCTCGTAGCCGAGCGCCTTCAGCGGCGAAAACGGAAACAGATCGTTCGGGCATTTGGTCTCCTGCAGGCAGAGAATATCCGGCGACCATGTGGTCAGCAGATGTTCGACCAGCGGCATGCGCAGGCGCACCGAGTTGATGTTCCAGGTCGCGATCGACAATGCCATGCGGGAAGTCTTTCCTTGGATACGCTTGGTGAAGGTACGTCATAAGCCACGCAGAGACCGTTTACCCCCCTCTGCCCTGCCGGGCATCTCCCCCTCAAGGGCGAGATTGGCTCGGGGCTGGCCTCTTGCTCCTGATCTCCCCCCCTTGAGGGGGAGATGTCACGAAGTGACAGAGGGGGGTATTTCGCTGCTGTCGTGTACCGCGGTCATAAGGGCTTTTTTCGCGCCTGGCCATTGAATTTGCGTCCGATATTGACAGTTGTGTCTGGTGATATCTATTGCCGTTCAGGTTTCATTTGCCGCGATCATTGCGGCGCGGCTTCTCCGGAAAGGTCCCGCATGATCCGGCATCTCGGCCCCGAGGATTTCGATATCTTTCGCCGCATCCGGCTCGAAGCGCTGCGCGCCGAGCCTGCCTTCTTTGCCAGCAGCGCCGCGGATTGGGAAAAGCTGCCGGACGACGAGTGGCGCCACCGCCTGACTGTCAACGCGGTATTCGTCGATTTTCACGAGGAAGAGCCGGTTGCCATCATGGGGCTCATTCGGCAGGGCGCCAGCAAGATGGCGCACCGGGCCACTCTCGTCATGGTTTATGTGCGTCGCGACCGGCGCGGCGGCGGTCACGCGAGAGCGCTTCTCGAAGCAATTGTCTGGCATGCCCGACAAGGCGGTATCCGGCAATTGGAGCTTGCCGTCAGCGCCGAAAACCCGGCGGCCATCCGGTTTTACCGGCGGGAAGGTTTTGTCGAGGTTGGCCGTATACCCGGCGGCACGATCCACGAGGGACGGGAGATCGACGAGATCCTGATGACGCGGCGAATCGACCGCGAGGCATCGTCGGCCTGACGTGTCCTGCGCGTCATATCACAACACACGGCGGTGGCCTTTCACCCCCCTTTTGCCCTGCCGGGCATCTCCCCCTCAAGGGGGGAGATTGGCGTGTAACTGGCCTCGCTCCCGATCTCCCCCTTGAGGGGGAGATGTCACGAAGTGACAGAGGGGGTATTCTCATAACTGTCAGGGAATGGAATCACTTCGACTTGTTGCGCACGTCGTCATAGGGAATCTGGAAGACCTTGTCGTCCATCGGCACGCCGTTCTTGACGTTGAAGATCATCACGGACGTGTCCTTCTTCTGCGCATCGGTGATCGTCCACTGGCGCAGGTCATAGGTCTTCGGGTCGAACATCAGGGTGATCGTCGCATCGCCGAAGACGCTTCTGTCGCCGAGCACGATGGTGATCAGGTCGGCCTCTTCCTTGACGTTGCGTACCATCTTGCCGGTCAGGTCGATATTGTCGGACAAGAGCAGCTTCAGCGGCGTCTTCGACAAGGGATAGATGTCCCAGGTCTTCATTTTCTGGTTGCCGATGACGACCGACTTGCCATCGGCTATGACGCGCATCGGCGAGGGTGCCTCGTAGTTGAAGCGGATCTTGCCGGGACGGCTGATATAGAACTTGCCGCCCGTCTGCTCGCCGCGCGGGCCGAACTGCACGAACTCGCCGCTCATCGTCTTCACCGAGGCGAAATGATCGGCGATCTTCTGGGCGATGCCCGCCTGCGCCATGGCGGGCTCGGCGGCCGGGCCGATGAAGGCCACGGCGGCAAGGGCTGCGAGACCACTGACAAGCCATCGGCGCGGCAGCGAAAACGCGTGCTTCTGTCCGCGGCGGCCGGTTGCGGTTTCTGTCATGGCAATCTCCTTCATTTCAGTCTCATGTGGAGCGCAAGTGCGGCGCCTTCAAGGCCTTGCCTGCGCCCCTCTTCAATTCGCCGTGAGGTCACGCGGGCCTTTTCGCTGGGCAAGCGCGACGAGGGCATGCGCGGCGTCAGCGGCCGGTGATTTCACTTTCGGTGGGAACCAGAATCTCGCGCTTGCCGGCGTGATTGGCCGGGCCGATGATGCCTTCCTGCTCCATTCGCTCGATCAGCGAGGCGGCGCGGTTGTAGCCGATGCCGAGGCGGCGCTGGACGTAGGAGGTCGAAGCCTTGCCATCGCGCAGCACGATGGCGACTGCCTGGTCGTAAGGGTCGTCTGATTCGGCGAGGTTGGAGGTACCGGCCGGACCGCCGCCTTCGCCGTCCTCGTCGTCATCCTCGGTGATGGCGTCGAGGTATTGCGGCGCGCCTTGCGTCTTCAGGTAGGCGACGACGTCCTCGACCTCGGTGTCCGAGACGAAGGGACCGTGGACGCGCTGGATGCGGCCGCCGCCGGCCATGTAGAGCATGTCGCCCATGCCGAGCAGCTGCTCGGCACCCTGTTCGCCAAGGATGGTGCGGCTGTCGATCTTCGAGGTCACCTGGAAGGAGATGCGGGTCGGGAAGTTGGCCTTGATCGTGCCGGTGATGACGTCCACGGACGGACGCTGCGTTGCCATGATGACGTGGATGCCGGCGGCGCGGGCCATCTGGGCGAGCCGCTGGACGGCGCCTTCGATGTCCTTGCCGGCTACCATCATCAGGTCGGCCATCTCGTCGATGATGACGACGATATAGGGCATCGGGGCAAGGTCGAATTCTTCCGTCTCGTAGATGGCTTCGCCGGTCTGGCGGTCGAAGCCGGTCTGGACGGTGCGGCTGATCTGCTCGCCCTTGGCCAGCGCCTGCTCGACGCGGCTGTTGAAGCCGTCGATGTTGCGCACGCCGATCTTCGACATCTTCTTGTAGCGCTCCTCCATCTCGCGCACGGTCCATTTCAGCGCGACGACGGCCTTTTTCGGATCGGTGACGACCGGCGAGAGCAGATGCGGAATGCCGTCATAGACCGAGAGTTCGAGCATCTTCGGGTCGATCATGATCAGGCGGCACTGCTCGGGCGTCAGGCGATAGAGCAGCGAGAGGATGAAGGTGTTGATGGCGACCGACTTGCCGGAGCCGGTGGTACCGGCAACGAGCAGGTGCGGCATCTTGGCGATATCGGCGATGACGGGCTCGCCGCCGATATTCTTGCCGAGCGCCATGGCCAGACGTGCCTTGCTCTGTTCGAAATCGCGGCTGCCCAGCAGTTCACGCAGGTAAACGGTTTCGCGGCGCTGGTTGGGCAGTTCGATGCCGATGGCGTTACGGCCCGGCACGACGGCGACGCGGGCGGCGATCGCTGACATCGAGCGGGCGATGTCGTCGGCAAGGCCGATGACGCGCGACGACTTGATGCCGGGGGCGGGCTCCAGTTCGTAGAGCGTGACGACCGGGCCCGGGCGGACATGGATGATCTCGCCCTTGACGCCGAAATCCTCCAGCACGCCTTCGAGCATGCGGGCGTTCTGTTCCAGTGCGTCAGCCGACAGCGTCGCGTCGCGCGCGACATTCTTCGGCTCGGCGAGGAAGTGCAGCGGCGGCAGGGTGAAGTCCCCGTCGTCGGAGACGAAGGAGGCCTGTGCCTCGCGCTCGATGCGCTGGCCTGTCTTGGGGGGCGGCGCGGCCGGGATCACGCGTCCGCTCGCCTGGGCTGGCTGCTGCCTGCGCGGTGCTGGAACCGGCGCCCAATCGGCGGCGACATCGTCGTCCGCGTCATCTTCGGGCATGATGCCGGCCGGGCGGCGGCCGGCGTCAAGGAAATCGTCTTCCTCGTCGTCGTCGATCGACATCGGCGGCACTGTGACGACGCGACGCTCGCTGCGGTCGAGCGACGGTTCGACGCGCTCGGCCCGGGACATGACCTTTGGACGCACCGGTTCGTTCAGCGTGCCGAATTCGTCGGTGTTGAAATCGTAGGGTTCGTCATAATGGCGCGCGGCCGGTTTGCGGCGGCCGGCAAGGCCGAACAGCCGGCGCAAACGCGCCTGGGCGGTGAAGCGCATATGGGTGAGCGCCCCGGCAATCACCATGACGATGCCTTCGGATTCGTCGTCCTCCAGCTCGTCGCGGACGGTGCGCGCCTTGCTCGGCGCCGGTGCCGGCTCCGGAATATCCTCTTCCGTGTCGGCAACGCCGATCAGGCCGGCGCTGTAGACCAGGAAATAGGCGGCGGGCAGGGCAAGCAGGGTGCCCAGCACCGCGCCGAACGTGCCGGATGGAAAGGTGCCGGTGAAAAGCGCCGGGAACCGCAGGATCATGTCACCGAAAACACCGCCGAGGCCGCTCGGCAGCGGCCAGGTGACCGGCGCCGGGATGCAGCCGAGTGCTGCCGAGGCGAGCACCGAGCCGCCGAACCATGCGGCGGCGCGCTTGAGAATGTGGTCGAAGGGCTTGCTGAAGATCAGCACCAGGGCCCAGGCAACGACGGGAAGCAGCGCCACGACGCTGGCAATGCCGAAGAACTGCATGAAGATGTCAGCGAAGGCCGCGCCGGTGTAGCCGAGAATATTGGTCGGGGCATCCGCCGTTGCATAGGAGAAGCTCGGATCGGAGACGTTCCAGGTCGACAAGGCGGCGACGGCGAAGCCGAGCGCGACGAACAACGAGAAGCCTGCCAGCGCGGCCACCTGCCTTAGGACAAATGTGGAAAGCACAAACCGGTTGGAACGGTTGTCGAATACCGCCTGATTGCTTCTGCTCATGGTGACCTGCTGCCCGTTCGTCTGCAAAGCGCAATGCGCACATGTTTCCACCGTAAGCAGAGGAGGGTTAAAGCCCTATTAACCTTGATGCTTCGTTTACGCGAAACGCGCCTGCCGCGCCGGTTTTCCACGGCCAAGACAAGCCGGCCACAAAAAAAGCCCGGATGCGAGATCCGGGCAAAGATGCGGTTTCGTGAACACGAAGCCGCGACGGGACTGTGAACGGAGCCGGCTTTGCCGGCTCCGCAATTTCTCAGGAGTGGTAGGCAGCTTCGCCGTGCGACGACAGGTCGAGACCTTCGCGCTCGGCTTCGACCGTGACGCGCAGGCCGATGATCACGTCGACGATCTTGTAGAGGATCGCCGAGCCGATGCCCGACCACAACAGCGTGACAAGGACGCCTTTGAACTGCGACCAGACCTGGGCTGCAGTGCCAGCATAGCCGGCGGCGAAGTCGGCGGTCGAATAGTCGACGATGCCTGCGCCGCCCAGCGCCGGGTTGACGAATACGCCGGTCAGCAGCGCGCCGAGGATACCGCCGATGCAGTGAACGCCGAAGACGTCAGCCGTATCGTCGTAACCGAACTTGTTCTTCACGGTGGAGACGAAGAAGTAGCAGATCGGCGAGACGACGAGACCCATGACGATGGCGCCCATCGGGCCGACGAAGCCGGCGGCAGGCGTGATGACGACGAGGCCGGCAACCGCACCCGACACGGCACCGAGGATCGAGGCCTTGCCGCGGGTGAAGGTTTCGACGACCGACCAGGAGATGACGGCGGCAGCGGCGGCGACGAAGGTGTTGATCATGGCGAGCGCGGCATAGGCATTGGCTTCAAGGTTGGAGCCGGCGTTGAAGCCGAACCAGCCGACCCACAGAAGGGAAGCGCCGACCATGGTGAGCGTCATGGAGTGCGGAGCCATCATGTCCTTGCCGAAGCCGGTACGCTTGCCGATCATCAGGCAGCCAACGAGGCCTGCGATGCCGGCATTGATGTGAACGACGGTGCCGCCGGCGAAGTCGATGGCGCCGAAGCCGAAGATCAGGCCGGACGGATCGGCATAGAGGCTCGGGCCGCCCCAGAACCAGACCATATGGGCGATCGGGAAGTAGATGAAGGTCAGCCACAGGATCGTGAACAGGATCACCGCGGAGAACTTCACGCGCTCGGCGAAGGCGCCGACGATGAGGCCGGGGGTGATCGCAGCAAAGGTCATCTGGAAGATGACGAATGCCAGTTCCGGAATGACGACACCCTTCGAGAAGGTTTCAACGACGGTCGTCGTGTCGACGCCGGCAAGGAACAGCTTGGAGAAGCCGCCGACGAAGGAGTTCAGGCTGCCGCCGGCTGTGAAGGCCATGGAATATCCATAGACGACCCAGATGATCATCGCGACGGCAGCGATCATCAGCACCTGCATGAGCACGGACAGCATGTTCTTTGTGCGCACGAGGCCGCCATAGAAGAGGGCAAGACCAGGAACCGTCATGAGGAGCACGAGCGCCGAGGACACGAGCATCCAGGTGGTATCGCCCTTGTCCGGGACCGGCGCTGCGGCCACGGCTTCAGCGGCGGCCGGCGCCGTTTCCTGCGCAAAGGCAATGGCCGGGGCGAGGAAGGCTGCAACTGCAGCGCTCACGCGTCCAAGAGAGGTGGAAAGTTTAAGTGAGGACATCTGAAATATAGCTCCCTGAACGGCCGTGACTTACAGCGCTTCTGAATCGGTTTCGCCGGTACGAATGCGCACCGCATGGTCAATCGAGTAGACGAAGATCTTGCCATCGCCGATCTGGCCGGTCTTGGCCGAGGATGCGATCGCCTCGACGGCCTTGTCGACGATCTCGGAAGCGACGGCGATTTCGATTTTCAGCTTCGGCAGGAAGCTGACGGCATATTCGGTGCCGCGATAGATTTCCGTGTGTCCCTTCTGGCGCCCGTAACCCTTGACCTCGGTCACGGTCAGGCCCTGAATGCCGACAGCGGTGAGGGCTTCGCGAACCTCATCGAGCTTGAACGGCTTGATAATGGCCATCACAATTTTCATCTGGTTTCCCATCCTTGTTCATCTTCGGCTCGGGGCCGTCTCTCCTTGCCGCCGAGCGCAAATTCCCCAACGACCGTGCATTGCCATTCAAGGCGCGTGCCAGATTCGAACAGTGGCCTTAACCCTATGAAAAGACATGGAAACGCCACATTTTGCCGGGCGGCGCCGGAAAAATGTTAAAAAAACGTCAATTTAAACGATGAAAAAATGGGCAAAAAATAAAAAACGACGCTTTTTTATTCAGATGCCTTTTTCCGGATCAAGCCTTCCTGGGCAACCGAGGCAATCAGGACACCGGAGCGATCAAAAAGGCTGCCGCGGGTCATGCCGCGCGCGCCGAACGCGCTCGGGCTGTCCTGGGTGTAAAGCAGCCAGTCGTCCATGCGGCAGGGCCGGTGGAACCACATGGCGTGATCGAGGCTCGCCACCTGCAGGTCGCGGTCGAAGACCGAGGTGCCGTGGGCGTAGAGCGCCGTGTCGAGCAGCGTCATGTCGGAGATATAGGCAAGCACGGCCGCCTGGATATGGCGTTCGTCCGGAACGGTTCCGACTGTCTTCACCCACACGTCCTGCACCGGCTCCAGCGTGTCGCGCGAGAAATAGTGCTTGAGTGACACCGGGCGAACTTCGATGGGCCGCGGGCGTTCCCAGTAACGGCGGATCGCCTCGGGCGCATTCACCAGGAACTTCTCCTTGATGTCCTGCTCGCCCATCAGGCTTTCCGGCGGCGCCACGTCCGGCATGGCGATCTGGTGGTCGAAGCCGTCTTCGTCAAACTGGAAGGAGGCCGACAGGGCAAAGATCGCCTTGCCGTGCTGGATGGCGACGACGCGGCGGGTGGCGAAGCTCGCTCCGTCGCGGATGCGGTCGACATCGTAGATGATCGGAACAGTGGGATCGCCCGGCCGCATGAAATAGGCATGCAGCGAATGCACGTAGCGGCCTTCGCTGACGGTGCGCTGTGCCGCCACCAGTGCCTGGCCGATGACCTGCCCGCCGAAAACACGCTGCCAGCCCACCTGGGGCGAGCGGCCGCGAAAGAGATTCTCCTCGAGCTTCTCAAGGTCCAGCGTCTGCAGAAGAACATCCATCGGGCCAGGGGTGTCATTGGGGCGCGACATTTCGGCAATCTCCAGGGGCAGAATGGCGCCGGTGGTAGGAAGGCGCGTGCCAATGATCTATATAGGCGAGAAGCAATGCTCAAGAGCGACGGGAGAACTGAGATGATCGATGTGGTGATTGCGGGCGGCGGTTATGTCGGGCTGTCGCTGGCCGTATCCGTCAAGAAGGCGGCACCGCACCTTTCCGTAACCCTGATCGACGGGGCCCCAGAACAGGCCTGGAAGAAGGACGAGCGCGCCTCGGCGATCATCGCCGCCGCGGCGCAGATGCTCGACGTGCTCGGCATCTGGAGCGAGATCGAACCGGAAGCCGAGCCGATCAAGCGCATGGTGATCACCGATTCGAAAACCGCAGATCCGGTCCGTCCGGTGTTCCTGACGTTTGAGGAAGGCGGCGTCGACGGACGGCCCTTTGCCCATATGGTGCCGAACGTGGCGCTGGTCGGCGCCCTGCGCAAGGCTGCCGGCGTGCTCGGTATTGATATCCGTGCGTCTGCGGTCGCGAAGGATTTCAAGAGCGGCGATCACAGCGTCACCGTCACGCTGGCGAGCGGCGAAGTGATCGAGGCGCGGCTGCTGGTCGCCTGCGACGGCGTGCGCTCGAAACTGCGCGATGCGGCAGGCATCAAGACGGTGGATTTCGACTATGGCCAGTCCGGCATCGTCACCACCGTCGAGCACGAGCGCCCGCATGACGGCACGGCGCAGGAGCATTTCCTGCCGGCCGGGCCGTTCGCGACGCTGCCCTTGAAGAACAACCGGTCCTCGCTGGTCTGGACGGAGCTGACGCGGGATGCGGAGCGGTTGATCGCCAGCGATGACCTGGTCTTCGAGGAAGAGCTGGAACGGCGTTTCGGCCACAAGCTCGGAGCGCTCAAGGTCGTCGGCGCGCGCCAGGCCTTCCCGCTCGGCCTGACGCTGGCGCGCGATTTTGTCGCCCCGCGTTTCGCGCTTGCGGGCGACGCCGCCCACGGCATCCATCCGATCTCCGGCCAGGGCCTCAATCTCGGCTTCAAGGATGTGGCGGCGCTGGCGCAGACCATCGTCGAGGCCGACCGGCTCGGTCTCGATATCGGCTCGCTTGCGGTGCTCGAGCGCTACCAGAGCTGGCGGCGCTTCGACACGTTCCGGATGGGCGTGACGACGGACGTGCTGAACCGGCTGTTTTCCAACGACGTCACGCCGATCCGGGCGCTGCGCGATTTCGGCTTGGGGCTCGTCGATCGCATGCCGTCGCTGAAGGCTTTCTTCATCCGGCAGGCTTCGGGACTTGGCGGGCAGGGTGAGCCGAAGCTGCTCGGCGGCCAGCCGATCTGAACGCTGGAATCCCGTGAGAGCCCCTCACCCTAACCCTTTCCCTGCAAGCTGGGAGAGGGGACTTGCCCTGATTTGGCGAGGGGTCCGCGGCACCGTCCTTCCCCCGCCTGCGGGGCGAAGGTGCCCGGCAGGGCGGATGAGGGGCTTTCAACGCATAGTGGAAGTTCATGCGGTGATCGCAGCGATCAATCCTCGATCTTGCGTGCCTCGGAGATCAGCATGATCGGAATGCCGTCGCGGATCGGATAGGCGAGCTTTGCCTTTTCCGAAATCAATTCGTTGTCGGCGGCGTTATAGCTGAGGCGGCCCTTGGTCAGCGGGCAGACGAGAAGTTCGAGCAGTTTGGGGTCCACGCGACTGGTCCTGTCTTCCATCATTTGCGCCTACTGCAGGATGGTCTCGATGTCGCCGAAGCTGCGGGCAAGCACGATCTCGGTGATGGCGATCAGTGTTTCGGCGCGGGTCTTGAGGTCGGGGGCTTCCAGCAACGCCTGTTTCTCGGCCGGGCCGTAGGGCGACATCATCGCCATGGAATTCACCAGGGTGGCATTGCTGGCCCGCTCGACGCTTTCCCAGTCCGCCTCCAGCTTGTTGGCGTCGAGATAGGCCTTGAAGGCGGCAAGCAGGGCTCCCCGGTCGACCTGCGCCTCGTCATCCGGTCCGTTGAGATCGGTGGCGAAAGGCGCGATGCGGAAATTGCGGTAGCCCTTCGTCGGATGCAGCTCATCGAACAGGCGGAAGCGGCAGATGCCGGTGAGCGACGTCAGGTAGCGGCCGTCTTCCATCTCGGCAAACGAGGTGATCCGGCCGATGCAGCCGACCTGGCAAAGCGCCTGCACATGCGCCTGGCCCGCTTCTTCGCGCGATTCGCCGAAGAAGGGCTGGATCATGCCGATCAGGCGGTTTCCCGCCAGCGCATCGTCGAACATGGCCAGGTAGCGCGGCTCAAAAATGTTCAGCGGCAATTGCGAGCCGGGAAGCAGGAGCACGCCCGTCAGCGGAAATACCGGCAGCGTCTCCGGCAGGTCCTGGGGCCTGAGATAACGTGCATTTCCAACTTGCATTTCTGACCATACCCCGTCGCTGTCAGGCGCTTTCTCGGCGAGTGCGGCCTTGCCGCCGCTTAAGGACAAGAAATGGTGCGCCCACCTGAAATCTCAAGGGACCGCGTCACAAAGCTGTTACGAGAACAGGATCGACGACAGCTTCCGCCGTGCGGAGAGCGTTGCCGGGTCCATCGGGCCCCAGACGTCGAAGAACTGCAGAAGTTCGCGCCGCGCGCCGTCGTCCTCAAAGGTCCGGTCGCGCTTCATCACCTGCAAGAGGTGATCGGCTGCCGCCGCGCGGTCGCCCTCGACATTGCGGATCTTGGCAAGCTTGATGCGCGCGCCGTGATCGTCGGGATTGGTGGCAAGAACCTGTTCCAGCGCATCGGGGTCGCCGAGCTTGCGGGCTTCCTCGATCTGGCCGAGTTTTTTGATGACGGCGACGATGCTGGCGTCCTTGGCCAGTGTATCGGAGAGATTGGACAGGATCTCGCGTGCCTGTTGCAGGTCGCCCGCCTCGATCATGCAGTTGGCAAGGCCGGCCAGCGCCGCGGCATTTTCCGGATCCGCCTGCAGCACCGCGCCGAAAAGGCCGGCGGCATTCTGAAGATCACCCTGATCGAGCAGCGTCTTTGCCTCGGTCAACGCCGCCTCGATCTCGGCTGCCCGGTCATCGACCACGGGTGGGGCGATCTTGTCGATGAACTGGCGGATCTGGCTTTCCGGCACCGCGCCCATGAAGCCATCGACCGGGCGGCCCCCGGAAAAGGCGATGACGGCGGGGATCGACTGGATGCCGAGCTGGCCGGCGATCGACGGATGATCGTCGATGTTCATCTTGACGAGCTTGACGCGGCCTTGTGCCTCGGTGACGACCTTCTCGATCACCGGCGTCAGCTGTTTGCAGGGGCCGCACCAGGGGGCCCAGAAGTCGACGAGAACCGGCTGTTGGCGCGAGGCCTCCAGCACGTCGCGGGAAAAGCTGGCGGTCGTCGTATCCTTGATGAGGTCGCCAGCCGCCGCCGTTGCGGGAGCCTTGGCCGCCGCGCCGCCATAACTGGCCGTCGCCGTCATCTGGTTGCCATAGGATCCTGCATAGGGGTTATCGCTGCCGCTCATCCATGTCTCCTCGCGGGCGTTTTCGCCCGTCTGCCCGTCGCTGCTCGGTTTCCCGTCAAAGATCGTATGTCAGGACGCCACTTTCAAGACAAGCGGTTCGTGTCCCGTCGCCTCGATAAAGCGCAGGAGATCCCCGGAGGCGATCGATGTAGTCGCATCATTGGCGAGCGGGTGGCAGTTCACGGTCGCCTCCTTCATCAGAGCTTCGTCGACAATGATCTTCACCTGTTTTTGCGTGTCGTTGATGACCCCGAAGGCGGTGACCGCGCCGGGAACGACGCCGAGATATTCCATCAGCTTCTCCGGTCTGCCGAAGGAAACCTTGCTGGCACCGCCAATGATCGTATGCACGGTCTTCAGGTCGACGGTTGCGTTCTCTTCGACGGTGAGCAGGAAATAATTGTCCTTCTTGTCCTTCACAAACAGGTTTTTTGTATGTCCACCGGGGATCTCGTCGCGCAGCGCGACCGATTCGGCGACGGTAAAGACCGGCGCGTGCCGCTTGGTCGTGTGCTCGATGCCGAGGCTGTCCAGAAACTGGAACAATTCGTCCTGCGTCTTCGGCTGCACTTCACTCATGGCGGGTTCCTTCGTCTTGAAAATGGCGGTCCTGATTTACGGCGAAGGGCAGCCAAGCGCAATCTCCGCATTTGCGAAGGCTGCAAAACGCCTTGTTTTCAGGGAGTTGCGACGTTCCTGAAAAAATTTCTTCGACAAGCCGTCATTTCCCTGTTGCATTTGGAAAACGGCTGGGCCATATAGCGCCCGTCGCCGCAACGCAGCGACCTTCGGCCACTGACTACCCCAGGCCGTCGACAATGAGCGGGTGTAGCTCAGGGGTAGAGCACAACCTTGCCAAGGTTGGGGTCGGGCGTTCGAATCGCCTCACCCGCTCCATTCTTTCCAAGTTGTCGCAAGCCTCGGTTCGCCGGGGCTTTTGTGTTTTCCGGCGCGGTTGACACGAGGCATTGACGGCTCTCGCAAGTCAGGGTGTTCCCCACACAGCTGCGAATTCGTCACGCGAAGCGATCGGCTCTGCAGCGGGCAATTGCGCCGACAATCCCGTTCGTTGTAGTTATTTTCCGCCGCTTGATTTTGGAGGAGACGCGCATGGACCGATACACGGGGGGGTGCCTGTGCGGAAACGTCCGCATCGTAGCCTCGGGCAGGCCATACCGGGTCGGCCTTTGTCACTGTCTCGATTGCCGCAAGCATCATGGGGCGCTTTTTCACGCTTCCGCGATATTCCCGCAGGATGCGGTGACGATCGACGGCGAAACACGCGACTACTTGGGGCGGTTCTTCTGTCCCCGCTGCGGCTCGTCCGTTTTCGCACGCACCGCTGACGAGGTCGAAGTGAACCTCGGATCGCTCGATGCCCCCGACCAGCTGATGCCGACCTACGAAAGCTGGATCATCCGTCGCGAGTCCTGGTTGCCGCCGTTTCCGCTTGCGAGACGATACGACCGCGATCGTGACGCCACGAGCCGCTTCGAGGAATAGCTCGCCGCGCCGTTTCAAGCCGACATCGGCGTCCGCAACCGGATGCTTGGGAAAGCGCCTTCGACAGGAATGTGCGGCGAGGCGGCCGTAGCCGATCGGCTCAGCCACGCACCTGTGCTTGCAGCCGCTGCGCTTTCCTCTCGGCTGCCCGGTGATCTTTCACCTTGCCGCGCAGACGCCTGGCGATCTCGCGCAGGCCGACCTTTCCGCCGCGCCCCACCCCGGCGAGCAGCAGATCTGCGGCAATCCAGGGGTGTTTGCGCGCGAGGCGCAGGAGAACGTGGGCGACGGCCGCTGCTGCGGCGCGGTCTCTGATGGAGTGGCCAAAGCGCTTTTGAAGGAAGCGTTCCAGCCGTCGCTCCTTTCCTGGAAATTCCCGGTGCGACGTCGGCCTCAGTGGACGGCGGCGCCCTGGCGAGGGCCCTTGTTTGCGCGCCTCCGCCCTTTTGCCTGCTTGCGCACCTTTTTTGGCAGGGCTGTATCCGCGGCCTCCCGCACCACTTCCGTAGCCGCTTGCGCAGCGCCGCGGATGGCATCGGTGGCGAGGCCCATGGCCCTGGCTCCCTTGCGCGCGCCCTTCTTGGTCGCGTCAACGATTTCTTCCCGTTCGCCGATGAGAATGGCAGCGGCGGCGCCTGCGCCCGCCGTCAGGGCGTTCGCGAGCACGTCGCGACCGAGGTCGCTGCCGAGCAGCGAGCGAATGACGGACGATTTACGGATGGCCTTCGGCACTTTGTAGCCCGCAACTTTCTTGGGGATCGTGTTCTTTGCCATGTCGGTTCTCCTTTTCCTGGCAGTGAACGCGGGAGGGACGCAGGCAGTTCCCGATTTTCTTTAGCCGGCAGCCCGATTAAGCCCAGAGCGGGCCTTCAGGATGTGCAGCAGCGCTCAGCCGCGCCCCACATAGGGCATCTTTGTCGCCATGACCGTCATTGACAGCACGTTGGCTTCGAGCGGCAGGCTGGCCATGTAGACGACGGCGTCGGCGACAAGCTTGGCGCGGATGGTCGGTTCGCTGGCGGTCTCGCCATTCGCCTGCAGCACGCCGCCCCCCATCTTCGCCGTCATGTCGGTCGAGGCGTTGCCGATGTCGATCTGGCCGCAGGCAATGTCGAAGGGGCGGCCGTCGAGTGCTGTCGATTTGGTCAGGCCGGAGATGGCGTGCTTGGTGGCGGTATAGGGCGCCGAGAACGGACGCGGCGTCGAGGCGGAGATCGAGCCGTTGTTGATGATGCGGCCGCCCCGTGGCGTCTGCGCTTTCATCAGCTTCATCGCCTGCTGGGTGCAGAGGAAGGCGCCGGTCAGATTGGCGGCGACGATGGCGTTCCACTGCTCGAAGCTGATGTCCTCCATCGGCACTGCCGGCAGGCTCATGCCGGCATTGTTAACGAGCAGGTCGAGGCGGCCAAAATCGTGGCGGATGGTCTGGAAGAGGGTGGCGACCGATTGCGGATCGCCGACATCGGCGGCGAAGGCCCTGACCGTGCCTGTGGTATGGGCGGCCATGTCGCGTGCGGTTGCCTGCAGAACGTCGGAGCGGCGGCCGGAGATGACGACGGTGAAGCCGCTTTCGACGAGCGCCTCGGCAATGGCGCGGCCGATGCCGGTGCCGCCGCCGGTCACCAGTGCTATTCTGTCATGGGTCGGTGTCGTCATCCGTCCATCCCTCCGCGGCTCAGGCATGGCCTATCTCAGCAGGATGTCAGTTCCGGGTAAAGACGTAGTCGGTTTCCTGCCTGAGCGTTTCCCCCGGCCGCAGCACGGCCTCGGGGAAGCCGGCATGGTTGACCGCATCCGGCCAGATCTGCGTTTCGAGGCAAAAGCCGGCGAAGGGGCCGTAGCGGCGGCCTTCGAGACCCGGAACCGGGACATTCATCTTGAAGCCGGTGTAGAACTGCACGCCGGGTTCGGTGGTGCGGACCTCCAGCGAAACGCCGGAATTGATGCTGCGCACCAGGGCAACGGGCTGTTTTGGACCGCGGGCATCGGCGAGACAGAAATTGTGATCGTAGGCGATCTTGTCGCCTTCCATCTGGCGACGCAGCGGCGTCATCGAGCGCAGGTCGAAGGCGGTTCCCTCGACAGCACGGATTTCGCCGGTCGGCACCTGCAGCGCATCCGTCGGCAGGTAGTGATTGGCAGCGATCATCGCGTCGTGGCCGAGCGCGTCGGCGGCGCCGTCGAGATTGAAATAGCTGTGCTGGCAGACATTGCAGATGGTCGCGCGGTCGGTCGTGCTCTCGTAGACGACATTGAGCACGCCGCCGTCGGTGACGGTATAGGTGCAGGTGACGGTGCAATTGCCGGGATAGCCGGCGCGGCCGTCGGGATCGGTGATCTCAAGCACGACGCGGTCTTCGGCGCGGTCGACGATCGTCCACAGCCGCTTGGCAATGCCGTCGCTGCCGCCGTGCAGGTGGGTCACGCCCTTTTCGTTCAATTCGAGCTGGTAGGGCGTGCCGTCGATCGAAAAGCGGCCGCCGCCGATACGGTTGGCGTTGCGGCCCGGCGTCGCGCCGAAATAGGGGGAGTGATCGAGATAATCCTGAAAGTTCTCGAAGCCGAGAACCAGCGGCGCGGCGTGGCCGTCGAGGCGCAGGTCCTGGATGACCGAACCCCAGGTGAGGATGTTTGCGGTCAGCCCGCCGCCGCGGATGATGAGGCGATGGACCGGTTCGCCGGACGGCAAATGGCCGAAAGTTTCTGTCTGCACGGCTTTATCCTCCACTTATTCGGGCGGCAAACTGCGTCATTTCGTGCAGCGCGGCAACCGAAAAGTCATACAATTCACGACGGATCCGCCGCCGCAGCCGATGCCGTTCACAGCATCTTCTGGTAGACAATGAATGGCGACTTCGCTGCGATCCGGTCGTAGAGCTGGCGGGCCGTGGCGTTGAATTCCTGCGTCATCCAGTAGACCTTCGGCGTCCCTGCCGCCTGCGCCCTCGCATAGACAGCCTCGATCAGGGCGCGGCCGATCCCCCGTCCACGCACCTGCGGATCGGCATAGAGGTCCTGCAGATAGCAGACCGGATTTTCGAACCAGCATGAGCGGTGGAAGAGGAAATGCGTGAGCCCGACCGCCCGGCCGTCGAGCACCGCCAGCAGACCGGCAAACTCATGCGCGTCGCCGCTCAAGAGGCGTGAGAAGGTCAGCGCATAGATCTCCTCCGGCAGGGTGGTTTCGTAGAAGGCCAGATAGGCCTTCCACAGACGGCGCCAGTCGGCTTCGTCGGTGCGCTCGAGCGGCCGAATGACCAAATCGGCCATCATGTCCTGTCCTTCCCGATATTGGCGAGATCATAGGGCGTCGTCTGGTAGATGTCGTTGATCCAGTTGCCGAACAACAGATGCGCGTGGCTGCGCCAGCGGTTCTGGGGCGGCAGTTCGGGGTCGTTGTGGGGGAAATGGTTGTGCGGCATCTTGATCGGCACGCCGGCATTCACGTCCCGGAAATATTCCTCCGACAGCGAGGTCGAATCATATTCGACATGGTTGAAGACGTAGAGGCGGTTGCCGGCCTTCTCATGCACGAAGCAGACGCCCATCTCGTCGGATTCCATCAGGATTTCCAGTCCCGGCACCTTCTCGATATCGGCGCGGCGCACCTCGGTCCAGCGCGATACCGGGATCTGGAAATCGTCGGAGAAGCCGTTCAGATAGACCGAAGACGGGTTGAGATTGTGGTGGCGGTAGACGCCGAAGGCCTTTTCCTTCAGCGTGTGTTTCGGCACGCCGTGGAAATGGTAGATCGCCGCCATCGCGCCCCAGCAGATGTTGAGCGTCGAATGGACATGGGTGTGCGTCCAGTCGAAGATCTCTCGCATCTCGCCCCAGTAGGTGACGTCCTCGTAGTCCAGCGTCTCGACCGGCGCGCCGGTGATGATCAGGCCATCGAACTTGCGATGCTTGACCTCGTCGAAGGTGTCGTAGAAGGCAAGCAGATGCTCTTCCGGCGTGTTCTTGGCCTTGTGGCCGCCGAGCCGGATCAGCGAAAGCTCGACCTGCAGCGGCGTGGCGCCGACGAGGCGCGCCATCTGCACCTCGGTCCTGATCTTGTTCGGCATGAGGTTCAGGAGCCCGATCTGCAGCGGGCGGATGTCCTGGCGGATCGCCGCGGTTTCGGTCATCACCCTGACCCCCTCCTTGACGAGGGTCTCGAAGGCGGGCAGCGTATCGGGAATCTTGATGGGCATGGGCAACACTCGGGTCAGGACAAGCAGGAATAGCGGCCGGAACAAAAAAACCGGCAACGACAAGATCGCTACCGGCCCGCTTTGCTTGCGCATGCACGGCCCTTTAGCAACTTGTTTAACGTGGCTGCAAGCCGGCCGGCCAAATCACCACGAAGAGCGGATATAACGCCGCGGACAGCTAAAATCAATGGTGGCGGCATGGCCCGTTTCTGCCTGACGGGGTGCCGCTTCTCCTTGCGTCATGCCCGTCACGAGGGGCAGGCGATCGCATAGGAATTTTGCGGCTTGCCCCTTCTTCTTCCCCGCGAGGCGATGGGCGACGATCCGGCTTGTGGCAGATGCACGGTGCGGGGCGCCACCTGCCCTTCGGGCATCGTCCCCCGGAGGGGGCGAAGAGGAGCGAGCGGCACGCCTTTCATTCACGCGCGAAAACTTCGCCGTGGTTTTCAAAGAGCAGTTCGGCCGGGGCACATCGGGTGCCTCAGGTAAGTAGGAGTAGGTGACACGCGATGTGCCCCGTTTCGGTGTCTTTTGCCGCGCTTCTCAGGTTCTTCTGCGCTTCTTAAGAAAGAAGCCTCCAATGCCCCGGCCCGGCCTCTTATCCGCCAGGCCTTTCAATATGGTGGGGCATGCCCTTGACCCTTGGGTGGCAAAGCCGCCCGGCGGGGTGAACCGCCCGTGGTGTGACATGCCCGGCACGCCCGGCCCATTTGCGGACCGGAGGAGAACCGCCTTTCACGCAGCCCCGGAGATTTCGCGTGCGTTTCGCCAAATCACCCGGGCACCGGCCCCGCCTCGCCGGCAACGCACTCCGGTGTATCCGATGGCGGGACGGGAGGAGTATGGCACGGGCGCCAAGGGCGGGGATGAACGGGAATGATGGAGGCAGCGCATTTGCGTCGATTCCGCCTCGGCGAGATAAATCGTATCCGATTAAATCGGAATAGTGTTGACAAGGGCCTGCGTCCGGCGTATTTAACTCGCATCCGATTAGATCGGATACGAACAAAACCGCAAACAAAGGACATCACCATGACCGAGAAGCTTCTTTTCACCGGAAAGACCCACAACAAGGGCGGCCGCGACGGCTTTGCCCGCAGCAGCGACGGCAAGCTGGATGTTAAGCTGGCGCAGCCCCACCCGGCCGCCGAAAACCTGTTCGGTGCCGCCTGGTCGGCCTGCTACATGGGCGCGATCGAGGTCGCCGCCGCCCAGAGAAACATCAAGCTTCCGGCGGGTCCCGAGGTCCATGCCGAGATTGATCTCAACGTCGATGATGGCTCCTACTTCCTGCGGGCGCGCCTCAATGTCAGCTTGCCGGGCACCGACCGCGACGTCGCCCATGAACTGATCCACGCAGCCCATGAAATCTGCCCCTATTCCAAGGCGACGCGCGGCAACGTCGACGTGGCCACCAACCTTCTCTGAGCCCGATCGGTCGGGTCTGCCTGCCGGCGGCAGACCCGACGCTCTTGGACGCTAACCTTGCTGCGGCCGATCCGGCCGCATTCTGTATTTCTGGAGCAAATTCCGGAAACGTGCGACGCGGTTTTGCGTCCGGATTTCCGTCAAAACATGGATAGAGCATTTTCCGTGTCTCGAAGACATGGCCGTTTGACAGCGTGGCTGTGGCCCCTCTTCCGCCCTGCCGGGCACCTTCTACCCTTTTGGCCAGGGCAATCGCATATGGATCGAAGGCGATTGCGACAAACTCCTTCTTCTCCCCGCCGGGGAGAAGTGCCGAGCGTATGCGAGGCGATGAGGGGGTTTTTGCGATTTCGGTGCCAGCCGTCCCCTCATCCGGCCCTGCGGGTCTCCCCGCCGGGGAGAAGAGGGAGCAAGCCGCAAATCCATATGCCATTGCCCTGCCGTTTAGACGGGGAGAAGGAGACTTGCCGCACGCGTTTCGTTACTCTCGGCGGTCAAGCCGAGGGGCACCTCCCCTCGCCCCGCCCGCGGGGAGAGGGCTAAGGTGAGGGGCAAGGCCTCCTCAAGTTCGTGTCATGCTCGGCCCGCCGGTCAGGCTTTGTCCCGCTGCGTGGCCGCCAAGAGATTGTCGCGTAGCCTTGCCACGGCCTGCTGCACCACGAAAAAATCGTCCCCGAGCCCGGTCGCGCCAATCAGCGATGCGCCGGGGTCCGTTTCCAGCACACTGCGCCCGGCCGGCGTCAGGCTCACACGCACCTGCCGTTCGTCGGCGGGATCACGCTTGCGCTGGATATAGCCGGTCTGCTCCAGCTTCTTGAGGATCGGCGTCAGCGTGTTGGATTCCAGAAACAGCCTTTCGCCGAGCGCGCCGACGGTCTGGTCGTCCTCTTCGGACAGCGCGACCATGGCGATATACTGGGTATAGGTCAGGCCGAGCGCATCCATGATCGGCTTGTAGGCGCGGCCGAAGGCGAGGTTCGCCGAGTAGACCGCAAAGCAGAGAAAATTCGAAAGCTTTTTGCTGCCGGGCTGGGGGGAGGGGTCGGAGCCTGGTTTTGTTTGCGGTGCGGTCACAGGGATGATCCTTCAATAGGCCTTTGTCACTATATAGATCGCATCCGATTAAATCGCAATAGTGAGTTGTGGGCCCAACTGGTGTCGCCGAGGCAACTTGCAGCAATCGCCGTCTTGAGTGGCTGCCGCTTGCGGCGCTTTGGGAGCGTCAGGCAGGGATGATTGTGTCCTGCGCCAGCCGCTTCGGCGCCGCCGCCTTATGGAGATCACGCCGGTCAGACGCTTGTTGCGACCCGCTAGAGGGAGAACTTGAACCTCGCACATGCCCCGCACCCCGTCATTCTCGTTCAGGCAATAGTCGGCATCTGTATCGCCGCCCGGGCCGTCGGCGAGGGCGTATTGCGGCGGTGGCTCAAAGCTTGCGCGCGCAGGCAATATCGTGAATTGATCGAATGTCTGGAACGCGGCAGCGGCGCTGGTCGCCGTCTGGTAGGAGGCGCCTGGCATGTTCCCGGCAAGCGTCGACCACAGAGCTTGACCGTTGCTCCGCAAATGGTCGCCCAGCGACCGATAGGCCACCATCAGGCCCGTTGCGATCCGAGGTGGATCGCGGACCGGAAAGCGGCCGCTGCGCTTGACGTAGGAGGCCATGAGATAGGGCATATCGTTTTCGCCCAAGCGGGCGTGGTCCACATACTGCACCCGGACGGGGCCCGTGCCGCGGTGCTTCAGGCCCAGCATGTCGGCTGCCTTGCTGGACAGGTCGATGATGCGACCGTTGTGGAAGGGGCCGCGATCGTTGACGCGCACGACGAGCGACGAACCGTTTGCAGTATTGGTCACCCGCACATAGCTGGGCAGGGGAAGGGTCGGATGCGCGGCAGAAAGGTGATCCGGGTCATAGATTTCGCCGTTCGCGGTCAGGCGCCCGCGAAACGCCGAGCCGTACCAGGAAGCGACGCCCCTCTTGTCGTAGTTCGGCTCTTCCTTCGGATGATAGCGCTTGCCCTTCACCACATAGGGCTTGCCGATCATATAGCGGCCACCGCCCTTGTGAATTTTCTTGCCGTAGGCGACCCGCGGCCCTGCCTTCACGCCGTCGGCCTTTTCGGAAATATATCCTTTGCTGTTGGGCGCTTGCGTGGTCGCACAGGCAGCACAGCCGCAGCAGACCATCGTGAGCGCCAGCCATCGCAAGCCTCTGACAGCCGTGCTGACATCAAACCCCATCCGTCCAACGCCGGCGACAGCCTTCCAGGCATCTGCGGCAAGCCCGTCACGCGCTTGCAGGAGGCCGTGCATCGGGTTGAGGGATAGCCGGTTTTGCAGCTGAGCCACGCGGCGGGCTGTATTCCGGGGTCGGCTCATTCCTTCGCTCCTTCCGAACCATAGAAGCGGAGCCGATGCCAAAAGTTCCATTAGGATGTGCGAATATATGCCGACTTTTCACTGGCCCGGCGCTGACGACGCCACCGCGGACGCGGTGAAATCGGTTCGCATCGATCAGGTGCGCGTTGACGCGGCCGATGTCGGGCCGAGGCCACCGGATGCTAGGGGCCTTACTACCCCTCCAGTTCTTCCCGCAGCATCTCCAGTTCAAGCCATTCCTCTTCCATCCGCATGATGGATGCCCGCAGCTTCTCGAGTTCGGTGGCGAGGGTGGAGAAGCGGGTGGGGTTTTTGGAAAACAGGGCGGGGTCGGCCATTTCGCTTTCGCGTCGGGCGATTTCGGCCTGCGCCTTTTCCATCTCCTTCGGCAGGTTTTCCAGCGCGAATTTCTGCTTGAAGGAGAGCTTGCCCTTGGCCGCCTTCGGGGCGGCGGCGGAACTGCCATTGTCGGCGGACCTGGCCTTTTCGGCCCTGTCGGCGCGCTTCTTTTCCTCCTGAGCGCCCTTGCGTTGCGCCATCATGTCGGAATAGCCGCCGGCATATTCGATCCAGCGGCCGTCCGGCGCGTCCGGGTTGGTGGGCGCGATGGTCGAGGTGACGGTGCGGTCGAGAAAGTCGCGGTCGTGGGAGACGAGGATGACGGTGCCGGAAAAGCCGGCGACGATTTCCTGCAGAAGATCGAGCGTCTCGATGTCGAGGTCGTTGGTCGGTTCGTCGAGGATCAACAGGTTGGTCGGGCGCGACAGGATGCGGGCGAGGATGAGGCGGGCGCGTTCGCCGCCCGACAGGTTCTTGATCGGCGTGCGCGCCTGCTCCGGCTGGAACAGGAATTCCTTCATGTAGCCGGTGACATGCCGCTGCTCGCCATTGACGAGGAGGTTCTCACCGCGCCCGTCGGTGAGGTAATGGGCGAGCGTTTCCTCCGGGTTCAGATCCTCGCGCTTCTGGTCGAGCGTGGCGATCTCCAGATTGGTGCCGAGCCTGACCGTGCCGCTGTCGGGTTCTATCTGCCCGGTCAGCATCTTGAGCAGTGTCGTCTTGCCGGCGCCGTTCGGGCCGACGAGGCCGATGCAATCGCCGCGGTGGACGCGGATCGAAAACGGCGCGACGATCACGCGCTCGCCATAGGCCTTGGTGATCTTTTCGGCCTCGATCACCAGCTTGCCCGATTCCTGCGCGTCGGTGACGGTGGCCTGTACGGTGCCCTGCGGCCCCTTGTGGCCGCGATATTTCGAGCGCAGGTCCTGTAGCGCCCCAAGGCGGCGCATGTTGCGCTTGCGCCGTGCGGTGACGCCATAGCGCAGCCAGTGCTCCTCGCGCTCGATCTCCTTGCCGAGCTTGTGCTGCTCCAGCTCTTCCGCCTCCAGCACCTGGTCACGCCAGGCCTCGAAAAAGGCAAAGCCCTGATTGAGGCGGCGCGACTGGCCGCGATCGAGCCAGACGGTGGCGGTCGAGACCTTTTCGAGGAAGCGCCGGTCGTGCGAGATGAGGACGAGCGCGCTTCTGGTCTTCTGCAGTTCACCTTCCAGCCATTCGATGGTCGGCAGATCGAGATGGTTGGTCGGCTCGTCGAGCAGGAGGATGTCCGGCTCCGGCGCCATGACGCGGGCAAGGGCGGCGCGGCGGGCTTCGCCGCCGGACAGGTCGTTCGGGTTCTCCTCGCCGGTCAGGCCGAGATGCGAGAGCAGGTAGGTGACGCGATAAGGGTCGTCGCCCGGCCCAAGGCCCGCCTCGGCATAGGCCTGCACGGTGGCGTAGCCGGCAAAATCCGGCGCCTGTTCGAGATAGCGGACGGTTGCGGCCGGATGGCGGAAGACCTCGCCGGTCTGCGGCTCGACGAGGCCGGCGGCGATCTTCAAAAGCGTCGACTTGCCCGAGCCGTTGCGGCCGACGAGGCAGATGCGGTCGCCGGGCTCCACCTGCAGGTTGGCGCCGGCAAGCAGCGGCGTGCCGCCGAAGGAAAGGAAGATATCGTCGAGTTTCAGAATAGGCGGCGCCACGGTCAGGCTCCCGAAAGGTCATAAGGACGGGCAAGGACGATCGCCCGGCCGGAGGAAAGGGTGAAGCGGACGGTGCCCTCGGCGACATTGGAAATCGTCCGCGAGGAACCGAACGGCAGATGGAAATCCACAAGCGGATAGCGGGCGCCCGCGATCGAGAGGCCGGCGAGCGTCTCGAGGCCGAGAACCGAAAACAGGCTGCCCTTCGGCAGGTCGATGTCGCACGTGCCTGATAGCAGCGGATAGGCCTCTTCCTCGCCGGAGGTCAGAAGCACGTCGAGGCCGTCCTCGGCCAGCTTGACGGCGTAGAGAAGGTGCATGAAGGCATGGTCGCTGCGCTCGCCGCCGAGCGCGCCGGCAAAGACCAGGCGCGTTGCCCCCCGCGCCAGCGCTTCCGCCGTGGCGATCTCGCCGTCCGTCTCGTTCTTGGCGGCGGGGTAGGGCTCACGCGCAATGTCCGGCCATTCGTCGATCTCGGCCTGCGTCGTGGAATCGAAGTCGCCGACCCAGAGTTCCGGCGAAAGCTTAAGCGCCTTGGCATGCCGCATGCCGCCATCGGCGGCGATGACGCGCGCGCCTTTCAGATGTCCCGCCAGACGATCCGTCGGCGTAAGCTCGCCGCCCATCAATATCACGAAAGCCTGTTTGTTCATGGCGCAAGGCCATAGCTTAAACAGGGGCGCAAGGGGAAGAGGCGGGCGGTGCATTTGCTGCGCAGGTGGCTTGGAAGCGGCGATGTGCGCCCTTCTCCCCGGCGGGGAGAAGACGGAGGAGGCCGTGGCCCGGCGGGTCAGCCTGCCTTTTCCGCTTCGCGCTTCTGGTGGACCTGCTCGAAGCCGGTAACGAACCGGTCGAAGAGGCGGGCGAAGGCGGCGACGTCTTCTTCCGGCCAGTCGGCAAGCACGCTCTCGATGACGCCGCGTTTGACCGCCTGCACCTCGGCCGTCATTTTTTTTCCCACGTCGGTCATTACCACCAGGATGCGGCGGGCGTCGGCCTGCGAGGCCTCGCGCCGGAGCGCCCCGCGCGCCACCATGTCGCTGACGATGCGGCTGGCGCGCGAAGGGTCGATGCGCAGGAAATCGGCGATCGCGCCGACCGTCACCTCGCCCTCCGGTTCGGCGCGGCGAACGGCCTCGAGCACCTCGAGATGGGTGAGCTCCAGCCCGATCTTGTCGATGGCGAGGCGGGCCAGCACCCGCCGGCCGATCAGCACCCGCCAGCGCCCCATCGACTGGCCGATCCAGGCGCGATGGGCTTCCGAGTCGAGGTCTTCCGTATCGGGTTGGTGGCGAGAGGCTTGATGTTCCATGGGCGGAGCATAGCAGAGGTGCGGAGCAGCATAAAGCATAATATGCTGACGACATAAATGTGCTGTTGACAAATATATGCTAAAAGCACATAAATTGCCCATCTCAACCGGAGTCATCCCATGGACACGCAAGTCCCGCCGGCGCCGCTCGTTTCGAGCCAGGCGCTTCGCCTCACTCTCTTTTTCTTCCTGATGACGGCGCTGTTCATGGCGACCCTCGACAACCAGATCGTCGCCACCGCGCTGCCGACCATCGTCGGCGAGTTCGGCGAAATGGAGCGGTTCAGCTGGATCGGTTCCGCCTATCTGCTCGCCACCTGCGCGGTGATGCCGCTGTTCGGCAAGCTCGGCGACCTGTTCGGCCGCAAATATGTGATGCTTGCGGCGGTGGCGATCTTCACGCTGGGCTCGGTCGCCTGCGGGCTCGCCGTATCGATGAACACGCTGATTGGGGCGCGCGTGTTGCAGGGGCTCGGCGGCGGCGGCATCATGGTGTCGATCTTTTCCATCACCGCCGACCTGTTCGAGCCGCGCGAGCGCGCCCGCTACCAGAGCTATTCGAGCCTCGTGCTGATGGCGTCCGGCGCCATCGGCCCGGTGCTCGGCGGCACGATGAGCGACCTCTTCGGCTGGCGGTCGATCTTCCTCGTCAATATTCCGATCGGCGTCGTGGTGCTTGCCGGCCTGTTCGTCTTCCTGCCCTATCGCCGACCGACGCGCCTGCCGAAGATCGACTACGCCGGCGCGCTGCTTCTGGCCGGGGCGATCGCCTGCACCGTTCTGCTGGGCGATAGCGCCGAACTGTTCGGCTCCCTGTTGTCGCCGGGCAGCCTGGCCGTGGTCGTCGCCGGTCTGATCTGCGCCATGCTGTGGGTGTTCGTCGAGAAGCGCGCGCCGGAGCCGATCGTCCCGCTGACGCTCTTCCGCAATCCGACGTTCAACCTGCTCCTGGTCATTTCGCTGGCGAGCGGCGCCATCGGCATCGGCACGGTCAACTACTACGCACTCTTCCTGCAGACCACGACCGGGCTGTCGCCGTCTGTCGGCGGGCTGCTGTTCATCACGCTGACCGGCGGCATCGTCTGCGGCTCGCTGATTGCCGGGCGGTTGATTTCGCTGACCGGGCGCTACAAGCCGTTTTCGATCATCAGCGCCGGTCTGATGGCGCTCGCGCTAGCGCTCTGCAGCCAGATCCAGCCCGGCACGCCGATCTTCGTCATCTGCGCCATCATGGCGCTGCATGGGATCGGCGGCGGTTTCGGCCAGCAGGTGCCGATCATCGGGGTGCAAAACCTCGCCGCCCGCGGCGATGTCGGGGCTGCCACCGGCGCGATCACTCTGGCGCGGATGGGGGGCGCATCGGTCGCCATCTCCATCTACGGCGCGATCATCGCCGCCGGGTTGACGCGGCACGCCGCCGAGATTCCGGGCGTCGCCGATATCGAAAAGCTGACGCCGCTGGCAATTTCGGCCCTGCCGGAGGCGACGCGCCATCTGGTCGCGGAAAGCTACACGGCCGCCTTCCAGCCGCTGTTCCTGACCGCGGTCGGCATCGCCCTGATCGCGCTCGTCGCCGCCATCAGCCTCAAATCCGTCCGGCTGCCGCAAAAGCCTGTCCTCTAGGCCGTTCGTGGCCGGTCGAAGGCTCTTGCCAAGCATGTGACGCGGGTCTAAATCTCCTGCTGCTCTAACGGGGTGCCGTTTGTCCCATCTGGACCGATCGGCTGAGAGGCTTTGACAAGCCAACCCGCGGAACCTGATCCGGTTTGCACCGGCGGAGGGATTAGACGGCACATGTCAGCGCCCTATTCCCAACACTTGGATTTAACGGAGGCGCCGATGCGCAAGGCATTCATTCCCTTTCTGGCGGCAATTGCCGCAATCACCA
Organism: Rhizobium herbae; assembly: GCF_019511375.1. Classification (GTDB taxonomy): domain Bacteria; phylum Pseudomonadota; class Alphaproteobacteria; order Rhizobiales; family Rhizobiaceae; genus Pararhizobium; species Pararhizobium herbae_A. The sequence continues at coordinate 345,221 of NZ_JAEUAO010000005.1, forward strand.
CGGCATCTTCCGCGGCGGCCGCCGACAAGACGCTGACCGTCTACACCTATGAAAGCTTCACCAGCGAATGGGGCCCGGCCGCCAAGGTCGCGGAAGCCTTCGAGAAGACCTGCGACTGCAAGGTCGAGTATGTCAGCGTCGCCGACGGCGTCGAGCTTTTGACCCGGCTGAAGCTCGAGGGTGCGGCCACCAAGGCCGATATCGTACTCGGCCTCGACACCAATCTCGTCTCCGAAGCCAAGGCGACCGGTTTCTTCGCGCCGCATGACCTCGATCTCTCCGCCGTCAAGGTACCCGGCGGCTTCACCGACGATACCTTCGTTCCCTACGACTACGGCCACTTCGCGGTGATCTACGACACCGAGACGATGAAGGAGCCGCCGAAGAGCCTGAAGGAGCTGGTCGAGGGCGATCCCTCCCAGAAGATCGTCATCGAGGATCCGCGCACCTCGACGCCGGGCCTCGGCCTGTTGCTGTGGGTCAAGTCGGTCTATGGCGATCAGGCAGGTAGCGCCTGGGCGAAGCTCAGGGATCGTGTCCTGACGGTTACGCCCGGCTGGTCCGAGGCTTACGGCCTGTTCACCAAGGGCGAGGCGCCGATGGTCTTGTCCTACACAACCTCGCCCGCCTACCACATGGTGGCGGAAAACACCGACCGCTACCAGGCGGCGGCCTTTTCGGAAGGTCACTACATCCAGGTCGAAGTGGCCGGCATGACGAAGAATGCCAAGGATCCGGCGCTTGCCAGGGATTTCCTCTCCTTCGCCACCGGACCGGAGTTCCAGTCGATCATCCCGACGACCAACTGGATGATGCCGGTGGCCGCCACCAAGGAGCCGCTGCCGGATGCTTTCGGCAAGCTCATCAATCCGGCAAAAACCTTCCTGATGTCGTCGGACGAGGTTGCCGCCAACCGCAAGGCCTGGATCGACGAGTGGCTCGCCGCCATGAGCAAGAACTGATCGGAGCCTTCCTTCTCCCCCTGGGGAGAAGATGCCCCGAAGGGCAGATGAGGGGGTGCGCGAAGCGCCAATGTCGTGCCTGAAGCCCCCTCATCGCCTCGCATGCGCTCGGCACTTCTCCCCGCAAGGGAGAAGAGGGAGCCAGCGGCGCCCTCGCCGTTCCATATGCAATAGCTCCCCCCGGGAGAAAGGGGGGACAGCCCCGGGCAAGCCCGCTCGACCAGCATGCGCGGCAAAGGTCCGGGGCGAGGTACTGGCCAGGAAAGCAGACTAAGGACAGCATGATCGAGCGCATCGAGAGACGTTTCACGGTTGCCGCCGGCGCGCTCTGCCTCGGCGGCATCGTGCTGTTCGTCTGCCTCGCCGCCTATGCCCTGCTTGCCTTCGATGAGCCGGGTGCGGCGGGGCAAGCCGGCTTGTTCGACGCCTATGTCTGGCGCGTCATGCGGTTCACGCTGCTTCAGGCCGCGCTGTCGACATTCCTGTCGATCATGCTCGCCATTCCTGTTGCCCGCGCGCTGGCGCGGCAACCCTCCTTTCCCGGGCGTGTCTGGGTCATCCGGTTGCTGGCGCTGCCGCTTGGCCTGCCGGCGCTGGTCGCCGCCCTGGGGCTGATCGGTATCTGGGGACGGCAGGGATTGCTCAACACGGCGCTTGCCTGGCTGGGGCTGGATCAGCCGATCAGCATCTACGGCCTGTCCGGCATCCTCTTGGCGCATGTGTTCTTCAACCTGCCGCTGGCCGCACGGCTGATGCTCGGCGGGCTGGAACGCATTCCCGGCGAATACTGGCTGGTCGGCGCCAATCTCGGCATGCGGCCGCTTTCGATCTTCCGCTTCATCGAGTGGCCTGCCATTCGCGGTCTGCTGCCCGGCATTGCCGGCCTGATCTTCATGCTCTGCATCACCAGCTTTACCCTGGTGCTGACGCTCGGCGGCGGGCCGGCGGCGAGTACCATCGAGGTGGCGATCTATCAGGCGCTGCGCTTCGATTTCGATCCGCCCCGCGCGATCGCCCTCTCGCTGCTGCAGATTGCCCTGACGGGGGTCTTGCTGGTGGCGATGCGCCTGTTGACGCCAGGCGTGGAGGAAGGCCATGGCAGCGGTCGCGAGGTCAGGCGCTTCGACGGCCGCAATCTCTCCGGCAAGGCGGGCGACGGCCTGGTCATCGTATTGGCGGTGGTGTTCCTTGCACTGCCGCTCGGCTCCGTCATCGCCTCCGGTCTGCAATCCGATCTCTGGAAACTCATGGGTGATCCGATGGTGCAGCGGGCCCTTGTCACCAGCCTTGTCATTGCGCTTGTGTCAGGCACGCTCTGCGTCGCGGTGACGGCGCTGATGATCCGTTCGCGGCAGGTCGCGCTCGCGCCGAGACGCCCACCGAAGCTCCATCGCGAATTTGCCGGCCTTATCTCGATGAGTGCGTCGCTGGTGCTGCTGGTGCCGCCCGTCGTGCTGGGGGCGGGGTGGTTCCTGCTGCTGCGGCCGCTCGGCGATGTCGCCGCCTTTGCGCCGCTGCTGGTCATCCTGATCAACATGCTGATGGCGCTGCCCTTCGTCTACCGCGTGCTGGAGCCGGCGATCGCCAGCCATTCGGCTCGCACCGGCAGGCTTGCCGCGAGCCTCGGTCTCGGCGGCTGGCACCGGCTGCGGTTCGTCGACTGGCCGGTGCTGCGCAAGCCGGTGCTGATGGCGCTGTCCTTTGCCTGCGCCCTGTCGCTCGGCGATCTCGGCGCCGTGGCGCTGTTCGGGTCGCAGGATATGGTCACGCTGCCCTGGCTGCTCTATAGCCGGATGGGCAGCTACCGCTCCACCGATGCGGCGGGGCTCGCGCTGTTTCTCGGCCTGGTCTGCCTCGCGCTGACCATCGCCGGCACGCCATCTGCGGCGAAGTATGACCAGGGGAGCAAAAATGCCGCCGCGTGACACGCAGACCGCCATTCGCCTCGGCGGCGTGCGGGTGAAGTTCGACAAGACGGAACTGCACTTCGATTGCACGATCCGGAAAGGCGAGATCGTTGCCATTACCGGCGCCTCGGGCTCCGGCAAATCGACCCTCCTTAATATCGTCGCCGGTTTCGAGACCCCGGATGCGGGTGTGGTCGAGATCCTCGGCGAAAATGTCGCCAGCCGCGATCCGGCCGACCGGCCGGTCTCGGTGATCTTCCAGGAACACAACCTGTTTTCGCATCTCGACGTCGCCACCAATATCGCGCTCGGCATTGATCCGGCCCTGAGGCTGGGCGTGAAGGAGCGCGGAAAGGTTGCCTCGGCGCTGATGCGCGTCGGGCTCGAAGGTTTCGGCAAGCGGCTGCCGCCGACGCTCTCCGGCGGCGAGCGCCAGCGGGTGGCGTTGGCGCGCGCCTTGGTCCGGCGCAAACCTGTCCTTCTTCTCGACGAGCCCTTCGCGGCGCTCGACCCGGGCTTGCGCTCCGGCATGACCCGCCTGCTCCTCGACCTGCACGCGCAGGAAGGCAATACGATGCTGGTCGTCACGCACCATCCGGACGACGTGCGGGCGCTGGCCGACAGCGTCATCTTCCTCGACGAGGGCCGCGTCCTGCTGCACCAACCCAAGGCGCAATTCCTCAACCACACCGATAGTCCGGTCGTCGCGCGCTTTCTCGGAAAATGAACATCGCTTGCGATGATTGCCACAATTTGAACGTTGGCCTATGCGACGGCCAAGCGCGAAATCCCCGCGGCGCCATGCTCGCGTGTCCGTTGCAGGGATATCACGGGGCAACTATTTCTATGGGCATATGCTAGGCACGCGTGGCGCAGATAGGCTACAGCAGTATTGCTGTGATCGCCGCCTGACCTATGTACGCGGCTGTAAAGAATATCGAATTTCCCTGGCGGCCGACCGCAGGGATATTCGCGCGGCTGGCCCGAAAGACTGGAAACGAGCTGAGGCATGAACAGAACGACAGGCACGGATCCGCAGTCTTCGGAGAAAAGCTCCGGCGTATCCTTGCGTGCGGCAGGCGCGCTCGCCGGCATGCTGCTGCTCGTCGGGTGCCAGTCGGTGATCGAACAGACCTATGAGCCGAAGGTCGCGCCGTCCTCGACGCCGCAGATCGTCGAGGAGGTGCAGAAGAACGACCCGCGCGCCCAGGTCGGCGCCCGCGAGCATCCGCGCATCGTCGCGAGCTATGGCGGCGAATACAAGGACGAGAAGACCGAGCGTCTCGTTGCCCGGATCACCGGCGCGCTGACGGCGGTCTCGGAAAATCCGAACCAGTCCTACCGCATCACCATCCTGAACTCGCCGGCGATCAACGCGTTTGCGCTGCCCGGCGGCTATCTCTATGTCACCCGCGGCCTGTTGGCGCTTGCCGATGACGCGTCGGAAGTGGCCGCGGTGCTGTCGCACGAGATGGCGCATGTGACGGCCAATCACGGCATCGAGCGGCAGCAGCGCGAGGAGGCGGAGGTGATCGCCAGCCGCGTCGTCTCCGAAGTGCTCTCCAGCGATCTCGCCGGCAAGCAGGCGCTTGCGCGCGGCAAGCTCAGGCTTGCGGCGTTCTCGCGAAACCAGGAACTGCAGGCCGACGTCATCGGCGTGCGGATGCTCGGCGAGGCCGGCTACGATCCCTACGCGGCCGCCCGTTTCCTCGATGCGATGGCGGCCTATAGCCGGTTTTCCTCGGTCGATCCGGACAGCGACCAGAGCCTCGACTTCCTGTCGAGCCACCCGAGCGCGCCGCAGCGGGTAGACCTTGCCCGTCGCCATGCGCGGGCTTTCGGGGCGGAGGGAACGGTCGGCGATCGCGGCCGCGACTATTATCTGGCCGGTATCGACGGGCTGCTGTACGGCGACAGCCCGCAGGAGGGCTATGTCCGCGGCCAGACATTCCTGCACGGCAAGCTCGGCATTCGATTCGACGTGCCGGCCGGCTTCCAGATCGACAACAAGGCGGAAGCGGTGCTGGCGACCGGACCGGGCGAGGTCGCCATTCGCTTCGACGGCGTCGCCGATACGCAGCGCCGCAGCCTGACCGACTATATCGCCAGCGGCTGGGTCACGGGCCTTAAGCCCGACACCATCCGACCGATCACGATCAACGGGCTCGAGGCCGCGACCGCGCGCGCCTCGGCCGAGCGGTGGGATTTCGACGTCACGGTGATCCGCATCGATACGCAGATCTACCGCTTCCTGACAGCGGTACCGAAGGGCGCGCCGAGCCTCGAGCCGACCGCCGAAATCCTGCGGGCCTCGTTCCGCCGCATGACGCCGCAGGAAGCGGCCGCCCTGAAGCCGCTGCGTATCCGCGTCGTCACGGCCCGGCCCGGCGATACGCTGGCGACGCTTTCCGCCCGGATGATGGGCACCGACCGCAAGCTCGATCTCTTCCGCCTGATCAACGCGATGCAGGTGACGTCGACGGTCAGGCCTGGCGACAGGATCAAGATCATTTCGGAATAGGTCAGCGAGGAAATGGCCCGGTCTTTTCCGGGCTCCGCCAACTTGGACAAGCTGCGTAACCGGCTATCTCAGGCGGCGATCGATCGGGATGGTGAGGGACCAGGCGCTTGGCCGGCGCGCGCGAAGGCGGGGCGGCCCTGCGCAGGCCCGTGCATCGCCCGGATTGGGATAGCGCGGATTGCCCCAGCGATCATTGTAGAGGTCCTTGAACAGGCAGGCGATCGGGATCATGGGAGTCTCCATATTGAATCGATTCAACGATTGGGCACGCACATTTGAACCGATTCAAAATCTACGCGCTTGCGGAAAAATGTCAAGAGATTTGAATCGATACAATACTCTGCTAGGGTGATGCCGGTTCGGGGAGTATGAGGTCGCCGTGGCAAAAGGGCATGTAAGACTGGCTGATGTCGCCAAGGCGGCGGGCGTATCGCAAGGAACGGCATCGAACGTCTTCGGCCGGCCGGAGGTGGTGCGCGAAGAGGTGCGCGAGCGGGTGCTCGCCACTGCCAGGGAGCTCGGCTATGCCGGGCCGGACATGAAAGGGCGCTTGCTGAGGGCCGGGCGGGTCAACGCCATCGGCGTCGCTTCCGTCGAACCGCTGGCGTATTTCTTCGAGGATCCTTGGGCGCGGGCGCTGATGACGAAGATCGCGGCCGTGTGCGACGCCACCGGCACCGGCATCGCGCTGGTGTCGGCGCAGAATCAGCAAAAACTGGCCTGGAACATCAACAGCGCGCTTGTCGATGGCTTCATCCTGTTGTGCGTGGAAGGCGGCGAAAGGCTCGTGGAACTGACAAGGCGGCGACAGTTGCCGTTCATCGCCCTTGCGCTCGGCGGCGCGGACACGTCCATCCCGGTGATCGGCATCGATAACCTTGCTGGCGCGGCCATGGCAGCGCGACATCTGGCCGATCTCGGGCATCGTCGTTTTGCCGTTCTGGCAATAGACCAATTTGGCGATCCTGTCGGGGCGACAGCGCCCGGGCAAGCGGCTCGATCCTTGAAATCGACATCGCGCGACCGCCTGCTCGGCTATCGGCAGGCGTTGGAAGAATTCGGCATAGAGCCTGCAAGCGTGCCCGTGCACGGCACGCGCAACGATCGATCGAGCGTCGATGCGGCACTCGATGCCCTGTTTGCAATGCCGGCGCCACCGACGGCCATCCTGGCGATGTCCGACCGCATTGCGCTTTTCGCCATGCAATGGCTCGCCGCGCGTGGCTTCAAGGTGCCCGGCGATGTCTCCGTGATTGGTTTTGATGACGTCCCCGAAGCCGCGACGGCCAGTCCGGGGCTGACGACCATTGCACAGCCGCTCGACGAGATTGCGCGCAGGGCGGTAAGCGCCATCCTTGGCGGCGCGTTGCCCGACGCGCAGGAAACCCTCGACGTGACGCTGGTTAGCCGCGGCAGCACCGCACCTCCACGGTCATGACAGCTCGGCCGGCTTTTGCCTCGGTGGCCGGGTGCCGGCATGGCGCTCAATGCGGCAGCGTCGCCAGCACCGGGGCTTCCGCGACAAGCGCGATCCGGAGCTTTTCCAGCGCCCGGGTCTCGATCTGGCGGACGCGTTCCTTGGAGATGCCGAGATCGGCGCCGAGTTCTTCCAGCGTGGCGCTCTCTTCCGACAGCCGGCGGGCGCGGATGATTTTCATTTCCCGCTCGTTCAGCTGGCAAAGTGCATGGCTGAGCCAGATACGCCGCCGTTCCTGATCAATGATCTCCGAAACTTGCTCGTCCGGCAGCGGCGCATCGCTGGCGAGAAGATCGAGCCGCTCGCCGCTGTCGGCATCGCCCGACGAGATCGGCGCCTGCAGCGAGGCGTCGTTGCTGGAGAGGCGGGCATCCATTGTCTGTACGTCGGCGAGGCTGACACCGAGCGCCAGGGCGATCTCCTCATGCACGGCGCGGGCCGTCAGCTGCCGGTCGCCCTGGGCGAGCTTGGCGCGCAGCCGGCGCAGGTTGAAGAACAGGGCTTTCTGCGCCGAAGAGGTGCCTCCGCGCACGATCGACCAGTTGCGCAGCACGTAGTCCTGCATCGAGGCGCGGATCCACCAGCTGGCATAGGTCGAGAACCGCACCTCGCGGCTGGGTTCGAAGCGGGCCGCGGCTTCCAGGAGGCCGATATGGCCTTCCTGCACCAGATCGCTCATCGGCAGGCCGAAATTGCGGAATTTCGCCGCCATCGAGATCACCAGACGCATATGGGCCATGGCGATCTTGTTGCGTGCCTCCTGATCGTTGTGGTCCTTCCAAGCCAGCGCCAAAGCCTGCTCTTCGTCCCGTTCGAGATACGGAGCCGCCATTGCAATCTTGATCATGCGCCTGTCTGCTGAGAGGTTTTTCATCGGCTGCTCCATGAGGGGCACGAGGGTGTGCCGCTGAACGATGAGTCGATCGTGTGTCGGGATTTCCGCTGCCTGAGCTTGACCAGCATTCGAAACGCCCTACTTCCCTAGAAGCCGAGGCCGGAAGAAGGGGCCGCGGTGGTGATCCTCCCGCTCCGCAACGACATGCGCAGGTCGGGACTGGACGTATCGAAACGCGCGGGGAGCGGGAAAGTTCCATGCTGCGTTGCCGTATTTTACGGCCGCTGGCGTTTTTCTGCGCGTGAGTTTCCAGAAATTCGAAGACGATGACCGTGCGGCTCCATCCGTTTCGCGCGCGGGCGGCGACGCGCCCTATTTGTTGTGCGTTGTTGTGTGTTGCAATTTTTGGCGCTTGCCGGAAAAGTTAAAAAAGCGTTAACTTTTGATTGTTGTCCCCATAAGTTGCCTGTGAGTTAGTTAAAGACAGGGCTTGGATGGGATTCCTGTTTGCTCGGCACAGGTCTAGAGTCGCGATATGAAAACACTATCGATCGAGGTGCGGCCCGGTGAACCAAGAGATGCGACGGCCATCTCTGACGTCCACCGCGTTTCCTGGCTCCAGGCCTATGGCGGGCTCATTCCGCACAAGCCGCTGAACCAGATGGTGGACCGGCGCGATCATACGTGGTGGCGCAAGGCGACGCGGGGTCCCTCGACCTTGCTCGTCATCGAGGTGGCGGGTGTAATCGCCGGTTATGCGACGCTCGGCCTCAACCGTGCCCGCTCCCTGCCGCAGGAAGGCGAGGTCTACGAGATCTACCTGCGGCCGGAATATCAGGGCATCGGCCTCGGCCGCATACTGTTCGGCGAGGCCAAGAGCCTGCTGAAATCGCTCGGCTGCAAGGGCCTCGTCGTCTGGTGCCTGGAAGACAGCCATCATGCCGACCGTTTCTTCCGCATGGCCGGCGGACACGACGTCTGCGAGGGGATGGAAGACTTCGGCGGCAAAAGTCTCAAGAAAATCGGCTATATCTGGGACTGAGCCGCGCTACTCCGGGAAAATGCGCGTGGGTTCGGCTGCCGTCGGCCCGCGCTTGCCGTGAAACTCCGCCTTGTCCCTGCCACAGACGAAACCATCGGCCTTCGCGTCGGCGATTTGCCGGGCAAGCGTGTTGGGCGCCGGATTGGCAAGCGCATCGACGTAACCGACCACGCAGCCCATCCCGTCTTGCCCTGCCACTTTCGACACGACGAGAACCTGGCCTTTGACCTTCGGAGACGGCTCGCCGGTGGCTTGATCGATATTTTCGAGGAACCACCGGAGAATGGTCGCCCTCGGCTTGCCGTCCTGGCCGAGCCGCCATTCGATCTTTCGCCCCGTATGATTGAACGGCTCGAAGCTTTCGAAGACACCGTCGATATAGGCCTGGCTGGCGTGGCCGTAGAGGATGCTCTGCCGCAGGTCGCCTTCCTTGAAGTAGACCGCGTAGTCCGTCAGGCCCTTGCACTGCAACGAGATGCCGCCGCCTTCGACGTCTTCCGGCGAAAGCGTCTTGCAATGATCGGTGTCCAAATCGGTATAGATGCTGTCATTGGCGCGGGCGGCGGCGGGCGCCAGCGCCACGAGAAGGATCAGCGGAATTGTGCCTGTGGGGGATATCATCAGCGCTCCTCATACCCGGTTACGTTCCGGCATCCGCGATTATTCGCTTAAAGGTCGCATTTTTCCGCTCATGACGAAAGTAATGTTGCGCCGCGGCATGTTTCCCTTTATCGGACTCGCCAGCCAAACTCAGACCCCTGGGAGAAAACATGCGTATTGATGCAATTTCGATCGGCAAGAATCCGCCTGAAGATGTCAACGTGATCGTCGAGGTTCCGGTTGGCGGCCATCCGATCAAGTACGAGATGGACAAGGAAGCCGGCACGCTGGTGGTCGACCGTTTCCTCTATACGCCGATGACCTATCCCGGCAATTACGGCTTCGTACCGCATACGCTGTCGGATGACGGCGACCCGATCGACGTGCTGATCGCCTCGACCCGGCCGCTGGTTCCGGGCTGCGTCATCAACGTTCGCCCGATCGGCGTGATGATGATGGAAGACAATTCCGGCAAGGACGAAAAGGTCATTGCCGTGCCGAACTATCACCTTACCAAGCGCTACGACAAGGTGAAGGACTATACCGACCTGCCGGAGATCACCCTGCAGCAGATCGAGCATTTCTTCGAGCACTACAAGGATCTGGAGCCCGGCAAGTGGGTGAAGATCTTCGGCTGGAAGGATGCGTCGGTCGCCAAGCAACTGATCAGCGAAGCCATCGAGCGCGCCAAGACGGCGAAGTAAGCGGGGGCCGAACAAGCCCGCGCACCGCAAATAAAAACCTCCGGATCACGACGATCCGGAGGTTTTTTGTTGTCTGCGAGAAATGCCGGTTCAGCTGAGCAGGGCAGCGGCAACGGTCGTGTTCAGGAAATACCAGATGAAATAGAGGATGACCAAGACCACCAGCGGCGACAGGTCGACACCGCCCATGTCCGGCAGCATCCGGCGGATCGGCCGGTAGAGCGGCTCGGTCAGCTGGTAGAGCGAGCGCCCGATCATGTTGATGGCGTTGTTGTTGACGTTGATGACGTTGAATGCGTAGAGCCAGGAAAAGATGGCCGAGGCGATGACCAGGAACCACGCAATGTTGATAATGAAATTCAGGGTCGCAATGACAGCAAGCATGCCGGTCTCCAATTCGTTGTTGACAGACATGTAGACATTGACGACTAAACCGGCAAGTCCGTGCTTCGTGCCGGGCTAAACATGTTTAATACGGCGGGGCCATTCTCCGGCCGTTCTTCGGAAAGATTGCCGCATGTCCACCATCAACGGTGCTGACCGGTTCGCCGCATTCCGGCATGTCTCCTACGCTCGATTCTTCTTTGCCCGCTTTCTCGCCTCATTCGCCATCCAGATCGTCAGCGTCTCGGTCGGCTGGCAGATGTACGCGCAGACGCAGAACACGCTTTATCTCGGCCTGATCGGTCTCCTCCAGTTCCTGCCGTCGTTCCTTCTTATCCTGGTCACAGGTTCGGTGGCTGACCGTCATAGCCGCCGGGCGATCGTTTCGATCTGCATGATCATCAGCGCCCTCTGCGCGGCTGCTCTCCTGGGGCTGACGATCGCCGACGCGTTCTCGGCCTGGCCCGTCTTTGCCATCCTGATCGTCTTCGGCATCGAGCGCGCCTTCATGGCGCCGGCGGTGCAGTCGCTGGCGCCCAATCTCGTTCCTGCCCATGACCTGTCCAATGCGATCGCCTGGAACTCGTCCTCCTGGCAGACGGCGGCGATCCTCGGTCCGGTCGCCGGCGGTCTGCTTTACGGCCTCAGCGCCGTGGTCGCCTATTCGGTCGCGCTTGCCTTCCTCGTGCTGGCGGCCATCCTCATTCTCATGATCGAAAAGCCGGCGCAGCACAGCCTCAGCGGGCCGCGCGACTGGACCTCGGTTCTAGCCGGGTTCCGGTTCATCCGCAGGGAAAAGGTCGTGCTCGGCGCGATCTCTCTCGATCTCTTTGCCGTTCTGCTCGGTGGCGCCGTGGCGCTGATGCCGGTCTTTGCCAGCGAGATCCTGGTGCTCGGCCCCTTCGGCCTCGGCCTGCTCAGGGCAGCACCCGGCGTCGGCGCGATCCTCGTTGCGATCACGCTTGCGGCCTATCCGATCCGCCACAATGCCGGCGTGTTGATGTTTGCCGGCGTCGCGCTGTTCGGCATCGGCACGGTTGTCTTCGGCCTGTCGCAGCTCGCCTGGCTGTCGATCGCGGCGCTGATGCTGATGGGCGGGGCGGACATGATCTCGGTCTATGTGCGCGAGACGCTGATTGCGCTGTGGACGCCGGATGCCGTGCGCGGCCGCGTGAATGCCGTCAACATGGTGTTCGTCGGTGCCTCGAACGAGCTTGGCGAGTTCCGGGCGGGGACTATGGCGCATGTCATCGGCGCGGTTCCGGCGGTCGTGGTCGGCGGCATCGGCACGCTTGCCGTCGCCGTCATCTGGGCGCTCGGTTTCCCGCAGTTGCGCGAGATCGATTCGCTCGAAGCCCCCAAGCAGAAGGCCTGATCGATCAGGCTGCCATGGTCTCCCCCTGGCGCTGGAAGATGTGGGTGAGGAACCGGTCCATCCAGTCGCGCAGAGGGCCGTCATGGTCCATCCGGCCTTCCAGATGCGCTCGGCCGACCTGCGCGCCGGGTAGCTCAAAGCGGTGTGCGCCGTGCACGACCCATCGATGCATCATGACCCGTGTCAGCTCGCCGTGAAACTGGATGCCCCAGGCATTCTCGCCATAGCGGAAGGCCTGGTTGGGATAGGTGCTGCCCGACGCCAGCAGTTCGGCGCCGACCGGCAGGTCGAACCCTTCGCGGTGGAACTGGTAGACCATCGACGGCCATTCCATCAGCGCGCGGCCCTTCTCGGTCGCTTCCAGCGGATACCAGCCGATTTCGGTCAGCCCCTCATGATGCGGCGCGACGACGCCGCCCAAATGCCGGACCAGCATCTGGGCGCCGAGGCAGATGCCGAGGAACGGCTTGTTTTCCGTAAGCGGCACGGAGAGCCAGTCGATCTCGCGGCGGATGAACTCCTCGTCGTCGTTGGCGCTCATCGGCCCGCCGAACACAACGGCGCCGGCATGATCTTCGAGCGTTGCAGGTAGCGCCTCGCCCAGCACCGGGCGCCGGATGTCGAGGCTGAAGCCTTTCTCCAGCAGCAGATGTCCGACCCGTCCGGGACTGGAGCGTTCCTGATGCAGGATGATCAGGACCGGCTTGCCGGTCGTGCGCGTGTAGAACGTGCGGTCGTCGAAAAGCATCTCACTTTTCCTGTTGCGCGGTCTCCTCCTCCGCGATCCTGAATCTGGCGGCCACCTCCTGCCGCTTGATGATCCTGTCCCTGCCGGAAACGCCAAGAAGATCGGCGATGCGCCAGATCACATGGTCTTCCATTTCGCTGCGTTTGCCATCTGCATAGACAATCTCCCACAACATGCCGATCAGGTCGATCCGCTGTTCCTCGGAAAAATGCCGTTTGATGTCGGATGTGAAACGGAAATAGTCGATCGCCTCGCTCTCGGCCGTCTCGCCGGCGGCGATCAGGGCGTCGAGTGCCGCATCGTCCAGCTTGTAGTGATCCTTGATCATCGAGCGCACCTTGCGGCGCTCCTTCTCGTCGGTCTCGCCGTCGGCCTCCATCACCTGAATGCAGAGCGCCATGATGGCGATGCGCGGATCGCCGGGCTCGATCAAGGAGGCATGCCCGTGTCCGGTCAGGCTGTCGAGGAAAGTCTTGAATCTGTCAAACATGCGGGTCCGTCGAAGGTCGGAGGTTCTCAAAACAGGCGGAAGCTCGCTTTTGCCAGCGGCTTGTCGCTGTCATCGCGCACGCCCGGATCATCCGGCGGGCGGCCGAAGAACGGCTCGACGACAGGCTCTTCGGTCTTGGCCGGCGCCGGTTTCTTTCCGACCTTCACGGGCTCCGGCACGACCGCCGATTCGCCTGGTGCCGGCACGGCGGTGGTCTCGACCACCTCCTCGGCTTTCTCTGGGATTTCGATGACGTGCTTCGGCTTTGCCGGCGTCTCGGCCTGCTGGGGCTCCGGCTCGGCGCGCTGGTGGGTGACGGCAACCGGCGGCAGGCTGCGGATCGCCGCGTCTGCCGCTTCCAGCGTGCCCTCTTCGACCGGGCCGGCAATCTGGCCGACCGGCTGTTTCCATTCGAAGGCGTCGAGACGGCCGCTGACGGGCGAGACCGGCAGCCACTCGGGCGAGGTGACGCCATCGGCCGTCCAGGCCGGATCGCGCGGGCTCTTCAGCGCCTGGTTCATCCAGTGGCGGATGCGGCCGTCATCGCCGGTATCGGCCTCCTCGATATCGGCAAGCAGCAGGAAGATGCCCTCCGTCGGCTGGATACGGGCCGCGGCCTCCGCCTTCGATCGCGCCAAGGGCAGTTCGCGGGCTTCCAGGGCGCTTTCGGCAACCGCGGCCAAGGCCACCGCATTGTTCGGCCTGAGCGCCTCGAGCTTGCTTGCCCGCTTCAGGCGGTCAAGGGCCGAATCGCCGCTGCGGGCGCGGACGTAGAGCCTGGCGATTTCCGGATGCGGTTCCTGCTTCCAGAGCTTTTCCAGGATGGAGGCCGCCTTGCGCAGGTTGTCTTCGCGAAACAGCGCCTTGGCGGCGATGAGGCCGGCCGGCACCAGGTCGTCGGCGAGTTTCAGGGCGGCCAGCGCGTCGTCGCGGGCGCCTTTCGGATCGGCCTCGAGCTTTTCGGTGGCACGGGCCGTCAGCAGCACGGCCTTCTTGCGGTCGGCATCCTTGCGGTCGATGACGTGGCTGGCGCGGCTCTGGTCGAGAAGGCGGATGGCTTCGTCCCACTGGCCGGCCTGGCTGCGATACTCGAGCGCTGCCAGCATCGCCCAGGGCAGATGCGGCGCCTTGTCGGCGGCGCGCTCGGCAAATTGCCGCGCGGCCTCGTTGGCGCCCAGCCGCTTGGCTTCGAGATAGAGGCCGCGAAGGCCGAGTTCGCGCGTCTCCGGGTCGTCCGCCATCAGTTCGAACTTCTTGCGGGCGTCGTCATATTTGCCCTCGATCAGCGCCGTCTGCGCTTCCAGAAGGTGGATCAGCGGCTCCTGGTCGGAACTCAACAGGCCGCGCGTGCGCGCCGTCATCTTGCGGGCAAGGGCGCTGTCGCCCGCGCCGGCTGCGATCAGGCCGGTCGACAGTGCCTGGTAGCCGCGGTCGCGCTTGCGGGCGCGGAAATAGCGCGAGATCGAGTGCGGCGACAGCCAGACGACGCGGATCAGCCAGACGACGATGAGGACGGCGGCGATCAACGAAGCGAGCAGCGTCGCTGCCACCATCAGGCTCATCTCGACGCGGCTTCCCTGCCAGATCAGCGACAATTCGCCGGGACGGTCGGCCAGCCAGGCAAAGCCGGCGCCGAGAGCAAGGACGATGAGAACGTAGAACAGAATACGGATCATGAACTCTTCCTTAGCCCTGGTTGGCCGTCATGGCGCCCGCAACGGCCGCGTCGATCAAACCTTCGACGCGGATGCGCTGGTCGAGCCGGGTCTTGAAATCGGCTCCGGCGGTTTTCGCCGGTTCAGGCAGTGCCTGCCATTCGATGCTCGCGCCCTTCAGGTCGCCATTGGTCAGCTTGTCCTCGATGCGGGCGACGACCGCTTCGGGCCCGTCTCCCTCGACGCTGCCGACGGGGCGGATGCGGATGGCGGACGAGGCGCTGTCCATCAGGCGGGAGAAAATGCCCTGGTCGGGGTCGCTGTGCCGGGTGGCTTCCAGCATCGCATCGGCGGTTGCCGGAAAGTCGCGCACCAGATCGGCGCGCGGCGAAACGCCGAGTGCGGCGTCGCCGGCAAGGCCGGTGACGGCCGGATCGGTGGCGGCGATACTCTTCAGGGCGTCGAGTTCGGCGAGGAACGGCCCGCCGCGGTCGATCGCCGTTTTCAGCGCGGTGACGGCCACGGCGCGGGCGAGCTGCACGTCGCTGGCCGGTTCGTCGATCTTCTTCTCTGCCGCCTCGATGCGGGTCGAAAGCTCGGATTTCGCCGTTTCGGTCGATTGCCGGGTATCGGCAAGGGCTGATTTCAGCGTCGCGATCTCGCTGGTCAGGCTGGTGAGCTGGGCATCGAGACCGGAGAGATCGGCCGTGGCGCTATTTCCGCCTTCGCCGATCTTCTTTTCCAGTTCGGCGATGCGGGCTTCCAGCGGGCCGAGATCGACGCTTGCCGAAGATGCGGGGGCTGCAGCGAGCTTGGCCTTGATCGCTTCGACCTCGCCGGCAAGGTTCTGTTCGACGGCAGTGTCGCCCCTAGCGGGTCCGAGCGCCGGCAGGAATCCGGCATATTGCAGGCCGCCGGCGCCGAGAAGCGTGATCAGGCCGCCGAGAATGCCGGCGGCAAGGGCGCCCGAATTCGAGGCGCGCCGCGGTTCGGCGTGGACTGGCCCGGCCGGCTGTTCCGCTGCCGCGGAGGTCGGTTCCTCGGCAAAGACGGCTGCAGCCGCTTCCGCGCGCGCATCTTCTTCATCGGAGACGGAACTGTCGGCGTCTCCGGCACTGCGAGTGCCTTCGGGAATGACTGGATCCTGGATGTCGGTCGGCTCGGGAATGTCGGCGCTGACGGCTTCGTCCGCCGGGATTTCTGCCGCGTCGTCGACGACCGCTTCGCCTTCGGAGGCGGCATCGACGGTTTTCATATCGTCCTGTGGCGCCGCGTTGGCTTCAAGGTCGATCGTCACCGGCTCCTGATCGGACTTCGAGCGGCGCGGAGGATTTTCCGGTCCCATGATGATCTCTTCCCGTTATCGCATGAACTTAAGGCACTGCGTTAAACCTAGACATCGAGCGGGAAGAGGGAAAGCCCCCCAGCGACAATTCCTTGCCCGGCTGCTGATGGACAAATGCCACGTGCTTGACGGTGGCCGGTCAGAGCAGCGCGAGAAGACTTGCTTCGTTGGGCTCAGCCGCAATGGCGATATGGCCGATCCCCCGCGGCACGGCATCCGCGACATGGTGGCTCAGGCAGAGCAGCCGCATGTCGCGAAACGCGGTTTTCGTCGCCATGGCATGCAGTGTGAAGAAGTGCCGGGCGGTTTCGTGGGAGTAAAAGAGAACGGCCTGCGGTTCGCGCGATGAAAGCAGGTTTTCAATGGTTTCCGGCGTATGGGCGATGGGAGACATACGATAGACTTCCGCAACTCGGCAGTCGATTCCCGCCTGTCGCAGCGCCGTTTCGAAGCCCGGCGATCGTGGCAGGCCGGCCAGATAGGCAAGGCCGTCGTCAAGGCTTCCGGCGCTGTCGGCAATGCGCTGGGCTAGCCCCAAGCCTGTCCCGGGACCGGGGGTAACCGATCGGAAGCCCAATGCCCTTGCCGCATCCGCCGTTGCTCCGCCAACGCAGTAGACCGGCGTCTCCAGGTAGGGCGTCAATTGATCCTTGATGGCAGATAGCACACGAACTGCTTCCGCGCTTGTAATGGCAATCGCCGCATGGGGAAGGGACAAGGCATCGAGCGCCGCCTGCGGCTGGTGGACCGCTTCCATCATCGGCAGGACGATGGCTTCATGGCCAAGTGCTTCGAGCCTTGCCGCCGTTGCCGCCGCCGAGGGTTGCGGCCGGGTGACAAGGATGCGCATGGCTCAGGTCCAGCTCGAGAAGAAGTCCGGCCCGGCCTCAAGGCGGATATCCTCGCCGGCCTTGGCGCCCAGTTGTTCGGCGTTTACGGCCTTGCCCTCGATTGCTGCCCGGAAATGCTGGCTGCCGTCCGGTGTCAGCACCATGCCGGAGAAGCGGATCGCCTCGCCGTCCGAGACGGCATAACCGGCAATGGGCGTGCGGCAGGAGCCGTCGAGCGTCGACAAAAAGGCCCGTTCGCAGGTGACGGCCTGATGTGTCCTGACGTCGTTGATCGCTTCCAGAAGGCCGTTGACACGGTCGTCACCAATGCGGCTTTCGATGCAGATCGCGCCCTGTGCTGGTGCCGGCGGGAAGATTTCCGGATCGAGGATTTCCGTCGGCACGTCGTGCTTGCCGAGCCGCTTCAGCCCGGCGAAGGCGAGCAGCGTCGCATCGACCTGGCCCTCAGCCAGTTTCCTCAGGCGCGTATCGACCAGGCCGCGATAGGTGATGACGTTGATATCCGGCCGCAGCCGTTTGATCAGCGCCTGGCGCCGGAGCGACGACGAGCCGACCGTGGCGCCCTCGGGCAAGTCCAGCAGTCTGGCGGCGGTGCGGCCGACGAAAGCGTCGCGGGCATCCTCGCGCGGCAGATAGGCGGATAGGAACAGCCCGCCGGGCAGTTTCGTCGGCATGTCCTTGGAGGAGTGCACGGCGAAATCGAGGCCGCCGGAGAGAAGCATGTCCTCCAGTTCCTGGGTGAAAAGCCCCTTGCCGCCGATCGCTGCAAGCGAGCGGTCGGTGATCCGGTCGCCCATGGTCGACAGCACGACGATCTCGAGCATTTCGGACGGCAGGCCGTGCGCGGCCATCAGGCGGTCCCGCGTTTCATGGGCCTGCGCCAGCGCCAGGGGACTGCCCCGCGTGCCGATCCGGAAAGGTTTTGTTTGCATCCACCGCGATCCGTTGTTACCGGAGTTCCGTGTATCCGCCTTTCCCTGCGACCGCAATATTCGAGTAAAATGGCCCATGTCTTCGCGCTTACGCATCCTCGGCATCGAAACAAGCTGCGACGAAACGGCAGCTTCCGTGGTGCAGCGCGACGAGAACGGCCATGGCGAGATCGTCAGTGATGTGGTGCTGAGCCAGCTGGAAGAACACAGCGTCTATGGCGGCGTCGTGCCGGAGATTGCCGCGCGCGCCCATGTCGAGGCGCTCGATACGCTGGTCGAGGAAGCGCTGTTGCGCGCCGGCGTGACGCTTGCCGATATCGACGCGATTGCCGCCACCAGCGGGCCGGGCCTGATCGGTGGCCTGCTCGTCGGCCTGATGACGGGCAAGGCGATCGCGCGGGCGTCGGGCAAGCCGCTCTATGCGGTCAATCATCTCGAAGGCCATGCGCTGACGGCGCGGCTGACGGATGGGCTGTCCTTTCCCTATCTGATGCTGCTCGTATCCGGCGGCCACACGCAGCTCATTCTGGTGAACGATGTCGGCGTCTACGAGCGCTGGGGCACGACCATCGACGACGCGCTGGGCGAAGCCTTCGACAAGACGGCCAAGCTGCTGGGATTGCCTTATCCGGGCGGACCGGCCGTCGAGCGTGCGGCAATAAGCGGCAATCCGGATCGCTTCTCCTTCCCGCGCCCGCTGGTCGGCGAGGCGCGCCTCGATTTCTCCTTCTCCGGCCTGAAAACGGCCGTGCGCCAGGCGGCACAGTCGATCGAGCCGGTGACCGAGCAGGACATCGCCGATATCTGCGCCTCCTTCCAGAAGGCGATTTCGCGGACGCTCAAGGATCGCATCGGCCGGGGGCTGGCCCGCTTCAAGGACGAATTTGCCGGTACCGTCGATCATCCGGCGCTGGTCGTGGCCGGCGGTGTCGCCGCCAACCAGACGCTGCGGGCAACGCTGCAGGACCTGTGCGACAAGAACGGCTTTCGCTTTGTTGCGCCGCCGCTGCAGCTGTGCACCGACAATGCGGCGATGATTGCCTGGGCTGGCGCCGAGCGTTTGGCGGCGGGGCTGCCGGCCGATGAACTCGATGTAGCGCCACGTTCGCGCTGGCCGCTCGATGCCGGTGCGAAAACCCTGATCGGTTTCGGCAAACGGGGAGCGAAGGCGTAATGACAGCAGCAATTGCGCAAGACAATCGCATCGTCGTCGTCGGTTCTGGCGCCTTCGGTACGGCGCTCGCCGCCGTTGCCGCCGCATCGGGCAAGGCGCCGGTGACGCTGCTCACCCGCCGCGAGAGCATCGTCGAGGATTTCAAGGAAACCGGCCGCAACGACAGCGCACTGCCGGGTATCGACCTGCCTGGGACATTGACAGTCTCCGACGATCCGACAGTGTTGGAGGGGGCCGGCATCGTGCTCTTTGCCATGCCGTCGCAGGCGCAGCGCGAGGCGGCCCGTTCGTTGCACGGCTTCATCGACAAGGGCGCGGATGTGGTCATCTGCGCCAAGGGCATGGAGCGGTCCAGCGGACGCTTGCTGACGGATATCGTCGAGGAAGAGCTGCATCTGCAAAATGTGGCGGTGCTTTCGGGGCCGGGCTTCGCCGCTGATATCGCCAAGGGCCTGCCGACGGCGATGGTGATCGCGGCTGATAGCATCGAACGCGCGTCTCTTCTTGCCGAAGCGCTGTCGGGCGCAACATTCCGCCTCTATCCGTCAGCCGACCGGATCGGCGTGCAGCTTGGCGGCGCCTTGAAGAACGTGCTGGCGATCGCCTGCGGCATCGTCGAAGGCGCGGGGCTCGGCGATTCCGCCCGTGCGGCGCTGATCTCGCGCGGTCTTGCCGAAATGTCGCGTTTCGTCGCGGCGCGCGGCGGCGAGGCCGATACGGTGCGCGGACTCTCGGGCCTCGGCGACCTCGTGCTGACGGCGACCAGCCATCAGTCGCGCAATCTTCGCTACGGCATTGCGCTTGGCGCGAGCGGCAGCGCCAAGGGGCAGACGCGGGAGCTGGTCGAGGGCGCCTTCGCCGCCTCGGTTGCGGCCGATGTTGCACGGCAGCTGGGTGTCGATATGCCGCTCACCGAAGCGGTGGCGGCCATCATCGACGGAAAGACGGATGTGAAGACGGCGCTGGAGCAGCTGATGTCCCGCCCGATCACGCAGGAATAATCACTCCCAAGAACAGTCAATCAAGGAGAACGCCATGCTGTTTGCCGTTTTGTGCACGGACAAGCCGAATGCCCTGCAACTGCGGATGGATACGCGCCCGGAACACATCGCCTTTCTCGACGAGCTCAATGCCAAGGGCGGGCTCGCCTTCGCCGGGCCGTTCCTTGACGGTGCCGGCAAGCCGAGTGGCAGCCTGGTGGTGATCAGGGCGGAAACGATCGAGGAAGCTCGTGCGATCGCCGCCGCCGACCCCTATGCCAGGGCCGGCCTGTTTGCCCAGGTCGACGTCAGGCCCTGGAACTGGGTCTTCAACAGGCCGGAGGCTTGAGCGTGGCATACTGGCTTTACAAATCCGAGCCGTTCAAGTGGTCCTGGGCAATGCAGAAGGATGCCGGCGACAAGGGCACCGAATGGACCGGTGTGCGCAACTATCTGGCGCGCAACAACATGCGGGCGATGCAACTCGGCGACAAGGGGTTCTTCTATCACTCCAATGAGGGGCTGGAGATCGTCGGCATTACGGAAGTCTGCGCCCTGTCGCATCCGGATTCGACTGCCGCGGGCGACGCGCGCTGGGACTGCGTCGATATCCGCGCGGTTTGCGACCTGCCGAGGCCCGTCTCGCTGAAGGAGATCAAGGCAAACCCGAAATTCGAGAAGATGGCGCTCGTCACCTCGATGCGGCTTTCCGTACAGCCGGTGACGGACGAGGAATATCTCGAGATCTGCCGTCTCGGCGGCCTCGACAATCCGCCGCGCTGATTTCGTGTGTTTGCCCCTCACCCTAGCTCTCTCTGCCGCTTGTCCCTTCGCCCCGTTTATGGGGAGAAGGTGCCCGAAGGGCGGATGAGGGCAAAACCGAAACGACCAACCGGAAACCACACTCACTGTGAAAACCGATCCCGAAACCTTTATCAGTGCCAATACCGATATCATGCCGCTGCCGCACGTGCCGGAGATCCGGCTCCATCTGGCCAGCGAAGCGCATGACCTCTGGCTGAAGACGGAGGAGGAGCTTGAGGAGATCGGGCTGCCGCCGCCCGTCTGGGCCTTTGCCTGGG
>NZ_JAEUAO010000006.1 GCF_019511375.1 Rhizobium herbae
GGCGGGACTAGTATGGCTCTATCAGAGCCAACGCCGTGGCAATCAACGGGGCGGCTTGCAGCGCCGGCAAGCCCTTGCGAATACCGCTTGCTCTAGGTAGAATTACGCCAATTAGGCACCAAGGAGCCACTTTATGGCACTCAGCATAAAAGATCCGGAAACAGAACGCCTCGCCAAAGCGCTGGCCGATAGAACGGGTGAAACAATCACATTGGCAACGCGGCGAGCGTTGGAAGATCGGCTTCGTCGCCTGGGAAGTCAGGCGGGAAAAGAGATGCTGCTGGAAGAACTGGCGGCAAGCCGCAAACGCTGGGCCGCCCTGCCGGTGCTCGACAATCGTTCGGCAGAAGAAATTCTTGGCTATGACGAAAACGGCTTCCCCCGCTGATGGTGATCGACACATCGGCGATCGTTGCGATCGCACTCAACGAACCAGACGCCGAAGCCTTGGAGCGGAAAATCGTCGACGCGCCGCTGCGACTGATGTCCGCTGCATCCTTGCTCGAACTGACAATGGTTATTGAAACCCGCCTGGGAGAAGCTGGCGCCGCTGAGCTTGATCTGTGGCTCCACAAGGCTGAGGTCGAGATCGTCCCCGTCGAGGTCGAGCAGGCCTACGTGGCGCGGCGGGCGTGGCGGAAATTCGGCAAGGGACGGCACCCTGCCGGCCTGAATTACGGTGATTGCTTTTCCTATGCGCTGGCCGCCATCCGCGGCGAGCCGCTCCTTTTCAAGGGTGAGGATTTCTCCCTCACAGACATTGGGGTGGCCTGACCGCCGCATCGACGGCATTGTCGGGGCAATTCACCGGTCGGCCTAAAGCATGTCGCGCAAAAGGGTGCAGCGGTTCTGTTCAAACGACATGCGTGAAAACAAAGACCGACAGCGCGACAAGCGAATCTGAAAGATCGCGCCGCGCTTTAGGCAGGGACCTTATCAGTCCGCCCCTCACAGGGCCGCAACCCACTGATGCCAATCCTCTTCGCTGCCGTGGAACACGTTGAGGTCGATCCTGCCCTCCACGCCATGCGAAAGTCCCGAGCCGGAATATTGCCAGAACAGCCATTTGCGTCCCGGATAGACCTTTGACGGGTGGGCGGCGACGGAGCGGAGCCAGAACGGGTGGTTCTTGAATTCGCCGTCGAGATTGTCGCGGTAGAAGTCCGGTGCGGTGTAGATCACCGGGCGCTGGCCGTAGTGCCGCTCCAGCTTGTCCATGAAGACCTGCATCTTTTCCAGCACTTTCGCCCGCGAGATGCGCCGCTTGCAGCTCGACTCGCCGTTATATTCGACGTCGATCACCGGCGGCAGCGCGTCCGGGTCGCGCGGCACGTTGCGGATGAACCAGTCGGCCTGTTCGCCGGCGGTGCGGCACCAGTAGAAGAAGTGATAGGCGCCGCGCTTCAGCCCGGCCGCCTTGGCGCGCTTCCAGTTCTTCCTGAACATCGGATCGAGATGATCGCCGCCGTCGGTCGCCTTGATATAGGCAAAATTTGCCCCTTGCGTGCGAAGCTTGCCCCAGTCGATCTCACCCTGCCAGCGGGAAATGTCGACGCCGTGGACGGCAAGCTTGCGCGGCGAGCGGGAGCCGAAATTGATCGGATGGGCGTCGCGGAACTGGCGGCTGTAGATCTGCGACCGCCGGCCCGGCGTCGTCTCGATCGCCGGATCACCGGGCGTCATCAGCGTCACCGGCCGATCCGTCGGAACGGCCATGCCCTCCGTCGCCACGGCCTCGAAGGCCTGCGGCTGCGGTACCTGTCCGGCCCAGGCCAACTCCTGCTGCTGCGGCGCGGCCTGCGCCTCGGTGACGTCGGCCGAGGGCACGGGGACGGCCGGCTGCGCGACCGAGTTGGTCGTCTCCGGCGACGACCGCGCCGAAGCAACGCTGTCCGGCCGCGACCCGCAGCCCGAAAGGGCAAACCCGACAACAAGGAGTGCTAGAGCAAATCCAGGAAAAGTGCGAAGCGGTTTTCCGTCCGGATTTGCGTCAAAACAAGGAAATAGAACAGCCGACAGACGCATAGGACCACACACGCAAAACAAGAGCCCACGGCGCTGGCGCGCCCCACTGCCGTCAATTGCTAACGGAAAATTACCAACAAAGATTAAATCCGATCTTTCTCATACGGGAAACGAGGTGTCGCGTCCCGATGTGTGGGCAGACCGGGCATGATCGTCGGGTCAAACCTGGTCAAATCCGAGGGTGACGACAGGGCTGATCTTTCAAGCTTGGTCCCGGCATGGCTGAACCTCGAAGAGGAGAATGGCGGCAAAAGAGCCTTGCATGTCGGCGCGGCCCCGCGGGTCTCCAACCACCAGGTCATCCTCGGGCTTGACCCGAGGATCCAGGCACGAGCGAGACGCTTGCCAAAAATGGCAAAAATCCCCCCCGCAGTTTCCCCGCTGATCCCCGCCTGGAAAACCTGTGCGATGATCGTGGCGTTCCGTCATCGGCTACCCCGCGAGGCGTCTCGGCGAGGCGGAACCGGTGCCGGGTGGAGGAAGGACGTGAGCCTTTGCCCGGTGGACTGGCAGAAAATGGTTTCCCTCTCGTCTGCAAAATGGCGGGGCGTGCCTGTGAGGCACACATGGGGAGCGGCGACTGGGCTTGCGATAAGCAATTCCCTTTCGTGGCGCCGCCGAACCGGGAGCAATCCGGTATCGGTCGAGCGCCACCCTGTACCGGAAAAAGGTGCCGCCATCCCCGCAGAGAAACCGGAGTTGCCAATCGACGAACACGCGAACGGGGCGCTGGAAGGCGTCATATAAAACTACTTAGTCTCGGCACTTTCCAGCGCCCCGGCCAGGTAAAAGACAGAGCAGAACCACGGCGGATTTTCCGGGCGTGAACAAAGGTGTTTGAGGGTTAGATGCATCGAATGGGTGGCATTGTCGCCTGATCTCGGCAAAGATGCCTTCTCCGAAAACTGGAACCGGGAGACCGCCATGCAACCCGCTGCCCGTGCCTTCGCCGCTTTCACCCTCGTCTTCTCGCTTGCCCTTTCACCCGCGCTTGCCGCCTCGCCCCAGCCGGTCAAAGCCGAGCACGGCATGGTCGTCACGGCCCAGCACCTCGCCTCCGATGTCGGCGTCGAGATCCTGAAGAAGGGTGGCAATGCCGTCGATGCCGCAGTTGCCGTCGGCTATGCGCTCGCTGTCGTCTACCCCACCGCCGGCAATATCGGCGGCGGCGGATTCATGACGATCCGGCTGAAGGACGGCAAGACGACCTTCCTCGACTTCCGCGAACGCGCACCGCTCGCCGCCACCAAGACCATGTATCTCGACGGCAAGGGGGAGATCGTCAAAGGCGCCAGCACCGACAGCTACCTCGCCGTAGGCGTGCCCGGCTCGGTCATGGGCCTGGAGATCGCCCGCGAGCGTTACGGCACGCTGCCGCGCGCCGAACTTCTCGCTCCGGCGATCCGCTTCGCCAAGGACGGGTTCGTGCTCGAACAGGGCGACGTTGCTTCCCTTGCCAACGGCGCAAAGAAGCTGTCGAAGGACAAGGCGGCCGCCGCGATCTTTCTCAAACCGGACGGGAAGCCCTTTGAGATCGGCGCCAAGCTGGTGCAGCAGGATCTCGCGGCGAGCCTGACAAGCATCTCGGAGAAAGGTCCAGACGCGTTCTACAAGGGGGCGATTGCCGACAACATCGTCAAGGCGAGTGCTGCGGCCGGCGGCATTCTTGCCAAGGCCGATTTCGAGCACTACGCGGTCCGCGAGCTGAAGCCCGTGACCTGCGATTATCGCGGCTACGAGATCGTCTCCTCGCCGCCGCCGAGTTCCGGCGGCGTCATCATTTGCGAAATCCTCAACGTGCTGGAGGGCTATCCGCTATCCTATCTCGGCTATGGCTCGGCCGAAACCGTGCATGCGATGGTCGAAGCCATGCGCCACGCCTATGTCGACCGCAACTCCGCGCTCGGGGATCCTGATTTCGTCAGCAATCCCGTCGAGAAGCTCACCGGCAAGGCCTATGCCAGGGAGATCCGCGAGAAGATCAACCCGTTCAAGGCTGGCGTTTCAAAGGAGCTCATGCCGAAGGGCATGGGCGAAAGCACCGAGACGACGCATTATTCGATCATCGACAAGGACGGCAATGCGGTCGCGGTCACCTATACGCTGAACGGTTCCTTCGGCACCGGCATGGTGGCGCCCGGAACCGGCATCCTGCTCAACAACGAGATGGACGATTTCACCTCCAAGCCGGGCTCCCCCAATCTCTATGGGCTGGTGCAGGGCGAGGCAAATGCGATCGAGCCGAAAAAGACGCCCTTGTCGTCGATGAGCCCGACGATCATTTCCAGGGATGGCAAACCCTTCATGATCATCGGCAGCCCCGGCGGCGCCCGCATAATCACGATTACGCTGGAAGCCATCATCAACGTCATCGACCATGGCATGAATATCCAGGAAGCGATCGATGCGCCGCGGATCCACCATCAATGGCTGCCGGACAAGGTCTATATGGAGCCCTACGCGCTGTCGGCCGACACGCTGAAACGGCTCACCGAAATGGGCCATGACGTACAGATCGATGCAAGCTGGCCGATCTGGGGTCAGGCGGCCGGCATTCTCGTCGGCGGCAAGAACCTCGCCGAAATCGAGGAAGGCGGCGGCGCCCGCTATAATGGCGCCATGGATAGCCGCGCCGCGGCGGGGGCGGCCAGGGGATTTTGAGACTAGCCGCGTTGCGCGAGGTTTGACGTGCGCTTGGAACTTGCCGCTCATCCGCCCTGCCGGGCACCTTCTCCCCGAAAGACGGGGAGAAGGAACGCGCGGGTTGACGGTAGGCAGGTCCCCTATCCCTGCCCTGCGAGGAGAGGGTTAAGGGTGAGGGGCTGTCGCCGCGCGAAGAGATGGTGCGAAATCGCCAAAGTCACCCTAGCGCAAGAACCGCTGAACCGCCTCGATCTCGTTCTGTCGGATGTCATGACCACCCGTATGCCACTCGACATCCACGACCGCCTTCTGGGCCGTGAAATAGTCGGCAAGGCCTTGCGTCAGCGGAGCCGGGCAGATCGGGTCGCGCTGGCCGGCGGTAATCAGGATCTGCCTGCCCTCCAGTGCCGCGTTGTCCTTCGGCTTGAAGGGAATGAGCGGATGCAACAGGATTGCCTTGTCAAACAGGTTCGTCTCGATCAGCAGGTTGGCGAGGATGTTGGCGCCGTTGGAAAAGCCGAGGCCGATAACCTGCGAAGCCTGATGCTCCCTGGCAAGCGAGCCGACAAACGTCGCCATCTTGTCGGTCGCCCGGGCGAGATCGGCCATGTCGTAGACGCCCTCGCCGGTGCGGCGAAAAAAGCGCGCCGCCCCGTGTTCGGAAACATCGCCGCGCGGCGAGACGATCGTCGCATCCGGCAGGAGATCAGAGCCGAACTCGAAGAACTGCCGCTCGTCGCCGCCCGTTCCGTGAAAGACGAAGAAGATCGGATTTCCGGGTGCACCGGCCTTCAACCGGTGCACATAGCCATAATCGGTCATTATATCTCTCCTTTAGTCTTCCAGCTTCTGCAGATGCTGCTCGAGGATCGGCCGCAGGTGCTTGTGCTGCTGCGGCAGTTTCAGCGCCTCGCCAAGATGCGCGGTGTCCTCGTCGCGATCAAAACCCGGTTCGTTGGTGGCGATCTCGAACAGGACGCCGCCGGGCGTGCGGAAATAGATCGCCCAGAAATAGTCGCGGTCGATTACCGGTGTCACATGATAGCCCGTGTCCATCAGCGCCTTGCGAACCTCGAGCTGCTTCTCGCGGTTTTCGACCGAGAAGGCAACGTGGTGCACCGAGCCTGCGCCCTGCAGGCCGCGCTGGATGTTCGGCATGGTTTCGAGATCGACGAGGCCGGCGCCATTGCCGCCAGGCACGATCAGCCGGGTGACGCCGTCCCTGCTCTCGAGCGTCTCGTACCCCATGAACTTCAGGAGCTCGGCCGTCGCGCCTTCGTCGCGAAGACGCATGGCGACGGAATGGAAGCCACGGATCGCATGATCCTCAGACACGCCGTTCGCCGTCCAGACAGGGCGGTTGTCGTCCCGGACTTCGACCAGAGCAAAGCCGTCGCCATCAGGGCCGGCAAAGTTCAGTCGCTTTTCACCAAACGTTTCTTCGGTTCTCAGGCCCGTCACGCCGCGTTCGGAGAGCCGGTCGCTCCAGAAGCCGAGCGAACCTTCGGGAACGGAAAAGACGGTGGTGCCGACTTCGCCGGTTCCCGGGCGGCCGCGGCCCATATCCGGGAACGGGAAATAGGTCATGACCGTGCCGGGCGCGCCGGTCTCGTCGCCGTAGTAGAGATGGTAGACGTCGGGCGAATCGAAATTGACGGTCTTCTTGACGCGGCGCAGGCCGAGCACGTCGGTGAAGAACTGGTTGTTGGTGCGGGCATCTGCGGCCATCGAGGTGACGTGGTGCAGTCCCTTGATCTGAGTGAGCATGATCGTGTCCCTTTCTGCCCGTCTGAAAACCGGGCCTCGTTTCGCCTCCCTAGATGTGCCTCTTTTTCGCGTAGCGATAGGCCGGCAGGCATGGACGGATTGTCTCCAATCCGTGGACAGTCAATGGAGACTGTTCGACGAGCGGATAGGTGATCGACTTGACGGGAACAAAGGGTCTGCACAACTTGAACGAGGCATAAAAGAGGCAACTAAAACCTAAAGGTTGACAGAACCGAAGCATCCATCTATAAACCCGTCCATCGATAGTTGTTTGACCGATATTTGTTTCTGCCCGCGCTTGGCGCGTCTCTGACGAACTTCCCTTCAAAAATCGAGATTATGACCCGCCGTGCGTCGTACGGCGGTGGATATACATGTTGCTATTGAAAGGGTTCGTTATGACCACTGGCACAGTTAAATGGTTCAATTCCACAAAGGGCTTCGGCTTCATTCAGCCTGATAACGGCGGCGCCGATGTGTTTGTTCACATTTCCGCTGTTGAGCGGGCCGGCATGCGCGAAATCGTTGAAGGCCAGAAGCTTGGCTACGAGATGGAACGCGACAACAAGTCGGGCAAAATGTCCGCTTGCCAGTTGCAGGCTGCCTAAATCGGACGAAGCCTCTCGGATGACCACGGATGTACTGGCATCTTTGACGAGGCGGCGGCCAATTGGAAGGTCAGGCAAATCGCCTGGCCTTTTTTCGTGACCGAGCATCGGCCGCGAGTTCCGGTGAGAAAGCCGAAGGATATTCAAAGTGACCGAGAATTCGACCAAAACCCGCGATCAGGCGGAAACTGCCTTCAGCAGGACGCAGACCCAGTTCATGGCACGCAACCGGACGATTTCGGAAATCGACGACGTTGCCGCCGAACGTGAGGCCAAAACGCTGCGGCTGCGGCAGTTGCGCCTCGAAAGGGAAGCCAGCACGCCCGTGAAGCTTCCTGCGTCGCGGAAGACCGCAAAACGCTGATTGCCTGCAGCATGCTGCTGCTGTTATTCCTCCACCGCAGTGAAATACGGTGGCCCGGGCGTTTTTTGACGGTTCCGCTCTAGCTTGAGGAAGCGTAAAATGCGAAACGGCACACGGTTGTCGGTTTCCGCGACCCGAGATTCTTTCCGGCCAAGGGCCGGCCAAACGATAAAACCACCAACAAGGACGACGACGATTGAGACACCCAACCGATAATGGCTTTGCCGATCGGCGTAAGGCTGCGGCGGAAGCCAAGCAGAAGCTTCTGAAGAAATTTGCATCGGCACCGAAGGCGGATGATCCGGAACTGGCCGCCAAGCTTGCCGAGCGGCAGGCAAACGCGGCCGCACGCGAAGCCCGTCGCGCCGAGCGCGACCGCCTGAAGCAGGAAGAGAACGCGCGCCACCTCGCCGAAGCCGCAGCCCTGACCGCAGCGGCGGAAGCCGAGCAGAAGGCGGAGGCGACGGCCCGCGAACAGGCCGAGCGCGACCGCATCGCCCGTGTCGTCGCCGACGAAGCCGAACGCAAGGCCGAGCGCGACCGGCGTTACGCTGCCCGCAAGGCTCGCCAGCGCTAGCAACGCCTCCGGCGGCACTCTCCGCCCGGCCGTCCGCTGGAGCCTCCTGGAACAGTCCCGAGCGCTCGACAAGCAACGGCTTGTCGAACGCCTCGGTGCCGTATCAGCCGGCGTTCCCAAGGAGACGCTCAAAACGTTGCGGGAACTCTACGACGAATAAGGCTTACTGAGCCCCCTCGCCGCCGCCTTCGGCCAGCTTCTTCTGCTCCATCGCAGCTTTCACGGTTGCAGCTGCTGCTGCCGCCGCGGATGGATCGTTGCTGGCAACCTGGACCGTCGGCGAAGCGAAGACAACGCCGTTCTGGACGAAGACTTCACGGATCATCATGTAGGCGCGCCGGCGGATCATCGTCTGGTAGCCGGGCTTGGTCATCATCGAGAAGCTCAGATTGATGCCGTAGTCGCCGAACTGCTCCACGCCCTTCATCTTGACGGTTTCGATGATGTACGGCCCGAGTTCCTCATCCTCGAGCAGGGCAGCCCCGACTCCCTTGACCATTTTACGGATCTTGTTGATGTCGCTGTTATAGCCGACCGAGATCGTGAATTTGTCGATCACCCAGTCGCGGCTCATGTTCTCGATGGCGCCAAGCGCGCCAAAGGGCACGGTGAAGATTGGGCCGCGATGGTGGCGAAGCTTGACGGAGCGGATACTGAACGATTCCACCGTTCCCTTGTAGCTGCCGGCCTGGATATACTCCCCTACCCGGAAGGCATCATCCATCATGTAGAACACGCCGCTGATCACATCCTTGACCAGCGCCTGCGAGCCGAAACCGATCGCCACGCCGAAGATGCCGGCCCCTGCAATCAGCGGACCGATTTGCACGCCGAGGCCGGACAGCACCATCATGACGGCAATCAGCCCGATGACAATTGCCAGCGTCGTCCGCAGAAGCGGCAACAATGTCAGAAGGCGCGCATTTCGCGCCTTATAGGCGTCATCGCCGGTGGCAACCCGTGCGCGCTCAATTGCACGGTTGATGACAGCCTTGGCGATCTGCCAAAGAGTATCGGCAACAATCAGAATGATAGCTCCCGCCAAAACACCTTGAATCAGACGATCGGTCATCGCGGACCCGGTGAACATCGAGGATCGCTTGTTGACGAGGAAGGCAAGCCAGGCGACAGCGAGCACGATGATGCCGGCCCGCGCGCCGCGTTCGACAAGAACCTCCAGCACCGGATTGCCACCGTCGGGAGTGTCGCGCTTGGCGGCGAATGCATGTCGCACTGCGGCAGTCGTCGTCTTCAAAAGGCCAGGCAGGACCAGGGCATAGATGCCCA
The DNA here is from genome assembly GCF_019511375.1 of Rhizobium herbae. Lineage (GTDB taxonomy): Bacteria > Pseudomonadota > Alphaproteobacteria > Rhizobiales > Rhizobiaceae > Pararhizobium > Pararhizobium herbae_A. The sequence goes on from NZ_JAEUAO010000006.1 coordinate 9,272, forward strand.
GCCATAGAATGACGATCATGCCCGCGACCCACAAAGCCCACAACAGGCAGAGGTAAGCCGTGAGCGCCCATTCCGTCACCCCGCGGCCCTGCGGCCGGTCAATGGCAGCCGGACGGTTCCAGACGGTTTCGATGCCAACCAGCAGCAAGCCGAGGCCGAGCGCGTAGACGACAACACCGCGCACCGGGGGCGCGACGTTGAGCGCCACCATTACGCCGGCAAAAGCCCAGCCGGCAAACAGGATAGAGGCAAGCCAGAAGACGCGCTTGTACCAGAACTCACTCGCGGTGCGATCGAGCGGTATGAGGCCGGCTGCCTCATCCGGACCATCCGCAGACGGCGGGCCGAGGAGCAGCAGCCTCGCTATGCGAACGACGAAGCGGCAAGCAATGACGCCAAGCAGCAGGGGCAGCATGATAGCGTTAAGAAGCGGCGGCCATGTCAGTGCGAGGAACAGACCAAGGCTCGCCAGGCCGAAGGCAAGCAACGGCGCCAGAACGGCAAAGAGATGATAGCCGGCCCGATGCAGCGGCTTGACACTTGCCCCGTCGACCTGTTTGCCTGCCGCGCGCGCCCGGCTGCGGCTGGCAATGCGGTGGAACAGCCACTCCGCCCCAAAACCGATCATGACCAGCGTGATGAAAAGAACGAACACCGCGAACGGGCCGTGGCCGTTGATCTCGGCGGCGATCGTGCCGCCGGCGCGCATGAATTCGGATGAAACACGCGGTACGGCCTGTCCGATATCGCGCAAGTGCTGGCGTATCTTGCTGCCCCAGTCATTGAAGGTCGCTGCCGACATGTCCACGGCGGCATCTGTCGCCGGCGAGGCGGGCGCGGTTGCGCTTTTGTTCAGCAAGGCGCGGACCTCGGGGTCGTCGAGCAGTTTGATCAACTGATCGATCTTCTGCTCGGACGCCGCCGGAGCCGGTGTCTGCGCGAGGACGGGTTGCCCGCCATAGGCTGCGGCACAAACCATGACAGCCATCATCAGCCACCGCCGCGCCAACAACGGCCAGATATAGCAAGCCTTCCGCATACGCCGCCCCTCACTCCGTGCCGCCCCACAGCACTCTCATACAATTCAGATAGTTAGAGCATTAGCGTGGCACTTTGTCACCTGCCGTGGCAAGTAAAACGACACGCACCGGTTTTTGCGCATCCTATCTGATTTCGGGACAATACTCATGTCGCCCGGCAAACCTTTCCATCTGTCGTCACGAGCGCGATTGCCGCCGCCAGCGTCGCGCTGGAATACGGCTTGTAGACAAGCTGGACAGCCGGTCCCGTTTGTATGTCCTCCACTTCGCTGTGGCCGGTCACGAAGACGACAGGCAAGTGCGCAACCATCGCCTTGGCCCGCTTGGCCAGCAAGACGCCCGACATGTCGGGCAGGCCTATGTCGGTGACAAGAACATCGTTCCGTCGTTTCGACAGGATCGTCAGCGCCGTGGTCGCATCGGCTGCTTCGAAAACCGTATGGCCCCGCTCTTCAAGCATCTCGATCGTGCCAGAGCGGATCAGCCAATCGTCTTCGCAAATCAGGATCGTGTACTTGCCGCAGGTCACCGTTCCACGCCTTCCTCTTCGACACACGCCGTGCTCCAGCGCAACCGCGCTCAAGACAGCCGACACCGTGGCGCCGGTGCCTTCTATTCCGCGGCTTTCGACGGAACGATCGGCATCATCCGGCGGTCCGGAATGAGCTGGGCATAGAGCGCCGCATATTGTTCGGCACTTCGCTCCCAGGAGAAATTCGCCTTCATGCCCTGGTTCTGAAGACGCGCCCATTTCTTCGGATCGTGATAGGCCGCAAAGGCCCGAAGAATCGAGAGACGAAGGTTCTCCGCCGTCGCGGGATGGAACTGGAAGCCGGTCGCCACCCTGGCCGAGATCGCCGCGTCATTGGCGTCGATGATCGTTTCGGACAGTCCGCCCGTGCGGGACACCACGGGCACTGCACCGTAGCGCAGGGCATAAAGTTGGGTGAGGCCGCAGGGCTCGAAGCGGGACGGCTGGATGACGACGTCGGCGCCGCCGTGAATGAGATGGGCCGTAGCTTCGTCATAGCCAATCCGGACGCCGATGCGGTCGGGGTGGCGGCCGGCGGCGGCGAGAAGGGCCGTCTCGATGTGTTCTTCGCCCTTGCCGAGCACGATCAGCCTGCCGCCGAGTTGCGAGATCTCCTCCGCTACCTCGGCCAGCATGTCGCCGCCCTTCTGCCAGGTCAGTCGGGTGACGGCCGCAAAGATCGGTCCGGGACCGCTATCGAGCCTGAATGTCTCCAGGAGTCTCGCGCGGTTCCGGCTTCTCAGCCTTATGCTCTTGTGGTCATAGGTTGCGGGCAGATGGGCATCCGTAGCCGGGTTCCAGATTTCGGTGTCGATGCCGTTGACGATACCGGTGAGTGCCCGCGGTCGCGAACCAAGGGCCCCCGCCATGCCCATGCCCAGTTCGGGCGAAATCACCTCGCGGGCATAGGTGGGGCTGACGGTGGTGATGGCGGTGGCTGTGCGAATACCGCCCTTGAGATAGCTGACATCGCCGTAATATTCGAGGCAATCGAGCGAAACAACCTCAGGCGGCAGGCCGATCTGGCTGACGACGGAGGTCGGGAACTGGCCTTGAAAAGCCAGATTGTGGATGGTCAGCACGCTCGGCACGTTCCGGGCGTTGGTCGAATATTTCATGTAGACGGAGGTCAGCGCCGTCTGCCAGTCATGCGTGTGGACGACGTCCGGCGACCAAGTCCTGATCAGGCCACCGGCGATGGCCGATGCCACGTAGGACAGGACCGCGAAACGCTTCCAGTTGTCTACGTGGTCGCGGCCGGTTTCATCGAGATAGGGGCCACCGGGACGATTGTAAAGCGCCGGGGCGTCGAGGATCAATAGGTCGAGCTGCTCATAGCGGGCCTCGAGAAGCGAGGCTGGAGCGCCGAAGAGATCGGGGAAAAAATGTACCCGCTGGGCCCCCGCGAGCTTGGCAAACAGCGTCGGATAGCCAGGAACCAGGGTACGCGTGTAACAGTTGTAGCCGGTAAGTGCCTTGGGCAATGAGCCCGTTACGTCGGCAAGGCCGCCGGTCTTGATCAATGGAAAGATTTCCGACGTCACCGAAAGTATCTTCACGCAGGTTACATTCCTTTGTACGGACGGTTACGATCGCAAAGCAGCGGCATCGGCCGCTCTCTCCCATGATGTTGCAAAGCGGGGCCGATGTCCGCAGAAAAGCGCAGCGGCTGCGAAAAAAATCGGGTCACGGAACAAGCGTACGATCGGCGCGCATCCGGACGAGATGCGCGCCGATCGCGTGGTGCTTCTGCGGAGTAACGGTTCGGAGCAACCCCGCGCGGATTTAGACGGTGCGGGTGCGTTTCTTGGGGGCGGGCGCATTTACCGGGTCGTTTTTAACGACCGAAAGTTTCGAGGCCCGCGTCGTCTTCTGCGGAATACCGGCGGCGGCTTCGCTCCTCAACTGCTGCAAGGCAGTCAGCCAATGCTCTTCATGGCTCCCCTCCGGGCAGCCTGCCGCTTCCCAGACTGCGTATGCCCGTTTCCTGATGTCGTCTTCGCTGATATCCGTCATTTGCTTCTCCCTTTGCACATAGCCAACAATAACTGTGACGAGAGCGCTTGGTTCAATATGACTGCCGGCGCGCACTTTTGCCGTGTGCATTTTTCAGACGGCAAACCGGGAATTTCAAGGTAACGCGTTTTCCAATTCATGAAAAGGACGCATGAAAAACAAATCGAGCCCGCGAGTTTACGCCCGCTTCGCTCCCCCGGAAATTACATTCAACCGGCGCACTTCGGTTTTGCACAGCCCTGCATGGAACCGAAAGGCACGCGGACCGTTATACTGGTGGCGCCGGCCGGGGCTGGCTTTTGAGGAGTGCGCGCCATGAAGATAATTGGTCTCGTTCTGGCGCTGGCCGCCACTCCGGCTGCTGCCCAGTCGCTGAAGGTCGAAGACCTGTGTGTCAAAGTGGCGAAGCATCTCCTGATGACGGACAATCTGCGCACCGGCGTCGTCCAATCCTTTCCCGACCTCAAACCGCCCGGCGCGCGCCTGACCTACTCCACCCGTGACGGTGTCGAGAAGAAGGACATGGTCGACATGATCTCGTGCGAATTCGCCAACACGACGGCACCATTCGGGTTGCAGCGGTTCTGCCTTGCCAGCACCTGCTATTCGGCAGGCGAGCGCAACCCGGAGAACAAGCGCCGGTTCGAAGAAGTCCGCGTCTTGCTGGAGCGGGAAGGTCTGTAAGGCGCCTGACCTATTTGCCGTTCTTCGTCGCCATCCAGATCACATGGCGCGCGCCGCCGCCCCTGGTGCTGGCTCGCACCTTGAGTTCCTCGACGGCAAAGCCGGCGTCCCTCAGCCGGCGTGTAAATCCTGCATCCGGCGCCGACGACCAGACGGAGAGAACGCCGTTCGGCCGCAACGCCCGGCGCGCCGCCCGCAAGCCGGCCACGGTGTAGAGATCGTCGTTGGCCTTGCGGGTCAGACCTTCGGGCCCGTTATCGACATCGAGAAGGATCGCATCGTAGGCACTCGGCGCCGACTGGATGAGACGACCGACATCGCCTTCGCGAATGGTCACCCTGGGATCGTCAAGACAACCGCCGAACACCTCCGCCATCGGCCCGCGCGCCCAGCCGACCACGGCGGGAACGAGTTCGCCGACGGTCACGCGCGCATCGGCGGGGAGTTCGGCCAATGCCGCCCGCAGCGTAAAGCCCATGCCGAGCCCGCCGATCAGCATATGCGGTCGAGGGTGATTGCGGATCCGCGCGTAGGACAAGCGCGCCAACTGCTCCTCGGAGCCGCTCAGTCTGCTGTTCATCAATTCGATGGTCCCGAGCATGATGGAGAATTCGCTGCCGCGCTGCTTCAGGCGCAGTTCACCGCCGCCGTCCGGCATTATCGCTGTGTCAATGTGGGTCCAGGGGATCACGGGCGCTTCCAATCGTCAGAGGCGCACGCGATAGCACAGATGACAGCGCATTACAGCTCAAAGCGTCGCCAGCGCCCGATTGGAAATCGCGCCCGCATAGGTCTTTCGAATGGCGATCTTGTCTTCTAGCGCCGCGATGATTTCCTCGGAGAAATCGATCTTGTGGATGGCGGCGATGTCGGGAAGCCCGCCGGGCGTGAAGACGTTGATTTCCAGGATCTTGTCGCCGACGATATCGAGGCCGACAAGGAACATGCCGTCTTCGATCAGTTTCGGGCGCACCATCTCGGCGACCGCCAGAATGCCATCCGTGATCTTTGCCGCCTCCGCGGTACCGGCGGCATGCATGTTCGAGCGGAGATCTCCCTTGGCCGGAACGCGCCGGAAGGCGGCGTAGACGCCGTCGCGGCTCAACGGCCTGCCGTTCATCAGGAAAAGGCGCGTGTCGCCGGCCTTTGCCTCCGGCAGGTAGGCCTGCGCGATCAGGTAGCCCTCGCCGCTGACTGCTTCGAAGATCTGGTTGAGATTGGCATCGTTGGCGGTGGCGATCTTGAAGACGTGTTTGCCTCCGGAGCCCTGCAGTGGCTTGATGATCACGCCTTTGCGGTGATCGGCGATGAAGGCGCGGATTTCCTCGATGCTCTTGGAAATCAGCGTGGTCGGGCGCACGACCTCGGGAAAGTCCTGGAAATAGAGCTTGTTCTGCGCCAGCGTCAGGCCCAAGGGATCATTGACGACGATCGTGCCGCGCTCGCTGGCAAGCCGCCCGAACATGACGCCGATATGAGCCGCCCATGGACGATCTTCGGAATCCAGCGAAGGATCGTTGCGCAGGAAAATGACGTCGAGCGCCCGCACGTCGATGGTCTGGATCTCTGCATCCTTGCGCTGGAAGGCATCGTGAAAGGCTTGCGGATCCTTGTATTTCGCGGCAGGAACCACCGTTGCCCTTACCATCAGGCTGTCGTCCGGCCGCAGCACGAAATCGCCCGGAGCGACGTAATAGACATCGTGCCCGCGGGCGACAGCGACCATCGCCAGCGCCGTCGTCGTGAACCCGGTCTCCTCGCTCTCGATCGAATTGACGAAGAATGCGATACGCATGGCGGCTCCTAGCTTGTGACCATGTCGAGTGGGGTCATTCCCGCCCGCGCCTTGTCGAGACGGGCCTGGGCATGGGGATGAACGAGGAAGGCGGGACGGATGACGGGCATTTTGAGCAAGCCGCGCAGGCTGAGTTCCTGCATCACCCGGAAATGCGACGCGGAGATCTTGCCCATCCAGAACGGGTCGAGCGCGCCACCCGCTTTTAGGTGATCAAGCAGTTCCATGAGGCCGCGCAGATAGATGGCATCCTTGGCGAGCCCCCCGCCGCGGTAAAGCCGCAGGGCCACGTTGAACGCCGTGGCCGGGCCAAGCCCGTGCTCGCCGACAAGCATGTCGTAGGTTTCGGCAAACGGCCGCCCTTCCAGCATCGCGGCGCAAGCGACGACGCGAGCCGCGATCAGGCGCAAACGCGCGATCGTCATGCCACCGGCCATGTATTCGGAAAAGACGGCGAGGCCCTCCTGCATGCCCTCGTAGCCGGCGAGACCCGAGCGGAAAAGCCGCAGGCCCTGCGCCGACCCATTGAAATAGGTGAGCAGGTGTACCCCGATTTCGTGGCTAAGCAGCGCATCGACGCGGCTGGCTGGCACGCGGGTGGTTCGGGAAACGAGCAGGCGGCCGTCCGACACCAGCAGGCCGGGCGGCAGGTCGTCACGCAATTCTATCTCCGCTGTGAACCCCTCATATTGCCGCTGATAGCTGAGGATCATCGCACGTGCGGCGATTTCGACATCGCGGCAATCGGCGATCTCCTTGCCAGCTTCTCCATCATCACCCTCATGGGCAGCTTTCTCGGTTTTAGCCAGGATTTCGGCTGCGCTGCGGTACAGAGTCGCCTCGACGGGACCGTAAAGCGCGCGGCTGTACTCAACGAAGCGGCTGGTCTCGCGCGCCGTGATCAGTGAGAGCTGCAGATCAAGCTCCTGCTGCTTCTCGCGGTAGAGATGGTAGAGAACCGGATCCTCGAAGCGGTCGAAGGCGACAGAGAAGAGCTTGCGCTTTTCCACCTCGACCTGCACGGACAGCGGCCGATAGAGGAACCGTGGAGCGCGCTTGAAATTGCCTGCCTTGAACTCCTGCCAGGCGGCGTCTGCATTGATCGGCGTGACAGCGAGCAGAAAGTCGAAGCTCGCTGCGACTTCGTCGATGCTGCGGTCGGCCCGGCTCACCGCATCGACGAAGGCCTTGCGGCCCAGGGCGCGGTGGGTGGTGATCTTGAGGGTCTGCGTTGCAGCGACGAAGGCGGCGAAAGCCTTCAGACCTGCGTCGAAGATGTTGGCGATCAGGCGTTCCCGCAAGTCGGGATAGATCTTGCCCGATTCCGGCTGCCGGTAGATCGGCGCAAACCGCACCGCGACCAGCGAAAATCCCGTTTGCCGCGCCAGCGCCGCTGCCTGGAAATCGGTCTCCAGCGCAAATCGCTCGACATGAGGGGTGCGGAACTTGACCTGCCTTATATCGACCCCCTCCGCCAATGCGGTCTCGGCTTCCTCGGCGGCCGGCTCGCCAGTGGCGGCAATCCTGATCTCGAATGGCGGCAGAAAGGGTGAATCGTCGGTGAGCAACGTATCATGTTCCAGTTCATCGACGTCCAGCAGCATGAAGGCGCCGAACCGCTCTTTGAGAACGCCGCCGACTGCCGCAACGATCGGCAGAGCTTCCTCCAGATTGTTGGCGATGAGATAGGAGGCATTGGCGGCGGCGACGTCGCGGGCTGCGATGTCCTGGCGCCCCCTGATCAGGAAGAGTGACAGGAAGGGCAGCGGCCGGTCGATATGCAGACGTCCGCCGTGCCCGAAATCCTTGCGCACCGGCTTGCCGGCGCGGACGCAGCCGAGGATCTCCTCCATCCATTCGGGATAGACGGAAGGCCCGTCGCGATCCCTGTGGTGTGTGCGGGTCACGATTGCCCCCGGGTGGTTTGTTCGAGAAGCGGCACGGAAAGCCGGATCATCCGCCGCATGGCCTGCAACGCCTCGATATCCGCCTCGCCGGTCCATTCGTCCATGAAGATTTTCTTGAACTCGATGGCGATGGCGCAGCCGGTTTCGGGGAAGCGCTGATGGACGAAACGCGTCTGTTCGCCCCTGCCCTGGAACGCGACGTTTTCGCGCACGTCCATCCGTTCGCCGCGGAATTCGAAACTGCGCAACTGCTCCATGAACGGGTCGAGTACCGGGGCCCAGCGCTGGCGATCCATCGAGGAGGTGCCAATATTGATCTGCGGCGCCCTGGCGAAGGGCATTTCGGGTGCATCGACGCCGTCGCGGCGGTGGTTGTAGCTGTGGATGTCGAGAAGGACGAAGGCGCCGTACTGTTCCTCGATCCCGCGCAGATAGGTCTCCAGCATGGCATAGTAGGCGTCGTGAACCTGCAGCGAGGCTGCAACGGCAGTCTCAGGCAGCTGGTCCTTCCAGACCTTCAACCCCCAGGCCTGCTCGGGCCGGAAATAGATTGCGCCGTCACGAGCACGGTTGATGTCGACCTCGAAACGCGAGCGGTGCACGATGATACGGTTTTGAAGGTCGCGGATGAAGAATTCCGTGAAGGGATCCTCCTCGCGCAACCGTTCGTCGTCGTCGAGCGTTATCAGGTTCCTAAGATCGCTGCGCAGATGATGGCCGTTGTGAATGGCCGTGCCGACCACGGGCGAGGCGCCGCGATGCGCCGACCACCAGCTCAGCGGATCGGATTCTGCGACTTCCTGGAAAGAGGGCATACCGTCCTTCTCGTTGGCAGACACTTCTCACTCAACGAGTAAATGGAGGGGAAATGGGTTTTGTTCCATGAAACGTTATGCGCCTGCCGGGCATCAGACTTCCCGCGGGCGGCGGCTGGCGGGCTTGAAAAACTCCGCGCCGGCCCGGGCTTACGGCGTCGCCGCCGCTTGGCAGAATGACGCGATCGCCGCCTCGCACGCACGCATGAATCGCATCGATGGGCCCTCGCTGCCGGTCGCAAGCTTGCTCACCTGCGCGCCTTCCATCAGCATCGAGAGCGTGTCGGACAGGAGTTCGGGTTCGCTGACGCCGACATCACGGCAGAGTGCTTCCAGCCGGCGGCGCTGGGCAAGCTTGAAGCTCTCGATCACCGCATGGGCGGGATGGCCCTGCTCCTTGAGTTCCACCGCAGCGTTGGCGAGATCGCAGCCGTACTGGTTATCCGCAAGACATTGGGCCCGGGCTTTGACCCAGCCGTGCAAGCGCGCCAGCGGGTCGTTCGGATGCTGAGCCTCGAGTTCGTCCCAGAAGGCCGAAGCCTGTTCGGACTTGAACCGTAATGTTTCGCAGATCAGGTCGTCCTTGGAGCCGAAATGACGGTAGAGGGTCATCTTGTTGGTGTCGGCTGCTTCGGCGATGGCATCGACCCCGATGCCGCGGATACCGTGTTGCCGAAAAAGCTCGCAAGCCGTTGAAACGATGCGATCTCGGGGCGCAAGCTTTAGCTGCGGACAGTCGTTTTTTTCCGGCCTTACATCCGCCGGTTTCACGTCCGACACGGATTTCGAATTTTTACTGACGAGGCTTCTTGACATAGGTGTGACCGGTCGGTAACTATACGGATGTTACTTACTGGTAACACCCTAAAAATCTACTGTCAAGTTCGAGACCCCGGCCAGCATCCGCCCCGCCGGAAAAGACGATGAACCCGAAGGAATACCCCGATGCACCTGGCAAACAGCGATCTGACCATCACTGAGGTTTTGACCGATCCGATGATCCGCGCCGTCATGCGTGCGGATGGCGTCACCACAAACGAGATGAAAACGCTCCTTTACTCCGCTGCCAGCGCACTTCGCCAGACACAGCCCGGAACAGTGAGCGCCAAGAACCATACGGCCAATCTTCTTGCCGCGCCGAAGCGCCGGCTGCTGTCCATGGTACACCCGCTTGCCTCACGCTCGGACGTCCTGCGCATGAGCGCGTAACGACACCCTATCCTCCCGGCGCGGCCCTAAAAGGAATGCGCAACTCAACCCAGCCGGACGCCTCCACCGGCTGGGTTTTTGTTTTAAAGGCGGGCGAAGCTTAAACCGCCGCGGCGCGGTCAGACCTTTATCGCCTGCTCGGCAAAGTCCTCCGTTCCGAAGAACTTCAGGTAGCGCTCGACTTCCGATGGCTCGCCGGTTGCCTTGCGGGGATTGTCGGAGAGCTTGACGGCGGGACGACCATTAGCGTCGCTCACCTTGCAGACGATCGAGATGGGATTGAGCCCGCTGATCTCCATCGGCGCGCAGCCGGCGAAGTCGTTGGTGAGGTTCGTGCCCCAGCCGAAGCTCATCCGCACCCTGCCCCGGAAATGGCGGTAGGTCTGGAGGATCGTCTCGACGTCGAGCCCGTCGGAGAAGATCAGCAGCTTCTCTTTCGGATCGCGACCCATCTTCTGCCACCAGGCGATGATCTTCTCGCCGCCTTCGATCGGCGGCGCGCTGTCGGGACGAAAACCCGTCCAATCGGCAACCCAGTCGGGCGCGTTGCGCAGGAAGGCGGCGGTCCCGAACGCATCGGGAAGGACGATCAGGAGGTTGCCGCCATAGAGCTGGTTCCAGTCCTGCAGCACCTTGTAGGGCGCTTCGCCGAGTTCCTTATCGGTGCGGGCGAGCGCAGCTGCCACCATCGGCAGCTCGTGCGCATTGGTGCCGAGCGCCTCAAGATCGGTATCCATCGCAAGCAGCACATTGCTGGTGCCGGAAAAGGATTTGCCGATGCCTTCCTTCAGCGCCTCGACGCACCACCGCTGCCAGAGGAAACTGTGGCGACGGCGCGTGCCGAAGTCGGAGATACGCAGGTCGGGATAGGTTCTGAGCTGCTCGACCTTCGACCACATCTTGGCCTTCGCCCGGGCATAGAGCACATCGAGCGCGAAGGGACCCATGTCCTTCATCGCCGTTCGCGAGCGGAGCTCGTTGATGATCGCCAGCGCCGGGATTTCCCACATGGTCGTGTGCGTCCACTTACCGGGGAAGGTCAGCTCGTATTGGCCGTGACGGCGCGACAGCTCGTAATCCGGCAGCTGAAAATCGGCGAGCCAGGCGAGGAAATCGGGAGCGAAGATCTGCTTGCGGCCATAGAAGGTGTTGCCCGCGAGCCAGATCATTTCCTTTTTCGTGAAACGCAAACCGCGCACATAATCGAGCTGCTCGCGCAACTCCTGCTCGTCGATCTCGTCCGTCAAGAGCACGGTCTTGGTGCGGTTGATCAGCGAAAAGGTCGCGTCGACCTCCGGATAAAGCCGCCAGATCATCTGCAGCATGAGGAGCTTGTAGAAGTCCGTATCGAGCAGGCTGCGCACCACCGGATCGAGCTTCCAGGCATTGTCGTAGACGCGACGGGCGATATCCGTCTTGGTCATGAAAAAACTCCCCGCGCCCTGCCCTTCAAACACATGCCTGTGCGGCTCACCACGCACTCATGACACGGTACCCGGCTCCGCGGCAACAGGCTGATGCAAAGCAAATCACCTACACGCACCAGGAAGAGGAGTGCAACTGGCCAGCACCGCGTATCAGGCGGATTGGTCGCGCACTGATGCCACGCCCCCATCCGTTCAAAGCAGGACTGCAGACGAGACTATAATCTCATGGATTGAGGCGGTAACCGTCCTGCGCTTCGCCCGCAAGGCGGCCCGAATAGCGTCGCATCATTTCCACCTGGACTTCGGTCTGGAACGCCATGACCTGCTGCGAGATCGCATCATCGGCGCAGCCAAGCGTCCTCAGCCGTTCGGCCAGCGCCCGGCACTCGCTTTTCCAGTAATGCAGTGCGGCTTGCCCGTGAATATTTTCCAGTTCCGACGCACAGCGCCGCACCAGGCTAACCTGCCCTGCCAGAGGAAACGGCACGACCCGTTCATCCAATTCCGAAAAACCCAAATCCTTCAACGCAGCACTCATCCGGCGGTTCTCCATGTTCCCGATTCTTGTTTACAAAGCATATGGTTAACGCTTCGTGTCCACAGCGTGATCTTCCATCATTTCGGGTCCTTCACACCGTTCTGTGATGGGAAATGCGGCGACGGCGGTACCATGCCGGCCTTTCGCGCGGCGCTTTGGCGGCGACGAACGGCCCCGTCGTTTGCCGGCCCCCTGTCGAAGACGAAGGCATCGTGCTCCTGATACCGACAGGCTGTCAGGTCGTTGAGGCTACGTCCGTGAGATATGGCTAAAATAGGTACGAACGGTCGATGAACGATTACGGTACGGGACCGGTCCGCGACCGGTTTCCCGGCCGCCGGTCGGCCTGTTCCGGCTGCCGCTTACGTCGATAGGCGTATATTCTTTTGGTTGCCGTCCTTCGGTAACGAAATTTGCCCTGTCGCCGGGAACATCGGCTTGTCTCCTACGTTTTCAAAACAGCGGAGGAAAACCATGACGCATCACATCGACAATCGACAGACCCAAAGACATTCAAAGCCGATGTATGAGGTCGCCAGTCACTGCAAGAAAAATGGAATCGACAAGGCTGAAGCGCGCAAGATCATTCAAATGCTGGGCCGTTTCGCCAGCCGGCACGAACTCGAAGTCAACGCTCCGCCGAAGAAGCCGCGGTTTCGATATTGATCGCTGTCTTATCGCCCATTTTAGATTGGAGACGAGAAGCTAAGCCGTCGCGCACTCATACCGCACTTTGCCTGTTTCCGCGTCGACGCCGACCAGGCTCACGTCATAGCCCCATAGATGGCGAACGTGCTGAAGGGTCGCGTCGCGTTCCTTTTCATCCAGAAGGATGCCATTCTTGATGTTGTGCCGCAGGCGCAGCTGGCGATCGCCCAGCAGGTCGACATCCACGACCTGTACGTCGGGCTGGTTCGCGCCGATGTCGTAGCTCTTTGCGAGGGCCGCGCGGACAGCCCTGTAGCCGCGCTCGTTATGAATTGCCGCAACCTCGCAGTATTTTTCATTCCGCTGATCCGTCAGCAGGAACAGCCTGAACTTACGGATCAGCGCAGGACTGAGATATTGCAGGATGAACGACTCATCCCTGTGGTTTGCCCAGGCATCGAGAAGCGTTTCGCGCCACTGGCCGCTGCCGGCGATGTGCGGAAACCAGTCGCGATCCTCCGATGTCGGATTGTTACAAATGCGCTCGATCTCCTGCATCAAGGCAAATCCGAGCGCATAGGGATTGATACCCGAGTAGCGCGGATCATCGAAGGTGGGCTGAAAGACGACGCTGGAGTGGCTGTGGAGCATTTCCAGGATCGCGCCCTCGCTTATCTTGCCCTGGTCGAACAGCCGGTTGATGATGGTGTAGTGCACGAAGGTTGCGCATCCCTCATTCATCACCTTCGTCTGACGCTGCGGATAGAAATACTGGGCAATGACACGCACGATCCGCAAGAGTTCGCGCTGCCACGGCTCGAGGATGAGGCTGTTCTTCTCCAGAAAATAAAGCAGATTCTCTTCCGGCAGATTGAGCACTTTCTTGCGCTCCATGGCTTCGCGCTCGGCCTCTTCCGGGTTGGGACGCTCGGCGGAGCGCGGCAGCGTCCTCCATAGATCGCTGTAGGTCTGCTCCTCATATTCGAGCCGTTCGCGGGCGCGCTCCTGCTCTTTCTTGGAGGACAGTCGGGGCGGACGGCGGGAGCGGAAAACGCCTTGTTCCATCAGCGCATGGGCGGAATCGAGAATGGCCTCCACGGCCGAGGTTCCATGGCGCTCCTCGCATTTCGCGATGTATTTCTTGGAAAATTCCATATAGCTCAGGATGGCGTTGGCGTCGGTCCACTGCCTAAACAGGTAGTTGTTCTTGAAGAAGTGATTGTGGCCGAAGGAAGCGTGGGCGGTCACCAGGGTCTGCATCGCCATGGTGTTCCCTTCCATCAGGTAGGTGATGCAAGGGTTGGAATTGATCACCAGTTCGTAGGCAAGGCCGTGATGGCCCTTGCGGTAGTGGTGCTCCTCGAAAACAAAACGCTTGCCGAAGGACCAATGCTGATACATCAGCGGCATGCCAACGGAAGAATAGGCATCCAGCATCTGCTCGGCGGAGATGATTTCGAGCTGGTTGGGATAGACGTTGAGACCGAGCTCATCGAGCGCGATCGTCTCAATGGCGTCATAAGCACGCGACAACGTCTTGAAATTCCAGTCGGAACTGTGAAACAACAGTTGTGACGTGGCGCTCTTTGCCATTGCCGGCTCCAATCAACTGCGAAACTGCATGGTCGGCTGCCTGGCGAAGAGCTTCCGAAAGACGGGATAGATGTCGGAAGGCCGTGCAATCCGCGTCATCTGGAAATTCGGCCACTTGTCATCGACGGTGCGATAAGCACGCCAGAGCGACGTGCCGTTGTCGGTCGACCCGAAAATCTCGGTTTCCCGTTCATCGATGATCTCGACATAGGCGTAGTATTGGCACAGGCGCATCAGCGCCCCGTTCAGTATCGCTGCGCAGCGTTCCGAATCGCGTGGGATATTGTCGCCGTCCGAGGCCTGGGCCGCATAGATGTTCCATTCCTTCGCGGGGTAACGTTCGCGGATGATGTTGAGCATTTCCTCCAGCGCGGTCGATACCACCGTACCGCCGCTTTGCGTGCTGTAGAAGAAGGTGTCTTCATCGACCTCGCCGGCCTCATCGGTGTGGCGGATGAAAACCATGTCGATCCGATCGTAGCGCCGCTTGAGAAACAGGTGCAGCAGAACGAAGAAGCGTTTGGCGAGATCCTTCTCCCGCTCGCCCATGGAGCTCGAAACGTCCATCAGGCAAAACATCACGGCATTGGCGTTCGGCAGCGGCTGGCGCTCGAAACGGTTGAAGCGGATGTCGACGGGGTCGACGTAAGGGATACGCCGGCGCCGGCGCTCCAGCCCATCAAGTTCCTCGCGCAACGCTTGCAGGCGTTGCCGCTTTGATGCGTCCAGGCTCACTTCCGCTTCCAATTGGGCGATTTCCTCGGCGAGCGCCTCGACCGCCTTTCGCCCCGGCCGGTGCAGAGCGATGCGCCGGCCATAGCTGTTGCGCATGGTGCGGCCGACATTGATGTTCGTCGGAGAGCCGCTGGTGGCAAAGCCTGCCCGTCGCGGCTTGAACGCAACGGCTTCCTTCAGGCTGAGCTTGATCATGTCGGGAAGTTCAAGGTCCTCGAAGAAGAGATCGAGCACTTCCTCACGCGACAGCAGGAACTGGAAGTCGTCCTCATCCTTGCCGGTGCCGGCGCCCGACCCTGCCCCACCGCCGCCGCCCTGTTTCTCAATCCGATCGCCCGGAATGTATTCGCGGTTACCGGGCAGGACATATTCCCGATCACCACTGTCACGCGCCGGCCGGAATGTTGGCTCATTGGAACCGCCGACCGGCATTGGCACCTTGTGCCCGGCGTCCACATCGGCGATGCGGTCCGTCTTGACGTGCTCCTTGATGGTCCGCTTCAGTTCCTCGCGTGCGCGCTTCAAGAAACGCCGCCTGTTGCCGAGGCTCTTGTCTTTCGGATTGAGGCGACGGTCGATGAAATTCGGCATGGACTACCCCAGGAGCATGAAGCCGAAAATTATGAAGCGGCTTTCGGGCGACATCATGCTCCAACTCTTGAAATTGAGAGGCGGATTCCGGTTTCAGGTGGATTCGACCTGAAATCATCCGGCTCTGGACATCCCTACCCTCACCCCGCCTTGTTGACGCGCATGTACCACTCGACGAGCCGCCGAACCTGCCGTTCGGTATATCCGCGCTCGATCATGCGCTGGACGAACTCTGCATGCTGCTTTTCGGTGGCGCTGTCTTTCTTGGAACCGAAGCTGATTACCGGCAACAGATCTTCCACTTGGCCGAACATACGCTTTTCGATCACTTCGCGCAGCTTTTCATAGCTCATCCAGGACGGGTTTCGGCCATGGTTCTTGGCGCGGGCGCGAAGCGTGAACTTGACGACCTCGTTGCGGAAGTCCTTCGGGTTGGCGATGCCGGCCGGCTTCTCGATCTGCGACAGTTCGTTATCGAGGACTGTCCGGTTGAGAATCTGCCCGGTGTCGGGATCCTTGAAGTCCTGATCCTCGAGCCATGCATCGGCATAGGCGATATAGCGGTCAAACAGGTTCTGGCCGTATTCGCTGTAGGATTCCAGATAGGCCTTCTGGATTTCGTGGCCGATGAACTCGGCATAGCGGGCCGCCAGTTCCGACTTGATGAAGTCGAGATAGGCTGCCTCCGTCTCCTTGGGAAACTGCTCGCGCCGGATCGCCTGCTCCAGGATGTACATGAGATGCACCGGATCGGCGGCTATTTCCTTGGTGTCGTAGTTGAAGGTCTCCGACAGCACCTTGAAGGCAAACCGGGTGCTGACGCCCGTCATGCCCTCGTCGACGCCCGCGGCGTCGCGATATTCCTGCACCGATTTCGCCTTCGGATCGATGTCCTTCAGGTTTTCGCCGTCATACACCCTCATCTTCGTGTAGAGGGGCGAGTTCTCATGCTCTGCCAGCCGTGTCGAAACGGTGAAGCGGCTCAGATTTTCAAGCACCTCCGGGGCGCACGGATTGTTGGCCAGTTCGCTTTCGCGAAGGAGCTTTTCGTAGATCTGCCGTTCTTCGGTGACGCGCAGGCAATAAGGCACCTTGACCACCAGAATGCGGTCGAGGAATGCCTCGTTATTCTTGTTGTTCTTGAACTGCAACCATTCGGACTCGTTCGAATGGGCAACGACAATGCCCTGATAGGGAAAGGCGCCGAAGTTCTCCGTGCCGTTGTAGTTGCCCTCCTGCGTGGCCGTCAGAAGCGGATGCAGGACCTTGATTGGGGCCTTGAACATCTCGACGAATTCGAGCAGTCCCTGCGTCGTACGGTTCAGCCCGCCGCTGTAGGAATAAGCGTCAGGATCGTGCTGGCTGAAGTTTTCCAGCTGGCGGATGTCGACCTTGCCCACCAGCGAGGAGACATCCTGGTTGTTTTCGTCGCCCGGTTCGGTCTTGGCAATGCCAATCTGGCGCAGACGGGACGGCATCAGCTTCACGACGCTGAATTTCGAGATATCGCCGCCCACCTCGTCGAGCCGCTTGGTCGCCCAAGGTGAAATCAGTCCGGTGAGGCGCCGCCGGGCGATGCCGTATTTGTCTTCCAGAAGGTCGGCCATGCGTTCGGGATGGAACAGGCCGAGCGGAGATTCGAAGACGGGGCTGATCTTGCCGCCGACCATCAGAGTATAGATCGGTCGCAGCTCCATCAGCTTCTTCAGTCGCTCTGCCAGCGATGACTTGCCGCCGCCAACTGGTCCGAGCAGATAGAGGATCTGCTTGCGTTCTTCGAGGCCCTGGGCGGCATAGCGGAAGTAGCCGACGATCCGCTCGATCGTATCCTCCATGCCGTAGAAATCGGAGAAGGCGGGATAGATCTTGATTGTTCGGTTGGAGAAGATCCTGCCAAGCCGCTCGTCCGAACTGGTCTCGACGAAGGTCGGATCTCCGATCGCTGCGACCATCCGCTCCTGCGCGGTGGCGTACATGTTCTTATCATCACGGCATGCAAGGAGATATTCCTGGAGGCTGATCTCCTCTTGTGCTGCGCTGGTGTAAATCTCCGAAAAGAGATCGAAGACGTCTGTTTCACCTTTTGGCATCATGCTCTCCCGCGGCCGGTTGGTTGCGACGGGATCGCTGGCTGAACGGCTCGCTCATGAGATCAACGGTTTCCCTTGTAGTAAAGTTCCTTCACATAACCGGCATTAGCATTGAATTTGCAGGGTGGCGCCAAGCGACAAGTTGCGCATGTGCGCCGGTGGCCAATACCGGGACAAGACACGTCGCTGTACCCGTTGCACCGACTCAGTAGTGTAGTGAAGACCGCCCTCGATGGCAATTCTAAGTGCCCAGTTATAACGAGGAATCCATCGTCATCGTCACCGTTTCAAAGTACGAAGCGGCCGCTCGCCATCGCGCCCGCGTCATCACAATGGATGGCGCAATCGATAGCTGATCGCCAAATCCGTCGCGGTGGATGAGGGTGTTCGACGCTCATTGCGTATAGTCAGGCTTGCCGATCATACCCGCGAAAGTAGCGACCCCATGCGGGCGCCACCCTTCCGGCGTTTGGCGCCCTCATCCGGCAATACCACCATACCTCTTGCGACGGCGTCCGACTACCCCAAAGCGTTGGCCCCTACCGCTTGTATCATTCTGCCTACCGCAACCGCGACATGGTAAAAATGACGTATCGGTCAGCGCCGGATGGCGGGCCGATCTCCGGCACACGCTCCCGTCCCCCAGGGATCGCAGGCAGCCGGGAACACCAACGTGCTGAATGGGGAGACAAAAATGCATATTTTGTCGACGTAGCGCCAGCCCGACCACGGAGAGCGCGAGCTGACGGTCCGTAGCCAAACGCAGACTTGGCCGCGCGCCAAGGCTTGCGCCAACAGGCACTCGGTCACCGGCAATCTCACCCCTTACCAGCAAACCCAGCCGATTTTTTCTGCTGAACGCAGCGCGACTTGTCGTGCGCCGCGAGCAAGGATTTTGACAATGAGGACGTTCCAACCAGCCTTATCTCGCGGACAGCCGGATACCACCTCGCGCCAATCGGCGATGACATGCAGACCGTCACGCGCCGCAATGGCCGCAACTGGTCCTTGCTCCTGATCCTCGGATCAATGACGATCGGAGTCCTGGCCGTGTTTTTCTGGCTGGCATCGGCGCTCCTGTCATTCGTAAGCGCGGCTGAACCGATGGCATTCAGTATCTACTGCATGGATCACATCGATGAGTGCCCGACCGAGGGGCCGAGATTCGTCCGCTATTCGGCTCCGCTGATGCAGCTCGTGAGCACGGTGCAAACCCAGGTCAACGGCGCAATCATCCCAAGGCGGGAAACCGTCGATGTGTGGTCGGCAGACGTCGCCAGCGGGGATTGCGACGATTATGTCATGACAAAGCGACGCAGGCTCATTCGAGCCGGCGTTCCCGCGACAGCGATGCGCGTCGTCGTCGGCCGCCGCTTCGGAGAAAGCCATGTCGTGCTGATCGTGAAAACCGACCGGGGCGACATCGTCCTCGATAACCTGCGACGCACCGCATACCTTCGCTAGGCGGCGTGAACGCCGCCGAGCGACCAGCTATTGGAGGCGTAGCCGGCAAGTCATATCCTGGCCGGCCACGCGGATGCTTAGTTTACAGTATCGACTTCAATCGTCGTCGTCGTCGTTTCAGTGGTTGTTTCAGTAGTCGTTTCAATCGTCGTTTCAGGCGAGGTTTCAGCTGTCGTTTCCGGCAGCGTCTCACGGATTTGGTCGATCTTGCCGACCGCTGGTCCGACACCCAGGATCTCCTTGGCGTCCTCCAACGTCTCGTCGGTGACAACGCCGTCCTTGGTGAAGCTGGCAAGCGCGTCTCGCAATGCCTCGTCGCTCAGAGCCGGATCGGTGGGAATGACGTCAGTGCCGTTTTCAGATTCGAATTCCGCATAGGCTATCGCATAGGCCGAAATCGCAGCCATGCGGGGATCGTTCGAATTGAGATAGGCATGATAATTCCGATTGAGCGAACTTATTGCGGCGGTGTCGGCCTTTTCTACCACAACCGTCGTCTTGGCCGCCTTGGCCGCTTTGACCGTCTTGGCTGCCTTCGGCGCCTTTTCAGTATCAGCTGACTTTTCGGATTTCTTCCCGAATGTAAAAAACGACTTCAGCGTCGGCGTGTGATCGGCGCTTTTGCCCTTGGTGCTCTTGCCGGAGTGCGTGCTCTTGCCGGAGTGCGCCTCGCCAGACTTTCCATGGCTGTCGCTGCCGCGGCCACCTCCATTGCCATTGCCGTTGCCGCCACCATTACCGCCGCCGCCGCCGGAGTTGCCGTTGCCGTCTTTTGCAAAGGCCGTGCCGGCGATGCCGAATGTGCCGCTTGCCACCGGGGCAGCCGCAATGGCCAGAGCAAGGATGCTTCGGCCAATTAGTTTCGAAATAGCCATAGTGACCTCCCGTTGAAGATTCGTAGCCTCGTTACAATGACTGAGTCACTCTCGAAGTAAGGGGACAATAGTTCGTGCAGACGCACGGTTCCATTGTCCTCGGACCATTGCTACAACAGGTAAGACTTAGGTCCGATCGCCGCGGCGCCAAAAGTCCGAGCCGCATCGGCGCATACTTCGCGCCATTGACCCCTCACCGGAAGCCGATAGTTTGTCGGGTTCGAATGTTATAAAATTGCCGTCTGCGAGCCAGGCCGCCGATCCCGAGATCTCTCGTGCGTACCGACACCCTGATGACACGATGGAACACGCAATCGCTGACGAAGCAGTTCCTGCTGATCGGCGGCATCGTCGCGACGACGGCCATGATCCTGGTCGGCGGGTTCGTCTCCAGTCTCATAGAGGATGCGGTCACGCGAAATTCGGCCGCAACGACAGCGCTTTATGTCGACAGCGTCATCGCGCCGCTCTTGCCTGACATGCAAACGACCCAGGTTCTGGACGACGCGGCCACCCGTGCCCTCGACGAGACGCTCGGACAGGGCGCGCTGGGAGATCGGCTTCGATCCTTCCGCCTCTGGCGGGCGGACGGTACGGTGCTCTATTCGAACGAAGAAGACGCGATCGGCAAGCGATTTGGCCTCAGCGATGAATTGAAGACGGCATTCGCCGGCGAAATGGTCGCCCGGTTCGAGCCGTCTGACGCCGCTGCGGAGGAAACTGGGCAGGCCGACGGCGCGCCGCTCCTGAAGATCTACAACCCGGTCCTCCAACCCTGGTCGGGACAGGTCGTTGCCGTTTCCGAATTTCACGAGATTGCCAACGATTTCCAGCGGAGCTTGCGGCAGGCGCGTTTCCACGCCTGGCTGGCGGTCGCCGCCTTCACCGTTTCCTTCTTCGTCGTGCTTTCCGCAATCGTCCTGCGCGGCAGCAGGACGATCGAAAGTCAGCGCCGCGCCCTCAGGCAGCGTATCGATGAGCTTTCGGCTTTGCTTTCGCAAAACGAAACGCTGCGGGGGCGCCTCCAGCGTGCGTCGCAGCGTGCGACAGCGCTGAACGAAAGCCATTTGCGGCGCATCGGCGCCGACCTGCATGACGGCCCGGCGCAACTCGTTGCCTTTGCCTCGTTGCGGCTGGACAGCCATGCATTGATCAGCCCGATGACGTCATCGGCGGCGCGCGAGCGTGAAATCATCTCCATCAAGGCAAGCCTCGATGAGGCCATGGATGAGATCAGAACGATATGCAGCGGGCTGGTCCTGCCGCAGATCGAGACCGCGAGCCTGGCAGAAATACTGGAAAGAAGCGTTCAGGCACACAAGCAGCGAACGGGATCGGCCGTGGAATTATCGATGTCCACGCCGCCCGATCGCCTTTCGCCGTCGGCCAAGATATGCATATACCGTTTCGTGCAGGAGGCGCTCAACAATGCCTACCGCCACGGCGGAGGCGTCGGTCAGCGGGTTGCCCAGACGATGGATGGCGACCGAGTCAGGATTGAGGTCGCGGACAGCGGTCCGGGCTTCGATCCGGGTGATGTAAAGCCGACAAGTTTGGGCCTCGCCGGCCTGAGAGAGCGGATCGAAAGCCTGGGTGGCGCATTTGAAGTCAGCGCTTCGACGTCGGGTACGATCGTTCGGATGTCGCTCAGCACTGAGGAGATTGGGCAAGCATGACGGTGGCAATACGTGTGGCGGTGATCGACGATCACCCACTATTCAGGGAAGGCGTGACGCGAAGCCTCTCGGAAATCGACGGGTTCGAGATCGTCGCGGAGGGAAGCTCGGCGGAGGACGCACTCCGCATCGCCGAGCAGCTGAACCCGCACATCATGCTGTTGGATATCTCCATGCCGGGCGGCGGGCTCAACGCGATCCCTCTGATCCTTGCAAAAGCGCCGCTGCAGAAGATCGTCATGCTCACTGTTTCCGAGGCAAGCGACGATGTCACCGCAGCTCTCGGCCATGGGGCAAAGGGCTATGTTCTCAAAGGTATAGGCTCTCGCGCACTGGCAGATGTCATCCGCACCGTGGCTTCGGGGGAGAGCTATGTCGCTCCGACGCTGTCTGCCAAACTCCTCTCCAGCCGCTCGCACGCCTCTGCAAACCAGTTTGAACTGGTCGCCAGCCTGACCAGCAGAGAGCAGGAGGTCCTGCAACTGGTGGCATCGGGAATGAGCAACAAACTCATCGCCAGGAGGCTCGATCTGCAGGAAAAGACGGTCAAACACCACATGACGCAGATCATGACCAAACTGGGGGTCACGAACCGGACGGAAGCCGCCATGGTGTGGCGTGACGCGATCGACCAGAGGGGTCAATGAATAAGAGAGTGAAGCCGCTTTTCGTCGGCCGACGTCGCGCGCCGATTGACGATGGTGCGCCCCTTGGCATCCTTCATTATATAGCGGCCATCTCTGATTACTTCGCTCATCCCGTCGACGTGGCGGACGCCCAACGCCGACGTGCCGTCCTCGACCGACGTGGCCTTTGCGCTCACCCCACCTGAATTGCCCTTGTCGCTCTTGCTGTTTGAGTTGCCGCTTCCCTTCCCGCTTCCCTCTCCACCGCGGTTTCCATCACCACCACCTTTTCCCTCGCCGCCTCCCTTGCCATTGCCGTTTCCGCCGTTTTTGGCCAAAGCGGACTGTGAGGCGAGCTCAAGCGTGGAGCCACTCATTTCTATCTTGCAGGGAAGGATGGAAAGACAAAGAGCGATCGGGACACACCACAGCGCTGCAACAAATCTCCGGCCCGTCGTCATGATTATTCCCTTGGCAGCTCCAATTGGCGCACTGCTCACCCTCTATCGGCTACAGAAATACGCGTCCGCGAACAAGGCGAATTTGAGGTCGAGACCGTCGCATTCGTTGCCACCGCGGACCAGAAGGGTTCCACGGTCATGATGGACCAACGGGGAGTCCTCAACACGCGTATCCATCACGTTCTGAGGATTTTGCTCACGGCTCCCCTCATCGTCAACCACAGACCCGGCCAGCCGGGGGCTATCAGACCTTTCCCTCAGCGACCATAGGACGTTCGTCCGAGGCGTTTTGGGACTAAGGTCGCAGGGACGCCGCGGGCAATCGCAAAACAGTTGCGCCCACTCCTGCTGGCTGAAAACCTCGAACGGCTCAGCCCTCGACCATAGGCTGGCCGCTGTCCTGAAGGCCGCGGAACCGCGCGGCGGCCTCCGTCCTGTTGTGCACACCCAGTTTCCGAATGATGTGGTGCAGATGAATCTTGACCGTATGTTCGGATAGCCCGCATTCGACAGCAATCACCTTGTTCTGAAGACCGTGAGATACCATCCCGAGTATCTGCGATTCCCGCGCCGTGAGTTCAGCCATGTTGGTCGTCCGAGCAACTGGAACCTGAGGGGCGCCATTATGTGCCAGCAAAGCGTTTTGCTCGCGCAACATCGTCTTGATCAGCGGTCGGGGAGGAAAATACTCGCCGCCGCAGAGCATCAGACGGATGACCGACAGCCAGACATCGAGCCTGAGATCCATTGGCAGAACGCTGCGAACGAGCGGAGACCCGGCAATTTCGCTTAGAGGCGTGACCTCGACCTTGTCGTAGGGCTCGATCAAGGCGGTAAGAGCATGCGGATGCATGCGTAAAAGTTCTGCCGATGAGGCTTCGGCTTCCTTCATCAGCGCTATGTCGACCAGGATGAGTGCCACGGGATGAGAAAACGGCACGCAGGCGGCGGCAACGTGCTCAACTTGCTCGATCCGGATCCAGGGGAATTCCCGTTCAATGGCGTCGATCAATCGTTCCGACACGCTTCCACTGTTCGTCAGAATCAAAATGACGCGTTGCGGCTCAAGTCGCCTTCTGGCGCCTGCAGCGTCATACGCATTCCCGTCGAGCAGCATATCCGTTACCTATCAGCACTTTGCCCACATCCCGCAACCGGCCAGTTTCAGGATAAAGGCAAAAATCCAAACTGTTGGAGCGATCCCGATATCTCCGACCAGGAACCCTCCTGATACAGTCTCCGCATCCTGCGGCGGCGACGATGCATTCCGCACGCCCACTTGCTGGACTTTAGCCCAGTCCGCAGACAATCGCGACGACGCAAAAGGACTGAGGCTGGAGTGGCCGCTCGATGAACGAAGAAAGGCTGTGACGGCGTCACTCATCCAAACGGTCTATGAGTGGGCTATATCCGGGGTTCTGCCGGAGGTATGCCCGCACCCCTTCTCCTACCCGCCCTCCATCTACATCCCTCCTTAGATCAGTTGGGCTAAACCGATATCCACCTCGGTCTAGTCCACGCATGCCGCGCATCCGATTCTCAGCAATATTGATGAACCGGAACCCCCGCTCTTCCCCTTCTCAATCCGCGTTCAATTGGCACACTGAGCATTGCTCTTTGCCTTCTAGCCACGGGGCGCTTTGGTTTTTGCAGCACGGAGAAAGACCTTGAACGTATCTTCCCGCTCGTACCGTGGACCGCTTCGTGCGGTGTTCATTGCCGCAGCAATGACCGTTTTCGGCGGCATCTCGACAGCTGCTCTGGCCGAAAGCGCTCAACTTGCACCGCAGACCAAAATTCGATTGACGATCGTCCAATGGATGCCCACCCGCGGCGTCTACGAAAAATGGGATTCGATCGGCGGCGAGTTCCTGATTTCTGACGCGGGAACGGTGTCACTCCCCGTTATCGGCACTCTGCCCGTCGGCAATATCGACACCGTCGCTCTGGCCGCACAGATTTCCAATGAACTGAAGGCCAAGATCGGATTGGTCGAACCACCGCACGTCACCGTCCAAATTCTCGAGCACCAACCGGTTTATGTTGTCGGCGATGTCAACAAGCCGGGGGAGTACAAGTTCCATCCAGGCCTCACCGTCCTGCAGTCGTTGGCTATGAGCGGCGGCGAATTCCGCCCATCGAATGGTCTCCTGGGGTCCGGGGATAGTACTGGTTACGTCGGCCAGCTTCGGGAGATCGAAAACTCCATATTGCGCACTCGAATCAGAATTGCGCGGCTTCAGGCCGAAATTTCCGGCGAAAAGGAGATGCGGTTCGATCCGGGCTCGCAGGACGACCAGGAACTCGCTGCAGCAATCCTCCAACAGGAAAAAAACATCCTTGCCGCCCGCCTCAATGTCGTCGCTCGGCAATCGAAGTCTTTCGTGGAACTGCGTGATCTCCTAGGGGCGGAAATCGGCGTCATCGAAAAAAAGATCGACGGGACCGACGAGGATATAGCATCGATCAAAAAAGAAGTCGCGAGTGCCAAAAGCATGGTCGAGAAAGGCATTGCGCTTCCATCACGCCAAGCGGATCTTGAGCGGACGCTGCGCGGTTACCACGCCAATCGGCTCGATCTGGTGACGGCGATCATGCGGGCACGCCAGAACATTGCCGAAGCAACACGCAATCTGGAGGGACTTTACGACAAGCAGCAGACAGAGGTTGCGACCGAACTGCAATCGGCGCAGGCGGCTCTGGATCAGTTGCAATTGAAGCGCGACACCACGCAGAAACTACTGCTGAACGCCCTTTCCAGCGGCATGGCTTCAGGCACACCCGGTGGCGATCGTACGCTCGCCTTCACGGTAACACGCCGGACCGGTGAGACCGTCGACGAGATCGCGGCCTCCGACTCGACATTTCTGCAGCCGGGAGATGTTGTCCGCGTCACTCGCAAAGTCACTGCGAGCGCCCAGCCTTCACCACAGGTGACGCAGCTTCCGGATACGCGGTCAGAGCAGGCTAGCCAATGACGCGCAGAACACTTCGTAGGCAACCGCTAACGAAGATTGCGAACCAGTCGGATGTGATGGCGACGATATGAAAATCGCGGTGACCGGCACAAGCGGCCAGGTGGTGACCAGCCTTGTCGAGGCAGCTGCGGCCATGCCCGACATCCAGTTGGTGCCTGTCGGACGACCGGACCTCGATCTGGCAAATCCCTCTTCCGTCAGACAGGCAATCCTGGATGTGAAGCCTGACATCGTCGTATCTGCAGCCGCTTGTACCATGGTCGACCGTGCCGAGGACGAACGGAACCTCGCCTATACGATCAACGTGGTGGGTGCAGCCGCTGTCGCCGAGGTGGCGGCCACGCTCCACGTGCCGATCATCCATCTCTCCACCAACTACGTCTTTTCCGGCGATGAGCCCTATCCCTACGACGAGGAAGACGAGGCCGAACCGAAAACCGTCTATGGCTACACCAAGCTCAGAGGCGAACGCGCCGTTGCCAGCGTCAACCCCCGCCACATAATCCTGCGCACGAGCTGGCTCTATAGTGCCTTCGGCCACAATTTCGTCCGGACGATGCTGCGCATCGCAGCCGAGCGTCAAAGGATTGCCGTCGTCTGCGACCAGTACGGCAATCCGACATCTGCCTCGGACCTGGCAGATGCCATTCTGCTCGTCGCAACGCACCCGACAAGACATCATACCGGCGTCTTTCACGTTGCCGGTACCGGCGAGACCAATTGGTCGGGATTCGCCAGGTATATTTTCGACGTCAGCCGCACGCATGGCGGCCCGTTCGCCGAGGTGCAGGAGATTGCTTCCGCCGACTACCGCACCAGGGCCAAGCGGCCATCCAACTCCTGTCTCTCGACCGACAAATTCGACAGGATCTTCGGCTGGAGGGCGCCAATCTGGCAATCGAGCGTGGTGCCCGTCGTCCGGCGCATCATCAACGCGGACTACCCTCGCTTTCGCCCGAAAGCACGTGGGAAACGAAGGGCTTGAGCGATCCATGAACATGCGCGAAACGCCAGCCGCACGGCATACTTACGTCCAGATCCTCAAATCGACGATGGTGATCGGCGGTTCCTCGCTAGTCACGATGATTTTCGCCGTCGTCCGCAACAAGGCAGTGGCCCTGCTGCTTGGCCCCGAGGGTGTGGGGCTGATGGGAATTTACAACTCGATCGCCGATATTGCCCAGACGATTGCCGGCCTTGGGGTGCAGTCCAGCGGTGTCCGCCAGATTGCCGAGGCTGTCGGAACGGGGGATGACGCAAAGATTGCGCGAACCGCATCCGTGCTTCGATCCGTGCCCATTGCACTCGGCCTCGCCGGCACGATCATGCTTGCGGCGCTGGCCTTTCCGGTGACGTGGTTCACTTTCGGTGACCATCAGCACGTCATCGGCGTCGCATTACTCTCAGTTGGAATTTTCTTTCGCCTTGCCTCAGCGGGGCAGACGGCATTGATCCAGGGACTGCGGGAGATTTCGACACTTGCGCGGATCAATATGCTTGCCGCATTTTCCGCCACAGTGGTTACCATACCGCTGGTATATTTGTTCGGCGCCGACGGGATTGTCCCGTCTCTCGTCGCCTCAGCAGGCGCCACGCTTCTGGTCTCATGGTGGTACAGCCGGCGCATGCTGCGCAATACGCCCGATCTTTCCGGCGCGCAGTTCAGGGAAGAATTTGCCGGCCTTGTGAGGCTGGGCTTCGTTTTCATGATCAGCGGCCTGCTCACTCTCGGCAGCGCCTATGTCGTCCGCATTATCGTGCTGCAGCAAGGCGGTGTTGCGGCCGCCGGCTTGTATCAGGCCGCCTGGGCACTCGGCAGTCTCTACGCCGGCTTCATCCTGCAGGCCATGGGGACCGACTTCTACCCACGCCTCACGGCGATCGCAAACGATCATGCCGCGTGTAACCGCTTGGTGAACGAGCAGGCGCAGGTGAGCATGCTGCTTGCCGGGCCGGGGGTACTGGCGACCTTGACGTTCGCGCCGTTTGTGATGTGGTTCTTCTATTCGCCGGAGTTCTATGCTGCCGCCGACCTTCTTCGCTGGATCTGCCTTGGCATGTTGCTTCGCATCGTTGCCTGGCCCATGGGCTACATCGTCCTTGCAAAGGGCGAAGAGGCCATCTTCTTTTGGACGGAAGTTGCCGCGACCGCCGTCCATGTAGGCTTGGCCTGGCTCTTGGTATCAAAGTTCGGCGTGGCTGGTTCCGCGGCAGCATTTTTCGGCCTTTACCTCTGGCACGGCGTCCTCATCTACATGTTCGCGCGAAAGCTTACCGGATTTCGCTGGTCGGACGCCAACCGCAGGATCGGGTTTGTATTCCTCGCCGCCGCTGCATTGATATTCGGCGCGACTGTCCTTCTGCCGCTATGGCAAGCGACTGCGTTGGGTTCCCTGGCGGTTGTCGTGAGCGGACTCTACGCGCTGAAACTGCTGGTCGGACTTGTGCCGCCGGAGCGCCTTCCAGGGCCAATCAGGAAATGGGTGCCGAAATGAGATTGGCGGCGCGGCCGGCAAGCCCGCTCTCATCCAGGCGGAGCGAAGCAATAATTTCCGTTGTTCGATGGAAAAACGCTCAACGGCCTTATGCAGTGGCGGCCTGGCGATCGATGCACAGATCGCGCAAAGCCTCGACGACGAAAGATACCTCGTTCTCCGTCATCTGCGCAAACAGCGGCAGAATGACCGCGCCTTCCTGCGCCGCGACGCTTCGAGCAAGGTGGCTTGCCGCCACGCGATGCGACGCCTTGTCGGCATAAGCACCCTCACGATGGATGTTCATGATGCCCCGGCGCGTCGATATGCCCATGTCGAGAAGCGCCTGCATCGTGTCCCGTTGATCGAGCCATGGCGGAAGCTTCACACAATAGCTCTGCCAGTTGCTGCGGGCCCAAGAAGGTTCAGCCGGCGTCTCGAGCCAAGGGATATTTCGAAGACCTTCCCGGTAAAGCTCGGCAAGATGACGCCGTTGTGCGACCAGGGCCGGCAGACGCGCCAGCTGCACCCGGCCGATCGCCGCTTGCAGATCCGTCATGCGGTAGTTGTAGCCAAGCTCGGGGTAACCTTCATAGATTACCTGCTTCGAGCCATGACGAACCGTATCGGGAACACTCATGCCGTGTTGTCGCCACAGGCGAAACTTTTCGTCATACTCGGCGTTGGCGGTGGTCAGCATTCCGCCGTCGCCGGTAGTGACCACCTTGCGCGGATGGAAGGAAAAGCATGCAATGTCCGCCTGCGGAGCGCCGATTTTTTGCCACGCGCCATTCCACAGGATTTCGCTGCCGGTCGCACAGGCGGCATCTTCGATGACGGGTATTCCGTGGCTGCGGCCTATGTCGACAATCTTTTCAAGATTGCAGGGCATCCCGAGTTGATGCACGCACAATATAGCCTTCGTCCGCGGCGTGATTTCCGCCAGGATCAGGTCCGGATCGATATTGAACCCATCGGCTTCGATGTCGACAAACACAGGGATTGCCGCACAGTAGCGAATTGCATTTGCCGTTGCGATAAACGAATGGCTGACCGTTATGACCTCGTCGCCTTCGCCCACGCCGACGGCCCGCAAGGCTAGATGGAGCGCCGTCGTGCAGTTTGAAACCGCGCAGGCATGATCCGCCCGCACGAATTCGGCAAACTCGCGCTCGAACGCGGCAACCTCCGGCCCCTGGGTTACCCATCCGGACAACACGACTCGGCGCACGGCCTCCACTTCCAGCTCGTTGAGAAGGGGCTTTGCTACGGGAATCTGGAGGAGCGCCGGTTTCATGCTGCCCGCCCGCCGGCATCGACTGCCCTCTCCTGCCGCCACCACTGCACCAGATCGCGAAGCCCATCCTCGAGGGTCACACGCGCCCGGAATCCAAGAAGTCGCTCGGCCTTGCTGGTGTCGGCGAGCCGTCGCGTGACGGCGTTCACTTTGCGCGCTGGCTGATGCTGCGGTTCGATCGTCGAATTCATGACGCCGGCGAGCATCCGTGCCAGTTCCAGGAGGCTCGTCTCGATACCGCTGGCGACGTTGAAAACCTCGTCGGTGACATCCGATTTTGCAGCGAGCAGGTTTGCTCGCGCAATATCGTGAATATGGATGAAATCCATCGTCTGGCTGCCGTCTCCATGGATCACCGGCGGCAAGCCGGCCGAGATTCGTTCCATCCATCGGATCAGCACCTCGGTATAGACGCCGTAGACGTCCATGCGCGGACCATACACGTTGAAATACCGCAGTGCGACATAGCGAAGGCCATACATCTCGGCAAAGCTGCGCAGGAGCCCCTCGTTGAACGCCTTTGCCGCGCCGTAGATCGTTCGGTTGTTGTACGGATGATGTTCCTCGGTTGTGGGGAAACTGTCGGCAAGACCAAGGACGGATGCGGAAGAGGCCGCTATCACCTTTTCGACATTGGCTTTGACGGCGGCCTCGAGGACATTGAACGTGCCCTCCGCCAGGACGTCGAATGCAAGACGCGGTTCTTCGGCGCACTGGGTTATCCGGATTGCCGCCTGATGGAAGACGACGTCGACACCCTCGAGGCACGTCGCCAGCAGCGCGCGATCGCGAATGTCTCCCTCGATGATCGTCAGCGGAAAGATCGCGGCTGCCTGCGCGAGGTTTTCCCGCCGGCCACGCACGAAGTTATCCAGGATCAGAATTTCCCGTGGCTGTTCCAAGGCAACCAGATCGGCAATATGCGACCCGACAAGGCCAGCCCCGCCGGTAATCAGTATCCGCTTGTCCTTCATGATCTGCCCCTCATCTTCAAGACGTTGCCGGCGGTGCGTCGCTTTCATTTCGCCAATGCAGGAATTTCGCCGGAACGCCGGCGACGACCGAAAATGGCGCCACATCGGAAACGACAACCGCTCCCGCGCCGACGATCGCTCCTTTGCCGATCGTCACGCCGGGAAGGATCGTCGCATTGGTGCCGATATCCGCCCAGGCTCCGATGCGGACCGGCTTGATTTCGAGGTCTGTTCGAATAATCGGGACATCGACCGGAATAGCCGTATGACTGGAGCCAAGCAGCTTGGCGCCCGGGCCCCAGCCGACGCACTCCTCGATCACCAGGTCGCGTGCATCCATATAGGCTTGCGGGCCAATCCAGACATTGTCTCCGATCACGCAGGTTCCGTCATACCGGCCCTGGATATAGGCCTGTGCACCGATGAAAACGCCGTTTCCGATTTCAAACGTTTCGGGGTGCTTGAAGCCGGCGCCGCTGCCGACCTGGAGACCCGCGCCGCATCGCCGCGAGATCGCATGCCAGATCGCGCGGCGCATAACGGCATCGATAAAACCGTCGCCGGAGGAAAAGCGCCCGTAAAGCTCCAAAAGGCCCGCCGAGCCGTAGGCTTTCTTCAACTCAGCGGCGAGTTCGCCAAGAAAACGCGCGTCCTCTGGGCCATCACGGCGGCCATGCACGGCCTGCACAATTCGCGCCATGGAGATCTTCTCAACCGACATAGGCGTCCTGCTCCACAGCTGCGACCACCTGTTCAACCTGCTTTGCCGTCATCTCCGGGTAGATGGGCAGCGAAAGCACCGTACGTGCGGCAGCCTCGGAGACCGGGAAATCCCCTGGCCGATAGCCCAGGTCTTCATGCGCCTTCTGAAGGTGTACGGGGATCGGATAGTGAAGACCTGACTGGATGCCTTCGGCTTCCAAAGCCCGGTGAAGCCCTTCACGATCCCGGCATCGAACAGCATAGATGTGATAGACGTGCCGGCGACCGGCAACCTCGACCGGGGTCTTGATCGTGTCCAGGCCGGCAAGCAGGGACGAGTAGTGCGCCGCATGCGTGCGCCGCGCCTCGGTCCAGGCATCCAGATGGCGAAGTTTCACGCGCAGGATGGCGCCCTGAATACCATCCATGCGGTAGTTGAATCCCTTCATTACATGGTGGTAGCGCCGCTCCTGTCCCCAGTCCCTCAGCATCCGCATGGTCTTGGCATGCGCATCGTCATTGGTGACCGCGATGCCGCCCTCCCCGCAGGCGCCGAGATTTTTGCCCGGATAAAAGCTGAAGCAGCCAGATATGCCCATGCTGCCCGCTCGGTGGCCTTTATATTCGGCACCATGGGCCTGACAGGCGTCTTCGATCACGGGGATGCCGTGACGCGCCGCGATTGCCGTGATCGCATCCATGTCAGCCATCTGTCCGTATAGATGAACGGGGATAATGGCCTTGGTGCGGGGCGTGATGGCCGCTTCCAGCTTTGCCGGATCCATCGTCAGGGTGACGGGCTCGATATCGACGAAAACGGGCACCGCGCCGGTGTAGCAAATCGCCGATACCGTTGCGACGAAGGTGAAGGGAACAGTGACGACTTCGTCGCCGCGGCCGACGCCAGCGGCGAGCAGGGCCAGATGCAGCGCACTCGTGCCGGTATTGACGGCAACGGCATGCTTGACGTCACAATAGGCAGCAAACTCTTCTTCGAGATGCGCCACTTCGTCGCCCAGAATATACTGAGCCGAGGCAAGGACACCCAGAACCGCGCTATCGATCTCGCTCTTGATCGATGCATATTGCGCTTTCAAATCGAGAAATGGGATCATGCGATCCGCCTCGTCTGTTCGAGTTCGATCAACCGTCCGCGCTGCGCAAGGGATTGTGTTGCCGCTTCGAGAATGCGGACAACCCGCAAGCCGGCATGTCCGTCGGCGATCGGCTGTTGGTTCTGTTCGACGCAATCGACGAATTGGCTAAGTTCGCGGCTCAGCGCCTCCGTCATATCGAGATGCGGCGCATACATGTCGCCGGTGCGGTAGCCTACCAGCATCTGGTAGACTTTCTCGCCGTTTCGCTGCGGGTTACCGTTCAGGGTGATACCCTTGTCGTAGATCTTGATCTTCTCGCTGGGCTCCAGATCGTCATAGACGATCATCTTGCTGCTGCCGCCGATCAGCGTCCGGCGCACCTTGACGGGCGCCAGCCAATTGACGTGGATATGCGCAATGAGCTTGCTTTCAAAAAAGAGATTGAGATAGGCGATGTTCTCGGGTTCGCCGACAACGTGGCTCATCCCCGTTGCCGAGACGGCAACCGGCTTTTCCGGAAGCACGTAGTCCATGATGGAGAGATCGTGGACGGCGAGATCCCAGACGACGCTAACATCGTGTTGGAACAGTCCGAGATTGACCCGCACGGAGTCGTAATAATAAACGTCCCCTAACCCGTTCTCGACGATCTCGCGCATCTTTCGCACCGCACCGGTGTGCACGAACGTATGATCGACGGCGAGTATCAGGCGTCTGCGGGCGGCTTCATCGACCATGCGGCGTGCCTCGTCCACCGTCCATGCCATCGGCTTTTCGACAAAGACATGCTTGCCAGCCATCATGGCTTTCATGGCGAGCTTGAAATGGGTTGACACCGGAGTGGCTATCGCGATCGCGTCGACGCTGGGATCGCGCAGGACCTGCTCGAAGTCGTCGGTTATCTCGACCGAGGGATAGCGCGCCTTGACGGCGGCCAATCGCTCCTTCCGAAGATCACAGACATAGAGGAGGCGCGCGCCGGGGACTTCCGCTATGTTCCGAACCAGGTTCGGTCCCCAATAGCCATAACCGATTACCGCGATGCCAATCATCGTGTTCTCCTGGAGAATGGGACAGTTGCCGGCGCATCCTGCACACGGCCGATAATCCTGGCGGGAACGCCAGCTACGATGGCGTGGTCTGGAACGTCTCTTGTCACGACCGCTCCGGCGCCGACCTGCGCTCCCTCGCCGATCGTCAGACCCGGCAGGATCGTGGCATTGCTGCCGATCGCCGCGTGCCGCTTGACTAAGGTCGGGACGACCTCCCAGTCGCCATCGGCCAAAAGCCCTCCGCCAGGATTAACGGCGCGCGGGTAAGGGTCGTTGGTGAACATGACGCCGTGGCCGATGAAAACACCGTCCTCGATCGTCACGGCCTCGCAGATGAAGGAGTGGCTGGAAACTTTGCAGTTGCGGCCGACATTAGCGTTTTTCTGGATCTCCACGAAGGTGCCGATACGGGTGCCCGCACCAATGCTGCAGCCGTACAGATTGACCAGATCGGGATGATGGATAACCACCCCCTCGCCTAAGGTAACATTCGATGCAATCATCCCGCGACGACCCCGCATTCTCGATTATCGCTCAACCGACTGGATTCCATGCGGCTATGTGCCTCGCTCCAGTGCCCGCGACTAATGCGCAACTTGCTTCTTTCAACGTTCAGAAGAGTTCGTTTCGACCAGCGAGTAAAGAAAACAAAATGCGGTATTTAGGCCTTCGAAAGGCGTAGCCGCGCACGGAATCTTAGTGCGCCCTAAGGCGGATGCC
Source organism: Rhizobium herbae (assembly GCF_019511375.1). Taxonomy (GTDB): domain Bacteria; phylum Pseudomonadota; class Alphaproteobacteria; order Rhizobiales; family Rhizobiaceae; genus Pararhizobium; species Pararhizobium herbae_A. Next base: position 43,288 of record NZ_JAEUAO010000006.1, read on the forward strand.
GGTCGCGGTCGGCTCTGGCACATGTGGTTTTCAGTCGAAGTAGGAGGTTGAAGTACGCATGGATCCACGCAAGTCTGGCAGCCCTTCCGTGCCCCCGTCCCAGCGACGGAGCACGATCGTGCCGAGAGGCCGAAAACCGAGGGAAACGATGCGTCTTCTTGTCTATCCGCATGACCTGTCGATCGGCGGCAGCCAGATCAACGCAATCGATCTCGCAGCCGGTGCAGCTGCTGCGGGTCATGAGGTGATCGTCTACGGCATCCCTGGCCCGCTTGTGGACTACATCGCCGAACGTGGGCTGCGTTTCATTCCCGCTCGGCCTCTTCCCTACCGCCCGGCACCATCGCGAATAGCTCAAATAGCCACCATCGCATTACGAAACCGGATCGACCTCATCCACACCTACGAGTGGCCAAGTTGCCTGGACGCCTATTACGGCGCTTCGCTTTTCCTCAGCGTGCCGTTGCTGTGTACCGTGCTGAGCATGGACGTGATGCCCTACGTTCCCGCTTCGGTTCCTTTGATCATGGGAACAGCAGATCTCGGAGCACAGGCACGCAAGGTTCAGCGGAGCGACGTCTGGGTGCTTGAGCCGCCGATCGATGTAGACTATGACAATCCCGGCATTGACGGCAGCGCGTTCCGCAGCAGGCTCGGCGCGTCTGCGGATGACTTCCTTGTAGTCAGCGTCTCACGCCTCGCGCTCGACCTCAAGCTGGATGCCTTGGTGCGTGCCCTCGACGCTGTCGATATTCTCGCAGGCCAATATCCGCTGAAACTTGCCCTGGTTGGTGACGGCCCCGCCCGCGAGGCGCTGGCCGGCCGAGCAAAAGCAGTAAACCTGAGGCACGGTCGAGACGTCGTTCTTCTCCCGGGCGCCGAAATGGACCCGCGGCCGGCTTATGCCGCAGCGGATCTGGTGGTGGGGATGGGAAGCTCGGCGCTGCGAGCGCTGGCAATCGGTCGCCCGCTGATCGTCCAGGGCGAAAAGGCGTTTTCCGAGATATTCGATCCGACAAGCTATGACCTGTTTCTGAAGCAGGGCTTCTACGGGTTAAGTGATGCATCGGCCGGTTCCCACCGGCTCGCCCGGCAGATCGAAGAGTTGCTTCTCGATCCTGCCCGCCGCAGCAGGCTCGGCTCCTACGGGCGACAGGTGGTGGCTGAGCGCTTCAGCCTAAAGCGAGCGATCGATCTGCAACTGGACATCTACCGGCATGTCCTTGCCAATCCGCCCCGCCGAAGCTTTGCCGACGCCGCGCGCTCGGCACGCTTGGCCCTCACGCTGGAATTTGCAAATCACGACCCTGCTCGAAAGAAAAGCAAGAAGATCCGTGAACTGGCAATCCTTTCGGCGGCACGTTCGGGGCGCTGGCCACCGGAGGCCGCTGAATACGGGCAGTAAAGGGGACGTCAAAGTAACGGCCTATCACACGCAGCCATCAAGTGGCAGACCGGTGGGGCCTTCTCTTAAACAGCTTGCCGAGTAGAATGGAACCGATCAGCTTTACATGAAGCGGATAATCCTTAAGCGCCGCCGCCAGGAACCTGATCATTCGTCTTTTCTTGCCCACGGCGTGGAAATAGCGGCCGACATCGATCAGCATCAGCGACCGCTGTTTCTTTCGACACTGCAGGACGTCTTTGTTCTTTCGCAGTATGCGCAACACGCCGATCGTTTCTTTGCGGCGATTTCTCGAAATGCTGTCATGCGAGATGAAGCCCAGCACGACCGGTTCGATGTCCTCGTAGATGGACGTGTGCTGGGCCAGTCTGATGGCAAACTCCCAGTCTTCATTGGCCCTGGCGCAAACATCGAACCATTCCGCATCCGGAATGCAGTTCTTGCGAAACAACGCATTCTGCAGGCTGATCCGGTTCTCTATGAGCAGGTGTCCTAGCTGGTCTTCACCAAGCCGCAGTCGCCCTTCCGGGACGGGGGCGTAGGCAACCCGGCCGGGGCCGTAATTCAGTTCATTGTCACGACCGTAGATGATTTTCGCACCGGTAACGGCGCCGACATTGCTGGGAATGGAAGAGAACAGCATAAGCTGCCTTTGCAGTTTACCGGGCAACCACAGGTCATCACTATCCTGGAAGGCGATATACTCTCCTTTGGCGTGACCAAGGCCGGTATTTCGTGCGGCTGCAGCGCCACCGTTTCGTGAGCGCCTTACATAACTTATCCGATGGTCATTCACGCTGCGAACGACTCGCTCAATATCTTCCGTCGAAGCGTCGTCGACAACGATCAGCTCCAAATCCTCATAGGATTGCGAAAGCACGCTGTTCATCGCTGCCACCAGGCAGTCGCTTCGATTATACGTGGGTAGGATCACCGATATTGTCATCAGAAGAAGAATCCAAACGATTGAAAATAGGCGTGACGGTGCGACACGACCCTTCTTCCCTATGGGAGGACAACGAGCGACACAATTTATCTTTATTCGTGAGGGCGATGCCATCAGGCTTGCACGAGATATCCGGCGGATTGAACGCTCCCCCTTTGGATGATCCTTCATGCGACCGATAGTCGGTTTCGAGGCCGCCTACAGACGGGCAAGCAGGCTTAAGACGTATGCCCTCACACGAAGCCTCGCCCCTTCGCTACGAAAATCGAAGTTTCTATCTGCCAAGGAGTTGGACACACTTCTAACGGTTCTGGAATGTTTTGAGATCGCCATGAGACACCGGGTAAAACCTGCATTGCTGCTCGCCGCCGCCTTGCTTCTCCCTGCCGCGGTCGAAATACGTGGAGCGGCCGATGCCGTAGCACAACAAGGAGCGCAACTTATGCATGTACAGGCGGCGCGCGCGGAGGCCGGCGCCTATCCCGAGGCGGCGAACACCGGCGTACCCGCAGACATGAAGCTCATCCCCGCCACGCGTTTCAACCTTGACGTTGCCGGGGAGACGCTAAGTGGCCTGATTTTTCAGGGGCCGGTCACGATAGCGGCGCCCAACGTGACGCTCAGGAACTGCCGCATAACCGCCAATGGCTGGGCGGCGTTGGAAATACGCGCTGACGGAGTGACCGTAGAAAATTGCGAGATAAATGGTCAAAGCACGGCTGGTATTCGGGGGATCAGCGTTTCCGGCAGCAATGTTTCGATCCGGCGCTGCGACATTCATCATGTGGAAGACGGCATCTACCTGACCGAAACTTCAAGATTATCAATCGAAAACAATTATATACATGACCTGCAATCCGATTGGGGAGAGCCCCATTTCGACGGAATCGCCGCGGATGGAGGCGTATCGGATGTCCTCATCCGCGGTAATACAGTGATCAATCCACACGGGCAAACGTCGGCGGTCATGCTGAGCAACTATTTCGGCCCCATCTCCGGCGTCTTGATCGAAGGCAATCGACTTATAGGCGGCGGATACACCGTTTACGCCGACGGCCAATTCACTGACAGCAAAATCTCAGGCGTTACGTTCCTGGGCAATAGGCTGGGGCGAGGTTACTACGGATACGCCTCCATCCAGAAAAACTCCCCAAAATGGTCTGGAAACATCGACGACAAGCTTGGCACGCCCGTTAACCCGTGAAATCCCGAGGACTTGGCGCGACGATCGCATTCCTTTGGCCGGTGCGGTTCGGGCCGCGCTTTCAAGAAGGTGAAAGTAATGGCAACGTCCAGCCAAGTTGAAGCGGCCTCCCGCTGACGCGAGAAATTCCTGACGCCCTGGACCAGGTTTTACTATATTTTACATATAAGCCATAAGAATACACTTTATCGTTTCATCGATCCGGCAAATTCATCCGTCAGATGAGCGAAATGTCATTTTCGCCTGCGCAATCGCCAGGGCCTAAAAAAAAGGCAGAGCGCGACATCTCACCGTCACCAATACATAAAACACTCCAAGGATCCCCCAAAAAGATAGGGGGTATGCTTAGGGATAATATTCTACCTCTATTGGGTGATCAGGCAATTTGTCCTTGAAAAACAACCAGTTCACGAAATTACTCTAAAGCTATGCAATCACGTAAGGATCGGTTAATATAAGCAGGTACGCATAGAAAAAGTTCGCTTTATTGATCATGTATAAAAGGGCTCGAGGCCCGCATTAAAAACTGGGGCTAGCACATGCGCTGTGTAAAACACCTCGAACGGATCGGGGCCGGTGAGCATGTGTCTTTAAGGGAGTAAGGTACCGATGAACTCGCTCACAATGACGAATGGCAAGCCAGTACAGAACAGTCTTTTTCATACAGCACCAACCATCGACCCAACCCACACTCTGGACGATACCGATAACGTAGCACTTCCGCGAGGACGTTCGCTGCTGATCATCGACGACCGCGCGCTTGATCGCCAATGCCTTGCCTACTGCATATCCGCCCACAAGATGGACATGGACGTTCTGGCATTCGGCTCGATCAATGAGTGGGAACGCAAGCGCCACGACTATCCGCCTCTGGCTGCAATTCTGTTGAACGTGGGAGGCAAGAAAATTGCCGAACCGGCCGTTGCCGAGGAAATCCGCAGGCTATCTTCGGCGTTGGAAGCGCCGATCATCGTATTGGCCGATACCGATGAGCTGTCGCAGATCATGAAGGCGCTCGAATGCGGTGCCAAGGGCTATATTCCTTCGTCAGTCAGCATTGACGTCTGCATCGAGGCGATTGCCCTTTCAATGGCGGGAGGCATCTTTGTTCCGGCCAGCAGCGTCTTGGCCATGCGCCAGGCGATCGAATCCGGCAGTCCAGCCGCACGGCCCCTCGCCGGCATGTTCACCGAACGACAGGCTGAAGTGGTCGAGGCGTTGCGGCGCGGAAAAGCCAACAAGATCATCGCCTATGAGCTGAACCTGCGGGAAAGCACCGTAAAGGTCCACATCCGCAACATCATGAAGAAGGTCAAGGCGACCAACAGAACCGAGGTGGCCTACAAGATCAAGGATCTCTTCCCGCTTTCGGTGGAGGGTATGAACGCAAGTGAACACTAGCGCTTGATCGAGGCCCTTCGGGCGACAATTATGGCGAAATGCACGAACTAAGGCAAAGCACGGGACCGTGCTTTGCCTTCTCTTCTGTTTGTCTGAACGGGTTAGAGCCCGGTTCCCTTGAGGACCACAGCGGGCGTCCGCATCAATATCCACAAATCGGTGCTAAACGACATGATGCCGGAATACCGCGTGTCATGCAGCGCCCGTTCGGTGAAGGTGCACCCATTGCGCTCGCTGATTTGCCAAAGCCCGGTCAGTCCAGGTCGCATGTCGAAATAGGCTGTCCCTGGGTAATGCTGGCGCTGCTCGGGAAGCATCGGGCGTGGACCAACAAGGCTCATGTCCCCAACAAGTACGTTGTATAGTTGCGGAATTTCATCAACGGAGTATTTGCGCAAGCACTTACCCAGCCGGGTGATGCGGGGATCGTTTCTAAGCTTCTGCATGGTCTCCCATTCCGCCTTCGCCACGGGGTCGGCGGCGAGATAGGTTTGCAGCCGCTGCTCTGCATCGGGGGCCATGGTACGAAGCTTCCAAAGATTGAATACCCGTCCCCCTTTTCCGATACGCGGCTGGCGGTAGAAAGCCTTGCCGCCATCGCTGCGGATCAACACCACACATATTCCAACAATTGCGAGCGCAAACGGCGCGGCCAGCAATGTCACCACGACATCAAAAGCACGCTTGGCGCCGAAATAGAGGAATCGCGGCTTGATTGCCTGGCGATCCGGAACGCTCCGCGGGACAAGCCGTAAAGAGTATTGCATCTCTAGTTTTGACATACGCCCTCCAGCAATATGAATTTTTTAAGAACAGTCAGGCTGATCCAACACAAGAGATGAAGAATGAGGTTGTGCCTGAGACAATGATTTCCGTTCTCTTATTTTGTCCTTTGAACGGGAAATCCCTCTATTAATTAGATATTAATCATATTGGAAAGAAACTCAATAAATCTAATGTAAACAATTGGATGTAGGTCGCGCTTTGACGAGGCGATAAGCTCGAACCGAACTTGGCAAAGTTCAAAGGAAGGGGGGATTTTTGCCGATCAGGCGCTGCGACTGCCTTGTTCGAATGGAGGCATCGCGCCAAGGTTGTTGCCGACCAGTTCGCCCTTCACGGCAGACAGCGCCGCGCGTCTTATCAGACGCGTAAAGGTCGCTGTAATACTTTGAATGCTGCATGTTTTTCGTCCTCAAATCGGCTACGATTTAAGGAACCATGCAGTAGGCAAACCAAAGAGGGCCGGTGAAAACGGAAATCAGGACCGTTCGCGGTTCCAACTTTCGACGAACCGGCTTGAACCGCCGCGTAGCGCCAGATCGAACATTCGGCGTCCGCGGTGAAGCCGAATGCGGGTCAGGCAAGCCATCGCGAGCAGGCGATTTCTGAGGCCCGAGACACGATCCGTCCTCAGGATTTTTATGCTTTCGGCCAGGGGCGAAGCAACCACGACCGCGCAGCCGACCAGCCATCGCAACATCGCCGTGCGGCGGCCGGCGACCTTCCCATATTCATGTGCCACGTGCCGGTCCCATCTTCGGGCCAGTTCCGCAAAGGATTTGCAAGATGGCGTGAGCACCCGCGCCTCAGGCAGAAAGGCGATCCGATAGCCCAGCCTCGTTGCTCGCTGGCCCCACTCGGTGTCCTCCATCGTCGCAATTCCGCCGAAGGGCCCAACGGACTGAAAAACCCGGGCTCGTACCGCCATGTTGCCGGTTGCCGCAAAACCATAGCGTTCCACGTAAACACGCGCTCGGTAGCTATAAATGTTCTCATAGGATTCGATTGCGCTCGGGTACGCGGGGTTGTCGAGCAGGACCCCAATATCGCCGCCGACGAGGTCGATGTCGGGGTTCCTCGCCATGTACCCGACAATTGCTCGCACCCAGCCCGGTTGCGCAATGCAATCAGAATCGATGAACGCAAGTATCTCAGCCCGGGCGAGAGAGGCGCCCAAATTGCGCGCAGGGCCTGGACCGGGAAGAGTTTCGCGCTCCAAGCGCAGATTTTGGATATGAGAACACGCAGCCTCAGGCATTTCGGTTGAACCATTGTCGACGACGATGATCTCGAACGGGATGCCGTCCGCGTGCTGCGCATTCAAGGAAAGAAGGCAGCGACGCAGATCGTCGGGCTCGTTGAGGTGCGGAATGATCACGCTGAGCTGCAAGGGACCGTCCATCAAATCTTCCCGCCGGGTTCAAGCAGAATAGGCGGCACAGGCACGCCTCCGCGATTGCGGATGCCCTCATCAGACCATGAACGGGCCGGGCGTAGGAAGACGCGCCCCCCCCCGCCTTGAGGCGCAGGGCGGCTGAACGCCTGGGTGCAAAACGGGGGACCGCTCCGCGCCAAGTACGCCTTCTGGGGGAGGACATGTGCCCACCGATCTGCATCTTGTCGGCGCTACGGCTGCGCGTTTGCAAGCGCGTCGATGCATCGAGGGCAAGGCGGACAACCGGCTAAAGCCAATTTGCCACGCCCGGATAATGCCTAAGGCATCGGGTGAGTTGCCATGTCCGAAAGTACTACATGCGCGGACGGCGCCCCCCTTCCCACCTCATATTGACTATCTATTCCGCAACCGCGAACCGCCGAACAATGATTTCCATCACGACGCCAATCTGGTTCCGGGAGTTGAGTGTCTGCGCAATGGGCAACATAGATATACGCGACATACGTTTCTACCGTTCGATCCTGCTACAGAGGATGCCTTATGTGTTGGCGATTGCCGCCACTGTATTTGTATCTGCAGTATCGGTGGCGTTGCTTCTCTCGCCCGTATACCGTGCAAGCGCCAAAATTCTGGCGGAGTCTCCGCAAATTCCGGCTGAACTGGCTCGCTCAACAGTTCCGATAGGCGCAGTCGCGCAGTTACAGATCCTTCAACAACAGATCACCACGCGCGCCGACTTAATTGCCCTTGCGCAGAAGCTGCATGTCTATGACGACAGCGAGACGCAAGCTGACGCAGACGATATCGTCAAAGACATGCGGGCTCGTATCGCGTTCGAGCAACTGCAGCTTGACCCACAAGGTGACGGTGCATCGATCTTCAGCGTATCCTTCCAGGCCAACGAGCCGGATCTCGCCGCAAACGGTGCCAACGAACTTGCTGCGATGATCCTGGGCAGAAATCAGCGTCAACGCACCGACCGTGCAGGAAGCACCCTGCAATTCTTCAACCGGGAGGTCTCGAGACTGGGCGTCGAATTGAACCGGCTCGAGGCAGATATCCTCAAGTTCAAGACCGAGCATAAGGACACTCTGCCGGACAGCCTCGAATTTCACCGCAGCCAGCAAAGCAGTCTCCAGGACAGGCTGATCTCTCTGGAACGCGAAGAATCCGATCTTCGCACCAGGCGGAGCAGCCTTGTCGCCACGTACGCCACTTCTGGGCAGCTTGCCGGCGTCGTTTCGCTCACGCCGGAACAGCAAATGCTCGCGGAGCTGAACAGGGCGTTGTCCGAGCAACTGCTGATTTTCTCGGAAGCTAGTCCAAACATTTCAGCGCTTCGCCTTCGGATCGCGTCCCTGCAGAACAGTCTGCTGGCCATCAAGCCAGAAGGCACGAAGAAGGCGGGAGCGGCCGCCATGCAGGGCACGCCCTTTGGGCTTAACCTGCAGCTTTCGGAAATCGACAAGCGTCTTCAAGCCGTGGCAGCAGAGAAGGTATCTGTCGCCCGGCGCATCGAAGAGCTGACCCAGGCGATCAGTGGCACGCCGGCAAGCGAGACCGTCCTGAATTCGCTTCAGCGGAACCGGGAAAACATACAGACACAATATAACGCCGCTATCGCACGGCGCGCAGAAGCGTTGACCGGGGAGCAGATAGAGATGCGTTCTGACGGCGAGCGCTTCTCGGTTCTCGAAGCAGCGACGCCGCCCAGCCAGCCGATCCGCCCTCAACGGAAGCGGCTGGTGGGCTTGGCCTCCGTTGCCGGGATCGGACTGGGACTGGCCTTCGTCGTTTTACTCGAAGTGCTCAACAAAACGGTTCGCAGACCGGTGGACTTGGAGCGCCTGCTTCAATCTCCGCCGTTGGCCACGATCCCAAACATCAGTTCCCCGGGCGAGTTTCCGTCATCCAGACTGAGGCGCCGCATCGCGGCAATGATCGCCGCCGGAGTGATACCGATCTCCTTCATCGTCGCCGACCCTGTCTCGATGCAGTCACCTTCAACCGGCCGGGAAACCATCGCCGAGCAGATATGAGTCCAATGCATATTTTCAGTATCGCCCAACACGAACTGTATTTGTCATCAGGATCAGAGTTGAAAACATGAAGCACGTTCCGCCATCACTGCAGGAGACCCGGCGCTTTCACAGCACGGACCGGCTGACAGAGCAGGCAATTCAGGCCTGCACGCGGCTCGGACGCGAAATCGCCTGGGAAAACTTGTCGCCGCTTGATCTCGACCAGGAGAGAGCACTTCAAAACCGCATCGTCACCATAGACCGTTCTGACCCCGCGCATGCCCCGTTCGATATGTTGCGGACTCGGGTGCTGCAGGATCTGCGGCAGAACAACTGGACTTCCGTCGCGATCACATCGCCGACACCCTCCTGCGGAAAATCGCTTGTCGCGCTCAATCTGGCGTTCAGCCTTGCCCATCAGGAAGATTGCCGGACACTGCTGATCGATCTCAATCTGAAACATCCCGCAATCGGCGCGATGCTTGGCGTGAGAGCGCCAGCGTCGATGGAGGAGTTTTTGAGAGGCCACGCTGCGACCCACAACCTTTTCATGCGGCACGGCGATAATCTGGCGATCGGCACAAACCACCAGCCCGTACAGTTTTCAGCGGAACTGCTGCAATCCCAGGACGCGGCAAGAATCCTGCAGGATCTGCAAGCGAAGCTGGAACCGGATGTGATCCTGTTCGACATGCCCGCAGTGCTCGCAAGTGACGATGTTACGGCTTTCATGCCCAATGTGGATTGCGCGATCCTGGTTGCGGCAGCCGATAGCAGCACCTTCGACGAAGTGGACGAATGCGAGCGGTATCTGGCGGAACGCACCAAGGTGCTTGGCGCCGTTTTGAACAGGTGCAGGTACACCGACCGGTGACCGGCGCATTCGTGTCGATGACTCTGAAGATCTCTCTTTCCGAAGCGCTATGAACACAGACTATGAGGAGATGGCGATGCGCAAGATATTGATCGTCTATGGCACCCGCCCGGAGGCGGTCAAGATGGCGCCACTGATCGGCGAACTTGCTCGTTCGAGCCATTGCAGGCCAATCGTCGCAGTTACAGGTCAACATCGCGAAATGCTTGATCAGGTCAACCGGCTGTTCGACATCCAGCCTAGCCATGATCTCAATATCCTGACGCAGTCGCAAAGCCTCGAAAACGTCACGACGCGCGTTTTGATTGGAGTTTCCAACGTCATTGAGACGGAAGCACCCGACGCTCTTCTGGTCCAGGGCGACACGACAAGTTGCTTTGCCGCTGCATTGGCCGCGTTCTACCGCAAAATCCCGTTGATCCACCTCGAGGCGGGCCTGAGGACCGGCGATCGCCACAACCCCTTCCCGGAGGAAATCAACCGGCGCCTCACAACCCAACTCGCGGCGCTGCACCTGGCGCCGACCCGGACATCGAAGCAAAATCTGCTGAATGACGGTGTCGCCGAGCGCGATATCGTCGTTACGGGCAACACTGTCATCGATGCGCTGCTGCAGGTGTCGGGCCGAAACAGTTCGAGTGGAAATCCCGACCTAGACCGGATCAGGGGTAGAAAGAGCGTTCTGATAACCGCTCATCGGCGCGAATCCTGGGGGGAACCGATGGCGCAGTCCGCTCGCGCCATCGCGCGGCTGGCGCGGATATTTCCGGAGATTGTCTTTCTCCTTCCAGCCCATCTCAATCCGGCCGTGCGCGACGTGCTGCTTCCTCCACTTGCGGGGCTTGAAAATGTGGTGATTACACAACCGCTCGATTATGGAGACTTCGTCAAGGCCATGCGCGACTGCACGATCGTGCTCACCGATAGCGGTGGCGTCCAGGAAGAAGCCCCCAGCTTCGGCAAGCCGGTCCTGGTCATGCGTGACACAACCGAACGGCCGGAGGCCGTTGCAGCCGGCACGGTCCGGCTCGTCGGTACGAGCGAGGATCGGATCGTTGCGGAGGTGACAAGACTTTTGACGGATCGACGTGCTTACCAGAAGATGGCGCGCTCCATAAACCCTTACGGTGACGGACAAGCCGCGATGCGCTCGGTTCAGGCTATCGAGCATTTCTTTGGATTGGCAGACCGACCGGCCGAGTTTGGACCGACTACAGAACCGACGCCTACACGGGTGGTCGCGGCCTGAGACAATCGAGAGCGAGGCGACGTCCCAAACAATCCGGATGTTTTGAACGCCAAAGGCGACCGGAGGGTCGCCTTTGGTTTATCGCGGTTCATGACAGGCAGGAATCTGCGGCCGCATCAAGCGGCCGCATCACGTCACAGAAGGAAATAGCCCTTCGACAACGACACTGCATCATCAAGATGAACGGCGAAATCGGCATTCCTGTCACCATTGGTGTCACCATATACATAGGTGTCCGACGCCTGCTTGACGTAACGCAGTTCGCCGGCCTTGCCAGTGAAGGCAGCAGTACCGAGGTAGGTGAAAGCTTGATCGCCGGACGCAGCCGTATTGGCATCGATGTCCGCAAGATCAATCCTGTCGCCGCCGGTGCCCGAGAAGTCGAAGATCGAATCTCGGCCCGTCAGGGCAGACGTGCTCTCGCTCGCCGCGTTGAAGACGAAGGTATCGGCGCCTGAGCCGCCCACCAGATCATCCGCGCCGAGACCACCATAAAGCACGTCGTTGCCGCCGCTGCCCTTGAGGACATCATTGCCGGCGCCGCCCGAAAGCAAATTGGCGCCTGCGTCGCCATAGAGCTTGTCGGCAAAGCTGGAACCGGACAGCTGCTCGATCGAAACATAGGTGTCGCCCATGGCGTCGCCGGTGTTGTACGCGGCATTGGCAAGGCTTGCCGTAACGCCAGCCTCGGCACCGATGTAGGAGGCGGTATCCGCGCCTGCTGCGCCGTCGAGCTTGTCGGCACCACTGCTGCCGTTCAGGACGTTGTTTCCGGTGTTGCCCTGCAGGGTGTCGCCGAAGCTGGAGCCGAGCACTTTTTCGATGCTGGTGAACTTGTCGCCAGTTGAATCGCCGCCGGAAGCGGTGTCCGCTCCAAGATTGACCTTCACGGCAGCCTTCGATCCGGAATAGCTTGCGGTGTCGGTGCCTTCGCCACCATCAAGAACGTCCGCACCCGCGCCACCCTTGAGCAGATCATCGCCGCCGAGCCCCTTGTAGGTCTCGCTGCCCGCATTGGATTTTCCGGTGACCGGCAAGACGTCATCACCTGCGGTACCCGTGTAGACGGTTGAAGTGCCGGTATCCGTTCCAGTGTCGGTGCCAGTGTCCGTACCCGTGTCAGTACCGGTGTCCGGCAAGGTGTTCAGGTCGGTATTCCCGTACATCACCGGGTTGTTGCCATAGAGCGCGAAATCACCCCATTGACCATCGCCGACCTGGTTGTTGATGATTTTGATCGAGGAATCATCAACGGGGCCGCCCCCAAAAGTGTCATCGAGGTAGACGGTGTATCCACCGCCGGCCAGACGATTGTTTTCAACCGTGATGTTCGACAAACCTCCAGCCCAGTTGTCGAGCATCACCGCCGACGTCTGGCCGTGATCGACAACGATGGTGTTGTGGACGATGTCGATGTCGTGACCGGCATTGACCTCGACACCATCGTAGTGGGCCTCGGCGGTGCCAAGGAAGTTATGGATGTAGTTGTCGCGGAAGTCCGTAGGGCCGCTGACAGTGATGCCGTTTTCAACGCCGTAGATGTCGTTGCCAATAAACGTGCCGTGACCGTAGATGCCGTTCTGGCTGAGGCCCTTGCCATTGATTTCACTGTTCTGCAGCGTGAAGCCGGTCGCATCGTCCATGACCCGGATCGCCGTCCATGCGCCGGTGGATGTCAGCTTGACATTGCTCAGCGTGACGTTCTTGGCGTCGATGACGATATCGCCGGTAATGTCCATGTTGCTGATGACGGCGTTGTCTTCGGTGATGTGAAGCGTGCCGTTATACTTGGTCAGCGTCGCCCCGGACGTGACGCCTGTGTTGGTTGCATCGGGAAAATCTGCCACTGTTGTTATAGCCTTTCTCCTCAGCCCTTAACCCCGTTTCAAGATGGTCTTACTGCTAGGCCGCCTACCTCTTTTTTGGTAAGCCGAACCTATAAAACGGAGACCTATTGCAACTTCCAAAGTTGTGCAATGCAGTAGGAAGGGGCTCACAAAAGCCGAAAATCGGCGCCTTACAATCGCCGTAATAAATTGAATTAGACATTGCTACTATGAAATAATTGGTTAATTTCTGGCGGCTCCCGAAAAAATAAAGTTTTCAAACTTTTTAAATAATCATACAAAAGCGCAACCTGCGGTCTCACTACCTCGCTGAAACTATTTGGAAAAAAAATTCAAACTCCGCGCGATCGCCTCGCCGGTCAAATTAGCCATCTTTTTTTCTGAAAAAATTTTCTCGGCAACCTAAAAGTACAAGAACGCGCCGCTCAACCGCATTTTGGCGGTTTTTCCACACACAGGGACGGTGAAAGAGGCGAAAGGGCGGGTGATTCGAGGAAGTCGGAGCTTACAAACAGGGGATTTGGTTTATTGAACACCGCTAGGCTGTTTGAGGTCGCCGTGGAGACCATCGCTCAAGCCGACCGCGGCCCTGAATGCCGAGCGATGCCCCAATCCGACTGCCAGGCGCATCCCCTCCCCGACGATGACGCCGAGCCGAAACAGTGCCGACGCTGCGGCATTGTGGTGCCGCCGGTAATATTTGATGCGGTTGACCGTCATGAGAGCAGTGAGGAAGGGGCTGCTGTGATAGTCGCCGCCAATGTGGACCGCCAAGGCCTGCGGAACATACAAAACCTCGAGGTCTGCTGCCCGAACGCGGCGAAGATAATCAACCTCCTCGCTATACAGAAAGAAGCTCTCATCCCATTCGCCGACCTTTTCGCGAGCTTCGGCAGACACCAACAGGATGGCGCCGGTTGCCCATTCGATCGGGCCTCCCTCGCGGTAGACGGCAGCACCATCGACAATTTCGCCAAGCCCCAATCGGGCAGCGAGCGTGCCTCCCAGCAGCGCCTCCGACCATGCGGTAACCAAAGAGGGCTCGCGGCGGATCGACCTCGAAATGCCGCCGTCCTCTCCACGGACCTGCGGCACCGCCACTCCGGTTGAATGAAGACCTGCGTACAGGCTGGCTATGCAGCCACGCTGCAGGCGAATGTCCGGATTGAGAACGAGCAGATCGGCAGACGGATCGATGGTCGCCGTCGCGGCATTGATGGCGGCGGCATAGCCGGCGTTGCGACCCGTTTGAATAATTCTGGCGCCGATCGGGTGGGCAAGGGCGAGATCGACGGAGTGATCGTGCGAGTCGTTGTCGACGACAATCACTTCATATTGCTCGACGCCTTCGAGCCCCGCATTCAGACTATCCAGCAAACCGGATAACACAGAAGCGCTGTTGTAGGTGACCGTGACGACAGCAAGTCTGCGCGCAACCAGGGCCGCGGCTGCGGTGCTGCCTGTCTTAGGTTCTTGTTGTCTCGTTGAAGCGTCCATCTTGCGCTCTCGCATCCACCGGCACCCTGCATCGCACTTCCGCAATCCTTGTAGAAAAAGCGCCCGGGCCGGAAGACGGTCGAGAGGCGTAGCTGAAGACCCGTTCGGATTGAATGCTAATCCGGAATGCTAAACGGCATCCAAACCGGGTAAGCCGATCGATGTATTCCAATACCATTGGCGGCATGCCGATGCCGGTTCGGTAAGCCTTTGAGTGCGCTGGAATATCTGCGGGGATTTTCTAGCATGTCGTCGACGCGTCGATTTTTCGCGTCTTTGGATGCGCCCGCTTTCGCCTTGGTGAACGGCCATCTCCTCTAAACGCGAGTGCGAGGGGTTTTCATGCCAATTAATTTTCAGCATTCATTGACTGCGAGAACACAAAGCGCTCCATCGGAAAACAGCAGTCACAGCAGCCCTGCACCCGAACGGCGCCGCATCGGCACGCTCGACAGGCTGGAAGCCATTGAATTGACGTCGCGTGAGGGGCAGGCCCAGATCGTTCAATTGCTGGGCATCGCATTGCGAGGCCTGCCGCGCATGCATAACGACGGAGCATTCGGCCACACGTTGCGCGCGGTCAAAGACGGATCGCACTCGTCGGAACGGCTCGAAGGCGACAGTCTTCGCTATACGGCTATCGTTGCCCTCGGCCTGTCTTACGCGGACGAGGGAATTCAAAAGCAGATACTGAACGGCAGCACGGCATCCGAACTGGCCCATGCATCCGCCGCACGCGCCGAAACATCTTCCGACACTGGCGCTGTGGCGTTGGCCGCCTGGGCTGCCGCGGAGGCAGGGCGATTTCATGCAGCCCCACTCTTTCGCAGGCTTCGTCTGCTCCTTGCCTCCGATGCCCCCATAGCGACGGTTCACTGTGCATGGACACTGACGGCCGCGCTGGCGGCAGAACGATTCGGCGACACGCAGGATCTGACCGCGTTTGCCGCAAAACGGCTGATGTCGGGATTATCCCCGGCGGG
The DNA here is from genome assembly GCF_019511375.1 of Rhizobium herbae. Lineage (GTDB taxonomy): Bacteria > Pseudomonadota > Alphaproteobacteria > Rhizobiales > Rhizobiaceae > Pararhizobium > Pararhizobium herbae_A. The sequence goes on from NZ_JAEUAO010000006.1 coordinate 58,894, forward strand.
GCTGTTTCCTCACATGCTCCCCGCGTCGGTAAGCGGACGCTTGCGGGGCCATATCGGTTGCTTTGCCGATCAGGTCTACCCGATACAGGCACTGTCTCGTCTTCATGTGGCTCGCGGCGATGTCTCGGCACTGTCGGCGGCCCAGGCGTGCGCGGAAAGGATTTGCGCCTTGCAGGGTGCCGCCGGGCAATGGTGGTGGCACTATGATACGCGCGACGGAAGCGTGGTCGAAGGCTACCCCGTCTATAGCGTCCACCAGCACGCGATGGCGCCGATGGCATTGCTCGACCTCAGGGAGGCCGGAGGTTTCGACCACTCCGGGGCGATTGCCAAAGGTCTGCGGTGGCTCGATAGGCATCCTGAGGTCGCGGTACCGCTCGTTGTTCCCGAAAAGGGCGTGATCTGGCGTAAAGTGGCGCGCCGCGAACCTCGCAAGGCGGTGCGGGCAATTTCTGCGGTCACGACCGCATTGGTACCCGGCCTGCACATGCCGGCCCTTGATGTGCTTTTCCCACCCAATCAAGTGGATTTTGAATGCCGACCCTATGAATTGGGCTGGCTGCTATACGCGTGGCTCTCGGGCGAAGTGGTCTCCAGGCTGGCCCCCGGCTCGGCACAGGCCACGCCTGCCAAGGAGAACTGAGATGCAGGCGCAACGTCAGCTTTTGTTCGGCATGTACATGGACGCCATGCGTATGGACGAGGTGATCGAGCACTGCCGTACGGCGCTCATCACCAGGCGGCCGATCCTTCTTGGAGTTCTCAACGCAGCCAAGGTCGTGGAGTTGCGCAGAAACGCTGCGCTGCGTGAATCGCTGATGGAGTGCGATCTTTTGCTGGCGGATGGCCAATCCATCGTTTGGGCAAGCAAGTTGCTTGGCCGGCCGCTGCCCGAACGTGTCGCAGGGATCGACATATTCAGTCGACTTCTGCTCCTTGCCCACAAGGAAGGACGTTCCGTCGCATTTTTGGGGGCAAAGCCAGACATTCTCGCGGAGATGCTAAGAGTCGTGGCACGGCGCTTTCCCGGTCTGAAAATCGCCTACAGCCATCACGGATATTATGAGGCCGCTGAAGCGGGGCAGATCGCAGCCGGCATCAGGGAGTCCGGCGCCGATATGCTCTTCCTTGGAATGACGTCGCCGAAGAAGGAGATATTTCTAGGCTCCTACGGCGCCTCCCTCGGCGTTCCGGTGATGCACGGCGTGGGTGGTTCCTTCGATATCATGGCGGGCCTGACAAAAAGGGCGCCGATTGCCTGGCAGAAGTGCGGCATGGAATGGGCATACAGGCTGCTACAGGAACCCCGGCGGCTCTGGTGGCGCTATCTCAAGACCAATACGAGCTTCGCCCAGCTCACCGCCCGTGAAATGTTCCATCCCGATCATCCCTTCCGGGCTGGGGCAGACCATCGTGTAACATCCGGCAGTCCGATGCTCCCGGACGCCCAACTTCGGAGCATTGCCGATGACTGACGTGTTCAAGGGCCGCTTGGCCATATTGGGAATGGGATATATCGGCCTACCCACCGCCGTTGCCATCGCAACGCGCGGCATCGATGTGATAGGGGTCGACGTCAATCCGGCGGCCGTCGCGGCGGTGAGACGCGGCGAAGTTCCCTTCGTCGAGCCGGATCTCGCCGTGGGCGTCAGCGGCGCTGTTGCGATGGGTCGATTGACCGCCACAACCGAAACACCGGAAGCAGACGCTTTCATCATCGCGGTGCCAACGCCGTTCAACGAGGACCGAACCGCCGACTTGTCCTATGTCAAAGCCGCCGCCGAGCAGATCGCTCCCATGCTGCGATCGGGAAACATCGTGGTGCTGGAGTCCACGTCCCCGCCCGGTACCACCCAAAAGGTGTGCGATTGGATCGGCGCCCTTCGACCGGATCTCAAAATGCCGCGTGACGGCGAAACCGGTGCAGACATATATGTCGCCCATTGCCCGGAGCGTGTTCTTCCCGGCCGCATCATGATCGAGATCATCACCAATGACCGCGTCGTCGGTGGTTTAACGCCGAGATGCGCCGAAAAGGCGGCGTCCATCTATCGCCTGTTCGCTCAAGGCGAAATCCTGCTGACCGATGCGGCAAGCGCCGAAATGGCCAAGCTGGTTGAAAACGCCTATCGCGATGTCAACCTGGCTTTCGCCAATGAGATTTCCCTGATCAGCGAATCTCTTCATATCGACGTCTGGGAAGTGATCCGCTTGGCCAACCGGCATCCGCGCGTCAACATTCTCAACCCGGGACCAGGCGTCGGCGGCCATTGCATTCCGGTTGATCCGTGGTTCATCGTTTCCGCCGCGCCGCAACTCTCGCGCCTGATCCGCACGGCGCGCGAGGTCAACGACCATCGACCGCACCATGTCGCCGCCCAGGTCGTCGAGAAGGCGAAACGGTTCCGTTCACCGACGGTGGCGTGCCTGGGGCTGACCTTCAAGGCAAATGTCGACGATGTTCGGGAAAGCCCAGCGATTGAAGTCGTAGGGCTCATCGCCAAAGCGCTGCCGGAGGTGGATATCTTCGTCTCGGACCCGTATGTCAGCGTCATGCCGAGGCAGCTGTCGGAATACGGCAATCTCCGTCTGGAGGGTGCCCATCAGGCAGTCGAGCGCGCCGACATTGTCGTCCTTCTTGTCGAACATGAGCCGTTCAAGGCGATGAGGCATACACGCCTTGGCGGCAAAGTTATCTACGACACGCGTGGTGCGTGGCACTGACAAATGCTAATCTTTCCAGTCTGATGATGGCTGAAAGGGGCGTCGGGCGGATGGCGGACTTCGACATCGTGGTTATCGGCGGCGGCATTGTCGGACTGTCAACGGCAATGCAGCTGTCGCGGCGCTTTCCTGGCAAAGCCATAGCGGTTCTTGAAAAGGAGCCGATCCTTGCCGGCCATCAGACGGGACGCAACAGTGGCGTCATCCACGCTGGCGTCTACTACGAGCCCGGCAGTCTCAAAGCGCAGTTTTGCAGGCAGGGCAGCGCGGCAACGATGCGCTTCTGCGAAGAGTACGGCATACCCTTCGAACAGCGCGGCAAGCTGCTTGTGGCGACCAGCGCCGACGAGCTGCCGCGTATGGAGAAGCTCCATGAGCGCGCACGCGCCAACGGACTGGAGGTTCACCGTGTTGGAAAAGACGAGTTAACCGAGCGCGAGCCACATGTAACCGGCCTTGGGGCGCTGTTCATCCCCGCATCCGGCATCGTCGACTATGGCAAGGTCACACGCCGCATAGGGACAATCCTGACCGAGGCCGGCGGCACGATCATGACCAACTCTGAGGTCCGCGATCTCAGTGAACAAGCCGATTGCGTTGAGCTTGTTCTGAACGACGGCGCTCTGCTTCGCGCTCGCCATGTTGTTGCCTGTGCCGGCGTCAATGCCGATCGGCTGGCGCGATTGTGCGGCCTCGCCGCCGATCTTGCCATCATCCCTTTTCGCGGCGAATACTTCCGCCTGGGCCCCAGCAGGAACCGTATCGTTCAACACCTGATCTATCCGATTCCGGACCCGTCGCTGCCTTTTCTCGGCGTGCATCTGACGCCGATGATCGGCGGATTCGTAACGGTCGGCCCGAACGCGGTTCTGGCCTTTGCCCGTGACGGCTATCGATTGGGCGATATCAATTCCAGGGATCTCTGGGAAATGGCCCGCTTCCGTGGTTTCCGCCGGATGATCGTCGACAATATACGCTCCGGGCTGGCGGAGATTGCCAATTCGCTCAGCCGCCGGCGCTATCTCGCCTTATGCCAGCGCTACTGCCCGGAACTGGAGTTGACCGATCTGCATCCGCATCCAGCCGGCATCCGCGCCCAGGCCGTCAACCGCGACGGCCGTCTGTTGCATGATTTTTTGATCGAACGAACGGCACGCACTGTCCATGTGCTCAATGCGCCGTCACCCGCCGCCACGTCGGCATTGCCGATCGGCAGCCATATCGCGGACATTGCGGGCGCGCATTTCAACTACGCGTAATCTCCGGACCGGAACTGGCAGGAGGACGCCGCTCGTTGCGGGTCAAGATGCGCACTGTCGTTCGGCAGCGGTACCTCAGCCAAAGTGATAACTGGATCGGCGCGCGCTTTAGACTACGCTAATGCTTCATCACCAACCGTCCGCGACCGCGACGCGGATGTTCACCAGGGGGGAGCCAGCCATTAACGCCAACGACGATTACCTGAATTCCGGGCTCGCTGAAGATCACCGTGCGTTCGGCTATCAGAGCGACCCCGGTGACCGTAAGCCCAGGCTCCCCGGCTCACGCCGGCGGGTGATCGCAGTTTGCCTCGCCTTTGCCGGGGTTGGCGCCGCCGGCCTTCTCTGGATGAGCCATTCTGTAGGACCCCGCGGTGACTGAACCCGGCAAGTGACGGGAAATCCTGGACGTCGGGACGGCGCCGCATGGTCTACCCGTTGCCGATTGCTGTTTCGACTGCTGGTCACAGTAGAGCCGTTCGTGCAGCCGAGCGTCATGACCGCGGATCTTGTTGTTCGGTTAACCACCCTAATCACATCGGTGGATCGAGCGCGATGCCGGATACCACCGATTGGGGTCGTTCGCCGGCACGAGAAAATTGGCAAGATGGTTGGGTCAATACCGGGGTCAATCAGTTCCAAAATGACGATCGGGGCCGCCGCAGGTTGAGGAAATTGCGTTGCGTACTTTGCCTTCAAACAGCATCTGGCAACATAGAGAAGGAATGGGATTCGGATGAAAGGTGATGACCGGCTCCCTGTAATCGTGTTGTCGGGTTTTCTTGGCGCGGGCAAGACGACGATACTGAACCATGTCCTGCGCAATCGCGACGGACTGCGCGTCGCCGTCCTTGTGAACGACATGAGCGAGATCAACATCGATGCGGATCTCGTTCGTGAGGGCGGAGCCGATCTGTCGCGCACGAACGAGACGCTGGTCGAACTCAGCAACGGATGCATATGCTGCACACTCCGCGACGACCTGCTCGGCGAAGTTCGCAGGCTTTCTGCTCAGAAGCGCTTCGATTACCTCCTTGTGGAAGCGACCGGTATTGCAGAACCCCTGCCGATTGCGGCGACGTTTTCCTTCCGGGACGAAGCGGGTGCGGCGCTCTGTGATGTTGCCAGACTCGACGCCATGGTGTCGGTCGTGGACGCGGTAAACCTGCTTGCCGACTATTCCAGCTTGGATTTTCTGAGCGATCGCGGCGAAACACGGGACGCGAACGACAAACGTACCCTGGTCGATCTTCTTGTCGAGCAAATCGAATTTGCCGACATCGTGGTCATCAACAAGATCTCGGAAGTGACGGCCGAGACGCGGATCAGCCTGCGCAGGGTCATTGCAGCGCTCAACCCTGATGCACGCGTCATCGAGACGGACTTCGGCAATCTGCCGCTTTCTTCAATTCTTGACACCGGCCTCTTCAGCGAGGCGAAATCCTCACGGCATCCGCTCTGGCACAAGGAACTCTTCGGTTGGGGGGGCCATGTCCCCGAAACGGAGGAATACGGCATCACCAGTTTTGTCTACCGCGCGCGCCGTCCTTTCGATCCCGCAAAACTTCAGGATTTCCTTGCGAAGAAATGGCCGGGTCTCATCCGCGCGAAGGGCCATTTCTGGCTGGCGACCCGCCCCGACTGGATCGGTCTGCTATCGATTGCAGGTAGCCAGTGCCGCACGGAGGCGCGCGGCCGGTGGTGGGTGACGGTGCCACGGGCATACTGGCCCCGTCACCCCCAATTCATCACGCAGATCAACCGGCATTGGAGCGCCGTCTGGGGTGACCGCAGGCAGGAACTGGTCTTCATTGGCGCGGCCCTCGACGAAGACACCATCTGCGCAGCACTCGACAACTGCCTGATCGGACAAGAAGGTGGCTTCGATCCGGGGCTTGCACATCACCTGCATGACCCGTTTCCGCCGTGGGAGCACGCGCATGCTGCCTAACAGATCTCAAACATCAACCAAGGGGAGAACGCAATGACCAATGAACTCTATGCTGACGGCATCGGCGAAATCACCGTCACCGGGACGATTGTCCGGATCGACCTGATGTCCCTGTCCGCCACGGAACGCGACGCAAACAACAATCCCAAACCAGTGTTTCGCCAACGCATCATCATGCCGGTCGACGCCTTCGCGAATGCCGTGGACCTGATGCAAAAAGCGCTTGGTGGCCTGGTGGAAGCCGGCGCGGTACGCAGGATTGGCGACATCCAGCAACTTCCTGCAGTCGACACCGCATCAAAGCCGCAGACGTCTGCGAACGCATCACCGAATTTCAACTGACGGAAACACAGCTATCCCCGGGGCTGGGCCATGAGCACATTTGCGCACACCAACCTGCAATGCCTGGTTCTGGTCGGGCGCCATCATGGCATCGATCTTTCCCCAGAAAGGTTGCTGCATGACTATGCCATAGGAGACCAGCCCGTCCCCACCCGGAAACTCCTTCGGATCGCGAAGGACGCCGGACTACGCGCCCGCAGCCTGCGCCTTACATGGCGGACGCTGTTCAAATTGGGCAACGCCTTTCCGGTGCTGGCCGAACTCGAAAACGGAAACTGGGTGGTCATTGCCGGCGTCGCCGGCAGCGATGGCCATGAGATGATCCGCGTTCTTGACCCGCTGGCGGAACGCCCGGAATTCCTTCTGCTCGACGAGCAGCAATTTTCCAGACAGTGGCGCGGGTCGGCCGTGCTCGTGAAGCGGAACTACCGCCTTTCAGATGATGACCAGCCCTTCGGTTTTCGTTGGTTCCTGCCGGAAATCGTCCGCCAGCGCAGTCTTTTCCGCGACGTCGGATTGGCGGCTTTCATCCTCTACGGACTTGGCCTTGCCACACCGATCTTCTTTCAGCTGATCATCGACAAGGTGCTCGTCCATCAGAGTTATGCGACACTGACGGTCCTTACCATCGGCGTTGCCGTCGCGCTGATCTTCGATGCCGCCTTTACCTTCCTGCGGCGGTACCTGCTGCTTTACGCCACCAACAGGATCGACATCCGGGTTGCAACGCGCACATTCGGTCACCTTCTCAAACTGCCGATCGCTCTTTTCGAGCAGGCGTCGGCGGGCGTTCTCGTAAAGCATATGCAGCAGACGGGCCGTATCCGCGAGTTCCTGACGGGCCGGCTTTTCCTGACGCTGCTCGATGGGCTTTCCCTGCTCGTCTTCGTGCCGATCCTGGTTCTTTACAGCGTGAAGCTCACTTTCGTGGTGCTGGGATTTGCGGCGCTCGTCGGTCTCGTCGTCATGGTGCTGGTTGGTCCCTTCCAGCGGCGGCTTCAAGCCCTGTATCGTGCCGAGGGCGAACGCCAAGCGCTGCTCGTGGAAACGGTGCACGGCATGCGCACCGTCAAGTCCCTCGCGCTCGAGCCACGCCAGCGGCGGGTGTGGGACGATTGTTCGGCGCAATCGATTTCCGTGCGTTTCCGTGTCGAGAAGATTTCGACCATCGCGCAGTCGATCATCGGCCTTCTTGAAAAGCTGATGAGCGTGGCCATTATCGGTCTGGGAGCCCTCGACGTGTTCAGCGGCGCCATGACGATCGGCGCGCTCGTTGCGTTCAACATGCTGGCCGGCAGGGTTTCGGGGCCGCTCGTCCAGATCGTGACCATGGTGCACGAATATCAGGAAGTGGCCCTTTCCGTTCGCATGCTGGGTGAGATTATGAACCAGCGCCCCGAGCAGTTCGGCCGGGGACGCGGGATAAGACCAGATCTGCATGGTCGTATCGAGTTCGACAAGGTTACCTTCCGCTACGGACCGGATGGTGCGCCTGCGCTCGACGATGTTTCCTTCACGGTTCCCGCCGGCGCCGTGTTCGGCATTGTCGGCAAGAGCGGATCGGGCAAGACAACCATCACCCGGTTGATCCAGGGGCTCTACCAGAACCAGCAGGGGATCGTTCGCATCGATGGCTATGACAGTCGCGAAGTCGACCTTGTCCATCTTCGCACCAGCATCGGCGTGGTCCTTCAGGACAACTTCCTGTTCCGGGGCACGGTTCGCGACAACATCGCTGCGGCAAAGCCTGATGCGAGCATCGAAGAAGTTGTGGCGGCAGCGCGCACTGCCGGCGCCGAGGAATTCATCGAGCGGCTGCCGCGCGGCTTCGAATCCATGCTGGACGAGAACGCGGCCAATCTCTCCGGCGGCCAGAAGCAGCGCCTCGCGATTGCCCGCGCGTTGATCACCAATCCCAAGCTTCTCATCCTCGACGAGGCGACCAGCGCGCTGGATCCGGACAGCGAAGCGATCCTGAGGCAAAACCTGAGCAAGATCGCCAAGGGACGCACCGTGATCATCGTTTCCCATCGCCTGACCACGCTGGTCGACGCCGACGCTATCCTCGTCGTGGAACGCGGCAAGATCGCAGATATCGGCCGTCACGATCAGCTTGTCTCGCGTTGCATGACGTACCGCCATCTGTGGTCGCAACAAACGAGGCAGGTCGCATGAACAAGCGCGCGAAGAAGTCCCAGGAGAACCTCCCCGTTCCCGTAGCGCAGCCCAAGACAGGGCTGGTAGTGCAACGCGCATTGCCGCCCGTTATCGCCGAATTTCAGTCCGACGCAGTCGAACTGGAGGAACGCGTACCGCCAAGAATTGCGCGAATGACGCTTTATGGGGTGACGGCCCTGATCGGCACGGCGATTTTCTGGGCCTGCGTTTCCAAGATCGACGAAGTTGTCGTCGCGCCCGGCAAGCTGATCACGACCCAGCCGACCATCGTCGTCCAGCCGCTGGAAACCTCGATCATCCGCTCGATCGATGTGGCGATCGGCCAGGAGGTTCGTGCCGGGCAGACTCTCGCCAGGCTCGATGCGACCTTCAGCCAGTCGGACGTCGACCAACAACGGACCAAATTCGCGGCACTCGACGCACAGGTTCGGCGAATCGAGGCAGAGCTTGCCGGTACCGACTATGCCAAGCAGGCAGGCAGTTCCGCTGACGAAATGCTGCAGGTACGGCTCTTCGAACAACGCCGCGCCTTCTACGTCGCGCAGCTTCAGAATTTCGATCAGCAGATCGCCGGTCAGGCGGCGGCGATCTCATCCGGCAGGGATCAGGAAGCCGTGCTTGCCACCCGGCGTGAAAACTTGATCCGGATCGAAAGTGCGCGCGAGACGCTCTACCGCAACGACACCGGCTCGCTGGTCGCCTTTCTTGGTTCGCGCGATGCCCGTCTCGACGTCGATTCAGACATCTCGGCCCTGCATGGCAAGTCGGCCGAGGCCAAACATTCCCTCGCTAAACTGACGGCCGATCGGCAGGCGTTCATCGAGGACTTCCGTCGCGCGTCGATGGAACAACTCGTCGAGTTGCGCAACCAGCGTGATACGATCGGCGAAGAGCTGAAAAAGATGGAGCTGCGCCGCAATATGATCACGCTGACCGCGCCTGCCGACGCGGTCGTCCTCAATCTCGCAGAACGTTCCATAGGGTCTGTCGTGCGCGAAGCGGAGCCGATCGTCACACTGGTTCCGCTCAACGTGCCCCTTGAGGCAGAGGTCTCGATCAGTTCGCGCGATATCGGCCGCGTGGCGGTCGACAAGGAGGCGCGGGTCAAGTTCGACGCCTTTCCGTTCCAGAAGTTCGGTACCGCCTCGGGCACGATCAGGACCATCAGCCGCGACGCATTTACGCCGTCGGAGGAGGACGCGGCCGCTGGTCAACGGCCGGAGCCGTTTTTCAAGGCGCGTGTTCTGCTGACCGACACGAAGCTTCGCGCCTCCGGCGAGCCGGTCAGGCTTCTGCCGGGCATGACGGTGTCCACGGAGATCAAGGTTGGCCGCCGGACAGTGATCTCCTACTTCCTCTATCCCGTGCTGCGCGGGCTCGACGCCGCCATCCGCGAACCGTGACGACCGTGGAATCTGCTGGCCACACATTGACCATGGCTGCAGGAGACCACCAGGCCCGTCAGGACGCGCAAATCCGCACGCAACCCCGCCCCTGACCGATGCGCTGGCGTAGCGCCGGTGTCGCCGACGATTATCGGGGCATCGCACGGCAAGGTAGTACAACCCTCAGCCGAAAGGACGAAGTGACAAACGAATGAACCGATATTCATAATCCGCAATTCAAGGCAGCATGGCGTACGAAATCTGCTCAAACCAGCCATTCGAGAACGGAGAGAACTATGTCGTCAAACGAAGAGAGGCACCCCCAGCTCAACCGGGCACGGCGCCATTTCCTGGGCCTGGCAGCTGCATCAGGCGCCCGAATTGCCGCGGTGGGTAGCTTGGCGGCGACGGTGTTTTCATCTTCGGGCGCGCAGGCCAAGGGAAGGAAGTGGTGGAAGAAAGACACCAAGCCGGGCGGAAGCCCGATGTGCTTCCTGCGGGGCACAGCCATCATGACTGCCACAGGCGAAGTCTGCATTGAAGATCTTCAAATCGGCGATCGCGTGAAAACGGTGCGCGGCGAAGCCCTCGCCGTCAAATGGATCGGGCGGCATGTCTACAAGAAGACCGGCCCATCCTGGAACGAAGGGGTCATCCCGATCCGCATCTCGCAGCATGCCCTGGACCAACAGACGCCTCACCGCGATCTTTATCTGTCGCCGGGCCACGCCCTTTTCATGGGCGGCGTGCTTGTCAGGACAAAGGATCTCGTCAACGGGCTATCCATTGCTCCCGCTCTTACCGAGCGGGACATGTTTGAATATTTCCACATCGTGCTCGATACTCACGAAGTGATCCTGGCCGAGGGTGTAGCGGCCGAGACGTTCCTTGTGGAGACACACAACTACGAGGAGTTCACGAACTTCGTTGAATATGCACGCCTCTATCCTGCCGATAAAGGCCAAGTCATGAGGCCTTTCGCACCGATCGTGGGCCGCGATTCCGGCCGAGAACACCTGAAGGCGCTGTTGCCCCAAGGGGTACGTCGTGCCTTTCAGACAGGTGAACTCGTCGAGAACATATACGAGAGACTTGCGGCACGCGCCGTACAACTGATGCGCCACAGTTGACGACGTGACCCCGGGCTATTGGCTGGCGCGCCCGGTGAGCAGGATCAAATGAAACGGCTCGCCGATGGCGAGCCGTTTCATTTCCACGACGCGGAACAGATGACGGTTGATTATTCGGCAGGTTGAAGTCCGGTTACCGACAAGCCGTCAACGACCTTTCCATCGAGCGCTCGGGCAAGCTGGTCGGTGTCAAGCTCATTCTCCCAGCGTGCAACGACGATGGTTGCGACCGCGTTGCCGACGAGATTGGTCAGGGCCCGGCATTCGGACATGAAGCGGTCGATGCCAAGGATGAGCGCCATGCCGGCAACCGGGACCGAGGGCACGACAGAAAGCGTGGCGGCGAGCGTGATGAAGCCTGCGCCGGTGATGCCTGCCGCTCCCTTGGAGCTCAACATCGCAACAAGCAGCAGCAGGATCTGGTCACCCCAGGAAAGATGGATGTCCGTGGCCTGAGCGATGAAAAGTGCGGCCAGCGTCATGTAGATATTCGTGCCGTCGAGGTTGAAGGAATAGCCGGTCGGAATGACGAGGCCAACGACCGAGCGCTTGCAGCCGGCCTTTTCCATCTTGCTCATCAGTCCCGGCAGGGCAGCTTCCGACGAGGAGGTGCCAAGAACCAGAAGCAGTTCTTCCTTGATATAGCGCAGCAGCGCCAGGATCGAGAAGCCGTTGTAGCGAGCCACAGCGCCGAGGACAACGAGCACGAAGAGCAACGAGGTGACATAGAAGGTACCGATCAGCATGGCGAGGTTGGCGATCGAGCCGACGCCATATTTGCCGATTGTAAACGCCATGGCACCAAAGGCACCGATCGGAGCAGCCTTCATCAGGATGGCGACGAGCTTGAAGATGGGCGCCGTCAACGCGTTGAGGAAATTGATGACCGGCTCACCCTTCTCTCCGACCATTGCGAGCGCAATGCCGAACAGCACGGAGAAGAACAGAACCTGCAGGATGTCTCCATCTGCAAAGGCACCGACAATCGTGCTCGGGATGATGTTGGTCAGGAACCCAGTAATGCTTTGCTCATGCGCCTTCTCGGTGTAAGTGGCGACAGCCGTCGGATCGAGCGAGGCTGGATCGATGTGCATGCCGGCACCGGGCTGGACCACGTTGGCGACGGCAAGGCCAATGACCAGGGCGAGCGTCGAAAAGGTCAGGAAATACATCATCGCCTTGCCCGCCACGCGGCCGACCTTCTGCAGGTCGCTCATGCCGGCAATGCCCGTTGCAACGGTCAGGAAAATGACCGGCGCGATAATCATCTTGACCAGTTTGATGAAGGCGTCGCCCAAGGGCTTCAGCTGCGTGCCGAGCTCCGGGTAGAAGTGGCCAAGCAGGATACCCGCAGCGATTGCCGCGAGAACCTGGACGTAGAGATGCTTGTAGAAAGGCGTCTTGACCTGGGGCCGCTCGGCGGCGTCGAATGCTGCAATCATGATTTCCTCCTTCTGGCCCGCCCGGAACGATGGTTCCGGCCTCCCGGGCCATGAGCTTCAATCCAACGGTCGGGCCGCTGTTGAGGAAATGCTTCGCAAGCACCGTGCCAGTTTTTGAGATTTCGGTAACCAATTGAAAAACGGTCAGGAAAATAATCTGTAGTTACAAATGGCGAATTATTTCGTGTGGTAATCCGCACGAAGCTGGTTGATCGCTGTGCGAAAATATGCACAACTTCGCCATGACTGTCCTGGGACTTCAATGGTGGGCGCCCTCCGCCGCGTTGCAAGCACGCATCCGTCGCGCGTGGCTTATCTATGCCGGCCTGGCTTTGCTGGTGATCACTGCCGGACTATGGGGAAGCGGCGAAATCGGGCGGCAGCGGGCGCAAGTCGCGCTGGAAACGCAGGCTCGCAACGATGCCACCTTGAACGCGGCGCTGCTGCGCACGGTTCTGGAAAAATACCGAGCGCTTCCCTTTGTGCTTTCGCAAGATAGTGAACTTGCCACGGCGCTGGCGGGAAATGACGCCGGTGCGCTCGATCGGCTCGATCGCAAGCTGGAAATGCTTGCCACACGCACGAAGGCTGCTGTCATCTATGTCATCGGGAAGGATGGTACAGCAGTCGCGGCGAGCAATTGGCGCGAACCGACAAGCTTCGTCGGCAATGACTATCGCTTCCGGGAGTATTTCCAGCGGGCGCTGGCCAGGGGGCAGGCCGAGCACTTTGCGCTCGGCAGCGTCAGCAAGAAGCCGGGCCTCTATGTTTCGCAGCGTATCGACGGCAGTAGCGGCCCGCTTGGCGTTGTCGTGGTCAAGGTCGAGTTCGATGACGTCGAGGCAGACTGGAACGCCTCCGGAAAGCCATCCTATGTGGTTGACGAGCGCGGCATCGTCCTTGTTACCAGCATTCCTTCCTGGCGCTTCATGACCATCGGCGAAATCCCACCCGATCGCCTGGCCAGCATACGTGAAAGCCTGCAGTTCGGTGACGCCCCGTTGCGGCCACTGCCGTTCCATGTCGTCGGGACTCTTGGGGCCGGACTTGATCTGGCCCGGATCGTCATGCCGGGTGATGCCGGCGAGACGGCGTTTCTGAACGTACAGGTGCCCGTGCCCACCACGGCATGGCAATTGCAGCATCTGGTGTCACTGACGGCGCCGATGGATGCCAGTGTGCGCGAAGCGCGCCTGCTGGCGCTGCTCGTCCTGTTGCCGTTTCTGGCAGCAGGCGCTTTCCTGCTGCGCCGCCGCCATTCCCTCGCCTTGCGGATCTTCCGCGAACAGCACGCGCGAGAGGAACTGGAACGCCGCGTGACCGAGCGAACGCTGGATCTGAGCCAGGCGCGCGACCGGCTGCAGGCGGAAATCACCGACCACAGAAACACCGAACAGAAGCTGCAGGAGGTGCAGCATGATCTGGTGCAGGCCAATCGACTGGCCATTCTCGGCCAGGTCGCGGCGGGCGTCGCCCACGAAATCAACCAGCCGGTCGCCACCATCCGGGCCTATGCCGACAATGCGCGAGTGTTCCTCGACCGCGGGCAAACGGCGCCGGCTGGCGAGAACCTGGCAAATATTGCCGCGCTGACGGAGCGGATCGGTTCGATCACCGACGAGTTGAAGGCATTCGCCCGCAAGGGCCGTAGCGCCCCCGAACCCACCGCGGTGGTCGATATCATCGAAGGTGCGGTGATGTTGCTGCGCAGCCGGTTTGCCGCATGCACGGAAACGCTGGACATCCGCCTGCCGGCGGTCGGCACCATGGTGTGGGGAAACCGCATCCGGCTGGAGCAAGTGCTGATCAACCTGCTGCAGAATGCACTGGAGGCGGTGGCGCCGAAAGGCGAGCAGGGTCGCGTCGAGATTCGCGTCGAGAGTGCCGAGGACACCGTAATGCTGACTGTCGCGGACAACGGACCGGGCATATCGCCGAAGATTCGCGAGGGTCTGTTCACACCATTCAACACTTCCAAGGAAAGCGGCCTCGGACTGGGGCTGGTCATATCCAAAGACATCGTTGCCGATTACGGCGGCCGGATGGAGGTATCCAGCGATGGCAGCGGAACCCGATTTACCGTTTGTCTGAAGAGAGCATGAGATGATGGAGCCATTGACGCCAGTCGCGCTCGTCGATGACGACAAGGATCTTCGCCGGGCCACCGCTCAGACGCTTGAGTTGGCAGGCTTTAGCGTGTCGGCGTTCGCCAGCGCCAGGGCGGCACTTGCCGAGCTGACACCGGACTTCGCTGGTGCCGTTGTGACCGATATTCGCATGCCGGAAATCGATGGGCTGCAACTGTTTGACATGCTGAAAGAGAGGGACGCCGACCTGCCGGTTATCCTCGTCACAGGACATGGCGACATCCCAATGGCTGTTCAGGCGATTCAGAATGGCGCCTATGATTTCATCGCCAAACCGTTCGCGGCCGACCGGCTGATCCAGAGCGTACACCGGGCAAGCGAGAAACGACGGCTGGTGATGGAAAACCGGGCATTGCGCCGGGCGGCCGAGGATGCGCAGGACAGTCTGCCGCTGATCGGCCAGACGCCGGCGATGGAGAACCTGCGCAATATCCTGCGCCACATCGCCGATACCGATGTCGATGTGCTGGTCGCCGGCGAGACCGGCAGCGGCAAGGAGGTTGTCGCCCAGCTTCTCCATCAATGGAGCCGAAGGCGAAAGGGCAATTTCGTGGCACTCAATTGTGGCGCCCTGCCTGAGACCGTGATTGAGAGCGAACTGTTCGGCCATGAAGCGGGCGCCTTCACCGGCGCCCAGAAGCGTCGCATGGGACGCATCGAACATGCCAGCGGCGGCACGCTCTTTCTGGACGAGATCGAAAGCATGCCGGTGGCCACACAGGTGAAGATGCTTCGTGTTCTCGAAATGCGTGAAATCACGCCGCTCGGCACGAACGAAGTGCGCCCGGTCGATCTCAGGGTCGTTGCTGCCGCCAAGATCGATCTCGGCGATCCCGAGGCACGCGGTGATTTTCGTGAGGATCTCTATTATCGGCTGAACGTCGTGACAATTTCCATTCCTCCGCTTCGCGAGCGCCGCGACGATATTCCCCTGCTGTTTACGCATTTTGCTGCCCGCGCAGCGGCCCGCTTTCATCGGGAGGTACCTGCCCTTTCCCAAAGCGTGCGCCACCACCTCGCGTCCCACACCTGGCCGGGAAATGTTCGCGAGCTTTCCCATTTCGCCGAAAGGGTGGTGCTCGGCCTTGAAGGTGGTGGCCAGAGGGCGATCTCCTTGGCGTCGGCCTCAGCCACGCTTCCGGAAAAGCTTGAGCAGTACGAGGCGGAAATCATTCGCGAAGCGCTGGCAGCCAATGACGGGGATGTGCGCCGAACGATTGAAGCGCTCGGCATTCCACGAAAGACGTTCTACGACAAACTGCAGCGCCATGGCATCAATCGAACGGGTTATACGGCACGCAAGTGACGCTTGCTGACGCTTTCCCGTCATTTCCAGCATTCCGTACCAACCGAGTGACCGCGAAACAGCCACTTCCATCAGGGCGATGCGTTCGCAGCCCAGATGACCCACGGTCCTCCGTCAACCCGGCCGCCCTTATCCCAAATGCCCAGCCCAGTCGCCGTCATCTGGCGGACTGCGGCCGCGATCTAACGCTTCGCTTCCAGATTGTTCTCATCCCGACGCAAGTATTCTTGCACGACGGAATCCATGTTTTCCTCCAGCCAGGAGGCCATGGCGATCTCGTCATCAAGGATGCGTTGGCAAACCGCTTTCGTCTCGCCGTCGCCGACATAGTCAGCCGCGGCAATCAGAATGCGGTAGCTGGCAATTTCCATGTGCTCGAACGTGTAGCCGGCAAGCGAGCCCTTCACCACTTCGTCGCTGACGAAAACGCCGCTTAGGCCTTGTGCCATGGCCGTCAGTTTGGCTGCCATAACCTTTACCGTCGAGCGGCCGTCGCCCAACCGATCCAGGCACGCCCGCAGAGAGGCGGCATGCTGTTTCGTTTCCTCAATGTGTTGCCCGATCCGGTCCTTGAGCGCCGGATAATTTTGCAGGCGCCGGTGCTGGGCTGTGAGCATGGTCTCCGCTTGTTCTTCCATCGCATGAGCATCACGAAGCCATGCGATCAGATTGTCATGTGCACTGGTGGTCATGGCATTGACTCCTCTTTATTCGCCTCGTGAAACTGGAAAGCCCTCTAAATGTTCCAACGCGCTGTATGGACACCTCCCACGCTGGCTATGCTCGCCGGTGGCTCCGATCGTCGTATGCATCTAGGGATGGTGATCACCGTTGCCAGCAGCGCGATCGTCAGACCGTTGTCCTTGAAGAACTTCATCGCCAGCTCCACCGTGAGGCATAAACGGCATGCAGCGAACGGCCGGCTTCCTCGCGCACTATCCTAAAGGCCGACCATGCCGGCGTCACTGCTCGGTGCTGCGCACGAGACTGATTGTTTTTTCAATGGACCCATTCGCGTTCAGCTACACGATGAGGACGCGTCGTTCAGTTGAGGCCTCCATGGCCGCATTTTGGTCGCTTTAAACGCGCGCCCAAGGCAGATTACCGGATCGACGATAGGGTAACGGCGCCGCCGTCACCGCCGGCAGGCCAGTCTCGAGACACGCGGCTATGAACGCCTCGCGCGCCACTTCTGCCGGCGCCAGGCCACTCAAACCTCGTCTGCAGGCAAGAACCGCCCGATCGTAACAGTCGCCGCGCTTCTGCGGCCATTCGTTTTCCAGGAAATCAAGCGCATCATAGACGCTCGCGAATGTTCGATCCATTCCGTCCCGGAGGGTGACTTTTAGCGGATGGCTCCAGGGTATATCGCGTTTGTTCATCTTATCTCCTCCTCTCAGAGCTCTGTTTCGCAGGGCATTTGGCAACTGCACCGTACCGCCGCGGGCACTTGAAATGATCGGAAGGCCAAAAGGCCTCCCGTATTTCAAGGTGTAAATGCCGTTACGACCGGCCGCCACGGTCACCGCCGCCTGAGGACTGTCCGCCTTTCTTGCCCGCTTCGGCTGCCCGCTCCGGATCGTTCTTGAAGTTACCGCCGGAAGCCTCACCACCCTTCGAGGCGATTTCACGCTGCTTGTCATCGTCCATCGAGGCGAAACCCCGCTTTGACGTATTACTGGACTTCTGATCGCGGCCACCTTGCTGACCACGGCTTCCTTGCCCCTGGTCACGGCTTCCCGATTGCTGGTTAGGCATTTTACCATCTCCTGTTTGGACTGTTCATCGTTCAAGACGACGCCATATCCAACTTTGCTAATGAAGGGTGGTTCCGAGAAAAATCCTCGCCTGGCGCGATTGTCGGAAAGCGTACAGACGAGTTTGCGCCACGGTCACTGCCTGTCGCTACCTGGTCGAAACGGAAATCTGCCGGAACCAAAATCGTCAGTCCTAGTTGATGGCGGTAACCGCCTGAAAAGCGGCCATTAAAAGGGAGAAGCAACATGGGACGCGGAATTCTGCTCTGGCTGCTGGGGGTTCCGATCCCCATTATCATCCTTCTCGCCCTCTTCTTCCGATAGGTGGCGCGATGACCATTCCCTCCTCGACAGTGCCAGCCTCCGACGAATCGTCGGTCTCCGCGGTCAGCTGGGGCGCCATTATCGCCGGCGCGGCGGCGGCAGCGGCGGTGACGTTGTTGTTAACACTGCTCGGCACCGGTTTCGGGCTGACAATGGTGTCGCCCTGGTCCTCCGAGGGCATGTCTCTGACAACCTTCGCGGTTTCGACTGCCATCTGGCTCGTTGTCGTGCAGTGGATATCGTCGGCGCTGGGCGGCTATATCGCCGGGCGCCTGCGGACGAAATGGAGCGGCGTTCACGCCGACGAAGTTTTCTTCCGCGATACGGCGCATGGCGTTCTCGCCTGGGCTCTCGCCACCCTGATTGTCGCGGGATCGCTCGGATCGGCCGTTTCATCGATGATCGGCACAGGCGTCCAGGCAACCGCAACGGTGACCGCCGGGGCAACGGCTGCCGGTGCCGCCGCCGCAACGTCGGAAGAAGCAGGCAATGTCACATCCTATTTTGTCGACAGCCTGCTGCGTCCTGCCAACCCGGCCGCCACGCCGGCGGGTACGCCGCAGGATGATGCCGCCGGCCAGGTGTCGCGCATCCTTCTCAACAGCGCCGCGAGCGGCGAAATGCCGGAAGCCGACCGCACCTATCTCGCCCAGCTTGTGGCGTCGCGTACAGGCCTTTCCGAAGCGGATGCCAAGGCTCGCGTCGATACCGTTTTAAAACGCGTCGACGACGCCAAGGTTGCGGCTCAGCAAGCGGCCGACACAGCCCGCAAGGCAAGTGCCACCGCCGCCTTGCTCGGCGCGGTTTCGCTTCTTATTGGCGGCTTCGTCGCCGGCGTCGGCGCAGCCCTCGGCGGGCGTCAGCGCGATGACATCGACGGAGCCTATATCAGGCGATGAACGCATCCGAGCTGACCGAGCCACGAGGATCGCTCGGCACGCAGACTCGATCAACTTTGTGCCGGCGCATGTTTCGTTTGCGCCGACCTCGGGATCGTCCGGAACTCGAACCGCGTTCGGATCCCGCGAACTAGACTAAGGCATCTCCGCCCCGCAGCGACAGGGCTGAGAGTCCGCAGTTTGGCCGGATTGACATACAGATTGGCGGGTCAGCGAAATCTTGTTTCGCTGACTCCAGTTTATTCAGGCGTTAATGCGGATCATTCGCGATTTGTCGACCGCAGTTTACTCAAAGCGGGGTGACAAATGACTGATTTGAATAATTATAAGGTGTCGGCGAGCCCAATATATTTGCTCGCGACGTTCCTTGTTTCGGGATGGGGCTGTGTCGCAGAGGCGCAAACGACATCGGGACAGACAAAGCCCATTCAAACGAATGCCGAGGCCGACGTTACGGTCCTCGATCCAATAGTAGTTACGGCTAGAAAAACTTACGAGGACCTTAAAAATGTCCCTGAAAGCATCACCGTAGTTCCCCCGGAAAGTTTGCTGGCTGCACCATTCGATCCCGGCGCAGCCATTGCCCGCAACTCGCCGAATGTGCAGTGGATCAACAGAGCCACAGGTTCGCAGTTTTTCTCTATTCGCGGCGTGAGTTCGCTCGGAACGCCCGTCAATTTTTCCGATGGCACGGTCGCCTTCAATATCGACGGTGTGCCGAACAGTTTAATGAGCGCCTCCAACGTTCTCCTCGATGTCAATCGGATCGAGGTTATGCGGGGCCCGCAGGGCACACTATGGGGCAGCAATGCCCTCGGGGGCGCCATCAATGTCGTTACCAATCAGCCGGACGGGGCGCGCGATATCCATGTGACCAGCGAGATCGGCACAAACGGCTATCGCATGGGTGAGATGGTTCTGGGCGGCAATATCATCCCAGATGCGCTTGATGGACGCATGGCCGTACGTTTCGGTCACCAGAACGGTGACGTCCGCAGCTTGTTCACCGATGACCTTGGCGAGCGCGATATCGCGGCATTTCGTGGCGGACTGCGCTTCACCGGGATCGACGATACGACTGTAACGCTTACTGGCAGCTACCTCCGGGACGAAGGCAACGCACCATTCTACCTCCTGCGCAATACGTCACGATTTCCAATCAGCGGAACCTTGACCGAACCGAAGTCGGTTACGACCCAGGGCGGCACCACGCTGACCGTGGAACACGAATTTGACGCTTTCAGATTCACCTCCGTCAGCGCCTATCAGCACAACGAACTGGACAGTAAGACCGACAACGCCGACAAGCTGCTCTACGACCAGCTTGGATTTCCGGCTTTCAGTTCTCGCGGCCACCTCGACGATAAGGAGAACATCTTCAGCCAGGAGCTTCGGCTGAATTCGCTTGAAGGCGATCCGATCCGGTGGGTCATGGGCGCCAGCGTCGCTCGCACCGAGGGGAGCCGTACATGCGTCAGCGCGCAATGCGCGCCCGCGCCTTACTTCGACGCCATTGCAATGGACACCGACCTCAACAGCACCAACCTTGGCCTGTTCGGTGACATGTCAATCCCGTTCGCGGAGCGATGGGAGTTTTCGATCGGCGGTCGATTGAACCATGATGACATCGAACTCAAGCGCAGGAACTCGCGGGATATTGCCGATCTGACAGGCTCAAACTCGACCTCGCAAACCTATCCGACGGGCCGAATGGCGCTGGCTTACAAGTGGACGGATGAGGTCCAGACCTATGTCTCGCTGGCGCGCGGCCACGCCACGCGTGTTTATCCGTTGTTCGGTTACCCGGTGAATGGCGTCGTGGCCGATCCATATCCGGCGGCGACCGGCTGGACATATGAGGCAGGCATAAAGGCAAGCCTGTTCGACGACCGCCTTGAGCTCGATGCCAGCGTCTATCACAACGACATCAAGAATGGCGTCATGACCTACCTTGATCCTGCGCTCGGGGCGTTCCGCACGACCTATCAGGATTATGAGACCAGTGGCTTCGAGCTCCAGGGCCGTATGCTCATCTCAGATGGGCTGGCCCTGATGGGCGGCCTCGGCTACACTCACAGCGAGTTGGGAGCCAATGGTGCCAACACCAACACCGTCGCGGGGAACGGGGTACCCAACACGCCGAAATGGACCGTCACGACAGGGCTGCAATACGATACCTCAGCCAGCGTCCTGAATCTGCCGGGTTTGTTGTCCTTTGGCATGCAGTATCAGTTCACCGGGAGCCGTCCCGCCGATGTCGACGAGTCATTCGATCTGAAGCCTTACCATATTGTCGACGCCCGAATCGGGTGGAAGAACGATGCTGGCGACCTGGAGTTCTATGCCTTCGGGCGGAATCTCCTCGACCAACGTGCCGAAACGTTCGGTTCGCTCTATTTGGGCGTCGAAACCGTCGCGGTCGGACCGGGCCGCATCGTCGGGCTCGGGATCACCAAGAGCTTTTGATCGTGAACACGTCGAGCGTCGGGGCGGCTGCCCTGCCGGAGCATTCGCTATGCTGCGATCGTGGATGAGACCCAGCAGTTCCTATCGCTCGCCATGATCGTGAGGTGCAGGCCTAAGCCGCTCGAGCAGATAACGGCTTGGCGGCTTGCCGACCATCTTTCGGAACATGGTCACGAAACTGCTGGCGCTTTCATAGCCGAGATCCATCGCGACGGCCTGGACCGTCTGGCCGGTGCTCAGATGCCGTAAGGCGAGGACAACATGCAACTGCCGCCGCCAGCGGCCGAAACTCATGCCCACCTGTTCCGCCAGCATACGGTTCAGGCTGCGCTCGCTGACCGCGATGCGGGAGGCCCACTCCGCGACGGTCGCATGATCCGCCGGCGCCGCGATCAACAGGTCGGCGAGCTTCTTCAGGCGCGAATCGCTGGGGATCGGGAGGCGGAGGCCTTCGACCGGCGCCGCAGCCAGCTCATCGAAGATAACGGACACGATGCGGCCGTCCGGACCGTCGACGTCATAGCGCTCCGGTAGCTCGTTGGCCCGCATCAGCAGATGACGGAACAGGCTCGACACCGTGATCGTGCAGCATTCGTTCGGCAGGTTCGGAGCCTCAGGAGGTTCGATGAAGAGGGAGATACACTCCACCTCGCCTGAGCCGAAAACGGTATGGGGCAGCCCGCCCGGAATCCACAAGGCGCATTGCGGCGGCACGATCCAGACAGCGTCTTCAACCTCGCAGTTGATGACGCCACGGACCGTGAAAAGCAGTTGCGCTTTCTGATGCGAGTGCCGCGGCGATTGCTCCAGGGTCTCAAGACTGGCGACGGCGTTGGCCGCGACGAGAGCGCGAGGAATCTCATCAACATAGGAAAGCCAATCGCTGCGGACATCTACATACATCAAAGGCCTCGGCGTCTTTCCATTTCGGCCGAATTAAAACATACAATGGCAGGATTGCGCAATGACGCCATTAGCCGACTGACTTATTGCTTTCAGGCAGAAGGGACACGCGGCGATCATGATCACGCTCCTCTTCGAGAGGGGCAGCGCTCAACTGCCCTATCGAGCAAATTTGGATAGGAGTGTTGACGTGATCGAAAAGAAACCAGTTAAGCTCGCACTCGCGTGGCTTGTCCCAGCGGTCGGTGCCGCGATCTTCGTCACGATCCAGTGCTTCTCTTATCTGAACGATTACGTCAGAAGCGGGGGGACGATGCAGGCCATTACGTTCGGCCCCGCCGCGTTGTGGGGAGTATCTATTTTTTACGGCGCCTGGGTCGTCCCGCCGTTGCTGGCGCTTGCCGGAAGGCGCGCAACCGACTGGGCCATGCTCGCCCTCGGCGGTCTCCTCTTCACCATGAGCACGCTCGCCGGCGTATCGGATGGCTTGCGCGACGGCGGCCATCTCGTGGCCTTGGAGCTGTTGGCAGTAACGCTTCCGGGCGCGGTCGCGCTGATCATGTCCTGGCGGCACATCCGCTCGAATTGAAAGCATCCATCCCGGCAAGGAGACGATACATGCCTTTGGACAGCACGAACTTCCCGCTCGTCTGGATGAGTTATGACGAAGGTCCCGATCACGACCACGACGAGGACTTCGAGGCGTTCGAGGCGAATCTGAAGCGCGGCGCGCCGTTCGTGCTCTTGACCGATTCCGCTCCGACCGAAGACCACGAGCACAGCCAGGAAGAAAAGAAGCGCACCTCGCTGTGGATGAAGAAGCACAAGGCCGAACTGCGGACGCTCGTGCTGGCGATGATCGTGATTGAGCCGAGCGCCGCCAAGCGTCTGGCATTCAAGCCTTTCGGCGTGGCCTTTGCCAAATTCTGGGGCTATCCGATGAGGCTCGCCTCGTCTCGCGAGGAGGCCATGGAGATCGCCGGGAAACTGCTGTCGGAGCGCGGCCGGTCTGCCATAGCCTGACAAACGACTGAGCGGACGATGCGAAGACGATCTTCGTTTCACGCTGGCCATGAAAGGCTATTGCTCGGTGACGGCTGCATTCAGGACCGGGTGGAACCTGACGCACGCCGGCGAAAGCATTCGCAGCGTGGTGCTATATTGAGGCCAATCGGGCAACGACTTCGTCAATCCCGCCGCGCGGGGAATATCGCCAATCGCCGGCCCGGTTCTCGACGTTGGGAAAGCCTAGCAGTCGTTGTTCCCAAGCGCGGCCAAGGCGGCGGTTACTCGGTTGGATGCACAAACCACGGCGACTTCTGTCGCTCCGGCTTCAGCCGTCATGCCTACTCGACCGCACCGGACGTTCGTCCGCGTCCGCGTTTCTCCCATCGGCTGCGAGGGCTTCGAGATACCTGCTGATGCCAATGCGGGCGTTGGTGAACATACGGTCTGTGCCGAGATGATCCGCGAGCCCGGACGATCGGATGTACTCGAGGACGTCGGGGTTAAGGCCGGCGAGCCAGACCGTCACACCCGCTTCGGCAAAGCGGCGTTCGCCCTCCATCATCACGAGTAGCGCAGAATACTCGATGTCGAAGACCCGACTGAGGTCGAGCATCAGAACCCGGGGCTTGTACTGGGCTACGAGTTCCCGGACTCGATCTCCCACCTGCTCCGCATTGGCGAAGAACAGCCGACCTTCGGGACGCAAGATAAGGAGGCCATCAAACGTTTCGTCGTCCGGGTGGTCGGGAGACAGCGGCCGCAGCACGTCCTCGCCCCGCTTTCGGCCGATCACGTGGACCCGCGGGTTTGCCGCCTGGCTGGCAAGCCCCAGCAGCGACAGGATTATGGCAGCGACGATACCCTGAAGCGTGCCGAATACGAGTACGCCCAGGAAGGCCGCGAGCGCCCACCCGAACTCCATGGTGCGGACCTTGCGGATCGCCGCGAACTCGAGAGGCTGGATCAGGCCGATCGAGTAGACGATCACAATGGCGGCGAGCACCGCGTGCGGCAAGAGGCCAAGCGCCGGCGCCAGAACCAGCATGGTCGCAGCCGAGGCAGCCGCGGTAACCAGCGACGCCTTCTGCGTGCGGCCGCCGACCGCGCGGACGACAGCCGTCTGCGAGGTCCCGCCGCCCGCCGGCATCGCTCCGAAGAGGGCGCCGGACAGGTTTGCCGCGCCGGTAGCTAGAAGTTCGCCGTTGGACCGGATCGGCGGCTCTGACGGGAGGGCGAAAGCGCGGCCAGCGGCGATCGTTTCGGTGAAACTCATCAGAGCGATGCCGATCGCCCCGGGCAGCAACTGCATGACGAGGCCGAGGTCCGGCAGCGTGATCGACGGAAGTGCCTGCGGGATATGGCCGACCGTAGCGACCCCTTCGGCGGAGAGTCCGGCGAGCCAGGACACAGCAATGCCGGCGCCGACCACCGCCAACGGGGCCGGCGAATGGGGCCAAAGCCGCTCCATCGTCAGCAGCAGGACGAGGGCCACTCCCCCGATCGCCATGGTGAGCACCGACGATTCAGGAAGATGCTGCGCAACGCTCAGCACATCGCGAAAGAAACCATCCTTGGTGATGTGGATGCCGAATAGTTTGGGTACCTGATCGAGAACGATCACCAGCCCGATCCCGGCCTTGAAGCCAGTCAGCACCGGCGCTGAGATAAAGTTCGCGACAAAGCCGAGACGCAGGACCGAAGCGGCGACCAGCAGAACGCCCGTCAGCGCGGTAAGCGTCGCGGTCGCGACGACGAGCCCGGCGGGGTTTCCGTCCGGAACGACCAGCGCGAGTTGCGCCGCGACGAGGATCGCCAGGGTCGTCGTCGAGCTAACGCTGAGTACGCGCGATGTGCCCAGAATGGCATAGACGATCATCGGGATGAAAGCGGTATAGAGTCCCACGCTAACCGAGAGTCCCGCCACGGTCGCATATGCCATCGCCTTCGGAATGACAACGGCCGCCGCCGTCAGGCCCGCGATGACATCTGGGCGCAATCGCGTCTCGGTCTGGCCACTGGAGCGCGAGGCGTGTGCGGGCTGTGTCATCAAATCCCCTCCCTTGTTCTGCGCGCACGCGCGGGGGTTTGCGACAGGCGGCATGATGCCGTCAGCACCGTGAGAGCGCGAGCATCCTTCGCGTTGCCGCCAAGAAGTCCGCGCTCCAGAAGCGCCGCCGGACGGGCGCCGCGAGCGGCTCATCCGCCCAGGGCAATCGCTACAGCGACCAGCACCATGCCGATCGCCACCATCAGAAATCCCGTACGCCATGGACTTCCCACTTGCCTGCCAAAGGTGAAACCGGTGAGGAACAGCATCACGACGGCGACGATGTTTGAAAGCCTGAGGGCGAGCGTCACGTCGGAGAGCAGGAAGGGCGCGACGACCGGGAAGACACTCAGAAAGACGAGCAGGAAGACGCCGAGGGCGGCGAGATAGTCCTCCCGACCGAACCGGGCTTCGAGGGTTTCGGGCGGCAGACTGGAGAGATGAACGCCGATGCGATCCAAGTCGGATGCAGTCAGCGCCGGCAGGACGGCAGGAGGGAGATGGTCCGCGACGATCGCGCGCGCCGCCGCAGGGCTTTCAGCATCGCGGATTGCCCGGATGGTGGCGACCGCCAGCCGGTTTTCCCCGCGCACGGCCATCAAGTACAGGATGGCATCAATCATGGCCCAGGCGAGGTTGCAGCCCAGCGCTCCGAGCAGCATGGCCTGCACGTCGGCGCGGCCGACCCCGGTTGCTGCGAGGGACAACGTGAAGGTCAGGACCATGATCAGGCCGAACAAAACTTCGCTGGCGCGCTCCACCGGGTCGAGCACGCGTCGGGATGTGGCGGTCCGCACCGTCGCGGTTTCGCGCCTCTTCGCGGCCGCCGGAGGTGAATCATCCTTTATGGTCATGGCGATGGCGGGAGCAGGAAGAGGGTTAGCGCGAAGATCGCATAGACCATAAGGATCATTACGCCGACGAACCAGGCGGAGCGACCGCCGTTCGTCATCAGCACAGCCGCCATGGTCGCGATCAGCATCATCACGATGGCGCCAGGCCAGAACTGTAGGCTCATCGGTTCCGGCCCGATGACATAGCTCAGGAGCACAAGCAGCGGCGCCACGAAGAGTGCAATTTGCGCGGCGCTGCCGAGCGCAATGCCGACGCTGAGGTCGAGGCGGTCCTTCGCGGCGGCCGAGAAGGCCGTCGTCATCTCGGCGGCGGCGCCGACGATAGCGACGACAACGAAACCAACGAAGGCTGGCGACATTCCCAGGGTTCCGGCCGCGATCTGCACCGAGGACACGAAGACCTCGCTAACCAGCGCGACGAGGACCGTCACCAGCGCGAGGGTGAACAAGGCGAATTTGATCGGCCAGGGCTCCGCATCTGTCTCTCCATGGCTGGCGCTTGCGAAGACCTCCTTGTGGGTCTTCAGGGAAAACACCAACGAGAGCCCATAGCCAAGGATCAGCAGGCCCGCGAGCCCGAGGCTGAGGGGCTGAGTGACGGCTTCGCGTCCGTCCATCTGCGCAACGGATGAGGGCACGAGCAGAGCCACAGTCGCGAGGAAGAGCAGGCCGGACTGGACGCGGGCGGTTATGCGGTTGAATTCCTGCTCGTGGTACTTCAGACCACCGATCAGGAAGGACGCGCCGAGCATGAAAAGCGTGTTGGTGACAATAGCGCCGGCGATCGAGGCCTTCACCAAAAGGTACTGACCTGCCTGAAGGGCCGCAAGCGCGATGACGAGCTCGGTGAGGTTTCCGAGCGTGGCGTTCAGGAGGCCACCGACCGCATCACCGGTCCGCTCCGCCACCGATTCAGTCGCCCGGCTCAGCAGCGCTGCCAGGGGAACGATTGCCAGTACCGAGAGCAGGAACAGCAACGTATGGCGGTCGGGCCAGAGGCGCTCGCCCGCGAGAACGATGGGAACGAACACCAGCAGCCAGAGCAACGGCGAGGTTCGCATCTCGGTCAGGGCACGATCCATTGCACGCCACTCCGTTCCCCAGCCGGCCGGGACGCAAAAGGGGCTCGAACCGGCAAACTAGAAGTCTGCTTTGAAGCGGTCGAAGCCCTGAGATTCTAGGAGGCCATCTCCTCGTTAAGGAATTTTTTAGTGGCGTTCCAAGGCCCTGACTTGCCGACGAGGAAAAACCCTATCACAAAACAGCGGGTCCGTCTTGATCTGGCTCAAGTTGCGCCGGCCATCTGTCAGTCTTGGTCGGGCGGCCTGGCTCGCAGGGTGGCCTGTGCCAGGGCTGTCACTGCCGCCACGAATATCCCGATCCCCGAAAAGATGTAGCCTATCGTGAAGATCTTGCCGATCGCGGTCTGCGGCGTGATGTCGCCGTAGCCCACGGTGGCGATCGTTACGACCGAAAAGTAGACCGCATCGAGCCACGACCATCCCTCCACGGTCCGATAGAACACCGTCCCGATCGCGATCAGCGTGACGACGACTTGAGTGCCGCCTTGCACCTCAGGTTGACCGAACGCGTGGCGCATGCCTCGAAACAGGCGGCGCAGATTGTCGAAGGGACGCAAGATGAGCTCCTGGGTGTTTGCCACGAGGAAAGGGCCCGACTCCTGGCAGTGAAGACCAGGACTGCAGAGAGATCAAGCCCTTTCCTGGCCATAGCAGACAACAGGCATCAAGAGCGACAGGCGAAGATCGCATTGTAAGCCACGCCCGGGCGCTCGCGCTGCCCCGAGCAGGTCCACCATCTATGTGCACCCCCTGCTATAGAAGAACCTCTCCACCGCTTCGAGGGCCTGCTGGGAATACTCGGCCGGGTTCAGGTCGCCAATCAGATCGGGAAGAGCAGTATCCGCGTTTGCCTGGTCGATATACTCCTGCAGCAGAGCGCAGCCCTTGTCGTCACGAACGAGGCGCAAGGCGATGGCCTCGAGAAAGCCCGTGCAGTACCCTTGCTGCGATGGATCCTTTGCATTTCGGCACATGGCTTGAAGTTTGGCGAAGGAAGGCTCTTCGGCGCGTGCAGAAAAGATCTGACCTGAAAAGAGCGAAACAACGGAAAAAAGAGCTGTCGCTGAAAGCATGCGCCTGCGCATGATGATCCCCCCGGGTAGCATGGTTGACTTCGTATTGCAAAGCCGCCCTTTCCCAGGTTTCTGCCTCGAGCCGACAGAATTTGGGAGTTTAGTTGAGCGATTGCCTAAAACAAAAGTTGGTACTAATATTTATTTCGCAGTTTCGATGTAGCCACCACCAACCGAACTTCAGATTTGCCCGTCCACATCGGCAGCACGTTCCCGTCGCTTTGGACGCCCTGATCGTTTACAATTCCGCTTTTCTTGCAGGGGTGAGGTGTACCGACAGTGGGGGCAGCTTCCGACCAACATAGCCAAATTTCAAGGGCTTGGACAGCGCGTCTTAAAGAGGATTCCGTCAACTGCTGTCGGACTTCGTCGTCGGTGCGTGCAACTGTTAGAGGGACGAAATGGCCGCGGAGATAGAGCGAAAATACCTCGTGTCAAACGACAGTTGGCGCAGGCACGCCTCCCAAGGGACCGCACTCTGCCAGGCCTATCTCACCGCGAACAAGAAGCGGACGGTGCGCATCAGGACCATCGATATGGCGCGCGCCGTGCTTACGGTCAAATTTCGAACGAGTTCCTTGAGGCGAGAGGAATTCGAATACGATATCCCCTATGTCGATGCCTTGGAAATGCTCGCCTACGCCACCGCCGTGGTTGAGAAAACCCGCTACAGGGTGCGCTCCGACGGCTATGATTGGGATATCGACGTCTACAACGGCGCCAACGAAGGGCTCGTTCTCGCAGAAATCGAACTTGGCAACGAGGCCGACCAACCTCCCCGACCGCCGTGGCTCGGTCCGGAAGTGACCGGAATTTCGGCATATTCCAATCGAACGCTGGCGGTCTCCCCGCATCCCAATGAACTGTTCCTGTCCGCACAGGCCAGGCTAGGCGATCTGGCAGGGCGCGTGTTGTAGCCAATGCCAAATCAAGTCCGCAGAATTCGGCCGACGCCGCTTCGCAATGTTGATCTCTCTGCATGTGCGCTCAACAACCCCGCGGGTCTGGAACAAGTGGACGCCCGGCGTGACGGAGTGGAAATGAACGCCCTTGGCAGCCCCTGCAGAACGTGCCGATCCTTCTAACCCGGGAGATGCTCGACGACATGCCAACCCTTTCCATCATAGCCAGCTTGAGGGGGTATCGGGCCGAGTGGCTTCGGTATGACCTGACGTCAGGGCTGGCTATTGCGGCGGTGGGGTTGCCTAGCGCGATTGCCTATCCGGCATTAGCCGGGTTGCCGCCGGAAGTCGGCATATATGCAAGCATCATGTCGGTTCTCGGTTACGCGCTTCTTGGCTCCTCGCGGCAACTCATCGTGGGTCCGGACGCTGGCACGGTAACGGTGCTTGCTGCAGTCCTGGTTTCTTTCGGTCTCACCTCGACTGCCGAAAACGTGATGGCTTCGGCAGCCATAGCCGCGATCGTCGGCCTCCTCTGCTTTCTTGCAAGTTTCCTTCGGCTCGGCTTCATCGCGGACCTCCTCTCGCGTCCGATCCTGACAGGCTTCATGACAGGCATCTCGCTGTCGATCCTCGTCGGCCAGATCGGCCGACTAACCGGCGTGAAGATCGAGAGCGACGGGTTGATTGGGCCGCTTGTCGAAATCGCTTATAAATTGGACCTGATCCACTGGCCTTCCCTTGCTCTGGGTGTTGGACTTTTCGTCCTTCTGCGACTTTTAAGCGCATGGCGCCCGTCCATTCCCGGACCGCTTGTTGCCGTGGCACTCGCAATCGCCCTGTCATACGCGTTTGATTTCAAGACGCTGGGGATAGCCGTGGTTGGCGAGGTTCCGTCCCGGCTTCCGTGGCCCACCATACCGATGCCGCGCGGTATCGCCGTTGATGACCTCCTTCTCGGCGCGGCGGCAGTGCTGATCATGAGCTTCGGTGCTGGGATCGTGACCGCGCGCAGCTTTGGCGCCAAGAACAGATATCCGGTTGACGCAAATCGCGAACTCCTCGGGTTCGGTGCGGCCAATCTGGCTTCTGGATTGTGCGGCGGTTTCGCTGTAACCGCCTCGGATTCCCGTACCGCAATCAACGATCTCATGGGCGGAAAGACCCAATTGGCGGCCGTTTTCTCAGCTGTCGCCTTGGCACTCACAGTGCTTTTCCTGACCGATGCGCTGGCCATCCTGCCCACACCCGCACTGGGCGCGGTCCTGGCATCGGCAGCTATAGGCTTGATCGATCTGCGAACCCTGAGGGACTTATGGCACATCAGCCGGATCGAGTTTTCTTTTGCGCTTATCAGCATGGCTGGAGCGCTTGGTTTCGGGGTATTGAAGGGAGTGATCATCGCCGTGGTTGCGACGCTTCTCTATCTCGTGATGCAGGGAATGAGGCCGCGCGACGCATTGCTGGGTCGCATTCCAGGACGCGACGGGTTCTACAAGCTTCATCGCTATCCGCAGGCGATGCCGGTTCCGGGGTTGGTGATTTACCTTCTCCAGGGAAGTCTGCTGTTCCTCAATGCTGATTACGTCCAGAGCCGGATTGAGGACATCTTTGCAAAGATCGGACCGGATACCAAGGGGTTTATCTTCGACGCAGGGGCGGCCGCCCAGATCGACAGCACCGCGGCCGCCATGCTCGATGAGATACGGGCATTGGCGGAGAATCGGGGCCTGAAATTCGCAATCGTGGAACTCCATAGTGAACCGCTGGACGTGCTGGAACGTTCCGGCGTCCTTGCCAAAATAGGCTCCGCCATGATTTTCGAAGATATGGAGGAGGCGGTGACGGCGCTGTCGGCAAGCATTGACACACACAGCCCTTCGTCAGTCGGAGCAGAATCCCGGTGACGCTGGCGATGGCACCGGGGATGCTAGACATTGCCTGCGCGTGAGCGAACGACAGATAACACCGCGTTTGTTGCTGGCTCAGTGCCCTCGAGGGCTTGAACGGAATCCTGCTGTTCGCTGGACCACGGCATTTCTATTCAAGGTTTCTAAATATACTGTGGCGGCATGCCAGGCATCAAAACATGACCCGCTTGTGACGCCAAGAACTTTCCGCCAGTTACAGCTCCGCTTCCCGCGTCCGCTGCCTGGAGGGATCACCTTAATTTCTTGATCCGGAGGGGCCCTCATGCAGGAAATGCGCAGCAGGAGTGGTGGGCAACAGCAGGTCATTGAAACAGCGCTGGCATTGTTGCTTGTTTCCGCGCTGCTGGCGGCAACCTTCTGGGTATTGGCGCCGTTTGTAGGTGTCGTAACCTATGCCGTGATTCTTGCCACGGCGACGGCGGCGCCGTACGATCGGATGGTTGTTCTTCTCGGCGGAAGGCGTCGTTTGGCTGCCTTCAGCTTCGGCGCTATCGCTGCGGCTATCACGATCGTCCCGCTGATTTACCTGTGCACCGCCGTTATCAGCCATGTCGATGTCGCCGAGGCATGGCTGAGAGAGGCCAGTGCTCGCAGGATCCCCGATCTGCCCGGGTGGATTTCAAGTCTCCCGCTGCTCGGACAAAAGCTGACGCTCATATGGCAGGAGTTTCAGGGTGGCGGACTGGCCTTGTTGCAACGATTCGAACCCCAACTCGCAGCAGCGGGCCGCTGGCTTCTCAATCTCAGCGCAGGTCTTATGATTGCGGTCCTCGAAATATTCGCAGGGATCATTGTGGCCGCGATGATTCACGCCTCGCGCACGCAGGTCGTCGGCTTCGTGTCCGCCATTGCCGAACGCATAGTTGGCCCGAGAGGACTGGTCCTGCTCAATGCCGGGGGGAAAGCCATCAGGGGCGTTGCGATCGGCGTGATCGGAACAGCTCTGCTGGAAGGGGTGCTTTCCTGGATCGGCTTTGCAGTGGCAGGTGTTCCCGGTGCGATCGTCCTGGCGGCCGTAACGTTTTTCTTGGCCATTATCCAGATCGGACCGCTTCTGGTCTGGCTGCCGGTGGCAATCTGGCTCGGATCCCAAGGCCAGACAGGGTGGACAATCTTTATTGTCGTATGGGGCATTTTCGTTCTTATGGCAGCGGACAATGTGGTCAAACCGATGCTGATAGCGCGAAGCGGCGAGCTGCCTCTGCTGGTACTCTTCGTCGGAGTGATCGGTGGGCTGGCGGCCTGGGGCTTTACCGGCATGTTTATCGGTGCGACGACGCTGGCCGTCCTTTGGACCGTGCTGCAGACGTGGATCAGAACCAATGGTGGTGAAGTGCATCCGATCGGCTGAACCATCGTTGCATTCATTTGGAACGCCGCGTCGGCCGATCTCAAGCGACGCGCGTCAGACATGACGCGCAAAGGAGGCCGTAGCACTTTGAAACTTTAATTATTTTTCTGACATCGATTAGGATTTAAGAACGTATGCAGCAGGGGCCAATGCACAAGCAATTGCGCGTAGCCAACGCCAACCGCTTAGCGTTGGCGAAAACAACTCCTTTGCAGCGTTTTTCCTGCCGCCGCACCCGGCGACAGCTCTCAACTCAAGCCGAGTTAATCCGTTGACACAGTCCACTTGTCATCCGGGTCGAAGCGGTCGATGAAGGGCACGATCGCCTCGGTGCTCGGACCAAGGTCCCGTTCGTAGACGATGCCCTGCTGATTGACGACGAACGTCTTGACACCGGTCTCGGCATATTTAACCGGCCAGGCAATAAGTGCGAATCCGGCGATCATGTTGCCATTGATGACATAGTCGTATCTGCCCCCGGCAATGTTGTCGCCCTGCGAGGACAATATGCGGAATCGGTAACCGAAATAGCCCTCCCCGGCCTTAGCCTTCTCCAAGGCGGCCTCGCTGATCGCGTCGCCGACCGGGCTTTCGCCGTCGCCTTGGTCCGCTGGCCAGTAGAGTCCGTCGGTCTGAGCCGGGCTGCTGATTAGCTTTTGCGCAAACTCAAAGACGCCATCCGCGTCCCGATCCGTGGCGGCATATTCCTTCTGGGCCTCGACATAAGCGCGTGCCGTCTCAATCGCCTCGATCTCATTCTCACCGACACGGCGATTGACGATCTCTTCCAGCCCTACAAAGGTGTCGAACGCCCATTTGCCGTCCTCTCCCTTCGTCAGCGGAAACGGCAGAGGCCAGAGGCGGTCGCCGATCTCGATGATCTTGCTGCCTTCGAGATCGCGGACGACAACGTTGCGGGACGCCCCCTCGCGGATGAGCGCGAATGTTTCCATCGCCCCCTCGCTGGCCTTGAGCTTCACGGCGTCAAGACCCAAAAGCCGGGCCAGGCCATCGAAGTCATTGGCGGCAAGCGCCGACTTGAAGGCCTCCACCGCCTTCGAGGGATCGTCGAACGCGGGAGAGTCTTCCGCTGCGGCATAGGCATCGATGCTCGCCGGATCCGGTGCCTGCGCCAGAGCGTCAGGAAGCGGTGTAACGGCAAATATGAACGACACCACCAATCCCATGAGAAGAGTGTGAATAAGCTTGGTCATCATCGTGCTCCCGTCGCCCCCTCAACGCCTGCCGCCACGCCCACCACCACCACGCCCGCCGCCACCGCGGGCCATTGGCCGGCCGCCGCCGCCGCGGCTTACATGGCTGCGGCCGCCGCCGCGATGGCCGCCGCCCATACTCTGGCCACCACGCCTAGACGATGCCACTTCCCGCCGCCCGGAGTTGACATTGCCGAGGCCGGACGGTTTTTTAGGGCGGTTCTGCGCCTTGGATGCCATCTTCTGCTTGCCGGCTGGTCGATTGACGTTGGGCTTTTTGCCCTTGGAACGGTTGACATTGGACTTCGACACATTGGGTTTCGCCTTCGCCGCCGTTCTCCCATCGCCGGCGCGCGCGGCCGGCCGAGGCTGGGCCTTCAGTCCTTCGAGCGTACTCTTGCGTACGTCCTTGATCTGGCCGCCAGCGGCGCGCGCCTGGGGCCGATCGCGGTTGACGGCGGCAGCGCGGTTGCGGATATTATTATCGCCCTTCGCCTTGATATTATTCTTGATGTTCGTGCGGTCGAACTTCTGCAATTGGTCACGGTCCAGATTGAGCTTGCTCCGGTCGACATTTTTCCAATCGATGTCGTTCCACTTCATCTTGCCGTCGAAGTCGACGTTGTTGAAGCACTTGTTGCAATCTACATCGATGTCGCCGTCCCAATCGCCACCCCAGACACCCCAGTCATCCCAGTCGACGATGGCGCCGAAGATCGCGCCGCTGACGGCGCCGGCGAAGAAGGCCGCTCCGGGGTAGTAATAGGAGGGATAGGGCTCATCGTAATATCCGATCGGCGCCGGCACATAGTCCGGTTCGTAGAGCATCTCCGGCGGATATTGAGGGACATAGATCGTTTCAGGGTTCACCGGCTGGATGATGATGTTGTCACCCTCTTCGACCACCTTCATCTTGTCGTCCGACTTGATGATGTCCTTGGCGAGCGCCTCGTCGCGCAATTGCTGGATTGCGATCAGCACGTCCTTTTGCTGATTGGCGATCGCTTGACCGAAGCTCTGCGTCCAATCGAGATCCTCGCTCATCATCTTGACGATTTCCGGGTAGTTCAACAGCGAGATCACGCTGCCGTCCCAGCTTTCCTTGGGCTTGAGATCGGCCTTTTTTGAGCGCGCCTCGAGAAACCGCGCCGCCTCGACGATCTGCAAGGGATAGAGCGAGGCGGCCGAGACCAGCGCCACCAGTTCGTCTGGATAAAGCGCGATGCGGGCAACCAGAACCTCCAACTCCTCCTCGGTGAGCGGTTCGGGGGTGGCACTCTCTTGCGTGGGCGGGACGGAAGCTTGCTTTTCCTGAGCTAGCGCCACGCCGCTTGTGGCAAGCATCGCTAGAATGATCACCGCAGCGCGGCAGACCAAAACGATCCGCTCTATAACCATTTTCTTTCCCCCAAGGTGAACCAATTCGGCACTGGCAGGCTCTCGAACGGATGGCGACGATCGCCCTCCGTTGCCCTTAAGCACTCAAACGTCGTCAGGAGCCCAGTTCAGGAAGAAACCCACGTCACCTGGCACGCCACCAGGGAAGTTGATGATCATCGCTTTCAGCTTGTAGCCTTGAGGCTTACCGAATGTCTGGTATCGTTCGAAGAACTCCTTAGCCTTGCCCTGAAGGGTCTTGGGCCAGTCCTTGTCGCCGCTGTTGATAGCTCGACCGCTGTCGGTGCACAGGTCTGAAGGAAAACTGTAGACCATGGCTTCGAACTTGCCGTCCTTCACGGCATTTGCAACAAGCCGGCGGACAACCGCGATTTCCTCTTCGCTCACCTGCTTTTCCAGGAAGTCCTCAGCAAAATCAGCATGTTTCTTCTCATCCTGCGCCTTGAGCTTTCGCTCCTTCTCCATTTGCTCCATCTCCCGCTGGAGAACCTGCATTCGCAAGTCTTTGGCACTTGGAGGCGCTACATTCGGATCTACGTCTTTTTTGTCGTGCATCTTGTGGCTCCACTATCAAGTCAAGAAGACCAAGAAGTATGAGATCGCGCTGGGGTTTGGGTCGTTTCGGCATCACACGAGGGGACCGCCACCGACGGCGATATTCATCCCTCGGATTCGGCGCATCTTGCTCGTAATCAGATCGTGATTAGATTCCGCATCAGGCGAGCCCTCCCACGCTCTCGAAATGCTTTCACCTTTGTTTTACGAACACGACCAAGGGTCGTGGCGATGCCGAACTTGCATGGTAGTTGGCGCGCAAGACCCTTGGAAAAACTGGCGGTGGCCGACGTGAGCCCGCACAATGGATAAGAGACCTTCTTATGACGGACGATTGCATCGCATCTCTTCTCATGATCATACGAAAGCGGATTGAAGCATGCTCCCAAGGCGATTGTATTGCAAGAACAAACGCCCGGCTCGACGACAGGCGGGCCAGACTAAGCTACAGCCATTAAAACACGCGGACTGTGAGACTGATTGCGGGCAGCGTCGCGCCGATACTACCTTTGACTGAAGCCATGTCAGGTTCGTGGATTTTGCCGCGAAACATGTTAGAATAAAATAGCTTCTCGGAAGACCGGAGAAATGGCGTTTTGGAGACGACGTACGATGCGTCTCGCGAGCGGCATTGTAGTTTCGCAGCCACGCTAAACACGAGAACTCGGTGTCACTTCAGACGTGCATCTATCTTGGAACCCCAGCCCTTTCGCTCCATCTGCGTGAAATTGGTGCGCGGTGTTGATCGAGCAAGCCAGTGCGCCGCGCCCGATCGGCTGGAGACAACGGGAATCCGCACGTTTTTTCGCGACACTAACGCTTCGAGATTATTGAGCGCGGTATATTTAGAAGAGCAGAAATAACGCCGCACGAACCGAAAAATACAAGCCTTCGCTCAACAAAGGGGAAACCACATGAAATTCGACGTGGACTTTGACAAGAAGCGCAAATTTCCGGTCGGCGAAAGCGGTCAGGTGAAGTTCCGGTTTCGCGATATTGCGGTTGAACCTGGAAGTTCCGTGTCGCTCAAGAAGGACTTCGACCCGAAGTTTACGGGCGGCTATGATGACAAGTCCGGGGCGCTGGAGCAGGTGGCTTCGAACGTCCAGCGATTGTCGGAAATGCAGCAAATACTTTACGCTCAGGATACCTATGCCATCCTTATCATCTTTCAAGCGATGGATGCCGCGGGGAAGGATGGGGCGATACGGCACGTGATGTCAGGCATCAACCCGCAAGGCTGCCACGTCACAAGCTTCAAGTCGCCATCGGCGGAAGATCTCGATCACGATTATCTCTGGCGGGCCTCCAAGGCTTTGCCTGGACGTGGGATGATCGGCATATTCAACCGGTCTTATTACGAGGAAGTCCTGGCTGTCAGGGTGCATCCCGAATTCCTTGCCAAACAAAAGCTGCCTCCAGAAACCCGGAAAGGGAATATCTGGCAGGGCCGCTTCAAGGAAATCAACAACTTTGAGAAGTATCTCTGGCATAACGGGACGATCGTTTTGAAGTTCTTTCTCAACATTTCAAAAGACGAGCAAAAGAAGCGGTTTCTCTCTCGGATCGACGAGCCCGACAAGAATTGGAAATTTTCCACGGCGGATTACGAGGAGCGAAAATACTGGGACGATTATCAGAAAGCCTTCGAGGATATGCTGGAGAACACAAGCACTGAGTGGGCTCCGTGGTTCGTTATTCCGGCTGACAACAAATGGTTTGCCCGTCTTGCCATATCCGTGGTGGTATCTTCCGCCCTCGAACGTCTTGATCTCAGCATGCCGGTCGTCGATGATAAACAGAAACGGCGACTGGAAGAAATCCGGGAGCAGCTTTTGGCAGAGCAGGACTGACCACTTTAATGGCGACCTCGCGATCCCGGCATCCATGCGGCGGTCGCTGTTGTCGGCAGAGCGCGCCACACTACCTCCAAGTCCTACAGCGTCCTTTGCGCCTCATGTTTGACGCGCGACGCTGTAGCCTTGTGCCGACAAGAGCAGTTGTTGGCGTGGGAGACGCCGCGAGCGTTCGAATGCCGAAACGCCGGTCACTTCAGGCCTCAGGTTGGATTTCGAGGTCGGTAGAGGACTGATGGTGTGCGGGTTTCGTCGCAATCTACTGGCCCTGAGCCCCGGCTGTTCTACAGCCAACCTCCCGTGAAGCCAGCTCGACGCAGCCCGGTCACGATCGGCTTGCACCGGCGCACGATATTCCAGAGCAGGCCGGTCCGGTAGTTTTCGATCATCAGCACGACCGGGCCCTGGTCTATGCCGAAGTGATAGGGGCTGACCCACCATCCCGTATCGCTGTCGTCCAGCACGCATGTTTGGTTGAATGACGGCTTGAACCCGTAAAGACGCGTCATTCCCAAATGCATTTTCGCAAAGGCCCTGACCGTCGGAATGACGATCTCCGGCGCAAAAGGCAAAGAAGCCACGACGACCCATGGCGACACAGTGCCGTCGTCGGGTCCGAAGGGCGCGCCGCGGGCGATATAGTCGAAGTATTCCCTTTCCACGCCACCGACCGTCTTCTTGATCCAGCCTGGTCCGTCGCTTGCGGTGAACCCCCAGCAGTGTTCACCATAGCCGGCAAAGTTCATTGGATTGCGAATGGCATATTCCTGCTGCACGTAGGTCGCATGCCGGCTGTTTTGGAAGTAGTCGCTGTCGTGATCGCGCATGAATTGGTCGCGGATACCGTGGAAATCGATCCACATATGCGAGAGTTGGTGAGTGAAGAGCGGTCCCGAGTAGAGCAGTTCGCGCCCGTAGATGTTTCTCCAGTCGTAGCTTTCGGTATAGGCGGAATAAGCCTCGGGAGGCAGTGGATGGGTCGGCGACCCCAGCCCGAGAATGTAAAGTAGCAGGCCCTCGTCGTATCCGCGCCAGCGATATGGGATGAACCCGCTTTCTGGGCGCCATCCGTGGGTCAGAGTAAGTCCGTGATCGCAAGCCCAGTTCCAGTCCGCCCGTTCGTAGAGCGCAGTGGCAAGCTGGCGTATTTCGACCTCATCGGCAGTCTCGCCGTCGAAATAGGTAGCAACGGCCAATGCTCCGGCGAACAGGAAGGCTGAATCGATGGTGGACAATTCGCACTGCCAGACCCGGCGTCCCGTCTCTATATCGAGGAAATGATAGAAGAAGCCCTTGTACCCCGACGCGTCAGGTTCCGGCCCCTGGGGGCATCCCAGCAGGAATTCCAGCCGCTTTCGGGCGATCTTGGCTGCAAACTTGCGGATTACGATGCCGCGCTCCACGACAACCGGAATGGTTGCCAGCGCCATCCCGCATGCGGCGATACTCGCCGGAGCATCGGGCTCAGTCTTATCGCGAACAAGGCCGTTGTCGGGATTGGTGCAATGAAGATAGTACAGCACCGTCGTGAACTGCAGCCGGCCGAGGTCTTCTTCGGTCGGCATCCGATGCGGCTCAGGGTCTGTCGAGAGCATTTGGGACATATGTCTATCCAAGGATTACGCGCACGTCGTGAAAGCGGCCGTCACTGGTGAGTTGCACCTTGCGGTCGGTAAGCGGTTGGTCATCCAGGAAAACCGAACTTACTCCTCCGCAGACCCCGGCCTTGTTGTCCACGTGGATGCGGTATGTGGCCGACCCATGCCTGTAGTTCACCTGATACTCCGGCCAATAGGTCGGAACGCATGGGTCAATCGAGAGAAGCTGGTCTTGTCTGCGAAAACCAAGGATGGCCTCTAGCGCCACACGATACAACCAGGCGGCCGATCCCGTGTACCACGTCCAACCCCCGCGTCCGGTATGTGGCGGCGCGCCGTAGACATCGGCGCTGACAACGTAAGGCTCGACCATGTAATGCTGCGCGTCCTGCATCGTCGAAGCATGATTGATCGGATTGATCAAACTCCAGAGCTCCAAGGCCCGATCGCCGTCGCCTTGAAGCGCAGTAGCCAGCACAACCCAGGCAGCCGCATGGGTATACTGACCGCCATTTTCCCGGATGCCAGGAACATAGCCCTTGATGTAGCCGGGCTGCAGCGACCCCTTGTCGAATGGCGGGTCGAACAACTGGATCAATTTGTCCTGCTGGCGCACAAGCCTTTGATAGACCGCGCTCATCGCCTTGGACGCGCGCTCCTTATCGCCCGCGCCGGAGATCACGGCCCAAGCCTGAGGAAGGGCATCGATCTGGCATTCGTCGTTCGAGGACGATCCAAGAGGCGCGCCATCGTCAAAATAGGCTCGGCGATACCAGGCGCCGTCCCAGGCATGTGTTTCCAATGCAGCACGCAGACCTTCGGCTCGTTCGAGGCACGATGTTGCGCATCTGTGGTCTCCACGCAAAGACGCGATCGTCGCGAATGATTTCAGTACAGTGAGAAAGAACCAGCCGTTCCAGACACTTTCGCCTCTACCTTGAGCCCCGACCTTGTTCATACCATCGTTCCAGTCGCCCGTTCCCATGAGCGGCAGGCCGTGCCGCCCGAGCCGGAAGCCATGTTCCAGCGCACGGATACAGTGTTCGTAGATGGTACCGGTCTGCTTGCCGAGGTCCGGCTTGCCGAAATCCTCTTCCTGGCCCTCTTTCAGGATCGGTGATGTGATGAAGGGCACGTGCTCATCGAGCAGGCCGGTATCGCCGGTGGTCGAAACATAATGGTGAACCACGAAAGGCAGGAAATAGAGGTCGTCGGTCATGCGTGTGCGCACCCCGACACCCGATGGAGGATGCCACCAATGCTGTACGTCTCCCTCGGTGAACTGGCGCGCGGCGGCTCGCAGAATATGCGAGCGTGCTTCACTCGGTGCACTGTGGACCAATGCCATCACATCCTGCAGCTGGTCCCTGAAGCCGAAGGCGCCACCGGACTGATAGAAGCCAGAGCGCGCCCAGACGCGACAAGACAGGACCTGATACATGAGCCAGCGGTTCATCATCAGATCGAAGGCGATGTCGGGCGTCTTGACCTCGATTGCACCCAGGATGTCATCCCACTGGCGAGAGACGATGGCGAGGCTGTCTCGCGCGCGTGTTGGCTCGGCATATTTCCGCACGAGCGCGCGAAGCTCGTCGAGGCTATCGGCCTGCCCAAGAACGAAAACGACCTCTGCGCTTTCGCCTGGTGCCAGTCGAATTTCCACCATCAGTGCCGCGCAAGGATCACCCAACGAGCCAAGACCCCCTGCCAGGTCGGATTTTGCCATTCCCGCGGGCTGCGATACGGAACCATAGGTCCCCAGAAACTCGGAGCGATCACCGGTTGCCGAGCGCGCAATCTGGTTTGCCGCTGCAAATGCCAGTTTTCCGGCAAATTCATCCGCCCAGGCGCGCTTCGCAACGACCGCTCCCGATTGAAGATCACGTTCGCAGACGACCTGCATCGTCGCGTCTTCACGCTGTATCCCGAGCACCCATTCGGCAAAATACGTCGCCGTCAGATGGCGTGCTTGCGCTCCGTCGTTGCGAAGCGCAAGGCGCATGATCTTGACCGGATCCGCCGAGGAAACATGCACCGTCAATTCCTGATGCAAGGATCGGCTGTCGCTTTCGTATCGGCTGTAGCCCTGCCCATGGCGAACGGTTACGACCGCGCCTCGCCCCAGTGGCAGGGGGGTGGGCGTCCAAAGCTCTCCAGTTTCCTCATCCCGCAGGTAGACGATCTCTCCGGGCGGATCCGAGACTGGATCATTGGACCAGGGCGTCAGCCTGTTTAGCTGGCTGTTGCCGGCCCAGGTATAGCCCAGGCCGCCATCGCTCGTCAGGGAGCCGAATTCAGGATTGGCGATGACGTTACACCAAGGCGTCGGCGATGCCGCGCCATCCACCACGATGACATATTCGCGTCCGTCCCTGCTAAACCCCCCGAAACCGTTCCAATACAGCAAATCCGTGTCGGTCTCGGCGGGCCGCTTCGTGGCCGTCTCGCGAATTGCCTTTCGAGAGGAGGAGGATGCGCCCTCTTGTCGTCTGTTAAGTTGGCTCGCCAACGAGCCTCGACTGTTCGAAAGAACGCTGCATGCCGCAAAGGTGATCGCATCGATGTCATCGTTTGGAACTCCGACCGCCGATAACAGATGGATACCGCCCGGCTTACCGACCAACGCGGCTTGCTGGCCCAGCTTCTTTGCCAATCGCTTGGCATCGTTGCCGTCGCGTTCATCGAGCAGGACGAGGTCGAAACGCAAGCCTTGGCGGGAGATGAACGTGTGCGCTCGTATCACGTCGCGAACGAGCGACTTGTCACCGATGTCTGCGATGCGCGCCAGCACGATCGGAAGGTCGCCGGAAATCCCGTGGCGCCACAGCGCTTCTCTGCTGGGAGGTTTCTTGCCGAGTGCGGATGCGTCTCGATAGCGCGGATCAATAAACACTATACTTCCGGCCAATCGGTTGAACAGTGCAACTTCCTGTGGGGTCAGGTTCGAATCCTCAAGTTCCTTGCGATAGCATTCCGCGGCGTCGGAAAAGGCTTTGTCGGCCCCCTCGAGACTTGAGTATCGCCTCGCGATCGCCTGTGCCATCACTTCACTGTCAGCCGCACCTGTTGCAAATGCGACCCGTTCCATTGCGCCGGGATCAAGATGGATGGCGGTTCGCAGGCAGAAAACCGGGTCGAGAACGGGGCCAGCCGTGCCGGAGAGGCCCGCTGCACCGCCCAGTGCCAAAGGGTTGGCAATCGTGCGGCCCCGGCCGAGGAACTTGAGCCGATCGGTTTCGTACTCGACCGGCTGGCCACCTGGCGCGCTCGACGCTGAAACATGAACTGCCCAGACAGGCTGCTCTTCAGCACTGCGCGGTCGGCGTCTCGCAAGCAAGGCACCAGTCCCATGATCAAACTGCGTTTCAACAAAAAG
Organism: Rhizobium herbae; assembly: GCF_019511375.1. Taxonomy (GTDB): domain Bacteria; phylum Pseudomonadota; class Alphaproteobacteria; order Rhizobiales; family Rhizobiaceae; genus Pararhizobium; species Pararhizobium herbae_A. Next base: position 101,352 of record NZ_JAEUAO010000006.1, read on the forward strand.
GTTGGCAAAGGCCGGGTGGGCCCTGTCCGCGCGGCGGTTGTTCAGACAGACTTCTGCATAGCTGGTCAGCTCTAGGCTTCTCGCGGTGGTGCCATGATTGGAGATCTTGAGTATCCGCACTTCCGCGTCCATATCGGGCGCGACACATGCTGCCCAGGAGACTTCTATGTCGTCGGCCAGACAGCGGAATTCGGCACGATCTCCGTAAAAGACGTTCTCGTAGACATTGTCAGGTTGATAGAGGGGTTGCTTGCCGATGGACCAAATCTTGTTCTGCGTCCGATCTTCGATGTAACAGAACTGTCCCCAGCAATCGCGCGTAGAATCCTGCCGCCAGCGTGTAATGTCCAGCTCTCGCCACGACGCATAGCCGGCCCCAGCCGCCGTAAGCATGACGTTATAGCGACCATTGGAGAGCAAGGCTATGGCAGGGCTGGGAGCCATTCCGTCCGCAACGCCACCGTGTTGCCCATGCGCGCCATAATCACTGACCGAACCCACCATCACGCGCTTCTCTTTCGACGATGCGCGGGCCCTCCACTATGGCGACTGCTTACAACCTGGCTTAGCCTCAATCGCCGAAATGCAATATTGGACCGCGCGAATTCCTTCCAACTCCTGTTCTGCTCTTTTTCAGATATTGTCCCCTTCCGTAGAGGTTTTCCGGGCCACTCCCGGGGCAGCTTTCAGCCCCCACTTCCACCCGATTATCTCAGGCATGTCATCGCCGTACTTCTCGATGTACTTGCGATGTTCGATCAACTTCGAACGAATAGCCTGCTTGAAGTAGGCGGCGCGGGCGCCGAGTTGCGGTAACCGGTCAATGACATCCTCGACAAGGTGGAACCGGTCGAGCTCGTTAAGAACCACCATGTCGAAGGGCGTGGTCGTCGTGCCTTCTTCCTTATAGCCGCGAACATGAAGGTTCCCGTGGTTCGTCCGGCGATATGTGAGCCGATGGATCAGCCATGGATAACCGTGGAAGGCAAAGATGATCGGCTTATCCTTGGTGAACAGAGCGTCGAAATCGCGGTCTGTCAGTCCGTGGGGATGCTCTTTCGCAGGCTGGAGCTTCATCAGGTTGACGATGTTGATGACCCGTACCTTGAGTTCTGGCAGGTGTTCGCGGATCAACTGAACCGCAGCCAGCGTCTCCAGGGTCGGTACATCACCACAACACGCCATGACGACGTCAGGTTCGCCACCCTTGTCATTGCTGGCCCATTCCCAGATGCCGAGACCTTCGCTGCAGTGTTTGACGGCCTCGTCCATCGTCAGCCATTGCGGCGCGGGCTGCTTGCCTGCGACGACCACGTTCACGTAATTGCGGCTGCGCAGGCAGTGATCCGTCACTGACAGCAGGGTGTTGGCATCCGGCGGCAAGTATACCCGGATCACGTCCGCCTTCTTGTTGACGACATGATCGATGAAGCCCGGATCCTGATGACTGAAGCCATTGTGATCCTGGCGCCAGACGTGCGAGCTGAGGAAGTAGTTCAGCGAGGCTACGGGTCTCCGCCAGGGGATTTCATTGCATATTTTCAACCATTTGGCATGCTGGTTAAACATCGAGTCGATGATGTGGATGAAGGCTTCGTAGCAGGAGAAGAAGCCATGGCGGCCCGTCAGGAGGTAGCCTTCCAGCCATCCCTGACATTGATGTTCACTGAGAACCTCCATGATGCGGCCGTCCGGCGAGAGATGGTCGTCATCCGGATAGATTTCCGCCATGTAGCAGCGATCGGTCACCTCCAGTACATCTTGCCAGCGGTTGGAGTTGTTCTCGTCCGGGCTGAACAGCCGGAAGTTCTTGCTCTCCAGATTCGACTTCATCACATCGCGCAGGAATTTGCCCATCACGCGCGCAGACTCCGCCGTTGTCGCTCCAGGGCTGGGGACCGAAACAGCATATTGCTCGAAATCCGGCAGCTTCAATTCACGCAACAGAAGGCCGCCATTGGCGTGCGGATTGTCGCTCATTCGGCGGCGGCCTGCAGGAGCCAATGCGGCCAGTTCGGATCTGAACCTGCCTGCCTCGTCGAACAACTCCTCGGGCCGGTAGCTTTTCATCCATTGCTCAAGAATGCGGATGTGTTCCAGCTTGTCCATCTCGCCCATCGGCACCTGATGCGAACGCCAGTAGTCTTCGCATTTCTTGCCGTCGATTGTCTTGGGGCAGGTCCACCCCTTTGGCGTTCGAAAGACAATCATTGGCCATGCGGGGCGTTTCATATTGCCGTTCGTGCGCGCATCGCTCCAGATTTTCCGGATTTCGCCTATGACAGCGTCGAGCGTGCCGGCAAGTTTCTGATGTACATCCTTCGGATCATCCCCTTCTACGAAATAGGGCTCGTAGCCCATGCCCTCGAAAAACTTCCGTAATTCGTCCTCCGGAATGCGGGCTAGGAAGCATGGATTGGCGATTTTGTATCCATTGAGATGGAGGATCGGTAGCACGCAGCCGTCGCGGGCCGGATTCAGGAATTTGTTGCCGTGCCAGCCGGTCGCGAGCGGCCCGGTCTCAGCCTCGCCGTCGCCGACGACACAGGCGACGATAAGGTCGGGGTTGTCGAAGGCCGCCCCATAGGCGTGGCTCAAGGCATATCCGAGCTCGCCGCCCTCATGGAGACTGCCCGGTGTTTCTGGCGCAACATGGCTCGGGATGCCGCCAGGAAAGCTGAACTGCTTGAAGAGCCTTTTCATGCCCTCCGTGTCCGGGCTGATGTTTGGATAGAACTCGCTGTAGGTGCCCTCCAGATAAGCGTGAGCAACCAGCGAAGGCCCACCGTGGCCGGGACCGATCACGTAGACCATATTGAGATCGTCGCGCTTGATAACCCGATTTAGGTGAGCATAAAGCATGTTCAGGCCAGGCGACGTTCCCCAGTGCCCCAGCAGACGCGGCTTAATATGCTCGCGTTTCAGGGGTTCCAGCAGCAGTGGATTGTCGAGCAGGTATATCTGGCCAACAGAAAGATAGTTGGAAGCCCGCCAGTAAGCATCGATCAGCCGCAATTCCTCCTCTGACAGCGGACTTGCTGATCGTTTCTCCTCTGCCGAACGTTGTTGGATCTTTGCCGTTTCAAGCGAAGCCATCGCAGCCTCCTACTGAAGTCGGTGTTACATCAACTGGTCCAAGGCCGCAGATTAGCGCAAAGTGGCGCTTGGCCGTAACTTATTGCAGTCTCATTACAATTCGGCCGTCAATCTTCCCTTCGTCCATCCGCCGGAAAATATCATTGACGTTTTCCAGCTCGTCCCAGCGGAAATGGGGAACAACCTTGCCTTCTGCCGCAAATTGCAGGGATTCCTCGAGGTCCTGACGCGTTCCCACGATCGAGCCACGTACGGTGATGCGTTTCAACACGGTCTCGAAGACTGGCAGGGAAATCTTTCCGGGAGGAAGGCCGACGAGAGCCATCGTTCCCTTCGACCGCATGAACCCGAAGGCTTGTTCCATCGCAATCGGCGAAACCGCCGTGACAAGTGCTCCATGTACCCCGCCCGTGGCCCTCTGGACCTGCTCGATCGCATCCTGGTCCTTGCCGTTGACGGTGATGTCGGCGCCAAGTTTCTTGGCCAACGCCAGCTTGTCCTCGAATATGTCCGCGGCGACCACGTGCATACCCATCGCCTTGGCGTACTGGACAGCCATGTGACCTAGGCCGCCCACCCCGGAAATGGCTACCCACTCGCCAGGGCGAACCTCGGTTTCTTTCAAACCTTTGTAAACAGTGACGCCGGCGCATAGCACCGGGGCCGCCGGTCCGAAATCCAGGCTGCCGGGCAAGCCGGCCACGAAATCAGGATCAGCAAGACCGAACTGAGCGAAGGTCCCGTTTACGGAATAGCCGGTGTTCGACTGTGATGCGCACAGCGTTTCCCAACCGGTTCGGCAATAGGGGCAGTAACCACAAGCGCTGTGCAGCCAGGGCACGCCGACGCGGTCCCCTTCCTTTACCCTCTTTACGCCTGCGCCCACCCCGGCGACGAACCCGACCCCTTCATGCCCAGGCACGAAAGGCGGATTGGGCTTCACCGGCCAGTCCCCGCTTGCCGCATGAAGGTCGGTGTGGCAGACGCCGCTCGCCTCATACTTCACGAGAATCTGTCCGTCTTTCGGACTTGGAACCGCCATTTCCTCTATGACGAGTGGCGCCCGGAAGGCTCGCACAACAGCCGCTTTCATTCTCTGTGCCATGAGTTGGCTTCCTCCCTTGTGCAATGTCATGCACCGCCTGAGCAACGACCCCGACTCGTGGAGATGCTCAGTTACCTGTCCCGCCCTCCGGACAAGATTGCGAAAAGTGCTCGACAACGCTTCTGACGCCGCGAACGCTTTCTGCGACGACCCGAGCGGCTCGCCTGCATTCCGCGGTCTCGACGTTGCCCCAGAGATGCACCGTACCATCGGCAACGGTCACCTCCACGCCGAGACCTTCCAGACCGGTGTTCTCCCCAAGCCGCGTCACGATGCTGCGCTGAATGCCCTCATCGCCTGACGCCGTTTCATCCAGGTTGGCCACTAGAATCGCGCGGAGCAGGTCAGCCCGGCCGACGATGCCGATCAGCTCACCAGCTCTCACGACGGGAACGCGCTTTATGCCGTGGTCCTGCATGAGTTGTGCAACGCGCGTGAGTGACGTTTCCTCATCGATCGTCACGGGGTCACGCGTCATTGTGTCGCTGACCTTCCATGAAGTGCGTTTCACATAGGCGTCAGCCCTCGCTTCCGCAGGGATTGCGGTGTCGGTGGGCGCGAACGCTCCGCCGCCGAGTTCCGTTCGGCGGATCAGGTCGCCTTCACTGATGATACCGAGGAGGTGCCCGTCGTCGTCAACGACCGGGACGCCGCTGACGTGATTGTCCAGCATGATCTTACAAGCATGCCTGACACTGTTGTCGGGTGAGACTTTGACGATCTTCGTCGTCATTACATCTTTGGCGAGCATATCGACTGCAACTCCCTCGCGGATTTCAGCGCCGACCTCTGCCATGGGACATTAAACCTGTTGTGACAATTCGACAACCGACTTGCGACCGCGAATAGCCAGATTTGTCCGAGGGCGAATTCCTTTACGGCGAGTAATTCTGGCGGCGTCCCAGTGGGTGTTTCCCTCTTGCAATACAAACGCACTGGGAGCAGTCTTTGAGGAGCTTTCGTATGATCCTGGGAAATGCAATGCAGAACTCCGCCACTAGACAAGCAGATCGTGGCGAGCAATGCGCAGACACGTGGCGCCTCGATAGGGGCGTTTCAATCAACGGGAGTCTTGGATCAATGGTCTATCTATCTGCTCTGCGAATAACGCACTATATTTCAACAAGGATTTTCTTTTTTATATGTGTAGCAATTGCCTTTTTGCTTACTTTTATCATCCTGCCCGTTTCGGAAACTTACGCGAACGAGCCATTGGAGGATTTTCCTTTTCTGATAATTTGTGAATACAAGGGCACGCATCACGCTTTCTATTTTTCGAAACTGGATTCAGACGGCGTCGCTACCTACATCAACCCAAGCAGGCTTGCGGGAACTATAACTGTAGCCGGGACTGCCAAAACATTGGGCGAACCAATCGGGGGAACTTGTTTGGGCAAAACACTTGAGCAACTACGGGCGTCGGGGCAAGCCAGCGATCTGAGACGCTAGTTGCGCCGAAGTGGCATTATTGATCCTGGCTCCTGGAAAAGGATGCCTCATGGGACGTATTGTTCACGGCAGCGCCCGCACGCCGCCGCCTCTTCGGGCCGAGGTCCCGTTCGTAGACGATGACCTGCTGAATGACGACGAATGCTTCGACACAAGTCTCCGCGTATCTGACCGGCCACACGCGGCACTGGTTCCTATGTCCGGTACCGCCGGCTGCCGTTCACCTCTTTGCCGACGATTTCCCTGATAATCGTCAAAGTCTCCCTGGCCGCTTCCTTCGGCGGCAAGGCCGTATCTGCGACATTGCTCACAAGTTTGGTCATGTCGTGATCGATCTTCTTTTCAGACCATCCCCTGCCTTTGGCAACAGTGATATAGACCGAGTAGGCGTGGTGCATGGTTCCTGGCCGTTCGCCTATGACGTGGAGAATCCCCCGGAAACTATTGGGTTCAGCCTTCTCGAAGAGCACTTCGCCGATCCGATAGCCGGCCCGCACCCTTCCGCTGGTGACGAGGATGTTCTTGTCGCTCACAGAGACGCCTGCCTCGGCAAGCAATCTGCGCATTTCTTCCAGGAAGGGCGCAAGATGTCCGTCGTCCATGATGGCCTTGGCGTTCAAGCCATCGGATATGACGATCTGGCCCTGGGGCGGATCGTCCCCCCACGAATCCCTTATTCTTTCGAGTTCGGCAATCGCTTCAGGGCTCAGTATTTCACCCGTGCCTGGATGGGCGATATAGTCGTTGCGGTCCTGCGATAAGGTTCGGACCGGCACGACATCAGGAATGGCAGCGACAAACTCGGACGTAAGCTCGGCCCAGAGAGACTGCTTGGCATCGTCGTATAAGCCCTTGACCTTGGCCGCGAGCTCTGGATTCAGATCCCATATATTCTCGCCGTGTCCGGTAGCCAGGTCGACCCCCCTCCCTTCGACTTCCTGCATTTTCTGCCGGCCTTCCGCATAGACGGCGTCCCTGGACCGCGTGTCACCCTTGGCAAGACGGTACTGGTAGTACACCCACAGCGGATCGCCATAGTTCACGGTATATTTGTTGCCCTCATCAACGATCCCGATCCGCTTGTAGAAATCCCACATTGCATCGTTGACCTTGAAGCCGAATTTTTCCCTCAGCCGGACGTGATCCTGGAACGACGTGGTGAGATAGCTCAACATCGGATCGCTTTTGGTGGGCAGCGCTATCAGGTAAACAGGATTGGCCGGCATGATCCGGTCCTGGCACCAATCCAGATCTTCCAGGCTGACCGTCATATGCAGGGTGGTACAGATATCCAGACCGATGGTCAGCCCATGGAGTTTGCCCATGGCAATATCCTCCAGGCAGCACCTGACCAGCTGTTCGCGGCTCCCGAAGACCTCCGGCCCAATGAATCCGGCAACATCGTTGATATGAAGCCATGCGCCCCTGGGCTGCACCTTTGCGAGTTCTATTCCCACAGCCCTGCTGAAGCCATACTTTCGGGACTCGAGGACCATCATATCGACGCCGTTTGCTGCGCCGTTTGTAAATTCGGAGCCCTGCCCGGTTTCGAAGTAGAGCCCGTATCTTTCTCCCTTCTTGGCGCGCGCATACTTCAGGATCTTCTCAATCGTAATATCAAAGATCTTGTTGCAGTCATCTGTTCCAGCAAGGCTCTGGAACATCGTGGCAACCGTTCCCGGATGACCTTCGCTCACGTCTGCCTGGACATCGATATGGGCTAGCACACACCAGGGAATCGTTTCGTTCAACTTGAAGGTATCGACGACGTCCTTGAGCGCCTGTTCAACTGCAGCGACGCTCTTGACCGTGCTGTCCACCGGGTTGGTTCCGATAACGATATCGCCCGTTGCATAAGAAAATGCATCGAAAACCTGCCAAACCACGTCCTCGGGATGATCTGTAGGAGAATTGGGCTGGATTCGAGCACCCATGTATCCCTTTGCCCCCATCTTGGTACCCGGCAGAACATTGAAGATCTTCTGACCCAAAGCGATGAGCTCTTCGTTGCTCATCAGCTTTGGGATGCAGCCGATCGTGTCGCTGGTCAGGCCGTTCATGATGCCTTTGATCGCGGCCTCTGGCTCAGCCAGCAGAAACTCCTTCAACTGGCCCATGGTCCAGTCCTTGACCTTTGCATACTGGGCCTGGTCCGTGGTCTGCCAGATCAACCGTTGGAGGTCGTCCTCAAAAAGCGGGTGCTGGTAGAGATCTCCGATCTTCGTGTTTGCCAGAAGCGTGCGCGCATTGTTCCGCGTTGCGTCATCCACGGCCGCTGCTCCAATGGCTCGATCTCCCTCCTTGAAGTCATTCGCAGCGCCGACCACCTGCTGGTAAAGTGTTCGATCAAAATCCCCCTTGACTCGGCGTATATACGTAAAGATGTCCTCGCCCGGCCCGACCTCATCGACCGCTATCGTGCTTTGCTCAGCCGCCCAGGCAGCATCGCTATAACTTGCAAGAGTGCCGGCGGCGGCCCCAACCATGACGAGAAGCTCCCGTCTAGAGAGCCCTTCCTGTCCCTTTGACAACAAGCCCTTATTCATGGCGTTTCCCTTTTTTTAAAGGAGACCCGTCGTGCCACCTGCCTGTCGGCAGAGACGCGATTTGAAACCCCGCGCCACTATCTGGCTTGGGGTCATTCACAATCCTCTGACAAGTCGATTGGTCGTGCCGTTACAAAGACTAAGGGTGCCAAATCCAGGTCACATTGCAGCCTCGCATCGCGGCCGCGAATTGAACAATGAAGCGGTCGCCGAAGACGTCCCGGAATTGGCAAGCGTCATGATATCCTTACGCGCGAGCGCTGTCACTTTGTTTGAAAATCTTCCCTGCTCGCATCAACTCAGCACACGCACCGATACCTTGTGCCACGATGCGCTTCGTTCTCAGGAAAGAGCACTCGCTGAAGTGGCCGCGGGCTCAGCGATCAAAGCTTGCCCCGATGCCCGTAACTGCTCAAAATGGGATACGACTTTTGAGAACCTTACGTGGCGCTGCGAAACGATCGGACCGATTTCATGACGGAAGCCGCTCAGTATTCGGTGATAGAGGTGTTGCCGGACGGACGTCGCATCGAAATTCGCGCGCTGAGCCCCAGCGACCGGGGCGAATTTGCTGAAGCCGTTGGCCGCAGTTCCGCGGAATCTCTCCGCCGACGCTTCTTTGCGCCAAGGCACAGCTTTACGGAGCGGGAAATCGCTTTTTTCGTTGACGTAGATTTTGTCGATCACGTGGCCTTGGTCGCAGTAACAGAACAAGGCGGGCGCCCCGTCATCGTGGGCGCCGGACGCTACATCGTGGTAGGGCCAGAGCAGGCCGAAGTCGCTTTCACCGTTGCCGACCAATGTCAGGGCCAGGGTGTGGGCGGGGCACTGATGCGCCATGTCACCGCGATTGCTCGCGAAGCGGGGATCAAGGAACTGATCGCCGAGGTCCTGCCGGAAAATACCCCGATGCTGGCAGTGTTCAAGAAAAGCGGCTTGCGCATGACGACGAAGAAAGAGCGCGGGGTCGTGCATGTGACGCTCCATCTGATTTGAACGATACGGAGTACATGCCTGCTGTCCCTTTGCAGATGATCGGGTTTTCCTCGCTTTGTTTTTACGGCTCGCCTTTGGGATCAGCATCGATCAGGACGCGTTCGGCGGCCCCGTCGAGATCATCGTACTGCCCGGTGCGCAGGGCCCAGAGAAAGGCGCCGAGACCAAGAGCGCCCAGAAACAAGGCGATGGGAAGGAGGTAGACCAACGTTGCCATTACACTATGCTCTCCCGGGCTGGTGGAGTAGACCTGCCAAAGGCCGGCCATAAAACTGAAGGACCTCTCTTCCTGGCACGAAGCCGCAGCGCGTTGCCAATGACGATAAGGGATGAGCCGGACATGGCGATGGCCGCAATCAGCGGCGTAACAAAGCCGAGAATGGCGATCGGAACGGCTATCAGATTGTAGATGACTGCCAGGGCGAAATTCTGCCTTATCAACCGGTCAGCGTTGCGAGCGATCTCTACGGACAACGGCACCGCCATCAGGCTATCACGCAGAAAGACGAAATCGGCCGCGTTGCGACCGATGTCGGCTCCCGTCGCGGGCGCCATGGAGACATGTGCCGTAGAAAGTGCAGGCGCGTCGTTCAAGCCGTCGCCAACCATCAGCACCTTCTTGCCGGCGGCACAGAGCTTGGCGAGACGGTCGACCTTTCCGCTCGGCAGGACCGACGCATTGAACATGCCGATGGACAACAGCCCGGCGACCTGCGCGACCGCCGGCGCCTTGTCGCCAGAGAGAATCTCCAGCGACAGGCCAGTCCCGGCCAGTTCACGAACGGCCGCCTTAGCATCGTCACGAAGGCTATCGACAAAGTCGAACGAGGCGCGCAAGGCACCATCGATGCTAAATGCGGTTCCGGCCCGTGAATCCTGGATTTCGCTATCCTCCAAGGCCCAGGACATCCTGCCGAGCCTGCAGCGCCTGCCGTCAAGCGTCGCCTCAATACCAAGGCCCGGCTGCTCGACGACATTCTCATACGGCACCCGCTTGCGTGACCGCACGGAAAAAGCCGTATCGATTGCGACGGAAGCTGGATGACGGGAAAAAGCGGCGAGGCTTGCGGCCATCGTCAGGTCGTGTTCCTCCAAAAATGTCACATCCCGCAGCCCCGGTCGCCCCATAGTGAGCGTCCCGGTTTTGTCAAAGACGACTGTATCGATTTCGGCCAGCCGCTCCATGGCGGAACCGTCCTTCACCAGGATGCCGTTTTCGAAAAGTCGGCGCGCCGCGACCACCTGAACGATCGGAACTGCAAGACCGAGTGCACAGGGGCATGTAATGATCAGCACGGCAATCGCGACCGTGATCGACAGGTGCCAGTCTCCCGTCGCGGCCATCCAGCCGAGAAAGCTGAGGAGTGCAGTTACATGCACGACAGGCGAATAGAGCGACGACACCCGGTCGGCGATGCGCCGGTAGGCGCCTTTGCCCTGCTCGGCAGCCTCCATCAACCGCACCATCTCGGCGAGAAATGAATTCTTGGCCGCAGCGGTGACCTCTATGATTAGCGGCCCTGTGAGGTTCTGTACGCCGGCCAAGACAGCGCTGCCGGGCTCGATGCCCTGCGAGCCGCTCTCTCCCGTCACAAGCGAGCAATCGAGGTTTGAACGGCCCTCGACGACGATCGCGTTTACGGGGATACGCTCGCCGGCCGCAATGAACAGCCGCATGCCGGGCTCGATCTCTGCCAAGGCCGTGTAACTGCGCCGGCCATCCGGCGCAATGACGATGGCCCCGCGTGGAGACAGGCGAACAAGCCCGCTGACCGCGGCTCGCGCACGATCGCGCATGAGATGATCGAGCGTCCGGCCGATCAGGAGAAAGAACAGCAGCGAAACCGAGGCGTCAAAATAGGCATGGTGCCCGTGGGTGATCGTCTCGTACAGGCTCATCGAATAGGCGAGCGTAACACCGAGCGAAATCGGCACATCCATGTTCATGCGCCCGTGCCGCAGCGCATTCCACGCAGAGCGGAAATAGATCCTTCCGGCAAAGGCCATGACGGGAACCGCGATGAGGGCTGACAGCCAATGAAACAGGTCGCGCGTCGGGCCATCGGCTCCTGCCCAGACAGAGACCGACAGAAGCATGATATTGCCCGTCGCAAAGCCGGCGACAGCGACGGCGGTGATCAATTCAGAGAGAGTTCCGTCCTTCTCGGACGTAAACTCGTCGGCAAGGTGAACCGGATAGCCGAGGCGCGCCAGCGTTGGGACGATGCCCGGAACGGCACTGCCACGCCAGGTCACCGAGACCCTCTTTGTCGACAGATTGACGCGGACGCTTTCGATATTCGTTAGCTGGGAAAGACTGGTTTCAATGGCCTGGATGCAGGCGGCGCAATGGACGGAGGGCACAGCCAATTCAATCTGGCTCAGCCCGTTCCCAAGCTGCCGGCGCGCCAGCAATATCTCGTCATCGGAAGGACCCGCGCTTTTTGCCCGTTCCATGTCAAGCATCATGTCGATGGCAGGCGCGCAGCAACTCATTGGATCACTCCGCCGCTGATGGTAACGCGTCTGACCTCGGCATAGGGCCGTGCCAGACCGATGTCGCTTTCGGTAGTCACGATCCAGACACCGTCGCGCAGGCCGTGGCGTCCGGAAAAAGTCTTGCCGTCCCGCGACACAAGATCAATCGACCAGTCGGCCGCTTCATAAACGGGATGGCTGAAAGAAGCGCGGACGGATGCGATCCTCATCGCCTTGCCTTGTGCATCCACCAGCGCGTAGGTGATCTCGTCCTGGCTGGTCGTCAGCGTACCCTTGTAACCAAGAGCCAGTTGCTCACGGCTTTCCTTGAGCCTCCGGTTGAAGTCCTGGCCGGCGACGTAGGAGTTTTTGACCACGAGGCCGGACCATGAAGACCGCGCGAGGCTTGCCATGGCAACGTTGACGGCGATGATGATGGCAAAGAAGGCAATCATGATGACCAGCATGTGCATTCCGGTGAACGTCCGCGGCACATCGTTCGTGATTTTCATTGCCCTGTCTCCGGTGCGTTGAAGGTTGCCGTGTAGTCCGCACGTTCACCGCCGGCACTGTCTTCGACGATGAACTTGAATTCCTGAAGAGGGCCGGCCGCCTGCCCTGCGGCTTGTCGGACGAATACCTTGATCGTCTTCAACCGGTCGGGCTCAAGTTCGATATCGAATGCCCCTCCTTCCAGTTTGCCACTCCCCAGCATCGACATGGACGCTGCAGGAAGAGACCCCGTCAGGGAGAGCCGGACGTTGCGCTGCCGGGGCACCATGTTGAGGAGTTTCAGTGTGTAACCGTTTCGGATGGAGCCGTCGGACAGCACGACGAACTGAGGATTTCGGTCGTGCAGAACGTTCAGTTCCAGCCGGTTACGGGTCAGCAGCGCATAGACCATGAACAGGCCGATTGCGCTCCAGACGCCCAGATAGATCAGGGTTCGCGGCCGGAAGAGCTTGCGCAGGCTGATGTGTGCCACCGTGTTGGAAAGCCGGCCGTCCGGATCGCGAACAAGAGCCGGATTGACGGGGCGGGTGCCCCCAGCGGTGGCAAGCGCCATATTGGCGTTATAATCGTTCAGGGTTGTGTAGGAGATCAGCCCGCGTTCCTTGCCCAGTTTGTCCATCACGCCGTCGCAGGCGTCGATGCATAAGGCGCAGGTGATGCATTCGAGCTGCTGCCCATCGCGAATGTCGATGCCCATCGGGCACACGGCAACGCAGGCGTTGCAGTCAACGCAGTCGCCGATGCTTTCGCCGGCCAAAGCCATCCTTTTGGCGTGGCGCGATCGCGGCTCGCCACGCCAGTCATTATAAGTGACTGTCAGCGACGTTTCATCGAGCATGGCGGCCTGAATGCGCGGCCAGGGGCACATGTAGGTGCAGACCTGCTCCCGCATCAGCCCGCCGAACATATAGGTGGTCGCGGTCAGGATGGCGACGGTCATGTAGGCGGGGGCAGCCGCCTCGCCTGTGACGAAATCGGCGACGAGTTTCGGCGCGTCGGCGAAATAGAATATCCACGCGCCGCCCGTCGCGACTGCGATGCAAAGCCAGATGGTATGCTTGGTCACCCGGGTCGCAATTTTCGTAAACGACCAGGGTGCGGCATCAAGCTTGATCCGCGCATTGCGATCCCCCTCGATCGCACGCTCCACAACGAGGAACAGATCAACCCAGACGGTTTGCGGACAGGTGTACCCACACCAGGCGCGTCCAACCGTGGAGGTGACGAGAAACAGCCCGATCCCAGCCATGACCAAGAGACCTGCCACGAAGAAAAACTCCTGCGGCCAGATCTCGATGAAGAAGAAGTAGAAGCGGCGGTTCGCCAGATCGATCAGCACAGCCTGGTCCGGCGCGAAAGGACCACGGTCCCATCGCAGCCACGGGGTCAAATAGTAGATGCCGAGCGTGATCGCCATGACGATCCATTTGAATCGGCGAAAGTCACCCGAAGCTCGCTTTGGAAATATCTTGCGGCGCGGCGCATAGAGGGGCTGGCGAGTCCTGGCTGAATTGACGGCATCTGCTTCCAGCCGAATGATTTCGCTTTGATCCTGCATCTGGGCACCAGTTTAAAAAGGTTGCGTCATCGACACGCATCGCGCGCACCCATGCATCAATTGACGTGCCCACCATGCGGAAACGATGTCCGACGCGCCTTGATCGAAATCAAAACGCGTCGGACATGTTCGTCACTCGCTACCCCCGAGCGAGTGGACGAATACGGCAAGCTCTTTTACCGCCGTTTCGCCGAGGCGATCGCCCCAGGCCGGCATGACGCCCATCTTCGGAGACTTCACTTGGGCTGCGATCGCGGCCTCGCCGGAGCCATTCAGCCAGATGGCGTCGGTCAGATCGGGTGCTCCGAGCTCGCGATTGCCCTTGGCATCTGCGCCATGGCAGGCCGCGCAGTTGTCCGCGAAGATGACCGCACCCTGCGCAATATTGCTTTGGTCGGCAGCCGTGCCGGTGAGGCTGGCGACGTAGCTGCTGACTTCTTGAATCTGTTTCCGGTCAAGGACATCCGCGAAGGCGGGCATCACGGAATCGCGCGTCTGGCTGTCACCGGCAAAGCGGATGCCATGGTTGATCGTTTGCTGGATCGCGTCCGCCTTGCCTCCCCATAACCAGTCATCGTCGTTCAGGTTCGGATATCCGGACGAGCCTTGGGCACCCGATCCATGGCATTGGACGCAGTTCACCTTGAACGCCGCGCCTCCCGCCGAGACTGCGATCGAGCGCAGTGTGTCATCGGCGAGGATGTCGTTGATCGTCTTGCCCTTGATCACCTCCACATAGCTGCTCCTTAAGGCGTCCGCGGCGGCCATGTCCTGGACGACCTCTGCGCGGCTCGAATAACCGAAGAGACCTTTGGTTGAGGAGGTAAGAAGGGGCCATGCGGGATAGACGATGGTATAGGCGAGTCCCCAGAAAATGGTCGCATAGAACGTCCAAACCCACCACCGCGGCATTGGATTGTTCAGCTCGCGTATTCCATCCCACTCGTGTCCGGTGGTCGAAACGCCGGAAATCTTGTCGATATGTTTGTCGCTCATGTCAGTCATCCTTCAGGGGGATGCGGGCAGCTTCCTCGCTCAGCACCTTGCTGCCGGGACGGAAGGCGAAGATCGAGGCGCCGATGAAAAACAGCAGCATTGCGAGAAGCCCCCAGCTATCCGCAAATGTCCGCATGATGTGATAGTCCATTGCGGCCCCCTACCGGTCAGCACCGGTTTCAACGTAGGTCTTGAAATCGACGAGCGTGCCGAGCATCTGGAGATAGGCGATCAGGGCGTCCATCTCGGTAAGCTGCTGCGGGTCGCCGTCGAAATCGCCGACCTTGGCCTTCGGGTACCGGGCTTCGAGCCCGGACGTATCGGCGTTCGGATCGGCCTGTGCCCTGAGGTCCGCCCCGGCATTGTCGATCATCTCCTGCGTGTAAGGCACGGCGACGGCTGCATTCGCCTTGAGATGCGAGGCCATATTCCCGACATCGAGCGGCGTCGTTTTCAGAAACGCGTAGCTCGGCATGATCGACTCCGGCACCACGGCGCGCGGCTCGATCAGGTGCTGGGCATGCCATTCGTTGGAATACCGGTCGCCGACACGCGCAAGGTCCGGCCCGGTTCGCTTGGAACCCCACTGGAACGGATGATCGTACATGGATTCCGCTGCCAGGCTGTAATGTCCGTAGCGCTCCACTTCGTCGCGGAAGGGCCGGATCATCTGGCTATGGCAGACATAGCAACCCTCGCGGACGTAGATGTTGCGGCCGGCGAGCTCCAGCGGCGAATAGGGCCGCATGCCTTCGGCTTTCTCGATCGTGTTCTGGAGGTAGAACAGCGGAGCAATCTCGACGATACCGCCGATCGTCACGACCAGAAGAGAACCGACGAGAAGCAGGGTTGCGTTGCGTTCGATAATCGCGTGTTTGTCCAACAATGACATGGAAGTCCCCCTATTCTGCAGGCTGCATGGCGGGAATCGCGCCGCCGATGGGCTCTTCATCGCGTTGATAACCGAGGATCGTCATTGCGACGTTCCATGCCATGATCAGCGCTCCCGCCAGGTAAAGCCCGCCGCCGAGCGCCCGGATCAGATAGTAGGGATGCAGCGCTGCAACGCTTTCGACGAAGGAGTAGACGAGGAAGCCTTGCTCATCATGCTCGCGCCACATCAATCCCTGCTGGATGCCAGCGACCCACATCACCGCCGCATAGATGACGATGCCGAGCGTTGCACACCAGAAATGCCAGCTTACCATCCGCATCGAATAGAGCCTTTCGCGGTTCCACAGCTTCGGCACCATGTAGTAAAGTGCCGCAAAGGCGATCAGGCCGTTCCAGCCGAGCGCGCCGGAATGGACGTGGCCGATGGTCCAGTCTGTGTAGTGAGACAGGGAGTTGACCGTTTTGATCGACATCATCGGCCCTTCGAAGGTCGACATGCCGTAGAAGGCGATTGCTGCGACCATCATACGGATGATCGGGTCGGTTCGCAGCTTGTCCCAGGCGCCCGACAGCGTCATCAGTCCGTTGATCATTCCGCCCCAGGACGGCATCCACAACATGATCGAGAACACCATGCCGAGCGTCTGCGCCCAGTCGGGAAGCGCGGTAAAATGCAGATGGTGCGGCCCCGCCCAGATATAGAGGAAGATCAACGCCCAGAAATGGATGATGGACAGGCGATAGGAATAGACAGGGCGGTTGGCCTGCTTGGGCACGAAATAATACATCATGCCGAGGAAGCCAGCCGTCAGGAAGAAGCCGACCGCGTTGTGACCATACCACCACTGCGTCAACGCATCCTGTACGCCCGAGAAGGCCGAGTAGCTTTTGGTGCCGAGAAGAGAGACCGGCATCGACAGGTTGTTGACGACGTGCAGCATTGCGACGGTGACGATGAAGGAAAGGTAGAACCAGTTCGCCACATAAATGTGTGGCTCCTCACGCTTCAGAATGGTGCCGAGAAAGACCACCAGATAGGCAACCCAGACAATGGTAAGCCAAAGGTCGACATACCATTCCGGCTCCGCATATTCCCGGCCCTCGGTTATCCCGAGCAGATAGCCGGTCGCCGCCATAACGATGAACAGCTGGTAGCCCCAGAAAACGAACCAGACGAGATCGCCGCCGAACAGGCGTGCCCTGGACGTCCGCTGCACCACATAGAAAGAGGTCGCCAGCAGTGCGTTGCCGCAGAAGGCGAAAATCACCCCCGAAGTGTGCAGCGGCCGCATCCGGCCGAAATTGAACCATGGTTCGATATTGAGTTCTGGATAGGCGAGTTGCAACGCAACAATGACGCCGACCAGCAAACCGACGACGGCCCATAACATTGTGGCGATGACGCCATAGCGAATCGGCTCATCCATGTAGGCGGACCGGTTGATGACCAGTGCCGGTTCGAAGGTCGTGCGGCGCAAAAGCACGACCACCGATATCAGCAATACGAAAAACAGAACCCACATGTGACTGGCAAAGGCCGCGTCATATGCAAATCCGGCAGCGAGCAGCACCAGGAATGTGGCGACGCCCAGCCCGATGATGGCGGAACCGTGCTTCATTGAATTTTCCCCAAAAGCATGTCTGGGGTCACATGTCTCGCATCCGAGAGGAAAATGCTTTGATCTATGTCAAGGTTGGTACCGCGGATGTCGGCCAATGCTTCTCAGGCGTCAAAGCGGGAGAGGCAAATGTCGATGAGAGGCGGGCGATACAGTCCTGGATGGCGGCAATACCGCGCACCTTTCCAGCCGCTTGGAAACGATCGGGCAATGTTCGGGCCCCTCCAGGAGATGCTCTTGATGCATGAGCGAAAGCTCACTTTGTGCAGCACGCTGGAGGACATCGCCGATTCGCTGCCGGAACAGGTCGAAAGGCTCACTTGCTTGACGGTCGCCAGCGCGCTCCTGCCGCTCCTCCACCATGCTCACCATCTGGAAGAAACGATCATTTTCCCCGCATATGATGCCTTGCCTGACGCCACCAAGGCTGCGGGAACCACGCAGCGCTTGCGGATCGAGCATGTCGAGGATGAGTGCTTTGCAGATGAACTGACCGAGATTCTGTTCAAGATCGGGCGCGAGGGTGAAGTTGCGAATGCCGAAATGTTCGGTTTCATGCTGCGCGGCTTTTTCGAAGGCACGCGCCGGCATATTGCTTTCGAGAGGGAGCATATAGCGCCGATCGTTCGGGCGGCGTTTGCTAAATCCCCGCACGAAATCTGAGGCGCTCGATATCTTCGACGGTTATACGCCGATTGTTCTCGATCTCGATGACCTTGTCCGCTTTGAGCTTCGTCAACTGCCGGCTGACAGTTTCAATGGTCAGACCGAGGAAATCCGCTATCTCAGCCCGGGTCAGGGGCAAATCAAAGACGGCCGAACCTGAGCGCGGGTCGAACTCCGGATCGATATAGGTAGCGATCAATATCAGGAAGCTTGCGACTTTTTCGCCGGCAGTCTTGCGGCCGAGCGTCACCATCCAGTCGCGCGCCTCATCCAGCTCCCGCAACGTCTGCTCGAGCAACCGGTGTTCGAGACCGGGCGACCTCTTCAGCATGCCCTCTATCGTGGCGCGCGGGAACGAGCAAAGCGAAACGTCGGTCGCCGCCTGGGCTGTCAGCGCGCTCTCCTCTCTGAAGGGACGGCCCACAAAATCGGGGGCGAATTGCAAGCCGACAATCTGTTCACGTCCATCCGAAAGCGTTTTCGTCAGCTTGACGACGCCGGAAAGGATGTTGGAGAAACCATCCACCGTTTCCGTGTCGCCGATCAATTCCGCACCGCTCGTCACATGATGCCTTGACGAGGTTTTGGAAAGAGCGACCAGTTGGTCCGGGTCAAGCGCACCGCAAACGCCCCGGTGCCTTGCCTCACAGGCCCGGCAGAGGACTGGAATGCCTGCGCTGTGGATATCAAGTCGTTCGATCATCAAATCACCATGTGAACCCTGATTGGGATTTGAGCGCAACGAAAGCGAAATACAATCGGCCAAAGTGTCGCTGCAGTTTGAGCGCTATGACAGTGTGGCGTCCTCCCGCGCCAGTAGTTCATGAAGTGTCACGGGAGGGTTTCCTGATTTGTCTAACCGGGCCTGCGAGGTTTTAGGGCAACTCGAGCCGCTTTCGGATCATTGACAAGAAAGCCGCTAATGCCGGCGTCAAGATAACTGCGCAGGCTACTCGCGTCGAACTCTCCGACCTCCCGGCCTGTCCCCCATCCCCCGAAGTCATCCACAACTCACAACCTCGGTCTCGCAGGGTCCTCGTACGCCTTTCTGTGATCATGCTTTCCCACAGTCGAAGAATGTTTCCGCCAAGGTCAAAGAACACCTCATCCTCAGTCTCTTCGCCATTCAAGAGTCCGAGGATTTCAGCGTCACCTAGACCACGAAGGATTCCAACCGCTTCCAGACTATGAAGGCCAAAGATCAGCCGGTGCTTGGAGAATAGATGCCTGTATTTATGAAGTTCCAGCAAGGCAAAATGGCTCTCATCCTTTACGTCGAACAGTATGGCGGTCGCTGGTGATATAACGGAAAACGCCTCCTCAAGGCTCGGTGCTGCGGGATATCCTCCTGCCAAGAACGCCGAAATCTCCGCAAAGGTCATATGCCGGATCAAACCAGAATATCCGGCGATCCGGAGATCAGGATCATGGCAGCAAACGAAAACGCCATCCGCTGACCGCCTGATATCGATCTCGATGATATCCGCGTCCGCTTCGATGGCACCCTGCCACGCCGCTGGGGAATTCTCACGATAAGCGGCCGAACAGCCGCGGTGTGCTATGATTGCTGCTGGCAAGGGTCACCCTGGTTAACCGTAAACGGAAGCTTGTCAAACCTGCATCATGCTAGCCATGCTTACCGACTCGATCGCCCCCTGCAGACACATCCGACCGCAATCTGGAGCCCCGCATGAAGTATAGGGTGATTTCTGTGAGTTCCGCTGGTCTCAAAACGGCGAAGAAACCATTCTGGCCCTAGTGCAGCGACAAAACGAAATGCTTGCGACACCCCAAGAGGCCCGGGTTGACGAAGCCCGACCGCAAGACTGCCACGACATTTCACCCGCGCTTCCCGCAAGTTTGCAACGTCATGGCAGGGATAGGTTCTAGTTTTTTGGAAGGTATTGCTCAACCGCACCCGGGAGCTTGCTCCACTCGGCATACCAGGTATCGAAGAGCCGAAGTTGGGCTTCGACATAGCCGCGCTGGCTGTCGGAGAGCGCGTCGGTCTGGTTGAAGTGGAGCGTGTATTCCTTGTCGCCCTTCAGCACCATCATGTGCTTGAAGTAGAGAACGAGATCCGGGCCCTCGTCAAAAGAGGAGAGGACGGCAAGCGCCGATTCCAGCTCCAGCGCGCGCCGGCGGGCATCCGGATCACCGGCGGCAGCGGCCTGCGACAGGTTGCACATGTGGATGACTTCCCTGGGCAGCACGCAGCCAATCCCGGTGATCGCGCCTGTTGCACCGCAATTTACAAAACCGTGGAAGACGGCAGTGTCGACGCCGATCATCAGCGTCACGTCATCGTCGCGGCTGGTGATGTTTTCAGCGGCATAGCGCATGTCGGCCGCGCCGCCGAACTCCTTGAAGCCGACGAGGTTCGGATGCTCTGCGCGCAGCGCAAAGAACAGGTCGGCGCGGGTGGCAAAGCCGTAGTACGGGCTGTTGTAGATCACCGCCGGCAGGTTGGGTGCCGCCGACAGGATCGCCTTGAAATGCGCCTTCTGCGCGGAGATCACCGAACCACGCGACAAGACGCGCGGGATCACCATGAGGCCCTGTGCCCCGACCTGCTGAGCGTGCGCGGCGTGCGCGACGGCGGAGGCAGTGTTGATGGCGCCGGTGCCAACGATGACCGGAATGCCGGCCTTGACCAGGCGTTCTACGCCCTCCATCCGCTGTTCGTCTTTCAAGAGCGGCCAGTCACCCATCGAGCCGCAATAGACAACGGCAGACATGCCGGTGGCAATCAACTCGCGACCCTTGCGTACAAGCGCGTCGAAATCTGGAGTGCGGTCTTGCCTGCAGGGCGTCATCAGCGCGGGAATGACTCCGGAGAAAATCTTAGCTTTCACGTCAGCCTCCTTTCGGGCCTGGGCAGGAGGCGGAGTAACGAAAACGGCCTCCCATGAGGGAAGTCTATATCATCTTGCATATTACTTGTCGACAAGAAAAATATATTTTCGTCACAGTGTCATGTCGAACGGGTCCTTGCGACTGAAAAGTCTAACGATCTGCGAGACGATCTGCTCCGCATGAATCCTGCTCAGACGGTCAGCACGATCGCTGTCACGTGCTTCGATCGCGGCGATAATTTCCGCATGTTCCTCGACGAAACGCTGCGGGAACTCGTCCTCGTAGGACTTGTAATACAGGCTGAGAATGCGCCGGCCGTCGTCGAGCAAACGGCGAAACAAGTTTGTAAAATACGGGTTGCGCCCCGCCTCTGCGATCGCCGCGTGGAACGCTGCATTCGTGGCTATCATTGCCAATGTGTCTCTGGTCTTCACCGCTTCGGCATAATCTTCGTGAAACCCGCGAATGATCGCAAGGTCCTGCGGTTGACGCTTCTGTGCCGCCAGCCTCGTGGTCGCGCGGTACATCAAAACAAGCGCATCGAAGAATGGGTTAAGATTGAGAAAGTCGATGTTGGACACGATGGTCGATCGGTTTGGCAATGTCTCGACGAGGCCTTCGCCGGCAAGTCGCACCAACGCTTCGCGTATCGGCGTACGAGACATCTTGAAGCGCTCTGCGAGTTGCACCTCGTCGATCATGCTGCCGGGAGCGAGCTTCAAGTCAAGAATCTCGTCACGCAGCAGATCGTAAACCATCTTTACACCAGAACCGCGCTTGCGTTCGGGTGCCGGAACTGGATCTGTATCGCTCATTCTTAAATAACCCCTGTGTCGACTTGTTGAA
The DNA here is from genome assembly GCF_019511375.1 of Rhizobium herbae. Classification (GTDB taxonomy): domain Bacteria; phylum Pseudomonadota; class Alphaproteobacteria; order Rhizobiales; family Rhizobiaceae; genus Pararhizobium; species Pararhizobium herbae_A. The sequence goes on from NZ_JAEUAO010000006.1 coordinate 122,970, forward strand.
TATATACCCAGATTGGATCCTTCAACTGGTCGTGCCTACCGAGGCAAACTGGCCGCTTTTCAACCAAGGCACGCGCGTACGCACATCTTCAGCCTCGGAGAAGATCAGTGCTGCCGGCCCCAGCCCGGGTAGGATCATGTCAACAGGACGAGGGAACATTTCGGCGCCTTCATGATGGCGGCGTGCAGGTGCTGCCCGATCTTTGCTGGTGCTCGATCTGCGAGCGGGTCTTTCCGACCCGCACCCGGGCCGTGATGACGAACTCGGGCAAGTATGCGCGCTGTGGGCCAGATGGTCGCGCGTTTTGGCAGTCTTGCCGATCGCTGGAGGCTTCCATCAACGGGCGGGTTGCCGCCCGAACGCCTCTGTGGCTCTCATCATATGTGAAAGGAAAGAGCTTTGGGCGTCGCTGACCGGCGCCAAACGGGTGCTCTGTCGGCTCGCACGCTGGCGCCGGTCACCCGTGAGATGCACGGAAGAACCCGCCACCCCAAAGGGTGACGGGTGCGAGTGATCGAGAAAAACGCAGAACAGATAAATTCCTCGAGGTAGGTCAAAAACGCACTAGCTTTAAGAACCGGGCCTGCCCCAAAGGCTCCGGACAAATCTAAATTAGCCAAAACTCATCAATAGTCGATCGCTAATCTTGGCGAGTTGACGTGTTGTCGATTGGGTGGATGACCGCCGGTTATACTCCGGCTGTGGGCCCTTGCGAAATGGAGCCCGCGTGGCTGTCGTCTATTGCGCCGAAAACACGCTGCCGCGCCCCGGAACGCATGCTTAAGGTTGTGTGACGCGCCTGCTCTGTCCCATAAACAGACGAAGGTTAAGCCTTTCGGCTGAGTGCGTTTGAGCGGTTTCGCATGAATTAGGAGGCGTCGACAAACAGCAAAACAGTGAGAAAATGGCCGGCGTTGATACTTCCCCAGTGGTTTCGCTAAGCGCAGGCAGCGGCAATGCACGGCCGCGGCGACTCCAGGCCTTTTGAAGACTTGCCGCATTGCAAGGAGAACGAGATGGCCGATCTCAGTGGAACGAAGAGCCAATTGACGATGCAGGCAATCAGCCAGCACGTTGCAGATCTGACAGCGATTGAGTGGCTCTCGCTTATTGCGCCGATCAACGACACGATCATGGGCACGCAGAGCAACGACGCTCTCAGCGCAGAGGCGGAAGGTGACGTTGTCTTCGGGCTTGATGGCGATGATGCCCTAAGCAGCGCGTTCAACCGAACGGCGCTAATTGGCGGCCGCGGTAATGACACCCTGACGACCAATGTCATCGTTCCTATGCAAGGTAGCGAACCTGTCCATGGGCTTGCTATCCAGCTCGGTGGCAAAGGCAACGATAGTCTGGATGCGACCGTAACCCTTCAGGGCGGAGTCGTAACGGTTCAGGACAGGGAATTAAGCGCAGAGATTCTACTTGATGGCGGCTGCGGGAACGACGTTATCAAAGCCGTGGCCAACGTGGCGCTGCCGATATTTGGAAAAGTAACGGCGACTACGAACATTCGCGGCGGTTCCGGTGATGACATCATTGACGCCGTCGCGGATACGCGCGGTGCCCTGGACCGCAACTTCGCCAAGAATTCCGTCCAGGGGGGCGGCGGCGACGACCATATCACCGCTCGCGCCGAAACGGAGTTCAGCGGATCTTTAGCCACAGCCATCAATGTTCTGAGCGGCGGGGACGGTGACGATGTTCTCGATGCCACAGCGAAAGGGGTGTCCAATTCCACCGAGTTGGTCTCGAATACCCTCAGGGGCGGACAAGGCGATGATCTCCTGCGCGCCTTGAATGTCACGGATTCCAACTCGCGAGCCCCGGTTGGCGTCAATGAACTGTGGGGCGGCACGGGCAATGACGTGCTGGAGGCAACCCATTCCACCGATGGCGAGAACACCGTGACGGATGTCACCAACATTTTGAACGGTGGCAACGGATGTGACCGCCTCGAAGCGCAATCCACCGCCCTTGGCGGCTTTGTGCAAGCCCTCAACCAGTTGACGGGAGGCAATGAAAGGGATGTGCTGACGGCACGTATCGAGGCCGATGCCCATGGCGGACCTAGTTTTCTCGGGCTCAGCTTGTACGATATTGCCAACGTCTTGAATGGCGGAGCCGGCAACGATTTTCTAAAGGCCTTCCTGACGGTAACGGCCCTCCCCTTTACGGAAGACGATTCGCGAGCGGAGAACCATCTGGCCGGTGGTTCCGGCAATGACAAGCTGCTCGCGACCGTGGCCAGCGGCTCGGTCGGAACAAGTTTTCTGAACGGCGGCGCGGGGAATGATCAGCTCACGGTCGTCGGCGGAACGGGAAATATTCTCAATGGCGGAATCGGAGCTGATACGCTGATTGCCGGCACCGGCGACGACCACTTGATTGGAGGACAGGGTGCTGATCGCTACGTCTTTGCTCCGCAGACGGGGCACGACACCATCGATTTCGAGAGTGGCCTGGACATCATCGACCTGACGGCCTTCGCCGCGGAAAACATTCACGGTTTTGATCAACTGGATATCGAGGTGAGCGGCGGAAACAGCATCGTCCACTTTAGTGCTGAAGACGATCTCACGGTCGTCGGCGTGAACGATCTGCGCGCAAGCGATTTCTGGTTCGCGTGACCTTGAATGCAGGTCGCCGTGGTTCTGGGAAAACGACATGCATTGGAACAGCAGCCTAACCCGCATCGCATCAACCGTTTTGACGCGATGCGCGTCAGCGCGAAGCCAGGTGTGGCTTGTCCGCGTCGTGTTCGTAGAGCTGGTCCATGCTCAACGAGGCGACGGCGGCAAACGGCGCCTGGTTCGTCACGCGGCCGTCACCAAGGATGACGACTTCGTCGCAGAATGAAATCGTGCTGCGGTGGTGGCTGATCACGATCGTGGTTCGACGGCCGGCCCTCGACTTCAACGTGTCGACGATCGCCGCCTCCGACAGGCCATCCATGGCATTTGTCGCTTCATCGAGAATTAGGATCTCGGGATCCCGCACCAGGGCTCTTGCCAGTGCTATCCGCTGGCGCTGCCCGGCTGACAGGCTTGCACCTCTATAGCCGACGACAGTTTCATAACCATGGGGTAGTTTTTCAATAAATTCGTGCGCTTCGGCAAGCCTTGCGGCACGCTCCGCATCCGCTATCGAAGAATTTTGGCCATAGGTGATATTGTCCAGAATGGTGCCATCCACCAGCTCGAGATCCTGGCTGGCCAGGGCGATCTGGCTGCGCCATTGGGTGGGATCGATTCTGTCGAGCGGCGTGCCGTCCACCAGAATGTGACCCTGATCGGGCTCTACAAATCGACACAGAAGATTGACGATCGTCGTCTTTCCGGTGCCCGACCGGCCGATGATTGCCGTCGAGCAACCACGACGGATTTCAAAGGTCGCAGCGTGTAGGACCATGGGCCGTTCGTCGGAACCCGGGTATTTAAACGTTACCCGATCAAACTTGATCTGCTGGCGCAAACCGCGGGCCGGCTCGTCGCCTGTCGGTGGTGGCGGCTTGTCGGAAGAGTCCAACAGCCATCGCACCTCCTCCAGAGAGCCGCTCCACCCCTGTAATTGGCTCCATGCCAACTGCAGGGCGCGCATGTGCGGTTGCAACCGATAGAGCAGGACGACGAAGGCTACAATGACGGGAAAAGTTACTCCCAAGAGCCATGCACTGACGACCGCTGCGAGAAAGAGCGCCGAGTGCAGCACTTCGGTCAGCGGCGGCAGCACCCCTTGGCGGGTCTGGAGGACAAAGCCGGCCTTGCGAACTGCGTCCGAGGCGGATTCAAAGACTGCCTGTTCGCGCTGCTCCTGTCCGAACACGCGGATGAGCCGCCCGGCATGCACGAGGTGAAGCATCCTGGCGGCAAGTTCGCTGTTGAGGGAAGTGACATTGCGGCTCGGGGCTTTAAGGCTGGCCGACAAAATGGCGTGTGCCAACTGGACGAGCACGAGGCCAAGCGCGACGCACAGCGTCATCTGCCATGACAGGAGCAGGAGAAAGATGAGCAGGATAACTGCGGCCGATGCGTTCACAGTTGCCGCGAGCACAGTTTGCATCGCATCCGACGCCCGCCAGGATTCATTGGAAATGATGTTCAGCAACCGGCCGGGGCTCTGTTGCAGGAAGAATGGATATCCAATCCTCAGAAGCTGATCGGCAAGCGCGCTTCGTATGGCATGACTGGCTTTGCCATAGATGAGATTTGTCAGAACGGTGTTCGCAAAGGCCAGAACGTTCTTCAGCGTGATCAATGCAAGGACGGCTACGGAGATCACCATCAATCGCTGGCCATCGTCCAGCCCCGACCCCACCCGCTCGAAGATGGCAGGAAGTCCGCCCACGCCACCGTCACCCTTTTGCCCGGCAATGATGCTCAGCATCGGGATAATCAGACCAATGCCCGTGCCTTCGAGTATGGCGCTGCCCAGGCCGAGCACGACAACAACTGCAAGCAGGTGCCACTGCCGACCCAGTGTATGGCGCACGACCTGCAAACCCGGCAGGAGGAATGTCAACATGATCGATACCTCAGCGAATGAGCTGCCTGTTTGATTGCGTTAATTCGGGGTCGTGCGGCCGTCTGGTGATTGCAAGGCGTGCGAACTTGATGGCGCCAAGCAGATTCATGAACACGATCGGCCAATGCGATAGCGAAACCTCCGGATCGAACCGCGGGCCGCCCAGCAGTTCGTGGCACGCTGACCTCGTGGTCCAGAAAAAATGGCGAAGCAGCCACGGAGCCTTGACCAGGTGCTTCAGGCACAGCGCTCCGTTCCCCAGACTATAATCGCGGTGAAGCCTTTCGATTGCCTCGCGCGTATCTCGACCATGATGGTGAAGGACGGCCATGTCGGGGACATATTCGATCGGAATGCCAAGCTGAAAGGCGCGCACCAGGTAGTCCGTGTCCTCGGCCGACTTCAGTGGGCTGCCGGCCCCCAGCCGCTCGTCGAAATGACCGATTCGAAGCGCAACCTGACGATGCATAGTCATATTGCACCCCAATATAAAACCGCCCGGGTGGACATCTCGGGTAAAGCGCGCCCGCGTCCGCGCCCGCTTGATCGTGAACGGCAGGTCACGAGGGCAACCAAGCTCGACACGCCCACCGCGGATAATGCACCGTTCTCCGGCGGCGTAATGCCGCTCCAGATCCTGCAGGTAACCACGGTCGACTTCGCAATCGTCATCGACGAAAATCAGGATTTGGCCGCGTGACCGTTCTATTCCGACATTGCGGGCCGCGGCCAGGCCGGGGCGCGGTTCCATCACAAGCGTCATGGCAATACTCGCCGTTGCGGCGATACGCGCCAATCGTTGGGCAGTGTCGTCCGTCGAGGCGTTGTTGACCACCACAAGTTCGCTCGTCACAGCCGGCAGCGACTGACAGGCTGCCTCAATCGACCGGATGCAGGCCTCGAGTGCATCAGCCCGGTTGCGCGTACAGACTATGAAGCTTGCCCGCGGCCCACGGTTTTCGGCCGCCATGGTCTGGCTCGCAATCGCGCCGCCACGCTCTCCTACGGTTCCGACAGACTGTGCGACCATGCTATGCAACACCATTGTTCAGCAATACCATCTTGGCTGGAACGGACTGCATGTACCGCGCCAGCGCGTCCAATCGCCTGGTAACCCCCATTGAAAGGTGACCGCACCATGGCGCGTACGCGCCGGCGCGCAGGCCGTATCGCTCGCGCCGCCGAATGGACTGCCATTTGCCTGTCCGTGTCAGAAATTCGTGCGTCAGCCGCGGTTGCTCCTCATCGTTGATGAGTTGATAGAGGAAATAGAAAAAGCACAACATGCCATCCTCGTAGCTTGGGGACATCGCCGCCGGCAGCGCTTCGATTTTTCTTTGGAGGGACAGGATGAATTCGGCCGCGCGCCGAACAGTGTCCGGCGTCACGGCAACGCCGAGATCGTCAAGGACGTTCGGATCATCCATGAGAGCGTTCCGTTCGAGGTTCTCGGTGACGATTCTCAAATGGGTTCGGCGCATCAGCCGTTTGTGCTTGTTCGTGACGCTGCCTTCATGAATGCGGTATGCCACCAGGCTGTCATCGATCATGGCGGCGGGGAAGCGGGCGGTAATCCGTCGGAACAGATCGAAGTCTTCCGCGTGGACATAGCTTGCGTCGTACGCCAGCATGTCCTGCGGTATGACGTTCCTGTTATACATCACGGTCGAATGCATGAAGACGGTGAAGAACATCGACAATATGCCCCACTGCCCGGACTGATAGATCGGATTTGGCGTACCGCGGACCATTCGCGTACCGATCAGTCTGTCGATGCCAGTGCCGCTGATGGCGAGATCAGGCTGTTTGGTGAACAGGGAGACCTGACGCGAAAAGCGCGTTGGATAGGATATGTCATCGGCGTCCATCCTGGCGATGAGATTGCCCTTCGCCATGGCCAACCCTTCGTTCAAAGTCGCGATCAGACCGCGGTTCTCACGCGACACGATCGCGATACGATCGTCGGCGCTTTGGTAGCGGCGCAGGATCTCCAGAGAACTGTCGGTCGAGCCATCGTCGATTGCTATGACCTCGAGGCGGTCATGGTCCTGACGCAGGATGCTCTCCAGCGCCGCAGCGAGATAAGGTTCGCCGTTGTAGACGGGCAGCAGGACGGAGACCAATGGAACGGACATGCTTCAGCTCGCGTGTTATTGAAGATCGGAGGTCTGGAAAGCTTTGCCGCGATCGGCGGATTTGCATGCGGGCATCACAGACCGGGGGGCCATTCTGTCGCCACTCCACTCAACCGTATTGCCTGCATGCAGGAATGATCCAGCGCGGCTGTGGTCTGCTGTAGCGACGTAAGGGAAGTGCCGTTTGAGTCGATTGAGACGCGTTTCGAAAAGCGACCACGAAAGCGAGGCAAGAATCAGCGTGGCTGCGCCTGCAACCACGAAACGTCCGGGGCCTTGCTCCGAGACATTGACGGGAATCCAAGCTTGCGCCTTGACCACCAAGGAGAGCACGATTGGGTGGAAGAGGTAGACGCCATAGCTTATGCGCCCAAGGGCCGTAAGTGGGGTGAATTCCGCCGCGCGGCCGAAATATCCCCGAATACCCGCCGAACAACATCCCACCAGCATTGTAAGCGGCAGAAGAGGAAGAACCTCCGTGCCGATCCAGGCTGCCCAGTCGAGTGCGGGCGTCATCGTCGGTCTTGGCCACGCCAGGATGACAACGGCAGCAATAGAGGGCATCCAGCTTAGCTTCATCCATCTCGGCCACGACGCGCTTCTGGCTCGATAGGCAGCAAGGAGCGCGCCCGATGCGAGGGCGTCCATCGACGCTGTAGGCAGCAGGTCGCGCATGAGCGTCGGCGCGCCGGTCACGGGCCAACAGAGGCGATATGCCAACGAGCATGCTATGACGGCGATGCAAATCCGCTCAATCAACTGGCGGGGGGCGAGCAGGATCACCAGTGGCCAGAGAACATAGAACTGTTCCTCGATGCTCAGGCTCCAGGTGTGACAGAGAACCCATGGGCTCCACTCGTTCTCAATCGCATACCAGAAATTCGACAGATAGAGCGCGTGCCATGCAAGATTAGCTCGGGCACCCTCGAGATTGACGACCCAGATGAAGCCCAACATGGCGAAATACGGAGGGAATATCCGCAGAGCTCGCCGGATATAAAACGATTTCAATGCTGTCGACGGCTCGTAGCGTTCAGTGTCGCGCGCATCCAGAAGGAGCCGCGTTATCAGGAACCCACTGAGCACGAAGAACAGACGCACGCCGAGGTGACCCCACAGGTCCCCATTCTCGGCGAAAAAGTGCGCATACAGTACCATCGTGACGGCAATCGCTCTCAGCCCGTCCAACTGCCGGTCGCGTGTATTCGACATAGACACCCCTAGGCGATCAGCCTTTGTCTGCCACTTCTCCTTGGCGGCGTCCGCTCCCATTCCGTTTTTTGCCGCCGACAATGCAAACCGTCGCTGGCGTCCCTGTGGACACGACGTGTTAAGGCGGAGCCCGGACTGTAAGGGCAAATCCGGCCAAACTTTGACAGTGACAGCTTGTTTAGCAGATTGCCCGCGGGCAATGCCGCACGATGCGACGGACAACCGGCGCACAAGAGAACGCGGCCGTTGTTAAAGCGGTGGCGATCTACAATCTGTGAGCGCAGCTCCAAGCTGTCCAAGCGCCTGAAAACTCAAGGGGGAACAATTTCGATGGCTGCGTGTTCCGGAACATAGGGTACCTGAAAAGGAGGAAGCCATGAAAGTTCGCGAAGCTATGACGCGTGATGTTCGCATTGCAACCCCCGACCAGACAATCCAGGAGGCAGCGGCAATCATGGCCGAGATCGACGCCGGCATTGTTCCCGTTCGTGAAAACGATCGGCTGGTGGGCATGATCACCGATCGTGACATTGCCGTGCGCGCGGTGGCCAAGGGCTTGGGTCCGCAATCCAGAATCGCCGACGTAATGTCCCGCGAAGTCAAATACTGCTATGAGGACGACGATACGCACGACGTGCTGGAAAATCTTGGCGATCAGCAACTGCGGCGTCTTCCCGTGATCAATCGGGACAAACGGCTGGTCGGCATATTGTCGCTTGGCGATCTGGCAACTTCGGGCGCAAACGGGGCGACCGGAGAAGCTTTGGCAGGGATTTCCCAGCCTGGCGGCAGTCATTCGCAGACCGCGAGCGTCGGTGGATAATGGTCGTCCAAGGGTTGGGCGGCGCAAACCGATAGAAGGCCGGACGCGGGCGATTTCCGCTCGCGCCCGAAATGTGACCTTAGCTGGAGCTTAGAATATAACGCCGATTGGTGACAAGCGCCGGCCGGGCATTCATAGAGTAGAGTGCAGTGAACTTCTTGATATCGGCGGGGTCCACCTCGACGGGGTTCTTCGCCACCATCCAGTCAACAATTTCGCTGCACGGCGGTGTCGTCAGCGATCCCTCATAGGCCCAATAGCTGAGAGCCGACGGGAGCAACGCGCTCGGATCCACCCCCTCCAAGCCGGCTTCTTCACCGGCTTTTTGCGGGAAAGCGGCCGCCAGGCTTGCAAAGGTCTTATTGGCAACTCCGGGGACGAGGAAAACGCCAAATACACCAAGGGCGCCCGTTTCTGCGTGCTTGTGGACGAAATGCACCTCCATAGGGAAGGACTTTCCTTCGACCAGGTGTTCGCTTGGAGCGTGGAAATGATACTGCACGAGATCGTAGGTCCGGTCACCGCGGCGCAGCGTGCCGCCGGGCGCCGCTTTCACCTGGATCGTATGCCCATTGTTGAGGATCGTGCCGCCGCCCTTCCAGTCGATTGCAAGGTCTGGAATATCGGCCTTGACCGCGTCTCTGATGTCGAGCGGCGATTGCTGCGAACCGGCTGCGCAAGCGCTGTTGTCTTTGCTCAAGGAGCCCCAATGCTCGGGGCCCGCTTCGCCTTCGTAGCTCCAATGCACCCCTTCTGCGGCGTATGCGGTTTTGACGCAGAGCGGACATGCGGCAAGCAAGGCTAGGCCCCTGAGGAAGTCACGCCTTTCCATATGTATTCCCTTTCGATTGAACGGCGAGCATGAAGCGCTCGTAACGCCGGCATCTTTGGCATGGGCATCCCCTCTGTCAATTTGACCTAAAGCCCGAAGCGAGAAGATTGCGCGAACTGGATAGTCCGGTGCGCCTCGCGGGCCCCTTGGGGGCCTTTTTTATTTCGGTGCTGAAGTCCGGCGGCATGCTTCGCGCCGGCGGAGCAACCGGCCGATGGACATTAAACAATGCGGCCGCGGGCGACGACGGGCCAGACGGCTGAAATCTCGCCGTGCTCCACGACATTCACCGCGTCGACCATATTGGTGACCACGCAGGCATGATTGGGCACGATGCGGAGCTTGTCGCCGACCTCCAGATTGATCGGCCCGTCGCTGACGAGCCGGCCATGTTCTTCAGAGAGTTGGTCGATAGAAATGTCGTCGCGACCGAGTACGTGACCGTAACCCGAAAGGCCCAGAAGGTCGGAGGTTAGCGTCTTCGAGCCAGCATCGATGATGGCGCGGTTTTCGGCCGGCACCGACACGACAGTCGCGAGCACGGTCAGCGCGCAATCCTCCCACCCGCAGACACCGCGCGAGACGAGGGAACGGTCGTTGTAGACATAGGTGCCTGGGCGATATTCGGTCGTGACCGGAGCCTCGGCGGCCTGCATCATCGACGGTGTTCCGCCCGATGTGACAACAGGTACCTTCATGCCAGCCGCCTCGATGAAGGCTTTCGCGCGGGTCATGAAGGACTCGACTGCGGCTGCAGCACCGGTCGGGGGATAGGTCATCAGGCCGCCGAAGACGAGACCAGGGGCATTGGCGATCCGTCGCGCGAGTGCCGCCGCCGCCTCGGGAGTTGGCACGCCACAACGGTCCGCGCCGGTGTTGCACTCCACCAGGACAGCAAGCGGCGTCGGCTGGGAAGCGAACGCATGGGAGAGGCCGTCGATGACGGTTTCATTGTCAGCAACGACGCTGAGCGTCACCTTGCGGGCAAGCGATGCCAGATGCTCGAGCTTCTCGGTGCCAAGGATATTGTAGGTGATCAGCACGTCGCGAATTTCAGGGCTGCCGGCAACCATGGCTTCGGCTTCCGACACCTTCTGACAGGTGATGCCCACGGCCCCCGCCCTCAATTGCATCTCGGCCACGGCAGGCAGTTTATGCGTCTTGATATGCGGGCGAACCTTCAGCCCATGGGCGTCCGCATAGATCTGGAACCGCTCGATGTTGCGGCGGGCGGTGTCGAGATCGACAAGGACGGCCGGTGTGTTCACGGTCTGAAGCGTCGCGGCGGCCATGGTCATGGGGACCCTCTCAAGAAAATTTCCGATGAAAATTCAGGCGGAGGAAACCGCCGCATTGCCTGTTTGCGCAGATTCCTACCCGCCCAAGTCTTGACAATTTATGCATCCTGTCGCTGAATACGTCAATCCAGTAAAACAGACATATGTCCACAATACTGGACATCAGAAAATGACCGTTCATCAGGGGAACATCATGATCATCTCGCTCCGCGCCGGCGCGCTTTCGCTGGCTACCGCCTTCCTTCTTTCCGCAATGCCCGCCGCCGCGCAGCAGGCGACCAGCAAACTCGATGAGGTTCTGGCTCGCGGCCATCTTGTCCTCGGCACCGGCAGCACAAACGCGCCGTGGCACTTCAAGAGCGCCGAAGACAAGCTCCAGGGTTTCGACGTCGACATAGGCCGCATCGTCGCCAAGGCACTGTTCGGCGATCCCGACAAGATCGAATACGTCAACCAATCGTCCGACGCCCGAATTCCGAACATCACCACCGACAAGGTGGACCTGACCTGCCAGTTCATGACGGTGACCGGCGAACGTGCCCAGCAGATCGCCTTCACCATTCCCTACTACCGGGAAGGTGTCGGCCTGATGCTCAAGGCTGACGGCAAATATGCCGACTATGCGGCGCTGAAGGCTGCAGGGTCTTCCGTGACCATTTCGGTTCTGCAGAACGTCTATGCCGAGGACATGGTGCATGCGGCGCTGCCGGAGGCGACCGTCGACCAGTATGAATCCGTCGATCTGATCTATCAGGCGCTGGAATCCGGCCGTGCCGATGCGGCGGCCACCGACCAGTCCTCGCTTGCCTGGTACATGACCCAGAACCAGGGCCGCTACAAGGATGCCGGCTACGGCTGGAACCCGCAGACCTATGCCTGCGGCGTCAAGCGCGGCGACCAGGACTGGCTGAACTTCGTCAACACCGCGTTGCACGAGGCGATGACCGGCGTCGAGTTCGATTTCTATGCCAAATCCTTCAAAACCTGGTTTGGCAAAGATCTGGCACCGCCGCAGATCGGCTTCCCGGTCGAGTACAAATAAGGCCGAACGGCAGTCGTTGGGACGAAGGGTATTCGCCCTTCGTCCTTCCCCCACCCTCTACGGCAGGATGCCGCCATGGGTTATACGCTCAATTTCGCCGCCGTCTGGCGCAGCTTCGACCAGCTTCTCGAAGGCTTGCTGCTGAGCCTTGGTCTGGCTTTCGTTTCCATCCTGATCGGCGCCGCCATCGGCTTGCTGGTCGCCTTCGCGCTCATTGCCAAAAGCGGCTGGCTTCAGCAGCCGGCGGCAACCTACGTGACGATCATCCGCAACCTGCCGATTCTTGTGCTGGTGCTCTTTGCCTATTTTGCCCTGCCACAAATGGGCGTGCGGCTGGGCAAGATCGAGAGTTTCGTCGCCGTGCTGTCGATCTATTCCGGCGCGTATCTGGCCGAGGTGTTCCGCGCGGGTCTCATCTCCATTCCCAGAGGACTGACGGAGGCCGGCCTCGCCATCGGGCTGACGCCGATGCAGATTCGCGTGTCGATCATCGTGCCGCTTATGCTGCGCAACATCCTGCCTTCATTGTCCTCGACGGTGATTTCGCTGTTCAAGGATACGTCGCTGGCAGCGGCCATCGCGGTGCCGGAACTCACGTTCGAGGCGCGCAAGATCAATGTCGAGACCTTCCGGGTCATCGAGACGTGGATCGTCGCTTCGGGCCTCTACGTCGCCACCTGTTCCGTGCTTGCGGCGCTGATGCGCATGGTCGAGCGCCGGCTTGCCGTTCCGAGGTGATGACAATGACGGAAATCTCCGCCTTCTTCGATCAACTCTGGATCGCCCGCTTCGTTGTCCTCAAAGGGCTGGGCGTCACCGTATCGATCTCGCTTCTCTCGATCATTGCCGGGTCGCTGCTCGGTGTTCTTGTCGGCCTGTCTCTTGTCTACGGCAACCGGCTGCTGCGGCTCGTGGTCCGGGCCTATACCGACTTCATCCGCGGCACGCCGGTGCTCGTGCTGGTTCTCGCCAGCTACTATGTGCTCTCCACGATCGGTATCGAACTGGGGCCGTTCCAGGCCGGAATCCTGGCGTTGGCGATCTTCTGCTCGTCGCATGTCGGTGAGATCGTCCGCGGCGGGCTGCAGGCTATTCCCAAGGGGCAGACCGAAGCTGCCAAGGCGATCGGGCTGACGTTCCGCCAGACATTCGCCTATGTTCTCTGGCCGCAGGCGCTGCGGCAATTCCTGCCCGCCTGGGTGAATACGGCCGCCGAGATGGTCAAGGCTTCGACCCTGCTCTCCGTCATTGGCGTCGCCGAACTGCTCTTGCGCACGCAGGAAATCATCTCGCGCAACTTCCTGAGCCTGCAGTTCTATTTCTTCGCCGGGCTTCTCTACTTCACCATCAATTACGGCATCGAGCGGTTCGGCAAATATGTCGAGCGCAAGACCGCCGTCCCGTCCTGAGGGCTCCCACGACATGAGCAAGGTACTTCTGGAAATACAGGGGCTGCGCAAGCAGTACGGCACCGTCGAGGTGCTGAAGGGCGTGGATTGCACCATGCAGGAAGGCGAAGTGATCTCAATCATCGGCTCATCAGGTTCCGGCAAGACGACGATGCTGCGCTGCATCAACATGCTGGAGGAATTCCAGGGCGGACGCATCCTGCTCGAGGGCGAAGACATCGGCTATGAACAGACCGGCACTCTCCGCAAGCGCAAAAGCGAGAAGGACATCGCCCGGCAGCGCGCGCTGACCGGCATGGCCTTTCAGCAGTTCAACCTCTTCCCGCATATGACCGCAGCGCATAACGTGATGCTCGGTCTCGTCAAGGTGAAAAAGCTTTCGCGCGACGAAGCGCGGGCCATCGCCGAAAAATGGCTGGACCGCGTTGGCCTTGCCTCCCGCGCCGATCACTATCCGGGCCAGCTTTCCGGCGGCCAGCAGCAACGCGTGGCGATCGCCCGGGCGATCGCAATGAACCCGCGGCTGATGCTGTTCGATGAGGTCACCTCGGCGCTGGACCCGGAGCTGGTGGGCGAAGTGCTCCAGGTCATCAAGGGATTGGCGGCGGACGGCATGAGCATGCTGCTCGTCACCCACGAGATGCGCTTTGCCTATGAAGTCTCCTCGCGGGTGATCTTCATGAATCAGGGCGTGATCTGCGAGGAAGGCGACCCGAAGGAGATGTTCCTGAGGCCGAAGACCGAGCGGCTCGCCGATTTCCTCAAGACATCCAGTTTCAACTGAACGGGATGAGAAAGGTGTGAAGTGGTTTTCCGCTCACATCCCGTTCCATCTCAAACAAAGACAAAGAGAGAATCCTCATGACTATTAAGCGTTATGGCGCCGGCGAAACGGGTGCCGGTGGTCAGCCCCTGCCCTTTGCCCGTGCGGTGGAAGCAAACGGTTGGCTGCATGTGTCTGGCCAGGTGCCGATGGAAAATGGCGAGATCGTGCCCGGCGGCATTGTAGCCGAGAGCCGGAGGGCCATTGAGAACCTGATCGCCATCCTGCATGAGGCGGGCTACGGCATCGAGGACGTTGTCCGCGTCGGCGTCTGGCTGGACGATCCGCGGGATTTCTGGAGCTTCAACGGCGTCTACGCCGAATATTTCGGCGTCAATCCTCCGGCCCGTGCCTGCGTGCAGTCGCGCATGATGGTCGATTGCAAGGTGGAAGTCGATTGCATCGCCTATCGGGCGGACAGGGCTTGAAATGCAGGGCGCGGCTTGCAAATGTCGCGCCCGTGAACTTTGAAGAGGACGGATCGAATGGCTGATGGCGCAGAAGACATCGTATCGCGGCGCACGCGGGGTCTTGATCGTGCCTTCGAGATTCTTGAATTCCTGCGCACGAAACGCCAGCCGATGCGGCCGAACGAGATTGCCGTCGAGATCGGCGCACCGCGTTCGTCCGTCTACGAACTGATCAACCTTCTCTTGCGCCACGGCATGCTGGACTATCAGGGCGGCGACGGTCGGGTGTTTCTGGGTCGCAAGCTCTATTTCCTGGGCACGGCCTATGCCGACCAGTTCGACCTGATGCGCGAATCCGAGGACACGCTCGTCCGGCTGGCGGAGGAAACGCGTGAGACCGCGCAGATGTGCCTGCTGGAAGGCAACAAATATACGGTTGCCATGATGCGCGAAGGTGTGCGCGCATTCCGCATTTCCTCCAATATCGGCGAGTTGGTGCCGATCCCGTGGACCGCTTCCGGCCGCCTGTTGGTGGCACATCTCACCGACGCGGAGATTATCGATCTCATTCCCACCAGCGACTTCATTCTGCCGAACGGCAAGCGGCTGGATCCGGCACAGTTCATCGCGGAAGTCCGGCAAGCTGCCCTCGACGGCTTTTTCACCTTCAACAGCGCGGTGGAGACCTTCACGCACTGCTTTGCGGTACCGGTGTATCAGGCCGATGGCCAATGCGTCGCCACGCTCTGCCTCGTGACCCCGAAGGAAGACGGGCTGCGCAATCGCCAGAGCTATCTCGACAGCCTTCTTGCCGCCGCGCATGAATTGTCCGAGCAACTCGGTTATGCCGCAGGCCGCAAGCGCGCCGGGTAGAGGCTACTCAAGCGCCTCGGGTCACCTCTCAATCCAACGCCAGGAGAAACGCCTCGAGCTCCGCCGGATCAATACCCACCAGATGCGCTTCGCCCGGATAGGCACCGGATTTGACGTCGGCGACATATTCGCAGAAGGCGGCGATGCGTTCCTGGTGCAGACGATCATATTCTGCCGCGAAGTTGCGGTAGATCTTGGCGTGACGCGGAACATGGCCACGGTTGGCGCCGAGCACGTCGTCGGCAAACAGATATTGCGCATCGCAACCACTGCCGGCGCCCATGGAAAGCATCAGCATCGCGGTGCGCTTGCTGACCGCGCTGGCGACGTCGCCCGGCACGACCTCGATTTCGGCGGCGAAGGCGCCTGCCTCTTCGAGCTCCTTGGTCTGGCGCCAGATCTCCAGCGCGCCAAGCGCCGTCTTGCCGACGGCGCGGAAACCACCGGTCCAGGTGGCCTTTGAAGGAACAAGACCGAGATGCCCGCAGACCGGAATGCCCTCGTCGCGCATGCGGCGCACCGTCTGGAGACTGGCCGCGCAATAGACGGCATCACCGCCGGCCTTCAGCGCCTGGAATGCCGCGCGGATATACTCTTCGGCGGTGACGAGATCACCATATTCGAGGCCGGGAAAGGCAAAGACCGAGGGGGCAGCCTCGCGGAAGGCTGGCCCCAGCAACGCAGGCGGCACGGAAACCAGGTCGACCCCCGCCCGCTCTGCGGCGTCGGCCTCATCCAGCGTTTCGACGCGCAGCATGCTGAGTTGGCGTTTGCCCTTCATTGACAGAAGGTCGACCACGGTCGGGCGGCGGTGTCTCATTGATCTCTCCCCATGTGGTCGGCGTCACGGCCGCCACCGACTGGTTCTATGGTTGTTTTAGAATGGAGGCGGTGGGCGGCGGCTGCAGGAAACGAGCATCTTCCGGAGCTTCAGGCGACAAGCAATGTCTTCAGCTTGGTTCCCGGCGAGGCAAGCGCCACCGGATCGGGACGCAAACGCGCCGCGATCATCCTTTCAGCAAGACGGATGTCGCGCGCGACGGCATTACCCGGGCCGATGCCGCTGGCTGCGATCAGGCGTCCATCGATGTCGAGGTGGAAGAGAATGAAGGCGCCCTCTGTGACATGCCTCCAAACGGCCTGCGTCGCCCCGTCGGCGATGCCGGCAATCTGCAGCGTGAGATCGTACTGATCGGACCAGAACCACGGCACGGCCGACACCGTCTCCTCTGCACCGAGCAGGTTGGCGGCGGCAAGCGTGCCCTGGTCCTGCGCATTGCGCCAGGCCTCCAGCCGCACGCGGCGGCCGCCATAATGCGGCAATGGAAAGGAGCAGCAATCGCCGGCGGCAAAGATATCCGGATCGGATGTTCGCAAGTGCGCATCGACGGCGATGCCGTTGTCGATCACAAGACCAGCATCGCGGGCAAGCTCGACATTCGGGACGGCGCCGATACCAACGACGATCAGATCAGCGGCAATCGTGCGGCCATCCTCCGTCAGGATGCGCGCGTGGTCAGGACCTTCCGACAATTGCTGGATCGCCACGCCGCAAAGAATTTCCACGCCCTCCGCCTTGTGCCGCGCGGCGATCACAGCAGACAGTTCGGCGGGCACACCGCGGCTGAGAATGCGTGGCAGGCCCTCAACCAGCGTAACCTTGGCGCCGAGCTTGCGGGC
The DNA here is from genome assembly GCF_019511375.1 of Rhizobium herbae. Taxonomy (GTDB): domain Bacteria; phylum Pseudomonadota; class Alphaproteobacteria; order Rhizobiales; family Rhizobiaceae; genus Pararhizobium; species Pararhizobium herbae_A. Next base: position 140,031 of record NZ_JAEUAO010000006.1, read on the forward strand.
GGTTGCGGCAAGCTCCAGGCCGATGAAGCCGCCGCCGATGATGGCCAGATGCGCGCCCGGCTGCACGCCGGCGCGAATTGCAATGGCGTCGCCATGGGTGCGCAGCGTCCTGATACGATGATTGCGGCCTGAAAGCCCCGGAAAGGGCCGTGGCCGGGCGCCGGTCGTCAACAGCAGGCGGTCGTAGGAAAGCATTTGACCATCGGAAAGCCGTGCGGTCTTGCCGGCGCGGTCGATGCTCTCGACGGTGCGGCCGGTCAGAACCTCGATTCCGGCATCGGCATAGCGGGCTGCGTCCGAAACCAGTTTCGGTTCGAGGCCATTGAGCAGCGCCTCCTTCGACAGCGGCGGGCGCTCGTAAGGAAGATGCTCCTCTGCGCCGACCAGGGTGATCTGCCCGTCGAAGTTCCTTTCCCTCAACGCGAAGGCGGCGCGCGCACCGCACTCCCCTGCTCCGATGATGACGATGTGCGACATGATGGGGGTCCTTCTCACGCAACCGCGATGAAGACGCTGCCGCCTTCGACCTTGACCGGATAGGTCTTGAGGTCGACGCAAACGGGCGCGCCCTTGGCTTCGCCGGTCTTGTAGCTGAACCGGCCGTTGTGTTTCGGACATTCGATGATGTCGTCCATCACCAGCCCCTCAGCAAGATGGATTTTCTCATGTGTGCAGAGGCCATCGGTTGCAAAAAATTCGTCATCGGGGCTGCGATAGACTGCGAACGTCCTGCCCGCATGATCGAAGCGGATGACATCCTCTTCGTCGATCTCGTCCGTCGCGCAGACTTCCACCCAATTGCTCATGCTTTCCTCCAGTCGATAGTGTTCAGTGCACCGTTCTATTCGGCGGCGATCGGTTCGGCGTGCAGTTCTTCCCGGTAGGGCTTGGCCGTCGGCGGCAGTTCGCGTTTGAGAAAATAGTCCTCGTTCCTGATCTGGCGCAGGAAGGCCGGGATCATCTCGCGATAGCCTTCGATGATCGATTTGTTCGGTGCCGGCAGGTCGTGCTTGATCATCTCATGCAACTGCGGCAGCGCATGGAAGGGGACCATCGGGAACATGTGATGTTCAACGTGGTAATTCATGTTCCAGTAAACGAACCGGCTGAAGGGATTCATGTAGACGGTGCGGCTGTTCAGCCGATGATCGATGACATTGTCGGCAAGGCCGCCATGTTGCAAAAGGCCAGTCATCACATGGTGCCAGGCGCCATAGAGGCGCGGCAGACCGATCAGCATCAGCGGCCGGATCGAGCCCATGGCGATCGCAAGGGCGATTGTCGCGACATAGATCGCCAGCCAGATACGGGCGACGCGGATGGCACGCGGCTGCTCCTGCTCCGGGATGAAGGTCTTTTCCTCCGCACTGATCACACCGGCGGCGTTGCGGACCATGTCAATCGTCGCATGGAAGACATCGAGAATACCGAAGAAGTTAAGGCCCAGACGGAGGAGATCCGGCGGGCGCATGACGGCGATTTCCGGATCACGGCCGACAATAATGGTGTCGGTATGATGGCGCGTATGGCTCCAACGCCAGGTCACCGGATTGCGCATCATCATGAAGCAGGCGATCTCGTAGACGGCATCGTTCATCCAGCGTGTCTTGAAGGCCGTGCCGTGGCCGCATTCGTGCCAGCGGGAATCGGAGGCTGAACCATACATCACGCCATAGACAAGGAAGAACGGCACACACCACCAGGAACCCCACCAATAATTGCCGAGAGCGCCGCACACGACCATGCTGCCGAGCCAGAGGATGGTATCGCGAATGGCCGGTCCGTCCTCGCGCCTCATCAAGTCCTTCATCTGCTTGCGCGAAATGTCGGTGTGATACCACTCGGCGGCGGCAAGTCCGCTTTCGACGGCGGCCTGGGCATCGCGCCCCAGCAGACTGTAGTCGCGTTTCGTGGCAACCCTGTTCATCTCTATCCTCCCTGCGCATCTAATGCGGATGCGCCTTGTGCTGTGGTCATGAGGATAGGTTGACTTTCCCGGCAGCTCAATGCAGCCTTGATATATTCTATCAAAACACATCATAGCTGACTGGGCGGAATGATAGCTTGCATCAGGAGGAATACATGGCCGGACGACCAACCATTGCCGATCTTGCGAAGGCCGCCGGCGTCAGCGTCGCCACCGTGGACCGGGTGCTGAACGGCCGTCACCGGGTACGCGAGGAAACAGCCCGTCGGGTATATGATGCGGCCAAATCGATCGGCTACCATGCGGTCGGCCTGCTGCGGCAAAGGGTGTTCGAGGATCTTCCGCAATACCGATTGGGCTTCATCCTGCAGAAGCCCAATCAGTATTTCTACCAGTCCATGGCCCGCGAACTCGAGAACGCGGCCCTTTCGGCGCCTGGCGTTCGCATCACCCCGCAGATCGACTTCAACATGAGCGCGACGCCGACAGCCCTGGTGGAAAAGCTGAAGGCGGTTGCGGCGCGCTGCCAGGCCATCGCCCTGGTCAGCCCGGACTATCCGGCAGTTACCGCTGCCATCGAGGAGTTGAAGGAGAAGGGGACTCCGGTCTTCTCGCTGCTTTCCGACTTCGCAGCCGGCGTACGCGAGGGGTATGTTGGTCTCAATAATCGCACGGTCGGGCGCACCGCAGCCTGGATGGTCGCCAAGGCGGCGAAAAAGCCGGGCAAGGTTGCGACCTTCATCGGCAGCCACAGGTTTCACGGGCACGAACTGCGCGAAATCGGATTCCGCTCCTATTTCCGGGAGAATGCGCCGGACTTCGAAGTGCTCGACACGATGGTCAACCTTGATACGGAGGAGATCACCCATGAAGCGACGGTCAACCTCCTGCAGCGCCACCCGGACCTGATCGGCTTCTATGTCTGCGGAGGCGGGATGGAGGGTGCTATCTCGGCGCTGCGGGAAGAGAAAATGGTCGGCAAGCTGCTTGTGGTCGTCAATGAGTTGACGCCGGAGTCGCGGGCGGCACTCGCGGAGGATCTCGTCACCATGGCGATTGCCACCCCCGTCGCCCAACTCGCGCGCGAAGTGGTCGGCCTGATGGTCGGCGCCATCGATCGCGGCCTTGCCGCGGTTCCTGGCCAGACGTTTCTCCCCTTCGACATCTTCACCCCTGAGAACATCTGAGCGCTCTGGCGCCATATGATAGATTTTCATCATCCAGTGTTCGCATTCTTTCACAGATGCGAGAGAAGCGGCACGTTCCGCTTTGACTGATGGGCGATAAGCTGCTGATGCTGCAATCCCGATCCCGGGTGCGCCGCAGCGAAAAGCCATGCCGCGTCGCCGCCCTCCTCGTCGGGTGTCTTTACAGGAGGAACATTGCCCATGACGTCCGTCCCATTCGCTCTCAACCACATCACCGCGCCGGCGCTGCCGCTCAAGGACTTTTTCGCGTTGGCCGCATCGCTCGGCATTTCGGCGGTGGAAATCCGCAACGATCTCGCCGGCAAAGCGATCATCGACGGCACGCCGGCCCACGACGTCAAGGCGCTGGCCCAGACGCACGGGCTGACGATCATTTCGATCAACGCGCTGCAGCGGTTCAACGAATGGAACGAGGAGCGCGCCCGCGAGGCGCAGGACCTCGTCACTTACGCGCGCGATTGCGGCGCCAAGGCGCTTGTCCTCGTTCCCGTCAATGATGGCAGCGGTCAAGGGGACGGTGAGCGGCAGACCGATCTGCGCCAGGCGCTGACGGCGCTGAAGCCGATGTTGGATGAGGCGGGCATCGTTGGTCTCGTCGAACCGCTCGGCTTCGAGATCTGCTCGCTGCGCTCGAAAACCGAGGCGGCGGAAGGTATTCGGGCTGTGGGAGGTGAAGGGACGTTCCAACTCGTGCATGACACATTCCACCATCATCTCGCAGGGGAAGAAACATTCCATCCGGAATTGACTGGCCTTGTCCACATCTCGGGCGTCGTCGATCCCGCTGTCACTGTCAGCGCTATGCGCGACGCGCACCGCGTGCTGGTGGGTGCCGGCGACCGGCTCGACAATGCTGGCCAGATGAACAAATTGCGGAATGGCTGCTATTCCGGGCCCTTTTCCTTCGAGTCCTTCTCGTCGGAGGTGCATCAGTTGAGCAATGTCGAGGCCGCCTTGCGCGACAGCATGGCGTTCCTGGCGTCAAGGGCGTGAACCTGCAAGCGCATCACTTGCTTTTTTGCGTGAATATAGGACGTCGCGCACTTGACGGCCAACTAAATAATAGAATACATATTCCGTATTAGCAAACTTTCGGTTTGTTTATTCTGTTTTGATGGCCTGCCACGGGAGAGGTGGGCGACAAGAAACAGGCATCCCCGCTCCGCGGCGATGCCTCCGGCTTGTGGAGGGTGGTCGCCGGACACCGTTTTGTGGAGGAAATAGCATGAAGAAAATGATCATGGGCGCGGCTCTGGCTGTGATGATGTCATCGGCAGCGCATGCCGCCGAAACGGTCGGCGTTTCGATGGCGCTGTTCGACGACAACTTCCTGACGGTTCTGCGCAACGGTATGCAGGATTATGCCAAGACGCTCGAGGGCGTGACGCTGCAAGTCGAAGACGCTCAGAACGACGTTGCCAAGCAACAGAGCCAGATCCAGAACTTCATCGCCGCCGGCGTGGATGCGATCATCGTCAACCCGGTCGATACCGATGCGACCGCTGCCATGTCCAAGCTCGCCGCGGATGCCGGTGTTCCCCTCGTGTACGTCAACCGCGAGCCGAGCAACATCGACAGTCTTCCGGAAAAGCAGGCTTTCGTCGCTTCCAACGAGGCCGAATCCGGCACGCTGGAAACCCAGGAAGTCTGCAAGCTGCTCGGCGGCAAGGGCAAGGCTGTCGTGATGATGGGCGAGCTTTCCAACCAGGCGGCCCGCATGCGCACCAAGGATGTCCATGACGTGCTGGCGACCGACGCCTGCAAGGGTATCGAGATCGTTGAAGAGCAGACGGCAAACTGGTCGCGTACCCAGGGCGCCGACCTCGTAACCAATTGGCTTTCGGCCGGTCTGGAATTCGATGCCGTTATCGCCAACAACGACGAAATGGCCATCGGCGCGATCCAAGCTCTGAAGGCCGCCGGCCGCTCCATGGACAGCGTCGTCATCGGCGGTGTCGATGCGACGCAGGACGCACTCGCGGCCATGGCTGAAGGCGACCTCGACGTCACCGTGTTCCAGAACGCTGCCGGTCAGGGCCAGGGTTCGCTCGATGCGGCGCTCAAGCTTGCGCGTGGCGAAGCGGTCGACAAGAAGGTCTACATTCCCTTCGAGCTGGTCACCCCGGCCAATCTCAAGGACTACCAGGCCAAGAACTAAGCCAGTGATCCCGGAGCGCGGCGCGGCTGCGCTCCGGGTTGCCCGGTTTTTATGACGGACGACGCATGTTGCGTCCGATGAAACCATGCGAGAACCCTGGATGCTTCCGCGCGCGGGTTCTGGCCAATGAGGCGACAGGGAGGGTCATGGTATGGTTAGTCCGACGACTATGGCGGCGGTACGGGCGAGCGGGGCGATCCCGAACGCGGAGTATCTGCTTGCGGTTGAGGGCGTTCGCAAGGAGTTTCCGGGCGTGGTTGCGCTCGACGACGTGTCGTTCCGGCTGAAGCGCGGCACGGTGCATGCGCTGATGGGCGAGAACGGCGCCGGCAAGTCGACGCTGATGAAGATTCTGGCCGGCATCTACACGCCCGACAGGGGCGAGGTGAAGTTCAAGGGCGTCGACATCCAATTGAAATCGCCGCTCGATGCGCTGGAAAACGGCATCGCGATGATCCATCAGGAGCTCAACCTGATGCCGTTCATGACAGTGGCCGAGAACATCTGGATCCGCCGCGAGCCGAAGACCCGCCTCGGCTTTGTCGACCACCGCGAGATGAACCGGATGACGGCGGCGCTGTTTGCCCGGCTGAACATTGCCCTCGATCCGCAGGCCGAGGTGCGCGACCTGTCGATCGCCAACCGCCAGATGGTCGAGATCGCCAAGGCGGTGTCGTACCAGTCCGACGTGCTGATCATGGACGAGCCGACCTCGGCGCTGACCGAACGCGAGGTGGCGCATCTGTTCACCATCATCCGCGACCTGCGCCGCCAGGGCATCGGCATCGTCTACATCACCCACAAGATGAACGAGCTGTTCGAGATCGCCGACGAGTTCTCGGTGTTCCGCGACGGCAAGTATATCGGCACGCATGCCTCCAGCGACGTGACGCGCGACGACATCATCCGCATGATGGTCGGCCGCGAGATCACCCAGATGTTCCCGAAGGAGGAGGTGCCGATCGGCGATGTCGTGCTGTCGGTCAAGGACCTGACGCTTGACGGCGTCTTCCACGATGTCTCGTTCGAGGTGCGGGCGGGCGAGATCCTCGGGCTTGCCGGCCTGGTCGGCTCCGGCCGCTCGAACGTCGCCGAGGCATTGTTCGGCGTCACGCCGGCCAGTTCCGGCTCGATCGCCATCAATGGCCAGCCGGTCGCCATCACCTCGCCGACCGAGGCGATCGCCAACCGTATGGCGTTTTTGACCGAGGACCGCAAGGACACCGGCTGCCTGCTGATCCTCAACATCCTGGAGAACATGCAGATCGCCGTGCTGCAGGACCAGTTCGTCAGGCTGGGCTTTGTCGAGCAGCAGGCGCTGTCGGCGCAATGCGAGGAGATGGCCCGCAAGCTCAGGGTCAAGACGCCGAACCTGGCCGAGCGCATCGAGAACCTGTCCGGCGGCAACCAGCAGAAGGCGCTGATCGGCCGCTGGCTGTTGACCCGGCCGCGCATCCTGATCCTCGACGAGCCGACGCGCGGCATCGACGTCGGCGCCAAGGCGGAAATTCACCGGCTGGTGACGGAACTCGCCCGCGACGGCGTCGCCGTCATCATGATCTCGTCGGAGATGCCCGAGGTGCTCGGCATGAGCGACCGCATCATGGTCATGCACGAAGGCCGGGTCACCGGCTTCCTCGACCGGGCCGAGGCCAGCCAGATCAAGGTGATGGAACTGGCCGCGCGCTGACGGCGGGGCAATCAACCACAGGGAGGAGACAGCAATGGAGACCAACGTCGCGGCAGGGGCCAATCCCCCGCTTGCCAAATCCGCACGGCGCATCCCGCCGGAGTTCAACATTTTCCTGGTTCTGGTCGGCATTGCGCTGGTCTACGAGGTGCTCGGCTGGATCTTCGTCGGCCAGAGCTTCCTGATGAATTCGCAGCGGCTGACGATCATGATCCTGCAGGTGGCGGTGATCGGCATCATCGCCGTTGGCGTGACCCAGGTGATCATCACCGGCGGCATCGACCTGTCCTCCGGCTCTGTCGTCGGGATGACGGCGATGATCGCCGCCAGCGTCGCCCAGGCCTCGACCTGGCCGCGGGCGCTGTATCCGTCGCTGACCGACCTGCCGGCGATCGTGCCGATCGGGCTTGGCCTTTGCATCGGCTTGTTGGCCGGCTTCATCAACGGCCAGCTGATCGCCCGCACCAGGATCCCGCCGTTCATCGCCACGCTCGGCATGATGGTCTCGGCCCGCGGCCTGTCGAAGTGGTACACCAAGGGCCAGCCGGTGTCGGGCCTGACGGACCAGTTCAACTTCATCGGGACCGGCATCTGGCCGGTGGTCATCTTCCTCGTCGTCGCGCTGATCTTCCATATCGCCCTGCGCTATACACGCTACGGCAAGTTCACCTATGCGATCGGCGCCAACGTCCAGGCCGCCCGCGTCTCCGGCATCAATGTCGAGGTGCATCTGGTCAAGGTCTATGCGATCGCCGGCATGCTGGCGGGGCTTGCCGGCGTCGTGACGGCGGCCCGCGCCCAGACGGCGCAGGCCGGCATGGGCGTGATGTACGAACTCGACGCCATCGCCGCCACCGTCATCGGCGGCACCTCGCTCACCGGCGGCGTCGGCCGCATCACCGGAACCGTCATCGGAACCGTCATCCTCGGCGTCATGACATCCGGCTTCACCTTCCTGCGCGTCGACGCCTACTACCAGGAAATCGTCAAGGGCCTCATCATCATCGCTGCCGTCGTCGTCGACGTCTATCGCCAGAAGGGACGCAAAAAGGTGTGAGCGGGTGACTTTTCCTTGATCGCATCGCTTGCTTCTCCCCAGGTGACGCGATCAAGGCGGTGGGCAAGGCGGTGCGGCCTTTGCCCCAAATTACGCGGTGGCGGCAATCTTGCTGCTGCCGCGTCTTTTTATCCCAACGCCGGAAATGCCGTCGAGAGATTGCCTCTCAAACGACGTGGGGATGATCGAAAGTGATGTTAGCCTATCAAGCCGAAACCGGGGGCGGAGCAATCCGCCGCCGGTTTCGGTCAAACGCGCTCCAGGGCGAGGGCAATACCCTGCCCTACGCCGATGCACATGGTCGACAGCGAATAGCGACCGCCGCCTAGCTTGAGCTCGAGCGCCGCCGTTCCTGTAATCCGGGCGCCGGACATGCCGAGCGGGTGTCCGAGCGCGATGGCGCCGCCGTTTCGATTGACGCGAGGATCGTCGTCGCCAATACCGAGTTCGCGCAGGACCGCAAGACCCTGCGATGCGAAGGCTTCGTTGAGTTCGATAACATCGAAATCGCTGGCCTTAAGCCCCAGCCGCGCCATAAGCTTGCGTGACGCCGGCGCCGGGCCGATGCCCATGATGCGCGGCGGCACACCGGCGGCAGCGCCCCCCATGACGCGGGCGATCGGCGAGAGCCCGTGCTTTTTCGCACCAGCTTCCGAAGCGATGATGAGCGCGGCAGCGCCATCGTTGACGCCCGAGGCATTGCCCGCCGTAACCGAGCCGCCTTCGCGGAACGGCGCCTTGAGCTTGGCAAGCGTATCTATCGTGGTTGCGCGCGGGTGCTCGTCCCTGTCAACGACGATCGGATCGCCCTTGCGCTGCGGAATTGTGACGGGGGTAATCTCATGCCCCAGACGACCGCTCTCCTGCGCGGCAGCCGCCTTGTTCTGCGAGCGGACGGCAAACGCGTCCTGGTCCGCGCGGCTGATCTTGAAATCCTCGGCGACGTTCTCACCGGTCTCCGGCATGGAATCGACGCCGTATTGCTTCTTCATCAGCGGGTTGACGAAGCGCCAACCAATCGTCGTGTCATGGATTTCGGCTGAACGGGAAAAGGCGCTTTCGGCCTTGGGCAGGACGAAGGGCGCACGCGACATGCTCTCGACGCCGCCGGCGATCATCAGGTCCGCTTCGCCGGATCGTATGGCGCGGGCTGCGGCGATCACCGCATCCATGCCCGAGCCGCAGAGCCGGTTGATCGTCGTGCCCGAGACCCCGGACGGCAGCCCCGCCAGAAGCAGCGACATCCGCGCGACATTGCGGTTGTCTTCGCCCGCCTGATTGGCGCAGCCAAAGATCACGTCGTCGACGGCCTGCCAGTCGACGGAAGCGTTTCGCTGCATCAGCGCTTTCAGCGGAACCGCCCCGAGGTCGTCGGCACGCACGAGGGAAAGCGAACCGCCGAACCGGCCGATCGGCGTGCGGATGTAATCGCAGATATAGGCCTCGGCCATCACGCCGCCTCCTTGTTGCCCTGATGGGCTTTTTTCGTGCGTGCATTGATGTCGCGCAACGTCGTCAGCTCGGTCTCGGTCGGCACGGGCGTGTCGATCACCGTCTCGGCGAACCTGATCGGCCAGCCGCAATTGTCGATGATCTCTTCGCGTGTGGCGCCCTGGTGTATCGACATGACGGTCAATTCCTTGGTGGCGGGATCCGGCTCAAGGACGCAGAGATCGGTGATGACGCGCGTCGGTCCCTTCGTCTTCAAGCCAAGCCGCTCGCGGTGATTGCCGCCTTCGCCGTGGCCCATGGAGGTGATGAAAGGCAGCCTGTCGACGAAGCCGCGCTTGGAAAGCGCCATGGTGATGAAGATCTGGCCGCAATTGCTGGCAATTTCCGGCGCGCCACCGCCGCCAGGCAGGCGGACCTTCGGGCGGTCATAAGGGCCGACGACGGTGGTGTTCAGATTGGCGAACCTGTCGATCTGGGCGCCGCCGAGGAAGCCGGTGGTGATGCGGCCGCCCTGCAGCCAGTAGCGAAACATTTCCGGCACCGAGACGGTGAAGAGTGCGGTATCGCACAACTCGCCGTCTCCGATCGACAGCGGCAGCACATCCGGCCGGGTGCCAACCGTGCCGCTTTCGTAGATCAATGTGATATCGGGCGCGTGGGTGAGGCGGGCGACGTTGCAGGCGGCAGATGGCGCGCCGATGCCGACGAAGCAGACGTCGTCATTGGTGAGCGCTCGGGCTGCCGCGATGGTCATCATTTCGGTCGGGGTAAAATCGCTCATCGTCCTCTCCTCACGCGGCTTTCTTCGCATGCTTGGCAAAGTCTCCCGGACCGGCCTTCATGATGTTTTCCTCGATCCATTTCTGGAAGGTGGCGCGATCACGGGCGATTTCGTCCCAGGCGATGTAAAAGGCGTTGGAACGTGGATAATAGCCCTGCGCATAGGACGGGAAGGCGCCGCCGGGCACCGCCACAACCGCCGTCACCGCCCAGGAGGGCAGGACGACGGAATTGGGTGATGGGGGGTTCAGTTCGTCGACGATCTCTTCCACCGTGACGATCGAGCGTCTGGCAGCGAGCACCGCTTCCTTCTGCACGCCGACGATACCCTCGAGCAGCACATTGCCCTTGCGATCGGCCCTCAGCGCGTGAATGATCGTCACATCGGGGTGGATGGCCGGAACGGCTGCCAGCACCTCGCCGGTGAAAGGGCATGTAACCTGCTTGATGTTCGGGTTGACCTTGGGCAGATCGGCGCCGATATAACCGCGCAGCATGGCAAACGGCAGGTTTGCCGCGCCGGCTTCATAGGCGTTGGCCATGGCGGCATGAGAGTGCTCCTCGATCTCCAGAGGGTGCGGCCAGTGGTTTTCGACGGCGTCGCGAAAGCGATGCAGCGAGCCGACGCCGGGATTTCCACCCCAGGAGAATTTCATGCCGCGCGCCGCGCCTGCGCCGATCAGCTGGTCATAAAGAATGTCCGGGGTCATGCGGATCAGGAACAGATCCTTTTTGCCCTGCCGGATCACCTCGTGCCCGGCGGCGTAAGGGATCAGGTGGGTAAACCCCTCCATGGCGACCGTATCGCCGTCTTTCACATTCTCGGAAATGGCTTGCGCCAGCGAAGTCAGTCTCGCCAAGGCATTCTCCTCCTCAATGGGGCGTGGGCAGGTGCAATAAGCGCTCAAATCTCCGCATCGTCAAATATTTTGTGCGTTATTTGACATTTGTTCGTATATCGCACATCATCGAGGAACTTTAGGGAGAGGACGATGCGAGAATCGGATTTCGTTAGTGGCTTTGCCCGCGGACTGAGAGTCATCGAGGCCTTCGGCGAGACGCGGCCGAGGCTCACCATCGCCGAAACGGCTAAACTCACCGATCTCGACCGGGCGACAGTGCGCCGCTGCCTGCTGACGCTCGCCGACCTCGGCTATGCCGACTACGACGGCAAGTTCTTTGCCCTGACGCCGAAGGTTCTACGGCTCGGCCACGCGTATCTGTCCGCCACGCCGCTGCCTCTGGTGATCCAGCCGTATCTCGACCAACTCTCGGAAAAGGCCGGGCAAAGTGCATCAGCTTCGGTCCTGGATGGAACGGAAGTCGTCTACATCGCGCGCGCCTCGCAAAAGCGCGTCATGTCGATCAATTTGTCGCCCGGTTCCCGTTTGCCGGCCTACTGTGCCTCGATGGGGCGGGTGCTGCTGGCGGCGCTGCCGGAGGCCGAGGCGCGCAACATTCTCGACCGCTCGGATCTCAAGGCCAATACGCCGCTGACCAAGACCGATCCGGAGGTGCTGATGGAAGAATTTCGCCGTGTTTGCGCCGCGGGTTACGCTGTGATCGACCAGGAACTGGAACTCGGTCTCTGTTCGATCGCCGTGCCGGTCGAAAACGATCGCGGTCGGGTGGTCGCCGCCATCAATATTGGCGCACCGGCCGCTCACGTGCCTGCAGCCGAGATGGCAGGGCGCTACCTGCCCCTGCTGATGGAAACCCGGAAAGCCTTGCGGCTTGTCCTGCAGTAGTCGCGGCAAGCCGGCACCCTACGGACGATGGGTCGCTTTTCCGGCATTCTGCTGACCGAGATGTGAGGCGCGCTCGCTAATGGATGCTTACAGAATGGCATGCCCTTCCCTGAATGAAACAGTAGATGGGTTTTCCGTATAGTATTCGCGCTTTCTGAGCAGCGCCGCGGTTGGCGCGACCCAATGCAATGTCACTATCGGCACCGCACAGCCGTTCGCTGTCGCTGTCCAAATCTTCGGGGACGCCCAATCGTGATTGGACTTATTGCCTCGTACGAGTCACGCTACTGCAGGAGAAGGGTCGAAGCATCAATCGTTCAATGGAGGGCGAAATGAAGCACCATGAATTCGATCAACTGCAAAATCTTGCCAGGATCAATCAGTATTACCCGCATCAGAGCATGCCGCGCGAAAAACGCATCCAACGGTGGGCAGAACTCCTCGAAGCGGATCCACAGCGGCTTCTCTCGACGCTGCACGAAACCGAATATCAGCCGCATGCGGTGCGTGCTGCATTACACTGCGACAACTCCGCGATTTCGGTTGCCTTCAACGATCCTGTCCTTCGCGCAGCCGGGATGAAAAACGACACTTATGGAGAAGCGAAACGGTTTTTCGAGCTGTCGGACAGGCAATTGCACAGAATCGTCTGCTACTGCCATTTCGGTGCGACGGTAAGCGCTGCAACGACCGCCAGCTATATCCGGGCAAGGCATATCGGCAGGCCACAGGGAATCTGGGCTCGCCTGCGTGATATATTCGTAGGATGAGTTAACAAACCGGCGTTGCCCCCTCGGTCTGCGAACTGTTGACGGCGTTAACCAGTCGTCCCGGCATCTCGTGGCACGGAGGTCACGCGCATGCTCACCAAGAGCGCCGTGGGGCTCACGACCTTGATCGGCTATGTTGCACGCTCTTTAAGGAGTCGTACGCGGCCACGCGGAAACGAGTGTTTGCCCGGAGCGTCGACGCGACCTGCGTTGACCCGCTATCCCGTCCAGCAGCGGCCGACTGCAGGCAAAGGACAGCGAACGCCAGACAGCGCCCCTGCAGAGCAGCGCATCCGATCGCTCTAAGGGGATCGCTGTTTTCCGGATAACGAGCGCGCATCGCCTTTAGCCGCAATACGCTTGCCGGCTGAATTGGCTTCTTTCTATTCGCTTTGACGCAAATTCCGAATTCGATCGAACAGAACGGCAAGCACGATGGCGCCGCCGATGAAAGTGCCTTGCCAGAAGGCATTGATGCCGAGCAGACCGAGGCTGTTGCGGATCACCTCGATCAAGGCTGCTCCGATCAGCGCGCCGAAGGCGGTCCCGACGCCACCGGCCAGATTAGCCCCCCCGATAACGGTAGCAGCTATGACTTGCAGTTCCATTCCGGAGCCGATATTCGTGGTGACGGCACCGAGCCAGCCCGTCTGGATAATGCCGGCAACCCCGGCCGACAGGGCAGAAATCATATAGACGACAACCTTTATCGCCTGCACGGGCACGCCCGTGAGCGTGGCGGCGTGCTCATTGCCGCCTATGGCGAAGACGTACCGGCCGAACCTTGTCCAGCGCAGCACGAAGCCGGTGAGAAGCGCCAGCACGATCATGTAGATCACCGGGTTTGCAATACCGAAGAACCAGGCGCCACCGCCCAGCGCCAGCAGCTTGTCGTGATCCGGTCCGAACTGGAAAACGACGGTGTTGTTGGAGGCAACCATCGCCAGGCTGCGCGCGATCGACAGCATGCCGAGTGTGACGACGAAGGGAGGGAAACCCAGATAGGCGATCAATACCCCGTTGAAGGCTCCGATCACCAGGGCGGTGCCGACCGACGCGGCTATCCCTGTCTCGATGCTGTAACCCGCATGCATGACGACCGCCAGCACCATGCTGCACAGGCAAAGCACCGATCCCACCGACAGGTCGATCCCGCCGGTGATAATCACGATCGTCATGCCGAGTGCAATGATGGCAACGAAGGTCACATTGCGGGTGATGTTGTAGAGGTTCTTCGTCGTGGCGAAGGAGTCGGTGGCGAAGGAGAGAAAAACACAGGCGAGGAGGACGGAGAGCAGGACCCAGAACGTCTGACTGCCAAGGATTGCAGCAAGCCAGTTCTGCTGCTTTTGTTTGATCGTCTGATCAAGGGTAATCGTCATGGGTCGACCTTCGTTTCCATCCGACACGGTGGGGCTTTTTCGATCACACCTGCTCTATCGCGCCCGTAATGAGCCCTGTCACTTCCTCAGGCGAACTTGCCGCGATCGGCTTGTCCGCGACCTTTCTGCCGCGCCGCATCACGATCACCCGGTCGGCAACCGAAAAGACGTCCGGCATGCGGTGACTGATCAACACGACCGCGATGCCCCGGTCGCGCAAATGGCGGATCAAGTTGAGTACCTCCGCCACCTGGCGCACCGAGATGGCAGCCGTTGGCTCATCCATGAGCACGATCTTAGCCTCGGAGAGCATCGTACGGGCGATGGCGACCGCCTGCCGCTGGCCACCCGACATCTGCTTGACGAGGTCGCGCGGGCGCGTCTCCGATTTCAATTCCTTGAAAATCTCGCCAGCGCGCCGGTACATTGCCTTGTAGTCCAGCACCTTCAGCGGCCCGACGCCACGGCGCAATTCGCGTCCGAGAAAGACATTCGCTGCCGCCGTCAGATTATTGCACAGGGCAAGATCCTGGTGAACGATCTCGATGCCGTGCTGGCGCGCTTCCACCGGGCGGTGAAGGGCAAGCTCCTGCCCGTCCATGTGCATGGTTCCATGACTTGGCCGGAAATTGCCGGCGATCATCTTCACCAGCGTGGACTTGCCTGCCCCGTTGTCGCCCATGAGGCCGACCACCTGTCCCGCCTCGAGCACGAACGAAACGTCATTGACAGCCTGGATGGCACCGAAATGTTTGGAAATATTGGTGAGTTCGAGAACAGCCACCAGCCTTCTAGCCTCCCCAGGCTCGCCGTCGCGGGGCTGCTACGAACCGTGCGTCCTGCAAGGTCGAGCCGCCCGCGTCTCGCTTTCCTCCCGGAAGAAGCGATACTATACATTACGCAAAACGCCGCGAAAGCGTCAATCAATTGTACGATATTGGCCGCACCATCACACCATATCCATTTGTAGTATAAATATCCTGTTGACGAGCGGCGCGCGCCGATATTAGCTGTTATTGGGAGGAGAGCATGCTTATCCTTGTCACGGGTGCTACGGGCAAGGTCGGGCGGCACTTCATAGCTGGGCTGCTTGACGATCCGCGCTTTTCGAATGCGCGCATACGTGCCCTTTGCCACAACCGGTTATGCGATGAGAGCGACCGGGTTGAAGTTGTGCGTGGGTCGATTTCCAACCGAGAAGTCGCGAACGCGGCTATCGCCGGCGTCACCCACGTCGTACACCTCGCCACTTGCAAGGAAACGCCCGCCGACGTTATGGACGTCACGGTCAAGGGGCTGTTCTGGCTTCTGGAGGCATTCCGGATCAGCACTACGGCCCGTCAGTTCATTCTTATCGGCGGCGATGCCGGAATCGGCCATTTTTACTATCGTCACGACAGCCCGATTACCGAAAGCGTGCCGCACCAGGCCTATCCGGGAAGCTACGCTCTCTCGAAAGTTCTGGAAGAGGTGATACTGGAACAGTTCGGCATCCAGTATGACATCAACGGCTGCTGTCTGCGCGCGCCGTGGATTATGGAAAAGGACGATTTCAAATATACGTTGTCCTTCGGCGACGACGTGTTCGGCGGCCCAGACTGGAAGACGCTTGTTCCTGAAGCCGACGCAAAGCGCTATGCTGCGGAGGGTACCGTGCCCCTGCTGCATGATGCTGACGGGCGACCGTTGAAGCGCAACTTCGTCCACGTCGAAGATCTCGTCAGCGCCATATTGGCCGCGATCGACAATCCGCGTGCGAAACGTCAACTCTTCAACATCTGCATGGACCGGCCGGTCGACTACGGCGAAGTTGCCAGCTACCTGGCCCGCACCCGCGGCCTCTCTTCGGTCCACATACCAAGTCAGTTCCATTCGAACTGGATGGACAACAGCAAGGCCAAGTACTTGCTGGATTGGCGGCCCCGCTACGATCTGGAATTGCTTATCGACTCGGCGTGGAAATACGAGCGCTCACAGAATGACCCTCGCATCGTCTGGTATCCGGGTTGATGTGTGTGGCGGACACGCCGTGTCCGTCTGTTTCAAGGGAGGAATTTATGAGGAAGATATTATTGCTTGGCGTCGCGTTTTTAGCCCTCGGCGCAGCCGAGGCTTTGGCCAAGAAGCAGCTCGTCATCGTCGTGAAAGGGCTCGACAACCCGTTCTTCGAAGCGATCAACCAGGGTTGCCAGAAGTGGAACAAGGAAAATCCCGACTCTGAATATGAATGCTTCTACACCGGTCCAGCATCGACCTCCGACGAGGCCGGCGAGGCGCAGATCGTCCAGGATATGCTCGGCAAAGCCGACACCGCAGCGATCGCCATCTCGCCGTCCAACGCAAAGCTGATCGCCCAGACGCTGAAGACCGCCAATCCGAGCGTGCCAGTGATGACACTTGATGCCGACCTTGCTGCCGAAGATTCGGCGTTGCGCAAGACCTATCTCGGCACCGACAACTATCTGATGGGCGCGCGCATCGGTGAATACATCAAGAAGGCCAAGCCGAACGGCGGCAAGATCTGCACGATTGAGGGCAATCCAGGCGCCGACAATATCCTGCGTCGCGCCCAAGGCATGCGTGACACACTGACCGGTCAGAAGGGGCTCACCGAACTGAAGGGCGAAGGCGGATGGACGGAAGTCGCCGGCTGCCCCGTCTTCACCAATGACGACGGCGCTAAGGGCGTCCAGGCGATGACTGATATTCTTGCCGCCAATCCGGATCTCGACGCGTTCGGTATCATGGGCGGCTGGCCGCTGTTCGGCGCACCGCAGGCCTATCGCGATCTGTTCAGGCCGATGGCCGACAAGATCGCCAGCAACGAGTTCGTCATTGGCGCCGCCGACACGATCGGCGACGAAGTGGCGATTGCGCGTGAAGGCCTGGTGACGGCACTTGTCGGCCAGCGCCCCTTCGAGATGGGCTACAAGGCGCCTTCGGTGATGCTGGATCTGATAGCCGGTAAACCGGTTGAAGATCCGGTATTCACGGGGCTTGATGAATGCACCAAGGACACGGTCGACACCTGCATTCAGAAGTGAACGAGCCGTTCGGGGCGCTCAACCGTGGGCGCTCCGAACGGCCATGGCCGCCCTGTGTCTGACGGTCCGGAGCGCTTTGTCGATATTTGCGACCTTCAAATCTCGGCCCAGGGCTTGCGAGGCCGACGCGCCGGACCAGGATCCTCGGCACCCAGCGCTCTCCGAGCGACATCGTCGTTACCGTGTCGAATACGGGCATGCCGCAGCGCGAAAGAAACTCTGAAACGGCCGTCCTTCTGGCGTGTATCCAGCGAAGGAAACGACCTGCATGCTCGGCACGAAGGGCGTGTAACAGCAATGGCATCCTCATCGTCATAGGCAACCTCTGCCGTCGCAAGCGCCCGCACAGCTATTTCTGGCAAAGCCGCCGGTCGCCGCGATAAGGCTGGTAGGTGCAATCAGACGCCCGGAAGGACCGGTAGTTGCGCGAGCATGCTCTGATATTGCAGGATTGAGCGGGCTTTTCTTCGCTTGTCATAAACCCCGCGTCCGCATCGGCGTCCGAATCTGGCTCGGCCACCGCGGCTTCCATGAAATTTCGCCAGATGCGCGCTGGAAGCGCGCCACCCGTGATCCCCTTCATCGATGTGTTGTCGTCGTTGCCCACCCAGACGCCAGCGACCAAGGGTTCCGTAAAGCCGACGAACCAGGCATCACGGTTGTCCTGACTGGTGCCTGTCTTGCCGGCCGCAAATGTGCCCAGATCAGCCTGACGTCCAGTCCCACGCTCTACGACCAACTGCAGCAAGGTGAGGAGGTCGGACTGATGCGGCGAAAGGTCAACCGAGGTCGCAACTTGGGGGCCCACTCGGAAGCCCTTCCGCTGGCCTGCCGCCCGGAAGTCGATAATTCCCCATGGTTCGACCGGTGCTTTTCCAAGCAGCACCGACGCATAGGCACCCGTCAGGTCGAGCAGGCTCACCTCGGATGCGCCGAGCGCCAAAGCTGGCGTCGTCGTCAGCGGAGCGTCGATGCCCAGCTCCTTTGCTGCATCGGCGACACTGTCCAGGCCAACCTCCTGGGCCAGTACGGCGGTGGCTGCATTCAGCGAGCGAGCAAATGCCTCAGCCAACGTAACCCAGCCGCGATAGTCACCTCCCGAATTTCGAGGGGCCCATCCGCCAATTTCGATCGGGGCGTCAAGGACCTGATCCGACAGGCTCAGCCCCTTCTTCAATGCCGCGTAATACACGAACAGCTTGAATGTGGAGCCCGGCTGGCGCATCGCCGTGACGGCGCGGTTGAACTGACTGGTCTTGTAGTCATATCCGCCGACCATTGCGACAACTGCACCGTCGGGCGTCATAGCGACCAGTGCAGCCTGCGACGCACCGAAGGCCTTCCCCTCTTCATCGAGGGCTTGCCTGACAACCTTTTCGGCAATCCGCTGCAGGCGCGGCACCAATGTCGTGCGCACTGTTGTTGCTCCGGGCGAAGAGCCTGCGATCTCCCCCGCCTCGACCGACACCCAATCGGCGAACCAACTGCCCGAGCGCGATGTTGGTGTCGTGGGGTGCAGTTCGGCGAATTCATCCCTGGCAGCGTTCGCATCTTGCGGCGTGAGCTTGCCATTGGTGACCATCGCGTCGAGCACGGTCGCCGTGCGTTGTCGAGCGCCTTCGAAATTGTCGATCGGGTTCAAATGGCTCGGGGCCTTCAGCAGACCTGCCAGCATCGCAGATTCCGGTAGATCGAGCGCACCGACATCCTTGTTGAAATAGATCCGCGCCGCTGCCGGCATGCCGGTCGCGCCAGAACCAAGGTAGACCGCATTGAGGTAGCGTGTCAGAATCTCTCTCTTGCCGAGCTTCCATTCCAGCCAGAACGCGATCACCACCTCCTGGATCTTGCGCTTCAATGTTCGGTCGCTTTCGAGATATTGCAGCTTGATCAACTGCTGCGTGATGGTGCTTCCGCCCTGGACGACCGATCCGGCCTCTACGTTTCTGAGCAGAGCGCGCGCAATCCCCTTCAGATCGATGCCGTAGTGATCCATGAACCGGCGGTCCTCGATTGAAAGCACGGCGTCTATGAGGTGCGAAGGGAATTGCTCGTAGCTCGCATAGAGCTCTTGATACGGCCCTTGCCGGACAAGCGGCCCGCCGTCCGACGTTTCCAGCACCATGACCGGCTTCAATGAGCCGTCGGCGATCTCCTGCCACGGTACATCCTTGAGGGCCCAAGTTAGAACGCCGGCTGCGATGAGGATGCTGGAGAACGGGATCAGCGCAGCCAGCACTTTCCACGATCGCAGTTTCTGCGTGCCGAGCTGCAGTTTGCCCGCCGTGCGAACAGTCGCCAGGGTAGCCACTGCGCTGCGCGAAAATGCTGCGACGGCAGCGGACGTTCTCCAAAGCCCCTCCTTGAAGGTGGGCCGTTCAGATTTTGCATACCTTTCCCGAACTATTTCGCTGCCCTTTCGGATTCGCAGGACACAGCGCCCCAAAAGGCTTCCGAGATCATGACGGAGGGCACACATCAGTTCTTGGACGGCTCGCCTGCTCCGTCCGAAAGCGCCGGCCGGGCTCTCGGTAGCTGCCTGGTCTCTCGTGCTCGCGACGGTAGCGCGATCGAGCGCCGTCATCCGTCTGGATCCGGTCGTTTGCCTTGAGGATTTTTCAGAGCTTGCCATTCTTTACCGGCTGATCATCTCCAGCGCGAAGCAATTTATCCTGCAGACAGGCAAACACTCATGAAGAGCATGCCTGGCTCCTTGGGGTTTACCGGCTCGCGCCCCAAAGATAGGCCGCGGCGGCGACGATGCCCACGGCGGCCAATGGCCGCTTCCTGACCAGAGTCCTGATATCGCCGAGGATAGTCCCCGCGTCTTTGGCGACTTCAGGGGCGAGCGCTGTCGGATCCGGGTTGACCCTCACCTGTTCGGCCATGTCTGCATCCGCACGGCCAGACGGGATGCTTGTGATTGTCGTCGACACCGGGTCAGAAGCTGGGAACGTAGCTTCCAATCCCTTGTCGAGTTCGCCTCTTGCGGTGCGATCTCGCTGCCTTGCGCGCTCCTGCTTCAAAGACTCCACCGCTGGCGACTTACTTGCATTGTCTGGCATGAGCTTGTCCTCCGATTGGTATCAATTAATCCCATCAGACGACGGAAGTTCCAGTCGCATGGCTTTGATTTTTTCGGAAACAGCCTCGCGGTCCGGAAGTCAGCCGAAGAGACCAGCTTGTTTGCGATCTCCCTTTTCAGGATGGGAAAAATCCCACGGCGGTTTTCCTTGAGACGCTGTGGTCCTGTTACCACAGATCGATATCATTGCCCAGATACATCACCTCATGGCTGAAGGCGAGATCAAATCGGCATTTCAGGCGGTAACAGACGCGCCGGCACCGGGCTGGCGCAGCTTCGTTCAACGGTCCGACTTTGGTCCCAGCTCGGTGTGGGCCGAAGGTCGGATGCCCAACGACATTGGTCGCACGGTGGAACGGACAAGCGCAATGTGGCGTTGTGCTCGGGCCAATAATCCAAAAGGAGCATGTCATGAACACCAAGCTTGTCGCCTTCGGCGTCGCATTTTTTGGGACGCTCGCAGCGTCTGCCTCCGCCCAGGAGGGCGCCACCACCGGCATGATCGGCGGTGCTGCAACGGGTGCCATTGTGGGCGGTCCGGTGGGTGCCGGCGTCGGCGCTGTCGTTGGCGCCGTTGCCGGGGGCGCGCTGGAGCGGCCGCCGGAAAAGGTCGTAACCTATGTGCAGCGGCAGCCCGTCCAGCAGTCTGTTGTCGTTCAGCAGCCTGTCGTCGTCGGCAAGCCGTTGCCTCGCGACGTCGTGCTGATGCCCATCGCCGAAGATCCGCGATACTCCTACACGATCGTCAACGATCAGCGCGTCATCGTCGATCCGAAGACCTACACCGTAGTGCAGGTCCTCCAGTAGCAGGAGCCGTTCCCTTGGGCAGCGGTTCGATGCCGCTGTCCTTCAACCCTTGTGCAATTACATCCAGGTCAGGAGAGAGATGATGTCCCACCACGAATCGGGAAAATCCGACTTGTCCGTTACCGGACTGCTTCTTTGCATCAGTGCGGCGATGGTGGCCATCAGCCTCCTGCTCGCCGCCGCCCACAGTATCGAGGAGACCACACAGACCGCAAAGGTGTTTGTGCCCGCCACACTCTCCCAATCCACCTTGCCGAAGTAGCCTTGGCCTGCGGCCGGCGTGAGTGGGAACGAAGCCATGAAAGAGGTCTTACTGCCCCTGACGAGAATCGCTTTGTTGCTGACGCCCTTTGTCGGAAGCCTCGCTGCGATTTCCTCCATTCTGCCGGAGCCAAAGCCGCACAACTTCCACAATATCAACACACCATCCCTCTGGACGGTCAACCCGGTCAAGGTTGATCGCAGCGCTCAGCAATTCGAGCGTGTGCCTCCCGTGAGCGTGCGCCCCCAGGAGGTCCGGCACGCACAAGCGGCCGCAGACGACGGCCGCAAGATGCAAGCAATGAATGCGGCAGGCCTCGACAAGGCTGCGGTTGACCGAACTTTGGTCACCGGAGCGGTCGAAGGGCCGACGGACGCCGACCGTCAGGCGGCCTTGGAATGGTGCCGCAATCGCTACAGGTCCTATCGCCCCGCCGACAACAGCTATCAGCCCTACCATGGACCACGCAGGCCTTGTCAGCCACCGTTCGTCGCGCGCTCGGACGCGAATGATGGGACGCCCCTGGCCGGGGAAGCGACTACATATGGCAACGATATGCACGCGCAATGGTGTGCGGCTCGGTACCGTTCCTATAACGCCCGTGACAACACCTATCACTCTTATGACGGCCGGCGGCGAACATGCCGATCGCCTAACATTTGATGGTCGCCAAACTCCTGGCTCGCGTGCTGAAGTCAAGCGACATCGGACCTTCTACCGTCACATCCACATTCGTCGAGGAGTCTTGCTTCATTTGAGTGCCGGTTTTCGCCGGCTGTTCTTCACCCTCCCGAAGACCGGATGGTTCTGCTGCCGTCAGACCAGCGGACCCACCCCACCGGTGCCTGTGCACTTCGACCATTGCTGCGATCATCACGCGCCAACAACGAGTTGCGCAAGTACGTGACAAACAGCCAAAGCACCAAAACGTTACCGGCGCGGTCGGCTTTGCATGGCCACGGCCTGCGGTTAGGTCTCGGCCAGGGGCGATACCGCGGGTCCGTTCAAGGCTGTACCGTCCACGGCAAAGTGCGAACCGTGACAAGTGCAATCCCAGCAGCGCTCGAGGGAATTCCAGTGCACTTGGCAACCCATGTGCGTACAAGACGCCGAACGCTTGTAGAGCGTACCGTCGTCGCCCCGGAAGGCGGCGATCTTGGCGAGGCCTTCGCGCACGATAGCCCCCTTTCCCGGTGCCAGCTTTTCGATTGAATCAATTTCACCGGGCGCGAGATATTCGGCAAAATTCTTGATCGCGGTCGCGTTCTCCGCAAGATAGTCTGCGAACGCCGCGGCGGTCTTGCGTGACGGCTGATAAAGTTCTTGCCATGGGCTCTTCCTCTGAAGAATGAGTTCGGCAATCAGGAGCGAGGCGACGACTCCATGGGTAATGCCTTCACCGGAATCGCCGGTCGCCACAAAGACGCGCTCATTGCCGGGATTGCGACCGATGAACCCCGCGTGATCAATCGTCTCCATCACTTGGCCGGACCACCGATGCGTCTCCATGCCCACATTCGGAACGAGCCGTTTGGTCCAGGCCGTCAAAGCTGTG
Source organism: Rhizobium herbae (assembly GCF_019511375.1). GTDB lineage: Bacteria > Pseudomonadota > Alphaproteobacteria > Rhizobiales > Rhizobiaceae > Pararhizobium > Pararhizobium herbae_A. The sequence goes on from NZ_JAEUAO010000006.1 coordinate 162,956, forward strand.
AACCTGTCGTCGGCATCGTCGACGGCCCCCGTCTTGTGGTCTTCGCCACCGACGATCAGAAAGTCGCTCTCGTCCTTGCCCGGGTGAATGCGAAGGTAGTGGTAGGGGTCTTCCGTATCCCAATAGAGCGCGTCGGGCACAACACCACGCCCGACTTTGAAGGACATGGCGTAGGTGCGATATGGCGCCTGCTTGGTATGAAGGACGACCCGGTCATTGATTGGCGAGTTGGTCGCCACAACAGCCCACTTCGCGCTGACGACAAAGCCCGCGCTTGTTGATACGCGCACTCCGTCCCCAGTCTCCTCAATCTTTTCGGCGACTGTATCGCTAAAAAGCAGACCGGCGCGCGCCGAAATCCCTGCAGCCAGGCCGCGCAGATACTTGAGTGGATGGAATGTGGCCTGGTTTGCATAGCGCAAGGCAGGCGCGTCCGCGAACCCCGCAAAAGGCAGGCCGACGATTTTCTCGACGGTCACGCCAAGCTTCGTCCCGATGTCAAGTTCGCGATCAAGGTCCGTTTCTGGCCTCCCCGCCCCGGGGAACAGAAAGCCGTCAACGCGCCGGAAGTCGCAACCGATGCGTTCTACGTCCTGTATTGCTTCGATGCGATCGATCGCAGCAGAATGGCTCTGATAGTAAAGCCGCGCCAGTTCTGTACCCCGCAAATCGGCTAGTCTTGAAAAATAATCGTCGCACACGGAGGACAAGTGCGCGGTCGTGCGGGCGGTCATGCCGCTTCCGATCTTGCCACGGTCGAGCACCGCCACTTTTTGCCCGGCGATCGCCAGCTCGTAAGCAGTGGACATCCCCGCAATGCCGGAGCCGACCACGACGACATCAACAGTTTCGTCCTGCGCAAGCGGCGCGGTCTCCGGAGCGACTTTTATCGAAGCCCACAGTGAGGCGGTTCTTTCATCGCTCACATTCATAGCTGAGTTCTCCACAGCAATATTCGCTAAATTGCGAAAGGACCTCAAAAGTTCCCTGCGAGCTTTTGATGCCGCCAGCCAAGGTACTCCGATATAGCGAACTCGAGGCGGCGCGACCCCGCGGGTATAGGTATGCCGCCAGGATGGGACGTGATTGACGTTTCCACCGTGCTTCCGTAGCCCGCTCGGGAGAGTGTTGTCCGTCTTGCCCTCTCACGCTCGCCAGTTCCGTCGAGATTCAATGGCGACGGCTTACTCCGTTCCGGCCCGGCCCCCTAAATCCTCATGCTCCCCCAAATCGGGGAACCGGACGGCGAAGACTTCTTTGGCCGCAAACAGCCCGTTGAGCGCCGCAGGAAAGCCGGCATAAACCGCCATCTGCATGATGGTTTCGGTGATTTCGTCCTTGGTCAGCCCGACATTCAACCCCGCCTCGATATGGACTTTCAGTTGCGGGGTCGCGGTTCCCATCGCCGTCAGCGCCGCGATGGTCGCGATCTCACGGGCGCGCAGATCGAGGCCGGGACGGCTGTAAATGTCGCCAAACGAGAACTCGAACACGTAGTTTGCGAAGTCGGGGGCAATGTCAGCCAGAGCGGCAATGACTTTGTGGCCGGCTTCGCCGTCGATTTCAGCGAGCACCCGCTTGCCGCGTTCCAGCCGGCTTTCGCCGTCGTTGGGGGATTGATGCGTCATAGTCCTTCATCCTCTGTTCCTTGCCGGCATATCCGGCAATCTTGGTGTCGAGGACGAGAAGGCAGGCTTGCAGTTCGGCCACATGCGTACGGACACGCTCGCGGTGCTGTTCGAGCAATGCGCTGCGCTCCGCTTCCGTGTCGACGCCGCGCTCCCGCAAGGCCGCGTAGCGCAGCATTTCCCGAATAGGCATCCCGGTCGTTTTGAGACGATCGAGAAATTCTATCCAGATCAGGATTGATGCGTCGTAGTCACGTTGGCCCGATTGGTCCCTGTCGGCATGGGGAAGCAGCCCGATCCGCTCATAGTAACGGATAGTGTGGGCAGACAGTCCCGAACGCTTCGCCAGCTCGCCAATCTTCATCAACGCCCTCTTTCGTCACGACGCAGAGAAAGCTACGGGTTAGAGTGCGCTCTAAGTCAAGAGGAGTTTTTCGTGTCGCGGAAATGCTGACCTTTCGCCCAGAGCGCGCAAAGCTGAAATTGCTCGGTGACTTCTTCCGCATTCGAGATCAGGCATATGTGACCCTCTGGCTCAGGAGGCCGCCGGCAGGCCCGTCCGGCCTTATCTGCCGCTTCTGCGACGCTATGCGGAAAATGGCGTTATTCGCGCCATAGCCCTGTAGCTGCGTCGCTACAACGGCAGCCGTACCGTAACCAACCTCGACCGTTACATCATTTCGGGCCGTCTGATCGCCGAGCCGTCGTTGAACCGGCTCAGCCGGTAGGGTGAGATGTCTGTGATCGGGGTCTCGTTCATCACGATCTCGCTGACCAGGCGACCGGCACCCGGTCCAATGGCAAAGCCGTGTCCGCTGAACCCCGCCGCTATTACGTAACCGGGCAGTCGCTCCACTCTGGAAATAACGGGGACGAGATCCGGGGAAGTGTCAATGAGCCCTCCCCAGGCGCGCTCGACCCCAATTCCCTTGAGCGCTGGGTATTCGCGTTCAAGGTTCTTCATTGCGAGCTTGACGAGCTCCCCATCTGGCGCAGGATCCAGGATGCGGTTCTTTTCAAACGGCGAGATCTCATCATTCTCCCAGCTGCCGAAAGCATCAGGCCCATTCCAGAAGCTGCTGTTCAGACGATACTTCAGCTTCTTGCCGATCTTGCTGCGGTACATCTGATAGAATTTGATCGCGTATCGCATCCCCCGCGGCGTGATGTCGAGCGTCCCACGTCCCGGTACGGCAACCGTGTAGGCGCCGTCTGTCCGACGCCGCAACACGAAGTTTGACGCCGAGAGGCATCCCGCTTGAATGATTTCGGGCGCACGGGTGGTCTTGATCGCGGTTCCGGAAATGTTTGCGACGGGAAGCTCGATGCCATATCGATGAGAAAACCGGGAAGCCCACGCCCCGCCAGCGCAAACAACGGTGCCGGCTTTCACGAGCCCTCGCTCTGTCCACACGCCTGCCACCCGGCCGTTGACGATATCAAGGCCCCTAACGGCGCAGTTTTGATGGAGCGATACGCCGTTTTCCTTCGCGGCCTCCGCGATGGCAGGTACAGCAAGACTGGGCTCAGCTCGCCCATCCGTCGGAGACCAAACGCCGCCGACCCAGGAGGACGTGCCGCCCGAAGCTCGCTCATTGGCCTCGGAAGCACTGAGGATCTGGCTGTGAAATCCTTGAACGCGTGCAGCCTGGCCCCACTTTTCCCACCGGGCGACATCAGCCTCGTTCTTGGTGCAGTAAAGTATCCCGGTCCGGCGGAAGCCCAGATCGCGACCGATCTCGCTGCTCAGTTCCTCCCAGCGCCGCAGACTGTACATGGCTAGCGCAAGTTCATAAAGGTCTCGGTTCTGCTGGCGAACCCATCCCCAGTTGCGGCTTGACTGCTCGCCACCGACGATGCCTTTTTCGAGCAGGGCTACGGATACCCCTTTGCGCGCAAGCTCATAGGCCGTGCAGGTACCCACGATCCCCGCCCCGATGACGACGACGTCAGCCTGCGTTGGAAATGAGGCGCTATCACTTACTTTCTGTACCTGCACCGGCATAGTCACTATTCCTCTGGCATCGTGCTCCAGTCATGTCCGACAGGAACGATAAAAGCTTGACAGTTATTCGTCGCGCGCGCGTTTCTCAGCTGTGATCACCGCGGACATCGAGCGCATCGCGCAGCCCGTCGCCGATGAAGTTGAAGCTTGTTACAGCGATCGTTATGGCCGCGCCGGGAATGATCGCCAGCCAAGGCGCCGTCCCCAGATATTGCTGTGCGCCATTCAGCATATTGCCCCAACTGGGCAGCGGCGGCTGAATTCCATAGCCGAGGAAGCTGATATAGGCCTCCATCAGGATCGCCCGGGCTACGGTCAAGGTTGCAGCGACGATGATCGGACCCATGGCATTGGGAAGGATTTCGCGGAACATGATGTGCGTTGCGCTCAGTCCAAGCATGCGGCCGGCCAGCACGAATTCGCGCTCGCGTAGGGATCGGACTTCGGCCTCGACGATGCGAGCGACTTCCATCCAGCTCGTGGCGGCGATGACGACGGTAATCATGATCGGGCTTGGCTTCAGCGCAGCGGCAAGAGCAAGCACGAGGAAGATGGATGGGAAGGAAAGAAAGCCATCCACGGCACGCATCAGTACCGTGCCGACCAGGCCGCCTCGATATCCGGCCACCACGCCGACAAGGGTTCCGATCAACGTCGACAACAACATCGCCGAGAAACCGACCAGGAGCGAAATCCGCCCCGCCATGAACAACCGGGCGGCCAAGTCTCGTCCCAACGGGTCGGTGCCCAGAAAATGCTTGCCTGTCAGGGGCGGAGCGAAGCGGGCGCGCAGATCGATATAGAGTGAATCATACGGCAGCAAGTGGGGTCCCAGGACGCAGGCCAGCGTCAGGAGAGCGATCATCACCATGCCGATGAGGGCCAGATGGTGCTTCATGAAACGGTGCGCAGTTCGGCTGTTCCACCAGCGCTCCCGGGGTGAATTTGCGGCAATGGCGGTCATGATGGCTGACTCCTGATGAGCGTTCATGGCGCTTAACTCAGACGGATACGGGGATCTATGATGGCGACAACGATGTCGGCGGCGAGGTTGCTCACCACGACAAGGATCGCGGAGAACATGAGCAGTCCCATCACCACCGGGTAGTCACTGTAGCCGAGGCTGTCGAGGAACAGGCGCCCCATGCCCGGCCAGGTAAACACGGTTTCGGTGACCAAGGCGCCCGTCAGAACACTGGGAAGCTGCATCCCCAGGAGCGTGATCATCGGCAGGAGGGCATTGCCGATAACATGTTTCATTAGGATGCGGCGCTCACTTAGCCCTTTGGCCCGAGCTGTCTTGATGAATTCCTGATTGATAACGTCGAGAGTAGCCGTTCGCATGTAGCGGCTCCAGATGGCCACGTGCACCAGCGCGAGCACGATGCTCGGCAGAATAAGGTGGTGGAGATAGTTCAGAACGGATTCGTCGCCGATCGTGTACATGTTGCCGGCAGGCAGCCAGCCAAGTCTGAGCGAGAAGACGTAAATCCCGATGAGGCCAAACCAGAAAGTCGGGATCGAGAGGGCTACCATCGCACCGACCGTCGCCATGTAGTCGAAAACCGAATAGCGCTTTACGGCGCCGCGAACGCCGATCCACGTACCGATAGCAATGGCGATAACCGTGGAGGATCCCATCAGCAACAGCGTTGCCATCAGGTGCCGTCCAATCACCTCGAGAACCGGCGCTCCATCGCGGAATGAGTGGCCCCAGTCTCCTCTCAACAGGCGCCAGGCCCAGTCCAGATACTGCATCCACAGAGGGCGGTTCAGCCCCAACTGCTCCGCCAGTCGGTTCAAGTCATCCTGCGTCATGCTCGCATCGAGCCCAAATTGTGCCAGGGGGCCGCCTGGAATCAGGTTGAGGACCACGAAGCCGATGACGGAAACGATCAAGAGCAGTACGAGGCTCTGAGCGAACCGGTTAAATAGGAAGCTACGCATTCAGGCTCTCCCTGTGATAGCGCCAATAGAGGTCGCCGCCGCTAGGTGCGGCGGCGACGGCGGGAGGTTGACTCAGCTCTTCCAGCGCCAGCCGGCAGCATGCCAGGATGCCGTGCGCGTGTTAGAATTCGGTTCCCAGCCTTCAAGGCCCTCTTTCGTGCCGATCACGTAGGTGGCGGCAAACAGCGGAAGGAAGGGAAGGTCCTGACGCACGATTTCCTGGATGCGGTAGTAGATTTCACGACGCGCCTCCGGATCGAAGGTCTGCGCACCCTTCTTGAGCAGCGCATCCACTTCCGGGTTGGAATACTGGCCGACGTTCGATCCCTTACCGCCCTTCGCGGCAATTGCGCTGCTCGCAAGGCGGTTGGTCGCATCGGGGTCCGCGGCAATCAGATGCGTAACACCCGAGATCGCCGTGTCGAACTGTGACTTCAGCCAGAATTCACCAAACATGACGGCAGCCGGCAAGTTCGAGATCGTCATCTGGACGCCAATTTCCGCGAATGTCTGCTGCAGGAACTGCTGCACCTGCTCGCGGAGGTTGTTGCCCGATGTCGTCGAATTGTTGAACGCCAGCTTCACGCCGTTCTTCTCGCGGATCCCGTCCGACCCCGGTACCCAACCGGCGTCGTCGAGGAGCTTGCGTGCGGCATCGAGATTGAATTCCTGTGCCGGAAGGTTCGGATTGAAGTAGAATGACTCCTTCGGCATGAAGGTCTCGGTTGGTGTCACGACGCCGAAATAGACGGCGTCGATAATCGCAGTTCTATCCATTGCAGCATAGAGTGCCTGACGAACCGCAAGTTCCTTGAACTGGGGCCGCTCGAGATTGAGATAGAACGATTCTACAGAGGCACCGGGCACCAGGCTCACCACACGGCCCGGCAATTTGCTGGCCTCGTCGTAGTGGTCGGGCGTGATGTACGCCTGGTCTGTGAGGTCGATGTCGCCGCTCTTGAATTGGGTATAGAGCACCGTCTGGTCAGGAATGTATTTGAATACAACCCGTTCGACATACGGACCGTCGCCGAAATAATCGGGGTTTGCCGCCAGTTCGAGATGGTCGCCGGCCACACGCTGGCTCCACTTGAAGGCGCCGGTGCCAACGGGTGCCTGGTTGAAGGCTGCTGCGTTCGGATCAGCCTCATTCTCGAGAAGGTGCTTTGGCACGATGAAGGTTTCGGTGAGAAACGACAGGTAAGGAGCGAAAACCTGCTCCATGCGCCAGGTGATTTCAGTTGGCGAGACCACCGTGAGGTCACGCACAAGCGAATGGCCGCCCGTACGCCAGGCGCGGAATTTCGGATTGGTGATCAGTTCAAGGGTGAACTTCACGTCCTCAGCCGTAAACGGCTTGCCGTCATGCCAGCGAACATCGTCACGCAGTCGGACGCGCCAGTTCAGGCCATCCGCGGAGATGCCGCCGTTCTTCTGCGTGGGCACTTCTACCGCAAGATTGGGCTGAAGCACACCTTCCGGATCCATGCGAAAGAGGGCGTCGAAGAGCGAGAAGTGCACCGCATCGTCTACTTCGATATGTGCCATGAGTGGATTGAAGACGGTCGGCTCCTGCGAAAGCCCGACCACGACGCGACCCGCAGGTTTCTTGTCCGCGGCCCGGGCAATGTCAGGCTTGCCGATCAGGTTCGGGGCAGCAAAGCATGCAATGCCGCCGGCTGCCATCAGGCGCAGTGCATCGCGCCGAGAAATATTCGTTTTGGTCGTAGACTCTTTTGTCATTTTATTCCCTCTCTTTTGCTCATTAGGAAGCTACTGCCAGGAGTTAATTGAACTTTCTCAGCTCTCTCTGCGTCGTTCTCCCGGGATTGCAGCCACAAGTTCACGCGTGTAGTCGGATTGCGGTTTCAGGAAGATCTGAGACGGCGGGCCGCGCTCGACGACCCGGCCCTTCTGCATCACCGCAATTTCGTCGCAGATCTGGCTGGCGACACGAAGATCATGGGTAATGAAGACCATTGATACGCCGGTCTCGCGCTGGATTTGGTCAAGCAGCTTGAGGATCTGGGCCTGGATCGACACGTCGAGCGCGGAGACTGCTTCGTCGGCAATCAGTAGCTTGGGCTTGAACATCAGGGCCCGCGCGATGCCGATGCGCTGGCGCTGACCACCCGAGAATTCGTGCGGGTAGCGCCCGAAGGCGCCTGCATCGAGACCGACATGGGATAGCAACGCCCGAGCCTCTTCGCGCGCCTGTGCATAGGGCATGCCATGTGCGACAGGCCCTACGGTCAGTATTTGACCGATTGTGGATCGCGGATTTAGCGAGGCAAAAGGGTCCTGGAAGATCATCTGAATTCGAGGGCGCAGCGGCCGGAACTCGGATTCAGAGAGCTTGAGGATGTCCCTGCCCTCAAACAGGATCTGACCGCTGTCGCTGTCCTGAAGCTTGATCAGGAGCCGTCCCAACGACGATTTTCCGGAACCACTTTCACCGACGATGCCAAGGGTGCGGCCAGCAGCCAAGGTGAATGAGGCGTCCTGCACCGCAGGGACCACACGCTGGCTGCCGAACAGCGCGCTGCCGCTGCGATAAGTCTTGCACAAGCCATTGACAGTCAGGACGGTCTCGTCGTTCGCCTGCGCCTTCAGCTTTCTGTCTTCGCCCGTGAGGCGCGGTACAGCGGCGATCAGGCGCTGGGTGTAGGGGTGGCTGGGTGATTTGAGAACCTGATCGGCGGTGCCCTGCTCGACAATCCGCCCTTTCTCCATAACCACGACGCTGTCGGCAATTTCTGCCACGACGCCGAAGTCGTGGGTGATGAACATGACGCTCATATCCTTGCGACGCTGAATGTCACGGATGAGCTTCAGGATCTGCGCCTGCGTGGTTACGTCAAGGGCTGTCGTGGGTTCGTCTGCTATCAGCACGGTCGGCTCAAGGGCGAGTGCCATCGCGATCATGACGCGCTGGCGTTGACCACCGGAAAGCCGGAAGGGATACTGGTGGTACATCAATTCCGGATCCGGCAGGCCGACTTCAGTTAACAATTCGAGGGCGCGCTCACGGCGCGAGGCCTTGTTGCCCACTCCATGGGCCGCCATCACTTCAGTAACCTGCTCGCCCACCGTCATCAGGGGGTTGAGCGCCGACAGCGGATCCTGAAAGATCATGGACACGACGCGGCCGCGCAGCTGGCGCAGCTTTTTTGCCGGCGCGCCAACTATGGTCGTTCCATCGAGATTGATCGCACCCGAGGAGACCTGAATAATCTTGGGCAAGAGGCCCATGATTGTGTTTGCCGTTACCGACTTGCCCGAGCCGGACTCGCCAATAATGCAAAGGATCTGACCACGCTTGAGGTCGAACGAAACGTTTTCGACGGCATGAACCCGTTCCATGCCTTTCGGCAGGTCGACTGTCAGAGCACGCACCGAAAGCGCTGCGTCGCCTGCTGTAACAGCGTCAGTCATAACCGCCATCGATAATCTCCTTTTTCTACGCAGCTTCTTGATTGAAGTTTTGTCGCCGCCTTACGCGTGCTGCTCATAAACTCTCGAGCGGTGCACAGCTTGTACCTTCAGCGTCATTCGCAACCAATCGGCCTTGGTTCTGTGACTAATATAAGATTGGTCTTGCCATTGGTGTCAACATAGATCAAATTGGTTTCGCAAAATATTTGTTGGAGGTCATATGAGCGTGGTGTTGAAAGACTTCATTGAAGCGGAAGGTCTGGAACCAGGCGATCGACTGCCCCCTGAGCGGGACCTGGCGCTGAAACTCGGGCTGCCGCGTACCGCCCTTAGAAGGATGCTCAGTGCGCTGGAGCAGGAAGGTCGCCTCATCAGGCATGTCGGCAGAGGCACCTTCATCGCCGGCAGTGGCGTAAGCTCCAGCGCCCTCCGCCGGCCGGCAGGCAGTGACGGAGACACGTTGCGGACCTATCCGGCGGAAGTCTTCGAGGCGAGGCTGATCATAGAGCCCAAGATAGCGGCGTTGGCAGCGTTACGCGCGACCAGGCAGGAAGTCGAAGAAATGCAGAAATCAATAGCCCGAGGTAGCGCATCGGAATCTCTGGGCGAATTTGAGAAATGGGACGCCGTCTTTCATCGCATTATCGTCCAAGCCGCGCGTAACGGTCTTCTTGCCTCGCTCTATGAAGGTATTCACGCGGTACGGGCCGGTAACCTCTGGGGAAAAATGAAGGAACAGTCGCTGACCTCTGAGCGCATGACGGCCTATATCGTCAGCCATCAGGCCATTCTCGATGCAATAAAGGATCGTGATAGCAGAGAGGCGGAGCGAAACATGTATGATCACATCATTGATGCCAGAACGAACATACTCGGTCCAAGTATCTGAGAACTTGGTCTGAAAATTGGTTCTGAGCGTGGCGACGCGCGTCCACCGTCTCGGCCGCGATCCTGATGTCGCCGATTCAGCCGATGGTCTGCGTAAACTGTCGGCGAAGCCAGGACAGGAAGCTTCGTTTCCTGGTATCGCGTTCGAAAGGAAGGCGGCTCAACAGGATGTAGCTGTAGCCGTTGTTGGAGAACCCCTGGGGAGCCACCAGTTGCCCGCTTTCCACAGCGTCGGCGACTAGCGGCTCTGGGCCGATCGCAGCACCCAGCCCAGCGATTGCCGCCTCGATACTCAAATAGAAATGTTCGAAGACCTGGCCGCCGGGTGGATTTGGATCTCCGATCTGGTTATCGGCGATGTACCGCGTCCACGCATCTCGACGCGTGGCCGAATGAATGCGGGGCAACGAGAGGATATCATTGCCGCCGGAAGCCAAAAGACTTGGCGCGCAAACGGGGCCGACACGTTCTTCGACAACTGTTTCCATGAAAAGTTCCGGCGGCCAGCTGAAATCGCTTCTCCGGAGCGCCAGATCAATATGGCTCCTGTCGAAGTTTACAGGGCCGCCAGCGGCCAAGACGTGAACCTCAATCTCCGGATGAAGTGCGTTAAATAGCGGAAGGCGCCGGATCAGCCAGCGTTGCGTGAATGTCGGTTCGCACGAGAGTACAAGCGGTGCCGAACCGCCACCTTTGATTTCATCGCAACACTCGCTGATCTGCCGAAACACTTCGCTCATCGTTACAAGCAGACGCCGTCCAGAGTCAGTCAGGAAAACGGCCCTGTTTCTTCGTTCGAAAAGGGCCACTCCCAAATCTTCCTCGAGCAAGCGGATCTGCTTGCTGACGGCGCTGTGCGTGACGAACAATTCATCGCCGGCACGCCCGAAATTCAAGTGCCGTGCAGCTGCTTCAAACACTCTAAGCGCGGATAAGGATGGGAATCGTGCGGCCATATCTGTGAGATAAAGTGACGGATTTCGGTCAGAATTGATCGTTTTATCGGCAAAAGCAATAGCGCTAATATCCTCGTCGCCACACAAAAACCGATAGGATGCCGACTTTGAAGGTAGGAATTCTGGCCGATGATCTGACAAGTGCAACGGATGGCGCCGCACCATTCGTGAGCATGGGGCACAGATGCCTTGTCTTCACCGACTCCGGACGATCGTCGCCTGGAAATGTCGCGATCATCTCTGTCAACAAGGCAAGTCGTGCCGCATCCGTGAAGGATGCTGTCGATCGGGCAACGCGGGCGGCAAAAAGCCTGGCGTCCGCAGAAATCCTTTACAATACCGTTGATTCCACCATTCGCGGCCACGTTGGAGCTGAGATAACAGCCGCGCTCGCGGCGTCTGGCCGGACCATCGCAATCGTCGCTCCAGCTTTTCCTGCAGGTGGACGCACTACTGAAGGAGGTCGTCAGCTTCTTCATGGCGTGCCGTTGGAGGAAACCGCGTTTGCAAAGGACCCGCTCCACCCCGTATCGGACTCCCATCTTCGGGCTCTGTTCCGGGATATCCCAGAGGCCGAAATCCGCCACCTTGGGCTTGAAGAAATCCGTGGATTGAAGCCCGGCGAGCTGACCGCAGATCACCGGGAGTTGTTGATCGCCGATGCGACCACGCAGGAGGATCTGGCCCGGCTGGTGAAATCGGCGGCGGATCCGAAGTACATCCTTTGGTGCGGTTCTCCAGGATTGGCAATCGCACTGGCAGACTATGTGGGTCGCGCCGATAACACCGCACCCTTCGCGGCGGTCAATCTCTTCGTCATTGGCAGCGTCAACCCCCTGAGCCGAGAGCAATGCTTGCGGCTTATGCGCACCGACAAGGTCCGGCAGATCATCATCGACGCCGAGGTGGCGTCTGGCTCTGCCGACCTTGCGGCCGAGGACGCCGCTGCCCAATACAGACAATCCGGAGCCAGCGGTGATGTAATTCTAACCACGTCGCACCGAGGCGCTTCCGCCGATCCTCGGTCCATCGCAATCGCTCTTGGCAAGGCTGTCCGCGCGATTATGGAGCATCATCCGGTAACCGGCCTCTTCCTGACTGGCGGTGACACCGCCGAATCCGTGCTGAGCGAACTTGAGCTCGGCTCTCTCAGTCTTCTCGGCGAGGTCGAGCCCGGCATCCCGGTGGGCCGCACGACCGGTCCCCATCCTATTCGCATCATCACAAAGGCGGGCGGCTTCGGTTCGTCCAATATCCTGCTGAAATCAGCCGAGTTGCTTCGGGGCCTCTGGCTGGGAGATAAGAAATGAAGAAACCTGTAGGCATAACGATGGGCGATCCCTGTGGAATCGGCCCGGAAATCATCGCGCGCGTTTTCGCCGACGGACTGCCGGAGCAAGCGGTGGTGATCGGCGACGCAAAGGTGATGGAACGCGCGGTTCGGGCCCTCGCTCTTCCTCTCCAAGTGCAGCCCGTCGCGTCGGTCGATGAGGCCGTCCGCGACGCGGCACTGATACCCGTACTCAACGTCTCGGATCTCCCGAACGATATGCCCATTGGTCAGGTGGACGCTCGCGCCGGGCGCGCGAGCTACGACTATGTCGTGAGAGCGATCGACGAAGCGCTGGCAGGAAACATCGGGGCGATCGTGACCGCGCCGATCAGTAAGGAAGCAATGAAGAAGGGCGGGCTCAATTATCCGGGCCATACCGAAATCCTTGCTGAACGGTCGGGGACCGACAAGTTCGCGATGATGCTGGCAAACGACGAACTGCGTGTCATCCTGGTGACGATCCACGTATCATTGCGCGACGCAATCGACCTGGTGACGCAGGATTCGGTGTTCAGAACGATCGAACTGGCGCACAAGGCAGGCAAGGCTTATGGCATCGGCTCGCCTCGCGTTGCGGTCGCCGGCCTGAATCCCCATGCCGGTGAAAACGGCATGTTCGGACGCGAAGATCTCGACATCATCGCGCCGGCGATCAGGCGCGCCCAGGAATGTGGAATAAACGCGTCCGGCCCCTGGCCCGGAGACACGATTTTCATGCGAGCCCGCATGGGCGAGTTCGACATAGTCGTTGCACAATACCACGACCAGGGGCTCATTCCGGTCAAGTATCTCGGGATCGACAACGGCGTCAACGTCACCATCGGCTTGCCCTTCATCCGTACCAGCGTCGATCACGGCACCGCATTCGACATCGCGGGCCAGGGCACGGCCGACCATTCCTCTCTTCGCTATGCCTTCGATCAGGCACTGATCCTCAATGCAATCTAGGAGCGCTTTCGATGCCCAAGTCTCCCCACTTCATTTTCATGCTGACCAACCAGGATCGGACCGTTGCCGACGCGGCCGAGCGCCTCAAGGATGTGCTTGCCGCAGGCATCAGACATGTAGGGTTCAAGGATATTGGCCTCCCGTTCGATGAACTCTTTGGCCTTGCTTCGGCCATCAAGAAGGCGGGTGCGACGCTCTATCTGGAAGTTGTCAGCCTCGACGAGGAGAGCGAGCGCCAGTCCGCGCAGGCTGCGGTCGACCTCGGCGTCGACATCTTGATGGGCGGAACCCGACCGGATGTCGTTCTGCCAATTATCGCTGGGAGGAACATCCAGTACTATCCCTTCCCCGGCAAGATCGTTGGTCATCCGAGCAAGCTCGATGGGACGATCGAAACAATTTTGGACAGTGCCCAGCAAATGGCCGCGCTCGACGGTGTGAGCGGTCTCGATCTGCTCGCCTATCGCTTCAACGGCGATGTCGAAGCGTTGATGACGCGCGTATGCGAGGCCATTGACAAGCCCGTAGTCGTTGCCGGATCGATCGACAGTCCTGAAAGGATGGCAGCGGTCGTACGAGCTGGCGCCGCAGGGTTTACCATCGGAACGGCGGCTTTCAATGGCGCCTTCTCAGGCAGTTCCAATCTGCGGTTGGAGATCGAGAAGGAGATCGAAGCGCTCATGCGGATTCAGGCCGACGCGGGTGATATTGCACTGTCACCATTAACAGCTGGCTGAATCGAACCTTTACCGACCATTAATTGCAATCTTTACGGTTTAGCGACAAGGTGAATTTCCAATTTGGAGATCAGATAGATGGATCTAACGACGTTCGACCCCTCCACTCGCTTGGCGACCACGACCACCCTCGAGACGCTGGAAACGCCCTGTCTGGTTCTGGACGCGGACCGGATGGACCGGAATATCACCCGTCTCAGGAACCGGCTCGATGACATGGGCGTGTCGCTTCGGCCGCATCTGAAAACGGCGAAGTCTATCGACGTGGCTCGGCGGGTCATGAGTGCGGCCGAGGGGCCGGCGACGGTTTCCACGCTGAAGGAGGCCGAGAAATTCGCGGCCGATGGTGTTCGCGATATGATCTATGCGGTCGGCATCGCGCCGGCAAAGCTTGCACGTGTCGTCGAGCTGCGCTCCAAGGGCGTCGATCTCGTGGTCGTACTGGATACCCTTGAGCAGGCGCAGGCGGTTGCCACGGCGTCCCGAGACGCCGGAATGCGGCTCCCAGCCATGATCGAGATCGATTGCGATGGCCACCGCTCGGGAGTGGTGCCAATCGATGACGTTCAGTTGCTGGAGATCGGAAAGGTCCTGGCCGCAGGGGCGGAGCTGCGTGGCGTTCTGACCCACGCCGGCGACAGCTACAAAGGTGGAGGCGACGAGGCCCAGCAGCACTATGCGGAAGCGGAGCGGTTGGCCGTTGTTAAAGCCGCGCAGCTTCTTCGCTGTGCGGGTCTGCCGTGCCCGGTCGTCAGCGTCGGTTCGACGCCGACAGCCCATTATGCGAAGGATCTAACCGGGGTGACTGAAGTCCGCGCCGGCGTGTTCGTGTTCTTCGATCTGGTGATGGCCGGCATCGGCATTTGCCAAGTCGATGACATCGCGCTCAGCGTTCTGGCGACGGTTATCGGACACCAGCGCGACAAGGGTTGGATCATAACTGATGGCGGATGGATGTCGCTGTCGCGGGACCGTGGAACCGGCAAGCAAGCCGTCGACCAGGGATATGGCCTCGTCTGTGATATCGACGGGAATGCCTACCAAGATGTCATCGTTGCCGATGCGAACCAGGAGCATGGCATCATCGCCACGCGGCCCGGCTCGCACGCTCGCCTGCCCGATCTGGCGATCGGAGACCGGGTGCGGATCCTGCCGAATCACGCCTGCGCAACCGCTGCGCAGCACGCAGTCTATCATGTGGTCAGTAGTGGTTCGCATGCCGTTGAGGCTTGCTGGCCACGCTTCGGAGGCTGGTGATGTCGAACATCATTACCGTAAATACCGATCGCGCCCCCGGCCCTGCCGGTCATTATGTCCAGGCGAAGTTGGCGGGCCGGCATCTTTATATATCAGGGCAGCTCCCGATCCGCCCGGACGCGGCGCCGCTTCCCGACGATAAGTTCGAGACGCAGGCGGGGCAGGCCATCGAGAACATGCTGGCGGTTCTGGAAGCCGCAGGCGGTAGCCCGGATGATCTCGTCAGGGTGACCGCCTACATCGTTGGCGTCAGCAACTGGCCGGGCTTCAACCAGGTTTATGCTGCGCGGCTGGGAGAGGCGCGCCCGGCGCGCACGGTGGTTCCGGTGCCCGAACTCCACTACGGCTATCTCGTCGAGATCGACGCGATCGCCGTGCTCGCGCAAGACGCGCCTGCGCGGCAGCCATAGAACAGCTCCGACTAATCCAATTCAGGTCAGCCACGATGTCACCACTCCTCAAACGCATACAGAGCGATCAAGAGCTTCCGGCAAAGGCCGACGTCGTCGTGATCGGCGGCGGCATTATTGGCGCGTCATCGGCATTTTTTCTCGCTGAGCGGGGGCTGTCCGTTGCTCTGATCGAAAAAGGATATGTCGGAGGTGAGCAGTCAAGCCGAAACTGGGGCTGGTGCCGCCGGCAGAACCGGGATGAGCGCGAGCTGCCGCTCTCAGGGATATCCATGCAGGCGTGGGACCAGTTTGCTGCTAAAATCGAAGAGGACGTCGGCTTCCGACAATGCGGCCTATTCTATGCGACAGATAACCCGCAGCAGCTGGCGGAATGGGAACAATGGCTTGATCTTGCCCGGCAATTCAACGTCAATACGAAGATGCTAACTGCCCGGGAGACGCATGACAGAGTTCCCGCGCAAGGTCGCCGCTGGCTCGGCGGCGTCCATTCAGTCGATGATGGAAAGGGCGAGCCGGCCATAGCGGCGCCGACGATCGCGAATGGTGCCCGCAAGTTCGGAGCGACCATCCACCAGGAATGCGCCGCACGAGGTCTAGATATCGTCAATGGTGCCGTTGCTGGGGTCATTACCGAAAAAGGGATAATCAGATCGCAGGCCGTCCTGAATGCCGGCGGTGCGTGGGCCTCCCTGTTCTGCCGCCGATATGGCGTGCGGTTCCCACAGGCAAGCGTACGCCAGACCGCAATTCGTACACGACCCACAACCAATCTCGGCGAGGCGATCTATACACCAGAGTGCTCGCTGACCCGTAGGTTGGATGGCAGTTACACACTTGCTGTCAGCGGCAGGGCGACCTTGGATATCACGCCGCAAGGCCTGCGCTATGCGCGCTGGTTCATGCCGATGTTTCTGAAGCGACTGAGGGCTGTCCAGATTGGCGTCGGCAGATCCTTGTTTCATGGGCCCGAAGCGTTGGCAAGCTGGAACGCGGATAAGCTTTCGCCCTTCGAACGGATCCGCGTTCTCGATCCAAGACCGAGCCGCCGGACAATCGCGGCTATTCTGAAGGGCGTCACCGAACAGTTCCCGGCGCTAGGGGGCATTGAGATCGCCGACAGCTGGGGCGCTTACGTGGATTGCACACCGGACGCGGTACCGGTCATCTCGGCGTCCGATCATGTGAAAGGCCTTTATTTGGCCGCTGGCGGTTCCGGCCATGGCTTCGGCATTGGCCCGGGCATCGGCCGCCTGGCAGCCGACCTGGTTGCGAACGATAGGCCTTGCGTCGATCCGACGCCCTTCCGGCTGTCGCGTTTCTTTGACGGATCAAGGGTCGAGGTTGGCGGGCTCTGATCAGCAGAAGGCTAGTGTAGGACAAGAAGTTCCTAGCCGAGCCTGTCCAGCATCTTGTAAATACATGCCGACCAGCGGCAGGAACCAGGGCATTCCGAAGTGCCCCGGTACGGCCGGCCACGCGTGCTGGAATGTCCGAAAGTGCGATGCTTTCTCACCTTCGAACGATAAAGAGAAGGGGCGAACGGAGCGCCCCGGTCTCATCCTAGCAACAGCGCCTCGCGAGTCTGCGACCTTCGTCAACAATGAAGAGAGTTGACGCATTATGAAGCCGATGATATCGATGTGAGTAATCGATAACCCAAAGCGCTCCATGACCGTATCTCTCAACGACATAGCCGAACGTGCCGGCGTCTCCGTCAAGACGGTGTCGGGTGCACTGCATGGCGGCTCGGCACGCATGTCAGACGACACACGCCTGCGCATCAAGGAAATCGCCGAGGAGCTCGGATACGTCACCAACTTCGCCGCGCGAAGCATGCGGCAGGGCTGGATGCCGCTTATCGGCGTTATCGCCGACGAACTGGTGACATCGCCGTTCGCCACCGGGATCATCGGTGGTCTGGACAGTGGCGCGCGCGCCGCCGACATGGCCGTTTTCGCAATGACGCTCAGCGGGCGCAGAACGGTGGCCTCGGTGCTGGAGGAGATGCACCGGTTTCGCCCGCGTGCGGTGGCCTACGCTGCGATGTATCATAAGCGGGTGGAGTTGCCTGCGGAGTTTGCAGATACCGTCGGCGTGATGATCAATTGCCGCGAGGCGAACGATCGTGTGACATCCCTGGTGCCGGATGAGACCGGTGCTGCGCTGGAGATAACGAACTATCTGCTGAATGCTGGCCGGAGAAAAATCGCCTACATCAGCCTGCCGGGACTGCTTGCAAGCGAACTCCGCGAGATCGGCTTCAGGCAAGCGCTCGATCAGGCTGGCCTCAACGGGACCGAGGCCACCGTTCTGCCCGCAGTTAACCGAGCAATCTACAATGATCGCGCTCAAAGCCTCGTCCATTCGCACGTTCAGCGGCTGACGAGCTCTCCCCAGCGTCCCGACGCCATTCTGTGCGGGAACGATCGCGTCGCCATGGAGGTTTATGCCGCCTTGCGGCGTTGCGGCGCGACGATCCCCGATGATGTCGCTGTTGCAAGCTTTGACAATCAGGTCGAGATCGCCTCGCGGCTCGACCCACCGCTGACCACCATGGCGCTCCCGCATCGCGCCATGGGTCGAACCGCTGCACAGATTCTGCTTGCCGAAGACCGTGCTCCGGTCGAAGTGAAGAAACTCCCGTTCCGGTTGGTGGAGCGGTCATCCGTTTAGTAGCAGTGCATGCCCATTTCAAATGAGGAGGAATCTATGGGTAAACGTTTACTTTCATCTCTGATCCTGACAGCGGCCATGTCCGCCATGGCGCACGCGGCCGAAACGAAGGTCATCCACGTCATGCATCAGGGCGATCCCGCCAGCGTCGCGGCGATCGGCGCCGTTGCGAAAGCCTTCGAAGCCGAAAATCCCGACGTCAATGTCGAAACGATTTACGCGCCGCACGACGCATACAACGAAAAGTTCAGCGCCGCCGTCATGGCGAAACAACTGCCCGACGTGATGGAGCTCGATGCGCCGTTCCTCGCCAACTATGTCTGGTCGGGTTATCTCCAGCCGATCAAGCCGCTCATCGACAAGGACGTCCTCGATGACATGACGGACTCCAATATCGTCCAGGGCACCTATCCCGTCGACAAGGACCTTTATGCAATCGGGCTCACCGACTCCACGGTCGTCCTTTACGGCAACAGGAAATATCTCGAAGCAATTGGGGCGCGGATTCCCAAATCCGTCGACGATGCCTGGACGCGCGAGGAATTCGAGGGCTATCTTGAAAAGCTTTCGAAGCTCGACGGCGTGAAGTGGCCGATCGACACCTTCCGCGGCTACGGCATCAAGACCGAATGGATAACCTATGCCTACGGGCCTATCCTGCAATCCTCGGGTTGCGATCTCATCGACCGGACAACATGGAAGTCGGCAGGTACGCTTGACAGCGATCCTTGCGTTGATGCCCTGACCATGATGCAGAAATGGGTGAAGAACGGCTGGGTCGTGCCGCAGTCGGCGGGGACCAACCAGTTCTACGCCGAAGGCCATCCGGCGGCGCTGGCCCTGGGCGGACACTGGTTTTACGCCGAGGCCGCCGCAGCGATGAAGGACGACATCGTCGTGATGCCGCTTCCCAAGTTCGGCGCCAAGGGCGCGAGCCCGAACGGCACGTGGATCTGGGCGGTCACCAAGACCTCCGAACATCCTGACGTCGCCGGGAAGTTCATCAGCTTCATGCTGAAGGACAAGGAGTACCGCAAGTTCGTCGCCAGCAAATCCGGCTACCCGGGCTTGAAGAGCTTCGCAGCCGAATCGCCACTCTACGCCTCCGGCGGAGCGATGGCGATCGCTTACGAACAGGCGTCGAAGACGGCGATCGCGCGACCGCCGTACCCGGCCTATCCAACTATCACATCGGCCTTCATGCAGGCCGTCGATGAGGCCTTCAACGGTGGCGATCCCAAGGCGGCGCTTACGGCCGCAGCCGAGAAGATCGACGAGGACATCGAGGATAACGACGGATATCCGCCCTTCGGTGATCAGCAGTAACCAACCTTGAATCCAGACGATCGTCTTGCGATGCGGGCTCGGGTCCGCATCGCAACGGCCGCCGATTGGCCCCAGGCTCGGAGAGGAGGACTCCATGAACATGCAACAATCCACATTGCGGTCACAGGCCAAACGCCCAGCCGGGGGCAAATCGGACAGGGGGCGTCTGTTGCAGGAAGCCAGCATGCTGGCCCCTGCCGTGGTGCTGCTGACGCTCTTCCTGATCGTCCCGTTTATCCTGTCCTTTTGGACGGCGATGACGAACCAGCCACTGGTGCCTCGTCCGACGCCTCTGCGCTTCATCTGGTTCACCAACTTCGTCCGCATCTTCCGGGACGATCTGTTCTGGACGGCGCTGTGGAATGTATCGCGCTTCACCTTCTGGATTTTGCCGGTGCAATGCGGTCTTGCCTTCGCAACTGCCCTTTTGCTGCATCAGAAGATGCCGTTCCGCAATCTTCTGCGTGGCATGTTCTTTCTTCCCGCAATCACGTCCATGGTGGTCGTCTGCGTGATCTGGGGCACGCTGTTCCAATATCCGACCGGTCCCTTCAACCAGGTTCTCGGGTTCGTTTCGGGAGGATATATTCAGCCGATCGACTGGCTGGGCGATCCTGAATGGGCGATGTTCTCGATCGTGCTTTTGTCTGCCTGGCAGGCCTATGGCTTCCAGATGATCGTCTACCTCGCGGGTCTGCAGGGCATCCCGGACGAACTCTACGATGCCGCTCGGATTGACGGCGCGAATGCCTTACAGCGCTTCTGGCACGTGACCATGCCCGGCCTGCGTCCGACCCATGTCTTCGTTCTCCTCATCACGACGATCCAGGCCTTCAAGCTTTATACCCAGGTTGCGATTCTCACCCAAGGCGGGCCCAAAAGCAGCACCGAAACCGTGGTCCACTACATGGTGCGGGCCGGCTTCGAGGAGCAGAAAATGGGTTACGCGTCGGCAGTCTCGGTCATCC
This sequence comes from Rhizobium herbae, assembly GCF_019511375.1. GTDB lineage: Bacteria > Pseudomonadota > Alphaproteobacteria > Rhizobiales > Rhizobiaceae > Pararhizobium > Pararhizobium herbae_A. The sequence goes on from NZ_JAEUAO010000006.1 coordinate 183,470, forward strand.
TGTTCGTGATTGTTCTGATCATCGCGCTCGTGCAGCGCCAACTCTTGAGGCGTTTCGATGTCTGATATTGCGCTTTCCGTATCGCGGCCGAACGAAAAGCCGGTGCGCTCCGCTGCAGGAACCCTTCGTACGATCCAGACCGTCTGCATCTTCATCGTCGCGCTGGTTATCGTCTCGCCCCTGTTCCTGCTGGCCGTTGCCAGCCTCAAGGATGATCGCTTCGAAATCCTTGCCGACATGGGCAGCTTCCGGGCATTCTGGGTCTCGAACCCGACACTCAACAACTTCAACGAAGTCGGTCATTTTTCCGGCGAACTGGCATTCGGCCGGTATCTTTTCAATTCGCTGGTCATCCTGGTGACCACCGTCTGCGCGGGCGTGATCGTCAACTCCATGGCCGGCTTCGTCCTCGCATGGGGTTCGGTGAAAGGCCGGGCTGCGATCCTGTCGGTTGTGATCGCACTTTATGTCATCCCGCAGGAAAGCATCATCATGCCACTCGTCGTCATGGTGTCGCGGGCCGGCATGACGGATACCTTTGCCGTGCAGATCGTGCCCTGGATCGCGAGCCCCCTCTACATATTCCTTTTCTACCAATTCTTCGCGCAACTGCCTAAGGAACTGCTCGAGGCCGCCCAGATGGATGGCGCCTCCATTTTCCGAATCTATCGCTCAATATTCCTGCCGCTCAGCCTTCCAGCAGTTGCAACCGTTTCGATTCTGATGGGGATCGAAACATGGAACCAGTATCTGTGGCCGATCCTGGTGACGCAGACCGACTACGCCCGGCCGATCGCGGTCGCAATCGCCACCTTCTTCGGCCAGGACAGCATCTACTGGGATCGCGCCATGGCGGCTTCCGTGCTGATGATGATCCCGATCCTCGGGCTCTACCTCGCTTTCCAGCGCTGGTTCGTTAGTTCCTTCGTCGGTTCCGCGGTGAAGGGTTGACCATCATGCATCAGGCAACCGCACCATCCCTCGAATACATGCAGGCGACGATCAGCGCGATCCTGCCTGCCGGAACAACGGCCCATATCTGGCTCAAGGCCCTGCAGGAGGAAACTCCTGCAAGCCTTTTCGCAACAGCGGATGGCATCGAGATCGGCGCTGTCACGACCGACAACACCGAGGAATTCTCGTTTCGGACCCTGAGCGTCAGCCAGGGCGGCGAGACCACGTTCAGCTACGATCCTTCGACCACCGAGCTTTCCATCGTCTACTCCTATAGCAGGCAAAGCGCGATGACCGAAGGTGTCCGTGTTCTCTACACGCGACCGACGAACGCCATGCCCGAGCTTCCGGGCAGCTATCACTTCCGTCCCCCCTTCGGGTGGATGAATGATCCAAACGGTTTCGGGCGCTTCGGCGAAAAGATCCATCTCTTCTATCAGCACTATCCGCATACGCCGCGCTGGAATACGATGCATTGGGGACATGCCGTTTCCGACGACTTTTTGCATTGGACGCATCTTCCGGTCTTCCTTTTTCCGCCTTCGGAGCTTTCAGCGCGGGCCGATGGGCTGGGCGGCGCTTATTCCGGTTCGGCAATAGCCTTGCCGGGAGAGCAGGGTGGCGTCCGCATCTTCTTCACCGAGCACATCAAGGGCCGCCGGCCAGAAGAACAGAGACAATTCGCGATGAAGATCGAGGATATGATCAGTGCGGATGCCGCCGAACTGATCCTGCCGCAGCGCCCAGAGGGCCTGGATCTGAAGCTGGATTTCCGCGATCCTTACGTCTTTAAAGGGCCGGACGGCCGCTGGAAGATGCTGCTGGGAAGTCGCGACCACAGCGGGGGCGTCATCCTGCTGTATGAGACGGATGATCCGCAGGCAGCAGGAGGCTGGCGTTTCATCGGTGTCCTCCATCGCGAGGACCGTTTCAAAAAGAAACCCGCAGAATGCCCTTGCATGGTGCCGCTCGGCGGGGCGCCGGACGACCCGGATACTCGATGGGCGCTCATCTTTGGGCTTTTGACCAGCCGGGACCTAGCGACCGGCCGGCACAATATCGCGATCGCTACTGTCGGCCGGTTCGACGGGATGAGCTTCGCACCTGAATTCGAACAGGAGCTCGACTTCGGCACCGACGCATACGCGTTCCAAGCTTTCGTCGATCGGTCCGGACCAGTGGGCATCGCCTGGCTCGCCAACTGGAGCGATGTGTCCAAGGACGCTGATATGCCGACGGCGATGACTTTGCCGCGCCGTCTTCTGCTTCGGGACGGTGCGCTTCTGACGCCGCCCGTCGATGCTGTCTTGACACTTCGCCAGAACCGTATCGACAGCGACGGACTTCTGGCCGGCGAGACCGTCTGCCTCGGCAATGGAATGGTGGAAATTTTCCTGGATCTTTCCTCGCCCGGGAATGCCTTCAAGCTGGAATTCGAACATCCGGAGACCGAATTGTCGGTGCAACTCGACAGTGAGGGACTGAGCATCCCCTTCGCCCGTGCAGGCGATACGATATTTCCGCGCTACATCGCGGCTGGAGCGCGCCCTTCGTCCATCCGCATTTTTCTCGATGCCGGCTCAATCGAAGTCTTTGCCGACGACGGCCGATGGACTGGAACGAAACGCCTGCCCGGCTTCGAGGGAGTCCGGACGGCTCGCCTGCACGCCCCGGACGGCAATATCGCGTCGGCCGGTATCTGGCAGCTCAAGCTATAAATTTGGGAGGAAGAAACGAAAATGGCATCGGTTACAATCGACAATGCCCGCAAGCAATTTGGCGCCCTTTCGGTGATCCACGGCGTTTCCGTCGACATTGAAGACGGTGAATTCGTCACCCTGGTCGGTCCCTCGGGTTGCGGGAAGTCGACGCTCCTGCGGATGCTCGCAGGGCTCGAGGAGATTAGCGACGGTGAAATCCGCATCGGCGGCCGGGTGGTGAACAACATCGCACCCAAGGAGCGCGATATTGCCATGGTCTTTCAGAGCTATGCGCTCTATCCGCACATGACTGTCGCGGAGAATATGGGATTTGCGCTGAAGCTTCAGGGCCGCGACAAAGCCACCATCAACAAGCTGGTAACGGAGGCCGCCGATATCCTCGCGCTCGGGCCATTGCTCGACCGTCTGCCGAAGCAACTGTCCGGCGGCCAACGCCAGCGCGTCGCCATGGGCAGGGCGATCGTGCGCCATCCGCAGGTCTTCCTTTTCGACGAGCCGCTGTCGAACCTCGATGCCAAGCTGCGCGTCACGATGCGGGCCGAGATCAAAGAACTGCACCAGCGCCTCAAGACAACGACGGTCTATGTCACGCACGACCAGATCGAGGCGATGACGATGGCCGACAAGATCGTCGTGATGCGCAACGGTCGGATCGAGCAGATCGGCAAGCCGCTCGAGCTTTTCGACCGCCCGGCCAACACCTTCGTCGCCTCCTTCATCGGCTCGCCCTCGATGAACCTCTTCGAGGGGACGATTGACAGCGGCAGGTTAATCCTGGATGGAGCAGACCTTCCACTCCCGGCGGGCCACGAGTATGCCGCCACCAAGACCTACGGCATCCGTCCCGAGCACTTCTCGATCCGGGATGGTGGCGTTCCGGCAACCATCGTCGTAGTCGAGCCGACCGGCTCGGAAACCCACGTCAACGCTAAACTCGGAAGCGCACATGTCACACTGCTCTTGCGAGAAAGAGTTGAACTGCAACCGGGTCAAGAGATTTCGATCGCTCCCGATCTCTCCAAGGTTCATCTCTTCGACAAGGACGGGCTCCGCTTGAACTGAACCCAGCAGCCCGCGCAAGGTTTGGCTGGAGCGCGCTACCTCCATTTCATTTTCGACCTGCACGGGGCAGAGTGGCATTGATTGTCAAGTTCTATACCGGGGCGCTATTCGCAGGATATTCCGGATATCGACAAAGGTCGCCGTCTCGGTGAACGTGTCGCTGCGTGCCGCTGGGCGAGTGTTTCGGCCATCGCGAGGAAATTTGCGACTTCCCGGCGGACGATCACGCGCCTACGAGATGAAAGTTACGCTCCGTTCGCTCGTGAGAGCGCAGGAGTTTGAACTGCTCTTGTCCGGACCCCTATTTGTCGTGAATCCGCGAGGGCCGATCACCCCGGAGGGAGTGACCCGCCCGCGACCGATTTACTCAGCCGAACTAAGCGTCATGAGCGATGCTCCCGCCTCCAACCTCGTGTTCAGCCACGGCAGGGGCAAGGTGACGGTTGCTACCCGGTGTGTTCCGGCCGCGTTGGAAAACCCCTTGATGGAATCGCACCACGGCCACCTTCGACAACATATCCGACGAGGTGCTGGTCCCACGCATGGCGCCGCGATGGTGTCGGTGGCCGAGGTCTTCCAGGACTCGGCGAGAGATTGCAGATCGTTTCCTCGTTCGGCATCACTCCGAAATCGCTTCGGCGGATTCTGCAGATCACCGAAGGTATCACCGCCAAAATCTTCCATATGATCGACACCCTCGCGGTCAACGCCATCGAGAGTGGCCGCGAATGCATCACCGAGGAGTCGGTTGAGGCCACAGAAGCGCCTACCGAAAGGGAAACCCCGGAGAAGCGCGTACAGCAGCATGAAGTCGACATCGGTTGCCTGAATGTCCTGTTTTTGGCGCCGGCTTATCGGTCATTTGGATCTTGGTTGTGAGAATAGTCTGATATCCTTCGGGCAGACCCTGAAACCATCGCTTTTACAACGGCGGTGCATTTTCCCTTGAGAAATCCGTTCGCCGGACTTGCCGTTCGGAAAAACGCGCATATACTCAGGAATAATTATTTCCACAGAGTGAAATAACTAAGGGAACAAATCATGGCATTGAGCTGGCGTTTTTCCGCCCTTGCAGACCGGCATCGGGCGCTGGGGTCAAAACTCGAAGACTGGAGCGGCATGGGAACCGCCTGGACCTACGAAAAGGATATTTACGAGGAGCACATTGCCGTGCGCACCAAGGCCGGCATCATGGATGTCTCCGGCCTGAAGAAGGTTCATCTCGTTGGCCCGCACGCGATTGCCGTCCTCGACTACATCACCACGCGCGACATGACGAAGCTCTATCCGGGCAAGTCGGTCTACGCCTGCATGCTGAACGATCGCGGCCATTTCACCGATGACTGCATCGTCTATCGCAATGGTCCGAATTCCTGGATGCTGGTGCACGGCTCGGGCTCCGGCCACGAGGAGATCGTCAAGCAGGCCGCCGGTCGCAACTGCGCCGTCCTGTTCGATGACGATCTGCATGACCTCTCGCTGCAAGGCCCGCTCGCCGTCGATTATCTCGAAAAATACGTGCCTGGGATTCGCGAGCTCAAATATTTCCATCACATGCAGACAACACTGTTTGGCGCACCCGTGATGATTTCGCGCACCGGCTATACCGGTGAGCGCGGCTACGAAATCTTCGTGCGCGGCCAGGATGCCGGCATGGTCTGGGACCGGATCGTCGATGAAGGCAAGGCGATGGGCATCATCCCTGTCTGCTTCAGCGTTCTCGACATGCTGCGCGTCGAAAGTTACCTCTTGTTCTATCCCTACGACAATTCTCAGATGTATCCGTTTGCCAACGAGCAACCGGGCGATAGCCTGTGGGAGCTCGGCCTCGATTTCACCGTCAGCCCCGGCAAGACCGGCTTCCGCGGCGCCGAAGAACACGCTCGCCTCAAGGGCAAGGAGCGATTCAAGATCTTCGGCCTCCTGGTCGATGCAGAAGGTCCGACCGATCTCGGCGACGAGGTCTGGGCCGACGACAAGAAGGTCGGCGTCATCACCTGCCCGTCCTATTCCAAGCTCACCAACCGCTCGATGGCGATCATGCGGGTCGACGTGCCTTACGCAGTGCAAGGCACCAGGCTCGAGGTAAGGGGCAAAAAAGTCAGCGCGCCGGCAATCGCCCATACGATCACCTTCGACGATCCGGAGAAGAAGAAGCGGACGGCGCAGGGCTGAGGAGATCGGCATGCTCGTTGCAGGGATCAAAAGCAGACCGGAATACAAGGGGCTCGACGTCGATCCCCACGCCAAACGCCACCTCTTCGCCCTCGAGGGCGAAGGGGCCGCCGCCTTGATCGATCAGGTCGGGATCAAAGGTAAGGAGTTCCTTTCGAAATCCGAGATACTCTATCTGCCCGCGGGTTCTGCCCCGAAGGACTATGGGACCTCTCTTTCAGCGCTCGGCCCCGACAGCTTCTGGCAGGCACCGACACTCCAGCCGCTCCTCTTTCGTTTTCGTGCCTGTCTCGATCTCGCGCGGATGGGAACGCGGCTCTACATCGCCGGGACAGAAGGCTTCATCGGCCAGATCATGCAGGTCGCGATGGAATACGGCATCGACTACAATTCGATCCACACCGAGCATCGCGGCTCGACAGCCAGGCGCGTGCAGTGCGTGCACTGCAAGGGCATTACCGACAATGTGACGACGAGCCCCTTTGCCTGCACTCATTGCGGCCTGCCGCTTCTGGTGCGGGATCATTACTCCCGACGGCTCGGCGCCTTTCAGGGCGTCAACATCGATGCGGAAGAACCGGGTACCGCCCCAGCGCCCGAGGAGATGTTCCCGTGAGCTTGAATACGGATATGCCCGTCAGGGTCGCAGCGGTAACGCAAGTGACCGACCTTGTAAAACGCTTCCGCTTCGAGCGGATGGACGGCCATCCCATGCCGTTCTTCTCCGGCGGTGCCCATGTCGTCGTGTCGATGAACGACAACGGCATTCTGCGCCGGAATCCCTATTCGCTGATGTCCAATCCCGACGACAGCAGCGCCTACGAAATAAGCGTGCTGAGGGTCCCCAACTCGCGCGGCGGCTCGATTTTCATGCATGAACAGGTCCGGCCCGGCGACCAACTGACCGTCAGCCAGCCGGTCAATCTCTTCGCGCCGGACCATCGCGGCCGCAAGCACATCCTGTTCGCCGGCGGCATCGGCATCACGCCGTTTATCGCCATGATGGAGCAGTTCAGCCGCGACAACATCGCCTTCGAACTGCACTACGCCATCCGCTCACGCTCGCACGGCGCCTATTGGCAGCAATTGCTCGACCGCTACGGCCCGCGTCGCATCAAGATCTACGTCGATGAGGAAAAGACCTATATCCCGGTCGCCGAGATCGCCGACAACCAGCCGCTTGGCACCCATCTCTATGTCTGTGGCCCGGCCGGCATGATCGACGGCGTGCTGATGACGGCGCTCGAGGCCGGATGGCCGAAGGAGAACCTCCATTCGGAGCGCTTCCTCGCCCCTCCCGCCGGCCAGCCGTTCCAGGTCTTCCTGGAGACCTCCAACATCCACATGACCGTCGGCGAGCATCAAAGCATCCTCGAGGCGGCCGAAGCCCATGGCTGCGACGCCCCCTACATGTGCCGCGGCGGCGCCTGCGGCCAGTGCGAGACGGAGGTGCTCTCCTGCGACGGCACGCTTCAGCACAACGACATTTACCTGTCGGACGAAGAAAAGGCGTCCGGCAAGAAGATCATGATCTGTGTATCGCGTTTCAAAGGCCAGCAACTCGTTCTTCAACTCTAGTGCCACGGAGCCGGAAAGATGACCATCACGTTCAGGAACGAGACGTTCCGCGACGACTTCACCTTCCGCAACAGCCTTTACAACATCAGGCGCTTTCCCTTTCCCTTCGACCGCGACGAATACATGTACTCGGTCAACATGGAGCCGCATGTCCGGGGCAAAAAAGACAGCGTCTTCGAGAACCTGATCGACGTCGACGAGCACTACGTCGCCGAAATGCACGACCGGGCACTGGTCTTGAAGGAAGACCCTTTGCGCTGCCAGGCCCTGCCGCACATGATGGCGGCGCAATGGGATACGCTGGAACTCCTGATGGAACATCAGGCCCAGGACTATCCCGAGCATTTCACGCTCACCAAGAACGGCGACCGCTGGCGCTGGATCAACCGGCCGATGGGCATCGACGACACCTTCACCTTCGGTGATCCCTCCACCCTGCCCTATCCGCCGATGGAATACATCACGCGCCAGGCCCAGGGTGATTTCTGCATCGTCGACCAGCGCGACAATAATCTCTGGATGGATGCCGGCATGGTCACCACCCAGGCCGATTGGTCGCTCGACTTCGACATTGGAATGAATTTCATGGAATGGCACGGACCCGTGCCGCTCGCGCATCAGATCGGCGTCTTCGACCGGGCGCTGAAATTCCTGCTCAACCTGCAGCAGGGCAAGCCCACCCGCAGGCTCAACTGGACGATGACGGTCAACCCGCGTCTCGATACCAGCCCGGAGAATTACCATAAATGGGGGCCGGATCGCACGACGGTAACGCCCGAGAACGTCGGCGAGAAGATGCACCTGCGCGTCGAGCTGCAAAGCCTCTGGCGCCTGCCGCGCTCCAACGCCATCCTCTTCGTCATCCGCTGCTATCTCATCAGTTTCAACGAACTGGTGACCGTGCCGAAATGGGGCCGCCGGCTGCCGCGGGTGCTGAAAAGCCTGCCGCCGGAGATCGTCGACTACAAGGGCCTCTCCCGCAACCGCCCGATCATGCTGGACTGGCTGGCGAAATATGACGACGGGGCTCCGACGAGTGCGGGAATTTTCCCGGATTGAACAACAGAATTTTGAGGCGGTGAAGGTGACCTCCTCCCTCCGTCATTCCTGTGCTTGTCACAGGAAACCAGTCACGCGACGTCTGTCGCGTGAAAGAGTCCTCTAGCGGCGCGGACGCGCCGCTGCTGGATCCCCGGCCGCAAGGGCGAGGATGACGGAGAGCAAGGCAGACTAACGACCAAGACAAGGGCGACAAAATCACGCCCGGAAACAAAGGGAACTGAAAAACATGACCAGAGTAGCCGTGATCGGCGCAGGGCCCTCGGGCCTTGCTCAATTGAGAGCCTTCCAGTCAGCCGCCCAGAAGGGTGCAGACATTCCCGAAGTGGTCTGCTTCGAAAAACAGGCCGACTGGGGCGGCCTCTGGAACTACACCTGGCGCACCGGCCTCGACGAATACGGCGAACCTGTGCATGGCAGCATGTACCGCTATCTCTGGTCGAACGGCCCGAAGGAATGCCTGGAATTCGCCGACTATTCTTTCGAGGAACATTTCGGCAAGCCGATCGCCTCCTACCCGCCGCGTGCCGTGCTATGGGACTACATCAAGGGCCGGGTCGAAAAGGCGGACGTACGCAAATGGGTCCGCTTTTCCACCCCGGTGCGCATGGTCCGCTTCGATGAAGCCACGAAAAAGTTCATGGTCACGGCCCACGACCGCGTCGAAGACCGCATGTATGACGAGGAGTTCGACTACGTCGTCGTCGCTTCCGGCCACTTTTCGACCCCGAACGTTCCCTATTTCGAGGGCGTGAAAACCTTCAACGGCCGCGTCATGCACGCGCACGATTTCCGTGACGCATTGGAATTCAAGGACAAGGACGTGCTGATCGTCGGCCGCAGCTATTCGGCCGAGGACATCGGCTCGCAGTGCTGGAAATACGGCGCGAAATCAGTAACCACGAGCTATCGTTCCAAGCCGATGGGTTTCAAATGGCCGGAGCGCTTCGAAGAGCGCCCCCTGCTGCAGAAACTCGTCAACAAGACCGCCCATTTCGCCGACGGCTCGACCAAGGAAGTCGATGCGCTGATCCTGTGCACCGGCTATCTGCACCATTTCCCGTTCCTGCCCGATGACCTGCGCCTGAAGACCGCCAACCGCCTCTGGTCAGACAGCCTCTACAAGGGCGTTGTCTACGAGACCAATCCGCAGTTGTTCTATATCGGCATGCAGGACCAGTTCTACACCTTCAACATGTTCGATGCGCAGGCCTGGTGGGCGCGCGACGTCATGCTGGGCCGCATCAAGCTGCCCAGTGCGGAAGAGATGAAGGCGCATTTCAACAGGTGGCGCGCCCGCGAAGAACGGCTCGAGGATGCCGAACAGATGATATGGTTCCAGGGCGACTATGTGCTGGAACTGCTGGAAGACACGGACTATCCGAAGTTCGATGTCGAAGGCACCAACCAGACCTTCATGGAATGGGAACACCATAAGGCGGAAAGCATCATGGGCTTCCGCGACAATGCCTACCGCTCGCTGATGACCGGCACCATGGCGCCCAAACATCATACGCCGTGGCTGGAAGCACTCGACGATACGCTGGAAGTCTATTTGAAGAACTGATCTCGGCAGCGTCTGCTAAAGAAAATTCTGAAGGTCAGAACCTCTGACCTTCAGAATCGATCTTCGTGTTCTGAGCCAAAGGTCAAAGCCTAACAGAATATTATCCATCAGTGTCAACGCTCTTCCAACTCACCCTCCAGCAATCATCAGGTTAACCATGGGCTTTCAGAGCAGTGTTCTCAGTCGCATGAATGGATTTCTTTATCGGTGCCGCGCGGACGAGCACTATACGATGCTGGATATGACCGACGGCATTGAGCGCATCTTCGGCTATCCGGTCGATGAAATCGTCGGCAATCGCGTGCGCACATTCACGTCCATCATGTGCGAGGAAGACGTGCCGATGATGGACCAGGTGGTCGGCAAGGCGCTGGAAAGCCACACCGACTGGACGCTGGAATACCGCATCCGCCACAACAGGGGCCACTTCCTCTGGGTCACGGAAACCGGCGGCGGCGTATGGGACGACAAGGGCGAGTTGCTCTATCTGGAAGGCAGCATTGTCAACATCGAATCCCTCTATCAACGCATCGACGAGCAGACAGCAGAAATGCGCGTGATCGCCTCACGGACCGCCGAGATTCTGCACTCGCTACGCTACCTGAAACTGCTTGCCGTCAACGCCGGCATCGAGGCTGCACGGGCCGGAACGGCAGGTGCCGGCTTTGCCGTTCTCGCCTCGGAGATGCGCACCCTTGCCAATGATTCCGAGGCTGTCGCCCGGGAAATCGCCACGGCCCAGCGCAAGTCGAGCTGAACATCGCGCTCAATGGCCGCGCCATATCACGACCGCGGCTTCAGCTTCTCCGGATCGTAATGCGCAAACGGCACGATCCGCCCCGGCAGACGCTTCTGCTGGCCGTCGAGCTTGCCAATCTCGACATCTGTGCCGACAGCCGAATGCAAAACATCCATCCGCGCCAGTGCGATCGTCTTCTTGAGCAACGGCGAACGCGTCGAGCTGGTGACGACACCGACCTGTGCCCGGCCGATATGCACCGTATCGCCATGGCCAACAGCTTCATTGGCATCAATATCGAGCCCGACCAGCTTGTAGCGCGGGTTTTCCTTGCGCTGGATCAGCGCTTCACGGCCAATGAAATCCTCGGTCTTCGATTTCAGCGGCACGGTGAAGCCGATGCCCGCCTCGAAGGGATCGGTCTGATCCGAGAAATCGTAACGAGCAAAAACGAGCCCCGCTTCGATGCGCACCATATCGAGCGCTTCGAGACCCATTGGCTTCAAGCCATGTTTCTGCCCAGCCTCCCAAACGGCATCGAACACGGCGAGCGCGTCCTTCGGATGACAGAAGATTTCGTAGCCGAGTTCGCCAGTATAACCGGTACGCGACACGACCACCGGAGCGCCCTCGAAATGCCCGATGCGGCCGACGGCGAAGCGGAACCATTCGAGTTCGCCGATCGAGGGCTGCGCTGGCGATGTCCAGATGATCTCCTTGATGATCTCGCGGCTCCTCGGCCCCTGCACCGCCAGATTGTGCATCTGGTCCGTCGAGGAACGCACCCAGGCCTTGAAACCCTTCTTCTCAGCCTGCTCGCGCAGCCAGAGGCCGCTGACATCGTCGCCGCCGATCCAGCGGAAATTGTTCAGCCCCAGCCGGAAGACCGTACCGTCGTCGATCATGCCGCCGTTCTCGTAGCACATGGCCGTATAAACCACCTGCCCCGGTGACAGCTTGCGGATATCGCGGGTGACGCAATATTGCAGCAGCGCCTCGGCGTCCGGCCCCGTCACCTCGAATTTGCGAAGCGGCGACAGGTCCGTGACGATGGCCTTTTCGCGGCAGGCCCAATATTCCTCGATCGGGCCGTCGTTGTTGAAGCGGTTCGCCAGCCAGTAGCCGCGATATTCCGTGAGGTTGCGGGTCAGCGCCGAAAAGCGCGGGTGGAAGGCGGTTTCCTGGGTCATTTCCGGCTCTGCATCGGGGGTCATTCGGATGGCGACGGCACGCGAGAACTTCTCTCGTCCCGAATAGGTGCGGACGTGAATATCTGTAGGGTCCCACCCATTGGCCGCATCGATATCGTCCGGGCAGGACGAGGACACGCAGACGAGATCGGTCATCGCCCGCATCAGCACGTAGTCGCCCGGCCTCGACCATGGCTCGTCGAGATAGAGCTGGTTATGGTGGTCTATGTTGGTGTTGTAGAAATAGTTGAGAGCTTCCCAACCCTTGCGCGGCGCAATGCCGTAGGGCTTAAGCGCATGGTTGAAATTGTCGGTACAGTTGGCATGGCCGGGATAGCCCATGTCGTCGTAGTAGCGCGAATTGCATGCGGTCGCGAAGGCATCGTGGCGCCCGACCGTATCCTGCACGATCTCCACCAGTGGCTCGAAATCCCGATCGAACGCCTTCGATGGCAGGCCAGGCGTCGGGTAGCTGCGCCCCAGCAGCGTGCGCGTCACGGTCGCGTCGAGCGCAAGGTCCAGTCCCTTGTCCACCTTGCGGGCTGCGAAGGCCTGAAAATCGGTGCACTGGCGCCCACTGACATCGATGATCTGGATGAACTCGCCAGCTCGCACGAAATAGGCAGAGGCCGTGGCAGCGCGGATGCGCAAATCCTGGATGGGATCAGCCATCGGCTCGGGCAGCATCTCCTCGTAGCTCCGCTCGATGGTGCTGCGCACCACGCTGAGCTCGAGCGCGGTGGTCGTGTTCTGCCGTTCCGCATCCATGTCGGGCCCGGGAGCCGCGACGATCAGCAACCCGTCAAGCACGATCGTCAGTTCCACACACTCGCCAGCCGGCGTAGTTTCGCCGAATAGGACCAGCGCCTGCGCCCCGGCGAGAGCGACGCCCCGGCGCTTCAGCGCATTGAGCGTTCGCCGTGCGCCGTCGTCATCGCGCGACAGAATCTCCAGCAAGCCGAATGCGGGCCGCGAAAATGTAGCCCCCAGCCCGGCAGCATTGAACCGGCCCCTGCTATCGACGAAACTGACCTCGCAGAGTTGTCCGCCCTCAACATCCTTGATCGTCGCCCGGTCGCCTGCAGCCAACTTGACCACGGTCGTTCCCCGTCCTTTGACGCGGTAGCGCTCGACGCCGGCCGGCAAAGCCGGAATGCCCGGCCTTCGAATGACGCTCGGCCGTGGTGGAGCAAGAACCCCTGGAAATCTTTTGGAATCGGTCATCTCAGCTCCCTACCGAGGGCACAGTCGTGCAGGCGCTCTGCAAGCGTCCCGTGGTGCACCGTCAATATGGCCAAACTATCCTACGGGAGGCTTGCCAAAGTAAAGAGAGACTTGACCTATAGGAAAAAAAATTCACTATGAGGATAAGTTGCGAGCGACAAAATTAAGATGGGAACCCGGGCGGCGACACTGCAAAAGCAGGCTCCGCCCAGAAAGAACGCCGCAGCGAGAACAATTGACAAAGGGGACGCGCGACACCGCGCTCTATACAAACTGGTCGAGGAGACTGTTTATGGCAACTATCGTTGAGACCGAGGGGTCGGCGGCTGCACCTAGAAGCGAGTTGATCCGTGCGCTGGATTGGAAAGGAGCATTCTGGGTCGCCGCCGGCGTCCCCCCGCTCGTGCTTTTCTCCATTGGCGGCATCGCAGGCACGACGGGCAAACTCGCCTTCGTCGTCTGGATCATTTCGATGGTGATGGGGTTCCTGCAATCCTTCACCTATGCCGAAATCGCCGGCATGTTCGGCAACAAGTCCGGCGGCGCCTCGATTTATGGCGCTACGGCCTGGCTGCGCTATTCGAAATTCATCGCGCCCTTGTCGGTGTGGTGCAACTGGTTCGCCTGGTCGCCGGTTCTGTCGCTCGGCTGCGCCATCGCGGCCGGCTATATCCTCAACGCCCTGTTCCCCATCCCCGGCGCCGACTCCCCGGCCGTCATGGAATGGATCAATGCCAATATGGCAACACTGACGGCCGATAGCCCGCGCGTCGTCGAATGGCTTGCGGCCAACGCGGGCAAGACACCGCAGGACGCCATTTCGGCCCTTCTGTCGACCGATGCCATCACTGCGCTGACGCCTGCGATCCGCACCTGGTCGCTCGCCACCTTCGACATCCCTTTCCTTGCCACGGCAAACCTGAACGCCACCTTCGTCATCGGCGGCATCCTCATGCTGGTGATCTTCGCGATCCAGCATCGCGGCATCCAGGGAACGGCAAGCGTTCAGAAATGGCTCGCCATCATCGTCCTCCTGCCTTTGCTGGTCATCGGCTTCTACCCGATCTTCTCCGGACAGATCGACAGTGCCAACGTCACCGGTCTGATACCCCCGACGGCGGCCTATTCCGGCCTCGATGGCATCTGGAGCAATGGCGGCTGGACGCTGTTCCTCGGCGGCCTCTATATCGCGGCGTGGTCGACCTACGGCTTCGAGACGGCTGTCTGCTACACCCGCGAACTGAAGAACCCCAAGACCGATACCTTCAAGGCGATCTTCTATTCCGGCCTTCTCTGCTGCCTGTTCTTTTTCCTGATCCCGTTCACCTTCCAGGGTGTTCTCGGCCATGCGGGCATGCTCGCACCTGGCGTCGTTGATGGTACGGGCGTAGCCGAAGCGCTCGGCAACCTCGTTCATGGCGGCAAGATCGTCACGCAGATCCTCGTCATCCTGATGATCATGGCGCTCTTCCTGGCCATCATGACGGCGATGGCAGGTTCGTCACGGACGCTCTATCAAGGCGCGAAAGACGGTTGGCTGCCGAAATATCTCGACCACGTGAACGAACACGGCGCGCCCACCCGCGCCATGTGGACCGACTTCGTCTTCAACCTCATCCTGCTTGCCATCGCCTCCGACGTGGCCGGCTATTTCTTCGTGCTGGCCGTCTCCAATGTCGGCTACATCATCTTCAACTTCCTCAACCTCAATGCCGGCTGGATCCACCGCATGGATTCAGGGCATGTCGCCCGCCCGTGGAAGGCACCGACCTGGCTGATCGGCCTCAACACCGTTCTCGCCTTCGTCAATGCGCTCTTCCTCGGCGCAGGCGCCAAGGTCTGGGGATATTCCAATGCGCTCTGGGTCGGCTTCACCTTCGCCGCCCTCATCCTGCCGGTCTTTGCCTATCGCCACTACGTGCGTGACGGCGGCAAGTTCCCGGCCGGCGCGATGGAGGACCTCGGCCTCGTCGGTCAGGACCTGGGGGTCAGGAAAGCCGGCATCCTGCCCTACGCCGCACTGGCTGCCGGCCTGGCTGTGGTCCTGGCGGCAAACGCCTATTTCCAGCTTCCGGCCTGATCAGATAGGGAGCCGCGCAGCGAAGGATGCGCGGCTTCGCTCGACAACAAGGTTAGCAGCCGCGGCGAGCGCTGCCATGGGTGAACGGCCAGTGGCGAGATGAGGTTAAAATCTCTGTGCAAGCCTGCGCAGGAAGCCGTGATATGGTCGGAAACCACTTTACCACGGCGATGGTCATTCCACCGCCGTGGTAAACGCCGGTACTCGTTGTTCGAAGAATTTTGAAAATGAGGCAATGCGCGGTGGTAGCGCCTTGTACGGCGGGTAATAGAGTGTCAGCCACAAGTCCGCAGCGACCAGTTCTGAAGGACATGGACCAACCTTCCCGTGCGCAGATCTTCGGCTACGTGGAACTTCGGAAGCATTGTCACCCCTGGCACCTTCGGCAGCCATGTCGGCCAGAACGCCACCGTTGTTGGCGTTAAACGCACGGCCTTACACGATCGAACGGATCGCCTTGCCGGCCGTGCGATAGCCCGGCGCCGGGCAGAAAGAACTCAGATTGAAGACATCCCACTCGACAGGCCCCTCTAGATTCCCCAGACCACGGACTGTTCGTGGCGCTTGATCAGGTGCCTGAGATTTTCGAAGCTCTTGCGGATATACGCGGCGAATGCCTCGATCGCCGGGGCGCTCGGATCTCCCGTTCGTCGAAGCAAGCCGAGCGCCCGCTCCGGATGCGGGATGTGGACGGGGAGCGCCGTGATCGCCTTGTCGTTGCGATAGGCGAACACGACGCTGTGCGGCAGGATCGTCAGCGCGTCGCTGGCCTTCATGTAGTTGATCGCGCTGGTCAGCGAGCCGCCGGCGTAGCGGATCTTGGTCTCGGTGGCACCAAGTGACAGCACGAGGCTGCGCAGGTCGGACAGAAGAGGGCTACCGGGCGGCGGCGCGATCCAGGGATAGTCGAGCAGTTCGGGACCGGCGAGCTTTCGCTTGAGCAGCAGAGGGTGCGTCACCCGGCAGGCGACGACGTTTCGGCCCGGCAGAAGCTCCTGGAAATGCATGCCGGAGCCCTCGTCCAGCACATCGATCGGGCAGATGGCGAGATCGATCCGGTCGGCGATGATCGCCGCGCGCAGTTCCGTGAGATAGCCGTAGCTCTGCTCGATCCGCACCTCGGGAAGGGCGTTCTGGAAGCCGGCGATCATTCCCGATATCAGCGCATCCATGAAGAACGGGGTGCCGCCGACGCGCACCAGGCCCGTCCGACCATGCCGGAAACCCTCGACCAGCGCCGATGCCTTGCGCGACGCGGTCAGCACGGCTTGGCCGTGATCGGCGAGCGCCCTGCCGAGCGGCGTCGGCTGCAGCGGCCGGCGGCCCTTGATGAACAGCGGCTCACCCAGGCGCTTTTCCAGCATGGCCAGCGTGCGCGACACCGCGGGCTGGCTGAGCCCCAGCATCGTCGCGCCTTCGGTGACGCTGCCCGACTGGACGACCGCCGCGAGCTGCACCAGATGCCGTTCGTCGATCTTCATAACAAATATGCATATAAATCCCGAAATAAATTATCAACCGGCAAAATCACATCTGTTAGCTTCCCTCTCATGGGAGGAACCATGGCGGGAAAACCGTTCAGCGAAAGCAATTCCGCGCAGCTCGTGGCCGAGAGGCTGGACGTGCATGCCGACATGCGGCTGCAGGGGTTCATGGTCCCTTTCATCACCCACCTGCACAAACTGATCCAGGAAACGCGCCCGAGCCAGGCCGACTGGCGGCGAACGATGGAGTTCCTCACCGATGTCGGCCACGCCAGCGACGGCCGCCGGCAGGAGTGGGTCCTGCTCTCGGACCTGCTGGGTGTCACGGCGCTGATCGAGGAGATCAACACCCGCCGCCCCAGGAGCGCGACGCCCAACACCGTACGCGGCCCCTTCTACCGGGCGGACG
Source organism: Rhizobium herbae (assembly GCF_019511375.1). Lineage (GTDB taxonomy): Bacteria > Pseudomonadota > Alphaproteobacteria > Rhizobiales > Rhizobiaceae > Pararhizobium > Pararhizobium herbae_A. The sequence goes on from NZ_JAEUAO010000006.1 coordinate 200,712, forward strand.
CGCCGCGGCTGCCGCTCGGCGCCAATATTTCGCTCGACGGCTCCGGACCCGTCCTGTGGGTGACGGGAACGGTGCGCGATCTCGACGGCAATCCTGTCGCCGGCGCAACGGTCGAGACCTGGCAGGCCAATCCCGACGGGTTCTATGAAAACCAGCAGCCGGACCAGCAGCCCGAATTTAACCTGCGCGGCGTCTTCACCACGGATGCGAAAGGCGCGTTCCGTTACCGGACGGTCAGGCCGGGCGGCTATGCGGTGCCGGCGGACGGGCCGGTGGGCCGGTTGCTCGGCAGCCTCGGCTTTCCGCTGCGCCGGCCGGCGCATCTGCATTTCCTCATCAAGGCCGACGGTTTCGAGACCATCAGCACCCATGTCTATGACGGCTCCGATCCCGATCTCGGCCGGGACGCGCTCTTCGGCGTCAAGGACGAACTGATCGGCAAATTCGAGCCGGCAGACGGAGGCGACGGCTGGGCGCTGGATTTCACCTTCGTGATGGTGCGGGCCAGGAAGGGACGGGCATCCACATGACGCTTTCATTCACCTACCAGGGAAGTGCAGCGCGAATCGTCTTCGCGAACGGTGCGAGTGCCAATGTCGGGCTATGGGTCGAGAAGCTCGGCTGCAGCCGCGCGCTGGTGCTGACCACGCCCCACCAGGCTGCAGACGGCCGGGCGCTGTCCGACCGCCTCGGCGCGCTTTCCGTCGGCATTCTCGCGGAGGCCAGCATGCACACGCCAGTCGAGGTGACCGAACGGGCGGTGGCGCGCGCGGCCGAACTCGCCGCCGACTGCGTCGTGTCGTTGGGTGGCGGCTCTACGACGGGGCTCGGCAAGGCCATGGCCTATCGCACCAACATCCCGCAGATCGTCGTACCGACAACCTATGCCGGTTCGGAAGTCACCAACATCCTCGGCCAGACCGAAGGCGGCCGCAAGACCACGGTGCGGCATGAATCCATCATCCCCGAGATCGTCATCTACGATCCGGCGCTGACGCTCGGCCTGCCCGTCGGCATGAGCGTGACGAGCGGGCTGAACGCCATGGCGCACGCGATCGAGGGCCTCTATGCCGAGGACCGCAACCCGGTCTCCAGCCTGATGGCGTTAGAGGGCCTGCGCGCCTTCGCCGACAGCCTGCCCGACATCGTCCGGGAGCCCCGGAACCCAGAGGCCCGGTCCAAAGCGCTCTACGGCGCCTGGCTCTGTGGTACCGTTCTCGGTGCCGTCGGCATGGCGCTGCACCACAAGATCTGCCACACGCTCGGCGGCTCTTACGACCTACCGCATGCGGAGACCCATGCGGTGATGCTGCCGCATACGGCGGGCTTCAACGCATCCGCCGCCGGGGAGGCGCTTTCAGGCGCCGCGGAAATCTTTGGCGGCACGATCGGCGGCGGGCTCTGGGATTTCGCCAAATCGCTCGGCGCACCGCTGACGCTGCACGAGCTGGGACTCGAGGAGAGCGACCTCGACCGCGCCGCCGAAATCGCGGGGCAGAACCCCTATTACAATCCGCGCCCGATCGACCGAGCCTCGATCCGGGCACTGTTGCAGGCAGCCTGGGAGGGTCGCCGGCCCGATCAATAGAGAGACATTGGCCGGTGATGGACCGGCCCTTCGGAGGAATGAAGATCATGGGAGGCAGCATGTTTACGAGACGCGATTTCCTCAAAACGACCGCGGCCGGCAGCGCGCTGGTGGCCACTTCCGGCCTCGCCGCGCCGGCCATCGCCCAGACCACCAAGGTCAAGCTCGGCTATGTTAGTCCGCAGACCGGACCGCTGGCGGCGTTCGGCGAGGCGGACACCTTCGTCGTCACCAACTTCCTCGAGACGGCCAAGCAGATGGGCCTCGAATACGAGGTCGTGGTCAAGGACAGCCAGTCCAACCCCAACCGCGCCGCTGAAGTCGCCAAGGAACTGATCGTCGACGACGAGGTCAATCTCGTCCTCGTCTCCTCGACGCCGGAGACCACCAACCCGGTCTCGACCACCTGCGAGGCGGAGGAGATGCCCTGCATCTCCACCGTCGCGCCCTGGCAGCCCTGGTTCATCGGCCAGCAGGCCAATCCCGGTGACCCGGCCTCCTGGAAGCCATTCAATTATTCCTACCACTTCTTCTGGGGGCTCGAGGACATCATCGCCGTCTTCACCGGCATGTGGAGCCAGGTCGAGAGCAACAAAAAGGTCGGCGGCCTCTTCCCCAACGACGGCGACGGCAATGCCTGGGGCGACAAGGTGGTGGGCTTTCCGCCGGTACTCGAAAAGCTCGGCTACAGCCTGACCGATCCGGGCCGCTTCCAGAACCTAACGGATGACTTCTCCGCACAGATCAACGCCTTCAAGCAGGCCAATTCCGAAATCATCACCGGCGTTGTCATTCCGCCCGACCTCACCACCTTCTGGAACCAGGCCAAGCAGCAGGGCCTGAAGCCGAAGGTCGCCTCGATCGGCAAGGCGCTGCTCTTCCCGCAGACCGTTGAGTCGCTGGGCGATGCCGGCCACAACCTGTCGACCGAAGTGTGGTGGACGCCGACCCATCCGTTCAAGTCGTCGCTGACCGGCCAGAGCACCAAGGAGGTCGCAGACGCCTTCTCCAAGGCAACCGGGCGTCCGTGGACGCAGCCGATCGGCTTTGCGCATGCGCTCTTCGAGATCGCTGTCGACGTGATGAAGCGTGCCGAGGCTATCGGCGAAGGCGCGTCCGTCGCCAAGGCGATCGCCGACACCAAGCTCGACACGCTGGTCGGCCCGATCTCCTGGGGCTCGGACAAGCTGCCGCCCTTCGCGCAGAAGAACGTCGCCAAGACGCCGCTGGTCGGCGGTCAGTGGCGGCTGAAATCCGGCGGCGGCTACGACCTCGTCGTGGTCGAAAATGGGCTCGCGACCAACGTGCCGCTCGGCGGCAAGATGGAAGCGCTGGCCTGATGGCGGGGCCGCCGCCCATGCCAGCAACGAACGTCCGACCGATCGCCGAGAAGCAAGACTGACCGGAAGACCTCATGCCCATACTCGAACTTGAAACCGTGTCTAAGAGCTTCGGCGCCCTTGTGGTGGCGGAGAAGATCGGCTTTTCGGTCGAGCCCGGCGAGGCGCTCGGCGTCATCGGGCCGAACGGCGCGGGCAAGTCGACGCTGTTCAACCTGATCAACGGCAATATCGGGGTCGCCTCCGGCATTGTGAAATTCGACGGCCGGGACGTCACCCACCTGTCGCCCATGCAGCGCTGTCTCGCCGGCATGGGCCGCACCTTCCAGATCCCGCAGCCCTTCGAGCGGCTGACGGTCTACGAGAATTTGCTGGTATCGGCGGCCTTCGGCGCGGCGAAGTCCGAGCACGAAGTGGCGGACGCCTGCGCCAATATCCTCGAGGAAACAGGACTGATCGACCGGGCAAACGATCCGGCCGGCTCGCTGTCGCTGCTCCAGCGCAAGCGGCTCGAACTCGCCCGCGCGCTCGCCACTCAGCCGAAACTGTTGCTGCTCGACGAGATCGCCGGCGGTCTCACCGAGGGCGAATGCAACCAGCTGGTCGCCACGATCCGCCGTGTCCACCAGAAGGGAATCAGCATCATCTGGATCGAGCATGTGCTCCATGCGCTGAACTCAGTGGCCGAGCGGCTGCTGGTGCTGAATTTCGGCCGGGTGATCGGCATCGGCCAGCCGGCCGAGATCATGGCCTCGCGCGAAGTCCGCGAGATCTATCTCGGCATGGAGGTCTGATGGCACCGCTTCTCGAAACACGTGGCCTCCGGGCCTCCTATGGCGACTTCCAGGCGCTTTTCGGCGTCGACCTGACGCTCGACGCGGGCGAGATGATCGCGGTCATCGGCGCGAACGGCGCCGGCAAGTCGACGCTTATGCGCTCGATCGCCGGCACCATCCGAAATGCACCGAACGACATTCTCCATCGCGGCACGGAGATCGGTGCGCTGCCCGCTCCCGATGTCATGGCGCGCGGCATCGCGCTGGTGCCGGAGGGCCGCAAGCTCTTCCCGTCGCTCACGGTCGAGGAAAATCTCCTCGTCGGGACTTATGGCCGGAAGATCGACGGGCCATGGTCGCTCGGGACGGTCTACGACCTCTTCCCTGTCATCGCCGAACGGCGCAATTACCCGGCCACCGCGCTTTCCGGTGGTCAGCAGCAGATGGTGGCAATCGGCCGGGCGCTGATGTCCAATCCGGAAGTGCTGCTCTGCGACGAACTGAGCCTCGGCCTCGCCCCCATCGTCATCCGCGACATCTATGCCGCCTTCCCGCGCATCCGTATCGCGGGTGCCGCGATCGTCATCGTCGAGCAGGACATCGCCCAGGCGCTCAAGGTCGCCGACCGCGTTTATTGCATGATGGAGGGCCGCGTCACGCTCTCGGGCCGCCCGTCCGATCTCGACCGATCCGCCATCCATGCCGCCTATTTTGGAGCCGAGGGACATGAACTGGCTTGATACCATCTTTCAGGGCATTCTGCTCGGCGGCCTCTATGCACTGTTTGCGGCGGGGCTGAGCCTCGTCTTCGGCATCATGCGGCTGGTCAACCTCGCGCATGGCGACCTCATCGTCTGCGCCGCGTTCCTGATCCTACAGCTGGTGTCGGCGTTACAGATCAACCCCTTCATCGCGGCGCTGATCGCGGCGCCGGTGATGTTCGGCATCGGCTGGGTCCTGCAATATCACCTGCTCAATCGCACGCTCGGCAAGGATATCCTGCCCCCGCTGCTAGTGACATTTGGCCTGTCGATCGTCATTCAAAACGGGCTGTTGGAAAGCTTCAGCGCCGACAGCCGCCGGATCTCGGCCGGCACGCTCGAATCCGCTTCCCTCGGTATAGGCGTATTGAGTGCCGGCGTGATGCCGCTCCTCACCTTTGCCTCGGCGATCCTCGTCGTCGTCGCGCTCAACCAGCTGATCTACCGTACCGCGCTTGGCCGCGCTTTCCGAGCGACGTCGGACGACGTGGCGACCGCCGGGCTGATGGGCATCCGCCCCAACCGCATCTTCGCCACCGCCACCGGCCTCGCCATGGTCGTCGTCACAATCGCCGCGCTGTATCTCGGCACCCGCGCCACTTTCGACCCGACGGCGGGACCGGCGCGCCTGATCTACGCCTTCGAAGCCGTGATCATCGGCGGGCTCGGTTCGCTCTGGGGCACGCTCGCCGGCGGCGTGATCCTCGGCGTCGCCCAGACTCTCGGCGCCGCCATCAATCCCGAATGGCAGATCCTCGCCGGCCATGTCGCCTTTCTCCTGGTGCTTCTCGTGAGGCCGCGCGGACTGTTCCCGCGGGCGGTGGACTGACATGGTGGCGAACCGGGAAGCCTCGCCCCCTACGACCGCCGCCGGCGCCAGCGGGTCGCGCTGGCGCGTCGAGACGCGCACGACACTGTCGACGGCCTTCGGCATTGTTGCAATCGCGGCGATGCTGCTCCTGGCGCTAACGCCCTTCTTCGCCTCGCGCGGCGTCGTCCAGGATCTGTTCTTCATCCTGACCATGCTGGTGCTGGCCCAGAACTGGAACCTGCTTGCCGGCTATGCCGGCCTGATCTCGGTCGGCCAGCAGCTCTTCGTCGGCTGCGGCGCTTATGCGCTCTTCAGCTTCGTCATCCTGCTCGGGCTCGATCCGCTTCTGGCGGTGCTGCTGTCAGGCGTCTTCGCAGCGCTCGTCTCGGTGCCAACCGCCTTCTTCGCCTTCCGGCTGCATGGACCCTATTTCGCGATCGGTACCTGGGTGATCGCCGAAGTCGGCCGCCTGCTGTTCGCCCAGTGGAAGGCGCTCGGAGGCGGCACCGGCACGTCGCTGCCGCGCGACGCCACCCGCGACATGATCGGCATCGGCTTCCTCAAGGAAACGCTGGGACTCAAGTCGGCGGCGGCGGTCGATGCGCTGACCTTCTGGGTGGCGCTCATCCTGCTCGCGGCCACGATGGGCACCATGTACCGTCTGCTCAGGAGCCGCAACGGCCTCGGCCTCGCCGCCGTGCGTGACAACGAAGTCGCCGCGCGCGCGCTCGGCGTCGACGCGATGCGGATGAAAGCGACGGTCTATGTCGTCACCGCCTTCCTCACAGGCATAACAGGCGCGCTCACCTATCTGCAGAAGGCGCGGATTTCACCCGAGGCCGCCTTCTCGCTCACCGACTGGACGGCCTATATCATCTTCATCGTCGTGATCGGCGGCATCGGCACGATCGAGGGGCCGATCGTCGGCGTCATCGTCTTCTTCCTGATGCAGAACGCGCTGTCGAGCTACGGGTCCTGGTACCTGCTGCTGATGGGGGCGCTCGCCATCGTGACAATGCTTTTCGCGCCGCGTGGCCTCTGGGGCCTCGCCTCCGACCGCACCGGCATTGAACTCTTTCCGGTCCGCCGCATCCTCAAGCGCGGACCCAATCATCAAGGGACCAAGGGAGGGCCTCATGGCTGACATAACAACTGACGTACTGATCATCGGTACCGGACCGGCGGGCTCGGCGGCCGCGGCGCTGCTTTCGAGCTACGGCATCGAGAACATGGCAATCAACCGCTACCGCTGGCTCGCCAACACGCCGCGCGCCCACATCACCAACCAGCGCACTATGGAAGTGCTGCGCGACCTGGGCCAGGACGTCGAGGCGGAAGCCTACCTGCATTGCAGCCCGCAGGCGATCATGGGCGAGAACGTGTTCTGCGCCTCGCTATCAGGCGAGGAACTCGGCCGGCTCAAGACCTGGGGCAACCATCCCAATTCCAAGGCCGAGCACCTGCTCTCCTCGCCGACGGAGATGAACGACCTGCCGCAGACCCTCATGGAACCGCTTCTGTTCAAGACCGCCTGCTCGCGCGGTACGCAAGCGCGGATGTCAACGGAATATATCAGCCACGAACAGGACGCCGAGGGCGTCACAACGACCTGCCGCGACCGCCTCACTGGCAGGGACTTCACCGTCCGCTCGAAATATCTGGTCGGTGCCGACGGCGGCAATTCGCTGGTCGCCCAGCACATCGGCCTTCCCTTCGAGGGCAAGATGGGTGTCGCCGGCTCGATGAACATCATCTTCAGGGCCGACCTGACCCGCTATGTCGCCCACCGGCCCTCGGTGCTCTATTGGGTGCTGCAGCCGGGCTCGAATGTCGGCGGCATCGGCATGGGCCTCGTGCGCATGGTCCGGCCCTGGAACGAATGGCTGATCAACTGGGGCTACGACATCAACGAGGGCGTGCCCGACGTCGACAACGCCTTTGCCGAGGGCGTCGCCCGCGACCTGATCGGCGATCCCGATATCGACATCGAAATCACCTCGGTTTCGACCTGGACTGTCAACAATTGCTACGCCGCCCGTGCCCACAAGGGTCGCGTCTTCTGCATGGGCGATGCGATCCACCGCCATCCGCCCTCAAACGGGCTGGGCTCCAACACCTCGATCCAGGACAGTTTCAACCTCGCCTGGAAGCTCGCCATGGTGATCGAGGGCGAGGCCGGCCCCGCCTTGCTCGAGACTTATACCGACGAGCGCGCGCCGGTGGCCAAGCAGATCGTCACCCGCGCCAACAAGTCGATCGAGGAATTCGGCCCGATCTTCGGCGCGCTGGGTCTGCTCGACTCCATCGATCCGGTGAAGATGCAGGAGAATATGGACCGCCGCTGCGAGGACACACCGGCCGCCGAGACCCAGCGCGCGGCGCTGCGCGCGGCGATCGCCGCCAAGGTCTACGAGTTCGACGCCCACGGCGTGGAGATGAACCAGCGCTACCGTTCAAGCGCGGTGGCCACCGACGGCCAACCCGAACCGGCGTTTGCCCGCGATCCCGAACTGCATTTCGAGCAGACGACCTGGCCCGGCGCGCGCCTTCCGCATGCCTGGCTGTTCAACGATTCCAACCGGAAGGCCTCGACGCTCGATCTTTGCGGCCACGGCAAGTTCACGCTCCTGACCGGCATCGGTGGCCGCGCGTGGGTCGAGGCGGCCGATGCCCTGTCGGCGGAACTCGGCCTGCCGATCACGACGCATCTCATCGGCCCCCGGCAAGAGTGGCAGGATCACTATGGCGACTGGGCCCGCGCCCGCGAGGTCGGCGATGCCGGCGTGGTGCTGGTACGGCCCGACCATCATGTCGCATGGCGCTCGGAAGGCATGGTCGCCTCGCCCGAAGCCGAATTGCGGCGTGTCCTCAAATCCATACTCGATCGGTGAGGCGGACATGGAAGCGCATGAAAAGGGCTATTTCACCGAGGAGAACTCGGTCGAGGTCGTAACCGGCCGCAATGCCGGCGCCAAGGACGAGCGGCTCAAGCAGGTTATGGAAGTCGTCACCCGCAAGCTGCACGAGGCGGTCAAGGAGCTTGAGCCGACGCAGGACGAATGGATGCAGGCGATCCTGTTCCTGACCCGCACCGGCCAGATGTGCAACGAATGGCGGCAGGAATTCATCCTGCTGTCGGATGTGCTCGGCGTGTCGATGCTGGTCGATGCCATCAACAACCGCAAGCCCTCGGGCGCCTCGGAAAGCACGGTGCTGGGGCCGTTTCACGTCGCCGACGCCCCGGAACTGCCGATGGGTGCCAATATCTGCCTCGACCACAAGGGCGAGGACATGGTTGTCGAGGGCCGCATCCTCGACACTGAGGGCAAGCCGATCGCCAACGCTGTCATCGACGTTTGGCAGGCCAACGACGAAGGCTTCTACGACGTGCAGCAGAAGGGCATCCAGCCCGACTTCAACCTGCGCGGCATCTTCAGGACCGGACCCGACGGCCACTACTGGTTCCGGGCCGTGAAGCCGAAATACTATCCGATCCCTGATGACGGTCCGGTCGGCCAGCTGCTCGGCCATCTCGGCCGTCATCCCTATCGGCCGGCGCATCTTCACTACATCATCGGCGCCGACGGTTTCGAGACGCTGACAACGCACATCTTCGATCCGGATGATCCCTACATCAATTCGGATGCGGTCTTCGGCGTGAAGGAAAGCCTGCTGGCGAAATTCGACCGGGTGCACGACCCCGAGCGTGCAAAGACCTACGCGTTTGCCGGCGACTTCTGGGACGTGAGCCACGATTTCGTGCTCGCACGGCGCAAGACATAGTCCGGCACGACGACGAGAGAAGAGCGTTTCATCCAAGAACTCATCTCGCAGCCGCCCATTGAAGCTTTCGATGAAGGCGTTCTGGATCGGTTGCCCTGCACGAGTGCCAATCCACCTTGGTCGGATCCGTCCATTGCAGGATCGCGTTGCTGGTGAACTCCCTGCCGTTGTCGCTGACGATCATCTTCGGCTTGCCACGTTCCTCGATGATCCGATCCAGCTCACGGGCGACCCGCAGGCCGGAAAGCGATGTATCGGCGACGAGTGCCCGGCATCCCCTGGTGCAATCGTCGACGACCGTCAGAATGCGGAACCTGCGGCCATCGGTGAGTTGATCCGACACGAAGTCCAGCGACCAACGGTCCTTGGCTGCCATCGGGATCAGCATCGGTGCTCGGGTGCCGATCACTCGCTTGCGGCCGCCGCGCTTGCGCACCGTCGCTTCTCCTCCCGATAGAGCCGGAAAGAGCCTCTTGTGGCTCACAAGGTGACCCTTGCGCCTGAGCAGCACATGAAGGCGTCGATAAGGAAGCGGCGGCGTTCATGCGCCAACGCCTTCATCCGCTCGCGAAGGCCATGATCGTCGTCGCGTCGGGTTTCGTAACGGATCGTCATCCGGCAAACGCCGATGGCTTTACACGCCCGCCGTTCACTCATTTGATGGTGGCTCATCAGATGCGTGACAGCGTGCCGCTTTGCTGCGAAAGAGAAGGGGCGGAACGGAGCGCCCCGGTCTCATCATAGCAACAGCGCCTGAGCCCTGGTTCTTTCAGGCGCGCTTGAGAGCTGGCTCCAGGCCGACGGCGGCGGCTAGCCCACCGATGTCCTTGATCTCGGTGTATTCGTAAAAGGGGTTGGCCGGCTCATGTCCGCGGTTGACCCAGACCTTGCTCTTGATGCCCAGGTCATAGGCGGTCATCAGGTCGTAGCGGAAGGATGAGGACACATGAGTAATGTCTTCGGGCCCGCAGCCGAGCTTGTCGAGCATGTATTCGAAGCCCTTCATCAGAGGCTTGTATGCCCCGACTTCTTCTGCCGTGATGACCATATGGATGGGCGCGCCCAGTTTTTCCACGTTCGACATGATCAGGCTGTTCATGGAGTTCGAGAGGATGACCAGCGGAATTTCCTTGGCCACCCTGGACAGGCCAGCCGGGACGTCCGGGTGCGGACCCCAGGTTGGCACCTCGTCATAGATGCGTTGCGCGTCTTCGGGTTTGAACGGGATACCGATCCGTTTGCAGCTGCGTTCGATTGAATTGTGCACCACCTCGAGGAACGGTTTCCATGGGCCCAGCACCTCGTCAAGGCGATAGCCCCTGAAAGCCTCGACGAAGGCGGCCATGGCTTCAGGGGAGAGGCGCTCGCCGTAAACGCGTCGCGCAGCGCCGGCCATATCGAAATTCGTGAGCGTGCCGTAGCAGTCGAAGGTCACGTACTTCGGTCGAAATTGAGTCATGGCGTGTCTTCCTTCCAATGTTCATGGCAACGCTGTGCCTATCCAAGGTCATCGTAGCGGCTTGCCGCCAGTCTAAAGAGGTTGCGGTTCAGATAGACCCCAATGCGGCAGCGGCGCAGGTAGCTTTACGAATCCGTAACTGGTCATTTCCTCTGCCTTTGCTGATGCCGGATCCATCCACTCAAGCGGAGCACTCCAACTTGTTTGCTGCATTCCCGCCAGTGGGGGCACACTGGCATAACTTTGTTGCGATGGCAACATATTGTCCAACAATTTTTTAGTGATCAATCATCCTGCCGCCTTGCGGCAGCTTTAATACGTCGCTCTTCAAGAAACACGGCTTTCTCACTATATAGCTGAAAATTAAGGTTTCCTGCACACGAATCCTTCAGAACGCCTGCGCAGTCGTCAACCGTCAATCGCCGGAAAGAGATCCAACCCAGTGGCAAAAAGTCTCGGCGAAGAATAAATTGTTGTACAAAAATTGAGATGTGCGATAGTGAGGCCATAAGCTGCCCATTCCCGAGGCAGGATCTGAATGAGTTGAAGATGGATCACAAGCATCAGTATGGGCCAGCCCGCGTCCCTGAGCTTTCCGAGGCGTGCCATCGCGTCGGCGCTGCGGAAGCCGAAGAAATCGCCGAACGACTATATGGCGCGCGTGGCTCTGTTACGCGTTTTGAAACCGAGAAAGACGACACGTTCCTCCTCGACTGCGCCGCCTGGGGGAAGTTCGTGCTGAAGATCGCTCATCCTTCCGAGCGGATGGAGGAACTCGATTTCCAGGTCGCGCTGATGCGTCATCTCGAGCAGCGGGCCCTTGATCTACCCATCCCCCGTGCACTTAGCGACCTCGAGGGCGCGGATTTGCCCATCGTCACCACCAGTGCCGGCGAGCGGCGCGCTGTGCGGCTCATTACCTTCCTTGCCGGTACTCCGCTCGACCGGACATCTTGCACAGCCCCACAGCGTGAACGGATCGGCGAAATCCTGGCAAAGCTGCGTCATTCCATGGCCGATTTCTCGCACCCCGCAGACGGCCGGACGGTGGCATGGGACGTCACCCATTTGCTCGACCTCACCGATCTGTTGAGCTTCATCCCGGGAGGCGGCAAGCGGGCCTGGACGGTCCGTGCGCTCGAGCGGTTTGCCGAAGTCAAGCCGAAGCTCGACCTGTGCCGGCGGCAAGTGCTTCACAACGACTTCAATACGTCGAACCTGGTCGTCGATCATGCCAGTCCGCAGTTCCTGACCGGCGTCATCGACTTCGGCGATGCGGTCCGTACCGCCATCGCCGTCGATGTCTCCACGGCATTGATGAACCAGATGCCAAAAACATTCGACCATGGGAACCGGCGTGACCTGTTTGACGAACCGCGCGATGTTCTGCGCGGTTATCTCCGCCATGCCGAACTGACGGATGAGGAACTCCGGCTCATCCCCTTCCTGTCAATGGGCCGTCTTGCGGTCCGTGCGCTGCTGACGTGCTGGCGCGCCGAAATCTTCCCGGAGAACAGCCGCTATATCCTGCGCAATACCGAAGCCGGCTGGGCCCACCTCGAGTGGTTCCACTCGATTTCGACCGCACAGATTTCCGATCTTCTGACACGATAGGAACAGCAATGTCCAAAGAAGCGACTACCCTGCCCAAGGGCTTCCGTGGCGACATGCCAAATGGCTTCAACCCTCAGGACACGTCTCATCTCACAAGTGAAGATCGGGCGCATGTAGCCAGGCGGCAAAGGCTGCTCGGGCCAGCTTATCGGCTCTTCTACAAGTCACCGGTTGAGATCTCCCGTGGTAAGGGCGTGTTCCTCTATGACAAGCACGGAAACGAATATCTCGATGCCTACAACAACGTGGTGTCCCTGGGTCACTCTCATCCGCGTGTCGTCGAGGCGATCCAGAAGCAGCTCGAGGTACTCTGTACCCACACGCGTTACATGCAGGAGCCACTGCTGGACTATGCCGAAGCCCTGATCAATACGTTTGGTGGCGAACTCGGTCGAACCGGATGCGCGATGTTCACATGCACGGGCTCGGAAGCCAACGATCTCGCTTTGCGTATCGCGCGTTACCACACGCGCAGGACCGGCGTCATCGTCACGGCCGAAGCCTATCACGGCAACAGCGGCGCGGTGGCGGCAATCTCGCCGTCGCTCGGCAAGAAGTCGGCCCTTGATCCCTATCTTCGCACGGTCGCCGCGCCGGATTCCTATCGCCTCCCCGTCGAGGAAATCGGCCGGCGGATGGCGGAGGATGTCGCGCGGCAGATCGCCGACATGGAGCGGCATGGCGGCGGCCTAGCGGCCTTCATCGCCGATTCCGTCTTCTCCTCCGATGGTCTCTACGTCGACCCGACGGACGTATTGGCGCCGGTGGCGGAAGTGGTGCGCAAGGCGGGCGGCCTGTTCATTGCCGACGAGGTTCAATCCGGATTCGGGCGAACCGGCACCCATCTTTGGGGTCACTCCCGACACAAGGTCGATCCGGATATCGTCACTATGGGCAAGCCCATGGGCAACGGCTATCCCGTTGCCGGCGTCGTCCTGCGGCCCGAGCTCGTCGCCGAGTTCGGATCCAGCATGCGCTACTTCAACACGTTTGGGGGCAACTCCGTCGCTATCGCCGCTGCAAGAGCGGTGCTCGACACGATCCTCGAAGAAGGCCTGCTGGAGAATGCCGTCAAGGTCGGCGGCGAAATCCTCAACGGCCTCCGGAACCTACAGAAACAATATGAATTCGTCGGCGATGTTCGCGGGGCCGGCCTCTATTTCGCCGTCGAACTCGTCAAGGATCGGGACCGGAAGACGCCGGACATGGACCGCGCGCTTGCAGCCGTCAATGCCTTGCGCGACCGGCGTATCCTCATTTCCGCCACGGGAGCGGACGCGCACATCCTGAAGATCAGGCCCCCGCTGATCTTCACATCGGCCAACGCGGCGCGTCTGCTCGAGGGTGTCGACGAGGCGCTTCGGTCCGTGCAGATCTAGGAACCCGCCCCCGTGCAGCCGGGCGGCACATATCATCTGCCTTGCCCTGCGCCGCCGCATATGGCGTAGGTATACGAACAAACTCAACGAGCAGAGCCATAGCCATGCCGCCGCTGCCCACCAAGCATCAAGCCGAAGATCTTGAGATGAATGTCGAGCCCTTGCCCGCTAGCGCGGTGGAAACCCTGACACACGCCTTGCGACGACGCGTCTTGTCGGGGGATTTCCGACCGGGCGAGTTCCTCCGCGACGTGAAGATGTGCGAAGAGCATTCGACCTCGAGGCACACATTCCGTACAGCAGCCCAGGTGCTCGTCACCCAGGGCCTGCTGCGTCAGATACCGAACCGAGGCTTTGTGGTGCCCGAATTCGGACCAGACGATATTGTCGATATCACACGCGTGCGCGGCGCCATCGAGGGCGAGGCCATTCGTCTGATCGTGCTGACCGGCGTCATCCCATCTCAGGCGCTGGAGGCGGTCGACGTTATGCACAGGTCGACGCTATCCTCCGACAGATCCCTGCTGGTTGCTGCGGACCGCGACTTCCATCGTGCGATCATCGCCGCCAGCGGCAGCGCTCGGCTGAAGCGGACCTATTCAGATCTCGAGGGCGAGATCGAACTCCTCCTGGCACAGCGGCAGGATTTCTACGCCACCGCCGAAGAGATGGCGGAAGAACACGAGCGGCTCATCGACAGCTTGAGAAGCCGCCACTACGATACGGCGCGCGATGCCTTCCAGGAGCATTGGGAAGATCTCCAGATCAAGTTGCTCGATCAACGCTGAGCAACGCTCTGTGCGGACCGCTCGGGAAGGATACTCTCTCAGGCGGCGCTGAGGTTGCCGGTGCAGCGGGTTCGACGCGGAGCAAGCACCATCTCGGATGCTTTCTCTCCGGCTCCGCCAGAGCTGCTTCATCGGCGGGTTCGCGGCGCCGACGCTAACCGTATGGCGCCGAAGACGCTGTTGCGGCCCCTGCAAGCAAGCTTGACCCAAGAACGCTATTGAGAAGTTTGATGCGTTCCATCGCAGCCCCGACGGCGTTGGGCTCGCTGCGTCGGCGTCACCCGCATCATGCGCTACGCTTTCAGGTTGGCCCAATCCCGACGGCAGGCACTTCAGACTTTCACGTCAGCCAATAGCTTGGCTCGCAAGGCAGAAAGTTTGAACGGCCGGTGTTTCAGATTGGCCCGCGGCGCCGCGGACCATCGCAATGACGGTGCCCTCCCGACGCAGCCCCCAGTCTTCGAGCGGTGACGAAAGGCCGGTCTGTTCGGGGATATCGACGCGCACGATGCGACCTTCCTTGCTGGAGAGGATGAAGGCAAGCAGGTCCCTCGCCTGTTCCGAGTTTTCCGCAACAACAGGCCCGACGACTTGACCCTTTCCGAACAACCGCGTTGCCGCAAATGCGACGATATGATCACCTTTCCGGATGGCGGCGAAACTCCCCTCCTTCGCCAGGGCATTGTATAGCGCGTCGCGGTCGGCCCCGAATGCCGTACGGTCGAGCGCTTTGACTGCCGGCAGCGCGTCAGGCCCGATCCACTCAACATTCTCAGGAGCACCGGCCTTACCGGCAATGCCTTGATGACGGAAGATTTGGTGGGTCGCGACAAATCCCAGTTTTTCATAAAGAGGCAAGCCGTCATTCGTCGCCGTCAATCGGCATTCACGCTCACCAGCAAGTCCCAACACGGCGGTGGTCAATTTTCTTCCCAATCCCCGGCCACGCTGGCTTTCGTCGACAATAATCATGTTAATGGCTGAGCAAGTGTCGCCGAAGGGAGTCATGAGTGCGGTACCCACAACCCGGTCGCCGGTGAGCGCAACGCGACCTTCGCTCAGAGACCGTATCATCTCCCAGTCTTCCCTCCTGTGCGCCCAACCCGCAGCACGCGACAGCGCGAGGGCGCCGCGCACATGATGCGCCTCGAAAGGCGCAAGAACGATTGATTCCGTTTGCATGAGTTCATCCATTCGTGGTCTCTGGCTCATCAGTGATAAGAACAATGGGTCTATGAAGCCGCGGCTAAGGATCGAGTTTCCCGACCGTACCGGACGAGACGGACACACAAGACGAGCAATGGGGGGCGGAAAACCCGCCCCCCATTGCAAGAGGCGCCGAGCGAAACGGCTTGCCTGCCGCGTAAAACGGCATCGTTTGCCTGAACGATCAGGTAACGGTGACGAAGATCTTCCGCACCGTCTCGATCGTCTTCCAAACTCCGACATAGCCCGGCTTCATCACGAAGCTGTCGCCCGCGCTATAAATGACCGGGTCCTTGCCCTTCTCTGTCAACTCGATCACACCGTGCACAAGATGGCAAAATTCAAATGTTTCGCCCTTGATGGAGTGCGTTTCACCGGGCGTCGCCTCGAAAACACCGGTATTGACCTTGCCATCCTTGGCGGTGTCCTGGAGCCAGGTCCTGAAGGCGGGGCTGCCCGCAATGAGGCGCTCCGGCTCGGCAGCTCTATGCTTCGGCTCGAAGGATGGATTCGGGTCGATGGTTTTCAGTAGGGACATTCATCTCTCCTATTCTTGCTGCAGTCACCCGCGTCGTTGTTCCGTGTTTCGAGCCTGCGTGACGTCGGCACATGATCGCCGACTGGCAACCGCGTTGCTCGAGACAACCTACCAAGTGACGGCGATGTACTTCGTTTCGAGATATTCGAGCATGCCGTGATGGCTGCCTTCGCGCCCGAGGCCGCTCTGCTTCATGCCGCCGAACGGCGCCGCAGCGTCGGAAACCACACCGCGGTTAATTCCGACCATGCCACTTTCCAGCCTGCCGGCGACTGCAAGCACACGCTTGAGGTCTCGGCTGAAGATATAGGATACCAGCCCGTATTCGGTGTCGTTGGCCAGATCGACGACCTCGTCCTCGGTATCAAACACAATCACTGGCGCAACCGGACCGAAGATTTCTTCGCGAAGTATCTCGGCGTCCGGAGAGACATTGGCGAGAACGGTTGGCAAATAATAGAAACCCTCGCCGCTCAGCCTGCTACCGCCTGTCACCAGCCGGGCTCCCTTGGAGATCGCGTCGTCTACCAAGCGCTCCACCTTGGTGACCGCTGCATCGGTGATCAGTGGGCCAAGCTGCGTATCCGGTGTCAGTCCTGGCCCGACGTTGAGCGCTGCCATCTCCTCGGCGAAGCGCCGAATGAAGTCAGCATAAATTCCCCTTTGAACGTAGAAGCGGTTTGCGGCCGTACAAGCCTCACCGCCGTTGCGCATCTTTGCAACCATTGCGCCGGTTACCGCCGTTTCCAGGTCGGCATCGTCGAATACGATGAAAGGCGCGTTGCCGCCCAATTCCATTGAGCAACTGACGACCTGGTCCGCGGCCTCGCGCAGCAGGATCCTCCCAACGCCGGTTGAGCCGGTGAACGACAGCTTCCGCACTCGCTTGTCATGCAGCATTGCACTGACCACAGGACCGGCTTTTTTCGTGGGAACGATGTTGACCACGCCGGCGGGAACACCTGCCTGCCGCATCAGTTCTCCAATCGCGAGCGCTGTCAGAGGCGTCTCGGCTGCGGGCTTCAGGATGCAGGTGCAGCCTGCAGCCAGTGCCGGACCAATTTTTCGGGTCGCCATTGCTGCCGGGAAATTCCACGGCGTTACCAATACGGCGATACCAATCGGCTCATGGTTCACAATGATCTGGTTTGCGCCCGAAGGTGATGGTCCAAATTCACCTGGAGCCCTCACAGCTTCCTCGGCATACCAGCGGAAAAACTCGGCCGCGTAGGCGACTTCCGATCTCGCATCGGGAAGCGCCTTGCCATTTTCCACTGTGATCAGTTGCGCCAGCCACTCGGCTTGTTCGAGAAGTAGGTGAAAACACTTCATCAGGACATCCGAGCGCCGCCGCGGCGAGGTTCCCTTCCAGGCCGCGGCTGCTTTTTCAGCCGCGTCGACGGCGGCCATCGCGTCCTGGATGTCGCCGTCACAAACTGTGGCGATTGCTTCCGCAGTCGAAGGATCGATCACCTCGAAAGTCTGACCACTCTTTGCGGAAACCCATTCGCCGCCAATGAAGAGTTGTGTCGGAGCGTTGCATGCCACAGCAGCCGCCTGCGAAGGCGCATGGCTTGTTTCAAGTGTCGGAGTTGCTTTCACGGTCACCACCATTCGCTACCAATCAGGATCGTTATGCGATCAATATAGAATTGGTTTAGCCATTGGTGTCAATATAGATCAAATTGGTCTCGCGATTATTTTCGATATTCTGAAACCGCGGTGCGGCTGCGATGAAGAAAAACAGCTCGAAGCGCCCGGCGTTCTCTGCCCTGTCTAACGGGAGAACGCCTGCGAAAAGGGGCTCTCTCGGTCGACGCGAATGATCGTCAGGCGGCGCGCTCGTACGCCACTTGATGAGCCGCTTCTCGGCCTCAAACGCCATGACGCAGATCGGTGGGCAAGGTCGAGGTCCGCTGCGCAGGACCCGTTCAATCGTTCTAGATTCAGAAGAGGCCCGCTTCTTTCGTAGGATGAAGTAGCCGTGGAACGACCGCGCACGTTGCCCTGTTCAACTCGCCGGGAGTCTTCATCTCCGACTTTCAGTGACCTCGCGCACCGCTGCGATAACCTCGTCAACGGCGGCACGATCGACGTCGAGATGGGTGACCCAGCGCATTCGCCCACCTGGCCAAAAACTAGCCGCAATGCCGCGCTCACGCAGCTCATCGGATAGCCGGGTCGCCAGCTCGGGCGCGAGCTCAACAAAAACCATGTTGGACTGCGGCGGTTTAACCGTCAGCCCTGTGATTTCCGAGAATCCATCAGCGAGAGCCTTGGCGTTGGCATGATCCTCAGCCAGACGTTGGACATGATGATCGAGGGCGTACAGCCCCGCCGCCGCAACCATTCCCGCCTGCCGCATCCCTCCGCCCAGCATCTTGCGCCAACGGCGTGCCCGCCCGATCAACGTGACGTCCCCGACCAGCACTGATCCGAGCGGCGTCCCGAGCCCCTTTGAGAGGCACACCGACACGCTATCGAAGCCCTCAGCCAGACAAGCGACATCTACGCCGAGCGCCGCGGCCGCGTTGAATATCCGCGCACCATCAAGATGAGTGGCGAGCTTCCGATCCCGTGCAAACTCGACAACCTCGTCCAGATGACCGCGCGGCAGTACCCGCCCGACGAACGTATTCTCGATTGTGATAAGTCTAGTGACCGCAAAATGCGGATCGTCCGCCTTGACCGCCGCGTGAAGATCTTCGACGCGGATCGTGCCGTCAGCCCGGACTGGCAAGGGCTGCGGCTGGACCGATCCGAGCACGGCGGCGCCTCCAGCTTCCCACAGATAGGCATGGGCCTCATTCCCACAGAGGTATTCCTCTCCGCGCTGGCAATGGCTCATGATCGCGGCCAGATTGGCCATGGTACCGGTCGGCAGTAGCAGTCCCGTCTCTTTGCCGAACAGTTCGGCGACGCGCGTCTCGAGCGCCTTAACCGTGAAATCATCCCCCAACACATCGTCGCCCACCTCGGCGGCTGCCATCGCCGCGCGCATTTCCGCAGTTGGGCGGGTAACCGTATCGGAGCGAAAGTCGAGGCGAATAGCATTGGCTTGCATGATCGAGACCCTATTGGTTTGGCTGCATCGGTCATACTAACGAAAGGATCGGCTTGGACTATCGATATAAACTGACGGAATATGGTGATAGACGATCACCAATCATGCGATATAGCCTCGTCGAGTCAACGCGCCAGATCAATTTGGCGTTGCAACTACCTTTAACCCACCACCTGCAACATCGATCTTTGGCTCGATCTTTCGCAGCCTGTCTGGAACCGAGGCAGCGTATGTGACGTTACAGGGCGGCAGCCGCTTCCCACAGCACACGGCTGCCGTCTTCGATGGAGACAACATCCGCGACGTTGCCGTCCTGTCCTACTCTGCAGATTCGAGGAGCCGCGCTTCAGAAACCGTTCGCCTCGACCGATCCTCCGTAACGATCGAAATCGATATGCTTTTAAACATACCGGTGATAGTTTGTCACCAATGAAGCGGTCGGACATTCCATCCCTCGATGATCTGCGTGCCTTTGAGGTCGTTGCGCGCCTGGGTTCCGTGCGTGCGGCCGCGGCTGAGTTAAATTTGACGCACGGTGCTGTCAGCCGGCGCGTTTCCAAACTTTCCGAACACCTCGACATTCGTTTGCTGGAAGTTGATGGGCGTGGCCTAAGGCTGACGGGAGAGGGTTCGCGGCTCGCGCAGGCGACGACAGACGCTTTGTCGCTCGTTTCAGCGGCGCTGGAGGATATCCGCAAAGTCGACCTGTCACCGCCGATCGTCGTGTCATGCGAACGATCCGTCGCCATGCGATGGCTGATCCCACGCCTCTCGGAATTTCAGGATCGCCATCCTGAAATCGACTTTCATCTTTCTGTCGGTGGTGGGGGGTTCGATTTCGCGCGCGACCGTATCACCATTGCGATCCGCCGGCTGGATTTCGCGATCGATGCTAACTGGCAGGTCGAACGGTTGATCGAGGAGGAAGTGGGCCCTGTCATGCACCCCGCCATGACGGATCGGTTTGCTGCCGGCGGTTATGTCGCGCTTGCTGCAAAGACCCGGCCGGATGGATGGCAGAGGTGGTCCACGGCCCATCCGGACGCGCCAAAGCCGCGCTCGACGCGCTTTCTCGACCATCATTTCCTGATGGTGGAGGCCGCAGCCAGCGGTCTTGGTGTGGCCATGTGCCCAAAGATCATTGCCATCGACGATATCCGCAAAGGCCGCCTGACCGCACCACTCGGCTTTCACCCTGATGGTTCACATTACGGCGTTATTCGTTCGGCGCTGGCGAAGAGGACGGCTGGAATCGATCAATTCGTGTCTTGGCTCCTCGCCACCATCCAAGAAGATTTCTATGCTGCGTCATGAGAGAAGCGATGGAGATGAGTCGGTTCGCCTGGATTCATCAGAGCTGTCCAGTCCCTCTCCCGTGACGGCTCCTTCAATTATGCCATCGGGGGCCCAAACTTTCTCAAGGCGATGAGCAGACGTGCTCGTTCGGGTGGACTCTTGGCAGAGTGGCGCATGAGGCGCAGGAGGCGGACATTCTGAGCTAGCTAGTCTCCAGTGCAGCGTTGAACCCCGATCAGCTTCAACTTTCAAAGAACGTGCCGGCACTTCGTTCTTCGGCGCGCGCGAACGCCAGCGTGGCAACAGCGGTATCCTGAACACCGGTCCCCGTAAGATCGGCTATGGTGATGTCCGACGCATTTCTGCGGCCTGGTGTGGCGCCCGCAACGACTTGACCTAGTTCCGGAAAATCAGCGTCACTTGCGACGAGACCTGCGTCGATGGCATGGCGCAATTCACCCAGTCTTCGCGTTTGTTTGAGGCTGTCAGCCACGTAAACATCTGCCGCTTTAATAGCAATGGGGTCAATCTCGTTCTTATGTTCTGCGTCCGAACCCATGGCGGTCAAGTGCTGCCCCGGCTCAAGCCACGATGCATGAACAATCGGTCGGTCGGCAGGTGTCGTCGTGACGACGATGTGTGACCCGGCGATCGCGCTGCGCGGATCCTCAAATGCGGAGATGGAAAGATTTTGTCTTGCTCCGAGCTGCTCAACGAGCGCTTGCGCCCGCCGATAGTCACGCGCCCAAACGCGTATCTTTCGAATAGGCCTCACCAGCAGGAGGGACTCGAGTTGTAGTCTGGCCTGAACGCCCGCTCCGAATACCGTTGCGATCGACGCGTCCTTTCGTGCCAGATGGCGTGCCGCGACAGCGCCAGCGGCCGCTGTGCGAACGTCGGTGAGGTAGCCATTGTCCAGCAAGAGAGCCTGCACCAAACCGGTTTTGCTCGAAAGCAAGACCATAAGACCGTTGGTGCTCGGAAGCCCGATCTTCGGATTATCAAAGAAGCCCGGGCTGACTTTGATGGCAAAGCTGCTCAAACCAGGAATATAGGCCGTCTTCACATCGACTTCGCCCCTGCTGTCGGGCACGTCGAGGCGCAAAATCGGGGGCATCTGAACCGCATTTTCCAAGGCCAATGCGCGGAAGGCGTTTTCAACGCAATTCACCGCATCCATGTCGAGCGGAACGATGGTTCGAAGCTCTGACTCGGTCAATATCCTTATTTTCGGCATCAGTTTCCCTCACCAATTGTGTCAAGGCCGTTGGCCACCTTCATGTGCAACGCCATGTCGATGTTCCCGCCCGAAAGAATGGCAACGATCGGGCCTTCAACCTGCGCCAGTTTACCCGAGAGCAGCGCAGCAATGCCGACTGCCCCAGCACCTTCGATTATCGCACGCTCACACGCGTAGGCGTGACGTATGCCGGCGGCTATCTCGCGCTCGCTGACAAGCACCACGTCGTCAAGAAGGGTTTTGCACATCGGATACGTCCAGGTATTGGCCAATCCGATGCCGCCGCCGAGCGAGTCGGCGAAACTTCGATACTCCTCAACCTGGACCGGGTGCCCCGCATCGATGCTAGCCTTCATCGCTGCTCCCCTTTCCATAGTTATACCGATCACCTTGGCGTCGGGTCGTACCGCCTTGACAGCCGCCGCGACGCCTGCTGCCAAACCGCCGCCGGACAGGGGAACGAGAACCGCGGCGACGTCAGGCATCGCCTCGATGATTTCAAGTCCGACGGTGCCCTGGCCGGCGATGATCCAGGGGTGATCAAAGGGCGGGATCGCGCTCAGGCCCTCCTCGGCGATGAGACGATCAACCTCAACCTGCGCTTCATCTTGGGATGACCCGACGATCCGTACGCGAGCGCCGAGCCGGCGGATTTCAGCCACCTTGTTTTCCGGCACGAGGTGCGACATGCAAATGGTCGCTCGGGAGCCAATCGCGCCGGCGGCATAGGACAGCGCGCGTCCGTGATTGCCAGTGGAAGCCGCAACGACGCCTCGATCCCGCTCGGATTGGGTGAGCTGCAACATTGCATTGGTTGCTCCACGAAGCTTGAAGCTTCCGGTCAACTGGCGATGCTCCAGCTTCAGACTGACCTGCGTCCCGGCCAGTTCCGAAAGTGCCGCCGACACGACGACAGGCGTGATGCGGATGTGCCTGCTGATGCGCTCGCGCGCCTGCTCGATCGTTTCCAGACTAACCATGTCTGTTCACCTCAGCTCCGGCCTTTTCCAGTTGTTGTCTGCTGCGCGTAGGGTCAACGCAGGGGCTTGATTGCAAGAGGACGGCACGAACCTTTTGCGGCGCCGTGGCGGACTTGCAGAAACGAGTATGGTATCTGAACCTCAGCCCTTCAGGCGTCTGAGGAGCATCTTCCTGTCGTGGCGCGCATACATCGAGTAAACGATAGGAATGAACCAAGGTTTGCCGTTGAAGAATGGCACGGCCTTGGGAGCGGCATCGAAATCGAACGCAGAGCGCGATTGTTCCGCGTCACCGAGGATCTTGAACGCCGCCTTCTTGCCCAGCCATCTGGCCCACACGACGCCGGAGCCGCAATAGCCGGTCGCATAGACTGTATTTCCGCGGGAGAACATGCGCGGAATCATGTCGCGGTTCATGGCGACATAGCCGAACCAGCTGTGGGTAAGACCTATTCCTGCGAGTTCGGGAAAAAGCCGCGCAAGTTCGCTTTGCAGATGTGCAACCGGAGCGGCGGAGTCTCCTTCAGTGCTCCCGTCGCGTCCGCCGAACAGGATCCGGGATCCATCGTGCGACGGCCGATAATAGTAGCTGAGCTTACGCAGGTCGCCATACATCATGCGTGGCGGCATCAGTCGATCCATCACCTCTCTGTCGAGCGGTTCAGTCGCGATTATCCTGCTGCGGACAGGGACAAGGCGGCGACGGAGCCACGGGTCGAAACCGTCGGTGTAGCCATCAGTGCAGACAAGCAGCTTTCTGGCGAAAATCTCTCCGCGCTGCGTTCGAATTCGCACGCCTCCGGCTTCGCTGGTCGATCCAAGGACGGCGGTATTTTCGTGTATGACCGCCGTCGATGAACTTACCAGGCCGATCATGGCCGCAAGAAGCTTGGCCGGTTGCAGCCCACCGATGTCTTTGCGCACAAGGCCTCCCACATAAAGGTCCGTTCCGATGAACTTCGGGACATCTGCCCTTTCCACCGGATATGCCTCGATGCCGAGACTTTGATGCAGAAAAGTCTGCCTGACGACGGAGTTCGTCGGCTTGATCATCCGTCATGGCCCCGCTGAAGGCACCAGACAGCGAGAAATCACATTCGATATTCTCGTCTCTGAGAAAGCGCCAGAGATCCTCTCGCGCCGCCTTGCCTTCCAGGAGGACGGCTTGCGCCCTCTCCTGCCCGAACCGCCTGACCAGATCCCTGCGCTCCGGGCGAATGCTTCCGCTGGCCATGCCTCCATTGCGGGCTGATGCCGCAAGGCCAAGGGCCTGACGGTCGAACAGCTGGACATGCTTGCCGGCACGGGCAAGTTCGAGCGCCGCCGACAAACCAGTGTACCCTCCCCCAACGATCGCCACGTCGCACGTCTTCTCGACGTGCCGCGGTGACAGGGCGGGAAACGTACTGTCTTCCCCCCAGTAGGGCGTGGACTTAACGGCATGCGGTTGAGCCTGGGCCATGAGAGCTTAAGTTCCGGAGAGATGATTTGAAGTGATGATGGCTTAGTCTCGGCTGACCCAGAGCTTTCGAGTGGTTTCGATCACCCTCCAGGTTCCGACGAATCCCGGATGCATGGCGAAAGCGTCGCCGGTAACGATGCGCCGCGGCGCACAGCCATCCTCAATCAGTTCGGACACGCCCGAAAGAATGACACAGAATTCGAAAGTTTCACCCTTGATCGATCGGTAGGCGCCGGGCGTCGCTTCCCAGATGCCGGAGCGAACGGCGCCGTCGCCTGTCTGCGCGATGTCCCAGGCGAGAAACTGCGGATTTCCCTCAACCAACCTTTCAGGCGCGGGCTGGCCTTTACGCGGTTCAGGCAGATTGTCGTAATCGACGAAAGTGAGTTTGGACATTGAAGGACCTTTCTTGGATCTGTTTATCGGGCAAACGACAGCCGCCGTTCGAGGAGTTTCAAGCCCGTCAAGACGACGACGTTTATGGTGAGATAGAAGGCTGCGGTGATGATGAAGATATCCATGATCGCGAAAGTCTCGCTCATAAGCCGCTTCGCATATCCGGTGATTTCCAGAACGGTGATCGTCGACGCGAGGCTGGATTCCTTCACGATGATCGCCGCTTCGCTGCTATAGGCGGGAAGTGCCTGGCGCACGGCTAGGGGAAACTTCACCCTGCTAAACACGTGCCACGGGTGCATGCCGCAGGCTTCTGCCGCCTCGATAAGCCCTTTCGGCAAGGAGAGGAAGGCCGTGCGGAAAATCTCCGCCGTGTAGGCACCTGTGTTGAGCACCACGGCAAGGATTGCAGCGTTCAGCCCGTCTCCGATCATCCACCACAGAACCGGGTTCTGACGAATGAAACTCACCTGGGCCAAGCCGTAATAAATGACGAAGACCTGGACCAGCATAGGCGTGCCGCGGAAGATCGCACAGTAGGCATCGCACAGGCGGCGCAATGCCCGGCTCCTGGAGCAGCGCGCGAGCCCGACGGCGACACCAAAGGGAAGCCCGATACCAACGCCAAATACGGCGATCAGCAACGTCGTCTTGGCACCTATGACAAGGAACGGAACGGCATATGCAATTATCCCAAGATCCATGTCATCGCCCTCGGAAGCCGCGGTCGAGCGCACGTTCGGCGCTGGAAAACGCGGTTTGACTGACTGCGGTCATACAGAAGAAGAGTGCCGCAGCGATGCAGTAGAACAGCAGCGGGGATCGCGTGATTCCTGCACCGATGGCAGCCGTCCTCATCAATTCCTGCAACCCGACGACCGAAACGAGTGACGTGTCCTTGATCGTCATCTGCCAGACGTTGTTAATTCCACCAAGCGCCAGACGCAGTGCCAGCGGAAACGTGACGCGCATAAACGTTACGCCTTTTGGCAAGGCGAGCGACTGAGCGGCTTCCAGCAGACCGTAAGGCACCGCCTGAAGCGCACCCCGGATGACTTCGATCGAATAGGCGCACGAGATGACGGCAATCGCGACCACTCCGACGATGTACGGGTATGCGTTATCAGCCGAGTCCTGATAGCCGAACGCAGCCGTAATCGCCTTCACCCACTCAATCGACCCGAAAAACAGGAGATAGATGACCAGCAACCCCGGAACGCCACGAACAAGGATGCTGTACCCGTCGACTAGTTGCGAAACGACCACGACCTTCCGCCAGCGCATTATGGCCAAGGGGGTTGCAACGAGAAAACCGAGTGCCATTCCGATCAAACCGATTGCGATCGTGACGACACTTCCTTTCAGCAGAGCCAGCGCCCAACTCTGCTCCACCATCAACACCCAAAGGTCACCCAACATGGACACAATCCCCGTGACCTGCCTTGGGCCGTGCCAAGGCAGGTTTCATGTTCGAAACGATTACTTGCAGGGAATCGTGTAGTCGTCCTGGAACCACTGCATCGAGGCTTCCTTGACCTTGCCATCGTTGATCATCTTGCAGAGGGCGGCATCGACCTTGGTCTTGAGTTCGGTATTGCCTTTGCGCATGCCGACTCCCATGCCATGGCCAAGAACGTCTGGGGCATCCATGGCCATGATCTTCAGGTCGATCCTGGTGAAGTTGGCGCCGTCAGCCGTTGCGAGAAAATCCATCCATGTCGGCGAATCCGCGAAGGCGACGTCGATGCGGCCGCTCGCGAGATCGGCGGTCAACTGCGTGACGGCGTCGTATGTCTTAAGATCGGCGCCGTGCATCCGCTTCTCCATGAACCTGGCGTAGGTCGTCCCGGTGACGACGCCGACACTCTTGCCCTGGAGGGCCTTCTCGATTTGGGCGAGGCTCTTGAGACCTGCGAGCGGGGAGTCCTTGGCGACAGCGAAATAGAGCGGTGTTGTCGCATACGGGATGGAGTAGTCGATCTTCTTCTGACGTTCGGCGGTTATACCGAGGCCGGAAATGATGACGTCAAAGCGATCTTTATCCATGGAGGGCACAAGCGAGCTGAATGTCTGTACGACGAATTCACACTTCAGTTTCAGCTCGGCGCAGATGCCGTTGGCGATATCGGCGTCGAACCCGGTTACGTTGCCGCTCGGATCGGCCATGCTGAACTTCGGCGCATCGCCCTCCGTCCCGATGCGCAGAACGCCGTCCTTTGCCGACGCGCCCGTCGCCAGTGCGCAGAGGAGAAGGCTGGTTGCAAATGCTGACTTGATGAGATTGCTGCTGATCATAATTGTTACCCCTTTTGGTTTTCGTTGTAGCCCGCTTTCAGCCGTTGGCCGCCATCACTGTCGATAGAAACCGCTTCACCCCTTCCGTTGCGGGATTTCGAAACAGTTCCTTCGGCTCGTCATCCTGCTCAAGGCGGCCGTTTTGCAGGAATATCATCCGGTTCGACACATCGCGTGCGAACCGCATTTCATGCGTGACGAGGAGGATCGTAGCCCCTGCTTCTGCCAGCGCCCTTATGACTTTGAGCACTTCACCCACGAGCTCGGGGTCCAGTGCAGATGTCGGCTCATCGCACAGCATGAGTTTTGGTTTCATTGCCAGAACACGCGCGATTGCGACGCGTTGTTGTTGCCCGCCCGAAAGCTGTTGCGGGTAGCGGTCACGGAAACTCGCCATGCCGACTTTCGACAAGGCCGAGAGCGCAACCTCTTCGGCGTCTTTCTTCCCGAGTTTCAGCACCCAAACGAGTGCCTCGGTCACGTTGGATAGGACGCTCAGGTGAGGCCAGAGATTGAAGTTCTGGAACACCATGCCGATCTGTCTGCGAAGGTTCCTGATATCGCGACCGTTGACGATCTGGCTTCGGCCGCGCTCATCAGTGACGACGGAGACGGACTTGCCCATGCACTCGATCCCACCTGATGTCGGCGTCTCCAGAAAATTGATACAGCGAAGTGCGGTGCTTTTTCCACATCCGGACGAACCGATCAGAGAGATGACCTCACCTTCTCTCATGTCGAAGCTGATACCATCCAGCACCTTCGTCGATCCAAACGTCTTTGTGAGTTCGTGAACCTTTAGAATTGCGTTCATGCGCAAAGCCTCAGATGATTGCCCATTCGTTATCCCGCCAGTCCTTGGGCGTCCAGTTCCCGCAGCACCTCGTCAACGGCAGCCCTTGCAATCGCAACCATTTCGTCGATTTCCGCTTCCGTCATCACAAGTGGCGGTGCAAAGCCCAGAATGTCTCCATGCGGCATTGCGCGCGCAATGAGGTTGCGGTTTCGAGCGGCTTGGGAGATGCGCGCGCCGACCTTCAGGCCCGGATCGAACGAAGCCCGGCTGCCGCGATTGGAAACGAATTCGATGGCTGCAAGCATGCCGACACCCCGAACTTCCCCGACGATCGGATTCTGCTCGAACTCTGCCTTCAGCCGTCGCAAGAGATAAGCGCCTTTCGTCGCGGACTGGCCCGCCAGATTTTCACGCTCGACGATATCAAGCACTGCGTTCGCCGCCGCGGCGCCGATCGGATGACCGGAATAGGTGTAACCGTGTGAGAAGGAGCCCACACGTGGCGTCGCCTCCTCTATGACCTCGTAGACTTTCTGCGAAACGATGGCCGCCGACAGCGGCACATAGGCTGACGTCAAGCCCTTGGCGACGGTGATCAGATCGGGATCCATACCGTAGAGATCCGAACCGAACATGGCACCGGTGCGGCCAAACCCGCAGACCACCTCGTCGGCAATCAGCAGCACGTCGTACTTCTTCAGCACAGCCTGGATCTTCGGCCAGTATCCTGCCGGCGGCGGTGTAATGCCTCCCGTTCCAAGGACCGGCTCCGCTATGAAGGCGCCGACAGTGTCCGGCCCTTCGGCGAGAATGAGCGCTTCCAATTCATCGGCGCGACGCTGTGAAAAGGCTTCTTCGGTCTCGCCAGGCATCGCACCGCGATAGAAATGCGGCACGCCGGTACGCAGAATCCCCGAAACCGGTAGATCCATATGATCGTGGTAAAAGCTCAAGCCTGTCATGGAACCGGAAACCACAGAACATCCATGATAGCCACGCTCGCGCGAGATGATCTTCTTCTTTTGCGCTTTCCCGCGAAGATTGTTGTAATACCAGACGATCTTCGCTTGCGTCTCGTTTGCGTCCGAACCGGACAGCCCGTAGAAGACCTTGGACATCTTGCCTGGCGCCATTCGCACCAGTCGATCCGAAAGTCGTGCGAGCTCCTCGGTCGTGTGTGCGGCGTAGGAATGGTAATAGGCGAGCTTGTAGGCCTGCCGGGCGATCGCTTCGGCGACTTCGGTGCGGCCGTAGCCGACATTCACGCAATAGAGGCCGGCAAAGCCGTCCAGATATTCCCGGCCGGATGCGTCGCGGATACGAACGCCTTTTCCAGTCTCTACGATGGTAGGATCAGTCTCCCCGGCGGCGTAATTCTTAAGGTAAGTGAACGGATGCAGAACGGTCCTGCGGTCCATCTCAGCAATTTCAACAATGTTGGTCATTTCTCAATTCCTCATGCAGCGAGGTCATCGTCGGGCTGAACGTTCCTGCCACCTCCGTCTTGCCCATCAAGCGTAGGAGTATTGCGACGACGAATTCCGGCATAGGTGTTGCCGTGACGAGGAAATCCTGCTTTTATAGCTTTCCAAACGATGAAATCCTGCGGATGTTCAGAAATGCAGCTCGATCGCCTAGATGCTCGTCTTCTCAGCATTGTGCAGAATCATAACAGGCACAGCAGCGAGGAGCTCGGTGCGATGGTCGGTCTTTCGGCCACAGCGGTGCAGCGCCGCCTCAAGCGGCTGCGTGAGGCCGGAGTGATAGAGGCGGAGGTTGCGGTTGTGAAACCCAAATCTGTCGGCCGGCCGATCGCGATGCTGGTATTGGTCACGCTTGAGCGCGAGAGAGCCGACATCGTCGACCGGTTCAAGCAATCGATCCGGCAGACGCCGGAAGTGATGAACGGCTACTACGTAACGGGAGATGCGGATTTCGTCCTGATTGTCACTGCTGAGAGCATGGAGGACTACGAGGTCTTCACCCGCAAGTTCTTCTATGAAAATCCCGACATCAAGGGCTTCAAGACAATGGTGGTCATGGACCGCGTCAAGACAGGCTTTTCAGTTCCGATCGACTTTGATCACTTTTCCTGAGGTTTCCGCCTAGGGATCCGACGTCCAAGTCCGTTCGGAGGCCGGAACGACCACCGACGACGGACGGAAAGCCGACCAGCTGCTCCAGTATTTCCTTGGCATTCATCGCAGGTTCTCCATCATGTCCAGGGCACAGCGCTACCGGCGACCACTGCCCGCATTCCAGCTCCGTTCGGAGCAGCGGTCGCGCAGTCATCGTTCGGGGATCCCTTGCCCGGGTCCGGGGGCCGCCAAATCGGCCCGCGCATTCCCGCTACCCAGTTTTCAACCCGCACCCGCTGAATAGTGCCAAGAGCAGGCCATCGGGCTGATAAGCCAATGTCGCCAGCTCCCTGATCCGATATTCAACCCAATCTCACCTTGTCGCCAAACCCTAAAGATGCCAATTAATCCCCGATGAATAACCGCTTCAGGTAGAGGTTAATGCTCACGTCCGACGATCTTGCCTTCTTTTCGGTCCTCACAGCCTGCAAATCCCTTGCCGAAAGCGCGAGAAAGCTTAACGTTACCCCTCCGGCGGTGACCCAGCGTCTGCGCGCGCTTGAAGAGAAAGTCGGGGTAAGGCTGATCGACCGCTCGGGGCGCCACCTGCGTCTTACCGAAGAGGGTTCACTGGTCGCTTCCCACAGTGTCATCGTCAGCGATGCCATCGAATCGCTTACCGAAGCCCTGGCTGATCGCAAGGGTGCGGTCCGCGGGCACCTCAGGGTCGCAGCACCTCACGGTTTTGGTAGGATCTACGTGGCCCCGGTGGTGGAGGCTTTTGCTCGAGAGCATCGTGATGCCACCGCCACCTTGCAACTGTCCGACCATCCCACGGCATTGATCGTTGACAGCTATGAGGTGGTTGTTCACATCGGGGCGTCCGCGCATCTGGATCAAGTCGTGACGACGCTGGCACGGAACAACCGGATTCTCTGCGCAAGTCCCGAATACCTAACTTCGGCTGCGCCCGTTACTACGCCCGCCGATCTGGCGCGACATCGCTGCCTTGTCGTTCGCGAGAATGAGGAGGACGTAACGCTCTGGCGGTTTAAGGGATCACGGCAGGAAAGTGCGACCGTGCGCGTCAACCCCGTCATGTCGAGTAATGATGGCGCCGTTATTCGGGATTGGGCGCTGGCGGGTCAGGGTATCATGATGCGCTCCGAATGGGCCGTTGCAAAAGACCTCGCCGACGGACGGCTCAGGCAAGTACTTCCCAACTGGAAGCTGCCGTCGGCCGATATCGTCGCCATCCTCGGATCGCGGCACGGACGAAGTGCGCGCACGGCCGCTTTCCTGACAATGCTGCGTCAGTCGCTGAAACCACCGCCCTGGAGAGCCGATCCTGCGGAGAAGCCTGGTCAATAACCGACGATCGACTTCGTTTCGAGATACTCTTCGAGCCCGTATACGCCATACTCGCGGCCGTTGCCCGACCGCTTGTAGCCACCGAAGGCGGCCGCTCCGTCCCAAGCCGGATAGTTGATATGAACCTGACCGGCACGAATGCGACTGGCGACCCGGCGTGCGCGCTCCGGGTCTGAAGACTGAACATGGGCGCCCAATCCATAGACGGTGTCGTTAGCAATCGCGATTGCCTCTTCCTCGTCCCTGTAGGGCATGATGGAAAGGACGGGACCGAAGATTTCTTCGCGAGCAATCCGCATGTGGGGCGTCACTTCGGAAAAGATCGTGGGTTGCGTGAAAAAGCCGCTGTCAAGGCCCCCCGGCCGACCGAGCCCGCCGCACAGCAGCTTGGCGCCGTCATCGATGCCGGCCTGGATCATGACCTGTACCCGCTCGAACTGAGCACGGTTGGCGATAGGGCCCATGTCCGTTGCCGGATCGAGCGGCGCCCCGACGCGGATGGCACGCGCAGTGGCGCCAGCCAATTCCTCGACTTCACCGAGCCGATGTGCGGGCACAAGCATGCGCGTCGGGGCGCTGCACGACTGGCCGACATTGCGCATTCCGGCGAGCACGCCCTTCGCTACCGCTTCGCCGAAGTCGGCATCGTCGAGAAAAATGTTCGGTGATTTGCCGCCCAGTTCCTGCACCACCCGCTTCACCGTCGGTGCGGCCGCCTGCGCGACAAGCACCCCAGCGCGGGTGGAACCGGTAATCGAAATCATGTCGACTTCTGGATGGCTGGCAAGCGCTGCGCCTACGCTCTCGCCAGTGCCGTTGACCAGATTGAATACGCCCGGCAGAACGCCGGCGTCATGCATCAGTTGGGCAAAGAGCAGAGCGCTATAAGGTGACAGCTCACTGGGCTTGAGGACAATGGTGCAGCCTGCTGCGATGGCGGGAGCGACCTTCGCCGTGATCTGGTAAAGTGGCCAGTTCCAAGGTGTGATCAGCGCACAAACCCCGATCGGTTCCTTGGCGGTTGCGGTGCCCCCATCAACCTTTGTAAATTGGTACTTCTCGAGAACCTCCATCTGGACACGGATGTGCTCGGCAGCAAAAGGAACCTGGGATTCCTGCGCGAAGCTGATCGCCGCTCCCATTTCCACGACGAGCGCTTCCGCGAACGTATCCGCTCTTTCTTTCAGGAGAGAATGCATCCTGCCGAGCAGACCAAGCCTCTCTGAAACAGATGCTTGAGAGAAAACCGGGAATGCGTTGCGCGCAGCTGCAACCGCGAGGTCGACGTGGTTAGCACCGCCCGCAGCAATTTGCCCAACAACCTGCTCGGTGGCTGGATTAACGACAGGCAAACGGGTTACATCCCCAGCTTCCTGCCACTTCCCACCAATGTAGAACTGGCTCTCGCGTCCCGTCAGCATCATTTCACCTCGCTTCACGACATTGCGGCCATTGGACCTGCCCTGCATAAGGATGCCCGCAAAGACCGGAAGATGACATTTAGGAAGTCTGAATGTTTGCTTAAGACAGGTGTTAACCACAAAGTCGCTCACACCGACTGAACAGCATGGTAGCGGGCTCGAATATGTCGTTGCTGTTGCCGGCGCCGTCACCCTCCCTACCTGGAATGCCGTGACCCGTACCTCTATGGGCTCTCAGCGCGAGGCGCGCTTGAGCGATTCCGGCAATCAAAGATGAGTAGTTTCGCTTGTTTCATTGAAGATCAGGGATTGAAGACATCTGTGCTTTGCCGTTGAGATCCCTCAACGAGACAATAATCTATGAAACGAATGTTTGCGTTTGCAGTCATGCGCGCTGATTGGCCTGGCTGCTGCCCCGTCGCAAGCGGCCTCTACCGCGTAACACCTAGCCTTCTGGAAGGTAACCATCGCGCCGCAATTTATCCAGAGTTCCGTCCGCACTAGCAGGTTGCGAAACAGCTGAAAGCGCTTCCGCTCAAGTGACTGTCGCCGGCGACATAGGCCGATCTTATCATGCGGCCATCGTACGGACGTTCAGTCGGCGTTCAGCGACCTCGGCGATATCGGCATCGACTAATATTTCGTTACGTCGTGCTGAAATCGCCGATCGTCAAATCGCGTCTGCCGCTGACCAGCCTCTTTCCCTTTTGAGCCGGCAAAGGCCAGCAAAGGCGGAGAGGCTCCTCCTAAGCGGCCATTCCGAGAGCTGCTGGAAATGACCAACTCGCCCCCGGGTCAAGCCATGAGGGCCCTGACATCCCCGTCCTCAATTGTCTGGTCGAGCGTCTTCCGTGTGCGATCGACAATCGCATCGATATCGCTGTCGGTGCAGCAAAGCGGCGGCGCGTAGCCCAGCACGCCATTTCCAAAGGCGCGAATGATAAGGCCGTTGTCCCAAGCCCGGTCGAAAATCCGGCGAGAAGGATCGGCCACGGCGGGAAGCGGCGTCTTTTTCGTTTTATCGGTGACGAGTTCGATCGCCGCCAGCATGCCTCGGCCTCTGACGTCGCCGACGAGCGGATGGTCGGCAAGACCCTGCAGCCCCTCCATAAGGCGAGCGCCTGCCCGCCGACCATTTTCCAGGAGCCCGCCCTCATAGAGCCGCAAAGCCTCGAGCCCCACCGCGGCGCTCACCGGATGGGCGGAGTAGGTATAGCCATGGCCCACGGCGGAACCGCCGGCACCGTCGGCAATGGTGTTATAGACGTGGTCCGTCATGAAGACCGCGCCCATCGGCGCATAGCCGGAGGTCAGGCCCTTGGCGACGGTGAGAAAATCGGGAACCACATCGTCTTCGCTACAGGCGAAAAGCGGGCCGGTGCGGCCAAATCCGGTGATCACCTCGTCGGCGATGAACAGGATGTCGAGTTCGCGGCAGAGATCGCGCATCGCCTTCATCCAGCCCCTCGGCGGCACCAACACCCCACCGGAACCTTGGATCGGTTCGGCATAGAAAGCCGCCACCCGTTCGGCGCCGATTTCCTCCACCTTCCGTCGCAGGGCCTGCCGTGAGGCATTGATGATCGCTTGTGGATCGGTACCCACAGGATTGCGATAGACATAATGCGAGGGGATCTTGTGCTGCCACTCGAACGGTATGCCGAAGCCGGCATGGAAGGCGGGAAGAGCTGTGAGCCCGGCGCCCACGGTCGAGGAGCCGTGATAGCCCTGTTCGAGCGAGATAAACTGGTCTTTCTGCGGGGTTCCCTTGGCGTGATAATAAAAACGGATAAAGCGAACCGTGCTGTCGATCGCATCCGATCCGCCAAGGGTGAAATAAACATGGTTGAGATTGCCCGGCGCCCGCTCGGCAAGCGCCGCGGCAAGGCGGATCGCCGGCTCCGAACCGAGACCGAAATAGGCAGTGGCGTAAGGCAGTTCCCGCATCTGCCGCGCGGCAGCCTCAACGATGCTTTCATGTCCGTACCCCGCATTCACGCACCAGAGACCGGCAAAGCCGTCGATAAGCTGGCGGCCGGTCATGTCGGTCACGGTCGCGCCGGACGCAGAGGACAGAACGCGCACGCCAAGCTTTTCGTGGGTGCGATAGGCGGCGACCGGATGAACGAGATGGGCGCGGTCGAGTTCGATAAGGGAGTTGCTGTGCATCGTTGTCTCCGTTCAGCCGAAAGCCTGATTGGCAAGGGCAAAGGTTGTGACATGGGGAGATGGATTGGTCTCGCCGCCGCGCCGCATCGCCGTCGCTCCACCGACATGGACGAGTCCAAACTCGGCCAGCCACTGCGACAAGCCTAGGTCCTTGGGTGTGTCGATGCGAAGAAATCTGTCGCTTCGAGCCGCTATTTGGAACAGGATGAGCTTGCGGGCATCCTCCGCATTCTCCGCCACCACGGGACCGATGACCTCACCGCGACCAAAGGACCGCGTTACTGAAAAACCTACGACATGCCCATCGCGCCGGATCACCGCAAACCGTCCGATATCCTTCATATAGAAAATCAGCTTACTGCGATCAGCGCCGAAGGCGACATTGTCCAGGGCGGCTATTTCCGGGAGATCACTGGGTTGCATCCACTCGACATCCATCGGCGCCTCAACGGCCGCGCAG
Organism: Rhizobium herbae; assembly: GCF_019511375.1. Taxonomy (GTDB): domain Bacteria; phylum Pseudomonadota; class Alphaproteobacteria; order Rhizobiales; family Rhizobiaceae; genus Pararhizobium; species Pararhizobium herbae_A. Next base: position 235,783 of record NZ_JAEUAO010000006.1, read on the forward strand.
ATGCCCTGACATTGCAGGATGTCGCCAACTTGGCGGAAGCCCACCTTTTCATAGAGCGGCAGGCCTTCCTGGGTCGCGATCAGTCTGCACGGCACATCGCGAGCACCATTAAGGCCCGCTTCCATCAAGCGGCGGCCGAGCCCACGTCCGCGCATGGCTTCGGCGACGATGACCATATTTATGGTGGCGCAGCCTCCAAAGCGTGTCGTGAGTGTAGTACCCACGACCTTTTCGTTATCCAGCACGACCACGCCTGTGCTCATTGCAAGTGCCGTTTCCCAATCCGCCAGCCTGTGTGGCCATCCGGCCTGTCGTGAAAGCGCCAGCGCGCCTTCAAGATGTTCAGTGCCAAACGGAACCATGTGGAGTTGGGTCATATGCATTGTCTGGATCCCTGCTTCTCTAAAGGGAAGAATAACGTCAGCTGAAAAGAAGATCGTCCCGACAAATGGAGACGGGCGACATCTTTGACCGTGTTGGAGTGCGGTCACCGCATCTTATGCTGACAGCAAATCCACGAATGGCTCGGTGCCTCAGCGGTTCGCGGGCGCAACTCTCTGCCAAATACCGACGAAATTCGGAAGAATCTGCTTCGCAGAGTGGCAATTGCGGCCAGTTGCTCTGCATAGCCTTCGTAGAATTGCTCATACGAAAGCGCCTCGGGCATAACCAAGGACCAACTCGATGATCCGACACCGATCGAAATCCACGAGCTTAGGTTACTGGAGTGTAGTCCCAATGTTCATGTATTCCGGCGTTGGCCTCTAGCGGAGCAAGGCGATGAAGTTCGAATCCTACTGGCACGACACCGCATCGAAATTCGCGGGCGCCTGCGTTGACCCCGTCGATGGCCGCTATGATGTTGTCGTTATCGGCGGGGGCTTCACGGGACTCGCCGCGGCGCGGCAGCTCGCAAAGTCGGGTGCGCGCGTTGCCGTGCTGGAGGCGAACCACGTCGGCTGGGGTGCATCTGGCCGCAACGGTGGACATCTCAACAACGGGCTTGCCCACAGCTTCATCGCCGCCAAGGCAGAGCTTGGAAAAGAACGCGCAGTGGCGCTTTATCGCGCGCTCGACGACTCGATCGATACGATCGAAAAAATCGTTGCTGAAGAAAAGATCGACTGCGACTTCCGTCGAGCGGGGAAACTGAAGCTGGCGTCAAAGCCGCAGCATTTCGACGCCATCGCCCGCAATTTCGAAGCGGTTCATCGGGAGGTCGATCCGGATACCGCGCTGCTGAGGGCGGATGAACTCAAGACCGAGGTCGGCTCTCCCTTCCACGGCGCAATGCTGTCCAAGAAGAGCGCCATGATGCATATGGGCCGGTATGTCGTTGGACTGGCCGATGCTGCGGTCAGGCATGGCGCCACGATATTCGAAAGGGCTTCGGTAACACGCCACACAGTTTCAAGCGCTAAGCACCGGCTGGAGACCTCTCGAGGCGAGGTGACCGCCGACCATGTCCTGGTCGCGACCGGTGCCTACACGTCCGGAGCCTCCTTCAACTATTTCCGGCGCCGCATCATTGCCGTCGGCAGTTTCCTGATAGCGACCCGGCCTTTGACCGCAGCTGAGGTGGCGGCCACCATGCCGGGCAACCGCACCTGCACCACCTCCATGAATATCGGCAACTATTTCCGCCTGTCGCCTGACAACCGGCTGATCTTCGGCGGCCGCGCCCGCTTCGCCGCGACATCGGATCAACGTTCGGACGCCAAGAGTGGCGCCATCCTGCGCGCTAGCCTCGCCCAGATATTTCCGCAGCTCGCCAATGTCGAGATCGATTATTGCTGGGGCGGCCTGGTCGATATGACCAAGGACCGGTTTCCCCGGGCGGGCTATGTGGATGGCGTCTGGTATGCAATGGGCTATTCGGGCCATGGTGCGCAGCTCTCGACCCATCTGGGAATGATTATGGCAGACGCCATACTCGGCAAGGCGGATCGCAATCCGCTCAAGGGTCTCGAATGGCCCGCCGTTCCCGGCCATTTCGGCAAGCCCTGGTTTCTGCCACTGGTCGGGCTCTACTACAAGACCCTCGACAGATTTCAATAGGCGGCCCCTCCTCCTCCCCCTGCCGCCAACTAGGGCGCGGATCTCACGATCCGCGCCTCCTTTTTTAACCGATGGAATAGCTCAACGCCGAGTTTGCCGCGCTTGCTGCCGCAGCCGGAGCCAGTGGAATAGGTCCGCGGATGCCGACGAAAGAACTCACGCGGCCCCTCAGAGAAGACGCTCGAGCACTGCCCTCGCGATCGTCTCGGTCTTGTCTCTTCCGGGAATGATGCCGATCCCGGCCTTCGTCGTCGCTTCGATGGCGGACACCATGCGGGCGGCAGCCGGCGTCTCTCCGAGGTGCTCCAGCATCATCGCGCCCGACCAGATCGCGGCGATTGGATTGGCGATTCCAAGATGGGCGATGTCGGGCGCGGATCCGTGGACCGGTTCGAACATGGACGGCGCTGAGCGATCAGGATTGATGTTGGCGGACGCCGCAAAGCCCAGCCCACCCTGGATGGCGGCACCGAGATCGGTGAGGATATCGCCGAACAGGTTGGAAGCGACAACGACGTCGAGCGATTCCGGCGCCATGACCATGCGCGCCGCCATCGCGTCGATGTGATAGCTCGTCACCTCGACATCTGGATATTCGGCCGCCAGCCTTCGCGTGATCTCGTCCCAAAACACCATGGAATATTTCTGGGCGTTGGATTTGGTGACCGAGGCCAATTTACCGCGCCGCATGCGAGCCTGCTCGAAAGCGAAGCGCAGGATGCGTTCGACGCCTTTTCGGGTGAAAATGGAGGTCTCCACCGCCACCTCGTCAGCTGTCCCCTGATGGATTCGGCCGCCAGCGCCGGAATATTCGCCCTCTGTGTTTTCGCGGATGCAGAGAATGTCGAACGCACCGCTTTTCAGCGGACCCGAGACCCCTGGCAGCAGCCGGTGAGGGCGAATATTGGCATATTGTGTGAAAGCCTTGCGGATCGGCAGCAGCAGCCCGTGCAGCGAAACTGAGTCCGGCACTTCGGCCGGCCAACCCACGGCGCCGAGCAGGATCGCATCGAAGCGACTGAGTGTTTCGATCCCATCCGTCGGCATCATGGCGCCGGTCTGTTTGTAGAAGTCGCAGGACCAAGGAAAGGCCGTCCCTTCAAGCGAAAAGCCTGACGTCTTCGCCGTGGCCTGCAGCACGTCCCAGGCGGCCTCGGTGACCGGGTTGCCGATGCCGTCCCCCGGCAGTAGCGCGATGGAATAGGTCTTCATGTCTGATCCTGGAGGTTGATGAGCACACTCTTGCTCTTGCGGTTGGCATGATAGGCTTCGCGGCCGAGATCCTTGCCGATACCCGAACGCTTGTAGCCGCCCGTCGGCAGGATATGGTCGCGGGAGCGGCTGTAGCGATTGACCCAGACGGTGCCGGCCTGCAGCCGGCGCGTCATGCGGATGGAGCGGTTGAGATCGCGGGTGAAGAGACCCGCCGCCAGCCCGTATGAGGGGTGATCGGCCAGTGCGAGCGCCTCTTCCTCATCGGCGAAGCTCTGCACCGTCAGCACCGGCCCGAAGATTTCCTCTTTGACCGCAGGGGAGGCCTGGTCGACATTCGACAGCAGCGTCGGAGCATAGAAATAGCCTTCCCGCTCGAGGCGTTTGCCGCCGGCAAGGCATTCGGCGCCGGCGTCGCGCGCCGCACGCACGATCGCGTGGATGCGATCGATCTGACGCTCGGAAATGATTGGCGAGTAGTTGGAGCGCTCGTCCCAGGTTGGGCCGGGCTCGATCGTTGCCATTCGAGCGAGCAGGGCGGCGACCAGCGGCTCCATCGCAGCTTCCTCAACGAGGACCCGAGAGCCCGCGACGCACGCCTGTCCGGCGTTGGAGAGGATGCTGTTTGCGATCGCATCGGCGGCAAGCATCAGATCGGTGTCGGAAAAGACGATTTGCGGACTCTTGCCGCCGAGTTCCAGTGTCATCGGCTTGACGCCTGTCCTGGCAATATTCGCCATGATCGCGGAACCGGCCCCCGTCGAGCCGGTGAAGCTGATCTTGCCGATATCGGGATGGCCGGTCATCGCCTGGCCCGTGGTCTGCCCGTCGCCAAGCACGATGTTGATGAGACCTTCCGGAATGCCGGCGCGGACGGCAAGTTGAGCGAGATAGAGCGTCGAAAAGGGCGTCATCTCCGAGGGCTTCAAGACAATGGCATTTCCTGCAGCAAGTGCCGGACCCAGTTTCCAGCCCGCCATGGAGAGTGGGAAATTCCATGGCGTGATCGCCCCGACGACGCCATAGGGCTCGGTCATGATCATGCCGAGGCTTAAGTCGTCCGTCGGCACGAGGTCGCTGCCTTCCTTGTCGGCGAATTCGGCGAAGAAGCGTATCTGCTCGGCAGTGACCACGACGTCGCCCTGCATCAGCTGGGCGATCGGGCGCGTGGAGGAGACGGCTTCTAGGCGGGCAAGGGTTTCGCCTTCAGCCTCGATCAGGTCCGCCCAGCGATGCATTGCATTCGTGCGCTCGCGAGGGCGCCGGGTGGACCAGCCGCTTTCGCGAAGCGCCGTCTTCGCAACCGATACGGCCTGATCGACGAGGTCAGCGTCGGCCACGGGGCAATCGGCGTAGGCGATGGCATCGGACGGGCGATGCATGGGCAGCACGCCGTTGGCACCGATATAGCGACCGCCGATGAAATGACCTTTCGGCAACTCGATTGTGTCGGGATTGAAGCTCAGAGCCATGGCCGTGTCCTTGCTGATGATAGGGCCGAGACCACACGAGGCCTTATGCGACTATTTCTGTCCATAGGGCTCGTGTGTTACTCGTGGGACTGGTCGGTGGTGCGGTTACATCACCGCCACATAGATCTTCCTGACGGTTTCGATGGTGCGCCATGTGCCGGTGAAGCCCGGCTTCATAACAAAACTGTCGCCTGCCTTGTAGGTAACCGGTTCGCCGTCATCCGGTGTGAGCTCAACGACGCCTTGGAGGATATGGCAGAACTCGAAGGTCTCGCCCTTGATCGAGCGGGTGAGGCCTGGCGTTGCTTCCCAGACACCGGTATGGACGAGTCCATCGCGTGCCACATCCTGAGCCCAGGTCTTGAACGAGGGGTCGCCGGAGATTAGCCGCTCCGGAACCGGTTTGGATTCGCGCGGGGCCTCTGTGCTGTTCGGTTCGATGGTCTTGAGTAGGGACATGGTTTCTCCTTTGTGTCCTGCTGTGGTTCAGTAGCCGCGGTTCGGGTCGACCAGTCCGATCGGGTCGAGGCCGTCGCGATGACGCCGGATGTTTTCGATGACCGAGCGGGCTGCGGTTTCAGGCTGGGTCACGCTGGCGATGTGGGGCGTGAGCATGATCTTGGGGTGGCACCAGAACGGATGCTCAGGTGGCAAAGGCTCCGGTTCGGTGACGTCGATCACCGCGCCCGACAATTGATTCATATCGAGCGCACCAATAAGCGCCTCGTGATCGAGCTGCGCGCCGCGGCCGACATGGACGAGTGATGCGCCGGGCGGCAGTGCCGAGAAGAGCCGCGTATCGAGAATGCCGCGGGTCTCCTCCGTGAGCGGGAGGAGGCATACCAGAATGTCGGTCTCGCCGAGAAAGGACGCCAGCGACTCGGCGCCGTGATAGCAGCGCACGCCTTCGATCTGGCGCGCAGAGCGGCTCCAGCCCGAGAGCGGAAAGCCGAATGGCATCAGCCGTTCGATGACCGCTTGGCCGAGCATGCCGAGGCCGAGCACGCCGATCCGGCGGTCTGCGGCCTGTCGGGCGGGCAGGGCCTGCCATTTGCCTTCCGATTGCTGCGCCAGATAGGCCTTGAGATTGCGGTGAAGCGCCAGCACGGCAAGCGTCACATATTCCTGCATCATGCGCACGATGCCGTCCTCGACCATTCGGACGAGTTTGACTTGGGGCGGAAGGTTCGCGATCCGGAACTGATCGACGCCGGCGCCGATGGAGAAGACGATTTCCAGGTTTTTGAAGCGGTCGAGATCTCGCGGTGCGGTCCATGTCAGGACGTAACGGATATCATCGGGATCGGCGTGCTCCGCATCCATGACGAAGGGTAGATCGGGCAGATCGCGCGCGAAGGCTTCGGCGAAGATGCGCCCTCGCTCTCGATCGGAATTGAACCAGAACGCCATTGAGATGCCTCAGCTTCGGAGTGTTTCAGCGAGCCGCTCGATCATCGCCTGACACGCGGCCAGTTCGTCGACGCGGATGAATTCGTCGGCGCGATGGGCCCGAGCGATGTCGCCGGGCCCGCAGATGATCGCGTCGATGCCGGCAGCCTGGTAAAGCCCCGCTTCCGTGCCGTAGCTCACCGCCGCCAGTGTTTCGGCCCCGGTCAGTTCTTCCAGCAGCCTAGCAAGCGGCGCATCGGCGGCTAGCGACAACGCCGGGTAGCTGCTCTGAAGTTCCCACTTTGTCTGAAAGCCTTGCTGCTCCAGCGCGAGTGCGGCAAGCCTAACCGGCTCGAGGAGATCGACGGGTGCGTCGCCCGTTATCGCCCGAGCCTCGATTTCCGCCGTAAGGCAATCCGGAATGATGTTCACGGCTTGCCCACCAGACACAGTTCCGACCTGCAGCGAGGAATAGGGTGGCTCGAAGCTCGGGTCCAATCTGCTGCTCTGCAGAGCCTCTCCGGTACGAACGGCGGCGAGCAGGACGCAGGCGAAGGCATGGATCGCATTCAGGCCTTGATCGGGCCGCGACGAATGGCCGGAGCGTCCGCAGATCTCAACTCTCGCAGCGGCCTTGCCCTTGTGGGCACGGACAGCGCGCAAGCCACTGGGCTCGCCGATGATCGCGCCGATCGGCTTGGCGCAAAGGTCGGGCAACCGGCGGATCAGGTGAGGAACCCCCTGGCAACCGGCTTCCTCATCATAGGAGAATGCAAAATGGACTGGGCGTGCGAGCGGCATGTCGGCGATTGCGGGCAGTGCCGCCAATGCGGCAGCAAGGAAGCCCTTCATGTCGCTCGTGCCCCGGCCGAAGAGCAGATCGCCGTTCGCCCGCAGGCGGAAGGGATCGGACGTCCATGTCGGCTCCAGCGCTGGAACGACGTCCATATGTCCGGAGAGAATGTAGCCGGGCACATGATTGGGACCGACCGTTATGAAGAGATTGGCGCGATCGCCTTCCGGTCCCGGCAACACAGTCACCATGGCACTACAGCGCTCGGCATAGTCCCGGATCCATGCAACGATCCCGTCATTTGCCGTGCCGACAACGGAGGGAAACCCGACCAGCCGGTCGAGTATTTCCGTGGCGTTCATCGCAGGTCTCCTTGAAGTAACTTTCGAGGCGGCGCTCTGATCTCCACATTACGTCCTGGGTGGAACTTTTTCTGCCGAACGCTCTATCTCAAGCAGCAAATTCTATTGAATCCGCCCGCCTCAAAGCAGAAAGTTTCGTGCACATGCCCCGGAACGAGGGACCTGTTGTGTTTCGGGAGCGTGCTACCTGCATCATGCCGGTGAGATCCAGCTCTTGCAGGCGCCATGCGCATCCAACGAGTACGACAAGCAGGTCATTCCGAGCCGACCTTGTATATCTCGGCAAGATCCGCCAGGTTCCAATTGCCACCGCTCAGCACCGCGCAGACCTTTTCATCCGACCGGACTTTTATGGAGCCCGCGAGCAGGGCCCCGATGCCGATCGAAGCCGCCGGCTCCGCAACCAGCTTGGCATCCTTTGCAAGTGCGCGCATGCCCGCGATGATGTGCTCGTCTCCGACGAGAATGATTTCATCGACGTATTTTTCAATTATTGGATACGGGTTCTGACCTGGAACACTAATTCTCAGGCCGTCCGCGATCGTATTTTTCAGTGGCAACGAGGTGCGCTGCCCGTTGATCCGGCTCTGATGGTATTTCGGCGTCAAAGCAGGCTCAGCACCGATGACTCGAACCGACGGTTTGGTTTCTTTGATGGCGGTCGCAATTCCCGAGATCAGGCCTCCACCGCCCAAGGGAACAATGACCGTCTCGACGTCATTCAAATCCTCCAGAATTTCACAGCCGATTGTGCCCTGACCGGCCATGACCAGCGGGTCTTCAAAGCCGTGGACGGTCGCGTAGTTGTTCTCTTCGGCGATTTCATAGGCCCGCTTCCATCTCGCGGCGGTGTCGCCATCAAAGACAATGACCTCAGCGCCCAATGCTTCGGTATTGGCAATCTTGATCTTGGGCGTAGTGGCCGGAACAATTATGACGACCTTCACACCGAGCATTCGAGCCGCATATGAGAGCCCTTGGGCATGATTGCCTGAGGAACTGGCAATGACGCCGTTTGCGATGACTTCTCGCGGCAGCGAAAGCATCTTGTTGAGAGCGCCGCGAATTTTGAATGCGCCGGTAATCTGCAGCGTTTCGGGTTTGAGATAGAGCTGACAACCCGCGGCCTTTTCGATCTTGTCAGCGCGCAGCAACGGCGTGTGTCTGATATGCGGTGCCAATCGTTCGCGGGCTTCACGAATGTCCTGAATGGTCGGATGGTCTAGCATGGTGCTCGCCTCAGTGTGTTAGAGCTCGGGTTTTCCTGACGGAAAGGAAAGGATCGCCCGGAAGATTGATTTGTCTTTCGGCGTCGGACTGCGAGTTAACGGCGTGCCCGCCCGTGCTGGAACCTTCCCTTCCAGCCGTTTTGCCAATAGCCGTCCGGGTCAGGACTCGAAGAATTCGAATAAAGCCCCCACACCTCTTTTTACGGCATTGCTGTAGATCTTCGACGCGGTTGTGTTGTCCTGGATCGCCATTCCAGTAGAGTCGAAAATCGTCACTTCTTGATCGTTTTCTCTTCCCGGCTTATTGCCGAGTAGTAGCTCACCGATTTCGCCGTGGATGCCATCCTTGGTCATGATTTGCCGGTCCAACGGATGCCATGTCTCCCCCTTCTCGCTGCATTGCGCGATCGAGTCGACGACGACTTTGGCATTTCTGAATATCTCTGGATCCAGTTCCTGTTTGCCCCGCTGATCAGTGCCGATCGCGACGATATGCGTGCCGGGCCTTACCCAATCGGCTTCCACCAGCGAGCCTTTGCCCCGCGTCGTCGTAATCAGGATATCGGCCTGCTCGACTGCATCCCTCTTGGAAGACGCAATGACGACGGGAATGCCGAACTCGCTCTCAATATCGGATTTGTAACGGGAAAGCGTATCCGCGCTGTTGTCCCACGCATGGATCTCTTCGATATTCATGACCTCGCGGATCGCGCGGATCTGCATTCTGGCCTGATTTCCGGTTCCGATGAACGTGATCCTTCGAGCGTCTTTCCTCGCGAGCACTTTTACGGAAACGGCGCCAGCCGCGCCCGTTCGCAAGCCCGTGATCAGGCTTCCGTCCATAACGCAAATTAGCGCCCCGCTTCTGGCGTCGAACAACAGAATGGTCCCCATCCCGCTCGGTAGGCCGAATGCAGTCGGATTGTCGGCAAACCCTCCCGACGACGTTTTCATTGAAATGAGTTGATTGGCTTTGTAGTGGCTGAGCTTGAAGTCGATTTCGCTACCGGGCGACGGGAGATGCATTCCGATATAATCGGGTTGCTCGACCTGACCGCTGTTGAAGGCCTTATAGGCCTCCTCCACGGCGCCGATCACATCCTTCATACTGATCAACTCGCGGACTTCTTCTTTCTTGAGAAGCAGAGTTTTCACGAACTTTCTCCCATCATTGGTACGAAGGCAAAAACGTTATACTGGCCCGCAAACTTAAGCCCGGCCATCGATATGGACGCTCTTCATCTGCGGGTATTGATCAATGCCTGCCTGAGCGCCTTCGCGCCCAGACCAGATTGCTTGTGCCGGCGAAGGGGCCACTTCGGTCGAGATCGCGCCAGTGTTGAAGCCGATCGTGCCGAATTTGGGCGCCTCGGCCGCGCGACAGGAGCGTTTCACGTTCTCGGTGTAGAGATAGGCTGCGAGGCCAAACAGGGTTCCGTTGACAATCGCGACCGCCTCCAAAACGCACTGACACAAACTGCCGAGCTCCTACCGATACATGCAGAGTGCTTTAAGATTGAAAGGAGATGCCCTTCGGCGGGCTCCTCCTGATAGCGCACGGACATGCCACGACCGAGTATCGGCTTCTCCTGCCGAACGAGTCACCGAATTACGCTGCAGCAACAGCATGAAATTCCAAAAGGCTAGGTGCGTTCAGCATTTCTTGACGCGCTGCAGAGCTGATTTATGCTGCAGTTTATGTGCGGCCACCGGGCAGTCTGTCGAACGTTGCTTTATCTAAGTTGAGCAAAGTTGCGTTGTCATCACCCGACGCTGAAGCAAATCGTGGCACACGGATTTCGTCCAGCCCAGCGCCGCAAATTTCAGGGGAAGATTTCGACTCCCGAGAGCAAATCAGTGAAAGATGCCGAGGCTGATGTGCAATCATGAGCTGATTGACGCTGGGCAGTAGCGTTGCCAAGGGCGTTCCACTGTCGACCAGGCGAAGGAGCTCAAATTCAATGCCGAAGTCAGTTCGACTTAAATCATTCGAGTTGGTGGCTCGGGAGATCAATGAGGTTGATGTCGGCTCGCTCCATGCCTTATCCGTGGCGGTCGGATGGCCACACCGTCCCAAGGACTGGGATTGGCTTCGCCAGTTCGGCCGGGGTATTGCGGTAGTAGACAGCATCGGGCGGGTTTTCGGGAGCGCCATGTGGTTCCCCTACGGCCAAGACGTTGCGATGATCGGCCTGGTGATTACCACCCCGCGCTCGCAAGCTCAGGGTAATGCGCGTTGGCTCATGGAGCAGGTGTTCGAAGAATGTCGCGGCAGAAATCTGTATCTCAATTCAACTCGTGCGGCCCACAATCTGTATGTCTCATTGGGTTTTGCAAACGAGGCGACGGTATGGATGCACCAGGGGACAGTTGCTTCCTCTCTGCCGAACTTGCCCGCTCCGAACGGTGATTTGATTGAAGCGGGGATCGATGCACTGGGGCAGATCATCGAACTTGATACCCAGGCGTTCGGTTGGAAGCGCGAGGAGCTGATCTCGGCACTAGTCCCGATTTCCAGCATCCAAACCCTCCGCCGCGATGGCAGGATCGTTGGCTATTCGATGTGCAGGGAGTTCGGCCGCGGCCATGTGATCGGCCCTGTGGTAGCAAGCAATGACGATGACGCGCTTCAGCTTATCGCGGTCCATCTACGGAATCTGAAAGGCCAGTTCGCGCGCGTCGACACGCGGGAAACAGGACCGTTGGTGAAGTTTCTACGCGCGAGCGACTTTCAAGTGGCCGAACGAGTTACGACTATGTCGCGGGGCCAACTCCTTTTGAACCGTAAGGCCGGCGAACCTTGGGTTTATGGCTTGGCTGGTCACGCACTCGGGTGAACCGCAGCCCATCCCCTGATGAGGGCATTGGTAGCTTATTCGGCTCATACACGCAGGAAGCCTGTGCAGAGGAGCCACGGAACGCCAGCTCTTGGATCGCTCTCGCTTCGACTGCCGACGCTCGAAATCGTCGGTATTCCCCGCTAGTCCCGTCTCGTCAGTTGCCGTTAGAGGCAGACCCCAATGGTTCCAACACGATGCGGTCAATTCCGACCTCGCGAACGGCTGCATTCGCTCGAGCAACTCAACTCAGGACAGGCGCAAATGCGAGACGCGGCGCCAGCGAAAGGTTGTGCGGGATTTGCGGCGACCGAAGAGACTTCTGCTGAAAGATAAAGCATTCCGGCACATTCTGCCAAACGACTGCAACTATGCTTCGTCCATGCCGTACAGTTCACAGGAGCCAAGGACATGGACCGCTTCAGGCCTAAATACGTAACATTCGACTGCCATGGTACGTTGATCAACTTTCAGATGGCGGAAGCCGCTCGGGATCTGTTCGGTCATCTTCTGGATGGGCCGCGCATGAACGAATTCATCAAGAACTTCCAGGCGTACCGAATCGATGAGGTTATGCAGGACTGGAAGCCCTACGCCGACGTTGTCCACAACGCCTTGGAGCGCACGTGCCGCCGCAACAAGGTGCAATTCCGGCCCGAGGACGCCGAAGCCATCTACAACCGCGTACCGACATGGGGACCGCATCCGGATGTGCCCGAAGGCCTGGCTAAGCTCGCCAAGGAAATCCCCCTTGTCATTCTGACAAATTCCATGGTGGCCCAGATCCAGTCGAACGTGGCAAAGCTCGGCGCGCCGTTTCATGCTGTCTACACTGCCGAGGAGGCAGGAGCCTACAAGCCGCACCTCAAGGCGTTTGAATATATGTTTGACATGCTCGGATGCGGACCGGAGGACATAACGCACGTGTCGTCGTCTTTCCGTCACGACCTCATGTCCGCCTATGATCTGGGCATAAAGAGCAAGGTGTGGGTCAATCGTGGCCATGAGCCGGCCAACCCCTATTATGAATACACCGAGATTCGCGATATTTCCCAGCTGCCCGGCGTTTTTGGACTCTGATTGAGTTAAGAGCGGTTCAGGGATGGCAAGCCCGCGCGAACCATTGAGCTATGCTGGAGTGCCTGCTCTGAGCTGGTCAGACTGGATCAGAGCACCCGACTTCGTAGCCCGAAAAACACCAGTGAACGGACGAGGATCATCAAATTGGGCGACCTTGGTGGACTTGCTGCCGATCAGGAGCTAGGCCGGCACAACACCTCTGCTGGTACGAGCTCCTGTCATCGGACGTGTGTAGCGGCGTCGACAGAAGCCTACTTTCGCGCCGCATCGGCGATTCTCTCTACGCCCCCGGACGAGCCGGAACCCGATATTTCGGCGACACTGCTCAAGCGACACTACGGACTGGAAGGATCGATCGCGGTCTTATCGTCTGAGGTCGAACGCACTTCTGAGGTCTCCCTGCAGGACGGCAGCAAACTGATCCTGAAGACGTCAACACGAAGAGAGGCGATCGACAGCTTCCGTTTCCAAAGCGCCGCCTTGGCGGCACTACAGAACAGCGCCGGATTTGCTGCACCCACACTTATCCCCACCAGTGACGGCGCATTGATGTTTGAGGAAGAGGGTATTAGTGGTTACCTGCAGACTCGAATTGAGGGCTTGTCTCTGCACAAGGAAACGCCCACACCTGACCTGCTCTCCCGTACTGGCAGCGCTCTCGGCCGGCTGGACCTAACGCTCGGGCAAGTCAACCTACCCGCAGCCGACCGCCCCGTTCTATGGCATGTCGGGTGCTGGCCACGGTTGATGGAACTTGAGGAATACTTACCATCCGGAAGCGTAGCCGCAAGCGTTCGCAGGGCAATGGCGGAATACATTCAAGTCATCGAGCCGCAGATCCCGAACTTGGAGTGGCAGGTTACTCATAACGATCCTAGTCCATTCAACACAATCGTTACCAGCGATGGTTTGGGCTTCATCGATTTCGGCGATGGCTGCTGGAGCCCAAAGATCCAGGATTTAGCGATCGCGGCAAGTCACGTCGTGACGGATCCGACTCTTCCTTTAGGCGGAGCCGAGCATCTCATTGCCGGCTATGCCGCGGTCCTTCCACTTTCCGCCTTGGAAGCAAGACTGCTGGTCGGACTCATGCGCGCACGTCAAAGCGCGCTGATACTGATAAATTACTGGCGCTCCCACCTCTTTCCGGCCGACGCGCAATACATCAAAAAGAATGTTGCTCGTGCCGAGCGCGGGCTAACCATCCTGGCGCCTCTTTCTGCTGCATCAGGCGAGGCGGCAGTCCTTGCGGCAATGTCACGGCCTTCGCCGTAACTCTCAGAGAGGTAGCAAACATGTCCACAGACCTTATGCCCAATCGCTACAGACCAGGTGAGTTTGACCTGCCAGCGCGCGAGGCCAAGCTGATTGCCCGTCGTGATGCAGTTCTGGGAGCATCTTATCGACTTCAATATCGACGGCCCGTGCATTTCGTTCGCGGCGAAGGCATGTGGCTTTATGATCCGGACGGGCGAGCCTATCTGGATTTCTATAACAACGTTCCCTCCCTCGGCCACTGCCACCCAGAGGTGAACGCGGCGATGGCCGACCAGGCTGCGCGAATTAGCGCCAACACGCGCTATCTCGAGCCAAGACTTGTCGACTATGCCGAGCGGTTGGTTGATACATTTCCAGAGGAGCTCAGCCGAGTAGTATTTACTTGCACCGGCAGTGAATCCAACGATCTGGCCCTGCGCATCGCACGCCTCGCGAGCGGCGGCGAAGGCGTGATTGTCTCCTCGTATGCTTATCACGGCACGAGTGCGGCTGCGGCTGCCGTTTCGCCGAATTTGGGCGACGCGGTAAAGCTTAGCCCGTTCGTGCGCATGGTTTCTCTGCCCGGTCCGGCAGGTATACCAGAATCGCAAGCCGCCGACTTTTTCGAGGCACAGGTTCGTTCAGCGATACGGGATCTGAACCGTCGGGGCATTGACGTTGCCGCCCTGCTCATCGACAGCATCTTTTCAAGCGACGGCGTGTGGGTGGATCCCCCCGGCTTCATTGCCGGCGGAGTTGCGGCGGTGCAGGATGCAGGCGGTCTCGTCATCGCCGACGAAGTTCAGCCGGGCTTCGGGCGAACTGGCACACATATGTGGGGCTTTGAGCGGCACGGGATCGTTCCCGATCTTGTAACTCTCGGCAAGCCGATGGGTAACGGGTTTCCGATTGGCGCCGTTGTTGGCCGCAAAGCTCCCATGGAGCGGTTTGGTGCCATCGCGCGGTATTCGAATACATTTGCCGGAAATACAGTGGGAATTGCAACGGCGGACGCCGTGTTGACAATCATACAACGCGACAGAATCCTTGAAAATGCGCTCGCGATGGGCCGGCGTCTCCGTGCAGGGCTGGAGGAAATGGCGAAGCAGCATCCGGCAATCCGTGCAACACGAAACGCCGGCCTCTTCATTGGCGTGGACATCGGGTCCGCAGAGACACCGAGCTCGGATCGGCGTGCGATGGCTTTGGACGTGGTGAATGCAATGCGGGACGACGGCGTGCTCATCAGTACCACCGGCGCGAATGAGGATGCGCTCAAGGTGCGCCCTCCACTGGTATGCCAGGCCGAGCATGTTGACCTCTTCCTGGCAACCATGGGCCGCGCACTCACCACGATCGGGGGGGAGGCCTCCAGCCAGGAACATGTGTAGGCGCAAGACCAACGCCGGCAAATAAGCAGCAACATGCCGCATGTAGACACATATACTGAGGTAGCGGTGACAGCTCGGCGATCACAACGGGAATAGGCTGGTCAGCGGCATGTGCGGCTTGACGATTGGCGACTTCAGCACCACGAAGCTGAAATACTTGTCGATGCCGATGTCCAGGTCTGTTAGCCGTTCCATGATGGTCTGGTACTCGCCGATCCCGGCGGTGACGAACTTCACAAGATAATCGTAGCCGCCGGAAACCAGATGGCACTCGATAACCTGTTCGACTTTCTCGATTGCAGCGAGGAAGCGGGCGAAATCGATCTGCCGGTGGTTCTTCAACGTGATCTCGGTGAAGACAGTCAGGGTCTGGCCGAGCTTGCCGACGTTCACCTGCGCCGAATAGCCGACGATAAAGCCTTCGGACTGCAGCTTCTTGACGCGCATCAGGCAGGGGCTGGGCGACAGATTGACCAGTTCGGCCAGCTCGACATTGGTAATGCGGCCGTTCTTCTGCAACTCGTAGAGAATCTTGATGTCGATCCGGTCAAGCTTCATGCAACGCCCCTGGCATTCACTTCCATATGCACAGCAGAAAATGCTGCATGGCCTGTCGTGAATATAGACGCATAAACACTGCCTGTCATCGTCCATGCCGGCTCCGCGGCCGGCATAAACTATGGCCGGCTCAGGAACGAACGAAATAAAATGCTACACTTGGTCGACCTCCGCCCTTATCACCCGGAACGCTTCAAAGGCACCGCCCGGGGCAAGTGGCGGATTTCTGAACAGGAGCAAAGTTTGGCGCGATTGCCCAAGTGGGCACCCGAAATGGTACCGCCTAATGCCTGATGATAAATTCTGACGGCAACTCGCCTGCGGGTGCTGGTTCGGTGTCGACCCGGGAAACGGCCGCGCCGAGCGGCCCGTCCCAGAATTGCTTCAACATGGTAGCGACCGCGCCAGCAGGCCCGGCGATCAAAGCGGTGACGGAACCGTCATTCTCGTTTCGAACCCAACCGGTCAAGCCGAGCCTTTGGGCCTGCTTGCGTGTCCAGACGCGGAAGCTGACGCCCTGTACTCTTCCCGATATGTGCACAAGTGTTGCCTTGCGACCATCCGTCATCGCCGTCTCCCATCAACACCGCCCTCGTGAATCTGGAACATTCGGAAGCGAATGCAAGCGTGTTTTCGTGTCGGGCGACAAGAATGGAAAAAGCAGTAGCAGCCCGTGCGTTTCGGATTCAGCCTTGTCGCGCCAGCTCTTTTTCGACTGCGGCAACGAGGCGCCGGTCGTCAGCGGTGACGTCCGGTGAAAACCGGGCGGCAACATTGCCGTCGCGGCCGATCAGAAACTTTTCGAAATTCCAGAGAACATCAATAGGATTGTCGGCTTCGACGCCATAACCCTTGAGCCGGTCGCGCATCGGCCCCTCGCCGATCGCTTCGGGTGCAAGGGCGGTCAGGCGGCGGTAGAGAGGATGGGTCCCCTCGCCCTTGACCGATATCTTCGCGAAGATCGGGAACTGCACGTCATAGGTGCTGGTGCAGAATTCGACGATTTCCGCTTCGGTTCCCGGCTCCTGCCCCATGAAATCGTTGGCCGGAAAGGCAAGAACGACTAGTCCTTCGTCGCGCTTTGCCTCGAAAAGCTTTTCAAGCTCCGCATACTGGACTGTCAGGCCGCATTTGGAGGCAACGTTGACGACAAGCATCACCTGTCCTCGAAAGTCCTCAAGTGTCGTCTGGCGTCCGTCAGCGGAATTGATGGGAATGTCCAGTAAGGATGATGTCACCTGTATTGCCCCCTCTCGTCGTGAACCAAAAAGCGGTTCACCGTCCGTTCAATCGTTTCCATGGAATATCTCATGGATAATGGCAACTCCACGCTGGCCATCCGTATTGCCGATCGCGGCCAGGGCTTCGAAGACCCGACGGGCGTCGCCATATCGCTTCAATTTCAGATAGGCATAGCCGCGCAGGGCCATCAGGTCCGTCCTTTCCGGCGTGATCTGTTTCAGCTGGTCGAGTGCAAGCAAGGTTTCCCGCGGGCGGCCCGCATCGAAGGCGGCGACGGCCTTGTCGGCCAGGATGGCTGTCTGCAGTTCAAGAACGCGTTGGCGGTTCTGCGGCGCCCTGACTGCCGCGACGGCAGCCTTGCTCGCCAATCCGGAACGCAGATAGGCCAGGCTCTGCCCATAAGCCGCGTCCTGGCGCGTTTTCGCCGACGCGCCGAGCAGGCCGACCTCGAAAGCAGCGGCTGCCTCCATCGGCCTGTTCAGCTCCATCAGGCACCAGCCGCGCGCCAACGCTGCATCCGGAGAAAGCGTTTGCGGGTTGATCGTCGTCCTGCAGCCCCGCACGGTTACAGCGCTTCTGCGCTCGCGGGGTCGAACGGCGGTCTCCGGACGGACATGGCCCCGGGGCCCCTTGGAAACTGCATCTATTCGCGCGGCGGGGCGGGTCCCGAATTGGGTCGTTGCCGTTTCCTCCGCATGCGGCAGCCCTTTCCGGGAGGTTTCGGGTTCTCTTTCCTCTTCGCCAAGTTTGGCGATGCGCTCCGAGCGTCCCGCCCAGAGACGCTGGATCTCGGAAACGCCCTTCATGTCGTTTAGCTGCAGGTAAGTGATCGCCAGCCCGTAGGCGGAAGGCTCGTCATCCAGCTTCCAGCCAAGCGCGGTCTTGAACCATTGCACCGCCGTCTGCGGCTGGTTCAGGGCACGCGCGTACCAACCGAACTGTTGCGCCGTTGCCGCGTCGCGCGACGTGATCACCTCTGAGGCGATCCTCTTCAGGACTTCTGCCGAGATCGGAATCGGTGGATCAACTGCAAGCAGGTTTGTGGTCGCAGCCAGGTACACCGCTTTCGCCTCCTTCGAGGCGTCGCGCCAGCGATACATCACTGTTTCGGCTTCGAGAGGCATGTTGCGATCGATCAAGGTCAGCGCCAGCCCCTGTGAGGCGGAAGCGGAATCCTCCTTGTCGCGGGCGCGCCGGAACCATTTTTCGGCGGCCTCCATGTCACCGCGCCGCAGATGATACCAGCCGAGCAACAGGGCGTCGGAGGCAAGGCCGCCAGTTTCGGCAAGCCGCTCGACGCGCGAAACATACTGGGGCGGCACGACACTCTTGCCGTCGGCATTGGCCTCGGCAACGAACCGGCGCGCAAGCTCGTCTCGGATGCTGTCGAATTCCGGCTTGCCATCCGGCGTCGTCTTCTCCTTGGTCAGGAGCTCCTCGACCGTTTTCAAGGGCAGTAGATCCGCTGCCTTCTGGATGGTGGCCAGACGTTCGGCGGGATTCTGGCAATTGCTCAGGATGTAGGTATAGGCGTCCGTTGCCCGCTGCGACTTGCCGGTTCGGAAAAGTGCCTCGGCAACGCGCCAGAGAACATCGACCTCGCTGCATGTCAGCAGACTGGTCGTCTCGGCGCCGATGCGCACGACCGTCTCGTATTGCTTGAGATCGGATGCATTGATCAATCGCAGCCGCGCCTCGGCCACACTCAACCGTTCGAGCAGATCCGCAGCTGGTTGCCAGGCGGGATCCGCAGCTTGCCTTTCCGCGATCGCTTTGCGGACTTCGGCGTAGCGTGCCTGCGAATAGAGCTGCCACATCGTCTCTAGCTGCTTGTCTTCGTTTGGCGGAACGGCCAGAGGGTCTTTGGGCGGAGTCCAATCGGGATAGAGCGCCTTCAGGCGCGAGATTTCCGCCTGCAGCCGTGCGGTATCCCCCTGGCTTGCGAAGTAGCGTAGGGCGCTTTCGTCAACCTCGGATGCAGTCGCCGCCGTAACCACGGTATCAAGCGGAGGCTGGGAAGGCCGCTTGATTTCCCGAAATATCGGCGGCTTTTCCTCGGCGGCCTGTAGGGATCGCTGTAGTTGCGGCTGGCCCAACGGCAGAGCGGAGCCGTTTTCACCCACAGGCGAAAGGGATTGAACCATATTCCTCACATAATCGGGTTTCTTCATGCCGACGATGCCGACGGCCGCGATGATCGCTGACAATGCGATAATGGACGGCTTCATAAGCACTCCGGATGCTTTGCAGCAACGAAAGACAACCCCAATAAGTGGAGCGTCGAAGGATAATACAGCGTTGGCGTGAACTGCTTTACATCCGCCGGCAACGCTGTCTTGTCCACCACACAGGCCAGAATATGGTTAACAATTCGATAACCGCGGTCCGTAAGATTGCTTCTGGTTGCACCAGAATTCAAATCTACAATTGCTATCGCGCCGTTGGCGCCGGACGTGGCTTGTCGAAATCTTGAAAGAAGTTGCCGGTCCGTGACGCCGCCTCGAACGAGATAGAGCGGTATGCGCAGCGCATTATACCCATATTCAGCCGGAAATCCGGAGGCGGGCTTCGGGTTGGGTTCTAGGGAAATCCAGTCGGCGGGCAGTTGTTTCGGGCCGAAACGAAGCTGATCGACAAATGCGATCCCATCGTTGCGCAATTTTCCCCAAGCCGGCGACGGCGCCAGTTGGTCAAGAACAGGAAAGGCCTCGAAAATCCAGTAGGACGGGTTGATGATCGGGCCGTCCTTGCGGTCGCCGGCCGAAAAGCCCATGGCGCCAGGCAGCAACAGCGTCCGGCCGCCTTCCTCGACAACGGTCTTTGCAAGAATGGCGCGGGCGATGGCTGCTGCGGCCGCCGTATAGTCCCTGCGGCCCCATTGCTGGCCGGCAATGCCCAGCGCGTAGGCGATCAGGATATCGCCATCGGTCGCATTGTTGATATCGGTGACATGCGGCCTGGCGCCTGGGCTCCATTTCCAGGCGGCAAGGCCGTCATTGCGCAGCACAAGCTCGGTGCGCGTAAAAGTCCAGATCAACTCGAAATCCGCCGGACTACCGGCCAGGACCGACAGCAGCAGGCCATAGCCCTGCCCCTCGCTGTGGCTGATATTGCCGTTCCCGTCGTCAATGATGCGGCCACCGGGATCGAGAAATTTTGCCTTGTAGGCTTGCCAGGCTTCGGTGCTGATCATCGGCTGTTGTGCCTCGGCCGCAGGCGCCTGCAGGCAGAGAGTAAAAATGCCTGCGAGGAGCGCTGCAAGCAGTTTTCCCATTATTCCCGTCGCCCGAGATTGTTGAGCAGCATGGCGGTTGCAAGTCCCAGCATAACGCCCAGTCCTGCCAGCAGCACGGCATAGGTCAGAATGTTGGTCGAGAGCCAGTTGGCGGCGATCAGCCGGTAGTTTGAAAGGGAGGCTGGCTGGGTCTCGACGAAATCGAAGTCATTGATAGGTACGGTATCGATCGTTTTGGTGCCACGCGCGTAGGTGGTGATATGACCGGCCAGCTGTCCCCAGCTGTCCTGCGTGCTTACGGCCTGCACGCCATCGCGCAGGTCCTTGCCTGTCGGTGCCGTCACCAGGGACCACGTGCCGCTGCCGTCGGGGCTTGCGCCTTGGGCGACCAGCAGCGTCGTTTCACGCGAGGGCGCAAAGCTCTTCTCGGATACCGACGCGAAACGCAACGACGAAAAGGAAATGTCGAAATTCTCCTTCACCCAATCCTCGAACCCGGCAATCCAGCCGGCGAAAGTGCCGCCGCGCAGTTTTTCCCGCCACGCGTCAAGCGCTACTTCGGTGTTGACGCCGCCCTGCCCGTCCGTGCCCGATCCCCATGTGGTACGGCTTGTTTGGTCGATATTCATCTGCGTCAGAACCGTTTCCGGCATTTGCGAAAGGGCACCGATGAAGATTGCGCTTCGGTTGCCGATCAATGCCGCAGACGCCACGGTCTCCACCGGGATCGGGTGGCCGGCGCCAACCGCCAGCCGCCCGAGAAATGTCGCCGTCGCCGATAGCGTATCGGCATCGATGCGATCAAGGTAGAGGCGCGTGGCATCCTGGCTTCTACCATAGGGAAAACCGGTGCCGGCGGATGCGGCGAGATTGGGCAGTTGGGCGATGCGCGCAAAGTCGGGCATGTGGAATTCGGAGCTGTCAAACAGCGCAAACCGCGGCGTTTCAGAACCGGTCGCGCCGGGTGCGCAGAGCTTGTCATCCTCGGACTCGAGCATGGCTTCGATTGCGATCGTATTCACGCCCGGACGAAAATGCCGCATCGTCACGTTGATCGGAAGATGCCTGAGGATGCCACCGCCGGACGATGCAATCGGCACGGTCGATGCAATATTTCCATTGACGTATACGTCGATGTGGCTGCCGGGCACAACGGCTGGGGAGTAGGCGGCGTCGAGAAGGATGACCGCTTCGCCATAGGCGTTGGCGTAGAAATCCGCCGGAACGCCGACCGTGAAATCCGTCCGAAACCGCCGGCCAGAAAATTCTTCGGTCTTGAAGCCGAGCTGGGAGAACTGCAGCCGCGTATCGGAGAAAAGGAAAGGCGCGTCGGGAGAGCGCCACCTCTGTGTGGTTATGGCGTCGCGGCGGACTGCGGGACCGTTGACCTCGGTGGGTGCAACGATACTCTCGATGGCCGCGCCGATCGCCTGCCATGTCGGCCCGCTGACGACAAGCACCGGCGAGCCGGTCCCCGGATCTTCGACGAAACCGGCGAGGGGGCCTGCACTGGCGGCGGCGGGCAAGGCGGCAAGGAGGGGCTGAAGCTCGGCGGGCGTGCCAACGAGCACCGCCAACTCGCCCGCCTTTGCTTCAGCCGTGCTGCGCGTGTCGAAGGAGAAGGACTGGTTCGGCATGCCGGCGAGAACAGCCAGCCCCTGGGCAAGCCGCATCAAGGGTATCGTCGTGCTGGGCTGATCCAATGCGGGCACGACGAAATTGAACCGGGTGAGGCCATCGTCGTCAACGCCAATCGCCCGGATATCGTCAAGGCTCCGGAACCCGCGCGCCTCGCTGCCCGAAAAGTTGAGAAAAGTCTTTTCGGAATCTACGTTCGACCAGAGCTGATAGGTCGATTGGATCGTACAGTCCGTACGGTGACGCTGGTCTGCGTGGATGCGGATCAGGTTCGAGCCGGGCTTGAGCAGATCCTTCGGCACGGTAAAGCTCAAGTCGGAAACGGTATCGGCGGACCGAACGGCTTCGTCGGCGATCTTCGTGCCGTTGATCTCGACTGAAAGACGCGACACTTCCGGCGCGACGAAAATCGAGTTCTGATAACCGAGATTGAACTTTGCCCCGGTCCCCGCCTGCTGTGGCGTCAGATACACAGACCAGACCAGGCCCGCGGTTTCCCCATTGAGATGCAGATTGCCGTTTGGCAGAAGGTAGCGCTTGAACGCTTCGGCTTCGGGCGGTAGGGCGACCGGTGTCTCGACCACAGGCCGGGAAGCCGGCTCGTCCCCTGTCCAACCGTCGATCGGTGCGTCCGACGCCGGCCGCTCCGGCGTCATGTCGAAGGGCGCCTGAGCGCGAACCGGCAGATTGTGCGATACAAGCAGGATCAATGCCAGCAGAGCGGTCCTCGTCATCGTTTCGCCTCCGCAGCCAAACGGGCCTTGTCTCTCGCCCCTGGACTGCTGAAGAAATAGATGATTCCGCGGCTGGTCTGATAAAGGGCAAGCCCGAGGAACCAGATGGTTCCACGCAGCAAACCCGGATTTCCGCGGCGCGACATCTGAAACTGCGTCCACTGCTGCGAATTCGCGAAAATGAGATCGGCGATCAGGCTGTGGTCGCGTGCTGCCTCCGGCAGGTAAAGGCAGCCGACGGTGACGATATCGCCGGCGACCTGTGTGTTACGGACCGCCACCGGCAATATTTCCTCATGACCGCTGCTGTATGGCGTGAAGCGGATCAGGCCGCGCTTGTCCAACGGCAAGGTCCCCAGGTTCTTCGCATAAACATTGACGCGAGCGCCATTGACGGAAACGTTATCGATTGTGGCCGGGTACCATTGCTCGTCAAGCCCGAATTCGCATCGGCGCGCGACCTTGACCCTTCGGGTTGCCGTCAATTCGCCCCGCTCGGAGACAACCCCGAGCCCGCAGCCGGCAAGGAGAAGGTTGAGGAGGTTCCAGCCACCGACGACCAGGGTGACGTCGGCCTTGTAAGGTTCCGTGTAGACCCGGTAGGCAGTCACCAGGACGGCGAGCAACAACACGGCGAAGATAACAAAGAATGGTCGGCTGATTTCCGACAGCCGGCTGACGAGGACGGATTCGTCCTTGGCGGTCACCTTGAAACTCGGCTTCCGGGGGTTGACGATGGCCGAGACGACGGCCGGCAACAGGTGGATCGTCTGCACATATTCGTAGAGCTCGGAAATCCAGGGCCAGCGAAACGATCCGTAGAGATAGTTCTGCATCATCAGGTTTACGAGCATATAGGCAAGGGTATAGCCGAGGAACTCGCCGCCCGATGCCATGAAGATCTCCAGGTCGAAGAACAGGTAGAAAAGCGGCGCAAAAAGGAAGATCGTGCGCGGAAAGGGGAAAAGCCAAAAGAGGGTCGATGACATGTAGCAGAGCCGCTGCGGGATCGACAGGCCGCGCTTCAGCAGCGGGAAGCGGAACCGCAGGATTTGCATCATGCCCTGCGCCCAGCGGCTGCGCTGGCCGATGAAGCTGGCAAATGTCGCCGGCTGCAGACCGGCAATCAGCGGCCGGTCGACATAGACGCTGTTCCAGCCGCTGGCGTGCAGCGCGATCGCCGTTTCGCAGTCTTCCGTGATGCTGAGGCCGCTGAAGCCGCCGGTCTGGTCAAGCGCCTGCCGCCGCAGCACGGCGGCGGAACCACAGAAAAAGGAAGCGTTCCATTTGTCCAGGCCGCGCTGGATGATGCCGTAGAACATCTCGTTCTCGCTCGGCATCCTTTCGAAAGTCCGCAGATTGCGTTCGACGGGGTCAGGATTGAGAAAGAAATGGGGTGTCTGAACGAGGAACAGCTTGGGATCGTCCTCGAAATAGCCTACCGTCTCGAGCAGGAAATCCCGGGTCGGGGCGTGGTCAGCATCGAAGACCGCAATCAACTCGCCGGTGGAATGCCGCATGCCGTTGTTGAGATTGCCGGCCTTGGCATGCTCGTTGCGATCACGGGTCAGATAGCGGACGTCGAGATCGTTGCAGAGTATCTGCAGTTCCTGATGCCGGGCCTTGGCCATCTGGTCTTCGAGAAGGTTCGGCGACGTCCGCTTTTGCAGCGTGCCACCGTCATCGAGAAGCCAGACAGTTAGCTTCTCGGCCGGATAGTCCATGGCTTTCGCAGCCGCCAGCGTGTTGGCGAGAAGCTCGGCATCCTCATTATAGCTGGGGACGAAGACATCGACGCTCGGATATTTCCCTTCCGATGCGGCGCGCGACGGCCGCGGCGGCAGCGGCATCGAAACGACGAAAAGGCTGAGGCCCAGCATCATGACGCTGTACATTTCGGCTAGGTAGAGCAGAAAGCCAGGAATGAAATTTTCGAGCTGGTTGAACGGCGGCAGTGTGCTGGTCGTGCGCCAGTAAACATAGCGCATGACAATGGCTGTGCCGAAGGCAAGCGCGGTAAGCCGCCACGTCCCTTCCGCCCGCAATATCTTGATAACCGCCATGAAGGTGACGACGGCAATGCTGGCGATCAGTTGCGTTTGCAGGTTGATCGGCAGGGTAACCAGTGCAATCACGCCGAGGGACGTGATGATCCAGGAAAGGATAATGGCTACCTTGCGCATGGTGGATGCCCTTGAGGAGACCGCCCGGTGACAAGCCGTTCATGGCGGAGGCCCTTAAAACGCCATGGTCAACTCACTGAGATCAGCAATTGACCATGTCGAGGTTACTTGCACTGCGTGGTACCTTCAGACTGTGTCATACAGTCCGGCGAAGGAACAACGACGCCCCCTATATCCGTGCCCGTTGGTAAAGGAACCGTTTCACTCGAAGACGCTTGTCTCGCGGTCTCGACCTTCTCCACGCCAACGGCTTGCGATTGCCGGACGAAGGGGCGAGGCTTCGTCACTTCCACAGCAACGATGGCAGCGTCGCGCAGCTCCTCCCTTTTCGGATAGATCGGGTTTCCGGTCCGGCCCAAGGTCGGATCAACGCTCGGCGGTTCGCCATAGGGGTTCCATCCCGCTGCATTGAACGCGCCCCGAATGGTGTAGCCGTACATTGTACCGAGCAGCTTCTCTTCGCTCGCGCCATCTTCGCAAAGACGAAGGCGGACCTGGATCGTGCCGCGGTTCTGGAAGACCGTCCTTGCTTCGTCGGGCGAGCGGATCTGCTGCCAGGCATACAGACAGGCATCATTGCCATGACCGCGGCCGTAGGCATAGCTGAAAGGCCCGTAATTGTTCTGCAGGTAGAGCGGCGACTGGGCTAGGGCAACGCCTGGAAGCTCTCGGCGCATTTCCTTGGCAATGTCGCTCGCCCTGACAGAGGAATAGCCAAGCGCCTTCTGACCATCCATCTGCAGGCCGACCGGTCCGAACATCTGTACGCGAAGGACGTTTTGCCCCG
The DNA here is from genome assembly GCF_019511375.1 of Rhizobium herbae. Taxonomy (GTDB): domain Bacteria; phylum Pseudomonadota; class Alphaproteobacteria; order Rhizobiales; family Rhizobiaceae; genus Pararhizobium; species Pararhizobium herbae_A. The sequence goes on from NZ_JAEUAO010000006.1 coordinate 261,240, forward strand.
GCGTCGATGCAGAGGTAAACAGAAGGATGTCCTGCTGCGTGCTGTTGCTGAAACGGCGCTCGACGATGCTGACGACCGCCGGACCGCCGGGCGGCGGCAGTGCAAAGGCTGTCTCCTCAGGGACCGTCACTGCCGTATCGGACAGCCGCACGCCGTCGCGCGCGCCGCAACCGGCAAGACTGAGCGTCAGAATGATGCCGGCAAGCGCATACCGTGACGTTGGGATTTCTGCAGAAGACAATGAGCCCCCGTCTGTTTCCTGGCAGGAGGATCGCGGCGCATTTTCGAATCAAGCCGGGCCGAATCACAAGCCTATTGATAAATCATGCGCTTGCCTTCGTGAATCCCAATTCACCACGACGCACAGTTGAAGATGTGAAGACGCTCGCCTGTGCCGCCCGTATCGACAGCGCAACAGTCTATCTAGTCAAGGAAGACGCGAACGCTCGCGGCGCGGCCCGCCGCATCGATAACCGTCAGCGTCGAGTAACCGGCTCCATCGGGAACCCATTGATTGATGCGACGCCGGGATGTTTCCGGCAGCGGCTTGCCGTTTGCCAGCCAGCGGAAAGGTGCCCTTCCGCCCTGCAGCTTGAGGACCAATGGCATGGGGGTACCTGCTGTATCGACCCCGAGTTCGACGCGGGCTCCTTCCGGGGGATAGACGATCTGCGGCGCCGGCTCACGGACGACCGCAGAGACGAGCCCATTGGAGTTCAGCGAGAACCGCCGCTGGCTGATCGGCAACTCGGACTGGGCGAGCCGTGTCGCGCCTGCAGGCGCGCGCGGTAGCGGTGTTGTCGCGACGCCGGATTTGGCGAACCCTTCGAACAGGATGGGTGCTGCCGAACCGTAGCCGGTCAGGCCGGGAACAGCCCCATTGTCCGGCCGGCCGACCCAGACTCCAAGCACGTGGCGGCCGTCGAATCCGACAGACCAGGCATCGCGGTAGCCGTAGCTCGTGCCGGTCTTATAGGCGATGCCACGCTGGACGGCTCCAGCAGGTGGCAGCACGCCTGACAAGACATCGGTGATCTGCCAGGTCGCGACCGGATCGAGGAGCAGCTCGCCTTCGATCTGTCCCGGCTGGTCCTGAATGCCGTCGCCAAGCCGTATCGGCTGGCCCCGGTTTGAAAGCGCCGCGTAGAGCTGCACAAGGTCCTTCAGGGTGACACCCAGCCCGCCGAGCCCGATCGCAAGGCCAGGAGCCTCGTTGGGAGGCAGAACCGGCCTGACTTCCGCTCGGCGAAAACGCATCATCATCCGGCTTGGACCGACAGCGTCCAGCAGCCGGACAGCCGGCACGTTCAGCGACAGCTGGAGGGCCTGGCGGATGCTGACGTCACCCTGATAGGTCATGTCGAAATTGCGCGGGCGGTAGCCGAAGAAATCCGCGGGACGGTCCTCAATGATCGTTTCTTGCGAGACAAGCCCCTCCTCGAAGGCGAGGCCATAGATAAAGGGTTTTAGCGTCGACCCGGGCGAGCGGGAAACACGCGTCATGTCGATCCAGCCGGAGCGGCTGGCGTCGAAATAATCGGCAGACCCGACCTCGCCGACGATCTCGCCGGTGCGCGCGTCGGCCATGACCATGGCGATCGAAACTTTGGGTCCGAGTTTTGCCGCAGCGTCCCTCGCGACTGTCTCAAGCGCTTTCTGAATGGGCCGTCTGAGCGTCGTCTGGTGCCGCGCGCCGTTCGGCTGTTTGCGCAAGGCGGCTTCCGCTACGTGGGCGGCATGGGTCGGAAGCTGCAGGCGGCGTTCCGGCACGGCGACCGCAGCGGCGCGCTCCGCCTCCCCTTCGCCGATCACGGCTGCCACAGCCATGCGCATCAAAACACGTTGGCGAGCCGCTTCGGCGGCCTTCAGATGGCGGTCAGGCCGGCGCTTTTCCGGCAGTTGGGGCAGCGCTACAAGCAGGGCAGCTTCCGACACGGTCAGGCGCCGCGGCTCCTTGCCGAAATAGGCAAGGCTTGCGGCGCGGATGCCCTCGAGATTGCCGCCATAGGGCGCATGCGTGAGGTAGAGATCGAGGATCTCCGTCTTGCTCAGGCGCCGCTCGATCTGAATGGCGCGGGCGAGTTGTCGAAGTTTTGCGTTAAACGACCGCCCCTCGCGCGGCTCGATCAGGCGCGCCACCTGCATCGACAGCGTTGAAGCGCCCGAAACGATCCGTCCATGCGTCGCAAACTGCCAGGAGGCACGCATCAGTGCCCAGGGATCGACACCCTTGTGTTGCCAAAAGCGTTGATCCTCATAGGCAACAAGCATGCGGACGAACTGCGGATCGACATCCTTTGCCGTCGTCTTCAGCCGCCAGCGACCCTCATGCGTCGCGAAAGCGCGCAACAGCTGGCCATCGGCGTCGAGTACCTCGGCAGAGACGGTGCGCGCCTTCTCGAGCGGCGGTGGATAGGCACGGTCGGCTGCCTCCAGGCCAGCCAGCGCCGCCACGCCCAGAAGGGCGAGGCAGCAGAATGCAATGGAGGACGTGCGCCAGAGCGACATTATTCGACCGCCTGAACCTCCAAGCGCCCCATCGCCGTGCGCGCGGAAAACTGCGGCCGGTACATGTCCTCGATGCTGGCCGCCGGGTGGTCATAGATCCCCGGCGTGACGGCCCTTACGACATAGGCGACGGTGATCGCCCGGTCGTCGCCGCTCGACCGGTCGAAAGCCGCAACGAATCGGTCGCTGCGGAACTCTGTATGCGCGGCCTCGATCTCGCCGATCCATTCGAAGTTTGACAGCTTGGCGCTGTCGACGAGGCTCGGGTTGTCGATCTCGAAGCCCGCCGGCAGCAGGTCGGTGATCAGCACCCGCGACGGCCAGGCATTGCTCTCCGTGGCGTTGATGACGACCACATAGCGTTCGTTTTGTTTGGCCTGAGTGATGTTGGCTTCTTCGCCGTCCAGCGTGTAGTAGGTCCGCTGGATGGTGAAGCCATTGCCGCCGGCGGGCAGCGGAAAGGCGGGAGCCGCGACCGTGGTGACGACAGCGGTGACCGGATCGCTCGACCTGTTGCCGATCGTGATCGGCTGGTCGAGGATCGCATCGCCGGTGAGACGTGCCGCGTAACCGCCGCTACGCGTCGTTCCATTGATGTCAAGCTTCAGATCCTGGTCGCCGCCCTGAATGGCGCGGGCGGCAAGCAGAGTCCACATCTGCTCCTGCGTGCTCGTATAGGAGGTGCGCTCCCATTCGCGCGCAACGATCTTGGAGAGTTGCGGAATGATCGCCGGCACCGGGCGGCTCTCGGCCGCCAGCGTCAGCACCGCGGCATCGTCGCGGAGCGGCGAACCGTAGTCGGAGCGATCGAGGATGCTGGTCTTCGTGTCCGCGGCCATCTGCAGCGCCTCTGCGAAAACGCTCTGGGAGCGTTGCGCATCGCCGTAAAGCGCGAGCGCTGCCGCCAGATGCCCCTTCGACAGCGGCGTCGGAAATTCATCAAGCTTGGTGTTGGCATAATAGCGCAAGTCGCTGATCGCGGCCTTGCGATTGCGCGCCAGCACATAGAGTGCATAGGCGATCTCGTTGCCCTGGCTCTTCACGTCAATTTCGTAGCTCAGGGCATTCTGCAGGTTGTCGAGCGCCTGCACCATGGCCTGATCGGACACCTGGTATTTCTGCTCGCGCGCCCGGGTCAGGAAGTCGGTGACATAGGCGTCCAGCCAGAGATCACCCGACCCCGGACCCCACAGGCCGAAGCTGCCGGTCGAGGACTGGTAGGACAGGACGCGGTAGATCGCTTCCTGCACCCGTTTCTGGACGTCCGTATCATCGGGCAGGCCGGACTGCTTCGAAAGCTCGCTCAGATAGAGCAATGGCAGCGCCCGGCTGGTCGTCTGCTCTGCACAGCCGTAGGGATAACGATCGAGTGAGGTCAGCAGCGCTGGGATATCGAAGGCGGCCGAGCGCGTCACGCTGATGCTGACGGCTGACCCCTGCAGCATGCTTTCCGCCAACAGCTCGCCATCCACCTTCAGGCTGGCATTGGGCTCGATGGTGACCGGATGACGTGTCGTCACCGGCAGCGCAGCTGGGCGAACCGGAACGAAGACGGATTGCTGCAGCGACAACCCATCGGCGCTCGTCAGTTCGATCGAGATAGCGCCGCTGCCAGGATGAACGCCCGAGAGCGGCAGCGTCAGATCGAATTTGCCGCCCGGTTTGACGTTGAAGGTCTGCTCGGCTTGGGCCGAGTCGATAACGACAGAGGAGTTGCTGGTGACCTTGAGATTGAGGTCGCCGGCGGGACCGTCGGTATTGGCGATGTCCAGGCGCAGCTCTGCCTTGTCGCCGGGCGCCAGGAATTTTGGCAGGCTCGCCGTCACCACGACCGGATCGCGAATCACGACATCGGCACTGGCGTGGCCGACACCCCTCTTCGACCATGCAACCGCCATGACGCGGGCCGTGCCGTTGAATTGCGGGATGTCGAAACTGACGATCGCCTTGCCGCTGGCGTCGAGCTCGACGGGGCCGGAGAAAAAGGCCACAAGCTCCTGGGTCGGCGGGTTTCCCTGAAGCGGCAGCTGACCGCCGTCGCCCCCCGTGCGCAAGCGGCCGGTGGCACCGAGCGATCCATCGATCAGGCGCCCATAGAGATCGCGGATTTCGAGGCCGAGCTGCCGCTGGCCGAAATACCATCCTTCCGGATCGGGTACTTCGTATCGGGTCAGGTTGAGGATGCCGACATCAACGGCAGCAACGGTGACGTAGGCTCCTTCGCCCGCGCCTGCCCCGACAACTTCCACCGGGATGTTGAGGGTCTGGCGTGGCAATGTCTTTTCGGGCACGTCCAGCTTGACCGAGAGCTTGCGGTCGGCGGGATCGACGGTGAGCCATTTAATGCCGATGGCCCGCATCGGCATGCGGCTCTCCTGCGCGTCGCCGGGACGGTAGAGCGTCGCCGTCAGATAGACGCCGGCGCCGAACTCTTCAGTGATCGGAATATCAATCTCGCCACCTTCTGCGGAGATGGTCGCCGTCTTTGTGGCGATCAGCTTTTCCGAACCGATCGTGACCAACGCCTCGCCTGCAAACCGCGGCGAGATCCTGAGCTTGGCTGTGTCACCGACCGCGTAGTCCTGCCTGTCGAGCGCGATCTCCAGGCCGTCCGGCGTTTCCGTCGAAGTCGTCGCGACATACCAGCCTGAATCGAATTCGACGCTCGATGCCGGGCCGTCCATATCGGCGGTCTCGACTTCGAGTCGGTAGCGCCCCCAGCCGGCTGAAAGCGAAATCTCTCCCCCGTCCCTGGTGACATCGAGTTTGCCGGTCGAAACCTGTTTGGTCGAAATGACCGGCTCGTATTTCCAGGCGGAGCCGTCCCGGTACCACTGATAATCCTGCTCGACACGCAGCAGCTTCCAGATGAGGCCGGTTTTTGCCTGCTTTTCGCCATGCGCGTCGATCGCGATGACATGGAATTTGCCGACAGCGTTTTCCGCGAGGTCGCCGGTGAATTGCGGCTTGATGCCGATCATGTCGCCTTGCGGCCGAACGGGCAGGACCAGCGACCGCTCGACGGCACGGCCACCGGCCTCCTGAACGCGCACGGTGATGGTGGCGTTGAGCAGTTGAGTGGTCGACGGCGTCTCGGTCAGGTCGACATCGAAGGTCGCCTTGCCATCCTCGTCGAGCGGCACCAGTCCCTCGAGCGGCGTGCGGCTGTCCTCCGTTGCTTCCTCGTCGGCGAGGCCGAACGAATAGCCCTTGAACTCGGCGCTTTCGCGGGTCGGCTTCAGGCCGACTTCACCCTCGAGCTCGAGCCCTGCCGCCGGCGCGCCATAGAGGAAGCGGCCATCGACGGTCACCGGCGTCGGCTTGCCGACCTCGATCTGCTCGACGGCGCTCGCCAGATCGAATTCGACCCGATCCGGCACGAAATCATCCACCTGGAACTGCTTCTCGCTGATCGCTGTCCCCTTCGGGTCGGTAAAGACCTGCACGGTCCAGGTTCCGCGCATGGAATTCGGCTGCAGGGCGAGATCGAGCGTATAACCACCGGCCTGTCCGCCATCGCTGACGACGCGACGATCCTCCACCCCGTCAGGGCGCATGAAGATGAAGGTCAGCGGCAGTTTCTCGATCGCAACCGAGGCGCTGTCGCGCGCCAGGGCCGAGACATGCACGATCTCGCCCGCGCGGTAGATACCGCGTTCGGTCCATGTCAGGATGTCGATGGCGCCCGGGGCCGCGCGACCGGTGACGCCGCGGTCAGAGAGGTCGAAGCCGGCTCGGGTCAAGTCGAGGAAGACGAAATCATCCTTGCCGCCTTTTGCCGTGATGACCGCCGGGGTCATGGCGGCAGTGCCGCGCAGGAGACCGGCGTCGAAGGTGGCGCGACCATCGGCGTCGGTGGTCACCGTCCCGAGAATTTCGTTGTTCTTGGCGAGCAGCGTCAGTTCGACCCCGGGGATCTGCTTTGCCGACGCCAGGGACCTGGCAAAGACGCTCAGGCCATCGGTGCCGGAATAGGTGGACAGGCCGATATCGGAAACGACGAACCACTGCGTCGCCTGGCTGTCCCACTCGTTCGTCGCTCCGGTGGCAGTGACCGCGGTCAGCACGTAGACGCCGGGCTTGCGCTGCGGCAACGCCTCATCCACCGGGAAGCTCGTCACCACTTCCTTGTTTAGGTCGGTCGAAATATCGATCGAGCCCTGCCAGACCATTTCGCCGTTCTCGTCGCGGATGCGCTGAGCGCTGTATCCGTCGAGCTGGGTCAGGAACTGCGAGGATGTCAGCAGCGAGGCGATATTGCGGTCGCCGATGCGGTAGAGCTTGAGATTTGCGCTCGTCGTGTTGACCGAGACGATCGGAATGCCGCGCCGGGCGGTGCCGGGCAGCACAAAGCTGTCGCCGGTGAAGCGCACCATCGCTGCCCGGTCCGGAATGTAGACGTCGAGATTGACCTGGGTATCGAGCGGTTCGTCCGCGATCGAAGACGGCAGGCCCTGCCGGAAGGCCAGCTTGTAGCGCTGGCCATGGCTCAGGCCCTCGACGCAGATTTCGCTGCCCTTTGCCTCCAGCGCTTTAGGCGCTGCGCCATCGAGCGTGACAAAGGGCGTGTAATCCGTCTTTACCAGCGGCTCGGAGAACTGGGCGCAGACCCGTGGTACCGCGCTGTCGGAATCGATCGTATGGTCCGTGACGCGGAAACCCTGGCGGGTTTTCAGCTCGGCATAGGCGGCGCGAACCGTTTTTGTCTCGACGAGCGCGAGGCTCGCCTTGTAGGCACCAAGCGCTGCTCGGAAATTCTCCGAACTTTCGAGCGCCTTTGCCAGAACGGCGAGAGCGTCGGCGCGCGACTGGCTCGTGCGTGTCAACTGATAGCCGTTTATGGCCGCAAACGCGGCCTGGGTTGCGAAATCGGTATTGCCAAAGACGCGGTTGGCGGCGCGAGCAGCCTCTATCCACAGGGCACCATCATCGGGAAGGATCGCCAGGGCACCCTGGAAAGCTTTGAGGGCCGGGGCGATGTTGCCGGCCGCAAGTTCGCGATGGGCAGCCTCAATCAGGCCGTTGAGCCCTTGCCCTTCCTGATCCGCTTCCAGCGCGAGATTGTCCTTGGCTGCGCGGGCGCCGGCGAGCAACTGCTCGCTGAGAAATGGCAGTGCCGGCGGCGCACCGATGTCCGGCTCATTGGAGGAGGCTTCGACGATCTTGCCCGCAATCGCGCCATTGAATGTGTTCAGCTTGTTGTAGTCGGATTTGAGGAAACACCATTTCACCTTGGGATTGTAGGTGAAGGCGCGGCAGGCGGCGTCGGCGATGCAGACCTTTTCACATTGGCCGAGGGTGACGTTCTGCTCGGTGCGCAGGTCAAAGCCGAAATAGTCGCCGTTTTCCGTCGTCACCACATGCCGGCCCGTTTCCGCCGCATGGGTCGTGGGTGAAAATGCAAGGGCAGCGAAAATGATGGCTGAAAAGCGGATAAACGCGCGCATAGACATAAGTCCTCCCCAACGCTGCCGTTTTAAGCGGTTGTACTCTTCAGACTTGTCTGTCGTTTGTCAACCGAAACGGGCAGCGACCGATCTGTGGTCACTGCCCTGGTTAACGGTTGAACATCACAGTTTAATCGCAGGACACGTCATAAATATCCGCAACTCCCGATGTTCTTCAAGGAACGGCATTGGCTGTTGATGTCGGCTCGTCAGGACTGGGAAGCCTTGAGTGTCGGGCGATGATCTCCGGCGATGGTCTCGCCGAATGGACCGGTGTTGGCGCTGGGGGAATAGCTTTTCACGGGATGGTTGAGCGGCAGGTTCGGAAGCACCAGCTCTCCGAACTTGTAAGCTTCTTCCAGATGCGGATAGCCGGAAAGGATGAAGGTGTCGATGCCGAGCTGGCGATACTCGTCGATGCGCGCCTTCACCTGGTCGGGATCGCCGACGAGCGCCGTTCCCGCACCGCCGCGCACCAGCCCGACACCGGCCCACAAGTTCGGACTGATTTCCAGCTTGTCCTTGCGGCCGCCATGCAGCTTGCTCATCCGGCTCTGGCCAACTGAATCCATGCGCTGGAAGACCTTTTGAGCCGCCGCGATCGTGTCCTCGTCGACATATTTGATGAGCTCATCGGCCGCTGTCCAGGCTTCCTTTGCCGTCTCGCGGACAATCACGTGAAGCCGGATGCCGAAGGTGACCTCCCGGCCTTCGGCGTCCGCCAGCGCCCTCACCTCTGCGATCTTCTTCTCGACATCCTCCGGCGGCTCGCCCCAGGTGAGGTATTTGTCGATCGTGCGCGCCGCAACCTGCTGGCCGACGCCGGAAGAGCCGCCGAAATAGAGCGGCGGATGCGGATCCTGGAACGGCCGGAACAGAAGCTTCGCATCCTCGATGTCGAAATGCTTGCTCTTGACGGTCACGTCCTCGCCGCGCAGCACGGCTTTAAAGATGTCGAGGAATTCCTCGGTGACCTCATAGCGTTCCTCATGGGAATAGTGGATGCCGTCACCTTTGTTTTCTATCGGGTCGCCGCCGGTGACGACGTTGATGAGCAGACGTCCGCTCGATATCCGGTCAAGCGTCGCCGTCATGCGGGCGGCAAGTGTCGGGCTCAGCAGACCGGGGCGGACGGCGACGAGGAAGCGCAGCTTCTCCGTCAGCGGCGCCAGCGCCGAGGCTACGATCCAGCTGTCCTCGCAGCTTCGGCCGGTCGGGATCAGCACTCCGTAGTAGCCGAGATTGTCAGCGGCCTGGGCGATCTGTTTCAGATAGTTGATATCGACGTTGCGGCCGCCGACGGAGGTACCGAGATAACGGCTTTCTCCATGCGTCGGCAAAAACCAGAGAACGTTGATTTTTTCAGGAATGGCGCTCATGTGCAATTTTTCTCCAGTTCGTACGGCGGTGGCATTTCGGCTGCCAGTGTTTCCGGATACGACCTCGAGTACAAAATAATAATATCTATATATTTTATCGGTTACGGAAAATCCGTCCTCCGGCACGCCGTTCCTGAGGCGTTAAATTCAAGGGTGCAACCGAGGAAATCGGAGGGCCGGATCTCGACCGCGAACCAATGGCCGCGGCATCAGATCACCAGCAGAAGAGATCGAAAATCGGTCAGCCAGCCTGCAACTGCGGCCGCAATTGCGCGTTGACCAGTGTTGCGGCAGCGTACGCCTGTGTCACGATCTCCGGAACGAGATCGATATCCGGAAGCGACCCGAGACCGAGGGGGCCGATGGCGAAGAGACCGGCGGGCCTGCCCCTGGGTGTCAACAGTTCGCCCGCAGGATTGACCGCAAGACCAAGTCCGAGTTCATCCGTGGTTGCAAGACCGGCGGAAATCAGGTCGGCGATTACGGGGTCGTTCAAATCGGGAGACAGACAGCGACAGTCGATAACTTTGTCCGCGGGGAACTGCTCTTCGGCAGACTGACCGGCCCAGCGGACGACAAGTCCGCCGGGGATGTGCCTCAGCGTGGTCCCACGCTTCAATTGCGTCATGCCTCCGGCCAGTTCCCGTTCCAACCGTGCATGCACGTCCGCCGGGAGCCGGTTACGATGGCTGTCGTAGATGGCCCTGAGATGACGATTGAATTGCCGCTTCTCACTCGGCGGCAACGAGGCCCACAAGGTGCGGGCACGCTTGCGCAGGCCGTTCATCGCCGCCTGCCAGCTCCAGCCGTTTTCTTCGGCTTCCGCGCACGCATTGCGGACGAACCGGACGATATGGCGAAGCTGCGATGGCATCGGCTGAGACGGGAAGACAGCATCCGCGGGCATGCGAGTGTGTGGCTGCGGCAGGAACCCGCGGCGTGACAGGATCGTGATGCGGCCGGTAAATCCGCCGTCGCGCAGTTGCAACACCTGATCCACAGCCCGCAGGCCATTACCCATCACGACAACATGCTGAGCATTGCCGGACGATCCCGGCAGAGCGCCTCCACCATCGTGCTCGTTCGCCTCCGGTGGAGGAGCCTTCAACCCATAGCCGGTTGCCAGAACGACAGCGTCGCAAACGGCCTCGCTGCCGTTAGCCAGTCTCAGTGTGAACAGGCCATTGTCGTTGCGCTGGATTCTCGCAATGCCCTCATTGGACATCTGGACGCTCACATCCGTGCGCTGGGCCAGAGCTTCGGAAAATCGCTGATACACATAATCACTGAAGGTGGCCTTCGGCACGAAGATCTGGCCAAAGCCCGGGATCGCAGCGGAAACCGCTTCGCGAAAATGCGCGTTGGCCTGAAGCCAGCGGGTGAAATCCTTGGGTTCACCCGTCGAAACGGAGAGATCGCGGGCGCGGCTGTTCAGGATTTCGGTGGAGCGGGCCGTCGCCAGAGCTTGGCCGCCGCTGATGATCGGCTGCGGATCGAACATGCGCAAGAGGAACGGCTGGCTGACCGACTTCAGAAGAGCGATCGCCATCATCAGACCGGAAAAGCCGCGGCCCACGATGGCGATCTGCAGGGGCTGGCCGCCATAAGCGTTGGGCGACAAGAAACCGTGAACCGTCATATCATCCCCTCCCCGCGTCATGCGGCTGGATTGTTGAACCTTGGCACCGTCAGTCAACGGCAGTTCACAAATATACGGCATAGTCTATCTATTTAATCATTTTAACCACAAGCAGCACAGGTAGCAAGTCGTTTTCACGCACTGTAATTTTTCGATATATTTGTGTTACTTGGAGGGGATTTGGCCGTGCGCCCCTGGCGCGTGGTTTGGTAGTGTTGTCCGAACGTCAACCGTCGATCCGCTCGGAGCGCAGCCTTTCTAGCCGACGAATAAAGGCTTTAATATCGCTGCCGGTCCGGCGCAATTCTCGCTTGCGGATCAGTACGGACATGACACGTGCTGCAGTCGAAAAGGTCATTTCATCAAGGGGGCTGTCGCTGTTCCAGGGTTTGGTCAACCGCTCGGTAATGGCACTCACCATATTGTTTGGCAGAATATCGGTGCAATCACGCATGTGATCGAACACAACCGCGATCGGAACCGGAACGCCCTGATGGTACACCTTCGGAGCTTCTTCGCTTTCGACCCAATCGTCGTAAGCGTCCAGTGCATCGCGGAACAGCTGGTGGAGCGTGATCGGCGCATGTCCTTCATGAAGTTGCGGTAACAGGTTCTTCATCTGCACATCCTCACATCGTTGCAAACTACGGTGGTGGATGCCGACGCAAATCGGCCCAACGGCAACGCATGAACGAAATGGATTGTTCCGGACAGTTGCGAAAAAACGCGCCTTTCTGCAGGCACCTCGAATTCCATCCGCAGGAATTCGCGTTTTTCAGCTCGTCTACCGCGCCAGCGACCGCGCGCCGGAATCCTCGCCGACGCTGCATTTGAACTTTTACATTCGTTCCGGTGCCTTCAGGCACTGTTTTCGCGCGTCCGCCTCTCCGCCATGCGGGGATTCCTACATCCACGAGGCCGGTGTCTTCGGCAGCCTGCTGTCGGGATCGACCACATCAAGGCGCGGTGCGCCATTTGTGTTCCACCGCCAGAGCGCCACGCAGGTTCCGCCCGGTGACATGAAGGAAGGGTAGACCACACCGTCGAAATCCTGCTTGATCAGCCGTTCGCGCAGCCGATGGGTCTCGGGCACCTCACCCTTGTCGAGATCCATGCGCCATTCGCACCGATGAATATCTGCTGCCGTGTCGAGCTTTGTGAGCGTCGCCTCATCGGTAAGGTCGGCCAGTCTGGCGCCTTTGAGCTCTAACTGCGCGATCAATGCCGGATGCTGGACAAAGCCCTGATTGTATTCCGCCCACGCCGTCGAAAGTTCGCGCGCCGCATAGATCGTCGGCGCGCCCATGGGGTTCCAGCGTCCGCCGAACCGGGCCGCGCCCTCGCCCGACAATGGCGCAAAGGCCCATTGCGGCACGAAGGCGCGCCAGAGGGTCAGCTTACCCGCGTCTTTATCAGGCATAGACGCCGGAACGCACCGCCTCGAGATAGGCCAGCACCTTGTCCGACTTGCCCTCGCTCACCAGATCAAAGGCCGTCTTGCCCGCCCAGCCGGGGATCGGCTGATGCTTGAACCAGATTGTCGCGCGGTTCTCGTCGCCGGCCATTTCGCTTGCCATGGCAAGGATGCGCACGACATGGCTCAAGGCGTGGTCCACCTTGCGCGCGCCGGATTTCGCCGTCAGCGTGTTGCGGGCAACGCCGATCAGCCGGGCAAGCTCGGACAGCGTGACGCCGAGCTGTTTCGCGACCCTATCCGCCGACAGGAACGGTGATTGCCCGTCCCCGAACCGGGTTGCCGTCGTATCCAAGCTCAAGGCCGTCATGGCACATTTCCTAGCACATTTTGATTAAGACAGCATCAAAATATGCTCAAACTGCGCGCCTTTCAAGTGATGCCGCTCGTCGAGATCCCAGAAACGGGGCTGGCCGCGCTCCAAGCGTAGGTTTGCACAGGCCTCCATTCATTTGATGGGGCGCCAAGTGTGAGAGGTCCAAGCGCCGAACGCGGAGGTGAAGACGAGCCACTCACGGCCCTTGAAGGCTGCCGGCTAATGAGCCCGATGATTTCGCAGGGCGCGCTCTAACGCCAAACCCAACATCAGTACAGCGAAGGTCCATCCGAGCATATAGTTCATGGACATCAAATGGGTCGGATACGTCGAAAAAAACGCTGTCCGAAACAGGGCGACGAAGTGCATGATCGGGTTGTAAGCCAGAATTTCCCTGGCCTGCGGCGGCATGTATTCGGGAATGAAAAAGACCCCGCTGAAAAATATCTGAATGCGTGAAAAAATCCCAAAACAGAATTTCCATAGTGGAAACAGGTAAGTCAGGAACGAATTTATAAGTCCTATGCCAAAGGAAAACAACGTGAGCATTGCCAGGAACTGCACGATCGGAAAAGGATTATACGGTACTGCGAAGCGCGAAAGATCCAATACGCCAATCATTGCGAAGAAAGCGACAAAAGCAACGGTAAACGACAGAAACTCTACGAAACTCCGCGCGATTGAGTAATCGAGCGCCTCAACGAACGGGATACTTGTGACTGCCTTGGACGCCTCGAGCGCCGATGCGGCTTTGACACTGATGGCCCGAAAGAAAAGAATGGGAAAAATGCCCGTGGCTATAAACAGCAGCAGACTATCACCGATAATCAGGTGTCGACCGAGATATGTGAAGATGATCCAGTGCCCTACGATAAAAAAAAGGGCCTCCAGCAGGTCAAACAACTGCGTGAAAGCGTGCTTGCTGTTGCGCAATCTGACTTCGCGAATCGTAAGCGCACTTACGATTCTCATCTGCCTCGACAAGCCGAGCGCCAATGCATTCATGGAAGGATCATCTCCGCCAGCTCAATTCGATCAAGTATGGTCGCGGACACTATAATAGACGAGCGTCGAGACCACCCAGATGCCGAACGCTGACAAGAAAACCAGCAGCGTATCAACAAAGGTGCGTGGATAGGATGCGATCTGGGGCAACCCCGGCTGAACATAGGTGGCGAGATAGGTCTGGTTGTTGTTGGCCCGCATACGGGCATTTTCATAGTTTGTGAGAGACGATTCGTAGAGTTTTGCCGCGATTTCGAGATCCGTCTGCAATTGATCGTATCTGGCGACACGTTGCGCGTCGTCCAAGGTGCCCGGCTTCGAGGCATCGGCATCGGTGATCTGCGATTGCAGGAGATCGATCTGTTCTTGCGCTGCGGAAATCTGGTTCTTCAGCACAGTGAGACGCGGAGAGGTCGGATCCATATAGCTCGAAAGCGCGGAATACTGCGCCTTCAGCGTCGACAATTCGCCCCGCAACTGGTTGTTCAGTAGCATCTTGCCTTCGGCTTCCTTACGAACGTCGATACTCTTTTGGCCGGATCTCAGATCGGTTTCGCGCTGGCGAACTTCCTTCAGCCGTGCCTCGGCGCGGTCCAGTTCGTTCTTGGCGAAAGCCATCTGGCTCTGGCGCGCTTTTTCGGAAATGTCGTTGACAAGCTTTTCGCAGAGCGCCCGCAGGGCCGAGGAAATTCTCAGCGCGTCTTGCGGGGAAAACGCCGTGACCTCAATCGTATTGATGCCGGTCATGATATCGTAGCTCGTCGAGACCCGCTTGCGCCAATAATCCACCAGACGCTCGAGGGATACGTCTCCCGAGAGACGCGAGAACCGGTCGGTGCCCTCCCTCGTATAGATTTCGCGCAGGCCGACGCTCGTTTCCAGTGCCTCTACAGCATCACGGCTGAGCGCGTAGTCGGCGACAATGTAGCTGTTCGACATCGCCAAGGCAGTGTCTGCGGCAACCGTTGAGGAAGACGAAGTCGATAAAACGGCTCCATCCGTCGGCCGGACGGAGAAACGGAACTCGGACATATACTGGGGCGAGGCCACGAACACGAAATAAAGGAGACCGATAATCGTGGGCAGAGCGACCATCAGCAAAAACGAAATCCACGTTCCGGACAAGCCGCCCTTCGCTTTGGCAACCATGTCCGTCACCCGTCCCGACCGATACGTGACAGTCGTCTTGCGGCGGGACGGGTTGGGAAGGATAGCGGGTGCCGATGCCGGCTGCTGGCGGACCGGCCGAACTTCATCGAGCCGCAACACCAATGCGCCTGTGTCATCTGGGCGGGCCTTTGATTTCTCCAGCTTCGCCGGCCGGTTCGTATCCTTCAAGGTTGTCTCCTGAACTTGGCGCGATCATCGACGCGAGGGAAGCCTCATAACACAGTTCCGCCACTGGGAAAAGCGCAGCGAACCCGAGCCAGCAGCGTTAGGCGCTTTAACTTGAACAAGTTGGCAGTTTTGGGATGGACCGTCTCCTAAGCGCTAGTTGCCCAAATCTGTCAGCGTGTTAGAAACAGATGCGGCCTGAGCGATCGGCGCAGCGGTCGAGCTGACAAGCGAGGCGAATTTGCGAACCTCGGCAAGGGACGAGTTCGCTATATAGATGAGGTCACGATTACGCATGCTGAAACCCTTCAGCAGGAAGAAGCCGCTCGGATCCGTCAGGTCGACCTGATAAATCACGTTTGCCGTCGGTCCATAGACGGAGAAATTCTTGCCCGGTACCAATTGCCGCAGCAATTCCGCCGATTCCGCCCGATAGATGAAGACGCCCTTTGCGTTCGCCCGCTCGTCATTCAAACCGCCGACCTTCGCCAGCGCCTGGTTGAGATAGAGTTGGGATTCATCGAACTGGATCGACGCATTGGCAATTGACGCGCCAAAAACCGTAAAGCTCCTAGGCTGGCGGATGAGCGCAACAACGTCATCGGGCTGAACATAAATGTTTTCATTCGGATCAGAGATCAGGCGCTCCATCGGAATGGTTTCGGTTCGGCGTCCCCGTGTAATCTGAACTGAGAGTTGATGCGACTCGATGCGCGGCCCACCAGCCATGGCGATGACATCGAGCAGCTTTTCACCGCGAGGAGAGAGCGGAATTCGCCCGCTGCTTGCGACTTCGCCCGTCACCGTTACCGTGTTGGATACGTTCTTGACGACGCTGACGAGAACCTGCGGCTGGACCGCCATACGAACCAGCGCCTGCTCGATCGACTCCTTGACCTGTTCCGGCGTCCGGTTTGCAGCCTTGATGATGCCTGCATAAGGAACTGAGATCGTCCCGGCTTCCGAAACCGGCTGTTCAGGTATCTGCGTTCCGCCGCCGCGACCAGCACTTGAGAACAGCCCGTCTGGCGATGCTTCCCAGATGGAAATAATCACCGTATCGCCGACGCCGATCAACGCCGAGCTGCGCTTCTTTACGTTTCCAAGCGACGTTGCAAGCTGCCTGTCAAAGCCCTGAGCTAGAAGGGAAATGACATCTGGCGTCACCTTAATGAGCGTATAGGGCGCATACTGTTCCTTGGCTTCCGCCTGAATCTTGTTTGCGCTTGGGCCCGAACTCGGCATGGTGCAGGACGACAGGGCGACACAAGCGGCAGCAACAAAAAGTTTGGCGGATTTATCCAAGAACTGCATGAGAACCCTGTACGCCGGGCTTTCTCGCAAGCCCTTATTCATAAATCAAATTCCGGTGCCGCATTGGATATAGCAACACCAACGAGTAGACAATGACATCAAAGCCGCACCTCACGAAAACAACAGTTTTGAGTTAAAGGCGGCGTATCGGCGCCATCAATAGCGGTTTCCGTGCAACACCTCCTCGGAACACCGCCAGACCTTGTCCTTGAAGCGAACCGCGCGAGGCAGAGGAAACGCATTGAACAACGCCTCTCCGGTGTAGCTCATCGGCTGCCAGTGATTGTCGATGAACGCCATTGCCTTTTCCCAATCCGTTTCCAGGTGAAGCGGGTGAAGATAACTCAAGACCGAATCCCGATCGGCGCCGCCGTAGAAATCGATCATGCGATGATCGATCAACCGCGATCCGTCGATGGGCAAGAACCCGGACGCTCCATGGTTGGTTGAGAACCATGCGCAGGGGATGTTGTACGTCTCAGCAATGACCAAACCGTGAAGACTGGTGGAAAGAATGCGTCGGCAGGAGACAATCTCCCGGATCTTTTCACGCATGCCGGCGATATCGGCACCGGTATAGGTATTGATTATCTTGATGTTCTGGGAGAGCTCCGGCGGAATCCTGTAGCGCTGAAGGTTCTTGCGCACCGATGCGCGTGCTGTAGCCTCGTCCAGCTCGGAAATGTGCACGATCACGCCGAGCTCGAATTCCTTCTTGAGATCGCTGAATGGGAAGACGCGCGGCAAAAACCAGACCGGATCGCCGAAAACGTCGGGGACATCGACGCCGAGCTTCCTCAATCCGGCAGCCGTCTGCTTCCCCCGCACGGCATGAACAACCAATTCGGTATTGCCCGGAACGCGATAGTCGCCGACGGCACCCGTCGGTCCTCGCTTCAAATCGAAGCCAGTGCCCCAGACGTGGACCTTCGCCCCATGCTGGGCATGACCGATGGTCCCGACCGCCGTCATTCTCTCGTTGTCGTGATTGAAGGCAGCCGGTTCTATCTTCAAACCGGAAATGGCCGACACCATGACTGCGCTCAAGGCGTCGCCCAGGTTCGCATCAGGATGCTGCGCTGTGGTCCAGACCCAGGAGAGACGAATACGCTCGTCTTTCGTTGCATTGTCCTTCGAAATAACGCCCGCTGCAGGCGACGCGACGTTGCGGCGAAACAGCCGTCTTGCAGCTTCCAGACCCACCGATACCACCATTTCTATCGTGCTCGCCGCAAAATGCGCGAGAGCAGGCCCTTCTTGGCAAATGTAGCCAGCCCCGTTTCTCTTTTTGTCGGAACGGAACGGATCAACGGATGATCGAAGGCACTGCCCGTCACGCCTTTGTCCAACATCGCCAAAGGGAGGGGGAACGATTCAATGAGCGGATCTTCAGAGAGATATTTCGGCTGCCAGACATCGTCGATGGTGCGGATCAGAGCATCCCAATTGGTTTCTTCGGCCCGCGGCTGGTACCAGACATCGAGATGATCCTGCCCCAGGCCGCGGTAGAGATCGACGAATCGCAGATCCAGCCCCTCCTCGCTCGTCAGATCGATGCGCCCCAGCCCCGATGTTTTCGACCTGGGCGAGAAGTAGAGGCAGGGAATGCCATAGGACTCGGCAAACACCATTCCATGCAGGCTTGTAGAGACAATTCGCTTGCAGGCCAAAATTTCATCGAGCCGCTCTCTCAGGGCTGCGATTGAAACCGGTGTTACCGTATTGATCAACTTGACCGCTCGACGATCCTCGACCGCAATATCGTGGCGCCTTGAATCGGCTTTTGGATGCGCATCGTATTCGCGGTCCGCCAGTTCCGATAAATGAAGAATGACGCCTAGTTCATAGGTCTTCTTCTTCGGCGCCGCGTGGAAGCGGGGCAGCAGCCACAGGGGGTCGCCATAGACAGCCGGACCGGTCGCGTCCGGCGCCAGGATTCGCCGGCTAAACGGCCCGCGTGTGGCATAGGTGTGGATCTTGGTATCGGCCGGCCTGGCGTAGGCCACTTTTGGCTGTTCCGTTTGATTCGGGTTCGCGTTCGGCGATGTTCCCGTTCCCCAAAACGATACATTGCCACCCGAAAACATATGACCAATCGTGCCGACCGCCGCAAGTCGCACCGTCTCCGACTTGGACGCGGTATGCTCGACCGGCAACCCGGACATCATCGACACGATGACGGGGGACAAGGCGTCACCCAGATTGAGATAATTCTGACCACTGTTGGTCGTGACCCAGGAAAGGGGGATCGATTTTCTGGAGCGAACGATTTCAAGAAGTTCTTGCGACAATTTTCACCATTTTCGGCTTTTCCGGATGGAACTGGGACGTTGATATTCCCGCAGAATGCACGGCCGTTTCAGTTGCGGCGGCGTATACCATATCGATTTAATGTGCGAAAGTGGCGCTTATGAGAGGAAGAAAACGAGTGGTGGTGAGTCACGTCATCCGTTTCCAACCGTTTGCAAAATGGCTGTTTCTAGACTTGTAGGCATCGATGTATCGTCTTTCAATGAGGTCCCTTTCCATCGAAACACCTCGAGTGCTTTTTGACATTTCACGTCTCGTCCGCAGTTACGACCAACCCTTTGCCACCGGCGTGGACCGAATCGACCTGGCGATCGGACTGGACTTGATGGAGCGATTTGGATCTCGCTGTTATTTCGTACATGCCGGCCCTCACGGCATCTGCATCCTGCCGCAGGACCTTGGCAATGCAGTTCTCCAACGCCTGCAGCATATGTGGAACGGCAATTCATCGTCATTGGAAACTGTGGAGCGGCTGACCAAGCTGCGACTCAAGTATGAGCCACATGTGCGCAGCCGCTTCCTTCGCGAAGATGATAAAATCGTGTCGACCCAGACCACCTATGTCGTGGCTTCGCATTCGGGCGTGGGAAAGGTAAGCGGGGGGATGAGTCGCCTCGATCCGCTTCGGAAGATGCAGCGGCTTATTTACATTCACGATCTGATCCCGCTCGAGTATCCGGAGTATCAACGGCCGGCCACGAAGCAGCAGTTTACAAGCTTTCTGAAAGAGTTGACCGATGCGCCTGTGATTGCCGTCAGCAATTCGAACGACACCGATCGGCGCGTCAAGAAGTATGCGGCAGAGAATGCCTGGCAGCTGGCTGCGACCGACGTGATCGTTCCGACGCTGGATTTCAAAAAGACACCGGCCACGCCTTTGACGCCACGCGTCAGCGCATTCCTGCAGGGCAGCAGTCCCTATTTTGTCATTCTCGGCACGATCGAACCTCGAAAAAACCATCTTCTGTTGCTGCAGATTTGGCGTGAACTGTCTCAGTTAAGAAACCCACCGCGCCTCTGCATTATTGGAAAGCGAGGCTGGGAAAATGAGAACGTGGTGGACATGTTGGAACGTTGCCCGGCTATAACGGAGACGGTCTTCGAATTCGCGGAACTTTCCGATTTTGAAGTTCAGAGAATGCTGCAAGGCGCAACCGCACTTCTATTCCCGTCCTTTGCCGAGGGGCTCGGAATTCCCATGTTGGAGGCGGCGGCGCTCGGCGTTCCATGCATCGCGTCCGACATTCCGGTGTTCCGGGAAATCGCGCCTCCGCGCACCACCTTTTTGAATCCTCTGGACGGAACCGGCTGGCTGGCCGAGATCGTTTCGCGTACGGGCGATATGTACACTCAGCAAATGAAAGACCAACCTTGACCATCAGTTTCACCAATGTTCACAAGACGCTGCGCCGGAAAACGCTGCGCACCAAGATACTCGAGGGCGCGGACGCGGAATTTGCCGGTGACCGACTGATCGGTATTCTGGCACCGCCTGGCAGCGGCAAGACGACGCTCGCTCGCCTGATGACGGGTAAATTGCGGGCCGACAGCGGCCGGGTACGGCGCTCGTCGATGGTTTCTTTCCCCGTGGCCTCTGGCGGGATTTTCAACGGTGCCCTGACAGGTAGAGAAAATCTGGCCTTCCTTTGTCGAGTGTTCGGTTTCGATCCCATTCCCATCATCCGCTTTGTCGTGGATTTCACCGAGATCGGAAAAAACATCGACAAGCCGTTCAACAGCTTGAATCGCGACGAGCGCACAAAACTCCAGTTCACATCCTGCTACGCCATTCCGTTCGAAACCTATATCGTCGACGAAAGCGTGATCGGCGGACGCGGTTCGTTTCGGGCCCGATGCGAGGAGCTTGTCCTCGAGAGAATGCAGTCCGCCGGCTTCCTGATCCTGTCGTCATCTCCCGCCGTGATCAGAAAATACTGTAGCGACGTTTTCGTCATCAACAGGTTCAAGATATTGGAAATGGCCTCGGTCGATGAGGCGGCATCATTGCTCGGCGCCGACCGCCTGCGCGATGGCAGCGGCGAACTCGATCAAGTCGGCGAGCTGGAAGAAAGCCAAACCTTGGAATAGCAGGCTAGCCTTCCGATCAGCGTGAAGAGATTGCTTTATTCAAACTCCTTGGGGCGTGTAGCGGCAGAATGAAGTACGGCGGTCGTTGCGCTTTGAAAAACGCCATCTCAATGATGAAGCGAATTCTGCCCCGTGATGCCCATAAGATTCGGTAACCGAATCACCGTGAACCGCTTAAGGCCATCATCGCAACTGACGAAGCATTTACAAATGAGTTTGAACCAAGACATGTGGGCAACCATCGTTGACCAGGCGGATCACCTTCGCGATCGTCGGCAATGGCTGGAGGCCGCTGCATTGTACGGCAGCGCTTTAGAGCAGAACCAATCTTCCGGGCCCATGTGGACGCAATACGCTCATATGTTGAAAGAAGGCGGCCTGTTCGACGAAGCCGTCAGCGCCTATGAATCTGCCGTGCTTTGCGATGGTACGGCTTCCGATCCGCGGCTCCACCTTGCGCATCTTCTGAAGCGCCTTGGCCGAAGTGCGGAAGCGCTTCAAGCCTTTCAAGAGTTGCATGCACTGCCCAACGCGCCACACGTCGAACAAGAAATAGCTGGTCTTACCATTCAACTGATGCAACCCGACCAGAAGGCGCCGGCTTTCTTTGCCACTCCCGTAGACCGGCCTGGCTTTGAAGCATGCATATTTGGTTTTAAGCGTCTGCAGCGGGTTGAAGCGAAGCGTAGAGAGGAAATTGCTGAGCGAAACCGCAACAACAGGCCGCGCGCTACAGTTCGCAGTTCACCGTTCAGCGCGTTTCGCCGTCTTGTCCAGGGACGGGTCATACCAACGCGCCTCGATCCGAAGGCTAATCTTGTAATCCGCGATGGTCGCTACGTTGCGACAACTGTAAATCCGCAGTTTGCGGTGCTTGGCGATGGCCATTTCCTGCAGCCCGGGTGGTTTGAGGTGGAAGTCCTTCTTTCCGGAGATCCTTCCATCACCTTCAATCCCGTTCTCTATATTGAGCATCGGCATGAATGGGCCGAGTTTTCGACCCTCTGGCTGAAACCGCTGGGTGGAGGGCGGTTTGGCGCGACCGGCTTCATCCAAAATCCCGTATTTCGCGTGCGGCTGGATCCGGCCAATCGCGAGGGCGCTTTCGACGTCAGGAGTTTCGAACTCCGACAGAGCAGCATGGCAAGAGCCCTTTGCCAAGCGTACCGCCAAAATCGGCGGGCGACGCAAAAGGCATTTCGGGTGATGATGAGGCATAGGAATGCACAGCGTCTCGCCCTGGATATTGCCGATGCCCTGCATTACTCCGGTCCTGATCGCTATCAGACCTGGATCGCTGTGCACGATACGCCGAGCAGCGAACGAATTGCCGTCGAAAGGGAAACTGTCCTTGGCTGGCCGAGCCAGCCTCTGATTTCGCTGATCGTCGATGCCGCAGACTGTTCCCCAGCGGAGCTGGAAACCACAATTTCGTCATTGCGTGATCAAAGCTACGACCGTTGGCAGTTGCATCTTGTGGTACCTTCCGCTGTTTGGAAAGAAAGGCAATTCTCGCCGATGAACCGCGGCGGAAACGATACGCGTGTGATCGCGCAGCGGCGGGATGACCAGGCTGCGGCTGAAGGATTGCTAAGCAATTGCAACGGTGACTTCGTCATCTTTGTCCCGGCGGGGGATATTCTGGCACCCTCGGCGCTCTATGATATAGCCCGATGTGCGATAACGGAACCGAAGGTCCGGCTCATCTACAGCGATGAGGATTCCATCGATGCGGGCGCGCGGCATTCACCGCTCTTCAAGCCGGATTGGGATCCCGACTATTTTTTCGCTTCGAATTATCTCGGCCGGTTTGTGGCTTTTGATGCGGCCCTCCTCGCAACATGCTGCCGGCCGCAGCTAAAACTTGGCGATTTCGATGCCCACGAAGTGATTTTACGCGCTGCTGAAGTTCTGCAACCGGCCGAGATCGCCCATATACCCCGCATCCTTTACCATCGACGTAGACCGCACTCTGGAAACGACCAAAATATTCTGCCTGACCCAATGACCCCTCGGCGACGCCAGGCGCTGAGCGCCAGTCTGAAGCGCCGCAGCAAAAACGCGACTGTCGTGGAGGAAAAGGGCGGGCTCGCCAGGGTGATCTGGCCCCTGCCGAGCCCGGCGCCGCTGGTGACGCTCATCATCCCAACTCGCGACTACCTGCCTCTTCTCAAGGAATGCATTGAGTCTCTTCTGAATAAGACGAGGTATCCCGCTTTCGAAATCATCGTTGTGGACAATGACAGCGTAGAGCCCGACACGCTACGCTACTTCGATGAGTTGAACGCGAAGGATAATATTCGTGTTCTCAGCGTGCCGGGTCCCTTTAATTTTTCGAGGTTGAACAATCTCGCAGTCCAGCAGGCCAAGGGGAGTGTCATTGGCCTCGTGAACAACGATATCGTTGCGACCGACAGCGGCTGGCTCGCGGAAATGGTGTCGCAAGCCACTCGGCCGGAAGTCGGGGCGGTGGGCGCTAAACTGCTGTACAGGACCGGACAGGTTCAGCATGCGGGAGTTGTCTGCGGAATTGGCATGGTCGCGGGACATCCCCATAAATTCCGCCCTGGCGACGATCCAGGTTACATGGGGCGGTTGGCGGTAACGCAATCCTTTTCGGCGGTTACGGCGGCATGCCTGGTCGTTGAAAAAGCAAAATACCAACAGGTCGGCGGACTTGATGCCGAAAATTTGCAGGTTGCATTCAACGACGTGGATTTCTGCTTGAAACTCACATCGTTAGGCTATCGCAACATCTATACGCCATATGCGTCACTGATTCACCTCGAAAGTGTAACGCGCGGCCTTGATACCTCGCCGGAAAAAGCCCGACGCTATGAAGTTGAGGCGCAGTTCATGCTGAGAAAATGGGGCAACCGAATTCACAGCGACCCTTTTTACAACGTCAATCTTACATCCGACCGGGAAGATTTTACGATTAAAGACATGGGATGATGAGCGGTACTGGTGTAGGCTAGCGGCAGCCGCCCGCTGCCACCGCATCGGACGTCAATCAACGCAGTACACGGCAACGCGCGGACCTGCAGGTTTTCAAGCCTCGGCTTTCGCTGTCCACTATGTGCGATGGTCGCGCATCGCATCGGCCGACTGGCGAACGACGTCCGAAATCTGCAGGAACTGCTTGGCGAGCGGGCTCGTCTTGCGCCAGATCATCCCAATTGTTCGCGAGGGTTGGACACTCTGAAAGTGCGCGACAGACACCGACGCCGAGCGTGTCTCCACCCCAAGGGCCATTTCGGGGAGCAAGGTGACCCCGATGCCGGCGCTGACCATTTGCACCAGCGTAGACAGAGAACTGCCGTCCAGCAACTCGCGCGGCAATGCCGAATGCATATTGCAGAACGACAAGGCCTGGTCGCGAAAACAATGCCCCTCTTCCAGCAGAAGAAGCCTCATTTCGCGGAGCGCCTCGCGATTGGGCACTGGCTTGCCCTCGTCCTCACCTGGCCGGACCAGCACGAAATTCTCGGAAAACAATGCGACCTCGGTCAACGAAGGTTCCGAGACCGGCAACGCAACAATTGCCGTATCGAGCCGGCCGTCCGCCAACTCCTGAACGAGCTTCGAGGTCAACGTCTCGCGCACGTGAATCTCAAGGCCTTCATGCATGCGCGTGAGGTTGCCGATGATTGCAGGCAACAAATAGGGCGCGATCGTCGGGATGACGCCGATCCGCAGCCGCCCGACCAGCCGGTGCTGCGAGGCGCGCGCCAAGTCTCCCAGTTCATCGACAGCGCGCAGGATGTCACGGACGCGCAGGGCAAACGCTTCTCCGAAATGGGTCAGGCGGACTTGTCGCGGGCCTCTTTCGAAGAGCTCGGTGCCGAGCGTTTCCTCCAGCTCCTTGATCTGCATCGACAAGGCGGGCTGGGAAATCGCGCAGGCGTCTGCCGCGCGCCCGAAATGCCCCTGTCGGGCCAACGCCTCGAAATAGCGCAACTGCTTGAGTGTCAAATTTGTCATAAGTCCACCTTATCGCGGCAATCAGAAAATCCAACTTAAATTAATGAACTGGCTTGGCTATAGTGTCGATGGTGAAGACGAATTGCAGCTGCCGCCAGGAACGGCCATGGAACGGCCACCAGCGGCGCGCAACTTGTTGACGTCCAGTCCAACCGGCGCCGAACCCCATTGAGCTCTTTGCTTCAGGACGACCACCGGATGGTCCGCTTCATGTGATCACAAGGGAGAAACAATATGGATTCAAAAGTCGAAACCGCGGGCAAGTGTCCGGTCGCACACACGCACACGGCCCATGGCGGTAGGTCGAACCGGGACTGGTGGCCGAACCAGTTGAATCTGAGGATTCTCCATCAGAACTCCTCTCTGTCCGATCCCATGGGCACCGGGTTTGACTATGCCGAGGAGTTCAAGAAACTCGATCTGGAAGCCCTGAAGAAAGATCTCCACGCGCTGATGACCGATTCGCAGGATTGGTGGCCGGCCGACTTCGGTCACTACGGTCCGCTTTTCATCCGCATGGCGTGGCACAGCGCCGGCACCTACCGCACCGGCGACGGCCGTGGCGGCGCAGGAGCCGGCCAGCAGCGCTTCGCGCCGCTCAACAGCTGGCCGGACAACGTCAACCTCGACAAGGCGCGCCGGCTGCTGTGGCCGATCAAGCAGAAATACGGCAACAAGATCTCCTGGGCCGACCTGATGATCCTCACCGGCAACGTTGCCCTGGAATCGATGGGCTTCAAGACGTTCGGCTTTGCCGGCGGCCGGCCGGATGTCTGGGAGCCCGAGGAAGACGTCTATTGGGGCGCCGAGGACACCTGGCTTGCCGACAAGCGTTACTCCGGCGAACGCGATCTGGAAACGCCCCTCGCGGCCGTGCAGATGGGCCTGATCTATGTCAATCCGGAAGGTCCCAACGGCAACCCCGATCCGCTTGCTGCGGCCAGGGACATTCGCGAGACCTTCGCGCGCATGGCCATGAATGACGAAGAGACCGTCGCTCTCATTGCGGGGGGGCATACGTTCGGCAAGACCCATGGCGCCGGCGACGCTTCGCATGTCGGCGTCGAGCCGGAAGGAGCCGGCATCGAGGAACAGGGTTTCGGCTGGACGAGCAGCTTTGGCACCGGCAAGGGCGGCGACACGATCAGCAGCGGCCTGGAAGTCACCTGGACCACGACGCCGACGAAGTGGAGCAACAACTTCTTCTGGAACCTGTTCGGCTACGAATGGGAACTGACGAAAAGCCCGGCCGGTGCACATCAGTGGAAACCGAAGCACGATGCCGGCGCCGGCACCGTGCCGGATGCGCACGACACGTCCAAGCGCCATGCCCCGGCCATGCTGACGACCGACCTTGCCTTGCGCTTCGACCCTGCCTACGAAAAGATCTCGCGGCGCTTTTTCGAAAATCCGGATCAGTTCGCCGATGCGTTCGCCCGTGCGTGGTTCAAGTTGACCCACCGCGACATGGGCCCGCGAGCGCGCTATCTTGGTCCCGAGGTTCCCGCAGAGGAACTGATCTGGCAGGATCCGGTCCCCGCCGTAGACCACGTCCTGATCGACGCGCAGGACATCGCCGATCTCAAGGGCAGGATCCTCGCATCGGGGCTGTCGATCTCCCAGCTGGTTTCGGTTGCCTGGGCGTCTGCGTCCACCTTCCGCGGTTCCGACAAGCGCGGTGGCGCAAACGGCGCGCGCATCCGGCTCAGCCCGCAGAAGGACTGGGAAGTCAACCAGCCGGCCCAGCTGGCGACGGTGCTTGAGACGCTTGAAGGCATCCAGAAGGCGTTCAATGACGCTCAGCCTGGCGGCAAGAAGGTGTCGCTCGCCGACCTCATCGTCCTCGGCGGTGCAGCAGCCATTGAGAAGGCAGCAGCAAACGGCGGCCGCCACATCGAGGTTCCATTCACGCCTGGCCGTACCGACGCGACGCAGGAGCAGACCGATGTGGACTCCTTTGCCGTTCTCGAACCGATCGCCGACGGGTTCCGCAACTATCAGAAGGGCGCATATGCCATTTCGCCCGAGGAGTTGTTGATCGACAAGGCACAGCTCCTGACGCTGACCGCACCGGAGATGACGGTTCTCGTCGGCGGCTTGCGCGTGCTGAACGCCAATGCCGGACAGTCCCAGCACGGCGTCTTCACCAAGCGCCCTGAAACGCTGACCAATGACTTCTTCACCAACCTGCTCGACATGGGCACGGTGTGGAAGGCAGCGCCGGATTCGAAATATGTGTTCGAGGGGCGCGACCGCCATACGGACGAAGTCAGGTGGACCGGCACCCGCGTCGATCTCGTTTTCGGTTCGAACTCGCAGCTTAGGGCGCTTGCCGAAGTCTACGGCCAGAGCGACACGCAAGACAAGTTCGTCCGCGACTTCGTGGCGGCCTGGACGAAGGTGATGAACGCGGATCGCTTCGACATCGCCTGATCTTCGACCAGACGGAAACGTATTCGGGCGCGGCTGAGACGAGCCGCGCCCGAATGCAGTCCGTCAATCTCGCGGCGGACCGATCATCTAGGGTCTGCGAAGATAGGGTTTCGCTGGTCGCGGCGTCGCATGCTGTTCATGACGATGCCCGCGATCGGTCATATGGTCGAACAGGACCGCGCGCAGATCGGCAAAAATTCCGACCTTCGACTTGCAATTGCGCAACTCGGTTATCAATCGCCACAATGCCTCGTCAATTGCGCGGTGGGCGTCCGCGAGAACCCCGCCTCTCTTTCCGCTATGGCGCAAGCAGCTGTAGTTGACCGCATTCTTTATGGCAATGTCAGCAAATCGGCGACAGGCGGGCGTGGCTTCCACAAGTGACAAGGCCGCCCGGATATTGACGGCAAAGGCGAGCTCGAACTCAAGGGAGGCAAATTCACCATCGACCGATGTGGGATGGACGCGCTCCAGGAAGCGGTACCACAACGGCTCGGTTTTCATTTCCATCGTTTTGCCCCCGGACATCGTTTCGCCCCGCCCGATGTCGAGCTGGTTGTGCGCGCATATTGGCGCAGATCCGGGCCGCCCGCTTCGGGCTTTGGTCCTAAGCGCATCAGGACTTTGGTCGCAATTCGAAATCTCTCCCCAATCGACCGAACCGAGGAATAGGACAGGCGAACGGACGAATTCCTTTCGCATCGACTGCAGGCGTTCAAGAGAGCCTGCAGTCAGGAGAAAGGGTGTGCACCACGCCGCCGGAGCCTGGTGCCAAGCGCGACCGAAGCGAGAGCAAAGCCGAGAAGGCTGACACGGCTCCAGCCGCCGTAATTCCACGCAGCGACGGCGAGCGCCGATCCGGCTGCGCCACCAAGGAACATGCTTGTCATGAAGATGGTGTTGATGCGGCTGCGGGCCTTCGCATCGAGCGCGTAGATAATGTGCTGATTGGAGATCAAGGCGACCTGGATACCAACGTCGAGGACGACGACGCCGATGAGAATTCCTGGTATCGAAGCCCAGAAGCCGAGCGCTCCCCACGCGAACAGTGTCAGCGCCGCCCCCAGCCCAACGCCCGAATGCGGGCCGCGCCGGTCGGCTATCCTCCCGGCCAAGGGCGCGGCAAGCACGCCGACCCCGCCAACAATGCCGAACAGGCCGGCGGCATCCGCGCCGAGATTGAACTGTGGCGTCTCGAGGTAAAGGGCGAGAATGGTCCAGAAGGAGGTGAAGGATGCAAAAAGCGCCGCCTGCACGATCGAAGCGGCCCGCAACGCAGGATGCCGCCGCCATAGGTCGAGGAGCGACCGAAGCGCCGCCGGGTAGGACAGGCGGGAAACCGGGCTGAGGTCCGGCAGAGCCATAGACATCATGCCTGCGCCGACCAGCGCGAGCGGCGCGCTTACCCAGAACATGTCGCGCCAGCCGAAATACTCACCAACGAAACCGGACACAGTGCGGCTGAGCAGGATGCCGGAAAGGACGCCGGCCATGATTGTGCCGATCGCGGCGCCGCGGCGCTCGGGCGCGGCAAGCGCTGCGGCGACGGGGACAATCTGCTGAGCACCAGTGGCGCTGGCCCCGAGGAGCATCGAGGCAGCCACGAGGAGCGCGGCAGTCGGCGCGACAGCGGCCAAGACCGAAGCGATCGCCAAAGCAAAGAACTGCCCGATGATCAGCCGCCGCCGGTGAACAATGTCCCCAAGCGGCAAAAGCAGAAACAGGCCCAAAGCATAGCCGAGCTGGGTGGCGGTCGGAACGACGGCTGTCGCAGATTGGCCCGAGAACTCGGCCTCGATAAGGCCCAGGATCGGCTGATTGTAATAGATGTTCGCGACGGCAATGCCGCCAGCAACAGCCATGGCGTAGAGGCGAAGGCGGCCAAGTTCGGATCTAGAGCCGAGGTGGTTCTCATTGAGCACGTTCATGGTTGATTCCCGCTGATGAAACTGTGCTGAACCTAATTTTTTATCATAAGATGTGTTAGAGACCGGATGTGTCATGCTAGAATATCAAAAAGTGATATAATGAACATTGATGACGTTGCCGTGTTTGCCGTAGCGGCCGGGGCCGGAAGTCTTTCGGAGGCGGCCCGCCGTCTGGGACTTACACCGATGATCGCGACGCGGCGGCTCGCGTCGCTGGAGCGTTCGCTCGGCGTCAGGCTCATGCACCGCACGACGAGATCGCTGTCGCTCACACCTGAAGGAGAGAGCTTCCTTCCTTATGCTCAGGCTCTGGTGGAAACGGAGCAGCAAGCGCGCGCCCTGCTCCGTGGAGAAGAGGAGGGTGCGGCGGGGCTTCTGCGCGTGTCGGCCCCTGTGGCGTTTTCGCTCAAAGTGATCGCCCCGCTTATTCCCTCACTTCTAGAAACCAATCCAGACCTCAGGCTGTCGCTCGACATGAGCGACAGCATGCCCGACCTCGTGTCGTCAGGGACGGACCTCGCCATCCGAATTGCGCGGCTGAAGGACAGCAGTCTCATCGCCAGGAAGCTGGCGGACAACCCCCGTTCGCTTGTCGCCTCGCCTACATATCTTGAAAAACACGGCACGCCGCGTAGTGCCGGCGAGCTTGCACACCACAATTGTCTGCCACTCTATGGAGTGACACACTGGACATTCCTCACGGCCGGAGTTGAAAGCTCATTGCGCCTGCAGAGCCGTTTTTCGTCGACGAGCATCGAAGGATGCCATGCGGCCTGCCTTGCGGGCGCAGGAATAGCGCTGCTGTCGGATTGGAACGTTGCCGACGATCTCTCGTCCGGTCGATTGATGCGCGTCACCTTGGAGGACGCGGAGCCCGAGAGGCTCGCAATCTGGGCCGTTTATCCGACGAGCAGGCTCGTTCCTCCCAAGGTTCGCGTCTTCATCGACGCGCTTGTGAGCGCACTTACGGCGATCAAGAGATCGGGTACGTAATTCCTTGACTCGGCAGAGGTTCGCGTAGCCGCGAATGCCAGGCAGCGCAGCTTCAAGGGCCGGCGGCGCTGATCGCCGGCCCTTGTTGCTAGGACTCGATGAAGGCGAGCAGGTCGGGATTGATTACATCAGCATGGGTCGTCAGCATGCCGTGCGAGTAGCCCTCATAGACTTCCAGCCTGCCGTTCTTCAGCAACTTTACGGCCAGGCGCGCTGAACTGTCGATCGGCACGATCTGATCGTCGTCTCCGTGCATGACCAGCGTCGGCACCTCGACCTTCTTGAGATCCTCGGTGAAATCGGTTTCGGAGAAGGCCTTGATGCCTTCGTAATGGGCCTTGGCACTGCCCATCATTCCCTGCCGCCACCAGTTCTGGATTGCGCCGGTAGAGACCTTCGCATCGGGCCGGTTAAATCCATAGAACGGGCCGCTTGGCAGATCGAGGAAGAACTGGGCACGGTTTGCAGCGAGCTGGGCGCGCAGACCATCGAACACTTCCATCGGCAGGCCGCCGGGATAGGCTTCGGTCTTGAGCATGATCGGCGGCACGGCTCCTACCATCACAAGCTTTGCGACGCGTCCCGCACCATGGCGAGCAACATAGGCCAAAGCCTCGCCGCCGCCGGTGGAGTGGCCGATGTGGACGGCATCGCGCAGATCGAGCTCAGTCGCAAGCGCGGCGACATCCGCTGCGTAATGGGCGATATCATGGCCGTCGCTGACCTGGGTCGAGCGACCGTGGCCGCGGCGGTCGTGGGCGATGACGCGGTAACCCTTGCTGAGAAAGTAGAGCATCTGCGCGTCCCAGTCGTCCGACGACAGCGGCCATCCGTGATGGAACACGATCGGCTGGCCCGCCCCCCAATCCTTGTAGAAGATCTCGACGCCGTCTTCTGTCTTAATGAAATTCTGGGTCATGGGAACGATTCCTTTGCTTTGCTTTGACATGGGAAGTTGCCGCCGCGGACCGCCTGCACCTTCGGCACGGCAGATGCGCGAGAAGGTAGCGTCGCCCGAGCGGCCGGGTGGGAGAGGCTTGCTCTGCGCCTCCTCGCCGCCCCACCTCGAAGCCTAACGACGCCTCCGGACAAGTCTTGTCGGTTTCCGTTGTGTTTTGGATAAAAGCGCCCGCGTCGCGTGCGAATGCTCGCACTCAGTTGCGACCGAGATGGGGCCGATTTATCGCCAAGAGATGGTTGACCACGGGCGCTTCTGGACCCCTGTGGAAACGACGGACTTGCTGCTGTACGTCAGCGTCGGCCTTCGAGACGCGCCGGTGCTGGCGAAGGTGCTCGGCCCAGGATTCGACCATGAACCACTCGACTATTCTCTGTGGATCGGCGGCGTCCTCGGTGACGCCCCAGCCGTAGGCGCCATCGCGGCGACGCTCTGCCGAGAGCTGGGCGAGCGCCTTCAGAAAATCGCTCCGGTCACTGTTGTCGACCCGGTATTCGATCGTGACGAGCACGGGACCGCGATCATGTTCGACGGGAGCAGCCGTGAGGGGTTCTGGCCAGTGGTTGGACGCCACCAGGTCAGCGTCGCCCTTTGGCAGCTTGACGAGGTGAAAGATGAGCCCCGCTACGGCAAGTCCAACGGCGCCGAGAACAAGGGTCGTCGGAACGCCGGCGATCTCCGCGACGGCACCCCAGGCCAGGCTCCCGGCGGTCATCGCACCATTGAACACCGTGAGATAGACGGCGAGCGAACGCCCCCGAACCCAGTTCGGCAGAATCGATTGTGCGGCCCCGTTCAGTGTGGTCAGCGCAGTGATCCAGGCGGCTCCGAGCGCAAGCAGAGCCAGAATGGCTATCCATCGGGCCGGCGCGAAGGAGAGCCCAGCCATCACGGCAGCCGTGACGAGCGCCGACGCGAGCAACAGCGCGTCCGCATCGAGCTTTGCGCGAAGTCTCGGCATCACCAGCGCACCGCCGATGGCACCGGCGCCGACCGCGCCTAGCAAGATGCCGTAGAAACCGGCGTCGCCGCGGAGAAGATTGCGGGCGACCAGGGGCAGAAGCGCCCAGACCGAACTCGAGAAAGCGAAGAATGCGGCCGCCCGGAGAAGCACGACATGCAGTTCGCGGCTCGCCCTCGCAAAGCGCAGACCGGCGCGGAATGCGCCGAAGAAGCGTTCGGACAAGCCGTCGTCCACATCAGGCGCGCGCCTCCACCAGATGAGGGCAGCGATGACGAAAACGTAGCTGATGACGTCAACGCCATAGGTAAAGGCTGCGCCGAACCAGGCAAGCAGCAGGCCGCCGACTGCCGGGCCGATCGCTCGGGAGATGTTGATGCCGAGCGAATTGAGCGCTACGGCGCCTTTGAGATCCTGCTTCGGGACGAGTTCGGGAACGATGGCTTGCCAGGTCGGCGCCATCAGCGCCGCTCCGATGCCCCCGACGAAGGTGAGTGCAATCAGCGACGTAATGGTCTGCAACCCCGTCGCAGACAGCAACATGAGGCAGATGCTGGTTCCGGCCAGCAGAAGCTGGATGATGATCAGGAACTTGCGGCGGTCGAGAATGTCCGACAGCACACCTGCAGGGATCGCGAGGAGGAAGATCGGAAGCGTCCCCGCAGCCTGCACCGCCGCCACCGCGGCAGGGGCGTTCGAGAGGTCGGTGACAAGCCATGAGCTTGCGACATCGCGGATGAAGCTTCCGGTATTGCCGACAATGGTCGCGACCCAGAGAATGGCAAAGGTTTTCTGGCGAAGCGGCGCGAACCCGCTGCCGGCCGCCGGGGTTGCAGATAGAGAACTCATGAAGTCCGCCCCTTTCCGGATGCGCCATGTTCACGCAGGTCGTGCCATGCCACCAGAATGAACGCACCAACGAGCCCGACGTGCTCGAAGAAGCCGTTCATGGCCATCGATCGCTCCATCCCAAGCGGCAATTCCCAGAAGCGAAGCGCGATGAAGGTCGCGGCGAGTGTGAAAGCGGCAAGCGCAAGCGCCGCCGCCCAGCGGAAGATGCCAGCAAGGATGAGCGCCGACATCGACAGCTCGAAGACGATCACGCCGACGGCGAAAAGCGGCGCCGGATGCAGGCCGAAATGCTCCATTTCGGCAAGCGCACCCGAAAAGTCGAATATCTTCGTCAGCGGCCCCTGAATATAGGCCGAGCAGAGCGCCAGCAGGCCGATGAACAGGACGCGCCTGTCGGCGAGCCCCGGCCGAAATCGTGTGGTGAGATGCTTCTCGAGGGAAAACAGGCTCATCGTCTTGCCTCCTTCCCGGGCCTTTTAACCTTGCTTGGGACGGTCCGAGATAACCCGTTGTAATAGGCACCATGCTTCGGCAATGGGCGGTTCACCATGACTTTCGCCCATGGGTGCCGGGGACTGACCGTTGATTGGCCCAGGTCCTGACCGAGAGCGAACGACGAGTTGATCAAGCTTGACACGACCGTCGTCGCGGCTGCGGCAGTAATCTTTTTCATTTCATGATCCTTATCGGGAGCTTCCGCCGATCTTCACACGGCCCAGCACGAGCAGCCGAGCGCGCCGAAGAAACCCTTCAGATCGGCGATCGGCAGGCGAGACGTCCAGGCCGCAGCATGGTCGTGACCGTGCATGCCGCAACTGCTGGAGCAGCCGCAGGACGCAATCGCGGTTCGTCGAAGCGAATGCCGCCCGGCCCCTTCAGGCTCGCCCCAGGCGGCGTATCCGCCATAGGTTCTGACCGGCGACCAATCCGGCATTGCCGGGGGCAGCGGATTCTCATCCAGGCTGGCGAAATCGTTCGCCGCATAGACGATCCGGCCGCCGACCATCGTAAGGTCGGAGGTCAGGAACGAGATCTCGTCCTCGGCGCAGGCGAAGTAGTCCTTGCTGGGAACGGTAAGGTCGGCCAACTGCCCCTTCTCGATGCGCCCCTTCCTGCCTTCCTCATTGGAGAACCATTGCACCTTTTCGGTCCACATGCGCAGGGCCGTTTCGCGGTCGAGGCAGTTGGCGCGCGGGTAGAGCTGCATGCCGCCGACGGTCTTGCCGGTCACCAGCCAGGACAGCGAGACCCAAGGGTTATAGGAGGCGACGCGGGTGGCGTCCGTGCCGGCGGAGACATTGACACCCTTCTCGAGCATGCGCGCGATCGGAGGCGTCGCCTCGGCGACGCCGTGACCATAGCGCTCGACGAAATATTCACCCTGATAGGCCATGCGATGCTGTACGGCGATGCCGCCGCCGAGTGCCCCGATCCGGTCGATCGACTGGTCGGAAATCGTCTCGGCATGGTCGAAGAACCAGTTGATGCCGGAGAGCGGAATGTCCTTGTTCACCTTCTCGAAGACGTCGAGCGCACGGCTGATCGTCTCGTCATAGGTGGCGTGCAGGCGCCAAGGCCAGCGGTTCTCGGCGAGGATGCGGACCACCTCCTCGAGTTCGCCTTCCATTTCCGGTGCCAAGTCGGGCCGCGGCTCGCGGAAATCTTCGAAATCGGCCGCCGAAAACACCAGCATCTCGCCGGCACCATTGTGGCGGAAGTAGTCGTCACCCTGCTTGTATTTGACCGAGGAGGTCCATTTGAGGAAGTCCTCCTTCTCCTCCTTCGGCTTCTGCGTAAAGAGATTATAGGCGAGCCTGACGGTCATCTGCCCTTCATCGGCGAGCTTCTGGATGACGGCATAGTCGTCCGGATAATTCTGGAAGCCGCCGCCTGCATCGATGACGCTGGTGACGCCGAGGCGATTGAGCTCGCGCATGAAGTGACGCGTCGAATTGACCTGATACTCGAAGGGAAGCTTCGGCCCCTTGGCAAGCGTCGAGTAGAGAATACCCGCATTCGGCTTGGCGAGCAGGAGACCGGTGGGATTGCCGTTGGCATCGCGAGTGATCTCGCCGCCGGGCGGGTTCGGAGTGTCTTTGCTAAAGCCGACGGCGCGAAGTGCCGCGGCGTTGAGCAGCGCCCGGTCGTAGAGATGCAGCAGGAACACCGGCGTATCCGGCGCCACCGCGTTGATCTCGTCGATGGTCGGCAGCCGCTTTTCGGCGAACTGGTGCTCGGTGAAGCCGCCGACGACGCGCACCCATTGCGGCGGCGGCGTGATCGCGACCTGCCGCTTCAGCATGTCCATCGCGTCGGCAAGCGAGCGCACCCCGTCCCAGCGCAGCTCCATGTTGTAGTTCAGGCCGCCGCGGACGACGTGGGTGTGGTTGTCGTTGAGACCCGGAAGCACGCGCTTGCCTTTGAGGTCCACCAGTTTGGTGTCAGGCCCGGCAAGCGCCATGCTCTCCTGATCCTGTCCGACCGCGAGAAACGTGCCATCCTTGATGGCAACGGCCGTCGCGTTCGGATTCGTACGGTCGAGCGTTGTCAGCAAACCGTTGTGGAGGATCAGATCGGCGGTCACTGGCTTGTCTCCTGATATCGAAGCGGAATTGGCGGCTCGCGCCGGTGAAAACAGGTTGGGGAGCGCCAGGGCAGACGCTGCTCCCAGAAAACCGCGTCGTGTCGGCATTAGCTGGTCTCCCTCGTCGATGTACGGTTGGGCACACCTGCATGATCGTGATCGGCCCCGATCGGTAGTTCCCCGAAGACGTGCGGGACACAGCGGCTATGGAACCAGGAAACAGTGACCGGATTGCCTGAAAACAGGCGCTTGACGAGCGGTACCGCCTGTTCGCCGACGAGGATGCCCAGAAGCCCCACCAGCGCGATCACCGGCGGAGCCGGTGAGCGAACGTTGAGCAGGCTGTAGATGACGCCGACGAGAAGGCCGGCCCCGAGCGAGAGGAGATACATCTTCATCGTCAAACCCTTTAACGAATGGTCGTCGCCGTTCCGACCGCACAGGTGCGGTCGGAACGGGTGCTCAGGTGAGCAAGCCCAGTAATGGTCAGTGGCCTTCGGACGCGCCGAACATGGTCTTGGCGTAGATGATGCCGAGGCCATAGGCGCCGCCGAACTTCTTGGCGATGCCGGTGGTCATGTCGTAGGTTTCGGTGCGGGCCCAGTCGCGCTGCAGTTCCAGCATGTACTGGAGCGAGGTCATCGGCCGCACGCCGGCCTGCACCATGCGGTCCATGGCACGCTCGTGGGCCTCGTCGGAGACGTCGCCGCAGGCGTCGGCGATCACATAGACCTCGAAGCCTTGATCGAGCGCGGACAGGGTCGGACCGACGATGCAGACCGATGTCCAAAGCCCACAGAACACAAGGCGCTTCTTGCCGATGCGGTTGACCTCCTCGATCACCGCCGCGTCCTCCCAGGTGTTCATGGAGGTGCGGTCGAGAAGCCGTTGTCCGGGGAAGGCATCGGTTATCTCCGCGAACATGGGACCGGAGAAGCTCTTTTCCGCAACCGTCGTCAGGATCGTAGGCACCTTGAAGCCGGCGGCCGCGTTGGCGACCAGGGCCGCGTTGTTGCGCAGCTGCACAGCGTCGATCGACTTTGTCGCAAACGACATCTGCGACTGGAAGTCGATCATGATCAGCGCGTGGTCCTTGGGCGAGACGAGAAGATTGCCGGGGGTCGGTGTTGCGTTCAGCGTCATGGTACTGGCCTCTTTCTGTTGGTTGCCGATGTTTGCGACTATGCCGAGGACGGCAGCGCGATTCTTGTAGCCAACGACGGACTTTTGTATTTTTTAATCGCCGCCAAGTCTGAGGCCCGATGCGCGATGATGTGCCGAAGCGGAGCCATCAAGAGATGCATGAACCGCATGGCGGCAAGGGACTCTTGTCCCTCCCCCGAGGCTCTCGTCGTTCGACTCTCGTCGAGCCTCGTTCAGGACTGCCTGCTTCGTCTCCAGGCACCGGGGGTGGCGCCCGTCGCCTGTACGAATGCACGTGTGAAGTGGCTTTGGTCGGAAAAGCCGCAGAGGCTGGCGATCTCGCTCAACCGGGTTTGTGAGAACTGCAGCAGATCAACGGCCTTTTCGATGCGCTGTTGTTGCAGCCATCGATGCGGCGTCTTCCCCATCGTTTCGCGGAAAGCACGAAGAAAAGTCGCCTGCGAGAGATTACAGACCGCAGCGAGCTGTTCGACACTCAGTTCGCCATTCAACTGACTCTGGACGAGGTCCCTGATCCTGGCCTGGCAACGTGCGGAAAGCCGGCGTCCTGTGGCGGCTACGGCGCTGCGGCCGTCGCCGTACTGCTGAACAACGTGAACTCCGATTGCGACCGAGAGCTGGTCAACAAACAAGGCACTCCGGTCTGCGCTCCCATGAACTGTTGCAAACAGCGCGCTCAGCATGCCACCGAGCACGGGATCTGGGTGCGCGGCAATCGGGCGCAATTCGCTGACACCTCTCAAGTCCGCCGCGTCGGCGATCCGCTCGAGTGCGTGGTGGTTGAGTTCGAGCAGCATGAAGTCGAAGGAACCGCTGAGGTCGGCGCGATAGTCGTCGGCGAACTTCCGCAGATAGACGGCGTTTTGCTCGAAGTCATGGACAGTCGAATGATGCTCTCGGAAGATCCGGCGCCTGTGTCCGCCTGCTGCGGAAAGACCGAGCAGGTATCCGCGCCCGGTCGCTGGTGTCGTGACCCCTTCTTGCGGCGCCGAAGCAGACCTCTTGCGATAGAACGTCATGTCGCGACCCTCGATCGTTCGGTTGTCGTCGAGCTTGTCCATGGAGCAACCGAGGCTGTCGTGTCTTTTGGTGGCTGCGACGCCCGTCATGCCTTGGGTCCCGTACTTTTAGAGCTTACCTGCGCGAACCTCTTTACCACGATCATCGGCATAGGACTGAGGCCCTGTGCGAAGTCGCAAAGTCGCCCTGGATCGCCGCATTATCGCTGCGACTGGAATAACGTTCTTGAACGAAACTCACCCGTTTTGAACGATCCGAGCCGGAGGAGGCGATCAGAGCCCGAGCGCATCCAAAGCCACGCCGAACGGTCTGTTCTTTCGTCTGAAGCGTGCCGGTGTGTCGCCAGTCAGACTTGTGAAAACCCTGGTCATGTGGCTCTGATCCGCGAAGCCGCAATTGATCGCGACCTCCGCAATCGATAGGTCCTGCAACAGGAGTTCCTTGACCCGTGCGACCCGGTACTCGGTGAGCCATCTTGAAGGGGTGCGCCCAAAGCTCTCTTTGAAGGCCTTGTTGAAATAGCTGCGCGACAATTCGCAGCGAGAGGCCAGATCTCCGATCGAGAACGGCTTGTTGAAATGAGCAGCCAAAAATTCCGTTGCGAGTCTTTCCTGCCAGGGCGACAAGGTCCCTTTCTTGTCCATTGGAAAGTGCAGCCCGCCATAGGTTTGACTAAGGTGCGCCAGCATCGCGAGATTGATCTGCTCCAGGAAAAGGGGATTGGCCTTGTCGGGATCATCGAGCGACGGCAGCAATGCCTGGGCAAGGCCATGCATGACCGGATCTATGCGACCCTGGACACAAGTGAGTGCCACATATTCGCTACGGCCCACCTCTTCGGCAAAGGCACGCATGCGGGAAAAGGGAATATGGAAGCGGATATTGTCGAACGGCGAGAGATGATGGCACTGCCACTCGTCGCGCAAGTCAGTGATTGCCAGCGACGCCTTTGCATGTCCACCCTCGTAAACCAATCGGCCACGTCGCCATAGCCGATGGGCTTCGAAGTCACGAAGTTGAACAATAACGCCAAATGCGTCTGTGCAGGGAATGGCCGGTGCGACGTCCAGATCGAACCGGTCGGAACAGGTCCTCGTCACCCTTATATCGCCGGCAATAATTGACTTGATGAGCGGGCCCCGGCCCCAACTTGCGACGTTCGATCCTTCGTGCATGGCCATCGACGTGGTCTCCCGATTTCTGGCTGGGGGCGATACACCGTTCACCTGCTGTGTCCAGGGGTCGACTGCGACCCTTATACGGACACGAATCCAGAACCGCTGTCAATGCAGCCAACGCGATCGCCAGGCTGAAGGGGTGCTGCCCGTAACGCGGCGGAAACCCTTGGTGAAATGATCCTCGTCGGCGAAGCCGCAACGGGTGGCGATCTCCGCGAGTGTTAAAGAACGCTCGCGGAGGTACTGCTTGGCGCGCGCTGTTCGATAGCAAAGTAGCCACTGTTGTGGCGTCTGGCCCGTTACTCCTTTGAAGCCGTCGACAAAGCGACGGATGGAAATACCAGCCGCAGAAGCTGCTGCCGCCATCGGGAAGTGATCGGCAAAATGGTCGATCATGAAGTCCTTGGCCGCCTTTTCCTGCCAAACTGTAAGCTGCGTTGAACTCGCCCCTCCCTGACGGGGATGATCGCCATAGGCGTGAAGCAGGTGGGCACAGATGGCGATGGCGATGTGCTGCAAGACCGCAGTCTGGGAGTTCCCTTGCCTCTCGAACAGCGGCAGAAGAGCCGCTCCGAGATTTCGCATGACGTCATCGTCCTCACCTCGTCGGCATCGGAGCCTGGTCGCTTTCGGTGCAGTCGAGAACTCAGCGATTTCCCGAAATAATGCGCGCGGTAGCTGGAAGGCGAGGGACTCGAGATCGCTGAACAGCCGGATGCAGGCGCCTTGGGCAAGATCGACAAGGCAAATGGAACCTTGCCGGAAGCGGCGAATCTCGCTCTCGGCGCCATTGGAAGCAACGTCGGAATGATGCGCATCCTTGAGGTACAACATCAGAAAGTAGGATTCGTCCGGCGGCAAGGACACCAGGCGGTCGGCATCCCCGTTGAACCGCAATTCCAGGCGCGTCACGGAAAATCCGGCATCCCGAACCGGCCTAGCCGGCAGACATCGAGCATACGGCAGGCCAAAATGAGCGCCGACGCCCTCTTCCGTTCCCGTGCTATGGTTCATCCGCACCTCCCAGATGCTGCTCTGTTGCTGCAACAGGCGTTGGCCGCGACGCCGATGCTCCCGACCTGACAGATCTCGACAGCAGAAGGGCTCGATATTAGGCCCTTTATGTCCGTCGCAAAGGAAGGATGCCTGCGGGCGTCACCAAAATCTTGTAACATTTGCTCGCCTTTTGGCGGAAAGGAGACCTTCGAGCCGAATACAGGAGTTCGCATCCACACAGCGGGCTCATATGGGTAACGTACCTTTCGAAAAAGTCCGAAAACCTTGCGACGCGCATCGGCAACTCCTCGTAGAGCGGATAGTGCCGCGCGACAGCGCATCGTCGACAATGAAACGCGGCAGCAGGGCACCCCCCTGCCCGTCTTCCGCCAGTCTTGAGATTAGCTCGCCGTTGTTCGCAGCCAGTACTTTGCCGGCCAATGCCTTGCGGGTCCGCCCACTGTTCGTCAGCTCTCAGGTCTCTGAGATCGCGTCCGCGTCGTAGGCGATACAGGAATGTCGACTGGGGTCGTCTGGCATCTCAGGTGTTCCGAACATTGCGAGATAGCTTGGGGAGGCGACAAGGATGCGCCGCACGGCGCGAATAAGTGCTAGGCACTTTTCCTGGAAACGCTGTTGGAAGCGCCACGTAAACAACTGGAGCCGTTCCCGATTGACTGGAAGGGCTGCTTCGAGAAGTGTACAGCGACCTTTGTGGGCCTGGAAGACGCACGGGCGAAAGTGATCAGAAATGATCGACGTCAACGACGGCCTGGGCAAAGGCCTGCGGTGCTTCCTGCGGCAGGTTATGACCGATGCCGCCCGTAACCAGCCGATGCTCGTACTTGCCCGAAAACTTCTTGGCATAGGCTGCGGGCTCGAGATGCGGGGCGCCGTTGGCATCGCCCTCCAGCGTGATCGTCGGAACGCCGATCAACGGGAATTTGGCGAGCCGTTCTTCCAGAACGTCATATTTCCGCTCGCCGTCGGCGAGGCTGATCCGCCAGCGGTAGTTGTGAATCGTGATATCAACGTGATCCGGGTTCTCGAACGCCGCCGCGCTGCGGTTGAAGGTGGCATCGTCGAAATTCCATTTCGGCGATGCGATCTGCCAGATGAGCCTGGCGAAATCATTCCGGTATTGCTCGTAGCCGGCGCGGCCGCGTTCCGTTGCGAAGTAGAATTGGTACCACCAGGCAAGCTCGGCCTTCGGCCGCAAGGGTTTCTTGTTGGCTTCACGGCTGCCGATCAAATAGCCGCTCACGGAAACCAGGGCCTTGCAGCGCTCCGGCCAGAGCGCGGCGATGATGTTGGCCGTCCGCGCTCCCCAATCACAGCCGCCGATGATCGCCTTCTCGATGCCCAGCGCATCCATCAAGGCGATGATGTCGAGGGCAATCGCCGATTGCTGGCCATTGCGCGGCGTGTCGGGTGACAAGAAACGCGTTGTCCCGTAGCCGCGCAGATAGGGGACGATCACACGGTAGCCGGCCGCCGCCAGCAGCGGCGCCACATCGACATAGGTGTGGATGTCGTAGGGCCAGCCATGCAGAAGAATGACCGCCGGCGCATCGCCCGCTCCGAATTCGGCATAGCCGACATTAAGGACGCCGGCGTGGATCTGCTTGAGCGAGCCGAAGGACGTGTTCGTCCCAGGCGCGATCGCGGGAATGCGGACCTGGCTCGCTGATTGCGCTTGGGCGATACCTGTCATGCCGAGCTGCGCGGCAGCAACGGCCAGTGCCGCTATCCCGATGAAATGCCGCCTCGGCCGATTGATTTCCTCTGTCATCGATTTTTCCCCGATTGAATGAAGACAGCAGCAGATGCGGGCACCGACTTATCTCCACTGTGTCCGCCGCCGGTGAAATTGAAAGCTTATGTCGAAATCAGGCGAGTAGACACACTGGGATACATACAATCTCATGCCGCTGCGTCTGCACTCGCCGAGGTCCGGGGTGAAGCTCCCTATCCGGGCACTCATTCGGCAGCTTCCGGGCGCCTATGCGCTCTCACGCGCATTCCGCCGGATCGTTTGGGGCGGCTGGCCAAGCGCGCGAAGAAAGGCCCGGCGCATGCGATCGCTATCGGCAAAGCCGGCTTCCTCGGCGATCACGTCCATGGAATGCCGACCGTGCTCCATCATCAGCCGTGCCGCCTCCACGCGGAGGTTCTCCACGGCCTTCGCGGGCGATTGTCCTGTCTCGGCCCGAAACGCGCGGCTGAACTGGCGCGCACTCAATCGCGCCGCATCAGCCAGCTCTTCTACCGACAGGACGCTGCGGAGGTTTGCCTTGGCGTAATCGATCGATCGCTGAATCCGATCAGACTTCGGGTCGAGCTCGAGCAGCGCCGAGAACTGCGACTGGCCGCCGGCGCGCCGATGATAGACAACAAGCTTGCGCGCGACCGAGCGAGCGACCTGCGGGCCGTGGTCCTTCTCGATCATCGCCAGCGCGAGATCGATGCTGGCGGTCATTCCGGCGGACGTCCAGACGCTGCCGTCGACTATGAAGATGCGGTCCTCTTCGACCTTTACTGCCGGGAAGCGCTCCTGCAACTGGCGCGCAAAGGCCCAGTGCGTTGTCGCCCGTCGACCATCCAACAGGCCCGACTCCGCAAGCACGAAGGCGCCGGTACATGGCGCTGCCACCCTCCGCGCCGTTTCCAGCGCGTGATGC
Source organism: Rhizobium herbae (assembly GCF_019511375.1). Lineage (GTDB taxonomy): Bacteria > Pseudomonadota > Alphaproteobacteria > Rhizobiales > Rhizobiaceae > Pararhizobium > Pararhizobium herbae_A. The sequence goes on from NZ_JAEUAO010000006.1 coordinate 303,787, forward strand.
GCGAACTCGATCAGTCCCGGCGTGCTCGGCTCGATAGTCGTCCCGGCGCCGAACATCACGGTGTCATAGAGTGTACTGTCGAAGGATTTCGTGAGGACGCCAAAGCCGGCTGACGACTTGACCTCTCCGCCCCTCTCCGAAAGCAACTCTATCCCATAGACCGGCTCCCCAAGGGCGACATTCGCCATCTCGAAGGCACTGACCGCCGCGAAGCCCATGAGCTGGAATTTTGGAAAGACAACAAAGCCGATGCGATGCATGGTGCAATTTCCTGCCTGGAATTGCGGGATATACGATATTTCCGACATGGCATAAACCACTATAACAGGCGGTCACGAGCAGACTTCCCCTATGACTTCCTGTCGATCGCACTTGGCGCCTGCACGTCGATGACGCTGCGCCTATATGCCGACCACAAAAAGCTGACCCTCGGGCGCATCGGCGTCGACGTCTCGCACGCGAAGATCCATGCCAGGGACTGCGAAGAGTGCACCGAATCGGAACGCAGCGGTGGCGCCCGAATCGATCGTTTCGAGCGCGTCATTTCCGTCGATGGCGAGGTCTCCGAGGAGCTTCGCGACAAGATTGCCGAGATTGCCGGCAAGTGCCCGGTGCATCGCACCCTCGAAGCTGTGGCGAAGATAAAAACCGTCGTGAAATCACAATCCCGAGTGACAGAACAATAGCCTCGACGGCTCGGCCCGATTAACGCCGATCTCGAAAAAAGAACGGGAGCTTCGGAGCGGCAAGATTCGCTGTCGACCGACAACCCTTCCGGGGGCGCGTCTGCCCAGTTGCTTTCTGAGCGATGGGAAACGACGGCGATCGGATCTCGATCAGCGAATGGACATCCATGACCAACGGCTCGGACCCGCGGCCATGTGAACGGCCCACGCCGGACGGCTTCGGTGCATGAAAGCAGCGGCTCCTGCTCGCGCCGCATCACCAGCACCGGACCCAGCGGCTATCCTTTATCAAACTTGGCTTTTGCACTTTGGCGCCAAACGCGCGGTGTCACGCCCGTACTCTTGGAAAAGAATCTGAAAAAGTAAGCCGGTTCAGTAAACCCAAGACGGAATGCAATTTCCTGAACGCTCCCCAGTGTGAAAAGGAGCTCGCGTTTTGCTTCATCGATAAGCTTATTGGCAAGTAGCTCGTGCATGGTTTGTCCAGTTTCCGAACGAACGATGCGGTTGAGATGAGTATGAGAAACGCCGAGTGCTCTAGCGTAGAAAGATGCCGGCTGGTGCGAACGAAAATGCTGCTGCACAAGCCCGACCACAATCTCCATTCGTCGTTCGTTCTCGCTCGATGCGAACTTGTCGACGTTGGTGTTATCTGAAATTCTCGCCGTGAGCTGCAGCGCTAGGGAGATGTATGAGAGCAGGAGTTCGCTGCGACCCGCACGTCGCTGCCCGAATTCGATGCCCAAGCGATCCAGCGTCTGCATCAAATACGCCGCATCGATATCTTGTGGATCAAGCGTCGTGGCATGTGGCGCAGCAAACCATTCACCTAAGCGACCGCGGTCTCCAACGGGCTGGGGTAATTGTGAGCTAAGGACCGTAATAACGAGCCCTTCGATATCACGGGAAAAGCGAAACCCGTGGCTTACACCTGGAGGAATGGTCAGCACAGCTGGAGGACAGATCGCTGATTTCGCGTGCCCGAAGATTGCGTCACCTGAGCCCGCTTCAATATACAAAATTTGAAAGAAGCTCGCGTGCCTATGTGGCTTTATTTCCCATTGATGCTGGCTGCTGCGTGATCTTATCGTCTCGCAATGCAGCCAAAAATCTAGTTCTTTGCCAGAGTTTTCACCATAAAGCTCATAGGTTGGTACAGGCGTGGGCATCTGCATCTCGCGCGATCAATGTTTGTTTTGTCCAATTTATAGTCCAGAATTTGCATTGTTCCTTGCTGATATCGCGGCAAAATTGATGAAATGCAAATCTCGGGAGGAAACGATTGCGGACCCAAGTCGTCATCATCGGGTCAGGACCATCCGGCCTGCTGCTCGGCCAACTTCTCACCGAAGCCGGCATCGATAATGTCATTCTTGATCGGGTGAACAAGAACTACATCCTCGGGCGTGTTCGCGCCGGCGTTCTGGAGGAAGGCACGGTTCGGCTGCTGGATGAGGCCAAGGCTGGAGCGAGGCTGCATGTCGAAGGCTTGCCGCATGAGGGCTTTTCGCTCGCCTTCGACGGACGCGACCATCGCATCGACCTGCATGAACTGACCGGCGGCAGGCGCGTCACCGTTTACGGGCAAACCGAGGTGACACGCGATCTGATGGAACGGCGCGAAGCAAGCGGCGCCCTGTCGATCTACGATGCCGTCAATGTCGCGCCGCATGATTTCGACGGCTACTCTCCCTTCGTCACCTATATGAAAGACGGTGCTGAGAGGCGCATCGACTGCGATTTCATCGCCGGCTGCGACGGCTTTCATGGAGCAAGCCGCAAGGCCGTTCCCGAAGCGGCAATTCGGAGTTTCGAGAAGGTCTATCCTTTCGGCTGGTTGGGCCTGCTTGCCGACGTGGCGCCCGTCAGTCATGAACTGATCTATGCCAACCACCCGAGGGGCTTCGCTCTCTGCTCGATGCGCTCGGCCACGCGCAGTCGCTACTATATCCAATGTCCGCTCAACGAGAAGGTCGAGGACTGGAGCGACGAACGCTTCTGGGACGAACTGCGGCGGCGCCTGCCGGCGCACCACGCCGAGGTGTTGAAGACCGCGCCGTCCTTCGAGAAATCGATCGCTCCTTTACGCTCCTTCGTGGCCGAGCCCATGCGGTTCGGTCGGCTCTTCCTCGTCGGCGATGCCGCCCATATCGTGCCGCCGACCGGTGCCAAGGGGCTGAACCTTGCAGCGAGCGATGTCCACTATCTCTTCGCCGGGCTCATCGAGCACTACCATGAACGCTCAGGTGGCGGCATCGACGCCTATTCCCAGAAGGCGCTCGCCCGAGTGTGGAAAGCCGTGCGGTTTTCCTGGTGGATGACGACGATGATGCATCGTTTCCCCGACACCGGCGATTTCGACCAGAAGATCCAGGAGGCCGAGCTCGACTATCTCACACATTCGCGTGCTGCTTCGACGGCGCTCGCTGAGAATTACGTGGGACTGCCATTCTGAAATGGAAATTTGAGACTGGTGCGAACGATGAAGGTCCGCATTTTGAAAGTGGGAGGAACTGAAACCATGAAGAAGCTTGTTTTCGCCGCAGTTGCGGCAGTCGCCATCGGCACGAGCGCCTATGCCGACCCCATCAAGGTCGGCGTCATCGGGCCGTTCTCCGGTCCGTTCGCCCTCCAGGGCAAGAATTTCAAGGCCGGTATCGACGCCTACATGGCGGTCAACGGCAACACGGTCGGCAGCGATACGGTGGAAATCGTCTATCGCGACGTGCCGCAGCCCGATCCTGCGCAATCCAAGGCGCTGGCACAGGAGCTGATCGTCAAAGAAAAGGTCCAGTATCTTGCCGGCTTCTATTTCACACCGGATGCCATGGCGGTGACGCCGATCCTGAAACAAGGCAACGTGCCGATGGTCATCATGAATGCCGCGACCTCGGCAATCGTCACCAAGAGCCCGCTTGTCGTGCGCACCTCCTTTACGACCTGGCAGACCTCGACGCCGATCGCAAAAGTCGCCTTCGACGCCGGCGTCAAGAAGGTGATTTCGGTCGTCAGCGATTACGGCCCGGGCGTCGATGCCGAGAATGCCTTCAAGGCCGGTTTCGAGAAGGCCGGCGGCCAGGTGGTCGAGGCGATCCGCATGCCGCTTGCGACCAACGACTTCAGCCCGATCATGCAGCGCATCAAGGATTCCGGCGCGCAGGGCGTCTTCGCCTTCCTGCCGTCGGGGCCGACGACACTCGGCTTCGTCAAGGCTTACAACGAAAACGGTCTGAAGGCTGCCGGCATCAAGTTCTTCGCGCCGGGTGACCTGACCCAGGAATCCGATCTGCCGGCGCTCGGCGATGCCGCACTCGGCATCCAGACGACCTTCCACTACGCCGTGTCGCACGATTCCCCCGAGAACAAGGCTTTTGTCGAGGCGGCGACCAAAGCGATCGGCAACAAGGCCGAACTCTCCTTCCCCGCGGTCAGCGCCTATGACGGGATGTATGTCATCTACAAGATGATCGAGGCAACCGGCGGCAAACAGGATGCTGAGAAAGCCGTCGATGCGGTGAAGGGCCTAGCCTGGGCGAGCCCGCGCGGCCCGGTTTCGATCGATCCGGAAAGCCGTCACATCACACAGAATATCTATCTGCGCGAAGTCGCCAAGAGCGACGACGGAACCTATATCAACAAGGAAATCCAGACGTTCGAGAAGCAGGGCGACCCGGGCCTTGCGGCGGCCAAATAACATCGAGCGTCAGAAGCGGCGGCGGGTTTGGACATCAGCGGCCCGTCGCATTCAAACAGGTATGTCCATGCAGACAGTCTTCAGCATAGCCGTCGACGCGCTAGCCTATGGCATGGTGCTCTTCGTGATCTCGATCGGCCTTTCGGTGACCATGGGGCTGATGCGTGTCGTCAACCTCGCTCACGGCGCCTTCGCGATGATCGGGGGCTATATCGCCTCCTATGCCGCACGCGACCTCGGTCTTGGCTATGCGGCTGCGGTCATCGCGGCCGTCGTCGCCACCATCATCATCGCGATCCCGCTCGAGCGCTTTCTTTACCGCCGGATCTATGGCGCGCCCGAACTGACCCAAGTGCTGATGACCATAGGCATCACCTTCTGCGTCATCGGCATAGCGAACTATGCAATGGGACCGACGCTGAAGACCATACCGCTTGCCGGTGCGCTGCAGGGCTCCGCAGACCTCGGTTTCCGCACGATTCCCGTGCACCGTCTTTTTGTTATCCTTTGCGGCCTCGCCGTGGCGCTCGCCCTCTGGTTCGCGATTGAGAGAACCAGCTTCGGCGTCAAGCTGCGCGCCTCTGTCGATGATGCGGCGATGGCTGCGGCACTCGGCGTGCGCACCGAGATCATCTATGCGGTGAGCTTTGCCGTCGCCGTCGGGCTTGCCGCCTTCGGCGGCGTCGTCGGTGCCGAACTGCTGCCGGTCGAACCCTATTACGCGCTGCGCTACATGGTCACCTTCCTGGTCGTCGTCTCCGTCGGCGGCGCCGGGTCCATTCCGGGGGCGCTGATCGCCTGCCTGCTGCTCGGAGCGATCGATACGACGGGACGCTACCTGATGCCGGAATTCGGGGAATTCTTCTTCTATCTAGCAGTGATCGCCATCATCTGCGTCTTCCCGCGCGGTCTTGCCGGAAGGGTGAAATGAGATGGCACTTGTCATGAACAGCGAAAACGAACGTCTCCAGCATCAGCGCCGCTTCAGCGGTGATCTAATCGGAATAACAGCCATCGTGGCCATCGGCGCGATCGGCTACTTCGTGTTCCCCGACAATCTCGCGCTTTTGACGCGGATGATCACGATCGCCCTGCTCGTCCTGTCGCTCGATCTGGTGACAGGTTATTGCGGCGTCGCCACGCTCGGCCATGCCGCGCTCTTCGGCTCCGGCGCCTATGCTGCCGGAATCTTGTCGGCGCATTACGGCATCAACGACCCGCTGCTGATGATGCTTGCCGGCATTGCCGCCGGTGCGATTGCCGGGCTGCTGTCGGGCGCAATCATCTTGCGTGCGCATGGATTGCCGCAACTCGTGCTGTCGATTGCCCTCATCCACCTCTTCCATGAATTCGCCAACAAGGCCTCGTCCTGGACGGGAGGCAGCGATGGGCTGTCCGGCATTGCGCCGGACCCGATCTTTGGCCTTTTCGAATTCGATCTCTACGGCCAAACCGCCTTCTTCTTCGGAATGACGCTGCTCCTTGTTGTCTTTGTGCTACTGCGGTTTCTGGTCCGCTCGCCCTTCGGCATGCTCTGCCGCGGCATCAGGCAGGATCCGCTGCGCATCCGCGCCATGGGCGGTTCGCCGATGGCGGCCCTCATTCGGATGTATGTCATCTCGGGCGCCGTTGCTGGTGTCGGCGGCGCTCTGAATGCGATCTCGACCCAGGTCGTCGGCCTCGACAGCCTGTCCTTCACCCAATCGGCGGAAGCGCTTGTCATGCTCGTGCTCGGCGGCACCGGCTCGCTGTTCGGCGCGCTGTCAGGCACCGTCATCTTCATGCTCTTCGAGGATTACGTGTCCGCCGCCAATCCCTTCCATTGGCTGACCATGGTCGGAGCGTTGCTGATCGCCGTCGTGCTCTTTGCGCCGAAAGGCCTGTTCGGCACGGCCGCGGCCTTCGTCCGCCGCCGGAAGGAGGCGCGCGCATGAACCCGGTTTTCGAAGTCTCCAATCTCAGGAAAGCCTTTGGCGGCCTCGCCGTCACCAATGATGTCTCTCTCGCAATGGCGCCGGGCGATCGTGTCGCGCTGATTGGTCCGAACGGCGCTGGCAAGACCACCTTCGTCAACCTCGTAACCGGCAATCTCTCACCCGATTCCGGTGAGGTTCGCCTGGGCGGCGAGGCGGTCACGAAGATCGATGCGGTCGGCAGGGTCAAGCGCGGCCTTGTTCGATCCTTTCAGGTCACGCGGCTGTTCCAGGACATGACGCCCGCCGAACATGTGGGGCTTGCGGTCCTTCAGCGGGACGGAAAGGCAAAGCGTGCGTTCGGAAATTTCCTCGCCATGTCCGACGTGATGACGGAGGTCGACGAACTCCTGGGAAAACTCGGGCTGGCGTCGCTGATGCATCGCAGGGTTAGTGAGATCGCCTATGGCCAGCAGCGGCTGCTCGAGATTGCGGTGGCGCTGGCGCTGAAGCCAAAGGTGCTGCTGCTCGACGAGCCGGCGGCCGGCGTGCCGCAGAGCGATACCGGCCGCATCGAGCAGGCGCTTGCCGACCTGCCCGGCGATCTCGCCGTGCTGATGATCGAACACGACATGGATCTCGTCTTCCGCTTCGCCAAGCGCGTCATCGTGCTTGCGGCGGGCGCGATCATTTTCGATGGCCTGCCGGCCGATGTCACCAGGGATGCGCGTGTGCGCGAGGCCTATCTCGGGAGCTATGCCAATGCCAGCCATATCGCTTGAGGTCGACAATCTCTCGGCCGGATATGGGCCGACGCGGGTCCTGGAAGGTATTTCTTTCTCCGTGCCCGCTGGCGCGCGGCTTGCCGTGCTCGGCCGCAACGGCATGGGCAAGACGACGCTGCTCGCGACACTTGCCGGGCAGACCAGGCGCTATGACGGCCACATCCGCCTCGGCGATCTGGATGTCACGACAGTGCCAAGCGCAACGCGCGCGCATAAGGGTCTCGGTTATGTGCCGCAGACCCGCTGCGTCTTTCCGACGCTGACGGTCGAAGAAAACCTCTTCGTCGGCCTGAAGGCGCGGCCTAAAACGGCGCTGGAGGAAGCTTACGCCATGTTCCCACGGCTGAAGGAGCGCCGCCGCAACCTCGGCAGCCAGCTCTCCGGCGGCGAGCAGCAGATGCTTTCCACCGCCCGCACCATTCTCGGCCGCCCGTCCGTGCTGCTGCTCGACGAACCGCTCGAGGGCCTAGCGCCTGTTATTTGTGAGGAACTCATGGCCGCCTTCGCCGAACTCGCAAAATCAGGCGATATGACGATCCTGCTCGTTGAACAGCGCATCCAAAGCGCCCTCGATTTCGCCGATCAGGCCATTGTTCTTGAGCGAGGGCGGGTGGCTTGGGCGGGAACACCGGGAGAGTTATCGAGGGATCATGACGCGGTGGAGCGTCTGCTGGGCATCGGCGGGCTGCATTAGCGCGAAATCATTTCGAAACGATGAGCTACTACAATAACGCAACGCGCCGAAGTGGACGAACTGCTCGAATGTTGTGATGGGTTGCGGCTAAGAGCCAAGCTCCGGCCTTACCCGCCACGTCGCTGGGCTATCACTCCACGAGACGCGACGAAGCTGCCCCACGTCAGAACAGGGATCCACCGCTCCTCACAACCCATCGGCTGGCCGATGGTTTCTCTACGAAGCGGCACCAAGAGATCGCCGACCACACTTTTGCCGCCATACCGTTGAAGTACCACCCCGACACGCGGAAAGCGTGACATGGAAATCGCTGCGGCCAATCCTATGTTCAGTCGAGCGAGGCCACGCACGAGGGATACAATGTCGGTTGTGATCAGGCGCAGAGCGGCGGAAAACGCGTTTCAAAAGGCGCGTGAGGCCGGGCATATCGTTGAACAAGACGAACGTTTTCATGCGTGGATTGAAGAATGGATAAACGGCGACATCCAGATGCCCGAAGTCGCCAGGCGTTACCGCTCGCTTCTCGCCGAGCGCTCTGCCAAGCGCAAGGCTCGCAGTGCTGTCCCAGCGACGGAAGACATCGAGGATGCGAGCCCATCTGGAGGCGAACCACCATTTGACCTCGAAACCGAGATCAATCGATTGATGCTTGAGGATGAGCAACCTCCGAACGGCAGAGCGTAGACAACAATTCCGTCAGACTTCTCTTCCGGATCGAGTTCTTCCATTATGATCGGCAATGCGAGCTGGACTTTTGAACGGAATGAGCCAGCGGGCTTCAGTGGATTTCCCGTTCTGCCAAAGCATCGATCAGCCGGATCTGAGAGCGTACTCCGCGGCTATATTCTGAAATGAGAACCGCCGCCTCCTTCGTCGCCTCGCTTCGAGGCATATTCTTTTGGCGGCACCAGGCCTCAAGGACGGTCTGCAGCAGAGCAATGTCTTTTGGCGGTATGGAGGTGGCAAAATGTTGCATCGTTATCCCTCCCAAGGATGATGCCGGCCGTGACGGATCGCTCCCGCGATCTCCAGCGGTACCACTTTAGTCCGATTCAACTGATTGCAAAACAGACGTTTGAACGATATTGCCTCCTCGCGCACTCCAAGCGGGCATTGTTCTGCGGAGATTGATCTCTCAACCCGCTAGCAAATTTTGTCAAACGCTATAAATTGCGCTGCCATCGCTCCTAACACTCAGGTTCTAAAGGGTTCACATGCAGGTACTAGTTCGCGACAACAATGTTGACCAGGCTCTTCGCGTCTTGAAGAAGAAGCTTCAACGAGAAGGTATCTTCCGTGAAATGCGGCTGCGGGAGGCCTATGAGAAGCCGTCGGTAAAGAAGGCTCGTCAGAAGTCCGAAGCGGTAAGCCGTCAGCGCAAGAATGCTCGTAAACAGCTTCAGCGCGAAGGGCTTTTGCCAGCGGCCAAGAAGAAGACTGGCCGATGAAGGCGATTGCGCCTTCGCTGTCTTCGACTTCTCTGAGTGTGACTGCGCGCTAGCAACAGATCGATCGCCGTTTCGGCCAGCACTTTGCGCCCATCCGGTGCGCAAAGTGCTGGCCGTTGCGCGTCATTCGCATTCCGCCGCATGGGACGACATCTTCGTCTGCTCCCGCCGGTTTCCTCACCGCGGTTGAGCACTGATATATCCGTCTCACCACTTCAGCGGTTCCGATCCACACCTTCCTTGCATCTGCCCGAGCAACGCTCCGGTTGCCCGATCTTGCGTTGCATAGCGCGTCAAAGGACGCGCCGTGGCTGGATCACGCCCGGGCTGCGGCGCCAGCCGAACCATCAATGTCCGGCGAGAGCCTCCAAAGCTTGCCGAATACGAAGCCGAAAAGGGGCAGTTCGACGTCATGTTCGAATGCTCGGCCTCGGAGCCTGCCCTGCGCAGCGCGATTGCCACGGTGAGGCCCCGAGGCATAATCGTGCAGCTAAGTTTTTTGTCCTGGAGGAGTTCTCATGCGACACACATGGCGTTGGTTCGGTCCGATCGACCGGGTAAGCGTTGGAGATGCGGCTCAGGCCGGTGCGCACGGCATCGTCACGGCGCTGCATCATATCCCGACCGGCGATGCCTGGGCGGTGGAGGAGATCACCAGGCGCCAGGAACAGGTTCGCGCCGGCGGCCTCGAATGGGAGGTCGTTGAGAGCATGCCGGTGTCGGAAAGCATCAAGAGGCAGACCGGCCCCTGGCGCGAACACATCGCCAACTGGCAGGAAACGCTCCGCCATCTCTCAGCCGCGGGCATCCGCACCGTCTGCTATAATTTCATGCCGGTGCTCGACTGGACGCGCACCGATCTGCGCTGGACCGCGCGTCACGGTGCAAAGGCCATGCGGTTCGACCGGATCGACTTCGCCGCCTTCGACCTTCATCTGCTGCAGCGGCCAGGCGCCTTTGAGGACTATGACGCGACGACGCGCGAGGAAGCGGAACGGCGTTTCCGCGGCATGACCGAAGAGCGGCGGGCGGCACTGTCGCGCAACATCGGCGCCGGCCTCCCCGGCTCGGCGGATGGCTACAGCCTGCAGCAGCTCAGGGATCATCTGGAAACCTATGCAGGGATTGATCGGGAGAGGCTGCAGCGCCATTTCGTCGATTTTCTCGCCGAGGTGACGCCGGTGGCCGAACAGTTTGGCATTAACATCTGCGCCCATCCGGACGATCCGCCATGGGCGCTGCTCGGTTTGCCGCGCATACTCTCCAGCGCGGAGGACTATGCCTTCATGCTGCGGGAAGTCGACAGCCCCGCCAACGGCGTGACGTTCTGCACTGGTTCGCTCGGCGCCCGCGCTGCCAATGACCTGCCTGCCATGGTGCGCCAGCTGGCCCCGCGGATTCACTTCATCCACCTGCGCAATGTCCGGCGCGAGGAACTGCAGACGCCCTGCTCCTTCTACGAGGACGAACATCTCGAGGGCGACACAGATATGGTGGCGGTGATCGCCGAACTGCTCGCCGAGGAGAAACGGCGTCGCGCCGGTGGCCGGGCGGACCACCAGATCCCGATGCGGCCGGATCACGGCCAGGAAATCCTCGACGACCTGACGCGCGGTGCCCAACCCGGCTATCCCGCGATCGGTCGTCTTAAGGGACTGGCCGAATTGCGGGGCATCGAGCGCGCCTTGTCACACGAGACCTACGGGCTGGGCTGATCATGGAACGGCTGTCTGCCTCGACTCCCTTGCCGGCCCAAATCGAAGGGCCGTGCTACGATCGCGCCGCCTTGAACCCCGGCATTCTGCATATCGGCTTGCGGTGCCTTCACCGGGCGGATCAGGCCGTCTATACGGATAGAGCCCTGGCTGAGAGCTTCGGCGACTGGGGGATTGTCGGCGTCAGCCTTCGGTCACTCGACGCGATCCGGGACCTCAGGGCGCAGCACCGTGTCGAGGCCGCAGGCACCGATATACATGCAAGCGGCAGCGCGAACGCTCGACGGAATCGGCTGAACGTGAACTGAAGGCGATCAGGAACGCTGCGGAGGCCGGCTAGTCGCCTGCTCCGCGAATGAACAAGGCGCCGACCAGTCCCAGCACAACGATGCATTGCAGGATGAACATTGGCCACTGGTCAGACACGGGGCACGTCCTTGGGAACCATCCATCCGCCCTGCGAGTTCTTTAGCAGTTGATGCGCAGAGGATACGCTATGAACAATATCATTTATCTCATCGGACTGGTTGTTGTCGTTATCGCCGTTCTGTCGTTTTTCGGGCTGCGATAGAAAACGGCAATTTGCTTCCGCACCCCCTGCTTGCCGGAACATGCACCGATTTCCAGGCATCATTTGCGGAAGTGAGAACGGCGCGTTAAATGGTGGAAAGCCGCTCCCGGGCGACGGATAGGCGGATCGACAACCCTTCGGGATGCCAGCGGCGGACAATCTGGCCGCCAAACTGGCTCTCAACCGTTGCCTCGCCAAGAAGCGTTCCGAATCCGTCGCCATTGGCTTTTTCATTCACTGTCGGTCCGCCGCGTTCGGTCCAGGTAAGGACGAACTGCGCCCCGTCCTCCTGGCACGAAATATCGACCACGCCTTCGGGCACTGACAATGCGCCGTATTTGGCTGCGTTGGTCGCAAATTCGTGAAGCAGCAAAGCAAAGCTGGTCACCACGGAACCGCTGATCAGAACATCCGCGCCCGTTACGCGAGCCCGATGGCCGCTTGAAACCGCATCATAGGGCGCCAGGATCGTCCTGATCAACTCATGCAGCGTGGTCGTGTATTCGGAACTACCGCTGGCTTCAGAGAAACTGGGGATGGTCAGAGCGTGGGCCCGCGCCAGAGCGTTTAGGCGGTCGCGCACGACAGTCGCCAGCTCGGTCGTCGTTTCCGCCGACCGGGCGCTGAGGGAAACGACGCTGCTGGCGACGGTGAACAGGTTTTTGACCCGATGATTCATCTCCCGGATCAGAAGGTTTTGCTGTTGCTCGGCACGCTTGCGCTCGGTGATATCGCGGGCAATCTTCGCGGCGCCGATGACCCTGCCCTCACGGTCCCGGATCGGAGAAACAGACAGCGATATTTCGATCAGGCTGCCGTCCTTGCGTCGCCGGATCGTCTCGTAGTGGTCGATACGTTCGCCGCGGCGAATACGGCCGAGAATGGCCGGCTCCTCGTCGTGCCGTTCCTGAGGGATCAGCATGGCAACCTGCTTGCCGATGGCTTCAGCCGCAGTGTAGCCGAACAACCGCTCGGCGCCACCGTTCCAGCTGATGATGGTGCCGTCCAGATCTTTCGCAAGGATCGCATCGTCCGAGGAGGCAAATATGGCGGCGTACCGCTGTTCGGCCTCGTCGGCGATGGCCCGATCAGTCAAGTCGACCAGCATATTGACGGCGCCGGTGAGATTTCCTGCGTTATCGAAAAGCGGCGTCGGATATGCGAGGAAGGGAACGCGGGTGCCATCGGGGCGTTCCGCAACGGCCTCCAGGCCACGATTTGCGCGTTTTTCCTTCAACGCGACCGCCATTGGACATTCGTCATGCGGCAACGGCCGGCCATCGGGCCAGTACAGCTTCCAGGAGCCGCAGAATTCGCTTTTGCCGATCTCGGGGTGAACGCCCCACATTGCAGCTGCAGCACTGTTGTAGAACGTGATGCGGCCGTTCGCGTCTGTCATGTAGATCGGCTGGGGAAGCGCCTCCAGAATATGCTCAACAGCCACACCGCCCCCCTGGGAGCCGCTGTACCGGCTGCCTGGGACCAGATCATCGCGCTCGTTTTCAAAGATCGGAAGAGAGATCATTTGGCTCCCGTGTGTGGAAGCGACAGCGCCCTGAGGCCGCAGTCGGAGGTTCACTATAATCGGGGCGGGTGATTGTAGAAAGCCCCACTTTCTTACGGTAGCGCTTGAGCAATAGCGACGAAAGACGTGTCAATGGCATACCACACGACACAGCTCGCCGTAAAACTGGGAAAATTCACAAGGCTGCTGTAGTCGGCGACCTGAAAACATTCTTCAGATCTTCTTGGGACCCGGTCTGCCCCATCCGTATTGATGATCTTGCTACCGCCGATCTTCGTTCAGCCTGCGCCTTTTGCATAGCGCGAGTGGCGGGACGCGCTCGCTGCACCAAGTGCGTTTGTCGGGGAGCCATCATGAGGATGATGTCCGCTCATATTGCCTGTATTTCACGTATTGCTAACATATGGCGACTGACCAAGAGGCCCCTCGCTGGTCAGTTGGAGGTTAGCCTTACCCCGGGGCCAAGCCTCTGCAGGCCGCGTCGTCGCAATCACGCACGCAGCCAGGGCCCGGGTGGCGATTCTCGCACGTTGCCCGGGCCTCATTTCCCTTGGTGGCTCGCTTTTCATGACTTGGCCGGCCGCGAGAAAAAGTCGAGCGCTAATGACCTATGCTTCGCAGGATGGACGCGCCGCCGCTTGCACGATCATCGCCCCGTCGCCGATATATCACCCGATATGCCCCGCTCTCGACAGGGAACATGCAGTAGGCAACTCCCTTCACGGTCTCGGTTTCATAGTCCACTGGCAAACCGTCGCGGCTGATCGCGAATACCTCTTTCTCACGAGTCCGCGCCGGAATCATCCCGCGAAGCATGGTTCCGGTTCGCCTGTCGGCAAATGCCTCGAACGTAAGGACTTCACCGTTCCATCCGAGACGTGCGAAATGCGAGTTGTTGCGGCCGTCGGTCCAATCGAGCAATTGCTGTACCGAAACCAGCGGCACGCCGCGCGCTTTCGCTGCGGCCATCAATTGTTCATCGAAATCGTCACTGAAGTCGTAATGCGTGCCGAACGCGCCGTAATAACCCTGGGGTCCAAGAGCCCGGTCAAGCTGAGTTTCGATTGCTGACGGAAAGCTCATTTCGCTTTCGTTCACAAGATGAGAGGCGACTTGGTAGACATCGATCATGCTGCCGTCGAGATCGGCAAACCGCATCGGCAGGCCAGAACCGGTCATGAAGCCGGGACGGTCCTTTATCCACGAGCCCAGCCAATAATAGTAGTTAAGGTCCATGCGGATCCCGTAACGCGCCTCCACCTTCGGCGTCGACGCCCAGTCGCTCCAGACGACGCAGTGGGTGCGATTTCCCGTTTGTGGGGGCAGATCCGGATACTTGGTGCGGAACGCGTAGAGTTCCCGGCGGAAAATACCCGCCAAATCCCTTGGCACGAAATTTCTGCAGCCCGTGTTGACGTGCACGCCGATGTCGAAGCCCTCGGTGGCATAGGCATGCGCTGCCTTTTCCGACAAACCGCTACTTGTGTAAATCCAGGAGGTGGAGCGGTAGCATTCCCAATCCGCGATCGAGCACCGCTCGGGCTCATTGTCCTTGAGGCGATTGAACGATCTTTGGGTTCCGCTGCGGGTGCCGTGATCATCGCCGGTCATCACGAGAACCGCCTTGTGTCCTTTGGGAAGGTACCACAACCTCGGCAACGGCGCCTTGTCTTCCAGCATGAAATTAATCAAATTGACAAGCAATCGCTGCTGCTCGTCGGCAACAGGGATGGCAATCCTGTCGAAATCGTTCCAGTCGGGTTGCCTGTCGCCATTCTTGGCGCCGAAGAACAGATCGTTCGGACGCATGACCGAATTGCCGTCGCGTTCATCGCCGGCCCATGCCGGATTGCCCTGGCGAGTATAGATGACCGAGCGGGCAAGATCATAGGTAAACGCCGCCGCCTGGCCTCTGGCCTTGCCAATGGAGCGAATCGTGATCGCCGGGTTGGGCGTGGCGTTCGACTGGGTGTTGTAGAGCCGGGCAACTTCGATCGTGCCTTCATTCAACCGGTATAGATCGGCCGCGCCATGATACTGGATCGTCTCGCCGACGATACCGTGTCCGGGCGCGCTTGCGGTGTCGATCAGCAGATAACCTTCGTTCTGCGATGCAGCCTGGTCTCTCAAACCCAGCAGGTCGGCTAGCTTTTTGTCGGGCCGCATTGCAATCAGATCGCCACCCCTTTCGACCCATGCGGAAAACATCGCCGCCTGCGCCTCACTCAGCGGCATCTCTCCCAACAATGCCAAGCTGAACCGGTTGAGCAGATCCAGAGTAACGTTCGACAGATCGACGCTTTCGAACGAGCCTATTCCTTCGGCCCGCAAAATCTCGCTGTAGTATTTGCTGAAGGGCAACACACGCGAATTGACGAGCAGGACAGGCCCTCCGAACCCGCGCTCCAGATCGCGCCGCGTCGTGAACTCCCAACTTCGACCGTCAGCCAAGGCGTTGCCGGCCCTGTCCTCAATACCGGCAGCAAGGGTTGCGGTATATCTTGTAGCGCTCGTCAGTCTCGTGACTGGCGCAAGCACGACTGAGCGAGTCCATTCGTCGTACGAGACGCTCGTCTTCACCGGCAGGGCATTTGCCGAAAGCCGAAACGAGTCCACCTCGATGCTGGCTGGATCGATGTCTTCGCTGAACGTCACAGTGATCGCGGCATCAAGATCGACATCAACCCCGCCCGCTAAGGGGGTCACCCAGGACACGGTTGGCGCTGCGCGATCGCGCGAGGCAACCACAACCAAACCCGCCACTGCCAGCATTGCCGCGACGATCAGAGTAAGAGCACTGCTCCTTCCGGTCATGTTTGCTGCGCCTCCCGACGGTCCAATTGGATACGCAAGTTAGGTTCCGCAAACAATATCTAAAGTACCAACGAATCTGCGCAAGATCCGGCCGTCAGGATTGGCGGGAAGGCCAGCGCGGCGCGATGAGTGTAGGCACGACGATTAAGCAGCGCCCCCTCTGGTGAGGCCAGTGGGGGCGGGGATCGCGCTCAGACAAACAAGAAGTCACCCGAGTTGAAATTCGCAAGCCCGCCGAGAGTGGTGATGTTGTCGAGTTCAGCGACAAGCACAGCGCCGCCGGCTGAGCTTGGGTTCTGATCGTAGTAGACCGCCGCATGACCGAGAGTCGTATTGTGGAATACGAACAACGCCCCCGTGGTTATGTTGCTGTAACCATTGATGGCGCTCTGGAAGGTTGTGTTGGTGACGCTCGCATCCGTTTTCACGGCGACCTCTGTTCCGGCAACATTGATCGTGCTGTTGTTTCCCACTTTCACGTTTTCAACGCTTGAATTGTTGTTGCCGACCGCGAATTCGAACGTTCCGCCTCCAACGTCAAACTGGAGCCTGTCTGCAGTGGTGCTGTTCGTGTCGGCATGGAAGTCAGTTATATGGTTCGTAGTGCTGGAAAATTTCTGGAAAAAGAAAGTGTCATTTTCCGCCCCTCCGGTCAGTGAGTTGCTCCCGCTCCCGCCGTTCAGCGTGTCATTGCCACTACCGCCATTCAGGGTGTCATTGCCTTCCTGACCGAACAGCGTGTCGTCTGCGCCCATGCCGAAAATCGTATCGTTACCGCCGCCACCATAGAGCACATCGTCGCCCGAAACCCCGGTTTGGCTATCTGAAGAGCCATTCCCGCCGGTTATGATCGAGAACGTTTCCGTCTTCTCAAAAGCACTTCCTGCAGGATCGCCGGTCTGCGTCGCCTTTACCATGACTGTAAAGGTATCATTCTGGGATAGGTCGCCAGAACTGAGTGTATTACCGCTGACCGAGAACAAGCCGGTATCCGATTGCGAAACAATGCTGAACACGAACCCGCCAGTATCGGGATCGGTCGCGCTCAACAGTCCATTGAACTTGAAATTGTTGAAGTTGACATCATTAGCAGGGGCGACAGGCGTCAGCTTGATGTCGGTCGGTGCCTGCCTGGCTGGCCCATCATCAGCGCCGGTGATGGCGACGACGATGTTGTGGCTGGCGGTGCCGTCGAGCGAGGTGACGCTCAGCGTGTCGCTGACGGCGTCGCCCTGGTTGAGCGCTTGCGTCGCCGCCCGGTCGTTGTCGAGCGTAT
>NZ_JAEUAO010000007.1 GCF_019511375.1 Rhizobium herbae
GGCGTTCAGGGTGGCGATGCCGGGGCCAAGGCAGGCATGGCCGCGCTCTATGCCGAAGGCGTGCTGGTCGGTCGCGATATTCCGAAGGCTGTTGCGCTCTATGAGGAGATCATCGCCGCCGGCGGCAGTTGGGCGGTGTCGGCGCTGGCGGCGCTCTATCTCAGGGGAGACGAGGTCGGCCTCGATCCCGCGAAAGCCGTCGGCTATTACCGGCAGGGCGTTGAGGCTGGCGATGCCGGCGCAATGATCGGCCTCGCCAGCCTTTATCGTGATGGTCTTGTGCTTCCCCGGGACGTTTCCAAAGCGGCTGATCTGTATCAGGACGCCTATCGCGCGGGCAGAAAGTCCGGTTTGGCAAGTGCTGCAAGCGCTCTTCTTGGCGGTACCCAATCCCAGCAAAGACAAGCGCACGATCTCATTCTGAAGGGACAGGCGGAAGGTGCTCCCGGCATCTCTTCCGTTCTCGCCAACGCGGTGCTGGGCGGGGTGGGCGTTCCGAAGAACCCCGAGCGCGCCATTGAAATCCTCAGGAAGGCGAGCGTTGCGGGAGACGCCAATGCGGCGTCAACGCTTGTCCAGCTTTATGCCCAGGGGCGAGGCAAGGACGTTGCGAAGAATATTTCTCTGGCGAGGACCACTCTTGCAAGCTTCGCAAGCCTGATGCCGCAGGACCAACGCCAAGGCGAAGAACTGTTCGTCGAGGGCGCTGCTGCCGGTTCTGTTGGCCAATATGCAGCTTTCGCGGAGAAGATTGCGGGTTTGGCGCAGGCAGCACGCGTCAACCTGGTCGGGCGCCTCGTCAGCGCCAACGGCAACGCCTACGTCTACATTCTTCAAAGCGAACTCAAGCGGACCGGCGACTACAAGGACAAACTGAACGGTGTGTTGACCGCGGCCACCATCCGCGCCTTCAACGAAATGTGCGAAAGGCGCGACAAGGCGGCACGTTGCCGGCTTGGTCCTCTCAGCAAACCGGCGCGCGACGTGTTCCTCGATTTGCTGCGCGAAGCGAATTCTTGAGATGCGCCGGGCGCACGCTGGCGGTCCAACTTGAGGCCAGATGCTCAGTTGGCCGTCATTGCGCGCTCAGCGAGGTTCTCCGTCGTGGTGACGACATCGCGATACTCGACCACGGCATCCGTGTCGCCGCGGCTGCGGTAGATGCCGAATTTCCAGTAACCGGCCTCGTCATGGTCCCAATAACCCACTGGGCCCTTGAAATTCACCACCTGCCGGCCGTTTAGCCAGACGTTGAGAAGTCCATTGGTCGAGGACACCTTGTGTTCGATCACGATGTTCAGCCATTCGCCGCGCGGCACGCCCTTCATCCGGTACATTTCGCTGCTGACCGGTTTACCGTCAGAAAGATAGCGCCGCAGGAAGACCAGATCCTTGCCCTGCACTTCGGCCGCGATATAGGGCGAACGCTTGTCATCCTTGCTGCCGTGCCACTGGCCGACGATGAACCATGAGCGTTCGTCACTGGGAATGGAGAAACCATTGGCGATCTTGACGCGGTAGGCGTTCCATATGACCTCGCCTTTTGGGAACCTTATGCCGCTTGTCGCCTCCGAGCGGTTCCTGTCTTCGCCGTCGAAATCGGCGCGCTCGCCGGCCCGGACTTCAAAGCGCAAGACGAGGTCGTTGTTGGAACTGCGTCGCACGCCGAGCGAATAGGCTTTCCGGGCGGATTGGTTCTCATATGCGTCACTATTATAATCGAAGCTCTCGGCCTGCAATGGCGTCACGCCGGTCGGTGATGCGGCCTCATTGGCGTCGATGGAGCGTCGCCCGTTGGCGTAGCCCAGGTGTTGGAACAGGCCGATCGCTGATGCGAGCAGCAGAGCCGCACAGGAAAGGCCGGCGCTTCGGCGATTGAAAATAGTCACCATTCCTTTATTCCTGAACCATTGCGCCGCCGCGCTTCTGCACGTGGCTAAATTTGCTCGGTAAAACCGGTCACAGATCGACCGCGGCAAAATACTTCAGTATTCTCGTTCCAAACGCAAAGGCGGTCGCCACTCTCCGCGATGGGGTAGTACACGAATGCGAGCATAACGTGGCGCGTTCACAACCAGATAGGGCTGGCTGCCGCGGCGCGGATGTTGAGATCACCCGCATGGCTTCGGCCGTTGTTTTCACAGGTCGCCGGGGGTAGAACAATCCGATGCAATGGAGCGACCAGGCGATCATCATCGGCGTCAAGCGGCATGGCGAGGCCTCCGTCATTGCCGAGGTGATGACGCGCGCGCATGGGCGTCATCTCGGGCTTGTGCGAGGTGGCCGCTCGCGGGCGATGCAGCCGGTACTGCAGCCTGGAAACGAGGTCGAGGTCACCTGGCGGGCGCGGCTGGACGAGCATCTCGGCGAATTCCGCATCGAGCCGGTGCACCTGCGTGCGGCGCGGCTGATGGAAGCGGCGACGTCTGTCTACGGCGTGCAGGCGATGGGCGCGTTGCTGCGGTTGCTGCCCGAACGCGATCCGCATCCGCATCTATATGAGGCGCTCGATGTCATTCTGGAGAACCTGCACGATCCGCGCGACGCCGGCGAACTGTTCGTCCGCTTCGAGATCGCCGTGCTCAACGATCTCGGCTTTGGCCTTGATCTGGCGGAATGTGTTGCGACCGGCGCTCGCGCCGATCTTGCTTACGTCTCGCCGAAATCCGGCCGCGCCGTCAGCCGCGCGGCGGGTGCGCCCTATGCCGACAAGATGTTGGCGCTGCCCGCCTTTCTTGTCGAAGGTGGCGCCGCCGACTATGACAGCCTGCTCGCGGCCTTCCGGATGACGGCATTCTTTCTGCATCGCCACGTCTATGAACCGCGTGGCATTGTCCTTTCGGCGGCCCGGGACGGTTTCGTGCAGGCCGCCCTTAAGGCGCTGATGAAGCAGGACCCCGTCGCACACACATAGGCAAATTTGGGAAAGTCTGATCGACAAGCACGATGCGGTGACCGTGCGCCCCCGCCGTCTTGTCTCGTCATCGAACAGCGTGGGGGGCGAACTGCTCCAGATGGGGCGGCGTCTGGAAGCGCTGAGACCGGGATGGAATAGAAATGGCGCCGCGTCCGCGGCGCCATTTCTCTATTGAGCGAAGCGTTAGCCGATTTTGCCGCCACCCTGTTTGGTGATCGTGAGGACGGCGGGACGCACCGGCATGTCGTCCTTGAAGTCCGGCCAGCGCGTTGCCGGAGCTTCGAACGTCGCAAGCCCGGCATCGCCCGGATGCTGGACGGCGACGAAGAACGTGTCGGATGTCGGGTTGAAGCTTGGTCCACACATTTCGGCGCCGACCGGTACGCGGAAGAACAGCTTCGACGTGCCGCGGGCCTCACCCTCGGTATCGACGGCCCAGATGCCGTCGGTGCGGCCCGTATCCTTCTCGTTGTTGCCGTCGGTCGCGACCCAGAGGCGGCCGTCGGCATCGATGGCGCAGTTGTCCGGCATGCCGAACCAGCCATTCTTCGTCGTTGCCGTCGAGAAGGATGCGCCGACTTCAGCCACGGACGGATCGCCGCACTTCAAGAGAATGTCCCACGTCGACTTGGTCGAAGCATAGTCGCCGTCGGTCTCGGTGATCTCGACGATGTGACCGAAGGCGTTTTCGGCGCGCGGATTGGCGGCGTCGACCTGGTCTGCCTTGCGCTTGGTATTGTTGGTCAGCATCACATAGACCTTGCCGGTCTTCGGGTTCGGCTGGATGTCTTCCGGCCGGTCCATCTTGGTGGCGCCGAGCGCGTCGGAGGCAAGACGCGTGTTGATCAGAACGTCGGCCTGCGAGGCAAAGCCGTTCGCTTCCGTCAGCGGACCTTCGCCATGGACGAGCGGCATCCACTCGACGGTGCCGTCGGCCTCGAACTTCGCGACATAGAGCGTGCCCTCGTCGAGAATGTCCCTGTTGGCGGCGCGGTCGTTCGGGTTGAAGGCCGCCTTGGTCACGAACTTGTAGACATAGTCGAACCGCTCGTCGTCGCCGGAGTAGAGCACCACCCGGCCGTCCTTGTTGACGACCGATTCGCAGCCCTCGTGCTTGAAGCGGCCGATTGCGGTGCGCTTCTTAGGCACCGAGTTCGGGTCCATCACGTCGACTTCGACGATCCAGCCGAAGCGGTTGGCTTCGGTCGGCTCCTTGGAGACATCAAAGCGGTCGTAGAATTTCGACCATTCATAATTGCCGCCCGGCGCGCCGAGCCGCTTCAACTGCTTGAACTCCGGATGGTCCTCGGCGATCTCGCCGCCGAAATAGCCGTTGAAGTTCTCCTCCGCCATCAGATAGGTGCCCCAGGCGGTGACACCGCCGGCACAGTTGTTGATGGTGCCGAAGACCTGCTTGCCGGTCGGGTCGGATGGCGTCTTTACCCGCTCATGGCCGGCGACGGGACCGGAAAGCTGCATCTCGGTCTTGGCCGTGATGCGGCGATTGTACTTGCCGTCGAGCACCGGCTGCCACTTGCCGTCGACTTTGCGAATTTCGACAATCGTGCCGCCGTGGGCCGCCATTTCGATATCGACGAGCTCCTTGGTGTATTCGCCGAGCTTGACCTTTTCTTCCTCCTTCCCGTCCTTGGTTTCCTTCACCACGGAGGCGAACTTCGGAAACATGATTTCCGCATTGGTATATTCGTGGTTGACGACCAGCAGGCCGTGATCCGGATTGCCGTCGAGCGGAATGAAGCCGATATAGTCGTTGTTGTAGCCGAACAGCTTTTCCTGCGCTGCGGCCGTCTGGTTCATGGGATCGAAATCCGGGCTGTCGGCAAACAGCTTGTCGCCCCAGCGCAGGAGGATATCAGCGTCATAACCTTCGGCGACATGATGGGTCTCGTCGACGCCGGCTTCGACTTCGGTGAAATTGAAGCTGGACAGGTTGCTGCCATTGGCGCGCGCGTCCTCTGCCGTCAGGATCGCGAGCGGGCTGACAGTGGTGCTGATGGCGGCCACGGCGAGCGAACCGGCCATGAACGACCGGCGCGAAAAGCGGCGGTTGATGATGTCGCCCATGGTCGGGTTGGAGGAACAGTTCCGGCCGATGTCTTCGAGCGCTTCGCGCCGGTCGGTCAGCGTCTCGATTTCGGGGGCGGGGGCAGCAACGTGATCCATGATCAATCTCCTTTGTCCGGAAACTGCGCAGAGGCGCATCGAAACATGCATAGCCGCCGGATAATGACAGGTTTGCGACACTCCGGTGAAGAGATTGTCTTCCTCAGCCGTCTTCGATTTGGACTGCGCCCGAAAAGCTGTATGGTCGTGGCGTTGCGCGGCGACCCGCCTTGAGGAGACAACATGATCGAAGTCATTGCTTTCGTTGCCTTTGGCATCGCGTTGGCAGCGCTTCTCAACGCACGCAAGACAGCCGAGCGGCTGGAGACCGAGATCGCGGCACTCAAGGAAGAGTTGAAGCGGATCGAGGAGTTGCGGCCGGCTGTTTCCGCCGCGATCGAAGCCGAGGCTGCTGCGCCAGCCGAGACGGTCGAAGACACCCCGCAACCGGCCGAGCCTGCGACCGTGGAGCGCAAGCGCCTCGCCGAGATCAGCAAGGGTGACGCGATCTTCGGCGGCCCACCGCCCAGCCAGGATGCGGTGGAAAGAGCGTCGCGCGGCGAGCCGGTCGTGGCGGCAGCCCCGCAAGCATCCGTAGTCGATTCAGTCACACCACGGCCGAAGGAAAGTCTCGAAAGCCGCCTTGGCGCACGCTGGGCCGTCTGGGTCGGCGGCATCGCGCTGGCGCTTGGCGGTATCTTCATGGTCAAATATTCGATCGACGCGGGCCTGATCAGCCCGGCGGTGCGGCTGTTCATGGCGGCCCTCTTCGGTCTCGTGCTGATGGCCATCGGCGAGTTCGTCCGCCGCCGCGCCGTGCCGCTGGTCGCCGACACGTTCCAGAACGCGATGATCCCCGGCATCCTGACGGCGGCAGGGGCGGTGACACTCTTCGGCGTCTGCTATGCCGCCCACGGCATTTACGGGTTCATCGGCCCGGTCGCGGCTTTCGTACTGCTGGCGCTGGTGTCGCTTGCAACAGTCGGCCTTTCCTTGCTGCACGGACAGACGCTGGCGGGGCTTGGATTGTTCGCTTCGCTCGTCACCCCCGCACTGGTGTCCACCGAAAGCCCGAGCCCATGGAGCCTGTTCGGCTTCCTGGCGATCGCCTGGGGCGCAACGCTGCTGGCCGCGCGCGTCCGGCGCTGGATCGTCGTACCCGCGTTCGCCAATATCGGGCTTTGCCTCTGGGCGCTCGCCTATATCGCTTCGGCCACGCCGTTCGAGACGCTGCCGGTAACACTGGTCATGCTGGTGATGATCGCCGGTGTCGGATTTGTCTGGCCGGGCGCGACCGGTGATGATGCTCCCGCCGATCTGCCGGAGGTTGCGGATGATCAACCGGCGGCGCCGTCACGCGCGTGGGACCGAATGATAGCGCCGCCCCTTGGCGCTATCACGGTGACGGCGGGCATCGCCGCTCTGCTGACTGTGCTCGCCATGATCAGTCCTCTCGTCACCGCGTCCGGCTACCCCGTCACGGAGTTCTGCGTCGTCGTTGCCGCTCTTGCGGGGCTGGGCGCTTGGCGCAGCTATGCCCTCTATCCTGCGGTGCTTGCCGCCTTCACGGCAATCGTCGGCTTGTGGAGTATGACGGCGTCGAGCGGTCTCCTGACGTTTGTCGATCCGGCCTTTCCCGGGACCATCACGACCCTTGCCGTGTCCGGAAGAACGGCAATGCTCGCCAGCATGGTGCTCTCTTCCGTCTTCATCGCGCTTGGAGCCCTGGCAAACCATCTGCATCTGAACGACCGTCCGCCTCTGGCGACCATATGGGCGGCGATCGCGGCGATCGTGCCCTTCGCGCTCATCGGCATGTCGCTACTGATGACCGGTAACCTGACCTTCGACCTGCCGCACGGATTGTTTGCGCTGGCCGCGGGCCTTGTCCTGCTCGGTCTTGCCGAATGGCTTCCGCGTCGGGATGGACAAAAGGAAGCGATCGCGCTGCCTCAATTGTTTCTGGTCGCCGGCTCGCTCGGGCTGTTCGTCATTGCGCTGCATGCGCTGACGGATGGTCTTGCAACCACGATCCTGATTGCCGTGCTGGGCGCGGCCTATGTCGCGGCAACACGCCTGCGCACCTGGCCGGCGCTGCCGTGGATGATGGTGGGCGCCGCGATCGTGGTGCTTGCCCGCATCGCCTGGGAACCGACCATCGTTGGGGCGCAAGATCTCGGCACGACGCCGGTCTTCAACGCGCTGCTCGCCGGCTACGGCATTCCGGCGCTGCTTCTCGTACTGTCCGCTTTCGAGCTCAGGAATTGGCCTGACCTGCGCGCCCGCAACCTCCTGCAGGCATTGGCGAGCCTGTTTGCCCTGCTGACGGTCGCGATTCTCGTGCGCCACGCCATGAACGGCGGCGTCCTCGACAGTTCGGTGCCGACGCTCGGCGAACAGTCGATCTACACGCTGCTTGCGATCGGCGCCTCCGGCATTCTGATGACGCTCGACGTGAAGTCGCCGAGCCATGTCTTCCGCTACGGCAGCATGGCGGTTGGCGTCCTGTCGATGCTGTCGATCCTCGGAGCGCATCTGCTTGGCCTCAACCCCTATTTCAGCGGCGAACTGCTCGGCCCCGTGCCGTTCTTCGACCTGCTCCTGATCGGTTATCTGTTGCCGGGGCTCGGCTATGCCGGCCTTGCCTGGTATGCCCGCGGCAAGCGGCCCCTTCCTTACGTCGCCGCTGTTGCCGTCACCGGGGCGATCCTCGCCTTCGCCTGGGCAACGCTGTCCGTGCGCCGCTTCTGGCAGGGTGAAAGCATCGCAGACTGGAAAGGATTCCAGCAGGGCGAGACCTACACCTATTCCGTCGTCTGGCTGGTTCTCGGCGTTCTGCTTCTGGTGCTCGGGTCGCGGTTCAACGCCAAGAGCATCCGCGTCGCCTCGGCCGTGCTCGTCTTTGTCGCCGTGCTGAAGGTCTTCCTGATCGACATGGCCAATCTCGAAGGCTTCCTGCGGGCGCTGTCGTTCATCGGCCTTGGCGGCGTGCTGATCGGCATCGGCCTGTTCTACCAGAAGATCCTGTCCGGCGGGGCGAATGCTCCGCCCGAACCGCAAAAGCCGGTGGACATCGAGGCGGAACCGGGCCAAACAGCCTGACCGTTTCAGGACTGTCTGCCTTCGGATGGATTTTGTATGAGCCACCTGCCTTCGCTTGCTGCTGCATTCGCCCCCCACGAAGCTCTTGCCGAACGGCTGCTGCCGCACGCGGTTTCCGGCAACGACGGCTCGCACGATACCGCGCATCTGATCCGCGTGTGGAAGAACGCGAGGCGTATCCATGGAGCCGAAGGTGGCGACCTTCGCATCCTTGCCGCTGCCGTGCTTTTGCATGATTGCGTCTCGGTCGAGAAGAATTCGCCCGTGCGCGCCCAGGCGTCGCGCCTCGCCGCCGAAAGGGCCTTCGAACTGCTCGATGAGCTCGGCTGGCGCACCGCAGAGATTACCGCCGTCGCCCATGCGATCCTCACGCACAGTTTCTCCGCCAACATTCCGCCGGAAAGTCTGGAGGCAAAAATCCTGCAGGATGCGGATCGGCTCGATGCGATCGGCATGATCGGCGCGGCCCGCTGCTTCTACATTGCCGGGCGCATGGGCAGCGGTCTCTACGATCCGCTCGACCCTCTGGCAGAAGACCGGCCGCTCGATGACAAAGCCTATGCCATTGACCATTTCGAGACGAAGCTGTTCAAGCTGACGGACGGTTTCCAGACCGCAGCAGGCAGGGCGCTTGCCCGGCAACGGCAGGAAAGGCTGCGCGCCGTGCTTGGCATGCTGATCGAGGAAATCTAGTGAAGACAAGGACTTGCTGCCATCGGCGGAATCAGTCTGCGATGGACTTGAATCACACTCTGAACGGCAGGGGATTAACGACATGAAGGTGACGGGGCTCAACATTCATCCGCTGAAAAGCGGCCGCGCCATCGCGCGGACCTCCGTCTCCGTCCATCCGGACGGGTTTGCCGGCGATCGTCGCTTCATGCTGGTCGATCCCGATGGCAAGTTCATCACCCAGAGGGAATTGCAGATTCTGGCACAGGTCGAGGCGACTCATGTCGCGGGCGGCATTCATCTGAAAATGGGAAGCCGCAACGTCACGGTATCGTTCGATCCCGAACGGCGAATGAATGTCCGCGTCTGGTCGAGTGACGTCGATGCGGCCGTCGCCGCCGATCATGCCAATGCGACGCTGTCGGGCTGGTTCGGCCGGCCGGTCAAGCTCGTCCATATCGATGCCGTCGCCAGCCGCTTTGCCAGTCCGGAATGGGCAGGGCCCGAGAGCCCGATGAGCTTTGCCGACGGCTATCAGGTGCTGATCACCACGACAGCGTCGCTTGCCGATCTCAATCTCTCGCTGATTTCCAAGGGCCAGGAGCCGGTCGGCATGGATCGCTTCCGCACCAATATCCTCATCGACAATGACGAGCCCTGGGAGGAAGACCTGTGGGAAAGTGTCGAGATCGGCGGCATCGTCTTTGATCTCGTCAAGCCCTGCGCCCGCTGCATCATGACGACGCAGGATCAGGTGACCGGCGAGCGCATCGGCGGCAATCCGATCCAGGGGCTTGCCGAAAAGCGCATGTCGGCCGACCGCCGTGTGCCGGGCGTCCTGTTCGGCTGGAATGCCGTGCCGCGCGGCGAGGGGACCCTCAGCCTCGGCGACGAGATGCGCGTCGTGAAGGCGCGGCAAGAACGTTGGCCGATGAAGATCAGGGCGTGATCCGCGAGCCTTTGGGCATCACCCTCGTTCCAGGGCCTGGTCGATCGCCTCCATGATGGAAGACGACAGCGGCCCTTTCTCCAGCGCCCCGGCGTTTTCCTCCACTTGGGCCACCGTCCGAAAACCCGGAATCGGCAGGGTGTTGGCAGAACGAGCCCACAGCCACGCGAGCGCACCCTGCGTCAGCGTCCGCCCGTCCGAACGCAGCAGTTCGCGGATCGAATCGAGCCGTCTGGAAAAATCCGGATCGACGGCGCCGTCGCGGAAATATTTCAGCCAGTCGAGATCGGCGCTGCGCACGTCGTTTGCCGCCAGCCTGTCGCCCGGTTTGAACTTGCCCGAGAGCAGCCCCATCGCCAGCGGGCCGCGATTGATGGAGATGAGATTCTCCCTCTCGATCAGCGCGATCATTTCGGGGACGGGTTCGAACACGTTCATCGTGTGCTGGACGGAAACGAAGCCTTCGCGTTTGGCGAAGCGGGCGGCGCGTTGCGGCCAATCCGTGCTCCAGCCATAGGCGGCGATCTTGCCTTCGGCGCGCAGGGCGTCGAGCGTATCGAAGACTTCATCGGCCTCGACGGCATCGAATTCGTTGAGATGGAATTGCAGGAGGTCGATCCGCTCGCGCTTCAGCCGCATGAGCGACGTTTCCAGCGATGCACGGATGAAATCCGGCGAGGCGAACGCGCCGGTTGCCTGCTTCGTCGCATAGTCCGTTGCAAAGCCGAATTTCGTCGCAACGACGATGTCGGGATGCCCGACCAGCGCCTTTCCCAGCACTTCCTCCGAGTGGCCGGCACCGTAGTTCGACGCCGTGTCGACGAAGCAAATGCCGAGCTCGATGGCCCGGTGGATCGCCCGCATCGATTCCGCATCCTCCACATCGCCCCAGCCGAGCGGCACGTCGCCGGCATAAAACGGCCCGCCGATCGCCCAGCAGCCCATGCCTAGCCGCGGGATCGCCCGTCCGTCCCAGAGGGTGATGTCCGTTGGTCTGGTTTTTGTCAGCATAATGACCTCCATATTTTCGGCGAGGCTATCAGCCATCTTCCGGTCGGGAAACGCAATGGAGCGGAAGAGGTTTTTCAGAAACGAAAAACGGCCTGCTGTGCCGGGCGCCTTCCGGCCATCCATCAATTTGGTTGATCGCAAGGTCATTTTATTTCGCTTTTTTTGGGCCTTCATGAACGGTAGCTTGTCGCCTCGACAATCCGGAGTTGCCCATGTCCGCCATTTCCCAATCCGCCGTGCAGGTACACGCCGCCAGGCCCAATTTTCCCTGGTTGATCATCGCTGCCGGTTCGATCGTCGCCTTGCTCACCTTCGGACCGCGTTCGGCCATGGGCTTTTTCCAGTTGCCGATGCTGACCGATACCGGATGGGACCGCACCACCTTTGGCCTTGCCATGGCACTGCAGAACCTCTGCTGGGGCCTCAGCCAGCCCTTTTTCGGTGCCATCGCCGACAAGTTCGGCACCTGGCGGGTGCTGGCCATTTCGGGGCTTCTCTATGCCGCCGGACTGTTCCTGATGTCGTTCGGCGGCTCGCCCGCCACCTTGCACATCGGCGGCGGCGTGCTGGTGGGCCTGGCGGTCGGCGCCGGCTCTTTCGGCACGGTGCTGTCGGCCTTCGCCCGCAATGTCACGCCGCACCAGCGCTCCATGGCCTTCGGCATCGGTACGGCGGCGGGCTCGGCCGGCATGTTCCTGTTCGCGCCCTTGAGCCAGGGGCTGATCTCCGCCTATGGCTGGTCGGACAGTCTCGTTTATCTCGGCCTCATCATGCTGCTCGTGCCGCTGTTCGCCATTCCCTTGCGCGGCAATTCCTCGTCCGGAACGCAGAAGGAAACGCTCTACAAGCAGTCGATCGGCGAGGCGCTGAAGGAGGCGCTTGGCCACAAGAGCTATCTTCTGCTCGTTTCAGGCTTCTTCGTCTGCGGCTATCAGGTGGCCTTCATCACCGCGCATTTCCCCGCCTATATCGGTGATATCGGCATCGATGCGCGCTATGCGGTGATCGCGCTGGCGCTGATCGGCTTCTTCAACATCATCGGTTCGCTGTCGGCCGGCATCATCGGCCAGCACTATTCGAAACCCTATTTCCTGGCGCTGATCTATCTCGGCCGCTCGATTGCCGTTTCTCTCTTCCTGCTCCTGCCGCAGTCGCCGGCGTCGGTCATCATCTTCGCTGTGGTCATGGGCCTCCTGTGGCTGTCGACCGTGCCGCCGACCAATGGCCTCGTTGCCATCATGTTCGGCACCGGGCATCTCGGCCTGCTCGGCGGTATCGTCTTCCTGTCGCACCAGGTTGGCTCGTTCCTCGGCGTCTGGATGGGCGGTTATCTCTATGACCGCTTCGGCTCCTATGATCCGGTCTGGTGGCTCGGCGTGGCGCTCGGCATCTTCGCCGCCATCGTCCATTGGCCGATCGAGGAGAAGCCGGTTGCCCGCCCGGCGATCGCCTGACGACCCCGCAAATTCATTGCCCTCCCGCAAAATAGCGGGAGGGCATTCTTGAAAACTGTCACAAAACTTTCTAAGTCTCGTCCACCGGCACTGCCGGTTTTGTTTTGATCCTGTTATGCTCAATTTGAGCAAAATGGGTATTGCCGCCGGAGGGGCGGCGAGAGGAGCAGTCCGATGACGATCGCGCAAACCCAGGCGTCCTTGCAGAATTCCGCCGCATTCCAGACCGCCGCCGAGCGCTTTGGCATCATCGAAAAGCCGGACCTGACCTTCACGCCTGAGATCGCCCGCGAAACCGCGCATCTCTACGAGCGCGTGAAGCAGTTCATTCCCGCTTTCGAGTGGCCGGTCTATGCGCCCTATGTGCACGCCATCAACCGGCTGAAAAAGGAGCGCGGCGCCGTCATCCTCGCCCATAACTACCAGACGCCGGACATCTTTCACTGCGTCGCCGATATCGTCGGCGACTCGTTGCAGCTCGCGCGCGACGCCACCAAGGTCGATGCCGAGATCATCATCCAGTGCGGCGTGCACTTCATGGCTGAGACCTCCAAGCTTCTCAATCCGGAAAAGACCGTACTGATCCCCGACGCCAGGGCCGGCTGCTCGCTGTCGGAATCGATCACCGGCGCGGATGTCCGGCTCTTGAAGGAGCGCTATCCCGGCGTGCCGGTCGTCACCTATGTCAACACGTCCGCAGACGTGAAGGCCGAGACCGATATCTGCTGCACCTCGTCCAACGTGCTCGCCGTCGTCGAGAGCCTGGAGAGCGACACGGTGCTCTGCATTCCCGATGAATATCTGGCGATGAACGTCGCCAGGCAGACGAAAAAGAAGATCCTCACCTGGAAGGGCCATTGCGAGGTGCACGAGCGCTTCACGGCGGCCGAACTGCTGGCCTACAAGGAGGCCGATCCGTCGATTGAGATCATCGGCCATCCCGAATGCCACCCGGACGTCATCGCCGTCTGCGATTTCGCCGGCTCTACGTCGGGCATGATCAACTACGTCAAGGACAAGCGTCCGGCCCGCGTTTTGCTCGTCACCGAATGCTCGATGGCCTCGAACATCCAGGCCGAGGTCAAGGGCGTCGATTTCATCAAGCCGTGCAATCTCTGTCCGCACATGAAGCGCATCACGCTGCCGAAGATCCTCGACAGCCTGCTCTTCATGACGGAGGAGGTGCTTGTCGATCCGGCGATCGCCGACCGCGCCCGCCTCGCCGTCGAGCGGATGGTGAACTTGAAGCAGTAGTTTGGTACCGCCGGGAGGGGCGAAATGCGAGACAGCAAGGGCAATCGATTTGGAGCTGGGAGCTCTCGGTTTGCAATCTCCCCCCTTGAGGGGGAGATGCCCGGCAGGGCAGAGGGGGGTGTGTCTGGCGCTGCTCTTAACCGTAGGCCCCCCCTCTGTCACTTCGTGACATCTTCCCTCAAGGGGAGAGATCAGTCCGCGACCGTGGGAGTCTGAGCCTATGCTGACCGACCATTTTCGCCCACAATCCTTCAACGGCATCGACGATATCGTCATTGTCGGCGGTGGCCTTGCCGGCCTCTTCTGCGCGCTGAAGCTCAGCCCGCGTCCCGTCACCGTGCTCGCCGCCGCGCCGATTGGCCACGGCGCCTCCTCCGCCTGGGCGCAAGGGGGCATCGCCGCGGCCATGGGGCTCGGCGACACCATCGACAAGCATGTCGCCGATACGCTCACCGCCGGTGCCGGCATCGTCGACGAGAAGATGACGCGGCTGATGGTGGCGGAAGGTCCCGCCCGCATTCACGATTTGCTCGGCTACGGGGTGCCGTTCGACCGCGATCTGGAGGGCAAGCTGCTTCTGTCACGCGAGGCCGCCCACTCCGAGCGCCGCATCGTCCGCGTCAAGGGCGACATGGCCGGCAAGGCGATCATGGAGGCGTTGATCGCGGCGGTGCGCAACACGCCGTCGATCCGCGTGCTGGAGGGTTATGTCGTCGAGGAACTGGTGCGCCAGGGCCGCTTCATCTCCGGTGTCGTCGCCCGTCCGGATGCCGGCCAGTCGAAGAGGCGCGTGTCGTTCCCGGCCCGCGCTGTCGTATTGTGCTCGGGCGGCGTCGGCCATCTTTTTTCGGTCACGACCAACCCGACCGAGGCTTGCGGGCAGGGCGTCGGCATGGCGGCACGCGCCGGCGCCATCATCGCCGATCCGGAATTCGTCCAGTTCCATCCGACGGCGATCAATATCGGCCGCGACCCGGCACCGCTCGCCACTGAAGCCCTGCGCGGCGACGGCGCTCATCTCATCAACTCCGCCGGCCGCCGCTTCATGCTCGACATCCATCCGGACGGCGAGCTTGCGCCGCGCGACATCGTTTCGCGCGGGGTGTTCGCCGAGGTGCAGGCGAAGCGCGGCGCCTTCCTCGATTGCACCAAGGCTGTCGGCGCGCATTTCCCCGAGGCCTTCCCGACGGTCTATGCCTCCTGCATGGCAGCCGGCATCGACCCGGTCACCCAGCCGATCCCGGTCGTGCCGGCGGTCCATTATCATATGGGCGGCGTGCTGACCGACGCCGAGGGCCGCACCTCGATCGATGGTCTCTGGGCCGCTGGCGAGGTGACGTCGACCGGCGTCCACGGCGCCAACCGGCTGGCCTCCAACTCGCTGCTGGAAGCCGTGGTCTTCGCCGCCCGCATCGCCGAAAACATTAAGGGCATGCTGCCGGAGCCGAAGATCACCGACTGGGGCAACAATGCCGGCGAAAACGACGATCCGGTGACGCTGGAAGACAGCCCTCCACTGACGGCGCTGCGCCACATCATGAGCGATCATGTCGGTGTCATCCGCGACCAGGAGGGCCTGACCCGCGCCATCCGCGCCATCGCCAATCTCGAGCGGCAGAATACCCGTCTGCGCTTCAGCAACATCCTCACCACGGCCAAGCTGATGGCGGTCGCCGCCCTCCAGCGCAGCGAAAGCCGTGGCGGCCACTATCGCTCGGACCACCCGGAGCCGCGCGCCGAATGGAAACGCCGCACGTACCTGACGCTCGCGGAGGCCGACAGCATCGTCGCGGACGTGGCAGAGACGGAGGCGGCGTAGTGGAAGTCCTCTTCTCCCCAACGGGGAGAAGGTGGCCCGCAAGGGCCGGATGAGGGGGCTGCTGGCGCCGAGATCGCCGAGCCCCCCTCATCGCCTCGCCTTCGCTCGGCACTTCTCCCCGCGGGGGAGAAGAGGAAAGCCGGCCGACTAAACAGACAGCCGAACCGAAAGTATCTTGCCATGCCCCTGACCGCCCTTCGTCCCGAACTGCCCGCCCTGATGGCCGAGGAGCATGTACGCGCCGCCCTCCTGGAAGATCTCGGCCGCGCCGGCGATATCACCACTTGTGCGACGATCGCGCCTGACAGGACCGCCACCGCGGAAATGAACGCCCGCGAAAACGGCGTGGTAGCCGGCATGGAGCTGGCCCGCACGGCCTTCCGGCTGATCGATCCGGCAATCCGCTTCGAGGCACTGGTCGCGGATGGCGACCGGGTTCATCCCGGCACGGTGCTTGCCCGCATCTCCGGTCCTGCGCGCGGGCTTTTGTCGGCCGAGCGCGTCGCCTTGAATTTCCTCATGCATCTCTGCGGTATCGCCACGTATACCTCGAAATTCGCCTCCGAGATTGCTCATACGCGTGCCAAGGTCTGCTGTACGCGCAAGACCATTCCCGGCCTGCGGGCGCTCGAGAAATATGCCGTGCGTCTCGGCGGCGGTTCCAACCATCGCTACGGTCTCGACGATGCGATCCTGATCAAGGACAATCACATCGCCGTGTCCGGCGGTGTCGCCAGCGCCGTCAACGCCGCCCGCGCCTATTGCGGCCATCTCGTCAAGATCGAGGTGGAGGTCGATGGCCTGGGGCAGATGCGCGAGGCCCTGACCGCCAGTCCGGATGTCATCCTGCTCGACAATATGGGGCCGGACCTGCTTCGCCAAGCCGTTGCCGTCAACGCCGCCCACTGGCAGCTGTCGGGGGATGCCTATGCCAGCGATCCGCGCCGCACGAAGCTCGAGGCGTCCGGCAACGTCAATCTCCAGACCATCCGCGCCATCGCCGAAACCGGCGTCGATTACATCTCGACCTCGAAGATCACCATGGCGGCGCCGACGCTGGACATCGGGCTGGATGTGGTGATCGGCTGAGCGCCGCGAGGCGCCATTTCAGCGGCCGTTTTCCTTTCGCAGCCGCATCCATTCATCCGCGAGATCGCCCATCGTCTTCGCCCTGCCGTCCTTGATCCAGGCCATGAAGGGTCGATCAAAGGCGAAATCCTTGCCGCAGTGCGCCGTCAGGAACCGCCGGACATTCTGGGTGTTGCGGTAGCTCGCCGTGATGGCGGTGTTGCGGTCGATTGCGTCGGCATGCCAATCGAAATCCTTCATCTCCGTCTCCTACCGCCGCAGTACGAAAGGGCAGACGAGGCGCGCGCCGATCGTCAGCGTCTCGCCGCAGTCGTAGCGGCAGGTCTTGAACGGTCCATTCACATCCTCGCCATTCAGATTGCATCGGGTGATCTTCGGCCGGTGAGATTTGCCGTTGCCGTCGAAATAATCAGGGATGTTAGGCTTGTCGTCGGGTGCAGTCAGAAGCGAGCCGGCGAGAAGGAGAGCAATGGTCTGCATCGGTCGCGCCTCTCTGTTCGGCAGCTAGTCCAATATCCCGATGTGGAACCTTTAACAGCACCAGACCGTTGGCGCAAACGGGCCGAGGTGCGAGAGGCGAGGTTTGAAAAGGACTGTTCGTGTCGGCAGATTTCTGGGTCTTCGTTCTCATCGGTTTTTTTGCGCAACTGGTCGACGGTGCGCTGGGAATGGCCTTTGGCCTTCTTTCAACGACAAGCCTGCTTGCCTTCGGCGTTTTGCCGGCAACGGCAAGCGCGATGACCCATATTGCGGAAATCGTCACCACCGCGGCCTCCGGAACTGCGCACATCTATCATCGCAACATCAATTGGCGGCTTGTCCTTCGCCTGGCGCCGGCGGGCATTATCGGCGGAGCGTTGGGCGCCTATGGTGCCTCCAGGATCGAAGGCAAGATGCTCGAACCCTATGTCTCGGCCTATCTGGCGCTGGTCGGCTTCTACATCCTGTTCAAGGCGTTTAGGCCACTCTGGCTGCGTGAGGTCAAGGATTGGGTCGTGCCTTTCGTCGGCTTCGGCGGCGGTGCCCTGGACGCGGCGGGCGGCGGGGGGTGGGGGCCGATCGTCACGACCTCGCTGATCGGCCGCGGCCATGAGCCGAAGAAGGTCATAGGCTCCACCTGCCTCACGGAATTCGCCGTGACCCTGACCATCTCCCTAACCTTCATTCTGACGCTGGGCTGGAGGGATTTCGGCTCTGCGATCGGCCTCATTCTCGGCGGCATTCTTGCGGCGCCAGCCGGCGCTCTCGTGGTCAAGCACCTGCCGGTGCGGCCGTTGATGATCGCCGTTGCCCTCGTCATCATCGTCACGTCGGCCATCAGGTTCTTCTAGGCGCATCGTGGCGCTGGCGTGCGTTTGTCAATGGCGGCTTCAAGGCCACACGGCCATCCTGGATAGTCTGGGCGTTTGCTGTACGCCATCAAAGACAAGAGCCCATGCGGCATTCCATCCCGTGATCCGGCGGGAACCCGCAACGACATCCATGCGTTAGGGTTGATTGCACGCGCTCGATCAACCGGAAGGATATCCAGATGAAGAACCTCCTCTTGACGGTGGCGCTTGCCGCCTGTGTCGCGACACCCATCGTTGCCCAGCCTTCGTCGCAGACGGCCGTCGCCAATTTCATCGGCAAGGACGGGAAGGAAACGGGCAGGGCGGCCCTGACCGCGGCCAGGAACGGCGTGTTCATCGAAGTCGAGGTGACCGACCTGCCGCCAGGAAAATGGGTGGGGTTCCATGTCCATGAAACCGGCAAATGCGACGCTGCGCACGGCCACGACACGGCCGGCAACCATTTCAATCCCGACAAGACCGAACACGGGTTCCTCGCTGCCAACGGCCCGCATGCCGGCGACATGCCAAACCAGTATGTCGGCAGCGACGGTGTCTTGCGTGCGCAGGTGTTCAACGGCATGGTCGTGCTCGACAATGCCGAAAACGGCATTCGCGGCCGGGCCTTGATGATCCATGCCCAATCCGACGACAACCGCAGCCAGCCCTCCGGCGATGCCGGCGAACGCCTGGCCTGCGCCGTGATCGAGTAGCGTCTTTCGCTGCCTCCTTCCGCGACAGGCGAGGGGGTCGATGAACTATCGGCCGCCGACTTTCAATCCGGGAGCGGGGCGTTCGTCGAGAATTTGGCGGCGGAAGCGGAAGAGGGCCGCAGGCCGTCCACCCGTCGCCGCCGTCAGCATGCCCGTTGGCTCCACCAGCTCGGCCCCTTCGACCAGCCGGCGGAAGTTCTGCTTGTGCAGATGCCGGCCGGAAATCGCCTCGACCGTCGCCTGCAGGTCCGTCAGCGTGAATTCCGGCGGCATCAGTTCGAAGATCACCGGCCGGTATTTGATCTTGCCGCGCAGCCTTGCCACGGCAGTGGCGACGATACGGCGGTGGTCGTGGCGCATGGTGAGGCCGATCGGCGGCATCGCGGTCGCAACCGCCCGCCCATCGATCACTGCCTCGCCGACCAGTCCTGCCTCGTAGAGCAGCTCGTAGCGCTCCAGTACGCGCTCTTCATCCCAGGGGAAATCATCGAGCCCGAAGGCCAGCCGCATGCGCGTGCGCCGCTGTGGCAGGCCCATGCGCTCATCCTGATGCCCCGCCTTTTCCCAGAGCCGCAAGGCGGGAAGGATGACCTGGTCGATGATCGCGGGCCGGCCCTGTCGCCAGTCCTCCCAGGGAAGGTAGCTGTACCAGTCGCGCCAATGGGCGCCTGCATCCGCCAGCCGCGCATTGTTTTCGGCATCGGTGCGTGTCAGCGCCAGATAGCCGACGGACACCATATGCTTGCCGGCTTCCCCGGGCGAGCGATGCCGGCCGCGGTCGCCAAAGGTGTAGAGCTGTTCGATGTAGCCGAGATCAAGCGCCGTCTGCTGCTCGACGCTGGCGCGCAGGCTGGTCTCGAAGGTCCGGTGCCGCGCGGGATCGAACGGGCCGAAGGGCAGGCCGTCGCGGCTGTCCTCCAGTCCTTCGCTGACGGCGAGGATGCGAGGCGAGCGGCTGGTGACCGCGACGATCGCAGCGTTGAGGCCGATCTCGACGGTGATCGCCCCGTCGTCAACCGGCATGGGAGAGGGGCTCCGGCACGGGCGAGAAGACAAAGGGCGCGTTGCCGTCCGCTTCCGCGCCTCGGCCGATCGCCTTGATCGCTGCCACCAGCCGCCCGTTGCGCGCCAGAAGATGGTCGCCGATCTCGATCAGGCGCGTGTTCGGCGTGACATAGGCGCAGGCGGCGCGCAGGCGCCGTGCCAGTTCGATCTCGTCCTGATCGGGTTCTACCGAAAGGGCGGCGATGACGGCGGCTGCCGGCGAACGCGAGACGCCCATCCAGCAATGGACAAGCAGCGGGGCCGCCCGGTCCCACTGCCGCGCGAAGCCGATGATCTGCATGACATGATCTTCCTGCGGCGCGATCAGCCCGTCATTGCCACCGAAACTGATGTCGTTCATGCCGATGAGAAGATGTCGGCCCGCGTCGATCACCGCCGGGCGATGAAAGCTCTGGTCCTTGGCGAGCAGGCTGATCATTTCGCGGCAGCCGTGGCGAACGGCCATTTCGGCGATGCGCGACAGGGGGGAGACGATGATCCGCGGCATCAGGACGCCACCCGCGCGTTGGTGCGCAGCACCTCGATGGCTTCGAACCGCTCGGCAAAGAGCTTCTGCGCCTCGACGGCCGGGAGCGGATCAATCGGGATCATGTCGCGGGTGATGCCGCGTGGCTGGCCGAAGAATTTGCGTGCTTCCACGAGCGAGAACCCGGCAAGCACGGTCGCCTCGAAATAGGCGGCGATCTGGTCGGCCTTCTTGATCTTCGCCTTGAGCTCTGCAGGCGTTGCCGCGGGAAGCCCGAAGCGAATGTGAATGGCGCCCTCCAGGCGCTTCTCCACGACCTTGTAGCCACCGCCCACCACCGCCTTGAAGGGCGAGATCATATCGCCGATCACATATTCCGGCGCATCGTGCAGAAGCGCTAACTGGCATTCGTCAGGCGTAGCATCGTACTGCCGGCGAAAGATCTCCTCGACCACGAGGCTGTGCTGGGCGACGGAAAAGGCATGGTCGCCTTCCGTCTGGCCGTTCCAGCGGGCAACGCGGGCGAGCCCGTGGGCGATATCGCAGAGTTCGACATCAAGCGGTGACGGATCGAGCAGGTCAAGCCGCCGTCCGGATAGCATCCGCTGCCAGGCGCGGGCAGACATCAGGCGCTCGCCTCGTCGGCTTCGGCCGGAAATTCAAGCCCCGTCCAGGCGGGGAGCGCGAGTGTCACCGACACATCGCCCGCCAGGATAGCTTCGTCCGAAGCCATGGCTTGCCCGGCCTTGTCGATACGCACGATCGCTAGAGCGGATCGCCCGATCACGGTGCCGAGCGTGCCGATGGGCCGGTCCTGCACCGTCAAAGGCGTGCCGGTTGCAGGCAGGGCGGCATCAGCCGTGACGATGACGATGCGCTTTCGCGCCGTGCCACGATGCTGCATGCGCGATACGACCTCCTGGCCGACATAGCAGCCCTTCTTGAACGACAGCGCACCGTTCTTGTCCATCAGTACATCATGCGGAAAGGCGTCCTGCAGCGCGTAATCGCTGCCGGCGACCGCAATGCCGCTTTCAACCCGCAGGCGCTCGTATTCATCGGTTGCGGATGTTCCCGTTTCTTCGCCATAGACGCGATAAACCGAGTTGCCCGCAGCGGCGAAACGCGTGTCGCGATAACCGCCCGGTATCTCCACGTACCGGATGCTCACCGCGGCCGGCGAAGTGACCGTAAGCGTAATGGGAAGACGCAGCTTGTACATCGTCAGCCGCTTCAGCAGGCCATCGGCCTGGTCTGCGCCGACTTCAAGCCGGATTGCTTCGCCGTCGCGCGTCACCAGAAAATCGAAAAGGATCTTGCCCTGCGGGGTCAGCAGCGCGCCCGGCTTGGCTTCGCCTTCTTCCAAGTGCCTGAGATCGGTGGTGATCAGGGCCTGCAGGAAATCCTGCGCATCCTGTCCGGACACGGTGACGATGGCGCGATCGGGAAGGGCTGTCGGTTGCATGAGATCTGTCCTGTTCATCACATGAACAGGTAGGATTTCACGCGAGCCTGAGCAAGCGCTTTGCGTCGCCGGTCAGTCTCCGGCGATGAAAAATTTCCACTGGCCGTCGGGTGTGATGCCAACTCGATAGAAGTTGTAGTTGCCGCCCTCTTCCATCCCCAGAAAATCGCCGGCAGTCACCAGCCGCAGGAGATCGACCTTTTCCGGCGCGGTGAGCGAGGAAAGAGATTTTTCGGTGAAGTAGGGCCAGACATACATTTCCTCTGGCGTTCCCTTGTCGACCAGAACGAAGCCGGTCGACAGAACGTCGAGCAGGATTGCCAGAATTTCGATTCCGTCCGGATCACCGGACAGTCCCTTGAGGACCTCGACGGGATCGGTGCCGTTCTCGCCGACCTGTGTCTGCGTCGGCCCCTTCCCAAGCAGCGGCCGCAGTCGTTCGATATCGCCGGAAGCGGCGGCCTCGACGATCAGTTCGCGCATGCGGGCGACGGCCTGCGGAATTTTCGATACATCCGACAGCACTTCGACGGCAGCAGGTACGGGATCCTGAGCCGAATCGTCCTTCGCGTCACCAGCCGGCTTGACGAGCGGATCGGGCATCGGGATCTGCATCGGTCCCACGTCGTCCGGCTCCTCCACTTCGGGAGCGTCCTTTTCTTCCTCTTTTGCCTGGCCCGGAATCTGTTTGAGCTCACTGAGCGCGAATGCGCTGTGGTGAGGAAGGAAAGAGGAAACGACGAGGCCGGCGAACAACAGCGCAGAAAAACGAACCGCACCTGGTCGGTTTGCTGACATCTGGCGTTTCATGATCGCCTCGAAACTACTGCAGGATGCGTTCCGGTGAGAATTCCCCGGCAAGCATGCGCTCGCGCAGCGAGTTCAGCATGGCTTCGGCCCCGTCTTCGCCGTGCAGGCGGATCGTCTCGCGCATGGCCAGGGCAATGGCAGCATCGGCGATGATCTCCGGCTCAATGCCGTCGGCCATACCATCTGCCCAGGCTTCATTCTGGTGTTCCAAGGCTGCCTGCATCTTCTCATGAACGATCATGTCGTCGATGTCATTCAGACTGGGTTCCATCATTCGTTCCATGCCGTTCCACGCTTTTTACTGGCACCTGACTTGAGGTGGCGTCACTTCTTACCACTCTCTTAACAACTTTAGCAGTCTTTTCCCAAAACGACACGGGCTCCTGAAAAAAGAGGTTAATTTCCCCTTAATTTCCAAAGCGGGCGGTTATTTCTGAAGCAAGTGTTGCTCCTTCGGCACGGTATCGCTCGTCGGCGACCACGGCGGCGGCCGTGCAGGCCGTGTAAACGGAGGCAAAAGTCCGGTAGCCGCGGTTGAACGCGGCCGTCATGCGAGCCCGCCGCTGCGCCTCGTTTCCTGCCTCCTTGTCGAGCAGATGCTGCATCAATTGCCGCCAGCTGTCTGCCGTCTTATCCTTGCAGACTGTCCGCAAATAGTGGACGGAACCAAGGATTTCCGAAAGCCGCAACAGCCGCGCGTCATAGGGGGCCGGCTTTTCAGCGGTCACCGCCGGGGTGCCGCCGGCCGGCGCGTCCTGCGCCCGAGCGGCGAACGGCGCAGCAACAAGCGCCAGCAAAAGAGACAATCGAATGGCCAGAAAGCGGATCATGTCGTTTTGAAGCCCCGAATCACGCCGGCAGGCAAGTCAAATCTCCATCGGACGATCACGGCTTCCGGCACGCCTCAAGTTTTTCCACGCATTCGCGAACGCTGTCGGGGATCGGCAAAGCGAAGATTTCGGTCGCCGTATACCAGCCGATACCAGCCGCATCGTCGCCGGCGACGGCATCAAGGTCCGGATCGGCGTCCACGGTGAAGACCGAGAGGAAGAAATGTCGCGCTCCCGCCCCATCCGATTCGCGCGGCGGCAGGTCATAAGTCTCAAAGAGGTGTGGATTGCGCGGAAGAATCCCGGTTTCCTCGTAAAACTCGCGCACTGCCGTCTCCGCCGGCGTCTCGCCGATCTCGGCCCGCCCGCCAGGAAAGGCATACATGTCCGCAGAAGGCGGATTGGCGCGCCGCACGAGCAGGTAGCGTCCGTCGCGCTCGAGGATGGCGGAGGAGGCGAGTTGGGGAGAGGAAGGGGGCATTTGGTCTTTCATCGCATTCTACCTATATTCCCTTGCGTCAGCGAAATACAATGCTTGCAGCGATGTGAGAAAGCCAGGCGCGGCAGTGTGTTGATCGAGGCGGTGAAAACGGTCCTGCTGTCGACATGCTTGATCATTGCGTGTCCATCGGGAGGCTGGATTAATCCATGTGCGGACGATTTGCGCTAACGGCGACACCGGAAGAAGTGGCGGAATTGCTCGGTCTCCTGGAAACGGAGGGCTTTCCGGCACGGTTCAACATCGCGCCGACCCAACCCATTCTCGTCGTCATTGCCGGCGATCGCCAGCAGCCGGGCAGCAACCTGCCCGAGCGCAGGGCGCTGCTCGTGCGCTGGGGCTTTACCCCCTCCTGGGTGAAGGATCCGCGCGATTTTCCGCTTCTGATCAATGCACGTGCCGAAACCGCGATAGGCAAGGCCTCGTTCAAGGCGGCGATGCGCCATCGGCGCATCCTCATTCCAGCTTCCGGTTTCTATGAATGGCATCGCCCCCCCAAGGAGAGCGGCGAGCCCTCGCAGGCCTACTGGATACGTCCGAAAAATGGCGGCATTGTCGCTTTCGCCGGTCTCATGGAGACATGGTCCTCGGCGGATGGCTCGGAGGTCGATACCGGCGCCATCCTCACCACGCGCGCTAACGCCCGGATTGCCGAGATCCACGAGCGCATGCCCGTGGTCATCAAACCGGAGGATTTTGCCCGCTGGCTCGACTGCAAGACGCAGGAACCGCGCGATGTCGTCGACCTCATGGCGCCGCCGGGTGACGACTACTTCGAAGCCGTCGCGATATCCGACAAAGTGAACAGGGTGGCAAACACCGGCGCCGATATCCAGATCCCGGTGAACGTTGCGACAAGGCCTGCCTCAAAGCTGAAGGAGCCTCCGGCAGACCGTCAGTTGTCCCTTTTTTGAATCAGGCGAATTGCTTCGGCACCGCAGGCTTCTTGACCGGCTTTGGCTTGACTTGCAAGGCGGCGGCCAGGACGGCCTTCAGGCCGAGCGGGCGGTATTGCTCGACAAGATTGGCCGCCTCTCGCGGACTGTGCTTGTCGGTCTTCTTACCAGGCATTTCAAACTCTCCTTTTGGTGCTTTCCCTAGCTGGAAACGCTTCGTTCCGGTGTGTTGTCCTCCAAAACGGCGTCCCTTATTGTGCCCCAGGAAACAGGCATTAATGTGCAAGTGCCTGAAGGCCTTGATTCCCGGGGAATGCGGCGTCTCCAGATAAGGCCAAACATGACAAAACAATGGCGGATTCTCCGACATCCCAACATATGACGATCGGGCAACGCGTGACCTCTTGACCGCGCGCACGCGAAGCGCGATAACGCTGCCCATGAAAACGGTTATCTGCATCATCTGCCGGATTATTATTCGCTAGCCTCGACGCTGGCCTGGCCGTTTTCGTCTCCCAAACATCAAGATGACAACGCGAAGGTCCAGCCGGGCGGTTGCGTGTATTTGACGTGATGCGGAAGGGGAGAATGGAATGGCCGGACAGCCGATACTGAAACTGTACAACACGCTGACACGGGAGAAGGCGGCTTTCGCGCCGATCGATCCGACCAATGTCCGCATGTATGTCTGCGGTCCGACCGTTTACGACTACGCCCATATCGGCAACGCGCGGCCTGCCATCGTCTTCGACGT
The DNA here is from genome assembly GCF_019511375.1 of Rhizobium herbae. Classification (GTDB taxonomy): domain Bacteria; phylum Pseudomonadota; class Alphaproteobacteria; order Rhizobiales; family Rhizobiaceae; genus Pararhizobium; species Pararhizobium herbae_A. The sequence goes on from NZ_JAEUAO010000007.1 coordinate 25,221, forward strand.
GCTGTTCCGGCTGCTGCGCCACGTCTATGGCGAAAATCATGTCACCTATGCCCGCAACATCACCGACGTCGATGACAAGATCAACGCGCGGGCGCTGCGCGACCATCCCGGCCTGGCGCTGAACGAAGCCATCCGCCTCGTCACCGAGAAGACCGAGACGCAGTATCTGGAGGACGCCAAGGCGCTCGGCTGCCTGGACCCGACCGTGCAGCCGCGGGCGACAGAAAACATCGCCGGCATGATCGAGATCATCGAAAGGCTGATCGCCAAAGGCCATGCCTATCAGGCAGAAGGCGAGGTGCTGTTCGATACGCGCTCGATGGCCGATTACGGACGGCTCTCCAACCGCAACCTCGAGGACCAGCAGGCGGGTGCCCGCGTGGCCGTCGATGCGCACAAGAGGAACCCCGGCGATTTCGTGCTCTGGAAGCTCTCGTCCGAGAGCGAACCCGGCTGGGACAGCCCATGGGGCCGTGGCCGTCCGGGCTGGCATATCGAATGCTCGGCGATGAGCCAGCGTTATCTCGGCGAGGTCTTCGACATTCACGGCGGCGGGCTGGACCTGATCTTCCCGCATCATGAAAACGAGATCGCCCAGTCGCGCTGCGCCCACGGCACCGACGTCATGGCCAATGTCTGGATGCACAACGGCTTCCTGCAGGTCGAAGGCCGCAAGATGTCGAAGTCCGAAGGCAATTTCGTCACCATCTACGAATTGCTGCACACGGAAAAGTTCGGCGGCCGCAAGTGGCCAGGCGAGGTCCTGCGTCTGGCAATGCTGATGACCCATTACCGTGAACCGATCGATTTTTCGATCAAGCGGCTGGAGGAGGCCGAGCGGCTTCTCGCCAAATGGCCGTTGGTCAAGGAAAGCGGCGCGGCACCCGACACAACGGTGATCAGTGCGCTCGCCGACGATCTCAATACGGTCGCAGCCGTGCAGGCGCTGCACGCTCTCGCCCAGGCTGCCAATGCCGAGCCGGCTCTGCTTGCAACTTATGCCGCGAGCGCGGCTCTGCTCGGCGTTCAGCCGAAGGAAACCGAGATCGACGAAGCGCTGGCCTCCGCTGTCGATGCCCTGGTGGCGATGCGGCTGGAAATGCTCAAGGCCAAGAACTTCGCCGAAGCCGACAAGATCCGCGAGGATCTCGCAGTGAAGGGCGTCCAGCTCAAGGACGGCAAGGACGCGGCGACCGGCGAGCGGGTGACGACCTGGGAGGTCAAGCGATGACGATAGCCACTCCCCTCCACACCGGCGGCTGCCAATGCGGTGCCGTCCGTTTCCGCGTCGAAGGCATGCTCGGCGATGCTTCCGTCTGCCATTGCCGCATGTGCCAGAAGGCGGCTGGGAATTTTTATCTGCCGCTGGTTTCCGTGCGCGGGGCAAGGCTCACCTGGACGCGCGGCGAGCCGAAGCGGTTTCAGTCGTCGAATGCGGTGTTCCGGGGTTTCTGCGGCGATTGCGGCACGCCGCTGACCTATGAGGCGCCGGATGGCGTGGCGCTGGCGATCGCGGCCTTCGACAAGCCGCAGGGCATCGTTCCGCAGATCCAGTGGGGCACCGAGGCAAAGCTGCCCTATGTCGACCACATCCCTGACCTGCCGGGCGAGGAGACGATGGCGGATCAGGATGCGGCGTCCTTTCTTGCAACGCTCGTGTCTTACCAGCATCCGGACCATGATACGGCCGAGTGGCCACCGAAGGGGCGCGAATGAGCATTTCCCGAATCTATACCGGCGGCTGCCAGTGCGGCGCGGTGCGCTATCGGGCGGAAGGCACGCTCGGTGATCCGCATCTGTGCCATTGCCGCATGTGCCAGAAGGCGGCCGGCAATTATTTCATGCCGCTTGCCAATGCGCCGCGCGCGTCGTTCCGCATCACGCGGGGGGAACCGAGCTGGTTTCATTCCTCGCAATTTGCCCGGCGCGGTTTTTGCGCCGCCTGCGGCACGCCGCTGTTCTACGACATGCCGGGGGCGGATTTCATCAATATCGTGCTCGGTTCGCTCGACGATCCCTATGATGTGCGGCCTCTGACGCAGTCCGGCATGGAATCGTGCGTACCCTGGTTTTCACATCTGCCGGGGCTGCCGGGTAGAGAGACCGATGCCGCTAACGATGCAGGCGCGGAACGGCATCTGGCGATCCTTGAAACGAACCGCCAGCATCCCGACTACGATACTGAACATTGGCCACCGGAGGAATAGACATGAGCGAGACCATTCGAACCGGAGGCTGCCAGTGCGGCGCCGTGCGTTTCAGGATTCACGGAGCGCTCGGCCGTCCGTCGATCTGCCATTGCCGAATGTGCCAGAAGGCCTTTGGCGGCTTTTTCGGCCCGCTGGTCACCGCGCCGGACGGCGGCGTCGAGTGGACGCGCAACGAACCGAACTATTTCCAGTCGTCGGTGAACATCAGCCGCGGTTTTTGCGCATCCTGCGGCACCCCGCTGACCTATCGTCATCCCGGTGGTCTCGAAATCGCCATCGGCGCCTTCGACGACCGAAGCGACCTCGCGCCGCAGATCCAGGTCAACTACGCCTCCCGGCTGCCCTGGGTGACGACGATCTTCGACCAGCCGGTCCATGACGATCCGGACTACTATTCAAAGCAGGAACAGATCATCTCCTTCCAGCATCCCGATCACGATACGGCCGAATGGCCCACCCATGGTTTGAACCTATGACAGCAGAACTGCGCACGCTCTATCCGGAAATCGAACCTTACGCATCCGGCCATCTCGATGTCGGCGACGGCCACGTGATCTATTGGGAGAAGGCCGGGACGCCCGGGGCCAAGCCCGCCGTCTTCCTGCATGGCGGCCCCGGCGGCACGATCTCGCCAAGCCACCGCCGTCTGTTCGATCCGAAGCTTTACGACGTCACCCTGTTCGACCAGCGCGGCTGCGGCAAGTCGACCCCGAATGCCGAACTTGCCGCCAACACGACCTGGCATCTCGTCGCCGATATCGAGCGGCTGCGCGAATTGGCCGGCGTCGACAAGTGGCTGGTCTTCGGCGGTTCCTGGGGCTCGACGCTGGCGCTCGCCTATGCGCAAAAACATCCTGAGCGAGTTTCGGAACTCGTCGTGCGCGGCATCTACACGCTGACCAAGGCCGAACTCGACTGGTACTATCAGTTCGGCGTCTCGGAAATGTTCCCGGACAAATGGGAGCGCTTCATCGCGCCGATCCCGGAAGATGAGCGCCACGAGATGATGCTCGCCTATCACCGCCGCCTGACCAGCGACGACAAGGCGACCCGTCTTGCCGCCGCCAAGAGCTGGAGCATCTGGGAGGGCGAGACGATCACGCTCTTGCCGGAACCCGCAACCAGCGACAAGTTCGAGGAAGACGAATTCGCCTACGCATTCGCCCGCATCGAAAACCATTTCTTCGTCAATGCCGGCTGGCTGGAGGAGGGGCAGCTTCTGCGGGATGCGCACCGGCTGCATGGCATTCCCGGTGTCATCGTCCACGGCCGCTACGACATGCCGTGCCCGGCAAAATATGCTTGGGCGCTGCACAAGGCTTGGGGCGAAGCGGAATTTCATCTGGTCGAGGGCGCAGGCCATGCCTATTCCGAGCCGGGCATTCTCGACAGGCTCATCCGGGCAACCGACCGGTTTGCAGGGAAGGTGTGATGATTGTGTCTGCGGCTCGCACCCCCCTCTGTCACTGCGTGACATCTCCCCCTCAAGGGGGGAGATTGTTCCTTTCCCTCGCTGATTTCGGCGCAAGGGAGGCACAACACTTGCGAGAAATCTCCCCCCTTGAGGGGGAGATGTCGGCGTCGCCGACAGAGGGGGGTAAGCCGCCGCGAACTCAGAGCGCCCCATCATCGGAGGCATTGCAGTGAAAGAACGCATCTATCTCTTCGACACCACGCTTCGCGACGGGCAGCAAACGCCGGGGATCGATTTTTCCGTCGAGGACAAGATCGCCATCGCCAAGATGCTGGACGAATTCGGCATCGACTATGTAGAAGGCGGATATCCGGGTGCCAACCCGACCGATACGGAGTTTTTTGAGAAGACGCGCACCCACAAGGCACGCTTCGTCGCCTTCGGCATGACCAAGCGCGCCGGCGTGTCGGCGTCCAACGATCCGGGGCTGACGGCGCTCCTGCAGGCGCAAAGCGACGCGATCTGTCTTGTCGCCAAGAGCTGGGATTATCATGTCCGCGTGGCGCTCGGCTGTTCCAACGAGGAAAATCTCGAGGCGATCCGCACGTCCGTCGAAGCCGTCGTGCAAAGCGGCCGCGAGGCGATGATCGACTGCGAGCATTTCTTCGACGGCTACAAGGCCAATCCCGGCTACGCCCTGGCCTGCGCCAAGACGGCCTATGACGCCGGCGCCCGCTGGGTCGTGCTCTGCGACACCAATGGCGGCACCCAGCCGCCGGAGATCCGCGACATCGTCGCCGCGGTGATCGCCCATGGCGTGCCCGGCGCCAATCTCGGCATCCACGCCCATAACGATACCGGCCAGGCGGTCGCCAATTCGCTGGCGGCGGTCGAGGCCGGCGTGCGCCAGGTTCAGGGCACGCTGAACGGTATCGGCGAGCGCTGCGGCAACGCCAATCTCGTCACGCTGATCCCGACGCTGGCGCTCAAGGAAGCCTATAACCGCCGTTTCGAGACAGCGATCGATGCCGACCGGCTGCAGGAGCTGACCCAGCTTTCCCATTCCTTCGACGAGCTTCTGAACCGCTCGCCGGATCACCAGATGCCCTATGTCGGCGCGTCTGCCTTCGCCACCAAGGCCGGCATTCATGCGTCCGCGTTGCTGAAGGACCCGCGCACCTACGAGCATGTGACGCCGGAAAGCGTCGGCAACCTGCGCAAGGTCATGGTGTCGGACCAGGGCGGCAAGGCCAATTTCATCAATGCCCTGAAACGGCGCGGCATCGTCGTCTCCAGGGATGATCCGAAGCTCGACAGGCTGATTTCCATCGTCAAGGAACGCGAGGCGACCGGCTATGCCTATGAAGGCGCCGATGCGAGCTTCGCCATCCTCGCCCAGCGCATCCTCGGCTCGGTGCCGGATTTCTTCCTGGTCGACAGTTTTCGCGTCATGGTGGAGCGCCGCTTCGATGCCAACGGCAAGCTGAAGACCGTCTCTGAAGCCGTGGTGAAGGTCTCGGTCGACGGCGAGACGATGATGTCGGTCGCCGAAGGCCACGGCCCCGTCAATGCGCTCGATCTGGCGCTGCGCAAGGATCTCGGCAAATACCAGTCGGAGATCGAGGATCTGGAACTGGTGGACTACAAGGTGCGCATCCTCAACGGCGGCACCGGCGCCGTCACCCGCGTCCTGATCGAATCGGTCGACGCCACCGGCGCCCGCTGGTGGACGGTCGGCGTATCCGACAACATCATCGACGCCTCCTTCCAGGCCCTGATGGATTCGATCGTCTTCAAGCTGTTGAAAAACCGGGACCAGGCGGGACTGGCGGCGGCGGAGTAGGGGAGGCGACGGCCGGTTCGTGCTGTGCTATGACTATTCGGGCGCGCAGCGTGACTCTCCGAGGAGACTTCAATGAGCGAAATCCATCGGATCACTGTTGATCCAGAGCAGTGCGGCGGCCGCCCGACGCTCCGCAACCTTCGCATCCGCGTCAAGGACGTGCTGGACCTACTGGCGGCAGGGGCCAGTCATGCTGAGATTCTCCAGGATTACCCCGCGCTCGAAGAGGGCGACGTTTTGGCCGCGCTCGAATATGCCGCGCGCCAAAGCGACCATACTGTCCTTCACGTCGCCTGATGCGGTTCCTGATCGACGCGCAATTGCCGCCGGCGCTTGCGCGTTGGCTGACTATACACGGCTACGAAGCGGTGCATGTCTCTGAAAAGGGAATGCAAGCCGCGACCGACCGGCTGATCTGGGATTGTGCTTTGATGGAGGGCTGGGTCATCGTGACGAAGGACGAGGACTTTGCGCAGCACAAGGTGTTCACGCAAGCTGGCCCGGCTGTGGTCTGGATCAGGTGGCCGAATACGCGACGCCATCAACTCCTCGTCCGGTTCGAAGTGGTTCTACCCGCGATCGTCGCCGCGCTCGTGCGCGGCGAAACGTTAATCGAAGTGATTTGACGCTCACAGCACCAGCCTGAACTTCGCAAACCCATCCGCGCCGTCGCCGGCATCCTCGATCTTCACGCCCTTGATGTCGGCAATCAGTCCGCGTGCCTTCGGACCTGTCTCGAACACTGCGGTGGCACCTGCCATCGGCTTGAAGCTCCAGTTGCCGTCGGCGGACGGGTTGATCGTGCCTTCGGCGATGATGTAGCGGACGATGACGTCGCGGTTGGTGTCGGGGGCTGCGAACACCACCTTGTCGGCGCCGATCTCGGGAAACTTGCCGCCGCCGCCGGCGCGATAATTGTTGGAGGCGACGACGAATTTCTGCGCCGGATCGATCGGCTTGCCCTTAAAGGAGAGGTTCTGGATGCGGTTTGAGTTGGGATTAACAGCGTTGCCGTCCTTGTCGTATTTGGCCGGCTGCGAGAGGTCGATCTCATAGGTCACGCCGTCGATGATGTCGAAATTGTAGGAGGGAAAGTCGGGGTTCAGCAGCGGCGCGTCCTTGGCGCCCGGCTCGACGGTGTTGAACATGCCGGCCGACATTTCCAGCCAGTTCTTCACCTGCGCGCCGGTGATGACCACGGCTTGCACGGTGTTGGGATAGAGATAGAGATCGGCAACGTTCTTGATGGCGATGTCTCCGGCCGGAACGTCGGTGTAGTAGTCCGCGCCGCCGCGGCCGCCGGACTTGAACGGCGCTGCCGCCGAAAGCACGGGCAGGTCCTTGTATTCGGTGTCCTTCAGCATCTCCCTGATGTACCAGGTCTGCGCATTGGAGACGATCTGCACGGACGGGTCGTCCGCCACCAGCGCGAAATAGGAATAGAGCGGTGCCGATGTCTTGCCGACCGGGGTGCGGATATAGGCGAGCGTCGCCTCATGCTCGGCATTGGCGGCGTTCAGCACATCCGCCCTGTCCGCCACGTCGGCGACGATCTTCTTGTCCTCGCGGTGGTAGATCGGCCGCGCCTCGGTGGTGAAATCGACGATCCGCCAGCTGTTGCCGTCCTTCTCGATGAGGAGGTCGATCAGGCCGAGATGCGAACCCCAGAAGCCGCCCATCACCGCCGGCTTGCCGAGCAGCGTTCCCTTCGTGGGATCGACACCCTCGATGCCGTCGAAGCTCTTGGGGCCGGGGAAGACGAGGTGCTGGTGGCCGGTGAAGATCGCGTCGATCCCCTTAACGCCGGCGAGATAGAGCGAGGCGTTTTCCATCCGTTCGCTCTGACCCGAACCGTCGATGCCGGAGTGGGAAAGCGCGATGATGATGTCGGCGCCGTCTTCCTTCATGGCCGGCACCCAGGCCTTTGCCGCCTCGACGATGTCGCGGGTCTGCGCCTTGCCCTCCAGGTTCTTGACATCCCAGAGCATGATCTGCGGCGGCACGAAGCCGATGATGCCGATCTTCAGAGGACTGGTGGCGCCCGAACCGTCGGTGACGATCTTCTCGACGACCGTATAGGGCTTGAAGAACAGTTCGTCCTTCTTCGGGTCGGAGGCGAGCTGCCCCTTGGTCAGGTTGGCGCAGACGTAGGGGAAATTGGCCCCGGCGAGCACCTTGAACATGTAATCCAGGCCATAGTTGAACTCATGGTTCCCCAGCGTGCCGGCCTCGTAACCGAGCACGTTCATCGCCTTGATGACCGGATGGACGTCGCCGTCCTTCATGCCGCGTTGATAGGCCATGTAGTCGCCCATCGGGTTGCCCTGCAGGAAATCGCCATTGTCGATGAGGAAGGAATTGCCGGCCTCGGCGCGGATGGCGTCGATGATCGAGGCGGTGCGGGCAAGCCCCATCGTGTCGTTCGGCTTGTCGCCGTAGTAGTCGTAGGGGAAGACATGGACGTGGATGTCGGTCGTTTCCATGATGCGCAGATGCGCCTGGTTGCCGGCCGCGCGGGCGGCAAAGGGATGCAGCAGGATGAGGGCGGAACTGGCGGCGGCACCGCTCAGGAGCGAGCGGCGGGTTATCGGGTGGAGCGCGAGGCTGGAAGACATCATGAAGTCCCTTCGTCTGACCGGTCATTGCCTGGCTGAAACCTAGGGTGGGAAGCTGCGGAATGCACCCCGCAAAATATCACCTATTTTCAGCAGGTTTCGATCAGCCCTGCTGCATGCAAGTTCACGGAAATGAATTGGTTCATCAACGGCCTTTGGAGTAGGACGAGCCAATGATAAAATTCTCGACGGGACGAAACGCCATGGCTGATGCGGAAAAGACACCGGTGGTGCAGAACGGCGATTCGCCGCGCGGCTTCGCCTTCGCGCTGACGGCCTATCTGCTGTGGGGTTTCCTGCCCTTCTTCATGAAAGCCGTCGCGCATATCCCGGCCTTCGAGGTTGTCGCCCACCGGATCGTCTGGTCACTGCCGCTCGCGGGAGCCGTGCTCGTCCTGCTTGGCCGCACCGATGACATAAGGATGGCGCTGCGCTCCCCGCGCATGCTGAAGATGGCGATGGTCACTGCCTTCCTCGTCACCATCAATTGGGGCATCTATGTCTGGGCGATCGGGGCAGGGCGGGCGCTTGAGACCGCACTCGGCTATTACATCAACCCGCTGTTCTCGATCTTCCTCGGCGCCGTGCTCCTGAAGGAAAAGCTCAATCCGGCGCAGATCGTCGCCATCGTTCTCGCCGCAATCGCCGTCGTCGTTCTTGCCTTCGATGCGGGTGGCCTGCCCTGGGTCTCGATCGGCCTCGCGCTCTCCTGGGGCTTCTATGCCTTTTTCCGCAAGACCCTGCCGGTCGGACCCAATCAGGGTTTCTTCCTGGAAGTGTTGCTGCTCAGCGTGCCGGCGCTCGGCTACATCGCCTATCTGGAAGCGTCGGGGCAGGGCCACTTCTTCGATACAGGCCTTGCCGATGTCGCCTTGCTCATGACCAGCGGCGTCGTCACCGCCGTACCGCTGATGATCTACGCCAACGGCGCCAAGCTGCTGCGGCTCTCGACCATCGGCATCATGCAGTACATCGCCCCAACGATGATCTTCCTCATCGCCGTGTTCGTCTTCCACGAACCCTTCGGCACGCCGAAGCTCATCGCCTTCATTTTGATCTGGGCGGCACTGGCGGTCTACTCGACGTCGATGCTCATGGAAAGCCGCGCGCGGCGCGCTGTCGTGGCAAGCCCGGCGGAGTAATACGGGCGGGCCAGCCAAATATTTCAAAGCTTGGAGATGATCCCGGCCTCGCCGTCGCGATCGACTTCGCTTGCCCAATGGGCCAGCAATGCGGGAACGACCTCCTCCGCCGCGTCGATGACGAGCGGCTGGACGAGATGGGCGGTGTGGATGAAGCCGGCTTCCGCCATGTGCTGGATGAGCGTCATGAGCGGATCCCAGAAGCCGTTGACATTGACGAGCACGATCGGCTTGCGGTGGCGGCCAAGCTGCGCCCAGGTCATGATCTCGACGATCTCCTCAAGCGTGCCGATACCGCCCGGCAGGGTGACGAAGGCATCGGAGCGCTCGAACATCTTGTGCTTGCGGTCATGCATGTCGGGCGTCACGATCAGTTCGCTGAGCTGCCCGAGCGAATGGCGCGTCGCCTCCATATCCATCAGAAATTCTGGTATAATGCCGGTAACGCGGCCACCGTGCGAAAGAACGCCGCTTGCGACCGCGCCCATGATGCCCTTCGTGCCGCCGCCATAGACGAGCCGAAGATGGTTTTCGGCGATGGATTTGCCGAGAATACGCCCGGCATCGATAAAGGATTGATCGCGACCCGGTTGCGAGCCGCAATAGACGCAAATGGATCGAATCGGGATATTTTTCTCGTTCATGGTCCAAAGAGACATCGCGTCGCAGCACGCGTCAAGAAAAATGACGGAAAACAGGCCCGCGGATGCGTCCGAATATGCGGCGGTGCTTGTGGAAAGCAGCGGAAATCGTTAGCAATTTTTAAGAATGAGCAGACGATATGTACGGGGCTGATTCCGCAAGATTAGGCAAACGGAAAGCGGCAGGCATGTAGGCTTGGGGAGAGCCATCCTTTCGCGCCCATGTCGGGCACAGGCGGCTCGGGCCATTTGGAGAAATGCATGATGAAGAACAAGGCCGGCTGGGTGGCCCTTATCGTCCTGGCAATTGCATCCCTGCTGATGGTTTTCTTTGTGCTGCCGAATATCAACAAGGGCAAGGACACGCTCACGGCCGATGCCCCGGCGGACAAGTCGGCAACCTTGGCCGAACCGAAGAGCGCAAAGCCCACTGCCGGGGGCGAGGCGGCGACCGACACCGCCAAGTCCACCGATCCGGTTGCTGCGTGGACGGTGCCGGGTTTCGATGTCCTGCGCGTCGAACCGGACGGGTCGACGGTCATTGCGGGGCGCGCTCAGCCCAATACCAAGCTTGAAATCATGAGCGGCGATACTGTCATCGGCACGGCGGATGTCGGAGCGGAAGGCAATTTTGCCGCGGTCTTCGAGAAGCCGCTTGCAGCCGGTGATTATCAACTGACGCTGCGCAGCGTCGGCGAAAACGGCGCAACCAAGTCCTCCGAGGAGGTTGCCACCGTTTCGATCCCCAAGGACAAGGCCGGCGAACTGCTCGCCATGGTGTCGAAGCCGGGCGAGGCGAGCCGCATCATCACCAAACCGGTGGCCGAGGCAAAGCCTGCCGATGGGGCTGCCGAGCCGGCGACGGCGGCGGGGGAGGTTGCAAAGGCAGAACCTGTTCCCGGTCAATCGGCAACGGCGACGCCAACCGATACCTCCGTTTCGTCCCAGACCCAGGCAACCGGCGAGAAGCCGGCCGTCTCTGTCTCCGCGGTCGAGATCGAAGGCAGGAAGATTTTCGTCGCCGGCAACGCCAAGGCCGGCGCGTTGGTGCGCGTCTATGCCGATGACAAGCCTGTCGGCGAAATCAAGGCCGACGAGCAGGGGCGGTTCGTCGTTGAAGGCGCGATCGACCTGCCGGTCGGCGGCCACACGATCCGCGCCGACGTGATGGGCGCTGACGGCAGCACGGTTGAAACGCGGGCATCCGTTCCCTTTGATCGCCCGGCTGGCGATCAGGTGGCAGCGGTCGCTCAACCCGGCGCGCAAGGCACCGTGACGCCTCTCGAGGGCGGCAGTTTCGATGGCCTGCGAATGGAAGCGACGAAGGCTCTTGGCCTGCTGAAGGGGCTGTTTGCCGATGGCAAGGTGCCGACGGCGGAAGAACTGGCGGCGGCGCGCTCGGCAACGGAAATTGCCCTGAAGTCACTCGCCGATTTCAAGGTCGCCGACAACCTGGATGCCGGTGCCCAGGAACTGGCGGCCAAGACGGCCAAGTCCGCGGCCGATGCGCTCGCCGTGCTGAAAGCGCTGCCGGCGGATGCCGCCAGCGTTTCCGCATCGCTCGGCAAGATCGAGGCGGCGGTTGGCTCGGCGCTGATGCCGCGTACCGACGGCGCCGGCGGCAATGCGGTCGCAACGACCCAGCCGGTACAGAACGAGGTTGCAAAGCCGGCGGCGGAAACGGCCGAGAAGCCTGCCGCAGAGTCAGCCACGCCTTCCGCAGAGTCAGGCGTTGCCGCTGCGACAGGCACCGACAGTGCCGCACCGGCCGAGAAACCGGTAACCGGGCAGGCAGCTGCCGAGCCGGAAACGGTGCAGCAGGCGCCGCTGCAGCAGAGCAAGACGTCGGTGATCATCCGCCGTGGCGATACGCTCTGGCAGATTTCGCGCCGCGTCTATGGTGCGGGGGTTCGCTACACGACGATCTATCTCGCCAACGAGGGCCAGATCGCCGATCCGGACCGTATCTTGCCGGGCCAGATCTTCGGCGTGCCGGACGAGGCGATGTCGGAGACTGAAGCGCGGGAGATGCATCGCAAGCGCGTGAAGCATCTGCCGTGATCGGTTTTTGCCGGCGCTCCATTGCGGCCGGTGTTTGTGAAGCCTATCTGAAACGAAAAGCGGCGCCTTGAGAAAGGCGCCGCTTTTGATTGGAGATTGCGGGCGCGCTTTCCATCGATGGTCATCGTCATGACATCCAAAGCGCGCAGACGCTGTCGAGAAACAACAGTCGAAGAACGAAGGCGGACACGCACGTGGCAGCGCAGAAGAAGACGGTATCGGCGGACGCAGGCAATCCGCTGCAGACGATCATCAATCTCTGGCCCTATATGTGGCCGACCGACCGTACCGACCTCAAGATGCGGGTCGTCTGGGCGACCCTCATCCTGGTGGTCGCCAAGATCGTGCTGCTGCTCGTGCCCTATTTCTTCAAATGGGCGACCGATGCCCTGAACGGCAGGACCGAGATTGCCGGCGTTCTCCCCGCCGTCTTCACCGGCGCCGTAATGCTCGTGCTTGCCTATAACCTGGCGCGCTTGCTGCAGGCGGGACTGAACCAGCTGCGCGACGCACTCTTTGCCAGCGTCGGCCAGCATGCGGTGCGCCAGCTTGCCTATCGCACCTTCGTCCACATGCACCAGCTGTCGCTGCGCTTCCACCTGGAACGCCGCACCGGCGGCCTGTCGCGCATCATCGAGCGTGGCACCAAGGGCATCGAAACGATAGTCCGGTTCACCATCCTGAATACGGTGCCGACCCTGATCGAGTTCCTTATGACGGCGGTGGTCTTCTGGTGGGGGTATGGCTTCGGCTACCTGGCTGTGACCGCCATCACCGTCTGGCTCTATATCTGGTTCACCATCAGGGCGAGCGACTGGCGTATCTCGATCCGCCGCTCGATGAACGACAGCGATACAGACGCCAATACCAAGGCGATCGATTCCCTTCTGAACTTCGAGACGGTCAAGTATTTCGGCAACGAGGAGATGGAGGCCAGGCGCTTCGACCAGTCCATGGCACGTTACGAGCGATCCGCCACGCAGGTCTGGACCTCGCTCGGCTGGCTCAACTTCGGCCAGGCGCTGATCTTCGGCGCGGGCACCGCGGTCATGATGGTCATGTCGGCCCTGGCCGTGCAGCGCGGCGAGCAGACGCTCGGCGACTTCGTCTTTATCAACGCGATGCTGATACAGCTTGCCATCCCGCTCAACTTCATCGGCTTCGTCTATCGCGAAATCCGCCAGGGCCTGACGGATATCGAGAAGATGTTCGACCTGCTCGACGTCGAGGCCGAGGTCGTCGACAGTCCGGACGCGAAGGAACTGGTGATCGATCGCGGCGCGATCGCCTTCAAGGACGTGCATTTCGCCTATGATCCCGCCCGCCCGATCCTCAAGGGTATCAGCTTCGAAGTGCCGGCCGGCAAGACGGTCGCCGTCGTCGGTCCCTCGGGCGCCGGCAAATCGACGCTGTCGCGGCTTCTCTACCGCTTCTACGATGTCCAGCAGGGCGCAATCACCATCGACGGCCAGGACGTGCGCGACGTGAAGCAGCAGAGCCTGCGCGCCGTGATCGGCATGGTGCCGCAGGATACGGTGCTGTTCAACGACACGATCGCCTACAACATCCGCTACGGCCGCATCTCGGCCACGCAGGCGGAGATCGAGGCAGCGGCGGATATCGCCCAGATCGGCGAATTCATCGAGAGCCTGCCGGAGGGCTACGGCGCCATGGTCGGCGAGCGCGGCCTGAAGCTGTCGGGCGGCGAGAAGCAGCGCGTCGCCATCGCCCGCACGGTGCTGAAAAGCCCGCCGATCCTGATCCTCGACGAGGCGACCTCGGCGCTCGACACCCGCACCGAGCAGGAGATCCAGGCAGCACTCGATATCGTCTCGCAGAACCGCACGACGCTGGTCATCGCCCACCGCCTGTCGACGGTCATCCACGCCGACGAGATCATCGTGCTCAAGGATGGCGGCATCGCCGAGCGGGGCACGCACGGGGAACTTATCGAGCGCGGCGGCCTTTATGCCTCCATGTGGAACCGCCAGCGTGAAGCAACGCAGGCCGAGGAAATGCTGAAGAAGGTCCGTGAAAGCGACGATCTGGGCGTTGTCGTGCGCGGTGCAGCGGCAGTGTGAGGGGGAGGCGAATAGCGAATAGCCAATAGATATGCTGCAATTCGTCCGCTACTCCTATTCGCTACTCCCTATTCGCTATTCGCCACATCGCATTGCCCGGCCCGCCATTTCCCTGTACGTCCTAGCCGAACGAAAATCTGGAGATCCCTTTTCATGAGCTTGATCAATACGGTGCGCAACACGCTGGTTCCGGTGCACAAGGAAGGTTATCGCTTCATCGCCGGTTTCTTCGTCGTCTCGCTGATCCTCGGATTTCTCTGGGAGCCGCTGATGTGGATCGGCTTCGTCCTGACGGCCTGGTGTGCCTATTTCTACCGAGACCCCGAACGCATGACGCCGCTCGATGACGATCTCGTCATCAGCCCGGCCGACGGCCGCGTCTCCTCGATCGCGCTCGTCACGCCGCCGGACGAACTTGGCCTTGGCACCGACCCGATGCTGCGCATCTCGGTGTTCATGAATGTCTTCAATGGCCACGTGAACCGCGCGCCGATGCGTGGCACGATCCGCCGCATCGCCTATCGCGCCGGCAAGTTCGTCAATGCCGAGCTTGACAAGGCAAGCCACGAAAACGAGCGCAACGGCCTCGTCATCGAAACCGCCCACGGCGAAATCGGCGTTGTCCAGATCGCCGGCCTCGTCGCCCGCCGCATCGTCTGCTGGTCGGCGGAAGGCGATACGCTGCAGCCGGGCGAGCGCTTCGGGCTCATTCGTTTCGGCTCCCGGCTCGACGTCTTCCTTCCGGAGGGGGCGCAGCCGCGCGTCAGCCTCGGCCAGACCGCGATTGCGGGCGAAACGGTGATTGCGGAATTCCGCTCCGCCAAGGGTCCGGTCATCAGCCGCCGCGGTTGATCGGCGGCGTCATCGAAACTGGAACAGGAGCACGTCATGGAAACGCCCTTTCCGTCCTTTGAACCGAACGGCCCGAACGACGAGGCGCGCGGGCCGCGCCTTCGGGAAATTCCGCTGCGGCTGATCGTGCCCAACATGATCACCGTGCTCGCCATTTGCGCCGGCCTCTCCGGCGTCCGGCTGGCGTTCGAAAACCGCTTCGAGCTCGCCGTCGCTATGGTTCTGGTCGCAGCGTTCCTCGACGGCATCGACGGCCGCGTGGCACGGCTGATGAAGGCCACCTCGAAGTTCGGTGCGCAGATGGATTCGCTCGCCGATATCGTCAATTTCGGCGTCGCGCCGGCGCTGGTTCTCTACGCCTTCGTCCTCGACCAGGCCCGTTCGCTCGGCTGGATCGCAGCGCTGATCTATGTGATCGCCGCCGGCCTTAGGCTTGCCCGTTTCAACGTCATGGCCGAGCGCGAAGTGAAGGCCTCCTGGCAGTCGGAATACTTCGTCGGCGTGCCGGCGCCGGCCGGCGCCATGCTCGTTCTCCTGCCGATGTATCTCGGTCTTCTCGGCCTCGCGCCGGACCGCCTCGTCGCTCTCGTTTCGTCGGCCTATACCGTGCTGATCGCCTTCCTGCTGGTCAGCCGCCTGCCGGTCTGGTCCGGCAAGTCGGAAAACCGCGTCCGCCGCGATCTCGTCCTGCCCGTCATCCTCTTCGTCGTGCTCTACGTCGCGACGCTGATGAGCTTCACCTGGGAGACGATGGTGATCACGGCTGTCGGATATCTCCTCAGCCTGCCGTTCGGGGCGCGCAAATGGCAGAAGAAATACGGCGACTGGCCGCTCCATCCGGATCACCCGGCGCCGCTCGAGGACGGGTTGCCGGAAGACAAGAAGTAGGTCTTTGGCTACTCATAGAGAAAGCCGCCGCGAGAAACCCGCGGCGGCTTTTTCAATTTCTGTATTCGAAGATCAATCCGGCAGCCGGTAATCGACGATCCGGTTTTCGCGCAGGATGAAGAGCTTGCCCGTCTCCCTCTGGTCCGGACCGACCAGCGGCAGCAGCTTGGCGGCCACTTCCGAGGGATGCGGCACGGTCGACGGGTCCTCGCCGGGAACGGCTTGCGCGCGCATGGCGGTGCGGGTCGCGCCCGGGTCGACGCTGAGGATGCGCAGCGGCAGTCGCTGCGTCTCGCCGGCCCATGTGCGCGCCAAAGCCTCGACGGCCGCCTTGGAGGCGGAGTAGGGGCCCCAGAACGGCTTGCACTTGTGGGCGGCGCTGGAGGACAGGATGAGCGCGCGGCCGGCATCCGACTGCTGCAAGAGCGGATCGACGGAGCGGATCAGGCGCCAGGTGGCGGTGATGTTGATCGTCATCACCTTCTCGAACACCTTGGCCTCGACATGGCCGATCGGCGAGATGACGCCGAGCACGCCGGCATTGGCAACGAGGATGTCGAGCTTGCCCCAGCGTTCATGGATGGCACCGCCGAGCTTGTCGATCGCCGCCATGTCGGCAAGGTCGAAGGGAACCAGGGTTGCCGGCAGCCCGCCCGCAGCCTTGATCGCATCGTCCAGTTCTTCAAGCCCCCCGATAGTGCGGGCGCAGGCAATCACCTGGGCGCCGGCCTTGGCCAGCTCAAGTGCGGTGAAATAGCCGATGCCGCGCGATGCGCCGGTGACCAGTGCTATGCGGCCCGTAAGATCGATCATGTCTGAGTGGCTCCGAATTCATTTGATGCGGGCTTGCTGTGGCACACGTGGGGGCACGAACGCAAGATAGGCGGCCGGGTACAAGCACCACCCCCTCACCCTAGCCCTCTCCCCGCAGGCGGGGAGAGGGGATTTGTCCGAGATTCGCCGCTTGTTCCTTCTCCTCGTTCACGGGGCGAAGGTGCCCGCCCTTCTTGTCTAAAAGGGAGGGCGGATGAGGAGCACGCAAGCAACGGACGTAATCGCGAGAAGCGACTCAGCCGTTGCTGGCAAGCACCGACAGCTTAAGCCCGGCGGTTTCGCCGTTCTTGTCGAGAAGCCGGGTCGGATAGTCGCCGGTGAAATAGTGATCGGTGAACTGCGGGCGGGCCGGATTGCGATCCTCGCCGCCGACGGCGCGGTAGAGCCCGTCGATCGTCAGGAACGCCAGCGAGTCGGCGCCGATATATTTCGCCATCGCCTCGACGTCGGCATACTGGTTGGCGAGCAGCTTGTCGGCATTCGGCGTGTCGATGCCGTAGAAATCGGGATAGAAGATCATCGGGCTGGCAACGCGGACATGGACTTCCGTCGCGCCGGCATCGCGGATCATCTGCACGATCTTCAGCGAGGTGGTGCCGCGCACGATCGAATCGTCGACCAGAACGACGCGCTTGCCCTTGATCATGGCGCGATTGGCCGAATGCTTCAGCTTGACGCCGAAGGCGCGGATCTGCTGCGTCGGCTCGATGAAGGTGCGTCCGACATAGTGGTTGCGGATGATGCCGTATTCGAAGGGAATGCCGCTCGCCTGTGCATAGCCGAGCGCCGCCGGCGTGCCGCCATCCGGAACCGGCACGACCACGTCACCTTCGACCGGCGATTCCTTGGCGAGATTGACGCCCATGTTCTTGCGCGCCACATAGACGCTGCGGCCGCCGACGACCGAATCGGGGCGGGCGAAATAGACATATTCGAACAGGCAGAGACGTTCCGGCTGCGCGTTCGCCGGCTTGCGGGCGTCGATGTCGATCGAGCCGTCCGGCTGGATTTCGCAGATGATGACTTCGCCGTTTTCGACGTCGCGAATATATTTCGCGCCGATGATGTCGAGCGCGCAGGTTTCCGAGCAGAAGATCGGCTTGCCGTCGAGCTCGCCCATGACCAGCGGCCGGATGCCGGTCGGGTCGCGCGCGGCAATCAGCTTGGTGCGCGTCATCGCGAGCATCGAATAGCCGCCCTCCATCTGCCGGATCGCGTCGATGAAGCGGTCAGCCGTGGAGCTGTGGCGCGAGCGGGCAATCAGGTGAAGCACGACCTCGGTGTCCGAGGTCGACTGACAGATGGCGCCGGTGGCAATGATCTGGCGGCGCAGCGTCAGGCCATTGGTGAAGTTGCCGTTGTGGGCAATGGCGATGCCACCGACTTCGAGTTCCGCAAACAGCGGCTGTACGTTGCGCAGCGCCACTTCGCCGGTGGTGGAGTAGCGGGTGTGGCCGATGGCGATCGAACCGGGCAATTTGGCGAGGATCGCCGGATCGGTATAGTGATCGCCGACGAGGCCCATGCGTTTTTCGGTACGGAACTGCCTGCCGTCGAAGGTGACGATGCCGGCCGCTTCCTGTCCGCGATGCTGGAGCGCATGCAGGCCGAGCGCCGTCAAGGTCGCTGCGTCCTGATGCCCGAGGATGCCGAAGACGCCGCATTCCTCGTGCAACGTATCGCCATCGAATTCGTCGTTGATCTCTTCGGATCGCAAATGGGTCATCGCTGTTGGCCTTTATCCTAAGGGCAGGAACGCGTTGCGCATATTGTATCGGGTCATCGGCCCTTCAAGCCACAGGGACTCGAGGGAATTGCATGCCATCATTGCCAAATGGACAGAGCCCGCCGGAGCGGGCCCATATTTTTCCAACACCCGGCCTTAGCCATTGGTCGCCGCGCCATTGGTCGCGGGCGTTTCCTCGGCCGGCGGTTGAGTGGTCGCGCCGCCAATACCTTCGTTCTCGCCTTCGCCGGTCGTGTCCTTGCCGCGCAGGCGGTCGAGGATCGTCGCGTCGGCGTTTTCCGGCAGGAGCGCGACCAGCTTGCCGCCGAGATTGTCGAGCAAGGGCTTTGACTTGGCGGTGGTCACCCAACCCGGCTGCTGCTGCGGCGCGACCAGCCAGTTGAAGAACAGCATGGCGACGACGACCAAAAGAATACCGCGGGCAGCGCCAAAGAGGAAGCCGAGCGTCCGGTCAAGCGCGCCGATACGGCTGTCGATGATGAAATCGGCGATCCGCATGGTGATGAACGAGATCACGATCAAGGCGATGAGGAAGACCACGCCGGCCGAGCCGATCATCGCGACGGTGTCGCTGCTGGTGTAGTTCTTCGCGTAAGGCAGGAGAAAGGGGTAGAGGAAATAGGCGGCGGCGGCGGCGCCGATCCAGCTTGCGACCGACAGCACTTCCCGGGAAAAGCCGCGCACCATTGCCAGGATGGCCGAGAAAAGCGCGACGCCGAGAACGATACCGTCGAGAATTGTAATGGGCATATTGTGCTACTCCGAAACCGCCTGCTGCGCCGCGCGTCACATCGGACGCGCAAGGACGCAACAACCCCTTTGTATCTGCTGCATAATTTTTAAATCGAGCGGGATTTAAAAAACTATGCAGCGCGACCCCATGCTGATTTTCCGCGAACCATATATCATCACGCCGCAAGCGTCTTTCGATGGTTCATCGTTGAACACTGTTTTCACCGGAATTCGCCGATTTTACGCGGCGTTTTCCTTAATCATCGTTGTCCGCCTGCTTCAAGGCTCCCTTCGAGCCGGCGATGCGTGCCACCAGATCCGGCAGGCTTTCCATCTCGCTCCAACTCATGCCGTTACCCTTGGGCAGGTCGGCGGAGGCGGAGGGCAGGACGGCCTGTGAAAAGCCGAGCTTTTCGGCTTCTTTAAGGCGCTGCGCTGTATGGGCAACCGGCCGGATGGCGCCGGACAGACTGACTTCGCCGAAATAAACGCAATCGGAGGGAAGGGCAAGACCGGCAAGCGACGAAACCAGTGCGGAAGCGACAGCCAGATCGGCTGCGGGCTCCGAAATCCGGTATCCACCGGCGACATTGAGATAGACATCGTGCTGGCCGAGCCGCACGCCGCAATGCGCTTCAAGGACTGCAAGGATCATCGACAGCCGGGCTCCGTCCCAGCCGACGACGGCCCGGCGGGGCGTGCCGAGCGACGTTGCCGCGACCAGCGCCTGAACCTCGACCAGGACGGGCCGCGTTCCCTCCATGCCGGCAAAGACGGCGGCGCCCGGAGATTTCGCATTGCGCTCGCCGAGGAAAAGTTCCGACGGGTTGCTGACCTCGCGCAGGCCCTTGTCCGACATCTCGAACACGCCGATCTCGTCGGTCGGACCGAAGCGGTTCTTGACGGTGCGGAGAATCCGGTAGTGATGGCCGCGATCTCCTTCGAAATAGAGAACGGCATCGACCATATGCTCGACGACGCGCGGCCCCGCGATCTGGCCCTCCTTGGTGACGTGGCCGACGAGCACGACCGTCGCGCCCGTCTGCTTGGCAAACCGGATCATCGCCTGTACGCCGGTGCGCACCTGCGTCACCGTGCCGGGGGCGGAATCGACGATGTCGCTCCACAGGGTCTGGATGGAATCGATGATGACGAGGTCGGGCCGCTTGCCTTCACCCAGCGTCGCCAGAATGTCCTCGACATTGGTTTCGGCCG
Organism: Rhizobium herbae; assembly: GCF_019511375.1. Lineage (GTDB taxonomy): Bacteria > Pseudomonadota > Alphaproteobacteria > Rhizobiales > Rhizobiaceae > Pararhizobium > Pararhizobium herbae_A. Next base: position 45,496 of record NZ_JAEUAO010000007.1, read on the forward strand.
CCAGCAGCACGTCGGTATCGGCCGCCCCCAGTCTTTGGGCCCGCAGGCGAACCTGCGCCACCGCTTCCTCGCCTGAGACGTAGATGACACGATGCTTGCGCCGGGACAGCGCCGCTGCCGCCTGCATCAGCACCGTCGATTTGCCGATGCCGGGGTCGCCGCCGATAAGGACGGCCGAGCCGCGCACGAAACCGCCGCCGGTCGCCCGGTCAAGTTCGGAAATGCCGCTTTGAATGCGCGGTGCGTCCTCGATCTCGCCGGACAATGTCGTCAGCGCTACCGGCCGGCCCTTCTTCGGTGTCTTGCCGGGGCCGCCGCCTATGCCACCCATCGGGTCTTCCTCGACGATGGTGTTCCACTGGCCGCAGCCTTCGCATTTTCCCACCCAGCGGGGATGAACGGTGCCGCAGTTCTGGCAGATGAATTGTGTCCGGGCTTTCGCCATCAAATTTCGCTTTCGGGGAAGTCTTCGGAGGAGATGTCCTGGCGGCCGTGGAGGATGCGGAGGATGTAGATACGGGTATCCTCGATACGGAAATAAATGCAACGCTCGCGATAAGGCAAACCGCGGAGGCTCTGACCGATTTCATCGCGCGCGACGCCTGTAAAGCCGCTGCGTGCGATTGAGCGAATTTTCAGGTTAATGTCGAGAACGAAGTTGGCGGCCGCTTCAGGATTTCTCCTCGCAATGTACTTGAAGATTGACCTAAGGTCCGCGCGAGCCGCCCGCGAGAAAACTGACTTGCGGCTCTTAATCGTCATGCTGCCCGTGCATTATATCGTTCAGCAGCGCCTCGCCATCTTCATACTCATAGACACGCCCCGCCGCGATATCGTCTTCACCTTCCTTGATCAGCCGCCTCAATTCCGCGAGTTTCGCTTCGTCCCTTTCGAGCAGCCGCAACCCCGCGCGCACGACTTCGCTGGCATTGTTGAAACGGCCGGACCTCACCTGTTCCTCGATGAAGCCGTCGAAGTGATCGCCGATGACGAAGGATTTTTTCGCGTTGGACATGGGAAGCTCCTTTTCGCGTCATTCTAGCATGAGGTGAGAACAGTTCCTACCAGCCTATGCTTCGATATAGGCTCGTTCGTAGCGGTGTCCAAGGCTCGTCAGCATCTCGTAGCCGATCGTGCCGCCCGCCCGGGCCACATCGTCGATCGCGACGTTATTGCCAAAGAGCTCCACATAGTCGCCGGGCCGGACCGCATTTTCCGGCAGGTCGGTGACGTCGAACAGGCTCAAATCCATGGTGACACGGCCGAGGTGCGGAACTCTATGACCGTTGAGGAAACCGAACGCGCCCGACGGCCTTGCCTGACGCAAGGTGACGCCGCCGCCCGACACCGAGCGATGATACCCGTCGGCATAGCCGATGGCGACGATTGCCACCCGGCTGTCGCGGGAGAATTGCGCCGAGGCGCCGTAGCTTGCGGTTTCGCCGGACCGGACGCTGCGGATCTGGATGATACGGGCCTGCGCGGTCACGACCGGCTTCATGGGATTGGCTAGGCCGTTGACGGCCTCGCCGCCATAGACGGCAATGCCGGGACGGGTCAGGTCGAAATGGAAATCCGGTCCAAGGTGCACGCCGGCCGAGTTGGCCAGGCTTGATTCGATGCCTTCGAAAGCGGCGGTAACCGCCCGGAACGATTCAAGCTGACGACGGTTCAGCGGATGGTCCGGGTCGTCGGCGCAGGCGAGGTGGCTCATCACCAGGACAGGCGAAAAGCTTGCGGGGCGGGCCGGGTCGTTTGCCAGCGCCAGAGCCTCGGACGCGGTCAATCCGAGCCGGTTCATGCCGGTATCGACATGCAGCACGCAAGGATGATCGCCGCGTTCCGACAGGACCGACATGAAGAAGGCAAACTGCTCTTGCGAGTTGACGATCGGCACGAGGCCATTGTCGAAGAAAAGCTGCTCGTTGCCCGGCCACATGCCGGCGAGGACATAGATGCGCCCGTCAGGCACCAAGGGACGCAGCGCAACGCCCTCCTCGGCATTGGCAACGAAGAAGTCCCGGGCCCCGGCGGCATACAGTGTTTCGGCTGCGGGTTCGATGCCGATGCCATAGGCATTGGCCTTCAGCACCGCGGCCGCACGCGCCTTGCCGGAAAGCCTGTCCATCTTGCGCCAATTGTCCGCAAGCGCACCGAGATCGATGATCAAGCGGTTGGAGGCGGCATCGAATGCGGGAAGGGTGGAGGAGGGATCGTGCGATTGGGCCATGCACAAGGGATACAGCCAAGCGGCCCCGACTGCAATCGCAGCGCTCGCGGAAGCGGCAGGTCTGTCACCGCTTCCCGGCTATTCAGGCGACAGCCGGCAGCCTTGCCGCCGGCAGCCATTCGCCGATTACAGGAACGACGATGTCAGAACGGGCTCAACTTCCACGATGCCTTCGTAGATCATCTTCAGCGCAACGAAGAGGATGATGGCGAGACCGACATAGGAAATCCAGTGGAAGCGGTGCAGCAGCTTGGCGATGAACGATGCGGCGACACCCATCAGCGCGATCGATACCGCAAGGCCGATGATGAGGATGGTGGGATGTTCGCGGGCAGCACCCGCAACGGCGAGCACGTTATCGAGCGACATCGAGACGTCGGCGACGACGATCTGAATGGCTGCCTGCTTCAGCGTTTTGCGGGGAGCGCCGCCGATCGTGCCGTTCTCGTCCATGTCCTCGCCGGTCAGGGATTCCAGGCCCTCGGCTTCTTCCTTGGCCGTGGTTCTGAGTTCGCGCCACATTTTCCAGCAGACCCACAGGAGCAGGATGCCGCCGACGAGCAGCAGGCCCAGGATTTGCAGCAGTTGCGTGGTGAGGAGGGCAAATATGATACGCAGCACAGTTGCTGCCGCGATCCCGATCAGGATCGCCTTGCCGCGCTGCTCCTTGGGAAGACCGGCTGCCGCAAGACCGATGACGATGGCGTTGTCGCCTGCGAGCACAAGGTCGATCGCAAGCACCTGCAGCAGCGCGATTAAGGCGTCCATGAACAGATTCCCCACACTAGAGACGTTGGACCGCGACCGTTGCCGTCGCGGTTATTCAGATGAATTTTCTTTTCGCTTATCCGGAAGTCCGGCAATTTGCAACGTGCGGAGCGACCATTGGCCAGCGGCAAGCGGCTTTTCCGGTCAATGCTCGTATTGTGTGAAGGACGGATCGGCGAGATCCGTGAAGCGAGTGAACTCCGACTGGAAGGCGAGCTTGACGGTGCCGGTCGGCCCATGGCGCTGCTTGGCGATGATCACGTCGGCGGTGCCCTTGACCTTTTCGAACTGCATTTTCCACTCTTCGTACTTCGGATCGAACTCGTCGCGCGGCTCCAAGTTCTTGACGTAATATTCCTCACGGAAGACGAACAGCACGACGTCGGCGTCCTGCTCGATCGAGCCCGATTCACGAAGGTCGGAGAGCTGCGGCCGCTTATCCTCGCGGCTTTCCACCTGGCGGGAAAGCTGGGAGAGTGCGATGATCGGCACGTTCAGCTCCTTGCCGAGCGCCTTCAGGCCGGTGGTGATCTGGGTGATTTCCTGTACGCGGTTGTCGCTGGATTTGCCCGACCCGGTCATCAGCTGGATATAGTCCACCACCAGGCAGTCGAGTCCGCGCTGGCGCTTCAGACGGCGCGCTCGGGCTGAAAGCTGGGCGATCGAGATGCCACCGGTCTGGTCGATATAAAGGGGCACCTTCTGCATGTGCTGCGAGCAGGCGACGAGTTTCTCGAAATCGTGCTCGGAAATATCGCCGCGCCGGATCTTCGAGGAGGAGACTTCCGTCTGTTCGGAAATGATACGGGTTGCCAGCTGCTCCGACGACATTTCGAGCGAATAGAAGCCGACGACGCCGCCGTTCTTGGCCTTCATCGACCCGTCTGCCTGAACTTCGCCCTCATAAGCCGCGGCAATATTGTAGGCGATGTTGGTGGCAAGCGACGTCTTGCCCATGCCCGGACGTCCGGCAAGCACGATCAAGTCGGAGCGCTGCAGGCCGCCCATGCGGGCGTCGAGCGAGTGAATGCCGGTCGAGATGCCCGACAGCGAACCGTCGCGCTCGAAGGCCTGCCCCGCCATGTCGATTGCCAATGCCACCGCGTCGTTGAACGACTGGAAGCCGCCGTCGTAGCGGCCGGTTTCCGCGAGTTCGAACAGGCGGCGTTCGGCATCCTCGATCTGGCTCTGCGGCGGCATGTCGAGCGGCGCGTCATAGGCGATGTTGACCATGTCCTCGCCGATGGTGATCAGCGAGCGGCGCAGTGCCAGATCGTAGATCGCCCGGCCGTAATCTTCCGCGTTGATGATCGAGACGGCTTCCGCGGCCAGCCGGGCGAGATATTGCGCCACCGTCATGTCGCCGACCTTCTCGTCGGCCTTCAGGAAGGTCTTGATGGTGACCGGGTTGGCGGTCTTGCCCATACGGATGATGTCGCCGGCAACCTCGAAGATCTTGCGGTGCAGCGGCTCATTGAGATGGACGGGCTTCAGGAAGTCCGAGACGCGGTAGAAGGCGTCGTTGTTCACGAGAATGGCGCCCAGCAGCGCCTGCTCGGCCTCGAGATTGCTCGGCGCCTCGCGATAGTGTGCTTCGGCCTGATCCTTGGCTAGGGGGACAAGTCTGCGCGCTGCTTCGTTCATGGCGTTCCGTCTCTGTGGTCTGATGATTACGGTACCGATTTGCGAACATTGCGGTGAGGGGTCTAGTGTATAGCTGCAACAGCCGTGGACGCATTTGATCCGACGGCAAGCCGTCACCATTGTTCACAGGGTCGCGCTGCTCAGCAGGAAAAATCGCGGTCGATACTGGCATCGGCTATTGACTGGATTTCTGACGCGAATCGCCGTCGTCCGCGATCATTCTAACCTCGGTTCGAACCGGGTGCAGGATTTTTAGCCGCAACTGTAAGGCTGTCCACCGCTCAGGATGCAGCGACGCTCACGTAGCCCCCGGACACAGAAGGGCCCGCGACGTCAATCGCGGGCCCTTCTGTTTGCTGAAGACCGAGGTCGGAAGCGGCGCGGCCGCTCTTACTCTTCTTCGGCTTCGTATTCAGCTTCCGGGTTGAAGAAGTCTTCCGGCTTCAGGGCGTCCTCGTCAACGCCGTAGATGGCGTCGGCGGAGGTCAGGCTTTCGCCCTTGAGCTGGCGTTCTGCCTCTTCAGCCGAACGGGCAACGTTCATCTGAATCTTGATTTCGACTTCGGCATGCAGGTGCAGCACGACGTCGTGCAGGCCGATGGTCTTGATCGGGTTGTTGAGGTCGACCTGGTTGCGGCCGATGTTGAAGCCTTCGGCAGCGAGCGTTTCAACGATATCGCGGGCAGCGACCGAACCGTAGAGCTGACCGGTTTCGCCAGCCGAGCGAACGACGATGAAGGACTTGCCGTCCAGCTTTTCGGCAACGCTCTGGGCCTCGGACTTGCGTTCGAGGTTGCGGGCTTCAAGCGTCGCGCGCTCGGCCTCGAAACGCTTCTTGTTTGCTTCGTTGGCGCGCAGCGCCTTGCCGAGCGGCAAGAGGTAGTTACGGGCGAAGCCGTCGCGAACCTTGACGGTTTCGCCCATCTGGCCGAGCTTGGCGACGCGTTCGAGAAGAATGACTTGCATGTGGGTGTCCTTTCGTTTGTCTGTTCAGAGGTCTTTTGTTTCAGTGTCAGTTGTTTTCCCTGCCGGCGACAGCGCGATGGCGCGCCGCGTGTCCATCAGGCCGGACAGGAGAAAGAAGAATGCCGGTACCTGAAAGATCAGACCGACATGTAGCCGATCCACAGAACGGGCAGCCGCCAGGACTTGCCACGCGTGCGGAAATGGAAGACGGCGAACCCGGCAAGCAGGAACCCCGCGCCGAAGGTGCCGCAGATGACTGCGCCGATCGTGGCCAGACCTCCGCCCATGAAGGCGAGAACCAGGCCGGCGAGGAAGGCGAAGATGGAATAGCGGTGCATGCGCAGTGTCGACGGCATGTCCTCGCGCGGGCGCAGGTTCTTGCCCGACATCTGGACGATGCGGCTGGCGACGTAATAGGCCGTAAACAGGATCATGACCCAGAGCGTGCCAAACAGCAGCGGCCAGCCGATATTGAAGACAGACTTGAGCTGCTCGATCACTTCAGGGCTCAGGTCGTACTGCGGATCCTGTGCCTTCATCGCGATCACCACCTGATCGACCACAAGGCTGGCAAGGCGGTCGTCATATCCGGTGATCGCGCCGATGATGATGGCGCCGACCGTTACCAGAAGGACCAGGTGACTGAGGATATCCGACAGAGGATACCAGGCAAGCGCGCCGTCCGGACCGCCGAGTTCGGAAGCCGGCCGTGCCAGATTGGCGAGGTGGCTGAGCCAGGCGGCCGGTGCGAGCATGATGATCACGACGAACAGCGCAGACAAGGGCGAGGCAAACATCGCAAGGCCGAGGCCCGCGACGACGACGGCTACGGCGGCGGCGGCATTGCCCCAGCCGAGGCCGACGATGAGAACAGGCAGCGCTGCAGCAGCGACGAACAGAATGGCAAAATACGACTGCGTGTTCGCGCCGAGCAAAAGCAGGGCGGCGGTCACGCCGGCGAGCGCGCCGGTCAGCAGCGATGTTGCATTCGGTGTCTTCACGGTCGCTGTCCTGCTTATCAAGCAGTTAGAGGCGTTTCCTGATGAAGGAACGAAGCCCCAACATGGGTTCTAGCGCCTATGCGCCGGTGTTTCCGATCCGCGCCCAACGCGAAAGGGAGAAGGTGAGGCGATGCCGGGTGGCTGTTCGCCTCACCCTGAGGGAGCTTCCGTCGAGTCAATCTCTCAACGGAGAGTCAAGTCAATCCAGATGCTGATGCCTTTCCTCGGAGCAGGGCTCCAAGGGGAGATGCATCAGGACATGACGTAGGGCAGGAGGCCGAGGAAGCGGGCGCGCTTGATGGCCTGGGCCAGTTCGCGCTGCTTCTTCTGGGAAACCGCCGTGATGCGGGACGGAACGATCTTGCCGCGCTCGGAAATGTAGCGCTGCAGGAGGCGGATGTCCTTGTAGTCGATCTTCGGAGCGTTGGCACCGGAGAAGGGGCAGGTCTTGCGGCGGCGATGGAACGGGCGGCGCGCCGGAGCGGATGAAATGTCAGCCATGATCTTCTCTCCTTATGCCCGGTCTTCGCGCGGACGGCGCGGACGGTCTTCACGATCACCACGGTCCGGACGCGGACCGCGGTCGCCGAAGCCACGCTCCGGACGATCACCATCGCGGCGCGGACGGTCGTCGCGGTCACGCTTCTGCATCATGGCGGACGGGCCGTCTTCATGCTTCTCGACAGCGATGGTCATGTAACGAAGGATGTCTTCGTTGATGCGCATCTGGCGCTCGACTTCGTGAACGGCCGGTGCCGGAGCATCGATGTCCATCAGAACGTAGTGAGCCTTGCGGTTCTTGTTGATGCGGTACGTCAGGGACTTGAGGCCCCAGTTTTCGACGCGCCCGACTTTTCCGCCGTTAGCTTCCAGTACACCCTTGTACTGTTCGACGAGAGCGTCGACCTGCTGAGCGGAAATATCCTGCCGGGCAAGGAATACATGTTCATAAAGAGCCATGAGGGCTTTGCCTTTCTTGCGTTAATCGTCACCCGGACCCCGGCGGCTAAGCCTCAACGACTGTTCTTTTGGCTCAGATGAGCGGGCAAGAAAGTGTTGTTTCGAGACGGTCGAGAGCGGAGACACGGGAGGCTGGACCCCTTTAGGTCCTGACAGGTTTCTAAAAAGCGGAAACCGGCCCTCCGTTCAGCCACCAGCCAGAAGACCGGATGTTGCGAACAGCGCGCTTATACGCATTTTTGTCCGAGAAGCAAGGGGCAGCGGGAAATTAGCGCGGAGCCGCGTGGCACAGTGCCCGATTCTCGAAGCGCGCGGAAGTGCGCAACGCCTTCGTTCACGCGCGGGAAAACCGCCGTGGTTGTCAAAGAGCAAGTCGGACGGGGCGCTGAAAGCTGCCTCGTAGGAATTAGAATAGTGACACCTCTCAGCGCCCCGTTCAGCGGTTTTTGTCCGCAAACTCGTTCCGCTACGGCCTTGTCGGCCCTCTGTGCCCTTGCACGCCCGCAGCAGCATCAGCCTGCGGAGGGGAACCTTCTCGCGAACCCCGATCCCAAGGACTTCCGTCCTTTCCCTGAGACCGGCGCCGGTCCCGCCTCGCTGCCACGGCTGGCAGCGTATCCGTGGGCGGGACGGGAAGATTATGGCAGAGGTTTTGATGGCGGGGATGGATGGGGACGTGGGGCCTGTCCCTCACCAACAAAATCCGCCAGTTAGAAGGGTTGCCATCCTCGGGCTCGACCGGAGGAACCAAGCACGCGCATCGCCGGATGGCTGAGCGTTGAGGGGCTCGGGGATGGATCCTCGGGTCAGGCCCGAGGATGACGATCTTGGAGGGCCGATGGGCACTTCCTGACGTTGAGGCATGGCGGGATGACCGGCGGACAAGGGTGTCCTGAGGCGGCAAGCCGTCGATCGCAGGATGGGCGGGTTGCTGGCCCAGGAAGGGTTGTCATCCTCGGGCTCGACCCGAGGATCCAAGCACGCGCATCGCCGGATGGCTGAGCGTTGATGGGCTTGGGGATGGATCCTCGGGTCAGGCCCGAGGATGACCATCTTGGAGGGCCGTCATCACCCAGCCGGTCTCATCAGCCGCGCCCGGCGCGGGTCGGCGGGTGGGGGCGTCGTGAAGGTTTCGGCGGGGGCCGGGCGGCCGACGTAGTAGCCTTGCACCTGGTCTATGCGGAATTCCTGCATGAGCCTGAGCTGCTCATTGGTTTCCACCCCTTCGACGAGGATGTTGTGGCCGCGATTGCGCACGAGGCCGATGATGTCCTGGAGCATGGCCTTGCCGCGCGGGGTGCCGCAGTCGTGCAGGAACGAACGGTCGATCTTCACCGTGTCGAAATCGATCAGGCGAAGCCAGGAAAGACCGGCAAAGCCCGTCCCGAAATCATCCAGCCAGATCTTGATGCCCAGCGTCTTCAGGTCGCTGATGCAGCGCAGAATGTCCGAATGCATCTCCATTTCGAGACCTTCGGTGATCTCCAGCGCCAGCCGGCCGCCGCCGACACCGGTCTCTCCGAGGATCGCCGCGACGGATGCGGCAAAGCCGGGGGTCTTGAGCTGGAGGGGCGAGACGTTGACGCTGACCACCGGCACGTGGTCGTTCACCAGGAGTTCACGGCAAACCGTCCGTATGGCCCAGCGCCCGAGTTCCAGGATGGCCCCGGTCCGCTCCGCGACGGGAATGAAAAGGCTCGGCGTGACCGCTGTGCCGTCCAACATTCTCAGGCGCATCAGCGCTTCGACGGCCTCGACCCGGCCGGAGGCGACATTGCGAATCGGCTGGTAGACGAGGGAAACCAGATGCTGGTCGATGGCGATCTTCAGCAGGGCCGCGACGTTCTCGCTTTCGTCGCTGCTCTGGGGATCGTTCGGATCGAACAGGCGCACACAGTTGCGGCCGCTTGCCTTGGCTGCGTAAAGGGCGCGGTCCGCCTCGTGGATGACCTTCTCGAGTTTCGTGCCCGTTTGATTGCGGGTGAACGATGCACCAACGCTGACGGTGACGATCGACGTGCCGTCCCGCCGCTGGCCGTGCGCCAGCGCCAGCTCCTCGACCGTGCGTCGAATGGCTTCGGCAAGTTGCGCCACCCGCTCGCCGGCATCCAGGTGGGCAAGAACGATGAATTCCTCGCCGCCATAGCGTCCGATCGAGCCGCCAAAGGCGCTGATCGTGGCCTCGAGCGCGTTGGCCACCTGGATAAGGCAGCGATCGCCTTCCTGATGGCCGTAGCAGTCATTGTACCGCTTGAAGAAATCGACGTCGATCAGGATCGCCGCAAAGCTCTTGCCGGATTTTTGCCAGTCGTTCCACAGGCTGCGCAGCCTCTGGTCGATGGCCCGGCGATTTGCAAGGCCGGTCAAAGGATCGGTGTTCGACAGCCTCAGCAGAGCCTTGCCGCGTTCGGATGCCTCGTTGTGCTGGACCTTCGCCTCCAGGGCGTTGAGGAAGACCTTGTAGCGTTCCCTGTTGAGCTTCCAGTTCACATAGGAGGTGAAGACGAAGCATGAGGCGCAAAAGGTGCCGAATGCCAGCTTGTAGGTGGTATCCATCGGCGGGAAGGACAGGAGCGCGGCCAGGAAAATGACGAGGATGATGATCGACGCGACGACCGACAGGCGAAAGTGGAAGCTGAAGAACAGGTTGACGCTCATCATGAAGATGGCGCCGAAGACCATGTAGTAGGATATGCTCTGGATATCGGCGGTCATCATGGCTGTGCACAGCCAGCCGGCATAGGCGAGGATGACCGCGCCCGCACAGGTGGCGTCGATCGCGTCGGCGCTGGCGTTCAGGCGGAACTGCGTTTCCAGCGCGGCGATAGCGATGACGCCGACGGCGAAGCGGGCGGCGATCGTGTAGAGCGCGACGTCCGGAACGAGCAATATGTCGGTGATCGAAAACAGCAGATAGGCGGGGACCGCGATCCACAGGCCGTGTCTCGTGGCCTGCTTGCGCTTGCGTTGGCCCTCCTGCCGATAGAGCGCACGAAGCTCCGCCGAGGCCGGTCTCGGCGGCTCGGTATGGAGATCGATTTCAACTACGTCGGCCAACGTGTGCTTCATGCACTTTCCATTGCGTTGCGTCGCATTCTCGAGCTTGAGGCCTCTTTCCAGCAATCGACGCTGTTTCAGGCGCCCCACGCCGGCCATCCAGACAGGATATCTATCTGGAAAGGGCAGCACTTTTCCGCACCATAGGGGAGGTGCATTAACTTTTTCTGAACTCGGTAAAAGAGCAGCCGCGTGCGACCACAGCCGAGCCCGCTACGGGCCCGTGCGTTAACCATACCCCACGAAAGCGGGGCCGCTCGGATTGGCACTTCATCTATTTTTCACCATTATATTAATGATCTATTAACCCACGAGGTTCGAGTGTCCCAATCTAATATTGCCTTCGACGGCGAAAGCCTGATCACCCCCCAATCCATCATCACCGAACTTTCTTCCTCCAAAACCGATCGACACGACGAGCAACTGGCAACGGCGAAAGCCGAACTGGCGCTCGTGCTGTCAATTGCCCTGCAGCGGATCGAAGAACGCAGCGATCCGGCCCAGACTGTAAAGTGGCTTATCGGCGCGCTTCATGAGACGCGCAACAAGTTCGAGCCAAGCGTCTGGCAGGAGCTGATCCCGATCGTGCAGAGCCATCCGTCGGCGAAGATCTTTCAGCAGGATCCGTTCACCCGCTGGTCTTTCGAAAAGCCGCGCGGCTATTCCGGTGACGCGAGCCTGATCGACTTCATCTATGGCCACCCCGCCGTTGCCCACGAAGTGGCAAAGTCCACTCCGCTTGGGCTCGGAATTTATGAATATACCCGCAACGCCCCGGGCCCTGTCGCCGTCAGGGAGCGGCGCGACATCCTGACCCGCTATGTCGACGAGATCGCGGCGGAAAAAGGCCCGGAAACGGAGATACTCACCGTCGCCGCAGGCCACCTGCGTGAAGCCGACAGCTCGGTCGCCCTGAAGAACGGGCAGATCAGGCGGTGGGTCGCCCTCGATCAGGACCCGCTCAGCATCGGATCGATCGCCCGGGATTTCCAGGGCACCAGCATCGAGGCAATCGATGGTTCCGTCCGCGGGCTGCTCAGCAAGAAGCATCAGCTCGGCAAGTTTGACTTCATCTATGCCGCCGGTCTCTACGACTATCTTGCCGACAAGGTTGCGGTGAAGCTGACGCAGACCTGCATGGACATGCTCAAGCCGGGCGGTGTCTTCCTCTTCGCCAATTTCGCCAAGGGCATGGCCGACGACGGCTATATGGAATCGTACATGAACTGGGCACTACTCCTGCGCTCGGAGGCGGACATGTGGAACGTCATCAATTCGAGCGTCGAGCGCAACAGCGTCGAGGCGAGTGTCTGGTTCGGCGAGAACCGCAACATCGTCTACGGCACGATCAGGAAGCGTTCCTGATCCTTTGAGGTCGCACAATGGCCTGCTGCCTGCAGGCCATTTTTGTATGGTGCGGAGGATCCGCAGCCGGTGCCGGTCTCACACTCTCTGTTATGGAGCCGCCACCGACGCGTGCTCAGATCGGCGCCGGGAACTGGCGGTGCAGCCGCCCGATTCCCTTCAACACCTCGGCTGACAGCCTGACATCCCTCGCACCGATATTCGTCTTCAGCTGTGCAATGCTCGTCGCACCGATGATGACCGAGGTCATGAAGGGCCGGGTAAGGCTGAAGGCAAGCTGCATCTGGGCGAGATCGAGGCCGTGGGTGCGGGCGAGCTCGGCGTAGGCGGCGACGGCTCCTTCCTGATATTCGGTATAGCGTCCGCCGAGGTCGCCATTGATGCTGAGGCGCGAGCCTTGCGGGCACGCGCCGTTGAGATACTTGCCGCTCATCAGGCCGGCGGCGAGCGGCGAATAGGCGAGCAGGCCGACATCCTCGTGATGGCTGACCTCGGCAAGATCGAGATCGAAGGCGCGGTAGAGGAAGTTGTATTCGTTCTGGATCGAGGCGATGCGCGGCAGGCGGTGCTTCTCGGCCAGCGACAGCATCGTCATTGTGCCCCAGGCGGTGTCGTTCGACAGGCCGACGGCGCGGATCTTGCCCGCTTTGACGAACTCTCCGAGCGTTTCGAGGAGCGCCAGGAGCTCGGCCGGTACCGCCGCCCTGTCCTGTTTCGACGGGTCGTAGGTCCAGGCGTTGCGGAAGTGGTAATGGCCGCGGTTCGGCCAGTGCAGCTGATAGAGATCGACATAGTCCGTCTGCAGCCGTTTCAGGCTTTCATCGAGCGCGATCCGCATCGTGGCGGGGCTCATCGGGCTGCCGCCGCGGATATAGGGGCGTCCGGGGCCGGCGACCTTGGTGGCGATCACTACATCGTCGCGCTTGCCGCGCTTCTTCAGCCAGGTGCCGATATAGGCTTCGGTGAGGCCCTGCGTTTCGGCCGAAAGCGGCGTCACCGGATAGAGTTCAGCCGTGTCGATGAAGTTGATGCCCTGGCCGACGGCATAGTCCAATTGCTCGTGGGCTTCGCTTTCCGGGTTCTGGCTGCCCCAGGTCATGGTGCCCAGGCAGATTTCGGAAACGGTGATGCCGGTGCGGCCGAGTGTCTTGTAGCGCATGAAAGTGCCTCGATCTGGTTTGCCGGCGAATGTAGTGGCTGTTTGCTGCGGCGCAAGAGAAAAGCGCGCACCCGATGCATAGACGGGCCGAAGGCCGCTCAAGCCTTGACTCGGACGCAAGGAATGTGAATGGAGAGGAAAATTGAAGGGAAGGACATCCCCATGGCAATCGCATTCACATTTCCTGGACAGGGCAGCCAGGCGCTCGGCATGGGCAAGGACCTGGCAGATGCCTTTCCGGAGGCAGCAGCCGTCTTTGCCGAGGTCGACGACGCGCTCGGCGACAAGCTCTCGGACATCATGTGGAACGGCCCGGAGGAGACGCTGACGCTGACGGCCAATGCCCAGCCGGCTTTGATGGCGGTGTCGATCGCCGCCATTCGCGTGCTCGAGGCCAAGGGGCTTAATCTGAAATCCAAGGTCGCCTATGTCGCCGGCCATTCGCTTGGCGAATATTCGGCGCTCTGTGCCGCCGGCACGTTCTCGCTCGCCGACACGGCGCGGCTCCTGCGCATCCGCGGCAATGCCATGCAGGCGGCGGTGCCCGTAGGCAAGGGCGCGATGGCGGCGATCATCGGCCTGGAGCATGGCGATGTCGACGCGATCTGCGCGGCAGCGTCGGCGCTCGGCTCCTGCCAGATCGCCAACGACAATGGCGGCGGCCAGCTGGTGATTTCCGGCGAGAAGGCCGCGGTCGAAAAGGCGGCGATGCTGGCGACCGAGAAGGGGGCAAAGCGTGCTATCCTTCTGCCCGTGTCCGCGCCCTTCCATTCGGCGCTGATGGCGCCGGCGGCCGACGCCATGCGCGAGGCCCTCGCAACGGTGGCGAAGAGCAATCCGGCCGTGCCGCTGCTCGCCAATGTACGGGCCGCGCCGGTGACGGATGCGCAGGTGATCGCAAGCCTTCTGGTCGAACAGGTGACCGGCCAGGTCCGCTGGCGCGAGACCGTCGAGTGGTTCGCCGCAAACGACGTGAAGACTCTGTACGAGATCGGCTCCGGCAAGGTGCTGACCGGTCTTGCTCGCCGCATCGACAAGACGGTGACCGGCAGCGCCGTCAATTCCCCCGCCGACATCGACGCGGCAATTGCTGCTCTCGTCTAGTGACGAGACGTGAGTGGTCGGCAGTGAGTAGTGATTAGGTGCCGCTCGCCACGTGAGCACTGGTTTTCTCTCATAACTACTCACGAACGACTAACAACTATTCGCTCTAACAAGAGGAAATCACAATGTTCGATCTGTCTGGCCGCAAGGCTCTCGTCACCGGCGCATCCGGCGGCATCGGCGAAGAGATCGCCCGCATCCTGCATGCGCAGGGCGCCATCGTGGGCCTGCACGGCACCCGCGTCGAAAAGCTCGAAGCGCTCGGCAACGAGCTCGGCGAGCGCGTCCACCTGTTTCCGGCGAACCTTGCCGACCGTGGCGCCGTCAAGGCGCTCGGCGAAAAGGCGGAAAGCGAACTTTCCGGCGTCGACATCCTCGTCAACAATGCCGGTATCACCAAGGACGGCCTGTTCGTGCGCATGAGCGACGAGGACTGGGACGCGGTGCTGGAAGTCAACCTGACCTCGGTCTTCCGGCTGACGCGCGAATTGACCCATCCGATGATGCGCCGCCGCCATGGCCGTATCATCAACATCACCTCGATCGTCGGCGTCACCGGCAATCCGGGCCAGGCCAACTACTGCGCCTCCAAGGCGGGCATGATCGGCTTCTCCAAATCGCTGGCGCAGGAGATCGCCACCCGCAACGTCACCGTCAACTGCGTCGCGCCCGGTTTCATCGAGAGCGCCATGACCGGCAAGCTGAACGACAAGCAGAAGGACGCCATCATGGGCGCCATCCCGATGAAGCGGATGGGAACCGGTGCGGAAGTCGCCGCCGCCGTCGCCTATCTCGCCTCCAACGAGGCGGCTTACGTGACCGGCCAGACGATCCATGTGAACGGCGGCATGGCGATGATCTGAGGGCGGTAAACGCCTGCGCTGCCGCGTTTTCGCGTTAATCGAAGGGGCAGGGCGGAAATACCGGGAATTGCGTGTTGACCAAGCCATTCCCGGCCATTTTCGGACTTTGCGACAGACATAAACCGTGTTAAGCGGGCCATGACTGTGCGCAGTCGATCGGAAGATATGAGGCACACGCCATCTTTTGCAGCGCGTGGTTTGCCGCTCTTGCGGTTGAAGAGATTGCCGGGGTGATCGTTCTTGATCTCTCTGGCGTTAATAGGGTACCGATGTCAGCACGGCATCGTTGAGAAAAAACAAAGGTCGAGGAATCCGACATGAGCGACGTAGCAGAACGCGTAAAGAAAATTGTTATTGATCATCTTGGCGTCGATGCCGAAAAGGTTTCGGAAGGCGCAAGCTTCATCGACGATCTGGGCGCGGACTCGCTCGACACCGTCGAACTGGTCATGGCATTCGAAGAAGAGTTCGGCGTCGAAATTCCCGATGATGCAGCGGATTCGATCCTGACGGTCGGCGACGCCGTCAAGTTCATCGAAAAGGCACAGGCCTAAGCCGGTGCAGGGCGGGGCGCGTCGCGGCCCGCCTTCAAGTCCCCAGGCGGGGCAGGCTCCCTTTTTTGGGGGCAGCAAGCGCATTTAAGGAAGGCCTGATGGCTTCCGTACCTGATTGCGCGATATGAACATCACGGAAATGGATGTACGGGTCCGGTTTTAGCATGTGGTCCGGTCCGGTTCTGGAATTAACAGGCAGGGTGGATCACGGGCTATGAGACGTGTCGTTATCACCGGTACCGGCATGGTATCTCCATTGGGTTGTGGAACCGAGATCAGCTGGTCGCGGCTGATTGCCGGAGGCAATGCCGCCCGCCGGGTGACTGAATTCGAAGTCGAAGACCTGCCTGCGAGGATTGCCTGCCGCCTGCCGTTCGGAGATGGCACCGACGGCACGTTCAATCCCGACAACTGGATGGAACCGAAAGAACAGCGCAAGGTCGACGATTTCATCATCTACGCGATGGCTGCAGCTGACATGGCGCTTGCCGATGCCGACTGGCACCCGAAATCCGACGAGGACCAGATTGCCACCGGCGTCCTGATCGGTTCGGGCATCGGAGGTCTCGAAGGCATCGTCGATGGCGGCATCACCTTGCGCGACAAGGGCCCCCGCCGCGTTTCCCCCTTCTTCATCCCCGGCCGTCTGATCAATCTCGCCTCCGGCCAGGTCTCGATCCGCCACAAGCTGCGCGGACCCAACCATTCGGTCGTCACCGCCTGTTCGACCGGCGCCCATGCGATCGGCGATGCGAGCCGCCTGATCGCGCTTGGCGATGCCGACGTGATGGTCGCGGGCGGCACGGAATCGCCGATTTCGCGCATCGCCCTTGCCGGCTTTGCAGCCTGCAAGGCGCTGTCCACCCAACACAACGACGATCCGCAAAAGGCATCGCGCCCGTATGACAGGGATCGTGACGGCTTCGTCATGGGCGAGGGCGCCGGCATCGTCGTGCTGGAAGAGCTCGAACATGCCAAGGCGCGCGGCGCAAGGATCTATGCGGAAGTCGTGGGCTACGGCCTCTCAGGCGACGCCTTCCACATCACCGCGCCCGCCGAAGACGGCGACGGCGCCTACCGCTGCATGCAGATGGCGCTGAAGCGCGCCGGCCTGACGGCAGCCGACATCGACTATATCAACGCGCACGGCACCTCCACCATGGCGGACACGATCGAGCTTGGCGCCGCAGAGCGCGTTCTTGGCGAGCACGCAAGCAGGGTTTCCATGTCTTCGACCAAGTCGGCGATCGGCCATCTGCTCGGCGCTGCCGGTGCGGTGGAGGCGATCTTCTGCGCGCTGGCGATCCGCGACAATGTCGCGCCGCCGACGCTCAATCTCGACAATCCTTCGGTCGAAACGAAGATCGACCTGGTGCCGCATGTTGCGCGCAAGCGCGATATCAATGTCGCCCTGTCGAATTCCTTCGGTTTCGGCGGTACGAACGCCTCCCTCGTCCTGCGCCGTCTCGCCTGATATCGGCGCTCGCGGGGCCCCTCTGAGGCCCCGTGTCGGCGCGCCATGTCGCCGGCTTACCGTATTTGATGCTTTAAATGCATCCCTTATCCAGCTTTTGCCGCATTGCTCGGTTCAAACGTGCAATAGGGACGATTTGTGACCGGAGACCGCTGTGCCGGGTGTCGCCAGGTCATGCTGACACAAGGCAGACGGCGTAGATTGCTATAGTCGCAGCGAAATGATTCTCTTTCCTGGTACTCTTCTGGAGTTCGCATCAGGGATTGGGACGTGCATGATGCGAACTCCAGAACCAGGACACTCGTGAACGACGCAAACGAAAACAGCGCAGTGCCTTTCGGCCGCAGCGACGCCGGCAACAACGGCCCGATCATTCCGAAATCGGCGAGCGAAGCCCTTCGTCCGGAAAAGGTGCCGCAGCCGCCGAAGCGGTCGCGCAAGGCGAAAAGCCAGGTCGTCATCTTTCTGAATTTCGTCATGACCGTCATCGTTTGTCTGACGGTCGCTGCCGCCGCGACCATTTATTACGCGATGACGGCCTACGAGGCCAAAGGCCCGCTGACGGCAAACACCAATTTCATAGTGCGCAACGGTGCCGGCATTCAGGAAATCGCAGGCAGTCTCGAGCGCAACAATATCGTTTCCGATGGGCGCGTCTTCCGCTTCATGTCGGAAGCCTATCTGGACGATGACACGCTGAAGGCCGGCGAGTACGAAATCAAGGCAGGCTCCTCGATGCAGGAGATCATGCAACTGCTGAAATCGGGCAAGTCGATCCTTTACTCCGTGTCGCTGCCGGAAGGCCTGACCGTCAAGCAGATGTTCAGCAAGCTGAGTGCGGACCCGGTGCTGGAAGGCGATTTGCCGGCGGAACTGCCTGCCGAAGGCACGTTGCGTCCCGACACCTATAAATTCTCGCGCGGCACCAAGCGCAGCGAAATCGTCGCGCAGATGGCAGCTGCGCAGAAGGCCCTGGTCGATCAGATCTGGGATCGCCGTGATCCGGACCTGCCGATCTCCAGCCGCGAGGAGTTCCTGACGCTGGCATCGATCGTCGAGAAGGAAACGGGCATCGCCGACGAACGCTCGCGCGTAGCCTCCGTCTTCATCAACCGGCTGGAAAAGGGCATGCGCCTGCAGTCCGACCCGACGATCATCTACGGCATTTTCGGCGGCGACGGAAAACCGGCCGACCGGCCGATCCTGAAATCGGACCTCGACAAGCAGACGCCCTACAACACCTATCTGATCAAGGGTCTGCCGCCGACGCCGATCGCCAATCCCGGCCGCGCCGCGCTGGAGGCCGTTGCCAACCCGTCGCGCACATCGGATCTCTATTTCGTGGCCGACGGCACCGGCGGGCATGTGTTCGCAGCCACGCTCGACGAGCACAACAACAATGTCCGCCGCTGGCGCAAGCTGGAGGCCGAGAAGGCCGCAGCCGCAGCCAAGGCGGCAGAACCGGCGACCGTTCAGGAATAATCGGTACCACGCTTGTGGATGATACGGCTCCGGCCCGCTTGACCCTTGCGGTCAACCGTGCCGGAGCCGTACACATTCATGCACCATTTCAAACATTCCCGCGCGCCATGCCAGCCGGTCCGGCTGCGCGCTGCGAGGAGCAAGGAGAAGACGATGCCGCTGCAATCCATGACCGGATTTGCCCGCCGCGAGGGAACCTCCGGGCGCTATCGCTGGGCGTGGGAACTGCGCTCGGTCAACGGCAAGGGTCTCGATCTGCGGCTGCGGCTGCCGACCGGCACCGAACATCTGGAAGCCGATGTTCGCAAGCTGGTGGCGGAGTGTTTTTCGCGCGGCAACATGCAGGTGAACCTGACCGTGAACACCAGCGAGGCCGGGGTTGAAACCGTGGTCAACCAGGGTGCGCTGGCAGCCGTACTGGCGCTGCGCGAGCAGTTGCGCGATGTGATCGACCCCGCGCCGCTGCGGCTCGACACGCTGCTTGCCATTCGTGGCGTCGTCGATTTCCGGGAGCCCGAGGAACAGGAGGGCGAGCGCGCCGCCCGCGACGGGGACCTCCTGGTTGGCCTGAAACTCGCTCTCGCCGACATCACCGCCATGCGCGAGACCGAAGGTGCCGCGCTCTGCCGGGTGCTGCTCGACCAGATCGAAAAGATCGCCCTGCTGACCGGGCAGATCGAGGTGGATCCGTCGCGCAGCCCGCAGTCGATCGCCGCCCGGCTGGCGCAGCAGGTGGCTCTGGTGCTGGATGGCGGCGTGACGATCGATCAGGACCGCCTCTATGGCGAGGTGGCGCTTTTGGCGGCCAAGGCCGATATCCGCGAGGAGATCGACCGGCTGCGCACGCATGTCGCCGCTGCCCGCGATCTTCTGGAGAAGGGCGGCCCGGTTGGCCGGAAACTCGATTTCCTTTCCCAGGAATTTAACCGCGAATCGAATACGATCTGTTCCAAGTCGAATGCCGCAACGGTGACTGCCGCCGGCATCGAACTGAAAGTCGTCATCGACCAGTTTCGTGAACAGGTCCAAAATCTGGAGTGACCATGAGCCCCGCCAGCCCACCATCCACAAAAGCCATTCAGCGCCGCGGCCTCATGCTGGTGATCTCGTCACCCTCCGGTGCCGGCAAGTCGACGATTGCACGCAACCTCCTGGAAGCCGATCCGCAGATGAGCATCTCCGTCAGCGTGACGACGCGCAAGCGCCGCCCGAGCGAGATCGAAGGCCGTCACTACTTCTTCAAGTCGATCCGTGAGTTCGAGGGCCTGCGCCAGACCGACGCGCTCCTGGAATGGGCCGAGGTGCACGGCAATTTCTACGGCACGCCGCGCGACGCGGTGGAACAGGCCATGGCCGATGGCCGCGACATGCTGTTCGACATCGACTGGCAAGGCGCCCAGCAGCTGCAGGAGAAGATGGGCGGCGATGTCGTGTCAATCTTCATCCTGCCGCCGTCGATGGCCGAACTGCAATCGCGCCTGCACCGGCGCGCCGAGGACACGGAAGAGGTGATCCATACACGGCTTGCCAATTCGCGGGCCGAGATCGAGCACTGGATCGAGTACGACTATATCGTCGTCAACGAGGACCTCGACAGCGCGTTTGCCTCCGTCAAGGCGATCGTCGAGGCTGAACGCCTGCGCCGCGACCGCCGCCCGGGATTGTTCGAGTTCGTCAACGGGCTGTTGACGGAAACGCCGAAGCTTTAGAGTGGTCACCCATACAATGACGTGCGGTTAACCCCCCTCTGTCACTCCGTGACATCTCCCCCTCAAGGGGGGAGATTGGCCGTGCAGTCGCCTTCCCCACAGTTTTGGAATGCGGCTGAGGGACGAGAATAATCTCCCCCTTGAGGGGGAGATGTCACGAAGTGGCAGAGGGGGGGTAAATTCTCCGCCGACGATTGCCTTGCGACCTTCAAAGGCAGTTGGCGATCCGGCAGAATTCTTCGACGGAGAGCGTTTCGGCGCGGCGTTGCGGGTCGATGCCGGCCTTGGCCAGCAGGGCCTCGCCGCCGATCGACTTGACGCTCTGGCGCAGCATCTTGCGGCGCTGGCCGAAGGCGGCCATCGTCACCTTTTCCAGGGCGGCGGCAGAGCAGGGGATCGGGTTTTCCAGCGGTTCCAGATGGACCACGGACGAGGTTACCTTCGGCGGCGGCGAAAACGCCTGCGGCGGCACGTCGAAGGCCATGCGCGCCTGCGTCCGCCAGCCGCAGAGCACGCCGAGCCGGCCGTAATGATCATCGTTTTCTTCCGCCACGATCCTCAGGCCAACCTCGCGCTGAAACATCAGCGTCATCGACTGGTAGAAGGGCGGCCAGGCTTTCGGCAACAGCCAGTTGACCAAAAGTTGCGTGCCGACATTGTAGGGCAGGTTGGCGATGATGCGGACCGGGCCATCGGTCACGAGGTTCTCGAAGTCGATCTTCAGGGCGTCGCCCTCGATCACCTCCAGGCGGCCGGGATAGTGATCGGCGATCTCGGCGAGCGCCGGCAGGCAGCGGCTGTCCCGCTCGATGGCGATCAGCTTTTTGGCGCCGAGCGACAGGATGGCGCGGGTGAGACCGCCGGGCCCGGGGCCGACCTCGATCACTGTCACGCCCTCCAGCGACCCGGCCGTGCGGGCGATTTTCTGGGTGAGGTTGAGGTCGAACAGAAAGTTCTGGCCCAATGCCTTCCTGGCATCGAGGCCATGGCGCTGGATGACGTCGCGCAGCGGCGGCAGGCCGTCGATTGCCGCCATCAGCCGTTCGCTTTCGCAGCGTTGTCGGCAAGCTCTCGCGCCATCTTCAGCGCGGCCACGAGGCTGTCGGCGCGGGCAACGCCCTTGGCCGCAAGGCTGAACGCCGTGCCATGGTCCGGCGAGGTGCGGATGAAGGGAAGGCCGAGCGTGACGTTGACGCTGTCGTCGAAGCCGAGCGCCTTGACCGGGATCAGCGCCTGGTCGTGATACATGCAGATCGCCACGTCATAGGTTGCGCGGGCGCGGTCATGGAACATGGTATCGGCGGGCAGGGGCCCGATGATGTCGAGCCCCTCGGCCTTCAGGCGATCGATGACCGGGCGGATGATCGCATCGTCCTCGAGACCGAGGGCACCGTTTTCGCCGGCATGCGGGTTGAGGCCCGCCACCGCGAGGCGCGGCGAGGCAAGCCCGAACCGCCGCTTCAGGTCACGCGCGGTGATCGTGCAGGTCCGGTAGATCAGGTCGGAAGTCAGCTGCGCCGGCACGTCCTTCAGAGGGATGTGGATCGTCACCGGGACGGCCTTCAGCTTCGGCCCGGCCAAAAGCATGATCGGCAGCAATTTTTCGCCGGTCATGCGTTCACCGATATCGGCGAGGAATTCGGTATGTCCGGGGAATCGGAAGCCGGCTTGGTAGAGAACCGATTTGGCGATCGGATTGGTGACGACGGCGCAAGCGGCACCTTCCATCGTCAGCCGCACCGCCGTTTCGATCGCGCCGGTGATGGCGCCGGCATTGGCGGAATCGGGCTCGCCCGGCATGGCGGGCGCGGCGCAGGCAACCGGCAGGACCGGCAGCGCTGCGTCGAAAGCGGCAATCGCTTCGGCGCATTCCGCTTCACGCATCGCGATGTCATGGCCAAGCAGGCGGGCGCGCTCGGCAAGGGCGACGGGATCGCCGATCATGATGAAAGGCGGAGTCTGCCAGGCCTTTCTGTTCGCCCAGGCGGCAAGGCTGATGTCGAGGCCAATGCCGGCCGGATCGCCCATGGTCAGGGCAAGCGGCCTGTCGCTTGCGGTTGCGGTCATGGGAGTGCGGTTATTTGTCGATGATCTGCGCGCGCTTGCGCAGTTCCTCGATGTATTTCTTGCTGTTGGCGTCCTCGCCCTGGTTCTTCTTGCCGATATCCTCGGCGCGGAAGACGACTTCGGCGGCAAGGTCGTCGGAAACCTGGCGCTTCTTGCAGATGCCGAGATATTCGACGCCCTTATCCGTCACGCGCGTCGCCGTCGTGTTGCCGTCGCCGGCCTTTTCGACCAGTGGCTTCCAGTCCCCGGGGATCTCCTGCACCATCATGCGGCCGAGATTGCGGATCGAAACGTCCCGCATCGTGGCGGCAAACACCTTGGCCTGTTCGCAGCCGGGATACTTCGAGCGCGACGCGTTGGCTTCCGCCTGGCGCTTGCCGATGATGGCGTTGCGCTTGGAGGCGGGTACCACGAAGATCACCTGTTGCAGGAAATATTCCGTCGTCACCGGCTTGTTGCCGCCGTTTTCCTGCATGCGCCGGACGAGTTCCTCGTTGGAAAGACGGCCGTTTCCGCCACCGCCGAACCGGGCATTCACCACGCGCGGCCAACTCATCGCCACGGCGACGTAGCTCTTGAAGTGCTCGAGGCCGACGCCGGCCTGGTCGAGCACCTGCGACAGTTGCTGGACGGTGAGCTTGTTGCCGGCCGCAAAGCGGCCGACCGCCGCATCGACATCGCTCGTGCTGACGGAGGCGCCGACCCTGACGACTTCGGCGCGCTTGAGAACTTCGTCGATCAGTTCCTGGCGGGCGGCGGCCTGGCCGCCGGCATGCCGCTGCAGGCGCAGAAACGCAGCACGCTTGGCGACATCGCCGGAGGTGATGGGCGTGCCGTTGACGACGGCGACGACCTTGCTCGCGGCCTGCACCGCCGCCGGCGCTGCCGCAAATGCGATGCCGCAGGCGAGGATCAGTGTCGAAACCGCGCGTGTGATCGAGAGTTTCCCGCCCATGTCTTATCCTTTTCGTCTTCCCCGACTGCGAAGCCCCGGAGGTAGTGATCTTGTGCCGAGCGCAACCGTCCTGCGCGTTTCCTCGCAAGATGCATAATACATGCGGCCGAACAATGACAAGACCTGCAGCGCGACGCAGGCAGACCTTGCGGCTGCCCCAGCAAGCGATGTGCGCCGCTCAGTTCAGGCCGTCGAAGTCGGTGTCGCCGACATTGATGTCGCCCAATGTACGGAAACTGATGCGGGCGCCGATCGACCAGTCGTTTGCGACGGTCTGATCGGTATCGCGCTCTTCCTTGTAGACCAGCGAGAAGATCGTGTCGCGGTCGTCATAGGTGATGCCGATGCCGTTGCGAGTCACGACGTTGCTGTTCAGGTCGTAGGTGACCGAACCGAAAACCGACCAGTAGTCCCGGAACTTGTATGCGGCCGCCGTCTGGATTTCGTCCTGGTCGCTCGTCGATCCGTAAAGCGGTTGCGCCTGGATGCTGGTGTAGGTCAGCGCGGCCTGCCAGAAGATGCCCTGGTAGCCGATCGTTGCATCGGCGCGCTGCAGGTCGAAACTGCTCTCGTCGAAACGGCCGCTCAGGCTTGTCGTGATGCCGGAGGGGGCATCGATGCCGAACATGGCGACATAATCCGAACTGTCTGTTTCCAGCCCGGAATTTGCACCGGCCTTGACCAGGTCGTCCGTCGCAAAGGAATTCAGCCCGCCCAGATGGAAGGACTGGCCGGCAATGGCGCGCAGCGCGTAGCCGTTGCCGAGCGCGCCGGTGTAGCGGACGCCGAGATTGGCCCGCGTGCCGCCCTCGATGCGATCATAGCCGGAGAACTTGTCGCGGTCGAACAGCGTCGTTGCATCGAAGACGAAGCTCTGTGCGTCCTCGTTCGGCAGACCGCCGGCATATTCCTCGTCGGGACGGGCAAAGACCTGGGCGATCGGCTCGATGATGTGGCTGCTGTAATCGGTCGTCAGCAGAATGGGATAGCGCGCATCGATTCCCGCCGTCAGCATGCGCCGGGCGGCCGCGTCGTCGTCGTTAAAGTTGCCGGTATAATTGGCCGGCTCGGTCATCGACGTGCCGGTCAGGTCGCCGCGTGCGGCAAGCATCGGCGTCAGCGACAGTCCGCCCGGAAGGATGAAATTGCGCTTCCATTCGGCTTCGGCGGTAAACCGCTGGTAGCTGCCTTCCAGCCCCCGATAGCGAAACACGTCAGGACCGGGCACGCTGACCTGCAGTTCGTCCTCGCGGTTGCGCTTGACGTTGGTGAGGTTGAAATTGGCGTTCAACTCGCCGCCAAGCACCGGCTCAGGCGCCGTGTAGGAATAATCCGTCACCTGCGCAATGGGCTGCTTGTTTTCGGCAAGGCTGTCGAGGTCGGCATCCTGGATATCGAAGTAGAAGGCGCGGGCGTCGAAGTAATTGCGCTTGCCAAGACCGGTCAGATAGACCTGGTTCGTGTAGGTCGTCCCGTCGAAGGTCGAAAGCTCGTAGGTCTTGGCGAAGTTGTTGTCGCTCTGCACCAGGACATTCCAGCCGAACGTCCAGCGCGGATTGATCTCGAACCTCGCCTTCGAGGCGATCATGCCACGGGCGGTCTCCTTGGCATCGACGGTGCCTTCGGTAAAACTGTCGCGGTCCATCTGGTTGATGCCGGCCATGCTGAGGATGTGTTCGCCGTTTTCGAACCGCTGGCGGAACTCGCCCTCGAGCAGGAAACCCTGGCGGGTCAAACCGGTCGCGGTGACGGTGGCGTCCATATAGGGGGAAATCGCCCAGTAATAGGGGATCCCGACACCGGCGCCGAGTTTTTGCGTGTATTTGAATTTAGGAAACAGGAAGCCGCTCTTGCGCTTCACCGTGTGGTCCGGAACCTCGAGCACGGGCAGAAACATGATCGGCTTGCCGAACAGCTCGAACCTGGCATTCTCCATGCGAACGGTATGGGTCTTGCCGTTCTGGACGATGCGCTGCGCCTTGACGTGCCAGAGCGAGCGATGGTCCGGATTGGTCGCGCAGGGCGTGCAGGCGGTGTAGACGGCATTGTTGAGGATCATTTCCTCGCCGTTGCGCCGCTCGCCGGTGACCGCGGCCAGCTTCGTAAGGTCGGTCGTTTCAAGCCGCATCGTTTCGATGAAGCCATCGGCGAAATTGTCCGTCACGTCCATCTTGTCGGCGTAGACCTTGTTGCCGCCGGGTTCGATGAGTTCGATCTCGCCGGTCGCAATGATGCGCCCGGTCTTCTGGCTGTATTCGACCTGCTGGGCGACCATCTGGTAGCCGCCATAATTGATCTGCACGGCGCCGCGCACGATCACTCGCTCGGCGTCCTGATTGTAGACGAGCTCGTTGGCCGAGAGAAGCATCTTGGCATCTTCGGGGAGCTTCGGCTGAAGCGAATCGATATTGGTTGCTTGTGCCCAAGCCGGTGCGATCGGGGTAAACGCCTGGAACGTAACGCCGGAAAGCAGAAGGGCCGTGAGCAGCCTGATATGTTTGCGGTTGCCTGCCGCCACTAGCCATCTTCCTCATGCAATAGAATCGTAGAGCCGAGTGCCATCGCTACAACAACTGGCAACCAGGCTGCAACGAACGGAGGCACTATGCCGCTACTCCCGAATGCTTTGACAAGCACGGTGACGACATAAAGCACGAAGCCCGAAAGGATGCCACCGAGAATCACCGGCCTCGATTGGTTAAACCGGCTAAATTTTAGAGAGACGCTTGCAGCGATCAGCGTCATTGCCACCAGAAGCAGAGGAAGCGAAAGCATGGAATGGAACTGGGTTTCCATGCCGTTTGTCGGGAAGCCAAATGATTTCGCCACTTCAATTTTGCGCTGCAGGTCAAAAAACTGAATGGAATCAGCCTTTGTAAGCGTTTCCTGAACGAATTCCGGCTTCAGATGGGTCGGCAGTTGTGCCGTGGCGAGACGCCGTGGCAGCTGCCCGTTGCGCGTTTCCGTCACGGCGTTAAGGAGCCAGTAACCATCTTCCAGTTTTGCCGTTGCGGCATCCTGTCTCGAAACGATCGTGCCGAGCGGATCGAAATGGAGCACCGTGACGTTGACCAGCGTCCTGCCCTCGTCCTGTACCGAGCGGGCGCCGATGATCGTATCGTCGTTTCCGTAGATCTGCCGCAACCAGGGGATGGAGATCGCCGAGTGGGCGGAGGACGAGCTTCCCCATTCCGCTTCCAGCGCTTCGGCCTGCTTCGTTCCCCAGGCGGCGATCGGATTGAGAGCGATCACCGCCAGGATGCCGAACAGGAGCGCGCCGATGACGAAAGGCTGCAGGAATTGCCAGACGGAAATACCGGCGGCCCGCGTCACGACCAGCTCATAGCGGCGGTTGAGCGAGATCAGTGCCGCCATGCCGGCAAACAGCGCGACGAAGGGAACTGTCTGCTGCAGGATCATCGGAATGCGGAACGTCGTCATCAGAAGGGCGCCCGCGACTGAGTATCGCGGCAATTGCGACATCCGATTGGAGAGTTCGCTGAAATCGATGATGAAGATCAGTGCGAAAATGCCGGTGAGGAACCAGAAGGTCGTCACCGCGTATCGCCTGAAGAAATAACGCCCGAGCGTGGTGAATATCATGCGGACTGGTTCCCGTCGGAGGCAGGCGCGACCTTGGCAATGCGCAGGCGAACCAGCACCTCGTTGAGCTTCTGCTCCCAGGTCAGCGGAATCTCAAGCCGCTTGTTGCCGATCAACTGACGCACCGCCAGATAGCCGGTTGCCAGCGGAATCAGATACATGACCGGAACGAAGGCGGCTGATTCCTCCGCGCCATTGGCGGCGTAGAAAGTCGCCCAGCGGACGAAAAGGCAGGTCAGGAGGGCGGTAATCATCGGATGCATGCGGGCTTCGCGATGTGACCGCGCATCGCTGCTGACGACCAGCGCAATCAGCGCGAACAGCAGGGGAAAGGTCCACTCGGTGAAACGGCGGTGCAATTCTGCCGAAAAGGACATCGGGTTCTTCTCGTAGACCGGGTCCTTGGGATCAGGATCCAGCAGGAAAAACAGGTCCCGGTCCTTCGCGCGGATGGTGGCTTCGCCGGCCATCTTGGTCAGGTCCGTGAGGTCGAAGGCATAGGAATCGAACTTGATGATCGAGACATTGCTGTCCGGAAGCTTGCGGTGCACCTCGCCGTCCTTCATCACCAGCGCCGAGCCGTTTTCGTCGACCGCGCCCTCGCGGGCATAATAGACCAGCTCATAGGCCGGGTTGCGGGAATCGGCGACGAAAATCCCGTGCAGGACGCCGCCGCTGCGGCGCGCGGCTACCTGGACATAGAGGCCCTCGGCAATCTTGCGGAAGGTGTTTTCCTGCACCACGGACGACAGGAGGTCGGCATGGGCGGTGGCGATCATCTTGCGCACGGCCATGCGTGAATAGGGTTCGATGAAATTGTCGACCGCAAAGGACAGGACGCTGAGCGCGATGCCGAGATAAAG
Source organism: Rhizobium herbae (assembly GCF_019511375.1). GTDB lineage: Bacteria > Pseudomonadota > Alphaproteobacteria > Rhizobiales > Rhizobiaceae > Pararhizobium > Pararhizobium herbae_A. Next base: position 73,320 of record NZ_JAEUAO010000007.1, read on the forward strand.
GACCGGCCGGATGATCGTCATGCGCGAGGCGCCGGCGGCATTCAGCACGGTGAGCTCCGAATCGGCGTTCATCGCAGTCAGCGTCTGCGCCACGCCGATCACCAGGGCGAAGGGCAGGATCAGCGGGATGATCGAGGGCAGGATCAGCGTTGCCAGCTTGAGGAAGGCGAGGATGGACTGGCCGCTGTCGGTCACCAGATTGATGCTGGCAAGCGCCTGCGTCGTCCAGACGATCGCCATCAGCGGCAGCAGCGTGGCAAGGAACATGCCCGTTGCCCGCCTCAGGATATAGCGCTCGATCAGTTTCATGCCCGGTCCTGGCTCATCTTCCTGTCGCTTGCCCCGTCCGACGCCGCCGACAGGCGTCGGATCGCACCAGATGTCCCTATTGCGCTGATCGGACCGGTTTGCAAGTTTTCCACGACAACCAAATTGTAAAGGGGCAGGGCTAATGCACGGCAAAGAATGAAAGTTAACAGCATGTAAACATACGCTCGCGTCTTGCCAAGGCCATCAAAACCAAGAAGGGTGCACAGACCTGTTTGCGGGCTTGCGGTCGATGGCGAATGTTTGCCACTGTCACCGCCATGTAACATAACGGCGCCGGCCCGCGGCCCTTCTGGAGTATCTTCATGGCGATGAAATTCGAAATCGGTTTCAGCAAATCAGCACGTTTGACCGGTGGTCTGGCTATCCTGCTCAAGACTGTTGACGGAAAAGAGGCGGCTGGCGCTGCGGAAGCCGATCCGGAGGCAATTATTGCCAAGGCTGCGCGGATTGCGAAATTCAAGGCCAAGTCGCTGAGCACGCTCGATATCGTTGCACCGCAAGGGGCGCCGGTCGACCGAATCGTGGTTCTCGGACTCGGCGATGGTTCCGGCCTTTCCACGCATGACTGGCTAAAGGCGGGCGGCGCCGCGGCCGCGAAACTGCGCGGCGCCGACAAGGTGACGATTTTCCTCGATGCCCCGGGCGTCGAGGTCACCGGCAAGGCGGCCGCGGATTTCGCGCTCGGCATGGAGATGAACGCCTACAGCTTCGACACCTACAAGACGACGAAGAAGGACGACGACGAGCAGAAGGGCCCGCCGAAGCCGGTGAAGGTGACGATCGTCACCAGCGCCGTGATTTCAGCCAAGAAGGCGGCCGCCAATTCCCAGGCGATCGCCGAAGGCGTTTTCATCGCGCGCAACCTCGTCAACGAACCGGCGAACGTGCTGGGGCCGGTCGAGTTCGCAGCCAGGGCCAAAGAGCTCGAAAAGCTTGGCGTCGAGGTCGAAATCCTGACCGAGCGGGAGATGAAGAGGCTCGGCATGGGTGCGCTGCTTGGCGTGGCGCAGGGCTCAGTGCGGCCGCCGCGGCTTGCGGTCATGCAGTGGAAAGGCGGCAAACCGAAAGACAGGCCGGTCGCCTTCATCGGCAAGGGCGTCGTGTTCGATTCGGGCGGCATTTCGATCAAGCCCGGCGCCGGCATGGAGGACATGAAGGGCGACATGGGCGGGGCGGCGGCCGTTACAGGCCTGATGCATGTGCTGGCGGCGCGCAAGGCCAAGGCGAATGTCGTCGGCATCATCGGCCTTGTGGAAAACATGCCCGACGGCAACGCCCAGCGTCCCGGCGACATCGTCACCTCCATGTCCGGCCAGACGATCGAGATCATCAATACGGACGCGGAAGGCCGACTCGTCCTGTGCGACGCGCTGTGGTACTGCAATGACCGGTTCAAGCCGCAGTTCATGATCAATCTGGCGACGCTGACCGGTGCCGTCATGGTGGCGCTCGGAAGCCATCATGCAGGCCTGTTCAGCAATGACGACAAGCTTGCGGGACAGCTGACGGCGGCGGGCCTGGCGACCCAGGAACGGCTGTGGCGCCTGCCGCTCGGCAAGGAATATGACAAGATGATCGACAGCAAGTTCGCCGACATGAAGAACACCGGCGGCCGCTACGCCGGCTCGATCACCGCGGCACAATTTCTCAAGCGCTTCGTCAAGGATACGCCGTGGGCGCATCTCGACATCGCCGGCACCGCCATGGGCTCGCCGACCGACGAGGTCAACCAGTCCTGGGGTTCGGGCTTCGGCGTGCGCCTGCTGGACGAGTTCGTCCGCGCCAATTGCGAGGGCTGATCGCACCCGTGACGGATATCCTGTTCTATCACCTGACCGAATCGAAACTCGAAGATGCGCTTCCGCCGCTGCTCGACAAAAGCGTCGAGCGCGGCTGGCGCGTCGTCGTGCAGACGGCGGACGAGGAGCGGCGCGACATGCTCGACACGCATCTGTGGACCTATCGCGACGACAGTTTCCTGCCCCACGGCACGGACGCCGCGGATTTCGCAGAAGAGCAGCCGGTCCTGTTGACGGCGGGAGAGGGCAACGGGAACCGCGCGACCGTGCGCTTCCTCGTCGACGGCGCCGCACCGCCGCCGGTCGAAAGCTACGAGCGCGTGGTGTTCATGTTCGACGGTTACGACCAGGCGCAGCTGGAGGCCGCGCGCGCACATTGGAAGGCGCTGAAGGGCGAGGGGCATACGCTCACCTACTGGCAGCAGAACCAGGACGGGCGCTGGGTAAAGAAGGCGTGAGGTTCAAACCACGGCTGCTTTCACGCGACCTTCTCATTCCCGCGGCTGGCATTTAACCCTCACCCTAATCCTCTCCCCGCAAGCGGGGCAAGGGGACTAATCACGCAAGAGTTCGCCGCCCTTCCTTCTCTCCGTTTTACGGGGAGAAGGTGCCCGATAGGGCGGATGAGGGGCAAGCTAAGCGCTCAATCGATGAACGCTTCGACAAACTTCCGCTTCCCCAGCATGAACGCATCCGCGACATGGCGCAGCGGGGCGAGGTCGACGTCCGACTTCCTTGCCTTGATGATCTCGGCAAAGCGGGCGTAGAGGGCCGGATATTCCTGTTCCGGCTCGTCATGCTTGAGAACGCCGTCGATCGACAGTTTCGCGCCGCCTTCGGAAAGCGTCATCGTGCCTGCGTCGGTTTGCGCGATGATGTCCCAGCTCTGGTGGCCGGTCTGGCGCCAGTCGAATTCGGCGGAAACCGGCAGTTCGCCAGCATCGGTGAAGGTGATCGAGGCGGCGATCGGCGCGTCGCGGTTTTCCGGGAATTCCAGCGTCGCAGCGGTGATGAACAGAGGATTCGGCAGGATATGCGTGACGATCGACAGCGCGTTGATGCCGGGATCGAAGACGCCTAGGCCGCCGGCCTGCCAGATCCAGTCCTGGTTCGGGTGCCAGTGGCGCACGTCCTCCTTCCAGATCACCTTGACATTGTTGATCTTCGTCGAGGCGAGGAAGGACTTGGCGGCTTCGACCGCCGGCGCGTAGCGCGAATGCCAGCTGGCAAACAGCGACAGTCCCTTGGCGGCGGCGAGCGATTCGAGATCGGCCACCTCGCTCAGCGTCGCGCCCGGCGGCTTTTCGAGGAAGACGTGCTTGCCGGCTTCAAGCGCCACGCGCGCCGCCTGATAACGGAACTGCGGCGGCATGCAGAGCGACACGGCGTCGATGGCCGGAACCGCGTCGAGCATCGCCTCGATCGACTTGAAATTGTCGATGCCGTCGACGACGCCATGGCGGCTGGCGGCGGCAATCAGCTTGTAGTCGGCATTCTTGGCGATGGCGGGCAGATGCTGGTCGCGGACGATCTTGCCGACGCCGACGATCGAGATGTTGATGGGACTCATGGTGTTTCGCTCGATTTGTATGACTTTATGGGACGGCTTTGTAGCAGAAAGCGAAAAGCGGGCAAGCGCTGCCGTGGCGTAGATATTCGTTGCTGCCGGTGGTGGACAATAGCAAAGCCGCTCTATTTGGATAGGGCTGCAATCCCAAACAGGAGCCGCCATGCCCCCGATCATTCGAAAAGCCAGCCGCGCCGATCTCGATATCCTCATCGACTGGGCCGCACGGGAAGGGTGGAATCCCGGCCTCGACGATGCAGCCGCCTTCTGGGCGGCAGACCCGGAAGGTTTTTGGATCGCCGAGGAGGACGGCGTCGTTGCAGCAGGGCTTTCATTGGTCCGCTACGGTGCCGCCTATGCCTTTCTCGGTCTCTATCTGGCGCATCCGGACTATCGCGGCCGGGGCATCGGCTACGCGTTGTGGCGGGAGGCGGTTTCGGCTGCGGCAGACCGCACGATCGGGCTCGATGGCGTGGTGGCGCAGCAGGACAACTACCGCAAATCCGGTTTCGCCTATGCCCACGCCAATTTCCGCTATGGCGGCGAGGTCCAATGCACCGAGCCACCCGGCACCGAGCTGGTTTCCGTCTCTCCGGTGCATGTGCCGATGCTCATCGACTACGACGCGCGCTTCAATCCGGCGCGACGCGACGACTTCCTGCGCGAATGGCTGAAGCCGCTTTCAACGCGCGAGAGCTTCGCACTGATCAGAAACGCCGAGGTGCTGGGCTACGGCACCATCCGCGCATGCCGCGAGGGCCACAAGATCGGGCCGCTGTTTGCCGATACGGAAACCGGCGCCGACCTCATCTTCCGCAAGCTGGTGACGAGCGTCGGCGCGGGTCGGGTCTATCTCGATCTCCCCGAGCCGAACGCCGCCGCACGGGCGCTGTGCGATCGCTACAATCTGAAGCCGGTTTTCGAGACGGCGCGGATGTATCGCGGCCCGGTGCCGGACCTGCCGCTCGGACAGATCTACGGCATCACCACCTTCGAACTTGGCTAGGCCGGTTTCGAAAGTGTCCCACCGTTTACCGATCGCGACAAAACAAGGAAAGTCAGGCAGACGAATCGTGGCGTGCCAGCGAGACTGGAGCATCAGGCCCATGGGAACAGATCGTGCTGTCCGCCGATGATCAGGACACTGGCAAAGACGCTGATCACCAGCATGACGACGAGCACCCAGAACAGTCTGCCCGACGCCGGAGCCTCGTCGACGAAGACCGGCTCCTTGTTGCGCAACGCGTTCAACGCGTGCCGGGGATTTCCCCATTTGACGCGCCGGAACCGGAAGACATTTTGGCTCTCGTGTTTCATGAAGAACGAATATAAGGCCCGATTTTAAACGAGACTTTAAACGCTCTGTTAAAATTTTAGGCTTTGCTTGTGGATCGGCGGGTTTCCCAAAGGGAGACGGCGAAATCACCCCGCCATCGCCTCTTCATATTCGGTGGAGAGGTCGAGCCACTGTTCTTCCGCCTTGGTCAGTCTGGCGACGATCTCGGCGCGTTCCTTCACCTTGGCGGCGGCCTTGGCGGGAAATTTCTCGTAGATCTCCTGGTCTTCAAGCTCCTTGTCGAGGGCTTGAATCTGTTTCTGCAGTTTGCCGGTCAAGGATTCGATATCGTTGATCTTTTTCTTGAGTGGCGCGAACGCAGCCCGCTTGTCGGCATTGGCCTTGCGCTGCTCTGCCTTGGAGCGGTTGTCATCGGAGCCGTTGCCCTTGTCCTTGTTCCCCTTGCCGCGCGAACTCTGGACGATGGTGTTGCGGTAGTCCTCGAGGTCGCCGTCGTAGTTGGCAACGGTGCCGTCCTTGACCAGCCAGAGGCGATCGACCGTTGCCTCGATCAGATGCCGGTCGTGCGAGATCAGGATGACCGCGCCCTCGTAGTCGTTGAGCGCCTCGATCAGCGCATTGCGGCTGTCGATGTCGAGATGGTTGGTCGGTTCGTCGAGAATGAGAAGGTTTGGCGCCTCGAAGGCGGCAAGGCCCATCAGGAGGCGGGCCTTCTCGCCGCCGGACAGATCCTTGGCTGCGGTGTCCATCTTCTCGGTTGCAAGCCCCATCTGGGCAACACGGGCGCGCACCTTGGCTTCGGGCGCGTCCGGCATCAGCGGCCGAACGTGCTGGACGGCCGTCTCGGCCGGTCTGAGGTCGTCGAGCTGGTGCTGCGCGAAGAAGCCGATCTTCAGATTTGGCGCGAGCCTTATATCGCCGCTTTCGGCGGACAGCCGGCCGGAGATGAATTTCGCGAAGGTCGACTTGCCGTTGCCGTTCGAGCCGAGCAGCGCGATGCGGTCGTCATTGTCGATCCTGAGGTTGAGGCCCTTGAGGATCGGTTTGCCCGGCGTATAGCCGACGGCGCCGCCGGTAATGGCGACGATCGGCGACGCCGGCTGCTTCTCGGGCTTCGGGAAGCGGATCGGCTGGACGTGATCCTCTATGACGGCCGAAACCGTGCCCATCCGCTCCAGCGCCTTGACGCGGCTTTGCGCCTGGCGGGCCTTCGAGGCCTTGGCCTTGAAGCGGTCGATGAAGGACTGCAGGTGCTTGCGTGCCGCGTCGTTCTTGGCCTTTGCCTTGGTCTGCAGCTCGACCGCCTCGGCGCGCTGGCGCTCGAACTGATCGTAGGTGCCGCGATAGAAGGTCAGCTTTTTCTGGTCGAGATGGATAATCGAGTTGACCGCCATGTTCAGCATGTCGCGGTCATGGCTGATGATGATGACCGTATGCGGATAGCGGCGGACATAGTCCTCCAGCCAGAGCGTGCCCTCGAGATCGAGATAGTTGGTGGGCTCGTCGAGCAGCAACAGGTCCGGTTCGGAGAACAGCACCGCAGCAAGCGCGACGCGCATGCGCCAGCCGCCGGAAAAGCTCGACGCCGGCCGCAACTGTGCTTCCGCGTCGAAGCCGAGGCCGGACAGGATGCTGGCGGCCCGCGCCTCGGCCGAATGGGAATCGATGTCCGTCAACCGCGTGTGGATTTCGGCGATCCTGTGCGGATCGGTGGCGGTTTCGGCCTCCGCGAGCAGCGCCTCGCGCTCCTTGTCGGCCTTGAGCACGATCTCGATCAGCGGCTCTTCGGTACCGGGCGCCTCCTGCGCCACCTGGCCGATACGGGTGTTCTTCGGGATCGAAACGAAGCCGCTCTCGCTTTCCATGTCGCCGGTGATGATCCGAAACAGCGTCGACTTGCCAGCGCCGTTCTTGCCGACAAGACCAGCCTTCGTGCCCGCCGGAAGCGCCACGCTCGCATGATCGATGAGAAGACGCCCGGCGATGCGGGCGGAGAGGTCGTTGATCGTAATCATGGCGGCGTTTTGGCCGAAGTCTTGGCCGAAGGCAAGAGTTCGCCGCAGCGCAATGGGTTCAGGCGACGTGCCGGGTATAGGTTTTCGTAGCACGGCTGCCGATTGCGGCCGAGAAGACGAGAACGCCGCGGTTGCCGCCGACGCGAACGGCGTGAAGCGCAAGCTCGGCCTGGGTAATCAGGTCGGCGCTGCCGGATGCGATCGGCGTCATCGCGATTCCGGCGGAGAGAGACAGCGTTTTCGAGGTGAACGTCCGGTTCGGCAGCGTGATCTGCACGGCCTCGACGCAGGCGCGGATGCGCTGCGCGATCGCCTCGGCATTGTCCGTGCTGACGTCATGGAAGATGAAGGCGAATTCGTCCGCGCCGATGCGGGCGACAAAGTCATTCTTCTTGACCGACTTGCGGAACACCGGCGCCAGTTTCTTCAACGCCTTTTCGGCGATCGCCGCGCCGTGGCTCTCGCACAGGTCGCGCAAGCCTTCAACTTTCACCAGAGCCAGGGCGGCGGGGCCGGCGGCGCTGCCGTCGTCGTACAAGGCCGCGAGCCTTGCGGAAAAGGCGACCCTGTTGGCAAGGCCGGTGGTGGCGTCGCGGGTCGAGGTCTTGCGCATTGCTTCGATGTCGCTGGCGATGCCGCCCAGTTCCGCGACCGTTTCATTCATGGAGACGGCGAAGGCCCGCTCCTCCCTCTCGAAAGCGGCGACGGCATCGCGCATCCGGCCGGCGTCAGCGCTGAAATCCGACATGCCGGCGACCGGGTCGGTTTCCAGGCGAGCGATGAACTGACGCAGCAGCGCGGCAAAACCTTCCGTTCTGGCGATGTTGTTGTTCAGCCGCTGATTGACGGCCGAAATCGTCCGGGCGGCCTCGGTGCGGATGACGTCCGTGGCGATCGGGGCAAAGCCGGACAGGTGAAATTTCACGCCGATCTCTTCGATCCGGCTCTGTACCGGGTAGGAGCCAAGCGCTGCGACATCGCGCGTCAGGGCCGGATTCCGGCCGGACAGGGCTTCGTAAAACAGCTCGTAATTGCGCGGAAAAGCGGCAACGCCGAGTTTGGCCATGGTCTGGGCGACCCTCAGCAGAATGGCGGCATTCTGCGCCGCATGTCCGTGTCCGTCGTGTTGAAAATCGTCCACCATGGCAGCTCCCTCCAAAAATCCGCGAGAGCCATCATGGCAATCAGAACCTGGGTAACACATCGACCTTAAAAGACCGTCAAAAAGGGTTCGAGGGTGCGGCGGCTCGCGCTCTGGTTCTGTTATTTGCAGGGCCATTTCGATTGCATGGCCAGTTGCACCAGCATGTCGGCGCTGCGGCCACGTTCTGGCGGAATGGCTGTGACAATGCGCAGACCATCTTCACCTGCTCTTCGAGCGTGACCGCATCGGGGTCGCAGACATTGGCGCGGATCTTTTCCGTGACGGAGACCTTGCCTTTCGGCCGGTTATTTTCGGCGTCGACGACATCCGACATCTCGGCATGGTGCAGGTCGCGCGACCAGCGGTCGAGCGCGCCGGCGATATAGCCGAAGGCGACCGGATACTTACTTTGCGCAGTCTTCTCCCTCCGGTGGTGACGCAATCTTGAACCCAAGTAACTGGTCGCGTTTCCACAGTTTTCGCTGTAAACCGATAGGCTCAAGTTAAGGAGAGTCTATGAACCTTGTAGGTCCCGCGCGCTTCAAAATCAATTATACGCCTAATGAAAAGAAGATTCTGTGTGAGCGCGGGACGAATAAGTTTTCGGGTCTCACATCCAGCAAGCAGCCCAAGCTTTATATTTTCTCGCGCGACAACAAGCCCATTTATGTCGGGGCTACAGTCCGCCCCATGGGTGAGCGTCTGAGAGTGGGTTGGCAAGCGCAAGGGGAAGGCGGGTATCATGGGTACGGCTTCCGCCTGGAGGGCGACGCAGTAGACCTTGATGTGTGGGTCGATACAGACCCGGTGCGCGAACGCGCGGAGGGCAAGCGAAGCGGCAGCGATATTGAAACAATCGAGGCGGAAGTGGTCTATCTACTACGCCATCGCAACGGGCAATGGCCAGCGTTCCAAACAGAAATTCACTTTTACCAGTCTGACCCTGACCATCACCGCGAAGCTGAAAAGGTGATGGCTCATTACGGATTATGACTGCGGCTCTTCGATGGCGAGGTTGAGGCCATGGGCGGCGGCATGTCAGGAAGTTCGAACTGCTGCTCTATGACTTCGCGCAGGTGCTCGTTTAAGGTTTTCATGATGTCGCTCCTTTGTGAGGTGCGATGAGTTGAGACTGGGAGATGGTCTGTAACTTTGACGAGTATTATCGAGGCGAGACGGTTGCATACATGGCGTTGCCGCCTTAGCACTATTGGATTGGTATCTGAGGAGCTTGCTATGGCAAAAGCCGCCACCCCCAAGAAACAGTGTTTTGTTGTCGGCCCGATAGGTGACGACGACAGCGACGACCGGATTCATGCGGACTGGCTGCTTGAGGAAATCATTGAGCCGGTGTTCGCGGAACACTTCCCGTATTTCGAGGTGACTCGTGCTGATAAGATTTCAAACCCCGGACGAATAGATGCCCAGGTCATAACAGCGTTGCTGGAATCTGAACTCGTCATAGCCGACCTTACCACGCTCAATCCAAATGCGTTCTACGAGATCGGTATCCGGCACATGATACAAAAGCCGATAATCCACATGCACCTTGAAGGGCAGCGGATACCTTTTGACATCGCCTCTTTCCGCTCCATCAAATTTCAGCGCCGTCGCCCGAAAGACTTAAAGGTGGCAAGGGACATACTTAAAAGCTTTGCGGACGCTGCACTGGCGGGCGATCACGAGGTAGATAACCCGGTTACATTCTCCCGTGGCAAAGTGAAAATCACCGAAGGTGCAGCTTCTACGGAAAGCGTATTCATGGAGGAGTTGTCCTCACTTCATGAGCGTCTTGCCCGCATCGAAACGGATTGGCTTGTGCCTGGGCGACGGCGGACAGTCACCGAAAGCTACACAATAAGGGCGAAAAACACCGCGCCGGATCGTGACGTTCAAACGGCTGTGCGTTCGTGGATAAGAAACATCGAAGGCGCTGAGCTATTCGCCATGTCTCGCACCGAAGCCCGCTTAAGATTACCGGCGACGCCCCAGAATCCCGCGATACTGGCGGCGCTCTTGGAGCATATCGGGGAGGATTTCGTAATCAGCCCAGATAGCCCAAACATTTTCTCGTAAGGGGCGGGATAAATTTTAGTTGCGGCAATCCACCTGACTCGGCATAGGGATACCTGCGCCCGCATGGCGTGGGTATGATGGAGATCGCAAACTTCCTCGGGCACCGCAAGCTCGGCTTCGACATGACAATGAGATTTTCCCCCACAACGGAATTACCTCAAGCGGTCGGTGGACGTTCTGGATGCGCTGATTTCGTTTTGCGTGTCTGCCTGTGAGGAGCGTGTGGGCGGAGATTTAGGAAGCCCACTTATTCCCCTCGGCTCTGAGGAATAAAGCCAAGTCTAAACTTAGGCTCGGCTGCCCGAGTGCGGTCAGCGTCATGTGGCACTGGCCGCGATGATGGGTCTGGTGGTTGAAGAAATGGGCGAGCACCGGCGCCACGCGCTGGGTCATGGAAACGGGGTTGGTGATCGGCGTAAAGGTAAAATGGCCGCGGAGATCGGCTTCGGTCAGGCCCTTGATCCAGGCAATGATGCGCTCATCTTCCGCGGCGCGGGCGGACGACAGCGTGACGAGATCATCGAACAGGATGACGTCGAGAGAGGTCGGCGCATCGCCCGTGCCGGTGAAGCGTTTCATCCAGATGCGATCCGCGGCCAGGAGGTGGTTGAGTGTCGCATGCAGCGAACCGAAGAAGGAGCCTTTGTTTTCGCGATAGTCCGCGTCGGAAAGCGCGGCCGCCGCCTGATAGAGCAGCCGGTTTGCCCAGCGATTGTAGTCGGCAAACATGCGGTAATGGTCGAGCATCGTGTTCTCCTTCTGCATGTGGCGAGCTTACTCTTGAACGGTATCATGGCGGCTGATGTCTTCCATGAAATTTACTGATTTGGTTGTTTGCCGTTTGCGCTTTCCAAGAAAGATCCACGGCAGGTTCGATCTTCGTGTCGTTCCGCGCGCTTCGTGACGAGGCCGTGAAACTTCGCCGTTCCCCCTTGTTTTGCGCGGGATTGGCGGTTATTGAACCGCCGACTCACGGAAAACCAAGGGAATTGAGACAATGGCGATTGAACGCACCTTTTCGATGATCAAGCCGGATGCCACCAAGCGCAACCTGACGGGCGCCATCACCAAGATGTTTGAAGACGCAGGCCTGCGTATCGTCGCCTCCAAGCGCGTGTGGATGAGCAAGCGCGAAGCCGAGGGCTTCTACGCCGTTCACAAGGAACGCCCCTTCTTCGGCGAACTTGTTGAAACCATGACCTCCGGTCCGACCGTCGTTCAGGTTCTCGAAGGCGAGAACGCCATCCTGAAGAACCGCGAAATCATGGGCGCCACCAACCCGGCCAATGCCGACGAAGGCACCATCCGCAAGGTCCACGCCCTGTCGATCGGCGAGAACTCGGTTCACGGTTCGGACGCTCCGGAAACGGCTGCCCAGGAAATCAAGTACTGGTTCTCCGACACCGAAATCGTCGGCTGATTCAATCTCTGAGGGTTCGGCGCAAAGCGCTTGAAAACACTCCTTTCAAGAGCCGGGGCGGAAACGCTCCGGCTTTTCCTTTCGGCGTGACCGGAGTCTACGACGGGCACTTCGCCGTCTCGAAATGTTCGGGCGTCCTGCCGTCCTCGAAGACTTCAGGGTTCTTGTCATAGGCAGGGCCGACGACCAGCGCCTTGGCGGGCAGGATGTCCTGATCGAGATCGGAGGTCACCGTGGTCTTCAGCGTTTGCAGGATGGCGCCGTCCGGCTCCTTGACCTCGATGGTGACGGCATAGGGCCGCTGCTTTTTCACGCAGCTCACATCCTGGCTTTCGAGAACGACCTTGTCGAGCTTGGCAAAGAGCTTGCGGCTGAGGGTCAGCGGCGCGCCACCGGCAGGGTTTTCGAACGTGGCTACAACGGTACTGCCCTCCGGAACCGGCTGCGTTTTGGTCAGCGTGATCATGTAGGTGGCATAGGCCAGCCGATAGTTGAAGATGAACATCTTGCCGGTGAGTTCGAGCGGGTCCGGCCCGGTCTCGCGCTGGCAGCTGGCCAGGGCCGTCGCGCCAGCCAGAAGAAGAGCGACAAGCGTCAGGCGTTTCGGGTGGACGGTCATTGGATCAGTTCCTTCCTCTGGCGCTGGTAGTGCCGGCTTGCCTTCACCCGGTTGCCGCAGACGGTCATGTCGCACCAGGTGCGGCTGCGGTTACGGCTGCGGTCGAGGAACAGCCATTGGCAATTGGGGCAGATTTTCAGGCGCTGCGGCTCTGCGAAGGTCGCAAGCATCAGTGCGGAGCGCGCCGTGGCGGCGTCGAGCGGCGTGGGGGCTGCCTTGAGGGCATGGCGCCGGATGACGGTGGATGCCGCGTCGAGCAGATCGGCCAGGCGCCCGGAGGAGGGATGCCCCAGCACCTCGGCGCGAAAATGCCGGTCGGTTGCTTCCCTCAGATCGAGAAATGCCTGCAGGTTTTCCGGCGCGACCGGCCGCAGCGGCCCGAACAGGTCCCTGTCGGCGCAGAAACGCGCCGCGGCCGCGGCAAAGCCGTCGATGGCCGCGGGATCGGCGTAACGGTCGATCCGCCGCTCGGCATCGAAGCGCAGCACGACCGAATTGGCGACATCGAAAGCGAGTGCGCCGCCGGAAAAACGATGGGGTGTCCAGGTAAAGGTCACGCACGCAACATCCTAACTGGTAAAACGTATTTTACTAGTTATAATGATTTGCGCCGACGTTGTCATCACCCGGATTGTCCATGGCCTATTTTCTGCAGCAGCTTGCCAGTGCCCTGCCGATCGCCGCTCTCTACGCGCTGCTCGCCTTCGGCTATTCCATCTCCTTCTCGGTCACCAAAAGGGCCGACCTGACCTATGGCGCGCTGTTCGGCTTTGCCGGCCAGATCTTCCTGTTGTTTTCCGATTTCGCCTGGAACCGTCTCTGGCTGGTGCTGCCGCTTGCGCTTGCGGTCGGTGCGACATTGGCGCTGCTCTATACGCTGGGCGCCGGCCTCGTCATCGGCCGCTCGGTCATGCGCCGGCTGGCGAAGACCTCCGCCAACACCGTGGTCGTTGCCTCTCTCGGCGTGGCGATGGTGCTGATGGAACTGTCGCGGATCGCGGCGGAGACGCGCAGCCTGTGGCTGCCGCCGTTCCTCAACACGCCGCTCACGCTCTGGTCCGATCCGGATTTCCCCGTGACGCTGACGGTAATCCAGCTGCTGAACACCGGGCTGATGCTGGCCATGGTGGGGGCAGGAAACCGGTTCCTGACGGGCTCCGCCTGGGGTCGATCCTGGCGGGCGGTGTCGGAGGATGCGGGTGCTGCGGCGCTCTGCGGCGTCGACGGCAAGCGTGTCTTCGTCGCCGCCTACGGATTGTCGACGCTGCTGGCCGCCATCGCCGGCATTCTCGCCACATCCTATTACGGCAACATGGATTTTGGCGCCGGCCTGGTGTTCGGCGTCAAGGTGCTGTTCATCGCCGCGATCGGTGGCCAGACAGCACCTCTGCTGGCTGCGGCGGGGGCAGCAGCGATGGGCCTGGGCGAAACGCTGTGGAGCGCCTATGGCCCGATGCTGTGGCGGGATTTTGCGATCTTCTCGTTCCTTGTCCTGCTTCTGGTGCTGACGAGAAAGGAACAGTTCCAGCCCTAGACCTTTCCTGGCCCGGAAGGGCTCTACTCACTTTTCGACCAGCGGTCCCGGGCGCTGTCGTCCGCGTCCTTGGCGCTGACCCAGCCGCCGGTGCTGCCATCGGTCGCGTGTTCCTTCTTCCAGAAGGGCGCGGAGGTCTTCAGGAAATCCATGATGAAATTGGCGCCGTCGAAGGCCGCCTGCCGGTGCGGCGAGGCGGTGACGACCAGCACGATGTTTTCGCCCGGCAGGATTTTTCCATAGCGGTGGATGGCAGTTGCGGCCTGCAGCCCGAAGCGGTCGATGGCTTGCCCGCAGATGCGGGCGATCTCCGCTTCCGCCATGCCCGGATAATGTTCGAGCTCAAGGGCGCTCAGCGTACCCGCCTCGTCGCGGCAAAGGCCGCAGAAGGTGACGACGGCGCCGATGTCGTGGCGGCCGGCCGATAGCGCCCGCACCTCGGCGGCAAGGTCGAAATCGTCACGCTGGACGCGAACCGTGACAGGCGCCCGGGACATCGGCCTCAGCCTCCGGTCATGGGCGGAAACAGCGCGATTTCGCGTGCCCCGGCGATCGGCTCATGGTGGTCGACATGTTCCTGGTTGATGGCGACACGGATGACGTTTTCGTGCTCCAGAGCCGCCACGTATTCCTCGCCCAGCGTCTTGAGATAGCCAAGCAGGTCGCCGGCCGTGACAACGCTATCGGGCAGTTCCAGCGTTTCCTCGGCCTTACCGATCCGCTCACGCACCCAGGCGAAATAGACGAGGTCAACGCGTGCCATCAGTCGACCATGTGCTTGAGGCCGGCGCGGAAATAGTCATACCCGGTATAGAGCGTGATCCCCGCTGCGATCCAGAGCAGCACGATGCCCATTTCGGTGGTATAGGGCAGGATCTTGTCGCCGGCCGGACCGGCGAGCAGGAAGGCGATGGCGACCATCTGGATCGTCGTCTTCCACTTGGCGATGCGGGTCACCGGCACGCTCACCTTCAGCCCGGCAAGGTATTCGCGCAAGCCCGAGACGAGGATCTCGCGGCACAGGATGATGATCGCAGCCCAGATCGACCAGCCGGCGATCGTACCGTCGGCAGCCACGAGCAGTAGCACGGAGGCGACCAAAAGCTTGTCGGCGATCGGGTCGAGCATCTTGCCGATGTTGGAGGTCTGCTGCCAGATGCGGGCGAGATAGCCGTCGAAGAAATCGGTGATCGAGGCGATCCCAAACAGCGCCAGCGCCGTCCAGCGGGCAAAGTCGGAGCTCTGCAGTTTGCCTTCGATAAAAAAGCACAGAACGATCAGCGGAACAGCCAGAATGCGTCCATAGGTCAGGAGATTGGGGATGCTGTAGGTAGTCGGCGTGGAGGACATGGATTCGGGTTCTCTGCGAGTTCTTGGGCGACAGATGAACGGCTTTGTGACAGCCGCGTCAACCGTTCTTTGATAGATCACCCGCAATTGTGGCTGAATTCATCTGAACGGGCGGTGAACCGGGTTGAGCGCAGGACACTCCCGGCGCGCGGGCGTGTCCTGCCGCAATCGGGCTGAACCCTGCGCTTGATCAATGCGACCTGGGCCGCGTCCCGTAGAGGCTATTTCGCACCTTCCTCGTGAAAGTGGTCATAGACGAGCCGCGCCACCGCTTCGGATATACCTTCCACGGCCACGAGATCGTTGATGCCGGCGCGGGAAACCGCCTTGGCGGTGCCGAAATGCTGCAGCAGCGCACGCTTGCGCGTCGGCCCGATGCCGGCGATCTCGTCCAGCGGATTCTTGACCATTTCCTTCTTGCGCCGCGCCCGGTGCGAGCCGATGGCGAAGCGATGCGCCTCGTCGCGCATGCGCTGGATAAAATAGAGCACGGGGTCGCGCGGCGGCAGCGTGAAGCCGTCGCGGCCGGGCGGAAAGAAGCGCTCGCGCCCGGCATCGCGATCGACACCCTTGGCAACGCCGATGGCGGTGACGCAATCCTCGATGTCGAGTTCCCTCAGGATCGCCCGAACCGCCGTCATCTGGCCCTGGCCGCCGTCGATGAGGATCACGTCCGGCCAGGCCGGAAAACCGGCATCCTCGACCGGTTCTGCGCTGCGATCCGGCTTTCCCTCTTCCTTCAACAGCCGCGAGAACCGCCGGGTCATCACTTCCTTCATCATGCCGAAGTCGTCGCCGGGGGTGATGTCGGTCGATTTGATGTTGAACTTACGGTACTGGCCTTTGACGAAACCTTCCGGTCCCGCCACCACCATGCCACCGACTGCGTTGGTGCCCATGATATGGGAGTTGTCGTAGATCTCGATGCGGCGCGGCGCACGCTCGAGCTTGAAGGTTTCGGCAAACCCCTCGAGCAGGCGCGACTGCGACGCTGTTTCGGCGAGCTTGCGGCCATGCGCCTCGCGGGCATTGGCGAGCGCGTGCTCGACCAGATCCTTCTTCTCGCCGCGCTGCGGCACGAGGATTGAAACCTTGTAGCCGGATTTCTCCGTCAGCGCTTCGCAAAGCAGTTCCTGTTCGGCCACCGGCTCGCAGAGCAGGATCTGCCGGGGACAGGGCTTGTCATCATAGAACTGGGCGAGGAAGGCGCTCAGCACCTCGGCTGCGGGCAGGGTCGGATCGGCCTTCGGAAAATAGGCGCGGTTGCCCCAGTTCTGGCCGGTGCGGAAGAAGAACACCTGGATGCAGGAAATGCCGCCTTCGTGATGGATGGCAAAGACATCCGCTTCCTCGACGCCGGATGGGTTGATGCCCTGATGGCTCTGGACATGCGACAGCGCCGCCAGCCGGTCGCGGTAAAGCGCGGCCCGCTCGAAATCGAGGTTCTCCGACGCCTCGTTCATGGCGGCGGCGATGGTCGCCTTGACGGCCTGGCTCTTGCCGGAGAGGAAATCCCTGGCTTCGCGCACCAATTCGCCGTAGTCGGCGTCGCTGATCTCGCGGGTGCATGGCGCGGCGCAGCGCTTGATCTGATGCAGCAGGCAGGGACGGGTGCGGGTCTCGAAGACGCTGTCGGTGCAGGTGCGCAACAGGAACGCGCGCTGCAGCGAATTGATCGTCCGGCCGACGGCGCCGGCCGAGGCGAAGGGGCCGAAATAATCGCCCTTGCGGCTGCGGGCGCCGCGATGCTTGTAGAGCGCCGGTGCCCGGCTGTCGCCGGTCACGAGAATATAGGGAAACGACTTGTCGTCGCGCAAAAGCACGTTGAAGCGCGGCCGCAGGCGCTTGATCAGGTTCGCTTCCAATAGCAGCGCCTCGATCTCGGTGCGCGTCGTCACGAACTCCATGTGCGCCGTCTCGCGCACCATCTTGGCGAGGCGGTTGGAATGGACGCGGCCCTGCGCGTAGTTGCCGACCCGCTTCTTCAGGCTGCGCGCCTTGCCGACATAGAGCACGTCGCCCGCCTCGTTGAACATGCGGTAGACGCCGGGGCTGTTGGGCAGGCGCTTGACGAAGGCCTGGATCAGTTCGCCGCCGCGCAGACCGTCGGGAATTGCACCGGTTTCGGCCCAATCGAGAATCGGTGCCGGCGCGGGGCTCTCCGCTGCGTCGATCAGGTCATCCTCGTCGCTGGCATTTTCATCGTACAGAATGCCGCCATCTGTGGGCACGCGCCCGCTCATTCCACAATCTCCAAAATGTCCGGCGTCTGCCAGGCCAGATGCTGGCCGCCATCCAGCGCGATCATCTGCCCGGTCATCGAGGGCGTGTCGAACAGAAAGCGGATCGTGCGGCCGAATTCCCCAAGTTGCGGACCGGTCTTGAGGATGACCGCGTCTACCTGCCTCCGGAAGTCCGCCTCATTCTGCCGTTCGTTCGGCAGTGTCGGGCCGGGGCCGATGGCGTTGACCCGGATGTCGGGCGCCAGGGCCTGCGCCATCGTCTTGGTTGCCGTCAGCAGTGCCGACTTTGACAACATATAGGAATAAAATCGCGGATTTGGAGACCAGACGCGCTGGTCGACGATGTTGACGATCAGGCCCGAATTGGCCTGCGGCAGCTGTGCCGCAAAATCGCGCGCCAGCAGCGACGGCGCCTTCACATGCAGGGCGAAATGCCGGTCCCAGACCGTCTCGTCGAATTCTTCGAGACTGTCCTTCTTGAACAGCGAGGCATTGTTGACCAGGAGCCCGATCGGACCGAGCGCCGCGACGGCGTCTGCCATCAGGGCGGCGACGGCTGCGGTATCGGTGAGGTCCGCAAAGATGGCCGCCGCCTTGCCGCCCTGAGCCCGAACCTCCCGCGCTAGCTCTTCGGCTTGCGCCAGCGAGGCATTGGCATGGACGGCCACGGCAAAGCCGTGCGCCGCCAGGTCCTCGACGATCGCCTTGCCAATGCGCTTGGCGCCACCGGTGACCAGCGCTGTTTTCAAAGGCGTCCTCAAGGGCGGTTCCTGCTCTGCGATTCGAAACGGTGTATGTGTCGCAAGGATATAGGAGGCGGGCGCGGATTGCGAAACGGCACCCACCTATTCGTTTTGGAAAAATTAACGCGGAAGCGCTAAATTGAATTGTTTTTTATTGCCGTAGTATATATTTGGTTAATCTTGTTTTGTGGTTAATAAACACCCTGTGGCTACGAAGCAACATCGAATTTCAGCCACCCTCACGCCACTAAAATTTCACAATTTAGCTCTTGTGAATCCGCATTTCGTCGGCAATTTCTCCGTCAACCGGGCGGGTTAATTGCAGTTTACCGATGTATCAGTTTAGGACCGCGAGGGTCCGGAGCATCGGTTCGAAAGGAGACTTTAATGCGTACTCTCATCACCACCCTCATGGCATCTGCCGTATCCCTCATCGCCTTCTCGGCCGTTCAGGCGGCAGACGCGATCGACGAAGTTCCGGCGGCTCCCGCTGCCGAATACAGCGAGCCGGCCGCCAAGAACTGGTCGGGCGCCTATGTCGGTGGTACGGCCAACTGGGCCCGCGGCGAATATGACGCGACGGGCGGCCGCGGTGCCTCCGGTTTCGGCGGCGGTCTGTATGGCGGCTACAACATGCAGAGCGGCCAGATCGTTTACGGCGGTGAAGCCGATATCAACTACGGCGACAACGACACGCGCAACCCGGTCCGCAAGATGGAGCAGGGCGTCAACGGCTCCGTTCGCGCCCGCGTCGGCTACGACCTGAACCCGGTTCTCGTCTACGGTACGGCCGGTGTTGCCGCATCCAGCGTCAAGGCAACGCAGGCGGGCGGTTCGGACAGGAACACGCTGCTCGGCTGGACGGCCGGTGCCGGTGCCGAAGCCCTGGTGACCGACAACGTCACCGCGCGCGTCGAATACCGCTACTCCGACTACGGTTCGAAGGACTTCAGCCTGCCGGGCGGCAAGGTTTCGTCGGGTTATGACGAACACAGCGTCAAGGTCGGTATGGGCGTCAAGTTCTGATCGCGAAGTTCATGCATGACAAAAAGGCCGGAGCGATCCGGCCTTTTTGCGTTTCTGGATGAACCGGCTGCCGCTCAAGCCTGGAACTGTGCATAGTCCGGGAAGAATTTCTCGAATTTCTGTGGCCAGTTCTTCAGTTTCGGGCGGCCCTTCTGCCATTCGCCGGCAAAGCGCAGTTCGATATAGCGCAGCATCGCGGCAAGCGCGAAATGGCCGGCATGGAGCTTGGCGCCGGTCTTCGGCAGGTTGGCATTGAGGTAGTCGAGGCCGCGTACGACCTTTTCCCATTGCCTGTCGATCCAGGGCTGGTGGATCTTTTCCGGCGGATGGAAGCGCTTTTCGTAGACGATGGCGAGCAGGCTGTCGCAGATGCCGTCGCACAGCGCCTCCAGCATTTCCACCTCGGTGCGCTTTTCGGCATTGCGCGGATAGAGTTTTCCCTTCGTCTCGCGGTCGATGAAATGCATGATCGCCCGGCTGTCGTAGATCGCCTTGCCCTCCGGCGTGATCAGCGTCGGGATCTTGCCGAGCGGGTTGTTGGAGATCAGTTCGGGCGGATTGGCGTTGGTGTCGGTCAGCACGCTTTCGGCTTTGATACCGGCGTAGCGCGCGCCCATGCGCACCTTGTTGGAATAGGGGGAGGCGGGGGAGTAGAGAATTTTCATCGTTGTCTTTCTGTTGTTTAGGGAATTGCCGGCAGGCTGAGGTTTTTCATCTTGCAGCCGGCGCGATCGATGGCGTTGCAGGCACGAAAGCTGAGGTCCTTGTTGAAGCAGATGCGCACCTCGTCGACGCGTCCGGCGGCGCAGGTGACCGCGAGCGCGTCGTTGCGCAGGCCGGGATTGGCGGCGGTCAGCGATGTTTCAATCTCGGCGGCGTTTGTTCGCTGGTGAGTTTTCACCGATTGCAGCGCCGGCGGTATCGTCACCTTCTCGCGGGCGGCGCGCAGAACCGTGAAATAGTCTTTCTGGCTGAGCCCCGAGCAGGAACCATGCTTGCGCCACTCGTGGCCGATCAGCCCCATCGACGGCATGATGTCGAACAACGTGCGTCCCAGCGCCTCCGGCACCCGGTCGGGGTCGCGCGTCCGGCAGAATTCCGGATAACCCTGTTCGTTCTGCGGCCAGAGGCCGTGCACGATGAAGCCGTGATCGTTTTCCGCCGCACATTGTTCAGTGCGGCCGGAAGGGTCGTTTTCAAGGCACCAACTCGGCGACCAGGAGAGCGACAGCACATAGAAGTCGAATCCGTTGCCGAGCGGGACGGGTTGGGCTTTGGCCTGCGCAGTGGCGATGGGGGTGGTTGTGGCGGGGCCGGTTGCCGCCGCTTGCTTCTCATGTTCGCTTTCTCCGCTGCAGGCCGAAAGCAGAAGCGCGGCGAAGAGCGGCCGCAGGCGGCGCCGGAAATCCGCCACACGGCCTATCGCAGCGAGGCGCACTGAGCACCGTAGACAAACCAGGGATCAAGGCCGCTCAGGCAGAACTCGACGTTCGAGCCGATGCCGGCAAAACCCCAGCCACGCTCGATGAGATACCAGAGCGCCCGCGTCTCGCCGTCGGTGGTGATGGCGGTGGCGTAGCAATATTCGCGCTCGACCGGGTGGGTTTCGTCGCGCAGTTCGAGCCGGTTCAGACCCATGTCGCGGATTTCCGCGATGGCAATGTCCGCCTTCAGGTAGTGGCGGGCGCGATAGCCGAAATCGGAGGTGATGAAGCCGAGGATTGACCGGTTGTGGCAAGCCGTCTCGCCATAATCCAGTCTGCTCGACGGTTCGGCTGCCGCGGCCGGCATTGCGCCGGGCAGAAGAAGGGCAAGGGAGAAAAGGAGGCTTGCGGCGCGCGTTCTGGTCATGGTCGTCTCCCGAAAAGTCCCCGACGAGATTGCGTCTTCCGGGGGCTGGCCGTCAAGTCTCGTTCAATCGCGCTCCGCCACGTTCTCGCCGCGCAGCCAGAAGGCGCGGGCGGAGGCGTGCCGATCCTGCTTCAGCCGGTCCTTGAGGAACGGCAGGAGGACGTCGAGCTCATCCTTCAGCGTATAGGGTGGGTTGACGATGATCAGGCCCGAGCCGGAAAGGCCGGTCCTATCACGATCGCTACGCACCCCCAGCTCGGCACAGAGCATCTTGGGGATTTCCAGCGCTTTAAGCGCCGCGTGGAAGGCTCCAATCGGCGCACCCTGTTTCAGCGGATACCACAGGCAGAAGGTGCCGCCGGAAAACCGGCGCCAGGCCCTGGCGAGGCCATCCGCCAGGCGCTCGAACTCGCCGGCCACCTCGAAGGGCGGATCGACCAGCACCAGCCCGCGCTTTTCCTTTGGCGGCAGATGGGCGCCGAGCGCCAGCCAGCCGTCGAGCTGGGTGATGCGGCTCTGGAAATCGCCGTCGAACAGCCGGTGCAGCGTCTCGTAGTCGTCGGGGTGCAGTTCCATCGCCGACAGTCGGTCCTGCGGCCGCATCAGCATGCGGGTGAGCTTCGGCGAGCCGGGATAGAGCTTGAGGCCGCCACCGGGATTGAGATCGCGCACTGCCGTCAGGTAGGGGGCAAGCAGGGCCTTTGCCTTCGCCGGAATGTCCGCATCGATGAGGCGGCCGATGCCGTCCTGCCATTCGCCGGTCTTCTGCGCTTCCTCGCTCGACAGATCATAAAGGCCGATGCCCGCATGGGTGTCGAGCACGCGGAAGGCCTTGTCCTTCTGCGCCATATAGACGATCAGCCGGGCGAGCACGGCGTGCTTCAGGACGTCGGCAAAATTGCCTGCATGGTAGATGTGACGGTAATTCATTCGCGTCCCTGATCGTCCTGATGAATTCTTGGAATGCATGCCCAATGGGCCTTTGAGAGCCTTGCGCGATGCAATATAGAAAAGCCATGAACGTTGCGACCCCCATCAAGCCAGAAAAGTCCATCGCCCATTCGGTCTGTCCGCATGACTGTCCCTCCGCCTGCGCGCTCGAAATCGACGTGACGCAGGAGGGACGGATCGGCCGGGTTCGCGGCGCAAGCGCCAATACCTATACGGCCGGCGTCATCTGCGCCAAGGTCGCGCGTTATTCCGAGCGCATCTACCATCCGGGCCGCCTGATGGTGCCGCAGCGGCGCAAAGGCCCAAAGGGCGAGGGAAGCTGGCAGGAGATCAGCTGGGACGACGCGCTCGACGAAATCGCCGGCGCGTTCGTCAAGGCCGAGCAGCAATATGGCTCCGAGGCCGTCTGGCCCTATTTGCCGGCACGATGGGCCAGGTGCAGCGCGATTCGATCGAGCGCCTGCGCCATGCCAAGCGCTATTCCGGCTTCTTCGGCTCGATCTGCACCAACCTCGCCTGGACGGGGCTGACGATGGCGACGGGCTCGCTCAGGGGCCCCGATCCGCGCGAGATGGCGAAATCCGACTGCGTCGTCATCTGGGGCACCAATGCGGTGTCGACGCAGGTCAATGTGATGACCCACGCGATCAAGGCGCGCAAGGAGCGCGGCGCCAGGATCGTCGTCATCGATATCTACGACAATCCGACGATCAAGCAGGCGGACATGGGGCTGGTGCTGAAGCCCGGCACCGATGCGGCGCTCGCCTGCGCCATCATGCATATCGCCTTCCGCGACGGCTATGCTGACCGGGCTTATCTGGCGCAATATGCGGACGATCCGGCCGGGCTCGAAAACCACCTGAGAACCCGCACGCCGCAATGGGCGTCTGCCATCACCGGCCTGCCGATTGAGGAGATCGAGGCCTTCGGCAAGCTTGTGGGCACGACCCCGAAAACCTATTTCCGCCTCGGCTACGGCTTTACCCGCCAGCGCAACGGCGCCGTCGCCATCCACGCGGCAGCCTCGGTGGCGACCGTTCTTGGATCGTGGCAGCACGAGGGCGGCGGCGCGTTCCACTCCAACAACGATATCTTCAGGTTCGACAAGCGCGAGTTGATGGGCTCGGCGATGCTCGACCCGGAGATCCGGATGCTCGACCAGTCGCAGATCGGCCGCGTCCTGACCGGTGATGCGGAGGCGCTGCGCCATCGCGGACCGGTGACGGCGATGCTCATCCAGAACACCAATCCGGTCAATGTGGCGCCCGAGCAGCGGCTGGTGAAGCGCGGCTTCCTGCGTGACGACCTGTTCGTCGCGGTGCACGAGCAGTTCATGACCGACACGGCCAAGCTCGCCGATATCGTCCTGCCCGCCACCATGTTCCTCGAGCATGACGATCTCTATCGCGGCGGCGGCCACCAGCACATCCTGCTCGGCCCCAAGGTGGTCGAGCCGCCTTCGAGCGTGCGCACCAACCTCTTCGTCATCGAGGAACTGGCCAGGCGCCTCGGCGTTGCCGACAGGCCGGGCTTCGGCCTCAGCGAGCGCGCGCATGTCGACCATATTCTGGTCAACTACGGCATCGGCTATGAAGAGCTGAAACGCGACAAGTGGCTGGATGTCCAGCCGGATTTCGAGACCGCGCATTTCATCAAGGGGTTCGGCCATCCGGACGGCAAGTTCCGCTTCAAGGCCGACTGGACCGGAACACCGGCGCCGAACCGGCCGCCGAAGGCGCTCGGCCTCTTCGGTCCGCATGCGAAACTGCCGGTATTCCCCGATCATGTCGACCTGATCGAAGTTGCCGACGAGCAACACCCGTTCCGGCTGGCGACGTCGCCGGCGCGCTCCTTCCTGAACTCGACCTTTGCCGAGACGCCGTCTTCGATCCAGAAGGAAGGCCGCCCCGAAGCCATGATCCACGCGGAGGATGCGGCGGCACTCGGCATTGCCGAGGGCGATATCGTCAGGATCGGCAACGAGCGGGGCGAAATCCGCCTGCACGCCAGGCTCGGCGGCGGCGCGCGGCGTGGCGTGGTGATCGCCGAGGGGCTCTGGCCGAACGATGCGCACCTGGACGGGGAGGGCATCAACGTGCTGACCGGCGCCGACGCGGCAGCGCCCTATGGCGGCGCCGCCTTCCACGACAATCACGTATGGCTGCGCAAGGATTGACCGGCGAATGACCAAATTCCGCGACGCGAAGATCGACATCCTGAAGGAAGAGACGCTTTCGAAGAACTGGTACCACCTGCGCAACGTCACCTTCGATTACACCGGCTCGAACGGCGTCACGAAGAAGCTGAAGCGCGAGGTCTACGATCGCGGCAACGGCGCGACGATCCTGCTCTACGATCCGAGGCGCGACAGCGTCATCCTCGTGCGCCAGTTCCGCGTGCCCGCGCATTTGAACGGCCATTCGGGCTGGCTGCTGGAAACACCGGCCGGGCTGCTTGACGGCGATCATCCGGTGGAGGCGATCAAGCGGGAGGCGATGGAGGAGACAGGTTATCTGGTACAGGACGTGCGGCCGATCTTCCAGGCCTTCATGTCGCCCGGTGCCGTGACCGAGACGATCCATTTCTTCGCCGCGATCATCGACGTGACGGTGCGCGCCGAAGACGGCGGCGGCGCCGCACACGAGGACGAGGACATCGAGGTGCTCGAGGTGCCGCTGAAGGATGCCATGGCGATGATTGACAGCGGCGAGATCTGCGACGGCAAGACGATCATGCTCTTGCAATGGGCAATGCTGAACCGGGACAAGCTGGCTGCGGAGTGAGCTATGCGGAAAACACCAGAACCGCTTCGGCGACGGCCGCTTGCTGCAGCTTTTTGTCGAGTGTGGCGAGCGGAATCCCTTCTGTAATCGCCAGCGCGAGATAAGCCGCATCATATGCCGAGAGTTGATGTTTGCGCGCGAGGCTGACAACGAGAGCGTCTTTAGACATCGCACTTG
Organism: Rhizobium herbae; assembly: GCF_019511375.1. Classification (GTDB taxonomy): domain Bacteria; phylum Pseudomonadota; class Alphaproteobacteria; order Rhizobiales; family Rhizobiaceae; genus Pararhizobium; species Pararhizobium herbae_A. The sequence goes on from NZ_JAEUAO010000007.1 coordinate 98,245, forward strand.
GTCATAGGGTTGACCAAGTCACGCCAGTTGTCGCTCCCTCGGCTCCGATTAACCGCCCGTCGGTCATGCTTGCCTTGCCCTCGGCTATCAACCTCAGCGCCACCGGATATGTCCGGTGTTCCTGGACCAAGACCCTTGCAGCAAGCGTTTCCGCGGTATCGCCCGGCAGGACCGGCACCTTGGCCTGCAGGATGACCGGTCCCTCGTCCATGCCCTCGGTGACGAAGTGCACGGTGCAGCCGGCTTCTACCATGCCGGCATCGATGGCGCGCTGATGGGTGTGGAGACCTGGAAACAGCGGTAAGAGGGACGGGTGGATGTTGATGATCCGGCCCTCGTAGCGATTGATGAAGGCCGCACTCAACAGCCGCATGTAACCGGCAAGGCAGATGATGTCGGGCGAGAGGCTTTCAAGCGCCGACAGGATCGCCGCTTCATGCGCGTCCTTGCTGTCATAATCCTTGCGGGCGAACGAGAAGGTCGGAATGCCGAGTGCCGCTGCCTTGGCAAGCCCGCCGGCGTCGGCCTTGTCCGAAATCACGCCGACGATTTCAGCGGGAAAATCCGGTTCGGAGGCCGCTTTCGCCAGCGCCAGCATGTTGGAGCCGCCGCCGGAAATGAACACCACGACCCGCTTGCGGGCCGTTTTCACCGTATCGTTCATAGGGCGAGCGTGCCCTTGTAGATCGTGCCGGCGGCACCGTCGTCGCGGGCCACCATGCGGCCGAGCGCAAAGACGGTCTCGCCTTCGGCCTCGAGAACCGAAGCTACCTTCTCGGCATCATCAGCCGCGACGACGACGATCATGCCGACGCCGCAATTGAAGGTGCGCAGCATCTCGTTGGCGGCAACGCCACCGGTCTTGGCAAGCCAGGAGAAGACGGCCGGCGGCTTTATGGCGGAAAGATCGATCTCGGCGGCGAGGTGCTTGGGCAGCACGCGCGGAATGTTTTCCGGAAAGCCGCCGCCGGTGATGTGGGCAAGCGCCTTCAGCGCGCCGGTCTCGCGAATGGCCTTCAAAAGCGGCTTCACATAGATGCGCGTCGGCGTCATCAGCACGTCGGCCAGGGTGCCTTCGCCGAAGGGAGCTGGCGCCTCCCAGGCGAGGCCCGAGAGCGAAACGATCTTGCGCACCAGCGAATAGCCGTTCGAATGCACGCCGGAGGAGGCGAGACCGAGGATGACGTCGCCCTCGGCGATATCGCCGGCCGGCAGCAATTGCCCGCGTTCGGCGGCACCGACGGCGAAGCCTGCGAGGTCGTAATCGCCGCCCGAATACATGCCCGGCATTTCGGCCGTCTCGCCGCCAATCAGCGCGCAGCCCGCCTCGCGGCAACCCGCGGCGATGCCGCCGACGATTGCGGCACCCTGGTCGGGATCGAGCTTGCCGGTGGCGAAGTAATCGAGGAAGAACAGGGGTTCGGCGCCCTGCACGACGAGATCGTTGACGCACATGGCAACGAGATCGATGCCGACCGTGTCGTGCTTGTTGGCATCGATGGCGATCTTCAGCTTGGTGCCGACGCCGTCATTGGCGGCAACCAGAACCGGGTCGGTGAACCCTGCCGCCTTCAGGTCGAACAGGCCGCCGAAGCCGCCAATCTCGCCGTCGGCACCTGGACGCCGGGTCGAGCGCACATGCGGCTTGATCTTTTCCACCAAAAGGTTTCCGGCGTCGATGTCCACACCCGCATCGCTGTAGGTCAGACCGTTCTTTCCTGGCTCGCTCATGGCTTGATCTCCGCCGGCTTGTCGTTTTGGCATTGCGATTGGCATGACGATCAGGGAAGTGCAAGCATATTGCCCCTGAAACTCACGCTTTTTTACTGTTTCGCTGCGTTGTCGCGGCCGTTTGCAGCCTTAGGCTTGACCGCGGTTGGTGGCGCATCCTATCTCCAAAGGCAGGAGCGCGTTTTGCGGCTTTCAAGCACGGGGCATCGGAATAGCGGCATGGTCAACAAACTGAGCAGCAGCGGACTGCGGCGCCAGGCCATCTTCTGGGCGCTGTTTCTCGCTGCCTTCATCGCCTTCCTGATGGTATTCTCGACCATCCTCCTGCCGTTCATCGCCGGCATGGCGCTCGCCTATTTCCTCGATCCCGTCGCCGACCGGCTGGAAAAGCTGGGCTTGAGCCGCCTGATGGCGACGGTTGTCATCCTGATCGGCTTCATCGTCGTCTTTGCCCTGTCGCTCGTCGTCATCATTCCGATCGTCTTCACCCAGGCCGCCGATTTCATCCAGAAGATGCCGGGCTACATCGCCAAGCTGCAGGAATTCGTGACCAGCCCGCAAACCGGCTGGCTTCCGGACTGGGTGGCCGGTCAGATGGATACCATCAAGCAGAACTCGGCCAAGCTGCTCGAACAGGGCGCGAGCTTCCTCGGCACGCTGTTCCAGCAGATATGGAATTCGGGCATGGCGCTGCTCGACATCATCTCGCTGTTGATCGTCACCCCGGTCGTCGCCTTCTATCTGCTGCTCGACTGGGACCGGATGGTGGAGACGGTCGATGGCTGGATCCCGCGCGACCACGTCGCCACCGTTCGCCAGATCGCTCTTGAGATGAACCTGACGATTGCCGGTTTCGTGCGCGGGCAGGGGTCGCTGTGCATCATTCTCGGCCTGTTCTATGGCACCGCACTGTCCTTCGCCGGCCTCAATTTCGGCCTGCTGATCGGCCTGTTTGCCGGCATGATCAGCTTCATTCCCTATGTCGGCTCGCTGGTCGGCCTCGTCCTTGCCGTCGGCGTGGCGCTCGTCCAGTTCTGGCCGGACTATCTTCACATAGGCATCGTGGCCGGCATCTTCTTCGTCGGCCAGTTTCTCGAAGGTAACATCCTCCAGCCGCGCCTGGTCGGCAAAAGCGTAGGGCTGCATCCGGTCTGGCTGATGTTTGCGCTCCTGGCGTTCGGCGCCCTGTTCGGCTTCGTCGGGCTGCTGGTGGCGGTGCCGTCCGCCGCCGCCATCGGCGTGCTTGTCCGCTTCGGCCTCGGGCGTTACCTTGACAGCACGCTCTATCACGGCCACCGGACCGGCAAGACGACAGCGCCGGAACAGCAATTTCCAGAGTAAACAGCGCATGGTCCGCAAGTTCGAACAACTGCCGCTCGTTTTCCAGCACGAGCCTCAGACAGGTCGGGACGATCTTCTGGTTTCCGAACGGCTGAAGGCAGCCGTCTCCATGATCGACAGCTGGCCGCGCTGGCCGTCGCCCGTCGTCATCCTGGCCGGACCCGTCGGTTCGGGAAAATCGCATCTGGCGGCCATCTGGCGGGAAACGAGCGGCGCCGTCGCCATTCACCCGACCGCGGGCAGCGACGCGGCTGATGTCGCGGCAAACAGCCCCGTTCTGTTCGAGGACGCCGACCGGCAGGGTTTTGACGACCGCGCCCTGTTCCACGTCATCAACAGCGTGCGCGAAAACGGCACGAGCCTGCTGATCACCAGCCGTCTTTGGCCGATGTCCTGGCCCGTCGAGCTTGCCGATCTGCGCTCGCGCCTGAAGGCCGCGACGGTGGTCGAGATCGGCGAGCCGGACGACGAGTCACTGGCCCAGGTCCTGGTCAAGCTGCTGTCCGACCGCCAGCTTGCGCTCGACGACCGCCTGATCGGCTACATCGTGGCGCGCATGGAGCGTTCGCTCGAATCGGCCCAGGCGATCGTCGAGCGGCTGGATCATCTGGCGCTTGCGCGCGGCACGCGGATCAACAGGGCGCTGGCCTCGGAAGTGCTCAACACCGTTGGAACGGCGCGCGAATTCGATTGACTGTCACAGTTCCGTCGTCAAACTGGACTAACTGCTGGAAGAAAATCGAGAAAAAAGGCCGGGACAATGGACACCTTGACGACTGCAACCACTGCCAGCCAACCCGCGGCCGACGCAATCGATCTTATGAACAGCCCGGAGCGCTTCATCAACCGCGAATTCTCCTGGCTCCAGTTCAATCGCCGGGTTCTCGAGGAAACGCTGAACACGGCCCATCCGTTGCTTGAGCGGGTGCGCTTTCTGTCGATTTCCGCCGCCAACCTCGACGAGTTCTTCATGGTCCGCGTCGCCGGTCTGGAAGGCCAGGTCCGCCAAGGCGTGCTGGTGCGCAGCCCGGACGGAAAGACCCCGGCCGAGCAGCTCGAGGACATCCTCAAGGAGATCGACAATCTGCAGATGGAACAGCAGGCCTCGCTTGCGGTCCTGCAGCAATATCTCGCCAAGGAGGACATTCTCATCGTCCGCCCGGTGTCGCTGTCCGTGCAGGACCGTGCCTGGCTCGCGAACGAATTCGAACAGTCGATCTTTCCGGTCCTCACTCCCCTCTCGATCGATCCGGCGCACCCTTTCCCGTTCATCCCCAACCTCGGCTTCACGATGGGGCTGCAGCTCGTCAGCAAGAGCGGCCGCGAGCCGATGACGGCGCTGTTGCGCCTGCCTGTCGCGCTCGACCGGTTCATTCGGCTGCCGGATGCCAAGTCGGCGATCCGCTACATCACGCTGGAGGATGCCGTCAGCCTGTTCATCGAGCGGCTGTTCCCCGGCTATGAGGTGAAGGGCTCGGGCACGTTCCGCATCATCCGAGACAGCGATATCGAAGTCGAGGAAGAGGCCGAAGACCTCGTGCGCTTCTTCGAGACGGCCTTGAAGCGGCGTCGGCGCGGATCGGTGATCCGCATCGAGATCGATTCCGAGATGCCGCTGGAACTGCGCCATTTCGTCGTCGGCGAGCTGAACGTTCCGGAAAACCGGGTCGCCGTCCTGCCGGGTCTGCTGGCGCTCAACACGCTCTCCGAGATCACCAAGGCGCCGCGCGACGATCTGCGCTTCGAGCCGTACAATGCGCGATTTCCCGAGCGCGTCCGTGAGCATGCAGGAGACTGCCTCGCCGCCATCCGCGAAAAGGACATGGTCGTCCACCATCCCTATGAAAGCTTCGACGTGGTGGTCCAGTTTCTGCTCCAGGCTGCGCGCGATCCTGATGTTCTGGCGATAAAGCAGACGCTTTACCGGACCTCCAACGACAGCCCGATCGTGCGCGCACTGATCGACGCGGCCGAAGCCGGCAAGTCGGTGACGGCGCTGGTCGAGCTCAAGGCGCGTTTCGACGAGGAGGCCAATATCCGCTGGGCGCGCGACCTCGAACGCGCCGGCGTGCAGGTGGTGTTCGGCTTCATCGAACTGAAGACGCATGCGAAGATGTCGATGGTGGTGCGCCGCGAGGAGGGCAAGCTCAGAACCTATTGCCACCTCGGCACCGGCAACTACCATCCGGTCACGGCGAAGATCTATACCGACCTGTCCTTCTTCACCTGCAATCCGAAGATCGCCCATGACATGGCCAACATCTTCAACTTCATCACCGGCTATGGCGAGCCCGAGGCCGGCATGAAGCTCGCCTTTTCGCCGCACACGCTACGGCCACGCATCCTGCAGCATATCGCCGAGGAGGTCGCCCATGCCGAGGCCGGCGATCCGGCCGCGATCTGGATGAAATTGAACTCGCTGGTCGATCCTGAGATCATCGACGCGCTCTACCGCGCCAGCCAGGCCGGCGTCGAGATCGACCTGGTCGTGCGCGGCATCTGCTGTCTGCGGCCGCAGGTGCCGGGGCTGTCCGACAATATCCGCGTCAAGTCGATCGTCGGGCGTTTCCTTGAACATTCGCGGATCTTCTGTTTCGGCAACGGCCATGGGCTTCCCTCCGAGCATGCGCTCGTCTATATCGGGTCGGCGGACATGATGCCGCGCAACCTGGACCGGCGGGTGGAGACCCTTGTGCCTCTCATCAACCGGACCGTGCATGAACAGGTGCTGTCGCAGATCATGCTGGGTAATCTCATCGATAACCAGCAGAGCTACGAGATCCTTCCGGACGGAACGTCGCGGCGCATCGAAGTCGCCCGCGATTCCGAGCCCTTCAATGCACAGGTCTATTTCATGACCAATCCCAGCCTCTCCGGGCGGGGTGAGGCCCTGAAGTCCAGCACCCCGAAGGTAATCGCCGGCTGGAACAGCGGCCGCAGGAAATAAAACTGGAACTGCATGGTAGAATCTGAAGCCCAGGGGCGTCTGCCTGGAATTGCCCCGGTCTCCGTCGTGGACATCGGCTCGAACTCGATTCGACTGGTGATCTATGAGGGGCTGAGCCGCTCCCCCGCCGTGCTGTTCAACGAAAAGGTGATGTGCGGTCTCGGGAAGGGCATCGACGCGACCGGACGCATGGACGCCGAAAGCGTCGAGCGGGCGCTGAAGGCGCTGCATCGCTTCAGGGCCCTGTCGACCCAGGCACGTGCCTCGACCGTCTTCGTGCTGGCCACCGCCGCTGCCCGCGATGCCTCGAACGGTCCGGATTTCATCCGCCGGGCCGAGATCATCCTCGGCCAGAAGGTCCGCGTGCTGACCGGCGAGGAGGAAGCCTATTTCTCTGCGATGGGCATCATCAGCGGCTACCACGACCCGGACGGCGTCGTCGGCGACCTCGGCGGCGGCTCGCTCGAGCTTGTCGACGTCCTCGGCACCAAGGTCGGCAAGGGCATTACCCTGCCGCTCGGCGGCATCCGCCTGTCGGAACATGCCGAAGGATCGATCGTCAAGGCGCGCAGCCATGTGCGCCGCTACATGAAGGGTGCGCAGGTGCTGCAGAACGTGGCCGGCCGCACCTTCTACGCCGTCGGCGGCACCTGGCGGTCGATCGCCAAGCTGCATATGGAGATGCGCAACTATCCGCTGCACATGATGCAGGGCTATGAGATTTCCTATGAGGAAGCCATTGCCTTCCTGCCCGAGGTGATCGAGCCGAAGGACACCAAGTCGCCCGCCTATGCGAGCATCTCAAAGAGCCGCCGCGCACTCCTGCCATTCGGCGCCATTGCCATGCAGGAAGCGATCGTGCAGATGAAGCCGGCACGCATCTCGTTTTCAGCACTCGGCGTTCGCGAGGGCTATCTGTTTTCCCTACTGTCGGAAACCGTGCGCGCGCATGATCCGCTGCTGACGGCGGCGGGCGAAATCGCCATCCTGCGCGCCCGCTCGCCCGAGCATGCGCGCGAGCTCGCCGATTGGAGCGGCAAGATGGTGCCGCATTTCGGCATCACCGAGACAGAGGAGGAAGGGCGCTACCGACAGGCGGCCTGTCTGCTCGCCGACATCAGCTGGCGCGCCCATCCGGATTACCGCGGCCTGCAGGCGCTCAACATCATTGCCCACAGCACCTTTTCCGGCATCACCCATGCCGGCCGCGCCTATATCGCGCTGGCCAACTACTATCGTTTCGAGGGCCTCTCCGACGACGGCGCCACCGAGCCGCTTGCCGCGATCGCCACGCCGCGCCTCCTGGAACTCGCCAAGCTGCTCGGCGGCCTGCTCAGGGTCGTTTACCTGTTCTCCGCCTCGATGCCGGGCATCGTCCGCAATCTCGATATCCGCCGGTCGCGTACGCCGGACCTCGATCTCGAATTCGTCGTCCCCTCCGCCTATTCGGAATTCACCGGCGAACGCCTCGACGGCCGGCTGCAGCAGCTCGCCAGGCTGACGGGCAAGCGGATCGCGTTCCGGTTTGAAAGTTGATTCTGCAAAAAATCTCATAGCTTGCCGGGATTGCGGATTGCGCAGGTCCTCACGGCGATATATTGGAATGCAACCTATAATTTTAGCTTATTTTATGAATTGCAGGGGAAGTGATGGCGAAGATTGCCTACCGAAACACCAGTCGCGGCGTCGATATGCTGGCACCCAACGTCTCCGGCTTGTCGGAATATGCACAAGCGTCCTGGTCGACGATCGAGATCAAAGTCTTTCATGATTCAAGCAATTATACATTGTTTGAAGGCACCGGACTGAAGGTCTCTTCGACCTCAGGCCAGATCACCGATATCACCGCCGGCATCGTCAACACGATTAAGCTCGTGATTGGCGGGACAACCATCTCGTCAATGACGGGTTTGAATGTGTCGGCGGCCAAGCTTGCTGACGCGATTTTCGCCGAGAATGACGCGGCGTTCCTGTCGCTGATCCTTTCGGGTAATGACACCGTCTACGGCACGAACCATAACGATACACTTGTCGGCGGCAGTGGAAACGACACGTTGCATGGCAATGGCGGAAATGATTGGCTTCTTGGCGGCGCCGGTGCCGACAAGCTCGTCGGCGGGCTCGGGTATGATGCGGCCGACTATGACCTGGCGACAAAAGGCGTGGTCGCAAGTCTTGTCAATAATTCGATCAACACCAACGATGCCCTTGGCGACACGTACACGTCCGTCGAAGATTTGCTCGGCTCGCGCTATGGCGACAAGCTCTATGGCAATAACAACGATAATTTTCTATGGGGCCGGGAAGGCAACGATCTTCTGGATGGGGGACGCGGTAACGATTATCTGTTGGGCGGTGCTGGCGCCGACAAGCTGCACGGCGGTGCGGGTTACGACTTGGCCTACTATGCCAATGCCACCAAGGGCGTCACCGCTAGCCTTGTCAATTCCTCGATCAATACGAACGATGCGAAGGGCGATACCTACGTCTCCATCGAAAACCTGGAGGGTTCAGATTACGCCGATAACCTCTACGGCAACAGCGAATGGAATAGGCTGTGGGGACTAGACGGAAACGACATCATCAATGGTGCCGCCGGCGGCGACATGATTTTTGGCGGTGCCGGCGCAGACGATCTAACGGGTGGTGCGGGCAAAGACGTGTTCGCCTTCTCCGACGTTTCCGATTCGACGGTTTCGGCATCAGGTCGTGATACGATCTTCGATTTTTCCGGAGCCGGCGGCGACAAGATCGAACTGGACGAGATCGATGCCAATATCGGACTTTCGGGCGACCAGGCATTCCATTTCATCGGGACGGCTGCGTTCAGCGGCAAGGCCGGCGAACTGCGCTACGACAAGATGGCGTCCGACACCTACATCTACGCCGACCTCGATGGCGACAGCACAGCCGATTTCTCCATCCATCTCGACGATTTGGTGAACCTGAGCAAGGGCTCTTTCTTCCTCTGACCATCCGCTGCCGCGCCACGGTTTGCACCCTTGTCTGAAACGGGTTCGCGGGCAGCAACTCGCCAGGCCTAGGGCAAGAGGATCGCGTTCCGGTTTGAGTAGATGTCTCCGCCGCTTGCTCGGACGACGTTGCGGCGGTCTGCAACTGTCTCCCGCGAATAATTCGGCGCGTCGCTTCGTTGAAATTCGCGGCAGGGCATGTACAGTCCCGGTTCTTCTCCTGCGGGACCCGAAAAGAGGCTGAATCAAGGTGTCGGGATGGCGCTAATTTCCTACGGCGACATTGGTGTCGGAGCCAATATGTTCGCTTCCTTCGTCGATGACCTCACCCTGTTTTCCAAGGCCTCCTGGTCCTCGACCTCGGTGAAACTTTACGACGATTCGAGGAACTACGTTCAGTTCACTGGCAGCAAGCTGGTCGTGAAGACCGATGCCGGTGCGATCGTCGATATAACCGCCGGCACTGTGGCCGGCATGAAGCTTGTTGAAGGTGGCGTCACCGTCCTGTCGGTAACCGGCGCCAGCATGTCGGCCTCGAAGCTCGGTGACGCCATTTTCACCGGCGACGATGTGCAATTCCTGTCGTTACTTCTGGCGGGTGCAGATACCGTCAACGGCACGCGGTACAACGACGTGCTGTTCGGGCTCGATGGTAACGACGTGCTGAACGGCAAGGACGGCGACGATGATCTGGTCGGCGGTACGGGCGCCGACAAGCTGATCGGCGGCAGCGGGAATGATTTTGCCATCTATTCTTTTTCGACGGCTGGCGTCCGGGCAAGCCTCGCCGACCCCTCCGTCAATGTCGGCGATGCCGAGGGTGACACCTTTTCCTCTATCGAAGGGATCATCGGTTCAGATTATGCTGACAGCCTCTATGGGGATACGGCCGCGAACGTCCTTTCCGGAGGCGCGGGCGGCGACCTGCTCGACGGCGGTAGCGGGGATGATGCGCTGATAGGCGGAAGCGGTGACGACGTCATGGAGGGTGGCGCGGGAGCAGACGTGTTTCTCGGCGGAGCGGGACTCGACTATGCTTCCTATGCAGGTTCGGCGAGCGGTGTCGTTGCCAGTCTTGCCGAACCGGCGCTGAATTCCAGTGATGCAAAAGGTGATACCTACACCGATGTCGAAGGCCTCGTCGGCTCCGATTTTGCCGACAGATTGACCGGCGACGGAGAAGCGAATGTCATCATTGCCGGTAACGGCAGCGACGTCCTTACCGGCGGCTCGGGGAATGATGTGCTCGGCGGCGGCAGAGGGAACGATACGCTGACAGGCGGCAGCGGCAACGATGTCTTGGAAGGTGGCGCCGGAGCAGACGAGTTTCGCGGCGAGACGGGGGTCGATTATGCCTACTACGCAGGTTCGGTAAGCGGTGTCGTTGCCAGCCTCGCCACGCCATCGGTTAATACGGGCGAAGCCAAGGGCGATACCTATACCGGCATCGAAGGCCTTACCGGCTCCAATTTTGCCGACAGATTGACCGGCGACCGAAATGCAAATGCCATCGTCGCCGGTTACGGCAACGACCGGATCGCCGGTGGCTCTGGTGATGATCGGCTGGCGGGCCAGTTGGGCGCCGACGATCTTTTCGGTGGCGCAGGCGCCGACAGGTTCCGCTACGATGACCTCTGGGAATCCACCGTGGCCGCAGTTGGCCGCGATACGATCTTCGATTTTTCCGGCTCAGACGGCGATCGGATCGACCTGCGCGCCATCGACGCGCGCTACGGCGCCCCGGGCAACCAGGCGTTCACCTTCATCGGGACCGCCGGCTTTAACGGCAAGGCGGGTGAATTGCGCTACGAGAAGAAAGCCTCCGACACCTACATCTACGCGGACGTGAACGGCGACGGGAAAGCCGATTTCTCCCTCCATCTCGATGATGCCGTGAGCTTGAGCAAGGGCGATTTCCTGCTCTGACCTCCGAAAGCCCCGCAGTTGACATTACGGGGCGCCCGGATGGGCCGACATTTTCAGCCGCATCTGGTGACGTTATGGCGGCCTGTCATTCGGCGGGAATCCGCAGATCGAATGTCTCGGCGACGGCCGCGACCTTGGCCTGCGATTTCAGCGCCATGACACCGAGCGTCTGGCCGCGTCCCTTGACGGCGTGGGTGCCCAGATCCTCGATCGCGATCGCGTCCGGAAGCTTGATCCGTTCGGCGAGCTCAGCCGAGATCAGCACCGGCCGGTTCAGCGTCTTGCACAGCGATTCCAGCCGCGCCGTGGTGTTCACCGTGTCGCCGAAATAGGCGATCTTGTGGTGGTGCACGCCGATTTCCGCCGTGATGATCGATCCGCCGTGAAGGGCGGCCCGCAGCCGCGGCACCTGGCCGAACCGCTTGCGCCAGGCCTCCGCATCGGCCTCGATATCGTCGATGATCTCGAAGATGCAGCGAACGCAGCGCGCATGTTTGACGCCTTTTTCCAGCGGCCATGTGACGATCGCGGCATCGCCGATGTAGTCGTCGATCGCCCCCTTGTGACGCCGGACCGGTTCCGCAAAGGCCGCAAACAGGGCCTTCAGAAACTGCTGCGCGCGCAGGTCGCCGTGCTTTTCGGCGAAGGAGGTGGAATCGGCGAGGTCGATGAACAGGAAGACGCGCTCTTCCTTTACCGGCGTGCGGTAGCGGCTGATGAGCATGCTGGTGAAGACATCATGGCCGAGCAGATCGCGAACGCGCAGAATGAAGACGATCAGGGCGCAGACGGCGAGCGCATAGAGGAAGACATTGAACGGCATGACGACGATGTCGGTGAGCGCCTTCGGTTCGATGAAGCCCAGCGCCCACAGCAGCAGGGCCGCAAGCGCGTAGCCTGCGCTCATCAGAACCTCGTAGATGACGAGCGCTGAAACGATGAAGAGGGGCGTCGGAAGCCGCTCGATCCAACGGCTCAGCGGGCGAAGCACCAGCCGTCGCTCGAAGGCGATCAGCGGTAGACCCATGAAGGCAGCGAAAACCGCGCCGATGATCATCGGTTCGCCGGGATAAACCACGAGGCCGTAGAGCACGCCGCTCAGCGCCATGCCGAGCGTAATCATCAGCCAGTTCTCTGTGGGAGATATTTCTCTCATGGTACCCGGTTCGCCGTGGCAGAAGACGCCATTGTTCCACTTGAGGACGTGGGGTCAAGTAACTTCGCGTAACCTTATTGCCGCCTTTTGCTCATGCCCTGTTGGGCCTGGACGACGCCAGGTTGTCGGCAGAGCACATCTGCCGACAGAGGATGCGGCCTAAAGCTCGACCGCCTCGATCTTGCGGTCGACGAAGCGCAGCGCGACTTCGCCGTTGATCAGCTTCAGAGCTGTGTCGCCGAACAGTTCGCGCCGCCAGCCCTTAAGCGCCCCGACATCGGCCTTCGGACCTTCCGAGGCGATGCGCTCCAGATCGTCGGAATTGGCGATGATCTTGGCGGCGACGCCCTGCTTTTCGGCGATCAGCTTGAGCAGCACCTTGAGCATTTCGCTGGCGGCGGCGGCCCCTTCCGGCGACTGGTTCTGACGCGGCAGCTTCGGCATTTCCGATTTCGGCAGTTCGAGCGCGGCGTTGACGGCCTCGAGGATGGCTGCACCCGCCGCCGAACGCTCCCAGCCCTTGGGGATGGTGCGCAGGCGCGACAGCGCTTCCACATCCTTGGGTTGCTGCTGGGCGATCTCGTAGAGCCCGTCATCCTTGAGGATGCGGCCGCGCGGAACGTTGCGGCTGCGTGCCTCGCGCTCGCGCCAGGCGGCGACCTTCTGCAGAACAGCCAGTTCCTGAGGCTTCTTCAGCCGCATCTTCAGCCGCTGCCAGGCGTCGTCGGGGTGCATGTCGTAGGTTTCCCTGGCCTCGAGGATCGCCATTTCCTCTGTCAGCCAGAGCGAGCGGCCTTCGCGTTCGAGCTCTTGCCTGAGGTGCAGGTAGACCTCGCGCAGATGGGTGACGTCGGCCAGCGCATAGTCGAGCTGCTTGTCCGACAGCGGCCGGCGGCTCCAGTCGGTGAAGCGCGAGGACTTGTCTATGTGCACGCCCTTGATGCGGCTGACGAGCTGGTCATAGGAAACGCTGTCGCCGAAACCGCAGACCATGGCGGCAACCTGCGTATCGAAGATCGGATGCGGGATCAGCTTGCCGAGATTGTAGATGATTTCGATGTCCTGGCGCGCGGCGTGGAACACCTTGATCACGTTGGTATTGGCCATCAGCTCGAAGAACGGCGCAAGGTCGATGTCCTTCACCATCGGATCGACGATGACGGCCATGTCCGGGCCTGCCATCTGGATCAGGCAGAGTTGCGGCCAGAAGGTCGTCTCGCGGAGAAATTCCGTGTCGATTGTAATATACTGCCCCTCGGCCAGCTTTTCGCAGGCGGCGGCGAGTTCGGCGGTTGTCTCGATCATCAAACTTCAATCACTATGGCGGAAATGCGGCGTTAAACTCATCCGATGTATCTCTTCATGCTATCGGTCACAATGGCAAAATGCTCAGGCGATACGGAAATATCCCGACATTCCGGTCTTCTGGTGCTCGATAATATGGCAATGCAGCAGCCAGTCGCCGGGATTGTCGGCGACGAGGCCGAGTTCGGCCTGTTCGTCCGGCAGCAACAGAATGGTGTCGGTCGGCGGCGGCAGCACGGGGCGCTTGCTGGAACTGAGGATGCGGAATGTCAGCCCGTGCAGGTGGATCGGGTGGGCATGCGGCGTGCGGTTCCTGACCTGCAGCACATAGCTCCTGCCGAGCTTCAGCTCCGCAAGTGGCGCGACGGGATCGGGCGTGTCGCCCGGCCACGCCACCTTGTTGATCGCCCAGAAGGTATAGCCGAGGCTGCCGCAGATGCCTGGGGTCGGCGCGTGTTCGGCGGTTGCGGTGAAATCGAGAGGAATGTGTTCGGCGGTCGAGAGATCGGCCTCGGCGATCGCATTGGCGGCAAGCGGTTTCACATCGCCGATATCGCGCTTCAGCGACGCGCCGGCTGCCCGCAACGTTGCGATCGTCCAGGGCGTCGAGCCGCGGAAATTGCCGAGCCAGACCACCGCGCCCTCCGTGTCGGGCATGCGCAGGACCAGGTCGACGCGCTGGCCGGGGCCGAAATCTAGCCGGTCGGGCGGGAAGGGCGCTTTGACCGGATTGCCGTCGAGCGCGATGACGAGCGCCGGTGCGCCGTCTACTCCGAGCGTGTAGATCCGCGTCACGTCGGTCGCCGCCAGGCGAATACGGACGAGGCCGCCGGACGGCGCGTCGTAGACGGGCTCCTCGCGCCAGTTGGCCGTGCGGATCGTCCCGTAGGTGCCGCCGCGCGCCGCCTCGCGGGGCTTGAAGGGCGCGATGAAGGCACCACCGCTTCCCAGCCGCCAGTCGCGAAGGTTGAGCACGATTTCCGCATCGAAGACCGGATCGTCAGGGTTCTCGACCACGATCGCGCCCGTCAGCCCGTGGCCCATCTGGGTCAGGGTGTTGCAGTGCGGATGATACCAGAAGGTGCCGGCATCCGGCGGCGTGAAGGCATAGTCGAAGCCGTCGCCGGGATAGACGTAAGGTTGCGTCGTCTCCGGAACGCCGTCCATGGCGTTGGCGATGCGCAGGCCGTGCCAGTGCACGGTTGTCGGCTCGTCAAGATCGTTCACCAGCCGGGCGGCAAACGGCTCACCCTTTTTCATGCGGATCACAGGAGGCATGCCGCTCGCCGCGACATCGCTCGTCCCATAGGTCATCACCTTTGGCGTGATGCCATCCTTGGCGAGCTCTGCGTCAATGAACTGCGCCTTGAGCAGAAGCGGCGAGGGGGCGGCGGCACCGCGCCCGGCGGCAAGGCCGGCACCGAGCGAGAAGGAGGCGGCGGCGGCCGCCGATCCCTTGAGAAGCGTGCGGCGGCTGATGACTGGCATGAGGATGGTTCCGGCAGGTTTCGACGCTTCCGTTTAAACTTGATTGCCTCATTCAGCAATTGGAAAGCGCCGGCCGCTTGCTGCCGAGGCTAGACATCCTTCTTGTCCCCGGGTGCTGCCGCCAGCTTGTTGAAGAAGGAGGAGGTGCGCAAGAGATTGCGGAAGCGCATGCGGCGTGCGCCTGTCGGCACCGCGCCGCGCGCCGTCATGCGCTGAAGCGTATAGAGCATGAAGGCGGCAAGCACGGCGGCGGTATAGATGAACAGCGCCTGCGGTCCGAATATATCCAGCAGGAAAGAGGCAAACAGCGGCCCGACGACAGCGCCGCACGACCAGAAGAACAGCATGCCCGCCGACACAAGCGCATGCTGGCCCTCGGCCGCATGGTCGTTGGCATGGGCCGAACAGAGCGAGTAGAGCGGCATCGCAAAGGCGCCGAAAATGAAGATGCCGATGAAGTTCAGCCATTCGTCGCTGCCGGCGAAGAAGGCGAGGTAGAGACCCGCGATAAGCGAGCCGAAGGTGGCGAAGAGAATGATCAGCCGCCGGTCCAGCCGGTCGGAATAGAGCCCGAGCGGATATTGCAGCACCACGCCGCCGATGATGCCGGCGCTCATGAAGGTGGCGATCGCGGTGATCGACAGGCCGATACCCTCGGCATAGATCGGCCCGAGCGAGCGGAATGTCGAGTTCGTCAGCCCGACGACGATGCAGCCGACGGTGGCAAGCGGCGAGATGTTCCACAGCGCCTTGACGTCGAACTTGATCGCGTCCGGTGCGCCGGGGCTCGAGCGGTCGGCAAAGGAAATCGGCACCAGCGACAGCGTCAGCGCCATCGAGACGATGGCAAACAGCTGAAAGCCCTCGATCCCCACGGTCGGGATCAGATACTGCGCTGCCGTGACCGAGCCGAGATCGACCAGCCGGTAGATGGACAGCGTTCGCGCCCGGTTGGAATTGGTCACCCGCGCGTTCAGCCAGCTCTCGACGGTGGCGAACAGGCTGGCGAAGCAGATGCCGGCAACCAGTCGCATTAGGAACCAGAACCACGGATCGATCAAGAGCACCATGGCGATCGACGCCGCCGATGCGATGGCGGCCATGGCCGAAAACGTGCGGATATGGCCAATCGAGCGAAGGATGCGCGTCACATAGATGCAGCCGATGGCAAAGCCGATATTGTAGCCGGTGCCGATAAGCCCGATCAGCGAGGTCGAAAAGCCCTCATGCAGGCCCCGCAACGAAATATAGGTTCCCTGCAGCCCGTTGCCGCCAATCAGAATTCCAGCCGTAACGAGGAGAGGGATGAGGGGACGTATCTGCGACATGGAAGAGAAAATCCGGATATCGGTCGGCGACTCGCGCGGCACGGATCGCCTGCAGCCGTTTTTAGCCGTGTATCGGCTTGGAAAACAGCTAAATTCCGGCTTTTTTCGTCGTTCCGGCTGAAGCCGTTGCTTTTGAGTCCGCCATTAGCCGACAGGCCGCTAGAGTTGCGGCTTCTCCGCAATGTAAAGAAATCTGGAGAGCCTGGCGGTCGCGGCCAATTCGGCGGTCGTTGAAAGAAATGTCTGCCTGTTTTCGAACCAGCCGGCTTCCTCTTCCTTCAACAGGGCTTCGCGGCGAGATTCCCGAGCGCGACAGAGCCGCATGGCGAGACTTGCGACAGCGTCCGTGGTGTCCTTGCAACTTAGCAACTCGAAGCCCGCTCCCTCAAGCATACCCTCATTGAAGCCCGCTGGAACGAGATGGAATTTTCCTTGGGACGCCCGGATATCCAGTTCCTCCTTTGAGATATCTCCGGTCAGGACGCATGCATCCGTAAGGATCAGTCGGCCGCCGGGCGTCAGCAGCCTGAACCAGTCTGCAAACACGGTTCGGCGGTCGGTCAGGTGAATGATCGCATCTATGCAGGAGATGACGTCGAATTCCCCGGCTCCGAACGGTAGTGGCTGGCTGCAATCAGCGACGGCGAAGGTGGCCTTGTCAGGCAGATGCGCACCAGCGGCAATGATTTTGGCCTGTTCGATCGCGGCTTGCTCGATGTCCACGCCCGTCAGGCGGCAACCGGTTGCAGCGGCGATCGCAATCGATGGTCCGGCGGAGCCGCAGGCGACATCAAGCAATCGGGCTTGCGGACGTTCGTTGACGAGCCTGATGATTTCCTGTTGTTCGCCGAGCGTTCGCCAGCCCTGTTGGCCGAGATCCTCGCCATAGGCTTCGCGCCTGATGTCCGACGCCAGAATGCTACTGAAGCGCGAATACTGGGCGCTGTAGAACTCATAGTTTCGTGTTTGGCGGGTCTGTTGTTTTTCGACGGTCATGCCGTTTTCCTCCCGTTTGCGATCATACGCCTTGGATCGAGCGGGAGCCACTCCCCGCCAGACTGGGTTCGCATTGGCTGTCTTGCGGCGCGTAGGAAAGCTCCGGCCTTGACAAATCGGCCTCACCATGCGCTTTTCCGCCCGATTTTGACGCTGCCGCAGCGCGCTTTGGCGTGGCCGCGCGGCACCCATGGTTCCAGGATAATATGATGCATCGTTACCGCAGCCACACTTGTGCCGCTCTCAGAAAATCCGATGTCGGCCAGACCGTCCGCCTGTCCGGCTGGGTTCACCGCGTCCGCGACCATGGCGGCCTGCTGTTCATCGACCTTCGCGATCACTACGGCATGACGCAGATCGTCGTCGATCCGGACAGTCCGGCCTTCAAGACGGCCGAGACCGTGCGGGGCGAGTGGGTCATCCGCATCGACGGCCTGGTCAAGGCGCGCTCCGACGAGACCGTCAACAAGCACATGGCGACCGGCGAGATCGAGCTCTACGCGCAGGAGATCGAAGTGCTTTCCGCGGCCAAGGAACTGCCGCTGCCGGTGTTCGGCGAGCCTGACTATCCCGAAGACGTGCGCCTGAAATACCGCTTCCTCGACCTGCGCCGTGAAACGCTGCACCGGAACATCGTCAAGCGCACCCAGATCATCGCCGACATGCGCCGTCGCATGTCCGAGATCGGTTTCGCCGAATATTCGACGCCGATCTTGACGGCATCCTCGCCGGAAGGCGCGCGCGACTTCCTCGTTCCTTCCCGCATCCATGAAGGCAAGTTCTTCGCCCTGCCGCAGGCGCCGCAGCAGTACAAGCAGCTGCTGATGGTTGCCGGCTTCGACCGCTATTTCCAGATCGCGCCGTGCTTCCGCGACGAAGACCCGCGCGCCGACCGCCTGCCTGGCGAATTCTATCAGCTCGACCTGGAAATGAGCTTCGTCACCCAGGAAGACGTCTGGAACACGATGGAGCCGGTGATGCGCGGCATCTTCGAGCAGTTTGCCGAAGGCAAGCCGGTGACGCAGCAGTTCCAGCGCATTCCCTATGACACGGCGATCCGCAAATACGGCTCCGACAAGCCTGACCTGCGCAACCCGATCGAGATGCAGGCCGTCACCGAGCATTTCGCCGGCTCCGGCTTCAAGGTCTTCGCCAACATGATCGCGTCGAACCCGAAGGTCGAAGTCTGGGCCATCCCGGCCAAGACCGGCGGCTCCAGAGCCTTCTGCGACCGCATGAACGCCTGGGCACAGTCGACCGGCCAGCCGGGCCTCGGCTATATCTTCTGGCGCAAGGAAGGCGAAAAGCTGGAAGGTGCCGGTCCGCTCGCCAAGAACATCGGCGAGGAGCGCACCGACGCGATCCGCACCCAGCTCGGCCTCGATGACGGCGATGCCTGCTTCTTCGTCGCCGGCGATCCGGCCAAGTTCTACAAGTTCGCGGGCGAAGCCCGAACCCGCGCCGGCGAGGAACTGAACCTCGTCGACCGCGACCGGTTCGAGCTGTGCTGGATCATCGACTTCCCCTTCTACGAATGGCTGGAAGACGAAAAGAAGATCGACTTCGCCCACAACCCCTTCTCCATGCCGCAGGGTGGTCTGGAAGCCTTGAACACCCATGATCCGCTGTCGCTCAAGGCCTACCAGTACGACCTTGTCTGCAACGGCTTCGAGATCGCCTCGGGCTCGATCCGCAACCAGCTGCCGGAAGTCATGGTCAAGGCGTTTGAGCTGACCGGCAAGTCGGCCGAGGAGGTCGAGGAGCAGTTCGGCGGTCTCTACCGCGCCTTCCAGTACGGTGCCCCGCCGCATGGCGGCATGGCAGCCGGCATCGACCGGGTGATCATGCTGCTCGTCGGCGCCAAGAACCTGCGCGAAGTGACGCTGTTCCCGATGAACCAGCAGGCCCAGGACCTTTTGATGGGCGCCCCGAGCCCGGCAACGCCGGCGCAGCTGCGCGAACTCGCGCTGCGTGTCATCCCGACGGCGAAGAAGGACTGAGATCTCCCGTCAATTTGCGAGCTTGAACCCGGCACTCCTGATTGCCGGGTTTTTTCTTCTTTGCGCAGGTTTTGACCGTGCCGCCGACCGCCCCTGGCCGACGGACACCAAGATTCGGAACTTTCTTGCCGCCACGGCTGTTGTTGACGCGTAGAAGCAAGGAGAAAGATCATGCGCAAGACACTTCTGGCCGCCTCCGCGGTCTTCATGGCGATCACGGCGCCGGCTTTTGCCCAGGCCGTTGTCGTCGACCCCGGCATGACCAGTTCGACCACGGTGGAGCTTCCCGGCGAGGTTCGCACCTATGTCCTGCAGCGCGAGGTTCCGTCCGTCGCCTACGAGGGTGCCATTGTCGTCGGACAGCCTTTGCCAGACACGGTCCAGCTTCATCTGGTCGATGGGCACCCCGATTACGCCTATACCGTCGTTAACGAACGGCGCGTGATCGTCAATCCGCAAAACCGCACTGTGATTCAGGTGCTGGAATAGAGTGACAACAAGAAAAGCCCCGGCCGCGCGGAAACGGCCGGGGCTTTTGATTGTCCGGTTGCCGGATATCAGTCGTTCGCCGTCACCTTGACGCCGAGCACGCTCGGCACCGTGTTCGGAGCGCCCATAGCCGCGCCGACGATCATCGGGAAGGGGACGGGCTTGGCCGGCTCGGCGCTGATCGTCAGGCTCTTCGGCGTGTCGAGATAGCTGTTGACGGCGGTGGAGACCTGGTTCTGCAGTTCCGGCACGTTGAGTTGCGCCATCATCAGCGGCACCATGCCCTTGAGCGACTGGGCGAGCTGCTCGCCGGAAACGCCCTGCTGTCCACCGATATAGTCGAGAACGCGCTTGGTGATGGTCGCGTCGTCGAAACGGATCGAGGCGCTGTTGAAGGTCAGCTGCTGGACGAGACCCATCATTGCAAGGCCCATCGCCTGGTTGGCTTCTTCCTTGTTCGGGTTGGCGGCCGCAGCCTTCGTCGCTTCCTGCATGGATTTCATGAATTCCATCGTATAGCCGGAAATATCGAAGGCGAGGGCAAGCCGGCCGACATTGGCGAAGTCGAAGGCGTATTCGTCGAGCGAAACATTGCCGGTGGCGACTTCCCAGCTGCCCTTCATCGTCACTTCGCCATCCAGCGTCTTCAGGCCGAGCTTTTCGATCGCATCCTTGGTCTTGGCGTCCTCGACATCCGAAAGATCCGCCTTGATGCCCGACAGCGTAGCGTCGAAATCGAAGCCTGTGTCGCTTTCCTGCTTCGTCAGATTGGCTTCGGATTCGGTGATCGCGAAGACCTGCTTGCCCTTGACGGTGACCGTGACCGGGCCGGTCCCGGCGGATTCGTAGAGAACGATATCGTTGATTGTGCCGCTCGACGGATTGCCGGGAATGGTCAATCCGCTCATGGCTATGTCCTTGGCAGCCAAGGCAACGTCGTCTGCCTTGAAGTCGATGTCCGGCAGCGTGACCGTCTCGGCGTAATAACCGCCGCCGTCTGTTTCCTCGACGCCTTCAAGCGTCACTTCGCCGACCTTGAGATCCGTATCCGGGGCTGCGATCGACTTGACGCTGACGCCGGAAAGCGTGATCGTCGTACCGTCCACTTCCACACCCTCATAGGCGATCGTCATGCCGTTCGAGGCATAGGCGGCATTCAGCTTGGTGACGAGATCCGCGCCGTCAAGCGCGAAGGCCGGACCGGAAAGGCCGACAAAAGCGGCGCTCGCCAACATCAGACGGAGGTTGCAGGTAGGCATCATGAGACGGGTCCTTGTTGGAAGGGTTTAGTTTCGAAAGCATTCCTAATACGGATTGAGGCCGAAATATATTCGAATTGTACAACCGCATCATGTTTTCACGACCGGTTCAATTTCCGGCTGAACAGCGACCTTTGACGTCATCGTCATCTCGTCCTGCCCTTGATTGAAGCGACGCAGATCAAGGGTGCCAAAACGCCGGTTCTCCACAACGCGATGCCCTGCAATCCTTGCTGTTGCGGGCTTCTTGAGATAGCAACAAGGCATGGGACAAAGCCTTTTGCCGCCGTCGGGCGGAGACGACAATATTCTGCCTGTTGACCTCAAGGCGGCGCTCGAAGAGCGCTACCTCGCCTATGCGCTGTCGACGATCATGCACCGCGCGCTGCCGGATGTTCGCGACGGCCTGAAGCCGGTGCACCGCCGCATCGTTCATGCGATGAGCGAAATGGGGCTGCGCTCCAACTCGTCCTTCAAGAAATGCGCCCGCATCGTCGGCGACGTCATTGGTAAGTTCCACCCGCACGGCGACCAATCGGTCTATGACGCCCTGGTGCGCCTGGCGCAGGATTTCTCCCAGCGTTATCCGATCGTCGACGGACAGGGCAACTTCGGCAATATCGACGGCGACAGCGCCGCCGCCTACCGCTATACCGAAGCGCGCATGACCGACGTGGCGAGCCTGCTACTCGAAGGCATCGACCAGGACGCGGTCGACTTCCGCCCGACCTACAACGAGGAAGACCAGGAACCGGTCGTGCTGCCGGGCGCCTTTCCTAACCTTCTCGCCAACGGCGCCGCCGGCATCGCCGTCGGCATGGCGACCTCCATTCCGCCGCACAACGCGCATGAACTCTGCGATGCGGCGCTGCAGCTGATCAAGAACCCGGATGCGACCATCGAAGACCTGATGTTCGATCCGAACAACCCCGAGCGGGGCGGGATCGAAGGCCCGGATCTTCCCACCGGCGGCATCATCATCGACAGCCGCGAGAGCATCATCGAAGCCTACAGGACCGGTCGCGGCGGCTTTCGCGTCCGTGCCAAATGGGAGGTCGAGGATACCGGTCGCGGCGGCTACCAGATCATCGTCACCGAA
The DNA here is from genome assembly GCF_019511375.1 of Rhizobium herbae. Taxonomy (GTDB): domain Bacteria; phylum Pseudomonadota; class Alphaproteobacteria; order Rhizobiales; family Rhizobiaceae; genus Pararhizobium; species Pararhizobium herbae_A. The sequence continues at coordinate 120,282 of NZ_JAEUAO010000007.1, forward strand.
ATCCCCTTCCAGGTGCAGAAGTCGCGGCTGATCGAGAAGATCGCCGAGCTGCTTTTGGCCCGCAAGCTGCCGCTCCTCGAAGACGTGCGTGACGAATCGGCCGAGGATGTGCGGCTGGTACTGGTGCCGAAGAGCCGTTCGGTCGACCCGACGATCCTGATGGAATCGCTGTTCAAGCTGTCGGAGCTCGAAAACCGCATTCCGCTCAACATGAACGTGCTGTCGATGGGGCGCGTGCCGAAGGTGATGGCGCTGAATGAGGTCCTGCTCGAATGGTTGGACCATCGCCGCGAGGTCTTGCTGCGCCGCTCGCGCTTCCGGCTGGCCGCCATCGACCGCCGTCTCGAAATTCTGGGCGGCTATCTCATCGCCTATCTCAATCTCGATGAGGTCATTCGCATCATCCGCGAGGAGGACGAGCCGAAGCCCGCGCTGATCGCGCGCTTCACGCTCACCGACCTGCAGGCCGAATCGATCCTCAACATGCGGCTGCGCTCGCTGCGCAAGCTCGAGGAATTCGAGATCCGCACCGAATTCGACGCGTTGTCGAAGGAGAAAGCGGAAATCGAGGCACTGCTTGCCTCCAACGACAAGCAGTGGCAGACCGTCGCCTGGGAAATCGGCGAGGTGAAGAAGAAATTCGCCAAGGCCACCGAGATCGGCCGCCGCCGCACGCTGTTCTCGAACGCTCCGGAAGCCGATCTGGAAGCGATCCAGCAGGCGATGATCGAGAAGGAGCCGATCACCGTCGTCATCTCCGAGAAGGGCTGGATTCGCGCGCTGAAGGGCCACATCTCCGATGTCTCGACCTTGCAGTTCAAGGAAGGCGACGGGCTGAAGCTGTCGTTCACGGCCTCCACCACCGACCGCATCCTTGTCGTCACCACCGGCGGCAAGGCGTACACGCTGGGTGGCGACAAGCTGCCGGGCGGACGCGGCCATGGCGAGCCGCTGCGCATCATGGTCGACATGGAAAACGATCAGGACGTGCTGACCGCCTTCGTTCACGACCCCTCGCGCAAGCTGCTGATATCCTCGGCGGCTGGCAACGGTTTCGTCGTGCCGGAGGCCGACATGGTCGCCAACACCCGCAAGGGCAAGCAGATCATGAACGTCGCCATGCCGGACGAGGCAAAGCTCGTCGTCCCGGTCAAGGGCGATCATGTCGCCATTGTCGGCGAGAACCGCAAGATGCTGGTCTTCCCGCTCGCACAGATCCCGGAAATGGGCCGCGGCAAGGGCGTGCGCCTGCAGCGCTACAAGGATGGGGGCGTCTGCGACATCCGCTGCTTCGCCATCGCCGACGGCCTCACCTGGGCCGACAGCGCCGGCCGCAGCTTCACCAAGACCAGGGACGAACTCATCGAATGGCTGGGCGACCGCGCGTCGGCGGGCAGGACTGTGCCGAAGGGCTTTCCGCGGAGCGGCAAGTTTACGGGGTGATCAGGGCTTTCGCCTGCTCCACCTCCAGCACCTACTCGACCTGAACAACAAAATCGCGAAGAAAACGAACCGCTCCGGCCTCGTCTATTTCGCCTGCGGCAACGGACAAGACGAAACTGAACAGGTTTGCGTCACTCGTTTCGATTTCATATCCGTGGTCCATCAGGAAAACGGCGGCTGCAACAATGGCGACACGCTTGTTTCCGTCGATGAACGCATGGTTCATGGCAAGGCCGTTGAGATAGGCTGCGGCCAGCTCGATAGTGTCGTCGCAGCCATAATTCGCCTTGTTGACAGCTCGAGCCAAGGCGCAATCCAGCGTGCCTTCATCTCTCAGGCCGAAGGCGCCGCCAAATCGCTCAATTTGCATCGTGTGGAATTTCTCGACGATCGCGCGGTCGAGAAAAATCCAGTCGCTCATTCAGCAAGCTTACAAGAACTTCCTTCGGGATGATAATACCCTCGGAGTTGCCGATCTTGCGAATGGTGACGTTCATGGGAAATCTCCAATGTTATAATCGTGTTATAACTGATTTCCCAACGCTGCAATTGAAGCACAGGCGTGAAGGCCTCACCCCGTAAATGGAAACTCGGCAGCCGCATCCTTGTCACGTCCAGACTTCCTGCGCATCTGCCACACCGAGTGCCCGACCAGCGCCAGGATCAGGATCGTGCCGCCGATCAGCGTCTGGACGGTCGGGACTTCCTCAAAGACGATCCAGATCCAGATCGGGGCGAGGATGGTTTCGAGCAGGTAGAACATCCCGACTTCCGGGGCGGAGAGATAGCGCGGGCCGGTGGCGAGGCAGAAAAAGGCGAGCGGGATCATCACCAGCCCGTTGAACAGGATCCAGCCGGGATGGGCGATCGCCAGGCCCTCGGACGGCGACAGGAGATAGCCGACGATGCCAGGGAAGAGGGCGGTTGCGAGCGGCACCAGGCCCATGTCCCGGCCGCTCGCCCGGCTGACGGTGATGGCGGATGCGAGCAGCAGCGCCGAGCAGCACGCCATGGCATCACCGAAGAAGTTGCCGCTTTGCAGGCCGTCCTGGACGATCAGCCCGACACCGAACACCATCACGGCCATCGTCAGCAGGGTGGCATTGGACGGTCGTTCCTTGAGGAAGATCCAGGACAGCAGGGCTGCGAACATCGAGGTGAACGCGACGAGGAAGACGATGTTGGCGGTTGCGGTGTTGAAGACGGACAAGAGGAAGGTGAGGGAGGCGAGACCGTAGAACAGGCCCGCCGCAAGGCCGGCCTTGCCCGGCATCAGAGCGATCTTCCGACCGAGAATTTTATTGAGCACGACCCAGGCAAAGAGCGCCACCGCGAAGGTGGAGAGGCTGCGGACTGCAAGCAGCGACCAGACTTCGCCGTCGGCGGAGCGGATCAACGGGATGTCGAAGGATAAGGCAAGGCCGCCAACGCCGGTGATGAGAAGGCCGCGGCGGTGGTGGGCGGCATCGATGGTCTGGCTCAAGCTTCAGTCCCTATGTGGTGGCTGCACTCTCGCCTGTATAGCGCTCCCATCCGCGGGCCATAAGGTGCTCCTGCGGCAGAAACTTGGTCTTATAGTCCATCTTGCGCGATCCCTTGACCCAGTAGCCGAGATACACATGCGGCAGGCTGCGGTCCTTCGCCTTGCGGATATGGTCAAGGATCATGAAGGTGCCGAGCGAGCGGTGCGACATTTCCGGCTCGAAATAGGAATAGACCATCGACAGGCCGTCGGCCATCTTGTCGGTAAGGGCTGCCGCGATCAGCGGACCCTTGGCCTTGCCGATGCCGTCGCCTTCGACCTTCAACCGGTATTCGATGATCTTGGTGTTGACGTGCGTGTCCTCCACCATCATCGCATAGTCGAGGACCGACATGTCCGACATGCCGCCCTTCTGGTGGCGGTGGTCGAGATAGCGGCGGAACAGGCTGTATTGCTCGCTGGAAGGTTCGGCCGGATATTCCGCCGAAACCACGTCGCTGTTGAGAGCCAGGATGCGCCGCATCGACCGGGTGGGGGAAAACTCGCCGGCGATGATCCTGACCGAGATGCAGGCCCGGCAGGTTTCGCAGGCCGGGCGATAGGCGATGTTCTGCGAGCGGCGGAAGCCGCCCTGAGTCAGGAGATCGTTGAGTTCGGGTGCCCGCTCGCCCACCATGTGGGTAAAAACCTTCCGCTCCATCTCCTGCGGCAGATACGGGCAGGTCGCCGGTGCGGTCAGGTAGAATTGTGGAGACGGTGCAGTTTGCGTGTTCATATGCTGCGGAGATCGCTCGTCGTGGCCGCTTCGAAAACATTAGCATGGCGCAAGATTAAAAAAGGTCAATCGCGACTTTTTGAGCAATAGGTCGCAACGCGCTAAATCTGTGTTTTCAGCTGTTTTCGCCGGGAAGGGGGGGCGGGCGACACGGCTGGCCACCCGTCGCAAGGGCGAATCAGTAGAGGTCGCGACGCACCGTCACCGTGCCGATCAGAAGGTCGTGCAGCAGGCGGCCGCGGTCGGTGAAGAGGCCGATCAGCAGGACCAGCGGCGTCAAGAGCGCGTTGGCGATCCAGAAGATCACCAGATGCACGATGGCGGTCAGGAAATCCATCGGCCGCCCGTCGGTGCGGGCAATCGCGATGCCCATCATGTTCATGCCGGGCGAGGCCTGTTTCACGCCGCCGACGGTGAGGCCGAAATAGAGCATGGCGAGACCGGCAAACAGCACGGGATAAAGCATGAAGCCGAGCCCGAGCGTCAGGATGCCGAAGAAGAAGACGACGACCGCTGCCGGAATCCACAGAAGCGCGACGATGGCATAGTCGATCACGAAAGCGATGACGCGGCGGCTCAAGACACCCTGATAGGCCCGCCAGTCATTGCTCGGGATACGCAAATTTTCATCCTGCACAGTCATGACCGTTCTCCATCGTCAACAGCCAGGCATATGGGGAGGGCGTCCTCAAAATGCAAATGGCGGGTGAAAATAACGGCAAGCCGGCTACGGTCGCTTCGCCAGAATTCGGGCGACGTCCATGGCGAAATAGCTGAGGATGCCGTCGCAGCCGGCGCGCTTGAACGCGAGCAGGGTTTCCAGCATGACGCGCTCGCCGTCGATCCAGCCATTGGCGGCGGCCGCCTTGATCATCGTGTATTCGCCGGACACCTGGTAGGCGAACACCGGCAGGCCGAAGCTCTCCTTCATCCGCCAGCAGATGTCGAGATAGGGCAGGCCGGGTTTGACCATCAGCATGTCGGCGCCTTCCTCGACGTCGAGGGCGGCGTCGCGCATCGCCTCGGTGCCGTTGGCGGGGTCGATGTAATAGGTCTTCTTGTCGCCCTTCAGGAGCCCGCCGGTGCCGATCGCCTCGCGGTAGGGGCCGTAGAAGGCGGAGGCGAACTTGGTGGCATAGGACATGATGCCGACATCCTGGTGGCCGGCCGCGTCGAGTGCGGCGCGGATGGCGCCGATGCGGCCGTCCATCATGTCGGACGGGGCGATGATGTCGGCGCCGGCTTCAGCCTGCACGACGGCGGCCCTGGCGATCTGCGCCACCGTCTCGTCGTTGACGATCTCGCCGCCACGCAGGATGCCGTCATGGCCGTGGCTGGTGAAGGGGTCGAGCGCCACGTCGGTGATGACGCCGATGTTCGGCACGGCCGTCTTGATCGCCCGCGTCGTCTCGTTGATCAGGTTGTTGGCGGCAAGGCTGTTGGAGCCGGTCTCGTCCCTGAGCGACATTTCGATGTTGGGAAACGTGGCAAGGGCAGGAATGCCGAGATCGGCCGCTTCCCTTGCCGCTTCCACGGCCTTGTCGATGCTCATGCGGTTGACGCCGGGCATCGCCTCGATCGGCTCGACGATGCCGGAGCCGGGAACGACGAAGATCGGCCAGATCAGGTCATCGACCGTCAGCCGGTTTTCCTGAACCATCCGGCGCGTCCAGTCGGCCTTGCGGTTGCGGCGCATGCGCCGGTGGCCGGTGATGAGGTCAACAGGGTTGGTCTTGTCGGTCATGTCGGTCGTCTTTCGGTCATTCGTGTGGGTGGTGGCGGTTTATCATGCGGGGCGGGCAAAGGAAAATGGTTGAGGTGCGGCACGTTTACGCTTCGCGTGAGGGGGAGGGGCGGAGTTGACGGGGCGCTGAAAGCTGCCTCGTGAAAATAGAATAGGTGACACCTCTCAGCGCCGCGTTCGGCGGTTTGTGCCCGCAAACTCGTTCCGCTACGGCCTCTCGGCCCTCTGTGCGATTGCACGCCCGCAGCAGCAGCATCGGCCTGCGGAGGGGAACCTTCTTGCGAACCCCGGTCTCGGGGACTTCCGTCCTTTCCTCAAGACCGGCGCCGGCCCCGTCCTTACTGCCACGGCTGGCAGCGTATCCGAAGGCGGGACGGGAGGTAGTATAGGGGCGGTTTGGGGGGCGGGGATGTTGCGTTTGTCGGAAAGCCCCTCACCAACAAAATCCAACACTCAGCCTTGGGGTAAGATGTTGATTTTATGTCCTCTCCTACGGGGGGAGAGGTAGCGCGTGCCGCGCCCTTGGGCTGATCCTTGTCCCCGTTTTGGGGGTGGCGGGCTGACGGAGCCTGCCCGCTGCTCGGAGTGGATCCTCGGGTCAGGCCCGGGGATGACGACTCCGGGTGGATCGCGCCAGAGGCAAACGTCATGCTACTGGAGGTATCCGGCTTTGCGCCGAATTCCTCCCATCCGTCATCCTCGGGCTTGACCCGAGGATCCACTCCCAAGCGCAGAGAGGATGCAGCAAAAGACGCCGGATGAGCCGTCTCCTGCCGCATTTTTCATCACGCTCATCACGGCGAGGGGCTAAGTGATTGACTCGACTGCCAGATGCAGTTTGGCACGGCGCTTGCAATCCAGTCTGGTATGCAAGATTTACATACAGTACAGACAGCACAGGATGATATCGAGCGGTCCATCGTCGCCGGTATCCTTTCGGCCCGCATCAAACCCGGCACGCGCCTCAGCGAGAACCAGCTGGCAACGCTTTTCGGCGTTTCGCGCACGCGGGTGCGAGAGGCGATGATGCGGCTCGAGACCCGCGCCATTGTCCATGTCAGCCCCCGCCGCGGCTGGTTCGTGGCCGAACCCTCGGCCGGCGAAGCCATGACGGTGTACGCCGCCCGGCGCGTCATCGAATCCGGCCTGCTTCGCTCGATGAGCGAATTGACAGGCGCCGGGCGGGAGAAGCTGCATGCGCATCTCGCCGAGGAAAAGGAAGCGATTGCCGCTGGCGACAAGCAGCGCTTGACCTGCCTGATGGGCGATTTCCACATCCGGCTCGCCGAGCTCAGCGGCAATGACGTGCTCATCGACATCCTGCGCGACCTGACTGCACGGACAATCCTGATTTCTCTGCTCTACCAGTCGGATTTCCACGCCATGCAGTCCCACCTCGGCCACTGCACGATCGTCGATGCGCTGGAGGCGGGCGATTTTGCGAAAGCCGCCGAACTCAGCATCGCGCATCTCGAGGAGGTCGAGGAAGGTCTCGACCTGACGTCGCGCCGCGATCCGCTGTCGGACCTGCGCACCTCGCTTTCCCTTCCACCCGCGGCTGCGCAATCGAAAGAAGCGGCCGTCCCGTCCCGAAGAAATAATCGTAAAAGGAGAACAGCATGACATTCACCAAACATCTCGCCGCCGCGGCAATGGCCGTTGCCGCCATCTTTGCCACGGCTTCGGTTTCCCGCGCCGATGCGCTTGCCGAGATCACCCAGCGCGGCACGATCCGCGTCGCCGTTCCGCAGGACTTCCCGCCCTTCGGCAGCGTCGGCACCGACATGGCGCCGATGGGTTACGACATCGACATCGCCAATCTCATTTCCGAAAAGCTCGGCGTGAAGACCGAACTGGTGCCGGTCACCAGCGCCAACCGCATCCCCTACCTGCAGACCAACAAGGTCGATCTGGTGATTTCGAGCCTCGGCAAGAATTCCGAACGCGAAAAGGTCATCGATTTCTCGACCCCCTACGCGCCGTTCTTCAACGGCGTCTTCGCGCCCGCCGATGTTGCCGTGACGAAGGCCGAGGAACTTGCCGGCAAGACCGTCGGCGTCACCCGCGGTGCCGTCGAGGATCTGGAACTCACCAAGATTGCCCCGGCCGACGCTGTCATCAAGCGCTACGAGGACAATAACGGCACGATCTCAGCCTTCCTCTCCGGCCAGGTGGACGTGGTGGCGACCGGCAACGTGGTCGCAGCCGCGATCCTCGCCAAGAACCCGCCGAAGCGCCCGGAGCTGAAGTTCCTGATCAAGAATTCGCCCTGCTACATCGGCCTCAACAAGGAGGAGCCGGCGCTGCTCGAAAAGGTCAACGCCATCATCGCCGCAGCAAAGACGGACGGCACGCTCAACGGCATCTCGCAGAAGTGGCTCGGCGCCGACCTTCCGGCCGACCTCTGATCGGATGAATGGCGGCCATCCTGCAGCCCGCGGGATGGCGGGGCCGCCAAGGTGTAGGAGAGACACGACAGAGACCGTTCACCCCCTCTGCCGTGCCGGGCATCTCCTTTGGCGGCAGGGCTGTTCATATGGAGCGAGGCGATTGCGACAGAAACCCTCTTCTCCCCCGCGGGGGAAGTGCCGAGCGTAGGGGAGGCGATGAGGGGGCTTCTCCGCGATTTCGCTGCCGGCGGTCCCCCTCATCCGGCCCTTCGGGCCACCTTCTCCCCGCTGGGGAGAAGAGGGAGCAAGCTGCAAGTCCAGATGCGATAGTCCTGCCCTCGAGGGGAAGATGTCACGAAGTGACAGAGGGGGTGTCTCAGGACTGTCGTGCACCGTGTGCCAGGAGATAGAGATTGACCTATATTTTCGAATTCGGCTGGCTGGCTGAATATTATCCGCAGATCCTCAAGGGCGTTCTGACAACCCTCCAGCTGATTGCCGTCGGCGCGGTGCTCGGAATAGCGCTCGGCACATTCTGTGCCTGGGCGCGGGCGCTGGGACCTTCGTGGCTGAAGCCGATCGTCGCCGCCTATGTCGAGCTGATCCGCAACACCCCGTTCCTGATCCAGCTTTTCTTCATCTTCTTCGGCCTGCCGTCGCTCGGCCTGCAGCTCGGCGAACTGACGGCCGCCAACATCGCCATGGTGGTCAATCTCGGCGCCTATAGCTGCGAGATCATCCGCGCCGGCATCCAGGCGACGCCGAAGGGCCAGTTCGAGGCAGGTGCCAGCCTCGCCATGACGCCGTTCGAGACCTTCCGTCATGTCGTGCTGGTGCCCTCGCTGCAGCGCATCTGGCCGGCCTTGTCGTCGCAGGTGGTGATCGTCATGCTCGGCTCATCGGTCGTCTCGCAGATCGCCGCCGAAGACCTCACCTTTGCGGCCAATTTCATCCAGTCGCGGACCTTCCGTGCCTTCGAGGCCTATATCGTCTCGACCCTGATCTATCTCTGCCTCGCGATCCTGCTGCGCCAGGCGCTGGTCGTCGTCGGCGGCTTCATCTTTCCCCGGAGGGCGGCACGATGATCGAATTTTCGATATGGGACATCCTGCGCAATCTGTTGCTGGCGACGCGCTGGACCATCCTGCTCTCGCTCGTCTCCTTCGTCGGGGGAGGGGCAGTCGGCCTGCTTCTGCTTTTCCTGCGCATCAGCAAGCGCAAGGCAGTGCGTGCCTTCGCCAAATATTACATCGAGCTGTTCCAGGGCACGCCGCTCTTGATGCAGCTTTTCCTCGCCTTCTTCGGCCTTGGTCTCTTCGGCATCGATGTGCCGGCCTGGCTGGCTGCCGGTCTGGCGCTCGTGCTGTGGACGGCCTCGTTCCTGGCCGAAATCTGGCGCGGCTGTGTTGAATCGATCGCCAGGGGGCAATGGGAGGCGTCCGCCAGCCTCGGCATGGGGCGGCTGCAGCAGATGCGCTACGTCATCCTGCCGCAGGCCTTAAAGATCGCCGTGCCGCCGACCGTCGGTTTCTCGGTGCAGGTCGTCAAGGGCACCGCGCTGACCTCGATCATCGGTTTCGTCGAGCTGTCAAAGGCCGGGACCGTCGTCACCAACGCCACCTTCCAGCCCTTCACAGTCTACGGCCTCGTCGCCCTCATCTATTTCGCGCTCTGCTGGCCCCTGTCCAAGAGCAGCCAAATTCTCGAAAGGAAGCTCAATGTCGCTCATCGAAATCACTGAGGTCCGCAAAAGCTACGGCACCAACGAGGTTCTGAAAGGCATCAATCTCGACGTCGAGCCCGGCGAGGTGATCGCCATCATCGGCAAGAGCGGCTCGGGCAAGTCGACGCTGCTTCGCTGCATCAACGGGCTGGAGACGATCACGCAAGGCTCGATCTCGGTCGCCGGCGCGCAGCTCATCGACGACGAGGTGCACCTGAAGGCGCTGAGATTGAAGGTCGGGATGATCTTCCAGCAGTTCAACCTGTTTCCGCATCTGACGGCCGGCGGCAACGTCATGCTCTCCCAGAGCGTCGTGAAGAAGACCGCAAAGGCCGAAGCCGAGGCGATGGCGCGCAAGATGCTCGACCGCGTCGGGCTTGGGCACAAGTTCGAGGCCTATCCGGACGAGCTTTCCGGCGGCCAGCAGCAGCGCGTCGCGATCGCACGCGCCCTGGCGATGCAGCCGATCGCGCTGCTTTGCGACGAGATTACCTCGGCGCTCGACCCGGAGCTGGTGGCCGAAGTGCTGGCGGTGGTTCGCGAGCTTGCCGCGGAAGGCATGACGCTGTTGATGGTGACGCACGAAATGAAATTCGCCCGCGACGTCTGCTCGCGCGTCGTGTTCATGCATCAGGGCCGCGTCCACGAGATCGGCCCGCCGGAAGAGGTGTTCGCCAATCCGAAGACGCCGGAACTGCAGCAGTTTCTGGGCATGCATTGAGGCCGGCAACCACGGTCGCTCGCGGCGCCTGCGGCTCGCAAGGCATGGGCTCAAGCGTTCACCGTCTTTGCCCCGGGAGACGGTGAACGCTTGCCACACCGCCAAACCGGCGTCGGTTTCGCCGCCGGTCCGGTGCATCTGCAAATGATGCTCGATATAATTGTCTTGTATATAGGCTGCAATTAGCGCATGTTTCCCTCTTCGGCAGCAGTTTGTGCGGGCGCTGCCGCTTGAGGGCTGTCATACCCTAGCCCCAATCAAAGGAGGACGTCGTGTCTTCCACCATCCAGCAAGATTTTGTCGATTCCATCGATCTGAGATCCATCGCCGAGGGCCGCCACTGTGGCGTGGACCTGAAGCGACCGGCTGCGCCGCTGATTGCGTGCGCCGAACTGATCTATTGTCTGCACAACCGGTTCAGACTGTCCGTGAGAAGCCATACGTCGCATGCCATGGCAGGCGGCGCGGACCAGCCGTTCTCTGATATGAATGCACCCTGCGTCTCCAAGGCGGGCATTGCCGTCTACAGCTGGAAGAATGGGCGAAGCGCACTTCACCAGGTGAATAAACAGGACGGGAGGATACCCGAACATGTTTAAGCCCAGTTTGCCGGTCGTATCCGTGGTGACGTTCCTGATCAGGTCGTCCCCTGTCTTGTCCCTGATCTTCGTCGCCTATTTCGCGATGCGGTAATTTCTCTTGCAAAATTGAAAGTGCTCATGACGCTCTCGTTTCCCAACAGTGCCCGCAGCTACGACGACGCCAAGAGGCGTGTCCGGTTTACCGGTTACGATGGCATGTTCGAGGTGAAATTCTTCGTGACCGCCGACGTTCTTGCCAAGGGACTGGTGACCAGGACCGCGGCGGAGCAGGACTATCTCGCCGCCTTTGACAAGCTGCGTCCGAAAATCCTGGACGTTGCGACGCGTGCCTATAATGGCAAGCGGCAGGCAATGGTGCTTCTGGATTTGTCGAACTTCAGATAATTCGCGCGCAAGCCCGCCCGCCGCTCATGGCTGACGCTAGTTCTGCATGCGCTTGGCCGGGACCTGCTTCTCCAGCTTCTTGGCGTAGCGGATCAGATAGGTGCCGAGTTCCTTGGCCGCGGAGGGCGACATCGCGACCTGGAGCTGATGCGGAGAAATGTCCGTATCCCGGTAGAGATCCCACTCCTTCTTGGAGATGGCGTACCCGATCCGCATGATGACGTGGTGCGGGTCTGCGGTGGCTGTGCCCCACTCGAGGAGGGTGTACGCGGTCAGCTTGTTTTCGAGGTCGACATCCCATTTCGACATGTCGTTTTCGTTCACGGCAAGGGCCTTCCCCATGGTCGTTTCGTCACGTTGTTGTTGCGTTTCCTGCCGTCCATAATTACCTGCAAATCTCTGCAGGCGCGCTTCTCTTTTAGACGTAAAGACCATCCGGAAAAGGAGAGATGCCGACCATCAGCATGAGTGCCGGCAGCCACGAAGACGTGCCTGGGCAACGGTCTGGGCGGCTCTTGTCGGCGTAGCCGGACGGCCTCAGGGCACCCAAGCCGGCCCAGGCGTCGTCCTGGCGGGCGCCAGTCGAAAAATACCCGTCTGGCCAACCGCCGCTCTGCCGCCTATCTTCCGCGCCATGGCTCCTGATTCTGTGAAAGTGCCGAAACTGTCGCTGACGGAAACGATCTTCGGGTTGTTGCTGCGGCTGGTTGCCGTCGCGTGTTTCTGGTTCGGGCTCAATTACTGGGCGCTGTTGATCGGCTTCTCGTTCGAGGGGAGTGGGCGGTTCGATCTGTTGCCGGTACCCTGGCGGGTGGCGGCCACGGCACTCGCCGTGGTCTATCCGGTGGCGGCCCTCGGGCTGTGGCTCCTGGTCTCCTGGGGACCGGTGCTCTTCGTGGTCGCGGCAGCGACGGAAGCCACGATGTTCGGCCTCTATCCGGAGATTTTCGGGAAGAAGCCGATGCTCCTGATGATGCACGGCTCAATCGCCGTCACCTACGTCCTTTTCCGGCTCGTGATGCTCTACCAGCGGGCCAAACAGGCCAAGGCTGCAAGAAATGATTTACCCTGAGACAAGGGCTGTGGATGGTAAGGCGCTGTTAAGGCTGTAGTTTAAGTCGAATTTTATACGTATTCGATAGTGTCTCACTCAAGGCGGGAAGATAAACACACACCGCCAAACAAAACAGTGAGGCAGTCATCATGAACACCAAAATGAAGCCGCAGGCCGTTGCCGTCAAGGATCCGCATGAAGACGCGATCCGTTCGCTCTACATGGAATCCCTCCACCTCGTCGAGCGTCTCCACCGCCGTCTGCTCGACGTCATCAAGGACGAATTCGACCGCTCGGGCCGCTCCGACGTCAACGCCGTCCAGGCGCTTCTCCTCTTCAACATCGGCAATTCCGAACTGACGGCCGGGGAACTGCGCTCGCGCGGCTATTATCTCGGCTCCAACGTATCCTACAATGTCAAGAAGCTGGTTGACCTCGGCTTCATCAACCACCAGCGCTCGCGCATCGACCGCCGCTCGGTCCGCATCAGCCTGACCGAGGATGGCCAGGAGATCGCCGAGACGGTCGCCAAGCTCTATGAGCGCCATATCGGCTCCATCCAGAAGGTCGGCGGTATCGGCACCGACGAGTTCGGCCAGATGAACAAGCTCTTGCAGCGTCTCGACCGCTTCTGGAACGACACGATGCTCTACAAGCTCTAAGCGCCGACGGGCTGGGCATAGCCGCAAATGTGTGATGTCTTGCTAACGGGTGCGTGACGAGCGCATCCGTTCGCGCGTTCTGGCGCCCACTGCCTGCGTCCCGCAAAAGGTTCCCCGAGCTGTCATACGGCAAGCAGGATGCGGTGCGAGCGCTCCATCGTCGGCGCTCAGGGCTTGGAGCGAAGCTGCAAGTTGCAATCTCACCGCAACCACGAGGCATCAAGATCCATGTTTCGAAATCGCGAATAGCCGTGCAGATTGTATGGTGACCTAGACTGTCGCGCAGGACGGCCTCGTCTTGGCGGAGCCGCGGTGCCAAGGAGACCGGTCATACTGTCGCGTTCTTGTTGCGGGAATCCCACAGCAATCAGGGTGTTACGGAAACGGGCGATCGGCAGGGGCCGCAGGCGACACGAATTGGCCATATTACTGTGACAGCGACGAGGCCAAGAATGCGCGTCAGGGGACTCACCGTTTCTGTTTTGCAGAGGGAACACGGACGGCAATTTGCGGTCGCGCTCTCACGAATGTGAACCGGGCAGGACCGGTATAGTTTGCGTTTGTTAACCATATCTGTGATAGCGCTGCGTTTTGCGTCGCAGCATTAAATGGTAGGGACTATGTCGAAGAAGAACGGAATTGATGCTTTCTCACGCCGCAGCTTTCTGCGTTCGGCCGCAGCCTTTGGTGCCGCGACCTGGGCCGGTGGCGCATTGGCGCAGGACGCGCTCGACGAGATCATCAACGCGCCGCGCCGCGGCGCCTGGGACGACCAGTTCGACGCCAAGGCCTCGCGCAGCGCCACCGCGGTCGTCTCCAACAATCCGATCTTCGGTATCGACACGCTCGCCAACACGCAGAACGCCATTGCCCAGTATCAGCAGATCGTCTCTGCCGGCGGCTGGCCTCAGGTCAATTCGGCGGTTCGCCTGGAGATGGGCGTTTCCGATCCCGCCGTGCAGGCGCTGCGCCAGCGCCTGATCATCTCCGGCGACCTTTCGCAGTCCGCGGGGATTTCCAATTCCTTCGACAGCTATGTCGACGGGGCGGTCAAGCGCTTCCAGGCCCGCCACGGGCTGCCGGCGGACGGCGTGCTCGGCGAATATTCCATCAAGGCCATGAACATCCCGGCGGATGTCCGCCTGGGGCAGTTGAACACCAACATCGTGCGGCTGCAGGCGATGTCCGGCGACCTCGGCGGCCGCTATGTCGTCGTCAACATTCCCGCTGCCTACATCGAGGCCGTTGAAAACGGCCGCGTAGCGACGCGCCATACGGCCGTCGTCGGCCGCATCAGCCGCCCGACGCACATCATCAACTCGAAGATCTACGAGGTCATCCTCAACCCCTATTGGACCGCACCGCGCTCGATCGTCGAGAAGGACATCGTTCCCCTGATGCGCAAGGATCCGGAATATCTGAAGAAGAATTCTATCCGCCTCATCGACGGCAGCGGCAACGAGGTCGCGCCGGAAACGATCGACTGGAATGCCGAGAAGGCGCCGAACCTGACATTCCGCCAGGACCCCGGCAAGACCAATGCCATGGCCTCGACCAAGATAAATTTCCACAACGAAAACAACGAGTACATGCACGATACGCCGCAGCAGGGCCTGTTCAACAAGCTGGCCCGCTTCGAGAGTTCGGGTTGCGTGCGCGTCCAGAACGTGCGCGATCTGACGACATGGCTTCTGCGCGACACGCCCGGCTGGTCGCGGCAGCAGATCGAGGCGACGATCCGTTCGGGCCAGAACTCGCCGATCCAGCTTGCCGTCGAGGTTCCCGTCTACTTCAAATACATCACCGCCTGGGCTGCCATGGACGGTATCGTCCAGTTCCGCGACGACATCTACCAGATGGATGGCGAGCAGCAGCTTGCGCTGCAGACGACCACCGGCGTCGAGCAGGTGGTCGGTGCGGTCGAGCAGGAAAACCTGCCGCAATAAGGCCAGCGACCCGATTGAAAGGGCCGTGCCTCCTTAAAGGAGCGCGGCCCTTTTGCATTCCGGCCCTTTGCATTCCAACCCTTGCCGCTTTCCCGGCGCGGCAGGTGGGGGAAATGGCGCAAATCGCACAGCCCGTATTGCCCTTGCCATGCGAGGACGATAAACAGCGTGCCACGGTCTCACAGGAGCTTTGAGAATGAGCGTTTCTTCCGCCGCCACTGACGTTTTCTTCAGCCGTCCCCTTGCCGACAGCGATCCGGACATTTTTGGCGCGATCGAGAAGGAACTCGGCCGCCAGCGTCACGAAATCGAGCTGATCGCCTCGGAAAACATCGTCTCGCGCGCCGTTCTGGAAGCGCAAGGCTCGATCATGACCAACAAATATGCCGAGGGCTATCCGGGCAAGCGCTACTACGGCGGCTGCCAGTTCGTCGACATCGCCGAAGAGCTGGCGATCGAACGCGCCAAGAAGCTGTTCGGCGTCAACTTCGCCAACGTTCAGCCGAACTCGGGGTCGCAGATGAACCAGGCGGTATTCCTGGCGCTCCTGCAGCCGGGCGACACCTTCATGGGTCTCGACCTCAATTCGGGCGGTCACCTGACCCACGGTTCGCCGGTCAATATGTCCGGCAAGTGGTTCAACGTCGTATCCTACGGCGTGCGCGAGGGCGACCATCTGCTCGACATGGATGCCGTTGCCGAAAAGGCACGCACCCACAAGCCGAAGCTCATCATTGCCGGCGGCACCGCTTACTCCCGCATCTGGGACTGGAAGCGCTTCCGTGAGATCGCCGACGAAATCGGCGCGTACCTGATGGTCGACATGGCCCATATTGCCGGCCTCGTCGCCGGTGGCCAGCATCCGTCGCCGTTCCCGCACTGCCACGTGGCAACGACGACGACGCACAAATCGCTCCGCGGACCGCGCGGCGGCATCATCCTGACGAACGAGGAGGATATCGCCAAGAAGATCAACTCGGCCGTCTTCCCCGGCCTGCAGGGCGGCCCGCTGATGCACATCATCGCCGCCAAGGCGGTCGCGTTCGGCGAAGCGCTGCAGCCGGAGTTCAAGGACTATGCGGCCCAGATCGTCAAGAACGCCAAGGCGCTCGCCGAAACGCTGATCGCCGGCGGTCTCGACATCGTCTCGGGTGGCACCGACAACCATCTGATGCTGGTCGATCTGCGCAAGAAGAATGCCACCGGCAAGCGCGCCGAGGCAGCACTCGGCCGCGCCTACGTCACCTGCAACAAGAACGGCATCCCGTTTGACCCGGAAAAGCCCTTCGTCACCTCCGGTATCCGTCTCGGCACGCCGGCCGGCACGACCCGCGGCTTCAAGGAAGCGGAATTCCGCGAGATCGGTAACCTGATCGTCGAAGTCCTCGATGGCCTGAAGGTCGCCAACTCCGACGAGGGAAATGCCTCCGTCGAAGCCGGTGTGCGCGAGAAGGTGGTCAAGCTGACCGACCGCTTCCCGATGTACCCCTACCTCTGATCGAGGAGCCCGGATGCGCTGCCCCTATTGCGGATCGGAAGACAGCCAGGTGAAGGATAGCCGTCCTGCAGAGGACGGCGCCGCCATTCGCCGCCGGCGCATCTGCCCGGATTGCGGCGGACGCTTCACGACCTTCGAGCGGGTGCAACTGCGGGAACTGATGATCCTGAAGAAGACCGGCCGCAAGGCTCCGTTCGACCGCGACAAGCTGCTCAGGTCGTTCGAAATCGCGCTGCGCAAGCGGCCGGTCGATCGCGACCGGATCGAACGGGCCGTCTCCGGCATCGTCCGGCGGCTCGAAAGCTCCGGCGAGACGGAAATTTCCTCCGAAGAGATCGGCCTCCAGGTGCTCGAAGCGTTGAAGGGGCTCGATGACGTCGCTTTCGTCCGCTACGCTTCGGTCTATCGCGACTTCTCCCATGCGGAGGATTTCGAGAAGGTGATCGCTGAGATCAGCGCCAAGATTGCCCGCGATCCTGGGGCATGACCGAACCGACGCCGCCGAAAGGCGGCGTTTGACATTTCCCGGGTTGAGGACGAAACGGCATCGACATGGCGGACAGGGCGGACGACGAACGGTTCATGGCGGAGGCGCTTAAGCTCGCCCACCAGCACCTTGGCGCAACCGGTTCCAATCCCTCTGTCGGTTGCGTGATCGTCCGTGACGACGGCGATGGCCAGAGGATCGTCGGCAGCGCCGTTACGGCGCTCGGCGGTCGGCCGCATGCGGAGACGCAGGCACTGGCCGGGGCCGGAGCGCTGGCGCGCGGCGCAACGGCCTACGTGACGCTCGAACCCTGCTCGCATCACGGCAAGACGCCGCCCTGCGCCGAAGCGCTGATTGCGGCGGGTATTGCGCGTGTCGTCGTCGCGGTAACAGACCCCGACGAACGGGTTGCGGGCCGCGGGCTTGCCATGCTGCGCGAGGCGGGCATTGAGGTCGTGACCGGGGTGCTGGAGGACGCGGGCGAGCGCGAACTCGAGGCCTATCTCATGCGCAAGCGCAACAACCGGCCCTATGTTACCCTGAAGCTTGCGGTTTCCACCGACGGCATGATCGGGATCAGGGGCCAGGGGCAGGTGCGCATCACCGGCACGCCCGCCCGCGAGTTCGTACACAGGCTGCGCGCCGAGACCGATGCGATCCTCGTCGGCATCGGCACGGCCGTTGCAGACGATCCGGAACTGACGGTGCGCCTTGCGGGGCTCGAGCACCGCTCGCCGTTGCGCATCGTCATCGATGGCGATCTCGACCTTCCGCTGACGTCGAGGCTCGTCCAGACGGCCCGCAACGTTCCCGTCATGGTGGTAACAGGCAAGCGTGAGGGAAACGTCGCGTTTTCCGAGCGGAGCCGGGCATTGGAAGCGGCTGGCGTCGAAGTGGTGGTCTGCGATCCGGCCGAGCCCGGCGATCTGCTCGCGGCGCTGGCGACGCGGGGGATTTCCTCGCTGCTGGTCGAGGGCGGCGCGCGGACGGCGCAGACGTTTCTCAATGCCGGGCTTGTCGACCGGATCTTGTTGTTTACCGGGCCGTCGATCCTTGGCGAACAAGGGGTGCCATCCCCACTTGACCGGAACCTCTTGCCCGTCGGCTTCGTCCACATGCGGACCGACACTTTCGGCGACGACATTCTCGACACTTACGAATACGAAAGAGCTCCCTGATGTTCACCGGCATTATCACCGATATCGGCACCGTCGAAACGATCACCCCGCTCGACGAGGGCATCCGGCTGCGCATCGCCACTGCCTATGATCCGAAGGGTATCGACATCGGCGCCTCGATTGCGTGCTCCGGCGTCTGCCTGACAGTGACGACGCTGCCGCAGGAGGGTGCCAACGGCCGCTGGTTCGAGGTCGAGGCCTGGGAAGAGGCACTGCGCCTGACAACGATTTCATCCTGGACGGCGGGGCAGGCGATCAATCTCGAGCGCTCACTGAAGATCGGCGACGAACTCGGCGGCCATCTCGTCTCCGGGCATGTGGACGGCAAGGCGGAAATCCTCTCGGTCGAAACGGAAGGCGAGGCGACCCGCTTTCGCCTGCGTGCGCCGGACCATCTGGCGAAATTCGTGGCGCCGAAGGGATCGGTCGCCCTCGACGGCACCTCGCTGACCGTCAACGCCGTCGACGGCGCGGAGTTCGACGTGCTTTTGATCCGCCACTCGCTTGAGGTGACGACCTGGGGGCAGCGCAAGGCAGGCGATTTCGTCAATTTCGAGGTCGACACAATGGCGCGCTATGCGGCGCGTCTGGCGGAGTTTCCAGCGCCGAAGGGGTGAGGTGTTGCACCTCCCATTGCCTATCGAGGAGGTGACGCGATCTTCGGCGACGCCGGCGCTGGATTTGCTACATCAAACGGCAAGGCCCAGCCGGCGAAGACCTTCGACGCGCAGTTCGAAATCGGCAGGGTTCTTGTACGGCATGGCATGCCGCCGGTGTTCGATCGAATAGTCAGGATCGATCTTTAACGCCTGCGTCCAGGCGGTCCGACCCTCCTCAATTCGTCCGAGGTGGCCACAGCACGACGCCAGCAAGGCGTAGGCCGTGGCGGAGGCCGGATTGCGCACCAGCCGCTTGCGCAGCGTCGCGGCGGCCAGGTCGAAACGCCCGAGCACGAGCTGCGCTTCGGCGAGAAATTGCAGCGCAATTTCAGGATAGAAGGGATCGAGCTGCATGTAGCTTTCGAGTGTCTCGACCGCTTCGGCGGCAAGGCCGCTGAAGATCTGGATGTGAGCCTTGAGAACGCGCGCGTCCGCCGAACTGGGCTTGAGGGCAATGCAGCGCGCCGCGGCATCGAGAGCGCTGTCGATCTGGCGGCTCCACAGCAGCCCCACTCCCATGACGAAATGTGCTTCCGGCTCTTCATCGTCCATGGCGACAGCGCGGCGGGCGAGATCGAGACCTTTCGCGAGAGTGCTATCCGGTTCGGCGGCCCAGCCGTTCACATAGTCGTTGATGTGGGTGAACCCGGTGAATGCGTAGGCCGCCGCACAATTCGGATCGATATCGATCACCTTTGCCATGAGGGCCCGGCCATTGACGTTGCCAGCGCGCGTGTGGAGCCACACCTGCTCACGCCCCTGCAGGAAATAGTTGTAGGCGGTGATATCGGCGATCCGCTTGCCGGAGAGACGGTCCTTTTCCGAGGTCGTCAGCCTGACCTTGAGAGCCGCGACGATCTGCTGGGTAAGTTCGTCCTGGACGGCGAAGATATCCGTGAGATCCCGGTCGAAACGATCGGCCCAGGCATGGCCGCCTGTCATTGCGTCGATCAATTGGGCGGTGACCCGCACCCTGTTGCCGGCCTTGCGCACGCTGCCCTCGAGGACATAGCGCACGCCGAGCGCGGCAGCGACATCGCGGATGGAGACCGGGCTTTTCTTGTAAACGAAAGAGGAATTGCGGGCGATGACATGCAGTTCTGAGAGTTTTGCAAGATCGGTGATGATGTCCTCGCTGATCCCGTCAGAAAAATATTCCTGGTCGGCGTCCCCGCTCATGTTGTTGAAGGCGAGGACGGCAATCGAGGTCTTTTCCGCCGACGGCGGCTCGGATGATGCGGCGGGGAGGGCGTTACCGTTGACGAGGCAGAAAATCTCGATCGGCCGCGCGATGTTCTTGACCGTCTGCGACCCACGGCTTTCGATCCCGACGGGAACCTTGTCGCGCACCTGATCGGCGGCGGACCGGGAGATGTAGATGCCGCCGGGTTGCGCCAATGCCTCGATCCGCGCCGCGACGTTGACGCCGTCGCCATATATGTCGTCTCCATCGACGATCACGTCGCCGACATTGATGCCGATGCGCAACCGGATCCGGTTTTCCGGAGAGCTGCCGTGATCGTATTCGGGCACCTGTTTCTGGATCTCCATGGCGCAGGTCACCGCCTCGACGGCGCTGGCAAACTCTAGCAGCGCGCCATCGCCCATCAGTTTGACCATGCGGCCGCAATGGCGCGCGACGGCCGGGTCGATAACGGCGCAGCGCAACGCCTTCAGCCGGGCCAGCGTGCCCGCCTCGTCGGTCTCCATCAGGCGCGAGTAGCCGACGACATCGGCCGCAAGTACTGCGGCCAGCCTGCGCTGAACATGCTCGCCCGTCATGGTGCAGAGCCATCCTTGTCGTGTGAGCGGCGAACGCGCCGCCCCAGGGACTCTAAACCTGATCGGCCGGTTTGGCCATCGCGGCGTCGCCGGTATGAGGGGTGGGATCAGCGCGACGACATGCCGGGCCCTACCGCTCGAGCAGGATCACCTGAGCGCCATGATAGACCGTCCGCCGCGCTTCCTTGAAGTGCAGCTTCGCTGCCACCCTGAGCGAGGCGAGGTTGGCGACGTCGATGATGCAGGTTTTCTTCAGCGACGGAAACTGCTGCTCGCCCCAGCGCAGCGCAGCGTCGACCGCTTCGGTGGCAAGGCCACGGCCGTGCGAGCGGGGGGAAAGCGCCCAGCCCGTCTCCATCGTGCCTTCCAGCGAGGGGGTGATGACGCGGTGGAGGTCGTGAAAACCGGCTTCGCCGATGAACTGGCCGGTCTCGCGGTCCTGCAGCGCGAAGAAGCCGAAGCCGAAATAGTGCCACATGCCGACCTGGCGCAGAAACCGCGTCCAGGCCTGTTCGCGCGAGAACGGCACGCCGCCGATGAAGCGCGTCACCTCCGGATCGGCGAAAAGCGTGCTGTAGGGGCCGAAATCGTCCCGCCGGTAGGGGCGCAGGATCAGGCGTTCGGTCTCGATGGTGGGGACGCTGTGCATGAGGCTCTTCAGTCCGCTTTGAAATTGGATTTCGTCATAGGATCAGATTCCCGGCTCGCCGTCCCAATAATCGACTTCGCTTTCCCGCCGACCGACGAAGCGGAAGCGCGGCTTGCCGCCGACATCACGGGACTTTGCCAGGAACTTGCCGGAATCCGGATATTCGACGATTTCGGCCTTCGCATTGCTCGAGATCGACAGGTATTTGAGCGGTGCGGTGCCGGTATTGATCAGGTGATGGGCCGTTTCGGGGCCGCCCGAAGGGGCGCCGAGAACGTCTCCGGCCTTCACGGCGTAGCGGTCCGGGCCGAAGCGGTATTCGCCTTCTCCGCTCAGGATGACGAACAGCTCTTCCTCGATATGGTGATTGTGAAACGGACAGCCGGACTTGCCCGGCGGCACTTCGCCGTAGCCGATGCCGAGGTCCTTGAGGCCCAGTCGCGCGCCGAAGGACGCGTCGCGGGATTCGAAGAACGTGCCCTCGGTCCAGTGTTCCAGTTCAAGTTCGGCGGGGTTGACGATCGGTTTTTGCATATCTGTCATGTCCTTCTTGCCTCCGGAACGTTTTATCGGGGCGCCATCGGATTGAAAAGGCGATGGCAATTGGCGCCTTTCGCGCAGTTTCCCTGCCGCGGCCCGACCGGAATCGGCGCCTCGCCGCGAAAAATGCTTGCCAACCGGGCCTTGGCATGATTTGACCGCCGCCTGCGCCGGAGATGTCCGGCCCCCCATTTCAGACAGGTGACAAATGTCCGATACCGAGAAACCACATATCCTCATTGTGGAAGCGCGCTTCTATGACGACATGGCCGACGCTCTGCTCGATGGTGCGACCTCGGCGCTGAAGGAAGCCGGCGCGACCTATGACGTCGTGACGGTTCCCGGCGCGCTCGAAATTCCCCCCGCGATCGCCATGGCGCTCGACGGCGCCGACAATGGCGGCACCGAATATGACGGCTTCGTCGCGCTCGGCATGGTCATCCGCGGCGAGACCTACCACTTCGACATCGTCGCCAACGAATCCTCGCGTGCCCTGATGGACCTCGCCGTCAGCGAAAGCCTTGCCCTCGGCAACGGTATCCTGACGGTCGAGAACGACGACCAGGCCTGGGCGCGCGCCAGGAAGAGCGAAGGCGACAAGGGCGGCTTTGCCGCCCGCGCGGCGCTGACCATGATCGACCTGAAACTCAAGCTGGGCGGCGAACTGTGAGCGACATTCCTTCCGATCCGCCGATCAAGCAGGCCAACCAGCGCGGGGCTGCCCGTCTGGCCGCCGTGCAGGCGCTCTACCAGATGGACATCGGCGGCACCGGCGTGCTGGAGATCGTCGCCGAATACGAAGCCCACCGGCTGGGTCAGGAACTCGACGGCGACACCTATCTGAAGGCCGACGCCTCCTGGTTCCGCTCGATCGTTTCGGGCGTCGTGCGCGACCAGCGTCTGCTCGATCCCCTGATCGGCACGGCCCTTCAGGACGATTGGGCGCTGTCGCGCCTCGACTCGACGGTCCGCGCCATCCTGCGCGCCGGTACGTTCGAGCTTCGCGAGCGCAAGGACGTCCCCGTCGCCGTGATCGTCACCGAATATGTCGAGATCGCCAAGGCCTTCTTCGAGGATGACGAGCCCAAGCTCGTCAATGCGGTGCTCGACCGGATCGCCCGGACGATCAGAAGCGACGTCAAGAAGTAGGATCACCCGATGACAGTGCCGGCAGGCGCAGTGCAGGACATGGATCATGAGCTGCGCGGCGCCCGCCGCAATGTCTATCTGCTGACGGCTGCCCAGGCCATCCTCGGGACGATCGGCCCGATCGTCTTTGCCGTCGGCGGCGTCGCCGGTTATCAGCTTCTCGGCGACGACAAGTCGCTGGCGACCGCGCCGCTCACAGGCTTCAATGTCGGCGTGGCGCTTGGTGCGGTCGTCGTCGCTGGTGTCTCCAGGCTGCTTGGTCGCAAGGCGGCCTTCATGGTTGGCGCCCTGCTTGGCGCCTGTGGCGGTACGCTTGCGGCCTATGCCCTGTTTCTCAACGACTTCTGGCTGTTTGCGCTCGGCCTGTGCGTATCGGGTGTCGCCGGGGGCTTTACCCAGAAGCTGCGCTTTGCCGCGGCCGATGCCTCGCCCAGCTTCTACAAGCCGCGGGCGATTTCATGGATCCTGGCCGGTGGCATCGTTTCCGCCGTGCTCGGCCCGCAGCTCGTCATCCTGACCAAGGACATGCTGGCGCCGGTTTTCTTCGCCGGCGCGTTCCTCGCGGTGGTCCCGACCTGTTTGGTGGCGATTGCCATATTGGCGTTCCTCCGGCTGCCCGACCTCAGGCCGGTTGCCGGAGCCGCCCCAATCGGGCCTGTGCGACCGCTGCGGCAGATCGTCGGCACGCACCGCTTTATCACCGGCATGATCTGCGGCATCTCCACCTATGCGCTGATGACCTTCATGATGACCGGCGCACCGATCGCCATGGTCGTCGGCTGCGGCTTTTCGCAGGACATGGCGACGCTCGGCATCCAGTGGCATGTGCTGGCGATGTTCGCGCCAAGCTTCTTCACCGGCATGCTGGTCAGCCGCTACGGCGCCGAAAGGATCGTCGCCTGCGGCCTGGTGATCCTGATGCTCTGCGCCCTGGTTGCCCATGCGGGGATCGCGCTGTGGAATTTCTGGGGCGCGCTGATCCTGCTCGGCGCCGGCTGGAACTTCGGCTTCATCGGTTCGACGGCAATCGTCGCTTCGAGCTACAGGCCGCAGGAGGCAGACAAGGTGCAGGGTTTCCACGACATCATCCTGTTCACTGCGGTCGCGCTTGCCTCCTTCGGTTCGGGCAAGGTGCTGACCGCCTATGGCTGGGACATGCTGAGCGCCGCGGTCTGGCCGGTGACGGCTTTCTGCCTTTTGCTGCTGATCTCGCTGTTTTTCGCCGAAAAGCGGCGTCCGGCCTGAGATTTGACGCCGAAACTGCTTTCCCGCTCCCGTAAGCTGCCGCCAACATACCGAAAAACGTGGGTTTTTCCCTTTATGGCCGCTTGACGATCCCGATTCGTCACCGCACTCTCTCGCCACGTCTGTGTGGCAATCATTGCTTAGGCCTTGTTGGCAAGCGCGTTCCGCCAGACCTTGATGCGCTTGATGCTACCGTCGCCATTTCGCTTGATCGAATGGGCGTGAAGATGCGGGAAGTGATTGCGCTGCAAGTCCCGGATGATCTGCAGCGTATTTCCGAAAGGGGCAACGATGTCCGTAAACCAGAGGTTGCTGCCGGATGTCCAGCGATCGGCGGGCGGGTTCTGCCCGTGGAGATAGAGTGCAGTGTGGCATTCATCATCCACCAAGGCCCAGGTGACGAAGGCCATCGGCAGGCTATTCTCGTCAAAATAAACCTTGCATTGTCCCGCCTGCAGAGCTGGAACGAGATGGGCTTCTACCTCGGCGACGGACCACTTTCTATAGTCGGACGCCATAGCCACGGCTGTGATCATTCCAAGCGCTTCAAAATAACCGATAGAGCGGTCTCTGCCGCCTGCGTTATCGTTATGCATCCCTCATTGCTCCCCGAAACTGTCTTGGATAGCCTTCAGAATAGGCTCGAAGAAATAGCTGATCAGCCGGCGCTCGCCCGTGATTACGTCGACAGTCACCGTCATGCCCGGCGTGAAATCGATGATGCGGGCCGCGACCCGGATGTTGGGCCGCTCCAGGTTCAGGCGAACGGCATAGACCCATTTGCGCGTGGCCGTATCTTCGCGCGCATCTGCGCCGACGCTGGAGACACGCCCACGAACGATCCCGAAGCGCTCCGCCGGGAAGGCGTCGAATTTCACGAATGCCTTTTGGCCGGTCTTCAAAAAGCCGACGTCCCGGTTGTCGAAGAAAGCCTCGATCTCAACGCCACCATCGGAGGGAACGATAGACATCAGGGTCGCCCCAGCCTCGATAAAGCCGCCGAGGGTGAATACCGAGAGGTTTTCGACCCGGCCGTTTGCGGGGGCCTTGAGGGATAAATTGGCGCGATGGGCTTGGGCGGTATTCAAATCCGCCCGCGAACTGCGCAGCGCGATTTCCGCCTCGTTCACTTGCTTGCGATAGGTCGAGAGAACCGCTGATATAGCACTTATCCTCCTCTTGGCCATGGCCTCAGCCTCCGCTGAAAGCTCGCTGAGCTGACGTTCGGCAATCACCGTGTCGCTTTCCACCGCCTTGAACTCGCGAAGCCTCTCCAGGTAGGCAACCTCACTGATCGCTCCCCCCTCCTTCAGGGTTTCCGCCGAGGTCAGTCTTCGCGCGACGATTTCCTTGTCCGAGCGCGCTTTTTCGATCCGTGCCAATTGGGCGCTTTTCGAGCCTTCAATTCGTTTCAGTTGCGCGTCTGTCTCGGCAACCTGATCGCGAAGCGCGGCGAGAACGGCGATGACAAGCGCCTCTGTGCCGGGCTCTTCGTGGACGCCGACCTTCTGTCGCCGCAGAGCTGCCTTTCCGGCCTCGATGAAGCCTCCATCTGTCGGATCTTTGCTGATCAAGGGTTCCAGGATCGACAAGGCGACCGCCGCCTCCTGTGCCTGCCGCTCGATCTCTGCCTCGATGCGCGCAATCTCACTCTCGGCTGCGGTGGCATCCATCCTCACCAGAACGTCGTTGCGTTTGACGGACTGGCCTTCTTCTACGAGGATCGCAATGATCTTGCCGTCGACCTGCGGCTGGACGAGCTGGACGCGGCCGGTGGGTATGACCTTACCGTGGCCGCGCGCGACGATTTCGGTTTTCGCGACGTAGCTGCCGGCGACGATTATCACGAACAGGCTGATGAGAAACCAGGCCGTGACGCGGATGGTTGGCGATGCCGGCCCTTCGACCCTGTCGTTCTTCATGACGGCATCATTTCCGCAGGCGCCCACCGCTTCTCCGGCGCGGGGCGGCTGAGATCGATCACGTTGATGTTCGTCCCGAGCAGGTGGGGATTGTGCGTAACCACGACCAATGTCCTGTCACGTGCGAAACGCTTCATCATCTCGACAATGATCGCCGCCGATTGCGCATCAAGGGCACTGGTCGGCTCATCGAGGATGAGAGCCTGCGGGTTCGTAAGAAGGGCACGCGCCAAAGCAATCCGCTGGCGCTGGCCGCCGGACAGACGACCGCCGCGCTCTCCGACGTCGGTGTCGATCCCATTTGGAAGCTGCATCACGACCCGGTCGCTGCCGCTATCGATCAGGACGCTTTGGATCTCTTCTCCAGTCGCGTCGGGCTTGGCCAGGAGATTGTCGAGGATGGATCCGGAAAAGAGCACCGGCTCCTGCGGCAGATAGGCGATCGTTCGCCTGACGCTCTGCGGATCGTAGTCGGAAAGGTCCAAATTGTTGACCTCAACGCTCCCGTCGTCCGGTTCGTAGAGGCCTGCGATCAGCTTCGCCAACGTGGACTTGCCCGAACCGGATTCGCCGACAATCACTGTCGGCCGGTTTGGCTCGATGACGGCGCTCATGTCGCGGATAATCACCTGATCACCCGTATAGCTGAACGACAAGCGGTTCAGGCGTAGCGTCAGCCGCCCGTCAATCCGCAGTCGAGGCTTGGCGATGTCCGTCTCGGTCGGCGTGTTGAGAAAATCACCCAGCCGCAGCCGGGCGACCTTCAGCCCCTGCCATTGCTCCCAGATCGACGAAAGCGACAGGATCGGTCCCGACACCTTGTCAGCCAGAAGATGAAACGCGATCAGCTCGCCAAGCGTGATTTCGTTCTGAAAGACCAAACGTGAGCCGAAAAAGATGATCAGGATAATCGACCCATTCTCAAGAATGTGACCAAGGAAGCCGTTGAGGATGTTGAGTTTTGCGACGCGAAAACCGGCAACGAGGCTCACGTCCAACGTCTCCTGGAAACGCTTGGCCTGCCGTTGTTCAGATGCCAGCGCCTTGACGGTGACGGCATTTCCGAAGGCTTCGACGAGGCGTGATTGATGGCGGGATCCGGCAGCAAATGATTCCTGCATGCGGCCGCGGAGGAATGGCCCTATCGTGCCGAAGGTCACGATCTGAAGCGGCAGCATGACCAGCACCAGCACCGTCAGGAACGGGCTGATGGAAAAAAGCGCTATGATGTACGTCGCCGCGAACAGCACGTCCAGCGCGACCCCGGAAACCGTGCCGGTAAGAAACGCCCTGACTGTATCGATCTCTTCGATGCGCGCGAGCGTCTCGCCGACCTGCCACCGTTCAAGAAAGCGCAGCGGCAGGCCAAGGACGTGGCGGAAGATCCTGCGTGCCAGTTCCGCAATCAACCGGTTGGCCATGTGGTTGCCGAGATAGGTTGCGAGCGCGTCCAGCCCTGCGGAAAAGACCGCTGTCAGCACCAGGATCCCAACGATCAGGACCAGCGTTGCCTCGCGCTGAAACGGCAGAACTCGGTCGATGATCGTCTGGAATACAAAGGGCTGAACCAGACCAAACAGTCGCAGAACGACAGCGACTATCATCAACTCGATCAGAATTCCTGTATATCCGGAGGTCGTGTAAGTAAACCATGATATTTTGGCAGGAGTTGCATTATTGATCATGAGTAAAAATCACATTTTAACCGTTAGTAAAACTTCAGAAATCGCGTTTTACTCTCTTGAAATAAAGTGGCAGCGCCTGCAACCTAGAAGATGTGGCGCGCAAATTACGTCGTCATGGTTGGGTGAGTGCGTTGAAAACGCTCGCAGCTGGCCAAACACAATAGATAATATTAGCAACAGGTTAGGAGATTTCTATGGGAAGCGGAGGCAGTGGAAGCCGCAGCGGGCCGGACACCGAGGACAGGGTGAACAGGGAGCACAAGCGAAACAGAGACGGTACCAGGAGTACATTTGGTAATACCCTAGGGCACATCGCGTCCCACGCGAATGTAAAGGTAGATGTTGGTAACAAAGGGGTATCGGTCAGCGCCAGCCCCACTTGCGGCTCATGCCATGATCCATACTCTGGGCGCCGCAAACAATAGGCAGTGTTGTTTTGTGTGCTCCCGCCGTTTCACGGGAGCACACATTGCAGCTGGACCTGCGGGAAAGTCATCATCAATTTTTCAGCGGACGTGGATTTATGCCGGTGTTACGAGTACGAGCGCTGAAGCGTTTTATGACTTGGCTCTTGCCTGTCTCAATTGCTGCGGCCGTTTCGATTGTTATGTTCGGCTTTCCGTCGCGGGGTTATGATCGCTTCGAGCAGATTTTCAGGCAATCGCTCGCCTCGGGTTCATACGATGAGAACATCCAACTTAATCGATGGGCTTCGCGTTTTGATGTCTGCATTTATGGTGGTCGAAGTGAGAGCACCAAGAAATTGGTGTTGCTCTTCTTCGATATAGTTCGAGAAGTGACGTGGCTACGCCCAACGATTGGCTTCAAGCCTGACATTGTTGCATGCCCAAACTCGACGTTTCTCTATGTACACCTCCATCAGGGGGAGGAGAATTTCAACCAAACTGCCGTCGGCGAGCTTGCTCTGATCATGACGCGGGCTGGAATGACCAAGCCTATTGACGCCCGCTTAAGTCAATATGGTATGGGGCTATCTATGATTGAGATAGGCTTGGAGCCGCGTCTTTACGTTGCAATCAACGAATTTGAAGGCGCGACACTCGAAGTTGACAAGTTGCTTGCGCGCAACGTTGTCCAGCAGGAATTGCTGCAGGTTCTGCTGAACGCCAGCGATCTGAAAGTTGATCAAACGCCAGTTTCCATCATCGAGGAACGGCGGGTGCCTAACGTACCCGATAGCGAGGACGACGCCGATCCAAAGAACCGGACCGAGCGCGCGAAGCTCAATGTTCCCAATATGTGCCTTTACGATGTGATGTTGCTGATGACGCTCTATGCGCGCGACGAGTCAATCGCCGATGCAAGGCTCGGTCCTTACATCAGATACATCAGAAAGAACTTTCACAAGCTCGAACAAGCGGCGCGGGCTGTCCAGAATAACCCAAGATACCATGAGATTTTTTCGAGCAGATGCTGATGGTGAGATTTCCGCCGCCCCCGGGCAGTCGAGTGTGATCGTGTGGAAGAAGATAATCGAGCGCGAGTGGGTAAATAGCTCTAAAGGCGGACCAAACCTGACGAACAAGTCGAGCTATAGTGTCAGCAAGTGCTCAGCAGCGGTCGGCGCTGCCGTGGCCACGGCTGGCCTCGCGGGTGGGATGCCCAGCCGGGGTGGCAAAGGGCGTTGCCACATCTGTGGCTGCCGCTGCGGGGGTGGCTGCTAATAGAGCGTGTAAGTAATCTCCGCCACTTTCCGTTGGCGCCGAAACAGAATCTTTTATCCAACACCGACATCTAAGATGTTCGAGCAGGGAGATGCCTTTGTCTTGGACTGCCGCCGTCACATATGCGTTCGTCCTTTTCATGGCGGCGGCAGCCCCATTTCTATACAGCCGAGGAAATCTCGCAGCGATGCTGGGTGGTGGAATTTCGTTCCTTGCAGCGGTGGCAGGCAGTTTTTTCGCTCTGCATTTAGTCGGCTACGCTGACGAATTTTATTCTTACAGCAGCTTCTTCATTCAGGCGTTGAACGAATACCACGGGGAATACTTCTTTATTTGCCGACGTTATTTGTTATGTCATACATTGTTACATTTTTCTGTGTGTATCACAAAACATATTCCAGAAAATGAACCTTTAATTGTAGTGTTTTCTCGATACTGGGGGAAGCCGTGCCGCGATGGAACCGTGCAGCACCGCTTTAAACCATCGCTCTACTCCAAATATTCCGCGAACAGGCCCGGAGGCGGTCGCAGGAGGTGCCATAGGCGGAGCAATTGCGGGCTCGCCAGGTGGCGTCAAGGGGGCGGTAGGCGGCGCTGTTGGGGGAGCGATTTCTTCGTGCTTATACTCGATTATGTCATGGTGACGGGAACCACAAGATTTGAGTCACCTGCTCAAAGGAGTGGGATTGTCTTGCGGCTACCCCACTCCATTCTCAGGAGTATAGCATGATAAAACTCGCCCTAAGCGCGTCGTTTATTACCCTGGTATTCTTTTTTATATACTATGTATATATGCTTAGGAATCAAATTAAATTACGCGACTTTTTAATAAGCTCGGCACTTTCTATCATTGTTACGATTATACTAACATGGTTCTTTAGCAAATTTTCCGGGTAGTTATCTGTTGAGTGCCGACGGCGTGGGCACCGTTGAATCGTGGAGCGACGTGCAAGTCCAAGACCTGCATATGGCGCTGGCCGGAGCGCTTCGCTGCGGAGGCCTTCGGTTCGGGCAAGGTGCTGACCGCCTAGAGCGCTGCGGTCTGGCCCGTGACGGCTTTCTGCCTTATGCTGATTTCGCTGTTTTTCGCCGAAAAGCGGCGTCCGGCCTGAGATCTGACGCCGAAACTGCTCTCCCGCTCCCGTAAGCTGCCGCCAACATACCGAAAAACGTGGGTTTTTCCCTTTATGGCCGCTTGACGATCCCGATTCGTCACCGCACTCTCTCGCCACGTCTGCTACCGTCGCTTGAAGAGGAGGCACGGTCGGCAGCGCTTTTTGGGGCCTGTGGAACGGAGTGAGCCCGCAGGCTTAAACGGAGGAAAGTGCGAAATGACCATATTACTGGGCGTTATCGCATGCGGGTTGCTTTCGGTGGTTTATGCCATCTGGGCGACGCAGTCGGTGCTATCAGCCGACCAGGGCAATGCCCGCATGCAAGAGATTGCAGGCTTCATACGCGAGGGGGCGCAGGCCTATCTCACCCGTCAATACAAGACCATTGCCCTCGTCGGCGCTGTCGTATTCATCGCGGCCTGGGTTCTTCTCTCCGCCACCGCCGCCATCGGCTTTCTGATTGGCGCTGTCCTGTCCGGCGCTGCCGGCTTCATCGGCATGCATGTCTCGGTCCGGGCCAACGTGCGCACGGCGCAGGCCTCCTCCGTCAGCCTTGCGGCCGGTCTCGGTATCGCCTTCAAGTCCGGTGCCATCACCGGCATGCTGGTCGCCGGCCTGGCGCTGCTCGGCGTGTCGATCTACTACCTCGTGCTGACCGCCGGCCTCGGTTTGCCGGAAGGCTCGCGTGAAGTTATCGACGCGCTGGTATCGCTCGGCTTCGGCGCTTCTCTCATCTCGATCTTCGCCCGTCTCGGCGGCGGCATCTTCACCAAGGGTGCCGATGTCGGCGGCGATCTCGTCGGCAAGGTGGAAGCCGGCATTCCGGAAGACGACCCGCGCAACCCGGCGACGATCGCCGACAACGTCGGCGACAACGTCGGCGATTGCGCCGGCATGGCGGCCGACCTGTTCGAGACCTATGCGGTGTCGATCGTCGCGACCATGGTCCTTGCGTCGATCTTCTTTGCCGGCGCTGCGAACCTTGCGGTTGTCATGGCCTATCCTCTGGCCATCTGCGGCGCCTGCATCATCACCTCGATCATCGGCGCGTTCTTCGTCAAGCTCGGCTCCAACGGCTCGATCATGGGCGCGCTCTACAGGGGCCTCATCGTCACCGGCCTGCTGTCGATCGTCGGCCTTGGCGCGGCAACGTCTCTGACCATCGGCTGGAGCTCGATCGGCGTCATCGACGGCAAGGACATCACCGGTGCCAACCTCTTCATCTGCGGCATTCTTGGCCTCGTCGTTACAGCGCTGATCGTGGTGATCACCGAATATTATACGGGCACCAACAAGCGGCCGGTGAATTCCATCGCCCAGGCCTCCGTCAGCGGCCACGGCACCAACGTCATCCAGGGGCTTGCGGTGTCACTGGAATCCACTGCACTGCCGGCAATCGTCATCGTCGGCGGCATCATCGCCACCTATCAGCTGGCAGGGCTGTTCGGCACCGGTATCGCGGTCACCTCCATGCTCGGCATTGCCGGCATGATCGTGGCGCTCGACGCCTTCGGTCCGGTCACCGACAATGCCGGCGGTATTGCCGAGATGTCGCATCTGCCGCCGGAGGTGCGCAAATCGACCGATGCGCTCGATGCCGTCGGCAATACCACCAAGGCGGTCACCAAGG
The DNA here is from genome assembly GCF_019511375.1 of Rhizobium herbae. GTDB lineage: Bacteria > Pseudomonadota > Alphaproteobacteria > Rhizobiales > Rhizobiaceae > Pararhizobium > Pararhizobium herbae_A. The sequence goes on from NZ_JAEUAO010000007.1 coordinate 152,433, forward strand.
GTTACGCGATCGGCTCGGCCGGCCTCGGCGCGCTGGTGCTGTTCGCGGCCTATTCGAACGATCTGAAATATTTCGCGGCAAACGGCGACAAGTATCCCTATTTTGCGGATATCGGGGTGATCTCGTTTGATCTCTCCAACCCCTATGTGGTCTCCGGCCTGATCTTCGGCGGGCTCATTCCCTACCTGTTCGGCGGCATTGCCATGACCGCCGTCGGCCGGGCCGCCGGCTCGGTGGTGGAAGAAGTCCGCCGCCAGTTCAAGGCAAAGCCGGGCATCATGGCAGGAACGGACAAGCCGGACTATGGCCGCGCCGTCGATATGCTGACCAAGGCCGCGATCCGCGAAATGATCGTGCCGTCGCTTTTGCCGGTGCTGGCGCCGATCGTCGTCTATTTCGGCGTGCTGGCGCTGTCCGGTTCGAAGGCCTCTGCCTTTGCTGCACTGGGTGCGTCCCTGCTCGGCGTTATCGTCAACGGCCTGTTCGTTGCGATTTCGATGACCTCGGGCGGTGGCGCCTGGGACAATGCCAAGAAGAGCTTCGAGGACGGCTTTGTCGACAAGGACGGCACGAGGCACATGAAGGGCTCGGAAGCCCACAAGGCTTCCGTTACCGGCGATACGGTCGGCGATCCCTACAAGGATACGGCCGGCCCCGCCGTCAACCCGGCGATCAAGATCACCAATATCGTCGCTCTTCTGCTTCTGGCGGTTCTCGCCTGATTGCACCCCACAGGCGTCCGGTTGCGCCTGTGGGGGTCACGCCACAAGCACAAAGCCCGCGGAGGTCTCTTCCGCGGGCTTTTCGTATCGAGGGCAATCTCTTGATGCTGCTACTTTTTGCCGTAGTCGGAACCGTCGGAGAAGATCGACCGGGCCATGGTCTTGCCGATGCCGTTGCCGGAGAGCAACTGGCCGAGGAAGGTCATTTCCTTGCCGCCGGTCGGCGTCGTGCGGGAAATCACGTCAAAGACCTTGCCGTCCTGCATCGTGTAGTGGGCCAGTTGCGAGACGACGCCTTCCTTGTCGAAATAGACGGCAAGGACGCTCTGGTCCACCAGCTTCGGCTTCATGAAGGCAACCGGCCGCTGGCGCTTCTGCGAGATATAGTAGAACACTTCATTGTCGAAGGTCGCGGTGGTCGACGGCGTGCCGAGCGACAGCAGCACCTGTTCACGGCTGGAGCCGACCGGTGCCAGCGCCAGCGTTTCCTCATCGACGACATAACCCTGATTGATGGTCTGGCTGGTGTTCAGCACCTCGGCCGTCTTGCAGCCCGAAAGGGTCGTTGCGCAAATTGCCAATGTAAAAGTCACGTTGCTCAGAAATTTCATGTCTGACTTGAAATACCGTTTCGTCAACGACATCTCCCTCAAGGTAACGCTGGCAGATGCGCCATTGCATTTCGTGCCTGCTTCGGTAAACCAGCTTCAGCGATCATGCAATAACAGGATGCGCGGGCCGGCGCATTTTGAAGCGGTCAAACTTGGGCTTTATGATGATATTCGGACTGTTCGGCAAAAAAAACAGCAATGCGGCCATTGTCGCGCGCCAGTACGATCTTTTGACCGCAGCCGCCCGGCGGCCTTATCTCTATACCGATCTTGGCGTTCCCGACACGGTGATGGGGCGCTTCGAAATGCTGTCGGCAACGCTGATCCTCTATTTTCGCCGCACCCGCAGCTCCGGTCGGGTGGGGCAGGAGATCGCGCAGGAAATCATCGACGCCTTCTTCGAGGATGTCGATCATTCGATACGCGAGCTGGGCGTCGGCGACGTCAGCGTGCCGAAGAAGATGAAGAAGTTCGCCTCGATGTTTTACGGCCGGCTGGAAAGCTATGCGGCGGCGCTGGATCATAAGGATGGCGACGAGCTGGCGGCAGCGCTGAAGCGCAATTTCCACCCGCAGACGGACGACCCGGCCCTCTCCATGGATGGGCTCGCAAGCTATATGTTGCGTGCCGAAGCGCAGCTTGCGGAAGTGGGAGAGGATGTCGTAGAAACCGGCCGGATCGACCTGGCCGATGCGGCCGCCTGAAGCACCGCACCGCGACCCCCGGAGCCGCTACCGGCAGCACCATCTTGGGCGGCGACGCCGCCCGAAAGGACTTGACGATGAACCACGACGAGAAACCCGCGTTTTCCTTTCCGGTCAAGGTTGGCCATATCTCCGCCAATGCCGTGACGGTTCATCTTGAGGCCAATGAGGCCGAACGCAAGGCGCTGCGCGATCTGTGGGGTGTGTCGGACGTGCTGTCGCTCTCCTCCGATCTGCAGATCGCCCGCTGGAAGAAGGACGGCGTCAAGATCAAGGGCAGGGTCAAGGCGAAGATCGTCCAGGCCTGCGTGGTGACGCTGGAGCCGGTGGAAGCGGAACTCGACGAGCCGGTCGAAGCGATCTTCGTGCCGGAGGGCTCGCGGCTGGCGCGGATCGCCGCCAATGATACGGGCGAGATGATTCTCGATCCGGACGGCCCCGATCTTCCCGACATGTTCAGCGGCGACACCATCGATGTGGGCGTCACCGTCGCGGAACACGCGGCGCTGGCAATCGACCCCTATCCTCGCAAGCAGGGGGCGAGCTTCGGTGAGCGGATCGAAAGCAGCGAGAAGGATGATGTCCGTCCCAATCCTTTCGCGGTGCTCAAGGATTGGAAAAAGGACTGAGTCTGGAAAGGCTCGCGACACAAATCGGTTGTCACACCAGCGAAAAACGGTATTTTGGCCGAAATCCAGCCCGTTGGGCCGTTTGCCCCGCAAGCAGGGGCCGTTGCGTCTCAAACGTCATGAAAACACGTGTGTCTCCATCGCTCACGCTGATTGCGCCGGGACGAAACATGCGGTGTGGCAGGAATAAAGGATAAGGCACGCGTGGTCAGAATTTCTGTTGATGTGATGGGCGGCGACTTCGGTCCGCAGGTCGTCATCCCGGGTGCCGCAAGGGCGCTCGAACGGCATCCCGATATCCGTTTCGTCCTGTATGGCCTCGAGGATCAGTGCGCGCCGCTCCTGGAAAAATATCCCAGGCTGAAGGCGAACAGCACCTTTCACCCTTCCGAGCTGGCGATTGCCATGGACGAGAAGCCGAGCCAGGCGCTCAGGCGCGGCCGCGGCAAGGCGAGCATGTGGCAGGCGATCGACGCCGTCAACAGGGGCGACGCGGACGTGGTCGTCTCGGCCGGCAATACCGGCGCGCTGATGGCGATGTCGGTGTTCTGCCTGCGCACCATGTCCGGCATCCAGCGCCCGGCGATCGCGGCGATCTGGCCGACGCTGAAGGGCGAGAGCATCGTGCTCGACGTCGGCGCAACGATCGGCGCGGACGCACAGCAACTGATGGATTTCGCCCTGATGGGCGGCGCCATGGCGCGCGCCCTGTTCGAGATCGAGCGCCCGACGCTCGGTCTGCTCAATGTCGGCGTCGAGGAGATCAAGGGCCAGGAAGAGGTCAAGGAGGCCGGTCGGCTGATCCGCGAAGCGGCTCCCGACAGCATCGACTATCTCGGCTTCGTCGAGGGCGATGACATTGGCCGCGGCACGGTCGACGTCGTGGTGACGGAGGGCTTTGCCGGTAATATCGCGCTGAAGGCATCCGAGGGCACCGCCCGGCAGATCGCCGAATATCTGCGCGCGGCGATGTCGCGCACTCTACTTGCCAAAATAGGCTATATTCTCGCCAAGGGCGCCTTCGACCGCCTGCGTGAGAAGATGGACCCGCGCAAGGTCAATGGTGGCGTCTTCCTCGGCCTTAATGGTGTCGTGATCAAGAGCCATGGAGGAACCGACGCGGAAGGTTTCGCAGCGGCGATCGACGTCGGCTACGATATGGTCCGCAACGGCCTGAAGGCCAAGATCGAAAACGATTTGCAAAAATACCATGCCTCGCGTCCCGCCGAAGGTGCGGCGAGCGGCATGGCCGACGAGGTTTGAAGAGTATGATCCGTTCTGTGGTTCGCGGTTTTGGGGCATCGCTTCCCAAACGGGTGATGACCAATAGCGAAATGGAAGCGAAGGTCGACACGTCCGACGAATGGATCGTGCAGCGCACCGGCATCCGCCAGCGCCATATCGCCGGCGAGGGCGAAACGACCGCTTCGCTCGGCGAGGCGGCAGCGCGCGCCGCCCTCGACAAGTCCGGCCTGACGGCCGCCGACCTCGATGTGATCATCGTTGCGACCTCGACGCCGGACAACACATTTCCGGCAACGGCCGTCAACATCCAGAATCGCCTCGGCATGCATCATGGCGCGGCTTTCGACGTGCAGGCGGTCTGTTCCGGCTTCATCTACGCCGTCGCGACGGCCGACGCCTATATCCGCGGCGGGCTTGCCCGGCGCGTGCTGGTGATTGGCGCGGAGACGTTTTCGCGCATTCTCGACTGGAACGACCGGACGACCTGCGTCCTGTTCGGCGATGGCGCCGGCGCCATCGTTCTGGAAGCGCAGGAAGGCGAGGGAACGACCGCCGATCGCGGCGTCCTGACCGCGCAGCTGCGCTCGGATGGCGCACACAAGGAAAAACTCTATGTCGACGGTGGCCCATCGACGACGGGCACGGTCGGCCACCTGCGCATGGAGGGCCGCGAGGTCTTCAAGCATGCGGTCGGCATGATCACCGACGTCATCGAAGCGGCGTTCGAGGCGACCGGCACGACGGCCGAGGATCTCGATTGGCTGGTGCCGCACCAGGCCAATCGCCGCATCATCGACGGATCCGCCAGGAAGCTCGGCATCCCGCTCGACAAGGTTGTGGTTACAGTGGACCTCCACGGGAACACTTCGGCCGCCTCCATTCCGCTTGCACTCAACGTCGCGGCGTCCGACGGCCGTATCAAACAGGGCGATCTCGTCCTGCTCGAGGCCATGGGCGGTGGCTTCACATGGGGTTCCATCCTGCTGCGCTGGTAAAGAAAAGACAATATAACGCAGAGGCTTGACCGGAATGGACAAGGGCAATACTCTTCCGGGCTAATCGATATTTCAAGAAAATCGGTGGGGGACGATGAGCGGAAAAACGGTGACACGAGCAGACTTGGCCGAATCGGTTTTTCGCAAGGTCGGTCTTTCCCGAACGGAATCGGCCGAACTGGTCGAGACCGTGATCGATGAGATTTGCAACGCCATCGTCCGTGGCGAAAGCGTCAAGCTCTCCTCCTTCGCAACGTTCCAGGTACGCGACAAGAACGAGCGCATCGGCCGCAATCCGAAAACCGGCGAGGAAGTGCCGATTTCGCCCCGCCGCGTCATGACCTTCAAGGCCTCCAACGTGCTGAAGCAGCGCGTTCTCAAGGCGCATCTGGCCCGCAAGGCCAAGCTGAAACCGCAATCGCCGGCTTCGTAATTGCTCACTTATCATTAAAGTGGTTGAAAACGCGTCCATAAGCCGTTGAAATACGCATGATTCGTGTAATCATTCGTATTGCTGCCAGGGACGACGCAGGACGACGGTCGCGCCCGATCCGTCTACAGCCCCGCGCGTCTGTTCAGGCGCGTAAAGGACGCTGTAGAACTTTCAGATTGCCGCATAATGTCATTCCTGGAGCAATTCCGGTTTGAGCAATTGTGCAGCAGCCGTGTTCGATGGGGGAAGACATGGACAAGAGCCCGGACGCGTTCCGCACCATCAGTGAAGTGGCCGACGATCTCGACCTGCCGCAGCACGTGCTGCGGTTCTGGGAGACGCGCTTTGCGCAGATCAAGCCGATGAAACGCGGCGGCGGGCGGCGTTATTACCGGCCGGAAGACGTCGATCTCTTGAAGGGCATCCGCCATCTGCTCTATGATCACGGCTATACGATCAAGGGCGTTCAGAAGCTTCTGAAGATGAACGGCAACAAGTTCGTTGCCGCAATTGCCAGCGGCGATCTCGCCACCGTCGAGGCGCTGGCCGCGGCCAATATCGAGGAGCCGGCGCAGCCGAAGCTCGGCAACCCGGACGAGGACCAGATCGTCGGTCGCGCCAAGGCGCCGGCGAGCCGCCGGTTCTTCTCTTTCGTCGGCGGCAATGACGAGGCGCCGGAAATCTCGGTCGGCAAGACCTCGGTCGGCAAGGAGGATCGCGCCCTGCTGCAGGAAGCGCTCTACGACCTCCTGGAATGCAAGCGGCTGCTCGACCAGGTGCGCTGAGGCAGACCAGGCAGCTGGTTTCGCGGAGGGCGCTCCGTAGCGATGCGGCCCTGCGTTCTCCGTTGCTCTGCATTCCGCTCGTGCCGTCAGAGACGTACACTGTGAATCTCCATCAATTTTGACGAGCAAGGCGCAACGCATGGAAAGGCCCTGGACGAAAAGCGTGACGCTCGCCCTTGAGGGGCCGGGCAAATATGTGACGATCTCCAACGTCACCGAGGCATCCTGGGCGATGATCGAGGACTGGCCGCTCGACGATGCACCCGTCTTGAACCGCGCGCTCGACATCTGTGCTGCCGCCGTCGAGGGCAAGCGGCCGGCGGAAGATGCGCGCAAGGCGTTTATCGAGGCCGCCGCCGAGGCCGACATCCATGTTCGAGAGTGAGCGTTTCCTATCCTTTCCCGATGTGTCACATTGTTTTTCGCAACCTGTTTTATTGAAACGACAGACAGACCCTTGGGCTTGAGCGCCGGCATCTCCATATCTGCGTCTTCAAGGATGAAGAAACGAGCGACATGACCAAATCCCTGCAGGCGAAGTTCCATGCCGAGATGCTCGCCCTCTACGACCATTGCGCCCGCCTTGGCTTCCGCCCCGTTCTGTTTCGCCGCCTCGTCATCCTGAACGGCGGCGTCGAAGCGGCGAAGGAACTGGTGTTCAAGCCGGGCACGACCGGCCTCGAGCGCCTGATGGACGCCGGCAAGGCCGCACTGTCGATGGAGGCGGCGATGGTGCGGGCGGATTATCGCTCGCTGTTTACGCCGCTCGAAATCAAGGAAGCCGCCAGGCGCCTCGAGGGGACCGCTAGCCGCGAACGCTCCCGAGGCCGGCTCACCGCCACCGTCACCAACCCGAAACAGGCATAGTCAAATGGCAAAAAAGCAGAAGCTCGAGCATTCGGATTTCGCCGGCGAATTCACCGATGACGGCGTCACCGTGCTCGTCGACATCTTCCGCAATGCCGGAAGCAACGACGGCTGGACGATGGAGGTGATCGACCAGGACGAGGGCCTGACCGTCTGGGAAGAGCCTTTCCCCACCGACAAGGAAGCCTTCGAGGAATTCCTCGCCACCGTCGAGCGCGACGGCATCCGGTCGTTTCTGGAGGACCCGGAACCGGAGGCGTCGGTGCATTGATGGCGGCTGGTGGGGCGGGTGGAGTTGAGACTACGATCGGCTCTCAAGGTGCCTACCGGATGCGTGGGTAGCACGTTCGCTTCGGCGGGACGTGCTGATGCCGGAGGCGCGCAATAAGCACCGGGCTAACTCTTTTGTGTAGCTTTTCGCCAACGTGCTCAGCGTTTACGATCTGGGCGCGAAACGGCGGAGAGGGGCATGGACTATCGTCAGAGCAACCGTAGTCTGCGAAAGAGGCCGCTGTTTTTCGCCGCATCATCTGGCCTGGCTATCGGTGCGTTCGCGCTGGATGCTGCCGGCGCCATGACGGCAAGCGACCATCTTGCCGTTGCATTGACCGAAAATCCTTACCTTCTTGTCGCCGTTCTGTTTGCCGGCGCCTTCGCCGGTATGACCATCGAGCAATTCCTGTCCCGAATGCGAAGGCAGGCATGGCGGGAAAAGAACCGCCCCCGCTGGGGGAAAAAGAGTGGGGCGAGCATCGCCACTGGGCCTTGGCCTCCGATGGAGCCTTCAAAAAAAACCGATGCTGCTGACCAGTTGCGGATCGTTATGGGTGCGACCTTCGCAATTCAGCCGCTTCTCAACAAGAGCGAAGCGCGCGTATTCAAGGAACTCGACCGCATCCTCATTCGCCGCAACCCGGCATGGCAGGTGATGGCGCAAGTATCGTTGGGCGAGATCATCCGCAGCAAGGATGCGGTCGCGCACAGTTGCATCAACTCGAAGCGGGTCGACCTGCTGTTGGTGGATGGCGACTGCCAGCCCCGATGCGCGATCGAATATCAAGGCGGGGCCCATCACCAGGGCGCCGCAGCCGCGCGCGATGCCATCAAGAAAGAGGCGCTGCGACGCGCTGGGATCGGCTATTACGAGGTCGTGGCAGGCCAAACTACGCCGTCGGAACTTAGGCGATTGGTAGAGAAGCTGGTAGACAAGCCGGCAGCACCCGAATAGCGGCCGCGGCCCTTGCGGCTTTCAGTCCAAGCGCAAGCCGCTCCCAATTTTCCGAATTTCCCGCTGTCGCGATATTCCGGCTTCTAAAAGACTAAGGACTTCAAAGGAGGAAAATGGTCGGAGCGGCGGGATTCGAACCCACGACCCCTTGACCCCCAGTCAAGTGCGCTACCGGGCTGCGCTACGCTCCGAACCGAAAAGAGCCGTATATAATCGGGACTTCTGGCGCAAGCCCTGATTTTGGAAAAGGCTTGGAAATCGATGAGAAAAAAGCGCGGGCGTCTGGTGCTGCATCCCAGCCATGGCGTCAAATTTTTCGATCCTTAAAGTTTTCAGCAACCCGTTGCCCCGATAATGCCGGCTGTTAATCGGGGAGCCGGGTGATGGCGAAGACAGCGAGTAGAAAAGGCCACAAGCGGCGGGCGGGCCGGAAGCAGGCGAAGGGCGGCATGTGGCCCTGGTATCTGGCCGGTGTCCTGTCGGTGAGCGCTGCGGTCGCCTATGATCACCGGGCAGAGATCGTGCCGATGGCAGCACCCTTCTATACGGCGTCGATCGCCAAGCCGCGACCGGTCGAGAAGCGGGCCGAAAAGCAGCCGGACAAGGCAAGGCCGGCTCTGGCAATGCCAAGACCCGGAGCGCGGCCGGTCGAGCAGGCGGCCCTTGAACCGCCGGCGCGGATCACGGGTGTGGGAAATTCCCGCAACGGCAAGCCGGGCACCTATTATTTCTGCACGGTGACGCTCGAAAACTGCGTCATCGACGGCGGTACGTTCTGGTACGGGCGCCAGAAGGTCCAGATCGCGGATATCGAGGTGCCGCGCATCAAACAGGCCAAATGCGACAACGAGCGCAAGTTCGGCTCGCTGGCAAAGCGGCGGCTGTGGGAAATCCTCAATGCCGGCGAGGTCCGTCTCGCCGGGGCCGGCGGCAAGGCCGGCGTCCAAAATGCCCGGGTGACGGTGGGCGAGGGGCGGTCGATCGGCGACATGCTGGTGGCCGAGGGCCTTGCCCGGCATGGGGCGGACGGCAAGCGCGGCTGGTGCGCAGAGGGCTAGCACCAAAGATTGATGATGACCGATGCGACCGGTTTAACTTCCGGCCGGCAGAAAACCGCAGTCGGATAGAAGTCCGGCGAGGATTTTTGACGACGCCCGGAAGCCACAAGCGACGGGCCTCCGGGTGGCGCGGAAATCGGCCACGGGAGGGCGTCGAAATCCTCGACCGATGCTCAGGCATCGCTCCGTGGTTTCTTCTACCCGGACGCCCGTTTCCGTGCCGTCGCACGGTCATTGTCAGCGATCTTTGGTGTAAGCCCCTGCGGCAAGCTGGCGGTAGACGGTTTCGGTCTTGTCGATCATCCTCTCCAGCGAAAAATCCGACATTCTCGCCTCAGCCGCGGCGACCAAGGCTTTGTAGCGGGCAGGATCGGCGCTGTCGACCATGGCGTTTGCCAGCTTGCTCGTGTCGCCGTCATTGGCAACGATCAGGCCGCTTCTGTCCCTGTCGATTGCCGTCGATGCGCCGCCGACATCCGTCGAGACGATCGGTTTTCCGGCGGCGGCTGCTTCCAGCATGACATAGGACATCGCCTCGTAGCGGCTCGGCATGACGAGGACGTCGAAGGCGGGGATGGCCTGGGAACCGCTGAAGGCCGAGGTCAGGCGGATGCGGTTTTGCAGGCCGCTCCCGGCGATGGCCTTGCGCACGTCGCGCTCGCCTTCGCCCGCGCCGACCATGATCAACTGCGCATTGGGCAGGCGGGCGGCGGCGCTGCAGAAGGCTTCGATCAGCCGTTCGGGCGCCTTTTGATGCGACAGGCGGCCGACGAAGCCGAACACGAAGGTCTCGGCCGGGATGCCGAAGGAGGCGCGCACCGTCCTTGCCATGTCGAGCGGCAGCGGCGCGACGCCGTTGACGATGACCGATAGCCTGTCTTGAGGGATTCCAAGCGACCGCGCATGGGCATATTCGTCATCGGACACGCAGATGAGATGGTCGGTGAAGAGGCTCGCCAGGATCAGTTCGATGGCGCCGTAGATCAGGCGTCCGGCCTTGCCGAGCGACGGGTCCATGGTGCGGAAGGCATGCGGCGTGTAGACGCGCGGGATGTGGCGGCCGGTGAGGTGAGGGCGCGACAGCGCGCCGGCCTTCGAGCTGTGGCCATGGATAATGTCGAACGGACTGCCCTCCGCGATGATGTCGCGCAGCGCCCAAAAGGCGGCAATGTCCGACCAGCCCGGCGCGCGTTTCATCGCAACGGTGTGGACTGCCGGCAGATCGAGCGATTTCAGTTCGCGAACAAAGGCCGCCTCCGCCCGAACCGGCGAGTAGACGGCCTCCACGTGATGGCCACGCCGTTTAAGCCCGCGGCAAAGATCGAGGAAATGGCGTCCGGAGCCGCCGCCGCTCGGCTCGAGTACCTGGAGGATACGAAGGCTGCCGCCACTTTCGGCGATGGGAGGGTCGATGCTCATTCTGACAATCCGCCGCCGGCCCCGATGTGGAGCCGATCCGCACCCTGTGTACAATGTTGATGTTAACGCTGCGTTGGCGCGCTCAGACGCCGATGCGTCAAGGGACCTGCGGCGTTGCGCCGGTGGCGGTATTCCAGGGCGCCACAGCCCCAGATGATGCCGAGCAGCAGGTAAAAGTGCCGCCAGTGGTCGGTGTCGATAACATTGCCGATGGCGGCGTGGCCGATCAGGACGATCCAGGCGATCATCAGGTAGGGTTGCCACGGCCGGTTAAGCAGCAGGAAGCGAAAGCCCATGGTGACCGTCCAGATGATCAGCGTGACATAGCAGACGAAGCCGAGCCAGCCATAGGAGGTGAGGCACTTCAGCCAGATATTGTGTTCGTCCTCGGGAAAGATGTTGCTGAACACCATCGGGCCGATGCCGAGCGGCTTTTCCATCGACATCAGGAAGCCGATCTTGTGGCGGTCGAAACGGCCAAGATGGCCGCCGTCATAATCCTGCACGAGTTGCGTGCGGTTGGAGAACAGATCGGCGACCTGCGGGATCTGCAGTGCGACGACCAGTGCCGCGATCATCAGGAGCGCGCCGCCGAGCGCCAGCACGAGGATCTTCAGCCGGAACGCGCCCGTGCGTTCCTTGAGCAGCATGACCAGAACGAGGGCGCAGGCGCAGAAGAGATAGAGCGCCCAGGCGGCGCGCGAGAAGGAGAGGAACAGGCCGAGTGCCATGATCAGGATCGCGACCGCCCTCAGCGCCGCGGTGGTGATCCGTTCGGTGAGCAGCCGGTACATGAGATAGAGCGACGGGGCGACGAGGAACGGTCCGAAGACGTTGGGATCCTGGAAGGCACCCTTGGCGCGATCGTAGAGCGTAAAATTCTCAGCCCCGGGTATGGCGCCGAAATAGCCGAGAATGCCGAGCAGCGAGGTCAGCACACCGGCGGCGACCCAGGCGTCGAAGATCAGCTTCAGGCGTTCATGGCGGGCTTCGATGATGGCCGCGTAAAAGACGGCCGTGAGAGCGAGGAAGCCGGAGACGGCCATGTACATCGGCGCCGTCGCAAGATCGCGCATGACGGTCAAGGACAGAAGGCCGCCGGTGATGAACAGGATGAACAGCGCAAGCAGCGGCGCGATGGCGCGCGAGATTTTCAGCCCGAAGAGGAACCACAGGCCGATCAGCGCCGCCATGAAGACTTCGTAAGGAGCAGGTTCGGCAATGACGAAACCCGAGAGGAAAACGCCGAAGGTCACCATGCCCGAGCCGAGGATCGCCACGGCGGCAAGCTGCGGACGAAAAACCGCGGCAGACGTGGCGCCAAGCGTGCTCAATAGGCATTTTCCGTGTTGAGAAGCCGGATCGGCGTCAGGAACAGGATCTTCAGGTCGAACCACAGCGACCAGTTTTCGATGTAGTAGAGATCGAAGGCGGTGCGGAACTTGATCTTCTCGTCATTGTCGATCTCGCCGCGCCAGCCGTTGATCTGCGCCCAGCCGGTGACGCCCGGCTTGACGCGGTGGCGGGCGAAATAACCCTCGACGACGTCCGAATAGGTGCGGTCGGCAGTCTGGGCGAGCACCGCGTGGGGTCTCGGGCCAACGAGCGAGAGCTGGCCCTTCAGCACGTTGAAGATCTGCGGCAGTTCGTCGATGGAGGATTTGCGCAGGAACCGCCCGACCGGAGTAACGCGCGGGTCGCCCTTGGTGACCGCATTGCGCGCCGTGGGATCGCTCATGTGGGTGTACATGGAGCGGAACTTGTAGACCTCGATCGTCTCGTTGTTGAAGCCGTGGCGCTTCTGCCTGAAAATGATCGGGCCGGGTGAACTCACCTTCACCGCAATCGCCGCTCCGATGAACACCGGCCAGAGGAGGGCCAGCGCGAGAAGGCTGAAGAAAACGTCGAAGACGCGCTTGGCGACCGAATCCCAGTCGGCGATCGGCTTGTCGAAGATGTCGAGCATCGGCACCTGGCCGACATGCGAATAGCTGCGCGGACGGAAGCGGAGATTGTTGGCATGGGCGGCAAGACGAATATCCACCGGCAGGATCCACAGCTTCTTCAACAGTTCCAGGATGCGGTCTTCGGCCGTCAGCGGCAGCGCGATGATCAGCATGTCGATGCGGGTGAGACGGGCGAAGTCCACCAGTTCGGTGACGGTGCCGAGCTTCGGATAGCCGGCGACGATCACCGGCGAGCGGCGCTCGTCGCGGTCGTCGAAGATGCCGCAGATGCGGATGTCGTTGTCGGACTGATGTTCCAGCGTCCGGATCAGGTCCTTGGCCGGCTGGCCGCCGCCGACGATGACCGCGCGGCGCTCCATCGTGCCGTTGCGTGCCCAGTGGCGGATCGAATAGGCGATGAAGGTACGTTCGGCGACGAGGAAGACGGCGCCGAAGACATACCAGCCGCCGAAGGAGAGCCGCGAGAAGGTTCCGCCGATCTTGAGAAGGAACAGTGCCAGCGCCATGGCGGCGAAGGCCAGCGTCCAGCATCCGATCAGCCGCGGCAGAGCGCGCGCGGCGGAGCGCAGCAACGGCACCTGGTAGCCGTCGCACAATTGCAGGAAGCCGACGGTCAGGGCCGAACCGCCGGCAATCAGGCCGCAATAGCCGAGCAGCTCGTCAAGCCTCGGCGCGATATAGAATGCGTGAACGGCATAGCCGATGGCAAACAGCGCCGTGAACTCGAACAGCCGCATCAGACCGATGATCATGTTCGGAGAATAGGTGTCGGTGCGGAACTGTTCTGCGATGCGGCGGGCCAGCGGGTTGAGTTCGCGGCTCGCTTCGCTCTCCCTTCTTTCGTGGGGCGCGATGGTGCGGATTTCCGAAATCTTCTTTCGCAGCGCTTCGGTATCGAAGGTTTCCTGTTTGTCGATCTGGTTCATGATATCCGCTCGGCCGTTCAGATGCGTCCGGCATAGCAGAAAGCCCCTAAGAAACGCTTACGGGCGGTTGTGCGGCCGATCCTGCCGCGCGGCCGATTCCGGGACAAGCTGGCGATAGAGCCGCATGATGCTGCCCGCCATGGTCGACGTCGAGAAGGCTGCCTTGAAGGCGCCCGCATCCGGCATCACCTTGGCCGCCCAATCCTGCTCGGTCATTGCGGCGGTCATGACATCGGCGAGCGACTGTGCGTCGCTCGGCACAGCAAGAGCCGAGCTTTCCGAACCCAGTACCTCAGGAATGCCGCCGACCCTGGCGGCGATCACCGGCTTGCGCGCAGCCAGCGCCTCAAGAACGATATAGGGCATGGATTCAGCCCGCGAGGGCACGACGACATTGCGCGTCAAGGCAAATGCGTCGCGCGCTTTCATCGCCGGCAGCATCTCGATACGGCGGCCAAGACCGCGCTCCAGCATCATCTGCTCGTATTCGCCCTTTTGCGGTCCGTCGCCGATCATCATGGCCGACAGCGGCTTGCCGATGATGCGCTCGGCGCGCGCGAAAGCATCGACGAAGAGGTCGGGTCCCTTCAGGTCGCGCAGCATGCCGATATAGAGGAAATCGACGGCGTCGGGCCGGGCAAGGACGGTTTCGAAATCACGATCGTCGATGCCGTTGTAGATCAGTTCGCTGCGGGTGCGCGGCTTGCCGACTTTTTTTTCATAGGTCGTGCGCTCGAAATCGCACACGAAGACGATCGCGTCCGTGAGAAACTCCTGAAGACGCTCGAGAACAAACACGACCTTGCCGGAAAGCGCGCGGCTGTCGTAGTGCAAGCTTCCGCCATGCGGCGAATAAAGGCGGGCAACGCAATACCTGTTCACCCGCAAGGCTGAGCCGATGATCCGGGCCAGGGCGCCGCCTTTGGCGCCATGACCGTGCAGGATATCCGGCCGCAAACTTCTGATTTCCTTGTAGCTGCTCCAGAGTGCCGCCAGATCCGTCGGGCCGATGGACCGGGGGATCGGCAGGCGGACGAGACCGAGCGTGAGAAATGGCCTTATCTCGTCGAAAAGAGCGTCTTCGTAGCTGCCTCCCGTGGTGCTGTCACAGATGATGCCGATTTCGTGACCCTGTGCGGCATGTGCCTCGGCCAGATCGCGGACGTGGCGGAAGATTCCGCCGATCGGCGATCTGAAGCAATGAATGATGCGTAGCGGGCGGGAATCCGACATGGCTGTCAGAACAGCCGCTCGCGCACATAGATGGTGTCGCCGGCCATGATCGGATCGGAAATCGAAACCCGGCCGGTGAGGATACGTCCGTTGATCTTGCGGGTCACGTCGACATTCGCCTGGTTGGCGCGCGGCGAGTAGCCGCCCGCAACCGCAATGGCGTTCTGCACCGTCATGCCCGGAACATAGGAATATTGCCCGGCCTGGCCGACTTCGCCCATGATGAAGACGGAGCGGTAGCGATCCACCTCGATCGTCACGTCCGGATCGCGCAGATAGCCCTCGCGCAGCTTGCCGGCGATCATCTTCTCCATCTCGGGCAGGGTATGGCCGCGCGACGGCACGGCGCCGATCAGCGGGAAGGCGACATAGCCCGCTTGGTCGACCGTATAGGTGCCGGTCAGGCCAGCCTGTTCGAAGACGCTGATCCGCAGCCGGTCGCCGCTGTCGACGCGGTACGGCTGGATCGTCGCTTCATGAAACGCCTTGGGCGCCGGCTGATAGCTGCTGCAACCGGATACGGCGAGGCACAGAGAAAGGCCCATTAGGGAAAGGCCTGTTTTCATTCGTGCGGACGTCATTGGGCTCTCACGCTCCGGAAACCATGTCATGGGCGATGTTATCAATCCGTTAGGGTTAATAGCCGGTAAAGGCGCGGCAGTTTTTCGTCATTGCGGCGCGTTCTCCCTGCATTCAGCGGTTGTCCCGTCGAGAGCGCCTTGCTGCCATTAACCCTTGCGTTACCATGTTTGTTTACGTTGCGCCGAGTTGTGCAGGTTCGAGGTAAAAGCGCATGTCGGGCGTCAACGGCAGACATCAGGATGTGGACATCGATCTCGGTGGGCTGCTCCGTGCCATCTGGCGGCGCCGGGGCAGGGTGCTCGCGGCGACCGTTGTCTTTTCCGGACTTGCATTCACCGGCGCGAGCCTGATGTCTCCCGACTATCAGAGCGAGGCGCGGTTGCTGATCGAATCACGCCAGCCGGAATTCAGTGGCGCCAACAACCAGGGGCCGCCCCAAACAACCGACAGCCTGTTCGATGAATCCGGCATTTCCAGCCAGGTGCAGGTGCTGCGTTCAATCGATCTGATCAAGCAGGTCGCCCGCGAAATGAAGCTGTACGAGCTGCCGGAATTCGACCCGACGGCGAATCCTTCGGCTGCTTCCGATATTCTGGTGATGCTCGGCATCAAAAAGAACCCACTCGACCTGCCGCCTGAAGAGCGCGTGCTGAAGGAGTTTCAGGAAAAGC
Organism: Rhizobium herbae; assembly: GCF_019511375.1. Classification (GTDB taxonomy): domain Bacteria; phylum Pseudomonadota; class Alphaproteobacteria; order Rhizobiales; family Rhizobiaceae; genus Pararhizobium; species Pararhizobium herbae_A. The sequence continues at coordinate 168,508 of NZ_JAEUAO010000007.1, forward strand.
TGCAGGTCTACCAGGTCGAAAAATCGCGGGTGATCGCGATCCAGTTCACCTCAAAGGATCCGCGCCTGGCGGCCGCCATCCCGAATGAGATGGCCAAGGTCTTCCTGTCGTTGCAGAGCGGTGCAAAGCTCGATTCCAACACTGAGGCCAGCCGCTGGCTGGAGCCCGAGATCGCCAACCTGCGCGAAAAGGTTCGCGACGCCGAGGCCAGGGTTGCCGACTACCGGGCCTCATCCGACCTGCTGCTCACCGGTGAAGCCGGTGGCACGTTCGCCACCAAGCAGCTGAACGATATTTCCACCGAGCTTGCCCGCGTGCGCGGCGAACGCGCCAATGCCGAGGCGCGCGCCGAAAACGTGCGCGCAGCGCTTGCGAGCGGCCGCGCCGTCGATACGCTCAATGACGTCGTCGCCTCGCCGATGATCCAGCGGCTCAAGGAAACCGAATCCAACGTCCAGGGCCAGATTGCCGATCTCTCCACGACCCTGCTTGACGGACATCCGCGGCTGAAGGGGCTGAAGTCACAGCTCCAGGGCATTCGTGGCCAGATACTCAGCGAAACGAAGAAGATTCTGGGCAGCCTCGAAAACGAGGCGAACGTATCGCGGTTGCGCGAGCGCCAGCTTGTGGCTCAGCTCAATACGCTGAAGGCGACGTCGGCCAAGGCAGGCGAGGACGAGGTGGGCCTGCGGGCGCTGGAGCGCGAAGCGACAGCGCAGCGGCAGTTGCTCGAGACCTACCTCGCGCGCTACCGCGAGGCGACATCGCGCAGCGGCGAGAATGCGACACCCGCCGACGCCCGCATCATTTCCCAGGCGGTCGAGCCGACGGAGCGGCATTTCCCGAAGGTCCTGCCGATCACGATCGTCGCGGCTTTCGCCAGTTTGCTCGTCAGTTGCATGGTCATCATGCTCCTAGAACTGTTCAGCGGCCGCGCCTTGCGGCCGATCGGAGAAAATGGCGAGCCGCTTGTCGACGGCAAGCGCCAGGCCCGGGCAGCACCGGCGAGCGGGATAGCCGCGACGGGCGGCACACCGATCGTCCCGGATGAGGAAGCGGCGGAGGCGGCGGACGATAGCGACGACGATTTCTCGGTCGAGTCGGTCGCCGCCCACCTCTGCAACGAGGATATTCGCGTTGCAATCTCAGTATCACCGGGGGGCGATGCAGGTTCGACCAATGCTGTCATGCTCGCCCGCCTGCTCGCCGAGGAGGGGCGCAAGATCGTGCTGATCGATCTGACCGGCACGGCCTGCCCGACCGGCCTGATGGCGCAATCCGCCGATCTCCCGGGCATTACCAATCTTTTGGCGGGCGAGGTGCCGTTCACCGAGACGATCCATGCCGATCGCCTGTCGGACGCGCATGTCATCCCGCAGGGCGATGCGGACCCGGTTCTTGCAATGCGCGGCATCGAGCGGCTGCAGATGATCATCGACGCTCTGTCGAATGCCTATGACACGGTCCTTGTGGAGTGCGGCCCGGCCGACGTCCGTGGCGTCCGCAAGGTGGCGAGGTCCAGGGATACGAACATCATCATCTCGGCGCCGGCAGTCGCCAGTGAGGACATTATCGACCTGATCACCGGTTTCGGTGCGGAAGGGTTCGGCGAGATCGTGCTGATGACGGGAACCGGCCACCCGCAGTCAGGCAAACCTGGCCGCCGCGCCGCCTGAGCGCCGCCGCTTCAATCGTCATCGACAGCGCCGGTCAACGCGCCGCCGGTTATTTGCCGGCGTTGGCGCAGGCGCTGCAGGAAGGCGTATGCCCGCTTGTTCTTCTTGATCTCGGCCTTGAGCCGCACGGACAGTTGATGGACCCATGCAGCCAGGCGGCCATTGAGGGTCAGTGGCAGGACGATGTCGCGCTGCACCGTTTCGACCGTGCACCAGGAGCGCTTATAGGCCTGATCGCCGATGCCGAAATCGAAAAGGGAGACCCCTTCGGCGTTGAACTTGCGGATCATCAGGTAGAACAGCAGTTCGCCCGGGCTGGCGTCGGCGGCAATATCGTCGTCGATCGAACCGAATTGGCAGATGACGTGATCGCCCTTGCGCGACAGGCCGGCGATCGCGACGATGCGGCCCTCGTGCTTGCCCCGCAGCCGGATGGCGTGCAGTTCGAGGGGCTGCCCGTCGCCGGTTGGTCCGACAGCCGCGAGTGCGTGGAAGAAAGCCTGCGTCTCGCAGTCCTGAAACACATTCGGCAGACCGAGCGCCTTGAAGCGGACGGCCTTTTGCTCGAAGAACAGATCCAGCATATGCCGCCGCTCGTCCGGTGTTGTAGCCACAACGTGTTCGTAACCGCCAAGCGCTTCGAGCCGCTTTTCCGAAACCCGAAATTTCTTGCGCCGCCGCTTGGCATTGACCTGGGCGAGCGTCGCTTCAAAACTGTCGAGAAGCGGTAGCTGGAACGAGGAATTCTGATTGCGCACGGCGGGAAGCGAGGCGAGCGGGTGGGTGACGCCGCGCCAATCGAACGGCAGCTTTTCCAGCGTGACGATATCGGCGACACGCGACAGTTTCGTTGCAAGATCCGCAATCAATGTGCGGGCAAGCTGTTCGCGGGTGAGTGGATCGAAATCGGCAGCAAAGAGGCCGGTATTGATGTTGCTGTGCGGCGAACCGATGAAGCGGGCCGTACGGAAGAACCGGCCGCGGACCAGTTCCAGCGGCAGGATAAAGACGGTCTTGCGATCGATGGTGCCGCGCACCAGCAGCAGTTGGCTGGCGTGGGTAGCTGCCCATGCCGCGCACCAGTCGAAGCTTTGATGCAAAGAGGTCGAAGATGATGCCTCAAGTGCTCGCCAATCGGCTTCAAGCGCCTGCATGCTGACGTGAACCGACAGCCTGAGGTCGCGCGTGAGGACGACATCCCGGACGGCCTCGCGACGGGCATGCCAGACGCGGCTGCGAGCCTCGTTAACGGGCATCATGTTGAAGTCCACGTCCGTCATGATCGCTTGCTGTTCCCGAAAATGGATGACGCCCTTCTTACGCAACCATGCCGTTATTTTCATTTAAATTGGACGCGACGCGCTCGATCTGGCGGGGATTTTGTCAAATGCGGTTACCGAATGGCTAAAGCGGCCCCGGGCATCGGATCGGCGATCACCGGCGCCGAGATGGTGGCGCGGCAGCGCGCTTTAGCCGTCGAACCAGCCGCTGGCGAGCGCACCTGCCCAATCCTTGCGACCGCGCTGACGCGCAAGGTGCGACATGATCATGTGATCATAGGGTACGCGGCGGAAGGTGACGTCCCAGCGCTCTTGCGTCTTGGAAATGATGGCATAGGCCGCATCGGGCGATCCGGTTTCCACCTTGTGGAACACCGGCTCGTCATCGTCATAGCCGGGGCAGCCGACGCTGCCGGGATTGACGATCAGCCGGCCGTCGGCAAGCCGGACAGAGCGCGGAACGTGGGTATGGCCACAGAGCATGACCGGAAAGTCGATGCCGGCGGCGAAACCTTCGATCCGCCGGCGGCTCGACATATGCACCACGCCCTCTGCCGTCAGATCCTCCAGCCAGTAGGTGAGATCGTCCTGCGGCGTGCCGTGGCAGAGGAATATCTCCTGCCGGTGAACGAGCGTGGGCGGCAGGGTGCTGAGCCAGTCGAGATGGTGCGGCTGCAACTCGTCAAAGGCGGTGCGGTCCGAGAGGCCCATATCAGCCGGCGCCCGGGAAACCAGCCAGCGATCGTGATTGCCTCGGATCGACGGGAAATTGCGCGCGATCAGGATATCGGCCGTGCGCGCCGCATTGAGCGGACCGCTGAAGTGGTCGCCGAGATTGACCACATCGTCGATACCCTGAGCAGCGATGTCGGCGAGCACGGCTTCGAGTGCGAGATCATTGCCGTGGATATCGGCAATCACGGCGATTTTCATGCGGTCCCCCGGTCAGCGCGGATTGGCAGGCTTTTCCATCCACTTGATGACCAGCATGGCGGGCAGCACCCACAACAGGCCGGTGAAGAAGAAATAGGCGAGGTGAACCCACCAGGGGGCAGCGCCGAGCAGCAGCGAGGCAAAGGTGGTGGCCGCCAGCGCATAGACGACGACGAGAATGATGATGATGATCGTGCCGATCAGTTTTCTGAGGCGTACGGGCATTGAGGTCTTTCGGGTTGGCAGGTCCTTGCTGCGTATCGGTGTCGGGCCGCGACGGCATGCCGCAAAGGGATAAGTCTTGTTTTGCATGCTGCTCTCGTGCAAATCAACGGCTTTGAAGCGCAGCCCTTGAGACAAATTGCCTTATTACGGGCACGGGCCATGCAATTTAACTGGAGTGCCTGATGGCGAGCACGGATTTGGCAACGGAACAGCGTCTTCGGAGCGAGCTCGATACGGTCAGCCGCAATCGCGCACAGATCAGGATCTGGCTCGGTTTCGTCGTGCTGGCATTGTTTGCGCTTGTGCTTGTCGGCGGCGCGACGCGGCTGACCGAATCCGGCCTTTCGATCACGCAATGGAAGCCGATCCACGGGGTCATTCCGCCGCTCACCGAGGCCGAATGGCAGGAAGAGTTCGCGCTCTACCAGCAGATCCCGCAATATGCGCAGCTCAACAGCGACATGACCGTCGAAGGGTTCAAGACGATCTTCTGGTGGGAATGGGCGCATCGACTGCTGGCACGCTCCATCGGCCTGATTTTCGCCCTGCCGCTCGCCTTCTTCTGGATCAGGGGTCAGATCGAGCCGCGTCTGAAATTGCCGCTGATCGGCATTCTGGCGCTCGGTGGCTTTCAGGGTTTCATCGGCTGGTGGATGGTCTCCTCCGGTCTTGCCGACCGCACCGAGGTCAGCCAATACCGGCTTGCAACCCATCTCGTCATCGCCTGCCTGATCTTCATCTCCTGCCTCTGGATCGGCCGCGGGCTTGCACCGCATACGGACGATCCGGCGCCGACGAGAAGCTCGAAGAAGATGGCTGCCATCATCGCCTGCATGGCGCTGTTCCAGATCTACCTCGGTGCGCTGGTCGCGGGGCTCGATGCGGGGCTCAGCTACAACACCTGGCCGCTGATGGATGGCTCGCTCGTGCCGGGTGACCTGTTTGTCCAGCAGCCGGCCTGGCTCAATCTGTTCGAGAACCCGAAGACGGTGCAGTTCGTCCACCGTATCGGCGCCTATGTGCTGTTCGCTTTCGTGCTGATGCACATGATCGCCTCGCTGCGCAGCGCGCCGGACACGACCCATGCGCGGCGTTCGGTGCTGCTGTTCGTCCTGGTGACGATCCAGGCGATCATCGGCATCACCACGCTGATCCTGCAGGTGCCGGTCGGCTGGGGCGTTGCGCATCAGGGCGGGGCGCTGATCGTGCTCGGTTTTTCGATTGCCCACTGGCGCGCCTTCGTCGGGGAATATCCGCGGCCGCTGGCGATCGAAGTGCGGGGCTGACCAGCGCGGGCGTCCATCAGCATCGGGGAAGCGAGCGAGAGCCAAGGGCAGCCACAGTACACGATGGAATCGGGAATACCCCCTCTGTCACTTCGTGACATCTCCTCCTCAAGGGGGGAGATCGAGAGCAAGAGGCCAGCGCCATGCCAATCTCCCCCCTTGAGGGGGAGATGCCCGGCAGGGCAGAGGGGGTGAGAGGGCCACCGTCGTGTCGTGTGCGTGGCTCCGCAGCCAGCCGGTTCAGGCCGACAGCATCAGGTCCATATTCTGCACGGCCGCCCCCGACGCACCCTTGCCGAGATTGTCGAGCAGGGCGACGAGATTGACCTGCTCGCCGCCGCTCGTTCCGAACACGTAGAGTTTCATCGTGTCCTTGCCGGCAAGTTCGACGGCATCGACGCGGGGCATTTTCGCGCTCTCTTCAAGCGGCACGACCTCGACGATCGACTGTCCGGCATAGTGTGCCACGAGAGCAGCATGGATGCTTTCGAGCGTTGCGCCGTCCGCAAGCTGGTCGAGGAACAGCGGCACCTGAACGATCATGCCCTGCGGGAAGCGGCCGACCGACGGGGAGAAGATCGGGGCGCGGCCGAGCAGGCCATGCGTCTTCATTTCAGGCACGTGCTTATGCTTGAGCGTCAGGCCGTAGAGGAAGTTCGGTGAGGCGATGTGATCCGGATTGGCCGGGTCTTCCATCTGCGCGATCATCTGCTTGCCGCCGCCGGTGTAGCCGGAGACGGCGTTGACCGTGACCGGATAGTTTTCCGGCAGGATGCCCGCCCGCCGCAGCGGCCGGATGAGAGCGATCGCGCCGGTCGGATAGCAGCCCGGGTTGGCGACAAGCCGGGCGTCGCGGATCTTGCCGGCTTGGCCGTGGTCCATTTCGGCGAAGCCATAGGCCCAGTCCGGTGCAATGCGGTGCGCCGTCGAAGTGTCGATGATGCGCACCTTGTTGTTGCCTTCGAGCATGGCGACGGCCTGTTTCGAGGCGTCGTCGGGCAGGCAGAGGATGGCGACGTCGGCGCTGTTCAGAAGATCTTCGCGAATGGCGGCGTTGCGGCGTTCGGCTTCCGGAATGGACAGCAGTTCGACATCCGAACGGCCCGCCATGCGACTGCGGATCTGCAGCCCCGTGGTGCCGTGTTCGCCATCGATGAAGATCTTCGGTTTCATGGTTTTATCCTGTCCTGCCAATCGATTAGCCATTCTTGCGGAATCACTTTGGCATGAAATTGAATCAGTTTGACAACAACGTCAGCCACGCCGCTCCGCCAGCTGTTCGGCATGAAGGCCGAGCATATACATTGCGATTGTGGAGGCCGCAATGGCGGTGATGTCGGCATGGTCGTAGGCTGGCGCCACCTCGACCACGTCGGCGCCCCTGATGACGAGCGCGCCGAGCTTGCGGATCACCGACAGGATCTTGGCGCTCGAAGGTCCCCCCGAAACGGGGGTGCCGGTGCCGGGCGCATAGGCAGGGTCGAGGCAGTCGATATCGAAGGTGAGATAGGCGGGCCGGTCGCCGACGTGACGGAGAACGATATCGGCGATCTCGGCCGCGCTCATCTCCTCTATGTCGTAGCCGTAGAGAATACGGATGCCGCAATCGTCGGGCGCGTGGGTGCGGATTCCGAGCTGGATGGAACTTGCCGGGTCGATCAGCCCTTCGCGCGCGGCGCGGCCGACGAAGGAGCCGTGGTCGATGCGGCCTTTCTCGTCGGCCCACGTGTCCTGATGCGCATCGAACTGGACAAGGGCGAGGGGACCGTGGACAGCCGCATGGGCTCTGAGAAGCGGCAGCGTCACGAAGTGGTCGCCGCCAAGCGTCAGCAGGAAAGCGCCGCTCTTCAGGATCCTCGCCGCCTCGCGTTCGATGGTGGCGGGCGTCTTGGCGTGGTTGCCGTAGTCGAGCAGGCAATCGCCGTAATCGATGGTCGCCATGTCGGCGAACAGGTCGCGCTCGAAGGGATACTGCGGATCGTTGTCGAAGATGGCCGACGCCCGGCGGATGGCCTGCGGCCCGAAGCGCGCGCCGGGCCGGTTGGACGTTGCCGCATCGAAGGGAATGCCCCAGACGACCGCATCGACGCCCTTCAGGCTCTTGGTGTATTTCCGCCGCATGAAGGAGAGGATGCCTGCATGGGTCGGGTCGCTCGCCGCGCTCTGCAGCGAGGTGGCGGTGATCGCGTGGTCTATCGTCTTGTTGGCCATTGTCGTCCCGTCTGTTGCGTGGCCAGACGTTGGACAATCGCCCGAAGGAAGGCAAGACCCCGATTATTGCTGCCGACGGAAAAGCCAGCGCTCAGGAGGCCTTGGCCTCGAAGGTCGGGGCGAAATCACCCAGCGATTTCGCCTTCTCGATCATGCCGCCGATATCTTGATCGATGATCGCCTCGAGATCGGCAAAGCTGTCGATGACATAGTAGATCGGTTGGACGATATCGATGCGGTAAGGCGTTCTGAGCACGCTCAACAGGTCGAATGGCCGGAATTCGCACGCAGTGCCGGCCATCGCGGCTTTCGCCTCGCTTGGTGAAGAGACGATCCCGGCGCCGTAGCAGCGGCGGCCTTCCGGCGTGTTGATCAGGCCGAATTCGACGGTGAACCAGAAGATGCGGAACAGGTGCCACGAATAGCCCTTGCCGAGGTGCACGGCAGTTTCGCCGAAACGGCGGACGAAATTGGCGTAGCTCTGGTTGGTCAGAAGCGGGCAATGGCCGAACACCTCGTGGAAGAGGTCGGGCTCCTCGATGTAGTCGATATGCTCGCGGCGGCGCAGGAAGGTGGCGAGCGGGAACTTGCCCTGGGACAGGAGTTCATAGAACTGCGATGGCGGAATGAGGGCGGGGACACCTTCGACGCCGAAGCCGGTGGTCTCGTTCAGTCGCCGGTTGACGTCGAGCAGTTGCGGAACCTTGTCCGGCCTGAGGCCAAGCGTCTTGACGCCGTCCAGATATTCGCGGCAGGCCATGTTTGCCAGCAGTTTCATCTGGCGCTCGTAGAGTTCGCCCCAGATCGCATCTTCCTCGGGCGTGTAGTCGTACAAACCATCCGGGCCGGGCAGTTTGGCAGTGTAGGTGCTTTCCTTCGTCATGCTCTGATCCTCCGTCATTCCGGCACGTGGCTGGGCGGGTACCTTAAGAGTAATTATGCTCCCGAAACGCCGGATTTTCCTTTCTTTCCTGCTGGCTCTTGGCCTAATCTTGGCAGGAATTTTCGGAGACCTGGCAGAAAATGAAAGAAACCGGGAACTTCCACCGCAAGCTGCTGCAACTCGTGCAGGCGGATGGCAGTCTGTCGCTGGCCGAGCTGGCCGAGAAGGCGGGCATGTCGCAGAGTTCGGCCTGGCGGAAGATCCAGGAACTGGAGGCCGATGGCGTCATCCGCAAGCGCGTGACGCTGCTCGACCCTGGCAAGCTCGATCTGAAGCTATGCGTGATTGCGCATGTGACACTGGAAGATCACCACGAGGAGGCGGTCGCCTCCTTTGCCTCCGTCGTGCTGGAGCGGCCTGAGATCATGGAGTGCTATGCGCTGTCCGGCGCGTTCGACTACATGTTGAAGATCCGGGCGAGCGATGTGGAAAGCTACGAGGCTTTCATGACGCGGTACCTGATGCGCAATCCGCATGTGCGCACGGTCGTATCGAGCTTCGTGCTGCGCGAGCTGAAATTCTCGACGGAGCTGCCGCTTTGACGGCATAGAAAAAGGCGGGACCAAGCCCGCCTTTTCCAAAAGTCGATGCGAGTGGCGATTAACGCTTCGAGAACTGGAACGAACGGCGGGCCTTGGCCTTGCCGTACTTCTTACGCTCGACGACGCGGCTGTCGCGGGTCAGGAAGCCACCCTTCTTCAGGACCGAGCGCAGGCCTGGCTCGAAGTAGGTCAGCGCCTTGGAGATGCCGTGACGAACGGCACCGGCCTGGCCGGAAAGACCGCCGCCGGCAACCGTGGCGTCGATGTCGAACTGGCCGTCACGGGCAGCAGCGACGATCGGCTGGCGCAGGATCATCTGCAGAACCGGGCGGGCGAAGTAGTTTGCGAATTCCTTGCCGTTGACGGTGATCTTGCCGGAACCCGGCTTGACCCAGACGCGGGCAACGGCGTTCTTGCGCTTGCCGGTCGCATAGGAGCGGCCCTGGGCGTCAACTTTCTTGACATGAACCGGAGCCGAAGCTTCCGAAGTCGTGCCGAGGTCTTTCAGAGAAGAGAGATCAGCCACGATTAGGCGCTCCTTACGTTCTTGCTGTTCAGCTTGGCGACGTCGAGGACGGTCGGCTGCTGTGCTTCATGCGGATGGTTGGTGCCGGCGTAAACGCGCAGGTTCTTCATCTGGCGACGGCCAAGCGGACCACGCGGAACCATGCGCTCGACAGCCTTCTCGAGAACGCGCTCCGGGAAGCGGCCTTCGATGATCTGGCGCGCCGTGCGCTCCTTGATGCCGCCCGGGTAACCGGTGTGCCAGTAGTACTTCTTGTCGGTGTACTTCTTGCCGGTGAGGACTGCCTTCTCGGCGTTGATCACGATGACATTGTCGCCATCGTCAACGTGAGGGGTGTAGGTTGCTTTGTGCTTGCCGCGCAGGTGATTTGCGATGATGGAAGCGAGACGTCCGACAACGAGGCCTTCGGCATCGATGAGGATCCACTTCTTCTCCACCTCTGCAGGCTTCTGAACGAAGGTTGCCATGTTAAAACTCTTTCGTTTGAACCCGATGCGTTGCCGCCGGGCGTTTCTTGTTGCTTGAATTGGCAGGCCCGAAAGTCGCCAAAAAGGAAAGCGGCCCGAGAGGACCGCGATCTGGTGCGGCTTATACGCAAAGGATGAAATGCCGTCAAGTTTAGCGGTTCAGGGGTCTTGAAAAATTTCTCTTTTAAAACAGTCCGTTAACGTTGGGGTATCAATATACCACAATTTAACTTGGTGGAATCGAATAGGTCGCGGTTGCATGCGCCACCAATTCTTCGCCATCGAGTTCGGATATCGCCGCATCGAGCACCGCCAGTCGCTTGCCGAGTTTCAGGATCCGGCACGTGCAGTACAGCGGCCCGAGCCGCGGTTTTCTCAAGAAATTGATGTTGAGATTGGTGGTGACGGCGAGCGCCACCGGCCCGATATGGGCAAGCAGTGTAATATAGGCGGTGACATCGGCAAGTGCGAACAGCGTCGGCCCCGAAATCGTGCCGCCGGGGCGCAGGTGCTTTTCCCTCGGATCGAGCCGCATCGTGGCAGAACCGGGGCCCGTCGCCACGACCTCGAAGATCTTGCCATCGGTATGAACCTCGGAAAAATCCGTCTCGAGGAAGCGGTTTAGGTCGTCGACGGTGAGGATCGGTTCCAGTGGCATGGCTCACTCCCAGAATGCCTGGCCGGTTTTACAGATCGCTGATCGATAAGGGCAAGCGGGAAGAAAGTCTTAGAGGCTGCTTGAAACGGTGATGGGCGCGGCGTACCTAGCGCTGATGACCTGGGACTGAGGAGAAAAGATATGGCAGACGTTGTTTCCCTGCGCAGGCAAGAGCCGAACGGCCTTGTGCTGCGCGAGGTTTCGGGCAAGGTGCTGCGGCTGACGCTGAACAATCCTCCGGCAAACGCCCTGTCGATTGCGCTCCTGGACGCGCTGGCGGCTGAACTGGATGCCGCCGCCAAGTCGACCGATATTCGTGTCATCATCCTGGCGGCTTCGGGCGATGTGTTCTCGGCTGGCCATGACCTCAAGGAGCTGACCACGCATCGCGCCGACGGCGACAAGGGCAGGGCGTTCTTCGAAAAATCCGTCCGGCTTTGCACCGATCTCATGCTGACGATCAACCGCTTGCCGCAGCCGGTAATCGCCGAGATCGACGGGCTGGCGACGGCGGCCGGCTGCCAGCTGGTGGCGAGCTGCGACCTGGCGATCTGTACGGATAGCTCGACCTTCTGCACGCCCGGCGTCAATATCGGCCTGTTCTGCTCGACGCCGATGGTCGCCGTGTCGCGCGCCGCACACCGCAAGCAGGCGATGGAAATGCTTTTGACCGGCGAAACGATCGATGCCTCGACGGCAAAGGATTTCGGCCTCGTCAACCGCATCGTCCCGAAGCAGTATCTGCGCCAGGTCGTCGACAAATACGCCGCCGTCATCGCCTCGAAGTCGCCGCAGGCGCTGAGGATTGGCAAGGAGGCGTTCTACAGGCAGGCGGAGATGGGCATCACTGAAGCCTATGATTTCGCCACGGGCATCATGGTGGAAAACATGCTGGCTCGTGACGCGGATGAGGGCATGGGCGCGTTTCTGGGCAAGCGCATGCCGGAGTGGAAAGAGGATTGATAGCGCTTTCTCCGGTAGACGTTCTACGCGTCACGCAAGACTGAAGTGCTGCCCGCCAAATCGGCAGCCTAACGCTCGCCTTCAAGCAAGCTTCAGCATCAGCGCGCCGAGCGCGATCAGGCAGGCGGCGGCGATGCGGAAGATGCTGACGCGCTCCTTGAGGAAGACGATCGAAATGACGACGGCGAAGAGGATCGAGGTTTCCCGCAGCGCCGCGACGGTGGCGACCGGCGCTTTCGTCATCGCCCAGAGCGCCAGGCCATAGGCGCCGATCGAGCCCCCGCCGCCGATGAGGCCGCGCCACCATTGGTTTCGGACGTGGCGCAGGACGGGCTTGACACCGCGTGTGATAAAGGCCCAGGCAAACAAAAGCACCGGCGGCAGCAACGCCATCCACAGCGTGTAGGAGATCGGATTGAGCGCGATGCGGGCGCCGAGGCCGTCGACATAGGTATAGCTGGCGATAACCACCGCATTCGCAAGCGCCAGCAGGATGGCGTGCTTGCCGCCCTTGCGCGCTTCGAAGGCAAGCGTCAGCACTCCGGTCGAGATCGTCAGCACGCCGGCGAGAGCCCCGCTCGACAGGTTCTCGCCGATCAGCGCGCCGCTTGTCGCAGCCACCAGCAAGGGTGCGACGCCGCGCATCAGCGGATAGACGAGACCGATATCGCCTGCGCGGTAGGAGGCGGCCACAAGCTGGAAATAGACGAACTGGAAGAGCGCGGATACGAAAATGAACGGCCAGGCGTTCGGATGCGGCAGCGGCATGAAGGGCAGGAAGGGCAAGGCAACGGTGGCGGCGCCAAGCGCGATCATCGCCGCATCGAGCGACTTCTCCGATCCAGCCTTGACCAGCGCATTCCAGGTCGCGTGCAGTAACGCCCCGAACAGAACGAGAGCGATGACGTCGAGGGGCAAGATGAACCTTCAGGGATGCGAGGAAGACGGGATACGTCACATTTTCTGAAGGTGCGCATCGCGAAAAGCAACCCGAATCTGACGGATATCCAGATTTGGCGACGCCGCGGATGCTGTGGCCCTTGGATTTGCATGCAAAGCGCCATCCGATCGGTTGACAGTGGAGGGGGCTATCCCAATTATCGCGCAACGATTGCTTTGGGCGGACTTCGACGATGAACCATGATGCGTATCCGGATTTCTATATCTCCGACATTCTCAAATCGACGAAGACGATTGCGCTGGTGGGCGCGTCGCCGAACCCCGAGCGGCCGAGCCATCGCGTGATGGCATTCCTGTTGCGCAAGGGCTATACGGTTTTCCCGGTAAATCCGGGGCAGGCCGGCAAGGAAATACAGGGGCGGAAAGTCTATGCCCGGCTCGCCGACATTCCCGAAGCCGTCGACATGGTCGACGTTTTCCGCGCGGCGCATGCCCTGCCGGCGCTGGTCGATGAAATCCTGGCTCTGAAAGAACGTCCGAAGGTTATCTGGGGGCAATTGTCGGTGCGCGACGACAGCGCAGCCGCAAAAGCGGAAGAGCAAGGCATAAAGGTCGTCATGGACCGCTGTCCGGCCATCGAATATCCGCGCCTGGTCGGCTGACGGCGTCGCGGCATTCGATCAGAGATTGGAAATCCATGATCGCCCAGCGTGCAGATCCGGCAAAACAGTCTTTGACCGGGAGGTGCAGCGTCTGAAATAGTGCGCCGAACTTGATCAGGGGAGGACACGTCCGTGAAGAACAATCCAGGTTTCAATACGCTTGCCATTCACGCCGGCGCCCAGCCCGATCCGACCACCGGGGCCCGTGCAACGCCGATCTACCAGACGACGAGTTTCGTCTTCAACGACGCCGATCATGCCGCCTCGCTGTTCGGCCTGCAGGCCTTCGGCAATATCTACACCCGCATAATGAACCCGACGCAGGCGGTGCTGGAAGAGCGGGTGGCGGCACTCGAAGGCGGCACGGCAGCGCTCGCGGTCGCTTCCGGTCATGCGGCCCAGTTGCTGATCTTCCACGCCATCATGAGCCCGGGGGACAATTTCCTCGCGGCGCGCCAGCTCTACGGCGGCTCCGTCAACCAGTTCGGCAATGCCTTCAAATCCTTCGACTGGCGCGTGCGGTGGGTCGATACCGCCGATATCGCCTCCTTCGAAAGCCAGATCGACGAGCGCACCAAGGCAATCTTCATAGAGAGCCTTGCCAATCCCGGCGGCACTTTCGTCGATATTGCGGCGATCTCACAGGTTGCGAAAAAGCATGGTCTGCCGCTGATCGTCGACAATACGATGGCGACCCCCTACCTCATCCGGCCGATCGACCATGGCGCCGATATCGTCGTTCATTCACTGACCAAGTTCATGGGCGGGCATGGCAACTCGATGGGCGGCGTGATCGTCGACGGCGGCACGTTCGACTGGTCGAAATCCGGCAAATACCCGATCCTCTCCGAACCGCGCCCGGAATATGCCGGCATGGTGCTGCATGCGACCTTCGGCAACTTCGCCTTCGCCATTGCCTGCCGTGTGCTGGGCCTGCGCGACTTCGGCCCGGCGCTCTCGCCGTTCAACGCCTTCCTGCTTTTGACAGGCATCGAAACGCTGCCGCTCAGGATGCAGCGCCATTGCGACAATGCGCTGGCCGTCGCCACCTGGCTCAGCACCCATGACAAGGTCGCCTGGGTCAACTATGCCGGTCTGGAGGGTGACGCCAACCACGCGCTTCAGCGGACATATTCGCCGAAAGGGGCGGGCGCTGTCTTCACGTTCGGCCTGAAGGATGGCTATGAGGCGGGAAAACGCTTCGTCGAGGGGCTGGAGATGTTCTCCCACCTTGCCAATATCGGCGACACCCGCTCGCTCGTCATCCACCCGGCGTCCACCACCCACCGGCAATTGACGCCGGAACAGCAGACGGCGGCTGGCGCCGGTCCGGAAGTCGTGCGCCTGTCGGTCGGCATCGAGGACGTCGCCGATATCATCGCCGATCTCGAGCAATCGCTCGCCAAGGTTTGACTGCGTTTAGAATGACCGGGAACCCGGCCGTTTTCCCATGGAGCCATCATGACCCACGCCGTGATATTCGATCGGTCGTCGCTTGAACCGGAGATCGGCGGACCTGCGCCGGATCGCCTGATCCACGGCAACCCGCAGTTCCGGACCTGGAATTTCGAGGAAACCGAGGGTGGCATTTATGCCGGTATCTGGGAGGCGACGCCCGGCAAGTGGCGGATCGTCTATGACGAGTGGGAGTATTTCCACATCCTTTCCGGCCACTCTATCGTCACCGAGGAGGGTGGCGCCGAGACGCACCTCAAGGCCGGCGACAGCATGATCCTCAGACCCGGCTTCAAGGGAACCTGGGAAGTGATTGAAACGACAAGCAAGGATTATGTGATCAGGGTCTAATGCAGGGGAGAGTCAGGCCTCTTCTCACCACGCCAGTTCCAGCCGCTCCAGCCCGTGGAAATGGTAGCTGTCCTTCACCTGCGGCGCGCTTTTCAGCCGCAGCCCGGGAAGGCGCTCAAACAGGATCGGCAGCGACAGCTGCAGTTCGAGCCTTGCGAGCGGCGCGCCGATGCAGAAATGCAGGCCGGCGCCGAAGGAGAGGTGCGGACCTTCGTTACGCTCGGGGCGGAAGGCGAGGGGATCGGAGAATTTCTTCGGATCGACATTGGCGGCGGCCAGCAGCAGGCCGATCTTGTCGCCCTTTTTGAGCTGGATGCCATCGGCGATCTCGATGTCGGCAAGAGCATAGCGCTGGAAGATATGCAGCGGCGCGGCATAGCGCATGCATTCCTCGATCGTCCGCTCGGTGGCGGTATCGTCGGCAAACGCCTGTTGCGCTGGCGTGCCTGTCTCGAGCAGGACGCGCACGGCGTTGCCAAGCTGGTGCACCGTCGCCTCGTGGCCGGCATTGAGCAGAAGGACCGCCGTCGAGATCAGTTCGTCATCGGACAGTCGCTCGCCGTCCTTCTCTGTCGTGATCATGTGCGTGAGGAGATCATCGGCCGGATTGTCGCGTTTCCAGTCGATGAGGCTCTTCAGATAGGTGCTGAACTCGGCGGACGCCTGGTTGGCGTCCAGTTCCCTTTCCAGCGTCGGATTGAACATGTACATGCGTACCATGCGGTGCGACCAGTCGAGCAGTTCCGGCGCCATGTCCACCGGCACGCCGAGCATGCGGGCAATCACCGTCACCGGAATGATTTCGGCATAGGTCTTCAGCAGTTCGACTTCGCCGTCCCTTTCGAAGCCGTCGATGATCGAATGGGCAAGTGCGGCGATTTCCGGCCGCAGCTGTTCGATCTGGCGTGAAACGAAGGCGCGGTTGACCAGCGTGCGAAGCCGCGTGTGCGCCGGCGGTTCAAGTTCCAGCAGCGAGTAGCTCTCCAGCCGGTCGAAATCCGCAAGATGCGGCTTCGGCTCCGCCAGTCCGAGCTCCTCGCGGGTTGCCACATGCAGGATCTGCCGGCCGAAGCGGCGGTCGCGCAGCAGCCCGTTCACCTGGTCGTAGCCGGCAAAATACCATTGCTGCTGTTCCTCCCAGAAGAAGGCAGGACACTGCGCATGCAGTTCTGCGTAAGCCGCCAAGGGATCCTGATAGAAGGCGCGATTGCGCACGTCGATGCTGACTTGCCGGTTCGCGGGCGTGATGGAAATGGCAGACGGGGCGGACATTTGGCGGCATTCTCGCTGGATGAAACAGGCTGCACGCTGATCTATGGCTGAAGCCGCCTGCTCGACAAGAAAATTGTCGGAACAATTCCCAGATATTGCAGCTCGACCCGCTATCGCTGCTTTCAAGGGGCTGCGCTCGTGTCAAATGCGGGCATTTGCGGAATGCCGCCTTGCCTTGCGGCGCGAGATGTCTATTTTTTCCACGATGAAGGGCAAGCACCAGAGAGAGCCTATGGCTTCGTCGCATAGCAGCCTGTCAGCGGGCATTTTTGCCGCGATCCGTGGAAAGCGCGTCTCGCTTGCCGGCCGGGATCCGGCAGGAGCGCGGGGCGACACCGTTATCGCCTCCTACAACATCCATAAATGCGTCGGCACCGATAACCGCTTCGATCCCGGCCGGACCACCGAAGTGATCGGCGAGATCGGCGCCGACATCATTGCCCTGCAGGAGGTCGATCAGCGGTTCGGCGAACGGGCGGGGCTTCTGGACCTGGAACGGCTGCACCGGGAGTGTCACCTGATCTCGGTGCCGATCGCCGCCTTTTCATCCAAGGGCCATGGCTGGCACGGCAATGTGCTCCTGTTGCGCGAGGGCGCCGTCGCCAAGGTTCACCAACTGAAATTGCCCGGCGTCGAGCCGCGCGGCGCGCTCGTCGTCGATCTCGATCTCAAGGCAGGGCCGTTGCGGATCATCGCCGCCCATTTGGGCCTGCTGAGGCATTCCCGTGCGCGGCAGGCGGAGGCGATCCTGACTGCCATCCGCGAGTCGGAGGAACGGCCGACGCTGCTGATCGGCGATCTCAACGAATGGCGGCTCGGACGCCGCTCGGCGCTGCGTTTTCTAAGCCCCGTCTTCGATCATGCGGCGACTGCCGTGCCGAGCTTTCCCTCGCGTTTTCCGCTCTTGGCGCTCGACCGGGTGATGGGCAGCCCGCCCAATCTGGTTACGGCGGTCGAAGTCCACAACACGCAGCTCGCCCGCGTGGCGTCAGATCATCTGCCGGTCAAGGCCTATATCGATCTGAAGGCCGCGCTCTCGGGTGAAGGCAGGGCTGCGAACAAAGCGATTTCCGCCGCTCAACCCTGACGGACAGGTCGTCTTTCCATGCGCGCCGCCATCGTCGCCTTCTCCGTCTTCGCATCCGGCCTTTTAGCGCTGATCCTGGTCTATGCCTATGGCCGCTTCGGGCGGCGGCTGCATGGCCCGGCTTCGAGCGCCTTGATGCCGGAAAGGGATCAAACCGAACTCGACCGGCAGGCAGCGCCGCTGCTTGACGAAAACAAGGGACTGAACGGCGTCGCGCTGATCTCCGACAATATGTCGGCCTTTGCCCTTCGCGCCCTGTCGGCCCGCAAAGTGGGACGCAGTCTGGATCTGCAGTATTATTACTGGAAGAACGACCTGACCGGTCGGATGCTGACGCGCGAGGTGATTGCGGCCGCAGACCGCGGTGTCCGGGTGCGCCTGCTGCTCGATGACATCAATGCCGGCCTGCACGATCGCATGTGCCTGTCTCTGGACGCTCATCCGAACATCGAGGTTCGTCTGTTCAACCCAAGCCGGGCGCGGACCGATCGGCTCAAGCGCGGTTTGGAGATGATGCTGCGGCCTTTGCGCACCTCCCGGCGCATGCACAACAAGCAATGGATTGCCGACGGCCAGCTGGTGATCGCCGGCGGCCGCAATATTGGCGACGCCTATTTCGATGCAGCCGAGCAGGCGAATTTCCGTGATCTCGATGTCTGGATGCTCGGACCTGTGGCGATGGAGGCGGCGACAGTCTTCGATAGCTATTGGAATAGCCCTGTCGTGGTGCCAATCGGATCGTTGCGAACGATGCGCAAGCACTATCTTCCGGCGTTCAGGGAGAAGCTCGAAAGGATCGCGGCGACAGCTGGCGGCCAGCACTATCTGACGCATGTCGAAGAGGCGGGGAAGCATGGCGGCTTCTTGCCGTCGACGGAAGCGCTTCATTGGACGGGTGACGCCAAGCTCGTCTCCGATCCGCCCGAAAAGGCATTTCTGCAAAAGCGCAACAACTGGATCATGCGCGAACTGATGCCGGTTCTGACGTGCGCACAACAGGACGTGAAGATCATTTCCCCCTATTTCATCCCCGGCGCCCAGGGCCTCGCCGAAATTGCGCGGCTCGTCGAGCGTCGGGTCAACGTCGCGGTTCTGACCAATTCGCTGGCCGCCACCGACGTCGCGGCAGTGCACGGCGCCTATGCCAACTACCGCAAGGCGCTCCTGAAGCACGGCATAACGCTGTTCGAACTGAAGGCGATGCACGAATTCGGCGATCCCAGGCGCATATCGCTGTTCGGATCGCGCGGCGCGAGCCTGCATACCAAGGCTTTCACGGTCGATGGCAAGACGGCCTTCGTCGGCTCGCTGAACTTCGATCCGCGGTCAGCGTCGCTCAACACCGAAATGGGCGTCCTGTTCACGCATCCCTCGCTCGTCGATGAAGTCGAGGCTGTTTTCGAGGAGGAGACGCGACCGGCGAACAGCTTCCGGCTGAGCCTGGAGAACGGCCGCCTGCGCTGGCAGGACAGCGAGAATAACAAACCGCGCGTGCTTCGCCGCGAGCCGGAGGCCGGTTTCATGCGCCGCCTGACCGCGGGGATCATCAGCATCCTGCCGATCGAATCCCAGCTTTGACGGCAATTTACCGATTTTTCACCCAGAAAGGCCGAATGCCTGTGTGAAAAGGTTCAAAAAGCGACGCAGGCCGTATCGCTCTCCTTAGGAATCACTAAAAGATCACGCATCAATGTGCCGTGGCGGGAATGCTGGGGGGCGGCCAGGTATTAACGTTATGCAGAGTTCGCGACTTGAAGTGGGGTACTTGGACACTCTATGTATGAAGCGAGATATTCCCGATGATTCCCGGCGCGCAGGAGAGTTCGCGCGCCAGCTAGACAAAGGTTTGACATGAGAAATCCCGTTGATACCGCCATGGCTCTGGTGCCGATGGTCGTTGAACAGACCAATCGCGGCGAACGCTCCTACGACATTTTCTCGCGCCTTCTGAAAGAGCGCATCATCTTTTTGACGGGTGCCGTGGAAGACCAGATGGCAACTCTGATCTGCGCCCAGCTGCTGTTCCTCGAAGCGGAGAACCCGAAGAAGGAAATCGCGCTCTACATCAATTCGCCGGGCGGCGTCGTTACGGCCGGCATGGCGATCTACGATACGATGCAGTTCATCAAGCCTGCCGTTTCGACCCTGTGCATCGGCCAGGCCGCCTCCATGGGCTCGCTGCTTCTGGCTGCCGGTCACAAGGACATGCGCTTTGCGACGCCGAACGCCCGCATCATGGTTCACCAGCCTTCCGGCGGTTTCCAGGGCCAGGCATCGGACATCGAGCGGCATGCGCGCGACATTCTGAAAATGAAACGCCGCCTGAACGAAGTCTACGTCAAGCACACCGGTCGGACCTATGAAGAGGTTGAACAGACGCTTGACCGCGACCACTTTATGACAGCGGATGAGGCACTTAGCTGGGGCGTCGTCGACAAGGTGATCACCTCGCGCGAGGCCATGGAAACGGCCGAAAAGGCCTGATTTCAAGCTTTTGTGTGCGGATAGATGCATTTGTGACACATTTGTATCCCTGATAGGGGTTTATCCGCGGGCCAAAGCCGTTAATATTGACCGTTAATGCTATGTAGAAGTTTGAGGTCCTAGCATTCGGTATTCGGTGGGAGATTCGTTGCTGCCGGACATCAAACGTGGTTGTTTGAGGCCGGTTCGTACTCCCAAAAGCGCCGTCTCTTTGCGCAGGAACGCGGAAGGAATCGCGGAGCGGGTTGAGTAGTCCGTTGCACCTTGTCTGAGGTGTTCGGCGTGCTGGAAGGAAAGTGATATGAGCAAGGTCAGCGGTAGCAACGGCGGTGACTCGAAGAATACCCTTTATTGTTCCTTCTGCGGCAAGAGCCAGCATGAGGTCCGCAAGCTGATTGCCGGACCGACTGTGTTCATCTGCGATGAATGCGTCGAGCTCTGCATGGACATCATCCGCGAGGAGAACAAGACCTCGATGGTCAAATCCCGTGACGGTGTTCCGACGCCGCAGGAGATCATCAAGGTTCTCGACGAATACGTGATCGGCCAGCAGCAGGCCAAGCGTATCCTGTCGGTTGCCGTCCACAACCACTACAAGCGCCTGGCCCATGCGGCCAAGGGCACGGATGTCGAACTGGCCAAGTCCAACATCATGCTCGTCGGCCCGACCGGTTGCGGCAAGACCTATCTGGCGCAGACGCTGGCGCGCATCATCGACGTACCGTTCACGATGGCGGATGCGACGACGCTGACGGAAGCCGGCTATGTCGGCGAGGATGTCGAGAACATCATCCTGAAGCTCCTGCAGGCTGCCGACTACAATGTCGAGCGCGCCCAGCGCGGCATCGTCTATATCGACGAAGTCGACAAGATCTCGCGCAAGTCAGACAATCCGTCGATCACCCGTGACGTTTCCGGCGAGGGCGTGCAGCAGGCGCTGCTGAAAATCATGGAAGGCACGGTCGCGTCGGTGCCGCCTCAGGGCGGCCGCAAGCATCCGCAGCAGGAATTCCTGCAGGTGGACACGACCAACATCCTGTTCATCTGCGGTGGCGCTTTTGCCGGGCTCGACAAGATCATCTCGGCCCGTGGCGAAAAGACCTCGATCGGCTTCGGTGCGGCGGTGCGCGCTCCGGAAGATCGCCGCGTCGGTGAAGTCCTGCGTGAACTGGAGCCGGAAGATCTGGTGAAGTTCGGCCTTATCCCGGAATTCATCGGCCGTCTGCCGGTGCTGGCGACACTCGAAGACCTCGACGAGCCGGCCCTGATCCAGATTCTGTCCGAGCCGAAGAATGCACTGATCAAGCAGTACCAGCGCCTGTTCGAAATGGAAGACGTCGAACTGACCTTCCACGAGGATGCGCTGCGCGAAATCGCCCGCAAGGCAATCGTCCGCAAGACCGGCGCCCGCGGCCTGCGCTCGATCATGGAGAAGATCCTGCTCGACACCATGTTCGAGCTGCCGACGCTGGAAGGCGTGCGCGAAGTGGTCATCTCCGACGAGGTGGTCAAGGGCTCTGCCCGTCCGCTCTATATCTATTCGGAACGCTCCGACGAAAAGGCCAACGTTTCGGCCTGATCGGTGCGACTTAAGTTGAAGAGGCCCGCCATGTGCGGGCCTTTTTTATGCGCCATGTTGACAGGAATGGGCGGAAAGACCTTTCGTGGCGCATAGCCAAGCGGTGTTGCGAGCCTTGCATGGATTGCAAGGCTTGAATGCACAGAAAACGTGGCGCGGATATCGCCAATTGACCAGCAATGGGTAGAATCGACGATTGCTAAACGTGGCCAACAACGCAATTATGCTATGATTCCGTATCGGCTTATCCTGAGGCGAATCGTGTGCGAACAGGACCTCGGCAAGGTACGCGACAGGAAGATGCCATTAAATATCCGGCTGCGGCGCCCCCCACGCCGATCGTCGTCGGAGGGTTGAAAACAGGCGTCACATACTCCACCTGACAGTGGAAAGATGAGGACCCGAAGCGCCCTTGAAGGCTTCGGGTAACGGGCCCGGAAACGGGACGGAAAGGAAATGACATGACGAACAAAACGTCTCCGGCAATTGAGAGCGCGACCTATCCGGTGCTGCCGCTGCGCGACATCGTGGTGTTCCCGCACATGATCGTGCCTCTGTTTGTCGGCCGTGAAAAATCAATCCGGGCGCTGGAGGAGGTCATGGGCACCGACAAGCAGATCATGCTTGCGACCCAGATCAATGCGAGCGACGACGATCCGGAAGCCTCGGCTATCTATCAGATCGGCACGATCGCTAACGTGCTTCAGCTTCTGAAGCTGCCCGATGGCACCGTCAAGGTCCTGGTCGAGGGCCGTGCCCGCGCCGAGATCGATGGTTATACCCGTCGCGAAGAATTCTACGAAGCAATGGCGCATGTACTGCCTGAGCCTGTCGAAGATCCGGTCGAGATCGAGGCGCTCAGCCGCTCGGTGGTCTCCGAATTCGAGAGCTATGTGAAGCTCAACAAGAAGATTTCTCCGGAAGTCGTCGGTGCTGCCAGCCAGATCGAAGACTATTCGAAGCTCGCCGATACGGTCGCGTCGCATCTCTCCATCAAGATCGTCGAAAAGCAGGAAATGCTCGAGACGACGAGCGTCAAGCTGCGCCTTGAAAAGGCGCTTGGCTTCATGGAAGGCGAAATCTCCGTTCTCCAGGTCGAGAAGCGCATCCGCTCGCGCGTCAAGCGGCAGATGGAAAAGACCCAGCGCGAATATTACCTGAACGAACAGATGAAGGCGATCCAGAAGGAGCTCGGCGACGGCGAGGAAGGCCGCGACGAGATGGCCGAGCTGGAAGACCGCATCAGCAAGACCAAGCTTTCCAAGGAAGCCCGTGAAAAGGCGGAGGCGGAAGTCAAGAAGCTGCGCCAGATGAGCCCGATGTCGGCAGAAGCCACCGTCGTGCGCAACTATTTGGACTGGCTGCTCGGCATTCCGTGGGGCAAGAAGTCGAAGGTCAAGACCGACCTCAATAACGCTGAAAAAGTGCTCGAGCATGATCATTTCGGTCTCGACAAGGTCAAGGAACGGATCATCGAGTATCTTGCCGTGCAGGCACGGTCGCAGAAGATCAAGGGACCGATCCTGTGCCTCGTCGGCCCTCCGGGCGTCGGCAAGACGTCGCTTGCCAAGTCGATCGCCAAGGCGACCGGCCGCGAATATATCCGCATGGCGCTGGGCGGCGTTCGTGACGAAGCCGAAATCCGCGGTCACCGCCGCACCTATATCGGCTCGATGCCCGGCAAGGTGATCCAGTCGATGAAGAAGGCGAAGAAGTCCAATCCGCTCTTCCTGCTCGACGAGATCGACAAGATGGGCCAGGACTTCCGCGGCGACCCGTCCTCGGCTCTGCTCGAGGTGCTGGACCCGGAACAGAACTCCACCTTCATGGACCACTATCTCGAAGTGGAATATGACCTGTCGAACGTGATGTTCATCACGACGGCCAACACGCTGAACATTCCGGCGCCGCTGATGGACCGCATGGAAGTGATCCGCATCGCCGGTTACACGGAAGAGGAAAAGCTGGAAATTGCCAAGCGGCACCTCCTGCCGAAGGCGATTGCCGACCACGCGTTGCAGGCCAAGGAGTTCTCGGTCACCGACGGCGCGCTGAGGGGCGTCATCCAGACCTACACGCGGGAAGCCGGCGTGCGCAGCCTCGAGCGCGAGCTGATGAAGCTCGCCCGCAAGGCCGTGACGGAAATCCTCAAGGGCAAGACCAGCAAGGTCGAGGTAACGGCGGAGAATATCCAGGACTATCTGGGCGTTCCGCGCTACCGCCACGGCGAAGCCGAGCGGACCGACCAGGTCGGTGTCGTCACCGGTCTCGCCTGGACCGAGGTCGGCGGCGAACTGCTGACGATCGAAGGCGTGATGATGCCCGGCAAGGGCCGCATGACGGTCACCGGTAACCTCAGGGACGTGATGAAGGAATCGATCTCTGCGGCGGCCTCCTATGTCCGCTCGCGTGCCATCGATTTCGGCATCGAGCCGCCGCGCTTCGACACGAGCGATATCCACGTTCACGTGCCGGAAGGCGCAACGCCGAAGGACGGTCCGTCCGCGGGCGTGGCGATGGCAACGGCGATCGTCTCGATCATGACCGGCATCCCGGTCAACAAGGATGTGGCGATGACCGGCGAAATCACGCTGCGCGGTCGCGTCCTGCCGATCGGCGGTTTGAAGGAAAAGCTGCTTGCTGCTCTTCGCGGCGGCATCAAGAAGGTGCTGATCCCGGAAGAAAACGCCAAGGATCTGGCGGACATTCCGGACAACGTGAAGAACAACATGGAGATCATCCCGGTCTCGCATATCGGCGAGGTCCTGAGCCACGCACTGGTGCGGGTGCCGGTGGCGATCGAGTGGGATCCTTCCAAGCAGCCGGTTCCGATCGCGGCTGCTGATCCGGCCGATGAGACCGCAGTGTCGATTGCCCACTAGGCATTTGACGTGAAGGTCAAACGGTGCCCGCAACCAAGCGGGGATCGATTTGGTACATAAACAGTGGAAGACCGGCATTTTTGCCGGTCTTTTTTATGTAAAACCTCGCGCAAAGCCTTGCATTCCTAGGGATTCGGAGCGATTGGGTTTGTGAAGGCGAGGGTCTTGCGTATGCTACCCCCGGCTTAAAAATTGAGTCGTTTCGAACCAGTATTGAAAGGGGTGGAAACATGAACAAGAATGAGCTCGTGTCAGCAGTTGCCGAGAAGGCCGGACTTTCGAAGACGGATGCATCTTCTGCAGTTGATGCAATCTTCGACGCAATCCAGGCCGAACTGAAGAGCGGCGGCGACGTTCGTCTCGTCGGCTTCGGCAATTTCTCGGTCAGCCGTCGCGAAGCATCCAAGGGTCGCAACCCGTCCACCGGCGCAGAAGTTGATATCCCGGCACGCAACGTGCCGAAGTTCTCTGCCGGCAAGGGTCTGAAGGACGCCGTAAACTAAGTTTCATGTTTCATCTGCAGCACCGTGGCGGCAACGCCGGCGGTTCGATGGCAGGTTGATTTGAGGCCCGGGTCTTCCCGGGCCTCTTTTCGTATGCTCATCCGGTGCACTTCCCGTTCGCCTTCGCTTGCCGTCGCATTTCGAATGCGCACCGGCTGTCATGCGCGTGTTACACGGCGCGATCACAACCCCTCCATCCGTAATGATCTGGAGGGATCCCCGTGAAGGCATTTCCACTCACCACCGCGCTTGTCGCCTTGCTTGCCGCCTCGACAGCGTCCACCGCCAGCGCAGAGCCGGTCTTCAATCGCATCGCCTCGTTTGCTGTTGCCGACAATCTCCCGGCCGACGCCGACAAAAAATCCGTGACCTCCGCTGAAATCATCACCGCCAGCGAAGACGGCAACCTGCTCGTCTACTCCGACAGCCCACTGAAGGCGATCGGCTTCATCGACATTACCGATCCCGGGGCGCCGAAGGCCGGTGGCATCCTCTCCTTCGAAGGTGAACCGACGTCCGTCGCAATTACCGGCGCAAAGGCGCTGGTCGCCGTCAACACGCGCGAAAGCTTCGTCAAGCCGTCCGGCTTCCTCGCCACGGTCGATCTGGCGACGAAGACGATGGACGCGGCGTGCGATCTCGGCGGCCAGCCGGACTCCGTGGCGATCAACAAGGACAAAACGCTGGCTGCCATCGCCATCGAGAACGAGCGCGACGAGGACGTCAACGATGGCCAGATCCCGCAGCTGCCGGCCGGCGACCTCGTGATCGTGTCGCTGAAGGATGGTGCGCCCGACTGCGCCTCGATCAAGCACGTGCCCCTTACCGGCCTTGCGGACGTCGCAGGCGACGATCCGGAGCCGGAATTCGTCGCCTTCAACAGCCAGGACGAAATCGCGCTGACGCTGCAGGAAAACAACCACATCGTCATCATCGACGGCACGACCGGCGTGGTGAAGACGCATTTCCCGGCCGGCACCACGAACCTCTCCGGCGTCGATGCCAAGCGCGATGGCGCACTCGCGTTCACCGACGAATTGAAGGACGTGAAGCGCGAGCCGGATGCCGTGAAGTGGCTCGACGACAACCGTCTCGTTATTGCCAATGAAGGCGACTACGAGGGCGGCGCGCGCGGTTTCACCATCTTCGACAAGACCGGCAAGGTGCTTTTCGAGTCGGGCACGAGCTTCGAGCATGCGGCTGCCGCTCTCGGCCACTATCCGGACAAGCGCTCTTCCGCCAAGGGTATCGAGCCGGAAGGCCTGGAAGCCGCGACCTTCGGCGCCGACAAGCTGTTCTTCGTTCTTGCCGAGCGCGCGTCCGTGATCGGCGTCTACAAGGACACCGGTGCCGATCCGGAACTCAAGCAGATCCTCCCATCGGGCGTTTCGCCGGAAGGTGCTGTGGCCATCCCCGGGCGCAATCTGCTTGCAACAGCAAACGAGGTCGATCTCGTCGAGGATGGCGGAGCCCGTTCGCACGTGATGATCTATCAACGCGCTGAAGGTACGGCGGCCTATCCGCAGATCGCGTCGGTACAAAAGGATGGAGTGCCGCTCGGCTTCGGGGCTCTCTCCGGTCTGGCCGCGATCAAGGACAAGCCGGGAATGCTCCATGCCGTCAACGACTCGGCCTACTCGTCGCAGCCGCGTATATTCACGATCGACGCCACAAAGTCGCCGGCTCTGATTACCGAGGCTCTGAACATTACCCGTGACGGCGCCCCGGCCCAGAAGCTCGACGTCGAGGGCATCACAAACGATGGCGAGGGCGGCTTCTGGCTGGCGTCCGAGGGCGATGCGGCCAAGCTCTACGCAAACGGTCTGATCCACGTGAATGGCAAGGGGCAGATCAAGGCGGAAATCGCTTTGCCGGAAGAACTGCGCGCAAGTGAGATTCGCTCCGGCTTCGAAGCTATCACCAGTGTCGGCGAAGGCGACGACTTGACACTCTGGATGGCCGTGCAGCGCGAGTGGAAGGACGACGAAAGGGGTTTCGTGAAACTCCTTTCCTACAATCCGGCCTCCAAGCAATGGAGTGCAGTGCGCTACCCGCTGGAAAAGACCGAAGAAGGCTGGGTCGGCCTTTCTGAAATCACTATCCACGGCGACCACGCCTACATTATCGAGCGCGACAACCTGATCGGCAACGCGGCCAAGCTGAAGAAGATCTACAGGGTTCCGCTCGCCGACCTCAAGCCTGCCAAGCTCGGCGGCGAATTGCCGGTCGTGAAGAAGGAAGAAGTGCGCGACCTCATTCCCGACCTCAAGGCTCTCGGCGGCTACGTCGTCGACAAGGTCGAAGGTTTCACCGTCGATGCAGCCGGCAACGGCTACGTCGTTACCGACAATGATGGCGTCGACGATTCCTCGGGTGAGACGCTGTTCTTCCAGGTCGGTACGATGAACGCGATGTAAATCGGGGACCACCACGGTACGGAAAAGGCCGGGCATGATGACCGGCCTTTTCCAATTGAACCGTCGCCGTCGCCAGTCGACGGGCCTATCGCGAAGCGCCGTTGCCTGCGTCTTCCTGCCTGCGCCTGCGAATTTCGTCAGTCCTGACAACGAGCCGGCTGACGATATCGTGCATCTGGTCGAGCTGTTCGTCATCGAGGGCTGAAAAGATTTCCTCGATCAGCTGTTTTCGCGGGTGTTCGGCCGCTTCCAGGACGACGCGGCCGACTTCGGTGATCGAAACGATCTTCGCGCGGCGATCTTCCGGATCGGGCTTGCGCACGACCAGCTTGTCGCGCTCCAGCCCGTCGATCGCCTCCGTTACAGTGCGCGGCGCGAAATTGAGCGCGAGGGCAATGTCCGTAGACCGACAGGGGCCGAGCTTGCTCAGAAAAAACAAAAATTTGCTGCGCGCCAGTGACACGCCTTCCTCGGTCATCGATTCGTTGATGAGCCGGTGAACGCGGTGATAAAGCTCAAAGAGCTTGTCGGAGACTTCGAATGTGGATTTCATGCGTTTCATATGTATATTATGAGGTGCCATGTCAAATGGGGGCTCTCAGGACGCCGTCGTCAAGCCCGTTCTTCTGCTCGAGACGTCAGGCTTCCCTCAACTGGTGGGAAGAGCGAAATCCTTGAATAGGCGCTGGCGCAGTGTTCGCCGGTATTGACGCGACGGCGGACAGCGGGCCATGGTCGGCCATGCCGTTCCGTTTCGTCCACACCGCCGATCTCCATCTCGATTCCCCCTTGCGCAGTCTGGCGCTGAAAAATCCGGAGCTTGCCGAACTGGTGCGCGGTGCGACCCGAACGGCGCTCGCAAGGATCGTCGACCTGTGCCTGGCGGAAAACGTCGATGCCCTGTTGCTGGCGGGCGATCTCTACGACGGCTCGCAGACTTCGATGAACACGGCGCTTTATCTGGCGGGAGAACTGCGCCGGCTGGAGGCTGCCGGCGTCAAGGTCTTTGTCATTCGTGGCAACCACGATTCCCAGTCCGCCATCAAGCGAGAACTCACCCTGCCGGCAAATGTCCATCTGTTCAGCGGGCGGGCAAAACCGGTGCTGGCAAAGATACTGGAGAACGGCCGCCAGGTGCATATCCATGGCGTCGGCTTCGATAATCCGCACGCCCCCGATAGCCTGTTGCCGTCGTTCCAGGCGCCGATCGCCGATGCGGTCAACATCGGCATGCTGCATACGAGCCTGGCCGGATCGCGGGGGCATGATCCCTATGCGCCCTGTAGTGTCGCCGAACTGGCGGGGCATGGTTTCGACTACTGGGCGCTGGGCCACGTGCACTTGAGACAGGTGCATTGCGAAAAGCCGTTGATCGTCATGCCCGGCATGCCGCAGGGCCGCGATATCAACGAGGCCGGGCCGAAAACGGTGACGCTGGTGACGGTCGGCGATGACGGTTCTCTGGAGCATCAGGAACGCGCGATCGGGCAGGCGGTGTTCGAGCGCGTCACGATCGATCTGACCGGCGTGAGGGACTGGCGGCAGATGCTGGACAAGGCGGCAGAAACGCTGTCGTCGCTCAGAAGCCGGACGGTTGCCGATCATCTCATCCTGCGATTTTCCCTGACCGGTGCGACGCCGCTTGCCTGGAAGCTCCGGCGCGATCCGGATTTCCTGCTCGCCGAAATTTCCAATGTGGCCGCGGGATTGAGCGGCTGCTGGATCGAGAAGATCGACATCGATTGCCGGGGCGAGCAAGGTGCCGGGACGTCGTCCGGTCCTGACCCGGTCGAGGAGCTTGCCGCCCTGATCCGTTCCGACGTGCTGCCTTCGCACGCCTTTCGCCAGGAGGCAGGCGCAATGCTGGATGAATTGCTGCGGCAACTGCCGCGCGAGTTGCACGAGGCCTTGGCCAGCGACGAGGCCGCCGCTGCGCGGCTGGTCGAAACGATAGCGGCTGCCGGTAGTGATGACGTGCTTGCCTATCTGCATGGCGGTGACGGCGAGGCGGCTCGCTGATGCGCCTTGATCGCCTCGACCTTGTTCGCTACGGCAAGTTCACCGGACGCAGCCTCGATTTCGGGGAGGTTCGTCGCGAGCGCCCGGATTTTCATCTTGTCTACGGTCCGAACGAGGCGGGCAAATCCACGCTGTTTTCCGCTTTCCTCGATCTGCTGTTCGGGATCGACAACCGTAGCACCTACGGCTTCTTGCACCCCTACGAGACGATGCGGGTTGGCGGGGTGATCGCCGTCGGCGGCAGGGCTCACGCTGTCGCCCGTATCAAGCGCCGGCAAAATACCCTTCTCGGACCGGACGACCAGCCACTGCCCGACAATCTGTTTTCCGCAGCGCTCGGCTCGATAGACCGGGTGACCTACCAGATGATGTTTTCGCTCGATGACGACAGCATCGAGAAGGGCGGCGAAAGCATCCTGAAAAGCGAAGGCGAGCTCGGTGCCCTGTTGTTTTCCGCCAGTTCCGGCCTTCCCGATAGCAGCGCCGTCCTGTCCGGCCTGAAAGCGCAAGCTGATGCCTTCTACAAGCCGCAGGGTCGAAAACACCGGCTGGCAGAGCTGAAGGCGGAACTCGATGCGTTGAAGGACGAAAAGAGTGCCATCGACGTCAACGCCCGCGAATTTGCCGCGTTACGCAAGGCGCGTGATGTGGCGGCGGAGCGCCATGAGGCCGCGGTGAAAGCACGGGCGGAGCTGCGCGTTTCCCTCGATCACGCCCGCGACCGAATCGAGGCACTGCCTCTTCTGGCACGGCTGCGCGGCCTGCGTGCCGAGATCGCCGCTTTCGGCGACGGGCCAGAACCGCCAGCTGCCTGGCATACCATGTTGCCGCGGCTGCAGCGCGAGGAAGCCGACATCAGCGCCCGGCTGGAGCAGCTGGAAATTGATATCGACCGACGAGCAGCCGAGATTGGCGCCGTCGAGCGGGACGGAGCCGTGCTCGCTCTTGCGGCCGACATCCATGACCTGGAGCGCTCCGGGCTGGAAGCGCGCCACATATCGGCTGCGAGCGACCTGCCCAATCGCCTCGACGAGCGCGGCAAGATCGATGCAGACGTTGCGGCCTGTCTCGCGCGCCTGGGCCGTGCCGACGTGGCGAACGCGGCAACACTCATTCTGCCTGCGGCCGTCATCGGGCGCATCCAGGGCCTGGCGCAAAACCATTCTGCCTTGAACGAGCGGTTGGTGACGGCTGTGAGGGAGCGACAGCTTGCCAGGGAGGCGAACAGCGACGCCGTGAAGGCCCATGCCGCTCTGTCAGAATCGGAGACCAGCGCGCGCCCGAGCGACCCGGAGCCTCTCCTGGACGTCCTGAAAGGCCTGCGGCAAAACGATTGCCTGCTGCGGCAGCAGGCGGCGAGCCGGCAGCTTGCCGCGCTTGAAGACCAGCTTGCCGAAAAGCTGGCGGCTCTCGCCCCTTGCCAATTGGACGGGGACGGTCTGGCTGCGCTCGCCCTTCCCGACGAGAGCGACATCGCCGAGTGGACCGCGCGGCGAACGGCGTTGACGGAACAACTGAAGCGGCTCGATGACCGGATCGCCGAGGAGACTGCACTGGTTGCAGCGGAGGAGGCCCGGCTTGCGGAATTGACGAGAACCGGAGGTTTTGCTGCCGACGACATGGCCTTGACGTTGCGACAGGCACGCGATCACGCCTGGCAGATGCATGCGGCGCAACTGGATGGCGAAACGGCCCGCGCATTCGAAACCGCTTTGCGCAAGGATGACGAGGTGACGGCGATGCGGCTGGCGCGCGCCGAGGATCTTGCCCAGGCAAGGGGGCTTTCCCTCTCTGTTGCCGAACGCAACGCAAGGCTTTCAGTCTTTCGCGAGCAGCACCAGTCGGTGCTTGCTGACGTTGCCGAGTTGCGGCAGGAGATTTCGGCAGCAGCCCGTGGGTGTGGCCTGCCCGAAGAGACAAAGCTCAATCAACTGGTCGCATGGCTTGCCCGCCGAGCGGCGGCGCTCGACCTGCGCAACCAGGTTCGCGCAGCGCGTCAGGATCTGCGTGTCGCAAGGGCGGACGAGGAAAGGGCGCTTGAACGGCTGACGAGGGTACTCGCGGAATTCGGCGGAGCCGAAGGCATGCACGAGCGCCTGGACGATGCGCTGGCTTCGGCTGAGCGGAGGGTCACGGCTCTGCAGTCGATCCATCGCGCCCACGCCGCCGCCGCTGAAGCCGTGGCGCGAACGCAGGCGGCCTTGCGAGCGCGCGATGCCGCCTGGTCTTCGGCGGATGCCGAAATGGCAGGCTGGATCGCGCGGTGGGATGAGACAATCGGTGCAACCTGGCTCGCGCGAGACGGAACCTCGTCCGTCCAGGAAATCGTGGCCGTCCTTGCCGTCCTTCAAGATCTCGACAAGCTCATCCAGCGCAAGGCGGATCTGGACCATCGCATCGATGGCATGCGCAAGGATCAGGCAGCATTTTCGAAGGCCGTCGCAACGCTCGCCCAAAGGCTCTCACGGCCTGCGCCGGATGATCCGTTGGTTGCCTTCCGGGAAATCCGTCAGCGATTTGCCGATGCCGAACAGCAGGACGCGCTGCTGCGGCGGATTTCGGATGAGAACGAAGTGCGCATGTCCGAACATCGCGATTTGATCGAATTGCGCCGCCGCCACGACGTTCAGAAGCAGAGCATGCTCGATCTTTATCGTTGCGCAACGCTCGTGGATGTCGGCGATCATCTGGAGGCCGCAAAGGCGCGTGATCGTCTGCGGGGGCGGATCGCCGAAGCCGAATCGGACCTTGCGGCGCGCCTGGGCGTCGGGCGTGTCGAAGAAGCGGAGATGATCCTGAGCGCGGTCGACGAGGCGGGCCTGCGGCTGGAAGCGGCCGAACTGCAATCGCGGTGGGAACAATGCGACCAAGACGCAAGCGAACTGCATGCGGAGCGGCGCGACGCGGAGAAGGCGCTCGCTGCAATCGGCGGCGGCGATGCGGCCGCCCATATCGAAGAACGCCGTCGCACCGTGCTCGCCGAAGTCGAGGAACGGGCGATCGCCTATCTGAAGCTTAAAACCGGCATTCTCGCGGGCGAAACGGCGCTCCGGCTCTACCGCGAACGACATCGCAGTGCGATGATGCAGCGTGCTTCGGCAGCCTTCAGCAGGATCAGCGGCGGTGAATATGTCGGGCTTTCGACCCAGGCGGAAAACGGCAGGGAATTCCTGATCGCGAACGCGGCCGGCGGGGGCTCGAAACTCGCGGACGACCTTTCCAAGGGCACCCGTTTTCAGCTCTATCTGGCGTTGCGCATCGCCGGCTATCACGAAGTCGCGGCAACGCGCGAATCACTGCCTTTCGTCGCCGACGATATCATGGAAACCTTCGATGACGGCCGCGCGCAGCATGCCTTCGCACTGATGGCGGACATGGCGCGGGTGGGACAGGTGATCTACCTGACCCACCACCAGCACCTGTGTGACATAGCCCGTGCGGCCTGCCCGGATGTAACGATCCATACGCTTTGATTGCGGCTGACATTTTCCGGTTTCATTCGGCGGCGGGGATATGCAAGGTGCTCCTTTGCAACGCCGCTCGCTTCGCAACAGCGATCGGCAGGATTGATTCGTCGAAACCAGGAGCCATTTGCCATGGAGATCAAACCCTGCGGATCCCGGCCGTCGGTCAAGGCGTCGCCGGATTATTTTACCGGCAGCGTCCGCCAGGATCCGATCATGGATGCACCGCAACCGGCCCGCATGCGCAGCGTGTCCGTCACTTTCGAACCGGGTGCGCGCACCGCCTGGCACACGCATCCGCTCGGCCAGACCCTGATCGTCACCTCCGGCAGTGGGCTCGCGCAGGTGTGGGGCGAACCGGTTTGCGAGATCAGGGCAGGGGATGTCGTCTGGTTTCCGCCCGGTGAAAAACACTGGCACGGCGCCGGAGTTGCCACGGCCATGACCCACATCGCCATCCAGGAAGCGCTTGACGGAAAGGCCGTTGACTGGATGGAGCCGGTGACGGACAGCCAGTATCGCGGCGAATGAGACTTCGCCACGCTAGTGGCTGGGGTCAGCGAGGGCTTGAGATCGGATGCGCGGCGGCTGTCCTTGCATTGAGGGGCCGACCGGCGTTATTGGTTGCCGACAACTTGCCGGCCGCAATCGTCGGGCTGCAGGCCGGGAAGAAGGATTTTCGCGATGTACAATTTTCATGTCGGACAGAAGGTCGTCTGCATCAACGACACGTTCAAACATGTCTCGATCGACCAGGGCATCCGCAAGGGGCAGATCTACACGATCCGCTGGGTCGGCCCCTACAAGCACTACGTCGATGGCGAGTTCATCGGCGTCAAGCTCGCGGAAATCCACCGCGGCCCCGATGATGGTCCGGAAGGTTACGGTGCCGACGACATGCCCTATCGCGCAACACGTTTCCGTCCGCTGCTGAAGGATCGGCTGTCGGCGCTGAAAAACCTGCTTGCGCCCACGCCGAAGGGGGAAAAGCCTTCATTGCCCGAGGCGCCGGAAGAGCCGAAGCGCAAGACGCCTGTCCGAAAGAAGGAAACCGTCTGACGGCTCGCCGCGCATCTGTCCGAACCAGGCGGATGAGCCGAGTGCCGGAAAACGGTCTTGCCCGCGCCACGTGGGGGCTCAGTACGAGGTACTGCTGCTCCCGTCTGTAACTTCCTCTCTGCGCACGAGCCTTAACGTCCGGTCCGGCTGGATGACATAGGTTTCTTCGGTGGGTTGGCCGTATTCGTTTTTCAGCCGGTGCCGCACGACGCTGCCGATCGGCGCCTTCGTCAGTTTGGTCGCGGGCTTGCCCCCATAGGTGATGCTTCCCGGAATCGGCGCAAGTTCCGGCATGGGGGCGCAGGCGGCAAGCCCCACGGCAAGCGCGGCAGTCAAAATCGCATTCCTCATGTCGCGCGCTCCTTTGGCCGCGGTTGGCGACCACGATATTCCAACGACGGGACTTCGGATCGACTCGGGGGTTCAATTTCCAAGACATGGAGACGCCGTGGCCGTATGGCAAGAGGCAAGTCGGCAACGGCGCGTCATCATGCATGGCGTTGCGGGATGTTTGCCTACGGCGCTTTCACTCTGCTTTGCCTGCGCGCTTCATCCGGTGCAGAAGTTCGAGACCTTCCTCGAAGCTGATGGTTTTTTTAGATTCCGGATCATAATAGGTCGGATAGAGAATATAGGCGGCCGCGAAGATCTCCTCGAAGGTTCGCCGCGCGGTACGGCGGGGGCAGGGTTGCCGGTCGTCCGTTACGCCCCAGCCGGCATAGAAGGGCATGCCGATGCACGTGACCTTGATCCCCCTGATGACGGCTTCAAAGCCGGCGAGGGACGTTATCGTATAGACATGGTCGATGGTCTGGAAGGCATCGGCCAGCGTGATGTCGCGATCGAGAATCTGGGCAATCGTTCTGACCTCCGCCGGCTTCGATCGGGCCGGTCTTGTGCCATGAAGGATTTCCGGGTGCGGCTTGTAGATGATCTGGGCGCCGGGGTTTTCTTTCGCGGCGATTCGCACAAGATCGTTGTTGTCAATCCGCGTTGCGCAGCCCTTGATGATCGACATGTCATCCTCGACCTGCCCCACGACGAGGACGCGCTTACGGTCCTTGGGGCCGTAAATCTCGTTGATGTCGACATCGGCCGACGTGTTGTATTTGCTGAGACGGGTTTGAATGAGGCGTGCAATTCCCATGCGGGCGCGCTCGAGCAACACCGGGTCGCCTGCGAAATCGTAGTTTTGAAGCAATCCCTCTAGCCGCGATTGTGCCGAGGGATCGTAATAGAGCACGGGAGAATCGAAACACAAGGAGAGAGGCGCGGCCTTGGTTGCCCCCAGGGCAACGGAACGGATGAAGCCGTCTTCAATTCTCACCAGCGGCACGCCGTGGCGTGTGCAGAAATCTTCCAGGAAGGCGGGATGCTTGTAGCCCCAGACGTATACTGCAGCGGATTGGGCTGCACGGATTTTCGGCGCCCAAACGATCTGAAACTCCAGCCGGGAGAAAAGGACACGGTTTCGCTGAAAAACCTGGTGGCCCGGAAGCCAGTTGCCGAGGTGACCCTTCCAGGAGCTCAGCCCGAAGACGAAGGCCGACGGCCTTGATTCTTCCCCCTGCGATTTCGACCAAAATGTCACGACAAACCCATCTGCATCAATTTCGCCTTACAACACTTCCCTGGGCGTCAAATTGGCCTGCCCCAACCCTTTAGGCAAGCGTTGCCTCGACCGAATGCGTTGATTGCGCAGGCAACTTTCGTCTTAACGGACGCATGGGCAGCAGGAACAAATATGTGGGGGAGGGTATGGTGGGCGATGAGAGACTCGAACTCCCGACATCCTCGGTGTAAACGAGGCGCTCTACCAACTGAGCTAATCGCCCTCGCGAAGCAGGATCAGTGTCCGCCGCGTCGGTGGCCGTGATCTATGCGTATCGGCGAAAAACCGCAAGAGCGTTTGCGAAGATTTTTTGATTTTTTTGCAGGCGACCGCGAATAAGCCAGGCAACAAGGCGATGAATGCGTTGTGGAAAACCGGCCGGCCTGCGATGCGCGACGGGCGCGCTCAGGTCGGGCCGGCATGATGGAGAGGGGGAACTCCCCGTCAGTGGTGCCTTTCCCATTGCGCTTCTTCGTCCCTGTGGAAACAATTCGCCGACTGTCATCGTTTTGTCTCCAAACGTGCTTGACACTAAAAGGCGAACCCCGTAGTTAGCCGCTCATCGAAGCGGCCAGTCCGGTTCGAGCGGATGCGAAAGCATCCGGATTGCTTGAAATGAAGTGCGGGTGTAGCTCAGTCGGTTAGAGTGCCGGCCTGTCACGCCGGAGGTCGCGGGTTCGAGCCCCGTCACTCGCGCCATTTCAAGAAAGCGCTTCTGCGCCAATCCGGGTTTGCGTCCATAGTGCGCGGGTGTAGCTCAGTCGGTTAGAGTGCCGGCCTGTCACGCCGGAGGTCGCGGGTTCGAGCCCCGTCACTCGCGCCATTTTCTTTCTTAAATCAGGAAATCAGCGATAGAAACTGGCGCCCGTTCGACCGGTTTGCGTAAGCCCCGCCAGGAACACGGCGTCGCCGCACGGCATCTCGACCCATGCGAATTCCGGATGGTGGCTATGCGATAACTTGCAGGCTGCAGGAAAGGGCAGGTTCGGGATCTTTAACGAAAGATTTCAATCGATTTTAGGGTGCGCGACCATATGTCCCTGAGGCTGCACGGCGAGGCTGTTGCCAAGCGTGGCGCCAGACAGCGCACGGGTTTCCCGCGATTCGTGCGCGACTTGCACCGATTGCGGCTTTTGCCCGGTCTGCATTCCGTCCGCGCAAGGGGATGAAAACCGTTCTGAAGGCTTGCACAGCGGCGCTGGCTGCGCTAACGACGGGGGCGTTGCAACATATTTTTCGGCCTGCGAGCTTTGTTTTTTGCGCTTCTCCAGCGCGCCTCGCAGGCAGGGACGGATACAATGACAGACCTTCTCGGTTCCTACATTCCGATCGCCATCTTCATCGGTATCTCGCTGGTTATCGGGCTGGCGCTGCTGATTGCGCCGTTCGCTGTCGCCTACAAGGCGCCCGACGATGAAAAGCTGTCGGCCTATGAGTGCGGCTTTAACGCATTCGATGACGCCCGCATGAAGTTCGACATCCGATTCTATCTCGTGTCGATTCTCTTCATCATCTTCGATCTCGAAGTGGCGTTCCTGTTTCCCTGGGCTGTTTCGTTCAAGGAGATGGGCTGGTTTGGTTTCTGGTCGATGATGGTCTTTCTCGGTGTGCTCACCATCGGCTTTATCTATGAATGGAAGAAGGGAGCGCTGGAATGGAACTGACCTCCAGCACCACGCTCGTTGCGCCAAGAGCGAAGGGGATCGTCGATCCCTCGACCGGCAAGCCGATCGGCAGCAATGACAAGTTCTTCGGCGAGATCAACAACGAGCTCGCCGACAAGGGTTTTCTGGTCACCTCGACGGACGAACTGATCAACTGGGCGCGCACCGGCTCGCTGATGTGGATGACCTTCGGCCTGGCCTGTTGCGCCGTCGAAATGATGCAGATGTCGATGCCGCGTTACGATGCCGAGCGCTTCGGTTTTGCGCCGCGCGCCTCGCCGCGCCAGTCTGACGTGATGATCGTCGCCGGCACGCTCACCAACAAGATGGCGCCGGCTCTGCGCAAGGTCTATGACCAGATGCCCGAGCCGCGCTACGTCATCTCGATGGGATCCTGCGCCAATGGCGGCGGCTACTATCACTATTCCTATTCGGTGGTGCGCGGCTGTGACCGCGTCGTGCCGGTCGATATCTACGTGCCAGGCTGTCCTCCGACGGCAGAGGCGCTCCTCTACGGGGTGCTTCTGCTGCAGAAGAAGATCCGCCGCACAGGCACGATCGAACGGTAAGGGCAGGGGACCTGATCATGAGTGAAGCCCTGAACGCACTGGCGACCTACATCCGCGAAACCCGCGGCGCGCTGATTTCCGACGCCACCGTTTCCTTCGGTGAGCTGACTCTGACGGCGACCGCGGACAATCTGATTGCGCTGTTGACCTTCCTGCGCGACGACGCCCGCTGCGGTTTCGTCAATTTTACAGATATCTGCGGTGTGGACTGGCCGCAGCGCCTCGACCGTTTCGATGTCGTCTATCATCTCCTGTCGCCGAAGCAGAACCTGCGCATCCGCATCAAGGTCGCAGTCGGCGAAGACCAGCCGGTGCCGTCGGCCTGCGCCGTGTATCCGGGCGCCGACTGGTTCGAGCGGGAAGCCTACGACATGTACGGCATCCTCTTCACCGGCCATCCGGACCTGCGCCGCATCCTGACCGACTACGGATTCGAAGGCTATCCGCTGCGCAAGGACTTTCCGACGACCGGTTTCGTCGAAGTGCGCTATGACGACGAAGCCAAGCGGGTCGTCTACGAGCCGGTCGAACTGAAGCAGGAATTCCGCAACTTCGACTTCATGTCGCCTTGGGAGGGAACGGACTACGTTCTGCCGGGGGATGAGAAGGCGAAGCAGTGAGCAGTGATTAGTCGGTAGTGATCAGGAAAGGCCTTAAGTGACGACAGGAATCAGTTCCTACCGTGATTTGAAGGTCTGGCAGTTGGCGATTGATATTTCGGTTGCCTGTTATGAAGTGACGAAGAGCTTTCCGAGGGAAGAGATATTCGGACTGACAAGCCAGATTAGACGCTCATCTGCATCCGTGGCAGCCAATATCGCGGAGGGCTATGGGCGAGAGAATCGAGGCTCATTTGTTCAATATCTCAAGATCGCGCAGGGCTCTTTGAAATTGTTGGAGACGCACTTGATCATCGCTGGACGAATTGGCCTTGTCGGCTCGTCGGTATTGAGCAAGCTGCTTGGTGACTGTGAAGAAAATGGAAAAATGCTGGGCGGGCTTATTCGGACTGTTCAGCGCAAGAAGGCCGATGAATAAGTTTTGCGGAAAATGACTACTCACGGCTCACTATTCACTAATCACATGCCAGCGCGGAGCGCGATAAAATGAACGAACACAACGTCCGTAATTTCAATATCAATTTCGGACCGCAGCATCCGGCCGCGCATGGCGTGCTGCGTCTTGTGCTTGAGCTCGACGGCGAAATCGTCGAGCGTGTCGATCCGCATATCGGCCTGCTGCACCGCGGCACCGAAAAGCTGATCGAGACCAAGACCTACCTGCAGGCGGTGCCCTATTTCGACCGGCTCGACTATGTCGCGCCGATGAACCAGGAACATGCCTATGCGTTGGCGGTGGAGAAGCTGACGGGAACGGAAGTGCCGATCCGCGGCCAGCTAATCCGCGTTCTCTATTCGGAAATCGGCCGCATCCTGTCGCACCTCTTGAACGTCACGACGCAGGCCATGGACGTCGGGGCACTAACGCCGCCGCTCTGGGGCTTCGAAGAACGCGAAAAGCTGATGGTTTTCTACGAGCGGGCCAGTGGCGCGCGCATGCACTCGGCCTATTTCCGCCCGGGCGGCGTTCACCAGGACCTGCCGCACGAGCTGGTCGAAGACATCGGCAAGTGGATCGATCCGTTCCTGAAGACCGTCGATGATATCGACGAACTCCTGACGGGCAACCGTATCTTCAAGCAGCGCAACGTCGATATCGGCGTCGTCAGCCTTGACGACGCCTGGGCCTGGGGTTTCTCCGGCGTCATGGTGCGCGGTTCGGGTGCCGCCTGGGATCTGCGAAAGGCGCAGCCCTACGAATGTTATGCTGACATGGATTTCGACATCCCGATCGGCAAGAATGGCGACTGCTACGACCGGTACCTGATCCGCATGATCGAGATGCGCGAAGCGGCCAAGATCATGCGCCAGTGCGTCAATCGCCTGCTCGGCGATGCAAAGATCGGCCCGGTTTCCTCGCTCGACGGCAAGGTCGTGCCGCCGAAGCGTGGCGAGATGAAGCGCTCGATGGAAGCGCTGATTCACCATTTCAAGCTCTATACCGAAGGCTATCACGTGCCCGAGGGCGAGGTTTACGCGGCCGTGGAAGCGCCGAAGGGCGAATTCGGCGTCTATCTGGTCTCCGACGGCACCAACAAGCCCTATCGTTGCAAGATCCGTGCACCGGGTTACGCGCATCTGCAGGCGATGGATTACATCTGTCGTGGCCACCAGCTGGCCGACGTATCGGCAATTCTTGGCTCGCTCGACATCGTATTCGGCGAGGTAGACCGCTGATGCGTCTGAGCACCCTGATGCTTTGCGGATCGATGCTTGCGGCGGCGCCGGCGTTTGCGCAGGAAACTGCCGCAGACGCCGGCGATCCGGCCATGGGCAATGCGTCGGGCAGCGGCATCGGCAAGCTCCTGAGCCAGGGCTATGAAATCAGGGCCGCCGTGCCGAATGGCGTGCGCTACATTGTATTCATGCAGAAAGACCAGTCAGCCTATGCCTGCGAGTTCGTCTCCCTGACGAAATCGCGGTGCGGTTCGATTAACTGATAAGGTGCGGGAAGAATGTCCGTTCGTCGACTAGCCGAGGAAAATGTCCAGCCAGCGAGCTTTGCCTTCAGCAAGGACAATGCGGCATGGGCCAAGGCCACGATCAAGAAATACCCGAAGGGCCGCGAGCAATCCGCGGTCATTCCGCTGTTGATGCGGGCGCAGGAACAGGATGGCTGGGTTACCCGGGCGGCAATCGAGAGCGTCGCCGACATGCTCGGCATGCCCTATATCCGCGTGCTCGAAGTCGCGACCTTCTACACCCAGTTCCAGCTGAAGCCGGTCGGCACGCGGGCCCATGTCCAGGTCTGCGGCACGACGCCCTGCATGCTGCGCGGCTCCGAGGACCTGATCAATCTCTGCAAGAAGCGCATTCATCCTGAGCCGCTGACGCCGAATGAGGCGGGCACGCTGTCGTGGGAAGAGGTGGAGTGTCAGGGCGCCTGCGTCAACGCGCCGATGGTGATGATCTTCAAGGACACCTATGAAGACCTGACGGTTCCGCAGCTGGAATATATCATCGACCGTTTCGACGCAGGCAAGGGCTCCGACGTCAAGCCAGGCCCGCAGATCGACCGCATCTACTCCGCGCCGGTAGGTGGCCCGACGACGCTGCTCGCTCCTGAAAAGAAGCCAGCTGTACCGCGCGCCAAAAAGGCAGGCGGCGAGGCGGCCGCAAGCGTACCTCCTTCCTATGCGGCGCGTCCAAAGACCGATGCCCCGGAGACCGATCCGACGCTGAAGACGCCGGCAACGGCAAAAGCGGAGTCGGCGGCGAACGACAGGATTGCCGGTGACACGAAGGCGGAGGGCGGCGTCGCCGCCAAGCCGGCGGTAGCCGCGGCAAAGCCGTCGCTTGCAGACAAGAACCGCCCTGCTGGCATCGAGAGGCCGGCGACGCCGGATGACCTGAAGCTGATTTCCGGCGTCGGTCCGAAGATCGAAGGCATCCTGCAGGAACTCGGAATCTTCACCTATGCGCAGGTCGCCGGCTGGAAAAAGGCCGAGCGCGAATGGGTGGACGGCTATCTGAATTTCAAGGGCCGCATCGAACGCGATGACTGGGTCAAGCAGGCCAAGGCGCTGGCCAAGGGCGGCGAAGCCGAATACATCAAAGTCTTCGGCAAGAAGCCGCGGTAAAGAGGTTTAGACATGCTCGCCGATAAAGATCGCATTTTTACCAACCTCTACGGCCTTCACGACAAGTCGCTGAAGGGCGCCATGAGCCGTGGCCATTGGGATGGCACCAAGCAGATTCTCGAAAAGGGCCGTGACTGGATCATCAACGAGATGAAGGCCTCGGGTCTTCGCGGCCGTGGCGGGGCAGGCTTCCCGACCGGGCTCAAATGGTCCTTCATGCCGAAGGAAAGCGACGGCCGTCCGCACTACCTCGTCGTCAATGCCGACGAGTCCGAGCCCGGCACGTGCAAGGACCGTGACATCATGCGCCACGATCCGCATACGCTGATCGAGGGCTGCCTGATCGCGAGCTTCGCCATGGGCGCGCACACCGCCTACATCTATGTTCGTGGCGAATATATCCGCGAGCGCGAGGCGCTGCAGGCGGCGATCGACGAATGCTATGAC
Source organism: Rhizobium herbae (assembly GCF_019511375.1). GTDB lineage: Bacteria > Pseudomonadota > Alphaproteobacteria > Rhizobiales > Rhizobiaceae > Pararhizobium > Pararhizobium herbae_A. The sequence goes on from NZ_JAEUAO010000007.1 coordinate 210,344, forward strand.
GCAGGCCTTCTCGGCATCAACAACAAGCACGGCTGGGACATGGACATCTACGTCCATCACGGCGCCGGCGCGTACATTTGCGGCGAGGAAACGGCCCTGCTCGAAAGCCTCGAAGGCAAGAAGGGCCAGCCGCGCCTGAAGCCGCCATTCCCGGCCAATATGGGCCTCTATGGCTGCCCGACGACGGTCAACAACGTCGAATCCATCGCCGTTGCGCCGACGATCCTGCGCCGCGGGGCCGGCTGGTTTTCGTCGATCGGCCGCCCGAACAATGTCGGCACGAAGCTGTTCATGGTTTCTGGCCACGTCAATCGGCCGTGCACCTTCGAGGATGCGATGGGTGTGCCGTTCCGCGAGATGATCGAACGCCATTGCGGCGGCATCCGCGGAGGCTGGGACAATCTTCTGGCAGTCATTCCGGGTGGCTCGTCCTGTCCGGTGGTCAAGGCCGAAGACATCATCGACGCGCCGATGGATTTCGACGGCATGCGCGATGTGAAGTCGTCCTTTGGTACAGCCGCCGTCATCGTCATGGATCGCTCGACCGACATCATCAAGGCAATCTGGCGGCTGGCCGCCTTCTACAAGCACGAAAGCTGCGGCCAGTGCACGCCATGCCGCGAAGGCACCGGCTGGATGATGCGCGTCATGGAGCGCATGGTTCAGGGCCGCGCCCAGAAGCGCGAAATCGACATGCTGTTCGACGTGACGAAACAGGTCGAAGGCCACACGATCTGCGCGCTCGGCGACGCGGCTGCATGGCCGATTCAGGGTCTGATCCGCAATTTCCGTCCGGAGATGGAAAAGCGGATCGACGAATACACCCGTAATTCGACATCGCATGGGGCGGTGCTGCAAGCAGCGGAGTAAGCGATATGACCAGGCCGGAACAGGATGCAAGCAAAGGAAATTGGGCAGGAACTGCCGGTCCTGCGGCTGATTCCCCGGCCGGTAGCGATCCGTACGACTTGGCTGCGTGGCTGAAGGATATGTCGAAGGCGCCGTTGCACCCGCTGATGCAGAACCCGGCGGCGGCGATGGCGGCGGCAACGGCGATCGGTCTCGGCATGACCAGTCACTTTGCCGGCTTGATGTTCGGCGCGATGGAGAGCATGACCAGGACGGCGCAGAAAGCCGCCAGCGCGACGGACGAGACGCTTGCGGCGGAAGCCGCCGAACCCGTTGCCGACGCGGCGCATGACGCACCGCCGACGAAAACCGAGACGCCAGCCAAGGCTCCGGTCAAGTCGAAGCCGGTGAAGGCAGAAAAGGCTCCACCGGTCAAGGCTGCGCCGGTCGAGGCAGACAAGCCCCACGAGCAGAAGGCTGCAGCTCGCATCGTCGAAACGCAGGCCGACGACCTGAAGCGGATTTCGGGCATCGGTCCGAAGTTGGAGCAGGTGCTGAACGGCATGGGCGTGCGGCGTTATGCCGATATCGCAGCGTGGAGCGATAAGGACGTGAAGCGTTTCGACGCGCAGCTCGGCTTTGGCGGCCGCATCGTGCGGGATGCCTGGGTCGAGCAGGCAAAGACCCTGATGAAGGGATGAGATTGAATTGGGACGGCGGCCGGTAGTGGTTTCCGTTCAAGAGGCTGCTGCATACTTCCCTAAAACCGGTTTCGGTTTAGGCAGAAATTATGCAGCAAATTTAAAGTGCTACAGCAACCCTTGCGCGTCATAAACGACGCGCGGCGCTGTAGAGTGCCGTTATGATATCTGTTCGCTGCTTTGGCTGGCGAATGAACGACAGGATTGAGTGCGAAGATGGCAAAGCTGAAAGTCGACGGAAAAGAGATCGAGGTCCCGGATCATTTCACGCTGCTGCAGGCGTGCGAGGAAGCCGGCGCCGAGGTTCCGCGCTTCTGTTTCCATGAGCGGCTGTCGGTCGCCGGAAACTGCCGCATGTGTCTGATCGAAGTGAAGGGCGGGCCGCCGAAACCGGCAGCGTCCTGCGCCATGGGTGTGCGCGACCTGCGTCCCGGCCCCAACGGCGAGGCGCCGGAAGTCTTCACGACCACGCCAATGGTCAAGAAGGCGCGCGAAGGCGTGATGGAATTCCTGCTGATCAACCATCCGCTCGACTGCCCGATCTGCGACCAGGGCGGCGAATGCGACCTGCAGGACCAGGCCATGGCCTTTGGTGTCGATTCGACCCGCTACACCGAGAACAAGCGCGCCGTCGAAGACAAGTATATCGGCCCGCTGGTCAAGACCGTGATGAACCGCTGCATCCACTGCACCCGTTGCGTCCGCTTCACCACCGAAGTTGCCGGCATCGCTGAACTGGGCCTGATCGGCCGCGGCGAGGATGCCGAGATCACCACCTATCTCGAACAGGCGATGACCTCCGAGCTGCAGGGCAACGTCGTTGACCTCTGCCCGGTCGGCGCACTGACCTCGAAGCCCTATGCCTTCAATGCCCGTCCGTGGGAACTCGGCAAGACCGAATCGATCGACGTCATGGATGCGGTCGGCTCGGCGATCCGCGTTGATACCCGCGGCCGCGAAGTGATGCGCGTCATGCCGCGCGTCAATGAGGAGATCAACGAAGAGTGGATTTCCGACAAGACCCGCTTCATCTGGGATGGCCTGAAGACCCAGCGGCTCGACCGCCCCTACGTGAAGAAGGACGGCCGTCTGCAGCCCGCCAGCTGGAACGAGGCCTTTGCGGCGATCAAGTCGGCAGTTGCCGGGACGAGCGGCGACAGGATCGGCGCGATCGCCGGCGATCTGGCCTCGGTCGAGGAAATGTATGCGCTGAAGGAACTGATCTCTTCGCTCGGCTCGAAGAACATCGATTGCCGCCAGGATGGCGCAGCGCTCGATCCGGCCTTCGGCCGTTCGAGCTACATCTTCAACCCGACGATCCAGGGCATCGAAAGCGCCGACGCGCTGCTGATCATCGGTTCGAACCCGCGCTTCGAGGGCTCGGTCCTGAACGCTCGCATCCGCAAGCGCTTCCGCATGGCCAACTTCCCGATCGGCGTCATCGGCGAGCAGGGCGAGCTTCGCTATTCCTATGAATATCTGGGCGCCGGCACCGACACGCTGGCCGAGCTGGTCGCCGGCAAGGGCAAGTTCCTGAGCGTCCTGAAGAAGGCGCAGCGCCCGATGATCATCATCGGCCAGGGTGCGATTTCGGGCGCCAACGGCGCTTCGGTGCTTGCAGCCGCGGCCAAGCTCGCGTGCGCCGTTGGCGCAGTTACCGCCGACTGGAACGGTTTTGCCGTCCTGCATACCGCCGCCGCCCGCGTCGGTGGCCTCGACCTCGGTTTCGTGCCGGGCGAGGGGGGCAAGACCGCCGCCGAAATGCTTGATGGCACGGACGTGCTCTTCCTGCTCGGCGCCGACGAGATGGATTTCTCGACGAAGACCGCCGGCTTCACAGTCTATATCGGTTCGCATGGTGACGAAGGGGCACATGTTGCCGACGTCATCCTGCCGGCTGCGACCTACACTGAAAAGTCCGGCACCTGGGTCAACACCGAAGGCCGGGTGCAGATGGGCAACCGCGCCGGTTTCGCGCCGGGCGATGCGCGCGAGGACTGGGCCATCATCCGCGCCCTGTCGGACGTGCTCGGCAAGCGCCTGCCGTTCGATTCGCTAAGCGAATTGCGTGCAAAGCTCTATGCGGCCTATCCGCATTTCGCCGAGATCGATACGATTGCACCAGCGGCCAGCGGTGAAATTGCCGCATTGGCACAAAAAGCCGGTGAGATGGCCAAATCGGTATTTGCGTCTCCGGTCAAAGACTTCTATTTGACGAACCCGATAGCACGCGCATCCGCCGTCATGGCCGAATGTTCGGCTTTGGCACGCAACAACTTCAAAGCTGCGGCGGAATGAGCGCGAGGGAATAAGACGAAAATGGACGCTTTCATTTCGACCTATGTGTGGCCAACGGCCCTCATGATCGCCCAGTCGCTGCTGCTTCTGGTCGCTCTCCTGATCTTCATCGCCTATATTCTGCTCGCTGACCGCAAGATCTGGGCCGCGGTGCAGATGCGCCGTGGACCGAATGTGGTAGGCCCCTGGGGACTTTTCCAGTCCTTCGCCGATCTCTTGAAGTTCGTCTTCAAGGAACCGGTGATCCCCGCCGGCTCGAACAAGGTGCTGTTCCTGCTGGCGCCGCTGGTTTCCGTCACCTTGGCGCTGGCCGCCTGGGCCGTTATTCCGCTCAATGCAAACTGGGTGATGGCAAACATCAATGTCGGCATCCTTTATGTATTCGCCATTTCGTCGCTTGAAGTCTATGGCGTTATCATCGGCGGCTGGGCATCGAACTCGAAATATCCGTTCCTCAGCGCGTTGCGCTCGGCAGCGCAAATGGTTTCCTACGAGGTCTCGATCGGCTTCGTCATCGTCACCGTCCTGTTGTGCGCCGGCTCGCTGAACCTGACGGATATCGTCGATTCACAGCGTGACGGCCTCGGCACGATGATCGGTCTGCCCGGCTCGTTCCTCGATTGGTACTGGCTGCCACTGTTTCCGATGTTCATCGTCTTCTTTATCTCGGCGCTGGCTGAAACCAACCGTCCGCCCTTCGATCTCGTCGAGGCGGAATCGGAACTGGTCGCCGGCTTCATGGTCGAATACGGCTCGACCCCGTACATGATGTTCATGCTCGGCGAGTACGCCGCCATCTGCCTGATGTGCGCGCTGACGACGATCCTGTTCCTCGGCGGTTGGCTGCCTCCGGTCGACGTCTGGTTCCTCAATTGGGTTCCCGGCATCATCTGGTTCGTCCTGAAGGCCTCGATGGTGTTCTTCATGTTCGCCATGGTGAAGGCTTTCGTGCCGCGCTACCGCTACGACCAACTGATGCGGCTCGGCTGGAAGGTCTTCCTTCCGCTGTCGCTCGCCATGGTCTTCATTGTTGCAGTCGTGCTGAAACTGGTGGTGTGGGCCTGATGTCCGTTTCCCGTTTCGCAATATTCGCCGGCGCGTCCCAGGCCGGCTTGTTTGGAGGTTGATGATGGCAAGTCTGTCGCAAGCCGTCAGTTCGCTGTTCCTCAAGGAATTCGTCGGTGCGTTCTTCCTGTCGATGCGCTATTTCTTCGCACCGAAGTCGACGCTGAATTACCCGTTCGAAAAAGGCCCCGTCAGCCCGCGCTTCCGCGGCGAGCATGCGCTGCGCCGCTATCCGAACGGCGAAGAGCGCTGCATCGCCTGCAAGCTGTGCGAGGCGATCTGTCCTGCCCAGGCGATCACCATCGAAGCCGGCCCGCGCCGTAACGACGGCACGCGCCGCACCGTTCGCTACGACATCGACATGGTGAAGTGCATCTATTGCGGTTTCTGCCAGGAAGCCTGTCCGGTGGACGCGATCGTCGAAGGCCCGAACTTCGAGTTCGCCACCGAGACGCGTGAAGAGCTCTACTACGACAAGGAGCGCCTGCTCGCCAACGGCGACCGTTGGGAGCGGGAAATCGCCCGCAACATCGCAATGGACTCGCCTTACCGCTGAGACCTTTCGATGGGACTGCGCCTGCCTTGCCGGGCAGGCGTCAACGAGATTTTGGGCGGGCCGGGACAACCGGTTCGCCAGTGGGAAAGGGTGGCCTGTCGGTCATTCCTGCCCGGGGAAGACGAAAAAGGCACCGATCATGGGTCTGCAGGCTCTTTTTTTCTATCTTTTTTCATTCGTCGCCGTTGCGTCGGCGTTCATGGTCATTTCCGCACGAAACCCGGTTTATTCCGTGCTGTTCCTGATCCTGACGTTCTTCAACGCGGCCGGCCTGTTCCTGCTGACCGGAGCCGAGTTCCTCGCGATGATCCTGCTGGTCGTCTATATCGGCGCGGTTGCGGTTCTTTTCCTCTTCGTGGTGATGATGCTCGACATCGATTTCACCGAACTGAGGGCAGGGGTGCTCGACTATGCGCCGGTCGGCGCGCTGATCGGCCTGGTGCTCGCGGCTGAATTGATCATCGTGGTCGGCGGCAGCACGCTGTCGCCGGAAATCGCCAAGTCGATTTCGATGCCGATCCCGGCGATCACGGAGCGGACCAACACGGCAGCGCTCGGTGACGTGCTCTATACGCACTATGTCTACTTCTTCCAGATCGCCGGCCTCGTTCTGCTGGTGGCAATGATCGGCGCCATCGTGCTGACGCTGCGCCATCGCCAGAACATCAAGCGCCAGGACATTCCCACGCAGGTTGCCCGCTCGCCGAAGACCGCTGTCGAAGTGGTCAAGGTCAAGTCGGGTCAGGGCCTTTAAGACGGACGCGGGTCAAGGAACAATCATCATGGAAATCGGTATTTCCCACTATCTGACCGTCAGCGCCATCCTGTTCACGCTCGGCGTCTTCGGCATCTTCCTCAACCGGAAGAACGTCATCATCATCCTGATGTCGGTGGAACTCATCCTGCTTGCGGTGAACATCAACATGGTCGCCTTCTCGTCGTTCCTGAACGACATCACCGGCCAGGTGTTCGCCTTGTTCATTCTGACCGTCGCGGCCGCGGAAGCCGCCATCGGTCTTGCAATTCTCGTCGTCTTCTACCGCAACCGCGGCTCGATCGCCGTCGAAGACGTCAACATGATGAAGGGTTGAGCGGGCCATGAATGCGATTATTCAAGCCATCGTCTTCCTGCCGCTGATCGGCTTCCTGATCGCGGGCCTGTTCGGCACCTCGATCGGTGCCAAGGCGTCGGAATATGTCACCACCGGCTTCATGGTGATTGTCGCCGTGCTGTCGTGGTTCGTCTTCTTCAACGTCGCGCTCGGCGAGACGGAGATGATCAGGGTCACGGTGATGCGCTGGATCCAGTCCGGCAGCTTCGATGCCGAGTGGGCCTTCCGCGTCGATACGCTGACGGCGGTGATGTTCGTCGTCGTCAACACGGTATCGTGCCTGGTTCATGTCTACTCGATCGGCTACATGCACCATGATCCGAACCGGCCGCGTTTCTTTGCCTATCTGTCGCTGTTCACCTTCGCGATGCTGATGCTCATAACGTCTGACAACTTGCTGCAGATGTTCTTCGGCTGGGAGGGGGTCGGTCTTGCTTCCTATCTGCTGATCGGCTTCTGGTACAAGAAGCCGTCGGCAAATGCTGCGGCGATCAAGGCCTTCATCGTCAACCGCGTCGGTGACTTCGGCTTTGCGCTCGGTATCTTCGGCGTCTTCGTGCTGTTCGGCTCCATCAGCTTCGAAACGATCTTCGCGACGGCCGCAAGCTATCTGCCGGCCGAGGGTGCCACTGAAGGCGGCGAAGCCGTCATCAACCTGTTCGGCATGCACCTCGACAAGCCGCACGCCGTCACCGCCATCTGCCTGCTGCTGTTCATGGGCGCGATGGGCAAGTCGGCGCAGTTCCTGCTGCACACCTGGCTGCCGGACGCCATGGAAGGCCCGACGCCTGTGTCGGCGCTCATCCATGCCGCAACCATGGTCACCGCCGGTGTCTTTCTCGTCGCTCGCATGTCGCCGCTGTTCGAGTTGACCGAGGACGCCCGCACCGTCGTCGTGCTGATCGGCGCCGTCACGGCGTTCTTCGCAGCGACCGTCGGTCTCGTGCAGAACGACATCAAGCGCGTCATCGCCTATTCGACCTGCTCGCAGCTCGGCTACATGTTCGTCGCGCTCGGCGTCGGCGCCTATGGCGCGGGTATCTTCCACCTGTTCACGCACGCCTTCTTCAAGGCGCTGCTGTTCCTTGGCGCCGGCTCGGTTATCCATGCCGTCGATGGCGAGCAGGACATGCGGTTCATGGGCGGGCTGCGCAGGCATATCCCGTGGACCTACTGGATGATGTTCATCGGCACGATCGCGCTGACCGGGGTCGGCATTCCGGGCACCGTCATCGGCACTGCCGGCTTCTTCTCGAAGGACGCGATTATCGAATCGACCTTCGCCTCGCACAGCGTGCTCTCCGGTTTCGCCTTCTCGCTGCTGGTGATTGCCGCCCTGTTCACGAGCTTCTATTCTTGGCGTCTGACCTTCATGACCTTCCACGGCACGCCGCGCGCGTCGCATGAGGTCATGCACCACGTCCATGAATCGCCTCAGGTCATGCTTGTGCCGCTTTACCTTCTCGGCGCCGGCGCGCTCCTCGCGGGCTTCCTGTTCCACGACTATTTCTTCGGTCACGACTACAATCACTTCTGGCAGGGCGCACTGTTCACGCTGCCGGAGAACGAACTGCTCGAGGAATATCACCATGTCCCGCTCTGGGTGAAATGGAGCCCGTTCTGCGCCATGGCGCTCGGCCTGATCACCGCCTGGTACATGTATATCCGCTCGCCTGAAACGCCGAAATATCTGGCCAATCAGCACCGCGTTCTCTACCAGTTCCTGCTCAACAAGTGGTACTTCGACGAGATCTACGACTTCCTGTTCGTCCGTCCGGCCAAGCGCCTCGGCACCTTCCTGTGGAAGGAAGGTGACGGCAGGGTCATCGACGGCTTTGGCCCGAACGGCATCGCCGCGCGCGTCATGGACGTCACCGACCGAGTTGTTCGCCTGCAGACCGGTTACCTCTATCACTATGCCTTCGTGATGCTGATCGGCATTGCGGCGCTCGTTACCTGGATGATGCTCGGGAGCTCCTTCTGATGACCGATTGGCCCATTCTTTCCGCGGTCACCTTCCTGCCACTGGCCGGCGTTGTTGTTCTGCTTCTGATGCGTGAAGACAGCGCGGCCGGGCGCCGCAACATCCTGAATGTCTCGCTTTTCACGACGATCGTCACGTTCCTTGTGTCGCTGTGGGTCTGGTGGGACTTCGACTACGCCAATCCCGGCTTCCAGATGATCGAGAAGCACGCCTGGCTCGGTACGGGCATTTCCTATCATCTCGGCGTGGACGGCATTTCAGTCCTTTTCGTCGTCCTTTCAGCATTCCTGATGCCCTTCTGCGTGCTGGCAAGCTGGTTGACCATCGAGAAGCGCCTGAAGGCGTACATGATCGCCTTCCTGCTTCTGGAAGTGTTCATGGTCGGCGTTTTCGTGTCGCTCGACATCGTGCTCTTCTACGTCTTCTTCGAAGCAGGCCTCATTCCGATGTTCATCATCATCGGGGTCTGGGGCGGCAAGGATCGCGTCTACGCGTCCTACAAGTTCTTCCTCTATACGCTGCTCGGCTCGGTGCTGATGCTGCTCGCCATCATGGCGATGTACTGGCAGGCCGGCACGACCGATATGGTCGAACTGCTTGCCTACAACTTCCCGCGCCAGATGCAGACCTGGCTATGGTTGGCCTTCTTCGCATCCTTTGCGGTGAAGATGCCGATGTGGCCGGTCCATACCTGGCTTCCCGATGCGCACGTCCAGGCGCCGACGGCAGGCTCGGTCATCCTGGCGGGTATCCTCCTGAAGCTCGGCGGCTACGGCTTCCTGCGTTTTTCGCTGCCGATGTTCCCGCTCGCCTCCGAGTATTTTGCGCCGATGGTCTTCTCGCTGTCGATCGTTGCCATCATCTACACCTCGCTGGTGGCGATGATGCAGTCCGACATCAAGAAGCTGATCGCCTATTCGTCGGTCGCCCATATGGGTTATGTGACGATGGGAATTTTCGCGGCCAATACGCAGGGCGTACAGGGCGCGATCTTCCAGATGCTGTCGCACGGCATCGTCTCCGGCGCGCTCTTCCTTTGCGTCGGCGTCGTCTATGACCGTACCCACACCCGCGAGATCAGCGCCTATGGCGGCCTCGTCAACAACATGCCGAAATATGCGGTCGCCTTCATGGTCTTCACCATGGCCAATGTCGGCCTTCCCGGCACGTCCGGCTTCGTCGGCGAAATCACCACGTTGCTCGGTGCCTTCCGGGCAAACACCTGGGTTGCCTTCTTCGCGACGTCCGGCGTCATTCTTTCGGCCTGCTACGCGCTCTGGCTCTACCGCCGCGTGATCTTCGGCGCACTCGAGAAGGACAGCCTGAAGTCGCTGCTCGACCTCTCGGGCCGCGAGAAGGCCATTCTCTATCCGCTGGTCGTGCTGACCATCTTCTTCGGCGTCTATCCGGCGCCGGTGTTCGATGCGACGGCTGCTTCGGTGGATCTCCTCGTGAACAACTACACTGCCGCCGTGCAGGCCGCGCAAGACGTTGCGCTTTCGGCGAAATGACGACAGGACGGGATTGAAATGACTGCTGAAACATTCCTTGCTAGCCTGCACCTGTCGACGCCGGAGCTGATCCTTGCGGTCGGCGCCATGGTCCTGTTGATGATCGGTGTGTTCACGGGCGAAAAATCGTCCGGACTGGTCACCGGCCTTGCGGTTGGCCTGCTTGCCGTTTCGGGGGCCTGGCTGATCTGGCAGACCGGCGATGGTCAGGCCTATGGCGGCGTGTTCCTCTCCGACCCGTTCGCCCGGTTCATGAAGGTGCTGACGTTGGCCGGCTCCATGGCCACGCTGATCATGTCGGCGGGCGAGGCTCGCTCGGCGGGTATAGACCGCTTCGAGTTTCCGGTGCTGGTCGTGCTGGCAACGCTCGGCATGCTGCTGATGATTTCGGCCAACGACCTCATCTCCGTCTATCTCGCGCTCGAACTGCAGTCGCTGGCGCTTTATGTCGTCGCCGCGATGCACCGCGACAACCTCCGTTCGACGGAAGCCGGCCTCAAATATTTCGTTCTCGGCGCGCTGTCGTCGGGCATGCTGCTCTACGGCATGTCGCTGGTTTACGGCTTCACCGGCCATACCGGTTTCGAGGCCATCGCGTCGGCTCTGTCGGCCGAAGGTCGTTCGCTCGGCCTGGTGTTTGGGCTCGTCTTCATTCTTGCCGGCGTCGCCTTCAAGATTTCGGCCGTTCCGTTCCACATGTGGACGCCGGACGTCTATGAGGGTGCGCCGACGCCGGTCACGGCATTCTTCGCCGCCGCACCGAAGATCGCGGCGATGGCGATGCTTATCCGTCTGGTCATCACGCCATTCGAGCCGATCGTTGCCGACTGGCGCCAGATCGTCGTCTTCATCTCGATCGCGTCTATGCTGCTCGGCGCATTTGCGGCGATCGGCCAGAGGAACATCAAGCGACTGATGGCCTACTCGTCGATTGGCCACATGGGCTATGCGCTCGTCGGTCTTGCCAGCGGTTCGATGGCCGGTGTGCGCGGCGTGCTGATCTACATGCTGGTCTATATGGTCATGACGCTTGGCACCTTCGCCTGCATTCTGGCGATGAAGCGCAAGGACGGCAATCACGTCGAAAACGTCGACGACCTTGCCGGCCTGTCGCAGACCAATCCGCTGATGGCGACGGTCTTGACGGTTATGATGTTCTCGCTGGCCGGCATTCCGCCGCTTGCAGGCTTCTTCGCCAAGTATTTCGTGTTCATGGCGGCAGTCGAGGCGCAGCTTTACGCACTGGCGATCATCGGCGTTCTGGCCTCGGTCGTGGGGGCCTATTACTACCTGCGTGTCATCAAGCTGATGTGGTTCGATGAAGCCAAGGGCGAATTCGCGCGTCCATCGGGCGTTCTGCGTCTCGTCTACGGTCTCTCCGGTCTGTTCGTGGCCGCCTATGTGCTGATCGGCGGACCGATCGGTACGGCGGCCGAAGTTGCAGCGCGGACCTTCTTTTGACGGGCCAGGACCGGATCGGCAGGTTGGCGCTCGATGATTTCCGGCATACCGCGCTTGGCGATGTCGGATCGACGAACACCGAATGCCTGATCCGTGCCCGCGCGGGTGATCCGGGACTTCACTGGATCACCGCGACACGGCAGCTGGAGGGACGAGGGCGGCGCGGCCGGGCCTGGACTTCGGAGCCTGGCAATCTCTACGCCTCGCTGCTGTTGATCGATCCGGCGCCGATGGACAGGCTTCACTCGCTGCCGCTGGCTGTAGCCGTCGCCGTGCATCGGGCAATCCAGGCGGTCATGCCGCCGGGATCCAACCCCGTATCAATCAAATGGCCAAACGACATCCTGATTGCCGGCAAGAAGTGCTGCGGTATCCTGCTCGAAGGCGAGGGATTGCCTGATGGCAGGCACGCACTGGTCATTGGCTGCGGCGTCAATGTCGCGCACGCACCCGACCACGCGCTCTATCCCGTCACCTGCCTGCAGGCGGAAGGGGCAGCGGTGTCGCCAGAAGAATTGTTTGCCCACCTGTTTCGCAGCATGGGCGAGGTATTGAGCATTTGGAACCGCGGGCAGGGTATCGCCGAAATTATTGCCCAATGGCGGGCGGCGGCCGGTGGTATAGGCCAGAAGATCACGGTCAACCTGCCGGACCGCTCGCTTTCCGGACGGTTCGAAGGCATAGATGAAGACGGCCGGCTGATGCTCGACATGGGTGCAGGCGTGGTCCACCGCATCGCCGCAGGCGATGTATTTTTCGGATAAAACAAGGCGCAATCATTCAATGAGCAAACAAGACGAACTCGTCTTCCTCCCGCTGGGCGGGGTTGGGGAAATCGGCATGAACCTGGCTCTTTATGGCTATGGTGCGCCGTCCAGCCGCCAGTGGATCATGGTTGATTGCGGCGTCACCTTTCCGGGACCGGAGCTGCCCGGCGTCGATCTGGTGCTGCCGGATATCCGCTTTCTCGCGGAGGAGCGCAAGAACCTCAAGGGTATCATCATCACCCATGCCCATGAAGATCACTATGGCGCGCTCGCCGATCTCTGGCCCGGCCTCAACGTTCCCGTCTACGCATCACCATTTACCGATGGCATGCTTGATGCCAAACGCAATTACGAGCGCACGCGCGCTGATGTGCCGATCACCATCTTCAAGCAGGGCGACCGGATCAATGTTGGTCCGTTCGAGATCGAGGCGGTCGGCGTCAACCATTCGATCCCCGAGCCGATTTCCCTGGTGATCCGCACGCCGCTCGGCAATATCGTCCATACCGGCGACTGGAAGATCGATCATGCGCCTACCCTTGGTCCGCTGACGGACGAGGCACGGTTCCGCGCGATCGGCGATGAGGGCGTGCTGGCGCTGATGTGTGACAGCACCAATGCGATGCGCGATGGCGTATCGCCCCAGGAAGAAGAGGTTTCGGCAAGCCTCACCAAGATCATCGAGAACGCCACCGGCCGCGTCGCCATCACCACTTTCTCGTCCAATGTCGGCCGCATCCGCTCGATCGCCAAGGCATCCGCCGCCGCCGGTCGCGAAGTCCTTCTGCTTGGCAGTTCGATGAAGCGTGTCTGCGACGTGGCCCGCGATGTCGGCCTTATGGAAGGTTTGAACCCCTTCATCGCTGAAGACGAATTCGGCTATATCCCGCGGGACAAGGTCGTGGTGATCCTGACCGGCAGCCAGGGTGAGGCCCGGGCGGCGCTGGCAAAGCTTTCTCGGGACGAGATGCGCAACGTCGCTTTGACGGCGGGCGACACCGTGGTGTTTTCTTCTCGCGCCATTCCCGGAAACGAGAAGGCGATCAACGACATCAAGAACGGCCTCGTCGAACAGGGCATCCATATCGTCACCGACTCCGAAGCCCTCGTGCATGTTTCCGGCCACCCCCGCCGGCACGAGTTGCAGCAAATGTATGAATGGACGCGGCCGCAGATTCTCGTGCCGGTCCACGGCGAGGCGGCACATCTGACCGCACAGGCGGAACTCGGCCTGCAATCCGGCATCAAGACGGTTCCGCGGGTGCGCAATGGCGACATACTGCGGTTGGCACCGGGGCCGGCAACGGTGATCGGAACGGCGCCGCATGGGCGTATCTACAAGGACGGCGGCCTGATCGGCGATTTCGAGGAGATGGGTATCGGCGAACGCCGCAAGCTGTCCTTTGCCGGCCATGTGTCCGTCAATGTCGTGCTCGACGAGCGGTATGATTTCAACGCCGATCCGGAGGTCGTTGCCATCGGCCTTCCCGAATTCGACGATGAGGGCGAGGACATGAACGACACGCTCTATGATGCGGTGCTTGGCGCCGTCGAAAGCATACCGCGCGGCAAGCGCAAGGATCTTGCCATGGTGCAGGAAGCGGTTCGACGGGCGGTTCGCGGCACCGCCAACGAGGTTTGGGGCAAGAAGCCGGTCGTCACCGTGTTCATCAACAAGCTCTGACGGCCACGAGAGGCAAACCATGCTCGGACGTGTCAACCACATTGCTCTGGTCGTTCCAAACCTTGCCGAGGCGGCGGAAAGATACCGGTCGGTGCTTGGCGCAACGGTGACGGAGCCCGACGCACTTCCAGAGCATGGCGTCAGCGTAGTTTTCGTCACGCTCGAAAACACCAAGGTGGAGTTGCTGGAGCCGCTGGGCTCAGACTCGCCGATTGCGGCGTTTCTGGCCAAGAACCCGGCGGGCGGCATGCACCATATCTGCTATGAGGTCGAGGACATCATCGCAGCCCGAGACAGCCTTGTTGCCGCGGGCGGCCGGGTTCTCGGCGACGGCCAGCCGAAGATCGGGGCGCATGGAAAGCCGGTGCTCTTCCTCCATCCCAAGGACTTCTTCGGCACGCTGATCGAACTGGAAGAGGTGTGACAGAAGGGCGCGAGCCGGGCGTTTGTGCCACCGGCCGCAAAGCGGTATAAGCTGCTCGACAGACAATGCCAAAGGGAGCTCGTTCAGCGTCCTTCGCAGTGAGAGACCACGATGCCGATCTTTTCCATCTTTGCGATCTACTTCATCATCTGGTGGCTGACGCTGTTCATCGTCCTGCCGATCGGCCTGCGCACCCAGGCCGAGGAGAACGAGGTGGTGCCCGGCAGCGTCGAGAGCGCGCCGGCGCGCTTCCGGGGCTTGCGTGTTTTCCTGATCACGTCGGTGCTTGCCGCCATCATCCACCTTGCGTGGTATATCCTCTCGGTGCGGCTGGGCTACGGTTTGGACGCGATCCCCCAATTCGCGCCGAAATTTTATTGACAGCAGATCGGTCGTGTGTCGTTGCGACATCCGCTATTGCGATAGCGACAGCTTACGGACGGTAGCGCGGACGCCGCCGAGGCGCGCGCCACAGAGTTGACACGATTAAAGCGTCGATACCTTTTTCTCTTGATTCGAATTTCTGAAAAGCAAAAAAAAACAAGGCTGAAAGCCTTGTTCTTAAAGTATCGCGTGATCCTTATCCGTTACCGGTGGCTGCGTATGACCGCGCCTAAGATCTTATCCTCCCAAGACTTGACCGCGAAATCGACAAGAATTTAATCTCCCTGCCTCTTTTGTGAGCCGAAACTAGCCCAAACATTATGCGTTGTCATCTGATTTTTTTGCATTTTTGCTACAGTCGAGCAAAATTTTTCCGTTGACAACTTCCGTCTGATTACTGTTATTACCGTGCCTTTTTGCCGCACCTTCCAGTTACGCTTCCTGCATCCGATGTATGGGCTTTCCAAGCTGTGGCGCTCGCGAAGATGACGGGTTTTCTTCCTGTCGCGAAGCGTCTATGAACGCTTGAACGCGGTGCGACTTTCTTCCTGAATCGGCTGGTCGGAGCGCCGCGAGAAACAGTCAAACAGCAGCGCCTGATGGTGCGCTCGTGGAGCGCGCAGGGGCTGCACGCTCAACGTTATTTCGCCCGAATCCGACGATAGGCGAAGTGCATCAAGTTCCGGAACCCGTTCATGCGCCTGTCCCGCTTTTTCATGCCCATTCTGAAGGAAAACCCGAAGGAAGCGGAGATCGTGTCGCATCGCCTGATGCTGCGCGCCGGGATGGTTCGGCAGCAGTCGGCCGGGATCTACACCTGGCTGCCGCTTGGCAAGCGCGTGCTCGACAAGGTCAATGCCATCATCCGCGAGGAACAGAACCGGGCGGGCGCCATCGAGCTGTTGATGCCGACGCTGCAATCGGCCGAACTCTGGCAGGAAAGCGGCCGCTACGACGCCTATGGCAAGGAAATGCTGCGCATCAAGGATCGCCAGGACCGGCCGATGCTCTATGGCCCGACCAATGAAGAGATGATCACCGACGTGTTCCGCTCTTACGTCAAGTCCTACAAGGATCTGCCGCTCAACCTCTATCATATCCAGCTGAAATTCCGCGACGAAATCCGTCCGCGCTTCGGCACGATGCGCTCGCGCGAGTTCCTCATGAAGGACGCCTATTCCTTCGACTTGAACCGGCAAGGTGCCGTCGATTCCTACAACCGGATGTTCGCGGCCTATCTGCGCACGTTTTCGCGCCTGGGTCTTCGCGCCATTCCGATGCGGGCAGATACCGGCCCCATTGGCGGCGATCTCAGCCACGAATTCATCATCCTTGCCGATACCGGTGAATCGGAAGTGTTCTGCCACAAGGAGTTCCTGAGCTTCGACATTCCGGCCGAAGATACCGATTTCTGGGATGCGGCCGCCATGAAGGCGATCTTCGACCAGTGGACGTCGCGCTATGCCGCGACGTCCGAAATGCATGACGAGGCTGCTTTCAACGCCATTGACGACGCCGCGAAGGTGTCCGCGCGTGGCATCGAGGTCGGCCATATCTTCTATTTCGGCACGAAATACTCCGAAGCCATGGGCGCCAAGGTACAGGGACCCGACGGCAAGGAACACACGGTGCACATGGGCTCCTACGGTATCGGCCCCACGCGCCTCGTTCCGGCGATCATCGAAGCCTCGCATGACGAGAACGGCATCATATGGCCGGCTTCGATCGCGCCTTTCGATGCAGTCGTGATCAACATGAAATCCGGCGATGCGGCCTGCGATACGGCCTGCGAGACCATCTATGGCGCGCTCGGCAAGGCCGGTCTCGATCCGCTCTATGACGACAAGGACGACCGCGCCGGCACGAAATTTGCGACCGCCGACCTGATCGGCGTGCCGGTCCAGATCATCGCCGGTCCGCGCTCCGTCGCAAGCGGCGAGGTGGAACTCAAGGACCGCAAGACCGGCGCCCGCGAGACGCTGACCGTCGAGGCTGCCATCAACAAGCTGACTGCTTCGAAATAAGGGAGCCGGAATGAGCGCCACCACGCTAGAGCAGGAGAAGGCCGTGGCGGTCCAGCCGCCATCGAGCCGTCCGTTTTCCACGTTCGAGCGCATGGTGGCCTGGCGCTATCTGCGGTCGCGGCGCAAGGAAGCCTTCATTTCGGTGATCGCCGGCTTTTCCTTCATCGGCATCATGCTCGGCGTGGCGACGTTGATCATCGTCATGGCGGTGATGAACGGCTTTCGCACCGAGCTCATCTCGCGCATTCTCGGCATCAACGGCCACATGATCGTGCAGCCGCTCGACGGGCCGCTCGACAACTATGCGGACCTGGCGACGAAATTTGCAGGCGTCAAGGGCGTCACCATGGCAATCCCGATGATCGAGGGCCAGACGCTCGCCTCGGGTCCGGGCGGGGCCGGCACGGGCGCTCTGGTGCGCGGCTTGCGGGCCGACGATCTCGGCAAGATGAAATCCATCTCCGACCACATCAAGTCCGGCGATCTTGTCGGCTATGCGGCCGGAACCGGCGTTGTTATCGGCTCACGCATGGCCGAACAGCTCGGCATCACCGCCGGCGGCACCATCACGCTGGTGGCGCCCGAGGGCGACGTCACGCCGATGGGCGTCAACCCGCGCGTCAAATCCTATACCGTCTCGGCGATCTTCGAGATCGGCATGTCGGAATATGACGCCTCGATCATCTTCATGCCGCTCGAGGAAGCACAGCTTTACTTCAACGCCGAAGGCATCGCCCAGTCGATAGAACTATTCGTTGCCAATCCGGATCTGGTCGACGAACTGCGCCAGCCGATCGAGGATGCGGCGGGCCGGCAGGTGCTGATCAGCGACTGGCGCGACCGCAACAAGACGTTCTTTTCGGCCCTTCAGGTCGAGCGCAACGTCATGTTCATGATCCTGACGCTGATCGTCTTGGTGGCGGCACTCAACATCGTCTCCGGCCTGATCATGCTGGTGAAGGACAAGGGCAGCGACATCGCCATCCTGCGCACCATGGGCGCCACCTCCGGTTCGATCATGCGCATCTTCTTCATGACGGGCGCGGCGATCGGCATCGTCGGCACATTCGCGGGTGTTCTTCTCGGCGTCATCGTCTGCCTCAATGTCGAATCCATCCGGCAGTTCTTTTCGTGGATTTCCGGCACGACACTGTTCAACCCGGAACTCTACTTCCTCAGCCAGCTTCCGGCCGACATGAACCCCGGCGAGACCATCTCGGTCATTGCCATGGCGATCAGCCTGTCCTTCCTCGCCACGATCTTTCCGGCCTGGCGCGCCTCGCGCCTCGATCCGGTTCAGGCTCTGCGCTACGAATAAACAAGGAAAACAGACACGATGAATGCGCGCGTGGCATTGCAGCTTTCCGGCGTCGAACGTCATTACAGCCAGGGCGACGAGACCCTGTCGATCCTCAAGGGCGCGGATTTCTCGCTGCACGGGGGGCAGACGGTCGCGCTCGTGGCGCCGTCCGGCACAGGAAAGTCGACGCTCCTGCACCTGGCTGGCCTGTTGGAGCGGCCGGATGGCGGCGAAGTCTTCATCAACGGCCAGTCCTGCGGTGCGCTCGGCGACGAGCAGCGCACGGCGATCCGCCGCAACGACATCGGCTTCGTCTACCAGTTCCATCATCTCCTGCCGGAATTCACGGCGATCGAAAACATCATGATGCCGCAGCTGATCGCGGGCCTCAACAAGGCCGAGGCTCGCGAACGGGCGGGCGCATTGCTGGATTTCATGCGCATCGGCCATCGCGCCGAGCACCGTCCCTCGGAACTCTCCGGTGGTGAACAGCAGCGCGTTGCGATCGCCCGAGCCGTTGCCAATGCACCTTTGGTGCTTTTGGCTGACGAGCCGACCGGAAACCTCGATCCGGAAACCGCAGGCTATGTTTTTGAGGCTCTGGAAGCGCTGGTGCGCCAGTCCGGCATGGCAGCGATGATCGCCACGCACAATTACGAGCTGGCCTCGCGCATGGATCGCCGCGTCACCATCGAAGACGGCAAGGTCGTGGAACTGTAGCAGCGACAATCCGGCCTATGAAATCGGTCCTCAGCGCGCTGTGGTATTACTCGTTGCCGCAGACCGACCGGCCGCGATCATCCGACCAATCCTTGAGCAGCACGATTTCGCCCTTGGCGGCGATCGGCTTGCCGTTGCTTGTGCCTTTACCGGTGAGCACGTTGAAATCGCATTGCGACGTATTGTCGGGATCGAGCGTGTCGTAGGACGAATAGGTATATCCAGCGACGACGAAATCGAAATTGCGATAGGCGACGGTCAGCTTCTGCTCCCGGCGGTCGCGGCCGATGGAGTCGTTGTGCGACGTGATCAGGATCGAGCCGTTCGGCAAGGCTTCGATGAACGGCTCCTGCCCATAGATCGTCAGCTTACCCCAGACCTTGTTGGGGGCAAAAGTCTTCAACTGGAGACGATTGGTCTCGCCTTTCAGGTAGATGTAGATGCCGTGATCCTCGTCGCTGCCCTCAGGCGCGGAAACCAGCATCGCCAGGTCCGGGCTGTCGTCCTTGTCCCAATCGCCGGTGGCGGCGGACACGATGCGGTCCGGATCGATGGCTTCGGCAGCCTGTGCCACAGTTGCGCAAAGGCCGATAAACGCCGTCATGACGGCCAGTGACATCCTCATTTCTTCGCCCCTCGATTGTCATCGGCGTGAGACTAATCGGCTCGCCTGCGGGCGTCCAGAGGTCCTCGCCCTTGGAAGAGGACCAGATTGAAACCGTTTACCATGCCGCGAGTGCTGGAACGGAAGATCGGCTGTCACCCCTTGACGGAAGAACATAAATAGAACAACAATAGAACATAACGGAAAAGGGAGCCTTGCAATGACTGACTTTCTTCGGGACCTCGCTGCTTTTACCTCAGTCGCCATGTTCGTCGCCAGCTTTTCGATCATCATCATGGGCATGTGACACGCTAGGCTTCGTTGCAGCTTTGCCGTTGCGGCAGCGTGGGCCACGCCGCACCGGGCTGTGGACAAGCAACAGACCGCATGAAAAAGCCGGCGTGCGGCGGATGAAATGTGGACATCGGCGGACAGAAACGGGATATCCTGCGGCCCTTACGGGAATCGGGGTGTGCGATGGCGGATGTGAAAAGCGACAAGCAGCAGGATGCTGAATCTCCGCAGTTTGTTCATCTTCGCGTTCATTCGGCCTTTTCGCTGCTCGAAGGCGCGCTGCCGATCAAGAAGATCATCGGCAAGGCCGTGGCGGACGGGCAGCCGGCGATCGGCATTGCCGATACCAACAATCTGTTTGCAGCGCTTGAGTTTTCGCTGAAATGCATGGACGACGGTCTGCAGCCGCTGATCGGCTGCCAGTTGTCGATCGACATGGAGGACGAGGCGGAGGGCGACAAGCGCGGACACGCGCAGCATCTGACCAAACTTCCCTCGATCGTGCTGATTGCGGCGACGGATGCCGGTTATGTCCGTCTCGTCGATATCGTCAGCCGCGCCTATCTCGGCGGCGAGGGCAACCAGTCCGTCCGTATTGCGCTGTCGTGGCTGCAGGAGGGCGGAACGGAAGGTCTGATTGCGCTGACCGGCGCGGCGGGCGGGCCGGTCGACATGGCCTTGAAGTCGGGACATGCGGCGCTTGCCGAGACGCGCCTGAAATCACTGGCGGCGGTGTTCGGTAACCGGCTTTACGTCGAACTGCAGCGCCACGGCAAATATGATCGCCGCCACGAGGGTCGGGTCATCGATCTCGCCTACAAGCTCGAACTGCCGCTGGTCGCGACCAACGAGCCCTTCTTTCCGTCGCCGGCCGAATTCGAGGCGCATGACGCGCTGATGGCGGTGGCGCACAATGCGATGGTGTCGGACGACAGCCGCTTCCGCCTGACGCCGGATCACTATCTGAAAAGCCGCAAGGACATGGCGGCCCTGTTTGCCGACCTGCCGGAAGCGCTGGAAAACACCGTCGAAATCGCCAGGCGCTGCTCGTTTGTGCTCAAGACGCGCGGGCCGATCCTGCCGCGCTTCACCGGCGCCTCCGACGATCCGGCGGAAGCCGAGCGCGCCGAGGCGCTCGAACTGCGCCGTCAGGCAGTCGAGGGCCTGGAAGACCGGCTGCAGAGGCTCGGCATGTCGCCCGGCTACACCGAGACGGACTATCGCGAGCGGCTCGATTTCGAGCTCAGCGTCATCGAGAAGATGAAGTTTCCGGGCTACTTCCTGATCGTTGCCGACTTCATCAAATGGGCAAAGCTTCAGGACATCCCGGTCGGCCCGGGCCGCGGCTCGGGCGCGGGGTCGCTGGTCGCCTATGCGTTGACCATCACCGACGTCGATCCGCTGCGGTTCTCGCTGCTGTTCGAGCGCTTCCTCAATCCGGACCGCGTCTCGATGCCCGACTTCGACATCGACTTCTGCCAGGACCGCCGGGAAGAGGTGATTCGCTACGTCCAGCGCAAGTACGGCCGCGAGCAGGTGGCGCAGATCATCACCTTCGGATCGCTGCAGGCGCGCGCCGCCCTGCGCGACGTCGGCCGCGTGCTGGAAATGCCCTATGGCCAGGTCGACAAGATCTGCAAGCTGGTGCCGAACAATCCAGCCAATCCGACGCCGCTGTCGAAGGCGATCGAGGAGGAGCCGCGTTTCCAGGAAGAGGTCGACAAGGAGCCGGTGATCGGTCGACTTCTGGATATCGCCCAGAAGATCGAGGGTCTTTACCGCCACGCCTCGACCCACGCCGCCGGCATCGTCATCGGCGATCGGCCGCTGTCGCAGCTCGTGCCGATGTATCGCGATCCGCGTTCGGACATGCCGGTCACCCAGTTCAACATGAAGTGGGTCGAGCAGGCGGGGCTGGTGAAGTTCGACTTCCTTGGCCTGAAGACGCTGACGGTGCTCAAGGTCGCCGTCGATTTCATCGCCAAGCGCGGCATCGACGTCAAGCTCGAAGCGCTGCCGCTTGACGACCAGATTACCTACGAGATGCTGTCGAAGGGTGATACGGTCGGCGTGTTCCAGGTGGAAAGTGCCGGCATGCGCAAGGCGCTGATCGGCATGCGGCCGGACTGCATTGAGGACATCATTGCGCTGGTGGCGCTTTATCGTCCGGGTCCGATGGAGAATATCCCGGTCTACAACGCCCGCAAGCATGGCGAGGAAGAGATCGAATCGATCCACCCGAAAATCGACTACCTGCTCAAGGAAACGCAGGGCGTTATTGTCTATCAGGAACAGGTGATGCAGATCGCCCAGGTCCTGTCCGGCTATTCGCTCGGCGAAGCAGACCTTCTGCGCCGCGCCATGGGCAAGAAGATCAAGGAGGAGATGGACAAGCAGCGTGCCCGTTTCGTCGACGGCGCCGTCGCCAATGGCGTCTCCAAGGCGCAGTCCGACATGATCTTCGATCTGCTCGCCAAGTTCGCCAATTACGGCTTCAACAAGTCGCACGCGGCCGCCTACGCCATCGTTTCCTATCAGACCGCCTATCTGAAGGCGCATTATCCGGTCGAGTTCCTCGCAGCCTCGATGACGCTCGACATGTCGAACACCGACAAGATCAACGATTTCCGCCAGGACGCGGCCCGGCTCGGCATAGAGGTCATCCTGCCGTCAGTGCAGACCTCGTTCAGGCGCTTCGAGACCGGCGACAACCGCATCTACTACTCGCTTGCCGCCATCAAGGGCGTCGGCGAGGCGGCGGTCGACCATATCGTCGAAGTGCGTGGCGACGAGCCCTTTGCCAGCCTCGAGGATTTCTGCCTGCGGATCGATCCGAAGCTGCTCAATCGCCGCGTCTTCGAAAGCCTGATCTGCGCCGGCGCATTCGATTGTTTCGGCTATGACCGCGCCGAACTCGTGGGCGGCCTCGACCGCGTTCTCGGCTTTGCGCAGATCGCGCAGGCCAACAAGGTCAGCGGCCAGAGCGACATGTTCGGGGCAGGGGCGGCCACCGGGCCGGAAAAGATCAGCCTTCCGGCCTATGCACCATGGCTGGCATCGGAGAAGCTGCACCGCGAATTCCAGGTACTCGGCTTCTACCTCTCCGCCCATCCGCTCGACACCTACAACGACCTGCTCGCCAAGATGCGCGTCCAGACCTTCGCCGATTTTGCAGCCTCGGTGAAAAAGGGCGCGACCGCCGGCCGGCTTGCCGGAACGGTGACCTCCAAGCAGGAACGCAAGACCCGCACCGGCAACAAGATGGGCATCATTGCCTTTTCCGATTCCACCGGCCAGTTCGAGGCGGTGCTGTTTTCGGAAGCGCTCAACCAGTACCGCGACCTGCTCGAACCCGGCAAGTCGCTCGTGATGACCGTGCAGGCCGAGGAGCGGCCCGAAGGCATCGGTCTGCGCATCCAGACGCTGCAATCGCTCGAGGAGCGTTCGCTGCAGCTGCAGAAGGCGTTGCGTGTCTATGTCCGCGATTCCGGCCCCTTGCGCTCTGTCGCCACGCATCTGAACACCAGGGGTGACGGGCTCGTTTCCTTCATCGTCATCAAGGACAATGGCCAACGCGAGATCGAGGTCGAGCTCAGCGAGAAATACCGCATCTCGGCCGAGATCGCCGCGGCGCTGAGAACCGCCCCCGGCGTGATCGACGTCGAACTGGTGTAGCGGCAAGCCGCAGTTCGGCTCAGGATTTCGGGGCGTGCGTGATTGTCACGAAGTCCGTCCCGTCGCCGGTTTCCTGCCCGATGCCCATGTCGGAGATGGTCAGCGACGATCCTTCGGTCAGCAAGTCGTTGATCCGCCGGCGTGCACCCTCCGGGATGGCGAGGCGACCCATGGTGCGTTGTATGGCGTTGAATGCCATCGCATCCTCTTCCACGGTGATGCCCAGTCGCTTCTTCATCGGGCCGGGCACGGCGTTGTCGAGCGTCATGGCGAACCACTCGCCCTTGCCGGTCGAAGCATCGATGTTCTGGAACTGCAGGAAATGCGTGCCGAGCGCGATCTCGGGCTGCGCGATCACCACAGGCGTCGCAAACAGCGGCGTAAAATCGCGGCGCACGAGAAGCTGGCCGTTCGGCGGCCTGCCCTTGCCGGCCTTGGCATAGAGCGCTTCGACGAAAGCGGGCGTCATCTTGCCGTCGACGGGGAGGTTTTCCGCTGTCTGGAACGCTTTGATGGCCTCGACGGTCACAGGGCCGGCATACCCGTCCGGGATGCCGACAGCATAGCCGCGTTCGTTGAGCAGCGCCTGAACATCGAGCGTGATCTCGCGCTCGCCGCGATGGGTGATCAGCATGCGGATCGGTGGCTTATCGCCGGTCGCGACGGGCGCCGCCTTGACGGGGCTGGGCTCGACCGTCGCGACCTCGACGGCTTTTGAATGGACCTGCGAGACGCTGGGGCGCAGGGGTACGTCCGAGAGCAGTGCGGGTTCTGACACTGTCGGCTGAAAGAGAAAGGGATCGGCGATGGCGAGAGGGGTCAACTGGCGGTCAGAGATCAGCACATGCGCGCCGCGGCCGGTCATCTTGAACAGGTGCTCGGCAAAATCCTCCGGCATGCGCACGCAGCCGTGGGATGCGGGATACGCCGGAACGTGGTTCGACGCATGCAGGGCAATGCCCGACCAGGTCAACCGCTGCATGAAGGGCATCGGTGCGTTCGAATAGATGTTCGACTTGTGGAAGCGGCGCTTTTCCAGAATGGAGAAGATGCCGGTCGGCGTCGAATGGCCGGCCTTGCCCGTCGAGACGTTCGAGGTGGCGATCACCGTGTCGCCGTCGTAGACGACCAGTGATTGCTGATCCTTGGAGACGACGATCTGCAACGGGGCCGGGTCATCGGCCGCAAATGCAGCGTTGGCGGAGACGGCAAGGACAAGGCCGATGCCAAATGCGAGACGCAAAACCATGAACACATCCGGGCGCAGGAAACGAAGGATGACCCTAGCCTGAGAGATTTAAGGAAACTTTGCTGTTCCGCCTGGAACACGCGCTGATTGCGCTACCGCTCGCGCCGGCCCTTGCCGAAGGTATAGCCGGTCTCGACCGTCGCCTTGCCGAACTTGTCGCGCAACGCGTTGATCGCCGCTTCCGCCGCCGCCCGCCGCGTGGCCTGGGCATCCACCAGGTCGGGCGGGTCGGCGCGGTCCCTATCGGAAAGATCAGTGACGCCGATACCGATCAGGCGGAATTTCGTGCCATCGGTTTCCCTGTCGAGAAGCTGCATGCCGGTGCGGAAGATGCGGTCGGCGAGCCGGGTCGGGCTGTCGAGGCGGCGGTTGCGGGTCCGGGTCTTGAAGTCGGCGGTCTTCAGCTTCAAGACGACGGTCTGGCCGGCGATATCGGCCTTCCTCAACCGGTCAGCCACCTGCTCGCTCAACCGGCGCAGATGCGCAACCAGGTCGTCATAGTCGCAGAGATCGTCGTTGAAGGTGGTTTCGGAGGAAACGCTTTTGGCTTCGCCGTTTATTTCAACGGAGCGTTCGTCCTGGCCGCGCGAGAGGCGATAGAGGCGCTGGCCCAACGTGCCGTATCGCTTCATTAGCTCGGTTTCTTCCATCGTCTGCAGCTGGCCTATGGTGCGGATGCCGTCGCGCTCCAGCGTCGCGGCAAAGGCCTTGCCGACACCCCAGATCAACGTGACCGGTTTCTCCCTGAGGAAATCCAAGGCCTCGGCAGCGCCGATGACCGAAAAGCCGCGCGGCTTCTGCAGGTCGGAGGCGACCTTGGCGAGGAACTTGCAGTAGGAGAGGCCGACCGAGACGGTGATGCCGATCTCCTGCTCGACGCGGCGGGCGAACTTGGCAAGCGTCCGGGCAGGGGGATCGTGATGCAGCCGCTCCGTGCCCTTGAGCTCGAGGAAGGCCTCGTCGATAGACAGCGGCTGCACGAGGGGCGTCAGCTCCTGCATCAGCGTGCGGACCTGCCGGCCGACCCGGACATATTTCTCCATGTCCGGTTTGATGACGACCGCCTGCGGGCAGGCCTCCAGCGCCTTGAACATCGGCATGGCGGAGCGAACACCGTGGATGCGGGCAATATAGCAGGCGGTCGAGACGACACCGCGCTTGCCGCCGCCAATGATCACCGGCTTGTCGGCGAGATCCGGATTGTCGCGTTTCTCGACGGACGCATAGAAGGCGTCGCAATCGATATGCGCAAGCGTCAGCTGGTGGAGTTCTGCATGGTAGATGAGCCGCGGGCTGCCGCAGGCCGAACAACGTCGTCGGCCCGTCGCCTGGTGCAGGCAGTCGCGGCAAAAACCCGGGGTGGCGGCTTCGTTTGCGGTCATGATGAGAACAAATGTTGAACGACGTCAGGTTACGCCGTAAACTGCCGAGTCTCAAGACGCAAGGGAAGGGGAACGTGAACCCGGAAGATGTTGAAGCACGGCCGCTGACGCCGGATCGTTGGGATGATTTTGCGACGCTTTTCGGACCGCAGGGCGCCTGCTACGGCTGCTGGTGCACGTATTTTCGGGTTCCTGCGAAAGAGCGCCAGGCGATGAACGCGGATGCCAGACGGATGTTCATGCACGACCGCGTGGCTCAAGGGCCGCCGCCCGGCCTTCTCGGCTATCGCCGCGGGCAGGCGATCGCCTGGGTGCAGGTCGGCCCGCGCGCCGAGCTGCCGCAATGGAACTCGCCTAGGACGGTATCGAGGCCGCTTGCGCCCGAGGACGCGACAGATCCCGCTGTCTGGGCTGTCAGCTGCTTCTACATGCCGCGCGCCGAACGCGGGAAGGGGATGAGCCACAGAATGCTGGCGCAAGCCATCGCCTTTGCCAGGGACAATGCGGCACGCGTTCTGGAGGCCTGTCCGATCGACAGGACCAAGCAGTCGAAATCGATCGGCCTTTATGTCGGTTCGACGCGCGTTTTCGAGGCCGCCGGCTTTGCCGAGGTGGCCAGACGCAAGGATGGACGCCCGCTGATGCGGTTGGAGCTGCGCTGATGGAAACGACGCGGACTTCAGCGGGAAATATGCGCGCGGACGATCTGCGCGACGTCGGTCCAGTCGCCGGCTTTGCTGATGCCTTCTCCCGGATCCGGCGCAAGAGCCCGAAAATCGGCATTGACCATCAGGTTGACGAGAAGGCAGTCCGGGGCGTGTTCGCGAACGGAATGAAGATTTCGCCAGATATCGTCGATGAACGCGAAGGGCACTGCCCGCCCAGCCTGCAGTCGCTTGACGATGGGACCCTTGGCTTCTTCGCTCGCAAGCAACGGATAGTCGAGGCTGAAACGGTCGAGCAGGGCGCGGCGAACCGTGGCGTGGCGAGGCGGCATGGCCGTCAGGAAAACGATGTCCGCCTCGCCCGCGAGTTCGGCCAGCGTCTCGACCGCAAGCTCCGCCGGCATCTGCCACTCCGCCTGCCGCAAGAAGAACTCCTCCTGCAGGGCGGAGACCAGATCGTCGGCGATCGCTTCGCCGCTGTTGAGGTGCACGATGTTGCCATGCAGGCGGAACGATCGCGGCAAGAGGTCGTGGCCGCGCGAGCGCAGGAAATCGCGGAACGGTGTCAGGAACTCGAGCACTACCTCGTCGATATCGCAAACAATCAACGGCCGCTTCGTCAGCCGGACATGGCTGATGTCGAGCAGTTCGGCCATCGTCAGAAGCCTCCGGGCGGACCGGACAGTACCATATGTGCCCGCACCACGTCTTCGGGCCGGGTGCTGGTCGCCGCGCAGAAGGCAAGAAGCGTCGGTTCATGGCCCATCAGGAAATCGACGACCCCCGCCAGGAAGCCGGGATCGGCCGCGGCATGGCGCAGGGAGGACGGATCGGTGCCTGTCAACGCCAGGAAACGGCCCAGCAGTTCCGGCTCGTTTGCCAGCCACGAAAGGATGGCGATGGCTGTTTCTTCCGCGGCTGTCAAAGGCGTCTTTCCTATGTCTCGTTCAGGTGATTTTTCCACCGAATATTACCTGTTTTTCAACCAAATAGCTCTAGCATCAGGTTTCCGGGAACAGGTGAAATCGTCCGCGCGCAACTTATCTGGATGCGCCGGGCTTGCAAAGCCGGAGCCGTAAAACAAGGGATCGAAATGCCCAAGCAGGTGATGATAGTTGAAGATAACGAGCTGAATATGAAGCTCTTTCGTGACCTGATCGAGGCGTCCGGTTACACGACCATCCAGACCCGCAATGGTATGGAAGCCCTTGATCTTGCGCGAAAACATCGCCCGGACCTGATCTTGATGGACATCCAGCTTCCGGAGGTTTCCGGACTCGAGGTGACCAAGTGGCTGAAGGAAGATGACGAATTGCATGTAATCCCCGTCATTGCCGTCACGGCCTTTGCCATGAAGGGCGACGAGGAGCGAATCAGGCAGGGCGGCTGCGAGGCCTATGTCTCCAAGCCGATCTCGGTGCCGAAATTTATTGAAACCATCAAGACCTATTTGGGCGACGCCTGATGCGCGCCGGGCGGCGTCCGCAGGCCGCCTTTAACGAGATTTGCGCTTGATGCAACGTCAGGCGCCATTGGCAGGAAAGATTGCATGACCGCGCGTATTCTTGTCGTCGATGACATACCGGCCAACGTCAAGCTGCTGGAAGCACGGCTCCTGGCCGAGTATTTCGACGTGCTGACGGCTACCGACGGTTATCAAGCGCTGGCAATCTGCGACACGCAGCCGGTCGATCTGATCCTGCTCGATATCATGATGCCCGGTATCGACGGCTTCGAAGTCTGCGAGCGCCTGAAAGCGAATACCCGCACGGCCCATATTCCTGTCGTCATGGTGACGGCGCTCGACCAGCCGTCCGACCGGGTGCGCGGCCTGAAGGCCGGTGCTGACGATTTCCTCACCAAACCGGTCAACGACCTGCAACTGATGTCGCGGGTCAAGAGCCTCGTGCGGCTGAAGAATGTCAGCGATGAGCTGCGTCTGCGCGCCGAAACGGCCCACAGCGTCGGCCTGGCCGACCTGACGTCCGCGGATCGACCCGACGAAGTCGGCAAGGTGCTGTTGGTCGATGGCCGCGGCAGCTCGCAGGAGCGGCTGGTTCGCGCGCTCAAGCCCGTCGCCGAAGTGGCGGCGATGTCGGATCCGCAGGCCGCATTGTTCGAGGCAGCCGAAAACAGCTTCGATCTCGTCATCGTCAATTCCAATTTCGACAACTATGACCCCCTGCGGCTCTGCTCCCAGCTCCGTTCGCTGGAGCGCACGCGCTATATTCCGCTCCTGCTGGTTGCCGAGCAGGGGCATGAGGAATTGGTCGTGCGCGCGCTCGATCTCGGTGTTACCGATTATCTGATGCGTCCGGTCGATCCAAACGAGCTCGTCGCGCGCAGCCTGACACAGATCCGCCGCAAGCATTGCAATGACCGGCTTCGGACCAGCGTCAAACAGACCATTGAACTTGCGGTGACCGACGGACTGACCGGGCTGCATAATCGCCGCTATCTCGACAGCCACCTGAAGCTGCTGGTCGATCGTGCCATTGCCCGCGGCCGCCCCCTGTCGATCTGCATCACTGATATCGACCGGTTCAAGAGCGTCAACGATACTTATGGGCACGACGCCGGCGACGAGGTGCTGCGCGAATTTGCCCACCGGGTCCGCTCGACGGTGCGCGGCGCCGATCTTGCCTGCCGGTTTGGCGGCGAAGAGTTCGTCCTGGTCATGCCCGACACACCCGCAGACGCGGCTGCCGCCATTGCCGAACGCCTGCGCACGATCGTCGAGGACAGGCCGTTTTCCTTGCAGAACACCGATATAGTTCTATCGGTAACGGCGTCCCTGGGAATAGCGACGCTCAATCCGGCTGGCGACACGCCGGAGGCTCTGCTGAAGCGCGCTGACACCGCGCTCTATCAGGCCAAAAATAACGGCAGGAACCAGGTGGTTGCCGCTGCAGCCTGAACCAAACTGGCACAAAATTTCCGCATATGGCGCAGTTTTCCACAGAAAAACAGATTTAGCTCAGCCGGCTTACCGAGCTAAGCGCCAAACGCGTCTGCGCCGCAAGATGCATGTCATGATTGCCGTCGAAAGCCAGGCGATGCGGGGCTGGGCGGATCGGTCAATCGTCAGTTCCAAAAATTAAAATAAATGAAATCAATATATTAATGTATTGGAGACTGCTGCCTGAGTTTTTTCGTATTGCTATTCGCTCATTTTATGAAAATATCATATTACTTTTACAAAGCAGCCCTCCGAGGGCACATACCGTTCGAAATCTGCGCGAGTCCTCTATAAGGCAATGGTAAAATTAACCATGTCTGCGCGCGCCCTTGGGCTTTGGTTAAGAATTCATTGATTTTTTTTTATTTTCAGTCAATTCTCATCGGTAAGGGAGAATGAACTCCTATCGAGTACCCCATGATGTCAGGTCCGCCGCATCTCCTGGGTCGTGGGGTTTGTCGACTGGTCTGTGACCAATGCGGTTCCTCGTGCCGCGGTTTCGATCAGTCGACACCCATTCAAGCGCCGTCCCTGTCCAGGGACGGCGTTTTGATTCGCGGCAGCGGTATGTGAGATGGCGGCCGGGTCGATTCGCTCCCAGCACCGCGCAACAAAAAAGCGCCAGGCTTTTCAGCTGGCGCCTTTGCATTCCCGAAGGAAGACCGATCTTACTTGATCTTGGTTTCCTTGAATTCGACGTGCTTGCGGACGACCGGGTCGTACTTCGTAAAGGACATCTTGTCCGTCTTGGTGCGGCTGTTCTTCGAGGTTACATAGAAGAAACCCGTGTCGGCCGTCGACAGCAGCTTGATCTTGATTTTTGCAGCTTTCGCCATGGTCGTCCTGCCTTTATAAAAAAACAAAGCCGCGGACATCCAGTGAGGGTCCCGGCAAACTTGGCGCGAAACTACAAATCGCGCCCGAAAAGTCAAGTCCGTTTTGGGTTGAAAACGATCCTGGCCACGGAAAGTATCACATAAAGCCCGAAGAATGCGGCGATCGACCAGGCAAAACCGTCGTTGCCGGCGATGTCCATGGCAGCCCCGATTGCCTGCGGACCGGCCACCGTGCCGATCGCATAGCAGAAGATGAAGGCGGCATTGGCGGCCGCGAGGTCGGCGCCGTGCAGGCGCGAGCCGAGATGGCTCAAGCCCACGGTGTAAAGGCCCGAGACGCTGCCGCCCCAAAACAGAAGCACGACCGCCATCAGCCACCAGTTGCCCTGCAGCAGCGGCAGACACAGTGCACCGGCCAATCCGACGACGGTCATCATTGCCAGAAGATTGCGCCTGTCCTTCATGTGGTCCGACAGCATGCCGAGCGGGATTTGGAAAATCACATTGCCGACGCCCATGACGGTCAGAAGCAGGGCCGCCTGCGCTTCGGTGAAGCCGGTGCGCGTTCCGTAGATGGGAAACAGCGACAGCCCGCCTGATTCGACCGCGCCGAAAATAAACACTGCAGCGGTCGCCGTCGGCACCAGGAAGACGTAGCGCATGAAATGCAGCTCGGGCTTCTCGTCGAGTACCGGGCTTTCATTGCGGGCAAGGAAAATCGGTATCGCCGACAGCAGAATCACCCCGGCTCCGAAGGCAAAGGGCAGGATGCCCTCGCTGCCGAGGATGGAGAAGAGCAGGGGGCCGGCGGCAAATCCCAAGGACAGGATGGTGCCGTAGATGCCGAGGACGAGCCCGCGGCGGCTGGGGGGCGCAGTGGCGTTGATCCAGAATTCCGACAGGACGAACAATACGGTGATGGCGCCGTGGAAAACGACGCGCAGAGGAAACCAGAGCCAGAAATTTTCGATGTAGTAGAAGCCGAGTGCGCTGATCGCTGCAAGGAGGATGGCCAGCAGCATCGTGTTGGCGACGCCGTAATTGTGGGCGGTCTTTGCCGTGACGGCGGCCGCCGCCATCGAGGCAAGCCCGGCCATCGCCGAGTTCAGGCCGATGAGCGTCGAGGAGATGCCGCGCTTTTCCATGATAATGCTGAGCAGCGGCAGGCCGAGGCCGATCGCGATCCCCACGGCCGTGATGGAGGCGATGGCGGCGATCAGCGACGGCCAGTGTATCTCCTCAACCGGCGCTGGCGTGCCGGACGGCGGCTGTTTCATGCGATGAAATTCCTTAGAGAAGGTCGCGGACGAATCGTCCATGACGCGTGTAGTAGAACGGCACTGGCCTTCCAAAGGGCAGAGAAGCATCGGCTTCGAGACTGGCCCTCAAATCGCCAAGGATGATCCCGGTGATGTCGGGCATGCGCACGGCCGAAACGTCGTCCACATCAATCCATCTCAAATCCTCGAGCTCCCGGCTGTCGCGGATGTCCTTCGGGTCCACACCCGCCTCGTCCGTAAAAAGGGCGAAAAAATGCGTGTCGAACCGGCGCGGAAATCCCGGAGGGGTAATCGCCCGAGCCATATAGCGCAAGTTTGTCAGATCGGGAAGGAAAGGTAACCTTATGTTTCCGCCGTCTCTGCGGCCGATGGCGATGCCTGCCTCTTCATGGAGCTCGCGAAGGGCGGCAAGCGCGATGGCGCGCAGCCGGCTTTCCGAGGCGCGATGCCCGTGGCAGGTCCTCAGGCGCTCCAATACGGCGGGTTGCATGTCGCCGGCCCAAGGCAGTCTATGGTCCGAAGCGTCCCTGCGCCCGCCGGGAAATACGTGCAGATCCGGCATGAAGACATGCGCCTTGTGGCGCCTGCCGACGAGCACGCGCACGTGAGCCTGTGAACGATCGAGCAGCATGATCGATGCGGCATCGCGCGGTCGTGGCGAACGCGATCCCGGCGCATTGGAAGGCGGCGTTTTCGCCAGCCCGTCACCCGTAACCGTCACGCAGTATGGTCCGTGACGGGAAGAACGTCTTCGGGCGAATCCTCATGGCTGCCGAAGCCATGCATGCGCAGGGCCCACTGCAGGCCGATGACGCTACCCTTGACGGGCTGCATCAGCCCGATCGAACCGAGAATGGTGACGGGCGCCCAGATAGCCAGATGGCCCCAGTTTGAGAGCGGCAGGATCATTTCCGTCGCCATGAAACCGGCCAGCACGACATGGCCCATGATCGTCACAACGATGTAGGGCGGAAAATCGTCGGCACGGTGTTGATCGAGTTGCTCGCCGCAGGCTTCGCAGGCATGCACGGCCTTCAGGAATCGGCCGAACAGCCTGCCGCTGCCGCAGGCCGGGCAGGTGTTCAAAAACCCGCGCCTGATCGATCGGCCGACGGGACGTTGGGCATCGCGCGTCTGCTCGAAGCGGACGGGTTGCGGAGTGCTGCCAGTTGCCTGCATGTCCATTTCCTCTATTGCGGACGCAGGCATTGCCTTCACGTCCTTATCGCCTGCCGCGCGCCGGTCGCGTTCCCGGCATCTTGCGAGCGCCGCTGCGGTCCCGGCGGCCGGATTTGTGGAAGGATCGGGTCGCCGTCGGCATCTTGCGTCCTTCGCTGAGCATTTCGAAGCGGAGCGCGCCGGCGAGCGGCACGGCTTCCACCAGTTTGACTCGGACCGGATCACCGAGGCGGTAGCCGAGCCCGGTTTTTTCACCGGACAGGGCCTGATGCGCCTCGTCATAAATGAAATAGTCGCGACCCAGCGTAGATATAGGCACGAAACCATCAGCGCCATAGGCCGGAAGGGTGACAAATAGTCCCGATTTGGTCACCCCTGATATGCGCCCGTCGAATTCCTCGTTGATCCGGCCGCTGAGGTGATGCGCAATCAGCCGGTCGACCGTGTCCCGCTCGGCCGCCATCGCGCGGCGCTCGAACGTCGAGATCTCCGCTGCGATATCGTTGAGCGCCGCTTCTTCGGCCGGCGTGATGCCGCCTTCGCCAAGTCCGAGCGTGCCGACCAGCGCCCGATGCACGATCAGGTCCGCATAGCGGCGGATGGGCGAGGTGAAATGCGCGTATTTCATCAGGTTAAGGCCGAAATGGCCGATATTCTCGGGGCTGTAGATCGCCTGGCTCTGCGAGCGCAGCACCATCTCGTTGACCATGGTCTCGTAGGGCTGGCCTTCGGCTTTCGACAGGATGCCGTTGAAATGGTTGGAGCGCAGGTTGCCGCCCTTGACCAGGGAGAGGTCCAAGGTGGCGAGAAACTCGCGCAGGCTTTCCTGCTTGGCCAGAGACGGCGCGTCGTGGACGCGGTAGACCAGTGGCTGGCGCTTGATCTCCAGAGTTTCGGCAGCGGCGACGTTCGCCTGGATCATCATCTCCTCGATCAGCTTGTGCGCATCGAGGCGGTCGGGCACGAAAACCCGGTCGACGGTGCCGTCCGGCTTGAGGATGATCTTGCGCTCGGGCATGTTGAGCTCGAGCGGCTGACGCCGGTCGCGCCCACGTGTCAGGATGCGGTAGGCATCCCAGAGCGGCTTCAGGATCGGTTCGAGCAGCGGTCCGGTCTGGTCGTCCGGGTTGCCGTCGATCGCTGCCTGCGCCTGTTGATAGGAGAGCTTTGCCGCACTCCTCATCATGATGCGGTGGAAGGTGTGGCCGGCCTTGCGGCCTTCCTTTGAAAATCGCATGCGCACGGCAAGCGCCGGCCGGTCGACACCTTGCTTCAGCGAGCAGAGCTCGTTGGATATCCGCTCGGGCAGCATGGGCACGACTCGGTCGGGGAAATAGACCGAATTGCCACGCTTCAGGGCTTCCTGGTCGAGCGCCGATTTCGGCCGCACGTACCAGGAGACGTCGGCGATTGCGACGGTGACGATGACGCCGCCCGGGTTTTCCGGCGAGGGATCCGGCTCTGCATGCACCGCGTCGTCGTGGTCCTTGGCATCCGCCGGATCGATGGTGATCAGCGGCAGCGAGCGCCAGTCCTCGCGGTGCGACATGGTGGCTGGACCGGCGGCCTCCGCTTCGCGAATAACGCTGTCGGGGAAAATGTAGGGAATGCCGTGTGCGTGGATCGCGATCATCGAGATCGCCTTTTCCGTCGCAACCGAGCCGATGATCGACTTCACCTGGGCGCGCGGCAGGCCGAACCGGCCGAGGCGGGCGATTTCGACCTCGACCAGATCGCCATCCTGGGCCTGTCCCTCATGACCGGCATCGACCTGCAGTTCCTCGCCACGCTTTTCGATCGGGATGATGCGACCGCCGCCGTCGGGTGATGCACGGAAGACGCCGAGCGCGGCGTTGCCGCTGCGTTTCCTGTCGAGGACCTTGACGATGCGCGCCGTGTAGGCCGGGCCGGCGCGGTCCTTGGAGGGGAAAATCTTTGCAAGCACCCGGTCGCCGAGCCCACCGACCGGCGTCTTGCCCTTGGCCTTGCCGACGCTTGATTGGCGGATGGCGACAGCCGGTGCAACGCCCGCGTCCTCCGGCCATTCGGCGGGTCGGCCGATCAGTTCACCGTCCTTGTCGCGGGTGGTGATGTCGAGCACGGTAACCGGGGGCAGGGCGCCGGGACGCACCAGCGACTTGCGCTTCTTCTCAAGCATGCCCTCTTCTTCGAGCTCGCGAAGGAGTGCCTTGAGCTCGACGCGCGTTTCGCCCTTCAGGCCGAAGGCCTTGGAAATCTCGCGCTTCGAGGCCTTGTCCGGATTGTCGGCGATGAACCGCATGAGGATATCGCGCGGCGGTACGGCGCCGTGGATTATCACGGTGTCATCGGCAGGAGCAGGCATCTTCTTGCCCGCGCGTCCGAGCCGGACTGCAGGCTTGCCGGGTCGTTCGGGTCGATCGCGCGGTGTCCTGGTCACGTTCAGGCCTTCTTGGCTTTGGCGGCCGTTTTCGGCTTGGCGGCCGCCTTGGGTTTGCCCACGGCTTTGGGCTTGGCGGTCTTGGCCGTCGTGCCTTCAGCCTTTGCCGCCTTTGGCTTTGCCGTTCTGGTTGCCTTCGCCTTGGTTGGCTTGATACCCCCCTTGGCGATGCGCTCGGCGATCAGGGGCAGCGCTTCCTCCAGCGTCACCGATGCGGG
Organism: Rhizobium herbae; assembly: GCF_019511375.1. Classification (GTDB taxonomy): domain Bacteria; phylum Pseudomonadota; class Alphaproteobacteria; order Rhizobiales; family Rhizobiaceae; genus Pararhizobium; species Pararhizobium herbae_A. The sequence goes on from NZ_JAEUAO010000007.1 coordinate 245,944, forward strand.
ATCCTTGCCCTTCGGCAGGGTCGCGTTGACCTTGCCCCAGTTGATATAAGGGCCGTATTTGCCGTCGCGCACGGTAATGGCGCCGCCCTCGGGATGATCGCCGATCTCCTTCAGAGCCGCTGCTGCCGTGCGGCCGCGGCCGGCCGGTCCCTTCGACTGCTTGTCGGCGAGAACCGAGACGGCACGGTTGAGGCCGATCGAGAAGACGTCCTCGATCGAATCGACATTCGCATAGGTGCCGTCATGCAGGATGAACGGCCCATAGCGGCCAAGACCGGAGGAGATCATCTTGCCTGTTTCCGGATGGGCGCCGATGTCGCGCGGCAAGGAGAGAAGCGCCAGCGCCTTTTCGTGATCGACGGTCGCCGGCTTCCAGCCCTTGGGCAGGCTCGAACGCTTGGCTTCCTTGCCGTCGCCGCGCTGGACGTACGGCCCGAAACGGCCGGACCGCAGCGTGATTTCCTCACCCGTATGCGGATCCTTGCCGAGGGCGAGCGGTTCGTTCGAGACCGCAGCCTCGTCGCTACCATTGCTGTCGGAGGAGAGCTGGCGCGTGAAGTTGCACTCCGGATAATTCGAGCAGCCGACGAAGGCGCCGTATCTGCCGAGCTTCAGCGACAGCTTGCCGGTGCCGCAGACCTGGCAGATCCTCGGGTCGCTGCCGTCCTCGCGCTTCGGGAAAACCAGTGGCGCAAGTTCCTCGTTCAAGGCGTCCAGAACATTGGTGACGCGCAGTTCCTTGGTGTCCTCGATCTGGGCGAAAAAGTCCTTCCAGAAATCGCGCAGGACATCCTTCCAATTCAGCTCGCCGGCGGAAATCTGGTCGAGCTTTTCTTCCAGCGACGCGGTGAAATCATACTCGACGTAGCGCGAGAAGAAGCTCTCCAAAAAGGCCGTCACCAGGCGGCCCTTGGCTTCCGGGACGAGCTTGCGCTTGTCGATGGTTACGTATTCGCGGTCGCGCAGCGTCGCGAGCGTCGCGGCATAGGTGGAGGGACGGCCGATGCCGAGCTCTTCCATCTTCTTGATCAGCGAGGCCTCCGAATAGCGCGGCGGCGGCTCGGTGAAGTGCTGGGTCGAATTGATCTTCTGCTTGGCGAGGTTTTCGCGCGCGTTAATTTCGGGGAGGCGGCCTTCCTCGTCGCCGTCGTCGCTCTGCTCGCCGTCCTCCTTGGCGTCGGTATAGGCGGCAATAAAGCCGTCGAAGCGGATGACGGAGCCGACGGCCCGAAGACCGGCCTTCCGGCCGTTGTTGTTCGCGAGGATCTCGACCGTGGTGCGCTCGATCTCGGCCGACGCCATCTGGCTGGCGATGCCGCGTTTCCAGATCAGGTCATAGAGACGCAACTGGTCGGCATCAAGGAAACGCTTCACCTGATCGGGTGTACGGTTGAAGTCGGTGGGACGCACGGCCTCGTGCGCTTCCTGGGCGTTCTTCGCCTTGGTCGAATAGAGCCTTGCCTTTTCCGGGACGTAGCGGCTGCCGAACTGGCTGCCGATCGCGCTGCGGGCTGCATCGATCGCTTCCGCGGCCATCTGCACGCCGTCGGTACGCATGTAGGTGATCAGGCCCACGGTCTCGCCGCCGAGATCGACACCTTCATAGAGCTTCTGCGCCACCTGCATGGTGCGGGATGCGGAGAAGCCCAGCTTGGAGGACGCGGCCTGCTGCAGGGTCGAGGTGGTGAAGGGCGGCGACGGGTTGCGTTTGACGGGCTTCGCCTCGATGCTTTCGACCACGTAAGCCGCACCTTCGAGCAGGGCCTTGAGCTTGCCGGCCTCCTCGCCATTGGTAATGGAGCGGGGTTGCAGCCTCTTGCCTTCGGCCGATACCAGCCGTGCCTCGAATTCATCGCCCCGCGGCGTCTTCAGGAGCGCCGAGAGGTTCCAGTATTCTTCCGAAACGAAGCGCTCAATTTCGGATTCCCGATCGCAGACGAGGCGAAGGGCGACGGACTGGACTCGGCCGGCGGAGCGGGCGCCCGGCAGCTTGCGCCAGAGAACCGGCGACAGGTTGAAGCCGACGAGGTAATCGAGCGCGCGGCGGGCGAGATAAGCGTCGACCAGCGGCACGTCAATATCGCGCGGATTGGCCATGGCATCGAGTACGGCCTTCTTCGTGATGGCGTTGAACACGACCCGCTGGACAGGTTTGTCGCCAATCAGCTTCTTCTTTTTCAGAAGGTCGAGCACGTGCCAGGAAATCGCTTCTCCCTCGCGATCCGGGTCGGTCGCGAGGATGAGGCCGTCCGAGGACTTCAAGGCGTCTCCGATGTCCTTGACCCGCTTGGCAGACGCACTGTCGACTTCCCACAGCATGGCGAAATCGTCATCCGGCAGAACGGAGCCGTCTTTGGCCGGCAAGTCGCGGACGTGGCCGAACGAGGCGAGCACCTTGTAGCCAGGTCCGAGGTACTTGTTGATGGTCTTCGCCTTTGCAGGCGATTCCACGACGACGACATTCATGGTCATATTCTTAGAGCAACCGTTCAAAGCTGTGCCTGCCGGGAAGAAGGCGGCACATTGGGAAATACCGAAGCCCCGACATGGACAGGGATTCGCCCGCGGTCAAGTGCCGGGTTGAAAATAAGGCAATACAACGGAACACAACCTGAAGATGATTTGCCGCATATTGCAATTAAAGATAAATGCGTTATCGTCATTTCCGGCGAAGATGTCCTTGGCTGCACTGAGGCATAAGGAGCTCTCCGCTTCATGAGACGGCGGTTGTTGGCATGCAAGGGACGTCTGAGGGCGCTCGCACCAATGTGCCTGTTTGCGGGCGGAATAGATTGACAGCAGGAAAAATCGATGATTCCGAAATCGCCCGGCGCGGGCACGACAGACGCTCAGACACATGACAGGATCACCTATATCCGCCAGATGTTGGCCGAACTGCGTGGCGTCGCCGCCAACGAAGGCGCAGACATGCTGTGCTACCTGATCGAGATGGCCTGCGTCGAGGCCGGCGACATCCTGTCGGGCAAGAGGCAGCTGTCAGTCGCCAATGGCGAGAGAAACAAGGCCGCCGGGATGCCGGTGAAGCCGCCCGGCAAGATCCAGTTCTAGCAGGACCAGATAGACGGCCGATGCGGAAAGGCCGGTGTGGCGGATGATGTCGTCGATCTCGACGGGCGTTGGCCCAAGCGCATCAGTGATCCGCATACGATCGTTCTCATCGGGCGGCGGCGTCATCGGCCCGTGTTCGTATTCGCCGGGTTCTTCGGCTTGCGGCGGCGTGAACAGGTCGATGCGGCTGACGGGCGCCAGCGCCTGCAGGATATCCTGCGGCTCCGTCGTCACGATCGCCCCATCCTTCAGCAGGTCATTGGTGCCGTGACAGCGCGGATCGAGCGGCGAGCCGGGCACGGCAAAGACGAGCCGGCCGAAATCGGCGGCATAGCGCGCGGTAATCAGCGAACCGGAGCGCGCGGCCGCCTCGATGACGGCAAGCCCGAGGCTCACGCCGGCGATCAGGCGGTTGCGCCGCGGGAAATCACGGGCACGCGGTTCCCAGCCGAACGGCATTTCGCTGATCGCCAAGCCATTGCCGTCGGTGATCTCGTCCAGAAGGCCGATATTTTCGGGCGGGTAGGGCTGGTCGAGACCGCCGGCAAGCGCTGCGATCGTGCCTGTGTCGAGGCTGGCACGATGGGCAGCCGTATCGATGCCGCGGGCGAGCCCAGATATGATGGAGTAACCCGCGCGGCCGACGTCGCGTGCGATCATGGCGGCAAATTTGGCGCCGCTGATCGAGGCGTTGCGCGAGCCGACGATACCGAGAGCAGGCACGGTGCCGATGGCCGGATTGCCCTTGACGGCGAGGAGCGGCGGTGCGCCGTCGATCTGGCGCAGGGCCGGCGGATAGTCGGGCTCGCCGATGCCAACGAAACGCGCGCCGAAACGATGGGCGCTGGCAAGCTCCTTTTCCGCTTCGGCGACGGTGGCTACGCGGATCGCACGCGTGGAACCGCCGCGGCGCGACAGCTCAGGCAGCATTTCAAGCGCCGTTTCGGCCGAGCCGAAGTGGTTGATGAGGTCGCGAAACGTCGCGGGGCCGACATTGTCGCTGCGGATCAGCCTCAGCCAGGCAATCCGTTGTCGTTCCGTCAGCGCAATCCCGTTTCGTCCCGCGCCGGCGTTCGACATGCAGCCCTATCCCTTCTGTCCGATCTTGCTTTCCGTTCCGGCCAGCAACCGCTGGATATTTGCCCTGTGCTTGATCCAGGTGATGATGCTCATCACCACGAAGAGCAGGCCGATTTTACCGTATCCCGAAGCCAACAGTACAACCGGAACGACACATGTTGCAACCAGCGCCGAAAGGGAGGAGTAACGCGTCAGCTTGGCCATGGCCAGCCAGACGGCGGCGAACACGAGCACGCTGATCGGTGCCAGTCCGAGCAGCACGCCGATATAGGTGGCAATGCCCTTGCCGCCCTTGAAGCCGAGCCAGACGGGATAGAGATGGCCGAGGAATGCGGCAAAGCCGGCGGCGAGGCCGGCCTCGATACCCCAGCGTGAGGCAATTGCCGCTGCGGCAGTTCCCTTCAGGGCGTCGAGCAGAAGCGTCGCCGCAGCCAGCTTCTTGTTGCCCGTGCGCAGCACGTTGGTCGCGCCGATATTGCCGGAACCGATCGTGCGGACATCGCCCAGACCCGCCATTCGGGTGAGGATGAGGCCAAAGGGGATAGAGCCCAGCAGATAGCCGAAGATGAGGCTGATGAGCGTCGGCGCAGGCCCGAGCGGCCAGGAAAATATTTCGGACACGTACTGCCTCCCCAATCCCGTCCGGACGGACGTTTGCCCCTCACCCTAACCCTCTCCCCGCTTACGACGAGAAGGTGCCCGATAGGGCGGATGAGGGGCAACCCGCACGCTCACTCAAAGCGAATGCACCAGTTTTCCTGCAACATAGGTTTGAACCGCCCGGCCGGTAAAGCGGGCATTTTCGAAGGGGGTGTTTTTCGAACGGGAGACGATGGCCTCCTTCGAAACGATCCAGGGCTCGTCGAGATCGATCAGCGTGATGTCGGCCTTGGCGCCCGGCTTCAGCGTTCCGGCATCGAGGCCGAAGATCTGGGCGGGACGCGTGGACAGCGCATCGATCAGGCGCATCAGCGGCACTTCGCCGCTGTGATAAAGGCGCAGGGCAGCAGCGAGCATCGTCTCCAGACCGATCGCGCCGTCGGCGGCATCTGCGAAGGGAAGGCGCTTGGTGTCGACGTCCTGCGGATCGTGCGAGGAGACGATGATATCGATCGTACCGTCGGCCAGTGCCTGGACCATCGCCACCCGGTCGTTCTCGCCGCGCAGCGGCGGCGAGAGCTTGAAGAAGGTGCGGTATTCGCCGATGTCGTTCTCGTTCAGCGTCAGGTGATTGATCGAGATGCCGCAGGTGACGTTCGCGCCGCGCCTGCGCGCCGTCGCAATCGCCTCGGCGGATTCGGGCAGGGAAATCTTGGCGGCGTGATAGGCGGCGCGGGTGAGGCCGGCGATACGCAGATCGCGCTCGAGCGGGATTATCTCGGCCTCGCGCGGTACGCCGGAGAGGCCGAGCCAGCTGGCGAGCAGGCCCTCGTTCATGACGCCGCCGGCGCCCAGGTATTTGTCTCGGGTCTCGAGCGCGATGACGGCGCCGAATTCGCGGGCATAGGTCATGGCGCGACGCAGGACGAGCGTGTCGTGCACCGGCTCGCGGCCATTGGTGAAGCAGACGGCGCCGGCTTCGCGCAGCAGGCCGAACTCGGTCATTTCCTCGCCGTCGAGATGCTTGGTGAGCGCCGCTGCGGGATAGACATTCACCAACGCCTTGTCGCGCGCAGTCTTTTGCACGAATTCAACCAGGGCGATATCGTCGATGACAGGATCGGTATCCGGCATGGTGATGATCGAGGTGACACCGCCGGCGGCGGCCGCCCGTGATGCGGACTCGATCGTTTCGCGATATTCGCCGCCGGGTTCGCCGACGAAGACGCGGGCATCGACAAGGCCGGGGACCGCGACGAGGCCGCTGCAATCGCGCAGGTCAGCTCCCTTCGGAGCGCTCTGGTTCTCCGCCGATTTTCCAGCAGCACGGATGACGCCGTTTTCGACGATGATCGCGCCGGTCTCGTCGAGGCCCCGCGAAGGGTCGATGATGCGGAGGTTTTTCAGGACGAGGGAATTGGTCATGTGCGCGGCCCCTGGTTCCGCGAGAGAAGAAGCGTTTCCATCACGGCCATGCGCACCGCGACCCCCATTTCCACCTGTTGCTCGATCACGCTCTGCGGCCCGTCGGCGATTTCCGAGGCGATCTCGACGCCGCGGTTCATCGGGCCCGGATGCATCACGAGCGCGTCGTCCTTGGCCGCCTTCAGCTTTTCGGCGTCGAGCCCGTAGTAGCGGAAATACTCGCGCACCGAGGGCACGAAGGAGCCGGCCATGCGCTCGCGCTGCAGACGCAGCATCATCACCACATCGGCGTCCTTCAGCCCTTCTTCCATCGAGTGATAGACCTCGGCGCCCATATCGGCGATCCCCGACGGCAGCAGAGTGGCAGGTGCCACGACGCGAACGCGCGCACCCATCTGGTTCAGAAGCAGGATGTTGGAGCGGGCGACGCGCGAATGCAGCACGTCGCCACAGATGGCGACGATGATGCGCGACAGCTTGCCCTTGGCACGGCGGATCGTCAGCGCGTCGAGCAGCGCCTGGGTGGGGTGCTCGTGCTGACCGTCGCCGGCGTTGACGACGGAGCAGGAGACCTTTTGCGCAAGGAGCGCTGCGGCACCGGCCGAGGAATGGCGCACGACCAGCACGTCAGGATGCATCGCGTTCAGCGTCATCGCCGTATCGATCAGCGTCTCGCCCTTCTTCACCGAAGAATTGCTGACCGACATGTTCATCACGTCGGCGCCGAGGCGTTTGCCGGCAAGCTCGAAGGAGGATTGCGTCCGAGTCGAGGCTTCGAAAAAGAGGTTGATCTGAGTCAGGCCGCGCAGCGTCGACGTCTTCTTTTCTCTCTGGCGGGAAATCTTGACGGCTTCGTCGGCCCGGTCGAGCAGGAGCGTGATGTCCTGTTCCGTCAGGCCCTTGATGCCGAGCAGGTGGCGATGCGGAAAGAAATCCATGGGGAGCCGCCTCATATGGTGAAGTTGCGTGGGTCTATAATGACTGTGGGGCGAACCGGCAAGGCGCGGGCTATGCAAACGCAGCGCATTCCCATGCTTTTGTGGCCATTTGCGCGCTTCCCGTAAATTGTTGCGGGAAGCCGCGTTTATCCCGTCCCGGTGCTGTTCCTAAGCACAGGGACTTGGGTTAGAAACGCGACATGACTCTGAACCGAAATGAACAGAAACTCGCCGAACTGAACCAGCCGAAGCCCTGGTCGGGGATCAATGCCTTCAGGTCCGATCCGCTCGTGGTCGATATCGCCGCGTCGATGCCGCGGCCCCTGCGCGACGACTTCGAGGCGCTCGGCCGCTATGTGACGTCGCCGGAGGCTCAGGACCTCGCGCGTATGGCCAATGAGGGCGTGCCAAAGCTGCGCACCCATGGACCGCGCGGCGAACGTCTCGACGTCGTTGAATTCCACCCCGCCTGGCACGCGCTGATGCGCCGGTCGATGACATCAGGCCTGCACGCCTCGGCCTGGGAAAACATCGCAGACGAGCACGGGCGCTCGCACAAGGCGCGCGCCATCCGCTTCTATATGACGGCGCAGCTCGAATGCGGCCATCTCTGCCCGCTGACCATGACCAGCGCCTCCGTTGCGGCGATATCTGCGTCGCCGGCCGTCCAGAAGGAATGGGCGCCAAAAATCCTGTCGCGGAAGTATGATTCGTCCAACCGCCCCTGGATGCAGAAGCCGTCGGTCACCATCGGCATGGGCATGACGGAAAAGCAGGGGGGCACGGATGTGCGCGCCAATACCTCGACGGCCGAGCGGGTCGGTGAGGGCATCTATCGCCTGAACGGCCATAAATGGTTCATGTCGGCGCCGATGAGCGATGCCTTCGTGATGCTGGCGCAGACCCGCGACGGACTCGGCTGCTTCCTTGTGCCGCGTCTGCTGGAGGACGGATCCGCGAACGGCTTGCGCTTCCAACGGCTGAAGGACAAGCTTGGCAACCGGTCGAACGCCTCGTCGGAGGTCGAATTCTCCGATACGTTCGGCTTCGTGCTCGGCACGCCCGATGCCGGCATTCGCACGATTCTCGACATGGTGACGCTGACGCGGCTCGACTGTGCCTTGGCGTCGGCCGGCATGATGCGAGCCTCGCTGGCTGAGGCCGTGCATCACGTGCGTGGTCGCAAGGTGTCCGGCAAAGCGTTGGTGGCGCAGCCGATGATGACACGGGTTCTGGCCGACATGGCGCTCGATGTCGCCGCGGCAAGCGCACTTTCCTTCCGGCTCGCCGAAGCGTTCGACAAGGCGCGCGACAGTGCCGAGGACGCGGCCTATGCGCGTATCATGACCCCGGTTGCCAAATACTGGAGCTGCAAGATCGCGCCGGCGCTGATCTACGAGGCAATGGAATGTCTGGGCGGCAGCGGCTATGTCGAGGAGCGCCCAATCGCCCGGCATTATCGTGAAGCGCCGGTCAACGCGATCTGGGAAGGCTCGGGCAATGTCATGGCGCTCGACGTGCTCAGGGTGCTGACACGCGGTAAGGACCTATTCGAACTGCTGTTCCAGGTGATCAGCCGCGATCTCGGTCCGTCTGCCAAGAAGACGGTCGATGTGCTCAGGGCCGCGATGTCGCTCTGCGAGCGCGACGAGGGCGCGGCGCGAATGCTGGTCGAGCAACTGGCGCTTGCCGCCGCAGCTGCCGAACTTTACCGGCTCGGGGCAGGGCGCATTGCCGATGCCTTCCTCGAATCCAGGCTTGCTGCGGGCTGGCGGTCGACCTATGGCATGCTCGATTCGCGCTTCGATTCAGCCTATATCGTCGATCTTCTTTATCCGGCGGCGACGTAGCCGGTCACGGTCAGCACCAGCGGGATCGTGAAGAACGAGACGACCGTCTGCACGGTGGCGACAGCCGCATAGAGCGGCGCGTCGCCACCCATCTGCTTGGCGAGCAGGTAGCCGTTCATTGCAGTCGGCACACTGGCGCCCAGCGCGATTACCAGCAGGCTGTCGCCGCGAATGCCAAGAGCATAGGCCGTGCCGACCATGAAGACCGGCATGACGATCAGCTTTAGAAATACGGCGAGAAGGGCGACAAGGCTCGGCCTGAGCGCGTCCAAAACCTTGAGGCCTGCACCGACCATGACGAGGCCAAGGCTAAGGGAGGCGCCTGCCAGCATCTCGATGGCGTTCAGCACCGGTCCGTAGACCGCAATCCCCAGAACGTTCAGCACGATGCCTAGCGCCGAGGCGACGATCAGCGGATTGGTGGCGATTTTGAAGGCGAAGAACCTGAGGCCCTTCGGACCTCCGTTGAAGCCGATGAGAACGCCGACATTGTAGAGATTGATCGGGATGATCACCAGCGTCATCACCAGCGCGGTCAGGCTGAGGCCGAGCGACCCGTAGAGCTTCTGCGCGATGGCGAGAGCCATGAAGCCGTTCCAACGCGTCGCCGTCTGGAAGATTGAGGTGAAGGAAGCGGCTGAAACATGGCGGGCACGAAGCATCGGCCAGAGCAACAGCAGCGCGGCCGACATCAGCGTGACGCTGCCGATCGTCGCCAGCGCCGTAGCATCCGTCTTCATGCCGGCGAAATCGGCCGTTGCCAGCGTCGAAAACAGAAGGGCGGGGAAGAGGACGTAGTAGCCGAGCTGCTCCAGCCCCTCCCAGAGCGTCAGGTCGATCAGCGGCGAGCGTTTCAGCCAGACGCCCAGCGAGACGAGCAGAAAAATCGGCAGGATGCTTTCGAAGATGATCGTCATGGGCGGCCTAAAGGAGGGAGAAATGCATCGATAGACCCTTGTCCACAGGAGGGCAACCGCGGCTCGCGGAAATTAACCTTAACGGATGGTTTACGTTGCGTGGCATGGGTTAAGGGGCAAGAGTGTTTGCGAAGACAAACTTAACGATTCCGGAATGGAGCGGTTCGGTGAGAACTGGCTTGACGATCATCATGATGATGTTTTTTGCGAGCCTCGCGCTCGATCTGACGATACCCGCCGTCATCCTGGTCGGTGCCGTGGCGCTCGATTGGGCATCCTTGCAGCTCAAGCGCCGCATGATGATCGAGGGGAGAACGGCATGAAGTGGTTCCTGATCCTCTGGGCCTGCCCTGTCATCCTGCTCACCGGCTGGTACGGCCTTTCCTATTACGACATGAGCTTCGGCATCTTCATGCTGACCCGTCAGGGGCATGATCTCGTCTTTGCCGTCTATGGCCACGCGCTCGGCCTTCCGCCGGAAACCATCCCGCCGCTCGTCGCCCGCGCCATTGCGTTCGACAGCCTGATCGTCTTTGCGATCATCGCCTACCGCAAGCGCCGCGAGATTCGCGCCTGGTACGACCGGCGTTTTCCGGCGGTTCAGTCTGCCGAATCCGGGGCCGCGTCCTTCGCCAACGACGTTAATCTGTCGAGCGCGCCCTGAAGGATGAAGGAGGCTGCGGCCGAATCGATGCGGTCGGCGCGTTTCTTTCGCGATACGTCCATCTCGATCAGCGCCCGTTCGGCCGCCACTGTCGACAGCCGCTCGTCCCAATAGACAAAGGGAATGTCGGTCTTCTGTGCCATGTTGCGCACGAAAGCCCTGGTCGCCTGGGCGCGTGGGCCTTCGGAACCATCCATGTTGATCGGCAGGCCGATGACGAAGGCGGCGATCTTTTCCTTGGCCGCGATGCCGAGCAGTGCTTCGGCGTCGATGCCGAACTTCACCCGCTTGATCACCTCGCGTGGCGTCGCAAAGCGACGGCCGAGATCGGAGACCGAAATGCCGATGGTCTTGGTGCCGAGGTCGAGGCCGCCGATCGCCTGGCCGGGCAGGAGGGCGGATGCGAGTTCGTCGATCGTGAGAACAGCCATGTGATTTGCCGATTCGGTCTTTGAGGATTTAGTCGGCTGATCCATATCTGCATCCAGCCGACAAATCACCAAGGAGTATTTCATGAAGATCAAATGGCTCGGGCATTCCGCCTTTCATCTGGAGACCGCAAGGGCAAGAATCCTGATTGATCCGTTCTTCACCGGCAATCCGTCCTTCGACGAATCGACGCGTAAGGATTCCGCCGCTGGACTGACCCACATCCTCCTGACCCACGGCCATGGCGACCACGTGGGCGATACGATTGCGCTTGCCAAGGAGACCGGTGCGACAGTCGTTGCCAACGCCGATCTTGCGGCCTGGCTCGGTTCGCGCGGCGTCAAGGCGCTGGAAATGGGCAATACCGGCGGTACCATCCACCTGGGCGGCTTCTCGACCACCTTCGTCAACGCGCTGCATTCGTCGGCACAGATCACCGAGGACGGCGTGTCGCATTCGCTTGGCAACGCCAACGGCCTGGTGCTGCATTTCGAAGATGAGCCGACGCTCTACCACATGGGTGACACCGACATCTTTTCAGACATGGCGCTCATCAATGAATTGCACCAGCCGGAAATCGGCCTCGTGCCGATCGGCGATCGCTTCACCATGGGCGGTGCCGTTGCGGCATTGGCCTGCCAGCGCTTCTTCAAGTTCGGCACGGCCATCCCCTGCCACTACGGCTCGTTCGGCATCATCGACCAGACGGCCGATACGTTCGTTGCGGCCATGGACGGCGGCAAGGCGAAGGTCGAGGTTCCTGCCGTCGGCGGCATGGTCTCGTTCTAACCTCCTCCACCTTGAGGAAATGCTCGACGACGGACGCAACGGGGCGATTCCCCCGTTGCGTGGCCGGTGCTTGGTCATTATAGCGGGTAGGAAATTTCGCACTCGGAGACTATCCATGTCAGTTGATCTCGCCACCGTGAAGCGCGTCGCGCGCCTTGCCCGCATTGCCGTCAGCGAAGAGGATGCCGGGCGCATGACCGGCGAGCTGAACGGTATTCTTGGTTTTGTCGAGCAGCTCTCTGAGGTGAACGTCGATGGCATCGAGCCGATGACCTCGGTGACGCCGATGGAGATGAAGATGCGCGCGGACGTGGTGACCGATGGTAACAAGGCCGAGGATATCGTTGCCAATGCGCCGAACGAGGACCGGAATTTCTTCCTCGTCCCGAAAGTCGTCGAATAAGCTCGTCGCCGCCCCCGAACGCCCCCGATTTTGAAAGCCTGCCATGACCGACCTGACCCGCCTGACCATCGCTGAAGCGCGCACCAGACTTGCCGCCAAGGACATTACTGCCGTCGAACTGACGGAAGCCTATATCGGCGCGATCGAGGCGGCCAATGGCGCGCTCAATGCCTATGTGACGGTAACGCCGGACAAGGCCCGCGAGATGGCCAGGGCATCGGATGCCCGCATCGCTGCCGGCAATGCTGGTGCGCTCGAAGGCATCCCGCTCGGCATCAAGGACCTGTTCGGCACCGAAGGAATCCACACGCAGGCCTGCAGCCACATCCTCGACGGCTTCAAGCCACGCTACGAATCCACCGTTACCCAGAACCTCTGGAACGACGGCGCCGTCATGCTCGGCAAGCTCAACATGGACGAATTCGCCATGGGCTCGTCGAACGAGTCATCATACTACGGTCCGGTGATCAACCCCTGGAGGGCTACCGGCTCAAACCTTGATCTGGTTCCCGGCGGCTCGTCGGGCGGTTCGGCCGCAGCTGTTGCGGCATTCCTCTGCGCCGGCGCGACTGCGACCGATACCGGCGGTTCGATCCGCCAGCCGGCCGCCTTCACCGGTACCGTCGGCATCAAGCCGACCTACGGCCGGTGCTCGCGCTGGGGCATTGTCGCTTTCGCATCATCGCTCGATCAGGCCGGTCCGATCGCCCGCGACGTGCGCGATGCGGCGATCCTGCTCAAGTCGATGGCAAGCGTCGATGCGAAGGACACGACTTCGGTCGATCTGCCGGTGCCGGACTACGAAGCCTCGCTCGGTCAGTCGCTCAAGGGCATGAAGATCGGCATTCCGAAGGAATACCGCGTTGACGGCATGCCGGAGGAGATCGAGACGCTCTGGCAACAGGGTATAGCCTGGCTGAAGGACGCCGGTGCCGAGATCGTCGATATCAGCCTGCCGCATACCAAATACGCGCTGCCGGCTTATTACATCGTCGCCCCGGCCGAGGCCTCGTCCAACCTTGCCCGCTACGACGGTGTTCGCTACGGCCTGCGCGTTGACGGCAAGGATATCGCCGACATGTACGAGAAGACCCGCGCCGCCGGTTTCGGCCAGGAGGTCAAGCGCCGGATCATGATCGGCACCTACGTGCTCTCGGCCGGCTACTACGACGCCTACTACCTGCGCGCCCAGAAGGTCCGCACGCTGATCAAGCGCGACTTCGAACTGGCCTTCCACGCCGGCGTCGATGCGATCCTGACGCCCGCGACGCCATCCTCCGCCTTCGGCATCGCCGACGAGGATCTGGCCTCCGATCCGGTGAAGATGTACCTGAACGACATCTTCACGGTGACGGTGAACATGGCCGGCCTTCCAGGCATTGCCGTCCCCGCCGGCCTCGATCACAAGGGCCTGCCGCTCGGTCTGCAACTGATCGGCAAGCCGTTCGAGGAAGAGACCCTGTTCAAGACTGCACATGTCATCGAGCAGGCGGCTGGTAAGTTCTCGCCCGCCAAGTGGTGGTAACAACCTCGGCGCTTCTGGCCAATCGGCAACGCTGATGCTTTACTTGCGGCGAAAAGGATTCGCCGCATGATCAGCGTCCGTCCCGCCCGCGAAGAAGAAATCCTCGTCTTGACGGCCATCGGGCTCGAAGCCTGGGAAAAGGCCGTCTCCGGCGTTGCCGACGCGCAAGCGATGCGGCGCGTGGCGGAACTGGCGTTCCTTTCGTTCCTGCGCTCCAAGTGGTTTTCAGTCAGCGTCATCGAGTTCGGTGGTGAAGCCGCCGGCTGGGCCGCGCGAGAGGAAAATGACGGCCATATCTCCGATCTCTGGATAAGGCCCGCGGCGCAGCGGGGCGGCCTTGGCTCTGTCCTGCTTGCCGAACTGGAGCGCCGTATTCTCGCCGATGGGTTCGAGGCGGCCGACATCAAGACACATGCGCAAAATGTCCCCGCAATCGGCTTCTTCCGCAAGCACGGTTATTCGATCAACTGGCTTTCGACGGCCTATGCGCCAAAGCTCGATAGGGACGTCGAGTCCGTCGGGATGAGCAAGTCGCTGGAAGAGCCTGCCGATCCACTGAGCGAGCAGTGGTTTTGAGCTGACGGGAGTGTGTCATCGGCGTGTTTTGAGATGCGGCGAGAGCGGCAATTCGCTCTCGCCGGTATGTCTTGTCACCGGTTGTCCAACTGAGCGCGCACGAGTAGGAGTCCGCGTTGGGTGATCCGGTAGGGCTTGCCGCCCGATGATGAGATTGCCTTCTTTCGCTTCAGCTTGCGAAACATCTCCAGGCCGAAGCCCGGGTAAAGCCAACCGTCGCGGGTGAAGCATCGGGCTTCGTCGATCGACTTGCCGTCCGAGCGGATGATTTCGATGCGGCCGCCCTGGGCCATGAGGTGAAGTATACGCTGTTCGTCGCGTGAAATGTCCATTGGTGATGAGATCCGAGAGGCGTTCGTTGAACGCATGAAAACGGGTCTGGCGTTCAGTCGAACGTCAGGGCTTCGTTTTCTGGCCCGTGCACGCAAGAAATTTGCGGGCAGGGCCCTCAGGCAATCTCAAACAGGGAGAACATCAAAACTCCATAGGGACGGCCGCTTTTTAAGCGAGGACGCCAACGTCGTCAAGAATGCGAGGCTTCGGTGCGTCAGTGGGCGAAGGAGAGCGCGGCAAGCGCTATCGGTGCCCATAGCGGTGCGGAAAACCATACGGCGAGGGCAACAGCGTGTGTCGCGCAGATGAGCATCAGCTGCGTCCGAAAGGGCTCCTTGCGCGTCTTGTGACGCAAGAGCCGCTGTGCCAAGACGGCGCCCGGGCTGCCGCCGATCAGCGCGAGCCAGAGCAGCCGGCTTTCCGGCACGCGCCATTGCCCCTTGCGCGCGGCGTCCTTGTCCCACCAGAAGGCGCAAAAGGTGATGAGATTGATCAAAAGGACGATAAAGGCGACGGTCAGGCTTTCTGTCATGGCGCCATTCTGGCAGACATATCTGAACGGACCACAAACGCTTTTGCGGGGCCGGAATACGTTGCGCCGGATGTGACAAGTCTTGCACCCCCCAGCCAATTGTTCTACCGAGAAGATCACGATTTCGAGCTTCAAGAAGAGCATTCCATGACCATTGTCGATGTCCGTATTTCCGATCCGAAACGCTATATTCCGGGCGCCACCGGCGACTGGGAAATCATCGTAGGCATGGAGGTCCATGCCCAGGTGACCAGCAATTCGAAGCTGTTCTCGGGTGCATCGACGACTTTCGGCAATGCGCCGAACTCCAACGTTTCGCTGGTTGATGCCGCCATGCCCGGCATGCTGCCCGTTATCAACGAGGAATGCGTCAAACAGGCGGTGCGCACCGGACTTGGCTTGAAGGCGAAGATCAACAAGCGTTCGATCTTCGACCGCAAGAACTATTTTTATCCGGACCTGCCACAGGGCTATCAGATTTCCCAGTTCAAGGACCCGATCGTCGGCGAGGGCAAGATCATCATTTCCGTCGGCCCGGACCGCCAGGGCCAGTTCGAGGATGTCGAGGTCGGCATCGAGCGGCTGCATCTCGAGCAGGATGCCGGCAAGTCGATGCACGACCAGAACCCGACGATGTCCTATGTCGACCTCAACCGCTCCGGCGTGGCGCTGATGGAAATCGTTTCCAAGCCCGATATGCGCTCCGCCGACGAGGCCAAGGCCTATATGACCAAGCTGCGCTCGATCGTGCGTTATCTCGGCACCTGCGACGGCAACATGGACGAGGGCTCGATGCGCGCCGACGTCAACGTCTCGGTGCGCCGCCCGGGCGAGGGGTTCGGCACGCGCTGCGAGATCAAGAACGTCAACTCGATCCGCTTCATTGGCCAGGCGATCGAATACGAAGCCCGCCGCCAGATCGCCATCCTCGAGGACGGCGGCACGATCGATCAGGAAACCCGCCTGTTCGATCCGAACAAGGGCGAGACCCGCTCCATGCGCTCCAAGGAAGACGCGCATGACTACCGCTATTTCCCCGATCCGGACCTTCTGCCGCTGGAGTTCGACGACGCCTTCATCGAGGACCTGAAGGCGCACCTGCCGGAGCTGCCGGACGACAAGAAAGAGCGTTTCGTACGCGAACTCGGCCTGTCGGTCTACGACGCCTCCGTGCTGGTCTCGGAAAAGGCGATCGCCGACTATTTCGAGGCAGTTGCCGCCGGCCGTGACGGCAAGATTGCCGCCAACTGGGTGATCAACGACTTGCTGGGCGCCTTGAACAAGGCCGGCAAAGGCATTGAAGAGACACCGGTTTCTCCCGCTCAGCTCGGCGGCATTCTCGACCTGATCAAGTCGGAAGTGATCTCCGGCAAGATCGCCAAGGACCTGTTCGAGATCATCTGGAACGAGGGCGGCGATCCGGCCGAACTGGTCGAATCCCGCGGCATGAAGCAGGTGACCGACACAGGCGCGATCGAGAAGGCCGTGGACGAGATCATTGCCGCCAACCCGGACCAGGTTGCCAAGGTGCAGGCGAAGCCCTCGCTTGCCGGCTGGTTCGTCGGCCAGGTGATGAAGGCAACCGGCGGCAAGGCCAATCCGCAGGCCGTGCAGGCCTTGGTCAAGGCCAAGCTCGGGCTCGAGGACTGATCGGATGTTCTTTGTCCGCACGGCCTCTGAGCGCGATCTGGCGAAAGTCAGCGCGCTTCTTGGCGAAACATGGCACGCGACCTATGACGCGCTTTATGGTGCCGAAAAGGTTGCTGAGCTGACGGCGAAGTGGCATTCGGTGCCGGCGCTCAAGGCGCGACTTGCCCGCAAGAATGCGGAATTCCTGGTGGCGGACAACGGCAAGGACATCGGCGGCATGGCGTATGCCGCGATGTCCGAAACCTTGAAGAAGGGCGCCATCCTGCATCAGCTCTATGTCCTGCCGAAGTTCCAGCGGCAGGGCATCGGCCGCGATATGTTCGCCGAGCTCGAAACCTGCTTTCCCGATGCCGAGTTCATGCAACTCGAAGTGGAGCCGGAAAATCACGCGGCCGTGGCCTTCTATGAAGCGCATGGTTTCGTGAAAATCGGCGAGACGGCCAATTGCGGCGACGGCCAGTCGGGCATCCCGGCGATCATCATGGAAAAGCCGCTCGGCTGAGAGCGCGCAGATGTTGTTCTGTGTCGATGCGAGGCTTCGTTTTCCGCTGCGGCAACGGAATCACTGGACATCGCGCGGGCTGCGCGGCATAAGCGGATCAGCACTCTAGGATATCCCGCGCCGTTGTTTTGGCGCGGTCAAGGACGGACATCATGAAGTCTCTGCTGCAGATTTTTACCTGGTGGAATGGACAGACGATCGGCACGCGTTTTCATACCTGGCGCTTCGGCAAGCGGGTCGGTGAGGATGCTGCCGGTAACGTCTATTATGAGGGCGGCAAGGATTCCGAAGGCCGCACCCGCCGCTGGGTGATCTATAATGGCTATGCCGAGGCTTCCGCCATTCCTCCGGGCTGGCATGGCTGGATGCATCACCGCACCGATGTTTCGCCTGCCGACGAAAACTACAAGCCGCGCGAATGGCAGAAGCCACATCGTGTGAACGCCACCGGTACGGCCGACGCCTATCGTCCCCAGGGCTCGATCAGCCATAACGGCGAGCGTCCGCGCGTTACCGGCGATTACGACGCCTGGACGCCACGGTCCTGAGCCGAATCCGAAGGCGGGACTTTCCTGACCTTCGATTGCACCCGAGGCACCATGCCTCGGCCACATTTCATGTTTAGCGCCTGATACCCGGTACTTTGATCGGGATCGCGCGGGAGACGGGCGTAAATGGTAGTTTCAAATCAGCGAATTCAGATGCGCCGCGCCGTTGCGGCTGCGGCCCTGTTCGCGATTGCCGGTACCGCGCTTTTTTCCATGACGGCGGTATCTGAGGCTGCCCGCATCACCAATCCGGTCGCCGTCTTTTCCGGCATCGACAAGATCACCGGCCGCATTACCACCTTCGATGTCTATATCGGCGAGACAGTTCAATTCGGCGCCCTCCAGGTGACGCCGCGCGTCTGCTACAGCCGCGACGATACCGAGGCACCCAAGACCGATACCTTCGTCGAGGTCGACGAAATCACCCTTGATCGAAAGATCCGCCGCATCTTCACCGGCTGGATGTTTGCCGACAGCCCCGGGCTGAATGCCGTCGAGCATCCGGTCTATGACGTCTGGCTGGACAGTTGCAAGTCAAAGTCAGACCTGCCACCGCCCGACACGGCAGCCAAGCAGTAGCCAACGTCAGAATTTCAGATGCGGTGAGGCGATGGCGCGCGCCAGCATCTTTTCGTAGCGCGACTTCGGCACGTCGATGGCGCCGAAGCTTTTCAGGTGTTCGGTGGTGAACTGCGTGTCGAGCAGCGTGAAGCCGCGCGTGCGCAGGCGCTCGACCAGATGGACGAGGCAGATCTTCGAGGCGTCCGTGCGGCGCGAGAACATGCTTTCGCCGAAGAAGGCCGAGCCAAGCGAGACCCCATAGAGCCCTCCGACCAATTCCTCACCCTGCCATGCTTCCACGGAGTGGGCATGTCCCATCCCGTGCAGGGTGGCATAGAGAGAGCGGATTTTGGCGTTGATCCAGGTTGTTGGCCGATCCGGGGCAGGGGCAGCGCAACCTTCAATCACCTCTTCGAAGGCCGTGTCGTAGCGGATATCGAAGGGCGCGCGCCTCATCGTCTTTGCGAGGCTCTTGGAAATGTGGAAATTGTCGAGCGGTATGATGCCGCGCAGTTCCGGCTCCACCCAGAAAAGTTCCGGATCGTCGGCCGAATCGGCCATCGGGAAGAGGCCGATGGAATAGGCCCGCAACAGCAAATCCGGGGTAATGTCCGGCTGCCTGCTGCGGGTCCCTTTCATTCAAAACCTCATTCGGACGGCTGAGCCAGATAATGCTCCAGCCAGTGGATGTCGTAATCGCCGTTGGCGATGTCCTGATTGTTGATCAGGTCCTGGAAAAGCGGCAGCGTCGTCTTGATGCCGTCGATGACGAACTCGTCAAGCACGCGGCGCAGGCGCATCATGCACTCGACGCGGGTTCGCCCGTGCACGATCAGCTTGCCGATCAGGCTATCGTAGTATGGCGGGATCCGGTAGCCCTGATAGGCGCCGGAGTCGACGCGCACGCCAAGACCGCCGGGCGCATGGAAATGCGTGATCGTGCCGGGCGAGGGCACGAAGGTGCGCGGATCCTCGGCATTGATCCGGCATTCGATGGCATGGCCTGAGAAGACCACCTCGTCCTGTGTCACCGACAGGCCGGCGCCGGAAGCGACGCGGATCTGTTCGTGCACGAGATCGATGCCGGTGATCGCCTCGGTGATCGGATGCTCGACCTGCAGGCGGGTGTTCATTTCGATGAAATAGAATTCGCCGTTCTCGTAGAGAAACTCGATCGTGCCGGCGCCGCGATATTTCAGCTTGCGCATAGCCGCAGCGCAGACTTCGCCGATCTTCATCCGCTGCTCGACGTTGAGCGCGGGGGAGTTGGCCTCTTCCCAGACCTTCTGGTGGCGGCGCTGCAGCGAGCAGTCGCGTTCGCCGAGATGGATGGCATTGCCTTCGCCATCGCCAATCACCTGGATCTCGATGTGGCGCGGCTTTCCGAGATATTTTTCCATATAGACGGCGTCGTTGCCGAACGCAGCCAGAGCCTCGGAACGGGCGGTGGAAACCGCTTCGGAGAGATCGTCCTCGCTGCGGGCCACTTTCATGCCGCGTCCGCCGCCGCCGGCCGTCGCCTTGATCAGTACCGGGAAGCCGATTTCGCGGGCGATCGCCAGCGCATTTTCGGGCTTCACCTCGCCTGCGGAGCCGGGAACGACCGGAATCCCGAGCGCCTTTGCGGTTTCCTTCGCCGTGATCTTGTCACCCATGATGCGGATGTGATCTGCGGTTGGGCCGATGAAGGTGATGCCATGGGCGTCGAGGATATCGGCGAACTTGGCATTTTCCGACAGGAAGCCGTAGCCGGGATGCACCGCATCGGCGCCGGTGATCTCGCAGGCAGCGACGATCTGGTGGATGTTCAGATAGCTGTCGCGCGAGGGTGGCGGTCCGATGCAGACGCTCTCGTCGGCGAGGCGGACATGCATGGCATCGGCGTCTGCGGTGGAGTGGACCGCGACCGTCGCAATGCCAAGCTCCTTGCAGGCGCGCAGGACGCGAAGTGCGATTTCGCCGCGATTGGCAATGAGGATCTTGGAAATCATCTGTGATGGCCTATTCGATGACGATCAGCGCTTCGCCGTATTCAACCGGCGCGCCGTCTTCAACGAGGATTTCGACCACGCGGCCGGAGCGCGGCGCCGGGATCTGGTTCATGGTTTTCATGGCCTCGATGATCAGGATCGTCTGGCCTTCCTTGACGGTAGCGCCGGCTTCGACGAAGGGCCGCGCGCCCGGAGCGGGCGACAGGTAGGCGGTGCCCACCATCGGCGCGGTCACGGCGTTCTTCGAGGCCCTTCCGCTGCTTTCTGGAGCGGTCACCTGGGCGGCGGCGGCTGAAGCAGCCTGAGCCGGTGCTGCCATGGCCGGAACCGGAGCGGAGACGTATTGCGGTGTCCCGGCGCGCGATACGCGGATCCGCAGATCTTCCTGTTCCACCTCGATCTCGGTGAGATCGGTTTCGTTCAGGATGTTGGCGAGATCGCGGATCAGCGTCTGGTCGATGCCGGATTTCTTGTCAGCCATGGATGAGAGCCTCGTGTTCTTTTTATTTCGTCTGTTGCGTGAGTGTCTTTAGCGCATTGAGCGCGAGAATGTAACTGTTTGCGCCGAAGCCGCAAATCACGCCCTTTGCTGCCGGCGCGAGCATCGACTTGTGCCGGAATTCTTCGCGAGCGTGGACGTTGGAAAGGTGCACTTCGATGACCGGGATGCCGATCGCCTTCGCGGCGTCGTGGAGCGCGATCGACGTGTGGGTATAGGCCCCCGCATTGACGACAATGCCTTGCGCGGCGTTTCCCGCCTCGTGGAACCAGTCGACGAGGTCGCCTTCGTGATTGCTCTGGCGGCAGACGACATCAAGGCCCAGCGTCTTGCCGTGTTCGATGCACATCGCTTCGATATCGGCCAGTGTCTGCCCCCCGTAAATACCGGGCTCACGTTTGCCGAGCGCGTTGAGGTTGGGGCCGTTCAGCACGAAAATTGTCGATGGCATTGAGTCAGGGTCCGATAATCGAGCGTTACCTATAGACGGATGGTTCCGCTAGGAAAAGCCCTACGGCCCCGCATGGCTTTTGTCCACAAGCGATGACGTGCGATCCTGCCGGCAAAATCGGCTTTCAGCAGATGGTCTTGCCGCAGGCGCGGACATTCGCGACCTTGGTTTCCAGTACCTCGGCGCCAACCGCGCCGAAAACGGCCTCCCGGCCGATGACATAGGACGGCGTGCCGGTGATGCCGAGGTTGTTGGCAAGCGTATAGGCTTCCTTGACGGCTTCGTCCTGTGAGTTCTCGTCCATCTTCTTGCGAAGGTCGGCTTCAGTAACGCCGAGCCTGCCTGCAACGGCAATCGCGGTTTCCTCCGTCGCGCGCTCTTCGCCGCCGAGCAGCGCACGGTGGAAGTCGCCGTATTTCTCCGGCGCAAGATCGCGGAAGGCGGCACTGACCTTATGCGCGGCCATCGAATCCGGTCCGAGGATCGGCAGTTCCTTCAACACGAAGCGGACGTTCTTGTCCTTTTCGAGAATGGCATCCATGTCGGACAGGGCGCGTTTGCAATAACCGCAATTGTAGTCGTAGAATTCGACGATGGTCACGTCGCCGTTAGGGTTGCCGAGCGTCACGTCATATTTCGACTGGAAGATGGCCTTTTCATTGTCGCTGATGGCAGCTTCGGCCTGCTGCAATTGCGCGTCGGCCTGCTTCTTCTTCAGCGCCTGCTGAGCCTCCAGGAGGATTTCCGGATTGGCGACGAGGTATTCCTTGATGAACTCGCCGATCTCCTGCTTTTGCTTGTCATCCAACGCCTGCGCGCCGTGTGGCAGCGCAGCCGTCGCCGAAAGCAGGATAAGCGTTGCGGCGGTGATCTTGCGAGCGTTGAATGCCATGTCTTCCTCGTTGCCTTTTCCTACGTGTGGTCTGTCGTTCAATTGCCAAGGCGGGGTCAACAGGCTTGTTTGAAAGACAACAGAATATTCGCGGGCAATCATAAGGGTGCGCGGCGCCAAACGAAACTGCAAAATCGAGGCTAATGCGGGCCTCGCGCACTTGTGAAGCCCATTGCGATCAGGCAAATGGCTGCGAAAGTCAAAAAACATCGAGGATGTGCTGTTGAAGCCGCTGTCTACCCGCAGTTCCGTCGAACCGTTTCACGCCATGGACGTTCTGGCCGCGGCAACGAAGCGCCGCGAGGCCGGATATCCGGTGATTTCCATGGCTGTTGGGCAACCGAGTCATCCGGCACCGAAGGCCGCATTGGAGGCAGCGCGTGCGGCGCTCGCACATGGACGGCTCGGTTACACGGATGCGCTTGGAACGTCGTCGCTGCGGATCGCGATCGCCAGGCACTATCGCACGCGCTATGGCGTCGACGTCGATCCGCAGCGGGTGGCTGTGACGACGGGGTCGTCGGCCGGCTTCAACCTGGCGTTTCTCGCCCTGTTCGACCCCGGCGACTGCGTGGCCATCGCACGGCCGGGCTATCCGGCTTACCGCAACATCCTGGCGGCGCTTGGTCTGACGGTCGTTGAAGTCGAGGCGGATGCCGAAAGCGGTTTCACTCTGACGCCGCAGAGTCTTGAGAAAGCAGCGGCGAAAGCCGGAAAACCGCTGAACGGCGTTCTCCTGGCAAGCCCCGCCAATCCGACCGGCACTGTCACCGGCAAGGCAGGACTGAAAGCACTGGCCGACTATTGCCATGAGTGCGGGATCGCCTTCATTTCGGACGAAATCTATCATGGCCTGACCTTTGCGGGCGAGGAGACGACGGCGCTCAGCGTTACCGACGAGGCGGTGATCATCAATTCCTTTTCGAAATATTATTGCATGACCGGCTGGCGAATCGGCTGGATGGTGTTGCCGCAAACGCAGGTGCGTGCCTTCGAACGCATCGCCCAGAGCCTTTACATCTCGCCGCCGGAATTGTCGCAGATCGCCGCCGAGGCCGCCCTTGGCGCGGAGGCCGAGCTTGACGTCTACAAGGCATCCTATGCCGCGAACCGCGAACTCCTGCTGAAACGCCTGCCCGAGATCGGCTTCTCCATCGCCTCGCCGATGGACGGCGCCTTCTACGCCTATGCCGATGTCAGCCGGTTCACCAATGACAGCATGGATTTTGCCAAGAAGATGCTTGCCGAAATCAACGTCGCGGCAACGCCCGGGCTGGACTTCGACCCGATCGAAGGGCATCGCGCGATGCGGTTCTCCTATGCGGGCGCTGGGGCCGACATGGCCGAGGCGATGGATCGCATCGCCCGCTGGCTGGCGTGATTGCCGAACGAAATCAGCTGCTTGCCTGATTTTTCGGATTCATAAAGCGATCATGCTGAATCAAAACTGTGAAGCGTTGGTGGAGCCCGGAGGCATGCGGTGCGCGCCCAAAGGACGCGCAATGATATCCACCAGCAGGCTTTAGCGGCAAATGCGGACTTTCCGGATGATCGGGTTGCCCCGCTCGTCAACTGAGCGGATTTTTCGGACCACACAAATCGGCTCATAGGCCGTGTCATAGCTCTTATAGTAATAGTCATTGAAGCGTTGGCGACCGTAGCTGTCGGCATGGATCGGTGCCGCAAGCGAAATCGCCGGCACGGCGGCAACGGCCGCGGCGATAGCGAAGCATCGCATGTTTGTCTCCTCCGATTGGCGTCGGACGAGCCCATCTCGTCCACGGCGGGACAATCCCATGCGTGTTGTATTTTCGCTGTTCCTTATGAAACAGGGGCGGGCACCAAAAAACCGGCCAATCGCTTGGCCGGTTTTTTCAGTTCTGGTTCTTCCGATTTTGCTCAGAAGAAGCCGCGCTTCTGCCACCAGCCGCCCTTCTTGGGCTTCGGCGCCTCATCGCCGTCGGCAGTGGCGGTAGACGATTTGACGATCGGTTCGCTGGCGATCGAGTCG
This sequence comes from Rhizobium herbae, assembly GCF_019511375.1. Classification (GTDB taxonomy): domain Bacteria; phylum Pseudomonadota; class Alphaproteobacteria; order Rhizobiales; family Rhizobiaceae; genus Pararhizobium; species Pararhizobium herbae_A. The sequence continues at coordinate 270,179 of NZ_JAEUAO010000007.1, forward strand.
ATGTCGCGGTTGGCGCGGGCCGGCTTTGTCTCCTCAAGGGAAGCGGCTGCCTTTTCGACGACGGGTTCTTCAGCGACCACCGCGTCCTGTGGCTGTGCCTCGATAGCTGCCTGAGCCTCCGCATCGGCGGTCTCAACCGGCGCTTCCTCAAGAGCGGCAGCGACGGCTTTCTTGCTGCGGCTGCGCTTCGGTTTGGCCGGTTTTGCCTCTTCTTCGACGATGGCAGGTGCTTCGGGCGCCAGCTCTTCGGATGCTGCGGCTGATACCGGCGCCTCGGTCTCGGTGGACGGCGATTCGTCGGATGTCGTCGCCAATTCCTCCTCGTCCACGGTCTCGGCGCTGGCGACAATGCTTCCGCCCTCGGCCTCCTCCGGCCGATTGCGCCGGCCGCCACGCTTGCCGCGGCGGCGACGCTTGCGCTTCTGGCGTTCTTCCTCGCTCAACCCGGCACTCTGGGCGTCATCGGCCAATACCTCAGCGGCATCGTCGTCGCCTTCGTCCTCGTCGCCATCCTCATCCGACATGTCGTCGGAGCGGGCGCCGGCTTCCGCGGGAGTCTGTTCACCGTTCGGGCCGGTGCCGCGACCGCCACGACGCCGGCGGCGACGCTTGCGCTTGCGGTTGCCCTGGTCGTCGTCCTGTGCGGCCGGCGCGCGCTCGGCGCGCTCAGCCTTGGCCTCGACCACGACGTCTTCTTCATCCTCGATATCCTCTTCGATGACGATATCGTCGTCTTCCTCGGGCTCAGGTTCGAACTGGATGATCTGCTCGATCTTGACCGGATTGTCGACGGCTTCGCCACGATCGATGGCAAAATGCTGTGCGCCGACATGGGCATCAGCCTCGACGATGATCTGGACGCCGAAACGCTCTTCATAATCAACGATCGTCCCGCGCTTGTGGTTGAGCAGGTAGAGCGCGATCTCCGGCGTCGTGCGCACGGTGATGTTGTGCGTCGTGTTCTTCAACAGATATTCCTCGACCCCACGCAGGACATGCAAGGCGACGGAAGACTGCGAACGCACGTGGCCCGTGCCATTGCAATGGGGGCAGGTCTGCATCGTCGATTCGAGAACAGACGCGCGGATGCGCTGGCGCGACATCTCGAGCAGACCGAAATGCGAGATGCGGCCGACCTGGATGCGGGCCCGGTCGTTCTTCAGATGATCCTTCAGACGCTTCTCGACGGCGCGGTTGTTGCGCTTTTCTTCCATGTCGATGAAGTCGACGACCACGAGGCCGGCAAGGTCGCGCAAGCGCAGCTGCCGCGCGACTTCCTCGGCGGCTTCGAGGTTCGTCTGGAGCGCGGTGTCCTCGATCGAGTGCTCGCGGGTCGAACGGCCTGAGTTAACGTCGATCGCCACCAGCGCTTCGGTCTGGTTGATAATGATGTAGCCGCCGGACTTCAACGTCACCTGCGGCACGAGCATGCGGTCGAGCTGGGCTTCGATGCCCGAACGCGAGAAGATCGGGTGCACGTCGCGGTAGGGCTGAACCACCTTGGCGTGGCTCGGCATCAGCATCTTCATGAAGCTTTTGGCTTCCCTGTAGCCTTCCTCGCCGGCAACGATGATCTCGCTGATATCCTTGTTGTAGAGGTCGCGGATCGAACGCTTGATCAGGCTGCCTTCTTCATAGACGAGGCAGGGGGCGGTCGAGGACAGCGTCAGCGTGCGGACGTTTTCCCACAGGCGCATCAGATATTCGAAGTCCCGCTTGACCTCGACCTTGGTGCGGTTGGCACCGGCGGTACGCAGGATGACGCCCATGCCCTGCGGCACGTCGAGCGCGCGGGCGATTTCCTTCAGGCGCTTCCGGTCCGGCAGGTTGGTGATCTTGCGGGAAATGCCGCCGCCGCGTGCCGTGTTCGGCATCAGCACCGAATAGCGGCCGGCAAGCGACAGATAGGTGGTCAGCGCTGCACCCTTGTTGCCGCGTTCTTCCTTGGCCACCTGCACCAGCAGGATCTGCCGGCGCTTGATGACTTCCTGGATGCGATACTGCTTGCGCGGCTTGCGGACCTGGCGGTCCGGTACTTCTTCCATGGCGTCTTCTGCACCAACGGATTCGATGACTTCCTTTTCTTCCGGATGACCGTCGTCGTCATCATCGTCATCGGCGTTGCGGCGGCGGCCACGTGTTTCTTCCGAGATGCTGTCGGTATCGACCATGGCGGCCATCTCGCCGCTCGAGCTTTCCTCGCCGTCGGCGCTTTCCGCGGAAGATTCTGCCGCTTCCGCCGCAGCCTTCTTCGTGCGGCGAGGGCGCTTGGCCTTGGTCTTCGGCTTTTCTTCTGCTTGCGGCGGAACCTCGACGGCTTCTGTCACGACATCGACGGTCTCGGCTGCCTCGACGGCGGCTTCTTCCGTTGCAGCTACCGTTTCCTCCTCGGGATCAGGGCCGAGATCCGTGCCGGTCTCGACATGCTCGATGTCATCGTCGCGGCGCGCTTCCTCGGCCTCGGCCTTCAGCAGTGCCTGACGGTCGGCGAGGGGGATCTGATAATAGTCGGGGTGGATTTCCGCGAAGGCCAGGAAGCCGTGGCGGTTGCCGCCGTAGTCGACGAAGGCCGCCTGCAGCGACGGCTCCACGCGTGTAACTTTCGCGAGGTAGATGTTGCCGCGGATCTGTTTCTTGTGTTCGGATTCGAAGTCGAACTCTTCTATGCGGTTTCCGCGTACGACAACGACGCGCGTCTCTTCAGCGTGAGACGCATCGATAAGCATTTTCTCTGCCATGTAAGTGGTGCTCCTCGGCGCAACCGAGAAACGGCAGGAAGACCGCGCCCGGGAGGACACGTTCCATACAGCTCAGGTTTTTCGCCGGATGTGAATGTTCCTGCATGGTCGGGGAGATGGTCCAACAGCCAGACGGCAGCCGGAACGGTCTCGTTCCGGGGCCTGTTTACTTCTGACCGATACTGCTGAGACAACGTCAATGACCAAACAAGAATGCCAATGTTAGGCCCTGGAGGCCCGATGAATGTGCCCGCTCGCGGGCCTTCGGTGATCGTCACCATAAACGCACCGGCCACCGCCGGAATTTCACGATTCGGTATGCAAGAGAGAAGGTGGAGCGACGGCGGATGAAGCGCGACTGCTTGTCCGAGACATGATCCACGTCGAACCGGGTCTTACCGGTTCCGATCACGCTCTGGCGCCGGGGCTTCAAAAACCCGTTGGCTGCCGGTCGTCGATTCTATCCCGTCAACACTTTCTCCCTGTGAAGCTTTTATGTTTTCTATGTCACAATGGCAAGGGAAAAGCCGGAACCGCCATAATATTGATTGATTCGCTTGTGCGGGTATGCACTGCCAGGATGCAGTTTTGGCGCCTTCCGGGCATGTTGTTCGTGCGGTGACCGGGGGTCCGGCGAAGTTTGCTGCTTTCGGTAAGCTTTGGTTAACCATATGGCGTCATGGATGATGGGAATGGCAACCGGCGATCTGCATGGCCATTTTCTGGATCAGGTGACCGTGTCCGTGGTGCGCCGGTCGCGCATCCGGCGAAGCGTTGGCGACAAGGAAAAGCGGGTTTGATGCTCTCGGCGATGATGCGGCATTGTTTGCTCGGGCTCTTCGTCCTGTGTTCGGCACCGGGCGCACAAGCGGCCGATGCGCCGTTGCTCGCCTATGGCGGCCGGATCGCGGGTGACGATGCCCGTACCCGAGTGGTCATCGATTTCGACAAAAAGCCGGTTTTCTTCGTTCACTACGTCGCCAACCCGGCGCGTGTGATCGTCGATTTGCCTGAGACATCATTTGGATTGAAGCCGGAGGATCTCGCCGCCCGTGGCCTGTTCTCGGAAATCCGCTACGGTGCCATGGGGGCCGGCAGTTCGCGTGTCGTGCTGACGGCAAAGAAGCCGGTGGCCATCACCGTTGCTGACGTGAAGGCCGACGAGGAGGGCAGGGGCTTCCGGTTAGTCCTCGATGCGGAGCGTGTGACCGAGGAGCGTTTCTCGCGGCTTATTGAAGAGCAGAAATGGACGGGTACGGTCACGGCCACCAAAACGGACCGTGTCCTCGAGCCGCCCGCTGCAGGAGAATTCGTGATCGCCGTCGACGCTGGCCATGGCGGCATCGACACCGGCGCGATCGGGACCGACACCAAGATGGAGGAGAAGAGCGTGACGCTCGCCTTCGCGGGCGAACTCGTGGAGACGCTCAATAAGGAAACGGGTGTCAAGGCGTTCCTGACGCGGGAAAAGGACGAATTCCTGTCCTTGCCTGAACGGGTGCAGATCGCTCGCCAGCGCGGCGCCAACCTGTTCATCTCCGTCCATGCCGATACGCTCAAGCAGCACGACATCCGCGGCGCGACCGTCTACACCATCTCCGACAAGGCATCCGACCATCTTGCGGCCAATCTTGCCGAGCGCGAAAACCTGTCCGACGAGATCGCCGGAATGACGTTGACGAGTGAACCCGCCGAGGTGGCCGACATTCTTATCGATCTGACGCGCCGCGAGACGCAGGCGTTCTCCGTCAATCTTGCCCGCGCCGTGGTCTCGTCGTTCGAGGGGCAGATCAACCTCATCAACAATCCCCACCGCTATGCTGGCTTCCGAGTCCTGCAAGCGCCGGACGTGCCCTCGATCCTGCTTGAACTCGGCTTCTTGTCCAACAAGCAGGACGAGAAATTGCTGGTCGACCCGGTCTGGCGCAAGAAAGTCGCGGGCCTTCTGGCCGGTGCGGTCCGCGCCTATCGCGGCGGGTCGGTGGCAAACGGCGGCTAATCTCCTCGCCTTTTTCAAACCAATGACGTTTGATGTGATTTGTGTCGCTCAAGTAACAGCGATATCGTTTCCAAGGGGATGCGGCGTGTTTAATATGCACAGAGCCCTATTTTGCTCACAATCCGGTCGCTATCCGGAAATCTGATTGCGTGGCCGGTGACCCCGAAAGAGGTAGCCGGTCGTAAAAATGAAACGCGGGAGACTGCCGGATTTCCGGCGTTCTTTGCGGTTTAATTCGTTCGGCGTGATTGCATTCGGACAAGGTGCAGGCTAGGCCCACCATGCTCGCGTGCTCCGCACAGAGAAACGACAACAGGATACCGGTATCTGGCTGATGATCAGACTGATTGGATATTTCTTCGGCATTGGCGCATTTCTGGTGCTTGGCGTGGCCGCGGCAGCCGCCATCTATCTTGGCCACATCACCAAGGACTTGCCGGATTATGAGGTTCTCAACAGCTATGCGCCGCCGGTAACGACGCGCGTCCACGCAGGCAATGGCGCGCTGATGGCCGAGTATGCCCGCGAGCGTCGCCTCTATCTGCCGATCCAGGCCATTCCCGACCGCGTCAAGGCCGCTTTCATTTCGGCGGAAGACAAGAATTTCTATCAGCACCCGGGCGTCGATATCACCGGTCTTGCGCGCGCCATCGCCGTCAACCTGCAGAACTTCGGTTCCGGCCGCCGGCCCGTCGGTGCCTCGACGATCACCCAGCAGGTCGCCAAGAACTTCCTTCTTTCAGCTGACCAGACCATCGACCGCAAGGTCAAGGAAGCGATCCTGTCCTTCCGCATCGAGCAGGCTTACAGCAAGGACCGCATTCTCGAACTCTACCTCAACGAAATTTTCTTCGGCCTGAACTCCTACGGTATTGCCGGCGCGGCGCTCACCTATTTCGACAAGTCGGTGACGGAATTGACGATCGCCGAAACCGCCTATCTCGCGGCGCTGCCGAAGGGGCCCTCCAACTATCATCCGTTCCGCCGTGAAAAGGCGGCGCTCGAGCGTCGTGACTGGGTCATCGACCGCATGGTCGAGAACGGCTACGTCACCAAGGCCGACGGCGAGGAAGCCAAGAAGCAGCCGTTGGGCGTCAGCGTCCGGCGTGGCGGATCGCACCTCTTCGCCTCGGAATATTTCGCCGAGGAGGTGCGCCGCCAGATCATCCAGCGTTATGGCGATAATGCCCTTTATGAAGGCGGCCTGTCCGTTCGCACCTCGCTTGATCCGCGTCTGCAGGTCGAAGCCCGCAAGGCGCTGCAGAACGCCCTGGTCTCCTATGACGAGCGACGCGGTTTCCATGGCGCGCTGAAGACGATCGAAATCGGCGGTGACTGGGGCGAGCCGCTCGGCAAGCTTGAAGCGCTTTCCGATGTGCCGGAATGGAAGCTTGCCGTCGTGCTCGCCGTCGATGAGAGCGGTGCCGAAATCGGCATCCAGCCGGAGAAGGACGGCGCGGGCAAGATCGGCACCGATCGCGTGACCGGACGCATCCCGGAAGCCAACATGCGCTGGGCCTATCGTTCCTCGACGGGTGACCGCAAGACGGCGAAGTCTCCCGAAGGCGTTGTCGGCCCGGGCGATGTCGTCTATGTCGAGGCGACGGACGTGGACGGCGAATACCGGTTGCGCCAGCCCCCCAAGGTGCAGGGTGGCCTGGTTGCCATGGACCCGCAGACCGGCCGCGTTCTTGCCATGGCCGGTGGTTTTTCCTATGGGCAGTCGGAGTTCAACCGAGCGACCCAGGCGATGCGTCAGCCCGGTTCGTCCTTCAAGCCCTTCGTCTACGCGGCAGCGCTCGACAATGGCTATACGCCGGCTTCCGTCATCCTCGACGCACCGTTCGAGCTCGTCACCGGCGGCCAGGTCTGGCGCCCGGAAAACTATGGCGGCGGTTCGGCCGGTCCTTCGACGCTGCGCCTCGGCATCGAGAAGTCGCGCAACCTGATGACGGTGCGGCTTGCCAATGACATGGGCATGAACCTTGTTGCCGAGTATGCCGAGCGGTTCGGGATCTACGACAAGATGATGCCGGTGCTGGCGATGTCGCTCGGTTCGGGCGAGACGACGGTGCTGCGGATGGTTTCGGCCTATGCCGTGCTCGCAAATGGCGGCAAGCAGATCAAGCCGTCGATGATCGACCGGATCCAGGACCGCTACGGCAAGACGATCTTCCGTCATGAGGAGCGCACCTGCGACAACTGCAATGCCGCCGACTGGGAGAACCAGGAAGAGCCGGTTCTCACCGACAATCGCGAGCAGGTTCTCGATCCGATGACCGCCTATCAGATCACCTCGATGATGGAAGGCGTGATCACCCGGGGCACCGCCGCCGGCAAGATCAAGCTCGACCGTCCGGTGGCCGGCAAGACCGGCACGACCAATGACGAGAAGGATGCCTGGTTCGTCGGCTACACGCCGGACATGGTCGCCGGCCTCTATCTCGGCTTCGACAATCCGGCGCCGCTTGGACGCGGTGCAACCGGCGGCGGGCTTGCGGCACCTGTGTTCAACGATTTCATGCAGGTAGCGATGCAGGGCACGCGCCCCGTCAAGTTCGTGCCGCCGGAGGGAATGAGCCTTATTCCCGTCAACCGCAAGACCGGCATGGCGGCGGCCGAAGGCGACCCGGACACGATCATCGAAGCCTTCAAGCCCGGGACTGGTCCGGCCGAGAGCTTCTCGGTGATCGATGGCGGCGCCGAGTACATTCCGCCGGAGGAAATCCTGAAGGCTTCGCCACAGGCAAACGACGCCATCAACCGCGGCTCAAGCGGACTGTTTTAACGCGTCTAATCTGCCTTTACCGACGCCCGCCGTCTTTACAGGAGCGGCGGGCGTCGTTATTCACGGCGCACATTTCATTCCAGCGCAAGAAGCAGGACAATGCGGACCGAAATCGAGAATATCGTCGACGAAATCAAGCAGGCCATAAGCCTGCTGAGGAGGCATCTTTGACTGGGACCAGGCGATAAGACGACTGGACTGGTTGAACAACAAGGCCGAGGATCCGAACCTCTGGAACGATGCGGCCGAAGCGCAAAAGCTGATGCGCGAGCGCCAGCAACTCGATGACGGCATCAACGGCGTTCGTTCTTTAGAAAGGCAGATGCAGGATGCCATCGACCTCATCGAACTCGGCGAGGAAGAGGGCGATGCCGATATCGTCAAGGAAGCGGAAGAGGCGTTGAAGGCTCTTCGGTCCGAAGCGGCCCGTCGCCAGGTCGAAGCCATGCTGTCGGGCGAGGCGGACAGCAACGATACCTATCTCGAAGTGCACTCCGGCGCCGGCGGCACCGAGAGCCAGGACTGGGCAAACATGCTGCTGCGCATGTATACCCGCTGGGCCGAACGGCAGGGCTTCAAGGTGGAACTCATGGAAATCCATGACGGTGAAGAAGCCGGCATCAAATCTGCAACCCTGCTCGTCAAGGGCCACAATGCCTATGGCTGGCTGAAGACCGAATCGGGCGTGCATCGCCTGGTGCGCATCTCGCCCTACGACAGCAATGCCCGCCGTCATACGTCGTTCTCTTCGATCTGGGTCTACCCGGTGGTCGACGATTCGATCCAGATCGACATCAACGAGAGCGATTGCCGCATCGACACCTACCGTTCGTCCGGCGCCGGTGGTCAGCACGTCAACACCACGGATTCGGCGGTGCGTATCACGCACATGCCGTCCGGCATCGTCGTCCAGTGCCAGCAGGAACGGTCGCAGCACAAGAACAAGGCCAAGGCCTGGGACATGCTGCGCGCGCGCCTCTACGAATCGGAACTGAAGAAGCGGGAAGACGCGGCCAACGCCGAAGCCGCGTCGAAAACCGATATCGGCTGGGGCCACCAGATCCGCTCCTACGTGCTGCAGCCCTACCAGTTGGTGAAGGACCTGCGCACAGGCGTCTCGAGTACTGCGCCGGATGACGTGCTCGATGGCGATCTCAACGAGTTCATGGAAGCGGCGCTTGCCCACAGGGTGAGCGGCAGTGCCGACGCGGTCGTCGACGACCTCGCGTGAGAAAAGAACAGAGACACACGAAAAGCCGGGCCGCAAAGACCCGGCTTTTCGCTTTTGCACCTATGAGTTCAGTTGGTTTCGCGCTCGATCTTGATGTCGCCGATGTCGTCGATCAGCACCGTCCAGGTTTCAGGCTCCGGTGCTGCCGGATCGGTCTTCAGGTAGACGGTGGCAAACAGCCCCGGCTGCCGGGCGACGCCGTCGGAGGTTTCTGGCCGGATATCGGTCACATAGGCCTTCATGGAGGAAAATTCCTCCAGTTCGGCGGAGGACACCACCTTCGGTCCTGCGGCGTCCAGAGCGATCTGTTGCAGGAAGACGTGCGTGTTTCCTTCCGGCTGGCGCACGGCAACCAGTTTGTAGTATCCGCGCTGCGCCGTGGCGCCGGCTGCAGGGGTGCTTTGCGTTTTGGCGACGTTCGGATCGGCCACGCTGAGCGGATCACCGCTCTTTTCCCAATAGCCGGTGCTCGTGACGAAAATGATATTGTCAGGCATGAGCGCGGTGTCGGCACGGGCAGTTGACCCTGCTGCCAGAGCCAAGGCGATGCAGCAGGCGCAAAGCCTGGCTATGCTGACGTTTCGAAACTGGAGCATCGTCTCTCGCCCTTGGTGCGCTCATGTGACAGCGCGGATGCCTGCATGCCCGGCGGATCCCGAGGCACGTCAATTCCCGCAGCACCTTCGGTCGGAATCGATTCCAATTCAAGTGATTGCGGGGATGTGTTTGTCATCTGCGCTAGTTGGAGAATTGTTCGGCAAGGATCCGGTCCGACCAGGAATAATCGGGGTCCGAAAGGATATGCGCCGTCATCTTCTCGGATTCGGCAATGCGCACCGTGACCACGGACTTGACCTCGACATGATCGGCCACGGCGTTGACCGGGCGTTTGTCCGGTTCGAGAATGGCGATATCGACGGTCACCTTGTTGGGCAGAAGCGCGCCGCGCCAGCGGCGAGGCCGGAAGGGGCTGACCGGGGTGAGTGCCAAAAGCGGCGCTTCGAGCGGCAGAATCGGGCCGTGGGCTGAGAGATTGTAGGCGGTGGACCCCGCCGGAGTCGACAGCAGCACGCCGTCGCAGATCAGTTCCTCGAGCCTGACGCGACCATCGACGACGACCCGCAGCTTGGCCGCCTGGTATGACTGGCGAAAGAGATAGACCTCGTTGATGGCGAGCGCTGCGAAGCGCTTGCCGTCCGAATCGACAGTCTGCATTTCCAGCGGCCGGAAGGTGTTTTCGACGGCCGCGGCGAGCCGCTCGTGCAGGTTTTCCGTGCTGTAGCGGTTCATCAGAAAGCCGATGGAGCCGCGGTTCATGCCGTAGACCAGCTTGCCGGAATTCATCGTTTTGTGCAGCGTATGCAGCATGAAGCCATCGCCGCCGAGCGCCACGATGACATCTGCCTCCTCGGGATCATGCTGGCCGTAAAGGGCGATCAACTCCTCCGCAGCCTTCTGCGCCTCGAGGGTGGCGGAGGCGGCGAAAGCGATGGTTTTGAACGTGCGAGCCATGGAATGCCTGTATGTTTTACGAATGGGCGTCCGCGGACTGAACGCCTCGAAGAAGTCCTGCGCGTCCGTTCTTCAACTGGCAGCAGATGTCACGCCGCCGATACCATCGGTATCATGCATAAAAGATCAACATGGGAAAGGAAAAGAATGGTGCCCCCACCAGGACTCGAACCCGGGACCCCCTGATTACAAATCAGGTGCTCTACCAACTGAGCTATAAGGGCAGCATGTGGAGCAGGGAGTTAGCATATTCTGATCGTGTGTAAAGGGAAAATGCGGTTGTCCTTCCGCTTTTCAAGATCTGGCGGGTGCGGCGATCGCCGCGGCGTTCCTGCGTTGCCGGCCTCGCGTGGCACGGTCACGGACGTTGTTTCGGCCGGGTTGTCAGGGGAGCCGGCTGGGTGCGATGGGCGTGGCGCTGCTGCAGCCGCGGCGGAATGAAGAAGACGACGATGGCGATCACCGCCGACAAGGTGCAGGTCAGCCAGAGCACGCCGGCGCCCAGCGCCCGTTCGAGAAAGGCGCCGCAGATACCGCCGGCGGCCATGCCGAGCCAGGGAACGATCTGCATGGCCCAGTCGCGCCGGGGTGCGCCGACAACCCAGCTGCCGATGCCGCGGCCGAAGCGCGACAGACCGCCGGTCACGTAGGTGAGCCCGATGGGCAGTCCCTCGATGTGCTCGACAGCGGCATTGACGAGCCCCATGGCAAGCACGATCGCGTAGAACTGAAACGTTGAGAGGGCGGGATTGGTGGCCCCGGCCGCAAGGCCGAGGATTAGCGTCACCCCGCAGAGGACGCGAAACGTGCGCCGGCTGGCGTTGTGGGCAACAATGATGCCCAGCGCGTTGCCGACGACGAACGTAAGGAGTGCGCCGAGCAGGATGACGGCATATCGCGTTTGTCCCTCCGCGAGGGCCACTGCGGCACGCGTCGTGTTGCCGCTCATGAAGGAAACGAAGCTGCCCGCGACGAGGAGCCCGGCGGCGTCGGTCATGCCCGCGAGAAACGAGATGCCGGCAACGAGTGCGGTGCCGATAGCGGTCCTGCGCGTTTTGATGATGCGCCGCCGCCGTTCGATCGTCATGATAAGTTGCTCCCTGCGGCCGCCGATTCGCTGATGGCATCAGATTGCGCGTTTCGGAAACATTCGAATAGAGGTCGCCGAAGTGCTGCCTGTATTATTCTGCCGCGGCGAGCATCGCCGGCGCTGGATCGATCTCCGTGCAACGCGACATGGCGCGAGGCAGATTTTCCACAAGGAAGTCAATCAGCGCGCGGACGCCGGGCAGCAGGCCGTGGCGCGAGGTGAAGACCAGATGCACGATCGCGTCGTTTGACGACCATTCCGGCAGCACGGGCAAGAGCACGCCGGTGCGGAAGCCGCGCCCGCAAAGATGATCCGGCAGAAGCGCAATGCCGACCCCTTCGATCGCCGCGCGCTCCAAAATGGCAAAATCGCTGCAGCCGATGATGGGCTGGTGAGCGATTTCGCGCTTCATGCCATCGGTATGAAGGAGTTGCCAGGTGTCGGAGCCGTGTTGTTCGTTCATAGAAAGCGTCGGCATCTTTCCGAGCGTGTCGATCGTCACGTTGCCGAGGCGGGCCATCAGTGCCGGGCTGGCCGCAAGGAACTGGCGCGCCTGTCCGAGCTTGCGGACGATCAGATGGTTGTCGGTATCGAGCTGATCGCGCGCCCGCAATGCGATATCGATTCGTTCTTCGACGAGGTCGACGCGTCGGTTGGTCGTGGTGATCAGCAGCCTTACCTCGGGATAGCGCCTGTGGAAGTCAGGCAGGATATGCGCGAGCATCGGCGTGAAGCCGATAGGCGAGGCAAGCCGGACGATGCCCGACGGCCCGCTTCTGGCCGCAGCGACCACCGCTTCCGCGGCTTCGACGCCGGACAGGATCGTTTCGCAGCGCTCGTAGAAGGCCTGGCCGATCTCGGTCACGCGCAGCTTGCGCGTCGAGCGTTCGAGCAGGCGAACGTCAAGCTGCTGCTCCAGGCGCGCGACATGTTTGCTGAGCTTGGATTTCGGAATGCTGAGGGCCCGCGACGCGGCGGAGAAGCCCTTGTGTTTCACCACGGCGGCAAACAGCGCGAGATCGTTCAGGTCTTGCATTCCACACCTTCCAGACAAGCAAAGTCGAGACCAAATTGTCTCTATCAGGAAACAGTCTGTCAAAAAAGGGCGGACTTATCGGCTGATTGTTTTGAATTCATATGTAACGCACCCAAACGCCACCCAGGACATAAAGGTGCAATCCATGAACATTCTCCATATCGACTCCGGTATCCTCGGAGACCATTCCGTATCCCGCCGCCTGACGGCATCGATCGTTGCGCGGATCAAGGCGGAGCGCCCGGGCGACACCGTTACCTATCGCGACCTTGCCGCTGATCCGCTGGCGCATCTCAACGGTTCGCACCTGATGGCCGCCTCGGCCAATCCGGAAGGGCTCGATGCGACACTGGTTTCCGAGCTTGATGCGGCGCGTGCCTCGCTTGCCGAATTCCTCGCTGCAGACGTCATCGTCGTCGGCGCGCCGATGTACAATTTCACCATTCCCAGCCAGCTGAAGACCTGGATCGACCGAATTCTCGTTGCCGGAACCACCTTCCGCTACACCGAATCCGGTGTCGAAGGCCTGGCAAAGGGCAAGAAGGTGATCGTTGCCTCGACACGTGGCGGCCACTATTCGGGCGCGTCTCCGCTCAGCGCCATGGACCATCAGGAAACGTACCTGAGCACGGTGTTCGGCTTCATCGGCATCACCGACGTCGAATTCGTTCGTGCCGAAGGCCTCGCCATCGGCCCGGATGCGAAGGATGCAGCGATCGCCGGGGCCGAGAAGGCAATCGCCGACCGCGGTCATTTCGACATCGCCGCCTGATCGAGGCGGGGTCGCCGATTCTTGAAAAGCCGGGCACGACGAGGTGCCCGGCTTTTTCTGTGCTGCGATGGCTAAGACAACCGTTTTCGCGTCGTGAGTTGTCGACCCCTCTCGCGGTCGACTGGACAGGCGCGGTCCAAGGCGCTAGAGCCCGATTACAGGCTTGCGCCGACATCATCATGAACTGGAATCGAAAATGGACGTCAGGGACAGCAACGGTACGATCCTCAACGAGGGCGATAATGTCACGCTCATCAAGGATCTGAAGGTCAAGGGCACATCGGAGACCCTGAAGCGTGGGACGATGATCAAGGGCATCCACCTCACCGACAATCCGGACGAGGTCGAATGCCGCCACGCCAAGATCAAGGGTCTGGTGTTGCGCACTGAATTTCTGAAAAAGGCGTGACCGACGCGGGGCGCCGGCGTGCGGTCTGCCTGCTTTGCTTTGAAAACGAGCCTTTTTGTATTAAGCTCCGCTTATGAAAAGCGTTGCGGCTCTTTTGTTGGTCTTTCTCGTTTCGGTATTTGCCGGAATGTTTTCCACGCTGTCTTTTGCATCGCCCCCCGACGCGCGCTGCACCTGCCGAAATCGCGACGGCTCGAAACTTCAACTTGGCCAGACCGCCTGTATCCGGGTCGGCGACATGGCCTATCTGGCGCGTTGCGAAATGGAACTCAACGTGACCACATGGCGCAAGATTCGGGATGGTTGTCCCGAAGCCCGATTTTCGCTCAACAAGCCGAGCATCATACCGTAACGCTGATCAGACCTTGGCCAGGTAGCTGCGCGCCGCATACATGGCGATTGCCGCTGCATTCGAGACATTCAGCGACTTGATGGCGCCGGGCATATCGAGCCGGGCAAGCGCGTTGACGGTCTGGCGGGTCTTCTGCCGCAGACCCTTGCCTTCGGCGCCGAGCACGAGCGCAATCTTGTTGCCGGACAGCGTCTCTTCGAGCGGTGCCGGTCCTTCCGAATCAAGGCCAATCGAAACGAAGCCGAGCTTGTGCAGTTCCTCCAGCGCATCGGCGAGATTGGTGATCTGGATATAGGGGATCATTTCAAGCGCGCCGGAGGCGGATTTCGCCATCACCCCCGATTCCGTCGGGCTGTGGCGCATGGTGGTGATCAGCGCACCGGCATTGAAGGCGACGGCGGAGCGCATGATGGCGCCGACATTGTGCGGATCGGTGACCTGGTCGAGCACGAGGATCAGCGGGCTGTCCTTTAGCGCCGACAGGCGGCGAACGGGCAGGGGCACGGTCTCCAGCATCGCGCCCTGATGAATGGCATCGGGTCCGAGCAACTTGTCGAGGTCCTGCGGGGAGACGATCTCGACCGGGAAGCCGAGCGATTCGACGGGCCCGGTTTCAAGACGGACAAGTGCATTCTGCGTCACGGACAGCTTGGTGATCCTGCGTTCAGGATTATCGAGCGCGGCGCGAACGGTGTGGATGCCGTAAAGCAGGACCTGGTCGGGCGCCAATTGCGGCGCCTTCCAGTCGGCTTTTGCCGTTTTCTTGCGGCGATCCTGGGCGGGCGTCGGGATCTCGCCGCGCTCGCGCCGGGCATCGCGATGGGCGCGGCGAAGAGTTGCGTAATGGCTGTCTTTGGCGCTCTTGTCGCCCGGAATATCTTTGCTCATGCCTGCCTTATACTGGTGATGGGGGGAACGGGGAACCGTTTTTCGCGAAATCGGTGGCGCGCAATCTTTATGGCGAATTTCGCAACTTTTTCTGATTGATCGTGTTGACAGGATCAAACGGGGCGGTCATATACCCGGCGCAGATCGAAGGGGCGCCTTGCTCCGGCAACGCGCTTCGATCGAAATGCCTGGTCGCTTGATCCCGACAGAATATGGAGGGATGCCCGAGTGGTTAAAGGGGACGGACTGTAAATCCGTTGGCTCAGCCTACGTTGGTTCAAATCCAACTCCCTCCACCATTCTGTCAGACGGATCAAGACCCCGCGGGTATAGCTCAATGGTAGAGCAGCAGCCTTCCAAGCTGAATACGCGGGTTCGATTCCCGCTACCCGCTCCAGCAAACGGCCCCGTAACCGGCGTTTAGAGTCTTTCTTTAATAATTTAGCACAAGCCATTGAAGCGGGCCGACTTTCGTCTTTTGCGCCTCTTGTGTTGGAATTGCGCGCGGCAATCACCATCTAAGCGTCATCAAAAGGCCAAGGTGTTGGAAGCGGGCGAGATAATTAAGTCTTGCGCAATTCTTCCGAAACCCTTAAACGCCTCCCCAAACCGGCGCCGCCGGATGATGCATTCTCATTGATCACAGGAAACGTACCCATGGCAAAGAGCAAATTTGAGCGCAACAAGCCGCACGTTAACATTGGCACGATCGGCCACGTTGACCATGGCAAGACGTCGCTGACGGCAGCGATCACGAAGTATTTCGGCGAGTTCAAGGCGTATGACCAGATCGACGCCGCCCCGGAAGAAAAGGCGCGCGGCATCACCATCTCGACGGCGCACGTCGAATATGAGACGCCGGCCCGTCACTATGCCCACGTCGACTGCCCCGGCCACGCCGACTACGTCAAGAACATGATCACCGGTGCGGCGCAGATGGACGGCGCGATCCTGGTTTGCTCGGCTGCCGACGGCCCGATGCCGCAGACCCGCGAGCACATCC
>NZ_JAEUAO010000008.1 GCF_019511375.1 Rhizobium herbae
TCGCAATTTCCTAAAGAAACTTCAGAGCGAGTTCGTCGGTCGCCAGCAGCGCCGCCGCCCTCGTTGGTGAGCGGTTTATAGTCCCACCCCTCAAACGAAGTCAACAGCTCAATTTCAAAAAAATCAATTTTCTCGTAAGTATCTGATGTTGCTCAGATATTTCAGCAATCGGCGTAACAGGCCATAGAATCGAGAAAATCAGTCATGTTCCGGCGCCCGAAATCTCATCCCCCGGCGAAAATGGAAGAAGTGCCTTTATACGCCCCGAAAGCACCTTCCCGGATGTCGGCGCCGGACGCCGGATCGATCGCTGTCGCCGGGACCGGCCAAGACCTGGTTGCCGCCCTTACGGGCTCCTCGACAATCCGGCGCCGAACGATAAACTCCAGCCAATTCGATGCGGATAAAAATGGTCACCGGCGTCACGGCGGCAGCCAAGCCATTCTCGAGCTGATCTAGAAGGGACGGCGACATGCAGGACAGGCTTTACATCGACGGCGAATGGGTCAGGCCTGAAAAGGGCGGGACACTGGATGTCGTCGATCCGGCGACCGAAGCGGTAATCCACAAGGCTCCGGCCGGCACCAGCGGCGACATCGACAAGGCCGTGAAAGCGGCGCGTTACGCCTTCGATTCCGGTCCCTGGCCGCACTTCACTGGAACCGAGCGCGCCGGCTATCTGCGCGCCATGGCAGAAAAGATCGCCGAGAAGCGGGAGTTTCTCGCCAGGCTCGAGGTCGCCGACAACGGCAAACCCCTGCCCGAGGCCCTGTGGGACATCGACGATGTCGTCAACTGTTTCAACTATTATGCCGGCCTTGCCGAGGAACTCGATCGCAATCCGGAAGAAACGATCCCGCTCAGCGAACCGCGTTTCTCGTCAAGGGTGGTACGCGAGCCGCTGGGTGTCGTCGGCGCGATCACCCCGTGGAACTATCCGCTGCTGATGGCCGCCTGGAAGGTGGCCCCTGCCCTTGCTGCCGGCTGCACCATGGTGCTGAAACCCTCGGAACTGACGCCGCTCACCGCACTTGAACTGGGCGTCATTGCCGAGGAGGTCGATCTTCCGGCCGGTGTGCTCAACATCGTCACCGGTACCGGGCCGCAGGCCGGCGAGCCGCTGACAGAGCATCCGCTTGTAGACAAGCTCGCCTTCACCGGCTCGGTTTCCACCGGCCGCAAGGTGATGATGGCCGGCGCACAGGACATCAAGAACGTCAGCCTGGAACTCGGCGGCAAATCTCCTTTCGTCATCTTCGCCGACAGCGACATCGACAAGGCCGTCGAATGGATCATGTTCGGCATCTTCTGGAACCAGGGCCAGGTCTGTTCCGCCACTTCGCGAGTACTGGTCCAGGCAAGCATCTATGACGCCGTGGTTTCGCGGCTATGCGAGGAAGCGGCGAAGATCAGGATCGGCAACGGCATGGACGAGGGTACCCTGCTCGGCCCGATCGTTTCCAGGGGGCAATACGACAAGATCGTTTCAGCAATCGAGCGCGCCCGCATCGACGGTGCGACGGTTGCCTTTGGCGGCAGGCGCCCCGCCGGTCTCGACCGCGGCTACTTCATCGAACCGACGGTGCTCACCGACATCAGCGAGGACAGCTACGTCTGGAAGGAGGAGATCTTCGGTCCCGTCGTCTGCGTCAAGCCGTTCAAGGACGAGGACGATGCGATCCGCATGGCCAATGACAGCCGCTTCGGGCTTGCCGCCGCCGTCATGTCGAAGGACGTGATGCGCGCCGAGCGCGTGGCCGAGGCGCTGCGCGCCGGCATCGTCTGGGTCAACTGCTCGCAGCCGACCTTCACCGAAGCGCCGTGGGGCGGCTACAAGCAATCCGGCATCGGCCGCGAACTCGGCCGCTGGGGACTTGCGAACTATCTGGAGACGAAGCAGATCACCCGGTACAACAGCGACGAGCCGTGGGGGTGGTATATCAAGGGGTGAGGTGATTTCGAGAAGGGGGCGGTGACTGTCACGCACGGGTGCCCCTCGCCGGCGTCAGTGATGACGCGATCGAAAACACGGTCTGTCACGTCAGACGTTTGAACGTCCATTTGACCACATATTCGCCGCTGCGCTTCCTTTTGGTTTTGGTCCGCACCCGGACCGGTCCGCCGAGCGCAATCTCGGCCTCCGCGAAGGCCCGGCGCGCCTCGGCGACGGCCTGGTGATAGGCGCTGTTGTCACGTTTCGGGCTTTGAGCAATCGCCTTGAGAAGGGCGATCGTGTCCTGCTTGTCTTCGGCCATGGATCTCCTTTGCGGCCGCGCATCAATCCATGTGGCGATGCCGGACACATAGCGGTCCCATACACGAACCAAGGCGCTCTTCTCAATCCCGGCTTCAAATCTGCGGCAGCATGGGACGAAAGTCATCACGCCAGCCAGAGCACGCGGCGCACAATCAGAGCCGAATTGCCGTTTCCTCTTTCGCCGTGCGAATTATCATCATGGTGAAGAAGCGGGCGACATTGGTCTGATCGCGGAATAACCTCTCGCAGAGAGAGTCGAATTCTTCCATATCGCGCAGGCGCAGCATTAAAACGACATCGGTTTCGCCAGTAACGGCATAGGCGTGTGAAACCGCCTCTTCGGCGATCGCGATGTCCAGAAAGCGGCGCATGTGCTGTTCGCCGTGCAATTTCAGTTCCACCGCAACCAGCGCCTTGATCACACGCCCGGCCTTTGCCGGGTTCAGGATCGCGACAATCCGGTCGATTACACCTGATTTTCGCAGCCGCTGTGTGCGGCGCAGGCAACTGGAGGGAGACAGGCCCACCTCGTCTGCCAGATCGACATTCGTGCGCGATGCATCGCGCTGCATAAGGTTCAAGAGTCTCCGGTCGATCCGATCCATCTTTCACAGCATAACCACCAACCGGGTATTTGCAATAAAATTGCACGGAACTGCAATTTCTGACCAAAAATGCGAATCGGCTCGGATTAACAGATCGAGGCAACCAAAAAGGAGCCTCTGATGCTGTTGTTGATCTCCGCCTTGCGCAAAACCAGGGAAACCCTGGAAATCTACTGGGTGCTCGTCAAGATCACGATCTCCATCGCGATCTTGACGGAGCTGTTGTCGAGAATGGGAGCGATCGAGATGGTGGCCCCTGTTTTTGCGCCGGTCATGCGTCTGGTTGGGCTTCCCCCGGAGCTGGGTCTGGCTTGGCTGACGGCAATGCTCGTCGGGATATGGGGCGCAGTCCCGCTTATCTTCACGCTCGTTCCTGCATCGTCCCTCAGCGAGGCGAATATCACGGTGTTCTCGGCGCTCATCCTGTTCGCGCACGGCTTGCCCGTCGAGCAGAAGATCATCCAGAAGGCAGGCCCGGGCATGATCGCCACGACGGTGCTGCGCATCGCGGGCGGTTTGTTCTACGCATTTCTACTGCACCATGTTCTGACGGCCACAGGCTGGTTATCGGCTCCGGCGAGCCCGGCCTGGATTCCCATAAGCTCCGCACCCGATTGGGCCGAATATCTCCGTGGTCTTGGAGAGACCATGATCTGGATGTTAATCATCCTCGTCGTCCTGTCGTGGGGCCTTGAAATTCTCAAGGTGACGGGAGTGCTGGAATTGCTGATGAAGGCTCTTTCGCCTGTCTTGCGCCTTGCCGGTATTGGCAGCGAAGCGGGGCATCTCACCGCTGTCGGATTGTTCCTCGGAATTTCCTACGGCGCCGGTCTTCTGATCCGCGAGGCGCAATCGGGCGCAATATCACCACGTCAGATCTTTCTTTCCTGTGTGTTCATGGGCTTCGCGCACAGCGTGATTGAGGACACTCTGGTCGTGATCTCGCTTGGCGCCAATGTTCACGGCGTTCTTGCCGGGCGGCTCGCCTTCGCGGTAGCGGCAACTGCCGCAATTGCCGCTCTGCTTCGCCACCTGTCGGATAAGACATTCTTTACGCAGATATTTCGGCTGAACACCATAAATGCTGAGGGACGTTGAGCTATGGACGAAAGACTGCTTCTGGCTGGCGAACTACCGTTCGCCGCTCCGCCCGGAAGCTTTGCACGCTCAACAACGACCGGTGCTGCCGCCGGAGTTCACCTGACCCCGACGAGTAACTCCCGATAGAGCCTATTCCGCTGCTTCTGCCTGCGGCGCCGGGACGTAATTGAGGATCGGTCCCAGCCAGCGTTCGACTTCCTCGATCGGCATGTCCTTGCGCGCGGCGTAGTCCTCGACCTGGTCGCGCTCGACCTTGGCAACGCCGAAATAATAGGCTTCAGGGTGGCCGATATAGAGGCCGGAGACCGAGGAGCCCGGCCACATGGCAAAGCTTTCCGTCAGCGTGACGCCGATTTCCTCCTCCGCCTTCAGCAGACGAAACAGGGTGGCCTTCTCCGTGTGATCGGGTTGCGCCGGATAGCCAGGGGCCGGTCGGATGCCGGCGTAGGGCTCACTGATCAGGTCGGTCGGGGCGAAGGTTTCGTCCGGCGCATAGCCCCAAAGGTCCTTTCGCACATATTCGTGCATGCGCTCGGCAAATGCCTCGGCGAACCGGTCGGCGAGTGCTTTCACCATGATCGAGGAATAATCGTCATTGGCGCGCTCGAAGCGTTCGGCGATCGCCACTTCCTCGATGCCGGCGGTGACGACGAAGCCGCCGAGATAATCGCGGTTGCCGCTCTCCACCGGTGCGAGGAAGTCGGACAGTGCCACGTTCGGGCGGCCGTCGCGCTTGCTCATCTGCTGGCGCAGCGTGAAGAACGTGGCAAGGTCCGCCGTCCGCGTCTCATCGGCAAACAGGCGGATATCGTCTCCCACCGCCCCGGCCGGCCAGAAACCGACCACGGCTTTCGGCGCGAACCATTTTTCGGCGATGACCTTGGCCAGCATGGCCTGGGCATCGGCGAAGAGCTGGCGGGCAGCCTCGCCCTGGCGTTCGTCGTCGAGAATTTTCGGGTAGACGCCCTTCAGTTCCCAGGTCTGGAAGAACGGCGTCCAGTCGATATAGCGCGCCAGTTCCGCAAGATCCCAATCCTGAAAGACGCGGGTGCCGAGGAAGGACGGCGTCTTCGGCTGATAGCTATCCCAATCGACCTTCTGCGCGTTGGCGCGGGCCCTTGCCAGCGGCAGCCGCTGCTTTTCCAGCTCGTTGCGGGCATGCGCGTCGGCGACCTTCCTGTATTCGGCGCGGACTGTCTCGACATAGCCATCCTTGGCTTCGGGCGACAGCAGGCTGGAGACGACGCCGACGGCGCGGCTGGCATCGGCGACGTAGACCGCCTGCCCCTGCCGGTAGCGCGGGTGGATCTTGACCGCCGTGTGTACGCGGCTTGTCGTGGCGCCGCCGATCAAAAGCGGAATGTCAAAGCCTTCGCGCTCCATTTCGGCGGCCACATGCGCCATCTCGTCAAGCGACGGCGTGATCAAGCCGGAAAGGCCGATGATATCGACATTTCTCTCGCGCGCGACCTCGAGGATTTTTGCGGCATGCACCATCACGCCGAGATCGATGATCTCGTAATTGTTGCAGGCGAGAACGACGCCGACAATGTTCTTGCCGATGTCGTGCACATCACCCTTCACCGTCGCCATCAGCACCTTGCCGGCGCTCTGGCGCTCGCCCTCGCCGCCACCTGCCAGCCGCTCGGCTTCCATGTGGGGCAGGAGAACCGCGACCGCCTGCTTCATCACGCGCGCGGACTTAACCACCTGCGGCAGGAACATCTTGCCGGAACCGAAGAGGTCGCCGACGACATTCATGCCGGCCATCAACGGGCCTTCGATGACATGCAGCGGCCGGGCGGCATTTTCCCGCGCCTCCTCCGTATCGGCGTCGATGAATTCGGTGATGCCGTTGACCAACGCATGCTCCAGCCGCTTTTCGACCGACCATTCGCGCCATTTCAGGTCCCGCTCCTTGGCTTGCCCGCCGGCCGTGCCCTTGAAGCGTTCGGCCAGTTCCAGGAGCCGCTCGGTCGAATCGGCGCGGCGGTTGAGCACGACATCCTCGCAGGCTTCCTTCAGCTCCGGCTCGATCTGGTCGTACACCGCAAGCTGGCCGGCGTTGACGATGCCCATGTCCATGCCCGCCTGGATGGCGTGATAGAGGAACACGGCGTGCATTGCCTCGCGCACTGGCTCGTTGCCGCGGAAGGAGAAGGAGAGGTTCGAGACGCCGCCGGAAATATGCACATGCGGCAGGGTCTCGATGATCTCGCGGGTCGCCTCGATGAAATCGACACCATAATTGTTGTGTTCGTCGATCCCGGTCGCCACCGCAAAGATGTTCGGATCGAAGATGATGTCTTCCGGCGCAAAACCTGCCTGTTCCGTCAGAAGCCGGTAGGCACGCGTGCAGATTTCCACCTTGCGGGCCTTGGTATCGGCCTGTCCCTGTTCGTCGAATGCCATGACGACGACGGCAGCGCCATAGGCGCGGCAGAGTCTTGCGTGATGCAGAAAGGTTTCCTCGCCCTCCTTCATCGAGATCGAATTGACCAGCGGCTTGCCCTGCACGCATTTAAGCCCGGCCTCGATGATCTCCCATTTCGAACTGTCGATCATCACAGGCACGCGGGCGATATCCGGCTCGGCGGCAATCAGGTTGAGGAACTCGACCATCGCCTGTTTCGAATCGATCAGGCCCTCGTCCATGTTGACGTCGATGATCTGGGCACCGTTCGCCACCTGGTCACGGGCGACATCGAGGGCGCCCGCATAGTCCCCGGCGGTGATCAGCTTGCGGAACTTGGCCGAACCCGTGACGTTGGTGCGCTCGCCGACATTGACGAAGGCGATATCCTTGCTGAGGGCGAACGGCTCCAGACCGGACAGCTTCATCAGCCGCGGCACCTCGGGAATCTGGCGCGGCGGGTGTTTCGAGACGGCCTCGGCGATCGCCCGGATATGGGCCGGCGTCGAGCCGCAGCAGCCGCCGACGATGTTGACGAGGCCCTCGCGGGCGAAGCCCTCGATCTGCGCCGCCATCTCCTCAGGGCTTTCGTCGTAGCGGCCGAATTCGTTGGGCAGACCTGCATTCGGATAGGCGCAGACGAAGGTATCGGCGACGTCGGAGATTTCCGTCAGATGCTCGCGCATGGCATTGGCGCCGAGCGCACAGTTCAGCCCGATGGTGAAGGGGTCGGCATGGCGCACTGAATGCCAGAAGGCGGCGGGCGTCTGGCCGGACAGGGTGCGGCCGGAAAGGTCGGTGATCGTACCGGAGATCATCACCGGCAGGCGGACGCCTTTTTCGATGAAGACCTCTTCGGTTGCGAAGATCGCCGCCTTGGCGTTCAGCGTGTCGAAGATGGTCTCGATCAAAATGATATCTGCGCCGCCGTCGATCAGGCCGCGGATCTGCTCGGCATAGGCGATCCGCAGGTCGTCGAAGGTCACCGCACGAAAGCCGGGATTGTTGACGTCGGGCGAAATCGAGGCGGTGCGGTTGGTCGGCCCGAGCGCGCCGGCGACGAAGCGGCGCTTGCCATCGACCTGCTGCGCCCTGAGCCCTGCACGCCGTGCCAGACGGGCTCCGTCGCGGTTCAGTTCATAGACCATCGCCTCCATGCCGTAATCCGCCTGGGCGATCGAGGTGGAGGAGAAGGTGTTGGTTTCGAGAATATCGGCGCCGGCAATGGCGTAGTTGTAGTGGATTTCCTCGATCGCGCCGGGCTGGGTCAGCGTCAGGAGGTCGTTGTTGCCCTGGAGATGACAGTCACAGCCGGCGAAACGATCGCCGCGGAAATGTTCCTCACCGAGGCCGAGCTGCTGGATCTCCGTGCCCATTGCGCCATCCATGATCAGGATGCGTTCGCGCGCTAGCGCCTTCAATGCGACCATGACTTCCGAACCATCCGGATGGGGTGAAACGGCGCCGAAAAGGGCATCGATGGCGGACATGGGAAATCTCCCGTTCTGAAAACGACCATACAGTAGCACACAGGGATCACATAAAGATATCTTTATGTCAACATATGCATGTCTGCAATCAAACGATCGGGCAAAAGAAACCGGCCCGTTTCAGGCGAAACGGGCCGGTCGGCGAGACATCAATCGAAGCGCGCGTCAGAGCCGCTTCAGGCAATCGTCGAGTTCGTAGATGGCGCAGACGATGTGATAGAAGCTGCTCGCCGGCGCCGGCTCGTCGACAAAGCTGCCGTCAGACTTTTGCTTGTCGCGCCACAAACCCGACACCGGCGTGTCGAGAAACCTCATCAGCGCCGATGCAGCGCGCACCGAGGAACGGAGATAGCGCTCGCGTTCCTCGCCCTGCGTCAGCGCCGCAAAGCGGATCGAGGCCTTCAGCCATTCCGTCTGCGGCCACAGCCGGGCAACCGGATCGGCCACCGAGAAATCGTCGAGAAGCGTCATCACGGCCACGTCGCGCGGCTGCGATATGCCATATTGCTCGCCGATCTCGAACAGGCGGCGCGCCTTGACAAGCGCGTCGGCATTGCCGCGCCGCTCGCCCCAGCGCAGGAGCAGCCAGGCCCACTCGAACTGGTGGCCCGGTTCGACGATGCGGCCCTTGTCGCCCGGCATCGGCGACCAGTCCTGATCGAAGAATTCGCGTAGCGCGCCGGTTTCCCTGTCGATGAAATGCCCCATGCACAGCGCCGCAATCTCATCGGCAAGGTTGGTCCAGGCGACCGCGTCGAATCCTTCGACGGCCTCGCTTGCCAGGCATGCCTCGAACAGGTGCATATGCGGATTGGAGCAGAGCGGCAGGCGCGGCGGATTGTCCTCCTCGAAGCCGGCCGATGGATGCCTGCAATGGGCCTCGAGCTTTTCACGCAACCTGTTGCTGCGTTCGATCATCTCCGCCTTCCGCTCCGGAAAGACCCGGGCGAGATAGGCGAACGACAAAAGGGCGAAGGCCTGATTGTAGAGATCGAAGGACGCGTCGATCAGGTTGCCGTCCGCGTCCGCCAGAGCCCCGTAAAAGCCGCTCGGCTGCAGATAAACCCGATCGAAATAGGCAATGCCGCTCCTGGCCACGCTTTGCCAGTCTCCCGGCCAGCCGCGGCGGCCCGCTTCCGCAAAGCAATAGACCTGGCGCGGCTGGACGCGCGACCGGCGGTTCGCCCGCGTCGGCTCGCCCGTCATGTCGATCGTCTCGACGAAACCGCCACTCGACACGTCAAAGCCCTTGCCGCGCCACATCGGCAGCGCCGCATTGGCGAGCCAGTCATTCAGCTTCGCAGAAAAGCCTCCAATGTCCATCGTCGATATCCGTCCTCTCCTACGCGCCGAGTTTCAGCGCGCCGATATCCTTGCCGAGGATGCCCGCAAGCGCCTCGACCACCATGTTGTGATCCTCGCGCTGCGGCAAGCCGGAAACCGTGACCGCGCCGATGCAGCCCGTGCCTTTCACGACGATCGGGAAGCTGCCGCCGTGCGGCGCAAACTCGGTGTCCGACAGGCCGAACTTGGCCTGCAGCGTGCTGTCCTGCCTGGCGAGCGTCAAGCCGATCGCATAGCTGCTTTTGAAAAAACGGAAGACGCAGTTGCGCTTGCGGCGCACCCAGCTCGGATTGTCGGGCGTCGATCCTTCCAGCGCCGCATAGAAGACCGGCATCGAAAACAGCGTCACGTCGATCACGACGCCGAGCTTCCGTTCAACCGCCATATCCCGCAGCAGCGAGCCGAGTTTCCAGCCGGTTTCCAGTCCGAAGCTGTCGAACTGCAGTTCCTGTTCCTGCAGCGCGATGCGTTCGAGATCCTTGTCGACGTTCATAGCCTTCTCCCTTGCCTGTCAGTCTTTCCAGAGCCAGGCGGCACCGCGCACACCGGAGCTGTCGCCGTGCACCGCCTTGCGGATCGGCGTTTCGAAACTGTCGCCGAAAATATATTTTACAATCAACTCCGGCAGTTCGTCGTAGATCTCGTCGACATTCGACATGCCGCCGCCAAGCACGAAGACATCGGGATCGACGATATTGGTGAGCAGCGCCAGGCTGCGGGCGAGCCGGTCGACGAAGCGCTCGTAGACGGCAGTGGCGACCGGATCGCCATTGCGCTTGTCGGCGATGATGTCGCGTCCGCGCCGGTCGATGCCCGTCGTCATCCGGTAATCGAGTTCGACGCCGGTACCGCAGGCATACATGTCGAGGCAGCCATGCTTGCCGCACCAGCATTTGTGGCCGGGATATTCGTCCTCTGTCATCCAGGGCAGCGGATAGTGGCCAATTTCGGCGGCGATCCCCTGATACCCGGCATGCACATGCTTGCCGATCGCAAGCCCCCCGCCGTGGCCGGTGCCGACGATGACGCCGAAAACCGTATGCGCATCCTTGCCGGCGCCATCGACGGCTTCGGACACCGCAAGACAATTGGCATCATTGGCAAGCCGCACGTCGCGTCCGAGCGCTGCCTGGAGATCGCGCCCGAGCGGCTGACCGTTAAGCAGCACGGCATTGGAATTGCGCACTATGCCGGTGCGCGGATTGGGACTGCCGGGAATGCCGATGCCGATCGTCCCTTGTTCCCCGGCCATCTGCTCGGCTGTCACGACAAGTTCCTGCACAGCGCGGATGCATGCATCATAGCCGCTGGTCGGCGTGGCGATGCGGTGACGGGCACGCGTCGTGCCATCGCGATCAAGCGCGATGACTTCCATTTTCGTGCCGCCCCAATCAATTCCAATGAACATGTCGAATCAAACTCTTGTGCGTCTCGTTGCAATGCGGCGCCTCATCGGCCGGGTCTCCTCCCGTTCCGCCGCCCTTGCTTAGCACCGGAAAAGCATCTCGCGCCAGTCCGTGCGGCTGCGAAGCCGCGCGAGAAAGTCCAGTTCCGGCCATCAGATGCAAAACCGCATCGGAAAACACTTGGCTTCGCGGCCGAGCTTTTGTAAGGGTTCTTTCCGGCTGGTCCCATAGCTCAGCAGGATAGAGCGCAGGATTCCTAATCCTGAGGCCGATGGTTCGAATCCATCTGGGATCACCAGTTTCTTGAGAGAGCGGCAGAGTTCGGCGCCGCCACCGACAGCTGTTCCCTTTGAGCATCCCGTCCGGCACATGCGCGCAAAGAAAAAGGCCGGGTGGAAACCCGACCTCTCCGACCCGCCTCGACAGCACTGCCAGTACATCCGTGGTCAGCCGCTGGAAACGAATTCCATGAGCGCAATATGGTGCACGAATGTAACCGTTTCAAGACATTGCCAGAAATAAGCGCAAATAGCGCCTCAGGCCGCATCCAGTGCCATCGTCAGGTCGGCGATCAGGTCGTCCGGGTGTTCGATGCCGATCGACAGGCGGATGGTCGATTCAAGCACGCCGATCCGCTCGCGCACGTCCACCGGCACGCCGGAGTGGGTCATGGTCGCGGGGTGACTGGCGAGCGATTCGGTACCACCCAGGCTGACGGCCAGCTTGAAGATCTGCAGCGTGTTGAGAAAGCGGAACGAGGCCGGCTGACCGCCGCGGATGTCGAAGGAGAAGGTCGAGCCGGCGCCGGTGCATTGCGCGACGAAGGTCTTGCCGATCGGCGAGCCGGCATCATGGTAGGGCAGATAATGGATCGTCTCGACCTTCGGATGATCGCGCAGGAAATCGGCAATCTGACGCGCGTTGCTGTTGGCCTTTTCCATGCGGATCGATAGCGTTTCCAGCGACCGGCCGAGCATCCAGCAGGAATGCGGATCCAGTTGCGTGCCGATGGCGCCGCGCAACGCCTTGATCTGCTTGATGATCGCCTTGGTGCCCAGCGCCGCGCCGGCGATCAGGTCGGAGTGGCCGCCGACATATTTGGTCAGCGAATAGAGCGAAAGATCCGCACCGTGCTCGATCGGCCGCTGGAAGACTGGCCCGAGCAGCGTGTTGTCGCAGGCGACGATCGGCGTGTGCCCCTGGGTTTCGCCTATCCTGTCGGCAATCCGCCGGATCATTGCGACATCGACAAGACTGTTGGTCGGGTTGGCCGGCGTTTCCATCAGGATCACCGAGACGCGGCCCTTGACCATGGCCGCATCCGCTGCCTGCTGCACCGACGCCTCGCTGACGCCATCGGCAAAGCCGACGGCGGCGACCCCCATGTTGAGGAAGGTCTTCGCCAGGAGCGTCTCGGTACCGCCGTAGAGCGGCTGCGAATGCAGGATCGCATCACCCGGCCTGACGAAGGCAAGAAGCGTCGTGGCGATCGCCGACATGCCGGAGGAAAACAGCGCGCAGCTTTCGGTGCGCTCATAGACCGCCAGGCGGTCCTCGACGATTTCGCTATTGGGGTGATTGAAGCGGGAATAGACGAGCCCCGCGCCTGTGCCCGCTGGCGGTTCGCGGCGACCGGAGACGAAGTCGAAGAAGTCACGGCCCTCCTCCGCCGATTTGAAAACGAAGGTCGAGGTCAGGAAGACCGGCGGCTTGACCGCCCCCTCGGACAATTCCGGATCGTAGCCATAGTTCAGCATCTGCGTTTCCGGATGCAGTTTATGATTGCCAATGTGGGTCTTGGAAGGGTGTGGAGCGGTCATGACGGTCTCCGGCGTTTTGATGCGATCGACGCAGTCTACATCAGTTTCGATCGCTACTTCTTGCCAATCCGACGACTTTTGAGACTAAAAGTTGCGCGCCGGCGATCAAATCTGGACAAAATCCGGAATTTCCGGCGACGCCGGATGTCTCGTAGCCCCGCAAATAATACCGAGGCCCGCCCGGCAGACGCTCTGGGCCGGAGACTGCCGACTTGATTGCAGCCTTCGCCTGATCATTTGCGGCCGATCTGCCGCAAACGGCCCTCCACGCATCAGGTCAGTGCATCAGGTCACGTCGGTTTGTGCATCGTGCAGGATATTCATCTGCTTGCGCTCACGCGCCATGTCGCTGACGGCGGCCCGCAGCCGCGGATGCCGGGTCATGAAGATGTTGAAGTCGCGCCGGTCGAGCTTCAGGAACTGGCAGAAATCCACCGCGATCACGTCGGCGGTGCGCACTCCGCCGCTGAGCAGGGCCATCTCGCCGAAAAAGGCGCCCGCTTCCAGGAGAATCGCCTTGTCCGGCAAGCGCACCTCGACGGCACCGGCAGCAATGAAATACATGGCGTCGCCGCGCTCGCCGACCCTGATGACCTTGTCGCCCGGCGATGCCGACGCCGGCCGGAACAGCAGAAGAAGCTCCTCCAGGGCATGTTCATTGACCTCGGAAAATATCGGAAAGGTGTTCACCAGTTGCTGCTTCTTCAACTGTTGCTGGCTTTCCTTCTCCTCGGCCTTTTCACGGATGACCTCGAGCTCCCGCGTCAGCGCGACAAATTTGGGCTGACCGTACCGGCCCGCGAACGCAGGCATGGCGCTGCCGATTGCCGCTTTCAGTTTCGCCGCGACCCCGAACATCAGCGGGTTCAGCGTGATCGACAGAATGGCGCCGGCGAGTATGAGGTCGTGGCCCTCCTGTGACAGGAGCCCGAGCGAGACGCCGAGGCCGGCGACGATGAAGGAGAACTCGCCGATCTGCGCCAGGCTTGCTGCCACCGTCAGCGCCATCGACAGGGGGTAGCGCAACAGCAGCACGAAACCGGCCGCGATCAGCGACTTGCCGCAGGTGATCAGCGCCAGGATGGCGATCACGGCAAGCGGCTGGTGGATCAGCACCATCGGGTTGAACAGCATGCCGACCGAAACGAAGAACAGCACCGAGAAGGCATTCTGCAACGGCAGCGAATCGGCGGCGGCCCGATGGCTGAGGTGGGATTCGCTCATGATGACGCCGGCGAAGAACGCCCCGAGCGCGAAGGACACCCCGAAGATCGTCGCCGAGCCGAAGGCGATCCCGAGTGCTATGGCCAGAACCGTAAGCGTGAACAATTCCCTCGAGCCAGTGCGCGCGACCAGCGTCAGCAGCCACGGCACCAGCCTCGGTCCGAGCACGACGGCTAGCACCGCAAAGGCGCCGAGCTTGACCAGCGTCAGGAGGATGGTGAGCGCGATCGACGAACCGCCCGCGCCTGCAGCATGCGCCGCTGCCCCATCCCCCAGCACCTCCGCGACGATGGGCAGGAGGACGAGCGTCAGGACCATCGCCAGGTCCTCGACGATAAGCCAGCCGATCGCCACGCGGCCGTTGGGCGAATTGACGAGGTTTCGCTCCTCGAGAGCCTTGAGCAGCACCACGGTGCTGGCAACGGAAACACACAGGCCGAAGACCAGGCCGGCCCCGAGGCTCCAGCCCCAAAGGGTGCAGAGACCCATGCCGAGCAGCGTCGCAAGGATGATCTGGCCAATGGCGCCGGGAATGGCGATACCGCGAACAGCGATGAGGTCCGATGCAGAGAAATGCAGCCCGACGCCGAACATCAGCAGGATGACACCGATTTCAGCCAGTTGCGCCGCAAGGTTGCTGTCGGCGTTCAAACCCGGCGTAAACGGCCCTATCAGAACACCGGCAACCAGATAGCCGACGAGCGGCGGCAAACGAAGCCTGTCCGCAAGATAGCCAAAACCGGCAGCAAGCACGAAGCTGATCGCCACCGTCGCTACCAAAGCCATATCCTGATGCACGCCCTGCTCCCGCCCGCCTACGGCTGTTTGCCGATACTATGTCTCGACATCGTATGCTGCCCCTGACGCCTTTATAAAGTGGCACCTCGGGAAAATGATGGGTTTATCGCCAATAAACGGCCAGCGATCCCGTCAAGTTGCGCGCAAAGCCTCTTCATGTATCAACGTTAACGGGAATTTCCCGTCCGGCTTCACGATGCAATCAGCAGGTACCAGACGTTGACGGACCCAAGCGATGTCTTGTGGAGCGCCCGAATCGCCCGGGCGACACCGCCGTCGCACAGTTAGTCGCTCGATAAGTGGGCCGGATCTCGCGCCACGGCTCGTTGATACAATCGGCCACTGGCCGATCCCGGTACGTGGCGCCTCCTCAATGTCGCTCGCATCGCGGCATCGTGATACTATGCGAACGGCAAGTCTCCGGCCGGCGTAAATGGACGTGCAGCAAAACGATCCGGTCACGTTCTGAGCATGCTGCCCAAATTTTAGGCTGTTGGCACAGAGCACCTATTTTAGGCATTGCCAAGATTATTGCACTGCGTCATCTATGCGCCATGGCTTATTTTGACCTCACCATTCTCGTCATCGACGAGAACGCGATCCGCGCCTCCATCATCGAGGAAGGATTGCGTGAGGCCGGTCACACGAAAGTAACCGTGGTCCATGAAGTCAATGGCATCGCTCGAATCATCGAGACGCTGCAGCCGGACGTGATCGTCATCGATCTTGAAAACCCCAATCGCGACATGATGGAGCATCTGTTCCAGCTCACCCGCACGGTTGGCCGGCCGATTGCCATGTTCGTCGATCGCTCCGACACGGCCTCGATCGAGGCGGCCGTGGAAGCCGGCGTCTCAGCCTACATCGTCGACGGCCTGAAGAAGGAGCGCGTCAAGCCCATTCTCGACATGGCCGTCAGTCGCTTCAATGCCTTCAGCCGGCTGCAGCGGGAACTCGCCGACGCCAAATCGGCGCTGGAGGAACGCAAGATCATCGAGCGGGCCAAGGGCATCCTGATGAAAATGCGCGGCCTTTCCGAAGAGCAGGCCTTTGCCCTGCTGCGCCAAACGGCCATGAACGAAAAGAAGAAGATATCGGATATCGCCCAGAGCGTGGTTACAGCGGCAGGATTGCTGATGTGATGAACGTGCGCCAGTCCGAGATCTTCCGGGAGACATTGGAGTGAACATGATCACCAGCCTCACGGAATTGAGCGGCGACGGCCGCCTTGCCGCACCGGCAGGCCTTGCCAGCGAAGGTTCGCGCACCCTGCGCGCCGGTTTCATTCCGCTGGTCGACGCCTCGGTGCTGATCGCCGCTTGCGAATTCGGCTTTGCACAGAAGGAAGGCCTCACCCTGGACCTGGTCAAGGACGTTTCGTGGGCGAACGTCCGCGATCGCCTTGCCTTCCGGCAGTTCGACATTGCCCACATGCTCTCGCCCATGCCCGTCGCCTCGATGCTCGGCCTGGGTTCCAACCCGTCGCCGACGATCACGCCCTTCTCGTTGGGGCGCGGCGGCAATGCGATCACGCTCTCGACAAGGCTTTTTGCCCGGATGCGCGAGACGGCGGCCTTGCCTGAAACGGCAGGCGCCCTGGAGAACGCGCACGCGCTTGCGAAGGTCATTGGAGAGTTGAAAGCACGCGGCGAACCGTTGCCGACATTGGGCGTCACCTACCCCTTCTCCTCGCACAACTACGAATTCCGCTACTGGCTGGCGGCAGGCGGCATCGATCCGGACCGCGACGTCAAGCTCGTCGTCGTACCGCCGCCGATGACGT
The DNA here is from genome assembly GCF_019511375.1 of Rhizobium herbae. Lineage (GTDB taxonomy): Bacteria > Pseudomonadota > Alphaproteobacteria > Rhizobiales > Rhizobiaceae > Pararhizobium > Pararhizobium herbae_A. The sequence goes on from NZ_JAEUAO010000008.1 coordinate 16,242, forward strand.
CGGACGCCCTCGCCGCCGGCGCCATCGACGGCTTCTGCGTCGGCGCGCCATGGAACATGGTCGCCTCGGAGCGCGGCGTCGGCCGTATCGTCGCCGCCAAGCAGGACATCTGGCCGTCCGCGCCCGAAAAGGTGATCGGCATGCGGCCCGAATGGGCTGAAACGCATCCGGAAACGGTCTCTCGATTGATCGTCGCGCTGGATGCGGCGGCGCGCTGGTGCGACCGTCCCGACAATCACGACGCCCTTTCGGAAGCGCTCGCCGATGCACGGTATCTCGCTGCACCGGTCGACATCATTCGTCGCGTGCTGGCCGGCGAATTTAATCTCGATGACCGGGGCAACCGGCGAATCATCGACAGCTATTTCGCCTTCCATGCCGGGTTCGCCAACTATCCGCGCCCGAGCCAGGCCCTGTGGATCTACAGCCAGATGATCCGCTGGGGCCAGACCGACCTGTCCCCCGCCGGCATGACGGCGTCAGCGGCGGCCTATAGGCCCGACATCTACCGCCTGGCGCTTGGCGCGAACGCCGCACCACTATTGGACGACGATATTCGCATCGAGGGGGCCTTGGACGGAGACCGCTTCCTGGACGGGCAGATCTTCGACCCGTTCCGGATGGAGGACTACATTGCCGGGTTCGCGGTGAAACGCTCGGCGCCCGGCGGCCACGGCGGCGACGAAATCTAGCGCCCGCAGCGTTTGCATTGCACAAAATTCGCACCCGCACTTGCTGCCCCAAGAGCAACAGATGAAATTTTCAGCACAAAATAGCGTCGATCAAAAATTACTCATTTGGCAGATTGACGTAAAAACCCATGTAATTTCATAGGCATAATTCTTCTCCTCCAAAATGGCACGGGCTTTGCATTACATGAATCGCTCCGGTCAATGGCGACCGCAGTAAGACGAACGCGCCATAGGCGTTCGCAAGAGACATCGACGTCGCAAGGGTTTTGCAGTCCGGGATTCCTCCTTCCCGAAGACGCAAATCTCCGAGCGGCGTTTTTTTATGCCCAAATCCGACCGGCCACAGCAGAGGGAACTGTTCATGAAGACGACTTTCAGAAACGGCATCAGCCGCCGCAGCCTACTCAAAACGACCGCCACCGCTGCGCTGTTCGGCGCTATCAAGACGGCCTTCCCGTCTGGCGCCTTTGCCGCCGGCGCAGGCCCGGAAGTGACCGGCGTCAAGCTTGGCTACATCGCGCTGACCGATTCGGCGGCGCTGATCATCGCCAAGGAAAAAGGCTTTTTCGAAAAGCACGGGCTTCCGGACGTCGAGGTTGCCAAGCAGGCTTCCTGGGGCGCGACACGCGACAACCTCGTCCTCGGCGGTGCAGCCAACGGCATCGATGGTGCGCATATCCTCTCGCCGTTGCCGTACCTCATGCATACCGGCAAGGTGACGCAGAACAACGTTCCCGTGCCGATGGCTATCCTCGCCCGCCTGAACTGTGACAGCCAGGCGATCTCCGTTGCCAAGGAATATGCTGATACCGGCGTCCAGCTCGACGCCTCGAAGCTGAAGGCCGCATTTGAGAAAAAGAAGGCTGATGGCGGGGAAGTGAAGGTGGCGATGACCTTCCCCGGCGGCACCCACGATCTCTGGATCCGCTACTGGCTGGCCGCAGGCGGCATCGACCCGGACAAGGACGTCTCGACCATCGTCGTGCCGCCGCCGCAGATGGTGGCGAACATGAAGGTCGGCAACATGGACTGTTTCTGTGTCGGCGAACCGTGGAACGAACAGCTCGTCAACCAGGGCATCGGCTTTACTGCAGCATCGACCGGGGAACTCTGGAAGGGCCACCCGGAAAAGGCGCTCGGCGCTCGCGCCGATTGGGTCGAGAAGAACCCCAACGCCGCCAAGGCGCTGATGATGGCCGTGATGGAAGCCCAGCAATGGTGCGAAAGCATGGACAACAAGGAAGAGTTGGCGACGATCGTCGGCAAGCGGCAATGGTTCAACGTGCCGACGAAGGACATCATCGGCCGGCTGAAGGGCGACATCAACTACGGCAATGGCCGGGTCGTCACCGGCACCGATCTCTACATGAAATTCTGGGCGAACGGCGCATCCTATCCGTTCAAGAGCCACGACACCTGGTTCATGGCCGAGAACATCCGCTGGGGCAAACTGGCGCCCGACACGGACATCAAGGCGCTGGTCGATCAGGTGAACCGCGAAGATATCTGGCGGGCGGCCGCCGCTGATCTTGGCGTTGCCGCATCGGACATTCCGGCCTCGACCTCGCGCGGCAAGGAAACCTTTTTCGACGGCAAGGTCTTCGATCCGGAAAACCCCTCTGCCTATCTCGATAGCCTGTCGATCAAGGCCGCGTCCTGATCAAAACAGCCTCGGCGCGGCCCCCCTGCGCCGATTTCCTCTTAGCTTTCAGGAGTTCTTCCATGCCCGCACTGGCCCGCACGGAAAAAATCGCAACGGCTCAACTGCCGAAGACTAGCGCAAGCGTCCTGCCCTTCTCCGGCCGGCCCGCCACGAAAACGAAGCCGAAGCAGATCGCGGTCGCGCTCGCACGCAATGTCCTGCCGCCGCTGGTCGTGCTCATCGTCATCCTGACGATCTGGCAGATCCTCTGTTCCGGCGCCGGCGCGACGCTGCCGCCGCCGTCGCAGGTCTGGGAGGAAAGCTACGATCTGATCGCCTATCCGTTCTTCGACTACGGCTCGCAGGATATCGGCCTTGGCTGGAGGGTGCTGATCTCGCTGCAGCGCGTTGCCTACGGTTTCGGCCTTGCCGCGATCACCGGCGTGTTCATCGGCGCAGTCATCGGCCAATCCGTCTGGGCCATGCGCGGGCTTGATCCGATCTTCCAGATTCTCCGCACCGTTCCACCGCTCGCCTGGCTGCCGCTGTCGCTCGCTGCGTTCCAGGATTCCAATCCGTCAGCGATCTTCGTGATCTTCATCACCTCGATCTGGCCGGTGATCATCAACACCGCCGTCGGCGTGCGCAACATCCCCCAGGACTACCGCAACGTCGCCAAGGTGCTGTGCCTCAACCAGTTCGAATTCTTCTTCAAGATCATGCTGCCGTCGGCAGCCCCTTACATCTTCACCGGCCTTCGCATCGGCGTCGGCCTGTCCTGGCTCGCCATCGTCGCGGCTGAAATGCTGACCGGCGGCGTCGGCATCGGCTTCTTCATCTGGGATGCGTGGAACTCGTCGCGCCTGCCCGACATCATCGTCGCGCTCGTCTATATCGGCGTCGTCGGCTTCATCCTCGACAAGCTGGTCTCAGCCGTCGGCTCCATCGTCACTCGCGGCGCATCCGCCAACTGAGGATACAGTCATGAGCGCCTATCTCAAACTCGACCATATCGACAAGCACTTCGACCGGGGCGGTCAACGCGCCGAGGTGTTGAAGGGTGTCAACCTGACGATCGACAAGGGCGAATTCGTCTCGATCATCGGCCATTCGGGCTGCGGCAAGTCGACCCTGCTCAACCTGATCGCCGGCCTGACGCCGGTTTCGTCCGGAGCCGTGCTGCTCGAAAACCGGGAGGTCAATGCACCCGGACCGGAACGCGCCGTCGTCTTCCAAAACCACAGCCTGCTTCCCTGGCTGACGGTCTATGAGAACGTCAACCTCGCCGTCTCCAAGGTTTTCGGCAGGACGAAAAGCAAGACGGAACGGCATGACTGGGTCATGGCCAATCTCGACCTCGTGCAGATGGGCCATGCTAGGGACAAGAGGCCGTCAGAGATTTCCGGCGGCATGAAGCAGCGCGTCGGCATCGCCCGGGCGCTCGCCATGGAGCCGAAGATCCTGCTGCTCGACGAGCCCTTCGGCGCGCTCGACGCCCTGACGCGGGCGCATCTGCAGGACGCAGTGATGGAAATTCACGCCCGTCTCGGCAACACCATGGTGATGATCACCCATGACGTCGATGAAGCAGTGCTTCTGTCTGACCGGATCGTCATGATGACCAATGGCCCGGCGGCCTGCATCGGCGAAGTCCTCAACGTGCCGATTGGCCGGCCGCGCAATCGCATCGAGCTCGCTTCCGACCGGACATATCTCAAGTGCCGCGAGGCCGTGCTGAAGTTCCTCTACGAACGCCACCGTTTTGTCGAAGCGGCCTGAACCCACAAGGAAACTAAGCCATGACACCGAATGACATCGATCTCGTGCAGTCTTCCTTCGCCAAGGTCGTGCCGATCAGGGAAGCGGCTGCCGAGCTTTTCTACGGCCGGCTGTTCGAGATCGCGCCCGACGTGAAGCCCATGTTCAAGGGCGAGATGAAGGAACAGGGCCGCAAGCTGATGACCACGCTCGCCGTCGTCGTCAATGGCCTGAAGGACCTGCCGAGCATCCTGCCGGCCGCTGAAGCGCTCGCCGTCAAGCACAACGATTACGGCGTCAAGCCTGAGCACTACACCCCGGTCGGCGAGGCTTTGATCTGGACGCTCGACAAGGGCCTCGGCAAGGATTTCACACCCGAGACCCGCGACGCCTGGATCTCGGCCTACACCACCCTTTCCGGCGTAATGATCGCGGCGAGCCGTCGCAAGATCGAGGCTGCGGAGTAAGATCATGACGGAAAAGCTCGTTATCATCGGCAACGGCATGGCCCCCGGGCGCATGCTGGAGCATCTGCTGGAACAGGCGCCGGGCCTCTATGAGGTCACGATCTTCAACGCCGAGCCGCGCGTCAACTACGACCGCATCATGCTCTCGCCGGTGCTATCCGGCGAAAAGAGCTATGAGGAAATCGTCATCCATGGCGATGGCTGGTACATCGAGCACGGCATCACGCTCTACAAGGGCCACAAGATCGTCTCGATCGACCGCGCCAAAAAGACGGTGACCTCCGATCACGGGGTGACGGAAAGCTATGACAAGCTCGTCATCGCCACCGGCTCCGTACCCTTCATCATCCCGGTGCCCGGCAAGGATCTGCCCGGCGTCATCACCTATCGCGACCTCGACGACGTGCAGGCGATGCTGCTTGCCGCCCAGTCGCGCGAAAAGGCGGTCGTCATCGGCGGCGGCCTGCTTGGGCTGGAAGCCGCTGCAGGCCTTGCCGCGCGCGGCATGGATGTCACCGTGCTACACGTGATGCCGACCCTGATGGAGCGCCAGCTCGATCCGGCTGCCGGCTACCTCTTGCAGAAAGCCGTCGAGGAACGTGGCATCAAGGTCATCTGCAAGGCCAACACCAAGGCGATCATCGGCGATGGCAAGGTCGAGGGCGTCGAGCTTGACAACGGCACGATCATCCCCGCGACGCTGGTGGTCATGGCTGTCGGCATCCGCCCGAACGCCAATCTCGCCAAGGAAGCGGGGCTTGCCGTCAATCGCGGCATAGTTGTCGATGCCGGCATGCAGACCTCCGACGGCGACATCCTGGCGCTCGGCGAATGCGCCGAGGTCGGCGGCATGGTCTACGGTCTCGTCGCACCGCTCTACGAAATGGCCCGCATCGCCGCTTCGCATCTCGCCGGCGACCGCTCGCCCGCCTTTGTGCATTCCGACACGCCGACCAAGCTCAAGGTCACCGGCATCAATCTCTTCTCCCTCGGTGATTTCGCCGAAGGCGACGACCGCGAGGAGATCGTGCTGCGCGACGCGACGGCGGGTGTCTACAAGCGTTTGGTGCTGAAGGACAACCGCATTATCGGCACGGTGCTCTACGGCGAAACCGCCGATGGCGCCTGGTTCAACGACCTGAAGAAGAAAGCCACCGACATATCGGAAATGCGTGAAACGCTCATTTTCGGCCAGGCCTACCAGGGAGGGTCCCCGCTGGACCCTATGGCGGCCGTTGCAGCCTTGCCGGATGATGCGGAAATCTGCGGCTGCAACGGCGTCTGCAAGGGCAAGATCACCGGTACAATCACCGCGAAGGGACTGACCTCGCTCGACGACGTGCGGGCCCATACCAAGGCATCCGCCTCCTGCGGCTCCTGCACCGGGTTGGTCGAACAGCTGATGTCGATGACGCTCGGCGACGCCTACAATCCGGCCGCCGTTCAGCCGATGTGCGCCTGCACCGAGCTCGGACATGACGACGTGCGTCGCCTGATCAAGGCCAAGGGGCTGAAGACCATTCCGGCCGTCATGCAGGAACTGGAATGGAAGACCTCCTGCGGCTGCGCCAAATGTCGCCCGGCCCTCAACTACTACCTCGTCTGCGACTGGCCGGACGAATATGCCGACGATTACCAGTCGCGCTTCATCAACGAGCGCGTCCACGCCAATATCCAGAAGGACGGAACCTATTCGGTGGTGCCGCGTATGTGGGGCGGCGTGACCAATTCGAAGGAACTGCGCGCCATCGCCGACGTGGTCGACAAATTCGACGTGCCGCTCGTCAAGGTCACCGGCGGCCAGCGCATTGACCTGCTCGGCATCGAGAAGGAAGACCTGCCCGCCGTCTGGGCCGATCTCGGCAAGGCCGGCTTCGTCTCAGGCCAGGCCTATGCGAAGGGCCTGCGCACAGTCAAAACCTGCGTCGGTTCCGACTGGTGCCGCTTCGGCACGCAGGATTCGACTGGGCTCGGCATCCGCATCGAGAAGTTCATGTGGGGATCGTGGACGCCGGCCAAGCTCAAGATGGCCGTCTCCGGCTGTCCGCGAAACTGCGCCGAAGCAACCTGCAAGGATATCGGGGTCATCTGCGTCGATTCGGGCTTCGAGATCCATTTTGCCGGGGCTGCCGGACTCGACATCAAGGGCACGGAAGTGCTCGGCCTCGTCAAGACCGAGGACGAGGCGCTGCAGCATATCGTGGCGCTGACGCAGATGTACCGCGAGCAGGGCCGCTATCTCGAACGCATCTACAAATGGGCCAAGCGCATCGGTCTCGATGAGATCCGCCGCCAGATCATGGGCGATGCGCAGAAGCGCCAAGCCTACTACGACCGCTTCGTCTTTTCCCAGAAATTCGCCCAGGTCGACCCCTGGTCGGAGCGTGTCTCCGGCAAGGACAAGCATGAGTTCCGGCCGATGGCAACGGTTGGATACTCGGAAGCGGCGGAGTGACGGACATGGAAACGAACTGGATCGCAATCGGCGACATCAACGATATCCCGCTGCGCGGCGCACGCTGCGTGAAGACGCCGCAAGGCAAGATCGCCGTGTTTCGCACGGCCGAAAACGAAGTCTTCGCCATCGAGGATCACTGCCCGCACAAGGGCGGGCCGCTTAGCCAGGGCATCGTTCACGGCAAGGCGGTCACCTGCCCGCTGCACAACTGGGTGATCTCGCTCGAAAGCGGCAAGGCACTCGGTGCCGATGAGGGCGAGGTCAAGACCATCGCTGTTCGCAACGAGGACGGTGCGCTCTCCATCGCGTTCGAAAGCCTGATGATGGCGGCGGAGTAAGCCGGCATGACAGGAAGGACACCCCCCTCTGTCGCTTCGCGACATCTCCCCCTCAAGGGGGGAGATTGGGCGGCATATGCCGCTGCCTCGTACAGCAATTACAGCGTCTGGAAGATGCGCGTTGCCGTCGGAGGACACGAATGGCGCGGCAGGCTCCTGATCTCCCCCCTTGAGGGGGAGATGTCAGCGAAGCTGACAGAGGGGGGTAAGCCCCGCGGACGACACAGCAACAAGGGGAACAGCGGTGTCGACTGAAACCAAAACCACCTGCCCCTATTGCGGCGTCGGCTGCGGGGTCATCGCCCGGATCGATGATAACGGCACGGTCAGCGTCAAGGGTGACCCGGACCATCCCGCCAATTTCGGCCGCCTGTGCTCCAAGGGCTCGGCGCTCGCCGAAACCATCGATCTCTCTGGACGCATTCTTCATCCGCAGATCGACGGGCGCCGCGCGGGTTGGGATGAGGCGCTTGACCTCGTCGCCACACGTTTTTCCGAAACCATCGCCGAGCACGGCCCGGATTCGGTCGCCTTCTACGTCTCCGGTCAATTGCTGACGGAGGACTATTACGTCGCCAACAAGCTGATGAAGGGTTTTATCGGCTCGGCCAATATCGACACCAATTCGCGCCTTTGCATGTCCTCCTCTGTCGCCGGCCATCGGCGTGCCTTCGGTGCAGATACCGTTCCCGGTACCTATGAGGACATCGAGCTTGCCGATCTGGTCGTCCTGACCGGCTCCAATCTCGCCTGGTGCCACCCGGTCATCTACCAGCGTCTTGCCGCCGCCAAGGCCGCTCGGCCCGGCATGAAAGTCGTCGTCATCGATCCGCGCCGCACGATGACGGCCGATATCGCCGACCTGCATCTGGCGATCCGGCCGGATGGGGACGTAGCGCTGTTCATGGGCCTGCTGGCCCACCTTGCCGGCACCGCCGCGATCGACCAGAACTATATCGGCACGCATACCAACGGTTTTGCAGAGGCTTTCGCGGCGGCCTCGGTCCTCGGCATCGCCGAACTTATGGAATTGACCGGCCTCCCCTCCATGCAGTTGCGCCAGTTCTTCCGCCTGTTCGAGGAAACGGAAAAGGTCGTCACCTGCTACAGCCAGGGCGTCAATCAATCCGCCTCCGGCACGGACAAGGTCAACGCCATCATCAACTGTCATCTCGCGACCGGCCGCATCGGCCGGCCCGGCATGGGCCCCTTCTCCCTCACCGGCCAGCCGAACGCCATGGGCGGACGCGAGGTCGGCGGTCTTGCCAATATGCTCGCAGCTCACATGGCTATCGAAAGCCGCGAGGATTGCGACCGCGTCCAGCGTTTCTGGCGGTCGCCGGCCATCACCCGCAGGCCCGGCCTCAAGGCCGTCGACATGTTCCGCGCCGTCGCCGACGGCCGGGTCAAGGCGCTCTGGATCATGGCCACCAACCCGGTGGTCTCGATGCCGGATGCCGATGCCGTCGCAGCCGCCATCGCCGCCTGTCCCTTCGTCGTCGTCTCCGACGTCCTGCAGGAGACCGACACCACGAAGCTGGCGCACGTCCTTCTGCCCTCGCTCGGCTGGGCCGAAAAGGACGGCACCGTCACCAATTCGGAGCGCCGCATTTCCCGCCAACGCGCCTATCTGGCCGCCCCTGGCGAGGCGAAGGCCGACTGGTGGCAGCTGGCCGAGGTCGGCCGCCGCATGGGATTTGAGGACGCGTTCTCGTTCCCTACCGCCGCCACCATCTTTGCCGAGCACGCGGCCCTGTCGGCCTTCGAAAACGAGGGCGGTCGTGATTTCGATATCGGCGCCTACGCGCGGATCGACGGCGCGGCCTATGACAGGCTTGCCCCCTTCCAATGGCCGCAGCCAGCCGCCTCGCAGGTGCAAACCACCCGCTTCTTCGCCGATGGCGGCTTCTTCCATGCCGATCGCAAGGCGCGTTTCGTCGCCGTCAATGCCCCTGCCACGGATCGCACCACCGCCGACTTCCCGCTGACGCTGAACACCGGCCGCATCCGCGACCAGTGGCACACGATGACACGGACGGGCAAGAGCGCCCGCCTGTCCGCCCATATTGCCGAGCCATTCGCGGAAATCCATCCGCGCGACGCGATCGAAATCGGTGTCGCCAGCGCCGGCCTCGTCGAGATCGAGAGCCCCTACGGCAAGGCCGTGGTACGTGCCTTGGTTACCGAGCGACAGGCTCGCGGCAGCCTGTTCGTCCCGATGCACTGGAACGATCAGTTTGCCGCAAAGGCACGGATCGACGCCGTCGTTGCCCCGATCACCGATCCATTCTCCGGTCAGCCTGCCTCGAAGAACGTCGCCATTGCGGCGCGGCGACTGAAGGTTGCAAATTATGGCTTTGCGGTTTCCGCCACCAAACCGCAGGGTCTCGACACTCCCTACTGGGCACTGGCAAAGGCGGATGGCGGATGGCGGCTGGAACTGGCGTTCGATGCCGCGCCCGAGAGCTGGACTGAATGGTGCCGCGCGCATCTCGGCATCCCCGACCATATCGAACCGCTCGGCTACGCCGACGCTCGGACCGGCGACCTGCGGCTTGCCTTCTTCGACGGCGACCGCCTGCTTGCCGCCTTCTTCCTCGGCCGCGAGCCGGTTGCCGTCGCCCGCAACTGGGCGGTCGAACAACTGACCGTCAAGCATGCCGACATGGCCAAGCGGTTCGCGGTTGCTGCCGGGCGACCCGGCGCCGGCCGCGTGGACCCCGGCGCCACCGTCTGTTCGTGCTTCAGCGTCGGCGTCAATCAGATCGTCGCCGCCGTCAGGGGTGGCTGTCACAGTGTCGAGGCTGTCGGCAAGGAATTGAACGCCGGAACCAATTGCGGCTCGTGCCGCGCCGAGATCAGGGGGATCATCGATGGATGCCTTTCAGCTGCTGCCGAGTGACCGGAACGACCGCCCTGCCCGCATGGCACCGCTCGCCAAATTGCCGGTCTTCTGGGCGCTCGAGGGAAAACGCGCCATCGTTGCCGGCGGATCGGACGCGGCGGCCTGGAAAGCGGAACTGCTGGCGGCCTGCGGTGCCGAAGTCCATGTCTATGCGGACGAGCTGAGCGAGGCGTTCGCAACCCTGATGCGGGACGACGGCCGGTTCGAGCATCACAAGGAACAATGGTCGCCTTCATCCTTCAAGGATGCTGCCATCGCCATTGCCGATTGCCAAGACGATGACGCCGCTGCCGCGTTCTTCGATGCGGCCTGCAGGACCGGCGTGCCGGTCAACGTCATCGACAAACCGAAATACTGCCAGTTCCAGTTCGGTTCGATCGTCAACCGCTCGCCCGTCGTTGTCGCCATTTCAACGGATGGTGCCGCCCCGATCCTCGCCCAGGCGATCCGCCGACGCATCGAGACGCTGCTGCCGCCTGCGCTGAAGTCCTGGGCGGCGCTGGCGCATTCGATCCGGGACAAGGTCAACGCGCGCGTGGGCCCCGGCGCACCGCGACGCGCCTTCTGGGAGAATTTTGTCGATCGTGCCTTCGGCGCGGCACCCGAGGCCGAAGCCGAAGCCGGCCTGCTTGCCGACGCCGGGCGGATTGGCACGAAGCACACATCCGGCAGCGGACGCGTAACGCTGGTGGGTGCCGGGCCGGGCGATGCGGAGCTTCTGACGCTCAAGGCTGTGCGCGCACTGCAGGCGGCCGATGTCATCCTGTTCGACGATCTCGTGTCCGACGACGTGCTGGAACTTGCCCGCCGTGAAGCAAAGCGCATGCTGGTCGGCAAGCGCGGCGGCCGGACGAGCTGCAAGCAGGAAGACATCAACACGATGATGATCCAGCTCGCCAAGGCCGGAAAGCGCGTGGTGCGGCTGAAATCCGGAGACCCGATGATCTTCGGTCGCGCGGGCGAGGAAATCGCCTGTCTCGAACGGCAGGGCATTCCCGTGGACGTCGTGCCGGGCATCACCTCCGCCAGCGCCATGGCCGCCCGTCTCGGCGTATCGCTGACGCATCGCGATCACGCGCAGTCCGTGCGCTTCGTCACCGGTCACTCGCGCCTCGGCGAACTGCCCGAACATCTCGACTGGCAGAATATGGCCGAACCGCGCACCACGACGATATTCTACATGGGCGGCCGCACCGCCGGTCAGATTCGCGCCAGGCTTCTGGCCGCCGGCATGGACGGTGCGACCCCGGCCGTGGTGATGAGCGCGGCCACCCGCAGCAATGAAAAACGCTGGATCGGCACGGTCGGCGATTTGGCGGACGCGGTGGTGCGTATAGGCGTCGACAATCCGATCCTGATCGGCGTCGGCCAGGCCTTTTCGCAGGCACAATCGAAGGCTGAGAGCCCGGTCGGAAAGCCTGTCCCGGAAAACGGCCATCATCGATCCCGGGCGGTGTGATGCCATCCGAACTTCTCGCCGCCCTGTTCCTGAGCCTTGCCATGGGCTTCAGCTTCAGCCGGTTCCGCCAGATTTTCCTGGCGACGACCGATCACGCCATCCTTCTATCGCCCGCCACCGCGCTTGCCAGTTCCATCAGCCTCTCCTCGGCCGCCATGGCCTGCAGCGGCAATGGCATTGGCATTGGCGCAACGATCGCTGCGCTCGGAGTGGCGTTGGCTGTCGTGATCGGCCAGTCCGCGCTTGGCACTTCGGCGCGTCTCGCCTTGGCCGCGGCATGCCTGTTTGCACATGCGGGTTTGGGCGCCTCACCTTAAATCTGGACCAGGTGGTCACAAGAACGGCTTATTTCTCGCGACCGCCCTTCCGGAACAACCCAGCACTCCATACGTTTGCACAGCACCAAACAGGAAACCATGCGATGCAAATGACCATGCGAGCCGTCGTCTTCGTGATCGTGGGTTCGATCCTGAGCATCCTCTTGATCAAATATGTCAGGAACGATCTGAACACTTCGGTTCCTATGATGGATCCTGCCGGCGCAACCGAGCCGCCCTGATATTCCACAATTTGCGACAAAAGCCGCAGCCCCTATCCCATTTGCCAATCTCTCCAGTCAGAAAACCGCCATATTCGGCCGCCACCCATGCCGGGCGCGAGGCAGGCAAGTCTCAGGGGACACGCGCGTCGTGTGGCCGTGGATGACGCTTCTTCGCCGAGCAGACGCATTTTCTGATTGAGATGGGGGCAGGGGGCATGAGGAAATGGTGCAACGAGCCGATGCTGCCGCATCACGTTGAACTATGTCAGCGGGTCTTCGACGCGGCCAAGGTCGCCCGCAACATAACGCCCGACAGCGATGCGAATGATCCGGTGGCAGCGCTGGTGCTGACCCTTTACCGGCATGGCGTATGGGAGGAGGACGAATTGCTCCGCCGCGTTCTTGCTGCTCTCGACGAAAATTCTTGATTGAAAGCCCGACTCACCGCCTTCGGGCCAAATCACATCTTGCTTTTGCGCGTCAAACGGGACGACAACTTACAGACTTGACCGCCGCCTAATATTGATAAAAACTATAGACTATCAGCATTGGCCGACGGTGAGATGTCATGAACCAATTGATCGTCAATCCGATGACCCTGTCAGCACCCGGCGAATCGACAGCCAAAAAAGCGAACCGACCGGTGATCGCCATCATTGGCGGCGGCGTCTCCGGCGCGGCCACGGCGTTCCATCTCGCGCAGGCGGACGGCGGCCCTGCGCCGGAAATCATCGTCTTTGAGCCGCGCGACGGCCTCGGCAGGGGCCTCGCCTATGACACGGCCGAACCCGCCCACCGCATCAACGTCCCCGCCGCACGCATGAGCCTTCTCACCGACGAGCCGGATCATTTCCTGCGTTGGATCGATTCCCATTCGGCAACCGCGGGTGATGCCGATGCCCTGCGGCCGGACGGCAATCTCTTTCCGCGGCGAAGCGTATTCGGCAACTATATCAATGCCATGCTGCAGCCGTTCATCGCCGATGGCGCCGTCCGGCATCGTCGCGCAGCCGTTGCACGTCTGCTGCGCGACGGTCAGCGCTGGTGTCTCGTCGATGAGGGCGGCGGCGAGACCCTGGCCGATATCGTCGTCATCGCCACCAGCCATCCACCACCGGTGGCGCCGGGGGGACTTCAGACGCTGCTGAAGGGCCATCCGCGTTTCGTGCCGGACCCGACGAAAGCAGGCGCGCTCGACGCCATCCGCTCGTCCGACCGGGTCCTTGTCATCGGCAACGGCCTGACCTCTGCCGATGTGATTGCGTCGCTGGCACTCAAGGGGCACACCGGCGCGATCACCGCGATCTCCCGCCGCGGCCTGCGGTCGCGGGGACATGCGCCCTTTCCGCAAGATCCCACCGGTGATTTCCTGACCGATCCAGCCTTCACGGCCCGTGCCCTGCTGAAGAACGTCCGCAACGCCATTCGTGAGGCAACGGCAACTGGTCTCACCTGGCACGGCGTCATCGACCAGGTACGGGCGCAGGGCCAAGCGGTCTGGCAGATCCTGCCGATCGCGGAACGGCGGCGCATCGTCCGGCACCTGCGGCCCTATTGGGATGTCCACCGCTTCCGTGTGGCGCCACAGGTGGAAGCGGCACTGGACCAGGCGATCGCCGAGGGCCGCCTTGAAATCCTTGCCGGGTCGATCGCAGGCACCAGTGTCGAGAATGAGGCGATCCGTTGTGCGCTGCGCCTCCGCCGCCACGGGGAGACTGTGGAGCGGACCTATGACGCCGTCGTGGTGACCACCGGACCCGGACATGGCGGCATCCTCGCCAGCCAGCCTTTTCTCGCGGAACTGGCGCAGAGCGGCTATCTCGAACTCGACCCGACCGGCCTTGGGCTTGCCTGTACCCGCAATTCCGAAGCCATCGGCCCGGCCGTCGGCGTGACGCCGTCGCTGCTGATTGCCGGTCCGCTGGCGCGCGGTACCTTCGGCGAACTCATGGGCTTGCCGCAGGTGACGGAACATGCGGCCTTCGTCGCTTCCGTCATTGCAGAGCGCCTGCAGGCGACGGTGCTTGAACCGGCAGAAAACCCCCGTTAAGCGGCCCGCGGCCAGGACCGAACCTGTTCCAGAAAAGTGCGAGAGGGTTTTCCGTCCGGAATGCGCGAAAACAATGATGGAGAGTCTTTGAAGCGGGGAACAGCGAAACCGCGCTATGAGTGGCGCTGGGCAAGCTGCAAGGCGGTGCTTGAATCGGGTTTCGCAAGCACCAGTCTGGTGCCCTCCGTCCTCCAGGAAAGCCCGCTCTTCAGCGCATCGAGGAACTTCCGTTCCTGGTCCATCACCGCCGGAACGCACGTCCTGCGCGTGGTGGCGGCAGGGCCGAAGATGATCTCGTCGGTCTTCAGGTTGAATGTGCCGGTGTAGTGATTGCAGCCGGCAAAACCGGAATAGGTGCCGTCATCGTTGATCTCGAGCGTCGTCTGCAGGTCGTCGATCACGCCGCCGCCGCCGATATCCTCAGCAAGCCATGTCCCGACGAGTTCGGCCGGCACGGATTTGGCAACGAGGGTCGATACCGAGGCGGTATCGAGCAGCACGCAGGAGCAGGAGAGGAACAGCGCAAGTTTCAACATGTGGGATCCCGCCGTTCCGAATTGACACCGTTTGCCGCGAATCGCGCGGACCGCGACCATATCGCATCGTCCGGTTTTCAGACTACACTTGTTGACGGCCGCGTTCACCTGTAGAGCCTAGCATGAAACAAGAAAAACAACGGGACTTGGCCATGACCTCCGGCGCACCTCAAAAACGCCGCTTGACCATACTGGGCTCTACAGGCTCGATCGGCACCAATACGCTCGACGTCATTGACCAACTCGGCGGCCGTGACGCGTTCGAGATTGCCGCCGTGACCGGCAATGGCAACATCGACCTGCTCGCCGAGCAGGCCAAGGCAACAGGTGCGGAACTCGCCGTGACTGCCAGCGAGCGGCACTACGAAAGCCTGAAATCGGCCCTGGCGGGCACCGGTATCGAAGTCGCCGCCGGCCGCAGCGGCCTGATCGAGGCCGCTGAGCGCGACGCCGATTGGGTGATGGCCGCCATCGTCGGGACCGCCGGCCTTGCCCCGACGCTCGCAGCCGCCGAGCGCGGTGCCGATATCGCGCTCGCCAACAAGGAATGCCTGGTCTCCGCCGGCGATCTCTTCGTGCGCGCGGTTGCCGAAGGCGGTGGACGGCTGATCCCGGTCGACAGCGAACATAGCGCGATCTTCCAGTCGCTGGAGGACGATCAGCGCCACGCCGTCGAACGGATCGTGCTCACCGCGTCCGGCGGTCCCTTCCGCACTTGGTCGCGCGAGCAGATGGCCGGCGTGACGGCGGAGATCGCCCGCGCCCATCCGAACTGGTCGATGGGCCTGAAGATATCGATCGGCAGCGCCTCGATGTTCAACAAGGCGCTGGAGATGATCGAGGCGAAGCATCTCTTCGATGTGGCGCCAAGCCAGATCGAAGTGATCGTCCACCCGCAATCGATCATCCATTCGATGGTCGGCTACACCGATGGCTCCGTGATCGCCCAGCTGGGCTGTCCCGACATGCGCACCGCAATCGGCTATGCGCTCACCTATCCGATGCGGACGAAACTTGATGTCGATCGGCTGGACTTCGCCAAGCTCGCAAGGCTGGATTTCGAGG
This sequence comes from Rhizobium herbae, assembly GCF_019511375.1. Classification (GTDB taxonomy): domain Bacteria; phylum Pseudomonadota; class Alphaproteobacteria; order Rhizobiales; family Rhizobiaceae; genus Pararhizobium; species Pararhizobium herbae_A. Next base: position 32,153 of record NZ_JAEUAO010000008.1, read on the forward strand.
CGCCGGACGAAGTCCGCTTCCCGGCGCTGCGTCTTGCCCGCACGGCAATGGAGCGCGGCGGCCTGCAGGGCGCAGTCATGAATGCGGCCGAAGAGGTCGCCTTCGATGCCTTTGTTTCAGGCCGTATCGGTTTCCTCGACATGGCTGACATCGCCGAGGCGATCATGGACCGCATGACGGCAGTGGCCCCGGCCGTCTCCATGGATGACGTTTTCGCCGCCGACAGCGAAGCCCGCACCCGTGCCGCCGAAGCGATCGCCGCAAAAGAAAGGGCCGCCGGAGCGGCGGCCTGATTCAATTTCAATAGGTTAGCAATACCTTACGCAACAGCCCTCGCCAGCGCGCAGCGCGACCACAGCTGGTGCAGCGCGCCGACCAGGTGGTCGATGTCGGCGTCCGAATGCAGCGGCGTCGGCGTGATGCGCAGCCGCTCGGTCCTCTTCGGCACCGTCGGATAGTTGATCGGCTGGACATAGATGCCGCAATTGTCGAGCAAGAGATCGGAAATCCACTTGCACTTGGCCGCATCTCCGACGATCACCGGCACGATGTGGCTCGGATTGGCCATGTGCGGAATGCCGTTCTTGTCGAGCAGGTTGCGCAGGCGGCGAACCCGTTCCTGATGGGCGAAGCGTTCGATCTGGCTTTCCTTGAGGTGCCGGATCGAGGCGACCGCGCCGGCGGCGAGCGCCGGCGGCAGCGCCGTCGTGAAGATGAAGCCGGAGGCAAACGAGCGGATGAAATCGCACAGCGCCGCCGATGCGGCGATATAGCCGCCCATGACGCCGAAGGCCTTGCCCAGCGTGCCTTCGATTACCGTCAGGCGATGCATCAGACCTTCGCGCTCGGCAATACCGCCGCCTCGGGGACCGTACATGCCGACGGCATGAACCTCGTCGAGATAGGTCATCGCGCCGTATTTGTCGGCGAGATCGCAGATCTCCTTGATCGGCGAAATGTCGCCATCCATCGAGTAGACCGATTCGAAGGCGATGATTTTGGGCGCGCGCGGATCGGCGGCCGCCAGCTTGGCCTCGAGGTCGGCAACGGAATTGTGCTTGAAGATCACCCGCTCGCATTTGGAGTGGCGGATGCCCTCGATCATCGATGCGTGGTTGCCGGCGTCCGAAAAGACGATGACACCGGGGATCTTCGAACAGAGCGTCCCGAGTGCCGCCCAGTTGGAGACGTAACCGGAGGTGAAGAGCAGTGCTGCTTCCTTGCCGTGCAGGTCGGCAAGCTCGCGCTCGAGAAGAACGTGGTAGTGGTTGGTGCCAGAAATATTCCGGGTGCCTCCCGCACCCGCGCCACACTGATCGATGGCGAGTTTCATCGCCTCGGTTACCTTGGGATGCTGGCCCATGCCGAGATAATCGTTGGAACACCAGACGGTGACGTCCTGCTTTTCGCCCTGGGCGTCATAGCGGGTCGCCTTGGGGAATTGCCCGCGCTGACGCTCCAGATCGGCGAACACGCGGTAGCGGCCTTCCTGATGCAGGCCGTCCAGTTCGCCTTTGAAGAAACTTTCGAAATCCATCATCGTCTCCAGAACCTTGCCGTCTTTTTGATCCAAAGACAGCCTGCGTCAATCCCCAAGCCTGGGATCGCCGCCGCCTGCGGCAAAAGGCCCCTAATTTTGAACAGTTCCAAACTATTCGTCATGGATTTCATTCCACTTAACCTTGATCTGAGTCAAGCCCGCGTGGAAAAGGACGAGCCACTGCCTCCTTATATTCTGTTTCAGCGAAATCGGCCCTGATCGTCCGGAGCAATGGCCTCTTTTCCTAATGACAGTGGCGCCCGAAATTTCTCTGGCGCTGTCACGCCGGGAACAGCACCTTCAGCTTCCGTTCAGGTTGAATGGCATTTCTTGTAACAAGAGGATTTTGCAGGATATCTGTAGACTTTCGCAGGCATGCAATTATCTTCGAAGTTGCAAGTTCGACCGGAGGGGGACCTTTACCGTCCAACTTCCATTCCCGGGGAACGGACGGCGGAAAGGTCAGCTTTCCCGTCCAGATTGGAGAACCAAATGAAAAAAGCCATTGCGCTTGTGTTGATTGCATTGTCGGTCGCAAGCTGCACACAGACTGAAAAGGGCGCCGGGATCGGTGCCGTTTCCGGCGCCATCATCGGCGGCGCGATCACCGGCGACGTCCGTGGCGCCGCGGTCGGCGCGGCGATCGGCGGCGTTTCGGGCGCGGTCATCGGCCATGTCAGCGAACAGCCGGGTCAGTGCTATTATCGCGACCGCTACGGCCGCCGCTATATCGACGATTGCCCGTGATATAACTCACAGGTTGCAGTCGGCAGGGGCAAAGACGTGGCGAGCGCCGTCTGCCCCGGTGACGCGAAATACTGCCGGCCCCGGAGAAATCCGGGGCTTTTTGTTTCCCGCACGTCACACTTGTCGCGGTATTTCCCACATTCCGGCGTTTTGGCTTCATCACCGGAGCAATGCTGTGTAGGGTCATCGTTAATGAAGGGAAAACCTTGTCATGCAATTGTGCCCCTGCCATGAGGGCAGGCGGATGTTGAAAGTAGCCTGGAAAGCGGAATGCGGAAACGGAAGCGTCTGCCGACTGTAAGTGTTGCGTACCGGAACGCTGGCACTGCTTTTGCCGTCGCGGCGCTGGCGGTTTGCGGACCTTTGTCGGTTACCGACGCCCACGCTTTGAAGATCTTCGGCATGCGTTTCTTCGAAAGTGACGAGGAAAAGGTCGAGGTCATCGATCCCGTCAACTACAACCTTACCTTGACGGAAGGCTCGGGCGACGAGGATCTCAAGGAAGCGCTGGAAAACAGTTCGCGCCTGTTCCAGGACAAGGACAAACCCGTTTCTGGCGATCTCGGCCTCGTCATCAAGGCGCGCGACGATCGTGATCGCCTTCTCGCCGCCCTTTATGAGCAGGCCCGCTATGGCGGTACGGTCGACGTCAGGGTGAACGGCCAGGATATCGACACGCTGCCGCCCGATCCGGTGTTTCCGGACGGCGCTCCGGTTCCCGTCGAAATCACGGTGACCCCGGGCCCGGTTTTCACGCTCGGCAGCGTCGTGCTCAAGGGAGACGCCCTCGGTCGCAGACCGGAGGAATACCTCAAACCGGGCGCGCGGGCGGACTCCACCCTCATCATCAAGGCCGGCGAAAAGGTGGTCGAGGACTTGAAGGAAGAAGGTCGACCGCTCGCCCGGCTGACCGAACGCAGCGCCATTGCCGATCACAAGACGAACACCGTTGACGTGGTCATCGCCGCGGAGGGTGGCCCGGTCGCGCCTGTCGGCACTGTGACCGTGACCGGCACCAAGACGGTCGACCCCGCCTTCGTCGCCAGCTACTCGCGCCTCAACGGCGGCAAGCCCTATTCGCCGGAAAACCTGCGCAAGGCATCCGAGCGGCTGCGCCAGCTCGGCGTGTTTTCGAGCATCACCATCAAGGAAGCGAACGAACTGGCGCCGGATGGCACCATCCCGATGACCATCGAGGTCTCCGAAGGCAAACACCGCTATTTCGGCGCCGGTGCGCAATATTCGACCACGGACGGTTTCGGCATCCAGGGCTACTGGGGTCACCGCAACCTCTTCGGCCGGGCCGAATCGTTGCGCGTCGAAGGTTCCGTCAACCGCATCGGTGAGACGACCGATGTCGGCAGCCTCGACTACTCGGCCGGCCTGCTTTTTGCCAAGCCCGGCGCTTTCGGCCCCGCTTCCACCTTCAACGCCAGCCTGAAGGCGCAGCTTCTCGACCCGGATGCCTATAGCGCGACAATCTTCACCGGAGCAGCCGGCGCGACCTTCGAGCTGTCCGATACCGACACGATTTCCGGCGGCGCAGAACTGAGCTGGGCCGATATCGACGACGCCTTCGGCTCCAACGAATATCTGACGGCGGCGATCCCGATCGAATATGTCCGCGACACCCGAGACGACAAGCTGAACCCGACAGCAGGCTACCGCGCCTCGATCAGCGCCAAGCCGAGTTACGAGATCAACGGCCAGGCCTTCTTCAGTTCGTTCGAAGGCTCGGCCTCCACTTATCTGGGGCTTGGCGCAGAAAACCGCTTCGTGCTGGCCGGCAAGCTCGGCGCCGGCATCCTCGCCGGTGGCGACGGCCTCGCCTCCATTCCGGCCCACCGGCGCTTCTATCTCGGCGGCGGCGGCACGGTGCGCGGCTATTCCTACCAAGAGATCAGCCCGCGCAACGACGATGACGAAATCCTTGGCGGACGCTCCTATGTCAATGCGTCGGTGGAGGCTCGTATCAACATCACTGAAAAGATCGGCATCGTTCCTTTCGTCGATGCGGGGACCGTATCGGCCAAAACCGCGCCGGATTTTTCTGATATCCGTGCCGGTGCCGGTATCGGCCTGCGTTATGCAACGCCATTCGGGCCGATCCGGCTGGATTTCGCGGTACCGCTGAATGCCTATCCGGACGGCACCAAATACGGGATCTATGCCGGGATCGGGCAATCCTTCTGATTGCCGAAGGACGGGCCGGAGAGAAGTAATTTCACCGCGACGCAACTTGGACTATGGATAAACCATGAATCGTTTCCTCCGTTTCCTGAAAGCCGCGGCGCGCTGGTTCCTCTATTGCCTCGGTCTCATCCTTGTTGCCGCCGTGCTGTTCCTCGTCTTTGCCGGCTTTACCGCGCCGGGCGCGCGCATGGTCGCCGCAATGATCGAGAAATACGCCTCGACGCCGGACCAGATCGTCCGCATCAACGATCCGAGCGCGCTGCTCACCGGAGACTTCGCTGCGTCCAGCATCACGCTGTTCGACAGCAAGGGCGTCTATGCGGAAATCCGCGAAGTCGCCATCGACTGGTCGCCGACAGCACTTTTTGCCAAACGCTTCGAAGCGACGAAGCTTTCCGCCGGTTCCGTACGCCTCGAACGGCTGCCTGTCCCCTCACAGGAAACCCGCGAGGTCCGCGAAACATTCGCCTTGCCTCTCGATGTCAAAATCGATGCCTTCAACCTCAAGGAAGTGGTCATCGGCAAGGAGATCGCCGGCGTCGACCAGTTCCTGAGCGCTCAAGGCAAGCTGAACGCCACCAATGCCAGCATCGCTACCGCCCTTGCCGTCGCGCAGCGGGACCGGCCCGATGCCAAGGCCATCGCCGATATCGTCTTCAATCCGGCCGGCAACGAGTTGCGACTGGAAACGACGATCGAGGAGCCGAAGGGCGGTCTGCTCGCCAAGGCCATGCGCCTGCCCGGCGAACCGGCGATCAGCGTCAACGTCACCGGCCAGGGCCCGCTTTCAAACTGGAGCGGCACGGCAACAGCCGCACTCGACGGCAAAGGCGTGCTGAAGCTCGGCGGCCAGCACACGCTGGCGGCCGACGGCTTCCGCACCGTGTCGCTCAAGGGCGGCGGCACGTTCGACGATCTTCTGCCGGCCGCCTTCAGGCCTTTGTTCGAAGGCACCACCGACATCGACCTTTCCGCGGCGATCGACGGCAAGACCGTTCGCATCCAGACGGGCAAAGTCGCCACCGGCGCGCTGACGCTGTCGGCATCCGGCACCTACAGCACGACGGGCCAGAACGACCTCAAGGCGAGCCTCACCGGCAAGAACGGTCCGATCGATTTCCGCCTGCCTCTGGAAAAAGGCGAGGCCCGGCTCGCGATCGACACGGCGAGCGTCTCGCTGATCGGCGATGCACAGACCGCCGTGCTCGACATTGGCGCCGCGATCGGCAAGGCGACGTTGCCTGAGGGTGAGATCGAGGCGATCAAGCTGCACGCCTATAGCGACGCCTTCAACCTGTCGACCCGCACCGGCCCGCTCAAGACCACGATAGAAACCGGTGCTACCCGCTTTGCCAGCGCCGATATCGACCGTGTGATCAAGGGACCGGTCAAGATCGACGGCACGCTATCGCTGACGCCGGAGACGGTATCGTTCGATCCGGTCACCATCGAAAGCGCCAGCATCGGCGGCACGCTGACCGGCTCCTACACGATCGCCGAAAACACCGTCGCGACGGGCTTCAAGCTCTTCGCCTTGCCGGCCGTCCTGCCACCGGCGCTGGCCGCGAAATTCGACACGACGATCGCCATCGCCGGCAATCTCGCAACCGGCGCCAATGGCAGCGTCAAGGTGAGTGACCTCACCATCAAGTCCGGGACCGTCGACGTCGCCGGTTCGGCGGCATTCGAAACCGATACGCTCACGGCCGCAATCACCGGCACCGTGCCGGAAATCGGCAAGTTGCTCGCCGATGCCAAGGGCTCTGCCGCCTTCAGCGCCGACCTGACCGGGCCGCTCGATGCGCTGGCCGTCAAGGCCAAGGTCACGTCGAGCGAAACGACGCTTGCCGGCCGCGTCCTGAACGACCTTGCCGTGAATGCCGATGCGGTCATCGGCCGCGACGGCCCGACGGGAGCCGTCACCGCCAGCGGCACCCTCAACGGACAGGCGATCAGCGCCAAGGCTGAGATCGCAACGGCAAAGGGCACCACCGGCATTCCGTCGATCGAAGCCGTGATCGGCTCGAACACCGTGAAGGGTTCGTTCGACCTGACAAAGGAATTCGAGCCGAACGGCTCGCTCACCTTCAATTTCCCGGATGTCGGGCTGCTGGCCGCAGTGGCCGGGCAGACCGCGTCCGGCGACCTCGCCGGCTCCGCCAGCATCACGACGCAAAACGGCGTCACCTCGGTTGCCGTTAAAGCCGGCGGTTCCGGCATCACGCGCGGCGATCTGGTGATCATCAAGCCGGCTGCCGACATCACCATTGCCGATCTCAAGGCGCTGGCGATCAAGGGAGCCGTAACGGTCGAGGAAGTGAAGCAGGGCGCCAACCTGCTCACTGGCCTCAAGCTCGGCTTCGAGCAGCAGGACAAAACGACGAATTTCGCTCTCGCCGGGACCTATGACGCCGCCCCGCTCAGCGCCCGCGGTGATCTGCAGAGCGCGGCCGGCCGCACGACGATCAGGCTGCAATCCTTCGCGGCAGCACCAAGGAAAATCCCGCTGGAGCTCGCCAACCCCACGACCATCGTGATCGAGAACGGCGCGGTCAACCTGCGGCAACTGGCGATCAATGCCTATGGTGGCACCGTCACCCTCACCGGCAGTGCCGGCGAAAAGCTCGCCTTGACGGCGGACCTTGCCGGTATCGACACCCGCCTGCCGCTTAAGGCCGGCGAGGCGCATATCGTCCTTGATACGGCCACCGCATCGATCAACGGCGACATGCAGGCTGCCGTCCTCGATGTTGCGGGCAACATCGCAGAAGTGGCGCTGCCGCAAGGACGCTTCGACGCCATCAAGTTTGCGGCACATAGCGATCGCTTCAACCTCACCAGCCGTGCCGGCCCGGTTGCGGCGACGATCGAGGCCGGCGCGACGCAACTGACCAATGCCGACCTCGACCGGTTGGTCAAAGGCCCGATCAGGGTGGCAACGACGCTCGACGTAACGCCCGAAGCCGTCGGCTTCAGCCCGATCACGATCGGCAGCACCAACCTCGACGGCGCGCTTGCGGGCTCCTTCAGGCTCGCCGACAAAAGCCTGAACACGACGTTCAAGCTCTCGGCCCGCCCCGCTGCTCTGCCGGCCTCCGTCTCGGCGAAATTCGATGCGCCGGTGGATGTCGCCGGCACGCTCGCGACAGGCCCCGACGGCGCCGTGGACATCACGAACCTCAACGTGACCTCCAGCACACTCCAGGCCGCCGGTTCCGTCGCGCTCAAGTCGCAGACCCTGACGGCCACGCTGACCGGCACCGTGCTTGATCTCGGCAAGGTTTTGGCTGACGCAGAGGGCCAGGCCAACTTCACTATTGATGCCACCGGCCCACTCGACAATCTCGGCGTCAAGGCCGACATCACCTCCCGCGGCGCGACGCTTGCCGGTCGCACCTTGACCGATCTGCAGGTGACGGCGGATGCAAGGGCCAATCCGAAGAACCCGCAGGCGAAGATCACCGCCACCGGCGCGCTCGGCGGCCAGGCGATCAACGTCAAGGCCGATCTCGTTTCCAAGGACGGCCGCACCAGTGTGCCGGTGCTGCAGGTGCAGATCGGCGAGAACACGCTGAACGGCGTTGTCGAGTTCACATCCGACTTCCTACCGCAGGGGACGATCGACTTCACTTTCCCCGATGTCGGACTGCTGGCCGCCATGGCCGGCGAAAAGGCCTCCGGCGAATTGGCAGGATCGGCATCCCTCAAAAGCGATGGAGGCGTAACCTCGATCGCCCTCAAGGCCAGCGGCTCCGGCATCAAGCGCGGCGATCTCGTCATCACCAAGCCGGTCGCCGACATCACCATCGCCGACCTGAAGGCGCTGGCGATCAAGGGCAATCTTTCGGTCGAGACGTTTTCGCAAGGCACCAACCGCGTCAGTGGCCTCAAGCTCGATTTCGTCCAGCAGGAAAACCAGACCAATGTCGCGCTCGACGGCAGCTATGACGGCGCACCGCTCAAGCTGCGTGCCGATATCCGGACGGCGGGCGGCAAGACGACTGTCGATCTCGCCTCGTTCACGGCCACCCCGAGAAAGATCCCGGTCAAGCTCTCGGCACCGACAACGATCGCGATCGAGAACGGCACCGTCAGCCTGCAGAAATTGACGCTCGGGGCGTCCGGCGGGATGATCGCGGTGACCGGATCGGCGGGCGAAAAACTCGATCTCGCCATCAATCTCAGCGCCCTGCCCGCCAGGCTTGCCAATACTTTCGCGCCGTCACTCGGCGCCGACGGTACGATCAGCGGCACGGTCGGGGTCAAAGGCACATCGGCGGCACCCGTCGCCGCCTATGACCTGCGCTGGGCGAATGCGATGGTTGCCCAGGCCAGGTCCGCCGGCGTCAGCGCGCTCGATGTCACCGCCAAGGGGCAGTTCGCCGACAACACGGTAACGCTCGACGCGACGATCAGCGGCGCAGGCGGGCTCTCGTTTCGGGGCGGCGGCAAGGTGGGCCTCACTGGTAACCGGCCGATCGACATGAAATTTTCCGGCAACCTGCCCTTCGGTCTCGCCGCCGGTTTGCTGGCGCAGCAAGGTTTTACGCTAACGGGCGCCGCCAATGTCGATCTCGCCATCACGGGGAATGCGACGGCGCCGCAGATCACCGGCACGATCTCGACCTCCGGCGCCCGCCTTGTCGATGTCCGCCGCAACCTCGCGATTACCGACCTGACGGCCAATATTACCCTCGACGGCAAGCAGGCGAGCATTTCCAAACTGTCCGGTCGGCTCGCCAGCGGCGGTTCGCTCGATGTCACCGGCACGGTCGGCATCGCGCCGGGCTCCGGCTTTCCTGCCGATCTCGCCATCCGTCTCGACAATGCGACCTATGTCGACGGCAGCCTGTTCACCGCCAATGTCGATGGCGCCATGACGCTGAAGGGCTCACTGATCGCAACGCCGGTGCTGGGCGGAAAGGTCACCATCCGGAAGGCGGCGATCACAATCCCCGAAAAGCTCCCCGCCTCGCTGTCGGAGATCAACATCAAGCACAGGAATGCGCCCGCCAAGGTCCGCCAGATGCAGGCGGATGTCAAAAGCGACACAGCGAGCAGCGGCGGAGCCAAGAGCGGCGGCGTGGCCTTCGACCTCGCCCTCAGCGCGCCCGGAAAACTCTTCGTCCGCGGCCGCGGCATCGACGCCGAACTCGGCGGCGATCTGACGATCCGCGGCACAGCCGCCCAGCCCGCAGTATCGGGCGGTTTCGAGATGCGGCGCGGCCGCCTCGAAATTCTCGGCAAGCGGCTCGACTTCTCGGAGGGCACGATCAGCTTCGGCGGCAACCTGATCCCGACGCTCGACCTCGATGCAACGTCGACAGCGGGCTCGACGACGATCACCGTTAATGTCGCCGGTCCCGCCAACAATCCGACCATCACCTTCTCGTCGTCGCCCGCTCTGCCGCAGGATGAAATCCTGGCGCAGCTGATCTTCAACCGCTCGCTCTCCAATCTTTCGGCCCTGCAGATCGCGCAGCTCGCGAGTGCCGTGAGCCAGCTGGCCGGCGGCGGCTCCAACTCGCTGCTCGACGGATTGCGCAACAAGCTCGGCGTCGACGACCTCGACGTCTCGACCGACGCCAGCGGCGGCGCCCGGGTCACCGCCGGCAAATATCTCAACGACCGCACCTATCTGGAGCTCCAATCCGGCTCCGAGGCCGGCGGCGGCAAGGCGATCATCAATCTCGACGTCGGCCGCGGCGTCAAGCTGCGCGGCGAAGCCGGCAGCACCGGCACGGGCGGCGGTATCTTCTATGAGAAGGAATATTGAAGAGACCGGTCAGAGCTGGCGTCAACTAGCTGTCGAAAAACTTGTCGACAGCATCCATGTTCTGAACCGCAAGAGCGCCGACAGCGATCATCAAGGCGCTGCCTAGCCACAGGTTGACGAAGGTGCCGACGATCAAAAATATGGAGATAGTTGTTGCGATAGCCATGCCTTGCTTGAGCGAAAATTTGTAAGGCCTTTTCTCGCCTCTAATGCCGCAGACAACAGTCATCAGCACATGGAGGACCGCTATCGCAATCAGAGGACCCCAGGCGCCAAGCGACAAGATGTATTCTCGCATAGTTCTTGAACTCCGTGCAGACACAGGGATCACTTTTTCATTTATCAGAAAGCTGCCGAAATCTTGCTGGTCTTCAGCAGGATATTCGTCTCGGTCAGATTGATGCCGTCGATCAGGCGGATGCGCCGCAGCGTTTCGTCGAAGGTGGCGAGATCCTTGTCTTCCAGCTCGGCAATGAAATCCCAGCGGCCATTGGTGGAATGAAGCGCCCGGACCTGCGGCAGGCCGCGCAATTGCGCAGCAACCTTGTCGGCCATCTTGCCATGAATCTCGATCATGACGATGGCCCTGACGCCGCTGCCGGAAAGTTCCGCGCCGGTGCGGATGGTGAAGGCGGCGATGGTGCCTGACGACACCAGGCGGTCGATGCGGGCGGCAACGGTGGCACGCGAGGCACCGGTCGCGGCGGCCAGCGACGAGACCGGTGTGCGGGCGTTGTGGCGAAGCGCGCTGATCAACGTATGATCGAGATCGTCCAGGCTTATCATTATGGTCGTCCGAACTTATCAGAGTGTCGATTATTGCCGTCTATCTGTCAGTTTTCAATCTATTTGCCAACATCTCAACCGGTCATAATCGCGCACAACCGGAAAAACGAAGAATCACCGGCATCACGCAAACCTGCGGGGAAACCATGGCTGAATCCAAGAAATCCATCGCGCTGATCGGCGCCCCACTCGAGGAAGGCTCCGGCCGCCGTGGTTGTGCCATGGGCCCGGCAGCGCTGCGCATCGCCGGCATCGACACCATCCTCGCCGGACTCGGCCACAGCGTTACCGACGAAGGCGACCTGAAGCCGCTGCCGGCCCGTGACCTTGCCAATCATCCCGGTGCCAACAACCTGCAGATCGTCGCCGCCGTCACCCGCGCGCTGGATGAATCGGTGCATGACGCGGCGCGTGCCGGCAAGTTTCCGCTGATCCTCGGGGGCGACCATGCCCTGTCGATGGGCTCGGTTTCGGGCATGGCGCGCCATGCCAGGGAACAGGGCCGCCCACTCTTCGTGCTGTGGCTCGATGCCCATGCCGACTTCAATTCGCCGGCAACCTCGCCGTCCGGCAACATGCATGGCATGCCGGTCGCCTTCTTCTGCGGCGAGGCCGAATTTGCGCCGATCCTCGACAGGGATCGCCCGCTGGTCGATCCGAGACACGTCTTCCAGGTCGGCATCCGTTCCGTCGATGACCGCGAGCGCGAGGAAATCGCCGAGCACGGCGTCAATGTCTACGACATGCGCGCCATCGACGAGACCGGCATGGCGCATATCATGCACGAGATCATCGCGACGATTAAGGCCGCGAACGGCATGCTGCATGTCAGCCTCGACGTCGATTTCCTTGATCCCGAACTGGCGCCCGGCGTCGGCACCACGGTGCCCGGCGGCGCGACCTTCCGCGAAGCGCACCTGATCATGGAAATGCTCTGCGACAGCGGCCTCGTCTCGTCGCTCGATCTCGTCGAGCTTAACCCCTTCCTTGACGATCGGGGAAAAAGCGCCCGCATCCTCGTCGAACTGACCGCAAGCCTGTTCGGCCGCCGCATTCTCGACCGCCCGACCCGCAGCGCCTGAGCCCACCAACCCGAGCCACCGGAGACCCCATGAACACGACGAACGCACTGATCGAAACCGAATACCGGCTCGGCGCGCATAACTACAAGCCGCTCGACGTCATCCTGTCGCGCGGCGAAGGCGTCTATGTGTGGGACCTCGACGGCAACCGCTATCTCGACTGCCTGTCGGCCTATTCCGCAGTCAACCAGGGTCATTGCCACCCGAAGATCCTGGCGGCAATGATCGAGCAGGCGCGGAAGCTGACGCTGACCTCGCGTGCCTTCCGCAACGACCAGCTGGCGCATCTCTACGAAGAGCTGGCGGCGCTCACCGGCAGCCATAAGATCCTGCCGATGAACTCCGGTGCCGAAGCGGTCGAGACCGCCATCAAGGCGGTGCGCAAATGGGGTTACGAGGTCAAGGGTGTTGCGGACAACAAGGCCGAGATCATCGTCTGCTCCAACAACTTCCACGGCCGCACCATGGGCATCGTCGGCTTCTCCACCGATCCGGACGCACGCACCGGTTTCGGCCCGTTCGCACCCGGCTTCGTCACGGTGCCGTTCGGCGACATCGACGCCTTCCGCGCCGCCATCAACGAAAACACCGTCGCCTTCCTGATCGAGCCGATCCAGGGCGAAGCCGGCGTCATCATCCCGCCACGCGGCTATTTCCCCGAGGTCCGCGCGCTCTGCTCGAGGCATGGCGTGACGCTGATCCTCGACGAAATCCAGACCGGGCTTGGGCGCACCGGCAGGCTGCTTGCCGAAGAACACGAGGGCATCGAGGCCGACGTGACCTTGATCGGCAAGGCGCTCTCCGGCGGCTTCTATCCCGTTTCGGCGGTGCTTTCCAATTCGGAAGTGCTCGGCGTCCTGAAACCCGGCCAACATGGCTCGACCTTCGGCGGCAACCCGCTTGCCTGTGCCATCGCCCGTGCCGCGCTGAAGGCGCTGACCGAGGAAGGCATGATCGAAAACTCCGCCCGTATGGGCGACCGCTTCCAGACGGGGCTGAAGGACATCCGCTCCAATATTATCAAGGAAGTTCGCGGCCGCGGCCTGATGCTCGCCGTCGAGCTCGTGCCGGAGGCCGGTGGCGCGCGCAAATACTGCGAAGCGCTCAAGCAGCGCGGCATCCTCGCCAAGGACACCCACGGCGACACGATCCGCATCGCGCCGCCGCTGGTCATCACGCCGGACCAGGTCGACTGGGCGGTCGAGCAGTTCGCCGGCGTTCTCGCCTCGGCTTGATTGGCCAGCGCACCGGCCGCAACCGGCCGGTGCGCTTTCCTGGCACGCGCAAAAGCATCTCTTAACGATTTGTGATATAAGGTTCTTCGCAGGCGCGAACGGCTCTTTGCCGTGCATGACGCATCGCCCCTGACCGGATGTAGCCGGCACTCCAGACAATTTATCCGAGGCGGTAAGCGCAGGCGCGATCATGATGCCAGCAGCATGCAGCCGAGGTTTGTTATGGCCGGGCGCCACACAACGGGAAGGAACCGCAGATGACGAATGCACTGAAAATGACAGGTTTCGACGGCGAAACACTGGAGATCATCGCCTTCCGGCTTCACGATCAGGAGTTCTGCGTGAAGACCACGACGATCCGCGAAATCCGCGGCTGGGCGCCCTCCACGCCGATCCCGCATTCACCGGCCGACGTGCTGGGCGTCATGAACCTGCGCGGCACGGTCATCCCGATCATCGACCTCGCCCATAAGCTCGGCATGAAGTCGACGGTTGCCAACGAGCGCAGCGCCATCGTCGTCGCTGAAGTGCACAATATGGTCATCGGCCTCGTCGTCGACCGCGTCTCCGACATCCTGACGGTCCAGGGCAACCAGGTGCAGCCGGTTCCGGAAATCACCACCTCCTTCGACAAGAGCTATGCCGAAGGCATCATCGCCAACGAGACCGGCATGATCTGCTTCCTCAATCTCGCCCGCATGTTCAAGGAACGCGAGATGGACGACATGGCCGCCTGACCGGATCAAATCGAATGGACGAGAGCGGCCGGCGGCCGCTCTTTTCGTTTCAGTCGGGCGAGCCGGTAGAGACATGGCCGCAGACGCCACCGCTGGCTCTCAATTGGTCGCCTCCCCGCTGGCAATCGGATAGTGGGCGTCCTCCCAGGCCGGGAAGCCACCGGCGAAATGGTAGACATTCGTGTATCCCCACACCAGCGCCTTTGCGGACGAGTAGGCCGAATCTCCGCAATATTTGCCGTGGCAGGAGAAGATGATCTCCTCGTCCTTGCGCGCAACCTTCGCCAACGTCTCTCTCGAAAGGACGGTGACGACAGGAATGTTGATGGCGCCGGCGGCATGGGAACGGGCAAAGCTCAGGGGGCTGCGCACATCGATCAATTTGACGCCGCGATCGAGCAGCCGCTTGGCAGTGGGAGCATCGATCTTGGTCGTGCCGCGGACGTTGTATTCGCCGTTCGTCTTGCTGATAAATCCGGCATAGGTGTCATAGGGAATATCAATGCCGGCGCCCGGCTGGACGCCGGCCTTGCGCAGGCCCTCTTGCAGCCGGTCACGGTAGGTCCGGTCGTAGTCGAACACATCGCCGTACCACCACCATCCCATCTCCTGCACCGTCAGCGGGAAATAGCCGGCGGGAACGTTGAGCGCGTCGAATTTGTCGATACTGGCCTTCACCCCATCGGTCTTGCCGAGATGGCCGAGACAAGCGACGATCGTCGCATAATCTTCGGCGATATCCGACTGCCGGGAGACGACGACCTGAAGGTTCTTCAGCGCCTCCTCGTATTTCTGCTGGTGGAACAGCGACAAGGCGAGAATACGCAGGTAGCTCGGCGGATATTGCGGATCGAGCCGCATGGCGAGGCGCGCCTCCTGTTCTGCCTCGGGTGCACGTCCGGTAGCGTTGAGAATGCGCGCCCTGCTGACGTGATTTTCGGGATCGTTCGGGGCAAGCTGCATCGCCCGGTTGATCTCGGCAAAGGCCTCGTCGTAGTGGCCTTGTTTGGCCATCACTTCTGCGGAGATTGCATAGGCGAGCGCGTTGGGTTTGCGCATGGCAAGTGCGAGATTCTCCTTCATGCGCTCCATCGCCTTCTCGAAGCCGAGATTGGCCGATTCCCAGTTTGAGGATGCTATCCGCCAATCCGCCATGGCGAGCGCCGCGTAAGCGCGGCTGTAGTCCGTATCGAGCCCGATCGCCCTTTTCAGAAGCGGCACCGCCAGCAGCGTCTCCGCTTCGCTGCCTCGGTTAAGGTGATCCAATGCCTTCAAAACGAGGTCATAGGCCTCCGGACTGCGCGTCTCCACCTGCGCGGCGGCGGCCTTTTCCGCGGAGGTCAGCTCGACGGTGAGCGCCGCGACGATCTCGCCGATGACCTTGTCCTGCAGGGCGAAAATATCGCCCATGGGGCCGTCGTAGCGGTCGGCCCAGAGATGATGATCGCCGCGTGCATCGATGAGCTGGGCGTTGATGCGCACCTGGTCGCCCTGCCGCCGCACGCTGCCCTCAAGCACATAGCGCACGCCGAGGTCTTCGGCGACCTGCCGCAGCGTCGCTTGCTTGCCCTTGTAGGCGAAGGTGGAGTTGCGCGAGGTCACGAAGATGCCCGACAGTTTGGAAAGATCCGTGATGAGGTCCTCCGTCATCCCATCGGCGAAATAGACCTGCTCGGGATCGGAGCTGAGATTGTCGAACGGCATCACCGCTATCGACGGCTTGTCCGGCAGGGCAAGGACCTGGTGATCCGCTGCCGCGGTTCCGGCGCTCGTCACCCACGGACGAAGCCAGACGGCCGAGGTAACCACGAGAAGCAACAGAAGCGCGGCGGCAACAAATCCCCACGCCCCCCTGCGACGGGAGGCGTGGCGCCGGCTTCGCGCCGAACCATCGAACTGCACACGATAGGTGCGCACCGGTCTCGATATGTTTTTCACACGCTGTTCGCCGATGAACTCGAGCGGCAGGCCCAGCTTTCCCTGCAACTGATCATAGGCCGTGCCGGAGACGAACAATCCGCCCGGCTCGCAAAGCTGTTCGAGGCGGGATGCGACGTTGATGCCGTCCCCCAGCAGGTCGTCGCCCTCGACGACGACATCGCCGAGATTAATCCCCATGCGAAAGAGGATGCGCCGGTCCGGCGCAACATCGGCCTGATGCTCGATAACCCCCTTCTGAACCGCAACGGCGCAGGCAACCGCATCGACGACCGAGCTGAATTCGACGATGATACCGTCGCCCATCAGTTTGACGACGCGTCCATGATACTCGTTCAACAGCGGATCGATCACGTCGCATCGCAAGGCCTTGATCGCGGCAAGCGTATTCTCCTCGTCGGCCTCGACGAGCCGCGAGTAGCCGACGATATCGGCGGCGAGAATTGCAACGAGACGCCGCTCCGCATGATCTGTCGCCATGGCACAGCCTCCTCGAACACGGCATGCTGACAGCCTGTTCCTGGGTCCTTCGCCGATTGGGATTTTTCATCGCGTATAAGCAGTTGCTATCTTACTCCCCTTTCCCCGCGACGACGAGCAGAAATGACTCGGATAAGGTTGCGATCGCGGCCGCGACGGACAACGCTCCTCCTCGCGCTTCGAACAGCGCCCGGCGGACCGGGCTTGCGGAACAAAGCCGCCGTCCAGACGGTTATCATTCGACAAGGCGTCAAGGAGGGATTTCCATGCAAGTGATCGGCACACAGGTTCATCAGCAGCCCGGCATCATGATCGTCGAATTCGTCGGCGAGGGCGGCGATGTCATCTCCGTTCAGATGCATAAGGACGAAGGCGCGACCCTCAACCGGCAGAACGCGGTCGACAAAGCCAGGGCGATGATGCTGCAGGTGGCGACGTTCGAGCAGGCTGCCGATATAGGGGATGGCGACAGCGCGCAGCCGGCGACCGCCTCGGGTGAAATATCGCCGGCCGTCCAATCCTTGAGAAGCGCTCGGGCGACCCATGACGCGGCCACCCTGGAGGAAGAACTCGACGAGGGGTTGGAAGACACGTTCCCGGCAAGCGACCCGGTGTCGGCGACCGTGAGCAGCATTCCGGGCGGGAGAACGGGCCAGAAGTGAGCCAAATCCCGACACCCGCGGCGACAGGCCGGCTCACCTATTCGGCTCTGCCCTACGGCCCCGACCTTGCAATCAGCCGGCGATCGAATCCGCCCAGAATGCGCTTCACCAGTGCCGGATAGTCCTCGTCGAAATGGTGCCCCCCGTCGATCGGCAGAACCTCCAC
Organism: Rhizobium herbae; assembly: GCF_019511375.1. Classification (GTDB taxonomy): domain Bacteria; phylum Pseudomonadota; class Alphaproteobacteria; order Rhizobiales; family Rhizobiaceae; genus Pararhizobium; species Pararhizobium herbae_A. Next base: position 49,495 of record NZ_JAEUAO010000008.1, read on the forward strand.
CCCGGTGCTGGCCAGCGTCGGGCAGAGATCGTCTTCATCGTCGGTCCCGTATATGCATTGAACAAGCGCAGGATTGATTTTCGCGATGTCGTCCGCCGGATCTCCAGAGCCCTCCGATCCGGTCGCGCCAAGCCAGCCGAGGACGGAAATCTTGTAGTCGACCTGGTGCGACACCGCCATTAGCGAGATCTGGGCCACCCGCTCGCGGTCCGCCTGCGGCAGCAGATTGTAGGTCCTCGGCAAAATATCCGCCCCGAAGGAATAGCCGACCAGCAGGACATGTCTAACGTTCCAGCGCTTGGCGTAGAACGCGATGATGCGATGGAGGTCGTCCGCGGTTTCCTGCGGCTGGCGTTCGGACCAGAAATAACGCAGCGAATCGATCCCGACCACCGGAACCCCCTGCTGCTGCAGCACGTCGCCGACCTCCTTGTCGATATCGCGCCAGCCGCCATCGCCGGAATAGACGATCGCCATCGTATCGCGGCTTGGCTTGGCATCGAGCACCGTCAGCGGCAGGCCGAGCGGGTTGTCGTCATCTGCTGCGACCGAAATGAGCGAAGACAGCGTATCCGACAGCGCCGCCCAGCTGTCTTCGTTTGTTTCGGTGACCCGAATGTCGCTGTGGCTGGCGGTCAGACTGGCGACGTGCGCCCGGCCGTCCGCAGGCGCCGCACCGGTGAACAGCACGGTGACCGGATCGGGCAGCGGCCCGTCGGTCAGGCCGTAGATCATCCGGTCGCCCATCCTTTGCTTGGTCGCCGGGGTGCACAGCTGCTTGGTCAACGCGATGCCGGCCTCCGGGTCGATGGCCAGCGTCTGCCCGATCGTCGCCGCCGGCGTCTGCGCGGCGATCGCAAGGGCAAGCGCGCCGCCGGCGCCGACGCCAGCAACCATCGGCAGCCGATAATTGTCGTTCCTGGCCGCCCGCTGGACCTCCTGGCTCAGCGCCTCGATGTCGGACACCATGTAGACGCAGTCACCATCGTCTTTTGCAAGCGATGCCAGATAGGCCGGCAGATCGATGCCGATCACCAGCGCTCCCTCTCCCGTCAGCGTCTTTGCCAGCGCATCTTCCTTCGTCGACCAGCCGGTCTTGTCGGAGATCAAAAAGACCGCCGCGGAAAGGTTCCCGTCCGGCATCTGGATATGCGGGGCGGGAATCATGCCCGTATCGAAGCCTGATGCATTCTGCGCTCGCGCGCCTGCCGCAGAAAGAAACAGGCAAGCACCCAGCGCCGTAAGGATCACGATTTTCCCGATCATTTCTTCACGACCCCCCTTACGCCGCCGCCGATGAGGAACGTCGCATCCATCAGGGCAAGGACAGGACTGATGCCGCCGCCTGCCGCCATGTAGCGGGGCTGCCAGTGCGGATGGAACTTCGACTTGAAGGCCTTCAGCCCCTTGAAATTGTAGAAGCGCTCGCCGTGCTCGAAGACGGTTCGCCCGACCTTGTCCCAGACGGGCGATGACCGCCGCGCCGAAAGCCCAGCCAGGGGCGCCATGCCGAGATTGAACGTCTTGAACCCCTTGTCGCGCAGGAATTCCATCAGCGACACGAACAGGAAATCCATCGCCCCCCGGGGCGCATCCGGCGAAAACCGCATCAGATCCACCGATCCTTCCGCGAGCGTGTCGGTGACGAGGACGTTGGCGAAGGCGACGATTCGTCCATTCACCCTCAGAACTCCAACCGGCTGGCCGGCAATGTAGTCCGCATCGAAAGCGCCCAGCGAGAAGCCTTTTTCCTTGGCCCGATGATGCGCAAGCCAACTGTCGGACACCGCGGAGAGCTCGTCCATGATGGCAGGCACCCCGTCGGGATCCACCATCTCGAACTCCAGCCCGTCTCTTTGCCCGCGGCTCACCGCCTGGCGCAGGCCGGCCCATTTGCCACCCTTGAGCTCAAATGTCCTCAGATCCACCATCGCCAGTTCGCCTAGCCGTAACGCGCGTAGGCCGGCATCGGCATAGTAGGAAAGGCCGGCGGGCGAAACCTGGTAGAAGACCGGCCGGCAGCCGCAGGATCGTGCCGCCTCGACGAATTGCCAGATCAGTTCCGGCCAGGCGTCCTGCGGGCCGATCGGATCGAAAAGCGCGATCCAGGAGCGGGCCTGCCGCCCGTACATGATGAACGCCCGCCCGTCCGGCGAAAACATCAGACTCTTGTCCCTCATCCGCACAAGGTTGGCGTCTGACATGTCCTGTTTGGCGGCTATGGCGACCGCCTTTTCAAGCGCTTCCTCCGACGAGATATCCGCTGGCGCCCTTGCTGGACGCAAAAGGCTCCACAACGCCACGGTGCCGCAGAAGATCGTCAAGCCGAGCACGGCGCGAAGGCCGCGCGGGGCTTCGCCCGAAAGCTCGAACTGCCACCACAGATCGTGACTGTATTCGACGTCGCGATAGACGAACAGAAGCATGGTGACGGCGAAGAGGCAGAGCGCCAGCATCGCCGAAAGCCAGGATGCGGTGAGCGGCTCGCCGGTGAAGGTTGCCGGCCGGTCGAAGATGCGGCGGGTGGCGAGCAGACTGAGGACGAAGAAGGCGAGAAGGCCGGCCTCGACCAGTGCCACCGCCTTTATGAGCGAAAAGAGCAGGGCTACCGAGGCGATCACCAGCGCCGCCCACCATGCGCCGTCGAGCCGCCGCGCGAGGCCGCGCGCAACGACCACCAGCGCCAGCCCGAGCAGGCTTGCGAGGAAATGCGCGCCCTCCAGGAGGGGAAGCGGAACGTAGCTCGACAAAAGGGCGAGGTTTTCGTCCGGCGTCGGCGTGACGCTGGAAAAGACCAACATGGCGGCCAGCACCAGCGCCAGGGTGGCAAGGAGTATGGGCGTCAGTCGTCCGGCAATTCGGCCGAGGCTGGAGGCGACGGGACGCCGGGACAGGCTGCGCACCTCCGCGCCGATGACGAAAATGACCGCCAGAAGAAGCGGCAGCACATGATAGATCAGCCGGTAGAGCATCAAGGCGCCGAGCACGGCGTCGATATCCGCCGTCCGCCCCAGAGCCGCGATGATGACGGTCTCGAAAACGCCGAGGCCCGCCGGAACATGGCTGAGCACGCCGAGCCCGACGGCAACCGCGTAGACCGCAAGGAAAGCCGGCCAGCCCATGATCCCGTCCGGCAGCAGCACGTAGAGCACCGTCGCGGAGGCGGCTATGTCGAGCACGGAGACAAGAAGCTGCCGCGACGCAGTGCGGGAGTCGGGAAATCGAAGCGCAAAGCGACCGAGTTCCAGGACGCGGCCATCCCGGCCGGCGACCATCAGGCCGCCAAGCCCGGCCAGAGCTACCGCGGCAATCAGCCTCAGCCAGAACGGATCAAGCCCGACCAGCGGCGCAATTTCCGGCGCGATGGCCAGAAGGCTGAATGAGGCAATGCTGGCAAGACCCAGCCCGAAGGCAAGCGTGACGAAGGCGATCACGCCGGCGATTTCTTCAGGCTTCAGACCGAGACGCGAATAGGCGCGATAGCGAATGGCGCCGCCGCTCAGAGGCCCGAAACCGGCGGTGTTTCCGACGGCATAGGCGGCAAACGCCGTCAAGGCCACGTCCACATAGGGCAGCTTGCGCTTCACATAAAAAAGCGCGCCGACGTCATAGAGCGTCAGAGCGGCGAAGCTCAGCGCCGTAAAGAGGATGGCGGAGACGATCGATGGCCCGGACGTTGCCCGCAGCGCCGCCACGACATCGTCATAGCGGACTTCGCTCGTCAGCCGGACGATGGCAAAGCCGATGATGATGAGGATGATGGCAGTAGCGCCGCCTTTGGTAAGCCATCTGTTGCGGCGCAGACGTTGAAACAGGGAGACCGCGATCTCTTCGCGCGCGTCGGTTCGATCGGATATATCTGTCATGCAAACACCCTATCGCCGGGAACCATGGCACTGGAGAGGATATACATCCGCTTCGCACTGCAAAAAAGTGAACTTCCTGTAATCTGGTCGGAAGCGGAATCGCAGGCGACAGGTGCGGAAACGGCGCTTGAGTTTACGTCATTCCTGCCTTTCCGAGGGCGCAGGCGTCGCGGTAACGCGCCACCCGCGATCATTGACCCGCCTCCGTTGCGATCTATCTCGCTTGTATGGCCGAACGGCAGGACCCATCGGATGAAAGAAAAATGGACGCAGTTCGCGAGCGGCTGCGATCGCTTTATCTCGGGACGAGCCGCAAGGCGGTCCGTTTCCAAATCACCATGGCGATCATCGATGTCGCCATCATCGCGTTCTTTTTGGCCGGCCCCTATTTTGGCAGCGGGCGGATCTATCTAATCGTCGACTATGCAATCGCCGTGGTGATCGCGTTCGAACTCGGCGCGCGCGCATTGATCGCACCGAATCTGAGGCGCTGGCTGACACGGCCGATGACCTGGGTCGATACCGCGATCCTCGCGACGCTGCTCTTTCCGGCGACATTCTCGAACTTCGCCTTCCTGCGTGCCTTCCGCATCTGGTCGCTCGGACAAAGCAAGGTTTTCGCGCTTTTGATCAAGCGGGCCGGTTATGGCGAGTGGGAAGAAGTCATCCGAGCTTGCATCAACTTCCTCACGTTCCTCTTCCTCGTTACAGGCTTCGTCTACACGGTATTTTTCTACCATCAGGCGGGGGTGGAAGGATTTGTGGACGCGCTCTATTTCACCGTCGCGACGATCACGACGACGGGGTTCGGCGATATCACCTTGCCCGGGACGCTCGGCAAGCTCACGTCGATCGTGACGATGATCTTCGGCATCTCGCTCTTCGTGCGCCTCGCCCAGGCGATCGTGCGGCCGCACAAGGTCGTCTTCCCCTGCCCGCAATGCGGTCTGCAGCGCCACGATGCCGATGCCGTGCACTGCAAGGCCTGCGGGCATGTGCTGAATATTCCCGACGAGGGGAGTTGAGGTTCCCTCGCTCAGCGCCCAAAGACCCTGTCTATCCCTGTGCCCGTCATGAGCCAACCCGAAGCTGACTGTCCGTAGCTGCCGATCGGCAGGCAGCAAAGACGTCGAGTTCCGGATTGTAGACCTTGGTCTCGACATTCATCATTCCAAGCACCGTATGAAACAGGTTGTCGTGCGAGGTGGCGGCGCCGGCGTACCTGTCGAGACAGTATCTGTCGAGTTTCGTCAGCTCGGCATAGCCATCCGAAAACCATGCGATGAAAGGCACATGCGTCTGTTCGGCCGGCGCGAACATGTAGGGAGCGCCGTGCAGGAACAATCCATTTTCACCCAGGGACTCGCCGTGGTCCGACATGTAAATCATCGCTCCATCGACGCGGCCCTGATGCTTCTTCAGAAGATCGATGACTGCGGCGAGGTTGTGGTCGGTGTAGAGGATCGTATTGTCGTAAGCGTTGACGATCTCCTCGCGGCTGCACTCTGATAGTTGCGGCGTGCGGCAATCCGGCACGAACCGTCGGAATTCCTCCGGATAGCGCATGAAGTAGGCCGGGCCGTGGCTGCCGAGCTGATGCAGAACGATGACGGTATTCCTGGTGATGCCCGCGAGCTTGCTGTCGAGCTTGCCAAGAAAGATATCGTCCAGACATTCGCCTTGCTTGCAATAGGGACTGTTCTTCTGCTTCGTGACGCTCGCAAAGCTGATCAGGTCGGCAACGCCCTTGCTGCCGGTATTGTTATCCCACCAGTAGGCATCCAGCCCGGCGCGACGCAACACATCCATCAATGTATCGGTCGAGCGCGCTTTCCTGTCCGAATAGTTCCTCTTGCCATAGACCGAAAACATGCACGGCAGCGACACGGCCGTTGCCGTCCCGCAACTCGTCGTCTGCGTGAAATTCGTCACGCCACGGGCCTCCAGTTCAGGATTGGTGTCGCGCTGGTAGCCGTTAAGGGAAAAATTCATGGCGCGCGCCGTCTCGCCTGCAACGATAATGGTGACGACGGGTTTTTGCGCCTTGGCAATCACCCGGCCGATTTTGGCGTCAGTCCCCAGAGGAGCGCGAACCAGCCCGATCTCGCGATAGGCGCTGACTACAAGGGCGATGGCCGACGTAATCGGCGCAAACGGCGTCAGTTTCGCCATCATGTCCCGGTGTTCGCGAATGTTGGAAGAGAGACCCGAGTAGTTGGCAAAGGCAAGCCCGGCACAAAGAGACAGACAGACGACGACGGCGGCAAGATTGACGAAGACCTTGCTGAGCAAGGGTCGATGTTTGACCCGCGTCGCCAAGACCAGCGCCGACGGCAGAACACCGTACAGAATGACATGCATGATGAAGGTTGCCGTGATGAGATGGCTCGCTTCTTCAGGTGTTGTGACCACGGCATTCCGGATCATCTCCTTGTCGATCACCACGCCGAAAAAATCCGTATAGTAGGACGCGATCGAGCCTGCGATGATGAGGAAGACGAGAAACGGCTTGATAAGATACTTCGCCGAAAAGACGATCATGCCGGCGAACACCAGGAACATGATCGCAGCGGCGAACATGTAGAATGCGTCGTGCAGCCCACCGAAAACGTGTAAGGCATCGTTCCAGAAGGTGAGATTGAGGGCGACCAGGATGTAAACGCCCACAAACAGGCTCAACGGTATGCTCCCCAAGGTGGGGCGCCTGGGAAAGAGACGGTTCAAGCTTTACTCCAGCAACAAAGGAAGGACAACGATCCGTTCCTTCTGTGCTGCGCGGCTGACATTAAGCTGAACGCCGGCAAAGTCCTTGCCCGGTGACCTCTTCGCCGCGAAGATGACCGCCTGACGCTCCTTATACCCTCGTGGCCCGCAGCCGCTCCTCGTCGAGCACCACGCCCAGCCCGGGCGTTTCGCCCAGTTCCAGCCAGCCATCCTTGTGCGTCAGTGGCGAGAGCATTGCGTAGTCGCGGCGCTCCTCGCTCCATTCGGGATTGTCGTAGGGATATTCGAGGAACGGCGCGTCGCCCACGCCGGCGGTGAGGTGGGCGTTGGCGAGCACCCCGACGCCATTGGTCCAGGAGTGCGGCGTGAACATCACGCCGGCCTCGCGGGCCTGGTAAGCGAGACGGCGGCAGCCGGTGATGCCACCGGTGAGTGCCACATCCGGCTGGATGACATCGAAGGCGCGGGCCTCGATGATGTCGCGGAACTCATAGAGTTCCCGGGTCATCTCGCCGCCGGCAATGCGCACGCTGGTCGCGTCGGAGAGGCGGCGCATCCCTTCGCGGTCGGCGCGAAACAGCGGTTCTTCCATCCAGTAGACTGTCAGCCTTTCCAGCTCTTTCGCCACAGCCAGCGCATCCTTGAAGGTCCAGGCCAGCGTCGTGTCCCACGGCATGCGCCAGCCCTGGTTACAATCGACCATCAGTTCCAACCGGTCGCCAACGCGCGCGCGGATGGCTTCGAGCGCCTTCACATCGGCCTTCCAGCTGCCGCGGCCGCCGGCCGATGAGGAAAAGCGCACCTTCATCGCCGGGAAACCTTCCTCGATATAGCGCTCGGCCTGATCGGCCATGGCCGAGGGCTCGCGCAGGACCCCGGAGGAGGCATAGAGCCGGACCTTGTCGGCCCGGCCGCCGAGCATGCGCCAGACCGGTTCCTGCGTGATCTTGCCGGACAGGTCCCAGAGCGCCAGGTCCATCGGCCAGCAGCGGCCGTAGTGGAAAGAAATATGCGACAGCACCTCGTAATGCCGCTCCAGATGACGCGGATCCGCACCGATGAACAGGTCCTCGTGCCCCTCGAAGCCCTTCATCAGGTCGCCGGAGCCGATCCCCTCGCGGCCCTCATCATCACGGACGCGAACGATCGTCACGTCGAAATGTTGCCGCGGACGGCCGTCCCAACTCGCCTTGAAGGCCGGGTGGAGCGGCAGCCGGTGATGGGTGATCTCGATGGAGTTGATCTTGCTCATGCGGCTCTCCTCGCCTCAGCCGAAATGCTGCCAGATGGTCTTGTAGTCGCAATATTTGTCGATCGCATGCACCGAGCGGTCGCGGCCGAAACCGGACTGCTTGAAGCCGCCGAAGGGCGTGGCGAAATTCGACATGTCGTAAGTGTTGATCCAGACGGTGCCGGCATGGATCGCCTCGGAGAAGCGATGGACGCGGTTCATGTCCGTGGTGAAGACGGCTCCCGCCAGACCGTAGATCGTGTCGTTGGCGATCCTCAAGGCTTCGTCCTCTGTGTCGAAGGGGATTGCCGCGAGAACGGGTCCAAAAATTTCCTGACGGGCAAGGCGCATGTCGTTGGTCACATCGACGAAGACGCCGGGGGAGACATAATAGCCGCCGGTTTCCGACAGCGTCCGCTCGCCGCCGAAGGCACGCCGCGCACCTTCCTTCTCGCCGACCGCGATCATCGAGAGCACTTTGTTCATGTGCTCTTCCTCGATCAGCGCGCCGATCTGCGCCGACGGCTCGAAGGGGTGGGCGAGCGTGATGTCGCTCCTGGTGACGGCTTCGATTTTGGCGATCAGCGCCTCCTGCACCGAGCGCTCGACAATCAGCCTTGTCGAGGCATGGCAGGTCTCTCCGGAATTGTAGAAACAGCCCCAGGCGACGGCGGTCGCCGCCGCATCGAGATCGGCATCGGCAAACACGACGAGCGGCGACTTGCCGCCAAGCTCGAGCGCCACGCGCTTGACGTTGGATTGCGCGGCATAACCCATGATCAGCTTTCCGACCTCGGTCGAGCCGGTAAAGGCGATCATGTCGACATCCATGTGCAGCGCCAGCGGCTTGCCGGTTTCCTCGCCGTAACCGGTGACGACGTTCAGCACACCCGCCGGAAGACCCGCCTCGAAGCCGAGTTGGGCGAGACGGATGGCCGACAGCGAAGACTGTTCCGCCGGCTTGAGCACGACGGAGTTGCCGGCGGCGATCGCCGGGCCGAGCTTCCAGGCGTCGATGATCATCGGGTAGTTCCAGGGCGTGATGGCGCCGATGACGCCGATCGGCACCTTGCGTACGATGGCGCGCTCGCCCGGCGGGGTCGGTGCGACCTCGTCGTAGAGCTTGTCGATCGTCTCGCCGTAGAACTGGATGCCGTCGGCGCAGAGGCGAACGTCGACTTTCAGCGAGGCCATGACCGGCTTGCCGACATCCAGCGTTTCGAGCAGCGCCAGTTCGTCGCCATGGTCGCGAATCGCCTGGGCCCAGTTCAGCATGATCCTCTTCTTTTCAAGCGGATCCTTCTTCCGCCAGATTCCGCTTTCGAAGGATGCGCGGGCCGCCGCCACTGCGCGGTCGATATCGGCGGCATTGCCCCGTGCAAGCCTGGGGCCGGGCTTGCCGTCCATCGGACGCTTCCGGGTGAAGGTCTCACCGGACGAGGACGGCGACAGTTCGCCATCGATGAAATGGCGGCCTTCCGGCTTCAGGGCCGAGAGCATGTCTTCCCAATAGTCGCGAGTATAATCCTTGGTCATGGTCAGGCGGCCTTCGGAAGGGACATGATGATGGCTGCGAAACGGGCGATGTCCTCGTCGCTGATTTCGCGGATGGTCGAGCGGCGCATCGGCTGGTTTTCCGGCGCCTTCATCTCGGCGGCGAGCGCAGCCGCATCCAGCGCTTCGAACGCATTCGGCAGGGCGCGGACGATGCCGCAGCGGTCCATCAGGCCGGAGACGAAAGCCGGAAGATCCGCCGCCTTGGCAAGACCGCAGGCTTTGGCAGCCGCATTGAGATCGGCGGTATCGGCCTCGACCAGCCAGGCAAGCGTCGCCTCGAAGCCGAGTGCGGTGGCAAGTCCATGGTGGACAGGAGCCAGGCCCGCCAGCGCGTGGCTGATCGTGTGGGCGATTGCGGTGCCGCAATTGTCGATGGCAATCCCGGCATAGCACGAGCCGAGCAACACCTTGCCGCGCGCGTCCAGATTGGCCGGTTCGTTGACGGCTGTTTCCAGCGCCCCGGTGATAAGGCGCAGGGCTTCATGCGCATAGATTTTGCCACCGGCGTGGGTGTTGCGGTTGGTGGCTGCCTCGAAAGCATGGATGAATGCGTCCATGCCGCACCAGGCCGTGAGATTGGCGGGCAGCGTCGCGGTCAGCACCGGGTCAAGCAGCACGAGATCAGCCTTGCTCTCGGCCCCCCAGACCCAGAGCTTCTTGCCCGCTGGCCCGGCGAAGATGTTGGTCGCAGACGTTTCCGATCCGGTGCCTGCCGTCGTCGGCACCATGATCTTCTTCAAAGGGTTCTTGGGCAGCGGATTGACGGCGAGCGCATAATGCATCGCATCCTCGCCGGAGGCAGCACAACAGGCGGCGATCTTGGCAATGTCCAGCGCCGAGCCGCCGCCGATGCCGATTACGACATCCGCGCCCGCGACGGCTTCGGTCGCACGCCGCACATGTGCGATCTTCGGTTCGCCCGCGAAATCGCAGAAGACATGCGCCGCGATGCCTTCGGCCTGCAACTGGGTTGCGATGCGACCGGCAAGCCCCGATTGAGCAAGGAAGCCGTCGATGACGATGGCGGCGGTTTTCGCACCAAACGACGAGGCAGCGGCGCCGATCGTTTCGTGAATATTTTCGCCGAAACGGATTTCGGGAACGAATGAAGTGGAAAAAGCCACGGTGGTGATCCTGCAATGCATGTTTGATGCTGCTTCCAGCCTGCATCACAATCTGATATTTTCAAACACAGGCATTTTTCGGCCATTTTGATAATCTGAAATCATGGAGACGGGATGCTGGACCATATTCCGCTGGAAGCGTTCCGGGTGTTCGACGCTGCCTGCCGGCAGATGAATTTTTCCAAGGCGGGGCGCGAACTCAACATCACCCAGGCCGCCGTCAGTCGCCGCATCAAGGGTCTGGAGGATCATCTCGGTGCGCAACTGTTCACGCGGCGCGGCAAGAACCTGGACCTGACGCCGCAGGGCGCGCGCCTGTTCCAGCGCGTTCGCGCCGCGCTGGACTATCTTGAAGAGAGCCTCGACCCCTTCCGTTCCGTTAAAGGCGGGACGATCGCCATAGCGGCGAGCGGCTCGGTGTCGCATCTCTGGCTCGGCGGCCGCCTGCGCGATTTCGGCAAGGAGAACCCGTCGATCTCGCTCAGGCTGCTGACCTCGGACACGTCGTCGGATCTCGCCGCCGAAACCAATGATCTCGTGATCCTTTATTCGACCGGCGAACATCCGCGCTGGGAACTGACATTAATGATGCCGGAGCGGCTGATGCCCGTTGCGTCGCCGGATTATCTCCACAGCCGTGGCCTTAATGCCGCAACCCTCACCATCGAGCAGATCGCGTCGCTGGATCTCATCGACTACGAACGCTTCAACGCGCACTGGATTTCCTTCCGACAGTGGTTCAGCCGCGTTTCTCCGCCGCTTCGGATGAAGCTGCAGAACCCGCGGTTTTCCTTTTCCACCTATATCATGGCGATCGATGCCGCGCTCCGGGGAGACGGTATTGCGCTTGGCAGCCTCGGTTTGATCGAAGAGCAGCTGGCCGATGGCAGGCTCGTAACGGTCGGCTCGGAGTGTCTTTCCACCGGCTACGGCTATTATCTCGGCCTTCCGAAAGACAGGACGGTCACGCCGGAGGCGCGGCGGCTGCATGTATTCCTGACGGGCTCTAAGGGTTGACCGGCACCGAGCGGCATAGCCACCTCTGCCTATCTGGCAAGACACCGGGCACTCATTTGTCCGATGCAACCGAATCATGCGATGGTCTTGCCCTCTGCAGCCGGGAACCACGTTGAGCCTCTCGCCTCCATCCTCTGAACTTGCGGCCCCGCCAATGCCATGGTCAAATCTGCTGCTTTCATTTTACACCTTGATATGTCTGTTTTTTATCGACAATACGTATCGCGAGGGTGAGGCCGCCGGCGGCGCCTGGGATGCGATGCGTGTTCTCGGATTGTTTTTGTGCCTGCTCTGGCCATGGCTCCTCCTTCACGTGATCATCTCGGCCTGCAGAAACCGGCAGACGGGCTGACGAACGTCCACAATCTCGCCCGCCACGCACGCCAGGATGATCTGGCACGGATCGAAGGCACCGGCGATCGGGCGTGACGCCTGGTGAAACCGCGGAGTTCGGGTTTCGGCATGCAGGAGGAGCAGAAGAGCAGATCTGGAAAGATGTTCTTTCTCGTTGCTGTCGGCCTGATCTTTGCCGGCATCCTGGCGACCGTGCTGCTGGCCAACGGCCAGCGCAACCTCCGCCACCTGCTCGCCTATCTCGGCCATCCCGATCTTCTGGCAACGGACGAGCCGGCGCCGAAACAGGTGAAGGTTATCCGCAGCAAGAGCGTCCGCCTGCCGCCGGCGCGCATGGTTCTGCCGGTCTACGCCTTCAGCGATCTCAAGGCGCCGCAACAGCAGTTCATCCGCCTGATCCAGAGCGACCCGCGCAGCCTGTGCGAACGCCTGAAGGCCGGCGGCTTCGGCGATCTCGGCTGGACGATCAGCAGCGGCAACAAGGACAATTGGGAATGCTCGTCGTCCGTCGATCTTCCGCCAAGAGCCGACAGTATGACACAGTCCTCGATCTTCATCCTTATCAAGGGCGACGGCGAAAACCGCGTCACATCTTTCCGCGTCAAGCTGAACATCGAAGACGCCGCCGATGCCGTCGAGGTTGCCGACCTCGCCGGCAAGGCGGCTACCATCTTCCTGAACCAGGTGCGCTGGGAGAACCCCGGCGAGATCATCCGCAAGATCCACGCGCTCGAAGACTTCGACATCCGCAACTTCGGCAGCCGGATCCAGTTCAAGCGCGAGTTCGGCGAAACGCCGCGCTACAATTTTCTTGCCAACCAGATCAGAAAGCGCGGCCAAAGCACACCCGGCGACATTTTCTTCGACCGGACCAAATGGTTCCTGCTGAGCGGCAGCGACGGCCTGCCGATGATCGATGGCATGATGGCGGGTGAAAGCGCTGATGGGCTGACATTGACGGCCCCGGAAAAGACGGCGCCGTAAGCGGATCTCACCTGTTTGGAAATTTCAACTGGCGCCCTGTTGACGGTTGGCAACAACGGCAGCGCATTAAATATGCCGCACCGCAGCAAGACGTTGAACCGACACCGCAACGACCCCAAAAATGAACCATTTTGGGGCGTTGCGAATTAACCACGCGCAACAACAACGCGCATTCGGAGACTTGTCAAAGACAATCATATTTAATAAACAATTAAAAACAAAAAATACCTTTGCAAAAATACTCTCAAGGGACGGCAACACTCCACAGGCGCCTACGAGAAGAACCTTGCCGCAAGGCAGGAAGCCTTATTGCTTTTTGAAATACGACCGGCGTTTTGCCGGAAACCTGATTTCAGTGACGGCCGCTTCGCGGTGGCCAGCGCGGCCTGCCAATAAATGACAGGAGTTATTTAAAGCCATGACAGAAAAAATGTTGTTGCAACAATCAACTGCTATCGGCGTGGAGGATAGCCTGCTTAGCCGGAATACTTCCGGGCTGTTTGCTGCTCAAACCAAGGAACGGCGCCCGGACGATAACAATTTTTACATCAATCCGGCCAGTGCGCCGAACATGCCTGTCCAACTTGCAATCAAGCGCGTGATCGATATCGGCGGCGCACTCTTCGGTATTCTTGTTCTTTCACCGGTTTTTCTTCTGATTGCCGTCCTGATCAAGCTGGAAAGCAAGGGGCCGGTTTTCTTCAAGCAGTTGCGAACGGGTCTCAACGAAGTGCCGTTCGAAATCCTGAAATTCCGCTCCATGTATACCGCTCTCTGCGACGTCAGCGGCATGCGGCAGACAATCGACAACGATCCCCGCATCACCTCGGTCGGGCGTTTTCTGCGCAGGACCAACCTCGATGAATTGCCGCAATTGTGGAACGTATTGATCGGCGACATGTCGTTGGTCGGACCACGTCCGCACGTGCCCGACATGCTGGCTGCCGGCCGCAACTATGACGAACTGGTGCAGGGCTACGAGTACCGGCACCTGATGCGGCCAGGCCTCACGGGTCTTGCACAGGCCCGCGGGCTGCGCGGCCCCACCGCACATCGCTGGGTGGCGATCCGCCGGATCGTTTGCGACGTGGAATATGTCCGGCATTTCTCGCTGCTCCTGGACATGAAGATCATCGTGCGCACGGTGATCAACGAGCTGAAGGGCGGCACCGGCTTCTGAGGTCCGCAACGCCTCTTGACGGTCCCAATGCAAAGCCGCCGGCGCCAGCTGGCGGTTTTTTGTTATCGCCCTTACGCGTAATTGCGGAAACGATAGAAGGCGGAGCGGTATTTTCATCGTGTCTGGAGCGTCCTTTGCGCGTCATATTTGACGCGCGGCACTGCAGCGCCGCCGCACCATTGGCTGCGGGCGAGATCGTCATTCCCTCCCCCATTGTCAGTTTGATCTGACTGAGCTTGACACCCTGTGACCGCCTGCAATCATCCGTTGCCCTCAAGCCTGCGAGCGCTGGTGATCATGCCTCCGGGAGAATAGCCTCTCCCTGAACGCGAACCGCCCGGGGAGAGCCCGGGCGGCCATGTCGTGGAGAAAAGCCGGCGCGCTTAGTTCGACTGCCAGCTCTTGACCAGTTCGTCGTAGTTGACGGTCTGCGGCTTTTCTTTTTCGTTCTCGATCTTCAGCTGCGGTGCAAGGTTGCCGGCCTTGACGGCTTCCGCGTTCCAGTATTCGAGGTCGTGCTCCTCGGCGAGCTTCGGACCCATTTCACCCTGGATGCCGGCGCGTTCGAGGCGCTGCAGAACCTTTTCCTGTTCGGCGCACAGCGAATCCATGGCTTCCTGGGGCGACTTCGCACCCGAGGATGCATCGCCGATCGCCTGCCACCACAGCTGGGCCAGCTTCGGATAGTCCGGGATGTTGGTGCCGGTCGGCGACCACTGAACGCGGGCGGGCGAACGGTAGAACTCGATCAGACCGCCGAGCTTCGGCGCACGATCCGTGAAGGATTGGTGGCGGATCGAGGACTCGCGGATGAGCGTCAGGCCGACATGGCTCTTCTTGACGTCCACGGTCTTGGAAGTGACGAACTGCGCATAGAGCCATGCGGCCTTGGCGCGGTCATCCGGCGTGGACTTCAGCAGCGTCCAGGAACCCACGTCCTGGTAGCCGAGTTTCATGCCATCCTTCCAGTACACGCCATGCGGGCTCGGAGCGAAGCGCCACTTCGGCGTGCCGTCTTCATTGACGACCGGCAGGCCCGGCTTCACGAAATCGGCGGTAAAGGCCGTATAGGTGAACATCTGCTGGGCGACTTCGCCCTGCGAGGGAACCGGACCCGATTCGGAGAAGGTCATGCCCTGCGCAGCGGCCGGCGCATAGGCCTTCAGCCATTGCAGGTATTTTTCGATCGAATAGACCGCAGCCGGGCCGTTGGTATCGCCGCCGCGGGCGACGCATGAACCGACTGGACGGGAATTCTCATCGACCTTGATGCCCCATTCGTCGACCGGCTTGCCGTTCGGGATGCCCTTGTCGCCGTTGCCAGCCATTGACAGCCAGGCGTCGGTGAAGCGCCAGCCGAGCGACGGGTCCTTCTTGCCGTAGTCCATGTGGCCATAGACCTTCTTGCCGTCGATCTCGCGGCCGGTGAAGAACTCGGCGATGTCCTCATAGGCCGACCAGTTGACCGGCACGCCGAGGTCGTAGCCATACTTCGCCTTGAAATCCGCCTTGTTCTTCTCGTCGTTGAACCAATCGTAGCGGAACCAGTAGAGGTTCGCGAACTGCTGGTCCGGCAACTGGTAGAGCTTGCCGTCAGGCGCGGTGGTGAAGGACGTGCCGATGAAGTCGGCGAGGTCGAGACCGGGATTTGTGACGTCCTTGCCCTCATTCGCCATGAAGTCCGTCAGGCTGCGCGCCTGCTGGTAGCGCCAGTGCGTACCGATGAGGTCGCTGTCGTTGACATAGGCGTCGTAGATGTTTTCGCCCGACTGCATCTGCGTCTGCAGCTTCTCGATCACGTCGCCTTCGCCGATCAGGTCGTGGGTGATCTTGATGCCGGTGATCGCGGTGAAGGCCGGAGCCAGAACCTTGGATTCGTATTCATGCGTAGTGATGGTTTCGGAAACCACCTTGATGTCCATGCCGGCAAAGGGCTTCGCCGCATCGACGAACCATTGCATTTCCGCTTCTTGGGCCGCGCGATCGAGCGACGAGAGGTCGCCGATTTCCTTGTCCAGGAATTGCTTTGCCTCGTCCATGCCCGCAAAAGCGGTTCCGGTGAAGGCCAGCAGCATAGCCGCTGTCGTTGTTAGAAGGTGCCGTCGCATTGTAGTCCTCCCTTAAAGGTTTGCGATTGCAGTTTCGGACTGCCTCCCCGGCAATCCGTTTCAGTAATCTTGCGTCAGACCAGCTTGAAGACGCCGACGGCGTACACGATGGAAAGCGCAAGAGCCCACCACACGTTGGGGCCGATGAGCCCCAGCCATGCGAGATGAATGAACGCTGCACCGAGCAGCGAGACGAACAGCCGGTCACCACGCGTCGTTTCGAAGCGCAGGATGCCGATGCGCGGATTGCCGCCTGGCGAGACGTATTCCCAGACCGCCATGCAGACCAGCAAGGCGAGGATCGTCAGGAAGAAGAGCGCCGTCGGCAGCGTCCATGCCATCCATGAAAAGTCCATGGGTCTTTCCTCCTTACACGCGGCCCAGGGCAAAGCCCTTGGCGATATAGTTTCTGACGAAATAGATGACGATCGCGCCCGGAATGATGGTGAGCACGCCAGCGGCGGCAAGCACGCCCCAGTCCATGCCGGAGGCCGAGACCGTGCGCGTCATGATGGCGGCGATCGGCTTGGCGTTGGTTGTCGTCAGGGTACGGGCGATCAAGAGCTCGACCCAGGAGAACATGAAGCAGAAGAAGGCGGCGACCCCGATTCCACTCGCGATCAGCGGTATGTAGATCCGCAGGAAGAAACGCGGGAAGGAATAGCCGTCGATATAGGCGGTTTCATCGATCTCCTTCGGCACGCCGGACATGAAGCCTTCGAGAATCCACACCGCCAGCGGCACGTTGAACAGGCAGTGCGCGAGCGCCACGGCAATATGCGTGTCGATCAGGCCGAAGGCGGAGTAGAGCTGGAAGAACGGCAGCGCAAAAACTGCCGGCGGCGCCATGCGGTTGGTGAGCAGCCAGAAGAACAGGTGCTTGTCGCCGAGGAAGCGGTAGCGCGAGAAGGCATAGGCCGCCGGTAGCGCCACCGACACCGAGATGATCGTGTTGAGGACCACATAGATGATCGAGTTGATATAGCCGTTGTACCACGACGGATCGGTGAAGATCACGGCATAGTTCCGAAGCGTCGGCGCATGCGGGTAGAGCGAGAAGGTGCCGGTGATCTCGGTGTTCGTCTTGAAGCTCATGTTGACGAGCCAGTAGATCGGCAGGAGCAGGAACAGGATGTAGAGGGTCGGCACGATCCAGGAGAGGTTGCGACCGGATATCTGGGTAGCGGTTGTCATTTGTCTTTCCTCCCTGCGGCCATTACTTCTGCGCATCGCTGGTGGTCATCACGGTGTAGAAGATCCATGAGAGCAACAGGATGATCAGGAAATAGATGATCGAGAGTGCTGCTGCCGGACCTAGGTCGAACTGGCCGACGGCCATCTTGACGAGGTCGATCGACAGGAAGGTCGTGGCGTTGCCTGGACCGCCGCCGGTGACGACGAAGGGCTCGGTGTAGATCATGAAACTATCCATGAAGCGCAGCAGGAAGGCGATCAAAAGAACGCGCTTCATCTTCGGCAGCTGGATGTAGCGGAACACCGACCAGCGCGACGCACCGTCGATCTTGGCCGCCTGGTAATAGGCATCCGGGATCGAGACGAGGCCGGCATAGCACAAGAGCACGACGAGGCTCGTCCAGTGCCAGATGTCCATGACGATCAGCGTCACCCAGGCGTCGAAGACGTTGTTGACGTAGTTGTAGTTGATGCCGAGTGCTGCCAGCGCATAGCCGAGCAGACCGATGTCGACGCGTCCGAACACTTGCCAGATGGTGCCCACGACGTTCCACGGAATGAGCAGCGGCAGCGCCATCAACACGAGGCAGACCGGCACGCCCAGACCCTTCTTCGGCATGTTGAGGGCAATCAGGATACCGAGCGGGATCTCGATCGTCAGGATGATGCCCGAGAAGATCAGGTTGCGGATGAGCGCATCCCAGAAGCGGTCGGATTCGAGCACGTCGGTAAACCAGTCGGTGCCCGCCCAGAAGAACTCGTTGTTGCCGAAAGTATCCTGAACCGAGTAGTTGACCACCGTCATCAGCGGGATGACCGCCGAGAAGGCGACCAAAACCAGCACCGGCAGGACCATGAACCAGGCCTTGTTGTTCCAGGTCTTTTCCATCGTCTCAGGCCTCCCCGCCGACGCGCCAGGAATCGGCGTAGATATTGATGGCAGTGGGATCGAAGGTGACGCGCGGTTCAGCCGGTATCTCGCCGTCCTCGTGCACGACGATGGCTATCGGCCGGTTTGAGAAGGAGGCACGGACGATCTTCTGGCGGCCGATATCCTCGACCTTGGAAATCGTCACCGGCATGCCCTCGCGGCCGAGCCGGACGAATTCCGGCCGGATGCCGAGTTCCGTCTTGGCGCCGGCGGTGATCTTCGGTGCAAAGGACAACGCGACCTTCTGGCCGTCGAGATCGACGGATGAGCCGTCGATCTTCGCCGGCAGCACGTTCATGCCCGGGGAGCCGATGAAATAGCCGACGAAGGTGTGCTTCGGCTTCTCGAAAAGCTCGGCCGGCGTGCCGATCTGGACGATTTCGCCGTCATACATGACGACGACCTTGTCGGCGAAGGTAAGTGCTTCGGTCTGGTCGTGGGTGACATAGACCATGGTGAAGCCAAACTGCTTATGCAGCCGCTTCAACTGCGAGCGCAGCACCCATTTCATATGCGGATCAATGACGGTCAGCGGTTCGTCGAACAGGATGGCGCTGACATCGGAGCGCACCAGGCCGCGACCCAGCGAGATCTTCTGCTTCTGGTCGGCGGTCAGCCCCTGCGCCTTCTTCTTCGCCCGGTCTGCAAGGCCGATCATTTCGAGGATTTCATTGACGCGTCGGTCGACCTCGCCTTCCGGAACATGGCGATTGCGCAGCGGGAAGGCCAGGTTGTCGTAGACCGTCATCGTGTCGTAGATGACCGGGAACTGGAACACCTGCGCGATGTTGCGGTCCTGCGTCGACAGGTAGGTGACATCCCGGCCGTCGAACAGGATCTTTCCTTCCGATGGCTGCAGCAGCCCGGAAATAATGTTAAGCAGCGTAGTCTTGCCGCAGCCGGACGGGCCGAGCAGCGCATAGGCACCACCGTCGTTCCATTCGTGATGAACTTCCTTCAGCGAATAGTCCGAAGGCGATTTCGGGCTGGCGCCGTAGGCGTGGCGGATATGATCGAGATTGATGCGTGCCATGGTGTCCTCCTCACGCCGCCCGAAAGGCGGAACCGCCGGCATGACCGCCGATCGCATGCCCGTCTGTCCCGAAGGCCATCAGATGGCGCGTGTCGACGAACAGCTCGATCGCGGTGTCCGGCTCGATGTCGTGGATGCCGTGTTCGAGCATGACCCAGCGCGAACCGGCGCAATCGACGTGGATAAAACTTTCCGAGCCGGCGATTTCCGAAATGATGATCCGCGCCTTCAGCACCGCTGCGGTGTCGTGCGGACGGGCGAGTGAGAGGTGGTGCGGATGGAAGGCAACCGTGCAGGGGCCGTCGGCAATGCCGGACAGATGTGCCGGCACCGGCAGCACGGTGATGCCTTCGCGATCGAAAGTATTGCCGGATTTCTCCAGATCGATGGTGTTGAGGGGCGGATCGGCAAAGGTCTTTGCGGTGATGATGTCCGCCGGCCTGCGATAGACCGAAATAGTCGATCCGAACTGGCTGACGCGACCCTCGTTGAGCGTCGCCGTGTTGCCGCCAAGAAGCAGCGCTTCCTGTGGTTCCGTCGTCGCATAGACGAAGATCGAACCGGACGCGGCAAACAGCTTCGGCAGTTCCTCACGCAATTCTTCGCGCAGCTTGTAGTCGAGGTTGGCGAGGGGCTCGTCAAGCAGCACGAGGCTGGCGTTCTTGACGATGGCGCGGGCAAGGGCCGTGCGCTGCTGCTGGCCGCCGGACAGGTTGAGCGGCGTGCGCTCCAGATAGGGCGTCAGCTTCATCAGTTCGGCCGCCTTGCGAACCTCGCGATCGATCGTTCCAGCATCCTTGCCGGAAATGCGCATCGGTGAGGCGATATTCTCATAGACCGTCATCGCCGGGTAATTGATGAACTGCTGGTAGACCATGGCGACCGAGCGATCCTGCACGCGCACGCCTGTCACGTCCTTTCCGTCGAAGGTGATGGTGCCGGTCGTCGGCTTGTCCAGACCGGCCATCAACCGCATCAGCGACGTCTTGCCGGAGAGCGTCGGGCCCAACAGCACATTGAGCGAGCCCCGCTCCAGGACAAGATCGGTCGGGTGGATGTGCGTATCCGCTCCGACGACCTTGGTTATGTTTTTCAGTTCCAGCATTCTCAGGCTTCCTCCCAGCCGTCGGCAGCGCCATGCCGGCGCTTCCTCAGGCAACTTTGCGGATAGTCTCCCGCATGTATTCCTCCAACCCGGCGGCTTCCGCCTGGGTCAATTTCAATCCAAGCTTGGTGCGGCGCCACAACACGTCCTCGGCGCGGCGCGCCCACTCCTGGCTAATCAGCCACTGCACCTCGACCTCATAGAGATCGGCGCCGAAATGTCGCCCGAGGCCCTCGGCCCTGTCGATCTCGCCGAGCAGGCTTACGGCCAGCGTGCCATACAGCCGAACCAGCCGGCGCGCATGGCGCTCGGCCAGAAAGGGGTAGCGGTTCTTCAGCTTTGCGACTTCGGCCTCGTAACCGGTAGCCGGGAAATTGCCACCCGGCAGCACGCTGTTCGCCGTCCACGGAGCACCCTTGGCGCCGATCGCACCGGCGATTTTTTCCAGCGCATGTTCGCTGAGCCGGCGATAGGTCGTCAGCTTGCCGCCGAAGACGTTGAGCAGCGGCGCGTCGCCATTGTTGGCATCGATCTTCAGCACATAGTCCCGCGTAGCCTCCTGCGCCTTCGAGGCGCCGTCATCGTAGAGCGGGCGAACGCCGGAATAGGTCCAGACGACATCGGCGGGTTTGACCGGTTCGGAGAAATACTCGCTCGCCGCATTGCAGAGATAGTTGATCTCGCCGTCGGTGATCTGGATGTTTTTCGGGTCGCCGGTGAAATCGCTGTCGGTCGTGCCAATCAGCGTGAAATCGGTCTCATAAGGAATTGCGAAGATGATCCGGTTGTCCGGATTCTGGAAGAAATAGGCACGCAGATCGTCGAACTTCTTCTTCACGACAATATGGCTGCCCTGAACCAGGCGGACATTGTGGACCTTGTTCTTGCCGACCGCATTGGACAGAACCACATCGACCCATGGGCCGGCGGCGTTGATCAGCATGCGCGCCTTGAAGGTGTTGACGACGCCGCTCGCATCATTCTCGACATCGACCGACCAGAGGCCGCCCTCGCGCCGGGCAGAGACCACGCGGCTGCGGGTCATGATGCGGGCACCCTTTTGCGCGGCGTCGCGGGCGTTCAGAACCACGAGACGGGCATCGTCGACCCAGCCGTCGGAATATTCGAATGCCTTGGTGAACAGCGCCTTCAGCGGCTTGGCGGCCGGATCGCGGCGCATGTCCAGCGTGCGGGTGGCGGGAAGCAGCTTGCGGCCGCCGATATGGTCGTACAGGAAGAGGCCGAGCCGGATGAGCCAGGCCGGCCGGATACCGCCCTTGTGGAAGGGCAGGACAAAGCGCATCGGCCAGATGATGTGCGGGGCCATCGCCCAGAGCACTTCGCGCTCCATCAGCGATTCACGCACCAGCCTGAACTCATAATGTTCAAGATAGCGCAGTCCGCCATGAATGAGCTTGGTGGCGCGCGAGGATGTGCCGGAAGCGAAATCGTCCATTTCAGCGAGCGCAACCGAATAACCACGGCCGACAGCATCCCTTGCGATGCCGCACCCGTTGATGCCGCCACCGATGACGAAGATGTCGAACACGTCCTGCGCAGGCACTGCTTCCCTCCCATATTTCGCATTGCACAATATTGAGCACATGCGAAAGTGAAAACACTTAAAACGAAATTCGTACGAATGTCAAACGAATGTTTAGGGAAAGCCCGCCGCGCGGAAACTAGCGTGCCGTCTCGATCAGCCGGACGTCCTGCTCCTGGCAGATGGTCCGCACGTTTTCGACCGGACAGATGTCGGTGATGAAGGTGTGAACCTGGGTTATATGGCCGATTCGCACCGGAGCGGTGCGCTCGAACTTGGTCGAATCGGAAACGAGGATGACATGGCGGGCATTGGCGATGATCGCCTGCGCCACTTTCACTTCGCGATAATCGAAATCGAGAAGCGCGCCGTCGTGATCGATCGCCGACGCGCCGATGACGGCGTAGTCCACCTTGAACTGCCGGATGAAATCGACGGCCGCCTCGCCGACGATGCCGCCATCGGCACCGCGCACCACACCCCCGGCAATAACCACCTCGATCGACGGGAAAACCCGCAACCTATTGGCAACATTGATGTTATTTGTGATGACCATCAACTCGGTGTGATCAAGAAGCGCTTCGCCGACGGCCTCGGTTGTCGTACCGATATTGATGAACAGCGAGGAATTGTTGGGGATCATTGCCGCCGCCGCCTGGCCGATCGCCTGCTTCTCGAGCGCTGCAATCGACCGGCGGGCTTCGTATTTCACATTCTCGTTGCCGCGCGGGAAGATCGCTCCGCCATGAATGCGCGTCAGCACGCGCCCGTCGCAAAGATCGTTCAGATCCTTGCGGATGGTCTGCGGGGTCACCGAAAAACGCGCGGCGAGCTCATCGACGAGAACCCGGCCCTCCGTTTTGGCAAGATCGAGGATTTCCGACTGCCGGCCCGTCAGATACATGAATATTCCTCCCCTGTCGTTTTCGTTTTCTTTCATAATATGCAAAAACGAAAGGCGACGCAATTTCATTAACGCGATAAGCGCTCGAAATGAACCTGCATGCACTTGCGCGTTGCAATTCAAGCCGGGATGCGACAGCCTGTCGTCGCCGAGGAGGAAGTACGGAATGTTTCATCCATCGCTGTTCAAGGGCATGAACGTCGTCGTCACCGGCGCCGGGCGCGGGATCGGCCTGGAGGTGGCGCGGCAGTTTCTCGATTGTGGTGCGACCGTCTATCTGCACGGCGGACGCGTGGCACGCGAGCCGCTGCCCGACTTTCTCGAGGCAGCCCTGACTGACGGCCGGGCGTTTCTGTCCTATGCCGATTTCTCCACCGCCGGCGGCGTCGAGCTGCTTGCATCAAGCATCGCCTCGCGATTCCAGGCGATCGACGTGCTGGTCAACAATGCCGGCACCATGGTCGGCCGGTTTTCAGCCGACGAACTGACGGACGAACACTATGAGACGGTGGTGCAACTGAACCAGACCTCCGTCGTCCAGACCACCCGCGCCCTGCTGCCGCTTCTCAGGCGCGGCACGCACCCGGCCATCGTCAACACCGTTTCGATCTCGGCGCTGACCGGCGGCAGCGCCGGCTCATCGATCTATTCGGCGACCAAGGCTTTCGTCTCTACCTATTCCAAAGCGCTTGCCCGCGAGCTGGCGCCCGGCATCCGGGTCAATTGCGTTTCGCCGGGCACGATCAGCACCGACTTCCACGAGCGCTATTCCTCGCCCGAGAAACTGGAAGCGACGCGCAAGACCATCCCGCTGCAGCGGCTTGGCACGGCGGAAGATTGCGCGCCCGCCTATCTCTTTCTCGCGTCGAACGCGCTCTCCGGCTATATCACGGGCCAGGTTCTCGAGGTGAACGGCGGCAGTTGATCTGCTGAGAGCCGACGAGACGACAGTCGGGAGGATTGGCGTGATCGACAAGCTGGAATTCTTCATTGCCCTTGCCCAGGAGAGGCATTTCGGCCGTGCCGCCGAACAATGCGGTATCACCCAGCCGACGCTCTCTGCCGCGATCAAGCAGCTGGAAGATCAGCTCGGCGTCATGCTGGTCAATCGCGGCTCGCGCTACCAGAGCCTGACGCCGGAAGGCCAGCGCGTGCTGGAATGGGCCCGCCGCATCGTCGGCGATTCGCGCACCATGCACGAGGAGATGCGCGCAGCCCGGCGCGGCCTCGTCGGCCACATCAGGCTGGCGGCGGTGCCAACGACGCTTGCCATGGTGCCGCGCATCACCGCTCCCTTCCAGGAAAAACATCCGGAAGTGACCTTCTCGATTCTTTCCACGACATCGCTCAAGATCCTCGGATTGCTGGAAAATCTCGAGATCGACGCCGGCCTGACCTATCTCGAGAACGAGCCGCTCGGACGCGTCACCAGCGTGCCGCTGCAGGTGGAGCGCTATCATCTCGTCACCGCCGCCGGAACCGAACTGGCGGATCGCGAAAGCGTGACCTGGAAGGAAATCGGCGGCATTCGGCTTTGTCTATTGACCGCCGATATGCAGAACCGACGCATCATCAACCAGCATTTCGCCGAAGCCGGCGTCACCGTCGCGCCGACGCTCGAATCAAACTCGATGATCGTGCTTTTTTCGCACGTGCGCACCGGCCACTGGTCCAGCATCATGCCCTACAACGTCGGGAAATCATTCGGGTTTCACGATGAAATCCGCCTGATCCCGATTGTCGAGCCGGATGCGCAGCACACCGTCGGACTGGTGGCGACGCACCGCGAGCCCTTCACCCCGCTCGTCTCCGCGCTTTTGCATGAAGCCCGCATTTTGGCCGAGGCGCAAACCTTTCGATAGAAAATATCTATCGCCCAACGAAACAGGCATATTGACCCCTTCCGTCGCTGCTGCAAAGCTCATTTCCTGCGCGAAGCGCGATTGCGGCTTTTGCCCTGACCGGCCGGATGTTCTTGGAGGAGCGCCGATCAAAATGGTCTCGGCAGTCCCTCATCGCCAAGCGAAACTCGTTTCAGTTCGGGAGGTCTGAACGTTGAACCTGCATCTATCAAGCCGCGATATCGGCATCAGAACGCTGGATATCGTCAGCGAGATGAAGTCGCTCGAAGGGCCGCTTCTGCCGATTCTGCACGAAATCCAGGCCGAGTTCGGCTATGTGCCGCAGGAGGCCCTGCCGATCATTGCGCGCGAGCTCAACCTGTCGCGTGCCGAGGTGCACGGCGTCGTCACCTTCTATCATGACTATCGCGACCACCCGGCAGGCCGGCATGTCTTGAAACTCTGTCGCGCCGAAGCCTGCCAGTCGATGGGCGGCGACCAGCTTGCCGAACGGGTCAAGACCCTGCTTGGCATCGATTTCCACCAGACGACGCTCGATGGAGCGGTAACGCTCGAACCCGTCTACTGTCTCGGGCTCTGTTCCGCAGCACCCGCCGCAATGCTTGACGGCGAGATGCATGGCCGGCTCGATGCGGATGCGGTGGATGGCCTCGTTGCGGAGGTCCGCGCATGACCGTCAGGATTTACGTTCCCAGGGATGCGGCGGCGCTGGCGCTTGGCGCCGAACGTGTTGCCAAGGTGCTCGCAAGCGAAATCGAAGCACGCGGCCTCGACGCCACCATCGTGCGCAACGGATCGCGCGGCCTGCACTGGCTGGAGCCGATGGTCGAGGTCGAGACGGCGCAAGGCCGGATCGCCTACGGCCCGGTCAAGTCATCCGATGTCGCCGGCCTGCTCGATGCCGGACTGGTCGAAGGTGGCAATCATGCGCTCTGCCTCGGAAAGACCGAGGAACTGCCGTTCCTGAAAAGCCAGACGCGACTGACCTTTGCCCGCTGCGGCATCATCGATCCGCTGTCGCTTGCCGACTACCGGGCGCATGACGGGTTGAAGGGGCTGGAACGGGCCGTCACCCTGGCGCCGGCCGATATCGTCGCCCATGTGACCGAGAGCGGCCTGCGCGGACGCGGCGGTGCAGGCTTCCCGACCGGCATCAAGTGGAAGACGGTGCTCGAGACGCCGGGCGTGCGCAAATACATCGTCTGCAATGCCGATGAGGGCGACAGCGGTACCTTTGCCGACCGCATGATCATGGAAGGCGACCCCTTCGTGCTGATCGAGGGCATGGCGATCGCCGGCATCGCGACCGGTGCGACCAAGGGCTTCGTCTATATCCGCTCGGAATATCCGCACGCCATCGCGACGATGACGCAAGCGGTGGAGATCGCCCATAAGGCGGGGGTACTCGGGACTTCGGTGCTCGGTTCGCCGCACGCCTTCGATATCGAAATTCGCGCCGGCGCCGGCGCCTATGTCTGCGGCGAGGAAACGGCGCTTCTGAACTCGCTCGAAGGCAAGCGCGGCATCGTGCGCGCCAAACCGCCGCTGCCCGCCCACAAGGGCCTGTTCGACTGTCCGACCGTCATCAACAACGTCATCTCGCTCGCCTCGGTGCCGATCATCATGGACAAGGGGCCGAGCTACTACAAGGACTTCGGCATGGGCCGCTCGCGCGGCACAATCCCGATCCAGATCGCCGGCAATGTCCGGCATCGCGGGCTTTACGAGGCAGCCTTCGGCCTGACGCTGGGTCAGATCGTCGACGACATCGGCGGCGGCACGGCCTCGGGTCGGCCGGTGAAGGCCGTGCAGGTCGGCGGCCCCCTCGGTGCCTATTTCCCGCGCGCACTGTTCGACACGCCCTTCGACTACGAAGCCTTCGCGGCAAAAGACGGGCTGATCGGCCACGCCGGCATCGTCGTATTCGACGACACGGCCGACATGCTGAAACAGGCGCGTTTCGCCATGGAATTCTGTGCGGTGGAAAGCTGCGGCAAGTGCACGCCGTGCCGCATCGGCTCGACCCGCGGCGTCGAGGTGGCCGACAAGATCGCCCAGGGAATCGAACCGGAAAAGAACCGCGAACTGCTCGCCGATCTCTGCAACACGATGAAATTCGGCTCGCTCTGCGCGCTGGGCGGCTTCACGCCCTATCCAGTGATGAGCGCGATGACCCATTTTCCGGACGATTTTTCGCCGGCTCCTCTTGTCGAAGCTGCGGAGTAATTCCCATGTCCCTCATTTCTGAAATCGACTTCGGCACTCCCGCTTCCCGCTCGGAAAAGATGGTGACCCTGACCATCGACGGCAACGAGATCACTGTGCCCGAGGGCACCTCGATCATGCGCGCTTCGATGGAGGCCGGCATCGAGGTGCCGAAACTCTGCGCCAGCGACATGATGGACGCCTTCGGCTCCTGCCGGCTCTGTCTCGTGGAAATCGAAGGCCGGGCCGGCATGCCAGCCTCGTGCACGACGCCGGTGGCGCCCGGGATAAAGGTCTCCACCCAAACCCCGCGACTGAAGGATGTCCGCCGCGGCGTCATGGAACTCTACATTTCAGACCATCCGCTTGATTGCCTGACCTGTGCCGCCAATGGCGATTGCGAGTTGCAGGACATGGCCGGAGCGGTCGGCTTGCGCGACGTGCGCTATGGCTATGACGGCGAAAACCACGTCAAGGCGCGCAATGACGGCGCGATCAACATCAAATGGTCGCCGAAGGACGAATCCAACCCCTATTTCACCTTCGATCCGGCGAAATGCATCGTCTGTTCGCGTTGCGTGCGCGCCTGCGAAGAGGTTCAGGGCACGTTTGCGCTGACGATCGAGGGACGCGGATTCGACAGCCGGGTTTCGGCCGGCATGCATGAAAATTTCCTCGAATCGGAATGCGTCTCCTGCGGCGCCTGCGTGCAGGCCTGCCCGACGGCGACGCTGACGGAAAAATCAGTGATCGAGATCGGCCAGCCGGAGCATTCGGTCGTCACCACCTGCGCCTATTGCGGCGTCGGCTGCTCGTTCAAGGCGGAGATGCGCGGCGAGGAACTGGTGCGCATGGTGCCGTGGAAGGACGGCCAGGCCAATCGCGGCCATTCCTGCGTCAAGGGCCGCTTCGCCTATGGCTATTCGACCCACAAGGAGCGCATCCTCAACCCGATGATCCGCGAGAAGATCACCGATCCCTGGCGCGAAGTCAGCTGGGAAGAGGCCCTTGCCCATACGGCCGCCGAGTTCCGCCGCATCCAGTATCAGCACGGCCGCGATTCGGTCGGCGGCATT
This sequence comes from Rhizobium herbae, assembly GCF_019511375.1. Classification (GTDB taxonomy): domain Bacteria; phylum Pseudomonadota; class Alphaproteobacteria; order Rhizobiales; family Rhizobiaceae; genus Pararhizobium; species Pararhizobium herbae_A. The sequence continues at coordinate 77,493 of NZ_JAEUAO010000008.1, forward strand.
ACCTCGTCGCGCTGCACCAACGAGGAAACCTATCTCGTCCAGAAGCTGGTGCGCGCCGGCTTCGGCAACAACAATGTCGATACCTGTGCCCGCGTCTGCCATTCGCCGACCGGCTACGGTCTCGGCGCAACCTTCGGTACCTCTGCCGGCACACAGAACTTCGATTCGGTCGAACACACCGACGTCGTCATCATCATCGGCGCCAATCCGACTGATGGTCATCCGGTCTTCGCCTCGCGGCTGAAGAAGCGCCTGCGCCAGGGTGCCAAGCTGATCGTCATCGACCCGCGCCGTATCGACATGGTATCCTCGCCGCATGTCAGGGCGTCGCATCATCTGCCGCTGCGCCCCGGCACCAATGTCGCCGTCGTCACCTCGCTGGCGCATGTCATCGTCACCGAGGGCCTCTACGACGAGAAATTCATCCGCGAGCGCTGCGACTGGTCGGAATTCGAGGACTGGGCGGCCTTCGTCGCCGAGCCGCATCACAGCCCGGAAGAAGTCGAAAAACTCTCCGGTGTGCCCGCCGAGGAAATCCGCGGCGCCGCCCGGCTGTTTGCCACCGGCGGCAACGGCTCGATCTATTACGGTCTCGGCGTCACCGAACACAGCCAGGGCTCGACGACGGTCATGGCGATCGCCAACCTGGCCATGGCGACCGGCAACATCGGCCGCCCCGGCGTCGGCGTGAACCCGCTGCGCGGCCAGAACAACGTCCAGGGTTCCTGCGACATGGGCTCCTTCCCGCATGAACTGCCGGGCTACCGCCACGTGTCCGACGATGTGACCCGTGACATCTTCGAAAAGCTCTGGGGCGTGACGATCTCGAACGAGCCGGGCCTGCGCATCCCCAACATGCTGGACGCTGCCGTCGACGGCTCCTTCAAGGGCATCTACATCCAGGGCGAGGATATCCTCCAGTCCGACCCGGATACCAAGCACGTCTCGGCTGGTCTCGCCGCGATGGAATGCGTCGTCGTGCAGGACCTGTTCCTCAACGAGACGGCCAACTACGCGCATGTCTTCCTGCCCGGCTCGACCTTCCTCGAGAAGGACGGCACCTTCACCAATGCCGAGCGCCGCATCAACCGTGTGCGCAAGGTGATGACGCCGCGCAACGGCTATGCCGACTGGGAAGTGACCCAGAAGCTGGCGCAGGCGATGGGCCTCAACTGGAACTACAGCCATCCGTCGCAGATCATGGACGAAATCGCCGCGACGACGCCGAGTTTTGCCATGGTCTCCTACGACTATCTGGAAAAGATGGGTTCGGTGCAGTGGCCCTGCAACGAGAAGGCACCACTCGGCTCCCCGATCATGCACGTCAACGGTTTCGTCCGCGGCAAGGGCAAGTTCATCCGCACGGAATATGTGGCGACCGACGAGAAGACCGGTCCGCGCTTTCCGCTGCTGCTCACCACCGGCCGCATCCTGTCCCAGTACAATGTCGGCGCCCAGACGCGGCGCACGGACAATGTCGTCTGGCACGAGGAGGACCGGCTGGAAATCCACCCCAACGATGCCGAGATGCGCGGCGTGCGCGACGGCGACTGGGTGAAGCTGATGAGCCGCTCCGGCGATACGACGCTTCGGGCCCTGATCACCGAGCGCGTCGCCCCCGGCGTCGTCTACACCACCTTCCACCATCCTACGACGCAGGCGAACGTCATCACCACCGACTTCTCCGACTGGGCAACCAACTGTCCCGAATATAAGGTGACGGCGGTGCAGGTCTCGCCCTCGAACGGTCCGTCGCAATGGCAGGTCGACTACGACGAACAGGCCCGCCAGTCGCGCCGGATCGCCGGCAAGATGGAGGCTGCGGAGTAATTTCCGATGTTCGAGTTTGCCGTGCTCACGCCCCTCGGCCCTGTCGGGCAGTTCCACCTTAAAGGGGGAGATTGGCTGTGCGCGCCCACAGCGCCCTCTGCATTGCACCTGGAACTTTCTAGGAATGCGAATGTAAACAGAGCCCGCGGAAGCATCCGCATATTCCAATCTCCCCCCTTGAGGGGGAGATGTCACGCAGTGACAGAGGGGGGTGCCGTGCACTCCGTCGCAGCATGACCCCGTTCAAACTCACGCAAAAGGTCCGCGAAACCGCCCGCCGCAATGGAAAGCTCGGTGCCGGCAGCCGTGTCGTGCCTGAGGAAACCCCGATCGCCTTTTCCTATGGCGGTTCGACCCATGCCGTGATGATGGCGACACCCGGCGATTTCGAGGACTTCGCCGTCGGCTTCAGCCTGACGGAGGGCATCATTGACGATCCCGCAGCGATCGAGTCGATCGAAGCGGTGGCAGACGAGAAGGGCATCGATCTGCAGATCGTCCTGAAAGACGAGCAGAACGACGCACTCACCGCCCGCCGCCGCCATATGGCCGGGCCGGTCGGCTGCGGGCTCTGCGGCATCGAATCGATCGAGCAGGCGGTGCGCAAGACACCGTCGGTGACGGGTTCGCCGCTACGCCTTACGCAACAACAGATCGTCGAGGCTGTGGCGCTCTTGAACGGCCAGCAGCCGCTGCATTTCGAGACGCGGGCCGTGCATGGGGCCGGCTTCTATGTGCCCGGCAAGGGACTGATCGCCGTGCGCGAGGATGTCGGCCGGCACAATGCGCTCGACAAGCTGGTGGGGGCAGCGGCGCGGGCCGGCCATTCCGGCGCAAGCGGCGCCGTCATCGTCACCAGCCGGGTTTCCGTCGAGATGGTACAGAAGACCGCCATCATCGGCAGCCCCTTCATCATCGCCATTTCCGCCCCGACGGCGCTTGCCATCCGAACCGCAGACGAAGCCGGGATGACGCTGATCGCGCTGGTGCGCGGCGCCGAGTTCGAGATTTTCACCCATTCAGACCGTATCCAGTCCGGAGCCATCGCCGATGTCGCTTGATCACACCAATGCCAAACTCGTGCGGATGGCGAACCAGATCGCCACCTTCTTTAAGTCGCAGCCGGAGGCCGAGCGCGTCCACGGCGTTGCCACGCATATCAACAAGTTCTGGGAACCGCGCATGCGCAAGGCGTTCTTCGAGCTTGTCGAACGCGGCGATGCAGGCTTTGACCCCATCGTGATCGCAGCCGCCGATATCATCAAACGCCCTGGCAGCCCTTCTGCGGCCGCCGAGACGCCGGAGCATGTCGATCTCGCCATGCAGCAGGCCGGCTTCAGCGATTGATTCGCGTCGACAGGATGATTGACGACAGGGTCTTCTCGACACCGTCGATCTCGCCGATCCGGTCGATAACCAGATCGAGTTCACTGATCGAGGAGGCGGCAATGATGGCGATCAGATCGAAGCTGCCGCTGACTGAATGCAATGTCCGCACGTCCTCGATGGCATGAAGCTCCTGCGTCACCCGCGCCAGCGCCTTCGGCGCCAACGTGATCAGCACATGCGCCTTGACGAGCCCCTTCTCGAAATCCTCCGATAGCCGCACGCCATAGCCGGCGATCACCCCATCCCGCTCCAGCCGCTCGATCTTCGCCTGCACCGTGGTACGCGAGAGGCCAAGCTTGCGAGCGAGCAGCGCCGTGGCCATGCGGGCGTTTTCGCTGAGCAGCGAGAGAAGCTGCCTGTCCTTGTCGGCCAACGTCATTATGTACATCCTCAATGGCGATATGCCGATTATTGTACGGCATTTCTATCATATCAGCGCTTCATATCAACAGTCGAAACTTCGATAATCGCAGCAGACAGATTCAGTTGGGGGACCCGCCATGAAAAACATCGTCGTCATCGGAGCCGGCAAGATCGGCTCGACCATCGCCAGGCTTCTTGCCCATTCCGGCGATTACCACGTCACGCTCGCCGACCGCAGCGCCGAGCAGCTTTTCCAGATCGAAAGGCACGAGGCGATCACCACCACCGAGATCGACATTGACGACGGCAACGCGCTGGTCGGCCTGCTTGCCGGCAAGTTCGCGGTTCTCAGCGCCGCTCCGTTCCATCTGACGATCGCGATCGCCGAAGCCGCCTCCAAGGCCGGCGTCCACTATCTCGACCTCACCGAAGACGTCGAATCGACCCGCCGGGTGAAGGCCATCGCCGCAACTGCAAGCACCGCCTTCATCCCGCAATGCGGCCTGGCGCCGGGTTTCATCTCGATCGTCGCCAATGATCTTGCCCATCATTTCGACACGCTCGACAGCGTGCGCATGCGCGTCGGCGCGCTGCCGCAATACCCCTCCAACGCCCTCAACTATAACCTGACCTGGAGCACGGACGGCGTCATCAACGAATATATCGAGCCCTGCGAGGCGATCGTCGAAGGCCAGCTGATCGAAGTTCCGGCGCTGGAGGAACGCGAGGAGTTTTCGCTGGACGGCGTCACCTACGAGGCTTTCAACACCTCCGGCGGCCTCGGCACGCTGTGCGAGAGCCTCAAGGGCAAGGTGCGAACGCTCAACTACCGCACCATCCGCTATCCCGGCCATGCCGCGATCATGAAGGCGCTGCTCAACGATCTCGGCCTGCGCCACCGCCGCGACGTGCTGAAGGATATATTCGAGAACGCCCTGCCCTCTACCATGCAGGACGTCGTCATCATCTTCGTCACCGTCGCAGGCCGCAAGGATGGCCGCCTCGTGCAGGAAACCTACGCCAACAAGGTCTACAGCGCCGTCGTCGCGGGCCGCATGATGAGCGCCATCCAGATCACCACGGCCTGCAGCATCTGCGCCGTGCTGGACATGCTGGCCAAGGGCGAACTGCCTTCGAAGGGCTTCATCCGCCAGGAGGAAATCGGCCTCGACGCATTCCTCAAGAGCCGTTTCGGCCATTACTACGAGCAGAAGGCTTATGCGGACAAAATGGCAGGCTGACCGGCAGGGCGCCATTGACAAGACCATGGACCGCAGCGCCCGGGATTGAAAAATCCCGGGCGTTTTCGTGTTCATCATTCAGGACATTTGCACGCTTGAAAGGAGCTTGCGTGGCGTCGAGGCCGCATGTGCGCCGAAATCCTAGGTCCGGCCGAATTCGTCGGCCAGCCGGACAGTATCATCGTCCTTGAGATAGGAACCGGTCTGCACCTCAATCAGTTCCAGCGGGATCTTGCCGGGATTGGTCAGCCGGTGCACGACGCCCTGCGGGATATAGACCGACTCGTTTTCGTGTAGCAGGCGGGTCTCGCTGCCGATGGTGATTTCCGCCGTGCCGCGCACGACGATCCAGTGCTCCGAGCGATGGTGATGCTTCTGCAGCGAGATCTTGCGGCCGGGCGTGACATGGAGCCGCTTCACCTCGAAGCGTTCGCCGCTCAGCACCGAGGAGACGTCACCCCAGGGGCGATAGGAGGTCGGGTGGGTTTCCGTCAACGGCCGCGTCTTGGCCGACATGGCGAGCTTCTTGACGATCTTGCCGACGTCCTGGCTGTCCTTGAGGTGCCCGACATAGACGGCGTCCTCGCTGGCGATAACGGCGACATCCTCCAGCCCATGCACGGCGAGATGAATATCCCGCGACAGGACGAGAGAGTTGCGCGTGTTGCTCACCGAAGCATTTTCGCCAACGACATTACCCTGTTTGTCCTTTTCGCCGATGGCCCAGACGGAGTCCCAGCTGCCAAGGTCGGACCAGCTGAAGGACGATGGAACGACGGCCGCATCGGCAGTATTTTCAAACACCGCATAGTCCACCGAAATGTCCGGCGCCTGCGAGAAGGCCGCCTCATCAAGCCGGTCGAAGTCGAGATCGTGCTTCCTATCCTGGAAAGCCCGCAGCGCCGCTTCGTGAACGGCCGGCGCATAGCGCAGGATTTCCGCGAGGAACCGGCCGACGGGCAGCATGAACATGCCGGAGTTCCAGAGATAGCGGCCGCTCGCCAGCAGTTCCTCGGCGCGTTCACGGTTCGGCTTCTCGACGAAGCGGGCAACGGTCTTTGCGCCCGTGGCGAGATCGGCGCCCGTTTCGATGTAACCGTAACCGGTCGCGGGTTCGGTCGGCCGGATGCCGAATGTCACAAGCTTGCCGGCCCTGGCGGTCTCCCGCGCGATGCGGATGCAATCGAAATAGTGGTCGCCGGCGTCGATCTCGTGATCCGACGCGAGAACCTGCATGATCGCGTCATCGCCATATTCACGCTGGACGGCAAAAGCGGCCGCGGCAAGTGCCGGCGCCGTATTGCGGGCGATCGGCTCCAAAAGGATGCTCGACAGCGGCGCTTCGAGCGCTCGTGCCTGCTCGGCAACCATGAAGCGGAACTCGGCATTGGTGACGACGACAGCCGGCGTGTACCGCCGCGGATCAGACACCCGCTGCAAGGTCTTCTGGAACAGCGAATGGTCGCCGAGAAACTGGAGAAACTGTTTTGGCGCCGCCGATCGCGACAGCGGCCACAGCCGCGTTCCCTTGCCACCGGCCATGATGACCGGCACGATCTTCGAAGGCATTCGTATCCTCTTGTCCCTTGTCGGGCGGCCCGCCCGAAATACAAAAATGTCTGCGACGGCGCAGCCTACCGGAAAACGATTGTTAGTGAAACCATCTCGCAAATGCGGGAATGTAGAAGCAAAGCTTTAGCGCGGCAGCGGCCGTCCGGAAATGAATATGTCGTGTCAATCGAATTGGTGGCTATTAGAAAACCCCGCCGGAGCGGGGTTGGAAAGTCATTCATCAGCCTTTCAGAAGGCGACGAGAATGCCGTTCAACTGGGTGAGCTCGGTCAGGAACGTCTCGGCCCTCGTACGCTGTTCGTCACCATGCGCAATACCTTCGAGTTCGTTCTTGGCGGCCTCGATGCGCTTCTCGATCAACGTGCGATCGACCTCCTCGACAGGAACGGCCGATTCGGCAAGCAGCGTGCAACCCGTCGGCAGGATGTCGGCGAAACCGCCGAATACGACGTAACGGCTGACCGTGCCGTCAGCGGCCTTCACGGTCACGACACCCGGCTTCACCGTCGTCATCGTGGGGGCGTGATTGGCCATGACGGTCATCTCGCCTTCCGTTGCCGGAATGACGACTTCGCTGACGCGCTCGGACAGCAGCAGGCGTTCCGGAGAGACGAGTTCGAAATTGAAATCAGCCATGATCATTCGCTTCTTTTCGAGCTACCGGCCAAAATCTGCCAGTAGAGAATTCCGTTCGGCACAGCCGGACTTATCCAGCCGCAGCGATTGAGGATCGGGGCGAGCCTTGGTCCGCCCCGATCGAAACGCATCAAGCGGCTTCGGCTGCCAGCTTCTTGGCCTTTTCGATTGCTTCCTCGATGGAGCCGACCATGTAGAAGGCGGCCTCCGGGAGATGGTCGTAGTCGCCGTTGACCAGGCCCTTGAACCCCTTGATCGTGTCTTCGAGGGCAACCAGCTTGCCCGGCGAACCGGTAAAGACTTCCGCGACGAAGAACGGCTGCGACAGGAAGCGCTCGATCTTGCGGGCGCGGGCGACGGCCAGCTTGTCTTCTTCCGACAGTTCGTCCATGCCCAGGATGGCGATGATGTCCTGGAGCGACTTGTAGCGCTGCAGGGTCGTCTGCACCTTGCGCGACACCTCATAGTGCTCTTCGCCGACAACCATCGGGTCGAGCATGCGCGAGGTCGAGTCGAGCGGGTCAACGGCCGGGTAGATACCCTTTTCGGCGATCGAGCGCGACAGAACGGTCGTGGCATCGAGGTGGGCGAACGAGGTTGCCGGCGCCGGGTCGGTCAAGTCGTCGGCCGGAACGTAGATGGCCTGAACCGAGGTGATCGAGCCCTTGGTCGTGGTGGTGATGCGTTCCTGCATCTGACCCATGTCGGTGGCAAGCGTCGGCTGATAGCCCACGGCCGAAGGAATACGACCGAGAAGCGCCGACACTTCGGAACCTGCTTGGGTGAAGCGGAAGATGTTGTCGACGAAGAACAGAACGTCCTGGCCCTTGTCGCGGAAATCTTCAGCGATCGTCAGACCGGTCAGGGCGACGCGAGCGCGGGCACCCGGCGGTTCGTTCATCTGACCGTAAACGAGGGCAGCCTTCGAGCCTTCGCCGCCGCCATGCTTGTTGACGCCGGATTCGATCATTTCGTGGTAGAGGTCGTTGCCTTCGCGGGTACGTTCACCCACGCCTGCGAACACCGAGTAACCACCATGCGCCTTGGCGACGTTGTTGATCAGTTCCATGATGAGAACGGTCTTGCCGACGCCGGCGCCGCCGAACAGGCCGATCTTGCCGCCCTTTGCGTAAGGAGCCAGAAGATCGACGACCTTGATGCCGGTGACGAGAATCTGCGCTTCCGTCGACTGCTCGACATAGGCCGGAGCGTCCTGGTGGATGGCGCGGCGGCCGGAGGTGACGAGCGGACCGGCTTCATCAACCGGCTCACCGATGACGTTCATGATGCGGCCGAGCGTCTCATCGCCAACCGGAACGGTGATCGCAGCACCGGTGTCGACGACCGGCTGACCGCGAACCAGACCTTCGGTCGAGTCCATGGCGATCGTGCGGACAGCGTTTTCGCCGAGGTGCTGGGCAACTTCGAGAACAAGGCGGCTGCCGTTGTTGTCGGTTTCCAGCGCGTTCAGAATTGCCGGCAGCTGACCTTCTTCGAAGGCAACGTCGACAACGGCGCCGATGACCTGCGTCACCTTGCCGGTTGCGCCGGCGACCACAGCCGACGTGGTTGCAGCAGCAGCCTTGACAGTTGCCGTCTTGCGCGGGGCAGCCGGCTTCTTAGCCGCTGCTGTATCTGTGGGGGTAGCTGCCTTAGCCATAATCCTTACCCTCTTTCCGTAACCTTAGAGCGCTTCCGCGCCCGAAATGATTTCAATGAGTTCCTTGGTGATCTGAGCCTGACGCTGACGGTTGTAGGAAAGCGTCAGCTTGTTGATCATTTCACCGGCATTGCGCGTGGCGTTGTCCATCGCGCTCATCTTGGCACCCATTTCGCCGGCAACATTTTCGAGCAGAGCCCGGAAAACCTGCACCGAAATGTTGCGCGGAATGAGATCGCTGAGGATCTCGCCCGCGTCGGGCTCGTATTCGTAGATTGCGCCGGTATCGGCGACCGCTTCCGCCGGGGCCGCAGCCGGGATCAGCTGCAACGTCGTCGGAACCTGGCTGATGACCGACTTGAACTCCGAATAGAACAGAGTGCAGACATCGAACTCGTCCTTTTCGAACAGGCCGATGATCTTCTTGCCGATCTGGTCGGCGTTCTCGAAGCCGATCTTCTTGACTTCACGCAGGTCGACACGGTCGATGATCAGCGAGGCGAATTCGCGACGCAGGATATCGAAGCCCTTCTTGCCGACGCAGATGATCTTCACCGCCTTGCCCTCGGCAAGCAGGTTGCGCACGTGGTCACGAGCGAAGCGGGCGATTTGGCTGTTGAAGCCGCCGCAAAGACCGCGTTCCGCCGTGCAGACCACCAGCAGGTGCGTCTCGTCGCGGCCGTTGCCGGTCATCAGGCGCGGCGCGCTGTCGTCCGATCCGACAGCCTGAGCGATGTTCGAGAGAACCGCGCTCATCCGCTGCGAGTAAGGCCGGGCAGCCTCGGCCGCCTCCTGGGCACGCCGAAGCTTCGCCGCGGCGACCATTTTCATCGCCTTGGTGATCTTCTGCGTCGCCTTGACGGAGGCGATCCTGTTTTTCAGATCCTTAAGTGAAGGCATCCGTTATTCCGTCCTTAATGGAACCCGATCAGGCGAAGGATTTTGCGAAGGCGTCGAGAGCAGCCTTGAGCTTGCCCTTGGTGTCGTCGCTGATGGCCTTTTCCGTGCGGATCGTATCGAGAATGCCCTTGCCCTCGGAGCGCATGTGCGAAAGCAGCCCCTGTTCGAAGGCGCCAACCTTGTTGACGGCGATCTTGTCGAGGTAGCCGTTGACGCCGGCGAAGATCACCGCGACCTGCTCTTCCGTCTTCAGCGGCGAGAACTGCGGCTGCTTCAGGAGTTCGGTCAGGCGAGCACCGCGGTTCAGCAGGCGCTGCGTTGCAGCGTCGAGGTCCGAACCGAACTGGGCGAAGGCGGCCATTTCGCGATACTGGGCGAGTTCGCCCTTGATCGAGCCGGCAACCTGCTTCATCGCCTTGACCTGGGCGGCCGAACCGACGCGGGAAACCGACAGACCGACGTTCACGGCCGGGCGGATACCCTGGTAGAACAGGTCGGTTTCAAGGAAGATCTGGCCGTCGGTGATCGAAATCACGTTGGTCGGAATGAACGCCGAAACGTCGTTACCCTGGGTTTCGATGACCGGCAGAGCCGTCAGCGAACCAGCGCCCTTGTCGTCCGACAGCTTTGCAGCGCGCTCGAGAAGGCGGGAGTGCAGGTAGAAAACGTCGCCCGGATAGGCTTCGCGACCCGGAGGACGACGCAGAAGAAGCGACATCTGACGATAGGCGACGGCCTGCTTGGAAAGGTCGTCGTAACCGATCAGCGCGTGCATGCCGTTGTCGCGGAAATACTCGCCCATGGCAGCGCCGGCGAACGGTGCGAGATACTGCATCGGAGCAGGATCGGAGGCCGTCGCAGCAATAATGATCGAGTACTTCAGGGCGCCACGCTCTTCGAGCACCTTGACGAACTGAGCAACCGTCGAACGCTTCTGGCCGATGGCGACGTAGACGCAGTACAGCTTTTCCGCTTCCGGGCCGTTGTCGTGAATGGCCTTCTGGTTCAGGATCGTGTCCAGAATGATGGCGGTCTTGCCGGTCTGGCGGTCGCCGATGACGAGCTCGCGCTGGCCGCGGCCAACCGGGATCAGCGCGTCGATGGCCTTGAGACCGGTCGACATCGGCTCGTGCACCGACTTGCGCGGGATAATGCCCGGAGCCTTGACGTCGACGCGCGAGCGCTGCTTGGCATTGATCGGACCCTTGCCGTCGATCGGATTGCCGAGCGCGTCCACGACGCGGCCGAGCAGTTCCGGACCAACCGGAACGTCAACGATGGCGCCGGTCCGCTTGACGGTGTCGCCCTCCTTGATTTCGCGGTCGGCGCCGAAAATAACGACACCGACGTTGTCGGCTTCCAGGTTCAGCGCCATGCCGCGAATTCCGCCTGGGAATTCAACCATCTCGCCGGCCTGGACATTGTCCAGACCGTAGACGCGGGCAATACCGTCACCGACGGAAAGCACCTGACCGACTTCGGAGACGACTGCCTCCTGGCCGAAGTTTTTGATTTGATCTTTCAGAATTGCGGAAATTTCCGCGGCGCGGATATCCATCAGCCGACCTCTTTCAGTGCAAGCTTAAGGCTCGAGAGCTTTGTGCGAAGGGAAGTGTCAATCTGGCGGGACCCGACCTTGACGATCAAACCACCGAGAATAGACGGATCGACGGTGACGTTGACCGCCACGTCTTTGCCGGTGACGCCCTTGAGCGCCGCCTTCAATTCAGTTTGCTGCTCTGTCGTGAGCGCGTGCGCCGAAGTCACCTCAGCGGAAACCTCGCCCCGATGACGGGCGGCGATTTCGCGATACGACTTGACGATGCCGGGAACCGCGAACAGGCGGCGATTGCGCGCAACGACTTTCAGGAAATTGCCCACCAGACCCGTAATGCCGGCCTTCGCGACGATCGCGGAAATGGCCTTGAACTGGTCGTCGGCAGAAAAGACCGGGCTGACGATGAGGCGCTTCAGATCGGCACTGTCATCGATCATGCGCTGGAATGCGTCCAGATCAGACCCGACGCTCTCCACCGCTCCCGCTTCAAGCGCGAGATCGAAAAGCGAAGACGCGTACCTTTCTGCAACACCGGAAATAAGCTGGGATGTGTCTGCCACGGGCACAAACTTCTCTTATTTTACTCCAGGGCGATGTCTGCGGAAAAACCGTAAACCCAACGCCTTGAATCTGTTGCGGTATTTTGAGGAATGCGCAAGCCGGGCGGCCTGCTTCCCCCACAAGTCGCGGTTCGTCTAGCATAGGATATCTGGACTCGCAACACGCGAACGGTAGGAATGCGTGATAAGTCTGCATCGTTTGGCCGAATTTCGTCGAAAATGGGGTATGCGCTGGCGAAGTCGCTGTGTGCCCGCCGCAAAACGTCCTCAGACGAGGCCGAAGACATAGGCCAAGGGCAAGGCCGCGAGCACGATTTGAACGCTCAGGAACAACCAGTTCATGACGGTATTGCCGCCGTCCGAAAGCATCGACAGGATGCGGCCGAAAGCGGCGAGAGCGAAGGCGGCACCGAGCGCCAGATACACCATCGGCTGGGCGAGAAGGAGGGCGGCGATGCCGAGGCCAAGATGAAAGCCACCCATGGTCGACCGTGCCTCGGCATAGCCGCCGCGCCGGCCCTCACGCAAATCGATACCGACGGCCCGGTAGGCGAGACCGGGCGCAAAGAGAAAGACGACCCCGATCAACGCCGTGACCACGGCCGCGCAGAACGCCAGGAATTCCCCTGTTTCCGCCGGAATGTAGAACTCCATGGTGCGCCCCTCGCCTGCTCGCTCAGCCGAATCGCTTATCGCACAGACGGATTCTTCCGAAAAGACGATCATGATTGGGCATGCGCCCCACATCGCACATCTATCTGGAACCCAGCGTGTTGTCCTTTGTTGGCGTCAATCTGCGAAGCAGCGGTAATGCCTGGAAGGGAGACCGGCCGATACCGTCGCCTCACAGAAAACTCTGCGGGTCGATATCGAGCTGGACGCTGACGGAGCCGCGCACTTTCGGACCGCACGCCATCATCGTCTTCACGAAGGCCTGCATGTCGCTGTTGCGGCGCCCGTGCACCAGAAGCCGGAAGCGGTGACGGCCGCGGATCAGCGCCAGTGGCGCCTCGGCCGGCCCGAGGATGCTGATGCCGCTGACGCGGGGTGCGGCCTGCCGCAAGCCGCGTGCGTGCGCCTCCGCATCGGCGCGGTTATCGGCCGAGACGATGACGGAGGCCAGCCGGCCGAATGGCGGCAACAGCGCCTTTTCGCGCTCGTTGATCTCCCGTTCGTAAAACGCTTCCGAATCACCCGACACGATCGCCTGCATCACCGGATGCTGCGGCTGGTAAGTCTGCAAGAGGCCGAGGCTCTTCAGGCCGGTGCGCCCCGCCCGCCCCGTCACCTGGCTGAGCAGCTGGAACGTTCGCTCGGCTGCCCGCGGGTCGCCATTGGCAAGGCCGATATCGGCGTCGACGACGCCGACGAAGGTCATCATTGGGAAATTATGGCCCTTGGCGACGAGCTGCGTGCCGACGATGATATCCGCTTCGCCACGGGCAATGGCCTCCAGTTCCAGCCGTAGTCGCTTGACGCCCATCAGGTCGGAGGAAAGCACGATGGTGCGGGCATCGGGGAAATGCCGGTCGACCTCTTCGGCGATGCGCTCGACGCCGGGACCGCAGGCAACCAGATGATCAAAGGTGCCGCATTCCGGGCAGCTCTCCGGCGTCCTTTGCGCATAGCCGCAATGATGGCACTGGATCTGCTCACGGAACCGGTGCTCGACCAGCCAACTCGAGCAATCGGGACACTGGAAGCGATGGCCGCAGACGCGGCAGAGCGTCAGCGGCGCATAGCCGCGGCGATTGAGGAACAGGAGCGCCTGCTCGCCGCGCCCGACGGCCTTGCCGATCTGGTTCAACAGTACCGGCGACAGGAAGCCGCCGCGCTCGGGCGGATGCCGGCGCATGTCGACGACGCCGAGATCGGGGAGTGCCGCGTCGCCGAAGCGCGTCGGCAGGTGGATCGGCCTGTAGCGGCCGAGATCGCCGTTCACCCGGCTCTCGACCGAAGGCGTCGCCGAGACGAGCACGATCGGAAAATCGCCGATGCGGGCGCGCACGACGGCCATGTCGCGCGCATTGTAGAACACGCGGTCTTCCTGCTTGTAGGCCGGATCATGCTCCTCGTCGACGATGATGAGGCCGAGATTCTCGAACGGCAGGAACAGCGCGGAGCGGGCGCCGGCGACAACGCGCACGCCTCCCTCCGTCACCTGCCGCCAGACCTTTTCGCGGGTGCGCGGCGCGAGATCGGAGTGCCACTCGGCGGGCTTCGAGCCGAAGCGGTCCTGGAAGCGCTCGAGGAAGCTCGCCGTCAGCGCGATTTCGGGCAAAAGGATCAAGACCTGCTTGCCCGCCCTCAGCGTCGCCGCGATTGCTTCGAAATAGACCTCGGTTTTGCCGGAGCCGGTGATGCCGTCGATCAGCGAGACGGAAAAACCGCCTGCCGCAACACTCTCCAACAGGTCCTGCGCCGCCCGTTTCTGCGGTCCTTCGAGACGAGGCTCGACATAGTCCGGGTCGGGCACAGCCACGACCGGCGGCGGCGCCATGAAGACCGTCTCGAACACGCCCTGCGCCAGGAGCCCGTCGATCACGCTCGATGAGGTTCCCGCCGCATGGGCAAGGCCCGAGCGGGTCCAGGCAAAGCCGTTATCGGCAGCGGCGATTACCCGCTCCCGCGCTGTCGTCATCCGTTCGGGCCGCGTGTCAGTAAGCCGCAACCCCTCGATCATCGGCTCCGGATCGAAGGCGGCCGGCGCGCGCAGCGCCATGCGGGCGACGAGACCGGGTGGCGAGACGGTATAGGTTGCGACCCAGTCGATGAAAGCGCGCATGTCTTTGCCGAGCGGCGGGCAGTCGAACACCCGTGTAAGGGCCTTGAGCTTCTTCGGGTCGATGCCGCCGTCATCCGTGCCGTCCCAGACGACGCCCATGACCTGGCGCGGTCCGAGCGGCACCTGCACGATCGAACCTGGTTCGACGGCCATTCCTTCCGGCACCGTATAGGAGTATGCTTTCGGAGCGGGCATCGGCACCAGCACGGGCACGACCCGGCGGGCGAACAGGCCGTCAAACAAATCGGTCGAATCTTCGGTCATCGGCCGTGACCTTGCCTGCGGATTGCGTTAAAGAAAACCCCCGAAGCACCAAGCAGCCCGCGCATCCCAAGGGAGAATACCCATGAAGTTTTTTGTCGATACAGCCGATGTGAACGAAATCCGGGAGTTGAACGACCTCGGGCTCGTCGATGGCGTGACGACCAATCCGTCGCTGATCCTGAAGTCCGGCCGCAACATCCTGGAAGTCACCAAGGAAATCTGCGGCATCGTCGAAGGCCCGGTTTCGGCTGAAGTCGCGGCGACCGATTACGAATCGATGATGAAGGAAGCTGCCGTCATTTCGAAGATCGCCGACAACATCTGCATCAAGCTGCCGCTGACGCTCGATGGCCTGAAGGCCTGCAAGAACCTGACCTCCGACGGTCACCAGACGAACGTGACGCTGTGCTTCTCGGCCAACCAGGCGCTGCTCGCCGCCAAGGCCGGCGCCACCTTCGTGTCACCCTTCGTCGGTCGGCTTGACGACATCGCCTTCGACGGCATGGACCTTATCCGCGAAATCCGCCAGATCTTCGACAATTACGGCTACGAGACCGAAATCCTCGCCGCCTCGATGCGCACGGTCAACCACGTCAAGGAAGCAGCCCTCATCGGCGCCGACGTGATCACCGCACCGCCGGCAACGCTAAAGGCGCTGGTCAAGCACCCGCTGACCGACAGAGGCCTCGAAGCCTTCCTCGCCGACTGGGCCAAGACCGGCCAGAAGATCGCCTGATTGGTTCAGGGCGTTGAATGACCTCGAAGCCTCGCGAACCGATCGCGGGGCTTTTTTGTGGGGAATGGAAATTACTTAAGGAATTATGCAGCAGTTTTACGGTGCTAGCTAATCGTCCCTTGCGATGGGCTCCGGCGAAGGAACAGCCTTGAACACCGCATCGCCATCCCGCGCCAGACCAAACACCGTGTGGCTCTCCAGCGCGCGCGTCACCTGGGCCGGATCGCCGTCCAGCGCATCAGGCCCGATGAGGTGGCCGATGGTGAAATCGAAGATGTTGCCCTTCTTGTTCAAAAGCTCGTGGAAAACCGTCATGTCGCGCAGTTCGGTCGACCACTTGGCCAGCCAGTAGAACAGGCCGGAATTGCGCGCCGCCATGTGCACCGGCAGGATCGGCAGATTGTATTTGCGGGCAAAGCCGACGGCCGACGTCTTCCACGGGCGCTCGTTGAGCCGACCGTCCGCCCAATAGGCGATGCGGCCGGACGGAAAGAGCACGGTCGCCTTGCCTTCCGCGATCGCCCGGTTGGTGACCTGCAGCGTTTCGCGCGCCTTCAGCTTGGTCTTGTAGTCGTCGCGCCATTCCACCGGAATGACCATCTCGACAAGGCGCGGATTGACCCGGATGGCATCGCGATTGGCGAAGAACATCATGTCGGACCGGCGCTCTTTCAGAAGGTCGAAGACGGCGACGCCGTCGGCAATGCCGGTCGGATGGTTGCTGACCAGCAGGAAGCCGCCGGTTTGGGGAATGCGCTCGGCATTGCGAACACGGATATCGAGCGCGAGGACATCGCTCAGATACTGAAAGGCATGAAAGCCCGGCAGGTTGGCGACATTGTCGGCGAACTCGATGGCCTTGCGATAATTCAGGACCGTATAGAGAAACGGCCGCATCACCGGCCAGAGCGGATGCCTGACGATGCGCTCACCACGCTCGGCAATCAGCCTGTCGACGATATGCCCCGGCTGGCCCTGGGAAACCAGCGCGATCGTCTCTGCAAAATACGTGAAACCGCTCGCCGAATCGCGTGTTGCCATCGTCTTCCCGCCTCGTCTGCGTTCAGCTATCGCAGGTGAATATGATCCGGACGTGACAGTTTCCAAGGGTCATTAGGAAAAACATAACGGCATCCGGGGCAAACTCGCCACGACCGAATGGCGGGGAAGACGAGTATGAACGAACTGCTGATTATCGGCCATCCGGAACTGATGGCGGAGCGCCAGCTGTGGCTGGCGGCGCTCAGCCGGGAACGGCGGCTATCGGAAAAGACCGTCGTCGCCTATGAGCGCGACACGCGGCAGTTCCTGCACTTCCTCACCGGCCACCTGAGCGGCCCGGTCCGCTTGAGCGATATCCACGCGCTGCGTCCCGGCGACCTGCGCGGTTTCCTTGCGGCCCGCAGAAAGGAGGGAGCCGGTGCACGAACGCTCGGTCGCGGGCTTGCCGGGCTGCGCTCCTTCCTTAGGCATCTGGAGAAGAAGGGCCTCGCCAACGCCGCCGGCGCAGCGGCCGTCCGCTCGCCGAAACAGCCGAAATCCTTGCCCAAGCCGCTGACGGACAAGGACGCATTGACCGTCGTCACCCATGAGGCGCAGCTTGCCGAGGAACCCTGGATTGCCAGCCGCAACGCCGCCGTCCTCACCTTGCTTTACGGGTGCGGTTTGCGCATCTCCGAAGCGCTCGACCTGACGCCCTCCGATTTTGCCGGCACGCCGACGGCGCTGCGCATCCATGGCAAGGGGGGCAAGACGCGTGTGGTGCCGCTGATCGCGGCCGCGGCCGAAGCCGTGCGGGCCTATGAAAAACTCTGCCCCTATCACCTTGTTGACGACGGCCCGCTGTTTCGCGGCGCCAAGGGCGGCAAGCTGCAGGCGGCGATCGTCCAGCGCGAAATGCAGCGGTTGCGCGGCGCGCTCGGTCTGCCGGATACTGCAACGCCGCATGCGCTGCGCCACTCCTTCGCCACGCATCTTCTGACCGGCGGCGGCGACTTGCGGACCATCCAGGAACTGCTCGGCCATGCCAGCCTGTCGACCACCCAGGTCTATACCGGCGTCGATTCCGCCCGACTCCTGGAAATCTACGACCGCGCGCATCCGCGCGCCTGAATTTCGCCCTCGTCGAAGCGTTAACCAGCTTTGTTAAACACGCGTGAGGCTTGCCAGGTTAGGCTGGTGTGATGAACCGCCACACACAGGATCGATAATGTTTCAGCATCTGGCAAAGCCGGCCCGCGCCGTGGCAAGGGAACTGGGCGACACGGTTCTCACGCTCGTCGCGACGCTGCATGTGCTGTGTGCTCTCAGCCTGATTGTCACGCTTCTCTCCCTCTCGCCGGCCCATGCGGCTGAGGACGCCTGCGGCGGCAGGAACCTGATCGCCGAGATGCGCGCCTCCGATCCCGCGCGGTTTGCCGCTCTTGAAAGGCTGGCCGCGGCCGTGCCGAACGGCAAGGGTCTGTTCTGGAAGATCGAGAAGCCGGGTGTCGGGCCGTCCTATCTGCTGGGCACCATGCATGTCACCGATCCGCGCGTGCTTGCCATGCCCAGGGGTGCCAGCGAGGCGTATGAAACCGCAAAGACCGTGGTCGTGGAATCCGACGAGATCGTCGACGAGCGAAAGGCGGCGGCAGCGCTCCTGATGCAGCCGGAACTGACGATGTTTACCGACGGCAAGTCGATCAAGGACTTTCTAAGGGCCGAGGAACAGGAAAAGCTGACGGCAGGATTGAAGGAGCGCGGCATTCCCTTGACCTTGGTGGCGAAGATGAAGCCCTGGATGATCGCCAGCTTCGTCGCCCTTCCCGCCTGCGAGATGAGCCGCAAGGCGGCCGGCGCCTCGTTCCTCGACAAGAAACTGGCGGAGGATGCCTTGAAACAGGGCAAGAGCCTGAAAGGTCTGGAAACGCTGGTGGAGCAACTGAAGGCCATGGACGCGCTGCCGGTGCAATTTCATCTCGAAGCGCTGATGGAGACGCTTGATCTCGGCGACACCGTCGCCGACGTGATGGAGACGACGACGGAACTCTATCTGACCGGCGATACCGGCATGGTCATGCCGCTGATGAAGGCCGTTTCGGAGGAGAAGTCACCTGGCAACAGCACCGATTACGCCGATTTCGAGCAGCGCATCGTCATCGACCGCAACAAGACCATGGCCGCCCGCGCGAGGCCGATCCTCGACGAGGGCAACGTCTTCATGGCGGTTGGTGCGCTGCACCTGCCGGGGGATGAGGGCGTGATCGAATTGTTGCGCAAGGACGGTTTCAGCATCACCGCGGTCAATTGAAGCCAGAGCCAGCGGCCGGCAGCGGCGCACAACCCTGCAGTCCCGACTGATGCCCCGGCAGATCCGACAGCGGAAATGCCGGGGTATCGAACAGCAACCCAAACTTATTGCAGACTGCCGTCCCCGCTGCGATCTGCGGCGGTGAAATCCGTCATGACCCGATCCATGAATTCGCTCTGGCCAACGACACCGTCGCGATTGGCATCGCTGAGGGAGAACTGCTGGGTGGTCAACACCTTCGCCACTTCCGCGGACTGCAAGCTGCCATCCTTGTTCTTGTCCAGGCTCGTGAACGCGGTCGCCATGAAGGCCTGATACTCCGAGCGTTCGACGGTACCGTTGGAATTGCTGTCAAGCTTGTCCTTTTGCCCCTGATACATGGACACCGGCTGATCCTGCGCGGCGACAAACGTTGGCTGGCACAGCAGCAATATGGCGATCATGGCTCTTTTTTTCATGGCCGAACCCGCCCCCTTACGCGCATGTCAGGCGGTTGCCGAGCAGGCCGCCGAGGCCGATGCCACCTCCGATCGCGGCGATCTGGCCGGTTCCGGAGCCGATGGTGCTTCCAATCAGGCCGCCGACGATCGCGCCGCCGACCGTTCCCGCAACGCAGCCGAATTCGGCGTTGCGATCGACGACAGCCTGGGATGTCGGTGCAGACTGGCAGGCGGACAGCGCCAAGCACCCTGCAAGGGTGACAGTTACAGTACGTTTGCTCATTTCTTCCTCCACAGTTTCCATCACGATCGCGACTGGATCGGTGGATTTGCTGGCCTGCTGCCCGGATAAAATAAGCTTTCGCCTCCTCGGCGGGAAAGGCGCCTGTGTAAGGTCAATAAATGGCTCGCCAGAAGGTATTCAACATCAGGGCGGCAAGAGCTTGACGAATTCACACACCGTACGGCATCGGGCCTCGCTGGAGACCCGGTACCGATACTACAACTGGGCATGCATGATGACAACTCTGCGCGTCTGCCGACGGTCCCGACGGCGTCGCGGATTGCCGCTCGATCCTGCGCGCGTGGAACCGGGCGCGCTCGATAGTGGGGACCCCTCACGCAAAATCGTTGCAAATCCGTCCATCGTCGTCAAAGCAAGGCACCACACACTTGCACCCGCGCCGTCTCTCTGCCTTTTTGCGAAGATAACCTGCGGCGGCCTGATTCGCGCCCGCTCCGCTTCGCATTCTTGTTG
The DNA here is from genome assembly GCF_019511375.1 of Rhizobium herbae. Lineage (GTDB taxonomy): Bacteria > Pseudomonadota > Alphaproteobacteria > Rhizobiales > Rhizobiaceae > Pararhizobium > Pararhizobium herbae_A. The sequence goes on from NZ_JAEUAO010000008.1 coordinate 97,476, forward strand.
CAGCTTCCGGAACGCGCTTCCATACGTGCCGGGGCAGCGACTACGTTCCAAGGAGATGACGAGATGTCAGAGATCAAGAAACCCGTGATTTCGGAGATGAGACCTAAGATCACCGTCATCGGCGTCGGCGGCGGCGGCGGCAACGCCATCAACAACATGATCGCCGAAGGCCTGCAGGGCGCCGACTTCGTTGCCGCCAACACGGATGCGCAGGCGCTCACCATGTCGAAGGCGCCGCGGCTGATCCAGCTTGGGGCGCAGGTGACCGAAGGCCTCGGTGCCGGATCGCTGCCGGACGTCGGACGCGCCGCGGCGGAGGAATCGATCGACGAGATCATGGATCACCTTGGCGGCACCCATATGTGCTTCGTCACCGCTGGCATGGGCGGCGGCACCGGAACGGGTGCTGCGCCGGTGATCGCCGCCGCTGCCCGCAAGGCCGGCATCCTCACCGTCGGCGTCGTCACAAAGCCGTTCAGCTTCGAAGGCAAGCGGCGCATGCAGGCAGCCGAGGAAGGCATCGAACGGCTTCGCGAAGCGGCCGACACCGTGATCGTCATCCCCAACCAGAACCTCTTCCGTATCGCCGATGCGAAGACCACCTTTGCCGATGCCTTCGTCATCGCCGACCGGGTTCTCTACTCCGGTGTCGGCTGCATCACCGACCTGATTGTCAAGGAAGGCCTGATCAACCTCGACTTCGCTGACGTCAAATCGGTGATGAAGGGCATGGGCCGGGCAATGATGGGAACCGGCGAAGCGATCGGCGACGGTCGCGCCTCCAAGGCCGCCGAGGCGGCGATCGCCAATCCGCTCTTGAGCGAAGTCTCGATGAAGGGCGCCAGGGGCGTGCTGATCTCGATTTCCGGCGGCTCCGATATGACGCTGTTCGAAGTGGATGAGGCAGCGACCCGCATCCGCGAGGAGGTCTACGAGGACGCCGACATCGTCGTCGGCGCAATCTTCGACAAGGAACTGGACGGCGTCTTCCGCGTTTCGGTCGTCGCCACGGGCCTCGATCAGCACGCCCCGGGCAGCGAGGTTCCGGCCGGCGCAACGCAGCCGGTGCAGGCGCGGACACTGCAGTAGGCCAAAGAGGCTACCTAGCGGGCGGCGAGTTTCCCGCCGCCCGCTCGCCACGTGATCGCGCTGCTCACCAAGCTCCGGCTCGGCAGCGGTTCATTTCAACGCCTCCACGAAGCGGATGACGTCGGCAACCGTCCGGTCATTCCAGATATCATTGTGACCCGAGTCGTCGTCGATCAGCATTTGCTTGGGTTCGGGGGCGATGCGGTACAAGGCCTCGCCCGAAGACAGGGGGATGCTGGCGTCACGCCGACCATGGATGAACAGCTTTGGTTGGCTCACCTTCGCTATCTTGAGGTCCGAGCGGAACGGATCCTTGATGAGAAGCGCGACCGGAAAGAACGGATAGTGCGACTGCGCGAGCGACAGGACCGACAGGTATGCGGACACGAGAACCACGCCGATGGCCGGCCTCTGCGCGGCCGTGTTCACGGCGATGCCGGTGCCCAGCGAGCGGCCAAGCACAACGATCTCGCTTTTGGAGCGTGCTGAAAGCCAGTCGAACGCCGCGATCCCGTCGGCCAGCAGCGCCTCCTCACTCGGAGAGCCGGTCGATCCCTGATAGCCGCGATAGGAAGTCGCCAGCAACCCGATGCCTCGCGCGGCCAGCGCCTGCGCGAGAAAGCCGTAGCTGCCGACACGATCGCCGTTCCCGAAAAAGAGCAGAACGCTCGGCTTGCCGGTTGTGCCATGGCTATAGAGTCCATGAAGCATTTCTCCGTCGGGCGTCTTGATGGAGACCTTCTCGCCCCACTCTGCGTGCTCTGAGGCAGGTGCCGCGCTTGTGCCGGGAAAGAGGAGGGCGCGTTGCGAAAGATACACCAGGCCAACCAGCGACATATAGGCGAAGGCCGCCGTCAGCGGCAGGATCAGCAGGAGTTTTGCGGCGCTCATGCGGCATGTTCACCGGAAGGTTCGTCAGAGTCCACATCTATTCCACCGCAAACCCGCCTGCCTGACATGGCGGACTTGCGCGCCCGGCACCGTCAAGCGGAAGCGGCGAGCGCATGGAGTTGTGGGGCCACCCTCTTGCTCGCGATCCCGCTGAGCGGGAGATGTCACAAAGTGACCGTCGGGGTATTTTTGACGCCGCCGTGTATTGTGTTCCCGCTCACAAAAACGCTTTTTGTTTTTTCGCATTCCCGACAACGCCGTAACGGCTCGAAGCCGCAGCGATGGCAGGCGCCCGCCGGACAGGTGCAAGGGGCCGATTGTCACGGCCCCTTGCAGTTCATTACATATGGATCGGCTTTGCGAAGGTTGCCAGTGCCGCTTCCTTGACCGCTTCCGACATGGTCGGGTGGGCGTGGCAGGTGCGGCCGAGATCTTCCGAGGAGCCGCCGAATTCCATCAGCACCGCGATCTCGTGGATCATCTCGCCGGCGCCGAAGCCGACGATATGGCCGCCGAGCACGCGGTCGGTGGCCTGATCGGCGAGGATCTTGACGAAGCCGTCGGTGGCCAGCATGGCGCGGGCGCGGCCGTTGGCGGTGAACGGGAACTTGCCGACCTTATAGGCGATGCCCGCCGCCTTCAGCTCTTCCTCGGTCTTGCCGACGGAGGCGACTTCCGGCTGGGTGTAGACGACGCTCGGTATGACGTCGTAGTTCACGTGGCCTGCCTGGCCGGCGATGATCTCGGCAACGGCGACACCCTCGTCTTCCGCCTTGTGGGCGAGCATCGGACCGCGCACGACGTCGCCGATCGCATAGATGCCGGGAATGCTGGTCTGGAAATGGTTGTTGATCTCGACGCGGCCGCGCGTGTCCATGACGACGCCGGCCTTGGCGAGGCCGAGACCCTCGGTGAACGGCTTGCGGCCGGTGGCGATCAGCACGACCTCTGCATCGACGGTCGCGGCATCGCCGCCCTTGACCGGCTCGTAGGTCACCTTGGCGCCGGAACCCGTCTTTTCCACGCCCGTCACCTTGGCGCCGAGCTTGATATCGATGCCCTGCTTGGCGAGCATCCGCTGGAACTGCTTGGCGACTTCGCCGTCCATGCCGCCGAGTATGGTGTCGAGATATTCGACCACGGTCACCTTGGCGCCGAGGCGCGACCAGACCGAGCCGAGCTCGAGGCCGATGACGCCGCCGCCGACGACCACCATGGTGGCGGGAACCTTTTCCAGCGCGATACCGCCGGTCGAGGAGATGATGACCTTCTCGTCGATCTCGACCTCAACGCCCGGAATGCCGGCAACATCCGAGCCGGTGGCGATGACGATGTTCTTCGTCTCGATCACCTGCTCCTCGCCCGCGTCGTTGGTCACCGAAACCTTGCCTTCACCAAGCACCTTGCCGGTGCCCTGGAAGGCATCGATCTTGTTCTTCTTGAACAGGAATGCGACGCCGTCAACGTTCGCTTTCACCGTCGCATCCTTGTGGGCGAGCATCTTCTCAAGGTTCAGCTTCGGAGCGCCAACCTCGACGCCGAGAGCGTCGATGCCATGGGCGGTATGGTGAAAGACCTCCGAGGCATGCAGCAGGGCCTTCGAGGGAATGCAGCCGACATTGAGGCAGGTACCGCCATAGGTGGCGCGCTTTTCGATGACGCCGACCTTCAGGCCGAGCTGGGCTGCCTTGATGGCGCAGACATAGCCGCCAGGTCCGGTGCCGATAACGATGAGATCATATGCCATGAATGGTCCTTCCTGAGAGCGGCTATCGTCCGCCGCTGACGTTGAGAATGGCGCCCGTTACATAGGACGACGAAGGGGAGATGAGGTAGAGAACGGCGTCGGCGACCTCTTGCGCGGTGCCCGGCCGTTTCAGGGGAACGCTTGGCGAGATTTCGCGGGCGCGATCCGGAAGACCGCCCGAGGCGTGTAGCTCCGTATCGATGATGCCGGGACGAACCGCATTGACGCGGATGCCGTCCGAGGCGACTTCGCGCGACAGCCCGATGGTGAAACTATCGATCGCGCCCTTGGACGCGGCATAGTCGACATACTGTCCGGCCGAGCCAAGCACTGCGGCCATCGAGGAAATGTTGACGATCACGCCGCCCTTGCCGCCGTGACGCACCGACATGCGCCGCACGGCAGCGGCCGCGCAGAGGATCGAGCCGGAGACGTTGACGCGAAGCATGCGGTCGAGCCGCTCCGGCTTGATCTCGTCGATACGGGCCGGCATGCCGACGATGCCGGCATTGTTGACGAGACCGTCGAGGCGGCCGAAGGCCTTGTCCACCGCGTCAAAGATCGCCGCGACGCCGGCTTCGCTGCCGACATCGCCTTCGACCGCGACGGCCTTGCCGCCAGCCTGCGTAATCGCGGTGACGACGGCATCTGCGGCCGGTCGGTTCGAGGCGTAGTTGACGGCAACGGCCCAGCCCTGTTCTGCCGCCGAGCGGCAGATGGCTGCCCCGATACCGCGGCTGCCGCCGGTCACCAGAAGGACGGGTTGATCGCTGATCTTCATTGGACGCATCCCTTCAAAGCCAGAACATCCCAGGGCGCGACGGTCGCCTTGCCCCAGATGGACGAGTTGCGGACAGCGGGACCGAAATCAGGCAACAGCAATTGCGCCGCCGCCTGCGACCCCTCCTCGGGCAGGGAGCCGACCTTGCCGTCGGCACTGATGGAATAGATGACGCCTTCCCAGACGGTGCAGGCGGCGATCTCCTCACCGGTGACGTCGCCTTGCGGGCAGTTGTTCATGATCATGCCGTTCGGCCGGACGGGTTCGCCCGAGTGCATGACGACGCCGTCGAGCACCAGATCGGTCTTTTCCACCTTGACCTTGAAATGATTGCTGGTCACGGCGCTGGCCGAGCCCACCGGTTCGAAAACCAACTCATAGGCGCCGTCCGCATCGCCATAGACCGCCTGCTCCTGCAGGCAATCGGCGGCTACTGCCGGCATTGCCGCCAGCAGTGCGCTCAGGACCGATGCGGGAGCGGCAAGGCGCATGCTCAGGATGCCTTTTCCGTGGCGAGCTTCAGGCCAAGGGCGATGAAGACGAGGCCACTGACGCGATCGATCCACTGGCTGGCGCGCGAGAAGGCGGCGCGCATCTTTGGCGTCGTCATGAACAGGCTGACGCCGACGAACCAGAGGACGAGGCTGCTTGCCATGACGAGACCATAGCCGAACTTCACCGCGATCGGCGTATGGGCGCTGACCACCGTCGAGAAGATCGACAGGAAGAAGAACACCGGCTTCGGGTTCAGCGCATTGGCGGCAAATCCGAGACCGAAGGCTTTCAGCGCCGACTGACGCTGTCCATTCGCATCCACGCCGTCTGCCTGCACCGTGATCTCCGTCCTGCCGGCCCTGAGTGCCTTGACACCGATATAGAGCAGGTAGGCGACACCGCACCATTTGACGATGTTGAACAGGTAGATCGACTGCGAGATGATCAGCCCAAGCCCGAGGATCGTATAGGTCACATGGAACATCAGCGCGGTGCCGATGCCGAAGGACGTGATGATCGCCGCGCGGCGGCCGTGAACGAGCGACTGGCGCATGACCATGGCGAGATCGGCGCCGGGCGAGACGATGGCGAAGGAGAAGATCGCCATCAGCGACACGAGTTCGAGGAGATAGGGATGCACGGCACGTCTCCGGTTATCGCTGTCGGGTGTCCGCTTTCCTGTCAGAAAACGAGCGCCGATACCATGATGAGGAGCCCGGCGAGCGAGCCAAGCCAGATGAGCGAGCGGACATAGGAAACGCCCGCCAGATAAAGCGGAATATAGGCAATCCTGAAGGCAAACCAAAGCCAGGCGCCGGTCAGGCCCCAGCCGGTCGGGTCGCCGGCGATGGCAAGGGCAAGCGCCAGTCCCACGAACGCCGGATAGGTCTCCTGGAAATTGCCGGATGCCCGCTCGGCGCGTCCGGCCAGCTTGCCGGACGGCTTCCTTTCGTCATCCCGCGGACCGGCATTCCATGCCGCTCCGAGTTCGAATGTGGACATCATGCCCTGGAGGCTGACATGGAAGACGAGCAGCATGACGCTCCAGGCGAGGAGCGAAATAAATGGCGATGCCGCCAGCGCTGCCGCGTCCATTGGGCGCTCCTTACAGATCCAGAACCAGACGTTCCGGATCTTCCAGGCTTTCCTTGACGCGCACCAGGAAGGTCACGGCCTCCTTGCCGTCGACCATCCGGTGATCGTAGGAGAGCGCCAGGTACATCATCGGACGGATGACGATCTGGCCGCCGACGACGACCGGGCGCTCCTGGATCTTGTGCATGCCGAGAATGCCGGACTGCGGCGCGTTGAGGATCGGCGAGGACATCAGCGAGCCGTAGACGCCGCCATTGGTGATCGTGAAGGTGCCGCCCTGCATGTCTGCCATGGAAAGCGAGCCGTCACGCGCAGCCTTGGCAAGACGGCCGAGATCCTTTTCGATTTCGGCGATCGACATCTGGTCGGCATCGCGGATGACCGGAACGACCAGGCCCTTGTCGGTGCCGACGGCCATGCCGATGTGGCAGAAGTTCTTGTAGATGATGTCGGTGCCGTCGATCTCGGCGTTGACGGCCGGGATTTCCTTCAGCGCATGCGTCACCGCCTTGGTGAAGAAGCCCATGAAGCCGAGCTTGACGCCGTGCTTCTTTTCAAAAAGGTCCTTGTAGCGGTTGCGCAGTTCCATGACGGCGGACATGTCCACCTCGTTATAGGTGGTGAGCATGGCCGCCGTGTTCTGGGCGTCCTTCAGGCGCTTGGCGATGGTCTGGCGCAGGCGGGTCATCTTGACGCGCTCTTCGCGCGGTGCGTCTTCGGCCGGCGACGGAGCGCGGGTCACGATCTTGACCGGCTCGGAAGCCGCCGGCGCCGAAATTCCCTTGGCGACGGCCGCGATGACATCGCCTTTCAGCACCTGGCCGCGCTTGCCGGAGCCATCGACCTGATCGGCGCTGAGGTTGTTTTCGGCAAGCATCTTGGCGGCGGCCGGAGCAGCCGGCATGGCAGACGCGGCCTGCGGGGCAGCAGCTGCAATCGGGGCAGCGGCGGCGGCAGCCGGAGCGGCGACCTTCTTTTCAGCCGCGGGCGCGGCCACAGCGGTGCCGGCGGCGCCGTTGGCGATCTGGCCGAGCAGGGCGCCGAGACCAACGGTTTCACCGGCGTTGGCGACGATTTCGGAAAGCGTGCCTGCGGCCGGCGCCGGAACCTCGATGGTCACCTTGTCGGTTTCGAGCTCGAGCAGCGGTTCATCGGCTTTGACGGTGTCGCCCACCTTCTTGAACCATGTGCCGACGGTCGCTTCGCTGACGGACTCTCCGAGGGTAGGAACGCGGATTTCTGTGGCCATTTTCAGATCCTGACTTTGATCGTTATCGGTTATGCGGCAGGTGCGGCGACGTGCCGGAGAATGAGTTTGGGTATCGCGGCAATTTCGAACCGGAAGCCGAGGCTGGCGGCGATGACCGGGTCGCCGTCGGCAAGCGCCTGGGCGGCATTCCCGTCGGGAACTTCCACCAGCGCCATGCCCCAGGCACCGTCCTTGGCAAAGACGGGACCGACCGCAATCGCCCGTCCCGCATCGGCTTGCGCCCGCCAATAGGCGGCGTGACGCTCCATCGCGGCCATTTCCTCAGGCGTTGCGTCCTGAGGAAACGTGCTGCGGGGTGGCACTAGTTTCAGATGAAAATAGGCCATGGAGCGCTACCTCAACCGCCGAGCGCGTCTTCTAGGAAGGCGGCGAGCTGTGCGAGGTGCTTGGACATCAGGCCCGTCGCCGGAGAGGCGGCGGCCGGACGGCCGGTGTAGCGGACGCGCTGGTACTTCGCATCGATATGGGCAAGCACCCATTCCAGATACGGGTCGATGAACGACCAGGCGCCCATGTTCTTCGGCTCTTCCTGACACCAGACCATTTCCGCATTGCGGAAGCGCGAGAGCTCATTGATGAGCGCCTTGGCCGGGAACGGATAGAGCTGCTCGACGCGCAGCAGATAGACATCGTCGATACCGCGCTTCTCGCGCTCTTCCAGCAGGTCATAATAGACCTTGCCGGTGCAGAGAACGACGCGACGGATCTTGGCGTCCTTCTGCAGCTTGATCGGGCCGTCCTTGATGACTTCGGCGTCGTCCCAGAGCAGGCGATGGAACGAGCTTTCGCCAGCCATTTCCGACAGCGAAGAGACGGCGCGCTTGTGGCGCAGCAGCGACTTCGGCGTCATCATGATCAGCGGCTTGCGGAAATCGCGCTTCACCTGACGGCGCAGGATGTGGAAGTAGTTCGCCGGTGTCGTGACGTTGGCGACCTGCATGTTGTCTTCGGCGCACATCTGCAGCCAGCGCTCGAGGCGAGCCGAGGAGTGTTCCGGACCCTGGCCTTCGTAGCCATGCGGCAGCAGGCAGACGAGACCGGACATGCGCAGCCACTTGCGTTCGCCCGACGAGATGAACTGGTCGAAGACGACCTGCGCGCCGTTGGCGAAGTCACCGAACTGGGCTTCCCACAGCGTCAGGGCATTCGGACGGGCGAGCGAATAGCCGTATTCGAAGCCGAGGACCGCCTCTTCCGAGAGCATCGAGTTGATGACCTCGTAGCGCGCCTGGGTCGGCGACAGATTGGCAAGCGGGATATAGCGTTCTTCAGTCTCCTGGTCGTAGAGGACCGAATGGCGCTGCGAGAAGGTGCCGCGCTCGCAATCCTGGCCCGACAGGCGGATCTTCGTGCCTTCGATGGCGAGCGTGCCGAAGGCCAGCGCTTCCGCCATCGCCCAGTCGATGCCTTCGCCGGTCTGGATCATGTTGGCGCGGCTGTCCATGAAGCGCTGGACGGTCTTGTGAACGTTGAAGCCTGCTGGCACTTCGGCCAGCTTGCGGCCGACATCCTTCAGCGTCTTCATCGGCACCGAGGTCTTGCCGCGGCGCTGTTCGTCCTGGTTGTCGGCGGCGCGCAGGCCCGACCAGACACCGTCCAGCCAGTCGGCCTTGTTCGGCTTGTAGGCCTGTCCCGCCTCGAATTCCTGCTCCAGATGGGCGCGCCAGTCGGCCCGCATCTTCTCGAGCTCGCCTTCGGTGATCAGGCCCTCGGCGATCAGGCGTTCGCCATAGAGCTGGACGACCGTCTTGTGGGCGCGGATGACCTTGTACATCTTCGGCTGCGTGAACGACGGCTCGTCGCCTTCGTTATGGCCGAAGCGGCGATAGCAGAACATGTCGATGACGACAGGCTTGTGGAACTTCATCCGGAATTCGGTGGCGATCTTGGCCGCGTAAGTGACCGCTTCCGGATCGTCGCCGTTGACATGGAAGATCGGCGCCTCGATCATCTTTGCCACATCCGACGGATAGGGCGACGAGCGCGAGAAGGCCGGATTGGTGGTGAAGCCGATCTGGTTGTTGATGATGAAGTGCACGGTGCCGGCGACGCGATGGCCGCGCAGGCCGGACAGCCCGAGGATTTCAGCCGTCACGCCCTGGCCGGCGAAGGCGGCATCGCCGTGCAGCAAGAGCGGCATGACCTGCGCACGCTCCGACAGGGGAATGATGTCGCCCTCGAAGACCTTCGCCATCTGGTCCTGCTTGGCACGGGCCTTGCCCATGACGACCGGGTTGACGATTTCCAGATGCGACGGGTTCGCCGTCAGCGACAGGTGAACCTTGTTGCCGTCGAACTCGCGGTCGGAAGAAGCACCCAGATGGTACTTCACGTCGCCCGAACCCTCGACATCGTCAGGTGCTGCAGAACCGCCCTTGAACTCGTGGAACACGGCGCGGTGCGGCTTGCCCATGACGTTGGTGAGCACGTTCAGACGGCCGCGATGGGCCATGCCGAGGATGATTTCCTTGAGGCCGAGCTGGCCGCCGCGCTTGATGATCTGCTCCAGCGCCGGGATCAGCGATTCGCCGCCGTCGAGGCCGAACCGCTTGGTGCCCTTGTACCTGACGTCGATGAACTGCTCGAAGCCCTCCGCCTCGACCAGCTTCTGCAGGATCGCCTTCTTGCCTTCTGCGGTGAACTCGACGCCCTTGTCGGGACCTTCGATGCGCTCCTGGACCCAGCCTTTGATTTCCGGATCGGAAATATGCATGAACTCGACGCCGAGCGTCGAACAATAGGTGCGCTCGAGGATTTCGAGCATCTCGCGGATGGTCGCATATTCGAGGCCAAGCACGTTGTCGAGGAAGATGCGGCGATCATAGTCGCTCTCCTCGAAGCCGTAGGACTTCGGCGACAATTCGTTATAGTCCTCGACGGGAGCTGCAATGCCGAGCGGATCGAGCTTGGCGTGCAGATGGCCGCGCATGCGATAGGCGCGGATCATCATGATGGCGCGAACGCTGTCGCGGGTCTGCTGGTGGACATCGGCGGCACTCGGAGCAACGCCGGTGACGACAGCCTGTTCCTCGGCCTTGGCCTTCACCTTCTTTTCGATGACCTTCTCGACCGTCCCCCAGTCGCCATCGAGCGCCGAGACCAGCTCGCCATTGGCGACGATCGGCCAGTTCGGCTTCTTCCAGGAGGCGCCCTTGGCCGCCTTGATCACGTCGTCAGGCTGGTCCTGCAGCGCCTTGAAGAACGACTGCCACTCGCCGGAGACCGACGACGGATCGCTTTCGTAGCGCGCATAAAGCTGCTCGATATAGCTGGCATTCGCTCCGTCGAGGAACGAGGTCAGCAGAAATTGCTCGTTGGCTTCTTGCCTTGCCATGGTGCTTCGCGGACCTGTCCGTCCGCCTCCTGACTTGTTAACTCTTGCCGGCTTTCGGTCCCGGTCGACCTTTTTGGCATCGGCGCGGCGGCGCCGTTGCCTTCTTCCGTTGAGGGTAGCCGGGCCGGCACCAACCACCTGCCCGGTCTCACCGCGCTGTCTCAGCCCTTGAGGACTTCGACCAGCGTCTTGCCGAGACGCGCCGGCGACGGCGACACGCGAATGCCCGCCTGCTCCATCGCTGCGATCTTGGATTCCGCATCGCCCTTGCCGCCGGAAACCACGGCGCCGGCGTGACCCATGGTGCGGCCCTTCGGCGCTGTGCGGCCGGCAATGAAACCGGCCATCGGCTTCTTGCGGCCCTTCTTGGCCTCGTCGATCAGGAACTGTGCTGCGTCTTCCTCGGCCGAGCCGCCGATTTCGCCGATCATGATGATCGACTTGGTCTCGTCGTCGGCGAGGAACATCTCCAGCACGTCAATGAACTCGGTACCCTTGACCGGATCGCCGCCGATGCCGACGGCCGTGGTCTGGCCGAGACCTTCGTTGGAGGTCTGGAACACGGCTTCATAGGTGAGCGTGCCCGAACGGGAAACGATACCGACCGAACCCTTGCGGAAGATCGAGCCCGGCATGATGCCGATCTTGCATTCTTCCGGCGTCAGGATACCCGGGCAATTCGGGCCGAGCAGACGGGACTTGGAACGGTCGAGGCGAGCCTTGACGCGAACCATATCCATGACCGGAATACCTTCGGTAATGCAGGTGATAAACGGGATTTCCGCGTCGATCGCCTCGATGATCGCGTCCGCGGCACCTGCCGGCGGAACGTAGATGACGGTCGCGTCGGCGCCGGTCTTTTCCTTGCCTTCGGCAACGGTCGCGAAGATCGGCAGGCTTTCGCCCTTCGAGCCGGTCCAGGTTTCGCCACCCTTCTTCGGATGGATACCGCCGACCATCTGGGTGCCGTAGTAAGCAAGCGCCTGTTCGGTGTGGAACGTGCCGGTCTTGCCGGTCAAGCCCTGTACGAGGACCTTGGTGTCTTTATTGACGAGAATGGACATACTTTCCGGTCCTTCAAATTAGCCGTTGATCGCCGCGACGATCTTCTTCGCCGCGTCGTCCAAGTCGTCAGCCGCGGTAATCGCGAGACCGGACTCGTTCAGGATCTTCTTGCCGAGTTCGACATTGGTGCCTTCGAGGCGCACGACGAGCGGAACCTTGAGGCCGACTTCCTGCACGGCGGCGACAACGCCTTCAGCGATGACGTCGCACTTCATGATGCCGCCGAAGATGTTGACGAGGATGCCCTCGACCTTGGGATCTGCCGTGATGATCTTGAAGGCAGCCGCGACCTTCTCCTTGCCGGCGCCGCCGCCGACGTCGCAGAAGTTGGCCGGCTCCTTGCCGTAGAGCTTGATGATGTCCATCGTCGCCATGGCGAGACCGGCGCCATTGACCATGCAGCCGATATTGCCGTCGAGGGCGACATAGGCGAGGTCCCACTTGGAGGCTTCGATTTCCTTGGCGTCTTCCTCGGTCTCGTCGCGCAGCGCCTTGATGTCGTCGTGACGGAAGATCGCATTGCCGTCGAACGACACCTTGGCGTCGAGAACGCGCACGCGGCCGTTCTTCATGACGATCAGCGGGTTGATCTCGAGCAGGCTCATGTCCTTCTCGACGAAGGCCTTGTAGAGGATCGGGAAAAGCTTTTCCGCATCGGCCTTGGCTTCGCCTTCGAGCTTGAGGGCCGAGGTCAGGGCGCTCAGATTGTCGGCGGTGACGCCGGCGAGCGGGTCGATGGCGATGGTCTGGATCTTCTCGGGCGTGTCATGGGCAACAGCCTCGATGTCCATGCCGCCCTCGGTCGAGACGACGAAGGCAACGCGGCCGACGGAGCGGTCGACCAGCAGCGAGCAATAGAGTTCGCGGTCGATATCGGCGCCGTCCTCGATGTAGAGACGGTTGACCTGCTTGCCGGCTTCGCCGGTCTGCGCGGTCACCAGCGTGTTGCCGAGCATTTCCTTGGCGTGGGCCTTGGCTTCCTCGATCGAGAAGGCCAGGCGCACACCGCCCTTGGCTTCCGGACCGAGTTCCTTGAACTTGCCCTTGCCGCGGCCACCCGCATGGATCTGGCTCTTGACGACATAGAGCGGGCCGGGAAGCGACTTCGCAGCCGCTTCGGCTTCGTCGGCGGAGAAGATGGCGACACCTTCCGCGACCGGTGCGCCAAAGCTCTTCAGCAGGGCCTTGGCCTGATATTCATGAATGTTCATGGGGAAATTTCCTGTTTAAGCCGGCGGGGCGAATTACTTCAGGCTGGGCGCAATGGTGATGCAGGCTTCGCAAAGACCGGCAACGGCGGCGACTGACTTTTCGAAGGCTTCCTGCTCGGCCTTGTTGAACTCGACTTCGATGATGCGCTCGACGCCGCCGGCACCGATGATCGTCGGAACGCCGACATACATGTCCTTGACGCCGTACTGGCCGGTGAGGTGGGCGGCACAGGGCAGAACGCGCTTCTTGTCCTTCAGGAAGGACTCGGCCATTTCGATCGCCGAGGCTGCCGGGGCGTAATATGCCGAACCGGTCTTGAGCAGGCCGACGATTTCGGCGCCGCCGTCACGGGTCCGCTGGATGATTTCCTCCAGCCGCTCCTTGGTGACCCAGCCCATCTTCACGAGATCGGTCAGCGGAATGCCGGCGACGGTCGAGTAGCGGGCGAGCGGCACCATCGTATCGCCATGGCCGCCGAGAACGAAGGCGGTGACGTCCTGGACGGAAACATTGAATTCCTGGGAGAGGAACAGGCGGAAACGCGAGCTATCGAGCACGCCGGCCATGCCGACGACCATGTTCTTCGGCAGGCCGGAGAACTTCTGCAGCGCCCAGACCATCGCGTCGAGCGGGTTGGTGATGCAGATGACGAAGGCGTTCGGGGCATATTTCTTGATGCCGGCACCGACCTGTTCCATGACCTTGAGGTTGATGCCGAGCAAGTCGTCGCGGCTCATGCCGGGCTTGCGGGCAACGCCGGCGGTGACGATGCAGACGTCGGCACCTTCGATGGCCGAATAATCGCTGGCGCCGGTCAGATTGGCGTTGAAGCCTTCGACGGGCGAGGACTGGGCGATATCGAGGCCCTTGCCCTGCGGGATGCCGTCAGCGATGTCGAACAGGACGATGTCGCCGAGTTCTTTCAGGCTGGCGAGATGCGCCAGCGTGCCACCAATCATTCCAGAACCAATAAGTGCGATCTTGTTGCGCGCCATGAAAGTGCTTCCTTTGCGATCCAAATCTGACAAGGCCTGACGTGGCGCCTGAGACGCGAGCTGGGCAAACCTTTCGGCGCAAGGAATTAACCTTCCAGATCTGAAATATCAACCCATACTTTTGAGTGGAACGATTTCAATCGGTTAGATCATAAAGTTCTTACGTAAACGTAAGAATTTTCGTCGTGATATCGTCACGAAGTCACTGTTTCCGCACGATGATTTCGCGCATATTCCTCGCTCTGCATCTCGATCAGCCGCGAGACCGTACGGTCGAATTCGAAGCCCTCGGTGCCCTTTTTGGCCGTCAGCAGATCGATCGGCGCGGAAGCCGCCGTGGCAAAAAGGCGGGCGCCGTGATCGTAGATCGTATCGACCAGCATGATGAAGCGCTTGGTCTCGTTGCGGCGCTCAGGCGTAAGATGCGGGATGTGATCGATGAAGATCGTCCGGTAGTGCGAGAGGATGGCGAGATAATCGGCTGCACCCAGCGGCCGCTCGCACAGGTCCGAAAAGGAAAACCGGGCGCACCCGTTGGCCGCAGCCGGAACCTTGATGGTCCTGCCCTTGCGCGCAACCTCGGCAGCCGCGACCGACAGCCCCGCGGTTGCATGGATCCAGGCCCGGTCGAGCGCGGCGTCGGCCTGCGGCCCCAGCGGCGCCAGCCAGACCGGCAGGCCCTCCATCTTCGCCAGACGATAATCCGTCCCGACGTCCAGCGGCACGATCTCGGTATGGGTCTTCAACAGATCGACGAACGGCAGGAACAACCCGCGATTCAGGCCGTCCATGTAGAGATTGCCCGGCTCGACATTCGACGTGGCGACGAGAACGCAGCCCTTGGCGAAAAGCTCGCTGAACAGCCGCGACAGGATCATCGCATCGGCGATATCGGTGACGGAGAACTCGTCGAAGCAGAGCAGCCGCGCCTCGGCGAAAATCTCCGAGGCGACCGGCGGCATCGGGTCGGCCTGGCGCGTTTCGCCGTTCTTCAGCTTCTGCCGGTGCTTGAAGATGCGCTCGTGTACATCGGCCATGAATTCGTGGAAATGCGCCCGGCGCTTGCGCTGGATCGGCACCGTTTCGAAGAACAGGTCCATCAGCATCGTCTTGCCGCGGCCGACGCCGCCGTAGAGATAGAGCCCCTTCAGCGGCGGATGCTCATGCTTGCGCGAGGCAAACAGCCAGCCGAGCGCATTCGACTTGCGCTGCGCCCGGTTGCCGGCAAGCTCCATCAGCAGATGATCGAAGCGCCGGGCGATGCCAAGCTGGGCCGGATCGCGCCGCACCGCGCCTTCGGCTATCATGGCCTCGAGTTTTCGCGAAATACTGTCTTCGGGATTTGGCACGCGCGTAACCGATTGAAGCACTTCCAGGAAAGGTTCGACCGTCCGGAAATGCGGGGAACGAAGAGCGTTTTCGCAACTCGGAGGAAGGCGAAAACGCGTCCAGACAAAAAAGCCCGGCGTCTGCCGGGCTTGTTGATTAGCGGCTGAGGCTGACCGGCTGGCCGCTATTGGTCGAGCCGTCGAACCGCGCATCGGCGGTCTTGAACAGACGGGCCAGCGGATTGCCGTTGCGGTCCTTGAGCACGACCTGCTTGCCGGCCACTTCCCACGAGCCCATCTGCGTCAGTTCGCCGGCGCAACCGCGCGTGCCGCCGCGCGAGCCGCTGCCGAGATTGGTGAGCGTCAGGAACATGTCGCAGGAGCTGCCGCCATTGGCGACGCGCCAGTTGCCCACCATCGATTCCTTGGTCACGTCGAGCGCATTGGCGGCCGCAGCAGCGTCAGCCCCAGCCGGCTGCACGCCGCCGACCGCTGCGGTGCCGCTGACCGGCGCTGCGGGGAACTGTGACGTGTCTGTGGTTGCCGGAGCGTCGAGCTGGCCGGAGGACACGGTCGGCACGGGCTGTGCCTGCAACGGCGCCGGCGATGTGCTGTTGCCGCCGAAATCGCTCATGGACGTTCTCTGACATCCAGAAAGCGTCAGTGCCACGGCCAGTCCCGCCACCGCATGTATTGTCCGCATATTCCTGCTCCCGCTCATCTCCGGCACCGCGTTATCGACTGACATATAGTCGGAATTACCTTAAAACCATCCTTCAATTCAAGAGAACGGCAATTCTTTGACGCCTGTGGCATGATTGAAACGGTCGATCCGGCTGCGCCGTGAGGTTGTCGGATGCTGTCAAGGCACTATTGCCGCTTGAATTTTCCCGCAGGGTGAGCTCCACCACGACGCAAAGGGTAACCGCGACACCGCCTCTGCCCCTCACCCTAACCCTCTCCCCCCCAAGCGGGGAGAGGGGACGCGCCCTCTTCGGCTTCTGGAGAATGGCGATCGGTGCGGCATGTCTCCTTCTCCCCGTCAAAACGGGGAGAAGGTGCCCGGCAGGGCGGATGAGGGGCCGTAGCCACGACGTCAAGCGGCTCGGTTCTGGTGCTATCGCACCCGAGGATCAAACGCGCCGCTCGACCATCATCTTCTTGATTTCGCCGATCGCCTTGGCCGGGTTCAGGCCCTTGGGACAGGTCTGGGCGCAGTTCATGATCGTGTGGCAGCGATAGAGACGGAAAGGGTCTTCGAGATTGTCAAGGCGCTCGCCCTTGGCCTCGTCTCTGCTATCGATCAGCCAGCGATAGGCCTGCAAGAGCACCGCCGGGCCGAGATAGCGGTCGCCGTTCCACCAGTAGCTCGGACAGGAAGTCGAGCAGCATGCACAGAGGATGCATTCGTAGAGGCCGTCGAGCTTCTGGCGGTCCTCGTGGCTCTGCTTCCATTCCTTCGCCGGCGTCGCGGAAACCGTCTTGAGCCAGGGCTCGATCGAGCGGTGCTGGGCGTAGAAGTTGGTGAGATCCGGCACCAGGTCCTTGACGACAGGCAGATGCGGCAGCGGATAGACCTTTACCGTTCCCTTCACCTCGTCCATGCCCTTGGTGCAGGCGAGCGTATTGGTGCCGTCGATGTTCATCGCGCAGGATCCGCAGATGCCTTCGCGGCAGGAGCGGCGCAGCGTCAGCGTCGGGTCGATCTTGTTCTTGATGTAGAGCAGCGCGTCGAGCACCATCGGGCCGCAATCGTCGACATCGATGTAGAAGGTGTCGATCGATGGGTTCTTGCCGTCGTCCGGGCTCCAGCGATAGATGCGCAGCTCGCGGGTGTTCTTGGCACCGGCCGGCTTCGGCCAGACCTTGCCTTCGCTGATCTGCGAGTTCTTGGGGAGAGCGAGTTCAACCATGCGACCTGTCCGTTCTTTCCTTGCGCCGATCCTTGCGGATAACCAGCTTCAGCCCTGACCATGTCTGGTCGACTGCGGCCACCTTGACATCCACCAGATCGAGATCGAGGGCCGCGTGGCGTACGACATCCTCGGTCACGTCCGTCCTAACCTTGGAAGCCTTCTTCGGCCACGAGACCCAGATCATACCGTCCGGCCTGATCCGGTTCTGCAGCCGTAAAAGCTCGTTTTCGATCTCCGCCCTCATGATCGTGAAGGCATGGATCGCATCATAGATCCTCTCCGTCGCCCGCATCGCTTCCCAGGAAGAGAACCGGTCGCAGGCGGCGAAATCGACCGAGGCCGCAAGCTCTGCCAGACTGTCCGGCAAGGCCACGAAGGCTGCCGCCATTCCGGGCTTGAAGCCCAGCTTCTTGACAAGCGGCGTGCCGGAATATCCCGCGTTCGCCGCCGCCATGATCAGTATACGCGCGCCTTCGGCTCGATCTTGTGCGGATCGATGCCCTCGGCCAGCAATTCGGTATGGACCGGGCGATAGTCGAGCTTGACCTCGCCCGCTTCATTCACCCAGGACAGCGTATGCTTGCGCCAGTTGACGTCGTCGCGCCCGGCAAAGGCGCCGCTGGTGTAATCTTCGCGGGCATGCGAACCGCGGCTTTCCTTGCGGGCTTCGGCGCCATAGACCGTGGTGATGGCGTTGGCCATCAGGTTTTCCAGTTCCAGCGTCTCGACCAGATCGGAGTTCCAGATCATCGATCGGTCGGTGACCCTGATATCCGGCAGTTCCTTCCAGATCGCGCTCATGCGCCTGCATCCCGATTCCAGCGATTCCTGCGTGCGGAACACGGCTGCGTCTTCCTGCATGGTGCGCTGCATCTTTTCGCGCAGCACGGCGGTCGGGGTGCCGCCGCTCGCATGGCGCAGCCGGTCAAAGCGCGTCATGATCTTTTCGGAAGCCTTCTCGTTGATCGCCGGGATCGAGGAGGCACGGTCGATGACTTCGCCGGCGCGGATGGCGGCGGCGCGGCCGAAGACCACGAGGTCGATCAGCGAGTTGGAGCCCAGGCGGTTGGCGCCGTGCACTGAGGCGCAGCCGGCTTCGCCGACGGCCATCAGGCCGGGGATGATGCGCTCCGGATTGGCGCTGTCGGCGTTCAGCACTTCGCCCCAGTAGTTGGTCGGAATGCCGCCCATATTGTAGTGGACGGTCGGCAGAACCGGGATCGGCTCGCGGGTCACGTCGACCCCCGCAAAGATCTTGGCGCTCTCGGAAATACCCGGCAGCCGTTCGTGCAGCACGGCCGGATCGAGATGGTCGAGATGCAGGAAGATATGGTCCTTGTTCTTGCCGACGCCGCGGCCTTCGCGGATTTCCAGCGTCATGCAGCGCGAGACGACGTCGCGCGAGGCAAGGTCCTTGGCCGACGGCGCGTAACGCTCCATGAAGCGCTCGCCCTCGGAGTTGACGAGATAACCGCCTTCGCCGCGCGCGCCCTCGGTGATCAGGCAGCCGGCGCCGTAGATGCCGGTCGGATGGAACTGCACGAATTCCATGTCCTGCAGCGGCAGGCCGGCGCGCGCGATCATGCCGCCGCCGTCGCCGGTGCAGGTATGGGCCGAGGTCGCCGAGAAATAGGCGCGGCCATAGCCGCCGGTCGCCAGCACCACCATCTTGGCGGCGAAGCGATGGATGGTGCCGTCGTCGAGGTTCCAGGCAACGACGCCGGTGCAGCGGCTGCCGTCATCCGACATGATCAGGTCGAGCGCAAAATATTCGATGAAGAATTCGGCGTTGTGCTTGAGCGACTGGCCGTAGAGCGTGTGCAGGATGGCGTGACCGGTGCGGTCGGCAGCGGCACAGGTGCGCTGTACCGGCGGGCCCTCGCCGTAGTTCTGCATATGGCCGCCGAACGGACGCTGGTAGATCTTGCCTTCGGCATTGCGCGAGAAGGGCACGCCGTAATGTTCGAGCTCATAGACCGCCTTCGGCGCTTCCATGGCGAGATACTGCATGGCATCGACGTCGCCCAGCCAGTCGGAGCCCTTGACGGTGTCGTAGAGGTGCCACTGCCAGCTGTCCGGCGTCATGTTCTGCAGCGATGCCGCAATGCCGCCCTGCGCTGCGACCGTATGGGAGCGCGTCGGGAAGACCTTGGTGATGCAGGCCGTCCTGAAGCCCTGCTCGGCCATGCCGAGCGTCGCGCGAAGACCCGCGCCGCCGGCGCCGACGACGATCACGTCATAGGCGTGGTCGACATATTCATAGGCTCTGCCGTTGATGAGCGGCGACATGTTGGGTGCCATTTTTGAATTACCCTGCAAAAGCGATTTTCAGGATGGCGAAAAGACAGAGCCCGCCAACTGCGATCGCAAAGAACGTATTGAGCATGAGAAGCACGATCTTGGTGCCCTCGCCGTGAACATAGTCCTCGATGATGACCTGCATGCCGATCCTCATGTGGGTGAGGCCGGAGACGAGCACCAGCCCGATGATGACCGCGACGAAGGGGTTCGACAGGGCCGCGACGACATCCGCATGCGGCGCGCCGGCATATTTGATGAGGAAGAGGACGAAGAAGATGATCAGCGGCACGTTGGCGACCGCCGTCAGCCGCTGACGCCAGAAATGATCGGTGCCTTCCTTGGCCGAACCGAGACCGCGAACCTTGCCGAGAGGCGTGCGCATATCCATGGAAATTCTCCTCTCAGCGAACCGCGTAGCCGACGATCCAGATCAGCAGCGTGACTGCAACCGAACCGACAAGATTGGCAATGGCGAGCTTGGTCGCGAAATGCTTCTCGTAACCGTAGCCGAGATCCCAGATGAAGTGGCGAATGCCGCCGAACAGGTGGTGCACCAAGACCCAGGTATAGCCGAACAGCACGAGCTGGCCGATGATGGTGCCGAAGGCCCACATGACCCAGTCGTAATAGGCCGGGCTGGTGGCGGCAGCGATCAGCCACCAGGCGACGAGAATGGTACCGAAATAGAGCGTGGCGCCGGTAATGCGATGCATGATCGACATGATCATGGTCGGAATTGGCTTGTAGATTTGCAAGTGCGGCGACAAGGGCCGGCTTTTGGTGACATTCGTCATCGGAACCCCACGGAATAACCGGACGAACCGCCCAAAAACTGGACTATCCGGTATTGCACATGATTGTGCACAATTCAGTCAGCCGACGTTTAATCACCATATTGATTAACGACAAGTGTGTTTGCAGTGCAAAATCATTTTAATCGATTAGACGAAAATGAGGCACGCCCGCCGAATCGGCAGGGCCGCCGCGTTAACGATAGATCGTGAAAAATCAACGCATTCCCGTGACTTTTGCCCTCCATTGCCGCACATTGCCGTTAAGGATTTGTTAAGCGTTGCACGGAAGGCTGCACGAAATGCGTCCAATCACCCTTTCTAATGCGACGAAAGTCTTGGTCGCGGTCTTGGCTCTGGTCGTCTGGTTCACCGATTTTGCCGCAGCGCGCGACCGCCATGACGCAGAGCGGCATTTCGTCCGCCGCCATCACGAACGCCGCGGCGACCGGGACGTGCTGTCCGGCGTCAATGTCGATAGCCGCCTCCTCCGCCGCCATCACGGACGCCGTGACCGGGCAGTGCTGTCCGGCATCAATGTCGATAGCCGCTTGCTCCGCCGCCATCGCCATGTGCGTCTTGCCGGCATCAACGCCGACCGCCGCTATTTCGAGCACCGCTACGGTTTCCATCGCCGCCCCGGCCAATGGAGCGTCGTGCGCGAATACCCCGACCAGCGCGTAAACTATTGGCAATCGGCCTACGGTGGCGATGATTTCCCCTCGCAGGCCCTTGGCGGCACATATTTCGGCGGATTGTCGGCATGGAGCGATGCGGGCAACGGCACGTACTTCAACTCCGAAGGCGGCGGCTATGGCTATTTCAACGGTGCTACCGACAGTGATTATCGCGCGCCCCGCGCCAAGATCATCCGCGTGACCCCCTCGACGGCCGGCCGCGCGTGCTCCTGGGAAGCCGGCGTCTGCGTCATCCGCCGCTGAGGCCCGGTCCGCTCCAGCGCCGCGCGTCCGAAATAACGCAAGGGACGCTGCAGCTCAGGCGGTAAATCGCCAGACCGTGGTCTTCTTGACCTCGCTGTCCTCCAGTGCGCGGGTCACCGGCACTTGGTAGGTCGACAGCATCTGCATGCGGTCGCGCGGGCAATAGGCGCGGCCGGGATCGCCGACGAGCACGCAAGCCCCGTTCTGCGCCAGCGCGGTGAACCATGGAACCAGCCGATCGGCAAACGCCCTGTCGTAGAAGACATCGCCGGCAAGATAGACGTCGGCACTGCGCGCATCGCCGATGATGTCGGCTGCGGCGAAGGCGACCGTTACGCCGTTCAGCGCTGAATTCAGCCGGATTGCGGTTTGCGTCCAGGGATCGATGTCGACGGCCAGCACCGAAGCCGCACCGGCTTTCATCGCCGCAATCGCCACGAGCCCCGATCCCGAGGCGAAATCGATGACCTGTTTGCCCTTAACCAGTTCCGGATGATCGAGAATATGCCGCGCCAGCCCCTGCCCGCC
>NZ_JAEUAO010000009.1 GCF_019511375.1 Rhizobium herbae
CATACGCCTTGAACTCGCCGAAATACTTCGTGATCGCTGCCGTCAGCGACGTCTTGCCATGGTCAACGTGGCCGATCGTGCCAATGTTAACGTGCGGCTTGTTGCGCTCAAATTTGCTCTTTGCCATTTCCGGCTCTCCGTTTCTGTGCCCCTGGTCGGGGATATTTCTCTTGTTTCAGTCAGATCGCTTGAGGCTCCGGTCACTTCTGACCGGAGTACTTCGCCTGGATTTCCTGCGCCACGTTCGATGGAACCGGCGCATAGTGATCGAACACCATCGAGTACTGGGCGCGGCCCTGGCTCATCGAGCGCAGGTTGTCGACGTACTTGAACATGTTCGCGAGCGGTACGTTGGCGCTGATGACAACGGCAACACCACGGCTCTCCTGGCCCTGGATCTGACCACGGCGAGAGTTGAGGTCACCGATCACGTCACCGACGTAATCTTCCGGCGTGACGACTTCGACCTTCATCATCGGCTCGAGGAGCTGAGCACCGGCCTTCTTGGCTGCTTCACGGAAGCAGGCGCGGGAGGCGATTTCGAAGGCGAGAACCGACGAGTCGACATCGTGAAAGGCACCGTCGATGAGGGTCGCCTTGACGCCCAGCATCGGGAAGCCGGCGAGCGGACCCGAAGACAGAACGCTTTCGATACCCTTCTGAACACCCGGGATGTATTCCTTCGGAACAGCACCACCGACGATCTTCGATTCGAACTTGAAGTCTTCGCCTTCCGGGTTCGGTTCGAAGACGATCTTGACGCGTGCGAACTGACCGGTACCACCGGACTGCTTCTTGTGCGTGTAGTCTTCTTCGTGCTGACGCGTGATGGTTTCGCGATAGGCAACCTGCGGCGCGCCGACATTGGCTTCGACCTTGAACTCGCGACGCATGCGGTCGACGAGAATGTCGAGGTGAAGTTCGCCCATGCCTGCGATGATCGTCTGGCCGGACTCTTCGTCGGTCTTGACGCGGAAGGACGGGTCTTCAGCCGCCAGGCGGTTGAGCGCGAGGCCCATCTTTTCCTGGTCGCCCTTGGACTTCGGCTCGATAGCGATCTGGATGACCGGCTCGGGGAATTCCATGCGCTCGAGGATAACCTGCTTCAGCGGATCGCAGAGCGTGTCGCCGGTGGTGGTTTCCTTCAGGCCGGCGAGAGCAACGATGTCGCCTGCGAAGGCTTCTTCGATGTCTTCTCGCGAGTTGGAATGCATCTGCAGCATGCGGCCGACGCGCTCGCGCTTTTCCTTGACCGTGTTCATGACCGACGTGCCCTTTTCGAGCTTGCCGGAATAGATGCGGGCAAAGGTCAGCGAACCGACGAAGGGGTCGTTCATGATCTTGAAGGCGAGCATCGAGAGCGGCTCTTCGTCAGAAGCATGACGCTCGATTTCGGCTTCGGTCTTGACATCGATGCCCTTGATGGCCGGGATGTCGATCGGCGACGGCAGGTAGTCGACGACGGCGTCGAGCAGCGGCTGTACGCCCTTGTTCTTGAAGGCGGTACCGCAGAACATCGGGTGGAACTTCACGTCGATGGTGCCGCGGCGAACGAGTTCGCGGATCTTGTCGTTGTCCGGATAGGTGCCTTCGAGGTAGGCTTCCATCGCGGCTTCGTCGATCTCGACGACCGTCTCGATCAGCTTTTCGCGATATTCTTCAGCCTGGACCTTCATGTCTTCCGGGATTTCGACGACGTCCCACTGTGCGCCGAGCGACTCGTCGCGCCAGATGAGGGCGTTCATCTCGATCAGATCGACGACGCCCTTGAAGTCGCTTTCAGCGCCGATCGGCAGCTGCATGACGACCGGGATCGCACCGAGGCGCGACTTGATCATCGAGACCGAGCGATAGAAATCAGCACCGGTCTTGTCCATCTTGTTGCAGAAGATCATCCGCGGAACGTTGTACTTCTCAGCCTGACGCCAGACGGTTTCCGTCTGCGGCTCGACACCGGCGTTGGCGTCGAGCAGCGCGATGGCGCCGTCGAGTACGCGCAGCGAACGCTCGACTTCAATGGTGAAGTCGACGTGGCCGGGGGTGTCGATGATGTTGAAGCGGCGCATCTTGCCGTCACGACCCTTCCAGAAGGTCGTGGTGGCAGCGGACGTGATGGTGATGCCGCGTTCCTGTTCCTGTTCCATCCAGTCCATGGTGGCAGCGCCGTCATGAACTTCGCCGATCTTGTGCGACTTGCCCGTGTAATACAGGATGCGCTCTGTCGTCGTGGTCTTGCCGGCGTCGATGTGCGCCATGATACCGAAGTTACGGTAGTCTTCGATTTTGTATTCGCGAGCCATAGTGACTGCCTTTCAAGAGTGTCGTCGATTACCAGCGGTAATGCGAGAATGCACGGTTCGCGTCAGCCATCTTGTGGGTATCTTCGCGCTTCTTGACGGCGCTGCCACGGTTGTTGGCAGCATCCATGAGTTCGCCGCAGAGGCGATCGATCATGGTGGTCTCGTTACGCTTGCGAGCAGCAGCGATCAGCCAGCGGATGGCAAGAGCCTGACGGCGCTCGGGGCGAACATCAACCGGAACCTGGTAGGTGGCGCCACCAACGCGACGCGAACGAACTTCGACGTGCGGAGCGATATTGTCGAGAGCCGAATGGAACACGGCAACCGGCTCCTGCTTCAGCTTGCCCTGAACCGCATCGAACGCACCGTAAACGATGTTTTCGGCAACGGACTTCTTACCATGAAGCATGATAGCGTTCATGAACTTGGTGACGACCAGATCACCGAACTTCGGATCCGGATTGATCTCGCGCTTTTCTGCACTATGACGACGGGACATACGTTTTGTCTCTCAATTGCTAGCTGGGACGCCTTATCACGCGGAGTACCTCGCGCGGCGCCGAATTCCTGGGAAACCGAATTACTTCGGACGCTTCGCACCATACTTGGAACGGCGCTGCTTGCGGTTCTTGACACCCTGGGTATCGAGAACACCGCGGATGATGTGGTAGCGAACGCCCGGCAAGTCCTTAACACGACCACCACGGATCATGACAACGGAGTGTTCCTGAAGGTTATGGCCTTCACCCGGAATATAGCCGATGACTTCGAAGCCGTTGGTCAGGCGAATCTTGGCGACCTTACGCAGAGCCGAGTTCGGCTTCTTCGGGGTCGTCGTGTAGACGCGGGTGCAAACGCCGCGCTTCTGCGGGTTTTCCTGCAGAGCAGGAACCTTATTGCGCTTTACCTGTGCCTGACGCGGCTTGCGGATCAGCTGGTTTACGGTAGGCATATAACCATCCCTTACAAATCTGTCTCATTACCCTTGCGGGCGGATCAATGCCGTCGCCGGCGGTTTCGAACGCTTGATAAATGCGCAAAACGAGGACCGATCCGCTTTTCGGCAGATGGCCCACAAAAAAGCAGAGGACGCCGTATTTCAGCGTCATGCGTTCAGCATTTTGGTCGTCAGCGTGCGTTTTAGAGCCTTGTTTGAGGCGAACTCCAGAACGAGACGCTCCGAACCAGCCAGCCTCACATGGGCTCCGATGGGGCGGGGTGTACTGATTTCGGGGTGTCCCGTCAAGGGGAATTAACAAATATTCTTCCCTGCGCGGGCCTGACATGCCTGTAAAACAAGGGTTTTGCGACGCCACGTGCCCCGACCATGAGCCAGACGGCGTTGAATCACCGATACGCAGCGCTCAACTTAAAGAATCATAAAGCAATTTCACAATCCGAGCTGCAAGGGAAGAATCGCATCCTCCCCCACCTCGATTCTCCTGGATTCGATGTTTTTAATGCGCACCGTGTCGCAATACGCTGTAAGATCATTGCTCACCTCTTTCGAACAAGGACACAGCCAATGACCGCCATCCCCGACAACGACAACAACCTCGATGGCCCGATGGTCTTCATTGTCATTGGCAAGGCCTACGAAAGGGACGGCGATGAAGAGGGGATCGATATCCACGTC
The DNA here is from genome assembly GCF_019511375.1 of Rhizobium herbae. GTDB lineage: Bacteria > Pseudomonadota > Alphaproteobacteria > Rhizobiales > Rhizobiaceae > Pararhizobium > Pararhizobium herbae_A. Next base: position 3,937 of record NZ_JAEUAO010000009.1, read on the forward strand.
ATGTTGCGCGCGCCGGACGACGACACCGCCGTGCGCGAGGCCTTGAACGCACTCGCCGAAGAGGGATTTCTCGAGGCGGATCTCGACCAGATCGGTACCCTCACCGACATTCCCGACGAAGAACCCCATGCGTCGGCCTATCAAGGCGCGCTGTCAGGTGAGGTGGCGATCATCAAGTTCGGGTGATCTGTCATTCGCATGACACAGCAAGATGACAAAAAGCCGCCCGGATCGCTCCGGGCGGCTTTTGTCATTCGTGGACAAGGGCGGCAGAGCCGCCCTCGCCTTTTCGGATTATTCGGCTGCCGCTTCTTCCTTGGCCGCCATGTCGGCGAGCATCGGCGTTGCGGTTTCTGCTCCCGTTCCCTTGCGGCGCTCTTCGAGGATCATCTCGTCGCGAGCTGTCGCGATGCGGCGGATCTGGGTCATGGTGCCGCCGGTACCGGCCGGGATCAGGCGGCCGACGATGACGTTTTCCTTCAGACCCTGCAGGCCGTCGGTCTTGCCGGCGATCGCAGCTTCCGTAAGCACCTTGGTCGTTTCCTGGAAGGACGCGGCCGAGATGAAGGACGGGGTCTGCAGCGAGGCCTTGGTGATGCCGAGCAGGACCGGTTCGCCGTAAGCCGGCTTCTTGCCCTGTTCGATCAGCTGATCGTTGACATCTTCCAGTTCGATGCGGTCGACGCTGTCGCCAACGATATAGGAAGAGTCGCCGGCGTCGGTGACTTCCACCTTCTGCAGCATCTGGCGAACGATCACCTCGATGTGCTTGTCGTTGATGACAACGCCCTGCAGGCGGTAGACTTCCTGGATTTCGTTGACCAGGTAGGAAGCGAGTGCCTCCACGCCCTTGATCGCCAGGATGTCGTGCGGGGCCGGGTTACCGTCGAGGATGTAATCACCCTTTTCGATATAGTCGCCGTCCTGAAGATGGAAGGGCTTGCCCTTCGGGATCAGGTATTCGACCGGCTCGACACCATCTTCCGCAGGCTCGATCAGCACGCGGCGCTTGTTCTTGTAGTCGCGGCCGAAGCGGATCGTACCATCGATCTCGGCGATGATCGCGTGATCCTTGGGACGGCGCGCTTCGAAGAGTTCGGCAACACGCGGCAGACCACCGGTGATGTCCTTCGTCTTGGCGCTTTCCAGCGGTGAACGCGCAAGCACGTCACCCTGGCTGACCTTGGTGCCCGGCTCGACCGACAGGATGGCGTCAACCGAGAGCATGAAGCGGGCTTCGCCGCCGCGGGCAAGCTTGGCAACGGCGCCATTCTTGTCCTTGATGACGATCGCCGGCTTCAGATCGATGCCGCGTGGCGTCGAGCGCCAGTCGATAACCTGGCGCTTGGTGATGCCGGTCGCTTCGTCGGTCGCTTCCAGAACGGAGATACCGTCGATGATATCCTCGAAATGAACCGTACCTTCGACTTCCGTCATCATCGGACGCGTATAGGGGTCCCACTCTGCGAGACGCTGGCCACGCTTCACCTTGTCGCCGTCATCGACATAGATCTTCGAACCGTAGGCAACGCGCTGCGAGGAGCGTTCGACACCACGTTCGTCGAGGATCTGGATCGCCATGTTGCGGCCCATCGCGACGAGCACGTTCTCCGAGTTGCGCAGCATGTTGCGGTTCTTGATCTGAACCGTACCTTCATACGACGCTTCGAGGAACGACTGGTCGACCACGGTCGCCGTGCCACCGAGGTGGAACGTACGCATGGTGAGCTGGGTGCCCGGTTCGCCGATCGACTGAGCGGCGATGACGCCGACGGCTTCACCCATGTTGACGGGCGTTCCGCGCGCCAGGTCACGGCCGTAGCACACGCCGCAGACGCCGGTCTGGATTTCGCAGGTCAGCGCCGAACGGATGCGGATCGACTGGATGCCGGCCTTCTCGATTTCGGCGACATCGGCTTCGAGGATCATCTTGCCGGCATCGATGATACGCTCACCCGTAACCGGATGATCAATGTCGTCGAGGGCCGTGCGGCCGAGAACGCGGGCGCCAAGCGAGGCAACGACCTGGCCGGCATCGACGATGGCGGTCATGGTGAGGCCCTTGTCGGTACCGCAATCTATCGAGTTGACGATGCAATCCTGCGCAACGTCGACGAGACGGCGGGTCAGGTAACCGGAGTTGGCGGTCTTCAGGGCGGTGTCTGCAAGACCCTTACGGGCACCGTGCGTCGAGTTGAAGTACTCGTTAACGGTCAGGCCTTCCTTGAAGTTCGAGATGATCGGCGTCTCGATGATTTCGCCCGAAGGCTTGGCCATAAGTCCGCGCATGCCGCCCAACTGACGCATCTGGTTCGGAGAACCGCGGGCGCCGGAGTGGGACATCATGTAGATCGAGTTCATCGGCTTCTGACGGCCGTTGTCATCGAATTCCACCGCCTTGATGCGTGCCATCATCTCGTCGGCGACCTTTTCGGTCGCCTTGCCCCAGGCGTCGACAACCTTGTTGTACTTTTCGCCCTGGGTGATGAGGCCGTCATTGTACTGCTGCTCGTATTCCTTCACCAGGCTTTCGGTGTCGCCGACGATCTTGGCCTTGGTGTCCGGAATGACCATGTCGTCCTTGCCGAACGAAATGCCGGCGCGGCAGGCATGGGCGAAGCCGAGCTGCATGATGCGGTCGCAGAAAATGACCGTGTCCTTCTGGCCGCAATGACGGTAGACCGTGTCGATCATCTTGGAGATGTTCTTCTTGGTCAGTTCCTGGTTGCAGACGTCGAACGGCACGTTGACGTTCTTCGGCAGAAGTTCGCCGATGAGCATGCGGCCGGGTGTCGTTTCATAGATCTTGGACACCGGCTTGCCTTCGGCATCAACGGTCTTGAAGCGGCCGCGGATCTTGGCATGCAGCGTCACGGCCTTGGTCTCAAGCGCGTGATGCAGTTCGCCGAGGTCGGAGAAGGCCATGCCTTCGCCCGGTTCGTTCTGGTTCATGATCGACAGATAGTAGAGACCGAGAACCATGTCCTGCGACGGAACGATGATCGGTGCGCCGTTTGCCGGATGCAGGATGTTGTTTGTCGACATCATCAGCACGCGCGCTTCCAGCTGCGCTTCGAGCGACAGCGGTACGTGAACGGCCATCTGGTCACCGTCGAAGTCGGCATTGAAGGCGGTGCAGACGAGCGGGTGCAGCTGGATCGCCTTGCCTTCGACCAGGGTCGGTTCGAAGGCCTGGATGCCCAAGCGGTGCAGCGTCGGTGCGCGGTTCAGGAGAACCGGATGTTCGCGGATGACCTCGTCAAGGATATCCCAGACTTCCGGCTTTTCCTTTTCAACCAGCTTCTTCGCCTGCTTGACGGTCGAGGAGTAGCCCTTGGCGTCGAGACGGGCGTAGATGAACGGCTTGAACAGCTCGAGCGCCATCTTCTTCGGCAGGCCGCACTGGTGCAGCTTCAGTTCCGGACCGGTCACGATGACCGAACGGCCGGAATAGTCGACGCGCTTGCCGAGCAGGTTCTGGCGGAAGCGGCCTTGCTTGCCCTTGAGCATGTCGGACAGCGACTTCAGCGGGCGCTTGTTGGCGCCGGTGATGACGCGGCCGCGGCGGCCGTTGTCGAACAGCGCATCGACGGATTCCTGCAGCATGCGCTTTTCGTTGCGGATGATGATGCCCGGCGCGCGAAGCTCGATCAGGCGCTTCAGACGGTTGTTACGGTTGATGACGCGACGATAGAGATCGTTCAGGTCGGACGTCGCGAAACGGCCGCCGTCGAGCGGAACCAGCGGACGCAGGTCCGGCGGGATCACCGGAACGACCTTCATGATCATCCATTCCGGGCGGTTGCCGGATTCCATGAAGTTCTCGACGATCTTCAGGCGCTTCATCAGCTTCTTCTGCTTCAGTTCGGACGTGGTGTCAGCCATTTCCGAACGCAGGTCGCCGGCGATCTTGTCGAGGTTCATCGACGCGAGCATCTCGTAGATCGCTTCCGCACCGATCATCGCCGTGAACTGATCCTCGCCGAACTCGTCGACGGCGATCATGTATTCTTCTTCCGAGAGAAGCTGGTTTTCCTTCAGCGAAGTCAGGCCCGGCTCGGTAACGATGTAGTTTTCGAAATAGAGGACGCGCTCGATATCCTTCAGCGTCATGTCGAGCAGTGTTGCGATGCGGCTCGGCAGGGACTTCAGGAACCAGATGTGGGCAACGGGAGCGGCAAGCTCGATATGACCCATGCGCTCACGGCGAACGCGCGACAACGTCACTTCGACGCCGCACTTTTCGCAGATGATGCCCTTGTACTTCATGCGCTTGTACTTGCCGCACAAGCATTCGTAATCCTTGATCGGTCCAAAGATGCGCGCGCAGAACAGACCGTCGCGTTCCGGTTTGAACGTGCGGTAGTTAATCGTCTCCGGCTTCTTGATTTCACCGTAAGACCAGGAGAGAATCTTCTCCGGCGAGGCAATCGAGATCCGGATGGAATCGAATGTCTGTGCAGGCACCTGCGGATTGAAAAGATTCATGACCTCTTGGTTCATGCCTATCTCCTTTACGGGCTATCGCCCTCTTCTTGGCTGGACGGTTCCGGCAAATCCCGGGCGCCGGACCGCAGCCTGAAAATGGATAAAACCGCATTTCATGCGGCCGTATTTCCTGCCCTGCCCGCAACTGGGCTGGGCGGAAACGGTGCGCGCCGCTTTACACGGCACGCACCTTGATGATGTCTTACTCGGCGGCGTCCGGCAGTTGCGTCGGCTGCAGATCCTCGAGCTTGGAGTTTTCCAACTCGACCGAGAGCCCCAGCGACCGCATTTCCTTGACGAGAACGTTGAAGCTCTCCGGAATACCGGCCTCGAACGTGTCGTCGCCACGGACGATCGCCTCGTAGACCTTGGTCCGGCCTGCCACGTCGTCCGATTTCACCGTCAGCATTTCCTGCAGGGTGTAGGCGGCGCCGTAGGCTTCGAGCGCCCAGACTTCCATTTCCCCGAAGCGCTGACCGCCGAACTGCGCCTTGCCGCCCAGCGGCTGCTGGGTAACGAGCGAGTATGGACCGATCGAACGGGCATGGATCTTGTCGTCGACAAGGTGGTTCAGCTTCAGCATGTAGATGTAGCCGACAGTCACCTGGCGGTCGAACTGATCGCCGGTACGGCCGTCATACAGCGTCGACTGGCCGGTCACCTTGAGGCCTGCCTTCTCCAGCATCTCGTTGACGTCGGCTTCCACCGCGCCGTCGAAGACCGGCGTTGCAATCGACACGCCGCGGCGGGTCTGCTCGGCCAGGCGGATGATCGATTCGTCGTCGTACTGCTTGATCGGCTCGCCCTTCGGACCGGATCCGATGACGCTGTCGATGGTATCGCGCAGTGGCTTGATGTCGCCGCCTGCCTTGTAGGCGTCGAGCATCTGGCCGATCTGCTTGCCCATACCGGCGCAAGCCCAACCCAGATGGGTTTCGAGGATCTGGCCGACGTTCATGCGCGAAGGCACGCCGAGCGGGTTCAGCACGACGTCGACATGCGTGCCGTCTTCGAGGAACGGCATGTCTTCGATCGGCACGATGCGGGAAACCACGCCCTTGTTGCCATGACGGCCGGCCATCTTGTCGCCCGGCTGGATCTTGCGCTTCACAGCGACGAAGACCTTAACCATCTTCATGACGCCCGGAGGCATTTCATCGCCGCGCTGGACCTTTTCGACCTTGTCCATGAAGCGATGCTCGAGCAGCGACTTGGACTCGTCGTACTGGCCGCGCAGAGCCTCGACCTCGCCCTGCGCCTTTTCGTCTTCAACTGCGAACATCCACCACTGCGAGCGGGGATATTCGGAGATGACGGCGTTCGAAAGCTCGGTGCCCTTCTTGAAGCCCTTCGGACCGGCGACCGCAACGTGGCCGCGCAGCATGTCGAGAAGACGCGAGTAGACGTTACGGTCGAGAATCGCCTGTTCGTCGTCGCGGTCCTTGGCCAGACGCTCGATCTCTTCGCGCTCGATTGCCATGGCACGCTCGTCTTTTTCCACGCCGTGGCGGTTGAAGACGCGAACTTCGACGATGGTGCCGAAGGTGCCCGGAGGCATGCGCATGGAGGTGTCGCGAACGTCCGAGGCCTTTTCGCCGAAGATGGCGCGCAGTAGCTTTTCTTCCGGCGTCATCGGGCTTTCGCCCTTCGGCGTGATCTTGCCGACCAGAATGTCGCCCGGCTGAACTTCCGCACCGATGTAGACGATACCGGCTTCATCGAGGTTCTTCAGCGCTTCTTCCGAAACGTTCGGAATGTCGCGGGTGATTTCTTCCGGACCGAGCTTGGTGTCGCGCGCCATCACTTCGAACTCTTCGATGTGGATGGAGGTGAACACGTCATCGCGAACGATGCGCTCGGAAAGCAGGATCGAGTCTTCGTAGTTGTAGCCGTTCCAGGGCATGAACGCGACGAGCGCGTTGCGGCCGAGCGCCAGATCGCCGAGATCCGTCGACGGACCGTCAGCGATGATGTCGCCCTTGTTCAGAACGTCGCCGACGGTGACCAGCGGACGCTGGTTGACGCAGGTGTTCTGGTTCGAACGCTGGAACTTCTGCAGGCGGTAGATATCGACGCCGGACTTGCCGGCTTCAAGATCCTCCGTCGCACGGATAACGATACGGGTCGCATCGACCTGGTCGACCACGCCGCCGCGGCGGGCAGCGATCGCAGCACCGGAGTCACGCGCAACGACCGGTTCCATGCCGGTACCGACGAACGGTGCTTCCGCACGCAGCAGGGGCACGGCCTGACGCTGCATGTTCGAGCCCATGAGAGCGCGGTTGGCGTCGTCGTTTTCCAGGAACGGGATGAGCGCTGCCGCAACCGATACGAGCTGCTTGGGCGAAACGTCCATGAGGTTGATCTGGTCGCGGGGCGCCAGCATAACGTCGCCGGCGTGACGGCAGACGACGAACTCTTCCACGAACGACTGGTCCTCGTTGAGCTCGGAGTTTGCCTGGGCGACGTGGTACTTGGCTTCTTCCATCGCCGACAGGTAGACGACCTCACGCGTCACCTTGCCGTCGACGATCTTGCGGTACGGGCTTTCGATGAAGCCGTACTTGTTGACGCGGGCGAAGGTTGCGAGCGAGTTGATCAGACCGATGTTCGGGCCTTCCGGCGTCTCGATCGGGCAGATACGGCCGTAGTGGGTCGGGTGGACGTCGCGGACTTCGAAGCCCGCACGCTCGCGCGTCAGACCGCCCGGGCCAAGAGCCGAAAGACGGCGCTTGTGGGTGATTTCCGACAGCGGGTTGACCTGGTCCATGAACTGCGACAGCTGCGAAGAACCGAAGAACTCGCGGACAGCGGCAGCAGCCGGCTTGGCGTTGATCAGGTCCTGAGGCATGACGGTGTCGATCTCGATCGACGACATGCGCTCCTTGATGGCACGCTCCATGCGCAGCAGGCCGAGGCGATACTGGTTTTCCATCAGTTCGCCGACCGACCGCACACGGCGGTTGCCGAGGTTGTCGATATCATCGATCTCGCCCTTGCCGTCGCGCAGGTCGACCAGCATCTTGACGACAGCCAGGATGTCTTCCTTGCGCAGGATGCGGACCGTGTCGGCGGCATCGAGGTCAAGGCGCATGTTCATTTTCACGCGGCCGACGGCGGAGAGGTCATAACGCTCCGCATCGAAGAACAGCGTGTTGAACATGGCTTCGGCCGAATCCATGGTCGGCGGCTCGCCCGGACGCATGACCCGGTAGATATCGAACAGAGCGTCCTGACGGTTCTCGTTCTTATCGACGGCCAGCGTATTGCGGATGTAGGCACCGACATTGATATGGTCGATGTCGAGAACCGGAATTTCGTCGAAACCGGCCCCGAGGATGACGCCGAGCGACTTCTCGTCGATCTCGTCGCCGGCTTCCAGGAAGATTTCACCGGTCTGCATGTTGACGAGATCTTCGGCCAGGAAGTTGCCGTAAAGATCGTCGTCGGATGCCTTGATGGCCTTCAGGCCCTTCTCCTTCAACTGCTTCAGGAGACGCGGGGTCAGCTTCTTGCCGGCTTCGACCACGACTTCGCCGGTGTCGGCGTCGATCATGTCGGTGATCGCCTTCTGGCCCTTCAGCGTGTCCGGCTGGAACGGAATCCGCCAGCCCTTGCCGTCGCGCTGGTAGAACGACTTGGTGTAGAAGGTCTCGAGGATTTCCTCGCCGTCCATGCCGAGCGCCATCAGCAGCGACGTGACAGGGATCTTGCGGCGGCGATCGATACGCGCGTGGACAACATCCTTGGCATCGAATTCGATGTCGAGCCAGGAGCCACGATACGGGATGACGCGGGCAGCAAACAAGAGCTTGCCCGAGGAATGGCTCTTGCCCTTGTCGTGATCGAAGAACACGCCCGGCGAACGGTGCATCTGGGAGACGATGACGCGCTCGGTGCCGTTGACGATGAACGTACCGTTGTTGGTCATGAGCGGCATGTCGCCCATGTAGACGTTCTGTTCCTTGATGTCCTTGATGGACTTGGCGCCCGTATCCTCATCGATATCAAACACGATGAGGCGCAGCGTCACCTTGAGCGGCGCTGCATAGGTCAGATCACGCTGACGGCATTCCTCGACGTCGAACTTTGGCTGTTCGAACTCGTAGGAAACGAATTCGAGCATCGAAGCGCCGGAGAAATCCGTGATCGGGAAAACGGACTTGAAAACGGATTGAAGTCCCTCGTCCGGACGGCCGCCCTGCGGTTCGTCGACCATGAGGAACTGATCGTAGGATGCCTTCTGAACCTCGATGAGGTTCGGCATTTCTGCGACTTCTGGAATTTTACCGAAAAACTTGCGTACGCGCCTGCGACCGTTAAACGAAAGGGTCTGAGCCATCGTCGCTCCTTTAAAATTGCACCCGGGCCTGCAACAGACGAACACCGCTGGCCAGTCGGCTCCGTCAAATTAATGGATCATTCAAACTCGTCTCACTTCCCAAAACCGCTGGCCGGATTGCCTGGCGGTCCGGTTCGAGACCATCCTCTTGAAGAACCCATTACCCAAAAGCCGTTTTCAATAGGCTTTTGGGTAATACGTTCAAAAAACGATGAAAGAGAGGCGGCCCTTTCGGGCCACCCCTCCGTCGAAATAGGCACGATTACTTGACGTCAACCTTGGCGCCAGCTTCTTCGAGCTTCTTCTTGAGATCAGCGGCTTCAGCCTTGGAAACGCCTTCCTTGACAGCCTTCGGAGCGGCTTCAACGAGGTCCTTGGCTTCCTTCAGGCCGAGGCCCGTGATAGCGCGGACTTCCTTGATGACGTTGATCTTGTTTGCGCCGGCATCAGCGAGGATGACGTCGAACTCGGTCTTTTCTTCCTCAGCCGGAGCAGCAGCAGCAGCGCCGCCAGCAGCAGCAACTGCTACCGGAGCAGCAGCGGAAACGCCCCACTTTTCTTCGAGAAGCTTCGACAGTTCTGCAGCTTCCAGAACGGTCAGCGAGGAGAGGTCTTCAACGATCTTTGCGAGATCAGCCATTTTCTAGTTCCTTTTGTTCGGTTCGAACTTGGTTGGATATAACAACGAAAAACCGCCTTATGCGGCTTCGTCCTTCTTGGCGTAAGCCGAGAACACGCGGGCAAGCTGGCTTGCCGGTGCTGCAACAACGCCTGCGATGCGGGTAGCCGGTGTCTGGATCATGCCCAGCAGCTTCGCACGCAGTTCGTCCAGCGAAGGCAGGGTCGCGAGCGACTTGACTGCATCCGCGTTAAGCGTCGTTGCCCCCATGGCGCCACCCAGAACAACGATCTTGTCGTTGGTCTTGGCGAAATCCATGACGACTTTCGGAGCCGTGATCGGGTCGGCGCTGAATGCTACCAGCGTCTGTCCCTTGAAGAGATTGGACATCCCTTCGGCTTCCGTACCCTGAAGGGCGATCTTGGCCAGGCGGTTCTTCGCGACTTTGACGGTGCCGCCAGCAGCGCGCATCTTCGAACGGAAGTCGTTCATCTGTGCGACTGTGACACCAGCATAGTGGGCCACGACAACCGAACCGGCGCCCTTGAAGGACTCGTTCAGCTCCGTGACGAATTCGCGTTTTTCCGCTCTTTCCACTGCCTATCTCCAGTTGACCGGACCGCAAAATACAGCCCAGTCGGTTTGCCTTTGCCACAAGGGATCAGAGTTGATCCCAAGCGACGCTCGAGGATCCTGTCCCCTGCGCGTTCCCGTTTGACCGGGTCCGGCACAAGGCAAGCCGAGGTTCGAACCGAATTCCCACGCTTTCGCGCGTCAAATGAAATTCGGGACTCACCCGTCTCATGCAGGCTGAAGTGATTAAGGGATAACCACCTGCAATCTCGGACAGGAGTTCCGGGTTTGATCCCGGAATTCCCGGCCCCGAAGGGCCGGAAATCTTGACCGGACCGAAGTCCGGATAAATCAGGCGACGGTGACCGACGAAGGATCAACCTTGACGCCCGGGCCCATGGTCGAGGAAATCGCCACGCGCTTGACGTAGTTGCCCTTGGCGCCAGCCGGCTTTGCCTTGATGACCGCATCCGCAAAAGCGCGGATGTTTTCTTCAATGGCGGAAGCCGTGAAGGAAGCCTTGCCGATACCGGCATGAACGATACCGGCCTTCTCGACGCGGAACTCGACGGCGCCACCCTTGGATGCCTTGACGGCACCGGCAACGTCCATCGTAACCGTTCCGACCTTCGGGTTCGGCATCATGCCGCGGGGGCCAAGAACCTTGCCGAGGCGGCCGACGAGCGGCATCATGTCCGGGGTGGCGATGCAGCGATCGAAGTCGATCTTGCCGCCCTGGACGATCTCGACCAGGTCTTCGGCGCCAACGACGTCGGCGCCGGCAGCCTTGGCTTCGTCAGCCTTGGCGCCACGGGCGAAAACGGCGACGCGAACGTCGCGGCCGGTGCCGTTCGGCAGGTTGACGACGCCACGGACCATCTGGTCGGCATGACGCGGGTCAACACCGAGGTTCATCGCGACTTCGATGGTTTCGTCGAACTTGGCGATGGCACGGGCCTTGACCAGGGAAATTGCTTCCGGCAGGGCGACGAGCTTCGTCGGATCGATGCCTTCGCGGGTCTTCTGTACACGCTTTGCAAGCTTTGCCATGATCTTAGCCCACCACTTCCAGACCCATGGCGCGGGCGGAGCCCTCGATCATGGTCATTGCGCCTTCGATATCGGCTGCGTTCAGGTCTTTCATCTTGGCTTCGGCGATCGACTTGATCTGAGCCTTGGTGAGCTTGCCTGCGGTCGCACCCTTGCCCGGCGTCTTCGAGCCGGACTGGATCTTTGCTTCCTTCTTCAGGAAGTAGCTGACCGGCGGCTGCTTCATGATGAAGGTGAAGGACTTGTCCTGGTAATAGGTGATGACGACCGGGATCGGCATGCCCTTTTCCATTTCCTGCGTAGCCGCGTTGAACGACTTGCAGAATTCCATGATGTTAATGCCACGCTGACCAAGCGCCGGGCCGATCGGCGGGGACGGGTTTGCCGATCCTGCCTTGACCTGAAGCTTGAGCTGGCCTGCAACTTTCTTAGCCATTTCTCTCTGCCTTTTGGTTTTTCCCGCCTCACCGCCCGTCAGATGACGAACTGGAGCAGGAAACGTTCCGGCCGGTTTCCCGGCCCTTCATGCCACCCTCGTCAAAGGGAGTGGCGGCTGCGGTTGCGTGGTGCGGAACGCCGGTCCGGCTAAGGCCGGTTTCCTTCCACGCGGAGTGCGGGTCACCCCGCCTTTACCGAATACGAATATCCGGAAAACAAAAGAATGCCGCGCAGCCAGATATCCGGGCGCTGCGGCAATCAGAATTCAGACTTTCTCGACCTGAGCGTATTCAAGGTCTACCGGCGTCGCACGACCAAAGATCGAGACCTCGACCTTGAGGCGCGAACGCTCTTCGTCCACGTCCTGCACGATGCCGTTGAACGAGGCAAACGGACCGTCGGAGACACGAACCTGCTCACCGATCTCGAACGAGATCGAAGGCTTCGGACGATCGACACCATCCTGAACCTGACCGAGAATGCGCTCGGCCTCGAAATCCGGAATCGGAACCGGCTTGTTGTCGGATCCGAGGAAGCCGGTCACCTTCGGCGTATTCTTGATGAGGTGATAGGCCTCATCCGTCAGATTGGCACGCACGAGCACGTAACCGGGAAAGAACTTGCGCTCGGCATCAACCTTGCGGCCGCGACGAACTTCAACGACCTTTTCGGTCGGGACGAGAATCTTTTCAAACAGATGGCTGAGCCCCTTCTGCTTGGCTTTCTCCTCGATGGATTCAGCAACCTTCTTCTCGAAATTCGAGTAGGCGTGAACGATGTACCAACGCGCTGCCATATTCATCCCCACCCGTTCAGATACCAGCATTCAGGACGAGGCCGATCAGCCAGCCCATCAGTTGGTCCGCAGCAAAAAAGAAGAGCGCCGCAAAGAAGACCATGACGAACACCATGAGCGTCGAGATCGTCGTCTCGCGCCGCGTAGGCCATGTCACTTTCGACGTCTCGGAGCGCACCTGCTGCAGAAACGTAAATGGATTTGTTTTGGATGCCATTGAATGCTCACGCCTTAACGGCCCGTAAAGCTGTCGATCAGCCCCACGCGCCGCGTGTCTGTTTGAACCCTACATAAAGACCGATTCCATAAATCACAAGAGGTCAACGGTCTTTTTGCGAAATTAGCCGGAAAAAGGCAAGCCCTTCCCCCTTTATGTACTGCCAAGTCGTCGCTGCATCGTGTTGCGCTGGGATCGAATGGCAGGGGCAGCAGGGCTCGAACCTGCGACCTGCGGTTTTGGAGACCGCCGCTCTACCAACTGAGCTATACCCCTAGACCGCAGCGCCGGTGCCTCAAAGGCTGTGCGCCGCGTTAAGTCTGCGGCTTATTATTCAGTTTGCCCGGCGATGACAAGCGTCTTTGCCGGAAAAAGAGAAAGAATTCGGCGATATCCGCTGTCTTTTTAACCGGGTTAAACAGCCTCGCTCACTTACCGACATATTTCCGCCAGTCGTGGTCTTCCTTGAAGCCGAGCACTTCGCGAATCTTCCGGTTCGACAAGAGCCCCTCGAATTCGCCGATCTCTCTCGTAAACGGCACATTGGGGTAATAGCGGGCTGCAAGCTCCCGCGATGGCGTGTCGGCCGAGACCGTGTCGTTCGCCGCGTTGAAGACCTGGAAACCCAAGCCGTCCTTCTCGATGCAAAGCTTGACGATCTGCCCGAGATCGCGGGCATCGATATAGCTCCAGGCGATACGCTTGCGGATTTCAGGATTGGCAAAATAGGCCGGGAACCGCTCGTATTCGTGCGGCTCGATCACGTTGCCGATTCGCAGCGCATAGATGTCAAAGCCCGAGCGTTCGGCAAAGGCGCGCGCCGTCTTCTCGTTGAGCACCTTCGACAGTCCGTAACTGTCCATAGGATTGACGTCGTAGTCCTCCTCCAGCGGAAACTGATGGAAGTCACGGTGGCCTTCGGCAAAGCAAACGCCGTAGGTCGTCTCGCTGGAGGCAACGATGATCTTGCGGACGCCGAGCTTCACCGCCGCCTCGACGACGTTGTAAGTGCCCATCGTGTTGATGCGAAACGTCTCGTTGTCCGGCTTGATGAGGATTCGCGGCACGGCGGCGAAATGAACCACGGCGTCAAAAGGCCGCGGCCCCTGCCCGTGCTCCAGATCCGGAAGATCCCGATGCATCGACATGACGTTGAACATCTGGCCGCTGTCGGTAATGTCGGCGATCAGATTGGTGACGCCGGGGCTGTCGAGCGGCACGAGATCGACATTGTGCACCTCATAGCCCGCCTCGACCAGGTATGGCACGGCATGCCGCCCCGCCTTGCCCGCACCTCCGGTGAACAGAATTCGCTTGCTCATGGACGTCCTCCACTTGCTGGCCGCCCGAACGGGCGGCGGCCTCCTCGTCAAAACCGATATGCCCTGTCCGTACCCAAGCCGCAATATTATTTCTGCTTCGCGAGGGATGACGGAAGGCGCCGGGTCATTTATGTCGTACGGAAACGAGTATAAACAGTCCTCACGGTCGCGAGAACATGTCGATGCAAGGCGAAGATTTCGAAGCACTTCTCTCACGCTATGAAATGGTGGCGTTGATCGCCAACAGCGAAAGCGTCGATATCGACGTAATCACGAGCACCTTGCCAGAGAAAACACTCTACGTCTTCTTCACGGGCTGCGCGAAAGTCCTCTCCCGTCCTTTCGAGAAGGACGCTGTACTCTGTCATCGCCTCGTCGCCGGCGGCACGCGCTTTCTGAAATCGCAGAAGCATTTCGACAAGGCCTACAGCCTGTTTAAGCGTCACCTGAAGGCCGAAATCGGGGTGATCGCCGATCGCGGGGTTCCGGAGGGGAGCCCCGGGTTGGCGGCGCCGCGCAAAAGCACCCTGATGCCGCAGACGCTCGATTTCGACCATACGTTCGGCCCGCTCTACCCGGTGGACCGCATGCCGACGACAGGCTTTGCCATTGCCGTCTGGCTTGCCGAGAAGATACCGCACGCCAATATCTGTCTTTGCGGCTTCACTGGCACAGCCGGACTTCAGTTCAGCATGTACACCGAGCATGATTGGACGTTCGAGCAGATCACGCTGCAACTCTTCGTCAAGAAGGGGCGCATCCGGCGTTTCGAGGAACAACTGAGCGAACCTGCCGGTTCCTTCGCCCGCATCCACAACCGGTTTCCCGAATTCAGCGAGGCGACGATCGCGCTCGTCGCCACCAATGTCCTGGCCAGCCGCTTCACCGGCATGGAGCGGCAGGTTGCCAAGCTCTGGTCGAAGACGAAGCTCGAGCGTCGTATCCGCGGCTTCTTCAAGCGCTTCAAGAATTTCGGGCATTAGAGCCCGCAACACTGCAGGTCCGGCGCGCAGCGCGATCGGGGCTCTTACCCGTCTGTCTTAGCGCCCAAGCGCGCACATGATTCTCCATGCAAAGCAGGGCAGCACAGCTTCCGCCCACGCCTACTTCGCACCCCTTTTCAGGACTGCACGCGGCTCCTTGCAACAAGGCAATGCAGGCAACTTTTAAGATCACGCAAAAAGGCCCCGCTGTTTCCAGCGGGGCCTCTCCAAAATCCGGCTGATCTAATGATTACTCGACGATGGATGCGACGATGCCGGCGCCGACGGTGCGGCCGCCTTCGCGGATGGCGAAGCGCAGCTTTTCTTCCATCGCGATCGGCACGATCAGCTCGACGTCAACCGTGACGTTGTCGCC